>NZ_JBBOZM010000001.1:680000-5480000 GCF_038008625.1 Paenibacillus sp. FSL L8-0470
ATTCCAATCGAACTCGGAGATAGCTGGTTCTCCCCGAAATAGCTTTAGGGCTAGCCTCGGTGAATGGAGTGGTGGAGGTAGAGCACTGATTGGGTGCGGGGCCCGCAAGGGTTACCAAGCTCAGTCAAACTCCGAATGCCATTAACTTCTTGCCGGGAGTCAGACAGTGAGTGCTAAGATCCATTGTCAAAAGGGAAACAGCCCAGACCATCAGCTAAGGTCCCCAAGTGTGTGTTAAGTGGGAAAGGATGTGGAGTTGCACAGACAACCAGGATGTTGGCTTAGAAGCAGCCACCATTGAAAGAGTGCGTAATAGCTCACTGGTCGAGTGACTCTGCGCCGAAAATGTAACGGGGCTAAACACACCACCGAAGCTATGGCTAGATGCTTTGCATCTGGGGTAGGGGAGCGTTGTATGTGGGTTGAAGGTGTACCGTAAGGAGCGCTGGACAGCATACAAGTGAGAATGCCGGTATGAGTAACGAAAAGATCAGTGAGAATCTGATCCGCCGAAAGCCCAAGGTTTCCTGAGGAAGGCTCGTCCGCTCAGGGTAAGTCGGGACCTAAGGCGAGGCCGAAAGGCGTAGTCGAAGGACAACAGTTTGAAATTACTGTACCACCGTAATCCGCTATGAGCGATGGGGTGACGCAGGAGGGTAGTGACGCGGACTGATGGATGTCCGTCTAAGCAGTGAGGCTGGTGTGTAGGCAAATCCGCACATCGTTAAGGCTGGGCTGTGATGGGGAGCGAAAATTACAGTAGCGAAGGTCATGATCTCACACTGCCAAGAAAAGCCTCTAGCCAGGAGAAGGTGCCCGTACCGCAAACCGACACAGGTAGGCGAGAAGAGAATTCTAAGGCGCGCGGAAGAACTCTCGTTAAGGAACTCGGCAAAATGACCCCGTAACTTCGGGAGAAGGGGTGCCTCGGTAGGGTGAATAGCCCGAGGGGGCCGCAGTGAAAAGGCCCAAGCGACTGTTTAGCAAAAACACAGGTCTGTGCGAAGCCGCAAGGCGAAGTATACGGGCTGACGCCTGCCCGGTGCTGGAAGGTTAAGGGGAGCGGTTAGGAGTAATCCGAAGCTGTGAACCGAAGCCCCAGTAAACGGCGGCCGTAACTATAACGGTCCTAAGGTAGCGAAATTCCTTGTCAGGTAAATTCTGACCCGCACGAATGGCGTAACGACTTGGGCGCTGTCTCAACGAGAGATCCGGTGAAATTTTAATACCTGTGAAGATGCAGGTTACCCGCGACAAGACGGAAAGACCCCATGGAGCTTTACTGCAGCTTGATATTGAATTTGGGTACGATCTGTACAGGATAGGTGGGAGCCGTAGAGGCAGGAGCGCAAGCTTCTGCGGAGGCGCCGTTGGGATACCACCCTGATCGTATCTAGGTTCTAACCTGGTGCCCTAATCGGGTACGGGGACCGTGTCAGGCGGGCAGTTTGACTGGGGCGGTCGCCTCCTAAAGAGTAACGGAGGCGTTCAAAGGTTCCCTCAGAATGGTTGGAAATCATTCGAAGAGTGCAAAGGCATAAGGGAGCTTGACTGCGAGACCTACAAGTCGAGCAGGGACGAAAGTCGGACTTAGTGATCCGGTGGTACCGCATGGAAGGGCCATCGCTCAACGGATAAAAGCTACCCTGGGGATAACAGGCTTATCTCCCCCAAGAGTCCACATCGACGGGGAGGTTTGGCACCTCGATGTCGGCTCATCGCATCCTGGGGCTGAAGTAGGTCCCAAGGGTTGGGCTGTTCGCCCATTAAAGCGGTACGCGAGCTGGGTTCAGAACGTCGTGAGACAGTTCGGTCCCTATCTGTCGTGGGCGCAGGAAATTTGAGAGGAGCTGTCCTTAGTACGAGAGGACCGGGATGGACGTACCGCTGGTGCATCAGTTGTTCCGCCAGGAGCATGGCTGAGTAGCTACGTACGGACGGGATAAGCGCTGAAAGCATCTAAGCGTGAAGCCCCCCTCAAGATGAGATTTCCCAATTAGTAAGACCCCTTGAAGACGACGAGGTAGATAGGTTGGAGGTGGAAGTGCAGCAATGCATGGAGCTGACCAATACTAATCGGTCGAGGGCTTATCCAACAAATTAAGACGCAGATTCGTTTCGGATTCAGTTTTCAGGAATTAAGGTTCCTGAAGCATTTACGCTGTAAATGCCCGTTTGGTGGCGATAGCGGAGGGGTTCCACGCGTACCCATCCCGAACACGACCGTTAAGCCCTCCAGCGCCGATGGTACTTGGACCGAAGGGTCCTGGGAGAGTAGGACGCCGCCAAGCACACAAAGCCATTGTTGAGTTTCTCAACAGTGGCTTTTTTGTTGCCTTTTGCGTTAAGATTTAACTGCTGGCTATTGAATGTGGATAGGATAGGGGATAAAGTGAACAGAAGAAAAACTTGTCCACATGTGGATAAGAATCATGAAACATACAGCGAATCAAAAGTACTCCCCAATTAATGTGGATAGTATTGAGTATTTGTGGATATATGTGACTTTTAATGTTGATAATAAGGAGCTTTGCAAGCAAAGGGGATATTCCAGTGGATAATACAGACAATCTTGTGTGGATAGAAAGATTTGTAGTTCAAGCCAGCGATACGGATTACCGTTCCCAGGCTAAGCTGTCTTTTATTCTGGAGATGATGCAGCGTACGGCTGACTCAGCGGTAAGTGCACTTGGCCTCAGTCTTGAACAGATGCTGGAGGCAGGGATGGGCTGGATGATGATCACTCTTGATCTGGAGTTTCAACGCATCCCCCGGCTGAATGATGAGTTGACAGTGCACACATGGAGTAAAGGGACCAAGGGAGCCATGTGGCAGCGTGACTACCGTATTTATGATAAGGATCATACAGAGGTAGCTGTGGCGCGTTCAATCTGGGCGCTTGTGGATACGGAGAAGCGTAAGCTGCTGCGGCCATCTGCTCTTCCCATATCAGTACTGCATTATGAAGGTGATTCGGTCGGCAGTATTCCAGATAAGGTAACCATTCCTCAGGACATCTCCATGGAACAAGCTTACCGGTATCAGGTCAGATATAGTGGTCTGGACAGCAATAATCATTTGAACAATGCACGTTATGGTGATTTATGCTGCGATGTTTTGTCTCTGGAAGAATGGGGTTTGAAGGAACTGAAGCGGTTCCGGATTACTTATGTACAGGAGGCAAAGTATGGGGATGAACTGATGATTGTGCGGTCACTGCTAACAAGTGAAGGTGCATTTGTTCAGGGAAAGCTGGAGCAGGTCATATCATTTGCAGCTTGTCTGGAACTTGGTGAAGAAGTACATTAACGGAAATACATATAGGAATTATACATGAGGGGGAACTATCCGATACTTAGACCCCCCTATACAAATGTCCGTGTCTGCTTAGCAGATACGGACATTTGTGTTATAGCAGTTCCAAGGGAACATAAATCTCGCTTATTGAATCTTTGTCATCCGGGCCCAGATATTGCTCGCCATAATATTCGAATTCGTAAGGCAGGGAAAGCCGGTATTCACTTTTTGGAAGCCAAGTCTCATAAATATATTTGTAGGTATAAGAGACATCCTTCGACAACCCTTTATGTATGAACTTTAAATAGGTGGCTGCAGGCAAGGTATAAACAGGAAAATCTGCCGATAGTTGCGCTTGTTCAGAGGCGGAATGGCGATAAGCGGTTTGAGTTACGGCATATTGATGACGGCCCGATATCTCTGGCTGAGGGTAAAGCTCGCAAGCACATATATAGGAAGCCCCGCTGTTTTCAAAATCGTCAGCCCAGTAGCCCACTTGATAATACCGTTCGGGAAGCCTGCGGCCGTGCAGGCTGGGCACTCTGGTGAACAGCTGGGACCAGGCTTCGGAGATTACAGAATAGTCAGCGATAACGTTCACAATAGGTCCCTTGAGAGTAATTTCATCTAGCTTTACGATCTGCGGAGGCGTTCCTTGAACTACAGGCAAATGAAGCAGATCCTGTTCGTGAAGCCGGTGCAGCAGTGGAAGCAGAGGATTATTTCGTTTATTGCGGACCTGCGTCGGTGTGGTATGCAGCAACCTTTTAAAGGCCCTGGTGAAGGTCTCGTAGTCGTTAAAATGATAATCCAGTGCAATGTCCTGGAAAGAACGCTCCGGCCATCGTTTAAGATCCTTGGCAGCCTCGGTAATTTTGCGTCTGGCTATATAATCCCCTGGTGTTATCCCCGTAATAGCCTGGAATAAACGAATGAAATGATACAGAGAATAGCCGGTTCTCCTGGAGAGGGCAGTGACAGACAATGGAGATTTCAGTTCAGCTTCAATATGGTCCAAAGCCTGGACGATGAGCTGGTAATTGTTCATGTCTACCCCCTCAGGAATTAATGGAATAAAATGCAAAATACTGAAGCTGAGCAGCTATCTCAATAATTAATCAGCTACCCAGTCTCCCCAGCCGTCGGCCCATTCAGGGACAGAGACATCTTTGACGCGGTCCGTACTGGGAAAGTAAGCCTTGATATCGAGAATTGGCGTACCAGGGTAAGCATCCAGTCCGGCAACCTCCACAATGCCCGATTCCATATCGACAGACACTATGGCAGCTACGCTAAGGCCTAAAGGATTGGGGCGGACAGGAGAGCGGGAAGCAAAAACTCCACTTACAGGTGCCTCATATGGAGGCTGAACCTGTGTGGTTTGCCGGAAGTGGTCATCTGCAAACTCATGAATCCACCAAAGGATCTGGCAATGGCTGAAATTTTGCAGGCCTTTCAAGGCAGGGCGAAATTCAGGTTTAAGCTCAAGACGCAGATTATCAGGCTGCCCGGCAACCACACCTACTGGTATGACATTATACACTTCTTGCTTGGACATTTGCTGTGACTCCTTTCGGATAACGGATACAGCCTATTGTATAATGTGGAGATAGAATTCAGCCTGACGATATTTGCGGTCTTTTGTATCATGGTATAATAAGTTGTTGGCAAGGAAGGGAGAGAATTATGAAGGTATTGGTATTGGCGGAAAAGCCGTCGGTTGCGCGTGAGATTGCACGGGTGCTGGGTTGCGGGAATAAACAGAAGAGCTATATTGAAGGTCCGAAATATGTAGTTACCTGGGCTTTGGGGCATTTGGTCGGTCTGGCAGAGCCTGAAGACTATAACAATAAATTTGCTTCTTGGGCATTGGAGGATTTGCCGATTCTGCCGGAGAAGGCCAAACTGAAGGTGCTGCGTGAGACAAGCCAGCAGTATAAGGCTGTGCAGCAGCTGATGAAACGCCAGGATATCGACGAACTGATCGTTGCAACGGATGCAGCGCGGGAAGGGGAGCTTCTGGCCCGCTGGATTATGAATATGGCCGGCTGGAAAAAGCCGTTCCGGCGTCTATGGATTTCTTCGCAGACGGATAAGGCGATCAAAGAGGGATTTGCGTCACTGCGTCCGGGCCGGGATTTTGACCGTCTGTATGAATCGGCGCGCTGCCGCGCAGAGGCGGATTGGATGATTGGTCTTAACGTTACGCGTGCTTTAACCTGCAAGTTCGGTGCTCCGCTGTCGGCAGGCCGTGTGCAGACACCCACGCTCGGCATGATCATGGACCGGGAGAACGAAATTACAGGCTTCCGTTCCCAGGAGTATGAGATGTTGACCGCAGATTTCGGGAATTTCCAGGCGGGTTGGCGTGCTCCGGGCGGGGATGGCCGGATTTTTGACAAGGAGAAGACAGCGAAGCTCAATGACAAGCTTACCGGCCGCAGCGGGCGTATCGCCAAGGTGCAAAAAAGCGAGAAAAGCGAGCCGCATCCACTGGCGTATGATCTCACCGAGCTGCAGAGGGATGCCAACCGCAAGTTCGGCTTCTCGGCAAAACAAACATCCAGTGTGCTGCAGCGTCTGTACGAGCAGCATAAGCTGGTCACTTATCCGCGTACGGACAGCCGTTATCTAACCTCGGATATGACGGGAACGTTAAAGGAGCGGCTGGACAGCATCGCTGTCGGACCCTATGCGGCATTGGCACGGCCGCTGCTGCGTAAACCGCTGCCCATTACAAAGCGGATAGTAGATGACAGCAAGGTGAGCGATCACCATGCCATTATTCCTACGGAGCAGACAGTGCTCTTAAATCTGCTTAGTGCGGAAGAACGTAAGCTCTATGATCTGATCGTGCGGCGTTTTATCAGCCTGTTCTATCCGCCGGCCCGTTATGACGCGGTGGCCGTCACGGTAAGCGTGGAAGGCGAGAGCTTTCATGTGAAAGGCACCACGGTAAAGGACGCAGGCTGGCGTGAGGTATACGGCGGTGATATGAGCAATGACGACGAAGAAGACAATACAGCCGATGAGCCTGCGGCAAGCAGTGTGAAGCTGCCGGAGCTGCGTGAAGGTGAGGCCGTTAAGGTACTGCGCTGTGTGATCCGTCCAGGGCGGACACAGCCGCCCAAACGGTATAACGAGGCTTCGCTGCTGACTCAGATGGAGAAGCATGGCCTCGGAACACCCGCAACCCGGGCCGATATCATTGAGAAGCTGGTCAGCTCGGATACTATCGAGCGGCAAGGCAATTCTCTTCACCCGACAGGCAAAGGGAAGCAGTTGATTGAACTAGTCTCGGCACAGCTGCGCACGCCGGAGCTGACGGCGCGCTGGGAGGCCGAGCTGGAGAAGATTGCCCGCGGACAAGGGCGGCCCGAGCCTTTTCTGCAAGGCATCCGCAGTATGGCGCAGGAGCTCGTATCCGGCGTCAAGAGCAGCGGCGCAGAATACAAGCCGCATAATGTCTCCAGCAGCCATTGTCCTGAATGCGGGACAAGAATGCTGGAGAAGAAGACCAAAAAGGGCAAGCTGCTGGTCTGCCCTGCTGATGACTGCGGCTATACCCGTGCCGGAGAGAAACGGCTTTCGAACCGCCGGTGTCCGCAGTGCCATAAGAAAATGGAGCTTAAGGAAGGCAAGGCGGGTCTCTATGTGCAGTGTCTGGGCTGCGGAATAACAGAGACGATGGACAAGGACCACAAGCATATCAATAAACGTGAGCAGCAGAAGCTGGTGCAGCAGTACAGCAAACCTGAAAGCGTAGGCTCGAATCTGGGTGAGCTGCTCAAAGCGGCAATGGAGGCCAAGCAGAAGGGGGATTAACCGTAATAACCTCTGTGGAGCGGACTTTTAAACTATAGATTAAGAAACCTAAATAAGTCTGCCGGAATCCCCGGCAGGCTTATTTAGGTTAAGAAGGGCGACTGGGGTGCTGCATGCACCGAAGTCTTGGAGAGATACAGGTTCCAAATCACTTTCCGTTTTAGGGCTGTCAAACAAAAGACAGATATGTTTTACTAAGAAGATCGGCAAAAGAGCAGGAGCAACTCTAAAAAAAGAATAAGCGGGTGGTAAAGTGACAGTGCCTAAGCCAAAAGAAAACGGGGCCCAGTCGGTAGAAGGTTCAAAGACTAAGGAAAGCAGCCATTTCTACTTCCTGGTCATCGTCTTTATGTTCTGGTTCTCTTCATATATTTATGTTCCGGTGCTCTCTCCCTATGTGGAGCATCTCGGGGCTTCGTATGTTATGGTCGGCTCAGTTCTGGGGATATACGGTCTGATGCAGATTCTGTTCCGGCTGCCGATCGGAATCGGCTCGGATTATTTGAACCGGCGGCGGCCGTTCATTTATCTGGGGCTGATCGCCAGCGGCGCAAGCTGCCTGCTGTTTATGGCGGGAGCGCATCCGGGCTGGGCACTGGCGGCTCGTGCCGTATCCGGAATAGCAGCCTCCGCCTGGGTAGTGTACTCGGTGATGTTTGCCGGCTATTTTCCGAAAGAGGAAGCGGGAAAAGCGATGGGTATGCTGCAGTTCACTACGGTCATCGCCCAGTTGATGAGCATGATGATCAGCGGCTACATGGTGGAGCACTGGGGCTGGAATGCCCCGTTTGTTATCGGGGGGCTTGTGGCGATAGCGGCTCTGGTACTCGCCCTGCGTCTGCCGGAACAGCAGCAGGAGAAGCGGGAGAATGCGATCCAGCTTAAAGACCTTGCTGCGGTAATTAAAGAGCCGCTGCTGGTCAAAGTCTCGCTGTTATCCGTGCTGGCGCACTGTGTGCTCTTTATTACAATGTTCGGCTATACTCCGAACCAGGCGCTGGACATCGGTGCAAGCAAGGAGAGCTTAGGCTGGCTGACTTTGGCATTTATGCTGCCCCATGCCATTGCGACACTCTATGGTTCCCGTCTATTTGGCAGGCTGCTTGGCGACCGGGGGACTCTGCTGCTGGGTTTTGCCGGAAGCGCGCTGTTCACGCTGCTGATTCCTTCAATGCCGACGCTTGCCGCCTTGTGTGCGACACAAATCGGGAACGGCTTTATGCAGGGACTTATTTTTCCGCTGCTGCTTGGCAAATCGGTATCGGGAGTGGCGCCCTTTAAACGGGCAACTGCGATGGGCTTCTATCAGGCGGTGTATGCGATTGGCATGTCAGGAGGGCCATTTGTGGCGGGGTGGATGAGCTCTGCTTATGGCTTAAGCGGCGGATTCTGGCTGGGAGGGATCGCGGCAGCCCTTGCTGCCGTATTATCCTGGGTATGGATTACGGATGCTGGCGGGTCCCGCGAAATAACAGGAAAACAAGGGCGCATGCGTGGCAGGTAATGTGAGGATTATTGGTTTTTTGCCGGAAAGGGTACTATAATATGAAGTAGATAGGATAAGAGGGAGGAGAGCCGGAAGGAATGGTCAAGGGTGTGTTGCTGTGGTTTGCACTAATTAATATTATCGGGTATGTGGTAATGTCCGAGGACAAGAACAAGGCCCGAACAAGGCGGGAACGCGTACCTGAGAAGACGCTTTTTCTGCTGGCATTTATGGGCGGTGCGCTGGGTGTGCTGACTGCCATGTACCGCAAGCGCCACAAGACGCGGCATACTTCTTTCAGGATCGGAATTCCGCTGCTGTTGCTGCTTAATATCCTGCTGTATGGGTACTTTTTAAGGTAAGCTTTTTTGAATTACGTTATGGCTACACAAAACAGAAAAAGAGGTGGCGTACATGTTATTCTCAAAAATTTTGCTCGCCTATGACGGTTCCAAGGCATCCAATCAGGCATTGGAGCGTGCGATCGAGCTGGCTAAGGTAACTCCGGGTTCATCTCTTTACGTTGTACACGCATTTGAATTCCCGCGCTTTTTTATTGGGGAAGCTCTTGCACCTCTACCAGCTTCTGTAAACAAAGATTACTATGATCTGGCGGTGCAGACCACAGAAGAAGTGAAGAGCCGGCTTGAAGCGGAAGGACTGAATGCTACGGTGGAGCTGCTGCAAGGATCTCCTGCAGAAGTGATCTTGAATTATTCCAAGGAGCATGATGTGGATGTTATTGTAATCGGCAGCCGCGGTCTTGGCGGAATACGTGAATTTGTTCTGGGCAGCGTAAGCCATAATGTGGTGCAGAGCGCCCGTATTCCGGTACTGGTCGTAAAATAATAGATTTTATTCTGGGAGGAGCACAAAGGTGTTCCCCCCTTTTTCTTTAGTTTCCCTGCCCAATTAGCCAAGAACAGGAATTAGAAATTGGCAAAAAGCGAACGATTTAACGTGTAAATTTTACAATGTTCGTGTTTAAGTTGACATGAAGTGTAGGCCATTGTTAAACTGAACCTATGAAGAGCTCGTATAAAACCGGGGATAAGGCCCGGAAGTTTCTACCCGGCAACCGTAAATTCCCGGACTACGAGGAAATAGGATGACTAGAATGGCCATCAGAGCGCCCCGGGGTATTTGGGCAGTGCACTATGTGCTTGTCCCTGTATGCTCTGCCGAGGCGGAGACAGATGGGGTAGTCCCTCCTGATTCCTGCAGTAGTCTGGGTCCACCCGCAGCAGAATGCGTTTGGAATCCGGGCTTTTTTTTTCGGAATTATGGGAAACTTGCGGGAAATGGGACAAACTTAAAGCAGATAAGAGTATCTATATCGGGAACGGAAGGTAGGTTGAGTCATGTCTGTGCAAGTTGGGGTTATTATGGGCAGCAAATCCGACTGGGAAACGATGGAGCATACCTGTGCGGTGCTGGAAGAGCTGAGTGTGCCTTATGAGAAAAAAGTGATTTCCGCACACCGCACACCGGATCTGATGTTCCGTTATGCGGAGGAAGCGGCGGGCCGCGGACTTCGCGTTATTATCGCCGGAGCAGGCGGCGCGGCGCATCTGCCGGGAATGGTGGCAGCGAAGACGGTATTGCCCGTTATCGGTGTTCCGGTGCAGTCCAAGGCGCTTAACGGCCTGGACTCGCTGCTCTCCATTGTGCAGATGCCGGGCGGCATTCCGGTGGCGACAGTAGCCATTGGCCGGGCCGGGGCCGTCAATGCAGGGCTGCTCGCGGCGCAGATCATCGGCGCTTTCGAGCCAGAGGTACAGAGCCGGGTGCAGCAGCGGCGCGAAGCTACAGAGCGCGAAGTGCTGGAAAGCAGCGACACCTTATGAAACCGGAAGAACTGAAGCCGGACGGTTTGGAAGTGAGCACGATGCGGGATGGGAGACAATCGCGGGGCGAAGCAGCGGATGGCCTGGAAGTCCTGGCACAGCAGGGACAGGCTGGACAGCGGGGCGGAGAGAATGGGCTGGAAGTCCTGGCACAGCAGGGACAGGCTGGACAGCGGGGCAAAGAGAATGGCCTGGAAGTCCTGGCACAGCAGGGACAGGCTGGACAGCGGGGCGAAGAGAATGACCTGAAAGCTCAAGGCCAGGAGGCAGCGGTGTCCTACGGACTCGCCGCACCGGGTGGAGACAGGCCCCGGACGCTGCGCCCCGGTGCAACCATCGGCGTGCTGGGCGGCGGCCAGCTCGGGCGGATGATGGCGCTGGCCGGCAGCGCCATGGGCTACCGCTTCGTGGCGCTGGACCCGGCGCCGGATGCGCCCTGCGGGCAGGTGACGCCGCAGATACACGCGGCGTACAACGACCGTGAAGCGGCGCGGGAGCTGGCGCACCGCTCGGACGTGATCACGTACGAGTTCGAGAACGTCGATGCGGGCGTGGCCGCGCTGCTGACGGCAGAGTCGTACGTGCCCCAGGGCAGCGCGCTGCTGTACACCACGCAGCACCGGCTGCGCGAGAAAGCGGCCATCGAGGCGGCAGGCGTGCCCGTTGCCCCGTACCGCAAGGTCGGCAGCCTGGAGGAGCTGAACGCCGCGGCCGCCGACCTGGGCCTGCCCTGTGTGCTGAAGACAGCCACAGGGGGGTATGACGGCAAGGGACAAGCCGTCATCCGCCGGCCGGAAGAGCTGGAAGCAGCCTTCCGGCAGGTCGCCCCGGAAGCTGGCGGAGCGCAGGAGGCGCCCCAAGCTGGCGGAACAGACAGCTCCACCCATTCCGCAGCCTCAGCCGGAAACGTTATGCCGGAGCTGGTGCTGGAGAAATTCGTTGCTTTTAGCTGCGAAATCTCTGTCATTGCTGCCCGCAGCGCATCCGGTGAGGTCAAGAGCTTTCCGCCTGCCGAGAATATTCATGTGAACAACATCCTGCATCTGTCGATTGTGCCTGCCCGTGTGCCGGAAGAGATTCAGCGGAGAGCCTGCGAGCTTGCCGAGCAGTTGGTGTCCGGACTGAATGCCGTCGGACTGCTGGCGGTAGAGATGTTTGTTACAGACGACGGAGAATTGTTCGTCAATGAACTGGCTCCGCGCCCGCATAATTCAGGGCATTACACGATGGACGCCTGCGTCACCTCGCAGTTCGAGCAGCATGTCCGGGCGATCTGCAACTTGCCGCTTGGAGATACCTCGCTTTTGACTCCTGTAGTCATGGTGAATGTGCTTGGGCAGCATCTGGACGGGGCAATGGAGCAGATTAGTGGGATGGACGAAGCAGCAAACCGGCTGGGGATTTCACCCAAGCTTCATATATATGGCAAGACTGAGAGCAAGACCGGCCGCAAGATGGGCCATATCAACCTGCTCTGCAAGGACACCGGAGACGGTCTGTCCTGGGTGGAGCAAACTAACCTTTGGAGGAACTGACAAGATATGATCGAACGATACAGCAGACCTGAGATGCGGGCCATTTGGACCGAAGAAAATAAATTCAATGCATGGCTCGAAGTGGAAATATGTGCGTGTGAAGCCTGGGCGGAGCTGGGAGTTATTCCGCAGGAAGACGCCGCTAAGCTGCGCAAGGACGCCAAGTTTGATATTGAACGCATCAACGAGATTGAGCTTGAAACCCGCCATGACGTGATCGCCTTTACCCGTGCGGTATCCGAAAGCCTTGGCGCGGAGCGCAAATGGGTGCATTACGGATTAACCTCCACGGATGTTGTCGATACGGCGCTGGGTTACCTGCTGCGCCAGGCGAACGAAATTCTGGAGCAGGACATCATTAACTTCATTGAAATTCTTAAGGATAAAGCGGTAGCTTACAAGGATACGCCGATGATGGGACGCACACATGGCGTTCACGCCGAGCCGACGACCTTTGGACTCAAGATGGCGCTGTGGTACGAGGAAATGAAACGCAACCTGGAGCGCTTCCGCCATGCCGCGAACGGCGTGCAGTTCGGTAAAATCTCCGGCGCGGTCGGCACTTATGCCAACATCGACCCGTTCGTGGAAGAGTTCGTCTGCCGCAAGCTGGGCACCAGCCCGGCACCGATCTCCACGCAGACCCTGCAGCGTGACCGCCATGCCGAATATATGGCTGCGCTGGCGCTGGTCGCCACTTCACTGGACAAGTTCGCCACCGAGATCCGCGCGCTGCAAAAGAGTGAAATCCGCGAGGTGGAAGAGGCTTTTGCCAAAGGTCAAAAAGGCTCCTCCGCCATGCCGCATAAACGCAATCCGATCGGCTGCGAGAATATTTCCGGCCTGTCACGTGTCATTCGCGGTCATATGGTTACTGCTTATGAGAATGTACCGCTGTGGCATGAACGCGACATCTCGCACTCTTCGGTGGAACGGATTATCCTGCCGGATGCGACCATGCTGCTCAACTATATGCTGAACCGTTTCGGCAACATCGTGAAGAACCTGACCGTGTTCCCGGAAAATATGAAGCGCAATATGAACCGGACCTTCGGCGTGCCGTTCTCCGGCCGTATCCTGACCAAGCTGATCGACAAGGGCTTCAGCCGCGAGCAGGCTTACGATACCGTTCAGCCTCGTGCGATGCAGGCTTGGGAAGAGCAAACCCAGTTCCGCGACATCGTCGAAGCCACACCTGAAATCACCGCTGTACTTAGCCCGGAAGAGATTGAAGATGCGTTCAACCCTACATGGCACCTTAAGCATGTCGACACTATCTTCCGTAAGCTGGAGCTTATCTAATATATGCAAGATCATTTGTACAAGGGAGGAAAGGTCATGACACACCCTGCCGTATCCACGGCTGTGGATCTCGTAAATGCACCGCTGCTCTATAAAGGAAAGGTTCGCGAATTGTATGACTTGGGTGAACAGACCCTGATTGTCGTTACGGACCGGATCTCTGCATTCGATTATGTGCTTGATCCGGCGGTGCCGGAGAAGGGCAATGTGCTGAACCGGCTCAGCGCTTTCTGGTTTGGCTTGACGAAGGACCTGATGGAGAACCATGTCGTGCATATTGATGTGGACCAGCTAGGAGATATCGCACGCGACAGAGAGGCGCTCAAGAACCGGATCATGGTTGTCCGCAAAGCAGAGCGCATTGATATTGAATGTGTCGTGCGCGGCTGCATCACCGGGGGGGGCTGGCGGCAGTACCAGGAGACCGGCAAAGTTAACGGAATCGAACTGCCCAAAGGCCTGCGCAAAAACGCTGTACTGGCCCAGCCGATCTTCACCCCTGCGGCCAAAAATGATGTAGGCCATGATGAGGATATCTCTTTTGAGCAGATGCAGGAGCTGATCGGTGCCGACCTGGCGCTTGAGCTGAAGGAGAAAAGCCTGAAGCTGTTCGCTTTTGCCAAAGAGTACTGTGAAGAGCACGGTATCATCCTTGCGGACTGCAAGTTTGAGTTCGGTCTGCTGGACGGCAAAGTGATTCTGATCGACGAGATTTTCACCCCTGATGCATCCCGCTTCTGGGCCAAAAATAAATACAGTCTGGATATTGAGATTGACAGCATGGACAAAGAGCCTGTCCGGACATATCTTGCCGCATCCTCCTGGGACAAGAACAGCACGCCGGACCCGCTGCCGCTTGAAGTCGTGGAAGAGACGAGCCGCCGTTATCTGGACATCTATCATCGCCTAACCGGCAAGTCTTTATAGTTTATTAACTTGGCCTGCTGTAATGTATCCGCTAGTTGCACTCTCTGCAGTTATTTTGAGCAAAATCGCCGCGGGCTGCCTTTTAAATGTATCCGGTACAACTAAATCAGGCGAACAAGCCTGGAACGGCGGTTATTTCAAAATATAGCTGTATGGAATGCAACTAAAGTGGATTTTGCCCGAAATAAAAGGAATTTAGCTGTATAGAATGCAGTTATCTCAATAGTAAGTACAGGTACAACCGAGTTCTTGTTAATTCTTGTTGATTGCCCATTGAGGCCTATAAAATTTTAGGAGGAACTACAAGCGTATGTTAAAAGCGACAGTCTATGTCACCATCAAGAAAAGCGTGCTCGACCCCCAAGGTGTAGCCGTGCAAGGAGCATTGCATTCGGTAGGGTTCCAGGAAGTTGAAAGTCTGCGTATCGGCAAATATATGGAGCTTACTCTCGATACAGATAACCGCGCCGAAGCGGAAGGACGCCTCAAGGAAATGTGCGAAAAGCTGCTGGCCAACACGGTGATCGAGGATTACCGATACGAATTGGAGGACTAAAAGTCATGAAATTTGCTGTACTCGTCTTTCCAGGCTCGAATTGCGACATTGACTGCTATAAGGCGGTAGAAGACAGCCTTGGCGAACCCGTGGATTATGTGTGGCATACTGCGACAGACCTGTCGGCGTATGACTGCATTCTAGTACCAGGCGGCTTCTCTTATGGTGACTATCTGCGCTGCGGCGCGATTTCCCGGTTTGCTCCGGTGATGGCTGAAGTGGCCAAAGCTGCGGAGCAGGGAAAATTCGTGCTTGGCATCTGCAACGGGTTCCAGATTCTGACCGAAGCTGGACTTCTGCCGGGTGCGCTGCGCCGCAACATGTCGATGAAATTCCGCTGTCATGATACCGTGCTTAAGGTCGTTAATAACACAACCCCGTTTACTGTTGATTATGCGAAGGATGAAGAGATTGTCATCCCGATCGCGCATGGCGAAGGCAATTATTACTGTGATGAAGAGACTTTGGCGTCGCTCAAAGCAAACAATCAGATCGTATTCACATATAGCGACAATCCGAACGGTTCGGTATCCCATATTGCAGGCGTCAGCAACGTAGCGGGCAATGTGGTGGGCATGATGCCTCACCCGGAACGTGCAGCGAACAGTCTGCTGGGCTCGGAAGACGGCAAACGGATGTTTACATCTATACTCAAAAGCTGGAGGGATCGTTATGAAGCAGCAAGTATCCGCTAAGGAGCCGACCGCAGAGCAAATCGCGGAGCAGAAAATCTACAGTCAATTCGGCGTGTCGGACAGCGAATATGAACTGATCACATCCTTCATGGGCCGCAAGCCTAACTATACGGAAATCGGTGTGTTCAGCGTGATGTGGTCCGAGCACTGCGCCTACAAAAATTCAAAGCCGCTGCTTAGCCGGTTCCCGACAAGCGGGCCGCGTGTCCTGATGGGACCGGGCGAAGGCGCCGGCATTGTCGATATCGGTGACAACCAGGCGGTTGTATTCAAAATCGAAAGCCACAACCATCCGTCGGCGGTAGAGCCCTATCAAGGTGCGGCTACAGGTGTGGGCGGGATTATCCGCGATATTTTTTCCATGGGTGCTAGACCGGTAGCACTGCTCAACTCCCTGCGTTTCGGGAAGCTAGAGAGCGACCGGGTAAAATATTTGTTCGAGCATGTCGTATCCGGTATCGCAGGTTACGGCAATTGTATTGGTATTCCGACTGTGGGCGGCGAAATCATGTTCGACAACAGCTATGACGGCAATCCGCTGGTCAATGCGATGTGTGTCGGGTTGATCGACCACGATAAAATCCAGCGCGGTGTCGCCAAAGGTGTAGGCAACCCCGTATTCTACGTAGGTCCGCCTACAGGGCGTGATGGTATTCACGGGGCGACGTTTGCCTCCGTGGAGCTGAGCGAGGAGTCGGAAGCCAAGAAGACAGCGGTGCAGGTTGGGGATCCGTTTATGGAGAAGCTGGTGATGGAATCCTGCCTGGAGCTGATCGACAGCGGCATCGTGCTTGGCATTCAGGATATGGGCGCGGCAGGCCTGACCTGCTCCAGCGCAGAAATGGCCAGCAAAGCGGGCAATGGCCTGGAGCTGTATCTGGATCAGGTACCGCAGCGTGAAGAAGGCATGACACCTTACGAGATGATGCTGTCGGAATCACAGGAACGGATGCTGTTTGTGGTGGAGCCTAAGGATGAGGCGCAGGCACAGGAGATTTTTGACCGCTGGGGCGTCATTTGCCGCAAAGTGGGCAAGGTAACCGATGACGGCCGCCTGAAGCTGTTCCATCACGGTGAGGTTGTCGGCGATATGCCGGTAACGGCTCTAGTAGATGAGTGTCCAATCTACAACAAACCGTCAGCAGTTCCTGCTTATTATGAAGAGAATGCATCGGTCGATACTCTGCGTTATGCCGAGGTTACCGATCTGGGCGGCGCGCTGCGCACGGTACTCGCTTCCCCTACCGTAGCAAGCAAAGCATGGGTATACAACCAATATGACTATATGGTTCGCACCAGCACAGCGGTTCGTCCCGGTTCCGATGCGGCAGTGGTTACGATCCACGGCACACGCAAAGGCCTGGCAATGACTACGGACTGCAATGGCCGTTATGTCTATCTGGACCCTGAAGTCGGTGGCCGGATTGCCGTCAGCGAAGCGGCCCGCAACATTGTCTGCTCCGGGGCTAAACCGCTGGCGATTACTGATAACCTGAACTTTGGCAGTCCCGAGAAGCCGGAGATTTTCTGGCAGATGGAACGTGCGGTAGACGGCATGGCGGAAGCCTGCCGTGTGCTGGATACGCCGGTTATCGGCGGAAATGTCAGCCTGTACAACGAAAATGCCTCCGGAGCGATCTATCCGACACCGGTTGTCGGCATGGTGGGTCTCGTGGAGGATACCGATCACATTACCACTCAAGCCTTTAAGCAAGAGGGTGACGCCATTCTGCTGCTTGGGGTGACCAAGGCTGAGCTTGGCGGCAGTGAGTTCCAATATGCTGTACATGGCCTGACGGAAGGCCGTCCGCCGGCACTGGATTTGGCTACTGAACAAAAGCTGCTGGATGCTGTGCTTGGCACGATCCGCGGCGGTCTGGTCCGCTCGGCGCATGACCTTTCCGAAGGCGGCCTTGCGGCTGCACTGGCAGAGAGCTGCATCAGCGGCGGTATTGGCGCTAACGTAGAGTTGTCCGCGAACGGGCTGCGTCCTGACGTGGCCTTGTTCAGCGAGAGCCAATCCCGTATCGTACTGACCGCTGCTCCTGATCGTGCGGAAGAGCTGAAAGCAGCAGTTGCCGCTTACGGCGTGCCGGTGGAAGTCATCGGAACCGTCGGCGGGGACAGACTGCGCCTGGCCCTAGACGGTACGGCTGCATTGGATGAAGCTGTAACGGAACTAAAAACCATTTGGGAGGATGCTATTCCATGTCTTATGAAATAAAGACCGGGAAAGAGCAGGCGGCTCCTATCCTGTGGACCGGCGATTTTTACAACGAAGGATCGGGATCGGGAGATATTTTTGACACTTTAAAAGAAGAATGCGGCGTATTCGGGGTCTTCGGACACCCGGAAGCCGCCTCCATGTCTTATTATGGACTGCATGCGCTGCAGCACCGGGGAGAGGAAAGCGCGGGCATCTGCGTGGCAAACGGACGCGACTTCAACTATCACCGCGGCATGGGCCTCGTCAAGGAAGTATTCGATAAAGATAAAATTGCTTCACTGGTTGGTGGCATGTCCATCGGCCATGTGCGTTATTCCACCAGCGGCGACAGCCGGCTGACCAATGCGCAGCCGCTTGTCTTCAAATACCGTGATGGCGATCTGGCTATTGCCACCAACGGCAATATTGTCAACGAACCGCTGATCCGCAAGCAGCTGGAGCAAGGCGGCTCTATTTTCCAGACTACAAGCGATACCGAGGTACTGGCGCATCTGATCGCACGTTCGCAGAAGGATTTTGTCGAAGCCACCAAAGATGCCCTGCAGCAGCTGGTCGGCGGTTTCGCCTTCCTGCTGATGACCAACGACAAGCTGATCGTTGCTTCTGATCCGCACGGACTTCGTCCGCTCGTCATGGGCCAGCTCGGTGAAGCCTATGTCTTCGCTTCAGAGTCCTGTGCGCTGGAAGTTATCGGTGCCAAGCTGGTGCGTGATATTGAGCCGGGTGAATTGCTCGTGCTTGATAAGGACGGCTTACGGGAAGACCGCTTCGCTGAGCCGAAGCGCAAGGCGCTTTGTGCCATGGAATATATCTATTTTGCCCGGCCGGACAGCGACCTGAACGGATCGAACCTGCACTCCGCCCGCAAGCGGATGGGCAGCCGGATGGCGCTTGAAGCTTTTGTGGATGCGGACATTGTAACCGGCGTACCGGATTCCAGTATCTCCGCAGCCATCGGCTTTGCCGAGCAAACAGGTATCCCTTATGAGCTGGGACTGATCAAGAACAAATACACAGGCCGGACGTTCATCCAGCCGAGCCAGGAGCTTCGTGAGCAAGGCGTGAAGATGAAGCTGAGCGCGGTGCGCCGGGTCGTTGAAGGACAGCGCGTCGTCATGATCGACGATTCCATCGTACGCGGCACCACCTCGCGCCGGATCGTGAACCTGCTGCGCGAGGCCGGGGCGCTTGAAGTGCATGTGCGGATTACCTCGCCGCCATTTAAGAACCCTTGCTTCTACGGCATTGATACACCTGACCGGCGTGAACTCATCGCCTCCTATAAGAGTATTCAGGAAATGTGCGAGGAGATCAACGCCGATTCCCTGGCCTTCCTTTCACCGGAAGGGCTGATCCAATCCATCGGCGGCTATAATAGCGATGATTACAAAGGCGGTTTATGCCTGTCCTGCTTCGATAACGATTACCCGACGCAGGTGGATTTCGGCGGGGAAGAGAAGGACGGGTGCAGTTGCTGACGCCCATCCCCCTAAGTCCCCCTTGCGAAGGGGGATTCCGAAGGGCTCTGCCCTCCGGCCACCCGAAAGTTTGGCGGTAGGAGTTTGCTTTTAACTTGCTAAGAAGGCTGGGGTGCGGGTGCCCGCTTTGTCCCTGTGTGCTCGCACGGCCGGGACACGCTCTACGGCGCTCCGCGTCCTGGCGGCATGCTGCCTCGCCGGGCCAAGGGCTCAAGAACCCATCCTGTTTGCTGCGCAAAATCGGGGGTTCTCTCGCTCAAGGCGCGCCCGGCTTTGTCCCGCGCGCCAAGATCAAAGGCTCAAGAACCCATCCTGTTTGCTGCGCAAAATCGGTGGTTCTCTCGCTCAAGGCGCGCCCGGCTTTGTCCCGGGCGCCAAGATCAAAGGCTCAAGAACCCGCCCTGTTTGCTGCGCAAAATCGGGGGTTCTTGAGCTCAAGGTGCGCCCGGCTTTGCCCCGCGCGCCAAGATCAAGTGCTCAAGAACCCATCCTGTTTGCTGCGCAAAATCGGGGGTTCTCTCGCTCAAGGCGCGCCCGGCTTTGCCCCGCGCGCCAAGATCAAGTACTCAAGAACCCATCCTGTTTGCTGCGCAAAATCGGTGGTTCTCTCGCTGAGGAGGCGCTTGTCTTTGCCAAGCGCCGAGGTCTTGCTGCTGCTGTGCAAGGCGCGTACAGCGGCTTGCGGCTGGGTTTGCCCCGGAGTGGTTCGGAAGCCATGGAGAGGAATTTTGGAACTGTAGGAGCGTTAGCGTTCGCCTGAAAGCTTTCCGCAGGAAAGCTCGCGTCGAAAGCAGATGCTTATATATTTGGGTTTCTACCGCGAAGAGCGGTTTAAATCAGGAAATCCATATATAACAGCGACCGGAAGTCCAAACATTCATCGCAATGGCGTCCAAGAACCACACACCCAATCCCTGCCGCCCCGAAACGCGCTCTAAACTAACTAATAATGAGGTGTCCAAAAGTGTCGGAAGCTTATAAAAACGCCGGAGTGGATATTGCGGCTGGCAATGAAGCCGTTGAACGCATGAAGAAGCATGTAAAGCGCACGTACCGTCCGGAGGTTATGACGGAGCTGGGCGGATTCGGCGCGCTGTTTGGTCTCAATAAGGACAAGTATGAAGAACCGGTGCTCGTATCGGGAACTGACGGCGTGGGTACAAAGCTCAAAATCGCTTTCGCGGCCGGCCGCCACGACACGATTGGCATCGATGCCGTAGCCATGTGTGTGAATGATATTGTAGTGCAGGGCGCAGAGCCGCTGTTCTTCCTCGATTATCTCGCCTGCGACAAGGTTGTGCCGGAGAAGATCGAGGCTATTGTTGCCGGCATCGCGGAAGGCTGCCACCAGGCAGGCTGCGCGCTCATCGGCGGCGAAACGGCTGAGATGCCGGGGATGTATTCGGCGGGCGAATATGATATCGCCGGCTTTACAGTTGGCGTAGCCGACAAAGCGAAGCTGGTTACGGGCGCGAACATCGCACCGGGAGATACGGTGATCGGTCTCGCGTCCAGCGGTGTGCACAGCAACGGCTTCTCACTGGTACGCAAGCTTCTGCTTGAGGAAGACGGCTATGCGCTGAACGATGTGGTCCCTGAGCTTGGAGCTCCGCTGGTGGATGTGCTGCTGGCTCCGACGAAGATTTATGTGAAGCCGCTGCTCGCGCTGCTGGAACAGCTGCCGGTCAAAGGCATGGCGCATATTACCGGAGGCGGGTTCATCGAGAACATTCCGCGCGTACTGCCGGATCATGTGAATGTGGAGATTAATTATGGCTCCTGGCCGATTTTGCCGATTTTCGGCTTGCTGCAGAGCAAAGGCAATGTAAGTAACCGCGATATGTTCACTACCTTCAACATGGGCGTAGGCCTGGTGCTGGTAGTGTCTGCAGAAGACGGAGAAAAAGCGCTGGAACTGCTGAAAGCAGGCGGAGAAGAGGCTTATCTGATCGGCACGGTAACGGAAGGGGAACGCAAGGTTACCTTTACGGGAGCTGAAGTGTGATGCAGTACAGCCGGATCGCTGTGTTTGCCTCCGGGCAGGGCAGCAATTTTGCCGCGCTGGTTCAGGCTCAGAACGCAGGGAAGCTTGGCGGAGGCCGCATTGAGCTGCTGGTATCTGACAGGCCGGAAGCGCTAGTGGCACAGCGTGCGGAGGAAGCGGGGATTCCTGCCCTCCTGCTGCGGCCGAAGGAATTCGCAAGCCGGGAGCTGTATGAAGCGGAGATTGTTGCCGAGCTGCAGCGCCGGGATATCGGGCTTGTAGTGCTGGCGGGATATATGCGGCTGATTACTCCGGTGTTGCTTACACCTTACGCCGGGCGGATTATCAACATTCATCCTTCACTGCTGCCAGCCTTTGCCGGCAAGGATGCCATCGGCCAGGCATTGGACTACGGTGTGAAGCTGACGGGGGTTACGGTGCATTTTGTCGATGGGGGCATGGACACCGGACCGGTTATTGCCCAGCGCGGCGTTGCCGTAGAGGCCGAAGATACAGTGGAAACCCTTGCCGGACGAATTCATCAGGTAGAGTATGAGCTTTACCCTGAGGTAGTATCTGCTTTTGCCGCCGGGAAAATTGGACTGGACGGAAGAAAAGCTACAATTTCCAAATAGAAGTATAGGCACGATTGCTGCTAAGGACAGGGAGCTTGCCATAAATGAAGTCATCCTGTGTCGCATACTATGGACATGAGCTGCGATTCCGCAGAAATTTTTAGAACAGCATTGTGTAGCAACGTCTATAGCGTTAAATACTGGCGGATTGCGCGGTGCGCTGAGCTTTTTATCGACAAAGGTTAATCTCTGCGGTCACTTCCGATATTTCTCGGGAAATATTGCACAAGCGGGCAAAGGGTGTCGGAGAGTGATGGAATGCCTGATTTATACCTTAGGAAGAATGCTGTAAGCTGCTGAAATTTCAGTGATTTGGCAAGGCTGGTTTATTCGTTAACCATTCAAACACAACTAATCGAGCATCATCCGGAGGAGGACTATTCAAAGTGAGTATCAAAAGAGCGCTGGTCAGCGTATCGGATAAACAGGGCATCGTGGATTTTTGCCGCGAGTTGTCTGCATTGGGCGTAGAAATCATCTCCACAGGCGGCACTAGCACACTTTTGGCTAAAGAAGGTGTACCAGTCATCGGTATTTCCGATGTCACTGGGTTCCCGGAAATTATGGACGGACGCGTCAAAACGCTGCATCCCGCCGTACACAGCGGCCTGCTGGCTGTTCGTGACAACGAGGAGCATACGCGTCAGATGACCGAGCTTGGGCTGGACTACATTGATCTGGTCGTGGTGAACCTGTATCCGTTCGCGGAGACGATCGCCAAGCCGGATGTATCGTACGAGGAAGCTATCGAGAACATCGATATCGGCGGACCGACGATGCTGCGTTCGGCGGCGAAGAACCATGCTTTTGTCAGTGTGGTGGTGGACGCGGCCGATTATGCAGGTGTGCTTGATGAGGTACGCGCAGGCGGAGATACGACCCTTGAGACCCGCAAACGTCTTGCGGCAAAAGTGTTCCGCCATACGGCGGCTTACGATGCCCTGATTGCCGATTATTTGGCTAATGTGACCGGTGAACCGCTGCCGGAGCGCTATACGGTGACTTACGAGAAGATTCAGGATCTGCGTTACGGGGAGAACCCGCATCAGAAGGCGGCGTTCTACCGCAAGCCGCTCGCTGCGCAGGATACGCTGACGGCTGCTGAGCAGCTGCACGGCAAAGAGCTGTCCTACAACAACATTAACGATGCCAATGCGGCGCTGCAAATCGTCAAAGAATTCGAAGAGCCGGCGGTTGTGGCCGTTAAGCATATGAATCCATGCGGCGTGGGCGTAGGCGCAAGTGTATACGAGGCTTACCAAAAAGCCTACAATGCTGATCCAACCTCCATTTTCGGCGGGATTGTGGCTGCGAACCGTATTATTGATGCGGATACCGCTAACCTGCTGAAGGATATTTTCCTGGAGATCGTACTGGCACCGGGCTTCACAGAAGAAGCGCTGGAGATCCTTACGAAGAAGAAGAACATCCGCCTGCTCAAAATCGGCAGCTTAAGCACGGCCTCTGCACGCAAGAGCAACTTTGTCGTTACCTCCATTGAAGGCGGTATGGTGGTGCAGGAGAGCGATGTGCACTCCGTGAATCCGGAAGAGCTTCAAGTGGTCACTACCCGCAAGCCAACCGAAGAAGAGCTCAAGCAGCTGCTGTTCGGCTGGAAAGTGGTTAAGCATGTGAAGTCCAATGCGATTGTACTGGCGGCCGATGATATGACTGTTGGTGTAGGTGCCGGACAAATGAACCGTGTCGGAGCGGCCAAAATTGCCATTGAACAGGCCGGAGAGAAGTCCAAGGGCGCTGTACTGGCTTCGGATGCCTTTTTCCCGATGGGCGATACGCTGGAAATGGCTGCGAAGGCTGGAATTACCGCAGTCATTCAACCGGGCGGCTCGATCAAGGATGAGGAATCCATCAAGGTTGCGAATGAATATGGAATTGCCATGGTCTTCACCGGCGTCCGCCATTTCAAACACTAGAAGCCCGGGGAGGATTTCGTATATATGGATATTTTAGTGGTTGGCGGCGGGGGCCGGGAGCATGCGATCATCTGGAGTCTATCCCAAAGCCCCAAGGCCGGTAAAATCTACTGTGCACCCGGCAATGCCGGGATCGCGCAGCTTGCCGAATGTGTGCCGATCGGCGTGTTCGAATTCGACAGGCTGACTGCTTTTGCCAAAGAGCGTGAGGTTGGTCTTGTAGTTATCGGACCGGATGATCCGCTCGCGGCAGGTATCGTTGATGTCTTTGAAGCGCAGAATATTCCTGTGTTCGGCCCGCGCAAGAATGCAGCTGAAATCGAAGGCAGCAAAACGTTCATGAAGGACCTGCTGCACAAATACAGCATTCCGACAGCAGCTTATGAGAAGTTCAGCGGTTATGAAGCGGCGCTTGCTTATTTGCACGGACAGGAGCTGCCGATCGTCATCAAGGCCGACGGCCTGGCTGCGGGCAAAGGCGTTACCGTAGCTTATTCGCGTGAAGAAGCCGAGCAGGCGCTGCGTGATATTATGGTGGACAAGGTATTTGGGGAAGCCGGTGCGCAGGTAGTCATCGAAGAATTTCTCGCCGGGCAGGAAATGTCGATTCTTGCGTTTGTTGACGGTAAAACAGTGCGGCCAATGGCGGCGGCGCAGGATCACAAGCCGATATTCGACGGCGACAAAGGACCGAACACCGGCGGAATGGGCACGTATTCACCTCTGCCGCACATCGCTGAGGATATTATCCGCGAGGCGGTGGAGACAATCATCGAGCCAACAGCCAAAGCCATGGTGGCCGAAGGCCGCCCTTTTAGCGGCGTACTGTTTGCCGGGCTGATGATTTCACCGGATGGCAAGCTGAAAACGATTGAGTTCAATGCCCGCTTCGGCGATCCCGAGACGCAGGTCGTACTGCCTAGGCTGAAGAGTGATCTGCTGGAGATTTTTCTGGCTGTCACTGAGGGCAGGCTGGCGGATATTGAGATTCAGTGGAGCGATGAAGCGGCTGTATGCGTAGTGCTGGCTTCGGAGGGTTATCCGGGTCCTTATCCTAAAGATGTGCCTATCTCCGGTCTGGAGAGCAGCCAGGACGCGCTGATCTTCCATGCCGGAACGGCACGCGGTGAAGATGGAAGCTGGGTTACGAATGGCGGACGGGTGCTTGGTGTTGTCGGCAGGGGCGCGAGTATTGCGGATGCCCGTGCGGCCGCATATGCCAGTGCAGAAACAATATCTTTCCAGGGAAAGCAGAGCCGCAGTGACATCGCCATGAAGGCGCTCATCTGAGGATAAAGGACTGCAGCCTAGCAAATTTTTACGCTATTAGTCCCAAAAAAGGACTGACAAGTTATAGAAGAAGTGCTATAATACAATTCGTACGGGGGAAAATGTGCGGATATATACAGATAAAGGGTCTTTCCTTTCATGGAAAGGCCTTTTTTAAATTAGGTTTTTGGAGTGCCCGTGAAGTTCCCGTAATATAGAATACGTCTTGCCGGGAAATGATACTTATAGTGCAAAAGTAGCGATGCGCTTATGTGTATGGCTAGTCACAGATTTAAGGGGGAATTATTTTTGAGTAAGGTTGGAAGAAATGACTTGTGCCCATGTGGAAGCGGGAAAAAATATAAAAGATGCTGCCTTGGTAAAGAAACCTCAGCGGTTGAATCCATACTTCGGCTCGTAACAACGGAGGAGGCGGCAGCACGTGAGGCTGCAGTAACTGAATCTGTCATCAGCCCTGAGGCTTTGGAGCCTGTCCTTCGCCCAGAGAGCAAGCTAACCCTGACCAAGCTGAAAAAGATGGTAACACGCGAGCTGAAATGGGAGCATCCGGCCCACGAGCAGCTGGCGATGCAGCTTATCGAAAGCATGAGGAACCAGTACGAGCGGGAGCTGATTTTTGAAGCATTAGTGCTTTGGAACGGCTTCTCCCGCCAGACTAAACCTGCTGTGAAGAAAATGGGCTCCTTCTGTGCCGCGATCGAGTATTTGCTGTCCGAGGAGTACGGCTTTATGATTTCGCAGGCGGAACTTGCAACCAAATATGAGGTTACTGCGGCTACGATTTCCCGCAAGGTTAAGGAAATGCTTAACTACGTGGAGGAATACGGTATGGGCGGCGAGTCTGACGAGCTGCTAGTACTGAACGGTCCGGGTACTCCTAAGGAGAAAGCACAGGCTCTTCTGTATCAGGCAGCTTCAGCCACTTCTACTAAACGGCGGATTCAACTGGCTGAAGCTGCACTTGAATTGTATCCGGACAATTCCGACGCTTATCTTATTCTGGCTGAGGAATCGGAGAATGAGCAGGAGGCGCGTGCCTACCTCAAAGCAGGAATTGCTGCGGGTGAGCGTGAGCTGGGTGAGCTGTATTTTAGCCAAAATAAAGGATACTTCTGGGGCCTGCATGAAACCCGTCCATACATCCGCGTCTGCAAGAGCTATGCCGAGTCTTGCTGGTTCAGTGGCAACGCGGAAGAAGCGGCGCAGATGCTGGAACGCATCATGGAGCTTAATCCGGAAGACAATACCGGTGCGCGGTATTTGCTGGCCGCTGCGTACTTGTACACCAACCGGTTGAATGATGCAGAACGTGTGCTGAAGAAATATGGCAAGGACGATGCAGCGGCCGCGTTTGCTTATGACCGGATTGTCCTTGAATACAAGAAGAACGGAATTACTTCCCAGCTCAAGATGCTGTACCGTGTGGCGCGTGGCGTGAACAAGCATGTTCCGGATTATTTACTGGGCGTGAAGCGGCTGCCGCATAACCTGCCGGATTTTGTAGGCTTGGGAGATTCTAATGAAGCGATTGAATATGTCATCATGCACTCCCGTTTATGGGCCAGCATGCCGGACCTGCTCAAGTGGATGCTGAAACAATAGTTCATCATATGATGTATACCGGACACAGCCGCTCAGGCTGTGTTTTTTTAGTTTCTATGGGAATTCTCTGAAAAAAATTTTCACTGGAAAAAGAAATACTCTTCTAAAATACTTAAATGAGGAGGGATAAGAGTGAAGGAAGCGGAATGTTTGAAACAACGCATTGAACAAGCCCGGTATAAGCTGAATAAGTTGGAAAATCAATATACTCTGGGCCATCCCGCCGTGCTCCATCAATCAATGGTGCTCGACGAACTTATAAATGAATACAACAGGAGTTCTGACACGCGTTCAGCCATGAAATCGTTCCATAGCAACAATGAACCTGTAAACGAGGAGCTTTGGCCGACCCACTCCCTGCGTCTCCGGTTTGTCTGAACACAGAAGGATTGATAGTTAAAAGTTATACAAACTTGCGTGGTTGCGGCAAATCGTTTGCACAATCTTCGAAGTATCATCTGGTGCCGCAACTGCAATCCTCTCCCAGCGCTAAGCTTTAAGAATATTATCGGATCACCTCCCTCTTCACTCACTATTTAATCTCTTACTGATATAAATCCTGACATAAAAACCAATTATATCTATGATATCAGCATAAATAGGGTCGAATTACGCATTTTTACATAAAAATGTGGTTTTTATTATGCTGTTTTGTGAAAATACGGTGACATGTACACAGTTTTTTCACAACTGTAGTAAAACGTTAAAGGGACAAAGGGATTTTTAGAAATAGGTCGAAAACAAGGGAACATTCATAGAGAGAGTATTGTCGGCCCTATTTTATGGAAGGCGGGGAGTCCTGTGGAACTAAGAAAAAATAAGGAAGAGAAGATCAAGAACGGGCAGCCGCCTGAGCTTAAGGTTCTACACTTAAGACGACAAACGGCTATAGTGAAATCCGTACACTTAACCCGATTAAGGACAACAACAAGAACCTAGGTATTCATGTGTTGCCCACAGAGGACAATGCTTGATAAAATGTCCTTGGAAGAGTATGTTACAAGAAGCAAATAGATTAGATAGAGACAGTGAGGCGAGGAATTGATGAGAGAAGGCGAAAACCGGATCGTAGGAATGGAAGATATTGTGCGGGCACACCATGTGCTGCGGGAGGTTATCGTCCGTACACCGCTGCAGTTGGATGCGGTGTTGTCGGCCAAATACGGCTGCAATGTGTATTTGAAACGTGAGGACTTGCAGATTGTCCGTTCTTTCAAGATTCGCGGCGCGTACAATATGATTCGCAGCTTGTCTGCGGAGGATAGAAGCAAGGGAATCGTCTGTGCCAGCGCGGGAAACCATGCGCAGGGCGTGGCGTATTCCTGCAAAGCACTAGGCATTAAGGGCAAGATCTATATGCCAACCACCACCCCCAACCAGAAGATCAAACAGGTCCGGAAGTTCGGCGGTGAATATGTTGAGGTTATCCTAAAGGGGGATACCTTCGATGATGCGTATGACGAAGCCTTGCAGGCTTGTATTGATCACGGGATGACACTGATCCATCCCTTCGATGAACCACGTATTATCGCCGGCAACGGGACGGTTGCCATGGAGATTATGGAAAGTCTGGACAAGCCGGCGGACTTCATGTTCGTTACCATTGGCGGGGGCGGTCTGGCTGCGGGTGTAGCCACCTACGTGAAGACTGTAAGCCCGAATACCAAGGTGATTGGTGTAGAGCCGACTGGTGCGGCTTCCATGAGTGAAGCCATGAACAACGGGGCTGTAGTGACCCTTGAAGAAATCAATAAGTTTGTGGACGGCGCAGCCGTGAAGCGTGTCGGCGGACTTACCTATGATATCTGCTCCCGGCATCTGGATGACGTTATTAAGGTGCCGGAGGGCAAGGCATGCACGACGATTCTGGAGCTGTACAACGAAAATGCTATTGTCGTTGAACCGGCAGGCTCACTGCCCATGGCTGCACTTGATCAGTACCGTGATCAAATCCGCGGCAAGACGGTGGTCTGCATCGTGAGCGGCGGCAATAATGACATTGACCGGATGCAGGAAATTAAAGAACGGTCATTGATTTATGAAGGTCTGAAGCATTACTTTATGGTCAACTTTCCGCAGCGGGCCGGTGCATTGCGTGAGTTCCTGGCCGAGGTGCTTGGGCCTAACGATGATATTACACGGTTCGAGTATACGAAGAAGAATGACAAAGAGAACGGCCCGGCGCTGGTCGGCATCGAGCTTCTGAACACAGATGACTACGCTCCGCTGATCGAACGGATGCAGCAGAAGGGTCTTGATTATACCGAGATCAACAAGGATCCCAATCTGTTTAATATGCTGATTTAAGCAGGGAAACACGGTATACCGGTTATCTATAGAAAATGCCCGCCCCCGAAACAGCAGGGGGCGGGCATTTTTGCATAGCTCAGGAGAGGGGGACTTCTGTCTTCAGATACTGCTGGACACCTTCATCAAGCTTATAACCATTCTCCTTCAACAGCTTCATAAGGCCATCCAGCTTCTGGAGAAATTGACTGCTGCCGTTGTGTTTGGCCAGTATGCTGCTATAGGCTTTCTGGGCTTCCAGATCCATCTCCAGATTGTCATAGTGGAAGAGCGGCGTATTGTTCTGGCCATAGAAAGTATCGCCAACATACATGGAATACAGCGTCTTAACTGCCGCGATCCGGTTCGATTTGGGGTAGGACAGGGTGAACTCTTCCTGGGACAGCGCCCGGGCAACAACATCGGTCCAGGAAATCACAAGGCCGTTGTCCTTGGATGAAGGCAGCTCCGATTCGATGGCCATAATCGTAATATAATCGCGGATGTCATCCGTAACATACATTTTATATCTGCGGTAGGTTGAATAATCGATGATTGGAAAAAAAGTCCCTTCCGCATTCTCCAGCTTGTAGCCGCTCTCTCCGGCGCTCTTCAGCAGGCTGCGCAAGGCAGCATCCTCCGTACTCTCGGCAAGCTTGGCCATGCTGCTGCCCTCTTTGTAGATGGAGGCGAGTTTACGCTGGATTTCGTTGCTGCTGAATTTGCTCTCCCAGGATTGCAGCAGCGATTTTTGCAGATTCTCCAGCCTCAGGGTCATTAATGCCGCCTGGTAGGGGGTGACCGAGTAAATATTGCTGTTCAGGTAGCTTATCCCCTGATGAAGCGTGCTGGAAGATTTCAGCAGCGACAAGGTCGTTTTATAGACCGCCTCGGCATGTTGCTTCTTGGCGGCTTCAGTTACCACCGATTTGGAGGCTCCGGCAGATGCGGCGGCAGAGCCTTCCGCCTGCACGGGTGCAGCGAAGCCCGGCTGGATTCCCAGTGCTGCAGCAATAACCGCGGTTAGTATGATGTGCTTCTTCATGGAAGTTCCTCCTGTTTGGTCGGAAGTAGAATAAGAAATCTATGATCTGAAGAATATAAGTTTTAGTCCAAGCCCTCCGCCCATACACAGAATCAGGCTCACCCAGGGGGAGATGGAGATGACCGGAAACAATTTTTCGAGGAATGTCCCGGCAAATACGGCGATGATGACGATAACGACATAGACGCCCAGCCCTTTAAGATCAAAGGGTTTAGGTTTGGGTGCATCGCTTTCGGACAGGGAAGACAGCCATTTCATAAGCAGTTCAATGATAACCACGGACCCTGCGCCTACGAGGAGAATCGTAAACAGGCTGATCTGGCTGAATATGCCTGCTGACCCGGTGATCCATAACAGGATGAGCCCGGCAATCGCGAGTACAGCGAACAGACTCGTCAGAGATGCCCAGGATATCATCAAATAATAGTTCCACTGGCTGCGCACAGGGCGTTCAGGAATGCTGTCTATGATCTCCCGGAAATAATCTCCCGGATGCTCTCCGAATATTTGCTTGGCATCTTTGCCTTTACTCTGTTCCCGCAGCATAAGGTTTGCTGCTTCCAGCAGCAGTTCCTCCGCGCGGACAGCTTCTACCCGGCTGCTCCGCAGCTCCAGAATCATATCCTCCATATAAGAGCGGTTAGAGGGTGTCATCTGCTCGCGCAGAACGTTATTTTGTTTAATCATAGCTTTGACTTTCATAGTATGGATGTAAACCTCCAGTAGTCTTGATCGGGATCGCCTATAACCTAGAGTATACGGTTGGGCGGCTGTTGTGTGCAAGGACATCCATTTTGCCTGTCCCGTGAATAATCCTTTTGGAAGAGTGAACACTGATAATGAAGTTTGAAGTTGCTTCACCAAATACAGCTTATAGGAAGGCGGGCAGCGTTATGGCGCATGAGAAAAAAGAAGAATCAGGCAAATTCATGGGTGACGGCTTCGCGCCTGCGCAGGCTAATGAAGTGGGCGATTGGGGCAATTCCGACGGCTTCAGCCTGTGGGACGCAGCGGGGCAGGACCAGGATAACGGCCTGGAGGATTGGGAAGGCAGAAGGGAAACCCATGATATGTTTTACGACAGCTACGATTGAGTGAGTTTTGCGGGCAGGGCCTCTTTTGTTCCTTTGGGAGCGGAAGGGGCCTTTTCGATCATTAATGATTTCCGCTGGCTTCTTGTTGACAATAATAACGTAAACCGTATAATAAAGATACAAATCACACTAAGTTAATCGGAATTATTATACTTTGGAATAGCTTTACTTTTAGAGGAGGATAAGGCCATGGAACGGAACATTATTATCCGGCATAACCAGGAGGAGCTCACAGCAAGCATACATTATCCATCGCGTGAAAAGGGGAGCAGCGGCCGCTGCAAGGACCGTGTGCCTCTGGCGGTTATTTGCCATGGTTTTGTAGGCAGCCGGATCGGCGTTGACCGGATCTTTGTCAAGGCTGCCCGTGAATTGGCGCAGGACGGATATATGGTGATCCGCTTTGATTATGCGGGATGCGGAGAGAGCACCGGGAATTACGGCAGCGAGGATATGGAATCCATGATTGCCCAGACCCGGGCTGTGCTTGATTACGGGATCGGTTCTGCAGATGTGGATCCGCAGCGCGTTACGCTTATCGGACACAGTCTAGGCGGTGCCGTAGCTCTCTTGACCGGAGTCCGCGACCGGAGGGTGAAGAATCTGGTCCTGTGGTCTGCCGTCGGCTATCCTTTCAATGATATCGTAAAGATTGTAGGAAGGGAAGCTTATGACCGGTCGGTGAAGGGCGGGTCGTCCGATTACGCCGGATATACGTTTACTCCGGTATATTTCAACTCGCTGGCTGCTTTCCAGCCTTTTCAGGAGGCCGGCAAGTTCAGTGGAGATGTGCTCGTTATTCATGGAACCTCCGACGATGTCATTCCGGTTGATTACGCCTTCCTTTATCAGAAGCTGTTCTGGACCCGGCCGGAGGGACGCTGCGACAAGGAGATCATTTTTCAGGGAGACCATACCTTTTCCTCAGGCCCGGCGCAGGAGCAGGTGCTGAAACGGACCCGGGAGTGGATGAACCAGCAGGAGCATCTGCAGCAGGAATGGCAGAACTGGATGATATAGGTGATATGTAGCATTAGCAATAACTGTGATTTAGCGGTAAAATAAAGGGGCACACCATATACTGGGTTATGGAGGTTGGCACCCTATGAAATTACCGGCATTTTTTATTGCGCACGGTTCTCCGCTCCTCGCTCTGGAGGATAATGAGTACACCCGTTTCCTGGAGCGGCTTGGTCAGGATCTGGGGAAGCTCCGCGGTATTGTAGTTTTCTCCGCGCATTGGGATAGCCCTGAGCAGCTAATTACCGTGGACGCACAGCATGAGACGCAGCACGATTTCTATGGATTTCCGGAAGAAATGTATTCGCTGACCTATCCTGCCCCGGGTGATCCCGCACTCAGCAACCGTATTTCCGAGCTCTTCAAGGAGAATAATCTCGCCCATCAGCCTGTTCTGGGGCGCGGCCTTGATCATGGCGTATGGGTGATCCTGAAGAAGATGTTCCCGCAGGCCGATATTCCGGTAGTGGCTTTATCTGTCGATTCTTTGCGCTCTCCCGAGGAGCAGTATACTATCGGGCGCATGCTGGCTCCGCTGCGTGATGAGGGAATACTGCTGATCGGAAGCGGAGGATTAGTCCACAATCTGCGGCTGCTCAAGCAGGATGACACACCCGAGCAATGGGCGCTCGATTTCGATGAGTGGGTTGCCAAGGGACTTGCGGCATGGGATCTGCCGTCTTTGTTCGCGTACGAGAAGCAGGCACCGCATGTGCGCGAAGCGGTTCCGTCTTATGGAAGGGAACATTTTGTTCCGCTCTTCTATATTATGGGCACCGCAGATGAAGGCAAGCGGGCACAACTGATGATTCAGGCGTATCAATACGGAACGCTCAGTCTGAACTGCTGGATGGTAGACTAGGGCAAATTCATACAATAAACATAGGATACAGCTGGTAACGGGCTGTATCCTTTTTATTTTGCAGGTGAAGAAGGCAGTGTGCAAGACAAATCTGCTAGCCTATGATTAAATGGAGGAAACGCGAAGCGGGTTTTGTACGAAGTGATTTCAAAGAAGTAAAGCTCACAAAACTTTTAGGAGGAACAACAAGTTTATGACCATGAACCGCTATTCTTCCCGTCTCATATCCGGTCTTATGCTTACTGCACTACTGCTCTCCGCCTGCGGAACACCAAGCGCGGAGAATCTGCCTGCCCCGTCCCCGTCGCCTACACTGTCTCCGGTGCCAACAGCTTCCATAGAGCCGTCGCCGACAACCGACCCGGCTAACACCGGGCAGTTGTCCGGATTGACCGGGCTTCCGGTGCAAGGGGAGCTGCTGAGGCCCTTGGCTGTAATGATCAATAATGCACCCGCTGCCCGGCCGCAGTCCGGTATCAGCGAAGCGGACATGCTGTACGAAGTGTTGGCCGAAGGCGGAATTACCCGGCTGATCGGGATCTTCCAGAGTCATACCGGAGTCGTCAAAATCGGACCTATCCGCAGTATCCGCCCTTATCTGATCGATATCGGTGAGAGTTATGGGGCGGTCACGGTACATGCCGGCGGCAGTCCTGCTGCTTATGCGATTCTTCAAGGTCAGAAGAAGGAGGATATGGATGAGATCGGCCGGGCCGGTGCCTATTTCTGGCGGGACAAGGAGCGCAAAGCTCCGCATAACCTCTACAGCAATGCAGCCAAGCTGCGGGAGGGTGCCGGAAAGCTGGGGTATGCCGAGAAAGCGCAGGTTCCCGGGTATCCCTTCACTGATCCGGATTTCTTGCCGACTGAAGGTGAGGCTGCTGTGGAGTTGAATGTTAACTTTCTGCTGACGAGTTATAACGTAGGTTATAAATATAATCCCGAGACGCGGACCTACCTGCGCTGGGTGAACGGGAAGCCGCATTTGGATCTGAATAATGCCAGTCCTGTGGAAGCGGCGAATGTCATGGTGATAGGATCGGACCATAAGGTGCTGGATGATGTCGGCAGACTGCAGATTGATGTGGAGCTGGGCGGCGAAGCGCTGCTGTTTCAGCGCGGGCAGGTGATCAAAGGCAAATGGTCACGCAAGCCGGACGATGTGATCCGGTTTGTGAAGAGTGACGGGACAGAAGCGCTGATGTATCCAGGCGTCACACATATTCTGATCGTCCCTAATGCGCCAGCCTTCAGCAGCCATGTGAACTATACAGCGGTTCCAAGTACAACGTGATTCCAAACCTGAAAAATGGCTGTTCAGAGAATTATTTCTGTTATTACTGGGAATTGTTAATATAGTGTAAAAAAGTTCGTTCTTTTTACTTCTATCCCTTCTATTGATATGATAAGATAACAAGGGTTGTCATTCATTTTCATGCTGTTTACATATGAGTGGCTTCAAGTTTTCACGGCAATTTTATGTAAAGGGGTTTAAACTAATGAAGTTTAAAAAGAAGGACATTTTCTTTGAGACGCTGGAAAATATGGCTGACACCATTGTCCAGGCTGCAGACTACTTCGCTCAGAATATTACAACTCTCCAGGAGAATGTCGAAAACTTCGCTGCGGTGATGAAGAAGTACGAATCCCAATGCGATACTTACACGCACACCGTCATTAAAGAGTTGAACAAGACGTTCATCACGCCGCTGGAACGCGACGACATTATGGACTTAATTACCAGTATGGACGATGTCATTGACGGCCTGGAAGCTTCGGCCTCGCGTTTCTATATGTATAACCTGCTGGACCCTGATGAATATATCGTTCAATTCGCGGAAATTCTGCGCCAATCTGCCTATGAAATCCAAAAAGCCGTTCATTTGCTGTCCCAGAAGAAACTCCTGGCGATTCGTGAGTATACCATTCGCCTGAATGATCTGGAGAATCAAGGGGATGAAGTGCTTCGCATTTGCACCAAAGCCTTATTCGAGACCGTAAAAGACCCGATTGAGCTGATCAAGCGCAAAGAACTGTATGAGCGGTTGGAGACGACCACGGATAAATGTGAAGACGTAGCCAACATGCTGGAATCGATCATCATGCGTAACTCATAAGGGGCTCTGAAATATGGAAACATCATTATTTATGCTAGGTTTTGTTATATTTCTCGCGCTTGCGTTCGATTTCATCAATGGCTTCCATGATACAGCCAACGCAATCGCCACCTCCGTCTCCACACGTGCGCTAAAGCCGCGTACCGCTATCATTATGGCGGCGTCGATGAACTTTGTAGGGGCTCTGATGTTTACAGGAGTAGCCAAGAAGATCGGCGGCAGCATTACCGACCCTACCTTGCTAGATAACGGGATTGATATTGTTATAGCTACCCTGATAGCCGCGATTATCTGGAATCTGGTTACCTGGTGGCTGGGGATTCCTTCTTCTTCTTCACATGCACTTATCGGGGCATTGGCAGGTGCTGTATATGTAGGGGCCGGTACGGACCACATCAAATGGAGCGGTTTTGTTGAGATTGTGGAAGGTTTGATTTTCTCCCCGCTCATTGCCTTTGTCATTGGTTATATTGTTATGACGATACTGAAATGGATCTTCGCCAAACGCAGTCCGCACACGGTGAATAAAGGCTTCCGCTCGATGCAGATCATTACAGCGGCGCTGCAATCCTTCACGCACGGCACGAATGATGCCCAGAAGGCGATGGGGATTATCACCTTTGCGCTCGTGACCTCAGGACGTTTGGAGACTATGGAAGTTCCGCTGTGGGTTAAGATTGCTGCAGCCACATCAATGGCACTCGGAACGTCGATTGGCGGCTGGAAGATCATTAAAACGATGGGAACCAAAATTTTCAAAATCGAGCCGATTAACGGCTTTGCAGCGGATATATCCGCAGCTTCTGTTATTTTCTCGGCCACGCTGATGCATTTGCCGGTAAGTTCAACGCATGCCATTACATCCTCTATTCTTGGTGTAGGCTCTGCCAAACGCTTCTCCGCTGTGAAGTGGGGAGTTGCCGGACGGATTATCGTCACCTGGTTTATTACAATTCCGATCAGTGCAGTGCTGGCGGGAGTGATCTTCACAATTTTCTTCTAGAGCACGGGTATGAAGATGTCACGGAAGCCACGGATGGCTGCGGACATCTTTTTTTGTTGTCTTGTTAGATGAATGGAATAGGATCAGAGCGGAGACACCGAAAGGTGTCTTTTTATATTTCAAGAGAGGAATGTCACAAAAAGTAACGCGATCCCGATAAAATACATTAATCAGAGGTAAAAGAAAAGGAAATATATCACGTTTAAAAAAGAAAATGACATGAAAAATTTGTGATTCGCGTAGTATTATGTAGGATTTCGTAGTCTTTGAAGTAAGGTGTGTTTTAAGTGTTACCATAGCTGACAGAGAACGGTTCGAAGATTGTTCAAGAACTTAAAAAACGTGGCAAAGGAGGCCTGTCGTTGATCGACTTTCATCAAGTAGACAAACATTACGGACATTTTCATGTACTGAAAGCAATCGACCTGCATGTTCAGGAAGGGGAAGTGGTTGTCGTGGTCGGTCCTTCCGGCTCCGGTAAAAGCACAATGCTGCGCTGCATTAACCGGCTGGAGACGATTACGAGCGGCGGATTGACCGTGGACGGGATAACTGTAAATGAACGCAAGACGGATATCAATAAGCTGCGCAAAGAAATTGGAATGGTGTTTCAGCATTTCAACCTGTATCCGCATAAAAAGGTGATCGACAATATTACACTGGCACCGATCAAGGTGCTGGGGCTTTCCAAGGCGGAAGCGGAGAAGACAGCGATGTATTACCTGGAAAAGGTAGGGATTGCCGATAAAGCTCTGGCTTATCCGTCCCAGTTGTCAGGCGGCCAGCAGCAACGCGTGGCGATTGCCCGGGGACTGGCGATGAAGCCGAAAATAATGCTTTTTGACGAACCAACATCCGCGCTGGATCCGGAAATGGTTGGTGAGGTGCTGGACGTGATGCGGACGCTGGCCCGTGAAGGCATGACGATGGTTGTGGTCACCCATGAGATGGGGTTTGCCCGCGAGGTTGCGGACCGGGTTATTTTCATGGATCAGGGACAAATCGTAGAGGAAGCGGAGCCGGAGCAGTTCTTCGCCAGCCCGCAGGAAGAGCGGACACGCACATTTCTCAGCCGTGTATTAAGTCATTAACCAAATAGACAGCCATAAGGGGAGGAAGAGAAATGAAAATGTCCAAAAGCTTCAAACGGTTAAGTGTGCTGATGATCGCTGCCTTATTCGTAATTGCCGGCTGTGGCAACAACAATGCGGGCAGTAATAATGCGAGCAGTAATAATGCGGCCGGCGGCAGCAATGCTGCAGGGGGAGCTACGGATTCCAAAGCCATTGCCAAGATTAAGGAACGCGGCAAGCTGCTGGTAGGTGTGAAATACGATACGAGACTCTTCGGACTGAAAGATCCGGGATCGGGCAACGTGGAGGGCTTCGACATCGACATTTCCAAAGCCATAGCCAAGCATATCCTCGGTGACGAGAACGCAATTGAACTGAAGGAAGTAACCTCCAAGACACGGATTCCAATGCTGAACAATGGTGAGATCGATATGGTTGTCGCTACCATGACCATCACCGAAGAGCGCAAGAAGGAGGTTGACTTCTCCGACGTTTATTTCCAAGCCGGACAATCGCTGCTAGTAAAGAAGGGCAGTGCGATCACTGGTCTTGAGGATGTAACGAAGGATACCAAGATACTCGGCTCCAAGGGTGCAACCTCGATCAAAAACATTAAAGAGAAGGTTCCGGGTGTAACTGTACTGGAATTTGATAACTACCAGGATGCGTTCAGTGCCCTAAAGGCCGGTCAAGGGGACGCGCTAACAACAGATGATGCTATCCTGTATGGCATGGCTTCGCAGGACCCGGGCTTCGAGGTTGTAGGCGAACCGTTCACCGACGAACCTTACGGCATTGCTGTACAGAAGGGCAACACCGATGTAGTTCAAGCCATTAATGATACCTTGGACGGACTGAAAGCAAGCGGTGACTATGCTGCCATCTATACGAAGTGGATCGGTAAAGCTCCGACAAGATAAGACTGGCCAGGGCATTATTAACATCATGCTCTACATTCACCCTTGGTCCTTGCATGAACGGTAGCCGTCCTTTAAAGGGCGGCTCTGCCGTTTCTGCTTGTAAGATCAAATGGATGACGAACGGGGCAAGTGAGCAAGTATCTTTAGGCAAGGGTAGGTGAGATCCATGGATTTTACGATATTAACCGATTATTTCGGCCAGTATATGGAGGGCTTCAAGGGCACTTTACTCTCCAGCGTACTCGCTCTCCTCGGCAGCTTTCTGGTGGGGACAGTAATCGCCGTCTTCCGCATTACATCGGTGAAGGGGCTGCGCTGGTTCGGAACGGGCTACGTCGAGTTTATCCGTAATATCCCGCTATTGCTCGTGGTGTATATTTTCTATTACGGTCCTTCTGCACTGGGATTCACACTTGATGGCTTCAAGGCAGGAACCATCGGCCTGGCCGTATACACCTCAGCCTTTATCGCCGAGGCGATCCGCGCGGGAATCATGGCTGTTCCCAAAGGACAAATGGAGGCCGCACGTTCGTCCGGACTCAGCTACATACAGACTATGATGCATGTCATTCTCCCGCAGGCGATTAAGCTGGTCATCCCGCCGCTTGGCAACCAGTTTATTAACCTGATTAAGAACTCCTCGGTGCTGACCATCGTCGCCGGTCTTGATTTGATGTATTTTGCGGATAGCATCTCAACTGAAACATACCGCACATTCGATACCTACATCTTCGTAGCGCTGTTCTATCTCGTATTGACTCTTCCGCTCAGCTATGGCGTGCGGGTATGGGAGCGCCGTCTGCAGCGCAATTACTAGAATAGGATGTTAGTTATTAACAGTCCGCGAAGCGGCTGTAAGGTTTGCGGTTTAGGGTTAAGGTTTTACAGTCCGTGAAGCGGCTGTAAGGTTTGCGGTTTAGGGTTAAGGTTTTACAGTCCGTGAAGGGGCTGTAAGGTTTGCGGTTTAGGGTTAAGGTTTTACAGTCCGTGAAGGGGCTGTAAGGTTTGCGGTTTAGGGTTAAGGTTTTGCAGTCCGTGAAGGGGCTGTAAGGTTTGCGGTTTTAAGTTTAAGGTTCGTAAGGATGAGAGAAGGCCGGGACAACAGGTCTTCGATCAATAGCTCGCGATCTTAGCTTTGCTTGGGGAAGCTTTGAATTCCAGTTGATCAGCAGGAATGAATGGAGAGAGGGTTTGGCGCTGAGGGGGCGGAAGCGATAGCGCCCGCCTGGAAGCCTAAGCTATACCGGATAAATAATGATGAAGATAAGCAGGCCATAGAGAAGGTGAAAGTAACGGAGGGGAATTTTGGAACTGGAGGAGCGTTAGCGTCCGCCTTTATGTTTGGATTTCTACCGCAGCCAGCGGTTCAAATCAGGAAATCCAAACATAACAGCGGCCGGAGGTCCAAACATTCACCGCAGTTACCCGTCACCGGCTCGAACCAAGCCCGCATCTTTAGAATCCATGTATCCAGCATAGCCCCAGCCTCCAGCCAGCTACCGCATCACGTTCCCTGCTCCAAACCCTACGGACAATCATCCGTCCGTATATCAACATTTCAACACTTCCCATGCAAAGCACCTAAGGAGGGTTACTATTTTGGATTTTACCGGCGCATACTCCATTGATAATTTAAAGTTTCTGCTGGATGGGCTGTATATTACGCTCATCGTAGCTTTTGTATCGATCATCCTGAGCTTTGTCATTGGCTGTATTATGGGAGTGATCCGTTATTCGGAAATACCGGTATTGTCGCCGGTAATGTTCATACTGGTGGAGCTGATCCGTAATCTGCCGCTGCTGCTGATTATTTTCTTCATCCGCTTTGCGCTGCCGGAGGTGGGGATTAAGCTGGGATTGATCACGGCAGCTATTGCCGCATTAACGATATTTGAAGCTGCAATGATTGCAGAAATTGTGCGCGGCGGATTAACCTCGATTGACAAGGGGCAAATTGAAGCGGCGCGCTCCTCCGGTCTCAGCAACTTCCAGACCTTGTGGCATATAGTGCTGCCTCAAGGATTGCGGCGCATGGTTCCGCCTCTGGTAAGCCAATTCATCTCACTGCTAAAAGATACCTCGCTCGCAGTTGTGATCTCTTTGCCGGAGCTGATGCATAACGCCGGGATTGTCATCGGGCACGGTTACAGCTATGCAATTCCTACGTTGCTGCTCGTAGCACTGATTTATTTTGTAGTCAATTTCCTGCTGTCGATCCTCTCGCGAAGATTGGAGAATAAAGTGGTCTGACGGACAGGAATCGTGTACTTTAGCGTAGGAAAGCAGGGGCGGTTATGGTAGTATAAATGTCAACATCTTTGGCAGGAGCAGTGGGCGATGGGACATTTCATACTGAAATCCAAATATGCGCAGATTATCATAGTAGCCGCCGGGACGGCACTGGCCGGTGAATTCAAAATAAATCCGTTTGATGGCGACATCTTCCGGATTGCAATGGGCAGCAGTGCGTTTCTGCTGTTTTTGCTTTTAATGAGGCGGCTGCCTTACATTAGTACAGGTATTGCCACAGGCATTGTGGTGCTGCTGTTTCGTACCGGATTGGATGCTGCGGGAGGCGCTGAGCTGAGCTTTGTGCAGAGTGTAACCAGCCATTTCTCGGCAATGGTCTATTATATCGTCTTCGCAATATTGATGCATTTGCTTAAGAGCCGGCTGGATACCTTCCATCCGCTTGTGCTCGGCGGTGTTGCGTCGCTTATTGATCTGGTATCGAATGAAATGGAACTGCTGACCCGGCTGCTTGTGCTGGACTCGTCCTCTTTCCGGCTGAATGAATGGACTTATCTGATGGTTATTGCTGTCATTCGCACGTATTTTACGACCGGAGTGTACAGCAGCATTTCCGTCAGCCAGCTGCGAATCGCGCAAAGAGAACAGAAGCAGAGGATTGAGCAAATGCTCGGATTCGGTTCGGGCCTCTACGGTGAAGTGTTTTATCTGAAAAAGTCGATCGGAACACTGGAGAGTGTTACCTTGAGCAGTTATGACCTATATCGGAATCTTAAGGCCGGTGAGGAGCATCAGTTATACAGCCGCCAGGTGCTGGATATTACCCAGCAGATTCATGAGGTGAAGAAGGATGCCCAGCGGATTCTGGCCGGTCTGGTGAAGCTGGTGGAGCGCGAGGTTACCGGGGACATGCGTCTATCCGGCATCCTGAGTTTTACCGTGAAGAGCAATGCCAAATACGCCGAAATGCTGGGTAAGAGTATCAGTTTCAGTACCCATATTTCCCAGGACTCCGATTATACCACCGCAAGCTACATTCCACTGCTTACCCTGCTGAACAATCTCACCGCCAATGCGGTTGAGGTTATAAAAGGAAGAGGTAGCGTATCCCTAGATATCTATGAGAAAGCCGGGTCTACGATCCTCACCGTAACTGACAGCGGCGGCGGAATTATGGAACGTGATCGTGAGCTGCTGTTCGAGCCCGGGTTCACAACGAAATTTGATGAAGAGGGCATTGCTGCTACGGGAATCGGACTTTCGCATGTGCGGGATATTGTTGATGCATTTGAGGGCGAGATTACGGTTCATAAGGCCTCCCATACCGGAGGGGCGATGTTTCAGATTATTTTGCCGACGGCAAAGCTGCGGAAGGAGGAATAAAGGATGCCGCTTTCTTTCTGTATAGTGGATGACGATGCGGCCGCCAGAAGAATGCTGCAGCATATCATTGAGGATAGCGGGCTTGGCGAAGTGGCGGGTACGGCGGAATGCGGGCAGGACGGGGTGCGGCTGATCTTAAGTGAATGTCCGGACATCGTGCTCATGGATCTGCTCATGCCGGATCAGGATGGGATCGAGACGATCATCTCGCTGCAAGCCCAAGGCTGCCGCTCCAAATTCGTGATGATCTCGCAGATTGAAAACAGTGACATGGTAGGCCGCGCTTACCGCAGCGGAATCGAGTTCTTCATCCGTAAACCGATCAATAAGATCGAAGTGGAGGCCGTGCTGTATAAGGTGAACGAGCGTTATGCGATTAGCCGCTATCTGGATGAGATCAAATCTAGCCTTGGCAAGCTGGAGGGACTGCAGCTCGGACTGCCGCCGGTGCAGGTCAGCAAACGTTCCGTACGGGAGATCATTCAGCCGATTTTGATGAATATGGGCATGGTGTCGGAAAGCGGAAGCCGCGATATTATCACGATGATGGAGCTGGCCGCAACGCACAGTAACCGCGGAAGCCTGCCACCGCTTAAGGAACTCTACGAAATGGCTGCAGCCAGCTATAAAACCGTTCCCGCCGAAGCAGCGAAAGAGGTTAAAGCAATTGAACAGCGATTGCGCCGCGCGTTGTCTGCCGGACTGACGAATCTGGCCTCCATTGGACTGACGGATTACGGGAACCCCAAGTTCGAATATTACGCGCCGCTTTATTTTGATTTTGAGGAGGTGCGGCTGAAGATGAGGGAGATCGAGCAGGGCCGGGATTCCGGCAAGGTTAAGGTGAACATCAAGAAATTTCTGCAAGTGCTGCATCTGGAACTGCTGGACGGCATGGGCCGCTAAGGTGCAACTATAGATGTAGGGATAATAGGACCTCCGGAACTGCTGTACAGCAGGCTGGCGGTTATTTTTTTCGCGGATATGTAAGTGAGGTAGGCTTCACACCAATATTTGGGGTGGAGATGCTTCATGCGGTACAATGGTAACATGAAGTTGCTGCAAGGCGTAAGTAGGAACAAACGGAGGATTCATTATGATACGTACATTAGTAATAACACATCAGGGTGAAGTGCTGACTGGGCTGGCACTGCAAAATATAGTGATCGCTGATTATGCCTGGATTTGGGCGGATTTTGCTATGCCTACGGCGGCGGAGTCCCTGCTGCTGGACACCTATTTTCATTTTCATCCCTTGGCCATTGAGGATTGTATGCATATCTTGCAGCGGCCGAAGCTGGATTATTACGAGGATGTGCAGTTTTTTGTACTGCATGCGCTCAATGAGCGCACGCTGGCGGCGGAAGAGGTCGACCTGTTTCTGAGCAAAAACTTTCTCGTATCCTATCACCATCAGGAGAAGTCGGAGATGGATGAGGCCTGGGCTTCGGTGCAATCGGAGATTCACAGCCGCAAGGGTTGGTCGGGCGGTCCAATTGCGGCAGCTTACACCGTAATGGACAAGCTGGTCGATAAGTATTTTCCTAGCCTGTACAGCCTTGAAGATGAACTGGCCGATCTGGAAAGCAGCGGCGGCAGCGAGTCAGTGGAAGAGCTTATGAGCCAGGTCTTCAATGTGCGCGGACGGCTGCTTAAGCTGCGCCGGACGATTGTGCCGATGCGGGACCTGATGTACCGGATCGTCAATTCGCAGCATGTGCAGAGCAATGGAGAGGAACGGATTTATTTTGGCGATATCTATGATCATCTGTTGAAGCTGACCGATATGATCGAGGTGGACCGGGAAATGACCGCTGATCTGCGCGACAGCTATATTTCGCTTAACTCCAACCGGATGAATTCCATCATGAAGACCCTCACGGTAATCACTACCGTATTCATGCCGCTGACCCTGATTGCCGGGATATACGGGATGAACTTCCAGGTAATGCCGGAGCTCAACTGGACCTACGGGTACCCCTTGGTGCTGCTGCTCATGCTGGTACTCGGAGTGGGGATGTTCAGATGGTTCCGGCGGAGCGGCTGGTTTAAGTAAAGGAAAGCGTAAACGCCACCGCCTAAGTGCGGCGGCGTTTACTGGAGGCGGGAGCCGTTTTTTTACAGTTCTTCTTGGGTGAGGAATGGCGTCGCTGCGTCGCGGGGCGTCTTTTTTTACGCCGTTTGGGGCTATACAGAGCGGCATCCTCTTCCGCTGCGAGCGCACCTGCCCCGCTTTTTTTGCCTTTTCCGAAGCTTCCCATTACGAGCTTAACCATAGGGGCCATCTGCTGAAAACCCTGCATCACCTTCTGCACCTTGCCCATGGAGTTTACGATGCCGTCAATTCCGCCCAGCCGGTCGACGATACCTTTGATCTGCTCCATATTCGCGAGATTGCCGAGTCCGCCGAGATTGCCCAGCAATCCGCCTGCTTTGGGGGCGGCGGCTTCTGCGGCAGGCAGGGCAAGCGCTGTTTCGGCAGCTTCCGCTCCAAGGGCAGGAAGCAATCCGGTTTCCACGGGAACAGGCGGCGCATATGAAGTGATACCGGGATAGGGGGAAGACGTGTACGGCCCGGCCAGCGAACGCCCATCCCGGCGGGAATGATTATAGTAATGATGAGGCATAACATCACATTCCTTCGTTAGTGGTTTGCTATACTGTATGTCATGGGCGAACATAAGGTATAGACGAATGCCCGGGTTACCGGGATAGTAGCGGAAAAGGGCGAATGCCTACAAGGAGGGACGGGAAGTGAAGAAACCGTGTCTATGCTTGATTTTCGGTGCTTATGTAGTACTATAATTATGGCGGTAATCCTCTAAGGATTTTGAAGGAAGACTGTCGAATACATAAATTGTGTGCGTCTGGGGTGGACGTTTGTCCATGATTTTCGTTCTTTACAGCGTGAAACCGTTAATGCTTGAAAAAACTGCTCCAGTACAATATAGTAGAGGCAAGATGTCATATTAAATTATGTATTTAATGTCAGTTTTGTACGATGCTTATTCAATGATGCTAATGCTGACCAAACTTTTAGGGGATGATCTACGATGCAGCTTAAGAAGCTAAACGATAAAAGTATTGACCAATTATTTGAGGCTATTTTAACATTGAAAAATATGGAAGAATGTTATGTTTTCTTTGATGATCTTTGCACAGTAAACGAAATCCAATCGCTCTCACAGCGTCTGGAAGTTGCGCGGATGCTGGGCAAAGGCTCTACTTATAATCAGATTGAAGCAGAGACTGGCGCAAGTACGGCGACCATTTCACGTGTGAAACGCTGCCTGAATTACGGCAATGACGGGTATAAGCTTACACTGGAACGTCTGGGACGATAATTGATGAAGCCGGGCGTACTCATTATTAGTCACGGCTCACGGGACAAGATATGGGTTTCTATTGTTGAAGAAGCCGTCGGCCATTTATCACTGGAGAAGGAGCTGCCTGTGACGGTTTCTTTTTTGGAGCTGGTAGAGGGCTGTCTGATACAGGATGGTATAAATGAATTGGAACATGCAGGGGTCACAGATATTATTGTGATCCCCTTGTTTGTGTCTTCGGGAAGTACGCATATTGATGAAATAGAGTATGCGCTCGGCGCCAAAGCTGCCCCTGAACGTGAAACGGATCTTGAACGTTTTGCGGTTAATGCGCGTATCCATTTCGGCTACCCCGTCGATGATGATCCGGATATTGCGGTCATGATCTGGGACAAGGTCCGTGAGCTGTCCGCTAATCCGCAGCGGGAGACGATTCTGCTCGTGGGACACGGCAGCAAGCATGACGGCTTCCGCCAGCGCTGGGAGCAGGGCATTTCCTCACTGGCGGAACGTGTGCGCACTGTGAGCGGAGTGGCGGCGGCCGATTACGGCCTGTTGAACCCGGACAGTATCAGAAGCCGGACGGAATATTGGCAGGAGCAGGGCTATGATGTACTGGTGGCTCCGCTCTTTTTAAGTGAAGGCTATTTCACCAAGGTAGTCATTCCGGAGAGGCTTCAGGGATTAAAGTATGCTTATTCGGGACGGACACTGCTACCTCATCCGCTGCTGCCGCACTGGATCGAAGAGCAGGTAAATACGATGCTGGTGAAGCTGCGGGCGCAAGCTGACTAAGGTCCGGTGAAGCTCCCAACTTTGAAAAGATCGCGTTTCCATTGTGTTTTTTTCGGTGGCTGCCGCATACATATATTTATACTTTTCTGCTGCTGCTGCTAATTTGATGTCATCGCAATAAGTAAAATATATACATTACTAGGCTCTGGCATTGCTTGTGGGGTGCAGAATTGGGTATAATCAGTAAGGTTATCTATTATAAAAACAGGTGGCGTTCCGGTAATGAAAACTGCGAGACTGATTTATAATCCCACTTCTGGACGGGAAGAAATGAAAAAGCGGCTCGCCGACATTTTGGACCGGCTGGATATTGGCGGCATCGAAACCTCATGTCATGCAACAACCGGTGAGGGCGATGCTACGGCAGCCACAATTGATGCGGTCGAACGCGGAACTTATGATCTGATCATAGCGGCCGGCGGTGACGGCACATTAAATGAGGTAATCAACGGCATGGCGGAGAGACCGAATCTTCCCCCGCTTGGTGTACTGCCGCTGGGTACAACCAATGATTTTGCCCGGGCTATGGGTATTCCGAAGAACTGGGAGGATTCCTGTGATCTGATTCTTCGCCAGGAGTCGCGCCTGATTGACCTCGGCAAAGCCAATGACCGATACTTCATTAATATAGCCGGTGGCGGCAGCCTGACCGAGCTGACATACGAGGTTCCAAGCAGACTTAAGACGATGATGGGCCAGCTTGCTTATTACCTGAAGGGTATTGAGAAAATGGCCAGTCTCTCTCCGCAGGAGCTCTACATCCGTGCCAATGGCCAGGAGCTGATTCATGACGAATTCATGCTGTTCCTGATCGCCAACACCAATTCGGTAGGCGGCTTTGAGAAGCTTGCCCCGGATGCAAGCATTGACGATGGACTGTTCGACGTCATTGCTGTTAAGAAATGCAACCTTGCAGAGTTCATCCGTCTCGTGACTTTGGCAATCCGTGGCGAGCATTTGCAGGATAAAAAGGTCGTTTATTTCCGTACTGATGCCATGGAAGTCACTTCCCCGGGATATGTCCAGCTCAATCTGGATGGTGAACTCGGCGGCACTTTGCCAGGTAAATTCCAGATCCTGCCGCAGCATTTGCGGATTTTTGCGCAGAAGCCTTGAGACAGTTAGATGAAAGGAAGTGCAGGTGGCTGTAAGGCTAGCCTGCACTTTTATTGCAAAAGCGAAGATAATGAAAGAAGTGAACCTATAGATATGAGTAAACACCGCAGTGGACGCAGCGCAAGCCGTCGGGAAGGCACGGCGCCTGTCGCCGGACTGCCAGTGAATAAGAATGACGAGGTTATGCTCGATATCATCGGCATGACCCATGAAGGCGAAGGGGTAGGCCGCGTAGAAGGCTTTACCCTATTTGTGCAGGGCGCCCTTCCCGGTGAGAAGGTCCGGGCGAAGGTGCTTAAGACGAAGAAGCAGTATGGCTACGCCAAGCTTCTGGAGCTCGTGCAGGCCAGCAGCGACCGCATCGCGCCGCCCTGTGCCATCTATGACCAATGCGGCGGCTGTCAGCTGCAGCATATGGACTATACTGCACAGCTGGCGTGGAAACGCCAGCTGGTGGTGGACAACCTGCAGCGGATCGGGAAGCTGCAGGTGGCGGGTGCGCAGGGCAGAGGCGCAGGTGCTGGGAGCGCTGGTGCAAAGGAAGCCGTTGAACCGGCGGACCTGACTGCCGGGGCAGAAAGCGGGGCGACTGAGGGCCAGGGCGATGGCGTTGCGAGTGCAAGTGTAAACGCAAATGCAAATGCAAGTGCTGTGGGGGCCCAAGCTGACGGCATAATCGTCCGGCCTACCCTGGGCATGGACGAGCCTTGGCGTTACCGCAACAAGGCCCAGGTGCCGATCGGCGTCACCGAAGGCGGCCTTGTCGGCGGGTTCTATGCCCGCGGCAGCCACCGGATCGTAGACATGGAGACCTGTCTGATCCAGCATGAGCATAACGACGACGTCGTTGCCGCAGTGAAACGCATAGGCAGAGAGCTGGGCATCTCCGCCTACAACGAAGAGACCGGACGCGGCCTGCTGCGCCACGTCGTTGTGAAGAAAGCCTTCCGCACCGGGCAGATGATGCTGGTACTGGTCACGAACGGCCGTGACATCCCGCATCTGGACGCCTGGCTCGGCAGCATCCGCGAACAGCTGCCGGCTGTGGCAAGCATCTGCCAGAACATCAATACGCAGAAGACAAATGTCATTTTCGGAGATGAGACCCGTGTCTTATGGGGCACCGACGTCATCTACGATTACATCGGCGATGTGCAGTTCGCCATCTCCGCCCGTTCGTTCTATCAGGTGAATCCGGCGCAGACTGAGGTGCTGTACAGTAAAACCGTAGAATATGCCGGTCTGACAGGCAAGGAGACTGTAATTGATGCCTATTGCGGCATCGGGACAATCTCGTTGTTTCTGGCGCAGCACGCGTCTAAGGTGTACGGCGTAGAGATTGTGCCTGAAGCTATTGAGGACGCGCGTGCGAACGCACGGCTTAACAATATGAACAACGTAGTGTTCGAGGTAGGTGCCTCCGAGGACGTGATCCCGAACTGGAAAGAGCAAGGTGTCACGCCGGACGTCATCGTCGTTGATCCGCCGCGGAAGGGCTGCGACCCGCGCCTGTTGGATACGATTCTGGCGATGAAGCCGGAGCGGGTGGTGTATGTGTCTTGTAATCCATCGACACTGGCGAGGGATTTGCGGGTGCTGGAGGATGGCGGGTACAGAACAGTGGAGGTAACTCCGGTGGATATGTTCCCGCATACGGTGCATGTGGAATGCTGTGTGTTGTTGGTGAGGGAGTAGTGATTTGGAGCCACATTTACCTGAATGAGTCCTAATGTATCACTAATTTTGGCTTACGCTTTAGAAGAACAATCGGATTCTACAAATAAATTAAGATATCGAAGACGAGTTGGAGAAGGCCGGTATCCCGCCGCTTCATGTTCTTCAGATGAAACCCTGAACGGGGCTGGATTTCTGGACCGGATGAATGATATGGGGACCGTGGATATCGGCAAAAACGCCGATTTGGTCCTTCTGGACGCCAGCCCCATAGAAAGAGTACAAAATCTTTATGGTATTAACGCTGTGATACGGGCGGGTGCTTACCACGATAATCAAAAGCTAAGCTCAATGAAGGAAAGGATTGGAACAAAATAGAATCTAAGGCCAAAATTATCCGCATGATGACAGAGAATCCTGGAAATTTTTATGATATGGAATTTTCAATAGCTTTGTGTTGTTCAGTGTTTTCAAATACCAAAGTAAGACGTGGTAAAGGTATACCTAACTTTTTTGCTTCTCTCACAACTTCAAGTACCGCAAAACCTGCTTTACTATTGTTGTATTCGATGAAAAGTCGTGGTAAGCTGCCCTTTGCAAAAATAACCTTGTTAAAAAGCGTGCCGAGAAGTGCCGGTGGAATCTTAGTTAACAGTAGAGAAATCGTATCAATCTTTGCACCTCTTGCTTTAAGTACAGGGATAATTCCCCTCATATTCTTACCAACATTTGCAAATGAGTCACTATGATTCATGAGTGCTGGAAAACTTCCCAGTTTTAACACCTCGGTCTCTATAGCCGCATTCATGGCAAAGTGATTCCATAGCCAGTTTTGCATATCCTTTATCCAACTAATTTTAAAATGGGCACTTTCAAATAGTTCTTTGACCTTGTTGTTAATATGTTCAGTGCCTACCCGTGGTTTTTCCAGAAATAGCATTTTTAAAAAGCCACCTCTAAGCCTATTGTCCGCGATGCCGCCGCCTCCTCCTGGGAACCCAAAGACAACATTGTTCATAGACAATGGTGAGATCGATGATTTCAAATCTTGCCAAACGTTATTGAATATTAGGACAGGGGTGTTTCCAGCAGCAGTCGATAGTAATTGTGCTGCTTCTGGAAGTTGTTCCGTGTTGACACTCACAATAATGAGATCATAATTTGGGCTCATCTCCTCATGCAGTTTGACATTCCAGCTTTCTTTTATTAACTGTTTCCCTCTTCGTGCGTCCCACATTTCAAGCTCTATGTTGCTTCCGAAGGTTTCTTTTCTCCCTTTTCTAACATAAAACTCAACTGTATGCCCTGCCTTTTCAAAAGCCCAAGCATATTGGGTCGATATTACACCTCTACCGAAGAATAAAATTCTCATATTAGCCTCCTGAAAATATATATTAATCCTTGTTGATGATCAAACAACGTGTTGTATAATGTTATTGTATAGATTCACTATACGGTCATCAACCATCAGATTTTTAATATCTGTTGTATAATCGATTGAACAGAAAATGGAGGCAAATAATGAATAAGCAACCTGAAATTACTGACAAAACTAGGCAAACATTTATAAATGTATTCTGTGATTTATATAGCCAAAAACCAATTGAAAAAATATCCATTCAAGAGATTGCTAACCAATCAGGATATAATCGCAGTACATTTTATCAATACTTTACGGATATCTATGAGTTGTTGGACTGCGTTGAAGAGCGTGTCTTTAAATCCATTAACGAGGAAATGGCAAGCAGAGAGTTTTCTACACATACTTTCCAAGATGCACTTCAATGCTTGGAAAATGCAGAGGAAATTTCAGTTCTTAAAGCCCTCTTGGGCGACTATGGTTCTGTTCATTTTGTTGAACGCCTGAAAAGAGAAATTCCCTTTGAGAGATTGATTGTGGACTTTCCAACAAATGATGTTTTAGCACCATACATAATTGAGTTTTACATATCAACATTAATATCTATGTTTCGCCTTTGGATACGCAACGGCAAAGATCTATCGTCGGAAGAATTGGTCAAGTTGGTAGATAGCCTATTTGCAAATGGGATAACACCATATCATATCTTTGGCACGGTCAATCCGCGGCGCCCTGATTCGAATAAAAAGTAAGGGGACTAGGAGAAAGAGAATGAGGGACTTTAATATCGGCTCATCTTACCATTTGGCGGGTATCATTGGCGCATTCTTGATATACAGGGCAATGCGGCCTTGATTTTAACTGAACACATGATCGAACAACACTCCTATATTACTGACAATGAAAAAAATACGGTGAGCGGCAGTAAGAAGTTGATTTTATCAATCAAACGGCAAAATAAATAAATAAATTACGAAACCCGCACATGTGGAGTCGGTAGCGTGGATGACTCAAAAAAACTGATGTCAAAAAGGAGCCGGTTAGGCTCCTTTTTGACATCAGGGTTGAAAGATATTGTGTATGCTAATGCTTTCGTTTGAGAACATTTCAACTTTGGTATTCAAGAAAGAACATTATTTCTTAATAACGGGGATCCATATTTCGCTTCTATAGTCAGACGAGCTCTGGTCACCGTTTGAGTACCACTCCACTTCTGGTGCTTCTGCGTGTTTATTACCGGATGCTGGAAACCAATCGGTAAAATCCGTCTCCATATCTCTGCCATTGCTGCAGGCAGAGGGGCCGGGTATTTCAAATATTGCCCATCGGCGATTTGCTCGAATGTTTCATCCGGTGTATGCTCCATTCTGTAGTTCATCTCAACAACTCCTACTAGTGATAAAGAGAATGTTATACGAGGATACGCCTTTAAGGATATACCTTTCTTCTCTTGCTTATGACGGTATAAATTGTTATTCCCAATACGGAACACCTGTGAAGAGAAACGATTCATTGTTTACATAGGCATTAATTTCTCTACTGGCTAATTTACTGATATGGTCTGGTAACCACTCCTGCGAGTCGGGCAGACCCAGCCAGAAATTCATGGTCTCAAGCTGTGCTGCAACGAAAAAACCTTCCAATAGCTCAATATAGTTATCCGGTAATGAATGATACTTAGAATATGATTTCAGTAACTGTTCTCTGAATGAAGGATGTATATATGAGAACGTCCAGCCCAGATCAACCAAATAGTAACCAAACCCGCAAGCGCCAAAATCGATGGGCCGCGCCTCTTTTTCATGAAACACAATATTACTTGGAATCAAATCGGCATGAATCATTCCCCAATTACCGGACGTTCTCTCAATAGAGTTCATCATTGTAATTACCTGCCCACCTGCAATCTGAAGAAGTTCGGTATCACTTGTATTAAGCAGACCTGCATTAGCCCGCTCCTTAAGCTTGCCCAGTGATTGTAATATACGGGAACTATCAAAGGCAGGACGTTCAAATAAACTTGGGATTTGCCAGTTAGAGGCTTGCCTATGTAATTTACCGGTCATTTCACCTATATATTTAGCGTCATCTATTGTAAGGATAAAAGGTTTCTGCTCACCTTCCACCCATTGTAGTAAAGTGCAGTTTGTATTGTTTACGGTCGTAATGAATTCTCCGCGGGTATTCTTGTAAGGTGAAGGCAGGGTTAAATCTGTATCTAAGGCTAAGGCGTGAAGCCAGACCATTTCGGAGTGGAGCACTTCCTGCTTACTCCAAAAACTTTCAAGAGCGTCACCTTTGGATATATGCAATCGGAGGCTATAACTGTTGTTATCCAGGTCAGTGATTTTGTAGATCGTATTTCCGCTTTGTGCAATGAAATCAATCGATTTACATGTTATGGAGTAGTTACTTAATGCTTTCTTTGCTATACTTAAGTTTTTATCCAATCGCAGATCTCTCCTCGTTATCATTGTATAAAATTACAATAGCACATCTATTTTTTGGAAAAAATGTAATGGTTAATTATATTTGTTTTTGACTACCTCCTTCTTGTTAAAAAGGTGAAAACAGCCACATCATAGTTTATTCTACCGTCAGCACTCATCCCATGTGGAGGTTACAGTAAGACTTAAAACAAAGGATAGCAGCCGAATAGACTGTACCTTAGTTGGTAGCGTAAGGATTGGAAAGGTTATAGTGAATCTTAATCCTTTCACCAAGCTTCTGCTGTTCGATAATGTGGGACGAACAGAAAGCGGACGTATGCTTAACGTAACCGCCGCAAATATACGCCCCATTACGCCTGTCGGGTTTGAAGTGCACCCCGCACCAAGCTTGATACGTTCCAGTTGATCGGCGTCTTTTCTTTTCCCGAAATGTCAGGTTCCAATATTGCCCATTTCCCGCTATACTGAAATAACCTTTCGGAAGAATATACTTGTTACTTAACATTTCGGAAAAGAAGACTTGAACATTCTAGAAGCGAATAGTTGAGGAGAGATTAAATGAAATCACAAATTAAGTGTGTGCTTCTTATGTTTCTGTTAAGTATTTCAATAACTGCGTGTTCCACCAATAAAAGCAGCTCAAACCTGAATAATGACAGTAGCTCAAGTAGTAATAAAATTTCTGACACCAGTGTTCCAACAATTACTTCTTCTGCACATATTACTCCTTCTGAAAGTAAACCTGAGAACAATAAGAGTTTAGCAATGGAAGCATATAAGATAGTATTGCAAAATAAGATTGAATTTTACAGCACAGAAACTAAGAAAAAGGTATATTTGAATGATTTTTTAACTAATAACGAGATTTATGGAACTACATCTAAAATTAAAATAAATCACTTTGCCGTGCTTGATATGGATGGTGACAGAATACCTGAAGTTGTTCTTGGATTAACAGTAGATGAGAATCCAAATTTTGTTGAAGTCCTGCATTATATGAACGGTGAAGTCTATGGCTACTTTTTTGGAAACGACCAGATACGTTTTCTTAAAACTGACGGGACATTTAGATGGTTAAGCGGCGGGTTAACTTACAACGGATATGGAAAATTAAGATTCCAAACCAATTTCTGTGAAATTGACGATTTAGCTTATCATGAATCAAGTGCTACTGATGAATCATCCACCACATTCGCCATAGCATACTACATCAATAATAAACTAGTTACTATAGATTCATATAATGCTTTTGTTAAAGAAGAAGAAGCTAAAAGGGATGTAACGTGGTATGAATTTTCTCAAGAGAATATATCAACAGTGACGTCAAAAACAAGATAGAGATATTACGTGATATATTTTTTGCCGTCAGACGCCGAATTTGGCAGTATAGCGTTTCGTGTATTCTCCCGCGCAAAAGAAAAGACGCCGTATTAGGGCGCCTAGAAGTTGTGGGTAAATGCCATTCCATTAGTATTAAAAGCCTGTACTCCCTGTCTACTCGTCACATGTGGAGTGCTGTTCACTGTTGGTCAGGAAAGACGAATAGTTGAGATGTATTGGCGTATACAGCAACGCAGCGGGAGAAATCCCGCTTCTTTTTTTGTCCATAAGTTTAGTTGGGGCGGCTATTGATAGTCGTCCTTTGTAGTATCCCCCACCCAGTGCCTGATGAACAAATTATTGCTTCTGAGCCGATGTTAAGGCTTGTCATACCCGTCTAGCTCCAAAAAGACATTGATAATTACATACATTTTTACAATTACGAACGGTTACAGGCAAAACTAAACGGCCTCAGTCCCAATGAATTCAGGACTAAGGCCGCTTAAGGATCTTTTATTATTTACGCTGTCTATTTGACGGGGTGCAGTTCAAAGTAGGCTTGCACTACTTTTTGAACAGCCTTTTTACTTTAACATCTGTTTTCTATCAAGTCATATCATCCCGAAGCGCATCAATAATATTTTCCTTTTTGATCTTGCTAATGGCATACAGCATTGTAATGAACACCACAAAGAACACACTGAACACGCTGATTCCGATACTGCCCCACGGGAACACAAAATCGATATTGTCCGCCCCGCCGCCCATCCCTTTGTAAATCAGCCAAGAAGAGATTGCGCCTATGGGAAGCCCGAAGATTAGCGCCCTCATGCCATAAAAGGCACACTCGAAATTCATCATCTTCTGGAAACCGCGTTCAGACATCCCCACAGAGCGGAGCATGGCAAGCTCCCGCCGGCGCAGCTTGATATTCGTGGAAATCGTGTTGAACACATTGGCAACCGCAATCAGCGAAATCATAATGATAAAAGTATAAGCGAACACGTTGGCAATGAATATCATATTGCGGTTCTGATCAAGCATTTCAGAGAAATTGATCAGGGTGTAACTGGATGTAATCCCCACATCCTGAATCATCGTTTTCATTTCAGCCATCGACTGTGTGGGATGCTTTGACCGAAAGGTCAAGCCCTTAATAGCCAGATGGGTATCGGAGGTTTCAAACTTCTCTTTGAGCGAATAGGGGGCCATCACCTTAAAAATGAACGGATTCTTCGACCCGGAGTTTCCTGGGATCGGGGGGCCATCAGGCGGCACGGTATTGACAAACTTAATACTTACGTTTCGCCCCTGTTCCATCTTCGGCTTGCCATTGGTTTCGGGAGCGATGGTAAAATTCATGGAAGAACTCTTGAACATATCTATAAACTCGTCAAGCTCATGCTCCCGATTGGCTTTCATGTGGTTTGTCAGTTTGGCAACGGCGATGATTTTCGCATTTTGCCCGGTATATTCCTCTTCGGGCAAGCCCAAGCCTTTGATAATGTTCAGATAGGCGCTGTCATCAAGAAACTGAACTTCCATTGGCAGATTAACCGTTTCATCTGGCGAATGTGAACCCGCGTCCTCCCAGTAAGCGTCTGAAAGATCGCTTGCTTTGGCAACGCCTGAATACTTCATGAGCGCTTGATAAGAGCTTTCGTAAACCCCGTCGGCGGTTTTTAGTTTGTCGTAAAGCGACAAGATTTCTCTATCGTCCATGTCCTGCGTGGCCAAACTGATGTCAATGTCAGTAGCCACTACTGCCCGCTCTGACGCCTGCTTCAGATCCGTTACAAAAGCACTGGCCGATATAAACAGTACTACGCTTAGAACAAGTGATAGCACAATGCTGCGATAGCGTTTCTTGTTTCTTTTAAAATTCTTTAGGGCAAGGGTTCCCTCCAAACCGTAAATACGCTGAGCCTGTTTTGATGTTTTCACGGCTTTGGATTCAACTTTGACCTCGTTTGACTGGCGAATACTCTCCATTACGGGAGTGTTTGCGGCCTTCCTGGCCGGGATATAGGCCGAAATCAGAATCGTAACCATGCTGACCGCCGCCGCAACGACAATGGCGGGGATGGACACCGTTAAGGTAAAAGGGACGTTGCTGTAGATAATGCTTTCAAAATTCTTGGCTACAACGGAAATCACAAGCCCGATGCTGCCTATGCCAACGATAACGCCAATGGGTATACCGGCCGCACCGATACAAAGCCCCTCAAACAGCACCGAATTTCGCAGCTGCTTTGCTGTGGCTCCCACCGACGAGAGAATCCCGAATTGATGTGTGCGTTCGTTCAGCGAGATGGTGAATGCGTTATAAATCAGAAAAATCGAGCCGATCATGATGATGGCGACCACAATGCCGCCAACCGCGTACAGAAGCGTGTTGAAAATATTATCGTCTGAAAGACCCATGAAGCGCAACACATTATCGTTAAAGACGTAAGCTTGGCTTCCGGCTGTGCTGCTTGAGTAAGCGTGAACACCACGCGGGTTTTTAAGCGTGACAAATAGGCTGAAACTGTCCGCTTTATCTCCAGCATCTGCTTTCGTTATCAAGGTATAGCCCGGCGCGGAAGATTCCTCAAAGTAGGCTTTTTGGTAGATACCGACAACCGTGTAAGTTCTCTTGGCTTTTGGCACAAGAGTTTCTTGCCCCGAAATGTAAGGGGTGTGTTGACCGAGTTTCTTGTCGCCATTCATGCGGCTTCCAACACCAAGTGAAAGCTTGTCACCCACCGCAAATTTAACGCCGCCCTTTACTTCGACGCTCATCGGAACAAGAATCTCTCCGCTGTTTTCAGGCAGCCTGCCGGACATCAGGTTGATGGGCAAGGTATCAAAGGTTCTCTTGCTAAATCCGGCTATAAAAAGATACGGCTTGTTGGGGCTTTGCCCGTCCTTAAGTGCTGCGTAGCCGATATTTTCAAATGCAGCGGTGTTAGCGACCCCCTTGTCGTGGGTTCGTTCCTGTACGAAAGAAGAATCAACGTCCAAGAACTCAACGTGCCAATCGCCGTATTTCTGGGCCGCGCCGTTTGTCATATAGTTCAGCAGGGAAATGCCAAAGGTGAGTACGCCCGTGATCATAGCAGCGGACAGAACAACTCCGATAATCGTGACAATCGTTCGGGTCCGGCTTTTTTTCATGCTTTGCAGGGTGACTTTGTTAAAAATATTCATGGCCGCACCATTCTCTCATCCCGCGTTACTTTGCCGTCTGATATGCCGATAATGCGGTCTGCTTGCAGGGCGATATTTTCGTCATGGGTGACGAGGAGCAGGGTCTGTCCATATTTTTTATTGCTTTCTTTCAGCAGTTTGATGATTTCATGTCCATTTCGGCTGTCCAGACTGCCCGTGGGTTCGTCAGCAAGCATGACCGCCGGGGCGTTCATCAAAGCGCGTCCTATGGAAACACGCTGTTGCTGACCGCCCGAAAGCTGATTGGGTAAATGCGTTTTGCGGTCTTTTAGCCCAAGCATTTCGAGTAGGTCATTCAGCCGTTCCTCGTTGACCTTGCGCTTGTCCATCAGGATAGGCAAGGTGATGTTTTCCACCACATTCAGGGTGGGAATGAGGTTGTGAAACTGGTAAATCAGTCCGACCTGCCGCCTGCGGAAGATGGCGAGTTTTTCATTGTTTTTGGCATATACATCCTGCCCGTCCAAATACACCTTTCCGCCTGTCGGCACATCCACGCCGCCGATGATGTGAAGCAATGTGGATTTGCCGGAGCCGGAGGAGCCGATAATTGCGGTAAACTCCCTCTTTTCAATGGTAAGTGAAACATGGTCAAGCGCAGTAACTTGGTTTTCGCCCTTGCCGTAGACCTTGCATAAATTTTCGATTTTTAAAAACTCCATTATGTAAGTCTCCTATCTCATGGTTTACCCATATAGTAGCAGCTTCAACTTACATCACTGTGACTTTCAGGTGAGAGATTCGTCACTTTGGGAAACGAATGGCAAAGTTCGCGCCGCCCTGGGGGTGGTTTTTTGCGGTAATCGTCCCTCCTTGACGGGTTATAATCATCCTGCAGAGAGAAAGTCCAATCCCGTAGCCTGTAGCGTTTGGGTTTTTCCCGCGATAGAACCTGTCAAACAGGCAGGGTAAATCTTCTTTGTCAAAGCCCGGGCCGCTGTCGTGGATGGCAATCTCGGTAAACAAGGGGTTGTCCTTACATACAATCTCAATCTTCCCGTTCTCGCCTGCGCTTTCTATGCAATTTTTGAGGATGTTTTGAATGGCTTCCGAAAGCCAACCTGAATCGCCCTGAATAATCATCCCTTTCGGTACATCTATTTGCAAATCAATATCGTGCAGCTCCATTGGGATAAGGAACGGGCGAAGCGCGGCACATACAAGAGCGTTTACATCGGTCTGCCCGCTTTGGAACACCACAATGCCCGCGTCCAGGCGGGATAATTTCAACAGGGAAGTAAGCAGCCAATCCATCTGTACAAGCAATTTCTCTGTTTCCCGCACAAATGCTTTCCGGTCATTTTCGTCAGGGCTATTCTCTAACAATGACAGAATAAGGTTCACGGATGTGAGAGGGGTGCGGAGTTGGTGGGCTATGTCGGCCAGCGAATCGGCAAGATGTTCTTTTTCTTTTTTCAGTGCGTCGTTTTGCTCCCGAATACGCAGCGTCATTTTTGTTATCTCGCTGTGCAGAATGGAAAGTTCGCCCTCGTCCGATTCACCAATATACAGATGGTCAGCGTTATGAAGCACAAGATCGATCTGATCTGAAATCTGCGCAATGCTTGTATATCGGGCTTTGGTAAACACGAAAAACGCTGTGCCAAAGGCGGCGGCAGAAGCAATGGCAAGGATTCCAGCCGCTGTATTGATTGCAAATCCCAGCGTCACCGTCGCGGCAGCTATTAAGGAGAACCAAATGACAAGCTGCCGAAACTCTCTATTCCGAAGCATACCCGTCCCCCAATCTATATCCTGTCCCGCGGACGGTCAGAATGATTTGCGGGCTGGCCGGGTCGTTCTCTATCTTCTCCCGCAAGCGTTTGATGTACACGGTAAGTGTATTGTCATTGACAAACTCGCCCGCCGCGTCCCACAATTCGTCAAGTAGCTTGCCCCTCGTGATAATACTTTTTGGGTTGCTAATAAACACCAGCAACAAGCGGTATTCTAATGCTGAAAGAAAAACCTCGTTGCCGTTTTTTTTCACAACGCCGCTTGCCGTATCGACATGAAGCCCGCAAATTTCAAAATCCGCCCCGGAACGCCCGCTTTTTCGCAGGGCGGTTCCAATTCGCGCAATCAATTCACGCGGACGAAAGGGCTTGGTGATATAGTCGTCCGCGCCCATGTTCAGCCCGGTAACAACACTCGCCTCATCGCCGGAAGCCGTCAGAAAGATAACGGGAACATCCCCTGTTTCTTTGATTTCCGTGCAAACCGTGAAGCCATTTCCGTCAGGCAAAGAAATATCAATCAACGCCAAGTCAAATTTATTCCCGGCAAGTGCGGCAAGGGCTTCACTCCGCGAAGGGGCGTGGATGACTGTAAATCCCTCCGAGCGGAGCAAAAGTATAAGGTTTCTGGCGATTGCCTTATCGTCCTCAACCAAAAATATCCGTTTCATTTATGTTCACCATCCTTTACTTTATTAAATTTCTTTTGACGGAAATATACAAGTAGAGGTATAAAAGCAATCCGGGAGCGTGAAAAAGAGCGTGGTATGGCTTATAAAAATATAGACGGTGTGCAGGTCTGGGGGGCTGGGGTAATCCCGACCGCTGGCTCAGGCAAAAACGTGCGCTGAAACAGGAAATGTCGTTCAAACCCTGCTCATGGCAGATCATCATAAAGGCTACCGTCAGCCGATTGGAGGGCATTATGGACGAGGAGTAGGCTGTGTCAATAACGGAAAGGTCGACCATATCTTTTTGTGTGTGGATTGCCAATCCATTCGGGAGCAGAGGGTTCGGGCTAAAACGGGGAGCGGTGGACCAACCGCTCATACTGCTTGATCTGAGTAGTGAGCTTGGCGATATGTATTACAGAGCAATGAAGCTGGCCGGACGCTACGCCTTTTACATCGGGTCCCGCATCACCTTCCTCAACACTATGCGAAAAGCAGACCTTAAATCTAACTTCTCATATTTTCAAGTGTTCCGAATAGTCCCTGGGAACTTGATTGTAACCACCCCACCAGAATTGCAGTTGCGCAGCTCTAGTTGTCCTGCGTGCGTTTTTGCTACTTGTGCTGCAAACCAAAGGCCAAGGCCATTGTGTCCATCGGCGCCACGCGCTGCATCACCACGCCATAGGCGCTCTGTTGCATGGTGTAACGCCGCCTTGCTAAAGCCGGGGCCTTCATCACACACAGTGACTTGCCAGCCGCCATCTATCATGCTGCCTTCCAAACACACCTTTCCACCCGCCGGTGTATGCTCGATGGCATTCTGCACCACATTACCGAGGGCGCGAAGTAAATGGTCTTTCTGAATGCTCGCAGCACCCTCCAGGCCGTTTTGGGTTTGCAGGCAAACCCTCTTGGCTTCTGCAATGGCCATTGTGCTCTGGCAAAGCTCGTCAAACATGGCGGGCAGGCTGGTGTTTTCAAATGCCTCATCCGCACCGGCGGAGGTTTCCAGCAGACTGGCAACATACTGCTTGGCCCGGTCGTTGCTTGCCCCAATTGTTTCCACCATTTTGCGGCTGCTCTCAGGCAGTTCTTCATCCAGCAGAAGTTCGGCGTTGCCTCCCACCAGGGTGAGCGGGGTTTTTAAATCATGCGCGAGTGCTGCTATTTCCGCCTCGCGTTCTTGCTGTGCCGCCCATTGGGAGGACAGGGAGCTGTACAATGCCTCCCGCATATGCTCCATAGCACCGAGCGCCTGGTCGTACTCCCGTATGCCCGCGTGGGGAATTGCGAAATCCAGTTCCTGCGCGCCTACCTTCTCGCTCACCTCGCTGAACAGCTTCAGCTTGGCGGCGAGGTGCCGGCGGAGCCACAGGGTGTTAAACAGCAGACAAAGCACTAACGCTACACCAAGTGTGGCCATCCCCAGGTATTCTGCGGGGGGCAGCATGCCGCGCAGCGCAGGGTTGACAAACTCTGCCCTGTAATGCCAGCGAAAGATTACGGTGCTTCCATTCGTGTAGGTGTATCGCGAAACATTTATGCTGTAGGCGTCCCCCTGTAAAAACCCGGCCAGGCCTTCCAGCCTCTTTCCCTCTACGTTGCTTTTCAACACTTCGCCGTTCCGGCCAAACAATGCGTACTCGGCCAGAAAATCGTCACCAGGAGAAACGAAGGTTTTTGGCTCTCCTGCCAGCATTTGCTCCACCTGTTGGTTGGAGACGGCTCCCTGGTAAGTAATGCCGGTCTTTTGAAACCGCACCATGACGACGTACCATGCCAGGCAGCATAACAGCATACAGCCAAGCATAACTATGGCAAAGCGCAAAAGCACAAAGGAAAGGCTTACAGAACGATGTCTTTTCGCCATTTGTAGCCTACCCCCCAAACGGTTTCTATGGGGCTGAGGCCACCCGCCTTCAGCTTGGCGCGGATATTTTTGATGTGCTCCGCAATGGCCGACGAATCACCCTCGGCATCAAGGCCGAAAACCGCTTCGTATAATTGTTCTTTGGTAAACACCTGTCCGGCGCGCAGGGCCAGGTGCTCACAGATGGCGTATTCGCCCTTGGTAAAGGGCAGTGTGTGTTCGCCCGCGATGGCCACCTTTGCCTGCATATCAAAGAGCACACCGCCTCGGCTCAGGGTGCGGGTCTGGCGCACCCTGAGCCGCAGATGGGCGTTTACCCGTGCGCGCAGCTCCGCAATACTGAATGGCTTTTTAATGTAATCATCGGCGCCCAGGCCAAAGCCCCGTACAAGGGCCGCATCTTCCGCCTTGGCGGTTAAGAACAGGATGGGACAATCCACCTCGGCACGGATACGGCTGCAAAGGGAGAAGCCATCCTCGCCAGGCATCATCACATCAAGCAGCAGAAGATCGTACAGCTGGCACCGGGCGGGCTGCACGGCAGCGGAATCGGCTTCGGTGTCTACCTGGTGGCCGTCCTTTTCCAGGGCGGCGCGCACCAGGGCCAGCATATCAAGGTCATCATCGACCACCAACAGTTTCGGCATAGTCTATCCTCCTCGTTTTATTCTTGTATGACTTTACCCTCCCATCTGCTAAACCATAGGATTGATAAGACCAGAACAATCGAAGTAATCATGATCAGAGAAATAATTCCAGGAAAAATAGGTGCACTTGAAAAGTCAAAATAATTATCCAAAAACCGAACACCCCATTCCCAAGGAATGATCGGCCAGATTTTATCACCGATCGCATTTTCAAAGTAACCTGCTAAAATTGTACCAGATATCCCTAACAGAACAGAAATACTTGAACCAAACCGAAAAGCAACCGGAACGTGTAATATATATAAAAATAAGTTGCTGAACAAAAATATATAAAATATGACAAGATATGAACCAAAGTGTGTTATGGTGATATCCAGAAAAAAATCGACTCCAATATAGAAACAAAGTTCATATATTATTATACTTATGGCTGAAAGAAACAGTAGAAAGAACAATTTCCCCAGGTATACGCTTCTTCGGGACTCCACTAAACCTAGAGCATTTTGAATATTGTTTATATTCCTATCTAAATGAATGAAAATTGGCACAACGATACTAACAAAAATAGGATAACAGATTTGTAATATAACGAAAAACAACCTCACATCAGGAATAATATGGTATCCGGCATAAGCGTAATAAACTAAAAATAATGCTGTAATCACGATAGGCAGTAACAAATGCAATAAAATAAGTGGAGTTCGTTTGATTTTGGTAAAGTTGGAAAGGAACTCTCTTATAATCGTCATTTGCGATACACCTGCCTTCCGTACCAGCGCGAAAACAATGCTGAAAGAACCAGCACAGCAAGCAAGGATATCAATACCAGCAATGAGCTTTCTCCTAAATTTAAAATGTATCTTGAATCTGCTTCGACTAATAATCCGTTTGGCAAAACTCCAAATATTGTAACCATAAACCTCGCAGCCCAGCTATATGGGAAGAACCAAAACAAAGGAGTCAAAGAAAAAAATAAACCACCTGTCGCACTGGCAAACAAATTTATGATCACAGAACCAACAAATCCGGCTTTTTGATCCAAAAATAAACAGAAAGGGATCTGCCATAATAAAGAGAGCCACAATAAGCAGTATCCTAAAAGATAATATCCGCTATGACCAATTGCAACTGAAACACCTGACAATATGCACTCAGAGATAACAGTGATAAACGATAGCAATAATGATATTATCAAAAGATTAAGTGCTATCAAAATTGTTTTAGAAATAAATGTCTTCTTCAAGTCGACGGGCAAACTATAAAGAGTCCGGTATTTGTGTTTTTGATCCTTATTATTCACTAAATGACATAAAAGCATAATGGACAAAGACGCAATAGGCATACACCAATTGCAAACTATAGAGCTTGAAAAACCACCTAAACCAATACCAATAAATATAAATATCATTGATATTAAAATTAAAGCTACTGGAATAAAGATAATAAGATTTCTAAATAGGGAGCGTCTGAATTTCATGTTTTCTGCTTTTAAATATGTTCGTAACATCAGGATTCACGCTCCTTTCTGACGATATCCATAAATAGTTGTTCCAGATTTTCATTTGCATCAATTTTATCTTGATACAGGAGCGAACCATTGTATATGATCCCTATGTCATCGGCAACTTGTTGGACCTCGCTTAAAATATGACTTGATATAATTACAGAAATCCCAGACTCCGCAAATGTTCGAATCATTTCCCTTAATTCTTCAATACCAAAAGGGTCTAACCCGTTTGTAGGTTCATCCAAGACTAATAATTTGGGGTTATTTAGCAGCGCTAATGCTATACCCAATCTCTGTTTCATTCCCAATGAAAAATCAGAGGTCTTTTTATTTTTAGTATCCATTAAGTCCATTTTTTGTAAAACTTCATTACATTTATTTGTTGAAATCCCCATAAGAGTCGCTCGCACTTTTAAATTCTCAAATGCCGTTAAATTCTCATACAGTGGAGGTGATTCGATTAATGAACCAATATTCAATAAATCTTTTCGAGTCCAAGGGAGATTGTTGAATAATATTTCACCTGAAGTCGGTCTGATAATTCCTGTAATCATCTTCAATAATGTTGATTTGCCAGCACCATTAGGTCCTAATAAACCGTAGACAGAATTTTTTCTTACAGACATAGATAAATCTTTTATTGCATATGTCTTTTTGAATTTTTTAGAAACATTATTGGTTTTTATTATGTACTCATACATCTTAAATTCCTCCATTTTAAATTCCAGTTTGTACACTTTTGATTTGTTACTGCTATGGTAACAGCCATTTTTAAGGATTTTATAAAGAAGCGGGTGTTTACTCGAAAATTCACCCCGCCCCTCTTTTTTGAATTTTTTGGGATATGTATGCCTTTCCCGGGGTTATGATATACTTTGATTTAACATGCTGTAAGTGAAGAAGAAGTAAAGGCATATACAGGTTAGTTTTACCACTACGGGATAAGGATTTGTCCTGGTATCTATAGAGAGGTTTTTGAGATGATAAATAATTTCTGGCGTGATTTACCACGCCCCTTTTTCATACTGGCGCCCATGGAAGATGTGACGGATGTTGTTTTTCGCCATGTCGTAAGTGAAGCAGCCAGACCGGATGTGTTTTTTACGGAGTTTGCGAATACAGAGAGTTATTGTCACCCGGAGGGGAATCATGCTGTGCGCGGGCGATTGACTTTTACAGAGGATGAACAGCCCATTGTAGCTCATATCTGGGGAGATAAGCCGGAATACTTCCGTCAAATGAGCATCGGTATGGCGAAAGAAGGCTTCAAAGGCATCGATATTAATATGGGATGTCCTGTAGCGAATGTAGCTGAGAACGGGAAGGGAAGCGGCCTGATCTGCCGTCCGGAAACCGCAGCCGAAATCATCCAAGCCGCCAAAGCCGGGGGACTGCCTGTCAGTGTGAAAACAAGACTCGGTTTCAGTGACTTAGACGAATGGCGCGGCTGGTTGACCCATATTTTGCAGCAAGACATTGTGAATCTGTCCATTCATCTGCGTACAAGAGAGGAAATGAGTAAAGTAGATGCTCACTGGGAGCTGATTCCGGAGATTAAAAAGCTTCGTGATGAGGTGGCACCAGATACACTGCTGACCATTAACGGGGATATCCCTGACCGTCAGACTGGTCTTAAGCTCGCTGAAGAGTACGGTGTGGATGGTATTATGATTGGGCGCGGTATTTTTCAGAATCCGTTTGCTTTTGAGCAGGAGCCGAAGGAACACAGTAGTGAGGAATTGCTTGATCTGCTGCGGCTGCATCTGGATCTCTATGATAAATACTCCGTACAGGAACCACGTAAATTCAGCCCTCTTCAACGATTCTTTAAAATATATGTCCGCGGATTTCGCGGGGCCAGTGAATTAAGAAATAACTTAATGAACACTAAGTCGACAAGTGAAGTGCGTGCGCTGCTCGATGAATTTGGAAGCAAGGAGCCTGATGGGGCTGAGGAAAGTGGGGATTAAGCTGCCAAGCTTGTAGAAATCCGAGTAGAAAATAGAATAGACGCTCAACGAGTGAGGATCGGATGAATGGGGAAGGGGATGAGCCCGGAGCCAACAAGCCTTTCCTCTGTTTTTTATATATATTCTCCACAAGGATTTGACTTCTAAAATCACTTTGTTTACACTTTGTTTATACATTCTGGGAGGCGGGTCTATGTTTCAGGTTCGAAAATGGGGTAACAGCTTGGGCATTCGCATTCCGAAATCCCTTGCCCTAAAGGTCGGTATTGAGGAAGGCTCCGAAGTCGATCTTGATGTGGAAGATGGACATCTTATCATCAAGCCGAAGTCGGCTACACTGGACGAAATCCTTTCCCAGGTCACCCCGGAAAATCTCCATAATGAGGTCTCTACAGGCGAACAACAAGGACGGGAAGTATGGTAACGGGCGGGTATGTGCCGGATCGAGGCGACTTGGTATGGTTGCAGTTCAACCCGCAAGCGGGGCATGAACAGGCAGGCAAACGTCCGGCCTTGGTCGTGTCTCCTGCTTCCTATAATGGTAAGGTCGGACTTTCCTTGCTCTGTCTGGTAACTTCTAAACAAAAGGGCTACCCGTTTGAAGTAGTCATTCCGCAGGATCTGCCCATCGAAGGGGTTATCCTTGCCGATCAAGTAAAGAGTCTAGATTGGCAATCCCGACAGGCAGTGTTCATCTGTAAAGTACCACAGATCATACTGTCAGATATCGTTGCCAAACTCGACTTACTGATTCGCTGACCTACAATTATAGGCAGCAATAAGAGAAGTGGTGCCCAGTAAATGAATAACATAAACTCTCATCATTGTAATCTCAATATATGGTATCATCTACCTGATGAAGTATGGAGTAAAGTTGCTGCTATATATAAGTCTATGCCCGGTTGGATGGGGTATAAAGACGGGATTCCATATTGGTTCGGGCAGGAAGAGGATGATGTTTTTATTGAAGCATCCGTTGAGCCGGGCGGATTGTCATTTTATGCCCAGATGAATCAGAGCGATTGGGATTCCTGGATAACAAGGTTTAAATCAGAAGCAACAAAGGTATTAGATTTTGACGTTGGTGAACCTGAAGATGGATTTATGTGAAAGGATTGTAACTTCAAATAAACGATGCGAACCTTTTACGTATAGCGCTAGGGTTGCCTGAGAGTCCGTTTGTTGGGTGATGAAATTGCTGTATACGCTTGAATGTTATTCAGGCTCGGAATTGCCATTCCGAGAGAAATGAAGCTGTGCACGGGCGTTTGGCTTAAATAGAAAATTGAAGCGAAATGATTGAGGATCGGATGATGGGGAAGGGACAAACCCGGAGCCAGCAAGCCTTTCCTCTGTTTTTATATGGAGGGGATCACATGTCCTGGAGCAAATTGAAGCAACAACTGGAGGGCTTTCTCTGTCCTGCGTTAAATGGAAGGGTAGAATACCGCGCACCAGGTTACCGTTATCTGCCTGATAAATCAGGAATTTGTTATATCTCCGTAGATAAAAAGAACGTACTCAATATGAGTGATAAAACGAACGCGATCAGATGGTATCAAACAGAGCTGGAAATTAAGAATGATCCGGATATCCAGATTCCTATCACTAGTGACGACATTGAAGCGGTCAGACAAGCTACCAAGGGGCCAGTGCCTGAGGATCGCCTAATCGTAATGGCTAGAAGCAGAAAAAGTACAGAACATGCAAAAGAGCTAATGTCAGCACAGGCTGCATTAAGTAAATCAAATTTTATCGTTGTGGCGAATAAGTTTCTGACTACTCCTATAGAGGAGAGCTTGGAGAGCAGCGATATGGTATTGAATATACTGGCTTTGGTCGATAGAAGGGTTGGGAAGAAGCGGATCTTGAGCATGGCGGAGAAGATGGAGTTGAAGCATCCGGTTGTGCGGTGGTTTTATGAGCTGCGGCGTGGTGGGTTGTAGGGGGCAAAGCCATAATTAGCTGTGTGATTTAATAAGGGCCTTCTGATAACAGGAATCTTTTTCTGTTTAACTTGTAGGAATTTCGTGGATTTACATTGAGGATTGGGCTATCATTATTGTGCAATGCAAGTATTAAAGATTGAACTAGATCAACATGATGAGGTGCTACATATGGACGAACTAATCGAGAAAATCATCCAATTCCGCGACGAAAGGGACTGGAAGCAATTCCATGATCCCAAAGATCTGGCTCTCTCCATCTCGTTGGAGTCGAGCGAACTGCTGGAACTCTTCCAATGGAAGAACAGTCAGCAAGCCATAGAGCAAAATTTTTCCGACATGCAGGACGAAATCGCTGACATTCTCATCTACACGCTAACGCTCGTTCATGATTTAAATATCGACGTAAAGGATGCCATCCTTCAGAAAATAAACAAAAATGCGGAGAAATATCCGGTATCCCGTTTCAAGGGAAGTTCGCAAAAAAGTACGCGGCAGTGAACGGATAGGGGAGAATCACCATGATTATTTATGAATCGACCAAGCAGCAATTTATGAATGATGTAACCGAAGACAGCATTGCGGTAAAGATTCATAACCAGTACGTCCAAAAAGTCGGCAGGGTTTCTCCGGGTGAAATCAATGCATGGAACAATTCCATGAACTATCTATATAAAGTATTAAACACATCAACCATTCCAGATGACGTAGGAATCGCGATTGAATACAAAATTCCAGCGACCTCGAGAAGAGTCGACTTCATGATTACAGGCTTGAACGAACAGGATCAATACTCCGTCGTCATCGTCGAGCTTAAGCAGTGGTCAAAAGTTGAAACGGTTGAGGATGCAGATGGCCTTGTTAAAACCCGCTTTAACGGGACAAAGACTAAAACTCAACATCCTTCTTATCAGGCATGGTCTTATGCCAGGTTGATTAGGGATTATAATGAGACCGTGCAGAACGAAGCTGTCCAGCTCTATCCTTGTGCTTATTTACATAACTATATACGGATCGATAACGACCCTCTATTGCATCCTGTCTACAATCAATACATTGAGGAAGCTCCTATCTTCTCAAAGGGGGATGTTCTAAAGTTAAGAGGGTTTATCTCAACCTACATCAAAAAAACGGATAGAAGCAAATCGCTGTACCTCATTGAACATGGCAAAATTAAACCCTCTAAATCGCTGCAGGATTCACTCGTCAGCATGCTGCAGGGAAATCAAGAATTCATCATGATAGACGATCAGAAGGTAGTATATGAGGAAGCGTTAAGATTGGCGCTGCAGGCTCAGTCGGGAAAGAAACAGGTCCTGATTGTCGAAGGCGGACCAGGGACAGGTAAGTCAGTTCTCGGAATTAATCTTTTGGTAGAGCTTACGGCACGGGAGCTAGTCTGCCAATATGTAACCAAGAATAGTGCGCCTCGTGCCGTATACATGAAAAAGCTACAGCAAAACGTGAAAAAATCGGTCATAGATAACTTGTTTAAGGGATCAGGCGTTTACTATGAAGCATTGCCCGATGAATTCGGTTGCTTGATTGTTGACGAGGCGCATCGCTTAAATGAAAAGTCGGGTCTGTTCAAAAATAAAGGCATTAATCAAACCATGGAGATTATCCGGGCTGCCCGGTTTTCTGTATTTTTTATCGATGAATATCAGAAAATCGCGATGCACGATGTTGGCAGCAAAGAGCAGATTAGAAAGTATGCCGAACAAATGGATGCTGATATCACGGAGTTGACATTGGCTTCTCAATTCAGGTGCAATGGCTCCGATGGATATTTGGCATGGCTCGATGATGTACTGGATATCCGTGAAACGGCAAACGCAGATGGGTTCGATTTCGACTATGAAATTCGACTCTATGATGACCCGAATGAATTACGGGACGAAATCTTCAGCAAAAATCAGATAAATAATAAGGCAAGAATGCTTGCCGGATACTGCTGGGATTGGAAGACGGATGGAAAGAACAATCCTGGCGTTCATGATATTCAATTAGATCAGTACCAATTCTTCATGAGCTGGAATCTGAACAACACAACCACCTGGGCAATCGACCCTGAATCCATAGAACAGGTGGGCTGCATACATACCTCACAGGGCCTTGAATTTGACTATGTCGGAGTTATCATTGGCGAAGATATGCGTTACGAGAATAACCGTATCGTCACCGATCCGTTCAAACGTGCGAAGACGGATAAGTCTCTTTCTGGCTTCAAGACCTTGTATAAGAAAGATAAGGACGAGGCGCTCCGAATGGCCGATCAAATTATACGAAATACCTACAGGACGTTAATGACCCGGGGAACGAAGGGATGCTATATCTACTGTGTGGACCCTCATCTGAAGGCGTACTTGCAAAGGCGCTTGGCTATCCAAAGTTCGGCGGTAATTTCGGGATAAGGCCAATTGAGGGCGATGGAGAGTTATATCATTGATTTGAAAAGATTGAGGATCGGATGAATGGAGCGGGGGCAAGCCCTGAGCCAGAAAGCCGTTCCTCTTTTTGTATATGGAGAGGATTACATTTCTAGAGTAAATTGAAGCAACAACTGGAGGGCTTTCTCTGCCCTGCGTTAATGCCTATCTATCTCAATTCAGCGCCAAATTTGGCCGTGCGTATAATCACAGCAGTGAACAGGATCAGGTATGTCTGGGCGCATTGATTCTCGATGAGAAGATTGTCAGATTCGGAAAAATATATAAGGGATTGTTGCACTATAACGGAGGGGACAACTGGTATCCGGGAGCTACGGATTCCTATGGCTATCCTACTCTGGCAGATCAATATGCCAATGATGTTTACGCTACATATAAGGGGGATGGGGGGAAGACTTAAAAGAAGGTAGAAAGACGCTCGGGGATTTCCTCGCAGCGTCTTTATTCTTGTGCTGGTGCCAAGCTCAGGTGAATTGTCATTCCCAATGGGGTACACCCGCTGAAAAGGTACGGTTCATCGTGGACATGGGAATTAATTCATCTACTGGCTAATCTACGAATATGCTCTGGCAGCCATTTTTGCGAGTCAGGTAGGCCCAGTAAGAAATTCATAGTTTCAAGCAGTGCTGCAATGAAAAAGCCCTCTAACAGCTCAATATAGTTATCCTGTAACGGATGATACCTAGAATAAGACTTAAGTAACTGTTCTCTGAATTAAGAAGGTTGATTTCGAAGTGGCTTGTCTGGCCTACACGGCTAGTAGATTAACCGTTAATCGCTTGAAATAAATGCTTAAAGTTAATAAACTTGCTGCTTAGCCTCGATTTCCAAAAAATACGTATTTACAATTCGATTAGTCTGGTTACTGAGAAAATGATTTATGAAATTGACTCACATAGTAATTTTATTTAACTGCACATTTTACTTTTATGTAATTAATTCCCTTTTAATAGTCCTGGACTTGATATTCTTTTTTTGATATACTAACAAGACTAAGTAGTATGAAAGGTGGAAATACATGCCATATGCAATCGACCTCTTCTGTGGCGCAGGCGGATTCAGTGAGGGTATTTTACAAGCAGGGTTTGATATTGTCTTTTCCAGTGACAAAAGCCCCATGGTACAAGAAACTTATATGAATCGTCATGAACAGCTTGGCATAAAACAGGGAAGAGATACTTACTTTGAGTTAGCTGATATTAGAGAGCTTTCTTCGGAATTTATCTTTAATAAAATAAATTCTCTGAAATATGGAAACATTTTTTCCCCAGGTAAAATTGATGTTATGTTTGGAGGCCCTCCCTGCCAAGGATTTAGCCGTCTAGGAAAACGTGATTCTAGTGATCCAAGAAATATGCTATTTCACGAATATCTGAGAATAATTAAAGATGTGAAGCCTAAATATGTCGTAATGGAAAATGTGAAGGGTATTTTAGATATGCAGATGTTAGACTTTCCGAGTGTCTTAAAGGATGGTTGTATTTATCATGGGCAAAATCTAGTTCCGTTTATTCTTCGGAAAGAACTCGAAGGTCTTGAATATCAAGTCGTAGGTATGCAGGTTTTGAATGCTGCTAACTATGGTGTTCCTCAACAAAGAAATAGAGCAATTTTTCTTGCTTATAGAAATGGAACTTATCCGATTTCCTATCCTAAACCTCAGAAAAGTATGCTTACAGTTCATGATGCTCTTGGGGATCTTTATACAGATATTAATTATTCAACCCAATACTCTAAAGAATCAGTTTTGGGAAGGACACCAAATGTAACTACAAGGAAACAAGTTGAAAGATTAAACATCACCAATATGGAAACTTCTATTCATGACCAATCTGTGATTCAAAGATTTTCACTTTACAAACAAGGTGAAAATAGAAAAAGATCGTTAACTAGATTGAGAGAAGAAGGAATAAATCTGTTAGAAGTAGCTCCGGAATTGTTCTATGAAACACTTTATCAAGTTAATAACGAACAAAATGCTGAAATTATTCAAAAGAATTTGAAAAAATTTGATTATCATAAGTCATTAAAGATTACAAAACTGTGGTTAAACCATACTAATAAACAACTATCATTGATTAGTATGATTGAAAACAATCATATTTTTGATATTGATTTCAACACAGCCATAAGTTCCCTAAGCCGTAGACTTAACACCACTTTAGAGAATGCTCTTGAATTCTGGAATATCGTTAAAATCGAATTAAATAGGTCTTATGATGCTGAAACTCTGAATAATTTATTTATCAAGGGTAACATTAATGATTTAATGGCTGATGCGATATTCACAAAAAAAGGAATTCGAACAAGGCTCAATTCAAAGGGGGTAGCCCCTACAATGGTTACATTACCAGATGATTTCATCCATCCATTTTTTAACAGGATTTTAACGGTTAGAGAAATGGCGAGATTACAGTCTTTTGATGATAGCTTCCAGTTTTTAGGGAAAAGGACTACTGGTGGAAGTATGCGAGCAAAAGAAACTCCTCAATTTACGCAAGTTGGTAATGCTGTCCCACCTTTATTAGCAAAGGCAATTGCAACTGAAGCTATGAAAGCAATTAAACTGGGTGAAGAACAATCTAATTTAAACATAAAAACAAAACAGAGAGCCTAGGCTCCCTGTTTTGTTTTTATTTATTCCAATAAGTTTATTTTTTCGATTTTGCCAAATAGATAGGATCTATACTTTCCTTTGATACGCCAAGCATTTCCATGGTTTTTCCCTGTGTAAGCTCCATCAGGTGATATATAACCTCTCCAGTCATAGGTAATTCCCCCAGATTTGATCAAAGCGATAAATGTTGAAAATTGAGGAGATCTTGACAATTCTGCCTCGATATATTTAAACTCAGCAGTCGCTCCAATCATTTGCTGCTTAACGTTTACCCATAGAGTTGCAGGATGTTTTCTATATAATTCATTCTGCAAATCAGAGAAATTCCAATACCCTGTGATTTCTAATTTATTGGATTTTGGATCCTTTCCCCACAATTCAATTTTCCTTTCTTCCTCATTGACATTTAAATAGAAACCTTGGGCATTTTGTGGGGTTTCTTTTGAACCAATTGTAATGTAAAGGCTTTTATACCCTAAGTGTTTATCAGATTCATACCCATAGTATCTAGCAAACGCTGAAACTCTACTTTTATCTTTTATTTCATATTTAGCTATTGTTGTTCCATCAAATTGTGGTCGAAGGGTGAATAATGTATCTAGTGTTTTGGCGGATTTTGTCTTTAATTCAATTTTTCCTTCAAAATCTGCTTCTTGACTATTATTTGCTTTTATCCCCAACAATGATTCTAGGGTATCACCGGCATCTTTGGGTGAAATTTTACCACTGCCTTTAGAATTTTTATGATATCCTGCCTGTGCAATTTTTTTTACTAAAGGAATCAATCTACTTGCAGAATCAGCAATATCATCTATACCGAAAAATTTCTTTAACTGAGATTTTGATGGAATATTATTGGTTACATTGATAATTACAACTCCTGATTTGGGACCAACTGTTACAGTAAGGTATAATAAATCACCTACATTAACTTTTCGATCGCAAAGAAGTTTACTAATTCCATAGATTGAAAATCTTCGATCACCACGGTTATTAGAAACTCGATAAAAATTCATTTTTGTTTCTAGTTGCGAATCATCATATAAGAATATAGCTTTTGTTATAACTCCATATTTAGCTCCATTTGGTAGAGTTTCATAATCAACTATGTTTTTATTAAAGAGCAAATCTCGAAAGAGTACGTTTGCATCAATGTTATTCTTTTCAATCATTGTTGGTGTGAGTCTCAATAAGGCATATTCATTATTGTTATATTTGTGGATTTTATTTATCACTTTGATTTCATCATCGTAGGGTGTAAAAATCATTTTCATTCCTCTTTTCTAATAATTAATTCGCTAATAGTAGCTCCTAGTGCATCTGCAATCTGGTTAAGGGATGATAATTTAGGATTTACTTTTTGATTGAAGATCTCACTAATTGTTGAAGCACTAAGAGTAGTAGACGCATATAGATATATCTGAAGCTTATTTTGTTTCTTTAACAGACTTTTTGCATTTTCAGAAAAGATTAAAAGAAAATTATCATCAGTATATGCTGCTATGTTTCCGTTACTGAAATTTCGAGAAAACAATTGAGGTAAACTAATATTTAATGATTGGGCAAGTCTTTTAGCAGTTTCCAAATAGATGTCAATTTCATTGTTTTCAATCAATGATAAAGAAGATCTGCTGATACCAGCATTTTTCGATAACTCATTCTGGGAAAGAGCACGATAGGAACGAGCGTTTCTTATATTCTTTCCAAATACCTCCATTCCCACATCTCCTTCTGATATTTATTTAATAATATCTTGAGCAGCCAGATGAAAATTATGCTAAAAGGGACATTTTATGTGGTTGTTATCTCTTGGTGCTCTTGATTAACCCTTCCGAAAGGATGGCTCATTTACTCTGTGATATTCAACAACTTAAAAAAGAAAGCATTGGATGAAAAACGCTGAGTTTTTCTATCCAATGCTTTCTTTTATGTTGTTTTAATAACTTATATTCAAGAAGTAAGAGGTGTTTCTATCTTGAAATAATTGCAACGAACTTGTTTATTTCTTATACAATACAAAAGTATGACGAGTGATGCCCTGAAACTGAGAGGACTCTTTTTCCTCTTTGCCGATAAGGTCCGCGATTTGGACTACCCGTCTGCCCTTTAGCAGCTCATGAGTTTATTTCTCGAAATGTCTCAAGCGAAAACAAGGAAGTACAAAAAAAGATGTAATTTGTAAACAACAGGAATGGACCTCAGGTTTGCCCAGCTATATCAGGGATTTGTTTGGAGAATTGGGCTGCGATAGTTAAGTAAATAGTAATTATCACTTGCTCTTTTAGTTCTCGTCTAACAACTCCCCAACAGAAACCTCCAGCGCTTTCGCAATAGCGACTACCTCATAATCCTGTACAAGCCTATGTTGACCTTCCAATCTTGATAAACTGGTCGGGCTAATGTCCAATCCAAAGGTTTGCAATCGGGCGAGAAAATCCTTTTGCTTCATTCGTTTAGCCTTTCGTATTGCTACTACTCGGATCCCGATGATGTTTTTGTCACCTGGGGGCTCTTTGCGATGCTTCATTTCGGTGTCACCTCACAATATTAACCAAATTGTATGCGAGGCAAGTATTGTTTTAATGCGAATATCGAATTAAAATAAAATAAACCGATAAACGCACTAAAATCTCTGTACATCGTCTACAGACTTAGCTTTGCCAGAAAGGTGAGGATGCAATGCACAATCTGACGCATAAATACGAGGAGGAGAAGCGTAAGCTGAATGAACTCGGGGAGCAATTACTGGAGCAAGGAATTCCGTTAAGCACCAATGAGGCACTTCAGACTCAGAGTCGTAGAGTGGATGAACTTATTAATCGGATGTATCAAGAGAAGAACGGATATTCAGAGGGTTTGCGTTTAAATTTCTGTTCTGGGGGAGATGCGGTGAGTTTTCCGGCATGGTTTATACAAACGATTCAGGGTCGATTGAATGAAGTGACTGCACAAATAGAATATCAATCGGAGCCTAGACAAGCTTTTGAAGAAGAGAGCGAGGCTTTTCAGGCGTTGTTTGACTCCATGGATGTTGCAGGTATGCCGGAATTTGAGGATTGGGAGAATAAACTTCAATTGAAGCAGGCCGTTCTTTACGAACGTCTATATCTACAAGGACTGAAGGACGGAATGCAACTTGCACATGCCTTTACTGCTCCTTCTGTTCTTACGGATTAACATGAACAAAAGGCATACACATACTTATATTTGGGCTGTCCATGTGACAGTCTTTTTCTTATGTGCATTTTTGGAAGGGGAAACTTCCCATATTCGCCAAGATGGTCTACGAGAATCCAATCAATGGCGAGCAGTTCATCCTGTATTATAATGCGATTCCTGGAACGGACAAGACCCCGACGCTGAGTCAACGCCCGGATAATGTGCTAACCCTGAAAAAGAAGGATGCGGGCACAATCAAAGAGTACAAGTATGTCTTCGATGCCAAGTATCGCTTAAACCCTGCTTACGAGGGGACTTCCTATCATCGGACTTATGGACAGCCTGGGCCTGAAGAGGATGACATCAACACGATGCACCGTTATCGGGACGCGATTGTGTATCAGGAAAAAGGCACAGGGGAATATGAGCGAAGCATGTTTGGAGCGTATGTGTTATTTCCGTATCCGGATGAGGAGCGGTACAAAGCCCACCACTTTTACAAAAGCATTGAGCTATTGAATATCGGCGCGTTACCGTTCCTACCGAATTCTACAAGCTTGGTGGAGCAATTCTTAGATGAGATTATTCAGGATAGTCCGGAAAAAGCTTACGAACGCTCCACGCGTCCACGCGGGACGAGAGAATACTATGCCAATCAGCTTGCGGGCAAAAATGTGCTTGTCGGTTCTGTGCGGGGACCGGAGCAAGTTGAGGTGGCGTTGCAGAAATCTTTTTATCATATGCCATTAAAAAACCTTTCAGATGTAAAGATCCTCACTCAGCTCGAATACGTGGCAATGTGCCAATCCAGAAAAAAATTCTATGATCCTGCGAAAACGGGGATTCATTGGGTTGGGAAAGTAGCCGATTGGAAGGTGCTGCGGCGTAAGGAGATCAAGGAGGTTCCTTCTCGCCCGGGTACAGAAGAAGAGCTGTATGTACGCTTCACGATTGAGGCCTGGCAGCGGTTAGCGGCGCCTGTCTTGCTGGGAGGACAAGGGATTTATACGGTGCTCTATACCAGTAAGTATATCCTGGACCGGGCCTTGGAGCTTGCAGAGCTCCGTTTAGAAACGGAGGAAGATATTCGCGAATGGCGTGAGAAACGCCGCAGGGGTAAAGTGAAGGTGAAACTGGATCATGAGCAGTATGTGGATTTAGGGAGGGTTGTGGAGGTTCGGAATATTTGAAGTAACGGGAGGCCAAATCATCATGATAATCAGCAGCTTCCTGATTACCGTGATGGCTGCACGTTCCCATTAATTGTTGTTGTATGTGTTGACTCTGCTTACTCCACACATGTGGAATCGTGTTCAATGTTGGGAGTACATACTGGAGACTGCAGTTTTTTTGAATATTATACGTGCTTATGGGTGGGGGGGCCGCTTACAATTATGCTTACAGATCAGTCTCCCCCTAGAGATGAGAAAGAGCGGTGTCCTGATTTTGCTCAGCTGAGCGTTTACACAGGGAAGAATCATTCCCAGCCAAACGCTCAGTTGGGCAATAAGATCTCAATTATCGTGCCTTGCCACACTTTGGATTTTACCTGGATTTCGCCGCTATGCGCTTCCACGATGGTTTTGGCGATGCTCATCCCGAGCCCGGAGCCTTCCGTCGATTCATCGGAATTCGTTCCCCGGTAGTAGCGATTGAACAAATGATGCAGCGTTTCCTCGTCCATCCCTTTGCCATTATCGATTACTCTTATGCATGCCTTGTCGTTCATCCTGCCGACATAGACGTTGACAATCACGCCAGGCGGGTTATGCTTCACGGCGTTGGACAGCAAATTGTCCATCAACCGCATCAGCCAGGTTTCATCGGCCTGTATCAGCAAGGGACAATCCTCCCCAACATAGTGAAACTGATACTCAGACATCATGGCGTCGTTGACGTACTTCAGTACGGAGCAGCGCACCAGCTCAACCAAGTCGATCTCCCGAAACTTCATGATCGAATCGCCCTGCTTGAGCTGATGAATCAATGAGAAGTCGGAGATCAGCTCCAGCATATAATCCCCCTTTTCCCGGATCGTCGAGCCTATGATGCGCATCTCCTCTTGGCTCCATTGCTCAGGCAAGCTCTCCAGCATATACCCATAACCTTGAATTGTGGCCAGTGGCGTGCGCAGATCGTGGGAAATCCCTGACATCCACTCCGCTTGCGCCTTTTCCAGCCTCTCGCGTTCCTTCTCGATCTGAGCCAATTGATGAGTCATCTGATAGAAGGATTCAATCACTTCCTTATAGAGCCTGTAGCGGATGCGCATCATGCCGTTGCGGCGGAATACCTTGCGCATGTCCTTGGCGGTCAGTACCTGGTCGTACTGTCCCCGGCCCATACGTTCGAACCAGCCTGCGAACAGAATCAGCGGCTGACCGTAGCGGTAGCCATGCCAGATGGAGATCGGCAGCGCCAAGAGCAGGATCAGAACTGTAATCCGGACGAGTCCACGCGTTGCCTTTTCCATCACAGGATGCTTCAGAGGGGCTCCCGCTGCATGGGGTGTATAGAGAATCCACGTCATTCCGCTCAGCTTGTCCCGATGGGCGACAATATTCGTGTCATAGTTGCTGGGCGATTGCTGGATGGCCAGGATATCCAGCGGTCGATACGCCTTCTGCACGTATGCTTCATCGCCGATGCCTTGTACAATATGGCTCTTGGGGTCGATCACCTGCAGATAGCTGCCGGTTTTGCGCAGCCGCCGGTCCAAGTGGGAAACCGCTTCGCTACGCACGATTCCATGCTGCCCGTAGGCATCAAACCAGGCAACGAGCTGGTCAAGGTCAGGACTAGGATAGCCCAGCATATACAGAAGCGGGTCTTGGAAAGCAAAATTAAGCTGAGTGTGTACGGCATACGTCCCAAACGTCCGTGTCTCTTGGATATCGAGCAGTTGAGCGATGGAGTAGGAGGCCGGCAGCGTATGATGCGGAGTTGTATTGACGGCGTAGATCACCTCTCCTTCGGCACTGACAACCTGCAGCCACATGCCTTTTTCCTCGATGAGCTTGTCCCACTCGGGGGAGATCTGAATCGTCCCGTCCTTGTGATGAGCTTCTTGAGCGATCTGTTGCAGGACGCCAACCGGAAAGTTCCGGCGTATCTCATTACTCGTCATGTTCTGGAAAAACAAGATGCAGGCAACCAGAGTAATAGCCACCATAAGCAGGGCATAAAAAATCAATTGATACGTGAAGTGGAAGGCCATGCGCTGTTGGATCTTCATCGCTCCTGCGGCTCCTTCACCAGCTTGTAGCCAAGCCCGCGTACGGTAAGCAGCAGCTTCGGATTACCGGGGTCGATCTCGATCCGCTCTCGGATGCGCCGGATATGCACCATTACCGTCGAATCATCGCCCTGTCCGTTGATCCCCCAAACCTTGTCGTAGAGCTGTGTTTTGGAAAATACGATGCCGGGAAACTTACAGAAGTGCAGCAGCAGCTGGAACTCCTGCGCGGGGCAAGGAACTGGCTGTCCCTCCACGATTAGTTCGCCCTCCACCTCGTTGACGGTGAAGCGGCCAAACCGGTAAATCCCCGGATCGGGCCGTTTCGCCGGACTGGACGTCGAGGTTTCTGGCTCCAGTCGGCGTATGCGTGCCTGAATTCTTGCGGCCACCTCCAGAGGATTGAAGGGCTTCGTGATATAATCGTCCCCGCCCATAGCGAAGCCTCGCAGGACATCGAGATCGGAAGCCTTGGCCGTCAGAAACAAAATATGCGGATTCCCGTATTTGCGGAGCTTGGAGCAGAGCTCCAGGCCGCTGCCGTCGGGGAGCATGATGTCGAGCAGGAGGATATCGGGGGCTTCACGCTTCGCTAAATCGAGAGCTTCCGCACAGGTGGAAGCCGCATACAGCTGATGAAACCCTTCCCTGCGAAGCACCATTTGCAGCATCGTGACAATCGAAGGCTCGTCGTCGACGATTGCGATTTTAAAATCGGATAGATTTGTCATTGTTTTCACCCATTTCCATAGTAGCATAATCACTTTAACAGAACCTAAACGGCGGGAGTGAAATTAAGCTGATGTTTGTCTATCCGTTTAGGTTCTGTTTCATTGGGGCTGGTAGGATAGGGGTGAGAAAGCTATTCGAACATACAAAGGATTGGTTTATGAGAAGATCGTCCCTAGTCACCGCCGCTCTTGTTGTATTCATGTCATCCGAAAAAGGCCGGTTGGGGCCTGAAGCGGAAAACAGCAACAAAAGTATTACCCTATAGCCAGGCCAATTGAGGAGGATAAATTATGATTATAACCACTACATCAACTATTGAAGGTTCCCCGATAAGGCAGTATCTGGGCATTGCCACCGGTGAAGTCATTATAGGAGCCAACGTATTCAGAGACTTTAAGGCTTCGATTACCGACCTCGTAGGGGGGCGTTCGGGCGCTTACGAAGGCAAGCTTCAGGAAGCGAGAGATACGGCATTTGCTGAGATGACTCAGAAAGCTTCAGGGATGGGAGCTAATACGATTGTCGGAGTCGACATTGATTATGAAGTCATTCGCGATGGCATGCTGATGGTTGCCGTAAGCGGGACGGCCGTGATCGTTTAACACCACGATGTTTGCCTGTTGTCTGGATGACACGTTGCTTGCCTTTGAGAAACCACGTATGCTGAAGCGCTTGGTAATCGCGGATCATCGACTCATCTTTGAAGAGCAAATGAGCGATTTTCTCGTCCATTCACCTTATTTCAAAGTAGGAAAAGTTACTTCTGTGAAGGCTTGTTGCTTGATTTCATCCACCGCAGCTAGCGTATAGGTGATACGATGGTCTGCTTCAGTTGTTCTTGCTGTTCCTTCGTCAGCCGCAAATATTTATAGACCGTTCGTTCCGTTCTGCCGATAATCTCTGAAATCTCTAGCGCATCAACTTATATACTAAATAAGTCGTTATCTACGCATAACGATGCAAAGAGGTGTACACCCGTGAAAAATGTTCAAAAATTGTCTGAAACTGAAAAGGAACTCATGGAGGTAATTAGCTCTTCCACGTCCACTATGCCCCAAGCCCGACCTGGCTGGCCAGAGACCCTAACTGCACTGGGTCTCTATCTGATCGGCATTGTTATGCTCGGTCTTTGGATGGCGCAAATCCCTGACGAGCAAGCCATCTTGCGAATTAACATCGGGGGTGTAGGCAATGGTCTCGTTGGCCTCGCCGCCTTGTTCGCAGCCTACGCCCTGCGGGTTCGCGATCTGCGCGCTTTCGGTTTCCGGGCGGTCGAACGGAAATGGCTGCTTGTGGGAGCCGGCCTCGGTGTTGTCGCGTTCGGCGGATGCTTCGTTATAGAGGGGGTGTATTTTCACTTCATCACCGAGCTGAACAATCAAGCGGACTTCCAGACGGCGGCGCAAGGCGGTGCGCTCTCACTCTTCGTTCTGCTTATCACTGGCGCTATCCTCACGCCGCTCGGCGAGGAGTTTGTATTCCGTGGCGTTATTGCCAATGCGCTGAACCGTTACGGAGCATGGGCCGGCGTGGTTGGCAGCGCTGCGATCTTCGGCGTCGTTCATGGATTCAACGTCATCCTGTTCGACGCATTCATGGTCGGCATCCTGAATGGTATACTGTTCCGTAAGACGGGTTCCATCTGGCCCGGGGTCGTGGTGCATATCGTGTATAACGGCCTCAATCTTCTCTACTATTCTACGCTATAGATCTAATTTCATGAGACATCGTGGCAGAGACAAACAGCTCGGTCAGCTGCGCGCGACCGTGGCTGTCTATGATCGTAGCGTTTTAGCATAGATGTAGTGCTCATCATCGTCGGGCGTGCTCGCGGAATTCGCGGATGTGGAGAAGCTCAGACAGAATCTTGCACAACTGCATATTTTACAATAGAGAATGCTATAATGATAACAATAGGTAAGGCTATTTTGACTGTTAAGATTCATGGAATCATTCTGAATTTACTGGGAGAAATGTGGATGAAATATGAAACATTAATAGAGCTCTTACAGGAAGAAATGAAGATGGGGCTTAAAGGAGGGCTGTACCATCAGACCCAAATTAAGCTTGCCTATAACTCCAACCGGATCGAAGGCAGTCGGTTATCTGAGGATCAGACACGATATATTTTTGAAACCAACACTATAAACGTAGAACCTGAAGAAACAGCAAGTGTTGACGATATTATTGAGACGGTAAACCACTTCGCCTGCTTTGACTATATGTTGAACCTTGCACATGAAGACTTATCCGAAGAAATGATCAAGGAATTCCATAGAATCTTAAAAAGAAATACTTCAGATGAAAGAAAAGACTGGTTCCGCGTGGGGGATTACAAAGTCAGGCCCAATGTGGTAGGAGATATGAAAACAACTGCTCCGGGAAAAGTGGCAAGCGCGATGGGGAAGCTGCTCACCATGTATCACCAAAAACCCGGAATTTCGTTTGAGGACATCGTAGACTTCCATCATGAATTTGAAAGCATCCACCCTTTTCAGGACGGAAACGGTCGTGTCGGCAGGATCATCCTGTTCAAGGAATGTTTGAAAAATGGTATACTCCCCTTTATCATCGACCATGAGTATAAGCTGTTTTATTACCGCGGCCTGAAGGAGTACTCTTCGGAAAAAGGATATTTGCTGGACACCTGCCTGTCGGCACAGGACAGATATGAAGCGGAGGTTGCTTATTTCTTTCCGGAATTGAAGCGTCTTCCGTGATAACCGCTCAAGGCATGTGGAATCCGTTGCGGTATTGGTTATGATACCCGAACTTTTCTAAGTTCGGGTTGTTGTTTATATAGTTCGCCTTTAAGAAGGCTATAATAGCTATTTATTTGATAACCTTAGAAAGCTAAGATACTCATTATACCTTTTAACTATAACCAGATATTACTTTTAAGTGTTATGTAGATAATAATCCTCCATGCTAGAATCTAACCATTAGAGAAAGACATGTGGTTAATATGAGGAGGATTTTATATGTGCAATAGATTTCAAATCGTAGGCAGCCTGTTGCGTCCGTCGAATTTATTAGAATATAAACATCAGATTGAGCATCGTGATGATATCAGTTATCCTTTTTACCAGGATTTCCAAGGGTATGAGCAGTGTGAAGCTGAGGCGATTCAGGCTGTAGTTGATAAAGAAATTAACAATGGTTTGTCCATTCTTACGGATGGGGAACATTCCAAATCTATGTGGCATTTGGATTTTGTCTGGGGCTTCCAAGGAATTAGCCGCTATATAGCGGATCATGGATATTTTTTCAGAGATACAGATGGGGCTTCAAAATATGAGACCCGAAAAGATATTGGTTTGCGCATCACAGGTGAATTAGGTGGAAAGAACCATCATTTTATTGATGTATTTAAGAAGCTTCAAGCCCTTGCGGGCGACCGTGAAACCAAGCTGTGCGTACCTTCTCCATCCCATATTTTTGGTGAGTTATCGTGGTCGGATAACATTGGCGGCACAGAAGCGGTTTATAAGGACAGACATGAGCTTAAAGACGGTCTGGTTAAGGCTTATAAGGAATTCGTTGCGGATTTTGCCGCCGCTGGAGGACAAATCCTGCAATTCGACGATTGCTTATGGGAGCTATTTGCAGATGATAACCCGAACTCTCCATATACCGGCGAGAATATCAATCAAGAGGAAGTACAGGCTCTAGCTACAGAATTTATTGACATTAACAATACAATCATTGATTATGGTCATAGCTTAGGCCTCAAAATGTGGACTCATAACTGCCGTGGTAACTATGATTCCCGTAATATGGGTGGTGGGTCCTATGCCAAAATTGCTAATCTGTTCTTGAAGCAGCTTAAGTACGACCGCTTTTTCCTGGAATGGGATGATGACCGTGCAGGCTCCCTTGAGGCGCTTGCGGTGTTTAAAGATAAGCCTAATACAGAAATTGTACTTGGATTGTTGTCTTCTAAGACCAATACGCTTGACGATGAGGCCCGTGTAGTTCAAATGCTGGATGAAGCCTCTAAAATTATTGATAAGGATAGATTATTACTTTCTCATCAATGCGGGTTCGCGTCCTGTGATGGCGGCAATGAATTAACGGAAGATGAACAGTGGGCGAAGATCAAACAAGGACAACAGATTGCCCAGGAATATTGGGGTAATTAAGATTTAACTTAGTTAAAGAGGGGAGCAGGTCCCCTTCCTTAAGACTGTCGAAGGTATTGTCGGCAGTCTTTTTATATTGGATTATCGGAATCCCGAAGGGATACTGTGTAAAAGGAAACATGCTCCTATGGAGCACAATGTCGCATTAATCCGGCTGCAATGTCGCAAAAGTACATGGAAACGGAGTGTGTGGATCGATTATACTCGCTTTATATAATATGATAATGAAAATCATTATCATACAAAAGGGGGAGTCAGCATGAACAGAGCAACAAAGAGGCAGGCAACCGGCAGCAGGATAAATGCCGCCCAAAAATCAGGACCATTAATGGTATGGATGCTGGCACTGGTACTTGTGCTGACGGCTTGCGGCAATGGAGGGGGCACCAATGCAGGCACAGCCGCACAGTCGTCTGCTGCAGCTTCAACCGAGCCGTCTTCAGCGTCTGAAACACAGGCTCAGACATCGCCGGAGGCGCAGGCTGCAGCAGCCTTCCCGGTTACCATCCAGCACATGAAGGGCGAATATACGCTGACCGGGAAGCCGAAGGTGATTGCTGCGCTTGATGTGAAATTTGTCGATCAATTGATAGCGATTGGTGAGCACCCGGCAGGCAGCGTTGTGGCTGGAGGGAAGGACGCCAAGTTTCCAGAATATTTAAGCAACCAACTGGGTGAGGTGAAGGTCCTCGGTACACGCGATGAACCCAATCTTGAGGCTATTGTGGCGTTGAATCCGGATCTTATATTGATGACCGACTTTCAGGAGCAGGTATATGACAGCGTCAGTAAAATTGCGCCTACCATAGTACTCGACTTCTACGAGGATTGGCGGGATACGTTGGCTACCATCGGTACGATAACAGGCAAGCAGGCGGAGGCGGAGGTAGTGCGTCAGGCTTACGAGGACAAGATCACCGGACTGCGGGAGCAGCTGTCGGCGAAGCTGGGCGACGAAACGGTAGCGCTGATTCGCCCTAGACCGGAAGGTATTCGTGTACATGGTCCCGGGCATCGGACCGGAAGCATTCTTTATGAGGATTTGGGGTTAAATGTTCCTGCATTCGTTCAGGAGATTAAAGATGACACCTCCGTTGAAATTTCGATGGAGAGAGTCGCTGATATCGGAGCAGATCACTATTTCCTGCTGTCGGATGAATTGTTTGCCAAAGAGGCAGAGGCTCTGGCAAGCAGTCCGGTCTGGAAATCCCTTGATGCAGTCAAGAATAACCGTGCATATAACGTGAATTCAACGCTCTGGATCGCTTACTATGGTCCCATTGCTCTTAACATTATCGTAGATCAGGCCTCGGAAGCGCTGCTGGGATCGCATTGAAATGGACAACTATCTGTCGTCTGTCTCCTGGAAGCAAATAGCGGAAGAATACCGGCTGTGGCTAGGCGAGCCGCCTAAAGGCAGCGTCCGTACTATTGCCCTGAGCCAGTTGCATGAAGAAGCTGCATGCCGTGAATATGTAAGCTGGCTTAAGGATTATATCGGCGCGCCGGATATGCAGGTTGCCGCTTCCATGCTGGCCAAGCGGATCGGCTATCTGTGGATCGCGCCGCTTCTGACAGCTATGACCTTTCATAATCGGGAAGTCTCCTTCCCGATGGAGAACAGCTTCCTTTATCATCCGGCTTCCCCGGCTTTTAAAGTGGATACGCCTTTTCCTTTCCTGGCGCTGAACGGACTTCGGGCTGCATCGCCACCGGAAGACAGGGAAGCGTGGCGGGAAGAGGTCGTAGAGGAGATTTTTGCGGTAAGACTTGCGCCGCTGCTGCAGACGCTTGCCGCCATTGGCCCCGTCTCTATAGCGGTGCTTTGGGAGAATATTATGGTGCGTATTGCTCCGCTGTATTCTCCTGGAGCAGACGAATCCAGACAAGAAAGGCAGCGGATGCATGCAGATTTTACATTCCTGACCCGGATGGCCCCCGGGCAACTGTTTGGCGAAAGGCGGAATCCGTTTACCCGTTTTACAGAGAACAATGATCGGGTACAGGTTGCGAAGAACAAGCGCATCACCTGCTGCTTTTATTACCGGATGTCAGGAGAATATTGCGTAAAGTGTCCGAAAATTGACAATGAGAATGAATCTCAATTAAAATGACAATAGAAACATTGTCAGGAGATGAGAGGAATGCCGCTGCAAGAGCAGGCAAGTTTATGGAGTGATACGACAATCAAAACGCTTGACGTGCGCAGCGGTACTTTGCCGCCTGGCGGTGTGATGAGCGAAACGGGATTGACAGCCAATCTGCTGCTGCTGGCAGGCGGCGGAGAAGTGGGGCTTGTGATGAATGGTGAGGTTTGCCATATCCGGGCCTCTTTTGCTTGTCATGCTGTCAAGGGATCAGCTTTTACTTTGACTGCCGGATCAGAAAACATTCATTATACCATTATTATCTACAAGGCAATTCCTATGACGGGAGCCGCCCATGTTCTGTTCCCGCAGCGTAATCACCCGCTGCGCACTTCGTTTGTTCATTATCCTGTGCTCCCGGCGGAGCTGCATCAGGCGGCGGACAAGATCGTAGCCAAATGGAGCCGGGGAGAGGGGCTGGAACGTTTCCATGCCAATGCGCTGCTGCAAGGAGTGCTGTATGAGCTTATTATGGAGCATGAACGCGGCCGGGGCGGCGCAGCGCCGGACATGGTGGATGTTGTGTCTGCCTATATAGCGGGGCATTATCGTCAGGAGCTGAAGCTTAAAGAGCTGGCTGCGCTTGCCGGCTGCGGCGCGAGACAGCTGCAGCGGCGGTTCAAACAGGAGAAGCTGCTCGGACCGATGGAATATGTGATCCAGCTGCGGATGGAGAATGCAGAGCGGATGCTGCGTCATACGGACGCTCCCATCGGCGAAATCGCTGAAAGAACAGGCTACCACGACATGTATTACTTCAGCAGAGCGTTCAAGAAATATTATGGAGTTCCCCCACAGCTCTACAGGCGCACTGCCGCTTCCGGGACCGGTGCGCTCTCCGCTTGTTCCGGGCTGCCGGACCGCTTGGCCTGCTCGTACGAGTCGCTGCAGGGACCGGTGATATGCCATATGCGAGGCGAATATTGCGTTACAGCCTCTCCGCGGCGGATCGCCGTACTCGACGTTCAATATGCTGACCATTTGCTTGCGCTTGAGATGCTACCGGCAGGAAGTGTAGGACTAGGCAGTGCGGCGTTAAATTTCCCCCCATATATCAGGGACAGGCTTAAGGCAACGGAAATGCTCGGAACCTATGAGTACCCGGACCTGCAGGCTGTGGAACGGCTGCAGCCGGATTTGATTATCTGTACCGAGGTGCATGATCAGCACTATGAACGCTTAAGCCGGATTGCTCCAACTATAATGTTTAAGCGTAATGAGAGCTGGCAGAGAATTCTGAGCCTGTTCGGCGAACTGACGGGCAAGCGGGCGGAGGCGGAACGTATTATTACGGATTACATTCGCCGGACGGCATTACTGTCAGAAGAACTTGCCCCGGTACTGGCGGGGAAGAGCGTGGCTCTGATCCGCCCGCGTGAGTCAGTGGTTCGGGTACATACTGCCTCTCATCGCACAGGCGCCGTGCTGTACCGGGACCTTGGTCTGCCTGCTCCGCTATTTGTCGCAGACACCTCCGACACGGCTTATCATATTTCAGTCGACAGACTACCGGCTGTGCATGCTAACCACTACTTTTTACTTAGCAACGAGATGATGCAGGAGGGAATATCTGTGACAGAGCAAAGCGTCTGGGGCATGCTGGATGCAGACAGGCGGCAGCATATATATCCGGTGGATGCCGCTACATGGATCGGCTGCTATGGACCGACAGGCATCAATTGCATTGTGGATCAGGTGGCCCGCGCCCTGCTGGCCTGAGCGGCAAGCCAAGGAACCTCAGCTTAGTGCGGAGCCGCTGAATAAATTTGTTATTAATTCACAAGCACCTGTCATTGGCAGGTGTTTTGAGCTTTTTACATACGAACATTTGTGCTACAATATCCTTTGTGAATATATGGAAAGCGGTGAGTTTATGACAAAAAGGCAATGGGTCACTAAATTTATGCTGATGCACAAATGGGTACTTGTATGCGGGTTCATAATCACTACATTAATGACGATGATCAATCTGATTTATCCGTTCCTGGGCGGGAAAATCATCAATATCGCATTTTATGATAAAGACATGAGCGCCTTTTTGAATTTGTGCTTAATCTATGCCGGCATACTCATTTTCAATCAGTTTGTCGTTGCGACGTTAAACAATCTCATTTCGTCGCAATTGATGACGGGGTTTGTCTTTGATATACGGCGGGCTCTCTTCAAAAAGATATTACATAAAAAAGGGAAAGACCTCTCCGGGATGTACAGCGGAGATATGATCAGCCGAATGAACCACGACGCCGCGGATATTATGAATCTCATTTTCTGGAGCGGACTTTGGGGATACTCCAACCTTCTGCATATCCTATTCGCTGTCTGCTTCATGTTTTACTACAATATCTTTCTGGGGGCTTTTACGGTCGTGCTGGTTCCCGTCGTATTTTTTACCTCGAAATATTTCAAGGCAAGAGCGCAGAAGGTCAACAAAGATATTGCAGCGGAACAGGGTAAACTATCCTCTTACTTATTTGAGATTGTGAAAAATTTGCGGGAGATAAAAATCCTTAACGCAAGTAAAAAAGTAAGGAGCGTTTATTTAAGAAAAACGACATCCATCAATAAAATGAACGTGGAAAACGGAAGAATCGAAGTGACGACAGAAAGGCTTAATTCGTTCATCACACTTATCGCACAGCTGCTGATATTTGTGATCTGCGCCTATTTCATCGTTAAAGGCCAAATGCAGCTCGGCGTTTTTGTAGCCGCCATAAGCTATTTCAATATAGCCGTGAACTACTTCAGCTCCATTAACAGCAAAATTGTCGATGTCTGGGGACAGAACGTCTCCTTACAACGTGTCGTGGATATATTGAATGAAGAGGAAGAAGATTATAAAGAAAACCATCCTCCAAAACAAATAAAGGAGGGCAAGATTGAATTTAACAATGTCACCTTTGGATACACCGAAGACAGACCTATTCTGAACGGATTCAATCTCCGCGTGGATGCAGGAAGTACGATTGGCATTGTCGGGAAGAGCGGCGCAGGTAAAACAACGATGGGGAACCTGCTCTACAATTTATATAACGTTGACAGCGGCGAGCTTCTGATCGACGGAATGAATGTCAATGAGTATAACCTGCACAGCTTGCGGAGCCAGGTGGGGATTGTCCATCAGGAGACCATCCTTTACGATAATACCCTGCGTTACAATCTTTCATTTACCAACAACAAGGATAATGATAACGCATTAATGGAAGCTATTAAGAAAGCCGCCCTTTATGATGTTGTCCTGACATTCCCTGACGGACTGGACACGCTGCTTGGGACTGAAGGGCAAGAATTATCCGGCGGGCAGAAGCAGCGTCTGGCTATCGCAAGGATACTAGTCAAGAATCCTAAGATTCTGGTCTTCGACGAAGCCACAGCATTCCTCGACAGCCGGAACGAAGCGCTTATCCGGAACGTGATGAGTGAGTTGTCACAAGACCGGACGCTTATTATCATTGCCCACCGTTTTTCCACCATTAAAAGCTGTGATAAAATCGCGGTTTTAGCGGATGGCGTTGTCAAAGGCTTTGATACTCACGACGTACTGATTAGAAACAATAAAACGTATATAGACTTATTCAGCGAACAGTGTTTAGGAGGTGAGGCTGTATGAAACGCTTGGACACCTTTAAGGCATTAACCCGGGATATAGACGGTATTAACAAGCCGTTGATTGTGCTCGGATTTTTCAAGCTGTGGAACTTAATTTTCGGGCTTATCCCTCTGTTCTTGTATTCGTTTTTGGTTAATCGCGTTTTAGTAGATAAGAATATGAACGAGCTGTGGCCGGTCATCACCGGTTATCTGGCTGTTATCCTGTTCGCGACAATCGGAATTGCGGTCAGTAAGCGGTTCTCCAACCGGTTAATACTAAAATATGACCTGAGAATAAAGAATAAATTGCTGAAAAAGTATATCAGCCTTGATAATGATGTATATAGCAAATATAGCATTGGCGACGTTAGAAGCCGGATTGAGAACGATTCTATTGCTGCCGGGAACTTTTTTACGACCCATATATTAGATTTTATCTACGCTGTCGTTTACGCTGTTGCGCTGGCAGTTATTTTATTATGCTACGACTGGCGAATCGCGCTCCTCAGTTTTGTTTTTGTTCCGGTCTCTTTATTTACGGTTAATTTTTTGGGAGGTAAAACGAAGACAACCGGAGAGGAACTATGGAAACTGCAAATTAAATATGAATCCTTCCTACACTCGAATTTTCAGAACTGGAAGGATGTTAAGACCAACAACCTTGAAGACGCACAATTGGATGAATTAAACGGACACTACAAGAAAATAAGGCATATTTGGTTTCTCAACCAGCTCTATTTGCATCTGGGGATTACCTATTCGTTCTTCACGAAAAACTTTATTACCCAGCTGTTTATCTACTTTATTGGCGGATTATTTGTAATTAAGGGCTACTCGCAAGTTGGTGTGCTGCTCGTTTTTATCAGCTTTTACGGGCAATTCTTCGGGTACATAGAGAGCATTAGTAATTCCATGATGAATTATAAGAATGATTCGGTGAATATCGGAAAAGTGATCGAGATATTAAATTTAGAAGCAGGCAAGAGACCCTATAAGAAAATTGACGGGACAGATCTAAACGTTGAAAATCTGAAATTTACCTATGAGGGGAACGAATCATTTGCTCTTGACGGTATTTCGTTCTCCGTGAGTAAGGGCGAACATCTGGCCATCGTGGGAGAAAGCGGCAGCGGCAAATCTACAATCGCTAAACTGTTGACCGGGCAGATTAACCCGCAAGGGGGGACTGTACAGATTGGCGGCATTGATATCTATACGGTGAACAGCGAGAGTGTGTCAGAAAAAGTTAGTATAGTTGTGCAGGAACCCGTTCTTTTCAATATGACGATCAGAGAAAACTTATTGCTGGCAAAAGCCGATGCAACCGATGCGGAATTGATAGAGTGCTGCCGCAGAGCGAGTATTTATGACTTCATTGAAACCTTGCAGAATCAATTGGATACGATAATCGGAGAAAAAGGTGTACAGCTTTCAGGAGGCCAGAGACAGCGCTTATCGATTGCCCGTGCTTTTTTACAGGACAGGGACATCATCATTTTTGACGAAAGTACCAGCGCGCTTGACAACGAAAATGAGAATGACATCATTACAGAACTCAAGAGCCTTTCATCGGGAAAAACCATGATTTCCATTGCTCATCGTTTATCTACTATTCTGGACTGCGACAAGGTAATGGTTCTAAAAGATGGCAGGGTGGTAGCCTTTGATACCCATCAAAACCTATGTAACAGAAACGAAACCTATGATTTGCTTTTCCAAAGTCAGTATATGGCAGGTTGATTTAAGGAAAACAGAAGCTTAAGGAATGGAGCGGGCGTATGCCCGCTTCATTTTTTTGGTTAATTCTCATTCAAATGATAGATTAGTTGCACAACGCCAGAGGAGAACTTTCTTGTATTAACCATTGTCAAAATTGTCCCCATAAATCATAGCTTGTTCTTCCATACAAAATAGTGTCAATCTGATTTAAGAAATGAATAAACTCCATCTCAGAATCCATAATGCACCAATCAAGCTCCCCGTTTGTCCCTTCAATAAAACCATCTAAAGTAACTGCTAATTCTAAAATTATTTTCCGGTTCATGATTTGTTACTCCTTTCGTTGATCTACTACCCATTATAGAACTTTAATATGTCACCTTATGTCATATTAATTAAAGAAAGGGGTACATTCATCGAGAGGGTCAAATATTCTTTATTATCCTAGGATATTTGTCTTTTTCTTTATAGGAAAACAAATTTCCGTTAATAAGTCGGCAGCTTCGTTGGCCTCTTCAGGGGAGATATGATAAATATTAAAAGGGGAGCCGTTCAGTTCATAATCATTATCTAATATCCATCGAGCGACTGTTTCATTCACTTCACTAAGCTTGTTATAATTTCCTTCATAGATAAATGAAGCCACGGTTTGTTCCTTTTCTATTTTAATATTTGCTTCTTGCAGATTTTCATAATCCCCTGAAATGCATTTTTGGACTTCAATATCAATCCTTTGATTTTGAACATCCTCTTCGTAAAAAACTGTTATATTAAAATGCGGATAGCTTAGTCGTACATTCTGGCCATGAACGATCCTGGATAGTTTTTTCCATAACAGAGTTTCATCCTGATACTGCTTGATTTGTGCGCGTAAGTAAATGACCCGCCGTTGTGGTATTTTCTTTGCCGTTACCGTATATTTTGATGATTCTTTCTGAGCGTTTAGGTGGTTAAGCATGGAGTTTATCAACAATACTTTATCTTGCTTCTCGTTTATTTCCTCCTGCAATTGTGCCACTTGCATATTTAAGAACTTCATCAGATGAATATCCTCATCATATTCATATAAAATCTTTTTTATTAGATGCAGACTGAATCCCATGGTTTTAAGCATGTTTATTTTGTTAGCTACTGCTAGCTGGTGTTCATAATAATACCGGTAACCAGTACTTTCATCAATAAAGCCTGGAGGAAGTAAATCAATGTCAGCATAATGCCTAAGCATCTTAGTGCTTAACTGCGAAAGAATGGAAAAGTCACTAATTCTAAGCATCGAAATCCTCCCTAACATTGTCTAATTTCTGGTTTTCAATAAATGTAAAGCGAGCAGAAATGTCGAAACGCCCAAGATCAGAAATAATAAGAAAGTACCTAATATCGAGTTCCAGTTAATAGAGTTTTGCAAAATTAGATCCCTTATACCATTTATAACATAGGTGAAAGGATTTACCGATACTGGGATTTTGAAAGCGGCCGGGATATATTCATAAGACATCAATGAAGTACTCACAAAAAAGATGGGAAGGGTAAATGTATTAACAATGGCTAAAAAGGAATTCTCCGTTTTGAAAATCATACTAAGAGCATAGGATAGGCTGGCTACAAAAAAAACGCACAAGAAAATTAAACAAATAATGAGTAGGCACCCGAGGATTCCAGTTGCTATTTTGACTGACAGGAAAAAAGAAAAAATAAGGAGTATAAAAACTTCGACAAAAGTTAAAATAGCTGCATCAAAAATATGTCCTAATACAATAGAGCTTCTTTTTACAGGAGAGATGAATATTCGATAGAAAATCCCTTCGGATTTCCAAGAGTAATTTGAAATCCCGCTCATACCGGATGATGTAAGTGTTACGAGAATCAGAATTCCAGGAAGCGTATAAGCCGTATAATTATCTCCAACATACGTTTCCGATTGGAATATCGTTGTAAATAATAGCAGCCAAATTAACGGCTGTATGAGTGTCATAATTATAGTTTCCATATTTTTGAATCGCCATTTTACATTTCTTAAGACAATGCTGAAGGTTCTCATTTTACTTCCCCCCGTATAATTATTTAAAAGCTCAGCTTATGGACTTACTAGTGAATTTCAGGAAAATATCGGATAATGAAGGATTTTGAATTTCTATGGCACAAAATCCAATATTATTTTCGGTTAACAATAAATTTGTTTTAGCAAAGCCTTCAGAGCTGTCATCTACAGAAATAAATAATGTCTTTTCCTCGACTCTTATATGTTTGAAAAAATTCTGAGCATTCAAACGTTCTACAATAGCAGCAATGTTATCAACGGTATTAAGCTCAACTCTAATAACAGGCTCGCTGAAATATTGTCTAAGTTCTTCCATACTGCCTTGAATTAGAGGTTGCCCGTCTTTCATGATGCAAATTGTGTTGCTTAATAATTGAGCTTCTTCCAAATAATGAGTTGTCAAAAATATAGTCGTGCTAAACTTCTCTTGAATTGTTTTAATCATTTGCCACAAAATCTTTCTTGATTCTATATCCAAGCCAACGGTCGGCTCATCTAAAAATAAAACTTTTGGATGGGAGATCATACTCATTGCAATATCGAGCCGCCTTGCCACCCCTCCTGAATATTCGGATACATTGTAATCACAATATTCTGTTAGGTGGAAGGCTTGTATTAGTTCTTCAATGCGAGCGTGTATGGCGGTAGAATCTAGACCGAACAGTCTGCCTTGAAATTCTAAATTCTCCTTAAGTGACATGTGTTTGTCTATGGATGTATGTTGAGCGACACAGGAGATGCAGTTTCGGATGCTTTGGCTTTCATTCTTTAAATTATGTCCCATAATTGTAACTTCACCGGAAGTTGGTAAGATGAAAGTGGTAAGGATGTTAATCAATGTAGATTTTCCCGCCCCGTTTTGGCCAAGCAGAGAAAATATTTCTCCTTGTGAAACAGTTAAGCTGAAATTGCTTAAAGCCTTTTTTCCATTTTTAAATATCTTACTCAGTTCCTTCACCGTAATAGCCTCCAATTATTTCACTCCTTTACTGGTTATGTAAAGCGATCATAAACTATCCTACAATGGGAAAGTCAAGGGTCTATTTGGACCTTAGCGATGCCGCCCCCCACCATTATATTCTCTGTCAGTATAGGGCCCTTAATGTTGTTAAGCTCACAGACAAGCTGCGGCTTATTCCGATATGATGGTGGCCGAGGAACAACATAGGGTTCGGGAGGGCTAGTATGAAGGGCAAATCGCTTCGAGGCATATGGATCATGTTTGCCGTATTTGTCGTTATCTTTTTTTTGAATATGGGTATGGTATCGGTTATTACTGCAACACAGCGGATGTGGCTTGTAATGGATGTGTGGTCGCTGGTCCTTTCGATTGTTCTGCTTTTCCGGCATCGGTTGCCGTCGGCCAAGCAAATTTGTATCTCGTTGATTTTGGGTGGGCTGGTATCCTTGTCCTATCTTCAAGGAAGTGCCTTTTCCATAATCAGCAGCTTTCTGATTACCGTGATGGCTGCACTTGCTGTATTCAGTACATTTGCAGTTTATCGGGAGAGTCCGGTTCAATTTTTGAGACGGAAAGGAAAGGGCGGGGTGACGGGTAGTCTTGTATGGGGGCTGCTCTTCGGGCTGGCTTTAGGTGCTGTAAATGTAGGGCTGATGCTCTCCAATAATGAACTCGATTTTCAGCTTTCGCTGTCACGCTTTCTCGTATCGCTGAGTCCGGCAGTTCTTGAAGAGATCGCTATGCGAACCTTGTTTTTTGCCTTTTGCTACAGCCTGCTGCAAGGGAGAATTGCTACGAAGGGGCAGCGGTTTACCTGCTGGTTTATGATGGTCATTCCGCATGTGCTGATTCATACCCCAGAGGCCTTTATGAGCAAAGGCGTGATTTCTGGTCTTGTTGTTGTCATACTGTATACGGTCATTTTCGGGCTGCCTTTTGCTTATTTGCAGTGGAAGCGGGATGTGACTTCAGCGATGATTGGGCATGGCGTGGTTGATTTTATCCGGTTCTGCTTGTTCGGCTTGCCATTCTAAATATTTCATCTGACACGAATGTTCTTGTTAATTCTAATTGCGATCAAGCCCCCCCCTTTACATTGACGTAACGTCAAGAGATATAATCCTAATAAAGATGATGAAAGAGGGGGCAGGAGCATAGTATGAAACTTGAAAAAATCACCGGTATCATGGAGAGGTTTGGCGTAACATCACGCACCCTTCGCTATTATGAGCAGGTGGGCATACTGCAAAGCACCAGGCAATCCCATGAGAAGTACCGTTATTACGATCAGGAGAACATTAACCGGCTGCAGCAGATTCTAGTGCTTCGAAAAATGCAAATTCCGATTAAAGAAATCATCAGGATTTATGAAAGCCGTGACATGAAGGTGCTCGTGCAAACCTTTGTCAGCCGTATTCAGACGATTAATGATGAAATCGCTACACTTTCAGAACTAAAAGCCATCGTGAATGACTTTCTTGAAGCTATGCTGGATAACGGGATCTCTCATATTTCAGCGCTGCCTTTAATTTATGAGAAAGTTGAACATCAATTCGGCTGCAACAAAAAGGCTGAAATCCCCGACTTGGAACGCCTCTCAAAAGTATCGGAGAAACTGGTGAAATTGCCGGAGCTAAGCATTATTTCCTTGCCTCCAATGCGTGTGTTATCCTCCAGACTTAAGGGAACCGAAAGCTCGGATTCAGGCGGACTTTGGGATTATATGTCCAGCAACCAGATTCCCTTCGGAGCTCCCGGAAGCCATCATCTTTTTGAATATCAACAGCATACAGAAACGATTATCATTCAGAAAATAGATGACAATTTTCAAAATACGAGCATTTTTGAGGATTATATATTTGAGGGCGGCTTGTTTGCCATGTGTAGCGTCTTTGTCGAGAACGACCTTGGCGAAATTCAATATCAGATGATCCATAGCTTTGATGATAACGCTTATTATGAGGTGGATTTTCAACATGGCGGAGTGCTGCGTCATGACACGCTTGTGGAATCCGTACTTTCGCCTGACAGCGGCAGGGAAAAAATCAATCTCTACCTGCCAGTAAAGAAACGCTTGCCTGATACCAGTGATATCGAGCAAAATCAGCAATTAGAGAGCGTTACCTTTGCAGAAATCGAGCAAGCTAACCCTGTTTTGAAGGAATACCCCGTTGACTTTCACCAAATGACCCCCATTTATAACCCGCACTATCAGGTGCTCGATAACGGAGAAGCGGAGTTCATCTGCTGGATCAGCGCACGCATGCTTAATACTAATGTTGCGGTGAAACTGCCTTTTCGTGTGGATATTGTATTCATGGCAGATTCGGCAAGCGAAGCTTACGGCTATGGCGCTGACGAAGGGAGTCTGTGGTTTTCCCATAACAATCACACATTCTGCATCAATGCGGAGAACAGCTCAGAAAGCAGTCTATCCAAGCACGCCATTTTGTTTGACCAGCCCATAATGGGTAACCGCTTTATTTTTCCTGAAACCGGAATGATCAAATATGATGAATACAATACGTTCTCCTGGATTATCGGCGAAAAGCATTTTTCGGTTGTGATCAACGGCGAGGTGCGGTATTGCGGAGTAAATTTTCCTTATATGAACATGGATTTACACCTTGGGCAGCCCGCTCCAATCTTCATCGGCTCAAATGGTCAGGGTAAAAAGCTGTTTCGTTCCATTACAATATCCCAGCTAAAATCCACACCGAAAATTAATGTCAAAAAAGGAGCATTGGTGATGGAAGTCAAAGCAAGCAATAACAGATTGCCTAAGATTCATCCAATGGTAACGCCGCATTACGGAGAAAATTACTGGTTTAACGGCTGCGCAGGCTTCGTTATGGAATGCCTGGGTGAACCGGATTACGATTATTGGTTTTTCGCCGGGCTGACGGGAGAGAATTTTACACAGGTCTATTCACACAATCATTTCAGAGGCGACGGGGTAACGGATTACCGCTTGAGCGAAAAGGGGAACCACGGCTTTATCGAGGATGTTTTTGGAAAATGCGGATACGCCAGCAGTTTTGTGCCTCTTAAGCAGATTCTGAGCAATCGGGAAATGTATGTTCAAACGCTGATGGCTTATATTGATAAGGGCATTCCTGTCATTCTTAACGATCATGGTAACAACCCCCATAATCGCCCTGGCTGGGGCGTGCTCGTGGGGTACGAGGATTATGGCAAAACCCTGCTTTACATGGGCGGCGATGCTACCGAACCGGACCGGATCCCGGTTAAGGACCTTTTGCCGGAGGATTATATAATGGAGGGCGGGCATTGCAAGGGCTGGATTTTCCTGGGCGAAAAGAAAAAAGAGATGTCCCTTGCAGACATTTATCGCAACCGGATCTTAAGCCTGCCCGATTTGCTGACATTTGAAAGTAATCATTATTGCTTCGGAGCAAAGGCGTTCCGTGACTGGGCGGATTCGATCGAAAACGGTTATTTTGAACGAATGAACCCGGAAGAATACGACGACTGGGGTATGCATAAGGTGTATGTGTGCAATCTGGCCACCAATAGCGGCGGATGCAGAGGCTTTTTGGAAACGGCGCAAAAGCTTAATCCTGACTTGATTTTTATCGAACAAATCATGGATCTGTACCGTCAAACGGGGCATTATTGGAACGATCAGAACGGTGAGGATTTAGAGGCTCTGGGCGGCGGTTTTAATGCGAATTTAAACACGTTGCAGGACAAGGAGAAGCGGACAACAATTGCGGCAAAAATCAGAGAGTTCGCGGTTTGCATGGATCAGGTTGTTGCGATAGTTAATGACTTTAAACATTAAATCAATCAAAGTTCACACAAAGCCTAAATAGTCGTAATAATGCCTAAAAAATCATGCTAAGAGCCGCGCGAAATTCAGGGACTCACTCCTGTTTTTCCCGGCTTTTTCTTGTCGTATGAAAGTTATGACGAGTTGTCACTCGGCTTTATGACAATGCTTCTGTTAGGTTGGGGAGGTCCCGGATTAACCCGCAATATATGAAAAGGAGGGGTGTCATTGCCGTTATTACAGCTTGGCGAGCTCACAAAGGAATAGGCAGCAAGGCGATTATAATATCAATGGACCTCTTGCTGCTGATGCGACACATTCATCTAGACATTCAAAAACAGGAGGCAGTCTAATGCATATTCGTACATTCGTACATCGTTTAGTTCTTTTGCTTGTATTAAGCAGTTTGCTGATATCTTCGTTTGTCCCGCAGCCGACAGCATCTGCATCTGCCCTTAAACAACAAGCCACCCGGGCAACGGAAGCGAAGGAAGTGGAAGCTTTTGCAGACCAATTCTTCAATCAGCCAAAAATCAAGGAGCAGCTTACAGGGGCTGCCGTTGTTTTAGTCAAGAATGATCAGGTTTTGCTTGAAAAAGGCTATGGCTACGCCGATATCAGCAGCAAGAAGCCCATTGATCCGGAAAAGACTGTTTTCCGTGTTGCTTCCATTTCGAAATTGTTCACCGCAACAGCTGTCATGCAGTTGGCCGAACAGGGGGCCATTGAATTACAGGCTGATCTCCAAACTTATCTGGGAGACTTGAAAATTGTCAATAAAACCAATAAAACACTCACCATGGAGCATTTGTTGACCCATACCTCGGGATTTGATTACACGGATAGCGCAGGCGGCTCAGCAAAAGAGGTTCCCAATAGGCAGTTCATCAAGGAAAATGTGCCTACCATTGTCCGGGAGCCCGGTGAAGCTTACCGGTACGATAATTATGCCTTTAATTTGCAGGGGTATATCGTGGAACGGTTGTCCGGTGTTCCGTTTACCCAATATGTTCAGGAGCATATTTTCAAGCCGCTTGGCATGGGGAACAGCAGCTTTAAGCTGACGCCCGAGCTGCGGAAGTATCTAGCTGTACCCTATACGGCCCAAAAAGATCCGATACCCGAATATCCGTCCAGGCCTGCTGAGTCTCCGGATGGCGGCATGTTCTCCACCGGAAGGGACATGGCCAAATTTATGATTACGCAGTTGAATGACGGACAGCTGGCAGAGGCTCGGATTTTGAGCCGGGATTCGGTTAAGGATATGCAGCAAATCCACCATCAAATTCATCCGCAGGTTGCTGGCACAGGCTACGGCTTTGAATCCTTTTATCAAAATAGCTACAATGGCCAGCGAGTCATAGGTAAGGGCGGGGATTTGCCAGGGTATCATTCCTGGATGTGGCTTATGCCGGAACAGAAAGTAGGCGGGTTCGTTATTTTTAACGGTGACGGCCCGGATTTGCGGGAGGTTTTTTTCAAAGCCTTTATGAATCATTATTATCCCGGAACACCAACAACTACTTCCACTCCAGTCGCATCCCAGGCGGAACTGGGCAAGCTGACAGGGATTTATCAGGATCTGCGCCTTCCATTTTGGATTCTTCAGGTTTCCGTTACGGACGATGGCAAGCTGAAAATCAAGGACCCCTATGGCTCGCATACACTCCGGGAAATAGCTCCCTTGTTGTTTGAAGATGAGCTCGGGAGTAAGGCGGCTTTTCAAGTCAATTCCAATGGTACCCAATATGCCTTTTACAATAAAATGGATAGCTGGGCGAAAAAAGTTCCTGAACCCAATGTGTATACGGATGTGGGGAATGAGCATCCTTATGCGTCATGGATTCATGAAGCCGGTCAGCTCGGTGTATTGACTCCTGGAGGGGATAGTGTTTTTCATCCGCAGCAAGAAATGACCCGGGCGGAGTTTATTTCGGGGCTTATGCGTTTGACAGGGATGGCCCCTTCTAAAAACACGTCGTTAACAAGCGAACTGGAAGCGAAGGACTACTTGGGCTATGTGCAGAAAGCCATTGAGCTGGGGCTTATGCAAGGGCGCGGCCCGGAACAGAGCTTTGCTGTCACTGCGGCCATTACGCGCCAGGAGGCTGCTGTTTTGATGTGGCGAGCGGCGATGATGGCCGGAGTAAATATGAGCAAATCCTCCGGGTTCAAGCTTGCGGGGGACACGGCGCCTTGGGCCGTAGATGCCGTGCAGTATATTGTGAATAATGGCATGTACGGGCCGGAAATTGCACGGAATTCCGCCGGAACCTTGGACTACCAGTCAAACGACCCCCTATTAAGGCAGGAAGCTGCCGCATTGCTGAGCCTATTTTGCAATCGGCTGTCCTTGAATTGAAATTAAAGGCTATCCCTGGAACTTATGTTGTCTACAAAGATAAGGCGGGTCTGAATATTTATATGCAAAATACCCTGACTTATATTTAACGGTACACGAAGAAGATGAAGGAATGTATTGAGTGAAAACATAATATTCAATAAATAATGCCAGCAGAAATGCTGGCTTTCGCTTTTGTTAATTCGTTTAATTTGTCTGGATTATTAAGTGTGTGAATTTATTTGGTAATTGACCGTTGGAAAGTTAAAGGCTACAATTGTCATAAAATGGTATACAAGGGAGTGATATAGAAATTGCTGGAACTAGATGGTGTAAATGCCGATTCACTAATAGACATGATTAAAATGTCCTTTTCATGGGAGAACTGGTCAGCAATTCTCGAAATTTCAGACAAACTGCTCGAAGTCGCAGCTATAGCATACGATTCAAATAAGCATAGTTTCAATAAGATTACTTTTAAAAGAAGCATCGTGTATTATTTCGGATACAGTTCATGTATGAAAGGGATTGCGCTTCAGAAGTTGGGGAGACTTCCTGAAGCAAGGGAGTGTATAGCCCAATACTCAGACTTGAGTTGGATTAAGGATTCCACTCCTGAAGGTCTTACTGAAGAGGGTTATTACAAGAACATTGCTGTAGCTAACACATACGTACTTGATTTGCTCGAAGGCAAGGTAGATGTGCTTTCTGATTATATAGAATTCATTAGGAAGAACGATAAGGAAGAACTTCTTGCTGGTCTGATTACAGTATTGGAATCATCAATTAAATATAATTACTCTATAGATTGGGTTCTTGACGAATTCAAAGAACAAGTCAAAGAGTTAAGCAGTAAAGAAAGAAGAGAAGATGTAAGGTATTACATAGATTACATGTACCTCCATACAATATATTTGTATAAAAGAGGAAAGGTTTTTGATACAATAAACCTGACACTAGACATTCTAATACTCTGTGATAAATTTGATGATGGGGCAGGGTTCAGAAAAGCTATTGCATTTTATGAACTTCTCAGGTGTTACGCTTCAGTTTCGCAACAAGAGATACATCAAAATATAATGAAAAATATCTTAGAGAGGGAGTTTTTGAAAGATGAAAAGAACATTTTTGTTATTGGCAGCCGTATTGTTAATTAGTTCTAGCGTAGTCATGACTTCCGCAAGCGCAGATGATAAGGATTTCTCAGCAAAGCCAGTATCCATCAGCAGCTTATCTCTCAACAATCATGGAGCAGGACACTAATATTATGAATGTGGTTTAACGGTGGATTTTCGTCAAAAATCCACATGGCTCTGTCTGAAAAGGCAGGGTCTTTTTGTTCCGATACTAACTCTTCGAAATACTTGTTTTTTAGCGAATAGACGAACGGGGAAATTCTATAATAGCCTGCCATATGTTCAGCTACTTGCTAAGGAGATCAATTTCTATTAAACCCAAGCTTGGTTTGACAAACCTACAGCAAAGGTTTACCCTAATAATGAATAACCTATTCACTATTAAGGAGCATCCCTCATGCAGGCCAAAAAAGATGAAGTGAAAAAGGAAATCGAATCCGCCGCTTTAAAGGTGTTTTTCCGAAAAGGCTTTGCGGATGCCAAAATGAACGATATAGCTGATGAGATCCACATTTCCGTCGGAAATATTTATACGTACTTCAAAAATAAAAAAGAGCTGTTTTATTCAGTGGTTCCGCCGTCTTTAGTAGACTATTTGAAGAATGTTCTAGTGGAGAGCATTCGTATCGATAACCAGACTTTTTTTGAGGAAGCCAATAATGATAAGAAATCAGCCATCGTACAGGAGCAAATGAACCTGTTAACTGAGTATAGCATGCAGATCGTCATTATTTTTGAAAAGAATAAAGGGACCGTCTATAGCAATGCCAAAAACGAGCTGATCGATCTGATGATCGAGACGAAGAAGCCCTACTTGAAGGATCATTATAGAAGATATGAGATCGGAACCGAAGAAAATATGATTCTGCTGAACATCATCGCAAGCAATGTCATTAATATGATTCTGGATTTATTGAAGCGGGAGATGAGCACCGATAGCCGGAAGCGGATTTTTGAGGCGCTGAGCTTATACTGGCTGCATGGAGTAAAAGGCATAAATGAATAATGCCTATGGGCGTAATAAAGCTGGAGCTGGGGCGTAGCGCTGCAATCGGGAATATTCAGGTCACGATAGGGACATTTTGCATCTAAAAATAGTTCCTATTTTTTTAATCGAATAATGAATTATTGATTCACTATTCGATTGTATAATCACAACAAGGGGGAAGAAACGATGAAGACAGGTTATGCATTTAAGGACTGCAATGTGATTTATGGAGACGCGGGAAGAGGCGTAGCTACCCATATGACGATTCTAATCCATGAAAACGGACTGATTCAGGAGATCGGGAAGGCAAGCGATGTGGTTATCCCGAGTCATTATCAGACGATCGACTGTTCGGGGAAATATGTGATGCCAGGTCTGATCAATGCGCACGTCCATCTTTTTGCCGACGGTAAGCCGTTTACGCTGTCTGCCAGCGAAGGGCTGCTGAATTTTGCGTTTCAGCATCTTTTGGATACGAGACTAGGCAGAAGCGTGCTGAAAAAACGGATGAAGCGAAATGCCCTGAACGCACTGCATTCCGGTGTAACAACGATGCGCAGTGTAGGGGAATTCTTTTATACCGATGTACAGTTGAGGGATGAAATTAAGGCGAATCAGTTTGTGGGACCCAATCTTCTGGTGTCCGGTTATTTCCTGAGCGTCACGGGCGGTCATGGTGCACCTTATTTGGCTTTGGTTGGCGATTCACCCTGGGAAGCGAGAAGGAATGTAAGAATCAACGTAAAAAACGGGGTAGACCTCATCAAAATCTGCGTGACCGGCGGGGTTACCGATGCCAAAGTGGTCGGAGAAGCAGGCCGCTTGCAAATGACGGAGGAAGAGGTTGCCGCTATTTGCGAGGAAGCCCATAAAATCGGCATACGTGTGGCGGCCCATGTGGAAAGTACCGAAGGGGTGAGAATCGCGCTAAAGGGCGGGGTCGATACTATTGAACACGGCGCGGAGATGGATGAAGAGATTATCAGCCTGTACCAGAATAATCCCAGAGCATTAAAGGGCTACACTGCATTGATCCCTACTTTGCAGGCGGCGTATCCCAGCGCAAAATTGGACCTGAGCCTGACGAAGGTGAATGAAACCGTTAAGGAAAATTCCCGGCTTGTGTATGACTCCATGCTGAAGGGGGTGCGGCAGGCTGTAGAACATGATATCAAGATTGGTATTGGAACGGATGCCGCGATGTCCTATGTCACCCACTATGATCTGTGGCGGGAGCTGGACCATTACATGAGACAAACGAAGCTGAATTCGAGCCAGATCATTGAACGGGTAACCAAATCTAATGCGGAAATCTTAGGAATTGATCACCTGACAGGGAGCATAGATATCGGCAAACAGGCCGATTTAATCGTGATGCAGCAGAGCCCGCTGGACAACATAAAAGCTTTGTCGGAGGTTGCTATGGTTATGGTCAAAGGAAGTCTTATACAGACACCATCGGTGACCAGAATTCAGGCAGTAGACGAGCTGCTTGATTCGGTTTGGGGCAGTCGGGAGTGAGGTTTTAGCGGACACCCAAAATACCCGCATACTTCTTTTCAAATATCGCCCAGCGCTTTTCGGCTCCGTATTTCAATTGCAGCTGTTTCAGATATTGCCCGGCGGCTTCTGTATCTCCTGCTTGCAGCAAAAACCGGAAGGTCTCTTCGCTTAAATGCAGCGCAACCCTTGCCATGTAATAATCGACTATTGCTCTGGCGCTGGTTATTGAATGCATAAAAGTAAGGGCCTCTTCCAATTGCAGCATTAGCTCATCTGATAATTGGTCCGGATCGATATCAGGCGTTAACGAATAATGGTCCGGAGCGGAGGGACAGATTTCTCTGATTCGGGAGGTAAAGTGAGACTTGGCCTCTAGAGGAGACGCCGAGGGCGGAGTGGATTGCAATAGCGCTAACTCGGTGGAATGAATACTGCAGTTGATATAGAACAGGACGTGGTTCCAGGTGTTCGCCTTCGATTTTTGAATATTGAATTTATAGATGAGAGTTTCATCCGGTTTGTAGAAATTCAGATCCTTTTTAAGATAATCATGTTTGGAGAAAAAGGGTTTGACGTCTTTCGTGATGATTGCTTTAAATAACTCTTGCAAAGGAATCCCTCCCAAATCAAAATTAATAATGACAATCCGTCCTTACCATTTTCATTCCTTATCATTTATACTGAATAAAGTTATTACACATCTAAGGAGCCGCCGAACCCATTATGAATAAAAAAGAAGTCGCACACATACGCAAGCAGTTTAAGCTGGATCATGATTTGATGAACATCTACGATATTCTTAACGTGTACATTATGAAGGAAAGCAACGAGATCTATCATTGGGAGCGCCTGCCGTTTGGCCTCGTGGATAGAGAGAAGCAGGAGCTGTATATGGGTAATTTCAAAAAACTGCTCACTGGTGAGCTGGACCATAAGCTGTTCGAGTTGAAGTTTCAGGAGGAAGCGGAGGACCCGACGCGGGTAATGCTTCACCAAGGCCTGGTGACAGGTGATGCTGAAGAATGGCAGGACCTGATGATGCTGCTTGTTGACAAGATGCTGGTGGATGTTAAGTATGAGAAGGATATGGTGATCACTTTTGTTCGCGGGCAATATTACCGGCCGACTAAGGCCAGAAATGAAGAAGCCGAAGAGAGTGAGAAGGACGAGATGTTCGCGCATCCGTTCATTCTGTGCAGCGTGAATTCCACGGAACAGCAGCGCAAAAACCTCATGTTCGATTATGTGGAGCGGGAATTCAAGTACAATATCATTGTCGATCCGATTATCAAGCTCAGTTCGCCGGAGCAAGGATTCTTTTATCCCAGCGTAACGGACAACTATTCAGATGTGAACCGCATTCTGTATTGTACGGGAAAATCGAATTATCCCGATCCGCAGTTCATCGAGCAGGTCCTGAATGCCGAGAGATCTGTAACAGCCTTGGAAGAGAGAAGCTTCTTCGAAGATATCGTGAAGGAATTGGCAGGCGAACAGCTTGATACGACCACCCTTGCCCAGGTGTATGAGGAAATCCAGCTGGTTATCGAAGGGGGCGAAGGGGAGGAAGAACCTCCTAAGCTGGATTACAAAGATGTGGAACGTGTTCTGGCGGCAAGCGGCGTAGAGAACGTGACGGCGGAAAAGGTGGAGCGGGCGTTCGAAACGGTCGTCGATGACAAGTACTACGAAATGAAGGCAAGCAGTGTTATACCGAAATTTACTTCAAAATCGATTAAGATCGAGACCAAGGTAGCCACCATTACCGTCAGCCCGCAGGATTTAAGGTATGTGAAGCAGGTGAACTATCAAGGAAAACGCTGCATCATGATTGAGGTTGACGAGGATGTCGTGATCGAAGGATTTACGCTCAGTACGGAAACGTTGTAGACTCATTTGACTGTGCGTTGTCCACTTTTGTGAAGTAGGGGCTATCTATAAAGTCTTAGATAAGGACTTAGGATAGCCCCTGTTGTGTTTGTATTTCGTTACTTTTGGTGCTTAAAGATATAGTTGATATATTCTTTTGCACTATTATTAATTTCTTCATCGCTGGCTTGAAATGAAGCTCCGAAGACAGCAAAGTAGGGGAGTGCTACTGCACCTACATGTCTTATACTGGCTTTGAAAGGCGCGATCATTTCATCCACGGTAAAAGAAACAGAGCCCTCCGGCAAATAATTTTCTTTTTTATCACCGATGGACAGGGCAAGCCCTAACCTCTTCCCTTTAAGCTTGTCACCTTTTGAACCATAAGCCCACCCGTAAGCAAAAACATCGTCAAACCATTTTTTTAATAGTGGAGGATAGCTGTACCAATACAATGGAAATTGAAAGATAATATGATTATAGGCTTCTAATAAATTTTGCTCTCTAGGAACATCTATATTCCAGTTAGGATACTCTTTGTAAATCTCATGAACTGTAATATCGGTTGGATATTGCAGCAATTCTTCTTTCCAGCGCTGGTTGACCCTTGAAGCCTCAAGGTTTGGGTGTGCCAGAATCACCAGTGTTTTCATTGGGAATCTCCCTTCACAGGCCTGTATTTTTTTGAATATCATCATTATCTTGCAGGCCCCAAAAAAAGAAAATACACACAATAAAGTAAGATGGTTACTTCAAAGTACGTACTGGACTCGGAAAAAAAGATATGCAACAATGAGTTTTTAGACCGGTGGTATAAGATCGTCATTAACGAGGTGTTATTCAATGAAGCAATATCATTTGGGCATAGAGGCAACACTTGAAATCCTCGGTGGAAAGTGGAAATCTCTGATCATCTGCTTACTGATGCCCGGTGCGAAGAGAACAAGCGAATTACAGCGGAATATTCAAGGCATTTCACAAAAGGTTCTGATCCAGCAGCTTCGGGAGCTTGAGGAGGATGGACTCGTCAGAAGATATGTATACCCGCAGATGCCGCCAAAAGTCGAATATAGCCTCACGGAATATGGGGTTACAGCCAATAAGATCGTTGACGTTATGTGTACCTGGGGAAAAGAGAATATTAAAATGAGACAACGGCAAGGAGAAGATATCGTCTTGCTGGAGGATAAGTCCACGATGATACCTTAGTAAAACTATATACACCCACCTCAGACCCACCCCGTAAACTCCAATATCGACGCCTTCGCTGACTGCGCTTCGGACTGTGCCCCTTTACGCCATTGTTTGGGCGACTCTCCCATGAGCCTGGAGAAGCAGCGGTTGAAGCTGGAAATAGAACGAAATCCGACCTGCTCAGAGATCGAAAGAATGGAATCATCCGTGCTTTTTAGCTGCTTGCAGGCCTCTTCGATTCGGGTGCTGCTCAGGAAATCGAGAGGTGCCGTTCCCATGATTTCGTGGAATTTTCTGCGGAAATGCGTTGTGCTTAAGTGGCATGAATCCGCCAGGAAATCAATGGTGATGGGGGTCATATAGTTTTTCGTGATATACTCCAGAGCTGGAGAAATAGCGAAATAGCCCTTCATACTATGCTCTGTTTCTTGTTCGGCCAGCGCTTCATTTGTGGAATGAATTCTAAGCAATTCTATATAAAGAGACAACAATAATCCGTAAGCGCTTTCCTGGTAGTAAGGCTTCTGCTCCTTGAGCTCCTCCACGACCGATGTGGCAAGGGAATAGACTTTGGGATATTGCTCCTTGTTCAAAATACAGTTCTTTCCCTGCACTCTCCACAGGTTCGGCTCGAAGCTGCTGTAGGCACTTTTGAAGGAATGCTGAAACAGCTCCTCTGGTGAAAAAAAGAGATAGGACCACAGACTCGCTGTATCCGGCGAACTGTACGTGGTATGGGGCAAGTATCTGGGAAGGAAGGTCACATCTCCGGCTTTAAAGGGGACGTCTTCTCCTTTGATCTCCATGATGCCGCTATCTGAATAGCAAATGCCAATCTCCAAATGGTTATGGAAATGGAGATGTTCGCTTTTGATATCGGAAATCCTCCAGCGGTCCCCGCTTAACAGCAGGACAGGGAAATGGATAGGCAAGCTATAATGGCGGTACTCAATGACAGGCTTCTTTTTTCTGGGCATATTCGCTGCTCCCATTCCATAACGTGAATTTGTGTGGGTTGGAGGTAGGTAACTTCAACTATATAGATTGAATTTATGAATATAAACTTAGGGAAAAGTGGCGGAAGGGAATTTTGGAACTGTAGGAGCGATAGCGTCCGCCTTTAGGTTTGGATTTCTACCGCGAATCGCGGTTAAATTCAGGAAATCCAAACCTAACAGCGGCCGAAAGTCCAAACATTCTCTGGAGTCACTGCCAACCCCAAAGTAGAAAAACCACAAGTTCAATCTTTATACCTCTCTTCAACAAATGGTTGAAATTGCGCAGTTTTGCTGCGAATGTGCTTAGATGTATACCATTATACTGCTTACAATAGAATCTATAAAGCGTTTACAATAAGACGGACGGCTCTAAAGGCGCCTTTGGGGGCGTGTGCGAAGGAGAGGGGAATACAGATGCTTCAAATCAATTATGACAGGAAAGAAATATTAAGCGTTATCGACAAAGTCACCAGAAAAACACTTGCGATGGATTTAACGTGGGAATGGCCTTGCGGGGTGGCATATTATGGGGTATCCAGAGCCTATCAGACCACAGGGAATAAAGAGTATTTGGATATGCTTGTCCAGTGGGCAGATGAATATATCGAGCTGGGCCTGCCGGACTGGACAGTGAACACCTGTGCCATGGGCCACATGCTGATCACCTTGTATGAAGAGACTGGCAACCAGAAATATTGGGATATTGTGATGAGCAAGGTGGATTATCTCCGCAGCAATGCGCTGAGGTTTGGGGACAATGTGCTGCAGCATACCGTATCTGTGTCGAATGATTTTCCGGAACAGGCCTGGGCGGATACGTTGTTTATGGCGGCATTTTTTCTGCTCCGTGTAGGAAGCAAGCTAAATGATCAGGAAATGATCCAGGATGCCCTGAATCAATATTACTGGCATATCAAATACCTGCAGGACCCTAGCAGCGGTTTCTGGTACCACGGCTACAATAACATCAAGCAGGATCACATGTCGGGATTATATTGGGGTAGAGCGAATGCTTGGGGCGCCTACACCATGTCGCAGGTCAAACCGCTTTTGAAGGACTGGTATTTGTACCCTCAGTGTATGGACGTGGAGTGTTCACTCCGGGATCAGCTGGCGGCACTCAAGCTTGTTCAGACGGAGAACGGTTTGTGGCGGACGGTGCTGGATGACGAAGAGTCCTATGAAGAAGTATCCGCCTCTTGCGGGATTGCGGCGGCTATGATCAATAACGGTAATCCGCTGCATACCAAATATGTGCAAAAGGCCCTGAAAGGCATATTGGACAATATCAGCGAAGATGGACGGGTGCTGGGTGTATCGGGCGGAACAGCGGTGATGAAGGACCGGGAAGGGTATCGCAATATCCCCAAAGAATGGATTCAAGGCTGGGGTCAAGGTCTAGCACTCGCTTTTCTATCAGATATGCTTAAATAGGAGGGAACCAGGTTGTCCAATCTAACTAAGGGGGCCTTTACCCTGCCGGGAGAATCCGGTTATGAGGCGCTGACCCTGAAACTCGCTGAACGGTGGGGAGCCGATGTCATCCGTGACAGTGACGGCACACAATTGTCCGATGAGATTATCAATGCAGGGTACGGTATCTACTCTACAATCTGTATCATTAGGGAACATAATGTGTGGGCGTCGCAAAATCCGGATAAGCTGCAGCAGTGTTTTTTAATTACGAATCCAAAGGTGGCTGTACTAGATTATGTATCCATCTATCTGATGGAGGATTTTTTTGCTGAACAATTCAGAGTGAATGATTCCAAAGAGGCGTTTAAGTATTGGCAGGTTGTAGACCGGACGACCGGGGAGGAAGTTCCGAGAGAACAGTGGAATTATGACCGGGAATCGGGAAATGTAGTCCTTACCGGAATTGCACCTTGGCATAAATACACGGTCAGTTTCATGGCCTACCGGATCTGGGAAGAGATCTCCATGTACAATCATACGACGAACAACTGGGATAAAGAGCATTTGATGCAGATTGATCCCATCTATCCGGAAACGCAGGCATATCTGCTGGACTGGATGGAAGACTGGTGTGTACAGCATAAGGAAACAACGGTTGTCCGGTTTACTTCGCTTTTTTATAATTTCGCCTGGATCTGGGGCAGCAATGAGCGCAACCGCCATTTGTTCTCGGACTGGGGTTCATATGATTTCACGGTAAGTTCAAGAGCGCTTGATCTGTTCGCTAAGAGATATGGCTATTCGCTGACGGCCGAGGATTTTGTGAATGGCGGCAACTATCGCGTCAGTCACATCCCGGCTAAGCAGCGCAAGCTCGACTGGATGGCCTTCATCAATGATTTTGTAATCGGATTTGGCAAGCAATTGATTGACATTGTGCATCGGCACGACAAACTGGCGTATGTCTTCTATGATGATAGCTGGGTTGGCGTAGAGCCTTACAATGACCGCTTTCAGGAGTTTGGCTTTGACGGGATGATTAAATGCGTGTTCTCGGGTTATGAGGCACGGCTGTGTTCAGGTGTAAAAGTGGATACACATGAGATCCGGCTGCATCCGTATCTTTTTCCGGTCGGGCTAGGCGGACTTCCTACCTTTATGGAGGGCGGCGACCCCACGCTGGATGCCAAAAAGTACTGGATCAACATCCGGCGCGCGCTCCTGCGGGAGTCTATTGACCGGATCGGACTGGGCGGGTATTTGCATCTGGTAGAGCCTTACCCGGATTTCTGCGATTACATCGAAAAGATTGCGGGTGAATTTAGACAAATTAAAGAGCTGCATCAACAAGGCAAGCCTTATCAAATAAAGACGAGAGTAGCCATTCTGCACAGCTGGGGCAAATTAAGATCGTGGACATTGTCCGGCCATTTCCATGAAACGTATATGCATGATTTGATTCATTTTAATGAAGCTTTATCCGGATTGCCGGTTGACGTGCAGTTCATTGATTTTGAGGATATCCGTCAGGGCGTATTGCAGGATTGTGATGTAGTGATCAATGCCGGCTCTGCCGGATCTGCCTGGAGCGGCGGGGACTACTGGAAAGACAACAAGTGTGTGGATATATTGACCCAATGGGTGTATGAGGGCGGTACCTTTATCGGGATTAACCAGCCTTCGGCGGTCGATGGCTATGACAGCTACTTCAGAATGGCACATGTTCTCGGTCTGGATGAGGATACCGGCTCCAGGGTCGCTCATGGCAAATGGACTTATGAGACCCGGGACGAGCACAGCTTGGTGCCTGAAGGGGCCAGCATAACACCTAAGAATAGCATTTATCTTACCGACGGGTCAGCTGCGGTAGTGGATGAAACGGGCGGCAAGATCACACTGTCTACTCATGCCTTTGGTAAAGGCAAGGGGATCTACCTTCCTTCGTTTGAATTTAGTTTTGCGAATACAAGATTGCTGCTGAATCTAATCCGCTTTGCGGGCAATGAGCTGCATGAAACGAAGTACATTACGGATAACTTATTTACAGAGTGTGCCTATTATCCAGAAAGTAAAATACTCGTTGTGATTAACAATAGTGATCAACTTCAAAGCACTACGATTGATACGGAGTATGGGCAACAAACGATGGAGTTAGCTCCGTATGACACAATTATCTCAACTATTGGCGAATAAATAACATTCAAAAAGCTCAAGCCTGCGGCTATACTGCCGATGCTTGAGCTTTTTGCTGCAATGCAGCGGTTGACCAGCGCTTATAAATAGTAGGGAGGCCCTATGAGAGTGAATTGTGATAGGATAAGGGTACATTTATTTTCCCCACGGGGCAAGAAAAGGGAGTACCATGAGAATTATTATTTCGCCTGCCAAAAAGATGAAGCCGGACACGGATGTCTTTACTAGCCGCCAGATGCCGCAGTTTATAAACGAGTCGGAAATTCTGCTGGCCACATTAAAAAAGCTGAACTATGAAGAAGCAAAATCTCTATGGAAATGCAATGATGCTATCACCACGCTGAATGCCCAGCGGATTGAGAATATGGATTTAACCCGCAATTTGGTACCTGCTCTCTTCGCCTACGAAGGGATTCAGTACCAATACATGGCACCGGGGGTGCTACAAACGGAAGAGCTGGAGTATCTTCAGCAGCATTTACGGATCTTGTCAGGGTTCTACGGGATACTCCGGCCGTTTGACGGGGTTGTTCCATACAGACTGGAAATGCAGGCCAAGCTGGCAGGACCGGGCTTCAGTTCGATTTATGGATTTTGGGGCAGAAAACTGGCCGATCAGCTTCTTGCGGAGAGCGGCTGCATTCTGAATTTAGCCTCTAAGGAATACAGCAAATGCATTTCCCCTTATCTGGGCAGAGATGTTCGAATGGTTACTTGTGTATTCGGGCAGCACATCGGTGGTAAGGTGATCGAAAAAGCAACCCTGGTCAAGATGGCCCGGGGTGAAATGGTACGCTTCATTGCTGAACGGCAAATCAGGTGCGTGGAGGATATCAAAGGTTTTACCGGGTTTGATTTCGAATTTGTAGATGAGTTGTCAAATGAGTGCACCTATGTGTTTATACAAAAAGCTACGAAAACTGGTGGTAATAAAGTCCGCACAGGAACAGGAAATTGATTGAAGGAATTAAAACAGTTAAAAAGCTCAAGCCTGCGGCTATATGCCTGGTGCTTGAGCTTTTTGCTGCAATAGCCCCGTTCATTCTCACTTATGTATCAGCACTTATAATGGGTGCAAATAGTGTATAATTTTGGTAATCTGATTTTAGTAAATGATAAATACTTAGATATTGGGGAATTGATAGATGAATAATGACTATTTTAATAGAATTGATAACGTAATTAAATACATTAAGGAAAATAGCAATCAAAAACTCACTCTCGATAACTTGGCCGGCGTTTCAAATTTTTCGAAATATCATTTTGCAAGAATATTTACATCCATAGTCGGTGTGACTCCAGTTGCGTTTGTAAATCAAGAGCGTCTACAAAAGGCTGTTTTTCTTTTAGCTGAAACTAACAAGACTATTTTGGCAATATCGAATCAATGCGGTTTCGAATCGGTATCCACCTTCAATGCTCTCTTTAAGAAGCACTATAGCAAGACCCCAAGTGACGTTAGAAATAGCGTGAAGAAGAATCGCAATATTTCATTACACTTCAGCAATAAGCAAGAAGAGTTCTCCCAGTTTGAGGCTTACAATGGGATTGGGAGAAATCACATTCTGAAGAGGGCGTGGAAAAACGTGATCACAATCAAAGAACTTCCTGAATATGAAGTGGCGTATGTTAGGCATGTCGGGAGTTACATGGATACTCATGTTGCATGGGACAAGTTGGGACGTTGGGCAAGCTGGCAGGGACTTACTCCGAACAATCATTATTTTATCGGCATATCGTTGGATGATGGAAATCTCGTAGAAGAATTTGCTTGCCGCTACGATGCTTGTGTCACATTGCCAAATGGATTCGAGAAATCCGGACATACAAAACATGTGGAATTCAAAACACTACCCGGTGGAATGTATGCTGTATATCCATTCTACGACACAATCGATAAGTTTGTTCTCGCCTATCAGAATGTATTCAGTCTATGGTTACCGGATAGTGAGTATGATGCCGACGATAGGCCGTGCCTAGAATTCTGTATGAATGATCCTGCTAAAGATGTGGAAGGGAAATGCAAAGTTGATTTATATATACCGGTCAAGAAGAGAATATGAATAACCGTATGGAAGGAAGATGATGATTGGGATCTCCTATAGGGATCGTGGATTGGGTGGAAAAAAATGAAAAAATAGAGGAATTATTAAATCAAGAGAATACCTGGACCATACATGCAGTGGATCATGGATTTGAAGCTGAAGTCATGAAGATAAGTTCAGATCATGAGAGCTTTGTATTGAAAATATGGAATAAGAGCTCAAGACCTGATGTTAGTTTTCAATTTCATTTATTGAATGCCCTTTTTGAAAGAGGATTATCAGTCTCTAAGCCATTGGGCTGGGGGGTAAATCCAAATGCAGATAAGGTGCTGTTGACTACCTTTGACGGGATGCCGGTTAACGAACTGAATGAAAAGAAAATGATTGAGATTGCGAATATATTATCAAGGATACATCAAATTCATGTAGAAGAGATTGGAAATATACATCTACCTAAGTACGATTTCATTGATTATTTTTTTCCTGGAGTAAGGGAACATGATGACTTGAATAGCGCATTAATTTCTCTTGTGCATATCAGTCAAATCAAGCTGGATCGGATCATTCATGGTGATTTCCATTTAGGAAATATTCTAGAGGAAAATGACCGATACACCGTAATTGATTGGACGAACGGACAATTAGGGGATTCCAGATATGATTTTGCGTGGTCACTTACTCTACAAAAAATATACATCTCAGAGCGATATGCACATGTATTTCGTTCCGCTTATCTGTTAGATAATGATATTCAGCAGAATGAGCTTGAAGTTTTTGAGGCGTTGGCTTGTCTTAGGTGGATATTACTTCATAGAAATGGTGGCGTACCCAAAGGGATTAATACGATAGAGAGGGTAAAGGGGTTAATAGCCCAAAATTCATTCTTAAAAGAGCTGGAGTTTAGAGATTTATCAATTATAAAGAAGATATGGAGCGGTGATGGAATGAACATTGAAGCAGTTTATGAGCAGCTTCCTAGCCTGAAGTCAGATAATTTCGTATTAAAGAAGATTGAAGATCATCATTTTAACGAAGTCTTTGAAATCTATAACAATAAAAAGGTATTTGAATACTGTGGCATAATACCCAAACACAATAAAGATACTGTGAGAAGCATGATCGGGCATTTCGAGAGAGATTATAATAAAAGATCAAGGGTTAAGTGGGGGATATTTGCCAGCTCTGACCCTGACCGGTTGCTTGGAATTATTGAAGCAGTCGACTTTAATCAGAAGGTAAATGCTGTGACGATTGGCTACTTTTTGTCGGAAGCACATTGGGGTAAAGGTATTGCTAGCGAAGCGGTGAAAATATTAATCGATTTTTTGTTTGTGGATGTCAACGTCAACAGAATTCAGGCTGAAGTGATGCCTCAAAATGAGATTTCAAAAAAGGTATTGTTGAAGAATGGCTTCATCAAAGAAGGAACATTAAGACAAGCGACACTATGGGCAGGTAAAGGAATCGTCGATTTAGAGATATACAGTATTTTAAAAGAAGACTATGTAAAATGATGAAGAAAGCGCTATTATAAGTTGGGTTTCTTGTGTGTGTGTCGAATGCCATTCGAGTTTCATGCCAGCAGAGACATACGGAAGCACCGGCCTGGAAGGCCGGTGCTTCACACTGTTAATTTTGTTCTTTCTCCTCGCTTAACAGCTTGTCTATCACAAGAACCGCCTTAACATAAATCAGGAAGGCATCCCATATGGCCTCCAAATACATGGCCTCGTCCGGCTGGTGACCTCCTCCTCTTCCGGCAGGAAAGGGGGAGGGCTTGTCCCGGCGCAGAGGGCCGAACGCTGCTGCCCGTGGCAGCCATCTGGCATGGGTAATGCCGCCCATGGCATAAGGGGGCTGGTTGGTGCCCAGCTCCCGGTTGGCCAGATCACATAGAGCCGCCGCAATAGGATCATCCGGGGCGATATAATGCGGCGGACTATCCTCCGTGCGGGTCAGCCGCATATCGTAACGGGCGGCCGCCTCTTCCAGCAGCTGCTGTATACCGCTTTTCTCCTGGGTAACCCCGTAGCGGATATCGCATAACAGGCGAAGCCTGCCGTTTTCCATATGGACGGCCGCATTGATTGTGGCTTCTCCCGACATGTCGCGGAAGGCGATGCCCAAGCCATGTCCGTAAGGACTGGCGAAGCATTCCTGCACGAAAGCCAGCGCCCGCAGAGTCCGGCTGCCCCGAACCAGCCCATGGGCGGCAAGAGCGGCTGCCAGCTTCACGGCGGCGTTGTCCGTGCCCTCGGGAAAGGCGGCATGCCCCGCTTTTCCCGATGCCGTAATGCGGACACCCTCCGGAAGAGCCTCAACCGTGAAGGAACCGGGCAGCACCTGTCTTGCATGATCCGGGTCCACGTCCCGCAAGATTGCCGAGGCGGCTGCGGGAACCACGTTATATTCGGTCCCTCCGTTGAAGGCCAGCAGGTTGCCGTCTGCCGCTTCACCTTCGAAGTCCGCGCGCAGCATCCCCTTTTCGGCAAAGCACAGGGGAAAATAGGCGTCAGGCACAATGCCGAACAGAGGAGGCTCATGCCGGGACAGGAAATGGCGGATATCGCGCATGCCGTTTTCCTCATTGCAGCCGAGAAACAGATACAGCCCGTGCCGGAGGGGCAGCTTGCTGTCAGCAAAAAATTTCAGTACATAAAGCGCCGCCACAGCCGCCGCTTTATTATCCATGGCCCCACGTCCAAATAGGTAGCCATCCCGTACAAAGGGCTCGTAAGGCGGGAAGCTCCAGTCCCCGCCCTCCGGCACCACGTCCAGATGGGCGAAAAATCCGATGCTTCCCCGCTCCGAAGCTGCCAATTCCCCTTTGACACCGTAGCCGTCAAAGTCTGTCACATCCAGCTTCTCCCGCTGCATGAGCCGGATGGCTTCGTCCAGGACAGATCTGCAGCCTTCACCGAAGGGCTGGGAGCTTCCGGGTTTGTAAGCCAGGCCTACGCTGTTGATGCGGATGAGCCCTTTGGCATCCTCGATCATGGCTTCCCGGTTCGCTTCAAGAAACTGAGAAATGTGCCAGTCCAGTTCCTGGCTGCTCTTCATCTCCATAGAGCTTTCCTTCATCGGCCCTGCCCGGCAGCCGAAAGATGCAGCCGGTTAAGCCGGCGGTCGATTTCCTCTACAGCACCGTCCGGGAAACGGAAGTCTGCTCCGGCCAGATTCTCGTGCAGGTGGCGTTCCTTGCGGATGCCCAGAATTACATTCACATGCTCATGCTTGGCCCGCAAATAGGCCACTGCCAGAGAACTGGTGGAGATGCCGAATTCCAGCGCCAATGCCTCAAGCTCCCGGGCGAAATCAACGGCCAGCAGGAAAGCCTCTCCTTGCCACCAGCGGTCATTGTGCCGGGGATCGTCCTGAGGCAGTTGATAATCCTTGCCGATGTGCCCGCTAAGAAGGCCCTGGGCTAACGGGGAATAGGCATGGAAGCTGATGCCATTGTCCTTGCACAGAGGCAGCACATCCGCCTCCGCCTCTCTGGACAACATGTTGTATTTCTTCTGCACAATGGAAATTTCCCCGTGCCCGATATAGCTTTGAATATGATGGGACTCGCAGTTTGATGCACCGATGGCCCGTATTTTCCCTTCCTTCTTCAGCTCCATCAAGGTACCGATGGTTTCCTCAATAGGCGTCAGGAACGGCTCCATGGCCGGGTTATGAGTATAGTAAATATCGATGTAATCTGTCCCCAGCCGCTTCAGGCTCTCCTCTACTTCAATGCGGACGACACGGGGGCTAAGGTTGCGTTTGACCCGGCGCCCCTCCCAGGTGAAGCGGTAGCTGCCTTCCTCATCACCCCACCACAGCCCGCATTTGGTAGACAGGATCACCTTGTCGCGTCTTCCCTTGATCGCTTGTCCCACGATTTCCTCACTGTGGCCGAAGCCGTACACGGGCGCTGTATCGATACAGTTGATGCCCGCATCCAGTGCCGCATGGATGGCCCGGATGGATTCCCTATCGTCCGTGTCCGGGAACTGGAAACCCCCTCCCATGCCGAAAGCGCCCAGTGTCAGGACCGAAGCCTCGATTCCACTACTGCCGATTTGCATTGTTTTCATAGCGCCGCTCCTTAAGCCTGGACCTGGTCCAGCCGCAGCTGGCCGCCCACGCCCACATTTTCATCTCCATGTTCCTTAATAATGACGATGGTCTTCACGTTCACTCCGGCCAGTACCCGCTCCGCTGTAAGCTGGATGTTGCGGACAAGGGCACGCTTGGCTTCCACAGGTTTGCCCGGGGCTGTGTACACGAAGAAGGTAATCTCCTCGTAATCCTTCGGCGTGCTGTTGCTGCGCGGAAACTCCTGCAGGGTGATGGATTTCAGCTGGGGCGGAAGCTGCAGTGATTCCGTTACGGCAGTGCCGATTTCCTCTACAAAACGTTTTTTGTGAGCGTCATTCAGGGATGTGTTTGCCAAAACGATTACAGTTGCCATTTGGATCAGTTCTCCTTTTTGATATAAGATTTTAGTAGTGCCGGATTATGAGTTGTAAGGCTTTTTCACACCGCTATAGGTTTCTAACAGCCATTCCGCATACTCCTTGGAGGACAGAATGTTCACAGCCTTATCCAGCCATTCCTTGTTTTGTTCTTCCGTGTCTTTATTGATAGCGAGAACGATACCTCCGTACTGCTTGTAAACCTCTGGGGTTTCCTGAAGCAGCGCCGTATCGATGGTGACCTCGGGATCTTTCATTTGATATACGGTAATGGAGGGAGCGGTCATGGCATCCAGATCAGCAAATGCGCCTACCCGGCTCCGGGGGTCAATTTCTACGAAATTGAGCTTTTTCTTGTTTTCCGTAATATCCAGCAGGGTTGGCAGATCTACACCCTCACGGAGCTTGATTAGACCGTTGTCGGCTAGCAGCTGCAGTTCCCGGGCCCGGTTGGCGGAGTCGTTGGCGATGCCGATTTTGGCACCTTCCGGAAGGCTGTCTAAGCTTTTGTGTTTTTTAGATACAAAAACCACAGGAGTCGTATAGATATTGGGACCATAGGTAATCAGGTTCGTACCATTGCTTTGGTTGAAGCTGGTCAGGTACTTCTCATTCTGAAAGTAGTTAGCGTCAATTTCCCCTTCCGCTGTGGCATTGTTCAGCGCGATGTTGTCGTTAAACACCTTCACCTCAATGTCATAGCCTTCGGTCTTCAGCTTTTCGGCCACGTAATCGATATCCGGCTGCTCACGGGCGATAACCCCAATGACGATTTGTTTGGACTGGTCACCTGAGGCGCTTTTGCTGCAGCCCGCCAGCACCGACAGGGCAAGGACGATGACCAGCGACAGAGCGGTGAAGGACATTTTTTTCATAAAAGCATACCTCTTTTCTTGGGATTGGTTTGGAATAAAAGCTTATTTTAGCTTTCGATAAAGAAAATTGCCGCCGAACTGAATGAATTGCACGATAATAATGAGAATGACCACAGTGCTGTACATGATGGTATCGTTGAAGTTCTGGTAGCCGTAGGTCAGCGCCACCGCTCCCAGTCCTCCAGCGCCCACTGTGCCGGCCATGGCCGTAAAGCCCAGCAGGGAAACATACCCTAAGGTTAGATGGGATACGATGGACGGAATGGATTCACTCACAATGACATGGAATGTAATTTGCCAATCAGAGGCACCAAAGGATTTGGCTGCCTCAATGAGGCTGGGATTGACTTCCTTGAAGCAGCCCTCCAGAAGTCTGGCGATAAGCGGAGATCCCACAATAGTTATGGAAAAAATAGCCGCCGTGGTTCCGATGGTCGTGCCCACCACAAGCCGTGTCAGCGGAATGATGGTAATAATAAGAATGATAAAGGGCACGGAGCGAAGCACGTTGATAATGGCGCTTATGGTTTCGTACACTAACCGGTTGGGTCTGAGCCCGTTCACATCGGTGGTAATAAGAATAAGCGCTAGTACAAAGCCGAAGAAGGTGCAGGTGACGACTGTGCCGCCCAGCATGATAAGCGATTCGCGCAAGCCGGGTAAAATGATGCGGTCCAAAATGGTCTGGAAATCGTACTGGTAAATTACACTCTCCTCCATTCTGTACTCGTATCCTCAAGAAAAGTCTGTGCCTTGGGGAAGTCGTCCTTGTCCACCGCAAGGGTAAAGGCTCCCGCGATGCTCTCCGCATACCGGTCAAGCCCGCCCCATACAACCTCGAAACGGATTCCCGTAGCTGTGGCGAACCGTGACAGCAGATCATTCTGACCTGGCCGCTGTACGATCTCGAACACCACCTTGTCTTCCGGCTGCCACGTACCGGGCAAACCGAGAAGCTCGTCCAGCACCTCAGAGCGGCCCAGGAAAATATCCTGCACGGAACCCGATATCTTTAGCTCCCCTTTGCTCAAGAGAGCCATATCGGTGCAGACCTCCTTCACTACCTCCATCTGGTGGGTCACAATCACGATGGTAATGCCCAACTCCTGATTGATTTTCTTCAAAAGCGCCAGGATGGATTTTGTAATATTGGGATCCAGGGCGCTGGTGGCTTCGTCACACAGCAGAATCTTCGGATTCATGGCCAGGGCTCTGGCAATGGCCACCCGTTGCTTCTGGCCCCCTGAAAGCTGGCTGGGCCGGGAGTGGATTTTGTCCGACAGCTCCACCAGCCGCAGAAGCTCGTGAATACGCGCATCAGCCTCCGCTTTCTTGTAGTTGTAACACTTCATCGGAAACATGATATTTTCATAAACAGTCTTCCGCTCCAACAGGGAAAACTGCTGGAAGATCATGCCGATGCCGCTGCGGAACTTGCGGAGTTCGGCACCACGCAGCCTGCTGATGTCTGTACCGTTTACCCGCAGGGTCCCCTGTTCGAAGGTTTCCAGCCCGTTGATGCAGCGCAGCAGGGTGGACTTCCCGGCGCCGCTTATACCTACAAGACCATAAATATCTCCGTCCCCGATGGTTACATTAATGCCCGAGAGTACAGGCTTGTCCCCGAAGGATTTGTATAACTTTTTGATTTCGATCATGGCAAAACCCCTTTCACCGTAACAACCGGATAACCAGACAACACGGAACCTTCGGCAGCTTTCCGGGGAATAAATCTTGCCGAAACCGTCCTTTTCCCGTAAAATTATATCGATCTAATTTTGTGAGAAAAAAATTTTTGTTCCGTCCGGAAATAATAATCTTAAATGCATATAAGTTTACTGGGGATAATCGTAGCAGGTGCCTGTAAGCCTGTCAATACTAAATATTATCTGTTCGGAATGTATGCTATACTATTGTAAATTTATCCGGATAAAGGAAATGAATCGTACGGAAAAAGGAGGAATGCGGTTTGGCTTCGCGGGACAAGCGGGTTACCCTTCAGGATGTGGCCGATGATGCCGGGGTTTCCCGGGCGACAGCATCGCTGGTCGTCAGAGGAAGCAAGTCTATTAAGCCCAGCACCCACAAGAAAGTTATAGAATCCATCGAAAAGCTCGGCTATGTGTATGACAGGGTGGCGGCGAGCTTCCGCTCCCAAAGCTCTTCCACGGTGGGAATCGTGATTACCGATTTTGAAAACCCCTTCTATCATCAGATGCTAACGAAAGTCGAGGACATGCTCTATAAACAGCAGTTTACTTTCCTGCTGGGCATGTCCTCCGAATCCCGGGAGAAGCAGGAACGGGTGCTGGAAACGATGCTGGAGCACCGGGTATGCGGCATTATTCTGACTCCGGTGGTCGACACCCAGCCGACTCTGTTCAACAAGCTGCGTGCCCTGCAAATACCGGCGCTTCTCATGGGGCGGGAGGTAGCGGGCTCTGGCGCGGATTACGTGGGCACGGATTACAGATTAGGCTCCCAATTGGCTGTCCGGCATCTGGTAGAACAGGGGCACCGGCGGATCGCCTATATCGGTGGTATGCTTCCCGGCAATACAGCCTACCAGGAACGGATAGACGGCTACTGCAGCGCCCTGCAGGAATACGGCCTGGAAGTGGACCCCAAGCTCATTATACCTACCCCGCTGAACCGTGAGGGAGGAATCCGCGCCATTCAGGAGGTGCTACAGCTGGAGAACCCGCCGACGGCCTGCTTCTGCCATAATGATATTATTGCCCTTGGCGTCACCATCGGCTTGCGGCTGCAAGGTTTTATCCCAGGCGAGCATATGGCCATTGTGGGCTTTGACAATATTCTGGAGACGGAAACGGTGGAGCCTAAGCTGACCACAGTATCGGTCTTTCATGACCAATGGGGTGTTGAGGCGGCCCGGCAAATGCTGGACAGGATCGGAGGTTTGCAGAGCGCCCCAGTCAAGATCATTATCCCGCCCAAGCTTATTGTCCGGAAATCCTCCGTTTGCTTCAAGGGCCTGCCGAACTTGAAGGCCTGAGCCCAATCCCAGGCGGGTTTGACACACTCGGAAGATACCCTTACCATTTTGCAGTATAATAGGATGGAAAATGGAGGGAATGGCGATGAACGATGCGATTTTGATTATAGAAGATGAGGCAGGAATTGCCTGCATGCTGGAACTGCTGCTGTCCAGGGAAGGGTATTCTTCCGTCCTTACCGCTTCTACCGGGGCGGAGGCGATGAGCCTGCTGGACAGCCGGGAACCGGATATAATTTTACTGGATGTGATGCTCCCGGACTGTAACGGCTTCGAGCTGTGTCTGGAGCTGCGCAAAAAAACAAACGCCCCGATCTTATTCCTGACTTCGCGGGCTGCCGATTATGACAAGCTGACCGGATTTGCGATGGGCGGGGACGATTATATTACAAAGCCGTTCAACTCCCTGGAGGTGGTGGCGCGGATCAAAGCCCAGCTTGCCAGAAGAAGACTGTATCAGCAGGAGGCTCCATCTGCCTGTTATACTTTTGCTGATTTTGAAATCAGCAAGGATACCGGAGGGTTGACGGTGCGCGGCCAGCAGCTTCACTGTACGGCTAAGGAGTTTGCGCTGCTGCTGTTTTTTGCCGAGCATCCGAGCCGCCTGTTTACAACGGCCCAGCTCTATGAACAGGTCTGGGGTGAAATGCAGCTGGGCGATGAGAAAACGGTTGTTATTTATATTTCCAAAATCAGAAACAAAATAGAGCAGGACCCGAAGCAGCCCCGTTACATTGTCAACTTCCGTGGATTAGGCTACAAATTTATACCGAACCCTGTACCGGCTGGTCAAATATGAAAGGGGTCGTTCGTGTTGGCCTCCGGCTGCTGCTTTTTTTGCTTGCCCTGGTTATAGGTGTTATCGCCGCATGGCTTGTTCTGTTTATCCTTTTTATTTTTATGCGGCAAATGGTTCCATGGCTGAAGGGCCTTGAGTACATACAGTTTCAAATCTGGAGTTTCCTGATCGTGTGCCTGGCTGCGCTTGTCTTCTATCTGTGGAGCCTGACGAAATCGATTTTTTATATGCTGACCTGGCTGAAGCGGCTGGCACAAGGTCAATATGACGAACCTTCGCGGAGTAATTGGCGCGGCCGCCCCATTCCCGGAAATCAGCTCAAGCTGCCTTATGCTCTCTTTAAAGAAATCATCGGGCAGTTGTCCACGTTGACCCTTGCACTGCAGCAAACAGAGAAAGAAAGACACGAATTGGATGAGAAACGAAAAAGCTGGATTGCGGGCGTGCGGCATGATCTGAAAACCCCTTTGGCCTATATTCGCGGTTACAGCTCCATGATTGCAGCCGCTGATCAATATGCGTGGTCTACTGCGGAAATAATCCAGTTCGGCTCCTTAATGGAACAAAAGACGATCCAGGTAGAGCAGCTTATTGAAGATATGAATGCTTTCTATCAACTGGACGGCAGCGAGGTTCCGCTCTCGCGGGAATCTACGGAGATGGCAGAATTTATCAGGCAGATCGTTACCGATGTTGCTGATCATCCGCTTGCTGCACAGCATACCTTTGCCTTCAATACGGACGGGGAGAAATACCTTGATATCGATCAACGCATGATTCGGCGGGCGCTGCACAATTTGCTGTGGAATGCCGTGGTTCACAATCCCGCAGGGTGCCATATTGAAACCGGGCTACGCTGGGATCAGTACGGACTGACGGTCGAAATTCGCGACAATGGGACGGGAATCGATGCGGCGGTGCTAGAGCGGCTGAACGCAACAGAGGACAATATGTTGTCGGCGCGGGCCAGATTGGCGGGCTCCGGCCTGGGCATGGCGCTGGCAAAGGTTTTTGTAACAAGGCATGGCGGCAAAATGGCTGTACATAGCAAACCGCAGCAAGGAACGCAAATCACACTTTTTTTTCTTTATTGAATGCAGGCCGGACATCCGCTTTTTGTGGTGTTGGCCTGTTTTTTTACTTAATTTTTACTTTTCTTTACCCCGCTGCTACTTCCAGCGCCTATTATTGTCCCTATATCAAAGATATGAGGTGACAGGAGATGCCACAACTTATAGTGGAGACAAAAGGGCTGACCCGCCGCTTCGGCGAGCAGGTGTCGGTGAATGAGGTAAACCTGGAGGTTCCCGAGGGGAAAATATACGGTTTTCTAGGGCCAAACGGTGCAGGGAAAACTACAACGATCAAAATGCTGCTGGGTTTGCTCCGGGCCGATAGCGGGACGATCCGTATTTTTGGACAAGAGATGCCGGGCAACAGTCAGGACATTTTGCGCAAGGTAGGCTCATTAGTAGAGAACCCATCCTATTACGGGCATTTGACCGGGTACAAAAATTTGAAAATACTAAGCACACTGCTGAAGCTGCCCGACCGGCGCATCGGTGAGGTGCTGGAAATTGTGCGGCTGACGTCCAGTGCAAACCGTAAAGTGAGCGGATATTCCCTTGGTATGAAGCAGCGGCTCGGCATAGCAGCAGCCTTGCTGCGGGATCCGCAGCTGCTGATCCTGGATGAGCCGACCAACGGCCTGGACCCGGCCGGTATCCAAGAAATACGGCATCTGATGCTGTCACTGGCCCATGATCAGGGAATGACGATCATGCTGTCCAGCCATCTGCTGAGCGAGGTGGATACGATTGCAGATGAGATCGGAATAATCAGCAGCGGCAAACTCGTCTATCAGGGAGCACTAGAAATGCTGGAGCGGCGCAGGGGCAAAGTCATGGGATTTGCAGTGGAGCGGCCGGAGGAAGCGCTTCGCACGCTAATGCTGCAAGGATTCGCCGTGGAGCGGGAAGGCAATATGCTGTCAGTTTCGGCAGAGAATGTCAGTATGTCGCAGGCAGAATTGTTCAAACTGCTGGGCCCTTACGGGATTATGAATGTACGGGAAAGCAGCAAATCGCTGGAAGAGCTATTCATGGAGTTGACCGGAAAAGGAGTAAGCTTATGATGTGGCGAGCCTTGCGGGCCGAAGGCATGAGGCTCAAACCTGCGGCCCGCTGGCTGCCGGTTATCAGCGCCGGGCTGTTCATCGCATTTATGTCGCTGGAATGGTATCTCTATTTCAAAGGCCCGGCAGGGGTATACAGCGTATTTAATGTGATGTATTTGTTTCTAGGTTTCGTATTGCTGCTAAACACCGCGTTACTCACGGGTATGATTGCCGGTTTGGAACACGAATCCAATAGTTGGAAGCAGCTGCTGACCCTGCCTGTTTCCCGCTCTGTTCTTTATTGGGCCAAGGCGCTGTGGGTTCTTTTTCTGCTGTTGTGTACGGCCTTGCTGATTATTGCCGGCCTGATCCTGCTCTGGATTTGCTACACTTCCGAACCGCTGCCGTTCCAGCTTCTAATCAAGCAAATTATGTACAGCTTTCTCGCATCAACTGCGGTGCTGGGGCTGCAGATGTGGCTGTCTATCCAATTCTCGAACCCGGCCATTCCGATGTCCATCGGCTTCCTGGGCGCTGTTTCTGGCCTATTCATAGCGCGGGACAGCGGAGCAGCATTGTGGACCTGGCTGTGGCCATGGGCCTATCCGACGATGTCCAGTCCGTTCATGGCACATCCCGAGAGGTGGATTGGCATCAGTGCAGGCCTGGGAGCGGTGCTGCTAGCCGCCGGGACCTTGCATTTTAAAAACAAACAATTTTAATTAACAGGGGTGTGATTATGGAAAATTTGATGAAAGCCGAACGAATGAAGCTGCAGTATCCCGTCATCTTCATCCTGTTCCTCCTCGGTGCGCTGGGAACTGTGATGCTCGGAATGAACAGTTTAAATTCGGAGAATTTTGTAGGTTTTTTTGAGCGCGGATGGAAAACCTTTTATCTGCATATGGCCAGCTTTCACGGTTTGTTTTTTTATCCGCTTTATGCCGGGGTATTAGCTTCTTTTATTTGCCGTTATGAGCATACAAACGGGGGCTGGAAACAACTGTTTTGTCTGCCCATTCCCCGTTACCGTGTCTATTATGCCAAATTGGGAACGCTGATGCTGCTGATGGGGTTGATTCAACTGCTTTTTGCCGGATCATATCTGCTCGCGGGAGTACTGCTTCAATTGGGGGACGATTTGGATTTTACCGAATTGATCATCGGTACGGTTGGGGGATGGCTGGCCATACTGCCGTTTGCGGCGCTGCAGTTATGGGTGTCCATGCGCTTGAAGTCGTTTGTTTCCTCATTGATTTTATCGGCTTCGATCGTGATAGCCAACATTGTGCTTACCGGGCTTCATGCCTCGATCGGTGCCTGGTTTCCTTCTACAACGGCCTACTACGCGATGTATCCAAGGGGGACGGCTTTGTCGCCCCGGCTGGATGTGATCCCCTTCATTCTCGTTGTGGCTGTAACCTCTGCTGTTTACATCTGGGCGGGACGCCGTTCGCTTATGCGCAGGGCCTAGCTTTTTGAACAAGACAAACTCCTGAGTTCCATTAGGAACAAAGGAGTTTGTCTGCGAATAAGGTTTCGTATTAACTGTCTTTGTAAAGCTTATAAAACTTTATCAAAGTGGCGTAAGGAAAATAATTCAATTGCATTTCGCATAAAAATTGCAATTAACGAATATAGCAACACTCTATCAAGACCAATACTAAATTGAATATCGAAGATTGTTGTTATAAAAACTCCAATGCAAATTGCAAAGCCAAGTGCACTATAGTAGTGCATTGCCACGTGGTTCGCCTTATTCTGAACCAATTGCCAACGTTCATCATTTCTATATTCTTTCATTTTTACAGCTTGGAAGCATGGAAGGGCAATAGTGCATATACCTAATACGACCAACACCACTAACATTACGAATTGATAAATCATAATTTTTCATCCTCCTCAAGTACAAATACTTCATTGATAGATACATTAAATGCTTTGGCAATTTTGAAAGCCAACTCCAACGAAGGTGTATATTTATATTTTTCAATGGATATAACTGCTTGTCGTGAAATCCCGACATGTTCTGCCAAATCAGCCTGTGTCCAGTCTCGTTCAGCTCTCAAAACTTTAATACGATTAGTAACCAATGTAATGGACTCCTTCCTATATGTAATCAACCAGTTACATCGTCATTGTAACCACCTAGTTACATATTGTCAATAAAAGGATACGTTATAGATAATAATCTAATGGATTTTTGCCGATGTAAAAGAAAGCATGGTATGAGATTTTTTTAAAGGGTATGGATTGATATATATAGAATAAAGTTTGGATGGAACAAGAACAGGTGAAGGAGGGGACTTATGATTTTCAGAAAAGATCCAATGGATAAAAAAGGTTTGCTTAAAGAATTAGACTCACTAGGTTATTCAGACAGGATCCATAAAATTGTCACACTAGGCCGTGAAAATCATGGATCCACCCAATATTCAAAATTGCTCGCTTCATTACTGAAAGGCGGTGTCTATGAGACACAGCTAGCTTTAATGGGGGCTATTGCCACACAGGATGCAAAGATTATTGTGTCTGCGTTAAAGCATCCTATGGCTACTATTAGAAATCAGGCAGCCGGTCTTTTGGCCAAAGTGGCTTCAGATATTGATATTGAACGTGAACTCCCGGAGCTGTCCCATGATTGCCGCCGCAAAGTACTGCGCAGTATTTCATTTATCCATCGTCAAGAATTAGCGGAGAGGTTACTGCCTGTTGTGTATGCCCGATGGGGGGCGGAGGAGGCCTCTATTCTGCTGCCAGCATGTTCTAAGGAAACGGTCAGTAAATGGCTTGAAGAGCTTGGATATATCATTATCAACTGGAAGAAATTCGCTAGCCGTCATCTTGATGCCGTTGCGGAGTATTTTAAAACAACGTTAGAAGGCACCCCCCTTAGGGAAAAGGGATATGTGTGGTGGAGATTTTCATCAGCTATCGAAGCTTTATGCAAGGTAAAGCCGGATTTCATTCTCGAATGTGCCATGAATCATGGACCCCTGGGTATCATCCATCCTGTACTTAAAAAACATCTGGGTACATTAGTCCGAATCTATCCTGAAGCAGTGTATAAGCTGCTAACCCGGAAGGAGTCGCGAAGTGACCTGCTCTCTCATGGTGTGCCGGATGGCGTTTTAAGAAGGGGGAAATATTTTTCCATAGATCAATGGATTGAATTAGCCAAGCTGCTTGCAGATACCCCCATACATATAGCGAAATTGCTTGAGTGTATGGCTCCTTCAAAGCGTAAAGCGATTTTTGAGTCGGTCTATGAAGAGGACAAACGTAAAGAGCGCATTTTTCCAGAGACATTACTGTATCAGTTACCGCATACATTACGCGACAAGGAAGCAACCCGAATGCTTGGTCTGCGTGAAATCTATGATAGCCGGGACAAAACGATTAGGATTTCAGCTTGCCGTTCTATTCATCATTCAAGAGAGCTGCTTGAAAAAGCGGCATATGCCTCTAATGCAGATGAACGCGCAATGGCACTTGTGCAGCTGATTAAAAGTACTGCGCTATCAAGACAAGGTATGAATGAGACTTTGGTGTATTTAGGCCGCATCAAAAATGATCAGGATCCTGTACGATCTGCAGTGATTAGAGAGCTTGCAAACAGTCCGGCATCTATGTTTACGGATGAGAATGTAAAGGAGCTTACTTTACTCGTTGATAGTGTTATTGAGGCTAGAGATACTTCCTATGCTACAAGGTTTGCCACTCAGGAATTAGCATTTGTGATTATGCGGTTTAATGCAGTAAATCCCGGAAGTGAGATCTTTAAGTTCGCTTTAAGCACGATCGTAAAGTTAGCCAAGCAGAGCGGACAGCTTACACTTCCATCCTTCCAGGAAAATATACCTCGGGGTATAGAAGAGCGAATATTTGAAGTGGTTTATCCGTTAGCTGTGGCGGCAAATCGAAGAGAAGACTACAATTTGGTGATCAGCCTGGCGGACTCCTTTGGCAAAAGAGGCTTTGGCATCTCTAAGCTTCAAAATTTACTAAGCGATGCGGTACAGGAGAAAACAGCTTCTATCGCAGTACGGGCGGCAAGACATTGGCTTGCCCCTCCTAAAACACGGGATGAGAGAGTCAGAGAATTATTAACGTTGGATAAATCGTTTATTACCGTAAACGAAGTGTTCCTGCATCTGCATCGGAAACGTCAAGAATGGCTGGATCCATTTATATCGGGTGAGGTTATTAAAGGCAGGTTCTTAACGGGGAAAACCATTTATGTTGTGCCGGCTGCGGATGGGTTCCATAGGTGGTTGCCGCGTCAGCAACAATCTTTTAGAACCTCAATAGAAAGCATTGCGTCAGATGCCAAACGCAGTTTTTATGAACGTTCAACAGCTATAAAGCTAATGGCAAGAATGCCTGATGTCAGTCCGGATAAGCTGGTAGGGTATTTAAAAGATAAGGAAGTAGCTGTAGTAGAAGCTGCAGTTTATGCACTTTCATTGTTGGAAGAACCCGAAAAGGCACTTCCCGTTCTGCTCGAGAATTTAGATGGAGACAGAGCCCGTGTAGCCATGTACTCGATACCCAGATGCATTCGTAGAGTGAATCCGGCTGTATTGACTTCAATACTTAAAGAACTGTTAAACCGGGACAAGCTTAAAATCACTGTCAGAAAAGAGGCCATCCGGTTACTGGGTGCTTATAGAAGCAGTGACAGCATTCCGCTATTGATGAACGAGTTTGAAAAGCCTAATGCGCATAAGGACGTAATCATTGCCATAGGGCATGCTGCGAGACAGCTTTTAGATGATGAATGCGGATGGAAGATTTTAAGCAAAATGGCCATTTCATCACAAAGTGATATTGCGAAAAGTGTACTATTGCAACAGCCCAATGAACTTCCGGTAAATTATAGATCCCGGTATTTAGAATTAATCATTAGAATAGCCGGTCATGCAGATCCGGATGTTGGAAGATATGCCTTGAATAGTATGGTCCGTTGGACAAATGGACATGAAGAAATCATTGCGGCTGCCGCTGCAAAGGTTATTCTGGATTTAGAAGATAACGCCAGATGGAATATTGCAATGAACACGCTGACAGAAACAAGCCGTGATGGCAAGGTCAATGAGAGGGTAATTGGTGTGTTTAAGGATTTGGCCAGTGTAGAAATAAGAGATGATTGGAATGCTAATGCCAAAAGAGATTTGCCTCACAGGCAACGTCTGTTGAAATTTGCTGACCAACTGACCTCTTTGCCAAAGAACACTCGCGTAAACCTTGTGCCTCTGTATATGGGTATTATTGACTGTCTGGCAGCGGATGAGACCTTAAAGCAGGTTGTAATGAAATTGTATGTAGCCTCAATAGACTGGAATAATGTTCAGGAATCCGTTGCTTACCTAACTAAAATAGTTCATTGCATTTCAAATCAGCCACATCGTTTAGGCGATGCCTATAAGCAGGTTGCGCAAAATTTAAAAGACAGCAAAGGCTACTGGAATCCAGAAACCCTATTAGAAATTGTAGATGTTATAGGGTCGGAAGATAGTTATGAATCTCAGTTTATTGGACTTTCTTTGCTTGAGGTTGCAGGAAATGTTTTATTATGGAGTCCGGAGTGTGCCCGGCTTTTAAGATTATATAGAAATCACACGAACCTTGCGATTCGCTCCCTTGCGTTAGACATTTGGACAGCAATTGATTAATTCTGATATTAGTAAACGGATAAGGCCATGAATTTCTACGTCAGTAGAGTTCATGGCCTATTTGGATATCGTAGTTATCCGCCGGATTGCGCATTGTGCGCGGCTTTATTTTTTCTTTAGATTTATACCGCTTTTTTCTCCGTGTTGCCGCTGTATCATGGTCCTATAGGGTGTTAATAGAGACAGGAGTGGGAGCATGAGAACAGGGTTATGGATGAAAATAGGGCTGGTGGCGGCGATTTTGGCGCAACCAGTGGCGATGCAGCCGGAGTCTGCGCAGGCACAAGCGGTGAAGGTGCAGCCGAAGGAGGCGCAGTCGCTATCGTCTGCAGCGGCCACCGCGCCGGAGCAGCATGAGGAAGCAGCCGCTTCCGGGGAACGGGAGCGGTATGAACAGCAGACCGATGAATTTATGAAGACAGCAATGGACAAGTACCATGTGCCGGGCGTAACTTTGGCGGTGGTCAAGGATGGCGCAGTCTGGCTGGAGAAGGGCTACGGCTATGCGGATGTGGAGGCCAAGGTGCCGGTAGATCCGCTCAAGACCCGCTTCAGTATCGCTTCGGTCTCCAAGGTTTTTACGGCTACAGCAGCCATGCAGCTGGCGGAGCAGGGGAAGCTGGACTTGGCGGCGGATGTGAACCAGTATTTGCCGGATTCCCTGCAAGTGGCCAACTCGTACAAAACTCCGCTAACCATGAAACATTTGCTGACCAATACCGGGGGATTCGCCAATGCCGAACAGCGCGAAGGGGCTTGGTCGAACACGGTGCCGGAGCAGCGGGTTCCGCTGGAGCAGACTCTGCAAAAGCTGCTGCCGCCGCTGGTGAGGGCACCGGGAGATGCGGTGCAGTATAGCAATGAAGGCTTCACCCTCGCCGGATATATTGTGGAAAGAGCAAGCGGCCTGTCCTACGATGATTATATCCGCCAGCATATTTTTGCTCCTCTGCATATGGACAACAGCTTGACCTATCTTACGCCGGAGCGTTTGAACCAGCAATTGGCCCAGGGATATTCTTACGATAAGGGGTTTGTCAAAATGAAGCAGGGGGAGGTTTTGACCTACCCCGCCGGCTCCATCTGGTCAACCGCTGACGACATGAGCAAGTTTGTATTGGCCCATCTGCAGGGTCGGGGCCAAGGGGAAAGCTCGATTTTACAACAAGATACCGCCAAGCAGATGTACTCGCAGCAATATTCCACGCATCCCCTAATGCCCGGTTATGCCTATGGCTTTTTTCAAAACTACAAAAATCCTGCCATTCTGGTTCACCCCGGAGATACTGAGGCTTTTTCCAGTCTGATATCGATCATGCCGTCCAAGGGACTCGGGTTTTTCGTTGGCTGTAACTCCCAATACGAAGGAGACGACGGGACCTTCCGGGATGCCTTTGAGGAACAGTTCTACTCCTTCTTCGGAGTAAGTCTGGATCAGCCGCTGGCCGAATCGACCGGGGAGGCGACAGAGCCCGCTGCAAGTATTCAAGCCTACGCGGGCACATACGCCATGGTGATTAGTGAGGGACTGGGCCCGGGGGTTTCCAAGCTGCGTTACCAGATGGTTACACCAAAAGTGGCCGTCAGTGAGCAAGGGGAGGTTACCCTGAAATCGGCGGGTGAGGAGCTGAACGGGCAATACACGCAGATTGGCAAGCAGATTTTTTACAATAAAAAGGCCAATAAATATCTTGTGCTTAAAGAAGGGGAAGGCGGGAGCAAATATGTCGTGCTGGATACGACAGTGCCCTTCCAGGCGTTTGTTAAGCTGAATCCCTGGGAAGCAGGGGCGGGAGGATTGGCTTGGAAAGTAGCGCTGGCTGGCGCATTGCTGGGTCTTATAGCGGGAATGATTGCCATTTGCAGACGCGAAAAATCGGGACCCCAGCGGATGTGCCTGCGGCACAGGCTTCCTGCCTATCTTATAGCTCCGCTTATTCTTGGTGCGGCGGTAGTTACGATGCTGGGCGTTTTCTCTGAAAGCCGTGCGGTACAGGGCCACTGGCTGCTGGCAGCCAACCTCCTTGCAGCGGGGATCGCAGCAGGCATAGCGTGTTCGGCTGGATTTGCGGTAAAATATGGGCGAAGCAAAAAACTGCATCTCCTTGACGCAACGGTCATACTGGGAATGGGACTGGCCGGAACGAGCGGAATCTTTTACATGTATCTGATGAAGCTGCTGCTTATTGCTTAGAGGAGACAGGGAACGAAAGGCGGCTGGCCGAAATGGGCGCCCGGATTTTAATTGTGGATGATGACCGGACGATTGTGGAATTTTTATCAATATTTTTGGAACGGGAAGGGTACTGCATTTTGTCCTGTTATGATGGGGAAAAGGCGCTGGAATACATTCGGAACGAGGTCTTTCAGCTCATTTTACTAGATATTATGATGCCGGTCATGAATGGTTTTGACCTGATTGGCCGGATTAGGGAAATCTCGGAGGTTCCGGTAATTTTCCTGACCGCCAAGGATCAGCAGGAGGATAAGATCAGGGGATTCATTGCCGGCTGCGATGATTATGTGACGAAACCTTTTGATTTGACGGAGCTTTCCTTGCGAATCTCGGCGATTTTAAAGCGCAGGCCGGCGGCTGCGGAAGAGACGGCTGTAGCCCCGGGGGAACTGCAGATTAAGGATCTCACTCTGTTGCCGGAGGAGCATGCGGTGTCCAAAAATGGCGTGGAAATCAACATGACGCCAAAAGAATATGGGATATTGCTGCTGCTGGCCAGGAACAAGGGCCGGGTGTTTACCTCACGCGATATTTATGAGCTGGTCTGGGAGGATACCTATCTGGAGAGCGACAACACCGTGCTTACCCATATCCGCAATCTGCGGGACAAGCTGGGGGATACCGTCAAAAATTCCAAGTACATCAGAACGGTCTGGGGTGTTGGTTATAAAGTGGACAAAGAAGCTTAAAACAGGGCTAGTCGGAGAACTGGTCCTGATTTTTATTCTGTCACTGGCAGCCACGCTGGTCGCAGTTTCGTTGACAGCCCATTTTCTGAAAGGCTCGGCATTATTTTATCCGGCTCAGACCGATGCGGAGCGGATGATGAGCTACAGGGAGAAGGTTGGCAATCCGCTGGCGGCTTGGCTGGAGGCCCGGGCAGGCGAGGCGGCTATTCCCCATCGGCTGGAGCAGGAGCTGCGGGTCAAGTTTCCCTTGGACTACAATAAAAGCTTTAGGGCTGCAGAGGAAGTAGTCGTGTCTGTGGTGAACGGGCAGGGGGAGCTGCTTCAAGCCAATTCGCATGTTGTCATTGTCCGCTCCGGGGAGACATTGCCGGGGGGAAAGGCGTTGCTGTCTACCGCAGATTATTCCCCTGCGCCGGAGGCTGGAGGTTTCGTGATCGGCAATCCCGAGGAGGAGCAGGTCTACAATATCGTTTTCTTTTCACCAAAGGAAGGCATCAGCATCAGCTATAACAACGGCTCCGGCACGAAATTACAGGAAACGCGGAAGCTCGGAAACGGGCTCTATCTGGTGGCTGCAAGCACGATTACTTATACCGAGAGTCCTGTATCTTTGCTGGGTGTTATTGTGTTTTTGCTGCTTTTTTATCTGGGTGTCCGGGGGAGAATCCGGTATATGCGCACTCTCGAACGGGGCACGCATACGCTGTATGCGACTGATTTTCAGGCTCGTATCCCGTTAAAATACAACAATGAGCTTACCACGATGGCTGCAGCACTGAATGATATGGCCGAGCAAATCGTCGCAAGCCGGAGCAAGGAGAAGGATTTTTTGCTCAATATTTCCCATGACCTGCGCACGCCGTTAACTTCCATCATGGGGTTTCTCAGTTTGCTTAAAGAGAAATCGTATGGCAGTGAGCAGGAAAGGGAGCGGTATGTCGAGGTTCTGGAGGAGCGGACCGGGTACTTAAAGAAGCTGATTGATGAGTTTTTTGAAATTTCGAAGCTGAAATGGAAACTGCCGGTAATAAATAAGAGCAGGGTGAATATGCAGGAGCTGCTGCGCCAGGTTGTGGAGGGGTACCATCCCCAAAGCAGGGACACGCATATTGAGACGGTTCTGCTGCTGCCGGATCAGTCGGTTTATGTGGAGGTGGATGCTGACCTTTTCGTCCGGGTGCTGGAAAATCTGTTGTCCAACGCCTTCAAATACAGCCGCGCAGATACGGAGCTTGTCATCCGCCTCCGGGAACCGGTGGCAGAGAGCCGCCGTCCAATTCCGTTACGGCTGGAATTGTGGAGCACACCGGCTCAAGCGATGGACAGCGGGGAGCTGCAGCGGTTGTTTGAACGATTCTACAAGCGGGATTCGTCGCGGGCCGGCGAAGGTGCGGGGTTGGGCCTGTCCATTGCTGCCGAGATCATAAGGCTGCATGGGGGCAAGCTGGACGCGCGGATCGAGGGTGAACGCCTAGGGATGATTATTGAACTGGAGCGTTCGCCGTGCAACAGCTGAACTACATGAACGCTGGAAGGCGCTCGGGGAATTGCTCCCCGCAGCGTCTTTTTTTTGGATACAAGGCACAATAGGGCTCTGTTAGGCGGGGGACTTCGACCCTTCCGATTTTCATTGAATATTCAGGTTGGGTGTTTATAATACGTCTATGAATCGGGGCAAGAGAATATAAAGCGTTGAACTATTACGCATAGGAGGTTTTCCATGGTAAGGGGAACTCAAAGAATACTGTATATCCTGCTTGCTTTCTGTATAGGACTTTTTATCGCATCCTCCTTTTTTATCCGGGCAAAGTATACCTACTCTGTGTACGGTGATACCACGGTTCTGGAGAAACAACAATGGGTTCTGTTTATCCTGGCGGCTGCGGCCGTTCTGGCTGTAAGCTTTGTGCTGTACAGAATGTGCTTAAAGCTTAACCGGTACAGCAGGAAAATCGTAATTCCGGCTGTGCTGCTGTTTTCGTTTGCGATCCAGCTCGTGATCATTTTCCTGTTCCCCCGGATGCCGACGGATGATTCGCAAACGGTGCTGTCGCTGGCGATGGATATGCTGTATGAGCAGGATTATTCCTCTTTTCAAACGGGGGGATATCTGTATATGTTTCCGTTTAATTTCTCCATGGTCCTGTACCTGAAAACATTACTGTTCTTATTTCCTGCTGCAAGTAAGAAGATTGAGTATCTCTTGGTTCGCAACTTCAATCACCTCTTTCTGTTCAACATATAATCATATACGTCTTTGAATCCCATGTACGACAGCACGATCAATAGCGGATACACCGGATAGATATAACGGGACTTTATTTCCCACAGCAGATAGAATGCGATAAAACCCAGAACCACCAGAATTAAAGAGGTTTCCTCAAACCTTTTAGCCCTTATGCCGCCAAACAATCGAATGAGAATAAAGCCATACATCAGGAAATTCTGGACATACAGCACCCAGAGCAGACCGCTTCTATACTTCGAATCTCCTTTAAACAAATCCGTGGCAAAGGTAGTATAACTATAGCGGTCCATCACAAATCCCGCTCTCCCTCCGCTTCTGGACGATCCGTCATTTCCAATGCCGTATCTCTCCATCTGGTACGTCCCTTCTGTCCAGGTCCACACCAGCTTTCTATAATACATTTCGGCGAGTTCACCCAGACTGGCCTCAGAGAGCTAGCTGGGTTGTTCACTGGTGCTCACCTCATGCGAGGCCATAACCGCTCAAAAAATCACAAAAACGGACTCCGGCTCAAGAATGAACGGGTTCCCGGGAGTGAACGGCGGCACGGACCGGGGTGGGGGCGGCCAGGGGATAAATGGTGGGGGTCCGGGAAGAAGCGGCAGTCAAGGGACGGACGGCGGGCAAGGCGGGAGACGGTGAGCACTCCCTGCCTTGTACTGTCCGCTGCGGGAGGCCGCTGAAGTCTCATGCGTAATCCCAAGGCAAGCTATAGGGTTCTTCGGATGTCCTTCTTCTTCAGGCCGTTCTTCTTGGCGGTGGCGTTCCAGAAAGAGTGGGTCGCGGCAAATTTCCAGGCGAAGCGCGGGAAATTTGGACTGAAGAGCATAGATTCATCTATACTTTGCGATTGTACATTATGAGCCAGGCTTTCCATTGCTTTGCCCAGATTCTTAAGCGGGCCCGTTCCAAGGGGAACCTTCTCGATAAAGTCCATCATTTCACCGGCGCCTTGACCGAGACCCTGCCCGAAAATTAGACCGGAACGGATGCACCAGTTCTGAATGATCTCAAGGGCAATGTGATTCTGCTTCCCTTCAAAAAAACCATTGTTCATCAGGGTATAAACGTAAATATCCTTCTCACGCCGCGTTTTCATGTATTCCTCAAGGGTAACAAGCATTCTGAATAGATGGGACGGGACTCCATCCACATAAAGCGGGAAGGCAATAATCAATATATCCATGCCGCATAGTTCGCTGTATTGCCCGGGGGTCAGCGGTTTTTTGTTAATGTTATAATGGGTGATTTCATGCCCGGTGCTTATGAGCGGTTCCAGTGTCTTCAGCAGGAGGTCTGAATTGCTTTTTCGCAGCTTGGGGCTTCCGTTGATCATTGCAATGTTCATGCCAGTACCTCCTTGACGGCTTGCAGGCCGTTATGAAAATAGACTAAATTCCCTGAGGAATACAAATTTAAGCTATTTGCTGCGACCAGCTTTTGTGCTGTTCCTTTCTCGGCTTCCGTGATGTCTTCACCGTAAAAATGTACGGTCAGGGCAAATTCATGGTCATAACGGTTGCGGTGATGGGTTTCACCATTCTTGGTTACAAAATAAGGAAGCACGTAGGAAATGCTCCGGTTCAACACATTGAGGATGAAAGGGCTGTAGCTTCCATATTCACATTTACTGATAATCATCAGTTCATCGCATTTCGAGAGAAGCTCCCCCATGTTGTTATAGCCGTCCTTCAGAACACAGACTCCAGGCGTCCGGACCCAGCACCCGAAGCAGCCGATACAATGACGGATAGTACCATTGTCGGAGATTACAGTTACGTCGGGGGTGTTGTCTTCAACCAATGCCGCAAATTGTTGCGGATTCAAGTCGTGAATAATCATTTTCATGGGTTATCCTCCTAAAATACAGGTTTGAGCGTAAAGATATCCCGCCAATCTCCGGAATACCGGACCCCGTTATTGGTGAGCAGTGAGGCCATTCCGTGCACCATTGACCATAGGGCAACCAGCTGCTTCGCATATTCTTCTTCCGGCAGGCCAAAGCTCTCAAACAACTGATAGGCTGTTGTGCGGAATAGAGCAAACGGCGGATAATTATCCGAATTATAATGGTCCAGGTCAATGGTGATGTCCGAATGGTAGAAAAGAAATTGAAAATACTGCGGATGGTCAACGAAAAAGTCAATGTAGGCCTGCCCCAGCAAGGAAATCGCCTCCTGAGTGCCCTCCTTTCCGTGAATGGATGTACGCAGTGTGTCCGTGAATTGCGCAGTGACATGCTCGCCCATAGCGTAGATCAATTCGTCAATATTCTTAAAATGGCTGTACGGTGCGGTATGGCTGACACTGCATTTCGCTGCGACCTTGCGCAAGGAAAAGCTCTTCAAACCATCTTCATTAATAAGTGTGATGCCGGCTTCTATAAGCTGATTTCGCAGATTGCCGTGGTGATAGGGTTTGTCTTTCATGTGCTGGATGCATCCTTCCTTTAATCTTAGCGCTGTAAAGATTGTAGCATATAATCTTTACAGTGTTAAGATGCGAAATCAGTTTTAGAATTCAGCTGTGTCAAACTCCGCGTTTAGGTGAGAGGAACATTCTATATCCATAAAAAAATCCCTTCCAGATTCCTGAAAGGGATTTGACAGCTATAGAATAATGTCTAAGTTTGATTTAGTGGCTATGCTTCCATCTTCTGTGCCGTATAAAGCCGGTAATAGTGGCCCTTGCGTGCTATAAGCTCGTCATGCGACCCGCTTTCCGCGATACCTTTGTTTGCGACATACATAATGCGGTCGCAGTTTTTTACGGTGGACAGGCGATGCGCGATAATGAACGAGGTGCGTCCCTTGAGCAGCTCATTGAGGCCCTTCTGGAGCAGACGTTCAGTTTTCGCGTCGATGGAAGAAGTCGCTTCATCCAGGATCAGAATGCGCGGATCAGCCAGCAGCGTTCTGGCGAACGAAATGAGCTGCCGCTGTCCTTGCGAGAGCTTGGAGCCACGTTCATTAACCTCTGTCAGGTAACCCTGATCAAACTCACGGATGAATTCGTCGGCACAAACGGTCTTGGCCGCAGCGATCACTTCTTCCTCGGTAGCATCGAGTTTGCCGTAACGGATATTATCCAGGATGGTCCCGGAGAAAATGAAGCTGTCCTGCAGCATGATCCCCATCTGGCCGCGAAGGGATTTCAGCGTAACCTGCGAGATATCCTGTCCGTCCATAAGAATCCTGCCGCCAGTAAGATTGTAGAAGCGGGAGATCAGATTGACGACCGTTGTTTTGCCTGCGCCTGTCGGTCCCACCAGGGCGATGCTTTGTCCTGCCAGTACATCGAAGGAGATATTCTCCAGAATGTTAAGCCCCGGATCATAGGCAAAGGTTACGTTGTCGAAGGTGACATGGCCCTGTACAGGCGGCAGTGCCTTCGCATCCGGAATATCGCTGACGGTAACCGGCTCATCCAGCGTTTCGAAGATACGCTCCAGGTAGGCGACGGCATTGATAAAGTTATTGTACAGGTTCGAAAGATTCAGAATCGGCTGCCAGAAGCGGGCTGCATAGCTACTCATGGCAAGAATCACACCAAAGGTGACATTTACAGGGTCCAGTGTCAGGAGACCCACCAGGAAGATCATCGTTGTAACGATGGTGCTCAGGTTGTCAACGCTAAACGGGATCAGCATGTTGAAACGCACCGCTGTTATCCATTCCTTACGGAAATTGCTGGCCAGACGCGTGAAAATCCCCTCATTGCGCTGTTCCCGGTTGAACATTTGTGTGACGCCGATGCCGCTGATGCTTTCCTGCAGGTAGGCGTTCAGATTGGAGCTTTTGTTGGACACCGCCTGCCATGCCCGGCGCTGCCGGGTTTTGATCAGCAGCATGATGCCGAAGAATACGGGCAGTCCTGCCAGAATAACGAACGAGAGCCGTACATCGACGGCGAACATGAATGCGGCGATAAAGACCAGATTCACGATTTCCAGAACAAAGTTGATAATACCGTTGGACAGCACATCCGAAACCGAATTGACGTAATTCACGACCCGGATCAGGATTTTGCCCTGCGGCCGGTCATCATAATATTTGAAAGGCAAATCCTGCAGATGCTTAAACAAATCCGTGCGGATGTCAAAAATAATGTCCTGTCCGACGCTTGTCATGATGCGTGAGCGATAGGTAGCCAGAATAACACTGACCACGATAGTCACAAGCATCAGCGCGGACCAGCCCAGCAGCGGAAGTTTGGCTTTGGCGGGAATGGTCACGTCGACGACATGCTGCATGATCAGTGGAGCGGACAGTGAAATGGCCGCTGAAATCGCGCTGAGCACAAACGCAAAGATCATGGGCTTTTTCTTCCGTTTGATATACACCATTGCACGACGGAAGTGTTTGATATTAAACGGCGATTCCAGATTCTCATCGACGTCGAATTTATTCCTTGCCATTAGCGGTCACCAGCCTTCCAATACCCTCGTTCTGCAGCATAAACACATCGTAGTAGTAGCCCCGTTTCGCCAGCAGTTCGGCGTGGGTACCCTCTTCAATCAGGCGTCCGCCATCCAGAATGAGAATGCGGTCAGCCTGCGAGGTAGTAGACACCCGCTGCGCGATAATGATCTTCGTGCAGGGATAATCCAGCTCGCGCAGACTTTTCTGAATGTGTTCCTCCGTCTCAAGGTCAACGGCAGAAGTCGTATCGTCCAGAATCAGAATAGGACGGTGGACCGCCAAGGCCCGCGCCAGCGCAATACGCTGCTTTTGCCCTCCGGACAGTCCAACCCCACGTTCCCCGACAACGGTGTCATACCCTTCGGGCATTTTGGAGATGAAATCGTGGGCAGCTGCGAGCCCGGCATAGGACATGGCCTCTTCCTCCGGAAGATCGGGGTCGCCATAGGCGATGTTCCCGTCGATGGTATCGGAGAACAAGAGTACATCCTGGGTTGCCATGCCGATATTGTCGCGGAGCTCATCGAGCTCAAGCTGGCGGACATCCACGCCGTCTACCAGCACACGTCCTGCGGATACGTCGTAGAAGCGGGGGATCAGGTTGATGATTGTCGTTTTTCCCGATCCCGTCGAGCCCATGATCGCTATCGTTTCACCGGGTTCAACTGTAAAGCTGACATCGTCCAGCACGGTAGCGCTATCATATTTGAAACGCACCTGATCGAACTCAATGCGGCCTTCGTAACGGCGTTTCTGTATGGACTTATGTTCGTTTACAATATTAGGCCGGGCATAATAGATGTCGATGATTTTAGTCAAGCTGGCAAAAAAGCGCTGAATGTCGTTGATAATAATCCCAATGTTGCGCATCGGGTTGGATATGGCCCAGATGAGCGAAGAGAAGGCAGCGAATTCACCAAAAGTGATCCGGCCTTCCATAAGGAACAGCCCGCCGGCCAGCATCAGGATGACGTTGAAGCCCTGTGCGAAGGATTCCAGATAAGGAAAGTAATCAAGCCATACCAGGGCAGCCTTTTTGTTAGCTGTTGAATAGTTGACATTCTTCTCTGTGAATTTTTCGATCTCGAACTCCTCGCGGGCAAAAGCCTTGACTACACGGTTGCCTGAAATATTCTCCTGTGTAGTGGTGTTAAGCTGGGACAGCCGCTCGCGCAGGTCAATATACATCGGACGGACGCGTTTGGCGAAAATGAAGGCCACGATAAAAATCGGTGGCGACAGGATAAGCATCCACAGCGTTAACTCCGCATCTATTGTGAAAAAATAGATAACGGCAGCAAGGAAAATCGTTAACGATTCAATGATCGTCTTAAAAATCCATGCCATAGAGTGCCGGACCATGTCCAGATCGCCGGTCATCTTGGTCATGAGGTCGCCGGTGCGGTTATGGTCGTAATATTCCCTGTCTTGTCCCTGGATCTTGTTGTACAAATAAATACGGATGTTGTACATCATGTTCTGCGAGGACTTTTCGTACTGCATGGTTGTCAAATAAGCAAGACCGGTGCGGAGCAGGGAAAAGCCGATCATGCCCAGGCAGAGCGCGATCAAGAGCCCCCGCTCTTGTGTGAGATTCTGCTGCGCATTGTCGCCGGCTATGAACGTGTCGACAATGCGCTGACTGATGTACGGATTCACGATCGTAAGACTTGAGCCTACCACCGAGAGGCAGAGCGCCAGAATGTACCGCGTACGGTTTCCCTCCAGGTTCTGCCACAGCCATTTTAGTTCGAACATCTAATCACCTGTTTCTGAATGTTCTTTCACTCTTGCTGGAAAAAGAATGAATAAATCAAGGTGATTATAACATTATCAAACGGCCAAGTATCGGCTACTGGAATATTTTCTTGTTACAATCGATTGAACTCTTTGGACAGTCATAGAAAAAACAGGAAAATAAAGTTTGTTGACTAGTGTACGCCGCACAGTACTGTGTGGTATTATAGTAGTGTAAGGGGGGATGGCTTTGGATATGTCGGAATGGATTTCTCAGGTGCGCCGGGGGCTGCTGGAATATTGCATCCTGCAGCTGATCAGCAGCCAGCCCCGTTACGGTTATGAGCTGGTAATGGCGCTGGGTCAATGGGAGGTGCTGGCCGTTAATGAAGGGACGCTTTATCCTCTTTTGCGGCGGCTGCTTAAGGAGAATTATTTAGAAGCCTTTTGGAAGGAGTCGGAGACCGGTCCGCGCCGCAAATATTATTCGCTCACCCCGCCTGGACGAGAGCTGCTTGCTTCCATGACAGAGGAATGGAGCAAGGTTGTAGGTGCTATCGGGCAAATTCAGCGGTATTAATTAGGTAATCAGGTTCGGTAAATACATGTTCAGTTGGAGGGAAACACAAATGGAGACAAACTCGAATGATTATCTTCGCAGGTTTTATGAGGCATTGGATTTTTTGCCTGAGGAGGAACGGGTAGATGCTGTCCGGGAAATTGAAAGCAGCATAGCCGACGGCATGGCGAGCGGCCAGCCGGAGGCGGTCATATTGGCTCGACTCGGCAATCCGCGCAAGCTGGCCAAGGCTTACCAAAGTGAATATATGATGGGCCGGGGCGGGGGGCTGTCGCTGAAAACCCTGTGGCAGATGGTGACTTTTTATTGCACTACCGGATTGCTGAGTATCATGATTATTCCGATCCTGGCTACTGTCGCTTATGGCTTTGGCCTTAGCGCAGTATTGATCTTACTGGCAGGGGTGATCCGCAGCTTTGGCGTTTCCTGGATCAATATGAACCTGGGCAACGGATACGATGTTCCCTACGCGTGGAGCATCCCTGTTGCCCTTCTGTTCAGCCTGTTTGTTGGTGGGATTGCCTTCATCAGCCGCAAATACTTGCTGATCTATATGAAGTTTCTCTCCAGACAATACAGCCGGCTCATTCCCCGCAAAAATTAATATGAAAAGGCGGTGTGGTCTAAATGACATATGGGAAGATCATTGGTGAGGGGAATACGGCGACCGTATATGAATGGGAAGAAGGGAAAGTGCTTAAGCTTTTCGCTGCGGGTTACCCCCAAAGTGATGTGGAAACAGAGTTTCAAAACACCAGAATGATCAATGATATGGGCTTTGCCAAAGCAAAGGCCTATGAAATGATTAGCTGCGAAGAGCGCATGGGCATTATATATGAGAAGGTGGATGGCGAATCCCTGTTGGATTGGGTTTTGAGGACAGGCGACCTTCAGAGCTGCGCTGAATATATGGCAAGACTGCATAAGACAATCCTTCAGAACAAAGTCAGTGATGTATTGAATTACAAAGAATTTCTAAAATATCATCTATTAAATGTTCCGTTGTCTAAAAGAATGGATCACGGACAAATATGCGGGATTCTGGATAAACTTAAGGATGGAGACACCCTTTGCCATGGCGATCTTCATCCCGGTAATATATTGCTCGTAAGCGGGCAGCCCGTTGTTATTGACTTCATGAACGTGTGTCATGGAGATTTACTATATGATGTGGCGAGAACAGTGTTTTTGGTACAGTATACTCCGGTCCCCGAAGCTGCTGAAGACCGGGAGATGCTGTTGCGGTTCAAAAAAACACTGGCCGATTTATATCTTAACGAAATGAATATTAGCCGAAGCATGATAGAAGATTATCTGTCCGTTATTATCGCGGCGAGAGCGGGAGAGTGCCCCGACGAATAGCCGGGGGAGCACTCTTCATAGTCTACTGGCGGTCAGGTTCAATGCTAACTCAACTTACCGTTTCGCCCGGTTATTGCCTCTTCTAATTCCTTATATTCACTAGACTGGGGGTCCACATTGCTTCCTGACAGTCTGAGCTTCTTCAAATGAGGGAGGTTCAGGAGTAGGCCGGGATCCGAAAATGAGGTTTTGCATAAATCCAGTGTTTCAAGCCCGGTCAGGGTGGAGATGAATTCCCATGATTTTGGCTTAAGCATAGTCAGATCCAGATTGATTAACGACGACATCCCGGTCAGTGCTTCCAGATTCTTTACTTTGGTTTCCCATATCCAGAGTAGCTCCAAATGGGGGAATTGCTCCCCTATGCCTTCGATGGAATTCAGTTTTGTTTTTTCCAGATACAATGTTTTTAGGTTTGGACAAATCCCCATTTCTTGAAGACTCTCCACAGATGAGCCTCTAAGCCGTATTTCCTCAATGCTGTCATGCTGGTAGAAGGGACTTAGATCACTGGCAGCAGCAAAATTAGCGTCCAGAATCTTCAGTTTCCTTAGCTGTGAAACATATGAAAGATCCACAAGCTTTTTAGGTGCGAGCAATCTGATTTCCTCTACATTTGGAAAAACCCTGAAAGAATCTAGGCTTTCCAGCTGGCAGGTTTGCCCTCCCAAAGAAACCTTCTTCACACCCGCGGCGGGTGCAAAGCCTGGCACAGCCTCAATCTCATCAAAGCTCATACTGATAGTCTCCAGGCTGTCCGGGAGAACGGTTTGACTGTCATAATTATGCTTGGAGAAACTGACCGACTTTAAGGATTTAAGAGGGGACAGTAATTGATCGGGCAGCGTGTGCTGGACATAGAACATTTGCAGAGATTCCAGATGTTCAAGCCGGGAAAGGGTCTCTATATTCTTTTTAATCGTTGTTTTACTTATGAAGCTTAGATGTTCCAGACTCGTGGCGGAGTCCAGGCCGGCAAGATCAGGCAGGGTCAGCCTGGAATTTGTGGTGCCGAATTCAAGCTTCTTGAGATTTGCGAATTCTTTTAAAGGCTCGTAGGTTGTGATCTGTTTGACCTGGAGAAGTTTCAGTGTGTCCAGCTCATAAATGGAACGGGGCTGATGAAACCATGCGTACTTTTTATAGTTCTCGACGTATGAAGCTGCTTCGTCCGCAAGGGCAGCTTTTGACTTGGCGTAATCCATTTCATGGCCTCCTAGCAAAATAAAATGATATAAACAGATATTGCTAACTTAGCATACGGTCTCTCCTATAACAAATCACACGATGCCGGATCGGGGAACCTGCCGAGCCCCGGCGGGCCTCGACTTTGTATTTGTGATAAACTGAAACCATATACAGCCGCACCGGACAGTGTATTGGAATGTACATAGAGTGAAGACTGGGCTTGGTCCGGATAGAGACAGGAGGATGGGCATGAGCTTTGTTGCCGTAAAGGGTGAGTACAAGCGTTATAAGATGGGCGAGAATGTGATTGTCGCCAACGACGGGATTGATTTTGAGATTAATAAAGGTGAATTTGCCGTTATTGTCGGTCCCAGCGGGGCGGGTAAATCGACCGTGCTTAATATTCTTGGCGGAATGGATTCCGCTGACGAAGGCCAGGTCATTGTGGACGGTACGGACATTGCCAAGTTCAGTGCCAGGGAGTTAACAGGCTACCGCCGCAATGACGTGGGTTTTGTGTTTCAGTTCTACAACCTGGTGCCCAATCTGACAACGCTGGAGAATGTCGAGCTTGCTTCGCAGATTTCCCCGCGTGCTTTGGATGCTCGTAAGGTGCTGGAGGATGTAGGACTGGGGGCTCGGCTGGATAATTTTCCGGCTCAGCTGTCCGGCGGCGAGCAGCAACGCGTTGCGATTGCCAGAGCGCTGGCTAAGCAGCCGAAGCTGCTGCTCTGCGACGAGCCGACAGGCGCGCTTGACTACAACACCGGCAAGCAGGTGCTGAAGCTGCTGCAGGATACCTGCCGCAATACCGGAACTACGGTCATCGTAATCACGCATAATCTGGCGATTGCCCCGATGGCAGACCGGGTCATTGAGATCAACAACGCTAAGGTACGGAAGATGGTAACCAATCCTTCGCCGGTATCCGTTGATGATATCGAATGGTAAGGAGAAGGCATCCATGAAAAAACGAGCGCTATGGAAAGATATTTTTCGTGAAATCGGGCACACCAAGGCCCGCTTTATTTCAATATTTGCAATTATTATGCTGGGCGTCAGCTTTTTCTCCGGAATCAAGGCAGCCGGGCCGGATATGCTGGATACCGCCGGAACCTTTTACCGGGAGACGGGGCTGATGGATCTGAAAGTGCAGAGCACCTACGGTTTGACCGAAGACAACCTTAAGCTGCTGAAGGATGTGCCGGGGATCGGTGAGATTCAGCCGGGGTACAGCGCAGATGTGTTCGCCGGCGACAATGCTTTGATCCTTAAGGTCTTTTCCTACAATACAGATACAACGCTTAACCAATACCGCATGATCGAAGGACATCTACCGGAGCATTCCGGAGAAATCGTGCTGGATGACGTGCTGGCCGGAGAATATGCGCTGGGCGACAAGGTAACGTTTAGCGGAAACGGTAAGGATACGGAGCTGTCAGACGACTTCGGGACACTGGATTATACCGTAGTGGGCTTTGTGCGGAGTCCCCAGTTTATTGAGAAGAACAACCGGGGGACCAGTACGATTGGCAAAGGCACGGCGGATGCGTTCGCCGCCATCCCGGAGGCAGACTTTAAGCTGCCGGTTTATACGGAAGCCTATCTGTCCTTTACAGATACTGCCGGGCTGAAGGCTTATTCGCCGAAGTATGAGGCGCTGATCGAACAGCATACCCAAGCGGTAGAGCAGGCGTTATCCGGCGTGCCGGAAGCGCGGCTTGCGGAGCTGCGGGCGGAAGGCGGGAAGGCGTTATCCGGCGGCCCCCTGGAGGTGGCTGCTGCCAAGCAGCAGCTCGCAGAGCTGGAGCTGCCCAAGATCTATGTCACAGACCGGAATGTAAGTCCGGGGTATACCGAATATAAAGACAACGCTGACCGGTTGTCGGCGATTGCGAGCGTGTTTCCGGTGTTCTTTTTCCTGATTGCTGCGCTGGTCAGCTTGACGACCATGACACGGATGGTTGAGGAGCACCGCCTGCAGATCGGAACACTTAAAGCACTTGGTTATGGCAACCGTGACATTATGGCCAAATTCATGGTCTATGGCACGCTTGCCAGTCTGGCGGCTTCGGTAGTTGGGCTTGCCGTGGGCTTCACCCTGTTGCCTACCATTATCTATAATGCGTACAGTTCACTCTATAACCTGCCGGATATCGTCAAGAGCTTCTATCCTTCGTATTCCATCCTCTCCGTTATTGTGGCGCTGATTTGCACTACGCTTACGGCTTGGATCGCTTCCCGGGTAGAGCTGCGCAGCAACGCTTCCGTATTGATGCGTCCGAAGGCGCCGAAGAGCGGGCAGCGGATTATATTGGAGCGGATATCCTTTGTCTGGAAACGGCTGAATTTTGTCCAGAAGGTTACCGCACGGAATCTGTTCCGCTACAAGCAGCGGATGTTCATGACTGTGTTCGGTGTAGCCGGCTGTACGGCGCTGATCCTGACCGGGTTTGGCCTCAAGGACTCGATCGGCAGCATCGCCGGAGAGCAATTCGGCACGATTATGAAATATGATGCGCTTGTAGCGCTGCATAATGATGTGCCTGCCGGTTCACGGGATGCCTATGAGCAGTTGATCACTGGGGAGTCCGCCATTACCGGGACGCTGAATGTGGCGCAGGAAACGATGACCGCACGCGCCAGCGGTGTAAATGACCAGGATGTGAATCTGTTCATACCAGCAGCTGTTGATTCTTTATCCGAATATGTAGAGCTGCGGGACCGGATAAGTGGAGAAGGGCGAAAGCTTACGGACGAGGGGGCTATTGTCTCGGAGAAGCTGGCTAAGCTGTACGGGCTGGAGCCGGGCGGCAAGTTGACCGTCGTGGACAACAAGAACGAAACCTTCAAGATTCAGGTCGCGGGGATTACGGAGAACTATGTGATGCACTATGTGTACATGACACCGGCGTATTATTCTTCTGTATTCGGGAAAGAGCCGGTATTCAACACAGAACTGCTGAACTATGGCGTGCAGGATGCAGCCTGGGAAGACGGACTCAGTGAAAAGCTGACGGCTAGTGAGCGTGTTGCTGCGGTAAGCTTCTCCAGCAGTGTAGGCTCCGCCTTCGACGATACCATGAAGAGCATGGACGTTGTGACCTTGGTGCTCATTGTGTCAGCGGCGGCACTGGCTTTTGTCGTGCTTTACAACTTAACCAATATCAATGTGTCCGAGCGGATCCGCGAGCTGTCGACGATCAAGGTTCTGGGCTTTTATGATAAGGAAGTAACGTTGTATATTTACCGCGAGAATATTCTGCTGAGTGTACTCGGCATTGCGGCCGGTTCCGGCCTCGGCATATTGCTGCATAGCTTCGTTCTGAGGACGGCTGAGCTGGATGCGACGATGTTCGCTCCAGTCATCAAGTGGCCCAGCTATGTGTATGCCGCGCTGTTAACCTTGTTGTTCTCGGGGATTGTTATGGTTTTCATGCATATCAAGCTCAAACGGATTCATATGATTGAGGCGCTCAAGTCAGTGGAATAGCGCTTGAAACAATATGAGCAAAGCCAGCCGATATCGGCTGGCTTTTTGTCAAGTAAGGGACGATAATTTCATATGCAGGATAGGGAAAGGATTTCCCTGCTCATCCAATGCAGACCGGTCAACCACTTGAAATCCCATATGCTCGTAGAACCCTGCAGCTTGGGGATTCTGCTCATTCACGTCCACCTCGTGTACATCCAGTGCTTCAATAACCCGGGCAACCAGCTTTCTGCCGATGCCTTGCCCTATCGCCTCTGGGGCTACGAACAGCATCTCAATCTTATGATCCTGCACCCCTATGAAGCCCAGCAGCTGCTCCTGTTCATCAGTGAACACAAGCAAATGGCCGATTTCCCGGAGTCCTTCAAGAACCACAGGCCGAAGAGCAGCGATAGCCTGTTCGGAGAGAAAAAGATGGGTAAGGCGTACCGATGCTTCCCAAATGCCCAATAGACCGGATAGCAGAGCTTCCGTTCTGGTTGTGATCCGGCGTATGCGTTCCCGATCTTCCCATGTCATCAGCTTGACGAGGCCGCGGCAGCCGAAGCAGCCGCAGCTGCGGTGATTGCAGTCTGCTGGGCAATGATAATGTTGGTAATGCTGGTGGAGAGCACCGTGTTCAGGATACCGTTTTGCACTTCATCCACCGCCTTGAGCGCTGCCAGCGCAGCAGACAGCAGCAGCAGCTCCTGCTCGGTAATCGACCATTTGCCGAACCCCTTTTGCGTGCGGAGAAATTCGAAGGTTCCGGAGACATCGTTCACAATGTCTTCCCTGCTTAGGGGAAGCAGGGACAGCACGCCAAGCGAAGATAGGGTGAATTGTTTGTCCATGCGGATATTCTGTGCAAGGAAGGCATCGCGTAAGGCCAGTACACGGTCCGCCGCCTCCTTGGCTTGATCGCCAAGAACCAGCACTTGTGTCAAACCTTGCACGCTGTTGCCGGACCGGAATTCGGGCTTAAGCGTGGTAAAGAGCTGCTCCATCCGTTCCACGCCGCTTTCGATATCGATATCGGACAGGCCGAGCATGGCGGCGAAGATGTAATCATCCTGCCCCGTAAGGAAACGGTGCGTCGCCTTCATGCTGTCATAAAACCGCTTTGCCCGCTCTACTGTGCGATGATATTGATCCGGCGTTTGATGTGCGGCGATTTGATAAGCCGCCACGACCAGATAATCGGAGCCATAGAATTTGATATCCTTCAACATGTCATATACGGACAGCGTGTTTCTAAGCTGTCCTTCCCTGTCGGCAGAAAGGGAGAGCAGGGCGGAAATGCTGATTGCAGAAGACCCCCTGAATGAAGAGAAGAGGCCGGTGTTTTCCTTGATCAGCTCATAGCTGGCACGGATCGCCCCTTCATCTGCAACCTTATCCTCTGTTGTGTACAGTAATGCCGCTAACCGGCTGACCAGCGCATTTTGCCAAGGGAACTCCTTTTTGATTATCTGTGCGTTTTGTGCGAACAGCACAAGCCTTGCTGTATACGGCTCCTTCATTAGCAACCACCTCTCACTAAACTGTGTTTTATCTCTATTAGATATTTTACTATACCATGCAAAAATGAAGAAAAACAAAAGCTATAGATGACTATATTTAAAGTCTACCTTGCAGGGTGCAGTGCACTCCGTCAATATTGAATTAGGAAAGTAAGCGGTACCCGAGAAAATTGGAGGGCGATGCCAGTAATGAAGGAGTTTGTAATCCGAAATCCGAAAGAAGAAGACGCAGAGCAGATCGGGAGCCTGGATTTTGTTCTTAATATGACCTATCTGTATCATGGCGATCTGGATAAGAGAAATATGTTCTGCGCAGTGAATGGGGAAGATAAAATTATAGCGGTTGCCCACCTGATGGAGCATGAGACCTTTCATGCGGCCGGACATGATGAAGATAAGGATTTCATCCGATATCTAAAGTTTCAAATCCTATTTGCGGACGATGTTGAGGATGAACAGATCAAAGATGCCCTGACGGATGCGTTAATTAGACGGTCCAGAGAAATTAAAGCCGGGCATCCGGACAAGCGCATTGTACTGGCTGAATATTTAGATGCGGATAATCTCAAGGATTTGAGCTACTACCTGGCCCGCGGATTTACCATCCGGGACACGATTGTTGTATTTAAATTCGACCTCAGTCAGGACATTCCCCGCTATCCTTTACCGGAGGGAGTTCAGGTGCTTCCATTTGCACTAGATAACACTCAGGCTTTGGAACAGTATCATCAAGCTGAGCTCGCCTCCTTTGACGGTGTCGCCTGGAGTATGAACCATTTAAGCTGGATGCAGGGATCGCCGGAAATGGTCAATTTTTGTGCGTTTGCTGGCAATCAATTGATCGGCAACACGTCCACATGGCGTATCACGGATGAGCGGAGCGCAACGGAAAGTGTTTTTGTCATACCGGAATGGCAGAAACAAGGCGTCGCCCGGAGCATGATATGCACAGCTCTGGAGCATCTGAAGCAGCAGGGCAAATCAATCGCCACCTTGGGCACACATGGAAACAATCAGAAGGCCATTCGCCTATATACTCAGATTGGCTATGAGCTGTACGGGTTCATCCTGACGATCGGCTATGCAATTGATTAAAATACGCTTCAAAGCGAATTATACAACTAGGATGCTGCCATCGTAAAAGTGGAATTAACCAGGCAGCGTTGTGCTTCGAGCCAAGTTTTTCGTCGGGATCATCACAATTGGTTGTTCAGCTGGATGCGCTGGAATACTTGTGGAGGCTGCGGTTGAAGAAGAGTGTCGCAACTGTAAAAAGGATGACCATAAGCACGGCTCCTGCCGCAAGCATAAGGGGCTCAGCTTTCTGGACAAGTGCTTCAGCCGGAACCGATACAATGAACCCGACAGGCAGCACCCATGTCAAGACCAACCGGAGCGGGCGCGGATAGATGCCGATCGGATACCGCCCCGCTTGCAGGATATCTTCCATGATCCACAACATGTATGTCCCTCTATACCAAAAAGCGACAGAGCTCAGAATCAGCATCACGGAATACAGAATTCCGAGAGAAATAACTAGTGCAAGCAGAAACTGAGCAGCAGCTAGGAGGGTTATTTCGCTGTTCATGCCGTCTATCGCGAAAAGGACTACACCTGCGGCAACGGCGATATGCAAAACCGACCAGAGAGACCATTCCCGCACACTGATATAATATTGAGTCGATATGGGTTTCAATAGGGTATAATCAAACGTCCCGCTTTCAATCTCGCCGTCCATGCCGCCAAGCTTATTCATGCTGGGGCCGATCACAACATTTTTCACGGCTTGCACCAGCATGTAAACGCCGAGTACAGCCAGAGTCTCCGGCATCGTCCAGCCGTTAAGGACCTCATTGTTGACGTACAGAATATAAATCCCCCCAATACCGCCTGCCAGACCTAACACCGCACTTAAAAAATTCATAACAAAGTTCAGCCGATATGCTGACTCATTCTGAAACGCCGCCTTCATGAAGGTAAAGATTAGTCTGAAATAACTCATGAATTATCCTCCCACTGCCGAATATTTACGCTGGCCGTACCGGTTTACACCATAACACATAAGCATCAATACAGCAGTCCAAAGCAGCTGCATGGTGAAGCCCCGGATCATGCTCTCACGGTGTAATGTGCCCATAAGCGCCTCCACCGGGAAAGAGATCATGTACCGGTAGGGCAGAAAATGCGTAAGCTGGTTAAGCTGGCCGGGGAACAAGGCAAGCGGAGCCACCTGTCCGCCGAACAGAAAGATGAAGGTATCGTTGACACTGAGCAGTGCCGAGGAATGCTGTGTCCAAAAAGCGAGAAGGGACAGGATGTAGGCGAGCAGAAAGCGAATCATGAGTGCGAGCATAAGGGCCGCAAGGCCGGCAGCTACGGACACTAATGTAAAACTGGCCTGCACGCCCAGCAATAACCCGAGTAGCATAACTACAACCGCAACAAACGGGATGCACACCATTTTGACAGCCGCTTCTTGTCCGACCGCTCCATAAATAAGCGGCAACGGGCGCAGCAGCGCTGAGGATATCGAGCCATTATGTATCGCTTGAGCCGTTGACCAGTGTGTCGTCGGATACGTCATTTGATTGATGAGAATGAGGGACAGATAGTATAGAACAAAGGCATTCCTGTCATATCCCCCGATCGTGCCGGATGACGCAGCCGTCGACCAGACGATCATATAGATCACAGGTCCGATCATCCAGCCGAGTGCAAGCGTCCAGAAGAATCCTTTTTCCGACATGAAATTGAAGAGCTGGCCCCGAATCATCGCTATTCCGCCGCGGATATTCATACAGTGATCCCCTCTGCGTATATAGTGTCAATCACTGATTCAATGGGGGGATCAGCGATTCCGAAATCAATGAGGATATACCTGCTCATCAGCATTCCGCTGGCCCTCACGACATCCTCTTTCTTTACCCGGAGGGTGTACTCATTTCCGCTATTCTCAATCCATTCTGCCGGAATTCCATCTATTTGAAGGCTCTCCGGGCTCAGCGGAGGATTCTCTTCTTCAAGGGTCAGCTTGATGATCCGGTACGGTGTGATCTTGTCCGTCAGGCTGGACAGCTTACCGTCATAGACCAAATGTCCGCCGTTGATCAGCATCACCCTGGAGCAAAGCGAAGTGATATCGGACATATAATGGCTTGTCAGCATAACCGTTGTACCAAATTTCTGGTTATATTCCTTCATATATTGCCGCAGCCTTAATTGCATTGTCACGTCCATCCCAAGCGTCGGCTCATCCAGATACAGGATTTCCGGCTTATGCAGAAGGGTGACTATAAATTCGCATTTGGACCGTTCACCGAGCGAGAGGTTGCGGGCGCGTTTCTGCATAAGCTTACCTACATCGAACATGTCCCCAAGCTCTACAAGATGTCTTTTGAAATCCGCTGTGGGCACTCCGTAGATCTCTTTGAAAATGTGCATCGTATCATACACGGTGTTATTCCACTGCATTTGGCTGCGATTGCCCATGAGCATGCTGATCTTCTTGAGATATTGGGGTTTGCGCTGCCACGGGGTAAACCCCGCAGCCGTTGCACTGCCTGAAGTCGGGTAGAGCAGCCCGGAGAGCATTTTGAGTGTCGTGGTCTTGCCTGCGCCATTCGGCCCGATGAACCCGACCATTTCACCGCGTTCTATGGCAAAGCTCACCTCGTCTACAGCTTTAACTTCATTAAAATGCGGACGGAACAAGCTGCCAAACGCCGAACGAAGGCCGGCCTCCCTAACCGGAATGCGGTATATTTTTGATAATCCGTTTGCTTCGATATGATACGCCATAGATTCATCCTCCTTTGATGACAGGAGTTTATCATGCCGGGGGAGGGGTGGTGCAAAACTGGAGGGTTCTATTTGATAGCTGTTGTTCTCTGTGGTATAACAGATGTATCTTTTTTCCAGAGGGGGTTGTTGCATGCCGGAACAGTGGGGACACTTCGATATTATCCTTGGGTCAGTCATGAGCAGCAAAGGCATTGACAGCGGGAAGCTGGCTCAGCTTGCGCACGTTCAGAGAAGCCAGCTGAATCTGTATATCACCAATGAAATCAAGCGTCCCGATCTTGGCGTTCTGGCCCGGATTTGCACAGCGCTTGCTTGTGACATTGGAGAGATTATGAAGTTTATCCCCGATGAATCAGCCGCGAAACCCAAGCCGATTCTTAATACATCCGGTGAAGCATTTTATAGGACAGGACAAATCGCTCAGGAGCTGGGCGTACATCCCAATACGATAAGGTTTTATGAAAAAATAGGGCTGATCTCACCGGTAGAACGTACGGAAAACCGCTATCGGCAGTTTACATACAGACATCTTACACAGCTTCGGGTTTGCCGTTTGATCTTTGGTACCCCCTATACCAACCGCACTCTAAGAAACACCGCCTTTTCGGTTGCAGCTGCCCTTAAATCATGGGATGTGGAGCTGGCGTTAACCAATGCTGAAGCCTATCAGCATCTATTGGAGAAGGAATACGCCTCTGCACTGGAAACAGCGTCGCTGCTTAAGAATTGGACCGAGAAAGGTCAGCTGCCCGGCACAGGGAATGTGTATAGCCATAAGGAAGCCGCCTCTTTGTTAGGAGTCACACCGGAAGTGCTGCGCAATTGGGAGCGCAACGGGCTGATCTGTGTTCCGCGGCAGCCTGATCAATCCCGCGTCTATGGAGATGAAGAAATTGCAAGGCTACGTATCATCTATATGCTGAGGCAAAATCATTACAGCATATCCGCTATCCAGCGCAGTATGCTCATTTTCGACAGTGGCAACAGCGCCGGAGCTGTTCTTGCGCTTAACCAGCCAGCGGCGGATTTGGAAATTGAATTTGTCAGTGCAGGCGATCATTGGCTGGACACCCTTGCCAGCCTGACTATAAGCGCAGCTGCAATCAAACAAATTGTAGTGGAGATTAGATAGGAAGGCTCCAATTGTTCACCACCCGATAGCCATCTCAAGATAGCAGCCTTCACTTGCTGCAAATAACTTTATAAAGAGTGACATCAGGGTTGACGAAGCGCAGCAGAAACCCAATCCAACCGGGAACAATAAACAAGCAGGAGCCCAAGGTCTCCTGCTTGTTTTTATCTAAAGATAAGAATTTATATGTTTCACGCTATAAATTATCCTTCTATTTCTCGCTGAAACGGATACCGTCCTTTTGAGGACGGCGAAGCCGTTTCCACTTGACACTATTTATTGGGTATTAATCACAAATTCCACGCCTTCTTTGCGATTTTTTGCATATTCAGCGGTTGCTGTGAATAGTAAGTCGGAAGATGAGTTAAGCGCAGTCTCGAAAGAGTCCTGCAGAACACCGATGATGAAACCTACACCAACGACTTGAATCGCAATATCATTCGGAATGCCGAAGACGCTGCATGCTAGAGGAATCAATAAGAGCGATCCTCCGGCAACACCTGAGGCACCCGCAGCAGATATAGCAGACAGCACGCTAAGAACAAGCGCCATACCAAAATCCACTTCAATGCCGACCGTGTGAACAGCAGCGAGGGTCAAGACAGAGATCGTAACAGCTGCACCCGCCATATTAATCGTAGCACCTAAGGGAATGGACACAGAATACGTATCTGCATCCAGATCGAGCTTTTCACATAATCTCATGTTGATGGGAATGTTTGCGGCTGAGCTGCGAGTAAAGAATGCGGTAATCCCGCTTTCCTTCAGGCAATGGAACACAAGAGGGTAAGGATTTCTACGAATATTCAGATATACAATTAACGGATTAATCACAAGCGCCATGAATAACATACATCCAATGAGAACAAGAAGGAGTTTACCATAATCAAGCAGGGATGAAAGTCCCTTTGCTGTAATAGAATCAAAGACAAGACCCATGATGCCTAATGGTGCCAAGCTGATTACCCACTTGACGATTTGCGAGACAGCATCTGAAAAATTAGTAAGCGTGTCTTTGGTGTTATCATTGGCATTTCTAAGAGCAAAGCCAAGTAATATAGCCCATGTTAGGATACCGATATAGTTGGCATTCATTAGGGCGTTTACCGGGTTATCGACCACATTAAACAGCAAAGCCTTGAGTACTTCTACAATTCCATCAGGTGGAGTCAGGTCGCTCACACCCTTTACAAGTGATAGGCGTACCGGAAACATAAAACTTACGATAACTGCAATCAGTCCTGCCAAAAATGTACTTAAACCATACAGAACAAGAATCGCTTTCATATTCGTTTGTTGGCCTTTTTTATGTTTGGATATGGCCGACATGACTAAGAGCAAGACCAATACAGGTGCGACTGCCTTTAATGCCAGTACAAACAAGGAGCCGAAAATGCTGACTCCAGTTGCATCAGGAATCAATACAGCTAAAATTATACCAATTACAATCCCCACAAGTATTCGTTGTACTAGGCTCACTTGGTTCCACTTGAGCAATGCTGTCTTCATTACTTCCCCCCGGTTTCAATATGGAAATATAACTAAGCCCTGACGCCTGCTTTATTACGGCAGCGTATGTAAGTTTATCACGAAAAATGTCGATTGTGTGCAACTGTAAAAATTTGCACACCGTTATCCGATCCTCCGCTATTTGATAGTGTCCGCTGATAATGGGCGGCTTGTCAGGTGCAAATGCCATTTAGCCACTTACCCGATTGGGGGGAGTAAACGGGACTCTATGGTCTGTATTTCTTCCACTTTCTGATTTTGGCGCGGAAGTTGGTGAACGGGGCGACTGAATTGATGTGAATCCAGCGGGCCATCGGCCAGTTGTCCTTGCTGCCGGTCCATTTGCGAGTGCCTTGGGTGAACAGCTCTTCTTCGGTTAAAGTACCGATCCATTCCAGCCACTCCTGCTCCCTCTGACGGAATAGGTCTCGCAGCTCGGCGAGGGATAATGCGGCATATTGCTCGTAGAAGGACTGGTAAAGTCCGCCAAGCTGGTTCCATTTATAGCCGGGTGACGGCATATGGACTTCACGGCCTTCCCGTTCATCCTTGTCCCAGCCCATGATGAGCGGAAGCCAGCCAAGCTGGTAGGCGATAATTTCGGCGGGTGTCTTATCCACCTCAGGTATTCTTGCATCCCTCTGGCTGTCGTCGATCCCGTCAAATTCTGCATCCAGCAGCACATATTTGGAATGAATGGTCTCGATTAATTTCTCTTTGGACGAATATTCATAGCTTGCCATAGCAGCGCACCTCGTTTTTATTCTAGTTATACCATAGAGCAGTGACGGCAGTATGTCATATTTAACCAAAATAAGATCATAGCAAAATCTATATTCGTATATAATGAAGTTCATATGGAAGGAAGTGACACCATGATTATTGTCCTGGTTATAGCTATTATTTTGTTAATGGCCCAAACTATTTACCTGCTGTATTATAAAAGCCAGATTAGGGATATCGGGAATCAGCTGTCTTTTATTATGGAACATAATTCTTTTAAGTTTATAGGAACACAATTAAAGCCTAAGGAAATCGATAGCTTAATCCACCGCTGCAATGCTTTGTTAAGCCGTCAAAGAGCCCTGGATCAGCAATTCAGCCGGAAAAATGAAGAGATGAATTCTACGATCATCAGCCTGTCGCATGATATCAGAACCCCGCTTACTTCATTAGATGGTTATCTCCAATTAGCTCTGCGCTCAGAACAACTTCAAGACAAGACACAATATGTAACACTAGCCCAATCCAGAATTCAGCAGATCATCAAGTTGGTTGACGAGTTGTTTTTATACACCAAGCTGCAGAATCCGGAATATAGCCTTGAACTTGAATCCGTTGACGTTATGGATGTGCTGAAGCGGAACTTATTTCATTTCATTGATGATTTTTCCCGGGCCGGTGATGAACCCATGCTCAATCTTCCGGAGTTGCCCGTTTCTATCGTAGGGAATGTAAATGCCGTGGAGCGGGTATTTGCGAATATCGTCGGCAACTATTTTATACATGGGGGAGGTTCGTTATCTATTGGTTATGAGGATAAGCAGGATACCGTGTGTATCCATTTCACCAATCTGCTGAAGGCAGGGACCCAGGTCAATATGGAGCGGATTTTCACCCGTTTCTATAAAGAAGATCCTTCACGTACCGTTCATTCCTCCGGTTTGGGTCTATCAATTGTGAAATCACTTATGGAAAAGATGAACGGAGATACGGAGGCCGAATGCATCGGCGATACCTTTTGCCTAAAAACAGAATTTATGAAAACAGCGAAGGAGAATGCAGATGTGCGGGAACGGGAACAATCAGCGGGTCCTGATTATTGAGGATGATGAACATATTAACGGGATTATTTATGACGGTCTTACAGCAGACAAGTTTCATTGCACACAAGCATATTCCGGCAGTGAAGGGAAGATGAATCTGGCTCACCGCGAGTACCAACTCATTGTGCTGGATCTGATGCTGCCCGGTTTATCGGGGGAAGAATTCATGCATTATTTGCGGAAGGATTTAAAGTCTGGGGTCCCGGTGATCATTCTGTCGGCTAAGGACCAGTTGGATCATAAGTTGAACCTGTTCGCTTTGGGAGCAGACGATTATATCACCAAGCCTTTTGAAATAGAAGAGCTGATTGCCCGCATCCATGTCCATATCAAAAGAAACGCGGCAGATGAATCCTCCAAGGAGTACAAGCATAAAAACCTGCTGCTGGACAGCACGGCATACAGTGTCAAAGTAAAGGATAAGACACTTAGTCTGACGAGACAGGAGTATAAAATTGTTGAACTGCTGGTGAGGAACCCAACGCGGGTATTCACGAAGCAGGATTTGTACGAGCTGGCATGGGATGAAATCTATATGGGAGAAGACAAAACGATAACGGTGCATATCAGCAATATCCGCAATAAAATTAAGCGCTATGATAGTGACCCTTATATTGATACGATCTGGGGAATCGGCTTCAGGCTGAGTAAGTGAAACGCTTTGACATTTCTTAACCTTTTATTAGCGATGTCTTAGCCTTCATCCTGTTAACTTATGGTGAAGGAGGGTGCTACCATGTCAGATTGTATTATTGAAATGAGCGGACTTACGAAAAGGTACAAATCAAAAACCGCTGTGCTGAATGCCGATCTCAAAATATTCAAAGGTGAGATTGTAGGATTAATCGGGAAAAACGGGGCGGGGAAATCGACGCTGCTGAAAATGATCGGCGGATTAATTTATCCGACGTCGGGAGAACTTCATTTTTTTAACCGGGCTTCGGGTGAGAATCAGTCTTTCTTCGAGCGGATGGGCGTGCTGATTGAAAATGCCGGACTCTATCCCCATTATTCGGCCTATGAGAACTTGAATCTATTGGCCATGGCTTATGGCCTCAAGGATAGGAACAAGCAGATAGAGAAATTGCTGCAGCTGGTTGGACTAGATCATAAGAATACAGCTAAAGTCAAAAGCTATTCCATGGGGATGAAACAACGGCTCGGCATAGCGATTGCTTTACTCGGAAGTCCGGATGTCCTGATACTCGATGAGCCGATCAACGGGCTTGACCCGGAAGGTATTGTTGAGATTAGACAGTTGATCCTGGAGCTGAACAAAGCCGGCTTAACCATTATCATTTCGAGTCATTTTCTTGAGGAGTTATCCAAAATCGCGACTAAGTATGCAATTATTCATCAGGGTGAGATTGTTGAGGTGATCTCCAGAGAAGAACTGCTGCAGAAATGTGAGGAACGGATTGAGATCGGGGTGGATGAAGCCAAAACGGCCATTCCGGTTTTGGAGCGGGAACTGCAAATCTCAAAGTACAAGGTTGCCTACGGTCAAACGCTGTATGTCTATGACCGGAACATTGAAATCCGGCAAATAACGAAGGTGCTGGTGGATCATGGGGTAGCGGTAGATTCAATTTATAAGCATAAGCAGAGCCTGGAGCAATACTTCCTGGAACGGACGGAAAGTGCGGGTGATCACTATGATTAATATCCTTAAGATGGATTTTCACCGCTTCAGAAATAATAAAATCATGTATTTGCTGCTGCTGCTGTTCTGTGCTTTTCAAATCTTCGGCATCTTTATGATGCAGCAATACTCACAGTCGATTGAAGAGGGAGGCGTTGTGGTCAGCAGAATGAATGAGAGCGAGTTTATCCAATATAATATTTCACAGCCCTCCTCCTGGATGCTGATTTACATTGCGGTCTTCAGTATTTATTTCTATATGAGTGAATATAACTCCGGATTCCACAAAAATTATATCTCGATGAGAAACGCAAGAATCTATTCTGTCTTGTCGAAAATGTTGATCCTGGCCGTGTTTATAATCCTTCTGTTCATCACGCTGCTGATGTCTGACTGGATTGGAAGAAGCCTATTCTTTGGTAATGCCAGCCTTGGTGATCTTGGTTTTTTCGTTAAACTGCTGGTCGGCCAGTTTTTGCTGCATTGGGCATTTTCGATCCTGATTCTCTGTATTGCAATGATCGCCAAAAACCTGCTGGTAAGTTTGACCGCTGGATTTATCCTGGCCCTAAATGTTGTGGGAATGTCGCTGGCTGCACTGGAATCGCTTGTTGAGGGAATTCACCTGTCGAAATACCTGCTTATCAATACGCTGGTCCGCATAAAGGACTTCAATAATACCGGCGAAGTTATGCATACGACTTTTGTTGCGGTTGCAGCTATTGCAGTATTCACGTTCATTGTAGTCCGTTATAAAATTAAGGAAGACCTGAATGTATGAGCAGGCTGAATCGAGTGTCCATTTAAATGCTGAAAGATCCCGATCCGCTCAAAGCGCAGAGAGTTACAGAGGCGACACTTCCAGACTAAATAAGGTAAAATAGAACTGGGTGCAAGCGCGTTTGCGTCTTCAACATAATAGAGTGCAGCCCGCTTGGGGATTGCACGACACAAAGGAGAAGAGTAACGATGACTGAAAGAATCCCGGAAATTGAATTGAACGATGGACTAAAGGTGCCTGCGATTGGATTTGGGACTTATCGCTTGAAGGGTGAGGGCGGTGTGAAGAGTCTTACAACAGCGATTGATGCCGGCTATCGCTTGCTGGATAGCGCCTTTAATTATGAGAATGAAGGAACGATTGGCGAAGCGGTTCGCCAAAGCTCTGTGCCGAGGGAGCAGCTGTTTATTACGTCCAAGCTGCCGGGGCGCCATCACGCTTATGACAAAGCGGTGGAAACGATCCAGGAATCCTTATATCGGGCCGGATTGGACTATTATGATTTCTATCTCATCCATTGGCCGAACCCCAATGTGAATTTGTACGTTGAGGCCTGGCAGGCGATGATCGAGGCCAAGAAGCAAGGGCTGATCCGCTCCATAGGGGTCTGCAACTTTTTGCCGGAGCATATAGAGCGTTTGATCAAGGAAACCGGAGTAGCGCCAAGCATGAACCAAATCGAGCTGCATCCCCTGTTTAACCAGGAAAAGCAGCGCCGATGGCATAAAGAGCACGGAATCGTGACCGAATCTTGGAGTCCGCTCGGACGCGGCAGCAGTATTCTGGAGAATGACAAGCTTGCTGAAATTGCCGGAAGATATAACAAGTCAATCTCCCAGGTCATCCTGCGCTGGCATGTCCAGCTTGGAGCGGTTCCGATTCCCAAAGCAGGATCTGTAGAGCATCAGCGGGATAACCTGAACGTGTTTGATTTCGCTCTGACTGAAGCGGAAATGGAGACGGTTTCGGGACTAAGCTCAGCATCCGGGCGTATCGCGGATCAAGATCCGGCGACCTATGAGGAATTCTAAACGTACTTAACGCATGTGCATTCACAATGCTATAGATCGGACAACCCTATCCGCAGTAATGGATAGGTTTTTTTTATGTGCAGGCGGGCAAAAGGGTTCGATTCATAATTAAGCGGGCGCGGGCATTTAACCGATAAATAAATATAGTTGAAAGGACACGGAGGATTTATTGAACGTTGAAAAATATACTCAAAGTCGCATCCACGATCATACTGCCGTTTGCACTGCTTGTGCTGGCATACTTCTTTGCCAATAACGCACATACCTTGTCCCAGCCGCAGCTGGAGCTTGTGAGGCTTGCCCCCTATCCCATCTTTCTGATCGGAGGCGTCCTCTCCTGGAAGTTCAACCGCAGCCGGGAGTTTTTCCTGCTCCTTATTTTTACGCTCAGCCTGGCCTCACTGCAATATTTGCGGGAGCTGCCCGGCTCGGGTGGCAAGGTATCGGTGTCCGAGCTGCACTCCGTTCTCTGCCTGGTGATTCCTGTCAATGTCCTAATCTTCTCTTTCTTTAAGGAGCGCGGGATATTCAGTGTGTGGGGGCTTCTGCGCATTGGATTTATATTGGCTCAGGCAGCCGCCGCTGTGTGGTTGTTGAACCCGGACCAAAGCGCCATTCTGCACCGGATCGGCAAGGATCTGCTGCCTTTAACGCTGCGTGATTTCACCCCGCTGTCGCAAGCCTCGCTGATTGCTTTTGTCTTGGCGGGGATAAGACTTATCATCAGGCAAGTTTCCCAGAAGTCATCGCAGGATATTTCTTTCATTGCGGTACTGGCGGGAATGTTATATGTGCTGCACAGCGAGTATGATCCTATCTGGTATGCCATATTATGGGGCGTGTCGGGGATCATTCTGATCACCTCGATCATTCAGGATTCGTATTCGATGGCGTTCTCCGATGAGCTGACCGGACTTCCTTCCAGGCGGGCCTTGAAGCAGGATATGATGAAGCTGGGAATGAATTATGCGATTGCCATGCTGGACATCGATCACTTTAAGAAATTCAATGATACTTATGGCCATGATACGGGGGATGAAGTGCTAAGGCTGGTCGCTTCTACTTTAAGAGAGGTTGCCGGAGGCGGAAGGCCCTTCCGCTATGGCGGTGAGGAATTTACGATCCTGTTCCCGGGTAAAAGCATTCAGGATGCTTTGCCGCATCTGGAAGAGCTGCGCGAGAAAGTGGCTAAGCGTGCTTTTACACTGCGGGGGAAGAGCAGAGGAAAAGGCAAAACAAAGCGCAAATCGAAATCAGCAAGCTCAAGATCAGCCAGGCCCATATACATAACGATAAGCATCGGCGTCGCCCAAAAAAATGAAAAATACAAATCGCCGGATGCGGTCATGAAGTCTGCGGACACCGCCTTATACCGGGCCAAGAAAAAAGGAAGAAACTGTGTAAGTAAGTGAATATTCTATTCCATAAGGCACCAAAGCAACAAAAACATACATAGTATAGCGGTTCTTAGACCAAGCAGAAACGGGGGCGTTCGGTAAGGTTCAATGTTGGAGCAGGCAGGAGTATTCTTAGCAAAATTATAGTCGATGGGGGAAACAACGAATGAAAAAGTTATTTAGTCTGCTGCTTATATTGTTATTGGTTACACCAGCCTTTGGCAGCACAACCTTTGCGGACAATACGGTGAAGGCTAAGGTTGCAGAGAGCAGCACGTTTTTTAATGGAGAAGAGAAGCATTCTAACGGATTCGCGATACTCGGCAATAATTATTACAGCCTGAGGGATATCGCCGAACATTTCTCGGGAACCTCCAGCCAGTTTGATATTACCTGGAATAAGAAAAACAACGCGATTGAGATCATAACCGGACAGGCCTATACGCCTGAGGAGAGCAGAGGCAGTAAATATTACAGCCAGAGCAGCAGCTATAGCGCTACGCTGTCAAATTCCAAGGTGGTGCTTGACGGGCAGTTGCAGTCTATTAAGGCCTACACGATTGACGGCAGGAATTATTTTCAGTTGAGAGATTTGGCCGCCAAGATCCCCTTTGAGCTCGAATACGACAATAAGCTGAACCAGCTGGCGATGTTCTCTAAGGTTCCGGACCATGCGTACCGAGTGAAGACGGGGGCTGCGGTGGAGAGCAATGCCGAATCGTCTAATTTCCCCAGATGGAAAAGTACAGTAGAGTCCTACCTTGTCAACAATAGCGACGGGACAGTAAGCGTTATTGAGGCGGACAAGGAGGTTGCAATTGAAACGTACAATGCCAAATATGAATTGACAGCAACTCAAAAAGTAGCATATGAGCTTCCGCTGTTCGGCGGCTTCTACAGTGGTGTGAAGTACAACTATATTGCGTTCGGACAAGAGAACCGTGAAGAGGATAACAGCAAAGAGGTCATTCGCATTGTCCGTTATGATAAAAGCTTCAACCGTATCGACAGTGTATCCGTTAAAGGCGGGGAGAGCTACACGGTAGTACCTTTTGATGCAGCCTCCGGAAGGATGGCCGAGCAGGGAGATACGCTTGTCTTCCACACCAGCCGTGAAAGATACACGACAGAAGACGGATTAAATCATCAGTCCCAGCTCACAATTATCGTGAACACCGGCACCATGACCGTGACCAATGATATGGGAAGATTTCAGAAAAATCATGTCAGCCACTCCTTCGATCAATATGTGCTGTTCGATGGAAGCAGCCATGTGCTTGTGGATCATGGCGATGCCTATCCCCGTTCAATTGTCCTGAATAAAGGCGACGGCAAGAGTTACAGCGAGGTGGACCTGTTCCAGATTCCGGGGAGAACCGGGGCGAATGCCACCGGGGTTTCGGTTGGCGGATTCGAAATGTCCGCAGGCAATTATATTGTCGCTATGAACAGCATCGACCATTCCTTGGTTAAAGACTACACCTCTTATGAGATGGTTGGGCTGGAGAAGGATCAGCGGGATATTATGCTGAATGTATTGCCCAAGAACAGCCTTGCCAGTGCTTCCGTTAACCATATCACCCTGGCTAAGTATGTAGGCACCGATCGTATTGCCTCCATACCGAAACTGGTGAAGATAGCGGATGACAAATTCATGGTGCTGTGGCAGGAATTTGATAAGGACAATCATCCGGGTGATTTGAAATATGTATTCATCGATGGTTCGGGGCAAGCCGCAGGTGCGATCCAGACGATTAAGCATTTTGTATTATCCGAATGCAATCCGGTCGTCAGCGGGGGCAATATTGTCTGGTACACCAACAGCAACGGCTCTCGGCTGTTCTATACAATTCCGGTGAACTAGGCAGCAAATTATAGCGGGACTGTCTCCCGACCCTAACAGCATCAGGCCGCTTCCTTATTCGTAAGGGCGGCCTTTTTGCTGCGGAATGGAAATAATCTTCCGTTTAGAGAGCCCAGTTCTGGTTACATAAAGAGAAAAGAGTCGAATCATTTTGGACTGAGGAGGAATTTACGATGAGTGATCAATATACGATTCAAGACCCTGTCAAACAATATCAGAAAGCTACGCCGGAGTTCCAGCAGCAGCAGCCCGCTCCGGGACTGGAGAAGGCGATGCATCCGAAGCCGGATGACGGTGCGGAAACTTACCGCGGCACCGGACGGCTTACCGGCCGCAAGGCGATTGTTACCGGAGCGGACAGCGGAATTGGCCGCGCGGTAGCGATTGCTTTTGCCCGCGAAGGTGCTGATATAGTCTTGTCCTACATGCCGGAGGAGGAGGCTGATGCGAAGGAAGTGGTCAAGCTTGTAGAGGAGGCCGGCCGCAAGGCAGTCGCCCTGCCGGGCGATCTCAAGGATGAGGGCTACTGCGAGCAGGTCATTGCCGCCGCTGTCGAACAACTGGGCGGAGTCGATATTCTGGCCAATATTGCGGGCAAGCAGCAATTCGTCACCGATATCGCCGATCTCACCACGGAGCAGTTCGACGCGACTTTTAAGACGAATGTTTATTCCCTGTTCTGGCTCTGCAAGGCGGCGATCAAGCACATGAAGCCGGGCAGCACGATCATCAATACTTCTTCGATTCAGGCGTATCAGCCTGCGCCGATTCTGCTGGACTACGCAACCACCAAGGCTGCGATTAATACATTCAGCAAATCGCTCGCCCAGCAGGTGGCGGGCAAGGGCATCCGGGTGAACGTTGTGGCTCCCGGCCCGGTGTGGACCCCGCTTCAGGTCAGCGGCGGCCAGCCGGAAGAGGTGCTGAAGGACTTCGGGGCGAAGACGCCGCTGAACCGTCCGGGCCAGCCCGCCGAAATGGCTCCGGCCTATGTCTTCCTGGCCAGCCAGGAATCCAGCTACATCAGTGGTGAAACGCTGAATGCCAATGGCGGGATGCCGACGCCGTAAGTAGGATAGTCCAAAAAGCAGACGCCGTTATGTAATCGGCGTCTGCTTTTTTCGTTATTATAGCTATGAATAATGGGGGATTCACGCCCCTCCGTACTCTACACCCCGAACCTTGGCAAATATCATAGTATGTCTTAAAGTACCCGTTACATCACATTTGTTGTTGCGCAGCGTTCCTTCCAAGGTAAAGCCTGAGCGCTCAGCGATTCTTGCACTCTGCACATTGCGGGAATCACAACGGATTTCAATCCGGTTCGCCTGCAGCTCCTGAATCGCGTATTTCGTAATGGCATCTACGGCTTCTGTGATGTACCCCTGTCTAGCGAAAGCGGAATGAACCCAGTATCCAATCTCGAACTTGCGTGATTGCCAATCGATCCGGTGCAGGCCGCTGCTGCCGATAAATTCCCCCGTTTCCTTCAGAAATAAGAGCAGCCTCAGATCTGCACGCTCCAGGAATTCCAGCCGCGAGCGGCGGATGCTTGCTTCCGATTCCTCAACGGTAGGCACCTTGTTTGCCCAAGGCATCCACGGACGCAATTCCTCAATGCTTTCTTTGACGGCCTCGTTTACAGCAAGACCATCTCCCCAATGTGGGGCGCGGATCAGCAGGCGTTCACTTTCAAAGCCTTCAGGTATGGATAACATAATAAGGCTGCTATCTGCGGTGCCCATAGGTCCAACTCCTTGATTAGATTTCACTAGACTATATTCTATCGTAATTGTTCTATACTATGAATTAATGCACTCGGAAAACAAATAGTAACGATAAAATAACTATATAGATTGAACTTAAGGTTTTAGAGTACAGGATCAGTCGCAACTACGGTGAATATTTGGACTTCCGGCCGCTGTTGTCGTAAGAATTTCTTGATTTTAACCGCTATTAGCGGTAGAAATCCGAAGACAAAGGCGGACACTACCGCTCCTCCAGTTCCAAAATCCCCCTCCGTTGCTCCTTTTCCTTATCTCAAGTTTTTAAGTTCATTCTATATAAAATTTTAGATTAGGAGGTATAAACCATGAAGTTATCCAGAGGTATCCCCGATCATCACGGGATATCTTCCAGAAACCTCTTAGATTTCTTCACTGAGATCGAACAACGGGAGCTTGAGGTGAACCAGTTTATGCTGCTGCGGAACGGTGTAGTAACGGCTGAGTTTTCACGGACACCGTATCGCCCGGATTGCCCGCAATTGCTGTATTCGCTGAGCAAAAGCGTCACCTCCACAGCTATAGGCATCGCCTGTGACGAGGGGCTCATGGAACTGGAGGCCCCGGTGATCTCCTTCTTTCCGGACAAGCTGCCGCAGCGGATCTCTGCCAACTTGGCGAAAATGACGGTGCACCATCTTTTATCCATGAACGCAGGCCACCATGATAATATCTATGCTGCTGTGGCCAGGGAGCAGGACTTTGTGCGGGCATTTCTGGCCCAGGACGTTCCGCATGAGCCGGGAAGTTATTATGTGTACAGCACGCATTCCACCTATATGTTGTCTGCCATTATGGAGCAGGTTGCTGGACAGGGCATGGTTGATTTTTTGATGCCAAGATTGTTTGAGCCTTTGGGTATACCCCGCCCATCATGGGAGACTTGTCCGCTGGGCATTACAGCAGGCGGGATGGGATTAAGCTTATCGATTGAAAGTATCGCGAAATTTGGTCAGTTGCTCCTGAATAAAGGACTGTATGCGGGAAAAAGAATTGTGTCTCAGCGCTATATCGAATTAGCCACTATGGAACAAAGTGACAACCGCCGCCTCGCCAGAGCAGACCGGGTCGACTCGGCACAAGGCTACGGATACCAATTTCATCTGTGCCGGCGTAGGGCGTATCGGGGGGACGGCTCTTTTGGCCAGCTCTGTTTTGTGGCTCCTGAACAGCAAATAGTCATTGCCGCCACCTCGGCCTTTGAGAATATGACGAAGCTGCAGCGTCTTTTAGACTTGATTTATGATTACATTATCGATCGATTAGATCAAGGTGGGGTCAAACGGATTTCTATTCACTCTGAGGATACGCTCATGCTGCAGCGCCGGTTGGCTGCTATGGCTTATCCTGTTCCTGCCTTCAAGCCTATACCGGAAAATATACCGAATCTGGTTAACAGATGTTATTTAATCAATGAAAATCCCCACGGTCTCCAAAAAATCATTTTCGAGTGGAAAGACGAACAACTGGAGCTTCATATGTTCTATGGGGATGAGCGGGATAACGTCATTCTGTTTCATTTTTCCAAGCCGCTTCATGGGGCAGATGTGTTCCCTAAAGACTTATCCCAAGAGCGGCAAGAGGTGGTCACGTATGCGCTCTGGGAAAATGCCAGAAAGCTTCAACTCATCCTGTTCTATATCGAAACGCCATACGTGGTCACCTATACAATAGCCTTCCATGACAACAAAATCGACTTTGCGTTCAACATTAATGTATCGCTTGATATGCTGAACTATAGAGTTACGGGACAATTTCCGCAATAATTCAGGCGGACTTATAGCTAGATGTGCTTGTGAAGCTTGCTGTTGTCCCGTAACACAAGCAGCTTATCCTGATACGGCTTCAAGGCTGCGAAAATTTCAGGCCGCTCTTTCTGCTGATGTCCGTAATTCCATATGTACATTTTTTTCAGCATTTCAAAGGATTGTTTATAATTTCCTTTTTGAAACCCCAGTTTTTGTACGGCGAAGCGTTTGAATATGCGGTAATTCCTTTTCCAGATATGCGTGTCCAGATACATAATCATCTCTGCCTGCTCGAAGGATTGCATTACCCATTTATGATGCACGCCTTCAATGATCCACTTGTCAGAGGCAAGGATATTATTCAGTATCCGGTCTCTGTCTTCCACACTGTTCCTGACATCACCGCCTTCCGTCCGCCTCCATACGATGTTGTCGAGCTCGTAATAAGGGATATTTAATGAGGAGGACAGATTTCTAGCTAAGGTGGATTTACCGCTGCCGACAGGACCAATAATATGAATCCTGTTTGGCTTTACTCGTTCCATTGTCTGGGTCCGATCACATGGAAAAGTTGCTGGCTGGCGGGATTCAGCGCGTGCAGGATTCTTTGCACTGTGAAATCGCTAATGGGCCGGGGCAGGTCGTCTACAGCACAATATTTGCACTCCACAATCTCCGGCGAGCAGGGCTTAGGTGCTTGATCGGAGTCTTCTTTGCAAGTGAATACAAAATGGTGCATGTCATTACCAGGGTCGTAGTAGACCCCGGTTAAAGACTCTTGAGTGATAGTAAGACCTGTCTCCTCCAGCACTTCGCGCCGCGCGCTTTCCTCTGCCGACTCTTGTGCCTCGGACAACCCTACGGGCAGTTCCCAATTGTATTTACCATAGCTGTGTTTAACCAGAAGGACATGCCTTTCCAGATTCAGGATGACTGCTGCCGCGCCGATCAGTTTATCTTCAAAAGCCGAAAAGACTCTGACCTCTATAGGCGGAGATGAATCAGCGGTTTTTAAACTATTCAGCGAACATATGTGCTATACTGTAAAAAAATACTACAAAAGGGGGTGTCGCACATGATCGTTCATCAAGCCTATAAATACCGCATCTACCCGAATACCGGGCAACAGCAACTCATTCGTCGAATGTTTGGCTGCTGCCGCTTTGTGTTCAATCATTTCCTGGAAGAGTGGAACCAAACTTATGCCGAGACAGGAAAGGGTTTGTCCTATCAGACCTGTGCGACACAGCTTCCCGTCCTAAAAACCCAATATGACTGGCTCAAAGAAGTCGATAGTATTGCTTTACAGTCCGCCGTTCGGCATGTGGCAGATAGCTTTGACCGCTTTTTCAAAAAGCAAAATCAAGCGCCTCGCTTCAAAAGCCGGAAGTATCCAGTACAAAGCTACACCACGAAATTCACGAACGGAAATATCGCCATTGAAGGCAACCGATTGAAGCTTCCCAAGCTCGGCTGGATGCGTTTCGCCAACTCTCGGAAGCTGGAGGGTCGTATACTGTCCGCTACGGTACGGCAAAACGCCAGCGATAAGTATTTTGTCTCCTGGTTTGCGAGGTCGAAAAGACCCCGCTTCCACAAGCAGATGTACATATCGGCATTGACTTGGGGCTTAAGGAATACGCTGTGAGCTCAAGCGGCGAGCATTTTGCCAACCCCAGGCTTTACCGTCAATACGAGAAAAAGCTTGCGCTGTGGCAGCGGCGTTTGGCAAGACGTACACCAGGGCTCCAACTGGAAGAAAGCCAAGCAACACATTGCCCGTATTCACGAACACATTGCAAATTCCCGGAACGATTTTCTCCACAAGCTGACAACGAAGCTGATCCGTGAGTGCCAAACGATCAGCATCGAACATCTGCGTGTGGGGAATATGATTCAAAATCCCAAACTCTCCAAGTCCATCGCTGATGCGTCCTGTGGCGAATGGGTGCGTCAACTGACGTATAAAGCATCCTGGTATGGACGAACCCTCCGGGTTGCCGGCACCTTTGAGCCGACCAGTCAGCAGTGCCACGTATGCGGAACGATCCATCCCGAAGTGAAGAACCTCTCGATTCGAGAATGGATATGTGTAGCTTGTGGAACACACCATGATCGGGATGAAAATGCGGCTCATAATATCAAACAGGTAGCGGTATAGCATTACCTATAAAAATAAAACGTAGAACTGCGGGAACGCAGGGATCGCTTGCCCATAAGAGGAGGTTGCTCCTCTGTTCGCAAGAATCCACCCCTTCAAGCGTCAGCTAAATGGTGGAGATTCAATTGACACAATAGCCACTCCTTAATCCTTATATTTAGGATGTTGCTTGTCTGGTGGCTGACTGATCAGGTTGCCGATACTATTAATTATAGTAAGCAATGGCCGAACAACAATCAACCGACGGCACTAACTATTCCCGGAAGCAGTAATATCGAACTTACTACCAACGGAGACATGTACTCTCACCGTCCCAGGATCTCTCCTGGACGGTTTTTTCTATGTGGAAATAATATCCTGTTGTACCTCTTACATGCAATCTAGAACCCGTTACGGTCAAAAGAGTTATTTTGTCATACCACAAAAGTCTACTGAGGTCAATACGCTAAAGGATACCTAAAAGTAGTCTCAGGTGCTATTCACAATGAATGGCAATACCGTTATCTTATATATTAAGAAGTGTTCTTTATTAAGAACTATTAAAATATAAACGCTGGAAAACTCCTGCCGGGTTTTAAGAGCCGAGTGGAGATTTTTTATACAGGTGGAGGCCACAAAATGAGCGCAATCGCCGGTATCTGCCAATTGCAGCACCATAATCTTAATCCTGATCAGGGACCGGGTCTTATGCAGCAGCTGAGCCGTTATCCTGCGGATGATGCGAGGGGCTGGCAGGGTCAGGGGATTTTCCTCGGTTGCCGTGCGCAGTGGATTACTCCACAATCCTTGAACGAAAAGCTGCCGTTTTATGATCCCGAGCGGAGGCTGGCAATTACAGCGGATGCCATTATCGACAACCGCAGCGAGCTGTTTGGGCAGCTTCAGGTGCCCTATGAAGACCGGGACACCATACCCGACAGCTTGCTCATCCTGCTCGCCTACGAGAAGTGGGGAGATCAGACACCTGTTCACCTGATAGGAGACTTTGCCTTCATGATTTGGGACGAGCGCAAGCGATCTCTTTTCGGAGCCAGAGATTTCTCCGGCAACCGGACGCTCTATTTTCATAGATCCACTGAAAGTTTCGCTTTTTGCACAGTTATTCATCCGCTGCTGTCTATGCCGGGTGTAAGCCACAAGCTGAATGAAGAATGGGTCTCAGAGTTTCTGGCTATTCAGAATAGAGTCGATGCTACGGACTGCTTTTCAACGGTTTATCAAGCTATTGAACAGCTGCCGCCTTCGCATTCCATGACCATAACCGGGGAGAAAATTACATTCTCCCGTTACTTTATATTGCAGGCACCGCCTAAACTGCGTCTTGGCTCCAACGGGGAATACGAGGAAGCCTTCCGCGAAGTATTCGGACAAGCGGTCAAAGACAGGCTTCGGACCCATCTTGCCGCCGGTGCCAACCTGAGCGGGGGGCTTGATTCCGGCTCGGTAGTCAGCTTCGCTGCTGAAGAGCTCCGTCGCCGCGGGAAACCATTGCATACCTTCAGTTATTATCCTGTAGACAGCTTTACCGGTTTTAATCTGGGCAAAAGGGTAGCTGATGAGCGTCCCTTTATTCAGGAGACGATTGATCATGTAGGGAATATTCAGCCGAGCTTTCTGAACTTTCCCGAGCAGAGTCCTTATACCGAGATTGACGAATGGCTGGATATTCTGGAGATGCCCTACAAGTTCATTGAAAATTCTTACTGGCTTAAAGGCATATTTGAACAGGCACAACAGCAGGGGCTTGGTGTTCTGCTGAGTGGACAAAGAGGCAATTGGAGTGTTTATGAGGGACCTGCACTGGATTATCAGGCCAAGCTGATTCGTGAATTCCGGTGGCTCTCTTTTTACCGTGAGAATAAGCAATACAATCAGTCGATGGAAGCGAACCGCAGAAAGGTGCTGCAGATTGTCGGCAAAAAGGCCTTTCCGTCGCTTGAGCGGCTGCTGCCCCGCAAACGGGAGATGCAGCTTGAGCTGATTCATCCCGAATTTGCCAAACGAACGGAGGTCCATGAACGTCTTCGGGAATTCAATATGGACCGTAGACCCTCTTCGCAGACTGTTTATGATATCCGTCAGAAGCATTTTGAGCAGCCGTATATCTGGAATGTCAACGGAACAGTGGCTACCAAGATGTCGCTGAAGTACCGGGTATGGGACCGTGATCCCACGAATGATCTGCGCGTGATCCGCTTCTGCCTGTCCGTGCCGGAGGGACAGTTTGTCCAGAACGGTGTGGACCGTTCCCTGATTCGCAGGGCCATGGAGGGACGTCTGCCGGATGAGGTCAGAATGAACCGGAAGCAGCGCGGAGTGCAGGGGGCAGACGGGATTCTCCGGATGCTGCCGCAGTGGGATACCTTCCTCGGAGAGCTTCGGGAAATGATTAAGGACCCCCTGACTGCAGCCTACTTGAACAACAACGGGCTTGCGGGATGTTTGGACCGGATTAGTGAGCCTAAACCGGAGATGATTTACAATTCAGAGTTCCGCCTCCTTACACGGGGACTTGTATTTTACCGCTTTCTGAAATCATTATCCTGATAGCAAGACGCCTGAAAGGGGGTGAAAGAATATGAAAAAGGAATACAGCAAGCCTGCTTTGGAAGTGCTCGACGTTAAAATGACTATGGCTGGACCAGGATTTAAACTCGCCGACTCCTTCCAAGATGATCCGGATGAGATCGTGCACTACTCCTAAGACTGCTTTTGGTCGTGCGGCCCTCATCCCCCTATGCTTGCTGAAGGGGGAGAAGGGCTATCTTTTCATCATCACCTTTTAGAATATGTGAATTTACAGGATGGAGTGAATCGTATGGCGAGTATCGTTCAAGGCTTGGCTTATAAAGCATTTGGCCTGCAAATTCATAGTGAATTTCCCTTGCCGGAGCTTCCACTTTCGGACCAGCCGGGGTTGATCGGCAGTGTGTCGGTCATTCAAGAAGACTTGTCGGAGCGTTGGCAGGCCATTCCGAAGGTCACACCCAGCCTGGTGTATCAGGGAACGAAGTTATGTTTGAGGCCAAGGACACCGCTATTTTCTCCATTCGGGACGGCAGTACGATTACAGTGTCACCTGCACCAGGTGCGGACGGCGACTGTGTACGGCTCTTTATTCTGGGAAGCTGCATGGGCGTTCTGCTGATGCAAAAAAATTCTCCCTCTTCACGGCAGTGCGCTTGTACTGGACAACAAGGCTTACGCGCTGGTTGGGCGTTCAGGGGCAGGTAAATCGACACTCGCCTCCTATTTGATGGATCAGGGCCACCTGCTGATCAGCGACGACGTTATTCCCGTTATGGTGCAAAATGGACATCCATTAGCAGTTCCAGGCTATCCGCAGCAAAAGCTATGGCAGCAGAGCTTGGACTATTTGGGAATGAATTCGTCCTCTTACCGCCCGTTATTCGAACGTGAAACCAAATTTGCCGTTCCCGTGCATGACCGCTTCCAGGCTGAACCGCTGCCGCTCGCAGGTGTGTTTGAACTGTCGGCGGCCGGAGAAAGCCCGGTAGCTCTACAGGCCATCAGCGGCCAACGGTTCCATACTTTATTTAATCACACTTATCAAAAGGCAATGATTGACCGGATTGGGATCCGCGAATGGCATTTTGGCATGTTGGCCTCTTTCGTTAACCGGCTGCCGATGTACCGGCTTACCCGTCCTGAAGCAGGCTTCAGTGCCCCGGCACAAGCTTCGCTTATATATGAAACGATCCAACATCAAGTGGAGGAGAGATGAACCTATGAGTACTACAAATATTTTGTCCCTCGAAACGGTCCTTGTGCAGCGTGAGGGCAATATCGCCAGTGACATGGACGGCGAGAAAGTCATGCTGAACGTGAAGAATGGCAAGTACTACAATCTGGGTGAGGTTGGCGGAGAGATTTGGTCGGCGCTGGCATCACCGGTTACCGTAACACGGATTGTGGAGACCATTCAGGAGATTTTTGAAGTTTCGGCGGAGCTTGCCGAGCAGGATGTGGTTGCTTTTGTGCAAAGTTTGCTGGATGAGGATCTCGTCGTAATTGTCAGCGGATCATGACAACCCTCCGTCGCATCCGCCTGTTGCTGACCGTTGACAAGGCTGCTGTGGCGCTGATTCCAGAGGCATTATGGAGGCTTTTTCTGGTGAGAATCCAACTTCTTTTTCCGTTTGCAAGAACGGCTCCACGGCTGGGGATACAGTCTCAGGAGACCTCTGCGGTGTCCAATGCGGCCGATATTCCCCGGATTAAGCATATTACGAAAGCGATTCGTGTCATCAGCCGTTATACGCCCTAAGAGCACCTGTATGGTCCGTGCAGTGGCTGGACTACAGATGTTAGAGAGACGCGGGATTGAAAGCACACTCTATATGGGGGTTGCCAGAGATAAGCAAGGTCAAATGATCGCCCATGCCTGGCTGCGCAGCGGAGCTTATTATGTCTCCGGCGATGATGCCATGCAGGGTTTTGTAGTTGTGGAGAAGTTTGCCAAAGTGTTACAAGCCGAGTAATCGAGGTGGGACCATGCAAGCCATAATCTATTACATCCGGCAGCTTCAGCGCTTGTCCGGAGTCAAACTGTACCTTAACCTGCTTGGCATGGTCATCAGCGGACTGCTGGAGAGCTCAGCCATTCTGCTGCTTGTACCGATGCTGGGAATGGCCGGTATTCAACTAGGCGGAACAGGAGCGGGGTACAGTATTCCTATGCTCGGTTTCCTGTCAGAGCTGCCGCAGACGACGGCGCTTGGGATTGTGCTCGGCGGGTATGTCTTTATCGTGCTTTGTCAAAATTTGATTTCGCGTTTCGTCGCAGTCCGTAATGTGGAGATTCAGCAGAGCTACAGCCGGCAGCTGCGGTATGATGTTTACAGCGCACTTTTGCAGTCGGAGTGGGCCTTTTTCCTCAAAAAGCGCACGTCGGACCTTATTAACGTAATGACCACGGAAATGGCGAGGGTGCTCGCTGGAATCAGCTGTTTTCTGCAGTTTCTCACCTCGCTCCTGTTCACACTGGTACAGATCGGCTTCGCCTTCTGGCTGTCCCCTAAGATGACTCTCTCTGTACTGGTATGTGCGGTCCTGCTGTCCTTGTTCTCCCGCAGATTCATCCGCAAAGCCAAGAGGCTGGGCAGTCGCAGCTCTCAGCTCGGCCAGATGTATCTAGCCGGAATCACGGACCAACTGAACGGAATTAAGGATATCAAAAGCAATAATCTGGAGCATTCCCGGTTGGAATGGCTTCATGGGTTTACCGCTGAGGTCAAAAACGAGCAGCTGGACTATACAAGACTGCGCTCGAATTCCCAGCTGCTGTACAAAATGTCGTCGACGCTCCTGATCGCTGCGTTTATCTTCGTGTCTTTCCGGTTTCTGCACGCAGAGGGCCCAGCTTTCCTGTTGGTTATCCTCGTGTTTGCCCGGCTGTGGCCGACCTTTGCTGCCCTTCAGTCGCTGATGGAGCAGCTCGCCTCCGTACTGCCTTCCTTCAAGCAGCTTCAGGCGCTGCAGGAAGAATGCCTGCAGGCTGCTGAAGATGGTGCGGAAGGGGAAAGTGCGAAGCAAGTTGCACCTATGGCTTTGAAGCAAAGCTTAAGCCCGGAACGTGAACTTCCGTTATGATCCGCAGGAGCCGCAATATTCGCTCCAGGGGTGAATGTGGTGATTCCGGCTAATAAGATGACGGCGATTGTCGGACGTTCGGGCGCAGGGAAAAGCACGCTAGTCGATCTGCTCATGGGCCTGATGCAGCCGGAAGCGGGCGAGATCTTGGCCGACGGTCAGTCTGTTTCAGGAGACAACCTGCTGTCTTACCGGCGCTCCATCGGTTATGTAGCGCAGGATCCTTTTCTTTACAACGCGACGATCCGCGATAATCTGACGATGATCAAACCGGATGCCAGCGAGGAAGAACTGTGGGAAGCGCTGGAGTTTGCTTCTTCGGCCGATTTTGTCCGCAAGCTGCCGGAAGGACTGGATACGCTGATCGGTGACCGGGGCATCCGCCTGTCCGGCGGCGAACGGCAGCGTCTGGTGCTGGCACGCGCGATTATCCGCAAGCCTTCCATCCATTCCATGAGGCAACAAGCGCGCTCGATACTGAGAACGAGAAGCGGATTCAGGAAGCGCTCGAACGGCTAAAGCATTCCGTTACGGTAATCGTGATCGCCCACCGGTTGTCCACCATCCGGGGAGCCGATCAGATTCTGGTCATCGACCAGGCGGGTCATCCAGCAGGGCGTGTTCGGCGGTCTGGCCTCAGAAAAGGGCGGCATGTTCAGCCGGTTGCTCAGCAGTCAGGAAGAGGCGATGTAGGCGACGCACAGTTTCGGTTGAAGCTGGCGAGGCATGTGCTCGGATAGCAGTCTGTTGTATTCCTACACTAGATTTCACAGATATAGCTGCATATCGGCGGTTCTTCGAAATTTGACTGCAAAAAAGTACAGTAGAATCGAATATACCTGCTTTCGGTGGAATTCTGCTGTACAAAGTGCAATCATCTTCAAACTCCATACCAAATTGGCTGATAGATAGGATACCAAAAGCCCCTCGCTGCCGATTTTCGGTAGCGAGAGGCCATGCTATTTGTCTATTTGTCTATTTGTCTATTCATTCATTCATTCGTCCATTCGTCTACTCATCTATTCGTCCATTCGCCCGTCATCTATCAATCCCTCTAAGATATCCCAGTCGTCCCCGCACTTGCAACGCTCGGCTCATCCTAAAATTAGTTTACCCAACGTTCCGCACACGCAATGCTCGGCTTATCCTAAAATTAGTTTACCCAACATCCCGCACATGCAACGCTCGGCACATCCTAAACTCAGTTTACCCACCCTGCACACGCGATACCCAGCTCACCCAATGCCCCCCACATCCTTCTCCTGTGTCTTCCTCCATTAAGCACACGAAATCATCACTCCGCCGCAATCTCAAGGTTAGCTTATATAGATGAAGGTTTGATTTGGACAGCAGCCGAGTTAGATGTAGTTACTGCAGCTATTTGGTGCGACAGCGGCTGTTTCTGAGAGTTAGATGTAGTCTGTGCAACTAAAAACAGGAATTTGCTCACTTTTAGCCAAATTCCTTAAAATAGATGTAAGGAGTGCAATTATATCCATATCGAACACGAAAAGCTGGAGTATAACTGCACGAAATACAACTAACCAAACAGAGGGGAAACCCCAACTCGCACCAGTACTCGCACCGGCACCGGCACTATGAACTAGCACCCGCACTATGAACCCGAACCCGCACTATGAACTTGCACCGGCACTATGAACTAGCACCCGCACTCGCACCCAAACCCAAACCCAAACCCAAACCCAAACCCAAACCCAAACCCAAACCCAAACCCAAACCCAAACCCAAACCCAAACCCAAACCCAAACCCAAACCCAAACCCAAACCCAAACCCAAACCCAAACCCAAACCCAAACCCAAACCCAAACCCAAACCCAAACCCAAACCCAAACCCAAACCCAAACCCAAACCCAAACCCAAACCCAAACCCAAACCCAAACCCAAACCCAAACCACAGGCGTGTATCTTCAGTCCACGTTGTACATTGTTTCTGGCCCGCCCTGTAGCAGCTGCCTTATCACACTTATGTAAATATGTTAATTCTCTTTGCCGGTTAGTTTTCGCCAAGTCCATAAGAAGGGACGTAGGGGGAAATAAAGAAAATGCAGTGGTTTCGGCAGGGGCAGCGTTTTCTCATCCACCGCGTAAGGATAAAGGAAGCCCGCTGCATACAGGAACTGATGCCACGGCGTAAGAATCGCCGGCTGATAATATTTGTAATGCCGCTCCACCTCGGGCTCCAGGGGCGGATTGTGCAGATTAACCATTCGTGCCACATAGAAAAGTGCAAGCTGTGCCAACCGGCGGGGCTTCGGCTTGTCCGTCAACCCGGACAGACCGGGAGCAATCGGCGCCTCCAGCAAATCCGCCGCGAGGATCAAGGCTTGCCCACCAACGCTGTCGTAATTATAACGCCGGAGCAGCCCGGTCAACACGCCGGCGTCGGGCTCTTGCAGAAGCAGCTGTTTGATATCCAGCAGCCATCGCAGCCTCGACCAGCCATGCCTTGCGCCATGCGCAGCCAGAAACAGGAACAAATCCTCCCTGCCCAAGTAATGGACGTTTTGTCCGAGCTGGCTGCTTGTCCGTGCATGTTTCCAAAGCTCATCAAAATCAGGCTCCTTAGAAGGCCCGGGACTTAATCGCCAATGAACCTCAACCTTGATGTATTTGGCGGGGTGATTGAAGGTGTTGTGATGTTCGCGCCACTTCCAGTCTCCCAATATACTCTCGAATTCCTCTTCTTTCACGTAACCGAGAGAGACCAGCAATGCTTCCGTCTCGGTCAGCTGTTCCATCGGCACAATAAAATCGAGGTCACGCGAGGTTCGCAGCGAGATATCACCGTATAAATCCTGTGCAAGCACCGGACCCTTCAGAAACAGAGAACGGATATTCAGCCGGGCCAGCGATTCGCCGATATTCCCCATTTCACCGCTGAGCTGAAGCATCTGGACGGTATTTCTGCGGTACTCCCATTTCAAACGCTGGGTAACCAAAGACGGTACAGCTTCACCTTGCATGCGGCTAAGCTTAGGATATAAAAAAGGATAAACGCGGTGATGCAGCGATAGCCGGATCATCAGCTCCCAGTCGATATCCGCGAACTGCTCCGGATTCTGTTCCGCCATATCATCGATGTTGTCAGCTGTAAGCAGTGCAAGAAGAAGTAATACTTCCTTAGATAAGCTCCTTTTATCAAGGGTATACCGGTCAGTCATAGAGACTCTCCTTAGTGGAATGTGAACAGATCCGTTGGCGGATTTGTTCTATTTAAAGAACGCATTGTGAGCGTAACACCGTCATCCGAAATTTGTCAATTTTTATGTGGAAGATGTGTATTGTCCTTGCATTGGGCATGTCTTTAATTAAACACACAATGTGCAATAGAAGCATGTAAGAAACTCTATGATTGCCCAAATCCACAATGAAAATTCAAACACTGGAAGCAGTCTGTCGGCGTTTTTGCCATTCTCCATCTCTTTATAGAGCACACGGTTGCCTCTTTATGACTGCCGATTTCTTTCCCGGGAAAAGAGGTCTGTTGTACCATTTGCTCCGTTTCTACCGTTTGCCCTAATCCCTTCGATCCATTGTGCTGTATGATCCACGTTCCAGGCGGCAGCTTCTTCGTGCTCTCCCGAGAGATAGCTGATACGGAGCAGGGAGGAACCTGCTTTTCCTGTTTTGCCCAGATGGGTACGCACGGCCTCCACCCTGTTTATCGTTTCAAGGGGAATGGTTAAGCTTTTGGCCGGAAAATACATCTTGAACATCAGGGAATCTTTGGTCAAGGCCAGCCAGCCGTTTCCGCGGAATTGACCTGGGCCCAGGGAAGAAAGACCATAGAAGTTAGCCGAACGCTCAGAAAATATGATCTCACAGGCGCTCATCTGCTTCCGTACCTGTAGGAATCTCAAGACTAGTCCGACCAATGCAAGGACTGCAATGCAGCCTGCTGTAATAACTGCTGGAATGAGTACCACCTTCTCCTGTTTCTTATTTCGAACAGATTAGGGCTGAAGTTAATCCGTCCCGTACAAAGATTTTACCACTTTCATCCATTACAGGGGAATGAGAGCCCCCACTTTCCGGGTGGATAATTCTGGTTTCTGCCAGTCCGTACTGGATTTCCAGTAGCGTCCATTTATGCTAAGATATTGTTGCCTGAACTGGCGGGAAAAATAATTATAAGCAGAAGCTTGTTTGGGGAATCTCTGTCTTCTAGATCTTAAGGGGGAGAGGAAATTGCATGAGGAGCTAAGCGGAATTCACGGGGCAGAATCGTGGACAATCATTGAACCGGTACTTAAGGGCTGGTCGGAGGATAAAAAGTATTATGTTGAGGATGAGGCCGGGCGCAAGCTGCTGCTGAGGATCTCAGGCATTGAAGCCTTCCAGCGGAAGCAGGCAGAGCATCAGGTTCTAAAACTGTTTAATAAGCTTGATTTTCCGATGTCGCGGGTGATTGATTTCGGAACATGCGGCCAAGGCAGGTATACCTATATGCTGCTGACGTGGGTAGAGGGGCGTCCGCTGGAGGAGTGTCTGCTTATGCTAACAGCTAAGGAACAGTATGAGCTTGGCGTGGAGGCGGGAAAGATATTGAAGCTGATGCACTCCATCCCGAATAGCAATGACCTCCCTCAATGGGAAGAACAGATGCAGGCCAAAATTCTGGCCCGCATCAAACAATATGAAGACTGCCCGTATCATTTGGAGGGTGATGAGCAAGCTATTGCTTATGTAAAAGAAAATATCGGGCTGATCCATAACGTGAAAAAGGTCTACCAGCACGGAGACTTTCACATGGGCAATCTCATCTACACTCCTGAAGGCGGGATTGGAGTTATTGATTTCAACCGCTGGGACAACGGAGATTATGTTGAAGAGTTCTATAAGCTGCAGTTTTTTGACAGAGACCGGAGCGTTCCGTTTGCCGTAGGCAAGCTTGAAGGATATTTCGAAGGAACGCCTCCAGAGGAATTTTGGAACAGGCAGGCACTGTACGTGGCTTACAGCTCACTTTTTTCGATTAAGTGGTCGATCCCCTTTGGGGCAGCCGACATTGAATGCATGATGACACGCGGCAGAATGGCGCTGGAGGATTATGATTATTTCTGTAGAGTCATTCCGCGCTGGTATCAGGCATAAGGCACATCGAAGATGCCTGCAATCTATAGAAGACGAGGGTGATTCTGCAGGATTTTTTTTACGGCGTATTAATGTTTGGCCAAAAGATTGAAATCAAGGAGTGCAGTACGGTAGAATTGCACTATCAGCAGATTTAACCAAGAAGGGGATTGTATCGTTTGAATAATGAAGAAGTGAACCAAGAGCTGCCCGAGAATTACGAGGAGCTGAAGAAAGCCGCCGGCCGTTCGGCGGATTGGAGAGCGCGTCTTGCTGCAGTGGAAGAGCTGGGACAGACGAAGCACAAACAAATTATCGATATTCTGAATCGCCTGATGATTAGCGATCCTGTATATACCGTTCAAGAAGCTGCATATGAGAAGCTGAAAGCCTTCGGTGAAGATGTGAAGGTGCCGTCGAAGAATAAGGCAGAGCTGTTCAGAGGCGTATCCAAGATTGCGCTGCGCATCAAGAAGAGTCTCCCTAAAGACCATTCGTATGAAGAGTTCAAGGAAAAGCTGAAGAAGATGAGAATCGACGTCTACGATGCTTACGAAGGTGAGAAGGGCGAGGATTTCGATCAATGGCTGGAGAAGTTGTGGATTTCAGCGACAAAATAGTTAGCGGTAATATAGCGGGAGCCAAGGACTGGACAAGTCCTTGGCTCTTCGTTTTTAGTTCCAGCCGATCACTCCATTGCTAAGCCCGGCGGATATATAGTAAGGTGGCAAGAGGAAGAGAACGGAACATTGCAGCAGTAATCTTTTCCTATATCAATTACACAAAGGATGACAACATGAACACTAACCCATCAACCGAAATGCTCTCTGAGCAATTTCAGGAATTTCTTAAGCTCTCCGGGGAATTGCGCCCCAATTATATTGCCAGCCTGGGAAGCCGTCCGGAAGACAGTAACTCTTCAATCAGCAGCATAGTGCCCGAAGTGCCGGAGCTTCTAGAAGTAATCTACAGCACGGTTTCCGGTACCGGCAGCGATGAGGAAGAACCGAGCCTGATTGAGTTCATACCGGGATACAGACTGATTCATATCAAGGAATATAAGCAGGAAATGCAGGTGCTGGCAGGCATTCTGGAGGAGAAGGGCCACCAGACCGACGGAGTGATTCTTCCGGTTCTGACCAATTATGGCAGCGACTTTATTTGCTACTACCGGTCCACTGACGGAACGGAGCGGATTTGCGACCTGCTGCATGACTACGGCGATCTGGTTGTGATGTATGATTCGCCACAGAAATTTCTGGAGACGTTATGTGAATTCTATGAGCAGGAAGTTTATTTTTTGGATGAGGAGGGGTATCTCGACTGCGATTTGGTCAAAGAAGGCGAGGTAGGTGCTGCCCTCAATCCGGCTGCGGAATATTGGGCGGAATAAACCAAATCTGTTGCAGGGTTTATTCCTTTTTTTACCGTCTAATGGACAGACTGGTAATGGGAAGGTGCAGATCAGATGCAAAATCTATTCAGAAATAAAAACCGCCAAATCAGAGCAGGATGGGAGATACTGCTGCTGACAGCGGCAATATTTGCTATTACAATGATTGTCTCGTTTGGGGTCTCGCTGCGGGTGGATTCCCGGCAATGGTTCGACCAAGACGGCTGGGTGAGGATATTCAAATCAGATGGTCTTTATACGTTTATCACTGTATGGTTCACGATGCGTGTCCTGCATAAACTTCCCTTAACCTCTATCGGATTTTCGCGGCCTGACGGAGCCAGATTCATTCAAGGATTCATTAGCGGTGTGCTACTCTTGACATGTATTGCTCTGCTGCTGTGGGGCCTCGGCTCAGCAACTTTTCAGGGGGAGTGGGCCAATCCTCAATTTATGCGGCTAGATATCGTTGATCTGGTCATCACCGCAATCCTAGCTGGAATCTGCGAAGAAATTCTGTTCAGAGGATTTATTCAGCATCTGCTGGCTAGTCGCGTGGGCCTTTATTGGGCCGTGGCCATCACCTCTGTACTGTTCTCACTGGCGCATATGGCCAATCCGGGCTACAACGGGATCTGCTTTCTTAATATTGTGTTGATAGCCCTTATCTTCTCAACGATGGTCATCCGGACAGGAAACTTATATTTTGCGATAGCTCTGCACATCTCGTGGAATCTGTTTCAAGGGTATGTACTGGGCATCGCAGTCAGCGGAAATATACCACATGGGTTGTATTCGCTGAAATTAACGGGTGCCGATTGGATGACCGGAGGAGAGTTTGGAGTAGAGGGAAGTCTTGTAACAACGCTTGTGCTTGGGTTGGTTTTTGTTTTTATGCTATTGGCCGTCAAACGCGTAGCGGGAATGAGGAATACGATGGGCGGGGGCTTCGGTTCAGTTACTCGTTGATGTCGCTGCTGCTTTAAGCAGTCCGAATGATAAAATTGATACTGTACCCGCAATAAAGAGCAGCCTGAATCCGGGCTGCTCTTTGTTAGGATTGATACTGATACGATACTTAGCTACTGTCATCTATTCCCCCTGCACAGACCGCTTCTCCTGCTCCCGCAGCTCAATTCTCCGTATTTTGCCGGAGGTAGTCTTCGGAAGATCCGTGATGAATTCAATTTTGCGCGGATATTTATAAGGGGCTGTCATTTCCTTGACATGACTCTGCAATTCCTTAATCAGCTCCGGTGTGCCTGCGCTGTTGTCCTTCAGCACGACAAAGGCTTTTACGATCGAGCCGCGGATCTCGTCAGGGCTGGCCACAACTGCGCATTCTTTAACCATGGCATGCTTCATCAGGGCTTCTTCCACTTCAAAAGGACCGATGGTGTAGCCTGAGCTGATGATGATATCGTCTCCCCGGCCTTCAAACCAGAAATAGCCATCCTCATCTTTGCGCGCCCGGTCTCCGGTGACAAAATATTCTCCGTGGGAGCAATTCGCCTTGCGTTCAGGGTCTTTGTAATAGTTCTGGAACAGGGCAGGCATGCTTAAATGCACGGCGATATCGCCGACAACACCCGCAGGAACCGGCTGCCCTTCCTCATTAATCACCTCGACAATGCCCGGCGCGATGGATTGGCCCATAGACCCGACACGGATAGGCTGATCTTTCAGCGCAGCAATGATCAGCGTGCTTTCCGTCTGGCCGTAGCCGTCGCGGATGGTAATGTCAAAATGCTGTTGGAAGGTCCGGATGACCTCCTCGTTCAGAGGTTCGCCGGCGGATACGGCACAGCGCAGTTTTGACAGGTCATATTGCGGCAGTCCTTCAGCCTTGGCCATTAAGCGGTATTCCGTCGGAGTGCAGCATAATACCTGAATGGCTTGATCCTGAAGCAGCTGCAGATACCGGTCCGGATGGAATGGACCATTGTAGACAAAGCCGGTGGCTCCATTGCCGAGCACAGTTAAGAACGGACTCCAGATCCATTTTTGCCAGCCCGGTGCTGCAGTTGCCCAGACGGTATCTGATTCGCGGATGTCCAGCCATAGGGATGAGGTGATCCGCAGGTGCGCATATCCCCAGCCATGTGTATGAACTACGGCTTTAGGGTTGCCGGTAGTGCCGGAGGTATAAGCAAGGATGGCAATATCGTCGCGGCGGCTGGCTACGGCCGGGAAAGTATCCGGCTTGTCCGCCATAAGGCTCTCCAAACTGATCCAGCCTTCACCAAGGTCATCTTCATGTCCGGATACGGAGAGACGGTAATCTAAGGCCGGCAGATCTTCGGCGATTTTGTTAACTTCTGCGGTAACTTCAGACCAGACGATTACAGCTCTCGCTTCCGAATGGCGCAGGCGGTAGGATAAATCCTTCGCCCGGAGCATCTCGGAGGAAGGGATAACGGCGAGCCCGAGCTTCAGGCAGGCGAGATAGATTGCGTAGGCAATAATGCGGCGCGGAACCATGACCAGCACACGGTCACCTTGTTGAAGTCCGAGTTCTTTAAGGCCGCCGGCAAGCCGGTTAGCTTGTCCTAGCAGCTTTCCGTAGGTAATTTCCTCGTACCCGCCATCCTCATGCAACCATTTAAGCGCAATCTTATCGGAAGGATGCTGCTCCATTTCCGAAGTCAGATTGTAGAATTCCGGTGCGATCCAATGCTGATTGTCCAAATGAACCTCTCCTATATAAACGTAATGGTATATCCATACTCTATAGTATAGCACTTTACTTAGTACCAGATGCTAATTTGAGGTGATGTGAAGATGGGTAAGAGAAGGTTCTGTGACTATTTTGTTATAATGCCTATATAAAGGCGTGAGAGTTATTCGCAGATCCGTGCGCTGGTTACCCCTCCTGAGCGAAGCGGAAGCCTGGATTTAGGTGTAACGCCATCCGCAGTTGCAGTACAAGGACATCTGAGAGGGGAAAAATGTAATTTATAGTCATATTTTGAGAAAAATTATCAAAATTTAGACCATTCAAGCTTTGGAAGACTTATAATATATAGATTAAAGAACTTCACGAAAGATAAGGAGACTCCAGCATGCTTTTTAAACCGATCCCTGTTATAACGGGATTCTTAACAATGTCCTGCTTATTGTCAGCCTGCAGTAGCCGGCCTGTGGCTGCCGGTAATCTTTCAGCGGATTCTTCGTCCATTCCGTCACCTTTCGTTTCACAGGGGGCACAAGCTAATCCTGGCGCTTCCGTCATACCGGCTGTTCCCGGACCGTCTAACTCAGCGGCGGAACCAAATGTACTCTCTATTCAATTAAAAGGAATGACTTATTTCTTCCCAGGCCACAATGTTGCGACGAAGCGTTATAATTTTGCGGCTGCAACCTCAACCGGGATCGTCTGGTCACCTGCTCCCCCAATGGAGGGGGAAGGTACTGATCCGGCAGGTATCCCGCTGGAGCCTTTCACCGTTTATCTTAGCGATCCGGCGGATATCGAGCTGAATGCTGCGAAGGCCCGTAAGCTTTGGACGCTGGCATTGCCGGAGGCTTCCGATGAATATACAAAGCTCAATAGTCTGCAGGGTGTAGGTGAATATGTAGTCTACCATACGTACACAATGTTCCGGGGAGGCGCACAGGCGTTGAGGAACCAGGCTTGGGCGCTGAAAACCGGCGATCCGGCGGACAATATTGAAATTCTCTCCTTTCGTACCGCAGGCGGTTACTTCTATAGTTGGGGAATAGAGGAACAGGACAAGCTATATGTATCGGTGAGCCAGCTTCCTGATGGCGATGGCAGCTATGAATATGAAGTATATGTATATTCTCTTGAACAGGAACGGAAGACGGAAATGAAACAGTTTATGTTAGATAACAATATGATTAAGTTTCAATATAATGGAAGGTCATATTCCGTTAAGCTGCAGCAGGGCTAGACCTTTTGAACAGCAGTCTAAACGATACACACTTTATCAGAAAGCAGGCAGTTGATTATGGGCCCTACAACCTTTGATGAGATATTTGGTATTATGAAATCTTCTTTTCCAGAGAGTGAAATTAGAACCTACAGCGGGCAGCGATCTTTGCTGCACAACCCTAACTACCGCCTGTTCACTGAGCAGGACGCTAAGGGGAGGACGCTCGCCTTTTTGGCAGCGTGGGAGTTTCCGGCTCTGCGTTTTGTCGAGCATATAGCAGTAGATCCCGGCATCAGGGGAGGAGGACTCGGCAAAAAGCTGATGCTCAATTATATGGGCCGTTCGGACATTCCTATTCTGCTGGAGGTAGAGCCGCCAAGCGGGGAACTGGAGCAGCGGAGAATCGGGTTTTATGAGCGGCTTGGCTTTCACCTCAATGCCTATGAGTATAACCAGCCCCCGCTCCGTACAGGACAGGCTGATCTGCCGCTGCGCATTATGACGTATCCCTGCCCGATAAACCGGGAGGAATTCCATCAATACAGGGAAATCCTGTACACTGAGGTGTATAAAGTTACAGCACCAGGCAGCCGTCCATGCTGATTCATTACCATAAACAGCCCGCGCTATCGCATTGATAGGCGGGCTGTTCTGCTTGGAAATCCTTCTTTACAATCCGGATACAAGTTAGAAACAAGTTCATGATTAAATTGAACTATAGCAAAGGACATAACAAACCAACTCGCAAGGGAGACGATATTCAATGAAAAGCAAAAAAAAGATCATAGCAACGATGGTATTCGGTATGGCGGTTACGGGCTCGGCAGGTGTGTACGCAGGAACAAATCTGCAAAAGATTAGTGCCTATCTGAACCATAGCATTGGCTTCCAAGTAAACGGAGCGGATTATACGCCGGTAGACGGTAATGGCAAAACACTGGCTCCTATTACTTATAATAATACGACTTACTTGCCTGTACGTGCGATGGCGGATGTGCTGAAGGTGCCGGTGGCCTTCGACGCCTCATCCAACCAGGTGATCCTGGGTACCAATAACAGCTCAGCTGTTACATTAGCCGCCGTTCCATACAGCGCTGAGCAAAAACAGGAGATCAACAAGGCATTCGCAAACTTCCAGGGCTTTGAGACTGCTTATGCTCCATTCAAAATGACCAGCGGAGATACTTTCCAGAAAGTTGACGGCAGCGGGGATGGGGTAAACTTCCTGTTCAAACATATGAGAGTGGTTATTTCTCCCCGCGATTACTCTGATTCGTATGATGGAACTACAGTGAAGCTGTCGAACGGAACGGAAGGCAAATGGTACACGCCTAGTGATCTTGCAATGATGACCTTCAAAGTAGCTGACCGCTATGTCACCATCAGCTCCCCGGATAAATCGTTAAGTAAAGCACAGTTGGAGAATGTAGCCGTAAGCGTGGCGAAATTGAGCAAGTAAGCAACCAGTCCTTCGAATCTAAGGTCCATAAAGGCCTTCGGCAAAAAAGAGGATGTCTGTCAAAGCCACCGGCTCTGCAGACATCCCCTTGTCTATTTATTTGTACCATGTTGTTTAGTTGGCAGCGCTGCTTCTGGTGACCCCTTCCCCCGGCGTTTGTTCTTCTCCGCCTTCCGCTGATTTTCTTGAAACTTCTCCACAAATTCATGAGTATTCATGCTGAACCTCCTAAAAGTATTGTAAGCATCCGATTCTCGGGTCCACTTCGTACATAACTCGCTTCGGAAGCATAGGCCTTAACCAAACTGCTGTTTGTTACTGTAACCATATAGGCATCAAATCATTCACATTGAGCGGTAAGTGACTGTTCAACATGCTGCCGGTCTTTTCTGGAGCAATCCAATGGTTGACAAAACATTTAAAATGGAGCAAAGTAAACTGATAGTTTACTTTGAAACACTATAGTGTAATATGGGGGCGGCAAAACCATTGGGAATCGATCAACGCAGGGAGAAGGAAAAACAGATCCGCCGAAATGACATCCTGGAAGCGGCGGAGCATGTCTTTTTTACCAAAGGATACAATCAGGCGACTATGGACGATGTGGCTAAAGCGGCTGAGTTCAGTAAAAGAACCGTATACGTGTATTTCAACAGCAAGGAGCAAATCTATTTTGAAATTATGATTCGGGGCTATAGGCTGATGATCGGTTTGCTGAAGCAGAAAATCCAGAATGCAGGCGCAGTTACAGCTATAGAGAGTCTGAGGCAAATGGGAGATGTTTTTTACAGCTTCAGCAGGCAGCATCCGGAATACTTCAAGGCCATTATTGAATATGAGACCGCAGAGCTCGATTTTGAGAGTGGGGTGACGGACGAGGCAAGGGATGAATGTTATGCCCTGGGTGAAGAAATGACGGAATATTTGGTTGGACTTTTGCGTCAGGGGATGGATGAGGGGGAGATCCGCAAGGACCTGGATGTGGTAAAAACAGCTCTCGTACTTTGGTCTTGTGTAATTGGTGTGCTGAATACTGCGCATAAGAAGGAAAAATACATCCGCCACATGCATTCTACAACATCGGATGAACTGGTTACGGCAGCATTTACTCTCATGCTTGAGTCTATCCGTAACTAAAGGGGGAGAGAACATGACAGGGATAAGGTGGAGAAGTCGGGTGATTCTCATTCTTTCAGCGATTGGCGTTTTGCTTGTCATAACTTTTGCTTCATTAATGTTTATTAGTGGAGTCTTCCGGGAGCAGAAGTATCTGCAGCCTTGGAAGCCGAGCTATTCTGCTGCAATCACGGACCCGAGGGTGCAATTGGCTGCGCATGGGCTTTTGGCTGCCAGCAGCCACAACATGCAGCCTTGGAAGATCAAATTGGACAGCAGCAATCCGCTGAAGTTTGCTCTGTATGCGGATAGTGAACGTTTATCGCCTGCAGTTGATCCATATGCGCGGCAGTTCATGGTTTCGCAGGGGACTTTTTTAGAATATGTCAGGGTTGCTGGAGAAGAACTGGGTTATGAGACAGCGATTGAGCTGTTTCCGGAAGGTGACTATGATGAGAAGAGACTTGTGCAGAGTATGCGTACCAAACCTGTAGCGGTCATCACTCTCACCCGAATGAACTCTGTGAGCCATCCGCTCTACAAGTATTTATTCCTTTCGGACACCAACAGAGGGGCTTACCGATCGGATGCACTGCGTGCCGAGCAGGTGGATGAGCTGCAGGGTCTTCAAGAGAATAAGGATATTTCCTTAAAAATTGTTCAAGATCCGGATAATAAGAAGCGGCTTGCAACATACATAACAGAAGCGTCTATTGTTGAGGCGGGCGTCGATACGGTAATGGAAGAGTCAGCAAGGATATTCCGATCTAATGAAAAAGAGAAGAATAAATATCGTTATGGCTTCTCCGTAGAGGGGCAGGGAACGGATGGACTTATGCGTCATATGCTGCAAGGTCTGGTTACACTGTTTCCTTCGCTGAACAAGGGAGAGGCTGCTTCCAAGCAATTCATCACATCGACTGAAACTTCCGTAAACAACACGCCTGCCTTTGCCATGATTCGTTCTGCCGACAACAGCCGCTTGAGCCAGGTCCGCAGCGGAATGTTATACAGCAGGCTGGTGCTGTCCGCTCACCGTTTGGGGCTTGCCATACAGCCTTTAAGCCAGGTGTTGGAGGAATATCCTGAAATGAGCAGGCTATATAGCGGTATTCACCGCAGTTATGCAGCAGATGGAGAGACTATTCAAATGCTCATGCGTATCGGTATTCCAGTAAAAATAGCGCCTTTAAGCTTGAGAAGAGATGTACACGAATTGCTAATCAGCGAGTCTTCAGAATAATAAAGCTGAAAAGGGGGAATATAAATAAAGTGTTGCAATGTTCTGAAATACATGATATATTCTATTTCTGGCCACGAAACATCAACGCCTGGCTCGGAAAAGAAGTTAAAAAAAAGAGCTTGCATTGATCGGCTGGATGTGATATATTATAAGAGTTGCTGGTGACGAGATAATCGACACTGACAACGAGCTTGATCTTTGAAAACTGAACAACGAGTGAGTATGGAAATCACGCAAGTGAGATCCGAAACTGATGAGTTTCACAGCGTATTTATACGCTTTAGAAATTTCATCGTGAGAATGTAAATTCTCGTCAGATGTTTCAAATTGAGCAATCGCTCTTTCTAAATACCAATTTGGAGAGTTTGATCCTGGCTCAGGACGAACGCTGGCGGCGTGCCTAATACATGCAAGTCGAGCGGAGTTATGAAGGAGCTTGCTCTGGAATAACTTAGCGGCGGACGGGTGAGTAACACGTAGGCAACCTACCTCTTTGACTGGGATAACTACCGGAAACGGTAGCTAATACCGGATAATTCCTTTGTTCACATGGACGAAGGATGAAAGGCGGAGCAATCTGCTACAAGGAGATGGGCCTGCGGCGCATTAGCTAGTTGGTGGGGTAACGGCTCACCAAGGCGACGATGCGTAGCCGACCTGAGAGGGTGAACGGCCACACTGGGACTGAGACACGGCCCAGACTCCTACGGGAGGCAGCAGTAGGGAATCTTCCGCAATGGGCGAAAGCCTGACGGAGCAACGCCGCGTGAGTGATGAAGGTTTTCGGATCGTAAAGCTCTGTTGCCAGGGAAGAACGTCCGGTAGAGTAACTGCTACCGGAGTGACGGTACCTGAGAAGAAAGCCCCGGCTAACTACGTGCCAGCAGCCGCGGTAATACGTAGGGGGCAAGCGTTGTCCGGAATTATTGGGCGTAAAGCGCGCGCAGGCGGCTATTTAAGTCTGGTGTTTAAACCTTGGGCTCAACCTGAGGTCGCACTGGAAACTGGGTGGCTTGAGTACAGAAGAGGAAAGTGGAATTCCACGTGTAGCGGTGAAATGCGTAGATATGTGGAGGAACACCAGTGGCGAAGGCGACTTTCTGGGCTGTAACTGACGCTGAGGCGCGAAAGCGTGGGGAGCAAACAGGATTAGATACCCTGGTAGTCCACGCCGTAAACGATGAGTGCTAGGTGTTAGGGGTTTCGATACCCTTGGTGCCGAAGTTAACACAGTAAGCACTCCGCCTGGGGAGTACGGTCGCAAGACTGAAACTCAAAGGAATTGACGGGGACCCGCACAAGCAGTGGAGTATGTGGTTTAATTCGAAGCAACGCGAAGAACCTTACCAGGTCTTGACATCCCTCTGAATCCACTAGAGATAGTGGCGGCCTTCGGGACAGAGGAGACAGGTGGTGCATGGTTGTCGTCAGCTCGTGTCGTGAGATGTTGGGTTAAGTCCCGCAACGAGCGCAACCCTTGACTTTAGTTGCCAGCAGGTAAGGCTGGGCACTCTAGAGTGACTGCCGGTGACAAACCGGAGGAAGGTGGGGATGACGTCAAATCATCATGCCCCTTATGACCTGGGCTACACACGTACTACAATGGCCGGTACAACGGGAAGCGAAGCCGCGAGGTGGAGCCAATCCCAGCAAAGCCGGTCTCAGTTCGGATTGCAGGCTGCAACTCGCCTGCATGAAGTCGGAATTGCTAGTAATCGCGGATCAGCATGCCGCGGTGAATACGTTCCCGGGTCTTGTACACACCGCCCGTCACACCACGAGAGTTTACAACACCCGAAGTCGGTGGGGTAACCCGCAAGGGAGCCAGCCGCCGAAGGTGGGGTAGATGATTGGGGTGAAGTCGTAACAAGGTAGCCGTATCGGAAGGTGCGGCTGGATCACCTCCTTTCTATGGAGAATCGTTTCCTGCAACGGAAACATTCAAATCGGAAGCTTAGCTTCCAAAACACTCACTCGTTGGTCAGTTTTGAGAGTTTAAGCTCTCAGGAAGTACCTTGATCCTTGAAAACTGGATACCGAAACGAATTTGCGTTTTAGAACATCTTTTAGCTGAAACTTGTGTAAACAAGTTTTAATTATAGCGATGCTAGCGATTTTCCTAACGGAAAACGCATTGGTTAAGCTAATAAGAGCACACGGAGGATGCCTAGGCGCCAGGAGCCGACGAAGGACGTGGCGAACAACGAAACTGCCTCGGGGAGCTGTAAGCAAGCTTTGATCCGGGGGTGTCCGAATGGGGAAACCCAGCTGTGGTAATTCGCAGTTACTTCTCTCTGAATACATAGGAGAGATAGAGGCAGACCAGGGGAACTGAAACATCTAAGTACCCTGAGGAAGAGAAAACAATAGTGATTCCGTCAGTAGCGGCGAGCGAACGCGGAACAGCCTAAACCAAGGGGCTTGCCCCTTGGGGTTGTGGGACGTCTCACATGGAGTTACAAAGGAATATGGTAGGCGAAGAGGTCTGGAAAGGCCCGCGATAGAGGTAAAAGCCCTGTAGCCTAAACTGTGTTCTCTCCGAGACGGATCCCGAGTAGTGCGGGGCACGTGAAACCCCGTATGAATCCAGCAGGACCATCTGCTAAGGCTAAATACTACCTGGCGACCGATAGTGAAACAGTACCGTGAGGGAAAGGTGAAAAGCACCCCGGAAGGGGAGTGAAATAGAACCTGAAACCGTGTGCTTACAAAAAGTCAGAGCCCGATCTAGGGGTGATGGCGTGCCTTTTGTAGAATGAACCGGCGAGTTACGTTTAACATGCAAGGTTAAGGTGAGAAGCCGGAGCCGCAGCGAAAGCGAGTCTGAATAGGGCGACTTAAGTATGTGGACGTAGACCCGAAACCGTGTGATCTACCCCTGTCCAGGGTGAAGGTGCGGTAACACGCACTGGAGGCCCGAACCCACGTATGTTGAAAAATGCGGGGATGAGGTGGGGGTAGCGGAGAAATTCCAATCGAACTCGGAGATAGCTGGTTCTCCCCGAAATAGCTTTAGGGCTAGCCTCGGTGAATGGAGTGGTGGAGGTAGAGCACTGATTGGGTGCGGGGCCCGCAAGGGTTACCAAGCTCAGTCAAACTCCGAATGCCATTAACTTCTTGCCGGGAGTCAGACAGTGAGTGCTAAGATCCATTGTCAAAAGGGAAACAGCCCAGACCATCAGCTAAGGTCCCCAAGTGTGTGTTAAGTGGGAAAGGATGTGGAGTTGCACAGACAACCAGGATGTTGGCTTAGAAGCAGCCACCATTGAAAGAGTGCGTAATAGCTCACTGGTCGAGTGACTCTGCGCCGAAAATGTAACGGGGCTAAACACACCACCGAAGCTATGGCTAGATGCTTTGCATCTGGGGTAGGGGAGCGTTGTATGTGGGTTGAAGGTGTACCGTAAGGAGCGCTGGACAGCATACAAGTGAGAATGCCGGTATGAGTAACGAAAAGATCAGTGAGAATCTGATCCGCCGAAAGCCCAAGGTTTCCTGAGGAAGGCTCGTCCGCTCAGGGTAAGTCGGGACCTAAGGCGAGGCCGAAAGGCGTAGTCGAAGGACAACAGTTTGAAATTACTGTACCACCGTAATCCGCTATGAGCGATGGGGTGACGCAGGAGGGTAGTGACGCGGACTGATGGATGTCCGTCTAAGCAGTGAGGCTGGTGTGTAGGCAAATCCGCACACCGTTAAGGCTGGGCTGTGATGGGGAGCGAAAATTATAGTAGCGAAGGTCATGATCTCACACTGCCAAGAAAAGCCTCTAGCCAGGAGAAGGTGCCCGTACCGCAAACCGACACAGGTAGGCGAGAAGAGAATTCTAAGGCGCGCGGAAGAACTCTCGTTAAGGAACTCGGCAAAATGACCCCGTAACTTCGGGAGAAGGGGTGCCTCGGTAGGGTGAATAGCCCGAGGGGGCCGCAGTGAAAAGGCCCAAGCGACTGTTTAGCAAAAACACAGGTCTGTGCGAAGCCGCAAGGCGAAGTATACGGGCTGACGCCTGCCCGGTGCTGGAAGGTTAAGGGGAGCGGTTAGGAGTAATCCGAAGCTGTGAACCGAAGCCCCAGTAAACGGCGGCCGTAACTATAACGGTCCTAAGGTAGCGAAATTCCTTGTCAGGTAAATTCTGACCCGCACGAATGGCGTAACGACTTGGGCGCTGTCTCAACGAGAGATCCGGTGAAATTTTAATACCTGTGAAGATGCAGGTTACCCGCGACAAGACGGAAAGACCCCATGGAGCTTTACTGCAGCTTGATATTGAATTTGGGTACGATCTGTACAGGATAGGTGGGAGCCGTAGAGGCAGGAGCGCAAGCTTCTGCGGAGGCGCCGTTGGGATACCACCCTGATCGTATCTAGGTTCTAACCTGGTGCCCTAATCGGGTACGGGGACCGTGTCAGGCGGGCAGTTTGACTGGGGCGGTCGCCTCCTAAAGAGTAACGGAGGCGTTCAAAGGTTCCCTCAGAATGGTTGGAAATCATTCGAAGAGTGCAAAGGCATAAGGGAGCTTGACTGCGAGACCTACAAGTCGAGCAGGGACGAAAGTCGGACTTAGTGATCCGGTGGTACCGCATGGAAGGGCCATCGCTCAACGGATAAAAGCTACCCTGGGGATAACAGGCTTATCTCCCCCAAGAGTCCACATCGACGGGGAGGTTTGGCACCTCGATGTCGGCTCATCGCATCCTGGGGCTGAAGTAGGTCCCAAGGGTTGGGCTGTTCGCCCATTAAAGCGGTACGCGAGCTGGGTTCAGAACGTCGTGAGACAGTTCGGTCCCTATCTGTCGTGGGCGCAGGAAATTTGAGAGGAGCTGTCCTTAGTACGAGAGGACCGGGATGGACGTACCGCTGGTGCATCAGTTGTTCCGCCAGGAGCATGGCTGAGTAGCTACGTACGGACGGGATAAGCGCTGAAAGCATCTAAGCGTGAAGCCCCCCTCAAGATGAGATTTCCCAATTAGTAAGACCCCTTGAAGACGACGAGGTAGATAGGTTGGAGGTGGAAGTGCAGCAATGCATGGAGCTGACCAATACTAATCGGTCGAGGGCTTATCCAACAAGTAAGACGCAGATTCGTTTCGGATTCAGTTTTCAGGAATCAAGGTTCCTGAAGCATTTACGCTGTAAATGCCCGTTTGGTGGCGATAGCGGAGGGGTTCCACGCGTACCCATCCCGAACACGACCGTTAAGCCCTCCAGCGCCGATGGTACTTGGACCGAAGGGTCCTGGGAGAGTAGGACGCCGCCAAGCGGACAACCACACACACTGTGGTATTTTTTTTGCCCTTAATATTTATATACGGTAGAAGGGCCTTTAGCTCAGCTGGTTAGAGCGCACCCCTGATAAGGGTGAGGTCGGTGGTTCGAGTCCACTAAGGCCCACCATTTTCCCTGATAGCTCAGTTGGTAGAGCACTCGACTGTTAATCGAGTTGTCACAGGTTCGAGTCCTGTTCGGGGAGCCATATGGAGAGGTGTCCGAGTTTGGCCGAAGGAGCACGATTGGAAATCGTGTAGGCGCCACAAGCGTCTCGAGGGTTCGAATCCCTCTCTCTCCGCCACAAATTTTCAACAAGCATGGCCCGTTGGTCAAGGGGTTAAGACACCTCCCTTTCACGGAGGTAACATGGGTTCGAATCCCATACGGGTCATATCATGGAGGCTTAGCTCAGCTGGGAGAGCATCTGCCTTACAAGCAGAGGGTCGGGGGTTCGATCCCCTCAGCCTCCACCATAACATTTCCTTAGAAGCTGTAGCTTCGCATGGATTCCAGGTGTTTTTCTGGGGCCGCAAGGGAACAATAACTTTTACTGACGCGGGGTGGAGCAGCCCGGTAGCTCGTCGGGCTCATAACCCGAAGGCCGCAGGTTCAAATCCTGCCCCCGCAACCAATTTGGAACCGTGGTGTAGTTGGCCTAACATGCCTGCCTGTCACGCAGGAGATCGCGGGTTCGAATCCCGTCGGTTCCGCCATTAGTATGGCATCAGGGATCAGAAGTATATGCTTCGCAAGAATTACTTTGCAATCTCGCAACGAAGTGCAGAGTATCCGCCCTGTTCCGTGTTTTAGCTAATTATAAATATTGGGGATTAGCCAAGCGGTAAGGCAACGGACTTTGACTCCGTCATGCATAGGTTCAAATCCTATATCCCCAGCCATTTTCACGAGAGCCATTAGCTCAGTTGGTAGAGCACCTGACTTTTAATCAGGGTGTCGAAGGTTCGAGTCCTTCATGGCTCACCATTTCTTTAAAGTGTGCGCGTGTGGCGGAATGGCAGACGCACCAGACTTAGGATCTGGCGTTTTACGACGTGGGGGTTCAAGTCCCTTCACGCGCACCATGTTTTTGCGGACGTGGCTCAGCGGTAGAGCATCGCCTTGCCAAGGCGAGGGTCGCGGGTTCGATTCCCGTCGTCCGCTCCATATAGATTTTGCGCCCTTAGCTCAGCTGGATAGAGCGTTTGACTACGAATCAAAAGGCCGGGAGTTCGAATCTCTCAGGGCGCGCCATTTTTAATATTAACGGGATGTAGCTCAGCTTGGTAGAGCACCTGGTTTGGGACCAGGGGGTCGCATGTTCAAATCGTGTCATCCCGATTGTACACCTATGCGGGTGTAGTTCAATGGTAGAACTTCAGCCTTCCAAGCTGATAGCGTGGGTTCGATTCCCATCACCCGCTTAAAGAATAATCCACAAAAGAAGCCTGTGATATGCAAGGCTTTTTTTTGTACTTTGTGCTCAAGAGTCATGCAGCAGCTACAGTCTAGTGAAATTAAAGTTAGAGTGGGACATTACCCAATAAAAAATCTAATCTGGACTGCTTACTTTACTTTATCTGAAAGAGTTGAGAATACATTTGATCAATAGCTAATCGCAAAGGGAAAGCAAACTAATTAATAGTAGCTTGACGAACACGTTGGGAGATAGTTCCTTCGTGTTTTTTTGTTTGCCGGAAAGTGTGTTTCGTGACAGCCAACGGGTCTGTGAAGCTGGTATATTAGATTTACGATATCGGGCTTCAATGATCAGGAAGTATTAAGGAGCAGCTCAAATGACAGATAAAGTAATTCGAATCTTCAGAATTATTAATGCGATTCAATCTAATCCTGGTATTACGGCGACAGATTTGGCTTTCAGATGTGATGTGAACGTTAGAACGATCTACAGGGATCTTGAGATCATCAGCCATTTTGCGCCCGTTACGAATGAGGGTAGAGGCACCGGCTATAAGTTTCTTGGCAAGTTCTTTCTCTATCCGCTTGATTTTTCCGAGCAGGAAGCGTTGGCATTCTCTCTTTTACCTTCTGTACTCAATGAGGACAAAATCCCTCCGGGTTTCCATACAGCTTATGACAAAGTAATGGGTACACATATGAAGGAGAAATCCAGGCAGAATGGGATTCTGGAGAACATTGCCGACATCATTCAGATGGGCACACCCGCCTATCGTAAAGAAAGCCGGAATTTTCTACAGCCGATTATCGGGGCGATTCTGGAGCAGCGCCGGATCCGAGCTGTATATCACTCGCAGTCGCGCGATGCGACAACGGAACGTGAGATCGATCCCTATTATTTGATTCCGCGGGATCAGCGCTTTTACCTCATTGGGTATTGCCACCTTAAAAAGGCCATCCGAACCTTCAGAATCAGCCGTTTTCTGGACGTGGAGGTAATGGAGGCGAGCTTCGACAAGGGGAACTTCAATATTAAGAAATATTTGAAAAATACCTGGTCCATCGACCGCGGCAATAAAAACATAAAGTTCAAGGTGCGGTTCCAGCCGGAGATTGCGCGTTATATAAAGGAAGAGGAACTGTTCGTTCATCCGCGGATGAGCGATGAGCCGGATGGCAGTCTGCTGTTCGAAGTGACTGTGAACAATGAAAAAGAGTTCATGAAGTGGATATTGCAATACGGGCCAAATGCGGAAATCCTGGAGCCGACTTCGGCCAGAGTGGAGCTAAAGCACCGGCTGGAGCATTGGATGAGTATTTATAGGGAATAGGAGTACAGTATCCTCTTGTTCCTGATCTAAACACCGTCATTTTTAGGGCAGCAAGAAACCCCGAACCTCAAGGTCCGGGGTTTTGCATATGATTTTATTCAGCTAGAGGTACAGGAAAGCCCAGACCTTCGGCGATGCGCTGACCGAATTCAGGATCGGCTTTGTAAAAGTGGCCGATCTGGCGGATTTTGATTTCGTCGAACTCGACAGGAGTCATGGCACCGACAATATTGCGGACAAGACGCGCACGTTCCTCTTCGCTCAGCAGCCGGTAGAGGTCGCCGGCTTGTGTATAATGATCATCGTGATCATAAGGGACACTGTCTGCCTGACCGGAAACATTGTATGGCGCTGGTTTATGCTGCGGAGATTCCGTTGCTCCGCCGAAGCTATTAGGCTCGTAATAGACAGAACTGCCGCCGTTGCTGCCGGAGTTCATTGCACCGTCACGCTGATTGTTGTTGACCTCGGCAATAGGCCGGTTAATCGGCAACTGGTTATGATTCGCACCTACCCGGTAGCGGTGGGCATCGGCATAGGCGAATAGGCGGCCTTGCAGCATTTTGTCGGGGGATGCTTCAATGCCTGGAACAAAAGAACCCGGAGAGAAGGTAGCCTGCTCTACTTCTGCGAAATAATTCTCCGGATTGCGGTCCAGGACCATACGGCCAACCTCAATTAATGGATAATCCTTCTGCGACCATACCTTGGTCACATCGAATGGGTCGAAACGGTACGTGTCGGCATCCTCTACAGGCATAATCTGCACATGCAGTTTCCATGCCGGGAAATCTCCTTTATCAATTGCGTTAAACAAATCCTCTGTATGATAATCCGGGTTCTCCCCGGCAATTTGTGCTGCCAGATTTACATCAAGATTTCTTACGCCCTGTTCAGTTTTGAAATGGTATTTCACCCAGACAGCCTTGCCTTCGGCATTCACCCATTTGAAGGTGTGGCTGCCGAACCCGTGCATATGACGGAGTGTAGCCGGGATGCCGCGGTCGGACATAAGAATGGTTACCTGATGCAGGGATTCAGGAGATAGAGACCAGAAATCCCAAACAGCATTCGGATTCTTCAAATGAGTCTGCGGGTGACGTTTCTGGGTATGGATGAAATCCGGGAATTTGATCGCATCGCGAATGAAGAAGACCGGTGTATTGTTGCCGACGAGATCATAATTCCCCTCTTCCGTGTAGAACTTTACTGCAAACCCGCGTGGATCACGGACCGTATCGGAAGAGCCCAACTCTCCGGCAACGGTGGAAAAGCGAATGAACATTGGCGTGCGTTTGCCGACTTCGGACAGGAATGCTGCCTTGGTATATTGTGACAAATCCTGAGTGACTTCAAAATATCCATGAGCACCGGCTCCTTTGGCGTGGACAACACGTTCAGGAACACGCTCCCTGTTAAAGTGGGCCAATTTCTCCAGCAGATGAACATCCTGCAGTAAGGTAGGTCCACGGGAGCCTGCGGTCATTGAGTTCTGGTTGTCTCCGACAGGGGCACCCCAGCTTGTTGTAAGTTTGTTATTGCTCTGACTCATGAATACAATCACCTCGTAATAGGATTTGATATTAGATTTAGTATAAGTTCTATAATAACAAATAAAACGGGAAAAGCAATTCTTTTTTATAATAATTTTAATTAACAATATGCGGAATTAGGTGGAATCATGATAATGGGAAAGGAGGCACGTCCGATGAAAGAAGCTTGAGTTGTAGTCCCTAAGTTAACAAGGGTGTAGTAAAGGATATTTATGAATGTCGTTGAAAAGTAAGGGGAATCTAATTGCAAATAACTCCCATCCGCAGCAGCGGACGGGAGCAGGGGAAAAGGCAGGATAGGCTAAAGTGTCAGAGCAGTAGTATAACTAAAAACTGACGCTAAAAAATACGCTGCTTAGTCTTTGATATACATTCTGCTGTAATATTCATCCAGCATACGTTTGCTCGCGAATTCAACACGGGTGGTCTCGATGCTCTTGCGCATCATTTGTACCCATTTCTCCCGGTTGTCATAGAAGGTAGGGAGTACGCGGTTCAAGAGGGTGTCGTAAAGCGCGTCGCTGTCATGCTTGTCGAGCACTTCGAAATCGGTGGTCTCGAAGCCGTCGCCAATCTGCCAGCCGTTCTCGCCGTCGATGCAGGCTTCCGGCCACCAGCCATCCAGAATCGAGCAGTTGAGGACTCCGTTCATAGCCGCTTTCATCCCGGAGGTGCCGCTGGCTTCCAGCGGTCTGCGCGGATTGTTGAGCCAGATGTCGGAGCCGCGGGTCAGCTGTGCCCCAATGGTCATATCGTAGTTTTCCAGGAAAACGACACTTTTCGGATATTTTTTCATCATCGCCACGAGATTGCTGACAATTTTTTTGCCATTGTCATCCAACGGATGGGCTTTGCCGGAGAAGACGATTTGGATTTTGCCGTCCTTCAGGTAAGGCTCAATGACTTCCGGCTGGGAGAAAATCAGGTCGCTGCGTTTGTAAGGAGCGGCGCGGCGGGAGAAGCCGATGAGCAGATTGTCCGCATTCAGGGCGATGCCGGAGCGTTCTTCAATGAACCCGACCAGCTCATTTTTAATTTCTTTATGCGTGGCCCAAAGATCGCCGTTCTCCTCAAAGGTGCGGGTAATCCGTTCGTCCACCCAGGTAGGGGTATGAATGGCATTGGTAATGCCGATGATCTCTGATCTGCCGGCAACTTCCTTCCACATTTTGTTCGCAGTATCAGCGTGAAGCTGGGCCACTGCATTAGAAATGCGCGACAACCGCAGACCGGCTACGGTCATATTGAAAGGATCTCCACCGATGCGTTCCATTTGATCGCGGGTTAAGCCATTGAATGCGCCCATATACTCGAGGCGGTCGAGCGGATGCGTTTCATTGCCTTCCTTGATGGGTGTATGGGTAGTGAACACAACCTCTTCACGGGTAGCTTTCCAGGCTTCCTCAAAGGTACTGCCGCCGGACATTTTTTCACGGATCAGCTCGATGGCGGCCAGTGCCGCATGTCCTTCATTGAAGTGATAGACATCAATTGGAATTTGCAGTGCACGCATCGCTTTAACGCCGCCAATCCCAAGAACGATTTCCTGAGCGATCCGCTCTTCGCCGAACCAGCCGTACAGTTGGCCTGTAATCCAGGCATCGCTGTTCTCGGGAATATCCGTGTCCAGCAGGTACAGCGGACTGTTGCCAAACTGCTCAGTCTTCCACACTTTACAGACAACATCGATTTTTCTTACTTTAACCGTTACTTTAACCCCTGTATCTTCAAGGAAATCATAAACATAGTTGTGATAGGAGTCATACGGATTGCCGTGGGCATCAATCTTTTGATCCGTGTACCCTTGCTTCCACTTCAGTCCGATTGGAATGATAGGAGCGTTGATATCCTTCGCGCCCTTGATGTAATCTCCGGCCAGGATGCCCAGGCCTCCGGCGTACATTTTGAAATCGGAATGCAGGCCATACTCCATGCTGAAATAAGCAACTGACGGTAATTGGTTCTCGTTCACTTGATAAGCCTCCTAATACGAATTAGATTATAATCTGGTATTGCTGTAGGCTCAATCTAAGGTGCAAACGTTTGCTCAAAATGATGTAGTCTTCCCTGGAAGCGATTGCACATCTATTCTAGCACACTTGCAGTCAAAAAGCATAACGAAGTTTTTGTGAAGAACAAACATAAGGATTCATGAAAATACTAAACAGAAAAGTTTGATAAAGAGGGCTTCAGGCCATAAGATAAGGAAGGGACAATATCCCCTTTGAAGTGATTATGCTGCTGAAGCGGGCTATATGGATGTAAGAGTGACAGTTTAGCATGGTTCCGGCCGTAAGGATATTCAGGTTCTATACCGAAAGCGGACAAATTATGGCCGCAGCGGCTTAAGATAAGTATAGGTTGTAAATCCCGATTGTTCAAAATAACTATTGGTGGTGTAAAGCTTGAGTATAGTGGTGATCGGAAGTTTGAATATGGATATGGTGGTACGCACCAGCCGCGCCCCCGAAGCCGGGGAGACTTTGTTTGGACAAGGCTTCGCCTTGTCACCGGGAGGGAAAGGCGCCAATCAGGCAGTAGCCGCAGCGCGTCTTGGTGCCGAGGTAGCCATGATCGGAAGTGTCGGCCGGGATGCCTTTGGCAGTGAACTGCTGGAGATTATGCGGCAGGAGCATATTGATGTCCGGCATATTGCCCAGAGTAACTCGCAGGCTACCGGCGTCGCGTCAATTGTGGTCGATGGAGAAGGGGAGAACCGGATTATTGTTGTGCCGGGAGCGAATATTGAACTTGGTCCAGCGGATATTCAGGCGCTTGAGCACGTAATCAGCGGAGCTGAAATGATTGTGATGCAGCTGGAGACGGATCTTCCGATGTGTGAACAGGCGGCTTCTATTGCGCAGCGCCACGGCATTCCGGTCATTCTGAATCCGGCTCCGGCCAGAGAGCTTAGCCAGGAAATGTTGAGACATGTGACATATCTGACCCCGAACGAAACCGAAGCGGGAATCCTGTCCGGCATTGAAGTAAATAATACGGAGACGGCTGAGCAGGCGGCGCGTATTTTGCTGGGGAAAGGGGTGCGGAACGTCATTGTCACTCTGGGTTCCAAGGGGGCGCTGCTCGTGAATGAATCCGGCAACGCGCAGCATATTACCGGATTCCCGGTACAGGCGGTCGATACGGTTGCGGCAGGCGATTCCTTTAACGGTGCGCTGGCTTACCAACTGACCCGCGGTGTGGCCTTGGAAGAAGCAGTGAGGTTCGCCAATGCAGTTGGTGCGCTGGCTGTAGGCAAAGAAGGGGCAATTCCGTCGCTGCCGAAGCTGCCGGAGGTCGAGCAGTTCCTGAAAGAAACAGCTGAACGGTAAGCCAGGGATAGATATAGATCGGATAGATGAGGAGCTGAAGTAAATGAGTGGCACTGTAACGGTTAAGAATGTGACTCTGGGCGAGGGAATGCCCAAGATTTGCGTATCGCTGATCGGAGCAACATTGACCGAGCTGAAGGAAGAAGCGGAGGCACTGAAAGCTCTGGCACCGGATGTGGTGGAGTGGCGGAGCGATTTTTTTGCCGGAGTGGACAATATTGAGGCAGTTACGGAAGTACTGGAAATGATCCAGGCGTGTCTTCCGGACCTTCCGCTAATTTTCACGTTCCGCAGCGCCAGAGAAGGCGGGGAGCGGCAGATCGCCACGGAGGATTATATCCGGCTGAATAAGGCTGCAGCCGCGAGTGGACTCGTCGATATCATTGATGTGGAGCTGTTCAATGAGGAAGCTGATGTGCAGGCGCTTATCGTTGCCGCGCATGACTGCGGGGTGTTCGTGATTGTGTCGAACCATGATTTTCAGGGAACACCTCCCGAGGAGGAGATTGTGTCCCGGCTGCGCAAGGCTCAGGAGCTGGGCGGCGATCTGCCGAAGATCGCCGTTATGCCATGCAGCGCGGCAGATGTGCTGACACTGCTGGCTGCGACAAACCGGATGCAGGAATTGTATGCGGACCGTCCGATTATTACGATGTCCATGGCCGGGGAGGGCGTAATCAGCCGCCTAGCCGGGGAAATCTTCGGCTCTGCGCTTACCTTCGGCGCGGCCCATAAGCCATCTGCCCCTGGACAGGTGGCGGTTGCCGAGCTGCGGAAGGTGCTGGAGCTGCTACACCGCAGCCTATAGAACTGTTCATTTATTGTCCGGCAGCAATAGAAACAATTAGAATGGGGTGTTCTAAGCCAGTGAAACGGCGGGAACACCTTTTTATTGGAAATATAAGGATTTATTTGTTTCACGCTATAAATTACCCATCTATTTCTCGCTGAAACGGATACCGTCCTTCTGAGGACGGCGAAGCCTTTTCCACTTGATAGTTAATAGTTAAACATATATATGGTTCACACTATAAATCATCTTCAAGGTACGGCAGGGTTTGAATCAGCGCCCGGTTATGCCCTACAATGAAGGCAGCCAAGTAGTTAAATCATCTATTTGCGGAACGAAGAAAGGGAGAACTGCCAATGACGGAATCCATCCTGGTCGTGGAGGATGAAGAAAAAATCGCCCGGCTGCTGCAGATTGAGCTGGAATGCGAGGGCTATCGCGTATTTATTGCGGGCAGCGGCCATCAGGCGCTTGAAATCTATCAGGCACAGCAGCCGGACCTCCTTCTGCTTGATGTGATGCTCCCAGGGTTCAGCGGAATTGAGCTGCTGCGCCGTATCCGGGTCAATGATGCGCTTACCCCTGTACTGATGCTGACTGCCAAAAGCTCGGTGGAAGACAAAGTATCCGGTCTTGACCTTGGGGCAAATGACTATATCACCAAGCCCTTTCAAATTGAGGAGCTTCTGGCGCGTGTCCGCGCTGCGCTGCGGCTTGCGTCTGCCCGAAACATTGAGGAGACAGGCAGCTGGCTTAAAGCGGATGATCTTGAGCTGAACGAAACCACGCGTGAAGTTGTTCGGGCTGGCAGAACGATTGATCTCACCCCGAGGGAATTCGATCTGCTGGTGTTCTTGCTGAAGAACAAGCGCCAGGTGCTGAATAGAGAGCAGATTATGACCGCGGTTTGGGGGTACGATCATTACGGTGATACCAATGTTGTAGATGTGTATATCCGTTATGTCCGTAAAAAACTTACCCAAGGGGATCAGAGCGAGCTTATTCATACCGTCCGGGGCATCGGGTATGTCCTGAAGGACTCCCCATGAAGCTGCGGAGCAAAATTTATCTTTATTCCAGCGTGCTGTTTGCTGTACTCCTTGTCATTATGAACCTCGTCATTTACTTTATGTTCAGCCGGTTGTCGACAGATAATCAGCTGGATCAGGCCGCTGCCGAGACTGCCAAAATCGCTGCCGATATGCGAAGAGTTGGAACCGGTGTGGCTGCCCCTGAGCTGCTCCGGGCGTACGTGCCGATTGAGGGAATGCTCCGGCTGCTGGCTCCGGACGGGAGCGGACCGGCGCCCGTGACTTCGGCGTCGGAACAGGAGATCAGCCGGCTGAAGCCGGTATATTATAAAGACAAGCTTAGTGGGATTATCAAGGTGGATGGCCGTTCCTATGCTTTCGTGACGACTCCGGTCATCTGGATAGACGGGATGGTGATGAATGTCCAAATGACCAAAAGCCTGGAGAGTACGATGAATACGCTCCGCGTGCTAAGGGTTGTGCTGGCGGGGGCAACCGCCTTTGCACTGCTTCCGCTGCTGCTCTCCAGCCGTGTGCTGTCCGGGCTGATTATGCGTCCCATTGTGCAAATGACAGCTACGATGCGGGAGATCAAGGACAGCGGGAAATTCAGCAGACTAACGCTGGAAGACACATCCAGAGATGAGCTGGTTGAAATGGGGCGCACGTTCAACGATATGATTGCTTTGCTGGAGAGTAATTATTTGAAGCAGGAGAAATTCGTGTCCGACGCCTCGCATGAGCTGCGTACTCCGCTGACGGTTATTGAAAGCTACGCCAGTCTGCTCAAAAGGCGGGGACTTACCCATCCTGAATTGTTCAATGAATCCGTTGAAGCCATCCATTCCGAGGCGATTCGGATGAAGGAGCTGACCGAGCAGCTGCTGCTGCTGGCGAAGCACCACGAACAATGGGATCTGTCCATGAAGGTTGTTGATCTGCAAGAGCTGGCCAACGCATCGGCTAAAGTCTTCCGCAATGCATATGGCAGAGAAGTCACCGTCAATGCACTGGGGGAGGTCAAGGGATACAGCGATGAAGCGAAGCTGCGACAGCTGCTGTTCATATTTTTGGACAATGCCCGCAAATACAGCGATGAAGCGATAACCATCACGCTTGGAGCCTCCGGGCAGGAGAGCCACATTGTCATTACTGACCGGGGCATCGGGATTCCGAGCGGGGAGCTGCCCAGAGTGTTCGACCGCTTCTACAGAGTAGATGAGGCAAGAAGCCGCCAGGGCGGAGGAGCAGGGCTGGGGTTGTCACTCGCTGCGGAAATTGCCGAAGCCATTGGAGCCAAGCTGTCCATGGAGAGTGTGGAAGGCGCCGGAACATCGGTTATGATCCGAATTGCGGCTGAGAGCAGGGGAAGACAATGAAAATAAAGAAACCTGAGAGCAAAAAAATTATATACAAAGCCGTCATTATTATTGCTGCCGTGCTGCTTCTGTCCAGTGCTGCGTTTAAAATATTCACAAATCAGTCTGCACAGCTATTGACGAAGGAGCAGGCGAAACAGGCTGTGCTGAAAGAGTATTCCGGCAGCGTAGAGAAACTGACCCTGCAATCCGGGAACTATGTAGCGGAGCTGAAAACCGGCCAGGGCCTCTATGAGCTGGAGCTGGATGGGTCAACAGGTGAGATTATTTCCATTGTCCTGCTGGAGCCACTGGCTTCCGCAGAGGTCCGGCCCACACCATTGCCTTCTTCGAACCCTTCGGCAGGCGGCAGCGCCTTGCCATCCCCTTCCCCGGCTGCTCCGCGTGCAGTGTCGGAAGACGAGGCAGTCAAGCTGGCGCTGCAGGAGGTGCCGGGAGAACTGGATGATGTGGATACCGAAATTAACGAATCAGGAGCCTTTTATCTGGTGGAAGTGAATACAACGGATGGGCGTGAAGCGGTGGTCCAGGTGGACGCGATCTCGGGAAACATTATGTCCGTGGCTTGGGAAGAACCGGATGAGGATCATCCTTAAGCAGAATTCTCATCAATTTCTAATGTTACTGCCGCCTTTCTCTCATTTGGGCCGTGTATATTGAATACATGAGCAGCACAGATTGAACATGAGGAGGCGGCAATAAATGATGAAGATGAAATTATGGAGCAGTGTAGCGGCGGCAGCCATTCTGTTCGGGGGTGCATACAGCATCAGCGAGGTTCAGGGTGCTTCTGCAGGATCGACCGCTTCACAAAGTCAAAGCAAGACACTGATTGGCGTGGACAAGGCGGAGGCGTATGCGCTGAAGTCAGCACAGGGCCGGGTAGAGAGCATAGATCTGAAGGAGAGAATCAGCGGTTCGTATTACGAGGTTGAGATCCGTCATAACAACCAGGAAATAGACGTTCGGGTTGATGCCTACACAGGTAAAATCTTAAGCGTGCGCAAAGAAACCGATGACGATGACGATGATGACAACTACGCGTCAGCCACATCACAAAGCGGAACGATGATCAGCGCAGCTAAAGCGGCAGAAGCGGCTTCTGCCTCCGCAAAGGGTACAGTTACTGAAATTGACCTTGATGGGGACAATGGAAGTTTCGTATATGAAGTGGAGATCAGAAACGGCAAAGTGACGACCGAAGTGGGAGTCGATGCCTATACTGCGAAGGTTCTGTATACGGATGTAGATTCTGATGACGATGATGATTGAATCCATGAAAATGTAGATGAATTAACACTATATAAAAGCGGGGCAGCCGGATATCGGCTGCCCCGCTTTTATATATCATACAACTGCTTTATCACTCCGGGCAAGCGGAGTGGAAGACTACTGCTTTGTACCTGTATAGACGTGCACAGCATCTCTCAGGAACTCGGCCAGACCCGGACGGTGCTTGTCATAATAGGCGGTAAAGCGTTCGTCATCCACATACATTTGTGCTACGTGGGCGTGAGCTTCTTTAGTATAAGTGTCCCAGTAGAAGGTGAGCCACTGGCGGTGCAGCTCAGCGGCCTGCTGCGCCAGCTCGCTGGCGGAATCGCCTTCCTCCATCGCTTGCTCAAGGGCTGCGAACATGTCTGCTTCAAGCTGCTGGATGGCGGCATACTGCTCTTCGGTCATGTTTTTCAGCTTGCGGTTAGACTTCTCAACAGCCTCCTCCCCGTATTTGGTGCGGGCTTCCTGTCCGTACGTACGCTCATTATCTTCAATCAGCTTTTGCTTAAAGCCTGCAAATTTCTCTTCATTGCTCATGGTTATTCTCCCTTCATTTTGGGCCAGTGTTTTTTCGACGTTTGCGATTAATTGATCCAATTGCTCTCTCCGCTGAAGCAGCTGGTCATGGTGCTCCCGCAGTGCCCGGGTGCCATCAAAGGACGGCGCGGTCACGATTTCTTTGATTCCTTCGAGGCTTAAGCCCAGTTCCCGGTAAAAAAGAATCTGCTGCAGCCGGTCGACCTCGGCCTGTCCGTAGATGCGGTATCCCGAGGAGTTGATTCTCGCCGGCTTGAGAATACCAACCTCATCGTAATAGCGCAATGTCCGCGTACTGATGCCAGCCAAAGCTCCCAGCTTTTGCACCGTGTATTCCATAATAGCTGTACCTCCCATAACTTGTTTCAGCGTAGTATCATTGGACCCAATTGCATACTTGTAAGCTGCGGCTTGCTGCTTACAAGATCACTCTACACCTTCACGCAACGGCAAGGTCAAACACTTTTTTGTGAGGAATATCGCTCAAAAAAAAAGCAGCTCCCCATAGTATGTCCACTAAGGAAACTGCTGCTAACCTTGTATTACACATGAAGCCGGATTATTTCTTGCCGACCTGTGCCGTGAAATATTCCCGCAGCTCTGCCAGCTTCCGGGGATCCGCCAGCGCATCTTCACCCGGGAAGTAATGTTCGGCGACCAGTTCCCAGGTGGGAACGATTTTTTGTGAGATCATTGCCTTGATGGCGATCTTGACTGTCTTGCGTTCTCTGGCGTTGGAGAAGGTGTCCTTGTAATGCTGGGACCGCTCAAAATCCAGGTCGTTAAAGACAGCGCGGAAAATCTCCGCGGTCATCTTGGCATCGTCCAGCGCCCGGTGAGCGGAACCGGAAGGCTCAAGCCCGAACAGGGTCATCGCACCTTCGACGCTGATATCATTGCTGAGGCCGCGGGCACGAAGCACGCCCTTCAAGAGATCAAAATAGGTTGCAGCCATCCAGTAAGAATCATCCATTTTGTGCATCCGGATATCCTGAATGATCCGCTTCATATCCTCACCGCCCCAGGTCAGAAGCAGCACTCCGTCACTGCTCTGATCCAGCCAGGCTCTAAAGGCGGTAATGACCTTGGGAAAACGGTCGGCGACGTCGATATCCTCTTGGGGAATGCCGGTTTTTTTCTTAATGAACGAATTCAGGGTGGAGAAGTATATAGGTTTAATTAAGGCTGAGAACTCATCCTTAACTTGCAATGAAGCGTCTAACCGGACGGCTCCAATCTCAATGACCTCCATAGGATGCTCGCTGGCAAATTTGCGGCCGTTGAATTCGATGTCCAGAATAATATAATCCACAGGTAATGCCTCCGTTTCAGTGACTGGCGCCTTACAGGCTGAAGAATGCGCCGACCCTTCTATTTTAGCAAAAAAAGCGGAGGAATGGGAAATAAGACGGGAAATTGCCGTCCGGGGTGTGCGGCTAAGGCTGTTTTTGTATTGAAGAGTGATGAGGAGCCGTGGTAAACGGGAAGAAGGATAAGGGAGAAGGTTGGAAGAATAAGTAAGCATGATGGCGTGAATTGGGAAATTGTAATTGATATATTTTTGGGGGAGGTCAATGATTAATACTTACGAACAAGTTAAACAGTGGGAGGATCAGTAATGCAGGACCAACAGATTTACTGGATCGGCGGCTCGGCATGTACCGGCAAAAGCACGCTGGCTAAAATGTACGCTGATAAATATGGGCTGGCGCTGTATGCTTGCGATGAGCACTTTCATGAGCATGTGCAGCAGATTTCGCGGGAGCAGCAGCCTGCAATACACCGGGTCACCAGGCTGACGATGAACGAGGCTTTTTATACAAGGAAAGTTGAGGAGCAACTGAATACATATATCGAATGCTTCCAAGAGGACTTCACATTTGTGCTGCTCGATCTGGCACGTATGGGAGAGAAAGCGGTTGTGGTGGAAGGAAACCAGCTGCTGCCCCGACTCGTAGCTCCACTGATGAAGAATAATCACAAGGCGATCTGGATTGTCCCTACGGAACAGTTCCAATGGGAGCATTACAGCAGGCGGGAGTGGATTCATGACATATTGCAGGAGACTGAGAACTCTGGGATCGCATTCCGCAATTGGATGAAGCGGGACGCCCTGTTTGCAGCGAGGGTGAAGGAGGAGGCTGAAGCACGGAAGCTGAAAGTGCTGGAGGTGGATGGAAGCCTGAGTCTGAAACAGAGCTTTGCCATGTTGGAGCTGTACTTCAGTTCCTGAATGGCTGCTGATGAAACTTAAGGGAAGAGCAAATGCACAGGAGGCAGACGATGAGCGGAAACGGATATAGATTTGTAATTGACGAGGCTACGTTTCAACTGCAGGAGGCCTACTCTTTTGATTGGCTGACGGCAATGGGGCGGGTGTTCCGGGTGTTTGATGAGCAGGATTCCGGAAATATCAGCTTTGGGGTTGAGCAAGACGGATGCAAGGTTTTTGTGAAGTTCGCCGGAGCGAAAACGATGCAATTCCATGGTGATCCTGCGGAAGCGGTTGAAAGATTGATTCAGGCGGTTCCTCTCTATGAGGAGCTGCGGCATCCGTCGCTAATCCAGTTGTTATCTCATGGTCCTGTGGAAACGGGATATGCAGTGGTTTTTGAATGGACGGAAGGCGAGTGCCTGCATTCGCATTGGGCTTTTGGCGGAGCGGCCAAGTATAGTGATCCCGAATCGCCTTTTTACCGCTATAGGGCCTTGTCCACGGAGAAACGGCTGGATTCACTGGAGGTCATCTTTGGCTTTCATGAATACATAGAGTCTAAAGGATATGTAGCTGTAGATTTTTATGACGGAAGCATTCTCTATGATTTCACTAAGGACCGTACAGCAATTTGCGATATTGATTTCTATCAACCTAAGCCCTTCTTCAACGGCATGGGAGAGCAGCTATGGGGTTCCAAACGGTTCAAATCACCGGAAGAATACCTCATGGATGCCCCAATCGACCAAATCACCAATGTATATAATATGGGGGCTGCTGCTTTCGTACTGCTGGGTGGAGAAAGTGACCGTTCCAGGGATAAATGGGAAGCGGGACCGGAGCTGTACGAGGTTGCGCTGCGGGCCGTAGATCCAGAGCGGGCTCAGCGTTACCGGAGTGTCTCGGAGTTCAAGGCGGAATGGGATAAGGCGAGGAAGGAAGCAAACGATGGATAATAAATCTACGCTGAACAAACAGATCTGCGAACGGGAAGAGAAATACCGAATGAGAGCTGCGAATAAATCCACTGCAAAACAAAAATGTTTTTGGCCGGATATTTGGTGGAATGAACGGTGTATTGTAGGGCGAGATTTCCCGGGTACGAATAGTGGCAGAAAGAAGGATTACAGTGCTTGAAAAAAAAGGCTTAGGATACAAGGAACTGAACGCAATGGCCAAGCAGATCTGTGAACTGGAAGAGAAGCTGCTGAACACCGAGGTGCGCACTTCGCCGGATGAACTGTCGCGACTGTTGGCAGACGATTTTTTTGAATTCGGAAGCTCCGGGAAGGTATGGCATAAGCAGGACTTGCTGGGGGAAGAAGGAGCGGGCGAGGTCCGAATGACCCTGAGCGGGTTCGAACTTCATCCGTTATCCGGGGAGGCTTTGCTGGCCACCTACCGGATCATGAACGAAGAGACAGGTGGAGAGACACTGCGCAGTTCAATCTGGAAATTCAGGGATGGGCGGTGGCAGATGTTTTTTCATCAAGGAACCCCGGTGAGAGGATAAGGTTAATTGAAACATATAGGTTGTCCATGCTTAGTCCCGGATCACATGCCCCTGGCCAAGGGTGACTTCCACAAACCCGGCCATCTGCCGGGTTTGATAGCGGATCGGCTTGCCGCTGCCCATGATGATGATATTGCGGATGTCGGCGGTGCCCTCCGAAGGGAGGGCAAAGGCTTTGATATAGGCGAATTCCCCAGCTAAAGTCGTGTGGATGGCCCCTATCAGGCGGTCCTTTTCGCTTCTGCCCATCAGGTTCATGATGATGGAGCCGCGGCTGTTCAGCTTAGAACGGGCCAGGGCGAAGAAATCGCTGGAGACCAGATGCCGGGGAGTGCCGTCAGCGGTGAAGGCATCCAGAAGAAGGAAGTCATAGCGGCGTTCCGGCTCGCCCTCCAGAATGCGCCGTCCGTCCCCGACAATGACATTATCCTGGCTGTAGCCAAAATGCTGCCGGCTTAGCTTCACGACCTCCGCATTCACTTCAGCCACTTTAAAGCGCTTCTCCGCAAAATAACCGGCAATCGTTCCAATCCCATGTCCAATCAGGAATACATCTTCGAAATAAGGTTCGCCAGCCTCCATTAGATGGATCATTGCCCGCGGATATTCAAAGACCACCCGCCGGGGGTGGTCCAGATCAAGGGCACCCTGAATAGCGTCTCCCGAAAACTGCAGCACGCGGAATCTGCCTCTCTCGCCATATAACTCTGTCGTTTCGTACACCTGGATTTCGGGGGTGTTCTTTGAGTTCAGGAACTCTGGATGCAAGGTATCATTCTCCTTATACGAGCGAAATGCGTTTATATTCGTTCGGCGTAACACCGACAACCTTCTTGAACAGCTTGTTGAAGTAAGCAGGGTCGGGATAGCCGACTTCGGTGCCGATCTCGTGCACCTTCAGATCCGGCGCATTCCTCAGCAGCTGCTTCGCTTTGCGGATGCGGATTTCAATTACATAATCGGTCAGGGTCAGCCCAGTCTCCTGCTTGAACAGCTTGCTTAAATAGCTTGGCGTCAAAAACACCATACCGGCCAGCATGTTCAAATCGGCATGCTGATTATAATGGGCCGCTACCCAGCGCTTGACCGTTTCAATGGCCGTACCGGACATCTCCAGCCGGTGCTTGCGGATTTCGTTCAGCGCGACCAAGAAGGAGGAGGTGAAGAGTTCCTCAATTTCAGCAAAGGCCATGCAGGCTTCGATTTGCTCTTCCAGCCGCTGGCTGCAGTCCTTTCGGTAGACCGCTTCAAATTCCTGCAGCTCCTTGCGGGCAGTATCCTCGACCTGCCGGCAAGTGCGCAGGATCAAGTCGGGATAAGCCTGCTGCAGCTCCAGCACAGAGAATAGCTTGTGCAGTACTTCCAGCACCCCGGCCACATTTAGAATCTGCAGCTCATGGATCAGCGGCTCCCGGAATGGAGGGAATGGATCACCGGCAGCCTGCACTGGTGTCTGGAGCTCTCTAATCGTAACATAATGCAGCGGCAGCGGATTATAAATCCCTGCATCGCAGGCCAGCTTGGCTTCAAGATAGGCTGTTCTAAATTTGCCCGGGTCATCGTAGGAGCGGCTGGCTCCCGCATGGAGACGCTGGTCCTTGCTTGCAACGCCGATAATCTCTCCGATTTGGCGTGATTCTTCAGGGGTGAGCGGCAGCGGGGAATAACAGATCCATGCCCGCAGCCCTTTCTGCACTTCCAGCGTATCGAGGACGAACGCCTTCTCTTGCCGCAAACTGTCTGCAATTCCGCAGACTTTTTCCCGGGAGCTTCCTTTAAGGGCATAGACCGTGAAATAAGACTGGGGCAAGGTAAGGCCGCTTAAAAGAACGGCAGAGGGGTCCTCGATATGCAGCAGGGAGTGCAGCAGGCCGGTACGCTGGCATTCTTCTTTTTCCCGTAACAGCTTCTGCTCCTTCTCCAGACTATACAGCACTTCGAAGAGCTGTTCTTTGTTGATAGGTTTGAGCAGATAATCTACCGCTGAACTGCGGATAGCTTCCCGGGCATAATTAAATTCAACGAATCCGCTCATCAGCAGGCTGCGAATTCCGGGGTGGTTTGCTTTAAGCTGCCGGATCAGCTCCAGCCCGTCGATTTGCGGCATACGGATATCGGTTATAACAACGTCAATGTGGAGGGAGGGGAGCGCATCAAGCAAATGTTTGCCGTCCGGATAAATACCGGCGACAACGAAGGTGCTGCTCTCTTTGCTGATCATTCGTGCCAGACCTTCGCGAATTAGAACTTCATCATCTACAATCGCAATACGCAGCAAGCCGAGTCCCCCTTTTTGAAATGATATTATTCTTCGCTGTGATCGTCCGAAAGATCCTCGATTCTTAAGGTCACACGGGTTCCTGTGCCAAGTTGACTCTGCACATGTAATCCGAAGGAGCTGCCGTAATGCATACGGATGCGCTCATTCACATTTCGCAGACCGATTCCGAACATTTCACCGTCTGCCCCGCCCATCAGACTGTTGTTCAAAGCGCGCAGGGTATCCTCATCCATACCTATTCCGTCATCCTCGATACAAAATACAGTTTTACCGTCCTCCTCCCAAGCCGTAATGTTCAGTGTGCCCGGTCCCTCCTTAGGTTCAAGCCCGTGAAAAACGGCATTCTCGACAATCGGCTGGAAGACCAGCTTGATCACCGGCAGCGGCAGGAATTCCTCCGGCACATGGATATTGAGCCGGAATTTATCCGGAAAGCGGATTTGCAGCAGATGCAAATAATTACGCACATGATCCAGCTCATGCCGGATCGTAACGGTTTCTTCACTGCGGACAATGCCGTAACGCATCTGCAGTCCGAGCAGATAGGTGAGCTTCGCGACGCGGGGGTCATCACTGCTCTCCGCCAGCATGCGGATGGATTCCAGCGTATTATAAATAAAATGCGGGTTAATCTGGTTCTGCAGCGCCCGCATATCTGCCTTTTGTTTGCGTTTCTCCGTAAGGGAGACCTCCTGAGGCAGATCCTTGACCCGGATAATCATCCGGTTGAAGTGGCTGCCGAGCATCCCGATTTCGTCATTATATTTCGGATGCAGCCAGACATCCAGATTGCCGTGCTGCACCTGCTTCATCAGACGGACCATCGATTTCAGCGGTTTGGTCAGTGCATGGGAAATAAAAGTGGCAACGACGAGCGCGAATGCAATAATCGACAGGGTAGTGAAAATCAGCCGGTTGCGGTTCTTCTCCACCGGGGAGAGGATGCGGTCCAGCGGAATGGAGACAATGGTTGTCCAACCGGTCTTCTGGGATACCCTGTACACTGCAAGAACATCAAGGCCATCCAAAGTGATCTGAAAGTGGCCATTTGGAGCGGTGGCCTTCTGCAGCAGCAACTGTGCGTTTTTTTGCTGTTTCTGGGTCTCTTGGCCGTCCACATGCTCACCGTCATACATTAATTCGCCCTTGTCGTCCACGATTAGCGTATTGCCCTGGGTGACGGCGTTTACAGGATCAACGATCCCCTTGAACAGGTTGTTGATGTCAATGTCGAAGACAAGGATTCCGATATTTTTGAGCGTGCTGACCGAAGTAATGGTGCGCAGAACGCTGAACACCTCTTTGTGGCCGCCGGAATTTACACGGATCGTATGCCTGCCTTGGACTACCGGAGCTGCACCGGCCCCCTCAGTGAGGCTCTGCCACTGCGCCAGCCGTTCCGCCGGGAACAATTCATTGATGCCGGGAGCCCTGTCAAAAAAAACGGAACCGTATTTGTCCACTAAGTATACGGCAATAATCTGTTCTTTCGTATGGTTCAAATAGCTCAGGAACATCGACATGCTGGTGTTCTTTTCCCAATCGGTATTACGCTGCTCCAGGTAGAACTGAACATCGGTATTGTACAGCGGCAGCGCCGTGTACCGCTTGAGATCGGCAACATACCGGTCTATGGTATCCGAAGCGCTGTCTGCCATCTGTCCGGCACTCTTTGTGGAGCTAGACAGCACCGAGTTGAAGGTGGAGCGTGAAGAAAGATAGCTGACGTAAGTGATTGGCAGGGAGATCAGAAAAATAAATACGACAATCAGCTTCCGCTCCATCGGCAGGTTGGCCAGGAACAGCCACATGCTGCGAACAATTCTCCGGATGTAAGAGACCACTATGGTTATTCCTTTCCGTACCCCCTATTTGACGGCGCCGCTGGTTACCCCCTCAAAGATATAACGCTGCAGGAAGAAGTAAAGAATGACTGTCGGCAGCAGGATAAGCAGAATGGCTGCACAGATCAAATTCCAATCGGCCGTATTGACCCCCTGAAAACGCATGAGGACGGTGGTAACGACGCCGAGGCTTTGTTTTGGCATATATAGATAGGGGATGTACATGTCATTGTAGATGCTGATCGTCTTCAAAATAATCAATGTTGCCGTCGCCGGTGACAGCAGCGGGAAGATAATCGAACGGTAGATTTTGAACAGGGATGCACCCTCAACCATCGCATTCTCATCGAGATCAACGGGGATGTTGCGGATGAACTGCAAATACAGGATGATCTGAATGACGTCTGCTCCGATATAGAGTACGATCGGAGCACCCAAGGTGTTGTAGAGGCCCATACTTTTGATGATGCCAAAGGTCGCTACCTGAGTAGTGATGCTTGGAATGATGGTCGCCACAAGATAAGCGCCGAAGACAATCGGCTTAAGCTTGAAAGAGAACCGCCCCAGTACATATGCCACCATTGTCCCAAACAGAATGTTCAGGGTCAATGTAATAATGATAATAATCAGTACGTTGCCGAAGCCGCTGAGCAGTCCGCCACGCTGAAACACAGTCACGAAGTTATCGAAGTTGAAGAAACTGCGCGGCAGAGCCATGGAACTGCTGCTGTTGAATTCCTCGGTTGATTTGAAGGCGTTGACCACCACGACATAAGGCGGAAAGAGTACGACGAATACGCCGATAAGCAGCGTGAAGTATTTAAAAATGTCTTTTAGGCTAAGTTTGGAATGTTCCATGGCTACTTATCTCCTCCCCGGTTAAGAACCAATTGCTGCAGCAAGAGCACGACAACGACAATGAAGATCAGGATAACGCTCATCGCTGAGGCCAGGCCGTAGTTATTAAAAGCAAATGCGGTATCTACTACCCGCTGAACATAAGTCTGGCTGGCACCCGCCGGGCCGCCCTTCGTCAGCACAAACGGCAGATCGAATACTTCCAGCGCGCCGGTTACGGTCAGGAATAAATTCAATTGAATGACGGGCTTCATATTTGGCAGTGTAATTCTCCACAGCGTCTGAAACGAGCCTGCACCATCTATTTTGGCTGCTTCATAAATGTCTTTCGGAATCGCCTGCAGGGAGGCAATGTAAATGACCATGTTGTAGCCCATGAACCGCCAAAAACCAGTGGAAGCGAGCGAGTAGTTCACCAATCCTTCAGTACCGAGCCAACTGGTCTGTCCTAGTCCGGTGAGGCCGATGCTGTTCAGGAACATATTGAGTGAACCATTGGTAGTATCAAACACATAGCCGAACATGAAGGCCACGGCTACACCGTTCATGATATAAGGCAGGAAGAGCATAATCCGGAACCCGTTTTTACCCCGCAGCTTGCTGTTCAGCACGACGGCGAAATAAATGGCGACAATATTCTGGACAATCCCCATCGCAAAGTAGGCGAAGTTATGGGTGAACACCTTGAAAATATCAGGATTGCCAAAAACCTCGCGGTAATTGTCCAGACCGACCCAAGGCTTCTCGGGGCTGTACCCGTCCCAGTTGGTAAAGCTGTAATAGACCAGTTTAATGGCTGGATAATAAGTGAATGTCGCCAGCAGGAGCAGGGGAATCAGCAGGAAGGATACAATGATAATGAGCTTTTGTTTGTTATAGGATAATGTTCCGAACATCGCTTAACCTTCTTTCTGAATAGCGCGTTGGTCAATGACGACAAAATGGATTATCCGGAGAAAGCGATAATCCATTTTGCGCCGGTGGATTGCTAGGTTCTAACGTTACTGGTCTTGCTAAAGATCAATAGCCGAGGTCTTTTTTGGCTTTGGCCCAGGCTTTGTTCCATTTGTCGAAGACGGATTGCGGGTCCTTGGCCAGGACGAATTCCTGTACCATAGCCGGCAGGTCGAGTTGTGCCTTGTTAGTAATTTCTGTTACCTTGGCATCATCCACTGTACCCTCTTGCAGGGTTACGCCAGTCGCCTGGAATTCCTTCAGTTGAGTCAGCTTGGATTCTTTGCCCTTCAGCGGGGAGATAAATCCGGCAAAATCCTCATAACCGGAATCCTCGATCATCCATTTCACGAACGCTTTGGCAGCATCCGGATTTTTGCTGTCCTTGGCTACAGCATAGAAGAAGTCAGGGCTGAGCGGTGCAGTAATTTTGCCTGAGTTGTCATAAGGAAGCGGGAAGAAACCTACGTTGTCAGAAGTGGTGCCGGCGCCGATGACTTGATTGATGACCCAATTGCCAAGGAAGTACATGGCGAATTTGCCTGAGGCAATGTCCTTCTTCGATTGTTCCCAGTTGGTAGAGTTGATGTCTTTTTCCAGATAGCCCTTTTCGTTCAGCTCTCTAAGCAGGTTGAGTGATTTTCCGTAGCCGTTGTCCATAGTGAAAGGTGTTTCGGAGGTCAGCTTTTCGTTCGGGAAATCCGGGTTGCCTGCAATCACGCGGGGAACAGAGTACACCCAATCGTTAAGCGGCCATTTGTCCTTAAAGTTGGAAGCGAGCGGAACGACACCTTTGGCTTTAAGCTTTTCGCAGGCAGCTAGGAATTCATCCCAAGTCTTCGGAACCTCGGTGATGCCTGCATCGGCGAAGGCTTTTTTATTGTAGACAATTCCAGTGGTGGAGTTACCTGTGGTAATTCCGTAAAGCTTGCCTTCATAGGATTTGAAATCTTTAAAGGTGATCTGATCATTCAGGCCAAGATCGTCCAGGGAAGCAAAATATTTCGGAAGATCGGAGTTAGGAATGGAAGGAATGAACATCACATCGGGAAGCTCACCACTGGCCATTCTGACCTTGGCTTGCTGGTTGTAGTCCGTTTGAGAAGCTTCGAACTCGACCTTTATGTTCGGATACTTCTCGTTAAAACGTTTAACATATTCGTCATACTCTTTGCCGATCATATCGGTTCTGTTAGTCAGGAAGGTAATCTTTCCGCTAATGTCGGAACCGCTTCCAGCCGCCGGCTCAGTAGTTGCTTCACTGCCGGAATTCTCTGGTGCTTTGGTTGCAGCCGGCTCATCTGTGGCTTTAGCTGCGTTGTTATTATTGTTCGATCCGCAGCCTGTCAGAGATAAAGAGAAAGTCATGGTGATAACAAAAAATAACGAAAATAACTTGTTTCTCATTGCGTTGTCCCCTTTTCGTTTTGATGTTAGCGTTTACATTATCATTATAGCGTCATTGATTCCAGCATTAAATGTATTCAATTATTATTTATTGTCTTTATTTGTTTTCTTTCTGGGTTTATAATTACTTTGTTGCTAACAATAAGATAACAAAATATAATGAAACAAATGAATTTTGCTGAAATAGGGAGGACTTATGAAACCATATCATCTTGAATTGACAAACTGGGAATTTAGAGCCTGCGGTGACGAAACGTGGCTTCCGGCGGTTGTGCCGGGAACGGTGCACACGGATTTGCTCCGCAATGGACTTATTTCGCAGCCCTTCTATGGAAAGAACGAGCATGAGCTGCAATGGATCGACAAGAAGGACTGGGAGTACAGAAGCAAGCTGCGGCTGGAAGAAGAATGGCAGAGCCTGGCCATTACGGAATTGGTCTTTGCGGGCTTGGACACCTATGCCGATGTTTTTGTGAATAATGTGCATGCGCTTTCAGCAGACAATATGTTCCGGGCCTGGACTGTAAATGTCAAAGGGCTGCTGGTGGCCGGTGACAATGAAATTCTCGTGAAATTCCGTTCCGTAGTTAAGAAAGACCTGCCGAAGCTGGCGCAGCTGGGGTATGATCTGCCGGCGCCCAATGATCAATCAGAGCTGGGCGGACTGCAAGAACAGAGAATTAGCGTGTTTGCCCGCAAAGCGCCCTATCATTATGGCTGGGACTGGGGCCCGAGATTTCTTACCAGCGGACTCTGGCGGGAAGCGGTGCTGCAAGGCCGGGATGCGGCAGCCATTACGGATCTCTATATCCGCCAGAATGAAGTTAAGCGGGAAGAGGCGCGGCTTACAGCTGTCGTGGAGATTGAAGCTCCGCAAGCTTGCGAGGGAATGCTGCGGATCACGACTGCTAATGGACAAGAATGGATGCAAGCGGTTTCTGCGCTCTCCGGCAAGCAGACTGTGGAGATGGATATTGTCGTTGATCAGCCGGAGTTATGGTGGTGCAACGGGCTGGGTATGCCTCATTTAACTACCTTCCGGGCAGAGCTGCTGGATAGCGCTACGGTATTGTCCAGTGCAGAAGTAACTACCGGGCTGCGGGAGATCAAGCTGATCCGCAAACCTGATGCAAAGGGCGCTTCGTTTCAGTTTGAGCTTAACGGCGTGCCGTTATTCGTAAAGGGCTCCAACCATATACCGAACGACAGCTTTACCACGGAAATAACGGAGGAACGTTACCGGCACGAGATTGCCACAGCGGTAGAGTCGAACATGAACATGCTGCGGGTGTGGGGCGGCGGGATTTATGAGGAGGAAGTTTTTTATCGGCTGTGTGATGAGTATGGGCTGCTGGTCTGGCAGGATTTCATGTTCGCCTGCAGCATGTACCCCGGAGATGAGCCTTTTCTTGAGAATGTACGGAAGGAAGCAGAATACAACGTACGCAGATTGCGCAATCATCCCTGCATCGCCCTATGGTGCGGCAATAATGAGATTGACTCCGCCTGGTCGCAATATGAGGATAACATGGGCTGGGGCTGGAAAGAAGGCTACAGCGCCGAGATCCGCGAAACGCTCTGGGGTTATTATGAAGAAATCTTCCACCGCATTCTGCCGGAAGCGGTAGCGGCTTATCATCCGGGTGCTGATTACTGGCCGTCCTCTCCGCTTCGTGAACTTACTACTGATCAAGATCAGCATGCGACGCGAATCATGGGTGAGGGCGATATTCATTACTGGGGTGTGTGGCACGGGATTGAGCCTTTTGAGAACTATAACGTCAAGGTTGGCCGCTTCATGAGCGAATACGGCTTCCAGTCCTTTCCTGAGCTGAAATCGGTGCTGAGCTACGCGGAGGAAGAGGATATGGAGCTGGAATCGGAAGTGATGCTGGCTCACCAGAAGAATGGACGGGGCAACCTGATCATTAAAGAGTATATGGACATCTACCTGCCGCAGCCGAAGGACTTCAGGTCATTCCTGTATATGAGTCAGATTCTTCAGGCAGAGGCGATGAGAATTGCTATTGAAAGCCACAGAAGAAACAAGCCGTATTGCATGGGAACACTGTACTGGCAGATGAACGACTGCTGGCCGGTGGCTTCCTGGGCTGGCATGGATTATTACGGCCGCTGGAAGGCGCTGCAATATACGGTGCGCAAAAGCTTCCAGGAGCTTATGCTCTCTATTGAAGAGATGGATGGGGAGAACCTGCAAGTGCATGCCGTTTCAGATCTTCAAAAGGCACTGGCTGGTGAACTGGTACTCCGGCTGTATGATTTCAGCGGCTCGCTATTGCGTGAATGGACGCCGCCGGTTCAGCTGGAGGCCGATTCGGCGGCGGTGGTCTTCGCGGTGCCGACTGCGGAACTGCTGCAGAGTAACGATCCGAAGCAGGTGGTGTTGGTGGCTTCTCTGCTGGCGGACGGCTCCCTACTGGAGCGTAAGGAGCATTACTTTGCTTCGGCCAAGGACAGCAAGCTGAACCGGCCGGTTCTTACGGTGACCGAGATTCCGGGCAGCCTGGACTTTACGGTCAGCAGCGATGTGCTGGCCAGAGGGGTATACCTGACTGCGGAAGAGGAAGGCATCTTCTCGGATAACTTCTTTGATCTGCTTCCGGGTGAGCCGAAGACGGTGCAGTTTATGCTGCGGGGCAATGGAGATCGGGACTTCATTCCGGCAGCGCCAAAGGGGCTTGAGATTCATTCGATGGCTGACTATGTGAAGGAAGATTACCTGGGGTAAAAAACTGCGCCAGGACGGCAACCTGGGTGGTCTGCCGCATCTCGGGGCGGGCACCGGCCTGGACCGGCTTCCACAGGAATATCCCCAGTACGGCACGGGAGATTTCCGTGTGCCGGCTTATCAGGCCAAGCTTGCGGACGGCACGCGGATTACTGAGCTGCAGTACACCGGATACCGTGTACTGCAGGGCAAGCCAACGCTCGCCGGACTTCCTTCCGTGTATGTGGAGTCCCCTGAAGAAGCAGATACGCTGGAAATTACGCTGCGTGATGATTACTCGTCGCTGAACGTCATTTTACGCTATACCGTATATCGTGACACGGATGTGATTGCCCGCTCGGTAGGATTTGTTAATGACGGCCAGGCGCCGCTTGACCTGCTGCGCGCTGAGCGCTTCCGTCGATTTCCCGGAGGACGGCCAATTCGATCTGATCTATCTTTCCGGCGGCTGGTCGCGGGAAGCCAACCTGACCCGCAGACGGCTGGAACAGGGCACTACCGCACTCCAGTCCCGCCGTGGAATGAGCAGCCATCAGCACAATCCGTTTGCCGCGCTGGCCAAGCCGGGTACAGATGAGCACCAGGGCGAGGTATACGGCTTTCCTATTTCAATTTCAATGCCGACAAGCTGGTGGAGATCGCCGCCAAAGGCTCGAAGCTGGGCATCGAGCTGTTTGTGCTCGATGACGGCTGGTTCGGCAAGCCCGCCTCGCCGCAGTCTGCTGCTTAGCGGCCTGAACCCCGACTATGACTACACGCTTACAGACAGCGGTGAAGTCTTCGGCGGTGACCGGCTGATGCAGGCCGGGCTGGCGCTGCCGGACATCCAGCAGGACTATGTGAGCGGATGTTTCCGCTTAAGGGCACAACCGTAATTAGCATTTGGGAGAACAGGAGAAGCCAGGGGGACTTGGCTTCTTTTGTTTTGTTTGGGGGACCATTGAGAGGTAAAAGTGCATCTGAATTTGGCGTAGGCGGGCAATATGGGGAAATGAGAGGTAGAAGTGCATCTGAATTTGGTGTAGGCGGGTTGTATAGCGGAATCAGAGGTGAAAGTGCGTCTGAAATCGGAGCACTTTTCTAAACATTGGCCTGCTGAAAACCCTAATTGTTCGTGTTTAATGTAACTTTCATGTAAGTTATTGCTTTTTTGTTGCTGAAAATGCGATATTTATGTATAATAACAATTGCTATCGAAGGAATTGTACGATATTCTGTTTTCAAAGGTGGTTTCATGGCAGAACTGGAAAACAGCGAGCAGAAGAAGAAAATGTGCCAGATCTACAATGAGATCGCTAAGGATTTGTTTGGTTTCGGGACGACCCTGCTCCGCGTTACTGTCGATCAGCGGGTCATTACCTTTCACGCCAAGCACCGCAGATCTCCCCGGTCGACCGCCCTGGAAGGCGAAGCGCCTGAACTTAAGCAGGAAGTGGATTTTCGGATGTCACTGCTGTTTAAGAAGAGGTTCAAGGAAAGACTTGAAGCAGAGATGGGACTAACGATTGAGGTTCTGCTCAGGGATTATGACGCACCGACGGGGTGGGCCTTTACGAATATGATATTGGCCGGAGAATGACAGATTCAACATGATATCTGCGGATTTTCGTTTTTGATCTATCTTAAGCGAAGACCGTCCTTCTATTACGGGTAGCTCTTTGCTTTGTTTATACAAAGAAAAGTGTTCTTGTTCCTACAAGAATGCTTTTCTTTTTTTTATGAAAAAATAAGGGGAATCAAGCTTTTACTACCAACAGGAGGTGCTGCCAAACCGTTTTCCGCCAGAAGCTCACTGGAATGAAGAGAACTGAAATTGCCGCAACTATAGGATGAAGACTGGATTTGTACAGCATATTACACTTGGGAGGTTATTCTAATGAAAAAAATAATGAATGCGGGCCTTGCCCTTACACTGACTGCTGTGCTTGCTGCTTGCGGCAACAATACCTCGACGAACAACACAGGAACAAATAACGCAGCTGCACCGGAAACGGCACAATCGGGCGAGCCTACGGAACTGGTTGTCTCCACCTGGGGTTTTTCGGAAGATTTCTTCAAGGCATCGGTCTATGCGCCGTTTGAGAAAGAGCACAATGTGAAAATCGTGGTGGAAATCGGCAACAACGCCGAGCGTCTGAACAAAATCCGTCAAGGCAGCTCCGATGTGGATGTCATTTATCTGTCGGACTATTATGCGCAGCAGGCAATTAATGAAGGTTTATTCGAAACGATCGACAGCAGCAAGATTCCGAATCTCCAGAACCTTTATGATATCGCCAAAGCCCCGCTGGGTGCAGAATATGGTCCTGCGTATACGATCGGACGCCTGGGAATTGCCTATAATCCGGCACTGGTTAAAGGTGACGTAACCGGCTGGAGCGATCTGTGGACGAAGTTTGATAAAAACCTGGCGATGCCGGCAATTACAGCTACAGCAGGTCCAATGGTTGTAGATGCGGCATCTCTTGCGGCGGGCAATGCGGACTTCAACGAGGATACAGCATTCACGAAGCTGAAGGAGCTGGACAGTAAGGTTGTTAAATACTATGGCCAGACTTCCGAGTATGTGAACATGTTCGGCCAGGAGGAAATTGCCGGTGGTCCGATTATGGAAATGTACTTCAAGGATCTGCAGGCTGCTGTGCCTGACGCCAAATTTATCGCACCGTCTGAAGGTGCTTATGCCGTAATGAATACAGTCAACGTTGTCAAAGGCAGCAACAATAAAGAGCTTGCCGAAGAGTTCATCAACTGGCAGCTGAGCGATGAAGTGCAGGCGGCATCCGCCAAAGCAAAGGTCGATTCCCCTGTCAATATGAACGTAAAGCTGACACCTGAAGAAGCTGTGGGCGTAACGTACGGTCCGGATGTTATCGGCAAGCTGCGCAAGCTGGATATGTCCTTCGTGAACGAGCACATTACAGAGTGGACGGACCGCTTCAACCGTGAGATTGGCGGCTAAGGATGACGGGGCGTAAAAAAGTCATTCTGGACGTAGATACAGGGGTGGATGACGCGCTGGCGATTATGCTGGCGGTGACGAGCGGACAGCTTGACATTCTCGGCATCACCACAGTCAGCGGCAATGTCTCGCTGGATCAGGCAACCCTGAACACCTGCAAAATTCTCCAGCTGCTCGGCGTGTCCGGGCAGATTCCGGTATACCGCGGAGCGGACAAGCCGCTGGCCCGTGAAGCGATTTTTGAGCACCGTGTGCACGGTGCGGATGGCATCGGCGGTGCATTGGGGGATATGCCGGTAACAAAGCAGGCCGAAGCAGAGCCTGCGGAGGACTTCATCATCCGCCAGGTGCTGGCGCAGCCCGGCGAGGTCACGCTGATCATGACCGCGCCGCTGGCCAATCTGGCGCGCGCACTGCAGAAATGCCCGGAGCTTACCCAGCATGCCGCTGAGGTAATCATCATGGGCGGCGTGGTGCAGGGCTTCGGCAATATCACGCCGACGGCGGAATACAACATGTACGTCGATCCGGAGGCCGCGAAGCAGGTACTGGCTGCCGGATTCCCCCGGCTGACGCTGGTCGGGCTGGATGTGACCCGCCGTGCGCTGCTTAGCGCGGAGGACATTGCGAAGCTGCGCATTCCGGCGATCCGCGATTATGTGGAGCAGAGCACCTCCGGCTACCGGGAGCGTTATTATGAGCGCAACGGTGTGCAGGCCTGTGCCCTGCATGATCCGCTGGCGGTTGGCGTGGCCCTGAACCGCGGGTTCGTCACCGTGCACGATTATTATGTGGATGTGGAGACCCGAAGCGAGCTGTGCGACGGCCAGACCGTCTGCGATTTTCAGAACCGGCTGGGCAAGCCGGTAAATGCCGCTGTCTGCCTGGAGGTGGACGCGGCCGCTTTTCTGGAGTGTTTCATTGATAGCTTGAACCAAGAGCCGAAGAAGGACGGGAGTCATTAGAAAATGAAGAACAAGAACAAAAGAGCAATGTATCTGCTGCTGCCGGGCCTCTTGTTCCTGGCGGCCTTCATGCTGGTCCCGATCACGCTGACCATTGCCTCCACTTTCGTGCAGGATGGGAAGCTGACTCTGGAAGGGTATCTGCATTTTTTCCGCGACGGGTACTTTAACCGCATCCTGCTGACTACGCTCCGGGTAAGTGTCGTGACCACGCTGGTCTGCATGCTGCTCGGGTATCCGGCGGCTTATTATATTTCGCGGGCAAGCGCACGGAAGAAGAGCCTTCTGCTGGCGCTGTCGATCTTCCCGCTGCTGACCAGTCCCGTTGTGCGTTCCTTCAGCTGGATGATTATTCTCGGCAAAAAGGGGCTGATCAACTCCTTCCTGGTCAACACCGGGCTGATCGGGAAACCCCTGGATATTCTCTATACGCCTACGGCAATGATGATCGGGCTGGTGCATTTATTCCTGCCGCTGATCATCATCACACTGCTGGGGGTCATGGAGAATCTGGACCATGAGCTGGTCCGGGCGGCGCGCAGTCTGGGCGCTTCCCCGTTTGCGGCGTTCCGCAAAATCACCTTCCCGCTGACAGTGCCGGGGCTGATCATCGGCGGAATTCTCGTCTTCGTCGGCAGTCTGACGGCCTATACCACGCCGGCGCTGCTCGGCGGTAAGGAACGGGTGGTCTCCACCTTCCTGTACCAGAATGCCATGACGCTGAATGACTGGCAGTCGGCCTCGGTTATTGCCGTAATTATGATCGTCATTACATTTGTGGTCGTGGGGCTGATGAACGTCTGGGCCAACCGATTAAATCCGAAGGGGTGAGAACATGAAGGAAGGAAACCGCGCGCTGTCGCTGTATACGCTGCTGGTCTTTATTTTTCTGCTGGGTCCGCTCATCATCATTTCCGTTACTTCCTTTGAGCCGGGCACAGTCCTGAAATTCCCCCCTGAGGGCTTTTCATTGAAGTGGTACAAAAATATCTTCGAGGTCAGCGCGTTCATGGAGACCTTCAAGACCTCGATTGTGATCTCGCTGCTCGGCAATTTGCTGGCGCTTCTCCTGGGTGTGCCTGCGGCCTACGCGCTGAGCAGATACCGGTTCCGCGGCCGGGATACGCTGAATGCGATTTTTCTGTCCCCCGTCCTGATTCCCGGCATTGTTCTGGGCTTCACGCTGCTGCGCTACCTGATTGTAGTGTACGGGCTGCCGATTGTAGCCGGACTGTTAATCGGACATACGGTAATCATGCTCCCTTTTATTATCCGGGTGATTGCCTCGAGTCTGGAGAACTTCGATTTCGCCGTGGAAGAAGCGGCACAGAGCCTGGGGGCTTCCAGATTGTACACGTTCTTTAAAGTGGTCCTGCCCAATATCCGTTCCGGTATTCTGGCGGCCATTCTGATTGCTTTTCTGGAATCCTTCAACAATGTGGACATTTCCGTGTTCATGACCGGCCCGGGGATTAGTACCCTGCCGATTCAAATGCTGACTTATGTGCAAAATTACTTCGATCCCACGATTGCCGCGATTTCAGTCATTCTGATGGTGCTGACGGCGGCGCTGATGTTCGTCATTGAACGTCTGATGGGATTCGCTTATTTTACCAAACGATAAACGGAGGCATAACGCAATGTCACTATTAAGTCTTGATCATGTATCGGTTGCGTATGACAACCGTTTGATCCTGGAGGATTTCAATCTGTCGCTGGCCAAGGGGCAGCTTCTCTCGCTGCTCGGCCCCAGCGGCTGCGGCAAAACGACCACACTGCGGCTGATCGCCGGTTTTCTGAACGCGGAATCAGGAGCATTCATGTTCGGCGGGAAGGACTATACCAAGATCCCCGTGGAAAAGCGGAATTTCGGTTTTGTGTTTCAGAGCTACGCGCTGTTCCCGCATCTGTCAGTCTATGACAATGTAGCGTTCGGCCTCCGGCTGCGCAAGCTGAAGGAAGCGGAGGTTAAGAAGCGTGTTACCCGGATGCTGGAAATTGTCAGCCTGGGCGGCTTTGAGAAAAGACTGCCCGCTGCCCTTTCCGGCGGACAACGCCAACGGGTAGCGATTGCCAGAGCGCTGGTCATCGAGCCGGACCTGCTGCTGTTCGACGAGCCGCTCAGTAATCTTGATGCCAATCTGCGGGTGAACATGCGGGTGGAAATCCGCCGCATTCAGCAGGAGCTGGGCATTACGACCGTCTATGTCTCCCATGACCAGGAGGAGTGCTTCTCCATCTCCGATCAGGTAGCCGTGATGAATAATGGCAAGATCGAGCAGCTCGACAAGCCATCGGCGATCTTCAAGTATCCGGCCAGTGAATTTGTGGCCCGGTTCATCGGGTTCGGGAACTTCATTTCCTTTGAGGGCAGGAATGACGAGGGAGCGGATATCGAGCTCAGCCGGGGAGCGCTGAAGTTCCTGGCGGCCAAACGGCCGGGCGGGGAAGGCAATACCGGATTACTTGGTGCCATCCGTCCTGACGATCTGCAGCTGCTCGGCACTGCGCCTGATCCAAACGCCGCCGGCAACACACTGCCTGGCACGGTGCAGATCAGCACGTATCTCGGCCGCAGCTATCAATACCAGGTAGAGACGGAGCTGGGTGTATTCACTGTTAATCAGGAAATGGAGCAGCCTTTCATTCAAGGACAGCAGGTTACGGTTTATTTTCCAAAAGAGAAGCTGGTGCTGGTGCAGTAGCGCGTCATTAAGGAGCATACATGATGATTACAGATCAACTTATACTGAACGCTAAAGTGTACAACAGTTACTATAAACGGTTCGAGACGGCAAATGTCGCCGTGAAAGAGGGGCGTTTCCTCTATGTGGGGGCGCTCGGCGCGGAGACGTTCACAGCTGGGGAAGTCATTCAGGCGGAAGGCCGATATATGGTGCCAGGCCTGATTGATATCCATCTGCATATCGAGAGCACAATGATTACGCCGGAGACCTTCTCCTACGGTATTCTGCAGCATGGGGTCACTACAATTGTTCCAGAACCGCATGAAATGGCCAATGTATTCGGTGTAGAGGGTGTACATGAGATGATCCGGGCCAGCCGGGACTGTCAGGTGGATATGTTCTACGCGATTCCAAGCTCGGTGCCGGCGACTCCGCTGGAGACAACGGGCGGGTCGATTGAAGTTGCTGATATCGACGAGCTGATGGAGACGGAGCAGATGATCTGTCTGGGCGAAGTGATGAATTATGTTGATGTCATCCGCGACCCTGATTGCAAAAGCAACCGCATCATCCAGCATGTCCGCAGCCGTTATCCCGGTCTTGTCATCGAGGGGCATACGCCGAAGCTGCTGGACCTTGATCTGCACCGCCTGATCTATGCCGGGATTGATTCAGATCACACCCACCAGAGCATCGAAGGGCTGACCGCCCGGATTGCAGCGGGGATGTTCATCGAGATTCAGGAGAAATCGATGACCCCGGATGTGATGGAGTATCTGATCAGCCATGCGGTCAGCGAGCATTTCTGCTTCGTGACCGATGATGTGATGACCGATTCCCTGGTGCAGACCGGACACCTTGATCATCTGGTACGCAAAGCCATCGCCATGGGCATGGCACCGGAGGACGCAGTCTATGCAGCCACCTTCACCCCGGCCCGGCGGATGAAGATGGCTGACCGCGGCGTGATCGCCCCGAACAAAGCCGCCGATTATGTGCTGCTGTCGGATCTGGGCAGCTTCGCGGTCGAAAAGGTCTACAAACGGGGCGTCCAGGTCTACGACCGCATGCAGCCGCTGCCTCAGGTGGAGCGGGGGCCGCGGTTCCCGGCCCATTTCTACCGCAGCGTGCAGTTGGCTCCATTGGCTGCAAGTGACTTCGCGGTGTCATCGGAGCTGGCGGACGGCCGCTATGGCTGCCGGGTGATGATGGTCAACAACGTGTCCACGTTTACCGAAGAGAAACACGCTGAGGCCGAGGTTAAGGACGGCCAGCTGCAGTGGCAGGAAAGCGGCTATGGCCTGATTGCCACCTTTGAGCGTTATGGCAAAAACGGCAACCGCGCCTACGGCCTGATCGGCGGCGACACGATTAAACGCGGCGCCATTGCGACTACGTATTCGCATGACAATCACAATCTGCTAGTTGTAGGCCATAACCCTGAGGACATGGTCCTGGCGGCGAATACAGTGATAGCTGCACAAGGCGGCTTCTGCGTCGTATGTGATGGCGAGGTGCTCGCATTGCTGGAGCTGCCGGTTGGCGGTATTTTGACCGAAGCGCCGCTTGCAGAGACGGCTGAGCGCGTGCTCGCGCTGCGTACGGCAATGGAATCGCTGGGTTATAATCATTACAACCCGATTATGTCGATCAGCACCCATTCGCTCCCTGTCAGTCCTGCACTCAAAATCACGGACCACGGCCTGATTGATGTCGGCGCCGGACGGGTGGTACCGCTGCTGTTTCCGCTTGGAGAAGAGTAGCCGCTGCTAGATGCAGCGGTAAAGTCATTGAGACAAGAAGACGGGGTATCCCAGCAGGGGATGCCCCGTCTTCTTGTGAATACTGAATCTAACGTCTTTATGCTGCAACGGGGTATCTTTGCTGATATAGCTCCTAGCACATAATAGCTCAAAACCGGCAGCTGCTCACCAGCGCCAAGCTCACCGAAGTACATAACTGCATTTACTGCAATTAAAAGGAGCTGCAGCGGTCTATTTTCAGCGATAATTGCATTTCGTACACTTAAAAAGGACAGTAAGCTTACTTTTCCTAGTATCGGCGATATTTAACTGTACAAGGTGCAATTATATTTTGATTAACGCTGATATGCGCAATTTTAGTTGCACGAAGGGCAGTTATGATGTGGCAGGGTTCTAAATCTTCTATGGAGCAACAGCCGTACCCGCTCAACAAGCAACCTTTCTGGCAGAAACGCGGACTCAGCAAAAATGGTTTTAGCATAAGCATATGCTGGCTACTCGTACCTGCCTTTTCCCATAAGATTCGGCTTTTGCGATTGACTTGCGTATGACACGACCCTATGATGATTAATAATATAAAATATAAGCGGAACTGGAAGAGGAGAGAGCGAACAGCATGGCTATGGAAATCGAACGCAAGTTTCTGCTGCCGGAATATCCGGAGCGGCTTATAGAGGACGGACAGCTTACGGTACTCACCCGGCACAGCATAGATCAGACCTATCTCGCGATCGAAGACGGGCAGGAACTGCGGGTGCGCAAAATTACCGATTTGGACTCAGGAGAGGTTACCTTTACACATACCTTTAAGGATGGCAAGGGGATCAGCCGCCAGGAGATTGAATATTACATCTCGGAAGGAATCTATAATCAGATGATTGATGCGGTTAAGGCTATTCCGCTGGTCAAAACCCGGATTACCGGCGTATGGAACGGTACTACAGTGGAAATTGATCTCTACACCCAGCTGGAGCTTACGGTGCTTGAGGTTGAATTTGATTCGCTGGAGGAAGCGGAAAGCTTCGCCGCCCCGGACTGGTTCGGTGAGGATGTCAGCGTAGAGAAGCAATACAGCAACAAGACCGTCTGGAAGCAGCTGCAGAATAAATAGTGCAGCCGGGGGTTCCGGGATGGGTGATCGCCGTGCCAAACTGCCGGTTGAATAGTTGAATAGCTGAATAGCTGAATAGCTGAATAGCTGAATAGCTGAATAGCTGAATAGCTGAATAGGCTGTGCTCTGTAGGGTCGTGCTTTTATCGCAAGGGTTGACACATAAATAACGGACTTTAACACTTAAACGTGTTACTATATAGGTTAAATAAAGAGGGGTTCAGGAGGATGAGACAGGTATGGAGTATATAAGCACAAGAGGAAATGTGGAAGCCAGAGGCTTTATTGATACGGTTCTGATGGGGCTTGCGGATGATGGAGGGCTGATGGTCCCTTTTAAGATCCCGGTAATTTCCCCGGAAACGCTGGAAGAGTGGAGAAGCCTCAGCTTCCAGGAGCTGTTCCTGAAGATTTTCTCCTACTATACCAACGACGAAATTCCCTATGACGATCTAAAAGAAATGGTATACACCAGCTACGGAAATTTCCGTGCGCCGGAGGTTACGCCACTACGCAAGATTAACGATTCGCTACATGTGCTGGAGCTGTTTCAAGGTCCTACGTTTGCTTTCAAGGATGTGGCGCTGCAGTTTATGGGTGAGCTGTATTCCTATATCTCCAAGGTGCGGGGCGAGATCATCCATATCCTCGGCGCAACCTCGGGCGATACCGGAGCGGCAGCCATTCAGGGCGTTCGCGGCAAGGAAGGGATCAAGATCTGCATCCTGCATCCGCATGGCAAAGTAAGCAAGGTACAGGAGCTGCAAATGACGACGGTGGATGACAGCAATGTGCTGAACCTGTCCGTGGAAGGCAACTTCGACGATTGCCAGAAGGTCATTAAGGAGCTGTTTGCGGATTTGGATTTCAAGGGGCGTTATCATCTGCGGGCGATTAACTCCATTAACTTTGTGCGTATCCTGGCCCAGACTGTTTATTATTTCTACGCCTATCTGCAAATTGAAGGCAGCGACGTGAAGAAGATCAATATCAGCGTGCCTTCCGGCAACTTCGGCAACATCTTTTCAGGCTATTTGGCTAAAAAGATGGGCCTGCCGATCAACAAGCTGATTATCGCCACCAACGAAAACAACATTCTCGAACGGTTCGTACTGACCGGCGAATACAAGCCAGGCAGTTTTACGGGCACTTACAGTCCGTCGATGGACATACAGGTGGCGAGCAATTTTGAACGTTATCTGTATTATCTGTTGGACGAGGATACAGTGAAGCTGTCTGCATATATGTCGCAGCTGCAAACAGACGGCAAAATTACGGTGGACGGGGAGCTGTTCAACCAGGTGCAGGCTGATTTTGCCGCGCTTGGGGTCAAGAACCGGCAATGCCTCGATACCATCGGCAAATACGAGCAGGAATATGGCTATCTGCTGGATCCGCATACAGCCTGCGGCATCGCGGCTTATGAGGCCTTCAGCGGTCCAGGCGAAACGGCCATTAGCTTCGCAACGGCGCATCCGGCCAAATTCGACGAGGCGATTGCCCTGACCGGTATCAAGCAGGACTTCCCGGCGCAGATTTCGGCCTTGTTTGAGAAGCCGCAGCATATGACGGTAGTCGAGTATGACAAGGCGGAGATTGTACGGCAGCTGCAGGCTTTTTACGGATAAACAAGCCAGCTGCTGGCTGAACTAGACACCTTTGATTCATAGAACGCCAAGAGCCCCCTTCTTCTGGTAAAGAAAGGGGCTCTTGGCGTTCTTAAAATATAAAAATTTATATGCTTCACGCTATAAATTATCCTTCTATTTCCCGATGAAACGGATACCGTCCTATTGAGGACGGTATCCGTTTCCACTTGGCGAATTACACATAAGGCTGTGATCTGCTCATGCTGCGTTTTACGTCTATACGCCACGCACCGCTGCCAACTGCTGTTCCCTGGCTTTCTCGCAGAAATCAGCGACTTTGTAGGAGACGTAATAGGCGAGCATTTTTTCCGAATCGGAGAAATCGGTATCCAGCAGTCTCGCGATATGATCCAATTTATATCTGAGTGTATTCCGGTGGACATACAGCTCGTCGGAAGCGAGCTGCATGTTACGGTTGTTTTTGAGATAAACAAAGAAGGTATGGTACAGGGTGGACTGATGAGCGGCATCGTATTCCTGCAGCTTGAGCAGCTCCGGATGACGGTACACCTGCTCCTCGCCGGACATCACCTCGGCAGAAAGCAGCTCATAGAGCTGGACATCGGCATAGTAGGTCAACTGCTGCCCGGGGCAGAGAATCCGGCCGATGCGGATTGCGCTTAAGGCTTGCAGATAGTGCGTCCTGCACTGGGTCAGACTGGAGAACATGCTGCTGAAACCTATGGTGATTCCAGTCTGGTCCAGAAATTGCTGCAGCTGCCTGCTGCGGGCAAGCTCTTTGGAGAGGTTTCCGTCATGGATCATCACGATCCGGCCCTCGTAATAGCTGCAAGGACTGCCTGGGAAAAGCTGTTGTAAACGCTCTCTTAAATAATCGTCATAACGGCCCGATCCCTCATAGCGGGTTAGATCGAACAGCAGCACAAGCAGTTGTGTACCGAACTTTAGGCCTGCCGATAACATCCGGTCCCGGATAGTGCCGGGGTCCTGAGGCTGCTGATCCAGCAGTCCGCAGATGAAATCCTCCACCTTTATATTTTTGGCGTTGCGGTAGTAGCTGCTCTTGCCCATTTCTTCCGCAAGGATGGTGGCGGCAATCGCCAGCAGTTCGGGATCTCTGGGCCGGAAAGGAGTCTTGCAGCCGAGCAGCAGCACGTTGCCGACTTGCTTGCCGCCTACTTTTATTTTGGAGATCAGCTTGGTATTGGCAGTCTCCTCGCAGTGAACTTCATACGCAGCATCCGTTTGTTTGCCCCGCCTAACACTTTCCATCCGGTTCACAGCCGCAATGAAGTCATAAGAGCAGTAGCCCTTGCGGATATTCTCGTTCCACAGATAATCGTCGATATCTTCCTGGCCGGAGTGGGCCACAATCTTGAAGCTTGCGTCAAACACAATCACGGGATTTCCCAGCAGCCCTGCGGCTGTGTTCACAATTGCCGAAAGGCCTGCGCCAGAAATGTATGCTGTGAACAAAGATGCAGTATAGTGCTCAACTTCGATTGTTTCACGCTGCAGCTCATTTAAGGTAACATCCATTGGTATCGCCCCCTAATAATCATAGTGCAATTTGCACTATAAAGAAGTGATTTTTGGCGCTTGTAAATATATTCACAAAGTAACTGGAGCCTTACACTATAGGTGGAGGTGCTAAGCAGATGAAATATGAGAAACTGTTTGCAGCAGGAAAAATAGGACGTCTTACCCTGAAGAACCGGATTGTAATGCCGGCGATGGGCACGTCACTGGCAGCGGCCAGCGGCGAAGCCTCGGACGAAATGATTGCCTTCTATGAAGAACGTGCCGCCGGCGGCTGCGGCCTGATTATTACAGAGATTACGCGGGTGGACAACGAAACGGGTGTGGGAACCCCCAACCAGCTGAATGCAAGTGATCTGTTGTTCGTTCCGCGGCTGGAGAAGCTGGCCAGAGCCGTACACCGCCATGACAGCAAAATCTTTCTCCAGCTGCAGCATCCCGGACGGCAGAATCACGGGCGGCTGATCGGCGGCAAGCAGATTGTGGCACCTAGCGCAGTCATGTCATCAGCCATTGGCGAAATGCCCCGGGAGCTGACTACGGAAGAGGTTGAAGGGCTGGTGCGCAAATTCGTATTCGGCGCGGTTATCGCCCAGACTGCAGGGATCGACGGTGTGGAAATCCATGGTGCCCACGGGTACCTGATCGGGCAGTTTCTAAGCCCGCTGACCAACCTGCGGACCGACAAATACGGCGGTTCACTGGAAGGCAGAATGCGGTTCCTGAGTGAGATCGTTCAAGGAATCAAGCAGACCTGCGGGGCCGGATTCCCGGTATCCGTGCGGATCGACGGGGATGAATTTGTGCCCGGGGGCATTACGCTGGAAGAAGCGCTGCTCACAGCGAAACATCTGGAACAGCTCGGTGTGGACTGCATAAATGTAAGCGCTGGCACCTATGAGTCGTCAAATACGATCATTGAGCCGATCTCCTATCCGCAGGGGTGGAAAAAACATCTTGCTGCGGCCATGAAGCAGGCCGTTCAGATTCCGGTGATCGCTTGTGATGTAATCCGCAAACCGGAGTTTGCCGAGAGCCTGCTCCAGGAAGGAAATACGGATTTCGTGGCGCTCGGCAGAGCCCAGCTGGCCGATCCGGAGTGGGGGAACAAGGCGGCAGAAGGCCGCGAAGCAGAGATCAGAACCTGCATCTCCTGCCTGTACTGTATCCAGGAAGTAATGGAGTGCAAGGTCATTAAGTGCGCCGTCAATGCGCGGGTAGGGCGGGAGCTTGAATTCGCCGAGCCGCCGCGGGATGGCGGCGGCAAGGTTGTGGCCGTGATTGGCGGCGGTCCGGCAGGCATGGAGGCTGCGCGGATTCTGGCGCTGCGGGAGTTCAAGCCGGTACTGTTCGAAGCGCGGGATGTGCTGGGAGGCAGCGTGGAGCTGGGAAGCCGCCCGCCGCTTAAGGAGAAGCTGAACTGGTTCATCGACAATATGCAGCATCAGCTGGAGCAGCTGAATGTGGATGTCCGGCTCATGGCGAAGCCTACGCTGGAGCAGCTGAAGTCGCTGAATCCGTATGCGGTATTTATCGCAGCCGGGGCGCAGCCGATTGTGCCTGCTATTCCGGGAGTGGATAAGGCAGCGGTCTGCACGGTTGTCGACGTGTTAAGCGGAGCTGCTGTAATCAAGAACAAGCGGGCGGTAGTGATCGGCTCGGGCATGACTGGACTGGAGACGGCGGAATATCTGGCCGGCCTCGGCAATCAGGTCACGGTAGTGGAAATGCAGCCGCGGGTTGGCCCGGATGCGTATCTTCCGAACCTGATCGACATTGTCACCCGGCTGAAAAAGAGCGGCGTGGAGCTGCTGGCTTCGACGAAGCTGGTAGAAGTGCGGGACGGGGCCATTGTGCTGGAGAACAGCGCCACGGGTGAAACCTCAGTGAGGGAAGCGGATGCGGTAGTGCTGTCCATTGGAGTTGCACCTGAGCGTTCATTCATGGAAGAGCTCAAGCTGGCTCTGCCGAAGGTGAAGGTGATTGGCGATGCCGGCAAGCCCGGCAGAATCGGGCAGGCGATTCAGTCCGGCTTCGAGACAGCGTTTGTACTGAATTGATACTAAATAAAGGAGGAATCAATGATGGGGAGTTTTGTGAAAAGTTTTGCGGATATCAAGAAGTATGGAGGCAGACCGACTACCTTCTATGATGCAGAGATGCTTACAGTGTATTGGGAGACGAAACCGGAGATTATCGAACGCCTGCTGCCGAAGCCGCTGAAGCCAGCCAGCCGTCCGCTCGTCAATGCGTTTGTGGCTGATTATCCGGCAACGAATTTCTGCCCGCCTTACCGCGAAGCCGGATTATTCGTGCTGGCCGACTACAACGGACAGCTGGGCAACTACTGTCTGTCTATGCCGATTACAAGCGATATCGGTATGGCGATGGGCCGCGAGGTCTGCGGCCTGCCTAAGAAGATGGCCGATATCCGCATGAACAGTTCGGAACGTACCTTCGAAGGGGCAATCAGCCGGCATGGCGTTGACTTCTTCAACATAAAGGCCACTATGGAGGACCGCTTCAATGACGGCAAGGCCGGAGGGATTCTGGAGGAGTATTACGGCAAGGACATTCCTTTATATAACATCAAGTATGCCAATGCGGTTGACGGAAGCGGCTTTGATCTGATGCCTACGCTGGTGACCCAGCGGCTGGTCAGTGACGTCAAGGTGTATAAGGCTGCCGAAGCTTCGATTACCTTCCATGAGTCTGAGCATGATCCATGGAGCGAGCTTGAAGTCGTGAACATGCTGGGAGCGGTCTATACCGTCAGCACAAATGTGCTGGAAAAAGGCAAGGTGCTGGAACAACTCAATCCGATGGAGTTCCTGCCCTATTGCTATCTCCGCTGGGATTGGTGGGAGAACAAGCTGCAGCCGGAACATACCCCATCGTCCATATAAGTCGAGTACACGGCATTATCAGAGCAGGCTTACAAAACTATTAGGAGGGTTTACGATGAACAATCTTTTTGACTTAACGGGGAAAACGGCAATCGTGTCGGGCGCATCCAGCGGGATTGGTGTGGAGTTTGCGGAAATGCTCGCGGATCAAGGGGCTGATGTGGCGATATTGGCCAGAAGATATGACAAGCTGAAAGCGGTGGCTGATAAGATCACGGCGAAGTATCCGGAACGCCGGATTATCCCGATCGAATGTGATGTAACCAAAGAAAACCAGATTATTGCTGCGGTTCAAAAGGTGATGGCCGAGTTCGGCAAAATTGATATCCTGCTGAACAACGCCGGTATCGTCGATTCCGTGCCGATTGAAGCGCTGGAGGAGGAGGCCTGGGACCGGGTGCTTGATACCGATCTGAAGGGCGTGTTCCTGATGTCCAAACATGTTATCCGCCATATGAAGGAACGGAAATACGGCCGGATTGTCAATACTGCCTCCATGCTGGGGCTTACCGCTTCGGCGTCTATCCCTACCCATTCCTACAACGCGGCTAAGGGCGGAGTGATTCACCTGACCCGTGGTGTGGCAGCAACGTATGCGAAGCACGGAATTACAGTCAATGCGATTGGACCGAGCTTGTTCAAGAGTGAAATGACGGAGAATACGCTCTTTTCGGAGCAGGCTTTGAAAATGTACAACGCCGTATGCCCGATGGGCCGTCCCGGAAATCCCGGTGAGCTGAATGGAGCCGTGCTGTATTTTGCCTCGGATGCCTGCAGCTACACTACCGGGCAAACGTTGTTCGTTGACGGAGGCTGGACGATTATATAATTTAAAAGTGTTGTGAGAAGAAGCGCCTGCATTTATGCAGGTGCTTTTTTTCACATAGTGATCCTATCAGAATTTGTCGGAAATTACCCGTTAAAAGTGGACATGACTACCCTGACAGTGAGAAAATAGCATATAGAGCTTAGTGAGAACAAAAAAAGGACGGGATCATCATGACAATTCGATTCGGGGTCGTAGGCACCAACTGGATTACAGACCGCTTTGTTCAGGCCGGACTGGAAAATGAGGAATTTCTCCTTACAGCCGTATATTCCCGCACAGAAGAGAAGGGCCGCGCTTTTGCCGCCAAATATGCGGGAGCCGCCATTTACACCGATCTGGAGGAGATGGTCTCCAGCGGCGAAGTGGACGCCATATATATCGCCAGTCCCAATTCCATGCATGCCGAACAGGCGCTGGTATGCATGAACCATGGCAAGCATGTGATATGTGAGAAACCTGCCGCTTCCAACAGCACGGAGCTGCGGGCGATGATTGAAGCTGCGAACAGCAATGATGTGCTGCTGATGGAAGCGATGAAGTCAACCTTCATGCCGAATTTCGGCGTTATTAGAGACAACCTCTACAAGCTGGGTCAAGTGCGGCGGTATTTCGCCAGTTATTGTCAATATTCGTCGAGATATGATGCATACCGTCAGGGAACGGTGCTGAATGCTTTTAATCCGGAATATTCGAACGGCTCGCTGATGGATCTGGGCATTTATTGTCTGTATCCGCTGGTGGCGTTGTTTGGCAAGCCGGATTCGATTAAGGCTACGGGTATAATGCTCTCTTCCGGAGTGGACGGGGAGGGGAGTATGGTTATGCGCTATGCCGATATGGATGCGGTTGTCATGCATTCGAAGATTACCGATTCCTATTTGCCTGCCGAGATTCAGGGGGAGAACGGAACGATGGTGATTGACAAGATCAACCAGCCCTATCAGGTTAAGATTCATTACCGCGACGGTACGGTCGAAGAACTTACGCTGCCGCAGGTATTCGAACCGATGTATTATGAGGTGAAGGAATTCATCCATCTGCTGAGGAATGGACACCGCGAGAGCAACACCAACAGCCATGCCAATTCGCTCGCGGTTGCGGAGGTTATGGAGGAAGCCAGAGCACAGATCGGCCTCCGCTACGCCTCGGATCTATAGTTGAAACGGCTGGGATTACAGAGGGAAAAGGGGAGCAGAACTTGAAGACTTTCAAAAAGGTGTACATCGAGATTACAAGCGTCTGCAACCTGTCCTGCAGCTTCTGTCCGCCCACGGAGCGGCAGAAGAATTTCATGAAGCTCGACACCTTTAATACGATTCTGGACGAGATCAAGCCGCATAGCAGTCATATCTATCTTCATGTCAAAGGCGAGCCGCTGCTGCATCCGAAGATCGGCGAGCTGCTGGATGCTGCCCACGCCAAAGGCTTCAAGGTCAACATTACGACCAACGGCACACTGATCCGTAAGGCGGGGCCGAAGATTCTCGGCAAGCCGGCGCTTAGGCAGATGAACTTCTCGCTGCACAGCTTCGACGGACATGCTGGCTCAGAGAACCGTGAGGGCTATCTCCGGGAGATCATTTCGTTCGTGCGGGAGGTTTCTGCGCAGGGTGTGATTATCTCCTTCCGGCTATGGAATTTGACGGAGGATAACCTGACCAATCTGGAACGAAGCCGCAACCGCGAGACATTAGCTGTGCTGGAGGAGGCGTTTCAGCTGGATTTCAAGATTGAGGAGAAGGTTATGCCGGGCACTGGCGTCAAAATCGCCCCGCGCATCTATCTAAACCAGGACCATGAGTTCAGATGGCCTGCCCTGCACGAGCCGGAGGACGACGGGAAAGGCTTCTGCCATGCGCTGCGCAGCCAGGCGGCGGTGCTGGTTGACGGCACGGTCGTGCCGTGCTGTCTTGATGGCGAGGGTGTCATCAACCTCGGCAACATCCATGAGAAGCCTTTCTCCGAGATTGTCGAGGGCGAGCGGGCGAACAACCTGTTCTACGGCTTCTCCCGCAGGGAAGCCGTAGAGGAGCTGTGCCGCAAATGCGGGTACCGGCAGCGGTTTGGAACCTAGCAGGCGGCGACATTTGGGTGGAAGTGAACCGGCCGGGGCACAAGCATCATTGTCACCCTGCCAATCACAACACTGGCCGGTAAGTCAGGTTCATGTAATGCCGCAGCATTTTCTTGGCTTGTTCATACTCCGTTCATATTGCCGTCATGGGGAGTACATCTTCATTGTATAAGCTTTTCTTAGCAGTTCGTTAAGGCAGCTCAATAAACCAATGAGGTCAGGTGTATGTATGAAAAAAACACTTAGGATTATACTTAAATCAATAGGCGCATTAATTATTGCAATAGGGCTGTTTTTGGCCATAGTTTTTGTAGTGAATATCATCAGCAACAAATCGGAGCAAGGAAAAATAGAACCCTATGGTCAGTTAGTGCCTGTAGACGGGAAAAATATGAATGTTCTGATTCAAGGAACAGGCGAGGAAACAGTTGTGCTGCTGCCGGGTCATGGAACGGGTGCGCCTGCACTTGATTTTAAGCCGCTGGTAGATGAGCTGTCTTCATTTTATAAAGTAGTGGTGGTTGAGCCGTTTGGTTATGGACTAAGTGATGGAACCGACAAAGAAAGAAGCACAGAGAACATTGTAAGTGAAATTCATGAAGCGTTACATCAGCTTAATATTGACCGGTACATGCTGATGGGCCATTCTATAGCGGGCATTTACGGACTGGATTATGTGAACAAGTACACAGACGAAGTGAGTGCATTTATCGGAATTGACAGCAGTGTTCCAACACAAGGCGGCATGGATGATGAATCACCCATCGGGACCTTTAAATTCCTCGATAAATCAGGTCTCATGAGATTGCTCAAGAAACTGGGCGGTGACCCCTATGCCGGACTGGCGTTTGATGATCAAATTAAGGAACAAATGAGAATGATTTCGAATAAAAACTACGGTAATGCCGCTACCATGAATGAAATGAAACATATTCAGACCAATTTTAAAGCAGCCCAAGCTTTGTCATTCCCCAAGGATCTTCCTCTCCTTCTCTTTGTACAAGCGAATAATACAGAGGTTGAGGGCTGGCTGCCGCTGCATGAAGAGCAGATCAAAAATTCTGTACATGGAAAAGTCCTGGCACTTGAAGGCGGGCATTATTTGCACCATACCAGATCCAAAGAGATCGTCCAGAATTTAAGGGAATTCATGGGGAAAGTGAAATAAAGCAAGCTATAGGCCTTTGAATATAGAAACAGCGGCAACCCCGGACGGTAAGAGAAGTCCAGGATTGCCGCTGTTTGTCGTTTGTCCGGTTAGTGAAATTCGTAAGTGAACTCACTGGTGCATTTTGGCTTATCTTCGTTAGTCCCTAATGATAACATCTGCCTGTATAAGTATCTTTTCATAACTCGTGCCTGGATTGAGGATTCTCCAGAGCAGCTGATCTACAGCTCTTGTACCTAGCAGCTCCTTATTGACATTAACGGTCGCCAGGAACGATAGGGAAGGGTGCGTATTATCAAAACCGGTAAACACCAAAGTGTCAGGTATAGCCATGCCCATAAATTCGATCGTTTCCATGGCGAACAAGGCGTAAGTATCGTTTGCGCATACAAAGACCTCGGGCAGTCCATGTTCAGTAATGGCAGCCGCAAAGGTTTCTCTGAAGTTATCAATTTCGGGTCCGTTAAGTGAGGGGATCTGCTTAAGTTCGATATCGTTATCTTCGAGTGCTGCCCGAAAGACAAGGAATCGTTCGTAAAAACTCTGGGCATCACGTATGTTCCCAAGGAACTGATAGTCCCGGTAGCCTTTATTAATGACAAAGTTCATCATTTCTTTCATGCATGACAGATTATCGGTAAAGATGGAATCGCACTGAAAGCTGGGGTCGGAGTGATCTACCATCATGACCGGAATGCCCAGACTACGGATCTCTACCAGAATAGGTGTTGAAATGGAACCTACCGTAATCACACCCATGATCGCTTCAGGGTTAAGAAGAGAGAACATAGAGTCATCTTTAGGCTCCGTTAATGTTAATACGTTAATGCCCCTCTGATTCAATCTGGAAGAGATACCGCTAAATACCGGTCCCCAATACAAAGATTCCGGGTTCTGGTAGCGGATGTTTGGAAATAAAACCAGAACTGTGCCGGACCATTTGCGGGCATCCAGATCAACCAGCTCGCCTGGCGTTTGTGCAGACTTAGAGTCTTTAAAGTAACCTAACTGTCCGGCGGCCTTGAATATCGTATCTCTCGTCTGTGAACTGACTCCCGGTTTGCCGGATAATGCCCTTGACACTGCAAATTTCGACAGCCCCGTAAAATCAGCTATGGATTGTATAGTTACTTTACGTCGCATACAAATCATCCTACTTTAATCAGATTATTTTGTAATTCCCGAAGACAATTACATTACAATTTTACATGAAGAATGAGGGACTAACACTTGTTTTTTTGAATTTGCTGAGTTTCTTCAAGTGAGAAGAATTATGTTATCTTTTTATTGCTTTGATTTTGTTATATGTTTTTATTTATGTTATTTATGTTATGTGAAAGATAACATTATTATTTAAAATGTACAAGTTAATGACTTATTTAAGATATAACTCGTCCTATTTTGTGGAATAAATGAGATTTTGGGTAAAAAATGATTGACCGTTTTCTTGGATGATGGTAACATTTGTTATGTTAAGAAAAACAAAAGATAATAACAAACAAAGGTGGTGTTCCAAACAAACGAAGGCAATTGTGCTTCTGTTATTTTTTTATGCAATAGTGTAAGCGCTTTATTGGGAAGGGGACAGCACTAACGTATTCATATCATTAACGGGAGGTTTGACGAATGAGAAAGATAAAGGGGTATTCAGTTTTATTATTATGCCTTGTTTTTTTACTTACAGCCTGCAGTGGCGGAAACAATGCTGCCAACAATACAAAAGCAAATGCGACTACTGAGCCTGCAGCTACAGAAGCAGCAGTAGAAGCAACCGCAGAAGCAACGGCAGCACCGGTTGACATGGGCGGACGTGTAATTAAGGTAGCGGCTTGGTGGGATCTGAAGCCTGCAGGCAATTCTGCTTCCGAGAAGGAACGGCTTGCCAAAATTGCTGAAGTAGAGAAAAAGTATAACTGCAAGTTCGAATTTGTAAACGTTCCCTTTGAAGAGTTTATGCCTAAATTCACGGCTACCGCACTTACGGGTGAACCTTTTGCCGATATCGTTATTATGGAATACAACTCGGCATGGCCTGCAATTCTCAAGGGACAGCTGCTGAAAGTAAGCGAATATACTACAGCTGCCTCGAATATCAACAATGAAGCCAAACTATTAGTTAAGGCACCTCAAATTGCCAACGAGTACTATGCCTTCGCTGAACCCGGCACCGGCGGTGCGGGCCTCCATTACAACCGCGATTTGTTCAAAAAACTGGGACTTCCCGATTTGCAGGAGCTTTATGCCAATGGACAATGGAATTGGGATAAATTCATTGAAGTTGCCAAACAAGCTACTAAGGATACGGATAATGACGGTAAAATCGACACTTATGGATTCTCGGGCTGGGCTATCGATATCCTGCGTAACTTCTCCGCAGCTAATGGTGGAAAGATTGTGGACGAAGCCACAGGTACACAAGGTCTGACTGATCCCAAAGTCATTGAAACCGCTGAATTTATAAACCGTTTGTACAACGTTGAGAACGTTGTCAAAGTCAAAGGATCAGACAAAGTTGGCTATGACGAATTCAATACCTTCAAAGATGGCGATGTAGCGATGTTCCCGGCTCCGATTTGGAATCTGGGAGATTTGACTTTCGATTTCGGTGTTGTTCCGTTCCCGAATGGACCCTCAGGCTCTCCTGAGCTTACCTATGCTGATAACGGCAAGAATGCATTTTTCATTCCAAAAGGTGTAAAAGATCCACAGGCTGTCTACCAGGCTTTCGAAGATACCTATGATATTACGCAAACCGGAGATTTCCCGAGCCAAGAGTGGCTGGAAAGCATCTACACTCATGAAGAAGATGTAGCTATGATGCATGAGCACATCAACAATACAGGCCAGATTCTTTTGGAAACCGCTTACCCGGAATTCCCGACCACCAATTTCATGAAGGACATTATTGTAAACAATCAATCGGTTACAGCAACAGCCGAGAAATATAAGCCAGAGGCGGAGGCTTCCATTGCCAAGCTAGGCAAGTAACAGAAGCGGTTCGTAGCGTCATAAGAACAGGGGGATGTCTTGACGACTCCCCCTGTTGTATGAATATAAGATTTCACCACAGCACGTAAGCTCTCCCCTAAAAGGGGATAACTGCTTGCGCTTGTAAGGAGGACTTCTGGTGATAGGTAAAATGCGTCAATCCAAAATGGCCAAGAATATAACGCTTGCTGCAATGGCATTATTGATCACGCTTCCGGCAGGCTTAAATGTACAGGCGGATGCAAGCGCGCAAGCAACGTCCGCAGTGGAGCAAGTACCCAATGAAACAACGGCTACAGCGGAGACGGCAGCTTTTAATGAGCATAAATACGTATCCTACTTAACCGAACATGAGGGGGCCCCCAGACCTGATCAAGAAATTGTACTGGAGGCAGCTAATTATAGTCATGTTGAGGGCAGTGGCTTCGAGAAGCTGCCGGATTACGAAGGCATGGCAGGCCAATCACTATTAACGGGTGAATCCGGCAAGGTGGAATGGAATGTTCAAATCGCGGAAGAGGGTTTCTACAATTTATCCATGCTGTATTATCCCGTTGAAGGGAAAAGCTCAGCGATTGAGCGCGCCTTATATATTGACGGCAAGCTCCCTTTTCAGGAAGCAGCCTTCTTGCAGTTTGACCGTATTTGGGTTGACCAATTGGATCAGCTGGTTCAGGACAATCAGGGCAATGATCTGAGGCCTAGACAGATTGAGAAACCGGGCTGGAGCGAGAAAGCGTTCCAAGACTCTAATGGTTATGAGAATGAGCCCTTTTTATTTTATTTCTCTAAAGGCTCACATACGTTAACTTTGGAATCTTCCAGAGAACCTGTCGTGCTTAAACAGTTGAAGCTGTTTAAGCAAGCTGCGCCGCTACCTTATGAGGAAGTAAAGAAGCAATTGGATGCCGATGGTGTTCAGGCCTCCATTGGTCAGCTCCTGAGGATCGAGGGAGAGGATGCGGCTGCCAAATCATCGCCGACCTTGTACCCGCTTAGCGAGCGTTCCAGTGCCGCGGTTCATCCCTACAGTTCTTCCAAGATCAAGATCAATACCATAGGCGGGCTGAATTGGCGAATACCCGGCCAGTGGATTGAATGGGAAATTGATGTCCCTGAGAGCGGATTATATAAAATGGCCTTTAAGACACAGCAGAATTATGTCAGGGGGATTTATTCCACCCGGAAGCTGACCATAGACGGAGTAGTGCCGTTTGAGGAAATGGCAAAGGTTCCGTTTCGATATAAAAGCTCCTACCGGTTGGACATTATGGGTGGAGACGAACCCTATTTATACAAGCTGGAAAAGGGCAAACATGTTGTGAGACTTGAGGTAAGCCTTGGCGAGTTCGCCCCTTTAATTCGCGAGGTGGAGGACAGCCTGTACAATCTCAATTCCATGTACCGCAAGATCCTGATGATTACGGGAACCAAGCCGGATGAATACCGTGATTACCAGCTGGATAAAAAAGTGCCTGACATGCTTGAGGTGTTTGGTGCCGAACGGGACAGATTAACCGGGATTGCCAAACAATTGGTCCGGTTGTCAGGACAATCGAGTGATCAGGAAGCGCTGCTCAAAACAATGGCACAGCAGTTGGGCGAATTAATGGATGATCCGGACACCATCCCAAGGAGACTGGCTGCATATAAGACGAATACCGGGGGACTTGGAACATGGGTACAGACAGCGAGAGAGCAGCCGCTTGAAATAGATGCGCTTTACTTAGCTTCTCCCGATAAGAAGTTTCCCAAGAAAGGGATGGGGTTTGGCTCGAAGTTTAAGCATGAGACCGCTACCTTCTTCGCTTCCTTCTTTACCGATTACAATCAAATCGGAAATGTGTCGGAAGAGGATGACCAGAAATCAGTAACCGTCTGGATCGGAAGCGGACGGGATCAGGCGAATACGATGAAAGCCATGATTGATGAGACATTCACATCCGCCACAGGCATTAATGTCAACCTGAAGCTCGTCAACATGACGACATTGCTTCCAGCTACCTTAGCCGGGCAAGGGCCCGATGTGGCTATGCAAATCGGCAATGATCTGCCTGTTAACTTTGCAATGCGCAATGCGGCGGCAGATCTGACACAGTTTGCAGACTTTGATGAAGTGAGCAGCCGTTTCCGGGAAAGCGCAGTTGTACCTTACAGATATGACAGCGGAGTGTATGCCTTACCTGAGACTCAGACCTTTAATATGCTCTTCTACCGGAAGGACATTGTGGAGGAGCTTCATCTGCAAGTACCTCAGACTTGGGATGAGGTATCCACTTTACTTGCTGTGCTCAGCAAGAATCATATGCAGTTTGGATTGCCGGTTGTGGTTCAATCCGCAGTCCAAGGGCAGAACATCCCGCCTAACTCGATGTACGCCGCTCTCTTATTTCAGAATGGCGGACAATTTTACCGGGATGGCGGACAGGAGTCAGATCTCGATTCGCGGACCGGGATGGAAACGTTCAAGCAATGGACGGAGTTTTACACCGATTACAAGCTTGAACGTGAATATGACTTTGCCAATCGGTTCCGCACAGGAGAAATGCCTTTCGGGATAGCCGATTACACACTGTATAACCAGCTTTCTGTATTTGCTCCGGAGATTCGGGGGATGTGGGGCTTCGTGCCGATTCCGGGAACCGTGCAAACAGATGGCACCTTGGACCGTACGGTATCCAGCGGGGGAAGTGCTGTCGTGATGATGGATAAGGCCAAAGACAAAGAGGCATCTTGGGAATTTATGAAATGGTGGACGAGTGAAGAGACGCAAACGGTGTTCGGACGTGAGATGGAAGGGTTGATGGGGGCAGCAGCCCGTTATCCGACCGCTAACATCAAAGCGTTGGACAGCTTGCCTTGGCCCGTTGCCGATTATGAAAATTTGAAAGCCCAGTTCGAGTGGGCCGAAGGTGTTCCTGAAGTTCCGGGCGGGTATTTCACGGGCAGACATTTATTTAATGCTTTCTACAAAACGGTAGTCGGCGGCGTGGAAGCACGGGAATCCATTATGGACTATGTCCAATATATTCAGGACGAAATCACCACCAAACGGAAAGAGTTTGGTCTATAGCGGTAAGGAGGAGGGTCAAGCGTGCAAAATTGGTGGAGCCTGAAGTGGCGGGAAATGAGAGCCAATAAGCATTCGTATATTTTGATGGCGCCGTATATGATATTGTTCGCCGTATTTACGGTCTTACCTGTCTTGGTCTCGATCGTGCTTAGCTTCACATACTTCAATATGTTGGAGTTTCCGAAGTTTATAGGCTGGCAGAACTATACCCGCTTATTTCTGGAAGATGACGTCTTTCTGATTGCCCTCAAAAACACACTTTTATTCGCAGTGATCACAGGGCCGATTAGTTATATCGCCTGTTTTGTGTTTGCCTGGATCATTAATGAGCTGTCTCCAAAGCTTAGAGCTGTAATGACGCTCGTCTTCTATGCGCCTTCCATTTCGGGAAATGTCTATTTCATTTGGCTCATGATCTTCTCCGGAGACCGGTATGGAATCATAAACGGATTATTGCTGAAGTTTGGCTTTATCCTGGAGCCGATCCAATGGCTCAAAACGGAAGGCTACATCATGCCTATCATCATCCTTGTTCAATTATGGCTGAGTCTCGGAACAGGGTTCCTCACGTTCATTGCAGGCCTGCAGACCGTTGATGGAACGTTATATGAAGCGGGAGCTGTGGACGGGATCAAAAATCGCTGGCAGGAGCTGTGGTACATTACCTTGCCTTCGATGCGCCCGCAATTGATGTTCGGTGCCGTTATCCAGATCACAACCGCCTTTGCTGTAGCTGATGTCTCGATTGCGCTGGCAGGGTTCCCAAGCGTGAACTATGCGGCGGAAACCATCGTCACGCATTTGATTGATTTCGGTACGACCCGCTTTGAAATGGGCTACGCTTCAGCTATTGCCACCGTGTTGTTCCTGATCATGGTTGGATCGAACCTGATTGTTCAAAAACTGCTTAGAAAGGTGGGTGAATAGAGGCATGAATATCCCCTTTCAAATGAATGCAAAACAACGGTTAAGCCGGACGATCCGGATGCCGAAAAAGCGGGTGAACCGTTCAGCATGGGGCACTTTATCTTTATTCGCCCTGCTCACCGTATTTGGAGCATTTATGATTCTGCCGCTTGTCTACGCTATTAATAATGCGTTCAAGCCGCTGGATGAAATCTTTATCTTCCCGCCGACGTTATTTGTCCGCCATCCAACGATGAACAACTTTATAGATCTGTTTAATCTGCTCGGAAATTCCTGGGTTCCGTTCTCGCGGTATATTTTCAATACGGTGTTTATTACCGGCACGGGTATTGTCGGTCACGTATTGCTGGCCTCGGCAGCTGCGTACCCTCTCGCTAAACATCATTTTCCCGGCAAAAAGATCTTGTTCAGCATCGTTGTCTTGTCGCTTATGTTTACGCCGGCTGTAACCGCGATGCCAAACTATATGATCATGTCCTGGCTGGGGCTCATTGATACTTACTGGGCAGTCATTATCCCGGCGTTTGCTTATTCACTGGGTTTATATTTAATGAAGCAATTTATGGAACAGATTCCGGATGTGCTGCTGGAAGCCGCTAAGATCGACGGGGCAAGCGAATACCGCATTTTTTGGTCCATCGTCATGCCTAACGTAAAGCCGGCTTGGCTAACGCTCATCATTCTATTATTCCAAATTCTATGGGGCAGTGACGGGAACGGGTTCATTTACAGTGAACAGCTGAAGTCACTTCACTTTGCGGCGGGCCAAGTGGTGGCCGGGGGGATTGCCCGTTCCGGTGCAGCGGCGGCGGTAGCTCTCATTTTAATGAGCGTACCCATTACGCTGTTTGTTTTTTCGCAAAGCCGGATTATAGAGACGATGGCTACTTCGGGAATGAAGGACTAAGGGGGGAGACAGTTGATAGCAAAAAAATGGTTGCCCGCGGTTATTGCAGCATCCCTGCTGTTAGGTTATGCAGCTCCTGCGCCGGCGTCTGCTGAATCTACGCCCTATGAGAGCTACAACTATAATTACTGGGAAGAAGCGGTACCTGCTCCTGCTGCTTATGTACCTGACCGTACCCTATCTGGAAAGGATCTTGGTGTGGGCAATTTTCTGGATCCCGGCGATATGGTCGTTGCGGCAAACGGACTGATCTATATTGCTGATAGCGGGAACGGACGGATTATTTGTCTGGATAGCGACTGGAAGGTCAATAAGGTCATTAGCGGCTTTGATAACAAGGGCAAAGCGGAAAAATTCAAGAATCCAAGCGGATTATACGTTAATCAGGAAGGCAATCTGTATATTGCCGATACGGATAACGGGCGGATTGTTGTTCTGTCCCCGGGCGGGGATCTGCTCCGGATGATAGAGCAGCCGAAGTCCGATATTTTACCGGCTGACTTCAAGTTTATTCCTGTTAAAGTGACCGTAGACCAGGCGGAACGTGTCTATGTCATCGCTAAAGGGATATTCGAAGGGATCATGCAGTTTGATAAAAACGGCGACTTTATCGGTTATGTCGGTACAAACAAGGTAAAGCGTGACTATACCGAATATTTATGGCGGTTACTCTCCACCAAGGCGCAGAAAGCGCAGATGGCATTGTTTGTGCCTACAGAGTTTTCCAATATTGATGTTGATTCTAAAGGGTTTCTGTATGCCACGAATATTGATCCGGGCTCGAAGGAACCGATAAAACGGCTGAATCCATCCGGTGAGGATGTGCTGAAGCGATTCGGATACTTTGATGTTAAAGGTGATATCAGGTTCCGCATCTCTATAGGACCTTCTAAGTTCACAGATATTAAAGTTCTTGCCAACGGGATGTACAGTGCTCTTGATGCTAACCAGGGCAAAGTGTTCACGTACAACGATGAAGGTGACCTTCTTTATGTGTACGGCGGTAAAGGCAACCAGGTCGGAACCTTCAAAATACCGGCAGCCATAGAATTCTCTGGCGGGAACCAGCTTGTACTTGACCGCGGCAAAGGAAACATAGTCATCTTCAAGCCAACCCGGTTTGGCACAAGCGTTAATCAAGCGGTAGGGTATCACTATAATGGCGAGGATGCCCGGGCTGTCCCGGTGTGGAAGGAAGTTCTGAAGCTGAATTCCAACTATGATATCGCTTATATCGGCATTGGCAAATCCTTGCTGATGGATAAAAGCAATAAAGAGGCGCTGAAATACTTCAAGCTCGGAATGGACCGCGACGGTTATTCCGTAGCATTCAAACGGTACCGCAGGGAAGTCATGCAGGAGCATTTCGGAACATTTCTAACCGTGATAATGATCCTGGTGTCAGGATGGCTTGCTTTCAAGCTCTTTCGCTTCTGGAGAAGAAAGCGGCTGTCAGGAAGATCCCGGCAGACTTCGCAAAACCTTAAGGAGGGTAAAGCCCATGAGGCAGGATTTCATTAAATTCCCACTGCACCTCATTGTGCATCCGTTTGATAGCTTTTGGGATATGAAGTATGAGAGAAAAGGTAAAATCCGGGTAACGTTAACGATTCTACTGCTTGTTGTCATTTCAATGATTTTAAAAAATCAGTTTGCAGGATTTCTTGTCAATTATAAAGATCCGCGTCATCTGAATAGTATCACACAATTATTTACGGTTGTATTTCCCTTCTTTCTGTGGTGTTTATCGAACTGGGCGATCACAACTTTAATGGATGGGGAAGGGAAATTCAAAGAAATTATGATGGCTACAGGTTATGCGCTTGTTCCCATCGTGATCATATATACGCCGATGATTATTGCAAGCCGGTTTATGGCGGAGGAAGAAACGGCCTTTTATTATTTGATGATGTCGATCTCCTCCATATGGTTTGTAGCTCTTTTATTCGTCGGCATCATGACCGTCCATCAATATACTGTGTTCAAAACAATGGTAACGATGCTGCTCACGGTTGTTGTCATGGGAATTGTCATATTTTTGGGAACGCTCGTATTAAGTATGCTCCAGCAAATCATCGAGTTCTTCGTTAACATTTATCGGGAATTAACTTTCCGTACGTAAAGGAGGCCGCACCTGTGAAAAATCGTAAAATGCTGGTTGCGGTACTCGCCTGTGCCGCAGCTATTCTAATCCTTGCCGGTTCTGCCCTGTTCTTCACATCCCGCGGAGTAAAGGCTGTTGAAGCCTCCTCCTATATGGAAGTAACTACTGAACTGGAAGCCGGAAGCGAGCTAACTGCACTGCCTGATTCGTCCAAGGGTGTACCGGGAATGCAACTGGTAGCCGACGATACGGAGCTGTCTTTATACTACAATCCTGAAACCACGGAAGTAGCAGTTAAGGATAAACGCCAAGGTCATATCTGGTACAGCAATCCTGTCAACCGCGAAGAGGATGTTCTGGCTTCGGGGTTCGAGAAAGAGCTGCTGTCATCGCAGTTAACAGTGCTATTCCGTGACGCTGTAGGCACACTGGAATCCTATACCAACTTCGCCCAGAGCATCAGCAGCAAACAGTTTACTGCCGAAAGCATTAAGAATGGACTTCGTATTGTGTATACGATTGGAGATACGTCGATCGGAATCGACGCACTGCCTAAGTATATTAGCAAGACGAGAATGGAAGAAAAGGTTCTGTCCAAGCTCGATAAGCCCACGGCAAAATACGTAGGGCTCCGCTACTACCCGAAAGAGGGCGACCCGGAGGTGCTGGAGCGCATAGATGCACAAGTCTCCAAACCGCTGGTGCTGAGCAAAATGACAGCTGCCTTTACCAAGTCCGGTTATTCTGCAGAAGACCTGGCGTTCGATAATCAGGAGAATGGAGCGGGGGCCGGGGCCGGAACGGCCAAGCCGAATTTTGTTGTTCCGCTGGAATACCGGTTAGACGGGGGATCTCTGGTTGTATCCGTCCCTGTGAACCAGGTTAAGGAAAGCGGGGATTATCAGATTCGCAGCCTTGAGGTGCTCAATATGTTCGGTGCTGCCGATCAGCAGACCGATGGCTATATGCTCGTTCCTGACGGTTCCGGCAGCCTGATCCATTTGAATAATGGCAAAGTGAAGGAAGAGCAGTATGTACAGCGTGTGTATGGCCTGGACCCGAATGATAACAGCTATAGACGCGGGCAAGTCAGTGAGAATGCCAGAATGCCGGTGTTTGGATTAAAGGCTGGTGATGCTGCCTGGTTCGCCGTGATCGAAAAAGGAGATGCCATAGCCAGCATAGCCGCCGATATCAGCGGCAAGAAGAACTCGTACAATTTCATTCACAGCAGCTACACCTTACGGGGTGAGGATGAGCTTGAGCTGTACACCGGATCTACCATTCAGGAAATACAACTCCTGAATGAGGAGATTTACAAAGGCGATATTCAAGTTCGTTACAGCTTCCTGAACAATGACGAGGCCAGCTATTCAGGAATGGCTGAGCTGTACCGGAATAAGCTGGTGACGGAGAAATCACTGCAGCCTTTAGAGGAGGGACAGGGCATTCCCTTTTATCTGGATATGCTGGGGGCTGTCGACAAACAAAAGTCATTTCTTGGCGTACCTTACCGGTCCGAGGTGGCAATGACCTCCTTTGAGCAGGCAACGCAGATTGCCAGTCAATTGAAGCAGGACGGCATTGACCGGCTGCTTATGCGCTATACAGGCTGGTCTTCCAAAGGTGTAAATCATGCTACACCCAATAAGCTGAAGACTGAAGATGTGCTGGGAAGCAAGTCGGAGCTCCTTACATTAACGGAAAAGTTGGAGCAATCAGGCGGGATGTTATTCCCCGATGTGGCCTTCCAGCAGATTTACCATAATGATAGCAGTTTTACACCTTCCTCTGATGCATCCAGATTCGTGACAAGGGAAGAGGCTGAGCTCTATCCATATAATCGGGCATACAACGGGATGGATATAACGCTCGGAAGCTACTATTTATTGTCCCCTGCCAAGCTGCCTTATTACGTTGACGAGTTTATGAACAAGTATAAATCCTTCGGGATGAAAGGCGTATCTCTGCGGGATCTCGGCAATATACTCAGCTCGGATTTCCGGGTAAGCCGTGTCATACAGCGGGAAACGGCTAAACAAATCGTGGAAGAGCAGCTCAATAAACTCGGCCGGAACATCGATCAAACCATGATCGCAGGGGGGAATGCCTACGCATGGCCTTACTCCGATCATCTGATCAATGTACCGACATCCTCCAGCGGATTCTTGCTGACCGATGAAGAGATCCCTTTCTATGAAATGGTTGTTCATGGCTTTATCAACTATGCAGGGACTCCGGTTAATCTGAGTGATGAGCAGGATATCAAGCAGCAGATGCTTCGCTCAATTGAGCTGGGTGCAGCACCCTATTTCTCGTGGTCCTATGAACCCTCCTCCAAGCTGAAGTTCACTCATTTTGACAGCAAGTATGCAACCTATTACAAAGATTGGTACGATCAGGCGGTTTCGATGTATAAGGAAGTCAATAAAGTACTCTCCCCCGTACAGAATGCGCAAATCGTGAACCATATACGCCATCAGGAGGGTGTTGTGGAGGTGCGGTACAGTAATGGGATTTCGATTTATGTGAATCACACGGATAAGGATGTCACCGTCCATGGATTCGCAATCGGAGCCGGACAATATGGGATAGAAGGTGAGCAGTCATGAGAGGAAGTAAGCTCAGCTTAAATCACAAGCGCTCTTTTCTGGGAATAGCCTTTATTGCGCCATGGCTGCTTGGGTTCGTGTTCATGTTCGCGACTCCGCTCATTCAGTCCATCAAATTCAGCTTCAGTAAATTAACTGTAGATCCGTCAGGCTTCTCCTTAGATTGGGTAGGCTGGTCCAACTTCAACAATGCTTTGTTCGTAGATCCAACCTTTAACCGGATATTAACCGAATCTGTCAGGGATATGGTGCTTAACGTTCCGATGATCCTATTTTTCAGTCTCTTCTCGGCAACGCTGCTGAATCAGAAGTTTCGGGGGAGAATTCTGGCCCGGGCCATATTTTTTCTGCCGGTCATTCTGGCCTCCAACGCGATATCGGCGGCAGAAGCGTCCGGACTGATCAATCTGGTTGGTGATGCTACGGCTGTCAACGAATTGGGCCAATCGGGCTCACAGTACAATGTTATGTCGATGGTTATGATTCTCCGTGATATCGGGTTGCCGCTGTCGTTCGTGGATTATATTGTAGACGCGATCCTGCGGATCTATGAGATTATTACGAGTTCGGGCGTACAAATTCTGATCTTTCTGGCCGCGCTGCAGTCTGTTCCCGGGGCGATGTATGAGGTGGCGAAGATTGAAGGGGCAACGGCCTATGAATCCTTTTGGAAAATCACATTCCCGCTAGTGAGCCCGCTCATCTTGACCAACGTTATTTATACCATTATCGACTCCTTCTCGGGTAGCAGCGTGACCCAAATGATATTCTCAACCGCATTCACCACACAAAACTTCGGTCTCAGTGCGGCGATGTCCTGGATTTATACGCTAATTATCAGCCTAGTCCTGATTATCGTTGGTTACGTACTGTCTAAAAGAGTGCATTACAACTGATTAATAGCAAAGGAGGGTACGGCTATGCAAGCTCCTCAACCCGTTCACAGAGAAGCGAATCACTATAGAGTTCAGAAGGTCAGAGGTAAGGCAGTTGATATTTTGTATGCATTGTTCCGGTACGCGCTTGTCATCGGGATTTCATTTATTATTATTTACCCGCTGCTTATGAAATTCTCCATCGCCTTCAAGGATAAAGCAGATATTTATAACCCGACAATTTATATGATACCGGTCCACTTTACGCTGGATAACATCAAGATGGCGATGCAGATTCTGGACTATTTCCCGCTGCTGGGGAATACCTTGCTCTTCGTCGTAGTGACAACGCTGCTGACTACGGCTTCCTGCGCCTTGGCGGGTTATGGCTTTGCCCGGTTCAACTTTCCGGGAAGCAACATCCTGTTCGCGCTCGTCATTCTAACCTTGCTTGTACCTACCAGCACGCTGATGGTGCCTATGTACCTGCATTTCAGAAGCTTTGATATTCTGGGGATTATTCATCTGATCACAGGCAAAGAAGGCATCAACCTGCTCAATACGTATTGGCCTTCCATTATTACATCAGCGACAGCGATCGGATTAAAAGCAGGCTTGTTCATCTATATTTTCCGCCAATTCTTCAAAGGAATGCCGAAAGAAATTGAGGAAGCCGCTTTGATTGACGGCGCGGGAGGCGTTAAAACATTCCTGCGAATCATGCTGCCTAATGCAGTCTCCCCGATGATCACAGTCATTTTGTTCTGTTTTGTCTGGCAGTATAACGATACCTTCTTTACCTCGCTCTTCATGAGTGAAGTGGCGCTTATGCCGACGAAGGTCAGTTCGCTGGCGGCTCAGGCCAATGCCTTGCTTCCGGGGTTACTTGGGATAGGTGCAGGCGGGTCTAGTATTAAGGCAGACCCAAACCATGTGGCCATGATTATTGATACCGGCATCTTGCTGGCCATTATCCCGCTGATCCTGCTGTATATGGTGGTGCAGCGTTATTTCGTAGAGAGCGTTGAGCGCAGCGGTATTATTGGTTAACAGAATACATTGCTTCATGGAGAAATGAAATGCTGGAGACCCGCGTAATGTGCCTCCAGCATTTTTTATTAGGAAGGGAGCCGGATCATGAAGCCTAAACGTTTGTTCGTCATGATTTGTATGTTGCTGCTGGCCGTGACGGTGACGGCTCTGCCTGCGCATGCAGAAACCAAAGAAAAGAAGAGTGCCATGCAAGCTTACGTCGAAGCCATCGGACCGGGCTGGAATCTAGGAAACACCTTCGAGGCTACGGGTGAGGAAACTTCATGGGGAAACCCGAGTACAACCCGGGCATTTATTAAGCAAATTGCTGCCGAAGGCTACAAAAGCATCCGCATCCCCATTACCTGGAAGCACCGGATGGGTGACGCTCCTGATTATGTGATCCAAAAAGAATTTATGGCACGGATTCAAGAAGTCGTCGACTGGTCGCTGGCTGCGGATCTTCATGTCATGATTAACCTGCATCACGATACGGGCTGGGTCCTGAACATGGAGACGGAGCATGATGATGTGGTTGCCAGATTCAATGCGGCCTGGACGCAGATTGCGGGGCATTTCAAGGATTATCCGGACACGCTGATGTTTGAGAGCCTGAATGAACCGCGTTTTTCGGAGGATTGGAGCAAGGACACCCCTGGATATTTTGCGATGCTGGATGAACTGAATGTTTCTTTTCATGCTATCGTTCGTCATTCCGGCGGGAATAACAATAAGCGTCCGCTTGTACTTTCTACTCTAACGGCTGCTCCAACCCAGGCCAGACTGGATGAGTTAGCCAAAACCATTACGAAATTAAACGACGATAGGTTGATTGCAACGTTCCACTACTATGGATATTATGCGTTCAGTGTGAACCTTGGGGGTTCGACCACGTTCGATAACACGGCCAGGGAGGATCTGATTCAGGCCTTCGACCGGGCTTACGACACCTTCACCGCCAAAGGGATTCCTGTTATCGTGGGGGAATTTGGTCTGCTTGGGTTCGATAAATCGCTGGATACTGTTCAGCATGGCGAAATTTTGAAGTTTTTTGAATACATCACCTACTATGCTCGGGAAAAAAAGATGCCGCTGATGCTGTGGGATAATGGCCAACATTTCGATAGGCGCACCCTCAAGTGGGTGGATGAGGAGCTTCATCAGGTGATGAAGCAGGGCTGGAAGGGCCGCTCCTCCAACGCGGAAACGGATTCGGTCTATATTCTTAAAGATTCGGAAATTAAGGATCTGGTCATTCCCCTGAATTTGAACGGGAATACCTTCACCGCTCTGCTCAATCAGGAAAATGCGTTAGTGAAGGGTACGGATTATGAGCTTGACGGAGAAAACTTAATCCTCAAATCTGCATTGCTGCAAAGGCTAGTCACGAAGAAGTATGGAATGAATGCAACCTTAACCGCTACGTTCAGTGCGGGTGCCGACTGGAAAATGAAGATTATTTATTATGACACGCCCAGCCTGATTAGTGCGCAAGCCCCGGAGGGGATATTCACGATCCCGACCTGGTTCAACGGGGACAGCCTGACGACACTGGAAGCCGTCTATACGGCTGGCGGCAATGCCGGTCCCAATGATTGGACTCCCTTCAAGGAGTACAAACGTACCTTCTATCCGGACTATACCACTGGAGAGATCAAGTTCACGGACGAATTCTGGAAGGAAGTGAAGGATGGAGAAGTGCAGCTGAAGCTGCATTTCTGGAGCGGCGCAGTGATCCCGTATACGATTACAAAAGCAAGCGGGAAGATCGTAGGGGGTTCCGCAGAGGAAGCGAAGGAGAAAGCAGCAGTAGAACAACAAGCAGCCGAAACACCGGCAGACACACCGGCAAACACACCGGCAGACTCTGGCGATTCAGCAGCAGCAGCCTTTTCAGCACAGCTCTCCGGCGATGACTCTTCATCAGATGAAGAAAATCATATCCTAAGCATCCCGGTGGCGGTAGCTTCACTCCTGGTCTTGGCAGGTGCGGGAATGTACTGTTGGAGAGCAAAAAGGCGATAAAATTATGAATGAAATTTCGCTATATGAATTGAACTTGATAACTACACAAAAGGGCAAAAGTAACGGAGGGGAATTTTGGAACTGTAGGAGCGATAGCGACCGCCTTTGTCACCGGATTTCCACCGCATATAGCGGGTCAAATCAAGAAATCTGGGGACAACAGCGGCCGGAAGTCCAAATATTCACCGCAGTTACGTCCTCGCCCAAAATGGGGGAATCTTAAATTGGAGACCACTTGAACATTTGGATACAGCACAAACATGTCTTCTTGCCAGGTTTTACTCTGGCAGGTTAGAATACGATTATCCTGCAGAGCCAGTAAAAATAAACGATACGACAAGCAGCAGGCCTCTCTTTGGAAGCTTGCTGTTTGTTGTATCGGCAAATTCTTCGGGGGAATTTGAAGGGTGGTCCGAAATGGCGAATACCATAACAAGATCAGACGCAGAGACGGATCAGGAGATTAGGTGTTCAAACGGCTTATTTTCCGTAGTGATATCCGTACTTGCACTGAGTGGATCGCGGATTGCAAGAACATCAGATGAGAAGGATTTCATTATATGGCTGGCCGAGTTTTAGACACAACCATTGAGGGGGCCATCCGCTGCTTGGGATGGGGCATGCTCGATTATACGCCCAATGTAACCATGCTCGAACCCGCACTTAATCAGTTTAGGACGCTTGTAAACGAATTGCAGGAGACGGAAATCGATTTTGCTGTTGGCCAGTTGTGGCGGGAGGAGCAAGAAGCGGAACGGACCCTTCCGGGTGAGAACGCCGGAATACTTCCTGCCGATTTTGATTCAAATGGCCGGTAGCAGGGCTATGGTATAGAAAGAGTTGTTCAATTACATAGGGAGGCATACACATGCTGAAATCATTGCAAGCGATTGAATCGTACCGTGAAGGGGAAAAGTTGCCCGCAGAGGCATTTCCCTGGCTGAAATATATTGTTCAGGCGGAGCAAGCCATAGTCAATCTGGAACGGGTGGATTCACTGCGCGAACTGGATGAACAGAATCCTGTGCTGGATTATGTGGAGCGGAGCTTACGCCTGCTGGATAGCCTGCCTTTGTCCTACTGGATCAAGGAACTGGCAGAGGAGACACTGGTCTGGTCGGAGACGGCAAAAGGCGGAACTTCCCGCCAGCGCCGGTTGTGGCAGCTGGAGGGCATTAATTGTTTCGTACATAATATCGGTTCGGCGCAGCTGTACTCACGGCATGCCGGAGGAGATCCGGCAACAGAGCATAAGCCGCAAGCGGGCCAGCTCACGGCGGCAGGGGTAGCAGATGCAGAGAAGACGATGATCGTACACCGGCTGATCGAAACTCACGGCCTGATCGGGCAGCAGATTCGCGGCGAGGTTCCGCCTTCTGCTAACCGTCCATTGTCGGCTATGGTGGAGGAAGGGCTTCTGACTGCAGATGAGCTGGAACGGCTGCTGTTCGCGCTGAACCATTGCATCATTTCCGCCGTTTCCCCCGAGCTGTGGCAGGAGGTGCGCGCGGAGGTTATGGAGCTGATTGCGGCAATCGCATCAGGCGCTCTGGATGTCCCGCTGCCGATGAAGGAACGGCTGGAGCGTATGCGGTCGGGGCCGATTGCCAAAGGGGAGGATTTCGGCAGCGAATGGAGCAGGCTGGAGTCCGAAGGATTTCAACCGTACTTGCTGGAACCGCTGGAGCCCCTAACCTTCTGGTATGTGGAGTCGGCACTCCAGACCTTCTCGCTGGAGCAATTCCTGAAAGTGATAGCTTTGACCGCCTGCGGCGCCGAACTTTCCGGTCTGAATCATATCAGCTTTGAGGCTGTCATGAATTCGCTCCATTATGACTATAAAGGCGTGAAGAAGATCAATGTGTACAAGAAGCGGATTATCGAGAAGTATTTGTCGGAATTAACCTGGCAGGATATCACGAGCGGAACCATGTCTTCCGGTAATCCGCATCTTGCCCACCGGCTCCGTAGGCAGGCTCACTTGCCGGATACGGTGTTCTTTGATTTTGAATTCTCACCTGCTGCGGAGAAGCTGATCGAATTCTGTATGGAAGCCGAGAAGTCAGCCTTGTATGAACGGGCAGTACTGCTGCTGTTCGACTTGTTCGATCTGCGCCGCGATGCCTTTGACCGGTTCCATAACGAGGACAGCTATTTGAGCCAGATGAATGATACAGGTGATTATAAAGCAGTGATTCTGGAGTATGTCACCGGCAGCAAAGTGCTGGATATCGGACCCGGCGGAGGTGTGCTGCTGGATTTGATTGAAGCGCGTATGCCGGATGTCATTCCGGTCGGCATTGATATTTCCAGCAATGTGATTGAAGCGCTGCGGCAGCGCAAGCAGCGGGAAGGGCACCGCTGGGAGGTACTGCAGGGCGATGCGCTGAATCTGAAGGATTTCGTGGACACGGGCAGCGTAGACACCGTCATTTTCTCATCAATACTGCATGAGCTGTATTCGTATGTACCGCTGGATGGCGTCAAATTCAATCACGGGACAGTGGCCGCAGCTCTGCGCAGTGCCTTTGATGTGCTGTCGGCCGGTGGTGTGATCATCATCCGCGACGGGATTATGAGCGAGCCGGAGAGTGATCAGCGCCGCGTACGTTTTCTGGAGGAGGACGGAATGGCCTGGCTTGCACGTTACGCCAAGGATTTTGCCGGACGTCAAATTCAGTATGCGGTGACCGGTGAACAAGAGGTGCTGATGCCTGTAAATGATGCCATGGAATTTCTGTACACCTACACTTGGGGTGAAGAAGCGTATATCCATGAGGTCCAGGAACAGTTCGGTTATTTCACTCCCGAACAGTATGCCGATTTTATAAAGCGCAGTCTGGGCGAACCGGCGAAGGTTGAAGTGTTCCGGCACTATTTGCAGGAGGGTTATACGGAGGCGCTGCAGGGCAGGGTGGTCGTTATGGACGAAAGCGGTCAAGAGGTGGCGTTGCCGGACAGTACCTGCTTTATTGTGATCCGGAAAGCATAAGGGCATTGATCTCAGGAAGGCTGAAGCAGCGTGTGCAGCGTGTAGAAATGATGCGGGACGAATTGCCTCGCAGTGATGATCTAACTTTACAGATGATGTATTCAGATAGTATTATAATCAGCGTATTGTTGTGATGATCATGACCGGTGAAGGAGACTGTGTATATGGGCAAGCAGAACCAAGCGCAAATTGCATACGACAGCATTCTTCGGGATATCAAAGAGAACCAGCTAACCCAAGGCCAGCCCATTATAGAAGAAGAATACGCCAAGAAGCTGGATATGAGCCGGACTCCGGTAAGAGAAGCGATCAGACTGTTGTCCGTAGAAGGATTTGTGACTGTGTATCCTCGAAAAGGTGCGTATGTCAGTGTACTGACAGCAGAAGATGTGAAGGAATGTTACGAAATGATGGAAGCCGTTGAGGGGATGATCGCTTATCTGGCTGCACAACAGCCTTCTTCTGAGCATGTTAACCAGCTTACGGAGCTGATCGGCAGAATGAATGAGCAAAAAAGTCTGTCTAACTTCCATCAGTGGAAGGAATATGATATCGAATTTCACCGGACCCTGCACCGCATGTGCCCTAATAAGCTACTCATTTATCATGTGGAAAAGCTGTTCCACAAAACCTACCAAATTCAGACCCGGTTTGTGGCGGGAGTCAATTTGGAGAAGGCGACAGAGGAGCATCAATTTATACTCGATGCAATCATCGCTAAAGATTCCGAGAAAGCCAGGCATTATACACAGCAGAATTGGAACAGAGCCAGAAATGAACTGGTGAACTACGGATACAACGATAAGCTGTAGGTAGACTGAAAGGTTCATTTTGCAGCTTACAACGTATTGATATCGTATGGACAAGCCATTTGTTGCGCCCACGCTGGGGCGTAAACGAGTGGTTTTTTTTGTTGTGTGTCATGTTATATTACATTTAGTCCGATAAAAATATCTTTTCATCCCCCAAATGTAACTTTTGTTGACAAGGATCATCATTGTACGTATTATTGTATACAATAACAAAAACAATTTGTTTACAAAAGATTAAGGGGGATTACCATGACGATTGATATCAGCCGCTTGCCCATCATTGACGACCATTGTCATCCATTCATGCCGACCAGAGAGAAGAAGAGTTTCGATAATTGCTTCACCCTCTCATTGATCCCCCCCAAGAGCCGCGACACCCGAAACACTCTGTTATTCAAAATTGTCCGTAAAGAGATAATCCAGCTGCTTGGGCTTGATCCCCGCGTGACGGATGACGAACTAATCCTGCAGCGTAATCAGCGTTATCGAGCCAATCCCAAAGAATATGTAGACATGCTTTTCAAGGATGTAGGATTGGAATCACTGCTGGTGGACTACGGTTTCCCGGTTATGGGGTCGCGGTTGGCCCAGGATGAGCTTGACTGGTTCCATCAGACCTCGTCATCCATTCCGACCCGCCGTATTCACCGGGTGGAAGCTACCTATCACCGGCTGTTCGAGGAGAAGGTACCCTTCGGGGAATTGGAAGAGACCTACCTCCGGGAGCTGCGGGACGAGGTGGAGAATCGGGGGACTATTGCTTTTAAGACCGTAATTGCCTACCATACCGGACTGAAAATAAACAAGATCAGCACGAGCCGGGCCGCAGCCAGCTACAGCCGGTTCCTGGAATCGCCGGACAATACTGAAGCCGAAAAAGATGTCCGTGACTATCTCGTACTGCTCGCGTTCGAGCTGTGCATGGAATATGACATTCCAATTCAGATGCATTCGGGAGCAGGGGATGCCCCGCTGCTGGATGTGAAGCTCGCAAGTCCGCTGCTGATGCACAGCATTGTCAGTGATCCGCACTATCAGGCTGTAAAGATTATTTTCATTCATACCGCATATCCGTTTGTTGAAGAAGCCGGTTACCTGGTCAATCAGTATCATAATGTGTATCTCGACTTGTCCTCCATGATTCCCTTCAGCAGCATAGGCGTGCAGCCGAAGCTGCGGCAAATCTTTGAAATGGCTCCTTTTACGAAAGTGATGTACGGCTCCGACGGTTTTACGATTCCCGAAGTCAGCTGGCTGGGTGGCCGGATGATCAAGAAAGAGCTGGGTAAAATGCTAACGGATCTGGTGACAGATGGAATTATTGATGAAGAATATGCTTATACTGCGGCTGGCCTGGTTCTCTCGGAAAATGCACGCAATCTGTATATCCGCAACTGGGGCGAAAGATCAAACGGCTAAACCAAAGGAATATACCATCATCTGAACGATAAGGGGATATGTGTGATGCGGAAATGGTTCTATGGAAAAGCTGCGGCAGGTATACTGACACTTCTGATTACGGCGACAGCCTGCAGTTCAGGTAAGGATGCTCCAGCGGCGGCAGCCACGGACAAGCCTTCCGGCGGCAAGCTGGTGGTCACCTCTTTCGGCGGAGCGATTGAAGAAACCCAGCGTGCCTACATCAAACAATTTGAAGAGGAGTACAATGCCGAGGTTGAAGTCGTAACGTTGTATTCGGCAGATGCGCTGGCCAAGATTCGTGCGGAGAAGAACAATCAAACCATTGATGTGGTGCTGTTCTCAGGCGGACAGGAGCAGATTGCAGCCAAAGAGGATCTGATTATGAAGCTCGACCCGGAGCAGATGGAGAACCTGGACCAGCTGTACCCGGAAGCTCGCAGTGCTGAAGGCTATGGACCTACCTTCGGCTATGAAGCTCTTGGCATGATTTATAACCGTGATGCAATCCCAACTCCTCCAGCCTCGTGGAATGATCTGTGGAAGGAAGAATATAAAGGACAAGTCGGTTTGGTTGATATCTCCAACACCTACGGCAATCAGTTCCTGGTAGCCCTCGCCAAGATGAACGGCGGCGGAGAAGATAATATTCAGCCCGGACTTGATGCAATCAAGACTTTGCTGCCCAATGCCGCGGCAATTGTGAAATCCAGTCCCGAAGTCGGCAATTTGTTCGCCCAGGATGAGGCGGTTATAGCCCCGTTCGATTCTGGTTATGCCTATACGTTTGGCAAACAGGGAATTCCCATTAACTTTGCGATTCCCAAGGAGGGAGCCGTTGGCATCTATATTACTGCCCAAGTGGTGAAAGGCAGCCCGAACCCTGAGCTTGCCCGGAAATATATAGACTTCCTGCTGCGTCCGGAGATTCAGAAGCTGACTGCTGAGGGTGGCGGCTATTCCCCGACCCATAGCCAGACAGAGTTGTCCGATGATCTGAAAGGCATTCTTCCGAATGGCGAAGATACGTTTAACGGCCTGATTCATCTTGATTTGGCGCAGGTGAACAACAACAAGGCAGATTGGATGGAGAAGTGGAGCAAATTGATTTCACAGTAGCACTGCATCATTACTATTTGAAGGGAGCTGCAATGCCATGCTGAAACGCATTCCCCCTTACTGGATTCTGCTGGCTCCCGGGCTGATAATTTTCCTGCTGGTGTTTGTCCTCCCGCTTGCCCGGCTGCTGATGCTCAGCTTTTATCAAACGGACTCATCCGGAGCCATGGAAGCGGCGTTCGTCTGGCAGCAATACGGAAGATTCTTCACAGATCCGTTTTATCTGCAAATGCTCTGGCGTTCGGTGTATATCGGCGTTGCCGTAAGCTTCATCTGTCTGATTCTGGGATACTGCCTCGCGTATGGGGTATCCCGGGCTCAGCCCAAACACCGTTTTCTGCTGCTCATCTTAATCGCGCTCCCTCTGTTGACAAGCGCCGTGATCCGCAACTTCGGCTGGATTATTATTCTGGGCCGCAAAGGAATTCTGAATCAATTCCTGCTCGGAATAGGGTTGATCCAGGAACCGCTTGAGCTATTGTATACGCCTGCGGGTGTGATTATTGCTTTGGTGCATGTCATGCTTCCTTATATGGTGCTCGTTCTTTACTCGGTGCTGGAAGGCATGGACCGCAATCTCGAAAGTGCGGCCGCTAATCTGGGTGCATCGAAAACAAAGGTATTCTGGTTCGTCACCCTGCCGCTCTCCAAACAGGGGATTATTGCTGGAACATTGCTTGTTTTCTCAATTACATTAAGCTTTTTCGTCACCCCGTCCCTGATCGGGGGGGCCAAGGTGAAGCTGATGGCTACAGAAATCTACAACCAGACAATTAACCTGCTTAACTGGCCTTATGCTTCTGCTATGGGCGTCATTTTACTGCTGACCATGCTTGGGGTAACCAGTCTCTACAGACGGATGCTTAGCGGCAGGAAGCCGGGAGGAGTCGTTTGATATGAGAAGGAAATTTCCGCTCCTTACTATAGTAAATACTCTAATCTATCTATTTATTATGGCACCGCTGCTTGTCATCCTCATTTCATCCTTTAATTCCGGTGAGTTTCTGGTGTTTCCTCCCAAAGGCTTCTCCCTGCGATGGTATGAAGAGGTGCTGACAGGCGGGAGGTACACCGGACCTTTCCTGACCAGCATCAAGCTGGCTGTTTTGACTACGCTGTTTGCGCTGCCGCTTGGGACGATGATCGCCTACGCCATACAGCGGTTTGAATTTCGGCTGAAGAATGCGCTGCAGGGGCTGTTTCTGTCCCCTCTGGTTATTCCGACGCTGCTGTTCGGCATCGGCCTGCTGATTTTCTTCAGCTATCTGGGCATACGGATGTTCTTCCTGAGATTGCTGCTCGCCCATATCATCTTAATTATTCCTTATGTCGTGCGGACCATGCTGGCCGGATTCTCGCGGATGGAACGGTCGGTGGAAGAGGCTTCGATCATTCTTGGCGCTTCGCCGCTAAAAACCTTCTTCCTGGTGACACTTCCGTTTGCCAGACCCTCGCTGCTCGCGAGTGCGTTCCTTAGTCTAGTGCTTTCCTTTGATGAACTGGTTATCGCCTTATTCCTTACGGGTCCTGGCATTAACACGCTGCCGATGACCATTTATTCGGACATTCAGTTCAATCTGTCACCTTCGCTGGCTGCGGTATCTTCCATTATTATTACAGGCACGATTCTGATTGGGCTGCTGGGGATCGGCATTATGCGGTGGGGCAAAAAAACATAGCGGGGAGGCACACCATGAGCCAACTGATCATCGAAAATCTCGTAAAAAAATACGGGCAAAAACCCGTAGTCAACAATCTGAATGTTACTGTAGAGAGCGGTGAGATGCTGTCGCTTCTCGGACCGAGCGGGTGCGGGAAAACGACAACCCTGCGCATGATTGCAGGCATGCATGATCCGACCTCGGGCTCAATCCGGCTGGATGGCAGAGAACTCACAAACATTGCTCCGCATAAAAGGAACATTGGACTCGTCTTCCAGAATTATGCCCTTTTCCCCCACTTAAGCGTTTTTGAAAATGTAGCTTTTGGACTGAAGCGTCACGGTGTGCCGAAACCGGAAATCAGAGAACGCGTGGAGGCGGCTCTGCATTCCGTGCGGCTGAACGATTTTGCAGAACGGTTCCCCGCGCAAATGTCCGGCGGACAGCAGCAGCGGGTTGCGCTGGCGCGGACTCTTGTGCTTAAACCGCCGCTTGTATTGTTCGATGAGCCGCTCAGTAATCTAGATGCCAAGCTGCGTCAGGCGCTGGGAATTGAAATCCGCGTACTGCAGCGGGAGTATGGTTTTACCGGGATCTTTGTTACTCATGATCAGGAGGAAGCGATGGTCATCTCTGACCGTATTGCCGTAATGAACGGTGGGAATATCGTGCAGACCGGAACGCCGCAGCAGATTTATATGCACCCAGCGGACCCGTTCGTGGCCGATTTTGTGGGAGAATCGAACTTGTTTCCGATCACCAATGTCATGGAATCAGAAGGCATGTGGCGTTTCGAACTGGCGAAGGGAAACCCCATTTCTGCGGAGAAAACCGGGAACGGGAGCGCTCCGACATATGTTATGGTCCGGCCGGAGGCTGTTTCTGTGCGGCGTAAAAGCCCGGAGCCCCATCCGGTACCCGGGCATGGGCTGAATACACTGGCGGGTGAAGTAGCCTTTATCAACTACTCCGGTTCTTCCTATCTGATCGGAGTTGTAATCAAGTCGCTGGACCAGCAATTTATTATCCGGCTGCAGAACACGAGAAGAGAGCTTGATCTGCGGGTAGGCGAAGAAGCGGTGGTCGAGTGGCCGGTTCACGAAACGCTTACCTTCTGATATGTCAGGAAGGGTCCCGCATGCCGCGTGGCTCCGTAACCCTTCATCAAGGCTTATTCATCTCACGGATACAGCTGCGACTGCCCGGCACCCTGTACTGCCCCTTTGCGGAACTCTGAAGGCGAACATTTCATCGCCTTGCGGAACACTTTAATGAAATAGCTGACATTATCGAATCCGACATCCATGGCGATGTCGGATATTTTGCGGTCGCTTTGCTGCAGCAGATCCGCGGCCTGGCGGATCCGGTAGGAATTGATGTAATCCACCGGCGTCTTGCGGGTCATTGCCTTGAAGAAGCGGCAGAACTGTCCTTCGCTCATGGGTATAAGCTCGGACAAATCGCGGGTTCGTATCGGTTCCTGGTAGTTGTCCTGGATGTAGAGGATGACCTTCTTCAGCCGGTTGATCTTGGTTGTATCCGCACCCTCCGACTGGGTATGGTTCACGGAGCGGCCCTCAATCGCGATCTGCGAGAGCATGATAAGCAAAGTCCCTTTCATAAAGGACTCAAATCCGGGCATTTTATTAGCATATGCCTCCATCAAACGTTCGAGATGGTGGAGCAATTCCTGCTGCCAGGCAATCTCCGGTGTAAGATGTCTGGGGAAGCTTTGGCGTTTCTCCTGCAGCGGCAGAATCACTGTATGCTGAATGGCATCATACTGGGCGCTGGCGAGCAGATCGGGGTGAAAGACAAGTGCACAGAACCTGCAAGGGCCTTCCTTCAGCACATAGGCGGCATGAATATCGCCGGATTCGATGAATACGGCCTCCCCGGCCCGGAGAGGGAAATAATCGGTATCGACCTGAAACAGAATCTCGCCTTCCAGCAGCATAAAGAACTCTGCCTCCTCATGCCAGTGCGTATCCAGGACATGGGTTCCGGCCGGAAGCTCGATCCAATAGGCGGCTAGCGGGAACATAACATCACCATGCACACGGTCTTCTTTAAGCAAACGTTGTGATGTGCGGTCCATAATTGGGCTCCTTTCGATAAAAAACATCAGAATAGTGTTATAAATGAGCTATATTATATTAGTTTTGTATTTTTATTATCGTTATAATGCAACTATAAACACCAAATTGAAGGGTGGCAAGTCACAGATGAAATTTACAGACGGCCTCTGGCTGGTTCGCGACGGAATCAACATCAACGGCGCAGTTCAAAACTATGTAGTGGAAAAAACTTCTGAGGGTTTGACGGCAATTACCCAAACCACTCCAATTACAGGACGCGCAGCAACCCTTAACTCCACGCTGCTGACCGTAAAATTCCATTCTCCGCTTCCGGGTGTGGTAGGCGTGAAGATCATTCATAATGACGGCGTAATTGACCGCGGTCCGGCTTTCGAATTGACCAAAGGAACCGGCGACCACGTACAGATTGAAGAAACTGATTCGGAAACCGTGCTGATCAGCGGCGGGCTGCGCGTAGTCATCCGCAAGGGCGAGCAATGGGCAGTGGACTTCTACCGCGGCGGCGAGCGCATTACAGGCAGCGGTTACAAATCCATGGCTTACATCACAGATCAGGACGGCAACACCTTCATGCGTGAAGAACTGGATATCGGCGTAGGTGAATTCGTCTATGGTCTGGGTGAGCGCTTTACTGCTTTTGTCAAAAACGGACAGGTTGTTGATATCTGGAACAAAGACGGCGGTACAAGCTCCGAGCAGGCGTACAAGAACATTCCGTTCTATGTAACAAGCAAAGGCTACGGCGTATTTGTGAATCAGCCTGAGCTGGTTTCGTATGAAATTGGTTCGGAAAAAGTGAAAAAGGCCCAATTCAGTGTAGCCGGCGAAAGCCTGGAATACTTCGTTATCGAGGGACCTACGATCAAAGAGGTCATCAGCAAATATACTTCCCTAACCGGCAAGCCAGCGCTTCCTCCGGCATGGACCTTCGGCCTGTGGCTGACCACTTCGTTCACTACCGACTATGATGAAGCAACCGTTAACTCCTTCGTAGAAGGCATGGCGGAGCGTGATCTTCCGCTGCATGTCTTCCACTTCGACTGCTTCTGGATGCGTGAATATCAATGGACCGATTTCCAGTGGGACTCCCGTGTATTCCCGGACCCGGTTGGCATGCTGAAACGTCTGAAGGAAAAAGGTCTGAAAATCTGCGTCTGGATCAACTCTTATATCGGACAACGTTCACCGCTGTTTGAAGAAGGCAAAAAGAACGGTTATCTGATCAAAAAAGCAAACGGCGATGTCTACCAAACTGACCTATGGCAAGCAGGCATGGGGCTTGTGGACTTCACGAACCCTGCAGCTTGTGAGTGGTATGCCGGATACCTGCGCGATCTGGTGGATATGGGCGTAGACAGCTTCAAGACCGACTTCGGCGAACGGGTTCCGACGGATGTTGTGTACTTCGACGGCTCCGACCCGCAGAAAATGCACAACTACTACACTCAGCTGTACAATAAGGTTGTCTTCGATGTACTGGAAGAGAAGCTTGGTAAGAATGAAGCGGCAGTATTCGCACGTTCGGCAACCGCCGGCGGGCAGCAGTTCCCGGTTCACTGGGGCGGCGACTGCTACGCAGATTATGAATCAATGGCAGAAAGCCTTCGCGGCGGCTTGTCTCTCGGTCTGTCCGGATTCGGCTTCTGGAGTCATGATATCGGCGGCTTCGAGAACACAGCTCCGGCGCATGTCTTCAAACGCTGGCTGGCGTTTGGCCTCCTGTCCAGCCACAGCCGTCTGCACGGCAGCACCTCGTACCGTGTGCCTTGGGCTTACGACGATGAAGCTGTTGATGTTACCCGCTTCTTCACCAAGCTCAAATGCAGCTTGATGCCTTACCTGTATGATGTGGCCGGTCAGGCGCATGAAGAAGGCTGGGCTTCGATGCGGGCGATGGTGATGGAATTCCCGGAAGATCCGACTTGCGAAGTGCTGGACCGTCAATACATGCTGGGTGATTCCCTGCTGGTGGCTCCAATCTTCCAGGAGAACGGCGAAGTGAAATATTATCTGCCTGCTGGACGCTGGACACACCTGCTTAGCGGTGAAACGGTACAGGGCGGATCATGGCGCAAGGAAACACATGATTTCTTCAGTCTGCCGCTGTTCGTCCGTCAGAACTCGCTGCTTGCAACAGGCAGTGTGGATACCCGTCCGGATTATGATTTTGCCGATGGCGTGAAATTCGGACTGTACTCGCTGGAAGACGGAGTGGCAACGACTGCAACCGTCCGTGACATCAAGGGCGCACCTGAGCTGACCGTGAAGGCTGAACGCAAAGGCAATACAGTAACGGTAGCTGCTGAAGGCAGCGGCAAAGCATTCATGCTGGCAGTGAAGGATCTGGGCACTATCGCTTCCGTAGAAGGTGCAGACCAAGCGGATGAGACTACAGTGAAGGTAAACGCCGGAAGCAAATCCGTATCGTTCACCATTACACTGAAATAGGTTTATACAGCATATAATTTAAGCTCTCTGATGACAGGGGACCTCCGTCCCCGATTTCATCAGAGAGCTTTTTGGATGCTTAGGGGTACGTGATCAATGATGTGAAAGATAGGATAAATGCTGTGAAGATAGGTTGATAGGTTGAATGCTGTGAACACACGGTAATTAATTTAAGATGATCTAAGATATGCTTAAATAATGGAGGATTACATATGACAAGGATAATAGAAGACAATGGAGTGTACAGTCAGCCGGACTACTCTTCAGCTACAGCAATATCGAGCGCGGCCAACTATATCATGAACTCACCGGAGCCGTTCACCCATACCTTCCGGACATACATCCGTTTGCGGGAGAATGGCAGCCTGACGCTTAAATTTTGGCACAGTAACAGCGTGGATTCGACCTGGGATCTGGGGCAGGAAGCAAACGGAAGCGAGCCGGGCGGGGAATGGAGCATTGAAGCGGCCTACGTCTCAGACGGAGGAAGCGTTCCGGATGGAACGGTAACCGCCGGGACTTCGGTACCGCTAACCTTTGCGGGCAGCCGCACGAAGCAGGTTGGAGCTGGAGAAACGTTCTGGAGCGATGAAGCAAGGCTGGAGCTGCCGGAAGGACATTATTTGGCGTTCACCTGGACGATTAAGACATCATCCCCCGGCAAAACACTGCCCTACAACGTGGAGGGAATTCTGGTCTCAGCCTATGACGGGCCGGGGAATCTGGCCGGGCAGGAATCGGCAGAGGCGTTTAGCTTGTCGGACAAGCTGCTGGTGCTGCCAAGCTATATCGGCTACAAGAAACAAGTAGCGAAGAAGCTGGTGTTCCTGGGCGATTCGATCACTCAGGGGGTACGGACAGAGAAGGATCAATACAGCTATTGGGCTGCGCGGATTGCCGAGGGGCTGGGAACGGATTACGGACTGTGGAATATCGGCTCCGGCTGGGGCCGGGCTTATGATGTAGCCGCAGATGGCCCGTGGATGAACAAAGCAAAGCAGGGGGATGAGGTGCTGATCGTGCTCGGGGTCAATGATCTTGATATCGGCCAGCGTTCGGCAGAAGAGCTGCTCAGGGATTTAAGCGATATTATTGCCAAGATCAAAGAGGCGAATGGAGGGGCGGAGATTATTCTGAGCACCGTGCCGCCATTCAACTTTGCGGAAGAGCGGGAGCAGGCTTGGCGTAAGGTCAATATGGCAATCCTCACGAATCCGCCTGCAGGTGTCAGCCGCGTGTTTGACATCGCCTCCGTGCTGGCTATGCCGGCCCCGGCTGAGCACAGAATCAGAGCGGAGTACATGAGCGGCGAATATGACCCGCATCCGAACGGCGCCGCCGGGAAGGCCGTTGCTGAAGCCTTTTTGGCATGGTATTGAAGCTGGAATCGGAGTAACCGGTCAGCGTTGTCCGCCGGCGTAGCGTAGACGAAAGATAGTGACTACGGGTGAGGATCGCAGGTGACGGGTGGCTGCGCTGTGACTATAGGCGGTGGTTTCGAGGTAGGGTGCCGCCGATGAGTATGGCCTCAGACGGCACAAGTTGGCCGCCAGATGTGACGGTGAACGGAACACGTAAGCGTCGCTGCGGGTAGGGTGCTGATCGCACGTATTGCGGGAATAGCACCCGCTATTTCTTTGACTATGAGGTCAACTCGAAGCGGAACAGGAATTTCTCCCGCTAAATTTGCTGATTCGGCGTAACTCAGGCAAACTGCTGGAAAATACCGGGAGAAATTCCCACTAATGTTCCTGGAAGGTGGATTTCGGGCAAATTACCGGGGAGATTTCCCGCTAAGTATAATCGTGTTGCCCGTTTTCCTTAGGGACCGCTATTTCGTGGTCTCCGAATCTCACCGGAAACTCACTATAACTCACCGGGAACTCACCGGAAACTCACTATAAACTCACCGGGAACTCACCGGAAACTCACTATAACTCACCGGGTACTCACCGGGAACTCACCGGAAACTCACCGGGAACTCACCGGGTACTCATTGGGAACTCACTGGAATCTCACCGGAAACTCACCAGGAACTCACCGGAATCTCACGGCAATCTTACAAGACCTGGCGAGGTCTTACAGTTTCTCACGGTGTATTCCGGTTTGCATATTCCTGTTAGAACGTCTGAGTACCGCACCGGTGGATGGACGGTTAGCCTCCGGAATCGTGTAAATGCTCCCAGTTACTACGGATTACTGCGAGCTACATAGAGAAACATAGAGCTACAAAGAGCTACAAAGAACTACAAAGAGCTACAGAGAACTACATAGAGAAACATAGAACTACATAGAACTACAGAGAGCAATAGAGATCTATTAGAGAGCTACAGAGACCTTCTACGAGAATTCCCGCAAGCTTAAATGTTTTTCTGGATACGGTAGTCCTTCGGGGAGCTGCCGACCTGCTTCTTGAATACCTTGCTGAAATATTTCACATCATGGAAACCGACCATTTCCGAGATTTGCGACAGCTTCAGGTTGGGATTCTGCAGTAGCAGCTTGGCCTTCTCAATGCGGACGTTGCCGATATAGTCAGAGAAGTTGATGCCGTATTCCTGTTTGAATTTGCGGGAGACATATTCACGGCTAACGTAGAATTTGCCGGCTACCTCCTGCAGGGAGAGGTCGGAAGCATAGTTCTGCTCGACGTACCGGACGATGTCTGACATCGGATTGCTCTCTTTGACCTGTCTGGCCGAGAGCTCCTGCGACAGGCGCTGCATCAGGGCAAAGGACCAATCGCGCCAGGCAAACAGGGAGAAGGAATATCCGTTGGTATAAGGAGCCGGGTTCAACTGGTCGGCATGCTCCAGCTCTGCCAGAGCGGCGTCTGCCCGTACGCCCAAAGCGTCCCGCACCAGCCGGGTACGGAACAGCAGGACATCGGCCTTCCAGGCATTCAGCATTTCGGGAGTAATGACACCTCCGCGGCTTAGTTCATGGGTCCAATGCTGCGCCGCGTCTAACAGCGCTTCGTTGTTTCCGCTGATCACAGCCAATTTCCAATCCTCCTGAACATGGACGAAGATGACGGGAGATCCGTGGCTGGCACTGCCATCCCCGGAGGGACTAACGGTCTTGCCGTGTGCATTGGTTGAAGAAGGGAAATGGCAATAATCCTCATGACTTAACAAATTCCGCCGGAGCAATGCTTCGGCGGCTTCTGTGCGTTGTATCGGCAGCCGGTGCGGCAGGCTTCCTGTATTGCTGATGCCAAAGTGCATCCGGAACTGCAGGGTACGGTAAATGCCCTGATTGATCCGGCTGATCAGCTCCACTACAGATTCCTGCACATCCCACAGAATGATTGCGATCTCCGGAGGGCCGCCCCAATAGCGAAAGGCGATGCCCTTGTTTTGCGGGTGCAGGAATTCATTGCAGATGTTCACAATGGCGTAATAGAGCAGCTCGCTGTCACCGCCGAACCGTTTCAGCAGCGGATTGTTCCCGCTGTCTGTCTGTACCAGGATCAGCCGGGAGGATTCGGCATTCCCCGGAATAACCCCCTCGCTTACCAGTCTGCGCAGCGAAGCTTCGGAATTGATGGGATCGTCTATCAGTGCCGAAAGCAGCTTCTCCCCGTAAATTGGTTTGATTTCATTCAGCCGGATGCTCTGCTGCTGCCGCTGGCTGCGTTCCTCTTCCTCGGACCGCCAGGCGGCTACCGCCTTGGAGACCGCAGTATTGATCGCTTCAGCTTCAATCGGCTTGAGGATATAATCGATGCCGCCGTTGCGGACAGTCTGGCGTACGAAGTCAAAATCATTATGCCCGCTGACCACAATGAATTTGGTGTTTCCGGCGAATTCATTGACCCAGGTCATCAGCTCAACTCCGTTGCCCGATTCCATCATCATATCCATGATGACTAGAGCCGGTTTCGCCTCACGAATGGCTTCAATCGCTTCATTGCCGTTTCCCGCCTCCAGAATCTCATCAATGTGATGGACGTCCCAGTCGACCAGGAGCCTTACCGCTTTTCTGACTCTTGCTTCATCATCTACTATAAGCGCCTTCATATCCGTTCACTCTCCACTAGTATTTCAATTTCCAGTCTGACTATAACTCCGCCTGTTTCCAGATTGTCCACGGTCAGGACTGCGTCATCCCCGCATACCAGCCGCAGCCGCGCCAGCACGTTCCCCAGGCCGATGCCTGCACCCGGAGCATCACGTTTGCTGTCGCTGCTTTTCAGTGTGGCGACGTCCAGTGAACCGGGCTGCTGAAGCTCCTTGCGGAGCATTTCCAGCCGGGCCGGCGGGATGGAGTGGCCGTTATTCTGAATATTAATCTCCATTCGCCCCGACTCCAGCTTGGCTGCTGTGATCTCAATGAATCCGTCACTGCGGGACAGATTAAAGCCGTGTTTGAAATAATTCTCTACAATCGGCTGCAGAATCATCTTCGGCATCAGGGCATGGAGCAGCGATTCTTCCATATCGTAGCGGAAACTGAACTTATTTTCAAAACGTTCCTTCTGCAGCTCAATATAGGCTTTGACATGGTCCAGCTCATTCTGGATGGTCACGATCTTCTCATCATTATACATGCTGTACCGCATCATTTTGGCCAAGGCCGAGAGCAGGCCATAGATTTGCGGCACCTTCAGTTCAAGCGCAAGCGTACCGATAATCTGCAGCGTATTGTTCAGGAAATGCGGGTTAATCTGTGCCTGCAGTGCCCTCAGCTCATTGGTTTTATTGGACAGCTCCAGCCGGTATTCCCGCAAAATCAGGTTGTTGATCGTATCCATCATATTGCGGAAATGTTCAGTCACCACGCCGATCTCATCCTTGCCCGTTGGGCGGATGTCAATCTCCAGATTACCGGTTTGAACTTGGGCCATATACCGGCTGAGCTGCTTGATTGGAGCCGTGATCCTGAAAGAGATGAGAATCGTCAAGGCAATAATCATAATCATCAGCAGGACCAGCAGGAGGATATTGATTTGCGCCGCCTCCTTGGCTTCACGGAACAGGTAGGATACCGGAATTTGCTTCACCAGTGTCCAGCTAAGACCGGGACTTTCGATTTTTTGATAAATAAATACAGCCCCGCCTTCTTCAAAATACCCTTGATCACGGTCATTCGCTGCAATCTGCTTATTATACCAGGTAGCATTCAGAGGTTTGCCAAGAGCGGCGGTATCGTGGCTGTAGACCAGCGTTCCGCTGTCATCCACCAGAAAGATGTTCTCCTGATTCTGCTCATACAATTGATCCACAATGTCGGTAAGTGCAGACAGTCTCACATCCACCGACAAATAGCCGAGGACCTTGGAGGACGGGATTCTCTCAATTCTTCTATGCATCGTGAACACCGGCTCTGAAGTGAACTGCGGAAACGGTGAAGTCACACCGTAGGCGGTGCTCATGTGAGTGCTTTGCACAGCTACCTGGGAGACGCCGGTGTTTTGGGAATCAGCATAAGGAGCGGTTGCCTGCCAGCGTTTGGGTGTCGTATTTTGTGTCACCAGTGTTGCCTTTCCGTCTTTGACGCCGTACAGATACACCTGTGAAATATCAGGCATGGAGGTCGAGATGTAATTGAGCGAGGAATAGATCGAAAAATCGGCAGTCAAGTCGTCGTATCCGGCTTCAAGCAAGCGGTAGAAGTCGGAATCCGAATAGACGATCAGAGACAGCCGGCTCACTTCCTGGATCAGACTATTAATATTTTTGTAGCCTTGATACAGCAGATTCTTATTCTCATCCACGGCCCGGGTCCTTAAGGACTCTGTCGTATAAGAATAGCTGATATACATCGTAGCCATAATACAGACTAATGTTGGCAGGAGTAAAAAAACGATCAGCTTGGTGCGGATATTATTCCATTTCATCAATTCTTGTCACTTCCGATCAATATTTTACACCTCAAAGATCACTTGCGTAGGTGTAAGGAGTCCGCAAAAAAACGGATAATATGTTTAGATCATAAACAAGTAAGTGAGTAAAAGAAAGGGGGACGGGTAAATGCGCGGCAATAAGTTGTCCCAATTTGGTCAACAGCTTTTTTTCGTCGGACCGGCCTTATTGTTCTTTACCCTGATTACAATTATTCCATTTCTAATGGGGATGTATTATTCCTTTACAGACTGGAACGGCGTATCTGGTAATGTAAGCTGGGTTGGCTTTGATAACTTTAAAGCGATTTTTACAAATGATCCGGATTTCTGGTCGTCCTTCTGGTTTACAGTAAGATTTACTGTGCTGGGGGTTATATTGACCAATGTAGTGGGCTTTTTCCTGGCCTATCTGCTAACCAAACCTTTAAAAACACGTAATATGCTCCGTACCATTTTCTTCATGCCGAATGTTATCGGGGGATTGTTGCTTGGTTTTATATGGCAGTTTATCTTCATCAAAGGGTTCTCAACACTCGGGGGTATGACTGGCTGGTCCTTCTTCAATCTTCCATGGCTCGGTGATGCAACAACCGGCTTCTGGGCGATTGTGATGGTCTTTGTCTGGCAGTCTTCCGGTTATCTGATGGTAATCTACATCGCTTCACTCAGCAATGTGTCCAAAGAGGTGCTGGAGGCGGCTGAGATTGACGGGGCTTCCCGGATGCAGGTACTGCGCAACATTGTAGTGCCGCTGATCATGCCTGCTGTAACCATCGGTTTGTTCCTGGCGATTTCCTGGTCTTTCAAAATGTTCGACCTTAACCTTTCCCTGACGAAAGGCGGACCATTCAAATCAACGGAATCCGTGGCAATGAATATTTATAATGAAGCCTTCCTGAACAACCGTTACGGTCTGGGTACTGCAAAAGCGCTGCTGTTCTTCGTAATTGTGGCGATTATTACTGTGATTCAGGTCCGTGTTACGAAGAGCAAGGAGGTCGAAGCTTAATGAATGCAAAGTCAAAAGGCAGATGGAATATCGGGATTGAAGTATTCATGATCCTGCTGGCACTGCTCTTCCTGTCTCCGTTTTATTTCTTGCTGGCGAACTCGGTGAAATCGTTCGGGGAAATCCTAAGCGACGCGGCAAGCTGGCCGGAAGTCTTCATGTGGTCCAACTATTCCAATGCGTGGAAATTGGCCCGCTTCTCTGAAGCATTCCGCAATTCGATCATAGTTACAGTAATCAGTGTTGTCTTTATCTCGTTGTTCAGCGCTATGGCTGCCTATCGCATGGTTCGCGCCAACACGCGGTTCAATCAGATTCTGCTGCTTCTGTTCGTAGCGGCAATGGTGGTTCCTTTCCAGACAATTATGATTCCGATCCTGAAAGTCGTTAATATTATTGGAGTTAATAACTCCTTCGCCGGACTCATTATTACTAATCTGGGAATCAGTGTTCCGATGGCGATCTTCCTGTTCCATGGTTTCATCAAATCGGTGCCTCTTGAGATTGAAGAAGCGGCAACCGTGGATGGCTGTAATCCGATCAGTGCTTTCTTCCGGATTGTGCTTCCGCTGCTGAAACCGATGCTAATGACGACGATCGTCTTGAATGCACTCGGTATCTGGAATGACTATCTGCTCCCGTCCCTGATTCTTCAGGCACCGGAACTTCGGACCATTCCGCTGGCAACCTTCTCGTTCTTCGGCCAGTACACGAAGCAATGGGATATGGCGCTTCCGGCGCTTGCGCTTGGTGTAGCTCCAATCGTAGTATTCTACCTGTTTATGCAGCGTTACATTGTTGAAGGAATAGCGGCTGGCTCGGTGAAAGGTTAACACCGGGCCCCCGTTCCAAATATAAAGGCTAGTAAATTTATTCAAGGGGGAAACTAGAATGATGAAGAAACGTTCTGCACTGATGATGTCCAGCGTCCTGCTGATGTCTGTTGTGCTCGCGGCATGCGGTGGCAACAATAATAATACGGCTTCAAATACTGCTCAAAATGGAAGCGCTGGCAATAAAGGCGGCGAAACTAAAACGGTTAAGATCTTCCAATTCAAGACTGAAATCGTTGAAGGCCTCAATGAGCTGAAGGTTGAATTTGAAAAAGAAAATCCTAACATCAAGCTGGATATCCAAACTGTCGGCGGTGGCGCAGACTATGCAGCAGCGCTGAAGACCAAATTCGCTTCCGGCGATGCACCTGACATCTTCTCCAACGGCGGTTATGCCGAAATGGATCTGTGGGGCGATAAATTGGAAGATCTGTCCGACCAGCCTTGGGTGAAGGATCTGATTCCTTTGGCGGCTGAACCAATGACCAAAGACGGCAAAACCTACGGTATGCCAATGAACCTTGAAGGTATCGGTTATGTGTACAACAAAGATCTGTTCGAAAAAGCCGGCATTACTGAAACTCCAAAAACAATCACTGAGCTTGAAGAAGCAGCTAAGAAATTGCAGGCTATCGATGTTATTCCTTTCGGCAACGCGTATCAAGAGTGGTGGCTGCTGGGTAACCAGGGCATCAGCGTAGCTTTTGCACAACAAGACAATGTAGATGAATTCATCAGCGGACTTAACGCAGGTACCTCCACGATCGTGGGCAACCCAGTATTCAAAGATTGGAGCAACCTGCTTAAGCTGACTGTGAAATACGGACAAAAGAACCCATTGACTACTGATGCCAACACTCACCTGGCGATGTTCGCTAACGGCGAAACCGCTATGATGCAGGAAGGCAACTGGGCACAAACACTTGTAGACAACATTACACCTGACATGAACATCGGTATGTTCCCTATGCCGATCAATGATGATGCCGCAAAAAATGACAAGCTGACTGTTGGGATTCCTGCCAACCTGGTTGTGAACAAAGAATCCGGCTCGAAAGAAGAAGCTAAGACATTCCTGAACTGGCTGGTAACTTCCGATATGGGTAAAGAATATATCACTAAAAAATGGAAATTCATCCCTGCCTTATCCACAATCGAAGCTACTCCGGAAGACATCGGTCTGCTGGGTTCGGATGTATGGAAATATGTACAGGATGGCAAAGTGTATGGTCTGCAATCCTCTAAATTCCCTGATGGCGTAACACAGGAATTCGCAAGTGTCATTCAACAGCTGATTGCCGATAAAGTCGACGAAGCCGGCTGGGAAAAGGGCATGCAGGCTGCTTGGGACAAGCTGAAGAAATAACGTCTTACCGTAAACAGAGAGTCCTATAAGGGCCGTAATTGGATAAAATGGATTGCCGGACGTCCCCGTCCTACTCATCATTGATGTGAAGCGGGGGCGTCTTTTTGATAGGATGAAAGTGGAAATGGATGAGAGTGAGAGGAGAGGGAGATATGACACTGAATAGTTATAACACAGTGCAAGTCGGCGTCGATTATTACCCGGAACATTGGGATGAATCCTTGTGGGCAGCGGATATTCAGCTGATGAAGGAAACCGGGGTCAAGGTGGTCCGGGTTGCTGAATTCGCCTGGAGCCGTTTGGAGCCAAGGGAAGGAACCTTTGATTTTGCCTGGCTGGACCGGGCTATTGAGCTGTTCCATCAGTACGGATTGCGGGTTGTGATCGGAACACCAACTGCCACTCCGCCGCGCTGGCTGACCACCACCTATCCGGATGTACTTCCGGTCTTTGCCGATGGGCAGACGTTCCATCCTGGCGTACGCGGGCACCGCTGTTATAACAGCGCTTCCCTGCGGGAATATGGAAGCCGGATTATTGAAAACCTGGCCCGCCATTACAGCGGTCATCCTGCTGTGATCGGCTGGCAGACCGACAATGAATTCGGCATGATCGACTGCCACTGCGGGACCTGCAATGAAGCCTTCCGCAGCTGGGTTAGGCAAAAGTACGGCACGCTGGAGAACGTGAACGCAGCATGGGGAACGGTGGTCTGGAGCGGGGAGTACAGTGACTGGAACGAGCTGACGGTACCGCTGGGCGGCTCGCCGTTCCAGAATCCGTCGTTCCTGCTGGATTTTCAGCGTTTTCAATGGGATTCGGTTGTCCGGTTCCAGAAGACGCAGATTGATGCACTGCGGAGGATTTGCCCGGAGCATTTTATTACCCATAACTTTCACAGCTATCCGCAGCGGCTGGATATGTATTCGGTGGGCTCTGACCTCGATGTGGCGGCATTTGACTATTATCCGAACACCTCACCGGACAAGCAAGAGACAACGCCCTATAGCGGAGCGCTGTCTCTTGACGTCACCCGCGGGATCAAACGGCAGAACTTCTGGATCATGGAGCAGCTCAGCGGCTCACCGGGCTGCTGGATGCCGATGTGGCGGGCTCCGTATCCGGGTTTTATCCGCGCCTATGCCTGGCAGGCGATTGCCAGAGGTGCGGATACGATCGTGCATTTCCGCTGGAGAAGTGCTGTCGCCGGGGCCGAGCAATATTGGCATGGCCTGATTGACCACAGCAATGTGCCGGGCCGCCGGTTCGCCGAGTTCAGCCAGCTCTGCGGAGAAGTAAACGGCCTCAGCGGCAGGCTGCAGGGTACTGTGCTGAAGCATGAAGTGGCGATTCTGCATTCTCATGAGCAGAAGGCCGCACTGGACATCCAGCCACAGGCCGGGGGTCTGGACTATTACGGGAACATCAAGCAGGTTCACCGGGCACTTACGAAGCTCGGGATTGGCTGTGATGTAATCCGTGCCGGGGAACCGCTGGACGGTTATAAGGTCGTCATTGCGCCAAGTTTGTACGTGCTGGGCGAGAAGCTTACGGAGCAGCTTGAAGCTTATGCGGCGGCAGGCGGCGTACTCCTTCTGACGAACCGCAGCGGCGTTAAGGACAAGAGCAACATCTGCGTCATGCAGCCGCTGCCGGGATTGTTAAGCCATGCAGCAGGTGTCCGGGTTGACGAATATGATCCCGTCGGCCTGGAAGTCCATACCCTAGTGGACCCTGAAGGGAACTCCTTCGAATGCAGCCAGTGGTGCGATCTGCTGACGCCGGTCACTGCGGTGCCTGTCGCCTGGTACGGCGATGATTTCTACGCTGGAATTCCGGCTGTCACTGTCAACAGCTTCGGGAAAGGGCAGGTGTATTACTTCGGAACCCATGCCGAAGAACGATACTGGTCACTGCTGCTTGCCGATTTGGCCGGCAAGTATGGAGTAACCTGCTTTGCCGGTCTGCCGGATGGCGTGCAGGCCACGATCCGCAGCGGAGAGAATGGCAGCTTCCTATTCCTGCTGAATTTGAACCGGATACCGCAAAGCGTGCCGCTGCCGGGCAGTTATCCTAGCGTGCTCTATAACGGTGAGATCCGCTCGGGCGAGCTGCGGATGGAGGCTTACGGGGTGGAGATTCTGGAGCTGGGTGAATAGCGGGAAAGGTGAAAGCAACAGACTGATTGAACGTTAGGATAAGGGGAGTCGATCAAAAGACTATTTTGGGTCCAATTCTGCTGAATCTGCCGCATGAAATGCAGTAGATTCAGCATAAAGGCCAAATCGGGCCGGATCTGCTGCACTTTGTGCAGCAGAAGTAATTATGGGCGGAGTGAGAGATAGGATTCATGAAGATAGCAGCGGCTGAAAAAGTCAGACGTTCCTCGGAGTGACTAAAAATCTCCTCCCACGCCTCACCAGTTTACCCATAGCACTACGTGCCTGTTAGCTGTTAGTGGAGCTTCCTAAATTGCTCCGGTGTAGTCGCCGACTGCTTGCGGAAGGTGGCCACGAAGTGGCTGACATCGCGGAAGCCAACCAGCTTTGAGATGGCTTTTACCGTCAGGTCAGGCTGGGTGACGAGCAGTTCCTTGCTTTTGCGGATGCGCAGGCGGACGAAATAGGCGTAGGGAGACAGGCCAAAGGTCTGCAGAAACAGGCTGTTGAGATAACGGCCGGACACCTCAAGCTGGGACGCGAGATCATAAAGTCCGATGCCGGGATCGCCATAATGGACATCCATCCATTTCAGCAGCGGCTGCAGCTTGTCCACATTGCGGGAAATGGAAGTATTGTTATGCAGCCGGCCGTATTTGCTCAAGGTAAGCAGGAAGCGGTAAGCGTCGGTGGAGACGCCCAGGCTGAACATGTCGCCCGAAGCGTCATGGCGGTCAAGCATCTCCTTCAGCATATGAGGAAGCGGGGCTTCGCTTTCCCACCGGTAGAAGGAATTGGCGCCCATGCCCAGCGACTCTAGGATGTGCCGGGCTGAGCTGCCGCCGAAGGTGAGATAATAGGTGCACCATAGATGTGGAGTGAGCGATTCATAGCGGTGCGGAGTTCCGGGCAGCAGCAGAACGCCGCTGCCTTCGGAGAGCGTGATTTTTTTGTTCTCAAAATATATAATGCCTTCACCCTGGGCCGTCTGAAGCCAGTGATAGGTGTCGTAGCCTTCGGGGCGGGATACTTTTTCCTGATCGGGGTTAAAGCCCATGCTGTCCAGAGTTATGGGCAGCTGCTGCCCGCCCTCCTGGGCAAACACAATTCTGCGTACCGCTGTCGCTGGCACAATCATCATCTCCCGTAGTTCCATATTATTATATGTATGGACCTTATTTTTATATATAAAGCGACACGTTAACCGTTTAGAATAAATATATACTTATACTATAAAGGATGTGCGAAGTGTGATCAACGATAAATTGCCAAAGATTTGGTACGGTGGAGATTACAATCCCGAGCAGTGGGATGCCCCGGTATGGGCTGAGGATGAACGGATGTTCAAACTCGCGGGAATTGATGTCGCCACAATTAATGTATTCTCCTGGGCACTGATTCAGCCGTCGGAAGACACTTATGATTTCTCCGGCCTGGATGAATTAATGGACCGCTTATATAAGAATGGAACCTATGTATGTCTGGCAACAGGAACCGGGGCACATCCGGCCTGGATGGCTCACCGTTATCCCGAAGTGACCCGTGTCGATGTACAGGGCAGAAAACGCAAGTTCGGCGGCCGTCATAACTCCAATCCGAACAGTGCGGTATACCGCAAATATGCGGCTAAACTGGCAGGCAAGCTGGCAGAGCGCTATAAGGATCATCCGGGTCTTGTCGCATGGCATATTTCCAACGAATATAGCGGCTATGACTATTCCGAGCAGTCCGCCGCTGCGTTCCGTGTCTGGCTGAAGGAACGCTACGGTTCCCTGGATGGCGTGAACAAAGCCTGGAATACCCGTTTCTGGGGTCATACCTTCTATGACTGGGAAGAAATTGTCGTTCCGAACGAACTCAGCGAAGAATGGAACGGCAACCGCACCAACTTCCAGGGGATTTCCCTCGATTACCGCAGATTTATGTCGTATAGTCTGCTGGAATGCTACAAGATTGAATACGATGCCATCAAGGAGCATAGCACCAACATTCCTGTTACTACCAACCTGATGGGCTTCTATCCGGAACTCGATTATTTCGAATGGGCCAAACATCTGGACGTGATCTCATGGGACAACTATCCATCACTGGATACACCGGTCAGCCACACGGCCATGACGCATGACCTGATGCGCGGCCTCAAGAACGGCCAGCCCTTCATGCTGATGGAGCAAACGCCAAGCCAGCAGAACTGGCAGCCGTACAACTCCCTGAAGCGCCCGGGCGTAATGCGCCTTTGGAGCTATCAGGCTGTAGCGCGCGGTGCTGACACTGTCCTGTTCTTCCAGCTCCGCCGGTCCATCGGCGCTTGCGAGAAGTATCATGGCGCGGTTATCGAGCATGTGGGACATGAGCATACCCGGGTCTTCCGCGAATGCGCTGAGCTTGGCAAAGAGCTGGAGCAGCTTGGCGATCAACTGCTGGATGCACGCAGCCAGGCGCAGATCGGGATTATTTATGACTGGGAAAACCGCTGGGCGCTTGATCTATCGAGCGGACCATCCGTAGCGCTGGACTATGTTAACGAAGTGCACAAATATTATGACGCACTGTATCAGCAGAATATCGAAGCCGATATGATTGGCGTTGAAGAGAACCTTTCCAAATATAAGATTGTAATTGCACCGGTACTTTATATGATCAAGCCGGGATTTGCCGAGAAGGTTGAGGCCTTTGTTAAGGCTGGCGGCACGTTTATTACCACTTATTTCAGCGGCATCGTGAACGAAAATGATCTGGTTACGGTTGGCGGCTATCCTGGAGAGCTGCGCAAGGTGCTCGGCATCTGGGCAGAGGAAATTGATGCCCTTCTGCCGGGCATGAGCAATGAAATCGTCATGAACAAGGAATGGGGAACGTTAAACGGTTCCTACAAATGCGATCTGCTATGCGATCTGATTCACTCGGAAGGTGCCGAGGTACTGGCTCAGTATGGCTCGGACTTCTACAAAGGCATGCCCGTATTGACGGTGAACAGCTTTGGTGAAGGCAAGGCCTATTATGTGGCCAGCAGTCCAGAAGTTGGATTCCTGCAAGGACTCCTTGCCAATCTCTGCAAGGAGAACGGCATTAAGCCGCTAGTAAACGCACCTGAGGGTATTGAATCCGTTCAGCGTGTGAAAGATGGCGTGTCCTATCTGTTCCTGCTGAACCACAAAGAAGGCGATCTCAGTGCAGACATCGGCGCAGCTGAACGCACCGACCTGCTGACCGGTAAGACCTTCAGCGGCTCAGTTGTTGTTCCAGGCCGCGGCGTACTGATTTTGTCTGACAAGAACTAAACGAGAGTGCAATAAGGGCTGTCTCCAAAGTGGACACTTCTACGCATGCGGCAGTCCTGGTCATTTTCACACTATAAAAACAGCAGAGCAGCAGTTCACCCATCAGGGAGAATCGCTGCTCTGCTGTTTTTGCCTATACCGGCTTGCTTTAGCTTATTGAACTACCAAATTCACTCGGCATATGAGCCGAAATCCGTTATTTTCAAGTCATATTTGAAATTCACCTTCGACCGGCTGAACGTCTCGTCCCAATGCTCCTTAACCTTTTTCCATTCCCCGGGATGCTGGATGCTGAGCGTGTCGCCGAAACTGGCAACATCGACTTTATAATCATTTTGCAGCTTCTGCATTAACGTTTGCATCATTTGCGCCAGCTTCTCCTGAAATACGCGGCCAACTTTTTCCGAATATTGAGCTGAAGTAGAATAACTTTTATTGTTCCAGGTTTCTGTCAGCCGGCCCTCAGTGCTAATTGAGACTTCAAATGAAATGTCATCCCCGTCTACAATGGCCTTGATCTTGCTCTTCAGTGTCTTCATTTCGTAGGTCATCGGCTGATTATCCCGATCATAGGCTTTAATCGCACCGCTTTTGCCTTTATTGGTCAGCCAGGATAGGCACTCCGTATCTTCCTGTGACAAGGCTCCAATCAAGTGGCCTGTATCTCCTTTAATAATTCCAGCACCTGAAAACACGGTATCTCCATCTGCTGTAATGAGGTTTTGCAGAGCATAACTTTTTTTGGCATGCATGAGTGAATCCAGTTGTGACAAAATGACTGGATGCAGCACCTTGCTTGTCCTGAATTGATTGTTGATCATTTCTTTGATGTGAAAGGAAGGAATTTCATCGGTTCGCTTGGAGATGAGCGTGTCATCTGCGCGGCCTTCACTGATGAAAACCATCGTACTCGGACGAATGTCATTGTCGCGGAGTACAAGATCCATAAGCTGCTCCATCTTCTGCCGTTTGAGCAGCTCAGCCGATACTATAATGACCTTGAGATGATGCCCGATAATCGGCCGTTCGTTGCGAATCGAGAATTGGCGGAAAATCTCAAGCACGGAGTCGCCGGTTCCCGATACATTGACATAGGGGGCGGTCTGCTGGCTCCCCTGTTTTTCCATTGTACCTGTCGATTTAACCGGAACAATCTGTAATGTTACCGTAATCAAGTTCTTCTTGGAATAGGTACCGCCTTTCTCCTCCAGCACTTGTTCCGTGGGAGTGAGCTTGCCTATGTCTAAAGCAAGGCCGGAATACAGGGCCAGGTCTTCAATCTCTCTGCTGCTCCAGCACCCTGTCAGCGTAAGCAGAAGCAGGAGCATGCAGAGGAAGAGGGGGGATGTCCGCTTACACATGCTGTTTCAATCCTTTCGTGCGAATAAGCCAAATTACTGAGAGCAGTACCGGCAGCAAAAGGAACAGTATGATTCCCATTTTACCGATAGCATCGCCAAGGTTAAACAGATCACTAATGGACTTAGGCACCATAGCGGAAATGAAAATGACCGGAACGAGCAAAAAAATCACCGGATGGATGGAAAGCCGGAAGATTTGGGAGATGCCCAGAGAGGCCTGGAAAAAGAAGCTGCTGAAGTTGCAGAACATTTGCATCAGCCAGATCACCATGAGCGGAAACTCCATGCGCTCGAAGAAAAATCCCGGGATTTCAAAACTTCGAATGAGATCAATAGTGGGCCAAGCGCTTGTAATGGCAGAATCTATCGAGAGGCCTCCGATGACCATAACTACCGTCAGAAGATACAGGCAGAGCGGGATGCCGATTCCCACCAGCATAGCTTTCAGTGCCTGCCGGGGATTCTGCATGAACGCAACGAGTGTCATGACGACTTCACAGCCGGTATAGACAAGAACTGTTGACCTCAGGCCGCTGAGCACGGGAAGAATGCCACTGCCGAGAACCGGACGCAAATGATTGATATCAAAAAGCTGCAGGCTGAAACCGTAAGAAATGAGCAGAATCATGATGCTGATCGGAAACACCACTTGGAAGACTCTGGAAATTGAATTGATACCGCCATACACGAGATAGGTGCCGACCCATATAAAGGGAAGGATCACTGCCCATATCGGTGTGCCTTCCAGGAGAAAAAACAGCGTGACCTCGGCGAGCGAGCGGATCTCAAATCCTGCGATGATTAAGAAATACATAATCAGAAGAATACACAGAATACCTCCAGGAACCCGGCCAATGATTTTCCCGGCATATTGAAAAACCGTTTTACCGGGAAATTGCTGGCTGATCTTCACCATTAGAACAATTACCGCCATAACAATCACACCCCCCAGCAGCACGGACAGCCAGGAATCCGGGGTCTTCACACTTTGACTCACACTCCGCGGCAGCGTAAGTATACCCGCGCCAAGCACGGTATTGTTCAGGAACACAGCAGCCTGTGAAGCGGTGATTTTATCGTCTGAACGAGTAAACATAGTGCAGCCCCCTCTTGCATGTGATTATGACCTCCGTTTCGGTTTCTGTGTTTTCATCATGGCAGGTCTGCGTTTCATCAGTGTAAGCGGCGCACGGAAGAACAAATCCTTCCAATCCCTTGGGCGAAACGGCGATACCGGCGTCAGGTAGGGTACTCCAAAGCTCTTAAGCCTGGTAAGATGGCTGCAGATCAGCAGGAAAAACAGGATCGTGCCAAACATGCCGAGAACCGCAGCAAACATCATCCCGGCGAAACGGAGAAGCCGCAGGGTAATCCCGGCGCTGTACATCGGAATGGAGAAGGATGAAATGGCGGTGACGGCAACAACGATAACCAAAAAGGGACTAACGATACCTGCCTGCACCGCCGCATCCCCGATAATCAAACCGCCGACGATGCCCATAGCCGGTCCAATGGGCTTGGGCAGCCTGATTCCGGCCTCCCGTAAAATCTCAATCGATACCTCCAAAATCAGCACCTCGATCAGTGACGGAAAAGGTACACCTTGCCGGGTCTTGATAATCGAGATCGCCAGCTCTGTTGGTATAAGCCCCGGATGAAATGAAATGAAGGAAATGTAAAGGGATGGAGCCATAAGTGCCAGAAAGGCGGCGGAGAAACGCAGTATCCGCAGAAGTGATCCCGGCAACCACCGGTCATAATAGTCCTCCGGAGATTGCAGCAGCATACTGAAAGTGACCGGTACAATCAGCGCGAAGGGCGTCCCGTCCAGAAGAATGGCGATGCGGCCTTCCAACAGGGCGGTTATAACTCTGTCAGGTCGCTCTGTACTCTGGGCCTGTTGGAAAGGACTTAGGTAGTTGTCTTCAATCAACTGCTCGATATACCCCGATTCCGCGAGAAAGTCGATGTCTATTTTGGAAATACGGGTCTGTACTTCCTCCAGCAGCTCCGGATTGACAATATCCTTGATGTAGGCAACGACCAAATCTCTTTGAACGCTGCTGCCGGCCCGGTACATCTTCATTTCAAGCTGGTCGCTGAAGCCCTGACGGCGCAGCATGGAGGTGTTCTCGCTCAGCACCTCCGAGAAGCCGAGCCGTGGACCACGAAGCAGCGCTTCTGAGACAGGTTCTGTTATCGAACGGTTAGCACCTCCCGGAAGTTGGATCAGCAATCCCTTCGGCATTCCTTCAATCAGCAGTGCGGCATGCCCGAACAGGACGGATTTGTTGAAATCATTCAGATCGCTGGCTTCGTTCAAACTGCTGAAGGGCAGCAGATGTTCGGCAATGCCGGAGGCGGACAGAGAATCCGCGGTGGCCTCAAACATTAGAAATTGCATAATCTTCATATTAAGCAGCCTGTCGTTTTGCATGCCGTCCACATACATAAGGACTCCTTGGGCCTGTAGCTTCGTTAATGTGAACTCCCTGAAGTGGAGATCACTGTTTCCGCCGATAGCCTCCTTAATAGAGTGAAGGTCAGCAGCGAAATTTCCGCTGAAAGCCGCTGCGGGAGGGGCTGTCTGCGGCAGGGCGGTATCTGATTGTGCTCTGCGGTTAGACACATTCCCGTTGCCTGAAGACTGCGGTCCTCTTCCGCTGCCTACATAGGAATGCAAGGTTTTGTATAGACTGCTGGCAACTAGGGGGACCAGCAGAGCAACTCCAGCCTGACAAAAAACTCCCCAGCCCGGGATATAGGATAAGATCGATGCGAGCAATGAAATCAACCCCAGCTTTAAGAGTAAACAACTATGTAAATGAAGTTTTCCAAAGTTTGCTGCGGTTTAGTCATTTCTGTAAAAATATTATTCAACAAGGAATATTCAACTAGCTGTTCGCCAGTACATTTCCGGCAAGGAATTAGCGGAGGAGAATGTTGTATAATGCATAATAAAGAGGAGCATCAAGATTACCCGTTCAGGAAAGAGGCAGCAGATGAAAACCCTACTGGTAACAGGGTACCGTGCGCATGAGCTCGGTATTTTTGACAGCAAACATCAAGGCATTCCCTATATCAAAAAAGCACTTGCAGGCAGGTTAATTCCCCTCATTGAAGAGGGGCTGGAATGGATCATTACGCCCGGACAATACGGGGTGGATCTTTGGGCATGTGAGGTGGTGCTTGAGCTGAAGGCGCAGTATCCCGGACTGAAGCTGGGCATTATTACAGCCCATGCCGCACCAGAGGAGAAATGGAAGGAGGAGAAGCAGAATGAATACCGGCGGATCATTGCCGGAGCGGATTACTACGGGGCTGTAAGCAATGCTCCTTATGAGGGAAGCTGGCAATTCCGGGCCAGGGATGATCTGCTGTTCCGCAAAAGCGACGGCATTCTGCTCTTCTATGATGAGGATGCTGCTGAGGGAAGCCCGAAGTATTTTAAGGAGCGGGCATTGAAGCTGCATGCGGAGGGGGAGTATGGCCTGTTTCTGATGCATGCCGAGGAAATCCAGAATATCGCAGATGAAGAAAATCAACGTGAATATGAATGAGGAGGCAATGCCAATGAATTCTGTATATGAGGAGGATATTTGTTATGTCATTCTGTTAAGTCCGACTGAACAGGACCGCAGGGATATGGAAATTATACGGGGTCATGTGCGTCATCTGCAGGAGCTGGAACGCAGCGGGCAGCTCGTGATGTGCGGTCCGTTCAGCGATGCTCCTGGCGGGATGGTCATTATCCGCGCGGAATCGCGCGAAGAAGCAGTGGCCATTGCCGAACGTGACCCTTACATCCTCTCGGGCGTCCGCAGCTACGAGCTGCGCACCTGGGACCTGTCGCATGAAGGCAACAAGCATATGGGCATAGCTGCGGATTAACGGAAGTGCCGGTTAGATAAAGCTGCGCAGCGAAGGCGCTTTACGGATCTTGTAATTCTGCTCGTACGCATAAGCCAGCTTGATCAGCATAGGCTCCTGGTAGGCCTGCGCCGAGAAAGTAACGCCGAAGGGGGCGCCGGCCGATGTATAGCCGGAAGGTACGACAATGGACGGATAGCCAGCTCTTGAGGTAATCCGCGCACCGAAGTCGGCCGGGAACAGCAGAGCATCCAGCCGGTGCCCGCTCATGGTGGCGTCGATGCCCTGTTCCTTACAAAGTTTAAGGTCAGTGGCGCGGTCGCGCAGGTATTGCGGTTCCGTCAAGGTGCCGGAAGAGGTGTATTCAGCATCAATCAGCGTGGCTTGCCCGAACTTTAGCGTCTCGACCGGATGGGCATGATTGAAGTCGATAATGTCCTTCAGTGTGCGTATCGGAGCGCCTGGACCCAGGCGGGCAAGATAGGCATTGATGGAGGTTTTGAATTCATTCAGCACAACGGAGGAATATTTGATCTCGCGTGCGGTCTTAATCTCAGCCGGGTCGATAATTGTCGCTCCAAGCTCACGCATTCTCTCCACGGAAGCGTTGAACAATGCCAGCTGCTCTTCCGTTAATTCTTCGAAATAATAATCCCGCGGAATCCCAATGCGCGCACCCTGCAGCCCGTTTGGGTCAAGGAAGGCGGTATAATCTTCATGCAGTCTGCCCGCGCTTGTTCCCATGGCGGCATCGCCGCTGTCCTTGCCGAGCATTGCATTCAGCAGCAGTACGGCGTCGCGGACGGTTCTTGCCATAGGTCCAGCAGTATCCTGAGTATTGGACAGCGGGAGGATGCCGGAGCGGCTGATCATGCCTACGGTCGGCTTAATCCCGATGATTGAGCCGAGATTACCGGGGTTGAGGATGGAGCCGGAGGTCTCCGTTCCTACGGACACTGTGCAGAAGCTGCAGGCTACCGCAACCGCAGAACCGGCGCTGGAGCCGCCTGTCGGTGTGGATATGTTATAAGGGTTCAGTACCTGTCCGCCCCGGGAGCTGTAGCCCGAAGGCATACCGTTCGTCATGAAATTGGCGAATTCGGTCATGTTGGCTTTTCCCAGAATAACAGCCCCGGCTTCGCGCAGTTTAGTAACGATATAGGCATCCTCCCCGGCAAAAGAATCCGCCAAAGCCAGCGATCCCGCACTGGTATGCATTTTATCCCCTGTATTGATATTGTCCTTCAGTAAGACCGGTATGCCGTGCATCGGCCCCCGGGGACCCTGCTGCGAACGTTCTACATCCAGAGATTCTGCGATGAACAGTGCATCCGGATTGATCTCCAGCACGGAGTTGATCGTCAGGCCATTTTTGTCATGGTCGGCAATGCGTTCAAGATACATGAGCACCAGCTGTTTCGAAGTGATCTCTCCGGCAGCTAGCGCAGTTTGAATCTCCGTTATTGTAGCCTCTACGATTTCAAAACTCATACAGGTTCACGCTTCTTTCTCTCTTTGGTTTGTCATTCTCCTTCATCTAACCATAGTTTGCCGTGTCCTGACAGCGTTCTTTTTACGACTTCAGGGGCATGCGGATTCCGGGTTGTTTTTGATAGTGTGATTAGAGGGTTCCATATGTTGGGTAATAGTTCAAATACATCTATGGCAAATACTTCCGAAGTAAGTTTTGTACAAAGTAGAACAGGAAGCAGAAGTTAACAAAACTAGGTCTATGCTTTCGAAGCGATTTTTGTCGAAGCCAATTCAGTGAAGTAACGCTAACAAAAATTTAGGAGGACAACATCTTGAGAAAATGGACAACATTCGTACTAGGAGTAACGCTGGCAGTCAGCCTGTCGGCCTGTGGCAACAATGAGGCTGCTGAAAAATCAACGAATGCTGCCGAAGCATCCGCCACTGCTGCTCCGGCACCGGAAACAACAGAGAAGGCGGCTGCGGAGCAAACTGCAAATGAGGGGACTCCCACTGTAGAAGAGCTTATTCAGAAGACGGCAGATGCAAGCCAGGAACTGAAGAGCTTTGCGATGGAATCGCAGATTTCACAGAAGATGAGCATGACCCAAGGGGAGACGACCCAGGATCAAAACGTTGAAATGACCATGAAATCAGAATATATGAAGGACCCGCTGCAAATGCATCAGCTGATCCAGATAAATCTGGCGGGGCAGGAAGAGCAAAAGATGGAGCAGTACATTACTGATGCCGGTTCTTTTAGCCTGGTCAATGGACAGTGGATAAAAATGCCTGCTGAAATGACTCAGCAAGTAATGTCTGCTATGCAGCAATCGGCCAGTCCGGAGAAGCAACTGGAACAATTTAAGTCCATCACAGAATTTACGAAGGTCACCGAGAAGGGCGAGGATTACGTTCTAACCGCTGAGGTATCAGGGGACAATGTGAAGGAACTGGCGAAAAGCTATATGAACCAGAGCGGCAGCGCGGACCCGCAAATGACGGCTTTGATGGATCAGATGGACATTAAGAGTATGACAATCGTCTATGGAGTTAATCAAAAAACATACCTGCCCACCCACACGGATGTGGATATGGTCATGGATATGACCACCGACAGCCAGAAAATCAGCATAGATATGAAGATGAAAAATGAGATCGGGCAGCATAATGAAATCAAGGCGATTGAGGTCCCGAAGGAAGCTTTGCAGGCAAAGGAAATACAGACGCCTTCAGCAACAGCAGCAGCAAAGTAACAACCGCGGCTGCAACAGAGTAAATAATAACAATCGCAAGACAAAACAAAGCCCGGCAAAGGTCATAAGAACCTTTCCGGGCTTTGCTTTATTTTGATTAAATAGGGGCGAATATATATCTATTCCGCCGGGACAGGGACAAAACCTTCTTCCGCCAGATACTCTTCAGCTTCCTGGATTGTCTCGAAAGCCATCTCAAGCTGAAGCCCGGCGTAGAGGTACCAGAGATCTTCTTCCAGCTTCAGGCTTAAGGTATGTCCGTCTCCATTAACCCAAAGGGTATCGGCAACTGTGGCAGTTTTCTTTTTTCTTTTGCCTGGTGCAGGGACTTCCGGGATATACATGGACAAAGAGGTGATCGACGCATCCAGCAGCTCGCGCAGCTCAGACTCCGTATAGTCGCGGATATTCACAAGACCTTTGTCATCACTTTCGTAGCCCCGCAGGAGCCCGGCGAACACGTAGCCGTTGCCGTTAGGATGCAGGTGGGAAGCGACAGTCTTCTTCTCATGGCGGCTCTGCTCGAAGTGATAATTCACCCGCCCAAGCGATACATTGCGCCGTTCAAGCTGGGGGTAGGATTCAAGAATAGCTAATTTCTGTTCAAAAGTAAGCATATACAGCCTCCGGTTCACGGTTTATTGTAAGTGATTATAACATGTGGAGGAGCGCCGGACTACTTCTTGCACAGGCTCGTGTCAGGGTGTCAGGGCGCCAGCGGCAGGGTCAGTACGAAGCGGCAGCCTTGTTCCCGGCCGCTGCCCAGCACCAGTGTTCCGCCCATCGCTTCGGCGAGCAAACGGCTGAAGGTCAGACCGAGGCCCAGTCCGCGCAGCGTGCTTTGCTTGTCGCTGCTGCGGAAGAAGGCTTCGAAGACCTTGTCTCTGTTATCCGGTGTAATCCCTATTCCATTGTCCGCCACAGTAATCTCAGCGTGTCCGGCTGGAGCCAATAGGAGGCTGATGGTGAGCTGGAGGCTGCTTCCCGGTTTCTTGGCCTGCACGCTGTTATTCAATAAATTGACGATAATCTGCTGGATGCGCAGCGGATCACCCCGCAGGAACAGGGATTTCTCCGGCATGTGCAGCAGAGGTTCGTTGACATCTGCGCTCTGTGTCAGCTTCCATTGATAGATAATTTCCTCGAGCAGCGGAACTGCATCCAGCCTGTCGTGGCGGACGGCGACAATACCGGCAGCCAGGGCGTTATAGTCGAGCAGGTCAGCGACCATACGCTGCAATCGGCTTGCCTCCAGCAAAGCGATATCAAGGAATTCCCCGGCTTCCTCCCCTTCGACCACACCTTCACGGACGGCATGGACCAGCCCTTTGATCGAAGTGACCGGTGTCTTCAGCTCATGGGAGACTCCGGCCAGCATGACTGCTCGCGACTGCTCGAATTGCTGCAGCTTTCCCGCCATCTCCTGAAAGGACATCAGCAGCTCGTGAATCTCCCGTTCCTTAGCCCCTGTCTCCAGAACAATGTTATACTGGCCGCCGCTGATTTGCGCGGCGGCGGCAGCCACTTTCTGGATAGGTTTGGCCAGCTTGCTGGACAGGAGATAGATGGTCAGCCAGCTTAAGATGATCAGAAAGACGACGAGAATCAAGAAGAAGGTAATCTCTTCCTTCGGGATATGGCGCAGGGAACGTTTGGACTGCAGGACAATGACCTGCCCCAGCGCTTCACCGTCTCCTTGGATTTGGGCGACAGCAGCCTTGAACTCCGGGCTGCGGGAATCGTTTAACGTATCATTAAGCTTATGCCGCATCGCTTCCTCACTGAGCGGCGGCTCGGAGAACAGCAGCTGTCCCTCCTTATCTGTGATGATCACACACATTTCGACCGTTAATTTGAAGAAGCGCTTGCGGTCCTCAACGAGCTTGCTCAGAGTCGGACTGATGTTCATGTTTCCGTTCGTGCCGACACTGCGGTCGGCGATCTCCTGGGCCAGCAGACCGGTGGTCTGCATGCGGTTGTTCATCGCTTCCTGCTGAATCCACCAGAAAGTGACGAGCGCGGTGAGCAGCAATCCGATGCTGATAATCAGCAGGTAGCGGACAGTCCAATAGAAGAGGATGGAGGTGCGTTTCTTCAGGTTATCCATAATTGATACCCCGTTCCTCTGAGCGTGCGAATCTCCCCTTCATCCGCCGGCCAGTGCGAGAGTGCCTGGCGCAGTCTTTTGATCGACAGATCTACGGCACGGTCGCTGCCCTCATAGTCCATTTCCCAGACCTGCTCAATCAGCTGTTCTCTAGTGCAAATTTGATTCGGGCGTTCAGCCAAAAATAACATCACCGACATATCGCGCGGGCTGAGGCTGACCTCGGCACCGTTCAGGAAGAGGCTGCGTGCCGAAAAGTCGATGAACAGACTGCCGAAATGGCGTTTACGGCTGCCGTCAGACCACTGGGAAGGGCGGCGCAGCACTGCGTTTACGCGGGCCACTACTTCTTCCGGGATAAAGGGCTTGGACATATAATCGTCGGCGCCGCCGTCCAGTCCGGCCAGCCGGTCATTGATACCGTCCCGGGCTGTCAGCATGATGACAGGGCAGCTGCTCTTCTCGCGGATCAGGCCAAGCAGCTCGAAGCCGTCCATGTTCGGCAGCATAATGTCGAGCAGGATCAGAGCGGGAGGAGAAACTTCAAAGGCTTCCAGCGCGGCGCGTCCGTCGGCGGCGCGGGTTACGTGGAAGCCGGCTTTTTTGAGATAGGCACTAAGCACCCGGGCAATGGCTTCCTCATCTTCAACAATTAGAATCGACTTCATATCTAGTGCCTCCTTGAACATGTCCGGCAGGTTGACTGCCATACGGACAGCGGCTGCAGTTTAATTAAAATTTACGACAAGTTTACCACATTGCGCAGGCATGTGCTTTGACTTATTCCCGACATATTGCTTTGTTAGAATGGGAAACAAGCCTAACAGGGCGCTTAGAAAATGGATGGAGGGAATAAGGATGAAGAAAAAAACATGGGTCTGGATTGCCACAGGAGTCGTTATCATCGGAGCAGTAACGGCCTTTGCCTTCTTGAACAACAGCTTGGGCAATAACGTTGAAATCGAGTCTGTTATTCCTGCACAGGAACAGGGAACGAATAGTGCGGGCACGGCTGCCGCAAATGCAAATGCGAGTGCGAGTGGAGAAACAGCTTCCGGTGCTGCTGTTACAGCGGAACTATTGAACGGTGCCTGGAGTATTGCCGACACTTCCAAAGTCTATTGGTCGGTGACGACCTCCAAAGAGACTGTGAATTTTGTGAATGAAAAGGTTCAGGGAACCTGGAATGTGAATCTTGAGGATGCCGCCGCAATGACCGGGGAAGGGACTCTGGAGATGAGCGCGCTGGATTCCGAAAACGCTCAAAGAGATGAGCATGTCAAAAGCGATGATTACCTCGCGGTAACGCAGTTCCCGCAGTCGACCTTCACCGTGAAGTCGTTCTCCGAACTGCCGGCAGAATGGACGGAAGGCACCGCAGTACCCGTGGAGATGCAAGGGACACTTACGGTCAAAGGGATTGAGAAGGACGTGACTTTCCAGTCACAGGCCGTATACAGCGGAGGACAGCTTCTGCTGTCGGGAACAACAACCGTAACGTTTGAGGATTTCGGCATGGTAAGTCCACATTCCATCGTACTGGATACGGAGAATAATCTCGAAGTACGCCTGGAACTTACACTTACTAAATAGAATATACAGAGTCTATCACGACTGTTTGTGCCTATCGCTTTTATAAGTGGAAGTCCACTTCGGTGCAGGACTGTAAAATGAAAAGAGCAGGGCTTCTCCCGTTATTGGAGAAACCCTGCTCTTTGTTTGTGGTTTAAACACATTAGCTTTAAGAAGAGGAGAGGCTCGAACAGGTTGTCAAACTTCGAGAGTCACTTATTCTATCCCGGAATTGTGCATCGTCTGAAGCGACGAACACAGGAGCCTGGCGTGCAGCTTCCCAGCGGTATGCAGGTCGGGTCATCAGCGCTGGTCCCGCCCGATCAAAGGCATATCTGCCTTTGAATCGGTCCTACCGTGCGGATCCCGCCTAATCAAGTGCATATCTGCCTTTGAATTGGCCCAACCGTGCAGATCCCGCCTAATCAAGTGCATATCTGCCTTTGAATTGGCCCAACCGTGCAGATCCCGCCTAATCAAGTGCATATCTGCCTTTGAATCGGCCCAACCGTGCGGATCCCGCCTAATCAAGTGCATATCTACCTTTGAATCGGTTCATCAGCGCGGATCCCGCTCAATCAAAGGTATTGCTACCTTTGAATCGGTCCTACCGGCCCGGCAAGCACGTTACGGATGTCAGGCCGGGCTGCTCTGACTAATGCCCGTCTTCCGCTGCTTCTCCATCGCCGGTGGTCTTGTCATCCGCATCTTCCTTAGGGGGAATGCTCTTCTTCGGTGTGCCGTCCAGGCCATATTCCCAATCGTACGCATCAAAAATTTTGCGGGCGACTGGTGCGGCACTGTTCGAGCCGAATCCCCCTTCGGGGATGACTACAGCTACTGCCAGCTTCGGATTCTCGCGTGGGGCAAAGGCAATAAATACCCCGTTGTCTACTGTAAACTTCGTATTGACTCCATTGACCTTTCTGTAGTATTCCTGCTGGGAGGTTCCGGTTTTGCGTGCAAAGTCATAGGGGAAACCCTCAAATGCTTTAACGTCAGTATTCATTCCTTTAATAACTTCCCGCCAGTAGGACTTGTCGAACTTCACCTCGTTCAGCACTTCCCTCCCGAACGTCTTTACGGTTTTGCCCGCCGAATCTGTGACTTTACTGACCAGCTGGGGTTTGATCCGTACCCCCTGGTTTGCCAAGGTAGAAGCATATTGTGCTAACTGCAGCGCGGTGTAACGCCCCTGCTGTCCGAAGGAGGCGAATACCAGGGCTGATTGCGGACTGCCATTCTTAGCTTCGTCAAAATAATCGATGATGCCCTTGTGTTCTCCCGGCAGTCCGCTACCCGGAACTTCACCAAGTCCAAAATCTCTCATATATCTATCCCAGACCTTGACACCCTCTTCATGGTATTTCTCATAAAGCTTTTTGCCGATCATATCGATCATAAATACGTTGGAGGATTTCTCAATTGCCTTGGCAGGGGAACTAAAGTATCCATAAGGATGACCTCCGGCATTGCGCACGGTTGTTTCGTGTCCTTCTCTGCCGAAGGTCGTGCTGCCTTTGTCCGTGTAGGTCGTGCTTGTCGTAATGAAACCTTCGTTCAGGCCGATCAATACGGTCAGCGGTTTGATGACAGAACCCAGGAAAACTGCCGATTCGAAGTTGTGGCCGGACCGCCCGGAAGAAATAGGTGTAATAGTACCGTTCATATAATTTAGCATCAATTCGTTCCATACCGATGGCGGAAGGGTACCCTTGGTCCACAGATTGGTGTCATAGTCCTCCATACTGGCCATAGCTACAATATTACCGGTATCGACTTCCATGGCAACAGCGTAGCCGGTCTTGGCGTCGGGATGAACCTTTCCCTGTACCGGATTTCTGTGCACCCATTCAATCTGATCCAGGATAGCCTGCTCAGTCTTCAGTTGAACATTTTTGTTGATCGTGGTCCACAGGTCATTGCCTTTGACGGGCGGAACCACTTTCTCGATGCCTTCGGCTATGTTCTGTGCATTAACGCCTACCATCAGATATCCGTTGCGCCCGCGCAGCTCCCTTTGATACTGGAGTTCAAGACCGTCGTACCCGACGAACTCATCGTCCCTGTAAGCCAGACCGGGGTCGCCCTCATTTTTCATCGCCGCCAGGATGTTTCTATAAATATCCATGTCTGTTTTTTTGAACGGCTTAATATATCCAATCGTTTGTGAAGCTACCGTATCCTTGTCATAATGACGTTCATCCTCTTCACTTACCGTGAGATTGGGGTATTTGTCCTTGTGCTCCATGAAGTAGGCCACTTCTTTATTTGTCAGACCGCGTTTGATCGGACGCAGCATAAAGCCGGAATAAACTTTGGAATCCAGGTCCATGGCTTTCAGCACTGCTTCTTTGGTTAGTACTTCATCTTTAGGTACCTTGGCCCCATGTGTTGCGAAATCAGCTGCAAGCTCAGTTGCAAGAAGGCCGGCCTTGGCGACGGCCTCTGGAGTACGGGCAGTTTTTTTAGTCTTCTTGTCCTTCGAGGTTTCGGAATATTCTTTTGTTAAAGTAAAATATAAGGTCTGCACCGAAGTCGAATAGGCCAATTTCTCTCCAGCCTGAGCATAAATAGTCCCTCTGATTGAAGCAAGCGGAACACTTTTCGTATCCCGGCTTGTCTCTGCCTCTTTGAGCGTAGGTCCTTCGACAAACTGTAGAATGGCAAGACGGACAATAATAATGCAGAATATAATAAACGTGCTGAAGAAAAACACATTGATGCGCAGACTAAGCGACTGGTTCGTTTTTTGGTCATCAGATAAAGAATTTGATTTGAAAATAGACTTCACATGCAGCCTCCCCTACAGAGTGAATCGATCCTGTTTGCAGATAGATTATTGAATGAAAATAAGACATTACCATATTGTACCACAATATACCATCTAGTTTAAAAACGGATAACTATAGGAGGAAAAACGATGATTGAAGTAGCAGCGGCCATTATTCATAATAAAGAAGGGCAGATATTGATTGCCCGCAGGCAGCAGGGCAAGCCGCAGGCCGGACTGTGGGAATTTCCCGGCGGCAAGCTGGAGGCCGGCGAAGATGTCCCGCAGTGTCTGCGGAGAGAGCTGATGGAGGAGTTGAATATCACCATACGTCCCACCGGGGCTTACGGGGTCAATGAACATAACTATGGCAGTGTGCAGATCCTGCTGATTGCCTGGAAAGCGGAGTTTCTGGAAGGGGAGATCATTCTCAGTGATCATGATGAGTACAGCTGGGTGCTGCCTGCTGAACTCGAGAGTTTTGTTTTTGCTCCGGCTGATGTTCCTTTTGTAGAAAGATTGCTGGAAGAGTCCTAGCCGATATATAAACTTAAAGGAGCTGTTTGATTTTGGCTGAATATCCGAAGCTTGTGCGTGACGGCATTCCGGGGCTGATAGCTTCTCAGGGGCGAGCCTGTACTTCCCGAATACTGGAACCCGAAGAATACATAGAATATTTGCGCGCGAAGTTGCGCGAAGAAACGGCGGAGTACTTCAAGGCCGAGAGCGATGAGCATGCTCTGGAGGAGCTGGCCGATATGCTGGAGGTCATCCGCGCTTTGGCACAAACTCATGGAGCGGACAGCGAAGTGCTGGAGAACATTCGTGCAGAGAAGGCGGAGCGCCGCGGAGCATTTAAGGAACGGATTTTGCTGCTGCAGCTGGAGGAAGCACACTAGCGGACAATGAGGGAGTTGCCGCATGATTTTTGGTGAGGAGGTACATCCCATGTTCAAAAAGAAAGTGACTTTTACGCTATGCATTATTTCGGCAATTATACCCATTGTGTTATACATCTACCTTTACCCGCGGATGCCGGATTTTGTGCCAATTCACTATGATGGGGATGTAGTTGACCGGTTTGTAGACAAAGGGAGCTACGAGGTGCTGTTGATCAGTTTGTTCGGCTGGTGCGGTTTTGTGTTTATCCGGCTATTGCATTGGCTGCTGCGAAAAGTGTTCATGCGCAGCTATATTGAGAATCTCGCTGTTGTGCACCGGACCTGGAATGCGGCAACGCTGCTTGTGACAGTGGGGTGCTCCGCGACCAGTATATGTGCACTGCTTGCTATGGCATAGGCGCAACCCTAACTCTTTTACAGGAGAGGCGCAGTTTGATAGAATCAAGGGACTAGCAATAGTCCCAAGGAGGAGATATTAGTGTCATTGGATAACGCTTACAAAGTAAAATGGGGCATTCTCAGCACGGGCTGGATTGCCCACCAGTTCACTACAGACCTGGCTCATGCCAGTAACGGGACCGCTTATGCCGTGGGATCACGTACGCAGGAAAGCGCTGATGAATTCGCCAAAAATCACGGCATCCCGGTGGCCTATGCCACTTACGAAGATTTGGTGAGCGATCCGGAAGTGGACGCCATCTATATTGGCACACCTCATCCGTTCCATAAGGATAATGTGCTGCTTGCGCTGCGCGCCGGCAAGGCCGTGCTGTGCGAGAAACCGTTCACCGTGAACAGCAGCGAATTGGAAGAAATTGTGGCGTATGCCCGCGAGCAGAAGCTATTCCTGATGGAGGCTATGTGGAGCCGTTACATTCCTGCGAACGTCAAGGTCAGAGAATGGCTATCTTCCGGAAGGATCGGTGATGTTCGTCTGGTGAAGGCAGATCTCGGCTTTCGTTCCAACTGGAATCCGGAGGGACGTCTGCTGAACCCGGTGCTCGGCGGCGGTGCGCTGTTGGATGTCGGCATCTATCCGATTTCATTTGCTTCAATGGTCTTTGGGCCTCATCCAGAAACCATCTCCAGCACCGTACATATTGGTGATACCGGGGTGGATGAGCATTTCTCGCTGCTGCTGTCCTATGGCGACGGCAAAAGTGCTTCGCTGAATGGCGGTATCCGTCTCAAGATGGTGGAGGAAGCCCATGTATTCGGGACAGAAGGCTATATCCTTGTCAAAGGAACACTGGTGAATCCTAAGTCAGCTGAGCTTTACATCGGCGGTGAGCTGGTCGAGACCTTTGAGGATGACCGTACCTCGATCGGATATTCCTTTGAAGCCGAGGAAGTGGGACGTTGTCTCCAGGCGGGACTTACGGAAAGCCCGGTGATGACCCTCGATGAGTCCGTAGCCATCATGAAGCTGCTGGATCAGGTTCGTGGACAATGGGGACTTAAGTATCCTGGTGAATAAGAGAAGCAATACTGTTATAACAGATTGGCGGCCCCCGGAGAATGTTCACATCACTCCGGGGGCCGCTGTATATCGGGAGGCGGATAGGAGCTTCCCTATATACGGAAAGATTATCGGCAAATATACTTTTTGACATCCCGCACCTTCAGTACCTTCACATTTCCCTTGAGCAAAGATCTATCACTTATTATCCACGTATGATCTTTGGAGTCCCTTCTGCGGATCGCCAGGAAATTGTAAGGACTTCCCGCGTAGATTTTAAACCCTTTGCTGAGGCAGCGGGAGCAGAATTTCACGCATTCATTCCGGTTTAGATCTGGAAAATCCACCTGCTCCAAAACAGCACGCTTGATGAGTAAAGTTGCCCCTTGTACCAGAGAAACATATTGATCAGCCCGTTTGGGATAACGGAGCAGGAGCAGTTTTTTACCGTTCAGGTACATGAAGTGGGCGCGTTTGCCGACAATATCGGCATGGGTATCCACCATGCTGCGGCGGCTGCCGGACAGATAGCCAGGGGCGTAATAATCATCATCGTCAAATTTGGCAATCAGCCCGTATCTGGCCATTTTCACGCCATAATTCAGGCAGGAGCCCAGCGAGACATGCCCGGGCAGGCTATACACCCTCACATTAGGATATGGCAACGCGGCCCTGATATAATCGCTTAGCTTCAGGCTTGGATGATTCAAGATCACGATCAGCTCTTTATTCCTGTAATTCTGTCTGTCGTAATTGTGGAAAAGGGTGTCCATATTTTGTCTCCGTCTGGTGCACGTAATGATCGAAACCGCATCCTTCTCGTAAGCAAGATATGGGGAAATCATGAGCGGAAATCCTTGGGCTTTTTCTGCACAAACTTTTTGTAATTCTTTACAGACGGAATTGTTTTATGATGAGCAATCAGTTCTTTATCGCTGATGATCCAGGTATGATTGGAGGAGTTTTTCCGGCGGATGGCGACAAAGTTGTATTTACCTGCGGAATACACCTTATAGCCCATTTTTTTGCTCCTGATGCAAAATAGATCGTCTTCCCCAACGTTTCGATCCGGAAATTTCACTTTGCTTAATACGTTGCGCTTAATCAAAAGAGTAGCTCCCGGGAGTTTGCTTACGGGCCGGTTCTCATCATGTGGAAAACGGAGAATCAGTGTTTTGGAGCCCTGCAGATACATATAATGCGACCGCTTGCCAATTACGTCGGCTTTTGTTCTGCGCAAGGCCTGCAAACTATCCGTCAAATAATAGGGGGCGTAATAATCATCATCATCAAATTTGGCAATATAGCTGTATTTCGCCTTCCGCACAGCGAAGTTTAGACAAGCGCCGAGAGAGGTAGAGGCAGGGATCCGAAAAATGTGTACATTGCGGAGCTTTTTGGCCTGCTTATAGTAGGAATCAAGCGGAATCTTATTGTTGTTCACGATGATGATAAGTTCTTTTGTCCGGTATTTCTGTCTATTGAAATTATTAAACAAGTTACGCAAATAACCTTGGCGGTTCGTGCAGGTGATAATGGAAACTCCCTGCTTGTTTAAAGAGCCTGCGGCACCGGCTTCCATTACATCGCTCCCTTTATCCGTGATCTTCCTTTACTATATATATGTGCACGGACAATGGCGGTAACGGCAGATGACGCGACAATGTACAGCCTATTAGGCATAATTAATATTTAGGAAATCATGCAAAGGAGGTACTGCTATGGGATTAGATATGGATCGTTATCAAGGCTGTCTGCAAGGGTTGGCGGTTGGAGATGCACTGGGGACCACAGTGGAATTCAAGGCCCCCGGCACGTTTGTGCCTATGGAGGATATCATGGGGGGCGGCGTGTTTGAACTGCTGCCCGGACAATGGACAGACGATACTTCGATGGCGCTCTGCCTGGCGGAAAGTCTGCTGGCGAAGCAGGGCTTTGACGCTGCTGACCAGATGCAGCGTTATACAGAGTGGTTCCGCAAGGGTTATCTGAGCAGCACGGGGGAATGCTTCGATATTGGCAACGCTACGCGCGCGGCACTGCAGCATTTCGAGGACACGGGTGAAGCTTACAGCGGATCGGAGGATCCCCGTTCAGCCGGGAACGGCTCGATCATGCGGCTTGCTCCGGTGGTCATGTACTATGCGCAGCATCCGGCAGATGCCATAGACTTTGCGGCACACAGTTCAAGGACAACCCATGCCGCAGGGGAGTGTCTGAGTGCATGCCGCTTGATGGCCGCCTACATCCTCGCCGGGCTGCATGGCTGGCGCAAGGAAGAAATGCTGGCCCCTGATGCATTTGCCGAATGGCTTCAGCAGGACCTGCTGACACCGCATCTTGCCGACATTTATTCCGGTTCTTATAAGCGGAAGGAACCTCCGCAGATTCAAGGTACAGGTTATGTCGTTGAATCGCTGGAAGCGGCACTGTGGGCTTTTCACAAATCGGCAAGCTTCGCCGAAGGTGCACTGCTCGCCGTCAATCTGGGGAATGACGCCGATACTACCGGCGCAGTCTACGGCCAAATTGCCGGAGCCTATTATGGTCTAAGCGGCATCCCGGCGGGCTGGACCGGCAAGCTGGCGATGCAGGCGCTGATTAGCGGCTACGCCGGGCGGCTGTTTTCAGAGCGCACGGGGAGATAAGCGGGATGGCAGGAAGTAGGGGAGCCTTTGGCGTGGAAAAACGCCCCCCTGTCAGAAGAGCAGGGGGGCATACGCATACCTATCGGCATGGGTACTAGACTAATTGGTCAATCTGGCTGCCTGGAGGGACTTTTTCCTTATTTGCTTCTGCGTAGATCTGTATTTCCGGTGTGGATAAAGCGCCTTCGGTTGCCGGATTCTTCTTGTCTTGCACATCTGCAGGAGATTCGTTCGGACTAACTGGCGAAGGGGCTGATTGTACAGCTTCTGTCATTTTATCCTGGGCGCTTTTAGCAATGTTCATGAGTTTCTGATCCAGATTGGAAGCTCTTTGGAATAGTCTTGCAGACTTCACAGGGTTACTGTTTTCCAAGGATTTCGCTTCAGTACGCAAAGTGATTTGCGCCATTCTCACAGAACCGCTTTGCTTTAAATCATTATGGGCGGATATAACGCCGTTCAAGGTGTACGTTGTATGGGCAAGCTGCTGTTCCTCAGGCGTTTGTTTGTCCGGGCTCCACGATTTTTGGGAAAGCTCCTCCTCCTTCTTTTGTTTAGTGTCTTCATCCAAACCCTGTGTCTTGCGCTGGTTTTCGAGAGAATTTATTCGAATTTGCTCGTCCAGCTGCTGAATTTGCTCATCCAGGGAAGCGAGCTCGGCCTGAACCGCTTCGGGACTATCCCCTCTTTTAAGGGCGTTGCCCACATACTCGGAACGTCTGTCGATCAGGGACTGCTTTTGCTCGTTCAATTGATTAATTAGCTTTGTCTGCGGATTTGCTGGAATCTTCATGTCTGGACCGGGCTTCTGTTCTGCCCCCTTTCGCTCTAGCCGACCGTGATCGACTAATGGAAGGGGCGAACGCTGAATAGAACGCGATACATTCATACGGAACCTCCAATTTGTAGATGTATATACTAAATAAAGTTAAAGATATGTATATATATCGGTCTTATCAGCTGTTTTGTTAATTAGTAAAGGGGGCTTATAATGAAAGTAGCAGTTCAGGAGTAATAGGAATCATAATGGCTTAAGCAGGGGATGAGAGGGCATAAAGTGAAAACAATATTGCTGAAGTATCTGACCAGATTCACATCTCTTAATGAAGAAGAGCAACAGGCAATTGTTGAGGAAATTCATATTGAGGAATACAAAAAAGGGACAACGCTCCTTAGACAAGGAGATGTCCCCACTAAATGTTATTTTGTGATGAAGGGCTGTGTGAGACAGTACTCCATAGATCAGGCGGGAAAAGAGTTCACATCTAATTTCTACACAGAAGAACAAGGCATTTCAAGCTTCAATCGTCATAAACATGATAAGTCATCCGAGTATTCTTTAACATGTCTGGAAGACTCCATATTGGTCGTTGGTGATCTTGATACCGAACAGGACATGTATCATAAACACTCCCAATTGGAGTCCATGACACGCAGGATGGTAGAGGCCAACTTTGGTGAAGTCCAAGAGGAATTCGCTGCATTTATCGGTTCTACACCTGAAGAACGCTACAAGACACTTTTACTGAAACGGCCATATTTAGTCGATCGTGTACCCCAGCATCAGTTGGCGAGTTATCTTGGGGTTACCCCAGAGTCACTAAGCAGAATAAAAAAGCGGATTAATCAGGATAAGCTTTAGGTAGAGATCATGCTTTCTTCGGGACTTTTCCGCCTTTGATCATCAGCCATATTCCAAACCCCAGTTCTCCAACAATCATTGGCACATTAAATACAAATTCAAGGATCGTAATGATCTCATTGTATTGTGGAAGAAACGAGTTGCAGAAGTGAATGATAATGTATCCTGCTGCAGCAATCAACAATAAGATGCCAATGACTTTAGGGATGGTGTCAGACCGGAAAGCGACATAACCCACAATCATTAGATGCCCGCCAAAAATGATCAAACCGACTGACCAGATCAATTCAAAAGCTTCCAAGAACAGCATCACATATCCCTGTAGTTGACCGGCTGTAAATAATGATAAATAGTCTGCGCCGCTCGAGAGAAGCATCACTAATAGCAAACTCAGTATGGCAATTCCCAATATAGCCGAATAGATAAGACGGAACCATGCACCGAGCAAGGACAGCTTTTTATCAATGGGCTTCAGGATAAGATAGAACGCCCAGGCAACTACGATGTCACAGATCAGGATGAGAAGCCAGCCAAAGATTTCAGCCCTGAAAAGCATATTGGATGACCTGAGATTGTTCAATGTAGCACTGGGATCGCCTTGTACAACCAGACTTCCATGAACATAACCATAGGAAAAATATGCTGCAATCGCCATGATGATAAGTGATATGCCGGCAGTTAGTGCTGTTTTCCGCAGTTCCAATCCTTCTTTAACTGGGGTAGTCATAATTTAACCTCCTTGTTTACATTGTTAATTTCATTGTAAACGGCTAATTATGACGGAGCATTGACTTAAATCAAGAGCTTAATGGAACTGCCTAATCACAACATTTTTAAAGACCGCGGTTCCGCCTTCTGAGAATAAGGTTACGCCTTGATCATTTAATTCCGGGAAAATGAGACTGGAATGCACGATGATACCCTCATCAATAAAGACTTCGACGCTTGTCTTATCGACAAAAATTTTCAGATGAACCTTCTTCTGGCTGACATCGAATGGAGACGTGCTTTCCAGATATTGTCCACTCGTGTCAGGATTTCCTGTATAAGCCCGATTGACGTAGGTGTAACCGCCCTCTACAGAAACTCCGACATCTGCATGACGGCTTTTATCGGTGGATTCCCGGAGTCTAAATCCTATATTGTTGAGCTCAGACCAGGAAATACCGGCCTCAAGCTCATACGAGTTTCCTGTGAACGGAAGTGTTGTAGAGCCATTTACTTGAATTTCTTTATAGGAGACGGTTGAATCCGCCGCCTTACTTAGAGCTTCAAGCGGTTGCGAGGCCAGATGATAAGTCCCGTCGCCAGTCAGTTTGAGTTCAATTTGACGAACAATAGAGTCCATTCCGTTAAATCCTTCGTGCAGCGTCGGCGTATTATGGGGATATTCCCAATTGTTCATCCAGGCTAAAGCATAACGGTGAGCAGGGGGACCGCTGTTAGTCCCGTCTTCAAAGGTTACAGCGCCATACCAATCAAAGCCATAGTCCAGCCACTGCGGTTCCTGCCGATCAGGGACAAATGTCTTTCCGTCAAAAGCTCCTGTCCAGTAAGCGTAGGTGTTCGGCTTCCCTGATGATTTCCCGTTGGCGCTGGCCCCAAGCACCCATTTAGAGGTCCCGTCGTCCGCAAGCATTACGTAGAGATCGGGACATTCCACAAGCCCGATATTCTCCGTTACAAAACCGCTTGTATAGTGCCAGTCTTTTAAGTTGGGAGACTCGTAAAAACCTATTTTTGTACCTTCTGCCAAAGTCATGATCCATTTGCGGGAATGCTCATTCCACATGATTTTCGGGTCTCTAAAATCAGCAGTCCCCGGATTCGGCAGAACAGGAGTGTTGCTGTAAGCCTTAAATGATTTTCCCCGGTCAGTGCTATACCATAAATACTGCTCTTGTTCTCCCCCTTCGGCGGAGGGTTGTGTCACAATCGCGACAAGTGCGCCTTTTCCGAAACCTGAGGTTCCTGCCTCGTCCACAACAACCGAACCTGACCAGACATCGCCATTCGGATTACTATATTTGGGAATGGCGATGCCTTCGTCCTTCCAATACACCAGATCTGTGGATGTGGCATGCCGCCATTCCGTGCCATTCCCACTCGGATAATCACCGTTATACAAATAGTAGTAATGGTAGGCTCCATCGTAGTAAATGGGCCTTTGCGGGTCGTTTTTCCACTTGTCTGGCGTTGTGAAATGATAGCTGGCCCGTAAGGCTGGTTTTGGATCAGAATCCTCGTCTTGCTTCAGCGGATTGCTTTTTGCCCAATAATAACCCGCTAATCCCAGAGTGATCACAAAGCTTAAACCAATGATCCCTATAACGAGCTGTCGGGTAAACGTCCGCTTATGGCTGCTCAAATGGATACCTCTTAGTTAACCGTTAATTGTCCTTGTTCCAGAACGCTGTCTTTAACTACTGAGGTCTTCGAGCCTTTAATGTTCAACAGGAAGCTTGGGGCGAAAGTGGACTGCTGGTCCTCATACAAACCTCTGTTAGTCATATAGCTTGTGATTACCACGTTATTTCCTTTCGCTTGCGGGATCGCGAAGTGAGAGTAAGTCCAGGTAACATCACTAGGATCAAGGTCCATATGCAGCACAAGCCCGCTTTTGTTCAACGGTTGGTAAGGACCCGTCAATGAATCTGCTACATAACCGAGCATATATACATCATTAGCGCCGATTCCATCAATGGTCATTTTGGAGCCTCTGGAATCGGTGAACAAATACCATTTGTTATTCATTTCAAATACGTTCGCGCGTTCAATTTCATCCGTTACGGTATTGGAGGCAATCAGCGGCTTCATCACTTTTTTGAGCGAGTAATCATCATTCAACTCAATAATACCCAGTGCGCCGTTCGCTAAGGTCGCAAGAGATTTCTTAGGACTGGACAACAATTTATTTTTTTCAGCTTCGAAGAAGGGTTTGTTGCCTCCATAATAAGTTCTGATGTCTAGCGATTGTTCTCCCTGATAACCCGTTTCCGTTCCGGTATTGGCTTCAAAAACAAGATATTTATGACCGTTATCTTCCACATAGTGTGGGTCTCTTAACGTGTGGTTATCGTCATAGTTACCTTCACCGAATGCTTGATCCACATTTTGATAGAACTTGCTGTCTCCGTCAAAGATTGATTTGAGATCTTCCACGCCATCCACTTTCAGCGTATCCGCATCGGGCTTAGACACATTCACTTGAGCAGTCGTCAAGGTTTGCTTGCCGAAAAAGTTATTCGCCGGATCCCAGCCTTGGCGGTTGGTATAGAACAAGCGGACTTTGCCTTCCTTGGTCAAGGTTGCTGAACCGGACCATTCTTCGGCTTGGTTATTTAGAATCGGATCGTTTGAAACGTATTTATCACTATTTTTAAATACTCTGCCGGCATTTTTCCAGCTATCAATCGAGGTGTCGCCTACTTTTTGATAGAACATGTATACAAAGGTGTCCCATCCTTTTTCAGGATCTCCCGCTAAAGCGAACACGATATGATAGCCATTATATTCGGCAACGGTTCCGTCTGCGTTCTGAAGCGGCCAGCTGTCCCAAACATCCAGATCAAGGGCATTGCCAGACTCATCCACTATTTTTGCAGTAGGGATGTTTTTGATGGTGGAAGCATCAAACGAAGGGATTTGAAAATTCTCGCTTTTTTGTTGCTCCGGTATTTTCATCATGTCAGCGCGGGTAATGTGGGAAAAACCAAAGTCTTCTTTGTAATTCTTGCTGTTATCTTCTTTGGCCAAAGCTGAAGCCCCGCCACCTGTAAGTAAAGCTGCTGTAAAGGTTACTGCTGTTGCTTGTCTTACCATCTTTTTGATATTCATTCTCCCGGTCTCCTTTTGGTTGCGAATTTTTGTTGTTTTTAAACAGAAAAAAAGACCTAAAAATACCATTGGGGATACGTAAAACGCATCGATTCCCAAACGGATTTTTAGGTCTTGCCTGCTTAACAGTAACAATCCCGACATATTTTGTTGTCGCGTTAATTCTATAATTTTATAACGGAAAATGGCTATAGACTGAAACTCCTATTTTTTCGAGGATAATACTAGGGATATTTGATATTGTTTCGATATCAAGAGTCTAAAGTCCTATATTATTTGATTTCGATATATTACCATTCGTCGACCGTGTACAGATCCGATCAATTTCCATGGCGATAAATACCAGCTGGCTGTCGATGAAAGTATACCCGTAATCTTCTTCAACCTGATCGCCAACCTCCCTGGCCTGCAAGTAGGCCCGGGCGTAACGTTCTTTGGCAATTCGTACAATTTCAGGGTTCAACTCATTGAGAAGCTTGCCGGTTTCATCGGATTTCAGAATGTTCTCAAGCTGTGTCACCAGACGCTCGTAATTGGCGGAGCCTCGCTTAAGCGTAACGCGGGCAGCCTGTTCCACACCTTCAGCAATATCACGGATCATTGCCGCCATTTCGGCATCTGTTCCGTGAGCTCCGGCGTTTTTCCAGGCAGTATGGATATGCATGGCGATGTATCCGACCTCGTCCTCGGGAATTTCGACCTGCAGGGTTTCATGGATAATGTTTTTGGCCTGTTGTCCAATCTGGAACTCTCTCGGATATAAAATACGGATTTCATCCAGCAGCGTATTCTGGATCATCATTCCTTTCGCGATCCGCTCCAAAGCGAAGGAGAGGTGATCTGTCAGTGCAATATGAATATGCTCATTAAACGTCACTTCCAGTTCACGTTCAGCATACGAAATAATTTGTTCGGACGCGGTAATCTCTTCTTCAGGCAGTGTCCGCAGCATTTCCTGCAAATGGCCGTATTGATCCGGGTCATCCATAATGAACACTTTTTCAATAAGGGACGGATCTATAATATCGTTTTTCCCTTTTTGAAAAGCAATACCGGAACCCATGACAATCTTTTCCGCTCCAAGGTCGTTTACCACAACCGCGTTGTTGTTCAGAATTTTTTTGATTTTCATGTTATTCTCCTATGCTTGTTTGTTCCTTAAGAAGTCGCTTGTCAACCCCAAGAATCCAGGTGGCTGTAAAGGCTGTTATTGCTGCCAGTAGAAAACCAATCAAATAATGGATAAGATTCAGCTGCCCGAGCTGGACGGTAAAGGCGATCATTGGAATCCCGGTTAAGCCGAACGAATCAGCTGCGACCTGATAATAAGCTACATAAGCCCCTCCGGCGGCACCTCCCAAAGCAGCGCCCAGGAAAGGGCGGCCAAGCTTCAGGTTGACGCCGAAGGTGACCGGTTCGGTGATGCCGAGAAAGGCGGTAATTGACGCGGGCAGGGCTATTTTTTTCAATGCTTTGTCACGGGTTCTGGCATACACGGCCAGTCCGGCCGCAGCTTGGCCGATATTCGCCATAGACCAGATGGGAAGCAGGAAATTGACGCCGACCTCCGGATTGGTGATCAATCCGATTTCAATTGCCTGAATGCCATGATGCAGACCGCTCACGACAACAGAACTGTAGATTCCGCCAAGCAGCAGACCGAACAACGAACTGCCGTATCTGAACACCACTTCCAGCAAGCTGCTAAGAGAGCTGCTCAGTTCGTAGGTGAGTGGACCAATGACCAGAATCGCAATGCTGCCCCCGGCGGCAAGGCTTAAAAAGGGGATCAGCATAACTGCAGTCGATGGCGGAAGGAGCCGGCGCAGCCACTTCTCAATTAGACTCATTAGCAATACCGCAAGAATCGTAGGAATTACGGCTCCTGGATACCCGAACTGCGGCGTTAATAATAAATTCCCGGAACGTATCGGTGCTCCTCCGAATCCGGTGACCTGCAATAGATCAGGACGGGTCATGACAACGCCGATTGCAGCACCGAGCGCAGGGGTGCCTCCAAACCGCTTGGCCGTGTGATAACCGAACATCACAGCCAAAATCTGAAATGCCGAACCTGTCAATAATGACAGGGTTCGGAACGGGACACTCTCCGGCTGCGCCCAGCCGAAGGCTTCCATCATACTAAGCAGGCCCAGCAGCAGGCCGACCCCGACAAAGAGTGGAATCATGGGCACCACGATATCGGAAAAAAAGCTTACCGCATCGACAATCTGTCTGAACGCACAAGGAAGTAGAGCCCGCTTGGACCCGGAAGTGCTATCCGGGCTTATGGATTCAGAGAATCCGGCAGACTGAACCTCTTCCTGCTGTGTTGGCCCGCCGTCTTGAAGGATGCGGACAACCTGGCGGTGCACCTTGAAGACGTTGGCCGAGCCCAGTATAATTTGCAGCTGTTCGGCTCGAAAGAACACGCCCTGAACCTCCTGCATGCCGGAAAGGCCGGCTTCGTCCACTAGGGAACTGTCCCGCAGTCTAAGGCGCAGCCGGGTTGTACAGTGGATGGCTTCTAATACATTGCCGAATCCTCCAGACAGCCTAATCAGATGTTCAGCCAATTCCCTTGCCGAACCGCGGGCCTCCTTCGCAGTCTCTCCAGCCTGTTCCGGGCGAATATTCCCTTGCGTCATTACTGTGCCTCCCAACCATTTTGTTCAGCCGCTATCTTAGGAATCTAATTGTGACAATGATCGATTCTAAAATCAATGGTCAGGAATTACCACCTTATCAAGTAAAAACAGGTATTCCGCCTTAGTTTCCAGAACAAAAGGATATAACTTTAGCAGCCCGAATACGTTTCAGCACATGAATAGGGCTTCCTGCTATCAGCGCTGCTTCTCCATACACTGCTCCCGCCACCTCATAAGCCAATCATGCTGCTCCTCGCAAAATTCGTTGGTACGTCCGGATAGCACCCTTAAGAGATCCGGATAATATGGGGAAAAGGAATTATTATATTACTGCCCGCTTACATTCCCCGTGTTCCCGGCTGCCCATGCAGTGGATGGAAATGTGTCCAGCTATTTATTTTAGCTCCACAGTGAATGCAACCGTGGAGTTGCTTGAAACAGAATAGGTTCCTGCTGCACTCAGTAAGCCAGCGAATTATGTATCCATCACAAACTATGGCGCGGCAGCTCGGTTTTCAATAACAATAGGGTTACCGGAGCGCCTTCAGGTAAGTTCATGAATACTTCCACAAGCTTAACCGTTTCAGGAACGGGAAATAACTGGTGAGCAGTTAAGCTGATGAAAAGGTAGAGCAGATGAGGCTATCCTTTGCAGGGGAAGGTCTCTTCTGCTTGTTGACAGATATCCAGCATCTGGATACAATAGACTGAAATACAGCAATTCGAAAAGAGGCTTATGTATGTCACGAGGTTTTCGTTTCATCAAGTTGAGATAAGAAGACGCCTATCAATTTTTTGATGAATCCTGCAGCCGAGGATTTATTTGATTTGCCGTTTTTCAATCAACTGGTGAGATGGAGGCCTTTTTATGCCCGGATTTAGCGGCAGGGGACAGCTTTGCCTTGTTATATGCAGATGCCCAAGCACCGGACGGCGGATTTTGCCCGTCTGTGGTTTGGGCTGTTTGGTTTGCCCTTATACCTCCGTCTCATCTGATTTCTATTTCTATGGAGGTACACTCGTATGAGAACGAAAGGTTCCTTTACCCATCAAATGCTTGAAATCGCAGCCAGTCGTTACAGTATGAGCAGCGGCCAGCTCCGTTACCTTGGAGGCAGCCAGAATATGGTTTATGAGGCCCAGCAGGATAGCCATGACCGCATATTGAGAATCACTCCAAGCTCTAACCGTTCTAAGAACCTGATCCTCGGGGAGCTGGACTGGATTTTGTTTCTGGCGAATGAAGGGGTTTCTGTCTCTGCACCCCTATTGTCCAGGAACGGTGAATTAGTGGAAGTTATTGAGCAAAGAGATGGATCTTATAGCTGCGTTTGCTTCGAAAAAGCCCGTGGCAGAACAATCAGCTACCCGGAATGTCTTCAAAATCCTCTGCTGTATGAAAAACTGGGGCAACTGACTGGCAAACTGCATGCCTTGTCCAAAAACTATCAGCCACAAGATCCTCAGAACCAAAGACAGGATTGGAGCAGGAATTGGTTCCTGCAAAATATAGACCTGATTCCTTCATCCCAGGCAGGCGTGCGGGAGAGCGGCTTCAAATTACTGGAGACCCTTCGCGGCTTGTCCAAAGACCCCAATTCATACGGACTTATTCATGGGGACATTCATACCGGAAACTTTATGGTGGATGAACATGGGGAAATCACCCTTTCTATTGGATAGCCCAAATCCCGCTATTTCTAATGCTGAGAGAATTGATCGTATATATCGGTGTTTTCCGCAATTACGACGGGGATGAATCCTTCAGCAGCTTAAATAATCAGTGGCTTAAGGACTGGATCGCGGAGAGTAAACAGAGGATTGAACAATCCATTCCCATTGTGGACATTTGGAACAGAGGAGAGAATACGAAATGAAATTGAACAACAAAAAACTTATTATTATTGATGGCATGCCGGGTTCCGGGAAAACGACCTGCGCGACGATGCTTTCGGATCAATTGTCTGCGTGGAATGTATCCAACCGGTGTATTCTGGAGCTTGAAGACAACCATCCTTTGTTCATACAGGGCTACAAATTCAGCTCCTTTGAGGATGATGCACAGGCAGATCTATTCATAGAAGGGCTGCAAGCCCTGTTCAGGGCTTTTGTTCAGGAAAGGCTGGCCAGTACGCAAGATATCACGATTATTGAAAGTGTATTGTTTCAGGATGCCGTTAACTGCGCGTATCATATGGGCATGAATCATGATAAATTGCTCAATTTCTCGTCGGAACTGCAGGAGATAATATCACCACTGCAACCGCTGCTCATCTACTTTTACCAAGTGAATGTTGAAGGGCAATGGCGGTTTATTTGCAGTGTGCGCGGGAACCAATGGGGGCCGGTGGCTCTGCATACGGATGATGATTTTAAGCAAGCCGCTGAGTTGTGGGGCGGGAGCCAGGCGTTTGTAAGAGCAATTGTTGACTCTTGGGACATCCCGAAATTAATTATTGAGAATCAGGATTATTTATGGGATGAATATGCTGACCGCATTAATCAATTTATAAGGGATTACCTAAGTTAGCATTAGCACGTTTCTACCGCGCGGAGGGATCGCGGAACCGGACTCAGTGTTAATGATTTTTTTTCAGGATTTGAGTACAGACCTCAAGGAGCCTTCTCAGGATGAGAGGGCTCCTGCCTTTATGGGGCGGCATGTCTTAACTATGCCGGCTTTGATTGAACTTTATTTTCCTCCAAAAACTGCCTTGTTTCTTCTTGGGATTCAGATGGAAGTAATCCGCGTATCACATTATCCTTTGTATGTATCTCCAGCAACAAACGATTTGTGAACGTATTCAATTTGCCGAATTCGTAATAGCTGATCATTTCCCAAGGGATCACGTCCCCCTCTTGGGAGATACCATATTCTCCGATGTACATAAGCACTCGGTCATGGTTGGCGACAACAGGAAGAACCAGCATAAAAACATAGGAGAACCAGTGATCCTCGATCACATTGCTGACCTTGAACATGTACAACAGCCACAGAACCACAACTGCGCTCGCGTACAGCAGAGTGACCACACGCAATAATTTATGTGGATTAAGTCTGGCTGGATCATAGATGCGAATTTGCCCGGCTGCCGACCGGTTGGCCTTGTATTGTCTATAGGCATAGTAGAGAAACCACGGGATGATTACACAATAAGTCAAATTTAGCACCATTATAAATATGGACTGAATCGTCATACTACCGCCCCGTTCATCGGAATCCTGTCTGTTTAAGCTCTGAATTTCCCCATCCAGTCTGTGGCCCAGTCGACCAGAGGTCTTTGTTCTAGCAACCGGATTTCGGCATTGCCGATGTGATGAATCTTGAGATTGATTTCCTGCTCATATTCATTCCCTAACGTGACAAAATCACTGTCATCCACCGCCTGGGTCGAATAAGTGAGCCACTCCCGCCTGTCGTCCACCAGAACTGCGCTGCTCTCGTCTACCATGTGCTTACCGGGGAAATCAGCCCGGGCTTCGGCCAGATGCAGGGATGTATTCCTGTCGTGGCCGACGCCAACCAAAAGGACATAACCATTTAGCTGATAAATTTTGTCCAGTGGCGATCCGGTACCAAAAATATTGCTCAAATCATGGTCCGCCGTAATATAGGCTGCATGTCTGCCTACTGCTGCTATGGAGCGGGCGGGGTGATCCGATCTTTGGGCTCCCGGCCATTTGCGGAGCATTTCAGCCGCGGCACCCATGCCGATGGCCGGAGTAACCTCTTTATCATAGGCAGGCCAATGCTCCCGTATCACGGGCCACCATTCTGCCGGTTCCTGCCAGTGGACGCCTGTTGAAGGATCGAGGTTTTTCCAAGTTTGCGAAGGCATGACCAAAGTGCCATCTTCCCCCACTATCTCCAGCAATGCCCGGATTAAGGTCTCCGCACCTCCCACGACGAAACCGAGCTTGCTTAGCGAGGCATGAACAAACAGGGTTTGCCCTTTTGCCACTCCGCAGCCTTTAAACTGATGGATCAGGTCTTCCTTTGTTAAAATGGCTCTTGTTTCCTGCAGCTCAGTCATAGATAATTCCACCTTTATACAAAAATAACCCCGCATAAGCTGCGGGGTTGTCTCCGGATGCTTCCGGAAAGCAGTGCCCTTGAATTCGGAAATTTACTAAATTATACCACGGAAGTGCCAGCTGGGAACAGCGGCTATTGGGTAAAAGCCAACATGGTAAGTTAAAAGGAATAGATTATTCCATACATTGCCAGGCAGTGGTCTGTATGCTAGAATTATATTACCAAGATTATGAAAAAGGTTCCTATAATCAATTGGAAAGGTGAAATACTATGAGCGATAATGCGATCAAAATTGGTGTCTCCAACAAAGACGGTCAACTCGGTTTCTTGTCTGGAAGAGGCGGTCTCCGGGAGGGTGCGGGCAGGAAAGGCATCGGGGTCACCAAAAAGGTATCCCTGACGTTGCCGGAGGAGCTGTGGAACAAGCTTGAAGCAGATTGTACAGCTACAGCATTATCCCGCTCGGAAATGATCCGGAATATTATTACTGCTTATTATTCATAATCATTCACTACAAGGGACAGGTGAGGGCAATGCTGGTCAATGTGACAAAGGAATCACTGCTTCATGCTCTGCAGCATGTCCTTAAGGCTGTTGTTGCGAATAGCCCAAATCCAATTCTGTCAGGATTACATATTCAGGCTTATGAGAAGGCTCTGGTGTTCACGGCAAGCAATACAAGTATGACCATCCAGTACAGGGTTCCCGAGGATAAGGACTCGATGAATGTGCAAAGAACCGGCGGAATTGTGGTGCCGGCCCGTTATTTAATTGAGATCATCCGCAGGCTTCATGCCGGGTGGATAGCTTTTGAGAGCGAAGAACCTTTTATTCTAAGCATCACTTCAGGCGATTCGCATGTCCGGTTATGCGGTTTGGACCCTGCGGAATTCCCGCCTGTACTTTCCCTTTCCACTGATGCTGAGCCTGCGTGTAAGTTTCAAATCCAGAATGACGTATTGCGATCGGCGATAAGACAGGTGTGCGTGGCTGCCTCCACATCCGATTCCAGACCGGTACTGACGGGAGTTTCTTTTGAATTTACCGGGGAATATCTCAACCTGATGGCAACGGACGGAATCCGTTTTGCTTCCCGAACGCTGCATACCGGGTATAACATAAGCAACGGAACGAATGTTATTGTGCCTGCTAAAAATATAAATGAAATCGTAAAGATGCTTAGCGAAGACAATGCTGCAACGGAAATTGCAGTGAGCCGACATCAAATCAGCTTCACGGCAAAAGAGCTGCATGTACAGTCCGTCCTCATTGAGGGGGTCTTCCCCTCAGCCGTAAAAAATGTGATTCCACAATCCTGCAAATCCGAACTGCTCATTGGCCCCTATGGTTTCCTGCAAGCGGTTGAAAGGGTGTCCATACTGGCAGGCGGAAACATCATTCGGCTTACAGCGGCTTCCGGCAAGCTGGTTTTATTATCCGGTACGGCTGACATAGGAGAGGTCCGGGACGAAATTAGCCTGGAAAACATGGAGGGGGATGACTTCACCATTGCGCTGAACGGCAGGTTCTTGCTGGATATCCTGCGCTGCCTGGATAGCGGGAACCTCAGAGTAAGATACACAGGGAAAGAAAGTCCGGTGGTCATCCTGACTTCAGACCCGCTTTCGCCCGCCCTGTTCCTGATCACTCCTGTAAGAACCCATGATTGAGCTGCGTGCATAAACTTCATATCGCTGGCACCTTGACCGTGACGTATACTTCAAGGTTTATGCTTTATCCGCAATCGTTGTGGTTCTGGAAGCCGCAGCAGGAATTCTCTTTATGAAAAGAGACCGCCGGCTGAAGTTTGATCAAGAGTACCCGTAAGAGAATGTAATTAGCAGATAAAACTGAGAAGGCAGGGGGGGAGCAGTCATGGAGGGCATGACACGCGGAGAGCTGGCGAAATTATCCGGGGTAAGCATGGCAACCATTCGCTATTACGAGGATAGTGGTATCCTGCCTGTCCCCGGGCGGGTAGCAAATGGTTACCGGATGTATACGGAGGATTATCTGGTGAAGATCAAGTTCATCAGGAATGCCAAATCCATGGGGTATTCGCTGAAAGAAATCCGTGAAGTGCTGGGAATGCTCGGTCAAAAGATGGATGCCGAGACGCTGAAGGAACGGGTCCGCAATAAAATACTGGAAATAGATGAAAGAATTGCCGCAATGCGCTCCATTCAAAGCATGCTTGCAGGCCTGCTTGAGACGTCTCAGGAGGATATCCACAATTATTTGCAGTCGTTTCGCATTCACGATAAGGAATAGTTACTTGGACAGCAGCTCGTCAATCGTCACCGGGAATAATGCTTTCACAATCTCAAGTACAGCTTTGGCATAGTCCTGTATTTCCTTCTGGGCGTCATGCTCCAGCCGCTGATTCAGGAAATGCGCTACGGATTGCAGCGAAGCCGTCCAATACCAGCGGACATAGAGTCCATAGGCAGGCAGAAACAGCCTTGCCTGTTCCGCGCAGATTCCGTCTGCCAGCGCAGCCTCATATTTCTGAATCCCCAACTCCACATAGTTCATGAGCTCCCGGGTATATTTCTCTCCAAGCTCCCAGGCTACGATATCGCCGCTGCCTTGTTTGGAGTTCGCGGGTGCGCTTCGCCATTGCCCGGCAGCAGGGGTATAAAAGGCGGGTTCTTCCGTAATATACCTGCGGCTTGATTCATTCCAGGCCTCCAGGCTGTCACCGGTTCCTTCATAATGGGCCGAACCAATGACGTATTTCCACCACTGTCTGGCGACCATAAGCGGAGCGTAGATTTCATATTGGATCACGGCATGGCGGAAGGGGGAAGTATGTCCTTCTCTGGCCAGAAATTGAATGAGCCGCAGATCTTTTTCCGTGAGTGCATCCGACTGTTTGGCATAGGATACCCGCGCCGCATTAACAACGGTGAGATCGGAACCCATATGATTCACCAGCCGGACATAACCTTTATCGAGAACTTCAATATTCAAGAGCAATTACCTCCAATTTTTTTCTCTTATTCTTATTCCTCTGTGCAGGTGGCATTTCCTGCAAACAAGGCACCCTTAGGGTGTCTTTTGTGTTGCGTTCGAGCGTTATCTTTTAATCTGAAATCACTATAGATACATTCTCCATTGATTTGAAGTCCAAGTTGCTGGTATGGTGAGAATGAGTATGTAAATATATGGAGTGCGAGGATACTCTTCAAATAACGCATGAATCAGGGAGTGGTTCTGGAGGATGTACAAAATAGTGTTTTTTGATGTGGATGGCACGCTCTTAAGTGATGTTGACGGAGGTATGCCGTCCAGCACCAAAGAAGCGCTTGGAACGCTGACTGCAAAAGGAATAAAGGTCGTGGTCTCTACAGGAAGGCCGTACAGTCTGTGCGAAGAGTTCAGAGGGCTTGGTGTCGGAAGAAATATATTGCATGTGCCTATATGAGGATGAACATGAAGCCCAGAAGTACTTATTTAGGGGAGAGATGATGGTGCGGCTTAGACCAATGGCAGTAGCTTTCTTATTTAATGATAAACAGGAGGTGCTGCTTCTGCAAAAGCGGTCTGGCAGCTCTTTTCTACCCGGTTATCTAGTTCCCGTCGGCGGGCATATGGACGCCCATGAAATCAATGATCCAAGGCAGGCCTGCTTACGGGAGATTGAGGAAGAAACAGGATTGACAGAACAGTTGATGGACAGCCTGGACCTCAGATACATTATTCATAGAATCAAGGATGATAAAGAAATTCGGATACAGTACATATACACCGGAAACGTCCGGGCAGATAGCCGATTAATTGAAAGTGAAGAGGGCCGGCTCTTGTGGGTGGATCGCCGTACAATTGCTGAACGGCATGTAACCGCCTCAACGCAAGAAGTGATGCGGCATTACCTGGAGACAGGGATTCATAACAACCATGTTTATGTAGGCTCGATGCACTCCTTCCATGGAGAACCTGCGATGGGCTGGAATGTGCTGGAGGACTGGGAGGGAAAGTGATTTATGAACGATATCGTTTCGATTCTAGGTGTTCCACGGAATATGACCTGCTGCTCAGGATGCTGAAGAAGGGCAATGAGCTGGGCTGGAGCTTTTATTTCCTGGGAACCGATGAAATCACCAGCAGACAGGCGGTAGAGAAGATTAACACCACCTATCCGCAGGTGAAGATTGCCGGCAGGCATCATGGATTTTTTAATGCAGCAGAGGAGCAGGGGATACTTGCAGACATTCAGCGCAGCAAGCCGGATGTTCTCATTCTTGCCATGGGCGCGCCGTATTCGGATAAATGGCTGTATAAGCATAAGCAGGAGCTGACTGGCGTTAAGCTTGTTTTTGGAGTTGGCGGCAGCCTGGATGTAATCTCGGGAAAAGTGAAGCCGGCACCGGTGATCTGGAAGAAGCTAAACCTGGAATGGGCGCACCGGTTGTTGTTCGCTCCCGTTGCCAAAGGACAGAAATCCCGCTGGCGCAGGCAGTCCGCGTTACCCAAATTTGTGTACCGGACAATGCTCAGAAAGTGACAGGGATTCGTAACGACAACAGATTGTGAGGGCGAAGGAAGATGGATAAGGCTGAATGGAGCAAGATACTGCAGCTGATTTCAATGATTTCGACGGGAGCGGAAGGTTATGTCAGGGCTGCTTTTGCCGATGGGGCTGTGTCTGTTATGTACTATGGGGAATCAGGTCCCAATCAAGGTGTCTTCTGTCTGGTGGAGGGAGCAGATTGCGTCATTGCCTACGCAGTGTTCAGGCAGTGCAGTCAGCCCGATGTATTATTGGAAGTGATGGAGAGCAAGATTAATCCCTATTTACAGGCAAGCGAAGAGAGGGAGATCTGCTTTAATGTATACGGGAGAAATACGGAGATCGTTCAGTTCGTGAGAGGGCTGGGGTTTTCACCTGACATCGAAGGTTATCAGCTTAGGTATGCCGGGAACCATCCGGTTGAAGCGGAGCCCGCTTCTTTATTGCAGGAACGGGGATTTACGCCGGAGATGCTGGATTCCTTCATTGCCTTGTTTGATGGGGCGTATGAGCAGTTGAATAGAGATAACGGTTGGGACACGGACCAGTACCGGCGGGAGCCGGAAGCCTTTTTGGTGACTCTTGCCGGTTACGAAGCGGAGTCCCGGGTCCGTTCGTTTTGGATACGAGACTCTTTAGTGGGTGCTTATATTACGGAAGGGGAATATATTCGCGATATTGTTGTAGCGCCGGAGTACCAGAACCGCGGGTATGGCGGAATTATTCTGAATCACTGCATCAACCGTATGAGAGAGCAGGGTGACGGGAATATTTTTTTGCGGGTGGCCGGAAGTAATGCCGGAGCCAAGAGACTCTATGAGCGAAATTACTTCGCTGAAACCGCCTGTTTTGCCGAGCATACCTACCGCCGCTAGAAAGAGCTTTTGTTCATGATTATCGCTATTGTATACGTTGTAAAGGAAGATGACCTATGAGCACAGATAACAGCAAATTGACCGAACTGATAAAAGATACAATATACTGCTTCATTTCCCCGGATATTCAAGTACTGGGTATTGAGAATATTCCTGTAGGCGCGGGATCACAAGCAGTTGGATTGTCGCGGCATAAAATAAATTGGAAAATAACAGCTGAAAATGAAACCGATCCCACTGGAACAACAACAACTATCTCTCTTGAGGTACCGGGCATCTACCTGTATTCCAAGCAAGCCACCTTTATTGAGCGGTCGGCACTGTCCAGATTATATTCACAGGCGGCGAATGTGCCGTACAGCTTGTCGAACCATCCGCTGAACGAGGGCCGCAGTTTGCTGGTTATTCAGGACGTGGACGTTGATACGGATTACGCCAGGCTGGATATTACACCAATTCAGGACAGAGAAATGTTAGCGCTGGCCTATATTCATCGGGCCAATATGGGATGCAGGGAAGATTTGCCGTGGCTGCCTATGGTTGATGAGGCCTATATTGCAGAAATAATCAATGAACAATGGAGATATTCGTGGAATATCGCTAAGGACAATCCGGCATTTGAGAGGACGTTTGGGTTGGATATCATCTCCGGAATAGAGGAAGCCGCCGATGGTATCGTTGAGGAGATGTCTGCTGTGATCAATGATGCAAGTACTCATACGATGATCCACAATGATCTTAATCCCGGTAATGTATTGGTGTATAACAATGAGAACGTATTTTTTATTGACTGGGAGGAAGCCCGCTATGGCTCACTGTTCATGGACATTCCGATGCGGTGCGGCAGCCTGCAGCAGGCCGGTGCTTACCGGACCTATCTGGGTAATTTCGGCTTAGACATTCCAGAGCCACGTTATGCAGAGCTGTTCTCCATAGCTTCCCGATACCTGGGGCTTCGTTTTATGTGCTGGAACCTTGGGGTGTGGGAGCATAATGAACAGGCAAAAGCGGATTTGCTAAAATACATAAAGATGGTGACTCAGCCTTTATTCAGTTCATAAGCAGCAGGCGGTGAATCCTCCTTAACCGTTCTGGGTAAGTATTACTTATATAGATTGAACTTGAGAATTGTATTTAGGGAAAAGTGGCGGAGGGGAATTTTGGAACTGGAGGAGCGATAGCGTCCGCCTTTAGGTTTGGATTTCTACCGCGATTCGCGGTTAAATTCAGGAAATCCAAACCTAACAGCGGCCGGAAGTCCAAACATTCTCTGGAGTCACGCCAATCCAAAATAGAAGAATTATAAGTTCAATTTATATAGAGGGAAATTAGGAGGGATACGTTTGGGTAATCCGCTGAAAGAACTTAAAGAAAGTATCAACGGCTTGAGGCAGTCGCTGGATGGTGTCAAACATTCGGTGGATGGCTTAAAGGAGCCGGTGGATGAGATCAAGGCCAATATTCAGGAGACTATGGATGAGGCGAAAATGCGGTCAGATCGCGTGAAATCCGAGGTGCAGCGGATAAAGGCATCCGTAGAGGAGACCACAGAGGTGCTCGGCGAGGTTAAGGAAACGATTACGTCGGCCGCCGATGTTCTGTATACGCAGAAGCGTTATAAACGTCTGCTGAACCGGAAAAGAAAAGTAGGAAGCGGGAGCGCAGCACGCCGTAAGAAGGCTGCATCTGTTTGGCGATCATAGAATTTTTTGAACAATCCCCGAAAAAGAAGACGTAAGAGACTAACGGCAATCCTCCGTTACTTTCTTACGTCTTTTTAATAGAAATATTTTTCGCAGCTTAAGGGAGGATTATGCTCATGCTTCCCAAGGAGTCTGCCACGAACACGGGCAAGTATTGCATTCCTGTATCAGTCTCCACGTATTCGAAACTGTTCAGGAACTGACCGCTCACCAGGGCTAGCCCCGTTATGGAGCCGGTATTTCCCTGAAGGACAATAAGACGTCCATTGGAGTTAGCTAATGATCTGCCTGAAGAATCAATATAGATGTCGCAATTCAGAGAAACCTTCTCAAACAGATGAAGCTCCAGCTCGGCGGCAGAAATCAGTGGATACTCCTGTTCCTGATGAATCTCGGAGAACTGGTAGACGCCCTCTGTTAATCGGTATACCGCGGTCAGGCCGTCTCCACCATTTTCTACAACTGCATTTTCAACGAAAATAGCATCATCATCAGGCTGCAGCGTATAGCTGCTTCCGGCAAACGAGAAGAGCTGGGAGATTCCCTCCGGCTTGATCAGATAGGCGGTAAAAGAGGTGCGCCCATCCTTACGGCTGCTCTCGGCGACGACCACAGGCACTTCGGAGAGGGCTGACAGCGTATCATCAAAAGCAAGACTGCGGAGATTCTCGAAGCCCGCGATGACTTCACCGGTCCTTGTCGAGACAATCCCGTCCTCGCTCATATCCGCAAAGTAGAGGACTCCGCTGCTGTCTGTTCCGGCTACGGCGACTTTGGCTCTGTATCTTCCGGTGACGGAGACAACATGGGAATATTTACCTTGCTCCTCACCGCCCGGCAGCAGGCGGACAGGCTCCGCAGCATTCCAGGCGATCCTGGCGGCGGCAATGTCTTCTGTAGTGTCCTGAAGTCCGGTGAGGTCGCTGTACAGCTGGATCGCTTCAGCATATTGGCCGCCGCGGACCAAACGTGCGGCGCTCTTCATCAGCTTCGCTAAGCTGCTGTCTATTAACGTAAGCACCTTGGATGAATCAATACCGGCAGAGGCAGCATATTTGCGGTAGCTTACGGCATGCCCGGTAAAGGCGGCATAGGAATCTCTGTCCAGATCGCCGCCGAGCATCTTCTTTGCACTGGCCTCAGCTTGCTCATGTACCCATGAGGCATTATAAGTGTGGCTCTTGTAGGCATCCATCATGGACAAGGCGGAATCCAGCAGAGCATCGAAGCTTCCGGCCGCCGCCAGCTCCTTGAGCTTAACCGTATCATGAGTTTGGAAGGACCCGGCCAGCAGCTTCTCCTTGGCTGCGCTCCCTCCATAAAAGGCATCGGGAATCCGCAGCAGATTCCACTTGAAGCTGTCCCCGCTGTCTTCATTGCCGCTGCCGCTTTGACTGGCCCCCAGTTCGGTAAGAAACTGGCTCTTGAACTGCTGGAACCCGGCTGAGAACTGGCCGGAAAGGCCTGAATCCGCCGACAACTGGCGATAATAGGATTCATAAGACCCTCCCGGCTGCATATACTCAGTTTTTAGGCTAAGCAAAGCAGCATAACTCTCCATGAATCCGGTGAAATCCTTTGTATCCAGCTGCTGTGACACTTTTAATACCAGTGTCTTGAGCCCGCTGCGAATCGCTGTTATGGGAGCCAGCTCCTTGAGCTTCGCTGCAACCTCTTCTTCCTTATAGAGGATAGAAGGATTCGCGGCTGCCAGGCGGTACTGGTTCTCTGCGGCGATCAGATCGCCGGCGGCATACAGCCGGTCGCCTTCATTCACGGCCTGAATCTTGTCTTCGATTCTAAATGCCTTCTGTCCAAGCAGAACAAGGATGAATGTACACAAAATGATCAATATATTCCGCAGGGATATGGCTTGTTTAAACGTCATATTATAGTAGCCCCTTTCTCGCGGAGCCGGTACCATCCTGACTTTGGACGGTGCAGCCGCTTCTTCTTGTTTAAAGTACTATTAAATATTGCAGTACTTTACTCAAGATTCAGGGTCCCACCGGTATTTGGCTTCACGGACTTCCGCGACCTTAAGATCCAGGCCGTTCCAGGCTTCGTAGGGGCTGGCGGAGATCAGCCTGGATAAACGCAGGAAACGGTCCTTGGGCAGATCCTGTATGTATCTTCCAATCATTCCGGAGTAGAGCAGCGCATAACGCTTCAGGCGTACAGCCGCTCCGGCGACACCGGCCAGGATGGCTGCACCTTTATCCATTTCAAGAATCTGAGTTTCATAATTCTTCACATAGCGCAGCGTACGGTCTTTGATAAGGTCAGGCCGGACCTTGGCGATTTCGCCGATATATTCTGCGAGCAGCGGCTCAAAGTCCTTTAGCAGCAGCTGTTCAAGCTCCAGGTACATATCTTTACGCAGCTGGAAGCCGTGCAGCAGGGCAATACGCTGGCGGGCAATTCGGTCACCGCGCAGCAGGATGGAAATTTCGCGCAGCTTCTCGTAGGCCAGCACATCATTCTCGCGCAGTACGGATACAGCCTCCTGGCGGTTGATTTCCAGGCCCTCCTTGATGTTAATGATATTTCGTCCCAGCAGTTCATTGAGGGCATAAAGATTCTGGTTCTGCCTTACCTTCCGCTGCGTATAGAATAGAAGTCCGGCTAGAACGACTCCTCCGGCAGCGCACAGCACCATCTGCTGCAAGCTCTCGCCGAAATAGACCGAGACCAGGGTGAGCAGCAGGATGAGCAGCAGGCGGGTGTGCATTTTCCGTCCGGCGATGGAGGTGGCCTGCTTCTCCACCGGAGTCAGGGCGGCACGTCCGCATTTGCCGCAGCGCTCTTCGCCCAGTGCGGTATAACGGCCGCAATGGCGGCAGACACGCAGGTTGTCATGCGCATAACGCGGAACTTTGAAAGGCCGGAATGTTACGGGTTTCTTCTTATTCACGGGCAGGATCGCCTCCATTCAGTGCGGCCAGCAGCTTCTCGTCAATGTCGTCACGGGTAAGCGGTTTGCGCTGGCGTGAAGCATACAAGGAGATCTGAATTACGGCATATAGAAACATAATCCCGAGAATGACGTATGAAATCATGGAACTCTTCCTTTCTTCTTGGAAGCATAGCGGTCCGGAGGGGCGGATAGAATGACGATTCTATGCATCCGGTTGCCGGTCCTGCGGTCCTAAAGTTGAAGTTTACAAGGTTTAATTATATCATAATGGCATACTATTTACAGATTTTAGCTATACCGTTACCCTGCCGCATAACCCGAATATAACACAAGAGGAGCCATCTTTATGCTTCGTACACATCATCACCCTAGAACAAGCCCAACGATGCTGCAGCGTATTGTACCTTTACTGCTGCTGATTCTGTTCATGGCCGCTGCGCCCTTTGCGTCATTGCAGGCCAGCGCTGCAACATCTGCCGCGCCATCTCATATTGACGCTGTACTGCTGATTGATGTCAGCAACTCCATGAATAAGAGTGACAAGAACAAGATCGCGAACGAAGCGATGAAAATGTTTATAGATATGCTGTCTGCCCAAGGCGACAAGGTTGGTATCGTAGCCTACACTGATAAGGTGCAGCGGGAGAAGGCGCTGCTGCAAATCAGCTCTGCCGGTGATAAGCAGGACCTCAAGGATTTCATCGACGGTTTAAGCCGCGGACCATATACGGATATCGCCGTAGGGATGGAAGAGGCCGTCAAGGTGCTGGAGAACGGCAGCGACCCGGGTCATGAGCCAATGATCGTCATGCTGGCTGACGGCAACAATGATCTGGATGAGTCAAGCGGCCGGACCCAGAGCCAGTCGGATCAGGAACTGGATGCAGCCATAGAAACAGCCAAGCAGAAAGGATACCCGGTTTATACTATAGGGCTCAATGCTGATGGCAAGCTGAATAAAGAAATTCTGGCAGGCCTGTCTGACAAGACAGGCGGCAAGGCATTCACAACGGATTCGGCCGATGATCTGCCGCAGATCCTGAGTGAAATTTTTGCCAGCCATTTGAAGCTGAAGGTCGTGCCTGTACAGTCGATTACGGCGAACGGGAGCTATCAGGATGTTACGGTCAATGTTCCTAACAGCAGTGTGCTGGAAGCGAATATCTCCATTATGTCCTCCCAGCCGGTTACTGCGAAGCTAACGGATCCTTCGGGAAAATCTATAGCTATCCCGTCGGACGATGTCCTGCTGTCCAAATCGAGCAGCTATAGCCTGATCAAGCTGATCTCACCGGAGCAGGGGGATTGGAAGCTCCAGGTGAAGGGTGTGCCGAAGGATAAGATCGATATCAATCTCGTATTCAACTATGATCTGGAGCTTAAGATCGATGCGCTGCCTTCCGCCGCAACTTACAAGAAGGGCGATAAAGTTGAGATTTCCTCGCACCTGTTCAGCAATGGTGCTCAGGTAACGCTCAGTAATTTGTATCAAGATATGAAGGCGGTACTGCTCGCCACGGATCTGGATACAGGCGATGTGCAGGAGATTCCGCTGGATAACTCCGCAGCGGTCTTCAAAGGCACCTTTGAACTCAAGGACAGCCATGAGTATGAGCTGAAGGTCCGGGCGGAGGAGAGCAGCTTCTACCGTGAGAGCGACGTGCTCAAGATCAACGCCAAAACGGGGACGGTTGCTACAAACACACCGGCAGCGGGAACAAAGCCGGGTGGGGAAGAACCTGCTCTGGAGAAGTCTTCCTCAAAGACGCTGTATTTAATCATTGGGGGCGTCGTGCTGCTGCTCGCTGCGGCTGTTGCATTCTGGCTGTTGCGCAAGAATTCGACCCGAGGTTTTGTAGGGCAGATGGTGGTAGAGGTACTCGACGGGAATACCGGAGAGAAGACCTATCCACAGTATAAGAAGCTGTCGGCGTTCCGGGGGAAATTCAGCCTTCACCAATTGCTGCAGCTGGCACCTGAACTGAAGGAGAGCGAGAAGCTCGTCTTCACACCGGGCAAGAATGACCGCCTGCTGCTGCGCGGCGGGGAAGGCATATCCGTGGAAAGATCGGGGCGTGTGGCCGATACCTCGCGCGGACTAGAATTGAAGAGCGGCGACCGTATTTCCGTGGCGCTGCAGACGGTAGATAAGACGATTTTGCTGGAGTATTTAATATAAGGCTGAGAAGTTAGTGGTATGGGGAGTTCCTGTAACTGGAATTTTGCAAATTGACTAGGGGGAAAACCTATGAAACCGGTAGTGAGAGAGCATATTCAGCAATTGGATGTATCGCTTGGCGGAGGGATCGTCAGCGACAAAATCAGAGTAGACACGATCGATAATCCGATCCTGATCATCGGCCTCGGCGGCACGGGCATTGATGCCCTGCTGCGCTTGAAATACCAGATCAACCGCCGTTTTAAGCTGCCGGAAGATCCGCTCTCCAAGAAGAAACGCGACAAGCCGGACAATGTGGAGTTTTTGGCATTTGAGACCAATGAGCAGGACCGCGGTAAAAAATACAAAGGCATCGGCCTCGATCCGCAGAATGAATTTGTGCTGCTGGCCAATGCGGAGATCGGCGGACTGCTGCAGAACCGCAGCATTCTCGACCCGTATATTACAGAATGGCTGTCACCGGAGCTGAGTATTACCGACGGAATGAACGGTGCCGCAGGAGTACGCCAGGCTGGACGGCTGCTGCTGTTTACGAAGATCAATCAGGTTGTGGGCGCCATCGACAAGAAGATCAAGACGCTGTCCGTCGGCACCAGCAAGAAGCTGATGGTATTCCTGCTCACCGGTCTGTCCGGGGGAACAGGAAGCGGCTCGTTCCTTGATATTGCTTATATCGTGCGCGGGATTATAGAACGCGATTACGGCGCGGCCGGTGTTGACCGGGTGAACACACTGGGATATCTGTTCACGCCGGACGTGAACCTGGCAAACAAGAGCCTCAGCGAGCATACACGCGAATATATCCGCAAGAACGGGTATGCGGCGCTCAAAGAGCTGGATTACTGGATGAATGTGGACAGCCGGGGTGAACGGTTCCGCCAGCAATACGGCAATATACTGACGGTCAATTCGCCGCTGCCTCCGTTCAATCTGTGCCATCTGATCTCGGCGACTAACACCGAAGGCAAGCTGCTGGAGAACGCCTACGATTATTGCATGAATGTAACCGCGGAGAATATCACGAACTTTATGGCCAGCGAGGAAAAGCAGTCGGGTGAGGAATTTGCGATCCACGACTATATCAGCAACATCCGCACGAACATTGCGCAGATGAACAAGACCTATCCGGCCAACTATGAATACAACATCATCGGGGCCTCTTCCGCCGTTCTGCCGATTGAGGAAATGACCACCTATCTGGCTTTCCGCCTGTTTGACAAGATGGACAAGATGTTCCAGCAGGCACCGGGGCAGGAGGATGTGGAGAAGCTGGCCCGCAAGCTGGGCATCGACCTCGACACCATGATCAAAACCTTTGAATCTCGCGTACCCGAGCCGCTGCCCGGTTACCAGAACAGTGAACGTCTGGGCCATGCCAATGTGATCAAGAACCAGGTCGTCGATATGGATACGGAGCTGGAGCAGAACTTCCTGTCCCGGGCGCGTGAAGAATATATCAAGGCCAAGAAGCAGCTGCCGGGCGAAATCACCGGACGTTTCGGTGAGGAGCTGGAGCGTATCTTCCTTCATCCTGAGCAGGGACCGTTTTATGTCTCTCGCCTGCTTTATACCGAGAAGGGCTTCTGTATTCTGAAGCTGATCCAGTCCTATATCGAAGCGCTGCGCGAGAGCCTGCTGAGACTTCCGCGCGATATCGAGACGGCGCAGGAGAGTGCGGAGGAGAAGCTGGGCGATGCGCGGAGCGCTTTTGTCTCCAAGGAAAAGAAGAAAAACGCCTATATCGAAGCCAAAATCAACGAGTACTGGCTGCATGCCGATGTGGAACGCACGGAGCAGATGATCGAATTCTACGACGACCTGTTTGAGCTTCTGAATGAAGAAAACAACCGGATTTACGGCGTGTTTACGGAGATTCTCAGTGCGCTCAGCACGATCTTTGAGAAAAACGGCGATATTTTGATTAACGGTGAAGAGCAGGCCGACCATAAAGGCAACAAAACTTACTATTGGAATATCGTCAATGTGCCGGATATTTCGGCGACGATCTCGAAGGTAATGGACCAGAAGGACGGCGATGACCTGATCCGTGACTTCACGCGGGAAATGCTGAAGCATTCCGGCCGCTGGGTCAAAGAGCAGGAGATCGACATTGTGCGTTCCATCTCCGAATTCCTGAGCGATAAGTTCGGCGATCTCATTACCCGTTCGATGGAGGACTTCCTGGTTATGAAATACGGCCGCGAGGAGCCGCTGGATAAGTTCGTGGAGCGGATTATCGCCGGACGCCTGGATGAGGACGCCGTGCCGATTTTCCATCTCAGCAACAGCTCCGGCAGCCTGCACTTCCCGTCGTGGGGATTCGTATCTGTGCCGGTTAAGGCACCGGGCATCCTGAAGGGAATCCGCAATTATCAGAATAATGCGCTGGGCAAATCGCAGTTTACGATCAAGGAAAGCCAGGTGAAGAACCGGATTTTCTGGCTGAATACGCGCAATGGGGTACCGCTGTTTGTGTATACGCCGCTGCGGGTGTTCGAGGAGAACTATGAGCGGACCATTCTCGACAAGGAAGGCATCGGCCGCCACCTGGTGATGACTGACAAGAACAACTGGACCTACCTGCCGTCCCCGATTCCGGAAAAATCATGGGGCGATACCTATGTCAACGCCCGTGTGCGTGATTACAACGCCAGAGTCCGCGCGGATTTCGCGAAAGCACTGGAGAGCGGAGTTGTTATCGAAAAAGGGCTGGATGAAAATACGAGCAGCCGGTTTTCGGTCGTGTTCACCAAGCCGTTCGACTTGGCTAAATTCCTGAGCGGCTATGATCTGCAGCTTGACTCCTCGCGTCCGAATCTCGGTGAAGTGAAGAAGGCAACCGATGAGCTGAAGGCGCTGCGCCAGAATGGGCTGGAGCGCGAAGGGATCAAGGATATTTTTGGCAGCATTAATAAAGAACTGGCCCAGGAGAATCTGATCCGTTCCCCGCAGCTGATTACCCGTGTGCGTGAAGAGCTGGCGAAGTACGAGGCACTGACCGCGAAGGCGGCTGAGCTTGAGGCACTGCTGCATCAATATATCGACGAAGACAAATGGCTGGATCAGTTCATCGAAGCCCTGTACACCGACACGATCACCAAAAAAGGCGCGCTTTACGTCTATGACCGTGACGAGGACGAAGATGCCTGGGAACCCTTCGCCAACTTAATGAAGGAACGCAGCTATGTGGAGTATGCGGTATACCGCCATTTCCGCTCGCTGGATGAGAAGAGCCGCAGTCTGCTGCTGCGCAAGGCGGCCCGCCGCGCCGGTGAAATGACCGCTGCGGAGGATGTCACCCCGCTGCTCTACAAGCTGGAAGGCATGTATGTCTCCTTCCTGGAGGCGCGTGACAGTCTGGAATATGAGCGGGTGGAGCATGCAGACGGCGATGAAATGTACAGCTTCTACAAGAGCCTGACCGGCAAGCTTGGCAGCATCCGCAGAAAGCTGAAGTAAGCCTATGATTAAAGCACAAGCATTAAGTTATGCCCAGCAATATGCGGCGCAGGAAGAGGCGCAGCGCAGCAAAGGGGATGGACGCAGCAGCATCCATTACCCGGCCTTGTTTCTGTTCCTGGGCGACAAGGTATCACCGGCCATCGGACCGGTGCTGGACAGCTGCGAACGGAAATGGGATAATGCCGGCGGCGTAATGGCACTGCATGCAGCGCCTGCAGGCGGCAAGGAACAGGACCACAGTCAAATGCAGGGTGGTGAAGGCGAAAGGGAACGGGTGATGAGCATGGCCCTGCCGGAAACGGCGGGGCGCGATCCCCGCACGGTCCGCCATGACATCTACCGCGAATTTCACGAAGACAGCCGTTATTTGGCTGGGATGAACCGGACCCTCCGGCAGCTCGGCAACAGCATAGCGGATTATGGGCGGCTGTATTCTTCCTTTGACGTCATCCATTTGTCCATCATTACGCGGGTCGATGACCCGCTTAATGTGCTGCTGCCGGAAGTTGCCCTGCTGGCCCGCGCAGTGCTCGGGCAGTCGTTCAAGTCGGTGCAGACCGATCTTTACGCCCTGATCAACGAGCGGGAGCAGGGGGAGAATTTCGGTTATTCCAGTTCGGTAGGGCTGGCTTTTCTGCGTGAGCTGGACGGGATGCAGCTTACGGATTATACGTTCAAAGCGCCGCTGCTTGTAACCGAAGAAGGGCTGTCCATTCCGGTCGCCCATGGCCCCTCCGCCTTGTTCGATCTCGTCTATCTGCTCTCTGACAAGAACGAGCGGGGGATGATGTCCCCACATGGCATGGACGATAATTATGAGATTATCGCCCATATCAGCCTGCTGAAGAACCGGGTGCGACCCTCCACGGACCATGCCACCGGACATGGCGGCTATAACAATATGACCTTTAAGAGCGGCATCAGGGGCAGTACGGGAAGGCAGGGGTATGCGTCCGCCGGCTTTTCCGCCGTTCGCAGACCCAATAAGCAGATTGCGCTGACGGTGCTGTACCACGCTTTCCGCTATCTTGCGGACGAACTGCGCGGAGGCGGCGCTGCATGGAGTCTGCGTGAGCGGCAGTCGCTGCTTGGGCTAAACCCGGAGGCCTTGCGTGAACGTGCGGCGGCACTGCTGCCGGATGAAGCCGGAATTGCGGAAATGACCGGGCTGATGAGCCACGGACGACCGTCCTTCAGCGAACTGAAGCAGCTCTCGCTGCGCGAAGCGGAGGACCTGCTCTTCGGTGACGGCGGGCAGGCTTATTTCCGCCGCAACTTTGCGGAGGTATCCGCCGGGCGCACAGCCGCCGTAAATCCTGCCCGTGAATGGGCCGCTGTTCTGGCGGCCCAGGAGACGGCTGTTCCGCCAGTGACGTTCTATCAGCTGGCGGAATGGACCGCCGGGCAGGGCGAAGCCGGCGGCAGTGTGCTGCATGCGCTGCGCCAGCATATGAACGGCCTGCGCTCGGCGTTATCCTCCGCACAGGAGGAGCTGGAGCGGCTCTACGCGGAAAGCGTGGAGCGCCAGCCGTTCCAGCGGGTGCCGCTGCTGGACAAACGGACGGTGCGCAATTTCATTCATTATTTATTTGAACGGGTCTATGGCGGACAGTATGAGATTCTGCGTCTCGAGAGCGAGCTTGCGCTCTGCCTCCGATATGATGCCGCGCTGGAACAGCTGCACCTGGAGAGCAAGGCTAAGGTGCAGACGATGGAGGCGCTGGAGGAAGAGCTGCGCAGTCTTGCGCTGAATAGTATCGGCCGCAGCAACGAGACGGTGGACCGGAACATTATGGAGTATTACCGTACCGTCACGGAAGAGGTCATGAAGGACATGGAAGCGCGCCGTGGTGCCGGCATTTTCTTCAGCGAGCGCTTTATAGGCAGCCTCTCGGAATTGCTCAAGCAAGGCGGAGCGGCAGTCGCGGAACGGCTGATTGAGATCTGCCGTAGGGAACTGCTGGCGGCAGAGCCGTTCGCGCTGCCTTTTGAGGAAGAGCTGCTGAGGCGGGCCAATGTCGCGGCGGCTTATGAGAACCGCGAGATCGTGTCCAAGGAGGAGCTGTTCAAGCGGCTGTACCGGAGCCTGGAAGAGGAGGCGAACATCAATGTCCGCCTGTTCGAATATACGCAGGAGCACCGGCATGAGGAGAAATATTTCTTCGGCGACAGTGGATCCGAGTTCCTGCGCTACGCCTTCGGTGCAGACGAGACGACCCGCATCTACCGGCTCGGCTTTGTGCATGAGCAGCGCCGGAGCGGAGTCGAGAAGCTGAACCTGATGGGCGGTTTCCATCTGGAGGACCTGCTCTATTACCGCAATGGCAAGGTCTACTATGAGACCTACGCCACAAGCGGCTACCGGCTCCATGGCGTTGAAGCTGAGCAGCTCCCGGAGTTGCGATAAGGTACAGGCACAGAATGGACGGCTGTGTGCGAAGGTAGAGGTTGGAGAGGGGCCCGGATGCCGTGACGGTCTGCTGATTGCCGCGGTCCCTCCGTCAGTGTAATTGCTGGCTCAGACTACTGAAGCTGAACCGGTGGCTGTAATTAATTGCTTGGATAGGCTCTACCGGGGAGAATCCCCAATTCGCGCGGAATGAAATTTCTCGCTGAGACGGATACCGTCCTTTTGAGGACGGCGAAGCCGTTTCCACTTACTAATACTGTAATTTCATAGCCAGGCTCATTGAGTATCATTACAATAAACAAAGGGAGTTCCTTCGCCGCCGTTTTTGCCATGGATTAGAATGCCAACAGCATGACCGGCTGGCTGCTCCGGTAATTATAAATATCAAATTTTAAGTGTTCCCGGAAAGGATGAATAACGATGCAGCGAAAAATCAATCTGCTCCTGTTCTTCTTCAGCCTGCTGGGCGGTGGAGTGGCCTTTGTTCTCGGTGAGCTGCTGCTTAGCCGCAGGCCCTATGACCTGCCGTCGATTGTGCTTGTCGGAATCTATTTTGCCATTGTGGCGCTTGGGGTTGGGCTTGGCTGTCTGATTGCGGAGATGATCTCTCCAAGGCTGAACGGCTTGTCCTGGAAGCAGCGTTATCTGGGCTTGTCCTGGAAGCTGCTCCCGCTGACGCTCGTTCTGATGCTTGGGGTAGGCGTGTTAACAGAGTTTGTGTACGAACTGAACTTCGGCGGAATCAAGCCGATCAAAAATGTCGTAATGGTCATCGATGACTCCGGCAGTATGATGCAGAGTGATCCAGACAACAGCCGCTATGCGGCTGCGGATACGCTGGTGCGGCAGATGGACGAAGATAATCAGGTAGCTGTAGTAACTTTCAGCGACGAGTCTTCGGTTGTTCAGCCGTTGATTTCACTCTCCAGTTCAGCGAACCGTGAGAAAGTATCGGCTGTAATCAGCAGTTTGCAGACGAGGGAGGGCGGGACGAATATCAGCGGTGCACTTACAGAAGCTATGAATGTTATTAACAGTGACGACAAAGCCGGCCGCGGAGCAATGGTAATCCTGCTGTCCGACGGATTCAGTCAGTTCAATACCGCTACGGAACTCAACGAGTACGTGGAGCGCGGCATCGCGGTTAATACTATTGGACTGGCGCTGGACGATACATCCGGCTCCAATTTGTTGCTAGACATCGCCTCCGTCACCGGAGGGCAATATTATGATGTTACCGATGCGAACCGGCTGGGTGATGTGTTCCAGCAAATTTATGACCGCTTGGGAGACCGGACCTTGCTCACTGAGCGCAGTGATGCGACCGCCGACAGCCCGTATTATGCAGTGGTTCGTATTTTGGCGCTTATGCTGATCGGCATAACTCTGGGCGTTGGCCTTGGTATTGTGTTCGATAACCGCCACCTCGCAAAAAGCTTTGGAGTAGGCGGCGCAGTGTCCGGTCTATCCGCCGGACTGATCCTTGAATTCGGCCTCAGCGGGCATTCTTACTGGGATGCAATCATCCGTCTGATCGCCCTGCTTGTTCTGGCTGCGATTATCTCCTTGTTCACCTTTGTTGTGCCGGTTGGGGAAGGACGATTATCCCGCAGAGGTGAAAGAAATGCTGCAGCCTCAGCACCGTCATCGGAGAGCTTCCAATCACCGCGCAGAAACAGGGGCAGCAAGGGATTCTAAAAGTATGGACAGCAGGGTAGTGAACATGCCAAACGATAGGGATAGTGAAAGGAGTTTACAGTCATGAGGTACGCCGAGGCTCATTCCTCCACGCCGGTTATTGCGGATGTGGTTTCCCGGGTGGAGGACCGGTTCTGTACGCTGCGATGGCGCTGGCCGGATGGCGTGCAGGCGGTCTGTATTCACAAGGCGTCTACAGAAGCGCCGGATAGCGGAGAGCTTCCGCCCTCCGGCATGAAGCTGTATACGCGCGAGGAGTACAAAGCGAATAATGGATACCGCGACAGGCTGGATGATATCGGCCAGGTGGTGTATACCATATTTGTCCGGCTCACCGAGAACGGAGAGACGCTGCTGGTGCGCCAGCAGGATGGCGAGAACCGTGCCTTGGTCAGTGCAGGCAAGGCGCGGATTTATTATTCCATCCAGCAGAAAAAAGCACTGTTCGGCAAGCTGAAAACAGTACATATGACGATTTCCGCCGAAGTGCCGGTGGCGAAGGATGTACTGTGCTATGTCAAGAAACGGGGCGGGCATCCGGCTTCTAAAGAGGACGGCATCCTATTTCCGTTTGTGCAGGATTTCCCCGCCGGGAGAAGCGTTCTTCCGCCGATTGAAATCGGCAAGGAGGATTTTGTACGCATCTTTTTCACGGATGGCCGCAAGTACGGGTTGTATTATGAGATGGTGCCTGAGTAATCCGGTGTTGAGCTTGTAATTATGAGTCCGCAGCTTGCTTGGATTATAAGCATCATTAGGTGTAAGCTTCGTACGTCTGGTGCGCGTATTTGTTGGATCGTAAGTATCTTGAGATCTTGAGGTAAAAGCTTCATATGTCTGTGGTGCGTGCGTTTGTTAGATTTTAAGTAAGTCTGAACGGCCTGCTTTTTGGAGTCTGAAGTGGCAGTAATTGCATTTCGTGCAACTAAAACGATCGATTTCTCCTACTAGGCAGGTTTAATTGTATTTTGTACATCTATATTTCGGGAAAGCTGATAAAGTATGCCATTCGCTCTTCCATAATTGCACAAAGTGCAGGTAAAGCTGGAGCGGTGGGCCTGAGCGTTGATATAGCTGTACAAAGTGCAGTTATCATTAAGCTGCATGCGGACGCAGAGCGAGACAGAGAAGTGTAGAGAAGTGAAGTGAAGTGAAGAGAAGTGAAGAGAAGTGAAGAGCAGAGCAGAGAATAGAAGAGTAGAGTAGAGTAGAGTAGAGTAGAGTAAAGCGAAGCAGTTACAGTAGATTAGACTACATCAGGTCATAGCAGATCAAATTGTTGGAACTTAGTTTTGTAGGCACTTACTAACAAGTGATGCAGACAGAACTTTTAGGAGGATGAGAGATGTCTTTTTTCAGCCGATTTAAGAAGAAAAATCAGCCGCAGGCGCGGCCGCTTTTTTATGATATTGTCTGTCCGTACTGCTTCACCAAGTTTTCGCCGGAGGACGTTGTTTTTCGGGCCATGCACAGCCGTGAGGATGATGAGAATTATGCGCTCGGCGAAGATGATGCACTGAATAAATACCGTGAGCGTTTCGGCCTCGATACTGTCGATGATATGGAGGCTGTGCTTAATCCGGCTGATATTCCCGAGGAATATCACCACTATACTGATCATGTGCTGACCGGTCTCACCGACCGCTATGGTGTGCTTACGCGCAGACGGCTGTGCCCGTCCTGCCATAACGAGCTCCCCGTGACCGCCGGCAAGGTGCCAAGCAACATTATCTCGATCATCGGCGCCTCCCAGGTCGGGAAGTCGGTGTACATGACCTCGCTGATCCATACACTGCAGCATACGACTGCTGGGCATTTCGACGCGGCCTGCATGCCATTGAATGCTGAAATCAGCCGCAAGTTCCGCACCCTGTACGAAGAACCGCTGTTTGAGCGCGGCGATTTGCTGGCCTCAACACAGAAGGAGAAGATGCAGGAGCCGTTTATTTTTCAATTTGTGTTCAAGGATGAAGAGAAGCCGCCGCTGACACTGGTATTCTTCGATGTTGCCGGTGAAGGCATGGTCGATCAGGATTACCTTGGGCTGCATGGCCAGCATATCAAGAACTCCGCGGGAATCCTGTTCATGGTCGATCCCTTGCAGATCCGCTCTATCCGGGAGAAGATCAAGATTAATTACGGCGACCGTCCCGGGGAATGGGTCTCGCAGTATGATGAGCCGCGTGATGTGGTGCTGACGATGTTCGGCGATTTCATCGCCTACCAGGAGAAGAGCAAGACCGATATCCCGACGGCCGTCGTGCTTGCCAAAAGCGACATGCTGCATTCGCTGAAGGATGAAGATGGCGACTACATCAAGTCCAACAGCAATGTATTCAACAACTATGTGCACCGCAACACGCTGAACCTGGATGAATTCCAGAACATCGACGGTGAAATCCGCCGCTTTATCGGCAAGGTAGACCGTCCGTTCAAAGATACGATGGATGTGTATTTTGCCAATACGGGGTATTTTGCCGTCTCCGCGCTGGGCAGCAATCCGGTCAACCAAAAGATAGAGGGTGTCGTCAGCCCGATCCGTGTGGACGAGCCGTTTATCTGGTTGCTGCATAAGCTGAACTATATTGAGGGGAGCGACGGGCCGTGAACAGATTCTCAGGGTCCAGGATCACCCAGCAAATGTATACCCGCGAGCGGCGGGGCGTATACCGGGCAACCGAAGGATTCGATACTGTAGCGAAGTCGGAGAGCCTGGACAATAATTTTGTCAAAAAAATCATTCATCCTTTCTGCCTTTATGATGCCCCGGCTGAGCTGGCGGCGCGCGGCGAAAAAAATGAGGAGCTGTATCCGGCCGCGCTGCATTTATTCCATACGGAAACAAACGACACGGTGATCGGGCAAAGCCGCTATCAGGCGACTGATTTTACCGGGCAGCGGAGTGCTTTTTTTGCCCATAACTTTGTAGTGCCTCCGACACGCGCCGAGGAAATTATTCAGAGCTATGGGGATTGGCTGCATGCTGATTTTGCCGGGAGCTATGAAGGAGAGCTTGGAGGAACCTTGCCGGAGTTGGCCGATATTCCGGCCCTACAGCGTGAAGGACAGGCTGATCCGCTAACGGTGCTGGGCAGTCTCGGGTTCAGCGAAGCATTGTTCAAGGCGCTGCTGCAGGCGGTCATGATCTCTGTGGCAAGCAAGAAAAAAAGTTATGTTGCCCTCGATGTTCCCATCGCAGAGCTATCGCAGCGGGCGCTGGAGCTTACGGAGATTATTTACGGGGCTTTGCCGTATGATTTCCGCCGCAGGCTAGGGGTACTCACCTATGCAAACGAGCCAAAAAGCCGCAAATATATCGATCTTACCTTTGTAGAAAAAGGATCGCTCCGTCCCGGGGACCGCAGTATCGAGAAGGATTTTATCTTCGATCTGGCTTCGGGCCGGACCCTGAATGCCGATTTCGCTGACTCGCAGCAGCCTTATGCCGATCTGGTATGGAAAACGCTGAAGAACAAGGGCAGCTTAGATGACTTTGCCCGGTTCGCTGATTCGCTGCTGCCCGGTGAGAACGTGGACCGCAAGCTGCAGTTGGCGCTTTATAATGAGCTGGCGGTTTTTTATGAGATTGAGCAGGGCAATGAAAGCTTGTACACGGACAACAAAAATGCTGTGCTCAGCGGCCTGCTGTCCTACCTCAAGCCGGAGGGGGCGCTGGAGTCCCGGGTACGGCTGAACGATATGTTCCTGGAGCGCTTCGACCGTGAGTATGACCTGATCCGCAAAAAGGGGATTCCTCAGCCGGAGATTATGGAGCGTTTTATGGAGTATTTTGTGCTGAAGGGCCATAATTACCGGGTCAAAGTGGTCGATTATTTCATCAACGGTATGCTGAATGCCCGGTCTGCGGACCGGGATGATACATTGGCGGCGGCTTACACTATCATCGAGAGCAATGACGAGCTGAGTGCAGCTTTCTTTAAAAGAGTGCTGGCCCAGCCTATTTTCCGCAAGGCGCTGCTGGAACCGTATATGGAATCCCGGTTGGCTGCTGCAGCGCAATCGTCTGACATTTTACGGTTTGTCGCCCATTGGGGCCGGTTTCTTCCAGAGGCGCTGCAGCAGTCGTTTGTCCGTGATACAATCAGCGATTATTTGCTGGAGAAGCTGCAGCGTGACAAAGATCCGGTTGCGGCGGTGGCCTCGATTCATGACTCTGTAGAGAAGGCGGAAAAAGAGCGCCGCAGAGGCAGCGGGTTCAACCCTGAGGCGCTTTCGCTGCTGAAGGAGCTGATGGCGGCAGCGGACCGCTTCCTGCTGAACCGTGTATCGCTCAGCGAGCTGACACAGGAGCAGCTGCTGGAGATTTCGTTCCTGCGCTACCGGGATACGGCGGATTGGCAGCCGCCGCTTGATTCCATCAGCAGGCAAAAATCCAATGCGCTACGCGCTGCCTACCGCTGGTTCGGGGAGGAGAGTCCTGATGAGGAACTTTTTGCCGGATTGTCACCAAAGGAGCTGGATGATGTACAGCTGCTCGGACGGCGCTGGCTGAAGGAATCACGAAGTGTGGAGCCGTTCGAACGCTTGCCGCTCGCTTTCTATCACAATAGTGACCGCGAGAGCGGCCCGCTGGATTATGATGCGCTGCTGGATCTGGTCAAGCGCAAAGCGGACGGCGACAAAGAAACGGTATACCGTTTCCTGGCCTGGTCACAGAACAACCGGCTGTTCACGGTGTCGAAGAAGAAGCTATACCCGGGCTACCGCCGGGCGATTCTAAAGTATTTCCTGAACAGCGACCGTGAAGCCTTCAAGAGCAGGGATTTCCGCAAAAGCTATGTCTCCGCTGCTGGGCCTGCTCTGCAAAATGTATATAACGAAGCCCGCTCCCAGCTGGCTTCGCCGCTGGCGCGGTGGGTTAGCCGCAGCCGATTTCAACTCCTGATCTCCGGCTCCATTCTGGGGATCGTACTGATTGGCGTTATTATCGCCATCAGCCTGCTGCGGCCGGACAGCCCGGACACGGCTCTGCCGGAGGGCAGCGCAGCACCGGACGGCGGCCACCCGCCTGCTGCCGTGTATCTTAGCGGCAGCGGAGAAGGCGCGGGCAGCAGACTGGTATTCACCTTTGCTGACGCTGAAGAATGCACCGCCTTTACTCCGGCGGAGATCAGTGTAGCAGCCTCCGGTGGGGATCCGGAGGTCTACAAGGTCACGGCGACGTCGAGCCGGTGTCTCGCTCCGTCGCCGGATGCGGGGGCCGCCGGCATGAACGGCGGCAGTGGAACGGCAACGCCGGATGCGTCAGCCGGAACGGAAGCCGACGCGACCGGGAACGCGAACGCCGGAACGGAATCCGGCGCGACAGGGACCGCGAACGCCGGAACGGAAGCCGGCGCGACAGGGACCGCGAACGCCGGAACGGAAGCCGGCGCGACAGGGACCGCGAACGCCGGAACAGAAGCCGGCGCGACCGGGAACGCGAACGCCGGAACGGAAGCCGGCGCGACAGGGACCGCGAACGCCGGAACAGAAGCCGGCGCGTCCCCGGCTGTGTCATCCGCGCCTTCGCCGGGAGAGACCGGGGGAGCTTCGTACCAAGTCACTGTGGATCTGGAACCGGGGGCTAAGCTGGCCGAGGGCAACATGATCATCGCGGGCGATTATAAGCTGACTCTGCAGTCGGATCCAGCACTTACGGCAGCTCCTACACCGAGTGCACAGCCTACTGCAACTGCGACTGCAACGCCTACGGATGATGGCGGAGCAGCAACCGAGGCTCCTGAGTAAAGCGATATAAACAGACAAAAATCCTGAACCGCATGTTTTGCCCGGAGAGAGCAGGGCAGATGCGTGTTCAGGATTTTTCTTCTTTCACAGAGCTCCGGCGTTGGTTATGACGGATCACCCTGTAAAGGGATTCTCTCCCTCTAATGTGGAGTGTATATTGAAAATAAGTTGTATAAGACGATATACTACCGCTAAATTATCCGGTTGAGCCTTATGTGGCGTTTTACGAAATAATAGCGGGTGTAAATCCGCCTAATCCTTATTAATGTGGGAGTAGCCAAAACTTAGCGGGCATTTTTTCCGCTACTAATGATGAACTGCGTGCAGACAGGTTGGGATCAACGAAGAGTGTGTTTGATGCTTTCGAAAAGGGCTCAGCCGGCAACGGGCGGCATTGGAACAGCTTTTCTATAGACATACAAGGGAATAGTGGATATGATTATGAATATTAAAATTTGATAGTCTAGTGAAAAGGGTGCAGATTCTATCCAGTAGAATTTGCTTAAAAGGGAAGTCCGGTGCAAGTCCGGCGCGGTCCCGCCACTGTAAATGCGGAGCGACTCTTAAGGGTGCCACTGTCCTGTGAAGCAAGGACGGGAAGGCGGAGGGAAGCTGTGAAGCATAAGCCAGGAGACCTGCCTTTTTCTTGAACGTTTCTATTCTTCGTGGGGTAAGAATGCGGAACATTACAAATGGATGTGGTGGCGGAGCTTGAGCACCCCCGTGCTTCATTTGTATTCTTCCGAGGCCGCCCTTAGCAGGGGCGGTTTTTTTGAGGGATGAGGATGAAGTATAAGCCGGTGCTGTATGTTATCCTTCTCTCTCGCAGAAACGGCCCCGTCCTTTTGAAATGGACAGCATAGCCGTTTCTTCTTGTTGTCCGCTGCTTCACTATTTTATTCACGGAAAGAGGTTAACGATGAAGACTCTTCTCTCTGCCAAGTCCTTTATGCTTGGCCTGGCTTTATTGCTGGTTATTTCGATTCTGGGAACAGCGCTTGTTCCTTCAGGGCAAGTGTTTGCCGGGGCGGTCTCCGCTACCGCGTCCGGAGGAACGGAAAGTGTTACTGCTGCTGTGTATGCAGCAGACGAGTCTGGCGCAGAGCCGGCTGCGGCTGCATTAACAGCGAAGCAGCAGATTACCGTTGCCGGAGCGACCTATGCGGCTGCCGAGTATATGCTCAGCAGCGGCGTGACGTCAGAATGGCAGGCGGTTGGCCTCGCACAGGCGGGCTACAAAGTACCGGAAAGTTATGTCCGGCTGCTGGAGCAAAAGGTGCGGACAGCCAGCGGCAGCTTTGCCGCAGTCACGGATTATGCACGGATTGTGCTCGCGGTACAAGCCGTGGGGGCTGATCCGGCGAATTTTGCCGGAAACGGCTCTGAGCCGGGTTTTAATCTGGTTGAGCGTATCTATAACAGCGACAAAATGAGCGGCCAGACGCTGAACAATCCGGTCTATGCGCTGCTGGCACTGGATTCAGGCAATTATACTATTGGGGCGGATGCCAAATGGAGCAAAGCGGCGCTGCTCAGCGAGATCCTGTCCAAGCAAAATGCAGACGGCGGGTTCGCCTTGACTTCCGGGGCAAGCGAGCCGGATATGACGGCGATGGCTTTAACGGCCCTTGCTGCGCATAAGAGTGATCCGGCGGTTGCAACTGCCGGGCAAAAAGCAGTAGCCTGGCTGTCTGCTGCGCAGGACAGCAACGGTGGCTTTGGAGGCAGCAGCGAAAGCGCGGCACAGGTCATTATCGGCCTTGCCTCCTTCGGGGTAGACCCGGAAGGAGCAGAATTCACCAAGGGTGAAGCAGATCTGATAAGCAGACTGCTCAGCTTCAGTGTAGAGGGCGGCGGGTTTGCCCATAATCAGGGCGGAAATGTAAATGCTTTTGCTACAGAGCAGGGGCTGCAGGCGCTGGTGGCCTACACCCTGTACAGCGGGGGCGGAAACGGCAAGCTGTATGACTTCACTAAGCCTGCGGTTCCGAATCCGTTAGTGTATGTGCCCCTTGTAATTGAAGGGCCGCAGAACACGCTGGGAGAAGGGATGGCATATGCAGGCAATGTCCTCGAGGTGCTGGAGAAAGTGGCCGCCCAGAAGGGCCTTCCGGTTAAGAATGAATCGGGCAGCTATGTAACGGGAATCGGCAGTATCCAAGCCGGAATCTACGGCGGCTGGGATGGCTGGAAATATGCTGTGTCCCGGGACGGGGCATGGATTGATCCCGATGTAGGAATGAAGGATTTTAAACTTAAGGAAGCAGACCGGGTTCTCGTTTATTATGCGGGCAACGATACGCAGCTGGTGAATTCGCTGACGCTGTCCGCGTTGCAGCCGGGTGAGGAGGAGCCTTTCTCAGTCACGGTTACCCAGATAAAATGGGTATGGGACAATGCCACAAATATTTCGAGTCCTGTAACCTCAAGTGCATCTGGTGTGGAAGTGGCAATCGGAGACCGGAAGGCAACAACCGGTGAAGACGGCAAAGCGGTCTTTGCCGAAGGTGTTCCGGCAGGAGACTATACGCTAACCGTAACCGGTTATGTTGCGGACAATGCACCAACTATCGCTAAATATTCGCAAGCTGTAAAGGTAATCTCCAAGAATGTACCAGTTCATCTGTCGGTTGAAGGACCTGAGGGGCCGGTCGCTGAGGGAGCGCTGCAAGCATCCAACGCGCTGGCGGCATTGAAGAAACTTACGGCATCCGGAAATATTCCGCTGGAGATTACGGAGTCCTCCTACGGCAGCTATGTGTCGGGCATTAATGGGATTAAGAACGGAACCCATGACGGCTATTGGAACTTCCTGGTGTCGCGCGGCGGGAAATGGATCTACCCAAGCGAAGGCATGGGTGACTTCAAGCTGCAGGCACAGGACAAGGTGCTTGTCTATTTTGCCGGTGCCAACACGCAGGCAGTAAATTCCGTTACAGTATCTCCACCGCAGCCAAAACCGGGGGAAACGTTTAAAGTGACTGTTACCGGGGTGGAGTGGGTATGGAATAACACGACATTTGCTTCCGAACCGGTTGTTTCACCGGCAGCCGGAGTGAAGATAACCATTGGCGGTAAATCAGTCACTACGGACAGCCAAGGCGTTGCAGTTTTTGAAGGAGGCTTGTCCGGCAAAATATACACGCTGGCTGTAACCGGTTATGTTGCGGAAGCCACACCAAACATTGCCCGCTATACGGATTCGCTGAAGGTGGCTCCGGGCAATGTAACCTCCTATCTGTCCATTGAAGGGCCACGGGGTCCGGTAGCTGAAGGCGCGCTGGAAGCATATAACGCGTTTGATGCGCTACAGCAGCTGGCAGCTGCGAACAACATTCCTCTAAAGGTTACGGAATCTTCCTTCGGCATCTTTGTAGGGGGCATTAATGGAATCGAGAACGGAGCCTATAACAATCAGGGTTACTGGGCTTTTGCCGTATCGCGCGGCGGGGCGTGGATTTATCCGGATGTGGGCTTAAATGATTATATTCTGCAGACTTCCGACAAAGTGCTTGTCTACTATGCCGGAGAAAATACGCAGGTAGTAGATTCGGTACAGATTTCGCCTGCGCAGCCGAAGCAGGGTGAGGCATTCACCGCTACGGTCACGCAGAAGAAATGGGTCTGGAATAATGACACGTATACTTCTGATCCGGTGACTTCACCGGCTGCAGGAGTGCAGGTCACTGTTGGCGATAAAACCATCACTGCTAATGAGCAAGGGCTCGCAACCTTTGAGGGTGGCCTGCCTGCCAAAACATACACGCTGGCCGTGACTGGTTATGTCGAAGGCGGGACGCCTAAGATTGCCCGCTACACGCAGCCGTTGACTGTTACAGCTTCGGTAGAAGTGCCTGAGACGGCATCGGCCACGCTCACAGTCATTGGAGACACTACTAAGGGAACCATTCTGGCTGGTACCAAGATGACGCTGAACGAGGGAGAGACCGCATACAGCTTGCTAATCCGCCAGCTTGGAAGCAAGGTTGTCAGCGGCGGAAGCGGAGACAGTGTATACATTAAAGCGATTGATGGCTTAGCAGAAAGGGACCGCGGTGAGAAAAGCGGCTGGATGTACTCCGTAAACGGTGTCTACCCGGATTACAGCTCCGGAAGTTATAAGCTGAGCAGCGGCGACGCCGTAGCCTGGCGTTATACGCTTAATGGCGGAGATGATCTGAAGGGATCGGCTGGAGGTTCCTCCGGCACTGGAGGTGCAGCAGCAGGTACGGGCGGCAGTATGGTGAATGTGGGTATCACCCCGGATAATACCCTTCCGCTGAATCAAGTAGGACAGACGACAGCTGTTTCGAACCTGAGCACCAAAATGACCCCGGCAGCAGCGGCTGCCCTTAAGCAAAAGCTGGCGGCAAACGTGGCTGTCTTCGAGCAGGAGGTCACTTCGGGTGCGGCGGCAACCTTGCAGGACAGCGGCGGTGAAGTGAAGCTGCAGCTGCCAGCCGGTTCCGTGTCCGGCAATTTGAAGATCAGCGTACGCGAGACTACTTCAGAACGCGCTGAGCTGGTATCGGGACTCTATGATTTCAAACCGGATGGTACGAAATTTGTGAAGCCGGTGGATCTTTCGATTACAGTTCCGGTTACGGCGGTAAACCCTGCCAATCTGGCTTTGGCATGGCTTGACGAAAGCACCGGCCGCTGGATTCCGGTTCCCGCTGCGCTGGATGCGCAAAGTGGGGTGATCACCGGAAAGGTCAGTCACTTCACGTCCTTTGCCGTAGTGGACCGCAGTAAATGGGAGCCGCAGCCGCAGCAGTTGAAGAGCGATATTGCAGCTACTGCCAAGGCAATTCAGGCAGCCGAAGAGATCAGCGATTGGCAGGCGATTGGACTCGCCCGTTCCGGCCACACAGTACCGGCTGCTTATTTGAACGGAGTGAAGGAGCAGCTTGCCGCGAATAAAGGGGAGTTCCGCAAGGTTACGGATTATGAACGTTTGGCGCTGGCTGTTGCCGCTGCCGGCGGTGATCCGCAGAGTATTGGCGGGTATAATCTGATTGAGCAAATTTATAACAATGACCATATGGTAAGCCAGGGCAGCAACGGCCTCATTTTTGCCCTGATTGCGCTGGACAGCGGTTCTTATGCTGTACCTGCGAATGCGCAGTGGACTAAGGAACGGCTGATCAAGTCCATCCTGGAACTGCAAAGCAAAGACGGCGGATTCCCGCTGACAGCTGGCAGTACCGATGATGTGGACATTACCGCTATGGCAGTTACTGCACTCTCATCCCATAATGACCAGGCGGAAGTAAAAGCGGCTGCGGATAAAGCGATCGCCTGGCTGTCGCAGCAGCAGCTTGAAGGCGGCGGCTTCAAGCTCTCGGGAGCAGAAAACAGTGAGAGCACCTCACAGGTCATCATTGCCCTGAGTGCTGCCGGAGTTGGTCCTAATGACTCCAGATTTATTAAAGCTAAGGGCGGACTTCTCAGCCACCTGGCTTCATTCAGACAAAGCACTGGCGGCTATGCTCATTCGGCTGGCCAGCCCGGGAACAGCCTGGCTACCGAACAGGCATTACTGGCACTGGCTGCGTACGACCTGTTCCTGGCCGGAGAGGCGAAGCTGTTCAGCATCTCGCCAGCCGCTTCCGGCAGTGTGTCCTTTGCCGATGAGAGTAAAATTTCATCCTGGGCGCTGGACTCCGTTCACAAAGCCTATGAGCAAAAGCTGATGGAAGGAGTCAGCGGATCTAGCCTGATTTTTGCACCGAAGCAGAATATTACCCGTGCCGAATTCGCTGCGCTGCTGCTGAGACTGACAGATCAGACACCTGCTGCAGCTTCGGCTGCACCAGTATTCAGCGACGTAAAGGCCGGCACATGGTATTATGGAGCTGTGCTTAAAGCGAAAGAGCTCGGATGGGTAGGTGGAGTTACGGATACAACCTTTAATCCGAATGGCTGGATTACCCGCGAGGATATGGCTGTGATGATTTCCAGAGCGTTCAAGCTGGAGAACGGTTCTGCGGCTACGGCGCAGACTGCGAAGTTCACAGACGAGCGCCGGATCAGCAGCTATGCGCTGTCAGCGGTCCATGCGGTAACGGAGTCCGGTTATATGACCGGCTTCAGTGGAGGATTTGACCCATCAAGTGCCGTAACCAGAGAAATGGCGGCGGTCGTAGCCGTAAGATTGCCTTAAGTGTAATCCATCTTTAAGAAGGCGATTGAGCAGAGTAACAGGCTCATCGGACTGAAGCTTCAAAAGAAAACATAGAGTATAGGAACGGAACGGGGGAGCAGCAGGACAGCCTCCGTTCCTTTCCCTTTTTTCGGAGGTGTGAAAATTAATGTCCAAGCAATCCAAACGATGGTTGTTTTATCCCTTGCTTCTTCTCTTGGCGGTGGTGCTACTGACCGGCTGTTCTTCCGGTGAGCGGCAGTCTGCCGGTTCTGATCTGAACAGTGTAGCAGATACCACCGCTACACAAAGCTCAGCCCCTGATAACGCCGCGTCTCCGCAAACCGGAGACGCAGCAAACACGGCCCCGCCGTCAGAACCGGCGGGCGCTGCCGCTTCGCCTTCCGCGGAGGCGTCGGCGGCTCTTGAAGGAGCGGCGGCACCTGCGCCGCCTGACCCCGCTTCCGGCACGGTGACGAGTCCCGTGCCTGCAGGCACTAAGGCGCCGGCTGCGCATAGCAAGGCAGCCGGTTCCGCCGGAGCTGCCACCGCAAAGGCGTCAGCGGCGCCCGGCGCAGCAGGCGGCGCCAGTGCGGGCCCGGCAGAGTCCTCTGCCAAGCCCGCAGCCACCGCGCGTCCATCTGCCGGCACGAATAAGCCGGCAGCGACCGCGCGGCCAGCGGCTGCCGTTACGCAGCCGCCGTCCGAAACGGCAGCGCCTGCGAAGCCCGCCGCTGCGGAGAGCACAGCTACCGTCTCCATCACAGGGGACGAGGAGTACGGCGTGATTTTGGCTCCGGCCGCCTTTGAAATTGAGAAGGGCGAAAGTGCGCTGGAGCTGTTGAAACGGATTACCCGCAAGAACAAAATACAGATGGAATACCAGGGCTCCAAGGGTTTCGCCTATGTGGAGGGAATAGACAATCTGTATGAATTCGACCATGGCGCAGAGAGCGGCTGGATGTACAAGGTGAACGGGGAGTTTCCGGGCAAAGGTGCCGGAAGCTATACCGTACAGCCCGGAGATGTAATTGAGTGGCTGTATACACTGGATCTGGGCAAAGATCTGGGAGCCAAGGCGCCATGAACAGCGGCTTCCGCTCCATGCATCCTTCGGTAGCCCTGCTATACTATGCAGGGCTGCTGCTGTTCGCTGCCCTGTTGTTTCATCCGCTGTTTCTGGTAACGGAAATTGCCGGCTTGCTTGGCCTTCTGCTTCTGCAGGGACAGGGACGGAAGCTGCTGCGGGGGCTGCCTTTTTACCTGCTGATGGCCGGCTCGGTGGCCGTGATTAATCCTTTGTTCTCGCACCGGGGCTCGCACATCCTGTTTTATTTTATGGATCAGCCGATTACGTTGGAAGCGGTGTTCTACGGACTGATGATGATGACCGTGCTGCTGACGATTTTTATATTGTTCATTTCTTACAACTACACGGTAACGGCGGATAAATTCATGTACCTGTTCGCCGGGGCGGCACCTAAGACGGCCCTGCTGACGCTGATGACGATCCGTTTTGTGCCATTGTTTCAGCGGCGGCTGCGGCAAATCTCCCTGATTCAGCAGATCAGAGGCATTGATGTAAGCAAGGGAAAGCTGCGCAAAAGAATGCGGGACGGCATGACCCTGCTCAAGGTGCTTCTAACCTGGTCGCTCGAGGAGGCGCTGCAGACGGCTGATTCGATGAAAGCACGCGGCTACGGCATCCGCAAACGCAGTGTGTACGGGATTTACAGGCTTGACCGTCAGGACAAGACTGTCTTGGCTCTGCTCTCGCTCAGCGGCTTAATTCCAGTGCTTGGCTGGGTGCAGGGGTACGGCATCTTTGAGATATATCCGCGCATGAAACCTATGGCTTGGGGCTCAGGCGAGGCGGTCATGTATGCCGGCTTCTGCCTGTTCGTAGGAATCCCCCTCTGGCTGGAAGGAAAGGAGAAATGGTTATGGCGATCATCGCGGCGGAAGGATTTTCCTTCCGGTATCCCGATGCAGAGAGAGACACGCTCCATGAGCTCTCATTTAAGATAGAGGAGGGCGAGTTCGTTGTGCTTCTCGGCCCTTCAGGCTGCGGTAAAACAACACTTCTGCGTCATCTGAAACGGGAGCTTGCTCCGGTGGGATTGCACAGCGGGTCCATCAGCTACCGAGGGAAGCCGCTGGCGGAATTGCCTGCGGAGACAGCAGCCGGGGATATCGGGATTGTATTCCAGAATCCGGATGCACAGATTGTGATGGATACCGTGTGGCATGAGCTGGCTTTTGCGATGGAAAATATGGGCTACCCGCCATCGGTCATGCGCAGCAGGCTGGCGGAAATCGCCGGGCTGTTCGGGCTGGAGCCGCTGCTGTACAAATCAGTGCATGAGCTCTCAGGTGGACAAAAGCAGCTGCTGAATCTGGCCTCCGTGCTGCTCCTTCAGCCCAAGCTGCTGCTGCTGGACGAACCGACCTCACAGCTTGATCCTGTCGCTGCCCGCGAGTTTATCCAGACCTTGCAGCGGCTGAATGAGGAGCTGTCGATGACGGTCATCATCAGCGAGCACAGGCTGGAGGAGGTGCTGCCGCTGGCCGACCGGGTGCTGATGCTGGAGGATGGCGTTCTCCAGGCCCAGGATACTCCCCGCGGATTCGTGCGGGGAGCCGGGAAGGGCCTGGACGTAAGTCATCAGGCCTACCTGCCGACAGCGTCGCGGTTATTCCTCGCCCTGTCACCGGAGGCCTCATCCGTTCCGCTGGAATCCATTCCGCTGACGGTGCGTGAGGGCAAACGCTGGTTGCATTCACATGCAGCAGCAGCGCCTGCTGGAGCTACGGCTACCAGCGGCTCACCCCCCGCTGCGGGCGCCCATCCAGCCGTGGAAGCAGGCCGTGCCGCAGCATCACAAGCCTGTGCAGCTTCACGCTTCACAGGCGAAGCCAATGCCGCAGTACCCCTGCTCAGCTGCCGGGAAGTCACCTTCCGTTATGAGAAGGACGGCCCGGAGGTGCTGCGTAAGCTGACGTTGTCCCTGCACCGGGGAGAGCTGCTGGCTATCATGGGCGGGAATGGTGCGGGGAAATCGACCCTGCTGCATGTTCTGGGCGGGCTGGCGAAGCCGCAGCGCGGCAAGGTCGAGTGTGCCAAAGGGCTGAAGTCCGGACTTCTGGCCCAGAACCCGCTGCTCTATTTCAGCTATGACACGGTAGCGGAAGAACTGCGGCATATGGCCCGGTATGCAGGCATGTCTCCTGAGGAGGAGAAACGGGAGATAGAAGCCCTGCTGGATGTATTTCAGCTTCATCAAGTGCTGGACAGCCATCCGCATGATATCAGCGGCGGCCAGCAGCAGAAGCTGGCGCTGGCTATGGTAATGCTGCTGAAGCCAGGCGTTCTGCTGCTGGATGAGCCGACCAAGGGGCTGGACCCCGGGGCGAAGGAAAGACTGGCAGCTTTGCTATGGCAGCTGTTGGAGCAAGGCATAAGCATTATTATCGTGACGCATGATGTGGAGTTCGCTGCAAAATACGCGACCCGCTGCGCGATGCTGTTTGACGGAAGCATTACCGCAGAGGGAGCTCCGGCGGAGTTTTTCAGCAGCAACTATTTCTATACAACGGTGGTAAACCGCATGGTGCGGGATTTGCTGCCGCAAGCATTGACTCTTGAGGATGTGATCAGAACATGGCGAGATTCCGGCTTCCGCTGTTAATTGCTTTAGGTGTATTTCTGGCCGGTCTGGCATTTACGTCAGCGCTGAAGGACCGTCATTATATGCTGCTCAGCCTCGTGCTGCTTGCAGCGGCATTGCTGCCGCTGTTTATCCGGCTGGAGCGGCGTCCGCTGGAATCGCGGGAGCTGGTGCTGCTGGCCGTGCTGTCAGCAATCGCTGCAGTCAGCCGGGTTCCTTTTGCCGCGTTGCCGAGTGTGAAGCCAGTGTCTGCTATTGTCATTTTATCCGCTTATGTCTTTGGGGCTGAGGCTGGCTTTATCATCGGGGCGGTAGCCGCGCTTGTATCCAATATTTATTTCGGGCAAGGTCCATGGACGCCCTGGCAGATGTTTGCCTGGGGGATGGCGGGCCTGACGGCGGGCTGGCTGAGGAGTACCTGGTGGATGAAGAAACGAGGAGGCTTGCTTCTCTTCGGCTTCATCTGGGGGTTTCTGTTCGGCTGGATTATGAATATCTGGTACATTATCAGCCTGCCGGATGCGTTTAGCTGGGCGCTTGTGTTATCCGCATACGTCTCGAGCTTTTACTTCGATCTGGCCCATGCCCTGTCCAATGTATTTTTCCTGGCAATTCTGGCCGGTGGCTGGACCAGGGTGCTGGAGCGGTTCCGCAGGAAATACGGGCTGCTGCAGGAATGATTAGGCCGCTGATATCATGGATTCTGCTGTGTGAAACTACATTGGAATGTTATTTTAGACATTAAGCAGTCCGAGTGTTCTCAAATTAGAATATTTTTCTGTTTTTTTCGACATTTTTCGTGTTAAATCATCATTATTTCGACCTTTTTCGCCGATGAATAAGATAACAGCAAGATACAAAAAGGCGGGAATGGGACATGAGACATCTGAAAGTGAAATATAAAATGGCGCTATTCGTGGCAATTGTCGTTGCTATGCTGATTGGTCTGGGTACGATTGGTATCAGCTTCACCCAAAAAATGGCCAAGCGATCCCAAGAGACCTATAGCGGGAATTTGCAGCCAATTTACCTGGTTACTGAGCTGCGGGCCAACAACCGGGCGATTGAATCTTTTTTGCTGGAAGCTTTACTTACCAAGGAAACCGTCAAGAGCAAAGAGCTGACCGAGGGGATTCAACAAAACATTTCCAAGAATAATGAGCTGTTGGAGCAATTGAAATTAATTGCCTTCCAGGATGCTGAAATCGGCAATAAAATCAATGAGTACCTGTCGTTGCTGCCGGATTACCGGACACAGCGCGATAATATCATTCAGCTTGCCAACCAGAATCTTAATACTGAAGGCTATCAAATCTTCTCGGGTGTGTCCTTTAGCGAGTCCAGGAAACTGATGGTCGGTCTGCTTGATGATACATCCCGGTTGCTGGTTGAGGATGCGACTAAGCATAATGAGCTTGCTTTAGCCGACGCCAAGACCTCATCAACCATGAGCACGATTCTGATTACTGCCGCCTTGATTCTCTGTATTCTGATCAGTATTATAATCACCCGGCTGATTACGAAGCCGCTCAAAGAATTGCAGGGATTGATGAAGCGGGCAGAAGAGGGCGATTTGACCGTAGCTGCATCCTATACAGCCAAGGATGAAATCGGCCAGATCAACCGTTCCTTCAATTCGATGCTGAATAGTCTGAAGGTGATGATGCAAGGGGTCTCGGAAAGTGCGGAGATGCTGTCGGCCTCGTCGGAGGAAATGAGTGCCAGTGCAGAACAGACCGCACGCGCTTCGCAGATGATCGCCGAAACCTCGAATGAAATAGCCGTGGGTTTTGATGTCCAGGTTGAGAACATCAGCCGCACGACAGCATCCGTGCAGAACATGACGGAGGATATTGCTGCCGTCGAGCGCAGCGGCAATGAGATGGCTGAACTGATGGCCGGGGCTGCTGTCTCGACAGACCGCGGCGCAGAAGCTGTTGAGCGAATCCTTGCGCAAATGAAAGAAATTGACTCTAGTGTTGCATCGAGTCAGAGAATAGTCAGCAATCTGGGCAATCTGTCCGGGGAGATCAGTACAATTATCACAACCATTAATGCAGTCGCCACCCAGACGAATCTGCTTTCGCTGAATGCGTCAATCGAAGCGGCCAGAGCCGGGGAACATGGCCGGGGCTTCGCTGTTGTTGCCGGAGAGATCCGCAAGCTGGCGGAGGCTACAGGAAGCAGCTCGCTGCAGATTACCGGAATTATAACTGACATTCAGCAGCAAACCGCCAGTGCGGTAGATTCAATGGCACTGGGAACACAACTGGTATCACAAGGTCTTGCGCAGAGTGAAGTGGTCTCGCAGGCGTTTGAGGAAATACAGCATTCAATTAATGATGCCGTCCGGCAGACGGAGGGTATCAGAGAGGCTGTCGGGCATGTCTCACAGGAATCGCAGGCCGTATCACAGGCCATGGAGCACGCCAATGAGATTTCCCGCAAAGGCGCGGGGGAAGTGCAGGATACAAGCGCTGCCAGTGAGGAACAATTGTCTGCGATGGGGGAAATGTCGCTTTCTGCCCAGTATCTTGCCACACTTGCCGAGGACCTGCAGAAGGAACTGGCCAAGTTCAAACTCTAAATACAGAGCTGCAGCAGCAGATATAGGCTACATAAGGAGAGGCCACCGGAACTTTCATTCCGGTGGTCTCTTCTTTTTATATATGGCGGTATGTTCATTTCTTCGCCGGAGCCACTCACCAGCGCTAACTGAAAGACATCTGAGATTGCGATTAATGTTTTGAACATCCTGCAAAACAAAAAAAAGGTCCGCCCCGGATCGGATGACCGGAGTGGACCTGAAATATGTTGTCCAGCTTATCTAGTTCTTAAGCGTACCAGCCCCATACGAAGATGAACAGGGTTCCGAAGATGGTAACTAATCCAACGAACAAAGCGTAAGCGATATTGATATAAAGCTCTTTCTTGGTATCCGCGGATTCCCCGATGTGCATGAATACGAAGAGCTGCAGAGAAGCCTGGATAAGGGCTGTAATCAGCAGAACCGCCATATTTGCCCCATCGGACAGATCACCATAGATGACAACCAGCGCAGCGGCAGAAAGGACCAGAGAGGCCAGATAACCCATCACATGGCGAATTGGGAACAGTTGCTTCATCATGTCACATCAGTCCTTTCAGGTAGACAAAGCTGAAGATAAAGATCCAGACAACGTCCAGGAAATGCCAGAACAGCGAGAAGATAAAGGCTTTATTGGCGGTAGCCGGATTAATGCCCTGACGCCAGATCTGGATCATAATCGCTGCGCCCCACAGAAAGCCGAAGCTGACGTGCGCACCGTGCGTGCCGAGCAATACGAAGAGACTGGATAGGAATCCACTGGTTTGCAGTGTAGCCCCTTCATGAACATAGGTGAAGAATTCATCAATTTCAATGCCGATAAAGCCGAGGCCCATCAGCAGGGTGATTGCCATAAAGACCATCATGGCCTTCTTGTAGCCGTGACGCATAGCATGGATCGCAAGCCCGATCGTGAACGAACTCGACAGGAGCAGGAAGGTTTCAATCAGCACCGGGCCGATTTCAAACAGCTCGCTTCCACTTGGTCCGCTGGCGAAACGGTTGACCATTACTAAATAAACGGTGAATAAAGTGGCGAAGAGCGGAATTTCAGCTCCGAGAAATACCCAGAAACCGAAAATCTTGTTGCTGTTCTCCTCTGTTGAATATTCCAGCGGCTTGGACGCATCTATTTTCATACAGTCTCACCCCGCAGTTTCTTTTCAGTAGCAATAACTTCTTCAGCTGAAACGTAGAAGCCGTGATCCCGGTCAAAAGACATGGCAGCCAGCATGATGATGATGCCTATTCCGGCCACGATGGCAGGAATCCACATGCTGAATACTAGGAAGAAGCCCAGGAAGAAGAAGATGACACCCAGGATAAATGGCTTCCCGGTATTGTTTGGTAAATGGATTTTAGTAATTTTATCTTCAAAGAGCGGAATATTATCCTGCTTCGCGGACCAGAAGGCATCACGCGTCTGAACTTTTGGCACAATTGCAAAGTTATAAGCAGGAATCGGACTTGGTGTAGCCCATTCCAGTGTACGGCCATCCCATGGATCGCTTGTTGTGTCTCTTGGCATGTAGCGTGTGCTCCAGTAGATGTTGTAGACCAGAATAACAAATCCGATCGCCAGGCCGACAGCACCGGCGAAGGAGAGCATATTCAGCGGACCAAAGCCGGTCTCTTCTGAGTAGGTGTACATCCGACGGGTCATACCCATTAGTCCCAGGAAGAACAGTGGGAAGAAGGTGACATTGAAGGATATAATAATCCACCAGAAGGCATGCTTGCCCAGACGTTCATTCAGGCGGAAGCCGAATACTTTAGGGAACCAGTAATGGAACCCGGCGATAACGGCGAACACGGCGCCCGGAATCAGCACGTAGTGGAAATGCGCAACCAGGAACATCGTATTATGATACTGGTAATCGGCACTGGCCATCGCCAGCATAACGCCGGTAACCCCGCCGATAGTGAAGATCGGGATAAAAGCCAATGTGTACAGCATCGGGGTCGTAAAGGTTATTCGCCCTTTTCGGAGGGTGAACAGCCAGTTGAATATTTTAACCCCGGTAGGCACAGCTATCGCCATAGTAGTTATGGAGAAGAAGCTGTTGACCATAACCCCTTGGCCCATGGTATAGAAATGGTGAGCCCATACCAGGAAGGACAGCAGGGAGATGAGCAGCATACTGACAACCATGGAAGTGTAGCCGTACAGATTCTTTTTGGAGAAGGTGGCAATAATTTCGCTGTAAATACCGAATGCCGGCAAAATAACGATATATACCTCCGGATGTCCCCACACCCAGAACAGGTTGGCCCAGAGCATATCCATCCCGCCGTTGGCCATCGTGAAGAATTGAGAACCAAACAGCCGGTCGAACATCATCAGGGCAAGTGCCACAGTCAGCACAGGGAAGGCAAATACGATAATAATGTTTGTAATCAGTACGGACCAGGTGAACATTGGCATCTTCATCAGTGTCATGCCTGGTGCACGCATTTTAAGAATCGTCACGATGAAGTTAACGCCTGTGATCAGTGTCCCGATACCGGAAATCTGCAGCGCCAGAGAGTAATAGTTATTACCGACCGTAGGGCTGAATTCCAGACTCGCCAGCGGGAAGTAAGCCGACCATCCGGCATCCGGCGAGCCGCCGATTACGAACGAAATGTTAAGCAGCATAGCTCCCATGAAGAAGAGCCAGAAGCTGACCGCGTTCAGCCGCGGGAAGGCCACATCTCGCGCGCCGATCTGCAGTGGGATAATTACGTTCATTAAACCGATGATAAACGGCATGGCCATGAACAGAATCATGATCAGACCATGGGTGGTAAAGACCTCGTTATAGTGCTGGGCATCGAGGAATTTCATTTCCGGCGCTGCCGTTTGCAGACGCATCATCATGGCGTCAACGCCACCGCGGAACAGCATAAGCAGTGCGGCCAGGATATACATAACCCCGATCTTCTTATGGTCTACAGTTGTAAGCCATTCGCGCCAGAGGTATCCCCATTTCTTGAAATAGGTAAGCCCAACGAGAATCCCGATGGTCGCAAGAGCGATACTGATCATTGCTCCGTATATCAGGGGTTCGCCGTGAACCTTAAATTTGTCTAAATCCATTAGGGTAGCTCCTTTCAGGTTGTTACATTAAACTGTGAACGAGTTAGTGGCCCTCGTGTGTGTGTTCTTCTACAGGTGAGCTTGGAAGCGGCTCATTCACCTCTGGGTTGGGCTCGCTGTCAAATTCGGTCTGGCTGGACGGTTCAGGGGAAGGGTGGATGTCCTTGTTATCCTGATGATCCATATTTCCGTTATCCATATCCATTTCCGTACCATCCCCGCTCATATGCTCGCTATGGTCTCCCGGCGGCGGGCTGAACTCCAAGTGGGTGGAGGAATAGGTTTTGCGTCCAAGATGTTCGGCAGCCAGCAGGCCTTTGAATTCATCCTCTGTAAGCTTAGGCGCGGTATCCTTAACCTCTTTGACCCATTCGGCATATTCTTTGTCGCTCATCACAAGCGCCTCGAATTCCATGTGGGCGAAGCCTTTACCGCTGAAGTTCGAGTTCTTGCCGATAAATGAACCTGCAGTGTCAGCGGAGAGATTAAGTTCTGTAAGCATGTCGCTCATCGCATACTTCTGTCCGGCAAGCTGTGGAATCCAGAAGCTGGTGATGGTACCGAAAGAGTACAGTCTGAACTCTACTGCACGGTGAATCGGGAAATTGACGTAGTTTACGGTTTCAATTCCCTCCTCAGGATAGCTGAAATGCCATTTCCAGTTGGAAGAAGAGGCGTAAATAACCAATGGTTTCTGGTCCTTGTATTCCTCTGCAACATTTTCAACCGCATGGGTTGATTTTACAGTCACCACTGACAAAAAGGTTACGATGATAATCGGGATAATAATCCAGATGGCTTCGAGAACCTTGTTGCCCTCCTCATGTTCTGGAATGTAACCTTCGTTGCTTTTTTTCGCCCGGTATTTCACCAGTACGAATATATATAAGATGTAGACAACTGCCAGGACCCCGATCATCACCAGAATGGACAGGATGATGGTGTCAGATAAAGTGCGTGCGGCCGGACCCTTCGGATTCAGAACGGTGAGCGAACTGCATCCCGGCAGAAGAAGGATTAGGCTGAGGAACAAAGCGTATAACGGACCCTTTTTTTTCATATAGAACTCCTTCCTTCAAAACTTCTTTTCATTGCCGTTCATTAGCCAATAAAGATTAACCTGTATCTATAGTAAGAACTACTTACCCATAATGCAAAATACATATTTTAACAATAAAGCCACATAAGACCTTAATAATGGCGAACAAGTTAAATATGTGTGATCGAATTGTTACAAATGTCGTAAGGTATGACAAAGATCACTGTAGTGGTGCGGTTTAAGGTAATTTTAAGGTTGTTCAAATTTTGTTCACTTTTTCACAAATGTTACTAATTTCGTCACAATTAATTTGTGTAATAAACTCTGATTTTAACCGCTTTTTGCGGCCGCGACAGGTTTCGACGATTGTTGCGATTTTTTGATAAATATTAAGAATATGTCTTTTGTCACTGTGAAAAAGTAACAAGATATTCTTTGGGCGGTTACAATCTCTCAAATTCAAATCTATCTATGTGTGATAAAGTATAGATAAATATACATAGATAGGAGATTACTGCTTGTGCGAATGAAAAAAACAATGCTGTTATTCATGTCTTTATTCTTATGTTTCGGTATTCTACAGAATACGGCAATCGCAGCCGGAACGAATCCCTCATTACGTCTTGGTGTGAACGACACACTGACGGAAATAGAAGCTGTTTCTGTAAAAGGTAACTATTATGTTCCAGTACGCGCTTTGGCGCAGAAGCTGAAGTGGAACATTTCCATGCTTCAGGACGGGGTTCAGATCGCCGGAGGCGGCAAATCCCTTTTACTGCTCAAAGATGACGGAGGTGCCAAACTCCAGAATGATACTATTGTTCAAATAAGTAGCTTTGTGCAGAATGGATCGCTGATGGTTCCGTTGCGGATAAGTACTTATCTTGGGTATATGATAACCTTTGAGCCGGATAAATATTTACTAAGAGTGCGGGATACATCGGCAGCTTTGGATGATGTCGCGTTCGTAAGCCAATTCAAGAGCGAATTAAAGCCGATTGTCAGCGCAAAGCCGGCTCCGGAGACAACCCCGGGCAAGCAAGGAAGGATAGTGTATCTTACCTTTGACGACGGACCATCGGCAACGACTTCGCAACTGCTGGATATTCTGGGTAAAAATGAGGTAAAGGCGACCTTTTTTATGCTTGGACCCAATATGAACCGGTATCCATCGGCAGTAAAACGAATTGAAGAGGAAAGCCACGGACTCGCACTCCACGGTATGACTCACCGCAAAGAGAAGTTTTATGCTTCTCCGGGTGCAGCACTTGCCGAAATGTCAGCTGATAATGCGGTGCTGAAGAAGATCACCGGCTCCAGCACAACGCTGATCCGTCCGCCATACGGAAGCAAACCTTATTTCACCAAATCCTACAGGGACAGAGTGCTTAGCCAAGGGTTCCATCTATGGGATTGGAATGTGGACTCAAACGACTGGAGATACAAGGAGAACAGCGCCAGGATCTATAATACGGTTATGGAACAGGTCCATAAACTGCAAAAGTCCAACAGCAATCCTGTTATCCTGATGCATGATCAGAAAGCTACACTGAAAGTGCTGCCGGACGTACTCGAAACACTGAAGAAGGAAGGCTATACCTTTGAGATTATTACGAAGGATATGGAGCCGCTGAATTTCTGGAAGGATAAGCGCTGATCGTCCGCGTTTACGGCAAGAGGTAGAAAGAGTGTAATAAGCGGCTTAAGCAGATTGTTTTCTGCTTAAGCCGCTTTTTTTGTGCTGCGAGTTGGTTGTCCGTACCGACAGCATAGCCCCGTCATTTGTACAAATACCCTACGAGCATATTGACAAGCTCCGATTTCAGCCTTTCGATCGAAATACGGTGCGGCGAAAATGCAATCACGTCCACAATGGCGTTGATCGATTCAAACACGAGGATTGCAGCAGCTTCCAGATCGTTAATTTTAAGCTCATCCTTGCCAATTTGAAGATATTGAAGTGTTCTGACGCGGCCGACCTCATACTGGGCATCCATCAGTTGCGTAATATCGTCATCGCTAAGATACATAATGGAGAGCTCCTTATTGAATCCGATGTAAACCTCGTGAGAGAGCAGTAGGCTGTCTACCAAATGGGTGAGCAGCGCGTGTTTATCTGGATTATGGAAGTTGATCTCTGACATATAGGCATCAATCCGAGCCTGCAAGGTTTCGTTATAGTCCTTGAGCACATCAATAAATACGGCCCTTTTATCTATGAAATAGGAATAGAAGCTGCCGGTGGATACGCCCGCTGCCGCAGCAATCTGCTTCGTATTGGTCTGATGGTAGCCCTTCTCCGAGAAAAGCCTCATGGCGGCTTGAACGATGGCTTCCTTGGTCTTGATGCTGCGGTCCTGCCGCGGTGTTCTTGTCTTGTCTTCCATTTCACTCATGGTTAAAGCCCCTCCTTATAACCGATTGTAGAGGAGCGAAATTTTACTGTCAACAAAAGTTGAACAAAAGTTCAATTTATTATTGACAAACATGAACTATAGTTCATATAATTCAAACATGAACTTAAGTTCACATATAAGGAGAGATGAAATTGAGCATCAGAATGCGTAGGGCTTTTTCTTTTACGGCAATTGTTCTGGGTTTCTTCATGGCGCTGCTGGATACGACGATTATTAATATTGCCTTGCCTGAAATGACGAGGCAATTTGGCGGCAGCGTATCGCAAATTTCTTGGGTGATGAATGGTTATAATCTGGCGTTTGCCGTATTCATTCTCACGGCTTCAAGACTGGCTGACCAATTCGGACGGAAGAAAATATTTATCGCCGGTGTGGTGCTGTTTACTGTGACCTCGCTGCTCGCGGGCTTTGCTACATCACTTGGGATGCTCATTGGATTAAGGGTCCTTCAGGGACTTGCGGGGGCAATCATTGTTCCGGTTACCATTCCGCTGACAACCACAACCTTTCCAAAGGAGATGCACGGCTTGATCATCGGCATATGGGGGGCCGTTTCAGGCGTTGCGGCTGCGAGCGGGCCGGCACTTGGCGGGATTATTACGCAAAATCTGAACTGGCAATGGATCTTTTTTGTCAATGTGCCGCTGGGGGTGCTGAGCGTGGTGCTTACTTGTCTGTTTATACAGGAATCCAGAGATGAGACCGCAGGCCGATCCATTGATTATGGCGGAACATTGGGGATAACCGGGGCGATGTTTTTTATTACCTATGCGCTGATTAAAGTTCAGGATTATGGCTGGAACTCCCGGATGACGCTGCTACTGCTGGCTGCAGGGGTTCTGTTTCTCGTCTTCTTTTTCCTCACACAGTGGAAAGGGAAGGAGCCGATGCTCCCGTTGTCGCTGCTGAGAATTCCCCCGTTTAACGGTGCAACGTTAACTATGCTGTTTGTTGGTGCGGGGCTGATGAATATCTCTCTGCTGACCTCTTTCTTCCTGACCCGGATGATGGGGATGACCGAACTGCGGGCCGGGCTTGTACTTTCCATGCTTGCGGTGGGCTCGATCGTCAGCTCAGCCCTATCCGGGCCGTTGTCCAATAAATACGGCAGCCAGCTGTTTGGGGCGGTTGGAATGATTATGATGGCCGGAGCGATGTATTCATTAAGCGGACTGCATGCAGACTCAACGCTTCCGGAAGTATTGATCCGTCTGGTTGTGGCCGGTATCGGCACCGGCTTCACCATGGCACCAGTGATGTCTTCAGCCGTGCGCAACGTGCCAGAGGAAAAGGTGGGAATCTCATCGGGGATTACGAATATGGCAAAATCACTGGGGGGTGTGATCGGGGTAGCTATTATCGTTACTGTGCTGCAGCAAAATACCAGCGACGGGCTGCATGCGGCTTCCGTCCGCGCGGTGAAAGCAGTGGAGAAGGATGCTGTGCTCCAGCCCTTTCTCAAAACAGTGATTGCGGATGCGGCGGGTTCATTGGCCAATGGGGAAAGCTCACCGGCTGAAACCTCCGGGAAGGTATTGAAGGAGGCGGAGCTTGCTGCTGCCCGGCTTGCCCCTTCGGATCAGCAGGCATTTGCCGCCGACCGGAGCCGGCAAACCCGGGAGATGGAGCTCGTCCTGACGCGTGCAGGAGAAGACATGAAACATGCAGCTGAACAGGCATACAGCAGAACTTACGTTTTAGCCAGCCTTATTATGCTTCCGGGTGCTGTATTCGCATTGTTCAGCGACAAACGCCGGAAACGGAAGGGGGCCGGGGTTCCTGGGGAACTTGCATTGCCGCAGCAATAGAGTTCTCCGTATATATCGTGCATATATAGAAGAAAAACCCTTGGGGCTTTATAAGATTAGGTCAGCCGGTAATTTGTGGTTGGCCTAATTTAATTTGTTTGGAGGGTTGACATGTATATCTAACTGTACTAATAATAGTAGTACAGTTAATACACCTAGGCACAGTTTGTGATACAACATCAGAAAGGAGAACTGTCATGTTCGAATTGGATGTCCGCAGCCGCAAGCCGATTTACGAGCAGCTGACCGGCAAGATCAAAGAAATGATTATGCATGGTATTTTGCGGGCAGATGAACAGCTTCCCTCGGTGAGGATCTTATCCTCGCAGCTCACCGTAAATCCGAATACGATTCAGAAAGCCTACCGGGAGCTGGAGCGGGAAGGCTACATTTATTCCTTACAGGGCAAGGGGAGTTTCGTGGCTCCGCTTCAGCAGGGACTGAACGAAAGCAAGAGGGCGGAAGTGCGGAATGAGCTGCTGCGCCTGATGGCGTCAGCCGTCTACCTTGGATTTACCGAAAGCGAGATAGGTGCGCTGTACCGCCAGGTGCTGGATCAGAGAGAGGGGGAGAAACATGATTGAAATTCGCGGCGTCAGCAAAATTTTTCAGGGAGAAAAAGCAGTTGACGGCATTTCGCTGACTGTACATAAAGGAGCCATTTACGGACTGCTCGGATCGAACGGTGCGGGTAAAACAACACTGCTGAAGACGCTCGCCGGTATTTACCGGCCGGAAGAGGGCACGGTTAAGTTTGAAGGGAAGCCGGTCTTTGAAAACCCCGGGGTGAAGCAAAGGATCATTTTCATGCCGGACAGTCCTTATTTCTTCCCGCAGGCATCAATCAAGAGCATGGCCGCCTTTTACCGCTCTATTTATCCGGGGTGGAATGAGGCACACTTTCAGGAGCTTGGGAAAATGTTCCGGCTCGATACAGGCCGCAAGCTCAGCCGGTTCTCCAAGGGTATGCAGCGCCAGGCGTCCTTCTGGCTCGCTCTAAGCTGCTCGCCGGATGTGCTTATCATGGATGAGCCGATTGACGGGCTTGACCCGGTCATGCGGCGGCAGATCAAGAATCTGCTGTTCCAGGAGGTGGCCGAACGGGGGATGACCGTCATCATCTCCTCGCATAACCTGCGGGAAATTGAGGATCTATGCGATCATGTCGGCATTATGCACGGCGGCAAAATGCTGGTGGAGAAGGATCTGGACGATCTCAAAGCGGACACGCATAAAGTGCAGGTGGCGTTCCGGGATGAACGGCATGCATCGGTACTGACAGCCAAGCTGCAGATTCTTCATCAGGAACAGCGTGGCAGCGTTAATCTCTATATTGTAAAAGGGGACCGCGAGCGGATCGGGCAGGCTTTTCGGGTGTACGATCCGTATGTACTCGACCTATTGCCGCTGACACTTGAGGAAATCTTTATATATGAAATGGGGGATGCCGGTTATGACGCGCAGCCGATTCTTCTTTAACAGCAGTGTGATCCGCCAAAACTTGCGCCAGCATGGCTGGATTGGGATTATCTACATGCTAGGTCTCATGTTCTTTCTTCCAGTCCAGATGTTCTTGAACGGCAATCCGAATGCGGAGCCTGAGAAAGTCGAGGGTTTGTTCCGTATCGGTGGTGATATGCAAGTGGTCTTTATCGCTACGCTTCCAGTGGTAGCAGGCCTATTCCTCTTCCGCTTTCTGCAGGCCAAGCCTTCATCGGATCTGTGGCACAGCCTGCCGCTGCGCCGGGAGCATTTACTTGCTGCCCATACATGTAGCGGCCTGATTCTTCTGCTTCTTCCGGTCTGGCTGACTGCCGCAGTTGCCGCAATCGTGGCACCGCTGGACGGCAATATGTACATTTACCAAGGAGCGGACGTCTGGGAGTGGTGCCTGACGGTTACCATCCTCACCTTGTTCCTGTTCGTTTTCACTGCCTTCGTCGGAATATGTACAGGCCAAACTGTTCTCCAGGGGGTTGTTGTTTATATCCTGCTTGTTCTTCCGTCCGCGCTGTTAATGCTGACCAGCATGCATCTTAATAGGTATTTGTACGGGTATTCAGGCGGTTATAATGAGGAGTATAGAATGGTCAATTGGTCGCCGGTTCTGCAGATTGTGAAACTCGAAAATGAATACGATCAATTCAGTACAGGAGAGAAATGGATATATTTCGTGATCACTCTCTTAGTAATTATGCTGTCTTTTGTGCTTTACCGCAAACGGCATAGCGAAAAGGCTGGGCAGGCAATTGCTTTTACCTATTTCAATCCATTGTTCAAAGCCGGGGTAATGTTCTGTGCCATGCTGGTTTCCGTGTCTTATTTCGGCAATGTGAAGCCGCAGCAGACAGGCTGGCTTATTGGCGGCTGTATTGCCGGAGCACTCATTGGCTATATTGTAGCTGAAATGATTATTCGCAAGACGTGGCAGATCATGACCCGCAGGGTATTCGCCGAGTTCGCTGCCTATGCCATACTGCTGGGACTCCTGCTCTATGTTCCGGTCACTGGAATTACCGGCTATGAGAGCAGGGTGCCGGCAGCGGACAAGGTCACAGCAGTGTATACCGGAAGCAATTTCTGGACGTTAACCGAACCAGAGCAAGGCCCGATGGGAGTTCAGAACCGTCCCTATGAAGAGAAGGAAGTCTTCAATGAAGACAAAAGCTATATTGAGGCTGTGCGCAAGCTGCATCAGGCACTTGTCACTGTGCGTCCTGGAGAGGAGGAACGCTCTATGGGCAGTTCTATCGGCAGCAGGCAGTTCAGCATTGCTTACCAGTTGAAGAATGGGCGGCAGATGCTGCGGTCTTACTGGATACCATCAGCCGGCTTCGAACCGGAGCTGAAGGCGATCATGGAGAACAAGGAGTTCAAGCGCAACGAATATATGCTCTCCCGGCTGAACGATAATGTGGATAGTCTGAGAATCAGCAACAAAAACAAAAATAAAGCGATTTCGATCTCCGATCCCCAAGAGGTTAAAGAATTCAAGGAAATTCTGAAACGGGAGATATTGAACATGTCCTATGAAGATCAGATGGACAATAGGATTTCAAAGGCTTCTATTCAAGCAATAGGCAAGCCGGATGAAGTGGGGTACCAGCTCTATTATCGCTATGAGTGGAAAACCTCCTATCACGAGCTTGAAGGCTGGCTGGCCGAAAAGGGATACGCGGATAAAATTCGTACCCAGGCACGGGATGTGGAATCCGCCGAAATTATAAAGGATGTGTATACTGACAAGCTTGACGCGGCAAGCAGGAATGATGTGTATACTGACAAGCTTGGCGCGGCAAGCAGGAATACTGTCCAGCGGCATTTTGATCTGGCGCGCAGCGAAGGTCTTGCGGCGGTCACCAAGGATAAGAAGATTATCGGCGATATTCTGGGAAAAGAGCGCTATTATAGCGGAAGAACCGGTGAATATGTAGTGAAGATGAAGTATAAGTACGGAGAAGTAACTTATATATCGCTGAGGAAACAAGACCTTACGCCCGCTATAAAATCACTGCTTCCTTAAGATTCTGGTTTTAGCTTCAGCGGGTTGACAGAAACTGGATGAGTGGATTATGCTTTTGGAAAATACAAGAACGGCAGGAGGTCTGGACAGATGATTGAACAAGGGAATAATCTACACTCGCATTATGCTATTATCTATCTTCCATTCATCTGTCCGCCTTGGGTTACTGTTCAGCTTTAGCAGCGTTTAGTTATTTCCGGTCAGCAGCCTGTAAGGCGGTTGCCGGGGATACTCTAACTGTGGTTCTGCTATATGATGGTGCCAGGCCATGGACGAATGGAGTCCATGGCTTTTTTGTATTTCGGCAAAGTCCGAAAGGAGAATGAAGCATGTCTGAAATTCATCAATCGATCCTCCGCCAGCTGCGTGGCATTGAGGCGGAGGAGAATGTACGCATTCTGTATGCCTGTGAGTCGGGCAGCCGCGCTTGGGGGTTTCCGTCCAAGGACAGTGATTATGATGTCCGCTTTCTGTATTTGCGCCGCCCCGAGGCGTATCTCTCGATTTTTGAGCAGCGGGATGTGATTGAACGGCCGATCAGCGAGTTGCTCGATATTAACGGCTGGGATCTGAAGAAAGGATTGACTCTCTTCCGCAAATCCAATCCGCCGCTGCTGGAATGGCTGCAATCCCCCATCCGGTATGAGCAAAATTACACGGTGGCGGACAATATCCGCAAGCTATCACCGCTCAGCTTCTCGCCCAAATCCTGTATCTATCATTATCTGAGCATGGCCCGGGGGAATTACCGTACCTATCTGCAAGGCAGCGAGGTCAAGATTAAGAAATATTTCTACGTTCTCCGTCCGCTGCTCGCGTGTGCCTGGATCGAGAAATACCAGGAGGTACCGCCACTGGATTTCAATGTGCTGGCCCTGGATCTGATTCCTGAAGGAACCGAGCTTAGAGAGGCTGTACTGGAGCTTCTACACCGTAAAATGTCCGGCGAGGAGCTTGACCTGGAGCCGCGTCTGGAAGTCATTAACGTTTATCTGGAGCAGCAGATCGCGCATTTCGAGCTTGCGGCTTCGCAATTTCGAAGCATGGGCGGTGTAGCGGATGCTGCTCTGGATGAACTGTTCCGGGCCGCGCTGCTGGAAGTATGGGGAGAAGACAGCCGCTGGACTTCAGGCGGGGGAAATCAAAGCGAATCCTAAGGAGAGATCAACCTTATGCATTTAATCATCAAGGCGACAGGGACAGGAGCAGGAATGCTCTCTCATCTGCTAGCCAAAAAGAGCCGCTGGAGCGGATTCATGAATGCGTGCTTGCTGCTTTGGCACTGGAATCTGAGCCGGTGGATCCACGGTTGTAAGCTATAGGGATGGAATCCAAATACGAAATTAATTCTACGAAAGTGGTTTTAAGAGGTGCAACTTATGTTAAACCATACCGCTGAAGTTTCGCTCAGCAAATTTATGACCAAGCTGCTTCGGCACACGCCGCAGCAGTATGGACTATTTCTTGATCCTGAGGACGGTTCCTGTCTGCTGGAGGAACTGCTCGCAGTGATAAATGCAATCCCAAAGTGGTCTCATATTACAGAAGAAGATATCCGCCAAACGGTCACGAACAGTGAGAAGCAGCGGTTCGCCATTGAGGGGGACCGGATTAAAGCAAGATACGGACACAGCCACACCAAAGTTGCCTATGAACCGGGAACACCGCCGTCCGTGCTCTATCATGGCACTCACCAGAATGCGCTGCCGGCGATTGTAAAAGAGGGGCTGCAGCCGATGGGCAGGCAATACGTGCATTTATCGGAGGGGCTCCATTTCGCTACCCTGGCCGGAAGCCGCAGGGGCAAGCTTGTTTTGCTCGCCGTGGATACGGTTAAGGCTGTAGAGTCTGGTGTAACCTTCTATTATGCCGGAAATGAGGTATGGCTGGCTGAGCCGGTTCCGGCTGCCTGCATAACGCCATTAAGTGCCCCGGAAGAACAGTAGCACCAAATCTCCACAACAGGAGGAATGTGATATGGAAGAGGTGCCGGATCACCTGGATCACGGATTGCAGATCGTCTTCATTGGATTCAATCCAAGTCTACGCTCGGGCGAGCTGGGGCATCATTATGCGAATCCGCGCAATAATTTCTGGCGGATTCTTGAGCAGTCAGGGCTGACTCCGCGCCTTTATGATGCCTCGGAGGACGGTGAACTGCTGAAGCTCGGCTACGGCTTTACGAATATTGTAGCCCGTCCGACCCGCGGGGCCGAGGATATTAGCCGCGAGGAGTATGCCGAGGGGCGGGAATTGCTTCGTGCCAAGCTGACGCTCTACCGGCCGGAGGTAGCCTGCTTTGTAGGCAAGGGCGTCTACACTGAATTCAGCCGTAAACCAAAAGCAGATTGGGGATTTCAGGAGCATATAGAACCGGTAGTGGATGGCGTGCGCGAGTTCGTCGCCCCGTCGTCGAGCGGACTCGTCCGGATGCCGATGCCGGAGATTGTGGCTATTTACCGGAGACTATATGATTTCACCCATAAGGATGACTGACTTAGAGTTTGTTTGATAGGACACGGGGATTGAGGATGGATGGAGAAGCGGAGGGTGGACGTAGGAAGGATGATAGGCGGAGATGTACCCCAAAAAGTAGGAGTTCTAGGATAACTGCATTCTATACAGCTAAATAAGGGGATTTTGGCATATGCCGAGAGTTAGTTGTATTCCGTGCATTTATAACAGAGAATATTTGCCCGTAATTGACAAACTTGCGATTATAGTTGCAGGAAGTACAACTAAACCGTGACGAGAGCTGATTTCTGCCTATTTAGTTGTACGAAGTACAATTATGAGCCCGGATTCTAAGCTGAACCCCAGTTGCAGCAGTCAGCACCAACCCGGAAAGCAGCCGCAGTTACCAATACCAACTGGCCCGCCACCACGGGGGGACTCAGTGAATAAAAAAACACCCTGTAGGTTAAGGGTGTCTCAATTGTAGACAAAAAGGGGTTTGAAACGAATTATTTCTGTTTCAAAACCCTATTTGCTTTGTCAAATTTATTGTGAATCTGTTTTAAATCACACTATATTCCCTCCATTCGTGTATTGGTTATTTAATCAATTATTTTGACAATGTTGAAATAGAAACAAAAATATACTATATTATATTGTTAATGCACTGAGCGGGGGGAGGACAGGCCATGAACAAAGAAGAACAGGTCATAATGGGCTTCAGGGACGTATATAACAAGATGGTTTGGCTCAATAAGGATAAGATGGAAGACAGTCTTAAAGGTTATAAGTCTTCTGAAGTACATTGCATCGAATACATTGAAAAAAATGTGGATTCCAACGTGACTAAACTTGCGGAGTCCTTTTATATGACTCGCGGTGCCATAAGTAAAATGACTAAGAAGCTCATAAAAAAGGGCCTTATCGAAAGCTACCAGAAGCAGGATAACAAGAAAGAAATCTATTTTAGGCTTACTGAGCAAGGGAAAGTAATTTATAAAATCCATGAGGACCTGCACAAAGAGTTTCAAGAGCGGGATAAAGCCGTATTTGAGCAGGTAACCGAGGAGCAATTCGACAGTATGCTTAGCTTCGTGGAAAAGTATAGTAGGCATTTGGATGCAGAAATAAAAAAACTGGGTATAGATTTTAAGCCGGAATAACTTTGAATAATGAAAATGAAACCACAGGCAGCCGGGTTCTATTGAGAACGGGCTGCTCTTTTTTGCTATTTAATTTGTTGACAAGGAAACAAAACGGAGATATTATTTTGTTGACAAGGAAACGAAATAACGGTTTTTGAGGAGAGAATTTAAATGTCCATATTTAGATCACACAATGAACAGAACACAGAACAAGCCGTAGATAAACACGCTTTAATATTCGGTCTTATCTCTGTGTTTCTTTGCGGAATAGGCTTCAGTATCATAATGCCTGTCGTCCCATTCTTAGTGCAGCCTTATACAAGCAATCCGGGAGAACAAGCTATAGTTGTTACGCTGCTGACCTCTGTTTATGCCCTCTGCGTGTTTTTTGCGGCTCCCGTACTTGGGGTTTTGAGCGACAAATACGGCCGTCGTCCATTGCTCTTAGTATGCCTTTTGGGTTCCGCGATCGGTTACTTCATTTTTGGCATAGGTGGAGCTCTATGGGTACTATTTGCCGGGCGCATAATAGAAGGTATAACAGGCGGGAGTGTAAGCACGATCTTCGCATATTTTGCAGACATCATTCCTCCAGAGCAGAGAACCAAATACTTTGGATGGGTGAGTGCGGTTGTAGGTGTAGGCACCGTTATTGGCCCAACTCTAGGCGGAGTACTTGCCAAGTTTGGTTATGCTGTACCCATGTATTTTGGAGCAATAATAACTTTATTGAATGTTGTTTATGGATTCTTTTTTATGCCTGAGAGCCTTGGCAGGAATAATAGACTAAAGGAGATTACCTTTGTAAGACTGAATCCATTTACACAGCTTGCAAGCCTGCTTTCCACGAAAAACTTAAAAAGGCTACTTGTCTCGGCGTTCTTACTTTGGATACCTAACGGATCTTTACAGGCAGTTTTATCCCAATTTACAGTGGATACTTTCAGTTGGAAGCCTGCACTAATCGGACTTGTGTTTTCAATTATGGGCGCTCAAGACATCATTTCACAAGGTTTCATAATGCCAAAGCTTTTGACAAAACTTAGTGATAAACAGATAGCAGTTCTTGGAATGGTTTCAGAGATTATAGGCTACAGTCTTATTGCGCTATCTGCTTTGTTCTCATTCTATCCTCTTTTTATCGCTGGCATGTTTATATTTGGTTTTGGTGATTCGATCTTTGGGCCTTCATTTAATGGGATGCTCTCCAAGTCTGTCGATTCTAGTGAACAAGGAAGGATTCAAGGGGGGAGCCAATCTATTCAGGCTTTAGCAAGAATGATTGGGCCTGTCATAGGAGGTCAAATCTATGTATCACTTGGGTCTGCCGCACCCGCTTTTATGGGTATGATCCTTATAGCAGCGGCAATACCAGTTTTATATAAGAGAACGCAGGTAAATATGTAAAAACCAAATAATAATAGGGTTTCAGAACTCAGGGACAAGTTCTGAAACCCTATGGGTCTACAGTCTGAAACACCCTGCATGTTAAGAGTGTTTTTCTTATTTCTGCGCTCATACAAGTCCGGCAGTTTGAGTATACGCAGTCTGTTAAGTCTCGATCAGCAACAGGATGATCGAGGACAGCGACAGGCACACGCTGACCAGATAAAGCACGGCAACAACCTGCTTCTGGTTAAGACCGGCCTTGAGCAGGCGGTAATGCACCTGGGTGGCGTCGGCCTGATAGATCGATTTGCCTTGGATGAAGCGTTTGATGACGACAAAGATATTATCGAAAATCGGCACGCCAAGCGCTAATATCGGGATGAACAAAGACAGCACTGTTGCCTGCTTGAACGCGCCGTCCAGCGCGATCACAGCCAGAATGAAGCCGAGGAACGTGGCGCCTGCGTCACCCATGAAGATTTTGGCTGGTGCCTTGTTGTAGCGCAGATAGGCAAGTGTAACTCCGACAAGAGCAATAGCCATGATTGCGGAAGTAGATTGCCCTTTGGTCACAGCGACAATAAACAGGGTGACTGCCGAAATGGCCGTGAGTCCCCCGGCTAATCCGTCCATGCCGTCAGAGAAGTTAATGACAGTAGTTACGCCGAAGATCCAGATGATCGTCAGCACGAACTGCAGAATAACCGGCAGGGAGATGTAATCACCGGAGAACGGATTAATGAACCCGGTAAAGGCATTACCCGAGAGAAAAACAAGGATCGCCGCTGCAATCTGTACGATAAACTTGGGCAGTGCCGGGAAATCCTTACCCTTGGTTTTGTACCAGTCATCAATGGTGCCTATAGTCAACAGCAGCACACCGCCGATGAACAGGGCTAGTGTCTCCAGTGAGAAGTCACGGGCAAACAGCAGATATGTAATGAAAAATCCGATAAATATGGCATAGCTGGCTGTCAGAGGGATGGGCTCCCTATGTATTTTGCGTTCGACATCCTGACGGGGCTTGTCCACAAAATCAAGCCGGAAAGCCAGTTTGCTAAGCGGAGGAATCAGCCAATAGACGATGAAAAATGACACCAGAAACGATAAAACGTATAAAATGACAATCACCACCGTTGATTTTTTTAAGCAGGTCTGTCTAAATTATATCGCAGAAGCAGAACGTTTGTCGACGAAACATAAAACTGGAGGGGAATTATGAAATACGAGGTTATTTTATTCGATGCCGATGATACGCTGTTTGACTATGGAATGGCGGAAGGACAGGCTTTTCTAAATGTGTTTGCCCATTTCGGGCTGCCGACGGGGGCGGAGGAATATGCGGTCAGCTACCGCGAAATCAATCAGGCGCTGTGGAAGGATCTGGAGCAGGGGCGGATTACCTCGGCGGCGCTCAGGGTGGAACGGTTCAACCGGTTGTTTGCGCGCCACAAACTCGAATACAGTCCGGAGGCCTTCAGCGAAGTCTACTTGCGCTTTTTGGGTGAGGGGACCTATTTGATTCAGGGGGCGGTGGAACTGTGCGGCGGGCTTACCGGCTGCAGACTTGCGATTATCACGAATGGAATCAAAGATGTGCAGTTGTCCAGAATTCAAGGTTCGCCACTCTGCAATACGTTTGAGCAGATTATTATTTCCGAGGAGGCAGGCTCGCAGAAGCCGGAGCCCGGGATTTTCGATTATGCTTTTGCCAAACTTGGGATTACGGATAAGAGCAAAGTATTGATTGTGGGCGATTCATTGACATCAGATATCCAGGGCGGGATGAATTATGGGATCGACACCTGCTGGTTCAATCCGTTGGAGAAAGCCAATGAAGCGGGGATTAAGCCTACATATGAAATCCGGGATCTGTCCGAGCTTCTTAGAATTATCGCCTGAAGTTGGAGGCTTAACAGGTTGAAATGCTCTCCCGGTGTTAAATTATAGTAAGACGCTAAATTCAAATCCACATCATTCAATATACGGGAGAGGATTGCTATGAATAAAAAATGGCTGATTGCCACAATTGTAGCCGGCATGGCCGTAACCGGTTCTGCTGGCGTATACGCAGGAAGTAAATTGCAGCAGATCAAGGCTTACTTGAACCATGGACTCGGTATTGTCGTAGATGGCACTCCCTACTGGCTGAAGGATGCCAACGGCAAAACCTTGGCTCCGATCACCTATGAGGGGACGACATATTTGCCGATTCGCTCCATCTCAGATGCCCTGGATGTGCCTGTTGCCTATGATGCGGTTAATGCCAAAGTGAGAATTGGCAGCGGGTCCGAAACTGGAGCAGCGTCAGGAAGCACTGGAAGCTCTGGAAGCACCGGAGGTACTGCGGGTTCCGGAAACTCCGGCAGCGGTACAAGCACCCCGGCGGCAGGTGTGAAGCGGCCTGCTAATCTGCCGAAGGATTTCCCGATTCCGGCAGATGCCGTGGTTACACCAACTTTGGATACGGATTCGGGCGGAGTCATGAAGGCCTCCTTTACCTATATGACCCAGGAGACTTTGGCTACGATGGGTTTCGTGTATAGTGAATATGCCCGGATTAAACGGTCGGAGAATGCCTCAGAGACAGTAACTGCAACAGCTGTGAAGATTACCGGCAAACTGGGCGGAATCAGCCCGGTCTCCATCTGGGGCCGAGCTTCGACAGCACAGCCCGGCTATAACGTTTTCACCGTTACCTGGTCGGAAATCTAAATATCCAGCTGCAGAATTCAGCAGTATGAACAAAGCCGCATTCACAGAGAATGCGGCTTTTTAATATAAGAGGCATGCTTCAGTATCTAGAACTAAGAGACAGCCGGATTAAGACTGCTGGCGGGTATCAAGCGGCTTCAGATGGGCTTCAATCTGTGCGCGCTTCGCTTCCAGAAACGGCGGCAGGGCAAGTGATTCACCCAGGTGCTCAAGCGGTTCGTCCGTGGCAAAGCCCGGACCGTCCGTAGCCAGCTCGAACAATATGCCGTTAGGCTCGCGGAAGTAGAGGGAGCGGAAGTAGAAGCGGTCAACGAACCCGGAATTGGGCAGCTGTACTGTGCGGATACGCTCGATCCATTGCTTTAATTCCTCTTCGTTATCCACGCGGAAGGCCACATGATGAACACCGCCCCGTCCGAGATGTTCCTGGGAAAGGTCATTGCGTTCCTCCAGATGCACCTCTGTGCCGGAACCGCCTTCTCCGGTTTCGTATACAATGATGTCCGGCTGCCCGGCCGCGGGCGAAGGATAGCTGCCTTTGCGGCGGAAGCCAAGCAGATCTTCCAGCACCAAGGCGGTGTGTTCTGCTGTTTCGACGGTTAAGTGTGCGGGGCCCAGACCGACAATGGCATACTCTATCGGAACAGGACTCTTATCCCAAGGTTTGCCGCCGGGCACGCCCTGGTTGTTCTCGTCCGAGACCAGATTGAAACGCTGTCCCTCAGGATCACGGAAGGCCAATGTCTTGCGGCCGCCCCGCTCAGTGATTTCATCATGCTCTACGCTGAACCCGGTTAAGCGATGTTTCCAATAATCAAGCGCCTTATCATCCGGCACACGCAGTGAAAGGGCAGAGATGCTGTTATTGCCGTCCCGGTTGCGTCCAGCATTCGGAAGCTCGAAGAAAGTCAATTCTGTCCCCGGATTGCCCAGCTCATCCCCGTAGAACAAATGATACACGGAGATATCATCTTGGTTTACGGTCTTTTTAATCAGGCGCAGACCAAGCACTTGGGTATAAAATTTGAAATTTTCCGGTGCGTTCTTTGTAATCGCGGATACGTGGTGGAGTCCTTTTAATGTTAAACTCATGGTATATTACCTCCTGTTAGTTACCTAAGCATGTATTGGAATCGTTCGGTTCATATGGAAATCGGATAGAACACAACGGCGAGTATACAGATTTGAACTTTTGTGAATATTGTTAAGTAACTATAATTTTATCAGTTAATAACCTAATTTGCAATAAAGGATTTATGATCCGTACAATTTCGTGAAGGAGAGAAACAAAATGCACACCAAAACAGGCTTGTTTGAACAGTTGAAGGCACTTGAAATCAACCCGTCGGGGACACTCCTCGTTCATTCTTCGTTAAAAAGCATCGGTGAGGTGCAGGGAGGCGCGGACACGGTACTGGATGTGCTCAGTGAGTATATGAAGGACGGGCTGCTTGTGCTGCCGACACACACCTGGTCGTATATTAATGCCACTAATCCGCGATTTGATGTACTAAACTCCCCTGTCTGCGTCGGGATTTTGCCGGAATTGTTCCGCCGCCGTCCGGGAGTGATCCGTTCCTGGCATCCGACCCATTCCGTGGCCGCCCTGGGCAAGGATGCGCAGGCGTTCATTGCCGGAGAGGAAAGCCGGGATACGCCTTGCTCACGGGATTCAGTCTATGGTAAGCTGCTCGACCGCAAAGCCGACATTATGCTGCTTGGCGTCGATTTACGGCGGAATACGTTCATCCATGGCATCGAGGAATGGGTGGATATTCCCGGCAGAATGACCGATGACCACGAGCTGCTATACACGGTTACGCCCGAAGGTGAAGAAATCGCCGTGCCTTCCCGCAGACATTGCGGACTGTCCTGGTCGCAGCATTTTTGGAAGGTGGAGCCGGTGCTTCAAGAAGGCGGTGCTTTACGCAAGGGCAGCTTTGGGGATGCAGTGGCAATGATCTGCGGCACAGCAGAAACCACTGAAATCCTAAGCCGGATGCTGGCTGTGAATCCCGATCTGTTCTCGGACAACGAACCGCTGAACGGCGAAGCAGTGCCAGAGGCGCTTCCGAAGACCAAACGTCAGATACCTTGATGACTGCCGGTGCTGGTGCACTGTAAAGGGGCGCTGAAGGTGGGCACGGAGGAAGAGATCATCGTCAACCACCGTTCCCTGGAGACGATTCTGGATGAATGCCCGCAAGCCTATAGGAATTTAGCTTTATTAATGAGGTACTTACAAATTATAATAGATTTGGGTATTTACCATCTGCGTGCTTAGCGGGGATTTCTGATGATCCCGCAGTGCCCGCCATTGTATGACCGGGCATACTGCAGAGCAGATCCGGGACTTATCCTCCTTCGGGGTTCGAATCCCCATCGCCTTTTAAGCGACTTTGGTAAAATTTGAGTAATGCACATGAGTAGACCTTTGCCGGAGATTCTCGGCCTGTCCTTCGGGCAGGCGCCGGAAGCGCTGCTATGCAGCCGGCGGATACCGGAGCCGGGAACGGGCACGGATAGAGGGTCAGGCATTGCATAACTTTTCAGGCTGCAGGCGGGCCAAGATGTTATGCCGTGAACCTTTCCTTCGAGAACTTGCCTCTCCCCGCTCCTTAAGACCGGTTCCGCAGCCGCAGCCGGGAGAATCTCCTTGCCGGGGTCGACGATCAGATGAACCGCCTCAAGTCAGAGAATCAAGGCGGATTCGGGAGGAACTAATGTTAAATAAAATCACGATTGCTGCCGATGAACGCGGACTACTGTTCAAGAAAGGCAGCTACGACAAATATTTAGAGCCCGGTACATACTGGTTGACAGGCTTTACGGATCAGAAAATCGAAAAGTTGAAATTAAGCGAGCCGTTCAGCGTCCCCGGCAAAGCGTTGAAAGTTTTCATGCAGGACGTAGCGCTGCTGCGCGACCTAGAGATTGTGAATGTAACGGATTATGAATATGTGCTGCATTATGAGGACGAAAGGTTCAGAAGCTTGCTTCCTCCTGGCCAGCATGCTTTCTGGACGGAGCTCAGCACGCACCGGTTCATCCGCGCCGATAGCCGCCAGCCGGAGATTCCGGCGGAGATTGACCGCTCCATCCTGCCGTGTTTTCCATATGCGATTCAGAGCTTTGAGGTAGCCGCACATGAAATCGGCATTCTTTATTTCAATAATGTGCTGCAGCGGGAGCTGCCTCCGGGCAAATATGATTTCTGGAGAGGTCCGGTGAAGGTGGCGGTAAAAACCGTTGACCTGCGCCAGCAGCAAATGGATATGACCGGTCAGGAGATGCTGACAGAGGATAAGGTTAGCCTCAGGCTCAACTTTGTCTGCCAGTATTCGATTGTGAATCCGCAGCGGACGCTGGCGATCAAATCGGTGGAGGAACAAATGTATATCAGCCTGCAGCTGGTGCTCCGTGAATACGTCGGCAGCCTGAAGCTTGATGATCTGCTGCGGATGAAGCAGGAGGTGGGGGCTTTTGTACTCTCCCGTCTGCAGGAGCAGAGTGAAGGGTATGGCGTACAGTTCCACTCCGCCGGAGTGAAGGATATTATTCTACCGGGAGAGATCAAGGATATTCTCAATACCGTGCTGCTGGCAGAGAAGAAGGCACAGGCCAATCTGATCACCCGGCGCGAAGAAACAGCCTCCACCCGCAGTCTGCTGAACACGGCAAAGCTGATGGACGAGAACAAAACGCTATACCGTCTGAAGGAGCTTGAGTTTCTTGAGAAAATCAGTGAGCGGATCGGCAATGTTTCTTTGGTCGGCGGAGGTACGCTGGCGGAAAGGCTCGGCCAGCTGCTGATCCATGACGGTGACGGGAAGCAATAGTACGGCGTTTTTATTCTGCATTTTTATTTCCCTGACTGGCGGATAAATGGTGGCCTCAAACTTAAGTTCTGCCGCACAATCTGGCTAGTCCCTATCAATGTATGGTATATTATTCTCACAAAAAACAAAGTAAGGAGATTGGAAATGGAAAAAACATTGATCTTTGGACACAAAAATCCGGATACGGATACGATTTGTTCAGCAATTGCTTATGCGGCACTGAAAAAAGAACTGGGCTGGGATGCCGAGCCGGTTCGTCTGGGAGAAGTAAGCGGCGAGACGCAATTTGCGCTCGATCAATTTGGAGTGGCAGCTCCGCGTCTGGTAGAGAATGTGGCTGGCGAAGTTAAACAGGTCATTCTGGTTGACCATAATGAACGGCAGCAAAGCGCAAATGATATTGATCAGGTGCGGGTTGTTGAGGTTATCGACCATCACCGGATCGCCAACTTTGAAACGGCTCATCCGCTGTACTACCGTGCCGAGCCGGTTGGCTGCACAGCAACAATCCTGAACAAGCTGTACAAAGAAAACGGAGTAGCGATTCCGAAGGAAATCGCCGGTCTGATGTTGTCCGCCATTATTTCCGATTCTTTGCTGTTCAAATCGCCAACCTGCACCGGAGAAGATGTGGCAGCAGCGCGTGAGCTGGCTGAAATTGCCGGTGTGGATGCAGACAGCTACGGACTTTCCATGCTTAAGGCTGGAGCAGACCTCAGCGACAAGAGCATTGCACAGCTGATTTCCCTGGATGCCAAGGAATTCAAAATGGGTGAATACAAAGTAGAAATTGCCCAGGTAAATGCGGTGGATGTGAACGATGTACTCTCCAAGCAGGTAGAGCTGGAAGCTGCGCTGAACACGATCATTGTTGACAAAGGACTTGATCTGTTTCTGTTCGTTGTTACAGATATCCTGAACAACGATTCCGTAGGATTGGCTCTGGGCCGCGTTGCAGGTGCTGTAGAGCAGGCTTATAATGTAAAGCTGGATGATAACAAAGCCATTCTGAAGGGTGTAGTTTCCCGCAAATCGCAAATCGTGCCAGTGCTTACTGAAACGATTGCCAAGCTGTAACAATTGCATGGAAGACTGGACGTTGTCCTGTTCCTAATCATATGATTTCAGAGAAACCGGCTGTGCCATCCTTAACAGGACGGGGGCAGCCGGTTTTTTTGGCAATGCACATCTGCCGCCGTTTGGATCTACCAAATGTTCGGCTATACTGTTTTCTAATATTATGCAACTAATTGCCCTCGGAAGGGTATAAACAGCATAGTCACAGAGAGGGGGAGTAAGAATGGGGAAGATAAAAAAGAAGGTTTTGGCAGCCGTTTGTATAACGATGATTTCAGGTGGAACCATGCTTTATGCTGCGCCCGGCAAACCGGATATAGCGGTCTATTTGAACAATGTGCTGCAAAAACAAGCAGGATTATCAGTTGATGGAGAGACCTATCTGCCGGCCCAGCAGCTGATTGGGGGGCTGCAGGCGCTTATGTTCTGGGACGAATCCGCCAAGGCTATCCGTGTCTATAAGCCGAATGTTAACATAGCGTTGCTTGATGATCAGGGGAAGATCTTTGGAAAGGTCAGAAGCGGTGTCAGCAATAAATTTTCGGTTCTGGTGCAGGTGGACAGCCTGAAGACGGAGATATCCGATTTGAAAATAATCATCAGCGATCCGGAGGGCAAAACAGAAAATATTGATGCCGCGCCGGTCAAGGACAAGAAGGACAGCTTCTGGTTCAAATCCGCTGAGTTCTCCAGCACCTTTAGTGAAAAGGGAAATTATAAGATCCAGGTGTATCTGAAGGATACTACTTCCAAGGAATGGGCGGTTGTTTCTGAAATCCAAATCTCTACAATCTAAACGGAATATACGGATATCAAGAAATTTGCAGTTCCGCGAACGGCCAAGCTCTCCCGAGATCGTATTGCGATGCCGGCAGGGCTTTCTCTTTGCCAAAATTGGGGATGGGCTCTATACTAAGCTTACATGAATGTACCGAAAGGAGCGGGAATAATGACAAAAACACGAAACAGCGGAGCTCTTCAATATAAATCGTTTGGACTGGTATTGCAGGCGCTTGTGATCCTGGCGAAAAAGGGCGACACCTGTTCAAGCTGTGAGATCGCCGAGCTTCTCTCGTCGGAGGCAACGCTGTTGAGACGCACGATGGCGAAGCTGACCAGAGAGCATATCCTGGTGACCCGGGAAGGCAGGGATGGCGGATATTTGCTGAACCGTGCCCCGGAGGAGCTGACGCTCGCGGAAATATACCTGGCGCTGGAAGTGGGGGAATCCCGCAATAAAGCGGTAAAAGATACGATGTGCATCAATGCTTTCGGAGAGCAGATGAAGGCGGCCTGCGGAGATGTTTTGGAGGAAATGGATCGCAGTGTGCTTGGCGTGCTGGAGCAGTACACGCTTGCCGATATGGTGCGCAAAGCAGGTTGTTGACAGGATTCATTTATTTGAATTATACTGTGCATATTAAAATACAGTTAAACACGTCATGATGAGTTGCCGCAGGGAGAGTATATTTTTTTGTTTTTAACTGTGTGTTAATAAACACAGAATATAAACCGGATTAGGAAGAGGAGGAGTAGTGTGATGTCAACGGAATTGAAAACGGAAGTGGAATTTAACAAGGTGATCCGCGAACGGCATTCGGTGCGCAAATATGATCTATCCTGGAAGATTTCCGAGGAGGAGATCAAGGAGATTCTAGGAGAGGCGGTTCTGGCACCATCCTCCTCCAATCTGCAGCCATGGCGGTTCATCGTCATTACGGATCAGGAGCTGAAGGCACAGCTGCTGCCTATCGCCAACAACCAGCAGCAGACGGTAGAAGCTTCTGCCATTATCGCCGTGCTTGGTGATTCCGAGGCATACCGCAATGCAGAGGCTATTTACGAGTACGCGGAGGCTGCCGGATATGTGACTCCGGAAGTGGGAGCTGCCATGGCGAAGAGAAGCCGGGATGGATATTCCAGCATGCCGGTTGAGGTGCTGAACAACATCGCTCGTGTTGACGGCGGACTGGTATCCATGCAGCTTATGCTTGCAGCCAAAGCGAAAGGCTATGACACTGTTCCTATGGGCGGCTTCAACCCCGATGGCTTCAGAGAGCTGTTCCAGATCCCTGAGCGTTATATAACAGTGATGCTGATTGCTCTAGGCAAGGCAGCGGTGGAAGGACGGCCAACCGTCAGATTGCCGCTGGAGCAGGTTACCCATTGGAACGGATTTCAGGGTTAAATAGCTTCACCTGTCAAGGGAAGCAGGGGCTGGTCAGCGTAAGCTGGCCGGTTTTTTTGTTTTGCGGTGCTTTCTGCTAAAATATTGTTAGCAGATGCTTTCGAAGTCAGTTTTGTTCGAAGCAGAGCTTTGAAGGAATGCTCACAAAACTATCAGGAGGGGATCATATGATTCAAGTCTATCCGGCACAATCCGCCCACCGTTTTGATCACGGCTGGCTGCAGGGCAGCCACAGCTTCTCGTTCGGTGATTTCTATGATCCCGGTAATACCTCGTTTGGTCCGATGCGCGTCTGCAACGATGATACCATCGCACCAGGCAGGGGCTTCGGCGCCCATCCGCACAGCGACATGGAGATCGTCTCCATCGTGCTGTCCGGCAGGCTGCGCCATGAAGATAATTTGGGTAATGTAGCAGAAACAACCTTCGGCGGCATTCAGCGCATGTCGGCTGGAACCGGCGCTATTCATACGGAGCATAATCCCTCGGACAGTGAGCCGGTACGGCTGCTGCAGCTCTGGTTCATGCCGCGTACCCGCGGAACGGCACCTTCTTACAGCACCGGCCGATTTGATCCGGCGAAGCTTGAAGGAAAAATGCTGCCTGTGGTGGCTGCAGAGCCTTCGGAAGAGGTCGTGGGTATTGCCCAGGATATGACGATTTATCTCGGCCGGGCGGAAGCCGGCCAAGTATTATCTTTTCAACAGGAGCAGGGACGGCGCATTTTTATATATCTAATTGAAGGACGGCTGAAGCTGCAGGGGGAGGTCGTGCTGCTGCCGGGGGATTCGGCACGGGTTGAAGAGGTCAGTGCATTAAGTCTTGCCGCTGCAGAGAATACCCTGGTTATGGTGATTGATTTACCGTAGCTGCTTACAAAGTACAGTGACAAGGAGGGACATATAATGGCGCAGCAGGAGAGAGTGCTGGTTAAGCATTCGGTAACAGGACGATTGCTGGTCAGCAGCACGGACGGTCCGACCTATACGTTTGATCCGCAAGGCACATTGACGGTAATTACGATCTGCGGGGTAGCTTCCGATAAAGGGGCAGCAGTGGTGGAGCTGAAGTCCGAGCTCAATGTGTTCCGTTTCGAGGAGCCTGCGGAGGGGCCGGTTATCAAACATTGGTATTATGTAGGCGATAATGCGGTAGATTACAACGCGTCTTCAGGATGTCTAACGATAGCGGTCCAGTCCGAGATTGAGTACCGGCCCGACCAATACTGGGAGTAGCAGAGTCAATCTGATATTTCTTTGACTAATATCACATCAAAGGTGAAGTTAGTGTCTGGTAAAGTCAGTTTTTTCAAAAAATCCACGGAGAGAGGACAAATGATATTGACAATCCGCTCCTGGTGTACTAGCTTTGTTATGAAACGTAACACGACCAAAGAGATGAGATAGGGGAAATGAACAAAATGGAATTGTTTGCAGCAATGCAGCAGGACGATTACGAAGAGCTGTTGTTTTGTCAGGATAAGGCATCAGGGTTAAAGGCGATCATTGCGATTCATGACACAACACTGGGGCCCGCACTGGGCGGAACAAGAATGTGGACTTATGCTTCCGAGGAAGCGGCGATTGTCGATGCGCTGCGGCTGGCCAAAGGCATGACGTACAAGAATGCTGTAGCGGGACTAAATCTCGGCGGCGGGAAGACGGTGATTATCGGCGACCCCAAAAAAGACAAAAACGAGGCGATGTTCCGGGCCTTCGGCAGATACATACAAGGTTTGAACGGCCGTTATATCACAGCGGAGGATGTAGGCACCACAGAAGAGGATATGGATATTATTCATCAGGAGACGGATTATGTTACCGGGATTTCGGCCACTTACGGTTCCTCCGGCAATCCTTCACCGGCTACTGCTTTCGGAGTGTATCAAGGGATGAAGGCCGCAGCCAAAGCGGCTTTTGGCAGTGATTCGCTGGCTGGCAAGACGGTGGCAGTACAAGGTGTAGGCAACGTGTCCTTTACACTGTGCAAATATCTTCACGAAGAGGGAGCACAGCTTGTTGTAACGGATATTAACAAGGAAGCTGTGGCCCGGGCAGTGGAGGCCTATGGGGCCAAAGCAGTTGATCCTGCGGACATCCTCTCGGTAGCTTGCGATATTTATGCTCCTTGCGCACTCGGTGCAACCATTAATGATGAATCGTTGCCGCTGCTTAAGGCGAAGGTTGTCGCAGGTGCGGCCAACAATCAGCTGAAGGAGCCGCGTCATGGTGATGCCCTGCACGCCAAGGGTATCGTTTACGCACCGGACTATGTCATTAACGCAGGTGGCGTAATCAACGTTGCCGACGAATTGAACGGCTATAATAAAGAACGGGCTTTTAAGAAAATTGCCAAGATCTATGGCAGCATTACCCGTGTGCTGGAGATTTCACAGGCCAATGGAATACCGGCTTATGCCGCTGCAGACCGGTTGGCAGAAGAGCGGATTGCTCTGCTGCGCACAAGCCGCAGCACGTTCCTGCGGAATGAGCATTACGCCATCAGCAGAAGATAGCGTTTCTTCTATATAAATAAGTCAAAAGCCCATTTCCGGTTAAGCGGAAATGGGCTCTTGACTTTCAGAGCAGATGAAACATCAAAGGCTACTGTACCTTCTGCGGTTCCGGATAAGTGACACCGAGTGTATCTACGGTAACCTTCTTCATCACCGGAGGCGCTTCCGGGCGGTCCGAATCGTCACGCGGCAGGTTGACGATGGATTCCACTACCTCAAGACCCTCTGTAACCTTGCCGAAAGCTGCGTAGCTTCCGTCCAGGCTCGGATAAGCGGCTGCCATAATAAAAAATTGTGATCCGGCAGAGTTGACATCCTGGCTTCTGGCCATCGAAAGAACCCCCTCTGTATGCAGCAGGTTGTTGGTGAACCCGTTGCCGGAGAATTCGCCGGAAATGCTGTAATCCGGTCCGCCCATGCCTGTGCCATCAGGATCGCCGCCCTGAATCATGAAGCCGGGAATCACGCGATGGAATATGGTTCCGTCGTAAAATCCCTTTTTAATGAGGGAGATGAAATTATTGACAGTATTTGGAGCGACTTCCGGATAGAGCTCTGCTTTGATAATGCCGCCGTTATCCATCTCTATAGTTACGACCGGGTGGCTGGCTGTTGCAGAAGGGACGCCTTCGGTAGCCGCAGCAGCGTCTTCTTTTTGCGGAGCGGGGCTGGCCTCACTGTTTGCAGTATTACCTGACGTTTTGTTGTTGCCGGAATTAACCGCTTCATTGCCGTTAGCCGGTTTGTTGCCGCATCCGGATACAATGATCAGCAGCAGTGTCATCATCATCAGAAGGATGACGGGTTTTTTTCTTGTTAGCTTCACGTTCGTAATCTCTCCTTTTTCCTTGTTCATCTCATGTTCTTCTTCATTATCATACCTTCTTTGTCCCACTTCTTGCAAAGTGAGGTACATGGGCCGGGATTGGCACAAGTTCAAAAGAGGGGTAGAATAGGTAGATGCTTCCAAGGTATAACAGAAGGGATGTGTGCTTCATGCAGTTTTCGTGGAAGCGGAACCTGATCGTGCTTTGGGTGGGTGTTTTCTTTTGCAGTACGGCTTATTCGATCTCGATTCCGTTCCTTTCCATTTTTTTGAGTGACCAATTAGGGGTCACGAGTCATTTGGAGATTTGGTCGGGGGTCAGCTTCGGCATCACCTTCCTGGCCAGTGCGCTGATTTCACCTTATTGGGGTTCACTGGCTGATAAATATGGCCGCAAACCGATGCTGATCCGCTCGGGCTTCAGTCTGGCGGCCTTATACTTAATTAATTTCTTCGTCCATGACCCATATGTATTTCTGATCGTACGGATTTTTCAGGGGCTGCTGGCAGGCTTTGTTCCGGCAGCCATCGCCATGGTGGCCACCAATACGCCCGAGGATAAGACCGGTTATGCGCTGAGCATCATGTCGACTGCGGGAGCTACCGGCAGTATCATCGGACCGCTCATTGGTGGCATAGTGAGTTATTATACCAGCAACCGCAGCGCCTTTTTGTTCTCGGCGGCGATCGTTCTAGTCTCGGCTCTAATCGCTACTTTCTTCGCCAAAGAGGAGAACTACGACCGCTCTGCACCCAGATCACGGGTCAGGGATGACATCCGGGAGGCAAGAAACAACCGCGCCTTTATTACCCTGCTGTCGCTGGCAGGCATCAGTACTTTTTCGGTAATGATCCTTGAACCGCTGCTGCCGATTTATTTACTTGATATGGGCATTTCCAAAAGCACCGCTACACTAAGCTCGGGAATTGTATTCTCCGCCGTAGGGATTGCTACTGTGATTATGGCACCGCAATGGGGGAGAATAGGCAGCCGCAAAGGCTTCGGACTTGTCCTGTTTATTGGCCTGATCGGCGGGGGGATTGGGAACATCCTTCAGTATTTTGTCTCAGGTTATGTAGAGTTTGCGGTACTGCGTTTTGCCTATGGCCTGTTCTATGCCGGAGTGCTTCCTTCGGTTAACGCAATGATAGTCCAGACCATTGAACCGGGATTCCGCGGGCGGGCATTCGGACTGAATCAGGCGGCTTCGCAGCTGGCAACGATGGCCGGTCCGATTATGGGCGGCTTGCTCGGCGCGTTCATTCCCATCCGTTGGGTGTTTGTCATCAACGGTGTGATGCTGCTGGTAGCGGCGATGCTGGTGAAGACCCGTAAGCTGGAGGCGAAAGTCATCGCAGCCCGTCATGCTGGAGAACTGGCAGCGATGCAGAAATAACAGGCGGATTACGCTGCCGTAAGGTTCGGATTAGGATAAGCTGTCGGCTTGGTCCATTTTAATGGAAAAGCGCCGCCGGAATAACTTCCGGCGGCGCTTGGCGTCAGTCCTACATTATTCTTCTTCTCCGTTCGATCCGTTCAGGACATCGGTCCCGGGCATTACATCCAGGGGAGGTGAGGCAGGGTCCACAGCGGTTCCGGGCTGAAGCTCGTCGGCGTCGGGAATATCCTCAAGTGGCAGATCCTCTTCCTCATCGTCCAGGATTTCGTCGTCACCGGCATAATCAATGACGCTGCCCGTCAGTCCTGCAGCCCTGGCGGCGAAGACGGCATCGGATTCAAGCAGCTCATCCCGCCCGGTTCCCGGTGAAGCGGCTATCTCTCCGTGCCGTTCAGCCCGCGGACGAAGAGCGGGTTCAGGTGCACTGAGGCCGATGTCAGCAGCCAGAATGTGGTCTTCTACGAGCGCCGGATCGGCACCGTCATCCACTACGCCATCGAAATCAATGGGAGCGGCACCGACGGGTTCATGGCTGGTAAATGCAGATTCGAGCGGCCGTCTGTCTTCCTGATCCGTGCCGCTGCCGCTTGTGCTCTGTTCGGTAATCGTGCCGAGCGGGCGCAGTTCTTCCAACGGAATATCCTGCTCCGGGGAGCGTTCTCCCATCTTTGTATAACGCTCATATGCAAAATCGGCTTCAGTTTTATTAAATTCATTACCCATAGCCGTTCAACTCCTTTGCTTAAGTCTGTCCCTTTTTAGGAACAGCATGGTCAATTGCTGCTTGCTGGTCGTCGTCCGGCAGGGCGCCGGGAAATGACCCTTCCTGAAACAGGCCGAACTGTTCATCGATATCCCGCTCGGTTACCAGCCCATCTTCGTCAGAGGGTTGGTCTGCGGTGATGTTCTCCTTCTTGTCCATAGCCTATCCTCCTCGACTTCTATATTAGTTCTTTACCCGTTTATCCGGCGCCGAATCTGTACACCCCGGCGCAGCCTGTCCATTAGTAATCAGAACGGGTATAGAGGAGATTCTTAGCCTGATCTTAATATATTCAATTCAGGGGCCATTTAACCCCGTGTAACCAAGGGTAAACTACTTAATTCGAGGTTTTTTGCAAGATTAGGCAGGTATAGTGCGAAGGTTGTCGAAAATAAGAATCATATGAACTATATAAATACCACTAATGATTTATTGAGGAGCCAAGATGAAGTTGCCATCATCAAAGAGAGTAGTTGCGATATTTATGCTGCTGCTTTTGATCGCTATTGTGCCTATCGGTATCGTCATGGAGTGGGACGAGCGGTCAGGCGTTGCCTTGCCGGAATGGGAGCTGAAGTGGGGAAGTTCAAATATACAGGATGTTGAAGAGGCTGCGTCTGCACCTGATGAGGATTGGACAAAGCAGACAGAAAGTTCATCCAGGCCGCTCACCAATGAAGGGATGACAGGAGCCTGGATACGCTTTACTTTACCTCCGACAGCTGCAAATTCGGCACTGCTTATAGATAAGGTGTATGGAAATACGCTTAAAGCTTTCAAGAATAACGTTCTTATTTACGATTCGGCAGATATGGTCAATTATAATGGCAGTAAAGTGCTGATTCCTTTGTCAGCAGAAGATAAAAGCGTCCAGCTTTATTTGTGGAGCAGCGGCGGCAGCAAAGGTTTCGGTATAGAAGGCGGCATCAGGGTAGGAAATTATGATAAGCTCCTTGCCCATTATGTTAAACAGGATCTGATCGATCTTGTTATCGGTGCGGCCCTAATATTTATGGCTGTTGCGCTGTTGATGTGCCTGCTGTTTTTCAGGCTGGAATTTTTCTCGGGCGGCTTATGGCTTGTGCTTGTTATAGCTTCCTTCGGTATGCTGCTGATCACCTACTCACCTTTTCTGCAGCTCGTCTTGCACGGCCATGACCAATGGATTGAAGTTTGTTTTGATCTGGCATTACTCACACTGCTGCCGGCATTCACCTTGTATTTTGAACGGATATTCGGACGTGGAAAAAGCCTGTGGCTGGTCCGGTTTCGTAATTTTCAATTGGTTTATTCGGGATTCTGTCTCGGCTTTCTGCTGTTGAATACATTACTTTCCTACCGCTTGGACCACCTGTATAGACTGATGAGTGTTCAAGTGACCGGTATCATGATGATCCTGCAATTCTTTTACTTGCTGGTCCTTGCGGTTATTCATGCACTTAGAGGCAACCGGGAAGCTCTTATTTTCACGATAGGCTTTGTTATTTTCGCGGTTCCTTCGCTTAGTGAGCTGATCCTGTACTTTTCATCCACACATAGATACCATTTGTATTGGTGGAAATGGGGAGTGGTTGGGTTCCTCCTTTCTCTGATCATTATCCTCGGGAGAAGGCTGGCCCGGAATTATGAACAGACCGTGGAATACTCCCGGGATCTGGAGAAATTTAATAACGATCTGCAGCGCTCGGAGAAGATGGAGATCATCAGTGAGCTCGCCGCTTCGGTTGCCCATGAGGTTCGCAATCCGCTGCAGGTAACCCGGGGATTTCTGCAGATTCTGGGTGAACGCTCCGGAAAGAAGGAAAAGGAGTACCTGAAAATGGCCATGGAGGAGCTGGACCGGGCTTCCTTGATTATTACGGATTTTCTGACCTTCGCCAAACCGGGGCAGGAAACCGTGAATGTATTTGAGGTTTCGGAGGAACTGAAGCATGTGTCCGGCATTTTGATGCCGCTGGCCAATCTGCAGGGGGGTGAGATAGAGCTCCGCCTGCAAAGCGATCTTCAAGTGAAGGGCAGCGCCTCCAAGTTTAAACAGGCTTTTATCAATTTGATCAAGAACAGCATTGAATCGCTTCAGGAGGATGGGGTGATTCAAGTAACCGCCTGGAAATCAGGTCAGTATATTATTATCAGTGTGCAGGATAACGGGGAAGGCATGAGGGTTAGCGAACTTGCCCGGCTGGGAGAGCCGTACTATTCGAACAAAACCAAGGGAACAGGGCTCGGGCTCATGGTTACCTTCCGTATTATAGAAGCGATGGACGGTTCCATTCAATTTCACAGTACAAAAGATGAAGGTACCGAAGTGATTGTTAAATTGCCATCAGCCGGAAAAATTTAGAATTTTTTTGGTGAATTTCGTTTTTATGAAGGGATAGGCAACGGCCAGCGCGAAATAATACCAATACAGAACACTTTGTTTCTGAAACTTTCTTCTGAGGTGCTTACATGCGCTTGATCGTCAAAAGTTTACATATAGCAGCAGCATTTTTTTTACTTTTTATGATCTGCGGTTCGCTCACGGTATCAGCGGAAAGTCATTATGCTTCTAAAGAAATCACAAATTGGCAAATCAAATGGGGCAACAAGGCAGGGGACAAAGGGTATATGGTTCCTGTTTCGGTTAAAGAAGGGTGGCTGAGTGCCGGGTCCGGCGGGAAAACAACGGAGCTTCCAGACGGCATCTCTTCTATATGGACACAAATTAAGCTTCCTGAATTCAAATATGTCTCACCTTCAGTCTATATCGATACGTTATATGCACTGCATGTTAAAGTGTACGTGGAGGATCGCCTCATATTTGAAGCTGACCGCAGTTATATTAAGGATAATTATTCACTGCTCGTGCCCCTAAGCAGCGGGGACAAAGGGAAGAATCTGTACATATGGACTGAAACGCTTAAGGATCGGATCGGAATCAAGGATCAAGTGGTCATTGGGGAACACGGAGTTCTGATTAAGGACTATATCAAAAACGGGCTTATCGACGTTATTCTGGGCGGTGCCTTTTTGTTTGTGGCGATAGTCCTGTTTGTGTGCGCGTTTTATCTCAACAAGGATTACTTTTCGATAGCGGCCTCTTTATCTATCGTCATTGCCTCCACCGGAGTGCTGTCGATCACCTATTCCCCGTTTATTTATACCTTTTACAGCTATTTAGGTCCGGTGAGCATAGTCTTTCTGGATTTGGCGTTACTGTCGCTTCTGCCTGCGCTGACCTATCTGTTTGAGAAAATATTCGGCGGCGGAAGGTTTGGCATCATCCGTAAGTTCCGCAAATTCCAGACAGCATATTCTTTATTCTGCATCGTTTGTCTAGTGATCAATGGACTATCGGATAACCGCTTTGTTGAGCTGTACTATTTTGTATCCGTCACTATCATCGGATTTCTAATGATCCTTCAATTCATTCTCCTCATTGCTTGTGTCATTATCTATTCTTTGAAGGGGAATAAGGATGCGATCATTTTTGCCATCGGCTTCGGAACTGCAGCCTTTACTGGAGTAGGCGAGCTGGTGTGGTATTATATCCGCCAAGGCAATTATGATCTGTTCTACTGGAAATGGGCGCTGGTTGTGTTCATTCTCTCGCTCATTATTATTCTCGGCCGCAGGCTGGCCCTGAACCATCAGCAGGTGGTCAAATATTCCCGGGAGCTGGAGCTGTTCAACAATGAACTGCAGCGTTCGGAAAAAATGGAAATTATCAGCGAGCTTGCTGCATCCGTAGCACATGAAGTCCGCAATCCGCTTCAGGTTACGCGAGGATTTTTGCAGCTGCTGATGGAGAAATCGAACGGAGATGAGCAGAGATTTCTGTTCATGGCCCTTAGCGAGCTGGACCGCGCAGCGAACATCATAACGGATTTCCTGACCTTTGCCAAACCGGAATTCGAGCAGGTCTCGATTCTTAATGTTCATGATGAATTCAAGCATATCGAGAGCATCCTGCTTCCGCTTTGCCATTTGAACGGGGGCAAGATGGTGCTGGACGTGAAGGAACATTGTTGGGTGAAGGGCAACTCCTCCAAATTCAAGCAGGCTTTTATTAATATCATCAAGAATAGTATCGAGTCTCTCGGGGAGGAGGGGATCATCCATATGTCGGTATATGCCAAAGGGGACAGGGTGTATATTCATGTGAAGGATAACGGGGAGGGAATGGAACCGGGCGTATTGAACCGGCTTGGCGAGCCGTATTTCTCGAACAAGTCGAAGGGCACGGGCCTGGGACTTATGGTCACTTTCCGTATCATTGAGGCCATGAACGGTGAAGTCCGCATAATAAGCAAAAAAGGAGCAGGAACCGAATCCATCATCATTCTGCCGCTGGCAGAAGCTCCGGATGATTCCAACTCCTTATGAACTCTTAAGCCTGATGTTCTACCAAGAACCGAGTGTAGTAACGTCGGTCTTCAGTATGCCTGAAGAAGGACTGGGGGGAATAACCAGATAGAACTCATTGGAGCCTTCCTCTACCGTCTTGAGCGTAATATGGTCGGGAAGATTGATGCCTAGTGCCTCTTTTAGGGCTGCTTTTGGATCTGTGAGCAGTTTCTGCTTGAAACTTGGATCTTCCCATGCCTTCTGGATCACTTGATTTCTAAGAATTGCTTCTGACAAAATAATCACCCTTCCCCAAATGGTTATATTTACCTCATGAGCATAACATAGGATTATATATAAATCTATTGCTATTTCAATGACATAATAGAGTTGCAGTACTTATTATGTATTCCTATTCTTGGATAACCAGTAGCTGAGTCCTCCTCCCTGCAAAAGCTGTTTCTCCGCTTCGATAGCTGCTGCGATATGCTGGAGATTCTGGACCAGCACATGGTGGAAAGCTACCAGATGGGGAGCCTTCAGCCGGTATTCTGCGAGTTTGCTGTGGTTGGCGAGCGCTGTTTCAGCATAGGACGCCAGCCCGCCTTCCGTAAAGATGAAATCTTTGACCTTACCCGCTGTAAGCGGCCCTTGACCCTCCTGGAGCTGGCAACGGGCCAGAGACAGCAGGCAATTATAGCTGCCCTCCGCCAAATCCTGCTCCCAATCCTCGTAATCATCAAGCATTTGCAGTGTAATCAGTACCTTGTGCAGCATCTCTTCCGAATCCGCAATCAGAAAAGCATGATCCGAAAGCAGCAGGACGGCTGTACTGCAGAGCTTAAGCGGACTGGCTTTATGGGCGATTTTGACACGGTCATTCAGGAAATAGTCACTACTGGCCTCGCCTGCCACACTGTCTGCCCATTCAAAAAGATAACGTTTGAAATAGGACCAGAACGAGGAGTCCGGGGCGAAAAGAGGCCGGTAAATATGGAGGAATTCCACGTACAGCAGGTTCGCAAGCGGCAGCTGCTCTGCGGCGGCCGGCTCTTTGCTGTCCATCAGATCATCCTGCAGGAAGAAATAGAGCATAATTAAGACGTTCCCCAGCGACATCTGATGCGCTTGCTCTGACGTAAGACCGTATTCTGAGCGCAGCCAGAACGGGAGTAAATAACATATGTAGTTTTTGTGGCTTCCTGCTTTAAATACGTTAAACTGATGAAGATAGGCCAAACCTTGTGTACGAAGCGGTTCCGGAAATCCTGTGATGATGACACTGGCATCGCTGAATACCGCACGGAGCTCCTCATCGTACTCATGAAGCCAATCCATAGGCTGCTCTCCTGTCAATATTATATTTTTTCAGGAAAAATGTGGTTATCCGTCATGATTATAGTCCTACTAACCTGGGATTTCAATGACAATTTATGGGGTGATATAGTAATGGAGTACTATAATTCATCTTATCCACGGATCGAGAATTGTTAAAGGGGAATGGACATGGAGAAGATTGTGTTTGTGCTGGCCGGCGGCGGCTGGCGGGCGGAGTTCTATTTGCGTATTGCACACGGACATCACGGAATCAGCCTCATCCGGCAGCTGCTGGGCATCGGCTTCGAGAATGCAATTATTCGTGCACATAATTTTCGTTCTTCTATTATAAAAGGACCGCAGCAAAGTGGACCTCCGGTTGCCGAGGTGAGGGTCAGACCGGGCAGACGCTGGCCACTTTGGATTTGGAAACCGGCTAGGCGGTTCGATTTCAGCCGGGCATGGCGGAAACCTGGGATGCCAGAATCAGTATTTGCACTGCTGCTGGAGCAGGCGGCGGCGGGCGGAGAAATGGTGTCTTCCCATAGCCAGCCGTGGTCAGAGCTGGGCTGAAGCAGCGGATGAAATTCAAAAGCACGGCTGGGCGGTGATGTTTCCCGCCTGCCGTGCTTTTTGGGTATATGATCGTACGAGCTTACAGCGGCTGCGAACCGGATAGTTGTGCAGCTAATTGTGCATACTCGCCGCGCAGCCGGAGAAGTTTCGCCACACTCTTCTCCAAACCGCCGAGCCGGTTGCGCCGGGTCCATAATTGCCGGTATTGATGCAGCAGGAGGTCGAGATCATGGATCTGGTGGTCCACCAGTACCGGATCAATCCCGGCAGGTTCTGCAGCCAGCAGCTGTTTGATGCGGCCAAGCTGCACGGCATGCTTTACAAAATGAATGCCGTTCTCAAGCTCTTGGATGACAAGTTCGGCATCCTTACATTCCAGCGCAAGATCTTCAAGCTGATCCTCAATACGGCTGATGTACTGCTCCAGATTATCGAAATGCTCAGCGGTGAGTTTATTTACGATCCCCATGTTATCCAGATTACTGCGCATCAGCATGGACATTTCTGAATCATTGGGGCGGGAAATGCCGGATTCAAGCTTGTAGTAATTTCCAAGATCGAGCAGCAATTGCCCAATCTTCCCCGAACGGTCGTGAAAGACCGAGGTATTCAGATATTCTGCAACATCGGCATCAAGATTGTTCTCGACATTCCAGGACAGCGCAGCGCCGTAGACAAATCCGGCATAACTCACCGGAAGATGCTGCCAATGGCCGAAATCACCCCAGTCCGTAATGAGGTAGCCAAGAGCCCCGTTGTTCTTGCCGTGTTCAGCGGCGTTATGCAGGTTGGCGAGCATATTGTCGGTACGTCCGGTAAGGGAATTCCAGGAGCTGGTTCCCGGGCAGACATAGAACGGGATTTGCGCTTCGCGGAATTTCAGTGTGTCCGCTTCGAACGGGTGGTCTGCACTGTAACCCCATTCCATGGCAATAATATTTTTGGGCAGCTGGGGGATCAGCTCAGGATGCTGGATGATAATATCACCCCAGAACTGCATCGTTTTTCCCCGCTGCACAACGAGCTCTTGAATCTTCTGCAGAAATGACAAGTAGAGCGTGGCTTTGCCTGCTGCATCTGCCGCGGCTTTGCTTTTGCCAAGTCCCAGTTCATAAGTCTCGTCGCAGCCAACGTTGAACTGATTCGAGGTGAAATAAGGAAGAAGGTCATCATACATTGTGCCCAGCAGCTCAAGTACTTTAGGGTCTTCAGTATCGAAGGTTCCCGGCTCCATGAAAAGCCCATCCGGATATAAATCACTGTCATACATATGGTCTGGCAGCATGAACCCCTCAGGACTTTCGGCCAGTGCGTTGAATTCCGGCCGGGTCAGCCATGCTTCCATATGGCCGAAGCTGTTCTGGTTGGGTACCAGCTCGATATAATGTTCGCGGCAGTAGGCATCTAGCAGCAGGATTTCTTCACCGGTTATAGGTGTTTCGAGCTCCCAAACCTGGGGAAACGACTCATAGGCAAAAGGAGAACCTTCTATATATAACTGCAATTGGTTCAGCTTCAGATCGGCCATAAGATCAACGATCCCGTAAAGGGTTTCGAGTTTGGGCGTTTTGTTGCGGCTGATATCAATCATCAGTCCTCTTGCGGCAAAGTCCGGTTCATCCCGGATATGCAGACAGGGCATGTTTCTGCCGGATTGTTCCAGAATCTGTTTCAGGGTTGCCACTGCATAATAGGCCCCTTCAGGAGAGCTGTAAGTAATGGAGATTCCATGCTCTCCGATGACAAGCTCATAACCTCCTGCAGGCAGCAGACGGTTGTAGCTAAAATTGCATGCGGAGGAAACGGCTGGGCGTGTACCTACTGACAAAGGCAGGCTGAGCTGAAGAACTTGAGAAATGACAAGCTGAAGCTTACGGGCTGCAGGCAGAACGGAACGGTTCGCCTCACCGGAGAGGACAATGCTTGCTTTGGCCGGAAGGCGGAAGTAGCCTTCAGAGCGCGTGATTATCCGTGGATGGGGAAGCAGCTGTAAAGTACGAATTTCAGGCATAGTGTGGACACCTCTTATTCATGTAGAATATGATCATCTTCCTAACAACCATATCACTCCTAAACAGAGGAAGGAATGCAAAGTATGTCCAAGGTCATGGATTATATAATCAGTCCTTACCCAGTCAATACGTCGATCGCAAGGTGAGACGATAGAGGGACTTTTGGCCTCATTCGCAAGTGGATTTGCTGCTAAACGCTCCCTATAGTAAAAGGTAATATATGGTATGGCGCATTATAATAATCGTTTTTTTATTTCTCAGCAATTCTACAGTCTCTCTATATAAGACGACATATTTCTTCTTTTGTTGCGGACGAATGTCGGATCATGCAGCTTTATGTTGACACTCACGAAAATCAAATGCTATTATTTAGATAATATTAGTAATTTTTATGATAGTTCTTAAAGACTATGTTATGCCGGAGATGAAGCCATGAGAGAATTTTACTGCATCAGTTGCCGCATTCTCCATAAGGTGGACGTACAAAAAAACCGCTCCGTACGCATTTTGTCCACCGGGTATCATATCGTTGGCGAACAGCGCTATCAAATTTGTATCTGTAATCTAACTGAGTTGCATACATCCTTCCCAGCTGCAGTCGAATCTAATGCGGAATGACTGGTCTAATAATGCACCTGATTCATATATCAGCCGAACAACCTGTCCACTGAGCGGACAGGTTGTTTAACGTGCCCGTCCACCCAATTTCGAAAGTGAATACGCTATCTTTTGGAAATATGGATATCTCTGAGTGAAACTTCGAAAAAAAATGAATGATATTCTGTTATTTATTTAAAAAGAAAACGCTGTCAGTAAATAGTGAAACTTGTTATTGTGATTTTTCTCATGTATGATGCTTTTATCAAAGCTTAAATAAGCTCGAATTTTCCAAAAAATGGAGAATAGGGTGGTGGGATGAAAATCAAAACAACTGCGGAAGACAAGATGATAGCATTTTACAGATACTTTTCTTTGTCCCTCACATCTCTGATGTACCTCCTGGACTACGCGGGGCCTTCCGTAATTAATAAATCCCTTTTAATAATAATTTTGTTCTTATTTGCCCAACTATTCACTATGTATTACCGGAGGTTCCGGAATAAACCGCGTGTCCTTATGGTAGCTGTAAGTGTAGAGATGGCGGGTATTATTGCACTGACGCTGTTAACCGGTGCCTATGACAGCTCCTTCAGACTGTACGTGCTTAACCCTGTGCTGATCGCTGCAGGTTCGTTATCCATCTATTTCGGATGGAGTTTGCTGCTTGGATACATTGGTATATTCGCTGTATTTTGTTATGTTTTTCTTAATTCTGCCGGAAAAACTTTAGCTGAAGCAGCACTTGCAAATGGCAACCTGTTTCTAGCACTGGTACTTACGGTTATAATTATGCAGATGGTTAACAGGATCAAGCGGCAGCGGGAAGAAGCAAACGCGCGGACCAACGAAACCATGGAGCACATTAAATCGCTCTATCATATCGTGGAAACATCAAGCCAGCATGACTTCATGAACATAGGCCAGGTTATTACGGATTATGTGGTAAAGCTTACCAAACTTGACAAAGCCTTGTTCTGGTTCGCCAAGAAGAGCGGTGAGCCTGCACCGCAGAGCCGGCAGACCGGCTGGCAGCAGGAAGAGGAACGTTTTCTTTTCTCGGAGCTGGAGAAGCATGAGCATGAATGGAGATTACAGCGCGAGCCTGTATTCAAGAGCCTGCCGGGGCTCGGAGATTTTTTGCTGATGCCGGTTAGAATGAGCACCCGCTTTGTTGGCATGATCGGCGTGAAGCTGGAGTCCTCGGAAGGCCTTGAAGGCCGCCGGTGGTATATCCAGCAGTTGATGTTTCTGTCGGAGCTTAGTGCAATTATTCTTGAACGCCATGAGCTGGGGGTCATCGAGAACCGGCTGATCATCACGAATGAGCAGAACCGGATTGCGGATGAAATGCATGATAGTGTCTCACAGAGTTTATTCGGCATCGTCTATGCCACTCACTCGCTAAAGCAGACCTGGCCGAAAATGTCTGATTCCGAGCTGGAGGAGCAGATAGAGCTTATCCATGATTCGGCGACCAAGGTGGCCAAGGAGCTGAGAATTACAATCTACAGTCTTAGCTCCAAGAAGAGCGGCGGTCCAACCTGGCTGGGTATGGTAAGGTCTCATCTGAAGAGCTTGTCCAGACTGAATGATGTGGAGATTGAACTAAAGATCACGGGTGATGACTTCAGTCTCCCGTATCCCTACCACAAGGCGCTTTTCCGGATTATCTCTGAAGCGACCGGCAATGCCATTCGTCATGGAGCGGCCAGCAAGGTGGATGTTGAACTGTCACTTAAGCCAAAATGGATAAGATTATCCATAATCGATGATGGTGTAGGTTTTGATACGAGTCTGCTGTTGACGGAGTCTGAGGATAACACAGGCGGACTGGGGATGAAGAATATGCAATATCTGGCGCAGTCTCTTGGGGGCGATTTTCAATTGTCCAGCAGTGAGAATGCAGGCACGAAAATTTTAATTTCGATACCTGTCGGTGTGGCTGAATTAAAAAATGCATAAATTTTAGGCAGGAGGTCGTTCTAGTGAAAATCGTCATTGTTGATGATCATCCTTTGGTGAGAAGAGGATTGGCAGCTGTGATTTCAATGCAGCCCAATTTGCATTTTGCCGGCGAGGCAACGAATGGCCAAGAAGCTCTTCTTGTAATTGAGGAGACACAGCCTGATCTTGTGCTGATTGATCTGAAGCTTGCCGATGAATCGGGACTGGACGTAATCAAAGCAGCGCGTGCGCACGGTTTGACCAGCAAGTTTATTCTGCTGACCTCATCGGCAAGCCGGGAGGATTTCCTGAAGGCAGAAGAAGTGCTGGTTGATGGATATGTGCTGAAAGAAGCACTGCCGGAGGAATTGCTGTTTGCGATTCAACTGGTCCATAAGGGCAGGAAGTATTATGACCCCGGCCTAATGGAAGATAAAATGCGGATGAGCGGCAGCAGTCCGACAGATGAATTGACACCGAAAGAGAAGGAAGTACTGATTGAGCTGGGTCAGGGTGCCTGCAACAGGGAAATCGCTTCGCGACTGTTCATCAGCGAATTTACGGTCAAAAAGCATGTGAGCCAAATTCTGGCAAAGCTGCAGGTTGCCGACCGGACGCAAGCAGCATTGTATGCCAACGCAGTCGGGCTGACCAAATATGAAATGTCATATGATTAAGATAACCTATGATGGCTTAAAGAATGGAGCACGGACTTAGAGGTCCGTGTTTTTTTGTGCGAATTATTATTTTCCAGGTTCCGGGCTGCAGAGGAACCGGGATACTTTACACGGAAACGGCTGTGCCTTCCTTTTGAAAAGGACGGTGAGGCCGTTTTTTCTTGGATGCTTTCAGCAAATTTGGTGACTTGGTGTAGGGGTTCCTTCCATAAGTTGTTACAATTTACCAAGCGTGTACTACTAAAGTATACCATAGAGGTACACTTAAGTGCCAATAGGACTCACACGAAAGTGAAGATTAAAGTGATGGTATGACCCATGTGGCAAGTCGTATGGATTGATAGAATAAAAGTAAGATATCTGAAACTTTCATGATTGCTTTCAGAATTAATGCGGAAGGAGGGTTACTGTGGAAAAGACGATTTTGGATTACATTAACCTGATAAAGAAAAGGTTATGGTTAATCATGGTGTTTGTATTAATCTCCTGCGCCACCACCTTCTACGTCAGCAAGAACTTCGTCGTACCCGTCTACTCCGCCTCCGGACAGCTGCTGGTCAATAACACCGCAAATGTACCCGAGAGCAACAATCTAAACAATCTAAACTTCAGCCTTAACCTCATCGAGAGCTATAAGGAAATCATGAAATCCCCCACGATTATGAAGAATGTTGTAGCGGATCACCCGGAATTCAATCTGACGGAAGACCAGCTGGCATCGAAGCTGCAGGTGAAATCTTCAGAGAAAAGCTCGGTCATCAATATCAGCGTGCAGGACGAAAGCTACAGCAAGGCAGCCGGGATAGTAAACGCGGTTTCACAGTCGTTCATCCGCAGCTTGCCGACACTGATGAAGCTTGATAATGTAACATTCCTGACGCCTGCTGACCCAACTGATGTTCCCGGACCGATCAACGGTGGCGTCAACATGAATATCATCATCAGTTTTGTAGTTTCGCTGATGGCTGCAATAGGGATCATCCTGCTGATGGAAACACTCAATGGAACGCTCCGGAGTGAGAAGGAAGCCGAATTAGACCTGGGTCTGCCGGTCATTGCAAGCATTCCTGCCATCCGCAAACGTGATTTGGGTAAAGCAGCAAATGCTAATTCGAGAGTAGGGGAGGGCGCTTATGTTGCGGCTGAATAAAAGTTTGATCACGGACTTGAATCCGTCCTCGCATATCTCCGAATCCTTCCGCTCGCTGCGCACCTATATCCGCCAGCTGGGACTGCTTGGCGGAGACGCAGGCAAAGTGCTGCTCTTCACTTCAGCGGAAGGCGGAGAAGGCAAGACGACGCTACTGGCCAATCTGGCGGTTTCTTTCGTTCAGGATGGCAAGAGGGTTGCCGTTGTGGATTGCAACCTGAGACATCCCGGACTGCATTCCGTGTTTGAAGTGGAAGGCAGCCATGGGCTTGCCGCTTATCTGGGCGGCACTGAAGAAACCAAAGATGTCGCAGTTTACGGAAATTTGGCGAATCTGGCCGTGATCCCTGCCGGTATTACCGCTGTCAGTCCGCCGGATCTGCTGGGTAACGACAAGATGACAGCTCTGCTGGAAGAGCTGAAAACAAGCTTCGATCTTATCCTGCTCGACTCGCCGCAGGCAGTAGAGTTCAGTGATGCAAGAATCCTGGCCCCGCTGACGGACGGTGTCATCATTGTGGCAAAGCACGGCAAATCGAAGCGTGAAGCGCTCCGCAAGCTGAAGACGCTCATGGATCAGACCGGAACCAAAATTCTTGGCATTGCCATGAATCATAGTAAATGAGCTCACAAAACTTTTAGGAGGTAAGTGCGATGAAAAAGGTAAAAAAGGTAATTATCCCTGCTGCTGGGCTAGGAACGCGCTTCCTTCCCGCGACGAAAGCAATGCCTAAGGAAATGCTGCCGATCATCAACAAGCCAACTATTCAATACATCGTAGAGGAAGCCATCGCTTCCGGTATCGAGGATATCATTATCGTTACCGGTAAAGGTAAACGTGCAATTGAGGACCATTTCGACAATGCGTTCGAACTGGAATCCCGGCTGCTGGAGGACGGCAAGCTGGAACTGCTTAAAGAGGTTCAGCGTTCCTCTAAAGTAGAAATACACTATATCCGCCAAAAGGAACCAAAGGGATTGGGCCATGCAGTATGGTGCGCAAGACGTTTTATCGGAGACGAGCCCTTTGGCGTTATGCTCGGTGATGACATCGTAACCGGACAGGTTCCTTGCCTGAAGCAACTGATCGACCAATATGAAGAAACGCAGAACTCAGTGATTGGTGTTCAGGAAATTCCGGATGAATTCACTAACCGTTACGGGATTATTGAACCGGATCTGCAGGATGGAAGACTTTACCGGGTTAACAACTTCGTCGAGAAGCCAGCCCTGGGTACAGCGCCTTCCAATCTGGCCATTATGGGCCGTTATGTGTTCACTCCTAAGATCTTCAAATACCTGGACCTGCAGGAAAAAGGTGCGGGCGGCGAGATTCAGCTCACGGATGCGATCCAGAAGCTCAATCAAAGCGAGCGGGTATATGCCTATAACTTTGATGGTACGAGATATGATGTCGGCGAACGCCTTGGATATATTTTAACCACATTGGAATTTGCCCTGCAGAGTGAGGACTTGCGCTATCCGGTAATGGATGCCATGTCGGAATGGCTCAGCAAGGCCGGACAAACCACGCTTAGCTAAAAATGAGGAGCACCACAAAACCTTTAGGAGGAATGAGGAGAAATGAGCATGCAAAAACTGCCGGAAGACTATGAGGCCGTCCTGCCGAAACTTTACATGCTGCATGCCAAAGAAGGAAATAAAGGGATGGATTCCTATCTGGTGATGAAGCGGATTATCGACATTTTTTTCTCCGCTCTTGGCCTTCTCGTACTGCTGCCGCTATTCACTCTTGTTGCTGTCCTGATCAAGCTGGAGGATCCGAAAGGCAAAGTGTTCTTCCGGCAAACCCGGGTAGGCAAAGAAGAGAAGCTCTTCCCGATGTATAAGTTCAGATCTATGGTGTCTAATGCTGAGGAGCTGAAGGCGAATCTGATGGCTTATAACGAAGTGAGCGGCGCAATGTTCAAAATCAAGAATGATCCCCGGATTACACGGACGGGAAGATTTCTGCGCAAGACGAGCATTGATGAACTGCCTCAGCTCTGGAACGTGCTGATGGGCCATATGAGTCTGGTCGGCCCCCGTCCTCCGCTCGTTGAAGAGGTGGCGCAGTATTCGGAATACGACAAGCAGCGGCTTATAGTTACACCGGGCTGCACAGGTTATTGGCAGGTAAATGCCAGAAACAGCGTCGGCTTCGACGAGATGGTGCAGCTGGATTTAACCTACATCCAGATCCGGAGCACGATGCTGGATCTCAAAATCATTGCGAAAACCGCCCTAATGCTGCTCGGGTCCAAAAATGCTTATTAAAAATATGGAAATTGGGTGATTGCCGATGCTTGAATACGGAGATGTACCTAAGATTTCCATCATTATCTGCACCTATAACCGATCGGTTTTGCTAGTCAAGACCCTTCAATCGCTGCTGTCATTGGAGAATCTGCATCAGGCAGAAATTATCGTGGTGGATAACCACTCCAAGGATGATACGGCGTCCGTCACCAAACGCTTTATGGAGACGGAAGGAGCAGAGATGGATATCCGTTATCTTCTGGAACCGGTACAGGGGTTGTCGGCAGCCCGAAATACGGGGATTCTGGCTTCCAAGTCGCCAATCATCGCCTTTCTTGATGATGATGCGATTCCTTGCCGAACCTGGATAACAACGATTGTTGACAGTTTTGAACAACATCCGGAAGTGATGGCCATGGGCGGAAAGATCGCTCCGATCTTTGAAAGTAAGCGGCCTGAATGGCTCATTAAGCCGTTTGAACTGCCTTACACGATTGTTGATCTGGGTGACCGGGTGAGGGAATATCCGAAACGGCTGCATCCCTGCGGAGCCAACATGGCTATGCGTAAGCTTGTATTTGACATCAGCCTGTTTCCTCTGGAGCTCGGAAGAAAGGGAGATTCACTTCTCTCCGGTGAAGAGACCTGGTTATTCGGTCAAATACAGGGAGAAGGACATTCTATTCTCTATCATCCTCAGATGGCGGTTGATCATTTCGTACCGGCAGGACGTCTGACTGAAGATTGGATTATGAAAAGGTATTACAGTCAAGGCATATCCAACGCTATGAAAAGCGAAGGTGTGAAGGGCAATCTGATCCTGCTGGTCAAGACGGCCGCCAAAGTAGTCTATATCATGGCGGATTCGATCCTCTCCAGAAGCAAGGGAAGAAAGCTTCTGAACAGATGCCGGCTGGAGAGCATTCGGGGAACTCTTCATATGATTTGGAACCGGAAGAGGCAATCTGCAGCGGGGTGAGGGAAGACAATGACTAATTTTGGGTGGGGCTCAAAAATCAACGCTTTGCCATACGGAATGCTCTACCTGGTGTCTGCCCTGTTCCTCGGAACAGCGGTCATTTACCAGCCGGCAATTGCGGTAGCTGCCGTACTCCTGATTATATTGCTGGTTGTCTCTCTCTCTCGTCCTGAACTGATCAGTTATTTCGTTCTGTTTACGACGGCGATTTCCATTAACTTCTTGTATAACGGCAGCATGTTCGGGATTGAAATTCTTTCCCTCTACAAGCTGGTTATCCTGATGCTTCTGGTGCCGTGCATTCTGGTCAATGGCCTGAAGTTCCGTCTCAGTCCTCCGCTCTGGGCCATGGTGGCACTGGTGTTCATCACCTTTGGCTTCTCGATCTGGCTGCCGGAGATGAGCTCATCCATTGCCATAAAAGCCTTTATCGGTCTGTCGCTTCCCTTCGTATTTCTCCTGATCAACTGGAAGAAAGAAGTGGCTGAGAAGCAAATCCGCATCATCACCTTGCTGCCGCTGGTCAGCGTGCTGGCTGGAGTGGTGCTGCAGGCGGCTCATATCCATTCATTTCTCGATATCGAGTTCACGGGTGCTATACGGATACAGGGGGCGAACATTCCAGCACATCTGGCTATGCTGGCTTTTATGGGAGTGGGCATCGCATTTATTGAGGTGAAACGGAGCCCGCAGCATATCAAGTTTTTCTACACCATGCTGGCGCTGAACTTTCTAATCCTGATCGGAACAGGGACGCGGGGACCGATATTAGCTCTGGTTTTGATGGTTCTCTACTATTTTTACGACATTTCCCGTCAGTACTTAAAGGGGAGAACGCAATATCTGATTCCGCTGCTGTGTTCGTTTCTCCTGATTGTCTCGGCTGTCTATCTGCAGCTGGACAACATCAAGAAGCGCTCCTTCGAACGGACGACCGAAACGGGTGTTGATTTGTCGGGACGGGCGGAGGCCTGGGAATATTTCCTGCACAAAGCGGAGGATTCGCCCCTTGCGGGCAGAGGACTCGGCGCAGTGACTGTAGCCAATGACGGGTCGCTGTACAAAGGCTTTGTGGTTCCGCACAACGAGTATATCCGGTTCTACTTCGATGGAGGATATGTCGGCGCCATCCTGCTGTTGCTTTCCTTATTGGCTGTGTTTCTTCTGGTTTACAGAGCTTTGGCACCGCCGGTCAAACCTTACTATCTGCTCTTTATTGCAGCGTTTCTAATTTATTCTTTCTCCGACAACACGCTGTCGACGGTCCAATCTATTATTCCGTTCTGTTGGTACCTGAACTGCCTGTATCGATCTTCACAGCCAACCGATTCCCCACAAAAAGAAGTGATACGATGAACCAAGTGAATATGTTCGATGTCAATTTCGATAACTATGATTTCATGGATCTGCTTGAATACATCGACAAGACCATTAAGGAAAGGAATCAATCCTACATCCTGACCTGCAATGTCGATCATGTGATCAAGCTTCGCAAGGACAAAGAGTTTAGGGCAGTGTATTCCGAAGCAGGTGCCGTAGTGGCGGATGGAATGCCGCTGATCTGGGCTTCGAAGATGCTGGGCAAGCCGCTGAAGCAGAAGGTCTCCGGATCAGATCTCTTCAGCCGCCTGGGTGACGCCTTCGAGCAAAGAAAGTACCGGCTGTTCTTTCTGGGCTCGGCGGAAGGTGTGCCTGAGCGGGCGACAAAGAATTTAAAGGCGGCTTATCCCGGCATGAACATTGTCGGCTGTTATTCTCCCTCCTACGGTTTTGAGCACAACGAGGAAGAGAATCAGCGTATTATCCAAATGCTGACCGAAACCCGGCCGGATATTGTATTCGTCGGTGTGGGCGCACCGAAGCAGGAGAAATGGATCTACCGGCATTACACCTCCTACCGGGCGCCGATTTCCATCGGCGTGGGAGCGACGTTTGATTTCCTCTCGGGCTCCGTCAAACGGGCGCCGGACTTTATGCAGAAAACAGGGCTTGAATGGTTCTGGCGGCTGAGCCAGGAGCCAGGACGCCTGTGGAAAAGATATCTTGTAGATGATGCCCAGTTCCTGGTCCTGCTGCTCAAAGAGCTGCGCAAGCGGGATAAGATCAAGGGCGGGAGATTTGAGTAAACATACGAAATTTGGATGGCCATAGGGCGGAGGTGGGGAAATGAAGAGGATGAGCCAGAATGAAAGCAACCTGATATTGCCATCCCTCACTTCGGTGAAGTCAGGCGTCATGATGACGCTGATCTGCGCTATGTGCTTGGGGCTTCCGCTGCTGATCGGCTTCGCCAGTGCGAAGCTCAGCTCTTCCAGCAGTCTGCAGGGGGTCATTCTGGCAGGGATTCTATTCCCCGCCTTCCTGCTGGCGCTGCTGAAGCCGAAACACCTGATCGCCTATACTCTGCTGATCTGGGCGGTGGCCCCGGAGCTGCGGCGTATCGCCGACTGGTACGAAGGGGTCTACCACTCGGTATCCCTGCTCAGTCTGGCGCCTCTGCTGACGGGAGCAACACTTGCGATTCCGGTGCTGAAGGAAATCCACAGAATCCGGAAATCCTCCACGCGGATCATCCTGCTGTTCTCGGTAGCGTTGGCCTACGGCGCATTGATCGGACTGGCGAAGAACGGCATAGGCTCGGTATACGATTTGGCTAACTACATCGTACCGCTGCTGTTGATTCCGTTCTTCGCGGTAACGCGTTTCAAGCCTAAGGATATTGACCGGCTGCTGTACGCTTTTGCCAATATTGCAGTCCTGGTGGCGATCTACGGTATCATCCAATATCTGACGGTTCCTCCCTGGGACGCTTTCTGGATGAGGAATGCGGATATGATGTCCATCGGAACACCGTATCCTTTGGAAATCCGCGTCTTTTCCACTCTGAATTCTCCCGGACCGGCGGCGACCTTCCTGGTATTCGCCCTCGTCCCGATGATTCTGGAGAAAAGATGGCAAGGCACGCTGCGCTGGATCGGTGTCCTGCTCGTTGTGGTCTGTCTGCTGACCACGCTGGTGCGTTCCGCCTGGCTGGTCCTGCTGGTTATGCTGCTGGTGTACATCGCCTCTTCTCCCTCCAAAGGGAAGTGGAAAACCCTGCTTCAGCTGGGTTTTGTCGCTGTAGCGCTGATCTGGATCGTTCCCAAGCTGCCGGGGGCAGAGGGGCTGGTGGCACGCATGGAGACACTTACCTCCGTGCAGGAAGACCACTCCTATAATGAACGGCTCAGCTTATGGCAGAACATGCTGCCGATGGTAGCCGCTAATCCGGTTGGCCAAGGAATAGGCAGTGTAGGCCAGGGAACAAAGATTGGCAACGGCGGGGAGCTTGGAGAGTACGGCAACATGGACAACGGCGTTATCGCACTGCTGCTTACCTTTGGAATACTGGGCGCCTTATTCTTCTTCGGCGCACTTGGGGCCGTTATTAAACAGATTGTGGTCAGAGTCACCAGCAAGGACAGTCTTCAGCCCTATGCCCGGCTATCGCTGGCAGCATGGATGGGGGCGGTAGTCAGCCTGGTGTCAGACAACGGATTCCCCGGACTCAAGGGATATCTGATATGGATGCTGATCGGCCTTGGGCTAGGCGCCAAAGAGATTATTGAGAGCAGAAAGAAGGGAACACCACATGCAGCAGTTGAACGCGAAATCACTTCCCACTAGCACAGTCTGGTCCTCGCTCAAGAAATTCACGAAGAGCAAGGACAACAGCTCGGCAGCCGTAAAAACCATGTTCGTCAGCGTGCTGATTCTGCTGGTTAATATGCTGACGGGTGTGCTGACTGCCCGCTATCTCGGGCCGACAGGCCGCGGGGAACAGACAGCTATGGTGAACTGGTCCCAGTTTCTGGCGTTCAGTATGAGCTTCGGTATTCCCTCGGCGCTGATCTACAATGCCAAGAAGAATCCGGATGAGGCCGGGGTGCTCTACCGGGTGGCGCTGATGATCGGCCTTGGGTTTGGCATGGTGGCCATGACAGTGGGAATCTTTGTCCTTCCTTACTGGCTGGATTCCTTCAGTCCGGAGGTGGTGGTTTTTGCACAATGGTCGATGATCCTGTGTCCGCTGATTGTGATCTCGCAGATTAACAACGCGGCATTTCAGTTCAGAGGGGATTACAAGACCTTTAACTGGATGCGTTATCTGGTTCCTTTGCTGACGCTCGCGGCCATTGGCATTCTGATCCTCACGGATCATATGAATCCATTTACTACGGCACTGGCTTACTTGGTTCCATCCGTACCGCTGTTTATCGGAATGACAATCTTGCTGCTCCGCACCTACAGGGTGAAGCTGAAGGATGCATACCTGAATTTCAAAAGATTATTCACGTATGGCCTCGGTTCTTACGGAAATGACCTGCTCGGCCAATTCTCCGGCTATATCGACCAGATCATTATTGCCGGTCTGCTGCGGCCAGCCGATTTGGGACTGTACGCAGTAGCAGTGAGCTTGTCGCGGATGGTTAACTTCTTCTCGAACTCGATCACCGTGGTGCTTTTTCCAAAGGCTTCTGAGCTCTCGAAGGAGGAGGCGATCGCCCTTACCTTCAAAGCATTCCGGATCAGTACGACCTGCACCCTGCTCGGCGCAGTGTTCCTGATGCTGGTGGCCCCCTTCGTTATTCCGTTGCTGTACGGGAAGGATTTCAATACGGCGCTGACCGTATTCCGCCTGCTGCTGCTGGAAGTTACGATCAGCGGAGGCACACTGATTCTGGCTCAGGTCTTTATGGCGCTTGGCAAACCGAAATTCGTATCCATTCTTCAGGGAGTAGGCTTAATCCTGGTGATCCCGATGCTCTTCCTGCTGGTGCCGAAGTTCGGATTGTTCGGAGCAGGGGTGGCGATGCTGTCATCGGCTGTACTGCGGTTCTTGTTCATTATTCTCAATATTAAATACAACCTGAAGGTCAAGCTGCCGCGGCTGCTGATCAACGGGGACGACATTAAGTGGATGAAGACGACGATGAATTCCTATATCCATAAAAAACCCGCGGATACCCAAGGTTAAAAAGAAATATTTGGTTTGGCCTACCCTTATTGAAGGCTTAAGGCAGATTAGCGGAGAGGACGGAATGACCTGGAAAAGCGAAGCGGTCGCCTTTGTCTTCAGATTTCAACCGCGAACAGCGGTCTAATCAAAGAAATCGGAAGACAACAGCGATTGGAAGGACATCCGTCATCGCAGCGGTTCTGCGGCAACCAGCCTGAAATAGAATGTAAGCCAATAACATACAGACAAAGGAGGAAACCTTCATGGATTCAGTGACAAGCGTGCTTGGCGGCCCGGGGAGTTACCCGATATCTGCTGTCATCATTGCGCAGGATGATGAAATTCGAATATCCAAAGCAATTCAATCCTGCCGACTTTTCGCCGACGAGGTGGTTGTAATCGACGGAGGAAGCAAAGACGGGACGGTGCAATTGGCCGAAAGCCTGGATTGCCGGGTATACGTCAACCCATGGCCCGGATACGCGAAGCAAAGAGAATTCGGAGTGGAACGCGCCGTCCATGATTGGGTCTTCCTGATTGATACCGATGAAGTGGTCAGCGATGAGCTGGCCAAGGATATTCTTGAGCGCAAGCCGGCGCTGACGGACCGGGGCGTAGCTTACTCGCTATACCGGATCGGTGATTTTCTGGGCAGATGGCTGGACAAGGGCGAATATCTGGTGCGGCTGTACAACCGCAAGGAGTACGGCATCCGCAACTCCCTGGTGCATGAAATGCCCGAGGTGTTGGAGGAACGGACGGTTCGCTTGAACGGAACGCTCTGGCATCAGGGCTTCCGCAGCATCAATGACCATGTAACCCGGTTTAATAAATACACCGACCTGGAAGCGCAGAGCGCTTATGCGAGCGGCAAGCCGTTTAAGCTGAGAAATCTGCTGCTGCGGCCGCCGGCACGGTTCCTGCAGAAATATTTTCTGCACGGTTTGTTCAAGAAAGGCATTGCAGGGTTCGCGGTATCCGTATTTTGGGTGATGTATGAATTCATGGTCGGCTTCAAGCATTACGAATTGAACAGCTCCGGCAAGCTGGCCCAGCACAACGCACAGGGGCAGGCCGAGAAAGAAAAGAAAGGGGAGAGAAGCTATGCCGTACAGTGACGGATTAAACATTATGACGACAGGCCTTAGTTGGCCCTCGTTACAGCCCGGCGGGCTTAACACTTATTTTAAATCCGTTTGCGAGCAGCTCTCCTCACGCAACCAGGTGCATGCGCTGATCTGCAGTCAGGAGACGCCGTCCACCTCGAAGGAACTGATTATTCATAACGCCGGAGATCCCAAGGAAACCATCTGGAAGCGTAAGGATGCTTTTCAGCGTAAAGCTGCAGATTTGATGGGCAGCGGGAGCGGGCGCATTGATATCCTATATACCCACTTCGCACCTTACGGGGTTGGGCCGGCAATGGAAGCGAAGAAGCGGGGGATTCCGGTGGTCATGACTTTTCATGGCCCATGGAATGAAGAGATGAAGATCGAAGGCCAGGGCATTAAGCACCGGGTCAAAACAACGATTGCCAAATCTATTGAACGCAAGGCCTACAAGCTGGCCGACCAGTTCATTGTACTTAGCGAGTATTTCCGCGACATGCTGCACAGTCTGCATGGTGTGCCGCTGCACAAAATCATCGTGATCCCGGGTGCGGCCAATGTGGAGCGGTTCATCCCTGCCAGCAACCGGCTGGCTGTCCGCCGGACGCTGAATTTGCCGGAGGGAGCAACGACGGTACTGACGGTCCGGCGGCTGATGAACCGGATGGGGCTGCTGCAGCTTTTGGAAGCCTGGAAGCAGGTATCCGAGCGGTTCCCGAACGCGATTCTGCTGATCGGAGGCAAAGGTCCGCTGCGCGGAGAGCTAGAAGAAAAAATCTCTGATTACGGTCTCAGTAACAAAGTCAGGCTGCTTGGCTACATTCCCGATCATGAACTGGCTTCCTACTACCAGGCTGCTGACATGTTCGTGGTTCCTTCACAGGCACTCGAGGGCTTTGGACTTATCACCGTTGAAGCACTGGCTTCCGGGCTTCCGGTTATGGCTACTCCGGTCGGAGGCAACAAAGAGATCCTGCAGGGCTTCCGCCCGGAGCTGCTGTTCAAGGGTTCGACCAGTGAGGATATGGCGGAAGGCATGATTCATATGCTCAGCAACCGCAAGCTGCTTCCCGGCCGTGACGAATGCAGAAACCATGTGCTGGAGAAATACACCTGGCAGCATGTGGGCGATCAAGTGGAATCGGTATTCCTTCAAACATTGGGAAAGGGTGTGGCTGCAGGATGCTAAAGGTCGCTTATATTGATCACACCGCCAAGTGGAGCGGAGGAGAGGTTGCGCTGTTCAACATCCTCACCAACATCGGCAAAGAGATTCAGCCGCTGGTCATTCTGGCTGAAGAAGGGGCACTGGCTGAACGTCTGCGGGAAAAAGGTATCGACGTCCGGATCATCCCGCTTGATGAGAGCATCCGCAGCCGCGGCAGAAATGCCGTCAATCTCGGTGCTCCGGCTGCGGCGTTCAAGCTGCTGGCTTACGGCCGCAAGCTGGCGCCGCTGCTCAAACAGGAAAAGGTGGATTGTGTGCACACCAACTCCCTGAAATCGGCCTTCTACGGTGCAGTTGCCGCGAAGAAAGCGGGAGTGCCGCTGATCTGGCATATCCGGGACCATATCGGTGCCCCGTACCTAAAGCCGGTTGTCGCCAAGGCGATCCGGCTGCTGTCACGCCTGCTTCCCAATGGCGTGATTGCCAATTCCCATTCCACGCTGAATGCGCTGGAGCTGCCGCGTTCGAAGAAGACACTGGTGGTCTACTCCGCTTTTGCCAAAGCAATCGGCGAAAGCATCGGCAGACGGGACCAGAAGAATTTCAACGTCCTGCTGGTGGGCCGGCTGGCGCACTGGAAAGGCCAGCATATCGTGCTGGAGGCCGCCAAAGCGTTCAAGGATGACAGTCGTGTCCAGTTCTGGCTGGCCGGTGATGCTCTGTTCGGGGAAGAGGAATATAAACAGGAATTAATTCAGAAGATGCAGCAGGATGGGCTTACCAACGTCAAACTGCTGGGTCATGTGGATGACATACAAGGCCTTATGAAAACTGCTGATTTGCTGATTCACACTTCGATTACCCCCGAGCCATTCGGCCAGGTTATCGTCGAAGGCATGGCGGCTGGACTGCCGGTAATCGCCTCCAATGAAGGCGGCCCGGTAGAGATTGTGGTTCCCGGTGTAACGGGGCTGCTGATCCAGCCTGGAGACCCAGTCGTACTTGCAGATTCCATCACCTGGATGCTGAACCATCCCGAAGAGCGAAGAAGGATGGCCGAAAGTGGAATGAAGCGGGTAAAAGAGCATTTTGTCATCGAGAATACGGTAAAGGACATCGTCGCTTATTACAAAGGATTGCTCGCCGCAACCTGAGCTGTTTTTCCGGACAATGCTAAAGCTTAAGGGCACCGTTCCTTCCATGCATTCACTACTTGATGATGCTGCTCCATAAAACTTTGAGGATGATTTACATGAAAATTGCGATAGCGCACGATTACTTAATCCAAATGGGCGGAGCGGAAAGAGTTGTGGAGGTCTTTCACCACATGTATCCGGAGGCTCCGATCTTCACGACGGTGTTTAACGGAAGCCGCCTGACCGACAACCTCAAAGATGCGGATATCCGGGCCTCCTGGCTGCAGAAGATCCCGGGAGTGAAGGCCAATTTTAAAGGGGTATTGCCACTTTATCCGATGGCCATTCGTGATTTGGACTTTAGCGGGTACGATATCGTCCTGAGCTCCAGCAGTGCTTTTATGAAAAGCATAAAGGTTCCTGAATCCACGTTTCATCTATGCTACTGTCATACGCCAATGCGCTTTGCCTGGGATTATGACACGTACATGGAGCGGCAATCGAATTCCGGACTGTTCAAAAGACTGCTCAAGGTCTATATGCAGCGGCTCAAGACCTGGGATCAGCGGACATCCAAAAATGTAAACCAGTTCGTGGCCAACTCTTCCGTAGTGAAGACGCGGATTCAGAACTATTACCATAGGGATGCCGATGTGATCTTCCCGCCGATCAATACAGCCCGCTTCACAAGTTCCAGTTCTATCGGCGACTATTACCTGATCGTCTCGCGGCTTGTATCCTACAAACGGATCGACCTGGCAGTGGAGGCTTTTAGCCGGAATGGCCTTAAGCTCTATATCGTCGGCGACGGGCCGGACCGTAAGCGTCTGGAGGGAATGGCCAAAGATAATGTCACTTTTCTGGGCCGGCTGGAGGATGAAGAGGTTACGGGCCTGATGTCGAAATGCCGGGCGTTTATTTTTCCGGGAGAAGAAGATTTCGGAATCACGCCCCTGGAGGCGAATGCCGCAGGAAGACCGGTCATTGCTTATCAGGCCGGAGGGGCGCTGGATACCATAGTTCCTTATGTCAATGGCGTATTCTTTCAGAATCAGGAAGTGGATGATCTGCTGAAGGCTATCCACGAAGTGGAGTCCTATGCGTGGGACATCAGCAAGATTATGGGGCATGCGCATAAATTCGATGAACAGACGTTTATGGTTCAGTTCAAGCAGTATGTGGAACAGGCCTACGTTAATTTTCTTAAAGGAGGATGATTATATGAAGCTGGCAGTAATCGGTACCGGCTATGTCGGTCTTGTATCTGGCGTATGTTTTACACTTAACGGGAATCATGTCATCTGTGTCGATAAGGATGAGGAAAAAATCAAAAAGTTGAACCGGATGGAATCCCCCATCTATGAACCGGGTATTGAGGCATTGATCGAAATGAATCTCCGTGAGGGCAGATTATCCTTTTCGGCGGATTTGCAGGAATCGGTGCGCCTTTCTGATATCGTCATCCTTGCTGTTGGAACGCCTTCCCTGCCGGGCGGCGAAGCGGATTTAACGTATATCGAGGGAGCAGCCAAAGAAATTGCGCAAGCAATGGAAGGCTATAAAATCATCATGACCAAGTCGACTGTACCGGTTGGCACAAATGAGAAAATCCGCAATCTGATTGCTTCCCACACGAATCATCCCTTCGATATCGTCTCCGCTCCTGAATTCCTGCGTGAAGGCTCGGCGATCCGCGATACGCTTCATCCTGACCGGATTGTGATTGGTCTGGATAATCCGCTTTTGGAGCCAACGATGCGCCAGCTTCATCAAGGCTTCACTGAAAATATTTTCGTAACGGATATCCGCAGTGCGGAAATGATTAAATATGCATCGAACGCGTTCCTGGCAACCAAAATCTCCTTTATCAACGAAATTGCCAACATCTGTGAAAAAGTGGGAGCTGATGTAACCGAAGTGGCGGAAGGCATGGGGATGGACCGGAGAATCGGCTCAAGCTTCCTGCAGGCCGGAATCGGTTATGGAGGCTCCTGTTTCCCGAAAGATACCAATGCACTGATCCAGATCGCCGGCAACGTGGACTATGAGTTCAAGCTGCTGAAATCGGTGGTTGAGGTGAATAAAGGGCAGCGGTTTATGATTATTTCCAAACTTCATGAGTCGCTTGGCAGCCTGCGCGGCGCGGTTATCGGAATTTGGGGGTTAGCCTTCAAGCCGAATACCGATGATGTACGCGAGGCACCTGCCCGGGAAATCGTCGAAGCGCTGGTAGCGGAGGGAGCTACAGTGAAGCTCTATGATCCGATTGCCGCCGATAACTTCAAAATGCAATACGATCATCCGCAGCTCCGCTGGTGCGGCCTGCCGGAAGAGGCGGCAGAAGGCAGCGATGCCGTATGCCTGCTGACCGACTGGAGCCAGTTCAAGGATATCGACCTGCATCGCTTGGCGGGCAGTATGCGCCGCCAGGTTCTGATCGACGGCCGCAACGTCTACTCCAAGGAGCAGATCGAAGGCACCGGCCTGGAGTACCATTCCGTCGGACGCCCGCAAATGGGCGGACTGAGCGGGTATTCGGCCAGCGTGGCTGGTGCGGTCTAAGCCTCAAGCTTGCTCTGCTAAGTTCTCAGCTCTGTAAAGCACTTCGCTCTTACCTGCCGCCAACCAAGCGGCAATGCCGGATCTTTAGCAGGGAGCTTCGCCTGCGGGTGCAAGCCGCGGGCGTGAATGTCTTGCTAGGGCGCATAGCCCAGCTGGAATCCATCTAAGGAAGCTGTTATGGAATGGAACGGAGAGGAATTTTGGAACTGTAGGAGCGAATGCGTCCGCCTGAAAGCTTTCCGTAGGAAAGCTCGCTTCGGAAGCATATGCAGTCTGCGGATTTCCACCGCGGACAGCGGTATAAATCAAGAAATCTGCAGACAACAGCGGCCGAAAGTCCAAACATTCCTTGCAGTGACTCCCGTAACAGTTGTATCTGAAGGCTATCGCGCAGCAACAGCGCGCTATAAACATTCTAGCATCTCGAGGTTGCTGTTTAGCTCGTAGCTCACAATAACAATCCGATATTTTCGCGTCAACACATAATGAGGAGGGTTCCATATGAAACTGGTACTTCTATCAGGCGGTTCAGGTAAACGTCTCTGGCCATTGTCTAACGATTCACGTTCGAAGCAATTTCTGAAGGTACTTGAGAGCCCAACGGGGGAACCGGAATCCATGGTGCAACGGGTATGGCGGCAGCTGGAGGAAGCTAATATGTCGGGTTCGGCTTATCTGGCTACCGGCCGCAGCCAGGTGGAAATGATTCAGAGCCAGCTTGGCAGCGAGGTGCCTATCATCGTTGAGCCGGAACGCCGCGATACGTTTCCGGCGATTGCCCTGACAGCAGCCTACCTGTATTCCATGGAAGGCGTTTCGCCAAGCGAGACCGTGGCCATCCTCCCGGTCGATCCTTATGTGGAAGCCGCCTTCTTCGATACAGTAGTGCAGCTTGAGCAAACGATGCAGGAGAGCGGAGCGAACCTGGCGCTAATGGGTGTAGTACCCGAGCATGCTTCAGAAAAATACGGATACATCATTCCTACCAGCGCTGAGGCGGGAGCAAGCGGCTATCTGCAGGTAAGCCACTTCCAGGAGAAACCTGACCGTGAGCAGGCCGAGGAACTGATCAGCCGGAATGCCCTCTGGAACTGCGGCGTGTTCGCGTTCCGCCTGGGTTATCTGCTTGATATTCTGCAGCGTAAGGGATTGCCGCTGAACTATGAGGAACTGCAGAAGCAGTACAAACTGCTTGCTTCCATCAGCTTTGACTATGAAGTGGTGGAAAAAGAGGAGAAAATCGTAGTTCAGCCTTATGCCGGGTTCTGGAAGGATCTGGGCACCTGGAACACGCTAACTGAAGAAATGAACAGCAATCATGTAGGCAAAGGGTTCGTGACGGCGGATTCCGAAGGCACATGCCTGATTAATGAGCTGGATATTCCGATTACGGTGATCGGTGCGAAGGATCTGATTATCGCTGCCAGCCCGGACGGGATTTTGGTTACCCATAAAGCGGAGAGTCCGAGAATCAAGGAAGTGCTGAAGTCTTTTGAACAAAGACCGATGTACGAAGAACGCCGCTGGGGCCATTATAAAGTCATAGATTATGTGAAATACGATGAGGGAAATGAAGTGCTGACCAAACGGATTTTTATCGAAGAGGGTAAAAATATCAGTTACCAGCTGCACCATAAACGAAGTGAAATCTGGACATTTGTCAGCGGTGAAGCAAGCATTGTGATTAATGAGAAGATGCATAATGTCAAGGCAGGAGATGTGGTTCGTATACCGGAAGGCACCAAACATGCGATCCTTGCGCTGACGGATGTAGAGTTTATTGAGGTACAGACCGGTTCGGAACTGGTAGAGGAGGATAACATCCGCATCACCTTGGATTGGGAAGATATAGCTTTGCAACAGTTTATCTCGTAGGCCTAAATAATCTATTTAACCAATTGTTGCAAATCTAAAACAGGCATTTAGAACCATTTATTAATCTATTTTTATTAATGCTCTAAATAAAAACTTCATAGGGACGATACTTACGGTAAGAGGGATAAATCCTTCCAAAACGACAAGGCAAACCTAATCGAAAGATAGGGACGCAAAGCCATAGGGCCTTCGCAAGAGTGGCAGCCTGGCTACCGAAAGGAAGATAATTTTGAAAACTTACCGTAAGTCTCGTCTGCTGTCCACATTGTTGTCTCTTGCCATATTGTTAACCACTGTGCCTTTAGGGTTTGGGCTGTCGCCTTCAACCGCAGAAGCCTCATCAAGCACAGCAGTGCCGGTTAATCCGGACGCTTCAGCCGAAGCTGTCAAGCTGCTTAGTAATCTCTATTCCATTACCGGAAAAGGGATTATCACTGGACAGCACGATTATTTGGAGAGCCCGGATGAATTCAGCAACAAGCTGAAGGGAACAAGCGGAGAATATGCTGCTCTTCACGGATATGAGCTTGGCGTAATTAGCGGCCAGTCGGAGAGTACGGCTGCTTCGCAGCGCAAGAATGTGGTGAACAGCGCGATCAACTGGTACAAGAACGGCGGCATTGTCACAATGACCTTTCATCAGAATCTGCCGGGGACGGCGTACCTCTGGTCCAATGTGCAGAAGCCGCTCACCCAAGCGGAATTTAACAGGTATGTAACGCCGGGCACGACAGAATACGCCAGCCTGATCACGGATCTGGATAAAGTGGCGGTGTCTCTTAAAAGCTTGCGGGATGCGGGCGTTCCTGTACTTTGGAGACCTTATCATGAAATGAACGGCAACTGGTTCTGGTGGGGGAAGAAAAGTAATTTTGCTGAACTGTGGAATATTATGTATGACCGTTTCGTGAACGTTCATCAATTAAACAATCTGTTGTGGGTATGGAACCCTAATGCACCGAATGCCTGGTCCGATCCTTATGCGCTGACCTATCCGGGCGCTAGCAAAGTGGATGTTCTTGCAGCAGATATATATGATAACGATTATATGAATAAGTACTATGACAGTTTGCTTAGTCTGGCTGCCGGTAAACCGATAGGTATTGGTGAGAACGGTGAGATGCCCAGCACAGCCAAACTGAAGCTCTCCCAGAAAAATTTCGTTTTCATGATGAACTGGGGAAAAATGCTCTATGAGAAAAACAGCACAACTACGATTAAGAGTTTCATGAGCGATAGCTATACACTGACCCGGGATCAATATAAGAGTTGGAGTGCACCGGCCACTGCGCCAACACCGACGGCAACACCGACGCCAACGCCAACGGCAACACCGACGCCAACGCCAACGGCAACATCGACGCCAACACCAACGGCAACATCTACGGCAACGCCAACACCTAAGGTTACGCCAGCACCTGTACCAACGCCTGACTCTAATGATTCAGTGGAAGCGCCTGTGGTGAGCGGACTTAAGGGAGAGTACTTCAAAAACATGACGCTTTCCGGTACGCCCGCCTTGGTGCGCAATGATGCATTGCTTAATTTTAACTGGCGCCAGGGTTCGCCGGATCCTTCAATCGGTATAGATTCCTTCTCCGTCCGCTGGACCGGTCAAATCAAGCCAACGTATAGTGAGACTTATCAGTTTTTTACCACTTCGGATGACGGTATCCGCGTTTATATTAACGGTAAAGCTGTCATTGACAGCTGGATGAAACAGAGCGGAGCCGAGCGTACCGGAAGCATCGCTTTAACAGGCGGTCAGTTGTACGACATCAAGGTTGAGTATTACGAGAATGCCGGCGATGCGAATATCCGCTTAATGTGGCAAAGTCAAAGCCAAGCCAAAGTGACGGTTCCGGCCAGCGCATTGTTTGTGAATGCCGGGGCAGCTGCTGCCAGCCAGACAGAATTGGACAGTACACTCAGCCTGATTGCAAAACCGGCTTTAGCGGCGACAGCAGCACCAGCCTCAACGGCAACGGCAGCACCAACACCGGTGCCAACACCGACAGCAACGCCAACACCGGTGCCAACGGCAACACCAACACCGACGCCAGCACCAACGCCAACACCGACGCCAGCACCAATGCCAACGGCAGCACCAACACCGATGCCAGCTCCAACGCCAACACCGGTGCAAACGACAGCAGCACCAACACCAGTGCCAACACCGACAGCAGCACCTGCTGAGAATGGACTAAAGGCAGAATATTTCAATAATATGCTGCTGTCAGGCACTCCGGCACTTGTACGTAACGACGCCATTCTTGATTTCAATTGGCGTCAAGGCACCCCGGATGCTGCAATCGGCATCGATTTCTTCTCCGTACGCTGGAGCGGCAAGATTAAGCCGCTCTACAGTGAAACGTACACAATCTATACTACTTCAGATGACGGCATCCGCGTTTGGGTCAATGACAGTCTTGTGATTGACAGCTGGATGAAACAGAGTGGAACCGAACGCATGGGAAGCATCAGCCTGAATGCCGGGCAGCTATATGATATTAAAGTGGAGTATTACGAGAATCAAGGGGATGCCAGAGCGCGTCTAATGTGGGAAAGCCCAAGCCAAGTGAAGGGTACTGTTCCTGCGAGCGCCCTGTTTCTTCCTTCCGCTTCCTAAGCAGAGCGACTGGTTAGCTTCTGTATTCACCGGCGGGTGCTGGTTAAGACGTTACAATTATAATTCCTAAAGTCCACTCTTAGTGGCCCTGCTTATCAGCAGGGCTACTAAGCTATAGCCCCCATTTGGCCTCGGGATGTATGAATCTGCATAGGAACGCATCCTGTGTGCCGTGGCGGTAGTTCCCTGGAGAAAGGAGATTACGATTTGAACACTTACCGCAAGTACCGCCTGTTTAATACGATTTTACCGCTTATATTAATATTTTCCCTGCTGCCTTGGTCAGAAGCGAGGAGTCTTCCGGTTCCCCGGACGATAGTTACACCTGCTGCTGCCATCACTCCTATCAATCCCTCAGCTTCGGAGGAGGCTGCCGGTCTGCTCAGCTATCTGGTTGATCTTGGAGGCAAGGGAATGATATCCGGGCAGCATGACTATTTGGAGACCCCGGATGAATTCAACAATAAGCTGAGGCATGCAAGCGGACAATATGCCGTATTACATGGTTATGAGCTGGGAGCGATTAACAACCAGCCGGAGTACACCATCGTGAAGCAGCGCCAGAATGTCGTGAAGAGTGCGATCAAATGGCATCAAGGCGGTGGAATTGTGGCGATGACCTTCCATCAGAATTTGCCGGGTACCTCCCCGGAATGGGCTAATGTGCATATGAGCCTGAGCCAAGAGGATTTTAATGCTTATGTTACGCCGGGTACCCCACAGTATAAGAACCTGATCGCTGAGCTTGATGAGGTGGCCGAATATTTGGGAGACCTGCGCGATGCGGGAGTGCCTGTCTTATGGCGCCCTTATCATGAGATGAACGGCAACTGGTTCTGGTGGGGGCAGAAGGACAACTTCACCGAACTTTGGGACATTATGTATAACCGTCTGGCGAATGTTCACAAGCTGGATAATCTCCTTTGGGTATGGAATCCGAATGCGCCCAATGAGTGGTCCGATAGCTATGAGCCGTATTATCCGGGTGCCGGGAAGGTTGACGTTCTGGCGGCGGATATTTATAACAATGACTACAGACAGTCTTATTATGAGAAGCTGCTGAAGCTGGCTGACGGCAAGCCGATCGGGATCGGTGAAAGCGGAGAACTGCCAGACCCGGTCATATTGTCCCGAACGCAGAGTAAATGGGTATATACCATGACATGGGGAAAAATGCTGACTGAGAAAAATAACCTCGAGCAGATTAAGAGCTTTATGAGCAATAATTATACCGTGTCGCGGGATGATTATAAGTTAACGCTGGTCGGTAAAAACAATAACCCGGTCCAACCATCCCGAAATGGATTAACGGGAGAATATTTCAACAATATGGAGCTGATGGGCAAAGCCGTCCTGGTCCGCAACGACAATAAGATCGACTTCAACTGGCATGGAGATTCACCGTCTTCAGGAATTGGCAAGGATGCTTTCTCGGTGCGCTGGAGCGGCAAAATCAAGCCGGTTTACAATGAGAAATATACTTTCATAGCCTCCTCGGATGACGGGGTACGTGTATGGATCGACGGCAAACTGGTCATCGACAGCTGGAAGAAGCAAAGCGGTGTTAGCCGTGAGGGAAGCATAGTCCTGGAAGCGGGAAGCCCGTACGACATCAAGGTTGAATATTACGAGAACAGTGGAGATGCCAGTATTCGCCTTATGTGGAAGAGCCCAAGCCAGAAGCAGGCGGTTATTCCCAAAGGCGCGTTGACTTCCAAATAATGAAATGAAAGTAATAAGTCATTGTGAGGCAGGCACCCCGGAAGAAAGCGAGGACAAGGAATGAGGACTAGAACTAAGAAGAACAAGAATAAACCTCTACATCTACTGTTAAAATTCGCAGCTTTAACCCTCTTGTTTCTATTGTCTGTTTCTATCTTCGGAGATGACGGGACGAAGAGGGCCGAGGTGGAGGTTGACATGTCCAAATTGTCCGCAGCGAAAGATGCAGGACCCGCATTGCCGGACGGAACTGTGTTGTGGCAGCTGGGCAAGCATGACGGAACAGCTGGTGAATTTGCGGCTGCCGGCACTTCGGCCGCTAAGGAGGCATTTAAGGTTGCCTCCGTTTCGGCCAAGACTGCGGAGCTCCAAAGTGTGCCCTCCGGTCTTAGAGGCGACACTAATCCTGAGCTAAGGATTATGTATAAGCTGGATAAGATCCCGGTCAACGGGGTCTTATTTCGCGTAAGCATCATAGATGCCTATAAATCCATTCCGCAAATGAGCGTGTTCTCCAACCGGCAGCTGTCGGGGATTATCCAGATTGCTGGTGTTGCCGGTACAGACAGCAAATATTCGTTCCGCAAAACGTATGAGCTATATATCCCGAAAGAGCAGCTGGTGGCTGGAACCAACGAACTAAAGCTGCAGGCGGCCCGCGGGATCTATTCCTCCGATTTGGAGGATAAGTACAACTGGTGGACCTGGGATGACCTCAGCCTGGAGTCGCTGAATGCCCCAATCAAGGAGCCGATTCATGGCAGCTACACACTGACGGGCACCATGGTGAACAATAAGCAATTTTATTTTGACGAAGGTGCAGTTACGCATCTGCCTTATATTATGAAGTGGCTTGGAGTAGCTTACAGCGGCAATATTATGCGCACCAGCTGTGCCAGCGATGTCGGCCGCTCCTGTTCGAATATGGAGGAGTACTACAAGGTGCTCAAGGATTACAACATGCAGGCCGTTGCGCTGTATTTGTATACCGGTGATATTAAGCTTAAGGCGGATGGCTCACTGCCGGATGACGCCGAGAAGAAACTGACTGAATATTTCCAGAAGTACAGCCCGTACTTCCAATATTATGAGGTGGACAATGAACCCGGCCTGTTCAATCGTTCGAAGGCAGTGAACCTGGCGATTGCCAACTGGCTGAACGAGAAGGGCAAAACTATAGCTCCCCATCTGCAAACCGTGGCACCGGGTTGGGCCTATTGGCCGAGTTATAGTGCGGATTCCTGCGGCAGCCAGAAAGGTACGCTTAAACAGTGCGGCGATCCGGACGGTTGGGAGCGTGATTCGGAGCAACGCAACGAGCTGGAGGAAGTGACGGATTTAACGAATGGACATTCTTATGGCGAATCCTATATTTTCAGCCATGGAGGAAGCTTTACCGAGAATCTGAAAACCTTTGGCGGAACTGCGGACGGCCTCGGCAAAAAAATGCTGACGACGGAGTTCGGCACTTCAGACACACATGTAGATGCCTACCAATATGGGGCAGCCGAACGGACAGCGGCGGTCTTCGACCGGATTATGCGCGGTCATATCGGCTACGCGGATATGTTCATCCAGCATGCCGCCTTCTTCAAGAATTTCAGTCTGTTCAAGTACGGATTCAATCTGGAAGAGCATGATCCGGCCAAAACAGAGATCTACTATACCAAAGAAGGCGAGGATTCCCGGGTCAGCATTATGAGAAGGCTCAGTCTGGCTTATGCTACCCACGGAGCCCCGTTAAGTTATGAAATTACCAATAAGGATGATCTAGCCGACAAGCTGCTATATGTACGTGCTGTTGACACCTCAACACTTGAGCCTCAACCCGGAAGCAAAGCCACCTCCAACAAGGTGCTGGTTAATTTCGTCAACTTTGAGGATACACCGCAGACGGTTCATGTGAAAGTAAATATGCCGAAGAAAACCGTGTATGAAGGTGAACGGTTCGGCAGCGGTGATTCATACGAGGCGGCACGCAGCTATGTATCCGGCAAAAGCGCTACACCTGTCCTGGAGTTTACCGAGACCTTAGCTCCGGGCGAAGCGGTGCAGTATATCCTGCAGCCATCCTCCGAGGTGGCGGATACTGCACCGCAGAGTTTTAAAGCTGCTGCAGTCAAAGGTTTGTACGTAAAATTGAACTGGCTGGAGGCCCCTGGAGCAAGCTATGAAGTGCTCCGGGCCGACGGCTCAGGCACAGACCTGAAGGTTATCGCAACGGGGATAAAGGATACGGAATACACCGACGGTAAGCTGCAGGAAGGAACATTATATACGTATGCGGTTAGGGTACCCGGTTCCAGCATCATGTCGGAGAAGACACAGATTACAGCAACAGGACTGGTTCCTTTGGACCGTTCGCAGTGGAAGGTATCCTCCAATATCAATAACGAGGTGTCATATCCCGGAAATGCGATTGACGGGGACCGGCGAACACGGTGGGATACGGGTAAACATCAAGCCTCCGGAGAGTATTTGCAGGTAGATCTCGGGAAGGAACATAGTATAGAAGCGGTGGAAATGGATTACACATTATCTTCTTATGATTATCCACGGGGATATGAGCTTTATGTATCGGATGACGCCAGCAATTGGAAGCGCATAGCTTCCGGAAAAGGGAAGCTGGAGAAGACCAAGATAGAGTTTGCCAAGGTGAATGCGCGGTACATCAAGATTCTGCAGACCGGCTCGGGAGGAAATTACTGGTCCATACAGGAGCTGCAGATTTTTTCAAGAGAATAGAGATGTTGGGACTGGGCTGGCTGGCCGCATTTTTAAGAGAACTGATGAGGGCATGAAGTTATAAGAAATTTATAAGGATACCGAGGATTGCCCTGTTCCGTTCTTATCGAAATTGCGGCAAAGATTTATAAATTCACTTTCAGAGATATGTCCGTGTTTATACAACGCGTGGAAGCTTTCTTTTAGGTCTATTGTGCCTTCATGCTTCATTCCTAACTGGTTTAGCAAGCTGCGAATAGAAAATTCTAATCTCATCAACTAAGCTCCTCCGCGAATATCTAAAATTAGGTAATTCATGTAAGCCTACTTTACTACTATTTCAAAAAAAAGAATGTCACTATGTGTCGGTGATAAAACTAATATTTTAAGTACTTTTGACTCATTTTACTCATTTTTGACTAGGCTGCAGAGGAATATGTTGAAATGTATTCAGCAGACTAGAGAAGTATACATAAGAATTGCAAGAGGAGCAGGAATAAAAAATAATCACGACAGCTCCCTTAACTAGCGGAACCGCCGTGATTATGATGGATATTGATTTTGATTCATTGTTGACCATTGTCGCCAGAACCGGCGGCCGCCCTGTTCTGAACTACCCGCTCCAGCAGCATGCGCACAAGCTCCAAATCCTGCTCTTCCAAAGGAACACCGTCCCAATGCAGCTGATGCTGGTTCAGGATCTCTCTGGCATTGTTCGTGATTTCCATGGGGTCGGGGTTATCGGTAAGGCCGATGAGATAATCTGAGGTAGTGTGAAGCTTTTTGGCAATCAGTTGAGTATTTTCAAGGGTGGGCTGACGGTATCCGGATTCATACCCGGCATACGTACTTTTGGCGACGCCAACCGCTTCAGCAACCTCCTGCATGGAGAATTTTCTTGTTTTTCGTAGCTGTTTCAACCGTTTAGCAAACATCTGCATGCCTCCAATTGCGGGTTCCAACATGATTGGATATAGGCGTAATTCGTATTGAATCATTTTTGGATATTATACCATAAACATAACTGAACGAACATCCATCCCTTTTCCAGCTGCCAATCCGCCTAGGAAACTTCCCCCGCACATCCCCCGGTACTTTACGAGTGTTCTATTTTCAAGGGAGAAATATAGAATTAACAGTGGTCACCTGTTTGGTTACGGTTTTGCTCTGGAACGTGGAATTGTATACGGTGATTGTTCCCCCCACAGGCAAGTCGGTATTATAGATAGCCAATTTGCTGTATCCAACGGTAGAGGCCATGAATTTGCTATTGTACACTTTTACCTTTGCATTCGACAATACCGCGATATCCGCTTTGGGATCACCGGTATAATTGGCGGAGCCGTTATTCTTAAAGATTGAATTGATAATTGTTACCTCCGCATAATCTTCAACATGAATACCTTGTCCGCGGATATGAATAAAGCTGGAGTTTTTGATGACAATGTTTTTTGCGGACAAGGCAACGCCTACTCCAAATCCCGCCCATCGGGAAGCGCTGGTGTTGGTATCAAATACACAGTTCTCGATGACCCAGTCACGGCTTGGAGCATTGATTTCAATCCCGTCACCTTTGAGATTCACAAACCGGGTATTCAGGATCTTAACCCCGTAGCTCGGATTTATATTCGACAGAATGCCATAGCCGGAATTTTCGAACAGACTGTTAAATACAGTTAGCCGGTTGACTGTTACCGCATTCTGAATCCCTTGAACGCTGCATTCGAATCTGACGTCGATAATGTTGATGTCGTCCCCGTTCGGCATAATGCCAATGCGGGCTTTAATCCCGATGCCTTGAACACTCTGATTGCCGAGCAGGCGCAGGGCGGCTTCATCCTTGTTATCATTGCGGATCAAGGTAGCCTCTCTTCTGCCTGCACCTAGAACGGATATATTTTGAGGAATATGAATAGAGTTGATTAGATAAGTCCCTCTGTCGAAATAAATCATGCCGCCCCCCGAATTCTGCGCAGCCTTTACAGCCTTGGCGATACTCGCCGTATCATTGGTGACTCCGTCCCCTACGGCCCCGTAGTCCTTCACATTAAACATCGGAATGGCAAAATCCTGAACACTTCCTGCGCCCGTATCGCTGCTCCAGGCTTTTTCCGGAGCCTTATTCCAAATGAGTCCCACAGCCAGAGCTGCAGTAAGGACGGCAACCAGGGGCAAAGCTATTCTCCAGCGCATCATGAATCCCTCTCCTTAACGAAATGGTTTATGAGTAACTTTGAAAAACTTTTTTTCCTGAAAAGAAAACATTAATTGTTTACAAAGTTATTCTAAATGAATATAATAATTTTGACAAATACTCCTAATGAATAATATATGACGATAATCATTCGATGTCAGAATATGTGAAGAATGAAAGGGAACATGAAAGGAAATGGGATATGCGCTTATAAATAGAGATTAGGCAAGGAATATTTTTTTTAGTTATTTGGTCGCGATATGAATAACTTTATTTGAATTATTAAACATTTATTCTCGATGAGAACCATGAGAGGGAGGCCAGTCCTCTTTAGAGCGGCAGACGTCAACCTTCATTAGCATATGTGCCCCGCGAACTGTTGGTGCGGCAGTAATAGCGGACAAACGCTGAGATTCGTATATCATTACCTGCATTTATTCGCAGGATCAAAGGTAATGCCTCCTGTACCTATATCACTGGAGACACTCGGTCATGCTGTGGGTGCTGATACCTTAGACGTTAATCGTCAAGGGTGTGACGTGAGGAAGGGTTAAATGCCCGCTTATTGCAAGAATTCAGTTCGTCAATAAAGAAACAAGGGATGTGTTCGGGATGAAAAAGGTAAGAAAGGCTATTATTCCAGCAGCTGGGCTTGGAACCAGGTTTCTTCCCGCTACCAAAGCAATGCCGAAGGAAATGCTTCCGATCGTAGACAAGCCGACCATTCAATATATCGTGGAAGAGGCGATTGCTGCGGGCATTGAGGACATTATCATCGTTACCGGAAAAGGAAAACGCGCCATAGAGGATCATTTTGATATCGCATTTGAGCTTGAGCATACCTTGTTTGAGAAAGGGAAGCTGGAGCTGCTGGAAGAGGTGCGGCGTTCCTCCCAGGTGACACTTCACTATATCCGGCAGAAGGAAGCCAAGGGGCTGGGGCATGCTGTATGGTGTGCGCGCAACTTTATTGGAGATGAGCCGTTTGCCGTGCTGCTGGGAGACGATATTGTGCAAAGCGACGTTCCGTGCACCAGACAGCTGATTGAACAGTACGAAAGACTTGGGAGATCAGTCATAGGCGTCCAGACGGTACCTGCCGATCAAACGAACCGTTACGGTATTGTAGATCCGCTGCGGGCCAGAGGGCGGCTGTACGAGGTGGACCGTTTTGTGGAAAAGCCGGCTTTAGGCCAGGCGCCTTCCAATCTGGCGATTATGGGACGGTATGTGCTTACGCCGGACATCTTTGATTTCCTGGAGAGCCAGGAGACCGGAGCGGGCGGTGAAATTCAGTTAACGGATGCCATTCAAAGGCTCAACACGGAGCAGGGTGTGTATGCCTATGACTTCCAGGGAGTACGGTACGATGTGGGCGAGAAGCTCGGGTTTATTCTGACGACGATTGATTTTGCCTTGAGAAGACAGGATCTGAGGCATGATCTGTTAAGTGCTCTCGGGGAAATTGTGGATAGAGAACACACCAGTACGTATGCAAAGTCAAGAGGTGAATAATAGATGATACCTTCCAGTCAAAGAGAAGAGGAAGCGGCCCTGTATGCTAAAAGGTACTATCCGGCAGTAAGGCGTACCGGAGGTAAGCCGGAGACATTATATCTATTTATTAAACGGGTCTTTGACATTGCGGCATCTGCGGCAGCACTCCTTGCACTGTCCCCCCTTTTCCTTATTCTTGCGCTGGTTATCAAGCTGGAAGATCCCCGCGGCTCCGTATTTTTCGGTCAAACCAGGGTCGGGAAGGCAGGGCGTTTGTTCCGGATTTACAAATTCCGCTCCATGATTGCTGATGCGGAAGCGCTTCTGCCGAACCTGTTGAACCAAAATGAAATGAGCGGCCCCATGTTCAAAATGAGAAATGATCCGCGGGTGACCCGGGTAGGCAGATTTATCCGCAGAACGAGCATTGATGAGCTTCCCCAGCTGGTAAATGTGCTTAAGGGTGACATGTCACTTGTCGGCCCAAGGCCGTCGCTTCCACGGGAAGTGGAGAAGTACTCGGAATACGACCGGCTTCGTCTATCGGTCACACCGGGATGTACAGGGCTTTGGCAGGTGAGCGGGCGGAGCGGACTGAATTTTAAGCAAATGGTGGAGCTCGATCTGCTCTACATTGAGCAGAGAACACTGGGCCTGGATCTCAAGATTATGTTTATGACGGCCTGGCAGCTGGTGAGATCGAAAAATGCATTCTAAATCATTTATAACGGGGTGAAGCGTATGGATCGCCATTCGAGAATATATGTAGCTGGGCATCGCGGTCTGGTCGGTTCGGCCATCGTCCGCGCACTGGGGAAGCAGGGCTTTCATAATCATGTCCTCCGTTCCAGAACAGAACTGGATTTGCGCAACGGCGCTGAGGTGGACCGTTTTTTTGAGGACCAGGAGATTGAGTATGTATTCCTTGCTGCGGCCAAGGTGGGTGGAATTGCGGCTAACAACGAACAACCTGCGGAATTTATCCGCGACAATCTGCTCATTCAGACCCATGTCATTGATGCGGCTTACCGGAACGGGGTGAGCAAGCTGATGTTTCTGGGATCAACCTGCATTTATCCAAAGCTGGCTCCGCAGCCGCTCAAAGAAGAATATCTGCTGACCGGAGAGCTGGAGCCGACTAATGCGCCCTACGCAGTGGCCAAAATTGCCGGCATCAACATGTGCCAGTCTTATAACAGGCAGTACGGCACCCGGTTCATTTCTGTGATGCCGACGAACATATACGGGCCGAATGACAATTTTGATCTGTATTCGTCCCATGTACTGCCCGCGCTGCTGCGCAAATTCCATGAAGCCAAGGAACAGGGCAGCCCGTCGGTGGAAGTGTGGGGCACCGGCAATCCGAAACGTGAATTCCTGCATGCGGATGATCTGGCGGAAGCCTGTCTCTATCTGATGGAGCACTATGAGGGCAATGATATCGTGAACATCGGTGTAGGGGATGACATTGCGATCAGAGACCTTGCACTGCTGATTAAGAAGGTTACCGGCTACGAAGGGGAAATCACCTTCAACACATCCGTTGCGGACGGTACCCCAAGGAAACTGGTGGATGTGTCCAGAATCAATGCCCTTGGATGGAAAGCAAGAATTGGGCTCGAAGACGGGCTGCATGATGTGTACGCTGATTTTCAACATACGTATGCTGTGAAAAAATAATGATGCGGGGGAATTCATCAATGAAGAGAGCTTTAATTACGGGCGTTACAGGGCAAGACGGGTCCTATCTGGCGGAATTTCTTCTCTCCAAGGATTATGAGGTATTCGGACTGCGGAGAAGAACGAGCACGCCCAACTATGAAAATGTGTACTCTATTAAAGATCGCATTCATTGGATTTCCGGAGATTTGACTGATTTGGCTTCCCTGATTGAAGCGGTGAGAATCGCGGATCCGGATGAGGTATACAACCTGGGGGCGCAGTCGTTCGTAGCCGCATCGTGGCCGCAGCCCTTGCTGACGAGTCAGATCACCGCCGTTTCCGTTACCAATATGCTGGAGGCGGTCAAGATTGTGAAGCCGACGGCCAGATTCTATCAGGCTTCGAGCAGTGAGATGTTCGGCAAGGTCGTAGAAACTCCGCAGCGGGAGACTACCCCTTTTTATCCGCGCAGTCCTTATGGTGTAGCCAAGGTGTACGGCCACTGGATTACCGTCAATTACCGGGAGAGCTTTGACATGTTCGCCTGCTCGGGGATTCTCTTCAATCATGAATCGCCAAGACGCGGACTGGAGTTTGTCACCCGCAAGGTGACCGACGCCGTTGCCCGTATCAAGCATGGGCTGCAAAACGAGCTGCGGATGGGCAATCTGGATTCCCTGCGGGATTGGGGGTTTGCCGGGGATTATGTCAAGGCGATGTGGCTGATGCTCCAGCAGGAGGAGCCGGATGATTATGTTATTTCGACAGGTGAAATGCACACGGTCCGCGAGCTGCTTCAGGTGGCTTTTTCGTATGCCGGACTCGATTATGAGCAGTATGTGGTGATTGATCCTGAATTTGTCCGTCCGGCTGAGGTCGACCTGCTGCTGGGCGATTCCTCCAAGGCGCAAACCAAGCTGGACTGGAAGCTGGAAGTCGGCTTCCATGAGCTGATTCATATGATGGTGGATGAAGATATGAAGCGTGTCGCTGCTGAGATCCGCTACCACGATGCCTTTATTTTAGTGAACTAATATTTCGATACAGCATAGGTGATCTAACAGGGGACGGCGCTGCCGTCCTTTATTCAAATATAAGACTCCCATGCCGCTGCGCGGCACCACTGAGGAATGAAAATATGCTTCAAGCTATAAATTATCCTTCTATTTCTTGCTGGAACGGATACCGCCCTTTTGAGGACGGCGAAGCCGTTTCCACTTGTGAAGGCCGAAAGCGGGTGAGTGCTCTGTGACCGCACTGAGATTGAGGCTGGCAGGGTTGAGACGCAATCGCGATTTCAATAACGTCATTTACAGCCTGCTTTCTTATTGTATTACTCCTGTCGTTCTGTTTATTTCAACACCGCTGCTGCTCAGGCATCTGGGTGATCAGCAGTACGGGCTGTGGATTCTTATCCAATCGGTGCTTAATGTGCTGGCGGTATCGAACTTCGGTCTTGGCAATGCGCTGATCAAGCTGGGCTCCGAGAGTGACAGCGAAGAGAGATTTAATGCCCTCTTCCGGGTAACGCTTACGCTGTCGGTCATTCTGGCGGTGTCGGCGAGTCTTTTTCTTCTTCTGTTCGGTACTTATATTTTTCCTTTGCTGGTGAAGGCGGAAGGGCTGGATACCGTGCTGTCCGTCTCCTATTTTCTTAGCGGAATCATCGGCATTCGGATCATCAACGGCATTCTTTCCGGTGCCTACATGGCTAAGCAGCGTTACGATCTGAACAGCAAGGTGAATATCGTATTCAACCTGGCGAGCTCGATTGGCTTCACCATACTGGCCGTCATGTATGGAGACTTGTATCTGCTGGTGCAGTGGATGTTCGTGTTTACGGTATTGCTGGCGGTATGCAATGTCTTCGTCACACGCAAGGCGCTTCCCGGACTTCGATTTGCTCCCTATTTCGAGCGGGACAGCTTCAGAAGGCTGTTTCATTACGGGATTTATTCCTGGGGCCAAATGTTGATCAGCACGCTGAATGCCCAGATGGACAAATTGATTATCGGGGGATTTCTGGGTGCCAAAGTACTGGGGTACTACACGGTTTGCATGCAGGTGGTAGTGAAAATCCATGAAATTCCCGCTGCGGCCGGAGGATATTTACTGCCTAAATTCAGTTCACTTTCCAAGAGTGATGACCGCCGGGAAATCAGGAGGACCTATCATCAGTCACTGGTCATTGCCATTTCATTCGTAGGAGCTGCGGGTTTGGCAGCCTTTGTGCTGGCCAAGCCGATTCTGTCCCTATGGATTAGCCCGGAGTTTGCTGAAGCCCATTATGTGCTGTTCCAGGTGCTGGTATTGTCGGTATCTCTGGGTGCACTTGGTGTAGTCCCCTATTATTGTCTGAATGGAACCGGGTACGTCAGGCTTAATACTGCCATTTCACTTCTCACCACGCTGGTGACAATGGGTCTGTTTGTTCTATTGATCCCGAGATATGGTGCCATAGGCATCGGCCTGGGCAAATTTGTCGGCATACCGCTGGTTGTCTTCTCCCTGTATTACGTGGAGAAGGTGGTTCTGAATGGCAGCGGTCAAAGGAGGGAACCGGTTCGTGAAGGGACGATGGAAAGCATCTGAAGAGAATCATCAGAAGAAGTACCTGTTCTTTGATTTGCTGAATACCGGACATCATTATCAATATAATCTGGCTGTGATGAAGGGGGTATTGAAGGGGGCGCCCTCCAGTGAAGTCACGTACTATTCCAGTAGACTGGAAGAGAGCAGGCAGTCGGAGCTTGAGGCAGCAGGGATTAGTTATCAGCGGGCGGTGGAAAGGCGGTATCACCGTTATATGCCGTCCATGCTGGTCCGTGCGCTGCTTCTGCTGCAGGTGCTGCGTTTTGCTTACAAGCATAAGTCCGTTCTGCATCTGTTATATCTGGATACGCTGATTATTCCGCTGGTGCTTCTGATTCCTGCGCTGAGGGGAATGAAAATAACAGCGACGCTTCACTGGTATCCGCCAAGAGAGAGCAAGCGCAGGCTGCTGAGGAATCTGCTGCGGCGTCAACATCTCGATAAGCTTATTGTCCACGGGGATTATCTGCGGAAGCAGGTGCTGGAACTAACCAGCGTGGAGCAGTCAAGGGTAAGCTCTATCGTGTATCCCAACCTGCATCCTGCTGTGGTGCAGGAAACTGTTCAAGCGCCCGGCACCCATGCCAGCCAAGGCGCTGCGGAGGCCGTGCCGACCTTACTCTGCTTCGGCGGCCTGCGGTATGACAAGGGAATCGACCTGCTATTGGAAGCAGCCGGGAGACTAACCGGCCAGCCGTTCACTATCCTCATCGCAGGCAGGGAACAGGATTTCACCCGCAGCGATTTGGAGCAGATCATCCGCGGCAAGGGACTGGAGCACAAGGTAGAGCTATGTTTGGAATATATTCCCGATCATGAGGTGCCGTTATATTTCGAGCGGGCGGACATCATTGTGCTGCCTTACCGCAAAATGTTCTCCGGACAAAGCGGGCCGCTGACCGAAGCGGCGGCCAGAGGTAAGGTGATTATTGGACCGAGCCACGGGGAGATCGGGTACTGTATTGAGCGTTATGGACTGGGGGTCAGCTTCCGGGCGGAGGATATCAGCGATCTTGGCGACAAAATCGTCTATGCCATACATAACATGGATGAACTCCGCCGGAAATCACAAAGCTCGGAGTATAAGGCGCTCCTGTCGCCGGGTATTTTTGAACAGCGGTATTTCGAGGAGCTTGCCGGCTAGGAGGGAGGATAATGTAAATGGCGTTCGTTTTAAAAATCGGATTCCTGCTGGTGACCGCCTTTTTGATCAAGCCCACGGCTTTGGGAGAGAACTACTCCATGCTGGGAATCGCGGCGGCCATGCTTGCCTTTTTGTTTCATCTCATTGATTGCCGGGTGCATCCCATGAAGAAAATATCCATTCAGGGCCCTCATCGGCTTGTGCTGTTTCTGGTACTGCTGCTGTTCAGCTATCTGCTGGGCCACGCCATGCTGATGAACTCCATCTTCCTGCTGAATGTGCTGAAAGCTACAGTGCTGAACTGCACCGTAGTTCTCGTCGCGGCCTTCATCCTTAGCGAGGCGAGGGCCAACTATATTTTCTTTCGCAGCATGGTGATCATTTTTATTGGATTCATTGTGTCCTACTATGTGACCATCGCGCTGGCTGTATTTGTGACTCACCTGGAGCAGCTGGAGTTATTCCGGATTCAAATCGGGGACTATCCCTCCTCGGGGATGACCTATTTCCCCTTCACCGTCATGTACGGCGTTTACACCGTAGATGGTATCCGGTTTCCGCGGCTGCTGGGGCTGTTCAGGGAGTCGGGCATTCTGCAGATGTTCCTGATCTGGTCATTGTTCAATCTGAAGTCCATCCGGCTGAACCGGTTATGGATTAAAGGAACACTGCTGCTGGGGATTATCGCTTCGTTCTCAACAGCAGGGCTTGCGATTCTCTTCGCCAACCTTGTGCTGTATCTCTTTATGAATAAAAAAGTGATGAGAGGCGTCGTCTTGCTCTGCTTCACCTATGTGGTGATCATGTACGCCCCGTTTATCGGGATCAACGACAAGACGGAAACGCATGGCGCTTCCATCTCGGACCGTACCATGGCTACAGAAGCAGGGCTGGAAGCGCTCGGGAACAATCCGTTTGGTGAAGGCATGTACAACACCCGTATTCCCAACGCGGGGATCAACCTGGTAGCAGCTTCTTCCATGATCGGCGTGGCCGGCGTGCTGCTCGCGATGCTTGTCTATCTGGTACCTGCGCTTGCCGCCGGGAACCGCAGGCGCTATTTACTCGCAGTCATTCCCATTATTCTGACTTCGCTGATCTCACAACCGCTGCTGGATGCCCCGCTGCTCTATCTGCTGCTGATGGCCCCGTACAAGGGCGAAGAGGAACCACAACCCGAAGGGGCGGCATTACTTGTTCAACCCGCTTTGGAATACATCCGTTAGGATCAAGAAAAGGTAGGGTCTTATGATAAAAACACTATTGATAGCCTATCAGATCGCCCCGTACCGTATCCCGGTCTATAACACGATCGACGCATCGGAGGATATCGATCTTACGGTTTGGTTTCTGGAGGAGAAGGAAGCCAACCGGGAATGGAATATTGATTATCAGGATATGCGATTCCGGTACAGCTGCCTGCGCGGGTTCCATTTGTTCATTCAGCGTATGGATTTCGGAGTGCATATCAACCCGGGTTTATTCTTTAAGCTGGTACGCCTGAATCCCGATGTGATTATCACCACGAGTTATGACGCGATTGGCTATTGGGTGAGCTTGTTCTACGCCAAGCTCTTCCGTAAAAAGTTCGTCGTCTGGTGGGGCAGCACGCTGGAGAGCAGCAGAGTGAAGAACCGGGCGATGAATGCAGTGCGCGGATTGTATTTCCGTTCGGCAGATTCCTTTGTAACCTATGGCTCGGACTCAGCCAGATGCCTGAACCACTACGGCATTCCGGATGAGAAAATGGCTGTCGGCTTCAATACGGTGGATATCCGCTATTACTACCGGAAACGCCTGGCGGTTAAGCCCCATAAGGAAGAGGAGGGGCTGCTAAATCTCTTGTTTGTCGGTCAGCTGATCAAGCGGAAGGGCCTGGAGGAGACCATCCAGTCCTTGGCCCGGTTGAACCATGAGAACTGGAGACTGCGGATTATCGGCACGGGACCGGATGAGAAGAAGCTGAAGGAAATGGTCCGGCGGTATGGCATGGAAGAGAAGGTGCTATTCGAGGGCTACAAGCAGAAGGAGGAGCTGACCGGCTATTTGGCGGCAGCCGACTGCCTGCTGGTCCCTTCGCTGATTGAGGTGTGGGGGCTTGTGGTCAACGAAGCGCTTGTCTCCAACACCTTCGTGCTGGCTTCCAAATATGCCGGCGTGACGAGTGATCTGATTGTCGATAAGGAGAACGGGATCATCGCCGATCCTCTGGACCCGGACAGTATGGATGAAGCGATGCAGTGGCTGTTCGACAATGTATCCTATTTAAAGGCAGACCGGAAGATTAAGCTGAGCATGTGGAAGAAGCTGCATCCCACGACCTATGCCAAATCAGTGGTCCGGGCCATCCGGATGGCGAGCCGGCCCAGCCATTAAAAGGAAGGCTCTCCGGTAGAGCGGGCGGTTCAGAGATTATTTCGAGAGAGGTGCAAGGCTATGAAGCCGAAAATTGTGTTCGTGATCAATTATTTTTACCCGGATTATGCTTCCACCGGCCAACTGCTGACCGAGCTGTGCCTGCATCTGCAGAATGACTTCCAAATTACCGTCATTGCTTCGCAGCCCGGCTATTCCGGGGAGGCGAACACAGAGAAGAGAAGATTCATTACCGGTCACCTGGAGAATATAGAAATTATCCGTATCCGTCTTCCTGTCGTCAATAAGCTGAATAAATGGAGTAGGCTGCGATATATCGTAACCTACTTTTTTTATGCCATTGTTGCCGTGCTGAAGCAAAGAAACGTGGATTTTATCTATACGATCTCACAGCCGCCGATCCTCGGCGGGCTGATCGGAACGATCGGCAAGCTGCTGAAACGGTCGAAGCATATTTATAATATCCAGGATTTCAACCCGGAGCAGGCGAAGGCGGTCGGCTTCATGCAGAATGCCAGGCTGATGAAGCTGGCCCAGTGGGTCGACACCCTGAACTGCAAGCTGGCGGATCACATTATTACGGTAGGCCAGGATATGCAGGAGACCCTGCTGAGACGGTTTGCCAACAAGAAAGTGACAGACAATACCGTCATTAACAATTGGACCAATGAACAGGAGATTATTCCTTTAAGCAGGGAGCATCCGCAGGTCCAGGGCTTCCTCGAGAAGCATGGCCTGCAGAATAAATTCATTGTGATGTATTCCGGGAACCTCGGGCTCTATTACGATCTGGAGAACCTGATCAAGCAGACGGCAGCCTTCCGTCATCTCGATGATCTCGCTTTCGTCTTTATCGGAGAGGGAGCAGTGAAAGCCAAAATGCAGGAATATGTGGCGGACCACGAACTCTCGCAGGTCTACTTTCTGCCTTACCAGCCGAAAGAGGATCTGGTGTACTCCCTGAACGCTGCCCATGTACATCTGGTAGTTAATCAGAAGGGAATCAAGGGTGTCTCCGTTCCCAGTAAAATTTACGGGGTTATGGCTGCAGGCAAGCCGGTGCTTGGTGTCCTTGAGAACGGAAGTGAGGCGTACCGGCTGATACGGGAAAGCAATTGCGGTCTTCTCGTCGAGCCTCACAGTTATGAGGAGGTTGTCCGCAGCGTGCTGGCTTTTTATGAATGGGATCGTGAAGAGCTGGAGGCCTGCGGGATGCGGGGAAGAGCCTATTTGGAACAGTATTTAAGAAGAGAACTGTCTCTTGAACGTTATAGAGAGCTGCTGCTGTCTTTAAAAATCTCATAAAAAAGGTGGGGGAATTCATGAAGCTGGTGTTATTGTCCGGGGGTTCCGGAAAAAGATTGTGGCCGTTATCCAACGATTCCCGCTCCAAGCAGTTTCTCAAAGTACTGGAGAATGAAGAGAAGGAAATGGTCTCCATGGTCCAGCGGGTATGGGGGCAGATCGAGCGCAGCGGACTGGGTGCATCCACGTTTGTAGCTACGGGGAAATCGCAGATTGAAATGATGCACAGCCAGCTCGGCCAGCATGTGCCTCTGATCATCGAGCCGGAACGCAGGGATACCTTCCCGGCCATCGCGCTTACAGCGGCCTATCTGTATTCCTTCATCGGAGTAGATCCGGATGAAGTGATCGCCATTCTGCCGGTGGACCCTTTTGTGGAAAACCGCTTTTTTGATACCGTCAAGCAGTTGGAAGAGGTTGTGTCGGCAACGGGAGCGGATCTTGCACTGATCGGCGTGCAGCCCACGTATCCCTCTTCCAAATACGGCTATATCATCCCTGAAAGTTGTGCGGATTCCTCCGGCGGCAGCCTGAAAGTCAGCCATTTCCGTGAGAAACCGCAGGAAGAGGAGGCTAAAAACCTGATTGCCCAGGGCGCCCTGTGGAACTGCGGAGTGTTTGCCTTTAGGCTCGGCTATCTTATCGATATATTGAGCGGGCAAGGCTTGCCTGTGAACTATGAGGAGCTGTCGGAGCAATATGACCAGCTGCCCAAGATCAGCTTTGATTATGAAGTGGTAGAGAAGGCAGCCCATATCACTGTGGTTCCCTATGAAGGCTACTGGAAGGATCTCGGGACGTGGAACACTCTTACAGAAGAGATGAAGAACAAACAAATTGGCAGAGGGACGATCAGCGGGGATTGCAGCAACACCCATTTGATCAATGAGATTGATATCCCTGTATCCATTATCGGTTTATCCGATATTGTCGTGGCGGTGAGCCCGGACGGGATTCTGGTCACAGACAAGAGCGAAAGCCCGAGAATCAAGGACTACATTGATTATAATCAGGGACCGATGTATGAAGAGCGTCAATGGGGCTGGGTGAGAATACTGGATGACCAGTCGTATGAGGACGGACGCTGTGCCGTTACCAAACGGGTATGCATTCTTGGCGGCAAAAGCCTCAGTTACCGGATGCACACCAGCCGGGAAGAGGTTTGGACCATTATTAAGGGAGAGGCAGAGTTTGTGCAGAACGGGAATTTCATGCTTATCGGCCCGGGCAATGTTCTGCATATTCCGATGAAGACATTGCATACGCTCAGAGCTTCTGCCGACCTGGAGATGATAGTGGTCCAAAGCGGGCAGGTACGGGAACCTAACCGGATGCTCGAGCTGTACCCTACATGGGATGAGATGTCACAGCACTGCTTCAAAACCTCCTGAATAGCCGAATCATCCTAACCCAAAGGAGGCCAACACATGCATGCAATCGCCGATCAGCTGGAGGAAATCGTTCAGAGGCGTTATAACCGCTGGAAAAATGCAGAGCTGCCCGCTTATCTCAGCAAAGAGCTGAATGAGCTGAAGTCTGCGGAAATTATCGACCGCTTCTATCAGGATTTGCAGCTTGAGGATCACGGCATTTACGGAATTACCGGGGTTGGAACGAACCGGATGAATATATTTACGATCCGCCGCGTCTGCCGGGGACTGGCTGAGGAGATTAAGAGCCGCGGTTTTGCCGCCGGGCAGAGAGGCATAGCCATCGGCTATGATTCAACTTCCTTTTCCAAAGGGCTTGCGGAGCAGGCGGCGCTCGTTCTGGCGAATCATGAGGTGAAATGTTATCTGTTCCGCCAGCCTTCTCCCGCAGGTGAACTGGCCTTCGCCGTACGGTATTTACATGCTGCCGGAGGTCTGCTCATGTCGAGCGGGGGGGAGGCCTCTAGCTACAGCGGCTGTACCCTTTATGATGAGCATGGAATGCCGGTAGAGACAGAAACCAATCTGCGCTTGGCCCGTTACATGGAGCAGTGGGAGGATGGGCTTCATATCGGATTGATGAATGTAGAGGAGGCGGCCCGTACGGGCCGCCTCGTCTTTACCGGGGAGGAAGTCGCCAGCGCCTATCTGGAAGATGTGGACCGGATTCCGGTCTCCCGGGAAATCAATCAAATCATGGGCGCTTCTGTGCGTATCCTTTATATCCAGCCGGGGCAGGGGGAGGCAGGACTGCTGCGCAGCACGCTTCTGCGTTCCGGCTTTACCTCTGTACATGTCGTTCAGGACCCGAGGCTGCAGAGCGCGAAGTCGTCCTCCCAATACTTTGAGCTGTACGATTGGCGGCTGGCGAATGAGGCGGCTGCGGAGATGAATGCAGATATGATTCTGGCGTTCAACCCGCAGTATAGTGAGCTGGCCTTGTCCATTAAGACGGAAATGGGCAAGTATCTTGTATTAAGCCACAGTGAAACGGCGGCGCTTCTTCTCCACTATCTTTTGCGGCAAAAGAACAACAGGGGGGGAAGCACTGCCGGTGGAGTGCTGCTTAAGTCTTTTTTTACAAGTGATCTTGCCTCGGCTATTGCCCGAAAAGAGGGGATTAAGACGATCAATGTTACCGGAGGTTTTGGCGGAGGGGCATCGCTGGGGAAATTTTGCCGCTCGGGCAATCTCCCTTTTCTGTTCGGTTACGATGAGGACGGCGGATTTGCGGTCGGGGGCTCCATTGCTGGCAGTGATGCCATTCAGTATGCTGTGCTGATTGCCGAGATGTCAGCCTATTTTAAGTCCAGGGGCAGAACACTTGGCAAAGAGCTGCTGGAATTGTATGCGGAGCACGGCTGGTTCGCAGATGACAGGATAGAGCTTACATACCGGGGGCTTGAAGGCCGGCAGAGGGTAAGCTTTATCATGGGGCGGCTGAGCAAGGATGCGTTAAGAGTAGTGGGCGGATTAAAGGTTGAGCAGTTGTACGACTTCCGGGCCCGGGAGCATATCCAACTGGCCAAAGGCAAACATTTAGCGCTGGATATGCCGCGGTATGACGCGCTCAAATTTATAATGGAGGACGGGTCCTGGTATGGTCTGCGGCCGGTATCTGCACAGCCGGGCATTCAGTTCTTCCTCGGCAGCCATGCTTCTGACAGCCTTACCAGCAGGCGGAAGCTTGCAGCCATACGATCCGACGTACTGTTCATGCTTGAAAGCATGCTGTAAAACTGAAAATTTTTATTTGTTTACAATGTTATTCGAAACGAATATAATTGAGTCGACAAATACTCTTATTGAAGTTTTTCTTGAGGGCCTTAAGGACTGTCTGAAATTGCGGAATGTTGAAAATGGGCATGTAAAGAGGCGTGGAAACGGGTTAAAGCAATAGTTTATGTTTTTCGGGTCGCGTATTGAATAATTATCATTTGTTTATTCGCTCTAATAATTCGAATGGAGGAATTTGAGTGGAGTTAAAACAGTATTGGACCGTAATCCGAAAGCGATTATGGCTGCTGGTCCTGCTTGTTGTTGTGATTACTACCGCCACGGGAATATACACGTATGAATACACCGAGAAGCAGTATACGGCGTCAACGAAGCTTATTGTAACCCCCAAGCAGGAGGTTGAGCTGCTTGGCGGCAAGCTGGATCTAAGCACCATCAACTCCAACATCCGGCTGATAGCGACCTACAAGGAGATCATCATGTCGCCGAGGATCATGAATCTGGTCGTCCAGCAGTATCCTCAGCTTGGCCTCACATCCGATGAAATGCTGAAGAAGGTAACTGTATCCGCCGTCGAGGAATCCCAGGTGATGTCCCTGGAGACAGTGGATACTTCTTACGCTCAGGCAGCTGCAATTGTGAATGCAGTGGCTGCCATATTCCAGTCAGAAGTGCCCAAGGTGATGAAAATAGATAATATCAGCGTCCTCAGTGAAGCCAATCCGGCGGATACTCCAGATCCTACATCACCACAGCCTCTGCTCAATATGATTATCGGGCTCGTCCTGTCCCTGATGATCGGAACGGGACTTATGTTCTTGCTCGATTACCTGGACGATACGATCAAGACGGAAGCGGATATCCGCGATGTGCTGGGTCTCTCTACGTATTCGGCAGTCCCGGCGATTACCCAGCGGGACCGGGTGGCAGCCCCGAGAAATACAGCCAAGCCGACGAGGAGGAAGAAGAATGTCACGTTCGAAGTCTAAGCATTATCTGATTGCGGATCCCAGTCTGGATTCCCCGGCTGCCGAGGCCTACCGCAAGCTGCGGACTACTCTTGATTATTCGCACCAGGATGAAGGCATCCGGACGCTCATGATTACTTCGGCATTAAGCGGCGAGGGCAAAAGCACGACTGCCGCCAACCTGTCGATGGCTTACGCGCAGTGCCGGAAAAAAGTGCTGCTGATTGATGCGGACCTGCGCAGCCCGTCCCAGCACTCCATATTTAATGTAGAGCAAAACCCGGGAATCAGCGCGGTTCTAAATGGCCAGGCTCTGCTGGAGGATGTGCTTGTGCCCGTGCTTGACGGAACATTGGCGCTGCTCCCGGCCGGCCCCCTCTCAGGCAACCCAGCGGAGCTGCTGACCTCGCCGCGGATGAAAGATTTGCTGGCTGAGCTTAGCGGGAAGTTCGATCTTATCCTGATTGATACCCCTGCACTGCTGACCTACAGCGATGCCCAGATCATTGCGGCCCAGTGTGACGGCGTCCTGCTGGTAGTCAAGCCGGGCAAGGTGAAGAATGGCGCTGCGCTTAAGGCCAGAGAGAGTCTGGCGCTGGTTAAGGCCCGGGTTCTTGGGGCCGTTCTGAGCAACGTCAACCGCAGAAATGCCGGCCGCTTTATCTACTAGAAGAAGAGTACAGGAGAATAGCTATGAATGCTTTCATTTATCTCGCTTTTGCATTGCTCCCGCTGGACAATTTCCCCTATATGTTCGGCGGAGCATACAAGCCGGTTTCTCTGATTTTTATCGTGCTGTATTGTGTACTCAAGATTCCGGTACTGATCCGGATGAAGTTCCAGAGAAAGGAGATCTGGATCTTTATCGTTCTGGTATCGGCAGTCCTGATCTCCGCAATCCTGGGCCTGCAGAACAATTACTCCTTTGCGGGGCTTCAGGATGCAGTGGTTTCTCTGGCCGCCGGCATCATCATCTATCTGAGCTTCAGAATATATGTGCATTCGAGCGAACACCGCAAGGATTCATTCCTGACCTTGTTCCGCTGGATGTTCAGAGGATATTGGCTGGCCGTCATAATCGGTCTGCTCCAGCTTGTATATATGTATGCCTTTCATAGCGGCGCGCTAAGCAGTGTAATCGGTTTTTTCGTCCAGAGGGATTCTTACGTCACCGCAGGACGGCTGCATTTTACATTCTCGGAGCCATCCTACATCGGGCTTCATACCAATCTGCTGCTGTTCCCGGCCTATCTTATCCTGAAGAAATACAATTATTTAACGAAATCCGACAAAGTGCTGTTATGGATCTTTATCCCGTTATCGCTGCTCTCCTTGTCTATCCGTTACTATTTGGATCTGCTGTTTTTTGTGGTCGTGTATGTCATTATTACCAGCAAGCCCGAAAAGTTCCTGATGTTATTCATGAAGTTTATGATGTACCTTGCGGCTGCTGCTGTTCTGCTGAATATCGTCTTTGTTAACAATCTCTTTCAATTAAAATCCGATCATTACTATCGTATTCTGCATATCTACGAGGATCCTGCCAGTATTACGGAAGATAATTCATTCAGCATCAGAAGCACTTACTCCAGCCTGGGTTTTCGATCCTTTCTCGATAAGCCGTGGTTCGGGTATGGAATGGGGAATTACTATTACGGCTTTATGCATAATTTGGACCATATTCCCGTTGACACCCTTGAAGAGAACGAGGAGCTTAGGGAAGCTAAATACAATCTGACCCTCCCGCAATATAACATGTACACCCGGCTGCTGTCGGAGTTCGGCCTGCTGGGGATTATGCTGATTTTTTTATTGCTCTCTTTAGTAAGGCTCAGCCACAAGGGCAATTTCCCGAAGCTGATGGTCGTCCTGCTGTTGTATTCGCTTCTGCAATTTGATTCTTTTGCCTTCATCCAGGTGCTCTTTTGGGTGGCTATTCTGCAGAGCGAGGAGGTGTCCCGGCTGCGGATTGGCAAGGCAGAGAGCACAGAGAATAAAAGAAAGATGGCTAAGATGCATTCGGGCCCGTGGGTCCAGCTGCGGAGGTCAGAACATTATCCCAAGTGACAATGAAGGTGATCATAATGAAGAAAATCTGCATTATCGGCCAATTTCCCCCGCCTGTGCACGGATTGTCCAAAGCACTCGAGACACTTCTGAATTCCCGGCTTTTTAACGAAAAATACGAACTTACCCATGTGGATATCAAGGACAATAAGAAAGTTGCTGCTCATATGAGCATGATCAACCGCCAGGACACAGATATTTTTTACTTTACCATTTCACAATCCAAGTGGGGCAATCTGCGGGATATGTTTATTCTGGCCAATCTGTTCAGGAAGGGCAAAAAAGTGGTCATTCATTATCACGGCGGCTACTTCAGACAGCTGTACAGCCAGTTTAATCCCCTGCAGCGGGCCATCAACAAGAAGCTGCTCGCGAAAGTGGATGTGATGATTGTCCTCAGCAAAAGTCTGGAATGCCTGTTTGCCGGGATTGTCGATGCCGGGAAAATCAGAATTTGCGAGAACTGCATTGAGGACAGCCAGCTCTTAACCTCATGGGAATACGAGAGCAAAATCTTCAGGCTGATGGAAACCGGTAAGCCGCTTGAGGTGGTATACCTGAGCAATTTCATTAAGAGCAAGGGATACTTCGATCTGTTGATGGCAGCGGAACGGCTGAAGGACCGGGACATTCATTTTCATTTTGCCGGCAGCTTCTTCAATCGGGAGGATGAGGAGGAGTTCCTGGCCTACATTCAGCAGAACGGGCTGCAGGATAAAGTGTCTTATCATGGCGTGGTAACCGGGGAGCGCAAGAAACGGCTGCTGGAGCGCTGCGATATCTTTGCGCTTCCAACCTATTATCCCAATGAAGGGCAGCCGATCTCCATAATTGAGGCAATGGGCAACGGACTGGCCATTATCTCGACGAAACATGCCGGTATTCCCGACATCGTATCCGAGGAGAACGGCTTTCTGATCGAACCGCAGTCGCCGGAGGCGATTGCCGGAGTTATCGCCGGACTGCTTCAGGACCGGAGCGGAATGAAGCAAATGGCTGATGAGAACCGGAGTAAGATTCTACGCAGGTATAAGGAAGCAGACTATCTAAAACGGTTGGAACTAATTATGGATGAGGTCTGAACAATGAAGATGAACTTAGCGAAGTATGATCAATCCTGGTTCGTTAGAGGGAGAAGCGGCGCAGTAGTCATGCTGTGGTGGCTGATACAGGCAACCGTGTTCAGAGTGTCGCTGCACAATATGCACGGCTTCCGCAGCGCTTTGCTGCGTCTGTTCGGCGCACAGGTAGGCAAAGGGGTAAGGATAAGGCCTTCGGCGAAGTTCACGTATCCCTGGAAGGTCAAGATCGGTGATTATTCCTGGATTGGAGACCATGCGGAGCTGTACAGTCTGGACAGCATCGTGATCGGCGACCATTGTGTGATCTCCCAGAACGCCTATTTGTGTACAGGCAGCCATAAGCTGAATGATCCCCATTTCGGTCTCATTACGAAACCGATAGAGCTGAAAGACGGAGCATGGGTGGCTAGCCATGTCTTTGTATACCCCGGAGTAACAATCTATGAAATGGGGGTCGCAGGGGCAAGGAGCACCGTGATGAAAGATATTCCCGCGAACCAGGTTCATGTCGGATTTCCCGCCGTGTATTTCAAAGAACGATTCACGAGCTGAAAGGCTGCACCATTAAAGGAGAGTAGCAATGAGAATGATGAAGAAGGCCTCCGGCAAAAACTTTTCGTGGCTGTTCACCGGAAATTTAATTTATTCGTTATCCCAATGGGGGATGGTGGTTTTGCTGGCGAAGCTCGGAAGCCCGGCCATGGTCGGCCAGTATGTGCTGGCTCTGTCAATTACGGCTCCGGTCATTCTGTTTACAAATTTCCAGCTTCGTGATTTCCAGGCTACCGATGCCAACAACCAGTATTCCTTCCAGCAATATTTAACACTCAGGCTGCTGTCGATGACGGCCGTATTCCTCCTCATTCTCGCTGTTACTGCATTCATTCCGCTATCCCTGAATACACTTCTTGTAGTCTGGTTCGTCTGCGCAGCCAAAATGGTCGAATCCGTCTCGGATATTTATTTCGGATTATTCCAGCGGAATGAAAAGATGGAGTATGTCGGGAAATCCATGATTCTAAAAGGGTTGTCCTCTGTCCTTGTGCTTGGGATAAGCGTCTATCTGACCCAAAGCATTGCCGCCGGAGCTTTAGCGCTTGCGCTTGCCTGGCTAGGGATACTCTTGTTCTACGACATGAAGAACGGAGCGGCTGTGCTGGGGATCAGGGTGGCAGCGCGAACAGCAAATGGCCGCCTGTCCAGCTTCAGGAGCGTTCTGGGAAGAGGGGAGCGGGCCACTCTGAAAGGCCTGCTCCTGCTTGTACTGCCGCTGGGCATTACCGCGGCGCTGGATTTCCTGAACAGCAGTATCCCCCGCTATTTTCTCCAGCATATCGGCGGTGAGGAAGCCCTGGGCTACTATTCTGCGATCGCCTACATCATGATGGCGGGAGGCACCTTTGTCAATGCAATGACGCAGGCGTCGAGTCCGAGGCTGTCGCGCTACTTCCGGGACAACCTGCAAGGGTTCAAAAGGCTGCTACTGCAGATCATGGGCCTGTGTCTGCTGCTCGGACTTGCGGGTCTTTCCGCTGCCTATTTCATGGGAGAGTTTCTGCTCAGCCTGCTATACAGCTCCGATTATGCCGCGTATAACAATGTCTTCATTATTATTATGCTGGCAAGTACGATCTGGTATATGACAGGCTGCCTCAGTGCAGCTTTAACCGTCTCCCGTTATATTAAACTGCAAATCCCGGTATTTCTGCTGACCTGTATAACGGTTCTGGCAGGTTCCATCCTGCTGATTCCCGGGTATGGAGCGGCAGGAGCAGCATGGAGTATTTGCATCGGGATGGGGACAAGATTTGTCTGCAGCTTTGCGCTGGTTCTTCATGCCTTGTCCAGGCAGGCGGCACTTGCCAAACAGGCGGAGCAGCGGGAGGCGAGGATCGCTCTCGGCGATATCGCCAGGGGATAAGTTCTTCTATTTAAGCTCACAAAACTTTGATGAGGAGCAGAGACATGAACATTACTGTGATAGGAACAGGGTATGTCGGTTTGGTGTCAGGTGTATGCTATGCAGAGCTTGGGCATCAGGTGTATTGTGTCGATAAGGATGCGGAGAAAATTGAGCTGCTTCTGAGTGGCGGCATTCCGATTTATGAGCCGGGGCTTGGGGAGATGTCCTGCACCAATATGGATGCGGGCCGGCTCCGCTTCACGACTGACCTGTCCGGTGCAGTGTCCGATGCAGAGCTGGTGATTATAGCAGTAGGAACGCCTTCGCTGCCGAGCGGTGAAGCAGATCTGCGGTTCGTCGATGCGGCCGTAAGGGAGATCGGCGCGGCCATGAACGGTTATAAAGTAGTCTGCGTGAAGAGCACCGTGCCGGTAGGCACCAATGACAGAGTCCGTGAGCTGCTGAGCGAGTTATACGAAGGGCCGTTCGATATTGCTTCGCTTCCGGAATTCCTGCGTGAAGGAACGGCTATCCGGGATACGCTGGCTCCGGACCGTATTATTATCGGGACGGACAGCCAGCGTGCTTCCAAGCTGCTGAGCGGACTGCATGAGCCGCTGAACACCAGAATATTGATCACAGACATCCGCAGTGCGGAGATGATTAAATACGCCTCCAATGCTTTTCTGGCTACCAAAATTTCATTTATCAACGAGATCGCCAACATTTGCGAGAAGGTAAAGGCAGATGTCACGGAGGTAGCCAAGGGAATGGGACTGGATACACGAATCGGGCCCTCGTTTCTGGGAGCGGGTATTGGCTATGGCGGCTCCTGCTTCCCCAAGGATACAACGGCGCTGATCCAAATCGCAGGCAATGTGCATTATGATTTCAAGCTGCTGAAATCAGTAGTGGAAGTCAATAAAGAACAGCGCTATAGTGTCATCAGCAAGCTACATCAGGCACTGGGCAGCCTGGAAGGCAGAACCATTGCGCTGTGGGGGCTGGCCTTCAAGCCAGAAACCGATGATGTCCGGGAGGCTCCTGCACTGGAGATCGTCGACAGGCTCATTCAGCTTGGCGCCACTCCTAAGGTATACGACCCGGTGGCTATGGATAATTTCCGGCGGCTGCGGAATCATTCCGGGATTCAGTGGTGCAGCTCGGCGCTGGAAGCTGCGAAGGACAGCGACGCGTTGTGCCTGCTGACAGAGTGGAAGCAGTTTAAAGAGATCAATCTGGCCGGGGTAAAAGCAGCCATGAGCGGCACCGTCCTCATTGATGGCAGAAACGCCTTCTCGGAACAGCAGGTAAGCGGACTGGGCTTCGGGTATTACCCGGTAGGCCGGCCTTCGCTCCAGGAGCCGTTTGAAATTCCGGAAGTCGTGTAGCTTTGCAAGGGGCGTTCCAGCCGGATCACGAAATGAATCCCTGCCGTAGGTGTGGCGGGGATTTTTTTGTGTTTCCATATCCCTTCTTATTTAGCCTGGGAATGGAAATTGGATTAATTTATTGTAACCAGTAAATCGAGAAACTTTTAGACCGGTTGATGCGTCAAAGGGATAGTCAAGAAAATGGAATTTTATTTATTATCCAGGAGGGTGAGCTTGTGAAGAAGTTATGGATTTCGATTTTAGCGGGGTTGCTGGTGTTTCCGATGCTGCTGCAGTCCCCGGCTCAGGCAGCTGCACCTATCAAAATTGTGATTGACGGTGTTCCCTTACCTACTGATCAACCCCCTATATCGGTGCGTGGACGAACGCTGGTGCCGTTACGGGCCATTTTTGAAGCCTTTGATGCCACCACCACGTGGAATAAGCAGACAAAAACAGTAACAGCAACCAAAGAGGGTACAACGATTATATTGAAGCTTGGCTCGACACTTGCCACGATTAACAATAAGTCTGTTATCCTCGATGTGCCTGGTCAAAGTTTGAAGGGCAGAACGCTGGTTCCGACACGGTTCGTCAGCGAAGCTCTGGGTCAGGAAGTGGTATGGAATTCCAAAGCAAGGACCGTGTCCATAACGACTTCTGGAGGTAAAGGTGGAACCGTAAGTCCGGCATCCAATGTAGTCCTGCAGGATGTGAGTGATAGCGGTGACGGACGTGATCTGCAGGTCAGCTTCGTCCGGGCGGCAGATGAGTCCATTGTTGATCATTACAGGGTATTGATTGTGAAAGCGGGGAACACATTAAACTTGTCATCCGCCCAACAGATCGCACCGTCCAATTATTCTACTGTATTGTCTACCGGAGCTAATCCTGCGTTTAAACTGAACGCTGGGTCGAGGGATATCAGCGGTGAATTAATTAAAGTCAATCAGCCGTATATTGCTTATGTTTTGGCAGTAGGCAAAGGGAATAATATCAGTGCCCTTTCGAATAGTTCAGCAACACTTACGTTGGTGAATAATATTGTATCCGCACCAACCAACATACAAGTGAATGATGTCGGGGATAATGGGGATGGACGGGATTTGTCTGTCAGCTTCAACAAGTTGCCGGATGAATCGAAGGTCAATTCCTACCGGATATTTGTAGTCAAAGCAGCGAACTATACCAATTTCAATGTGGCGGCAGCAAACGCAGTTTCCAGTTCTAACTACACCCAAGTCAGCAAGACGGGAAATAATCTTTCTCAGGTCTTGGCTTCAGGATCCAGGGATGTCGATGGAGCCCTTATAAAGCCGGGTGTGAGCTACCGGGTGTTTGTTATGGCGGTAGATAGCAGGAATGCGGCCAATCAAGTACTGTCTCCTGCGTCATCTGCGATTACGTTGTCCACTACAGGAATCTCTAGCTTCATCGTTAGTGATGTTAATGACTATGGAGACGGCCGGGATATGAAAGTGTCCTTTGTCCATCCCACAGCCGAAGCTAATATTAACCAGTATCGGATTATGGTCGTACCTACGGCTTATTACAGCGGCTTCAGCGTATCTGAAGCGAATAATGTATCCAGCTCCAATTATACAGCGGTGAGTACATCAGGAAGCAGCACCAATCAAATCCTGACCTCATCAACCAGAGACGTACGGGGTAATTTGATCAAAAATGGAACGGGTTATCAAGTATACGTGTTATCGGTTGGAAGCAACTCAAGTGCAAATGTGCTTTCCAGCGCTTCATCGGTTATTACGCTGCTGACTGACTTCAGTATGGGAGCCGTTTCTAATCTAACCGTAAGCGACGTTAGTGACAATGGTGATGGCCGGGATATTAAAGTATCCTTTAATCATGCTGCGGACGAAAGGTACATCAGCAAATATCTGATCATGGTGGTGCCAACCTCATATTACAGCAACTTCAGCGTATCCGAAGCCAATCGTATATCCAGCTCCAACTATACAGCGGTGAGCACATCTGATAATAGCACCAGTCAAATTTTAAATTCATCCTCCAGAGATGTGCGCGGCAATTGGATTAAAGAGGGAACCACTTATAAAGTGTATGTATTATCTGTTGGCAGTGGGAATTATTCAGGTTCTAATGTCTTGTCCCAGGCATCCTCGGACATTACGTTGTCGTCCAAAACCCCTGTGGTTTCCGTAACCAACGTCACGTATCAAGTGAATGACAGCAGAATACTGGCCCGCTTCAACAAATCGTCCAATGAGACCAATATTTCTGAATACCGGGTATTAGTAGTTCCGGCCAAGCAGGGTTTTGGCTTGGGTGATGCACTTGGGGTGACCTCTTCCTCTTACAAGTCCATCATTCCTAACGGAACGAATCCGGTAATTACAGCATCAACAACAGACGTCAACGGTAGTCCCATCATTAAAGGCAAAAAATATAAACTGTATATTCTTGCCGTGGCAAATAACAAGGGGATGCAGAATGGCGGCCTTTCAGATTCAACGGAGGAGTTTGAAATATAATAGTTAATGTTAAATGAGTCGTAAGCCTGACCTTCCATGGTCAGGCTTTTGTTATGTAGATAATAGAAGAAATGTATGATGTGCAGCCGTTTGAGCATTATAAATTCAGTGTGGAAGTGTAGATGACCAGAGCAGGGCACCCGGCAGTCTTACCGCAGCTGACTCAAGAAAAGACTTTTGAGGTTAATAACGTAAATAACACAAGGAGCGGTAACGTCTGCTTGATTTCAATATCAGAAGGGTGCGAAGTAAACGATGACTCATCTTGCAGATCAGATTATTATGCTGCTGGCGGTGCTGCTGCTTGTAGGAGTGCTTTCCACAAAATTCTCTACACGGTTCGGCATGCCGGCGCTCGTATTATTTATTGCAGTGGGGATGGTACTCAGCCATTTTGTCTATTTTAACAATGCATCCCTGACCCAGATTGCCGGCATTTTTGCACTGGTCGTGATTCTGTTTGAAGGCGGGATGCAGACCAGCATGAAGGATATCCGGCCGATAATGGCGCCGGCGCTGTCCTTGGCTACGGTGGGCGTGCTGCTGACTACAGCCATAGTAGGCGTTTTTGCCAAATTCATACTGGGAGTGCCTTGGGCGGAAAGCCTGCTGTTCGGAGCGATTGTCGGTTCAACGGACGCAGCCGCCGTATTCTCTGTTCTGGGCGGCAAAAATATCGACAAAAGGTTGACCTCCACACTGGAGGCTGAGTCTGGGAGCAATGATCCGATGGCCGTATTTCTGACCGTATCACTAATCGAATGGATTCAGCATCCCGATACAGCCATCTGGAGCCTGCTGCTGTCCTTTGTATGGGAAATGGGGATTGGCCTGCTGCTGGGGATCATTATCGGCAAGCTGGCCGTATATCTGATCAACAGAATCAACTTGGATTCCACCGGTCTGTATCCGGTAATGGCTATAGGGTTTGCCGTACTGACTTATGGCCTTACAGCCATGGTTCACGGCAGCGGACTGCTTGCCGTCTATGTAATTGGCCTGACGCTGGGGAATTCCGAACTGATGTATCACCGCACCATCATGAATTTCAATCACGGCTTTGCCTGGATGATGCAGATTGCTATGTTCATTCTGCTGGGGCTGCTGGTGTTCCCGCAGGAGCTTGCAAATATCGCTTGGGACGGGCTGCTGCTGTCTGTCATCCTAATGGTAATTGCCCGGCCAGTCGGGGTATTTATAAGCCTGCTCTTTGCCAAATTCTCTTTCCGGGAAAAAACACTGATCTCGTGGGCTGGTCTTCGCGGCGCCGTGCCGATTGTACTGGCCACCTATCCGCTGCTGGCGGGTCTTCCGCAGGGAAGGCTGTTCTTTAATGTCGTCTTCTTCGTCGTCCTTACATCGGCTGTTATTCAGGGGACGACGATTTCACCGCTCGCTTCCAGACTGAAGCTGGTCGGGCGGGAAGAAGCGGGGCAACCTTCTCTCATGGAACTTGTAGCCCTTGGCAAGACGGACTCGGAATTCAATCATATTGGAATACAGCCTTCTATGCCGATTGCCGGGATGCAGATTGCAGAGCTGGGGCTGCCTGATGATATTCTCTTCACGGCGATCATACGGGATAAGAATATCGTCACTCCGCATGGCAATACCGTCATTCAGGCAGGAGATACAGTCTACGTGCTTAGTCCGAAGTCTAAACGCGACGAGATGCGGGCGATCTTCCGGAGCGGAAAAGGCAAGGCGGCGCAAGCGGAAACTACCTAGGTTTAACCTTTGTATTTCATGTGATTTTTTATGCCGTAACGATGTGATTTGTGTCAATATAGGTGCTTATGCTCCAATGTGACACAAATAATAGGAGTATAACAGAAAGTTATGCTAGAATTTGCAGCAACAAAATCGTCGTAATCGTTGCAAAAAGCATAAATTCATGTTATATTGTATATAGATTTAGAACAAGTCTAAATACAATAACATATATACAAACTATAGGAGGCTATTAGAATGAGTACACAAGTAAAGAGCCAGACTGAACTGCACGCTGCTTTGAATCGCCAAACTGCGAACTGGACCCTGCTCGGAGTGAAACTGCATCATTACCACTGGTATGTGAGCGGACCGCAATTCTTCACGCTGCATGCCAAATTCGAAGAACTGTACAATGAAGCTGCAGGTTATGTGGATGAGCTGGCTGAACGCCTGCTCGCTATCGGCGGACAACCGGCCTCTACTATGACCCAATATCTGGCCCTTTCCGAGCTCAAGGAAGCCGTCGGCGGCGAAAGCGCCAAAGAAATGGTTACCCAACTTGTAAAAGATTTTGCCCTTGTTGCAGAAGAGCTGAAGCATTCCATCGCGGCAGCAGAAGAGCTGAGCGATCAACCGACTGCTGATCTGCTGATTGGTATCAGAAGCAGTGTTGAGAAGAGCGCCTGGATGCTGAATGCTTACCTGGCATAAGACCAAGTGACCAAGTGACCAAGTGACCAAGTAGCAACAATCAGGAACCGCCCATGATTCCGGGTATAGAAGCTGTTGCCGGGTTTATGGGTTGTGTGCATTGTCTGTAAACTAAAGAGTGCCCTTGCGTGATACGCACGGGCACTCTTTTTGCTAAATAAGATTTATATATATTCCTACTTAATAAACACTCCGCCAAATGGCAGAGCCTCACGGAGAAACCGTTTGATAATCCCGTCCTCATTATTGTCGCGTTCAAAGCGCCGGCTCTGGCGGCCGGCTTGGAACAGCACGGGTCCGTGGCCTGTCATCTTCCAATGATAGCTCATATGTTGGCTGGCCAGATGATTGCCGTAGACGGTCAGCTCAAGCTTGGCATTCTCGGGGTAGGCAATGACGCTTCCGGCATCCACATACAACGGGTCGAAGGGATGCAGCTCCGCTTCGCATACCGTTCCCTCAGTTAAGATGCCGATGCTGCCCCTGCCAGAGAACTTCACCTTGATGACATCGCGCGTCACGAGCATATTCTTCATGCTGAGCACCCGGGTCTGCATCGTAACCCCCTTACTATAGAAGAACAGATGCCTGAAATCATAGAGCAGATCGCTTTTTCCATCAAGCTGCAGCGTTTTGATCCGATAACCGGGAGGGAGTGCGGCAACGAACCGGCAGGGCCCGGACAGATCCGAGCGGATCAGCTTGCGCTTGCGGTACATGCCCTTGACATCCATCAACCGGTCCGCCCGGCCTGAAGAGGGACCTTGATAGGCAATAATCTGCTGCGGGTGCAGCACATGAACCTCTTCATTCTCTCCAACAGTAAAGGCAACGGCTTGTCCGCTGCCGCTGTCGCCTTCATCCTGGACATCAACGTTCATAGCTTACACTTCCTTGTTCCTGTGACTTCTTGTTTCTGTGGGTGACGCTCTCCTTGCGGACTACCGCAGCCGGTCGCTTCTTCTGGACCGGTAGCGCATCGCGAAGCGAAGCAGCCGGGTGAGCAGGAAATAACCGAATATAAGGGCAACCCCGGTAATGACCGTAACTTTAATCCGGTTATAGTAGTTTTCCCGGGCCGTACGGTCGTTTTTCAATTCCTCTACCACCAGGCTTAATTGGCGGTTCTGCTCCTGAAGAGCCTCATTCTGGGTACGGTACGTCTCCATCTCCTGCAGCGTCTGTCCCAAGGCTTGGGTCGTTTCGCCCAGCTCATTTTTGGTCTGCTGGAGCTCATCCACCGTTTGCTGGTAGCTTTCCTGCAATTGATTAACTTCACCGGGCAATTCCGAGAAATTCTGCAATCCTTTATATATATCGCTGAAGTAATTGGCCTGAGCCGCAGGAGCCGGCAGGGCTGCCGTTATCCCAAGCAGCAGCAGGGCCGAACTTAAGAGCTTGATCAATTTGCTCATTACATGTTTTTTCATTACATATCACCACCTGGTATAGGCTAATATTACTTTTATTTTAACATAGCCTGACAACTTCCGGGTACCTTACAGGGGAAGCTTGGCATCATTTGGCGGATAAAGCACATTTTTGTCCCGAGTTTTGGATATAAAGGGACAAACAGATACCATCCTTCTGAGAACGTCGCAGCCGTTTCCACTTGCACTGGGGCCTGCGGCAATAACCATAAAAGTAATACAGCATTAAAGACACTCAGGTTTCGGTTTTGCTACCACAGGTGTACAAATTATCGTATACTTTGAACGGAAAGGGGCTGATGTGATGAATAAATGGCTTAAGACGCTATTGTTTCTGGCAGGTTCTGCTTTTTTAACGCGGTTAATCCCGTTCTCTTCCTTGTTCCGCAATCTGGATACGATGGTTCACGAGTTCGGCCATGCGCTCATGACCCTGTTGCTCTCGGGAAGTGTGCTGCGCATTGAGTTGTACGCCGATCACAGCGGGGTCACTTATTCGGCCATTGGTGCGGGAGCACAAGCGATACTGGTGTCGCTGGCCGGATATACGCTGGCTTCGTTATTCTCTTTGCTGCTGTTCTATTTATATAGAAGAAACCGGCTGCAATGGGGGCTGATTTTGTCCACCGCCATAGCACTCATTATGCTGGTTTTATATGTGCGGGGCGGATTCGGCATGATGTGGCTGACCGGCTTTATTGCGCTGAATCTGGCGATGATGTTTCTCTGGCCTAAGATCAGCAAATATTATTACTTGTTTCTGGCGTTTCTCACGCTTGAGGAATCCGTAATGGGTACACTTTTTCTGGTATCGTCTGCGGCATTTACACCCTCCCGTGCAGGGGATGCAGCCAATCTGGCGAGGTTGACTCCTTTGCCGGCCATCTTTTGGGCAGTGCTGTTTCTTCTATTCTCATTGCTATGCGCCAAAGGAGCACTGGGTTTCTTATTCAAGGAAGAGCGCCGGAACAGCAAGCTGGGGAATAGGTGAAATTACACAAATTTTTCGTCATCTTTAGACAAAAGAACGATCTTTCGCAAAGAGGCAATCCACTTTATAGTGGAGTGGCTCTTTTTTTGTCGATATTCTAGGTCCGAACATATATTCCATGACAAGGAGTTGTCCGCCATTATTGGTACATTAATAGAAGATCCAAAAAAAGAAAGAGGTGGAAATATGCAAGCAAGTATCCAGCCCATATTTACATGGAGTCAAAACCGGATTTTTGCAGGAGCTGCTCGAGATGTAATTTTACTAGTCGAGTGGGAAGGCATGGTCCAAGGTGTGGAAACGCAGAAGAAAAGCCGCAAAGTCGTTGCCCGTGAAATTGAACTGAGAGTATGGCTTGAAGCGCATGTAAGTCTGAAGGCATGTTATGGATGTGTAGTGGAGGCAGGGGAAGGAAGATCGCTGCTGCTTAAGCTTGGCAAAATACATGCGGGAGGGAGGAAATATATAGCGCTGGAATTCACTATGGCGGCGATGCCAGCGGGAAATCATGAAGCACTCTGGCTGCAGTGGCAATATAAACAACCCCCGGTGGAACGCATCCGCGAGCTGCCCTTGCATAAGCTAAGCCTAGAGTATACCCACCATACCGATGTGCTCGGCACGGCCAGCTGCTTTCATGTAGCCAAGCATTTGGAGCTGCTCAAGACAGCGATGGTAATGGAAGAAGCAGTGGCCTTACGTTCTAAGACATCCGACCCAGCTTCCTACGATAGGTTGCGCAGACAGGCGGATGATCTGCTGCTGCTGGCAACCCAATCTGGAGACATGCAGCTGGTTAAAGAGGCGGAGGCTGTGTACAAACAGTTGGCCGTGGGGATTCAGGTCTGGTGACTCTAGGAATACACAGTTTATGATCCATCAACCGGTAACTAGGGCATATACATAACTGCACTATTTCGCTGAGTGCAAACCAGAATAGCTGACAGATAGAGCGATATATAAATGTGGTAATATAGTAAAATAGTTCTATTATATTTTTGTAACGAGGTTATTAATTCCCTGTTTTTAGATATATATAACTAATTTATTTAAAATAATGGGTCTATTTTACCATAAATCAAGGGGAACTGAAAATGACAGACCGATTAATCCGGCTGATGCGCATCATTACGCTAGTTCAGGCCAAACCGGGAATTTTAGCCCGTGAGCTGGCGGAACGCTGCGGCAACAGTGAGAGAACGATATACCGGGATATGGATGCGCTAAGTGCCATGCATATCCCTATTACCCACCTGGGGCACGGGAAGGGATATGCTTTTATCGGGAACTTTGCACTCTATCCTTTAGATTTGTCGGAAGAAGAATCGGCCGCATTTTCACAGCTCCGCGGCATTATGAATGACATTAAGCCTCTGTTGCCTGCACATTTTGAAGACGCCTACGAAAAAATCATGGCTGCAGAATATAAGCAGAAGGCGGAAAGGGAAGAGAAGATGGAAAGCGTAAAAAAAGAAGCCTGGCAGCATTGGACAGAGAGGGGAACTTCACAGGGAGAGCCTTCGCCTTTTCTGACGGAAATTCTGCTGGCTATAATGAAACAGCGAAGCTTTCAGGCGGATTACAGTGAAAATGCCTATGAAGAGAAGGAGATACAGATCGATCCATACTGCCTGGTTCCGCTGGAGAACCGCTATCATTTAATCGGTTTCTGCCACCGCTTTGGCATGATCCGGGCTTTTCACATCAACGGGTTTTCGAGTGTCAGGCCGTTGAATCGTTTTTTTTCCAAGGAGCAATTTGATTTGCAGTCTTTTATGAAGCAGAAGTGGCATTTGGACCAAGACAGTCTGGAGATCGAATTTAAGGTGAAATTTTCGGAACGGATGATGGATTGGATCAAATATGAGGAGTTGTTTGTAAAGCCGAGCAAGGTGGACCGCCAGAGCCGCTTTCTCCACTTTAAGGTAGCTGTTGAACAGGATATAGGATTTGTTCGTTGGATCATGAAATTCGAAGAGGAAGCGGAGATAGTGGAGCCGTTTTACTATAGGGATATGATGAGGGTTCAACTGGAAAGGTGGCTATTGCTCTACAAATAGAGCAGGATCTTTTTGTTTTGTCATTAATTATACCCTTAAACCCTATGAGGTTAGTTAATCTTGTAAATTTTTCTTGTCTATCATGGTTTTATATAGTAGTATTATACAATAAATAACAACTATGTCGATTAAATCCTGTTAACTAACTTATTATGTAAGGTGTTCACGGTAGAATCTCTCTTTTAGAGAGATTTTCTTGTCTGTCATTTGACCTTTGTTCAATTTTTAATAGAAGAGAGGGTTCATTTTGATCCAGCCAATTCTGGAAATTGAGGATTTGCATACTCATTTTTTTACGGATCGTGGAGAGGTTCCTGCTGTAGACGGCGTCGATTTGTATATTGATCCGGGCGAAATTCTTGGAGTGGTTGGTGAATCGGGCTGCGGCAAGAGCGTCACTTCATTGTCCATCCTGAAGCTGGTTCCGAATCCTCCCGGCCGGATTGTCGGCGGCCGCATTCTATTAAAAGGGCAGGATCTTGTGCCGCTTAGGGAAAAAGAAATGCGAAAGATCCGCGGAGACTCGGTATCGATGATCTTCCAGGAGCCAATGACTTCGCTTAACCCGCTGTTTACGGCAGGTCAGCAGATTATCGAAACTGTGCGGCTTCACCGCGGCTTATCGAAAAGAGAAGCGCGGGAGCATGCGGCCGGGATGCTCCGCAAAGTAGGAATACCTCGGCCGGAAGCGATCATTGATGAGTATCCTCACCAGTTGTCGGGCGGCATGCGCCAGCGGGTGATGATCGCGATGTCGATCTCCTGCAGTCCGGAGCTGCTCATTGCCGATGAACCCACAACGGCGCTGGATGTAACGATTCAGGCGCAGATTCTGGATTTGATCCGGCGGTTGAATGAAGAACAAGGCACTGCGGTCATGCTGATTACCCATGATCTTGGAGTTGTGGCGGAGATGTGCCACCGGGTGGCTGTTATGTATGCCGGCAAGATCGTAGAGGAAGGCTCTGTGCGCGATATTTTTAAAAATCCGCTTCATCCTTACACGAGGGGGCTTATACAGTCTGTGCCAAGAATGAACGAGGTCCGGGAACGGCTGTATTCCATTCCCGGCAATGTGCCGATTCTCAGTAAAGATATGCAGGGCTGCCGGTTTGCACCCCGCTGTCCGAATATGATGGACATCTGCCGTGAGTCGCTTCCTGAGCTGTCACTGCAGGAAGACCGGCACAGCTGCAGATGCTGGCTGCATGACAGCCAACAGGAGGATGCTGTATGAGCGAGAACCTGCTCGAGGTTATTGGCCTCAAGAAGTATTATCCGATTTATAAAGGCTTCTTCAACAAGGTGCAAGGGGCCGTCAAGGCCGTGGACGATATTTCCTTCTCCGTAAGCAAAGGCGAGACCTTTGGACTGGTGGGGGAAAGCGGCTGCGGCAAATCGACAACCGGGCGTACGCTGCTGCGGCTGATCGAGCCTACAGCAGGGGAGGTCTGGTTCGAAGGCCAGGATATCACCAGGCTCACTCTGGAAGAAATGCGCAAGCGCCGGCGGGAGATGCAGATTGTCTTTCAGGACCCGTTCTCTTCCCTTGACCCGCGGAATACGGTGCAGCGTATTCTGGAAGAGCCGATGATTGTACATGGTGTAGGCGATGCCAGGCAACGGAGGGATACTGTCGAGCGGCTGGCTGATGTGGTCGGCTTGGCGAAGGCACATCTCCAGCGTTATCCGCATCAATTCTCCGGCGGGCAACGGCAGCGGATTGGAATCGCCCGGGCGCTTGCCCTGCAGCCGAAGCTGATTATAGCGGATGAGCCTGTGTCCGCACTGGATGTATCCATCCAGTCTCAGGTCATTAATCTGATGCAGGATTTACAGAAGGAATTTGCACTTACCTACATATTTATAGCCCATGATCTCAGTGTGGTGAAGCATATCTGTGACCGTGTCGCCGTAATGTACCTGGGACGGATTGTAGAGATTACCGATAAGTACAAGCTTTATGCCGAACCGCAGCACCCGTATACACAGGCGCTGCTGTCGGCTGTTCCCGAACCCGATCCCGATATCCGCAAGAAACGGGTTATTCTGCAGGGTGAAGTGCCGAGTCCGGCCAATGCGCCTGTCGGTTGTGCCTTTAATACCCGTTGTCCCCGGGTGATGGACGTGTGCCGCAATGTAAGACCGCCGTTGAACGAGACCGGGCCAGGGCATCTAACCGCATGCCATTTATATGATGATGCTGACACCCGGCTGGCTTAACAAGACTTGACGACATCTTAGAAAGACTCCGGCAGGAGTTATCCTTAGTATTCAGAGCGAGCAACCATTCATGAATGCAATTAGTGGACTTGGTATATGGCAGCGCTTTGGCGCAGCTCCATATAGACGCTTTAATACTTTTAATGAAGGAAGGGAGTTTTCTAGAGATGAAGAAATGGAGTAGTCTTGCACTGGCAGTGACGCTGGGGGCGGTATTAATGTTAAGCGGCTGCGGAGGCAACAATAACGCAAGCACGGAGTCAACTGCGGGGGGCAATACAGCGGCAACTGCCGCACCGGATAGCTCTCCTGATTCGGCGGCAACGTCACAGGATACACTGATATTGGGGCGCGGCGGTGATTCGGCTTCGCTGGACCCGGCAATCGTAACCGATGGTGAATCTTTGAAGATTGCCCATCAGGTATTTGACTCTCTGCTGGAATACAAACCGGGAACCTCCGAGGTACAGGCTTCACTTGCAGACAGCTGGGAAGTCTCAGCCGACGGCTTAATCTACATCTTCAAGCTGCATCCGGGTGTGAAGTTCCATGATGGATCAGACTTTGATGCCGAGGCTGTCGTGTTCAACTTCACGCGCTGGAGTGATCCGGCAAGTGAATACAAATTCGAAGGCGATTCCTTTGACTACTATGACTCCATGTTCGGTCCGGACGGAAGCCGTGTCATTAAAGAGGTGAAGGCTGTTGATGCCACAACCGTGCAATTTGTGCTTAATCAGCCGCAGGCCCCTTTCCTGCAGAATATCGCCATGACCTCCTTCGGGATTGCCAGCCCTACAGCCATTAAGGAGAAGAAGGAAAACTTCAAGAATGAGCCGGTAGGCACAGGTCCGTTTGTGTTCACCGAATGGAAGCACAATGATTCCATTACGCTGGACAAGAATCCGGGCTACTGGAAAGAAGGGCTTCCTAAGCTGAACAAAGTTATCGTCCGCTCCATTCCGGATAACTCTGCGCGCTTTACTGCTCTGCAGAACGGTGAGATTGACCTGATGGAGGACCTTAGCCCTGATGATCTGTCCACACTGGAAGGCAACACCGGGCTGCAAAAGATTGAACGCCCGCCGTTTAATGTCTCGTACCTCGGCTTCAACTTCAATAAGAAACCTTTTGACAACGTGAAGGTAAGACAAGCGCTGAACCATGCGGTGAATAAGCAGGCTATTATCGAAGCGTTCTTCTCAGGTCAGGCAACGGCCGCCGTTAACCCGATACCCCCATCCCTATGGGGCTATAACGATGCTGTGAATGATTATGAATACGATCTGGAGAAAGCAAAAGCGCTGCTTTCTGAGGCCGGATATCCTGAAGGTCTGCCGGATCCGGTAACTTTGTATGCTATGCCGGTCTCCCGTCCTTATATGCCTGATGGCAAGAAGGTAGCCGAGGCGATTCAAGCCGATTGGGAAAAAATTGGCGTGAAGACGGTGATCGAGTCCCCTGAATGGGCTACTTACCTTGACGACACAAAAGTCGGAGAAAAAGATGATATCTACATGCTCGGCTGGACCGGTGACAACGGTGACCCGGATAACTTCCTGTATACGCTCCTTGATAAAGATGCGATTCCGGGCAACAACCGTTCCTTCTATATTAATGAAGAATTGCATACCGTTCTGATCAATGCACAGAAGGAAACGGACCAAGCCAAACGCTCCGACCTGTACAAGCAGGCGCAGGAAATCATCAAAGCGGATGCGCCTTGGATTCCGCTTGTGCACACGACTCCGTTGCTGGCTGCCAAAACCAATCTCAAGGGTTTTGTTCCAGGTCCGACAGGTACGGAATATTACAGCGAAATCTACTTCGAATAGTAGGTGAGCTGATTTGAACTCCTACCTATTAAAACGTGTAATGGTATTAATCCCGGTTCTGATTGGGATGACAATCATTGTCTTCTCTATTATCCATGCGATTCCGGGAGATCCGGCAGAGACGATTCTGGGACAAAAGGCAACGGAGCAGTCCAAGCAGGCGCTGCGGGGACAACTGGGTCTCGACAAGCCGTGGCTGCAGCAGTATTTCAATTATATGGGCGATTTGCTGCAAGGCGATTTGGGTACCTCGATCCGTACCAAAACGCCAATCGCCAAAGAAATTATGCCTTATCTGGCCGCTACCCTGGAACTTACGGCGGCGAGTATGCTGTTCGCCACTGTTGTGGGAGTCAATGCCGGTATTCTAAGCGCCTGGCGGCAAAATTCATGGTTTGATTATGCCGCAATGATTATAGCGCTCATTGGTGTGTCCATGCCGATTTTCTGGCTTGGTCTGATGGAGCAGCTGTTATTCTCGCTTAAATTACATTGGCTGCCCTCCATAGGCAGGATGGACCAGCGCAATCCGGTGGAGAGCATCACCAGTCTCTACGTGATTGATACGATACTGGCAGGCCGCTGGGACCAGTTGTGGACGGTTGTTAAACATCTGATCCTGCCAAGCATTGCACTGGGTACGATTCCGATGGCGATTATCGCCCGGATGACCCGCTCCAGCATGCTGGAGGTAATGAATTCGGACTACATCCGTACGGCAAAAGCCAAAGGGTTATCGCAATTTCTCGTAGTATACAAGCATGCGCTCAAAAATGCGCTGATTCCTGTATTGACTGTGGTGGGGCTGCAGACAGGAGCTCTGCTCGGCGGAGCGGTGCTGACAGAGACGATCTTTGCTTGGCCGGGTGTGGGAAGATATATATTTGAGGCGATCAGCTCGCGTGACTATCCTGTCATTCAGACCGGTATTCTGATTATTGCTTTTATTTTCGTAATCATTAATCTGCTTGTGGATCTGCTCTATGCCGTCGTTGATCCACGCATCAATTACAAGTGAGGGGTGAATCTGTGGCACAGGCAACAGTTAATGTAACGCCCCCAAAGGTACGTGCCGAAAAGGGCTCCGGACCTTGGCATGATGCGTGGAGGGCATTCCGCAAGAACAAGACGGCTATGCTCGGGCTCTGTATTATTTTGTTTTTCGTGCTGATTGCGCTGTTTGCCCCGCTTATCGCGCCGTATACCTTCAAGGAGCAGGAGCTGGTGAACCGGCTGAAGGCACCGTCGGCTGACCATTGGTTCGGCACGGACGATCTGGGAAGAGATTTGTTCAGCCGGGTCCTGTACGGTGCCCGTATCTCGCTTTGGGTCGGGTTCTCCTCAGTGATCGGTTCTATTATTGTCGGTACATTTCTGGGGGTTCTGGCCGGATTCTATGGCAAGTGGGTAGACATGCTGATCTCCAGAATGTTTGATATCCTCTTGGCTTTTCCGAGTATTCTGCTCGCGATTGCAATTGTGGCCATACTCGGACCCTCTCTGCGGAATGCGCTGCTCGCCATTGCGATTGTTAACATCCCGACCTATGGAAGACTCGTTCGGGCCAAGGTGCTCAGTTTGAAGTCGGAGGAATACATCACGGCGGCAAGAGCGATCGGGATGACGAATGCGCGTATTCTGCTGACTCATATTCTGCCGAACAGCCTGACACCGATCATTGTACAAGGGACGCTGGGCATCGCAACCGCCATTATCGAAGCGGCAGCCCTCGGCTTCCTTGGCCTTGGTGCGCAGCCGCCTGATCCGGAATGGGGCAAGATACTCTCCGATTCGCGCCAGTTCATTCAGAAGGCGCCGTGGACGGTCATTTTTCCGGGGATGTCAATCATGTTGACTGTACTCGGATTCAACCTGATGGGAGACGGACTACGCGATGTGCTTGATCCGCGGATGAAGAGTTAAAACAATGAGATCCAGGGAAGCCCTTAGGTGTTTACACGCCTGGGGGCTTTTTTGCTATGAAGCCCATTATAAATAGAAATGTATGTTAAGGTGTAATCTGTATTAATCATAACTGAATATAAGCAAACATAACCAAACGTATAGAAAAACGAAAAAAGATATGCTAGAATATCATCTAAATATACAAGATATATAAATGGGAGGAATGGAAATGGTCAAGAAATTAGCGTTGGTTGTCATGACTGTAATGCTTGCTGTGGGCTTGTCGGCAATACCTGAGAAACAGGCAGAGGCGGCGAAGAAGAAAACCGAAATCATTGTATCTGCCGCAGCCAGCCTGCAGGACAGTCTTGACAAGATTGCCGTTCTTTATGAGAAGCAGCATCCTGATATTGACCTCGTCTTTAACTATGGCGCTTCCGGTACATTACAGAAGCAGATTGAACAAGGCGCTCCGGCCGATCTGTTCTTCTCAGCAGGAGATAAGCAAATGACAGCGCTGGTGGATGGCAAACTCATTTCAGGCCATACGGAACTTCTAAAGAATCGGCTGGTTCTCATTGTGCCTTCCGATTCCAAAGCTAAGATTACAACAATCACACAGCTTACAGATAAAACATTCAAGAAGGTCGCTGTCGGACAACCGGAATCGGTGCCGGCGGGCCAATATGCGCAGCAGTCATTGACCGCGAAGAATGTATGGGATACGCTGCAGAGCAAACTGGTATTCGCCAAGGATGTCCGCCAGGTGCTCTCCTACGTGGAAACAGGCAATGCTGATGCCGGATTTGTGTATAAGACAGATGCCCTAACCTCCAAGAAGGTGAAGATCGCCCTTACTGTAGGGGCACAGGTGCACAAAGCAATCAATTATCCGGTCGGGATCGTTAAGGATTCCAAACATCAGGCAGAGGCCAGAGCCTTCTATAACTACGTGCAAACCAAGGCGGCGGGCGATATTTTTACCGGCTACGGCTTTCAGCTTGCCAAGTAATTCTAATCGAACTTAAGCGGGGTGAAAGCGGATGGAGATCAATTGGACTGATTTTTTCGCCCCGGTCTGGCTTTCCGTCAAAATCTCTGTAATCACGAGCATCATCGTATTCCTTCTGGCAACCTTCGCAGCTAAGAAGATGGCGGGCCGGAGGTTCCCCGGATACAGTCTGGTCGAGACCATTCTGCTGCTGCCGCTTGTACTGCCCCCTACCGTAGTCGGCTTTGTGCTTCTAGTAATTCTGGGACGGCGGAGCTGGATTGGCAGGCTGTATGAGCAGTTCACAGAGCATACCATCCTCTTTACCTGGGGGGCTGCCGTTATTGCTGCGGTGGTTGTGGCCTTTCCGCTGGTCTACCGGACCGTTAAGGCCGGGTTTGAGGATGTCGAAAAGGATCTTGAGGATGCGGCGCGTGCACAGGGTGCCAGTGAACTGCAGGTGCTGCGTTATGTAACGTTGCCGCTTGCCAGCCGTTCTCTGGCTGCAGGGTATGTGCTCGGCTTTGCCCGCGGGCTTGGCGAATTTGGAGCTACGATCATGGTAGCAGGCAATATTCCCGGCCGTACGCAGACGGTGCCCACCGCCATATATGTGGCCGTCGACGGCGGCGACATGACGCTGGCCTGGATGTGGGTATGCTCGATAATCGTAATCTCAGCCGTTATGCTAATGTTTGTTAATCGCCGTTCTTGAATCGAAGTATGCGGATAACCTCCGGTTTTGCCATCAAGCATCATGGCAAGACCGGAGGTTATTTACTATGATCATAGAGAGAACAGAACATTTGAGGACGGCTAATAAATGATTATGTGAAATTTCGAACAAAGCCTGGAGTTCATTCGTAATGTTAATTGAAAGGGTGGGCGGGGGCACATGATTACCGATAAACAACTCATTGAAGGGTGCCGGTCCGGCCGCCGTGAAATGCTGGGACTGCTCGTCGACAGATACAAAGATGATTTGTACCGGTTTTGCCGCCACCTTACCCTGAATGCCCAGGATGCCGAGGACCTGTTTCAGGAGGTGTGGGTCCGGGTCATCCGCAAGCTGGAGAAATATGATTGCGAGCGTTCCTTTAAAGCCTGGCTGTTTCAAGTTACGCTCAATCTGCATAGGGACCGCTACCGCAGATGGAAAAAACTCCAGCGCCGTTTTCTGGGTGAGGCGTCTTTCCAGGCGGACTTCCTGAACATCCGGGATTCGTCGCCTCTCACGGAAGAAGCTTTGCTGCGGAATGAACGGAACGCCGAGCTGGAGCAGGGGCTGCGTGCGTTGTCCAAACGGTATTTGGCGCCGCTGGTTCTCTACTATTACAACGAATTCAGCTATGAGGAGATTGCGGAGATGCTTGGCATTCCCGTGGGAACGGTCAAGTCAAGGCTCAATCAAGGGAAGAAGCTGCTGCAAACCTCCATGCAGCATGTAAAGGAGGAAGCATGATGAATGAAGAGGAAGCGCAGGAACAACTGCTAAGCCGATATTTTAATGAACCGGCCCTGGCTTCTCCCCGGCTTGTTGCGGATACTCTCCGGAAAATAACGGCTGCAGAAAGATTGGGAAGAAACTTTATCGCTGTCGTGGTGATTCAAGTTATTGTGCTAATGCTGCTGGGAGCCTGTGTGCTGACGGGTCCTCTTCCCCTGCTATGGAAGCTGGTCCTGCTGCTGGCCTTTGGTCTCGTTCAGACATCTGCCGCCGCAGCACTGCTGTTCTGCCTGTCCGGCAGATCGGGCGCAGCAGCCCGGGCATGACTTTTCAGGTATATGGGGCAGGCGGACACCAGACATCCGCATTATTCTCAAAGGAGGACGGCATATGAAGAGACATAAGCCGCTTGGCAAATTGCTTTTTTGGGTTCTTACAACCGGCTTCTTGCTTACTCTGGCCTTAATGGGATATTGGATGTTTCCCTATATGTCGGATGTCCTTAGTGAGGAACGTGGCTGGTTTTTGTTTATGGGGCTGGCCGTGCTGCTGCTCATTGGTTTGAATGGAGCTATAGCCGTATTCATCTACAGGGATGCTTCGCGTATGGGGATGAACACATGGTTGTGGATGACTGCTGTCATCTACATTCCCAATTTAATTGGGCTGCTGATCTACTTTGTGGTCAGACAGCAGCACAAAAGAGACGGCGGCGTGAGTGCTAAAGAGGAATATTGCCCGCACTGCGGGCACATGATTAGAACCGGGGAGTGAATGAAGTGAACAAAAAGTGGAGCCTGCTGATACTCGTAGTACTGACATCTGCTTTGCTGCTTACGGGCTGCGAAAAAAGGCTGATGTTCGTTGGATCAAGCAGTGGTAAACAAATTAAGGCATCCTACAAGCTGCTGTCAGGTACGGAAACAAAGACGCTGAAGCTCAAAGAAGGGGAAACTCTGCTTCTGGACTATACCTCCAAAGTGGATAAAGGCAAGCTGTCCATGAAGCTGTATGATCCCGATCACGAGCTTGTGAAAGAGCTTCGTACGAATGAGGCCGGAGAAGAGCAGGTGGAGATTAAAAAGGACGGTAAATACAAGCTCGAAATTGTCGGTACCGGGACCAAAGGAAGTTATAAAATCAAATATTCCACTGAAGCCGAGTAGGGATTACTGGCTGGCTGCTTTCCGCTTAAGTCTCGTAAATGAGCCTTCCGGTATCGGTAAGGTCATAGCCGTGAATGGAGCTGAGTTCGTTTTTGAATGCAGATGACCGTAAAATGTCGATGACAGTCCCGATCCATTGCTCATGCTCCGGCTTCTTGATCATTACAAGATCATAACGCTCCTGAATGAGCGGAATGAATTCAATGCCGTCAATAATCTTGGCGGCTTTTTCTGTGCCGATGCCGACGTCAGCCTCACCCCGTGCCACCATCCCGGCTACGGCCAAATGACTGTTTTCTATAGTGTCATAACCGCTTAACTGGGCGGACTGGATACCGTGCAGGCGCAGCTGCTCGTCCAGCAGCACCCGCGCACCGGAGCCGCGCTCGCGGTTAATCAGCCGGAGGCCCTTCTGCTGGAGATCCGACCAGTCACGGATGCCCTTCGGATTGCCCTTTAGCACGTAAAATCCTGCACTTCGCGCCAGCATATGCACCACTACATAGGAGAAGCCGACAAGCAGCTTGCGGATATAGGGCAGGTTATATTCTCCTGTATCGCCGTCCAGCAGGTGGGTGCTGACAATGTCAGACTCCCCATGATACATCGCAATCAGGCTGTCCAGACTACCGGCATAGGAACGAAGCGGCCGGGAGGAGGGCTGGCTGCGCTCCAGGTGGGTAGCCAGAATGTCCAGCGACATATCCTGCCCGGTAATGACCACATTGACTCCGGCCGATTTACCGGTAAATGCAGGCGGCTGGGAAAAGTGAAGCGGTGCTGCAAAAGTGGCTGGCGGCAGTGCAAAGGGAGTATGGGGAAGTGCGGCTGCATCGCCAGCAGGCGGACCGGCCGAAGCTCCGCTGCGCGAATTCTGCTTGTAGGCCTCCAGATCGGAGAGGTCGACACGCATTTGTTTACCGACACGGTAAGAGGGCAGCTCGCCCTTTTTGATCAAATCATAAACCTTCAGCTTGGATATCTTCAATAACCGGGCGATTTCCTCGGTAGTATAGGAAGTGTTCTCAGACATGGATAAAGCCTCCTAAAGGATGGACTGCAGCAGCGATCATAAAGTCATAATAATAGCTCAAGACTACCTTATTTTGAGGTCAATCGCAATTAAAGAGCCACGGAAAGGCCGGCAAAAGTATTCAAAAAGCAAAATGCCGGCCATGCTTCACCTGCTCTGCATCGGATAATTCAATCAGTTCGGAAACGGTGACGAACCGGAAGCCCCGTTTTGCAAGCTCGGGCAGGATGATTTTGAGCGCTTCACCCGTCTGCGACTGCCCGTGTACATAATCATGGAACAGTACGATATCGCCGTTTTTTTGCATTACGGATGACTTTGCTGTAGATATTCCACACACCAGGACGGTTCCAGTCGCGGGTATCCTGATGCCAGGACCACAGCACCGGCTTGAGGCCCATATTGTTGGATACATCAATCAGTGTATCATCGTACATGCCGCCAGGCGGTCTGAACAGGCTGCTGTGTTTGCCTGAGATCTTTACGATTTCCTTTTCGGTCAACTCCAGCTCCTGCAGAATCTGCTGCTCGGAAATAGGCTTCTTGAAATACACATGATTGTAAGTATGGTTAGCCAGTTCATGCCCCTCGGCAATCACCTGCTTGGCTACCTCGGGATAGGCGGCAATTTTTTTGCCGATAGCAAAAAAGGTGCATTTGGCATGGTATTGATGCAGCACATTCAGAATCTGCGTGGTCTCGGAAGGATCGGGTCCGTCGTCGAAGGTCAGTGCTATTACTTTTTGACTGGTGGGGACCTCCCAGATCATGGCCCCGCTCTGCTCATAATAATAGCGGTTTTTAATATTTGGACTGGCTAGCGCGCTGTTAGTAAGCCCAAGCAAAAGCATGAATGCTGTTATTGTGGTATAGGTTATTCTGCAGCCTGTTTTCATAAGATTCATCTTTCACTCCATACATGACCCGTGGCAAAGTAAACGGGTTATTTTGCTTTAGAATGCTCCATGCACCTTACAAACTATTCACTGCGGCCGGGGAGTTGCTCAACTTTCTATTTTAGAGTGAAAGTTCTGCTGAAAATGACTTATAATGAAATACTAAATACAGATCAATGGATAGGGGCAGCGGATATGACACTTATTGAGAAAAGAGAGCATCGGCAATATCCGGAGATTACCCGGCTGGAAACCTCTAGAGCTGCATATGAACGCGATTATTCGCGCCTGATTCATTCGCCGACTTTTCGCCGGCTGCAAGGCAAATCACAGGTGTTTGGCGCCGGTACCGGCGATTATTACCGTACGCGCCTGACTCATTCCCTGGAAGTGGCACAAATTGCCCGTGAAGCCGCCAAGAGCCTGCTTCGCTCTTACCCGGAGGTGGAAACAGGGCAGGCGGACAACCCGGGTCTTGTAATCGATCCCGAAGTGGTGGAATGCGCTGCTATCGCGCATGATTTCGGCCACCCGCCATTCGGCCACAAAGGGGAAGAAGTGCTCGATAATATTTTGGAGCAGCTTGTGGCTAAAAAGACTGAGGAAGAAGCGCTGAAATCCGGCGCGGGTCCGCTGCAAAAGCAGACGATCCACGAAAATCTGAAACGGCAATATGAGCATTTTGAGGGCAATGCCCATAATTTCCGGCTGATCATGTTTCTGGAGAAGCGCGAGAACATCGACGGCCTGAACCTTTCCGACGCAGTGCTGCTGGGGATCAACAAGTATCCTTTTCCCGGCACGGTACTCAAGAAAGGCATGTATCTTCATGAATGGGATTATATCAGGGAAGTCCGCAAGGAATGGGGGGTGCCGGAAGGCAAGAAGACGCTGGAAGCCCAGCTTATGGACCTCTGCGACGACATCGCCTATTCCGCCCATGATTTGGAGGATGGCATAAAGGCCGGCAAGATTGAGGTCCATGAGCACTTTATGCATGATGCCTATATCCAGCAGCTGATCGTCGAGAAGATTACCACGCTGGAGGATTTGTTCTGGGAAGGCTGGAAGTCAGAGGCTATCCATGCGAAAGTTGAAGAGGTACTGAGCTCATTCCTGCGGGTATGGATGGAGAAAATGCCCACCTGCGAAAATGATTACTCCCGCACCCGGCGTGAGGTTAAAGCCTACTGGGTCAGCACCTTTGTCGCCAGCTTAGGCGTGATTCACGACGGAAACTGGAAGAAGGTCACCTTTATCAAGGAGGGCAAAGAAGATGAGGACATGCTGCGGACGGTCAGTGTGCTCAAAAGCTTCGCCTGGGTCACGATGATTCGCGACCTGCGTGTGCAGCGGCTGCAGAAACGCAGTGAGTGGATTTTGCGGCGGCTTTGGGGCGCATTCCTTGATCCTGAAACGTCAAAGGCGATTATTCCGAGCGACTGGCTGCAGCGCTTTGAGAAGGATCAGCGGTCGCAGAGGCCGATCTGGACGTGGGAGCATATGGTGATTGATTATATTGCCGGAATGACAGATGCTTTTGCCGAGAAAATCTACAATGAGCTTTATGGTCTGAAGGTCGGTTCTATTTACGATCTGGACTAGGACAAGCAAAAGGAACGGCGAAGTTGTATCTACAGGAAGTGATGCTTGCCGCAGCCGGGCCGGACATTGATTAACAGGTTTCAAGTGAGTATGGCTAAAGACTCAGGGTGAAAGCCAGCAGACTCAGTGGCGTTATAAAAAACCCGAAGCCCCTATACGGTGCGCTTTGGGTCTTTTGGTATGTTCTAAAGAGACAGGAATGAATATCTTACATTATATAAATTTCTCATTTCAATCTGCCGAAATATAAGGTAGATCTGTTTTTTGCCCATTCTTGAAAATGAAATGTAACAGATTGGAATTACATGTTTGGTTTTCGGAAAAGTTTGAGGAGGATGCGCAAATGAGAAAGGATCTGGGACTTAAGGGATCTGTACACAAATTCGTTAATGGGACATTGAAGGGGGTAACATCCAGGGGGAAGCAAAGCATAGGCTTCAAAATAGCTTCCGGGTACGTTGTTTTGGCTTTGCTGGTCTTGATTATCGGAGGAACCTCTCTTTATTTAATGAACGGTATGCAAAAGAATACCGGAGATATTGTTGAACAAATGGTCCCTGCGCTGGAAGAAATACATAATGTCAATTATTACACTGAACATATCATGGCGGTCAGTATGCAGCATATTTTAAGCACCGATGCTGCACAGAAAAAAAAGCTGGAAGCGGAACGTGACCAATTTATCCGTAAAGTGGCCGAATCTATGAAAAACTATAGAAATACGCTGCGGAATAAGGATCAGAAGGAGCTGTTGCAATCACTGAATCATAAATGGGATGAATTTATGACTATAAACAACCAGGCGATCAAGCAGAGCGGTGCAGGCGACGAAGAACTGGCACTGGAGGTCTCGCAAAAAGGGATTACGGCGTTTAATTCGATGCAGACCGATATGGATGCTCTGGTTGATCACAGCGAGAAAGCCGCGTCTGAAGAGGGCGAGCGTTCCGTTGAGATTTTTCATACTTCTATTATTGTGAATCTGATTACTGTAGTGGTAGTGCTGGTTGTGATCGGTCTGATTAATATGGTTATCCGGCGCACAATCATCAATCCGCTGAAGCAGGTAACCGTTCATTTGCAACAAATATCAGGCGGTGATTTGACGTCAGAGGATACCTTGATTGCAAATCAGGATGAAATCGGTTTGCTTGCCAGGACGGTAAACGATACGAACCGGACATTGCTGGAGATTGTGAGTCAGATCCGTAGTGTTTCCAGTATTATCGCGAGGCAGGGGGATGAGCTGGTCCGCAATATTTCCGATACAAAGGAGGGCAGCCAGCAGATTGCCCTTACTATGGAGGAGTTGGCCAAAGCTTCTGGAAGCCAGGCGGAGGCAGCCGTAGAAGCATCCAAAGCGATAGAGGATCTGAATATACTGATTGAGGCTTTTGCAGTCAAAGGTATGGATCTGTCGCTTCATTCCGGGCAGGTACGGACAAAGGGTGACAGAGGCAAGCAATTAATGGAGAGCTCAGTGGCACAAATGGGGCAAATCGCCGAAGCAGTATCACAATCCATGGAAACGGTGGAGGAGCTGAACCGCAAGAATGAGGGGATCTTCCGGCTGGTTGGCTCGATCCGCAGCATTTCCGAACAGACGCATCTCCTGGCAATCAACGCTGCGATTGAAGCAGCCAGAGCCGGAGACAGCGGGCGCGGATTTGCGGTTGTGGCGCAAGAGGTGCGGAAGCTTTCGGAGGAAGTGCAGCGGACGGTATCGGAAATTACCGGGATTACGCAAGGCATTCAACTGGACTCCAAAGAGGTGGTCGAGCATTTGCGCATGGGGGTCATGAGGACAGAAGAAGGCAGCCGGCAAATTGCTGAGACAGGCGAAGCTTTGGATGACATCAATAAATCGGTGCATGTTATGTCCGGCACTATTGAAGAGATGGGCGGTAATCTTCAGCAGATGACCGCAGCAAGCGAAACGATGAACGAGTTCAGCCAGCATATTTCAGCCCTTGCCCAGCAATCGGCGGCAGGTGTGGAAGAAACCTCAGCTTCGGCCCACGAGCAGCTCAGCGCCACCAATGAAGTTGCAGCTGGCATAGGGCAGCTAAAAACACTGCTGACCGAGCTTAGTGAATCGGTAACTCGTTTTCAGGTATAAGAGGAAAGCCCCTCACGGGTTCATTTACGCAAGGAGTAAATGTGCCTGTGAGGGGCTGTTTGTGCTTGTTATAAACGTGACGGCAGAAGCTTGCTGCACGTTGCTTGGCCGCCAGTCAATAGAGTGGGCTGCAGTCAGTACTGGCGGCTATAGTCAACCCTGTTGCGCGAAGGGGCGCCATCTTGCAGATAGGACTGCAGGTTGTCTGTGAAAATATTAACAACGCGGTCGGCATATCGGTCTGTAGTGCCGGCACAATGCGGGGTAATTACCACCTGCTCCATTTCCCATAGCGGATGATCCTGCGGCAGGGGTTCGGTCTCAAAGACATCCAGCCCCGCTCCGGCCAACTGGCCGCTCTTCAGCGCGGCTATCAAGTCTTCGGTATGGGTGGTGGCTCCCCGGCCGATGTTGATATAATAAGCGCCTTGCTTGCAGTTGGAGAAGATTTCCGCATTAAACAACCCTTGTGTTTCGTCGGTGAGCGGCAGCGTATTGATCACGAAATCGCCTTGGCGGATTGCGTCAGGCAGCTCGTCAGTGGTGTAGACCTGATCAAAATCGGCAACCGTTTTACCGGAACGGCTTATGCCGATGGTCTTCATCCGGAAAGCCTTGGCGATTCTTGCCGTTTCACTGCCGATGGAGCCGGTACCGGCAATGACAGCTGTCTTGCCGGTTAATTCACTTTCATTGCCTTCCGAATGCCAGCGGCGGTTCTGCTGGTTGCGTACGGCTGTATGCAACTTACGGGTGAAGAGCAGCATAAAGCCAAAGATTACAGCTGTGATCGGCTCGGCGTGAACGCCACTGGCGTTCGTGAGCAGGATTCCGCGCTCCTCCAATCGATCAAGCGGGAGTTTCTCTACACCAGCCGACCAAGTCTGAACCCAACGCAGCGGTGAATCCGGCTGCAGTAGCGTGTCGCTGATGCCCTTACCCCAGCCGATTACAATTTCTGCATTGGCCAGAAGCTCCAAATCCGGGCTTTTGGCGTTTCCCAGTGTGAGGGTATAACCTGGGGCGGCGTCGAGAATGAGCTTCTGCTGCTGGGATGTAAGGGGCTGTAAACAAACAATGGACTTCGTCATGATGGTTCCCTCCCGTTATACTTTTTTATAGGATTGGCTGATAATGTATAGAATAAGGATAACAAATCTGTCTGGAAAGGTGAAATTTTATGGAACTTAATAGGTCTGAGCGAGAGATTGAGCGCTTGTTTATTGCCGTAAAAGTCCCTTCAAACCTGAGTGAATTACTGGAAAAAGAGTCTAAAAAATGCTCCGCAAAGCTGAAATTTGCAAAATGGACACATTCTGAAGATTATCATATTACCCTGCAGTTTCTCGGTGACACACCCAGGAAAGAAATTCCTGCACTTCTTAAAGCGCTTGAGGAAATATCCGGAAAGAGCAAGCCGTTTCGATTAAGCTTGGAGAACTGGGGGACTTTTGGTCTTCCGCATGCGCCTAAGGTGCTCTGGGCAGGGGTTTCCGGCGAGCTTGCGAGACTTGGGGAACTGCAGCGGGACGTGGTTAATGCGACTTCTGGCCTCGGTTTTAAAGCCGAAACAAGGGAGTACAATCCCCATATTACCCTGGCCCGGAAATACCGGGGGGAGCAGCCCTTCAGCGCCGAGGAGCTGCCGGATTTACGTGACTGTGGAGAAAAAAAGGAGAACAATTGTTCGGAAAAGGACTGGACGGTAGATGCTTTTGTGGTGTATGCTACTAGAATGCATGCCATTCCTATGTATGAAATGATTGAAAAATTGACATTTTTCTAAATAAAAATCGACAAGAAAGTTTTCAAAGCTTCCATTTTCGGTTACATACAATAGGAATGTGCCGTAAAATAGGAGGTAAAAAATGGTTATTTTCAAACAAAATCGCTGTATTGCGCTGCTCGTTGGCGTTATTCTAGTGTGTTTCTCTTCAATAAGCCTGATGAACTCCGAGCGTGTATCAGAGGGCAAAAATACAGTATCAATGAATAAATTACAGACAACCCATGCATCTGCCGCATCTGTCCTGTCGTATCCTGCCACAACCGGCGCCAAGAGGATAATCGAAACACCCAAACCCATACTCTACACCACAGTTGCCGATCTGAGGCTTAACTGGAACAGCAATCCAGCCGTGAATTGGTTCACTCCCGATAAGCTGAAGCCGCAAAGCGCAGCCAAGAAGGTAACCATTCAGACTAAGGCTACTGTGGTGAAGGCACCGCCGGCAACAGCGCAGAAAGCGCTCGGACAGGCGGCAGCCAAGGGGAGCCAGACCGTAAAACAAGCGAAAACGGCATCTCAGCAACATCCCCCCGCTAAATTGTTCTTCTCCCGGACGCAGTTATTAAGCCAGGAACAGCAAGCGCAAGCAACCTGGAGCTACGCCGTATCCGATGAAGACCTGCTACTGCTGCAAAAAATCGTTATGGCAGAAGCAGAAGGCGAACCGTACCAGGGCAAGGTGGCAGTTGCCAACGTTGTTCTGAACCGGCTGCGGTCAGCCAATTTTCCCGACACCATTTATAAGGTCATTTATCAGAAAAGCCAGTTCAGTCCTGTGGCAAACGGGCGTCTTAAACGTGTCAAACCTAATAAGGACAGCATTAAAGCGGTAAATGCTGCGCTCTCTGGAGTTAAAGAGGTGACGGATGATACGTATTTCTTCCTGTCGCTGAAGCTGGCACAGGATCTGACGGTCCACCATTCGCAGGAGTACGCCAAGACCATCGGCAATCATACCTTTTATAAATAATTTGATTTCAATGAACGAGAAGCATAATTCCGCAAAACTTAGCGAATGCTTTCGAAGCCAGTTTTGCTGCACAGCCATTCCAAGAAGTACAATTCCGCAAAACTTTTAGGAGGATCTCTCTATGAAAATCACCTATTACGGTCATTCGGCGCTGCTTGTTGAGACGGAGGAAGTCAAGGTTATTATTGACCCTTTTTTGTCGGGAAATCCGAATTCGGGGATCTCACCCGATGAGCTTTCGGTCGACGCGGTCTGCTCACCCACGGACATTCCGATCATTTTGGAGATGCGCTGGAGATTGCCGCGAAGAATGACTGTCCGATCTTTGCTGTCTATGAACTGGCAGAATATTGCCGCATCAAAGGTGCGCAGGTCAAACACATGAATACCGGCGGCAGCCATTCCTATAAAGGAATTACCGTGAAATATACCCAGGCCTTTCATTCCTCCTCCATTACAGAAGGGGATACCTGGATTTATGCCGGACAACCGGCGGGCATTCTGCTCACTATCGGAGGCAAAACCTTATTTCATGCCGGAGACACGGCGTTGTTCGGAGATATGCGTCTGATCGGAGAACGAAACGCCATTGATATAGCGGCGCTGCCTATCGGGGACATGCTTACGATGGGGCCTGACGATGCACTGCTGGCGGCAAGATGGCTTCGTGCGGACAAAGTGATTCCGCTGCATTACAATACATTTCCGGCGATTGCCCAGAATGGCGCAGAGTTCTGTGACCGGCTGCGGCAGGAGGGGATTCAGGGCTATCCGCTGCAAGCAGGGGAAAGTTTGGAAATCTAACTGACGCTGGCGGTATAATAAAAGAACCTCCAATCCATACTTTAATGGATTGGAGGTTCTTTTGGTTGTGCAGTTCAGGCAGAACTGGCGGCAAACATTCGAGCTTAAGGGGTAACATAGACGGCCTCTTCATTGCGGGCCGGTGTCCGCGCTCCCCGCAAATCGGTTCTTCCATCAGCCGGTTTGCCCAGCAGCAGCTGCAGCACCGTAGAGGCGCAATTATGCGGTTGCTGGCGCTCGGGAGCCAGCCGGCGCTTCCGCAGCTCCTCCAGTCCGGCATATTCACGCAGCAGGAGGGAGAACCATTTGTCCACGACACTCGGATCCAGCACCTCGGCCAAGCCAAGCTCCACGAAATACTGGCAATTCTTCTCTTCCTGGCCGGGAATGGCGCTGTAGAAGAGCATCGGTATTCCTTTGGCCTGCCCTTCCGTGCAGGTCATTCCACCGGGCTTTGTAATCAGCAGATCGGAGGCATCCATCAGCTTATTGATTTCACTGCTGTAACCAAGTATCCTCACGTTGGGATGGTTCAACAGGGGATTGGCATGCATCTTGGCTACAAGCTTGTCGTTGCTGCCCATGCAGAAAATCAGCTGGATATCATCCATTCGGGCCGTGAGTGAGTCCATAACATCCTTGCCGAACATGAGTCCCCAGCCTCCGCCCATAATGAGCACGGTAGGAATATCGGCTAGCCCGAGTTCCTTGCGGAGCTGCGTCTTGTTGGAACGCTCCCAGAACTTCGGATGCACCGGTATGCCGGTGACCGTCACAAGCTCAGGAGATACTCCGCGGCCGGTCAGAATTGATTTTACCCGCGGAGTAGAGACTAGATACCGGTCAGCTTCAGCATTGACCCAGGTGGCGTGTGCGTCATAATCCGTTATGAGTGTAAAGAGCGGGACATTCAGCCCTTGCCGCTTCAACCTCGAAATGACGGCTGCGGGAATGGGATGTGTGCAAATAATTAAATCCGGTTTAAGCTGCTCGATAACCTGTAAGGCATGCGTATAAAAAACCCGGTGAAGCGCCAGCTTCGTCAACCGGTTCAGTGATTTATTGTATTGGGTCTTATACATCATGCCAACCAGCTTGGGCTGGCTGCTGACTGTTTTACGGTAAGCGGAAAGAATCCAAGGAGCAACCGTAGGATTCAGGAATTTCCCCAGCTCGATGACCCGGCATTGTACATCCGGATTCAACAGCTTCATTCCTTCGGCGAGAGCATAGGCTGCCCCTGTATGGCCCGTGCCGAAGCCTTCCGAAAACAGCAGTACTCTTTTCTTTCGCATAAGTTCACCTGCTACTTTCCTTCATAGGTAGAATTGCGGGTTCTCTTCTTTGGCGGATTGGAGATACCTCTAAATAATCATCTCTTCTATTATACAGCGAAATTAGCTGTTAATCTCATAATATAAGACTATGTGTGTCCGGCCATTCTATTCTTCCATTTCCCGCAGGGAAACCGCCCTTTTTCAAAGACGAGACAGACGTTTCTTCTTACATTATACAGATAAGACGTAAATAGAAAGTTAAATCACTGCAATAAATTAAAAAAATATACATTGGTTAAAGTATTGCAAACGCGGAGGCATCATGTTAAAGTAAGTAATGACCGAATGACCGGATTAGTAAAATGGTCAAAATGCGGTAGCAGCGATATTTCCGAGGAAAGGGAGTGTACGGGTGGCAGTGGTAGATCGAAGGCAGCAGGTGCTTAAAGCCGCGACGAAATGTTTTTCATTATTTGGCTATAAGGCAACTACAATGGATCAGGTCGCCAAGATTGCGAATGTTGGAAAAGGAACGATTTATACCTTTTTCACGAATAAGGAGCAGCTGTTCGATGAAATCCTGCGTGATGTCATTGTCGAAATGAAAAAAATCGCCGAGCGGGAAATCAAAAAAGATAAGCCTTTTTTTGATAATCTGCACAGGGTTCTGGATGCTTTGCTGGAATTTCGAAGCGAACACGAGCTGTTCATTAAGCTTTCCCAGGAAAGTCGCGATTTCGGAACGCCGCAGGCTGGTGAAGGACTCGACAAGATCGAGAGTGTTGTGCTTGACTATTTGAAACGGGAGGTGGAACAGGCGATTCGTCAAGGCGAAATCAAACCTTGCGACCCCAAGATCGTATCTGTTGTAATGTTTAGACTTTACATTGTGCTGACTGCTGAACTTAACAAGGTGCATGTGCCTTTGAACAAAGAGCAAATCAAACATTATTTTCACTTGTTCTTGTCCGAAGGACTGGCAACAGCAAAGTAAGGTTTGGAGCTGGAATAGGGATGGCATCGTCAACCGTCTGCTTTCCCTGGATGTTCTTTTACTTAGGCGGCAGTGGTAACAAAAACCGGATAGGTTTTTTTTTACCCCGGACTGACCAATTGGGGAAAACAGTCATATGGTATTACTGTAACTTTCAACACAATAGCAAGAGTTGAAGATTCATAGCATTTTAAAAGAGAGCAAACGATTATAAGGAGAGAACCAGAATGAAATCTTTATCCGTGTTTTTCAAGGACCTTGGGGCAGTGCTGAAGAATCCTAAAGTGCTGATCCCAATGTTTGTTGTTCTATTCGTTCCGGTGCTGTACAGCGGGTTGTTCCTGAAAGCATTCTGGGATCCCTACGGTAAAATGAATGAACTGCCGGTCGCTGTCGTAAATGAAGATAAAGGTGCCGACTACGAAGGCTCAAAGCTAACTGCCGGGAATGACCTGATAGAAGAACTTAAGAAAACCGACGGGTTCGAATGGAATTTCGTAACCCGTGACCAGGCAGAAGCAGGACTTGATGACAGTACTTATTATATGGCGATCATTGTGCCTGAAGATTTTTCAGCAAATGCAACAACCTTGCTGGGTACTGATCCCCAGCCGGCCAAAATTATTTATGAACCGAACGAAGGCTTCAATTTCCTTGCCGGCCAAATTGGTGGAACTGCGGTAAAGGATATTAAGACAAAAGTATCGGCCAAAATAACGGAAGCTTATACAGAATCCGTATTCGATAAAATTACGGAGATTGCCAGCGGGCTTGGCGACGCCGGAGACGGCGCAACAAAAATTGCCGATGGCGCAAGCAAGCTGGATGACGGCGCGCTGAAGCTGAAGGATAATCTGGTAGTACTGACCGAGGGCACTGGTAAACTGCTCGATGGTGTAGCGCCGCTTACGAAAGGTGTGAGCGATCTGAATACGGGTGCCGCCGCCATACAGAACGGCAGCAGTACTCTGGCAGGCGGACTCCAGCAATTGTCTGCTGCACACAAGAAACTGCAGGCTGGTGTATCACAGACTGCAGCAGGCAGCAAGCAACTGAGTGAAGGCCTTAAGAAGACGGAAACCGGAGCAGCTTCACTTCAGGCTGGTACAGCATCAGCTGTAGAAGGTACGACTAAGCTTCAGGCCGGCACGAAGTCGGTTGTCGATGGCAGTGCTAAGCTGGAAGCGGGACTTACTTCTTCCGTCGAAGGCAGTGCCAAGCTGGAAGCCGGTCTGAAGGCTTCCAAGGATGGCAGCGCGAAAGTGAGCGCGGGAGCCAAAGCAGTGGCCGATGGCCTGCAGCAGCTGGCCAAAACAAATCCTCAGCTTGCAGCCAGCCCTGATGTGCAAAAGCTGCTGGCCGCAAGTACGGCAGTCGCTCAAGGCAGCGCGCAGCTGGATCAAAGTCAGCAGCAGCTCGTGGAAGGCGCATCTGCGCTCCACAGCGGACAGGAGCAGCTTGTGCAGGGTGCAGGACAGCTGCATACCGGTTCTGAGCAGTTGGATGCTGGAGTCAGTCAGCTGCATGACGGAGCGCAGCAGCTGAATGCCGGCAGCACGCAGCTGCTGGAAGGACAAAAACAGCTCGTGGCGGGTGCAACGAAGCTGGAAACCGGCGGCACTACACTTGCCGCAGGAATGAAGCAGTTCGGCGCGAAGCTGGACGAAGCTGCAGCTGGCGGTGCGAAGCTGGCCGATGGCGGCAAGGCGCTGGAAGCCGGAACTTCGAAACTGTTGAATGGAGCAGGACAGCTGAGCAGCGGTCTGACTTCTGTCGCCGATGGCTCGAAGAAGCTAAGCGATGGAGCAGGTCAGCTGAAGGATGGTCTTGATGATCTGAAGGCCGGTTCAGGAGAACTTGCAACGAAGCTTGGGGATGCCGCATCACAGACCAGTTCGGTGAATAAGACCGATGCGTTGGTATCGATGTTCGCCCAGCCGGTGGAGATTGAAGAAGTTAAAGTCAATGCCGTGCCAAACTACGGCACAGGCTTTGCGCCTTACTTCCTGTCCCTTGGACTGTTTGTAGGTGCACTGATCAGCACGATTATTATTCCAATGCGTGATTCCGAAGTGATCGGTGCCAGCCGGTTCAACCGGTTTGTCAGCCGTACGCTTACATTCACAATGATGAGTGTGCTTCAGGCGCTGCTCGCTGCAGTTATTGTTCTGTACGGATTGGGTCTTGAAGTGCAGAATGTACCGCTCTTCTATGCATTTATCTTCATTACCAGTCTTGCCTTCATGTGGATGATCCAGGCGATTGTAACCTGGATGGATCAACCGGGACGTTTTGTGGCTATTGTCATCCTTATCTTCCAATTGACGACAAGTGCAGGTACGTTCCCGCTTGAATTGATTCCGAACTGGATGAAATTCTTCAATCCGCTTCTTCCTATGACCTACAGCGTCAGAGGATTCAAGGCAGTAATTTCCACGGGAGATACGGGTGTAATGTGGAACGATGCAGGCTTGCTTGCGATCTACGGCATTGTATTCCTGGCCCTTACGTTCACCTATTTCATGACCCGCAGTCGTGAAAGTGAAGCTGCTATAAAAAGTGAACAAGTTTTGACTGTATAATCGTTTAATAGCAATAATATAACAATAAGCAGAGGACGCTCCTTTAGGGGCGTTCTTTGCTTATTGCGGAAATGATATGCGCCATTAAAATGACATGTTATGGAAAGAAAACAAAATAAGCGTTTTCATTGCATAAGAACATATTCGGTTTTAATGCATAATTATGCATCGTAAAGATTTTTTACGCTTTTATTCACTAAAGCTGTACCGCAAAAGCAATTGTTAATCAAACTCATAAAAAAGTTTAAATTGCGCTCATGTCAGGTCGATGATAAAATAATATAACCAATCTGCCCTGAATAATTATTAAGATTTTTCTCTGAAATATTTTCCTGTAAATATAATGTAAGTAGAGCTTGCGCTTTACTTTTCCCTTATATTTTTTGTGAAAGTGATGCCGCCGTTATGCAGATCGGCAAGCGGGTTCTTCCGATGATAACTTCTACTTTATTATAGAAAGGTTGCGTACAATGAGACACACTGAACTGCCCGGCAAACAGGGCCTTTATGATCCCCAGTTCGAAAAAGATGCATGCGGCATGGGATTTGTTGCCCATATTAAAGGCACACCGTCCCATGATATTGTAAGTAACGCTTTGACTATGCTCTTCAATATGGAGCATCGGGGGGGCCAGGGTAGCGAGCCGAACTCCGGTGACGGAGCCGGCATCATGCTGCAAATTCCGCACCGTTTCTTTGCAGGGGAAGCCGCTAAGCTTGGCTTTGAACTGCCGGAGCAGGGCCGCTATGGCGTGGGTATGATCTTTCTGTCTCATAACGAGGAGATCCGTGCCCGCCACGAGGCGCTATTGAGCGACATTATTGCAGAAGAAGGCCAAGAGGTGCTTGGCTATCGCGATGTGCCTACCTTTGACGAAATGCTGGGCAAAACTGCCAAGGCAGCGAAGCCTTATGTCCGTCAGGTATTCATCGGCCGTTCCGCAGGCGTCAAGGATGAATTGGCTTTTGAACGCAAGCTGTATGTAATCCGCAAACGCGCAGAACTTGCAATCCGCTATGGCGGTACCGAAGAGGGTGAGTCCTTTTACGTGCCAAGTATGTCCTGTCGTAAGATCGTATATAAAGGCATGCTCACAACTGAGCAGGTAGGCCAGTTCTATCTGGATCTGCAGAACAAAGAGCTGGAATCCGCGATTGCGCTTGTCCACTCCCGGTTCAGCACCAATACGTTCCCGAGCTGGGAGCGTGCCCATCCCTACCGTTTCATGATCCACAATGGTGAGATCAACACCCTGCGGGGGAATGTGAACTGGATGCACGCCCGCCAGTCGCTGTTCAAGAGTGAAGTATTCGGAGAAGACCTCAGCAAGATCAAGCCGGTTGTTAATCCGGACGGTTCCGACACCGCCATGTTCGACAATACGTTCGAGTTCCTGTATCTCAGCGGACGTTCCTTGCCGCATGTGGCCATGATGATGGTACCTGAGCCTTGGAGCAACCATGACAGCATGGATGAGCAGAAGAAGGCATTCTATGAATACCACAGCACCTTGATGGAGCCGTGGGACGGGCCTGCCGCGATGGGCTTCACCGACGGTGTGCAAATCGGAGCCATTCTTGACCGTAACGGTCTGCGTCCTGCCCGTTATTATGTAACCAAAGATGATATGATTATTTTATCCTCTGAAGCAGGAGTTCTTGATATTCCGGCAGAGAATGTACTATATAAAGACCGCCTGAGACCAGGCCGGATGCTGCTCGTGGATACGAAGCAGGGCCGGATTATTTCTGACGAAGAAGTGAAAGCATCCATTGCTTCCGAGCAGCCTTACCGCCAATGGCTGGATGAGCATCTGATCGGACTTGACGAGCTTCCGGATGCACCTGAACTGCCGAACCCGAAACATGACAATGTGCAGCAGCTGCAGCAATCCTTCGGCTACACCTTTGAGGATTTGCGCAAGGTGCTGGAGCCTATGGCTTCAACCGGCGCCGAAGCTGTCGGCTCCATGGGCTATGATGCTCCGCTGGCTGTGCTGTCGGATCGTCCGCAGAGACTTTACAACTACTTTAAACAAATGTTCGCACAGGTAACCAATCCGCCGATTGATGCAATTCGTGAAGAACTGGTAACGTCAACCGCTACGACAATCGGACCGGAACGCAACCTGCTGAAACCAGAACCGGAGAGCTGTCGACAGATCTCGCTGGAATCGCCGATTTTATCGAATGAGGATTTCGCCAAGATCCGCCATGTCCGCCGTGCGGGCTTCAAATCGATGTCTATTCCGATTCTGTTCCCGGCTGAGCTTGGAGCGGAAGGACTGCGTATCGCACTGGAGCGCATGAATGAGGCTGCTGACCGCGTAATGGCCAAAGGTCATAATATTCTTATTCTGTCCGACCGCGGTGTGGACCGCGAGAATGCGGCCATCCCGGCTCTGCTGGCTGTATCCAGCCTGCATCACCATCTGATCCGCTCGGGAACACGTACGAAGGTCAGCATTTTGCTGGAGTCCGGCGAACCCCGTGAAGTCCATCATTATGCGCTTCTTCTGGGCTATGGCGTAAGTGCGGTCAATCCGTATCTGGCCTTCGAAAGTCTGGATGACATGATCAGCCAGGGCCTGCTGCGCGGAATTTCGCATGAGAAGGCTGTGAAGAACTACATTAAGGCTGCGACAAAGAGCGTAGTGAAAATACTGTCCAAAATGGGTATCTCTACTATTCAATCGTACCGTGGCGCACAGATCTTTGAAGCTGTTGGACTGAATTCAGAATTTGTCGACCGTTACTTTACCTGGACGCCTTCCCGTATTGGCGGTATCGGCCTTGAAGAAGTGGCGGCAGAAGCGCTGATTCATCATAACCGCGCCTTCACCGACAAAGACGGCAACGATAAAGTGCTTGATTCCGGCGGCGAGTACCAATGGCGCAGCGACGGGGAAGAGCATCTGTTCAACCCGCAGACCATTCATCTGCTTCAGCACTCCGTGCGGAGCGGCGATTACAATATGTACAAGAAATATGCAGCACTTGTTCAGGGGGAAAGCGAGAAACATCAGACGCTGCGCTCCATGCTGCAATTCAAATCGGCAAATCAGCCAGTTCCGCTGGAAGAGGTGGAATCGGCAGAATCAATTATGAAACGGTTCAAGACCGGTGCGATGTCCTTTGGTTCGATCAGTAAGGAAGCACATGAGACGCTGGCAATCGCCATGAACCGCATCGGCGGCAAGAGCAACACCGGTGAGGGCGGCGAAGATCCGGCACGCTTTATTCCGGACAGCAACGGTGATTCCCGCCGCAGCGCAATTAAACAGGTGGCATCGGGACGTTTCGGGGTGACTTCGAACTATCTCGTGAATGCGGATGAAATTCAGATCAAAATGGCACAGGGGGCTAAACCTGGTGAAGGCGGACAGCTGCCGGGCCGCAAGGTATATCCATGGGTGGCAGAAGTGCGCGGCTCCACAGCAGGCGTAGGTCTGATCTCACCGCCGCCGCATCATGATATTTATTCCATTGAGGATTTGGCAGAGCTGATCTACGATCTGAAGAATGCCAATCCGCGTGCCAGCATTAACGTAAAGCTGGTGTCTGAGGTAGGCGTTGGAACCATCGCTGCCGGTGTAGCCAAAGGCCGTGCTGATATCATTCTGATCAGCGGTTATGACGGAGGAACCGGCGCATCGCCGATGAACTCTATCCGCCATGCCGGTCTGCCTTGGGAGCTGGGTCTCGCTGAGACCCATCAGACACTGATGCTGAATAACCTCCGCGACCGTGTCGTGCTCGAGACAGACGGCAAAATGCTTAGTGGCCGTGACCTGGCAGTAGCAGTATTGCTGGGTGCTGAAGAATATGGATTCGCTACTGCACCGCTTGTAGCCGTAGGCTGCATCATGATGCGGGTGTGCCAGATGGATACCTGCCCGGTCGGTGTTGCAACACAGAATCCGGAGTTGCGTAAGAACTTTACAGGCGATCCACAGCATGTTGTTAACTTCATGACGTTCGTGGCGCAGGATCTGCGTGAGATTATGGCTGAGCTTGGTTTCCGCACCATTGAAGAAATGGTTGGACGCACCGATTGCCTCGACGCTGTACGCGCTTCGAGTCATTGGAAGAAGAAAGGTGTCGATCTGAGCAGCTTGCTTCATACTCCGGCAATGCCGGAAGGAAGCACACGTTTCCGCAGCAAACGCCAGAACCATGGTCTTGAAGAAACGCTCGACGTTTCGAAGCTGCTGGAGCTGGCTGCACCTGCACTGGAATTCGGTACGGTGGTTGAAGCCTCGCTGCCAATCACGAACGTGAACCGTGCGGTAGGAACGATTCTGGGCAGCGAACTGACGCGCAAATATGGAGCGGCAGGCCTGCCTGATGATACGATCCGCCTGCATTTCAGCGGATCTGCCGGACAAAGTCTTGGCGCGTTCATGCCGAAAGGGATTACGATTACGGTCGAAGGCGACTCCAATGACTATGTGGGCAAAGGGCTGTCCGGCGGCAAGCTGATTATTAAGCCATCGCCGAAGGCAACCTTTGCCGCTGAGGACAATATTATTATCGGGAATACGGCGCTTTACGGAGCGACCGGCGGCGAAGCTTACATCAGCGGCATCGCCGGCGAACGGTTCGCCGTCCGCAACTCCGGTGCGAATGTCGTCGTTGAAGGCGTGGGCGACCATGGCTGTGAATATATGACCGGTGGACGCGTCGTTGTGCTCGGTGAAACCGGCCGCAACTTTGCAGCAGGGATGTCCGGTGGTATCGCTTATGTATACGATCCGAACAACAACTTCATCAAACGCTGCAACCTGGAAATGGTGCTCCTGGAGCGGGTCGAAGAACCGGACGAAATCGCTGAACTGCACAGTCTGATTGCCCGTCATACGGAGCTTACTGACAGTGCCGCAGGAAGACGGATTCTGGATGGCTGGGAAGCGGCTCTGCCGAGTTTTGCCCGAGTAATTCCAAAGGATTACAAACGGATGATGGAGCAAATCCGCAAAGTTGAGCAAACAGGCTTGACCGGCGAAGCTGCACTAATGGCAGCCTTTGAAGCCAACATGCGTGAGCTTGCCCGTGTCGGTGGCTAATCTTTAAGCAATTGTCGAAGAACAAGGGACCGTCTCCTTCTGTAATGAAAGGAGACGGTCCCTTTATAATGTAATGTATTTTTCCTGATTTTCATGAAAAAGGTAAGTTGTGGTAGTATAGAAAGATAACTGACGAAAGGGAGTGAAATAATGCCAAATATGGCAGAAGTGTTGAATCCTGTAGCCAGCATTAAGGGCGTCACCAAAAAAATAGGCTCCAAAGCGCTGGTCAGTAATTTAACGCTGGACATTCCGTCCGGTCAAATATTTGGGTTTCTTGGACCAAACGGCGCCGGAAAAACAACGACAATTCGCATGATGGTAGGGCTTATTTCGATTAGCGAGGGAGACATTCTGATCTGCGGCCGCAGCATCAAGGATCAATTCGAAGAAGCGGTAGCCAATATCGGGGCCATTGTAGAGAATCCGGAGATGTACAAGTTCCTGACCGGATACCAGAATTTGCGTCAGTATGCGCGCATGGTGCCGGGTGTAGACAAGCAGCGGATCAATGAGGTTGTGGAGCTCGTCGGGCTTGGACAGAGAATTCATGATAAAGTAAAAACCTATTCTCTGGGCATGCGCCAGCGGCTTGGTGTCGCTCAGGCCCTGCTGCATCGGCCGAAGCTGCTGATTCTGGATGAGCCGACAAACGGGCTTGATCCGCAAGGGATCCGTGAGCTTCGCGATTATTTGCGCCGTCTTTGCCAAGATGAGGGAACAACGGTGTTTGTCTCCAGCCATTTGTTGTCCGAAATGGAGCTGATGTGCGACAGCGTCGCCATTATCCAGAATGGCCGGCTCGTAGATGTGAAACAGCTGAAGACAGTGGGAGACGCAGTAATGCCGACTAAGGAAACACTGTTTGAGGTGAGCAATCCGGAAGCGGCGTTTAGCCTGATTGGCCGTGGAGTATTGAGAGAAGGCGGTCTGGCCGTCGTGGCGGGCCGTGAGGAAGTGGCCGAACTGAATGCGAAGCTGGTGGCAGGCGGCATCAAGGTCTACAGCATCAAAGCGCTGTCCCGCTCACTGGAAGATCAATTCTTGGAAATTACAGGAGGTGAAGGCATTGGGTGAGTTCGCTGCTCTCATACATAATGAGAATATCAAGATTTACAGCCGTGTACGTACATGGATTATGTTGTTCATTCTGGCCTTAATGAGTGCGCTGTTTCCGGCACTGTTCTATTTCACCAGCAGTGGTGATATGTCCAGGATGGGACTATGGCAGAGCTTTCAGACGACCGTGAGCATTGCCTTTTTCCTGAATACGATCTTCACGGTTGTGGTTGCATCCGACTCCGTGGCGGGCGAATTTTCCTGGGGAACAATCAAGCTTTTGCTGATTCGCCCGTGGAGCCGCTCCAAAATACTGCTCTCAAAATATATTTCCATGATCCTCTTCAGTCTGCTCAGCACAGCAATATTAATTGCTTTCGCTTATGGTTCGTCATTGATCTTCTCCCCTTCAGCGGAAGCGGGAGCGTTCAACTTCGGAAATTGGAGTCCGGTTGAATACTCCTTCCTCGACGTGCTCTGCCGTTATGTTGAGCTGTTTCTAACCGCTGCGCTTGCCTTTATGGTTTCCAGTGTATTCCGGGCAAGCGGACTGGCGATCGGTCTGTCTTTGTTTATTATGTTTACCAAAAATTTATTTATCGCCATCTTTAGCCCGGAAAGGTATGAGTGGGCTAAGTATCTGATCTTTACCCACATGGATTTGCGGGGATATATATTGAGCGATGCGGGTCCTGGCGGTGTAACCCTTGGGTTCTCTGCCGCCGTGCTGGCTGTATATTATCTGCTGTTTCTGGCGGTTTCCTGGATCGTATTCCGTAAAAGGGATGTCGCCGCTTAAGACCGTACGTAAATGGAATGTGAGGCGGGTGCATGTGGGAAGCTGCGGGAATGAGCCCAGACAGGTTCAAACCGTTTAGCCGGCTTCCAGTTTGCTCTGCGCCTTGGAGGCACGTTTACCTGCCTTGTCCTTATTCTTATCTTCCTGAAGTCCGCCCGCTTTCTCCGGGGCGGGCTGTTCTGTCATGCCTATGGAACCGTTAAGCACACTTCCCTCCATAATGCTGAGCGTCCCTGCAAGGATGTTGCCGTGGAGTTGTCCGGTTCCAGTCATGGTGAGGCGGCGGTCGGCGGTAACATCACCGAACACTTTGCCGGCTATAATGATCTCCTGAGCTTTAATGCTGGAACGGACCGTTCCTTGTTCACCTACGGTCACTGTCCCCTGGCACTGAATTTCCCCGCTGAAATTGCCTTCAATCCGCAAATTAGTATCACACTGCACCTTGCCCTCCAGTGTACCTCCAAGACCAATCAGCGAGTCAGTAGACTTAAAGGATGCCTGCTGCTTTGGTTTATTCCACACTTTTGATTCCTCCTTAGGGTTTTACATAATTGAGCGGATTTACCGCCTTGTTCTGTTTTACCACCTGAAAATGAAGATGGGGACCTGTACTGCGCCCCGTATTGCCCAGCATTCCGATTTGCTCGCCTTTGTTCACCTTGTCACCAGCTTTGACGGTCATTCCGTTCAAATGCATGTACCAGGTCTCCAGACCGTTTGTATGCTCGATAATAATGTATTTTCCTCTTGCACCCATCTGATCGGAGGCGGTGACCACACCAGCCATTGCTGCATAGACAGGATCACCGATATCACCGGCAATATCAATGCCGGAATGATAGGCGGAAACGCCCTTGAAAGGGTCGGAGCGGTAACCGAAGCTTGAGGTGATCACATTGGAGTGGGTGGGCCAGATCACGGCCGGTGCCAAGCGGGCTTTTTCGGCGAGCGCTTTTTTGGCCTGAAGGTTGGCTTGAACGCTGTTTGCCCTCTCGGCCTGGGTAATCGTAATGGAGATGCTGTTCACCATCTCTTCAAGCATGCTGCGGATTTCTGCATAATCATCTTTAGTTTGCCGGACCAGCTCCAAGGGATCCTCCTGATAGACCGCGATATATTCACCGCCTACCTGTGGGGTTACCTTACTGCCCAGTACCGATGAAAGCGCCCCGATCCGGTAGCTTACACCGGACAGCGAAGAAGAATTGGAAACCGCTGCAGCCGTGTAATTTACACCATTTATCACTGTTGTAACGGCTGGAGCAGATCCGTCTATGGTGTCCAGTGAAGCTGTGGCATGAGAGAGCGTCCCTGATGACGCATTGGAGGAGGATGTCTTTTCGGTATCGGAGTCTGTGCCTGTACCTTTACCTGAGTCTGTTCCAGTGGTAGAACCGCTCTCCTTGTCAATCAGCGACTGGAGCTGCGCTTCCAGCTCACTGACACTTTTTAGCTTGTCTTTGATGTTCTCGGCCTCCTCCGACAGCTCAGTCACCTGACTGCGGAGCTGCTGGAGTGTCTGGTCCTTGTCGGCGACCTTCATTTCCATTCGAAGATTAGTCAGGGATAGCGCCGCTGCTTCCGATTCCAGCTCCGCAATCGAGCGGGAGGCATGAAAATGCATGGAGGTGACCAGACTGGAGATAGACAGAGCGGCTGCGGCCGGGAGGGCCAGGGCAAGCGGCCTCGATAGCTGAAGTTGTCTGACCGGACGTCCGGCTTCGCGGACGACGAGCAGTGTAATCTTGTTATGATCGGGCTGACTCTTCATAGCTACTCCTTTCTGCGGCTTGTGCAGCCGCCTCGTGGTAACTAAAACTCCGTGCCTGCGAGTGTTAACTATTAAATGGGCTCATCCGAATTGTCCTACTACTCTATGTATTCCAGGCCTTTGGCGAACATGACAACGGTTTGGTTGAATAAAGAAGGAGAGTTACGGCAAAACCTGTACTAGAATTGGCTTGGGTACAGCTAATTACCGGTTTTTCATGGAGGACATAGTGATGCAGGTGCCAAAGCCCGAAACCGGCTTGTACGAAGCTCAGGCAGGAGACAGTTATTCTAGACTTTCAGGAGGTGTGCGCCTTGAGAATATTTGCAATTATTTTATGCCTTTTTATTCTGCAGATTGCCGTAATACTGATGCTGGAGCACCGCCGTCCGCAAAGAGCGCTGGCCTGGCTGTTCATTACATTCTGCTGCCCGCCTGCAGGGCTGTTGTTCTATTATTTTTTGGGCCGTGATTATTGGCAGAACCGCAGGATCGGCAAACGCTGCTCGCCGCTGCTACGTGAAATTCGCACCCACGTCTCCGGCAAAATTAAGATTGTGAAAAATACGCCAGACACCGGGAACCCGGAGTTTGAAGGCCGCGATGAACTGCTGCATCTGCTCTCCAGGCTCTCGGAAAGTCCAGTTACCGGACGCAATAAGTGCCGGATACTTTCCAGCGGCCAAGAGGCCTATGAGGATATGCTGGAAGCGATGGAAACGGCGCGGGAGAATATCCATCTGGAGTTCTATATTTTTCGGGATGATGTCACCGGTGAGCGGTTTAAAGAAGTCATGATCCGCAAATGCCGCCAGGGGGTTAAAGTGCGTCTGCTATGCGACGGCCTCGGCAGCCATAAGCTGAGCCGCGGATTTATTCGCACCTTAAAAAATGCGGGCGTAGAAGTCCATTTCTTTCTGCCGCCGCTGACCTCACTTATGGACCGCCGCTTTAATTACCGCAATCACCGCAAAATCCTGGTTGTTGATGGTCTAATAGGATATACGGGCGGATTGAATGTCGGGGATGATTATTTGGGCAAGGACCCCAAGCTGGGCTATTGGCGGGATACCCACCTGCGGCTTGAAGGAGATGCAGTCTATAATCTGCAATACGTGTTCCTCAAGGATTGGAGATTGGCGGCAGGAGACGCACTTAGCCATCCGCGCTTTTTTCCAAAGCACAGCTGTGAAGAACAGGAGACTGTACTGATTGTGGCAAGCGGGCCTGATGGAGCAATAGATGCCTCTCTGGAGATGTATTTTGCTGCATTATGTGCAGCCAGGCAGCGAATCTGGATTGCTTCTCCGTATTTCATTCCCGATCCGACGATTTGCCGGGCCCTTAAGAATGCTGTGCTCAGCGGTGTGGATGTGAGAATTATTATCCCGGCCACACCAGACAACAGGCTGGTTTATAATGCTTCTCTATCCTATCTTGAGAATCTGCAGGATGCCGGGGTGAAATTCTACCGCTATAAGAAGGGATTTATGCATGCCAAAGTCATGATCATAGACGATCTGCTGGCTACTGTGGGCAGTGCCAATCTGGACATGCGCAGCTTTTACTCCAACTTCGAGCTTACCGCGGTGCTGCTCCAGCCGGAGATCATTACTTCACTTAAGTCAGCGTTCCAGAATGATCTCAAACATAGCGAATTTATTGACCCTGGGAAATTTAGCAGGAGGGGACGAAATGTCAAGTTGATTCAAGGGCTCTGTCAGCTGCTTTCACCGCTATTATGACGGAAAAATGGTCAAAATCCTAACTTTTCGAAGGCGCAAACATGTTCCGTTCCTTATTTTAGCTTCTTTTATGATATAATATAGGTATAAGAAGAAATTTAAGAAAGTATAGCTCAACAATTATGCTTTCGATTATTCTTGTTTATACTTTTTTTATAGGGGGAGTTCTATGACTGTAAGCCAAAAAGTCTTTACGAATGAGGAACAGAAGAAACCGCAGAAGTCGGGGGCTTTGAAGACCGCCAGACTGGCCCATCGGATCATTATGATGGTGCTCGGGGCGGGTATGATGTCTGTTGCACTGGAGATTTTTCTTGTTCCCAATCAGTTGATTGACGGCGGAATTACGGGTATTTCTATTATGCTGTCCGATATTTTTGACATCCCGCTCGGGATTTTGCTTACGCTGCTTAACTTGCCGTTTCTGGTTATAGGTTACAAGCAGATTGGCAAAACCTTTGCCTTATCCACATTATTTGCCGTAGTAGTAATGTCCATCGGTACTCAGCTGCTGCATCCTGTAAATCCCATAACGGTGGAACCACTGCTTGCCGCAGTGTTTGGGGGCGTCATTCTCGGCGTGGGTGTAGGGCTCGTTGTACGCTATGGGGGATCACTGGATGGTACAGAAATTGTCGCCATTCTTTTGTCTAAGAAGCTGCCGTTTTCCGTAGGTGAGGTAGTTATGTTTTTCAACCTGTTTATTCTTTCGAGCGCAGGTTTTGTGTTTGGCTGGAATAATGCGATGTTTTCTCTAATTGCTTACTATATTGCGTTTAAGCTGATTGATATTACGCTTGAGGGGCTTGATCAATCCAAGTCGGTATGGATTATCAGCGATAAATTCCGTGATATCGGCGAAGCGCTGACCGAGCGTCTGGGACGCGGCGTTACCTATCTCGATGGGGAAGGCGGTTTCTCCGGTGAGAACAAGAAAGTGATCTTTGTGGTAATTACCCGTTTGGAAGAAGCCAAAATGAAGTCGATTGTTGAGGATTGGGATTCCGATGCCTTTATCGCAATTGGCAATATCCATGATGTTAAAGGCGGCCGCTTTAAGAAAAAATCAATCCACTAGCGATTCTCACAACCTGAGCGCTATCCGAAGGAAGGTATATTTACGAAAGTCAGAGTAATCAATAGGGTGGCTTGCGTTTGGCAGCGCCGTATTCTCATATATAACCTTCCGTCCAAAAACTGGACGCCTGATAAGCCCGCAGCCTGAAAAGGCAGTTGCGGGCTTATTGCTGCTTCAGAATCAAGGGAGCCGGGAGATAATGTTCTCTACCGGCTGAGGCGGTACGCTAACAATTAAATCGCCCATGCGGCTGAGGCGTTCCTCAATATTCAGCAGATGAAAATCTGCAGGGGAGACATTGCGCTGCACCTCTTCCCATAAGAGGGGAGTAGAGACGGTGGCCAGCGGTCTGGCACGAGGTGTATAAGGAGCGGCAAGGGTTTTACCTCCGTAATGCTGAAGATAATCAAAGTAAATTTTGTCTCCGCGGTGTTTCTTCAGCCGCTCCAGAGTGAACAAATCAGGACGTTTCTCGGTGACATAACGTCCCACAAAATGCCCGATCTTGCGCAAGTCATCAAAAGTAACACCGGGCCGAATAGGAATGATGATCTGCACACCTGTGGCCCCCGAAGTCTTCGGAACGGAAGCCAGTCCCAGTGATTTCAATACTTCACCGACAGTGGCGGCCGCTTCCATGATCCGCGGCTCCACCTCAAGGGAGGGATCAAGATCAATCATCCATTCACAGGGAAGCCCGCTTCCCGCATAGTGCAGGGAAGGGTGAAACTCCAGTGCAGCCAGATTGCCCAGCCAGAGCAGCTCCGGCAAGCCCTGAAGTACGATATAGTTGATTTTGTCCTGTACCGCTGTTCGGACAAAGTCCGGCAGGGGGTCCGGGGCGTTTTTTTGATAAAAAGACGTGCCGGAAATACCGTGGGGGTAACGGATTACCGTCAGCAGCCGGTCCCGGCAATAGCGCAGCAAATACGGCGAGAGTGCGGCAAGCTTTTCCAGATAGATGCGTTTGGTAATCCCTGCTTCGGGCCATAATGGTTTATCGGGGTTCGTTATCGTAATTTCTTGTCCGGCTATAGTAATGGAGCCTTTGATTGTTGCCGGCATGCCGGATCTCCTCCCTTCCCGTCCTCGTACATAACTGCAGCACACACTTTTTGCGCTTAATCCCTTGTTTCTAATTACTCCTTCTGCTCAATCCGGCAAGACTGCGGCGGCAGATCTACTTGTGCTTGAATGACCGGCTGGCGAAAGGTACCTGAGCTGTTCCATTCCAGAAAATGAAGCTTGAAGACCAGCTCGGGCTTGATCCATACCGCATCCTTGCTGCGCTGGGGCAGGGCTGCAAAAGGCATCTTCGGTACGGTGAGGCGGTGGGCTTCCGCAGTCACGTTCCGCCAATCCGCTGCCGTCATTCTGCCCGCACCGGCATGACCGATGTAATGCAGCTTGCCTTCGTTGTCGTACAGGCCGAAAAGCAGCGCATTTACAATCCCGTCACGAAAGGTTACCCCGCCGGCGACGGCAGTTACATCGGAGATGATTTTCCGCTTCTGCCAGCGTTTGTCCTTCCCTCCCGGCGCGTAAGTACTATTCACGTCCTTGCATACGATGCCTTCCAGACTGCCGCTTTGGGCTGCGGAGAACAGCTCCGCCGGATTGGCATAACTCGGCACATTCTGGACATGGGGATGGGGCAGCAGCATTTCATTTAAGTACTGCTGCCTCCGGGATAAGGGCTGATCGAGCAGCCATAGTCCGTTGCAATACAGGATGTCAAACACCATATATAGAACAGGAACCTGCGGTCTAACCGCCCGGATGGCCGCTTCATTCTTCAGGCTGTCGCGGCGCATGACCTCATGGAAGGAAGGTTTGCCGCCACTGAGCGCAATGACTTCTCCGTCAAGGATAAAAGAGCCGGCCCGGCAATAGCTGCGGGGCTCGGCCAGCTCGGGATACTGTGGCGTGCGGCGGTTGCCCCGGCGGTTAATGAGCTCGGCATGGCTGCCATCGTAATAAGAAAGCATGCGTACACCGTCCCATTTGATTTGTGCGATCCACTCGCTGCCGGACGGAAGCTGTGCGGCCAGTACAGGCTCAAATGGAATGACAGGCTGCAGCTTCATAGCAACCCCTCCTAAAGGGAATATAAGCGGGAAAAGCGCTTAGGCTTCAACCCGTGCATAGCTTAGGAAACCGTATCTTTGCTCTTGGCGGTACGGCGTTTCGGCTTGGGTGAAATAACCGGAATCGGGCCGGTTGCTTCGTTAAGCACAGCGGCTGCGGGAGCGGAGGCTGTGGCCTTGGCGGTTTTTTTCCTGGCAGCGGCTGTTTGCGGTTTGGCAGCAGAACCGGACGGGGAGGGCCCGGGGTCCGACGGGATATGCTGGACTGCTTCGATGCTGGCCTGCAGCGCGGCCATCAGGTCGATTACATTGCTCTCCTGCCGCGCCGGAGCAATATGGAACTCTTCACCGGCAATTTTATGTGAGATCAGATCCAGCATCCGCTGGCGGTAATCATCGGTATATTTTGCCGGCTCGAAGGGTGTGGACAGCTGGGAGATGAGCAGTTTGGCCATATCCAGCTCCTTGTCATTGACCATTCCGGCTTCCGGCAGGCCTGGAACCTGGGAGACGGGCCGCACCTCATCGGGATAATAGATGGTTTCAATCGCCAGGCAGTCCGACAAGACACGGATGGCGGCGAGACTGCTTTTGGAGCGGATGGAAATTTTGGCAATGCCTATCTTTCCGGTCTGGCGCATAGCTTCCATGAGCAGCCGGTAGGCATTCATCCCGGCCTGATCGGGAGAAAGATAATAGGTCTTTTGAAAATAAATCGGATCTATCTCCGTTAAATCCACAAAGTCTAGAATGGTGATGCTTTTGCTGCTCTCCTCGGTAAGCTGATCCAGGTCCTCTTTGTCGAAGAGGACAAACTTTCCCTTCTCATACTCATAGCCTTTGCCGATTTCTTCCCAGGCTACTTCCTTGTCACACACGGGACATTTGCGCACGTATGACAGCGGACTGCCGCATTCCTTGTGGATATAACGCAGGGAAATGTCCTTATCCTCCGTGGCGGAGAACATTTTGACCGGAACATGTACAAGGCCGAAGCTGATGGCTCCTTTCCAAACGGTATGCATGGATATCGCCTCCTGATAATAAGTGCTTTGGCTTAGTATGGGGCGGCGGGGCTTTTTCTAGCCGGATGCATTTTTTGCGAACCATGGGAAAAAATAAAATCAGGTCCCCATGGACGAGCAGCGTCATTTTGCATCAGCTTGCGGTAGAAGACTGGGAAATGGAAGCACAATGAAGTACACGGAGAACAGTGAATTAGGCAAACCTTGAAGGATGAAAAAAGAATCAGGAAGGCAGAGGAGGTACTATATGGGGCGTGGACCGAATGAATGGATCGACAGCTTATCGGAGCAGGATATTCCGGCAGAGGTCGTGGATTGGGAGAACATTATTGCGGTACGGGATGACAATGGGTTAAGTGATGAGTCAGAGCACCTCGATGCCGTGGCGACGATTGGTGAACCGCCTACTGCCGAGGAGGAGACAGAGGAACATTGACCTTAGTGTGATGTTGTGAAGGAATGGAGCCAAGCCAGTGTGCAAAAAAGCGTATATTTACAAAAATAAAGAGCAAGCTTCCCGAAGCTAGTTCTGTACGAAGGTAAATCAATGGGGCATCTGCTCACAAAACTTAAGTACAAGCTTCCGAAGCTAGTTTTGTCGAAGCTAAAACAATGGAGCATATGCTTACAAAACTTTAAGGAGCCAAAAAAATGGATGTACAGCGGGCGAAGGCTATTTATGCCTCCAAAGAAATGATCTCCGTACATTTGGATGGAGAGCCGGTATGGATTGAGCATGTTGATGCGGATAATGGCATGGCTACGGTGCAGGTCGGCTCTCGGCCGACCAATACGCATACCGTCGGTGTGGAACGGCTGGAGGAGCAGGGAAGTTAGAATTAATGGCAGGCAATGAACCTAACCGATTGAAGGGATACCCCCTGTTCAGTCGGTTTTTTGTATTTGCCAATTGTCGCTGCATTCGGATTATGAAACCGTTAGAATAAGTGGACTCGCATAACCTGCTCTCCCTGCGCCCGGGAAAGGATAACTGCACTTGCAGCATAAGAAAGACCGGCAACGGGGGCTTTGCTGCCGAGGGACAGGAGTAGATCGGGTTGTTGCGGTAGCAGTACCATACCGATATAATTAAGAGTATTGTTACCGGCAAGGTATATTCTAAAAGGTGGTAGTTGCAGCTTGGACAATAATGTTGAAACGGTGTTTACTTACCGTTCTTACAGCTTGCAGGATACGGAGCTGCTCGCTGCCGCTGTCGCTGCTGCTTCAACGGCGGGGATGGTTATCGGCCTGGACGGCGATTTGGGTGCGGGCAAAACGGCATTCTCGCAGAGGTATGCCCGCCATTTGGGCGTACAGGGGATTGTAAACAGTCCTACTTTTACAATTATTAAAGAATATGAAGGCAGATTGCCGCTGTATCATATGGATGTATACCGGATTTCGCTTCAGGAAGCGGACGAGCTGGGGCTGGATGAATATTTTTACGGGCGGGGCATTTGCCTGGTGGAATGGAGCAGTATTATACAAGAGTTGATGCCGCCGGGGCATCTGCATATATACATGGAAACAGCCGGGCCGGACGAACGACTGATCACGGTTACCGGAATCGGAGAGCCTTACGGCGAGGTCTGCCGGGCTCTGATCCAGAAGTGGGGTAAAGAAAGATGACGAATGAAAATAAAGAGCCGCGCAAGCGGTTTTTGTCGCTGGATACATCAACGGCTGTCCTGGGTGTGGCCATAACGGGAGACGGCAGGCTTTTGCATGAAATCAATGCATCCGGGGAGCGGAACCATTCGGTTCATCTGCTGCCGATTATTCAGGAGGCTTTGCAGGCCTCGGGGACTACCCCCGGTATGCTGGCTGGAGTCTCCGTCGGAGTCGGGCCCGGTTCGTATACGGGAACCCGCATTGCGGTTACAGCAGCGAAGACGCTGGCCTGGGCCTGGAAGGTTCCGGTAGCAGGTGTGTCGAGCCTGCATGCACTGGCCTGGGGCGGCTTTGGCGCCGCTCTTGCACAGCAGCACCCAGAAGCCGAAGGACAGGTGCCGGAGAAGGCCGGGAACGGCCCGGACTGGATTATTCCGCTGCTCGACGCGCGCCGGGGTCAAGCCTATACGGCGTTGTTTGCCGCAAGTGGCGATGAGGCCCCGCGGCGGCTTGAGCCCGATGCGATCCGCCTTATGGCAGATTGGGTGCTGCAGCTGGAAGAACGGCTTAAGCAGGCAGCAGCAGAGGGTGTAAAACCCCGTATCCTGTGGTTTGTCGGGGAGACCGAGCTGCACGGCAGCGAGGACAGCCTTCGTACATTGATGGAAGAAGGTTGTGTGCGGGCCGTGCCTTATGAGCTGGAGGGCCGCTGGACAGGCTTCCTTGGTGAGGAACGGCTGCTGGCGGGGAGTGACGATATTCACGGGTTAATCCCGAACTATACCCAGCTTTCCGAAGCGGAAGCGAATCTGCGCCGGAGCAGTGAAGGGAGCCTGAACAAAAGATGACGGAATCGGAGCCAATTAGAGACCCGGAGAGCGAGCTTATTTTCCGCCTGATGAAGCTGGAGGATATTCCCGAAATTCTTATAATTGAGCGGGAAGCCTTCACTATGCCATGGACCGAGGAAGCGTTCCGCAACGAGCTGACGCATAATCATTTCGCTAAATATATGGTTATGGAGCTGGAGAGCCATATTATTGGATACGCCGGAATGTGGGCAATTGTGGACGAGGCCCATGTGACGAACATCGCCCTGCTCGAGGCCTACCGGGGACGAAAATGGGGGGATAGGCTGCTGGATGAACTGATGAAGACAGCCGCTTATTTAGGCATGAAGTCGATTACGCTGGAGGTACGGGTCTCCAACGAGGTAGCCCAGAATTTATATCGGAAAAAAGGCTTCCGGCCCGCGGGTACCCGCAAGGGCTACTATTCAGACAACCGTGAGGATGCGCTTATTATGTGGGCGGATCTGCCGGAGTACGAGGAGCATGGAATGATGGAAGGAAGCGTGGATCTGAAATGAAGACAGAAACGGGCGGAGCTCAGCCTGTACTTATATTAGCTATTGAAACCAGCTGTGACGAGACATCGGTCGCGGTCATCAAGGACGGCAGCGAGGTGCTGTCGAATATCATTTCAAGCCAGATTGAGACGCACCGTGCGTTTGGTGGTGTAGTTCCTGAGGTGGCTTCACGCAAGCATGTCGAGGTTATCACGCTGGTGATCGAAGAAGCGCTGACAGCGGCGGGTGTTGAGCCGCAACAGCTGACCGCAGTTGCCGTAACGCAGGGTCCTGGGCTGGTCGGCGCGCTGCTGGTTGGCGTAGTTGCGGCCAAGAGTCTTGCGCTGGCCTGGGGCAAGCCGCTGATCGGCACGCATCATATTGCCGGGCATATTTATGCCAACCGGCTGGTCAAGGAATTGCAATATCCCTGCATGACTCTTGTAGTGTCCGGGGGACACACTGAACTCGTGAATATGGAACGGGAAGGGGAATTCCGGATCATTGGACGCACCCGTGACGATGCAGTAGGCGAGGCTTATGACAAAGTGGCGCGGGCCCTTGGTTTTCCTTATCCCGGCGGCCCCCATGTAGACCGGCTGGCCCGGGAGGCGGAGGAAGCTGTGCCGCTGCCGCGGGTCTGGCTGGAGCCGGATTCCTATGATTTCAGCTTCAGCGGTCTGAAGTCGGCTGTGCTGAATGTAGTCAACCAGAGCAAGATGAAGGGGCTCACACCGGATGTTGCCGGCATCGCCCGCGGTTTTCAGGAGTCGGTTGTCGAGGTGCTCGTAGAGAAAGCCGTCCGTGCCGTAAAAGCCTGCGAGGCCAAACAGCTCCTTCTGTGCGGCGGGGTTGCCGCGAACAAGGGCTTGCGTGAAGCGCTGATTGCCCGTTGTGACAGGGAAAAGATTGAACTGATCATCCCGCCGCCAGTGTACTGCACCGACAATGCAGCGATGATCGGCGCAGCGGCCTATATCAAGTGGATGCATGACGGAGACACACCGCTGGACATGGTGGCCGATCCCGGCTTGTCGCTGGAGAAGTGGTCGGTAGCCGCCTATTGACAGCCTCTGGAGGCGCGGGTATAATCAAGGGCAATTAAACGAAACAAACGCGATGAATGGAAGCAGTAAGGAAACTCCGGGATAAGAGAGCTGCGGGCAGGTGCGACGCAGTCGAAGGAGCCCTGAACTCGTCCGGGAGCGGAGCGGTGGAAGCAGGGGCCTCCTGTTCACAGGAGCGTTGAACGGCGTGGAGGATTGCCGTACCTTTCGTACACCGTTACGGGTTACCTCCGTGAGAGGGTGGTCGGGTAAGACAGGCGGAATTATTATGAGGCCGGATGATCTTACTTGGCTGTAAAGTGGATATCTTAGGATGGCAGAGGTTTGGCTGATCCGTGATATCAACAAGAGTGGTACCGCGAAGGTTAACAGCCTGTCGTCTCTTGAATGAGATGGCAGGCTTTTTTGTATGGATTTTCAGGGATGCAGAGGTCAAAATCAATATCAATACACGCAATGAACGGGAGCAGTAGATGACGAAGGTGAACAGAGAGCTGCGGGGTGGTGCAACGCAGTCACCGGAAAACATTGAATCTCGCCCGGGAGCGGAGCGGCGGAAAGGCTTGAGGTACGCCGCAACGGTTGTCCCCGTTAACGGACCTTCATGTATCGCGGTTGGTTCCTTATGGAACCGGTACGATACATGGGGAAGAGCTGGACGCAGCTGGGCTTGGCATTGCCAGGAGCCTATGCGTCAAAAAGAGTGGTACCGCGGAGGGGTGACCCGCCGTCTCTTTATTGAGACGGCGGGTTTTTGCGTTGTTCAGGAGGTGAACGGGGGTACCGGACACCTCCGGTAACGGCGTTTGAGAGTGACGGCTTTCCGCATGCTGCGGGAGGCACACTCTCTACTTGCTGCCGGCAGCAGTGGGCGGGAAATCAGCAGAGCCGCAAGTCGACGTGCGGTTCTGCACAAGAAGTGCCAGGGAAGAACACGTAAGACCTAACTGGAAGACAAAGTGTGAGACAGACAGGATGACAATATGTTAGACAGACTGTAATACAAACTGTAATACAATCGGTAAACCAAAAATGTAATCCAAAATGTAATACAAAAGCTCAGACCACCACGCTGACCAACTCAGCAAAATGCATACTCACACTAAGGGGATGCGGTCAATCAACCCACTTTCAGGAGGTTATTCCATGATTATTCCGGTGAAGAAACGTATACAGATTTTTGACACGACGCTGCGAGACGGTGAGCAGGCCCCCGGTGCGAGCCTGACTCCCGAGCAAAAGATAATATTGGCCTACAAGCTCGCTGAACTGGGTGTCGATGTGCTGGAGCCGGGTTTCCCGGTCTCGAGTCCGGGTGATTTTGCAGCGGTGGAGACGATTTCCCGCAAGGTGGAGGGCGTAGAGATTTGCGGCTTCGCCCGCGCGGTCAAAGGTGACATTGATGCCGCAGTCCGGGCAACCCGGGACGCGCAGCGCCGGCGGATTCACCTGTTCATCTCCTCTTCCGACATTCACCTGCGCCATCAGCTGCGTAAAAGCAGACCCGAGGTGGTTGCTGCCGCCCGCGAAATGACAGCCTATGCCCGCCAGTTCTGCGATGTCGTGGAATTTACCGCCATGGATGCCGCCCGGACGGGGATCGATGATCTGATCGAGATGGTGGAAGCGGTCATTGAAGAGGGGGCGACTATTATTAATCTTCCGGATACAGTCGGCTATGCGCTGCCGCAGGAATACGGAGAGATGTTCCGCCGGGTGCGGCTGGGTGCCAGAGGCGGCGGGAACGTGAGCTACAGTGCCCATTGCCACAACGATTTAGGCCTTGCTGTAGCGAACAGCCTGGCAGCGATTGCGGGCGGTGCGACCCAAATCGAGGTCACGGTCAACGGCGTCGGTGAACGTACAGGCAACTGTGCATTGGAGGAGTTGGTTATGGCTCTGGAAACCCGTGGGGACGTCCTTGGCGCAGAGACGGGAATCGTCCTCGAAAAGCTGTACGATACTTCGCGGATCATCAGCGGGGCGATGCATTTTCCGATTGCCTACAACAAGCCGGTTGTCGGCAGAAACGCCTTCCAGCATGAATCGGGGATTCATCAGGACGGCCTGCTGAAGGACCGCAGCACCTATGAGATCATGGACCCTGAACGGCTGGGCATTCCGCGCAGCATGATCATTCTGGGTAAGCATTCCGGCAGACATGCGCTGAAGGACCGGGCAGCGAAGTACGGTATTGCCCTGGATTCGGCAGAGCTTGATACGCTCTACGAATCGTTCAAGGAGACCGCTGACCGTCAAAAGGCTGTCAGCGACGACGAACTGCTGCGGATGGTCAGCAGCACAACAGGGCAGCAGGCGCAGGTCTACGGGCTGGGCGAGGTTCAGGTGCTGGCCGGCAGTGCGCCGCGCCGTGTAGCTGCCGTTACGGTGCATCACCTGAAAAGCGGCAAGGAGACCTCGCATACCAGCACCGGCAACGGTCCGCTGGAGGCAGTCATTGCAGCGATCGCCCAAGGCATCACTGAAGAGATCCGCTTTGACGGTCTGGAGCTGCATTCGCTCGGCAGCGGTGAGAATGCTCAGGCTGAGGCTGCTGTAATGGTGGAATGGGCAGGCTGCAAATTCCGGGGGACAGCGATCCATCAGGATATTGTAATGGCGGCGGGGATTGCCTACATTGCTGCGTGCAATTCGGCGCTGCTGTCTGCCGGGGAAGAGGCTGATCCGGTGGCAGCGGAATTTCAGGCCGCGGAATCCTAAAGGAGCGCGAAGAATCCTCCTCAGGCCGTTGAGTTTTCTGACTGAGGAGTACATGGAAAGGCCCTCATCCTGTGCACAGCAGGATGAGGGCTTTTTACTACTGGAGCACCTCTAATTTTTTTGGCGAAAAAGGTAGAAAATTAGCGAATGAATCTTTTGTCAAGATGTGGACAACGTTATCCACATATTCTGTCTGAGTTGTGTAAAAACCGTGTAAAATCAGCAATAACGCCCTTTTTTTGAAGCCTCAAAATGCTGGTTTCTCCAGAGGACATTTCTTGTGGAAATTGTGGATAATGTGGATAATTCGGTGGATAAAAAGTCCTTGACAACGAAAATAGCGATTTTACGCCTAAAAAAAGGCCCCAAGGGCCTTTTTGAAGCGTGAGTTATACACGAAATCTGTGGATGAGCTTGTGGATAAGTATTTTTGAACAAATCAGAAACACTTAAAAAATATTTATTTAACGCATTTACATTATTCGTCAGCAAGGTTTTCCCATTCGCTAAATAATTCTGTAAGATTCGCTTTCTTGCTCTTCAGGTCGCTTTCATGTTCTTGAAGCGCCATATAGTCCTGATAAACTTCAGGTTTGGTCATTTCATTTTCGACACGGGCGATGTCTTCCTCAAGCCGGGCAATGTTCTCTTCCAGCTCTGAAATCCGCCGCTGGCGGTTGCGTTCCTCGCGTTTGGCCTGTTTGTCGGCTTCATAGGAAGAAGCGGTGCCTTTTTCCGCTGCTGAAGCTTCGATGTCAGCATTCCGGGACGCTTTGGCAGAGGCAAGTTCGGCTTCCTCCAGTGCGATGTCTTCAAGCTCCTTCTTCTTCTCGACATAGTCGTCATAATTTCCGAGATATTGGTCGATGCCGCCGGGGTGAAGCTCCAGAACGCGCTCGGCCATTTTATTAAGAAAATAACGGTCATGGGAGATGAAAAGCAGCGTTCCCTCGAAATCGATTAGCGCCGATTCCAGCACTTCACGGCTCACCAGATCCAAATGGTTGGTCGGCTCATCGAGAATGAGCATGTTCGCACCGCGCAGCATGAGCTTGGAGAGTGCTACCCGTGCTTTCTCGCCGCCGCTGAGAGCAGCCACTTTCTTCAGGACATCCTCGCCGCTGAACAGGAAATTGCCGAGAATGGTGCGGATTCGCGCTTCTTCCAGCATCGGGTACTCGCTCCATAACTCTTCCAGCACCGTATTGCGCGGATTCAGCCGGGTCTGTTCCTGGTCGTAGTACGCGATTTTCACTTTTGTTCCCCAGTTGACCGTTCCGGCCGAAGGTTCGCGCGTGCCGGTCAAGCACTGCAGCAGCGTGGATTTGCCGATCCCGTTCGGGCCAATCAGCGCCGCAGTTTCGCCGCGCCGCAGCTCGAAGGAAGCATGCTGAAACAGCGGAGCCGATTTTTCGCTGAACGCCACAGCGACATCACGGAGCTGCAGCACCTCCTTACCCGACATAAAATCAGGCTCGAAGGAGAAGCTGGCCTTCTTGAGATCACCCAGCGGTTTGTCGAGGCGGTCCATTTTGTCGAGTGCTTTGCGGCGGCTCTGCGCACGCTTGGTGGTGGAGGCGCGCACGATATTACGCTGCACGAAATCCTCCATCCGCGAAATTTCATCCTGCTGCTTCTCATATTGCTTCATGCGGATTTCATACTCCGCAGCTTTCAGCTCCATGTAGCGGCTGTAGTTTCCGGTGTATCTCCGGGACTGATGCCGTTCAATTTCAACAATGGTCGTGACCAGCCGGTCGAGGAAATACCGGTCATGGGAGACGACCAGGATGCCGCCGGCATAGCCGCGCAGGTAATCCTCCAGCCAGGTGAGCGTCTCGATATCCAGATGGTTGGTCGGCTCATCCAGCATGAGCAGATCGGGAGCCTGAAGCAGGATGCGGGCCAGTGCCAGCCGCGTCTTCTGCCCTCCGCTTAGCGTCGCGATAGGTGTCTCCGGTGCAAATTCACCGAAGCCCATACCATGAAGCACGCTGCGAATCCGCGTATTCATCTCATATCCGCCGTGGTCCTTGAACCAATCCGAGCGTTTGGCATACCGTTCCAGCAGGTCCTCATACCGCTTGGGATCCTCCGCGAGCCGGGGATCGGCGATACTGGCTTCCAGCTGCCGAAGTTCGGCTTCCGCTTCAATCAGCGGAGCAAAGACAGCCAGCATTTCCTCCTGAATGGTCTTGTCCGACTGTAGGCCGCTGTTCTGGGCCAGGTAGCCGATTGTAGTTTCCTTGGATTTATGAATTTGCCCGCTGTCAAAAGACATCTCGCCCGCGAGAATCTGCAGAAAGGTGGATTTGCCCGCGCCATTGACGCCGACGAGCCCCACTCTTTCCTTCTCGTTTACTTGCAGACTTATGCCGTCCAGCACGCTTTGTATCCCATATGATTTCGTAATTCCTGTCGCTTGAAGAAGCATACCGATGAAACCTCCGCCCTTGCTTATTTCGCCTCGGCTTTGAACGCTTCGGCCATATTACATACTTATTCTATAGTTTACATGAAAAGCGTTTGCGGCGCGAGAGGTGCACCCCAGCGTCCAAGGGGTAAATCCGGGTACTGAGGCGAAAAATAGTTAGGCATTGATTCGTATAACAACGTGATTCAAGCTACCTTGGCGAACCGGGGAGAAGAGTGGTAAACTGAGTTTACAAACTATGATAAGCTAGGTATATGGACAAGAGGAGGGTGCTGCCTATGACGGGCCAAAAGCTCCCGCTAGCTGAGTGGAAGCGGGAGCTTCGCGCGGAGAAAGCCGCCCTCCGTGACAGTCTGTCCTTGGATCAGAGGACGTCCTGGTCTTCTCTGGCCTGCAGTCATGCATCAGAACGGCTCCGGCAGGAAGGAGCATCTTCATTCATGGCCTATGTTTCGTTCCGCTCGGAGCTGGATACACGTCCGCTTATCACCGCGGCTTGGGCGCAAGCGCGTAAGGTATTGCTGCCCCGGGTAATTCAGGCCAGCGGAAGGATGAGCCTGCATGCGGTAGCTTCCTGGGAGGATTTGGCGCCGGGAGCTTACGGGATTCAAGAGCCGATTACCGGCGCTATAGAGCTCCAGTGCCCTGAGGGAGTGCCGGATGTGGTATTCGTGCCGGGGCTGGCCTTCGACTCTCGGGGCGGACGGCTCGGTTACGGGCGCGGCTACTATGACCGCTTGCGGGCAGCCTGGGAAGCGGAGCTTCCGGAAACCGCCAGACCGCCGGTATGGGCCGGACTGGCGTACGGACTGCAGCTGGTGCAGGAAGTGCCGATGGATGACCATGATGCCTATATGGACATGCTGATTACGGAAGACGGCATTATTCATTGCCGGAAGGAGAGAGAGCTGTGGAGTTAACCCATTTCAATGAGCAGGGCAGAGCGCGCATGGTGGATGTCAGCGACAAGGAAATTAGCAAGCGGACAGCTGTCGCGCGGAGCAAGGTGCAGATGGACCCGAACACGCTTGCGGCCATTAAAGCGGGCAAGATCGGCAAAGGCGATGTTATGGCTGTTGCCCAGGTTGCCGGAATTATGGCCGCGAAGAACACCTCCAGCTGGATACCCATGTGCCACCCGCTGCCGCTTACCGGTGTTGATATCAGCTTCTCGGATAACAGCGAAGATGAACTCTATATAGAAGCAACCGTCAAGACGACCGGAAAGACCGGAGTGGAGATGGAGGCGCTGACTGCGGTTTCTGCGGCGGCGCTGACTGTATATGACATGTGCAAGGCGCTGCAAAAGGACATGATTATCGGTCCGACGATGCTGGTATCCAAGAGCGGCGGGAAAAACGGAGATTACGCGCTGGAAGCATAGCAGTGGCAATAGGCTTAGCTCAGTAGCAGATACCTGAGTGACATTCACAGTATCACCCGCAGGCGTAAGCATTTGCTAAAAAGGGCGGCGCAGCCGTTCTTCTTGGCGGAAAGCGCGAGAAGGCAGCACATTGCAGGCCTTCCATACATAATACATAGAGAGGGAGGGACAACCTATGGCGTGGAAAACAGCAATCCTGACGGCCAGCGATAAAGGGGCCAGGGGCGAACGGGAAGACACGAGCGCCCAGGTTATTCGGGAGCTGGTGGAAGAGGAGCTTGGCGGTGAGATTATAGAGTACCGTATCGTGCCGGATGAGCAGGATGAGATCATTGCTGCTTTGATTGAACTTACGGATTATTTTCAGGCAGATCTGGTGCTGACTACCGGAGGGACTGATCTGGCGATTCGTGATGTTACGCCGGAAGCTACACGGCGTGTGATTGAGCGGGAGGTGCCCGGCCTCTCTGAGGCCATGCGCAGTACCGTCATGCAGAAGAACCGCGCGGTTATGCTGTTCCGCGGCATTTGCGGCATTCGCGGGAGAACGCTGATCGTTAATTTGCCGGGTACACCGAAGGGTGTCCATGAGAATCTGGCAGCGATAATGGATCAGCTTCCTGAAGCACTGCTCATGGTAACCGGCCAGTACCGTCAATAAACTTGTCAATTCCAGTAATGTCACAGGAATCACTCCGGATAACAGATGGATGTGTGACATAAGTTATGGTATTATTAATTTATTGTTAACAATATCATGAACGGACAAAGTGACAAGGAGGAATGACTATGCTAAATACTATTGGTGCTCCAGGAATTATTTTACTGGTCATCTTAGCGCTATTGCTCTTTGGCCCCAACAAGCTTCCTGAGCTTGGCCGGGCAGTCGGGCGGACCTTCCGCGAATTTAAGGACGGGGCGCGTGAAATTATCAGCGAACCTGAGCCGGCCAAGAAGAGTGAGGCTCCTGTTCCGCCGGCCCCGCACATATTAGCAACAGAACTCCCGCAGGACAGACGCCTGCCGGAGTAATACCATCCATTACGCGGGGGCGTTTCTCTCAGTTCTGTTTCAGACTGGGAAGACGCCCTTTTTTTCTGCCATTAATCATGCTATACATATGTCAATTGGGTGGTGTCTGTCATGACTCTGGAACCGGAAGAAATGTCGGTTGTTGAACATCTCACCGAACTGCGTAGGCGGATTATCTACGTGCTGATTGTTTTTGTAGTGGGTCTCATAGGCGGACTGTTCGTCGCCAAACCGATCTATTTATACCTGATCCATGCGGATCATGCCCAGGGTTTTGTGCTGCATGCCTTCTCTTTCTGGGATGGCATTGGCATGTACATGAAGATTGCCATGGCAGTTTCGCTAACGGTATCCCTGCCTTTTATCGTCTATCAGCTGTGGGCTTTCATCAGTCCCGGGCTGCGGCAAGTGGAGCGGAGTGCGGCTTTGCGGTATGTGCCCTATGTGTTTATCCTTTTCCTGCTGGGCATTGCCTTTGCCTATTACATTGTATTTCCGATGGCGCTGTCGTTTACCATCTCGATCACCCGCAGCATGGGACTGGAAGAAACCTACGGAATCGCACAGTACTTCAGCTTTATGTTCAGCCTGGTGATTCCGCTGGCTCTGCTCTTTGAGCTGCCGCTGCTTGTTATGTTCCTGACGAAGCTGAGAATTCTCAACCCGCTGCGGCTGCGTAAGATGCGGAGATACGCCTATTTTGCGCTCGTCTTCATCGCAGTGGTCATCACACCACCCGATTTCATCTCGGACTTTTTGGTGACGATTCCCTTGCTGGTCCTGTATGAGTTCAGCGTGTTTCTGTCTGCATTCGTTTACCGCAAGCAGCTGGCTATGGACAACGAGCGGGAGGCGCGCTACGTCAGGAAAGAGTAGGCCCGGCAGGGAGAAGACTCCCGCAGGGCTGCTCTGGGGCTGTGGCCGGCTGCTGCAGTTGGGGCTGGGTTCTGCCAGCGGGACACTAGTGCATATCCAATTGAAACTGCATACTAACAGCAGATTGGCGAGGCCCGGCATCCAAATGGCGGAGAAACGTTCGTTGCCCTGGCAATCCGCAGCATATTTTATTTTCTGCTGGATAGAATGTAGAGAGTATGTGTCGGACAACCTCCGAAACCATATTTTTCCCAAAAACAGATCACAATTTACGTAAAAGGACTTGAAATCCGTCCTCAAGTTGAGTATCATAAAAATTGTTGTTAGCACTACAGAGGGTTGAGTGCTAATGCTGCTCGAAAATATGGGATTAGCGCTTAAAAGCTGCGCTTAAGACGATATTTTCATAACTGCCGCATGAATCCTTGGGATTCAACGGTACCCTATCTATGTTTTCAAGGTAAACAACATAATTTCAAAGGAGGCTATTTTTCATGATCAAACCACTAGGTGAACGCGTATTGGTAGAACCAAGCGAGCAAGAGGAAACCACTTCTTTCGGGATTGTGCTTCCGGACTCCTCTAAGGAGAAACCGCAAGAGGGTAAAATTATCGCTGTAGGCAGCGGTGTATTGAAAGACGGAGTGCGTGTACCACTCGAAGTTAAAGAAGGCGACCGCGTGATTTTCTCGAAATATGCCGGAACTGAAATCAAATACGAAGGTAAAGAATATTTGATTATGAAAGAAAGCGACATTCACGCGATTCTTGACTAAGAAGACCGTTCATAAGTTATAGCTAAATTACTTACACAAAACTAAGCGATGCTTTCAAACGCCAGTTTTGCACGATACCGATTCAAGAAGTAACGCTCACATAACTTTTAGGAGGTTAATTACACAATGGCAAAAGAAATTAAATTCAGTGAAGACGCCCGCCGCTCGATGTTGCGCGGTGTTGATGCTTTGGCAAATGCGGTAAAAGTTACACTCGGACCTAAAGGCCGCAACGTGGTGCTTGAGAAGAAATTCGGCAGCCCGCTGATCACCAATGACGGTGTTACCATCGCCAAAGAAATCGAGCTTGAAGATGCATTCGAGAACATGGGCGCGCAGCTCGTTAAAGAAGTTGCAACCAAAACCAACGATGTAGCTGGTGACGGTACTACAACTGCAACTGTTCTGGCACAAGCCATGATCCGTGAAGGCCTGAAGAACGTAACTGCAGGCGCTAACCCGATGGTTATCCGCAAAGGGATCGACAAAGCGGTTAAAGCAGCTGTTGCTGAACTGAAGAATATTGCTAAACCGATCGAAGATTCCCAGGCTATCGCTCAAGTAGCTGCTATCTCCGCTGCTGACGATGAAGTGGGCCAACTGATTGCTGAAGCTATGGAAAAAGTCGGCAAAGACGGCGTAATCACCGTTGAAGAATCCCGTGGATTCCTGACTGAGCTTGAAGTGGTTGAAGGCATGCAGTTCGACCGCGGCTATATTTCCCCTTATATGATCACTGATACGGACAAAATGGAAGCTGTTTTGGAGAACCCGTACATCCTGATCACCGACAAAAAAATCAGCAGCACGCAAGAAATTCTTCCGCTGCTTGAGAAGATCGTACAACAGGCGCGTCCACTTGTAATCATCGCTGAAGATATCGAAGGCGAAGCACAAGCGATGCTGATCGTGAACAAACTGCGCGGAACATTCAACGCTGTTGCTGTTAAAGCTCCTGGCTTTGGCGACCGCCGCGAAGCTATGCTGCAGGACATCGCTGCCCTGACTGGCGGCCAAGTGATCACCGAGAAGCTTGGACTGGACCTGAAAAGCACTTCTATCGAACAACTGGGTAACGCACGTCAAGTGCGCGTAACCAAAGAAAATACTACAATCGTAGACGGAAGCGGCGACAAAGCGGACATCAATGCACGCGTAAGCCAAATCCGTTCCCAGCTGGAAGAAACCACTTCCGAGTTCGACAAGGAAAAACTGCAGGAGCGTCTGGCTAAATTGGCCGGCGGCGTAGCCGTTGTTAAAGTAGGCGCTGCAACTGAGACAGAACTTAAAGAACGCAAGCTTCGCATCGAAGATGCCCTGAACGCAACCCGCGCTGCAGTTGAAGAAGGAATCGTATCCGGTGGGGGTACTGCTCTTGTGAACGTATATGCTGCTGTAGCTGCTGTAAATGCAGTAGGCGACGAAAAAACAGGCGTGAACATTGTACTGCGCGCTCTGGAAGAGCCTGTCCGTACAATCGCAGCAAACGCTGGTCAAGAAGGTTCCGTAATCGTGGACCGTCTGAAAAAAGAAGCTATCGGCATCGGCTACAACGCTGCTACCGATGAGTGGGTGAACATGTTCGAAGCAGGGATCGTTGACCCTGCCAAAGTAACTCGTTACGCGCTGCAAAATGCAGCATCCGTAGCTGCAATGTTCCTGACCACCGAAGCTGTCATCGCTGACAAACCGGAGCCTGAAAAAGGCGGCGGAATGCCAGATATGGGCGGCATGGGCGGTATGGGCGGCATGATGTAATGAAATCATTATCGAAGTAATTTGATGATGATCGACCATTGCATGACCTCATAGTGCAAAAATGAGAGACCTTTCAAGAGTTCATTGAACTTTTGGGAGGTCTCTCATTATTTTTGATAAACAAGTTATCGGAACTGGAGTATTTAGGTGCTTCAATCTAACTCTTGATCTAAAAGAGGTTTTACTAAACGACGCACTTCGTCTGTTGATGTGGTATTCATTAGTTGGTCTCTTAGTTCGCCTGCGCCTCTAAATCCACGAACATAGATTTTGAAATAGCGGAGAAGTGGTCTAAATGAACGTGGCAGGGTTTCTGTTGAATATTTATCGTGAAGATCCAGCTGCAAAAGAAGTAAATTGAGGAAATCCTTCGCGCTATGTTCTTTAGATTCTTTCTCAAAAGCAAATGGATTGGTGAAAATGCCGCGGCCAATCATGACACCATCAACGCCGTATTGTTCTACTAATTGTAATCCTGTTACGCGGTCGGGAATATCTCCATTAATGGTTAACAACGTATGTGGAGCAATTTCATCGCGTAATTTTTTTATATCAGGGATTAGTTCCCAGTGTGCATCTACTTTACTCTTCTCTTTTTTTGTACGAAGGTGAATGGAAAGATTCGCAATATCTTGTTTCAATATATGTCCTAACCAATCGCGCCACTCGTCAATATTAGAGTAACCCAATCTTGTTTTAACACTAACCGGCAATCCACCTGCTTTTGCTGCTTGAATAATTTCTGCTGCAACTTCAGGATGGCGTATTAATCCAGCCCCTTTTCCAGTGGATGCGGCGTTTTGTGCTGGGCATCCCATGTTTATATCGATACCACGAAAACCAAGTTTTTTCATATCAATACTCATCTGTTCAAAAAGTGCAGGTTTATTGCCCCAAATATGAGCGACAATCGGTTGCTCATCATCTGTGAACATTAATCGGCCACCTACATTTTCTTTTCCAACAGGGTGACAATAATTTTCAGTGCTTGTGAATTCGGTGTAAAATACGTCAGGTGTTGCAGCTTCTCTAATGACCTGACGAAATACAATATCTGTGACATCTTCCATTGGAGCTAATATAAAAAACGGCTTTGGTAGATCCATCCAAAAATTTGATTCCATGTTATCTTCTCCTGTTGCAACATATAAAAACGATATAATCTATAGCAAAGTCCTTTACCCATCATACATAGTATCATTATTTTTCGTTTGATGCACAGAATCAATGGTGTGAGCGACAGACACATTGGAGTGTGATTTGGTGTGAGAGTGACCGACTAAGCATCTAAATCTTATAGTCTTATTGGCATACATAAAAAAGCCGCCGGTAATTCCGACGACTTTTTTCCTAGTTAGACATATTCGGTAAGGAGAGGGGCTTTTCGCTTCTTGCTTTTAATGCAGAGATTTATCATCTTCCGCCAGATAATGATCTTCAAGCTCAATAAATTCAGCCGATCGATGCACGGCTATCATGCCGTGATAACTGATATCGAGTCCGATGTCTTCCTCTTCCTCGCTGGAGCGGACATGGACCAGCTTTCCGATCAGCTTCAGACCACACCAGGTAGTTACAAATCCCCAGGCAGCCAATGTAGCCAGACCAAGGGTCTGTACCCCTAGCTGATGCCAACCGCCGCCATAGAGCAGTCCACCATCGGTGGCGAACAAGCCTACAGCTATGGTCCCCCAAGCGCCAGATATGGCATGTACCGGAAAAGCGCCCACTGGGTCATCTATGCGGCGGGCTTCCAGCCAGTTGGTAGCCGCCATCATGAGCAGACCGGAGACAGCGCCGATCAGGATGGCCGCACCGTCACTGACAAACGCACACCCGGCAGTAATACCTACCAGACCGGCGAGGGAACCGTTGATCACTGAGGGTGCATCTGAACGCTGGTAGCGGAATAAGGTGTAGATCAGTGTGATCCCGCCGCCTGCTGCTGCTGAGAGCATGGTGGTAATAGCGATGTGTCCGATCCGGACATCGGTAGCACTTAAGGTACTTCCTGCGTTAAAGCCGAACCAGCCGAACCAGAGCAGGAAGGCGCCGACTGAAGCAAGCGGCAGATTGCTCGGCAGGGAAACCGTGCTGTTCCCGGCCTGATTGAACTTGCCCTTTCTAGGGCCGATAACGATCGCCGCTGCCAGTGCCGAGAATCCTCCAAGGGCATGAATGACGGCTGAACCTGCGAAGTCCTGCAGGCCCAGCTGGTTCAGCCAGCCGCCGCCCCAGGCCCAGTGACCACCGATGGGGTAGATCAGGCCTGTCATTAAAATGATGTACAGCAGATAAGCGCGGAAGTTAATCCGTTCAGCAACCGCTCCCGATACGATGGAAATGACAGCGATGGTAAATGCCGCCTGGAACAGCCAGAAGGTATCAAGCGAGATGGTGAAATGGAGATTGGAAAGGTCACCGCCAAGCAGGAATCCGCTTGTGCCCACCAAACCGCCGGCGTCTTTGCCGTACATGAGCCCAAACCCGAAAATATAAAAAATCAGCGTTCCTATGGTGATATCGGCGAACACTTTCATGATAATGTTCACACTGTTTTTATACCTTACAAAACCGGCTTCCAGCAGGGCAAAACCGCCCTCCATCAGCAAAATCATAGCGGCGCTCAATACGACCCAAATCGTATCTACTCCACCGCCAAGCGACTCCAGCGTCACATTCATTTCTATAGTGCCTCCATACCCCTAATGGTTTTGATTTCACGTATGATCTCTGGTGAGAGCGGAATCTCTTCCGTTGCCGGATGATTATCTAGAAGGAGTAGAACCTGATCTAGCTCTTGAATGTCTCTTTTAATGCTGTTTATTCGTTTGAACCGGTCTTTTACATGAACGATATATTCAACGGCTGTGTGATGGCTGGCGGGGTGTCCGGCAAACCATTTGCGGATCGGGGAGAGCGATTGGTACATTGCCTCTTCGGATCGCCTCTTTTGTTCATATTTGTTGATTTTATCCTTAATCCCCTCGATTTCATCCTCCTTCTTGATCTTGAGGCGTTCGATGAGGTCTTTTAATTCCTCTGCAGATAGACGAAAAACAACATTTTGGTATACTTCATTCACAATAATCATGTTAGATCTCCTTACATGAAAAGTCATAGACTGATTATAGGGACAATATATTGACAAGTCAATAGGTTTTTATACCAGTTGGCATGTCAATCCAGTAATGTGCTATACGGGGATTGCAAGACCCTCTATTATATAGAGTACAAGACGAACGATCAGCAGGAAGATATCTGAAAGGATGATGATTATGACCTACTCACTGAGATTGGGCAGCTCAGGAGATGCCTCCGATGTCCTCTATCTGGAACAGCAGATTGCAGCCGTCAAACAGGTGATAAAGCGGGCCGAAGCTGCAGGACATAAGGAAGCACTGGATGAAGCCAAGAACAAGCTCGCGGAACTGGAAGGCGAACTGGATAAGCTTGTGGATTAGTGGGAGTGGATGGTGCCGATCTTTTTGCCTGTAAAAATAGCCGTACTGAAAGGTCTTAAGATAGGTCATGCTGTCAGGTCCGCCAACATCAATGGCCCGGTTGTACAGCTCTATGCTCCCAATGCTTGCTGTCAAGGCCTACAGGACATCAGACAGTGCAATGGGGTGGGTTTTAGTGCGCGTCCATTTCGGCAGTGCCATGACCGGCAGGCCCCGGACCAGCTTAGCCAGAATAGGGAAGGACGAGCCCTGCGGTCCGACGATCAGCCAGCGCGGATTGTTGTGACAGGTACACCGTAGGAGCCTAGCACACGCTCTATCTCAACCCGGCTGCGCAGATGGCGGGACAGCTTGGCCTGCGGCTTACTGTCCGGGATGATCCCGCTTAGGTAGATGATCTGGCGGATGCCGTTCTTGCTTGCTGCGCGAGCAAAATTATCCACGAGTATGGCGTCCATGTCCGCGAAGTTTGCCTGTGTCAGCTTAGCTGTCGGCATCATGGAGTGGACCAGATAGATGGCATAGTCCGCGCCTTGTAATGCTTTTTCCGCAGAGGATATGGAGAACAGCTCACAGGAACGCCATTCCACATGGTTGTTATCTTCCTTCTGGTCTCCATGCCTGGATAACGCGATCACATCATATTCCCGAGTCAGCTGCTCCAGCAGGTTATGTCCGATATATCCGCTCGCTCCGGTTAGGGCGATTTTCAGCCTGTTGCCTGAGCTTTCTGTATTCGTTTCAGTTGTATGCATGGGCATTGCCTCCTGTTGTGCGAACGTAATCGGATGATAAGTAAATAAAGCCGTGCTTGCCAGTACCCGTTTACGCTAAAGTTCAACCTGTTGCTGGTTCCACAAGACACTAGCGCTATCTGGTCTTTCAATGCCAAACAGTACCCACTCGATCTGAAAGATACCATTGTCATATGAAATATCCAGCCAGGCCATTCAGAGCTTCTATGGTTTTTTTGATATTTTCGAGGCCGATGCCATGTGATCTGTGATCGGCCTTCGTCGAACGGATATCGCCGAAAGGACCGGTCTGAACGGTATGGGCATACGGGTTCGGATTCGTACAAACAGGCTGTCGTTCAAATAATGCATATGTACAGTGATCTGCCGCTCGGGCTCCGGTTCTGTTATTCCCTGGCAGGCCTCTATAGCATTATCCAGGGCGTTGCCGAGAATCACGCAAAGAGCTGCAGTGTCCAGCGTAAGCTGTGGGGGGATGGTCAGCTCATGGTGGGCAGCATTCTGGATTTTGTAATTAAGGATCGAGTCAACGACCAGGTTTTCCGTATTGCAGCTGTAAGCGTCGGGTTCGAGCCGGCCGAACAGGGTATCCAGCTCCTGAGCTGTTGCGTCTGGTTCACCAGAATCCAGTTTTACACGCAAGCCCAGCAGGATATGCTTGAAATCGTGCTGAAACTTGAAGCTGTCCTCCTGCAAGCTCTGGATCATGTGATATTGATTGAGATAATAGATGTTCTGCTGTTCGAGCAGGAGACGTTTGCTGCGCTCGGATTGGGCGTGCATGATACGGTCATTAAGGACATAAATGAGCAGATTGATGGCCAGTAGCAAAGAGGGAATCACCGGGAACAGCTGCGGGTAGCTCCGAAAAAACAGGTTGTTGGACAGCTGGAGCAGTGTTGTATTGCTCAGCAGCGGACACAGAAACAGAAGGCACCAGTACCACCCGGCAAGAGTACCACTTCCGTCTCCTTTGGTAACCCGCAACAAAACGAAGACGAGCAGGAGCATTAGCAGCTTGGAAAAGACCAGGTTTTCCAGAAAGCCCACATCTGAGAAGGCAAGGGAATCATTGTATCGTTGAGAAAAAGAAGTGCAGCTATGAATAGCGCACTATATCCCTTCCATTTGCGCTCTCCTGCATACAGCAGGGATAACAGAAGGATGAGGCCGGTGTTCAGAATCCCCTGCTGGCCGTAATGGCTAACAGGGGATTTTTTTTGCGTTTAGATATCTACTTCTTCCCATCCTTCAGTAGCAGATCCTCCGGTGCCGGCTCCAGGTCATCTGGCATCTCATTGACCAGCAGCGGCTCTCCAATGTCGATTAGGATAGTTTTAGCGCCGACTGCCAACACGATGCCGGTACGACCTTGCCAGTGAACTTCCGTGATTCGGACACGGACTCCCACGGTTACATCTTCTAATTTCATAATAATCAGCCTCCTTAATATTAGAGGCTCAAATCCACTTGCCCATAATTTGCCCATAAAAAGCCCATAAAGGTAGGTATAATGCTGCACATATTGCGAAAATGGCACACTCTTTAATACCGAAAATACCAGTTATATCGCTGTTTTCACGTAATGCACGTTTATTCTGTTGATGGGCGGCATGATGTAATACGTCTGCATAACCTTATTTATCCAAAGAAACGGGACCTTCACAGGTCCCGTTTCTTTGTTGTCCGGATGCAGCAGGAATGCTTAATAGTTCAGGTGGAAGGCGAGCGATTCTAACAAAATACTATTTTACCCAATCAAAATCATAGAAAAAGAATAGATTACAATATACGATCTTCCGGCTCGAAGCATGGTATGTCTTGTGCCGAAAGGTTGGACAGGTTGAGCAGATAATGCTTAGACCCGGAAACAACAGGAATCTCAGACTAACAACGAACGGGGGGATGATGATGGATTTGAACGCATTGACTGGCCTTTTCAACGACAACAGCGGTTCAGTCGTGCTCAATGTCCTTCTCTCTATTGCATTAATCTGGAGCGTTAGGCAGTTAGCCAGTAAGGAAAAGATCATTCAGAACTATCAGAAACGCGATGAGGAGAACGAGAAACAGCTAAACCAATACAATCGTACACTCGTCAAACTTCTAATAGAAAGAGGGAGCACCGATAAAACCAATGGTGAGGAGGTCGTCGACAAGTGAAGCTCCTCGATATATTCAGAAAGAGTGAACTCAAACCCAGTCGTGTAAAACGGGAGATTGAAAAACTAGGCAGAATCCAGGAAGCCTATGAATCGAATGATATCGAAAGCCTTATTGACCTGCACCGTTCCGGCTTAGGCAAGAGAGGAGATGACCTTCATGGAAATTATTGATTTAACTATAATCACACTGGAAGCCATTGCATTTTTCATATTCACCGCCTATGTGATCCGTTACAGTAAATATTTCATCGGACGCGGCCCGCAGCGGAGTTATAATTTGTACCTCCGAAGTGTATGGGTGACCTACATTACCGTCGCGCTGCTCTGCCTCAATCTGATGTGGGGCCGGTTGAATATTGTTTTTGGATACAACATAGAGAGTACTTCCAATAGTTTCAGAGAGCTTGTTATGATCCTCACACTGCTCCTTCTAGTGCATGCAGGTTGGACGCATAAGGACATTTGGGACAGCAATAAAGACAAATAAGCCACCCGGAGGTGGTTTTTTTAAGGATAAGAATTTATATGTTTCACGCTATAAATTATCCTTCTATTTCTCGCTGAAACGGATACCGTCCTTTTGAGGACGGTATCCGTTTCCTCTTGGTGCAGTATTTCCGGCTTTTATGGGGGTGAGTTGCTTATGCATCACTTTAGCAGTTCTCTGCATCATCTCTTTGCAGGTCATGCTGTCAGAGCCGCCTAAATCAATCGCAAGGCGGTCTAATGCGGGGTTGCCTACTTCTCTTCAAAGCAAGCAGCACGTCTGACAGGGCAATGGGATGGGTCTGGGTGCGCGTTCCATTTCGGCAGCACCATAACCGGCAGACGCCGGACCAGCTTCACCAGGATGGGGAAGGAGGAGCTCTTCTCCGCCGGAGACATGGAGAACAGCTCACAGGAGCGCTACTCCACTTGCGGGCTGTTTTTCTTAGAGTCTCATGTCTTGGATAATGCAATTACATGATATTCGTCCGTTAACTGCTTCAGTAAATGCTGCCCGATATATCCGCTGGCTCCGGTTAAGGTAATGCTCTGCCGCGGCTTCAACCAGAAGAGGCAAGCTTTCTTGTGATATGGAACAGAACGACCTCCACTTGAAACAGGCCGCTGTCATAGGAAATATCCAGCAGGCCGCCCCATTCCTCCACAGTTTTCCGGATGTTTCGCAGTCCGATGCCATGCGACCGTGTATCGGCCTTGGTCGAAGAGATTTCACCATAACGGTTGGTGCTGATTTCATGGGCATACGGATTCTGAATTTTTATGAACAAGCTGTCATTCAGATAATGCATATGGATCAAGACATAACGCTCCTGATTAAGGGTCTCCCGGCAGGCTTCAATTGCATTGTCCAGCGTATTGCCGAGAATGACGCTGATCACCGTAGTGTCCAGCTCAAGCTGCGGCGGAATGTTCAGCTCTAAGCGAAAGGGGGTGTCATAGCTGCCTGCGGTCTGCTCCTTGTAGCTGATCATCGCATCAATGACCGGGTTTCCGGTATCGCAGCTCCCTGCAGGCTGTCCAATCGTGCCCAGCAGACGGTCCAGTTCATGGACGGGAGTTTCCTCATCTTTGGCAAGCCCTGCGCGCAGGCCAAGCAGGATATTTTTGAAGTCATGCTGAAATTTGAAGGCTTCCTCCTGCTTGTCCCGGGTCATCAGATATTGGTTAACATAGTAGGTGTTCTGCTGTTCCAGCAGCAGACGTTTGCTTCTCTCGGACTGCACGCACAGAATATGGTCGCTGAGCACAAAAATCAGGCAGTTGATTGCCAGCAGCAGGGTAGGTACCACGGGGAACAGGTTGGGATACGCCTGGAAGAAGAAGTTGTCCGACAGCGAGACCAAAGTAATAACGCTCAGAACAGGACAGACCAACAGCAGACTCCAGTACCATCCCGCCAAATTACCGCGTCCTTCCCCTTTGGTGATTCGCAGCAAAAGGTATACGAGAGACAATACCAGCAGCTTGGAAAGAAAGAGGTTTGCTATGTATCCGCTATCCGTATACGCAAATGGCATCACGGCTTCGCCAAGAAAGATGAGAGCCATAACAAAAAAGGCGCAATACCCCCTCCACAGGTTATCCCCCCGGTAGAGCAGTGATAACAAGAAGATCAAGACAATATTTGCGGTGAGCAGAACCATGTCCGGAAGCTGGATATGATGCAGCACGAGATGACACGCCATATATAGAGCGTAGATCAGGACAAGGTAAGGTTTGCTCTTGATCCGGCAGGTGAAGCTGCGGCTGAAGAAATAATGAAGGATTACGGGAATCAGCGGAAAAGTGATGAGATACAGCAGCTCTTCCCGCAGCATGGTATTCATACGAGCGTCCCCCTAAAGCTGAGGTAGGCTTTCCTCACGGATATGCTGTGCTTCTCGCTGACCGGCAGCTCCTTGCCGCTGACTAGCGTAACCCTCTTCGCACTGATTTCTTTAATAAAGAAAAAGTTCACAATATAAGATTGGTGAATCCGCACAAAATGACCGCCGGGCAGCTTGCGCTCCTCATCCTTAAGTATGCCGTAATATTGGATCTCCCTGTCCTTCGTGATAAGGGAAACCCGTCTGATGCTGCTCTCCAAATAGAGGATGTCCCGAAAAGGGATCAGCAGCTCCTTTCCTTTTTGCTGTACCGGCAGGAAGTTGGTTTTGCCCTGCTGGCGGGTACGTATGGCCTTTTGCAAGGCGGGAATAAGCTTATGTATGAATGCTTCCGGTTCAACCGGCTTCTTAATGAAACCCGACGGCCGCACATCGAACAGCTGCAGATGATACTGCTCATGGCTGGAAATATAAATCAATTGTACAAGATCATTTCCGTCATCTTCCCGCAGCACTTGCCCTGCTGTAATTCCATCCATTCCACCCATTTCAATATCCATGAAAATAAGGTCAAAGCGCTCTCCGGCCTGAAGAGCCTGGGCGAAACTTTCCCCGGAGTAATAGAGGGATACCTCAAGCTCTTCCGAACATTGGTGCCGGGCATCTAAAATCAGGTTCTCAATCTGTCCTGCAGCCTGCAGATCGTCGTCACAAACGGCGATATGAATCATGCCTTCACTCCGTTCCGTATTTATCGCTCTATTATACATTTCCAGGGAAAAACGGGCCAGATGTTATGAAAATGCTCCTTAAAAACGACAATAACCTGCCTAAAAATAGCAGACTGTGCGCCCGGACCGCTTACCCATGATAAGGTTGCCGGGTAGACATATCTGCGAGATGAAGGAGTGTTCTGATTGAAACCGCATGTGTTCGAAACCAGAGGGCTGACTAAAAAATATGGCTCCGCGTTTGCGCTTCAGCATTTGAATATGACCATTGAAGAGGGGGATATCTACGGATTTGTCGGGGAGAATGGTGCAGGAAAAAGTACGCTGATGAAAGTGATCGGCGGGCTTGTACACCCGACAAGCGGAGAAGTTTCACTGTTCGGGCAGCGGGAAAAGCAGGAGCTCATCCATGCCAGGCGGCAGGTTGGGTTTCTGATTGAAACGCCGTCTCTTTATCCGCATATGAACGCAGAGGAGAACCTGGGTTTTTATTGCCGGATCTTTGGCATTCAGGATAAAGCAAGAATCAGGGAGGTTTTGCAGACTGTAGCATTAACGGATACCGGAAGCAAAAAAACCTCGCAATATTCCCTCGGCATGCGCCAGCGTCTCGGACTTGCCATCGCGCTGCTTAACCATCCGAAGTTCCTTGTGCTGGACGAGCCCATCAACGGGCTGGACCCTGTAGGGATTGTGGAAATGCGGAGGATTCTGGAGCTGCTGGCGCATGAGCAGGGGGTAACGATATTGATCTCCAGCCACATTCTGGGTGAGCTTCAGCTGCTGGCAACTAAATACGGGTTCATACATCAGGGTAGGCTGATCAAAGAAGTCTCTGCCGGAGAATTACTGCAATCGGCACAGTCAATGATTACAATTTCAACACCTCATCCGGCTGCTGCTATGGCTTTTTTGAAGGAGAAGCTGCAGCTTGAGGACATCTCCATCAATACTGCCGGGGCCATTGAAATTCCTAAGGCAGTCGCAGATTTAGAGCAGCTGATGACGGTTCTCCTGCAGCAGGGAATTCCGGTTGAAGGGTTCAACCTGTCCGCGCCTAATCTGGAACACTATTATATGGATCTGATTGGAGGCAAAGGTCAATGAGGAATTTTTTGCAGGCTGAAATTTATTATTTGCGAAAAGATCTGGCGTTCAAAAGCATCAATGCTGTTTTTGTGCTGGGATCCATTCTGCTGGTTGTGATCATCGGGAACCATGGCGGATATGAATTAAGCAGTCCCATGCAGCCCTTAAAGCTCGCCGGTTCATTCTCCCTGTTTCTATATCTGGTTATCCCGATGCATGCCTGCTTTTTCTCTACAGAAGGTTTTGAATACGGTTCGGTGCAGAATATAATCGCTTCGGGGCAGAGCCGGCCGGGGTATTATATGGGTAAATATATGCTGGAGCTGCTGGCGATTTTTTGGTGGCTGCTGCAATTTTTCGGACTCTTCTCCATCTTATATCTGGCTGCGGCGCTCGTTACCGGATCTCCTATCGGGATGGAAAGCTTAAGAGAGGATTCCATTCAGGCGTTCAGGGCTTTCGGATTGAATGTCTTGTATTTGGCGGCTTATTGCGCCGTAATCATGATGCTGGGGGTGCTGATCCGTAAAGCGGCTTCCGCCGTGGTGGCAACCTTTTTCTTTATCTTCGGTAATTTTCTTCTTACAGGTTATCTCAAGGATTCGTCTTCGGCATTCTTGAAATGGGTATCGGATCATTCCCTGATGACGCAAATCATGAAATTTTCCGGGATGTATGTAGCCGACTCGGAGCAGATCCTGCTTTCGGGTGCGGGAGATTACATTCAAGCGGTGCTCATTCCGGTTATTGTTATCCTCGTTTGCTTGCCGGTGGCCCTGATTTCTTTGGAGAAGCAGGATATTCATATATAATGGAATTCCGGCATGGACGGATGATGAATTGCCTGGACTAAATTCGGAGGGAGTTGTTCTGGATGAATGGAGATAAAGCTGTACAACAACTCGCCACCTTCGCCGGCGGCTGTTTCTGGTGTATGGTCAAGCCGTTCGACGAGCTGCCGGGCATTGTTTCTGTGGTGTCAGGCTATACCGGCGGGCATACAGTTAATCCAACTTATGAGGAAGTGGGAACGGAGACGACAGGGCATATTGAGGCGGTGCAGATTACCTATGAGCCTGAGCTATTCCCGTATGAGCGTCTGCTGGAGATATATTGGCAGCTCATAGATCCTACCGATAAAGGCGGGCAATTTATGGATCGGGGCTATTCTTACCGGACGGCGATCTTCGTGCACAGCGAAGAGCAACGGGAGAAGGCGGAAGCTTCGAAGGAGGTGCTGAAGGCAAGCAAGCGGTTCAAAGCTCCGATTGTGACGGAGATTCTGCCTGCGGCTCCATTTTATCCGGCGGAGGCCTTGCATCAGGATTACTATAAGACCCACCCGATGGATTATAAAATGTACCTGAAAGGCTCGGGCCGAGGCGAATTCTCTGAGCAGTACTGGAACAACCGCGAAGACCGGGAGCGGCTGCATAAGCAGCTGACCGGGCTGCAATACGAAGTCACGCAGAACAAGGGTACGGAGCCGCCGTACCAGAATGAATATTGGGACCATTTTCGTGAAGGGCTATATGTTGACGTGCTGAGCAGCGATCCGCTGTTCAGCTCAGCCGATAAATTCGATTCCGGCACCGGCTGGCCAGCTTTTACCAGACCTATTGAGGAGGGGCTGATCCGCAGGGAAGCGGACTACAGCAGCGGTCAAGTACGGACGGCGCTGCGGAGCAGGTTGAGCGGAGCCTATCTGGGACATCTGTTCCACGACGGCCCGGAGCCAACGAAGCAGCACTACCGCATCAACTCCGCCGCACTGCGGTTTATTCCCAAGGAGGAGCTGGAGGCAAACGGTCTGGGGCGGTATTTGAGTCTGTTTGAGTAGCGGGTGCTTGAGGGACGAAGGAATTGAGTAGGAGCGAGGAAGCAGCGTCGGAGGATTAAAGCATCCGCAGGTGAGTTGGTTAGTAGGCCGATTAGACAATTAGTGCGGAGTAAAAGCGGCATAGTAAGTTAATAGCAGTAGTATCGGGGCCTAAGAGATATAAATTGGGGTGAGTGCAGAAACATTAACAGTTTAAGTCGGCTAAGTGTACTTCGTACAACTAAATTCAGGGGTTTTGAAGACAAATTACAGATAGTTGCACTCCGTACACTTATATTTGCCCGATCTAGCGTAGTTGGCTCGGATTGCGAATTTTAAGTGTACGAAATACATCTAACTCCCAGAGGGTGTGTGATTTGTGCATTTTAGCTGCACAGAGTACAACTATCCTTATGAGTATAGCCACAGTCTTCTTGAGCGCAGCCTTCAAATACAGCTCTCAAGTACAGTTCTCAAGTATAGCAATACGCAGAAGCTACAACAAAACGCAGAAGCTATAACAAAACGCAGAAGCTATAACAAACGCAGAAACTATAGCAATACGCAGTAGCTATAACAAACCGCAGTAGCTATAGCTACACCAAACAGCCAGGCTCCGGGAAGCCTGGCTGTTTGGTGTTAAGTTGTAATTATACTTGAATCTGCTTAATGAACTATTCGTTTTCTCTTGCAATCTGATTAAAAATTTCATGAAGAGCTTTTATGGCTTCGAGCCAATCTGCCGCTGTTGCATCGGTGTTGTTTATAACGGCTTTGGCGGCAGTTACAGCTTCAGCAAGGCCGGGATGAGTTGAACCATCCAGCAGCATTTTATCGGCTAGTGCAACAGAATCAGGCAGCGCGGTGAATACACTAGGGACCGTAATAATAATTTCTTTGATAACTGCGGAAAAGTCGCGTTTTAATTCCAGCTTGATGCTATAGTCGACAGGATTTGCGGTGCCGTTGTAATTCATGTACCATACCATGTAGTCTCTTAGGATGTATACATCATCAGTCACTGTGGATGGGCCATCATAATTCAACACAGTTACACGGAGATCCCTTGGCAGCGGCTGCTGTGGATCAGGCAGATAAACCACATCTCCCACAGACAGTGTGCCAGGCAATACCTGATTCTTAAATGCACCGTCAATCGTTGTTTCCAGTTCGGCATATTGGGCTTCGGAGTAGACAGATATAGGTACAGCATGGCTCTCCGAATGGTTTGGTTTCTTTAAGGAAATATAGACAGTGGTGCTGTCTGCACCGAAATCAAGACCGGTCAGCTTAACGCTGGTTGAGCCTGCGGCCACTGTTGCAGTTTGCAATAACTGGCTGTGGTCAATCTCGTCTGCGTAGACAGAAACCACATCTCCGGGTGCAAGGCTTCTCACATTTACAACGTCATTGGCACCGGCATGATTTTCTACACTCAGGAAGTTTGTATTAACAGTAGGACTCTCAGTGTCCTGACCATTGTCTTGATCAAGATCAGACTTTGGAGCCGTGTCTGTCAGCATGTTCTTGTCCACAAAGGTCAATTCGCTGCCGGATACGTTCATATCAAAAACGTACCAGTATAGCATCTTGGTGTCTGTAACAGGAATGTGGTACGTTTTAACAGGCGTAGCATTGTGGCCGTTGTAAATCTCTACTTTGGCACCGGAAGCGGTTAAAGTGTTCGCTTGGGCTGTGCCGTTTCCGCTGAAGTTGTGAACGAAGAAGGTGTATTTTCCATCCACACGTTTACGAATTGTAGTCGTCTCCGGGCCGTAAGAATCTACATCATCATGGTCCAGATCGGCATAAGTTTCATTATTATAACTATATACTCTATCGCTGTACCAGGTATGGAATGACCTATTATTGGGTGCAGCGCCAATCAGATGTGAATCTTCATCCAGCGGAAGCAAGTCCCAGGTGAGAACAATTCGGATCTCGGCTTCGGCAGGGACTTTGATTGCTGTGGCATTCTGGTTAATGTTTTTATGAGTACTCAGGGAAACACCAACAACGTGAGTAGTAATAAATCCGGATTTTGATAATTCACCAGTGTAAACGCCAGGGGCCAGATTGGCAAAATATTTACCTGCCGCATCCGTAACCACAGTTGCTGCGATTTCGCCTGTAGTTGCTCCGAGGCCTCTACGGAAATGGATTGTCATATCTGCTACGGGCTGATCGTCTACATCCGTAATTACGCCTTCAAAGCCATACACTGTCTCTGTCACAGTGCCTGGATTGCTGCCGTTTGAACCGCCGTTTGAACCGCCGGATGAGTCACCAGATGAACCACCGGATGAACCACCGGATGAACCACCGGATGATCCGCCTCCCGAAACAACCGGAGTGCCGATGACAGCTGTTGCATTATTGCCGTAGTTTACATGCTCAGGATTCTGGGCAAGAGTTGAACCGTTGGCATTGATTGAGGCAGTGCCAATGGAGCCTGTTCCGGTTACTCTGGCAATGGCATTTAGAATTAGAGCATTGATGCGGGCTCCACCTGTAATGTCAATTCCCGTATTTCCGGCGCCGGGAGCCACTTGAAGCTGGCCGATCGAACCGGAATTCAGGTTTACTTGAATGGAGGTTGCCATAACATCCACCGTCTCGAAGGATCCGGCTAAGGATACCTGTGCATTTGCCGGAATTGCTGCGGAGAGATCGACATTGCCGAAGCCGCTGCCTGTGCCGCTGCCTTCTTCCAGTAGCGCACCGGATTGCAGCGTGATCTGTTCAACCGAGCTGGCACCTTCAGTAACGATTCGGATACTTCCGTCTTTTTTATTGACAATGACGGTTACCAGGACTGAATCCACTACGTGGATACTGTTTTTACCGCCTCCGGCAATGGTAGTGGTGCCTTTGACAGTGACATTCTTTAGCGTCACATCACCTTTGCCAACGCCTTCACCAATCACAAGATCACCTGTGATAAGCGTGTTGTTCAGTACAACTCCGGGCGCTTCGATATATACCGAACCCTTTACTGTAGTAAGACCTGTCTCCGGGCCATAGCTACCGGCTTTGTCATAAACGACCTTCTCAGAGGATTTGGAAGCTTCAAACTTCAATGCCCGGTCAAGCACACTGACTGCTTCTGCTCTGGTGGCTGTGTCGAGCGGTCTGAATTTTTGATCATTTCCACTCATAAGGCCAGCTTGGGCAATGGCATTAATCTGGAGCTTGCTCCACTGGTGGCCTACAGCTGTATCCGAAAATGCAGCAGGTGAATCGGTGGCGCTCAGCTTAAGAATAGAGCTCACAATGGCAGCCATTTCTTCACGGGTAAGCGGCTGGTTAGGTCTAAACGTCTGATCGGTGTATCCTTTTATGTATCCTGCGGCAGTTGCTTTTGCAATGTCCGCGTAGAACCAATTAGTTGCTTTAACATCTTTATAAGCGATTTCCGCTGTGTTTGTATAACCGAAAGATTTGTTAATCAATGCTGCAAATTCCGCGCGGGTAATCTTGTGGTCAGGCTGCAGGGTTCCATCTTGATAGCCTGAAAGTAACCCTTGCTGCTGCCATGCTTTTAAGACATTCTCTGACCAGTGGCCGGATATGTCCTTTGCTGCAACGGAAGTCCCGGAAGCACCGGATGCGGCAAAAGCTTGACCAAAGGACATTAGATTCAAACAAATACATAATAGTACAATAAGAGTATTTCTGCGTACCTTGTTCTTCCTTCTCAATACGACACCAGCTTTCGTTTAATAGTACTTTTGTAAAGGTGAATACTAAGGAGACTAACCCTCCTTTGAGAAAAATAGGTCTACCTAAGTGATATTAGCTTTTTATTGTAGATAAAAGTAGTTTTTTGTAAAAAAATAGGCTTAATGAACGATAAAATTGCGCAAAAGCGAAGGGTTGATGTAGGTTTTTGTATTTAAAATATTAAAATTATAATCCCCTAATTCAAAACAATGGCCTATAATCTGGAATAAATCTTCCATTTCAGGCGCAGGAGGGATAACCCCTATGTACATAAGAGTTCTTAATTCCGCTGATGCGGAAATATACCGCGAGATTCGGCTGCAGTCCTTGTTGAACCACCCTGAGGCTTTCCTCAGCTCCTATGAAGCGGAGTTGGGAATGCCGATAGAGATAACCCGGGCCAGGCTCCAGGCGGGGGACGGCAAATTCACACTCGGCGGCTTTAACGGGCGGGAGGAGCTGGTTGGCGTGGTCACTTTAGTCCGTGAGAGCAGATACAAGATCAGCCATAAAGGCAATGTATACGCCATGTATGTAAATCCCTCGGCACGGAAGCAGAAGCTGGGGCATTTGCTGATGACGGAGCTGATTGTGAGGGCCAAGCAGTCTCCAGGACTTGAAATCCTTAATTTGGCAGTATTCTCAGATAACCTTCCGGCCATCCGGCTGTATCAATCGCTGGGATTTACCTGCTACGGGACGGAGCGGAATGCGGTGAAGCTGAACGGCAGTTATCTGGACGAAGACCTGATGACCTTACCGCTGATCCCATCACCCTAGAGAAAAATCAACAAGCAGACATAATGAAAGCTGCCGCAAGCATAAGCTTGTCTAAAGGGTCCTGTCCATAAAAGGGGTTGAAGACTTGGCGACTGCGCTGCTTGGCAGCTTTTTATCGGCGATGGCCACTGTTCTTGGAGTGGTTCCCATCCTGTTTGTGAAAAAACTTTCCGAGCTGTGGAAGGATGTGCTGGTCGCCTTCACCGCCGGAATTATGGTTTCCGCGTCTACCTTTGGCCTAATGCCGCAAGCGATGAGAGAGTCGGGGATCATCGCTCTGACGCTGGGACTGATTACCGGTGTGCTGCTGCTCGATCTGATCGAGAACAACATCCCGCATATCGACGTGGAGAACAAGCCCGGATTCACCAACATGGATTCCAAGGCGCTGCTTGTTTTGATCGCATTGTTCATCCACAACATTCCCGAGGGTCTCAGCACAGGTTTCAGCTATGCCAGCGAGCAGGCCAGCCTGGGTCCTATGGTGGCAATTGCCATTGGTGCGCAAAATATGCCGGAGGGACTGATTCTGGCTATCTTCCTGATGAATTCGCAGGCAACCCGGCGAAAAGCGCTGTTCATGGCCGGTTTAACCGGTCTTATGGAGATGGTGTCGGCAGTCATCGGCTATTGCACGGCCAGCTATTTGCATAATAATGCCGTAGGTTACGGACTGGCTTTTGCTGCCGGAGCCATGCTCTTCATCGTCTATAAGGAGCTGATTCCCGAGAGTCATAGTCATGGCTATGAGCGGCCCTCCACCTATTCGTTTATCTTCGGATTGCTCGCAATGCTGTATATTACACAGTTTTTTGGCTGACGTAGAGGGCATTACAGGCGTTGGCTCAATGCAGCAGAGTTCGATGAAAAAGAGGCTATCCCGGCTGCGGCAACAGTCTAGGGATAACCTCTTCTTTGTGTATTGAATTAAAGGTGTACTGTGTAGCGGTTTGGTTTGCTTACGCGACGGACGGCCTCAAGCTCCTGCGGAGAGAGCGGGGAGGCCGTGGCGGCTGCAATATTCAGCTGCAGCTGCGCAAGACTGCTCGCGCCGGGGATGATCGCGGCCACAGCGGGATGCGCCAGCGGGTAGTGAAGTGCTGTTTGCGTCAGGGTACGGGAACCGGTGGATTGCTGCATCAAACGCTCCTGCAGCCCAGGCAGTTCCCCGGCTTCATAATCAAGGTACGCCTTGCCTGTCCGGCTGCGCCCTTGCTCGGTCAATATGCCTCCGGCCAGCGGCCCCCGGGCGATCAGGCTGATTCCATGCTCCGCCAGTAAAGGCAGGATCTCTTCCTCGGGCCGTCTGTCCAGGATGCTGTATTGGCTCATCACACTAATAATAGCGGAGCGCTTCACGTATTCCCGGATCACATTGGGGCGGATCGAGGAGATCCCGTAATAACGGATGAGGCCTTCCTGCTTCAATTCTTCAAAAGCCTCAATCGTCTCGTCGATGGGGTCTTGGATCGTTCCTCCGTGCAGCTGATAGAGATCGATATAATCTGTCTGCAGCCGGCGGAGGCTCTCTTTTACTGCTGATTTAATATAGGCCTTGGAAGGGTCCCAGCTCCAGCCTTCTTTGCCGGGGATTCTGCGGTTGCCGACCTTCGTAGCCAGGATGACATCCGCACGCCGATGGCGAACCGCGTTGCCGATGATTTCTTCATTCCGTCCCTCATCATATAGATCCGCAGTATCCAGGAAATTAATGCCCTGCTCCAGCGCTTCATGAATGATCGCCGCAGCATGAGTCTCATCGGTCCCTAGGGACATGCAGCCAAGGCCCATGGCACTTACATATAAATCGGATTGGCCCAAACGGTTTTTGTTCATTCTGCAATCCTTTCTGTGCTGTTTTTGTGTCCATTATACCATTCCTATGCCAAAAGACGGCCATCGCGCGCCGTCTAGCCTGCTGGCTGTATGGACGCGATTGCCGTCTTTATTGTGATGTGCAGGGTTATCCCCGCAGGATCGTTTCGATCTGCTCTAATTCTTCCGCGCTGAGCTCAGGGGCGTTCAAGGATGCCACGGCATCTTCGATCTGGCTTACCTTGCTTGCGCCAATCAGTGCCGAGGTGACTTTGCCGCCGCGAAGCACCCACGACAAGGCGAGCTGCGACATCTTCTGGCCGCGTGCGGCTGCCAGCTCATTCAGCTTGCGTACCTTGCCGATGACCTCTTCGGTAATTTCCTTCTCCGAGAGGAATACACTGGGGCCGGCTGCGCGGGAATCCGGAGTAATTCCGTTCAGATAACGGTCGGTCAGGATGCCTTTTTGCAGCGGCGAGAAGGCGATGGTGCCGATGCCTTCTTCGGCAAGCACATCCTGCAGGCCGTCTTCGATCCAGCGGGACATCATGGAGTAGTTGGGCTGGTGAATCAGGCAAGGTGTGCCCAGACGGCGGAGGATTTGAGCGGCCTCGCGCGCCTGCTCGGCACTGTAGTTGGAAATGCCGACATACAACGCTTTGCCTTGGCGCACCAAGAGATCCAGCGCACTCATGGTTTCCTCCAGCGGCGTGTTCGGGTCCGGACGGTGATGATAGTAAATATCCACATAATCAAGGCTCATCCGCTTTAGACTCTGATCAAGACTTGCGACGAGATTTTTCTTCGAGCCCCATTCGCCATAAGGGCCGGGCCACATATAATATCCGGCTTTGCTGGAGATGATCAGCTCATCGCGGTAAGCGGCGAAGTCCTTCTTAAGAATCTGGCCAAAACTCTCCTCGGCAGAGCCTGCAGGCGGACCATAGTTGTTGGCGAGGTCAAAATGGGTAATTCCCAGATCGAAGGCCCGCCGGACCATTGCGCGGCCGTTCTCAAAGACGTCATTGCCGCCAAAGTTATGCCACAGCCCGAGTGAAATGGCAGGCAGGAGCAGGCCGCTTCGGCCGGTGCGGTTATATTTCATCTGGTCGTAGCGTTCAGGATTCGCGTTGTACAATTTGTTTTCCTCCTAAAAGTTTTATGGAGCATTACTTTCATACATCCTTCGCAATAAAACTCGCTTCGGAAGCATCACTAAGGTTTGTAAGCATCAGCTTCTTTGTGTAACTTCGTACAAAACTTGCCTTGGAAGCGTTTACTATATTGCCGGGTATGTTCCTATTGTAGCGAATGCACGGCGACAAACGTATGTCAGCAAGGAAGATGTTTATAGAACAATGTCATTATCGGCATGCTGGAGGCGGTATCCTTTGGGGGAACATCCCTTGACCTTCTTAAACATGCGGGAGAAGAGCAGCGGGTCCTGATAACCGACGGAACGCGAGATCTCACCGATGGTACAATCGGTCTCCGTCAGCAGCTCGCAGGCCTTGGCGATCCGGTAATTTAGCAGATACTGCTGTGGCGGAAGGCCGATGGTCCGTTTAAATAATGCGGATACGTATTTGCGGTCCAGCCTAAGGGAAGATGACATCATCTCCATCGTGACATTTTCACAGTAATGGGCATGCAGGAAGTGGAGACATTGCTCGACGTAAATGCTTTTTTGGCGCGGAATCGGGAATACATCCTTGGCCGCCGGTACCTTGCTCAGCAGGAGGGAGAAGAACTCATACATCATCGCTTTGAGCGGCAGATTCAAGCAATCACTGCGGTCCGCTGCCTCTGTCAGCCGATCATACAATGAGGGCATAAGCAGTTCATCCATCGGAAAGACGGGATACTCCGGCGACAGCGAGGTTTTGGACAGCAAGTATTCAATTTCTTCTCCGGTAAAAGCAATCCATGAATAATTCCAAGGCGTATTCAGGTCAGCCCTGTAAGAAGTCACGATATGCGGATAGGTCAGAAAGGCCTGACCCGCCTGAAGTGTATGTGTCTCTTCACCGACGGCCACCTTGCCGGTACCTTCGTGGATGAAATGGATTTTGTACAAATCGCGTACACAGGGTCCAACGGTATGACCGGGGGCACACTGCTCCCGTCCCCAATAATGAAGATGCAGATCGGAATTCCCCCGGAACGGACGCTGTGAATTATATTTGAATATGGCCATGATTCAGCCTCTTTCCTGTATGAGGTGGTCCTGGACAACGCCCGGGATATGCCCCCATTATACAATAGATTCGAAACGGCGGATAAACCGCAAAAAGTCCCATCCCCCTTTTGGAGGGGAGGGACTCGCAGAGCAGGCTGGATTATGCCTCCATTTTCAGCATCACCAGCTCTTCCACAGGCTCGCCGTTTACCAGATGCTCTTCCACGATGCGCGGAACATCGTCTGTCGTCACATTGTAGTACCAGATGCCGTCAGGGTAGACGATAACAAACGGTCCGTTGCCGCATAGCCCGAGACAGCTGGTTTTGTTGATTTTAACCGTTTTATGGATGCCTTGCTCTACGAGCTGTTCCTTGAAAGCCTGCATAACATCCTCTACCTCCTGATTGTTGCAGTGCTCGCTGCAGCAGAAGAGCAGATGTTTTTTTAACACCTTTAAACGCATATTCATGGTTAAGCCTCCTCGATCTTGTGGGTAGTGGACGTATCTTTAGGAGGAGTATAGTCTCTTTTGCAAACTCTGTAATGAGGTTGAGAGCATTGTTCTAAAAGGCTACATATATAGGATAAATCCGGGAGATTAGTGTTAGATTAGTTAACTTTCCAAGCAGATGTTTGAACAAAAAGTGTCATTTCCCTTATTTCCCAGAGTATTTCCTGTTTGAGAAATATAATTGAGGACTCTCCTTTAAATTTAAAGTAAAGCAGTTTAGCGCAGGATCGATTGGTTAATTAAGAGCTATGAAAGAATGATTATGCAACATCATACTTTAACTATCAGGAGGGAATCGTTATGAATAAGAAAATAGTAGGTGTATTTTATACCGAGCATGAAGCTTCACGGGCCATTGAAGACTTGAAGAACCAAGGGTTTCTGACAGAGGATATCTCCGTGATTGCCAGAAACAAAGATGATGTTGACGCGATTAACAATGAGATGGGCACCAAGGCGCCAGAGGGTATGGCATCCGGTGCGGCTACCGGCGGTTTGCTGGGCGGTGTCACCGGGCTTCTTGCAGGAATCGGTGCGCTGGCCATACCGGGAATCGGACCGATACTCGCCGCAGGACCGATTGCCGCGACATTGGCAGGAGCTGCTGTTGGTGCAGGAACCGGCGGACTGGTTGGTGGACTGATTGGTCTCGGCATTCCTGAGGATGAAGCGGAAAGTTATGATAATTATGTAGATGAAGGTCGTATTCTGGTTATGGTGGATGCGGATAATACACGGGCCGAAGAAGCATATTCTGTGTTCCGCAGCCACAATTCAGCCAATGCCGACCGTTATATGGATGATAATATGGCAGCTGGGGATGTTACGGGGACGGCCCGCAATTCAGTAACAGACACAGTGGATGCCGCATTTAACGGATCAGGGCTGGAGGGACGTCAGGATACGGGGCTGGATACAATGAATTCTGCTCCTGTTCATGATCTTCCTGAAACACGGGCGCTGGATGATGTGAACCGGCCGGGAATGACAGGGGATGTATATTCCGGAACTCCGGACGGCATAGCGAATTTGGATCGAACCGGATCAGATCCATTCACGGATGAGGACGAAGCCCGCAAGCTGCGCCTGCGTGAGGAACAGCTGGATGTGTCCAAGAACAAGGTGCAGACTGGTGAAGTCCAGGTGCGCAAGGAAATTATTGAAGAGCAGAAAACGATCAATGTACCGGTTACCCATGAGGAGATTGTAATTGAGCGAAGATCTGTCAATAATGACTCTACGGATACCCCCATCGGAAAAGATGAGACGATCCGCATTCCTGTAAGTGAAGAGCAAGTGGAGGTTCGCAGGAACACAGTAGTCACCGGTGAAGTGGACATTCATAAACGTGAAGTCCGAGGCACTGAACAGGTTAAGGATACAGTGAAACGTGAGGAAGCCCGGGTGGACAAAACAGGCAAGGTGAAGCTCGATTCCAGCGATGAGCTGCTGAGAGACCACAGCCGGATGCATTAAGCGAAAGTTTCCTGTTTAACACCGGTCACTATAATTGAAAACAAGGTTTCCCCAAGGTCCTTTTCGGGCCCCGGGGAAACCTTGTTTTGATGTTATGAAGGAATATCCTCTGCGCTACAGGTTAGGCTCTTTACATAAATGCCGCATTCGGTCTGGCCGAGTAGCCCTGCGGAATTTCCTTGCCGGGCAGGAAGTGGATGCTGCGGATATAACGGATCGTCCGGCTCTGTGACCGCATGATGACAGAATGTGTCTCGGCGCGTTCCTTGCCGATGAAGCGGACTCCGTTCAGGAATTCACCGGAGGTGACCCCGGTGGCGGCAAAGATAACATCACCCGTTCCGACCATATCCTCCATGGACAGAATGCGTGTCGGATTGTCGATGCCCATATGCAGGCAGCGCTGCATCTCAAAAGGGCCCTCCGGCAGCAGTCTTCCCTGGAGCTCTCCGCCAAGGCATTTCAGCGCGGCGGCAGCAAGCACGCCTTCGGGCGCCCCGCCGGAGCCCATGTACAGATCTACATCGCTGTCCGGCAGCGCGGCGGCGATAGCCCCGGCCACATCGCCGTGGCCGATCAGCTTGATCCGTACGCCCGCTTCGCGCAGGCTGCGGATCAGCTCTTCATGCCGCTTGCGGTCAAGCACCATCACCGTCAGCTCGGAGAGCGATTTGCCGGTGATCATGCTGGCCTTGCGCAGCGTAACCCCGGCAGGATCTGCGAGGCTGAGCCTGCCGGCCAGCTCGGGGCCGCAGGCGAGCTTCTCCATATAAATGTCGGGAGCATGCAGCAGGCTGCCCCGGTCGGCAATGGCAATCACCGACTGGGCGTTGTGCAGTCCGCAGGCTACCACCTCGGTGCCCTCCAGCGGGTCGACAGCCACGTCAACGGAAGGGCCGCTTTTGTTCCCGACCCGTTCTCCGATGTAGAGCATAGGTGCTTCATCCATCTCGCCTTCGCCAATGACGACAGTCCCGTCAATGGAGACGGAATCGAACATGGAACGGATAGCAGTTGTAGCAGCATCATCTGCCGCATGTTTATCACCCCGGCCAATCCAGCGGGCCGAGGATAAAGCGCCCAATTCAGTTACCCGTACAATCTCCAGTGCTAATTCGCGTTCCATATGCTTTCCCTCCATTACATTTTTAGTGTGGATGTTTCCGCTGTTTCCGGAGAATCGGAGATATATCCCATAATAATTCCCGCTGTCTCCTCAATGGCTTTGTTCGTAATATCTATGACAGGGCAGCCCAGCTTGGCAAAAAGCCCTGCGGCATACTCCGTCTCTTCCGTAATACGTTCAAGACTGGCATATTGGGAGCCTGCCGGCAACCCCAGTACCTTAAGGCGTTCCGAACGGATCTTCAGCATAGTTTCCGGCTTCATCGTAAGGCCGATGATCCGGTTCGGCGGCAGACTCATCAGCTGCTGCGGCGGGCCGATCTCGGGGACCACAGGGTAATTGACGACCTTCTTGCCCCGGTGGGCCAGAAAAATGCTGAGCGGAGTCTTTGAGGTGCGGGACATGCCGAGCAGCACAATATCGGCCTTAAGCATCGCGCCAAGATCGCGCCCGTCATCACTGGCAACCGTGAATTCGATCGCTTCGATCCGCTGGAAATAATCCTCGTCGAGCTGATGCAGCAGCCCCGGCCGGGCTTGAGGCGCATCGTCGAAAGTGTCGATGAAGGCCTGCATCATCGGGCCCATAATATCGACAATCCTCAGGTCGAGCCGGACAGCCTCTTCACGGATCATCTCCCGGAGCTCCGGCTGGACCAGTGTATAGGCGACAAAACCTTGCAGCTGCGCCGTTTCCTCCATCAGCTTCCGCAGTTCGTCCTCATGTCTTACATTGCCGTATCTTCTGATGGTAACCCGCTGATTCTGAAATTGGTGAATGACAGCCTGCACAACCGCCTCCGCTGTATCTCCTATCGAATCTGAGCAGATTGTAATGAAGTGTGAAGATTGCTCCATGCGTTTCGATTCCTCCGTTATCCTTTGGCTTCTAGATCGAGGAGAAGCTTTACGATGGAGGTTTTGGTCAGGCGCCCTACCACGTCAAGCTTGGGGCCGGTTTCCTCCGTGCCGCTGGGCACAACCACCGGCAGACTGTCTACCTCGTGAACAATCATTTTATGCGCGGCCTCAAGCACCGGGTCATCGGGAGAAACGGTTACTACCTTGGGCTGGCGGGTCATTACCATACTCACCGGCATGGATACTGCGCCGGGATTGCCGAGCGTTACCTTCAGGAAATCTTTGCGTGAGGCGACACCGGCCAGTTTGCCGTCGCCATCGCAAATAATAAGCGTGCCGACATCCTGCAGGAACAGCGTAACCACGGCATCCTGAATGGTTGTCGTCTCGCGGATAATAATCGGGATGCTCTGGATATCCCTGACTCTGGTTTCCTGCAGCAGAGAGCTGCTGCCTTGACGCTGAGCCGCTTTCTTGCCGGGGAAATATCCGACCTTTGGCTTGGCATCAATGTATTCCAGCATGACCAGGATGGACAGGTCGTTGCGGATGGTAGGCCGGCTGAGATTCAGGGTTTCCGCAATTTGGTCGCCGGTAATCGGCGCTCTTTTTTTTACAATGTCAATGATTTGCATTTGACGGGATGTCAGTTCAATCACAGGTTTCCTCCACTTTCCGGATACAATCAGGTGCTCCTCTATAGAAAAGGAGTTCTGTTAAGCAAGATCCCCCTTTCAATTAGACGTCCTAATGGTAAAAAAATCCCCTAACTTGGTTATATAATACGCAATAATAATCAATTATGCAACATATAGTATGTCATATATAATATTTTTTTTGAATTTTCATTTCAGCCATGAGGAACAGTAATGAACTGAGCTGCGTAGAAAAATAGGGAAAGACAACAATAAAACAGCCTGGAGCCCATTTTTTCAGGGTCCAGGCTGCTCTGTTGTTTAGGAAATATACAATATTTATTCCTGTGGAAGAGCCTCAATGCTTCCTTTTTGAAGAATCGGGGCAGGGGGTTTTTGTTTAAAGATCAGCTGCTTCAGCGCTCCCGCATTCACAAGCACGGTTCCGGCAATGATGGTGAATACCCCGAGGACGGTTAACCAGCTTACAGCTTCCCCGTAGAATACAAGACCCACACCAACGGCGATCGGCGGCGAAATATACAGCCAAGTCGACGGAAAGACGGGATTCGTCTTGGCGACGAGCCAGTAGAACAAGGTGTGTCCAACCATGGAGCCGATAACGGTCAGGTAGAGCAGCGAGCCGGCGGTTTTGAATGAGAGCAGAAACCCGGGATGCACATTCTCGGTGAAGAGCGACAGGATGAACAGGAGCGCTCCGCCATATATCATTTGTGCTGCATTCAGCGCGACGGGTGAGACCCCGGAGAAGGTTGTGGTTACTTTTTTGGAGTAAATGGCCCCCGCCGCATAGCAGCATTCCCCAATCAGCACGGCAGCGCAGCCGATGAGCCACAAGGGGGAGACCTCAATCGCCAGACTGGGCAGAACCAGCAGCAGAACGCCGGTGAAGCCGATGATACAGCCGTAGATCGAATACGACGGAGCTTTTTGACGGAATAAAGCGGTCTGCAGCAGCAGAATCATCATCGGTCCGGTAGCTGACAGCACGGCGGCAAGCCCGGAGGATACATATTGCTCTGCCCAGTACAGCCCGGCGAAGGTTCCGAAGGTCAGCGTGGCGCCGGTGAACAGCATCTCTTTACGCAGCAGCAGGGAGAAGCTTGCTTTGCCTTTCCAGACCATCCAGAGGAACAATATTGCTCCTGCCATAAAGAAACGGATTCCTGCTGAGAAAAAAGGCGGCGCTCCGGCATCCACACCAATTTTAATCGCTAAAAAGGTAGTGCCGAAGATCAGACAGACAAGAGAGTAAGCCAACAGAATCATATCCAGTTCCCCTTTGTAAAGTTAATATGGCAGTCCAGTAGAATCATTTTGTTAATCATATAGGGGTGGGGACAGAACAGATTGCAGACAGCAGAACAGATGAGAGTAATAATGAGGTACAATACGGGAAAGAGGTTTTGCAGAAGAGCTGCAATATGCGGTTATCACAGGGAGGGCGGATTACGTTGAAAAAAGCTACGGGAGCGGACCAAAGTCATCCCTTGTTCCGCCAGGTGTGCAATTTCATGCTAAACCGGATGGAACGTGGGGAATGGAAGGCACATGATAAGCTGCCCTCGATCCGTCTGCTGGCGGAAGAGCTGAAGGTGCACCGGCTGACGGTATTCAAGGCCTACCGGGTGCTGACTGAGGACGGCAAGGTCTATGTGAAAGACAAATCCGGTTATTATGTATCTCCGGGCGACAGGGCACTAGGCAATGGTTCAAGCGAAGGGGCAGCGGTATCCACTTATTCACTGACGAATCCCTTATCCGATATCCAGCGGATGCCGGTCCAATACCAATTTTCGCAGGCGCTTATTGATCCGAATCTGCTGCCGAACCTGTTCCTGTCCGATTATGTGAAAAAAGTGTTTGACCTTTATCCGAAGGTCATGGGAACCTATTCCTCTGTTCAGGGCGATGAGGAGCTGCGCGGAACGCTGAGCCGCCATTTCCACGATCAGCACCGGCTGCAGCTGTCGACGCAGGAGCTGCTGATCACCTCGGGTGCGCAGCAGGCGATCAATCTGATCGCCGGTATTGTGCTTGGGCCGATGGACAATGTGCTGGTGGAGCGCCCGACGTACAGCACAGCTATGGATATTTTTCGCCGGGCCGGTGCGCGGCTTATACCAGTGGAGATTACACCGCAGGGCTATGATCTGGAGGCGGTGGAGGAGCTGATGCGCCGGCACAGGCCGCGGATGTTCTACATGAATCCGACCCACCATAATCCGACCGGATATACTGTCCCGGCGCGGCAGCGTAAGCTGATGGTTGAACTGGCCGAGCGGTACCGCTGCCTGCTGGTGGAGGATGATCCCTTCCGCGATATGTATTTCGGGGAGAAGCCGCCGCCGCCGTTTTTTGCCTATGATACGGAGGGCTGGGTCATTTATATCAGCAGCTTCAGCAAGTATGTCGCTCCGGGGTTGCGTATCTGTGCGGTCGCCTGCCGTTATCCGTTTATGGAACGGCTGATTACCGCCAAATCACTGGCAGATAACGGGACGCCGCTGCTTAACCAGAAGATTTTCCTGCATTATTACACCTCGCCGCGGCTGCAGCGGCATCTCGGCAAGCTGCGCATTGCGCTCCAGGTGCATAAGGAAATTGTGGAGGAGGAGCTGGCTTCTGCCGGTTGGGAATGGACAGCGCCGGAGGGCGGGCTGAACCTGTGGGTGAAGCTGCCGGAATCCATCTCTGTGGCAGCATTATTTGACCGCAGCATGGAACAGTCGATCTCCTTCATACCGGGAGAAATTTGCGATCCGCTCGGTGAAATGAAATCCTGGCTACGGCTCAGCTATTCCTTTGCCAGTGAAGGTGTGCTGCGGGAGGGCATCCGGCGTCTGGTGAGGCTTGCCGGGGAGATGGGAAGGTGAGTGTGAATTAAATACTCTCAATTCCCTTAAGATTTCTAATAGACTTTATTGAATGATCTGTTTATAATGGAAAAGTCAGGATTAAGTAAACGATTACGTAAACGATTACATCAAAGAGTTGATAAGACGTGTGTGCGTCTGGAAAGTGTATTCCTGGCTCTGAGCACGAACGGACCGGGTTGCACCTATTTGGGGTTTTTAGCCTGTTACAGTAGGAAACGGACTCCAGTGCAGTTATTTCTCCCTAATGGCCGTTTTTAGATAAAACGCAGAGCAGATAAGGTCGTCTGGGTCCGCAAATGAGAATAAACAGAGGTTTTGATCCCCAAAGCCCTTCCAGTTTAAAGACACGCTCTAGTAGAAAGGACAGATGATTAGATGTTACCTGCATTTCTGGTACAGATCGATCAGATCCCCTTGACCTTCAACGGCAAAACGGACTTCGCCGCGCTCCCGAATCCGGTACGGGCAGCAGCCATGGACGAGAAAGTGCGCCTTGAGGCAGAAAGTCAGCCAAGTGCTAACCGAATTTATCAAATTCTAAACGAAATACAGATTAAAGGCGATGGATATGCCGGGCAGCCGCTAAGAAGAGGAGCCTTGGCCGGGTTGGGGCTCGATGCACCCGATTTCATACGTCTGTTGGTCAGAGTCGAGACCGAGCTCGGCCTTGAACTAGAAAGCGCGGAGAGGGAAGAACTGAAGTTTTCGACGGTAGAACAGTTTTCCGGGTATAGGGCCGATTGTATTCTCCGAACGGTGAACCTATGAAAAAGGATACGGCGGGGATGGGCAAGTTACTACGGAATCGGTTTATGATTGGGATTTTGTTATCCATGACTTTTTTGCAGCTTGGAATTTGGGTCAGAAACTTTGCGGTTTTGTTGTTTGTTATGGAGAAGACGAACGGCAGTGCATTAGCCGTATCCCTGATATCGGTTGCAGAATTTGCGCCAATATTTATCTTCTCCTTTATAGGAGGCGTATGGGCAGACCGATGGAAGCCCAAAAAAACGATGGTCTGGTGCGATATAGGCAGTGCGGTTTCGGTTGCGTTCGTTCTGCTGGCATTGCTGCTTGGTACATGGAAGGCCGTCTTTTTGGCAACGCTGGTCTCTTCGATTTTGTCGCAATTCTCTCAGCCATCAAGCATGAAATTGTTTAAGAGGCATGTGCCGGAGGACCAGCTTCAGACTGGAATGTCCATGTTTCAGTCCGTGATAGCCGTCTTTACGTTGCTTGGACCGGTACTGGGGACGATGTGTTATTATCAGTTCGGCATTTCGGTCTCTATCGGTCTGGTTTCGGTTTGTTTCCTTCTATCGGCTGCGGTCTTATCTTTGATGCCAGCAGACACTAAGTCCGACAAGATGGAACATTCGAATAGTATGAGGATTGAAATGGTTCAAGGCCTGCATTATATCAGAGGGAAACGAATTTTACTTTTGTTGGGAACATGCTTTTGTTGTACCGGTCTTGGCATCGGATTTATCCAGCCCTTAGGCATCTTTCTTATTACGGAAAGACTTGGCTTGCCGAAGGAATATTTGCAGTGGATGCTCTCTTTGAACGGTATGGGGATGATTCTCGGCGGAGCCTTAACGGTAATGCTGGGAAAAGTCATGCAGGCCCGTTCTCTGCTTGCTGTCGGCTTGGCGGTCAATGCGCTGTGTATGGTGATTTCCGGTCTATCGACTTTTATGTGGCTTACGCTCTTGGCTCAATTTTTCATCGGCATGGTTACGCCAGGCTTTCAGGTAGCGGTTCAGACTTTGATTTTGAAAAATACAGAGCAAGCTTATGTCGGCCGAGTGAACGGCATCCTGTCCCCTCTCTTTATGGGCTCGATGCTGATAACGATGAGCATGTCAGGATGGCTGAAGGATCAGTTGTCCGTTATGGTGATGTATCTGTTAGCCGGTGTGTTTTTTGGAGTTGGACTTCTGATTGTTTCGCCTTTGTTCCGAATGGAACCGTTGGCAGAGGCCAAAGGGATGAACACCCTCTAGGTTACTCTATACGAATATACGAATTTACAGAGAAGGGGAAGATTTTTTCGAATGGAAAAGAAACAAGGATTGATTAGCCATTGGTCTTTTGACGAAGCAAGTGGAAAGGAAGCGTTAGATCACGTTACCGGAATCAACGATAAGATTGAGTATGTGTTAAACGAAGCGCGGTATAACGATTCGCATGACCCGCAAAGGAGAAAAGGAATCAGTGGAAATGCGCTGATGTTTGACGGATATTCCAATTGGATCGCTCGTCCGGCTGAGAAGACCGTTATGCCGCAAGACGCGCTTACGCTTGAAGCATGGGTAGCGCCCCGTACTTATGAAAGAGGCATAGAAGCAAGGCTTTCGCCCATCATAAATCAACATGACCGCGAGAAAAAGGAAGGTTATGTTTTTGGTATTTTACGTCACGGCCAGTGGTCCATGCAAGTAGGATTAAATAACGAATGGGTTGAGATTTGGGCGGATGGACATTCCCTCCCCCTGAATCAATGGTCCTATATTGTTGCAACATTTGACAGTAGGAATGCCGTGATGAAACTCTTTCTGAACGGTGAGGAGGTAGCAGCCAAATCAATCGTTGCTAACACAGCGATTACACCATGCAACAGAGATTTAATGATCGCCAAGAATAACAAGGGCTTCATATTGGGCGATACACCGTATGTGCTTAATATGTACAGCGGCATGATCGATGAATTGAAGATGTACAATAGAGCTCTTTCGCCGGAGGAAGTGAGACAATCTTACCAGGATTATGTGACTCCTTATGGAGGTTCCATTCCGGCGATTCCGTACGATGATATCAAATTGGACCGCAGCTTGCTTGCAAACGACAGGCACCGTCCGCAATACCACCTTAGTCCACCGCAGCATTGGATGAACGAGCCGCACGGGCCAATCTATTTTAACGGGCAATATCATTTGTTCTATCAGCATGATCCGCATGGGCCGTATTTGCATACGATCCATTGGGGCCATTGGGTTAGCGATGACTTGGCGCATTGGCGGGATCTGCCATGGGCGCTTGCTCCAGAGGAGAACGGTCTTGATCCGGATGGCGTATGGTCCGGCAGCTCCGCTTATGACGAGAACGGCGTTCCGGCATTGTTCTATACCGCCGGCGACGACAGCGCCACTCCGAACCAGCGGGTAGGGCTGGCACGAAGCACCTTTCTGAAAGACGGTGAGAACGATCTGGTCCGTTGGGAGAAACATCCCGTTCCTGTCATCGTTCAAGAGAAAGGGCAAGGCTTCTATGGCGATTTTCGCGATCCTTTTGTCTGGAAAGACGGGGACACTTGGTACCTGCTGATCGGTTCGGGCACCGACGGTCAGGGGGGAACGGCACTCTCTTATACATCAAAAAACATGATCGAATGGGAGTATAAGGGCCCCTTTTATATAAGCGATATTAAGAAATACCCTTATCTCGGAAATATGTGGGAATTGCCTGTATTCCTTCCGCTCGGTCAAAACAAAACCGGAACTGAAAAATATATTTTGCTCATTAGCCCTCTTGGCCCTGAAGCCGACGTTGAAGTCTTTTACTGGATTGGTACCTTTGACAAGGATGCCATGCGATTTACTCCAGATCAGGAAGAACCGCAGTTGATCGATCTGGGCGATTTCCATTTCACGGGTCCTAGCGGCATGGTTGATCCGAAGACGGGACGTAAGCTCATATTCACCATTTCCCAGGGAGTCAGAACGTCAGAAATTAATTATTATTCCGGATATGCCCATAACGCGGGAATTCCCCTTAGCATATTCCTTCGTGAGGACGGACGGCTTGGAATACGACCCATCGAAGAAATGGAACTGCTTCGCGGCGAAAAACTCACATCCATCGAAGGTAAATCGTTAAACGAAGCCAATGATCTGTTGAAAGAAGTCAAAGGCGATATGCTGGGAATACGGGTGGAGCTGGAGGCGGGAACGTGCACACAGTTGGGAATAAAATTTCGCTGCTCCCCCGGTGGTGAAGAAGAAACGTTGCTCTATTATGACAGAAAGGAATCGGCTTTGATCGTGGACCGAGACCATTCATCATTGGACGAACTGGCAGATTGGGACAGAGGTGTTCAAGGCGGAAAGCTGGAGTTAGGCGGCGAGAATTTGAAGTTGCAAATTTATTTGGACCGTTCTATGGTAGAGGCTTATGCCAACGAACTGAAAAGCTTGACGACTCGCGTTTATCCGAGCCGCACGGATGCTCTTGGTATGCAGATCTGGGGCGACGGTACCCTAACGGTAAAATCAATGGAGGTCTGGGAAATGAAACCTGCTTTTGAGAGCTAGACACGGACGAGAAAATAAAGTTTGATATGCTCCCCTTACGGCAGACAGGTGAAATAATAAAACCTGCCGCTGTAAGGGGAGCTTTTTCATGACTAGAGGACAATCGGCTCTGATTTTCATATATGGGACAATATGGAGATACAAGGCCTCATCCACGCAAGCGGTCGGCCCCAAGATGTCCTGTTCAGGGAAGCTCAAAGTTACATGGTGCTTATCCAAACGTCCGTCCCACGATGTGCTGTCCACGCAAGCAACTGGCCCAAGGCATGGCTAATACATGTAAGTATCCATAAGACACAAAACACCCTGTCCGGGCAAGCAGACAGGGTGTTTTGTGTCTATTTATTAAGCTCAGGCAGGGTCCCGCTTCGTGATAGCCAGGACCATATCTCATTCACGCTTTCCTCCGGCGTCTGCTCGGCTGTGCGGAGCGTTAACTCTGGGCTGGCAGGCGCCTGGTAAGGATCAGAAATGCCGGTGAAGGAGGGGATTTCGCCCCGGCGGGCCTTGGCATACAGCCCTTTGACATCCCGCGACTCGCAAATTTCTAAAGGGCAATCAACATAGACTTCTGCGAAACCGGGCAGCGACTGGCGGGCATAGTCGCGCATTTCCGCATAAGGGCTGATGACCGAGACCACTGAAATGACGCCATGCCGGTTCAGCATTCCGGCCACATAGACGGCCCGGCGGATATTCTCGAAGCGGTCTTCCCGGCTGAAGCCGAGGCCTTGTCCGAGCGCACGCCTCAGCTCATCTCCGTCGAGCCATTCGGCAGCCAGCCCCTGTTCCCTCAGTCTGTCCGTCAGAAGCGAGGCAATCGTTGATTTACCCGCCCCGGACAAGCCGGTGAGCCACAGAGTCATTCCGTGACCTGAACGAATCCCCGTACTTTTGTGCGCTGCTACAAATTCGGAGCCTTCGTACTTTGCTTCAATTCCAGCACTTTCGCGACTTGCTCTCACTCTGCACCTCCGCGATTCCGTAGGGTATTCGTTCCAGCAGCCCGGAGCCGTAAATCTGCTCCAACTGGAGCCCGGGCATGTGGATGTACCCGATATAGCAGTCGCAGAAGTTCATGCGGCAGCTTCGCTCTGCAGCGAGGCCTTCCAGACCGTCACGGTAGAGGTTGCCGATGACGCCCCTGTCCTTATAGCAGCGTTTTACTATACCGGGTCCCTGCACATAAAACACATTGCTGCCGGCGTTGCAGAGTTTGCCCAGGCTTTCATAGTCGACTGTGTTGATATGGAAATGCGGATCGATGCCGCCGAGAAAGGCGAGATCTTCCGGTGTGTAATAATCCGGTTTGTCTTTGTAGGCATTCACCCACAGATAGACATCATCCGGCAGGGCGGCCCGCAGCGAGGCAATTGCCGGAAAGGCGCTGCGCAGGCCCACACTGCCGACACTGAAGGGAATGCCCTGCTTATAGACAGCCATACATTGGGCCAGAAACCGTTCCTCCCGCACCTGTCCCGGGTGATAGGTCGTCCAGAAGGCAGCCGTGGCCGGGTTCAGCTCCGGGATAAAATCCAGACTGGCCGACAGGTTGGTCTGGATAGCCACCTTGTCCACATGGGGGAGATGGGAGAGGGTAATCAGCGCTTCTTTATACCAGCGGTGAATCAGTCCTTCACCGTAAGGATTGAAGAAGATCGACAGCCGGTGGCCTGCCGCACCTTGCTCCGCAGCCCAGCGGACAAAGGTCTCTAGTCCTTCGCGGTCCTTGGCAAGCGTTGCTGCGCTGTCTCTGGTCTTGCCGAACGGACAGTAGGGACAATCATAATTGCAGGAGGTGAGGGCCCCGCGGTAGTAGAGGACGGCATTCATGGCAAAATGAATCCTTCCATACGTTCCCTGATTTCACCCGAGATGAACCAGTCGCCGATGGAGTCCGAGTAGCCCAGACCCTCAGGAGTTAACCGCAGGATACCTTCCTCTACTTCGCCCAGACCACTTTGAAGCAGCAGATTAAGCTCAGGATAATCATTCCACAGCGAGGCCGAGAAACGTCCGCTGTAGTCCGCCAGCTTCAGCCCCTCACTGTGCAGTACAGCTTTCAGTATGAAGCGCCGCTTCTGTTCTTCCCGGCTCAGCACAATGCCGTAATCGGCCGTGTCATAAGACTCAGACGACACATAATCGGCAATGATGCTCTCCGTTGCCTTGCGGCTGACGCCGTAGCGGGAGGCGTAGTGCACCTCCCGCGTATAGGAACGGGCTCCGCAGCCGAGGCCGACCATCCCCTCCTCCTGACAGCTGTAGTCGAGGATGGCTTTGCTGGTGCCAGCCGCTTCCTTAGCGAAGCGGCGCATGGAATACTGGCGGTAGCCGTGCTCTGCGAGGAGCTGGCAAGCGGCAGTATAGCAAGCATGGCGGAGATCCTGCTGGCGCAGCAGATCTCCCGGCTTCACAATCGTATGCTCGCGGGTGTAGAGCGGATAGAGAAAGATCTCCTCCGGCTCATACAGGAGCGCCTGATTCAGCGAATAGAGCCAGGACTCCACGCTCTGGCCGGGAAGCCCGTAGATCAGATCCAGATTCAGGATGGGGAATTGATATTTCCCCAGCAGCTCCAGTGCCTGGTATACCACCTCAGGATTCTGCGGACGGTAGATGGCCGCCGATTCGGCGGCGACGAAGCTCTGAATGCCCATGCTAACCCGGTCCACGGTATTGTCCTTCAGGATGGCGAGCTTCTCTTCCGTAATCGTCTCGGGTGAGGTTTCGACTGAGATTGAAGCAAGGGCGGTGTCCAGGCCCATGATCTCCCGGGCGATCCGGAACAGCCGGCTTAGCTGCGGGGCGGCCAGCAGGGTTGGCGTACCGCCGCCGATCGCGAACCGGGCATACGGCTTATGGCCGGTAAAGGCCGACCACTGTTGTGCCTGCCGTTCCAGTGCATCCACATAGGTGGCGTGGACATCTGCACGTTTGTCCGGCAGGGTGAAGAGATTACAGAAGCCGCAGCGTGCGCCGCAGAACGGAATATGCATATAGAGAAAAAAAGAATCCGCAGGCTCTTCCAGCCACAGCTGTTCCAGCGGAATAGGAGGCTGGAATTCACGATAGGCTGTCTTGTGCGGATAGGAATAGAGATAATTGCGGTAAGGGTTAGCGGTAATCTGCTCTTTCCAGCGCTTAAGCTCCTCCGAAGAGAGAGACGGTCTTACGTCGTTGTCATTAGGATGCTGCAGGAAGTTGCCGGTTGACGTCATACGTTTCTCCTTTCTTCCGGGTTGAACCGGGCTGTTGATCTAAAGGATGAATTCCCGGTAAGGGACATTCCACACGGTCTCATGTGCCAGTCGGTGTCCCTGGTAGCCGTCTTCCCCATAGGCTGTGCCGTGGTCCGAGAAGGCCAGGCAGAAGACCGGATTGCCGCGTTCGCGAAAGCGCTCAAACAGGCGCCCCAGCTCTCCGTCGGCATAACGCAGTGCGGCACGCTGGCTGTCTACCGAATCCTTCCGGGTGCCCGGAAGGAAGAAATGGTTCGGCCCGTGGATGGCTGACACATTGAGGAACAGGAACAGCCTTTGATTTAGCGGAGTATCGTTGAGTACCTTCAGGGCATGGTTCACCTGATGCTCCGTGGAGCGCGGGTTCGTGACACCGAAAGTCATCCGCCAGTAGCTCTGCTGGAAATAACCGGGCAGTACGCGGGCCAGCGGGACCTTTTTAGTGAAAAAAATAACCCCGCCAATACATACCGTACGGTAGCCCTCGGCAGCAAGCCCTGATACAAGATCAGGTGTGTCGAACAGCCAGGTGTGCGGATGGGTCTTCATCCCGGTATTTCTGGAATGGAACAGCCTTACATGCGAAGCTTTGTCCGTGTCAGCGGGAGTCGGCAGGAAACCGCCGAAGAAGGCGTGATGTGCGGCATAAGTGAAGCTGCCGGGGGTATGCCTTTTCTCCCAGGAACCGGTGCCGCACAGATTGGGACAGTTCTCTTCCTCCAGAACAGCAGCATCGTAGCGCAAGGTATCCAGTGTGATCATCAGGATGTCATGGGTGCCAACAATGGCATTCATATCTGTCATAACCGTTATAAGCGCCCTTTCTTAAGAGATATGGATTAAAGATAGCAATACGCTATAAGGTCTCTCATTCATGATTCGCAATTGCATTCAGCTTTTTCATTTCCCATTCATACGTGCCGCAGCCGTCATACTCCACATCGTAGAGCAAGTCGCCAAAAGGATTTACGTCCGCAGCATAAGTACGCCGGGAACTGCCGGAGGATACCAGGATATCAATCCCGGCAACGGCCGAGCGGGGGAAGGCGGCAAGGGCCTGCACAGCTGTACGCCGTACCTGCTCCTGCACCTCTTCCGTGAGCCCGGCTTCTGCCGGAGACATCCGCTGGCTGCGCAGATGCAGGTTCGTAATGGGCGTGGTGCTGACCCGGGCAACGGAATGGCAGGCTTCTCCAAGCACGACAAGCTGGCGGATGTCGAACGAAACTCCGGCTGCGCCCGGCTTGGGAATCCATTGCTCGGCATACGCGCCATGGCTGTAGAGCCAGTTGATGATTCCGGACAGAACAGCGGAGTCGGTATAACGCCGCAGTTTCCCTGAATTATAGTACACGGGAGGGCGAGTGATATACTGCTCAACCCCGATAGTAGTCACAGCGATTTCGGCTCCCGTAGCGGGATTGATCTGATAAGCGATGACACCGGAAGCGGCAGAGCCGCAGGCCAGCTTGATGAATACCCGGTGCATCCGCTCCGTGATCATCAGCTCCCTCAGGGACGCATAGTCTGACGGAGGATGTCCGCCGCCCAGAGGCCGGGGAACCGGAACACCGGACTCAGCCAGAATCTGCTGAGTCCGGCGTTTGTCGGTCATGGCAGCAATATCTCCGGGGTGATTCTGCCACCGGGCTTCTGGCAGCAGCTCTGCGGCCTCGCGCTGAAGCCTGGCCAGCAGCCGGCAGTAGCCGCGGAACCATTGAGATGGATGATGCAGCACGCCGGGCATGTCCTTCAGCCGCCCGGCGGCCTGGAGACTCAGCGGATGGGGATCAGGATGATGCCCGAAGGGGTGCAGCGAGTCATCCTGATCCCCGGCATCCGGTGCGCCCAAGGTAATGAGGGCCTGCTCCATCTCGAAGCTGCCGCCGGGTGAATCCAGCCGCAGGAGAGGCGGAGCTGCTGCCGGATGTGAACCGGAAGGCTCTGGCCACAGGCCCGCCTGTCCGCTGGTCTGCAAGTGCAGCGCCTGCTCCAGCAGCTCTGCGAGCGAACTTCCCCGCAGCAGCTCTGAGTAAGGGATGAGCAGGGCCGGGGGCATCCCGAGGCGGCTCCGCGCCTGCTGGATGCCGTCCGAGCGCCTGTCGCCGGGACAACATAGCAGGATCAGCGGCTGCGGTTCCTGCATCATTCGGTGATGGAGGGATAACGCCAATCTTCCTCGTCATCGCTTTTTTGCTGGTCGCTGACATCGGCCGGCAGGCCGCTTGCCTTCCAGCGGGCAATCATTTCATTCGACATATAATGATAGCTCAGGTTCAGTGCCTTCAGGTCTTTAATCCGCTCGCTGGCCAGCAGCGCCTCCGCACCCTTGTCACTAAGCGTTCCAAGCGAAAGGTCTAGCGTATGCAGCTGGTCCAGAATGGGCGCATCGGCCACGGCCGCAGCAATTTCATCCTGAATTTCACTGTTTTTCAGTCCCAGATAGGTAAGCTTAGGGAACTTATCCGGCTGGATCAGCGGGTAGAGATCTTCCAGTCCGCCATCAAAGCCATAGTTGTCCACGCCAAGGTACAGCTCCAGCTTGCGCAGATTCGGCAAATGTCCTGCGGCGATTTCTGCCAGAACGCTTTTGCCAAGTCCGCCGGTAATAATAATCAGTTCCTCCAGCTTGTCATGCTGCAGACTGCTGAGGCTCAGTTCATTTCCGCCTTGAATGGTGAGTGATTGAAGCTCCGGATAGGCGGGGAGAAGCGGGGAAAGATCGCTTTGTGTAATCCACGAAATTTCACATTCTTCATAACCCATCTCCCCGATAAACAGCTTGCGCAGAGCCGGAAAGCTTCCGCTGTATTTCACAAGGGCTGACACAACCTCCTTGGAGCTGTTCTCATAGGCCTGTCCCCAATCCCCAATGATGAGGCTGGTTAGTTGCGCTGCTTCAGGACTTGTGCTCAAGCGTTCAATCTCCGTGCCTATTCTTTGACCTTCTTCAAATTCGTCGTACCCGACAGTAAGCTTTACTTCCGTCATTAACATTCCCTCCCGGAAAAATATGGCTTCAATTTCACCCTAACATCTGAGAAGGGGGCGAGTCAAATTACTGGACAGAACGGGAATGGAGCATTGAACGGAGCCTGCCAGGCAGTTGCAGCAGCAGCGGGAATTCCGCGTTCTCCGGAAATGTGCGGATACACAAAAACGGCCCGGCCCCTCCCTGTATACGGGAGAAGCCGGGCGCGTAAGAACTCTGTCAGACCCAGCCGAACAAGCGCGCTGCCTGTGCAACCAGGAAGGTGACGGCAATGGCGATGCCCAGCGGTATGACAGCCGAGAGCACTGCCCATTTCATGCTTTTGGTCTCTTTGTAGATGTTGATCAGAGTAGTGCCGCATGGATAGTGGAGCAGGGAGAACAGCATCATGTTGAGCGCGGTCAACCACGTCCAGCCATGGCTCAGGAAGATATCCTTGATGCTGCCGATACCGTCGACATCGACCATAGCGCCGGAGGACATGTAGCCCATAAGCAGAATCGGCAGCACGATTTCATTGGCCGGAAGCCCCAGGATGAAGGCCATCATGATGAAGCCGTCCATGCCGAGCAGCTGGGCAAAAGGATCAAAAAAAGCGGCCATATGGTTCAGCACGCTGTCTCCGCCAACGAACACATTCGCTAGGATCCAGGTGATAATGCCTGCCGGAGCAGCCACGACGATGGCGCGGGTCAATACATTCAGCGACTTCTCCTTGGAGGAGCGGACAATCGTCTTCCAGATCTGCGGACGGCGGTACGGCGGGAGTTCGAGCGTGTAGTGGGTGGGAACGCCGCGCAGCGCGGTTTTGGACATGACCCAGGACACTGTTAAGGTTACCGTGATACCGACCATTACGATTCCCATCAGGACAAGGGCTGTCGAGAAGGTCCGCAGCGCACCAGTGGTAGCGGCCCCGACCATAAACATGGAGGACAGCAGAATCAGGGTCGGCCAGCGGCCGTTGCAGGGCACGAAATTATTGGTCAGAATAGCCAGCATCCGTTCACGCGGCGATTCGATAATGCGGGTGGAGAGAATGGCGGCAGCATTGCAGCCGAAGCCCATCGACATCGTTAACGCCTGCTTGCCGTGCCCGCCGGATTTCTTGAACAACCGGTCCATGTTAAAAGCCACGCGCGGCAGATAGCCGAAATTCTCCAGCAGCGCAAATACCGGGAAGAAAATCATCATCGGCGGCAGCATGACGCTGATAACCCAGGAGGTTCCGCGGTACAGGCCAAGCACAAGCACGCCGTGCAGCCAGGCTGGAGCGCTCACTGCTTCGAATCCGGCGGTTAAATAACCTTCGATGAAGCCGAACAGCGAGGCCAGCCAGCTCGAAGGATAGTTCGCGCCGGCAATCGTAATCCAGAAGACGAGTCCGAGCCCGGCGAGCATAATAGGGAATCCCCATATTTTGGAGGTGACAATATTATCAAGCTTATAAGTGCTGCCCAGCTTCTTTTTGTCCTGGTAGGTAACTGCATCTCTGCAGATCCCCGCAGATACACCATATATTCCGCTTACGATTTCATCACGGATTCCGCCCTTGTCTGCGAGATTCTTCGCTGCCGAGAGCAGGGAATCCATCGGATCGGCTCCCTTAATGACATGCGGTGACTCCATGGCCCACTACCCCCTTCGATCCGGAAATATTCCTCTGTCCCATATTGGCTTTGAGCGAAGCAAGCAGGCTTTCGTCACCGTCCAGCAGCCGCAGGGCAATCCAGCGTGCCGGATATCTTGAACCGACCGTCTGCTCTACCATAGGAAGGAGCGCGGCGATGCCCTGCTCAATCTCATCGCTATACGTAATCCGCAGCGGCTCCGCTGTATAAGTACCAGTAGCCACACGCTCAATTTGATCCAGCAGCGCCTCAATGCCGATTTCACTCCGGGCCGAAATTGCGGCTACCGGCACGCCGAGCCGTTTCGAAATGGCCTTCAGGTTAATATCGATACCCAGCTTCTTGGCTTCATCGATCAGGTTGATACAGACAACGGCCCGCCCGGTAATTTCCAGCACCTGCAGGGCAAGATTGAGATTACGCTCCAGCGAAGTGGCGTCCAGCACTACCAGCGTCACATCCGGCTGTTCAAAAATAATGTAGTCCCTTGCGGCCTCCTCGTCAGCTGAGTTGGAGTACAGGGAGTAGGTACCCGGAAGATCTACAGCCAAGTAGGTGTTATTCTTGTGGGTAAACTCGCCTTCGGCGGTGATGACGGTCTTGCCCGCCCAGTTGCCGGTGTGTTGGCGCAGGCCGGTCAATAGATTAAAGAGTGTGCTCTTGCCCGTGTTGGGATTGCCTGCAAAAGCTACAGTGTAACGGTTCATGCTTCATCACCTCCGATTAATTCTCCGTAAATCAGAGCGCTTTCTTCCCGGCGCAGGGCAATGGTTGTATTACTTACCCGGAAGGCGGTAGGGTCTCCAAGCGGACTGCGCCGCAGTACCTCGACAGCATTGCCGACGACAAACCCGAGGTCGAGCAATCTTCTCCTCAGCACACCCTGCACTTCTATGCTGCGGATATGCAGGGTACTGCCGTTCACAGCTTCAGATAATGGAATTACGGCTCCGGCCATAAGATTTTCCTCCGTTCCATCCAGATTGATTGAGCATGTATGATTTATTGATTTATGTTATGCACATGGGTTAGATTCTTGTACTCTGCCACAATATTAGTATACGTAAATAAATTTGTCCATGCAACAAAAAAGTTTCCCTAGGGAAAAATAAAAATAACCCACGCGTAAAGGCAGCAATTGCTGCTTTTACGCGTGGGTTGGGGGACTCAGAGAGCATCCATGCATTCGATTGGACTGAAAAAACATCCTCTCAAGTAGGGATGTACTGGCTATAATCCTGATAAACACAGAATTCGTCCATCTTCAGGTGTCTGCTTCTACTCCCAGCTACCAAAATCCAGCGTACTGCCTGTTTCCACTAAGGTCTTGATGTTGCTGAGAATCTGCCACCAGGAGCTTTCGCTGGGGCCGTAGGATGGATCATCAGGATGCCATTGATCATGAATCAGTGTCAGCTTGGTACAGCCGCCAACCGGCTCCAGCAGCCAGGAGATGCATGATTCATACGGTTCGCCGCCCTTGAGATAGGAGGGGCCGACCTTGTGGGTAAAGCGGAACGCCTGCTCTGGAGAGAATTCCAGCACTGTGCCGTATACATGCAAGGTATCGGGGCCATCTGCCCCCGGCCCGATATATTTCAGCGGTTCCCCTGCTGTAAAGCTGGAGTGGATCGTGCTGCCGTAATAGATTTGCTGTACTTTATCCGGTGAGACGAGGCTGTCCCACACCTGTGCTGGTGTTCCGCCGATATAGAATTGATATTTCAGTTCTTGCATGCCTTATTCCTCCTGCCTTTTATGTTCTTATTTGCCTCGGCAAAGTCCTATGAATGTTTGCCTTAGCGATAAGTTCACTATACAAAAGAATCACTGACAGCTGCGGTCAGTGATCCGGATAAAGATATTATTCTTTATAATAATCTGCAAGGTCCGCAGTGATAGCTGCCAGCTTCTGCCTTAAAGCTGCGGGTTCGATGATCTTAAGCGCTTTGCCGTAAGGCAGCAGGAAATAGGGGGCGTAGCTGTATAGCGAGGCTTCATCCAGCAGGAAGCTGGCTTGTTCCGGGGTTCGTTCCGCAAGCGTATGGCCGAACAGCCAATGGCTGCACAGATCATTCAGGACGGCTTCCGCAGACTGGATGATGACAGCCACCAGTGCGGAAGCTTTATCCTGGCCGGGAAGCAGGCCGCGCAGCAGAAACTCGCTTGCGGAGAATCCGGCAGGTCGCACAAAGTCATCTCCGGTCCGCCGCAGTCCTCCAATCCGGTCTACCCGGAAGCTGCGGATTTCCTGGCGGTGATGGCAATAGCCGGCCATATACCACTGGCCTTTCCACAGCACCAGTCCGTAAGGATCTATAGACCGGGCAGAAACATCCGCTCCGTTTCCCTTGCGGTAGTCCATCTGCAGGGTGAGGCTGCCTGCGATGCAGGCTTCCAACTCCTCCAGCAGCGGCTGCAGCACAGCGCCAGGTGCATGGAGCATCTCCATGCCGGCTTCGTGGCGCTCCATTTGTGACAGCTGCGCCGCATTGCTGTAGCGTTTGAGCTTGGCAATCGCTCCGTCCAGGGCTGCGACATAAGGGTATCCGCTGCCCCGGGCAAAAGCGGAGGCCTGTACGAGCGCCCTCTGTTCCCTGGTGTCGAAGAACAGGGGCGCTGCACTGAAATGCTCAGGCAGGCTGTACCCGCCTCCCGGCCCGGCGCCGGCAATTACGGGAACACCGCTGGCACAGAGCGCGTCAATATAACGGTAGACGGAGCGGATGCTGAGCTCCAGCTCCTCCGCGAGCTCGGCAGCGGTTCTTCTCCTCTGTTGCAGCATCCACAGGATGGACAGCATATGATCGGCTTTGGACATCAGGCAGAACCTCCGGTACGCCTGTAATTCTGCTCTCTGGTTGCAATCAAGCAGCGGCGCTTTATTCTCACTCACTAGGACTCAGCATTCATTGTAGCCTACGCCTCCGGGTTACACCATCATCTTCTTCAGACTATGAATATAGCGGGATCTGACAATGATGAAATACACGGTTTGCACTAACAGGAAAGCTGCCGATGTGATCAGCACAGGAACGGTAACATTCGTGATATCCATCACTTTCAGTACGGGACGGACAACTACAAGAGTCTGCACGGCTGCAATAAGAATAGGGATATAGAACAGCAGTGCAATCTGTCTGGTGGCGGAAGCCGACATTTCTCTGGTGCTGAGTCCAATCTTGGAGAGTGCATGGTACATCCGCATATCTGCGTTCAGCTCTGTATGCAGCTTGAAATAGAGGAAGCTGGCTGAAGAGAGTGAGAAGATCAGGGCGATAAAGATGCCGATAAAACTGAGCATTGAGGTTCCCTGCTTGGTATTCATATAGCTATCAGCCCGTGCACTTATTAACGTATGCCAGTTGTCAGTCGCATGATTCCTGTCCCTGCTCCACTGCACCAGCTCACTGGAGATGACAGTCTCCGGCTCCCCGGTCTTAGGAAGCAGTGCATCCCACGCCGGGATTTTATAAAAGTAATTTATTTCGCGATCATTGGCTCTAGCCTTACCGGCAGCTTCTGCATACACACTGTCGCTGACAATCATCACCGACGGGTTGTATTGGCCAAAAGGCATAACCGGTGGATTGATAAGATGATTCAGGACGAGTTCCACATTTACTTGATCTGCCAGCAGAATCTTCTCTCCTGCGTTATATTCGATAATGGCGTTCTGGGGGTTAAGCAGCAGCACAGCTTCTCCGTCAGACAAAGGAGGGATTCCGGTGACATCCATTTGTCCTGCCAGTTGATTAAATACGGACACCGTCAGCAATTGAACGTTGTCAAACTGGTCCACATCATTAAGGCCTCGGATAGAAACGCGGATGAATTCCACTTTGTTCTCTGTGTACTGCAATCCGGCGTTTTCCAGGGCATCATGAATGGTGGTCAGTCCGGGTTCGGGACCGTGTCCATTGTCAACGGAATAGTCGATAGCGAATGGACTGTTCACATACGTCGTATTATTCGAAGAGCTGATGGATAGAAGAAGACTTGCGGCCATGCAGGCCAATGAAGTGACAACCGTTACCAGAAACAGCATCCGCGCATTGTCTTTAACCTTGTAGCTCATTTCGTTGATCCAGAGCAGATTGGTTCCGCGCCATAGCCGTTTGCGGCTCAGCTTCAGCAGGCGGATGCCCAGCACCGACAACTGGGAGTAGAAGAAATAAGTGCCGGCGATGCCTGTGACGGCAGCGATCAGCAGTGTGTTCGGAGACAGCTCCAACCCGATGGAAATGGCTCCTGTTGTCAGCAGTGCAAGTCCGAGAAGCGAAAGCAGCCAGGATACTTTGGGCTCCTTCTTCGGCTTCACGCTTCCCTTAAGCAGCTCTAGCACCTGGTTCCTGCGGATGAACAGCAGGGTGAAGATTGAATTTATCAGGAATAACGCCAGAAAGGAAACGGAAGTGATCACGAGTGCTTTTACCGGCCAATAAAATGGCATATCTGCAATACCAATAATATTAGTGCTGAGCAGCAGGAACAGCTTGGACAGCAGCATCCCTGCGGCCATGCCGCTCAGGATCGACAGCAGGCCTATAATCATATTTTCCAGCAGAATCAGTCTGTTGATCTGCCCGGGACGCGCGCCCAGGATCATCAGGATGCCGAATTCCAGATTCCGCAGCTTGAGGAAAGCACTGATCGAGTACAGGACAAAGAAAAAGGCGAAAATGAAGACAATATAGGAAGCAATTTTCATCCCGGTAGCCGAATTACGTCCAAGCTCAATAGAGGTTACTTCAGGATGATAGATGAACACCGAATAGGAAAAGAAGATCATGACCATAAAGGCGCTGCTGAGGAAAAAGGCCATATATGCCCGCGCGTTGCGTCGCACATTGTTAAACGCGAATTGAGGAAAGCTCATGACTATTCCCTCCCCAGAATGAAAGTGTATCAATGATCTTCTGGAAGAAGGCCTGGCGGTTGTCGCCGCGGTGGATTTCCGCAGCCAGCTTGCCGTCCTTAATGAAGACGATGCGGTTGCAATAGCTTGCTGCCATCGGATCATGCGTAACCAGCATCAGCGTCGTGCCTTCCTTGCGGTTGATGTCCTCCAGCGACTCCATTACGATCCGGGAGGAATTCGAATCGAGCGCTCCCGTCGGCTCATCGGCGAGCAGAATGGCAGGCGAAGTTATAATTGCCCGGGCAATCGCCGTCCGCTGGCGTTGTCCGCCGGAAATTTCATAGGTCCGCTTATTTAGGATGTCCGTGATATTCAGCCGCCCGGCCACCCGCTGCAGCAGCGCGTCCATCTCGGAAAGCTTGCGGTTATCCAGAGTCAGGGGAAGAACGATATTCTCCCCTACGGTCAATGTCTCCAGCAGGTTGAAATCCTGGAACACAAAGCCAAGCTTTCTGCGGCGGAACAGGGCCAGCTCTTTTTTGTTCATCTGATAGGGATTGCTGCCGCCGATCTTCACTTCACCCGAGGAGGGTTGGTCAATGGTTGAGACCATGTTGAGCAGGGTGGTTTTGCCGCTGCCCGAAGGGCCCATAATTCCCACAAATTCACCTTGCTCAATGCTGAGATGAATATCGGTAAGAGCCTGCGTAAGCACCTTTCCCGGGTATACTTTGTTCATTGCCGTGACTTCGAGTACATTCATGGAATTCATTCCTTTCTAACCGAAACATGAGTGTCACCCATTGTCGCCTATAGGTGCTTATCTTCTGATTCCGAGTGTACAGGATGAGCTTCCGGCATGCTATGGTTTTACCTTAACGTTTCCTTACAGCGCGGTTAAGGTTATGTTCGCCAGGTCAGGAGGATGTTCGTTTGAACCATCCCCGCAGCAGAATGGATATTGAGAGCAGCAGCGGGAAACCGATTTGGAACAGCGGGTCAATCTTGAGGCTTGGCCCCAGGCCGAAGGCAAGATGCTGGGTATAGTCCCTCGCCAGAAAGGAAGTGCCATAGATTGCCGCTCCTACGGGAAAAACCCACCATTTGGCCGGTTTGCCGCTCAGTTCACTAATGCCTTTAACCGCGCAAAAGTAGAAGAGCATCATCTTGATCAGCAGCCCGATAAAGAGTTGGATCGTTACCAGAATGTCGAGCCGTTCCACAAACTTGAGGTTCGATAAGGTGCGGACTGTCTTCAGAAAAGGCAGTTGGCTGATCCCTGCAATCGATGGGCCGAGGACAGCCACATTCAGCGCGTTCATGAAGATGAGAAAGATGCTGATGGCAATATAGGCGGTCACTGTATTTTTTACCGGCACACCGGGTTTATCCCAGAGGGACCACAACATCAGGAACACAATCATTTGGCCGAAGGGAAAGGAGACGATATCCGGCAGCGCAACTTCTACAATCGGCATAAATCCGCCCTCGAAGACAGGAGTCAGCCGGTAGAAGTCGATGGAGCCCATAATACCAAGCAGCAGCACAAGCAGGAAATAAAAGAAGAGAACCAGCGGGAGCAGCACCTCGGGCAGCCGGAAGACAACCTCCGCACCTTTCCAAATCGCATAAAGTGCAATCATTACAAAAATGAGCATCGTGAGCGGCATCGGGGATCTCGGCAGTAAAGTCAATGCCGTCAGCTCGCCGAGATCGCGGACATTGCGCATCGACTGGTAAGCGAAATAGAAGCAGTAGATCAAGCCGATCACGGAGCCGGCAACTCCTCCGAAATGGAATTTAAGCATGCTGATGAGGTCCAGCTTGGGCGAGCGGCGCTGAATCCACAGCAGAAGCAGAAGGAGGATGAAGCCGCCCAGCGAGCCAGTGCACATGGCCAGCCAGGAATCCTGCTTGGCCTTGCCGCCCAGCAGAAAGAGCGGCGTGCTGCCAATCTCGAACAGCATAATCATAAACGCAATTTGCAGGCCAGACACCTGTTCCTTTTTTTGCATGAGTCCGAAATCAGCCTCCTAACCACTTGATAATGAATCTGCCGGCGGGTTGAAAGTAAGTAATATATAAGGTAGCCATATTGAAATGCGGCGTTTCTGTAATCCCGCAAATGTTCTCATAAGCACACCAGACCAGAATGCAGCCAAACCACAGCCGGTGCAGCTTCCTTCCTTCTCCGCGCAGCCGGGTGCAGCCCCAGACGAAAGATAAGGCATAAAGCAGAAGAGTGATCGCTATTTTCATAGAGCAGGCCCCTTTACTTCTGCTGGACGGATTTAAAGGATTTGTTGCTGAGTCCGCTCCGTTCAATTTGGATCGAAACATGCGGTTTGATCTCAATATTCTGGAACATGCGCTCCCAGCTTTTGTCCTTCTCAATCTGCTTCCAGCGCTTGCGGTCACTGCGGTGAATCCTCACGGCAAAGCCCGTGACGTCCGCTCCCAGCCGCTTGACCTCACTCCATGAGTTGCCCACGAGTTCCAGGATACGCTGTTCAATGGCTCGCTCCATCTCCGTAATGGAAGCCCGGTCATTCAAATCCATGACGCTTCCAAGCTCCGTCAATACGCCGCTTCCTTTGATATTCACATCCATGATGTAGTGATCTTTATCCCAGATGGGATGAACGGAAGTGGTCGAATTCTGGAGGATGAACGAGGCGTCCGGTTTGTCGCTGATTTCGGGCCGGGAGGCGAAGGCGATGGTGGCAGTATCAATTTTGTTCGTCAGAAACGACAAGCCGAAGGCTTGCTTCTGCGTTAGCCATCCTACCAGTTTTTCGCCTTTTAAGACACCGAGCCTTCCCAGCTCGAGCCGTGAAGGCAGGTCGGTCCGACCGGTCTCGCTGGTTTCATCCATGATCTGGTCACCAGTGAGGCGGATTTCCGGCAGCACGGCACTTCCGGATTCGGAGGACAGGGCCATGGCCAGTTCAAACAGCCGGATGCTGGGATAAAAGGAGAGCAGCTTCGATTCCTGCTCAATCATGAGCTGGATACCGGCTCCCTGATTTTTGGTCAGCTGCATCAGCTGGTCCAGAATATCTCCGGCATCGTCTTTGGATAGAAATACATATACAGTTTCCCGGGCGTCCTGCTTGCGCAGGAACATGTCGATTAGTTGACTGATGCCGTGTTTGGCCAGAGATTCTCCAATTACGGTTATGCGAGAATGGGAAAAAAACATTTCGCGCGTACTGGTCAGATTGGTTTTTTCGATCGCTTCCATAATCGTTCGGCCTTTTACTGTGAAGGTGACGAACGGCGGTGAGCTGGTGCTCCCGCCCCCGCTGCCTCCCATGCTGCTGGTGCCGGAAGAAGGGTTGATGACCTGGTAGGTGGCCTTCCACTCGTTATCCTTCCAGTCATATGCCGAACCGGAGGTAATGCCCAGCTCACTCAGCTCCCGGTCATCCCAGCATCCGGTCAGCAATGTCGACAGGAGGGGGAGGCAGAGTCCCAGGCAGAGCGTTTTTTTCACGGCATAAACCAGAGGTCTCGCGGGATTTGCAGAATAGGGTTCGGTGTTTTGCTGCTGCATCATGTTTCCCACCCCTTTCGTTTGGATCTCGGTTTCCGGAGCCGGTGCAGCAGGATCGCAGCTAGCGGAACAAGTACATTGAACAGGAAGAAGACCGGGAAACGCCCTTCCTTGTTGTAGAGATTCAATTGGTCTGCACTCTGCCAGGTAAAGAGACATTCTAAAGCGATTATCAGACCCAGAGCCCCGATAAAAGGCCGGCTGCTGTTTACACGAAAGGTCTGTTTGAAGCATTCGACAGTCGCAAACAGAAAGATCGAGAATTTCAGATAGATGGACAGCACCCAATAGGAGATGAATAGAATGTCCAGCTTTTCGATAAATCTGCCGATATGAACGACTCCGGCGGTGGAAAAACCCGGATATGTGCTGAGCTTGATGAATTCGGACCCGAACACCATCAGTGTCGTTACGAGCGAAAACATCATCAGCACAGCAACGAAGAGAAGGCCTGCCCAGCCGGCGATGCGCGCTTTTTGCGGATTCTGCAAATAAGGAGCCAGAAACAGCAGCACCGCGACTTCGGACATCCAGGTAGCCGGTGTTATGCCGGCCAGTGTCAAGGAGGCCAGAGAGTGATCAAAGACCGGCAGCAGCTGATGGACATCCATGTCCCGGTACAGCCCGAACAGATAGAGCGGCACGAAGAAAAAGTACAGCAGCAGCACGAGGCTGTTCACTCTGGCGATGGACTCAAGGCCCTGCCTGACCATATAAATCGTAATTAACAGAATCAGGATGGTCATTACGGTGACCGGGGTGTCGATCAGTACATTGTCTTTGATGAAATTGACGAATTCGCGCAAAATGGTAGCCGATGTGTCCAGATAGAACTGCAGCATCAATAGGCCCAGAATCGTAGCAGCAACAGGAGAACTCTTCTCGCCAATCCAGGTCAGAAACGGTGCGCCCTTGCTGTAGCGGATGACTGTCCCGACAATCGTGGCGAACACTAGCCCGGCCAGAGTCGATAACAAAATAGCCAGCGGCGCGTCCTGTTCCGCGTAGTTGCCAATGATGACGGGAAGCACGACGGTGGCTGTCGGCAAGATAGTGTTGACGATGAGCATGGCTGTCTGGGTGGTGCCGATTTTACCGTTCAACTGGGATCCTCCCCCTGCGGCTGCCTGGTTTGCTGATTGTTCTGCGCCTCTTCTTGGGGCTGCGGCTTTTGATCCGGGCCTTGTCTGCGCGTTTCCTTGCCCAGATTGGTCTTTGGCCGCATGGTCATGCTCCAGAGCGGAACGCGGATAAAGATATCCTTCAAATATCGGGGAGTCATTGGAGCTACCGGGGACAGGTACGGCACACCAAAGGAACGCAGTCCGGCCAAATGAATCAGCAGCACCATCAAAAAGGACATGATGCCGAACAGGCCAAGGGTAGCGGCGATCAGCATCATGACAAACCGGATCAGGCGGATCGAATTGGCGATAGCCAGGGACGGGATGACAAAGTTAGAGATGGCGGTGAACGACACCACGATAACCATGGCTGCGGAGACGAGTCCGGCTTGAACGGCGGCCTGTCCCAGCACGAGTGCCCCAACGATGGAAATCGCCGGCCCGATGGTGCGCGGCATACGGACCCCGGCCTCACGCAGCACATCGAAAGTGACTTCCATCAGCAGCGCTTCCGCCAGTGCCGGAAACGGTACGCCTTCACGCTGGGCGGCCAGGCTGATCAGCAGGGTTGTCGGCAGCATTTCCTGGTGAAAGGTAGTCACGGCGATATACAAGGCCGGCAGCAGCATGGATACAAAAAAAGCAGCATACCGGATCAGCCGCAGGAAAGAAGAAATATCATAACGCTGATAATAATCTTCGCTCGACTGAAAAAAATTGAAGAAAGTGGAGGGAGCAAGCAGTGCAAAGGGAGTCCCGTCAATAATAATTCCGACCTGGCCCTCCAGAATGCCTCCGGCAAGCGCATCCGGACGTTCCGTGTTCTGGATGGTCGGAAAGGGAGTCAGTCCGCCATCCTGAATAAATTCCTCGATGTAATTGCTCTCCAGAATGCTGTCGGTTTCAATGGCGTTTAAGCGCCGGCGGATTTCCGCCACCACCTGTTCACTGGCGATACCCTCCAGATAGATGAGTGCCACACCGGTCTGAGTGCGCTGACCGATCTTATACTCTTCTATTCTAAGATCGGAGGTTTTGAGTCTGCGCCGCAGCATAGAGGTGCCTGTCCGCAGGCTCTCTGTGAAGCCTTCCTTGGGTCCGCGGATGACACCTTGGGAGGTTGGTTCGTTGATGCTTCTTTTCTCCCAGCCGGAGGTATCGGCAGCCAGTGCCACCTGAAGTCCTTCAAACAGAATGAGGGTATAGCCTTCGAAGAGCATGGGGAGCAGACTTTCCAGCGTTTTGCCTTCCTTGACGCCCCCGACCGGCAGCATCTGATCTTTAATCAGGCTGAAGGCGTCCTTGGCGGTAATACCGCCGCTCTTGGGAGCAACCATCTCCATCAGCGGCTGCAGTACCGTCTGGTTGACGGCATCTGCGTTAACGAGTCCGTCGATATATATAAAAGCAAGAGAGAGGGAGCTTAAAGATTCATTAGTGAATCTGCGGAAAACAACATCGGAGCTTTGACCGATCCGCTTAGTAATTTCCTGCAAGGTAATATCTAATGAGGGGTGAAGAGGCAGCGTTGCAGGAACGGAAGCCTTGGCGGGATCTGTTCCTTTCTTGCGGCGTTGCTGCAGATGGGTTGGCATCGATACTCCTCCTCGTTGCTGGATTCTGGATGATTTTCTGTATTATCCCCTGGGAGCGGATTCCTTATTCTGACTGCATTATGAGATTAGCAGACATGAAGAAGAGAGCACTCTACCGGCCATTTGGTCATGGCGGGCGGAATGCTCCCGGTTGTGAAGCTTGTGGCAGCTCCAGCCAGTCTTAGGAAGCTGAGCGGATGCTGTAGTTCAGCCGCGAGGAGGATCAACTGCTCCTCCGAAAGTAATGCGAACTGTGGTCCCCTCGCCGGGCCGGGATTGCAGCTCTACCGTATGCCCGAGCCTTGCGCAGATCTCACGGACCAGATAGAGGCCCATCCCGGTGGATTCATGATACTGGCGGCCGCGTTCTCCGGTGAAATAAGGATTGAACACCCGTTTCAGGTCTTCGGGAGAGATGCCAATGCCCTGATCCTTAATCAGTAAGATGCTCCCGTTTCCTGTCTGCTCCGCGGAAATGGTTACTGTCTTGCCTGTCCCGGCAGTATAATTTACGGCGTTGACGAGAATCTGGGCCAGCATGAATCTCAGCCATTTGGCGTCGCTGTATACAGATAGTCCATCGTCAATGGTAATGTCTACCCGGACTCCACGCCGGATGAACAGCCTGCGGTTATCGGCGACGGTCTCGCTTACGGCTTTGCGAAGCAATAGAGGCTGAACATGGAAATCATCCTCAAAGCGCTCCAGCCTGGAGGTGTAAATAACCATCTCCAGTCCCTTGCGGAGCCGCTCTACCTCCTCTTGGATGCTGCTGGCAGCATCCTCCTCCAAATCCTGAAGGGTAAGCTGGATGACGGAAAGCGGCGTCTTCATCTGGTGGACCCAGCGGTTGATGAAATCGATATGCTGATCCATCCGCCGGGTATGGGAATGCAGCTGGTCCAGATAATAGCGGTGGTTGTGCTGCATCATTTCCGTCACCGCTTCGGGCAGCGGCGCATCGTCAAGGGGAATAAGCTGTTCCCCCGGGGCTCCGCCGGGTCCGCTCAGGCGGGTGTATAGCTTATAGTGCTGAACATACCGGAAGCCCAGATATAGAATGAGAACTGCAAAGCTGAGGGCCATCCCGTATAAAACAATCGAGAAGGGTCTGTATTCGCCTGTAACCCAGTAGAGCACGGGGATGAGGATCATCTGGAGCAGATAGAAGAGCAGCAGCGGCCGGTGATCCTTAAGAAACAGCCTCATGGTGTTTCTCCGGAGAGGCTGAGCCGGTAGCCGGCACCTCTTATGGTTTCTACGATGTCGTCAAGATCAAGATCCTTGAGCTTCTTACGTACGCGGGTGATATAGACATTAAGTGTATTATCATCGATGAAATGCTGGTCCTCCCACATCAGGTCCAGCAGCCGTTCACGGGAGACGACGCGCCCTTCCTTCAGCAGGAGCGCTTCAAGCAGGACGGCTTCCTTCTGTGTAAGCTCAGCGGACAGGCCGTTGTGCTGGATCACATAACGCTCCGGATACAGCGTCAGTCCTCCGGCTTGAAGCTTACGTTCTTCCTGGCTGTGGGCGTAAGAGCCGTAAGCTCTACGCAGATGGCTGCGGATTTTGGCCAGCACGACCTCGTATTGGAATGGCTTGATAATGTAATCGTCGCCGCCGTTCTCCAGCGCCATGACCTGATCCATGCCGCTGTCGCGGGCAGATATGAAAAGGATGGGGCAGAGTGAGGATTTGCGAAGCTGGCGGCACCAATAGAACCCGTCATATCTCGGCAGATTGACGTCCAGCAGCACCAGGCTTGGGGCGCTGTCCTCAAAGGTTTCCAGCACTCTATTGAAATCATCTACGATGACGGTATGGAAATCATATTTTGACAAATAACTGCTAAGCAGGTCTGCCAGCTTGGCGTCGTCCTCGACAATCAGAATCGTTTCCATGAATTCACTCCTTTGTCCAGTATTACAGTAACATGCTAAGGGAAATTTATGCAAAACAGGATTCAGACGCAAACAACCTCCCGGGCTGCCGGAAAAAGATCCGGCTGCGGGAGGCTGCTTGTATGTTGCGGAAGGATGGATTAACGGGTTTTGATGACCAGCGCATTGCTGATCAGACGTCCCGGTGTTGTCAAATATTTGCCGTTGTAATACAATCCGCTGGAGGCGCCGCCATCCAGATTCATGGCCTGATAGGCACCGGCCTGCTTCATAATCTGCGCCAGCTGCGAAATGGTAGCCCCGCTGGTGGTCAGAAGAATCAGCTTGTGGTCCCGCGTCAAGCCCAGCGCGCTGCGGGCTCCGCCGCCAGTGCGGATTTTGGGATCCCTGAAGCCTTCGGCGGTCACATCCACCGCTACCTTCCCGTTAACCAGCAGCCGGGGGCCGGCCTGAAGCGCACCTTCGATGGTCCCGCTCTGGAAGCGCGATGCGAATTCAGTGCCAGGAATCAGCTCTGCTAATAGATTGCGGTCATAAGCGAATACGGCCCGCCGTTCTCCAGCACCGTTCTTGAGCATCCTTCCGCCGCTGATGATATAACCGTAAGGGACTTTGTATGCCCCTTTAGTGTAGGCATCAAAGTAGGTCCCGTTGATCGCAACAAGAGCACCGCTGCGTTTGGCAATGCTGCCAAGTGACTCCGTCTTGCCGACCGTGTTGCCGGCAAGCACTACATCCAGCTTGACCGAGGGATGGAGCAGGGAAGCGGTGACTGTCTGCACTGTAAAGGAGCGGCTGCCGAGCTTAAAGGTGCGTTTGCCGCTGACTACCGCCGGGGATTCCGCTTTAAGGAGTGCTCCGCTGTGCACGGGCAAGGTGGCGGAAGTTTCGTCCGCTGTCAGCGTGAGCGACGAAGCCTGCGGATTCCACTTCAGCTGAAGGCCCAGTGTTTGGCTGACCAGGGACAGCGGAACATACGTCGTGCCGCTGCCGCTGAAGACCGGCTCACTCAAGGTTACGGCCTTGCCGTTCACGGAGGCCTTCGCCGAGCCCGGAATCAGGCGGAGGGAAGCTTCGTCCTTTGTAATTTCTATCGTTCCGCCAGGAGTGAGGATCGACCGGATGCCGGCAAAATCATTCAGGAAACGCAGTGGAATGTAAGCATGATTCTCCTTGTCCACATAAACTGCGAGCTTGGACGCAGGCGCCGCAGAGGCGCTTGATGATGCGGGAGGAAGGACGTAAAGCGGGAGAAGCAGGGTAAGAATGAGGGTGACGATTTTTTTCATGATGAACAGTATCTCCTTTTAAGTGGCGGCAGCATAATCTGCCATGCAGGATGAATTTGGAACATGCTCCAGAATGAAGCACCGGGTCTTATTATCGTATAAGGGCAGTCTAACCGTCAATTACTTAGGCTTCATTGCAGGCAGAATAATGATCAACTGATGATTCTTATATCCGGTGGCGCATGCATCTTCCGGACTGTTCGTTTATAATCTAAATAGATTGAATTTAAGATTTTTCCATTTTGGCGAGGACGTAGCTACAGGGAATATTTGGACTTCCGGCCGCTTTTGCCCTTTTGTGTAGTGATTAAGTTCATTCTATAAGTAAGCTTACTTATTCTTCATAAAGGCGGGTAGCAACAATGACAAGAATCGGCTTGATTCGGCATGGCAGCACAGCTTGGAATAAAGAAGGACGGATACAGGGGTATACGGATAACCCTTTGGACGAGGAGGGACTTCAGCAGGCGGCGGCTATAGCAGAGCGTCTCAGCGGAGAACAGTGGGACTATATCTACTCAAGCGACCTGCTGAGAGCAAGACAGACAGCAGAGGTGATCTCAGCGAAGCTGGGCCTGCAGGTAGCGGGAGTGATTCCGGGAATTAGGGAGATGAACGGCGGACTGCTTGAGGGCACCACGGAGCAAGAGCGGGTGGAACGCTGGGGAACAGGATGGAAGTCGCTGGACCTCGGGCTGGAGAGCAATGAGTCAGGCAAGCAACGGGGGAGCAAGGCGATTGAAGAGATTGCATTGAAGCATCCCGGCCACAACATCCTGATTGTCAGCCACGGCGCGATTCTGCGGAGCAGCCTGACCGGACTGGTTCCCGGACTGGATGTCAGCGTGCTGCTGAAGAATACCTCTGTCACCCGCATCGTTAAAGAGGACAGCGGCTGGGCCTGCGAGCTGTATAACTGTGTGAAGCATATGGAGAGCTAGACCTTATCCAGACGGCCCCTTCCAAAACATTCCATGCAGGATCAGTCCGTGCCTGCCGATAATAAGCTTATAGCCGACTAACCAGATTTATTTTCATGTAAAAGGGAGTGCGCATTATGATGGAAGAAGCCCGTAATTATATATTGGCTCTATTTTCGGTTCTCATCGCAGCGTTGACTGTGTACAGCCTTCTCCGGCTGACCCGGAATTTCACCTATAAAAATCAAAGAGCCCGTGCTGTGCGCACGAGCCTGATAATACTGATCACCAGCGGCGGATTATACGGAATGCACTGGCTGGGCAAGCAGTCACAGTCCGGGTTGAAACAGGCTGAGGGCAGCCTGTTTATCTCCTTGGCACTGTATACACTGACTCTCTTGGCTCTGACGTATCTGTTCTCTAAGCTTCGCCAGATCCTGACCGAAAGAGAGCAATTGAAGGAACTGGCCTACAGGGACACCTTGACAGGCCTCTTGAACAAAAACGGGATGGATCACTTTTGGGACCACTGCAAACCGAACGAGCAGCTTGCGGTGCTGTTCCTTGACCTGGACCGGTTCAAGTCAATCAATGACAAACTTGGCCATCATGTGGGCGATTTGCTGCTCCAGGCCGTCGGCGGCAGTCTGAAACAGTTCACCTCCAAAGGCAAACGGCATATCTTCCGGAACGGCGGGGATGAATTCGTAATTGTCGCCAAGCGCTGCGGCCGTAAGGAAGTGGAGCAGCTGGCTATGCAGATTCTGGAGCAAACGACCCGCATTTATAGTCTGGAGCGGCATGAACTGTTTGTTTCAGTCAGCATCGGCATTACGTTGAGCCATGGCAGGATCGACCCGATGCGGCTGCTGAAGGAAGCCGATTCGGCAATGTACAGCGCCAAGCAGCTCGGAAAGGGCCGATATACCATACACAAGCAGGGAAACACGCTTCAATCTGTCAATTGGGCAGGCAGCTCCAAAGCCAATTAATTCAATTTGCTGCGTCCTTTCATCAGGAACAGGCAGAGCAGGGCTATTGCCATGCTCACCGCTGCCGCATAGAACAGGATGGAGTAGTCGGTAAGATCAATCATCAGCCCAAGCAGCGGTGGGGAGGTGATGGCGGCCAGCGAGGAGACCAGATAATACATCCCGGTGCGTGTGCCGATGCTTTCCTCTGTGCCTGTCGCTACTACATAAGGATATGAATTGATATTAATGCAGGCCCAGAACATCCCGCCAAGGAGCAGCAGAATCCGCAGCACAAGTAAATTCTCCGCAAATCCCACGAGGGAAAAAACTGCCATCAGTCCGCATACTCCGGTGACAATCATCTTTTTCTTCCCGAACCGCCCGCCCAGCCAGCCGCTGGGAATCGCAAATACTACGAAGGCCAGGGAAAAGAACGTCAGCGAGAAGGAGGCTGCCTGTTCACTGAGACCAAGGTGATGTTTGCCGTACAATGTGAACAGTGTCTCTACACCTTGATAAGCAACGAACCAGAAGAAGATGGCTGCTAAGAGCCAGACTGTGGTCCGGTCGAGCTGTTTTTTTAAGGAGATGCGTGTAGGTTTGACCCGTGGAATGTTACCGCTGCGTTGCGAATCTCCGGATAAACCTGTGGCTTCTTCTGTACCCAGTCCGGCTTCTTTGTTCACCCCATCCCGTTCCTCCTTGATGAACTGTGACACGATGAACAGGCAGAGCAGCGTGATGAGACCGGCAACAATGAACGGCAATGCCGGGCTGGCCTTGTAGAGGAATGAGCCGACGCCAAACGCCAGAATCGACCCAATCCCTCCCATGAAGTTAATCAGTCCGTTCGCCTTGGTGCGCTGCTTATCCGGCGTAATATCCGGCATCAGCGCGACGGTCGGCGAACGGTACAGGCTCATGGCCAGGTTCATCAGCATCATAAAGAGCAGTAGCGTGAACAGCCCGGTGTGGAACGGGATCAGCATCGTCAGTACGGCAGCCAGCGGCATTCCGATCAGCAGATAAGGCATTCTGCGCCCATAACGGCTCACCGTACGGTCACTGCGGTTGCCTATCCATGGCTGCAGAAACAGGGCGAAATAGTTATCAATGGTCATCATGAAGCTGATCAAGGCTACACTGTGTACATATTTCTCCAGGAAAAAAGGTACAAACGCATTATACAAACTCCATGTAATGCTGATGCTGAAAAACCCGAAACCCAGCAGCCAGACTTTCTTCACCCCATCACACTCCCTTGGCAGTAAGCAGTCTGTCCAGCACGTCCGGATAATCGCTAATGATTCCTGACACTCCGGCAGCGATTAATTCTTTCATGCGCTCCGGATCATTCACGGTCCAAGGATGATAGGCGATGCCATGCTCCGCCGCCTCGGAGACAAACTCCGGCAGCACAGCGAAATGATAGGCATGCAGCGCATCCGCCTGCAGAGAGGCCGCGTAATCCCACGGGCGGTACAAGCCTTCTCCATATAAAATCCCGGTGCGAATCTCCGGTGCAAGCGATTTGCAGTGAGCCAGGGAGTAATGGTTGAAGCTCGACAATATGACGCGTTCACTCATGTTGAATTCCCGCACGGCGGCAATAACCTTTTCCTCCATCCCCGGGTACATAAAGACCCCGTTCTTAAGTTCAATATTTAGCACCGTATCGCTATCCTTGAGCAGATCCAGAAGATCTTCGAGGGTGGGAAGCAGCTCTCCCTTGAATTCTTCCCCGAACCAGGATCCCGCGTCCAGGGCAAGCAGTTCTTTAAGCGTGTGGTCTTTCACATTCCCGCTGCCGTTTGTCGTGCGGCCCAGCGTTTCGTCATGAATCAGAATCAGTGCGCCATCCTTAGTCATCTGTACATCGGTTTCAATCCCGGTCGCTCCAAGGGTAAGACCTTTGCGGAATGCTGACATCGTATTCTCCGGACACACAGCGGATGCGCCGCGATGCGCAAAGTTAATTAGCGGATTCATTGTTTGCAGTCCCTCCAAGTTGTTTTTTAATAGAGCCCGATGAATCAGGCTACTCTTCTTATTCCACACCGGATAACAAAAACCTGTCCCAAAATCCCCTCAGAACGTGAATTCCTAAAATTTTACCTAGCGATTACATATCCCTGGATCTGTATAATAGAATAGAATTCAGTGTACTTGGAGAGGAAGAGATGTTTCTTGAAGTATTGTATAGAATGCGGAACTGAGCTGATCTTGAAAGAATGCGGCGGGGAGGGGCTGGTCCCTTTTTGCGAGGCATGCGGAATGTTCCGGTTTCCTGTTTTTAGCACGGCTATCAGTACCGCAGTGTTGAACAAAGAAATGGACAAGATTCTGCTAATCAAGCAGTATAACCGGCCGGATTACATCCTGCTCGCAGGTTACGTCAACAAAGGGGAGAATGCGGAAGCCACCCTTATCCGCGAGGTAAAGGAAGAGGTAGGGCTGGATATCGTGGCTTATGAATATATGCGCAGCCTTTATTTTGAGCCGTCCAATACGCTGATGCTGAACTTTATAAGCATGGCTGATTCGGAAGACTTGAGCCGGATGAGTGCCGAAGTGGATCAAGCGATGTGGTTCACATTTGAAGAAGCAGCCCGGGAGATCAAAAAGAATAGTCTGGCAGAGACCTTTCTGCTGGCGATTATTGAGAAGCTGAATGCAGGCAAGGTAGATCTCCTTAAACTCACTGAAGCTTAAACGCGCGGCCTCGGTCCATTCCTTGGGCCAATTGATTCTGACCACAGCCGTATTCATTGATGTATTTCCACTCTCATCCTGACAAAGCAAAGGGTGTCCCGCCATTTACATGGCAGGGAACACCCTTGTTTTTTTATAGCGGGATGGTTTAATTCCCTTTTATCTTCTTAATATTGTCCTGCCATTTCCCGGTTTCAAACTTCAGGAGCTTATCATAACCGGCTTTTTGGGCATCCTGCTCGGCTTTGTCGAGCAGGGCAATCACTTCCTGTTCATCCTTGGCGAACAAGGCTTTAGCCCGCACCTTATCGGCGATATCGGCTACACGCTGCATGATCATGCCCTCTTCTGAATCTGGAAGGGGCTGGATATTGCCGAATTCCGTGGCATCAAAGGAGGTTTTCCAGGCGATTGTGGTTTGGGAGACCGTAGCCCAGTCGCGCTTATCTTCAGGCAGACTCATTTCATTTTCAGCCTTGGCTCCATCAATAAACGCTGTATTTCCTGCCCATTGAAACGTATCCCAGATGGCCATGAGCTTGGAACGCTCCTCGGCTTCATTTTTATATTTTTCTGTATAGACGGGTGCGCCTTTCTCATTGGTGCCCTGCCAGTACATGCCCTCAGGCCCCCAGAAAATAATACGCTCCCCTTCCTCGCCCGTCAGCCAGTCCAGATAGGCAAATATACCTTCTGGATTCTCAGCCTGGGTTGTGATGACACTGACATTCCAGCCAAGAGAATCAAATTCGTTGACCCATACCTTCTTCGGATCTACGCCGGCTTTATGCAAAGGCCAGATCATCGTGTATCCGCCTTCAGGATCTTTGGCGCGCAGCATGCTGTTCGCTTCCGTGCCGATAACGGTGGTATCGAAATCCCCGTAGATCGCTATGCGGCCATTATTCACCTTTTCCTTGACCTGGTCGCGGGTCTGCGTGATGGCATCCTGGGTAATCAGCTTTTCCCGGAACAATTTATTGGCGAACACCATAGTTTCGCGGTAGACCGGATCACTGAAGAGGGATTTCAGCTCATTCCCCTGGGGGACCACACGCAGAGAGACCTGCCCGACATTCCGGTCTTCCGCCATCCCGGCGTAGAGAAAGTCTATCCCTTGACCCAGCATCCCGACCTCGAATGGAATAATGTCAGGATATTTCTCTTTCACCAGCTTCAGATAGGCATACAGGTCATCAAAGGTTTCCAGCTTCGGCGATCCGAGTTCCTTGTAGATTTTATTATTTACAGCGTAGCCACCGTTGCCCATCGGATTTTTCGTGTACCAATTCGGAAATTGGTACAGTTTGCCGTCTTCGGAGCGGAGCATATTGATTGTTTTTTCTCCCGCCCATTTTTTCAGATTAGGATATTTATCAAGATAGGGGTCCAGCGCAACGAGCTTGCCTGCTTTTCTCAGCTTTTCTACTTCGGCTCCGCGGTCTCCCCAGATGACATCCGGGTACTCGCCGGAAGCGATCATTGTATTGAATTTCTGCAGAGCCGCACCGCCGGACTGGATCGACTGGACCGTTACTTTCTTGTTCTCCTGAATCCATTTAGTCGCCGGATCCTGGCCCCAAGGATTCATCGTATACCAGTCATAATTGCCGAAAAAGGAAAAGGTGAGCGGAGTTTCTCCGAAAACAAAAGGTTTAGATGAATCAGTCCCGGCAGTGTTGTTGCTTGGTTTTGCCCCGTCTTCACCGGTGTTTCCACCGCATGCGGCAAGCATGATACTTATACCCAGCATACATACCGGCAGCAGGAATGATTTTTTTGTAATGGACATCTTCATACCCCCATGGGATTGTTTTTTATCAAGAATAAGCCGTGAGCCATGATTGCTACACCGATCTTATCCAAGTTCATTCTTTAATGGAACCGATCATGACGCCCTTGGTAAAATATTTCTGCAAAAATGGATAAACGAGCAAAATCGGTACCGTTGCTACCAGCATGGTGGACATGGTGAGCGATTTGGTTGTGACGCTTTGGAGCCGGGCCATGTGGCCTTGAGCGGCTGCATTGGTCTGCATCATCTGTTCAGACATAATGTTGGAGCTAAGGATTTGCTGAAGCAGCGTTTGAATCGGGAGCAGATGCCCGGAAGTGATGTAAATGCTGGCCGTAAACCAGTCATTCCAGTGCCATACTGCAGCAAATAGAGAGAGTGTGGCGATCACCGGACCCGAAATCGGGATGACAATTTTGAAAAAGATACCGAAGTGGCCGCAGCCGTCGATTTTCGCCGATTCCTCCAATCCTTCCGGAAGTTCGAGAAAAAACGTGCGGAAAATGATCATGTTCCAGACGCTGATTATATTCGGAACAATCATGACCCAGAAATTATTCATCAGGCCCAGCTCGCGGTTAATCAGAAAGGAGGGAATCAATCCTCCGCTGAAGTACATCGTGATGATACACAGGATCATATACCCTTTCCGTCCCATGAGCTGTTTCTTGGACATGCCATAGGCAAAGATTGATGTACAGGCAATGGATAGGATTGTGCCAATCACTGTTCTCAGTACGGAAATAAGGAAGCCTGTCATTAGCCGCTTATCCTGAAACACTACAATGTAATTCTCCAGAGTGAATTGTCTGGGCCAAAAGGTGATCCCCCCTCGCGTCGTGTCCAAACCCACGTTGAATGAGATGACGATCGAATTCCAGAACGGATACAACATTACAAAAGCCATGAGAATGAGCATGGAGTAAATGAGACTGAGAAACAAATTGTCAGAAAAGCTGTTTTTCATGCCGTGATCACCTGCATTTCAATGTGTAGTTGCGATGCCGAAGACTACCACAGACTGTGTCCCAGTTTACGGGCTATCCGATTGGCAACTGTGAGCAAAAAGACGCTGATTATCGACTTGAATAAACCGACTGCGGCGGCGTAGGAGAAAAGCGAGTTGCGGATACCAACGCGGTAGACGTAAGTATCAATGACATCGGACACGTCCTGAAGTACAGGGTTTTTGGCCAGGAGCAGGATGTCCTCAAAGCCTGCGCTCAAGATATCGCCAACTGCGAGAATCATGAAGATCGTAACTACGCCGGAAATACCGGGCAGAGTAATGTACCAAATTTTCTTCAAGCGGCTTGCTCCGTCGATGGAGGCTGCTTCGTAAATTTCGGGATTGATGCCGGCAATGGCGGCCAGATATACGATGCCGGAGAAACCGATCTCCTTCCAGATTCCTGTTCCGATCAGGATAGCCCAGAAGTAGCCGGGAATGGACAGGAAATTGACAGGTTCGCTGATTAAATGCAGCTTTTGCAGCAGCATGTTCACGCTTCCGTTGTCGGTTGCCAGCATGGAGGTCACAAATCCGGACACGATGACCCAGGACAGGAAGTGGGGCAGGTAGCTGATGGTCTGGATCATCCGTTTGAAGCGTGAGTGAGTCACTTCGTTCAGGATAAGCGCCAGCAGTATAGGTGCCGGAAATCCGATGAGGAGTCTCAGGGCACTAATCACAATCGTATTGCGCATGACAGTCCAGAATTCGGGTGCCTCGAAGAACATCTGGAAATACTCGAAGCCTACCCATGGGCTGTGCAGAAATCCTTGGAAAATATCGTAATCCTGAAAAGCCATCAGCACCCCGTACATCGGCAGATAAGAAAAGATCACGATAAGAATCATTGCCGGGATGACCATCAGTTGAAGATCCAGCTGCCTGGAGAATCTGAACCAGAAGGATTTGCGGCTGGCTTCCGGTCGTACGCCCGGAGGGACTCCCGGTGGTGAAGACGTGACGATACTTTTTTTCATCTGAACACTTCCTTTGCAAATTTCTCTGCTGAAATTCATAGTATAGGAACCGTTCCGGCAAAAACACTGATAAGAACAACGATTTGTAGACTTCTGCAATGAGGATGAAGGTTTTGCAACACGGTAAAAATGAAATGTTATATGATGTGATCAATAGAAAGTGTTGGCTTTGATCACACGGCCGGATTGGAGGTCAAACATGTATAACGTATTGCTGTCAGATGATGAAGTGCTGGATTTAAGAGGGATGCAGCACTTTATACCCTGGAAGGATCTGCAGATGAATGTAGCAGCGGTGGTGAGCAGCGGCTTCGCTGCGCTGGATTATATCCGGAATCATCATGTTGATATTCTGATCACCGATATCCGGATGCCGATTATGTCCGGTCTGGAGCTGTCCCGTGAAGCATTGCAGCTGCTCCCACAGCTGAAAATCATATTTGTAAGCGGTTACGAAGACTTCCACTATGCCAAGCAGGCGATGGAGCTGAATGTGCAGAGTTATGTCCTGAAGCCTGTAGAGGATGAAGAAATGATCGAGGTGCTGCAGAAGGTGAAGGCCCAGCTGGATCATGAGGCCCAGCAGTCGAGACTGGAATCGGATTACTATAAGACCTTGCCTGTACTTAAGAATAACAGGCTGCTTGGCCTGCTGGATGGCCAGCAGGACGGAGCAGAAACCATGGATGACCTAGTCCTTGCGCAGTGCGGGATTAGCCCATCTGCTCCGCAGCGGGTCGCCGTGATTGAGATTGATGATGTGGCCTGGAAGCTGAATGCATACAGCGAGCTGGAAGCGAGGCAGATCGTCAATCAGCTGTATCAAACGGTATTGGATTATTGCACAGAGTGCCGGATCTGGTCGCTGTGCAGGCTTTCCAGCCGTGAATGTGCGCTTGTACTGCAGATGGAGGAACTGGCGGAATGTGAAGCGCTGCTCAGCGGTTTAATTGAACTTATTGGGGTCCGGTTTCCGGTCACCATCACAATAGGCCTGAGCAGCACAGCAGCTTCCACCGCTTCAATTCACACCTCTTATCAGCAGGCGAAGCAGGCGCTTGATTATAAAATGCTTGCGGGCAAAAGCCGTCTGATCCAATTTTCCGAGCTGGAGTCAGGCAGCGTGGAGGATGTGCAGAGTCTCGAAATGACGCTGGATGCCCTGTTTGCCGCAATGTCGAATTACAGGCTTGTCCAGCTGCACGATGAACTTGAGAATGTATTCACCTTGGTCCGCCGGATGAAGTCCAAATCTACCGTCTACAACTTTGCCATTCAGATTATCTCCCGGCTGGATGCCTATCTGGCAGGACTGAACGAGAATCTATTCCAGATGCTGGGCATGCGAATGGAGAACCTGGACATTTTGTTCAAATTTGAAACCATGGATGATATCCAATCCTGGCTGCGCCGGAGGGTATTTGAAATCTCTGAAACACTGCATGTAAAGAAGCAAAAGAAAAATAATAAGCTGCTTGAATCGGTCTGCGCCTATGTGGAGAAGCATCTGGACCAGAATATCGCACTCCGGGATGTGAGCAATCTGTTTAGCTTTTCCCCGAATCATCTCGGCGTGTTGTTCAAGCAGGGAACCGGCATTAATTTCAGCGATTACGTGGTGGAGAAGCGGCTGGAGAAAGCCTGCACTTTACTGCAGAATCCCCAATATAAAATTTTCGAGGTGGCCGGAAGGGTTGGCTATAAAAACCTGACTTATTTCAGCAGGCAGTTTAAAGACAAATATGGGATGACACCGGGGGATTACCGTAAGCAGTGCTGAACAAAGGAGAACAGCGGCCTATGAAGCAAAAGAAACGGTTTCTGTCATTCGGCTACAAGCTGATGATTTCTTATATTGTACTGCTGATTGTCCCGGTTGCTTTTGTCGGTGCCTTTGCTTATAACACAGCGGTTGAATCCATCCGAACACAGACAAAGGCCAATATCCGGGGCACGCTTCAGCAGATTCAGGATAATATCCGTTATAAGGTGGAGGATACCAAGCGGCTGACGGACTCACTGTATTATGACCGCAATCTGGCGGATTCCTTAAGACGCTATGATGACGGCTGGTACAGCTTTGAGACGCTGCAGAGCTATTTGATCCCGATGCTGCAAAATACGGTGCATTCCTCTAACCGCAACATTGCACTGTCCCTGTATATTCAGAATGAGACTATACCCGAGGTTTACTATTCTTACGAAGGGATGGACCCGCTGCGGAAGGGGAGGTTCTACCAGCTGTTTCACCAAAAGCGGATTCTGGGCAAGCCATGGTTCAGCGGTTTTCCCCGGGAGCAATACGGGGTGACGATGCAGTGGCGCCAGATCGAAGATGATGAGTCCTACGGGAATATTTCCTTACTCCGAAGATTGATGGATACGTATGAGCCCACTGCCCCGAGTCCATTTGGTTTTGTCCGGATTACCGTCAAGATTGCCGATCTTCTTGAAAGCGTGAAAGATGATAAGTTCCGCAAGGGCAGCACAGTGTATATAGAAAATGAAAATCATGACATTATCCACCTTTCTTCAGGGGATAAAAATGTGAAACCTCAGCAAATTGCACTGCTGGAGAGCAAGGATTATCTGCAAATCAAGGCGCCGGTTGAGGAGCTGAACTGGACGCTTGCGGTCAATATCCCCAATGAAGTTTTGGAGCAGGATATCCAGAAGGTCAAAAGCGTAACCATTCTCGTCTGCCTGATCATGATCGGTTTCTTTTCCGCAGCAGGTATGCTGCTGTCCGGCTATTTTTCCCGGCGTGTCGTCAAAATTGTGTCTGTTCTCCGTTCCTTTCAGGAAGGGGATTTACATAAAAGGCTTAGTTACCGGGGAAATGACGAATTTAATCAGATCTCCCTGGCACTAAATAATATGGGGGAGAATATGAACCGCCTGATTCAGGAAGTTTACCTCTCCAATCTGCACAAGAAGGAAGCAGAGCTGGAAATTCTTCAGGCACAGATCAATCCCCACTTTTTGTATAACTCGTTCTCTTCCATAAACCGTCTGGCACAGTTCGGTGAGATCAGTAAAATCCGTTCGATGGTCAGCGGCCTTGCGAAATTCTACAGGCTGACACTGAATGAGGGCAGGACGATGATTCCGGTCGAGAAGGAGCTGCAGCATGTACAGACCTATATTGACATCCAGAAAATCAAATATGAGGATCATCTCACCTTTAATTTCGATATCGACCAGAAGGTGCTGGGTTTTGATACTGTAAGGCTGATTTTGCAGCCCTTTGTGGAGAATATTCTTGAGCATGCTTTTTACGGGGAGACCATTCATATCCGCATTACGGCGGAGGCTGGCGAGCAAGGGATTGTGTTCAAGGTGATTGACGACGGCATCGGTATGACCAAGGAAACCATCCGGCAGATTTTCTCTCCAAGCGGGATCAAGATGGGCTATGGCATCCGCAATGTCGACCAGAGAATCAAGCTGCAATTTGGCGGTTCATACGGTGTCTTACTCTACAGCCGGCTTGGAATCGGAACAACTGTTCAAATCACTATCCCTTACTTTCATCATACAGAGCTCACCGATAGCGGCGGGACACAGGGATAAGGCAGAAGCTTTCCGAGCTCTCAGTCTGTCTGGGAAAGGAGGAGGAATAAGGAATTCATAACATCTAATCTGCACCCCATCTAATTATAGAAAGGCGGAGAAAACAATGACTAAAGGTAAAAGAAAACGGACTTTGCTGACGGCCCTGCCCGCGCTGCTGCTGAGCTTTATGCTGAGTGTTCCGGCCCAGACAACCTCTGCCCAAACAGGGCCCTTTGTATCCGAGATCATCGTGCGGACAGGCGCCAATTTCAAAAACCATAATGAGGTTGTCAGCTTCGTGAGCAATGCGGCAAAGAACAATATTTCTGTCATCAATTTGAGTGTGAAGCAGGATGAGGATGAGGAGATTCCGTCCGGTTATGCATTTTATAAGAGCAAGATTGCACCGGTTGCTTCGGGATACGCCAATTTTGACGCAGTCAAGGATGTTATTGCTGAGGCACATAAAAAGAATATTCAGGTGAGGGCATGGATTCCGCAGTTCCACGACCGTGCGGCCTTTGACAAGAACAGCGAGTGGCAGATGCGCGCGCTTGTGGACGGCAAGGTGAAACCTTTTACAGGCTCCAATGGCACTGAATATTTCGTGAATCCGCTCGATCCTGGTGTGCAAGCCTATGAGCGCTCCATCATCAAAGAAGTTGCGGCAAATTATGATGTTGATGGCATTGTCCTGGACTGGCTCCGCTTTGACGATTACAACATGGATATGGGGGATTACACGAGAACACAGTATAAAAATCAATACGGCTATGATCCAATTACTATTAACTTTGCTTCAGATAATGCGAAACGGGAGGAGTGGAATGAGTGGAGAACGACCAAGCTTGGGGAATATGTGCGTGATGTGAAAAGCGATTTGGACGGGATTACGCCAGGGCTCTTTTTCGGGGCTTATATTCTGCCGCCGGAGTTTGTGGAAGTCGGACAGGATGCCGCCAAATTTATGCCATACATGGATTTTGTTTCTCCGATGGCCTATTTCGACGACTGGGAATTTCCGCAAAGCTGGGTTTATGACAGCGAAGGTATACTAAGCCAGACCCGGCAAAAAATCGGCAATGCCGAAATCATCGCCGCGTTGGATACCGATTGGACCGATGTCCAGTATAAAAACGTACAACAGGGAATCCGCTCCAACTTCCCCGACATTTCAAATCTGGCTTTTTTTATTTATGGCAAGTGGACGAATACGGATATGAAGAATATCAATAAGCGCGCAAGCTGGTAGTTATATAAGCTGAACTTTAGCTTTACCCCGCCGGCATAGAACGCAACGGTGAATGTTTGAACTTCCGGCCGCTGTTGTCGTAAGAATTTCTTGATTTAACCCGCTATTTGCGGTTGAAATCCGTAGAACGGCGAGGATATTGGCAGGTTGAGCAAGGGTGGGCTGGAAAGCAATACGATGACCGTACGGTACTATGCTGAGACAATATCCCGGATCATCTCATGCACATGCTGAACTTCCATAAGGGCCTGGGAGTATCCCGGGTCCGATTTATTGGCCGGTACCTGTCTTGGAAGAAAGGGAATAGACAGCACGGGCGTATCTGTACTGCTGAGGTAGATTTTAAGCGTAAGCTCAATGATTTCCTCGGGTGTTCCGTCTTCCTGTCTGTTTGTCGTTCCGTCGACTGCGGCAGCATCCAGCACTTTACCTGTGCCGGTCTTTGCGCCACTGCTGGTAATCCGGCTGGTTTTGCTGACTTTGGTCAGGGTGAGGGCATTCTCAACAATTTCAGAGCCTAAGATCACATCAAAGGTGTAAAGGGCAGCTGAGGACGTTTCGTGGTTGTCAGGGGAATACATGCCGATAGCGAGCTGTTTCCCTCCTTCATCCAGGGCAATGATATGAGATTTGTCTGGAGTGATGAACCGCTTGCTGAATTTAAGGTTGAAATCAGCCAGTGTATGGATCAGCTTGTTCAAGTCGGACGAAGGATCGGACAGTTTATGCCGCAGCACCGCTGCCGCCAGCAGCAAGCCAGCACCCAGTGCGGCGAACATGTACATCAGGACAATGAGCATTATACCGCCTCCTTAAAGTTTTGCGAGCTTAGCCTCATTGAATCCACTTCGGGCAAAACTCACTTCGAAAGCATGGACTTAAGTTTTGCGAGCTTAGACCTTATTGTAAGAATCTATGCCGGGGGTACGTGAACAAATACATAGACCTGCCGCGGGGAATCAACTATTCTTTTTCTATTCCGCAAAACGGGGATATATCAGAGATTATAGGAGGATTTCGGGCATGATAGTGGATACATTGGGGCATTTGCTGGAGAATGAGGCTGCTTACGGAGAGAAAATTCAGCGTGGACTGCAGTTCCTGCGGGATACGGACTTTGCAGGACTGGCTGCAGGCCGTCATGAGGTGAATGATGAAATGTTCTATTTCATCAATGAATACGAGACCAAGAACGCCGGAGACTGCTTCTGGGAAGCCCACCGGATCAATCTTGATCTGCATTATATTCTTGAAGGCACAGAGCGCATCGGTTATTCCGCTATTGAGCAGCTCAAGGTAAGAGATGAATACAGTGCCGAGAAAGATGCGGTGTTCTTTACGGGTGAGCTGGAGTCGGCGGTAACCGCAGGTCCGGGAGCGCTTGTCGTCTGCTATCCGCAGGACGGGCATATGACAGGGATTGAAGCGGGGAAGAAGGAAGCGGTGCGGAAGGTTGTTTTGAAGATTAAACTCTGATTTGTTTTCGATTTAAAATATAGTGTGAAAGAGAGCCCCGCGGGGCTCTTTTTTGCGCCTCTTGATGTGTCCTCTGCCGGGGGATAAGATAAAGTGGGGTTCAATGAAATTTTAATTTCAGCTAATTACCCGGACAAGGAGCCGCGCTAATGAATATTTATCTCGAACTTCCGGATGTGGATAAGCATTTCCCCTTCCGCAGCTTAGTCTGCGGAGGTGATGATCTCACATATCCGCATTGGCATAAAGAAATCGAAATTATTTACGTCACCAAAGGAAGACTAAATCTGGGAATAAATGATACCCCGATCCGCATGGAACAGGGTGAAATACAGTTCATCAATGGCGGAGATGTGCACTATTTCCTCGCCTCGCCTGAAAGTGAACGGTTTGTGATCCAGTTTGATCTCGGACTGTTCCAGGAGGTTACTGCGCTCGGCGGCAATGAATATTCGCTCCGCGATTTGTTCACAGAGATGGAGCAATCCAGTTCAAGCTGGCCGGAAGCGGTAGCAACGAAGGTGATTGGCCTTCTGGAGAGCATTTACGAGGAGGACACGCAGCGGCGTGAAGGCTATGCCTATCTCATCAAGGCGAGGCTGTTCGAGCTGCTGACGGTTATTATGCGGGAAGTGCCGAAGAATAGCAGCAACAGAGGGCCCAAGTTCTCGGAGGATACTCAGATCCAGTCGCGGGAAACGCTGGAACGGCTGGAGCGGATCTTCATCTATGTCGAGCAGCATTACCAGGAACCGATTACGCTAAACGAGGTAGCCGGACATATGGGCTTCAGCCCGTATTATTTTACTAAGCTGTTCAAGAAAAATACGGGCATGACCTTTGTGGCCTTCCTGAATGAGTACCGGCTGAATAAAGCCAAGTGGATTCTGCTCAATGAGAACCTGCCCATGTCTGCCGTGGCGGAGGCGGCGGGGTTTGGCAGCGTGAAGACTTTCCATCATTTTTTCAAGGAAGCGACGGGAATATCGCCCCTGAAATATCATAAGACAATATTCAGGAATAACAGGGCAAGATTGCAGGAAGAAAGCCCTTCCGCGGATTTGTAAGATAGAGATATTACATCAACAAGTGGAGGTTAAGAGAGAATGACTTTAAAAGTTGGAATTATCGGCTGCGGCGGCATCGCGAACGGCAAACATATGCCTGCGCTAAAAAAAGTGGAAGGTGCGGTGATGGTTGCTTTCTGCGATATCGTTCCTGAACGTGCCGAGCAGGCCAAAGCGGATTACGGAGATGCCAACGCTGCGGTATACAGCGATTATAGAGAGCTGCTTAAGGATGCAAGCATAGATGTGATTCACGTATGTACGCCGAACATTTCCCATGCGGAGATTTCGATTGCGTCCATGGAGGCCGGCAAGCATGTAATGTGCGAGAAGCCAATGGCCAAGACGACTGCGGAAGCACAGGCGATGATTGATGCTGCGAAGCGCACCGGCAAGAAGCTGACGATCGGATATCAGAACCGGTTCAGAGCCGATTCAGCGTATCTGCATGCCGTATGCGAGAACAACGAGCTTGGAGAGATTTATTATGCAAAAGCGAAGGCTATCCGCCGCCGTGCGGTTCCGACCTGGGGCGTGTTTCTCGATGAAGAAGCGCAAGGCGGAGGTCCGCTGATCGATATCGGCACCCATGCTCTTGATTTGACCCTGTGGATGATGGACAACTACAAGCCAAAGTATGCCGTGGGCAATGCCTACCACAAGCTGTCCGGCCGCAAAAATGCCGCAAACGCCTGGGGGCCGTGGGACCCGGAGAAATTCACCGTTGAAGACTCCGCCATCGGCTTCATTACGATGGAGAATGGCGCAACGATCGTGCTTGAAGCCAGCTGGGCGCTGAACACGCTGGATGTCGGCGAAGCCAAGACCGCGCTCTGCGGCACGGAAGGCGGAGCGGATATGGAGAAGGGGCTGCGCATTAATGGAGAGGCCTATGGCAAGACGTTCGAGAAGTATATCGGACTTGATGCCGCTGGCGTTGACTTCTATGACGGTGCCGGAGATGACCCCGCAGTGGTTGAAGCCGAGCAGTGGATCCGCAGCATTGTGAACGACACCGAGCCGGTGGTGAAACCGGAGCAGGCGCTGGTGGTTACCCGCATTCTGGAGGCGATCTACAAATCGTCAGAGACCGGAATGCCGGTGTTTTTTGACTAAAGAACGTTGAGTAATAAGGAAGGATATCCTTCCTCATGCTTCAAGCATTAACAGGAAAACGGCCCGCTAATTAAGAGTCTGGTAGATCCAGATGACAAGTAAGGGGATTTGAGCCCGCTAATTTTCAAGGATCATTCAAATTCACCGCACCCGGCAGAATTAAAGGGCCAATTTCCCTTTAAGTGTCGAGAAATGACCATTCCCATGTATTTAGCGGGCAATTTTCCCGCTTTAAGAAACGTAGGGCGTTAAAGTCCCGCATGTATTTTATGCTTATCTATTTTGCATTAACGGATAACTCAGCATATCCCTGAATTCAGCTCAAATTAGGAGTGTGTCCAAAGTGACCAGAGTAACCATATGGAATGAATACCGTCATGAATTGCAGGAGGAACGAATCCGCCGGGTATATCCGCAGGGAATTCACGGACAACTGGCCGGATTCCTGCAGGAAGCGGGCTTTGATACATCAACAGCAACCCTGGACGAGCCGGAGCATGGCTTGACGGAAGAGGTGCTGGAGAATACGGATGTGCTGGTCTGGTGGGGGCATGTTGCCCATCAGGAGGTCAGCGACGAGATTGTAAGCCGCGTGTACAACCGGGTCCTGAAGGGAATGGGGCTGATTGTGCTGCACTCCGGCCACATGTCCAAAATCTTTATGAAGCTGATGGGCACCAGCTGCGACCTGAAATGGCGCGAAGCAGAAGAGAAGGAACGTCTCTGGGTAATGGACCCGAGCCACCCGATTGCCGAAGGCATCGGCGAATACATCGACCTGGAGCAGGAAGAGATGTACGGGGCGCATTTTGATGTGCCGGCACCGGAGAGCCTCATCTTTGTAGGCTGGTTCGAGGGGGGCAATGTGTTCCCGAGCGGTTCGACTTACCGGCGCGGAAGCGGGAAGATTTTTTATTTCCAACCGGGCCATGAATCATATCCGACCTATTACAACCAGGAAATTCAAAAAGTGATTATCAATGGCGTCAATTGGTGTGCTCCGACCAAACGTGATTATCCGGTGTACGGCCATTCCGAAGCTTTGGAGCCAATCAGAGAAAAGGTGGGAATATAAATGAAGTTAGGTGTATTTGATCCGGTATTCGGAAGCTTAACGCTCGAAGAGATGCTCGATAAAATTGCTGCCGCTGGCCTGAACGCCGTGGAAATCGGCTCGGGAGGCAATCCGGGCAATGCCCACTGTCCGACCGACGAGCTGCTGGCCAGCGAATCGGCCCGCGAGGCCTATCTTGAACAATTCACCAAACGCGGGATTATCATCAGCGCTTTCAGCTGCCACAATAACCCGATTTCACCGGATAAGGAAGAAGCCCGTCAAGGTGACGAAATTCTGCGCAAGTCGATCAAGCTGGCTTCGCTCATGGGCGTACCGGTTGTCAATACATTCTCAGGTACTGCCGGGGACAGTGACGACGCCAAAGCACCTAACTGGCCGGTAACGCCTTGGCCTACCGTATACAGCGATATTTTGACCTGGCAGTGGGAACAGAAGCTGATTCCGTACTGGAAGGAAATCGGCAAGCTGGCCGAAGAGCATGGAGTCAAGATCGGTATCGAGCTGCACGGCGGCTTCCTGTGCCATACGCCATATACGATCCTCAAGCTGAGAGAAGCTACCTGCGATGCCATTGGTGCGAATCTCGATCCGAGCCATCTGTGGTGGCAGGGCATTGATCCGGTAGGAGCGATCAAGATTCTCGGCAAGGCAGGCGCGATCCATCATTTTCACGCTAAGGACACCTATCTTGACCAGGACAACATCAACATGTACGGCCTGACCGATATGCAGCCTTATGGGGATGTACAGACCCGGGCCTGGACCTTCCGCTCCGTAGGCTGCGGGCACAGCATCTCCGAATGGTCGGATATTATGAGCGCGCTGCGCACTTACGGCTACGACTATGTGGTAAGCATTGAGCATGAAGATCCGCTGATGTCAGTAGATGAAGGATTCTACCGGGCTGTCACCAATTTGCAGTCCATTCTCATCCGCGACCAGCCACTGGATATGTGGTGGGCGTAAAGGGATTTTAGTTCTGTCTATAGCAAAAGCCGGAGTTTCTGCGAATCGCAGAAACTCTGGCTTTTATTTTTACCGCACGCGCGCTGCAGGGCGGAATGAAGAGCAGAAGTGCACTTGATTCCGCCATACGCGCGCTGCAGGCGAAATGAAAGGTGAGTAAGCTTATTTACTATATAGAGTGAACTTACGAATCCTACTTTCTGTTTTGGTGAAACCCTTGACGCAGATTTCACCAGTCAGCACGCCATCATTCTTAAGTTCAGCGTATATGGCTTCCATTTCGACTTGTGCCCTGGCAAAGAGGAGCGTGCTTTTTTTTGTTCAAATTAACTTATAATATAATACCGTAGCATCCAGCTGCCCGTTGGCTGACCGGCAATAATTCGGGATTCGGCCTGCCTCGATGTATCCCCGCGATTGATAGAGCAGGTTGGAGGGATCGCCTTCCCGCGTATCCAGAACAAGCAGTGTTCTGTCTGCTGCCGCTGCAGCTTGTTCGGCGGTATCGAGCAGCAGTCCGGCGATGCCCTTGCGGCGGTGCTCCGGATGTACCATTAGTTTGGCAATTTCCGCGCGGTGACGGGCATTGGCTTTGGCAGCTAAATGGAGCTGCACCGTACCCGCGATTTTGTCGCCCTCCATTGCTGTCCAGAGCAGCACATGCGGATCAGGGACGCTTTTCCAATAGGCTGAAGCCTCCTCAGCTGTGACCGGAGGGAGAAATCCGATCGAGGCGCCATCTTCCACTACTTCTGTCAACAGCCCGCTCAATGCAAGCTCTGTCTCCGGCGGTAATGTCTCCAATAGTACAACATTGATTTTAGGGGTCATCGGATTAGTTCCTTTCACCAATAAAGTGTAACAGCTAAATACAATAGGATGAATTCTATATCATTATCATAATCAAGGAGAGGAAGTGAAGCAATGCTGTTAGAGGTCATTGCAACGACCGTAAATGATGCCGTCCTTGCCGAACGGCATGGAGCAGACCGGATTGAGCTGATTTCAGGCATCCTTGAGGGGGGGCTGACTCCCAGCCTGGGGCTGATGGAAGGCGTTCGCGAAGCCGTGGGCATCCCGGTCAGAGTCATGGTGCGGCCGCATGCCCGGTCATTCCGTTATGATAAGGCGGATGCGCAGACGATGCTGCGCGATATCCGCCATATTGCCGCCATAGGAGGGCTGTCGGTGGTCATGGGAATGCTCCGACACGACCGGACGGTGGATGAAGAGCTGCTCAAGCAGCTGCTTCAGGCTGCAGACGGCATGGAGGTGACCTTCCACCGGGCCTTTGACGAGGCCGCCGATCAGCTCGAAGCTCTGGAGGTTCTGTCACGCTACCCTCAGGTGACGGATATTCTGACCTCCGGAGGGCAGCGGACTGCGCCCGAAGGTGCGGAACGGATTGCGGTGCTTGAGCGTCTATCCTCCGCGAAATCCGTCTCCATTCTGGCCGGAAGCGGCCTCACAGCATCTGGCCTGAGGGAGTTTCTGGGTGAAACAGCTGTGGAACGGGTGCATTTTGGGTCCGCCGTAAGAGAAGACGGCGATCCGCTGCGGCCGATTGATCCCGGGCGGCTGCAGGAAGTCCGTTCGATTCTGGATCTATGGGGAAAGTGAACTGAATGTCGGCTGCTCTTTCGGTCATACCGGCTGGCTGCCTAGCAGCTTGGGCAGCAGATTGAGCAGCTTCTCCCGGGTCAACGCGTCTGCAGAGTTCCATTTCGCGTTCTCTAGCAGATAGACTTGGCCCTTCCGCACGGCGGGAAGGCTGTTCCAGAGCGGGCTACGCATCAGCTGCTCCATGGCCTCCCGCGAGTCCTTGCGCTCCGGAATGAGCATGAAGATCCGGTCTCCCGCATAGGCATGCAGCTGCGCCGGATCGACCTCGGCGAATCCGAGCTCTTGATCCAGAATGCCCCGGATCACCTCAGTCGGCTGCAGGCCGCCAGGGGCATATAGGGCACTGGAAAGCCCGGTCCTTCCCATGGCGAACAGATGGTTTCCGTGGTCGTATATCAGCGCGGAGGCCGTCTCTCCGGGCTGGAGTGTTTCCTCGTAAAGACGCTGCCATATGGCGGCGTTTTTGGCATGGAAGGATGCCAGCCAAGCCTCGGCTTCATGCTGCTTGCCCAGCCAGCTTCCCAGTATCCGCATCCGCTGTTCGAGTGGTGCGAAAGAATCGAAGGTCAGTGCCGGAGCTATGCTTGAGATGACCCGGTAAGCCCGCTCATCCGCGTTGGCGAAAATAATCAGATCGGGATTTAATGAGGCAGTCAGCTGCGGGTCCAGCGGAAAACCGACATTGGCCAGCTTCTTGAGCCGGTGCTTATAGACACTGTTCCGCGCAAAAGCCTCATCTCCGCCGACAGGCTTCACGCCCAGCGCGAGCAGATCGCCCAGCGTTTCTCCGTGATAGACAATGCGTCGTGGCCGTTCGGGGATCTCCACCTGATGGCCCGTCCAATCCTTGACCGTCGGCTTCCGGCGCTGCGTATAGGCGTATTGTCCGGGGGTGACCCCGGTCTTCTGGCGGAAGCGGCGGCTGAAATAATATTCATCAGAGAAGCCAACCTGCCGGGCGACTTCCCGCAGGGGTTCAGCGGAATCCAGTAAAAATCGCTTCGAATGGTGAATGCGCAGCTCGGTCAGATAATTGAGCGGTTTTGTGCCGGTAAGCTTTTGGAAGAGCGGAGTATACTGCCAGAGCGGGATGCCCGCAAGTTCTGCCAGCTGCTTCACCGTGATGCTCTCCATATAGTGCTTCTGCATATACTCCACAGTTCTTTCCACGGATTCTGCAGGACTTGGCAGCTGTCCGGAAGGATAATTGCGCTCGAAGAGCAGCAGCAGCAGTTCCTGAAATTTCAATTGCTGCTTGTAGTGCTGCACATCGTCGCCGCTGTTGTCCTTCATCATCAGTTCTTCCGCCAGACGAATGACTCTGGTGAACGGATGAACGATTAATTCCCGTCTGCCTGGCAGCAACTCCCCGGCATAACGCTCCGGACGTTCGGCCGCATGAATGGCTGTAAAAGAGATAAGGTAATAATACAGGGTCATCTCCGGATTGTCCGCGCTATAGGAGGTTCCGGGAGACAGCAGGTAACACTTATCGGCACTCAGCGGCGCAATCTGGCCGTCAATATGCAGCACTCCGCTGCCGCCCGTAAAGACAAGAAGCGTATGACAGAGTGGTGTCTGCTGTACTGGGCAGGAGTCGGCAGGCTGAATAATCAGTTCGGCGTTGGACAGCTGAAACAATAGCGAGCGAAGAGGGAGAGGTGGCAATGAGGGATGCTGCAAGGTACGGTCTCCCTTCAATAGTGAGAATGATTATCAATAAATACATTGTATATAAAACAAAGAAGCTTATCAACTGGCGTTGACAAGCTTCTTTTGTGTCAGATATGTCCCCGTTTAAACACCGGGACCCTAAGAAAGAGATGAATTATTTATTATTCAGCAACTTAGGGATTTCTCCCAGCAGCCATTCACGGGTAGTTGCATCGCTTGATGTCTTCATAATGTCTTGTGTGTAGACATAGCCGTTTTTGACAGCGGGAAGACTCTTCCACACCTGACTCTTCAGCATTGCTTCTGTGGATTGCTTGGCTTCATCGGCAACAGGAGTCAGCAGGAAAATCCGGTCTCCGGAATATTGTTCAATCGCCTCCATAGATACTTCCTGGAATCCCAAACCTTCGTCAAGCACCTTCTGGATCGCGGGGGTTGGCTTGAAGCCATTCTCACCATACAGCACCTGCGAAAGTCCGGTGGTGGCCATTACGAACAGCCGGTCACCGGGATAATAGGTGAAGACAGCTGCGGTTTCTCCCTCTTTCATCAGACCGTCGCTTTTCAATTGCTCCCACATGGCGGTTTCCTTTGACTTGTACTGGGTCAGCCAGGCTTCCGCTTCAGCCGATTTATCAAGAAGTCCGCCGATTTCCGCCAGCCGTTCCTGCAGCGGGGCGAAAGTATCGAAGATTACAGTGGGTGCAATTTTGGACAATGCCTCGAAATCCGCTTCGTCCGTTCCGCATAGATGATCAAGTCGGGTTGAAGCGACAAAGTCTTCTCCAGGTTAATCGGGAATCCTACATCCTCGACACCCTTCAATTGGCCTTCGAACACCTGGCCATCGCCCATCGAAAGCGGATAACCGACTGCCTGCACACCCAATGCCAGTAAGTCACCATAGGTTTCTCCGGAGTAAACTATACGTTTCGGTGTAACCGGAATCTCCACAGTATGGCCTTTGTAATCCGTATAGGAGCGGGTTTTCGCTGCAGCTTCACCAGTGCCAGCGTCGGATGCCTCTGGAGCAGGTGATGCGCTCGCGGCGGTATTGCTGCCAGCAGAGTTAGCCGCAGCATTGCCGGCAGATGGTTCTGAATTTCCGCACGCGAGCAGAAGGATGCTCATCACGAAGATGACACATAACGCGGCGAAGGGTTGTCTTGCCTTTTTCATAGAATCTTGCCTCCCCAGAAATATATAACGATTAACAATAATGATAATCATTCTCGTTAGAAACCAATCTTAAAGGAAACCCGTTCTTTACTCAATGGACAAAATTCAAACCGTTCTTTCATTTTGTACAAATCTGTTGCTCCCGGATAGGAAGAAGTAGTTGCGTTGCTTCAAAAAGAAATAGTTTCATTATGTTAATAACAACTTGATAATATCAAACATTCATGCTAAACTGTTGTTAATAACAAAATGTTAATAACATAAATCAGGAGGTTTTGTTTATGTTCGGATTCCGATTCGTGAAATTCCAGCCCAGCGATTATGTGCTCAAAGTGAAGAACGGCAAAGTCGTCCGTGAAGGCATCGGTCTTTCTTTTCATTATTACGTGCCGACCACGTCGGTTGTTGTAGTGCCGGTATCCTCGATTGATGTCCCGTTTATGTTCGAAGAGATTACGAGCGATTACCAGACGGTGACCGTCCAGGGCCAGCTGACCTACCGGATCGTCGATTACCGCAAGACCACACAAATCCTCAATTATACCTACAATTTGAAAAAGAATACGTACCTGTCCGATGATCCCGGCAAGCTGGCCCAGCGGGTCATCAACATTGCTAAGGTGCTGACCAAGAAGCAGCTGGAGCAGCTGCCCCTGCGGGAAGCCATCCAGTCAAGCGAACGTCTGGCCAAGACCATTACCGGGGAGATCGAACGAAACGCGGAAATTGAGAAGCTTGGGATCGAGCTGATGGGGCTGTCGATTCTGGCGATTGTTCCGAACAAGGAGACCCTTCGTGCACTGGAGGCGCAGGCCAGAGAAGAAATTCTCCGCAGCGCAGACAATGCGCTGTATGAACGGCGCAATGCCTCCATTGAGCAGGAGCGGCGGGTGAAGGAAAACGAGCTGAATACGGAGATTGCTGTTGAGACGAAGAAGAAGCAGATCCGTGAGACCCAGCTGGATGCAGAGCGTTCAGTAAAGCAAAAGCAGAACGAAATGAAGGAAGAGCAGCTCAGCTTCGATACCGCACTGGAAGAGAAGAAGCAGGAACTGATCGAACTCACTGTGGCCAACCAAAGAGCGGAAGCGGATGCCAAAGCCTATGAGCTGTCGGCGGTGATGAATTCGCTGCAGGGGGTATCGTCAAATGTGCTGCAGGCACTGACCAATGTCGGCATGAATCCGGATAAGCTGATCGCCATCGCCTTCCAGGAACTGGCTGAGAATGCCGGGAAGATTGGCCAGCTGAACATTACGCCGGATCTTCTGCAGGGAATTATGGCCGGATCGGCCGGAAACGGGGCAGGTGCGGCGAGAGGAGCGGGAGGGCGATGAGCGGCCGGATGTCCGAGAATAAAATCATTCTGATCAAACGCAAAACACGGCTGGAAGAGCTGGTGGTCCGCTACAATACGATCCAGCAGGCCCAGTTCTATATTGAGCGGCTGGGTGCGGATTTCAGCGACTATATCAGCGAGGATCATCATTACCGTAAGGCGGTGGAGACGGCAGTGATTGAGCTGAGCGCCATAGGCAGAGTTCAGCTGCTGGAGCGGCAGCATGTCCCGAATTTCATCTTCGGTGATGAGGATACAGTGGTTGTACTTGGACAGGACGGACTTGTTGCCAATACGCTGAAATACTTGCGGGAGCAGCCGCTGATCGGTGTCAATCCCGATCCGCAGCGCTGGGATGGAGTGCTGCTGCCGTTCACCGTCAAGGATCTGCGGCTCCTTCTGCCTGAGGTGTTCCGGGGCCAGCGCCAGGTGCGCGAAGTGACCCTTGCCCGGGCGGAGCTTAATGACGGACAGAGCCTATACGGCGTCAATGATTTGTTCATCGGCCGCAAAACCCATGTGTCTGCACGTTACCAGCTTCAGCTAAATGGTGTAACCGAGCAGCAGTCCTCCAGCGGCATCATTGTCTCCACCGGTATGGGTTCCACCGGCTGGCTCAAGAGCGTCCTTGCCGGAGCGACGGGCATTGTCCGCAGCGCAGCCGGGCTGCAAGTGGATGCTGAAGCGGAGGCAGTAATTGGCTTGGCCGGTTCCGGTCAGCGGCTGGCCTGGGATCATCCGCAGCTTTATTTCACGGTGCGGGAACCTTTCCCCAGCCGTACGACCTCCGCCGGAGTTGTCTTCGGACAGATCGGCGCTCAGCAGCCGCTGCGGATTACCTCGCAGATGCCGGAGGACGGGGTCATTTTCAGCGATGGAGTTGAAAGCGACTTTCTGGAGTTCAATTCCGGTGTGGAGGCAACCATCAGTCTGGCTGAGAAAAGAGGGAGACTGGTAGTGTGAAGCTATGGTCAACAGCCGATTTACCGTATGGATAAGAGCACAAAAGGCTGTCTCAAGCAGAATAATCTGCGGAGACAGCCTTTTCGAAAGGTAAGCAAGTCCTATTGAAAGTTCCGTCCTTGATTCATCAATGAGCCATAGTTTTGGCCGATTGGAGAACCGGAATGCGATTGAACCGGATTAAACGACGGGTTTACCGGGGTATGCACCGCATGCATAGGCTGCTGTTGACCATAGGAAGGGTTAAAGGATGGGTTGAAGGACGGATTGAAGCTTTGAGCGCCTGTATTATTTCCGACATTTTGAGAGGACTGCTCAAGCTGTCTAAGCGTCTGTGACACCTGCTGCATCTGCTGAATAGCAGTGTTATGGCCCTGCAGCGCATTTTGAATAATTTGACTAGCCTTGTGCTCACGTTGGGCCAGTTCTTCCAGTCTTACCGCATTTTGCTGCTCCTGCTGGAGAAGCTGCTGATAATTCTGGCTGGCTTGCTGGGTCTGGCTCACAAGCTGTTGAATGATTTGCTCGCAATGGCTGATCTGGCTGGAAAGGTTTGAATTCAAAGTGATTTGCCTCCTTGGGCGTTGAGTTTGGACTTGCGGGTTTATTATCTCTGAGAAATCTGCGGAATATTCATGGCCATTCAGTTTTAGGAGCGTGGGACTAGCAAGAACGAATAGGTACAGGCAGCGGTGCAACTAATGAACTTTGATTTCGTCTATCTAGATGACTTTCTATAATCACCCATAACCTGGAGGTGGGGCAACATGAATCCGCATGATAAGGCCGGCTGGTGCAAGGCTTATTGGGCGCACAGTATCAAGCTGGTGCTAATGTTTGTGCTGCTGTTTACGGCTTGCTTTCCCGGAGCGGCGGCAGCAAAGGCAGCGTCGTCAGAGCTGATCATTGTCAACAAGAAGACAAACAAACTCGGTTATTTTAGCGGCGGCAAGCTAGAGAAGATTTTTCCGGTGGCAACGGGCAAAACGAAAAGCCTGACCCCTGAAGGTAGCTTTCCGATTGTGGTCAAGGTCAAGAACAGACCTTACTACAAGGAGAAGATTCCCGGCGGAGATCCGGCCAATCCGCTCGGTGACCGCTGGCTCGGACTAAAAGTGAACGGCACGATGGGCACAACTTACGCCATTCATGGCAACAATAATGAATCCTCCATCGGCAAATATGTCAGCGCCGGCTGCATCCGGATGCATAATGACGATATCCACTGGCTGTATCCGCGGGTGGCCAAGAATACAACCGTTATTATTACGTCCTCCTCATCGGATATGGAAACCATTGCTTCCAAAGCAGGTTATACACTCGGCCATAAAGTGTTCGCCGGGACGTACATCATTCATGGTGAAAGTGTAAAGCTAAAGGATCCTTTTGTAGTGGAGGACTCCAAAGTCTTTATTCCTCTAAGAGAATCCGTCGCCCTCTGGGGCGGCACATTGAAACTTCAGCCAGGGACCGGTGCACTTATTATTACCATCGGGGATCACACTGTGATTCACAAGCCGCAGACTGCTCAAGCGGTAGTTAATGGGAAAGTGGTTGCAATGACAGCTTCACGGCTGGAGAGCAGCAGGCTGCTCATTCCGCTGGACAACGTCACCGGGCTATTCGGATTGCAGTTCACCTGGAAGCCGAAGGAGCAGACAGTGACTTTCGCGGACTAAATTAACGTTCATCGTAATTATTGTAAGACCGCAGACGGGAAGGCATCCGGCTACGGTTTTTTTAACATAAACGCCTGCTGGACGACTGGCGGAATTTTTAAACGCTTTTCACTTCACCGGGGATAGGGCAGGATTTACAGGATAAATATTGAATTTATAGGTAGGTAAGTGCAAAGGAGGTTTTCGATGAAAGCTGACCCGATCTATATTGATCTTGCCTATGATGGAGAAACGGTAAAATTTAAATATGACAATACCCACGATGAGTACGCAAAAGGTAAAGTCAGAACCAGTGTCTGCAAAGGAATCAGTAAAGAGGTCACCGGTAAGAAGATTGAATATAAGCTGACTGGATGCTCCGGCAAAAATAGTGATCTGGCGGATTCTTTCAGTCTGAGGATACAAGGAAAACAACTGAGTGAGGAGTGAGCCGTATGACACTGAATTTGACCAGCCGGACTTTAGCACAGGAGGATCTGGACACCATCTGTACGTTTGTCCGGGACGCCGAAGAAGTTTATTTAGTAAGCCCGAAATTCCACTATCCGCTGACGGCGGAGCAAATCCTGAAGGTGCTTGAGAACAGATACAGCCCGACAGTCATCGTATCCGGTGATGCGCCGGAGCCGCTTGCCTATGCCAATCTTTATGATAAGGATGAGGAGAGCCATACCATTTGGCTGGGCAATGTGATTGTAAGTCCAAGCTACCGGGGGACGGGGGTTGCGGCTCACCTGCTCCAAACCATGATGGATACCGCCAAGCAGGAGCATGGAGTCCGGACGATGAAGCTATACTGCCACAATACGAATACAAGAGCACTGCTGTTCTATTGCAAGCAGGGATTCAGCCCCTGCGGATATAAGGTGCTGGTCAAACCGGATGGCGAGAAGCTAGTAGGGATCGCAATGCAAAAAGAGCTATGACCCTAACGAGACTGAGACTGCTATGATTTCCTATGAGGAGATCCCACCCGGAGTTAATGCTGATCACAGGTAGCTCTTAACTATAATTATTCTTGACCTTGCTTATCGCGGGCAGGCTTTATATACTGTAACCAATAATAAATTCGGACAATTACGGAGGTTCACCCGACTGATGAATAACTAACACGTTTCCCAGCAACAGACCAGTTAACTTGTGATGTGCTTATGCACAAGCCACGGGACGCCCTTGCAGGGTGTACGGTCGGGGATACGTGTGTCGTTCGGGGCCTATACGATGCTAATAGAGGATTGAAGCTGGTGTTGACGGCTTGCCCTGCAATTAAACAGGGGAGGCTACGTCCGCACCTCTGTTTCCTGGCATCGCTCCCCCTTCATACACGACTCTACCGCAGGCCGCTGGCTGCGGTTTTTTTAGTTTCGGTATTTGATGAAGCGGAGGAATGAATATGACCAAGACCTTAATAAAAGCCAAAAATATACGCAAAGAGTGGAATGGCATTGCCCTATTTGAAGGTGTGTCGTTTGAAATCACCGAAGGGGAGCGCGTGCTGTTATTCGGGCGCAACGGGATCGGCAAGACGACGCTGCTGCAAGGACTGCTCGGCCGTCTGGCCTTTGAGGAGGGCAGTGTCTCTTACGGGTTGCCCGCGGAGGCATGGGGTGTGCTGGACCAGCAGCTGGAGATCTCAATTGAAATATCCGTGCTGGAGTATGTTTTCTCCGGCTGGAAAGAGCTAGCTGCGCTTAAAGGCAGACTAGAGATACTGGGCAAGCAGCTTCAGGATACGGAAGGTGCTGATGCAGAGGCGGTGGCCGAATATGGAGAGGTCTATGAGAGCTATCTGCAGTTGGACGGCTATGGCTGGGAAGCCAAGGTGGAGAAATGCCTCAGACAGCTGAAGCTTGATCCTGTGTTATGGGGCCAGCCGTACCGCCTGCTCAGCGGCGGCCAGAAGACACGGGTTCAGCTCGCTGCGCTGCTCGCCCGGCAGCCGAAGCTGCTGGTGCTGGATGAGCCGACGAATCATCTGGACAATGAGACGATGGAGTGGCTGGAGGAATGGGTACGGAGCTATCCCGGTACGGTATTGTACGTTTCCCATGACCGTACTTTCATTGACCGGACAGCTACTGCTGTGCTGGAGCTGACTCCACAGGGCTGCCGCCGTTATCCCGGCGCCTATAGGGAATACCGCGAGCAGAAAGCGCTGGAGGCCCGCACGCTTGAAGGGCAATACAAAAAGCAGGAGCAGGAGAAAGAGCAATTGCTGGAGAGCATCCGCCGTTACGCGGAATGGTTCCAGCAGGCGCACCGCGCCGCCGGACAGAACGATTTCCTGCGCTCGAAATCGAAGAAGAATGTTTCCCGCCTCCATGCCAAGGAGGCCAGCCTGGCAAGGCTGGAGAAAAATCGCGTGGAGCTGCCGAAAGCAGCACCCAAGCTGAACATGAAGCTGGAGAGTGAAGCTTTCCAGGGAGATGCGCTGCTGAGCTTACACAATATCCGTTGTGCCTATGGAGACAACCTGGCGCTGCTGGAGGATTTCAATCTCTCCTTGCGGCGGGGCGACCGGCTTGCCGTTCTGGGACCGAACGGTGCCGGGAAGTCCACGCTGCTGAAGCTGATCGCAGGAGTTGCACAGCCCTCCGGCGGTGAAGTGACTCAACATCCGCGTACTCAAATCGGTTATTTTGCTCAAGAATTGGATCATCTCAATCCTGAATCGACCTTACTGGACAGTCTGCTGGAATTGCCGGGGATGACGCAGACGGAGGCACGGACGATTCTGGGCTGCTTTTTATTCCCCCGGGAAGATGTCTTTAAGCACATTGGCGACCTTAGTATGGGCGAGAAATGCCGGGTAGCGTTCCTCCGCCTCTACTTCGGCAGAGGCAATCTGCTGGTGCTGGATGAACCGACTAATTACCTGGATATCGACACCCGGGAACGGGTGGAAGAGGCGCTTGCGGCCTATCCGGGCGGGCTGGTTATCGTTTCCCATGACCGTTATCTGCACACTAAGGTCGCCAACCGGCTGCTGCTGCTGGAGCATGGGCGGAGACCGCAGTTTTTCCCGGGCACTTATGAGGAATATACTGCAAAGGAACGCGGCCGGGTGCTGACCCCTGAGGAGCAGACTCGTGAAGGAGAATTGCAGTTGCTGGAGATGAGCCTGGCCCGGCTTATGCGGAGCGATGCCCTGGAGACAGAGGAAGAGAACCGGGAACTGATGGCAGAGATTGTGAATCTTCGGAAAACCATCGGGACGCTGCTGGAGGAAAACTGAATATTATGGAGAATTACTTCTTAGAATGAAGAAGCAGTAAAAACACTCCAGGGGGAGCGTGCAATATTCGATGGGGCAAACGTTGGAAACCAGGCTTGAAATGAGTGACTTTGTGGGATTCTGGAAAAGGGTGTTGATCAGCCTGCTGGATTTTATTATTCTGGCCATTCCCGCCTATTATCTGAATAGATGGTCGCTTTCAGCGGCGGAGAATTACAATTCTTTAATCCCGCTGTTGATTGAGTGGGGGGCGCTGGCAGCATTCAATATTTTTATGGTTGTGAAGTATGGCGGGACACCGGGGAGGCTGCTGCTCAAAACAAGAATTGTAAACGGAAGCGGCGCTTTTCCTACGGTGAAGCAGTCGGTGATCCGCTACAGTCTTTATCTGATCAACTCGCTGCTTGCGGTAGTTATAACTTCTGATGAAAAGATGATTTCTTCGTTGTCCGGCTATTTTTCCGATTGGGCGAATCTGAACAATGGTCTTAATGAGATTCTGGGTCTTATTATTATTGTAGATTGCCTGATTATTGTGGTTACCCGCTACAACCGGGCATTCCACGATATGATGGCCGGAACATATGTAGTAAATAAAGACGCACTGGATGAACTGAAGTAAGACAAAAGGGGAGGGAAACGGGTTGATCAACTACCCGATTCTATCCCTTTACTTGTCTCCGGAAAAAGTGCCCCCTTAACTAACCTCAAGTACAGCCTTCATGAAGATTTTCAGTGCTGAAGGCTCCCCCTCCTTGGTCCATTGTTGCAATGCCTCCGATTCACCTGCGACATAAGAAGCAAGCTTCTCTTGCAGCAGTTTGTCAAAAACCTCCGGCTGCTTTTCCCGCTCAGACTGAAGCTTCAAGATCATCAGGGGCCAGCGGTAACCGCTTGTTCGATAACCGTGCTCAGGATAACGTTTCGCCAGCTCCAGCACGGAAGAAAGCGGCTGGCCGGCGGCTAGTTCCGCCGCCAGATAGCTGCCGATAAAGCGGTGGCTGAGGTCTTCCTCCAGCGCAACGGCAAACTGCTTGCGGGCCTCTGCCAATTGCCCCTGAAACATCAGTGCGGCAGCATGGATGGCCATCACATAAGAGCTTGGCTTTTCCTGAACAAGCTCATTATATATGGAATAATATTTGTTATAGTTCATCCAGTCGGCGTGGTCAAAGTAGTGATCTACAAGTGAAAAGGTAAACTTGGCATCCGGACGCAGCTGAACGAGCTGGATTAACAAGGGAATTGTTGCATCCTCCGCTTGTTTATCTTTTGCATAGGAGGCTTTGGCTGTCAGGAGATGGGTTAGCATTTTCAGGGCATGGGCATCCTGCGGATTTGCAGCGTAGTCCCGGCGGTAGGCTTGCAGTGCCTGTTCGAGCTTCTTGTCCTTAACAAGCTTATCTGCGGCAGTAAGTGTACGCGACTTGTAATAAAAGAAAGGCAGATTGCCCACGGTATCATCGTTCAGCCGGTAGCCGTTGCTGCGGGTAAGCAGCTTGCCTTGCTCATCAAAAGCATCGATGGTCCACGAGAACCGGCCTTCAGGATCTGCGAACCCAAGCAGGGAGGACGGATCAATAGTTTTCCAGTCATCTGCGCCACCGCTGATGGAGAAGCCGCCGGCATCGTATAACTCTTCTGCCGGGATGGTTACCTTATTATCCTTAATGTTCTGCCGGACTATGGTAGTGAATGAGCCTCCCTCTATGACGGTACCGCTCAGGTTGTAATATGCCGCGGTTTTTACTGGTTCCCATTCAAATTTAACAGAGGAATCTGTAACCACTTGTGAATTTACGGGAGATTTCAGTTCAAGCAGTGGCTGCAGAACGATATTTTTGGTGAAATCATCCCCTGGCTTGATTTCAATCCAGTCCTCAGACTGTACAGGCCAGGTCCAGCCGTCAATCTGGGCAAAGCTGACGCCGATCTGAAGCTGATAGAAGCCGGGAATGACCCCGCTGAATTCAAAATGCCCGTTCTCGTCGGTAACGATTTGATAGGGTTCGGAATCTTGCATCACACTATGATAGATCTCGCTTTCCGCACGGAGAAAGATGCCGGCGCGCGGCACCGGGGTTCCATTGCTTTTGGTGAGTGTACCTTGTAGGGTCGCCGGTGTATGGATACCCATATCTACAACAGCTTGCAACGCCGTCTGAAGGGCAATAAGCCTAATTTCGCTGTTAGTACTTCCCTGTTCAAAGGCTCCAGTACTGCTGTCATCGCCGCTTTTTCTCGAATGGATCTCCTGCGTTTCGCCCCCGCCATATTCATTTTCCACTTTTCCCCACTCCAACCGGTAACGTTCCAGCGCGGCTGTAACCAGAGTTAATGCCTCACGGCTTTTCCCTTGGGCAAAAAGCAGCCGTCCGCCAAGCCAGGCCGTATGGGCATCTATTTCCAGATCGTTGTACTGGACAGGGAAATCCGCTTGCTTAAGCAGGTCTTCCGCCGCTGTAAAATTACCGCTGTTCAGTGCCCGTTCTGCCCGGATCAGCGTCAGTTCCTTTGCCAAGGAGGAGTTGCTGCTAATCCGCTCCACCGCAGCTGCCAGTGCCTGGTCAGCCTCATCATCCATTGTGCCAATCACGTCGTACTCATAGAGCAGCTGCTTGACCGCATTCAGCATAGAATAGTCAGCAGGGCCTTGCCTAATATACTCCTGCAGGAATTTGATCCTGTCTCCGGGAAGCAGAGGGGAATGAGGTTCTTCGTTTTCGCTTTGTGATGACTGAGTCATCGAAGCTCCGATATACACATTGAAGCTGTACGAGGTATCTAGATTGCCGGGTTCAATGACCTTTGTGCGGATCAGCTCTATCCGTTTGCTGCCGGTGCTGCCACTTAGAGTATTGAGAAGTTTTATTCGATCATCCTTGGCTGTGGAAGCCGATAAGGAGGGGCTTCCTGTTCGGGATTGTGAGAAAGGCTGTACAACAGCTACAATAGCCAACAGAGAGAGGGGCAGCAGCACAAACAGCACCAGATGTTTGACCTTTAATCTAATTTTCATACCGTTTCACCGCCCGCTCATAGATGTCTTTCCAGTACATATTGCCTCCGGCTTTGATTAATTCACGTTGTCCCGGCTGCTGAACAGCTTGCTGGGTTTCAGTACCGGTATGCGGTGAATATAACAGCAGTGCTCCTGTTACGAGGATTGCCGTGCAAGCCCCAACAGCTTTGAGCGGAATTTCCAGCTCCTTGTTCCAAAGTGCCAGCAGACGGGCCCGGCCCGTAGGAGGGTGGGTTTGCCGCAGTACCTGTTCATGACCTGTGAAAGTGACGGGACGGAGCTCCTCATCAAGCCGCTGTTTGATTTGTTCACGATCCGTATTCATAGGAAATGCCCTCCTTCTCCAAAGTCTGCTTAAGCAGCATCCGGCCTCTGGCCAGACGGGATTTAACCGTATTCTCCGCTGTGTTCAGCTCCGCGGATATTTCGCGGATGCTCATTTCATGGAAATAGTACAAGGTCAGACTTTCACGATAGATGTAATCCAGGCTTCGGACGGCTTCGACCAACCGCACATGATGCCATTCCACCATAAAGTGTTCTTCCGCTCCAGCGGAGGCACCGGACTCTTCCATCCATTGTCCGCTCTCCGCCGCAGGGAAAATGCTCCGCCAGCCCCACGTCCGCTGCTTCATCCGGCAGCGGTTGACAACAATGGAAACCAGCCAGGCCTTTAACCGCTGCGGATCCTGAAGCTGGGCCATTTTGGCGTAAGCCTGAATAAAGGTATCCTGCACGGCTTCTTCGGCAGATTGCTGGTCTTTAAGCAGCAGGCAGGCGGTTCTGAGCAGCACATCACCATAAAGCTCCATCAACAGGCGGAGAGCCGACTCATCCCTAGCAATAATTCTTTCTATAATATCCAGATGAAGCTCCCCTCCCTTTACTATTAAGATGCGTGCTGGAGGATTATGGTTGCGTAAGCAGGGGATTTTATCCTTAGATGCTAAATCAGAGTTGAATAGCAGATCGAATTAACTCAAAAGCAACTATGCGGAGTTGTCCAAATAGCTGCTTTTTTATTTATTTTTTTAATTGATTAATTTTTAGAGGAGTTAGGCGTAAGATGTCGAATTATGGGATATAAAGTTTGTTCACAAAATTGTCAGTTTCATAGACGAGATCACATAATGGAGGCAGCTAATGATGAAAAGAGGTTTAAGTTATTTTTCTGTAGGAACGATGTTGCTTGGAGTTCTAACGCTGTTCTTGTTTCACCCGCAGGCTGTAAATGCTGCTAATCCTGCATCGGATTCTTTTACGCTGAAAAGCTACGACAATTTACCATCCAGTGCAATGACGGATCTTGCCTATGGCAATAATACGTATATCGCAGTTGGTTACTACGGGGCGATTATTAAATCAGCGGATGCAGAGACCTGGGTGAACGTAAAAACAAAAGCAGACATCACCTACACTGGAGTGGCAGATCCGAGCTCTTTCACTTTTAACGGGGTAGCTTATGGAAACGGATTATTTGTCGTAGCCGGGAGCGCGGGAGTCATTCTGACTTCACCCGACGGCACAACATGGACGCAGCGCACCTCCAATGTGAGCAAGGGGATAGGGAATGTTGAATTTCTTCAATTTAATGGGAACAGTGCATTCTACGCCACAACAGAGGGGAAATATTTAACGTCGGCAGACGGAATTACTTGGACCTCAGTCGTCCCTACGGGCCTTGCTTCTAGCGATTATGTAACGAGAATAACGGTAGGGAATAATGGATCCAGACTGGCTATTGGCGCCGGGAACGGGAAAATATATTCCACCACGAATGGCACAACCTGGACTGTAGCACAGCCGTCAGGCCCTTCAGGACCATCTATTGGTACAAACATGATCACCTGGATGAAGGACCGCTATTATATTTCAGATCCTTTGGCATATATTTGGACCTCTACAGACCTCTCAACTTTCACTTTACTGGGTGCCCCCTTTAAGCAGAATTCTTCTCAATATAATAATCAGATGTTTAATGGATTTTATGATGGTACGAAATACTACTTGTTCGGCTATGAATCTCCTAATTATGGTGCTGTGTATACCTCGACGAACGGAACCACATGGACGATGCAGCCGTTTAAGAATTATTTTGTGACTCAGAGCTCGATGTTCGTGAACGGAAAATATTTCCGTCTGGGAAATGAAGGAATGATGGTATCCCCTAACGGCTCGGATTGGAGCTATAAATGGGGAGGGGCTTTCTATGAAGTTATCCATGACGGATCCCAATATGTCGCTGCTGGAAAACAAGGGGGCGATGGGGCTATATGGACTTCGGGTGACTTGACTTCATGGAGTAAAGCCGCTTTATCCTCAAGAACAGGAACCTTTACGGCCGCAGCATACGGCAATAACAAATACGTGGCGATCGGTGACGTGAGTCAAACGACAACAGCGCTGGCCACCTCAACCGATGGTTCAGCGTGGACTGTGCGGAGCAGTATAAACGATTCCACATCTTTGACAGATATCACTTTTGGCAGCGGGAAATTTGTTGCAGTTGGGACAGGCTTAGGCTCGGTGCCCAAAATAAAAACGTCGGTTGACGGGGTGGTCTGGAATGAGCCTGTGCTGCCTGTGCAATCCCTTGATGCTCTATATACCGTAACCTATGATAATAATCAATTTATAGCTTTAGGATATGGTTATGATAGCAGCGGCAATGTAGACCAGGCCGGTATCTGGACCTCAGCGGATGGGGACACCTGGGTAAATCACTCCGGTGCTTATCCGAATCAAACGGATGTTTTTAATAATATTGTATATGACGGAAGTAAATATGTCCTGACCGGGTATGATTCAATAACCTATGAAGTATTCTCCCGCACGAGTGATGATCTCTCGGCATGGAGCGCCCCAACTTTAACTGGTACTTATAGTTTCTACGGGGGTTCTACGATGATGGGACAAAAGGGAAACAATATTTATATAGTAGCATACGACAGCAACAATGTTCCGGGGATTTACTACACGGGAGACCAGGGCTCTACCTGGCAGGATGCTGGAGTTGATTTGTCGGACATTGATATCAATGCGATTTATGCACTGATGGAGCTGAATGGTGGAATTGTTATCTCCGGGAGTTCGCAATTAGTGATGGCGGCAACCGGATTCCTAGCGCAAGTGGACGCGCCAACAGCGAATCCAACCGGAGCCGGAGGCGAGGTAGCGTCGGGCACGGAGGTAACGCTGAGCAGCGCAACTAGCGGCGCGGTGATCTACTATACGACGGATGGCACAACGCCAACCAGCAGCACGCTTTATAGCGGTCCAATCACCCTGACGAGCGCGACGACGATTAAGGCCATCGCGGTGAAACCGGGGATGACGGATAGCTCCGTGCTGAGCGAGAGCTACACCATTATGGCGCAGGTTGCAGCGCCGACAGCAAATCCAGCCGGAGGCGAGGTAGCGTCGGGCACAGAGGTAACGCTGAGCAGCGTCACTAGCGGAGCGGTGATCTACTATACGACGGATGGCACAACGCCAACCAGCAGCACGCTTTATAGCGGTCCAATCACCCTGACGAGCGCGACGACGATTAAGGCCATCGCGGTGAAACCGGGGATGACGGATAGCTCGGTGCTGAGCGAGAGCTACACCATTATGGCGCAGGTTGCAGCGCCGACAGCAAATCCAGCCGGAGGCGAGGTAGCGTCCGGCACGGAGGTAACGCTGAGCAGCGCAACTAGCGGAGCGGTGATCTACTATACGACGGATGGCACAACGCCAACCAGCAGCAGCACGCTTTATAGCGGTCCAATCACCCTGACGAGCGCGACGACGATTAAGGCCATCGCGGTGAAACCGGGGATGACAGACAGCTCGGTGCTGAGCGAGAGCTACACGATTATGGCGCAAGTAGCAGCGCCGACAGCGAATCCAGCCGGAGGCGAGGTAGCGTCGGGCACGGAGGTAACGCTGAGCAGCGCAACTAGCGGAGCGGTGATCTACTATACGACGGATGGCACAACGCCAACCATCGGCAGTACGCTCTACAGCGGACCGATCACCCTGACGAGCGCGACGACGATTAAAGCCATCGCGGTGAAACCGGGGATGACGGATAGCTCCGTGCTGAGCGAGAGCTACACCATTATGGCGCAGGTTGCAGCGCCGACAGCAAATCCAGCCGGAGGCGAGGTAGCGTCGGGCACGGAGGTAACGCTGAGCAGCGCCACCAGCGGAGCGGTGATCTACTATACGACGGATGGCACAACGCCAACCATCGGCAGTACGCTCTACAGCGGACCGATCACCCTGACGAGCGCGAAGACGATTAAAGCCATCGCGGTGAAACCGGGGATGACAGACAGCTCGATGCTGAGCGAGAGCTACACGATTGCAGCGCAGCAGGTTGCAGCGCCGACAGCAAATCCAGCCGGAGGCGAGGTAGCGTCCGGCACGGAGGTGACACTGAGCAGCGCCACCAGCGGCGCGTTGATCTACTACACGACGGATGGCACAACGCCAACCAGCAGCAGCACGCTTTATAGCGGTCCAATCACCCTGACGAGCGCGACGACGATTAAGGCCATCGCGGTGAAACCGGGGATGACGGATAGCGCGGTGCTGAGCGAGAGCTACACGATTATGGCGCAGGTTGCAGCGCCGACAGCAAATCCAGCCGGAGGCGAGGTAGCGTCGGGCACGGAGGTAACGCTGAGCAGCGCCACCAGCGGAGCGGTGATCTACTATACGACGGATGGCACAACGCCAACCAGCAGCAGCACGCTTTATAGCGGTCCAATCACCCTGACGAGCGCGACGACGATTAAGGCCATCGCGGTGAAACCGGGGATGACAGACAGCGCGGTGCTGAGCGAGAGCTACACGATTATGGCGCAAGTAGCAGCGCCGACAGCGAATCCAGCCGGAGGCGAGGTAGCGTCGGGCACGGAGGTAACGCTGAGCAGCGCCACCAGCGGAGCGGTGATCTACTATACGACGGATGGCACAACGCCAACCAGCAGCAGCACGCTTTATAGCGGTCCAATCACCCTGACGAGCGCGACGACGATTAAAGCCATCGCGGTGAAACCGGGGATGACAGACAGCTCCGTGCTGAGCGAGAGCTACACGATTTCAACAGCCAATAACAGTTCAATCAGTCCGAAGACTGCAAGCTTCGACAAGAATACGGGCAAACAGGCGGATGTTGTAATAACGATGATGCTGAATGACAATAATCTCACCAGCATCTCAAACGGTGTGGCATATCTTGCCGCAGGAAGTGATTACACCGTGTCAGGCAACACAGTAACGCTCCAGAAGGATTACTTGGCTACGCTGGCAGAAGGCACGACGAGCTTAACGTTCAACTTTACAGCGGGCGCAGTGCAGACACTTGTTATTACAGTAACCGATACGTCGGTGCCTATCCCGGGAGTGCCTTTCCTGCAATCCGCTTTTGCCGGTAATGGCGAGATCAACCTGATCTGGAGTCCGGTTACGGGTTCAACAGGGTACAAGATATTCCAGAGACTTTCTTCCTCTGAATACGGCAATGAAATAGCTACAGTCAGCAGTTCGGTATACAGCTATAAGGCGACAGGATTGAATAATGGAACAGTCTATTATTTTGTGGTCAAAGCGGCCAATGAAGCAGGGGATAGCGCGGCTTCGAACGAATTGAACGCAACGCCAAAAACGGTTCCGGGCGCGCCGACGGATATAACCGCAGTAGCCGGAAATGGACAAGCGGTGGTAAGCTTTACGGCCCCGGCAGAGACCGGAGGCAGTGCAATTACCGGTTATGAGGTTACGGCTTCGCCAGGCAACATTGTGGGGATTGGAACAACAGGCCCCATTACAATTACAGGACTGACAAACGGCACAGCTTATACTTTTACGGTAAAAGCGATTAACGGTGCAGGCAGCAGTGCCTCATCCGCTCTATCGAACGAAGTTACGCCAATCGCGCCATCCGCGCCATCTGGTGGAGGAGGGAATGAGACCCCGCCTGTAAGCACGACTCCAGTGACAAACGACGGTGTTGATGTTTTTGTTAATGGCAAGGTGGAAAGAGCAGGAACAGCAACAACCTCCACCGTGAACGGGCAGAGTGTTACAACTGTCGTAGTTGATCAGAAGAAGCTGGAAGAAAGACTGGTAGCCGAAGGCCAAAGAGCTCTGATAACGATTCCGGTGATCAGCAGTTCTAATATTGTCATAGGCGAGTTAAGCGGCCAAATAATCAAGAGTATGGAACAAAAGCAGGCGGTGCTTGAGTTTAAAAGCGGAAATGCCACTTACACGCTTCCTGCGGCGCAAATTAACATTGAGTCTATTTCAACACAGCTTGGAGCGTCAGTTGCCCTTGAAGATATCAAAATTCAAATTGAGATCGCTAAGCCGACAGCGGATACGCTGAGAATAGTGGAGAATTCGGCGGCTGCAGGGGAGTTTACGCTTGCTGCTCCACCACTTGATTTTGTAATCCGGGCTCAATACGGGGATACCACGGTTGAAATAACGAAGTTTAACGCTTATGTAGAGCGGATGATTGCTCTTCCGGATGGTGTGGACCCGAACAGAATTACAACCGGGATTGTGGTTGAGCCGGACGGATCGGTGAGACATGTGCCGACAAAAGTGGCTAAGATTGATCAACAATATTTTGCCATCGTCAATAGCTTGACCAACAGCACCTACTCGATTATCTGGCATCCGCTGGAATTCAAGGATATGGACGGTCATTGGGCAAAAGATATCGTCAACAACATGGGCTCACGCATGATTATTGACGGCGTTGGGAACGGAACGTTTAATCCTGCTGCAGAGATTACACGGGCCGAATTCGCCGCAATCGTTGTACGGGGGTTAGGTCTGAAACTGGAGAACGGTACGGGTGCTTTCTCGGATGTGAAGGCTTCGGATTGGTATAGCAGTTCAGTGCAGACAGCGTATGCGTACAAACTAATTAACGGGTTTGAAGACGGCAACTTCCGTCCGCTGGACAAGATCACCCGTGAACAAGCAATGACAATGATTGCAAAAGCAATGCAAATCACCGCATTGAAAGATAAGCTACAGAATAAAGAGGCCTCTGAGCTGCTGAGTTCCTTTACGGATGCAGGCAGCGTTTCGAAATGGGCAGTGAGCAGTGCTGCAGATAGTGTTGCCGCCGGAATTGTTTCCGGCAGAACTTCTACACGATTAGATCCGCAGGCATCTATCACAAGAGCCGAAGTTGCCGCAATGATTCAGCGGTTGCTGCAGCGGTCGGATTTAATCTAGACAAGCGGGTAAAAGATTCCGATTGCGCCACTTAGCTGCTGAGGCAGCCAAGTGGCGTCTTTTCTTGTGCCAAAAGTTGTTTCAGTACTTATGGTAATCCCTGTGCTTTAACTGTTTCAGGTTGCTTGGCAGTGTATCTGCTGCTGCAACCTTTCTTTATTTCCCTCCGTCAATACTAGCAGTTAGTTCTTACTGGAACCCATACTACAGGAACGTTAGGGTCGATCAAGGAGATGACAAGATGACAACAACATTTAGATCAATAGCCGGCATCATTATATTGGCAGGGGTGATCGGGCTCACGGCTTGTGATTCTTCTGATCAACAGGCGGCGGCATCTGCATCGCCGACAACGGCGGCTGGTACGGGTGCACCGGCAACCTCACAGCCGGCAGCGAGCGTTTCATCTGCTCCAACCTCACAGCCGGCAGCGGCAGCTTCACCAAGCTCTGGAGCTGGAGGGTCTTCTGCTGCAGCTCTGCAGGATAGCAGCAAGCAGCTGGAAGAACTGCTCCAGCTTGCCAAACAGGGCAAAGTGCCGGGTGTAGAATATGCTGCGCACAGCGGTTTAATAGATGAGGTCGAAGCAGCATGGGGAGAGCCGGACACGAAGGATTCGGCGGGTAAAGGGATGTATTCAGTCTACAGCGACAAACATGTCGTATTTGGCTTCAATAAAGGCAGCCGGATCTTCGATGTCCGCTCAAGCGCTGCTGAGCTGCAGAAGTTGACTCTGAAGCAGATTGAGGAAGTACTCGGCAAGCCGGGCGGCACTGCGGTGAACGGCAGCGATAAGATCTACATATACCAAGCCGGCAAGGAATACCAGCTCAAATTCATTATTCCGGAGTCCTCCGGCACCGTGGATCATATCTCTGTATTTTCTGAACAGGATGCAGTTAACAATATGGCAGGATAATCTGCGGATAAGAGATACTGCTGCTGCAAACCGCAATAGGTAGAGTGGAAGGAAGAGCAAACCTGCAGGAAGTTGCGGGTTTGCTCTTTTTGCCTTTTTCCCGCTGGAGCTGGGTGAAGGCTGGCTGTTATAATAAAGTGATAGATTCATCCGTGGAAAAGAGGTTCAGCTATGCATCTGGAATTAAACGGGAGCGAATATAAAGTGTCGGCCGAAGGAATGACGATCGAGCTGCTGCCTAAAGAATTTGCACTCCTGCAGTTTTTATACCATAACAGGGGGCGGACCTTCAGCCGGGAGCAGCTTCTGGATAAAGTATGGCCGCTGGAGTATCCGGTGGAACGGACAGTGGATGATCATATCTACCGGCTGCGCAAAAAGCTCCGCGGACTTAAAGGTCTTGATATCAAGACGGTACGGGGCTTTGGTTATAGTCTGGCAGTGCCGGGTTTGGGCAGTGTGATGATTACACCGACCACGCATGATCCGGAGCTGCGCGATACGATGCGTGACGTGTTCGGCAAGTTTCATGTATACGGCCAGGGCAAATCGATGCTCACCCTCGCGCGTCAGCAGGACATACTCGGCTATGAGCTGGACCCGCATTATTCCATGGTTATTCACTTTGTGCAAGGGGATTTGGAGTGGCTGCTGTATACGAAAGAGGTGCCTTTAAAGGACCGGCTTTTTTACCTGCTGCTGTTCTACTTTTTCTCCGGCGATCCCAAGCCGAAGCTGGCGTACTGTGAGCAGGTGATCCGGAAAAAACTGCTGCCTCCACCTGATCAGGTGGAATTGGAGATCCTCACAATTCTGGATTTGTTCACCTTAGCGGGGCAGCCGGAGAGGGCGCTGGAACGTCTGGAAAGGTCCTATCAAGTCATTGCTGAACCCGGTTATGAAAATTTCATTCCGGTTATGATGATTGTGGAGCTGTTTGTGCATCTGGTGGCGGGAACCGAAGATGCTGAGCTGGAACGGCTGGACGAGGCTATAGAGGGAGTATTGTTGGACAAGCCTTTTTTGCGGGAGATTGGCAGCTATAAAATAGTAAAAGGACTATGGCGTTTGCGCAACAAGCAGTGGCGTGAAGCAGAGAAACTGCTGGATGAAGGGCTGCAGGTGCTAGGAATGACCGGATTCGTTCCTCTGCCTCTTCATGCGTTGTACCGCATATATCACTTCTGCCGGATGTTCCCTCCTCCTCAAGCGTTGCAGCACAAATATGATAATCAATTTGCAGCCAAGCTTGAGGAATTGGGGTTCGACCGGCTTGCCCAGTCTTTGGAGGATGTGCTGAAGCAAATATTGAAAGCTCTCTGATAATTCTCTGACAATTCTCCGATACAGTAGGATCATGAATTACACAATTCTAAGATTCTAAATGTGACCTGGAGGAATGACAGATGGAGGCTTCAACTAAACAGGGAACCAGCCTGCTGCATAACAAAGTATTCATGCGTGTATACAGCGCCTTCGCCACGGCAACCTTTGGCGATTGGTTCGATACACTGGCCATTCAAGTGCTTGTCGGCTACCGCTGGCAGGCCAGCCCGCTGATGCTGGCGCTGATTCCGGTAGCCATAGCACTGCCGAGCCTATTGCTCGGCTCCGTGGCCGGGGTGGCCGCCGACCGGATGAACAAGCTGAAGCTGATGCGGTTATGCGATCTGCTCACCGCGGTTCTGACCGTGCTGGTATTATTCGCTCCCGATATGGTCTGGCTGCTGCCTTTGCTGTCGCTGCGCGCAGCAGTTTCTACACTGAATGTGCCTGCACAGCAGTCTATGACCCGCAGTATTGTCAGGGAGGACCAGCTGCTTCAGGCGACCTCGCTTAACGGCATTGTAAATCAAGGCTCCAAAATTGCCGGCCCGCTGCTGGGCGGATTAGCCTTGTCAGTACTCACGCCGCAGTGGTGCATTTTACTGAATGCCATTTTTCGTGTCTGCTCCTACCTGCTGCTGCTTTCGGTAAGAAACATTTCTGCGGGAGAGGCAAATCCTGTTCCCGAGTCACCAGAGGAACGGGTTCCGCTTCGCACCATGTGGAAGGAAGGCTGGAGCTTTATGCTGCACAGCCGAGTGCTGCTGAATACGATGCTGTTCGGACTTACGGGGGCATTGGCGATCCAGATGATTGATTTTCAATTTACCAGCTTGTTCCGGATGATTTCGCCGGCCAATGAATCCCTGCTGGGCTGGATGGTTGCCGCTTCCGGTGTGGGGGCTGTGCTCATCATCCTCGTCATGAACAAGCTGAAGCTGGGAACGGGGTATGGCTGGAGACTTGGCACCGGTTATGTGCTGATCGGCGGCTCAGTTCTCGGCCTGGGACTGCTCCAGCCTGGAGCTTCTGTAATCTGGGTGCTGCTGCTGGGATTTGTACTGGGCATCGGGAACGGAATGTTTATTGTAGCCTTTAATTATAGCCTGCAGAAAGAAACGCCTCCACATATGACAGGCCGGGTATTCGGTATTCAGAGCACGATCCTCGGTGCCGTGATGATTGTTGCCCCGCTGCTGGGAGGTCTGCTGGTCGAACTTGCCGGTCCTGGTCAAATCTTCGTCAACTTCGGCATCATCCAAGCTGTTCTGGGTCTGACCGGTATAGTGTTGGGACGTGTGCTTTGGCCAGTTGCAAAGCGGGAGAGAGTAAGTTCTGTAGAACAGGTCAGCTAGTGTGCTGGACAGAAGTGTGCTGGATATTAGTATGCTGGATAGAAGTGTGCTGGATATTAGTGTGCTGGATATTAGTGTGCTGGATATTAGTGTGCTGGACAGAGGTGTGTTGGATATTAGTGTGCTGGATAGAAGTGTGCTGGACAGAGGTGTGCTGGACAGAAGTGTGCTGGACAGGAGTATGCTGGATCTTAGTGTGCTGTATAGAAGTGTGCTCAATAGAAGTGGAAGTGGCTCTAAATGGCGTGACGGCGTAGTTAACTGGTTCAGCGGACGAATTGGGTGTAGGGCAGCAGGGCCTGGAGTTATTTAGTTGTGTTTTGGTAAGCTGGACCTCTCACGTTGCCTCATTTGCCGGGTGGCAGATTTATAGTTGTATTTCGTACAGCTAAAGTGACTCCCCAGGGCCTGATTTTACTTTTAATTGTATTTCGTACAGCTAAAATTAGCTGATTGCCCGAAATTCGGTGGATAGCCGACTTTTAGCTGTACAGAATACAATTAACTCTCCCATATGTGCAAATATCCCTGATATAACTGTACAAAGTACACTTAGGGCTTCCCACTTAGGGCTTTCCATGTAGGACTTGCATAATCAACTTAAACATCCAACAAGCCTGCGTGGCTCTTTGGTAGTTTTAGGTCAGCCAGAAACCATTGGTTGGTCTATTTTTCTTGTTGCAGGAGGACATGGAATCCTCCCGGAGAAATTGTTAGGAGAAGCATATGCTTCAACCGCAGGCTTGTAGGCAGTTGCAGTTATTGAAGGAATTCAAAGCCGGCAATACAATTTCAGGAGGATTAATTGAAATGAGTACTTTCATTTACATGGTACGGCACGGAGAGTCTCCCAAAACCGGAGGAGATGAGAGAGAACGCGGGTTATCTCCCAAAGGTGAAGCAGATGCCCGTCGGGTGACGGCAAAATTACGGAGTGAAGGGATTCATGCATTTTACAGCAGTCCTTATGTCCGTGCGGTACAGACGATAGCACATTTAGCAGAAGAACTGGGCCAGGAGATTGTTCCCGATGAAGCGCTAAAAGAAAAAATCTGGATGGAAGGCAACCGCCCGTTGCCACAAGATGAATTGTATCCAGCCCTAAGGAAGATGTATGCAGACGCGGATTTTGCCTTACCGGGCGGAGAGTCTAATAATGAATGCCGAGATCGGGCGGTCCAAGTCCTTAAGGATATCCTGCGGAAGCACCCGGGTGAAAACATAGTCATCGGCACCCATGGTCTGGTGATGGCCTTAATGATGGGGTATTTCTCCGATGACTATGGACTGGAATTTCTGATGCAGACTACGAAGCCGGATATTTACCGGATGGAATTCACCGGTGAGAAATTGTCAGGTGTAGAGAGAATCCCGCTGTAGGGCTAGCTCTGACTTGCCGGCAATTACACATCCTTCTTCCCCGGCGGCAGCGCGTCTCTATCTAGAAATCATAGAACCTCGCCGTATTCGCAGTCAGCATGGCCGCCGCCTGGGAGGCGGAATAACCATGCAGTGCCCCCCAGGCGGCTGCAACTTCACGAATCATGGCCGGATGGGTGGGCTTCCCGGCAAAAGGACCTTCGAAGGGCCAAGGTCCATCTGTCTCCGCCATTACCAGCTTCGGCGGGTAGCGGAGGGCGAGGTCGCGGATCTCCGGTTCATAGAGAATATCCGGAGTGAAGGAAATATGATATCCGCGTTCGATCATGCGGACAATAGCTTCTTCCGGTCCTTTGAACCAATGAAAGTGCGCGCGGGTAATGCCGTGCTTCTCCAGAAGATCGCAAGCGGTCAGAGCATCCTCGTATACGGCATGCAGTACAACGGGCTTGTTCAGGCGGGCAGCAAGGCCAAGCAGGGTATCCAGCAGCCTGATATACGGCTCCATCTCAAAGGCTTCGCCCCGCTCCAGCGCTTCTGCCCGTGTATAGTAGGGTAATCCGATTTCGCCTAAGGCAGTCATTTCACCGGCATGGCGTTCAATCCAGTCCAGCAGTGCGTAAAGCTCGGGTTCCTGTGGCAGCGGCTGCTCGGGGTGGAAGCCATAGGCCGGTTTTACCTGGACTGGATATAATGCGGCGATTTTCTGCGTGCGGATGCAGGAATCCAGGTTCATCGAGACTGCGATCAGCGATTCGATGTCGAGTCCCGGCAGCTCAAGCAACATGGACTCCAGCTCAGTGTCATTATATTGCTCTAGATGGATATGGGCATCTATCATTGGTTTCTTGAACCTCCTTCTGTTGTCTCCGGCAGACTCCTGATTTTGTTCGATTACCCCTGCTTAGGCTCCATGTTCGGCTTGATGGCAGCATCGGGCTCAAATTTGATTGAACCCAGTTCCATTCCCTTCCCGCCTGCCTTGTACTCCAGCATGAGTGTTCCTATACTTTCCTGCATTCCGACCATTACACTGGTCTCTGCCTTTAGTTTGCCGCCCTCCACTTGGTAATAGGTAACAGCGCCGATTCCTGCCTCCTTGCCGAAATAATCCAAACCATTATCCGTTGCACGGCCGGGAAGCCGCAGTGTTAGCTTGGACGGTTCTGCTCCTTTGACCTCAAGGCGGATCAGTACATCCTTTTGATGGATGGCCAGACTGGAGGTAACGGCAGTGGCAGCTGCCTTATCTGCTGCTGGGAGAGATAGCTCTTTCCACAGTTCAGGCTTTACGACATGGACCTCCTGCGCAACAATTCCGGTTCCGGTACCCCGCGTCAGAATGACGATTGCTTCCGGCTTCCCGTCGTTATCGACATCGGCATAGTGAAGCTCGGGCGGAGAGTTGTAGATTCTTGGAGCTGACCAATTGAAGGTTTGTTTCCGGCCATTCACTTCAAGTATGAATCCTTTATAAGTGTCGCCGTTCTTAAGTGCGGTATATAGCTTGATCTTGGAGTTGTTCGCTGCAACGGCAAGAGGTTCCTTGGGAACCCGAACCGTCGTGCTGACACTTCCGGGCACAATGGATACTGTATTCCCTGTGGTCTCAAGCTTACTTTCAGCTCCGGTAAGATCATACAATGTATCAGCGGGGATATAATTATGTCCGTCCTTTACGATGACAGGTCCTTCTTGCATTTCTTCATTACTGCCGTCTGTTTGTGTATAGGTGATTTGTATGGCTGAGCTGCCGGGTGTAAGGACTGTATTGGAGCTGATATCGCTAAGGGTCAGTTGTTTACGGACATTGTCCCAGATCAATTGGCAGGGATAATATTCGAGCAAGACTCTTGCGGGTACATACAAGATTCCTCCGGAATGGAAGGGATGAAGAGGTGTGAGGGCAGGCTGTCCATCCACAGCAAGGAGTAAGGGAGAAGCGGCGTGAGCAGTATCTATAGGAGACGCAGCCGTACATCCTGCAATAAACAGGGCGATCGCGGCAGCGCCGAATAATTTTTTCATGGGTTAACCTCCAGAGTATAAAAGTTCCAGTCTATTTTATTATATATTAAAACGCCTGCTTTCAGATCACGATCTGTTAACAAAGCAACAACAAGGCTGTTACGAATGGGTCAGGTGCCAGCGGCCAACGTAGTGAAGGTACCCATAATCACAACCCGATCGACAGGAATTCACCGGCTGGAAGCGGAATATTGAAGAAATCTACGCCGGGAAGTGCGGCTTTACGGGGAAAGGCTTGACACATATTTTGCTTAAAATTAACATGGGATTATGAATGGAAATAATGTACTCGCGGTCATTGGCCGCATTCACCGGCGTGGCAATAAGTTCATCGAAAGGGAATTGAAAAAACACAATCTTCAAGGTATCGCCCCCTCGCATGGAGATATTCTATACCAGCTGTTTGTCCAGGAATACATAACGATGCATCAGTTATCTTGCTACATTGATAAGGACAAGTCTACAATTACAGCTTTGGTGGATAAACTGGTGCGCATGGAATACGTCCAGCGGGAGCAGGATCAAAGAGATGGGAGGATCTTTCGATTGTCTCTTACGGCGAAAGGCCGGGAGCTTCAGCCGATATTTGAAGCCGTATCGGAGTCGCTGCTGGCAGCGGTCTATGAGGACTTCGCACCGGAAGAGAAGCAGCTGCTACTCGGCTTATTAGAAAAAATTAAACTGTGAAGCATGGCTGGAACCGGACCGAGGCGGTACAAGAATAGTTACTCTTGTACCGCCTCGGTCTGTTTACGGTAATTCCGTTTCCGCCTCTGAAATTTATATTTGTCGACTTTTTACCGCCGCTTAACGGGAACTAAACCGCAAGCGGCGTTTTTTTATACGTTGATGCATTGTACAACTTCACCTATATTTTGACATAAACCCCTAGAATATTTACGGGAGGTAGTGCTAATGAACGAGATAGAAGTCATCCAGAAACAGATTGAAGTGGAGCGGGCCAGACTAAATCAGATGGAACAGCAGTTTGGCCTGCTGCACCCGAGTGTAATTAAACAATCTATGTTATTGGATGAGTTGATCAATAAATATACTAAATTAGATAATAATGTATAATTAATAGTTATTGGAAAAGAAACGGTCCGCTGGGAACTACACAGTGCCCGTTTCTTTTTTGTGAAAAATCCCTGTAAGCAGAACGATTAATCCGGCCAGGCAAAAAAGCGGAAGCAACAGCAGCAGCAGTGCAATCCCTGCAAATCCATCATGTGCAACAAAGTCCGCATAGAGCAAAGAAATCATCCATGATGCCAAGGGAGAGACAGGAACCATGAGGGTGATCCCCCAAATGATTAATTTTCTCTTTCTGGATTTCCCGCTGCTGACACGATACGCTGCAACTAGAGCAGCTATTAACAGTAACGCTGCAAATACAATTACCATAATTTCAAATCCTCCATTTTAGCAAATCCATCATAGATTTGGTTAATTGTACCATGAAAGATTCGTTCGTAAAAATTTCCTAATCCTGTAATGAAACTGCGCGTACACACGTATTAGCTGGAGTAAATTACTTGGCCAAGTGAAATTTTGCAGGAAGGGAGAGCTTAAGGGATGCAAGAGCGCGCATTGTTACAGCCTTTTATTCTAGAAAGAATGCAGGAAAATACAGAGACAGACCAGCAGTTTACAACGATTTTTGAAACCTACTATAAGCGGATATATAACTATATAGCTTACAGGGTCAGCTGCCGTTATACGGCTGAGGATCTGACGAGCCTGGTATTTGAGAAAACGTTGTCTAAGCTGGACAGCTTTTCCGGTGAGAAAGCGCCCTTTGAGGTGTGGCTGTTTGCCATCGCCAGAAATGTTGTGAACGATTATTACAGAAGCCGGAAGAGAACCCGTCTGTTCTCACTGGATACAGTTATGGAACTGGTGTCCGGCAAAAAAGCCCCCGAGGATTTGCTGCTGGAGGAAGAACGAAATACGAGGCTGAATCATGCGCTGGACAAGCTGGCTGTCAAGGAGCGGAATGTCGTAGCGCTTAAATTCGGTGCCGGTTTGAAAAATAAAGAGATCGCTCTGCTCACAGGGATTTCCGAGAGTAATGTAGGCGTGATTCTCTACCGGAGTATGAGAAAACTCAAATCTGAAATAGGGAGTGTCGATGAACTGTGAAAAACAAGGATAGCGCGCAACGTTTTGCGAGGGATATGGATAACGGTGTTCACAAAGCAGGCTCTGGTGAATGGAAGGGATCCGGGGAATACCGTGAGCTGCTTGAGCTTGGACAAGTGTTGGCCGAACATGATTTCAGCCGCAATACGGATCAGCAGGCAGTTTGGTCCAAGGTTAGAAGCCGGACCGGCAAAGTGCAGGCCGGTTCCAGAAGGAGCCCTTCCCGCAGCTTCAAACGGCTGGTAATGATTGCGGCTTCGCTGCTTGTAGCATTTGCGGTAAGCGGAGCTGTGGTCAAGCCATCCTTTGCCCAGGAGGTTCTGAGCCGGGTGCTTCAGACGATTAATCTGGGACATATCATTGCGAATGAGATGGATCCGGACCAGATCCCTGAAATTCCGGAAGAGATGAAAGGCAAGATTTATGATAAGGACGGCCATCCGGTAGTATCCTTTGACCAGGAGATAGAGAGGGGGCAGATCTTTACGGCGGACGGCGAGCCGATTGTGGATTTTGTAGACGGCAAACCTGTTACACAGCAGGAGCAGGATGTGCTGGATAAGGAAAAAGCCGCAGGTATTTTCAGCGTCAAGACACTTGCAGAGCTGAATAAATACGCTGCCTTTGAAGTGAAGCTGCCTGAATATTTACCTGAAGGGATTGCCTTTGACCACGGAGAGCTTTACACGGGAAAGGACGGGATCAGCAGCAAATATGCCGACTTGATCTTCACCAGTGAGAAGAAAGGCATAAAGTTCTGGATGCAGCAGTCTTATGCTGATCATGAAACGGCCTATGAGATGTCGACCGACGGCAAGATCGAGCAGGTGAAGGTGAACGGGATCGACGCAGTGTTAATGAATAGCAAAAGCTTGGATTGGGAAGCAGACGGCGTATTATACAGCTTGAGCACCCAAGGTTTAGACCGCGAAGAAATCATGCGGATTGCTGAATCAATCCGCTGAGCAGCGGAACAGGAGTTCTCCTTAACGGGGGATCTTTTTGTTTAAATATAGAGCTTATATGCTTCTTGCTATAAATGGACTTAGCAATAAATGTCCGGTTGTCCGTTTGCCGGGTGATTATAATGAAGGTAATCGTTGCAACGAGGATGTGAACGGCTTGGGGTATACGGAGTATATGCAGAAAGCAATTGATTACATTGAAGAGAATCTGCAAGGACCGATTACGATTGAGGATTGTGCGCGTGTATCCGGATTCTCGAAATTTTATTTCCACAGATTATTTAGTATTCATCTGGATGTCACCTTAATGGAGTATATCCGCAGGAGACGGCTTTGCCATGCGATGAATGAGCTGATTCGTGGAAGAAGGATTTTAGATATTGCCATGGATTACGGATATAGCTCCGAGCGTGCGTTCAGCAGGGCATTTCTGCAGGAGTTCGGCCAAATTCCAAGCAGATGCCGGAGTGCTAACTACTCCCTCCCTCCCAAACCATTGTTAGAGGAAAGCTTAAACGACAGTACAGGAGGCATTCTAATGGATTATTTAAGTGAGGTCAGAATTGACAGTCTCCACACGATAAATACCGCCAGCGGCGTAAGAATCAGCAAGGATCCTGAGACGGAGGTCATCACATTTATGAGTGAGTGGTCAGCTAAGACGGGAATCGGCGCCGGGACAAGAAGGTTTGGTTTTGATGTTCCTGTGTCTGAAGAGCAGCAGCAGGAAGGCCTGCGGGGGTATGAATATTGGGTTGTACTCAATCAGGTTGTTCCGGCACTGGCTGAAGGTATAACGTGTAAGCATGTGGAGGGCTGCAGGTACGCAATATTGCGGATTACGGAGCCCTTTGTTGATCCCTTTGAGCGTATACCCCTTGGCTGGAAGAAACTCGCGGTTTGGGTGAACAGCAGGGGATACCAAGCAGCCTGTGACAAAGAGCGTTACTGGCTGGAGGAAGTACTGGAGACCGGGGAATCTGTGGTGATGGATCTCTATTTTCCCATTGAGTAATCAGAAATGTTGAACGCAAAGTTTGGATACTTAGAGCCGCAAGCGTTCAACAGAAGTACCGGGAAAAACGTCCGCTAATATTTAGGTAATCAGCATTTTTTCGCAATGAACGGGAAAGCTGCCCGCTATTTCTGTGGATCCAGTCGTATGTGGAGTTTATGATGGAATTTATAGGGAGGAATTCCCTGTAAAATGCAATGAAGAGACTGTTCCCGCAATATTCCGGGCATATTCCCCTTTAATCCAAGAGTGTCGTCCAGTCAGCTGAGCCTCTGAAACTCAGAAGTTGAATACAGTAACCGAGGGAATGGAACACCGCCCCTTTTTTTGCAGCGGTACAGAGCTACTTCTTTCACAACCAAACTAATAAAATGAATTATTCAAAGGAGCCAATATGATTACGATTCAACTAGCCGAACCGCAGGACGCCAAGACCTTAGCCGAAATACAGAAGAAAACCTTCAACGAGGACGCCCGGCAGTTCCAAAATAAAGAAGAAGACGGGCCACCGGGATATGATTCCAGCGCCTGGCAGGCAGAGATGATGCAGAAGGGACATTATTACAAGCTGCTTGCCGATGATGCCATCATTGGCGGAATGATCGTCTTTCCTGCTCCCGGCGGAGAGGAATGTCATCTTGGCCGGATTTATCTGGATCCGGTTTACCAGAATAAAGGCTACGGCCAGGAGGCCTTCCGCTTCCTGTTTGACACTTATCCCTCAGCACAGAAATGGACATTAGACACGCCTTCTTGGGCAGTCAGAAATCAATATCTCTATCAGAAGCTGGGGTTCATCCGGATCGGAGAGATTCAGGATGGCTCAAGCGGAGAAACCATTATTGAGTATGAAAGATGAACCCCAGGATTCAGGATTTCACATACCTTAGGCAGATTCGGAGGCATCGGGGAGGGTGAAGTCTTTGCCGAGGAAGGCAGCTGCATTGGGCCGGAAATCCATGCGGCTGCTCATGATACTGGCCCTCCAGATCCGTTCGTATGCACAGCTCTGCCCACTTTCGATTTCGGGTCAACGTGCAGACTTCCGCTGTAGCGGATTTCCTGAATATCGCAACCGGGTCCAACCCGGATCTGCTCTCCGCACACTAGCTCGGCTGTGGTGTACTCCAGCTCAATGGCTCCCCCTTGAATCAAGCGGGCAGTCAATTTGCGGAACGGTCCCATCAGGCGCTTAAGCAGCAGAGAGGAGCGCCTGACTATCAGGGTTCCGTCCGTTCTGATCTGATCCGCAGTACAGGAAGAACCGAGCAGAACCGTAATGGATTCCTTCGCACTAAGGCTGTTCACCCGCACAGCGCCTTCCCCCAGAAAGGTCAGCGTATGGATTGCTTCCGATGCCGCGAAATATCCGGAGGAACGGATATGTTCGGCTTGCAGGCTATGTAAACGCAGGCTTCCGAAATTCTCTACCTTTGCAGTAAGACAGGCACCTGTTATAGAGCATTCTCCAGACACTTTCAGCCGTCCCGTCGTAACCCTGCCCAGCGCTTTCAAGTGACCGAATACATCTACGCAGGCAGAGGTGATATCCTCCCGGCGGATGAGAGACCCTCTTACTTTAAGCGGAGGATGATTCAACGCATCTGTTACTGAAGTGTGTTTGTCCAGATGTATCATGAGTAGAGCCCCCTTTGTCGAATTTACTTTAATGATTAAAATATATACATATAATAATATATAGTCAATAAAATAATCATCCACTCAAAAAGCACCGCCTTTCAGTTGCTTGAGGCGGTGCTTGTGCAGATAAGAGAGCTATTCAATAATTTCGTCCATCAGTATTTGAATTTTGGAGAGCGTATCTGCAATCTTGTCCAGCTCTGCGGTAGCGAAACGGTCAAACAGATCAAGAATCCGCCGTTCCCCTTGCTCCGTAAGTATGATATTGACCACTCTGCGGTCTTCCTTGGTGCGTACCCGTTCAATTAGAGCTGCCTCCTCCAATCTATCGCACATGGAGGAAGCAGCTCCCGGCGTAATGACGAATCGTTCAGAGATATCGGTGATATTCAGCTTTCCCATAAGCCGCAGTTGGAACAACAGCATAATTTGGTTCTGGGTCAAGGATTCCTGCCTGTTAATTCTGTCAACGAAGGCTTGGGATTTATGCTGGACGGCTGCCATTCTATCCATCACCTGATGGATAGCTAATGTTTTCTTTTCTTCTGCGCTCATAGGCACGCTCCAATTTGTTATAGTTCTTAAAATATATAGAAGCTATAACTTTGTTGTCAAGCATACCTGCTTCTGCTCAGCGCAGTCCAATATCGTGAAAACGGTTGGCAATCGGTTCACGCAGCAAGTGACGGATCGACTGAATGGCGGCGGTTTCGGCTGCCTTGGCATCATCGAATAAGGTTATTAGTTTTTTTAACCCGGAGGGCGGGAGAGGTTGCGTATGGAGCTCAACCTGTGTGATCGCCTCGAATATTTCCGACAGCCGGGTATAATGTGCGGCGATCTCTTTTGCAGCTGGCCAGTACGCCAGAACTTCCTGTGCATACTTTGCCGCATCTTGTTTGGCCGCAGTGTAGACAAAGAATGTTTCGGCGGCTCCTTCAGCATAATAGCGGCCGGAACGAAGTGCTTCTACAATGGCATCATAAGCCGCAAGCCCGCATGCATAGCCGGACTCCGGCAGCATGATGTCATGGGTTTCCGCTTTGAAGACCGCTTGTATGAATGATTCTTTAATGGCCTGCAGCACATCTATCTCGATCTGCTTCTCGTAGACCTGATAGTAGGCATAAGGCGAGTGGTTCCGCCCCAATTCTAAGTAGGGGAGTTCCTGGCAGGATTCCGCTACCCCGTCCAAATAATAAAATACCTGCTTTTGTTCATGGTATCCGTTCACAATAACAAACCGGTCTTTCCATACCACTGCGCCCGTTCCGCGGTCAATGCATGCTTTGATATCAGAGATGGCCTGCTGCTGGTAGAGAGGAAAGGTAGGCGTGAAATTAAATCCGCCCATTTGGGAGGCGGTTACTCCAATCAGGTCACAAGCTACAAGATGCTCCGCCATCCAATTGTAGGCCGTGGCCGAATCGGAATGGAGCTGCCTGTGAACGGAGAAGCGGAAACAAGCAGCCGTCATTCCGGACAACATACATTTCGGCAAAGTGAACCAGCCTTTCTCTGCCAAAACACTGTAAAGGGCATCTGTAAACGAATGCGATTCCAGGCGGTATTGAAGGGAATGGAGAATGATCTTGCTCATGAATAAATTCCTTCTTTCCGCCGTTCTTGTTCATGGCCTGCGGCGCTAAAATATTACCTTGCCGAATGTGCGCCCCATCTGGGTACAATAGAACGTTTGCGGTCAGGGTAACGTTCTGACACAATCCGGACCCGTTCCATTGCGCGTTTTTCGAGGGCCTCAGCTTTGGCCAGTGCTGCACATAAGGAGGCTTGACGGTGCTCAGCCAGTTGCCCTGTCCCATGAAAGGAAGGCAGAGACACTGCAAGTTCTTCCGTCATTAGGTCTGCCAATTCACTGTATATGTGATGAACTTCATCCAGTCCAGGGATCAGCTTGTGTACTTCCTGCAAATAATCCCTGATCTCCCTTCGTGCGTATCCATAGGAATCCAGAATATATGCGGCACCCGAAGAATCAAAGTCTCCCAGCTTCAAGGCTTGAATCAGGTATGGATAGGCGAGCCGGCCTGAGGCGATTTCCTTATCCGGCCATGTTTTGTAAGGTGTCTCCCAGTCATAGAGTGCCAGACGAAGAGATTCGAGCACCGCATCCTTCAAGGGGATCTCTACCTGATTACCGAACACCTGGCAGTACCAGAAGGAGGTGAAGTTGATGCCGAAATTGTCATACAACACCACTTGGCTCTCCCCGGACCAGCCGTCCTGCAGATAAAATACCCTGTCTGCATCATCATAGCCGTGAATTACCCCGAACTCCGGAATCCAGTACAATGCTCCAACACCGGCATCTATACTTTGTTTGATCCAAGTGATGGCATCCTGCTGATACACTTCGAATGAGCTGTGCCTTGTGCGTCCGCCGTCATAGGCCGTGTGAATCCCCAGATTATCAATGGCAGGTGCATGCTCATTTCCCCACTGGCCGTAGGCCGTGACCGACATAGGCAGAAGCCTGCGGTGCACTGAGAATTTGAAGGCCATGCCGCTAAGCCCGGAGAGCATATACTTTGGTCCTTCAAACCGCTGTGCGGCTGTCAGGATGGCATATAAGGCGTCTGTAAAAGACTTCGATTCACGTTTCATCTGAATATTATTTAGGTTCACTTGGATTCTCCTGTGGATTCAGCAAATCAAGCATCGCTTGGCATCTGCTGCTTATTTTGACCTGCAGCCATTGGGGGGCCAGTATTTGCAGCCATTCTGTAGTGAGCAGATGCTGGACGAACATCTCCGGATCGAAAAAATCCACTTCGTAAATGTCTTTATCTATAAGATGTACCGGAAATCCGAGCCATGATTCTCCTTTGGGCGGAGCAGCCAGGCGGATCTGTGCCGTAAAAGGCTTGAGCTTTCGGACCTGTTCCTGCCGCAGTCCGCCGTCGGCTTCTCCATTGAACCGCCGCTCAGTCAGCTTCAAAGAGCGGATGGAGGATAGCCGGAAGTGCTGGGGCGGACTATGTTCTGCCGTTCTGGCAATGACATGATCATCATCGTAGTGGTTAACAAGCTTCAACGGGCAGATTTCCTGTTCACCCTCCTGCCCATCATGAACAATTCTTACAACTATACATTCTTTGATGGCATGCTCCAGCAGCTCAATATACTGCAGTACATGTACATTTACCGTGAAAATCGGCAGCTGTGCCTCTGCACCCGGCTCCTGGTCATCGGTAAGCCGCTCCAGCAGGCTGCCAATCCGCCGTACTGCCGCTCCATTCTCGTAATTATAGCGGCTGTACCGGTAAGCCAAATATTTCAGAATCTGCTTTTCCCGATCGGTCATATAGAGATAGGGAAGCATGAAGCTGTCATCCTCATAGCAATACCCGCGCTGCTTCGCTACATATTGCAGCGGAGCCCGGAGAGAAGCGGCCATGTATTCGATATCCCGCTGAGCCTGGCGCTTGGAGATTTCGAACTGCCCGGCCAGATGATTGCTGTTCGGATAACGCCCCGCCTTAATCTGCTGGTCGAACCATTGAATACGGTGGATATGGCTCAAGTAAGAGGCTCCCTTTCATGATTATGAGAATCAGAGCTTGGCCCTGTGTTTGTTTATTTCGAGTATAAGGAACCCGGCGGAATGAAACAAGGATGCCTGCACCTGTCTTATGCATATACGCATAAAAGAGAGAGGCATCCCCGACTAAGGATACGCTTAGCCTGTTATAGCATCAACTTTGACTTGCGGCGCTTTACTGCACCGCTTGCATACCTTAATTCCGGTTCCATCGCTCTTCACTTTTGGATAGAGCAGTTTAATGCGCGTAGTTTCACAGATCGGGCATGTCCCCCGGCCCCGTGACGGCAAGTTCCAAAGTACGCGGCCCCGTTTTGTTTTCGGCATAATCTTGAACCTCATTTCACAGTTTGAATGGTACCTTTGTAGTATAAAACAAGAGGTACGACATAAAATGTCGTACCTCTTATAAATCCTGATCCAAATAAATGAAATAAAATACATTATTTATGCTCTTTTTTATATTAATGAATTGATTTTCCCTATATACTTAGCAGAAAAGTCTACTAAAAAGGAGGGTTTGCGATGAACAATATCATCACGATTCTGAGCGTTGCTGCAATAGCTGTCATTATGTTTTTGCTGAATAAATATGTGAAGAACAAAAGCCGGATGCGCCTCGTGCTGGCCATTATGTTTGTGCTCTATATTTCTACGTTTATCATCATAGGCATGTTAAAGGATTCATGAAGATGTCCCCAAAACTGGATACATATTAAGATGAGGAGTCCGTGCAGAGTGCGGGCTTTTTTTTGTTAAAAGAGAATTTATATGCTTCACGCTATAATTTATCCTTCTATTTCCCGCTGAAACGGATACCGTCCTTTTGAGGGCGCCGAAGCCGTTTCCACTTGTCTGTTCATAAAGCAGAATCACTTTCCGATAAAGAAAACAGTTGTTGAATGTACAAAATGCTACATTTTTTTTGTTTATTCGACATCACTAGATAGATAGGCGGTGGCTTTTATGAGGGGAAACAAAGTATGGGGGTTATTGAAGGTATGTGGGGCTCTCCTGGTCCTAACAGGAATTGTAGGTTGCAGCAACTCCGGTGACGGAAACAAGGAAGAGACAGCAGCTCAGGAGGTTACACTGAAGTTTGTGTGGTGGGGGAAAGAGCAACGCAAAGAGGACACGCAGAAGGTAGTTGATCTTTATATGAAGGAGCACCCGGGCGTCAAGATTGAGACGGAGGATTTCTCGGGTACAGATGCACTGTCTTCTCGTCTGGCTATGGATACGGCGGATCAGAAGGCTCCTGATATTATTCAGGGGGATTATGGATTTATATTCAATTATATTAATCGGGATCTCATTGAACCGCTTGGCCCTTATATTAAGAATAAGAGTCTTTCCATTTCGGATGTTCCCCCGGAGTACCTGGCTCCAGGCATGAAGAATGATGAATTATATGCGGTTAATATCGGCATTAATTCAGAAGCTCTGATCTATGATCCGGCATTCCTTCAGGAGGCAGGCATTAAGGTGCCTTCCCAGGACTATACAATAGATGAGCTGTATAAGACTCTTGTAGAACTAAAAGAAACTATAGATGATCCTGATTTCTATCCGATGGGGAATATGTTTGCTGCGGGCTATTTTCTGAGAACCCGAGGCGTATCCATGTACAATGCGGGGGGGACGGCTCTTGGATATGATGATGACAAAGATCTGGCGGAATATTTCACTCTCTATAAAAAATGGACAGATGAAGGGTTGGTAGGCTCATTTAAGGGAGTCAGCAATGATGAGAATCATCCGGTAATAACCGGGAAGACGGCCTTCTTCTCCGTTTCCAGCAATGCTTCGACAATCTTGAGCAGCAAGGCAGGAAGAACCATCAAGCTGCTGCCGCTGCCGAAGGCCGGGGACAAAGAAGGGCGCTTTATCAAACCCTCCATGTTCCTCGCAGTGTCGTCCTATTCTAAATATCCGGAAGAAGCGGCCAAATTCATTAATTTTTTCATTAATAATGAGGCAGCCAATGACATTCTGAAAGGAGAACGGGGAGTTCCTGTTTCCAGTGTGATTGCTGCACAGCTCTCCGGCAAGCTGGGAGAAGGGGGAAAACAACAGTACGAGCTGCTTGACTACCTCAAGACTCATTCATCACCAATCGATCCTCCTGCTCCAAGCAGTTCCATGGTTGTTGACAATGCCTATAAAATCCTCCTGGATCGTGTGCTGGACGGCAGCATAACCCCGGAACAAGCAGCTAAGAGTTATCGGGCAGAAGCCACCTCAATTCTGGACACAACAGATAAGGGGGCAGCGAAATGAGCAGACTCAGAAACATGACGATTAAAAATAAATTATACGGCGGGTTCGGTCTGATACTGATCCTCCTGCTGGTTGTAGCCTTCACCAGCTACTTTTACCTTTCCAAGGTCAATGATACCTACACACAACTGCTGACGAACAAAGCCGAATCGGTTCAACTGATTAAGGATTTGCGAATTGCAGTGGAGCAGGAAAGGGCTAGCATCAGCAGTTTCCTGATTGATGGAGATGAGGCCAGAGTAGCTGACTTTGAGGGAGCGAAGAATCAGTTCCGCACTGCTCTTGGTCAGCTGAAATCACTCACTACCGATCGTGATGACAAACAAATCCTCGCCGGACTCGATCTCCTGCAGGAGCATTACAGCGGTACTGCGATGCAAGTTATCGACAGTAAAAAGCGGAATAACAGCGATTATCTGGAGATTCTGCAAACGCAGGGACCTGTTCTAAGTAAATTCAGCAGTACGGCAGAACGGTTTGTTAAGCTTCAGGAGGAGGAACTGGAGCTGGAAGCTAATACAACCTTCAGCGATGTATCGGCTACTAAGAAGCTGGTCATTGCATTGACAGGCGCAGCCTTGCTTCTGGGAACTCTGGCCGCGGCTCTGATCAGCAGGGCGATCTCGAACCCGATCCAGAAGCTCCAGAAGATGGCGGTTCAAATTGCCGGAGGGGATCTGCGGAATACTCTGGTGGAGATCAAGAATAAGGACGAGATTGGGCAACTGGCTGAGGCCTTCAATGACATGGGTAACCACTTGCGTGATCTGATCCGGGAAGTGGGCACAAATGCGGAGCATGTTGCCGCCTCATCGGAAGAGCTGACAGCCAGCGCAGAACAAACGGGACAAGCTACGGAGCATGTTGCGTCCATTACGGAGAAATTAGCGGAAGGAGCGCAGACGCAGGTGAACAGTATCGAAGCCAGTGTTGCGCTTGTTCAGAAGATGGACGGAGAGGCCGCGCAAATTGCGGAGCGTTCCATTCATGTCAAGGAATCGGTGGATGTAGCATCCGACCTGGCCACCAAAGGGATTCAGGCGGTTGAATCAGCAATTCACCAAATATCGGCAGTATCAAAAAATGTAAGTGAGGTTTCAGGAGTGGTCAGCGCCTTGGCCGAAAGCTCCAGAGAAATCGGCGAAATCATTGCAATTATTACGGATATAGCGAATCAGACGAACCTGCTGTCGCTAAATGCGGCGATTGAAGCAGCGAGAGCAGGAGAGCATGGCCGGGGTTTTGCTGTAGTAGCCAGTGAGGTGCGCAAGCTTGCGGAGAAGACTGCAGAATCCGGGAAACGCGTCTCTGATGTGATTCATTCGATTCAATCCGAGACAAGCCGGACTCTCACAATGGTCAGTCAAGGGGAGAAGGAAGTCGAGGCCGGCATTTATGCCGTCCAAACCGCCGGGCAATCCTTTGCCGAAATCGAAGCCTCCATACAAGAAATTAATGAACAGATTGGAGGCGTCTCCGATGCTTCGCAAGAAATGTCGCATGAAACTCATGAGCTTGTAGTTGCCTTTGAGCAGATCAACAGGATCACGTTGGCCTCCTCCGAGGGGACCTATGATGTATCCGCCTCGGCGCAAGAGCAGTTGGCCAGTGTGGAGGAAATTGCAGTGGCCTCAAGAATGCTGTCCGAGCTTGCTCAAGAGCTTCAGGAAAGTATTTCGAAGTTTTCAGTCTAATCAATGTATCGTTAAGAGTCCAATTTCCCGAAGAAACGTTACCCTCTCTATTAAGAGGGTAACGTTTCTTCCTGGATTCATAGTTTTATCTAATTATGGCAGGATAAAGACGCAACAGACCAACCCAAAAGCAAGGACTAAATGCCTTGTCGGGTGCGTTTTCCTTCGTGCTATAATGATCTAAAATCCTGTATTGGGAGCTGTTGTGTCGTGAAGAGTCAAAGTGAAACGGAGATTGAACAATTACTGGATGCTTTGAGAATATCGTTGCCGCTCGTGCAGCGCTTGTTTCCGCTGGATGTCATGTTCGCATTAGCCGATTCGGACAAGTTCATCTATTATCTGCCGGGTAGTGAGCTGGATATTCGCATTCAAGAGGGAATGCCGGTTCCGCAGAATGGCGGGATCCGAAAATCGCTGGACACCGGCGAGACGGTTAGTGCAAATATTCCGAAGGAAATCTACGGATTGCCCTTCAAATCTTCGTCCATGCCGATTCGGGGGCAAGACGGGAACGTTACCGGTGTTTTTACCATTGGGATCAGCCTGCACAATCAAGAAACGTTAAGCGATGCGGCCAATACTCTGGCAACAACCTCTGAAGAGATAAGCTCCACCTCCGGGGAGATAGCCGGAACTGCTTCTGATTTGGCGAATACCGTAAGCGATCTTAAGCTGCTCGGCCAGAAGGTTGTCGAAGAGCTGCATAGTACGGATGAGATTTTGGATTTCATCAAAAAGGTGGCGGACAACTCCAATCTGCTGGGCCTGAACGCCGCAATCGAAGCTGCACATGCCGCCGAGCATGGCCGGGGATTTGGGATAGTAGCGCAGGAGATTCGAAAGATGTCGGTCTCCAGCGCCTCCTCTGCCAAAGAAATCGCCAGCATCCTGCAGGCGATCAAGAAGAACATTACCCTGATGGATGCAACCCTGCTGGATTGTCTGGCACAGAGCGAGCGCCAGGCTGCGGCAACGGAGCAAATCACCGCGTCCATGCAGCAGTTAGCCGCTTCTGCAGTGGAGATCGAAAAGATCGCCCGTCTGATTTAACCCGGTCCTGCCTGTTCATACCCTTTGATATGAGGAGTACCGAATAAAATATTTGTGTGAAGAGTCCCCGGTGGACTCTTTTTTATGTGTGGTGTGAGAAGAAAGGCGCACTATGAAACTCTGTATGCTATGCTGGCAAACATGTTACAGTGGAGGAAAGAATACTTATAGAAGCGATGGTGGCTATGCAGATTCAGTTACAGGGTGAAATGATTCAAATCCATGTACAGTACGCGAAGCGGAAGAAGATTTCCCTTCATATAGATGCAATTGGGTTGATCACGGTAAAAGCCCCCAAGGGGACAAGCGACGAATTGATTTTGGGCGCGGTGGAGCGGCACGGCGAATGGATTCTGGACACGCTGCGCCAGGGCCGGGAGGCACGGCAGGCACCCAAGGCGAAGGAATATCAGGAGGAAGGGAAGTTTCTTTACCTTGGGAAGGAATACCCGCTGCATGAATTGATTAATGTCGGTGAATGGGATGCGGAGAAGCTGAAGCTGGAACTCAAAAAGTTCTATTTTGCCAGCCTGAAGAAGATTGTTGCGGAACGGATTACTGTTTATCAGAATCAGCTCCGCGTAAAACCGAAGACGATCGAAATCGTTGAATCCAGAACCAAGTGGGGGAGCTGCAGCGCGGACAAGAAACTGACGTTTAATTACCGCCTGGCGATGGCCCCCGCCCAGGTTATTGATTATGTGATTATCCATGAGCTATGCCATCTGCTGCATATGAATCATGACCGGTCATTTTGGCGCCGCCTCGGGAGTGTCATGCCGGATTACAAAGAGAAGGAAGAGTTCCTGGCCCGGTTTGGGCAATTCATGACTCTCTAAGCATAGCAGATCCCGGGGTTGCGGCTGACTTGCCCTAACTTCCGGTTTCTAGGCGATAGACGTAGCTGGATGCTTCATGTGGGCCGGAAATGAAGAGTTGCCGCAGGTTCTCACAAATAAGCCGCCCGGGTAAGGCGTGCTTTCCGCTTCAATCCCTATGTAATCGGGAGTGAAATGAAAAACTATTTTTTCAGTTTCACTGCTGGCCAGCTTAGCCAAAACAGCTTGAATATCAATGGCTTTCGTAAACACAATGTCGAAAATGTTCAGCTCCTTGCCTTCCTGCTTGCAAATGGCTAATACGTCCTCGTTCTCCAGGTAATAGAGGTCGTCACTGAAGACGTTTAGGCAGTAGAACATTAGCAGCCCTAGCGTTCCGTCTGTTCCAAAACGACGGGATACCGGCAATCGCTGCGCTGCGAATGTGCGGATAAAGTTTAGATCATCCGGCTCAGTCCCGTCTAATTTCCGGATCCCCACGGAGTCGGTGCTGCCTGAAGTATAGTCAATAGAGAAGAGCTGTTCCTGCGCCGGAATAAATCCAAACCTCGGATAGAAATCGAGCACCGTATCATTGGCAAAAAGGTACATAAAATCAACCTGATTCGTATACTCCTCCAGCACCTTATTCATTAGACTGGCAGACAAGCCCTTATGCCGGTAATCCGGATGCGTCATTACAGTTCCGATCTGGATCGCCTTTTTCTGGTGGCCGTCCATGATCAAGTCCAGCACATTTACTGAAACATTCGCAATCACCTGCTCATCCTCGATATAAGAAAATGGAATATACCGCTCACTCCAGAACCCTTCCTGATACCACTGTTCGAAGCTTATTCCAAAGCTGCTGGCGGCAAGCCCGGACAGGCTCTTTCGGAGCACCTCATTTTCTCTGTAATCTTTCTTGAAAATAAATCCCTGCATAACTTGTACCCCTTTCAATAAGCGTTGCCTAAACAATTCTGCACGTCCGCTGCCAGTTCCTTTGTTGAATCGTCCATACGGATAATTCGAACCTCTTGTCATGCTTGTCATGCCCGTCTGCATATTGCGGAGTTGTCCCTCATAGACATGTACTAATCAATGCATTCAAAACAGGTTAAGGGGATGATGTCATGCGCCGGATAACATGGGTACTCGCGATCATAATGAGCGTGGCCCTGGTGCTCGCGGGGTGCGGGAAGAAGGATGCCGCTTCCGTAGTCAAGGATTTGAACAATGTGTCTGACAAGCTGGAGAGCAAGCAGGGGGCCTACCAGGGTGCCGGCACGATGACCCTGTACACCGGCGAACAGCCACAGGAGTACAAGGTGGAGGTCTGGTACAAAAATCCTTCCTACTACCGGATTAGCCTCTCCAATGTGCAGAAGGATGTAACGCAGATTGTTCTGCGCAATGATGAAGGGGTGTTCGTGCTGACACCGAGTCTGGGCAAAAGCTTCCGCTTCCAGAGCGATTGGCCGGATAGCCAAGGTCAGGTATATTTGTACCAGACACTGCTCAACAGCATTGTCTCTGACAACAACCGGCAGTTTACGGTGGATGGAGACAACTATGTGTTTGAAGTCGCGGCAAATTACCAGAGCAGCGCACTGGTGCGCCAAAAAATATGGCTGACCAAAAAGACCTATGAACCAAAACAGGTGCAGGTCTCCGACTCCGAGGCCAAGGTTGTGGTCGATGTGAAGTTCGACAGCTTCAAGTTTAGTCCTGAGCTCAATAAGGATTCTTTTGATATGCAAAAAAATATGGCGAGCGGTACTCCTTCCGAAAGCACGGTGGCTGAGGTTGACGAGAACGGCAATCCGGTGGCTGCACCGGAGGACAAGGAACAGGCAGATCAGCCGGTTGCTGCGGAGCTTGGCGATTTCGGCATCATTGAACCGGCTTATATTCCTGCCGGTGTAGAATTTAAGGACAGCAACAAAATCGAGGACAGCAAAGATCATTCGGCTCTGCTCCGCTATGACGGAATTTACCAGTATACGATTATGGAAAGCCGTCCGCTGGATCATACTGTATCGCTGGTTCCTGGAAAGGTAATCGATCTTGGCTTTACCGCAGGGCTTCTGAGCGGCGATGAACAGCTGACTCTGACCTGGATGAACGACGGCGTGGAATTCCGCATTACCAGCGCGAACCTTCCGGCGACCGAAATGATGCAAATTGCCGCTTCTATGGCGGAACAATCGGGTAAGTAATATTCAGTAGGCGGATACTGCGCATTGTGGGAGCCATTTCCTCTACAAGCCGTATCCGCTTTTTACTTATTTCTGCCGTTAACCGCCCCTTTGGAGGACCAATCAGCAAGATAGCTGTACTTACATTGACAGCCGCCTTCCATTAGCATTACCATTGGCAGTAAGACTAGTGGTTCCATACAACAATCACAGAGCTGTTTTACTACAATGTAAGAAGGTGACCCTGAAGTGCAAGTATGCTATCGACCTACAGTAGCCGAGATTAATCTGGATGATCTGCGTGCCAATTACGAAGCCTTTCGTGCGGCCTTGCTGCCGGAGACTAAATTTATGGGATGCGTCAAAGGAAATGCGTACGGCCATGGAGCAGTGGAAGTGACGCGGGAGCTTGAACGACTCGGAGCGGATTATGTTAGTGTAGCTTTTTTGGATGAGGCATTGGAGCTGCGTCAGGCGGGAATACTAATTCCTATTCTGGTGCTCGGCTACACCTCACCGGAAGGAATAGCCGTTGCCTGGGAGTACAATATAACCGTAACACTGTTCACACCGGATGTACTGGAGGCAATAAGAAGGCTTCCTATAGATCCGGAGCACCGGCTGAAGGTGCATATCAAGATTGACAGCGGGATGGGAAGGCTGGGATTGCTGCCGGCTGACGCGCCCGATTTCATCGCTGAAGTGCATTCTGTAGCGCAGGCGGAGCTGGAGGGTATGTTTACCCATTTTGCCAAGGCAGACGAAGAAAACAAAAGCTATACACTGATGCAGTACCGGCGGTTCATGAGCGTGGCGGAAACGCTTCGGGACAGAGAGATTGAAATCCCGATCATACATACGGGCAATAGCGCTACGGCCATTGATACACCTCTTCTATCCAGTAACATGGTGCGTGTGGGCATAAGCTTGTACGGTTTTTATCCATCGACTGAGGTAAGCCGTACAAAGGTGGCTTTACACCCGGTAATGACGCTGAAGACGCAGGCAGTTTATGTAAAAACCCTGCCGCCCGATTGGGGCATCAGCTACGGCACCCGTTACTTCACAGACAGCGAAGAGATCATTGCTACGCTGCCTGTGGGGTACGCAGACGGATATTCCCGCATGCTGACAGGCAAAGCGGAGGTGCTAATACGTGGACGTCGCGTTCCTGTCGTCGGAACGATCTGCATGGACCAGTGTATGGTATCGCTCAAATCTTTCGCTGAAGAAGCGGAACAAATCAAAGCTGGCGAAGAGGTTGTACTCATCGGAAGCCAGGCTGGCGTGTCCATCACGGCAGACGAACTGGCACTCCATATGGGAACGATTCACTACGAGGTAATCTGTATGCTGGCCCACCGGGTGCCCCGCGTATATGTGCGTGAAGGTGCTGCTCCGAACCTGGTGAATCCCCTGCTGCAGGCTTGATGTTCTTACTGTGTAACTTTTACAGGAATCGATAAAGGAAGCTGAACCGTAAAGACCTATGTGACTTATGGTCTATACGAACCGCCATTTCTAGTTTATAATGGGATGCAGCATACTTGATATACTGGTTGCATATATTCCTTGTATAAAATTCCTTGTATATTGTAACACTGAAACACAAGGGCAGAAGGTTTGTGGGGGTGGAAGAGAAGGTGGCCAATTTGCAGAACACCAAAAGAATTATGATCAGCTTGCCCGATCATCTCTTACAGGAAGTGGATGGGATCGCTCAATTGGAGAACTCTAACCGGAGTGAATTGATTAGGCAGGCCATGAAGCTGTATTTAAGCGAACGGAGGAAACGCACCATTCGTGAGTCTATGCAGCGGGGCTATATGGAAATGGCCAAGATCAATTTGACGATGGCATGCGAGGCCTTTCTCGCTGAGGAAGATGCAGACAGTACTCTTGGCCGCTTAGTAAGCGGGGTGTAGATATTGATCGTTAAACGCGGCGACGTTTTTTTTGCCGACCTTTCGCCTGTTGTAGGTTCAGAACAAGGCGGAGTACGGCCGGTACTGATTATTCAGAACGATATTGGCAACCGTTTCAGCCCGACGGTGATTGTGGCGGCCATCACTGCCCAGATCCAGAAGGCCAAACTGCCGACGCACGTGGAAATTGATGCGGCAGCCCACGGCTTTGACCGGGATTCCGTCATTCTCCTTGAGCAGGTTCGGACAATTGACAAACAACGCTTGACCGATAAGATCACCCACCTTGACGATGATACAATGAAGAAAGTGGATGATTCGCTGCAAATCAGTCTGGGCCTGATAGATTTCTAAATCAGGCAGGGCTACATAGTATAGAATGTGTAATGGAGGCACGTCCGGTGTATAATCCGGCGTGCCTTTTTAATTGTATGGAAACTATATACGAACCTGTGGCTTAAATGTATTCACTTTAAACAATAGCTGTGCTACAATTGGACCGGACGGTCGGGTTAAGGAGGTGGTCGGAATTAAAGGACGTTCTGACGGAGAAGAAACGAAAAAGCGGATAGTGCTAAAGGCAACACAGTTATTTGTTCAGAAAGGTTTTGCAGCGGTGACCATGAACGAAGTCTGTACGGCGGCCAAGGTGAGCAAAGGGAGTTTATATCACCATTTTCCGAGTAAAGATGAACTGTTTCTATATGTAGTAGAAGACGATACCGAGCAGTGGCTCAGCGATTGGGAGCAGAAACGGAGCGGAATTAACGGCATCGAGGAACGTTTCTATGCATTAGGCGAGCATTATGCGAATGATTTTCAGAATCCGCTGATCCGCGCGCTTGAGGAATACGCCAGATCCCGGCCTCATTCAGAAGAGGTTCAACAGCGTCTCTCCCGGCTCTACGAATCGGCGTCACAAGCCTGCCGCAATCTGCTGCAGGAGGGTATGGACACGGGGTATCTGGTCAAGGGCAATCTGGACAATTACGTAATCATTGTAAGCGGCTTGCTGGAGGGAATCAGCAGAGTCAGCGAGATTACAGTTCTGGCCAACACGCCGGAGGATATCATGGAATATTACCGGGATGCCATACGGCTGCTGCTGCAGGGGATACGTACCGGATAGGCATAGAGACTAAGCATGCTGTGAAGACAGCACACTGCAGAGAAGCTATACGCAGTGTACGGTTAGTCGAGGGTACCAGAATAGAGGCTTCTCTGAAGCGCAGATAGAGCAAGCTGTAAGGCAATTATTTTATTGCAGGGTTGGGCCGGAAAATTAGTTTGAGAAGACGTTTTTTATTTACCCTTAATTAGACCGGATGGTCGGTCTTATGTGTCTTATTTAGATTTTTCATTTCTGGAATAAAAGGGATGGCAACTGACGGATAAGTGGATATTTAACTATAAGATAAATAGAATCACCCCTACTTGAGGATTTGGTTGCGGGAATACGGAGGTTATTGCAATGTCATTACTGCTAAGAAACCGGGGCGCTATGCTGCTCCTTATGCTGAATATTTTTCTGGCGTTTACAGGCATCGGACTGGTTGTTCCGATCATGCCTACTTATATGAATGAGCTGCAGATCGGAGGCAGTGTTGTCGGGTTGCTGGTGGCAGCCTTCTCTGTAACCCAGTTGATTGTGTCGCCGTTTGCGGGCAGACTGTCGGACCGGATGGGCCGGAAAAAAATTATCGTCGCCGGACTGATTGTTTTTTCACTCTCGGAGCTGCTGTTTGGGTTGGCAAATGCGCCCTGGCTGCTGTTTGTATCCCGAATGCTAGGGGGTGTCGGAGCAGCGTTGATTATGCCTGCGGTCATGGCTTACGTGGCGGATACGACCTCCACGGAGGAACGGGCCAAAGGAATGGGGCTGATCAATGCGGCCATCACCACCGGATTTATTATTGGACCGGGAATTGGCGGTTATCTGGCAGAGTTTGGTATCCGTGTGCCGTTCTTCGCGGCAGCAGTAGCAGCGGCTTTGGTGGCTGTGATAAGTACATTTGTATTGCCGGAATCGCGTTCCGCAGCCCAGCGTGAAGCTGTGAAGACAGCACAGAACGATAAAGAGAGCCTTGTATCTCAACTGGTGCGTTCCTACCGTGAACCCTACTTCTTCGGATTGGTTATTGTATTTGTACTCTCCTTCGGATTGGCGAATTATGAAACGGTATTCGGGTTGTTTGTGGATCATAAGTTTGGATTCACCCCTAAGGATATTGCCTTTGTCCTAACCTTTGGCTCCATCTCGGGGGCTGTGATTCAGGTTACGGCGTTCAGCTGGATATTGAATCGTTTTGGTGAAAATAAGGTCATTTCGACCTCTTTGCTTATCGCGGGCCTGTTCATCCTCCTCACACTGTTTGTGCACGGCTACTGGGCCATCGTTACAGTGACGTTCATTGTGTTTCTTTCGATGGATATCCTGCGCCCCGCTGTCGGAACACAGCTCTCCAAGTTGGCGGTGGAATCGCAGCAGGGCTTCGTGATGGGGATGAATTCTGCCTACACCAGTCTTGGCAATATTGCCGGTCCGATTGTGGCCGGAGTCCTGTTCGACCTGGATATCAACTTCCCGTATGCCGTGGCTGCACTAGTGCTCGTTCTGTGCTTTGGGCTGTCACTCGCCTCCGCTAAGCGTATGAACCGGCGGGGCCTGCAAATGAAATGAGCCGTGGTTCCTGCAGGATTGACAATATACCTCGCAGCAAGCCAGCTTTTTCCGGGTCAATGAATCCCTAAACTTTGGTAGATAACCAATTTGTGATACTATTTCAGGTAGGGATTATAAGAACGCAGAACGTGTGCGGAAAGAGGGATTCAATTGGCTGCAGAAAATACGAATGCCGGTACTGTACCGGATGAAGCTGCTGCGCGGCAGGAGCAGGAACTAATTACCGCGGCGATTGCCAAGGAGCTGGGCATTAGCCTGAAGCAGGTGCGTACGACGGTAGGCCTTCTGGATGAGGGGAATACGATTCCGTTTATTGCGAGATACCGTAAGGAAATGACCGGTGAGCTGGACGAGAACGCTCTGCGTGATATTGAGGAAAGGCTGGCCTATCTGCGCAATCTGGGTGACCGCAAGAAGGATGTCATCCGCAGCATCGAGGAGCAGGGCAAGCTGACAGAGGAGCTGCATGAGCAGATCCTGAAGGCAGTCAAGCTGCAGGAAGTGGAGGATCTGTATCGTCCCTTCCGGCAGAAGCGCAAGACACGGGCAAGTGTGGCCAAGGAGAAGGGGCTGGAGCCGCTGGCGAACTGGGTTATGGAACAGCGCCGGCAGGGGCTTCCGCTGGAAGAGGCCGCTAAATATATTGATGCGGACAAAGGCGTGGAGAGTGCTGTGCTGGCGCTGCAGGGTGCGATGGATATCATCGCTGAGAACATTGCCGATGATCCGGTCATCCGTTCCTGGATACGCCAGTACACCGCAAGTCAAGGGGTGCTGGTCTCCGAAGCCAAGGATGCTGAGCAGGAGAGCGTATACGAGAACTATTACAGTTACCGTGAACCGGTACATAAAATGCCGCCGCACCGGATTCTCGCCATCAACCGCGGAGAACGGGAGAACGTGCTAAAGGTAGGCATTGAGGTGACTACTGACAAGATTCATGCCTTTATCTCGCGGAAGCTGATCAAGGGGCCGTCTCCGGTCAAGGAATTGCTGGAGACCGTGACGGAGGATTCCTACAAGCGGCTGATCGCTCCGTCTGTTGAGCGCGAGGTGCGCGGAGAGATGACGGAGAAAGGAGAGAATCAGGCGATCTCGATCTTCTCCGGGAATCTGCGCAGCCTGCTGCTGCAGCCGCCGGTCAAAGGCCGGAACGTGCTTGGCGTTGACCCGGCCTACCGTACCGGGTGCAAGCTGGCCGTTGTGGACGATACCGGCAAGCTGCTGGAGGTAGCGGTCACTTATCCGACGCCGCCGAACAACAAGAAGAAGGAGGCGGCGGCGAAGTTCAAGGAGCTGATTGCCAAATACGGCATTCAGCTGATCGTAATCGGCAACGGCACCGGCTCGCGGGAGACGGAGCAGTTCACCGCCGAGGTCATCGCAGAGATCGGCAATCCTGAGCTGGCGTACCTGATCGTTAATGAAGCGGGAGCCAGTGTCTATTCCGCCTCCAAGCTTGCGCAGGAGGAGTTCCCGGATCTGGATGTGGCCGAGCGCAGCGCCGCATCCATTGCCCGCCGCGTGCAGGACCCGCTGGCGGAGCTGGTGAAGATCGACCCGAAGGCGATCGGAGTCGGGCAGTACCAGCATGACGTCTCCCAGAAGCATCTGGAGGAGAGCCTGAAGGGCGTTGTGGAATCCGCGGTTAACCACGTCGGTGTCGATGTGAATACAGCATCCGCATCGCTGCTGTCCTATGTTGCGGGCGTGAATGCCACAATCGCCAAGAATATTGTGAAGTTCCGCGAGGAGAACGGCAAGTTCGTGACCCGCAAGGCGCTGCAGAAGGTGCCGCGCCTCGGTGCCAAATCCTACGAGCAGTGCATCGGCTTCCTGCGGATTCCCGGCGGGGACAATACGCTGGACCGCACGCCGATCCATCCGGAGTCCTATCCGGTGGTGGACCGCCTGTTCCGTGAGCTGGGGCTGGAGGTAGCCCGGCTCGGCAGCAAAGAGGTCGCAGAGGAGCTGCAGGCGCAGAACGCCGAAGAGCTGGCTGCGAAGCTGAATGTCGGCGTGCCTACACTGCGCGACATCCTTGAAAGTCTGCAGCGCCCGGGCCGCGATCCGCGCGAGGAGCTGCCGCTGCCGATCTTCCGCACCGATGTGCTGAAGATCGAGGATCTGGTTCCCGGCATGGAGATGCAGGGGACCGTCCGCAATGTAATCGATTTTGGCGCCTTCGTCGATATCGGAATCAAGAACGACGGGCTGGTGCATATCTCCCAGCTTAGCGGCAGCTTCGTGAAGCATCCGATGGACGTCGTCTCTGTAGGAGACAATGTCACTGTATGGGTCATGGGCGTTGACCTCAAGAAAGGCCGGGTCAGCCTGACCATGCGTCCGCCGCGCAGCGAAGCAGGCAGCGCCAAGTAAATCTAACAGCAAGCCCTCTGCAGGTTGCGGGACAGACCCTGTAACGCCGGCAGGGGGCTTTTTTTCATCACCAATGGCTGACTGTTGGCTTGCACCCCGAACTAGCCGCTTGCAAAGTAAGTATTGTGCTGCCGTATAACATTAATTATAGTAAGGATATATTACTAAGGGGGAATAGTGGGAGAATGAAAAAGGCGATGATATTGTTGTTGCTATTGGTGGTTGTATTACCATCACAGGCGTTTGCCGCTACATATTCTAATGCGTACGTAGACAAGTATTATTTTGAATCCTACAAAGACAGGGTCAAAGAGGTTAAGGATGCGCAGAAGAACTTAAGTAAAGTCTTGGGCACCGAGGTTACAGCCTTAGCGCAGAAATCTAAGGTATCTGCAGCTAACTATAGCAATGCGGTCAAAAACAAGCTGAGCAAGGAGGCTGTCGCCAAGGCTAGAAATGAAATGACTCAGGATAAAAAAACACTCGCGGCAGCAAAAGCCAAGTTGTCAAAAACCGTAAAGAGCGCCAAAAAAGAAAGCGATGCATCCCTTAAAGAGATCGCAAATCATAAAGCATCTCTGGTCAAGATGATCAAGACTCATTTGGAAGGCAAAGACCAACAAAGTGATGCAGCTTTTAATAAGACGCTATCCTCGGAGCTTTCCCAAATAGACTCCAGTTTTAATGCGACTTTAGAATATTTGCAGAACATTGAGCTTGATTAATCCGCGAAGCGGGAAGCGTCAAGTAAGTTTAATCATTAACAGGAAGAGGTACGGTTTACTCCCGCTGTCAACTAACCGTTCTTATACCGTGAAAGCGGCTGTGCGCGCCCATATTTACTGGATGCGGCAGCCGCTTTTGCTTTCATATTCAATGAATCTGGGCGTTAACAACGTTACTGAACATGTATTTCCGATTTGATATTATTTTGACTTAAAAATTTCATTAAATCATTACTCAGCTGCACAATCTCATTGTTAGCATTATTCGCATAATCCGGCAACATCATATCCCTAACCATTTTGGTTCGTAGCCATGTCATAAAGAAAAGATCCAAAAATAAGTTTGGAAATTTAAGCACCATTTTAAGCATTGGAGGATCAATTGAAACGCCAGCTTTTTGTATTGCCCTTAGATACGTTTTTAAAGTGACTGTTATTTTGCGTGCCGTCTTTCTGGTTCTGGCTGTTTTTTTGTCAATTATCTTATTCTCAGAATGCAAAACGCTCAACATGGCAATGTCTGATACGGAATGTGTGATTAGATACGCTTGCATATCCTTTTTAATAACGTAGGGAAGCTTTGCTGTTTTAAATAATTTTGCGAGGTTTTCTATGCGTTCTGTCACTACACCATTAATTTCTCCAAATGCAGTTGCCACTAAAATCTTTGGTAGAAATCGAGCATGTAATACTCCATCTTTAATCTGTCCGCCGAAGCCGGGAAAAGCTGGTAAAAGTCTATCCCCTACGATATCCAGCCACGAAGAAAATCCAATTGAACTACTAGTCATCGTGACTATATTTTTGCTTTGATTATCTTTTAGCGCTAACAACGCTGATTCGGACCGATCATAACGAACGGTAACGAAAATAAAATCGTATACATCGTAATTTTCGAGCGTATCAATGACATTTACTTGTATCGATCTAACTGTACCTTTTTCTTTATATTGCAGGCCATTTTCTCTTAATGATTTAAATCTATTAGAATGTGCAAACAGGCTAACATCAAACCCTGCTTCAATAAGCTTAATTGCGTACATGCTCCCGATGACACCTGCACCAAAAATTAGAATTCTATCTTGTTTTGCTGACATTAAAACCACCCCTACTTATTAACATTTCCTTTTAATTATCAGACAACATGTTGTATGATGTGATTATAAATCTTCATTATTCCTTGATCAACCATCAGTTTTTTATTATTTGTCGGATGACATTCAGATTCGCTAGCAGGAGGGAAACATGAAAAAGCAACCCCAAATAACGGAGAAAACAAGACAAAAGTTTGTAGAAGTTTTTTGTGAGTTATATAGCCAAAAGCCGATTGAAAAAATTTCGGTTCAGGAAATTGCGAATAAGTCAGGATATAACCGCAGCACCTTTTATCAATACTTTACTGACATTTACGAATTGTTAGACTCTGTTGAAAATGACTTATTGAATGACATTAAAAAAGAAATGGCGAATAAAGAGCTATCGATGCATACGGTTCAAGATACGCTCTATTGTCTGGACAAAAGAGAACATCTCCTGGTTCTTAATGCCCTTTTGGGCGATTATGGAAGTGCCCGTTTTTTAAAACGCTTAAAAAAAGAAATCAGTTTAGATCAATTAGGATTAAACGTTCCGCAAAACCTTTCCTTAACGCCATACTTCATTGAGTTTTACCTGACAACTTCCCTTTCTTTATTTCGTCTTTGGCTCCAGCGTCAAAAGGATTTATCGTCAGAAGAATTTTTCAAGTTAGTGGAGAACCTATATTCAAGAGGGATTACGCCCTATTTTAAAGAATGAGTCTGTCATTCAAACCAAATCCATATGTTGTACCTACTCTTAAGGGTTGGCATTATGTAAATACAGACTTCTGCAGTTGGTTTATTTTAAGATTCCAAAGCATCTTTAAGAAATTGAAGTGAATTATGACGAAATGCACTTGTTTTTGATTCGTCTATATGATGAAAAGTAACATCATCAATATTTGGAATATTTGATGTATCATAAACATAGCAAGAAGATAAGCCAAACGTATCCAGCAGAGCTATCAGTCTTGAATCCATTGATTTGGGGTCTTGTGGATTATCAGATACCGGGAAAACCAAAAATGGAACCTTATATAAAATGGCAAAAGCAGCCCCATGAAAAGCACTAGTAATAAAATACTTAGCGTGTTTTATGTAGCCTACAAATTCCTTCGGACCAACCGTAGCTGCTCCAGCAGTTGCAAGAGATATAATCTCGTATCCGTACTTTTTTGAAAGTGCTTCAGCGTATTTCTGAACCCCTGTAATATCTCGTAAATCATAAGTGAGTATATAGGCTTTTTCTGGCGGAGTAGCAGATATATCATCCCATCCGGATTTATCAAGAAGCATTACTGGATCCAATACATGAGTAATATCTCCATTTTTCATCGTTTTCACAAAAGGGATTGCCCTTTTTTCACGAACAGAAACAAAGTCTAAGGAATTAACGTGTGGAGCAAGGATATTTTTTCGATCGGGCTCTATCTCTGCTCCTCCCATGCTTGCTGCGTATGCAATTTTCGTTTTTGATGCTGGAACAAAAGAAAGTGCCATACAGGGTAAAATGTCATCGGAAATAACCCATGGTAAACCCCATATTTGGTCGCTACCGCAAACAAAAATATCGTAATCATCAACACATTCTGCAATATCAGATACTGTATATAAGCGTTCGCTGTGGGGAATGCTTTCGGAAAAATTCCTAAAATGTTCTGCACCTTTAGCACTTTCATATGCTTGTAAGGTGTATTCGCTTTGCCACTTGAATGTAATTTGCTCACAATGAAATCCTAACTTAGCTATAGCTTTTTGCAGTGCATAAGCTCCTAGTTGGCCACCGTAATTATAGTTTTTGTAGTAAAGAGTAATAATTCCAACTCTTTTCATAATAATCTCCATTCCGAACTAAGTCGGCACAAACAGGAATGAAAGAAAAGTGCCGAAAAGTCTACATAAATTTGAATTTTTGCAACAGTATAGTAGTACCGTCAGAAACGCGTTCGCTGCCAGCATCGACACTCGTGACACTTTTCTTTCCCGCCTCGGGGAGCCCCTACCGTTTACAAGTCCTCTTTCTTCCGTGGGATGTGACGCAGATGTTCCATTCAAAATACGATAGCCCAATGTTGCTTTTCAGCGTTAACATAGCCCGAAACCTACACACATATATACAAATCCATCCACTACAAGGAATTCTTTTTCATCTCGTTAGTATTTTATCAATCCGCAGGACGATTTTGGGTAATCCTAAACGATCATACACTCGTTAATCTTTTCCCATATTCAGTACTTCTGCCTCATACGATTGAAACGCGTTTTCTATTCCCATCACAACATCTTTGATTTTCATATACCCTTTGGTGTACGGGAGTGAGTCTCTGATTTCTTCCCACATATAGTGGTATTGCTTTAGATCTACCGTTTCGCACAGGACAAAATCCGTATAATCTTTTCCAGGCAGCGCTTCTGCGTCAAAGAATCGCACTTTGACGTGCTGACCGTATTTTTGTATAATCCCCTGCAATGAATCGGCATGTTTTCTCCGTTCCTCCCGAGGCAGTGCAAGCCAGGAAGGATAAAACTCCAACAGCACAATCATCATGTACCGCATTTCTTTACCACCTTTATTTGCTTATTTTTGTTTTATTTTAGCGACAAAGCGCTGGCTTCGCATTAACATAGGTTAATCTTTTTCCGAATGAAGGAGCCGGCTCAGAGAAACAGGGGTAATTCCCAAGTAGGACGCAATGTGATACTGAGGAATCCGTTGTCCCAATCCAGGGTACTTGACCAAAAACACGTCATATCTTTCCTTCGCGGACAGGTAAAGCAATTCCCGCTCTCTTTCTTCCTTTCGTATATATAATCTTTCAACACTCTTACACACAAAACGTTCCCATGCACGGCTTTCATCCACTAACTCCTTCAGCATATCATAAGATATTTCGATAACTGCAGAGTCTTCCATAGCCTCGATTGTAAAGAAAGAAGGCGTCCCCATGACCATGGCACCATAAGAAGTAGCAAAATCATTTTCCACCGTAAATGCAACATTATATTCCCTGCCGTCTTGAAGCGTATAATACAGGCGAAATAAGCCCATTGTGCAAAAATAAACATGCTTCACCAATTGTCCCGCCTGAATTAGGGTGACTCCTTTAGGGATTCGTTTTGTTCGTGAACGTTCTACAAACAGGTTCCAGTCCTCATCGGACAGCTGCGCTGCTTGAGGAAGATCTCTTATCGCACTGTAGTCAATATCCATCAGAAATTACACCCCCTAGCTTTTTTGTCGCAAGTGACAACATACGCTGTAACGCTGAATTAACGGGTCACACCGAAAAACTTGCCCCCTACTTATGATACGGTTCACCGAGATTGATCTTTAACCTCCTACCCGTTAGCTTAATGAAGCATGGTCAGTTTAATACTTTATTTTCTCAGTCTACAGCTTTATTTGCTGAGTCTAGCATTTTATTTTCTCCTTGAATCTAATACACCCGTTGGTCAAGCACCGGTTTCTAGGTTGAGCCGGAAATCCTCCAGCTAATCTCTTGTAATTCGCAAGCCGATGTTTTATATTGACATAAGAGCAGGTCAATAATAAAAGAGGTGAACGGACGAAATGACTCCACGCACAAAAGAACAAAACGAAGAGATCCGGCTGCGGCGTCTGACGCAGATCCGTAAAGCCGCTGCCGATGTGTTTTTGAATAAAGGGCCTTTACTGGAGATCCGCGATGTGGCCGCGCAGGCGGGACTCGGCTATGGCACGGTATATCATTATTACAGCAATAAGGGCGATTTGCTCTACGATCTGTTATGGGACGCGGTGGAGCGGGCCGGGGGATGGCTGGAGGCTCCGCTGGAGTTCCCGTTGGAGGCTCCGCTAGAGGCACGGCTGAAGGTCCCGCTGGAGGCTCAACTGAAGGCCCCGCGCGCTTCGGCTTCGGGGGAGGCGCCGGCGGGCGGGCATTTCGCCTTGGCTGCGGCGGCGGACACTGGGAACTCGGCTGCTGCGGATTCCCGAAGCGGAAGCCGCGGAACGGCCGCTGCCGCAAAGCTTGGCCCCGTCGCTGCCGCCGGCGTCCGGCTGCTGCAGCTTTGGGCAGAGGACCACGCCCTGTACCTGCTGCATAAGCAGGCCAGTGAGGACTTTGCCTCGCTGCCTGAAGCGCGCTCGGCCCTGCTCTCGGCCGCCTTTCGCCGGGAGGTGCTCGCGCCGTTTGCCGCGCTGCTGGAAACCGGGCGTGCGGCGGACGGGGCTGACGCTTCCGGCGGAAACGCGGCGGAGCCGCCGTATCGGCTACAGCATGCCGAAATGCTGCTGGCTGCCTTGGTCGGCTGCGCCTCGCTTTCGCTTCGCCGCGGAAAGCTGCACGAGGAGGCTAGGGATATCGCCCTGTTTTTAAAATTATAGAATGGAGAAGGAGCGAATAAGCAAAAGATGATCATTATAAAATCACCCAGGGAAATCGAAGAGATGAAGCCGGCGAGCCAAATTATTGCGGACTGCTACCGCGAGGTGGCCAAACTGATCGAGCCTGGGATCACCACCCGGGAAATCAATGACTTTGTTGCCAGACACATCACCAAGCTGGGCGGCAAGCAGTTTACGAAAGGGTACAACGGCTTCCCCGCCGAAACCTGCATTTCGGTCAACGATGTGGTGGCCCACGGTATTCCTTCGAACCAGATGCTTATGGACGGCGACTTGCTGAAGCTCGACATCGTCGTGGAATACGGCGGATGGTTCGGCGATTCGTGCTGGTGTTATGCGGTGGGCAATATCCGGCCGGAGGCGCAAAAGTTAATGAAGGTGACAAAGGAATGCTTGGATCTGGGGATCGCCCGGGCACTCCCCGGGGGCCGGCTCGGCGACATAACGTCGGCGATTCAACAGCATGCGGAAGCGAACGGGTTTTCGGTCGTACGCGATCTGCTGGCGCATGGGATCGGGCGGAGCCTGCACGAGGAGCCGAGCTACGAGCATATCGGCGTAGCCGGTAAAGGCATTCGGTTAAAGGAAGGCATGGTGTTTACGATTGAACCGATGATCAACGAAGGTACGTTCCGTATCACGATCGACGACGATGAGTGGACGGCGAGAACGGCCGACGGCAAGTTGTCGGCGCAATATGAGCATACGATCGCAGTCACGCCGGACGGACCGCTGATTTTAACGGCCCAGTAAGAATAGAGGCGAACGGACGGGAATACGTCATTTTAGGAAATAAGCCGCCAACCCGGCCTGCTTGGTCTATCCGAAACGACGAAAAAGCGCTGAGCTCAGCCTGGGCACAGGGATGCTTTTGTTAACATGGTTTGTAACTATACCAATTTACGAAAACCGCATTATTTGCGGTTTTTTATTATGACGCCGGTATAAATATTATAACTTTTATGGAAAATAGTGTACAAATTGAGCGAGACTTCGTGCACAATTTGTGCGTTCTCAAGCCGTCGGAATTCTTCTGTACGCGAACTACAGCAGGTAATACTCCAGCTAGTTATTGGGAAAATTGTTGTTCAACTGCACAATGCATTTCGTCCAATCATCAATATTTTTTGGCGAGGATAAGCGTTACAATGAAAGCGTGTTCAACAAGAGCAATGGGAGGCATAACAATGGAAGGATTAATGATTGGCTGGTATGGCGCCTTGGCGGGGTTGGCAATTGCTATTATTCTGATATTAAGAAAACTGAATCCCGTATATGCGCTGTTTCTGGGGGCCATTGCAGGCGCACTGATCGGCGGCGCCAATCTGGAGCAGACGGTAACTGTTCTTGTAAGCGGTACGCAAAGTGTAATGGGCACGGTGCTGCGTGTGCTCGCCGCTGGTGTCCTGGCAGGGGTAATGATGGAATCGGGGGCGGCCGAGACCATTGCCCAGGCGATTGTCAAAAAATTCGGCGGCAGCAAAGCCATTCTGGCCTTGGCCCTGGCAACGATGATTATTACCGCAGTGGGCGTCTTCATTCCGGTAGCGGTGTTGATTGTGGCTCCTATTGCTTTGTCGGTAGGCAATAAGATGGGGATTTCCAAGATGGCGCTGCTGCTTGCCCTGTCGGGCGGAGGTAAAGCGGGGAACATTATCTCCCCCAATCCGAATACGATAGCCGCGGCCCGCGGGTTTGATCTGGATCTGAGCCATGTGATGCTGGCAGGCTTGATTCCGGCAGTGTGCGGTCTGATCGTAACCGTTATTGTCGCTTCACTTCTGAAGAAAAAGGGGAATATGGTCACAGACCAGGAGGCGGTGAACAACACCGCCGACACCTCCAAATATCCGCCGCTTCATCAGGCGATTGTTGCACCGCTCGTTGCGGTCATTCTGCTGATGATCAATCCGATTGGCTCGTTATCCGGAATTGAGGCATTGGCGAGCTTCAAGGTGGATGCATTATATATCCTGCCGATTGCAGGGATTGTCGGCATGCTGGCTATGGGTCAAGGCAAGAAGATCCTGCAGTACAGCTCGTCCGGCTTGAACAAAATGACGGCAACTGTTCTGATCCTGATCGGTGCAGGAGGCATAGCCGGTTTGATTGCGGCTTCTGATCTGTCGACCCAGGTGGTCCAGTTGATTCAGGCTTCGGGTATATCCGGGACCTTCCTGGCACCGATTTCCGGTATCCTGATGGCGGCGGCTACCGCCTCAACCTCAACGGGTGTTATTCTGGCTACAGGCTCCTTCGGACAAGCCATTCTCGATATGGGCACCGCTCCGCTGGCAGCAGCAGTAATGGTCCATACCGGAGCCACTGTCATCGACTCTCTTCCGCAGGGGAACTACTTCCATGTAACGGCGGATAGTATGAAAATGACGATCAAGCAGCGGTTAGGGCTGGTCCCTTATGAGGCGCTCGTCGGCGGAACGATGACGCTTGTGGCGACGATAATTTACGGATTTATATTCTAATATCTAACATGGGGTGAGGAAATGAGAGAGAAAACCTTTGTACTGGCACCGGACTCCTTTAAAGAGAGCATGAGCGCTAAGGAAGTCTGCATTGCGATGGAAAAGGGGCTGCGAAAGGTTTATCCCAAGGCTGAATATATACATGTTCCTATGGCGGATGGAGGGGAAGGAACGGTCCAATCGCTTGTCGATGCTTCCGGAGGGCAAATTTATACCAAAGAGGTTATGGGACCGCTGGGGCAACCAGTTACAGCGAAGTACGGCATCCTCGGCGACGGCCGTACGGCGGCCATTGAGATGGCTTCGGCAAGCGGTATTCATCTGGTGGACAAGGCGGACAGAAACCCGCTTATCACCACCACCTATGGCACCGGCGAACTGATTAGGGAATGTCTTGACCGGGACATCCGCAATATCATTATCGGCATCGGGGGCAGCGCGACCAATGACGGCGGCACAGGGATGGCCGAGGCGCTCGGGGCCAGATTCCTCGATGAAGCGGGGAATGAGCTTCCGCGCGGCGGCGGCAGCCTGGACCGGCTGGCAAGCATTGATATTGCTTCTCTTGACGGGCGGCTGAAGCAGGTTCAGCTGATCGTGGCCTGTGACGTAACCAACCCGCTGTGCGGGGAGCAAGGCGCATCCCGGGTGTTCGGCCCGCAAAAGGGGGCTACACCCGAGATGGTCCTCCAGCTCGATGCGAATCTTGCCCATTATGCGGAAATCGTAAACAAACAGCTGGACAAGGATATCCGTAACTTGCCGGGTGCGGGAGCTGCCGGAGGACTCGGCGCGGGACTGCTGATATTTACACAGGCAGTTCTGCAGAAAGGAATCGAAATCGTTATTGAATATACCGGCCTCAAGCATAAGCTGGCGGCTGCTGATATGGTGTTCACCGGCGAGGGCGGCATTGACTTCCAGACCAAATTCGGTAAAACACCGTACGGGGTGGCCCGCACCGCCAAAGCAGGCGGCAAGAAGGTCATTGCCTTAGCCGGCTACATCGGTGAAGGGATTGAGACGCTCTATGCGGAAGGCATAGATGCCATCTTCGGAATCGTTCCGGGAGCGGCTGAACTGGAAAAACTGCTAAACGACGGTCCGGCCAATGTCGAACGGACCTGTGAGAATATTGCGAGAGTGCTGAAGTTAAGCGAATAACGAAAGCAGAAGACCCCGAAGAAGAAATTCTTCGGGGCCTTCTGCAGTTAGGTGCCGGAAAATGAGCGGCCGATCTGGAGTTTAGGTTACTTGTACAAGGCCAGCAATCCGTAGGTGAGCTCGAACAGCTGCAGCAGATTCCGCGGATCTTTGCCGGTGAGGCTCTCAATCCGTTTCAGCCGGTACTGTAGTGTATTCCGGTGAATGTTCAGCGCCTCCGACGTATGCGAGACACTGCAATTGTGGTTGATGAAACTCCTTAGTGTCTCCAGTAAATCGGCGGTATCCTCCAGCTTGATGGTGGTATTCAGAGTGTCCGTCAGCTCCGCATGGCTCAGCTTCACCAGAAATTCGGCCTCCTCGAAATGGATGGTCTGCGCAGAGGGCTTCAGCGCCAGCAGAATTCCCATAGCCGACTTCGCCTGCCGGTAGCTTTCCGCGATGCTGGCCTCCTGCTTGCCGGAAGCAAGCAGCACCTGTGGCTGGTTATGAAGAATTTGCCGGATCAGCAGATTGCAGTCCTGCTGGTTCTGGACCAGCATAAGCCAGATGTCCTCTTGGATCCGAAACGAAGGCTGCAGCAGCAGAATCTTGGCATTCTGCTCTGCCGGTGTAAAATTTTTGATATACAGGACCGTTGTTTTGAGCAGCAGATCGATGTGATAAGCGGCTGCTTCTTTTCGAAATTTCTGCGAATACGCTCCCTCATGGGCCAGCAGCAGTTCCAGAAATGCCTTCTTGCGGCTCGCTTCATTGGCGAGATCCTCGAGCGTATTTCTTTGTTCAATCAGCAGAGAGACGGTCGTTCTTACGATATTGCAAAAGGGACGGACTTCATCCGGGTTGCCCGAAATTCCAATCACACCTACAGGCGCATCGCCTATAACAATCGGCTCATTGGTGCCCTTTTTTTCATAACGTCCATCCTCCCAGACCTCGACCATTTTTCCGGTGGACAGTGCTTTGACTGCCCCCTGGTGAATGGTGCCGACACGTTCCTTTTTTCCGCTGCCGATAATGACCCCTTTCCCGTTCATAATGTTGATGTTATAGGGGATGTCCATCATCATTTTATCTACAATTTCCTGTGCCTGTTTCTCAGAAAGCTCAAACAATCGGGTTCCTCCTTTGCCAAGCCGGTTATGCTCAGTTGTGGTCTTTGGATTATAGCTTGTGCATATGAACAAAATTATAGATGATCTTCCGTATTTATAAAAGCAGGAAGTGCTGTTCTGACGGCATGAGGCCTGAAGGAAATACAATGGCGGTTTCGCTGGTGACATTTCTGATAGCTCTTAGCTCAGGTGATGGAGTATTTTAACATTAAATACTAGGATGGGGTGAAAGAGATGAATGACAAAACTTCAATCAGCAACGCTTTTCAAATGTTCAGCAAGGAAGCTCCGGCACATCAGGAGGCGTGGATGCAGGCTGTAAAGGGACTGGGGGCTGCAAGCAAGCTGGATTCCAGAACGGAAGCGCTGGCTTACATTGCGGTACTTGCTGTGGCCAGACTTGAGAGCGGACTTCCTTTTCACGTGAAGCAGGCCAAGGCTCTGGGTGTCAGCAGAGAAGAAATCATCAGTGCTGTTCTGCTGGGGCTTCCGGCAGTAGGGAATACTGTGGTTCAATTGCTTCCTGCGGCACTTGCGGCATATGATGAAGAGTAGCCCATAATTCTGTATCAAAAGAACCGGCTGTATGCCTCACAAGGGGCGAGCCGGTTCTTTAATTTGCAACTTAAACAAGTTGCGAAGCGTCTAAATTAGAAAGACAGCAGAATAAGGAGGGAATTCATGTACACAGTAAGAAATTTTGGAAGGTTTGCACTGGTGGCCGCAATGCTGCTCCTTGCAGCCTGCAGCACGACACCAGCAGCAGAACCGGAGGCCACATTGGCGCCTGCGCAGACATCACAGGCTGAGCCGACACAAAGCCCGGTAGCGAGTACTTCCCCGGAGACTCAGCCACAGGAATCTGCAGAGCCGTCGGCGACGACAGAACCGACAGCACCTGCAGAACCTGGAGAAGGTCAGCCGCCTACGGCATTGGAAGCTGCCGCAACGGTGATGAAGGCGCTGAAGAACAGTGATATGGAGTCGCTCGCGGCCTGGGTTCACCCGGATAAAGGCGTCCGCTTCTCGCCCTATGCATATGTCGACCCCAAAAAGGACCTGGTCTTTACCCGTGATAAGCTAGAGGGGGTAATGAAAGACAACACGAAATATGAGTGGCGGGAATTCGCCGGTTCAGGCGAACTGATTAAGCTGACTTTTGCAGAATACTTTAAGCAGTTTGTATATGATGCAGACTTTGCCGGTGATGCCGAAATCGCGCTGAATAAAGGACTGGGGCAAGGAACGACAGTCAACAATATCAACGAAGTTTATCCGAAGGAAACTCACGACTTCGTGGAGTACCATATCGACGGTATCGATCCTTCCGTCGAAGGCATGGACTGGCGCAGCCTGCGGCTGGTCTTCGAGAAGATGGGCGAAGATCGTGCGCTTGTAGGCATCGTTCACGATCAGTGGACGCCATAAATAAATAAAGAAGACGGACACTTTGCTGGAGTACAGCAGGGTGTCCGTCTTTTGTTTTTAGTTCTGGGAATTATACAATTTGAAAAATTTCGGAGAACTCAAAACTTGCATTATCCGCAGCCGCGGATTCCTGCGGAATGAGAGGTACAGCAAAAGCCGCGCCCCCATAGGAGGCGCGGCCTATTCCATTCAGCAGCAGCGGCAAATTATTGAACGCTGCTGAAGGATACTGAGGAACCGGCAGTGCCGGTTACAGGCTGGGCTGTCGCCGTATAGCCTTCCGGCAAGTAGGTGACTACGGAAGCTGCTGAGATCACCTGTGCGTAACTTTTGCCAGGGTCCGGCTGGGTTACGCTGTAATAGATGACGGCAGTCTTGTTCTTGCCAAATTCGATCCGGTCGATGCTTAGGCCATAGCCCGGATGCGGCAGGTTGCTGACGGTCACTGTAACTTTGTTTACTCCGTCAGCGGCTTTTTCCAGCTTCACTGCCGTTTCATAATTATAAGAAGGAGCTGCTGTTCCGCCATCCGGCTCAATGACTTCCTTGGCGAATTTAACTGCTTCGAAGAGCCATTCCGCTGCTTCCCCGCGGGTAACGGCTTCTGATGGGCGGAACGTGTTGTTCTTCTCCAGGGTAACGATATGTGTGTTAACCAGAATCTGCAGGCTGTTCATTTCCGCCGTGGACAGCTTGCTGCCGTCGGAAATATTGGCAAACATCATCGTTACCGGGAAGTTGCCCTTACTCTGCAACGCTTGAGTCAGCAAATGGGTGAACTGGGCGCGTGTCATCGTGCTGTTCGGATCAACGGTTTTGTCCAGGGACAGGCCGTTCTGCTTGGCGGCTACGAATGCGGAAGCATACCAGGCTTTGTCCTTAACTTTGTCAAAGTAATCACTAGCTTTACCAGCGGTTTGCGGGGACAGCTGCAGTCCGCTGACGATAAACTGAATGCCTTGGGCGAAGGTTACTTTTGATTTCGGTGCGAACTTGTCGCTGGTTACTCCGTTGATAATCCCGTCCTTATGCAAAGTGTTGATTTTGGATTCGGCGGAATGGCCGTTCAAATCGGAAAATGCAAATGCCGATGTTCCCAAAGACAAGCTTGCTGCCAGAATGCTGCACGCTATGGTTAGTTTTTTAGCGTTCATCTGGAATGAATGATTTTTCTTCATTGTGCCTCACCTCTTATTCTCTTAGATGGCAGAATGCCGCAAAATGTTGCAGAGTAGCTCAAATTAAATGTAATTTAAGACATGAAAGGACTCGTCCGAGGGAAGAAACAGCACGAGATTGGCTACCTGCTCCGGCTTGCCGGGAGCCTGCTCCAGCGGATGACTGCCGTCCGGAAACTCCACGGGGATTTTTACTTCCTCAATGGCATCGCTTTTGTACGTATTATCTCCAATACTGGTATCAATTGATACGGGGCAGACGGCATTTACGCGGATGGCGTATTGCGCCAGCTCCGCGCAGCCATTTTCATAAAAGCGACCTGGCCTGCCTTAATAAATTCCTCCTAAAAGTTGCTCTGTCAGTAACTACATACCCTTCTCATTGGGGATGAACCAGTCTGGAAGCGGGGATGCCGGAAGGTGCAGCGAAGCTTCTGTTCCCTTCACCAGCGCTGTTAGCAACTCATACCGCCTTGTCTCTTGCAATTGAACAAAAGAGCCATTTCGCAGTACACTTAAGGATGATAGCGCTATATTTACTACTTTCAGACCATGACAGGAGAACATAGATGATTCAGCAGCAGGGAATGGAGCGGATTAACGTCGGGATCTTTGCCCATGTCGATGCGGGAAAGACGACCACGACGGAGCATATTTTATATGAAAGCGGGCGGATTCGTGCGCTCGGCAGTGTGGATAGCGGAACGGCTATGACAGATTCGATGGAGGTCGAGCGGCAACGGGGAATATCGGTGCGGGCGGCGCTGGCTTCATTTGTCTGGAAAGGGGTGCAGGTTAATCTGGTGGATACACCGGGCCATGTTGATTTTCTGTCCGAGGTGGAGCGGAGTCTGCGCGTGATGGACTGCGCGGTGCTGATCCTCTCGGCGGTGGAAGGAGTGCAGGCTCAGAGCGAGATGATCTGGAATGCGCTGCGCAAGCTGGGGATTCCGACCTTGATTTTTGTGAACAAAATGGACCGCGTCGGCGCTGATCCGGGGGCTGTGCTGGCCCAGGCGCGTACCTACCTGTCCGGCGATATTATTCCGGTCCAGCAGCCAGCCGGCAAAGAGCAGGAATACACGGGTGCCTCAGATTTATGGCAGGCAGGTGCAGATGCGGCGGCACGGACGGAGCTGCTGGAGGCGCTGGCCGAAAGAGATGAGCGGTTGCTGGAGCTCTACATGTCAGGTGGTTCCCCCGATCTTGCGGTATGGAAAAAACATCTGCAGGCGGAAGCGGCTTCGGGGCGGATGTTCCCGCTTGTCTACGGCGTCGCGGCCAAAGGTCTTGGCATTACGGAGCTGCTGGACGCGATGACCGAGTATTTTCCCCGGGCTGGAGGGGATGCGGAGCTGCCGGTATCCGGCATCGTATACAACATTCAGCGCGATAAAAGCATGGGCCGCATGGCCTTTGTCAGGCTGTACGATGGAACGATACGCAACCGTGATACGGTAAAGAACTACTCACAGAATGTAGAGTCCAAAGTGACGCAGATCCGCAAGGTGGAGGGTGGACGGACGGAGGATGTCGGGGCGCTCGAGGCCGGAGATATCGCCGTAGTATACGGGCTCTCCGGCGTGCGGATCGGCGATGTGCTGGGCCGGCCGGATGCCATTCCGCAGGAAGCGAAGCTGGCTGTGCCGCTGCTGACTGTTCGTGTCTTCTGGGGAGCGGAATTCGATGACCACAAGGTGATCGGCGCGCTCCAGGAGCTGGCGGACGAAGATCCGCTGCTGGATGCCCAGTGGCTGCAGGAGGAGCGGGAGCTGCATATCAAGGTCATGGGCCCGATCCAGCTGGAGGTACTGGACAGCGTAATGGAGAGCCGTTACGGCCTGAAGGTAACCTTCGGCCAGCCGTCAGTGATTTACAAAGAGACGCCAAGCCGCGCGGGTGAAGGCTTCATCGCCTATACGATGCCGAAGCCGTGCTGGGCGATTCTGCGCTTCCTCATTGAGCCGGGACCACCGGGCAGCGGTCTGGTGTATGAATCACTGGTGCGCAGCTCGGATCTGCTGCCGCAGTACCAGAACGAGACGGCCCGCCGGGTGCCGGAGGCGCTGCAGCAAGGCCTCTACGGCTGGGAGGTGACCGACCTGAAGGTGACGTTGGTGGAGGGGAACCATCATGTGTGGCATACCCATCCGCTGGATTTTGCCGTAGCTACGCCGATGGGCATTATGGACGGGCTGAACCGGATCGGCACCAGGCTGATGGAGCCGATTCTCCAGGTGCGCATTGTTGTGCCGGAGGAGAACGGCGGCCGTGTAATGAACGACCTCGTGCAGATGCGCGGCACCTTCGAGCCGCCGCTGCTGCAAGGCGGGCGGATGATCATCGAGGGCCGGCTGCCGCTGGCGACATCGCTCGATTACCCGGTGACCCTGAGCTCCTACACGAAGGGGCGCAGCACGTTCACGTCTTTTTTTGCCGGCTACGAGGAATGCCCGCCTGACGTCACCGCCGAGCGTACCCGCCGGGGTGTGAATCCGCTCGACCAAGCCAAGTATATCCTCAGCGTACGTAAGGCGCTGCAAGGGTGAAGCGGATGAGGCTGGTGGAGAGGCTTGGTTGGAGTGAAGCTGGATGAAGGAGAGCGGGGTGGAGGATTATGCCGGCCGTATGCGAGTGAGTACGTCTCCCGGCGGGCAAAGTGCTGGATGGGCTAAAGCTAGAGGTTTGAAAGGCTGGGGCCTCCTCTCCTTGATCCGGGACCTTGTTTACCGGTACAGCACCAGCTCAAACGCAGTCCGGCCCGGGCGGTTGTCCAGGTTCAACTCGCCGCCCTGCCGCACCATCATCTGCTTGGCAATCGACAGTCCCAGCCCGCTGCCCCCGTCCCGTTTTCTGGAGGCATCGCCCCGTACAAAAGGGTCAAAAATCACAGCCTTCAGTTCATCGGAAATGCCTACGCCATTGTCTATTACAGCTAGCTGCACGGCATCCTCCGACTGCTCAAGCCGGAGCGTAACCTCTGTGCCGGGGGGATTGTAGCGCAGCGCATTCGATAAAAGATTGGCGATGGCCCGCCGCATCAGATTGGTATCGTAAGAGACCAGCACTTCACGGGACGGGATTTCAACATGCAGCATAAACTGCTTGTCCTCGAACTGCTGATAATAATCCGCCGCGGCTTCCCTCAGCAGCTCGGCGATATCGCCGGGCTTGACGGATACAGGAAAGTCGGGGCTGTCCAGCTTCGATAAATGGAAAATATCGTCGATGAGCGAGGTGACAAGCTGGGATTTGTTATAGATAAGCTGCAAATACTGCTCTTTTTTCTCCTCATTGTCCGCCATTCCCAGCTGCAGTGCTTTGGCGTAACCCTGAATAGTAGTAATAGGGGTCTTAAGGTCATGCGACAGATCGACAAGCATCCGCTGCTTGCTCAGCTGCAGCCTGCGGTTTTCGGCTTCTGTCCGCTGCAGCGACTCGGCCAGGTCATTGAAGTACATCTGTACCTGGGCGAATTCATCGCTATCGCCAGTTTGAATATCCAGCCGCTTATGAAATTTACGCAGCCGCATCTCCCGGATGGCTCCGGCAATCTGCTCCAGAGGTCTGGTGATCCGCCGGGCTGTCCAAACACTGTAGATTAAGACGTTTAGGCCAAATAATACAAGCAGGAGCAGCAGCCACTGCACGGAGACCGTAATGGTTTCCTGCTCCACATCAATAGCCATAATCAGAAAGGTTATGCCGACTACAGCCAGTGTACATGCGAATAAGATATAGGATTTGACCAGCCTGGACAAAAGCGTGTTTTTCTTCACCGGAATTCATCCTTCCTGGCGAACTTGTAGCCCAGTCCGCGGATGGTCCGGATATACACCGGCTGTCTGGCGTTGTCCTCAATCTTCTCTCTCAGCCGGGAGATATGTACCATAATGGTGTTGGCATCTTCATAATAAGGATCGGACCAGGCCTGTTCGAACAGCTGTTTTTTGGTCCATACCCGGCCCGGAGAGTCCATGAAGGTGGTGAGCAGCTTGTATTCGATCGCCGTCAGCGGTATGTCTTGGCCCTCTTTGTACAGGACACAATCCAGGTGATCCAGCTCTAACTGTCCGATGATTGTGCGTTCCTGCAGAGCCGGTGGCTCAGGGTTCTGCTGGCCGGTGGGTTCGTTAAATTCATAGGTCCGTCTCAGCATCGCCTGAATGCGGGCCATAACCTCCAGCGGATTGAAGGGCTTCGCAATGAAATCATCTGCACCCAGCTGCAGCCCCAGAATTTTATCACTATCCTCATTTTTGGCGGAAATAATAATAACGGGGATTTTGTAATCCGTCCGGAGCAGCTTCAGCAGCTGAATACCGTCAAGCTCAGGCATCATAATATCAATTACAGCCAGATCAACCCGCTGCTCCCGTATAAAACTCCATGCCTCGATGCCATTCAGTGCCTCCAGCACCTTCAGGTTCTCCCGCTCCAGAAACAGCCTCAGTAATTCCAGAATATCCGGGTCATCATCCGCCAGCAAAACAGTTCTGCTCATCTGCTGCTCCGCTCCTCTCAAGTTGTCCTATTTTCATCAGTCTATCATTTTTTGATCCGTATTTTATGATCTTAAGATGAATTTAAGATTGAGGGAAGATTCAGGACAGAAACGGACGGTATGCTGAAAGCAGAACGAACCATTATAGTGCTGGAGGTTGCAAGAATGAAAAACAGATTACAGCGATTGCTCGCAGTGCCGCTTGTCTTCTTGGGGATGAACGTCTTCATGGGCCATGAAGCAGAAGCGGCTGCCACACCTGCCGTGCCTACCGCTTTATCGGCGAGCCAGCTTGAACAGAGTATAGACCCTATTATGCAAGAGGAGCTTGAGAAGCGGCATGTTCCCGGATCGGCCGTAGTCGTGACTCAGGGGGACCGGATTATTTTCAGCAAAGGTTATGGTTATGCCGATGTTGAACAGAGCATTCCTGTAGATCCTGCAAAAACGATCATGCGGTTAGGTTCGATTACCAAAACGGTAACTGCAGTCTCTGCTATGCAATTGGTAGAGCAAGGGAAGCTGACGCTGCATGATGACCTTAATTCTTTTTTGCACGCGTATCAATTGCCTTCCTTCGGAAAGCAGCCCATTACGCTGCATCACCTGCTGACCCATACTGCCGGGCTGGACGAGTCCATCTACAATATCCAGGGGCACTCCCGGGAGGACTCTCTTTCAGCAGAGCAATATCTGCGGCAATATTTCCGTCAGCAGCCTCCCGTGCGGGAGCCGGGACAGGAATACGAATACAGTAACGCGGGACTGGGATTGGTTGGCAACTTAATAGAGCAGACTGCTGGTACTGATCTAGGGTCCTATATGTTCCAGAAGGTGTTTACTCCGCTGAAGATGCCCAGCGCAAGCCTGACAGTTCCCGAGAGCAGCCCGGATATGGCAAAATCCTATGTGTATTCCAATAAAAAGTACAATGCTGTGTCTTCGACTTACCCCCACATCCCTGGGGCCGGAGCCCTGAGTGTGATTCCCGATGAATTTGCCCATTTTATGATTGCTTTACTTAACCAAGGGGTTTATCAAGGGACGGCATTGTTGAAGCCTGACAGCGTTGAAATGATGCAGCAGTCTCAATTTGCTGAGCACCCGAAGGTTGACGGTGTAGGATATGGCCTGTATCGGGGGCACCTTGCAGATGGTAGCACTGTGCTGACGCATACCGGAGAGATCGAAGGATTCGCCGCCAAAATGGAGCTTATCCCTTCGCAGAAGCTTGGCATTCTAATTGTCAGCAATGGTGAAGAGGGTGGGATAACTTACGACAAGGTCACGGATGCGGTTGCCGGGCTGTTAACCAAAAAGAGGGAAGCTGTGACGCCATTGCCGGTTTCCTTGGAGGATTTGCAGCAATACGAGCGGACCTATACCTTTGCCAAGGTTCCGCAGCATGGCTGGGGCAAATGGCTGTATTTCCTGGGCGGCAGAAATTACAAGGTTACAGCAGCCGAAGGAGAACTGGTTGTGAGCGGAGTATTCCCGGATGGGAGCGGAGAAACGGCGGAGAAGAGCTTCGTGCCGATTGCTGATGGATTGTTTCAGGAACAGGGGGGGAGGATGCAGCTGTTGATCGACAAGCAGCACAATTGGAAAATGACCATCATCCAGGAGACGACCTTCTCACCGGAGCCGGGCTTCTGGAAGCGTCCTTCCACCTTGCTCATCGTGTACATTGTCTCTGGACTACTGTTCCTTGCGCTGCTGGCAGTCACGCTGATCCGTTATGTCGTGCGTTTATTTCGTAAGCCGCGCAGAACTGTATCGCTGCATATTGCTGCAATCTCGCTGCTTATGTCCGTCTTTCTGCTGCTTCAGCTGACTTACAGCAATGGGGCCATTACCTTCGGCTACCCGGCGTGGTATGCGTGGGTTGTCTCTTCACTGCCTCTGGTGGCTGTCCTGATTGCTCTTCATTTGCTCTGGGAGAATGCCGGTCAGGCTGTTAAAGGAAAAGTCGTTTCCCTGACGCGCTGCTTCGTTGCGATTGCCTGCATCGGCTATACAGGATTTATGTACTATTGGAATATGTTATCGATCCATTTCTCGTAGCCCGGGAAAGCTCATTTTTCCAATGGGGATTTATTTAGGCAGTCTGTTCATGCCCGGAGCCCTAGTGTATGATTAAGCTATGAACTTAACGTTTGCTATAAGCGATGGGAGAGAGCTGACATGAAGAACATACAGGACGGAGTCTTTCCCGCAGTATGCCCGCTCGATTGTCCGGATACCTGCGGGCTGCTGCTGCACAAAAAGGACGGAAAGCTCGTCAAGATAGAGGGCAACCCGGAGCATCCGGTGACCAAAGGGGCGATTTGCAACAAGGTACGGCATGCAGGCGAATGGACGCAGCATCCGGACCGGCTGACCCAGCCGCTGAAGCGGGTTGGCCCTAAAGGGGAAGGTGATTTTGTGCCGATAAGTTGGGATGAGGCCATTGCCGAAATTGGCCGGAAGCTTCGCTCGGTGAGCGAAGAGTTCGGCTCCGAGAGCATCCTCCCTTATAACTTTTACGGCAATATGGGCTTCCTCAGTGTGGAGGGGATGAACCGCCGTTTCTTTAATGCGCTTGGCGCGAGCCGGTTGGAGCTGACCATATGTGCATCTGCCGGAAATGAAGGCTGGAAGCATACGATGGGCTTCAAGGGCGGTTTAAATCCGGAGGATACGGTGAACGCCGACCTGATTATTATCTGGGGGGCTAACATCGTTAGTACGAATATGCACCAGGTGGTGCTGGCGGAACAAGCGCGCAAGCGTGGGGCGAAGGTCATTGTTATTGATGTTCACCGCAACCGCACAGCCCAGTGGGGCGACTGGTTTATCCAGCTCCATCCGGGAACGGACAGTGCGCTGGCGCTGGGAATTATGCACATCCTGTTCCGCGACAAGCTGGTGGATGAAGATTTCCTGACCCGTTATACGGTGGGGCATGAGGAGCTGCGCCAGCAGGCGGAGCTGTATCCTCCGCAGACCGTCTCGGATATTACCGGCGTCCCTGTGGATGACCTGGAGCAGCTTGCACGGATGTATGGCGAAGCCAATGTGTCTTACATCCGGATCGGCAACGGCCTGCAGCATCATGACAACGGCGGGATGAACGTGCGCAGCATCAGCTGCCTGCCCGCCCTGACCGGCCAATGGCTGAAAAAAGGCGGCGGTGCGCTGAAGTTCAACGGCGCCTATAACGCGCTTAATGCCCGGGCACTGGAACGGCCGAAGCTACGGCCTAATCCGCGGGCGCGGAGCATCAACATGAACCGGCTGGCCCAGGCGCTGGAGATGACCGAGCAGCCGGTGAAGGCGTTGTTTGTGTTCTGCAGCAACCCTGTGGTAGTGGCGCCGGAAGCGGACCGGGTGCGCGCCGGCATGCAGCGGGAGGATCTGTTCACCGTGGTGCATGAGCTGTTTATGACCGACACCGCGAAGTATGCCGATATCGTGCTGCCGTCAACAGCTTCGTTCGAGAATACCGATCTGTATGCCTCTTACTGGCATCACTATATGCAGCTCCAGGAGCCGGTTCTTGAGGCACCGGGAGAGTGCAAAAGCAACTTTGAGCTGTTTTCGCTGCTGGGCCGGGCGATGGGGTTTGACGAGGAGGCCTTCAGTCAGAGCGAGGACGAAATGATCCGCGAAGCGCTGGATAATCCGGCTAATCCGTACCTGAACGGTGTCACACTGGAGCGGCTGCAGGCCGAGCGCCATGTGAAGCTGGATCTGACGGCGCGGGAGAACTTCCTGGATAAGCTGCCCACGCCATCAGGCAAAATCGAGCTGTATTCTTCCACACTTAAGGCGGAGGGCCTCTCGCCCCTGCCTGTTTACGAACCGCTGAAGGAAGGATATGACGGTGTACGCCGTCCCCGTGCAGACGATCCGTACCCGCTGAACTTCATCTCACCGCCGAACCACAATTTCCTGAACGGCACCTTTGCCAATGTGGAGAAACATCAGCGGATGGAGAAAGGACCGATGCTCCAGATCCACCCGCTGGATGCCGAAGCCCGCTCCATCTGTGACGGCGACAGAGTGAAGGTCTATAACGGCCGGGGCGAAATCATGCTGAAGGCCGTTGTGACCGACAAAATGCTGCCCGGCACCGCGATCAGCCAAGGCCTCTGGTGGGAAGGGGAGGACGGCCCGCAGCGGGTCAATGTTCTGACAGCGGACCGGCTCAGCGACATGGGCCGCGGTGCCACCTTTTTCTCGACCACGATTCAGGTTGAGAAGCTGAAGATGGAGGAGCAACCGGAGACGGTAATTCAAGAGTCGTAATACTGCAAATAAATGAGCCGCCCTTGCAAGTGAAGGGCGGCTGTTTTGATTATTGACGCAATAGCTGATGTTTTTTGAGTATAGGAAAATCTGCGTTGCTGAGTTGAGAAACCAATGTTAAAATTCCCATAAATAAACAAAGTTCAGGGTGAATAAATATGATTGAACGGGAGGTTGAAGTGGAAAACAGGCAGAGCCGAAATGAACCTGAAGGGGATAGCTGAACATGATGATAGTTGGAACGATACTCGCGATTTTGGCTGCTGTGGTATTAACCATTTTTTTGGGCCCATACGGGATACTGGTATTGTTTGCAGTAGGGTTTGGTTTATTGCTGAGCATACACGTCAGAACGAAAGAAATTCATGACGACATGCAGAAAATCAAGGAGAAGCTTGGCCTTACAGCCGGCGATGAGTATGTCAGCGATCAGGAGATTGAGGCGGAGCTGGAGCAGGACAGAGTGAAGGAAGAGCATTAGGACGAGGAAACGGATAAGGATAAGGTTAGGATAAGGTAAGGACACAGATAAAGATTAGACAAAAAACTGATGAAAACTGAGTGCTTTTATATGAATTATTAGGAGGAGTGTATTTCCCCATGCAGGATTGATATTAAGTACTGTGGTATCTTGAAAAAGAAAATAACACGCTATAAAACTAGGTATCGGCTGAAAGTCGATTAAGACTAATGCCATCATGTAATCCTTGTTTGTACATTAATACTTCTGCAATCCCTTGAAGGAGGGTGGTGGCTGTATCATAATTTTGAAGAGTATCTTTACAATCATCAGGCAACTTGGTTAGTAAATCTAAAAAAATCCGGTTGCAATCACCAATTAGGTGCTTATATTCATCGGACTGAGACAAAATTGACTTATCGATGTAGTCCATACGTATGGATAGAAATTGATTAAAAGCGTGCTCTATATCAGCCATGATTGTTCCTCCGACAAAAAAATGAAATGGAATGTATATATTTAATTATATAGTGACATCACTTAGGTGTCAATGTGAATGTATGAGTGCGAATTTCACAATGATACAATAATGACATCACTTTTAGGGAGTAATAAATATATGGCTACGGATAAAAGAGTGTTTACTTTACGGTTAAAGGATGAAAATTTCAGTAAAATCAAATATATCGCAGACCGAAACAAGCGGTCCATTGCTATGCAGATAGAGTATCTAATCGAACAACAAATAGAACAGTTCGAAAAAGAAAAAGGAATTATAGAAATTGAAGAATGAAGCGTCAGTTTTTTTGTATGTCTTCGTTTTGTACCCTCGTACAATCCATTTCCTGTCTTAGCATGGTCCTCTTCTTAAATCAATTCTTCTCTGATTTATAAAATAAGTTATTTTAAGTTTTTGAAAAGGTGTTCCCTAGTCTGAAAAGTGCGAACCTGAAGCGCACATGGAATCTCTGGGAGAATCGCACCCTTGATGACAGAAGGTAATTCGTAAATTTTGCAGAATATACTTGTGATGAAGTATCTATATTTTGAGTGGTTCGCACTTTTAGCTGTTTGAACCCTTACGTAGTAAGGGTTTTCGGGTGAACTGTCGCTCCCCGTGCGGGAGCGTGGATTGAAATCTTGGCGTGGAGGAAGATGGCTGGCTCTATCGCAGGTCGCTCCCAGTGTGGGGAGTATGGAGGAAAACTCTCTTTCTATAAAACTGAAGGGTTAAATCTCCTCGTCACTCCCCTTGCGGGAAGCGTAAATCGAAATCCAAATACTCCAACACCGTTTGCCCAAATAGCGCGTAGCCCCCTATACGCATGGTCACTTCAGCAAACTTTTTAGGCTAGATTTAACTTGTTTATGTGTGCCTTTTCAGGCGGCTACTTTCTTTATTCTCTATCATGGGATTACTGGCTTAAGTATGATTGAAGTGGATTCGATCTGGTGACCATCCTCCTATCATTTAACATGATCCCCGGCATCCCCGGCGTCTTCTGCTTTTTTTCGTGCCCGGAAGCGGCGCACCTTCATCAGATTGCCGCAGAGCTTGTCGTCGCAGTAGCGCTTGGAGCGGTTGCGGGTATCGTCGTAGTAGACCCAGAGGCAGTCAGGATTGTTGCAGATGCGGAAACGGGAGGTTTCCTTCTCCAGCAGGGCAGCAGCAAAAGAAGCGGCAATCTCGGCCATAACCTGTTCCCAGTCGTTGCGTTGCGGCAGAAGAGAGAGCTCGGCCCGGCCGTCCGGCTTCCAGACTACTTGTCTAATCGCTGGCCCTTTGCCCATATACATATTCAGTTGCTCCAGCAGCTTGGGATCTGCGCTATTGCCTTGCACGAGCTTCTGCACTTCGCCCCACAACAGGCCGCGCAGCTGCTTCAATTGCTCCAGTTCATCAGGCTCCGGCGGCGATGTTACCTGCAATGATTGCTGCTCCAGCCACTTCTCCAGCCATTCCTGATCCTCCAGCCTGTCCCGGTCCTTGCTGCGGTCGCCTGTCCGCCAATCCCGCCAATAGCTGTTAATGAAATCCTCCCACAGCACGGTTCATCCATCCTTCCGCAGCCTTCTCTTTCCTTTGATTGTAACAGTTAAAAATCGTGTTTGCTAGTTACTTGAATCCTCCGCTTGAATATGCTACATTTCTTGTGTAACGGTTATCGGAGCTTTTAGTGGTTACATTGCTCACAATACTTTGAGGAGGTAAAACATGCAGAATAAGATTAGCGATGTTTTGCTGCAAAACTGGGATTATGCCATGGATGTCGAGGATTGGGCGCCGCCGCTAAGTGATGCGCTGCAGGGTGTGGACAGCATTCAGGCCAGCTGGAAGCCGGGGGAAGCGGGCAACTCCATCTGGGAGACGGTCAACCATTTGACCTATTACAAGGAGCGTTTGCTGAATAAGCTCAAAGGTCTGCCGCAGCTGCCGGATGCAGAGAGCAACGACGCCACGTTTACCGTAACAGCAAGCGGGGAAGAAGCGTGGGAACAGGCGGTTGCCAAGCTGAAGACCATCCATGCTTCACTGCGGGAAGTGATTGAGGCGCTGGAGGAAGGCATCTACGATTGGGGCGGCTCGGGCCATGCTCCGGGGGAAGAAGTGATGAGCCTGATTCTGCATGATTCCTACCACACCGGACAGATTGTGCTGGTCCGCAAGCTGCAAGGCTCCTGGCCTTCCCACCGCAGTTTTAACTGATTAATTAATGTCTAAAAATGAAGCCGCATCTCCGCTGACCGGGTATATCCTGGCTTTGTGGGGATGCGGCTATTTGTTTCAAGCAGGAAAAGCCGGGGTTAATGGGCGCTATACACAAGAAATCGGATTCCAGCGTTGTCGCATCCACCTTTATTAAATACGCGGCGTATATTATTATCATATTCGGAATCCTGTTCTTCCTGGTGAGGTACGTTTTCCCGATGTTCTAAAATCATAGACGACGAGGCAGCGAGTTTGCAGCAAATGTACGCGCCTGAGGATCTTCACAAACCAAAAGCCACGGCTACCCTGACGGTAATCGTGGCTTTTGATCTTCACACACACCTGAATTGCAATATAACTCTATACTTCTCTAGGTACAGAATCACGGGATTCGGCGGAATTGCGGTAAAAAAACCAGCATTCGTTCAGCAGCTTGATCTGACGGCGGTCCTTTTTGAAATAAGCCTTCATGAGCTGATGGCAGAGCCACTGTGGCAAGTGTACCCCTCCTCTGGCATGCTTCCTATGTACAGCATATGGGAAGGAGTGCCCAAAGGTGCGGCGAAGGCTACAATTTAATGAATACCTTCTTCTTCCTCTTCGTACCACTGTTCCAACTGTGCCTGCAGCGCACGGATTTCCGTCAGCAGCGAGATCAGCGGATAATTATTCTCCTGAATGGAGGAAAAAGCGCTCTCCAGCCGGTTGATGTACGCAAGCCCCGACTCCAGCGTATACCCCTCGCGCAGCAGATCCAGCGAATCACATTCCGCGATGGCCAGGGGCAGATTCGGCACATTGTCCGCCGTCAGCTTGTCGATCTCTTTATTGAGGCGGAGATTAAGCGCGCTCAGCTGGTACGCATATTCCTCCGGCATTTCCACAAACTGCAATTCCTGTTTCTGCTGCAAAATTACATACCGCATTTTCGGCATACGTCATTCTCCCTCCGGACTTGTCTTCCTTCTTGACAGTTTAGCCTATGGGCAAGTTACAATTCAAGTAGAGATCTTATTTCCTGTGGAGAGGACCTGTGAGAAACGCTATGACGACTATGAGTAACGAAGAGCTGCAGCTGTGGATCGAGCAGGTGTCGCTGGGCAGCTTTGGCGTGCCATTCCGGCACAAAGCAAGCTTTAACAACAGACTTACGACAACAGGCGGACGATATTTTACCAAAAGCCATAATATAGAGATTAACCCGCAACAGCTGGCGATGTATGGGCGCGAAGAGACGGAGAAGATCATCAAGCACGAGCTCTGCCACTACCATCTGCATCTGGCGAAGCGGGGATATATGCACCGGGATGCCGATTTCAAAAGCCTGCTGGCCCAGGTCGGCGGAAGCCGTTACTGCGGAGCGCTGCCGGGGGCCAAGGCCCGTAAGCCGCAGCCTTACCGTTATAAGCTCGTGTGCACCGATTGTGCCATGGAATATCCGCGCAAGCGCAAGGCTGACCCGAAGCGCTACCGCTGCGGCAAATGTGCCGGCAAGCTGAAGCTGGTAGCACTAGAAGCAGGTAATGGCCAGTCTACTTAATGACGAGGCCCAGCAGCCCGGCAAAAGAAGCCGCCTGATCTGCGGAAATAATACAGCCCGGCAGGTCTTCAATATCCACATTCAGGCCGCTGAATTCGCAGTCGCTTAAGTCGATATCTCTTAATTTGGAGCCTGCCATTACCGCCTGATCGATTTTGCAGACTGAGAAGGACATTTTATTAAAGCTGGATTGATAGAAGTCGGCGCTGTTGAGTGAACTGTTCTCGAAGGCCGTTTGTTTGAAGTTTCCGAACCGGAAGCTGGCGAAGTCCCCTATGCAGTCCGTCACACGGACATTCTGGAATCTTGCTCTTGTAAAGTCAGTTCCGATCATTTTACACAGCTTGAACTCAGTCCGGTGAATGAAGGCTTCGCTAAAATCGACGTTGGACAGATCGCAGTTTTCAAAGATCACATCCGTCAGCTCGACAGCACGGAGTGTGGACTCGGTAATCGTGACATTTTTGAACAGCACTTTATCGAAGGATACCTTGGACGCTTCCTGGTATTCAATGAAGGTATCGCTGATGGCGCAGAGGCTGAACTCCTCCTTGGACTCCAGGGAGAACACTTGCTGCACTGGCAGAGAGAGCGGGTCGGCGATTTTGGGCGGATCAATTTTATGATTCATGCTGGCCTCCAATAATGATAATGAGTGGTTCCGTCGCCGAAGCAGCGGGTGGATGAGTTAACTATCCTGCGCGGCAGGTGTTTTGTCAATGTTCCGGTAGTCTGCTGGAGGCTAGCTCAGAACAGGGATAACAGCCTAGTTATAACGGGAACCCAAAGCCTTTCTATTGCAAAAAATCAGGGGCACTGGCCAAATTCTATTGCACAGAATACAGCAGAACGCCGATTAGACGGCGAGAGGCAAATCTATTGTATAGAATACAGCAGATTGAGGTAGAGACCTTTCACAGAGTCACTCAATTGATGTTCAGCGGAGGGCGGCTGGTATTTCTCGAAAAATATGCAGCAAAAAACAGCTGTTTGGCGTTATTGCCGATCAGCTGTTTTTGCTATTCACCTATTCTGCTGTCCATCTGGTGATGACTGCGGTTTATTTGAGCTGTTTCATGCCCAGATTAATCCGATAATTGCCATACTCCAGCAGTTCGTCGAGAAAACCATTCAGCTCCGCCTGATCCCCGGTGCGCACGCGCATCCAGTAGCAGCCTTCCCCGCTGACCCGGTGCAGTTCCACTACGCTGCTGTGGTTTTGGGCGAACTTTTGAAAGGGTGGATGGGCGGCGCTGGAGCTTAAGAACACGGTGATAAAGGCGTGGATGCTTTGTCCGATTTTGAGCGGATTCCAGCGGACGGTATAACCTTCGATAATCTCCAGTTCCCGCATTCTGCGGATTCGTGCGCCTACCGCCTGCCCCGTCATATGAACATATTCTCCGATGTCCTTGTGGCTGAGCGTAGAGTCTTCTATAAGATATTGAAGGATGCGGTAATCCGTATCGTCGATGAGGTAGGGGGTCATAAGTTAAATTCCTTTCCAGATGAAAATAGAACAGGCCAATCTCTTTCACGGCACAATGTACTCCGCACGCAGGTCCATTTATAATTAATTGTAGCAGAAGACAGCTGGAAAGAAGAGGTGTTTAGAATGAAAATTCAATTGATCCGCAATGCGGCCTTATGGCTGGAATACGGCGGTGTTACCTTCCTGATCGACCCGATGCTCAGCGAACAGGGAGCCAATCCGCCGATTGTGAATACGGAGAATGACCGCAGAAATCCGCTCGTTCCTTTGCCGGGGCCGGTTCAGCAGTGGCTTGCACCGGATGCTGTGCTGGTTACACATCTGCATCAGGATCACTGGGATGCGGCGGCGGTGTCACTTTTGCCGCATGAGATCCCGCTGTTATGCCAGGATGGGGATCAGGAGACTATCGCTGCCCAAGGGTTCGGCAATATCACCGTGGTAGAAGACAACACTGCATTAACGTTCCGTGGGGTGACCCTGACACGAACCGCAGGCCGGCATGGAACAGGAGAGATCGGAGAGTGGATGGGCAAGGTATCCGGTTTTGTCTTTCAGGCTGAAGGTGAGCCTGTACTGTATCTGGCCGGAGACACCATCTGGTGCGCGGAGGTCAAACAAGCCTTGGACGAGTATAGTCCGGAAGCGGTCATTGTCAATGCCGGAGGCGCGCAGTTCATAACGGGAGGCCATATTACAATGAATGATCAGGATGTCGTTGATTTATGCCATTATGCCCCTGAAACATCCGTCATCGCCGTCCATATGGATGCCATTAATCATTGCCTGGTTACACGTGACTTGCTTAAAGCACGCTTGCAGCAGGAGGGGCTGCTGGACCGTGTTGACCTTCCGCTGGATGGAGAATGGATTCAGGTTGATGCCTAAATCTAAGCTTCGTGTATAGTGTTGGGCCCGTCAGATACATGAGCTGATTGTAAACGATCTCAGAGTGGCTTTTGTCCGCTTGACTAGATCACGAAATCATGATAAATTAATCCTTGTTCATGTAATGTTCCCTGATAGCTCAGTTGGTAGAGCACTCGACTGTTAATCGAGTTGTCACAGGTTCGAGTCCTGTTCGGGGAGCCATTTACTTGGAGAGATACCCAAGTGGCTATAAGGGGACCCTCTGCTAAGGGGTTAGACTGCGTAAGCGGTGCGAGGGTTCGAATCCCTCTCTCTCCGTATTGATACTTTCAGACAGTAAGAGCTCCCGAGCGGGGCTCTTTTTTTGGTGCTGTATCTCATACTTTTTCAGCTGGACTACTGTTGCAACCCGTTACCTCTTTAATAAATTGAAGGATTGAAGCTGTAAAGAGACAAATGTTATATTTTTTACGGAAAAACAAAGAATTGTAACAGAAAAGGAAATATATATAAAAACAAACGACCTTTAAAATCCTCTGCTTTACTCCGTTTTTCATCGTTTTTTGCGAATAATGCATGAAACACTTCGTATAACTCACTCGTTACGTCAATAAATCTAACGTTTAATTTCGAAAATTATATTAAAACCACTCATATATTAGTGACGGAGAAATAACTGTATGTTAATATAAATGACATCTTGAGGGATTGAACAGAATGTAAGGCGTAGAAAGGAGAATTTTGATTATTATGGAGAGAAGGGGATGGCGATGGAGTACTTCATCCAGCAGTTAATTAACGGGATTTCCGTAGGCAGTATTTACGCTCTAATCGCCCTTGGTTACACCATGGTGTACGGAATTATTAAGCTGATCAATTTTGCGCATGGGGATGTGTTTATGGTCGGTTCGTTTATCGGACTGTACAGCGCAAAATACTTGGCGAACGCAGGGCTCCCTCCTGTGCTTGTGTTGATCTTGTCACTTATGATTTCGATGACCATCAGCGCACTGCTGGGCATCACGATTGAACGCTTCGCCTACAAGCCGCTGCGTAAATCGACCCGGATAGCCGCACTTATTACGGCCATTGGCGTATCGTTCCTGCTGGAATACACCGGAGTGCTTATTCTTGGGCCTCAGGCCAAAGGCTTCCCGGACATAATGGATAAGAAACAGTACCAGTTGTTCGGCACATCCATTCAAGTGGAATCCAATCAAGTCATGATTCTTCTAACAACCATAATTCTTATGATTCTCTTGCAATATATCGTACGTTACACCAAAACCGGTAAAGCGATGCGGGCGGTATCGTTCGATGTGGAGGCGGCCCGTTTGATGGGGATCAACGTAGACCGCACCATCTCGGCAACCTTTGCTATCGGTTCGGCGCTGGCCGCTGCTGCCGGAGTGATTTTCGGCATGACTTACAACTCTGTCGATCCGCTAATGGGCGTTATGCCGGGGCTTAAAGCATTTGTAGCCGCAGTGCTTGGAGGCATAGGAAGTATTCCCGGGGCGCTTGTTGGCGGATTGCTGCTGGGAACGGTAGAGACGGAGATTTCTTCGCTCGGATTTTCCTCCTGGCGTGATGGAGTAGCTTTTGCAGTACTGATCCTGATCCTTATCTTTAAACCATCCGGGCTGTTCGGCAAGAATGTCCGGGAGAAAGTGTAGGAGGGAACCGGCGTGAAGATGACAAGCAAAAAATTCTGGATGGGCATTATTGTTGCCCTGGCGTTTTATGGAGTCGTTCAAGTTCTTCTAACAACGGGAATATTCAGTGATGTTACAAGGTCGATGCTTCTCTTGATCGGTGTCAACATCATGCTGGCGGTATCGCTTAACCTCATTACCGGGATTACCGGACAATTCTCCATCGGTCATGCAGGTTTTATGTCTGTAGGTGCGTACACTTCGGCGATTCTGACACTGGATTATAACGTTCCATTCGTTCCGGCGATTATTGCCGGCGGTTTGCTCGCTGCCGTGTTTGGGGTCCTGATCGGAATGCCTACCCTCCGGCTGAATGGTGACTATCTGGCCATCGCCACACTGGGGTTCGGCGAGATTATCCGGATCATCATGCTGAACACGGAATTCGTCGGCGGTGCCTCCGGGCTCAGCGGCATCCCTGCCAAAACGACCTGGACCCTGCTATTTCTCTTTACCTTAATTACAGTGGTTATGATCAATAACTTTATAAGATCCACACATGGCCGGGCCTGCCTTGCCATCCGCGAGAATGAAATCGCCGCAGAGGCGATGGGGATTAACACGACGCGTTATAAGATTATTGCCTTTACAATCGGTGCATTGTTCGCCGGTATAGCGGGCGGATTGTCTGCGCATACGTTCTACGTGATTACTCCGGGCAGCTTTAACTTTCTGAAATCGTTCGAGATTATCGTTATGGTTGTTCTCGGAGGACTCGGCAGTACAGCCGGCTCCATTGTGGGTGCTGTCTTCGTTACCTTGCTCTACACCTATCTGCGTGAATTCCCGGAATGGCGGATGATTATTTATTCGATCGTCCTGATCCTGATGATGATATTCCGTCCAAGCGGGCTGCTGGGTACAACGAAATTTTCATTCGGCAAGCTTGGCAAAAAGGAGGTGAAGGCAGATGACAGCATCACAGGCAGCAGTGCTTCTTGACGTTAAAGAGGCCAGCCGTTCCTTTGGAGGGCTTAAGGCGCTCAGCGAAGTTTCGCTTCACATTAACAAAGGTGAACTGATCGGTCTGATTGGGCCGAATGGTGCCGGCAAAACGACGCTTTTCAACCTGTTAACCGGCGTATACCCGCCCTCTACAGGCAGCATTCTTCTTAACCATGAATCCATTGGCGGGATGAAGCCCTACAAGATCAACCATAAGGGCGCTGCGCGCACCTTCCAGAATATCCGGCTGTTTACGGCCATGACAGTATTGGAGAATGTCAAAATCGCCTTTCACCAGCATGCCAGACATTCCTTGTTCACCTCCATGCTGCGGCTGCCGAAGCATTTCAAGGGAGAGGACGAAATTACACGGAAGGCGATGGATATTCTCAAAATATTCAATCTCGCGGACCAGAATGAAGAGGTTGCCAGCAATCTCAGCTATGGTAACCAGCGGCGTCTGGAAATTGCCCGGGCGCTGGCGGCCGGGCCGAAGCTGCTGCTGCTGGATGAACCGGCAGCGGGTATGAACCCGAATGAGACGCGGGACTTAATGAATCTGATTGCCTGGATCCGCGAGGAATTTGACCTCACCATTCTGCTGATCGAGCATGACATGTCGCTTGTTATGGGCGTCTGCAACCGGATTTATGTCTTGGATCGCGGGATACTGATTGCTGACGGAACTCCGGCGGAGATTCGGAATAATCCCAAGGTTATCGAAGCGTATTTGGGACAGGAGGCGTAATGGCAATGCTTAAAGTACAGGGGATCAATGTTTATTATGGAGCCATTCACGCTTTGAAGGATCTTAGCATCCATGTCGGGCAAGGGGAAATTGTAACACTGATCGGAGCCAATGGTGCAGGCAAGTCGACGCTCCTGAAGACTCTGTCAGGTCTGCTTAAACCCAAAACAGGCAGCATTGAATTTCTGGATAAATCAATAACCAGCCAGAGTGTTCAGGCGATCGTCAGACAGGGCCTGATCCATTGTCCTGAAGGACGCCGCGTGTTCGCCAATATGTCCGTTGAAGAGAACCTTGAGCTTGGCGCTTACCTGCAGGAACCCGGAGGTCTGGCGGCTGATTTCGAGAAGGTGTACGACATCTTTCCGAGGCTTCGGGAACGCAAGAAGCAGCAGGCAGGTACTTTGTCCGGTGGCGAACAGCAGATGCTTGCCATGGGGCGGGCCATTATGGGGCATCCCCAGCTGCTGCTGCTGGATGAGCCGTCCATGGGGCTTGCGCCGCTGCTGGTACAGGATATTTTCAAGATTATTAAAGATGTGAACGAAGCCGGAACTACTGTGCTGCTGGTGGAGCAAAATGCGCATCAGGCGCTCAAAATCGCCCACCGCGCCTACGTGCTGGAAACGGGCAGGGTTGTTCTTGAAGGGGATGCCAAGGAATTGGCAGATTCCGAAGAAATCAAAATGGCCTATCTCGGGCACTAAGAGGTTAGCCTCACTAAGGGCATCATAGAAACAACATATATACAATTCTATTATCCGGGAGGCTGGGAGAAACTATGAAGAAGATTGGGGCCATTATTTTGTCAACAGTACTGATTGCAGTATTGGCATCGGGCTGCGGCAACGACAACACAGAGAACAGCGGAAACTCTGCAAGCGGCGGCAACTCTGGCGGGGACACTATCAAAATCGGCGCGAACCTTGAGCTCACGGGCGGCCAGGCCTCTTTCGGCGATTCCGTATCCAAAGGCGCGAAGCTGGCGGTACAGCAGATCAATGACGCAGGCGGCATACTCGGCAAGAAACTGGAATTAATCGTAGCCGATAACGCCTCGAAATCCGAGGAAGCCACGCAAGCGGCGCAAAAACTGATTACCAATGATAAGGTTGTTACCATCATCGGTGCTTCGACCTCGACCAACACGCTGGGGATCGTCCCGGTGGCTACGGAGAAGAAAATACCTCTGGTATCTGTAGGTGCCACCAACCCTAAAGTGACGGTGGATGAGCGCAGTGGCAAAGTAAACGAATGGGTGTTTCGCACGGCCTTTATCGATCCTTTCCAAGGAGAAGTTATGGCTAACTTTGCCGTAGATTCGCTAAAAGCTAAAACAGCTGTAATTTACACAGACACGTCGAGTGACTATTCCAAAGGTCTGCAAAAGTTCTTTGAAGAAACCTTCAAGGAAAAGGGCGGAGAGGTACTGAGCCAGGAATCCTATCAGCAAAAAGACTCCGACTTCAAAGCCGTGCTGACACGGATCAAAGAGCAAAACCCGGATGTAATCTATCTGCCGGGCTACTATGAAGAAGTCGGCAAAATCGTAAAGCAAGCCCGCGAGATGGGCATTTCAGTTCCCTTCCTCGGCGGCGACGGCTGGGATTCTCCGCAACTCGCTGAAATCGCCGGCAAAGAGGCTCTGGACAACACTTATATGTCCAACCATTACTCAGCGGAAGATACCGCTACTGAAGTTACATCCTTCGTTGATGCCTACAAAGCTGCCAATGGGGGCGCAGTACCGGACGGGATGGCCGCTCTTGGTTATGATTCCCTGAAGCTGGTTGCTGACGCCATTACCCGTGCAGGTGAGGCCGATCCTGCCAAGATTAAAGATGCTTTGGCAGCGACCAAAGATCTGCAGCTGGCTACCGGTAAAATCACGCTCAACGAAACACATGACCCTGTTAAAGCAGCTGTCGTTCTGAAATTCGTTGCCGGCACACAAACTTTCGAAACAAAGGTAAAACCGTAAGAGGTTCAGGCGCAGGTACTGAATGTGCAAGGAGTGTGGCGATACAGAAAAGTTGGAGGGTCTTTGCGGGAAGGCGGAGATTTAGCGGGGATGAACGGCTGATTGCTGCAGCTGTGAATGTCCGTTATTTTTTTGAGAAAAGTTCTTGTCAAATTAGCCTGGGTTTGATATACTCATTTTTGTTGTGACAAAGACAACTTATCAAGCATGGCCCGTTGGTCAAGGGGTTAAGACACCTCCCTTTCACGGAGGTAACATGGGTTCGAATCCCATACGGGTCATATATGCGGTAGTGGTGGAATGGCAGACACGCTATCTTGAGGGGGTAGTGGGTGTATACCCGTGGAGGTTCGAGTCCTCTCTACCGCATACGATGTTTAGGAGAGAAAGTCCTTGATATTCAAGGGCTTTTTTCTTTGCATTCACAGGAAGAATCACCACTTCAGAGCTGCGGCGTATTTCGGGTACAGCTCACGGATGCAATCCGGACAAATATCATGGGTGAATTGCAAAGACAGCTGCTGCAGCAGGAAACGTTCAATGGTCACCCACTCCTCGCTGCTGTTGCGGATAGATTTGCAGGAGGCGCAGATAGGAACAAGAGGTTGGGCGTTCTTCTGGTGCAAACGCAACGGCTGGATCGTTCGGACAGGCTGAACAGGCTGACTTGTGACAACAGGGCCAACATCCTGCAGAGAGAGAATGATAGCCTGGTTTGCTGCCGGATTCTCATGGATCAGCGGAAAGGCATCTACACGGAATCTTCTGCTGCCTTTGGCCGCAGTCTGTAGAATAAACTCGGAACTGGATATTAAAGACTCGCCGCGAAGGATGTGATGCAGCGCCTCCTTAAGTGCAGTGATCTGGGAAGGGACCGACATCGATTGTTCGAACAACTCCAGACCATCAGCGCCGGTCCAATCGGCATGCGGGGAGAGTCCATAGTGGTTGTTGTATTCCTTCCAGGAGTCGTTGGTGAACAGGATGATCCCCTGGCTGTCGATAACCAGTGCATTATGCGGCAGAGCATTAAGGGAACGGATGAGGGAAGTGGATATGCTGAATGGCAAAGGTTATCTCTCCTTGATAGTTTGCAGGATGGAAAGCTAGGATGGAGGCAGGTTAAGCAGCTCTGCGACTTGGCGCCTGTAGCGCTCGGCCCTGCGGGTGCCGTGAATCAGATTGGATAGGCGATAAGGCGGAATTCCGTACAGCTCGCAGAATTTCTTCTGATCCATGTGCATTTCCGTCAGCCGCTGTTTGATTGCCCAGCCAAAAGGAGTAACAGGACGTTTACTGTTCAAAACACTTCACCTCTTATCGACTATCCAGTCGTGTGATATAATGAATGGGAATAATAATAGTTAATTATATACTTTTTTACGTCATTTTACAATAAAAAATACGTAAATAAGTATATTTAAATAGTGCGGAAGGCGGATTGCTGATGGCGTCGATATACGAACGGATAGAATATTTGATCAAACAAAAAGGACTGACAAAAAAGGCCTTCTGCGAACAGCTGAATATCAGTACCGGCAACATGGGGGATTGGAAGCGGGGCAAGTCGACGCCCGGAACACATAAGCTGATCGAGATCGGTGCTTTTTTTCATGTGAGTCTGGATTGGCTGATTCTGGGCAAAACTACAACGGAGATTCTTCGCGAAGGCGGGGAGGATTATTTTTCTGGCCAAATACGGCAATTGAATTGCCAAAGTGAGGAATTGCCGCAGAATGAGCAAGAATTTATTAAGGAATATATCGAGTTTGCCCGATACCGCAGGCTTAAAGAAAACGAAGAAAATTCTTAAAGTGGTGTCTTTACATTTTGCTGAAATGGATTTATAATATTGAATGTTGGCCTCAAACATTGATTTAACGTTATACTCACCGCGCGGTAGTGGTGGAATGGCAGACACGCTATCTTGAGGGGGTAGTGGGTGTATACCCGTGGAGGTTCGAGTCCTCTCTACCGCATACATGAAGAAACCTGAAATTCCTTGTTACTCAAGGGATTTCAGGTTTTTTTTGTTTTGTTTTATAGACTGACCCAATGGAGGGAAAAAGAGTGCCGAATAAAATTCACAACTCCAATGAGCGGTTCCTGATCGTTACCGCCGACGATTTCGGAATGTGCCATTCCATGAATGAGGCTATTATGAACCTGTACCAAGCCGATGCAATTAATTCCAGCATGATTATGATGCCGGGGCCCTGGGCGAAAGAGGCGCTGAGTATGCCAAAAATCATCACAATGTTAATGTGGGAATTCATCTTACGCTTACTTCGAGTCTCCCGGCCTATAAGTGGGGCCCAGTTACCAGGAGTTCCAGGATACAGTCGTTAATTACTGCAAAAGGATATTTTTGGGAACATGCAGCTCATGTGGAAGAGCGGGCTACTGCTGAAGCCATCCGAACTGAAATCCGAAGTCAGATCGAGATGGCTCTAACGCTGGGGATTGAACCGACACACTTGGACAGTCATGAGGGCAGAGGCCGGGATTTTCTGGAGATTGTATTTGATCTGTGCCAGGAGTACCGGTTGCCTTTTAAGCTGCCTGTTAATATAGTAAATCAATCATTTCTGGATTTAGCGATGAGGGAATTAATGACGGAGAGGATTGAATCGGCACGGAAAAGAGGGATCTTGTTAATTGATGACTTGATTAATCTTCCCTATCACTTGGAGCAGGGGGAGGACTATGACATTGCTAAGGCTAAAATGATGGAAGCTATAAAAGGTGTGGGAGGAGGGATAACCGAAGTTGTCATCCATCCTGCGCTGAATACTTATGAAATGCGGGCAATTACTCCACACTGGAAGAAAAGGGAGATCGAGTACCTGTTATTTATGGATGAGGATATTCACAGATTACTGCAAACCGAAAAGATTCAGCTTATTTCATGGAAAGATATACGCGATAGACAACGTCAGGCCAGTGGAGGTGACACGACGGGAAACCCGGACTACATTGGTTGCCGTTCGTAGGATGCAAACGCGGATCGCCGCTATTTTTCCACCACAGGTACGCACAGATGGGCCTCGAATCTTTCGTCGTCAGGCCCTGACTTCTCTGTATAGTTGATGAAGAAAACACCGGCTTCGTTGAATTTGAATTCACCTGATGGCAGCCATTCCTGATGGATATAATCCCATGTGCTCTGAAACGCAGCAGCCGGCACACCCTTGGCGATAAAAATGGCATATTTGGATGCGGGGTAATCCTTATGCACAAGTCCTTCGGGAGCTGTACCGGGATCTCCTACCTCAACGCCTAAAAAATAGCCGGTATCCCAGGCGGATTGCTCCCACAGCTTGGGAACCGAATCGCGGCCTTCGAAGATGCCCAGGTAACAGCCGCTGCTCTGGACTTTTGACGGAATGGAATCAAATTTGCTGTCGATATCGAATTCCCCGAAGACATGTCCCCAAATATCGGCATAAGGTTCGCCTGCTTGATTGAGGTTCTGCCAGCCAATGACTTGAAGCTCCGGTAAATCTAGCACATAAGGCTTTTCTCCGCCAATGGAGTCGGTGCGCTGAGGGGCTTCTTTTTCCAGCTGCTGGCGGATCAGTTCGATTACCCGCGGTTTGAATTTAGGGGCGTATCCCTCGGTTGTTCGATCATAGCTGCTCTGGCGTAACGGGTCTGTCATGCATAATTCCTCCTAGCTCATTTGTTCTTCCTCTTCATTATAAAGGGGATCTGAAGCGATGGATTGTCCGTTTATAACAGAATGTTGCCAATAGCAATACACACCTTCATGGAGACCTCTTCATAGGTTTCATTTACGGTATAGAGGGCAAAAGGGCTGCCGGCCCGCCTATAGCAGCAGTTTTCCTCCAGCCAGCGGGTCATAATATCCGCAAGTCCTGTGAAATCCCCGAAACTGTCTGCGGTTAATACCGCATAAAGCCCTGCTTCTAAGTTAACAACACTCAGACCGTCTTCGGCAGGTAATTCGCCCGTTTCTGTCTGCTCGACACCGCACAAATATCCATTGCTGGTAATCTCCACATAAAACGACGATGGAAGGAATCCACGTTGATTGATCTGCGATAAAAGCTTGGCCGAAGCTTCTTCTTCCGCATGACTGCCTTCGGCATGGGCGACGATATAGTGCTGCTGCTCAAATGGGGTTACTTCAATGATGTAGCTGCTTTGCTTGCGGATAATGGGCAGGGATAGACGAAGCTCTTTGATGGTCCCTGTCTTTTGAATGATGAATTCCTCACGGCAATGATCACCTGCCAGGGTGAACACGCTTTTGGCCAGCCAATGGCTGTAAAGGTAGTCCCAGGCCTGGTTGATGCTTCCGGTAAAAGGTACGGATAAGACGGCAAACTCACCGCCGCATAACGTAGCTGGCTCTATGGAGTGATAACCGGTCTCCCCCAGGGCGGAAATCCAGTACTCGTGATTCTGGGTATCTATGAATATGTTGTACGATTGTCTGGACCGCCCAACCTGCACAGGGGTTAATCCGAAGAGTCTAAAATTCATGCCCGTACGCTTGGCTGTGAAGACCGCTTGTTTCAGTGCGTTGATGGCTTGCTGTTCGATGTCTGTGTCTCCTGCGGCGAGGTAAACGGCGGTCAGGCCATGCAGCGGTTGCCCGGACTGGATCTTAATGGCTGTCTCCGCCAAGTGGAGGGGGAACTGCCCGGGGAGGAAGGTATAGAACATGCTGCTCCGTTTGTATTCCATTGGCGTAAGACCGACGATTTTTTTAAAGACCTTGGAGAAGGAAGGCAGGGAGTCAAAGCCGTTGCCCAGCGCAATTTCGGTAATGGATAACCCGGAGTTCTTGATCTGGGCGCATGCGTTGCTGATTCTTCTTTTGCGGATATAGTCTTTAATGGAATGGCCGGATACGCAGTAGAATTCCCGGTACAGCTGCATCAAAGAAACATATCCCCTCCGGGCGAGGTTGTCGAGGCTGATCTCTTCATTCAGATGATCCTCGATATAATCGAAAACCCGCTTCAAAACATCCTGCTTCATAGCCAACCTGCTTTCAGGGGAATAAAAGGTGATGCGTTTCAAACATCGAGTGCTATATTCTCTGTATACCATAATTAGGGAGGATGGAAATGACAATTAGCATAATATTGTGGTATAGCGAACACAAAGATACTCTTCACTGGAGCCGCGGGCTTTTGCGAAGAGTATCTTTTCATATTATAGGGGAGGATTAGTCCAGCAGTTTGGCAATATCGGCTTCGATCTGGTCCGGAGTAGTTTGTGGTGCGAACCGCTTCAGGACACGGCCTTCCTGATCGACCAGGAATTTGGTGAAATTCCACTTGACGCTCTTTGAGCCCAGGACGCCCGGCGCTTCCTTGGACAGGTATTTGAATAACGGATGCGCTTCGTCGCCCTTCACGTCAACCTTCTCGTACATCGGGAAGGTTACTCCGTAATTGATTTCGCAGAATTCGGCGATGTCTTCGCTTTCACCCGGCTCCTGTCCGGCAAACTGGTTGCTCGGAAAACCAAGCACCTCAAAACCACGGTCCTTGAATTTATCGTACACTTCCTGGAGACCCTTATATTGCGGGGTGAATCCGCATTTGCTGGCTGTGTTCACGACAAGCAGCACCTTACCTTTGTACTTGGACAGGGATTCTTCTTCCCCGCGCAGCGTGTTGGCTTCGAAATCATAAATACTCATGAATAACGCCTCCCGAACTTTGATTTATCACAATTTAATTTTACACTATTTATCGTAAGAAGCAACCCGTCAGAATTGTGACAACATTGTATATTCGTTTCAAAATATCTCTGTTGTTTAAATGTAGGGTATGCAACGGCGGTTTCAGACTGGCTGTAAGAATGGATGTGAAGCTGCCCGGCATCGACTGTGCGCAGGCGGAGGATTTGGCAGAGAAGGCTCATGCGTTCTGTCCGTCTTCCAAAGCTACGCGGGGCAACATCGAAGTTGAACTGTATGTGTTGTAACGGGGAGCCGGTATTTAGAAGAATTCCTGGAAATAATGGCTAAATAGAGACGGTGAGGCAGGAAACAGCCGGGAATAGCGGTCTAAAGGGCGGCTTTGGTTGACATCACCCCTAAAATTCTTTAATATGTCTAAGTATCTGTTATGCACGTGTGCTACTAAGTACCAAAAATATAAATAATGGGTGATGAAGATGTCTTACAGACCGCATATTACGAATGTGACCAAAGCCAGCAGCAATGATAAGGAAGGATTGTACGAGTTCATTATCAAGCTTGCTGACGGAACGGAGTGCCGCGCGTTCTATCATCGGTTTCCGGAATGGAAAATGACGAACATCAGCCGCCTGCTTAAGACACCCTGTCCGGTTTGCCGCAAAGATTTCATCTGCAAATGTATGGAATCCTTCACTGCTGATTTCGAAGGGCAAATGCTCGGCGACGAGTGGATCGGCAAGGCTATTGCTGAATAATTAAATGGACGGATGATGAGGCGCGGGAGCTATCCCGCGTTTTTGTTTATTTCCGGGGAGATACTATGAAGAGGGGGTGCGGCAAGATGGAGGAAGAGCAAAACAAGGCAGGCGGTAAGTCTATTGTGCTGATCGACGGTGTATGCCATCTTTGTCAGGGGCTGGTGCGGTTTATTATTCCGCGCGATCCCAGGGCCAGATTTATGTTCGCCCCCTTGCAGAGTGAGACAGCAAGCGGAATGCTGAGTGCAGGCGGGCTTGGATCAGACCAGCTGAATACGGTCGTGCTGGTGGAGAACGGGACCTGCTATACAGAGTCGGCTGCAGTGCTGCGGATCGCCCGTGGCTTGCGTTTTCCGTGGCCTGCCGCATATATCTTCATACTTGTGCCGCGGCCTCTGAGAGATGCCCTGTACAGGCTTGTGGCGAGGAACCGGTACCGCTGGTTTGGGCGTGACGAGCAATGTCTGCTTCCCACACCGGAAATCCGCAAGAGATTTCTGTAAGGTGCACAGCCGATGTGCACAACCCAAAAAAAGCAGCAGGTGGCTATGTCACCTTACTGCTTTTTGGGCTGGCTTAAACCCCTATTCGGTTTGGGGGGGGGAGATGAGTTATTTATTAAGGGCTGTCGTCGTGAGGATATAGGTTTGCGTAAGCTTCCATTTGCCGTCTGCTGATTTTTTCAGTATATTGACCGATACGGCCCGGCTGTCCTGAAACTCCGGACCTTTTACTTTCTTGGACGTCTGCACAGTATATACCGCAGCAGTATCCCCGGTATAATCAATAATTTTAGAAGAGTCAAGCGTAATGGCTAAATCATAGGCTTTAAACATTTGCGTATAAAGTTCTTTGCTTTGCCCGTATGCAGGGGAAGTTTCGTCAATGGTGGATAATACCCCATCCAGATCCTCTTTGTTGGAGTAATCCACATTGGTCTGAACCACAGCTTTAATTTGATCTTCATCTGTTTTGGGTACGGTGATCTTAGCCTCCAGCACATCTGCCGGAAGAATGTACTGTAGCGCAGCGATTTGGATACCGCTGATTTGCCAAGCAGAACCGCCAGCTTTTCTGGTGAGGGAGTATACATACTCCGCTTGGCTATCCAGCATGAAGGGACCGCTTACCTTCTCGGAGTGTTCAATCGTGTGTACGGTTGCTTCATTCTCTTTGGAATCAATAATTTCCATCTGGAGGACGGTAGTCTTGGTATCAAAGATCTCGTACTGCTCTTTGATTCCTGGACCGATCGCTGCCAGTGGGGATTCCGGATCAATAAGGCTCATGAACCCGTCATAATTATCCGTATTGGAATACGTCACATATTTATCAAATAATGCGGAGATTCCCTTGATATCAGCGGTGTTCTCCTTGCTTGTAATTGCAACAGTTCTGGAAGCTGCTTTCCACTCCACACTGTTTCCGGTGGCTTCGCTTACAAAGCGCAGGGGAACATAAGTGACTTTGTCAATTGTTTTGGGTGCGGAGGCCAGCTGTTTGACGGTTCCGTTTATAGTTGCTTTTTTGCTTCCGGTCTGCAGCTTGATGCTGAGCCCTTCCTTGGTGGCTGTGATCGTGTTACTCTTGACATCCCAGACCAGCTTCATGCCGAGCTTTTCAAAAATGGGCCGCATAGGGATGAGCACGGAATTGCCATCCTGAATCGGGGCGGCAGTGGTCAAATTAAGCTTCTGCTGGTCAACGAGTACAGTGATAGGTTTGGTTGCTGCGGCTGCTGACAAGCTGATCGATCCGGATAAGACGAGGGCTGTGAGTAAACTGGGCACTAATTTCATGTTGAATGATCTCCTTTAGTTGTAATCTGGCCGTGCTGAAAGCTGACTGGCTAATAGTATAGGGGAGAGGAATGATCCGGTAAATATCCAACTCAGGATATGGTGCGGGCTCAGGATTTAGAGTATAGAAGAGGTATTCGTAAAAAAAGATATTGCCGCTCTACTGCATATATGCTACTATAGCTGTAAATTAAAGGATAGTAACGGAAGCACCGTTCAATGACCGTATACCACGGTTATTGGCGGTGCTTTTTTTGCTGTCTTTTTTGTTGTCTTTTTTGAAAGGTAAGCATTACAGGAAGGAGAGTGATTTCATGGCGGCGAGGATCGTACTGGCAGTTCGTGAGAGTCAATACATTGAGCCGTTGCTGCATTACCTGCATCACAGTGAGTATGGGGAGATGCTGCGGATCACAGCTTTCAGCCGGCTGGATACCTTTATGGAATTCATGAAGGGAGAAGAACTGCCGGACGCCGTTGTAGGCGATCCCATTTTCGTTGAGGCCTGGCTGGTGGAAGGCAGAAATACAGTTCCTTGGGGTGTTCTAAGCGAGGCCGGGAAGTATTCCGGCAGCAATGCAGGGAGTCTGGCCGGGGGCATGGTGATTGAGAAATATCAGTCGCTGCCCTCGCTTCTGGAGTCCATCCTCCGGTTAGGCGATGTGAAACGCATGAGGACAGCTTCGGCTGCCAAGGAGGAGACGCTGCTGCTCGGGATAGTTTCAGCCAGCGGCAGCAGCGGCAAAACAACGATTGCGCTCAATATGGCCAAGCAGCTTGGACTGATCGGACTATCTGTTTTCTATCTAAACCTGGAAAGTGTGGACAGCAGCGGGTTGTTCCTGCGGATGCCCCAGGGGAACGCTTCCGGGCTGGAACTTCTGTTGTACGAGCTTAAGGCAAACGGCAGCGAGGGAAGCAAGGGAAATGCAGGCAAGCCTGAACTTGGGAGATACGCCGTAAGGCATGACAATCTCCGCTGTGACGCCTTCAAGCCGATCGGTAATTTCAAGGAAATGCTGCAGATGACCCGGCAGGATACGTTGGATTTATTGGAGCTGCTGGCCGGCGATGCTGGCTATGATGTCGTGATTGTAGATACAGGCAGCATTGAGGAAGAGCGGGCCCAGGCAGTGCTGCAGCGGTGCGGCATTCTGCTATGGGCGCTGAAGAGCGATGAGGCAAGTATGTATAAGACGCTCAGGTGGCTGGAGCATTGCGGAGATCCGCATTCCGGTCTGCCGCCGGAGGTGCCGGGCAAGAGCAGGTTTGTGATGAATTTTGCCGGGGATTCAGCCGCGGGCTGGTCAGGGCGGGAAGAAATCAGAATAGATGGTGCGCTTCCTTTTATCCCTTCCTGGGCACTTCAGCATCATGTGGAGCTCTGCTTGAATTCTCCGCAGTTTACGGCTGGGGTGCAGCAGCTCTGCACCGGTATCATTGAGCCGGCGCTACCGCGGGTATTCACCGGGAGCTTACATGAATGAAGCCATGTTCAGGAAGCTGCGCAGCGACATACGCGCAGGGCTTGATGTCACTTCGGCTGTCGGAAACCGTGAGCTTAACAGCTATATTGAACGAATCATTCTGGAGATGGACAGCCTGCGTTATTTAACTGCCCAGGAAAAGCATGAACTGGTCAAAAAGCTGTTCGATTCCTTCCGGGGGCTGGATGTGCTGCAGCCGCTGGTGGACAACCCGAATATCACCGAGATTATGATCAATAGTCATGAGGAGATATTTATTGAAGAGGAAGGGCAGATCCGCCGCCTGCCGCTGGCTTTTGAGTCCAGGAGCAGACTGGAGGATATTATCCAGACCGTGGTTTCCGGTGTGAATCGGGTGGTCAACGATTCCACCCCGATTGTGGATGCGCGGCTGAAGGATGGTTCCCGCGTCAATATCGTACTGCCGCCGGTGGCCCTGAAAGGGCCGGCAATGACGATCCGCAAATTTCCGGAAACGCCGATGTCGATGAGCGAGCTGGTGCACCGTGGGGCGCTGAGCGGAGAAGCGGCGGAGCTGCTGCAGATTCTGGTCGCTGCCGGATACAACATCTTTATAAGCGGTGGAACAGGCTCCGGCAAGACCACCTTTCTGAATGCTTTGTCTCAATTTATTCCGCCGCAGGAGCGGGTGATCACGATTGAGGACTCCGCCGAGCTGCAGATTATCACCGTGCCGAATCTGGTCTCGCTGGAGACCCGCAACGCCAATACAGAAGGCCGCGGGGAGATCACGATCCGCGACCTGATCCGCTCCTCCCTGCGGATGCGCCCGAACCGTATCGTGGTCGGCGAGGTGCGGGGGGCCGAGTGTCTGGATATGCTGCAGGCGATGAACACGGGCCACTCTGGTTCGCTCTCAACTGGACATTCCAACAGCGCACAGGATATGGTCAGCCGTCTGGAGACGATGGTGCTCAGTGCAGCTGATTTGCCGGTATCAGTGGTCCGCCAGCAAATCGGCTCTGCGATTGATATCTTTGTCCATCTCTCCAGGCTGCGGGACCGCTCGCGGCGGGTGATGGAAATCTCTGAGGTCATCGGGCTGCGGGATGGGGAGGTGGCGCTGAATCCGTTATATGTGTTTCAAGAAACGGGAGAAAGTGAGGGGACAGTGGAGGGAGGCCTTGTTCCTTGCGGGAATCCTCTGCTGCATTCCAGCAAGCTGAAAATGGCCGGAGTACAGAGTTATCCGTTATCGCATTACAGTAGGGGAACTGAGAAGGAGGTGGTCTTCTGATTCATTTGGGGAAGAAGCCGGTCTCTTCGCCGGGCAAGCGGAGGGGGCCCTCCGCAGAGAAGGGCGGGACGTCTGCGGAAGCTGAGACCGGGGGCAATCCGCAGCTGCCGGATTATACCGTCTATGTATTGACGCCTTTGTCGAAAATGCTGGCTATACTGGCAGGCGGGCTCCTGCTGTTCGGCATCGGGTACCTGTTCTACCATAACCTGCTGCTGTCTTTGCTGCTTGTGCCGGGGGGAACTTATGCACCGCGGCTGTTGCGTGACTACCTGCGGCAGCGCCGCCGGTCTGCGCTTAACCTGCAATTCAAGCAGACTTTATTTTCGCTCTCTTCTTCGCTGTCCGCAGGACGTTCCGTAGAGAATGCGTTTCGCGAGGCCGTAGAGGATCTGCGGATGCTTGACCCGGAAGGGGGCAGCGATATGATCTTTGAACTGAATATTATATGTGCCCGGATGGAGTATGGCCAGCCTGTGGAAGAAGCGCTGCAGGATTTCAGCAGACGGGCAGGCATGGAGGATGTGGAACGGTTCGCTGACGTATTCTCTGTCTGCAAGCGGACAGGGGGTGACCTTGTGGAGATTGTGCGCCGCACCTCCACAATCATCGGGGAGAAGCTGGATATCCAGCAGGACATTGCCGTCAGCATTGCCCAGAAGAAATTCGAGGCGAAGGCGCTGCTGGCTTCCCCGCTTGCCATGGTGCTGTTCATGAGCCTGACCGCCGGAGATTACATGCAGCCAATGTATACAGGTGCCGGAATTGCAATTTCCACACTGGCGCTGGGCGGGCTGTTTCTGTGTTATCTCTGGACCTCCAAGATTATGGATATCCCGCTGTGAAGGAGGTGAAAGCATGATTTGGCTGTGCGGTTCGGCCGTTCTGATGTTAGGGCTGGGATGGATATTCCTGCGCCTGAAATGCGGCAGCCGTTATGCCGGGCTTCGCGGTCTGCCTATGGATGGACTGCGGCTGCGCGGATTGGGCGAGCCCTTCCTGCTGCTGATTGAGCGGTGGGGAATTGGCAGTCATATTCCTTCGGTGATGTTCCGAATTCAGCGATCCTTGCAACGCAGTTACGGCATGCGCTACAGCGCAGAACGGACGCTGCTCTTTATGGGTGAAATGTTCAGCTACAGCTGGCTGCTGCTTATCGGTGGAAGCGCGCTGACACTGTTCAGCGGCGAGAAGGCGGGAATTCTCCTGGGGGCTGGTCTGGCAGTTATTCTACCCGCTGCACTGGTCAGTGATCTGCACAAGAAGGTAAGGCTGCGGGAGCAGAATATTATGCTGGAGCTGCCCGAGCTGCTGAATAGTATTGTCCTGCTGGTCGGCGCCGGGGAGAATGTGCAGCGGGCGATTATCCGCTGCGTGGAGAGCCGGAAGGGAGATTACAGCCATCCGCTCTATAAAGAGCTGTCGATTATGACTGGGGAGTGGGAGAGCGGCTACTCCTTTCAGCAGGCGTTTGAGAATTTCAGCAAACGCTGCGCCGTACAGGAGGTATCGCTATTTACAACCACGGTCCTGCTGAATTACCGCAGAGGCGGAGCCGACTTTGTCTTGTCGCTGCGCGATCTTTCGCGGTTGCTCTGGGAGAAGCGGAAGGCGATCAGCCGGATTCGGGGGGAACAGGCTTCCTCGAAGCTGGTGTTCCCGATGGTGGTTATCTTTTTAATTGTAATCATTCTGGTGGGTACACCGGCATTTATGATGATGAAAATGTAGGAGGATGAGACGAATGATGACATTCATAACAGAAGGCGCTAAGAACTTGTGGAAGGACGAGGAAGGGCTGGGCACGCTGGAGATGATCCTGATTATCGCTGTACTGATCGCTGTAGTTTTGGTGTTCCGCAAGGAGATTGTCAAAGTGGTAGAAGACTTGATCAGCACTGCAGGAAGCAAGAGTCAGGAAGTATTCGAATCATGAATCTGCAGGATGACGAAGGCAGCTTTACTATCGAAGCTTCACTTTTGCTGCCTATCATCATGTGTATTACGATGCTGCTGCTATTCTTCTGCCTCTACAGTTACCAGAAGTCGATGCTGCTGCAGGTCGCTTCCGCTGCTACTGAACGTGCGGCCTACAATTGGGACAACAGCCATAAAGAGACGGAAGGATCATTTGTTATTGGCGAGTATGACTCGCTGTATTGGCGGATCGGCGAGGATGGACTGCTAGCTTCTTTATTCGGGCTTAGCGCCGGGAACGGCGGGGCTTCTGTTACGCTGCCGAATGCTGCCGAGGGTACTGGTACCTTGCCTGTAATTAAGCTTCAGCAATCTTCCGGCATAGTTCCTGCAAATTTAAGTGGCCAGATGAATTATGCCTACAGTTTAACCGGCCGGAAGATCAGTGCGGAATTGAAGCAAATGCTGAATCTGCCCGTGCTGGATGAGATGCTGGCGGACGAGGCCAACCCTCAAGTGAAAGCCCAGTCTGTTGTTTCAGAGCCTGTTGAGTTTATCCGAACAGTAGATCTGATGCGTTATTATGGCGCGAAGTTCAAGGGAGGCACGGAGAGTGGCAATACCGGAACAAGGATGGAAAAGAAAGACGCGTCCCAGATGCTGAAGAAGCTGCGCTGATCCCGTTTGTGAACGGTGTGAGTGCTGTGAAGGAGAGTTCGGAACCCAAAAGAGGCCAAGGGAGGGGCGCGGATGAGGAGTAGAAAAGGTACTGCCTGCAGTCCAAGAAAAGCGTTCAATTCGTGGCGAAAGAAAGGAACGGAGGGATCGGTTTCTATTTTCCTGATTATGATACTGGCCTTCGTGTTCCTGTTCACCGCTGTGCTGATAGATTATGCACGGATTGCCGCCGTTAATGTGCAGCAGGAACGTTTGGCGAGAGCCGCAGTCCGTTCGGTAATGTCTTCTTATGATATTCAGCTGCGCGAGAGCTATGGCCTGTTCGCCTTTGGCGGGAGTGACGGCAATCAGCTGCTGTCCGGGGTGCTGAACGACAATCTATACGAGAGCGGGCGGGGGGATGCTTTTAATTTATTGCCCTTAGGACTGGATTCTTCGGTCTTGAATTGGAGTCGCCCTCTTGGAAGCTACGATGTTTTTCAAAGGCAGATTGCTGAGGAGATGAAGTATAAAGCACCGGTTGATTTTGCCCTGGAGCTGGCCGGCAAGTTTAAGCCGCTCTCGGCGGCTATGGGTGAGGCTTCACGCTCAACCCAATTATTCGGCAAGCTGCAGCCCTTGTACGATGAACGCGAGGCTGCACTGGATCTTATGATGGAGCGGCGAAAGCAGGCTGCGGAAAGCGTAAGATCCCTTCAAGAACTGATTATGAATCCGCCGGGAGACCATATTGAGTACCGTTTTCTGGGGGAGATCACTTCTGCGGCTGACATTGCAGCGATGTATGACGACTATGTCGGCAAATACTATGCGGATTTTTACCGTGAAGAGGATGAATATTCCAGATACAGCAGTCAGATCAGCGAGTATTTAAGAGAAACTACGGAGTTTCTTCCGAGGATTCCGTCAGCACTGACTCTTTTTCGTACGGAGCACACCCGTCTTATCGCTGATGCCGGGAATGCGCTGCAAAGAGTCAGGGAGCTGAATGAAGAAATGAGGTACATACTTGAACAGTCCAGAGCTAACGGGGCGGGTAGTGCCGAAGATAGTGCCCGGAATTGGGACATACCGGGAAGTGCCGGTGAACTGAGCACAGAGCCGCTAAAAAAAATGCGGGAGCAGGAGGATTCGCTTATTCTCGCACCGGCAGAGGTCAGCGCCATGGAGCATGACTTAAATGTTCAGGAAACTGCCTCTCAGACAGCGGAGCAGGCAGCTTCCGGGTTGCCGGGCGCATTGAGTGGAGCCACGGGGCTGGATGCAGATTTTGGCAGCATGAATACGGCAGTTTTGAACGCTTTACAGGCCGTCAGCAGTTACCACCAGAACTATGGTGAACATGGAGATATCATTGCTGCTGAAGCTAGGAGGATTGAAGCCCACCGAACTTCGGACAGAGAGCGCAAGCAAATCGAACGGCAGGCAAAAGCCAAGCTGAACGATGCGATGAAGCTGTTGGATCAGATTCGTCAGCTTGGCGACAGCGCCGGAGCAGCACGGGAACGTTATCAGATGCTGAGCCAATATTATCAGGACAACATTCAGCTGAACAGTGGATCGGACCAGGAAGCCTCGAATGCGCAGAACACATCGGATCCTTATGCAGCCGGAAGTTCTTCAATGGCAAAGACAGACGATATTTATGCCGCAATGGGCAGCGTTATGGAGGGTGCCAGAGACCGGCTGTTCCGAACAGAATATTCTGCAATGTATTTTCCGCATTTCGATCTTTCAAAGTTGACTCCGGTAGCTTCCGGCTCCGCAGGTGCCGCCGCACTGCCGCTTGCGGACCAGCTTGATCCCCATGCCCAGGAGCTTGAATATATTCTCTACGGCTTCCATAACCCTGCGGGTAATGTGGCGGCAGCGTACGGTGAAATCTTTGCGCTGCGGCTGGCCATCCGTACTATGGAGGGCTTTATTGAAAGTTCGCGTCTCGGCAATCCGCTGGCGATTCTAGCTGCAGCGCTGCTGTACGGAATCGAGCAGGCTGTTCAGGATATGCTGCTGCTATGCAGGGCAGGGGAAATCCCGCTGTCCAAATACATGCCTGCAAAGCTGTCCTACCGTGATTATTTGCGGTTGTTCATGCTCCTGCATGGAGGGGGCGATGTGCAGCTCTCCCGCATGCTCGCTTTGATCCGGCTGAACACCGGAATAAATCCGGCCGAGAAATTCACCTATGCCTCGGCGGAGATTAAGATGGCGATGCCGCTTTGGTTTTTGCCGGGCGTAGTGAAGCTGGTGGACTACAGCGCCGGCCTTCCCGGGGATGTTCAGGGCAGATTGTATTACAGAGGGGTAAAGGCTGATTTTTCATATTAGCGGGAGGTTGCAGAATGAAGCAATGGCGGAGCCAAACCAGACAGCGGGATGAAGGCAGCATGGTTGTTGAGGCGGCTATGGTTCTCCCCATGTTTTTGCTGTTTGTCCTGTTCCTGATTTTTATCGTGCAGATGACCTTGTACTCTACAGCCTTGCAGAGCACAGCTTCTGATACGGTCAAGGTGATATCGGCCCACATGTATCCGGCGGCACTGGCTGCGCAGAAGTGGGGGGGAGAACAAGGAGCAGATAGCGGAACGGCAGGTCAGCCGGCTGCAGCAGGAAGCACTGGTGGAAGCATAGGAAGGGAAGCTGATGCAGCTGCGCAAATCAATGCTGGCGCAGCAGGAGGCACGTCCCCGTTATCATCCGGGACTTGGAGTATCCCGCGCCTGTCGCTTGAGCAATGGAGTGAAAGCTTCGCCGCAGACCTTCCTGAGCCCTTGAACGAGTGGGTTAACGCTGCGATACAGCGGGGTGAAGGCCCGCTTCAGGAGCTTCAGGCTGAGGCGTCGCAGGCGGTGCTGGATCTTGCGCTGAAGCCAATAATGAAGCCTTATCTCTCATCTGACTGGCTGGATTATGAACGGATTCATGTCTCCAATGCCATTATTCCGGAGCTGAAGGAAGGCACACGACCTTATTTTGGTCTCGTTGTCAGCTACGAGCTGCCGATGAAGGTCCCCTTTCTGAACCGGAGCATTGTATTGGAGGCAAGTGCGGTGGAGCGGCTGTGGATTGGCGATACCGGAGAAACAGGGGCAGATGGAGACGGCGGTGCCGGAGAAGAGCAGCATTCCATTGTAGTCCTGGCGAAGCCGAATCCGGGGGTGGCAAATCATCAGGGTAAGATCCGGGTGAAAGTTCCGCCAAATGCTTCGGCAAACTTGTCGATATTTTATAAAAGCGGCCAGAGCACGGCCAAATATCTGGGCTGGAAGCAAGCTGATGAAGGCGGTTATATCGAATGGGAATGGAAAATCGGCGTGAATACAACACCGGGTTCCTGGCCTTTTGTAGTCCGTCTGGATGACGGTACATTCCTGGAGGCGGCATTTACGGTTGTGAAATGAACATGGCGGAAGAAGGATGTTATGTATGACGGAATGGGCATTTTGGGGTTGTCTGCCGTTTCTAACGGCGGCATTAATAACCGATATCCGGTGGATGAGAATACCAAACTGGATTTCAGTCTCTGCTCTGACGACAGGCCTGCTTGTGCAAGGCATAATGAGCGGCTGGCACGGATTGCTGCTTGCTGCCTGCGGTGCGGGGGTTGGATTTACATTGCTGTTGATCCTGTATGTTATAGGCGCTGTCGGCGCTGGAGACGTTAAGCTTTTTGCAGGAATAGGTGCATGGACGGGTGTGCTGTTCACGCTGCAGGTCATGATGTATTCTATTTTATTCGGTGCTGTAATCGGCTGGATGATTGTCTTGAGCAGACGGGAGGCAGGAAGGCGGATTCGCGGTATTGTCAGCAGGACTGCCGGATTTCTGCTGCTGCGTAATCCGAAAATATTAAAGGCTGGGAACGGCAAGGAAATGCTCAGGTTTCCCTTTATGCTGGCTGTAGTTCCGGGGTTCATTTGTACATATCTCTACTTATAGATTGGAGGTGAGGCTTGATGTTCGGATTGATCCGCGATTTTGTGCAGCAGGACGGTATCTCTATGCTGCTCGGCAAGCCGGATGGATTGTCTGCGGGCGAGCTTAATATGGTTCAGGCCCGGATGCTGATGAACAGCGGCATTCCGTACCACCTGCGGCTGCTGCTCAGAGAAATTGATTTGCAGGTAACCTTGGAATATTCCCTGTCCCGCCGCAAAATGCTCAGCCATCTGCTGAAAAGCGACAGGCTCAGCATGAACGATTTTTTCGGGCTGCTGCTGCAAATTGCCCAGGGAATGGAGGAAGGCCGGCTGTACATGTTGCGGGCGGAGCAATATGCGCTGCATGAGGATTACATTTTTGTAGAAGGTCCGCTGAACGGAGGAAGAGTCTACTTGACCTGCATTCCTTTGCAGCAGCCTACAGTAACCACTAGGCCGGGAAAATGTCTGAGGTCTTTGATTATGGTGATGATGGCTTCGGTAACAGAGCTTGCCGGAAGCGGTGTGCAGAGACTGCTGCAATATTGTGGAGGAGAAGATTTTACTCCTGCAGGGTTAAGGGATTTGCTCTCGGAGCTGCTGACCGAGATTAGACCTGTGAATAATACAGAGCTGCCGCCAGAAATTCATATATCCCAGGCAGCAGTGCCGTCAGTTGCAGAGAGACATATTCAGGAGAAGGCAAGTGCACATGAAGCAGGTAAACCATCCGCTTTGCCAAGGCGTTCGGTATATGGGGTAACCGAGAATGCACAACCTGCAGACAATACCCGGCAGTATGAACCTCCATGGAACAATGACTTGCCAAAACTTAAGCGGAAGGACGAGGAGGAGGAGACAAAGCCGGATAAAGCGGGCAGTGAGCATCGTCCTTCTTCCCAGTCCTCTGCTAACAGAACCTATGTTGTACTCGGCGGTGTTTTGGCCGACGCATTGTTATGGAAGTTCCTCTATCTAAATAGTCCCAAGCCGTTATGGCTGGCAGTTTGCGCAATAGCAACGTTAGTATTGGGTGGATTCTGCTGGTTGGTCTGGAGTGAAAGGCTTGTGCTTGGAGGAAGCAAACCAGAAGAGGAAGAAGAGAGCGAAGTAGATGCTGCGGACAAAAGCTGGAGGTCCAAGCGGGAGCTGGAATGGGATTTTGGCAGAAATCCGGTAACTCCAGTCCGTACTGAAGCTCCTGTCAGAGCTAGTCCGCAGCTGTCTACAGCTGCAAATGCTGGTGTTCCTGCGGGCATACAAAGAACTGAAGTGGAGATGGAGGGGCGCAGCAGGATTAAGCCGCCGGTGGCTGTAGCTGCGACGGCACTGCTCTCCCGGGAAAATCTTTCAGAGATGAGGCCGGAGGTAAAGCCGCTATCTGCCTCTCCTTATCTGGAAAGATGCGGTGAGGATGAAAGCGGACCCGCAGAAATCATTGAGCTGAACCGCGCCAGCTTCATTATCGGCCGCTCGCCGGAGGTAGCCCAATATGTAGAGAAATCAGAAGGCGCATCGAGAGTGCATGCTGAAATCTCCAAGAGTGCTGAGGGGTACATCCTGAAGGATCTGGACTCCAGGAACGGCACCTTGTATCAGGGAGAAGCCATGATTCCTTATAAAGAGTACCCGCTGAACGAAGGATCTGTTTTTACCATTGTAAAAGGCTGCTATACGTTTCATTCGCTCTAACCTTGGCAGAAGCAAGCTGATAGCATATCTATAATCTATTCTGATTTCAGCTGTTCCAGAGCCGGCTGCAAGGTCGGATAAGTAAACGTGAAACCATGCTGAATGGCTTTGGCAGGGAGTACGCGCTGGCCTTCCAGCAGAATTTCCGACAGTTCACCTACAGCTGCTTTTAATAAAAACGCGGGAAGCGGGAACCAATGCGGACGATGATATACTTTGCCGATCATTTTGCCGAAAGCCTCATTTGTAACGGGATTCGGGGCAGTCGCGTTGACAGGGCCTTCTACTCCGGGAGTCTGGATGCAGAAATCGATCAGCCGGGACATATCGGCAAGGTGAATCCAGGACAGCCACTGCTTGCCGCTGCCCATTCTGCCGCCAAAGCAGAGAGCATAGGGCAGCTTCATCTTGGGAAATGCACCGCTCTCGTTGCCGAGCACAACTCCGGTCCGCAGTTTCACCAGCCTAACCCCTGTATACGCTTCATCCGCTGCTGCTTCCCAGGTTTTGACAACCTCAGACGGAAAGTCCATTACATGGACCGGTGAGGCTTCGTCAAAAGTGTCGGCCAGCGATGTTCCGTAAATGGCAACAGCGGAGGACTGGATCACCACCGGGGGCTTATGCTGCAGCGCATTCAGCAGCTTGGCGGCTGCGGCAACGGTTTCAAGACGGGACTCCATAATAACTTTCTTTCCGCTTGGACTCCAGCGCTGGCTGAGCGAAGCTCCGGCCAGATTGACCAGTGCATCTGCACCTTCAGCAGAACCCGGATTCTCTGAAAGGCTGTCCCAGGTAAGGTAACTGAGTCCCGGATGTATTATTTGGGTTTTGGGCAGCCTGCGGCCGACGATGATGATTTGATGTCTGGCCTGCAGCCAGTATTCTGTAAGCTCTCTTCCGATAAAGCCGCTGCCGCCGCAAATTACGTATTTCATAAGGCAATCTCCGTTTCAGGACGTCCTGAAGAGACGTTAGTGATATAGCTACAGCAGGAGATAAGCGGATTGTTACTTGATTAAATGCCGGTAAGGTGAGTAGTCTATGCCGTTCTTTTCAAGGAAGGTGATAAGAAACCGGTTATCACGCCGCGGGGTAGCGACAATGTAACCTTTGATACAGTGCTCGCGGGTGACTGCCGGAGCATTGCTCTCCACCGCGATTTTACCGATCTCTGCAGCAATGGAATGTTTGGCAATATCACGGAAAGGTCCGGGCACCGGCTGCACAAGCTGATCCAGGAAAGCCTTCGACTCGTCGCTCCATAGCGGACGGCTGCGCTCCACCCAATAATTCTGCCAGTCCAGCTTGGACTTGCCGTCGGCTTTGGGCAGCACCTTCAAAAATTTGCGGAACATGAAATAGCCGCCGATGCACATGCAGCCCAGCAGCAGAAAAGTCCAGAATGCGATAGAGTTCATAAACCAATTGCTTGGTATTGCGGATAATAAGCTTAAGTCTGATTTAAAAGACATGCATACACCGCCTTTGACAATGATGATTGTCATAATCCTTAATCTCTTCTAAAGTATAGCGTATTTCCACAGTTTTGCGAAGCGAAAGACGTCCGCGGGAGCTTGCCTAGATTTATTTTCCCGATCACGGTAGAATAAGGGTTAATTCGTGAAGGAAAGAGGGAAAAGGCATGCTGAAAATAGGTTCACATGTGTCCTGCGCGGACAAGGGTCTCCTGAGCGCGGCCAATGAAGCAAATGAGTATGGTTCAAGCTCGTTTATGATATATACGGGAGCTCCGCAGAATACACGCCGTAAGCCGATCGAAGCGATGTACCCTGCTGAAGGGAAGCTCGCTATGCAGACTAACGGAGTCGAGGAAATCGTCGTTCACGCTCCATATATTATCAATTTGGGCTCCTACAAGGAAAACACCTATCAATTGGCGGTTGATTTCCTGCAGGAAGAAATCCGCCGTACCCATGCACTTGAGGTCAAGCACATTGTATTGCATCCCGGAGCGTATACCGACAAGGATGCCGGGTACGGCATTCAGCGGATTGCCGATGGCCTGAACGAGGTGCTTGGCGGTACGAACGAGACAGAAGTACACATTGCTCTTGAGACGATGGCCGGCAAAGGAACAGAGATCGGCCGCAGCTTCGAGGAAATTGCCTCGATCATTGACAAGGTCGTACATAATGAGCGGCTGTCTATTTGTCTGGATACCTGTCACATTCATGATGCCGGATACGATATCGTTGGCGATCTTGATGGTGTGCTGCGGAAGTTCGATGAGGTGATTGGCCTGAAACGGCTTGGCGTGGTCCACATTAACGACAGTAAAAATCCGCGCGGAGCGGGAAAAGACCGTCATACCCCGATTGGGTCTGGCTGGATTGGCTTCGAAACGATCAACAATGTGGTTCACCATGAAGCTCTGGCAGGTTTGCCGTTCATTCTGGAGACCCCTTGGATCGGGAAGGACGCCAAGACACTTCGCCCGATGTACGAGGTGGAGATTGCTCTGCTGCGCGGCAATGTGGCTGAACGGTTCGGAGCAGAATTCCTGCAGGAGGTAGAAGAGCTGCATGCTTTCTTTGCCAAGCAGGAGCTCGATTCCCGCAAGTATGTGCTTGATGTGTGGGAGCTGCTGAAGAATGATGCCAAAGCCAAAAAGGCTGATCCGCGTGAACCGCTGGAACGTTTATATGATAATATCGCTTCTGCCGGATTGTTCCCGCAGCTTAGCGAGGAAGCCATCAATCAGCGTTTGATCGCCTGGCTGGCCGGCAGACAAGTTCTCGTGAACGCTTAAGCTAAACTACAGATTGTGCAAGTAGATGAGAGGATGGACAGGGGATTATGGAATTACATGTGAAAAGAGATCATTCATCAGGCGGACAATTTCCAAACCGGGCACGTATGCTCATTTCTTGTCCCGACGGACCGGGGATTGTTGCGGCTGTATCGCATTTTCTATACCAGCACGGAGCTAATATCGTGCAATCCGATCAATATACAATGGACCCGGATGGCGGAATGTTCTTTATGAGAGTGGAGTTTGACTTGCCAAAGCTGGAAGAACGTCTGGAAGAGGTACGGTCCATCTTCGGAGGGGTCGCCGAGCGGTTCAAGATGGACTGGCAAATTTTCAATGTAAGCCATAAGAAGAAACTGGCGATTTTCGTCTCCAAAGAAGATCATTGTCTGGTAGAGCTGCTCTGGCAGTGGCAGGCAGGCGATCTGGATGCCGATATTGCGCTTGTTGTCAGCAACCATACCGATATGCAGTCGTACGTTGAGTCTTTCGGTATTCCGTTCCATCATATTCCGGTTACGGCGGATACCAAGAAGCAAGCAGAGAAACGCCAGCTGGAAGTCATCGGCGATGATATTGACGTCATCATTCTGGCCCGCTACATGCAGATCATCTCTCCTTCATTTATTGAGCATTACCGGCACCGGATCATCAATATCCACCATTCCTTCCTGCCGGCATTTGTGGGTGGCAAACCCTATGCCCAGGCCTATCAGCGCGGGGTGAAGATCATCGGCGCTACTGCCCACTATGTGACCGAAGAGCTTGACGGAGGTCCGATTATTGAGCAGGATGTGCAGCGGGTCACCCATAGCGATGATGTGAATGAACTGAAACGTATTGGACGCACCATCGAACGGGTTGTTTTGGCCCGTGCGGTCAAATGGCATATTGAGGATAGAATCCTTGTTCATCACAATAAGACCGTAGTATTTAATTAATTGAATTCATCCGGTGAAAGCCAGCTTGTAATATCCCTGCCAATCCTTCCCAATGGGAATTCAAACTGTATTGCTATTGTCATTGACGGCAGTGTTGGCCGGACTTTCACCGGAATCCTTTCTCCAGCCGGGATACTTTATCCCGCAGTTGCCTCAAGATTTGCTACCTCATATGTATAATCTAATAATCTTCTTATTCTCAATCAGGTAAAAAAGCATTTTACCAGCATTTTGGCTACGTATGCCAAAGTGCATTTTGTCATGCGCAAATAACCGTATTTCAAAGGAGGTAAATCGCTTGGGATCACAGCGGGGACATCTGTTAAAACGAAATTATTTCTTCGCCTTTCTTATATTGATCATTGGCTTCGGCGGTCTGCTTGGCTATGATCTCTATTTCAAGCCGTATGTGCTGTCGCAGACAGTAGTTAAGGTGAAGGTGGCTGAGGGTGGTTTTTTACCCAAAAATTATGAGCTGAAAGTGGGAGATCTCTACCTGGATTCTGTCCAGACCAAGGATATTCCCTCTGGGGTTATTACGGAAGTCAGGCAGGTGGAACACAAGATAACTAATGTGAATTTGATGGACGGCAGTATCCTGACGGAATCGCTGGTCGATGTCAGTGATTTGGAGCCGCAGCAGGATGAGGGGATTTTCCCTATTCCTAAGGAAGCCATCTTTGCAATCAACGGATCGCTCCGCAGCAGGGACAAGGTAGATATCTATCTGGTGGAAGGGGATCCGCCGGATAAATCCGAAACCGCCACTCCTATTGCTCCCAAAGCATCCGGAGGTCCGGCGTACTCTGCAGGAGTGATGCCTGATTCATCGGCAAGCAACTCAGCAAATAAGGCCGCCCAGCCGGCTGAGCCTGCCCGTCAGGTTTTTCTTAGCGGTGTCACTGTAAACTATGTACGTACAGAGGATAACAATGATGTGCTGGATACAGAGAACGGCAACAATAACAACCGCTTTACTTCCACGGGCAAGGTTGCAGCACCGGAACTGAAGCTGAAGAAAAGCGACGGTGAGCTGCTGGGACAATATTTGGAGCAAGGGAAGAAGCTATGGATTGTACGAGTTGAGTAGAAAGGAGGAAGGCAGTCTTGAAAATTTTCAGTCTCGGTATGGATCAGCTAACCATTAACGAAATCAAGCTTGCCGGGTTCACCGTCATCACACAAAGTGTATTGCCCGAAGCCCAGCATGCCGAAGGGCACCTGCTGATGGTAACAAGCGAGCAGGTACCTGTTGCAGCTTTAAGCGGACTTCGCCAAGGATACCCGGGTTCAACTATTTTATATATGTATCTGCAAAAGGGAGTCCGCGGCTATCAGTCTATACATATGCTGTGTGAGAGTCTTGGCATATTCTTCATTCCGCCCCGCTCAACATCATCGGCGGTGGTGGAGAAGCTGCGGTACATTCTGGAGGAGGAACACGAGGAGGGCGGAAATCTGGTCGGCTTTTTCGGATCGGGTCCGGGCATTGGCTGTACAAGTGTGGCCAAGCTGTTCGCCAGGAGGATTTCGGCAGCAGGACTGCGTGTGATTTTGCTCGGTTTGGATTTGTATGATCCAGGCTATGATCCCAAAACGGCCGTAAGTCTGGACAGGCTGCGGCCGCGCATTACCGGCAAGATGCTCCACCCTGAGGATTTCGCAGGGTTGGTTAAGCAGGATGGCTATAGCTATTTGCCGGGTAACTTCGATTACTTAAGCGCACAGGATTATCAGGAGGAGGAGATCGAATATTTGCTCGCGGAAGCTAGGGCGAACGCAGACCTGGTGGTTGCCGATTTCGGTTCCATTCCTGAAAGTGCTGCGTGGTACGTAGGAATGCAGAAATCAGTGCTCCGGATGATCGTAACCCATCCCAAACACGAATATCGTCTTCAGCCCCTGATGGAACTGGCCGGACACATGGACCTCTATCCGCAGGACTTCCAGTGGATTATAAACCGCAGCAATGTCGAAGAGATGACCTCGCCCAAGAATCTGGCGCTGCGGTTCGGCAGTGAGATTTTGCTTGAGCTGCCGTATTATCAGCCTTTTCTGGAATCACTGCCGCTTGGCAAAAAGGAGCTTCAGCAGGTAGACGACAAGGTCCACTCCCTGTTGGTTAGTCTTGGACTGGCGCAGGAAGCCCGAAAGAGAGGGATTTTTCAATGATCGAATACCGGGAAGAGATGTGGCAAACAGAACAGAAGCCGGGCCAGAAGCAAGATCACAGAAAGCAGCAAGGTAGCCTGTACCCTCGTCCGTATACGGGGGACAATAGTCCGTCCGGTCTTGAGCCGAATAACCGGCACAGTTATCTGGACTCCCATCGGCCCTTCTCGCTGAAGCAGAGTCTGCTTCGCACCAGCAAGCCGGGCAAGGAGGACTTTTATAGCTTCCTGCAAAAGATGAAAAACGATATGAACGCCGGACTGGAGCGGGAGGATGACAGCTATTTTGAGCTGAATGGAAAGGCGCTGATCGGTGATCCGCAGGCGGTTAGCTTTTTTATGAACGAGATCGAGAAATACTTGCGCAAAACACCGTTCACCGGCAAGCTGCCGGAGGCATACCGGACGGCGGCAGAAGCGCTTTTTCACGAATGGAAGGGCTTTGGGCCAGCCTACCGCTGGTTCACGGACCGGGCGTACAGCGAATCTACCGGGCTGCAGATGATCGGTAAGCAAATTTTTTATAACCATCGCGGGAAATTTGTGCCTTATCCGTATGAAATGCCTTCACTTGACCGGGTCGAGCAGCTGAAGCGCTCCCTGCTGAAAAGTGATCCCAACAAAAAGCTGAACAAGGACAATCCTTCGGTAGAGTTCAAAATGGATGATCCGCTCTGGCCCGGACGGTTCATCCGGCTTGCGATCTGGGTGTCGCCAAGGGTGTGGGACGGCTTTACGACCATCTCGCTGCGCCGCCAGGTTGTGGAGTTTCTGGATCTGGAGGATCAGGCCGGTACGGAATGTATTCCTGCCGAAGCAATTGAACTGATCCGGGCGTTAGCGGGCACGTTCCGCAACACGATTATTGCCGGAGCAGTAGGTTCGGGTAAAACCACTTTTGCCAACACGATTGTCGGGGAGCAGCTGCTCGGTTCTACCTCCTGTATGGGAGTGGTGATGATCGAGAAACATCCGGAGTCGATTTTGCCGTATCAGATTAAAGGTCACCGGATCATTCCGATCCAGGCTGCCAACGAAGAGCTGATGGAAGTCGGGGTAGAGTCACTGCGGCATGATCCCAATATCCTCTATATGACGGAGATGCGCTATAACGAATGGGAATTTTACTTGTGGAGCGGGGAAAAGGGCTATGACGGCATCACAGGAACCTTTCATACGGTGGATTCGGAGGATATTCCTTATCAGGGCGCTTTTGCCGTGTCCACACGGATCGGAGGCAGTCTGAAGGGACATCTGATCTCTGCGCTGAAGTCCTGTGAGCTGGTGTTTATTCTGGAAAGCGTTCCGGACGGGAAAAAGCGGCTGGCCCGGATTTCCGAGGTTTTTTATGAAGAAGGCAGCAATTCGGTGTTTGCCAATGATCTGATGCGCTGGGAGGATGAGAAATCCGCCTGGAGCTATAATGACAAGCTGACAACAGCCCTGATGACCAAGATGAAAAAGAAAAATCCGCAGGCAACACGTCTGCTTCTCCATGAACTGGGGCATCTGGCCGCTATGAAACCGATGGAAGGGCCGCTGAAGGAAAGCCTGAAATCGAGGATTGTGTTGAACGAATGAGGGGGCGGAGAGTGTGGAGCTGATCTTTTATATCATCCGCTTTGCTCTTCATGTGCTGGTTGTCTGGGGCATCTGGTTATTGGTGAAGCCGCTTGTGGATCGGCATTTGCGGGAGTTCGGACAAAAAATAGACTATCGGATGAACCTTAGGGTCAGTCTTTTCGGCAAAAAGGTCAGCGGGATTAAAAAAAGAATGTGGCTGTACCGGCATCTGGATGATCTGCTGTATTTCTCACACCGGAAATATGAGCCTGGTCTCAGTGTCATGCGTTTCTCCATGCGGACGGTCTTTCTGTTCACAGCGGTTTTCTTGTCCGGTTTGTTGACGTTAAAAGAGCTGCCGGGACAGATGAGCTTCAGCAATCCTTTTTTGGAGGGGATCAGCTTCAATGAACGGCTGCCGGTTAAAGGCGCTTGGCGCCTTCCGTTATTTGTGGCAGCAATCTCAGCGAGCGTTCCCTATTTGCGGATGAGATACACCTATGCCCAGAGAAAAGTGCGCGGAAGCTACGATTTGCTCGATGTCATCAAAATTTCTACCAAATTCACGCATTTATCGGTAGATGCTATTTTGTCCAGAACGTCTGATTTCCTGACTGAAGATAATGTGCTGAAGACTCCCCTACGGTTACTGGGCGCGGCATTCGCTAATTACAGCAATGAAAGTGAGCTGAATGAGGAAGCGGCCAGATTCTCCGGGGCGATCGGGACAACCTTCGCTGTAGAATTCGTGTCGGACCTGCTGTATTGCGAGAAGGAAGGCACCCGTTATTTAAAAAGCTCGCTCATGATGCTGAATCGGTCCATGGAGCAGCAGCGGGAGACGATTCTGACGGTAAAAGCCGGGAGCAGGGATGCAATCAGCCTGGGGCTGTACGGCAACCTGATAGTGCTCGTATCCTCTGTCGGAACTTTTATTTACATGCTGAAGCCTGATGTTTATTTTAAGCTGCAGTTTGAAACTTCAGTCGGCATTATTTTTCTGACGATCATTATCTCCGGGCTTTTTATTTCTTTCATCATTAGTACCATTCTCGCCAGACCCAAACTGGACTACCACTAAGGTGATGAACTATGGATAGATTATTGCTATTAATCTCAATACTTGGTGTTGTATATCTCTCGCTGTTGGTATTTGTGAGCAGCAGCAGCAGGCAGGAACGATATGTTCACCGGTTAGGCGTGAAGTGGAAGGCGCTGGGGGAACGTGTGCAAAATGAGCGGCTGCAGCAATTACTGCATGGCAGCGGCCTCTCGATATCTGCAAGCAAAATCACACTGTTTCGTTATTCGGCGGCATTGATTTATTTAGCAGTTCAGGTGACGGGTGATTTCATCCGTGCAGTTCCCTTTTCTATCTATGATTTGCTGATTGCTTTACTGATTCTGCTCATCACCAGTCCGCTGCGTTATCTGCCGTTTGGCTGGCTGCTCGCTTGGCTGCATCAGAAAGCGCTGATTCAAAAAGACGGTGAACTGATCTCCTTCATCCGCCTCTACGAGAACAACCGGCTGCGCAAGCGGGGGTACATGCAGTTTGGTGCCTTCTGTGCAGGAACGGCCAGCCATTTCCAATACATCCGCCAGGATTTATATGAGCTGTCCGAACGGGCAGTCGATGAGGGTAACGAGCGTGCAATCGAATGGTTCTGCGGTAAATTCCCAGACGGCCATGCTTTTATCAACGATATCCGCTCAATCCTGCTGGCCACGGAGGGGATGGATGATGACACGGAAGCGGCGAACTATTTGCGGGAACAAGGCAAGATCATTACCAAAATCTCCAGCGATCAATATCTCAAAAAATGGTCGTTTATTGGCGACGTTTCCACCATTATCAACGTGATCCCGTCGCTTGCCACTTTCCTGATGATCGTCTCGCTAGCCATGCAGTACATCATGCTGATTAAGGGCAATTTTAACGGTGTGGGGATGTTTCAGTGAGGTTTTTGTTATATTCAAGCATCACTATAAAATATACAATTAAAAGGGAGATATTAACAATGAAAAAAGACGCTATTTCTACTGGACTGTTCATCGCTATCGGATTTCTCTGTGTTGCTATTGTAATTGCCATTTTGGTTCCTTTGGTACGTGATGTGGTCTCTAAGGCAGATGATAACAGACCCGATATCCCCGGTGTAACTATGCTTCAACCAGCCCAGCCGGGGCAAATGGCTCTGGGTGATATTTTACCCCATCCAGTGGGCTAAGACGATATGAAAAAAGACTCCATTTCAGTCGCTATGTTTCTGGCTATCGGTTTTGTGATTGCGGGGATCTTTATTGCGGCAGCAACAGATATCATTGGCGGAAGCCAGGACGATATCATTACACATACCAAGCAAGTGGAGCAGTATTAAAAGGGGGCGTTAAGTTTGAAGGCAACCGTCCTCCGCGCTTTGTTTATGTGGCTTGTCTTGTTCATCATCCTGCAGCCGATCTTTACGTACATCGATTATTTGCTGGATTTGCAGGTCAAAGCCAACACCTCCTATATTACGCAAAAAGCGGCAACAGAGGGCATGGTTACGGCTTCCTTGCGAAGTGAGGTCATTGCGAATCTGAAGGCAGTTGGATTTCCTGAAGCTTCAATTGCAATCACAAGCAGCACGACGAGTGTGCAGGAGCGTAAACAGCGGCTTGATGTGTATGTGACCGCACCGCGGATGAACCTGTTTCCCTATAATTTCTCAGGTATGTCTCAACCAACACGTTATTATGGCCATGGATCGATCATGAGTGAGTATCTTGACTGATTAAGGGATGAATCTAATTTATGGATTATATTATTAAGCTGGCCTTTGTTCTGCTGATTTTTATTTATTCCTGGTTTTTTCAGATCCAGAATCAGGAGTGGGACATGCTGCGCAGTATGCTGAAGGATGCCAACAATATGGCTGTCCACGATGCATCACAGGAACTGAATGAAGCCGCACGGGCACAAGGCCGTCTGATCATCGACCCTGCTGAAGCTTACGCCACCTTCCGGCAGTCGCTTCAGATTAATCTGGGCCTCGATGGCGGCCTCTCCCCCCTGGCAGGCAGCAGGCTCCAGACGCAGGTGAAGATTGTAAAGTTCGACATTGTGGATGAATCGACTGGAGTGAATTTCCCGTTCCTTTACGAAGACAGCGCTCATGGCATCGCCAAATACATACAAGGCCCCTCGGTCATCGCTGTTATTGAGACCAAACATCCGGTGCTGGTCACCAGAGCTAAAGTTCAGGAGGCCATTATTGTACCGGCGGTGCAGGAGTATAAGCTGAATGAGTGATTTTGTCAGATGCAGGATATCTGCTATATCAGTTGAACTAAAGAACTGGCTAGAGACTAAAGCAGGAGGGGGATTTTGAAACTGTAGGAGCGATAGCGAGCGCCTTTGTCTCCGGATTTCAACCGTAAAGAGTGGTACAAATCAAGAAATCCGGAGACAACAGTGTAATCGGTAAGTACAAGATCAACGAACTGTTTTGAGATGATAGATTCGTTGGATAGGGAGGGCCATTTGACAGCTTAACTTGAATAAGACTATTGATGTCTTATCCAGGTCTCCCACAGGTATAGTTATCGATCCTGTTAATAGATGCCTTACTAAATATGAATATAAGGGGAAATTCAAAATGAAAAAGACAATGATTATAGTAGCCTTAGCAGGATCGATGTTGTTTAGCGGAGTATTGGGGCAGGTTGTGGTTACAAACGCAGCTGCAGCAAAATCGGCAGCTACAGCTGCTCCAGTTGTAAGGGACAACCTTTCAAGTTATGGTCTGAAAAAGGATATTGAGCTGCCGGTGACTGTCACGGCTGGGGGTTTTAGTTATACACTTGAGAAGATCATGATCATGGAAACAAAGTCTGCAGCAGCTCAGGCACTGATAAAGAAATACGGTTACGCCGGTGACCAGAAGTATTTCATTTGGACGAAAATAACGATTGCGAATAACAGTAAGGCCGCTGTGCAATTTTCTTCGAAAGATTTGAGTGATAAGTGGAGGTTGAATTTTGGAGAGGAAGCATACAAGTCTATGCCATTAAAAATGGCGGATTTTAATAACAATACAGAAGCTTTATGGACATGGAGTCTAGCCCCTGGTAAGAAACTTACATCATATAGTGCATATGGTTATGACGGACCTTTTAATTTGGTTTTTATCAGAGTTGAAAACAAAGGGGTTCGCGATTATAAGTATGTTACACCTATGGTGCAGTAAAATGAAGAAAACAGTCACTATTCTCATTTGCTTTATGTTGTTATTCCCAATTTTTACGTACTCAGCAAGAGCTGCTGATGCAAAATCGTCATCTGTAGCGATCCCCACAAAAACAGGTCTGACAGGTTCCAATAATAGTGCAAAGACCTTTCTATTAGATCTTCCCAGTGGCGTAACTGTTGCATCGATAAAATCAGGGTCACTAAAATACAATGGCAATAATGATGTGGTTGGATCACTAACTACGGAGAATGGAAAGATAAAAGTCACACTAAAGGGCGATGAAAAGACCGATACCATTCCGGTAAAAGGTAAAAATGGAATGTTTATAGAAAAGTTTGTCTCAACAGTTGGTAATTCCATTTGGCGCTATTCCGACGGTAAAAGGTGGCAGATAAATGATTATAGGATTGAGAGTAGGTCTCAGTATAGTTATAACGTTAATGCCGATGATTCATCTGTTCCCTCCGGAGTCCCACCGAAGACACCAGTAACAACCTATTCTGAGCCAGTAGATCCGAGTACAGCCACTTGGTATCAGTTAGACGGAATACAGACTGTCCCCTATAGCAACGTTGTACAGTCCAGCATTGAAATGTATCAAGAAAATATGAAGGTTGGCTCAGGAACGGTCAGTAAAATTAACGATAAATTATATAGCGTCCATTACACCACACCAACCGCTAATTTTACTAATGAAGCTGTTCCTGAAAGTTTCGATAAAGGTACATGGGTACTCGGCCGACTGTATTACGTCACAATTCCTTATTACTTCATTGGAACGGCAAAAGTGACTTCTTACAGCTATGCCGGCAACGTCTCCTTTGAATATGCTCTTCAAGAAGGACCATCCCTTACCGGATTAGTCGTCGTTAACAAACCCGATCCCAATCCGTTCAAGTATGCTAATGCGGATGTGCCGGTCAATTTGACCCTAAAAGGAATACTTTCGGGGTATGAAAATTCCTCTAACATCGCAGAATGGGTGTTTTATGCACAGGAAAAAGAAAGCCCCAGTACGTTAGACACCAAGAAAAGTTTTGAGAAAAGTAAAACAAGCAGTCAGGCATTTAGTAAATTTAAGATCCCAAAGATGAAAGTTGAAAACAGTAAAGATAATTATCAGCAGGTTTATGAATTACGGGTTACGGTACGCTTCAGCAAGCCGATTGAAACGAAAGAGGGGAAGATTGATCAGCTCTCCGAAAAGTTAGAGGCTACCGTGGAAGTTTATAAGGGCGAACCCACCGTTAGCTTCCCTCCTAATATCGAAGAACCGCCAACTCCAAAGGGTAGGCCTCCTGTAGCTTCCATTTTTGCTAACCCTATCGTTAAAGCCGGGGATGAACTTGTTGCTAATGGTTCGGGATCTTATGATCCGGATGGAGACATCATCGGTTATTATTTCGCATCAGAGGGAGCGAATTTTGTGTCCTACTCTCAAAAAGGAGATTTGGCCACCCTGTGGTATCCCTCCGAACGAGTGGGGCAAAATTCCATTGGGCTTACGGTAGTGGACAAGGACATGATGATCGACAGTGCCGGTACCTTCGTCCGGGTCATTGAGCCGATTCCGGAAGCACTCTTGGAGATCGGCGGGACGAAGAAGCAGAATCGCAAAGTGACGCTGATCGACAAGAGTACCAGCCCGAAACATTATCCAATCAAAACGGATAAAACGAAAATCACCATTTCTGCGGTGGCCGGGGCTGGAGGCAGTAATGCAGCCATCAAGTATAGCGGCAGCTTAAATGGTATCTATCAAAAAGATGTTCTATTTAGGGAGCCGGGGCTATATAAGGCTACCATTTATGTAGAGAACACTTTAGGGTATAGCGCAACGAACGAAGTCACCTTTGAAATTGTGCCGGACGATCCTCCGATCATGTATTTCTCCACACCGGGGAGAGTTTACCGCGATCCGCAAAAGGGGAACAAAGCGATAGTCACTCTGGATGATCTGTCCTATTCGCCTGACGGCGATATCATCAGCCGCAGAGTGTGGGAGTATCGTTTTGATTCGGACAACGATAAGAGTTTTGCTGACGAATCCTGGGTGGTATTCAGCGATGCAAATGAGCACCGGCTAAATTTGGAACTTTCGCATGTGGGTAGATATGAGATCCGGCACACTGCTTATGAAAGCTTCAATCAACCGACCATTGATGAATTTGTGACAGCAGCAGATCGGAGACATGCCGATTCATCGGATCAGCATATTGATGAGAAAATTGTGGAGGTAGTGAATCTTGGACCCGAAGGGGATTGGACATGGTAAAACGGATCGTAACTGTACTACTCTGCTGGTTGATGGTCCTTTCAGTGTTCCCGGAAGCTTTTCCGGGAACAGCTAAAGTGAACGCTCTGGATACAAATATTATCCAATATGCAGATGTAATCATACCCGCATGGAGTGATACTTTATCTTATTCCGACGATGAATACGGAATTATAAGAAACGGTACTTTGATATTAGATGCATCCGAGACAACGTTTACAAATATAACGTTTAATAAAATCACTAAAGAATTTAATTATAGAATTCTTCCCGCCCAGTATCGGGCAAGGAGAACAAATATTTCTAGAGATATGTATATAGGAAACCAGGTTCAGTTCGGTATGTATATGGGGATTAGAGATGATCTTCCGGATTACCCTTGGTACAATCCAGCGGATGAAATGCATTTTACTACCACTCAAGATTATCTCCCGGAAAAAAAACCACCAGAGCAAAATGAACGAGAAGTAGATACGATGGTGGATATTCTACATGATAGTCATGATCCTTTCAAAGAATATGAAGCCGAATATCCGGGGGTCCAAAAGCGAATCGTCAACCCACCAAAACAAATGGAAGTTGAGGTAAGCTTGCAGAATGATGTAGCTGATTACAATCATTCTAGAACTTTTAGAATAAGGAAAGTTATGAATTTTGATCTGGTAGTCAACTCAACGCCTACTTTGTCACTCACAACACCAGGTGGCCAAACGCTGCAAAATGATGCGGGTAAAAGTCTTCTTAATGTGGAGGGCTATGTACAGGATGCGGATAATAATGATGTTACCGTTAGTGTAGAAGTCCCTAATGTGTTGTACAAGAAAATTATCGTGCCCAAAGCACATAATACCAAAGCGTTTTCGATCCCTATTGATGTTCTGGAGGATGCGATACCTCCAGGAGACTACAGGGTAATTGTGAAGGCGGTCGATCCCTCAAATGCTTCAGCCTCTGCTTCGATGTCCTTTAAAGTGAGGCAACGGTTAAAACGTAGTGCATTCGTGCTTATTAATAGCCAAATCCAGAACAGCACATCATACAGCGATTATGAGGGGGATGCCAAATACGCGGAGCGCTTTAAGTACCAGCATAATCCCGATTATTTTGACAACAGTATGGGACTGCTTGCTGATTCCGGAGCCTGGCGGAATTCGCCGTATGATTCCTTTCCATTCACTGGTTACTATGTCGTTACCTATCAGCCCAAGGATACGCCAACGGCGGATAATCGATTCAGTGAATACCGTATGTGGGGCAGTGACAACTTTACGAAGCTTTCCTTCCAGGTACACCGCAAGCCGATTGCCTTATTCACTGCTAAATTAGTCGGAGGAGCTTTGCAGATCACCGACAGTTCCTTTGACTCCGATCATATCTCCAGAGTGGATAAGGGGGTAACACAGCGGCAGTGGCAATATAAAAAAGGTGACGAAGAGCTATGGAAAGATGGTACTCCTTCAGGGACGTTATCATCTACCGAAAACTATGTTATCCGCCTGCGGGTACGAGACATAGACGGAGAAAATGCTTTGGGTGTGTGGAGTGACTGGTGTGTACGCACGGTTGGCACAGCGGCGGGGAACCTGCCTCCGGTAGCACTGTTTACCGTAGAGCCGAGCACCGTTTCCTACCGGAAGGCAACCACGGTCACCGACAAATCCTTTGATCCCGACAATGACCCACTGGATACCTATCAATGGTCCGTCGTGAAAAATGGTTCTCAGACGGTATGGTCCTATACCGGTGGAGCTAGTACACCACCGAATATCGCCAGCTATGGAGTAGGAAGTTATCAACTGACCTTAAAAGTACGCGATAACCGCGGATTATGGTCTGAGCCTTACAGCCAGAGCGTGACGGTAATGAATCATCCCCCGATTGCTGACTTCAATATGCCTTCGGAGGTATACCGGGATACCGTTATTGCCCTAGAAAACTTGACTCCAGATCCGGACAAGGACGGTGACAGCTTGTCCTATGTTTGGAAAACAGCGAACCGTGAAGGTCCATATTATGCTGTAGGGACCAATCGAAATCAGACTGTGGTCATGCAAAATCTAATTAACGCGAACAGTCTTTCGCCCAAACAATCCATCTCGGATCGATGGGAGATGAAGCTAACCGTATCTGACGGATCGCTGAGTTCAACAGTTTCCCGGGCGTTCACCGTGCTGAATCATATTCCAACAGCGAAGATTATCGGGAAGACACAAGTTTATCAGGATGACACACTTACATTCAATTCAGGGGACGTAGACGAAGATACAGCGGATCAGCACACACTTCGGTATTACTGGAATGTTACGGACAGCAGCGGCCAAATGAAGAGCTATGCGACCCCGAATGTAGAGGTGAGTTTTCCAGAGACAGGTACCTACCGTTTTGAGCACTGGGCGATTGACCAGATTGGGGCGAAGTCCAATATCGCCACCTTGGAGGTCAGTGTTATTCCAAATCTGCCGCCAGCGCTGACACTCACCACTCCGGTAGGGACGGCAGCAAGTCCTTCCATCATTGATGCGCAGCTGCTGGGAGATCCGCTAGTGAAGTGGACATACTCCGATCCGGAGAACGACGCGCAAGAGAAGTATTTATTAGAGTTTTATGACAAGGACGGATCATTAGTTAAAACCATTCAAAACAATGATCCCACCGGCACGCTGCGGCAGTATCAGATTCCGAACCCGACTTTTGAGCGGTTCGTATACTTTTATCTGTACGGCCGAGCATACTCCAAAGGTTCTTGGTCGGAAATTTCGAATGAGAAAGCCTTCATCCTCGACAATCCGCCGCAGCCGGGTTTCACCTTGCTGACGGACACGGGACGTAATGCAGCGCAGGTCCCAATCTACCGGACGGATATCTTGAACATACAGGACAAGGCGACAGATCTGGATATCGTGAAGGGCGACAGCATTAGCCATAAGTATTATCTGAAGCCGGCTGGCGGAACGGAGAGCTTAGCCAGCGCCCAGGGCAATTTCAGTAAGCAGTTCACCACGAATGGCACCTTTACGCTGCGGCAGGTAGTGACTGACTCCCTGGGGCTGTACCGGGAATTGACGCAGTCCATCACTGTGGCCAATCGGCTGCCTACGGTTAACATTACGTACCCGACCAGCAGCAGTCAGGCGAGTCCAACGGTAGTCAATACGCTAACACCAATTATGAAGTGGGAATACCAGGACGAGGATGGAGATCTGCAGCAGCAGTATAAAGTGCGAATCATTAATCTTACGACCGGAGCTGTGACTGTACAGTCGGGGGAACAGACTTCAAGTGCGAAGCAGTGGCAGATCCCGGCAGGAATCCTGGCAGAAAATCAGAAGTATGCAGTGGAGGTAGAGGCGTATGATGGCTTCAGCTGGAGTAACGTTTCCCCACGTAAATATTTTATGGTCAATCTGCTGACGGTCAAGGGCGGAGTGCAGCACACAGGGGAGTGGAACAAGAATAGGCAAGCTTATAATTTAAAAAAGAGCGGGAATGCGGAGAGTCCGCGGGGCTACAACATCTTTTGGGCGGGAGAGAGTTTTGTGCTTGAGGCAAAAACCACGGGTATGCCAGATACGGTTGATGTGACCATGACGGGTGGCTACACGATTCAACTGAGTCCGGTGAACAGCGACAGAACGCTGTGGACTGGCGAACTGTATGATCCCGCTTTTGAAAAGCTGCCGGATGGTCCGGTTGCGTTCACTTTTACCGCTAAAAATGAGTTTAATACCAAAACGGATACTGTGACAGTAACTATCATGGGGGAATGGACCGAATATTTTCAGAATCACCGGATAAAATAAAACAAAACCGGACGGGCGGAGGGATAATCGTTAGACGATTCCCTCGGCTCGTTCTTCTGCTGCTCTTAACATTCTTGAACCTAGCGAGGCAGTTGAAGCAGCAGATCCGTTTTTCGTTCCCTGGGTTATGTAAGATCTTTGTGTTCTGCGCATATAGTAGGACAGTTTGCCGCTGTAAATTTTATGAGCGCACAGCGATGAGGCGAAATCTTCAGGCGTCACGAAGCAAGAGGGCTTATCTACAGGCTGAAACGTAATTTCTTCAAACAAGGAGGCGACAAAATGGGAACAAAAATAAGCGTCCTCCCTGTCTATTTTTATATTCAGCAGGACTCCAATCAGGCCCAGGAGATGGTATTTATAGCGCTCTTGATGCTGCATCATGCCCTGCACATGGTTGTACATCGTCTCGTATTCCGTATTGCTGACTCTGAGCTGATAGATTGCACAATTCGCACTGCTGTAAAAGGGGTCGATAAAGTTCTCGTGAATGAGCCCCGCAACAAACGGGTTGTACATTTTTTTTCTTCCAAAGCTGTATACCTCGCGCAATTCACTGTCAAAGGCGATCGAAGCATGATTCAGCTCAGCTTTCGTAAACCATTTGATTAATCCGCTGAAGGCGGTACCCGTCCCGGTAAGCACAATATAGATATCTCTATTTGCGGTCATGTTCGAAATTCCTTTCTTCTGGAAGTATTGTATCATCCGGTTAAACCGTTAATTGAAGTATCTTCATCTTACTGTATAATCCAGCTTTGTAAAACAAACTTTAGTCTTAACTCAAAACTGGACCAAAGGCTAAGTTGACATAAGTTAAAACTTCACCTTAAACGCTTATCAGAATGCTACCGCCAGTTAGCATAGCATTTTTTTTACATAAGAGCCGCTAGGGTTCATGCTTCAAGATGCAAGTATTATTTGTTTTGGGGGAAATCAGGTATAGGATGTTTGGGAGATACAAAATATAAGCTGTTGAAACCTAGAGTTTACAAAAACAATTGGAATTGCTTCCACATTAGTGATACAATAATAGTCAAAATGACATTCTTGATTTAGAGGAGGATTATTGTAATGACAGAACAGGCAAAAGAACAAGCGATCCACAAAGAAGAAAATTCAACGGTGGATAACCTGGCCATCACAACCATCCGTACTTTGGCAATCGATGCAATTGAAAAAGCCAATTCCGGACATCCAGGAATGCCGATGGGTTCAGCCCCAATGGGCTACCAGCTGTTCGCGAAAACAATGAACCACAACCCGGATCACCCGACTTGGGTAAACCGTGACCGTTTTGTACTGTCTGCAGGACATGGCTCCATGCTGCTATACAGCTTGCTGCACCTCAGCGGATATGATCTGCCAATGGAAGAATTGAAGCAGTTCCGTCAATGGGGCAGCTTGACACCAGGCCATCCGGAATTCGGACACACTGCCGGTGTTGACGCTACTACGGGTCCGCTTGGACAAGGTATCGGTATGGCGGTAGGTATGGCTATGGCTGAAGCTCAGCTTGGTGCTACTTATAATAAAGATGAACATAATGTAATTGACCACTATACGTATGCAATCTGTGGCGACGGCGATTTGATGGAAGGAATTTCTTCCGAATCCGCATCGCTTGCAGGACATCTCAAGCTGGGCAAATTGATTGTAATGTACGATTCAAATGATATCTCCCTTGACGGCAAGCTGAATCTTGCGTTCTCCGAAAATGTAGCTAAACGTTTTGAAGCGTATGGCTGGCAGGTTCTTCGTGTAGAAGACGGCAACGATCTTCCGGCGCTGGGTAAAGCACTTGCCGAAGCGCAAGCGGACAGCAGCAAACCGACACTTATCGAAGTTAAGACTGTTATCGGCTACGGAAGCCCGAACAAACAGGGTAAAGGCGGCCATGGCGGTACTCACGGTTCCCCGCTCGGTGCAGACGAAGCGAAACTTACGAAAGACTTCTACAAATGGGTATATGAAGAAGATTTCTATGTACCTGACGAAGTGCGCGCCCGTTTTGCTGAAGTGAAGGAAAAGGGTATCGCGGCTAACAAAGCTTGGGATGAAAAATTCGCTGCCTACAAAAAGGCTTACCCTGAGCTTGCAGCACAGCTCGAAACTGCAATCAGCGGCGAGCTGCCTGAAGGCTGGGATGCCAAGCTTCCATTCTTCAAAGCAGAAGACAAAGCGGTATCCACCCGCGTAGCTTCAGGTAATGCACTGAACGCCCTTGCTGCCGGTGTTCCTCAATTGGTGGGCGGTTCCGCTGACCTTGAGAGCTCGACAATGACACATTTGAATGGCCTGACACAGTTTACTTCCGACTCCTATGACGGCCGCAACATCTACTTCGGCGTACGCGAGTTCGGTATGGCTGCAGCGATGAACGGGATTGCACTGCATAGCGGTCTCAAAGTATTCGGCGGTACCTTCTTCGTATTCACCGATTACCTGCGTCCTGCGGTTCGTCTGGCTTCGATCATGAAGCTGCCGGTAACCTACGTGCTGACACATGACAGTATTGCTGTCGGCGAAGACGGCCCTACCCATGAGCCGATTGAACAACTGGCTTCCCTGCGCATTATTCCAGGTCTTACTGTGATTCGTCCGGCGGATGCCAACGAAACTTCCGCGGCTTGGGCCTACGCAGTGGAGAACACCTCGAATCCGGTAGCGCTGGTGCTTACCCGCCAGAACCTGCCAATCCTGCCTGGTACAGTTGAAGGAGTGCGCGATAATATCAAACGCGGCGGATATGTTGTCTCCGACTCCAAGAATGGCACACCGCAAGCACAAATCATTGCTACCGGTTCTGAAGTGCAGCTGGCTGTAAAAGCACAAGCAGCGCTTGCTGAAGAAGGTATTGATGTGCGTGTTATCAGCTTGCCGAGCTGGGATCTGTTCGAGAAACAGGATAAAGCCTACCGGGATTCTGTCATTCTGCCTGAAGTAAAAGCTCGTCTGGCGATCGAAATGGCGCAAACCTTCGGCTGGGAACGTTACACAGGTGACCAAGGCGATATTCTGGGCATCACAACCTTCGGAGCTTCTGCACCTGGCGATACTGTAATTAAAGAATATGGCTTCACAGTGGAAAATGTAGTCAGCCGCGTAAAAGCCCTGCTATAATATACGCATTAAGGACAAGGGGGAGAATGAGCACATGAGTCAGTTCACCAACGCGACAATTCAAAAAGCAGCCAATATTTATTACGATGGAAAAGTTACCAGCCGTACAGTCATTTTGGAGGACGGAACTAAGGTGACACTCGGCATTATGCTCCCTGGTGTGTATGAATTCGGCACGGATGGTCCCGAGACCATGGAAATTTTGTCCGGTGATCTGAAGGTGCTGCTTCCCGGCACAGAGGTGTGGAAGGAAATTAAAGGAGCGGAGACGTTCCACGTTCCCGGAAATTCCAAGTTTGCACTGGAAGTATTCGGCTTAACTGATTATTGCTGTTCTTACCCGATTCTGTAACAATAAGTGCTTCAACCTGGAAGTCCCGCGTTTATGGCGGGGCTTCTTTTTTTGTCTTCACTGGAAAAATGATAGGGAACCTCACGCCACTTTTGCCGTATTGGATCGTTTAAGGGATGATTTATGCTGTTATATTGGAGCTGATCCGCTCGTACTCAAAAAATGCGTCTTGACTGTCAGGATCCCCGATTACTCCGGTCTGGACGAATCCCATTTTCTTATAGAAGTGATGATTTCTTATGGCCCAGGAAGGGGTGTCGAGTGACCATCTCTTCGCGCTTGGGTAGCTGGCAAAGAGGAAATGAAATGCTTCCTGTCCGAATCCGCGATTCTGCTGGAGGGGGTCAATAAAGATCCGGAGGAGAAGGAATTCGTCTTCCCCGGAAGCAGGGAATACGATCATTCCGCCGATAATAACGCCGTCAGCAAGAAGCTTAAAATAATGGCCTTTCTTCATCATTTCTGCCTGCCAAGCAATGGAATCGTAACCTGGCGGTCCGTCTTCCGCTTTATTCCGATACTTAAGTGCATCTTCGTCGAATGTTCTTTTCTGTATTTCAGCCAATACCGGAGCATCTGAAGGGTCAGCCGGAAGAATATTCAGCATGGGGTTCCTCCTTGAAATGGTATGTACTTAATTTCACAATCAATATTCGTCAATGGACAGGCAGATTCCTGCATGGATATTCCTTACAATAGGTTAATAACGGCCTCACAGAGAGCGGTGCGACAACCCCGGCCATACAGCAAAAACAGACGCAGCCTGTACTTCCGGCTGCGTCTGAAAATTCAGCTATATTAAATTTCTACTCCTGGCTAGCGCCAGCGCCAATCTTCTGGCCGATCCACTCTTCATAACATTTGACGACAGCAGAGAGATCTTCATCACCGTACCCTTGGGTATATCCGGCTTGGAACATACTTTTGGCAAGGCCAAGCATCGGTGAAGGCACACCTGTGAGATCGCTGAGCGAGGAGGCGAGCTTCAAGTCCTTCAGCATTAATGCGAGTGAGAATTGGTTGCTGAAGTCATTTTCGATGATTTTGCGGCCTTTGAGCTCTGCCTGCTTGCTGCCGGCTGAACCGTTCTGGACGAGCTCAAGGAATTTGTCCGCAGGAACGCCTGATTTCACGGCGATAGAGAAGCCTTCAGCGAGGGCGACATTATGAATCCCGACCATGGCATTATGGGCGAGCTTGGCAACGGCACCGCTGCCGTTGTCACCCATGTGCAGCAGCTTGCGGCCAAGCGTGTCGAAGATATCGCGGTGTTCTTCAATCACCTCTGCGCTGCCGCCAACCATGAATACCAGCGTGCCTTCGACAGCCGCTGGTTTGCTGCCGGTGACAGGCGCATCGAGGAATTTTCCGCCGCGTTCTTCCACCGCTGCTGCGATTTCCCGCACCAGTCCGGGTGAGATCGTACTGGAATCGATGATAACGGCTCCCGGTTTAAGGGCCTCCAGAATGCCGCCCTGGCCGTAGAATACTTCCCGGATCGAATCATCATTGCTGATCATGGTCATAATAACATCCTTACCCTCTGCGGCGTCCTGCGGAGTAGATGCACTCAACGCGCCTTCTGTAACGAGAGGCTCGCATTTAGAGGCTGTACGATTATATACCGTAACCTGAAAACCGCCGCGCAGAAGGTTGGAAGCCATGGGGGCTCCCATTGTACCGAGTCCAATAAAGCCGATCTGTTTCATTCCATTTCCACCTTCGCTCTTTGAGATAACTATAGAAATTGAACCTGTAGTTCCCGGCTCAGATTCTTTAGCCATGTTTTTCTACATTCTATCACGGCACCCGGGCTTGTTCCACAGGAGAGGCTCCCATGATTACACGGCAAACGCTTCCATGAAACTTCCAAAAACATGGTTCTAAAGCCGGGGATGTGCCTTAAGACCTTGCCAGTCAAGGCGATTTAAAGTATCCTAATTATAAAGTTGTAACAAACGGTGTCAAATCTAAAGAGATAAACAGGAGGTTACCATTACCGATGTCCAAGAAGATTAATTTTGACTACACCAAAGCTCTTTCCTTCTTCAGCCAGCAAGAGATCGATTATTTTGCCGCTCCCGTGAAATTGGCTCATGAACAGCTTCACAACAAGAGTGGCGCAGGTTCCGACTACCTTGGCTGGATTGATCTGCCTACAGCCTATGACAAGGAAGAGTTCGCACGTATTCAACAAGCTGCCAAGAAAATTCAAAGTGATTCCGATGTACTCATCGTTATCGGTATCGGCGGTTCGTATCTGGGCGCACGTGCTGCCATTGAAGCACTTTCGCATTCCTTCTACAATAACCTTTCGAAGGACCAACGCAAAACGCCGGAAGTTTATTTTGCCGGTAACAATATCAGCTCTACATACATCACGCACCTGCTTGATCTTGTAGAAGGCAAAGACTTCTCCGTGAACGTCATTTCCAAATCCGGAACAACCACTGAACCGGCTATTGCCTTCCGCATTTTCCGCGCAGCGCTGGAGAAGAAATACGGCAAGGAAGAAGCACGCAAACGTATCTACGCTACTACTGATAAGGAGAAAGGCGCGCTCAAGAAGCTGGCGAATGAAGAAGGCTATGAGTCGTTTATTATTCCTGATGATGTAGGCGGCCGTTATTCCGTGCTGACGCCGGTAGGCTTGCTGCCAATCGCCGTAGCAGGAATCAATATCGAAGAAATGATGCAAGGGGCTGCAGCCGCAGCGGATGAGTTCAACAACCCTGACGTGGCTACTAACCAGAGCTATCAATATGCTGCAGTACGTAACGCTCTATACCGCAAAGGCAAAACAACGGAAATTCTCGTGAACTACGAGCCGTCGCTGCATTTTGTATCTGAGTGGTGGAAACAGCTTTACGGCGAAAGCGAAGGCAAGGATTTCAAAGGAATCTATCCTTCTTCTGTAGACTTCTCCACAGATTTGCACTCGATGGGCCAATTCATTCAGGAGGGTAACCGCAACATCTTTGAAACAGTTATCCAAGTGGAGAAGGTGGAGCATCATGTAACGATCGAGAACGACCCGGATGATCTGGACGGTCTGAACTTCCTGACCGGCAAGACAATGGATTTCGTTAACAAGAAGGCTTTCCAGGGAACCATGCTGGCGCACACGGACGGACAAGTGCCGAACCTGATCGTTACCATCCCTGATCAAACGCCATATACTTTCGGTTATCTGGTGTATTTCTTTGAAAAAGCCTGCGGTATCAGCGGATATCTGCTGGGTGTTAACCCGTTCGATCAACCGGGCGTAGAAGCATACAAGAAAAATATGTTCGCGCTGCTGGGCAAACCGGGTTACGAGAAAGAAAAGGCTGAGCTCGAAGCCAGACTTACTGAGTAGTACCATTGCCTAACACAGAACATTCATACTAAGTAATCATCAGGGAGCAGTCCATAGGTAATCTATACCGGGGCTGCTCCTAAACTATATCAAGTTATCATACGTAGGTAAGGACTGGAATAAGGATGCTGGAACAATATCGGACGGTGCGTTCTCCCGGTTTCCGGGAAGTCGTAATCCGTAAATCACGCTTCATCGGTCATGTAATGCCGGTGGAGAATGAAGAAGAAGCGGTGCAATTTATCGAGAACATCAAGAAGCAGCATTGGAATGCTACACATAACTGCTCTGCTTATACGATTGGTGAGAGGGACGAGATTCAGAGGCAATCGGATGACGGGGAACCGAGTGGAACGGCCGGTAAACCGATTTTGGAGGTAATCCGCAACCAAGGTGTTAAAAATGTCGCAATTGTTGTTACCCGTTATTTTGGAGGCATCATGCTGGGAGCAGGAGGACTTATCCGGGCGTATACGGATGGGGCAGTGCTGGCACTCGAAGCTGGAGAAGTAATCACCCGTGTGCTGAGGCGGGAAGTATTCGTGGAAATCGAGTACACCTGGCTGGGCAAGGTCGAAAATGAGCTGAGAAATAAAGGCATTAAGACCGGAGAAACTTCGTTCACAGATAAGGTCAAACTGCTGTGTCTCCCGCGAAATGATGAAGGCGACGCATTTAAGGCATGGATAACAGATCTTACTGAGGGGCAATCCCTGGTAACTGAAGGGCGGCGGCTTTACTACAGCGAAGGGGAATAAGATATGGCAAGAAGAGCAGTGGAGAGAGAGTTGTCGAGGGAAAGAATATTGGAGGCGGCAAGGCATCTGTTTATCACCAAAGGATACCGGGCAATTTCCATGCGCAGCATCGGTCAGCATTTGGGGTATAGCCACGGCTCTCTTTATTATCATTTCAAGGAAAAGGCGGAGTTGTTCTACGCCATTGTAGTAGAGGATTTCAATCATGTGGCAACACTGCTTAATGAAGCAATGAACAAACCGCCTGAACCGGGAATGACCCGGGTGGAGCAGCTTATTATGGAGTTTATCCGCTTCGGACTGGATCATCCTTACCAATATGAGATTATGTTCATGATCCGGGATGAAGAGCTGCTTGCTTATTGTCGAGCGGAACAGGGACGATGTTTTGAGTTATTCTCAAGTATTGTACGCAGCCATATGAAGGAAGAGGGTTATGTTTCGGAGGATTGGCAGAGCGTGCCATTAACCTTGTTTTTATCCGCTCACGGATTCATTTCTTATTACATTCAGGATAAAGTTTCTTTCGATGATGTCAAAGTGGCCGCATTGACACATGTCAAAGTACTAAGCCGCAGTTTGTAAAAACACTGTTTTTCTAGCCCTTCACACTTTAGAACGTTGCATTGGTATAACTTTGCATGGCGAAAGTGTTATAGAGGCTATGCATTGTATAGAAGGCGGATCCCCGAAACTGGCGGAGCCGCTTTTTCTATACAATAATAGCTATAACTTTCGGGTCTGCCTACCCCTCGACAATTTTCAGATAACACTGCCGCCGTCTCGGCCCGTCGAACTCGCAGAAGTAGATGCCCTGCCAGCGTCCAAGCAGTAGTGCGCCTTCGTGGATAATAATGCTCTGTGAGGGACCGGCCGTAATCGATTTCAGATGAGCGGCGGTATTTCCTTCCGCATGACGGTAGTTGGGATGCTCCCAGGGAAAAACTTCGTCAAGTCTCATCAGCACATCGTGCTTCACGTCGGGATCGGCATTTTCGTTGATCGCAATTCCTGCGGTGGTATGCGGGCAATACACGACGATAATCCCGTTCTGTACACCGCTCTTTTTAACATAGGAAATAACTTCGCGGGTAATATCCCGCAATTCGTCCCGCTTGCTGGTCGTGATCTCCATGGTATGAAGCATTAGTTTGTATCTCCTTTCGGTGCTGCAGAAGTTGGAATGATAATATATTTTACCCCAAAAGTCTGTGAAAGTAATTGACGATACCAGAGGCATTTGGTAAAGTAGTGATAATATTAAACCAAGTATATTAATAGGAATAATTATGGGTATAAAGGCAAGTAAACCGACCGGTAAGCCGGAGGTGGGGGGACTTATAACTTGAATTCGCTGCTTAGACACAAGGGTTGGACTTGGGGATTTCGCTCAACTATACTGTTGTATTTCGTAATTCTTATCGTTTTGCCTATACTGGGCGTCTATTACAATTCATTTTCGCTAGGGTTCGGCAGTTTTGCTGAAGCGATAAGCGACCCAATTGCCTGGAAGTCGGTCTTCTTGACCTTAAAACTGGCCGTTATTGCCACAGTTATTAATGTTGTACTCGGCACGATGATTGCCTGGGTCCTTATACGTTATCAATTCCCCGGCAAGGCACTGTTGAACAGTCTTGTTGATCTGCCTTTTGCCCTGCCAACAGCAGTAGGTGGACTGATGATTCTCCTGCTGCTGGGTCCAGGCAGCCTGATTGGCGGGCTCGCGGAGGCGCTGGGCTTTGAAATTGTGTTTCATCAACCGGCGATTGTAATCGCTATGGTTTTTGTAACTTTCCCCTTCGTAATCCGTGCGGTTCAGCCGCTGCTGGAGGAGCTTGACCCTTCCGAGGAAGAAGCGGCTTATACGATGGGAGCCAAAAGCAGCCGCGTATTCAGGCAGGTCATTCTGCCCTCCATGGCACCGGGGATGATCAGCGGCGGGATGCTGGCCTTCTCACGTGCGCTTGCGGAGTTCGGAGCGGTTGTATTGGTAGCAGGCAATATTCCGGGCCGTACACTCGTCTCTTCCGTTTTTATTTTCGGGGAAGTGGAGAGTGATAATCCGGTGGGGGCTGCTGCGGTTTCCATCATTCTGTTGACGTTGTCCTTTCTTATTCTCTGGATGATCAATCTGCTGCAGATGCGGGGGGGACGGTCATGAGAAAATTATGGATTGGACTAACTTACCTAGTATTTTTCCTGCTGATTGCTGCGCCGCTGGGCAAGATGGCCATGGGGGCCTTCAGTGAAGGCTTCGGCGGCTTCTGGGCCGCCCTGAGCAGACCGGAGGCGCTGCATGCACTGATGATGACCGGGTTTGTCGTAGTTGTCGTTACGCTGCTGAACACGCTGTTTGGCATTATGATGGCTCTTTATCTGGTGCGGGCAAACTGGCTGGGGAAACGGGTAAAAGGGCTGCTAAACAGCATTGTAGATTTGCCCTATGCGGTATCTCCGGTTATCGGCGGGCTGATGATTGTGCTGCTGCTGGGCCCGGACAGCGCTTTGGGGTCAATCTTCGAACAAATCGGACTGAAGATTGTGTACGCTTTTCCCGGGATGGTCATTGCTACGCTCTTTGTAACCTTCCCTTTAATGGTGCGTGAAGTGATGCCGGTGCTCCAGGAGATCGGTTCACAGCAGGAAGAGGCGGCTTCAACGCTTGGAGCCTATGGCTGGACAACATTTTGGAAGGTGACCTGGCCGTCGATCCGCTGGGCGGTAATCTATGGTGTAATTCTAACGGTTGCGCGCTCGCTTGGTGAATTTGGTGCGGTGCTTGTCGTTTCCGGCAACATCATGAACAAGACCCAGACCGCGACCACCCTGGTCTACCAGGATGTCGAGAATTTCAATGTAACGGCTGCGGGCGGGATAGCGCTGGTGCTGGCCGCATTTTCCGCGGGTCTGCTGCTGCTGATGGAATGGAGCAAGAGAAGAAAGGGAGTGCATTAGGTATGCATGTCGAGGTTCGGGGTCTGAATAAACATTTTGGGGATTTTCATGCCGTCAAGGACGTTGGTTTCGGGATTACCAAAGGTCATCTGATCGGGCTGCTCGGGCCCAGCGGGGGCGGCAAAACCTCGATTCTGCGCATGCTGGCAGGACTGGAGACACCAGACAGCGGTGAAATCATTTTTCACGGCCGGGCGGTGAACAATCTTCCGCCGCAGGAGCGGGAAATCGGCTTTGTTTTCCAGAACTATGCACTGTTCAAGCACATGACCGTTTATGAGAATATCGCTTTTGGTCTTAAGGTGAAAAAAGTTAACAAAAATACGATCCAGAACCGTGTTATGGAATTGGTGGAGCTCACAGGACTGAAGGGGTTCGAGAAACGGTATCCCCATCAGCTCTCCGGCGGCCAGCGCCAGCGGGTGGCTTTTGCCCGGGCGCTTGCGCCTGAGCCGCAGCTGCTGTTGCTGGATGAGCCGTTCGCGGCGATTGACGCGAAGATCCGCCAGGAGCTGCGTTCCTGGCTGCGCGAGCTGATCGAGCGTGTCGGGATCACCTCCATCTTCGTTACACATGACCAGGACGAAGCGATAGAAGTGGCCGATGAGATCATGATCATCAACCAAGGCCGGCTGGAGCAGAAAGGCACGCCTTGGGATATTTACAAGGAGCCGAAGACGCCGTTTGTGGCCACCTTTATCGGCGAGTCTACACTGATCGAAAGCGCCTCCGAGCTGAAGGGCTTTAAGAATGCGGGCGGCGGCAAGCCGACCAAAGCCTTGATCCGCCCCGAGTATATCGAAGTGGGCCATCTGAATGAATTTAAAATGGCTTCGGCCACGGAGCAAGGTGTCGTGAAGCATCTGCATTTCCGCGGCAGCGAATGGCTGGTAGAGGTGGAAGTGAACGGCCACAAGCTGGTGACCTACCGTTCACTGGAGAAGGAAACCTTGCAGCCGGGCCAGGAGATCGCCGTGCTTGTCCACCGCGCCTATTTGTTTAATGATGAGCGGAGCTGGATTCAGGAGAACGGGCTGAAGGAAGACCCGATGCCTGTATTCATTTAATCACTCACTAGATTTTATATCATTAACCGTCCGCAGCAGGACGGTGCAGTTTCTATTAAATAAAAAACAGGGTTTAACAATCTGTTGTCAGGCGGCAAGAGGAGAGCTGGAGCGGAAGAAGCGATAGCGCCCGCGATGAAGTAAGATGAACTTTAGCCAACAATAACGGGTGAAAGCAACGGAGGGGAACTTTGGAACTGTAGGAGCGACAGCGTTCGCCTTTATGTTTGGATTTCTACCGCTAGCAGCGGTTCAAATCAGGAAATCCAAACATAACAGCGACCGGAAGTCCAAATATTCACCGCAGTTGTGAACGTCACCTTGATTGGATGACTGGAGGGTTCATCTTGACTGAAAAGAACTGTCAGCAGCTTTAGCCCCAACCTCCCCCAGCCAAGCTGTCAACACAGATTGTTAAACCAAACACCCCGAAGGATGTGGAGCCGGTATGAGGCTTTTCAAAAGGAGCAGACAACTGCACGGATGGCTAGCTGCCTTAATGCTGGTAATGCTCGCGCTGGCCCTTGCCGGCTGCGCGAAGGAACAGGACACCGCAGCGGAGGAAACTCCCCAGCAAGGAGACCTGACGCTTGTAGTCGGTGCCTATAGTGTGGCTAAAGACGCGATGGGCGATATTCTGCCGTTGTTCGCAGCGAAGTGGAAGGCGGAGACCGGCCAGACTATCGCCTTTCAGGAATCCTATGAGGCTTCGGGGACCCAAGCCCGGGCAATTGCCGGCGGGTTCGAAGCCGATGTGACGCTGCTGGCCATGGAAGGCGATGTCGACAAGCTGGTAAAGGCAGGGCTGGTAGAGAAAACTTGGAAGGAGCGGGGAGAAGCCGGGATGGTGACCCGCTCGGTTGTCGCTCTAGGGACACGCGAAGGCAACCCGAAGGGAATTCACGACTTTGCTGATTTGGCGAAGCCCGGCGTTAAGGTGCTTTATCCCAATCCGAAGACCTCTGGCGGAGCACAGTGGGACATCAACGCCATCTATGGGGCGGGTCTCAAGCTGTCTGAGGCGCAAGGAGGGGTGAAAGACCCTGCTGCCGCTAAAGCTTTTTTGGAGAGCATACACGCGAACGTAGAATCTCTGGACAAAAGCGGGCGGGCTTCGATGGCTGCCTTTGAATACGGCGTGGGTGATGTTATCGTCACCTATGAGAATGAGCTGCTGGCGCGGATTGCCCAGGGTGTAAATTATGAGGTTGTTATTCCACAGAATACGATCCTGATCGAGAATCCTGCGGCGGTCGTGGACAAATACGCGGATGAGCATGGAACCCGCGAGGCAGCGGAGGCGCTGGTGGACTTCCTGACAACCCGGGAGGCCCAAGAGGTCTTCGCCGAATACGGCTTCCGTCCGGTGAATGAGCAGGTGTATGCGGAGAATGCAGACCATTATCCTGTCCCGGCTGGGCTTTTTGATATTCAGTATCTTGGCGGCTGGGATGAAGTGCGCAGCACACTCTACGCCAAACGTGGAGTCTGGTATCAGGTACTGGCCGGAATATAACTTATACGGATAGGATTGTGCAGACCAAAGCTGCAGCAAATAAGACCGTACCTCACCGCAGAGGGCGGTCTTTGCTCTGTTTTTATATGTAATCTTTAAGCCTATACTTTGTCAGCCTACAACTTCTCCAACGCTCCCCGCAGTTTATGCTTCAATTCTTCCAGTGCCTCATGGCTCGGTCTGACACTTTCTGAATACATCGTCTCTCTAGGCGTCCACCAAACAGGATGAGTAGGATTCGGTTCTGTTAACCTTCTAGGGAAGATATGCCAGTGTATATGTGAATCACCGTTGCCAAGCAGTTCATAGTTTAGTTTATCCGGTTCAAAAGCTATGTTGACCGCCTCGGCGACTTTACTCATTTCCATAAGAAACTTCTGCTTGAAGCCGCTGTCCAGTTCGTGAAGCTCCCGTTTATGTTCCTTGCAGAGAAAAAGAGTGTAGCCTTCAAAATACTGATGGTCGCCAATGACCACATAGCCGGTTTCGAGTTCAGCTACGAAGTAGGGATTGGTGTCTTCTTTAATCATGTCAATCCGTCTGCAGATCAAACAGTCTTCCATGAAAATAACCTCCTGTATGCGTTCTTGAAATCCACATTTTACATTAACAGCTCCCCCCTTTCACTGCTATGCTAAATATGCTTTTGCATGGAGAGCTTTAATAATAATGAGATGAAGAGGGAGATGTACTATAATGGGGGTTACTTAAACTTCCGCACCGGGAACTGAAGGAGAGATTAGAGATGGATAACTTGGTGTTTTTGGGGACAGGCGACGCAATGGGCGTTCCCCGGGTATATTGCAGCTGTGAGACCTGTATGGAGGCTAGAGCGGGCGGGCTGAATGTGCGGCTTCGCTCTTCCGTGCTTATAGATAACGGCAGTGATTTTGTGGCAATTGACTGTGGGCCGGACTGGCGGCGGCAGATGGAATTGCTTGGGCAGCGTACTATGCGCAGGCTGCTGGTGACTCATGCCCATTTCGACCATATTGGCGGATTGCCCGAATGGGCAGATGCCTGCCGCTGGATGGGATATAAAGGGGAGCTGTACGCGCCTGCGGAGGTGATTCCGGTGATTCTGCGGCAATATCCATGGCTGGACCGCAATATACAGATGATACCGTGCGATGACGGGATCAAGCTGGATGGCTGGCAAATCGACACGTGGAAAGTGAATCACGGCAAAAACGGATACTCCTACGCCTTCCGCCTGGAGAAGGAGGGGTATAAGTGGGTATATTGTCCGGACTCCATCTCCCTTACACCGCAGGAAACGGAGCGCATGCATGGCCTGGATCTGCTGGTACTGGGTACAAGCTTTTATTATGAGGCGGCGGAGCTGTCGACCCGCTCTGTGTACGATATGACGGAAGCAGCAGATCTGCTGCGGACAGTTCAGCCGGCACGCGCCGTATACACACATATGTCGCATGATGTGGATCAGAGAAAAGCTTATATTTTGCCGGAAAATGTGACGCTGGCGGTTACGGGCCTAAGACTCCCGCTCACACGTTCGGAGTAAATGAAAGGCGCGCATAGTAGAGCTGGCGGGTCAGGGGTGAGCATGACAGGCGCGGAGCCAGTAGAATTCCCGGCATGCTGCTAGCTGTGCCCCGCTGGACAACAAAAGGGTGCTTAGTCAAGGTCTACAGACCCGGGACTAAGCACCCTTTTGCATAATGGCCAGGGCGGAGAATTAATACGCGATATACAGTAGCGCCAATGCGGCCCTGAGTGACAGAACGCGTACTATTAATTAGTTGAGTAATCAGCAGTCAGGTAATGAGCGGTTCATCGTACAGACTGAGTGATCTGCTTAATCGCAATTGCGGTTAACTGTATTTCATACAGCTATATCTTTACTTTTCAGTAGCAATTGGGGAATAGTTGCACTTTGTACATTTAAATAGGCGGGTTCCGGCTGAAAAGCAGGTTTTCGTCTTTTTTAATTGCGCGAAATACAACTATTTCTCAAAATCAATCGTTTTTGCCCCAAATAGTTGCAGCAAATACATTTAAGCAGGGGGTTACTTATGCGATCTTCAATCGCACACTTCAACCTCCCGGTTCCCGCAGAAGCATCCGCATTCCCCATCATTACAGCACACTGCCTAAGGTTTACCTCAGCTTAAGCTTCTACGTTATTCAGAATAAATTTATCGATAGCGAATTTTACACCGTCTTCGTTATTGCTGAGTGTAATGAAATCAGCGATTTCCTTCAGCGCGGGAATGGAATTGGCCATAGCAACGCCGAGTCCGGCAGCTTCCAGCATTTCGTGGTCGTTCCAGGAATCTCCCACAGCAATGGTTTCGGACAGCTCGCAGCCGAAGTGGGCCGCAAGGAACTCAAGCGCCAGGCCTTTGGTGCCTTCATGATGCATGATTTCCAGGAAATGCGGCTTCGACTTCGTGATGTGGACGGAATCACCCAGCAGCTCACGCAGAATTGGCGACAGTTCGTCCAGGAATGCGGGATCGTCGATGATGAGCATTTTTGGCGTTTTTTGCGGAACGAGCTTTTCCCAATCCGGCTCAATATAGTATTGGGTTCCGTTCAGCGCGGAGTAATCAATCAGCTTCTGGTTCTCTTCACGGGCATACAGCTTGTCGTCAATATAAGTCTGCAGATGCAGGTCATGCTCTACACAGTAGGTGAACAGCTTGCGTACGGCATCCTGCGGGACATAACGTTCGTACAGTACTTTTTCATCCATCAGGTTCTTCACCAATGCGCCTTGATAGGTGATGATTGGCACGTTCAGTCCCGTTTGACGGGCGATGGCTTGTGCTGAAGCATAAGCGCGACCGGTAGCCAGAGTTACGACAACGCCTGCGGCAACGGCCTGTTCCAGTGCGGTCTGTGTTGCGGGAGTTACTTCTTTCTCATCATTGATCAGGGTGTCGTCAATATCGATAGCAATCAATTTGTACATGTGTGGTTCTCTCCTTAGTTGTCTTCTATTTGTATTTGTATTTCCGGCTTGTAGCGGTGGTTTGTACTGCTGTTCAGTCCTGCTTCAGGCTCAGTTTCTATCCTGCTGCAGAACTCCGTTCCTGGCCGGTTCAGGGCTGAGCTCCGCCATTAGCATGGCCGCAAGGATGCAAAGGCAGCCGAAACCAGCGGAGATGCCTAATGTCTCACCGCCGAAGGCAAGGCCGGTCAAGACGGCGAATACTGGCTCCGTAGCGTAAATGATGGCTACCCGTGACGGGGTGGTGTACTTTTGGCAGGCGGTCTGAATCCAGAAGGCAAACGCGCTCGTTGGACCAATGGATATCAGCAGCGCCCACAGCACATCCGGTTTCAGGATCAGCTCTCCGCTGTGAGCCAGCGGTGCGGTTCCGTCTACAAGGAGCGAAGCCACAATGCTGAACAGTCCGACAAAAGCGAGCTGCAGCGTCGCCAGCGGCAGCGCCGGATAACGCGGAGCATACACGCCAGTATAGGCAACCTGCAGCGCAAAGGCGACAGCGCAGAGCAGAATCAGGCCGTTGCCTTTATTCAGGGAGAATGCCGAGCCGGTAAAGGTCAGCAGATAAAGTCCCGCCACCGCCAGGATTGCACTAAACCAGGTATAGCGGGATATAGCGTGTTTCAGCAGCGCCAAGGACAGGAAAGGGACAAGCACCACCGACAGACCGGTAATGAACCCGGTGTTGGAAGTGGTCGTGTACAGCAGGCCCATCGTCTGGAAGCCATAGCCCATAAACAAAAAAAGGCCGAGCAGCAGGGAGTGGCCCACCATGCGCCAGCTTAGCTTTTTCCATTCATGGCGGTAAAAAACAGCGGTAATCAGCGCCAGCAGCAGAGCGGCACCCGTAAACCGGATACTGTTAAAAGCGAGAGGCGGCAGCACTCTGACGGCATGCTGTACAATCAGAAACGTTGAGCCCCACATTATCGCTACCAGCAGCAGACTGAGATCGGCGATTCTGGAGCGGGTCACAGTGGTCATCCTTTCCTGGAATATAAGAAGGGTTAGATAGAGTTCAGCTGCTGTATCAAGTTGTCCAAATTGTATCCTAAAACAGGGGGAAGGACAAGCCGAAACTGCGCAAAAGGGCAGCTGGTACAAGGAGTGAAACTTAATCATTCAGCCCAGGCTGGACAAAAAATCCAGACCTTGGTATACTTCGATAACCGTACACTTGTTCTTATTTCGACAACTTAGAAAGGAGCGGTTCTCTATGATGGGCAAATCCCATTTAGTAATCAGCACCGGGGTTACCCTCTCTGTTATGAATCTGCTCGGCTATGAAATCACGATTCCGGCGATCGCCGTGGCAGCAGTCAGCGCGCTGCTCCCCGATATCGATGAGCCGAATTCATTGCTGGTGCGCAAGGCGATTCCCGAATTCCTGCTGCGCATCCTGCAGGTGGCTCTGATCGGAGCAGCGGTGTATCTCTATTTTGCCGAGGTTGCAGCTCCGCCCTGGAATATCGCCCTGGCGCTGCTGGTGGGCAGCGTGTCCTTCCTGCCGGGCAGGAGGCTGCGGCATCTCGTCATGCTGCTGATTGCGCTGGCGCTGTTCGCGTTCGCAGACGATTACGACCCGTGGAACTACATTGCCGCCTGCGTGCTGGTCGTGTCCTCCGTGGTCCCGCACCGCGGGCTAACACATACGCTCTACGCGGTGGCCGGGTGGGGAGCGCTGCTCTATTTTGCCTCCCTGGAAATGAATGACGGCGGCAGCCTGTGGATTGCCGGCGGCCTGTCCTATGCGCTGCATCTGCTGGCGGATTCGTTGACCCAGCGCGGGATCACCCCGCTGCCTCCGATCCCCTTCAAGCTTCGGCTTAAGCTGATGAGCACCGGCACGAAGAAGGGTAGTGCAGTAGAGAATCTCTGTATTGTGTTTACGCTTGTACTGGTCATTTATGCATTTGTACTCACCCCTTGAGACGGCCGAAGCTCCTCCTGGGGCACTGAAGGCTTTCCGCTGCTTGCAGCGGGGAGCCTTTTTTCTCGTCCTTTTTGAGCAAGGTGTTATTTAATTCACAGATATCACCAACAGACCTTGTTATATTGAACATACCGACGGTCGGAATGGAGAGCCGAATATGACAAAAAAACAGTTAAAGCAACATAGAGTGGAGTCTCTGCTCCTGGCAGCCGTAGAAGAGTTTCTCGAAAAGGGCTATGATGGCGCATCTGTAGATGCTATAGCCAAGCGGGCCGGTGTCAGCAAGGGCGGCTTTTATCATCATTTTCCCAATAAGGAAGTCCTCCTGATGGAGGCGAATCAGAAGCTTTCAGAGCCAGTCATGGAAATGGCAGAAAAGGCTTACTCGAATAGCAGTGCTATGGATGGATTAAGACAATATATTAAAGAATATCTGAACTATTGGGCAAGCAGGCCAAGAGAATTGAGCTTTTTTTTCTTATCGATGTCAAAGGCTTTGCAAGCTCCGGCCCTTATGGAGTATTACAGAGAATATGTAAATCAAAGCACTGCGTTCTTTGTAGGGATGTTTCAAAAAGCAGTGGAATCCGGAGAGGCTGATCTGAGGGACCCCGAAGCCTATGGAATCTCCTTGATGGGGGCACTCGATGGGGTTGTTTCTTATGTGATGATTCATCCTGAGGAGGATATTGAGCTTCTGGTTGAGCGGTTTGAACAGGTCTGGCTGAAATAAACGAAAGGAGTAATCCAATGTATGGAGCATGAGAACTTTCTTTCTGTAGAAGGATTAAGCAAAACATATGGTGAACTGCCCGCAGTAGACAATGTAAGCTTTTCGGTTCGCAAGGGAGAGGTATTCGGGTTGCTCGGACCCAATGGTGCCGGTAAGACGACTACCATAAGAATGCTGTGCGGTCTTCTCAAAGTGGATTCAGGCCGTATTACTGTAAATGGAATCTCCATGTCTTCCGGCTATGAACGTGTAAAAGGGATGATAGGGCTGTGTCCGCAGGAAATCGTCATCTGGGAGCTGCTTACCTGCCTTGAACAATTGAAATTTGCCGGTATGGCCTACGGGCTAAGTTCCAGAGCAGCCGGTAATAAGGCAGAAAGCCTGCTGCAATCGCTTGGACTTTGGGAGAAAAGAAATAAGCTTGCCAAGACGTTGTCAGGCGGTATGCAAAGGAGACTCAATATCGCGCTGGCACTTGTCCATGACCCGAAGCTGATTATTTTGGATGAACCTCAGGCAGGGCTTGATCCCCAGAGCAGAATACTCGTACGTGACTTCATCAGGCAGCTGGCACAAGAAAGAACGGTGATTCTCACCACACATGACATGGATGAAGCCGACAGACTTTCAGACAGGGTGGCTATCATGGACCATGGGAAGGTGCTTTTGATAGACACTCCCGAGAAGCTCAAGGCAAAGTCCGGGGAGGGAGAACTTCTGCAGATACGGGTTAATGGGGTAAGCGCAGATTTGGCCCATCAAGTCCTGAAGTCGATGCCGGATGAATGTACAGAGCGAACCTATTTGGATGGATTATTTCTGCTGGGGGCGGGTGGAGTTCTTGAGCTTATTCCGAAGGTGAACCAGAGATTGCAGGCTTTTAACATACATATAGAGGATATGACGATCCGGAAGCGGACGCTTGAGGATGCATTTATTGCTGTGACTGGAAGGGGGCTGCGGGAATGAGACTGGCGGCTTCGGTTACCAAATCCTTTAAGGAAAACATAAGGGATTGGAAAGTTCTCGCGATGGTCTTGATGTTCTCTCCGTTCTTTTTAGTACTGATGAACCTTTTTTACGGGGGAGGGCCTATCACTTATCATTTAGGCGTTCTGAATTTGGATTCAGGCCATGCATCCATCGAATTAATCAGCAATCTGAAGAATATGAAGGGGCAGGACAACTCGCATCTATTTAATGTAACCGGTTTTGGTGGCGAGGAGCCATTAAGAGCAAAGGTAAAGGAAAAGGTCGTAGATATAGGAATCCTCATCCCAGAAGATTATTCTGACAAATTAGCCGGCAAGGCTGCCGGGAACAATGCAGACTCTGCTCATGTAAACTTTTATGGAAGCATGGGGAATATGCGATATCCGGTTGCGGCGGTATGGGTGGGAGATGCTATAAGCAAACAGGGGTTGGATGCAGCGGAAATAACATTGCCCGCAAGTATAAATGAAACTTTTCTGGAGAAAAAACAGCCGTTGAACGAATTTGAAGGTTATGTTCCGGGTTTAATCTCTTTGGCTGTTTTAATGATCCTGTTTACAGCCACAGCTTCCATTGTGAAGGAAAATGATAAGAAGACACTTATAAGGTTGAAGCTCAGCCGTCTTGGAGCCTTCAATTTCCTTGCCGGTATATGTATTACGCAAGCCATCGTAGCAGCAGGGGCCATTGTTCTGTCCTACTGGACGGCGCTTGGATTAGGCTACAGACCGGCAGGAGGATTTGGTGCCATCCTTGTCGTTGGGATCCTGTCGAGCTTCTCCATGGTTGCTATAAGCTTAGTGGTAGCAAGCTTCCTGAATACTGTTTTTGATGTTTTAACTGTCGGCTGTTTTCCTTTCTTTATTCTAATGTTTTTTTCAGGGAGTATGTTCCCCCTGCCGAAGATGAGTATATTGACAATCCACGGGCATTCCTTTGGGATCACAGATTTATTGCCGCTTACGCATACCGCCAATGCTTTTAATCACATCTTGAACGATGGAGCAGGCTTGCATGAGGTATGGTTTGATTTCACAATGATTGCTCTGCTCACCATAATATATTTTGTAACAGGACTTTTGCTGTACCAGAAGCGCAAGCTTTCCAAAGCATAACTGAATGTGAACAGAGGAAGGAACGGCGCTGGAAACCGCTGTTTCATTAAAAAAACCAGCCAGACTCCCGTTATTGGAGCTTGGCTGGTTTTTGTTCAAATATAAGAATTTATATGTTTCACACGATAACTTATCCTTCTATTTCTCGCTGAAACGGTACCGTCCTTAAAAAGGACGGCAAAGCCGTTTCCACTTGCGAAAAGCTATTCCTCCAGGAAAATAAGCCCGATAAAGTCCTCCGGCTCAATGCGGCCGAAATAATGCTTCAGATCGAGCCCGGACAGAGCGTCTCTGACCTCAGCTTGCTCATAACGTTTGCCGCGCAGCGCGTTCTCTACGTCTGCCACATCGCCGACGCCGAAGAAATCACCATAGATTTTGATCTCTTGAATAATGGAATCTTCAATATCCATGCGGATATCGACAAGTCCTGCCGGGAATTTGCGGGTATGCTTCACATTGCTTTTCGGCGACAGGCCGTAGTTCCAATCCCAGTTCTGGTAATGCTCCCTGGAAATTTCATTGATCCGAACCCAGTCGTCCATGGTCAGCTTGTACTGTGGAACCTCGGAAGGCTCCATGCCAAAGATGGAACGCAGCAGGCCTTCGCGGAATTCCTCAATCGTCATTTCAGTGCCGAGCAGCTCCTTAATGTTGGCCACCCGGCTGCGCACGGATTTGGTGCTCTTGGATTTGAATTTCTCCGGATTGACATTGAGCGATGCCTGCACATCATCCAAATTGAGGTTGAACATCAAGGTTCCATGGCTGAACATACGTCCGCGTGTGGAGAATTGGGCATTTCCGGAGATCTTTTGCTCGCCGACCTGAAGGTCATTGCGCCCGCTAAGCTCGGCATTTACACCCATGGACTGCAAGTAGTCGATCACCGGCTGAGTGAATTTGAGAAAGTTATGGAACGACTGTCCGTCGTCTTTGGTAATAAAGCTGAAGTTGAGATTGCCGAGGTCATGATAGACAGCCCCGCCGCCGGACAACCGCCGCACGACCTGGATGTTGTTGTCTTTTACATACTCCTGGTTGATCTCTTCAATCGTATTCTGGTGTTTGCCGATGATGATGGACGGACTGTTGATATAAAAGAGCAGATAGCTTTCGTCCATCGGCAGGTTTTTAAGTGCAAACTCTTCAATCGCCAGATTAATCGATGCGTCTGTGATTCCTGTGTTATCGATAAAAAGCATAGTGTATTCCTCCGCTTAGGCATGATTAACTACTGCATTTATTCTAAACTAAAAGCTTGCATTTCACAAAATAGAAAACATTTTTCATATAAGCAGCTATGTGTGCTGAAGAACCTAACTGTGCATTCACTGATGCCGGGGCATTGACGTACTCTTGGCAAAGGGGCAATAATTGGGTCAATGAAGAAGATACCCGCGAGAACGATCAGAGGGAGTGCAGAACTATGCTTGAAAAATATGGCCACGGCGGTGATTTGCTGACAGCAGCGGAACTCTATGGGGTAGGGGACGGCCTGTTTCTTGATTTCAGCGCCAATATTAACCCGCTGGGCCCGCCGCCCGGCGTACTTGAGCTGCTGCGTGATTCCGGGCAAGCCGTCACGGCTTATCCCGATCCCGGACACCGCAGATTAAAGTCGCTGCTGTCGGAGAGTCTTGAAGTAGACAGCAGCTGGATTACGGTGGGCAACGGGGCAGCAGAGTCAATGGCGCTGTTACTGCTGGCTGCAGCACCGCGCAAGGTGGGGATCATTGAGCCTTGCTTCTCCGAGTACCGCCAGCTTGCGGAGCAGTTCGGTGCGGAGGTCTTGTCCGTTCAGGGAACGAAGGAGCAGGATTACCGGGCAGGTGTGCAGAGCATCGCCAGACTGCTGGAGCAGGTCGATCTGCTGTTCCTCGGCCAGCCGAACAATCCAAACGGCGTCCAGTATTCGCTGGACGACCTCCGTCTGCTGGCACGCAAGGCGGAGCGCTGCGGGGCCATTTTTGCAGTCGATGAAGCGTTCATCGACTTCATTCCCGGGGAGCGGCGGCAATCTTTGCTGCCGGAGCTGGCGGGGTACCGTCAGACGGTGCTGATCCGCTCGATGACGAAGTTCTATGCCATCCCGGGGCTGCGCCTGGGATTCACGGTCGCGCATCCCGAGCTTGCAGCGGCAATGACCGCCAAGCAGGTGACATGGAGCGTGAACGGCCTGGCGCTGCTGGCCGGGGAGGCTTGCCTGCGCAGCGGGCAAGCCTATGAGGTGCGCACCCGCGAGTTAATCGCGGGGGAGCGGGAGGTGCTGCGGCAGGGGCTGCTGCACCTTGGCTGCGCTGTGCCGCCGGGCGAGGCCAACTTCCTGCTCGCCGGCCTGCCTGCGCCATGGACGGCGCAGGAAATGCAGGCTAGGCTGGGCCGCAGCGGCATCCTGGTGCGCAGCTGCGCCATGTATGCCGGCCTGGGGCCCGGCCATATCCGCGTCGCGGTCCGGGGGCAGGGCGACAATGCCCGGCTGCTCCGGCAGATGGCGGAGATTATGCAGGGGGAATTTTTATGATCGGCTGGGCTGCTTGCTCAGACAGATATATGCAGGAGGCATAAGCTGGCGAAGATTATTAATCTGCGGAGAATAGCAGTGGCGGCCAGTCATAGCGATCAGAGTTGTAACTATTTGCAATGTGCTTGCTTGCGGATCTGCTGACTGTAGCAGCGAATATGAGTGTGATGAGATTATGGAATAGATGTATTTTCTGCAACTATCAGGTGCGGCTGCAGGGTAGTTTGAGAGTTACTTGTATTTTGTGCAATTAAAAGTAGCTGAAATGGGCATTTCTGCTGAAACAGGCTTTTTAGATGTACGGAGTGCAACTAAATCAAATTTCCTCCTGAAATGAGAGCTTTTAGTTGTACAGTATGCAGTTATCTCTATAGTTGAGGATGTGAAGAGGTATGTTAGAGGGGAAGAAGTATGTTAGCTAAGAAGAGGTAGGTTAGAGGGGAAGTAATAAGTTAGCTGAGAAGAGGTAGATTTGCTGAGAAGAGGTAGGTTAGAGGGGAAGAAGTATGTTAGCTAAGAAGAGGTAGGTTAAAGGAGAAGTAGTATGTTAGCTAAGAAGAGGTAGGTTAAAGGAGAAGTAGTATGTTAGTTGAGAAAAAGTTTGTTAGAGAGCTAAGGTTATTACTATAAAAAGTCATAGTGATCTGGCTGCCCTTCAATACTTAGCAAGAATCAACGTTGATGAGAGTTTTATGTTATTCATTCCTTGTGCGGCAATGTTTAGTGAGATCGGCTGGATGGCATGCTTCTTCTTGCCCGCTTTTTGAGTACAATTACAGTAGGAGTTACGAGCCGTAGTAAGCTGCGAACATGGAGCTGAAGTACGAACCAGGTTGAAACTGCGAACAAGGCTGATGCTGTGCATAGATTGTGGAAAAAAACTGTGAGGGGAGATGGTAGAAGATGGACGAAGTGAAAATCCCTTTTAATCTTACCGGCGGGGAAACTGTGTATCTGAGCAGGGTATGGCCGGGGCTTGTACTGGAATGGAAGGAAGGACATCTGCTGCTGGAGTTCCCGGCTGAGGCGGATGGGATTTCGAGTGCGGTGTACGGCGGGGGAATGGGGCGACTACAGCGGGCCGTCAACCAATTTGTCAGTCGTGATTACGAGTGCAGCGATCCTGTGCGGGATATGGAGCTTAAATTGCGCGAATGGGGCTACCCGCAAGAAGGCTGTGCGGGCCTTATGACCGCTGTGCCGCTGGAGCACGCAGCTGTGATAGAAGAAGATACCGGCTCGGCAGGTATCTTTTGCTGTGTGACGGCCGCTTCAGGCAATGCCGCGCGCGCCGGGGTGGAGCGCCCCGTGCTGGCGGCTTACCGCCCCGGCACGATCAATATTATGCTCGGCATTGATGGACGGCTGACTCCGGCGGCGATGGTCAATGCCGTAATGACGGCAGCCGAAGCCAAAGCTGCCGCCCTGGCCGATCTCGGCGTCACCGATCCCGAGAACGGCCTGATTGCAACCGGCACAACCACGGATGCGGTTGTGCTTGCCGTGAGCCAAAGCGGGCGCTACGGCGCGGAGCATGTCTACGCTGGAACAGCTACTGATCTTGGCGGCGCGATTGGCAGGCTGGTGTATGCCGCTGTTACCGGCAGCCTGCAGTCGGTGAAATCCGTTCAGCCGGCGCAATCTGTGCAGCCAGCTAAGGTGGAACAATTGGCTGAACCAGTAATATCGGTTCAAACAGATCAAGTTGTGCGATATGATTCCAAGGCGAAAGCCATCCAAAGCGCCTCCATGGCTCAAGCTGTGCCACCTGCTCCACTGGCTCAAACTGTGTCATCCGCTCGACTGACCCAAGCTGTGCCATCTGCTCCACAGGAGCAGGCTAGGACGGGCGGGCAATGAGCAGCCTATTCCTGATAACCCGGCGGGGTGAGTGCCTGTGAGTCTTGCGTTAATATTGCTGGCAGCCTATATGCTGGACCTTATCGTAGGCGATCCAAGGAGTCTTCCCCATCCCGTAGTGTATATGGGGAAGGCGATTTCTGCGATCGAGCGGCTGATCCGCCGCTTTGTCTTGCAGCCGCGGAGTCTGAAGCGGGCCGGGGTCCTGCTGCCGCTGCTGGTGGCGGGCGGAGCCTGGGGGCTGACAGCACTCCTCGTCGGACTGCTGTCCTGGGTATCTCCCTGGCTCGGCTGGGCAGCCGGGGCTTGGCTGATCTCCACAACGATTGCCGCCAAAGGATTGAAGGAGGCAGGGCTTGCCGTATATGTCGAGCTGCGCAAGGGTGATCTTCCCGCAGCGCGCAAGGCGCTGGGGATGATCGTCGGCCGCGATACGGCTGGGCTGGAAAGCCCGGAGATTGTCCGCGGCACTGTGGAAACCGTAGCGGAGAATATCGTCGATGCGATTATTTCCCCGCTGTTCTTTGCCCTGCTGGGCGGTGCACCGCTGGCCATGGCTTACCGTGCAGTGAACACGCTGGATTCCATGGTCGGCTACAAGAACGACAAATACCGCGACCTCGGCTGGGCATCCGCCCGGCTCGATGATGTGGCCAATTACATACCGGCGCGAATCACTGCGCTGCTGTTAACCTTATGCGCCTGGCTGCTGCGGCTGGATTGGCAGGGCTGCTGGCGCACCGTACTTCGCGATGCCCGCCTTCATCCAAGTCCGAACAGCGGCTACCCGGAGTCAGCAGTTGCCGGAGCACTGGGCATTCGGCTGGGGGGCGAAAATGTCTATCACGGCATCACTTCGTTCCGGGCTTACATGGGAGACCCGCTGCGTCCTTTGGAACCGGAGGATATCATTGTGACCTCCCGACTGATGCTGCTCTCTTCGGCAATATTCGTCTGCTTCTGTGCGGCATTGGCATGGATTTGGATCGGAGGCTGAGCGGCGGGCATGACAGATCTAACACATGGACAAGAACATGGACAAGAACTTAAGCATGGGCATGTGCGCGAACATGAGCATGAGCAAGAGCAAGAGCAACAACAAAGACAAGAGCGAGAACAAAGGCAAGAACAAAGGCAAGAACAAAGGCAAGGGCAAGAACAAAGGCAAGGGCAAGAACAAAGGCAAGGGCAAGAACAAAGGCAAGGGCAAGAACAACGGCAAGAGCAAGAACAAAGGCAAGGGCAAGATCAAAGGCAAGGGCAAGATCAAAGGCAAGAGCAAGAACAACAGCAAGGGCAAAAGCACGGAAAAGAGTCAAAACTAAAACAAGTGCTAGAGCAGGAGATAAGAAAAGAGCCAAGGCCGAGGGATGAGAAAGCACAGGTGCTGGCTCCAAAACTGGATCAAGTTCGGCCCAAAGTGCTGCCCAAAGTGCTGCCCAAAGTACTCCAGCTCCAGTTAGTTCTTCTCCGCCATGGCCATACGCAGTGGAATAAGGAACGCCGTTATCTGGGGAGTACGGATATTCCTCTACTGCCCGGAGCACGGGAGGAGATGACTGCGCGCAGGGAGCAGCCTGAACTGCGCGGTGTTTTCTGGCGGGTATATTGCAGCGATTTGCGCAGATGCCGGGAGACATTGGCTTGCATCGCACCAGGTCTTGAGGCGTCGGCCATTTATGATTCCCGTTTGCGTGAGATGAGCTTCGGCGCGTGGGAGGGCTGTACTTATGAGCAGCTGCAGAATAATCCCGATTATCGAAGCTGGATTGATGATCCTGCCGAGGTCACGCCGCCTGACGGGGAATCCTGGCAGGCGTTCGAAGCGCGGCTGGACTCTTTTTTACAGGAACTAAGGCAGTCAGCCGCAGCAAGCGGGGATGAGGCTGAATTAAGCCTGCCCCCTGAAGACGGTACCGGCCAAACTGCCGCCCCGGGCCACCATCCTAGTGAAGAACCGCTGCATTTGCGTGTGCTGCTGGTGACCCACGGCGGTGTAATCCGCCAGCTGCTGGCACGGGCTTTGGAGGACGTGACTTTCCGTACTGCCGCCGCTCCGCCGCCTGGAACAGCGGTAGTACTTACACTGGTACGGAGCGCAGGCAAGTGGCAGTGGTAATCCTTATTCAAAAAAAATGTTCTGCCAAACGCATCTGTAAGCACTAGAAGAAATCCCATGATGCAGGCGTTGATTAGTCCATGAGCCGTGTATACAGCTGGGAAGCTGTGGGTCCGCAGAAACTGGATGCACAGAAAAGTACCCACATTATGTAATTAAAAAGCTATATCACTGCGGGACGCTTGGGTTATCCCGTCATAGAACCACACCGGAAGAAAATCCCGGGGTTGTGGTTCTTTTTTTACGCTGGCGACTGTGCCATGATAGCTATGGGGGCGATTGAAGCATGTTTAAGGATTTCAAGCTCATTGCCGGACGTCCGGTATATATTCAGGTGAAGGATTATTTGAAGCATCTCATTCTAAAAGGCGCCCTCCAAGGTGGCCAGAAGCTTCCGTCGACACGCGAGCTCAGCACACTGCTGAAAGTCAGCCGCAATTCAATTATTTCCGCCTATGCGGGGCTTACGGATGACGGCTTTGCGTATACGGTGCAGGGTCAAGGAAGTTATGTTTCGCTTGCTGCCTCTACTGAGAGTGCGGCGGCCCCCTCCTGGACTGTGGACTGGAAAGAGCGGATGAACAGCCGCGCGCTGCTGGCGGAGGAACTGGATATAATGAAGCGCGGAATCCGCGCGGAGAAGGGCACGATTTCTTTTACCAGTATTGCGCCCGATGAGAGCCTGTTTGATCTGGATAATGTAAAGCGGGCCTTTCTGGACCGCATGTCCGTAGAGGGCAACGTTCTGCTGAACTATGGCTATGCCAAGGGGTATAAGCCTTTAATAGACTATTTGCGGCAATATATGGAGCATAAGGGCGTGGATATGCGCGGCAAGGATATGCTGATTACGAATGGTTTTACGGAAGGCTTCGATTTGGTGCTATCCGCACTTGGCCAGAAGCATGGGCGTGTGCTCTGCGAGAATCCGACCCATCATACGGCGATCAAAAATATGCGGCTGAATGGATTTGCGATCACTGGAGTAACCATGGAGCGGGATGGTATCCACCTCGGTGAACTGAAACGGGCGCTGGAGGAGCGGGAGTATGACTGCGCGTATTTTGTGCCTTCCTATCACAATCCTACCGGCATCGTCATGTCCCCCGAAAAAAGACAAGGGCTGATGAAGCTGATGGCAGAGTACAGGGTGCCGGTCATCGAGGACGGCTTCAACGAAGAGCTGCGCTATTCGGGCTCACATGTGGCTCCGTTAATCGCGGCGGCGGGCGGCGGGAACAGCGTCGTCTATCTTGGCAGCTTCTCCAAGGTGTTGTTTCCCGGACTGCGGGTAGGCTGGGTGCTGGCTGATCAGGAGCTGATCTACTATCTGGAAAGTGTCAAAAGAGCCCGCAGTATTCATACTTCAACGCTGGATCAATCCATTCTGTATCAATATCTGCTCGGCGGACATCTGGAAAAATACCTCAAACGAGCGCGAACGGAATATAAACGGAAATACGAGCTGACGCTGGAATGCTGCAAGGAGTACTTGCCATATTTTGGGATAAGTGGAGATGGCGGACTGCATCTTTTTGTAACCTTTCCCGAAGGCTTTAGTACAAGAGAACTGCTGGATGCCTGCCGTGAGCGGGGGGTTATTTTTACAGCGGGGGATATCTTCTTCACGAATGGAACAGGACAAAACACGCTGCGCCTGGGCTTCTCCAGGGTGGCTGACGGGGATATCCGCAGGGGAATTGAGATTATCGGCAGGGCAGCACGGCAACTACTGGGATGAAAAGGGGTTATGGGGATGATAAAAGTAGGCGTAATAATGGGCGGGGTTTCCTCTGAATATGAAGTGTCGCTGAATACCGGCAGAGAAATGCTGAAGCACCTGGACCGGAGCAAATATGAGGTTGTCCCGGTGGTTATTACAGAGCGTGAACAGCTGATCGGACAGGTAAAAGGTCTGGATTTTGCGCTGCTGGCCCTTCATGGAACCTATGGCGAGGATGGAACAGTTCAGGGTACGCTGGAGACGCTTGGCATCCCATATTCCGGGAGTGGCGTGCTGTCCAGCAGCCTATGCATGGATAAACATCTGTCCAAAACAATTCTTCGCAGCAAAGGTGTTCCTACGCCTGACTGGCTGTGCTGGGACCGGGCGGAGGATGTTGCGCCGGAAGCCGTGGAACAGCTCGGTTACCCGGTGATGGTGAAGCCGAACTCAGGCGGTTCCAGCATCGGGATGACCAAGGTGAATAGCGTGCAGGAGCTGCGGAGTGCGGTGGAGAAAGCTTTTGGGGCGGACCAGTCTGTGCTTGTCGAAGCATATACCGAAGGCCAGGAGATTACCTGCCCGATCCTCGGCGGAACCCTGCTGCCCGTTATCGGCATCAATGCGCTTGGCGCGGACTGGTTCGATTACAGCTCCAAATATGAGCAGGGCGGAGCCGACGAACAGGTTATTCAGCTGCCTGCCGAGATCCTGGAGCGGGTGCAAGCGGCGGCGCTGACCTGTTATCATACGCTGAAATGCTCGGTATATGCACGGGTGGATATACTGCTGAAGGATGGGAATCCCTACGTACTGGAGGTCAACACGCTGCCGGGTATGACCGAAACCAGCCTGCTGCCCAAAAGCGCACTTGCGGCCGGATTCACCTTCAGCAATCTGCTGGATGAGATTATCGCGGGTTCTCTGAAGGAACAGCGTGCGAATCAGGCAGTCCAAGTAACACAAGAGTTAACGGAGATGCAGAGGGAAGAAGAAAGGCAAGAGGTAGCAGGTCATGCTTAAGGAGAACCGCAAGCTGGCAGAGGATTGGATAGCTCCCCGTGTGCGGGAGATTGCACCTTCGGGTATCCGGGCTTTTTTTGATCTTACTGCCGGTAACAACGATATTATATCACTGGGCGTAGGTGAACCGGATTTCGCTACACCTGAGCATGTAAGAGCTGCCTGCGTCCGCGCTTTGAACCGCGGGGAGACGATGTACACCTCGAATGCCGGACTCATGGAGCTTAGAGAAGAGATCGCCCAATATCTGGGGAGCAGCTTTGGACTGCAGTATCATCCGGCGGACGAGATCATGGTTACGGTGGGCAGCAGCGAAGCCCTTGATCTGGCACTGCGCGCTTTCACGGCTCCGGGTGATGAGATCATCATCCCTTCTCCCAGCTATATTGCCTATTCGCCAATTGCCCACTTAAACGGAGGGACGCTGGTTGAGGTGGAGGCTACGGCAGAGCAGGGCTTCAAGCTTACAGCGGAAATGCTGCGTAAGGCCATTACCCCACGCTCGAAGCTGCTGGTAGTGAATTTCCCGAATAATCCTACGGGAGCGGTCATGTCCTACGAGGACTGGCTGCCGATTGCAGAAGTTGTAAAAGAGCATAATCTGCTCGTGCTTTCAGATGAAATCTATGCGGAGCTTACCTATGACAGCACTCATGTTAGTATCGCTTCGCTCCCCGGCATGCAGGAGCGGACGATAGTGATCAGCGGCTTCTCGAAGGCATTCGCCATGACCGGCTGGCGTGTCGGTTATGTCTGCGGGAACCATGAGCTGCTGGCAGCGATGCTGAAGATACATCAGTATACCGCGATGTGCGCGCCGGTGCTGGGCCAGATTGCCGCGATCGAATCCCTGCGCAGCGGACTGCCCGATAAAGACCGGATGAAGGCATGTTTCCGGCAGCGCAGAACTCTGTTTGTCGAAGGGCTCAGAACAATTGGACTTCACTGCCATCAGCCGCAAGGTGCGTTCTACGCCTTCCCTTCGATCGCTCATACCGGATTGAAATCGGAGGAATTTGCTTTACGCCTCCTGCGGGAGGCTGGAGTCGCCGCAGTTCCGGGACATGTGTTCGGAAGCGGCGGCGAGGGGCATATCCGCTGCTCCTATTCGACATCCACAGAGAGGCTGACCGAAGCGCTGGAGCGGATGGAAGGGTTTATGAAAGTAAGAATATGAATGCAAGTGTAAATGCAAGCGTGAATGCAAATGATCATACGTGTGAAGAAATTCTCCGCAAGACAGCATTGAAGCTCTGCACCCGGAAGCAGCGGTATAGACAGCTTTCCAAGTGCATGAAGGTAAAAATGTAATTGTATGATCCCGCTATATCACCTATAATCCTTAAGGAAGAAATAGGGGTATGCACTAAAATAGTTCGCGGCAGCAGCAGTGGCAGCACAAAGCCCCCTTCTTTGGAGAAGGGGGCTTTGTGCAAATATAAGAATTTATATGCTTCACGCTATAAATTATCCTTCTATTTCTCGCTGAAACGGATACCGTCCTTTTTAAGGACGGCGAAGCCGTTTCCACTTGCGTGGAGCTACGTTTATTCAAATAGAGTTGTAATAGAAGAAACAGGAGGAGTAACTATGACTTCAGCATTGGAAGAAGTGATCGGGCGGATTGTCCCCGCCGATGAACAAGCGATTCTGCGCGCCGGGGACCGGCTGAACAGCCTGACCAAGCCGCCGGGAAGCCTTGGCCGGCTGGAGGCATTGGCCGTTCGGCTGGCAGGAATCTCCGGTGTGGAACAGCCAAGCTACGGTAAACGTACCGTAGTGGTCATGGCTGCAGACCACGGTGTCTGCAGTGAGGGAGTCAGCGCATTTCCGCAGGAGGTTACGGTGCAGATGGCCCATAACTTCCTCAGCGGCGGCGCAGCGGTGAATGTGCTGGCCCGCCAAGGCGGGGCAGAGGTGAAGCTGGTGGATATCGGGATAGGCGGTGACCTGAGCCATCCGGAGCTGATTGACCGCAAGGTACGGCGCGGAACCTGCAATATGGCGCAGGGACCGGCGATGAGCCGGGAGGAAGCGCTGAGAGCCATTTTGGCCGGGGTGAACGTGGCGGAGGAAGCGGTGAAGAGCGGAACGGAGATACTTATCACCGGCGAAATGGGCATCGGCAATACGACAGCCAGCGCTGCGGTGCTGTGTGCACTGGAAGGCATCCCTGCAGAGACCGCTGTAGGCCGGGGTACCGGCATTGACGATGAGCGGCTGCGCCATAAAATCGCAGTGGTGGAGCGGGCGCTGCAGATCAATGCACCGGATCCGGACGATGCTATCGACGTGTTGGCTAAGGTAGGTGGCCTTGAAATCGCCGGTCTGGCCGGGCTTATTCTGGGTGCAGCCGCTGCACGGGTTCCCGTTGTGCTTGACGGCTTCATCTCCGGCGCCGCAGCGCTTGCGGCTAAAGCACTTGCACCGGAGTCCATCCATTATATGATTGCCTCTCATGTCTCAGGGGAGCAGGGGCATAAGCTGATGCTGGAACGGCTGGGGCTGGAAGCGCTGCTCGACCTTGGGCTGCGTCTTGGCGAAGGAACAGGGGGCGCCCTATGCCTTCATCTAATTGAAGCGGTGTGCCGGATTATGCGCGAAATGGCCACCTTCGAAAGCGCAGGGGTATCCGGGGCGGAGAGCCGATGAGCATCCTTGTAACAGGCGGAGCGCGCAGCGGCAAAAGCAGCTTTGCCGAACGCCTGACACTGTCTCTGGCCGGTCAGGCTTTCTATGTGGCGACCGGGCAAGCGTTCGATGAAGAGATGAAGGCGCGGATTGCCCTGCACCGGCAGCAGCGCGAAGAAAGCGGCGGCCAGTGGGAGACGCTGGAGGAGCCGCTGGATTTGCCGGCTCTGCTGGAGCGTCTCTCCGGGGGAAAGGCGGTGCTTGTAGACTGCCTGACCCTGTGGCTCTCCAATATGCTGCTGGCGGTGGAAGGGCAGGCGGACAGACAAGAGCGGGTGGAGCAGGAAATCGCCAGGCTGGAGCACAGTGTGGCGTCTTTCCAGGGGACGCTCGTTCTGGTTACGAACGAGGTTGGCAACGGCATCGTGCCGGAATATGCACTGGGACGGCTGTACCGTGATCTCGCCGGACGGATGAATGCGCTGCTGGCCCGGCAGTGCCAGCAGGTCTTTCTCGTCACCGCCGGAATACCGGTTGAGCTGAAGAGCAGGGAGTACCTGCTATGAGTGCGCGGGAGGATGCCGCCGCCGCTTTTCAGTTCCTGTCGCGTTTTCCGGTAAAGGGCGGCGGCGACTTTTCCCGTGATTTGCTGCGGCGCAGCGTGGTCTATTATCCGCTTGTCGGCGCGGCGATCGGGGGGAGTGCTGCGCTGTGCGCCGCTGCAGCGGCTTGGTTGCTGCCGGCTTGGCCTGCCGCTGTAATCACCCTCATCCTGTGGGTAGGGCTGACCGGCGGGCTGCACCTGGACGGCTGGATGGACAGTGCCGACGCACTGCTCAGCTACCGCTCGCGGGAGCGGATGCTGGAGATCATGAAGGACAGCCGCGTAGGGGCGATGGGCGTCCTGGCCTGCGTGCTGCTATTGCTGCTGAAGGCCGCCTTGCTGGCGGCATTTATTGAAGGCGGCACCTATTACGAGCTGCCGCTGCTGTTATTGCCGCCGGTCTGGAGCCGCTGGTATATGGTGCGGGCGATGGCCCGCTATCCTGTTGCCCGCGGCAATGAGGGGTTGGCAGCCAGCTTCGCGGAGCTGCCGCCCCGGCAGGAGCGGCGCGCGCTGCTCACCGCCGCGCTGCTCTCACTGGCCGCTGCCGCTGCGCCACTTGCGCTCGGCGCGGCAAGCGGTACCTGGCCGCAGCATCTGGCGGCGGCCTGCCTTGCCCCGGTGTCCGCAGTGCTCTGCGGACACTTCGCGGCGCGGCGGATCAGCAGCCGGCTCGGCGGGCTCACCGGCGATGTGTACGGCGCGCTGAACGAGTTGCTGGAGGTCCTGCTGCTGCTCTTGCTGGTGCTGCTACAGAAGGGCCTGATGTAGCCGGTAGGCTCTGCGGAGAGCTACATTTCCGGCGTATGCTAGAGCAAGAACAACTGCTTCGCCAGTACTCCGGCAGCAGGAAGAAAGCGGGGAGAAGAGCATGAAGAACCAAGCGGACACACAAGAGAGGAAACAGCGGGCGGCCGTGCTAATGATGCAGGGAACGGCTTCGGATGTCGGCAAGAGCCTCGTCACTGCAGCCATCGGGCGGATTATGACACAGGACGGCTACCGGACGGCGCCTTTCAAGTCGCAGAATATGGCGCTGAATTCCTATGTCACCGTGGACGGCAAAGAAATCGGGCGTGCCCAGGGCATGCAGGCCGAAGCGTTCGGCATTACGGCTACCAGCGACATGAATCCGATTCTGCTGAAGCCTTCGGGCGAGATGAGTGCGCAAATCGTCGTCCATGGTGTACCGCACACGGCGCTGAGCGCGCGGGAATACCGCGAGAAGTTTCTGCCGGAAGCCAAAGGGACGGTGCTGGACGCGCTGGATCGTCTGCGGGCAGCTTATGATATCGTGCTGATGGAAGGGGCGGGAAGCCCGGCCGAGATCAACCTGAAGGCGCGGGATATCGTCAATATGAATCTCGCAGGCTGGGCGGATGCGCCGGTGCTGCTGATCGCAGACATTGACAGAGGCGGCGTATTCGCCTTTCTGGTCGGTACACTCGAACTCTTGGAGCCGCATGAGCGGGCGCGTGTCAAAGGTTTCATTATCAATAAATTCCGCGGAGATCTGTCCTTGCTGCAGCCCGGTCTGGATTGGCTGGAGCAGCGCACCGGGATCCCGGTGCTTGGTGTGCTGCCGTTTCTGCCGCAGCTGCGGATAGAGGCGGAGGATTCCGTAGTACTGGAAGGGACTTCGGGCCGTATGCAGCCCGGCAGCGCGAAGGAGCTGGATATTGCGGTCATCCGCTATCCGAGAATATCGAACTTCACCGATTTCGATCCGCTGGAGGACGAGCCGGATACCGCTGTACGTTATGTGACCTCTGTAGAGGAGCTGGGCACACCGGATGCCATCATTCTGCCGGGCACGAAGAATACGGCGGCAGACCTGAATTATTTGCGGGAGCAGGGCTTCCCTGAAGCAATAATGTATGCGCTTGAGCACGGAACTCTGCAGCTTACCGGGATTTGCGGAGGATACCAGATGCTGGGGCGGAAGCTGCTCGATCCGCATGCTGTTGAAAATGCGGAGCCGGGGGATAGTGACGGGCTGGGCTATCTGCCCCTGTCCACAGAATTTCTGCCGCATAAGACGACGGTGCGTGTAAGCGGCACGCTGGCTGATGGTCATCCGCTGCAATTATGCGGCCTTGACCCCGGAGCAGCTGAGGAAATTCCCGTTGCCGGATATGAGATCCATATGGGTACCACGACGAATCATGAAGGTGCAGGCGTCAGAAGCCTGTTCCGCCTGACGGGACCGGAAGGGGAGACGTTGCCTGAAGGTTGGGGTACGCCGGACGGCAAGATATGGGGAACTTATCTGCATGGTTTGTTTCATAATGATAGCCTGCGCAGAGCCTGGCTTGACGGGATACGGCAGGGCAAAGGTCTTGCCCCGCTGGCCAGGACCTTCTCGTCGGCAGCGCTCCGCGAGCAGGAATTCGACCGCCTGGCGGATGCCGTAAGAGCAAGCCTTGATATGAGGGCGGTTTACAGAATAATGGGTCTTCCCGGAGAAGAGGGGTAAGAATGGTGCTGGCGGTTCTGCTGTTTATTGTTGCCGGTCTGGCTGAAATCGGCGGCGGTTATTTAATCTGGCTGTGGCTGCGGGAGTCGCGGCCGCTCTGGTACGGCCTCGTTGGTGCACTAATTCTGATTGCGTACGGCATCGTCCCCACCTTGCAGAAGTTCCCTTCTTTCGGCAGGGTGTACGCCGCCTATGGCGGTGTGTTCATCGTGCTTGCCGTTCTTTGGGGCTGGCTGGTGGACAAGAAGACACCGGATCTGTATGACTGGATCGGTGCAGGTATTTGTGTGATTGGGGTATCGGTTATTCTGTGGGCACCGAGACACTGATCTGAATAGCTTTTTTAAATTGCAGCGCAACCTGACAAAAAGGCAGTCCAAGCTCTGATAAGCTGTGGACTGCCTTTTGATAGGGTTCGAAAGAAGCGGGTTCTTTTTAAATCTTGAACTGTTTCACAGCTTCCTGAAGCTTGACCGCTTGTTCATGCAGATGCTCCACGGTCAGGGAGTTGCCATCCAGCTCCTCATGCTGCCGTGAGGAGTTCTCGGCAAGCAATTCTGCGCTTGCTTGCGAATTGGCGGTAATTTGTGCAGTTTCCTCCACTGAGGCGCTTACTTCTTCGGTGCCGGCCGAAATCTGCTGGGTGGCGGCAGATACGGACTGAATGCTGTGATTGATGCTCTGAATAAGAATAAGCAGCTGATTAAAGGCATTGCTGGCTTCCACCACTTTGCCTACGCCCGAGGCTACTTCCAAGTTCACATGATTCATTTCTTCCACTGAACGGTTCATATCCTCCTGCAGGCTAAGCAGGAAGTCACGGATCTGCTCATTGGATTCCTTGGACTGCTCGGACAACTTGCGGACTTCTCCAGCTACAACAGCAAAACCGCGGCCATGCTCGCCTGCGCGTGCCGCTTCAATGGAAGCATTCAGCGACAGCATCTGAATCTGCTTGGTTATTTCGGTGATGCCCTGGACAACCCCGCCAATCATCAGGGAACGTTCATTCATGATGCGGAACTGCTCCAGCGACTTCTGAGAGGCATGCTCCACCTGACGCATTTGCTGTACGGCACTCTGGGCAATCTCATTGCCGCCCATGGCTTCCGCTGAAGCTTCACTGATCTGCTCAGTGACTTCACCGGCTGCGGATGCGATATGCTGAATGCCGAAATTGATTTCTTCCATGGCTCTGGAGTTCTCCAGTGCGCTGCTGGCAATAGTTGTACTGCCTTTGCCGATCTCCGTAACGGATAGTGCCGAACGCTCGGCCATTTCACCCAGCACTTCAACACGCGCTTTCAGATCATTGGCATCGGCGACGACACTGCCTGAAGTATCGAGAACCTGCCCGATCATTTCCTTAAGCCGTTGTCCCATACTTTGGAAGCTCACTGACAACTGGCCGACCTCATCGTTGCCCTTAATAACGAGATTCTGCGTGAAATCACCGGCAGCGAGCTTATTGCTGTAAGCGGTAAGCTGAGAGAGCGGCCGCGTGATTCTCCGGCTCATGAAGGTCGCGGCGGCGGTTCCAATGATCAGCGACAGCAGTGTAATTCCTATACTTGCCCAAACGATGCTGTTTATCTTGTCTTCAACAAAACCAACGTCTGAACTTACTCCGATGACCATCCTGCTGCCGGGAACACTGACATAGGCGGTCTTATGTATACCGTGACTGTCACTATAGATTTCACTGAGCCCCGTTTTTCCTTTAGCGGCTTGTTCCATAGCGGGCAATACCTTAAGGCTTTCTTCAGCCTTCAGCTTTGAGCCGTGATCTGCGGCCAGTACGGTGGCCTTTCCATCTTTCATTTCGATGAGGAAAATGGTCTCCACATCATGCAGCTTTCTTTTTTCCTGGAAATAGTATTCGACATTCGTGGTGGCCTGTGCACTCTTACTCAGGGTCTGCTGGGCGTGGGTTGCGTTCAAATTCTTGTAGACATCCTGAGCGGCCCCGGTCAGAAGCTTGTTAATTTGCGGCATTACGTAGCCGTCGATGGTACTCATTGATATAAAGTAGAAGCTGATACTTAACACAAGAGATGTGAGCAATAGGACGACAAACAACAAAAGTGTAAATTTGCGGCTGATTGAATTCTTTAAGCGTGACATATCCATTCTCTCCTTTTCTATTTGAATGCATCGATCCCATGCCAACGCTTATAAGCGGGCACACAGCTATATACTCCATTGATGTTGGTCATATATCAGGCTATCGTTCCGGGGATATGATTGATAACTATTCTATAGAATTAACCTTCGGTTGAATAGTGAAAATTTTGAATTATAACGCATATTTTTCAGAAAAATATGAATAATTATCGAATGAATCATTAGTTTACCGAAAATAAGTGACATCATTCTTCTTTTCTGAAAATTTAAAATTATCATAGAATGTTAGCTTTTTATATGGTAGAGTATTAATGTTTTGTTCCTATAAACAAAATATCCGCGGTTCGTAACCATCCCGCGTAACCAAAACTAGGAGGAAGTATAGAAAAATGTTTAATTTGTTTTGGGGAATTTTGTTCGTTATTGTCAACTTCGGCCTATTTCTGCTCTGTTACCGTCTCTTTGGTAAAAAGGGGCTGTATGCCTGGGTTGGAGTTGCTACGGTCATCGCCAATATTCAAGTGGCCAAGACGATTGCTATGCCGCTGGACATCGTGATGACGCTGGGCAATACGATGTATGTGACGCTGTATATGACCAGCGATTTGCTTAATGAAAGGTACGGGAGGAAGGAAGCGCGCAATGCCGTATGGTTCGGTTTTTTCACCCTGCTGATGACTACGGTGATTATGCAGATGGCGCTGGTGTTCAAACCGCAGGGAGATCCCATTTTCCAGACCTCGCTGGAAACGATCTTTGGACTGATGCCGCGTCTGGCGCTGGGAAGCCTTGCTGCCTATTTCATCAGCCAGTTCCTCGACGTGCGCCTGTATTCGTGGATCCGCAAATACTACAGCACCTCGCGCCAGCTTTGGATCCGCTCCAACGGCAGTACGATGATCAGCTCGTTTGTTGATACGCTGATTTTTTGCACCATTGCGTTTGCCGGCAGATTCGATATGCAGGTGTGGATCGAAATTCTGCTGACTACTTATGTAGTGAAATTCCTGCTGACCGGTGCAGGCACGCCAATCCTTTACATTGCCCGCTCCTTTAAGTTTGCCGAAGAGGAAGAGCCGGCCCTGAAGGCTGCGGATAGCCGCAGCATTTCATAGGTTGTGACCATAAAAAAGCAGTGAGTCTCCCGTTATGGGGCCGGCTCACTGCTTTTTTTGATGGACATATCTTATATTGGACTGCTGTTACAAATGGAGGATAGTCAGCTCTTTCGGGAAGCTGGTCAGCGTTACGGGACCTTCTGCCGTAATAAAGACATCATCTTCAATACGTACACCGCCTACGCCCGGCACATAGATGCCCGGTTCCACGGTGAATACGTTGCCGTTCTCGATAATATCCGTATTTAAACCGTGAAGGGAAGGATACTCATGGGTATCCATGCCAAGTCCATGGCCGACACGGTGCATGAAATATTCCCCGTACCCCGCATTTTCGATCACTTCACGCGCTGCCCGGTCCACTGAGCCGAAGGTAGCTCCTGCCCGGGAAGCAGCAATGCCTGACAGGTTAGCGGCCAGCACCGTGTTGTAGATTTCGGTCAGCTTGCTGTCCGCTTCCTCCACGGCAAAGGTCCGTGTGATGTCGGAAGCATACCCGGCGGCATATACGCCAAGGTCGAACATCAGAAAATCACCCGGCTGGATGATGCGGTCTCCCGGCACACCATGCGGAAGGGCAGTGTTAGAACCACTGAGGACCATAGTGTCGAAGGAAGGACCGGAGGCGCCGACCTTTTTCATCAGATATTCCAGCTCGGCTACCAGCTCAATTTCGCTGACTCCGCTTTTCACATGGTTTAGACCGCGGCGCAGAACCTCCTCCACCAGCCCGGCGGCATGTTTCATCCGGCTGACTTCCTCCGGTGTCTTCTTGGCGCGCATCGCCCGGAGCAGGGGACCGATATCGCTAAATTGCGCTGCAGGCACAGAATCGGCGAGCAGCTCATACCGGCTTACGGAGAAATGCTCTTTCTCTATGCCGAGTGTGCCAGGTGTTTTGCCGCCAAATTGCGACTTTAGCAGCTCATACGGATTATCAGTATCGCTGTGTGTCAGGATCGTCGTGACGGAGGAAGCCGCATGAGCTGCTTCGGCATCCAGTGCCGGAACAATCAGGACGGGCTCCTCTCCGCGAATCAGCAGCAGGCCAAGAAAACGTTCATGGGGATTGCTGGCAAACCCGGTCAAGTAGTAGACATGTTTGGGATCGGTGACGAGCAGAGCGTCCAGCCCTTCTCCCGCCATTCCCCCAGCCAAACTTTGTAGAGCCTCATTCATTTCAGGTGTTCCCCTTTCGTGATCACGATAAAAAAAGCAATGTTTTCATTATAGATCATTAGCCGGCAGGGTGCACGTCTCTGTAGATTTGCTTGACCAAAGGGTTTAGCAAACCGCAAGGCCGGGTAATAGTTGCCCAAATTGATTGTAGACTGAACATAACAAGCTTTAAAGCCAGTGCTCATATATTCTTTCAGGAGGTGACAGCCATTTCCGGCAAAAGAAAAGTCCACCACAGCCTTCTAGGGTGCTGTATGATGATCCTGCTGACAGGAGGGTTGTCAGCATGCAGAGCTTCTTCCGAAACCAGTAATGCGGGGGAAACGCTGAAGAGTGCAGGGCCGCGCCTCTGGGAAACCCTGCAGAGAGCGCAGATCCATCCTTGGTTTCTCCGTCAAATAATACAGCGGATGGAAAATCGGGTCAGCAGGCAGAGGTGCAGGTTCCAATAACAGTATCCGAGGATCCTGCAACAACAGCTTCTGTAAAGTCCAAAGCATCCTTCCCCTATACCGCTCAAACAGTAGCAACGGGGCTGAATGTCCCTTGGGAAATGGCATTTGCTCCGGATGGGCGGATTTTTTTAACTGAACGGCCCGGCAGCCTGCGGGTGATAGAGAACGGTAAACTGAGAAAGGCTCCGCTGCTGGAGCTTCTTGCGCCGTTTGTCAGCAAGGGGGAGGGTGGTCTCTTGGGACTTGCACTGGATCCGGCGTTTGGAAGCAACGGGTATGCCTACGTCTACCATTCCTATCTCCATGCAGACGGCGGAGTGCAGAACCGTGTACTGCGGCTCAAGATCAGCAGCGGCAAAGCGGAGATTAACAAGGTGATGCTGGATGGCATCCCTGGAGACACCAATCATAACGGCGGAAGGATTAAAGTAGGACCGGACGGATATCTGTACGTCACTGCCGGTGAACGTTATAAGCCGGAGCTGGCACAGGATAAGCACAGTCTGGGCGGAAAAATCCTGCGAATCTCCCTTGACGGGTCCATCCCGCAGGATAACCCTTGGCCGGATTCTCCCGTCTACAGCTGGGGCCACCGCAACCCGCAAGGATTGGCCTGGCAGCCGGACACTGGAGTGCTTTACAGCTCGGAGCATGGCCAGTCCAGTCATGACGAAATCAATATCATTGAGGCAGGCGCCAATTACGGCTGGCCGCTTATTGAAGGCGATGAAACCGCAGGCAAAGATGCAGTGAGTCTGAGGCTTCCGCTGCTGCATAGCGGCAGCCAAACCTGGGCTCCGTCGGGAATGGCTTTTATTACACAGGGACCATGGAGCGGCGAACTGCTGGTTGCCGGGCTGGCCGGAGAACAGCTGCTGTGGATTTCCCCGTCGTCCGGAGGCGGGAAGGCTAAGGCAACAGCATTGTTCCAGGAGAAATGGGGCCGGCTCCGCAATGTGGCAGAGGGGCCGGATGGTACCTTATATGTAATGACGAATAACCGGGATGGCAGGGGCGAGCCCGGAAACAATGACGACAAGCTGATTGCCCTGAAGCCAAACTGGAAATGAGCCTAGTGCCGCTCCTCGTTTAAAATCCTGTCATGAGCAAAAATCAGGCCCGCTCGTAGATTACTCTACTTGCGGGCCTGATTTATGTCTGGACTATAGCTGGAGATACTCTGTTAGAGCGCATCCGTCAATTGGTTGATAAGCTCCTGCGGACTGCCGTCGTAGAGTCCGCCGTGGTAACACAGGACGGACTGGATTAACCGTCCTTCCAGCTTGTGCAGGCTGCGCAGCGCCTGCGGCATGTCCGGTGTGGCCGACACTGCCGGTCCGGTCAGCTGTCCGTCTACGACGAGCAGCTCATCGACTGCCAGCAGCAGCGCTTGTTCCTGCACATAAAGGCAGATATGCCCCGGTGTATGGCCGGGGGTATGAATAATTTCGATGCCGCCGCCCCACGGCAGCCGCTGGCCGTCATGCAGCTCCGTGAAGCTGCCGAGCTGTGCCAGCTGCTCCAGAAACGCATGGAACTGCTCCTGAAATGCCTCCGGCATCTGCGCGACCCGCTGCGGATTCATCTTCAGCATCGGCTGGCTGTTCGTGATTGCCGGAATATCGCCCGGATGGGCGAATAGCTCAACGCCTGGGAGCTTCTGCACGAGCAAAGGGAGATTGCCGATATGATCAATATCCTGATGGGTGAGGATGATGCGTTTAATGCTTGAAAGCTGTTCGCCCGCTTGCTCTATAGCTTGCAGCAGAGCATCATATTGGCCGAACATGCCGGTGTCTATGAGGGTCAAGTCCTCCCCATCCTTCAGCAGCACCGGATAAATCTTGGTAGGGCCCATTACGGGTGAGATCATGGGGACAGTTAGTACGATAACATTTGGGCCAATATTCATAGTTCAGCTCCGGGAATAGGATTCCCGAATTCACCTCCATATAAGTTTTCTCAGTTAGCAATCGGCGTTCCGTTCGGGACCTTGCGGTCCGGAGCCAGCAGGATGACCTAGCCTTCCTCCGCATGCGATGCGTACCCCGCCAATCGTGTATCTTTGAGCATGCGATGTGTACCCCGCCAATCGTGAAACTTTGAGCATGTGATGGGTTCCCCGCAAATCGTGTATCTTTGAGCATGCGTTGCGTACCCCGCCAATCGTGAAACTTTGAGCATGCGTTGCGTACCCCACCAATCGTGTATCTTTGAGCATGCGATGTGTACCCCGCCAATCGTGTATCTTTGAGCATGCGATGCGTAACCCGCTAATCGTGTATCTTTGAGTACGCGTTGCGTACCCCGCCAATCGTATATCCCTGAGCATGTGTTTTGGTGCTGTTTCTGTTCGGCGGACTGTATGTTCTTTATTTGGTTCAAATCCAATGACCAGCACTCCACGCGGACTGCATAGCCCTTATTTGCCTGGAAAACGGGTTAGACTACCCATTTTCAATGAGATAGCGGCGCTGGTGTCCGTTCGAAGAGTCAGGAGTCCTTATTGTACAGAATAATGTCTCCTGAGTCCGCGAGACAGTCTGAGCCGCTAGATGCTGATTGCCGGCTGATGTATCCTGTACTCCTTCGATTGACACCGTATCTTATTCAAATTGATACAATTACAGGACTGCAGCAATCTGGACGAGCGATTCACACAACTGAATAGCCATATGTACTGAAAGGCTTTTCTTGTGGACCTGATTTGATGTAACATAATCTTAAAACATATGCTGTGGAAAGGCCAGGCTGGCAGTTGTAATTGGCAGGTTGCTAGAGAGGGGATTGGCCATGAATGGAAAGACGGTGCTTGTAACCGGAGGCAACTCCGGGATGGGATTGGCAACGACGATTGAAATGGCCCGCCAGGGAGCAACGGTGGTGATGGCCTGCCGCAGCCGCAAGCGCGGGGAAGAGGCGCTTGCGGAAGCCAAGCGGGAGAGCGGATCTGACCATATCACGCTGATGTTATGCGATTTGGCTTCGTTTCAGAGCATACGCGGGTTTGCAGCGGAATTCAAGGCGAGCCACCCCATACTCGACGTATTGATTAACAATGCCGGTGTAGTGGCCGTTAGACGTGAGCTTACGGCGGACGGCTTCGAGCAGGACTTTGGCGTGAACCATTTGGGACACTTCTTGCTGACCCGTCTGCTGCTGGATCAGCTAAAGGCGGCAGAGCAAGGCAGGATCGTGGTCGTTGCTTCCGGGGCCTACAAGATCGGAAAGCTGTATTTGAACGATCATACTCTGTCGGGCGGTTTCAATCCGGTCAAGGCTTACGCGCGTTCCAAGCTGGCTAATATCCTTTTTACGAGAGAGCTGGCCAAGCGCCTGCAGGGCACGGAGGTTACGGTTAATGCCGTACATCCGGGTGCTGTGGGGACCAACATCGGGGTTAACCGGGAGACAGGCTTTGGCCGCTCGGTGCTCAAGCTGTTGTCCTATTTCTTCCTGACACCTGAGCAGGGGGCGGACACGGCTATCTATCTGGCGACGGCGCCGGAACTGCTGGGAGTGACCGGACAATATTATTACCGCCGAAAGATCAAAGAACTGTCACCGCGGGCACTGAGTCAGGAAGATGCCGAGCGTTTGTGGCAGTGGAGCCTGCAACAGACCGGAGCAGATAAGGGCTTACACAACTTTTAGGAGGATATGAAGAATGGCTTGGCACAATTACAGCATTGAAGATGCAACACTAGAGGATTTAGGGGCAATTGTGGAGATTTATAATTCGACGGTAGCCGGACGGATGGTTACTGCCGACCTGGAGCCGGTTCGGGTGGAGGACCGCTTGCACTGGTTCCATGAGCATAACAGCCATCACCGCCCGCTGTGGGTACTGAAGCAGGGTGGCGAGGTTGCCGCCTGGTTCAGCTTCCAGTCGTTCTATGGCCGTCCCGCCTATAATGGAACCGCAGAAGTCAGTGTATATGTAAGCGGGAAGTTCCGCGGCAGCGGTGCCGGGAGTATCCTGCTGACCAAGGCACTGGAAGAATGCCCGCGCCTTGGTCTTCAGAATTTAGTTGGTTTTGTATTCGGCCACAACGAGCCCAGCCTGGCTCTGCTACGGAAATTTGGCTTTGAACAATGGGGACTGATGCCTGGAGTTGCTGAAATGGAGGGCATTCCACGCGATCTGGTCATTATCGGCCGCAAGCTGTAAGATACAGCTCACCGTTGTTTGTGCAGTATGAGGGGCCAACGCTTACTCTGGAGGCATTCCTTCAGGCCCGCAGCCTTCCGGTTCAATCCAGAATTCTGACCATTCCTGCAGGTCACGGATGACCGATTCCAGCGCCCGCCCTTTATCCGTCAAGGAGTATTGAATTCTTACGGGTGTCTCGGGAAATACTTCGCGGAGGACAATGCCTTCCAGCTCCAGTTCCTTAAGCCGTTCGGATAAAAGTCTGCCGCTAACGGGCAGAGAAGACTCGATAACACTGAAGCGCTGTGGTCCCTGAAGGAGCTGATAGATGATTAAGCCTGTCCAACGTCTGCCGATAATATCCATGCTTTTCTGTAACTTTGGACACAAATCTAGGGATTTCATAAGGCTCACCTCTTACTGAACATTATAAACGAAAAGACCAATAACTAAAACAAATTCGAACTACATGCAATGCCCGAAAGGATGAGCTACATGGCCAAAAAAAAGAAAATAACCCCTGCTCCACGTCCCGCTGCATCGGATGCTCCGGCAACACTCCGGGATCTCCTCAGCAGTGATGTGCTCGACAAGCTGAAGGCGCAGTCCGATGCGCTCAAAGCCGAGGAGAATGACAAGAAAGAGGTAGCCCGCAAAGCGGTAGAGGATCAGCGGAAAGCCGAGCAGAAGCGGCTGGAGAATGATTTTGCCCATTTGCTGGAGAACAGCAAACAGGATTGGCATAAATTCAAATAAAGAAATAACCTATGAAGAGGGCGCCTGAGAGGGTGTCTTCTTTTTTTGCGTGCAGGGGAAATAGTCCTTTTGATGTATTTTTTGCGCAGGGAACCGTAGAATTCAGTAGATTTTGCAGCTTTTTTTGCAGCCTGGAGGACAAGACTTCCAATATAAGGGTTGACAATCTGCAGCAGAGCCATATATTATTGGGTTTATCATTTAGAGAAGGGAGGCCGATGGGCCATGATTGGAACTATTGTACTGGAATTGTTGCCTTGCCACATTACAACCGCATATGAACCATCTGATCTCATCGCCTTCGTCCGGGAGACATGATGCGCCCTTGGCTCATCCTGTCGCATTCTTGCACATGGGTAAGCTTTAAATTATGTTAGGTAATTTTGAAGCAATGATTAGCTCTTCGGGAGCCGTGGATCAAAACTGATCTGCGGCTTTTTTTGCGTACCTGAAACACAGAAGATTTCACGAACGGACAAATAATTTAATTTAACTTATTAACGAACTTGAGAGGAATTGAAAATAACTTATGAATAGTAATTCACAACAAGCGGGCTTCGATGAGCCGCAATATAAACACCGGGTGGCTCTTCCGGGAGGCGACCTGAAGGTCTATGCCAGCGGGCAATTATTTGCCACATTGGACTATAAGGTCATGGAAATGGCGAACAACAACCTGCAAATCCCGAATATTGAATATATGAGCTATACACCGGATGTGCATGTAGGCGTCGGCACCTGCATCGGCACAACTGCGGTATGGGATGCGGCAGGAGGATATGTGTCGCCCTCTATCGTGGGCAGCGACATCGGCTGCGGAATGCGCGTGCATCTCACCAATCTGCACAAGGATGATCTGCGAGAGGTTAAGCTACGGAGAAAGCTGGTCCGCGCCATCGAGAAATATTTGCCGATGGAGGCGCAGCAGCGGGGCCATTACAGCGATATCCGGCTGGAGAATGTGGTTCGCAAGGGGCTGCACGGGCTGCCGAGCAAATATGTACCCGACAGCTACACTCCGAAGAAATCAAGCGCGCTTTCCCATGTGGAGATCAGCAAGCTGGCGTTTGATGAGGAGATCCTGAATGAGCTGCCCGATATGGCCTGGCACCGCGGACACCGTCAGTTGGGTACCCTTGGAGGAGGCAATCATTTCGTCGAGATTCAGGCGATAGAGATTGCGGAGGAACAGCGGGAGGTGGCGGAAGCCTGGGGGCTGCAGGACGGGCAGGTTGCCGTGATGATCCATTCCGGCTCACGGGCCTGGGGCGGCATGGTCAACCAGTTCTGCACCCCGGCCTTCGCCAAGGTGATGGGGCAGCTAGGACTTGGCAGCGCCGATCCGCGCCTGATCTTTGCCCCGCTGGAACATCCGCAAGGCCAGCGTTATGTTAATCTGATGTACTCCGCCTTGAACTACGCTGTCGTGAACCGGCATCTGATCGCCTACGGTGTCCGCGAAGCGTTCCGTGAGGTGTTCGGCACAAAATGTGAGCTGCGCACCCTGTATGACCTGATGCACAATTATGCCTGGAAGGAAGAGACCTCTTCGGGGACCAAATTTGTGCACCGTAAGGGGGCAACCCGTGCCTTGCCGGCTCAGCATCCGGACAATCCGCGGCCCTATGCCGCGACCGGTCACCCGGCGCTGATTCCCGGCTCAATGGGCACCGCCTCTTATATCATGGTCGGCCAGCCCGGAGGGGAAGAGAACTTTTATTCCATCTGCCATGGCGCAGGGCGGATCCGTTCACGCACGGCAACGAAACGGCTGGTGTCTGTTCATGAATTTTCCCAGTCACTAAAGGTAGGCAAAGAAGATGAGATTGTAGTAAACCAGCATTCCCTGGAATCTATCATTGACGAATCTCCCCAAGCCTATAAGAATGTAGATGAGATCATAGAAAGCGTTACGGGCGCCGGCCTGGCTGCCGTTGTGGCCAAGTGCAAGCCGCTCGCAGCGATAAAGGGGACCAAATAGGATGGAGCAGGAGTGCAAGAAACAGGCTGTGATTTACGAATATGATGGAGGCACGAGTGGCATGATCAAGGGGTACGACGTCTACGCCCGCCTAGTAGACGGTATCCTTGAAGCTCTTTATGCCCGCTATGGTGTCCGCTATGAGCTGTACGCCAGCGACGACCCCAACAGTGAGTATTGGAAGCTGCTGGAGATTGATGTGCAGTCCGGCAATCCCGGAGTAGAGCATGTGGCGCGGATATTTGACCGGCTGGAGGACCGTACCTTTGTCTACGACGATGACAAGGAGCAGCCGGAGTATAATATTCACCTGTCGATCCGTAACAATGTGCTGGCTTATCCTGCCATGGGCGTGGCGCTGGCACGGGTGCCCGTATTTCAGGAGAACGGCATCAACTTTCAGGATTTTGTATTTGCTGCCTCCGACGCGCAGCTGCAGGCTTTCCTAAGCAACGTGCGCACGCGGCAGCGGGAGCAAAATATCAATAAGGTGACGGTATTCACCGACCGGCGCAACGGTATTTTCCGGGAAGATGAGCCAATCACCCGTTCTGTCGGACGGGAGGAAGTGGTGCTGGATGTCGCGATCAAAAAGGAAATCTACCGCTCGCTCGACCAGTTTTTCGATTCGGACCGAAGCTTCTATGTGACCTATGACATCCCTTATAAACGGGGGATTCTGCTCTACGGGCATCCGGGCAACGGCAAGACGACGCTCGTCAAGTCCATCGCCGGAAGTGTGCCCGGACCGGTGATCTATTGGCAGATCACTGAATATACAAGCAGCGAGTCGGTAGGCGAGGTGTTTGAAGCCGCAGCCCGGCTGGCACCGATGGTGCTGGTGATTGAGGACATCGACTCTATGCCGCAGGAGGTCAGATCCTTTTTCCTGAATACTTTGGACGGGGCGACCTCCAAGGAAGGCATCTTTCTGATCGGTACGACCAACTATCCGGAGAAGATAGATCCCGGGCTGATGAACCGCGCCGGACGTTTTGACCGGGCCTATGAGATCAAAATGCCGAATGAGGAGCTAAGGCTGGAGTATTTGCGGCAGCGCGGCTTCTCCACCTTTGCCGGTGATGAGGGAGTTGATCTGGCCGCACGCTTGACCGGAGATTTCTCTCTGACCCAGCTTGGCGAGCTGTATGTCAGTGCGGCACTGGAATGGCATGAGAACGGCAGAGCCGATGTGGAGGCGCTTGTCCGCGGAATGCGCGGGGAGCTGGACAAAGGACGCAAGCGCGAATGGATGAAGGACGGCTCGTCCACGATTGGATTTTACTGATTTTATTTGGCAAAGAAGCCCGGGTCCTGGAGACACCGGGCTATCTTTTTGTATTTGAGTTTTATTATCTTGATTAGGGCGCCCGTCTGCCTGCCGAAAGATTGTACGCGGTATTTTTTGCATCGATGGGCCGGGTTTATCGTGATTGATTCATCTTGGATGAATATCTGATTGGCCTTTTGCTCCTCACCTGTTTAATCAGCAAAAAATATTATCCTGACCATGTAACTTTTTCCAATCTTATACGTGGTTAGAGTAAGGGGGGAGGGAATGAAGCCAAATTCGCTGGATGATCTTTATCAGAGTTATGTTCAGGATATTTACCGCTATTTGCGCTCCCTCTGTCATGATCACCATGTGGCCGAAGATTTAATGCAGGAGACTTTTTACCGGGCTTATCTGTACCTGGAGAATTGCCGTGAAGACACCATCAAGCCGTGGCTGTTCCGCGTTGCCTATAATGCTTTTGTGGATTACAAGCGGAAAGAGAGCCGGAGTGTCACCAAAGAAGCGGGTTATTTCAATGAGCTGGCCCATCCGGATACGACCGAAGGCACCCTGCTGCGGCAGGAACGTCTGGAAGAGATGGCCTTGTCTGTAGACAGCCTGCCGGAGGGGCAGCGCCACGCGCTGCTGTTGTACGATTTTCACGGAATGTCTTACAAGGAAGCGGCGGAGATCATGGATGTGGGGCTGTCTCAATATAAAATATTGTTATTCCGCGCCAGACAGCGGCTGCGGGAGGCAGAGCGGAGGAGGAGCAGGCATGAGTGAGGAGTTCAAGGAGAAGCTGCGGAAGTACAGCGAGGGGACGCTGCCGGAAGAGGAACGGACTGAACTGGAGCAAGAGCTGGAGAAGCTGGAGGCCTATCAGGTCTATGTAGATGAGCTGATGGAACGGGAAGACCACATGTCTGAACATCAGGAGGTAGTTCTCTCCAACGGCAAGAGCAAGGGTAAGGGAAAAAGCAAGAGGAAATCTGCGTCCGGCAGGGAAAAGGGCATTATCCGCCGCGGCAAATGGAGGGCGCGTATTGCCAATACATTTACTGTCCTAGCGGCATTCTTGGTATTTTCGACCATCAGCAGCATTATCACCGCAGTGTTCTATAGTACCGGCGACCGTGGAGACATTTACAGGGACGTTGTATCTTCTGCGATTGCCGTTTCCCGCCCGAATACGATTGTCCATTTGAGCAGCAACGCGAAGTTCTTTTTCAGAATGGAAATGTCGGGCAAGCTGCTGAAGCAAATCGGCGGGGAAACGGTGGACGTAGGAAGCTACTCTACTCCGTTTCTGCTGGGGCTGGGCGGTATAGGCAAGTTCTCCTGGACGGATGAACGGAGTGGCGGCAATTATTACTTTCAATACCCGGAGGCAGGGAAGAACTCAGGCAGTCTGCGCAGCGACGGGGTGGAGTGGCGGATGCTGGAGAAGCTGCACGAGGGCACCGTGGCTGAGGCTTATCTGTCTTTAGACCGGTTATACACAACGGATGAGCTGCTGAAGAAGCTGGAGCCATTGAATCTGCTGCCTGTGTGGTTCGCTGCAGATGCCGGTCAATTCTCGCGTGAACGTTTTGCCGGTACGCCCCTTGGATTTCCTTATACACCGCTGTGGCATGCCGATGACATGAAGGTAACAAAGATCTCGGAGGAGAAAACCGGCTGGTTCAGCAAGGTGACTTCAAGCAGTTCGGCCTCTCCAGTTGTTGAATCCTACGGGGACGGCGCTTTGCGTGAGGAGAACTTCATGGATACCTTGCGGCTGATGCAGCAGCATAAAAAAATATCAAACAACGTAGCCCCATTCATTAATCTGGATGAATCCATAAGTTATCTCGGGGAGCACGGCGTTAAGCTGTATGGAGTTGTTGTTACGGGTCCGGTAAAGGAGCTGCTGAAGCTCGAGGAGAATACATGGATCAGTAATATCCGGGTAGGAGAAGTTCGGCTGTGGAACTGGCGGGAATAAGGAACTGAACTATTGAGGCAATCCTGCATTTTGGACTCGATCGCTTAAGTGAAACCACCGGTTTACTTGCTTCTCCCACGCGCAAATCGTACAATTAGCAGAATATTAATGATTATGGCTGCTTGCGATACTTGCGCGGGCAATATGGGGATTAGGGAGCTGAAGCTGATGAAAATAGGAGTTGTATCGGATACGCATATGTCGCGGAACGCGAAGTCGCTGCCGCAGGCGCTTGTGGCGGAATTCCGCCATGTTGACCAGATTCTGCATCTCGGCGATTGGGTGGCGCTGGAGATCTATGAAATGCTGTCGCAGCTCGCGCCGGTCGAGGGAATTGCCGGCAATAATGATGGAGCCGAGATTATTCAGCGGTTCGGAGAGCGCAAGATCATTACGCTGGAAGGTGTGCGTATCGGGATGATCCACGGACATGCCCCGTATTCGCGCAAAGGTACGGACGGGAATGCACTGCTCGCTTTTGAAGGCGATGAAGTGGACTGCATTCTATTCGGTCATTCTCATCAGTCGTTGATGCGCAGGGAAAACGGCATTCTGCTGTTTAATCCCGGATCACCGACCGACAAACGGCGGGAGAAGCAGTATTCATTCGGGCTGCTGGACATCGAAGACGGCATAATCAGTGCCCGGCATGTCTTCTATGACTCCAGGGACTAAGTAAGGAAATAAGAAAGGTTGGAATGATGATGCCGGAGTATCGTTTGGAACGTGCTGGCCTTGAAGACCTTGAACAGATAGCTCTGTTGTTTGATGAATATCGCGTGTATTATGGTCAGGTTTCCGATCTTCAAGGCGTCCAGTTTTTCCTGAAGGCCAGACTGGAGGCGGATGAGTCCGCAATTTGGATGGCTGTAACGGGGAACGGCGCTAATAAGCAGGCCGGAGGGTTTGCCCAGCTCTATCCATCCTTCTCCTCGGTGAGCATGCAGCGGCTCTGGATACTGAATGATCTGTATGTGGCCGCGGAGCTGCGCGGACAGGGTTTGGGCTCCTTACTGCTGGACGGTGCCCGGGAGTTCGCTTTGAGCACTGGAAGCAAAGGGCTGACCTTGACTACGATGACAGATAATACTACTGCGCAGCGTCTATACGTTGCGAAAGGCTATGTCCGGGATGATGAGTTCTACACTTATAATCTATTTTTGAATACCAAGCAGGAATAGTAAGGGGCGTTATTATGGATAACAGCAATAAACTGGCGGTTTTTTTTGATTTGGATGATACTTTGTACGATCATTTGGTGCCTTTCCGGGAAGCGGTACGCGAGGTTTTGGCCCCGGATGAGGACAGCCTGGACTATGCGGAGCTATTTTATAAAGTGAGGCATCACAGTGACCAGCTCTGGCCAAAGTATTTGCGGGGTGAGCTTGAGCTGGAGGAGACGCGGGTGCAGCGTCTGGAGCTGGCTTTTGCCGAATACGGGATGGACCTTAGCCGGGAGCAGGCAGCCCAAGTTCAGGCGTCCTACATTGGCCGGCAGTATTCCATTCAGTTCATAGACGGTGTAGAAGAGCAGCTGCGGCGGTTCATCGCTCTTGGGCACAAGGTTGGGATTATTACCAATGGCCCGAAGGCTCACCAGATGAGCAAGCTGCGCGGACTTGGCATCGACAAGCTGATTCCGGAAGAGATGATCTTCATCTCGGATGCCGTTGGGCTGGCCAAGCCGGACCCGGAGATCTTTGCCCATGTTAACCGCGTGAGCGGAACAACAGCGGAGAACTCGCTGTATGTCGGAGATACCTGGGACAATGATGTAGTTGGCGCGCTTGCAGCAGGCTGGAAAGTATGCTGGTACAATCCGCGCGGCAGACAGCCGGGAACCGGTCATAGCCCAAGCTTCACCTTTGCCAGTTACCAAGAATTCAGCGAGCTTCCGCTGATCTGAGGAGTAAGCGATACGGAATACGAATAAGCGGCGGAGCCTCAGCTCCGCCGCTTATTCGTTCTATGGTTCCGAAAGACAAGGGGATATAGGCTTCGGATTATGAAAGCCCCTTATCTTCTTCTTAGTTACTCCGCAAAGCTATACGTTGGATCCGTGAGCTGTAGTCTCTCTCTAATGCCTGGAGTGGCATAGATTTTGTTGTCATCGGTAATGAAGAAGGCTTCCACGTCCTCCGGCAGAGCTTCAAGGTAGGCCATGCCTTCCTCAAGCCCCATCAGGAATACGCCGGTGGACAAGGCATCTGCATCCGTTGCGTTCGGGCTCATAATTGTAATACTCTTTAAGCCGTTCTGGGAAGGAAACCCTGTACGCGGGTCAAGTATATGGTGATAGCGGACATTATCCTGCATGAAGTAACGCTCATAAACGCCGGAAGCATCGATGACCTCATTGGAAATCTTGATGGTGCCCAGCTGTGTGCCGCGGGCCTGATCGGGGTCCTGCAGGCCGATGTTCCACTGTGATCCATTCGGCTTGTTGCCGAGGGCAATGATGCTGCTGCCGCCGAGGTTGATCATCGCGCTGTCCAGACCTTGCTCCTTCAAATAATCGGCGATCCGGTCAGCGGCATAACCTTTGCCGATTCCGCCCATATCGAGCACCATGCCTTCTTTAGCCAGCTTAACAGTCTTCGCGGCTTCATCTACAATAATGTCCTTGTAATTGGTCAGGCTCTTGGCTTGTTCGATATCTGCTTGCGGAGGAACCTGCTTGCCGCCGTTGCCGATATTCCACAGATCCACCAGCGGACCGATCGTCGGATCGAACAGCCCGTCCATCTCTTCGGCATATTTAATCGAAAGCTTGACAATGTGCAGGGTTTCATCAGATACAGTAACAGCTTCCTTGCCTGCAGCCTGGTTGACCGCGAAGATTTCTCCATTCTCCTTAGTGCGGCTGAACTCTATATCCATCCGTTCCAGCATGGCCTGAATGTCGTCCATATTTTTCTGCTCGGCATGATCACCGAAGACCTTAATGTTAACGACAGTATTATAAATGTAAAAAGTCTGCTCAAGGGATTTCGTTCCGCCTTGTTCCGAAACTTTTGCAACGCCTGGGGTATCGGAAGTACTGGCAGCGTCTTTATCTTTGTTGCCTGTAAGCATCCAGATGCCGCCGACAACGGCAACGATAATGATGACGATAGCGACCAGAATTAGCGTCGTTTTTTTGTTTTTAAACATATTCCACCATCCATAAAAGTAGTTTCTTGAACTCATCTTTACTATCATACCCCAGAAAGAATGGCAATGGATACTACTTTCATGACATTTTGCGGATTAAGAAGACAGGAAGAAGCAGTCCGCAGAAACAGCAGAAACACCCGCTTCCCGAAAGGGCAGGCAGGTGTTTCTGCTGTTGTCCATTATGAAGTTTGTGTGGGGAGCGTTAGTCCAGCATATATTCGCTGTATTTATTCTTGCGGGGATTCAGTACAAAGAGGATGCCGCTGATATAGCCTGAAACCGCATTGAAGTTGCGCTTCAGAGTTGATTTGCCGGTCAAATAAGTCAGCGTCCACAGCAGGGCAGCGTAGTTCTTCACCGGGGCCTTGCGCAGATTGAGCAGGTAATAATGGTTCACCGCGGTTGCACGGGCGACGCGTCCCGCTTTATCACGGGAGCTTGGGGATTCATGATGGGTAATCTTCATATCCGGGTTGATTACAAGCTTGCCGTATTTGCTGGCCAGATGGCACATATAAATATCATCAGCCACGGCATAGCTGGTCATCCAGGGGTAAGGTTTCATATCCCTGAGCGCCTCACGTTTGAAAGACATATTGCAGCCGTGGAAGAAATCCGTTTCAAAGGTATCCTCCGTTTCTCCCCAGAGCAGCAGTGAGCCTGCCAGCGTGCTGGCCGACAGTCTGCCGGGCGAAGCCGACATTTGGCAGGTAAGCACGCCGAGCAGCTTGCCGGATTTGCTGCTGGAGAGGCCTTTGGCGATGCCGCCTACTCCGACAATCGCCGGATCGGCCGCATAGGTGTCCAGCATCCGGCGGATATACAGCGGATCATCCAGCTCGGCGTCATCATCGAAGCTGAGCACAATGTCTCCGTCGATCAGGTTCAGCGCTTCGTAACGGGAGAGCCAGACGCCAGGTTTGGTTTTGCGGTAATAACGCAGCTCAGCACTTGGCATCTGCGCCAGCACCTTGCGCAAATAGTCCAGGACATTCTCCTCAATATCGCCATCATCAACAATCAATAGCTCGATCGAGACGTCTTCCAGCTCTGTCTGCCTGCCGATGGATTCAATACACAGCGTAAGATCGCTGATCCGGTTGCGCGTGGGAATTACTATAGACACATCATGCATGCCGCTGGCTCCTTCTGGGACGCCTATCGTCCGCTAGTAATAGTAGTAATGAGGTAAAGCACCGAAAGTACGTGTTGATCTAATTTTACTCCCCCATAAGTAGGGCGTATATACCACTTTCGTTTACTTTTATTTAGCATTTGTGTTTTTTGGTTTTTAACTATATAATTGTAAGTGACGTATTATTTGTTAATGGTAATATCAATGTATTCACAATCCCATTAGGAGGAATTCAATGTGAGAATAGATATATGGTCCGATTACGCCTGTCCGTTCTGTTATATCGGCAAAAGACGGCTTGAACACGCGCTGAGCCAATTTCCTGACCGCGACAAGGTGGAAGTGGTGTACCGCAGCTTTCAGCTGGATCCGAATGCCCGTGCAGATGCAAGCAGGGATATTCATGATCAGCTGGCCGCCAAATACGGTATGACCCGCGAGAAGGCCAAAGCGATGAACGAACAGCTGGCGGAGCAAGCCAGAGGTGTCGGCCTGGAGTTCAACTTCGATACGGTGGTGCATACCAATACCTTCGACAGCCACCGGTTGAGCCATTATGCCGCTGCTCAAGGAAAGGCAGCGGCAATGACCGAGCGGCTGCTGCGCGCTTATTTTACCGATACGGTTAATATTGGAGAGCGCAGTGTTCTGGTTTCGCTGGCCGGCGAGGTTGGACTGGACGCTGCCGAAACCGCAGCGATGCTGGAAAGCGATGCCTACGCGGCTGAAGTGAATGAAGATATTGAAGAAGGGCAACGCCTGAACATTACCGGTGTACCCTTCTTCGTCTTCAACAATAAATATGCGGTATCCGGTGCACAGCCCGGCCCGGTATTTTCCGAGGTGCTGGAGACAGTATGGGCGGAGGAGAAGACCGCTCCGGTACTGCAGGTTGTAGGCAAACCACAGTCACAGGCACCGGATGCCGAAGGCTGCGATGACGGTTCTTGCAGCATCTGATTGAGCGCGTTAGGGTCCATACCCCCATAGTTACCCGAATGCACAAAGAAACCTCTCCCTTGCGTGATGGGACTGACCCCGTAACGTGAGACATATCAAAACACCTTCAAGAGAATGGAACCCTGTCGTAAGATAGGGAGATAATCTTGGAGGTGTTTTTGCGTTGGCAACTAGAGTGAGTTACCCGGTAGAATTAAAGATGAAAGCCATCGAGATGAGATTGGCAGGAGTTCCGGTAAGAGAGGTAATGGAGCAACTCGGAATACGGAACAAGACACAGTTAAAGACATGGATGAGATGGTATCGAAAAGGCGAAGTACATCGTCTGGAGCAGCCCGTGGGTAAACAGTACAGCTACGGAAAAGGTCCAGAACACTCTACGGAGCTAGAAAAAGTAAAGGCGGAGAACCGATTCTTAAAGCAGCAATTGGACGTGCTAAAAAAGTACAGGGAACTGGAAAGGGGGTGGAACCACAAATCGTCATTGCCTGGATCGAGTCCATTCGAGAAGAAGTAACGGTGACTGAGGCCTGCGCATGGCTTGGGATTGCAAGAGCCACCTACTACCGCTGGAAAGCAGCCGTAGAAACCGAGCGTTCAGATGCTACAGTAGAGAAGATAAGGCAGGTTTGCGCACAGCATAAATTCCGATATGGGTACCGGAAAATCACTGCACTCCTTCGGGCAGAAGAATCCATAAACCACAAACGTGTTCAACAGATTATGCAGCGTGAAGGGCTACAGTGCCGCGTAAGGATGAAGAAACGCAAGACCACGGGGCAGCCCGCACATCCAGTAGAAAATCTGCTAAAGCGGCAATTCCATGCAGAGGGGCATCTGCAAAAGCTCGTCACGGACATTACCTATTTACCGTTTGGAGGCAAGATGTTGTACCTCTCGAGCATTCTGGACCTGTACAATGGGGAGATTGTGGCTTACAGTATAGCGGACAAGCAAGACACGTCTTTGGTTTTGGATACGCTGAATCAACTTCCAAAACGGGCAAATATGCTGCTTCATAGCGACCAAGGCAGCGTGTACACGTCTCAGGTGTACCAGGCTGCAGTAAAAGGAAAAGGCATTACCATGAGCATGTCCCGCAAGGGAACGCCCGCTGATAATGCCCCCATCGAATCGTTTCATTCCACCCTAAAGTCTGAAACGTTCTACCTCGAAGATCTCACGTGTACAACGACGGCAATCGTTGAACAGACCGTTCGAGACTACATTACTTACTATAACTCAATTCGAATTCAAGCGAAACTAAATAACCAGTCGCCAGTGGAGTTCCGGCGACTGGCTGCTTAAACTTGCAAGGTGTTTTGATCCCTGTCTCATGTACGGGGGTCAGTCCCGATCAAGGGAGAGGTTTCTTGATTATCTATGATTTTATTATCTTAATGAAGTCACAAGGCTCGAAAGTAACGTCCGAACATCATACTGGTACTGATTGATTGGCTCAACCGGACGGTTGATGCCGAGCAGGGTGTAGACGGCGATTCTGGCCGCTCTGACGGAATATTCCTCGGTGAACACCACATCGTCCGGAATTTCGCAATATTGACCGACAAATGCGAGGTTGGTAGAGCCCTCTGGCACGACCAGCGGTCTGTCGCTGCCGAGTCTCGGCATGAACTGGGAAGTAATATACGGCATCATGCACGGGATACAGTTGGCGGTTGCCATAATCTCGGCTTTATGCTCTTCAAAGTGCAGATGTCCGATCAGCTCTTCCATGATTTCTGCCCCGGTACAGTCGCTCATTTTCTTCTTGACGAAATCGCCCACCTTGTCAGGATACAGCCCATAGCCCCAGAATACCGTAACATGCTCAGGCTGATCGCGGAAATGCGGCTGGAACGCCAGCACTACAGACATGAACCAGCTCGAATCCTTGAAGGTGACGAGCGCGCCGGTGCCGGCCCGGTTACGTGTGAATTTCTCCATCAGATCAAAGAATTTGGAGTCTTCGAATGTAACGGTGAACGATTCCCACTTGGAGCCGTCGACATGATCGTCGAAGGAGGATGGATTGCCGAGGCCAGGTTTTTTGGCGGCAATGTTCTCCCAGAGCTTCCACGAGCTTCCTTTGCCGTTGAGACGCGGTGCGGTGCTCATCGAACCGAGGCTGGAGCCTTCGGTCATGGAGCCGTTTGTGACGATAACCAGATCGCCGTCTTTCACTTCAATGACATCTTCCACGCCTTGACGCAGCACGTTCATCTTCGTGACGGTAATGCCGTCGCCGTCTTTGAACTGCAGGTCAGTTACTGTACATTTCAGCGTAAAGTCTACACCGAAAGGCTCCAGATATTTGTGCAGCGGAAGGATGATCGAATCGTATTGATTATAAGGTGTGCGGGTGACACCTTCGAGCGTTTGAATTCTTGGGAATTCGTGAATAAAGCGCAGCATGTATCTTTTGAACTCAATGGCGCTGTGCCAAGGCTGGAAGGCGAAGGTGGTCGCCCACATATACCAGAAATTCGTCTCGAAAAAGTGTGGAGCGAACCAGTCGTTAATCCGGGCCTTGCCCATCTTTTCCTCTGGTGTAATAATCAGCTTGCCCATTGCCAGCCGGTCGGCCATATCGAAGCCCATCGACAATACGTCCTCAACTTCACCCTTGCTGTTCACAAGTCTGGCGTTGGAATGGGTAGGGTTGGCGTCGTCGAATTCGGTAATTTCTTCCCGGACGGACTTTCCCGGATGGTCGATCGAAGGGATGGTGTTGAGAAGCTCCCATAAATTCTCATAGGCTTCATCGTTCAGCATCCGTCCGCCGCGAATGACATATCCATGCTCTACACTGCCTGCGCCGTCATTGCTGCCGCCGAGGATCTTCATCTCTTCAATAATGTGGATGTTCTTTCCCGGAAAATCGCAGTCTCTGACGAGGTATGCCGCACCCGCAAGGGATGCAATCCCGCCGCCGACAAAATAAACCTGTTGGTTACCGTACTCTCTTTTCACTGAATACTCGCCTCCATAGGGTTGCTGATTGCTGTTGCTAACCCTAATGTAACCCTAGCCCGGTCCAGAAGGTATAATCAAAACCGCCAGAGTGTATGGATTTTGGTCACTTTAGGCAAAGTGTATAGTTTTTTTACAGTGATTTACAGGGTTTGCGAGAAAGGTGAGTTATCTCAGCCGGTCGCCAAAGGCGATATGCCAATGCAGGTGCTTGGAATCCTGATAATTACCTAAGTTTGTGAGAACTCTGCAAGCTCCGTGCTCTTGGGTTACCATGGCGGCAACCTGCTTAATGACTTCCAACAGCTCAAGGAGTAATTCATTGTCACCTTCTTCTAGAGTAAGCAATGAGGAAATATGTTTCTTAGGGATGGCCACGATATGAACGGGATAAAAAGGTCTTGTGTGATGATAAGCGAGCACATTTTCCGTCTCCAGCACCTTATGGACTTGGGTTTTTCCGTTCAATACCTCATCGCAATAAAAGTCCTCTGTCATCATATCCTCCTGGTTTTTGCATATTTTTCACACCAAAGTCTTGAATTCCGCATCGTTTGTGCAATTCCTGCCCAATAGAATCGCCAACTGGTTCCAATTAGCCAAAAAAGCTGCGCACCCTAAGGTAACGACAGCTTCTTCTCGTATTTATGCAGCGCCTTCAGAAAATTCCCTTCAATCAGCACACTGAGCTGCTCAATCATATGCTTCGGCTGATCCTTCATCCCGTCGCGCATCCACTGAATGATAAGCCCGGTAAAGGCGAGAGTGTAGAAGTTGGCGATGAACCGCTTGTCTTCGGCACTAACCTCCATTCCGCTTGACAGCTCCTGAATGACGCCCATAACCAGGCCGTTGGTTACGTCGTACAGATAAGCATCAAGGTGGGATCTGCCGAGAGAATCCAGCGTATTGCAGCAGAAGGTTGTATTGCTTTCAATATAACAAAAGATTCTGTAGAACCCGTCTGTCCATGTGTTGTAGCTCCGGTATTCAGCAATGCTCTCTACCGCCTCCGTCTTGTAAATCCAGCCCAGCAGCTCAAAGATATCCTGAAAATGATAGTAGAACGTCTGCCTGTTCAGCCCGCAATCGTCGACAAGATGTTTTACCGAGATTTTATTGAGCGGGGTGTGCTCCATTAAGTGCTTTAACGACTGGGCCAGCGCTTTTTTGGTCAAATAGGAAGTGGACATGGCAATATCACCTCATCATTTGTTCAGATTATTCAATCTGTTTCGCTTGTGGACCCCGTGGACTAAGGTTTCCGCAGTTTCCTGATCAGCAGATAACTGCCTTCGGTGATAAGACCCAGAACGAAGCCGCCCGCTGTAAACACGATCAAAGACAGGAATCCCGCAAGATCCTCCCAGCCGGACATGTCCTGGTAAGTGTATTGATACATGGTGCCCAGTCCGAAAACAATGCCAATGGTACTGATCAACCATACCCGCTTGGCGCCGAACCACCCGAAGCTGTGCAGAATTCCGGAGACTACAAGGGCGAGCGCCGCAAAACGGGCAAAGACCGGAAGGTCGAAATTTTCCCCGAGCAGCCAAAACCGGTGCAGGGCCAGCAGCAGCCAGAGAATCAAGGTATAAATCAGGTACCAGACGAACCAGCGATTGCTTTTGGCGGGAGGCAGGAACTTCAACATGGCTTCACCTCACTGTGATATTAGACCTTCTCCAGTTCCTCAGCGCTTCTAAGCAGAAACTCGAGCAGGTCCGGCAGATCGTCCATTTGCTCTTCATTAATTTGTCTCTTGAATGCGAGAGAGACGCAGCAGGTGTATAGGCCGCTATTGCTGCCGAAGGGGAAGCTTAGTGATTGTACGGGAGTAAGCTCCGGGCCCCAAATCCCGGTGAGAATCTGTTCGATGGCAGAGCATTGGGTGGAGATATCCCCGATTTCCAAATGAAAACGCAGCAGCAGATTACAGCCAGGAACGGAATCCGGGACTTCCAGTATTTCATCACTGAGATCCTTCACCGACGAGCGGAGAACCAGTTCACTTGTTACCTTGCTGCTGCCGGCCAGCTTGAAGGAAAGGGTGAATTCCCTTGACATCAATGCCAGGTCCAGCAGATCGGAACGGTTCGTGACTACCAGAATTCCATCCAGATTATCATAGTCATAGATCTGATTCTCTAAGGAAACCTTAATATTCTCAAAAACAGTAGGATGGAACACCGAAAGCACCTTCTTGATTTTCTCTACATTGTACCATGTGGGGAATGAGAGTGAAAATTCACAAAATACGGATGCTACACCGATGATTTGGTCGTTGAAGGCGGAAAGATCGAGTAGCACAAAGAAAGACACCCGGGAGGGTGTCTTTTTGCAAATCCACTTAGGAACAGGAATCAGTTGGTTGGCGCAGGGGCTGTGTATTTCAGGAACGTCTTGGGAATGGCGCTCTCAAAGGTCAGCAGTTCTCCCGAAGTCGGATGAACGAAGGAAAGCACGCGGGCATGAAGGCCAAGGCGGCCTACGGCCTTAGTCTCTGCGCCGTATTTCTTGTCACCGGCGATAGGGTGGCCGATGTCAGCCATATGCACACGGATTTGATTTTTGCGTCCGGTTTCCAGGTGTACCTCCAGCAGTGAGAAATGGCGGTTGGCTTGAATGAGCTTGTAATGAGTTATGGCATGAAGCCCGTCACCTTCATGGGGACTGGAATACATTTTGAGGGTCGAAGTTTCCTTTAGCCAGGAGCTGATGGTCCCTTCGGCCTTTTTGACGGCCCCTTCCACAAGTGCCACGTAGGAACGTTCCTTTACGGTTTCCTTCCACGTATTTTGCAGCTTCTGCTGAATGGCTTCACTTTTGGCAAACATCATTACGCCTGAAGTATCACGGTCCAGCCGGTGAACGACATAAATACGGTTGCGCGGATTGGTGAGGCGGACATGCTCCATCAGCTGGCGGTATGCCGTTAATTCGTTGTCTTCACCGGTGGCGATGGAGAGCAGTCCTGCATCCTTCTGTATAATAATCAGATCATCGTCCTCATGAACGATGGTCAGCAGGGTCATCTCTTTGGCCTGTACTTGCTTCTCTTGGTCAATGGTTACAGTCTGACCCGGATGCAGCTGGAAATTGTGCCGGGTTATTGGTTTGCCGTTTACGGAGACCTGTCCGCGGGCGAGCAGTGACTTGACGGAGTTCCGTCCCTTGTTAGTGATTACGCTAAGCAAAAAAGGCAGCAGCTCTGCGGGCTCAGTTATGGAATAGCTTTTGACGGCAGCCTGTCCCTTCGCTTTGGCAGTGAATCCAGGCTTAGCGCCTGATTTATGGTTTCTTACCCCTGATTTTGGCTGCGATTGGGAGGGGCCTCCGGGCTTGCCGCCCCGTTTGCTTGCCTCTTTGGGATTTCGTCTGGTGTTCATGCCTGCATTCTCCGTCCTCTAATATTGTATTCCTCAATATACCATGGGCCGTGAAGAAATACTATGGAGGGGTCCCTACATAACAAGAATTAGCCTGTCAATAATGAGGATAGAGAGAGTCCCATAGATCCAGCCCAGCACAACGGCCAATTTTCTAGAATGGAAATTTGCGGATACCTATCAAGTGTTGCTTCGAACGGTGTTTTTTATGTAATCATTTGAAAATGAACCTCCGGTTTTACCTCTCCGGTTGTTGCTCAATAGTCTTTTGCCCGGTAAACTAAAGAGAGAAAGTTCTAAGGAGTTTTGAGAGATATGAAGATGCAAGTACCTACTATGGAACAGGCGCAGGCTGAACTGCAAAAATATTACGGCTATCCCGACTTCCGGGAGGGCCAGAAAAAGATTGTCGAGAGCTTGCTTGAAGGCCATGATACGCTGGGCATCATGCCAACCGGAGGCGGGAAATCGATCTGCTATCAGGTTCCGGCGCTGCTGCAGCCGGGGCTGACGCTGGTCATCTCGCCTCTGATCTCGCTGATGAAGGATCAGGTGGATGCGCTGACCACAGCGGGGATACCGGCAGCCTATATCAACAGCACCTTAAGCGGCAAGGAAGTGAATGAGCGCATCCGGGCTGCGCGCCGTGGTGAGCTGAAGCTGCTATATGTTGCACCCGAGCGGCTGGAGCTGGACTGGTTCCGGTTAGAGATGGCGGGGCTATCCATCTCATGTGTGGCTGTGGATGAAGCGCACTGTGTATCCCAGTGGGGCCATGATTTCCGCACCAGCTACCTCGCGGTATCCCCTTTTGTAGAGGAACTGCCGCAGCGGCCGATTCTTGCCGCATTTACCGCGACCGCTACCCCGGAGGTCATGGAGGATATGGTCCGGCTGCTGCGTCTGCGCCAGCCGGGCGTCTTCATGACCGGGCTAGGCCGGGATAATCTGGCGATGTCTGTGCTGCGCGGGGAGAACAAACGCGAATTCGTTCTGGATTATACCGCTACTCATTCTCATCAGCCGGGTATTGTATATGCGGCTACCCGCAAAGAGGTTGATGATCTCTATCAAAGACTGCAGGCTTCGGGAATCGCTGCCGGACGCTATCATGCCGGAATGAATGACCAGGAACGGGCAGAGAGCCAGGAAGGTTTCCTGTATGACGACATCCGTGTGATGGTCGCCACCAATGCCTTCGGGATGGGGATCGACAAGTCCAACGTACGTTATGTCATCCATTACAATATGCCGAAGAATATGGAAGCTTATGTTCAGGAAGCCGGACGTGCCGGGCGGGATGGTGAGCCGAGCGAGTGTATCCTGCTCTTCAGCGCACAGGACATTATGACACAGAAATTTCTGATTGAACAGAATCCGCAGGACCCGGAGCGCAAGGCCAATGAATACCGCAAGCTGCAGCAGATGATCGATTACTGCTACACCACCCGCTGCCTGCGCAGCGCACAGCTGAATTATTTCGGTGAAGATCACGGGGACAAGCCCTGCGGCATCTGCAGCTCCTGTACGGATGAACGTGAACTGGTAGACATGACAGTGGATGCGCAGAAGATTTTCTCCTGCATCCACCGCATGCGTGAACGTTACGGTGTGGCGCTGGTTGCTTCAGTGCTCAAGGGCTCACGTAACCAGAAGGTGCTGCAATACGGCTTCGAGCAGCTGCCGACTCATGGCGCAATGTCGAGCCGTACGGAGAAAGAGATTACCGAGAGCATCAATGTGCTGATCTCGGAGGGATATCTGGCCCTGACAGAAGGCCAATATCCCGTGGTACGGCTGCAGCCGCTGGCTGCCGAGGTACTGCGCGGCCAGCGTGAGGTGCAGCAGCGCGTGGCCCGTCCTTCACGCACCGGCGGAGCCTCCGGCGGGCGGGACCGCAGCCGGTCGCGGGATCTTTCGCCGTCGGCCGTCAATGAGACGGTCTTCGAGCAGCTGCGCCTGATCCGCCGCGAGCTGGCGGGACGCGAGCATGTCCCGTCCTATATCATTTTTAATGATGCGACCCTGCGTGAGATGAGTGTGGTTTGCCCGCAGACCGAAGCGGAGATGCTGAGGGTAAAGGGTGTCGGGGAAGTGAAGTACCGGAAATACGGCAAGCCGTTTCTGGAGTTTTTTCAAAATGAAATGTAAAGAAGGTTATCAGGCATGAGAATCGTCCTGGCCACATTAAACGCCAAGTATATCCATACCTCGCTCGCCATCCGTCTTCTGAAGGCGTACAGCGAGCATGAATTCGAAGATATCCTTCTGGCGGAATACACTATCAAAGATCCCGTGATGAATATCGTGTCAGACCTATTCCAGAAGAAGCCCGATGTCATCGGCTTTTCCTGTTATATATGGAACATCGAGGAGACTGTCAAGCTGATTGGCATACTCAAACAGGTGATGCCGGAGGTCACCATCGTCCTAGGCGGGCCGGAGGTGTCTTACGAGCCATTGTACTGGATGAAGCGGGAAGCAGGGATTGATTTTGTCGTAAACGGCGATGGGGAAGAGACCTTCCACCATCTGCTGCAGGAATTGCGGGATGAGCGCAAGTTCCATTTTGTATACGGTGCGGCTTACCGAAAGGGCGAGGAGTTGATTGTCAATCCGCCGCGTCCGAAGACGGATCTGAATACACTGCCGACACCGCACCGGTTTCCAGATGATCTGCCGGATCTCAGCAAGCGGATCGTTTATTTTGAGACCAGCAGGGGCTGTCCCTTCAACTGTCAATTCTGCTTGTCCAGCATTGAGGTAGGCGTACGCTATTATGATATCGAACGGGTCAAATCCGATTTGCTGTATCTGATCGAGAACGGAGCCAAGGTGATCAAGTTTCTGGACCGTACCTTCAATATCAACCGCAGCTATGCCATGGAGATGTTCCAGTTTCTGATTGATAACCACCAGGGCTGCGTGTTCCAATTCGAGATTACGGCGGACATCATGCGGCCCGAGGTCCTGGATTTTCTGGCCCAGAACGCTCCTCCCGGTGTTTTTAGATTCGAGATTGGCGTGCAGTCCACCAATGACGAGACCAACGAGCTGGTCAAACGACGCCAGAATTTCACGAAGCTATCGCGTACGGTGATGAAGATTAAAGCCAGCGGCAACATCGATCAGCATCTCGATTTAATTGCCGGACTGCCCATGGAGGATTATTCCACTTTCCGTAAAACCTTCAACGATGTATTTGCCATGGAGCCGGAGGAGCTGCAGCTTGGGTTCCTTAAAATGCTGCGCGGCACCGGACTGCGTGCCCAGGCAGCCAAATATGACTATACCTATATGGAACATGCCCCGTATGAGATTCTCAGCAGCCATGTGATGCCGTTCTCCGATATTATCCGGCTCAAACGGCTGGAGGATGTGCTGGAGAAATACTGGAACAGCCATCGGCTCGACCATACGGTGAAATACCTGATCCGCCATGTGTTCCAGTCGCCGTTCGATTTCTTTCAGGAATTCGGGGATTACTGGGAAGATCGGGGCTGGCAGAAGATCGGCCACCAGCTGGAGGATTTGTTCACCCGTCTGCATGCCTTCCTTACAGATCGCGGGACAGATGCTATGGACATCATTACCGGGCTGATGAAGCTTGATTATTTCCTGGGGCACAAATATAAGCCGCGCAAAATCTGGTGGGATGTCTTGCTGGATAAAGCGGATTGGTCCAAACATATGAAGGGTATTGCTGCTCATCCGGAATTGATATCCCCGCAGCTGGCGGAAGCCGGATACAGTGAACGTGAACTGCAGAAGTTCATGATGCTGGAAGTGCTGCCTTTCCGCTTGGAGACGGTACTGGATTCGATCAGCGGCCTGCGGGCCGATGAAGGCTTGGCTGATGCAGAAGCGAATGTGGAGATGAGTGGTGTGTCTGGCAGTATCGGTGAAGCGAACGCAGCAGCGGCAGCCGTAGCGGTAAATGACAAGGCCACGGCTGTGGCCGAAGCTGAGGCAGGAGTGGAAGGAAACACGCTGCTGATTGTGCTGTACCAGCAGGATGACAGCCAGCGGGCACAGTATTATACACTGCCTTTATAGAAGGAGGGTTCTTCCAGCCATGAGTAAGCAACCTCCGGTCAGATTGACTTTGTATGAAGAGAAGCTGCGGGAAGGGCTGCTGGCGTTTCAGCTTCCTGCGGAGCAGGCTGAATTCACCGGCTTGCCTGAGGAGACTATAGATGGTGCCTTGCAGGACGAGGGGAAGGTTCCGGTTGTTATTGTGGCTGGAGAAAAGCCGGTGGGTTTTTTTATCCTGCATACCGGAAAGGGTATCGCCGACTTCTACAACCATTGGTCCGAAGCGTTGCTGCTGCGTGCGTTCCTTGTTGACTATGCCAGCCAGGGACAAGGGTTTGCCAAGGCTGCAATGGCTTTGCTGCCGGGTTTTGTCCGTATTCATTTTCCGGCAGTCCGTGAGGTGGTGCTGGCTGTGAATGAGCGCAATCTCCCGGCAGGAAATCTCTATCTGCGTGCCGGTTTTCGGGATTACGGTCTGCGCAGGAGTGGTGCAAAAGGATCGCAGATGATTCTGCAGTATTCACTTGAGGAATTCAGCGCAGGTTCTGACGGGGGCATGGACAACGGGGACGGCTGCGGGAGCGGCTGATCAGAGCCTGACCGGCAGTCCGCTGCTTTTGCAACAACGTTCTTAACGGAGTGTCTGCTACATTAATCTGTTTGTTCATATGCTGGACTTTCGACGGCTTGACTAAAAGTTTGTTCAAAAAAACAGGCATTCCATATTTCTGGAATGCCTGTTTTTGATCGCTTTTATATTGCATTCGATTGAAGCAGAGACTCGGCAGGGAGGTGCCGGACCAGCCAATCTAACACGTCGGCTGTAACCTCGTTATGATTCACTTCGTTCAGCATTTCATGTCTGCCTTCAGGATACAGCCTGTACTCCACGTCGCTTAACCCTCGCTCCTTGTAGATGCTGGCCAACCGCAGAACACCTTGCCCCTGCATGCCTACAGGGTCCTTGGCCCCGGAGAACAGATACACTGGCTTATTTTTGCATAATGTCAGCAGTGTTTCGCGGGACTGGATTTCGCGCAGCAGCCGGAAGAAATCCCGGAAGAAGCGGGTGGTGCAGATCGCGCCGCAGAAAGGATCGGCGATGTAACGGTCCACCTCCTGCGTGTCACTGCTCAGCCAGTCAAAAGCCGTTCTTACCGGAGAGAAGGAACGGTTGTAAGGGCCGAATACGAGGCCGTTCAGCATTACGCTGCGATGAAGGGCCCCCTGCAGTCTGAACTGCATCCCGGCCAGCGTTTCCCCGGCTCTCAGCATATTGCGCGGACCATTGGTGCCGCTGAGAATAAAGCCGGCGTATATCTCATTGCCATGCTCACACATCAGCTTCTGTGCCAGGAAGGAGCTCATGCTGTGGGCGAGCAGGAAGATCGGCAGACCTTCATGCCGGGAAGAGGCAATCCCGGCAAGCTGCAGCATATCGCGCCGCATCCAGTAGAATCCGTTCTCTCCGGTATCGCCAAGCAGGTTCACCTTCCCGGCAGTTTTGCCGTGCCCACGGTGATCATTGGCATAAACTGCATATCCGGCCCTGGTGAGCGCTAATGCGAAGCGGGTATAACGTGCAGCCGTCTCACACATGCCATGCGCAATTTGCACGATGCCCCTGACCGGAGCTTCTGGCTCCGGCAGCCATTCGTACACATGAATATTCACGCCAAGGGGATCGGTCATTGTAAAGCTGTTTTCCTGCATTATCCTGCCCTCCTAAAAGTTTGTAAAACATCTGCTTCCTTGATCATACGCCGTACCCACTCCGCTCTGAAGCATTAGCTTGTTATGTGAGTGATACATCTGAGTATTGTAGGAATCGCTGATACAGCTCTTTATCGGAAAGAGTAACGAGAGAAAAGCCCGCTTTACATTGATTCCCTGCTGTGGAATTGCCTTATAAGTATGAATTTTAAGGCAAATAAGAACGCAGCACGGTGGAGTGGCCTTCGATTCCGTAAGAGCCAAGGGTTGCCGGAAGAAGATAACATTCCCCTGCTGCATAAGGCTGGGAACCGCCTTCCCACGTCAGGTGTCCGCTGCCTTCGCAGATGACGAGAATGGTGAAGCTGTCCGGAGTCGTGGCAAGCTCCCATTCTCCGTTTACGAGGCCTTTTTCAACGATGAAATAAGGAGAGGAGGCGATTTGCAGCCATTCTCCGGGAACAGCGCCGTCTGTCTTCATGGAGGTGGCTCCCGCACCTTCATAGGCGGTTACATTTAATGAATCCTCAATATGAAGCTCGCGCGGCTTGCCGTCGAGTCCCGGACGGTTATAGTCATAAATCCGGTATGTAGTATCAGAGTTTTGCTGGATTTCGGCAACAACGACTCCTGCGCAGAGAGCATGAACGGTGCCTGCAGGAATATAGAAGGAATCCCCGGCAGAGACGGTGATCTCCTGAAGGCTGTCCATAACGGTTCCATTCTCCAGTGCATCACGCAGTGTTTCCCTGGTGACATTTTCTTTCAGGCCGTAAATGATCTTGGCACCCGGCTTGGCGTCCAGCACGTACCACATTTCTGTCTTGCCCAGTTCACCCTTCGGCAATCCTTCATAGTCATCTGTAGGATGCACTTGCACGGAAAGGTTGTCATTACAGTCCAGCAGCTTGATCAGCAGGGGGAATCTTCCGCCTTCTTCGCTGATGCCTTTGCTGCCGAACCATTCCTGTCCGAATTGCTCACGGATTTGATCGAGACCCTGTCCGGCGAGTTCGCCGTTTACAACGGACGAGGTGCCGTTCGGGTGATCGGCGATCATCCAGCCTTCGCCAATATGGCCCTCCGGCAGTTCGAGCCCAAATTTCTCCAGTGCGCGGCCGCCCCAGACGCGTTCTTTAAACTCCGGCTGAAATTTTAAAGGATATGGTTTTGTCATCACTACATCTTCCTTCCAATTTGTAATATTTACTTGCTTCTGTTACTTGAGCGAGTGAATTTCGTGACCTGAATGCCAAAATACCGATATTGCTCATTGCTATTTAGGCTTCAGTTCCCTTTTTCTTCTCTACGGCTACTACGTAGGGAGCGGAAGACCGCTGCAGCTGGCGGTACACAATGCTCTGCGCCTCCTGCTGGGCAAGCCCTGCCGCCCATGACTCTACGGCGGAGGCTTCGCGGTCTCCGCCGTCATGGCCCGGGTAGAGCACCGCCGTGACGATGCCGCCCGGGCGCAGCAGCGAGAGCGCGGCCTCCAAGGCGGCCAGCGTGCTCTCCGGCTCGGTGATGATGGTCTTGTCGGCATCGCCGGAAGGCAGGTAGCCGAGGTTGAACATCACCGCCGACACCGTTCCGCGCCACTCCGGCGGAACGGCATCTGCCATCGCTGCATGGCTGCGCTCCAGCAGCGTCACGGGAGAAAGCGCTGACGGCGCTTCCTCCCGGGCCAGCCGCAGGCGCTCTTCCGCAAGCTTCAGCGCCGCAGGCTGAATGTCGAAGCCGTACACCCCGCCTCGCGGCCCGGCCGCTTTGGCGAGGAACAGCGTATCGGCACCGGTGCCCACGGTGGCGTCAATGGCTCTGCCGCCGGACATTAGGCGCTCGGCGGTTAATTTATGAGCAAAGCTAAGGACAGACATAAAGCCCATTAGCTCTTCCTCCAGTACTTACCCTGCCAGGTGTCGCGTGCAACCAGCTCATCATCAATGGCGTTCAGCACTTCCCATTTCTTAAGGCTCCACATAGGCCCGATCAGCAGATCGCGCGGGGCATCCCCAGTCAGACGATGAACAATCATCTCCGGCGGCAGGATTTCCAGCGAGTCGGCGATCAGCTTGACATATTCGTCCTGCTCCAAAAAGCGCAGCAGACCAGCCTCATATTGCTTGACCATCGGCGTTTTGCGCATGAGATGCAGCAGATGGATTTTGATGCCCTGAACACCCATGCGTGCAACAGCCGAAACAGTTTCCAGCATCATTTCATGAGTTTCCAGCGGAAGCCCGTGAATAATATGGGTACAGACGCGGATGCCGTGACGGCGCAGCTTCTCGACAGCCTCGATATAACACTTGGTATCATGGGCGCGGTTGATCAGTTCGGAAGTGGAATCATGAATGGTCTGCAGACCCATCTCCACCCACAGGTACGTACGCTGGTTCAGCTCGGCGAGATATTCGACGACATCATCCGGCAGGCAATCCGGACGTGTGGCGATGGCAAGGCCGACCACACCCGGCTGCTGCAGAATCACTTCATAATATTCCCTCAGCTCCTCGACCGGAGCGTACGTATTGGTGTAGGCCTGGAAATAACCGATATACTTTGCATTCGGCCACTTCAGATGCTGTCTGTCGCGCACATTGTTGAACTGGGTAACCAGATCGTCGCGGCGGCTTCCGGCGAAATCGCCTGATCCTCTGGCGCTGCAGAAGGTACAGCCTCCTTTGGCGATAGAGCCGTCACGGTTAGGGCAGGTAAAACCGGCGTCGAGCATTACTTTGAATACTTTGGTATCCATCTGTTCGCGCATTTCGTAGTTCCAGGTATGAAATCGTTTATCTCCCCACAGCAGTGGAGAAGAGGTCTCTAGAAGACTCAACAGGTGCAGCTCCTCTCTTAAATATAAGAACGTTTATTTTTAGGGCTGGATGACTGCTTTCCCCCTGAAGTTATCCTTATATTGTCGCTAAAATGACGGTGTTCCGGAAAGGCCACGTAGAGCCATTTTATTTTAACCTATTCATTGTAACAAAAAACAGCGCCCAGCGTAACATTGTCGCTTGCGGAATCTGTGAAAAAAAGGCTAAAAATAAAGGGTTTTCACTTGTTAATGCTTACACATTATGTTATATTTAAATTGTAAAAAACCTGATACAGCAAGCATAATCTTCATTTATTGAATTCATAATTTCGTGTCGTCCGATCCATAATAAAACCCAAGAGGTGATCACGATGAATTCTCAAACATCATATGCCGAAGGCAAAGGCTCCATTGATGTGCAATTGACTCCTGATGAAGCGCTTGCGCTTACAGGTGTGGAGTTTAATGGCAACCATAAGATTAAGACAGAAGCGCAGCGCAAGATCAGAAATGCGTTCGAGAAGAAATTTGATTTTAATACACCGGCAAGGTAGACTATGAACTGTTGAACTAGTGGACCCCAATTCCAAATACAACATAAAGGGAATTCTCCGGCGGATTTTTTTTCCCCCGTCGGAGAATTCCCTTTTCCTTTTGGCAAATATATGTAGAAAAAGACGGAATCAGCATCTCTTCACTGAAATCCCTTTACTTTTGCAGATAAGTTCGGCACAATATTGCAAGTGATAGTTATAGTAATAAGTGAATAAGCGGAGGAATACCTATGCGTTTACGCGGAAGAAAAGGAATACGTGAAAGCCTGGAGGAACAGACCGATCTGGTAATCCTCGATCCACGCAGCCTCAAGGGGCGGTGGTCTGAATTGTTCGGCAACGATCATCCGATTCATGTGGAATTCGGAATGGGTAAAGGACAGTTCATTAGTCAAATGAGCTTCAAATATCCCGATATTAATTTTATCGGCGTTGATATGTACGATGAATTGATCCGGCGCGCGGCTGAGAAAGCCCGTTTGGTGTGGGAGCCGGCAGGACATGAGACGCCTCCTAACCTTAGAGTGGCACTCGCCAATATTAACTACGCTGAGGAAGTGTTTGCTCCAGGAGAGCTGGAGCGTATCTATCTGAACTTCAGCGATCCCTGGCCGAAGAGCAAGCATGCCCGCCGCCGCCTGACGCATCCGCGTTTTCTTGACAAATACCGCGGGTTACTCAGTCCGTTGGGGGAAATTCATCTGAAGACGGATTCCCGGAGCCTGTTTGAGTTCTCCCTTAATGCGTTTGCCGACTATGGCCTGCAAATGAAGAATATCTCTCTGGACCTGCATGCGGACGGCGTCATTAATGAGGAGCATGTCATGACGGAATATGAGACCAAATTTTACGGCCGTGGCGTCAATATCCATCGCTGCGAAGCGATTGTCGGGGCAGAGGCGCTGGAGCGGTATCAGGCCACCCGTCTGGACAAATACCGGCTGTAGATCAGTTATTGCCGATTTATGTCTCTACCAGAACAGAAGCATACAAAAATGGCAGTCCAAGGTGAAACTCCCGGACTGCCATTTATATATGTCCCCTTGTTCTTGCGGGCGTTATTCGAGCATATCAATAATGCTTTGGGCGCTTTGCAGCGGATGAAACCTGGCGATCTCCTCCAGATGGCTTTTTCGTTTGGCCTGCACGTCCTCATAATTGTAGAGCAGCCGCTCCATCCATTTGTCAACTACATCCAGCGATGAAATCGGTTCTCCAAGACCTGCAGCCGTGAAGTAGCGGCAGTTCTCCTCTTCCTGACCTGGCAGGGGGTGATGAAAGAGCATGGGGATACCCTTGGCCAGACCTTCGCTGCAGGTCATTCCACCCGGCTTGGTAACGAGCAGATCGGATACCTCCATCAGCTTGTCAATCTCGCGGGTAAACCCGATCAGGGAGATATTGGGATGAATGTACCGGTGGTCCTCATTCATCTCACTCAGCAGTTTATCATTTGTGCCGAGACAATAGACGATCTGGACTTTCTCCCGCCAGCTCGCCAGCGCTTCGTTCACGACCTCATCGTTCATCATACCCCAGCCCCCGCCCATAACCATAACCGTCGGCAAGTCCTGCAGGCCGAACTGTTCCAGAATTTCCGCTCTTCCGGGATGTTCCCAGAAGCTGGGATGAACCGGCATGCCGGTAACCTGGATTTTGGCAGCGGATACGTTTCGCCGGCGCAGCTTGGCTTTGACCTCCGGGGTGGATACCAGATACCGGTCTACCTCAGGGCTGATCCAGGTGGCGTGGGCATCATAATCCGTGATCACGGTAACGAGCGGTGCTTTGAATGCCGGATCCAGCCGTTTCAGACGGGACACTACAGCGCTGGGTATAAAGTGGGTGCAGACTATAATATCAGGCCTCAGCTGCTTTACAATATTTTGCGTATGTGTATAAAATAAGCGGTGCAAGGCAAGCGTGGTAAGACGATTAAATGATTTCTGGTGACGGTACACGTACCCCATCAAGCGGGGCTGGGTCGTCACTGTTTTGCGGTATGCCGATACAACAAGAGGCGCCAGCTTTGGATTCAGGAAATTCCCTAGCTCCAGCACCTTTGTTTGCACTTGGGGCGATAACTTGCGCAGGCTGCTCGACAGCGCGTAAGCTGCCTGCGTATGTCCTGCGCCAAAACCTTCCGACAGCAATAAAACTCTTTTTTTGCGCAATGTTGGATTCACCTGTTCCCGGATGGATTTCGCCGTTAAGGCTTATGATGCAGGCTTCAGATCCATAAAACAACGGTGCCTGCCGCAACGCCAGCGCCGATAACCGCTCCTGCAAGAACGTCAGAAGGGTAATGCAGTCCCAAATAAATTCGGGAGAAACCGACAATAGCGGCCAGTGGCAGCAGGAAAACGGTCAAGGCAGGGTAAGCCGCCATATAAGGTACCGTTGAGGCGAAGATAGCTGTAGTATGACCTGATGGAAAAGAATGATCTTTAAGCGGATTATGAAACGTATTCGTTCCCGGCAGCGCCAGATAAGGGCGCATGCGCGGGTATAACTTTTTAGCAACAGCGACGGGCAGATGGCTGACAGCCAGAGCCGTGAGAGCCTGGAGTCCCGTTGTTCTCAAAGGCTGGGGTGAGAGCGCCCAGATTAGCACATTGATACCGATGGCGCTTGTTGCTCCGCCCAGATGGGTAAGATAGAAAAGCCAAAAGTTCAAAAAGGGGTTGTGCAATCGTCCGTTGATCCACTTGAAAATTTGCCGTTCCCAGAGATGTAGTTTCATGAATAAATGTTTCATACTTTGTCCCTCCGATAGTCCGGCTGAGGATAATAAACGCAGCAGCAGCCACTCGATCCAAGACCTAAAAGCTGTCTATATCATACGTTTTTAAAGCAGTCCATTTCAAGAAAAAGCTCGGTTAAGGTCGGAAAATGCCAGTTTTGACTTAACAACCCCTTACACCTTACAATGATTCAAGTAGGCTAAACATGTTTATAAGGTTACAGAGAATCGGGGAGTCCGCCATTTGGGATCTCTATAACATCTTTATAAACGGGATATATATAAATTGAAGCCTACTCCACAAAAAGGGGAAACTCTTGGTCTACTGTAAGGAATGCAACAAAAGGGTCAGAAAGAACGTTTAATAAGACAGAGAGAGAGAAAAAGAAAAAGCATACCAAGAGTGAAAAAGGGGGCATCAAAAGATCATGACAGACGCATTGTTTGTTACGCTCCAAGTGATCTTGGCGGCAATCGCAGTCTATCAGTTCACATTATCGTTGTTTGGACTGCGCAAGAAAAAGAATAAGGTACAGTTCGGGCCGGAAAAATCATTTGCTGTATTGGTTGCAGCGCACAACGAGGAAGAAGTCGTCGGCGCATTGATGGAGAATTTGAAACAGCTTAATTATCCCCAAGAGTTGTACGATGTATTTGTCATCTGCGACAATTGTACAGACGGCACCGCAAGAATTGTGCGTGAGCACGGAATGAATGCCTGTGTCCGCACCAATACCAACCTTCGGGGCAAGGGCTACGCAATCGAGTGGATGCTCAAGGAACTATGGGCGATGCCGAGACAGTATGATGCAGTTGTCATGTTCGACGCCGACAACCTTGCACATACCGAATTCCTCACAGAGATGAATAATGATCTCTGCGCAGGCGGGCGTGTAATTCAAGGTTATATTGATACGAAGAATCCGGAGGATTCATGGATTACTGCTGCATACGGCGTATCTTACTGGTACATCAACCGCTTGTGGCAGCTGTCGCGCCATAATTTGAACATGGCCAACTTCCTGGGCGGAACCGGTATGTGCTTCGAAACCAATCTGCTTAAAGAGATGGGCTGGGGAGCAACAAGCCTTGTTGAGGATTTGGAGTTTACGATGCGGAGCGCATCCAAAGGCGTATTTCCAAAGTTCAACTATGATGCCAAGGTATTTGATGAGAAGCCGCTTACGTTCAAAGCATCCTCCAGACAGCGGCTGCGCTGGATGCAGGGACACTTTACAGTGGCCCGCCGCTACTTCTTCCCTTTGTTGTGGCAAGCCATTAAAGAACGCAGCCTGACGAAGCTGGATCTCGCGCTGTATGGGGTGAATGTCTACATCGTGCTGCTGACGTTCCTGATGACTGCTGTAATGTGGGTAGACACTTCGCTGCTTAATGGTCCGCATATTGCCAATATTTACGGTTATTTGCCGCTCTGGCTCAGCTTCTTTGCAGTCGGCGCCAATGTTGTCACCTTCCTGCTGGCCATGGCGCTGGAGAAGGTCAAGTTCAAAAAAGTGTATCTTTACCTGCTGGTCTTTCCAGTGTATCTGCTTTCCTGGTATCCAATTACGTTCTATGCCTTCTTCACGCAGAACAACAAACAATGGAGCCATACCAAGCACACGCGTGTCGTGCGGCTTGAGGAAGTTCAGAGCAAGCAAGGATAAGCCCGGATTTTCACAAAAGAACATGTTGACACTCCTTGCGGAGTATTGTATAGTATTCAAGTGTGCAAAACATAGGGATTGCAAGCAGAAGCACCGGCTTCTCACCTGACTGGCAAATACGCCAGCTGGTTTTGATCTCAATGCTTTATGAATGGTTATAATTCATGAACGTTGATCAAACGGGGTGTCGGGGAGTTACCGGCATCCCTTTTTTATGGAGAACCGTAAATAAAATAATTGTAAAGTAGATCCGGAGGTGGAGTATTATCAGTAAGGAACATATGATCAATGATGAAATTCGGGCCAAAGAGGTTCGGTTGGTTGGAGCGGAAGGCGAGCAAATCGGAATTAAGCCGATCCGCGAAGCGTTGCAAATGGCGATTGATCTTAATCTTGATTTAGTCAACGTAGCACCGCAGGCGAAACCGCCGGTATGCCGCATCATGGATTACGGCAAGTTCCGTTATGAAACACAGAAGAAAGAGAAGGAAGCACGCAAGAACCAGAAGATCGTGGATCTTAAAGAAGTCTGGTTCCGTGCCAACATTGAGGAACATGATTACCAAACCAAGTTCCGCAATGTGATTAAGTTCCTGGGCGAAGGCGATAAAGTGAAATGCTCCGTTCGTTTCCGCGGACGTGAGATTACCCACGCTAGCATCGGCCAGAAGATCCTGGAACGTGTTAAGACCGAAGTGGAAGATATCTCTGTTGTTGAGCGCCAGCCTAAGCTGGAAGGCCGCAGCATGATTATGATTCTGGCTCCTAAAGCCCAATAATTTGGAGTCACTTGCACAGCAATTTGGCGCCGCATAATATTCAAGGAGGAAACACCATGCCTAAAATGAAAACACATAGCAGCCTGAAAGGCCGCTTCAAAATTACCGGAACTGGTAAAGTACTGCGTTACAAAGCTCACAAGAATCACTTGCTGTCCCACAAATCGAAACGCGCTAAACGCGTATTGAACGGCAATCCAGTAATGGCCCCTGGGGATGTAAGACGTTTGAAACAAGGACTCGCTAACTTGAAATAGTTTTATCACACATTTTTGGGAGGTTTATTAATATGGCAAGAGTTAAAGGCGGATTTGTAGTTCGTCGTAGACATAAAAAAGTGTTGAAATTGGCAAAGGGTTATTTCGGTTCCAAGCACCGCATTTTCAAAACAGCTAACGAGCAAGTAATGAAATCGATGGTTTACGCATACCGTGACCGTCGTCAAACTAAACGTAACTTCCGCAGACTGTGGATCGTTCGTATCAACGCAGCAGCTCGTTTGAACGGCCTGTCCTACAGCAAGCTTGTATTCGGCCTTAAATTGGCTGGCGTAGAAGTGAACCGTAAAATGCTGGCTGACCTGGCAGTAAACGATCTTAACGCATTCAACTCCCTGGCTGTTGTAGCCAAAGAGAAGATCAACGCGTAAGAGGAATAAATAAACCGAAAAGCACCACCTGCGGGTGGTGCTTTTTTTGCGCGGCGACATTCAGAGAAGCCCCCTGCCGGCTAGATTCTGTAAGGGAGGGGGCTTGCAGTTGGGATTTTATTCCCAGTACTTGGTGGTGCTCAATTGTGAAGCCAGCTTTTTGCTATTGGTTCGTCTTAGTTTGCGCAGCTCTGAACGTTCATTGGCAGATTCGCTGATCAGCTTCTCTTCATCGGTCTCGGGGATAATAGCCGGAACTGGAGCAGGTGTGCCATCCTCATGCACCGCTACAAAGGTTAGGAATGACGTAGCGGCGACAACACGCTCGCCTGTGTATAGGTTCTCCGAGATAATCTTCACAAAGACCTCGATACTTGTGCGTCCTGTCCAGGAGACGAAGGATTCGAAGCACACGGAGTCCGTAGGTCTGATTGGCAGAAGGAAGTCAACGGAGTCAGCAGAGGCGGTTACCACATTCGTGCGGCAATGGCGCATAGCCGAGATGGAGGCAACCTCATCAATGGTGCTCATCAGCTTGCCGCCAAACAGGGTTTTGTGGTTGTTGACATCATTCGGGAAGACACGGCCGGTTTTGAACACGCGGGATTCACGGCTGTATTTAAAGGCGGGCGCGTCTTGTGGGGTGTTTTGATCATCCATATTTTTCAGTACTCCCTTTTCATGCAAGATATAAACAATCATGATAATAGAAAATGCATTTGTGTGCAATAATATTTATAAGGTTATAGGAATATGTTTAACTATTTCGAGCTTTTCTAACATCGAATAGACATAAATATAACATTTTGTGTTAGGGTAAGCGTTTTCTTGGTGAAAAATGCAAATTATTATTGACCTGAGGTCATTTATAGACTGGATTTTAGGTTTTTTTACAGTTATAATTTGAGCTAATGGTATGTCCAAGCAGAACACAGAAGACATCCAATTTCTTAAGGGGGATCACATTCGATGAAAAAGGTTTTCAAATTGTCGCTCGTTATGTTGATGGCAACCAGTGTCATTTTGGCAGGTTGCGGTAACAAAAAGGACGGCGCATCCGACGTTAAGGTAGGGCTGGTTACAGACGTAGGCGGGGTAAACGATAAATCGTTTAATCAATCTGCCTGGGAAGCCCTGGAAGCTCTTAATAAAGAATCCGGTGTGGAAATTAAATATCTGCAAAGTAAAGCCAACGCAGACTATGTACCAAACCTTAACCAATTCGTAAAGGGCGGCTACGATCTGACTTGGGGGATCGGCTTTGACCTTGGGGACGCTTTGCTGGAAGTAGCTAAAGCCAATCCGGATGCCAAACTGGCAATCATCGATAGCGTTGTAGACGCTCCAAATGTTGAGTCCGTTACTTTCTCTGAGAATGAAGGATCCTTCCTGGTGGGTGTTGTTGCCGGTTTGACAACTAAAACTAACAAAGTGGCCTTCATAGGCGGTATGGACAGCCCGGTTATCAAACGTTTTGAAGTTGGCTTCAAGGCCGGCGTAGAAGCAGTTAACCCTGAAGCAACAGTAACCAATACTTATGCAGGCGCTTATGACAAGCCTGATACAGGTAAATCCCTGGCTGCTACCCTGTATGATGCCGGTAATGACATCATCTTCCCTGCTGCCGGCGCAACTGGCAACGGCGTGTTCAATGAAGCTAAATCCCGCAATGATGCAGGCGGCGATAAAGTATGGGTAATCGGCGTAGATAAAGACCAATCCATAGAATTTGGCGACGATGTAACTTTGACTTCCATGATCAAACGTGTTGACGAAGCGGTTAAGAAAGTTTCCCAACAAGTGGTTGACGGAACATTCAAAGGCGGCACTACAACCGTACTGGGTCTGAAAGACAACGGCGTAGGCCTTCCTGAAACATCGAAAGCCAATGTATCCGAAGAAATTCTGGCTAAAGTTGAGGATTTCAAAAAACAAATCATCGATGGCAAAATCACTGTTCCATCTGAGTAATCGTTGAGATCGTGCTTGCAGCTTTACCATAAAGTATAAGGAACAAGGCCGGTTCTAAAGCTGGCCTTGTTCCCTGTTAAAAGTTATACGTGAACACAGCAGTGCCGCCTCGCAAGGGGCGGTACAGCCGTGTCTGTATGTCTATTATATATTCTGTGATGAGGGTGATTCCATGAGTGCTGCGGCTCCTGTCGTAGAGTTGAAGCAAATCACAAAACGCTTTCCCGGTATTGTAGCGAACGACTCTATAAGTCTGACGCTGGAAAAAGGGGAGATCCATGCGCTGCTCGGTGAGAACGGTGCAGGTAAGTCCACCTTGATGAATATCGTATTCGGACTATACCAGCCCGATGAAGGCAGCATCGAAATCGACGGGAAACCGGTTATTATCGATAGCCCTAATAAAGCTATTGAGCTTGGCATTGGTATGGTCCACCAACATTTCAAGCTTGTAGAGCCTTTTACGGTCACTGAGAACATTGTTCTGGGCATGGAACCGAAAAAAGGACTTAAAATCGACTATAAATCCGCTTCGGAGCAGGTTCGCAAACTATCGGATCAATATGGCCTGCAGGTCAATCCAAATGCCAAAATTCATGACATTTCGGTCGGCATGCAGCAACGGGTAGAGATTATGAAAACCCTGTATCGCGGAGCGGATATACTTATATTCGACGAGCCTACCGCTGTATTGACGCCGCAGGAGATTACTGAGCTTATGGCGATCATGAAGCGGCTCGTTGCAGAAGGCAAATCCATTATTCTAATTACACATAAGCTTAAAGAAATCATGCAGATTTCCGATCGGGTTACGATCATCCGTCGTGGAAAGGTGATTGATACCGTTAAGACTGCCGGGACGAATCCGAATGAGCTAGCTGAAAAAATGGTCGGACGCGGCGTGACATTCAAAGTGGACAAGCAGGCTCCGCATGTGGGATCCAGCGTCCTTAAGCTGTCCAATGTCAGCAGCAAGAGCAAGGAAGGCGTATCTGTGCTGAATGGCCTCAGCTTTGAAGTGAAGGCTGGTGAAATCCTTGGGATTGCAGGCGTTGACGGCAACGGACAAAGTGAGCTGATCCAGGCGATCACGGGACTCCGCAAAATTGATTCCGGTTCTATTACCGTATCCGGTAAAGAAATTTCCAACCTGTCTCCACGCAAAATCTCGGAAATGAATGTATCCCATATTCCGGAAGACCGTCATAAACACGGGCTTGTGCTCGATTTCAGTGTTAGTGAAAATATGGTATTGGAAACGTACTACAAGAGTCCGTATAACCAGTCTGGCTTCCTGAAGAAAGACGTAATCAATCAGCATGCCGAGGATTTGGTCAAGCAGTTTGATGTGCGTACGCCTTCGATTGAGAACAAAGCCCGCTCTTTGTCAGGCGGTAATCAGCAAAAAGCGATTATTGCGCGGGAAATAGACAAAAATCCGACACTCCTGATTGCGGCTCAGCCGACACGTGGTCTTGATGTCGGAGCGATTGAGTTCGTGCAGAAGCAGCTGATTGCCCAGCGTGATCAGGGCAAAGCCGTGCTGCTGATTTCTTTCGAACTGGATGAGATTATGAATGTTTCCGACAGAATTGCCGTTATCTATGAAGGGCAAATCGTCGGCGAAGTATTGCCGCAGGATACGAATGACCAGGAACTGGGTCTGATGATGGCCGGCAGCTTGAAGCGGGGAGGAAAAGCGGGTGCATAGACTGAAAAAAATATTTGCGACAGACAGCTATATTGTGCCGATTGTTGCAATAATAATGGGTTTCCTGGTAGGAGCTGTCGTAATGCTGGTCGGCGGATATGACCCTATCCTCGCCTATTCATCCCTGTTCCAGCGTGTATTTGGCAGTGCTTATGATTTCGGTGAGGCAATACGTGAAATGACGCCGCTGATGTTTACCGGGCTTGCCGTAGCCTTTGCCTTCCGCTCAGGAATGTTTAACATTGGTGCGGATGGCCAAGTGCTTATCGGTATGACCGCCGCTTCAGTGGTCGGTATTAAGCTGGCCGGACTGCCGCCATTCCTGCTGGTCCCGCTTGCTGTCATTGCTGCAGGGCTCTGCGGCGGCTTGTGGGCTGGAATTGCCGGCTTCCTTAAGGCGAAACGCGGCATTAATGAAGTTATCACTACCATTATGCTGAACTGGATCGCGCTCTATCTGGCAAATTACATTGTAAATACATTTTTGCTTCTTCCAAAGCAAAGCCGTTCGGAGGATATTCCCGCTTCGCTTTCCATGAACTTCTTGAATTCTCTGTTTGATAACGCCCGTCTGCACTGGGGTACAGTAGTTGCGCTTGCTGCAGCGCTATTCTTCTACGTGTACTTATGGAAGACCAAACAAGGATATGAAATGCGTGCGGTCGGACTCAATCCGCATGCCGCAGAATATGCAGGGATGAATGTTGCACGCAATGTAGTGAAGGCGATGTTCATCAGTGGCGCTTTCGCCGGGCTGGCGGGAGCAGGTGAGGTGCTGGGCGTATTCCACTATCAATCCGTCTTCGCTGCCTCGCCGGGTTATGGATTTGACGGCATCGCCGTCGCGCTTCTTGGACTGACTCATCCGCTTGGAGTCGTACTGGCCGCTATCCTGTATGGAATACTGACGTATGGTTCGGCAGGCATGAGCTTTGGAGCAGATGTTCCACCGGAACTGATCCGTATCGTAATCGGTTCAATTATATTTTTTATTGCGGCACAAGGAATTATCCGCTGGGTGCTTAAACCGTTTTACTTCAAGCGTAAGAAAGAGAAGGTGTTATAGATGGATCTGCAGACGTTAGGACAACTGCTCAATACAACGCTTGTATTCTCCACAGCGCTCATTTTTGCCGCGCTGGGCGGCATCTTCTCTGAACGCTCCGGGGTAGTCAATATCGGTCTTGAAGGTTTGATGATGTTTGGTGCCTTTGCGGCAGCCGTGGGCGGATATTATGCCCAGGATGCCGGAATGGGGGCATGGGCTCCGTGGGTTGGTGTGATTTGCGCTATGGCTGTGGGTGTGATTGGCTCATTGATTCATGCGGTGGCCGCAATTACCTTTAAAGCCGATCAGACGATCAGCGGTACGGTAATTAACTTCCTTGCTGCCGGCAGTACGCTTTATATAGTTAAGCTGCTTTTTGAGGGCGCTGGTGAAACACCGCTGCTGGATGGCTTCAAAAAAATACCGGTGCCAGGTCTTTCGAAGATTCCGGTTATTGGCGAAGGGATTTTTAATTCCTATCCGACAACCTATTTGGCGATTGTGCTGGTTATTGTCATTTACTTTGTGTTGTTTAAGACTCCTTTTGGCCTTCGCTTACGCGCAGTTGGCGAACATCCGAGTGCTGCAGATACGCTGGGTGTCAATGTAAAGCGGATGAGATATATCGGAGTTATGCTGAGTGGCCTGCTGGCCGGTATCGGCGGAGCGACAATTACGCTGACGACTACAGGTACCTTTGGGCATAATACGATCTCCGGTCAAGGTTTTATTGCCATTGCAGCAATGATCTTCGGTAAATGGAACCCGCTTGGTGCCTTTGGAGCCGCAGTATTCTTCGGATTCTCCCAGGCTATCCGCAACTATGTGCAGTTGTTTGAATGGTCCAATAGTATCCCTCAGGAATTTATCTTTATGATTCCTTATGTATTGACGATTATAGTGCTGGTAAGTGCTGTCGGCCGCTCTTCGGCGCCAAAAGCGCTCGGTGAGCCATACGATCCCGGCAAACGTTAGACCCGCAGTTGATTTGAATAGCAGTATTAATCAAAAACGCATTTCCGGCTGTTGCCGAAAATGCGTTTTTTTGTGCAATATAAGAATTTATAGGCTTCATGCTATAAATTATCCTTCTATTTCTCGCTGAAACGGATGCCGTCCTTTTGAGGACGGCAAAGCCGTTTCCACTTTGTTTTGAGTCATATCTGCAGAGGTTGCAGTGTGGCTAAACCACAAGTTATTGCCACTCTTTCGCTGGACAGGGCATGTGTACAGGCGAACAGCAGACGCGCCGAATAAACTGTGTTGAAACTTATGCTAATGCATATGAGACAGATGTGTAAGCAGACGCTTACTAAACTTTTAGGAGGGATATTATGGCACAGCCGGTTACAAAGAAACAGGTAATGAAGCTGGTGGGCAGAAATATCGTTGCAGTGAAAAAAGATGGTTCTAAAGTGACGGGCAAGCTGCTCCGCATTTCTGGAAACCGTCTAATCCTACAGCGTGTCAGCGGTAAGAAAGTACAAACCAAAGCATTGATCCCGCTGGTACTGTTTGATTTGCTTGCCGTAGGCACAGCCCCTTATGCCGGCGGATATGGCCCTGGTTATGGGGGGTACCCGTATGGAGGCAATCCATATGGTGGATATGGTTATAACAAGTATGGAGGATATGCTCCTGGACCTTATGGCGGAGCTCCGGTACCACCAATTGGCTTTTTTTAAGAAGATTATAAGCAGCAGAGTCAATTGAACTGCTTTTCAAACTCATAACAATAGTTTTGCGCCTGATAACGGGCTACTCTGTAGCCCATTTTTTGATAAAAGGAAATACCGGCAGTATTTCCAGTATCAACAGCAACCTTGGCCCGCTGACAACCGCGAGATAATGCAAACCGCTCTGCGCGGTCCATGAGCATATTCCCCCAATGTTTGCGCCTTGCTGCAGGGGCTACGGCCAGCATATCAATATACAGCAGATCACCGTGCAGCATAAAGTGGACAAACCCCAGCGGATCGCTCTCATAGTCTGGGCAGGCTACCAGTGTAACTCCTTGCCCCAAGCGGCGGGGCAGATCTTTTCTGACCTGATTAATTACGGTTTGGGGGAGATGGGATAATGGGACGAGCTGCTTTTCAATCAGATCCAGAATGACGGTGTCGTCCTGCTTTGGTCTACGGTAACGAATCATAGAGCGCCTCCTTTCCACGCATTGTCGTACATCATATGCCCAGGGCGGTGTGGGCGTTACGGCAAACCAGAACAACAATTTGTGTCAGTTACGGAAATAAGGGTATTGACTTAACCGTGTGAGGAATCATATAATGTGTCTAAACATTTTATCGAACATACATGCATCGGCAATGATGAGGACGAAGTTTTAAGGGCTCTTTTGCTCAGAGAGTGAGAGGAATTGCTGCAACCTCCACCAGAATCCCTTATATACGAGCTCACCTCGGAGCTGTTTTCCTGAAAGGTCCATCGGCAACAGTGGTGGAATTATTAGGGGGAATCGTTTAGTCCGCGTTAGGGACTTCAGGTACAAAGATTTGGGCCCTGCCTACATCGATGGATTTTTGTTACCTGATAAGGCGTTACATCGCGAGATGTAATGCAAACATGGGTGGTACCACGGAAGATCAACCTTTCGTCCCTCACGCGCTTCTATTTTGCGCGTGGGTGGCGGAAGGTTTTTTTGTTGCCCATAAGAGGATGGTTAGCTGCACTGGGTTGGTGAACACTAACTTTCAAGGAGTATAGCCAATTCTTACAGCTGTATAAAAGACGGTCTGTCATTTTCATAATGAATGTTAAATATCGAAGGGAGGAATACTGATGAGCGCGAATATACCGGAAGTGCGGTCTACAGAGCAGTTACGTGAGAAATGGAAGAATCCCGAGGTGATTACGGGATCCGAAGTCCTGCTGCGCAGTCTAGTACTGGAAGGCGTTGATACTGTATTCGGATACCCGGGCGGGGCTGTGCTGTACATCTACGATGCGCTTCATGGCTTCGATGATTTCAAACATATTCTGACCCGGCATGAGCAGGGCGCAATTCACGCGGCTGACGGATATGCCAGAGCGAGCGGCAAAGCGGGAGTATGCATCGCTACCTCCGGACCCGGGGCTACCAACCTTGTAACCGGCATTGCCACCGCCTTTATGGATTCTGTTCCGCTGGTGGTCATCACCGGGAACGTCTTCTCCAGCCTGATTGGAACCGACGCATTCCAGGAAGCGGATATTACAGGCATCACAATGCCGATTACGAAGCATAGCTATCTGGTACGTGATGTTGAGGATCTGCCGCGAATCATTCATGAGGCGTTCCATATTGCCAATACAGGACGTAAAGGTCCGGTGCTGATTGATATTCCCAAAGATGTCTCGGCAGCCAAAATGTTATTCAATCCGGTGGAGCTGCAAGGCGTTAACCTTCGTGGTTATAACCCGCGGACCGTTCCGAACAAACTTCAACTCGATAAGCTGATCCGGGCCATTGATGCTGCAGAACGTCCGATTATTATTGCAGGCGGCGGTGTCATCTACTCCGGAGCGCATGAAGAGATGTATGAATTCGTAAAACGGACGGAAATTCCGATTACAACAACTCTGCTGGGACTGGGCTGTTTCCCGAGTGCGGATGAGCTATGGATGGGAATGCCGGGCATGCATGGCACATATACCGCCAACAATGCTATTCAACAGTGTGATCTGCTAATTAATATCGGTGCCCGGTTTGACGACCGTGTTACCGGCAAGCTGGACGGCTTCGCGCCAAAAGCCAAGATTGTTCATATTGATATCGATCCTGCAGAAATCGGCAAAAATGTATCGCCTGACATTCCGATCGTTGGCGACGTGAAGACAGTGCTGGAGATGCTGATTCCCGATGCACGCCGGGCAGCAGGTGCTGATGCCTGGAGAACACAAATTGCCCAGTGGAAGCTGGATCAGCCGCTTCGCTACAAGGATTCGGAGACTGAGCTTAAACCGCAATGGGTTATTGAAATGATAAACGACACCACCAAAGGTGAAGCTATCGTTACTACAGATGTAGGACAACATCAGATGTGGGCTGCACAATATTATAAATTTAATCATCCCCGTTCATGGATCACCTCCGGGGGACTTGGAACAATGGGCTTCGGATTTCCGTCAGCCATCGGAGCGCAAATGGCGCACCCGGACCGCCTGGTTGTCTCGATCAATGGGGACGGCGGCATGCAGATGTGTTCCCAGGAGCTTGCCATCTGTGCTATTAATAACATTCCGGTCAAGATTGTAGTTATTAACAATCAGGTGCTTGGGATGGTCCGGCAGTGGCAGAATCTGATCTATGAGAAGCGTTACAGCTATACCGACCTCGCCGGCAGCCCGGATTTCGTAAAGCTGGCTGAAGCCTATGGTGTTAAGGGACTGCGGGCCACGAACAAAGAAGAGGCTGGCGCAGCATGGAAGGAAGCTTTGGAAACGCCGGGACCTGTTCTGGTAGAATTCGTTGTTCCCAAAGACGAAAATGTCTACCCGATGGTAACTCAAGGGTCAACCATTGATCAAATGCTGATGGGGGATGAATGACAGTGATGAGACATACGATTGCTGTGCTTGTGAATGACCAGCCAGGTGTGCTGCAGCGGGTTTCAGGGTTGTTCGGCCGCCGGGGGTTCAATATTGAGAGCATTACCGTGGGTCAATCCGAGGAGGTTGGATTATCCCGGATGGTTATTGTTACACTTGGTGACCAGCATACTCTGGAGCAGATTGAGAAGCAGCTCTATAAACTGATTGATGTTATTAAAGTAGTGGATCTTGGTGCCAAACCGATGGTTGCCCGTGAATTGGCGCTGATTAAGGTCAAAGCTGATCCGGCTGAACGTCCGGAAATTATGGGCGTAGTCGAAACCTTCCGTGCCTCTGTAGTCGATATCGGTACAACAAGCGTGTTGGTGCAGGTTGTGGGAGACACTCAGAAGATTGATGCAATGATTGAACTTCTCAAGCCATACGGCATCAAGGAGCTTTCCCGTACAGGAGTTACAGCGATGATTCGCGGCAATGCCTAATTGTCATAATTTACGGCTTTAACGGATTACTGCTGGTTTGCATTAATTTGATGAGATCATTTGAATGTTCCCGCTAAAGAGCGGGGACTTGAGGAGCAGCCTGAATCTCAGTCCGGATCACCACCGCGAGTTGGCGCTCTTGAAGTACCCGCTCTTTACGATGGGTCCCAAATTAAAGGAGGATATTGACAATGGCAGTGACAACGTACTATGAACAGGATGCAGAACTTAGTGTGTTAAAAGGGAAGACAATTGCAGTAATCGGGTACGGTAGCCAAGGGCATGCCCAGGCGCAAAACCTGCGCGACAGCGGGCTTCAGGTTGTCATCGGCCTGCGCGAAGGTAAATCCTTCGAAACCGCCAAAAATGACGGGTTTGAAGTATTGCCGGTAGCTGAAGCAGTATCCCGTGCAGATGTAGTGCAAATTCTCATGCCGGACGAAACACAGGCATCCGTATATAAGAATGAAATTGAACCGAATCTCAAAAGCGGCGCAGCGTTGATGTTCTCCCACGGCTTCAATGTGCATTTCGGTCAAATCGTTGCTCCTAAGGATGCAGATGTGCTGCTGGTAGCACCAAAATCCCCGGGTCACATGGTTCGCCGTACTTATGTTGAAGGCTTCGGCGTTCCTGGTCTGATCGCTATCGAGCAGGATGCAACCGGAAATGCTAAAGCAATCGGCCTTGCTTATGCCAAAGGCATTGGCTGTACCCGCGCAGGGGTTATCGAAACCTCATTCCGTGAAGAAACCGAAACCGATCTGTTCGGCGAGCAGGCTGTACTTTGCGGTGGTGTATCCGCTCTGATCAAAGCCGGCTTCGAAACTCTTACAGAAGCAGGATATGCTCCTGAAATGGCATACTTTGAATGTCTGCATGAACTTAAACTGATCGTTGACCTCGTTTATGAAGGCGGACTTGCCACTATGCGCGATTCCATCAGCAACACTGCTGAATACGGCGACTATGTAACCGGTCCACGCATTGTTACGGATGAAACCAAAAAAGCAATGAAGGCTGTGCTTACCGATATTCAACAAGGTAAATTTGCCCGTGACTTTATCCTTGAGAACCAGTCCGGCCGTGCTTTCCTTACAGCTACCCGCCGCAACGAAGCTGCTCATCCGGTAGAAGTAGTAGGCAGCCAGCTGCGTGAAATGATGCACTGGATTAAGAAATAAGCTCATATACTTAAGATTATTGAAACTATAGTGCAATCCTCAGATGCGGCCGTAACTTTTGCGGGCCGCATTTGAGGGTTTAAGCACAATTTTCAGGAGGTGCTCAGCATGCGGAAAATTTATGTGTTCGACACGACGCTGCGTGACGGAGAGCAGTCGCCGGGTGTGAACCTCAACACACGAGAGAAAGTCGAAATCGCTTACCAGCTGGAAAAGCTGGGCATTGACCGGATGGAGGCGGGATTCCCTGCGGCTTCACCGGGTGATCTGGCAGCGGTAAACGCAGTGGCAAAAGCCGTGAAGAATGTTACCCTGATCGGTCTTTCCCGCTCCAGAGAGAGTGACATTGATGCGGTGAAAGAAGCGCTGAAGGGAGCGCAGGACCCCTGCATTCATATTTTTCTTGCCACCTCACCCATCCACCGCCAGCACAAGTTGCGCATGGATAAAGCACAGGTGCTGGAGACAGCGCAGTCCGCTATCCGCTATGCCAAGAAATATTTTTCCAAGCTGGAGTTTTCACTGGAAGATGCGGGGCGTACAGAGCGTGACTTCATGGCCGAGATGGTGGCTATGGCCATCCGTGAGGGTGCCAATGTAGTGAATATTCCCGATACAGTAGGTTATTTGAACCCTTCGGAATACGGGGCTATTTTCAAATTCCTGAAGGACAATGTACCGGACATCGAGCGGGTTCAGCTTAGCGCCCACTGTCATAATGATCTGGGTATGGCCACCGCCAATACGCTTGCTGCGATCCAGAATGGTGCGGATCAAATCGAAGGCACAATCAACGGTATCGGTGAGCGGGCCGGAAATACGGCGATTGAAGAGGTCGCGCTGGCGCTGGAGACGCGTAGTGAGTTTTTTAATGCAAAAACTTCGCTGGTGCTTTCGGAAATTTCACGCACAAGCCGTCTGGTCAGCAAGCTGACCGGGATGGTGGTACCGGGCAACAAGGCGATTGTTGGTGCCAACGCCTTTGCCCATGAATCGGGTATTCATCAGGATGGCATGCTGAAGGAGAAGACTACCTACGAAATCATGACACCTGAGACCATCGGCCTCAAAGAGAGCAAGCTAGTGCTTGGCAAACACTCCGGACGTCATGCCTTCCGCGATAAGCTTAGCGATCTGGGATACGATGTTTCTGAAGAAGAGGTGAACGCTGCCTTCGCAAGGTTCAAGGAACTGGCGGATAAGAAGAAGGAAGTGTCCGATGAGGACATTATGGCGCTGCTGGAAGAGAGGCTGATTGATACGCCGGAAATTTTCAGCCTGCAGACGATTTACGTTACCTATGGCAATGAAGCTACGCCAACCGCCAAGGTTGTTATTAAAAGCCAGGAGGCTCAGCCGATTGTGGCGGTGGCCGAAGGTAACGGCTCGGTGGATGCGATTTATAATGCCATTGATCAGGCTACGGGTGAGGAAGTGACACTCGGAGATTATTCGATTAAAGCGGTCAGCCGGGGCAAAGACGCGCAGGGAGAGGTGCATGTCGTACTGTCGCAGGGTGAAGTGGCCGCACAGGGCCGCGGACTGAGCACGGATATTCTTGAAGCCAGTGCCAGAGCCTATTTGGATGCGCTCAACAAGCTGCTGGAGAAACGCAAAACCTACACGCAGCGTGATCATGCTCAGCTGTAAAGAAGTGCAGTGTCTCTAAACAAGTTCTTATCGAGCTGTCAGTACAGTGGAATAATGTCTGCTGTACCGGCAGCTTTTTTGATTGCAAAAAAGGAGGGGGACATTCTAGAGGATTCAGAGAAGGTGATGCTTCCAATTATGATACCAGCGTTCAATATTGACGGGCAGCTCAATGCTGAGCTCCCTGTTCAGCAAATCCGTTAAGATGTTGTATTGCTCCTCTACCGCCGAACGTTCTCCTATGCGGTCATAGACCTTCATGAGGCCTAAATGGCCTTGCTCAAAATAAGGCTGCAGCTGTACAATCCGCTGATACACGGTTACCGCCTCCGGGATTTTTCCGCAGCCGATATAGAACTCGGCCATCTCCATCGCATGATGCAGCCAGATGCTTCGCAGGCGCTGGCGTTCACTTTCTGCCCACAAATAATCATAGTCGGCCAAATAATCGCCCGAGTAGAAGCCAAACCAATACTGGTACTGCCCATAGTTACCAGCATTTATCGGCTCAAGGGATAAGATTCCTTTTTCCCATTCTGTACTGTCTACCAGCATGCTTCCTGTTTCCAGCTTATAACCTTCCCCGCCGCTTAGATTTCTGATCTGCAGATCTGTTTTCCCTTGCTTCAGGCATTGACGCACTTGATAAATAGTTGTATACAGATGGTTGGAAGCCTTCTTTAAATTGAAATCAGGCCACAGCAGATCAATTAGCGTGTCTTTGCTGATGAAGCGATTTCGGTGATGAAATAAAAAGGCGAATAATTCTTGCCCCTTTGCGGTACGCCAGCGGATATCGTGCAGCTGCAGTCCGTTCCGTTCGAACCGGAGACATTGGAAACAACGGATCATCATTTCACTCCCGTTGTTCACTTGCGGCGCATGGTGCATTTTCTTCTCCACGCGAGCGAGAGTTTTTATCAGCCGTTCCTTTCGCACAGGCTTCAGAACATAGTCAAGGGCATGAAGCTCGAAGGCATCCACTGCATAGCTGTTATAAGCGGTAACAAAGACAATGCTTGTCCGGGGGCAGTGAATTTGTATGATTTCTGCTGCCTGCAGTCCGTTTAATTCGGGCATATCGATGTCGAGAAAGATAACGTCAGGGTTCAGGTAAGCGGCTTCGCTGACGGCTTTCCTTGAATCTGTGAAGGTAGCCACAATCGCAACATTCCCCAGTGCCTCTAGCATCATCTTCAAATTCATGAGAGCAAGCCGCTCATCATCCACAAGCACTGCGCGAATCATTGAATCACCACCAATTTATTATGAGTTTGTAGTTCCGAGTGTTAAGGCAATCACTAGGATAAGTTTGCTTTTTGCCATAATAATGAGGTGATTTCGACAAGAAAAGGCATTAATCCTTCAAAAAGGGATTTATCTTGTTGTAGGATATACATAATAGGCTTGAATGTTCATGAGAAAAATTATTTAAAAACGTTGCAGGGAACTCCGGTTGCCCGGCGTCTAACTTTATGAAGCTGAAGGAGGGGAGAATACTGGAAGAGACGGAGTGGATTTCTGCTGTGCTAAGCGGCGAGCACCAGGCCTTCGGGCATCTGGTCAATCGTTATCAAGGCATGGTGTACAGAGTATGCATCAAAATTACAGGAGAAGCCGAGTCGGCCAAGGATATGGCCCAGGAAGTCTTCATAAAAGCCTACAAGGCACTTCCCTCCTTCAGGGGGCAGTCTTCATTCTCCACCTGGCTGTACCGGATTGCTTACCGGACCTGTCTCGACTGGAAACGGGCGAATGACAGGGAGTGGCGGCACCGCAGTATGGCAGATTACACGGAGAATGACTGGGTAACGACGCAGACGCCTGAATCTGCTGCACTGCGCAAGGAAGCCTCGCAGGAGCTGGACGAGAATTTGAACAACCTCACAGAACCGTACCGGTCGGTCGTGCAGTTGTATTATTTTCAGCGTCACTCCTATCAGGAAATTGCTGATCAAAAAGGGATTTCAGTCAAAACAGTGGAATCGCAGCTCTACAGGGCCAGACAGATGATGCGTAAAAGCGGGGAGGAATGGCGATGAATTGTGCAACAGTAAAAGAATGGATGCCACATTATATTGAAGGCTGGCTGTCTCCTGAAATGGAGTTGAATGTTCGTCTGCACATTGAATCTTGTCCCGACTGCGCGCAGTGGCTGGAAGAAGCCAGAGGGCTGGCGGCGCTGTGGAGCGAGATGGAAACGGGCGGGAAACTGGTGGATCTTCCAGAGTATCCCGACTTTACCACCGATGTGATGTCACGCATTGAACAGCTTGAAACCGGGCGCAGAGAGCGTACCGTTAAATCGACTATGTCCAGACGCCGGACTGCACCAGGAACCTCATGGATGCATTATGGACTTGCTGTTTGCTTAACCTTCCTGCTGCTTCAATTGGGGGTATTTGAGAATCTGGCCTATGGCATCAATGAAATTAATGGGCATATGTCAACTTCAGTCTCATCCTGGTTTAATGCTCAAGGAAGCGCTGAATAGAAAATTAACACTAAAGGAGCATATTAGATGATTAAAAAAAGACGCTGGCTGACGTTTCTGCTCGCGATGGTTCCAGGGATTGGCCATTTATATCTGGGATTCAAAAAGTTGGGCCTTCAGTATATGATTGGAGCATCGCTCTGCATCATACTTATTCCTTCCATGCCGACGGTATTTCCATTCGCCCTCGCGGCCTTATGGTTCTACCAGCTGTTTGATGCGCTGCAGAAGGCGGCCTGGATGAAAGTATCCGCCGCTGAGCATGAGCGGATGATGTTTCATCCAGACAGTTTCGGAGCGCCGTGGACGATGGGGATGCCTGCGGCTCCAGATTATCCGCATGACGATCTGAATCCGGTCTGGGTGGGTATTGGCTGTGTAGTAGTGGGTTTCTTGCTGCTGTTGATTACTGCTTTCCCATGGCTCTGGCACATTCTCACAGATATGAACATCGGGGCAATTCTGCTGTCGCTTGGCTTAATCGGGTACGGGCTTAGTATGCTTAGAAAAAATCCTAAAGTATAGAGAAATGGGGAAATGAACCATGGGGAGATGGAAAATCGGCAGTTTTACGGCCGCAATTGGCTGCATCGTGCTGGGTGTCATAATTGTACTTGCCCAATTTGATGTGGTAACGTATGACGCACTGGGTTTTATCTGGCCTGCGTTGCTCATTCTGTTCGGCCTGGAAATGCTGCTCAGGCTTTTCATCAGATCAGAGGTTAAGAGCCGTGTCAGTGGTTGGGCAGTTGTCCTAATCATTGTGCTGGTCGCAGCTAGTGGAGCACAGACTGTGCTGACCGGCGGCTCAATAAGCCGCATTCTCGGCAAGACACAGTTGGCTCCGCTCAGCGGAACCGTGGAGGTAAAGCCGGAAATCAAAAAAATTAAGATTGAATTGCCGAACGGGAAGGTTAAGGTTCAAGGTGTGGAAGGCAGTACGCTTGATTATGAAGGCAGCCTGGAGCTTCCGGGTAAATCGGCAAGTGAAGCAGCAAGTGCGCTGGAAAAGAAGTGGAAGGTGACGACGGAAGGAGACACCCTAACTCTGGAGCTGGACGAAGAAACGACTTGGCTCGATATTCAAATCGGATTTAATTTCAAGGATCCGTACCTGAACGTCAATCTTCCTATGAATCTGGCTGTGCAAGTTGACACCGGCGATGGTTCAGTTGAGGCCTCAGACCTGAAGGCTGGTATTGAAATTGACACCAGCAACGGCACCCTGGATATTCATGATGTTGCCGGAGGTGTAGATGCCCACACGAGTAACGGCACAATGGTGGTGAAAGATGTTAAGGGGGAAGCGAAGCTTGTCAGCTCCAACGGAGCGATTACCCTGGGGAATATAGACGGCACCTTAACGGCCAAGAGCAGCAACGGCAGGATTACCATTGACTCGGCGGCTACAGGTGACTGGGATCTCAAATCCAGCAACGGTAAAATTACCGCCAGCCTGCCGGCAGCAAGCGATGCAAAGATTACTGCCGACACCAGCAACGGTGCGCTGAAGGGGAATATCAATTGGCAGCGCGACGGTGATAACCATGGAACTGCCGTACTTGGCAGCGGAACCCATAAGGTATCTTTATCAACCAGCAACGGTGCAGTGACCGTGGATACGACTGAATAATTAAATTAAGGAGCTGTTCCCCCTTGTGCTCTACGGGAGAACAGCTCCTTATTGCTTTATAAGATCAATAAAAGGACAGGGTTCTTCCGGTCTGCTTCTGCCCATTGGCTGAAGTTAACGGCCGTGGCGTTCTACCAGGCATAGGCTTTCGGGGCTTCCCCGCCGGGTCCCGGGAAGATTTCATCCAGACGCTTCAGCACGGATTCCTCCAGCACAATCTCCAGGCAGCGCAGGGCGCTTTCGAACTGCTCAAGCGTCCGCGGCCCGATAATCGGCGCCGTTACGGCAGGGTTGGCCAGCAGCCAGGCCAGAGCGATATTATCCTGTGGCTCCCCGAGCTCACGGCTTAAATCGGCAAAGGCCGTAAGCTGGCTCTTGTATTGCTCTACACGTTCAGAGTTGCCGCCGCTGCGGCTGCCCTCAATCTTCTTGAGTGCATTCCGGCCAAGAAGACCGCCGTCGAGCGGGCTCCACGGAATAATGCCGAGGCCGAGATTCTTCGAGGCAGGCAGCACCTCAAGCTCAGGGAGACGGCAGGTCAGACTGTATTTATGCTGCTCCGATACTAGACCTAGGAAACCGCGGGCTTTCGCTTCCATCTGTGCCACGGCAATATCCCATCCGGCAAAGTTACTGGAGCCGACATAGCCGATTTTGCCTTGGCTTACAGCGAGCTCAAATGCACCCCACAGCTCGCCCCAGGAAACCTTACGGTCGATATGGTGCATCTGGTACAACTCGATGTGATCAGTCTGCAGGCGCTGTAGTGAGCCTTCCAGATGGCGGCGGATAATATAGGAGGACAGGCCTGCTTCATCGTTGGGTCCGTCCAGTTTGTCGCTCATTGCCCCGTAGACCTTGGTGGCCAGCACGACCTTTTCACGCCGGCCGCCGCCCTGCTTGAACCAGCGGCCGATGATCGTCTCCGTCATTCCGGAGTTCTCACCCCATCCATAAATGTTAGCGGTATCAAAAAAGTTGACCCCGGCATCCAGCGCAGCATCCATAATGCGAAAGGCTTCCTTCTCATCCGTAATCGGACCAAAGTTCATCGTTCCCAGACACAGGCGGCTGACCTTCAGACCGGACTTGCCAAGCTTCGTGTATTGCACTCTGCAACCCCTCCCTCAATCCATTTTGACGAACAACTGCATACTAATTGTAAACAACTCAAGAAACAAGAGCAAACACAGCAGCACTTGCAGAAATCAGTAATAAATGTATATACAAATTTAACCCTAATGGTAGAATGGAGACAAGCATATAAATACGCTTACATTTTCTAAAGGAGGAATATTATGAGAAAAAAAGGTATCTTATCTGCTGGAGTCGCATTAGTAATGATGTTCAGTATGGTGTCTTCCGTTTTTGCTGTCTCTTCCACCGTTCTTATTCCCAACCTGGATTATTTTGTCCAGCACAGCCTGAAAAATGATGATACAGTCACCTTCAAGTACAAAAATACTTCGAGTACAACGCAAACCGCAATTTTCAGAATTACCAACGTAGGTGCTATGGATACGGGAACCGACCAGGTAACGGGTAAATTTCAAGGCAGCTATTCTCTTGTTTACGCCAACGGACAAACAATAAACCTGGGAACGATTGGGGGTTCCAGCCTGTCCGGCGGACTCAACAATTACCTGGCTCCGAATGCATCTCTGGTAGTCACCGTAAAGAACGCCAATGCCAATTCGCAGAATGCTTTTAAGATCAGATTCGATAATCATTAATCCACAATGACAAGCTTGTGGTAAAAGGGCTCTCCGGTCAGACTGGAAGAAGATGACTGGGGAGCCTTTTGTGCGAACTTGTGGATACAGCGCTTACTTCAAGTCTGGTTGACTTATAGGAGATACCTATCACTTCCATAGAATCTATATCTTTGTCCTTTTCCCGGCGGTATGATACAACAATATAAAGAAGAACTATGTCTGCGTGAAGCAGGCAATCTAAGGAGTGACTGGAATGAGCGATGTTAAAAAAATTGCCGTAATTGCCGGGGACGGTATCGGACCTGAAGTTGTAGCTGAAGCTGAAAAAGTACTCAAGAAAGCGGAAGAGGTATTCGGGTACGCCTTTGAAACTGAGCATGCGCTGTTCGGCGGCATTGCGATTGACGAACGGGGAACCCCGCTGCCGGAAGATACACTGGAAATTTGCCGCAGTGCAGATGCAGTACTGCTCGGAGCCGTCGGCGGACCGAAATGGGACAACAATCCGAAGGAGCTGCGTCCGGAAACAGGATTGCTCGGTATCCGCAAAGCACTGGGGCTGTTCTCCAACCTGCGTCCGGCTGTTGTGTTCGATTGCCTGAAGGATGCGTCAACGCTGAAACCGGAAGTGCTGGAAGGCACTGACCTCATGGTTGTACGGGAACTGACGGGGGGCATCTATTTCGGAGAGAAGCTGCGCCGCCAAGGTGAGCATGGGGAAGAAGCTGTTGATACCTGCGTATATAACGTAACGGAAGTGGAACGTATTGTCCGCCAGGCCTTTGAAATTGCCGGTAAACGCCGAAATAAGCTGGCGAGTGTCGATAAAGCGAATGTCCTGGAGACGTCCCGCTTATGGCGTGAGGTTGTGAACAGAATTGCTCCGGAGTATCCGCAGGTGGAATTGGAGCATGTGCTCGTGGACAACTGCGCAATGCAGCTGCTGCGCCGTCCATCCAGCTTCGATGTCATTGTTACCGAGAACATGTTCGGGGATATCCTGAGTGATGAAGCGGCTATGCTGACTGGCTCCATCGGTATGCTGGCATCAGCTTCACTGGGTGAGGGCACCTACGGCCTGTATGAGCCGGTCCACGGCTCCGCGCCTGACATTGCCGGCCAAGGTCTGGCCAACCCCATCGCGACCATCCTGTCGCTTGCGCTGATGTTCCGCATGACCTTTGGCTACGAGGAGGCGGCAGCTGCAATTGAGACCGCTGTGGCTGAAGTGCTGGATGCAGGCCACCGTACGAGCGATATTGCAGTAGACAAGAGCAAAGCGATCAGCACAACGGAAATGGGCGATCTGATTGTTGCGGCGATCCGCAAAGTGTAAGGTACCACAGCTTACCTCCTTTGACTCAGAAAAACAAAAAACTTCACAGAAAGTTGCTTATTTATAATAATTATAAAAAAGTAATGAATGTAATATTGACTTTGATTTTGTACGATGATACCATTTGGTCTATAGCAATAAGAAATTGACCAACCATCATAATTCAAGAAAAGCATATTGCGCCGGTTTCCTCGCGGAGCTGTCACAAGTGGTTGTTTTTCTTACATAATCAAAGGAGGATTTAAGCAATGGCAGAACGTTTGGTAGGTAAACCAGCCCCTGACTTCACTATGGAAACAGTAACGGGCGACGGTAAAGATTTTGGTAAGGTAAGCTTGTCCGACTATCGCGGCAAATGGCTTGTATTCTTCTTTTATCCGCTTGACTTCACTTTTGTGTGCCCGACAGAAATTACAGCATTGAGCGATGCTGCTGCTGATTTTGCAGCACTCGATACAGAAATTCTGGGTGTGAGCATCGACTCGATTCACAGCCACAAAGCATGGCTTACCACACCAAAAGATATGAATGGTCTTGGACAAGTCAACTTCCCGCTTGCTTCGGACATCACGAAGAAGGTTGCCAGTGACTATGGCGTCCTGATCGAAGAAGAAGGCGTGGCGCTTCGTGGACTGTTCATCATCGATCCTGAAGGCGAATTGAAATATCAAGTGGTTAACCACAATGATGTAGGCCGCAGCGTAGAAGAAACACTTCGTGTTCTGCAAGCCTTGCAATCCGGCGGACTGTGCGCTATGAACTGGAAACCAGGCGACAAGAACCTGTAAGCCTATGTCTTTAAGCGTTCTTTGATATACTAATGAGAACCTCCTTGCGGGAGCAATTCCCGGAAAGGGGGTTTTTTGCAACAAAGAGCCCTTATTTAACGGTATTTCGTTTTAAAACGGGCGCAGAGGTTAATATATAGCCTGAAGGAGAGGAATCTCTCCCCGCATCTTGTAATACAATAATACCAAATCAATGGAACTTACCAAGGAGGGTGAACAAGTATGAGCTTTTGCTGTGGAGCGAGTATGGTTGGAACTAAGGGAACCCTAAAACATTATCGCACGCAAGTCCATAATGTTCCCCTGCTTTTTTGTCCGGTATGCCACCGGGTAGAGGTACATTACAAAGTCGAAAATGAGTATGAGATTCTGGCAGAGTATGCTCATGGCGACGGGGTAACCGATGTTGATTTTCAAGACTATGTGATGGAAGACGAGGAAGCGATCTTCGAAAACGTCATTAATGTGGAGAGTGAAGATCCTCTCGCCATTGTGCAGAATCAGATCGATATGGCGCTTGACCTGCTGGCTGTTGCCAAGCAGATCGAAGATACCAAATGGGAACGTGAGCTTAAGAAGCGCCTGGCCGTAATGAGTCAGCGGCGCCATCGCTTGCAGCAGAAAGCTTAAGGTCATCAAGAATTCGATGGGATAGCCCTGGAATATTTCATTATGGAAGCCTTCGCGGCAGCGAGGGCTTTTTTTTGTACGGAAAAAGAGCGGAATTTTGTTTTGGAACGATATTTAATGTGTCTTAAGAATCATTTTAGAAATATTTTTAGGATTCGACAGTTTCTCCGATTGCGTTGTCTTCTTCTCTTGGATATGATTGGAATATAGTTGAAACGGTTGGATAATATAATACGATTTCCGAATGTTCTGGCGGCTTCGTCATATACTCAAATACATAGTAATTTGATGTCGCTTAAGCGTCTTCGTCAAATGCAGTAAAAGGGGGAACTTCGTATCGTGATAAGCCAATATCAAGAAAGCTTGCTTTTACCGGCAAGAACGTTTCAATCCGGATCAATGGACACTACATATGAGGATGTACTGGAGCACATTGACAGTGGGATTTTACTTTTTGATGAAGAGGGAGTTCTAACTTTTGTTAATAAACAAATGTATGGCATGCTTGAACTGAACCGCCATTCTCTATTGGGTTGCACGATGGCTCATCTGCTATCTCACATCCAGCTCAGCCGCTTTAAGAAGAAGCAGGTACTGCGGAGTTATCGGGAGATGGTGCAAAAGGGGAAGCAGAGCTATGAGTTCGTAGATGAATACGGCCGTTACTGGCGGGTTTCCTTATGCTGCGGAGAGCAAATGAAGGGCAGTTATTTGTTTACGTTCAAAGAAATCTCCGATTACAAGCTGATCGAGCAAACCGCTTACCAGAATGACAGCCTGGCTATGCTGGGCAAGCTGTCCGCTTCTATCGCCCATGAGATTCGTAATCCGCTCACTGCGATCCGCGGATTTATTCAATTGCTTCATCCTCATCTGCATCAATTAGGCAAAGAAGAATACGGCAGAATTATACTGGCTGAGATTGACCGAGCCAATGACATTATTCATGAATTTCTGACTTCTTCCAAACCTTCGGTCCCGCAGGTCAGCATGATTCCTGTATCGGCATTGCTTAAAGAGGTTGTCCTGCTAACAGAGAGTGAAGCCTTGATGAAAGGCTGCCAGATTAATCTCCACACGCTGCATGGCGATATGATCATCTCCGGTGATGTCAAGCAAATGAAGCAGGTGGTGCTGAATATGATTAGAAATGCAATGGAAGCGATTACAGAGCGAGACGATGACCAAATTGGAAAGATTGAGGTAGGGGCACGCCGGGAAGGGGCGGAGGTCCGTATCTTTATTTCCGACAACGGCAAAGGGATGGATATCTTAACACTGGACAGGTTGTTCAACCCTTTCTTTACGACGAAGGAAAACGGGACGGGGCTTGGGCTGTCCGTAAGTGACAGGATCATCAAGAATCATGGCGGCTGCATCTCTGTAAGCAGCAGAGTCAACGAGGGCACCCGGTTTGTCATTTCTTTGCCGCTTATTCAGTAAAAGGGTTCTGGGCGGATTTTTGGACAAAACTGAGTTATACTTAATAAGCGAAAGAGGCTGATTCCTGCATTGCACAGCTAAGTGCAGGAATCAGCCTTATCTGCGTTATTAGCGGATTATTAAAATGGAAGATGATTGGAGGAGTTCTATTGAATATTGAATGGAGCTGCGGCAGTTCAATAGCTGCCATAAAGGGCGATGTTCTTTGTTATATAGTCTCACAAACTGAAATTGAGGCGGGCAGTCTTGCAACGGAGTGGAAGGAGCGAATGGATCCGCTGGTCAAAGCCGGGCTTTTTACGGGCAAGCTGAACCAGACCTATACACTGCCTGCTGGGGAGGCATTTGAAATTCCTGTCATTCTGCTGGCGGGGAGCGGCAGCGGAGATTTCGACGCAGAGGAGATCAGGGTGCTGGCGGCCCAAGTATCCCGGGCTGCATTACGGCTGAAGGCGGCAACACTCGTGATCCAGTTACCTGCCGGCTTAAAGGTGAAAGAGCCGGAAATGACTGCTCAGGCGCTTACAGAGGGCTTTGTACTGGGGGCGTACCGGCGCAAACATTATAAGCAGGAGCAGCCTGCGTTTGCAGGGTTGACCTCCATTACATTCCATAGTGAGCTTAAGGTGGAAGAAGCTGAGGGGAATAGCTGGAGTCAGGGGATCGAGCGGGGGCTGGCCTTTGGCGAAGCAACCAATTTGGCCCGGGACCTAACTAACCTTCCCGGCAATCAGCTGACACCGTCTGCGCTTGCGGCCGCGGCGATTGATGTGGCTGAACGTTATGGATTTCCCGCTGAAGTGCTGGATGAACGGGAGATTGAACAGAAGGGAATGGGAGGCTTGCTTGCTGTCGGCAAAGGCAGCATTCATCCGCCGCGGATGATCGTCATTCGTTATCAGGGAACAAACGAGTGGAAGGACGTCGTGGGAATTGTCGGCAAGGGCATCACTTTCGATACCGGCGGCATTTCACTGAAGAGAGCACCAGGCATGGAAGAGATGATCAGCGACATGGGCGGTGCTGCAGCCGTGCTTGGGGTGACAGAGGCGCTGGGCAGGCTGCGCCCGAAGCTCAATGCCGTAATAGTTATTCCTTCTGCCGAAAATATGCCTTCAGCCAGTGCTTTTAAGCCAGGTGATGTTGTGACCTCTCTCAGTGGAAGAACCATTGAAGTGCTAAATACCGATGCCGAAGGCCGGATAGTACTGGGAGACGGACTCACCTATGCCCGGGAGTGGGGAGCGGAGCGGTTCATAGACGTAGCTACCCTCACAGGGGCTGTGCTGTCCATACTGGGGGATGTTGCTACAGGAGCCGTTACCAATGACCAGACCTTTATGCAGGAGCTCATGGAGGCTTCCAGGTTGTCCGGGGAGAAGATATGGCAGCTGCCGGTGTATCCCGAATTCCGTGAGATGCTGAAAAGCGAGGTCGCGGATGTCCGCAATGCTGCCGGGAGATTCGGGGGGGCTACAACAGCCGGATTATTTATCGGCGAGTTCGCTGAAGGACTGCCCTGGATTCACTTGGACATTGCCGGAACGGCATTCCTCTCCAGGGAGCGGGGGGTTAATCCGAAAGGTGCCACGGGTGTAATGGTCCGGACGTTGCTGGAATATCTGCTGGGAATAAGTCAGCAGCCCCATTCCTAGAGGATGATCACATCAAACAAAAGCCGTAAAGCTCCATCATCCGGAGCTTTACGGCTTTTCCAATGCTGATCCTTCATCCGGCAGAGTGGCCTATACGGTTCCGCTGGATTTTTTGGCTTTTACTTGAGAAGTAAAAGACTGTATGCCGTTCATGATCTTGTCGCGGGTATTTTTATTTTTCAGTAAATAGGCTGCTCCCAATGCTACCGTGGTAAATAACGTTTTTTTGGTGTTCATGGTTATTCCTCCTTGGGTATTGGTCTTCGTTGCAGTTGCTTATAACAAACATACCCGTATGGCGGGGAATTCAAACCCGTTTATTTCTTCCTATCCGTCCGTGCTGACGATTAAAGCTTGTTATTGGGTACTCCTCCACCGCAGGAGAACGGAGAGTCCAGGGATGCCGCCGAGCAGGTTTTCCCCTTGTCACAGCCAGCACAAGCCCCCTGTTTGCCCTTTTGAACATGCCGGTAAATCATCCAGCCGGAGTAACCAAACACAGCCGCTATAATTAAAATATTTATTATCATTGCCAAGCCCCGCTTTCATCAAGAAATCTGTTTGTTGCAGATTCTACGACCATCCCAATAAACGTCCGCCCTGGAAAATAACCAGAGATACAATATATGCCAGTACGAGGGAGTAGCTCATGGAGAAGAAGGTCCACTTCCAAGACGCCGTTTCCTTCTTAATAACCCCTACAGTTGCCAGACAAGGAATATACAACAGGATAAAGGCCATGAAGCTTATTGAGCTTAGCGGAGTAAAGACTTGGGAAATTTGTCCTTCCAGTCCAGCAGCATCCGGAGCATGATAAATGATGTTCATGGTAGATACTACGACCTCTTTGGCCAGGAATCCGGGTACAAGCGTTGAGCCTGCCTGCCAGGTCCCAAAGCCAAGCGGGGATAGCAGTGGTGCAATCATTCCCCCGAATTTCGCCAGGAAGCTATGATCCATTTCAACGTTGAATCCGCCGGGACCTGCGTAAGACATCAGCCAAATAATTACCGAGCCGGCGAGGATAATAGTTCCCGCCTTGCGCAGAAAGCCCTTGCCCTTCTCCCAGGTACTGCGGCCAAGCGCTTTGAGCTGCGGCATCCGGTAAGGAGGAAGTTCGATAATAAAGATAGACGATTCATTCTTAAACAGGTGTTTGGAGAACAGCTTACATAGGATTAGGGCAAACACGACACCCATGACATACATTGCCAGTACGGCCGTGGCTTGCTGGGCCGGAAAAAAGACCGCTGCAAACAGCAGGTATACCGGCAGTCTTGCTGAGCAGGACATGAGCGGCATCAGCAGTGTGGTCAGCATACGGTCTTTGGGCTGTTCAATACTGCGCGCAGCCATAATGGCAGGCACATTGCAGCCGAAGCCGATAATGAACGGGATGAAGGCTTTGCCGTTAAGACCCATCCGCTCCATCGTGCTGTCCATCAACAGGCAGACACGCGCCATGTAACCGGAGTCCTCGAGGAAGGAAATCATCAGGAACAGGATGAAGATCTGTGGAACGAAAACAACTACACCACCAACACCGCCGATAATACCGTCTACAATAAGCGCATGCGTGAAGCCGGAAGCTCCAATGGTTTGAAGCAGGGAAGTGGCGCCTTCACTGATCGGACCGGAAATCCATCCGTCTACAATATCCGATAAAGGTCCGCCTACCCAGTCAAAGGTTGTTTTGAACATCGCGTACATAAAGGCGATGAACAGAGGCAATCCCAAGAAACGGTGTGTCAAAATGGAGTCGAGTCTTTCTGTCAGATTATGCGGTTTCTGTGCTGTAGTATCCATCGCCGCCAGACATACGGCACGAATATGATCCATACGGATGGAACGAATCCATTGCGGAAGGGTCAATGCCAGCTTCTTGTTCTGTAGTTCGCTTTGACAGTTGTCACAAATCATCAACAGGCGGTCCGTATTTACACGTTTCTTGAGCAGTTCAAGGACGACAGGATTTTGTTCCATCAGCTGGAGCGCGACCCAGCGGCGGTTTGGTAAGCCCGGGGTATGCTGTAATTCCTGCTCAATCGAAGAAATGGTTGCTTCAGCCAATTCACCATAATCAAGTTTGAAGTTGACCGGGGGGATTGTCGTTCTTTTCTCCAGAACGCTGAGCACTTGTCCGCTTCCTTTGCCGGTTCTGGCAATCAGGGGCAGCACGGTAATGCCGAGACGCTCTTGCAATATTTCGTGATCTACAACAATGCCCCGTGCTTTGGCAACGTCGATCATATTCAGACCCAGCACAGTAGGTTTGCCGTATTCCAGTAATTGCAGGGTAAGCAGCAGGTTCCGTTCCAACTGGGAGGCATCCACAATATTGATCAGGGCCTCCGGCGATTCATCGATCAGGTATTGGGCAGCTACACCCTCATCCCGGGAGAGCGGATGCAGCGAATAGATTCCGGGCAGGTCGATCAGCTTTCCTGCGCCGTTTTTCAGGCTGCCGACCTTTTTCTCCACGGTTACACCGGCCCAGTTCCCTACATATTCATAGGAAGAAGTAAGTGTATTAAAAAGTGAGGTTTTCCCTGTATTGGGATTTCCCAAAAGTGCTATTGAACTCATGATACATTCACCTCAATGCGGGAGGCTTCCTTCCGCCGAATGGCAAACAGCTGGCCGTTGCACTCCAGAGTAACAGGCCCCCAGAAAGGCCCTTTTCCCTTGAGCCGGATATTAACGCCTTCGGATACCCCTAGATCAGCCAGACGGCGCCGTAATATGGGGTTCATTCCTTCTATTTTATGGATGGAGCCTGTAGAGCCCGGTTGTAAGCGCAGTAAGGAGCAGGATGTAGAAGCCATTTTCTATCCCTCCGAGAGAGACTGATAATCAATCTCATTCATTTTCTTGTACTGTAGCATTTCGTATAGAGATTTACTGTGATATATGTCATTGTTACGTTGTTGTGAAAAAGGATATGAAAGAAACCTGGAATTTTCTTTACAACTTCTTCTTCACTAAAGTATGATTGTACGATAATGATTGCATAGTAAGTCTATGCTGGCGGCAATAATGAAGGATATGTGGAAGGGAGAACAAATAGTGAAGAGTAATCAGAGTAAAATTGTAGATTGCACCATTCGTGACGGAGGACTGGTGAACAATTGGGATTTTAGTGTTGAATTTGTGCAGAATCTGTACGCCGGATTGAACGAGGCCGGTGTTGAGTATATGGAAATCGGATATAAAAATTCACCGAAGCTGCTTAAAGGAGCAGAGGGAGCAGGTCCGTGGCGTTTTCTGAACGATGATTTCCTGCGCAAGGTCATCCCGCAAAAGGGGAACACCAAACTTTCCGCGCTTGTAGATATCGGCCGCGTGGATGTTAATGATATTCTGCCGCGCAGTGAAAGCATGCTGGATCTCATCCGTGTAGCCTGCTATAGCAAGGATGTGGACAAGGCTTTGCAGCTGGTGCAGACCTTCCATGATCTTGGGTATGAGACAACGATCAATATTATGGCTTTGTCTAACGTGATGGAGAATGAGCTGCTGGAGGCATTTGAACAAATCCGCGAGAGCGTGGTTGACGTTGTATATATTGTGGATTCTTACGGCAGCCTGGATCATAATGATATTCATTATCTGGTGGAAAAGTTCAGAACGCATTTGCCGAATAAACGTTTGGGCGTACATACCCACAACAATCTTCAATTGGCCTTCTCCAATACGCTTATTGCATCCGAGAAGGGTGTAGAGCTGCTTGATGCCTCCTGTTACGGCATGGGCCGCGCCGCAGGCAACTGCCCGACCGAGCTGCTGGTTACCCATCTGAAAAATACAAAATATACGCTGCGGCCGGTTCTGGATGTCGTTGAGCGGTTGATGATTCCTCTGCGGGAGAAGGAAGAATGGGGATATATTATTCCTTACATGATCACCGGCACACTGGATGAGCATCCGCGCTCTGCAATGGCGCTGCGTTCTTCGGAAGACAAAGATAAGGCTGTAGAATTTTATGATAAGCTTACAACTCCTGAGGTGAACTTCGGAGATAAATAATCGGTATCCTGCAGAAGCACTGACCTCTATATCAGAGGAAGGTGCTTTTTTTGCTGTTTTTTCTTTTATAATAAAGAAACAAGAATGTAACTTTATGGGGTAGCCAAGCCGATATTTATACATAGGACTTAAATTTATCCGTATATTTATAAATAGATATCATTTCAGACGCGAGGGACTTATGAGACAAGAAGAGAGAAAGACCATTCAAGCGGCTATAGTAGGAGCTGTGCTGTTCCTTCTAATTCAAATTTTTCGTACACCGCTCAGTAATATTGAGAATCAGAATTGGCTTTCGGCCCTCTATCTTATGATCGGCTGTTGCAATATTGCTTTTGGTTTCGCAATTTTTGCTCAGGGCTGGCTGTTTTTCTCCGATAAATTATCCAAGGCAAGACTTTACACCTCTGCTTTATTTTTTGGAGTATGTATTTTTGATTTCTTACACACGTTAAGCTTTGCAGGTATTCCCGGGATTTCTTCGTACATTACTTCAGAACAATCGCTTTGGCTGCTCACCTTCTCCCGTTTGGCAAGTGCACTTGGAATCCTAGTTATTTTTAGCAGAGAGGATCAGCCGGTATCTGTTAGAGGCAAGAAGAAGGTCTTCAGTGTTGCTATTTTGCTGATTGTGCTTTCTTTGGGGGGACTAATCTTCAGCCACTCTATTGCTGCGGAACAGTGGGATTATTCATGGATAAACACTTTAAAGCATATCGTGGATATGGCTGTGCTTTTTGTTTATCTGCTTGGAGTAGCTATTATCGTGTACCCGGGCAAAATTGAAAAATCGGCGTCATTGCTCATAATTATCCGTGCGCTGATCTTCTTCGCCATGGGCCAGGTCTTTTTTATGAATCTGTTCAGTATCGGCGAAATGGACTATCTCTTTGGAATGCTAAGCAGCGGAGTAGCCTATTACCTTTTGCTTACCGGTGTCTACCGGTTGACGATTGAAGAGCCTTTTCATGAGAACCAACAGGCGGAAGCGAGGATTAATTATTTGGCGTATCATGATGAATTAACAGGACTGCCGAATAGAAGGTGTCTGATGCAGCACGCTGAAGAAATCGTTCATCGCGGCGAAAAAGACAAGACTCAAGGATTCTCAGCGTTCTTGATTATGAATATCAACCACTTTAAGAACATCAATGATTCACTTGGTCATTACGCTGGAGATCTGCTGCTGCAGCTGGTTGCAGAGCGCATAAGAAATGAAGTCAAGTCAAACGAAGAAATGTACAGCATGGGTGGCGATGAGTTCGCTTTTCTGATGACAGACCGCACCGGTGTGGAGAACTGTCTGGTCCGGGCGACTGAGCTTTTGCGGTTATTCGAAACACCGGTAAAGCTTGAGTCTGGAGAATATCACATTTCACTAAGTCTCGGAATGAGTATTTACCCTGGGGACGGGGACACTGCAGAAGAACTGATTCAGAATGCCGATACCGCTGTTCATAATGCCAAAGAACAGGGTGTAGAAATCCGCCGCTACACCCCGGCCATGCAAATGAAGGCCAAGGAACGCTTCAAGCTGGAGAATGATCTGCGCAGGGCACTGGAACGCAATGAGTTCTATCTCGTCTATCAGCCGCAGGTGCAGCTGGATACCGAAGAAATTGTCGGCATGGAAGCACTGCTGCGCTGGGAGCATCCCAAGCGTGGACTTGTGTCGCCAATCGATTTCATTCCGATTGCCGAAGAGAGCGGGCTGATTGTTCCAATCGGTGAATGGGTCCTTAGAACGGCCTGCCTCCAGAACAAACAGTGGCAGACAGCAGGGTACCGGCCGATATGTGTCTCGATCAACTTGTCCATGCGCCAGTTTCTTCAGCCGAACCTGGACGGCAAAATTGCTGCCATTTTGCAGGAGATCGGGCTTGATCCTTGTTATGTCGATCTGGAAATTACCGAAAGTATGACTCTGGACAAAGAAACCGCCTTTGATCAGCTTAACCGTCTGAAACGGCTGGGTGTGTTCATCAGCATAGATGATTTCGGGACAGGCTATAGTTCATTGCACTATCTGAAGAATATGCCAATCGACCGGCTTAAGATCGACCGTTCCTTTGTTTCAGAGGTTATGGAAGACAGCAACAACGCGGCGATTGTATCGACGATCACATCCATGGCGCATCATCTGAAGTTGAAGGTAACCGCTGAGGGTGTCGAGAACAAGGAGCAGCTGCAATTTTTACGCCAGCAGCATTGTCATGAAGCGCAAGGCTTCCTTTTCAGCAAGCCAATCAAGGCGGCCGAATTTGAACAGGCTTTCCTCACACCCTTAATCCCATCACCGTCTTCGTAGAAATTCTGTGAGCCGATAGGGTTGCATTTTATTCATAGGAATGATACAATACTTTTTGTCTTCACTTTGCATTGCGGGTGTAGTTCAATGGTAGAACTTCAGCCTTCCAAGCTGATAGCGTGGGTTCGATTCCCATCACCCGCTTTTATCACAATCTTTACCTAAGCCCTTGCGCCACAAGGGTTTTTTCTTTGCGAATTTTTCGACAAACCGTTGACTACTTTTTGTTCATGGGGCAATTGATGGGGCAATTTTGATGTTTTTTGGATTAAGCCCTTCAAGTTTATCGACTACCTCCCGGTTAATAATATCGGACTCATGAGTATATTCTGCGCTCATGTCTAGCTTGGCATGACGGAGCCGTTCCTGGATTGTCTTAAGATCAGAACCGGATTCCCGTAGTAGCATACCAGCAGTATGCCTGAGGCCGTGCAATTTTACGTGCGGAAGTTCGTGCTTCTTCAAAAATCTCCTCCAGGTCAACGTCGGCGTGGTCGGATAATAGGGCAGTCCGTTGCCTCCATGGAACAAGTACTGTTTATCGGCCCCTTTCCACTTTCTGCACTGCAGCTTCTCTTTACGCCAAATTCGTTCTAATCGCTTTAATTCCTCCATGTACCACGCGGGCATTCCTACCCAGCCCTCGCTGGACTCTGTTTTTACTTCACCTACAATTGTGTTGCCATCTTCGTCCAAGGTTATTTGTTTGTCAATCCAAATTGCTTGTCTTTCGTGAGACACATCTTTCCATTCTACGGCCAGCAACTCACCTCGTCTGAAGCCGCCAAGCATACAACCTGTAAAGTATAGCCGCCAATTGATAGGAAGCTTATAGAGCGCAATCAGGAGCTGCTCAACTTCAGCCCAAGAATAGTGCTTCTTTCTACTACGGATTTGTTTTCGTTCCTTCTTACTTTGTCCGGGGCGCTTTACCCCATCCATGGGGTTGTGAGATAGCACCCCCCAGTCAGCTGCGGCGTCAAAAATGGACTTGGCTGCTTTATAAATATTGAGCTTTGTATTTGTGGCCAGCGGGGCATCAGTTTTTTGATTGGTAAGTTCCGCAAAATAGGTGACCAGGTGGAGCGTGGTGATCTTGTCCATCCTAATATCACCAAAGGTCTCCATCAGCCTGCCGTCCACGATAGCCATTGTGTTTTTCACGGTATAGCCGCCCATATTCTGATCTGCGTAACCTTTCTTCCATTTAGGGACGAAATTTCGAAATGTGAATTTACTATCTTTACCTTTGCTCGGTATCAAACCGGATTCGACCGTATCCGTCCACTTCGCCAACTCCAGCGTAAGCCATCGCTCTGTCTTTGTCTGAGATCGGGCAATTTCCGCTGGAATCTCAACTACAATAGATTTTTTTGGGCGATTGACCTTTGACGGGTCGCGGGCCACCAGTTTGTACTTGTTCCCTGCTAGATGTTCTGTCCAGGGCATCCTAATTCACCATCCTCAGATATGCTATAACAACTCTTCATCCAGTTCCTATCAATTCGTCGATAAGCTTATCCCATCTTTATAGATGCATTCATAAGCTGGAAAATTAGATCCAGGCAACGGGGATTTAACTTTCATCTTTGTAATACATTGGTTTTTCACCTCCTTTCAAGAACATATGTTCTGTTTTATGGACAAAAAAATAGCCTACTATGGGTAATTAAAAATCAATCCAATTGCAAGATAAAATATCTAAGGATCTCGTTTGCATTATTATCTGCAAATCAGACATCTGGATGACAAACTGCTCAATTTCTAAAAGCTTGAAGGATGGAGCTAATGGTTCGCCGCGAAGCTTATTAATTCTCTTTTTTACATATGGAAAGTGTATACCGATATGTTCTGGCAACTCTGTGTTAATCATCAATTCAGTGTTTAATATAGAAATCCCTAGTGTATCGTCATTAATTTCTTCTTGCGATGTTCGTTCAAAAGGCTGATTAAGGGATATGTAGGCAGTTTCTGCGCTCCAATCAAAACCATTCTTCGGCTTTACAATAAGCCATTTAGGTATCTCTACTCCTTCGCTGTATCTATAAATCACACTAAGTCTATACATCGAACTCCACCTTTGTAACCTGACCCTGGATCAGAACTTCATCAATAGGGAAAACCCTCGGAGGGATGTTTTTATTTGCCGCCTGAAGGATTATGCTATCCCCCTCATAAAACACTCTCTTCAGTGTTCCTTCGTCACCGTTAACGATGACAACCCCGATCTTTCCATGCTGGCAATGCCTTTGTTTCTTTACCAGCACCCTCATGCCCTCACCTATTCCTTCTTCGATCATGCTATCACCTTTGACTATAAGAAAAAAATACTCCCCATCCGAAATTGATTCCTTTGCAACTATCTCATAACCAACAATATCCTCTTGTGCAAGGCTGTTGTATCCTGCTCTGACCTCTCCATAAATCGGAATTTGAACCATCTCCACTGTCGACATGTCCATATCAAATGTTTTGCTTGGGTTAAGCGCTTCTGTTTCGCTACCGGTCAGATATCCGAGAGGCTTCCCAAAGTAATTAGCTATTATTTGTAATGATTTTACCTGAGGATTTTCTGTTCTATTGCTGAGGATTTGAGAAAGGGTAGTGTACGGAATTCCGGTATCCTTAGCCAACTTATATTTACTAATTTTACTCTCATCCATAAGCTTCTGTATTCTTTCGGAAATGGTACTCACCACTCAAAATCCTCTCTATACTATGTCTCTTATGAGTTATAACTCATTAAAGTCATATTATATCGATTTAGTTAGGCTTGTCAAGAAAAATAGCGGAAATAGAAGATAAAGAAGGATTATATGGCGTATATGAGTTATAAATGCATTTGTGTATAACGTCATTGAGTTATATTATTGTTTCAGGAGGTGAGCAACGTGGGGCTGGCAATCGAAAATAACGTGGATAGGCTGATCACAGAGAAAGGCTGGACAATCTACCGTCTTTCTAAAGAAAGCGGAGTCGCCGTATCTGCATTGTACAACATAGGAAAAAAAAGACAAGGCCCATACGCCGAAACGCTAGTAAAACTGGCTGACGCTTTGGGAGTATCGCTAGACGAACTGGTCCGCGAGAAGGGGGCTGTTATAGAAGATGACAACCGCTGATCTGATCGAAGCCATTCGTATTGACATCAAGCAGGGATTACGAGAAGAAATACTTGCAGAGCTGCAGCCCGAAATTGAACGGCAACTGTATTCGAACATCTTCGATATTTCCGAAGCTTGCCGGTACCTAAAGGTTTCAGATAAAACAGTACGGAGGATGATCAAGGAAGACGGGCTGCCTCATTTCTGGCAACGCGGTCAAATCTTTTTCAAACAAGATTCATTGAATCGATGGATAACCAAAAAGGAGACCACGCATGATCATTAACATTCATGCCGAACTGGCCGCTGCGCAGATCCATCTAGAGTGCGCGATCAACGCCATGCTACAGCAGCGTAACCTCAAGCATGTAACAAGTCTGGGCAAAGCCAATTACCTGACTCGTGAGACGCTGGTAGCACTGAAGCTGGAGGAGGCAGGCCATGAAAGCAAATTCCGAGTCAGCTGACCTGATGTTGAGACGCTTGGAGCTTCGCCGGCAACGTTGGCAGATTCAGAATGGTCGGTTGATCGTTGAAGAGCCGGAAGCAGCCGTTTGGTGGCTGGATCGCGAGATTGCAGAAATGGAGGCGGGCCGTTGAAAACACGTAAGGAGATTGAGGCCCTAAGCCGGCAGTTGGAAGTATTGCTTCCCGCCGATGCGTCGAAAGTAGCGTTCCTGTGCATCGGCACAGATCGCTCAACAGGCGACTCTTTAGGCCCATTGGTCGGTCGTTATCTTAAGCGGCGCGGTGTTCCAAATGTAATTGGCACTCTTCATGACCCGTGTCACGCAGTAAATCTTCAAGAGTGTCTTGATTCCCTACACGGAAAGTTCGTCATTGCTATCGACTCTTGTCTTGGTAGATCAGAAAGCATCGGTCGGATTGATATCAAAGAAGGACCGTTACAGCCTGGCGCTGGGGTCAATAAAGAATTGCCTGCTGCCGGAGACGTACACATCAAGGGAATTGTGAATGAGGGTGGGTATATGGGGTTTTTTGTCCTCCAGAGCACGCGTCTTGCCCTAGTAGACGACATGGCCACAGCAATCGGCAGGGCGATCTGTTTAGCACTGAAACGAAAAAGGATATCAGCGCTTACTGAGGTCGCTAGTGGAATAGAAGGGAGGCAGGCCAGTGAGCAGAGTAACCGGTCCACTAGAAGTCATTGACTTCTGCAGCAATCCGAATTGTCAGGCTGAAATCTTTTTTGGCCAAAGAGTGGTACAGCACGGCAAGGATCTGTATTGCGGTAACAAATGCTTATGCGAGGGTATTGGCGCTGTGGTAATCAAGGCAGACGATAACCTTGGAAGGGGTGATGCCAAGTTAAACGAAAAAGACGACCTTCCGGGGTAGGAGCCGGTGGCCGTCTGCATCAACACTACATTATGAGGTCAGTGTACCACTGATCAGAAGGAGATTCAATATGAAAGCTACTGGAATTGTTCGTCAATTGGATGGACTTGGCCGTGTTGTTCTTCCTAAGTCACTTCGCCACACCTTGAATATCGCAGAGGGAGACGGTCTGGAGATCTTCGTGGAGGGTGAAAAGATCATTCTTCGGAAATACACACCTGGATGCTGCTTGTGCGGCAATGTGGAGCGCGAACTTGTAAGTCTCTATCCGGAAAAGCTAGTCTGCAAGCCCTGCATTAAACTTATTGTCCGTGAAGAGAAAAAGCTGGTCGATGGCTTTGCCAGCAGTCATTAAGCTGTCTCATGTTGTCTGCTGTGAAGTCTGTGGCCATATCGTAAATACCCGCTTTATCCGTAATTGGAATGACCGCGAGGTCTGCACTCATTGTATTACATCCCTATTATCCGAGGAGGATCATCATGCCCGTACAAATTAATATCACTGGCGATAACGCCAAGCAAGCCGTCTCCGAATTGGTTTCCTTTCACTCTTTACTGTCTGGGTCCACACCTGCAGAGGTTACTGCACCACCTATTCAGGCTTCTGCAATTCAAGTGCCGCCTGCAACTACTCCAGAAATGGGTGGCTACGGCCAACCTCAACAGTGGCAAGCACCGCAGCAGTCTGGTGTACCCGTGCAGCAAGGTTACGGCCAACAGCCTCCAGCCCAGCAGCCGCAGTATGGCCAGCAACCACAACAAGGCTTTACCCAGCAGCCTTCAACAGGTGCAGTACCAACCTCTACACCAGCGTACACCCTGGATCAACTTGGCGTGGCCACTCAGCCAGTCATGGACGCTGGACACTCTGGCCAGCTGATCGGTTGGCTGCAGCAGCATGGTGCCTCTTCTTTGACCACGCTTGATCCGAAGTTTTACGGCGACTTCGCCACATTCTTGCGGTCCTTGGGAGCCAAGATCTAATGGCGGCCGGGGAGATTGCACACGCAGAACGGGCGCATGCCCTTCTGTCGGCCAGCGGATCGCACCGCTGGCTGCACTGCCCGCCGAGTGCCAGGCTGGAAGAGACGCTTCCCGATTCAGAGAGCGAGGCCGCCAAGCGCGGTACGCTGGCTCATGAGATCAGCGAGCTGAAGCTGCGGAAGGCATTCACGGATCAGATGCCTACCCGGACGTACAATGCGGCACTGAAGAAGTTTAAAGCCCATGAGCTGTATGAGCCGGTTATGGAGGATCACACGAATGCTTACCTGGATTATGTCCAGAAGGTTGTCCATTCGTTCCCTTCGCCGCCATTCGTGGCCATCGAGCGCAAAGTGGATTATAGCGACTATGCACCGGAAGGTTTCGGTACATCTGACTGCATTATTGTCGGTAGTCGGCAGTTGCATGTGATCGACTATAAGAACGGTCAAGGCGTGCCTGTGCCGGCAGAGGATAACCCGCAAATGAAGCTGTATGCACTTGGTGCGCTTAAAGCCTTCTCGCTGTCGTTTCCGATTGAAACCGTGCATCTGGCCATCGTGCAGCCGAAGGTATGGGAGCAGCCTTCCGAGTGGTCACTGTCAGCAGCGGATCTACTGGCTTGGGGTGAGAGTATCAAGCCGATTGCAATGCAGGCGTTCAAGGGCGAAGGATCATTTGTAGTAGGCAGCCATTGCGGTTTCTGCCGGGCGAAGGAGAAATGCCGCGTCCGGGTGGAGAGCCTGCTGTCCCTTGAAACGATCGTACCTAAGAAGCCGCCGCTGATCAGCTGGGAAGAGGTTGCCGACGCTTTGCGGCGCGGTGAGGGGATTGTCAGTTGGTACAACTCCATTAAGACCCTCGCCTTAGCTGAAGTGCTCAAGGGTACAGAGCTTCCAGGGTGGAAGGCCGTAGAGGGGCGAGGCACCCGTGAATACGCGGATCTAGATGCTGCCTTTGCCCACTTAAAGGATAAAGGCATTGACGAAGCCGTGCTCTATGAGCGTAGACCGCTGACGCCGCCGGCATTGGAAAAGGTGCTGGAGAAGAAAGTCTATAAGGAACTGCTGGAGGAGCCGGGTCATGTCATTAAACGTTCTGGAGCACCGACACTTGCGCCCGCAGATGACAAACGACCAGCCGTTACCAATCAAGTTAAACCGGAGGATGTGTTCAGCACACCGCCGGAGCAATCATAAACCCAAATCACAGGAGGTCACACAACTATGAATCAAGTCGATGCAACTGCAGTAACCACAGGACAGGTCAGACTGAGCTTTGTACATTTGTTTCAGCCGCACGCCAATCAGCCTGGCCAAGAGCCGAAGTATAGCACTACTATACTGATTCCGAAATCAGATTACGCGACCATGCAACGGATCAACGCCGCTATTGAAGCCGCTATACAAAAAGGCGTATCGGCAACTTGGGGCGGCGCACGTCCGCCGCAGCCAAAAACGCCGATTCACGATGGTGACGGTGTTCGACCCAATGGGGATCCCTTTGGGCCAGAGTGCAAAGGGCACTGGGTGCTCACTGCCAGCAGCAAGCAGCAGCAGGCAGTGGTGGACATGAACATGAACCCTATCATCAATCAGACTGAGATCTATAGCGGCGTGTATGGCCGTGTGAACATTAACTTCTTCCCCTACGCCAACAGTGGGAACCGTGGTGTAGGTGCTGGTCTAGGTCCCGTGCAAAAGCTTGCTGACGGCGAACCTCTTGGCGGCCGGATCAGCGCGGAACAGGCTTTCGGCGGAAATGGTGGGGGCGTAGGCTATACCCCGGCTCCAGCACCGCAGGGTTTTGACCAAATCCCACCGCAGCAGGGCTATGGTCAACAGCCTCCAGCACAGCAGGGCTACGGCCAAGCCCCGCAGCAGCCGCAATATGGCCAACAACCTCCGGCGCAACCGCAACAGGGCTATGGCCAGCAGCCGCCAGCACAACCGGGTTACGGTCAGGCTCCACAGCAGGGCTATGGTCAAGCACCACAACAGCCACAGCAAGGCTACGGCCAGCAGCCGCCGGCGCAACAGATTGACCCGATCACAGGCAGATCGTTGCCAGGTGGCGGCGTATGGGGGATCTAATCTGGCACCTCTCCATCGATATTGAAACCTACAGCGATATAGACATCAAGAAAGCGGGATTGTACAGATATGTACAGTCCCCTGCTTTTCAAATCCTCCTCTTTGCTTACTCCTTCAATGGTGGCCCTGTACAGATTGTAGACATGGCTCAGGGTGAGCAGATTCCGCCGCAAGTTATCACAGCATTAAGCGATCCAAACGTCATTAAACACGCATACAACGCCGCTTTTGAGTGGTACAGCCTCAATAAATTCTGGTCTTCACCGATTGAGCAGTGGCGCTGTACACAGATTCACGGTCTGTACTGCGGATACCCTGCAGGGCTGGGTAAGGTTGGCGAAGCGCTGGGGCTGCCACAGGATAAGCGCAAGATGGGCGTGGGTGGATCCTTGATCCGGACGTTCTGTGTGCCGGTGAAAAAGCCCGCGAAAGCAAATGGATACCGTACTCGGACGCTGCCGCACCATGAGCCCGAGAAATGGCAGCTTTTCAAAGATTATTGTATTGGTGACGTCGTGGCTGAAATGGAGATCTTGCGCCGGTTATCGGTGTTCCCGGTTCCGGATATGGAGTGGCAGCTGTGGCAGCTGGACCAGCGGATCAACGCCCGCGGCATTGCATGTGACTTGCATCTGGTTGAGGGCGCGCTGGCAGTGGATGAACAGATTACTGCAGAGCTTACCAAGGAAGCCGTACAGCTCAGTGGCCTTGATAATCCGAAGTCGGTCCAACAACTTAAGAAATGGCTTACTGAGGAGATCGGCGAAGAGGTTGAGGATTTGAAGAAAGACACCGTATCCGGACTGATTGAATCGGTGGAGGAAGGCAGGGCGAAGCGCGTGCTGGAAATCCGCCGGGAGCTATCAAAGACCAGTACCAAAAAGTACGTGGCCATGAAGACCGTAGCTTGTGAGGATGGCCGGGTGCGCGGGCTGCTGCAGTTCTATGGGGCCAACCGGACTGGACGATGGGCGGGCCGATTGGTGCAGGTGCACAACCTTCCTAAAAACAAGATGGAGACGCTGGCATATGCTCGGCAGCTGGTCGCGGATCGGAATATCAACATGCTCAAATTCATGTACGGCAATGTGCCGGACACACTCTCGCAGCTGATCCGGACAGCATTTGTAGCTCCAAGCGGTAAAAAACTCCTGGTCGCTGACTTTAGCGCTATCGAGGCCCGCGTTATCGCCTGGCTGGCTGGAGAGCAGTGGCGGCTGGACGTATTCGCCACACACGGCAAGATCTATGAAGCCTCAGCATCAGCCATGTTCGGCGTGCCACTGGATGAAGTCAGTAAGGACTTACGGCAAAAGGGTAAGGTGTCGGAGCTGGCGCTGGGTTATCAGGGCGCTGTGGGTGCTTTGATTCAAATGGGTGCCTTGGATATGGGGCTGTCTGAGGAGGAGCTGCCGGAGATCGTGACACGATGGCGCAACGCCAATCGGCGTATCTGTGATCTGTGGTTTGCCTTTGAAAAGGCAGCTATCCAGGTGATTGAAACCGGAATGCCGGTAGGTGTTCGTGGGATAATCTTCGCCCGGGAGAGCCATCACGGCAACAGGCTGGACTTCTTTACGGTTCAGCTCCCAAGTGGTCGCAAGCTCTATTACGTAGAGCCACGCCTTGCGCAGAATGATTTCGGAAAGAGCGCCTTGCACTACATGGGACCGGACCAGAAGACAGGCAAGTGGACGCTGATATCCACATATGGGGGCAAGCTTGTGGAGAACATTGTGCAGGCAATTGCACGAGACTGCTTGGCCGTAACGCTGGTCAGAGCAGAGCAGGCTGGATATGACACGGTCCTGCATGTGCATGATGAGCTTGGCATTGAGTCGGACCGTCCGGAGGATCTTGATGAGATACTGGCGCTGATGAGTGATCCGGTAGATTGGGCTCCAGGACTGCCGCTTAAGGGCGCGGGCTTCGTAACTGAATTTTATATGAAAGATTAAGTTATTTCATATCGAAGACCTCTCTAAAAGTTTTTAACAAGTCATCTACCTCACCCATATGGATAGGTTCATCTATTCCAAATTTTAATTTTCTGTATTCTTCTCTGGGCTCCACTTCTTCCCAGTTGTTGAATAGATAAGTGTCTAGTTTTAGCCAAGCTCCATTTATGATATATCGATCTTGTGCATCAAATAATTCAGCTATGTATACCGGTGGGATGTTAGGTTCAGCTGATTTGTTGAAAAAACGGCTATTCTTTAGTTTCTGAAATTTTATTTTGTTGAGCTCGACCATTATATCCATGCTTTGCCTTTTTAATTCAACTAAATACTGGCTCTTCAATGCTAAGGCCAGTTTAGCCTTTTGATCTTCCATGTTTTCTGCTATTCGAGTTGAAGCAAGAGCAGCTATAGCACTTTCCTCTGCAGCTTTGGTGCTTCTTTTAGTAGCCTTCCAAAGTAGCATGCTGAAAATTGAGGTGGCGAAAACGCCTAGTAAGGAAATAATTGCACTGCTTAAAGCGATCCAATCGGAAGTATGCATTATGATCTCTCCTATATTTTGTATTCTGATTATCTATACGAGCTTTCATATAAACAGTTTCCATTTGGAGGTGATTTTATGGGTCAGCGATTTATACGCGGGGCGCTGGCTCCGCATCCGGATGATGTCCTTGATGGCATTACCTATGACTGCGGTGGCAGGATGGAGTATCATCCAGAATTTCATTTTAGTCACGGTGAGCCCTGGAGCTCTGAGGATCTGGAATACCTTTGCACCTTCTATGGGGTGGACAGTGCCCGAACGCTCTCCTTCGCTCTTGGAAAGACAGAGCCTGTCTGCCGGGTGAAATTCTACAAGCTGAAAAGCAATGGGAAAGTGGAATTCTATCGGAATTGTTATAAACAAAAATTGGAGGCTAATTGATATGGACTATAAATTTGCAGTTGCCAAAATTAAAGACATCGACACCCTGCTGCCAGCAGATCAGGCACAAAAGTTTTATGGGCTGCTGAACATGATTGACGCTGCCCGCACACGGCAAGGTAAGCCTTATAACTCCTACATCGTCATTAACCTGGATGAAACGTATGCCGGTGATGTTGCTGAGATCATGAAAGCAAACGGACATTGGGATGATGGGAATCCGGTTGTGCTGAAGCGTGGCCACTCCATTAATGAGCTGGTCAAGGAAGCCCATGACACTGCCGTCAACAAAGGCTGGTGGGATAAAGAGCCTAGCTTCGGTGAAGTCCTCGCGCTGATACACAGCGAGGCTTCGGAAGCGCTGGAGGACTTCCGGGCAGGCATGCAGCCAGCAAGTTTTCGTTACGAAGAGAAGACAGAGGGCGGACTACTGCTTACACATGCCAATCAGAGGTCGGTTTACTGGAAGCCTTGTGGTATTCCGTCTGAGCTGGCTGACATCGTGATTCGGGTGATGGACGCCTGCGGCCATTACGGCATCGATTTGGAGAAGGCAATCGCCGAGAAGATGACCTATAATGCCACGCGACCACAGCGCCATGGCGGCAAAGTATTATGATTCCGGATCCATTCTTCCAGGAGATTCCCTGGGATATTATCACAGACGATAACGGCGCGGTGATCGGTGAGGTGTATCGCTTGCTGCCGGCACCGCCGCCAAGGAGGCGACAACGCAAATGGGGTACGACTTCTACATCACACCTGACGAATACGCCCGTGCTGAAGCCAATGGAATAAGCCGAATGCGCCTAGAATACCGTGTTCGTGCATGGGCCTGGGATAAAGATCGGGCAACCACTACACCACCGCGCCCGATGCAAGATCGGTCAGAGTGGCGGAAAGTAGCTGAAGCGAATGGGATTCCCCGCAAGCTATTCTATCAGCGCATTCTAAAAGGCGGTTGGTCAGAAGAACGGGCAGCGACACAGCCGATAGCAACAGAGGAGGACCGGGCAAAAGCGGCAAGGATTGGTCTTGAGGCTATGCGTGTTCATCCTGCAGAGTATATCATCCTTGCGAGAGAAAACGGTATTCCATATAAACGCTTCGCTTGGCGAGTACGGCACGGTTGGAGTTACGAGCGTGCTGCTACAGAAGGGAAAGTGTCTCCTGAAGAGGCTGGGAGACGTGGGAAGCGGAAAACTGAAGAACTACACGGTGACATAAATGCCATTATCTTTAAATCAAATACATTCAAGTAGGTGAGAAACAAAATGAAATGGGAAGCTTTTGAATGTGATGAATGCCATCAGCGTTATGCTCTTGAGCAGGCTGAGGGTGACGAGATAGAGGAGCCACTTTGTCCGGCATGCACCGGAATGTACAGTACCCCTATCGAGCTTAAAATCTTCGAACCTATTAAATGATTAACGACTAAAGGCGGTATGCCCTGTGAATTTTAACAGATCGATAACCATATCAGCGGCCGGCAGCCGCCGCGCTACACACTGGCCAGCTCAGACGCTTCTATGGTCTGAGCTAGTCGAACGGCTGCGGGTGGCCACACGAGGCACGGAGACGCTGACGCAATATCTGGCGATGCCAAAGAGTCAGCAGGATGACCTGAAGGACGTGGGTGGCTTCGTTGCCGGGACGCTTGACGGTGGCCGCCGCAAGGCTGCTGCCGTGCTGAGCCGGGACGTGCTGACCCTTGACCTCGACAGTATCCCACCAGGTGGCACGCCTGATGTGCTGCGGCGGCTGGATGCCCTGGGGTGTGCTTATGCGGTTTACTCAACGCGCAAGCATGAGGAGGGGCGGCCACGGCTGCGAGTGCTGGTTCCCACAGATCGGACGGTTTCCGTAGACGAATACGAGCCGTTGGCCCGGAAGCTCGGCCAAATCATCGGGATTGAGCTGTGTGACCCGACTACTTTCGAAGCTTCACGGCTGATGTACTGGCCAAGCTGCAGCGCAGACAGTCAATTTGTGTATGCCTATGGCGATAAGCCCTTTGTTTCGGCAGACGGCTTGCTTGGAATGTACACCAATTGGCGCAACATCCAGGAGTGGCCACAAGTGCCGGGAGCCAGTGAGGCCCATGTCCGGTTGGCTGCAAAGCAAGGCGATCCCTCGAGTAAGACGGGTGTGGTCGGCGCGTTCTGTCGGACCTATGACATTCATCAAGCCATTGCTGTGTTCTTGCCAGGCGCGTACCTGGAGACCGATGACGGCACAGGCAGATTGACCTTTGCCGGCGGATCCACGGTGGGCGGGGCTGTGGTATATGACGATGGCCAGTTCTTGTACAGCCATCATGCTACGGATCCGACCAGCGGCCGCCTGGTCAACAGCTTTGACCTGGTGCGGCTGCACCGGTTCGGGGCTCAGGATGATGAGGCCAAGGCGGGTACACCTACGAATAAACTCCCGTCTTATACGGCCATGACGGCGTTCGCCCTGGAGCTGGAACCCGTTGCCGGGCTGCTGAAGCAGGAGCGATATGAAAAGGCCGTGACTGAGTTTAACGGTGCCGGTCCCGCATTCCCAGTGCCTCCAGAGGATCTGAACTGGATGCAGAAGCTAGAGATCAACAGTAACGGAATGTACCTGAAGACCGTGGACAATGTGCTGATTGTGCTGGAGTATGACCCTGTGCTGCGGGATAAGATTGCTTTTGATGAGTTTGCCAATCGGGGGCTTGTGCTCGGTTCGCTTCCATGGGATGGCCGTACGGAGCGGCGGCCGTGGGCTTCTTCGGATGACGCGGGGATCTACCACTATACCGAAAAGGTGTACGGCATTGCGGTGGAAGCGAAGATCAACCACGCGCTGACCATCATCACGCACAAGCGTCGGTTCAACGATGTTCAGCGCTACCTGGAGAGCCTGCATTGGGATGGTGTGCCCCGGCTGGATACGCTGTTGCGGGACTACTTAGGCGCTGAAGACAATGTGTATACCCGGGCCGTGTCCCGTAAGTCCTTGACGGCTGCTGTGGCCAGAGCCATGGTGCCAGGCGTCAAATATGATTACATGCCGATCCTAGCCGGTCCGCAGGGACTAGGGAAGAGCACCTTCTTGCGGCTACTCGGCAAGCACTGGTATTCCGATAGCTTGACCACCTTTGAAGGGAAAGAGGCCTGCGAGATGATTCAGGGCATCTGGATCAACGAGGTGGGCGAGCTGACGGGGATGAGCAAGGCCGAGACGAACAGTGTCAAGCAGTTCCTGAGCCGTACTGAAGACATTTACCGTGAAGCCTATGGAAAACGAACGATGCCGTATCCGCGGCGCTGCGTGTTCTTCGGGACCACGAATGACAGCGAGTTCCTACGTGATCGTACAGGCAATCGGCGCTTCTGGCCGGTGGATGTGGGGCAGCTTCCTTCTATTAAGAGCGTGTTCCGGGATCTGGAGCCGGAAGTGGATCAGATTTACGCGGAAGCCTTTGTGCGCTGGCAGCTGGGAGAGCCCTTGTATTTATCCGGAGAGGCTGAGGACTTGTCCAAGCAGCAGCAGGAGGCCCACAGGGAGAGCAATGCCAAAGAGGGTATCATTAAAGCTTTCGTGGAGCGTCCGGTTCCGGAAGACTGGCAAAAGCGTGATGTGCCCACGCGGCTTATATACTGGGGCGGCGAATTTGGGAGGCCCCATGAAGGGCAGGCGGGGCCCCGGGATCGGGTATGTGCTGCAGAGGTGTGGTGCGAGTGCTTCAAATCGGATATTAAGTTTATGAAGCAAACGGACGCCCGCGAGATCAATGGGATTTTGTCGACCATACCAGGTTGGGAAGACTATCGCGGACTATTCGGCCCCTACGAATTGCAAAGGGGATTTCGCCGAAAAAAGGCACATTGACAGATTGACACTTCGACATTGACAGATTTTGAAGTGTCAATAATGGCCGATTGACAGATTTTAGAGTGTCAATAAGAGTGTCAATAAGACTGTCAACCGCTAAAACCCTTGATGCACAAGGCTTTATTATACTTTATTGACACTATTGACACTTAAATCTAATTAAATAAGAAATTAAAGAATTATAGATATTAGGTATACACGTATAACGCCTGACGCACCTATATACACACATATAGGGATTTTTAGAAAGTGTCAGTCAATGTCGAGGAGGTTTGCAACATGAGAGAGCGCGATATTGAAGAATATTTACGCAAGCAAGTAAAGGATGCCGGTGGCATTGCCTACAAATGGACCAGCCCAGGTAATGCAGGTGTGCCAGATCGGATTGTGATTCTACCGTTTAACCGGGTGCACTTCGTTGAGCTTAAGGCACCCGACAAGAAGCCGACGCCGCTGCAGCTGGTGCAGCACCGTAAGCTGGATACCTTGGGTTGCCGGGTGTGGGTGATCGACAGCAAGGACGATGTGGACGCTTTTCTGCAGGAGGTAAGAGAATGAGCCCAGCAGCACAGCAGCGTAATGTATTCAACCCGCATAACTATCAGCGGTACTGCATCAACCGGCTGCTGGTGGACGAAGCGCTGGGACTCTTCCTGGATCTCGGTCTTGGGAAAACAGTAATCACGCTGACCGTGGTAAACGATTTGAAATATAACCGGTTCGCTATTCGCCGCACCTTGGTAGTTGCACCCAAAAAGGTTGCAGAAGCCACATGGAGTAACGAGGCGGCCAAGTGGGAGCACCTGAAGCATTTGCGGATCATCCCGGTTCTTGGCAGTGAGCAGAAGCGGATCCGGGCGCTGAACACGCCCGGCGATGTGTGGGTCATTAGCCGGGACAATGTGAAATGGCTGGCAGACTACTACCGGAACGCCTGGCCGTTTGACATGGTGGTGCTGGATGAGCTGAGTAGCTTCAAGAACCATCAGGCAAAGCGCTTCCTGAGTCTGACCTGGGTACGGCCGCACATCAAGCGCATTGTTGGATTGACAGGAACGCCGGCACCGAACGGACTGCTTGACCTGTGGGCTCAGGTGTTCCTGCTGGATCAGGGCAAACGGCTGGAGAAGAACATCACGGGATACCGGACGAAATACTTCGAGAAGAACTATAACGGGCACGGCTACACGGCCAAGCCAGGAGCAGATGAGGTGATCCACCGGCAGATCGCAGACTTATGTATCAGCATGAAGGCTGAGGATTATCTGGATCTCCCGGATTGCATCACGAACGTTATACCTGTTGTTCTGGATGATAAGGCGGCGGCACAGTACAAGCGAATGGAGAAGGACTTGCTTCTGGAAGTCGAGGATACCGAGATCACAGCGACCAGCGCAGCCGTACTGACGGGCAAGCTGCTGCAGATGTGTAACGGTGCGGTGTACGACGAGGACCGCCGCATCATGGAGCTGCACGACTGCAAGATCGAGGCGTTCATGGAGCTGATCGAGCAGCTGAACGGGAAACCAGCGTTAGTCTTTTACAGCTATCAGCATGACCTGGCGCGGATCCACAAGGCACTGGCCAAATCGGGCTTACGGATCCGGGAGCTGAAGACCCCACAGGATCAACTGGACTGGAACAATGGCCAGGTGGACCTGCTGCTGGCGCATCCAGCTTCCGCAGCCTATGGCCTTAACTTGCAGGACGGTGGCAATCATGTTGTGTGGTTCGGGCTGAACTGGAGCCTGGAGCTTTATCAGCAGGCAAATGGCCGTCTGCACCGGCAAGGGCAAAAGCAGAAGGTCATCCTTCACCACCTGGTGGTACAGGGTGGCGTGGATGAGGATGTGATGGCAGCGCTGGAAGCCAAGGCGACCACACAGGATAGGCTGCTAACTGCACTGAAAGCGAGAGTGGAGAGGGTGAGATAGATGACTTCTAACCGGGCAGAGACTGTCCGCAAGATCGATGATCTCCTTGATGGCCATTGTAAGAGCTGTGAGGTGAAAGCCGATTTTAACAAAGAATATGGCAGCAGATCAGCACATTTGGATAAGCATTGTAAAAGTAATTGCCCTGTCGGCAGTCAACTTGTTGAGCTTGGGCAAGAGCTTAGTGGCAAGGTTAGACCACGAAAACAGATCAAACTGGAGGTTGAGGAAGTTATGGCTAAACCTAAATTCACTCTATCGGCAGAGGAGTATTTTGCAGAGCGTCATGCTGGCAAGTCAATTGCCCGGATTGCTAAAGAGCAAGGTGTGTCTGAAGCGACAATTTATAATCACATGAACAAATGGGCTGAAGAGGGGAAAGGTGCTGAGCCTGACAAAACCCAACTGCTTCCCGAAAAGGAGACGCTGCCGCCTGATCCCCTACCCGAAATGTACAAGATGGCCAAGCAGGAGATTGAGCAGCTGACCCATGAGCTGGCCGAAGCCAAGCAGATGTTCGACGAAGCCTATCAGCGGAACATGGCTTCGAATGCCAAGATCGGGGAACACCTGCAGGCAATTCAGGAGCTGCGTGAAGAGGTTGAATACTGGAGAGGGCAAGCCGATAATGCCGGTGCCCTGGCCGGCAAAGCAGCTGAGGAGTCTATGACCAAGATCGGGCGGCTTCATACGGAGATCGACAGTTTGGTAACTGGGAATAACCAGCTTCAGGAGGAATTGCATCGCTTGATTACAGAGCGCGATGCTTGGACGGAGGAAGAGGAGATACTGCTGGCCGAGATTGCGGAGCTTCGTGAAGCAGCGGGTCGAGTGCCTGAACCAGCCAGTGAGGTGCACCTGCTTGATCGGAGTATTGCCGAGTTGACCCGGGCGCGTTGGATCCTGAACCGGCTTGCTGCATCCGGAGAATAACACAGAAATGGGGTCAGGCATCATGAAAGAACAGCAAGCCATTGAGCAATTGAGCAGTTACCGGCAGAAGCAGGCCCGCATTCAGGCCCTGGGCATGTACAGTGTTGGCGGCGGGATCCAGATCAGTCGTCTGATCGAGGAGGACCACCTGCAGCAGCTGCACCGGCGGCTGCGGGGGCTTCCCAGCTATATGTATCTGAGTAAGCGTGAACAGGAGCTTGAGGCTACAGCGCACGCCTATCTGACATTTTACCCGGCAGGCATTCGGACACAGCGAAACGCCATTCCCGACATTGGCGCGTATGAGGAGGATGACGAGCTGCTGCAGGAGCTTCGGGCCAAGATTGCCAAAGTGATCGATGCCCGCGCCGGCAGCAAGTACGATCTGGACGAGGTACTGGACCGGCTGAGCGAGCTGCAGGATCTGCAGGCAGAGATCAAGCGTATGGATGATCTGCTGTCACTGTTGGAAGGGTATAAGCCGGAGTATGCTAAATTGCTGCGACTGAAGTATATTCAAGACATGGACGTACCTGAAACCTGCAAGCGTTTGGCAGTCGTAGAGAAGACATATTATCGCTGGAGAAAACGGGCATTGGATGAGTTTTCAAAGTTGTCCAGTTAAATGTCCAGTGCAGTGACCTGTTTTTCTAAAAATTCCATGCTAAAATGATATTGTGAGATAATTATAAATACGGGTAAGAGTCGCTTTCGGGCGGCTCTTTTTTCGTTCAAATACGAGTTTGAGAGGATGATCTGATATGTCGAATCCGCAAATCGAAAATAATTTCTGTTATCGTGCGCCGAAGCCCGGATGGCTTGAGGTTTAAAGCACATTCGTAATAAATTATAAATCCATCATGTTGTTTTCGATGGAATAACTCATGGACTATTTTGGACAATTATGGGAAAATAGTATTATGTAAAAAACATCGAAAACACAAAATTTGGGGGATTTATTAATATGAGGATATTTTTAAGCTGGTCAGGAAATGAAAGCAGACAACTAGCGGCCATTTTCAAAGAGTGGCTACCGAATGTACTACAGTATGCTGAACCATATATGTCTTCCAAAGACATCTCTTTGGGAGAAATGTGGAATAATAATATCAGAAATAATCTAGAAGAATCCGTGTTCGGCTTGATTTTCGTAACTCCAGCAAACATAAATGCCCCTTGGATAAATTACGAAGCTGGTGCCCTCTCAAAAACACTTGATTCAAAGGTTGTACCAATTTTATATCATACGGATGTAATGATACTGAATGAGGGACCACTCAAACAATTCCAATCAGCTAGAAGCTTAGAAAAAGAAGATATTTTTAATTTATTAAAAAGCATTAATAACTCAAAAAGTGAAGGGAAGCTAGATGTAAGCAGATTAGAAAAAGCTTTTGATGTATGGTGGCCTGATTTAGACGGACAAATTAGTAATATTACTGAAATTGCGAGAGAATCCTCAGAAGAATCTGAGCCAACAGAAAAAGAATTATTAAATGTCATTGTTTCAAAGATACTCGAACAAGAAAAGTGGATAAAAAAAGAAGCGAATAACAACCAAATCAATAACAATTTGTCTACCCCTACAGCTATAATAAATGACTTACTAAGTATTCATACTGTGCTAGGAGATTGCTACAAGAATTTAGATGGTGGTCCTTTTTCTGAAAGCTTTATGGATAGTGTAACATCCTCAATTAATTCGCTAGAAGATATAATCACCTATCTAGACAAAAGCGGCTCCAAGAAGACAAATAAAAGGCTACTTTCGTCACTAAATTCATAGCATCCTTCGGGGTGCTTTTTATTTTGCAGCGAAACAACACAACGTAGGAGGTGGTGAAAATGTAACATGGCTGAGACATCAAAATTAGCCGAGCAGGATTATATGACCGGCATGAAATATAAAGCAATCGCTGAAATATACAGTGTGCGGTAGTGAGAATTAAAAAAAAGCCCGGCTTATTCACCGGGCACATCCTTCTTCGTATGGTAAGCCTTGGCTGCTTCCTTCCGCTCCAGCAGATCGGAGCGGAAGAAGAGGCGTTCATTTTTAGTCTCTTTAACCGGTTTGAGCTTTCCATTTTTCACGAATCCATGAATGTTCTGCCGTGAAGATTCCAGTATTTCCATTGCTTCCGAGACGCCGCAGACTTCACGGGAGATCCATTCGGCCAATTCTTCTTTGCTGCTGAAAGTGTACATCACCATTTCACCAGCAATAGAACAGTGTTGGCTATACTAATTACCAAGGCGGCATACGTGGCATATGTGGTTATTTTTGCTTTCGTTGTCATTGTTCATCGCTCCCTGTAAGTTATTATTTTAGCATTTGTGATATACTGAAGGAAAGACGGCCCTTGTTTTTCATCCCCTACGCCTTAGCCCCTTGCGGGGCCAAGGTTTCGGGTTTTCCTACTTGGTCAGCAGGATGATGAGGGTGAGGATGGAGTTTATCAAGGTGACGACTGCAATCGCCAGCTTGAGGTTCAACTCTCTATCCTCTTTTCGTCTTTCTCTTCGTTTCTTCATCATTATCACCTCCTCTATGTATATAATTATACCATGATACTTTACATCTGTAAAGTATCTAAATGAAATAAGTCCAATCTTTTTAGGTTGGGCTTTTTTGCTGTACTCCAGAAGAAAGCAGGTGGGTGAGATGCCATGAAACTAACCGAGAAACAAAAGCGCTTTGCTGATTACTTTATCGAGACCGGCAATGCCGCTGAGGCGGCGGCCAGAGCTGGCTATAGCAAGAAGACGGCCAAAGATATCGGACATGAGAACCTGAATAAGCCGCATATCCGTGAATACATCGACGTGCGGATCGCTGAGAAGGATAGCAAGCGGATCGCCCAGCAGGATGAAGTCCTAGAGTTTCTGACCAACGTCTTGAGAGGTGAAGAGCAGGAGCAGTTCCCGCTTGGCCTAGGCATGGGAGAGCAGAAGCTGGTCAAGAAGGAGCTAGACGGCTCGGATCGTATCAAGGCTGCAGAGCTATTAGGCAAGCGATACGGCATGTGGGTGGACCGGCAGCAGATTGATGGCACCATGGGTGTTCAGATCATCGACGATATTGGGGATGGCACCGATGAATCAGGTTAAGCTGTCGGAGATCGTCACGCCGCAGTTCAAATCATTCTGGCAGGCGTCCAATTCGCACCGCTACCTGCGCCATGTTCTGAAAGGAGGGCGCGGATCGGCCAAGTCAACCCACATCGGATTGAAGGTCGTCAAGGATGTGATGAAGTACCCAGTGACAGCGCTGGTCATCCGGAAAGTCGCACGAACACTGGAAGAATCGGTATTTGAGCAACTGAAGGAAGCTATCGAGATCCTGGGTGTGTCGGCGTATTGGCGTGTGCTGAAATCGCCGCTCCAACTGATCTATTTGCCCCGTGGCAATAAGATCATCTTCCGAGGAGCTGACGACCCGCTAAAGCTCAAATCCATCAAGGTCAGCAAGTTTCCGATTGCGATCATGTGGATTGAGGAATTGGCCGAATTTAAAACGGAAGAAGAGGTTACGACCATCGAAAACTCTGTGCTACGTGCGGAGCTTCCGGATGGTCTTTTTTATGCGTTCTACTACAGCTACAACCCGCCGAAGCGCAAGCAGAACTGGACCAACAAGAAGTATGAATCCCAGTTTAAACAGGCTAACACCTATGTGCATCACTCCACTTACCTGGATAACCCTCATTTGTCCAAGGCTTTTCTGGAAGAGGCAGAGGAGGCCAAGACCAAGGGGAAGATCGACAAGGACGGCCTATCCCTCCGCTACAAGTGGGAATACCTTGGCGAGGCCATCGGCAGCGGGGTTGTGCCGTTTGATAACTTAGTCTTCCGTGAAATTACGGACGATGAGATCAAGAGCTTCGACAACATCCGGCAGGGTACGGACTGGGGCTATGGTGTGGACCCGGTATCCTTTGGCCGCTGGCATTACGACAAGACACGCCGCCGGCTCTACGCTCTGGATGAGCGGTACGGGGTTAAGATTAGCAACCGGGAGCTGGCCGAGTGGATCAAGGCGCGGAAGTATCATGACGTTATGACGACAGCCGATAACGCTGAGCCGAAGTCCATCGATGAGATGAAGACTTATGGTATTCGCATTCGAGGAGCCAAGAAGGGCCCCGGCAGTGTGGAATATGGTGAGAAGTGGCTGGACGATCTAGAAGAAATCGTGATTGATCCGAAGCGGACGCCGCATACAGCCAAGGAGTTCGAAGATATTGATTATCAAACCGATGCTGACGGTAATCCAAGGGCGAAGCTGGAGGAGAAGGACAATCACAGTATTGACCAATGCCGCTATGCCTTGGAGGGTGATATGGACCGCTCCGGTGTATCGTTCAAGAAATAAAACAGGGAAGGAGGTAAACCATGGAAACATTACAGGAGATTCTGGCCAACCTGGACGCCAATGCACCGATGACGCTGGAGGAGATCATCCAGGCAGAGGTGGGCGACTGGGAGCGGTCCGATGAACGGAAGCAGATGCTGGTCGGCAAAAAGTATTATCGGATCAAGAATGACATTTTGGAGCAGCGCCGGAAAACAATCGATGCCGAGGGCAGGCTGGTGGCAGCTGACAACCTTGCGGATAACCGGATTCCTCATGGTTTTGTCCGGAAGCTGGTGGACCAGAAGGCAGGCTACTTGCTGTCCAAGCCGTTTCTGCCAAAGACAAAGGACCCAGCGTATCAAGCCGAGCTGGATCTAATCTTCAACGATGATTTCAAGCTACTGTTTAAAAATGTGGGCAAGGATGCCGTAAACTGCGGAAAGGCCTGGCTGCATCCGTACTACACCGACACCGGCGAGCTGACGTTTATGCGGATGAAGCCGGAAGAGTGTCTGCCGATCTGGAAGGATGCTGCCCATACCGAGTTGGCTGCTTTTATCCGTCCATATGAGATTGAGGGGTATGTGGCCAAGCAGAAGCAAACCGTCAAACGGATCGAATGGTGGGATCTTGACGGTGTCCGAATTTACGAAGAGGAAGCAGGGAAGCTGAGGCTGCTGGAGAAGCGGAATCATCTTACTGTGATTGAGGGTACCGCTGAACGGCCTCTAAATTGGGAGCGGATACCGTTTGTTTGCTTCAAGTACAATTCTGAGGAGCAGCCGCTGATCGAGCTGATCAAGAAGCAGGTCGATGACTACGACAAGCAGAAATCGGCCAACAGCAACAACCTGGAGGATCTGCCAAACAGCATCTACGTAGTCAAGAACTACAGTGGCCAGGGCGGCGGTGAGTTTCGCGAGAATATATCCCGCTTCCGTGTGGCTTTCGTGGATGGTGATGGGGGCGTGGATACAATTAGCCTGGACTTGGACACTGAGGCGTATCGCAATCACATGGAGATGACCCGCAAGGACATTTTCGAGTTTGGGCGCGGGGTCGACACCCAGTCCGATAAGTTTGCCAGTGCTCCCTCCGGCGTGGCGCTCCGCTCCCTGTATCAGGACTTGGATCTGGATTGTAACGATATGGAGAACGAGTTCCAGGCCGGACTCAAGCAGCTGCTTTGGTTTATTAACATGCACCTGGAGGCCAGCACCGGGAATGACTACTCTGAGGAAATCGTTTCGTTCATCTTCAACCGGGACATGCCGATCAACGAGTCGGAGGCGATTACGGACGCCAGCAATAGCATGGGCGTTATCTCCAAGGAAACGATCATTGCCAACCATCCATGGGTGACGAACACCAAGGAAGAACTGAAAAGGATTGAAGCTGAGGAGCAGGCGGAACTGGAAAAGATGGAGGATTACGGACTACCTAAACAGTCTAAGCCGCCGGAAGAAGCTGATGCCGAATGAAGTCGGACGCTTACTGGTCTGGACGGATGGAACAGCTGAATGAGTCACTACTGAATAAAGGTGTTCCATTTACGAAGGCGATGCAAAAGGAATACCGGAAGGCCCAGATATCGATCCAGACGGACGTCAATAACTTTTACCAGCGATTTGCGGACAATAACGGCATTGTCAGCTTGTCTGCTGCTAAGCAGGTGCTCAAAGCCGGCGAGCTCAAGGAATTCCGCTGGACCGTAGAGGATTACATTGCCCGTGGCAAAGAGAACGCCATTGATCAGCGATGGATGAAGGAAATGGAGAATGCCAGCATCAGGGTGCGGGTGACCAGGCTGGAATCGATTCAGCTGCAGATGAAGCAACATATCGAAGAACTGTCTGCAAAGCGACTGGCGGGCACCACGGAGCTACTGGGAAGCGTCTATAAGGATGGTTACTACCGCAGCATATTTGAGCTGGAAAAGGGCATCGGCATCGGCGCTTCTTTCGCGAAGATAGACAAGCGACAGCTTGAAGCCATTCTATCCGCGCCCTGGGCTCCAGATGGCAGCAACTTCAGCAGCCGGATATGGGCTGACAGGGTCCGGCTGAACGGAGAGCTGCGGAACATCTTCACGCAGGGGCTGATCAGCGGGAAAACCCCCAAGCAGATGATCCAACAGCTGCAGGATCGGCTGGGTGTGTCCCGGATGGCCGCCGAGCGGTTGATCCTTACAGAGTCCGCTTACTTCGCTGGACAATCCCGCCTGGCCGGGTACAAGGAACTGGGCGTGGAAGAGTACCGCTATACTGCTACCCTGGACAAGCGGACATCCACCACCTGCCGGGATCTGGACAGTAAGGTATTTGACGTCTCTGATGCTCAACCAGGTGTTAACTTCCCACCTATGCATGTATACTGTCGGTCCACGACTATCCCGCACTATGATGACAACATCAAGGAGCGGGTCGCCCGTGACGATGACGGCAAGACATACAAGGTGCCGGAGGATATTACCTATCCTGAGTGGGAGAAGAAATATGCTCCTGAAGCGGCTGAACCGGTCACAGTAGAGTCTCCAGCCAAGCAGTCACCAGAAACACCGCTGCCTACCATTGATATTCCTGGAGCGCCGACAAAGGATGTGCCGATACCGCAGCAACAATCCATGTCCTTGCCTACAATGGATGATTTTGAAACCGGAGTTGAGGAGCCGCGGCGGGGTGTAGTAAACCGGAAGTATAATCCGCGTGCCAGCTATTTCACAGCCCTTCCTGATTTGACAGATGATGTTCTGGAGAAAGTAGCAGATGTGAATCGCGAGGTTGCCCGAAGCGGATACAAGCAAGCTAAAGAAATCGTTGTGATGTTAGATAAGACAACCGGCGAAGAAATTGCCCGCCTATCCGGTTCTGTTAATAAGGTAGAATTCACTCCTGAAGTAGATCGAAAACTCCGGGCAGCTCCACCGCGATCTGTTATCTTGACCCATAACCATCCACGCGGCACACGGGTGAATGTAATGGACTCCACGAATTTGGCGGATTACCTCTCGGTTCAAGCAGTGATTGCCGCCGGGCATAACGGAGGAATAAGCTTTGTTAGCGCAACGGAATCCAGTGCTGACGGCGTGGCGCTTCGTAGCGTACTTCGATCAATATTTTTAGAGGTTGATACCTTGTTACAAAAGGATAAGAAGTATGTTACAATGTCAAAAACAGCACAAGCTGAGTACTTTGATTACCAGGTGCTGCAAAAACTCGCAAAGAAAATGGGGTGGGTATATGAAGAAGACTTCACGGCAACAAAAACCGATCCGCGAATATGATGACGTACCATTGAGTCCGGATTTTAGTAAGACCGGTGATGAATTTGTTGAGCACTTGATGAAGCAGCTTCCACCGCTGCCCGATCATCTGAAGGATAAGAACAAAGATCAATCATAGAAGGCACTCTCGCAATCAGGGGAGTGCTTTTTTTTGCAACCTGAAAGGGTGATCAGATGGATAAGGAAAAGATCCGTGCGCTTTTTGAGATGCTACTTGAAGATTATAAACAGTCTGAAGAAATAGCTATTGATGAACGCGGTGGAGATCCTAACGAACTGGCGCGTAGCATTGAAGAGTACCGGAAAGAATTGAATGAACTCTTAAGATAGAAGCACTCTCCATTACGCGAGGGTGCTTTTTATATTGGGCCGGGGGTGAGACTACCGTGGCCTATTTGCTCGTTGGCCGGAGCATCACGGCCCAATCCTTAGCTGGAGAGCAGCTATAAAAATCAATGGAGGCTGATTATAGATGGACTGGTTAAAAGAGCTGTTGAAGAAATTGGGCATCGAGGACACTGAGGTCGACAAGATCGATGCGGAGGTTCGAAAGACATTGCCGCTACACTTTGTGCCAAAGAGCCAGTATAACGATGTATCGGAGGCCAAGAAACAGGCTGAGAAGGACCGTGACAAGGTTTCCGGGCAACTGGAAGATTTGAAGAAGTCTGCAGGTGACAACGAAACGCTAAAAGCGGAAATCACGAGGTTGCAGGATGAGAACAAGACTGCCAAGACGGATTATGAAACGAAGGTGAAGGATCTGCAGCTGAGCACAGCCTTGAAACTGGCACTGGCTGGTGAAGCTCATGATCCGGATATTGTTGCGGGACTCTTGGATAAAACAAGGATTGAACTGGATGACAGCGGCACCGTAAAGGGCGGGCTGGAAGACCAGGTGAAGGCCCTGCGAGAGAGCAAGGGCTTTTTGTTTGCGGAAAAACAGGAGAACAAGGGGCCGACCTTCAAGGGCTTCAAGTCGCCTGATGGCAAGGATCAGTCTAAAGGTGGCGGTGAGTCCAGTGTAGCCGCTGACTTTGCCAAGGCTGCCAACGAGGCCGGAAAAGCACCGGAAGCTGCAAATAACCCATGGGGTTAAATCAGAGAGGAGACTAACGAATATGCCATATATCAAGGATTACGGAAAGGCTGAAGATATCAACTTTTTGGCCAGTGCGAAATATGTCAGCTACACCTACCAGATCAGTGATGCGGGGGTAACTGCTAACGCGAAAGGGCGCAAGATCGTTAAAGCCGGCGCACCATACCCGGCCAATGATGACACAGCTATCGGAATCGTATTTACCGATACAGATGTCACAGAGGGGCCGCAGCCAGGGGCTGTATTGGTGGATGCCTGGATTCTGGAGGCTCGCTTGCCGGTCGCACTTGCAGCTGCTGCTAAGACCTCGCTTGCAGCTAAGTCAGATATCAAATTCAAACAAAGCGTGTAATCGCGGAAGGAGAATAATAATATGCCAAATGTATTAGAGCTGTTTAGCCAACCCGAGATTCTGAACTATCTCGGAAACCGTCAGTACCCTGCTTTGCTGGGCGAAACCTTGTTCCCGGAGGTCAAACGGGAGTCCCTGGAATTTGACCAGATTAAAGGTGCAAGACGCATCCCTGTTGTTGCGTCCGTTCATTCATTCGATTCCGAGGCTGAGATTGGAAGCCGAGAATCTTCCAAGCAGGCGCTGGAGCTTGCCCTGATTAAGCGCAAAATCCAGATGAAGGAAAAGGATATCATTGCGCTGGAGAACCCGCGTACGCCTGCCGAGCAGCAGTACCTGATGCGTCAGGTATACAACGATGTGGATGTCCTGACCGCAGGGGTACGTGCGCGGGTTGAGGTTATGCGTATGGAGGCAGCGGCCAATGGTACAGTGACTCTGAATGAAAATGGCCTGAATGTTACGCTGGATTATAAGGTGCCGGCCAATCATAAGCAAATCCTATCTGGTACGGACCTGTGGAGTGACCCTGCCAGCGATCCGATCACACAGATGCAGGACTGGTATACTACGCTGGGCACTAAGCCACGCCGTGTGCTGACCTCTGCCGCTGCATTGTCGGCCCTGCTTCGCCATCCGAAAGTCATTGGCGCTTTATTTGGTAGCAATGCGGCGAGAGTGGCAACACGACTTGACCTGAACGCCTTCTTGACACAGCTGGAGCTGCCGACGATTGCAATTTATGAGGAAGTCTACCGGAAACAGAAGGCGGATGGTTCGTATGAGCAGCTGCGCTACTTCCCGCAGAACAAGTTCGTCATGCTCCCTGATGGCCCGCTAGGTGAGACGATCTACGGTCCTACTGCTGAAGAAATCCGCCTGGCCCGTGATCCACAGATCGACATCTCGAAGGTCGGCAACGTGTTGGCCATGGTCTACGAAGACGGAATGGATCCGGTGAGCACTTGGACTAAAGCTGTAGCGACAGCGCTGCCTTCGTTCCCAGCTGCCGATGAAGTGTTCCAAGCTACAGTACTTTAATCAATGGGCGGTTCGCCGCCCTTAAGGAGGAAGCTGCGTGAAAGTTGAAGTCATTGATATTCCGATCCGGCATAATGGTCAGCTGTTCCAGAAAGGCGAGTCCTTCAGTGTAACTGAGAAGGAGTTTGCCCGCCTTGAGAAGCATGTAACGGTTTTGGAAGCTGACGAAATTGTGCCGGTGCCTGTTCCAGAGATGAAATTGCCTGAGCTCAAAGATTATGCGAAAAAGCACGGCATCGACCTGGGCGAAGCGACCAAGAGGGAGGATGTACTTGCTGTGATCCTGAAGGCGGGTGAAGCTGGTGGAGGAGCATCTTAAATATTTAGATAGGCTGAAGCAGCTGCTAGGCATTCCTATTGAGTTGACAACAAAGGATTTCCAGCTGACGTTTGCCCTGGAATCAATTGTCCAGGGAATAAAGACGTTCTGCAACATCACCAAAATCCCCAAGGAGTTGGATACTGTGGTGTTGCAAATTGCAGAGGATTATTATCGTGCCAAGTACCCCACTGAGTTTGAACAGACTGCCCCTGCGGTCACCAGCATTAAGCGCGGGGACGTAACGACGACATTCGGATCAGCTAAGGCTACAGTAACGGTCGGCAGCGGGGCGGCATTTGTGCGGAACTATGAAGCGCAGCTGGTCGCGTTCCGCAGGATGAGGTGGTAATATGCCAAGCTTCGGGAATATAGCAGCTGAGAGGGTAGCCCTGGAGAGCACCTATGAAGGGCTGTGTACCGTTTTCGAGATGCAGAATGTCAAAGACCCGGTATCCGGCAAAACGCGGCAGCAGCCGGTGATGGTGTTGTCTGCTGAGCCGTGCGCACTCTCACAGTCCTCCCTGCTGGCAGCCACACAGACGGTGACTGCTGATCAGATCAATTATGACGCCAAGTTGTTTATCTCCCCCGATGTAATCATAAAGCCCGGTAGCCGGATTACGGTGGTACAAAACGGGATGATCTTTGAAGGGGAGCAGGCAGGGCAGCCGTTTCGATACGCTACCCACCAGGAGATTAAGCTGCGGGAAGTGAAGAATGCATGAGCGGGCTCGGAAAGTTTGACTTCAGCGATGTGAAGAAGCTTCAGAAGAACCTGCAGCGGATGCAGAAAGAGTTCCCGGAATTCATGGAGGACTGCATCCGGGAGTTGGCCGGACGGCTGCTGGCAAAGACCATAGCGCGGACTCCTGTACTGACGGGAGACCTTCGGCGCGGCTGGCAGATCGGCCAGGCGGTGAAGCTTCCGGGTGGCGGGGTACATGTCGAGATCACGAACAACGTAGAGTACGCGCTATATGTGGAATTCGGCCATGTCACCCGGCTCCGCACCGGTTGGGTTAATGGTAAGTTCATGCTGACGCTGTCCGTGCAAGAGCTGGAGCGGGAGCTGCCGGGAATTATGGAGCGCAAGCTGAAAAAATACATGGAGAAGCACTTGGGGCGGTGAGCATGCAGGATATTAAAAATGCACTCATAAAGAAGCTATCGTTATTTACTCCGGAGTATCCGGTCTATGACGAAGCCGTGGAGCAGGGTATGCAGCAGCCGTGCTTTTTTGTGCTGCTCATAGAGTCCAGCCAGAACCGGGAGATTAACCGGAGGTACCGGAGGTTCAATCCCTTCGATGTTCATTACTTTCCAGATCGGAAGTCTACTGCTCCCCGGGAGGAATGCGAGCTCATGGCTGAGAGGCTTTACTCAGAAATTGAGTATGTGAGGGGCAGCGAGGGTGGTTATCGTGGTACCGGTATGCGGCATGAAATCGTGGACGGAGTTCTGCATTTCTTCGTTCAGTACAACTATCATGTAATCCGGACAAATGATCCGAATATCAAAATGCAGAGTATGACACAAGGAGGCGGTATCAAGTGAGTGATAAACCAATTAAGCCAGCAACAAGCACAGAAAGCCAACCCGCAGTAGAGGGCTCTACAGCTTCGTATACCAAAGAGCAATTCTTGTCCTCAGCTAAATACTCCTACCAGGACAAGGACGTGCTGGCGGCGCTGCTGGAGACGGATGAACTGTACACAGCAGCAGAGGCTCAACGAGTGATTGATGACTTTAAAAAGAAGGAGGCGAAGTAAATGGCTGGAGGCACATGGACTCTACAGAACAAAGTAAGACCAGGCGTTTACATTAACGTGGAATCATCTGGTGGAACGCTGGGTGCTGCGGGTAGCCGGGGCATTACCAGTTTGGCGCTGTCTCTGCCCTGGGGCGCAGCAAAGGTAATTACACCGATTGTAGCCGGCGAAGACACACTGACTCGGCTTGGATATGATTTGACGGCCCCGGAGCTGCTGCTGGTCCGCGAGGCTCTGAAACGGGCTAAGACCGTACTGCTATACAAGCTTAATGAGGGCACAAAGGCAGCGGTAACCGCCGGTGATCTGGTAGCTACAGCGAAATACGGCGGCCTGAGGGGTAATGCCCTGAAAGTGGTTGTTCAGACGAATATTGACGACAGCGCCAAATTCGATGTTAAGACACTGCTAGAGAATGCAGTGGTGGATAGCCAAGTAGTAGCCGATATTGCAGGGCTTAAAGCAAATGACTGGATTGTGTGGAGCGGAACCGGTGCACTCACGGCAACGGCTGGGGCGCCACTGGTGGGCGGGGCCAACGGTGCGGTTACCAATGCGGACCATTCGGCCTATCTCGCGGCGTTGGAGCTGTACGAATTTCAAACAGTCGCCCTGCCGTCCACAGACAACGCCCTCAAGGCTGTGTACGCTGCCTTTATTCGCCGGCTGCGGGATAATGAGGGTAAGAAGGTACAAGCCGTTCTGGAAAACTACCCTACGGCTGATAATGAGGGCGTAATCAGCGTGAAAAATGGTGTAGTGCTATCTGATGGCACGACGCTGACAGCGGTCCAGGCAACGGCGTGGGTAGCGGGAGCGACGGCTGGAGCAGAAATGAATGAATCTCTGACCTATGCGGCTTATGACGATGCGGTGGATGTAGCTCCGCGTTATACTAACGCCCAAATCGAAGCGGCCCTAACTGCCGGTGAATTTCTCTTCACGCCGTCAAATAACCGGGCAGTGGTAGAACAGGATATCAACACTTTCCTAAGCTATACTCCCAAGAAAAATAAATCATTTCATAAGAACCGTGTTATCCGGGTGATGGATGGCATTGCGAATGACCTGAAACGGATCTTCGAGGCATCGTACATTGGTAAAGTAGATAACAACGTGGATGGTCGGGCCTTGTTTCGGAAAGAGATTGTTGTCTACCTGGATGCATTACAGGGGATTGCAGCAATCCAGAACTTTGATGCTCAGACGGATATCACGGTGCTGCCGGGAGTGGATTCTGATGCAATCTTTGTTGAGGCTAACATTCAGCCAGTGGATTCCATCGAAAAAGTCTATATGAAAGTGCAGGTGAAATAAGATGTCATTTTTGAAAGCCGGAGATACAATCAGCGGTCAAGAGGGCCGAGCTTATGCTACGATTAACGGTCAAGTTGAAGAGATGTTCTATATTAAAACAATAGAAGCTAAAGCTGAAAAAAATAAGGCTGAAGTGAAAACTCTCGGTCGTCGCGGCACACAGCATAAAACTACAGGATGGTCTGGCACTGGTAATATGACAATTTACTATGTGACAAGTCTTTTTCGAAAGCTGATGATCGATTATATCAAAACCGGTAGGGATACCAACTTTGATATTACGGTAGTTAATGAAGATCCGGGGTCAACAATTGGTTCACAAACAGTAACTCTACTGGGGGTCAACCTTGACAGTGTGGTCATGGTTTCCCTTGATACAGAATCGGAAGCTCTGGAAGAAGATGTGGATTTCACATATGAAGACATCGACATGGGTCAAATGTTTAACGCACCAGCTAACTAAATTAAATTACAGGAGGAATGATTGATATGAACTTGCAGGATTTTTTGAATGCTAACCCAGTTGACGGTCTGACAGAGGAAGTCGCGGTTTCCCCGCGCTTCAAAGACAAAGACGGAAAGCCACTTCTGTTTAAAATCAAGGCAATGACTGATGCCGAGTTCAATGATTTGCGGAAAGGTTGCACGAATGTAAGGAAAGGACAGAAGATTGAATTTGATTCTGGTAGATTTAATCTTCAAACTGTAATTCGGAATACCATGGAACCGAACTTCAAGGACGCAGCAAGTATCAAATCTCTTGGTTGTAATACACCCGATGAATACGTTCAGAAGGTGCTGCTGGCAGGAGAAGTCGCTACGCTGGCACAGCGGATCAGCGAGCTGAGTGGATTTGACGTAGATATGTCCGACTTGGTTGAAGAAGCAAAAAACTAATCCAGGAGGATAGTGAGGCTTCTTACGCCTACTACGTCCTCCATAAGCTAAAAAAGTGGCCTCATGAGTATTTGGCCCTTCCTTCACGGGAAAGGGCCTTTGTGATGGCTGCAATCAACGAAAAAGTGGAAAAAGAAAAAAAAGAAGCAGCAAAAGCGAAATCTAAGAAATAACAGCTAATACTCACTTATCGTTTTACCTGTATGGTAGAATATAGTTAAAAAGCACAGGAGGTTGTGCGTGTGGGTATGTTTAAGAAAAAAGAAACTAAGGATGGATTCAGAGCTGTCTTGTATCACGCAGGCGGATTACCAATTGCCGAAGATACCCAGTGTGATATCAGTGTGATCCAAGGAAGAATGGTAATCACAGGTGGTGGATCGGAATTCGTAGTTAATTTGCCCCAAATTAAGGCAGTTGATTTTAAGACCGATGTTGAGATCGCAAATATTGTCAATAGTAGTGCGGCAAAGGGAATTGCTGGAGGCCTTTTATTTGGTCCTATTGGGTTGGTAGTTGGCGCAAGAGCGACTAGTAAAAAGGAGCGCACAGTAACCCCTTATCTAATAATTAACTATATAAGTTCTTCAAATGAGATTTCGGTTTTAATGTTTCGGGACAACCCTTCTTCATATCAGGCAGCGAAGTTTATTGATAGACTGCGACCTCTTATTTCAGATAACCCTAAACAGTCTTTTCAATTATAAAATATCGCAGAGTCGCCATTAGGCGGCTTTTTATTTTCTTCAAGGGGGAGGTGAAGACATGACAACTGTATCGGCAACAATTCAAATTATGGACCAGGCAAGTAAGTCGTTCCAACGCATGACCAATCAGGTAATTGAGACAACCACACGAATGGAACGCCTTAAGCGTGTTGTAGAGGCGCCATTTGAATTGAAAGTTGATGCTTCGGCTGCGGAGACTGCGCTGCAGCAAGTTCGTTCATCACTTGGAGCAGCCCCTCGCACTATGGATATAATGATTAATGCGCAGGACATCATGCAAAACCTGTCTCGAATTCAATCTGCTATTAGGTCGCGCCTATCTGATATGGCTGTCCAGGTTACTTTGGATACGTCAAGGGCGATGGCTGAAGCTGTCTCATTAAAAGATAGATTGGCTCAATATCTTGCAGGAGTTCACCCATCTGTTGCAGTGAATTTAGAATTTGAAAATCTGAACACAGAGTCTTTGAATCGGCAATTATCTGGGCTAAGCCCAACAATTCAAATACATTTTAATACTGCGGATATCCTGCAGCGAGCTCAAGCAATCCGCCAGCAGATCGAGACTAACCTTCGGGATATACGAGCAAACATTGAACTTGAGATGCCTGCCGGTTTACGAACCTTGTTTTCAAGTTTACAGCGAATGGTCGCACGACTAGCACAATCAATAGATCAATTAAATAATAGAATTAGATCTGATTCTGCCAATGCCACACAGCTTACAGCAGCTTTAGAACGTATTGCAAGGTTAGAGCGGCAAATTGTTGATTTGCAAGGACAAAATAACCGCCAGATTGTTGGTGCAGGCAAGTCAACTCGAAGCTGGTGGGATCAATTACAAAATGTGGCGAGTGCATATTACTTGATTCAAGGCGCATTGCATAGCGTTAGATCCTTGACGGATGTTTCAGATTCATACATCAATACTCGTGCGCGGCTCGATTTGATTAATAATGGGCTGCAGACAACCGCCCAATTACAAGAACAAATCTTTCAATCTGCTGACCGTGCTCGTGGTAGTTATACCGACATGGCTGCAGTTATTGGGAGAATGGGTACGCTGGCTGGGGATGCCTTTAAGTCAAATGATGAACTCATTGCATTTACAGAGCTAATGCAGAAATCTTTCCGGGTTGGTGGCAGTGGAACGATGGAACAGCAGGCCGGTATGTATCAGTTGTCGCAGGCTATGGCAGCTGGAAAACTTCAAGGGGACGAATTCCGGAGTATCATGGAGAATGCTCCCATGCTGGCGGCGGCGATTGCCGATGTTACAGGTAAAACAAAGGGACAACTGAAAGAAATGAGCGCCGATGGGACGATCACCGCAGATATCATTAAGGCTGCCATGTTCAACGCAGCAGATGACATTAATACAAAGTTTGCTTCTATGCCAAGGACATTTGGCGATATGATGAATGAACTGCAAAACTCAGCTCTTCAAACCTTCGGCCCTCTAATTCAGCGCATTAATGATATGTTGAACAGTCCGGGCGGGGCAGCATTTATAGAAAGCTTTAAAAACGGAATTGCTGATGCTGCTGTGTTTGCTGATAACTTGTTAACATCATTGATAGAAGTATATAACTTCATGTCAAGCGCGTGGCCCCTTTTAGCGCCTATTATTATCGGTATCGTTACCGCACTTGGGTTGTATAAAGGCGCTATAATGGCAATCTCCATATGGACCGGCATAACCTCTGCAGCTGAGATTGTTTCTGCGGGCATAAAGGCTGCTTTGACTGGTGCCACACTTGCAGCGACATCTGCCACAGCGGCTCAAACAGCAGCTCAATGGGGACTAAACGCTGCAATACTAGCGAGTCCAATCACATGGATTATTCTTGGGATTATAGCCTTAATTGCAATTTTTTATCTTGTAATAGCTGCGATTAATAAATTTGCAGGAACTTCCCTATCTGCGACTGGAATCATCGTTGGCGCCTTCGCAATACTCGGTTCCTTTATCTGGAATACGGTTGTAGGTGTGATTAACGCTATAATTCAATTTTTGTGGACCTCATTCGTTGAGCCTTGGATTTCTATCATCGAATGGGTACTTAATGTGTTCAATGGCGGCTTTAATAGTTTTGGAGATGCTGTGAAGAACTTGATCGGTCAGATTATTTCATGGTTCCTTTCACTCGGAAAAGTAGTTACAAAAATTATCGATGCTATCTTTGGGACGAATTGGACAGCAGGACTATCGTCCTTGCAAGATAGCATGCTTGAGTGGGGCAAAAATGAACAGGCAATTACTCTAGAGCGCGCAGCGCCTATGATTGACTCAAGGCTTGAATATGGAAAAGCCTGGGATGCTGGTTATGACTTGGGATCAAGTTTTTTTAATGGAGGAGATGATGGCGGAGCTGCCAATGCTGCTGCAAAGAATGCTGCAGACTCATTTACTAAGTTGCCTCCTGGAGCAGCTACCGCAGCAAAAATTCAAGCCGGCGACAAAAAGGGCAAAGACAAAAAGATAAAAGCAGTGGGTGAGATCGAGAAGCCGGTTGATATCTCAAAGGAGGACCTCAAAATCATGCGGGATGTCGCGGAGATGAAGAACATCCAGAACTTTGTAACGCTGACACCTACGATCCAAGTCAAGACGGGTCCAGTGAACAATCAGGCAAACGTGGATTCCATTGTAAAGAAGATTGGCGCTATGCTCACTGAAGAAGTGGCCAGCACCGCTAAGGGGGTGTACTCCTGATGAGCAATGGTTACAGCATCGAATTAAGTTTTAACAACCGGGCCATCTGGTTTGAGATCCCCGTTCTGCCGGAAGAAATCGAGATCGGCGGGGAGGGAGACAGCGAAACCTACGATATAACGGACCTTGGTGAAATCAACGTGATAAAGGCTGCGAAGCTCAAGGAAATTAGCTTCAGCAGCTTTTTTCCGTCTATTGCTAAAGGTGGGGCAGTGCCAAGTTATGTATCATCTACGAACTGGGGCCAGCCCGCCGATTACATTCGGTATATTGAGGACTGGATGAACAAGCGGAAGCCAATCCGGTTCATATTTACGTCAACAGGCCTCAAGATTAACATCGCTGCCAGTATCGAGGAGTTCAATTATAAAGAGGTTGCCGGGAGCCCAGGTGATTTTGAATATGAAATCACCTTGAAGGAGTACGTTTTTTATGGGGCCAAGAAAGTGAAGCTAAAGACATCTACCACAGCAGCCGGTATAAAGACAACGACGACAACGAAGGAATCACCCAAGCGGGCGGACGAGCGGTCCAAGGCTAAGAGTGTCACGGTCAAAGCCGGGGATACCCTGATGAAAATAGCCAAACGGGAGCTTGGGGACGGCGGACGGTGGAAGGAAATTCAAAAACTGAATGGGCTGACGGATGCGCAGCTGAAGACTTTGAAAATTGGCAGTGTACTGAAGCTCCCGGGGTGATGATACATGGAACTATTGATTGACAATAAAAACGGTACGGTATGGGATGTATCCAGCATCGTTACGGATATAGCCTGGAAGACCGTCCGGATTGGCAAGCCTGCCTCCCTTGAGTTTACCCTTATAGACGAGGGGCCTTGGCAGGATAAAAAATTCAACTTGAACAACGGTGATGTAGTCAGGTATACCGATGAGGGGCAAAAGGTCTTTTATGGATATATCTTCAGCATCGAAACCGGAAAGACCGAGGAAATAAGTATCCTGGCCTACGATCAGGTTCGTTATCTCATGAATAGCGGGACCTATGTCTTCGCTAAGCAGACGGCCACACAGGTCATCCAGAAGATAGCCAAGGACATGCAACTCAAGACCGGCATCCTGGAGGACAGCAAGTACATCATTCCATCGCAGATCCGGGATGACAAAACGTTCATAGACATGATTTGTATGGCGCTGGACGAGACGTTGATAAATTTCGGAAACAATTACGTATTCTATGATGACTTCGGCAGCTTGACCCTGCGGAATGTCTCCGGCATGCGGTTTCCTTTCGTGATCGGCGATGACAGCTTGATGACGGACTATTCCTATAGTCGTAACATTGACGATGAGACCTATAATCAAATCGTCCTGTACCGTGACAATAAGGAGACCGGCAAGCGGGAGACTTATGTCACCAAGGACAGCGCCAGCATTGCCAAGTGGGGGCTGCTGCAGCTGTATGAGAGCGTGGACGAGAAGCTGAATCAAGCCCAGATTACAGAGCAACTGGCTCAGCAATTGTTTATGAAGAACCGAGAGAAGCGAACCCTTAGCATAGAGGCTCTTGGAGATTACCGCATGAGGGCGGGCTGCTACGTCAATTTATATATTAAAAAAATGAATATTAATAAATTCTTCCTGGTCGATGAGTGCAGCCACTCAAAAGAGGGTGGCTTACACACCATGGACCTGGAGCTAAGGCTGGTGTAATTATGCTGGAAGCAATTAAACGTGCGGCCCAGGAGGCCGTAGACGCAGCGGGCCCGGTGCAAGTACAACTTGGAGTCGTCACCAAAGTAAATCCTCTTGAGGTGCTAGTCGATAACCGGCTTTCACTTACAGAGGATTTTTTAATTATCCCGGAGACACTGCTGGGGCTTACCGTTGCTATCGGTTTACAGGAAATAGAGATCCGTAAACCGCTGGCAAGTGGAGACAAGTTACTGCTGATCCGCATGCAGGGTGGCCAGCGCTATGTAATCATGGACAGGGTGGTGAACGGATGATCCCTCAGAGTGACGACGTGCTACTGAATGAGGACATGGAGGAATCCCCACAGCCAAGCCTCACATATAAGTTGGACCTCTTAAACGGGCGTATAGGAGCCCAGACGGTGGACGGACTGGATGCGGTCAAACAAACCGTATTTAAAATCCTGACCACTACCCGTTTCGAGCACTTGATCTATAGCGACGATTACGGCAGCGAGGCTGACGTTGGAGCGGTGAGGGGCCGGGCGGTGTTCGAAACGGAGATTGAAAGATGGGCTAAAGAGGCCCTAATGCAAGATGACCGTATTGTTTCTGTGACCAACTTCAGATTTACCTATGACGGTGATTCATCACTCGTCTTGTTTGACGTAGAGAGTGACTACGGAAATTATACAGACAGATTGGAGGTGTAGCGATGTTCGAGGATCAGACCTTTGATACGATCCTGCAGCGGATGCTAGATCGTGTCCCAACGGATATTGATAAACGGGAAGGCAGCATTATATACGATGCCTTGGCCCCGGCAGCCGTGGAGTTGGCGCAGATGTATGTGGAGCTGGACCTGAACGCAAATTTGAGGTTCGCGGATACGGCCACCGGCGATTACCTGGACAAAGCGATTGCCTGGTCAGGTGTAACCCGTAAGGCTGCAACCAAAACGCAACTGAGAGGGCTATTTTATGACTCAGCTAATACGCTGATGGATATTCCGATTGGCAGCCGGTTTGCCATTGGAGACGTCAACTATAAGGCGATTGCCCGCCTGGCGCTTGGAGATTACCGCATGGAGGCCGAGACGGCCGGAGCTGCCGGCAATCAAACCTTCGGGAGTCTGCTGCCGATCGATTATATCAATAATCTCGCGCGTGCCGAGCTGACAGAAGTACTCATCCCGGGAGTATACCGAGAGACTGACGCGTCTCTCTATGAACGGTATCAGGAGCGTATATCGAAGCCAATCACTAGCGGTAACCGGTATCAGTATGAGGAATGGGCCCGGGAGATCAGCGGGGTAGGACGGGCGAAAGCCTTCCCATTGTGGAACGGTCCCGGGACAGTGAAGGTCGCGCTGCTGAACAATGATATGCGCTCGCCTTCTGCGGCCGTTGTTGCTGCCGTCCAGGATTACATTGATCCAACACAGGATGGCATGGGAAATGGTACTGCACCTATCGGAGCTGTGGTTACGGTAGTCGGCGCTATCGAGGTGTCTATCAATATATCAGTAAGCGTAACTTTGGCTTCCGGAGCGACCACATCTCAAGTTAAAACTCAGCTGGAGGCAGCCACCAAGGCGTATCTGGCCAGTTTGGCCTTTACGGACTCTCTTGTCCGGTATACACGGATACAGAGTCTTATCTTGGACATACCACCGGTGATCGACTATACCAATCTCAAGGTAAATGGCGGCACTATCAATATTGAGATCCCAGCGGATGCAGTTCCGGTACTGGGTACGGTGACGGTGACAGCGATATGAGCGGCGCGGAACGGTTAAAGAGTTACCTGCCGGGTTATTATGGCGGGATTGTTGAGATGGATGAGCTGATGAACACTGAGGGACCGGAGTTTGATCTGCTCGGCACGCGAGTAGAAGAGTTGCTTAATCAGGCATATCCAGAATACGCAACTTGGGCGCTGGAGAGGTATGAGAATGAGCTGCAGATTGTCGTGGATAGTAACAAGCCGGACGAGCAGCGCCGGTCCGTAATTATATCCAAAATGCGCGGTTACGGTAAGGTATCAGGCGAAATGATCAAGAACGTTGCACAGGCTTATGACGGCGGTACGGTAGATGTTGCTGTTGAGCCAGCAGCCTATAAGATCATCATCACCTTTGTTGATACGCTGGGCATCCCGGCAAATCTGGATGATCTTAAGCAGGCCATAGAGGATCTCAAGCCGGCTCATATGGTATTGGATTACAAATACCGTTATCTCCTTATCAGAGAGATCAACAATGTCATGACTATCAATCAACTGCAGCAGCACAAGCTTACCGATTTCGCGCCGTTTTTAGATCAAATATGAAAGGAGGCACCTCATGCCAAGTAATACACCGAATTTGAATCTATATAAGAAAAACCCGGCAACAGACGGCGACGACACATTTAATATTGAGACAATGCTTAATGAAAACTTTGACAAAATAGATTCAGAAGTACAAGCCGTAAAAACTGGTAAAGTTGCAAACTCTGAAAAGGGTGCAGTAAACGGAGTTGCAACTCTTGGTGCGAATGGTAAGGTTACACCAGCCCAACTAGTTGATGCAACTACAGGAGCAAAGGGTGTTGTTCAATTAACAGATGGTGTTACAAGTACGTCTACAACTACTGCAGCAACGGCGGCTGCTGCTAAAACGGCGTACGACAGAGCCGTAGCAGCTGAAACTAATGCCAATGGCGCAAGTATTCCCAAAACAGAAAAAGGTGCAGCTAGTGGTGTAGCAGCACTAAATGAAATAGGCCAAGTAATGGGAAGCGGGTTGAGTTTGGGTGGAAATAAATTAGGAGAAAGTGTATTTACATTCTCATTCGCCCATAGTGTCCCAAATCAAAAGATAAACCTAGTTCACACGGGGTTAACCGCTGGTTTTGTAGAAGTTACAGTTGCAGGAACGTGGGTTAATGGTAATGCTGCGGGGAAATTAACAAAGCGCTATGAAATCATAACAGATGGCGGGGGAACAATAAGTTATCAAACTGATGCTTATACAGAAGTAACTGGACCAATACAAGATGCAATTTCTATTTCTCCGATTTCTTGGGATTCTAGTGCTTCAACTTTGAAAATCACGATTGAAGCCCGGACGAGCAACGGAAACGATTATGTTGTTAGTATTAAACAGATGTCTCCTCATGGTTATGTTGCGTGGAGTAAAGGTACTGTATACACTGGCGCTGCTACAATATTACCTAGGGCAGTACAAACTATACCAGATGATACAGTTACGCGAAGTGGTTATCTGATCCAAAAGCATAGATTAACAACCCCGACTGGGACAGTAATTAATCTTTCTACTGGGTATAACTTAAATGATTTAACAGTAAACGGTTTTTTTGACGGAGAAAGTTTTGTAAATGCTCCAAATGCCTCAACAGATTGGTTTTACATTGAGTCATATGTTCATTCTAATAATCAGTGGGACTACCGTTTGCAGCGGGCCACTACATTAAATGGAACTCCCACACGAAAACCAACTACGTTTGAGCGCATTCAGGTTGGGGGAGTATGGGGGAACTGGATAGAGGTATCTGGAGATTCAATATTTAAAACTAATGGGATTGTAGATGTAGATTATAACCAATACACAAAACCAGGGATATATCAGATTTACGGGGCTGTCCCCGCAAACCGTCCTCCATTAACAGCGCCTTGGGGTATCCTGAACGTATATGTCGGCGGCCAAGGTTACATTGTGCAGGAAGCTACACAAACAACCGCACCATATGGGAAATGGTATCGAACGCGCACAGAAACGGAATGGGGTCCATGGCTCAATGTCGCCGTCCAAAATAGAGCTGCGATATTTGATGGGGTGGATGCAAGAAGTGCCGAAAATTTTAGACTAGCGACTGACGCCCCAGGCACCTACCCCGGAGGAGAAACAGTTTTCTTTGTCAACAATAGCCCGGGATGGCCCGCAGTTTATGGCACCGTTGTTTCAGTCAGGGGTAACGATAGGGTAGGGGCTACCGCAGTCACTCAGTATTTTTATCCGTATAATATATCTGCTCCAATTAGGTACCGCCAAGCGCTATACGGCAGCGACACATGGGGTGCGTGGGATACGGTACTAACAGGTACGGACGCCTTAGGATTTGCCAAGACAGGAAAATACGTTACTTTTGGTGGGACTGATGCGGGCGTTACGACTCCTGAGTTTATTGCGATGCTTAAGAATATGGGAGCACATTCACCCGAGGGAGGATACTGGGTGGGGCGCGGCGATTGGTCTTATGCTTATAATGTCCACATTACCGACACAGGCCTTGGTAAGATACATCTTGCAGGGGCGGTTGTAGAAGTAATTGGCTCCCTGCTCTCTGACAATTATACAATCCGTATTACGACACCTACGACCAACGCTGTGGACGCCGATACAAACAGTAGTGAATTTATTTACGTTAACAATGGGGTGGGTTACTACCCGGCTTGGAGGAAGAGCCTAAATAGTGCAAACACATCGGGCTTGTTCGGAGTGGGGCAAACTGTAGGTAATGCCAATACACTTGTACACAATGGCTCCTATGTCGTCACTGCATCATGGACGGGCAGTCTTTGGGCTGGAACAGATGGAAGCAATCAGGGCTATCTTACGCACACTAGCTGGAACGCTGACAATTCTTATGCCATGCAAACTTTCATACCCATCAATGCTACTGACGTCAATAGAACAGGAATGTGGTACAGAAGAAAATTAGCGGGTGTTTGGGGCACTTGGTCTAGAACGTACAGTGCCGAAAATGATGTTGGCCTTTTTAAAGAAAGAGGAGGCGTTCCAGCTGGTTCAGATTTAAATGATTACCACGGCAACGGATCTTACATGCTCCTAAGTGACTGGTACGCAACTTATGTTCACCGTCCGCCGGTGGACTCATACTACGTATTGACAGTTTCGAGAGCTCAAGGCAGTGGGGGGTTCGTCAAGCAAACGGCTACTCAGGTATTTGGCTCTTTTGAGTATTACCGCACTCGTACAGATCAGGGACTCTGGAGTCCATGGGTAGAAGTAATGACTAGTGAATCAGGCAACTCATTTGTTAGCAGAAGTTTGCCGTCTTCAGGGGAAGACCTAAACAATAAAACCGCACTGGGCATGTACGTCTTAGGAGCAAGCAACGATTATGTTAATGGTCCTGGGTTAGACTGGTGTTTGTTAAATGTGTACAGGAACTCCAGCGGCTATATGGTTCAAGAAGCTACAAACGTCGGGTCTGATACTCCACGGAAGAGGTTTAGAACACGAACCGAAGCCAATTATTGGAGTCGCTGGACTGATGTTGTTACTACGGATGCCACTGGGAAAATTCCAGGAGTAGCTGCTAATAGAGTGGTTGCTAAGGAAGCTCCGCTCTCCACCACTAGTGAAACGCTTGTCGCTTACTATGAGGTTCCGATAGCAGCGAATGCAGTAATTACGGTAAAATCAGCCCTAACTCTACACAATTCGGCGACTGTTAAGATATCGGTTAAGTACACTGACACTAATAGCATTGCACGAGAGTACGTGATTTTACCAAGTACCGCGATGGGGGGCGGACGGTACACTTTTATAGCTCCTACATTGAACTGCAATGCTGGAACTTGGGTTAATGTGGCCGTGGTGACTTCAGTACCAAATGTTACTTGGGTCACGGCGATCATTACACAGGAGGGATAATAAATGTCAATTCTATGGGTACCGGGTACAGCAGATCCTGGCGATGTGGTATCGGGTAAAACATATAGTGCCAAAGACAAATATATCGCACCGGGTACGATGCCTTTAAAAAATAGCTCAAATGGAGATGGTGGTTCAGCCAATCACCACATGTCCAAAGAAACATATGCAACAAACGGTGCGATATATTTCAGACCTATATATCCAACTGATCCTATTACAGCTTTCCAAGGGGATGTTTGGATAAGAAATAACGATCCAAACTTTAACTCCGTAAACTGGAGATCAGACAGAATTATACTCGGCGTTCAGGGAACTCTGCCTGTTATTAGTGCGGGTGATGATGTAGCTATAGGAACAGCGCAATGGCCAGATGGGTCATTGGCTGTTTATCCACGCGAGGGATACCGTAAAGGGGGGCCGGGGGCTGGTGAAATAAAGGTAACTTTAGCACAACTCCAATCTGCAGATGGCGATTTAATTGCATCAAATATTCGTAGTGGGAAAAATATATTTGGTGTTGCTGGGAACTTAGTAGAAGGCAAGCGCTCGGCCTCAGGAACATTCGTAGACAATGGTACACCACATACCGTAAACGGACTTGGATTTACACCCGCTTCAGTAGAGGTTGCTTTTAGCAATGGTAGCAACCACACACGTACAGGTTACTCATTTGGACAGTGGTACGCTTGTGTAACAAACTCAAATCAAACCCAACCGCTTTCTACAAATTTCAACCAAAATTCAGTTTTTGCAGGGGGATTTACCGTTGCGGTACCGTTTGCTACCGGATGGACAATCACATGGCGGGCAGTTGAATAAAAAATAGGAGGTCATTAAGATGGAAATCGGAAGAAAAATTTATTATGACAAAGCGACAGGAAATGTAATTCTTGATACTGGTGAAAAAGTCGGGGATGTTGTAAAAACACCTCGCGAGCAAGATTTTGCATCTTTCAAGGTGCTTAATGAACGTGTAGAGGAAACGGTAGGAATGATTGAATTAGAGTTCGGTCAATATAATGTTGAGTTTCGCGAGTCTTGGGGACGATTTCGCGTGAATTTAGAGACAGAAGAACTGGAGTTTTTATATACAAACCCAGAAGCTCCAGAAGAACCCACGGAACCAGTCTATCAGAAGCCCTTAACCGAGCAGATCAAGGACCTGACAACAGAGCTATCCAGCACACAGATGGCTCTCGCTGATAATTATGAGCAGTTACTCTCTGCACAAAAAGAGGCTGTAAGTGCGCAATTGGCGTTAACAGAGCTGTACGAGCTGGTATTACCCTTGACTGGAGGTGCTAAGTAAATGACACAAGTATATGCAAGCTTGATCCGCAAGGGACTTAAAAAGCTGGAACAAGTACCGGCTGTAATCCGCGAGGATGTTGCCGCGCTGTTGAGTGACAATGCGTAACTGGTTGGCGGGGCTGCTGGTGTCCGGCGGTCTACGTCTCATGAGAGGAGGTGATACCATGTCTGTTATTTATGCGCTGCTGATTATTAAGGGGCTCAAAACTTATGCTCAAGTGCCAGCCAAGCTGCAGCCGGAGGTTAAGACCTATCTGGCCGCGAGTGATCTTGACGAAAACGGCGAACCATTACCAGCTAAATAGATTTAACGATGGCGCCCAATGAGGCGTTTTTATTTTGCCCTCGGAGCCGATCCGGGGACTGTTTTCATTAGAGACAGAGGGGAGCAGGGGGAATGCTCAATCATATTAAAAATATCGTTACTACAGTCTACACGGCGGCCATAGGATCGGGCAGCCGGGAGATTGTCACAGGTGCAACCAGCGCAGGGGCCGGGCTACTTGCAATGGCTGCGGGCTGGTTGGGAGGATATGATAAGCCATTAGAATTTCTTGTTGTGCTCATGCTGGCTGATTACGTCAGTGGGGTTGCAGGAGCATTTAAGACTAAGACAGTCAGCAGCGATATTATGTTTTGGGGCGGTGTGCGTAAAATCACCGTCCTTTTTGTTGTTGGTTTGGCTGCCTTAATTGACGATTGGGTTCAACCTGGAGCGCCGGTATTTCGATTGGCCGCAATACTTTATTACGCCGGGCGAGAGGGCCTATCTGTCATTGAAAATTTCGGTGTTATTGGTGTGCCGTGGCCGCAGGCGATGAAAGATTTTTTGCTTCAACTCAGTGAAGATAAAAGCAAAAACAACCCGGCCAAGCCAGAACATCCAGACAACGACCAATCAGCATAGGGAGGGAATAACATGATCAAAAACAAATACTCGATTGAACGGCGCTACATTAACAAGCGCCAGAACGTTCGGCCCGGCACCCGGTTAGTATCGGGGACGCCGGGCTTTTTAGTTGCTCATGATACCGGAAACCCTGGAGCTTCAGCGGATAACCATTTCAACTATTTTCAGACACTGGTTAACCGCTCAGCCTCCGCACAAGTCTTTATCGACGACAAGAAGATCCTGGAGATCATCCCGACGGGAACCGGTCTGAATCCGGCGGAGAAGGCTTGGCATGTTCTTTACAACGTGACTACAGACAATAAGCTCTACGGTGACGATGCTAATGACATTGCTCTAGGTGTGGAGCTGTGTTATGGGGGCAAGATTGACTTCAAAGCAGCATATGACCGCTTCGTGTGGTATCTGGCCTATTGCTGTGACAAATGGAGGCTTAACCCGCTGACGCACATTCCTAGCCATAAGCAATTGGACCCGACACGTAAGAGCGACGTTGATCAGGCACTGATGACTGCCGGAAAGACGCTTAAGGATCTGCTGTATGACGTCGCCAAGGAAATGCAAGAGCAGCCAGCTGTAACTGTGGTTCCTGCAGCTGTGCAACTGCCGGCTAATGTGGCTCAGACGCTCATTGATGATTACATCTCTCAGGCATGGTATGCCGTGCGTAAGGCTGGAGATGCTTTGACTGCCCAGCACCTCCATAATCTCGCCAATAACCTGCGCCTGGCTGCCCGCATACCATTACAGCCAGGATCAACAGCACCATTTACACAGCTGCCGAAGAGTAATGTGCAGGAATTGGTGTTTCGATGGCTTTCCCCGGGCTGGATTGCGGCGAAGGTTAAAGGCGATAAGACGGCCATGACATATTACAACAATACGGCAAATCATCTGCGGCGTGCTGCAGGGATGCCAACAGAATAGGAGAGGGCATTATGCAAAATGAAGTATTAACGAATGTATTGCTATTTGCGTCAGTGATCTCGGTTTTCGTTTTGGCAGGGGTGGAAGCTGTAAAGCGTACGTTGAATGTGCGGCGTAATGTACTACCGGCTGTTGGCCTAATCATTGGCCTATTGGTGGGAGCTGCGTCTTACCCATTTACGGATCTGACGTTGGTGCTGCGGCTTTGGGCTGGTGGACTGGCAGGATTATCTGCAACGGGGTTATTTGAGCTGGCCTTCAGTAATAGAGAAGGAGCCACTAAAGACTCAAGTAAGTGATAGAAGAACATCCCCCCATCAGCAAGCAGTAATGGGGGGATGTTGATTCATTTATTTAAGCGGTATCTGAACTTGAATCTACTTGCATTAGGATCTTCGGGAATGATTCTTTCTGCTTTTCTAAGTTTTTGTAAAGATTTTTTAATCTTGTTTTCTGAATCATCGCCGGTAATACTTCGAGCGATTTTATTGGTTATCCAGTCATGCGTTTTTAAGTATTCAATAATTTGTTCCTCGTAAGATGTGATTTTTCGATGATGGAGAGTTACAATAACATTATTATCTACTTCATTAATTTCAGGAGAAACTAGCCCGGCTTTCCTCATCGCATTAAAAGCAGTGGTCAGCCCCTCGCCAAGATCGTGATTCATAGGGTTAGGGAGTTTGTTTATAATTCTAACGAGATTAGGATTTCTTGAAAAGTGAGCTTTTAATATGTTGTCTTTAGTAACGTTACCTGGGAGTCTTCCAGGTGACTTAATCTCAATTCTATTGTCAAATATAGAAACATGAATATCATCAGCGATACTGTAGTCTCTATGAAGAAATGCATTAACTAGAATCTCATGAACCGCTTCAATAGGATATGAAGCTTCTAATTTTGTACCCGTAATACTGATTGATTCATCATTAATTATGGCATAAATTTTTTCCTCGGTTGTTTTTGCAAGTTTTTCTAAAGGCCCAGATAACACCATGTTCAAGTCCAGTTGTTCTCTTTTATAATCTGCAGAGATAGTTTTCATTCTAAGGATTTTAACACTTGCTTTTGAATGAAGCACTTCTTGCGGCTCTTCGTCAAAAAGTAGGACACAAGCTACTGAGGGTTTTACTGCATCGTCTTTACCTGTAGTAAGCCTGTTTCTTCTTAAAAATCTAATCGGTTCTTGGTAGCTGCCAATTCTTTGCATGTACTCACTTAGATGAGGCGCTTCTAAAATGTCTTCTATTTCAGAGGCTTCAACTTTTTGTTCTTCAAACTTATAAAAACCTTTCGCATAAGCGAGTTGAGTAACCTGATCTCCCTTTATTTTTAAAGACGAGGCGTTAACTCTTTGCATACATTCCCCTGATGCCGTATAGTGAACCTTTTCACTTTTAGGAATAATGAAATGAAGAATAAGTTGATCTGATATCTTTAAAAACTCTGCCTCTACACCTTCAATTGCTGGGGTCGTCTCCATCAATAAATGTTTTATGATATCGTTTGCTTCTTCTGGATTGGAAAACCCAATTACTCTGTTCTGGCTCTTAGTGTCCTCGATACCGACATAAAGATCTCCACCATCAGCATTTGCAAAAGCAACAAAAGTCTGCTGCAATTTAGCTGGATTGATTAGCCTACTCTTAAAATCAAGTAAATGATTTTCGTTTTTCATCAAGATTTGTTGTAATTCTGATTCGGAAAGATCTCTTTCTTCGATCATCTATATTTCCTCCGATTTTTGGGAAATTACTGTTAATAATATTTAATTCTATATTCCTCCAGAATTCTCCTTTTTTCGATAATAATTTTTGAGAGAACGTAAACTACTCTTTTATTTTCGTATTGACCTGGACATGCTATAATTAAAAACATAATCCGGAAGCATCAGTAAGCCTCTGCCAGCGCAGGGGCTTTTTTCTTGTGGATAAAAGAACGTGCGTTCGCATATACTAGAGCCAGGAGGCGATAGTTATGAGGGTGAACACTGGCGAAAAGATGCTCACGAATGAAGAGAGGGAAATGGTCCGGGATCTTATACTGCTCCCTTACATAGACACGATGGTTGCCAAAAGCCTGAAAGAGGTCGAACATTCAGGTAATGTACTCAGCAGGTCGTATATTTTAGCCGGCAGGTATATTCAAAAACGGATTGTACAGGATGTTTACCAGCTGCGGCAAGCGCTGAAGCAACGGAACATTAAAGTTGTGGAGGATACTCAGGACGATTTCATCACTTACAGTATGATCTATTATAGAGGCTATCAGGAGCGTTTTGGCATAACTCGCGATGTCATGCGTACTGAGATCAGCTTAAGGTTGACTCGGTACACTGCTGATCTGGGCGAGGCTTTACGGGGGCAACTATGAGCATAACCCCTGCTGGCCGGAATGGCTTACAGGGGTTAAAGTATTAAATATCAAACTCTTCCCACCCTGGCGAAAGCGGCTCCTCTGGCGCTTCTTCCAGTGCTTCAGGATCAACAATGATCACCAGCAGTGGCTCTCCAATGTCCACCAGCGCCCCGATTCGATATGGCCCACCTTCAAAAGTACCCACAGCAATCACTTTGCCGGTATGAAAACCGTCTGTGATCCGGACAGGAAGCCCTGGCCGCAACTCATCCCATCTCATAGTGTCGGCGCCCTCCCTGTCAGGCGTAGGGCTTCTTCGCGTATCCGCAGCTCATTCAGCCATTCCGTGTCCTGTGTGCCCGCCGCCATGTTGGCGAGCTGCCGCAGCTTTAGAGTGTCCCAGCAGTACCGGGCATTGACCTGCAGGCATTGCTGTAGCTCCACCAGTTGGTCCATGGTCCATGGCTGGGCGTGATACAGTTCCGCGAGTCTTACATGTGCGGGCAGCATTAGCGCCGCCCCTTAGCTTTGACCAGTGCGGCGATCGACAGGACCAGAGCGGCCCCGATCACAATCCAAGTGATTACATTCAACATATTTTATCCCTCCTTGATCTTTTTCAATGCCGACTTAGCTTCTACCAATAAATCTTTGCAGTCCTCTGCAACGTCTTCGCCTTCCCAGTCAGCTACATTCCGTTCCAAGTCAAAAACTCTTTGCTCCAGCGCCAGCTGTATTGCAAGCTTTTCTCCAGGTGTGAATCTCATATTCATTCTCCGTTCCTATAGAGGGGCCGTAGCCTCGTGTTATTTGCTCTGATTTGCTTTATGGGCTTCGCGCGCCTCTTGCTCGGCTTTCATCTTCGGCAAATGTGTTTTTGGATTCAACCAGTTTCCGAATGGTCCGGTTACAATTGGCAGCTTTGCGATAGCCTGCACCCGTTTGGAATTTTCCAAGGTTTCGCCATCTTCCAGATGCCAAGCAAATACACCTTTCGGTAATTCTCCGCCGAGTTGCACGAATACTAATTCTTCAAATTCTTCTTCACTGAATTGCTGTGGGAACCGTCCTCTAAAATCGCCATCCTTGAGTCCAAAGAAATGTTTCGCCATATCTCTTATCCCTCCACGTATGTCCGCCGGCACATTTATAGTGTTGGCATTCCGATTGCCATTTTGTTATGATTGGGTGGAGAGCAGGAGGTGCTACTCCTACTCTCCGGGAACCTATTTACGTTTGCCGCCACGGCTGCGTTTGGTTCCTTTCCTTTTGTCCTTGAGCAGCAGATAAGCCGTGTAACACTGGATGGCTGCTGTCAGGAGCTGTACCCAATCCTTCATACTCCCTCTCCTTTCCGAAAGCTTATCTTTCGCTTTCTAAAGATATTATAGCATGATCTAAAGAATGATGCAATACTTTTCTTTGACATGCTAAAGATTTTCTTTTATAGTGGTACTATATTCTTTAGAGGAGGTAAGAGCTATGCCTTTTTCTTACAAGCCGTTATGGATAAAGCTCGTCCAGGAAGGAATGACAAAGGAGGAGTTGCGAATTGCACTTGGCTTCTCTTCAGCCACAATAGCCAACATGGGGAAGGATAAGTACGTTTCCATGGAGTCCATAGACAAAATTTGTTCTTACTTTAATGTCCAGCCGAACGACATCATTGAGCATGTAGAAGAGCCGCCACAGGAATGACCTGGGCGGCTCTTTTTATTTATACATCTGCCCCATTCGGGAAATGGGGCAAAAATGGGGCAGATGTAATATAACTATTTATCTAGGTCCTACTAAACCTGACTATTAACATATACAAAAAACGATATCTGACGTACATTTGTCCAACTTCGGGAAGTTATGACTATAGCTATAATCAGCCTTCCAAGCTGATAGCGTGGGTTCGATTCCCATCACCCGCTCCATACACTTAACTTCGAAATCCTTGTTATGCAAGGGTTTTTTATTTTGCACAGCGGGTTGGGATTGTTCTACTTAATGGCTATAAATGAATCAGAGAAAAAGGCCGGGCTTCCCTCAATAACGGGAAATCCGGCCTTTTTAGATATTCAACTCTCGGCGGAGAATGGCTTCTTGTTTAAACTGTCTTCAGGAACTCAACAATCGTAAGCAGTCCCTTATCGAAATTCTCCAGATTGAAATGTTCATCTGGAGCGTGCAGGTTTTCGTCATCCAGTCCAAAGCCCATCAGAACAACCGGTGCTTGGAGGATACGCGAGAAACTTTCCATGATTGGAATGGATCCACCGTCTTTGGTGAAGAGTGCACGAGTGCTGTATACCTTGCCAAAAGCGTCTGCCGCAGTCTGCAGAATCGGATTCGACGGGTCGATGTTGAAGGCGCGCGCTTTTTCCATTTGTTTCACATGCAGTTTCGCTCCGGCTTGGATATTCGCTTTCAGATGAGCTTCAACAACATCCAGAATATGCTGCGGATCCTGGTCGCCGACAAGGCGGCAGGTGATCTTGGCATGGGCTTCCTTAGGGATGACCGTCTTGCTGCCTTCACCCTGAAAACCGCCGTAAACCCCATTAAGTTCAAGGGTTGGACGGGCGCCGACACGCTCTACAAAACTGTATCCCTCTTCGCCGTACAGCTGTTCAAGGCCGAGGGCTTCTCTGATCTTCTCTTCATTCACACCCTGTTTGGCGAACTCCTCACGCAGCAAAGGAGAAAGCTCAGGGACGCCATCGTAAAAACCATCGACGGCAACACGGCCGTTGCCATCATGCAGCGAGCTCAGCAGGGAAACGAGTGCATGCAGCGCATTTGGCACACCGCCGCCGTAGGAGCCGGAATGCAGGTCTGTCAATGCGGTGTTTACGCTGACTTCGAGTGAGCACAATCCGCGCAGCCCGGTGCAGATGGCAGGGCGTCCGCGTTCCAGCAGGGCTGTATCCGAGACAAGCACGGCATCTGCAGCCAGTTTGTCCTTGCTTGCTTCCAGGAATGGCGGCAGATTCACGCTGCCGATTTCTTCCTCGCCTTCAATACACAGCTTGATATTGACCGGCAAGGTGCCTTCCTGCTTAAGAATGGCTTCGATTGCTTTGATATGCATAAAGACCTGACCCTTATCATCTGTTGCTCCGCGTGCGTACAGCTTGCCGTCACGGATTTCCGGTTCAAACGGAGGGGTAGTCCACAAATGAAGCGGATCAACCGGCTGGACATCATAGTGGCCGTATACCAGAATGGTCGGCTTGCCCGGCGCGTGAAGATAATCGGCATAGATTACTGGATGGCCCGCTGTGGGATGGATTTCGATATTCTCCAGCCCGGCGCGCTTCAGTGTATCCATCAGCCAATGTGCGGCTGAATTGACGTCTTCCTTGTGTACGGACAGGGCGGAAATGCTGGGGATGGCCAGCCATTCCTTCAATTCGGCAAGCTGAGCTTCACGCTCAGTTTGAAAATAAGTTTCATAAGACATAGTGATATGTACCTCCTTGGAGTTCGCTGCGCAAAACAGGCAGTACAAGCCCTGAGCCTAGAGCTCAGGGCAACGCACCGCCGTCATGGTTTGGCAGTGTAATGCTTCCATTATACTGGAGAACTCACTATGGATCAAAATGGATTGGTGAAATGGCTTACCAGATAATTGTGGCCGGAGTGACACCTTGCGGGAAGGTATCCTCGGCTTGTGACTTGCTTGTGTATAAATCATACCATGCATCAGCGATAAGACCCGGGTCTGTAGCTGTACCTGGCTTAATGAATACACCCAGCGCTAAGTGAGCGACATAAATCCCTTGAGGAGCAAGGTCGGTGTGCAGGTTGTTGGCATAGTTGCGCAGCCCGCTTAGCGCAATACCGATATTGCCCATCATCGGTATGGGATAGAGGGAAGAGAGGCCGGTTGTGAACAGGATAGCCCCGTCTTTTTTGGCCAGCATTTCCGGCAAGACCTGCTCCACACTGCGGATAGCGCCTACTACCAGTGCCTGGAACGCATCAAGTGCATTTTCTTCCGTAACCTGTGATGCCGGAGTCGGCGGATAATTGCCGCTGGTTGGACTGAATTCCAGCACGTCGATGAAGCCATACTTTTTTTTGATCCCCTGGAAAGCGGAAGTTAATTGTTCTTTATTGTAAAGATCAGCAGGGAAGGCGGCCGCTTCGATGCCCAGCCCCTTTAATTCGTCCACCAGAGGATTTAACTTGTCCGCATTGCGGGAAATTAAAGCGACTTGAAAGCCGTTTGTACCAAATTTCTTGGCAATGGAGAGTCCGAGTCCCGGACCGGCCCCTACGATAGCGATTGTTTTCACTTAATATCAGTTCCCTTCCGGTTGTTGATTACTAACAGTAACCATGATAAACTTAGTTGGCTTGTGCAGCAAGAAGGCACTATTATATGCTCAAGTTACATGGAGGTAACCATAATGGATCGATTATTGACTCAGCAAGACGGTCAGCTGCCGATGCTTGAGGACTGCAGCTTAGCCCGGCAGATTCTGGACCGGGTTGGAGATAAATGGAGTGTGCTGATTATCGTGAATTTAGGTGTGGAATCTTTGCGGTTCAAGGAGCTGCAGCGGCGCTCAGGCGGAATTTCGCAGCGTATGCTTACCCAAACGCTCCGCCATCTGGAGCGGGACGGAATCGTCTGGCGCAAAGCGACGCCTACCGTGCCTCTGACCGTTGAATATGGTCTTACAGCATTGGGCGAGTCCTTGCTGGAACCGCTGACCGCCCTTGTTGAATGGGTTAACGGAAAGCGTGAAGAAATCGCCGGGGCAAGGATCAGCTATGACAACGGGCATTCCGGTGCCGATACAGCAGAAAATCTAAATGAAACAGAAGCCCCGCCAGCAGCGGGAGCGATAGGAGCGGAATAACGTGTCATTGAATTCATATACAGATCTGAAAGAAGAAGCAAACATGCCTAATAAGGGCGTGAATCCCGCGTATATCTATACTTATGCATGCTCGGAGGACGAGATTTCTTTATGCGGAATGGAGCTGCGCTGCTTGTTTGGCCGGGAGATCCCGCCTGCCATTTTTGCGAGTGAGATTGAAGCGGATGTCAGCCGCAGCCCTTTTATTAAGGAACGGATTGACGTGATGTACGGGGGGGACAGCCTGCGGGAAATTTATAAGCAGACCGAGCAGGTGGAGTTGAACGGCAAAACCTTCAAGGTGATTTTTGTGAAGACCAATGATTTGTCCCCTGCGGATAAAATAGAGTATGATGAACGCAGAATTATTGAGCGGGAAATCGGCTTGCGGATAGAAGGAGAAGCGGATGTGAACCATCCGCAGCTTGTATTTGGTATAGTAACGCTGGGCGGCCGCTGGTACTTCGGGGCTTATCACAAGAACAAGGCAACCTGGTTCCGGCAAATGAAAAAACCGCGCAGCTATTCCATTGCGCTCAGCACAAGAGTGGCCCGTGCGGCTGTCAATATGGCGGTCCCAAATCCGGCAGGAGTCAAAGTCATTGATCCTTGCTGCGGCATCGGTACAGTAATGGTAGAGGCGCTGTCGATGGGTATCAATATCGTTGGCCGTGATATCAATCCCTTTATTGCGGCGGGAGCGCGGACGAATATTGCTCATTTTGGCTTCGAGGCTGAAGTGGTGCTGGGAGATATTGCAGACATTGAGGAACATTATGACACAGCCATCGTGGATATGCCTTACAATCTATATTCCAGCATTACCCCTGAGGAACAGTATGCCATACTCGTGAACGCCCGCCGGATTGCAGACAGGGTTGTCATCGTGGCTATCGAAGCGATGGATGAGATGATAGAGACAGCAGGATTTGAAATTATCGACCGCTGTGTTGCTAAAAAGGGGATGTTCTCCCGTCATTTAATGCTATGCCAATAATCCTTTTTGATATGTTAATGGAGGCGATAAAATTATGGAACCGAAATGGTTAGCTTGGGCGAAGGAGATTCAAGGAATTGCCCAGACAGGTCTTACCTACGCCAAAGACGTGTACGACATCGAACGTTATGAAGCACTGCGTGAGCTGAGCGTGGACATTCTGGCGAATTATACGTTTGAGAGCAAGGAGCGGATCCGGCTCTCTTTTGCAGGTGAAGGCGGGTACAGCACACCGAAGGTAGATGTGCGCGGCGTTATTTTCCGTGAGAGGAAAATTCTGCTGGTCCGCGAGAAGCTGGACGGCAATTGGGCGCTTCCCGGCGGCTGGGCCGATATTGGATTGTCTCCGAGCGAGGTAGTCGTCAAGGAAATTTCCGAGGAATCGGGTTTTCAGGCGGAAGCAGTCCGTCTGCTGGCCGTGCTGGATAAGAAATTCCATAATCATCCCCCGGAGCCTTATCATGTCTACAAAATGTTTATCCTGTGCACGATTGTCGGCGGGGAGGCAGCGGAAGGCGTGGAGACCAGCGAGGTGGATTTTTTCGCTGAGGATGAGCTGCCTGAGCTGTCTGTGGAGCGGAATACGGCGGAGCAGCTGCGAACCATGTTTCAATTCTTGCACGATCCGCAGAAGCCGGTAATTTTGGACTAGTTAATTGCATATAATGTACGAAATAGATAAAATATAAGTTTTAATTGAGACAAAAATTGGTTAATATTAATTATGTAAGCCTTTCCATAGAAGGACCGCTGAGCCTTTGTATCTAAAAAATATTTGGAAACACAACTTTTTGGGTCAGGCGGTCTACATTTTTTCCTCTACTGTGTCGATAAGAAATTTAGGAGGGGATCGCATGGAACAAGAAGAGTTAAGACTTCCGCTAACGCAGGAGAATGCAACACGTCCTGCAGAAGGTAATATTGCTACCGGACTGGTCTGGGGCATTCTGATTAGCATTCCTTTATGGATCTCGGTGGTTGGCTGGATCATGGGGATCTGGCACTAAACCTTAATCCTAAGGATTCTACTTACACTAATTGTAACTATACAATGAAGGCTGTCTCTTCGTTATGAGGAAGCGGCCTTTTTTAATGGATCATAACTTATTTCAACTTCGGGACGATACAAGGGTGTATACATAAGCAATGAACAAAAAACGGCTGTGCCTCCTTAACATAAGGAAGCCCAGCCATTTTTGGAAATATAAGAATTACTGGGGCTGTCTGATATCGACAATCTGAAAATTCTCGCAGACCACCTTCATCTGAAGATCGAAGGGTTTGCCATAGGCTTTGCGTTCCCTCGTAAAATACAGCTCATGATTGTAGCGCCATGATTCCAGGCTGCGGTCATCCTCGCCTTCGGAATAGGCAAACTCCGCAGTTACCTCGTCAAAAGGAATGACTTCTACCTTTATAGTTTCGATGATTGCCCGCGGTTCGCCGCTGGCATCCAGAAGGATGGAGTGGCCATGGGCAAAGGGCTGAGTGAGTCCCCGGATTTCGTTCAAATCATAATCGGAGGCGGTTCCCGTCTTAATTCCTTTCAGCACCAGCTCAAGCAACTCGTTGGCAAGCCGGGGATTGTCGCCAAAGGACCACGCGCTGTCATACAGTTCTGCAGCTTCGGGATGGGCTTTAATATAAGTATTCCAATAGGCCTCCACGGCCGGAGTGTCTGTCATGGTTATCACCTTTGCTTTCTCTATGTTTAAAATGTTATTGGTGTGTCTCTGCTTCGCTCAACCAGGACGCATAGAGGTCATCCAGCTTCTCCTGTGCGGCATCTCTAGTATGCTGAAGCTCAGCCAGTTTTCCCGCATCACTGGCGATAACGGGATTCAGCATCTCAGCATCAATAAGGCCTAATTGCGCCTCTGCTGCGGCTATTTCCTGCTCCCAGGAGATACCGGAGCGCTGCTTGCGGGAATCGGTGGACCGTTCAGGTTTGGACCCGGTTTTTGCCGGGAGGCCAAATTGTGAACCCGCAGCCTCAGCTATTTCAGCAGGGACTTTGGATTTGGGCAATGTATCCGGCTTCGCCACTTGTTTGCAGCCTTGGCCGCTCATTTCGGTTTGCAGCCTTGCAGCGGCAGCCTTCTCAGCCTGCTTTTCCTTATAATATTCGTAATTTCCGGAGAAGGAGGTGAAGCGGCCTTGATCAATCGCCCAGAGCTTGCCGAAGCAGCGGTTGATGAAATAACGGTCATGGGAAACCGCCAGCACCGTGCCGGGAAATTCCTCCAGCGCTTCTTCCAGTGCTTCTCGGGAATCAATATCCAGATGGTTGGTCGGCTCATCCAGAATGAGCAGATTTGGACGGCGGTGCATCAGTATCGCGAAACGCAGCCGTGTCCATTCGCCTCCTGAGAGATTGGTGATGTCCTTGAACACATCGCTGCCGTAGAAGAGGAACCGGGCAAGCTGCCCGCGGGCTTCGCCTTCCTCAAGTCCGGCCTCCTCCCGGAAATAGCGCAGCACCGATTGTCCGCCGCCCTCCGGCACTGCCTCCTGGGCAAGATAACCAATGACAGCTCTTGATCCAAGGGTGCAGCTTCCGCTATCCGGGGACTCCTGGCCGAGTATCATCCGCAGCAGCGTACTCTTGCCCGCGCCATTGCCGCCGATCAGTGCGGTAGTCTCGCCATATCGCAGGATATCACTGGCCTCTGAGAACAGCCTGCGGTTACCGTAACCTTTGGTGATCCGGTCGAGGATGACGACCTGGTTGCCGGTCCGGTCATCCTGCTGCAGCTGCAAATCCATCGATTTGCGCTCCAAAATTGGGCGTTTGACCTTGACCATCCGGTCCAGCGCCTTCTGCATGGAGGCCGCCCGGCGGTGGAAGGAAGGGTTCGGCGGATTGGAACGGTTGCCCCATTCAATCAGCCGTTTGATGCTCTCCTGCATCTGCTTGATTTTCTTCTGCTGTTCCTGGTAATCGGCGAACTGCTGAAGCAGACGGGCTTCTTTCTCCACTTGGTATCCGCTGTAATTCGTGTGATACGTGATGGCTTCGCCATCTTCAATCTCGATGACCTTCTTCACTACGGCATCCAGGAAATAGCGGTCATGAGAGATTGCAAGGACTGTGCCGTCATAAGTCTGGAGGAACTGCTCCAGCCATTCTATGGCCTCCATATCCAGATGGTTGGTCGGCTCATCCAGCAGCAGGATATCGGGACGGCGCAGCAGCAGCTCGGCGAGGCCGACCTTTGTCTTCTCCCCGCCGGAGAGGGAAGCGAACCGGCGGTCGTATTGCCCGGTTCCGATTCCAAGGCCTGCCGCTACACGCTGGATTGAGGCTTCAATCTCATAACCTCCGGCTGCTTCGAACTTCTCCTGCAGACTGCCGTATTCCTTGAGCAGCCTGTTCCAGTCCTGTTCGTCCGTTCCGGCGTTCAGTCCGGACATTTCCTGCTCCAGTTCCCGCAGGCGCTGCTGCCACTCCAGGGGTTTCGCGAAGCTGCGCTGGAGCACGGCATACACCGTCTCGTCGCCGTCCGCTTCCTGGATCTGTGAGAGCAGGCCAATGATGCTGTTTCTGCGGATGGAGATTTGCCCTTGATCGGGGCGTTCTTCACTGCTCAGCAGACGGAAGAGGGTGGTTTTGCCGCAGCCGTTGCGGCCGATCAGGCCAATTTTCTCACCTTGGCGGATATCGAAGGTGATATCGCTCAGCACAAGCTGGGCACCGTGGTATTTTTGGACGTTTTGACATGAAATGATCATAGGTATTCTCCTTTTAAGAATGCCCTGTCTCCGCTGTCTTTCAAAGGGGATGCCTCCAGGAGGACATCATGGAACAAAAAAAGACCGCAGGGAAATTTCCCCGCGGCCTGGTTGTTCTCCGGTTTATGAGACCCGTTGAAGTGTAGGCAGGAAAGGCATTTCACAATTGTGTAGTGTTATTAAATTCTTGTAAATGGACAGACTTCTCCCGTTGTCGGCATTTACATGAACGATGCCAGCCATAGCGATAGGCAGCCGGCTAATAACACTGTTGGTCCAATTGCGATCCATTCCTCTACACCTCCTTCGATACAAATTTAACAGTAGTTTACCTAATATCCGCAATAATAGCAATAGAAAAAAAGCGGAATGAACCACAGCATATAATTGGAATTGCACAATAGGATGTTATATGGCTGAGGCAGCTCACCAAATCAGCAACAGGAAAGAGGAACAGTGATGGCGCTTTTTAATGGACTGCTGGGCAATGCAACGCAGGTTGATCTGGCGGCAGTGCAGCGTGAATACGCGCGGATTTTGACCCCCCATGAAAAAATTGAGCGGGCCTACAGGCTGATCAGGGATATGTTCATTTTTACCGACAGGCGGCTGATTCTCGTTGACAAGCAGGGGATCACCGGCAAAAAAACGCAATATCACTCCATTCCCTACCAAAACATCTCCCATTATTCGGTGGAGACGGCGGGGCACTTTGATCTGGATGCAGAGCTGTGTCTTTATGTATCCGGCAGCTCACTGCCGCTGAAGAAGACATTCAATAAATCTGTCAATATCTATGAGGTTCAGTCGGTGCTTTCGCAGTACATTTTGAAATAGGAGGTCCTTGCGGCAGACGCCGCTAGACCTTATACCGGAGTACCAGCCCTCCATAAGCAAAAGCGGCAAGAATCACGAGTGCGGGATGCAGCTTCAGCCGCTTCATAGCCCAAAAGGCAATTGCGGCAATGATCAGCGTCTGCCAGATGCCGATAAGGTCCGCCGGACCTCTGGCCATTTTGAAAGTCAGGACGGCCATCATTATGGCAATCACCGGCTGTACAAGCAAGGTCATTCCTTTAACGACGGGTGAATGCTTGTATTTCTGCATCACGCCGAGCAGGATGATCAGTGCGGCAGCGGAGGGCAGAACCGTAGCAGCGAGAGCAGCGCTCAGTCCCAACCAGCCATAGACGTCATAGCCGACGTAAGCGGCGATTTTGGTCGCAATCGGTCCGGGCAGGGCGTTGCCGAGCGCCAGCATATTGGAGAATTCTTCATCGTTCAGCCAGCCGTAATGCGGCACGATCTCTTCGTACATCAGCGGAATGGAGGAGGGGCCGCCGCCGTAGCCCAGCAGATTGGCCATAAAAAAGCCGTAAATCAGTTTGAGCCATTCCATCAGGCGGTTCCTCCTTTATTTTTCTTTGCCAGTATCCGGTAATGAACCGTTCCATAGCCAAGAAAAAGTACGATCACGATGGCAGGATGCAGGTGAAGCCCCTCAAGCAGTACCAGTGCCAGCAGCAGGAAAGCAGCCCCGATCCATTTCCCCAATCCTTTGAACGTTTTTTGCGCGAACTCGTAAGCCATCATTCCCAGCATCACTGCAATCACGGGAGAGACAGCAGCAATCATGCCTGCCACTACCTTGGAGCCGCTTAAATAATTCACCGCGGATAACAGGGCAATCATCGCAATACAGCTAGGCAGAATATGCACCAGTACGGAAAGTAGCGCACCTTTTACCCCTTTAAGCTTGTAGCCGAGATATGCCGCCATCTTGGTGGCGATGGGCCCGGGCAAGGCATTTGCGATGGCCAGCGTCTCCCCGAATTCATCATCACTCAGCCAGGAATAGCGGGTTACGGCATCATGCCGGATCAGTGGAATTACGGAGGGGCCCCCGCCATAGCCGAGAATTCCCGTCCTGAACATCGCGGCGGCTATCTGTACATATTCGTTACTGATGGATTTCACGGGATTCCTCCTCCGGGATAAACAGACTTTAGCTTTTTTGTGCCCATTCTATATCAATTTGTATGACTGCAACTACAGGATAGGGTGTATTTCGATAAATCTTTGTGCACCGTTCACAAAATAATGCCGGGGAATTTGAGTTTGTGCGTAACCGATTGACAGGGGTTTTTGATCTGCTGTTAAATGGCACTAACTTGATTGACATGGGAATGGAGCTGGGAGTCATGACAATAGGGCCGGTAATCGGTACGAAAACGATGGTGGTCAGTCCCCATTATCTGGCCTCTGCCGCCGGAGCGCGTATTCTGGAGCGCGGCGGCAATGCCTTTGACGCTGCGGTAGCGGTCAGCGCCACGCTCGCGGTGGTCTATCCGCATATGACGGGCCTTGGCGGCGATGCTTTTTGGTTGACCTACAGCGCCGGTGAAGGGCGCGTCCGGGCCTACAACGGCAGCGGACGATCCGGCTACGGCGTCCGCAGAGACTGCTATGCCGGGGAAAGTGCCATTCCCCGGCGGGGTGTGCGCAGCGCCATTACGGTGCCCGGAATGGCGGACAGCTGGGAGGCGGTCCAGCGCCAGTATGGCCGCCTGACCCTGGCGGAGGTGCTGGAGCCGGGAATCGGCTACGCCACCGGTGGGTTTCCGCTGTCGCCGGATCAACACGGCAACAGCATACTGGCGGGAGCCGCGCTGTCCCCCTGCGCGGCGGCGGTGTATCTGCCCGGCGGCAAGGTTCCGAGGGCCGGCGGGAAGTTTGTACAGAAGCAGCTGGCCCGGACGCTGCGGACGCTGGCGGCGGGAGGGCGTGATGCTTTTTACAAGGGCGGGATTGCAGAGGAGATAAGCAAGGATATGCTGGCTTCCGGAGGATATCTCACCCGTGATGATTTTGCCGACCATCAGGGCAATTGGGTGGAGCCGATCTCCACGGATTACCATGGGCATCAGGTATATCAGGTGCCCCCGAATTCGCAGGGCTTCACTGCGCTGATGGCGCTGAACATATTGGAGCGGTTTAATCTCGCAGAGATTGAGCATGGGTCTTTCGAGTACTATCATCTGCTGGTTGAAGCGCTGAAGCTGAGCTTTAGGGACCGGGATCAGGTGCTGACTGATCCTGAATTCCGCTCTATTCCGCTGGAGCGGCTATTGGATAAGCAGTATGCCGTGGAGCTGGCCGATTCCATTTCGCTCCGCCGGGCGGCTGCGCTTGGCGGCGAGCCGGTTGGCCGGGATACGGCTTATGCCGCTGTAGTTGACGGGGAGGGGAACGCCGTCTCGTTTATCCAAAGCCTGTATTTTGAATTCGGCTCGGGAACGGTCGCCGGGGATACAGGGATTCTGCTGCAGAATAGAGGCTCCTTCTTCTCGCTGGACCCTTCGCATGTCAATACGCTTGAACCGCATAAGCGCACTTTCCACACGCTGATGCCAGCCATGGCCTGCCAAGCCGGCAAGCCGGCCATTCTCTACGGCACGCAAGGCGGGGAGGGGCAACCGCAGACGCAGAGTCTGCTGCTGACACGGATGCTGCAGTATGGCATGAATCCGCAGGAGGCGGTGAATGCGCCGCGGTTCGTCTGGGGCAGGACCTGGGGGGAACCGACCCAGGAACTGAAGGTGGAGAAGCGGGTAGCTCCGCAAGTGCTCGAAGAGCTGGCCGGGGCCGGTCATCTGGTCCGCCAAGCCGCAGACTATGATGGAATCATGGGGCATGCCCATGCGATTGCCATCGATGGCAACGGTTACCGCAGCGGCGGCACTGATCCGCGCTGCGACGGAGCAGCCATCGGCTGGTAGAGCTGGCAACAAGTAAGAGTAAACAATGAAGCTCCCCGGACTGTCCGGGAGGAGGAGGGAAGAGATGGTCCTTAATAACCGTTTCGGCGCATTTATTGACCCGGAGCTGGAGGTGCCGGGCCTTGCGCGTGGCAAGCTGAATGGGCTGAGCTTTGCCGTTAAGGATGTGTTCGCTGTCTCCGGACACCGCTCTTCCGCAGGCAATCCGCATTGGCTGCGCAGTCATGCGCCATCATCGGCGCATGCCGCAGCCGTATGGACATTGCTGCAGTCAGGTGCCTCCTTGCGCGGTGCCGCCCATACCGATGAACTGATGTACAGCCTGGGCGGGGAGAATTATCATTACGGCACACCGGTCAACCCGCGTGCGGAGGGACGTATTCCCGGAGGCTCCTCCAGCGGCTCGGCGGTGGCCGTAGCCTCCGGAAGCGTGGATTTTGCCTTGGGGACCGATACAGGCGGGTCTATCCGTGTTCCTTCGGCGTACTGCGGCGTTTATGGCTTCCGCCCGACCCACGGGGCGGTGGAGATAGGCGGGGTAATCCCGCTGGCGCCGGGTTTTGATACTGTGGGCTGGATCGCAGACAGCGCCGGAATACTGCTGCGGGTAGGCGAGGTTCTGCTCGGGAGAGTGGAGGGCGGAGCGGGAGAAACGCAGGATTCCTCCGGGAAGAGTAATAGCCTGCAGCAAAGTGTGGAGCGGGATGGCGCGCGTGTAGGACAGTACCCGGAATGTGGCCGGGTGATTTATGGAGGGGACGGCCCGGAGTGTAACGGTGAGTCTGCCGGAGGACATGTACAGGGCTATACTGGGGGACATGTACAAGGGCATGCCAGGGGACGTGAACCAGGGCATCCCGGAGAGCCAGTCATGCAACATCCCCTCCTGAAGGCAGCTGCCGTCCCTGCTTCATACGCTTGCGATGTGCCGGAGGGAAGCAGAATGGCCAAGCTGTACATTGGCATGGATGGCTGGGCCTTGGCTGGGCCGGACAGTTCGGCCAGCCTGAAGCAAGGTTTGGACCTTCTCCAGGCAGGAGTGGGGCAAGTGCTGGAGGCTAAAGTTTCGCCGGAAGGATTAACAAGCTGGATGGATGTGTTCCGCGAGCTGCAGGGTGCTGAAATCTGGGCGACCCACGGAGCCTGGATCGAGCGGGAGCAGCCGGTTTTTGGGCCAGACATTGCTGCCCGCTTTGCTTGGGCGGCAAGTGTGGCCGGGCAGGATCACAGTTGGGCGCAGTCCCAACGTGACGACATAACGTCCCGGCTGCGTCATTTGCTCGGGGAGGACGGCTGTCTCGTCATCCCTACCGTGCCTGGTCCCGCCCCGCTGCGCGGCGGGGACCTGCGGCAGCTGGAACTGAACCGCAGCGGGGCGATGATGCTCAACTGCATTGCCGGGCTGGCAGGATTGCCGCAGGTAACGCTGCCTGTGGCGGGTCCCGGCGGGCTGCCGCTGGGATTGTCCGTGATTGGCGGACGTGGACAGGATCTCCGCCTGCTCTCATGGGTCCGGCGGTTATGGCAATAAGCGCAGGGGCATGGCATCACAGAACTTCCGGCTCCGCTGTTGGCGGAGAGCGGGAGTTTTTTGCAAATATAAGTATTTATAGGCTTCACGCTATAAATTATCCTTCTATTTCTTGCTGGAATGGATACCGCCCTTTTGAGGACGGCGAAGCCGTTTCCACTTGTATGCGTTTTGGACAATGAATGATTTAGATGTATTCTCTGCAACTATCTGAGCTAATTCAATCGGAAACCAGAGAATAGATGTAGTCTGTACAATTAAAAACAGTGAATTTGAGACTTTCGGCTAAAATCAGCTCAAATAGATGTACGGAATACAATTAAAGGCTGCGTGGCGGGAGAAATTCACTATTTAACTGTACAGAGTGCAATTATCGAACGTTGAGGAGCCGAAGGGCAGTCAGCTGCTGCAAATCTCATGGTTGCCATGCCCATGCGATGCGATAAACAATAATTAACAGGCTGCTTTCCCATGAATTTGCAGACGGTCCATAAGCAATAGTTAAACTTTGCGATATATGTCATCTTTACTTACATTGACAACTGATATTTTCAATTTTTTCTTTCCATAACGGTTCATTTTATTTATAATGTTACATAAAGTAACATAAATACGGAATTCATTATCTATGAACTTGTATGAGGAGGGGTGGCATGCATCTTACGGTTGAAGAAGCGTTGTCCATTTATCCTTTATCCGAAGCCAGACTGATTGCCGGAGCCAAGGGGAAACACCGGATCATCAAGTCGATTAATGTGATGGATGCCCCTGATATCTCAGATTGGATCAAAGAAGGAGAGATGCTGCTTACAACAGCTTATCTGATCAAGGATAGTCCCCAGGATGCCTCCGCACTGCTGCAGACGCTGAACCGACGCGGCTCCGCCGGCCTTGGCATCAAGCTGGGCCGTTTCTGGGACGCTGTTCCGGAGAGGCTCGTAGCCGAAGCGGAATCGCTGAACTTTCCGCTGATCGAGCTGCCGTTCCAATTTACGTTCTCCGACCAGATGAACGGCCTGTTTCGCGCCGAGCTGTCGCGCAGCACAAGCGTGCTGCAGAGCATGATGGAGAAGCAGCGGAAGCTGATGCGGTTTGCGCTCCGTTCGGGACGTTGCGGTCCGTTATTTGACTCCGTTTCCGGGGTGATCGGTTACCCGCTGGCGGTCATCAGTGCCCGGGGCGACGCTATTTACAACAATTCGGAGTATTCAGCGGCGCTGCTGCTGGAGGGCTGGCCTTGGCAGAACCGCAATGGGCGCTTCCGCATCGGTGACAAGGTTGGTTTCCGTATCCCGCTGCTGCAAGGGGAGAAATGCACAGGTTATCTTTTATATTGTTCTATTGATCCTCTGCTGCTGCCTGTAGAAGAAAGCCTGTTTGTTCAAGGAGCTGAACTGATTTCTTATCATATTCATGCGGGTTATGAGGACTATTTCGAGCATGCCGAGCACCGGGAGTTCAGTGGACTGCTGCGCCGTTGCCTGAGCGGCGGATTGTCGTGTAACGATCTGTCCCAGGCTGCCGCCAGGCTGGAGGTGACGCTGCTGCAAGCCTCTTTCCAGCTGCTGCTAACCGATACGGCCGCCACCGGGGAATCCAGACAAGGCGAATTGCTCCGCCTTAAGGAAGAGTTCATCGAGCATCCGGTACTGAGGGGATTGAAAGCTATTCATGTCGTTGTGGATGAAGGTCTGCTCTCGCTGTATCCTGCGGGTCAACACAGTCCCGACCAGTTCCGTGAGCTGATCAATGATTGTTTTCATAATCTCAAGTTCGGCAAGGGTTATTATCCGCGGGCAGCTGTGAGCAGCACCAAGGTTAAGCCGGAAGGTCTGAAGGAAGCTTTTGCAGAGGTCAAGGAATGTATGGGTATGGTGCAGCACTGGGGTGCGCACGGAAATGTGGTGCATTACAGACAGCTTGAGCTGAATCTTCTGCTGAACCAGATACCGGCAGAAACGATGGAAAAATATTGCAACGGCAGCCTGCGCGGGCTGTTGAGCCGGGAGCCGGAATATATCAAGGAAATGCTGCACACGCTGGAGGTCTATCTGGACAATGACGGCCATGTAAACGAGACAGCCAAAAAGCTGTTCATTCACCGCAATACCGCAACCTACCGGATCGAGAAGCTCAGCGAGCTGCTGGATGTCGATTTCAAGAAGATCAATGATTTGATGAGGCTGAAGCTGGTATTCCTGTTCCGCAAAATGCTGGAGCGCGAAACCTGAGCGGCTGTTGCGAAATGTATGACACAAGAGCCGCCACCCTGAACGGGCGGAATTACGGAGGAGGGAGCAAGCTATATGAGTACACATGATATTGTACTGCACATCCACGACAATGCTGCCCCTGCGGTGCTTGCAACCCTGATTGGGGTGGAAGGTCATTCTTACCGGAAACCGGGAGCGGCTATGCTGTTTTTTGCAGGAGGAACACTGGGCAGTCTTAGTCCCGGATGTCTGGAGAGCGACCTGGCGCTTCGTACGCAGGAGGTTTGGGAACACGGCCTTCCGGAGCTGGTGGAGTATGACATGCTGTCTCCCGATGATTTTTCCTGGGGGGAGGCTGTCGGCTGCGGCGGCAAAATCAAAGTGATACTTGAACCGGTCCGTGGAGAGCTGCGCCGGCTATTGGAAAAAATCTACGTGCGGATGGCCGCAGGTGAGAACCTGATGCTTCTTCGTGAAGCTGCCGCTGCAGGATACCGGTATACTGTAGAAACTTTCGGCGTTGAACGACAATCATCTTCTAATCAGAGCAGTGCAGGAGTGAGTTGTCTGGTGAAAAAAGGGCGGAGTCCGCTTCCCGGAACATCGGCAGCGGCCGGTCCGTCCCTCGAACTCTTCAACACTCTATTCGTGCCGAAGCCACGGCTTGTTATCTTTGGCGGTGGACAGGATTCCTGTCCCGTGGCGGATCTTGCGGCAAAATCCGGATTTCGGATTGCCGTCGCCGACTGGCGGGAAGGCAGCCTGCAGCATGAATTTCCCGGGGCCGAACGGGTGATTTGTTCCCCATCCGAGGCAGGAGCATGTCTTAGAATAACCAGGGAGGATTATGTGCTGATCTGCAGCCATCAATCCCAGCGCGACCGGCAGTTTCTGGAAAGTCTTCTGCCGCTGTCTCCGCGTTATATCGGAATCATCGGCTCCAAGGCCCGGGTTGCGCTGCTGCTGGAGGGACTGGAGCCGCCTGCATCGCTGCACGCTCCTGTAGGGCTGTCTATCGGCGCGGAAGGGCCGGAGGAAATTGCAGTCAGCATTGTGGCCGAGATTATTCAAATCAGAAGGGCAGGCTCGCGTGAGCTGCTGAAAGGAGTGGAGAGCGTTGAAAGTAGCCGGTATCTATCTGGCAGCAGGGCAGAGCAGACGAATGGGAGTATCCAAGGTGTCACTTCAATTGTCGCAAGAGGTGTCACTCGGGAGCGTCGCGCTCAGTGAACTGGACCGCTGCACCCTTTCGCCATTAATTGTTGTCGTGCGGGCCGATGATGACCTCAAATGGCTGCCTCCAGCCGGTGAGCGGAGCACTAGGCGTACGGAAACCTGCCTGACCGCCCACTTGGGCTTATCCTTTTCCCTGCGCTGCGGGTTGAATGCGATCCTGCCTATGCAGCCTGACGCTGCCATCGTGGCTTTGGCTGACCAGCCGTTTATTACGGCGTCTTTGGTGAACCGGCTGATAGACACTTATGAGCGGAATCCGGGGCTGGACTATGTAGCCAGCACCCATGAAGGTCTGGCCATGCCGCCGGCGCTCTTTTCCAAAGAGATGTTCACGGTGCTCCAGGGACTGGACGGCGACAAAGGCGCGGCTGGGATTTTGCGTTCGCCCGATTATAAGGGGATGGTGCTGGAGACGGATTCCGCCCATTGCTTTATGGATGCTGACACAGAAATGGATTTTGGGGAGATCCGCAAGGAATGGAGCATTAGGAGTGGAAGCTGACATGGTTTGAGTGGTTTACAGATATATGTTAGAAATAATCACATATTTTAAGTTTAATAAGCCCCTTTATAGTGCGTAAAGCACAAAAAAAGCTAAGCTTCTTATAAAATGGCACAAACGTATGTTATATAAATTTACGTAACCTTCAGGTCTCAGTATAGTAGAGATACATTAATGGCTGCGGTCATTAGGAGAGATATCCTGGAGGAGGAGAGTTATGAAAAGAAGGGGTCAGGGATTTACTTTCAGCTTCGTGTTAATGTTCCTCATGGCGTTAGTTCTGGCAGGCTGCGGCAGCAACAACAATGCGGCTTCAAATGCAACAGAAGCACCGGCGGCAACCCATGCAGGTACAACATCAGAGGCGGCAACAACAGAGCCGGCAGCAGAGAAGCCGAGGGTTGCTTTTGTCTATATCGGGCCTCCGGGTGACGGCGGTTATACGTATCAGCATGATCAAGGCCGTTTGTATATGGAGAAAGAGCTCGGCATTAAAGCGGACTTCGTAGAGAATGTTCCGGAAAGTGCCGATGCAGAACGGATCATCACGGAGCTTGCACAGTCCCATGACATCGTATTTACTACAAGTTTTGGATATATGGATTTCACACTGAGTGTAGCGGGCAAGTTCCCCAACGTGAAATTCCTCCATGCCTCCGGCTACAAAACAGCGGAGAACATGGGCACTTACTTCGGAAAAAATTATCAAGCGAGTTATCTGAGCGGTATCGCGGCAGGCGAAATGACCAAGAACAATCATCTTGGCTACGTAGGAGCTTTTCCGATCAGTGAAGTTATCTATAATCTTAATGCATTCACGCTGGGAGCACAGAGTGTCAACCCGGACATTAAAGTGGATGTAGTGTGGACGAATACCTGGTATGACCCGGCAACCGAACGCCAGGCGGCAATCAGTCTTCTGGATAAAGGCGCGGATGTGCTGCTGGCGTATCAGGATTCCCCGGCCACATTGCAGGCGGCCAAAGAACGTGGTGCGTTTGCCGGAGGCAATGACTCCGACATGAGCAAGTATGCACCGGACAATTATTTGACCAACCCTGTATGGAACTGGGGCCCTTATTACGTGAAGGCTGTCCAGTCCGTAATGGATGGAACGTGGAAAAGCGAGCAATACTCCGGGGATATGGCGGACGGCATGGTAGAGCTTGCGCCGTTTGGCAACAAGGTTCCTGATGCTGTGAAGCAGCTGGTGGAAGCTGCCAAAGCCAAGATCATCAGCGGCGAACTGGATGTGTTCACAGGACCGATCTCCGATAACAAAGGCAATGTTGTGGTTCAGGAAGGCCAAAAGCTGACGCTTGAAGAAGTCCTCTCCATGGAATGGCTGGCCAAAGGCGTAATAGGTACAATCTCGAAATAATTCGTATTCTACAATTGCATACAGTATGGCCTATGGGTGGGGCGGGTTCCGGGAAGGGGAACCTTCCCCACCCGTCCTACAAGTATAAGGAAAGGAGCGTCCCATAATGCAGAATCATTCAGTTGAAATGCGCGGAATTGTGAAGAGGTTCGGAGCCGTAACGGCAAGCGATCAAGTCGATTTTTCGGCAAATGCGGGTGAAATTCATGCGTTGCTTGGTGAGAACGGAGCAGGGAAAAGCACGGTCATGAGCATGCTTTCAGGGGTATACCGGGCGGATGAAGGCGAACTTTTCATTCACGGTAAACTGGCCAAAATCCGTTCCCCCAAGGATGCAGCATCCCTCGGCGTAGGCATGGTATTTCAAAATTTCAGACTGGTGCAAAGTCTCACGGCAGCGGAGAACATCGTGCTTGGCGAAAAGTCGTCTTTCTGGCGTGGAAGCAAATGGATGAAAAATAAGCATTTGGAGATTGAGGCGCTGGCTGAGCGCTTCGGGCTGATGTTTCCGGTAGACTGCCCGATCTGGCAGCTGTCTGTCGGTGAACAGCAACGTGTGGAAATCGTCAAAACGCTGTACCGCGGCGCGGATATCATCATTCTGGATGAGCCAACCTCCGTGTTAACCCCGGGCGAGGCGGAGCAGCTGTTCGAAACGCTGAAGGTGATGAAACAGGCGGGCAAGACGGTGATCATGACCACACATAAAATGAAGGAAGTTATGGCTTCTTCCGACCGTATTTCCGTTATGCGCAAAGGGAAAATGATCGCTACGCTGAACACGGCGCAGACAGATGAACTGGAGTTAGCCCGGCTGATGGTGGGCCGGGAGGTTACGATCAGCCGCCAGGAGCGGGAAGCTACCCAAGGTGAGGCTCTGCTGGTTGTACGGAATTTGGACGTCGCTGCCGATCACGGCCGTAAAGCGCTGGACGGCTTGTCCCTGACTGTAAACGAAGGGGAGATTGTAGGGGTTGCAGGTGTTGCCGGCAATGGACAAAAGGAGCTGGCGGAAGTGCTTACGGGGCTTAGGACTTGGCGGAGCGGCGAGATTATATTTGACGGCAGTCCGGTAAAAGCGGCTTCGGTGCGGGGCGCAATTGATTCGGGAATATCTCATGTGCCGGAGAACCGGATGAAGAGCGGCCTTGCCGGACGGCTGGGCTCAGTGGACAATCTGCTGTTCAAGTCCTACCGCAGTGAAGAACACTCCAAACTTGGATTTCTGAAGGCAGCAAAGAACCGTTCCTGGTCACGGGAGCTGGTTGAGCGCTTCAATGTGAAAACTCCCGAGCTGGATACGCCAGTCCAGCAAATGTCGGGCGGCAATCAGCAGAAGCTGCTGTTTGCCCGGGAGGTCAGCCACAACCCTAAGCTGATGGTGGCGGTTCACCCGACGCAAGGTCTGGATGTGGGTGCGACAGCCGGTGTCCATGAACTGCTGATGGAGCTGCGCGGCTCAGGCAGCGGAGTGCTGCTCATCTCGGAGGATCTGGATGAACTGCTGCAATTATCCGACCGGATATTGGTGATTTATAACGGTTCGATCATTGGGGAGAGTGACCATGAGACTGCAGATAGAGAGGGTATTGGCTTGCTGATGGCCGGGATTCAGAACAGGGAGGAGAGCGCCGTATGAGTCCGAAGAATATAAGCAATGCTGCAGTGCTTGATCCTGTTCCGGCCAAACCGGGCAACCGGTCGAAGCTGCGGCTGGAGTATGATTCAAGCCGAACCCGCTCTCCGTGGTGGACTCCCGTTCTGTCTGTCATTCTGGCCCTGCTGCTCTGCGCGGTGTTTATTGCCGCCAATGGCATGAGTCCCGTGGTTGTATACGAGAAGATGTTCCGCGGTGCTTTTGGCACCTCTTACGGTCTTACCGAAACGATGGTCAAAGCCATTCCGCTGCTGCTCTGCGGACTCGGCATTGCTGTAGCCTACCGGATTTCCGTCTGGAACATCGGCGCGGAAGGACAATTGACGGTCGGAGCGATGGCAGCTACGGCAGTGACGATTTATTTTCCCGATTTGCCTTCGTTCTGGTCCATTTCCCTGATGTTAGTGTTCGGCACTGCCGCAGGTGCGCTCTGGGGACTGATGACGGCAATTCCGCGGACGCATTTCGGGGTCAATGAGCTGATTACATCCCTGATGCTGAACTACGTGGCCCTGCTTGCCCTTGATTATGTGGTATTCGGACCCTGGAAAGATCCGAAGGGCTTTAACTTCCCGGGCTCTCCGATGTTTACCGCCGCCCAGTCCCTGCCGGTTCTCGGTACCACAAGGCTGCACATCGGGCTGATCTTCGGCCTTGTCGCCGTGGCTATCTATTATCTGATGATTAAGTTTACCCGCTGGGGTTATGAGCTGCGGCTGATTGGTGCCAATCCGACGGCTGCCCGTTATGCAGGTATCCATATCAAACGCCATATTATTGTCGTAATGCTGATTAGCGGCGGTCTTGCCGGAATTGCCGGAATGGCGGAGGTTTCCGGAGTTACACATAAGCTGATGCAGGGGATTTCTCCGGGTTACGGATATACTGCGATCATTGTCGCCTGGCTTGCCAAGCTGAATCCGCTCGGTCTGATTGTCACTTCGATTCTGTTCGGCGGCCTGATTGTCGGCGGGTATAGTGTGCAGACCATCGGACTGCCTTCGTCCATTTCGGAAATGCTGCAGGGCTCGATCCTGTTCTTCCTGATTGCAGGGGATATGATTCACCGTTTCCGCTTTCGCCGGAGCGTATAGCTGTTTCTGCTGAGAGAAGGGAGTTAAACCATGGATTTCACTACACAGTTATTAATAGCCGCCATCTCCGCCGGAACGCCGCTGCTGCTGGCTACACTGGGAGGCATCCTGAATGAGCGTGCTGGGATTATCCAGCTTGGGGCTGAAGGGCTGATGCTGATGGGGGCGGTAACCACCTGCATCATCTACATCCGCAGCGGCAGCCTGCTGCTGGCTCTGCTCGCAGCGGTGGCCGTCACCGCCTTGTTAGGCCTGATGCATTCGTTTCTCACCGTCACACTCCGGGCGAACCAGACGATGTCCGGCCTGGCCATGACCTTGTTCGGCAGCGGGCTCAGTGCTTATCTGGGCAAGTCTATCAGCGGATTGCCGCTGCCGGGAACTTCGCCGAAGCTGGATCTCGGCTGGGTCAAGTCAGTCCCCGTTATAGGAGATCTCTTCGGCAGGATGGATTATCTGACCTGGTTCAGCCTGCTGCTCGTTCTGGTGCTGCATCTGCTGATTCACCATACCTCTTGGGGACTGCATTTACGTGCGGTCGGGGACAGTCCGGCCACAGCGGATGTTATGGGGATCCGCGTGCAGCTGATCCGCTACAGCTACGTGACAGCCGGTGCGGCATTGATCGGCCTTGCGGGTGCGGATATGGTGCTGGCATACGCGCCAACCTGGAATGAAGGCCTCACGGCAGGACGCGGCTGGATTGCCGTCGGGCTGGTGATTTTCGCCAGATGGAATCCGCTGCGTGCCCTCTTTTGCGCTTATTTCTTCGGTGCACTGGATTCGCTCGGTTTCCGCCTCCAGCTGCTCGGCAGCGCAATTCCGCCTTATTTCCTTAAGATGATTCCGTACGTCGTAACGATTCTCGTGCTGATGTACCTCGGTTACCGCAACCGCAACAAACCATCCGGCACGCCGGAGTCACTGGGTACACCTTATATCCGCGAGCAGCGTTTTTGACGCAGCGGCGGTGATTGAATCAGCGAGATGAATATAATGCATGGAAGAAATGCCAACTGGTGAGGAGGCGGAAGTGATGGGAGCTATATGGAGTGAAAAGCCGGCTCCTCCGGGAGTGTATCAGCCCCGCAGCCTGCAGGAGGCATGGGAGCTGAAGACGATATTAGGCGAAGGAGCCGTATATGTATCCGGCGGAACGCTGCTGCGGACGCAATGGGAAGCGGGGACGGCTCCTCTGCCGCGGCAGATGATTGATTTGCGGAATATCGCCGGGATGGGTGAAATCGGACTCGCCGAAGATTATTTAACTATAGGTTCTCTGGTTTCGTTGTCGCAATGCCGAGAGAACAGGGATTTGCGGGAGATTGCTCCGGCGGTGCAGGAGGCGGCGCGCAACATCGCCGCACCCGCAGTGCGCAATCTGGCTACACTTGGCGGCAATATATCTTCCGGTTATGGAGATATTCTCCCGGCGCTGCTGGTTTACGATGCTGAAGTGGCCTCCTTCGACGGCAAATTCCTTTCGGTGCAGCCTGTCGAGGCCTGGCTGAAACGCCGCTGGAGCGGAGAGAAGCCGGCAGCAGAACTTCTTGCCGGGATCCGCTTTCCTTCGGCAGGCCATGAACACGGGGGGCAGAGTAAGCTGGAGATCTTTCGTAAGGTGGGGCGGCGGGATGCCTTTACAGCCTCGCTCGTTACCATAGCTATTACGGCATCTTTCGATGCCTCAAGCCGCAGCCTGAGCGGTGTCCGCATTGCAGCAGGCGGAGGTACCGGCAGACCACAGCGGCTTCCGGCGGCTGAAGCGCTTCTGGAGGGTGCTGTCTACAGCGACAGTCTGATGGCCGCAGTGTACGAGGCGGTGGAGAACAGTTTTGACACATATAGCGATCCTTTTGCCACCGAAGCCTATAAGCGGAAAACCGCGGGCAATCTCATCGTTTCTGAATTGTGGAAGGGCTTGAAAGCAGGCGGAGGAAAGTAATTGTTATACAAAATTAGGTGGATTGGGGTGAGGGGAAATGCTGCTGAACAAGGAATCCAGCGGAAGCCGCTGGCGTACACGGCCCGACGGGCAGGGGAAAGTATCCGGCAAGCTGCAGTATTTAACCGACATGAGCGCCGAAGGGATGCTGACCGGACGGGTGCTGCGCAGCCATCAGGCTCATGCCCGTATTCTGTCTATCCGCACGGCAAAGGCGCTTGAGGTTCCTGGAGTACATGCGGTCATTACCCATGAGGATGTGCCCGGGCTGAACGGCTTCGGCATTGCCCTGCCGCATCAGCCGGTCTTCTGCAGCGACCGGGTGCGTTATACTGGCGACGCCATTGCCGCTGTAGCTGCGGACAGCGACGAAATTGCCGAATATGCGCTTTCGCTGATTGAAGTGGACTATGAGCTGCTGCCGCTGCTGGAGGATGCTGAGGAAGCCATGAAGCCCGAGGCAATCCTGCTGCATGAAGAGGGCAATATGCTTCATCATACGGAATACCGCAAGGGCGAACCGGCAGCGGCGTTCGCAGGCTGTGCCCATGTTGTGGAAGAGACCTACTGGACGCCGCGCCAGATGCATACGTACATGGAGACCGAAGGCGGATTGTTTATCCCGGAGTCAAACGGCAGGCTTACCGTCTACTCAGCGACACAGCATGGTCTGATGGACCGCAGGCAGCTGTCGCGGATACTGAATCTCCCGGAGGAGGATATCCGGGTCATTTCCAGTCCGATCGGCGGTTCGTTCGGCGGCAAAGACGAGTTGAATGTCCAGCCGTATGGAGCGCTGCTCGCACTGCGTACCCGGCGTCCGGTCCGGCTGCATAATTCCCGCGCGGAATCGGTGCGCGCCGGGCTGAAGCGCCATCCCATGAAGATTACAATGAAGACCGGATGCGACAGCGGGGGGACGATCATTGCCCATCAGGTGCGGATTATTTCCGATACCGGGGCCTATGCGACACTGGGGGCGGAAGTGCTGAATTTTGCCACAGAGCATGTGGTAGGTCCCTATCAAATCCGCCATGTGGAGGTGGAGGGCTTTGCGGTATATACGAACAATGGCGTATCCGGTGAATTCCGCGGCTTTGGCGGCAATCAGGCGATCTTTGCCCTGGAAGGGCAGGTAGACCGCCTAGCTGAACGGTTGAATCTGGATCCGTGGGAGCTGCGCCGCCGGAACTTGCGGCGCTACGGCGATCCAGGGCCGCTTGGGCAGGAGATCGCCCAGACGCACGGGGCGATGCAGGTGTGGGAGGCACTGGCGGCATCTCCGCTGATGCAGGAAGCGGAGTTGCCTCATACTGGAGCTGATGATTCAGAGGCTCCAGGTATTCCGGCTGCGATGCCGAAGGAGCCGTGGATTGTGACCGGCACCGGCGCGGCGATCGCCATGCACGGCGCTGGCCTCGGTTACGGTATTCCCGATCCGGGAGGCGGACGGCTGTCGCTGGCACTGGACGGCAAGATCGAGGCGGTCTTCGGCTACGAGGAGTTCGGCCAAGGGCTGATAGCGACAATGGAGCAGATGCTGATCGAGCAGTACGGATTTGCCGCAGATGACCTTAGGATCGTCATTGGCGATACGGATGTAGTGCCGGACAGTGGCTCCAGCACTGCTTCCCGCTCCACAAGCATGATGTGGATGGCGCTGAAGCGGCTGCATCCGGATTTTACAGCCCGGCTGCTGGAAGCCGCAGCGGCCAGGACGGGAGCAGCGGTTGAAGGCTTGAAGCCCGGCCCCGGAGGAATCCGGCATAAGGATGGCGGGCTGCTGCTGTCCTATACCGAGCTTGCGCGCAGCATCACAGAGCCGATTGTCTGTGAGACAGTGTTCAAATATCCGACCACCAAGCTGGAACGGGTGGGTGCCCATTTTCTGTACACGTATTCCGCCATCGCGGTTAAGGTGGAGATCAATCTGCTGACCGGACGGGTCCGCGTGACCGATCAGTATCATGCGGTAGCGGCAGGTCCCGTTGCCAATCCGCAAGGCTATCTGGGACAGATTGAAGGCGGCAGCAGTATGGCCATCGGCTTTACATTAACGGAAGATGCGGTAATGGCTGGCGGTAGCTATGTAACGAAGAACATGGATACGTATCTGGTTCCTACGATTGTCGATATGAACGGCAGCATCCAGGTGCAGCCGATTGAAGATTTACCGGAGCATGATACTTACGGCCCCCGCGGCATTGGGGAAGTCGGTTCGGTCAATCTGGCCCCCGCAGTCGCTTCTGCTGTATTCCAGGCGGTCCGCAAACGGGTCAACCGGCTGCCGATCGAGCCTGAATGGCTGCAGGCTACGCCGTTTATTCCGCAGAAGGCGGTGAAGACGCATGTCGGATAACTACGAATTGGACATCAAGGATAGTCAACGCGGGCTTGCACCACAGCAGGCAGCGAGTGATACCGGGGCGGGGTTCACACTGAACTGCAACATCAACGGCCAAGAGTTGTCTACAGAGGTTCCGCCGGCCCGCCGGCTGCTGAGCATTCTGCGCGAGGATTTGGAGCTTACCGGAACCAAAAGATCCTGCGAAATTGGCCGCTGCGGAGCCTGCATGGTTCTGATCGACGGCCGGCCGGTCAACTCTTGCCTGACGATGGCTTATCAATGCGAGGGAGCGAAGATTACAACTATTGAAGGGCTCAGCGAAGCGGGGCTGCATCCCGTGCAGCGTGCTTTTCTGGAAGAGGGAGGATTTCAGTGCGGCTACTGCACACCGGGGATGGTGATCTCGGTAGTCGCCCTGCTGGAGGAGAATCCGTCGCCTTCGCAGGAGGAAGTGGAAGAAGCGCTGTCGGGGAATATTTGCCGCTGCACGGGTTATGGCGGGATCTTGCGTGCAGTAAACAAAGCGATAGAAAGCGGGGTGGACCGATGACTGTGCCGGATGATTTTTTAACGCTGGATAAGATTAATGGGCTTGGCAAAGAGGAATTTGTGAAAACCCTTGGAGGGATATTTGAGCATTCACCCTGGGTGGCAGAGGGGGCTTACGGGTACATTCCTTTTCAGTCCGTGGAACAGCTGCACGGTGTCATGCTGGAAACGGCGCGAAGTGCGGAGCGAAGCCGGATTGAGGAGCTGCTGAGGTCCCATCCTGATCTGGCCACACGGCTGCAGGTTACGCCGCTGTCGGCGGCAGAACAGCAGGGGGCAGGTCTGGATCAGCTGACGCCTGATGAGTTCGAGCGGTTGACCAGGTTGAATGCGGCGTATACGGAGAAGTTTCATTTTCCTTTTATTCTCGCTGTACGCGGTAAAAACAAGGATGACATCATAGAAGCGATCGGGGAACGGGTCAACCGTTCAGTGGCGGAGGAATGGGAGCAGGCGCTCTACGAAATCGGCAAAATCACCAGCTTCCGGCTCCGCGACCTGATAACGGAAGAAAAATGATGCATTTAAAACGATGCAGCTAAAACTGCATCTTTGAGAATTAATGCTGCATTCACTACACAACCCGCAGGAGGGATCAGCCATGCCGGAACGGATGAAGATACACGCCAATAGACGGCAGAATGAGCAATTGAATGAGCAACTGAACAGACAACTGAACAGACAACTGAACAGACCACTGGACGGACATTGGATTAAACATCGGATTGAACTAATAAAGCATGGAACGAAGGGTTCCAATAACTTCAACTTTGAAAATCCAACGGAAAAAGCTTGGCAATGGGCTGGCATCCGTATGATGGATATATCTCGCTTGCTGAAGTCAGGTTGGAAGGACGGGGGCCGGTGCATGCTCCGCAGGATATATCTGCGGGATGGACTGCCATGCCGGATTATAGTTAGTACCGTGGTTCCCGGAGAAATTCCGGCATGAGCGGGCGGCTGACTACCCACGTTCTCAACCTGTCCGGGGGCATCCCCGCTGCCGGGATAGCACTTCAGCTATGGAGGCTGGAAGACGGGGCAGCTTCACTGCTGCGTGAAGCCGTAACGAATGCCGATGGCAGATTGGACGCTCCGCTGCTGGAAGGTGCAGAACTGGCAGCCGGCACCTATGAGCTGCTGTTTATGGCCGGAGATTATTTTCGCAGCAGCGGTTTGCCGTTTGAAGCCTCCGGAGAAGGGAACAGTGCTGATGGCGCCGCTCCTTTCTTTCTCGAACAAATCCCGATCCGCTTCAATATAACTGATTCTTCCGCCCATTATCATGTTCCGCTGCTGGTGGCTCCCGGAGGGTATAGCACGTACCGGGGAAGCTAATGAAATCATAAAGATCAAGATCAGATGACCGGGGGTGACCGATTCATGGAAGAAACCTATGAGCTTATCATCAAAAATGGAGATGTAGTGCTCCCCGGGGAAGTGCTTAAGCTGGATATCGGGGTGAAGGACGGCAAGATCGCTGCCCTCGGCAAGCAGCTTGCGGCAGGTGCGGATACCCGCATCCTTGATGCGGAAGGGCTATATGTGCTGCCGGGCATGATTGACATGCATGTCCACTTCAATGAACCGGCACTGGGCCATTGGGAAGGCTTCCGTACCGGTTCGGCGGCGCTGGCGGCAGGAGGCATCACCTGTTATGCGGATATGCCGCTGAACGGCAGCCCGCCAACGGTCAATCAAGCTGCACTGCAGCTCAAGGCAGAAGCCGCATCCGGGAACTCTGCAGTGGATTATGTTCTGTGGGGCGGACTCGTTCCCGGTAATCTGGAAGATTTGGAGCAGCTGGCAGCGGCAGGGGTTACTGGTTTTAAGGCTTTTATCTCCAACCCCGGCGGTGAAGGGGAGGGGAGATTCCGCGAGGTGGACGATGATACGCTGTACCAAGGGATGAAGAAAATTGCTGCGCTTGGCGGCATTCTTGCACTGCATGCAGAGAGTGAGGAGTTGACGGCGGCGTTGTCGGCCGACGCCCTGCGCAGCGGGCGGACTGGAGCGCGTGATTTTGCCGCTTCCCGCCCGGCGGAAGCTGAGCTGGAGGCGGTAGCCAGAGCGCTGCTATACAGTGAGCGAACCGGCTGCAGGCTGCACTTTGTGCATATCAGCACTTCTGCCGCGATTGATATGATTCATGCTGCCAAGCTGCGCGGCCTAGATGTTACTGCGGAAACCTGCCCCCACTATCTCATCCTGAATGAGGATAGTATGGAGGAACTGGGACCGCTGGCCAAATGTGCACCCCCGCTGCGCAGCCTGGAGGAACAAGAAAGCTTGTGGAAGGTACTCGCAGACGGTAAAATCGATCTCATCGCCTCGGACCATTCGCCTTGTCCGACAGAGCTTAAGCTTGCTCCCGGATTGTCTTTTTTTGAAGCGTGGGGCGGTATTTCCGGCGCACAGAGCAGCCTGGAACTGATGTTCCACGAAGGGGTAAATGTGCGTGGACTGCCAGTTACTCAGATTTCTGCGCTGCTGTCAGGACTTCCGGCGCGGCGTTTCGGACTGGATCACCGTAAAGGCTCAATCGCACCCGGGCTGGATGCCGATCTGGTACTGCTGAATCCGGATCACTCCTATACCTTGGCGGCAGAAGATCTGTTATACCGTCATAAACATAGTCCTTATACCGGAATGACCTTGTCCTGCAAGGTAATGGCAACGCTCAGCCGGGGTACGGTTGTCTACAACGCGGAACAAGGTGTGGTGGCCGAAGGCGGCGGGGAATGGCTGCGGATATATGAAGGGGAGCCCTCTATATGAATACGCCGCTGATTCAGGCACCGGCCCGGGAGATGCTGCTGCTGCTGGAGGAGCTTGCCGCTTTCAGCGCCCCCGGACCCGGGGTTACCAGACTGTTGTACACACCGGAATGGCTTCAGGCCCAGCAGCTCCTGCAGGAGCGGATGGCCGGGATGGGCCTGGCGGTCAGGACAGACAGGGTGGGGAATGTTTATGGACGGCTCGGCGGATCACAACCGGACAGTAAAGTGATATTAACCGGATCTCATATTGATACGGTTCTGAACGGCGGCAAATATGACGGCGCTTATGGAGTAGCCGCCGCCATGACGGCTCTGAATTATTTGCAGCAGACCTTCGGGCAGCCGCTGCAGACCCTGGAGGTTGTATCCTTCAGCGAAGAAGAAGGCAGCAGGTTTCCCTTGACCTTCTGGGGCTCGGGCCATGTTACGGGCCTGTATGATGGGAGCGAAGCTGAGACTGCCGCCGATTCAGAGGGTGTAACGATAAAATCAGCAATGGAGGCCTGCGGTTTAAGCTCGGAGCACCCGCCAGGAGATCTCCGGGATCTCGGAGATCATAAAGCTGTTGCGGCAGGACAAACGGCAGCCAGAACAGATATCGGCGCTTTTGTCGAATTGCATATTGAACAGGGAATTGTGCTGGAACAATCCGCGCTGCAGATTGGGGTCGTGCAGGCCATCGCCGGACAGAGGCGCTTTACCGTTAAGGTCGGCGGGACTGCCAATCATGCCGGCACAACGCCGATGCTGCACCGGCGGGATGCGCTTGCCGGTGCAGCGGAAATGCTGCTGGAGCTGGAACGCTCTGCGGTGGAAGCCGGAGATCCGCTGGTAGCCACTTCAGGCAGGCTTGAGGTTTACCCGGGCACACCCAATGTTATTCCGGGGGACGTGCAGTTTACGCTGGACATCCGCCACAGTGAGGCGAAAAGGCTGGAGAGCTTCTGTTCTGGAGTGTTGGCCGGATTTGAGGACATTGCAGCCAGACGGGGACTGGCGCTGGAAGTGGTCACGACGTTGTCCACAGCGCCTGTGCCTATGGATCAAGACCTGAGCAGAACGCTGGAGCAGATTTGCCTGAGTCAGGGAAGAACCTTCCGTACCATGATCAGCGGAGCAGGGCATGATGCCCAGCTGTTTGCATCCGGATGCCGGACAGCCATGATTTTTGTGCCCAGCCGGGCGGGAATCAGCCATTCCCCGGATGAATACTCGTCGCCGGAGGAGCTGGCAACCGGGCTGGATGTCTTAACAGCTATGTTATATGAATTAGCCTATAAAGAGAGCTGAGTTAGCCTAGGGAGAGATGATTATGAAGCGGTACGAAGATTTGTCGCCGTCTCTGCGGTGCATTATGACCCCGGGCCCGGTGGAAGTCGATCCGCGCGTGCTGCGGGCCATGTCTTTTCCGGTATTGGGACAGTTCGATCCCGAATTTACGGGTATTATGAATGAAACGATGGAGATGCTGCGGGAACTGTTCGTTACGGACAATCAATGGGCTTTCCCTGTGGACGGCACTTCACGCTCCGGAATTGAAGCGGCAATGGTCAGTTTGATTGCTTCGGGGGACCGGGTGCTGATCCCGATTTTTGGCCGCTTTGGCCATTTGCTGCATGAAATCGCCGAACGCTGCGGGGCAGAGGTGCTGACGCTTGAGAAGGAATGGGGTTGCGTGTTTGACCCCGAGGAAGTGATTGCAGCCATGAAGAGCTTCAAGCCTGATATCGTGGCAATCGTACATGGAGAGACTTCCACGGGACGTGTGCAGCCGCTGGTTGACATCGGGCGGGCCTGCCGTGAGCAGGATGCCCTGCTGATTGTGGATGCAGTGGCAACGATCGGAGGTGTGCCCGTGGAGACAGATGCCTGGATGCTGGATGCCGTGATCGGCGGCACGCAGAAATGCCTGTCCATTCCTTCGGGCATGGCTCCGGTTACGTACAATGCACGGGCGGAGGCCAAGCTCCTGAAGCGCAAGCGGGTGGAGCGTGGCCTGAGGACCGGTGAGGTCCGGGCTGAAGCGCTGGATTTTGTGCGCAGCAATTATTTTGACCTGGGAATGCTTCAGGATTATTGGAGCCCTCAGCGGCTGAATCATCATACAGAGATGACCTCCATGCTTTATGCGCTGCGCGAAGGCCTGCGGCTGGTGCTTGAGGAAGGGCTGGAGGCACGGCATGCGCGGCATGCGCTGCATGAAGAGGCGCTAGTAGCCGGACTTACGGCAATGGGGCTGAAGCTGTACGGAGATCCGCAGAGTAAACTTACGGTGGTGACCTGTGTGCTGATTCCGGAGGGCGTTGACGGGGAAGGCGTGCGGACGATGCTGCTGGAACGCTTCGGCATTGAGATTGCCAGTTCCTTCGGGCTGTTAAAAGGGCGGATCTGGCGCATCGGCACGATGGGCTTCAGCTGCCGGGAGAATAATGTGCTGCGCCTGCTCGGTGCGCTGGAGGGGGCGCTGCTGCGGCATGGGCATGCTGTTCCCGCCGGGCTTGGCATTCAGGCGGCACTTGACGTATATGATGCAAAAGTAAGATAATCGGTTGAATACTGCAGCCGGTCGAATGTAGGGAACAGGTGTTGTCCGGATTAAACGGACGGCCCGCGCTTTAACCAAGAAACGGCTTGCGTCCTGCAAAGGGCAGTAAGGCCGTTTTTCTTAAAATTTATATGCTTCAGGCTATAAATTATCCTTCTATTTCCCGCTGAAACGGATACCGTCCTTTTATAAGGACGGCGAAGCCGTTTCCACTTGAAATAAAAGGTCATAGTTGTTTAACGCTGTAACTCAGTTTGTAGCTATATGCAAGATAACGGAGGGGAGTGGAAGTCGTGACTTATATTAGAAAACCTTTGGCGGATTGTGTGCCTGAGCTTGTGGCTACAGCCCGCGGCGATCAGCCGGCATCTTTGGTAATAACCGGCGGGAAGCTGGTCAATGTAATCTCCGGTGAAATTCTGGAGGGAATGTCTGTTGCGGTACAGGGGGGACGCATCGCCTATGTCGGCAAGGATGTTTCGCACACGATAGGAGCAGGCACGCAGGTCATTGATGCAGCAGGCAGATATATCGCTCCGGGACTGCTTGACGGACATTGTCATATTGAGAGCACACAGCTGACAGCAACGGAATTTGCCCGTGCGGTCCTGCCGCTCGGGACAACTGGCGGGTTCTTCGACGCACATGAGATTGCCAATGTGTTCGGACTGAAGGGCATTAAGCTGATGCTGGATGAGATGCGCGGCACACCGCTTGCCGCTTATATGCAGGTAGCGTCCTGTGTGCCTTCGGCGGGAGCTGAATTCGAGACAACCGGCGCTTCTATCGGACCGGAGGAAGTGGCGGAGGCTTATACCTGGGGCCCGGATGTCATTGCCCTCGGTGAGGTGATGAACTTTCCGGGTGTAGTCTACGGCGATGAGAAAATGCTCGGCGAGATCCAGGCTACGCTGCGGGCCGGCAGATATGTGGATGGGCATTTTACCTGGCCGTCCAGTGACTGGAGACTACCGGTCTATGCGGCAGCGGGTGTAACCGGTGACCATGAGTGTGTTACCGCAGAAGATGTGATCGAGCGTGTCCGTCTGGGGATGTATGCCAAAATGCGCCGCGGTTCCGCCTGGCATGATGTGGCGAAGACGATCACAGCGCATACCGAACACGGGCTGGACACGCGCCGGATGATGCTCGTTACCGATGACCGCAGCTCGGAATCACTGCGGGATGAAGGCCATATGGATTTTGTGGTGCGCCATGCCATTTCCCAGGGTGTGAAGCCTGTCACTGCCTTCCAGATGGCAACGATCAATACCGCCGAGCGCTTCGGGGTAGCCCGCGATATCGGCTCAATTACTCCGGGCTCCTGTGCAGATATTATTTTGCTGGACGGAAATTTGGCCGATGTCAACGTCGTTATGACTATTGCCGCAGGTGTGGTCGTGGCCGAGAATGGCATCATGACGGCCTCGCTGCCGGCATTCACCTACCCGCAGGAAGTGCGGGCGTCCGTTCATTTGCCGCAGCTTCCGGTTCCGGATGATTTTATTATCCATGCTCCCGTGGAGTCGGGCAATGTTGCTGTCCGGGTCATTAAGGTCATTGAGAACCATGTGGAGACCGGTGAACTCATTGTGCAGCGTCCTGTGAAGGACGGCAAGCTGCAGGTGGGAGACGGCCTATGCAAAATCGCTGTATTCGAACGGCATAAAGGAACCGGCAACAAATCGGTCGGGCTTGTGGAGGGGATTGGCTTCCATGAACCGGCGGCAATCGCCATGACCGTTGCCCACGACAGCCACAATGTGCTGATCATCGGCAACGATGATGAACTGATGGCCAAGGCAGCCAGAGCTGTAGCTGAAGCGCAGGGTGGAGTGGCTGTAATTACCGGCGGCGGCACGACCTTATTCCCGCTTGCGATTGCCGGACTTATGTCCGCAGAACCGTTTGAGACCGCAGCCGCCCAGTCCGCTGCTATCAGCAAAGCTCTGTACGATGCGGGCTGCACACTGAATTATGCTTTTATGACGTTGTCACTGCTTGCGCTTGCTGTAATTCCCACCTTACGGATTTCGGATAAAGGACTGGTACGCATCTCTCCGGAAGAGGGAATCCAGCTGGTAACATTATTTTGCTAAGGCGGTCTTAATCTTACAGTGACTAGTTTCAATTAAATAGAATGCGCTCTACTAAATGGGGTGTCTCTTAGTCTGAATGCAGACAGAGACACCCCATTTCGCTATGAAATTGGTCCTTATATGGCGGTGTGCGGCAACATGAGGGGGAAGCCCTTTTTTGAGTCGGAAGTCGCAGGGGAAAGGTATTCTCTTAGATTTGAGGGCATATATTTAACCATTTCATCACATATTGAAACTAATTATTATAAAATTTTAATGAAAAACATTAACAAAATAATGAAAATAGACGATAATACCTATAAATTAATTAAAATTATTGCCAAATCGTGATTATCAGACAAAATGATTGAAAGTTCAAATATATGGAACGGGGTGGATGAGATGATCAAATTAGAAACGCAGGACATCGTGAATATTACTATAAAGCAAATTGCCGGTATTTTTAAAATGGAGCCGCTTGAGTTGAGATTTGTGAATGATTTTCAAGGAGAACAATATCTCTTAACGAATGACAAGCTGCATCTCAACAACCAGCATTACTGGGCAAAAGTTATGGAATGTGTTTTCGACAATCATGTCAGACCGGTTCTGATGTGTGAAGTGCTCTACTTCCTGCGCAATGAATTTCTGGAGAGTGACATCAAGCTCAGCTTCTCCTATGATTTTACCGAAGGCGCAGATGGAGCGGCAACGGTATCTGCGGAAGTCAGCTTTAATGATTCACCGGAACTGCAGCCGGGAGAAATTGCCGAACTGATTGATTTTGCACTGTCCCTCCAGGACAAACAATGGTTTGAGGAACTGACCTCCAAATACAAACAACTGACTGCATGAGATTGGTGCACAGTTCTATCATAACCGCATTTAATAAGCCGCCCTGTCCGCAGTGTTCATCTGCGCAAGGGGCGGCTTATTTCTTTGAAATATAGATTATATTCTTCAAGTTCATTCTATAAAGATACTTTATTTACAATGGGTTCAAATGCACTATAAAACAGCTTCCTTCAGCCAGCCTTGAGCATTCTCACTGACCTGTTGGGCCAGAAAGTCCAGCCATTCTTCACTGTCGTTCAAACAGGGGGCGGCATGGAAGGAGTCTGCTTGTCCACCTCCGGCAGCAAATTGCTCTCTTCCTTCCACAGCAAGCTCATGCAATGTCTCCAGGCAGTCGGTCACAAGTCCGGGTGAAAAAATCATCGGCTGCTGAATCCCGCGTCCGGCCAGCCCCTTCAGTACCTCCTCTGTAGATGGCCCGATCCATTCCTCGCGGCCAAAACGGGATTGAAATGAGATTTGCCAATCCCCGGACGCCCAATTCATCGCTTCTGCAAGCAGGCGGGCCGTTTCCAGACACTGCTCCGGGTAGGGGTCTCCGGTCTCTGCATACCTGCTGGGAATCCCGTGAAAGGTCAGCACGAAGTAATCCGGTATGGTGTTTATTTTACGTAGTTCTCGCAGTAAAAGCTCTTTCATGGCAAGGATATACCCCGGTGCATTATAGTAGGCTTCCATAAACCGGAGTGCGGGTACAAAACGTTTGGATACCGGTCCGGCAGCGCTGCGGCGTCCGAGAGCGGCAAAGCAGGCGGCGTCGTAGACGGATGCTGTGGTAGTAGAAGAATATTGCGGAAACAAGGGGACCACGATGATCCGGTTCACTCCAGAGGACTCTAGTTTGGCAAAAGCCTGTTCCATGCCGGGCTCACTGTAGGCAAGACCCAGCTCCACCTGATAACGGCTGCCGAGCAGCTTTTGCAGTCCGGCCACCTGGGCCTGTGAATGAAGCAGCAGCGGGGAACCTTCCTTGAGCCAGATTTCGCTGTAGAGCTTGGCAGACCGGCGTGGCCTTACCCGTAAAATAACTCCGCGCAGCAGCGGTTGCCACAGCAGAGGGGGATAATCAATGATCCGGCGGTCGGACAGGAACCTCCGCAGATAAGGGCGTACCGACTTGGCAGTGGGGGCGTCAGGTGTTCCGATTTGGGCGAGAATGACGCCGATAGAGGGCTGATTCAACGTAGTGAACGCTCCTTTTCATTAACATGACATCGTTATAAAGTATCATAATCCTCTTAGTAAGTTCAATACAGGACATCACATTATTATCATATGACGGAGTAAATGGGAGTATTTGAGAGATAAAAAAATTATTGAATTAAAATAAAATGAAAATAGTGATGTTTCTAATAGGGTATGTGATTTTATGTACAGAGAAGCCAAGCTTTGATTTGATACCATCAAGCCAGAAATTGCCTCTAGCAGACATGAACTAATAAATGTGAATTAATTCACCTATCTATGTGATTTTTTTCACCTTTTAAATAGGATATCCGTAAGAGCTCTTCTATGGTGCATGGGATAGCTGACGGGGGACGGGAAAGGGGGGATGACCTCTTAGGAGGAAGCTGGATCTTCTTCTTAAGAAGGGATGAGAGATAGTCAAACGGAAGAACAGCTGTAAAGTGCTACATACTACTGGGGATATGGTAAAGGAGAATACTCATTGAAAAAACTGATTTCTTTGACTGTAAGCGCAGCCTTGTTGCTTGCGCCAATCGCTTACACAATTAATGCACCTGCACTGAATTTGAAGGTGGATGCGGTTTCTGCCGCTTCGGAAGAAGCAACGGCTAAACCGGAAGCAACACCAAAGGCAACAGCCAAACCGGCTGCAACGCCCAAAGCGACTGAAAAACCAGCAGCAACAAAGAAACCGGCTGCAACGCCTAAAGCGGCTGCGAAGCCAGCAGCAACAAAGAAACCGGCTGCAACGCCCAAAGCGACTGCTAAGCCAGCTGCAACAGCCAAGCCAGCTGCAACAGCCAAACCAGCTGTAACAGCTAAACCAGCAGCCACAGCTAAACCGGCTGCAACAGCTAAACCAGCAGCCACAGCTAAACCGGCCGCTACTGCTAAGCCTGTAACGGTTCAACAAGAAGTGTATCAAGACGGGGTATATGTAGCTTACGGCGATGCTTACTCCAAAGGTACCGAAGGCGCGAAAGTAACGATTAAAGACGGCAAAATCGCTTCCATTGATCTGCTGAGAACATCTCCGAAGCTGATCGACAGAAATGTCCGTGAGAATTACAGCGGCCTCTGGGCGGCATATGGTCTGATGAAAGACAGACTGCTCGGCAAGACAAGAGTCGGAGCTGCTGCAGTGGATGCTGTTTCCGGCGCAACCCGCTCCAGCAACGGCTGGAAATTGTCGGTAGACAGAGCGTTTGAAAGAGCGCTGAAAGTAAAACCGGCTGACGCCACTTATTTCAAAGGCGACATCATGGGTATCGACCCTCAAGGTAAATATGCGGTATTCGCAACCTACGATGCTGCCAAGCTGACTGCGGTTAAACTGTATCCGCTGACAACAAGCGGAGATTTCGTGGATGAAAAAACCTACACTGCAGAGCAAACTGCAACGATTGCGGCAATCACGCCTGTACTGCTCGCAAACGGTTCCTCCGCACAACCTGTAGCCGGATTTGAAGCTGAATCCAAAGCTGCAATCCAGGCATTCTGGGATGCAGAGCAGAACGCCCTCATCAACAACACTTCCGCTTATGTTGACGGATTCTACTCTTCCTACGGTACTGCAAGAAGCGTAGGCGTGGAAAGAGCCGATATCGTTATCCGCAACGGCAAGCTGGTAGATGTGAAGCTGTACAGACTGGGTTCCAATCTGGTAGACAGAGGCGCAACTGCTTATGCAGAAGTTGTGAAAGCAAATGCACCAATGACAGCCAAATTGCTTGCCAACGGTTCTTATTTGGCCAATTATGATGAGAAGGTAGACGGTATTTCCGGCGCTACCGAAAGCAGCCATGGCTGGAACCAAGCTGTAGAAAGAGCTTTCGAGAAGGCGCTGAAAGTTCCTGCAGAAGGCCAATATTTTGAAGGCAAATTCGCCGGCGTAGACAACCAGAACAAAGTTCTGCTGCTGGTCGACATTGCTGCCGACAAAGTAAGCGGCATTAAAGTAAGCCTCTTTGCAGCTGACGGCAAAATTATTGCCGATGACAAGCTGACACCTGAACAGAAAACTGTAGTTGGACTGCTGACTGCAGGTTTGCTTGAACAAGGCGTGGATTTGACGGATGTTCCGGGCCAAGAGGCTTTGTCCAAAGCGGCAAAAGCAGCTCTCACAGACGCTTTGACCAATGCTTCCAAAGTACAAGGCACTTATAAAGACGGCACTTTCACCGCTTTCGGTGATGCTTATGATAAAGGAACCAACAGAGCAGACGTTACTCTGCGCAACGGCAAGATTGTGAATGTTGCTCTTTCCCGTGTAGGTATGAATATGGTGGATTTAGGTAAAGCGGCTTATGCTGAAGTTCAAAAAGCAATTCCGCAGCTGACGACCAGCTTCCTTGCTGCAGGAACAAGAGAAGGTGTACAATCGGTAGATGCCATCTCCGGCGCTACAAGCAGCAGCAATGCACTGAAAGCTGCCGTAGACAGAGCTTATGGTAAAGCAGAAGTTGTAGAAACCGACAAAGCAGCTTACTTCGATGGAATTTTCATTGGAGCAAGTACCGACAAATCCGTCAATGTTATGGTTACTGTCAAAAATAATATCCCTGTGTTGATGCTGGTCTATTATCTCGACGGTGCCGGAAAAGTGAAGACCCCATATCTATTAACACCGGCTGAGCTTGCGGTGAAGACAGAAATTGAGTCTACTTCCAGCACGAATGGCCTGCATAAATACGGATACCGTCCGGCAGCCTTCGGAGCTAATGATGCTGAGAAGGATGTTTCCGCCAAAGCAGTCGAAGCAATCAAAGCTGCGCTGGAAGCAGCAGGCAAATAATTCAGCAACGTCTATAGAGGAGGTTATTCAGGGCCCTGCAAATGGCTCTGGATAGCCTCTTTTTATGCTATAAGCAAAGGCTATTGACCGGCTTGGTACAGGCCGGGCATAATTATGAATCGTTATCGTATAGTAATTTAAAGGGATTTCGAAGGTGAATGTCAAAAGTTTAATATACACAGCAGGATATAATACCTGCTAGTAATGGGAGGCTCCAACATGACACTAATTAAACAGCTATCTCCGCAGGACGAATTTGTCGGGTTCTATCTGTTACGGGAGCTGACGCTCAAACAGACAAACGGTACTCCTCCAAAGGATTATTTTGATATTGTACTCGGTGATTCAAGCGGTCAGATAACAGCTAAATTTTGGGATGTCAGCACAACTGACAAAGAAACCTTTTTCCCCATGGCTCTGGTGAAGGTGCGCGGCATAGCGCATACCTACCGTGAGAAACTGCAGGTCAAGATTAGCAAGATCAGACTGGCCAATGAGACGGACGGTGTATCACTCACTGATTTTATCCGCTCTGCGCCAATCCGTCCTGTTGATCTTATCCATACGATTAAAGGGGTGATGAGCAGCATTGCCGATCAGGAGATTTCCGCAATCGTCTCTTTCTGCGTCGGTAAGGTGGAAGAGAAGCTGATGCATTATCCCGCAGCCAAGACCTATCATCATGCTTATTTTGCCGGACTTGCCTATCATATGGTGCGGATGCTGGAGATTGGTGATTTTCTATGCAAACAGCGTCCGTTCCTGAACCCTGATCTGATGAAGGCGGGAATCATTCTGCATGATATCGCCAAGCCAGAGGAGATGATTTCCCAGTTTGGCATTGTGTCCGATTACAGTGTGCAGGGGAAGCTGATCGGTCATATCTCGATGGCGTCGAACTGGATTACCGAGGCCGCGATTCGTTTAGGTTTTACTCTGGATTCGGAAAAGGTTATCGCGCTGCAGCATTTGGTCTTATCCCATCATAATCTGGGCGAATGGGGAAGCCCCGTTCAGCCGCAAACGGCGGAAGCGGTGGCGCTGCATCATATCGATGCGATGGATGCCAAGCTGCAGATGGTGGAGGATGCGCTGGATACAACCCCGGAAACCGAAGAATGGACACCGTTTATCCGCGGACTGGAGAACAAGGCGGTTTACCGGTCGAAAATCTAGAGTCGTCAAAAAAAAGCAAGGAGCAGGTCTTCTCGAGTAACGGAGAAGACCTGCTCTTTATTTTGATCCACAGCAGGTTGCCGGGCTGTCTCAGAAGCGCTGCTCAAAAGGTGCTGCCGGGAGCAGCGGAACCCGTTTTTTGCCAGGTTTCTTTGCTGCTTTTTTGGGTGGTGATTTAAAAGGAGTATATCCGCCCGAATACATCGTTCCGGCTTTATAGCCTTGACTGTCCGCGAGCAGCAGCGGTTCGAATTGCTGCTGCTGTTCCATCAGCTTCAATAAGATGATAGCCGCAGCCCGGGCATCATCAAGTGCGTCATGATGCTTCAGACGGATGCCGAAATGCTGTGAGATTACATTCAATTTATGGGAAGGCAACTCCTGGAGCATTTTTTTTCCCAGCAGATAGGTGCACATATATTGAAAATTCGGGTAGCTGGTCCCTGAGGCATCCAGACAATAACGCAGCACGCTCATATCGAAGGCGGCATTATGCGCCACAACGATTTCGCCTTGCAGCAGCGGTTCGAGCAATGGCCACAGCTCAGCAAAAGTAGGCTGCCCCTGGACCATTGACGGCGTGATCCCGTGAATAGCAATGTTCATCCCGTCAAACCGCTGGCGCGGGTCAATCAGCCAGACATGCTCGGCTGTAATAACGCCTTCTCTAACCTGGACAAGACCCAGGGAGCAGGCGCTGGAGCGGCTGGAATTCGCCGTCTCAAAGTCAATTGCTGTAAAGTTCATTTGGTAAAGCCCCTTATCTATCAGGTATATCATTAATACTAAAGTAGTGAGGGGGTAAATACAATCTAGCAATTTTACAAAACCTTGTGAGTATGATACTCCTTATATATGAAAAATTGGAAGAGTACATCGAGGAATGAGGAGATGAGGTTATGCTGCAGCTGCTAAAGGGTCAAAAGGTAGATGTAACTAAAGGGAAAAACGTATATGAGCTTACGTTATCCTTCGGATGGTCAACCGCTAATCAAGAGATGGGGATAGATGCCGCTGCTTTTCTGTTGTCGGAGCGGGGACGCTGCGAACGTGATGAGGACTTTATTTTCTATGGAAATCCGGTATCACAGGATGGAGCCGTAACACACACAGTCTTGAAGCAGGGAGATAAAGAAAGTCTCTCGGTTTCATTGTCCCGTCTGCCGCAGCAGGTTGCCCGGATCGCCTTGACATTGACTATCTATGAAGGCGAACAGCTGAATCACCGTATGAAAGATGTATCCGGCCTTTATCTGAAGCTCCAGGATCGTCAGAGCGGCGAGGAACTGCTCCGTTTTGAGTATGGCTCTGATTTATCCGATGAGACAGCGATCGTAGCAGGAGAATTATACCGCCATAACGGGGAGTGGAAATTTAACGCCATCGGCAGCGGTTTTAATGGAGGCTTGGCTGCTCTATGCGTCAATTTTGGACTTGAAGTGGAAGAGGCAGGTTCTGCGGAGGTTGCTGCTGCAGCTGAAGTGCTGGCACCGCCTTCACCCACACTGCCGCCAGCACCAGCCGAGCTGTCTGCTCCACCGGAACCTGTAAAGAATTCTGTCCTGTCTACCATTGATCTGCGCAAAAAAATAGTTCAGTTCACACTCGAAAAGAAGCAGTTGACCGGAGTAACGGCCCGGGTTGGGGTTGTGCTGGATATCAGCGGCTCGATGAGAGATCTGTATACCCGCGGCATCGTGCAGGAGGTCGTAGAACGGATACTGGCCGTTGCCTGCAAATTTGACGACAATGGCTCGCTGGATGTCTGGGTGTACGATAACGAATTCAGCCGGCTGCCCCCGGTTACGGAACGGGACTTTGAACAATATGTACAAAGACATATTCTAAAAAATCCTTCGATTCATAAATTCGGGCGGAACAATGAACCTCCGGTGATGGAGGATGTGATCCGCAAGTATACCAAAGAAGATAAGGATTCTACTCCGGTATTCATCATATTTATCAATGACGGAGGCGTCTTGAAATTAACCAAAAAGGTGATTATGAAGGCAGCTGTCCAGCCGATATTCTGGCAGTTTGTCGGGATCGGCAATTCGGATTTCGAAGTGCTGGAAGGATTGGACAACATGACCGGCAGAGTCGTGGACAATGCGGACTTTGTTCACTTGGACCGGATTGAAGGAGTATCGGATGACGAGCTGTACGACAGGCTGCTCAATGAATTTCCGCACTGGCTGAAGGCGGCCAAGGACAAACGGATTCTCACGACGTAAGGGGAAGTTCAACATTTTTGCAAGAATAGGCTGGCCCATGGGCTAGCCTATTCTTGTGGTTAGGGGTTGTTCCCTCTGAGCACCGGGGAAGGATTGCAGATCCAGCCGGAAACCTTTAACCAGAGTATTCCCGTTTATAATATCGGTCTCGAAATGCCGTTTGAAGCCCAGCCGTTCGTAGAGCCTGATCGCCGAGACCATCATATCCGAGGTGTGCAGGTTCAGGGTGGAGGCGCCCAACTCACGGGACCTCCGGGCGGCTTCCCGAATCAGGAGTGCAGCAACGCCGCGGCCGCGTACGTCAGGGGAGACGGCAAGCAGGCGCAGTACAGGGGAGTGGATGCCAAGCTCGGGCTTGCCGTAGGCCGTTTCCGAAGAGGTGAACAACAGTGCGCTGCCGACAATCTGCTGGCCGGTTTCAGCAATGATCCGCGCGAACGGGGCATTCCCGTGTACGGAATCAAGGATTGAATTCCGGTACGCTTCCCACTGCGGCTCAGGCATGCCGGCAGAATATTGGCTGTATGCGGACAGCAGCACTTCGGCAATGGCTTCGCGCTCACTTTCTGCAGCGTCACGAATAATGATCTCTTTTGACATGTTCACGAAATACCTCCCTTACTTAAGTCAGGTGGAAAGATCAGTCGAGTGACGTTTATTATAACTGACAAATCACATAAACATAAGAGGAATTTAACATTTCTGATAAATGAATAGAAAAGTTCTATCTATCTTTGTGATTTATTTAACTAGGTCTGCCCAATTAACAAACAAACACGGTTTTCGAGACACTGTAAATAACGGTTAGGGTCTCGGCGGAAGCGAAGGCGTTTGTTACCTTCGAGTAGTCGGGATTCCCATCCCTTACGTTCGCGAAGGTAACACTCACATTCCACACAGCTCAGCCGATTCAAGAGATTCTCTTGTTTCAAGGCATCCTCGACCCAAACAACAAATTCTCCATTTCGCCAGATGTAGCGATTCCAACTGCGCAGCCCCGTCATTCGGCGGTGACGTATCTTGGTCAGGCGCTCTTGCCGCCTTAGAGCCGGTAGCATCAGCCCCACCGTTCTTAGACCTCTGCTTTCTTTCCATTCCGGATCAATATACTTTAGTCAAACAAAAAAACGTCCAAGCGGGATACACCACCTGAACGCTTTTGAATTACTGACCTAAGACATACCTGATAGCAATAAGGACAATTTGAATTAACGTCTGACGTCCCTCTTTGGATTTCATATACTCCCAAACATGACGACCAGCAGACTTCACGCCTGTCCACATTTTGAAAACAATCGATTTGGTTCTCTTCATTTCAACCCCTCCTTTCCTCTGCAATCAATATAAGAAAGCCAGCCATGAATTTATCAGATGGAGCGTAATAAGCCTGCCTAACGATTCAGATACAACATGATAAGCAATCCGGCTCATATTATTAACAAGAGCATGTCGTATACTTGTCAGGCTTTCTCAACTCCGGCTGCTCATTCTCGTATGAAATGGCAGAAGATGATTTCAGGGTTTTTAACTTCAAGCTGAAGGAACCAAAATCGGGCCTTTTCTATGTACTTCATCATAAGCTGTTCATTCCGGAGTATAACCATTTAGCAGACCGATCCCTTTAATAGTGGCTACATCCAATCCGCCTGGTTTAAACCAGGCGGAACGAAAAAAGGGCGCTCCCCGGCAATCCATGTGGTATTATCCCCTCAAGGTAGAAAGTGAAAAAAGAGATCATGTTAGAATGATCTCAACATCTAAAAACCGGAGGGGATCTTTACTATGCGAGCAAAGAAAGGTCAAACATTTAATCGATACAGTGAGGACACGAAGAAAGAAGCTGTTCGTCTGCGAGTGGGAGAAGGTTGGGCGTACAGCCGGATCATGGAGAAGTTTGGCATTAAAAGCGAAATCCAGATTATCTTTAGCAGTGCCGAAGAGGAAAAAAAATGCCTATTTGAAAGCACAGGTAGAATATCTAAAAAAGCTCAATCCAAACTTGCACGGGGAGGGAAGCTGGATTTCGAAGCCCGGTACAAACTCGGCGACCTTTCCCTGATTGAATTCCAATCTTTATAAGATTTCCATTACGCTTAACATGTTGCTCAACATCATTTACTAGCACTCTGACATAACGCTTACCATTCTAAATTAAGTGGAATAATATTGAATTTTATTGCAATATATGCTAGTGTTTAATTGTAATATAACTCATGTTTCCCAAAGGAGCGTGTGCCATGAAAAATAAAGTTTAGTAGCATCTAACTTACTTTAATTTTTTTTGGTATTTAAGTTTTTTCTCGGAATTAGTTTAAATGAAAGTTTGATTTCGATTAAACGATAATATTTTTTTATATTACTCGTGAAAAAAAACACATACTAATGATGGCTAAATTATTTAATTCAATATATATATCTAAAGGAGATGTTTACGTTGAATCATATAAAAAAAATAACAGTATCTAGTTTTGCTACTCTAATGATGGTTCTAGCACCTACAAGTGCAATTTTCGCTGAAGAAGCTGTTACAAACAACACGTTGCTGTCACAAGAAACGCAACCCTTAGGCAATGTTACTTTACAAGGAACAGAATGGGCACAGGTTGGACAGCAAACCGTACCTATTTACATGAATGGGCAAATAAAAGTCGTGTTAAATGGTCAATTTGGAGATATTTGCACTGTACATGCTATTGATCAATATAATAACCGAACTTACTTAGGACAATTGAACAATAAGGAATCCTTAATAACTAAACTATATGGTTACTACAAGATTGAATTAAATTTAATTAGTTCTAATAATTCAACGGGATCAACCTTCTACGTCATCTATTAGTAACTTTGTATACCTCCTGCATTTGTCTATATAAAAAAACAACAGGCGATAAAATTGCCCTGTTGTTTTTTTTCTAGGTCTGCCCAATTAACAAACAAACACGGTTTTCGAGACACTGTTGTTCATGGTCATTATTTGTCCTTGGTAGGTACGGCGTATCGTAACACGCAAACAATCCTTGCCAAAATCCGGTGCTATATCGCTCAAAATTCTCGACCATTTCGGTATCTTCTTTTCGGGTATAGGACCGTCTCATTTCGGTGCGGAGCCACTGCATTTGCACACGAACGCATTCTGCGGTTTGCGGTGCGGGCGCACTCAAAATATGGGCAGCATCTTGATGAGGCTTCAGCCAATGCTTTACTTTGTGGTATGAGGAGCAGAAGCTATCCAATGTTTCAAACAACTTCAGGAGTTTCTCACTGTAGGCGAACCCCCTTTTTTAGCGCTTCGTTGAAGCGAACCTTGAATCGCTAAGGCTTCTTAGTATACCCGAATCCCCGGAAGATCGAGCGGTGGATGCCCATCTTCGAGCAAAACGGCGCGCCACCCCCGCCAAGACTTCGCGGAGATGGTCCGTGACCGATGCGCGAAGTAGCGTCAGATATCACTCGTACAGTCGTTCACAATTCCGCTTGGAAGTAACGACTCCCCGTCGATTGAGCTCCTCGTGCAGTTCGGAAAGTGTGTAATGCTGCTTGAACCGAAGCTCTCCGACGAGGGCAAGAACATCGAATCCGTAAGAAGTATGTTTCATCACGAGCGCATCGGCCTCGGCGGATCGAAAATAGGATCCCGGATACGGGCACTCCAAATTCGGGCAGGCGTATGCCATATTCCAGATATCGAAGATTCCGTTCAGGGTATTGACGTATTTATGACAAGCAGTATGGTGCCGCTTCAATTTCGTGCCGCAGTGCGGACATTGCCGCAGTTCGCTATGGAAATACATTCTTTTTTTCGGGGTAATCCGGTTTTTAGTTGAAGGCATGAATACCTCCTCCTTCCTTACCCCTTAGGAGAATATTTCCACACCGTTAGTCAAACGGGCAGACCTAGTATTTAATGGAAATCCGACTGAAATACACGGAATATGTGTTGACAAAAAAATACGCCGTGAATAAGATATATACAAAATCTATAAGAACGTATCGCCATAATTCATTGTTAATTCATCGGAATAGTAAAATTAAACCCGACTAAGGGGGGGCTAGGTGTGAACATTGAAAATATTGAGGCCTTTGTGTACATCAACCATTATGGAAGCTTCAATAAAGCGGCTGAAGTCCTGTATATCTCGCAGCCGACTGTTACCGCCCGCATACAATCGCTCGAACGGGAGCTGGATTGCCGGGTATTTGACCGGCTGGGCAAGCAGATTAATCTCACCGATAAAGGCAAGCAGTTCCTCCCCTATGCCCAGCAGATTCTCCAGGTCTATCAAACCGGCAAGCATCAAATACAATCGAAAGGACATATTCCGAATGAGCTGAGAATCGGCAGCACTGTCTCGGTGTCCAATTATTTGATGCCCCATCTGCTGCTTCATCTGAAGCGCAGGTATCCGCATATCACGATCAAGCTGACGACAGCGTCTACGGAAGTGCTGATCAGCAAGCTGAAGTCGAAGGAGCTCGATCTGGCTTTTATCCGTAAAGTCGTAAATCCGGCGATTCAAGCTTTTCCATTCTGCGAGGACCCCATTTCGCTGTATGTGCACAAGGAGCATCGCCTGGCCAAGGGAGGCCGTGCCTCAATACAGGATATCCGTCAGGAGACGCTGGTTTTCTTTGAATGCGGCTCTTTGGACTGGATGCGGCTGCACCGTGTATTTGAGAGTATGGAGCAGCCGCCGAATATTGAATATCAGGTGGATAACCTGGAGACGGCCAAGAAGCTGGTGCTGAAACAAGCGGGGATTTGCTTTCTACCGGCACTCAGTGTGCAGGAGGAAGTGGCGGCAGGGACGCTGATCCGGGTAGATGTCGCGGAGACGGAAGGGATTTCGCTGCGGACCAGCCTGATTTCCCTGAACGGGGAAAATGCGGAGTTTATCGAAACCCTGCTGGAACTTAGCATAGGTAAAGCCGGAGATCGACTTCTTGTATAGATGTATTAAAAAACTCTATTAGCGCATGGATACCTGCGGTGATAAAGTTAATTGCATAATCATAATCACGACTAATTCGATAGGGATTATAAAATTAAAATCCGAAAGGTTGGAGGGCATACGATGGGTGAAGTATACCGGTTGGCAGAACAGAAGGATGCGGAGCAATTACTGGATATTACATATCGTGCCTATCAGCTGATTCGTGATCTGGGGCTGCATTGGCCGGCGGCAAACGCCGATCTGGCGCTGATTGAAGACAATATTTCAACTAATGAATGTTATGTGCTTGAAGTCAGCGGAACGATTATTGCGACAATCACTTTGTCGAAAGAAGAAGAGGTGAAGAAGCTCAGCCCGCTACCTTTTATCAAATGGTTCGCCGTGAGTCCGGAATACAGTAACAAGGGCTACGGCGGAAAGCTGCTGGATTGGGTAGAGGAGCATATTATTCTCGGACAATTGGGCTCGCCTGAAGTCACTCTGGCAACGGCGAAAAAACATCCCTGGCTGGCTCTGATGTATGAGCGGCGGGGTTATGAACGGTTCCTGGAGCTTGATCCGCAAAATGGCGACGGCATCATGTATCTGCTGAAAAAGACACTTATAAACAAACCACATTTCATTCAAAGGGGATAGAAACATGAAGAAGTCAATCTCACTGGTATTTGCATCAATACTCACGCTGGCGATTGCCGGCTGCGGAAATAACAGCAACAGTGCTGGCGGCAACAACACGGACAGCAGCAAGAGCGGGAATGTGGCAGAAGCTGCAGCGCCTGCTAATGCGAAAGAGGGTAATGCTTCGGCAGAGCCGGCTAAGGTAACGAAGATCATCGTGGGCACAGGCACAGGTTTTCCAAAAGTCTGTTACATCGACGAGAACGGCAAGCTGACCGGGTTTGATGTGGAGCTGATTAAAGAAATTGACAATCGCCTGCCGGAATATGAATTCGAACTGCAGACGATGGATTTCAGCAACCTGCTGCTGAGTCTGGAAACCAAAAAAATCGACCTGGTCGCCCATGTTATGGAAAAAAATCCGGAGCGCGAGCTGAAGTATTCTTTTAACAAAGAAGCTTACGCCCACTGGAGAAACCGCATTGTGGTGGCTAAGGACAATGAGTCGATCCATTCGCTGGATGATCTGAAAGGTAAAAAGGTGCTGACGGGTGCAACCAGTGCACAGGCGCAAATTCTTGAGAACTACAATAAAGAGCATGACAATGCGATTAATATCGTGTACCAAAACGGTACGGCTAACGATACAGCTGCCCAGATCAGCTCCGGCCGTGTAGACGCCACGCTGGCTGCCGATTTTGTCCTTCCGATTATTGATCCGCAGAGCCAGCTGAAGGCAACGGGCGACGAGCTTTCGTCGGCAGACATTCTTTATGTGCTGCGCAAGGATGATGCTGATTCGCAGAAGCTGTCGGATGCGATTGACGGTGCGATCAAGGAGCTTAAGACAGACGGTACACTTGGCAAGCTGAGCACGGAATGGCTGGGTGCGGATGTTACAGCGAATTCGGTTCAATGATTAAGCCTGTGAGTGTGGGAAGGGAGGGAGTTTATGGGCGAACCATTTGATATCAGCTATGTATTTTCATTTTTGCCTAAGCTGCTGGGGACGTTAAACACCACACTGCTGATTGTCGCCTGCTCGCTGCTGGCAGGAATTATAGTCGGTTTTCTCGTGGCTCTGCCCCGCCTGTACAAAGTGCCGGTGCTGAAAACCTGCTCCGAAATCTATATTTCTTTTTTCCGGGGAACGCCGATTCTGATCCAGCTCTTCCTGTTCTATTACGGGCTGCCTGAAATTCTAAAACTGGTTCATGTGGATATGACCCGGACGCCGGTGCTTGTCTTTGTGATTCTAACCTACGGCCTGCATACGGGGGCATACATGTCCGAAATGATCCGGGCTTCTGTGATGGCGGTGGATAAGGGGCAGGTGGAGGCTGCCTATGCTACGGGAATGACAGGGTTCCAGGCTTTTACGCGGATCGTATTGCCACAGGCGCTTGGCATCGCGATTCCGGTATTCTCCAATCTGGTGATTGCGCTGCTGAAAGATACATCGCTGGCCTTCACGCTCGGTGTGATGGAAATGACGGGCAAAGCACAGACGCTTGGCAGTTTGACACAGCATTTTATCGAAACCTACATTGCCCTTGCCCTGATCTATCTGGTCATCAGCTATTCGATTGAGAAGCTGCTGCTTGTGGCGGAGCACCGGCTGCTGCGGCATGAGAAGCGGAGCACCCCTGAGAAAAAATCGTTTAGAGTCCACAAAAATTGGTCCTACCGGCGCATTATTGCGGAAATGGGATCGGGTAAAGGAGGCGCAGGATAATGAAACTGGACCCATCATTTATCTGGACGGCGTTCCTGCAAATCTTGAGCGCCATTCCTACCACCTTATATATTACAGTTGTCTCCGTGTCAGTGGGCTTTCTTATCGGCATTTGTGTCGCATTGATCCGGATTTACAGAGTGCCTGTCCTGTATCCGCTGGCGGTTGGATATGTGACTTTTATCCGGGGCACTCCGATGCTGACGCATCTGCTGCTGATTTATTTTGGACTTCCTGTCCTTATTGACGGACTGGCCGCCCACTTTGGCTGGGGGTTCAGGTCGGTGTCGGTTCCGATGATCGGTTTTGCCTATATTTCGTTCTCAATTACAGCGGGTGCTTATATGTCCGAGGTCGTCCGTTCCGGTCTGCTTGCCGTGGACCGGGGCCAGCTTGAAGCTGCACATTCCATAGGTATGACCACCCCTCAGGCCTTGCGGCGGATTGTCTTTCCCCAGGCGCTGGCGGCAAGTCTGCCCAATCTGTCCAATTCCGTTATTGGTATGCTGCATGGGTCAACGCTTGCTTTTACCGTTTCCGTTGTGGATATCAACGCCAAGGCGCAGATTGTGGCTTCGACGAACTGGAAGTTCTTTGAGGCGTACCTGGCGGCGGCGCTGATCTTCTGGGGGCTTACGTTCCTGATCGAGCGGCTGACGTCCCTGATCGAGAAACGGATCAATCTTTACAATCGAGGTGGAGTGGCATGATCAAGCTGGAGCGTATTTCGAAGTCGTTTGGCCGGAATCAGGTGCTGAACAATATTGATTTAACCGTCACCAAAGGCGAGGTTGTTGTCATTCTCGGCCCCAGCGGCTCAGGCAAAACTACCCTACTGCGCTGCGTGAACTACCTGGAGAAGCCCAGTGACGGGGAGATTGCCATCGGCGATTTCAAAGTGAACTGCAGGCATGCACGCAAAAAAGAGATTCATCAGCTGCGGCAAAAAACGGCGATGGTCTTCCAGCAGTATAATCTTTTCCGGCATAAAACTGCGCTGGAAAATGTGATGGAAGGGCTGCTTATCGTCAAAAAGCTTCCGAAGGAGGAAGCGAAAAAACGGAGTATCGCTTTGCTGGAGAAGGTGGGGCTTGGAGCCAAGCTGGACGCGTATCCAAGCCAGCTGTCAGGCGGGCAGCAGCAGCGGGTAGGCATTGCCCGCGCCCTGGCGCTGGAGCCGGAAGTGATTCTGTTCGACGAGCCTACGTCGGCGCTGGACCCGGAGCTGGTGGGCGAGGTGCTGGCCGTCATCCGCAAAATTGCCAAGGAAGGCATCACAATGATTGTCGTGACGCATGAAATGGGTTTTGCCCGCGATGTCGCTAATCACGTCGTGTTCATGGACGGCGGTGTGATTGTTGAGGAAGGGACACCGACAGAGTTATTTAATCATCCGCGCGAAGAAAGAACGAAGCAGTTCCTGAAGCGGATTACACCGGAACTGAACTATTCCATTTAGGAGGCCAAAATATGGCGATTACAATAAGCGTCCTCGACCAAAGTCCAATTTATCCGGGGGAAACGCCGGAAGAAGCCTTCTTGCATACGATTAAGCTGGCACAATTATCCGAGCAGCTGGGATTCCGCCGTTTCTGGGTGTCGGAGCATCATGACTCCGGGCAGGTAGCGGGTTCATCCCCGGAGGTGTTGATTTCTCATCTGCTCGCCAAGACAGAACGCATCCGCATAGGCTCCGGCGGCATTATGCTTCAGCATTACAGCCCTTATAAGGTAGCGGAGAACTTTAACGTGCTGGCTTCGCTTGCACCGGGCCGGGTGGATCTGGGGGTTGGCCGTGCTCCCGGGGGGCTGCCAAGGAGCACACAGGCATTGCAGCAGGGTAGCTTTGAACCCTCCAGCCTGACGGACAAGATTATCGAACTCGAAAAATATGTACATAACCGGCTGGAGGAAGACCATCCGCTGGCGGGGCTGAAAGCAGGCCCGATTCCAGGGACACCTCCCGAAATTTATGTGCTTGGCGCGAGTGTAGCCAGTGCGGAAATCGCTGCCGGACTGGGGTTGCCGTACGTATTCTCTTTATTCATCAATGGGGATCAGGCGATAGCGTTGGAAGCGATCGAGACTTACCGCAACAACTTCGAGACTTCGCCGGGAAAAGAACCCCGGGCAATTATTGCGCTGTCTATCCTGGCTGCCGAAACCGAGGAGGAGGCCAAAGAACTGGCCGGAGCGCATAAGCTGATCCGGATTAATCTGGCCAGCGGCAAGACACTGACGGTTGCTACCCGGGAGCAGGCGGAGGAATTTACCCGGCAGAGTACGGAAGATTACACCATAGAAGAGCGGGAGCCGGAAATTACAAAGGGGACAAAAGCCAGCGTGCGGCAACAATTGCTGGCGTTGTCCTCAGCATCAGGCATCGACGAGTTTATCGTCACGACCAATGTGCAGCCCTTCGATAAGCGGGTCCGTTCCTTTGAACTGCTGCATGAAGCACTGGCCGAAGTGCCTGCGGAGGCCTGACAAGAAGGAGCTAAGTCCGATAAACATTATCGAAGGGAAGGAGGGCTTTCATGACAAGCAAAACCGTCGAGCCCAGCGCGGAGGCGTTCTATGAAATCATTACCGGGATCCGGCGTCATTTGCACCGTTACCCGGAGCTGTCCAACGAAGAGTATGAAACCACGAAATATATTACAGTCCTGCTGGAGCAGGCCGGAGTAACTACCCTGGATTATGGGCTGAAGACCGGCGTTGTCGCGGAGATTGGCGGACTGCAGGAGGGTCCGGTAATCGCCCTGCGTGCCGATATTGATGCCTTGCCGATTCAGGAAGAAACCGGATTATCCTATGCCTCACAATATCCCGGTAAAATGCACGCCTGCGGTCATGATTTTCATACTGCGGCACTGATCGGCGCTGCTTATCAGCTTAAACAACGGGAGAAGGAATTGAAGGGAACCGTACGCCTGCTGTTCCAGCCTGCGGAGGAGAAGGCGAAGGGTGCGCAGCAGCTGATAGCCAGCGGGGTGCTGAAAGATGTCCGTGCAGTGATTGGAATGCACAATAAGCCGGATCTGGCGGTCGGAACCATCGGCATTACAAGCGGCCCGTTGATGGCTGCTGCGGATGGTTTTGTGGTTGAGATTAAAGGAGCAGGATCACATGCTGCTGTGCCGGAAGCCGGAGTCGACCCTATCGTGACAGCTTCACATGTGGTGACTGCACTCCAGTCTATCGTCAGCCGCAATGTCAGCGCATTGCACAGCGCAGTAATCAGTGTGACGCAACTTCACAGCGGGAACTCATGGAATATTATCCCGGAGTCAGCAGTGCTGGAAGGTACGATTCGCACCTTCAATGAACAGGTGCGCGGTGAGGTGCTTGAGCGATTCAGCCAGGTGGCGACCGGTGTAGCCGCTGCTTTAGGAGCAGAAGCGGCTGTTCGCTGGATCGAAGGCCCGCCGCCGGTAGTCAATGATGCCGCGCTTGCACGGCTTGGAGAGCAGACAGCAGAGGAGCTCGGCTACACCTCCGTGAAGCCGGTGCCTTCACCGGCTGGCGAAGATTTCGCCTTTTATCAGCGGGTGGTTCCCGGATTGTTCGTCTTTATGGGCACTGCCGGAAGCCGGGAATGGCATCATCCTTCCTTCAATCTCGATGAACGTGCACTTCCGGTAGGCGCCGCATTCTTCAGCAATCTGGCTGTACGTTATTTGGAACAGTTCTCTTCGGAGGGAGGTGCAGTGACATAACGAACCACTCTGTTTATGACGTGATTATCGTCGGGGCGGGTTCTATGGGCATGAGTGCCGGTTATCATCTCGCCCGGCGGGGGATCAAGACATTGCTGATCGATGCCTTCGATCCGCCGCATACGGAAGGAAGCCATCACGGAGAGCCGCGGTTGATCAGGCATGCCTACAGCGGTGACCCCACCTATACTGACTTGGCCCTGCGTGCCCATGTGCTGTGGAAAGAAGCGGAGCAGCAAAGCGGAACCGAGCTGCTTGTGCCTTCGGGAGTCCTGAATCTGGCAGACAGCGCAGTATATTCTTTCCGCGGCCAGCTGGCGGAAGCCGGGAAGCAGAAGGTACGAGTAGAGCAGCTGGATGCGCAGGAAATCCGCCGGAGGTGGCCTGCCTTGAACCTCCCGGATTTGTTCGAAGCCATGTATGAGCCGGATGCCGGATATCTCTACAGTGAGAGATGCATCGCCGCTTACCGGCAACTGGCATTGGCTCATGGTGCAGAGCTGCTGACGAATACGGCAGTACTTCATGTGACTGCGCGCGAAGGAAGTGTCACGGTCCACACGAAGAACGGAGATGTTCATGGAGGGGCGGCCATTCTGAGTGCCGGAGCCTGGTTTGGCGCGCTGTCGCCATTCATCACACTGCCGATTAAGGCGATCCGCAAGGTTGTCGGCTGGTTTCAGAGTGCGCCGGCTTTTGACAGCGGAAACTTCCCCGGATTTACACTGGGCACCGAGGAAGGCGGATATTACGGCTTTCCCAGTATTGGCGGAGCCGGCCTGAAGATCGGGCGGCATGACACGGGCTTGGAATGGAAGCCGGGTCAGAAGCTGGCCCCTTTCGGCACTGAAGAGAGTGACGAAGGGGATCTCCGCCGTGTCCTGGAGGCGTATATGCCCGGCGCAGCCGGACGGCTGCTGAAGGGGGCAGTCTGCAAATATGAGCATACACCGGATGAGGACTTTATTATCGACCGTCATCCTCGTCATACGAATGTGCTTCTGGCCGGCGGGTTCTCGGGGCATGGCTTCAAATTTTCCAGCGTTGTCGGGGAAATCCTGGCTGACTTAGCGGCAGACGGACAGACCCGCCACAATATCCGTCCGTTTTCGTTAGCACGCTTTGAGACACCGGGTCAATCGCAAGCCGGACAACTTTTGGAGGGGATCTAATGGGCAATGTGCAAATCAGGGATTATTTGAATACGCATGAGCAGCTGGTTCAGGCACTGGAGGATTTGACGGAGGAGCAATTAAAATGGAAGGCCGGGCCGGCCAGCTGGAGTGTAACCGAGGTGCTGGCTCATCTGGCCGATCACAGCATAGTGGTTTCATTCCGCATCCGCGATATTCTGGCGGGTACCGAAGTGCAGCTGCCGGTCTTTAATCAGGATGCCTGGGTCAGCGGCCAGTATGCCAACAGCGGGAATGCCGCCGACAGCCTGGAGTTGTTCCGCAGCCTGCTTCACTACAACAGCCTACTCCTCGGACGGCTCAACCCGGAAGACTGGGAGAAAAGCGGCTTTAACTTCAAAGGGGAAACGGTCAGGATTACGGACATCGTACGTTTGTTTACCGCACATGTACAGACCCACCTAGGCCAGATCGAACGTATCAAGCAGAGTGCTGGCGCAGCTTCTTATATTCAATAATTAAGAGGAGGAATGGATATGACCAAGCCAAGACAACTGAAACTGGGGGCGCTGCTGCACGGGGTAGGAGGAAGCACCTCGATGTGGCGTCATCGAGAAGCCCAGCCGGATGCGAGTGTGAACTTTGAGCTCTACAGGAAGTGGGTGCAAAAGGCCGAGGAAGGCAAGCTGGACCTGATCTTTATAGCGGACGGTTTATATATTAATGAGAAATCCATTCCCCATTTCCTGAACCGGTTCGAGCCATTGACCATTCTCAGCGCCTTGGCTGCCGTCAGCAGCAAAATAGGCCTGGTAGGCACCTTGTCCACCTCCTACAGTGAGCCCTTTACCGTGGCCCGCCAGTTCGGATCTCTGGATGTGATCAGCGGCGGACGGGCAGGCTGGAATGTTGTAACTTCTCCGCTGGAAGGCTCCGCTCTGAATTACAGCAAGAAAGAGCATCCTGACCATGGCAAACGCTACCGCATCGCCGCGGAATATTTGGAGGTGGCGCGCGGATTATGGGATTCCTGGGAGGATGACGCGTTTTTACGCGATAAGGAGAGCGGCGTCTTTTTTGATCCGGACAAGATGCACACGCTGGATCATCAAGGAGAATTCTTCTCTGTAAAAGGACCGCTGAATATTGCCCGCTCGAAGCAGGGACAGCCGGTTGTGTTCCAGGCAGGTTCTTCAGAGGTCGGCAAGAATTACGCCTCGAAAGAGGCCGATGCCATCTTTACCGGACATGACACGCTGGAGGAAGCGCAGGCATTCTACCGGGATGTGAAGGCCCGGATTGCTTCGTTCGGCCGGAATCCCGATGAGGTGCTGATCTTCCCGGGCATTGCGCCTATCATTGGCGATACCCCGGAGGAAGCCGAGCGCAAATACCAGGAGGTTGCCGGCCTCGTGACGATTGAGAACGCGCTGAATTATCTGGGCAGATTCTTTGAACATCATGATTTCTCGCTGTATCCGCTGGATGAGCCGTTTCCGGAGCTTGGCGATTTGGGCCGAAACAGCTTCCAGAGCGGAACGGACAAAATAAAGAAAAATGCCAAGGAGCAAGGCTTGACACTGCGCCAGGTCGCTCTGCAATCCGCTACCCCGCGCAGCAGCTTTATTGGCACACCGGAGCAGGTGGCGGATCAAATCCAGCACTGGTTTGAATCCGGTGGGGCAGACGGCTTTATGATAGCTGCCGCTGTACCGAGCGGCCTGGAGGAATTCGTGGACCGGGTGGTGCCGATTTTGCAGGAACGGGGACTGTTCCGTAATGAATACGAAAGCGATACACTGCGCGGAAATCTCGGTATACCGGTACCGGAGAACCGTTATTCCAAGTCTACGGAGCCCGCAGGGCGAATTTGAGGAAAAGATCAGCTGCAGTTTAAAAAAAGGATACTCTCCCTTGAAAGGGAAGTATCCTTTTTGTGTATTTTAGTTACTTGCTGCTGTCCGTTTTTTTGCTGCGGAGCCGTTCCAGCTCGGCTTCTACTGCACTGTTAATCGGGGAATCAGCTGCCTCAGCAGAATGGTGTGCGGAGGTTTCCGCATGTGCTTCCCACTCGCTGATTTTGTCTTCCATCCGTTCGAAACCGCGTGATGCCGTACCGGCGTTGATAACGTGGCCCCGGGTTCCGGGATAAGCGGGGTGACCGCTGTTCTGAGCCTGCTGTCTCGCCAGTTCCTCCGCTTTGCGCGCACGGGCAGCCAGCTCGGTTCTTTTGGCTTTTAGGCGCTCATGCTCTGCTTTGGCACTTTGGATGCTGACTTCCAGGGCAGCCAGAGTCTGCCGTGTTTCTTCCAGAACTGACGTGCATTCTGCTTCGCTTTCCAGGTAGCGCAGCTTAGCCATTACTGCGGCTCTGGCTGCAGGCTCATTCCCTTCGCTCATCGCTTTGACCGCATCCGCTTCACTGCGTTCCGCAAGGATTTGATATTCGGAGATGCGACGCTCCAGCACATTGGCAGCTGCCGTGAATTCGCGTTGTTTATTTTCAGCGCCTGCAATTTTATCATCGAGTTCCCGCAAATATTGTCCAGTCAGCAGGATTGGATCCTCCAGTTTATTCAGACCTTCGTGGATTGCTGCCTTCGTCAGGGTGGTGATTCTTTGGAATATACTCATGTTCATTTCTCCTTTAGGTTTGGATGAATTTAATGGTTTCAATGGTTTAATTTAAATTGATCAAAAAGAATGGTAGTCATCCGTGAAGCTGGTAATAGGCTCTTTAGGGACAATGAGGCTGGCCACTATATAAATGAGAGCAACGGTGCCGAAGCTGAAGACGGCAGTGACCGCAACAAGCAGTCTAATAAGTGTGGCGTCAATGTTCAGTGTACGGGCCAATCCTCCGCATAAGCCGGTAAGCTTTTTGTCTCTTTCGGAACGGAATAAATTTGTCATGGTTGAATCGCGTCCTCTCCATTGGGATTTACCAGAATGAATCTTTATTAATATCCGGTGTCTATGTACTTATTGTAAGGCTATATGAAGTTCGGCAAAACGGCCTGAAGACTGTTTTTGAGTCCAGACCTGAGGCGGGGAAAGGTTCCGCAGTAAGGCGGGGATGAACGAGTACAACGGGGAACGGAAGGCCTTCTGCCATTTGTAATATGTTGTGCCGGGAGAACGCCTTTCTCTCTTTTAACATAAGACGTCAACTGCTTTATCCGCATTTAACAATGGGGACCTATACTGTTATTATCTCTATTCCTGAAGATAAGGGAGGACTGGCCCCATGGGTATTCATAAATATTTCCGCTCTCTGAACGAACTGGAACGGATCATCCGCTGTCCGGGGAAATTCAAATTCGAGGAGCACAGTGTAGCGGCCCATTCCTGGAAGGTCGTGCAGTACGCCAAAACCCTGGCAGATATCGAAGAAAAGCATGGTGCGGTTATTGACTGGAAGAAGCTATACGAGATTACGAGCAGCCACGATTACGGTGAAATTTTTATCGGCGATATCAAAACACCGGTCAAACATTCCTCGCTGCAGCTGCGTTCTTTAATCCAGCAGGTGGAGGAAGGTATGGTTCACAATTTCATTGAAGAGCACATTCCCGAGGATTTCAAAAGCATCTTCTTTCATCAATTGCGTGAAGGCAAGGATGAATCGCTGGAGGGGCTGATTCTGGAGGTAGCCGACAAGATGGATCAGGTCTACGAGGCATTCGCCGAACTGCAAAGAGGTAATACGGAGAAGGAGTTTGTGGTTATGTACCGCAATGCTCTGATCAAGATCAAGAACATAGACTTGAAATGCGTGGAATATTTCCTGGCTGAGATTTTGCCGGATATGGTCAATGAGGAAACACTGTCCTCCATCGATATCAAACGGATCACGGAAGAGGCACTGGCTCTGTAGTTTAGGGTCGGGGGCTTTTTTTTTTTGTATACATAGAAATAAATGAAGAACGAAACTTGGCAGCAGGGATCAGCTTTACGTAGAGTTGGGTTGTTTCTTGGCGATCAAATACGCATAAAAGGCCGCTGAACCGTTGAAAGCGATATGCAGTGGGACAGTGAGTGCAATAGACTCCGTCACCTGGGCGATTAGCCCAAAGAACAGCCCGCCGGCAAATGCGAATATCATAAATCGGATGCTCTGGCTGTTCAGCTTATAATATTGCAAATGGGAGACTGCAAACAGCGCAGCTGTGATTACAACAGCGAAGCTGAGTTCGATTACAGGCGTATGATGAATTTGGCCGAGGCTATGATGACGGGTGAGAACAGGCAGAGCCAGCCCCCGGAAGGCAATCTCTTCGAGCACGGGATAGATAATCACAAAGTTGAACCGGTCAAACCTGCCTGCGGGAGAATAGCCGGAGGATCTCGAGATGAGGCAATTGACAATCAGAATGATAAGGAACAAAGGCAGCACCGTAGACAGATTCTTCGGGAAGCTGTAGACATAAGTGTTTTTTAATAATAAGCTTGCAATGATAACCATAATTCCCCAATAATAGACAGAGAACCGTAGATGCTGCTTATAGATAAGCCCAATTACTTTTTGAACAATCCTGAACGAAAACGATAATAGAATCGCGATGAACAAAGACCACAGCATTTGCACTTCAGTCCTCCCGGCGGATTACAGCATAGTTAATTTGATTTTCTTGTTTTACGGATTGGGTGGATATGACAAATTTAACATAAAGAAAGCGTGCGGGTATATGAAAAAACGGAGTGGCAGTAGTAGAAAAAAGAAACTTAAAGCAGTTTGGGCTCTTACTGTTATTGTCATTGTTATGGTCGCTATCCTTGCCTTTCTGCTGAGAGATCAGGTGGCGGCGTTCGGTGTTGAATCTACGGACTTGTCTTCACTGACGATCAATGGAATCGCTGTAAACGAGAATATCGCGGATGTGCAGTGGGATGAGTATAAGAAGAATCCAAGTTTTGTGGATAAAAGCACTAAAGCTGCTGAATACAGATATTATGAGGATTTCCTCGTTGTGTATGAAAGTGACGGAGCCATTATCAAATTAAAAACCTTGTCTGAGCATGGAATAATGAGCCAGGCTGGTGACGAACTGACAGAGCTGAACGAGGTGGAAAGCAAACTGGGAGACCAATACACGGTTCGAAGCTACGACTCCGCCCAGGGCCTAAAAGCAAGGGTGTATTACGACAAAGAAAACCGGATCAAAGCAAGCTTCGTGTATCCCAAAAATGCCCCGGACGATAAGATTGTCTGGTCCATTGTAGAGAGGTATTAGAGTGATTAGATAGGAGATAGAGGCGAAAATGGAACGGGATAAGATTAGGTTCAGCTGGGTGGGCAGTCACGCAATGTACCTTGACGATCCTGCGACCATGAATTTTGGTAATATGGCTATTGGCTGTTATGGCGGAAATACTGCAGCAGGTGCGGACAAAAACGAAGACGGCCTCTTTGTATTGCTTGACCCGGACGGAAGCTGGGAGTTCGTTATGTTGCTGGATGCCCATAAAACGGCAGAAAGCGCAGAGCTGCTGGTTAGCACCATAGACTGTGCAGCCAGTGAAATTATCGGACGTCTATCACAGCCCATATCACAGGCTTTTGATGCTTTACAGGAGTATCTATTATCCCTCTTTACCTCGGAAGCCTTCATTAACAGATGCAGGGAAGTGACCGGTGAAACGGCATGCCTGATCTGCGCCCGTAAAGAGAATTACATATGGTGGCTGTCTGTCGGTGACAACTCACTCTACCTGCTTCATCCGGACCTCGCTGCCCGGGGGCAATTCTTATTGAACCAGCGGAATTATTATGAATGGATCGGGTATGCCAACACCTTTGCCCAGCCTGTTCCCTGCTATTCAACTGGAGTCAGAGAGCTGAGAGAAGGACATCAAGTGCTCGTCATCACGACTGACGGTCTTCTGGAATATGGGGCACAGTCTTATGCAAATCCGCAAAAGCTGTTTGATGCTTTCTATTCGGCAAGGGATATGAAGGAGTGTGTCGGTGCTACGCTAATGGAGGTGCATCAGGAAAAAGGCCGTGACAGTGCTACTGTCATTGCCTGGAGCTTCGATAATAATAGGACAGCAACGATGCCAAGTGACCAGTGAATACTGTTGGAGACTTGATCCACAACACCAATGATGTTAAGTAACATAATCAAAGTTGAAAAGAGGGATAAATGATGAGTAAGGCGGGTACTTTTGCAGCGGCATTGGATTCCTATTGGCATTATACGCAAATGCCTTGGGGCCGATTATTTTATCAGACGGCTTGGGATCAAATAGACCGGTTCTTAGGTGAGCAAACACAGGCTATAATGGATATCGGCTGCGGGTTCGGTATTTCCAGTAATGAGTACAGCAGGAAAGGGCATCGGGTAACAGCGGTAGAACCTGCCCATGAGATGATCGAGCTCGCCAAAAAGGCTGGACCGGAAGTGTCTTATTTGGAGAATTCTTTTGAAGAGGCATCCGGGAGTTTGGGGAAATACGATTGGATCTTTTGCCATAACATTCTTGAATATACGGAGAATCCACAGTCTTTTATCCAGCAGATCAGCAACTGCCAAGCCACAAATGGCTACTTGTCACTGATCGCTCATAATCCGGTGGCGAAGGTAATGAAAAAGGCAATTCTCAATAAAGATCCTGAAGATGCGCTTGCAAGTATAGGCAGCAGCCGGGAGTATAGCGGAATTATTCAAACGGATATCACAGTATATCCTTACTCTCAGTTAGTGGAATGGCTCAATGAAGCGGGTTATGAGATTGAAGGTCATTTTGGAATACATAATCTGTACGGATATATCGCTGACAATGAGCTCAAGCAGACTGAAGAATGGCATAACCAGACTATGCGGCTGGAGCTTGAACTCGGCAATCACAGTCCATACAGGGATATAGCCATATTTACACATATTATCGCTAAGAAAAGCAATTAATTGCCGGAGGAGTTAAGCATGATTTTCACCGGACGATTGCGATGTTCGCGGATACCGGGGTTAATCTTATCGTGGATCATGTGATTCATGACGCCTTTACAAGAGAGGACTGGCAAAAAAGCCTGTCCGGATATCCGGTGATGTCTGTGGGTGTGTTTTGCCCGCTAGATGAGCTTGAGCGCAGGGAAAAAGAAAGAGGAGACCGCAGAATCGGGCAAGCCAAAGAGCAGCTGGAGTTCGTCCATAAGGAAGAGGTGTATGACCTGAAGGTCGATACGTTTAGGGATGGTTTGGAAGGTTGTGTGGAGAAAATCCTACAGCAGATGCAAGCAGAACTAGAATAGTACCTATGGAATAGCTATTCATGGAATCGTAAATAACACGTAAAGAGGGCTCTAGCGGACAAGCTTGAGCCTTCTTTATGTGCAGCGGAATGTTTTTCTTCAAAAGATAGGTGCGGGGCGTCGTGCCAACCAACCTTAAAGGAGTGGAATCAACGATTTCATTTAAACCAAAAGAAACCTACATGTACTAATAAAATATTCCGATAATGATTTTTGAAGGGTGTATTTACAATTTAATCCTGATATTTCGGTCAGCGGATGGATGGAATGGGAATATAATTTTAAACCGGGTCAAAGGAGTACAAAATGATAATGAGTTTTATGTTTATTGCTTTAAGCGCTGCAGTTGGAGTGGGTATGTGGTTTTTAGTTATAGGGATAATCTTTTCTATTGGCGGTGGTAGCTTATTCACAGTAACTCACTATGATTCTTTACTTTTTAATACTATCCTTTTTTTATTGTGCATCGTAGTTTATCTGTTTTTTGCACACCACCTCTTACAAAAAAAACTGCAGCTTTTGCTGCTTATCTGTTTTGCTACAACTTTTCTCTCTTTTTTCCTAACGCCTTGGCTAATGGACTTAACATCCTCATTAAAATAAGAGTAATTAGTACTAATTTCATTGAGTATACACGTTATATCCCAATTTACTCCGCTTATGCTACTCTATGAATATTGGACGATAGGAGGGTGAATGCATGAGTGAAGGAGAGCAATTAAACATACAGTATGAGCATGAAATACCCGTAAATGCTTTTGTTTGGTCACCGAACACATTCATGCAGCCCCTGCATTATCATTCCAGTCTAGAGATCGGCTGTTGTATTTCGGGAAAGGGATGGTTTCATTTCGGAGAAAACACGTACCCTGTTCAGGTTGGTGACGTATTCATAGTTAACCATTCGGAGCTGCACATTGCCTGGTCTGATGAAGAGGACCCAAGTACATATATTTTTCTGAATTTCGATCCGGGGTTGTTGCTTACAGAGGACGAGAGGCTGCTGATTCCTTTCTGTTATTCTAACGGACTCTATCAGAACCGAATTCCACACAGCGAACCCCTAGCCATTGAATTGAGACAGCTCATCGAACGGGTCCGATCCGAGCTTGTCGATAAACAGGAGGGGTACTCCAGCATGGTAAAAGCAACACTGCTGCATATATGTACCCTCCTGCTTCGGAATCGCTCGATCCCACTGCACCAGAAGGATTGGCAGAAGCTGACACGTACGATCAGGGAGTACCGGAAACTGATGGATTACATTAAGGAACATTACACGGAAGCTCTAAGCCTTCAGGAGGTTGCTGAATATCTGGGAGTCAGCCCTTCACGTGCAAGCCATGTATTTCTAGAAGCAACCGGGCGCCATTTCAAGGATTGCCTCCTGCAGGTCAGACTCAACGAGGCGAAGCGTTTACTCGTGAATACAAGCCTGGATGTAACCGAAGTATGCTTCTCAAGTGGGTTTCAAAGCGTATCGACGTTCTACCGTTTATTTGGGTCAATTATTGGGCTTTCTCCAAGTGAATACCGGCAGCAATATCAAACATTTCGCAATATTTGAGAATTTCCCTATAGTTATTGAGAAGCCTCTCCTCCAAACGGGTTCTATAATGAATATAAAATACAAAGTTTGGGGTGCGGATCATGGCAGGATGGGATAGCTTACAACGATTGGTGAAAGAAGAGGTTATTCAGCGCAGAGATGAGGGCTGCAATACAGAGGGCTTTATTGAAAAGATTGAGGCGGCAGGCAATGATCGGGAGCAATTGATGGCAATATATGAGCAATTGATGAGGCTTCCGATTAGACCCGATTTCCCGTTTGCCGAGCCATCTGAATTGGATGAAATCCGTAAAAAGCGTCCAGAAGGGCCGAGAGTGCTTCAGCCGCAACATTCCGAGCCAGTCTGGCGGGACAAATTTTATGGAGCGTGGCTTGGACGGAGTGTTGGCTGTGCACTTGGCAAACCCCTTGAGCAGTGGGAATATATGGCCGGCAGCTTCGGCAATCCAGGCTGGAAGAATGTTCAACTTTGGTTCCAAGGTGCAGACGCATGGCCTATAACGACTTACGTACCTGCACAATCCCGTGCACAAAAGGAAGTTGGCCTTAACATTGCTAATGTCTCCCCTAAGAGCCTGCGTGAGAACATCTGCTACATGGAGAGCGACGATGATATCCGGTATACAGTTCTTGGCCTCATTATGCTGGAAGAAAAAGGGCTGGAATGGGATTCTTGGCATGTGGGTCTCTTATGGCATAGGGTTTTGTCTTATTCTCAGGTATGTACAGCTGAAACGCAGGCGTATTTAAACTTTGCACAGGTAACATCACATCTTAACAATTTATTGAAAAATGAAGGGAATGCCCGGAATTCAGACTGGGAAGAGCAGAAGGCTTGGGTCCGTACCTATCTGAATCCTTATCGCGAATGGATCGGCGCCCAGATCCGGGCAGACGGATTAGCCTATGGCGCAGCCGGCAAACCGGAGCTAGCGGCTGAACTGGCATGGCGTGATGCTTCTTTCTCTCATGTAAAGAACGGCATATATGGAGAAATGTTCGTAGCCGCCATGATTGCTGCTGCATTCTCGGAACGTGATCCCGAGCGGATCGTCGAAATTGGCTTAAGCGAGATTCCTGCTACCAGCAGATTGGCGAAGGATGTTAGGGAAGCTGTTGCGATTGCACGTAGCACGAAGAATCAAGTGGAGTTGGTTGACCGGATATGGGAAGCCTTCAAGCACTATAATCCGGTTCATACTAACAATAATGCGGCTTTGGTGGCGGCTTCACTGATCTTCGGTCAAGGGGACTTCGAAAAAGCCATTACCACAGCGGTTCTGGGTGGCTGGGATACAGATTGTAACGGGGCCACAGTCGGCTCTATTATGGGCGCTATGCTGGGAGCAGAGGCAATCCCTAGCGCCTGGACTGCACCATTAAATGATATACTGTATGCAGAAATCAATGGATTCCATCCCATCCCGATTTCTGAATGTGCGGCCCGGAGCTTTGAGGTGTTTAAGAAGCTAAACCCAGACTCCTGTTGCTAATAAAGAATAATATAGAAACCTAAAAGGTCTAGCAACCTTTTAGGTTTTTTTAGTTGGTACAAAGGTATGGCTGCTTGCTGTATTTATGATTACGAATAATATTGGACTAACAAAAGCAGAGTATGATTGAAAATATAATATTTATTGCTCTGAGAAACGGGAGACGTCCATAAAAGAACTCTTCCGTTTCTATTTTCATGTCCGTTTTTGATGACCGTAAGCCGCAATTTTATTAACGGATGATGAATTTTGTTAGCCCACTGTTAATTATAAGCGAATGGCTTGAAAGGCTCTTACTTCAGGTTGTATGATCAAAATAACAACAGAAAACAAAATGAAAACACATGAAAACAACGTGAATTATTAGGAGGGCAAGTTATGATTAATAGAGTTTATTTAGACCGGGAAAAGACTAAATATAAAGGCAACCTGCATCTTCATACCACTTGGTCGGATGGCAGTTTACCTGCAGTACAAGTAGTAGAAGCTTTTAAAGCCAAGGGCTATCATTTCATTTCGATTACCGACCACGATATTTATGCCAGAACGGAAGAATTCAATACGGTTGACTTTGTCACTCTCCCAGGGATGGAACGAGGGGGATTAAACCAGGTTGCAGATAAAAATCCAGGCTACCATTTCGGTGTGTTAAATGATCCTACCGCAGATTCAGAGCTGGAAAGATTCGAACATTTAGAGCAGTTCCCGGTGCCGATTCCATGGGTAGGGGACCACTCGCCCCAACTGCTTATTGACGAAATGCGAGCGCACGGGAATTTGGTCATCTTCAACCATCCGGAATGGCACTTGACTCGATTTGAGGACATGGTTAAATATGATGGATTTTTCGCAATAGAGATTTACAACCATGCTACGGAGTGGTCGACTACAAGCTCTTATGGCGCAGCTTATTGGGATCATGCGCTGCAGAATGGCAAACGAGTATTCGGTATTGCCGCGGATGATTCTCACGAACATGATCCAAATTGGAGAATTCCTGAATACGGAGGAGGCTGGGTACAGGTGCAATCGACAGCGCTGAACCCAGTGGATCTTGTGAACAGCTTGAAGCAAGGTGAATTTTATTCCAGCAGCGGTCCGGAAATTTACGATCTGCGAGTGGTGGACGGTGAACTTATGATCGAGTGCTCTCCCTGTAAATTTATTATGTTTAAATCTTTTCCCCAAAGAGGAGCTTTTTTAGGGGATTTTGAGAGCGGTGAGCCCTTGACCCAAGCGTCCATGGAGGTCGATAAGGATATGCAATATATCCGAGTGGAATGTATTGACTTTGCAGGGAAGGTGGCATGGTCCAACCCTGTATTTGTATCCGATTTGCTGCAGGGAGGAGAATAGCTATGCAATCAAAAATCTATTTAGACGAGAGTAAGCGCAAATTTAAAGGGAATCTCCATACCCATTCAACTCGCAGCGATGGGCAATATGCTCCTGAGGTTGTAATCGAAGCTTATAAGAATAAGGGTTATGACTTCATGTGTTTAAGCGATCATGAAATTTATTTCAAATCCGATAGCTATGACGACGAAAAATTTATCATGCTGGATGGTTATGAAATGGCATGTGAAATGAGCCGGAAAGAAACGGGCCAGCAATACCATATACACGGGCTTTTCGATAAATCGTTAGGCTCAGAATACGGATTCGAGCACGACGAAGAACATGCGAAGCCTGAATATAAAAGCTTGGATACGATTCAGACCCTGATTGAAGAGATGAGGCATAAAGGGAATTTAATTATTATGAATCATCCGGAATGGTCCAGAAACCGCGCTGAGGATTTGTTGAAGCTAGAGAACTATTTTGCGGTAGAAATCTATAATCACCAGTCCGAAATCGACGAAGCTGTGGGGTACGGCGTTCGCCATTGGGATTATTTACTGAAGAACGGGCGTAAAGTGTTCGGCGTGGCTGCCGATGATGCTCATGGAGGGCGAATAGATGAGGTCATCTCGGAATTTTTCGGTGGATGGATTTCGGTCGATGCGGACAAGCTGGAGCAGCAAACGTTGATCACGGCGCTAAAGAGCGGACAGTTCTATTCTTCACAGGGACCGGAAATTCTGGATCTGCGGGTAGAGAATGGCTTCTTGCAAATCAAATGCTCACCGGTAAAATTCATTAAGTTTATTACACATCCCAATAATGGGCGTGCGTTATATAACAAAGATGCTTCACCCATTACCAGCGGCGGGTTCAAGATAGAGGGTACAGAGCAATATATTCGCGTGGAATGCATTGATTTCGAAGGGAATATTGCCTGGTCAAATCCAATTTTTCCGGATGAGCTGCAATAGGGGCAGAGATGAGCGGTTCTGAATTTCGTAAAGATATGAAGAGGTTAGTCATCCCCTCCGTACTTCAAATGCTACTCGGGAATTCATTTTCTTTGATCAACACATTAATGGTCGGAGGATTAGGGGATACGGCGATTGCCATAACGGCTGCAGTGGGTCAAATCAGCTTTATTCTTGGGATGCTTCTTGCAGCGATTTATGGTATTTCAGCTTACATTACACAATTTTATGGAGTAAAAGACTTTGTAAATGTTAAAAAAGCATTTGCTCTTATGCTGATCTCAAGCATCCTCCTTTCATTGATTGTATTTATGCTTGTCTCTGTGTTTAAAGCGCCGTTAATCGCACTTTTTATCCAGGATGAACCGGCAATCGCCTATGGCATTCAATATTTATCTGTGATCGTATTCGTTTTCTTAATTAATTCTATTAAAGATGCTTTTAGCAACTCATTGGGTTCGATAGGTAAGGTGAAGCTGACTCTGATTGTTGGGGTTATGGGTATGTTCGTCAATATTTTACTGGACTATGCACTTATTTATGGAAAGCTTGGTTTTCCTGTGTACGGTATTGTTGGAGCGGCCTGGTCAACCTTAATATCCTCTATGCTCAGCGCGGTTATTCTATTAGGTTACGTCTATTGGAACAAATATTATTTCAATGTCACGCTGAAAGAAGTTCTTTCTATCCGCTGGGATTTCGCCCGGAAAATATACATAACCACACTGCCGCTCTTGTTCCATGAAGGGATGTGGTCGGTTGGCAATATGTTATATGCGGTAGCCTTTGGTCATTTAGGAGTGGCTGCTCTAGCAACTTACCAATTAGCGCTCACGTTTAACCGATATTTCATGATGGGGATTTTCGGATTTGCCTACGCAGCCAGAGTCATGATTGGCGAGAAGTTAAGTCAAGTCGAATCGGGTGAATACCTTATCTATGCCCGTAAATTCACACGGATTGCCCTCTATTCGGGGGTAGTCGTTGGAGCTCTTATATTGCTGCTAAATCCGTACATTGTACATCTATTCCCCAACATTAGCATTGAGGTGCGAACCTCCTTCCGGCATGTGATGGTCATTCAAGCTGTAGTGATGATCATGTTCTTCTTAAATAACCTGTGGATTGTCGGCATGTTCAGAGCGGGCGGCGATAACCTGTACACAATGAAGCTGGTATTAGTCACAACCTGGCTGATTGCACTACCGTTAGTGTTTGTTGGAGTATATGTCTTCCACCTGCCCGTCGAGATCGTGTATATGCTGTTCGTTTTCGAGGAAGTTGCGAAGGCAGGTTTTGGCTATTTCAGATACAGATCGAATAAATGGGCAAGAAATCTTGTTCGAAATATGTAGGAGGGATTACGATGGGAGACCACTATTTGTTATTAACACCGGGACCGTTATCCACAACACCTTCCGTCAAAGCAGTGATGCTGAAGGACTGGTGTACCTGGGATGATAGTTATAAACATATCGTTCAGTTGATTCGGAGCAAGTTACTTCATGTAGGCAGAGCCTTGGAAGCCCGTTATACGTCAGTGTTAATGCAAGGAAGTGGAACCTTTGGAATCGAAGCAACGATTGGAACGGTTATCCCCCAGGATGGCAAACTCCTTATTCTGGCTAATGGAGCGTATGGCAAACGGATCGAGCAAATTGCGCGAATACTCGGAATTGGTTGCCGAACGTTAGAATTCGCCCCGAACCAGATTATTGATGTAGAGCAAGTGGATACCTTGATGAAGCAAGATCCAGCGATAACCCATGTTGCGTTCGTACATTGTGAGACAACGACAGGTATTCTTAATCCGCTCGAACAGCTGGTACAGACGATTAAGGGGCACGGGAAAATAGCTATTGTCGATGCCATGAGCAGCTTTGGAGGGATACCGGTAGAAGTTGAGAAGTGGGGCATTGATTACTTAGTCAGCAGCTCGAATAAATGTATTCAAGGCGTACCTGGCTTCAGCTTTGTTCTCTGTAACAAGGATGAATTGGCAAAGTGTAAGCACAATGCAAGGTCATTATCATTAGATCTGTATGATCAATGGCAAGTGATGGAGCAGGAGGAGGGGAAGTGGCGGTTCACCTCTCCGACGCATGTGGTACGGGCTTTCTCTCAGGCCTTAGTTGAATTAGAGGCAGAAGGCGGAGTCGAGCGGCGTTATGTCAGATATCTTGAGAATCAACAAACATTAGTTCATTTAATGGAAAGTGCGGGATTTAAAGCATACCTTCCCGAACCGCTGCAGTCACCGATTATCACTACGTTCAGGTATCCGGACTTTGAGCATTTCAGCTTTGAGTCTATGTATCTCTTTCTGAAGGAGCGAGGGTATGTAATCTATCCAGGTAAATTAAGCGACGTACAAGTATTCCGGATCGGTTCAATTGGCGATGTGCATCTAGAAGATATGGTGGGTTTGTGTGCGGCAATATTGTCCTATGCGACAAACAATGGGGAATGAATGGAGAGCGATTCGTTTATGAAAGTACAAGGACTAATATTGGACTGGGCCGGAACGACGGTCGATTATGGATGTATGGCTCCCGTGCATGTGTTCTTCGATATCTTCCGGATGATTGGGATCGAACCGGCGATGGAAGAAGTCAGAGCTCCAATGGGGTGCTTAAAATGGGATCATATCAAGATGATGCTGGAAATGCCGCGGATTCGCAGCCAATTTGAAGAAAAGATGGGGCGTCCATTCACTGACAGCGATGTGGATCAGCTGCACGATGCTTTTGAACCGAAGCTACTTGAAATCTTACATCGATTTGCTGAACCTATTGAGTATGTTGTCGATACCGTGAAGCAGCTTAGAAAGTCAGGGTTACGAATTGGCGGGACGACAGGATATAACGACACCATGATGCAAATTGTCGCAAGCAGGGCAGAGATGAATGGTTACGCACCAGATTACTGGCTGACTCCTGATTCTGTCCATGGCAGAGGGCGCCCGTATCCTTATATGATCTACGCGAATATGATTCATCTGGATATGGGCATGCCTTCTCAAATCGTAAAAGTAGGGGATACGAAGTCGGACATGCAAGAGGCAAGAAATGCCGGAGTATGGGCAGTTGGCATCGTTAAAGGCAGCTCCATATTAGGTTTGACGCAGGAAGAAGTGAATGAGCTGGAGCCGGCTGCTTTGAAGCTTCTAGTTGAAGCGGCCAAGCAGCAGTTTATCGAGTATGGAGCGCATGAGGTTATTGAGGATATGTCTCAGCTGCCTGGCCTCATTGAAACGATTAACAGCCGTTTGCTGGGAGGGGACAGCCCTCATGGATATTAAGGCTTATCAGAGAAGTGAAGGAGACATTAATCTATCGGCAGAACGCGAGCAATGGCAAGAAACGAATTTAAGCCGCCACACTAGAGATGTTCTAGAAGAAGACAGCCGCTACTTTCTGCATCAATCGATGTCAACGCCTTGTTTGAACGTAATTACAAATGCTGAAGGCATCTATTTAGAAGATCTGGACGGCCGGAAATATATGGATTTTCACGGTAACAGCGTGCATCAGGTTGGGCATAAGAATAGTTATGTTATTGATGCGGTCAAGAAGCAATTGGACGAGCTGTCTTTTCTGCCGCGGCGTTATACGAGTCCGGTTGCAGTTCAATTAGCACGCAAGCTCGTGGAGCTGGCACCTGGTGATCTGAATAAGGTGTTATTCACACCTGGGGGTACAAGTGCCATCGGAATCGCGATGAAGCTTGTTCGTAAAGCGACGGGAAACTTCAAGACCATTTCTACTTGGGACTCTTTCCACGGGGCAAGCCTAGATGCGATTTCTGTTGGAGGAGAAGGTGTATTCCGAAACCATATGGGACCCTTGCTGCCGGGAACAGAGCATATGATGCCTTATAATTCCTATCGCAGCTTCTATGGGAATTCCGATCCTGACGGCTCGAAAACCCTTGATTATCTGGAATACATGTTGAAGCGGGAGGCAGATGTCGGGGCAGTCATTATGGAGCCGGTACGCAGCACAGATGTACAGGTTCCGCCGAAGGCGTATTTCCAAAGATTACGTCAAATATGCGATGAATCCGGTGTTCTGCTTGTGCTGGATGAAATTCCAACAGCCCTCGGGAGAACCGGCAAAATGTTCGTTCATGAGCATTACGATATTGTTCCGGATATTGTGGTTATTGGCAAAGGGCTTGGGGGCGGATTATTTCCAATGGCGGGCATCATTGCACGTGAAGGCTTGGATGTGGCTCATGATATATCCCTCGGGCATTATACCCATGAGAAAAGCTCAGTAGGTTGTGCCGCTGCTTTGGCAACAATCGAATATATTGAGCAGCATGGATTGCTCGAGCATGCGGAGCGAATGGGAGTTTATCTGGAGCGGGAGCTGATGGCAATGATGAATAGACATGAAGTCATTGGGGATGTCCGGGTGATTGGAATGCTCGCTGCGATTGAGCTGGTTACCGATCGCCAAACGAAGAAAGAGGCGGTAGAAGGGGCAGAAAAGGTTATGTACCGCTGTATGGAGATGGGACTGAGCTTTAAGGTTTCTAATGGCAATGTGTTAACCTTGGTGCCGCCCTTAATTACAACTCAAGGGCAGCTGCAGCATGCCCTCCAGTGTATTGAAACGGCTATCTCGCAAGTGTTTCCACGATAAACAACATAAAAACATAATAAAACAACATAAAAACATATATTTAACGTGGAATTAATCCTCTTATTACACTCTATTCTTATACTAATATTGTACTGGATTATAAAAAATGGGATGAGGGGAAATGGAGATGCGGACCAAATTATCCATGCTATTTGTAGTATTACTAGGATTGACTGTGGTATTGGGAGCATGTAGTGCGAAGAATAATACGGGGAAAGAAACAGCTTCTGCAGCAGATGTTCAGAATAAAGCTAATGCACCGAAGGATGCCAAGACGAAAGAAATTATTAAAATCAGTGTAGGTGAGGACGATTACGGTGCCCGGATGTCAAACTATACAGCTGCTTTTAAAGCCTTAAATGAAGAGTTGACGGCACAAGGCAAAAATGTAGAAGTAGTTGCCGACATTTTGCCGGCTGTTGGTGATGATGAACTTGTTCTGCAAGCCCAAGCCGGCCAATACCGCGATATTTCAATGAATTCAAGCCTGGATATTGGCTGGGAACTGGATGCAGGACTTATTCAACCTATGGATTGGCTGAAGGAGTCAGAGGTATTCAAAACTCTTCCACAAAATCTATGGGATATCATGGAATACCAAGGGCATGTATATGGTGCAATTCAGGATATGGATGCTTCCCCTCTGTATATAAATAAAACTGCTTTAAAAAAGCTGGGTTGGTCGGATGCGGATATTGAAGGACTTCCGGATCGGGTGCTTAAAGGTGATTGGACGATGGCGGATATGCTGAACATCGCTGCTGAAGCTGTTGAGAAAAAGGTGACGAAGTACGGCTTGGTAAGTGATGGGCTGGACAACATCAGTGTTCAGGATATCAACAACCAAATGATGGGCTTTGAGCCATACGATCAGGAACAAAGTAAAGTGATTTTCGATAAAAAGGGCATTACAGATACTTATAGTTTTTGGGAGAAAGGAATTAAGAGTGGCGCCATTACGAAAGACTTTGCCGCATTGGAAGATGTGGGCTTCGGATATTATGTCAACGGGGATGTCATGTTTTTCATTGGAGGGACCGGTTCATACAATAGTATGAAGGAAGCTTATGGGAAAACGGATAAGGAATTCGAGGATTGGTTTTATGCAAACAGTACCTTTACTCTAATTCCGGCTGGAAGTAAGGGCGGGGAACCGGGTTCACTGGCCAATCCGCGTCTGTATTACGTCAGCTCCAAGGTAGATGAGAATAAAATGCCTTATGTTCAACGAATCATTGAATTGGCAATGGCTCCAAATTTACAAATGGACCACACCATAGCCTCAGGCAAACTGCCGGTAACAAAATCGGGACAAGAAGATCCGCGGTTTAAGGATTCCAGATTTCTACATGATGTAGCGTACATGCTGGATTATACCAAGGTACGTCCGCCGCATCTTGCTTACCCTGATTATTTGAAGCAGCAAATTAAAGGTCTTGAAGCAATCATGGTTAATGGTGCGTCGGCAGAAGAAGCCTATAAGTTATTCGAAGAAAACTATAAGCAAAATGTGGATCAGGACCAAGTCATTTTCAGATAGCCGGCAGCAACATTTTCGATAATAGATGAAACAACGGCTTGCATAGTGCAGGATTGTAGTCCTCCCTTTGCAAGCCGTACATATGAGAGAGGAAGGGGCCAATGAATTTAGCCAGATTGAAGAAAAAATCTTACCCCTATCTGTTTTTGGCGCCGTTTGCGATCTTAACTTTATTATTCTTTATCATTCCTGCATTTGCGACTATATGGATGTCTACAACAAATCTAGACCGTAAGATGAAGGCGGATTTCATCGGGCTGGGGAATTTCCGGCAGATCCTTGCAGACATTAATTTATTGCCGATCATTAAGATAACCCTGATTTACGTGTTTTTCTCCTTAATCCTTACCGTAGCCTTCAGCTTGCTCTTGGCAATTTGCACGCAGTATCTGGTGAAAAATAAAAGAATAGGTGCCCTTTATCGTGTCATATGGCTGATTCCGAGCACCATGCCTGGCTTAGTCTATGTTGTATTCTGGAAGTATATATTCAACCCGACACCAGGAGGATTTGCGAATAAAGTCATTATGTACTTTGGCCTGGAACAACCGGTATCCTGGTTCAATGAAGCAGGACTACTAATTATTATTGCTGCCGGAGTCATCTCAGGTGCCTCAGGTGGCATGATTCTGTTCTCGGCTTCGATCAATTCCATTCCCGAAGATGTATATAAAGCAGCAAGGGTGGATGGAGCCAAAGACCGTTCTATTATAAAGGACATCATACTTCCTGCATTAAAATGGCCGATTATGTACGTTACGGTGACTTCGACGATCGGATTGTTTGCAAGCTACAATTTTATTCTGCTTGCTACGGGAGGCGGCCCCGTGTTTGATACCACAACGTTAGCTCTCTATGGCTACCAGCAGGCCTTTAATCGGTTGGAGTATGGATATGGTGCTGCTATATCGGTTATAGTGGTCATTATTTCACTTCTGCTAACACTGTTGTTATTTAGGATATTTGATTTCAATAAACTGATTCGTCCTCCCCGGATAGAAGACTGACCATACTAGATAAGAGTGGTGAAACCCTGTGAGCTTATGGAAATTCAGCAAACGGAATATGATTCATTTCTTCATGGTCCTGTTAATGCTGCCTATCATTTTTATGATCATTTGGTTATTTGTATCGTCGGTATACAACTATAATTCAGGGAGATTGTCTTGGGAGAATTGGCAGTTTTTAAGGAGATCTTTTGTTCTTGAAGGAATTAGTTTTCCGATGATTTGGCCGATTGTGATGAATACGGTTGTATTTGGGCTGCTCATCACGGTGATTGACCTTCTGGTCGCGGTTCCAGCAGCGTATGCCTTTTCCAGGTTGAATTTTGTTGGCAAAGGATTTGCTTTGAAATTCCTGTTTATTATGGGGTCCTTTCCCGGAATTACATTATTGATTACAAGCTTCTTTATAATGATGTACTTAGGGCTGCTCAACACCGTATTTGCAGTTGTTGTGCTGTCGGCAGCAGGAATGATTCCTTGGCATGTGTATATTCTGAAGGGATTTTTTGATGAAGTCTCCTGGGACTTGGAATTCTCCGGCATGATCGACGGGTGCAGCCGGTTCAAATGTCTTTATCAGATTATTCTGCCGAATATGCTGTCGGGTATTTCAGCGATCGCCATTTATGCTTTTATGGGGGCTTACGGGGAATGGCTGCTAATCAAGCTGTTTATTTTCGATAACACCAAATTGACGCTTGCCGGTTACCTGGCCAAACTGATTTTTACAGATGATGATAAGGTTACAAATATTGGGCTAATTACAGCTATTGGACTCTTCTATACCATTCCAATCGGCATATTTTATCTATTCACCCAACGGACGATGATGAAGGTGACCATAGGAGGTTCCAAAGGCGTATGATAAAACTAGAGGGTATATCGAAGAAATTTGGCGATTCAACAGCGCTGGAGAATGTCAGCTTGGATATTAAGCGGGGGGAGTTTGTCGCGCTTCTAGGGCCATCCGGCTGCGGCAAGTCAACCACGTTAATGATTCTGGCCGGACTTCTGCAGCCTACGAGCGGAAAGGTGTATTTTGACGGGAAGATTGTAAATCATGTGGAGCCTAAGGACAGGGATATCGGGATGGTATTTCAAAGTTACGCGCTCTATCCGCATATGACTGTCCTTGATAATATTGCATTTCCATTAAAGCAACGGAAAGTGAAGAAAAAAGAACGTTATCAAAAAGCCCAAGAGATTGCTGCAATGCTGCAGATTGATCAATTGACAGACCGGATGCCAAGCCAGCTCTCAGGCGGACAGCAACAGCGGGTAGCGATGGCCCGGGCACTTGCTAAAGACCCCTTGTTCCTGCTGCTGGATGAACCTATGTCAAATCTGGATGCCCGCTTAAAGGTTGATGTCCGCGACGAAATCCGGCGCCTGCAGCTAAAACTGGGGATTACAACGATTATTGTGACCCATGATCAGGAAGAAGCGATGGCGGTGGCTGATAAAATCGCGATCCTGCAAAATGGTAAAATTCAGCAGTATGGTACACCGGATGAGTTATTTATGAAGCCTGTTAATTTGTTTGTCGCACACTTTATGGGGAATCCGCCAATGAACATCCTGAAATGTGATCTGCTCCGCAACGGAACTGAACGTGTTTTGCGTGGAGACGGCTTTGACTATAAGCTTTTATCGACTAAAAAATTGAATGCTGAATTTAAAGGAACAAAGGTAGCCTTAGGGGCAAGGCCTCATCATCTTCAGATTTCCAAAGTACAGCTGGAGAATAGTATTCCGGCGAAGGTCGTGCTGGTCGAACAGCTTGGGCGGGAGAAATTGATCAAGGTCATGTTGGGCGATAATGAAAACACGACGAATTTTATTCGTATATTAAGCCCTTCGGATCTGAATGTGTCGTATAATGAACGTATTTATCTTACACTAGACTCTGAGGCTATTCATATTTTCGATGAAGAAACCGGCAAGGTTATCACCTAAATGGAAAAAGAGTGTAGTTATACAATGCTAAAAAAAGGGAGGGAGCAAGTTGTCGCTTGCTGGGGAGGATAGAAAGATCAGTATTATGAATCTGCTTAATGAGAAGGGCAAAGTGATTGCCAGAGAGCTTTCTTTGCTCTTTGAAGTTTCAACGGAAACGATTCGAAGAGATCTCGATGAGCTGGAAAAAGAAAATAAATTAAAAAAAATATATGGCGGTGCAGTTAAGTTCAAGGTAGGAATGGAGCCTCCGCTTTATGAAAGAGAATTATTAAACGCTGAAGCTAAGAGCAAGATCGGGCTTCTCGCTGCGGAATTAATTGATCACAACGATGTGATTATAATAGATGAAGGAAGTACGGCTCTGCAAATTATTCATTTCTTAGAGGGCAAGCATAATGTAACGATATTGACCAACTCTATACCAGCGATGATGTTACTGATTGAAAACAAAAAACGCGGGGCCTTCGACGGTAAGATTATTTTGATAGGCGGAGAAGTCAACGTAAAACACTTGCGGGTATCCGGTCCGATTGCTGAGAAAATTATGGAGGATTTCTATGTCAATAAATCCTTTATTTCTGTGGATGGTGTTTCCTTGGAGTATGGGATAACAAGCTATGACTACGAGCAGGCGGTACTGACCAGGGAATTAATTCGTTGTTCAGAGACAGTGATTGTAGTTGCAGATGAGTCGAAAATCGCTAAACGAACATTAGCCAAAATTGTTGATTTTCATGAGGTGCATGTGATCGTTTCCGACCAAGCGCCTCCAAACGGTTGGATTCCGAAGCTCAAGGATAGCGACGTCAGATGGATCCATCCTTAGGGGTTATAACTTTGCTATATAAGTTGAACTTTAGATTTACCGATCCGGCATAGAACGCAACTGCAGTGAATGTTTGGACTTCCGGCCGCTGCCCTTCTCCCGATTTCTTGATTTGTACCGCTATTTTGCGGTTGAAATCCGGAGACAAAGGCGGTCGCTATCGCTCCTACAGTTCCAAAATTCCCCTCCGCTGCTTTAGCCTCTAGGCAGTTCTTTAGTTCAAATTATATAGATTAAATTGAAAATCATAAGTTTTTAATTTACAAAGGGTTATGGTGTGAGTTTCAACGAAAGGAGTTTATTATGAAACAGGATTGGAAAGCGGTTCAGATCATCATAGTAATCTTAATAGTAACAGATGGATTTAAAAATTTTTATAATTTAACAAGTGCAACCCATTCAATCGGTTTCAACACTTCTTTAACAACCTCTTTCTACTACTTCCCATTTATTGTGCTATCAGTGTGTTTAATACTTTCTATTGCTTTATTTTTTATTACAAAAAGAAATAGGTTTTACAGATTGTCAAGTGGGTCTATTCTTTTATACGGCTTATATACAATTATTTTCACTCTGGTGACATTATCACCTTCAATCAGTGATTACTGGTACATTATGATTATAGGATTAATGTTGGGATTCATCGAATTTACTGTCGGCAAAAAAATGCTCAAAAACTGATTGCAAACTTGGCAAGTGGAGGTATACTAACGTTGATGCTAATGATTTCATTTGCGACGCGGATTGTACACGGGAGTCGTGTTGACGCACGGCTCTTTTATATTCTTATCTTATCACACCAAAGAGTATACCTAAAACCCTGTTATAATAGCCCGTACCTATTTCTCCCGTACAGGCACTTCTAGGCATCTACCCACATACAATAAAAGGACCATGAACCCGTAGTTCTCATTGCTGATCGGTTTCATTGTACATGTGCGGGAGGTGTCGCCAAGTTGCCAGGAATCATAAGCACGATAGCACTACTGATCAAAGAACTGACGCTGCTGGTATCGTACGTAAGAAACAACGCTTTTCCCCAGCCGCTCTCGGAGCAGGATGAAAGCAAATACTTAGGGATGATGGCTGAGGGCGACGCTAAGGCTCGTAACTTGCTAATCGAACACAATTTGCGTTTAGTTGCCCACATAGTAAAAAAATTCGACAATACAGGGGAAGATATGGAGGATCTCATCTCCATCGGCACGATCGGACTGATCAAGGCCATTGAAAGTTACCGTCCGAACAAGGGCACGAAGCTCGCGACCTTTGCAGCCCGCTGTATTGAAAACGAAATCCTGATGCATCTCCGTTCACTTAAAAAGACCCGGAAGGATGTATCCCTTCACGATCCGATTGGGACTGACAAAGAAGGTAATGAAATTACCCTGATTGATATCCTCGGTTCCGAGGCAGATGATGTTATTAAGGAAGTCGACCTTAAAATCGAGAAGAGCAAGATCTATCGCAACCTTGATATATTGGATGAACGTGAGAAGGAAGTCGTCGTCGGCCGCTTCGGGCTGGATACCGGCGGTGAAGAGCGGACGCAGCGGGAGATTGCGAAGGATCTGGGGATCTCGCGGAGTTATGTGTCGCGGATTGAGAAGAGAGCGCTGATGAAGCTTTATCATGAGTTTTATAAGGCGAAGCGGTGAGATCACAAGCTACAAGGTAGTACTGATAACAATAGAGTGTATAGGAAGCGACTTGTCTGCGGATGAGTTGCTTTTTTGTTTTAGTCGCTGCTCATATTCGTCCATACTTGTGTGCGATACACCGTATGTGCTTAATATGTTCAGGGGCATGGTTGATGAATTATAAATATACAATAGAGTCTTTCGCAGAGGAAGTGAGACATTCATACCGGGAATATGTGACTCCTTACGGGGGGCTGATTCCGGCGATTCCGTACGATGATATCAAACTGGACCACCGCTTGCTTGTAAACGACAAGCACCGTCCGCAATACCATATCAGTCCTCCGCAACATTGGATGAACGAACCGCACGCGCCAATCTACTTTAATAGGCATGATCCGCATGGCCCGTATTTGCATACGCTTCATTGGGGCCATTGGGTTAGCAATGACCTAGCACAGTCATCAAATCACCCGAATGACAATAATATTTGACAAAAGCTTCTAGTGAAAATATATTATATAGTAAGTAATCGTTTACTTCAATGAACACAGTGGGAATAACAATTGAGGTATCGGATATGCTTAATGCGAAACGAGACAGGTGTAATGTAGATGACTGAAAAAAAGAATGTCAGTATCAAAGATGTGGCTTTAAGGGCTAATGTATCTACAGCTACTGTTTCCCATGTCATTAACGGAACGCGGTTTGTATCCAATGAGACGAAACAGAAAGTGAATCTTGCAATGAATGAGTTGAACTTTCGAATCAATTCGGTAGCCCGCTCATTGCGCAGCCGCAAGTCGTATATTATTGCGTTTCTTGCACCGATCCTTGCTTCAGAAACTTCCAACTTTTACTTTATGTCGGTAGCAGCCGGAGTTCAAAGCGTATTGAAACAAAGGGGCTATCACCTGATCTTGAATGACTCCAGTGACAATGTGGAAGTGGAAAATAAAGAAATCGGGATGTTTGATTCACAAATGATTGACGGACTGATCGTGGCTCCGGCCAGCAGGGATTGCGATTACGAGCGTTTGTTCGGAGATTATCCAGTGGTCTATATTGATAGAGTCCCTAATCAGTGTGAACGAGATTCCGTACTCATTGACAACAAAAGTGCGACTAAGGAAGCAATGCAAAAGATTCTGGACAAAGGCCACCAAAAAATTGCTTTTCTATCCGGCCCCCTTTCGGTTACGACAACGATTGAACGGTATGAGGGGTATTCTGAAACGTTGGTGAGCGCAGGTCTTAAATTGGATGATTCATTGATTCGCTTTGGAGATGTGAGCTTTGAGAACGGATACAGAAACATGGGGGATCTGCTGGAGATGAATCCAACAGCTATTTTTGTAACGGATAATGTGATGGCAATGGGCGCGATGACGTATCTGCAAGACCATTCGATTCGTATACCGGACCAGTTAGCCGTTGTTGGCTTTGATGATTTTCAGTGGACCCGGGTCACTCATCCCCCGTTAACCGTTATCCAACAGCCATCGTTCCAGCTTGGTGTAAAAACTGCCGAAGTGATATTACAGAGAATTGAGGACGGCACTTCTGGAAAAGAGGAACATCGCTTAAAAGCCAATTTCCTGGTCAGACAATCGCTCTGACTTTTTTTTGAAAATAAAGTAAACGATTACGCAAACAATTAACTCTTTCGCTATCAGGAGATTTCTTAACAGGTGTTTTCTCCTCAGTGTAAAGAGTTTTTTTATAAAGGTAATGTAAGCGTTACCATTGCATTATTTTCTTTGCTGTAATTCAATCTGAGAGGGGGGGATGTATACCGCATAGTACATTTATTATGGTAAATTCAATTTTTAATGCTTGAAGGGAAACGATTAAAAGTTCATTGCCAAGTATTGGTGGAAAATATTAAAGGGATACGGATAATGGTTAGTGTGCTTGCTGCTTTGTTAATGATGCCTTATGGGATCTATCACCTAAAGTTGAAGCTGCGGCCAAAGGTTTTATAAATAAACCGAACAGGGAGCTATTCCCTGACCGTTTTTCATTGAATGAACCAAATATTGAGCAATCGGAAGAAGAACTTCAAGGGGAAGAAAATTTATTGACAACGCTATCAAAAACAAATAAAATCAATTGTATAAAAACGATTACGTAAACGATTACTCGTCTTTGTAATCAGGGTTTTGGCAAGTGTGGCTATACTAAAAACAAGTTCGTTTATTTTAAATAATCGGAGCACATGTCAACTTTACCATTTGGAGCGGGGGAGCTTACAAAATTATAGAAAAAGCTCTTTTCTATTACGTAATCGTTTACCTTGGAGATGGAGGAAAATACATGCTTGGGAAAATGAAAAAGAATTATGAATTGTATTTATTGATTTTAATCCCAATAGCCTATTTTACAGTTTTTAAGTATTGGCCTATGTATGGGGTACAAATCGCTTTTAAAGACTTTGTAGCTTCCAAAGGGGTTTGGGGCAGTGAGTGGGTAGGGTTAGAACATTTTCAACGCTTTTTTGAATCGTACAATTTTAAGCAAATCGTAGGAAATACTATTTTGCTAAGCTTGCTCAATTTGGCTATAGTTTTTCCCTTCCCCATTATTGTAGCCATTATGCTGAATCAATTGAGACAGCAGAAGATGAAAAAGTTCATTCAAACTGCGATTTACGCCCCGTATTTCATTTCAACTGTCGTATTGGTCGGAATGCTGTTCATCTTCCTGTCCCCTACCAGCGGGTTGGTTAATCATATTGTAACCGCCTTCGGCGGCGAACCGATTATGTTTATGGGTGAGGAGAAATGGTTCAGGCCTCTGTACATATTCTCATCCGTTTGGCAGGAAACCGGATTTGCGTCAGTTATATATTTGGCTGCCCTAGCAGGGATCGACCCCCATTTGCATGAAGCGGCTGTTATGGATGGTGCTTCCAAGTGGCATCGAATTCGTCATATTGATTTACCGGGTATTGCTCCTACCATTATTGTTTTGTTCATCATGGCTGTAGGAAATCTAATGAACGTCGGGTTTGAAAAGGCATTTCTTATGCAGACTGATTTGAATGTCGCTACCTCCGAAATTATTCCGACTTATGTATACAAGGTGGGGATTCAGCGAGCGGAATACAGCTTTTCGGCTGCAATCGGACTGTTTAACTCCGTGATAAACCTAATACTACTGGTCATTGTGAATAAAACAACTAAAAAAATAAGCGGCAAGGGCTTGTTTTAGGCGTGAAGAACGCTTGCTAAGAGGAGGAGAGAAACCATGTTAAAGAGAAAAACGAAATCGGATCTGGCATTTGATATAATCAATTATTTGTTTTTAGGCTGCTTCACTTTAATGATTCTGTATCCCTTATATTTTATAGTGATCGCTTCCATCAGTGACCCGAACAAGATTTATTCCGGTGATGTATGGTTATTACCGCAAAATATAACCTTTGACGGATATAAAAGAATTTTCAGCGACAGTTCAATATGGAACGGCTATAAGAATTCCATTCTTTACGCGGTGCTGAATGGATTTGTCAGCACAGCTCTCGTCATTATGGCGGCTTATCCGCTTTCGAGGAAAGATTTTTACGGCAGAAACGCAATTATGACCTTTTTCATCATTACAATGTTCTTTAATGGCGGCATTATTCCTACTTATCTGGTTGTAAAGGATCTGCATTTGATGAACTCGATGTGGGCAGTCATTCTCCCTGGTGCAATGGATGCATTCCTGATTATCATTGCAAAAACCTTCTTCGAGGAATTGCCTGAAGAGCTGAGAGAGGCAGCCGCCATTGATGGAGCGAGGAATCTTAGATATTTATGGAGCATTGTCCTTCCCTTATCTAAACCGATTATTGCAGTTCTTGTCCTCTTCGCTGTCGTACGCCAATGGAACGGATTCTTCGATGCTCTAATCTACTTGAGTGATGGTGATAAGTTTCCGTTGCAACTGGTTCTTCGCAACATTCTAATCCAAAGCCAACCATCCGGGAATATGCTTATGGATATTGATAACATGCTGGCCAAACAGCGTGTGACGGAATTGATCAAGTTCGGAGTTATTATCGTTTCCGCAGTTCCGCTGCTAGCCTTATACCCATTCTTGCAAAGATATTTTGTCAAAGGAGTAATGGTGGGTTCGGTGAAAGGATGAGACCTAGCTTGTCAGATATTCGTTAAGGAGGTGTTGTGAAGCTGGATAAGAATGGGACTGGCTAATCCCAAATCAAGAAGTATGAAATGAGCAGATTTAACAGGGAGGTTAAGAAGAATGAACAGAAAAGCTGTGGGTCTATTGGCAGCAATGATGGCCGTTTCCGTGTTTGCTACGGCATGTAACAGTAACAATGAAAGCAACAATGGTAAGACAGGTACGAATACAGAGAATAGCGGAAATCAAGCGGATGACAATGCATCCATTCAGTTTCCGCTGAAAGAAAAAACCACCTTAAAGGTGGTTGCACGCAGAGCTCCGCTGGCGCCAAGCGATTATAACGAAATGACCATGGCTAAAAAACTTGAGGAAATGTCAAATGTTCATATCGATTGGAATACCATTGTCGAGACAGATTACAACGAGAAGAAGAATCTGCTCATAGCAAGTGGCGACTTGCCTGAAATGTTCTTCGGAGCCGGGTTCACAGATACAGAGCTGATGAAATACGGTGAGGACGGCACCATTATACCTCTAAATGATCTGATTGACAAACACATGCCTAACTTGAAAGCATTGTTCGACAAGAGACCCGATATCAAAGCCATTGCTACTGCCCCAGACGGCAATATTTATTCCCTTCCTGCGGGTGAGGAGTTAGGCACCGGACAAGAAGAGATTGGTGCTAATCCGGATTTCCTCTATATAAATGAGGATTGGCTGAAAAAGCTGGGGCTGAAAATGCCAACCACTCTGCAGGAATATCATGATGTATTGCTTGCCTTTAAAACCAAAGATCCGAATGGCAACGGAAAAGCAGATGAAATTCCATTATCCTTCGTCAATGCATTCTGGACGGGAGATATCGGTTATCTGTTCGGAGCCTTCGGTGTACCAGACAAAACCTATCAACCTGCTAACAACGCCTACGCTGAACATTTAAATGTGGACAATGGCAAGGTTTCCTACGCAGCTATTCAAGATGGATACAAAGATGCTGTAAACGAGATCGCGAAATGGGTGAAAGAGGGGCTTGTTGATCCGGAATCCTTCACCCAAGAATATACACAATATTATGCAAAAGGGAAGTCGGAGAAGGAAACCCTAGGCTCTTTTCTCTGGTGGGATCATACGGACGTAGTGGGTCCTGAACGTGACAAACATTATCCGATCGTCCCTCCGTTTAAAGATATGGTTGTCAAATGGAACAGTGGTTCCGCACTTTCTAGAGGAGGTTCTGTTATCACGAAAGAAGCAAAAAATCCGGCATTGATTGCTGCATGGCTGGATTTGTTGTACAAACCGGAAACCACAGCCGAAGTCCGTTGGGGCCCTATTGGCGAATGGTTTGAGAAATCTGCCGATGGCAAGCTGATACAGAAGTCTGATATCAGCAATCCGGGTGAGTTCCGTCAAAAAGTATCACTTGGTGGAGGCGGTGTATTCACTGGTGAAGACTTCGAAAACATTGCACCTCCGGAAGCACGGGCACAGCAAAGACTGGATGATATCAAAAATATTTTTGTACCGCAAATGCAGAAGGAGAAATACCCGAATATCTTCTTTACAGAAGACGAGTTGAAGATTATTGAAAAGCTGAAACCAGAGATACAAACTTATACGAACTCCATGCGCGCTAAATTCATGTTGAAAGGGGTTTCTGATTCCGAGTGGAGCGATTACCTGGCCTCGCTTAAAGATATGCGGTTGGACGATTTGATGAAGATATATCAAGAGGGGTATGACCGTTATCTCGCAGCCCTGAAATAAAATTTGATAGGTAAGGCATGTAGCAAGCCTGAATGAGATGCCTTCAATCGGCTTGCTACATATGTTTTTCGGATTAGAATCCTATATATAAATGATGGACTAGGGGTGGAGAAACCATATGGTTGATATAACAGCAATAGGTGAAGTACTGATTGATTTTACTCCTGCAGGCTTGTTCGAAAAGGGGGAGCAGCTATTTGAATGCAATCCTGGCGGCGCCCCTGCGAATGTGGTTGTGGTGTTGTCCAAGCTTGGAAGATCCACGGCAATTATCGGTAAAATCGGTGAAGACCAATTTGGGGAATATCTTACCCGGGTTTTGCGGGAAAATGGTGTGGATACAAAGGGTTTGGTGAAGGAAAAACAAGCCAATACAACGCTGGCTTTTGTCCATCTGAAAGAAGACGGCGACCGTACATTCAGCTTTTACCGCAACCCTGGTGCTGATATGCTTCTGGGAATTGATGATATTGACCTGGAACAGATCAAAGATACGAAAATCTTTCATTTCGGCTCCGTATCTATGACTCATGAGCCTTCTGCGAGTGCAACCCTAAAAGCGTGTACCCAGGCGAAAGAGAATGGAGCGCTCATTTCATTTGATCCCAATCTGAGACCTGCGCTTTGGAAGGATTTGGAGCAGGCGAAAATCAAGATCAAAGAAGGGCTTGCTCTTGCGGATATTGTTAAAATCTCGGAAGAGGAACTTGAGTTTATTACCGGTCTCACGGATTTGGAAGAGGGTACCCATCAAATTCAGACACAATTCAAGGTGAAAGTGATCCTGGTGACCAAGGCTGAAAAAGGGTGCTTCGTTCGGTACGGCTCCGGCTCTAAATGGGCTGATGTGCCAGGGTTCAAAGTTCAAACCGTTGACACCACCGGAGCGGGAGATGCATTCCTGGGCGGGTTCCTCTATCAGCTGCTTGAGAGAGGGGGCAGTATCGACCAGATCAGGGATCAGGACTGGATCCCTATTGTCCGCTTCGCCAACGCGGTGGGTGCTTTGGTAACGACACAAAAGGGAGCCATTCCGGCCATTCCAACCTATAAGGAGATCAATAAACAAATTCAATCAACGGGCACAGATTTGTTCATAGAATCCTACAGACCGCAATTCCATTACTCACCACCGGCAATGTGGATGAATGATCCGAACGGTATGGTTTACTTTGAAGGGGAGTACCATTTGTTGTACCAGCACCATCCGGAAAGCACCGTATGGGGTCCTATGCACTGGGGACATGCGGTGAGCAAGGATTTGGTGAACTGGGAAACACTTCCTGTTGCCATGTCACCGGATCATAACGGTGCCATTTTCTCCGGGAGCGCAGTTGTGGATTGGAAAGATACCAGCGGATTCTTTGAAGGCGGGTCCGGCTTGGTGGCCATATTCACCCATGCGGATATATACCCGGATTCAGACAGACCGAGGCAGCGCCAAAGCTTGGCGTACAGTAAGGATAAAGGCAGAAGCTGGACGTTTTACACGGGAAATCCGATCCTGTCCGATGTCGAAATCACCGACTTTCGTGATCCCAAAGTCTTCTGGATGGAGGAAGCCGGCGTCTGGGTAATGGTACTTGCGTGTGGCGATCATATCCGTTTTTATCGATCTGCTAACTTGAAGGATTGGGATTTTGCCAGCGAATTCGGGAAGTCGGATGGTTCACATTACGGTGTGTGGGAATGTCCGGATTTATTTGAATTATCAATAGATGGATCCAATCAGAAAAGGTGGGTATTGATCGTCAGTATCGGAGACAATCCGGATTATCCAGAAGGCTCCAAAACCCAATATTACATCGGAAGCTTTGATGGCTGGGAATTTGTAAATGATAATGCTCCCGATACGGTGCTGTGGCTGGATGAGGGACGGGATAATTACGCGGCAGTGTCTTGGTCGGACATTCCGGAAGAGGACGGACGGCGCGTGATCATCGGATGGATGAACAACTGGAGGTATGCCAACCAAGCGCCTACTGCTTCCTGGCGGGGTGCAGCGACTCTTCCCCGCGTGTTGTCGCTGACCAGCCGGAATGGCAGTGTAGTTCTTACTCAAATGCCTGTCCAGGAAATAGAGCAGCTGCGGAAAGAATCACACTCCTGGAGTGATGTAGCGGTTACACCTGAGGTCTCTTTTATTCACAAGACTAACGAGGATCTGCTGGAGATTGAAGCGAACATCGATATCCGCTCCGGAGACGAGGTTCATATCCAATTGAAGTCCTCCGGGCAGACTGCGACCATTATCGGATATGACCCTGTGCGCGAATGGCTTTTCATCGACCGGTCCAAATCGGGTCTGACTGATTTCAACCCGTCATTTGCATGCAAGCATGGCGCTAGAGTTGTTCCGGAGAATGGGGGCATCAAGTTGCGTATCTGGCTGGACCGCAGCGCGGTTGAAGTGTTTGCGAATGACGGGCTGGTTGCGCTGACAGATCAAATTTTCCCGGATGACCCGATCGACAATGTTTGGATAAGCACGGAGTCAGGGAGAGCTGAACTGAACTCGCTTCATATCCATACGCTTAATTCCATTTATAAGCCCGAAGGCTGCACAGAGCAGATATCAAGGAGGGTTAATGTATGAGCAAAATCATCGATAATCACGGGCTAATGATGTATTGGGCCTTTGATGAAGGGGCTGGAGCAAGCGCTCTCGAGAGCATATCCCAAATCAAGGATGACATTCAGTATGTGTTTAACCAAGCGGAGTTTACCGAACCCTGTCCTCCCCAGTGGAGACAAGCAGCAAAGGGAACCGGACTCCTGTTCGACGGTTACTCGACTTATATTGCCCATCCGGTCAATGAAGAAGATTCGAATGGCGAACCGCAATATCTTTCTGCGCTAAGCATCGGAGTATGGGTAGCACCCCGCTCCTATGAATGGGGGGAAGGGGGCAAACTGGCCGCCCTTGTGAACCGCTACAACGTGGATCGCAAGCAGGGGTATCTGCTCGGCATGTTTCGTCACGGCTCCTGGTCCTTCCAAGTCGGACTGGAAGGAGGGGACTGGAAAGAGCTGTGGTCTCCTGAAGGCTATGAACTTCCCAAAAATGAATGGTCTTATGTAAATGCCGTGTTCGATGGGGAGCAAGGCGAAATCAAACTGTATTTGAACGGCAGTGAAATCGCTTCGGCTGACCTGCCACGCGGTTCCCGCCTGGCTGAAGCTGCGGACACGGATGTGCTCATCGGCAAGAATAATCACAGCACCCTTCTGGCGGAAGTGTTCAGTCTTCACATGTTCAGTGGTATGCTCGATGAACTCAAGATTTATAATGGTGCCCTAAGCGCGGAAGAGGTGGCCGCTTCATATCGGCAAGTGCTGGATTCCCACGGAGGAGTGCAGCCGCAATTAAAGTACGATGATATCAAGCTCGACCGAACGCCTCTGCTGGCGGACCGGCACAGACCGCAATATCATGTCAGCCCGCCGGCCCATTGGATGAACGAGCCCCATGCGCCGATCTATTTTGACGGGCAATATCACTTGTTCTATCAGCATAACCCGCTTGGGCCGTTCTTTCATCAGATTCATTGGGGACATTGGGTAAGTAAAGACTTGGTGCATTGGCGTGATCTGCCCGTGGCCTTGGCACCCGAGAAGGATCAACTATCACCCGACGGGGCTTGGTCAGGAAGCGCCACCTATGATGCAGACGGCCTGCCTGTTTTGTTCTTTACAGCTGCCAATGACAGTGCATCGCCGAATCAGAGTGTGGCGCTCGCCCGCAGCACCTATTCCCGGGATAAGGACCCGGATCTGGTTCAATGGGTCAAACATCCGGAGCCGCTCATTGTACAGAAGAAGGGGATCGGTGCATTCGGAGATTTCCGTGATCCTTTTGTGTGGAAGGATGATGACGGCTGGTATGCTCTGGTTGGGTCCGGGATCGAAGGCGGAGGCGGAGCAGCATTGGCGTTTGCCTCGCAGGATATGCTGAATTGGACGTACAAAGGGCCATTTTTTGAAGCAGATATTCAGAAGTTCCCTTATCTTGGGCCTATCTGGGAGCTCCCTGTATTTCTTCCTCTGGGCAGTGACAAGCAAGGTGTGAGCAAGTATCTCCTGCTGGTCAGCCCTGTGGGAAAGGGAGCTGATGTCGAGGTGTTCTATTGGATGGGGCAGCTTGACAAGCAAAATCTATCGTTCCTTCCAGATCAAGAGGAGCCGCAATTGATTGACGTCGGCGATTTCCATTTTACCGGCCCAAGCGGTATGGTAGATCCGAAAACTGGCAGAAATATTGTATTCACAATTGCCCAAGGTGACCGTACGTCCGAGCTGGAATATAAATCGGGCTGGGCTCATAACGGAGGTTTGCCGTTAAGCGTGTATTTAAGAGATGACGGGCGATTGGGAATAGAACCGATTCAGGAGCTTCAATCTCTGCGGGGCACCAAGCGGCTATCCTTCCAAGACAAGTCATTGGCTGAAGCTAATGTGCTGCTGGGGGATGTACAAGGCGACATGCTTGAGATTCAACTGGAGATTAAACCAGGCAGTGCTACCCAATTCGGAATCAAGGTTCGCAAATCACCGGATGGGGAAGAAGAAACCCTGTTGTATTATGATCTCAATCAGACCATGCTCTTGGCCGACCGGACAAAAACGACACAACATCCGGGAGAAAAATGCAGCGGGGTTCAGGGTGGTAATCTGGAGCTGCTGGGAGAAAATCTGAAGCTGCTCATCTATTTGGACCGCTCCATGGTCGAAGCGTATGCCAACGGATTGAAAAGTCTGACGACCCGGGTGTATCCGAGCCGCAAGGATGCTCTGGGACTTGAGATCTGGGGCGATGGGGAACCGCTGGTTAAGTCCATGGAAATATGGGATATGCAATCCATATGGTAACGTGAGCGCCTAGGCGCTCCTTACTATACCATACGGGTAATGTTACTAACACTTAAGCCACTTAGCACCCCTCGGGATGGAAACGCTTCATTCACGCCTCTCTTACTTCATGACTATGCATCCTTGTATACGGAGAGCCATTTCAAAATTACGTATGAATGTTTGCATGAATAAGAAATGACGAAGGAGGCTCGTTGATGAGAGAAGGCAAAAGAAGCAAAGTATGGATCTCCAGAATGGTTATAGGGGTGATGGTTCTTCAGCTTGCAGCTCCCGGAATCTCGGCCGCAGCCGAATCCAAGGCTGATGTTGAGGAAGCATTCAGTCCACAGGTGAACATGGGATTACCGGTTACGGATGCGGTCTATCATATTCCCAAGGCTGACGAGGGGTTGTCAGTTACAGATACAGTCTATCAAATCCAGAATCCAAGCTTCGAAACCGGGGATATGTCAGGCTGGACGGTTGTCAGAGGTCAAGCGTTCGGTCAGGACAGTGTATCGGACGAAACTACTTGGTGGGCGGAACAAATCCCGTACAATCAGGAAGGTGCTTATCATCTAAACGGCTGGAAGCATGACGAGGCTGCGACCGGCGTGCTTCGTTCCAGCACCTTCGAACTGGGCGGCAGCGGCTGGATCAGCTTCAAGCTTGGGGGCGCGAAAAATCCAAACAAAGCATATGTAAATATCGTGGAAGCCAAGACGGGTCAAGTGATTGCCCGGTATGGCAATAGCGCCTTCGCTGACGTTGGTTTCCCGAATCCCGCACAGGGCCTGCGGCTTGCCAATATGGAGCAATATAAGGCAGATCTTTCCGAATATCTGGGCAAGAAGCTGTACGTGGAGATCGTCGATAATGCAACGACGGACTGGGGAGTGGTATTTGCGGATGCGTTCTTCATGTACCATGAATCCGAGCCTGCGGAAGGGATTGCCGCCACGGATATCAAGCCGGATTTTAAACGCTATCAAATCCAGAATCCAAGCTTTGAAACCGGGGATATGACAGGCTGGACGGTTGTGGAAGGCGAAGCGTTTGGTCCGAACAGTGTGTCGGACCAAACAACCTATTGGGTTGAACAAATCCCGTACAATCAGGAAGGTACTTATCATTTAAACGGTTTGAAGTATAACGAGACAGCGACAGGTAAGCTTCACTCCAGCACCTTCGAGCTGGGCGGAACAGGCTGGATTACCTTCAGACTGGGCGGTGGCAAGCATACAGATCAAGTGTATGTAAGCGTCATAGATGCGGATACGGGAGACTTGATTGCCAGGTACGGCAACACCGAATTTAACGAGTCCGGATTCCCTGATCCGGCACAGGGCTTGAGACTCGCGAATATGGAGCAATATAAAGCCGATCTCTCCAAGTATATCGGCAAGAAGCTGTATGTGGAGATCGTCGATAATGGGCACGCGGATTGGGGAGTAATCTTTGCGGACGCCTTCAACACCTTCAATGAACTCATACCGGAAGAAGGAGTTATGGCGGATAACATTATGCCGACCGAAATCCAGAATCGCAGTTTTGAAACCGGAAATTTAGAGAGCTGGACCGTTGAAGGCAATGCTTTTCAAGTGACTGATGAAGCTATGGCCGGTAAAGAAGGGAACTTCTATGCCAAGTCCTCCTTGGAAGGACAGGGTTCGATTACCTCCAATACCTTCAAGCTTCAGGGAACCGGGACTATTAACTTCACTGTCGTAGGCATCGATAATCCGCAGGACGCCTACGTCGCATTATATGAAGCCAGCACTAACACGTTGCTTGAGAAGACCGGGGATGTCAGTGCGAATGAGAAGATTTCCTGGAAAATGCAGAAGCACTACAATAAGAGGCTTTATATCAAGGTTATCGATCAATCCAATCAAGCCAGTATTGCGGTTGACGCTTTTCAAGCTCATAATACGGGCACCATTTTCTACATGAGTCTTGATGAAGGTGCAGGAAAAAAGGCGTTTGAGGAAGTAAGCAATCTTCAACACGATGTGAGCTATGTATTTAACAACGCCAGATACATGGCCTCCAAGGATCCAAGATGGACTCCGCGCGGAGTAAAAGGCGGGGCCTTGCTGTTTGACGGATACTCAAATGATATCGAGGTCAATGCAAAGGATACCATTCCTGTAAGTGACGCGTTAACGCTTGAAGCCTGGGTTGCTCCGCGCAGCTATGAATGGGGCGATGGCAACAAGCTGTCTGCTATCGTGAACCAGTCCGATCAGGATAATGCGGAAGGCTTCTCACTTGGCATGTATCGGCATGGCACATGGTCGATGCAGGTCGGGATCGGCGGCCAGTGGATTCAGGTATGGGTCAAAGACCATCCACTCGAAAAATACAAATGGAATTACGTAGCAGCTACGTTCGACAAAAAAGACGGAATCATTAAATTATATTTAAATGGTCAGGAAGTAGCTTCTCAAGCAACCCCTGTCAACGTTCCGATCTCACCTTCTACGGAAAATCTGATGATCGGCAAAAACAATAGACCTGTAGAGTTTGCGGGCCTGTTCTCCTACAATATGTTCAGCGGACTTATCGATGAAGTGAAACTGCAGAACAAAGCGCTCACGGGTCAAGAGATCCTTACTGAGTATGAGAATGTGAAGGCGCTTCACGGCGGCGCGGTTCCAGAAATTCCAAATGGTGATATTGATGAGGACCCTAGTGTATTCGATGGTGATCAGCACCGTCCCCAGTACCATGCGATGCCTCCGCAAAACTGGATGAATGAAGCGCATGCGCCGATTTATTTTAACGGCAAATACCATTTATTTTATCAGCATAACCCGCAAGGTCCATTCTGGCATCAAATCCACTGGGGACATTGGGTTAGTGACGATATGGTTCACTGGGAAAATGTGAGGCCTGCTCTTGCCCCCGAAGCGGGCACCCTTGATCCGGACGGCGCATGGTCAGGCAGTGCAGCGTATGATCGCGACGGAAATCCCGTGCTCTTTTATACCGCCGGCAATGACTCCCTGTCCCCGAACCAAAGAACTGGGCTGGCGACTCCGGCGGATTTGTCCGATACAAATTTAGAGCAATGGGTGAAATATCCTGAACCGGTAACGGAGCAGAACGGGGATGGCATTCATAACGAGTTTCGGGACCCATTTGTATGGTACGACGAAGAGGTAGATAAGTGGTATCAGCTAGTGACGTCCGGCCAACAGGACTTCAGCAGCGGCACAGCTTTAGTGTATGTGTCCGACGATATGTACAACTGGGAGTATAAGGGGCCGTTATACGTTAGTGACAGAAGCCAGTATCCAGAGCTCGGTACGGTATGGGAACTGCCCGTATTATTGCCGTTAGGCAAGGACAGTACGGGCAAGCAAAAGTATATTTTCATGATTAATCCCCATGAAAAGCCGGAGCAAGTTCCTCCAGCGAACGATGTGCAAAGAGATGTTGAGGTCTTTTATTGGATTGGCACCTGGGACCGGGATAACTTCAAATTTATACCTGACCAGGAGTCGCCATCCAAAATGGATGTGGGTGATGGCTATTTAACCGCAGAGAGCGGAATGGTCACACCTGACGGAAGAACGGTCGTTTACTCCATGGTGCAAAATGTAAGAACACCACAGGCTGAATATCAAGCCGGATGGGCTCATAATCTGGCACTGCCAGTTTCCCTAAGCCTGGACGACCACGATAAATTGCGCATTGAACCCATTGAGGAATTGCAGAGTCTCCGAGGTACTAAATTGGTTGATTTTGCAGACAAAAACTTGGAGGCCGCCAATCAATTGATCCAAAATGTCAAAGGTGACATGCTGGAGATTGTGATGGAAATTGATCCGGGCGAGGCTCAGAAATTTGGTCTCAAGGTGCGACGCTCCGATAACGGCCAGGAGGAAACCCTGATTTACTACGACAAGACAAACGGGACTTTCAATGTGGATCGCACTAAGAGCAGCGTTGATCCGGATGTGCGTGTGGACGGCATTCAAGGCGGATACGTGGATCTTGACGGAGAGAACTTGAAGCTCCATATTTTCCTCGACCGTTCGGTTGTTGAAGCCTTTGCCAATTACAAGAAAAAGCTGACAACCCGCGTCTACGTTGGCAGATACGACTCATTGGGCTTACAGGTCTGGGCTGACAACGATATTACTCTCAAGTCGATGGAAGTATGGAATATGAATGCCTTGACGGGTGAACCGGCTGCTCCGGTCGATGTTCCTGATAACTGGGATAACTCTGTGTACACCGATATTACAGATCTGCCTAATCATGATTTTGTCACAGGAGACTTAACAGGCTGGATTACAGAAGGGGACGCTTTCCAGGATGTCCATGTGAGCGACGAACAGTTTTTCTGGGACACGATCTACTTCAATCCGTCGCATAAAATTCCTGGCGGCTATCATTTGTGGGGCTTCAACGAGGAAGCCGGCGGTGACAGCTTAACGGGAACGCTGAAATCGCAGAATTTCGTCCTTGGCGGGAACGGTAAGATCAACTTCCTGGTCAGCGGGGGGCGTGATATCGACAAGCTGTATGTTGCGCTGGTCCGGGCATCGGATGGCAAAGAACTATTTAAAGAGACAGCCACTAATTATGAGGAGTATCAACGGAAGATTTGGGATGCATCGCAGTATATCGGCCAGGAGCTTTACATCAAGGTGGTTGACCAATCCACAGGCGGTTTCGGACATATTAATGTCGATGATTTCAATGTACCGGTTAAGGTGCAAAATCCGAATAATCCGACCGATCCAACTGAACCAAACGGTCCAAGCGATCCAACCGATACAACTGTCCCAACTAGTCCTCCGAGTAACCCTGTGATCCCTGCAAGTAAACCGAACAGCCAGAACAGCTTGTCATTCGAAATGGCAAAGGGAGAGCGGAAGGTGCTATTTCCGGTGACAATGGCGGCAAATGACGGCAAGAATGCCCTTAAGGTTAAAAACACAGATGTGGAAATCGAAGTTCCCGCAGAAGTACTAAAGGAATTACAGGCGATGGTCACGGACAGCGAGCTTGAACATGCGAAGATCTCTTTTGAAATGGATACTTTATCTTCAGAGCAAAGCAAAGAACTGCTTGCACGGGTCGGACAGAAGAATCACGCAGACATCTCTGTAACCGGGGAGGTCTACGACTTCAAATTGTCTATCGTGAAGGCCGATGGAACGGCGCTTACGCTTGAGAAATTCTCCAAGCCCGTAACAATCAGGCTGAGTGCAAAGGAGAATTCCCGCCAGGATCTGACGGGCATTTATTACATCGCCGATGACGGCAGACTGGAGTATATGGGCGGAACCTATTCAGGCGATAAATGGACGACGAATGTGAGCCATTTCAGTAAGTTTGCCATCCTTACTTATGACAAATCCTTTGAAGATGTTAATGCCTCTTATTGGGCCCATGACGTGATTAAAAGGATGGCTGCGAAGCAAATTGTCTTAGGTGTAAGTGAAACGGCATTTGCACCGAAGCAAAAGGTGAGCAGGGCTGAATTCGCTTCCTTGATCACCCGTGCACTCGGAATCCAGGCTTCGAGCCCGGCTGCATTCAAGGATGTTGATCCAACGAAAGGGGACACTTCTTTGATTGCCGCAGCATACGAAGCGGGAATTGTTAACGGAAGAAGCACAGATATCTTTGCACCGGAGGAAACCATAAGCCGTGAAGAAATGGCAGCCATGATATACAAAGCGTATCAGTTCCATACAGGACAGAACACGGCCGCTAATCGCTTGAGTAATTTTAAGGATGCTGGTACGATTAGCGGCTGGGCTGCAAATGCGGTCGCTGCCGTACAGGAGCTTGGCTTAATCAGCGGTCGCGGGAACCAATTATTCATGCCACATGAACATGTAAACCGTGCAGAAAGTGCACAAGTTATCTCGCTATTGCTTGACAAAGTCAATAAATAACTGCTAAAGGAAAGCCGGGGAAGCAAGGTGATGTTGCCTTCGCCATGACTCCGGCTTTCTCTGTTTTATACCGAGTAAGCAAGTGAGTAATATATATCTTGCTAAGGAAGGAGTTCCCAGCATGAATGAATCTGAGCGAGAGCAGAGGGTTTATACGTATAAAGACCTTGTGAGAAGACTATATGATCTGGAAGTTCTGGCGGTCCCACCGCAGGCCGGTGAGAAATCCGGCTGTTTCTCCAGCTTTGACCGGAGATCTGTTTATAATGCCGAGACGGGCCTATACGAGGATTGGGGGGCTAATGATGACGGAGGAGGTTTCATCCGTAAGGAAGGTGAGAGTATTGTCGCCATGGAATTGGATGGTCCTGGTGTGATCTGGAGATTCTGGTCAGCCCTTCCCGAGAAGGGGCATATCCGGATATACATAGATCATTCCGATACCCCTGTGATCGATCAGCCCTTCCGGGATTATTTTGACAGATTTAATCAGGAGGATGCCCCATCCAACTTTCCTAATCTGGCGCCTACGCTATCACGCGGAAGAAACTGCTTTATCCCCATATCCTTTCAAGAGCACTGCAAAGTGCTTCTGGACAAAGGCTGGGGCGCTTATTATCACATTACCTATACCACGTTCCCTTCCAATGTCCATCTGCCATCTTTTGACGGCAGCATAGACAAAGTGTCGGCTATTGCACTGGCAGAAGCGGACCGGATTCTACAGCAAAGGGGAACCCATTATTTTAAGAAAGCAGAAGGAGCCTCTGACGAGATTGCTACTGTAACGGTAAATGTACCGGCAGGCGGCAAAGCCGTGCTATTTGACAAACAAGGGGCAGGCGCTCTTTCTATGATTCGCATCAGAACAGCTATTGGACGAAAGAGTGAGGAACAGCAACGGATTTTGGCCAGACAATTGACCATCTCTATGAAATGGGATAATGAAAAAATCCCTTCTGTATGGGCTCCTTTGGGTGATTTTTTTGGTAGCGCGCCGGGGATTAAGCCCTATCGCTCTCTGCCTCTAGGAATGAATGAACATGAAATGTACAGCTATTGGTATATGCCGTTCTCAGAAGCCGCAATAATTGAAATTCAAAATGACGGAACGGAACCATGCGAGTTAACGGCTGAATTCCAATATATATCTTTAATAAAATCCTCAGCGGATAATCTCTTGCGTTTTCATGCCAAATGGCACCGGGATGAGTTTCTGAATCTTGATACGGAACGCTTTGCGGAAGGCGGTGACCGTTGGCCGGATTGGCCGCTATTGCTTACAAAAGGCCGGGGAAGATTCTGCGGTGTTCATCTTCACGTATACAATACCTGGGAGAAGCCGGAGGAGGAAGCCGGGACATGGTGGTATGGGATAGGAGACCGGAAAACCATTGACTGGTGGTGGGGCGAAGGAGACGAGAAGTTTTTTGTGGATGGCGAAACCTTTCCGTCCACTTTCGGAACAGGCAGCGAGGACTATATTGGCTATGCCTGGGCGGCAGAGCCGCCCTTTCCCATGTTCGATAGCGCCTTTGCCAGTCAGCCCTTTGTTGAACTAGATGCCAATGGACACACCTCTGTGAATCGTTTTCAAATCTGCGACAATATTCCGTTCATGAATTCCTTTGAAGGCTATATAGAGAAATATAAAGGAAATCAGTGGGGTCTTAATAACCAGTGTTTGTATGCCGCCACCGTGTATTGGTATCAGGATCGGGGCACAAGAGATCCTTATATGCCGGTTTTACTAAATGAACGTTTAGCCACTTAGAACTATGGGAGGAATAGTTAATGAAAGAATTTTTTTATCGTCCGGATAATGCTTGGGTAGGGGACGTTATTCCCTATTACGAAGATGGAGAGTTTAAGTTGTTCTATCTTCACGGGTGGAGAGACAACTACCGGGAAGGTCTTGATCATGGCTGGCATTTGCTAGGCACGAAAGATTTCGTGAATTACAGGGAAGATGGAGCTTGCAAGATCGAAGGCGGAACCGGCCATATCCTCAAGGTTGATGATATCTATCATATGTTCTACTGTATTTTTCCTGAAGGAAAACAGTTTGCCTGTCATGCCGTCAGCAAGGATCTGCAAACATGGGAGCCTATTCCTGAAGACACTTTTGGTCCGGACGGCGAAATTTATGAGCTGGCGGACTGGCGCGATCCCTTTGTATTCTGGAATGAAGAAGAGGGCCAATACTGGATGCTGATCGCAGCCCTGGCGAAAGGACCGACCAACCGGAAAGGCTGCACCGGTCTGCTGTCGTCCAAGGATCTCAAGCATTGGGAGTACCGTGAGCCGCTGTACGCACCGAACCTGCATGTAGGCGCGCATGAGTGCCCGGACTTGTTCCGGATAGGAGAATGGTGGTATCTGATCTATTCTTCTTATACGGGGCGTTTCGGCACTTTTTACCGGATGAGCCGGTCTTTAAACGGGCCGTGGATTACTCCGCAGGAAGAGGCTTTTGATGGACGTGCTTATTATGCGGCCAAGTCGGTATCCGATGGGCAAAAACGTTATTTGTTTGGCTGGAATCCGACGAAAGATGACGATCTGTTCGGCTGGAATCCGCCTAAAGCTTCAGGCAAAGACTATGACACCTGGGATTGGGGCGGCAACATGGTTGTGCATGAAATCCTTCAGCGTCCGGATGGGACATTAGGCGTGAAAATTCCGGAAACCATAGACTCGGCTTTTGCCCGGCAGGTGCCCGCTCATTTTCATGGAGTTGCTGGAGAGTGGTCGATTACGGACGATGCGATCTCATGCGATTCCCCTTATGCCTTTGCCGGCTGCATCACAGAGGAGGAACTGCCTGATTTGTGCAAGATTTCTGCAGCCGTTCGATTCTCCGGGTCGACCCAAGGTCTGGGAATGATGCTTCGGGCGGGCCAAGGTTTGGATTTTGCCTACTACATCACACTGGAACCCCATCGCAGCCGAATTACCTTCCGTGGGCCGATTATGCAATCTGAAGAGGGGGGTAAAACCTTCCCTTATGATGTGGAACTGGAACGTCCGCTCAAGCTGCTGCCGGAACAGGAGTATGAGCTGAAGGTATTCGTGGACGGCACGATTTGTGAAATTTATGTCGGAGGGGAAGTGGCTTTGAGTGCCAGAATATATGATATTCAGCACGGGAAGCTTGCCTTATTCGTCAGTCAAGGTACAGCGGAGTTTAAACGGGTCAAGATAGAAACTTTAGGAGATATAAGCATTCCAGAATAAGAGAGGAAAAACCATTGTATATCCTTTTTTCATTAGCATAATCAGGAATAATCAGACTAAGAGCGTCCCAAAGGGGCGCTCAGATTGTCGAGAAACCCAGGTCATTTTTATGACTGTGGGTTTCTTTTTACGTTCAGGCAGAGGTGAAATGGGGAAAAGGAGGGGGTTACCCCCGCTTTTCCAGGCGATCCAGGTGGATCGCTATCTTTTTCATGTTCTGCACGGAAGCCGTCATCAGTGCTTGTTCCCTGACGTTTGGAAGTCCGTGCAAACGGCAATAGCGAAACCCATGGAGCTCTTTAGCATCCGCGAAGCTTCGCTCTATTGTCTCTTTTCGTTTGCGGTATAACTTCTTGCCGGACGTGCTTAGCCGGTTTTTACGGACCCATTCTTTGCTGTCCTCCCACACGTGCCTCGTCACCACTTTTCGGTGATTTCGGGACTGTGTACATTGCTCCAGCAACGGGCAACTTTTGCAATGTTCCGGATCGGAAGCGTACTGCCGGTAACCCTTGCGGTCTGTGGTTCGGTATTTCAGTTCGTGACTCGCTGGACAAACATATAGATTACGTTCGGCATCAAAGGTAAACTTCCACTTCGGAAACAAGCCTTGCTTGGGATGAAATCTCCGGTGAGCAATCACGGCAAAGATCTTTCGACGTTGTAGTCCCCGGCAAATCGGTGTAGTCAAATAACCTGAATCAAGTGCAACAGCTTCTACGGCAAATCCAAAACGTTCTCGTTGGCGATCTAAACGCAACAAATAGGGCACGGAATCATGAACATTTCCGGGCGTCACGTGCACATCAGTAATGAGATTGTATTTGGTATCGACTGTACGGTGGTCCAAATAAAAGAAGCCTTCTGGTTTGCCATCTCGAATCATATATCCACTGTCTGGATCGGTTTTGCTCACTTTAATTTCTTTTTCTTCGTTCACTTCCTCTCTGAGTTTTAGGGCTTTTTTCCATGCTCTTTCCGGTCTTCGGCCACGGCGGCATTGAGCTCGTCCACGTAATCCTTGGTATTTTGTAGCACTTGTTGTTTCGTGTACTGGTGTTTATTCGCATTGGCCTTCACATGAGTAGAGTCGGTTACGAGAACACGTCCGCCAACCATTCGGTGTGAAATTGCTTGGAGAACAATCTCATCGAAAATATCTTGGAAGATGCTCGTATCTTTAAACCGGGTTCGTCGGTTCCAGCTAATCGTCGAATGGTCTGGAACCTTATCTGTCAATCCCAGTCCTAAAAACCAGCGATAGGCTAAATTGGTTTGGATCTCTCGCTCCAATTGACGTTCAGAACGAATACCGTAAAAGTAACCGAGAAAAATCATTTTAAATAAGACGACAGGATCAATGGCAGGACGACCATTATCTGCACAGTATAACGGTCGAACTATTTCATCGATAAAGGAAAAATCGATATATTTATCTACTTTGCGCAGCAAATGGTCTTGTGGCACTAGATCTTCGATTGAAACAAACTCGTAGGCTTGCTGTTTTTCTCGGTTGGACCGCAACATACCAAACACCATCCGTTCTATAAATAGTTACCTATATTATACAACATTAACGCGGTGTCGTCTTAAATTATTTACATATAAATAAGGCTGTCGAGACTTTCTCGACAGCCTGAGCGTCCCAAAGGGGCGCTCTTTCTTGTATATCTGGCTGTCTCGCTTGGGAACACACTTCCCCATGGACTCCCGGGTGAAAAGGCCGGATCGCTCAAGCTATATATTCGACAAAACCGGCGAAGATATGAAAGGATTTTCTCCGACCAAACAATTTCCAAGGACCTCGGCATCAGCCGCAGTTATATCCATAAGTGCCTTAATGTCCGGAAGGGTTGTAATTGTCATGGAAGGCACTCCTTTTGTTCTGGTCGCCCCTATGACCTTCTGGATGCTTGCCCAATCCCCGGAGGATTATTACGAGCGGTTTCCATTAGGGTCATTTTTTCGTTGAATTCGTTTAATAGCACTCTTCATTGTAACATTCCTGCCTTCACTGAATTTTCATGACCGCCGCAAATTATTATTTCTATCTTGTAGCCGGGATCAGCCAGATCACCAAAAAGTGGAACAAGTACATCTGTTATCTGCCGTTGTTATTCATATTTTCCGTGAGTATGTATCCACGGCCCGGATCTATTTCTGATTGGATTTCCTGTAGACTGCCGGAGTAACACCATATCTTTTTTTGAAAGCAATATAGAAGGTATTTAATGAAGAAAAGCCATATTTCAGTACGATGGGTTCAATCGGCGCTTCGCTGGATATCAGCTCCTCGCAGATGATGCTTAGACGCTTCTCGGATATCGTTTCCGTAATGGAGCGGTTCGTCTCGTTCTTGTACAAATTTCTAATATAATTTACCGACAGGCCAAGCTCATCGGAGAGCATCTTAACGGACAAATTAGCATCGGTCAGATGTGCTTCGATGAGCCGTTCAACCTGCCCGACCAGACCGGCATTTCTTGAGACACTGCGGACGGCTGCGATCTCATCCAGAAATTTGGCGGATACTGCTGCCATCCACTCCACAACGGCTTCAAGCGTTTCGAGCTTAATAATCTGATTCTCTACCGAGGTCAGACTCCAGGAGCTGGGCAACACGGGTTGGTGGGTGATCTCCTGCATCGAGCGGCGGATTTCCATGAATAAAGTGATTAATGACATTTTGCATTCGAAGTATGGCCGTTCTCTAAGCGAAGAAATAGCCATATACAGGCTATCAAGGAAGGCAGAAGCATCCGCTCTATGGATGGCCTGTACCATTTGCCGTTCCAGCTCCAGCGGCATATGATACAGCTCGGCAGGACTTGCATCTGCATACTCCTCTATAACAAATGCTCCTTGCCCTAAACGGAAACGTTCTTGGGTCAACTCATAGGTCTCCATATAACCCTCATGAAGTTCGTTCAACCCTTCCAAATACTTGCCACAGGCTACTGTGGTTCCGATGGATAGAAATTGTGCTACCAGCCGCTGCGCCTGCTGAAGCTTCCCGGCATACATAGCCGCAGATTGCCCCCTGCCAACCGGGAGAATCACTGCAACATGATCTTTGCCCATATCAACGGTAAGAATCCCTTTCATAGCATCTGTCTGCAGGGATTCCTGGATAATATTAGCCATGGCGAAGCGCAACAGCCGCTGGTCTTTCTCCGAATACCGCACTGTAAAGGAAGCAAACTGGTCTATCCGGAAGATAGCTACAGATACTCCCTCCTCAGACAGTTCAATGCCGAGCTCGCTGCAATTGTTGCGGATTTCCGCAATGGATAAGGTAAGCCCCCCCAATAATTCACGTATAAACCGCTCCCGGGCCAGAAACTTGTTCTTCCGCCCATGCTCGGTCAGCTCATGGATCCGCTCATTCTGGGAGACAAATACCTGGGATAAATACACCAGCTCATTGGCTTCGTTCTGCCCGTCCAGCTGCTCCGCATGATGCTGCTCCATAACATTGTGAACAAGCTCCTGGATTGGCGAATACACCCGTTTCGACAATAGAATGATCACCCACAGGGAAGCGGCAAACAGTCCTGCAAACAGTAGCAGTGTCAAATTCCGCAGCCATGTGATTTTGCTTAAGATTATCGATTTGGGAATCGTCTCGATAAATCTCCAGTTTTGGATGCCATTGATGGAGGTATTGGCGTAGACCAGCATTTGCTCCGGGGATTTCTGCGGCTTAACGATCTTCCAGCCGTTCGCCTCCTTTTCCACGGCCTGGCTGAACTCTTGTATCTGTTCTGCGTCCAGCTTTACGGTGCTGAAGACAAGCTCTTTTTTGTCATTGAGCACAAAGACGCTGGTCTCTAGAACATTGCTGTTATTCTGCAGCAGCGTCATGATATTGTCAGCATCGACGTTCAGTACGAAAGCGGAAATAGATTTGCCGGTCTCATAGGGGACGATAGCCGTAATCACTTTCTTCTCCTTACCGGATTCCAGCGGCAGCATAAGGGTCCGGGGAATAAGAAAGGCTCCGTCAGTCAGTTTCCGGGTCCGCAGCCGCTGTAATACCTCCTGGTCATAGAAGCTGTCAAATTCATTCACGCCCAGCCGGGAATCGATAATTTGATGCGTATAATCATTAATCAGATAGACCGAATCGATGGATGGATTTCCCTTCTTGATGTTCATCAGCCGGCTCCACACCGCATAGGTGTCCAGGTCACTGTGCTGCTCTGAGAGCGCATAAGACTCGATCTGGACATCGGAGCTCGAGGAATAAGCATAATTGATAGACCATTCCATGAGCTGCGCTGTATTCTTGGCTCCATTGACTAACAGAGACTCGGAGTGGTCGCCGATTTCCTTGAGCAGGGTCTTTGAGGATAGAGAATAGAGGGCAATGAATGAAACCGCCAGTACGATAATATTGGCGCTGACAAAATAAATGATGATTTTGATAAAAGTGGAGCGTTGCTTCAAAAAATTCAACCGGGATAGTTTGAATCTAGGCATGTTGTACCCCCGTCTGTATCTCTGTGGATTGATAAGGCAGGTTAATTGTATCATATCGCTGCTTCTGATAAAGACAATTGATGGTTCCTGAAACTGTGATGCTTTTGGGAAGTCCGCCGATTCATGCATACAGTAGACATTGTTAATTCCCGCAATGGTCTGGAGTATCAAAGCCTGATATGTTTTTCCCAGACAAAGCTTTCACGAATTATTCACGAGGGGGTACACAGGAATGCCAAATGTCCGGAAACGCGGGGCAGGCTACAAACTGCAGCAAATTGCACGTAATCCTTTTTTATACGGGATGGCGGTGCCGGGATTGCTCTTCTTTCTTATCTTCAGTTATTTTCCGATTTACGGAATCCTGATTGCGTTTAAGAATTATGACTTTTCCAAAGGGATCACCGGAAGTGAATGGGTAGGCTTCCGCAACTTCAATTATTTCTTTACATCGGATGATTTCTGGATCATCCTGCGCAATACACTGCTGCTGAATGTGCTGTTCATTATTTTTACAACGCTTGCAGCGGTTCTTATCGCTCTGATGTTTAATGAGATCCGCAATAAGTATTTCAAACGAATTTCGCAGTCACTGATCTTTCTTCCTTATTTCATGTCATGGATTGTGATCGGCATGCTGGTTCAATCGTTCTTGGGAGGCGAATCTCCACCTGTTAATGCATGGATTCAGAATTTGGGCTTTGAGCCGGTCAATTGGATGTTTGAATCTGCCTTATGGCCATGGATCCTTACGATTATCCGCGTATGGCAGGGAGCCGGCTACTTGTCTATTATCTTTTTGGCGGCTATTACGGGCATCTCCGAGGATTTATATGAAGCAGCGCGGATAGACGGCGCCTCCAAGCTGCAGATTATGCTGCGGATTACCTTACCTCTGCTTGTTCCGACCATTTCCATTATGACCCTTCTGTCGGTAGGCAGAATCTTCAACGGCGACTTTGCCATGATCTATGCGATTATCGGAGATAACTCTCTGCTGTATCCAACGACGGATGTGATTGATACCTTCGTATTCCGTTCCATGCGGCAGCTTCATGATTTCGGGATGTCCTCCGCGGTGGGCTTGTTCCAGTCGGTGATGGGTCTTATCTTCGTGATTATTGCCAATGCGGTTACGCGCAAAATGTCCAAAGAATCCGCTTTGTTCTAGGAGGGAAAACACTTGAAACAGACGTTGTCTGACCGTTTATTTAGCATTTTTGCCTATGCTGTCCTCATCTTGTTCACCCTATTCTGCATTCTTCCATTTCTGCTGATGGTTATCGGCTCGTTTACGGAGGAGAGTGAGCTGATTGTGAACGGCTACACGCTCTTCCCTAAAGCATTCTCAGTTGCCGCATACAAGGCGCTTCTGCATTCGGACGCTTTATACAATGGATATGGCATAACCATAATCATTACAGTTGCGGGTACGATCACTGCACTCTGCATTTCGGCCATGCTGGCCTATTCACTGGCCAATAAGCGCAATGTGCTGCAAACTCCATTTTTACTTTTCTGCTATCTGCCCATGCTGTTCTCTGGAGGAATCATTCCCTTCTATATCGTGGTCAGCCAATGGCTGCATCTGCAAAATACAATCTGGGCGCTGATTCTTCCGCTGCTCTGCCAGCCTTTCCTTGTATTCCTTCTCGTAAGCTTCTTCAGAACGGTTCCGGAGGAGCTGGAGGAAGCGGCACGTATAGACGGCGCCAATGAAATGAGAGTATTCTTTCAGATTATACTTCCGATCTCGAAGCCGATTCTGGCTTCGGTGGGACTGTTCTACGCGCTTTATTATTGGAATGACTGGTATATGGGACTGATGTTTATCGATAACGAGAAGCTGTTCCCGCTGCAGCTGATACTGCGCCGGATGGTCTCTAATATGGAAGCGGCCAAAAATCTGATTCCGGCTTCCGCTGCAATCTCTACCGTGGCGCCGACTTACGGGGTCCGCATGGCAACGACTGTGCTGACTATCGGTCCGATTATCCTGCTCTATCCCATGCTGCAGAAATATTTTGTCAAAGGGCTGACGGTAGGGGCAGTCAAAGGGTAAGCCAGTTTCCGGCATCAACCGGATTTCCGGTTATTGCATATAAGCATTATTATGAATTGGGGAGGGTTATTAAAATGAGATCAAAGAAAATGCTCAGCATCACTATAGCTGCGGTACTGTCACTATCCATGCTTGTATCCGGCTGCGGGGGGAACGGAAACAATAATACCGGAGCAAACACTCCGAATAACGGAGAGGGCAAGGGTCAGAGCAATTCAGCGGACAGCCCGAAGGAGACAGTGGAATTAAAAGCCTATTTCCCGGGTGATAAGCCTTCTGGCTTCGAGGATGTGCTCAAGGCAGTCAATGAAAAGCTGAAAGCGGACAACGTAGGCGCTTCGTTAAATATCAATTTTCTCCCTTGGTCCGATTATGGTAATTCGGTCTCGGTTAAAATGTCGGCAGGCGAGGAATTTGACATGTATCTGGATGCGCCGTGGTTATCGATGTCACAGATGATTGCCAGCGGTTCGATTATTCCGCTGGATGATATGGTAGCTTCGCGCAAGGAATTGAAGGAGTCCATTCCCGATCAAATGTGGGATGCCAACAAATTTGGCGGGAAGATCATGGGTATTCCACTCGGGACTGTGCAGGGAACCTTGTACGGCTTCGTTATCCGCAAGGATCTGCGTGAGAAATACGGGATGCCCGAGCTGAAGACAGTAGCGGATGTGGAGAAATTCCTGTATACCGTCAAAGAAAAGGAAACTACAATTAAGCCGTTTGTAATCGACGGCCGCAAAGCAGATAAGCTTCCGGTATTATTTAATGATACCTTAAATACTGGAAAAGTAAGCTATATTGAGACCTTAGTGCCTATGTTCTATTATTCACTTGAAAATAAGAAGGTTGTAGGCGCGTGGGATGCCAAGACGCTGGACCAATCCTTTGAACGGGCGACAAAGTATTATGAGGACGGCATCCTGTCCAAGAATATTGCCCAGGAGCAGAATGCCCAGACTTTATTCAACCAGGGTAAATATGCGGCAACCTATTATGCGGCTGATGGCGTAGAAGGTCTGAAATACCTGGACGCGCTCAAAATTGATGGAGCCGAGCTTGAAGTGGTGGTTCCCCACGACGAGACCTCCAAGCCGTATTCCAATTATCAGCAGTGGAACTTCCTCACGATTCCCAAAGCTTCTAAGCATGCCGAGCTGGTCATGGATGTAGCCAATTGGCTGTCGGTTAAAGAAAATCACGATCTGCTGGAGTATGGTGTTGAAGGAAAAGACTGGGAAGCGGTAGGCGATTCGAGTTACAAGCAGCTTTCTGCGTATGTGTTCCCCGGGTTTGTGCTCACCTGGCGTCCAACACTGGAGCGTACTCCGGACAACATGCTGGCTGGAGACAAAGAATGGGTTGAAAAGGCCGGAGCGGCTGATTTCTTCAACATAAGCCCCATCACCGGATTCAGCTTTGACGCCGAACAGGTGAAGACCGAATATGCCAAGACCACGCCATTCTTCGATTCTGTATTCCTGCCGCTGTCCCAAGGCGTGCTGCCGGCAGATAAAGGCAAAGAAATGCTGAAGGACAAGATTCTCGGTGTCGGCGGTCAAAAGGTAATTGACGAGATTCAGAAGCAGATCGATGCGGCAGTAGCCAAATAGAGCAGAAAAGGGGAGAGATAAATGGCAGTAATACGCTCAGAACATAATCCTATTGTCAGGACGAGCGATGTGAAACCTTCACGGCCGGACTTTAAAGTGCTGGGAGCCTTCAATGCCGGAGTTGCTGTTCATGGAGAAGAAACCATTCTGCTGCTCCGTGTGGCTGAAGCGCCGGTCAGCAGCGCCGAAGGAGAGGTGCCGGTCCCGAAGCTGAATGAGGATACAGGAGAGATTACGGTAGAGCGTTTGTCCTCAGGCGATGAACGGTATAATTTCAGCGATACCCGGTTTGTAGCGGAGAAGGGCCAAATGGTGATGCTGACCTCCATGTCCCATCTTCGCGTGGCACGCAGCAAGGATGGCATCCATTTCACCGTGGAGGATCAGCCGGCAATCTTCCCGCAGACGGCGCTTGAAGCCTGGGGAGTGGAAGACCCGCGCATCACGCAGATCGGACATAAGTATTACATCACATACAGTGCGGCTTCTTCCCGCGGGGTAGGCGTAGGCTTGGCTGAGACATACGACTTTGTAACGTACAAGCGCCACGGAATAATCCTGGCTCCGGAGAACAAGGACGTGATGCTGTTCCCTGAGAAAATTGGCGGAAAATACTATGCTTTAACCCGTCCGGTGCCGCATTCCTTCGGTGCGCCGGAAATGTGGATCGCAGAATCGCCGGACCTGCTGCATTGGGGCAATCACCGTTTCCTGATGGGACTCCGCAAGGCGTCCTGGGACGGTGGCAGAATGGGCGGCGGAGCCGTACCGCTCCGGACTGAGCGGGGCTGGCTGACATTGTACCATGGTGCCGATACCAAACATCGGTATTGTATGGGAGCCGTACTGCTGGATCTCGAAGATCCGGGCAAAGTCCTGGCACGTTCGACCCGGCCGTTCATGGAGCCGGAGGCAGATTATGAAGTGAACGGTTTCTTCGGCGGCGTGGTCTTCTCATGCGGTGCCCTGTTAATCGGGGATACCGTCCGCATGTATTATGGAGCTGCTGACGAAGTCATGGCAGTTGCCGATATTCAGCTGAATGATATTTTCGATACTCTGTTAAATGAAGAGAATTAATTAGAATTGCAGCTTACTTTGAGAAATCTAAAGGGATAACATCCCTTTGGATTTTTTTGTTTAGATTGCAAGCGTAGTACCGTCATTCTTTGATTCTAGTCCAGCGTAGCTTAAATAAGCATATTTACCGTATTATCAAATGATTATGAACTGGCATGATGAGCTCACAAGAAAAATTACAGGAAAGAAGGCTAATGAATATGAGAATGACAAAGACATTTAAAATGCAGATTGCTGCTAAAAATGTGAATTTGTACAAATGGGTAACTGGGATGACTCCAGCTGAATATGAATCCTTTTCAAAAGGTCACAAGGCAATGGGCAGTTATTTTGAAGATGGAAAATTCTATATGATTAATGTGGAAAATATGGGGAATAAGGAATTTTGAGTGTAACTTGAGTCCCTTCCCCGACAGTACTATGGATCGTCAGTCCATACTGCTCGCCGTACATTAGAACCGCCCGATCATTTACATTTTTAAGTCCATAACCTTTAGATTGAGATTTAAGCAAAAGAACAAGCTGCTCTTCCTCCACTCCAACCCCATTGTCAGTGATCTGTAGAACAATACTTTGCTCTTCTTTCTTGGCTGAAAGAAGTATTATTCCATCACCGTCTTCGCGGTTTTCAATTCCATGAATGATCGCATTTTCGACTAAAGGCTGGAGCATCAAATTAGGCATACGGCAAGAAAGAATGGAGTCATCAATCTGATAGTCCACTTTGAAACTGTTGCTGTGCATAATCAATTGGATATTAATATAGGACTGTACATTAAGAATTTCATCCGAAATCAATATAAGATTGTCTCCCTTATTGAGAGTAGTACGATAAAATGTGGATAAAAGCTGGGCCATTTCGCTGATATCCGTCGCATGGATTCGCAGTGCTCTCCAATTAATTATAGAGAGGGAATTGTATAGGAAATGAGGGTTGATTTGCGCCTGCAAAGCTTTCATCTCATATTCCTTGCGTGCGATTTCTGCCACATATACAGTATCAATAAGCGTCTTGGTTTTCCCCACCATATTTCCAAATCCTCTGATCAGATCACCAATTTCATCTTTAGACTCGCTAGAGACTTTAATTTCTAAATTCCCTTCTCCAACAAGCTTCATGCTTTTATGCAGCCGGTGAATAGGCAACATAATTCTACGGGAAAAGAGAGTGCCCGCCACGACAACTGCCGCGATGCAGGCGGCAATCATCAGCAGGACGATCAAGGCAATCGACCATGCGGATTTTGTAAATAGACTTGTCGGCTTACATAGGTATACCTTCCATCCCGCAAGCGGGATAACAGATGTCAAGACGGTGTAGCTCTCTCCTTGCCAAAGCAGCCTATCTGCTGCCTTAGCGGTATCCGGAATATCCGGTATTTCATAGTTGTCTCTTGAGGAATAGACAGTATTTCCGCTTGAGTCCAATATAAAAATCTCCGAACCGTGAGATTGGAGGGGCTCAAAAGTTGTGAATAGCTTATCATAGTTAACCCGTGCAAATAGAATATTATCTTTGGGGTTTCTGTGTTTCGTACTAAGGATTCTGCGGACACTGTAAATGTTTTTTTCACTGGCAGACCAAAGAACATCAACCGATTTCATTACATTCGGGTACCAGGAGGTACTCCTTATTTCATCCATAGGGATTACGGTGTTTCCGTGTTGAGGTAAATTAGTCCCGGTATAAAGCGTGATTTGTTCTACTCCAGGATTCAAGTAACGTGCAGTATAGAAGTTCTGATCAATTACGTTCGTTAACTGATTATACATTTCATATTCACTGGTATAAGTATTGTTGGAGGCATTTATAATTTCCTGATTGAAGCTCAGAAAGTTCATTAATTTATTATAAACATCCAGTTGATTGTTTACGGCTAAGACACTTTGAGTTAATGTGGCATGTAGATCGGCTTTTGCTTGCCGCACTAAGAGGGACCTGGTTTTCGAGAAGCAAAAACTTCCGAGAACAATCACAGGAATCATACTTACCAGTAAAAAGGAAAGCTTTATTTTGGTTTGAAACCGAAAATCACCAATTCTCTGTTTAAAAACCCGCCATAGCTGCATACTGTTCTCTCCCAAGCTGTTATTTCTGATGCAACTGCCGGAATTTCTCAGGAGTTTGCCCGAAAAAGTCCCTGAAATTTTGGCAAAAATAAGAAACGTTTTGGAATCCCACTTTATAGCAAATATCCGATACTTTTAGATGGGTCTGCATCAGCAAGTTTTTTGCTATTTTCATCCGAACGTTCTTAATATACTTATTTAATCCGTATCCCGTATGTTTTTTGAAAATTGAACTTAAATAATGGGGAGACAAATGTACCTTTGCAGCAAGAAGATCCAAACTCAAATCCTCGCCATAATGATCCCCGATGTACTGCTTTACAGAGGCAATATCCCGATTTAAAAATTCCGAACTGCTGTACTCTTGTTCAAGACTAGCAATTCCTTCGAATATGATTTCTTTTATTTCCTTTAATTCCTCGGATTTGTATAGTTTTTCAATACCTCGACTGAGCTCTATTTCAGTGACAGGTGCTGAATAAGTCATAATTTCCTGATACAAAGAGGAGAACATGTACTTGACATATAATTGTGAAAATTGAAGCTGCTTCGCATATTTTTGATACAATAAATCTGTATTGGCTCTAAGACTAAAAAAATCCCTATTCATCAAATCACTTCTGATTTTGTCTAATAGATCATTATCTGAGAGTTCAGGGAGCCTATCATCAGCAAAATAAAAATCTTTTTTGACATCAAATACAAAATAATCCGGCGAGAAGAAGCGGTATTCCATCAGTTGATCTAATTGAATCAGAGCCGTTGAAAGATCTGGCAACATGGTGATTTCATCATGAATAGCAAGGTAGCAATTCACTTTATATTTCTTTAGTATGCTGTCTCGTATATGCATGCCTAATTCATGGGAGGAATTGAAAGACCAGGATTGAGGCTGGCAAAACAGCAGCAGACTTTGACAATCATTTAGATTTAAGTAATCCATCTGCCCCTCTAACAAAGACAAGATAAATACCTCGAAATCCGGTTCGGCATTCTCAAAAAAATTCTTTTCAAATTCCATCAAAACTATTCCATGATATTGATTGGGCAGACCGAATGAAACATCCTTCATTAAGGATGGCATTCCCAAGCCGTTAACCAGATTAAAAAGCACATATTTCTTAACATAATTTTGTTTAATTTGCGAAGCGGCATGTTTCTGTTGTTGGTCCATTAACTGCTCTATTACTTTTTTCATGGTATTTTTAAAGGCTTCAACATTGATCGGCTTGAGGAGATATTCCGAAACACCGAGGGAGATGGCGGTTTTTGCATATTCAAATTCGGCGAAGCCGCTGAACAGAATAACCTTCAAGCTGGATTGAAGGCTTAAAGCCTTTTTTGAAAGCTGCAGTCCATCCATAAACGGCATCCTAACATCAGTAAAGAGAATATCTACGGACTTTTGCTCTAAATAATCAAGAGCCTTTCGTCCGTTTTCCGCCGTCACGACATGGAGGGGAAACCCCAGTTCATGAATGAGAAATTCAATACCCTCCCGTTCTTCCCTTTGGTCATCTACTACTAATATGCTTAACATAGCGGTCGTCCTCTCCAAGCGCAGTATGCCAAACCCAGTAATTCATTTTGATTGTACCATGGTTTAAATGAATTCAATCAGCGGGCAAAACAAGTTGCTTAAAGTGAGTTATATATTTGTGTAAAACGCAATTTATTTGCGTATACGGTCAAATGGCCATAGTTCTACAATTAAGATGCAAGATAATATGGGTTCTGTTCTTATCATTAAGGGGGATTATGTAATGAAATCGAAAGTCAAAAAGTCTGCTTCTATCTTGTTGACAGCGCTTTTATCCGCTTCGCTTGCAGGCTGTCTAAACTCCAATTCCAACAATACCACCAAAGAATCTGCGGTCAATTTGAATGATCCGGCATGGAAGAAAGCCATGACGACACCCTATGAAGCCTATCCTGAAACCGTTAACTATACGGTTGGAGCGACAGCAACCAGCTATACGCCGCTTGAGGGGACAGCTTATGAGGGGGATAATTCCACCAACAATGTGTGGACGAGATATTTTAAAAATAAGCTCAATGTGCAAAACGAAGTTGCATTTGAAGCGAATGACGGCACGGATTATGTTCAAAAGGTTTCGATGGCCATTGCAGGGGGCACAATCCCCGACATCATGGTGGTCTCCGACCAGACCACTCTACAACAGCTCTATGAGAACGATCTGATTGCGGATTTAACGGATGCCTATAAAAACTGTGCCAGCGACCGAATTAAGGAGATTTACGATTCCTATGATGGCCGTGTTCTGGAGACCGCCAGATTTGACGATAAAATAATGGCGCTGCCCACTACTGAAATTTCACACGGCCCGGGTGTACTTTGGTTGCGTAAAGACTGGATGGACAAACTGGGCCTCTCCGAGCCCAAAACGATGGATGATGTAGAAAATATTATTACTCAATTTCTGGAGAAAGATCCCGGCGGCAATGGAGCCGGAAAAACGGTTGGTCTTGTGGTCGATAATGAAAATGTTGCCGGAATATCCGGGGGGCAGTACGAATTGAACAACATTTTTGCGCTGTATGGCGCTTTCCCAAAACAATGGATTAAGGATGGAAGCGGCAAGGCGGCTTATGGTTCCGTGCAGCCTGAAATGAAACCTGCCCTTGCAAAGCTGGCGGAGCTATACAACAAGGGATTGATTGACCAACAATTTGCAGTGCGGACACCGGACGACCGAAAGGCGCTGCTTACCAGCGGAAAGAGCGGTTCGTTCATGGACAACTGGTGGGGAAGCTGGACGGTGGCGGATACGCTTAAATTGAACCCGGATGCCAATTGGGTTTCCTATGTGGCTCCACAATCGGAGGATGGCTCGGTTACGATGTTCACCGGAAATCCTGCGAGTAGTTACCTTGTGGTCCGGAAGGGGTTCGAGCATCCGGAGGTTGCTGTGAAAATGGCCAGCCTTCAGTTTGATTACCAGCGTTATCTGGAAAAAGACGCAACCATTTTGAAGCAGTTTGAGGACTACAGCAGCAATAATATCGGTGGATCTCCGCTGGCCATGAATATCGATTACTATGATGCATTTTACCGTAATGTCGGGATTTATGAGGATGCGCTAAAGACTGGTGACAGCAGCAAATTGATCAGCAACATTGATAAGAACTCCTACCGCTCCTACAAAAAATATCTGGACAGCGTGAAAAACGGAGAGAAGCCGGACCCGACAGCGTGGGCTGGGTATACTTCAAGCATTACAACTGCCAACCTGGTCAAGAATTCAAAGGTTAAGGAGATTAACCCTATCTTTTTTGGAACAACGCCTTCCATGGCGCTGAAGTGGCCGACATTGACGAAAATGGAGCTTGAAATGTATTTGAAAATCATTACCGGAGAGCAAACCCCTGATGCATTTGATAGTTTTGTGAGCAGCTGGAAAAAAACCGGCGGCGATACGATTACAAAGGAAGTCAACGAAGCACTCACCTCCAAATGATGCTGAAAGAGATGATTCTTGATGAAAAATAAAAAAGACCAAACGGCGTTCCACCTTATGCTCGCACCGAGTATGGTATTCTTGATTATTTTCTCCTTCATACCGATGTTCGGCATCGTAATGGCTTTTCAAAATTACATTCCGGCCAAAGGTATCAGCGGATCAGCATGGGTGGGACTTGATAATTTCAAGTTTATGTTTCAAATTCCCGACAGCCGGCAGATTTTAATCAACACAATGGTAATCGCGATATGGAAAATTATTGTGGGAACCTTTGTTTCGATTGTATTCGCCTTATTGTTAAATGAAATCCGCGTGCGGTTTGCCAAAAAGTTTATGCAGACCGTTGTGTATTTGCCCAATTTTCTTTCCTGGGCCGTATTGGCTACAGTCGTGATGAATATTTTTTCGTACGAAGGTCCGGTCAACGCATTATTGGGATGGCTTGGCATTGATCCGGTTTTGTTTATGGCCAGCAATCATTGGTTTAGACCTATGCTGGTGCTGACGGATGTGTGGAAAGGGTTTGGGTATGGCTCCATCATATACTTAGCCTCATTGACGGCTATTGATCCGGGACTTTATGAGGCGTCTTCCATCGACGGAGCCAATCGTTTTAAACAGCTGTGGTATGTGACTTTGCCCGGCTTGATGCCTACCATATTACTTGTTACGACTTTAAATTTGCCCAATGTACTCAATGCCGGTTTTGACCAAATTTTCAATCTTTATAATCCCTTGGTTTACGCAACCTCCGATATTATTGACACTTATGTATACCGGGTAGGCTTAGTGGAGAGACAATACAGCTTAGGTACAGCTATCGGGCTCTTACGGTCTGTTGTCGGAATCGTCCTCATTCTTTCTGCCAATAAGCTAGCTCAAAAGTTAACAGATTATCGAATTTTCTAATGAGGGAGGTGTTTTACATTTACGCGCATTCCATAAAAAGCCGAATTGCGGACATCATGATCTGGATATTGCTGATAGCTCTCACTTTGTCCTGCCTGATTCCTTTAATTAATCTGGTTGCTATTTCGTTCAGTGACAACGCGGCGGTTTCTGCCAACATGGTAAGTATTTTTCCGGTTCATCCTACGTTCAGTTCCTATGAGAAGCTATTCTCGGACAGCCAGTTTTGGCGCTCATTTATGATTTCGGTAGAGCGGGTTGTCCTTGGTTTGATTGTCAACATGAGTCTGATGATTCTGGCCGCTTATCCGTTATCCAAAAGCTCAAAACAATTCCGGGCGCAGAAGGTGTACATGAATATTGTGATTATCGCCATGCTGTTCTCCGGGGGGCTAATTCCAACCTTTATGGTAGTCAAAGGGCTTCATCTCCTCGATTCCATATGGGCGCTGATTCTGCCGGGAGCCGTGGCGGTCGGGAATGTCATTCTATTGATGAACGCGTTCCGGGCAGTGCCCAAATCCTTGGAGGAAGCTGCAACCATTGATGGGGCTTCGCAGTGGAGAATTCTCTCAACCATATACGTGCCTGTGGTGTTGCCTACAATTGCTACAGTAACGCTGTTCACGATTGTTGGGCATTGGAATGATTATTTCGGTGCTCTGGTGTATATAAATAAGACGTCAAATTATCCGTTGCAGACTTATATCCAGCAGCTCAGCGTAGACGCGCAAAATATAACCGATCCGCAAAAGCTGATAGAATACGCCAAGATTTCAAACCGGACACTAAATGCCGCCAAAATCGTTGTCTCAACATTGCCGCTGCTCTTAATTTATCCTTTTATGCAAAAATATTTTGTTACAGGAATTGTAGTAGGTTCGCTTAAAGAGTGAGGTGTAGAGTTATTATTCTAGAAAATACAGCGTTCAAAAAGCGACTTGTCTGCGGATAAGTTGCTTTTTGACTTTTTTCCAGGCAATGGAATCCCTCCAAAAAGAAGCATGCTGCTGCAAAGTTGTATCCATCCGATTTTTATTTCTTTTCGTTCTATTTTTCCGTTACCTTTATCCAGCATAACATAAGAAAGGTCTCCCTCATGAATGACAGCAATGTTGGAAAGCACTGTAGTTCTTCAGTAGATATTGATATCGGAAGCGGCTGTTGGAGTTATACGGCGCTCAATGCTATTTCATACATAAGTATGATACACTGCTCGATATAGAAGATTAGTAATGCTACTTATATACAAGGAGCTGTTAACAGTGGATCAGAAAGCAGCGGATATTGCAGCCAATGAAACACCAGAAGGAACACAGATTCTATATGGGGAATTTGCGGAGGGAGGTACCTATTATTCCTGTACTTACCGCCCTGATGTAGTTTACGCAACATACGGCGATTTGGACAGAAAACTGCAAATTATTATGCCAAGCCGCAGTGAATACAAATTTCCTCTAGTCGTCTTTATCCAAGGTTCTGCATGGAGACAACAGGATGTTTATTCCGGCATTCCTAATCTCTCTCATATTGCGGCAAAGGGTTACGTGGTGGCCAGTGTGGAAATCAGAGACACCGGTATTGCACGTTTCCCGGCTGCCGTCGAGGATGTGAAGTGTGCGATCCGGTTCATGCGCAGGAATGCTGAGGAATATGGTGTTAATCCGGACCGCGTAGCGGTATGGGGTGATTCATCCGGCGGACACCTATCCTTAATGACGGGACTTACTATGGGCGACTATGATAATGGCCTTTATAGTGAACAGTCAGACGAAGTCAGTGCAGTGATTGATTATTATGGGGTCTCGGATCTGCTGACCTTAGGGAAGTACAATCATATTCTTGACCACGATGCAGCCGATTCCCCTGAAGGCTTGTTTATTGGCGGAAAGGTACAGGAACATATGGAATTGGCGAAGAAGGCGAGTCCCCTTCATCAGGATTTGAATAAACCGCTTCCGCCGTTTCTGATCGTGCATGGAGACAGTGACCAAGTTGTACATATCAATCAGAGTATAGAGATGTACAAAGCTTTGAAAGCGCATGGACAGAGCGTTTTATTTTATAAAGTAGCAGGCGCAGATCATGGACCAGGCTTCTGGAATCCTCAGGTGCTTGACATCACGGGGAAGTTTTTATCTGCTCACTTAAATCGGCCGTGATGAGGAGAGCGGTATATCCTTCAAGGAAGAGACTATAACAGGCGGCAGACTAATGTGGATATGCGAGAATGTTGAGACTTAAGAATAAAACCGTTGGCTTCTAAAATTAGCGGCCGCCGGTTTTATTTATATTCAAATTGATTATTTCCATACAAATAGGTAACATAAATATCAATGTCAAACTAGGCATGAGTACTACAAGGAAGGGGATTCTAATGAATAATGCAAAAATTCTTATCATTGAGGATGACGCACCAATTGCGGATTTGCTTTCATACGGGCTCTCCATGGAGGGTTTTAACACTCGTATTGCAGCAAGCGGCGCCTCAGGAATGAGTGAAATACAGTTATTTCAGCCGGATCTGCTGCTTCTGGACTGGATGCTTCCTGATCAAAGCGGGCTGGAGATATGTAAGAAGGTAACCTCCGAATATAACATTCCCATCCTTATGATTACCGCTAAATCAGATATTACCGATAAAGTGCTGGGTCTTGAATTTGGAGCAGACGATTACATTACCAAACCTTTCGACCTGCGCGAAGTGATCGCACGCGTGCGGACAATTCTTCGCAGAATTGAGCAAGCAAACACCGGACATAAAGGCGAGGCAAATACAGAAGGTTATAGTTTCCATGATATCGAAATTCTTGCTGAAGAACGGGTAGTAAAGAAAAACAGCCGTGATATTGAACTGACTCCGAAGGAGTATGACCTGCTGCTGATGCTGGTCAGAAATCCGGGAAGAACCTTCACCCGATCCGAATTGCTTGACAGCGTATGGGGATATCATTTTGCAGGGGATACCCGCACCGTGGATACGCATATCCAGCGGCTTCGCAAAAAACTGGATGCGCCGGAATATATTACGACGGTATTCGGAATCGGATATAAGTTTAAAAAACAGGTGCTTCAGCATGATACGTAAAATCAGCCATAAGTTCCTGCTCGGGTTATTGTTTATTTTCCTCATTTCTTTTATGGTGCTGAGCCAAACGGTACAAGCATTCATTCGGACAAGCAATCAGGACCTGATTACTTCGGAGCTGGTGGGACTCAAAACAAACAGTAATGTGTATGTCCGCCAAGCGTTTCTGATCAATCATTATTCTAGCAATGAATTGTATTTTGGGGAAATGGCCGAGGAATTGGGGAGCAGTCTGAATCATGCGACAGGGAATACCGTAGGCGTATACACGGTTAAAGGTGAACTGCTGTATGCTTCGGACAAGTCCGTCTTCCAGCAGACGGAAAGCAAAGATCTGCAGGAAGCAGTATCAGGCAAAACCGCATACAGTATCCGGGACAATGAGAATCAAACCTCTGTTATGTTTTCTTATCCCGTGGTTATTGACGGGGCTAAAGTCGGCATTTTGCGATATTATAAGGATTTCACCCAGCTTTATCAGCAGAGTAATCGAATTCTGGATATAACACTCTATATCACCTTGGCAATATTCTCAGCCGCCTTTCTATTTTCATACATTTTGTCCCGGCATATTACACTTCCGCTTGGCAAGCTTGCCCATGCCTCTTCCCAAGTGAAAAACGGAAATCTGGACGTCCGCATCCGGTTTAAACGAAAGGATGAAATCGGCCGGCTGGCGGAAAACTTTAATGATATGATCGAGCAAATCAGCCGGCAGGTCAATATTATCAGCAAAGACCGCGACCATCTCAAAGAGCTTCATCAACAGGAAAAACGTTTCTTTGATAATATTACCCATGAGCTTAAAACGCCTTTAACCTCAATACTTGGATATGCCGAGTTAATTAAGATTAACGGAGAGCGTGACCGGAGCTTTTTTGAAAAAGGCATGAATCACATCATAGAAGAAAGTAAACGGCTGCATGCGATGGTGCTGAAGCTGCTTGAAGTCTCACGTCAGGTGAAGAGCGATGGTTTAGAGGCAGTGGATGCCGGCGCTATCCTTCGGGATGTCTGTGACTCTATGGCTATGCGGGCGCAGCGATATAAAAAAAGGATCCGGGCTGACATCGAAAGTGACTTATGGATCATGGGTCAGACTAACCGGATACGCCAGCTTTTCATTAATCTGATCGATAACGCCATTAAATACAGCTGGGCATTCTCGGAAATAGAAGTGAAAGGTCTTTACGCTGACGGCAAAGTCCGGTTTGTCTTTGATAATCCAAGTGATGCAATCAGCGAGGATCAACTATCCAAACTTTTCGAACCCTTCTATTTGGCCCATTCCGAGGACTCAGAAAAGGGAAGTGTCGGGCTAGGACTAAGCATTGTTAAGTCTATTGTTGATGAACAAGAGGGAGTGATTTCCGTCATCAGCCAAAACAACCATACGGTTGTTACTGTAGAATTCGGCAGTCTGAAAGCGGCAGAGGAGGGGAACAGTCTATGACCAGGAGATATTCGGGATGGATGTTCGGAACTTTTCTTCTAATAATTTTGTTATCCGGCTGCAGGGCAGGAGTTCAAAGCGAAACCGTAATTATTCCGGATAACGAGGAAACCGATCATGCGCCTCAGAGTTCAAGCTCTTTCCAGGTTAAAGCCATTTACCGGCTGCCGGATGAATATATGAATGAGGGGTACTGGCTGGGCTGGGACTCGGCCGATTCGATTGTCGGTTTATTCAAGACTTCAGGCATACCTGAACAATTTAACTTAAAACGGTTAACCTATCCTTATGAACACAGCGGGAATATTAAAGAGATCAGAAGCAATCCTCAAATGGAGCTTTCTCCGGACGGGAAATATGCCGCTCAGACAACCGCCTCCAATACTGGCTTGAAAATAGTCTCGTTGAAGGACGAAAAAGAAACGGAGATCAAAACACTCAGCATCGGCGATCAAGAGTATGTGCAGGATATATCCTGGTCTGGCAACAGTCAATATCTAAGTTATTTAGTACTGAATGCCTCTGAAGGTGAAAAAAGCAGCGTACACATCTATGATATGCAGACCCATGCTTCCAAAAAGTATGAATTTAAGGATTTTGAGAAAGGGGATACTCTTCTCAGCATAAATGTTTCAGATGATGGCCGCAGCGCATTGTTTACCTTGTTTGAATCCAACCGGCCGGAGAAAACCGTTATTAAGTTCGGAAGGGTGACGGGTTCTAACATTGAGATCATCTATAAACATGAAATTGGGCGGGAACAAAATACATGGATTAGCAACGATCAATTTGCATTTCTCGGACCGGATGGAACTCTGTATGAATATGATCAGAGAAACAGTGAGCTTTCCGTGATTCTGGAAAACGTATCTGCATTTAAATTTTCAGATAACAGAAAAATCATTGCTTACTCCTTGAAGGGTGAAGATGCTGTATACGTCGGCAAAATGCAAGGTAGAAATGTTTTGTACAGAGAACCTGTATACCATGGGATCGTGCCGTTGGATACGTATTGGAACATGGATAATACAAAGCTGTTGATTCAGGGGTCCAATGCTTTCGTAAATTCTTATGCCGTGCAAACCGATTTCACGAGAGGACCGTCGTTTATTATTGAACTTGAGTAATTATTGTAAAGCCATAAAAAGTTAGCAAAGCAGCGATCCTCCGGTTAGTGGAGGATCGCTGCTTTGCGTTTTTGGTCATTGGCGGCTGCATTGTACAAAGAAACCGCCCCCTTTTTTTGTTCAATAAAGCAGGCATGCTTGTGACAACTTGTTTACATCCTGATCAAACTTTGGCGACATCTCGGCTCTATAGTGAATAAAGAGGATAAAGCCCAATAACAAACAAGGACTGAACAGAATGAATGGGAAACAGGATCATCTTACGAAGCGTTATATGCCGGGAATAGATGGCCTCAGAGCTATTTCTGTCCTGGCAGTCATTGCTTATCATTTTAATTTGAAGTGGGCACAGGGTGGTTTGTTGGGGGTTGGAGTATTTTTCGTGCTATCGGGATACCTGATTACGGATCAAATACTTCAGGAATGGAAAACGAATCATAGCCTTTCTATCTGGAATTTCTGGATGAGAAGATTTCGCAGGCTGCTGCCTGCCATGGTATTCATGCTGATTACGGTTGGGCTCTGGCTTATGTTTACGGATCCTTCAAGGCTGCTTTCACTAAAAGGGGATATGCTCTCTTCAATCTTCTACATGAATAACTGGTACCTCATATTTCATGAGGTTTCCTACTTTGAGAGTTTTGGTCCAGCTTCACCGATTGGGCATCTATGGTCGCTTTCCGTTGAGGAACAGTTTTATATTGTTTGGCCCCTTGCGTTGCGCGTTGGCTTAAGGCTTTCACCGCGCCGGGGGAAGTTAATGCTGTATATCCTGGTTTTAATCTTTTTATCTACAATAGCCATGGCTATATTGTATGTACCGGGAACCGATCCAAGCAGGGTCTATTACGGAACAGATACCCGGGCATTCGCTATCCTGATTGGAGCGGTCTTAGCAGTCGGCTGGCCAAGCTGGAAGCTGAGCGGGAGGATCTCATCTTTCGGACGGTCAATGCTTGATATTACAGGCGGATTAGGCTTGCTTATTATCCTTGTACTGATTTATCTAACCAAAAAATACGATGACTCGTTGTACCCATTCGGTTTTCTTTTCTTGTCTGTGATTTCTGCGGCTGTTATCGCAGTGCTGGTGCACCCCGCCAGCCGCCTAGGCGGAATATTGGGTTGCCGGCCGCTAGCCTGGATTGGTAAACGCTCCTATAGTCTCTACATTTGGCATTATCCGGTGATTATTTTGATGAATACGAATGCAGCTAACGAAGAGCTGGGGTTTACAAGAATTTTGCTGCAGCTCTCGGTCATCCTGATGTTGTCCGTCTTCTCCTACAAGTACATTGAAGAGCCGGTTCGGAGGGGCAGATTTCACGCTCAACTGCAATCCGTGAAGAGCAAGTTTTCGTTCAAACCAATGGCCGGATTAGTTTTGACGATTCTAGTCTTCTTTCGGTTTGTTTCTTGGATAACGGCCTCAGCCGAGAAGCAGCCTGAAATTTCTAGTCCTGTAATTGCCGAGAAGATTACTTTGAATGAACATCAGGACTCTAGCAGCAAGGATGCAGGGGGAGAACCTCCTGAACAAGGAGAGGGAGTTACCGCTATCGGAGACTCATTAATTTTGAATGTCGCTTCATCTTTGGAAGAAATACTTCCTGGCATCGTCATCGACGGTGAGGTGGGAAGGCAGATGTCCAGTGTCCAGGATGTTGTAAATGAACTGCGGGCAAGAGGAAAACTGGGGAACCGTATCATATTGGAACTGGGGACCAACGGCTCTTTTAACAAAGATAAGCTCCGGCTGCTGCTGGAATCTTTACAAGACGCCAAACAGGTTTACCTTGTAACCACCCGGGTACCGGAGAATTGGCAGGATTCCGTAAATGAGGCTTTGAAAGAGGTTGCCGGTGAGTTTCAAAATGTGAACATCATCGATTGGTATTCTGCTAGTGATCAAAGTTAACAACACATGATGAGGCGAGAGACGCCCGAAAGGATGAAATGCAGATGAAATTTAAAAAAACAGGGATGGTATGGTGTCTTGTAATTCTGATTTTCGCTTTGGGATACCTGGGGATACATCGGGAAGCTTCCTCGGATTCAATTGAAAAAGAAGTGGCCAATCAACCGATTGTACAAAGTCAGCAGATTTCAAAAAACACTCCGCAACAGCAGCAAACTAATGCCGGGGAAGAAGATGATATTCAAAAAGGAGAAGAGGTTACCGTCATTGGGGATTCGGTTATTGTGGGAGTCGAACCCTACCTGAAAGAACTGCTTCCTAAAATCACGGTTGACGGGAAGGTGGGCAGACAGATGTCGCAAGCGAAGAAAGTAACTGACGAATTAAAAGCAAAAGGGGCGTTGGGCGATTACGTCATTTTAGAGCTTGGAACGAATGGTCCATTCAATAAGGAACAACTCCGCAAGGTGTTAACTTCACTGTCCGACGCCAAACAGGTGCTTGTGGTAACTACCAGGGTTCCAAAAGGATGGCAGGATACCGTGAATTCAACTATTAAAGATGTGGTTCCTGAATTCGATAACGCCAAAGTTGTGGATTGGTACGCAGCAAGCGAGGGGGAAAAGAATTACTTCTATAAAGACGGAGTGCATCTTAAGCCGGATGGCAGCAGATATTACGCTTCTCTTCTCCTGCAAGCTTTGCAAGAACAGTAAGGATGATGAAGGGAGGAATACAAAGAAAAGAGGATTCGACATGAAGTTGAAAAAGAAAAGAATTGTAATAGTGGCATCCATTTTTCTCGTTGGGGTTATCGCGTTTGTGTTCTATTATGTCTCTTCTATTTATAAAGGGCTGGAGGGTTTAAGGAAAACTGCGGATAACTCTCCTTTTTATGAGGTGAAAGCAAACGATGAGAAGATCGTAGAACCTCCGAAATGGACTGGCAAGGAACCCGTCAATATATTATTGATGGGAGTGGATGCCCGCGGAACCTCCAAAGGGGAGATTCCCAGATCCGACAGCATGATGGTGGTAACGCTCGACCCGGTCCGTGATCGTATTCATGTGTTTTCCATTCTCCGCGACACCTATACCGAAATTCCGGAGCATGGCAAGAACCGTATCAATACGGCGATCACATATGGACCCAATACGGCGATGAGTGCAATAAGTGATCTACTGGGAATTCCGATTCAATTTTACGTATACACAGACTTTCAGGGCTTTATTAAGCTTGTGGATGCTGTAGGTGGAGTCGATTTCTATGTCGAGAAGAATATGAACTATGAGAGTAAAGCCGATAAGCATGAATATGACATTGACCTGAAAGAGGGTCAGCAGCATCTGGACGGGACAACAGCACTGCAGTATGTTCGTTTTCGTCATGATGCTATGTCCGATTACTCCCGGACGAAACGCCAGCGGGAATTCACCAATGCCATCGTCGAAAAAATGAAAAGCACTACCTCTATCATGAAGCTGCCTTCCATACTTGAGGAGGTCAGTCCTTATATTGATACCAACCTATCGGTAAACGATATGTGGAAACTGGCGTCAGTGGGATACCGAAGCAAAATGGAGGCAAGTGAGCAAATTCCTCCAATGAACCTGGTTAAAGAAACCTATGTTGGAAGAGCGGCGGTTCTGGGCGTCTCAAGCAGCAATGAATTGAAAGAATATGTCCGGAATATCATTGAAAACGATGCATCGGAACAGTCAGAAGAGGGGAAACAGAATGTTGAAGAAGCTATTAAATAAAGGCACACTGGCGATATTAATTTCACTGTCGCTGCTGACCGGCACGACGGCTCACGGTGAAAAGTCTTTGAGTGAAGTTAAACCTGTCCAAGTCTTAAAAATGAATAACAATGTGGCATCCATGACGGAAAAGAAAACAATCCAAGTCCGTTTTAATCTGCCGAAAGGTGTAGATTCAAAAAGGATCAGCTGGACCTATGGAGGCAAACCGTTATCCGAATGGAAGAAATTTGCGTTTGAAAAACGTAATTACACCGGTCCGTCTTTTATCACAGTTAACAATGTAAAGACGAAAGGAGTGGTACTCACGGCCAGCATTACCTTTGACCTGCCTTACAGTACGGACAATCTGGCTGAACCCCGCCTGCAGCAGCCGTTATTCGCTTCACTGATGGGAACCTATGATCTGGCGGCAAAAGCTAACGGACATGTTATTGCCCAGGCTCCGGTGAAATTAACGCCATATGACAGCTTCCTGACTTACGAGGAGTTGAAGCCGCAGATTGATGCTGTTACAAAGCAAGCCGCAATCAAAAACAAACGGTACATTCATACCGAATCCATTGGAAAGTCGGTCGAAGGAAGGGATATTTACTTCACGATCGTCGCTAAGGACAAAGCAGCGGTCGACAAATATCAGAATGTAACTCATGCTGCCATGTTGAATAATCCCAAGCAGCTGCAAGCCGATATTAAATCAGGTGTATTCAGCGACTATGCCGTGCCCATCTGGCTGAATAATATTCATCCGAATGAATCGCCGGGTGTCGATGCCATTTTTAATTATTTTAAGTCTATGGCATTGGACGATCGGATTACGTATAACACCACGCTGTCCGATGGCAAAGCAAGCAAGGTCAACTTCAATGTAGATGATGCGTTAAAGCATGTGTTCTTCCTGCTGGTTTATACGGATAATCCGGATGGCCGCGTTCATACGGAACGGGGCAATGCCAATTATTTTGATTTGAACCGGGACAACTCTTATCAGACGCAACCGGAGACGCGCAGCGTAACAGAACAAATTGCGAAATGGTCCCCGCTTTCTTTTCTTGATTTGCATGGGTTTGATAGAGGCTTCCTGATTGAACCGGCTACGCCGCCGCATGATCCTAACATCGAATACGACCTGCTCATTGACAGTATGGTGGAGCAAGCAAAAGCCATGGGCGAAGCCGGCATCGCCAACACCAAGTATGATTATTATCATATTCCCTACGAGGAACACCGGAAATCTGTGAAAGATTCGAAGTATGTTTCAAAAGGTACGGCTTTGGGATGGGATGACGCTTCTCCGATGTATACCGCCGTATTTGCCATGCATCATGGGGCGCTCGGACACACGCTGGAAATTCCGGAGAATAACGAAGAGTCTACGAAAGCACTATACTATAGCGTGGCAGCAGCAACATCCTATGTCATGAATAATCAGAAAAAATTGTTCCTGAATCAACTCAAAGTCTATGAACGCGGTGTGGATAATATTGATAATCGTGCAGTAGATAAGTATTTGGTCAATGCCAAAAATAAAGAAATCGGCCGCCCGCGTCAAGGGAATGCAAATTTCTTTCCGGAGTATTACGTACTGCCAGTTGATAAAAGCGTACAGAAAAATGCGCTTGAAGTTTATCGTATGGTTGAATATTTCCTGCGAAACGGGGTTCAGGTTGAGCATTCAACAGAAACAGTAACCGTTGACGGTACGACATACCCTGCAGGATCATTTGTTGTGAATATGCATCAGTCGATGCGAGGCATGGCAAATCTCGTCTTGTATGATGGAATTGATGTATCGGACTATAAATCGGTTGCCGGAGAGATTGTTCAGAATTTCCCTGATCTGCGCGGGTTCGATCGTTATGTGATCCGGGAGCCACGCGTATTTGCAAGCAAAACGATGCCGGTAACATCCGTCCCGGTACCGGGGACGACAATGCCAAACAACATTGCGTACGTCCTCATTCGCAACACGAATAATGATGCGATCAGAGCGGTCAACGATCTGCTCTTATCAGGCAAAGCAGTGACGATGCTTACAGCAAGTGAAGAGGGGCACGAAGCAGGAGATTTTGTCGTTTCCTATCAGGACCTAGAACCATTAGCTTCCAAATATGTTCTTGACGTGGATACATTTGGGGAAAGTAAGCCAGTTGGACAACACCTTAAACGCCTGACTGTAGCCGCTCTGGGTGAACCTGAGTTTGTATTGGAAGATTTGGGCTTTGATGTGACAGCAGACCAGAAGAAGGCTGACATCCTCGTAAATACGTTTGATTCTGCTGAGCTGGTAAGGAACGGAAAACCTTATATCGCATATGGAAATATGGGGATGAAGAATATCCAGGACTGGATTCCCGGGTTCGCCTTTGCCGGACCTGACTGGGAGCGTTATGAAGGGGTATTCCTGGCAGACGTTAGTCAAGACAACGTTATTACTGCACCTTACAAAGAACAGGAGGATTTTTATACTGTCAGTGGTTCATATATTACAGCTGTGCCGAAAACGGCAGAAGTACTTGCTAAAATAAGCGACAAAGAGAATTTTTACAAAGCAGGCTGGTGGCCGAAACACGCTGCCGCCAAGGGTCAGATCATGGCTTTTACGTACAAAGAAAATAATAAAAATCTGACGGTATTCGCTAACGACTTGACAAATAACGGCCATTCACAGCATCAATACCGTTTGCTGGCGAATTCAATATTCAGTGCAGAAACCGGGCAATCTGCAGCTGCTGGTTCCTAGTTCTAATGAATCGCTGGCCATATTCACCGATCGTATGCCAGAGAAGCTGTCGATAAGTTGACCGGGGCACGAACATATTTTTGAGGGGGAATTTAGTTGTCAAGCCGTATAAATTCGCAGGGTACACGGCGTCTAATTGCACTGGACGCAGCACGAGGGCTAGCGGTAATAGGAATGTTTTTGCAGCACTTTACTTCAAACGATGTTATTGCTTCTATTGTCTCAGGGAACACAATGATATTATTCATACTTTGTTCCGGCATCTCCTACTCGATCATGACACAGCGCATGATTGAAAAAGGAGTGGAGATGGCTGCATTCAGGGCACAGATGCTGGCACGGGCAATATTCATTGATCTTATTGGTTATCTTCTTATTATGTTAAATGGTCCTTTTGGGGTTATTTTACCTGCCTATGCTACATTATTCGTATTGGCTTTAGTGTTGGTTCGTTGCTCTAGGCGTACACTTTTTACAATATCATTAGTACTGCTTGTGGCTGGACCTCCACTGATGATTCTAGGTGGCAGTGTGTTGTCAGAAGCCTACTTCCTAGGAGACATAGCTGGCGGTCCATTATCTGCGCTTGGGGTCGCTCCGGTTTTCGTTGCTGGCATGGTGATCGGGCGACTTAACCTTCATAGTCTACGTAATGCAACGTGGCTTATCATCAGCGGCATAATTCTACTTGTCATCTCTAAGCTGTTTTCCAACCGGGTGCTTCCTGGGCTGGCCCATTCTTTTGAGAAATGGCTTCTAGATTATACGAATATCGCCACTACTCAGCCAGATCCATATGCAATCTGGCCACACAATGTAGCACCGCCCCTGTGGCAAATGCTTCTGACCTCAGGTCCGCAGAGCGGGTCAACATTTCAACTCCTGATTGGGCTGGGTACTTCTCTTCTAGTGCTGGGACTGACATGTCTTATAGCGAAGAAGGGGGCTGCTATACTTACACCTTTTGCCGCAGTTGGACAAGTAGCGTTAACTCTATATGCTGCTCAGTTTGTTCTTGCCTGGGTGCTCATAATTAGTGGTATGGACTATACATTTGGTGTCGTAAGTGTCGTACTGATAACACTCATTGCAGGTGGGCTGCTTGTGCGCTTCTCAATTAGTCCGCTTGAGACAATGATGCGGCGCTTCGACCGGTTATTTAGCGGATTTCAATCATCTGCTGCCCCAGCGGCAAGCCGGTCTAGCAATATTTCATAACTGAAAGGAGAGGGAAACTCTGATTCGTCTATAGTTCAGTTGTTTCCTTCTGACCGCTTCCTTCGAGAACTATTGAAATTAAAACCCCAAAGCGAGTGCCTTGCTGTCTGTATTTACAGTAGGCTACCATTCCCCGTTCACGCTCTGGTTAACGATATGTAACAGGCACTTCTCACCCTAATAATCAGTTCCCTTTAATGTGTAAGCTGCCCGGATTTTGACTAATTGATTGTCCACATGATCCTGAACATCATCTGGTATGCAGAGTGCCGGGTAAAGGAGAATTAACGCTTCGACTTCATTTGCGCGTTGCGCTACTGTGAGCGCCGAAATAAATCCGCCTTGGCTAAAGCCCATAAGCGATACTTTACTTGCATCTACATAGGATAAACTTTTGACATAATCCATGACGGCTTTAAGGTCCTCGCATTCAGTCTGCACCGTCATATCGGTTGTTTCTCCGTCACTTCTACCTTCCCCATGCGTACAGCCACCGCAGAAATCAAAACAATACGCTGCATAGTTGTTCCCCCGTCTCTTGTGCAGCAAAACTCACGTTCTATAATGTTTGTATTCATTTCTTAACCTTCCTTTCAGATAAATTAATGCGCTTTTATTAATGAGGAAAGGTACAACATCTCCAACACAGTTAGTGTTGAGAATGCATTTAAGCCTTCGTCCATCCGATAGTATCAGACGCCCCGTTCCCCGCATATTACCTTGTCCATTCTTCACATGGCCGGAATCATTTTGTGACCGAGATATGGTTGACAATAGGATATTCCTCCTCTTAGGAGCAAAGTATACTTGCCCTTTGATTGTTATTGTTTTCCACTATATCGGGCACATGTGGCTAAAGTTTGGTCAATATGTAAACAAAAGATAACAAAAGTACATTTCCCTTGTCGCGGGTGATTCCGGATCCGATCTTTCTTCTGGTGACTTTTTTTGAGGCGAAGGGTTAAAAATCGCTAACATTCGACAAACTTTTTATATTTTATGTACTACTATATTAAATGAGTATTTGTTCATCAATAGAATTTATAAGAAAAGAAGCGAGGATGCGATGGCAATTCGAAAACTAATAATGAACAGAAACCCGTGACATTCACCTACGAATATCTGGACTATACCGAGCATGAAAATCCAAGGACTATGCGCGGAGAGGGTATCATTGAATTCAAAACTGGTACAATCGTGCTTAAAATGGGAGCACTTCCCCCGGACATGGACAAAATTTTTGCTCAGCCGCAGACCTTCATTCGTGATCCTTATGCGAACCGGGTTCCAAAGCCAGGGGATGCCTTAGCTGTTGTATCCCAATACTGCAAATGCAAAGAATCCAATCTGGTGAAATTCATTTACCCTGCTGCAGACAATGAAAGCAATAAAAATTGGATTGCTTATGTCGAAGTGTATGTAAGAGGGATTCTCTTAACCGAATATAAAGTGAATTTGCACACCTATAAGGCAACAGAAATCAAGGATTTATGGTCGCAATCCTCTCATTTTGCTAACAAAGTTAAGGTTTCCAAAATCACAGCATCATCCACATTACCTAAATCGAAGGCCGGCTCTTATAATGCAAATCAAGTAATCGATGGGGATACAGCCACATGCTGGTGCGAAGGAGTTAAAGGGAGTGGAATAGGACAAAGCTTTACGATTAGCTTCCCCCAAAAAACTGAGGTTAGCAGCTTGAAGGTTTTTCCGGGGTATGGTAAATCCGTCTCCGCTTATCTGGAGAACAACAGTGTGCGTAAAGCAAAAATAACCTTCTCCGATGGAACCTCTGTCATTGCTGATTTCACGAAGGAATCCGTATGGGATCTGCCAAAAGTTAAAGCAACAACCAGCATTACGTTCACCATATTAGAAGTCAACCTAGGCTCTAAGTATAACGACACTTGTATCTCGGAATTTACCATCTCATAAGAGTATCACTGGGCAGTGATATTTAATCAATTCTTTTATCTTTACTTTGTAACTGGACAGTGAATAGTTCTCATAGAACAACTTTTCACTGTCCAGTTACTGACCTAATGACTCTTGATCCAGCTCTCCAGATCATCAATCACATATGTTGGCACATTGCCAGGAACAAGGAATTCATACATCGGATCACCCTTGCCACTTTCGATATAGGCATGATTCAATTCAGGGTAGAGCTTATAGCTTGTATCTGAAAGACCTGACAACGTCTCCTTCCATAGTTCCAGTTCAGTTGAGGTAACCTGTGCATCTCTGCCCCCCTGCAGGATAAGAAGCGGAATAGGATGCTTGATCAGCACCTGTCCTGGCACATAGTTCTTCAAACTGTTCCACCAGTATGCATTTGGTGTCAACTGAAACGCCGCAGCATGATGCGGATCAAAGTCTGGTTGAAGCACTAGGCCTAACTGTTCTCGATAGATCGCCAGTGTATCCGCTTCTACCTGGTCTTCGGCACTCGCTTCAAAGTAAGTATCAATTTCCGTCAACTGAGGGTTCGGTGATGACAGAATGAAAGCACCGGCAATAGAGTTTGGCTCTGCCTGTGCAACAATCTGTGGTACCATCAACCCACCACGGCTGTGGCCTGCTAAATAGATTCGACTCGAATCGATACCTTCAGTTTTCTGCAAGATGTTGATCGCTGATAACGCAGGATCTACAAACTCTTCTTGCACGGTATAAGTGGAATAGGATTGTGCGTAATGCTCACGAGTAATCTTCTCAGCTCTTATTACTGCTATACCACGACTTGCAAGACCAGCAGCCATATCTTTGAAAGGTTTAACCGCCATAAATGTGTTATCCTGATCCGACTCTCCATCGCCTTGAATCAATACAACCGCCGGATAAGGTCCCTTGCCTTGCGGCATCGTCAAAGTGCCTGGTACAGTATATTTTCCTTCGTTAATAACGACTGCCTTCTCTGTGTAAGAAGAGGGATCTGCATAGTCTGGTAGCTTATAACTGTTTGGAACATGCATATTGACATAAATATCATCTATCAATCCCTGGTTATTATAGCGTATCTCCACATCAAACTTGCTGCCCTGCAGCTCTAAAATTGCTGTTACCACCTGATGCACAGCATTATTCGTCCTATTTATTTCTATGATGGATGCCCCAACAAGCTGGTTAAGCATCATGGTAACAGGAGTCGGGATGGAAGTCTGAACGAGCTTCTGATCAGCATACGCTAGGGCCTCTATCAGTTGTCCCCGTTGCATATTAGTCAGAAAAGCTGCAGTTCTCATTGTTAAATCACTTTGGCTCAAATGGAAATTTTTCGTCTCTGGTACCCAATCCAGCTTCGACTTCATAATGGTATTGAAAAGCTGCTCCGACATATACGTCTTCCCCTGCTTCATTTCAATCTTGCCAGCGTTCTGAACAGGCTCACCATTCAGCTTGGCAACCAATTTGTTAGCCTGTTGTTGAATCTGCAGCCCACCAGCCCAGTTAATAACCTTGACCGTACGCGTTGCCTTATCCCACTGCATCTTCATGCCCAGCTTCTCTACTACTTGCCTGAGCGGGAGCAAGTCATCTGTCTGGCTCGATATGAAATGGGATTGGCTCGCTGCCGAGGCAGAAACCGCATTATGCATTAAGGAAATGCTAATCCCAACTACCATTAAACACTTTAACGTTCTAGCTTTCGTAATCATATGTATTCCTCCTCGAATCAATAAAATCGTCTTGTTTGTTGATCTGCTGTCAGAATACCAAGCGATTATAAGGAAACGATAAGGAATGAATGTTTCGATCAAATAATAATTTATGCTATACTATGGTTCGTATTAAGTTTGAACATAAATTCACAATCTAAAAGATAGTGGTGATTCAATGAGCCATATTCTAATCATAGACTTCGCTTGTACGGATACCGCTTTAACGGTCATGGCTTATTTACGCAAATCTATTTATCGCATGTTTGCTTGTAACCCGCACTTATCCATAACGAAAATAATCCAAGCCAAATAAGGAAACAGTGAATTTGATGCCGGTTCGCTGGCTTCTTAAAGATTAGAACTTTTCACTTTCCAGTTTTATAAGAAGTAAAAATAAAAAATAAAAGGAGAGTTAAGATAATTAAAGAAAACCATTCTATAGATTGTTTAAATATTAAACTATAAAACACATCAATAATTTCTAAGATGATTACTATACATATAAATATTCCCCAACGATCCTTTTTCATTAATATACACCGTCCTAATTTACAATTAATCACATTATATAACTTTACAGAATAGTTTACTGGCTTCGGCATATCTATTTCTTCTATTTCTCATGGTGTGAATCCGCTATAAAAAAGATGTTCCTCTTCAATTTGCTGAATTTGCTTTGGGGAATCGTCCTGGGTTAGGGCAAAAACCTCCGCCCGGTAATGTTTAGGAGAGGAGCCCTTTAGCTTTTTGAACATTTTTGAGAATAGCAAAGCATCGCTATAGCCTACGGACCGGGAAATGTCAGCGATTGAAAGTTCCGCGTTTCCCATGATCTCACATGCTCTATTGATTCTATAGCGAATCAAATAATCCTGGATGCTTATATGCATCCGCTGATTGAATAGCGAGCATAAATAGCTTCTATTGAGTCCGATAAATTGGGCAATGTCCGAAATGGTTATTTTTTCAGGATAATTCATCTCGATAAAATCCTTTACCTTTTCAACGTAAATCTCGGCACGGGTTTCTTTTAATTCAGGGGATGTAGCCGGACTGAACTCCACGAGCAGCGATAACAATAAATAAAGCAGCCCCGTCAGTCTGGTTTCCCGGGCTTTACGGAATCCCCGCGACTCGTTCATCAACTGCAAGTACTGGTAAATCATATCATCTCTGTCGTAGCGGAAGATAGGGGAATCCTTTGTCAGCCCTGCTTGCTTGAGGAGCAGTTCCGCCGATGTCCCGTTAAAACCAACCCAGCAATAGGACCAAGGATTTGCTGTATCAGCTTGATAATAAGTGAATACATCGGGAAAAATTAAAAACCCCTGTCCCTTCCGCAACCGGTATTTAATTCCACCCACTTCAAAGAATCCTTCCCCGCTCAAAACATAATGGAGTAAATAGTGACTCCTCACAGCTGGCCCAAAAAAATGACCCGGTATACAATCCTCAATGCCGAATTGGTTGAGTTGTAATTCTGTATGCTGTTTACTACGTGGCAGATACTCAATCATAATAAATCTCCTTAATATAAAATATCTAGTATCATAACATATTTAGTGAGTACCATGCCATGTACTCTATATCTGAGTTTAATATATTATTTCTATAGAACTGCCTGTTCTAATGCATGGACTTATCAAGTATTAAACCATGTAGACAGTATTTACTGGAAGGAAGGGATATTTTGTTATGGGCATAATCGTACAAGAGCAAGCAGGGCTATTTCATCTGCAGTCGTCCGGCATGAGCTACATTTTACAGATAGTAGATGGTCACCCTGTACATGTATATTGGGGGAGCAGACTGAAACACCGGGAACCCATGTCCGATCTGCTAATTGCTACCCCGAAGAAGGCTGGAATAGACCGGTTGCCGCAAGAATACCCGCAATATGGGAGCGGGGACTTCCGGAATCCGGCGTACCAGGTTGAACTTGAGGATGGAACACGCATCACTGAGCTGAAATATGAAGGTTACCGGATGACTAAGGGAAAGCCTGCCCTAGCCGGGCTACCGGCCGTTTATACCGAGGAAGAAACGGAAGCAGATACGCTGGAACTGGACTTAACTGATGCTTATTCAGGGCTTAAAGTTGTGCTTAGTTATAGCATCTTCGCAGATCGTGACGTCATCATTCGCTCGGCCCGGCTGAGTAATGAGGGGGACACAAAGTTGCGGCTTCGGCGTGCCCTGAGTGCCAGTGTCGATTTTCCGGGCAAACGCGATTTTGAGATAACGTATCTTTCAGGTGCCTGGGCCCGGGAAGGTAATATTACCCGCAAAGCGCTTCATCAAGGGGAGACCCGCATCGACAGTAAAAGAGGCATGAGCGGCCATCAATTCAACCCCTTTGCCGCGTTGGTCACTCCGGAAACGACGGAGCATCACGGTGAGGCTTTCGGTTTTAGCCTTGTCTATAGCGGTGGCTTTGAAGCAGATGCGGAAGTGGACTCGTTTGGCTCTACGCGGTTTAGCATCGGGATAAATTCGTTTGATTTTGCGTGGTTGCTCAGTCCAGGGGAGTGCTTCCAGACCCCGGAAACAGTTATGGTTTACTCTGGGCAAGGACTGGGAGACATGTCCCGCACGTATCACCGTTTGTATCGGACCCGGCTTTGCCGGGGGGAATATCGCGACGAAGAACGTCCTGTTCTAGTCAACAACTGGGAAGCTACCTACTTTGACTTTAATAGCGATAAGCTGGTATCGATAGCGGAAGAGGGAGCCAAGCTGGGGATCGAGCTGTTTGTTTTGGATGACGGCTGGTTCGGGAAAAGGGATTCTGACAATTCGTCGCTTGGTGATTGGTACGAGGATCGCCGGAAGCTCCCAGGTGGTCTTCAGGAGGTTGCGGAACGCATCAATAAGCTTGGCCTAAAATTCGGGCTCTGGGTTGAGCCTGAGATGATCTCGCCGGACAGTGTGCTGTACCGGGAGCATCCAGACTGGTGCCTTCATGTTCCGGGGCGGAGACGCAGTGAAGCAAGATGTCAGCTAGTGCTGGATTATACCCGCAAAGAAGTGCGCGATTATATCTATGACTCGCTGTCCGCTATTTTTTCCAGTGTGCCGGTCTCTTATGTGAAGTGGGATATGAACCGCTGCTTAACAGAAATAGGTTCGGCTGATCTGCCGCCGGAACGTCAATCCGAGACTGCCCATCGTTATGTTCTGGGATTGTACGAGCTGTTAGAGCGCATTACTACCGCATTCCCGCATATTCTTTTCGAGAGTTGCTCCAGCGGAGGCGGCCGGTTTGATCCAGGCATGCTTTATTACATGCCGCAAACCTGGACCAGTGATAATACTGACGCCGTGGAACGGCTGAAGATTCAATACGGCACCAGCCTGGTTTACCCCGTAAGCGCAATCGGAGCACATGTGTCGGCCGTGCCGAACCATCAAGTTGGCAGGGTGACACCCCTTGATTTCCGGGGCGATGTCGCGATGTCTGGAAACTTTGGTTATGAGCTTGATCTTACGAAATTCTCTGAAGAGGACAAAGAGACGGTCAAACGCCAAATCGTAACCTACAAGGAGATTCGCGGATTAGTACAGAGGGGTGATTTGTACCGTTTGAAGAGCCCTTTCGAAGGAAATGAGTCTGCTTGGATGTTTGTTTCCGAGAATAAAGAGGAGGCGCTGGTCTACTATTTTCAAGTGATGGCCGTGCCAAACGCGCCCCAGAGATTTTTGCGTCTAGCCGGACTTCATCCTGAACTTGCATACGAGATTCAGCCGGGATACAGCGGAGAACAGTCTATCCTTGGGGGAGATAGGTTAATGCAGTTGGGACTGTCCCTTCCCTATGAACAAAAGGATCATGAAAGCGGATGGTTCCGTGTCCGAGCTGTAAGTCCTGACAAAGCTTGATGTAAAGGCGCTTTCACTATCCGAAAGAGTAACAATACATCAAATAAATCTCTGCCCCTTTTTGTGTGAAAAGGGGCATTTTGCGTGCAGTGGCCGTATTGGCCCGGGAGGATGATTCTATGAATTTTATCCGAATGATGAATGACATGAAAATGAAGAAGAAACTGGCGCTTACATTCATTTCAGCAGCTGTTCTTCCGTTAGTGTTATCCAGCTTGTTTTTGACCGGGAAGCTTCGGGAGATTGTCATTAATGACGCCTCTTCGCAGGTATCTGACAATGTGGAGCGCGTCAGAAAACGTACGGAAGAGCTGATTAAGGTACCGCTGGACATTTCCTACCGGTTAACCATTGATAACCGGATGAAGAGGGTGGCCGCCAAAAAATATGAAAGTTACACAGAGGTTATTCAGGCATACCGGGAATATACGGATATTCGCGACTACATCCAATTGTACAAGGAGATATCGGGCATTCGCGTATATGTCGTTAATCCGGAAGCACTCAACAACTGGGAATTTATCCAGCCGGACACTACCATTACAGCTGAAGCTTGGTACAAGGAGGCCATAGACCAGAAAGGACTTGCCGGTTGGAACCTAATCAAGGATGAACGTAACGATACCGAGCAGCTTAGTCTCATACGTTCATTCCCTGTGGATTCAATAGAGCAAAAAGGTGTTCTGGTCATTAATGTAGATAAACAGCAATTAAGTTCGATTCTGGACCAGGAGTCGTTCACTACGCTTATCGTGGATAACCGGAATCGGGTCGTCGGATCCAACGAAGCGGAGTTTTTCGGGAAGAACCTGTCAGAAATTGATGGGGAAGAAAAGATTCTTTCGCGTCAGGAAGGAAGTTATAACACGGTTGTGGGCGGCAAAGCTTCCAAAGTGGTTATCGCAAATCTCAATCCGGAGAATAGCTGGAATGGACTTCGGATCATTTCTGTTTTTTCCGTTTCCGAGATTACCCGTGATGCCAATCAAGTGATCCGGCTCGGCGTAGTTGTGATAACGGTCAGCCTGGTGTTTGCAGTATTACTAATCTATGCTTCGGCTTCGCTATTATCCGGAAGGCTGCTTCGCCTAAGCAAACATATGTCCAAAGTGGGACTGGGATCTTGGGAAACGTATCTCCATATTGACGGTAAAGATGAAGTTGGCTTGTTGTCCAAGCAATTTAATGCGCTCGTTAGAAGCGTGCATGATCTGGTCCAAGAAGTCCAAGAAACGAATCATCAGAAAAATCTTGTAGAGCAAAGACAAAACGAAATTAAGTTCAAAATGCTGGCAAGCCAGATTAATCCGCATTTTCTCTTCAACTCTTTAGAATCCATACGAATGGAGGCTCACATTCGCAAGCAGGATGATATTGCAGAGGCCGTGTGGCTTCTGAGCACGCTATTGCGCAGCAGTCTGGAGGCTGGTAACGGCAACATTCCGCTTCGGGAAGAACTTGAGCGTGTGCGCTGTTATCTGGGTATGCAAAAGTTCCGCTATGAAGACCGGTTGAAATATAGCTTGACGGTTGATCCTGATTTGGAGGAGATGCCCATCCCTCCGTTGATTATTCAGCCTTTAGTGGAAAATTCCATCGTTCATGGTCTTGATAACCGCGAAGAAGGAGCTGTCATTAAAGTTGAAGTGAAGAGAATCCCGAAGGGAGTTCGAGTTAAGGTATGGGACAACGGCGCAGGCTTCCCGGCAGAACGTCTCGCTAGTATTCGGGCGGAACTTGCCGTATCCGTACATGAACAGGAGAGCAAGCGGATCGGTATTAGAAATGTAAACGATCGGCTCGTCATGCTGTACGGGGCATCCAGTGCCTTGTGTATCGAAAGCGAGCCCGGGAAAGGTACTTACATCACGTTTTTCATTCCTGGAGGTGCATCCAATGATTAAGGTAGTGATCGTGGACGATGAACCGAAGCTTCGGCAAGGACTTCGAACGCTAATTCCGTGGGAGAGTCTCGGTTTTACAGTTATAGCTACAGCAGGCAATGGTAAAGAAGCATTGAAAATCATCGAGGAAGAAAGCCCTGAGGTCGTACTTGCAGATATCCGTATGCCCGTTATGGACGGCTTACAATTGATTCAGCACTTGAGAACGGCCGGTAAACATTTGCATGTTATTATTCTCAGCGGATATGCCGATTTCGAGTACGCCAAACAAGCGATCAAGTATGGGGTCGCTGGTTATCTCCTTAAACCAGTAAACATCAGCGAAATGTCGGCTAGCTTGAAACTGGTTCGCGAGCAGATCGAAAAGGAATCCCTTTCGAACGAAGGGCGTCAGACAGAGGTTGTGAACCGGGATTTGTATCTGCAGTGTCTACTCGTTCCTCAGGAGAAGACGGGAGATCCGGCAAAGTTGAGAAGTAAGACAAAACAAGCGGATTTGTTGTGGGGCAGTTACGAAGTAGCGGTCATCTATCCGCGGGTTTCCGATGCGGAGCGTTCTGAAGAATTAAACCGGCTTTCGGTTGGACTGAAACAAGGGATAGAGGGACGGAGTAGGGGGATTGTGACCGTTATCTCCCCCTATGTCATTCTACTGCTCAACGTGCCGCTGCACGGAAGACAACGGCGCGATAATCTGTACGGTGAGATTCGGAGCATCGCAGGCGATACCCGATTCGCTGCTGCAACCGGGGGGGCTGTTACCGAACCGGAACATATTAGCAGCTCTTATTTAAAAGCCCAGGAAGCGGTAAAACAAGCTTTTTTCAGCACTAAGGATAGTCTTCTGGAGCCGGATATTTCTTATTTGTCTTCGCCGGTATTGTCTCGGCTGCCCGATGACAACTATGAAGAGAGGATAGAGGATTTAATATTCCGCTTGTATTATTGCCTGGATGCAGGAAACAAGACAATGGTACTGCAGCTGTTAAACGAGGCTGCAGCATTTTTTCTCAAGCAGGGACAAGATGAGAAGTCAGTTAAACAATCCTTCTTTTTTCTTTCCAACGCGATCATTCATAAACTGGCCGCTGCCTCCCGGATCGAACTAAAGGAAACAGAGACAGTCTCACGATTTTTAAACGGGATATACCAGCATGATCATCTGCAGGATCTCTTGGAAGAGATCCACTGTTTCTTGTCAGAGTTTGCAGAGGACTTCGAGCCTAAAGGCAAGGATCAGGAAATTAAGAAAATGCTCGACTTCATTCAGAGACATTATGGAGAAGACATAAGGCTGTCATCGCTTGCCGGACTGCTAAACTATAGCACCCCTTATTTAGGACAGCTGTTCAGGAACGTAACCGGGGAGTACTTTAACACTTATCTGGACAGGGTCCGCATCCAAAAAGCAAAAGAGCTGCTGGGCCAAGGAATGAAGGTATACGAAGTGGCCGAACATGTCGGTTACACGAATGTTAATTACTTTCACAGCAAATTCAAAAAATACGAGGGCCGTTCTCCGTCGGATTATAAAAATCCATAATTAGTGGATGATTTTCCCCGAAATTCTTAGTATGGGCCATGCCTCCCTTCTGATTTATTATGGATTCAAGAGAGGGGAGGAACTATGAAAACGATAACAGTAAATGCGGAAAACGCATACAAAAAGAGAAAAAAGAGTGCCTGGAAGGAGTTTAAAAATCAGAAGTATCTGTACTACATGTCTATACCCTTCGTTCTTTGGGTCTTTGTGTTCCAGTATTTACCCTTATGGGGCTGGACCATGGCCTTCCAGAAATATAAACCTGGATTAAGTTTTTTTGAACAGAAATGGGTGGGCTTGGAGCATTTCCGCACCTTGTTCAGGGATGACCACTTCTACCAAGTGCTGCGTAACACGCTGGCTATGAGTTTTATGGGATTGATCGCCGGTTTCATCGTACCGGTCGTCTTTGCTCTGCTCCTAAATGAGGTCCGTGTTCAGGCTTTGAAACGGTTTGTCCAGACCGTATCTTATCTTCCACACTTTGTTTCCTGGGTGGTTGCTGCAGGGATCGTCGCAAAAATGCTCTCGACGGACGGCGGAGTAGTGAATGATATCCTCCTTGGCCTGAACCTCATTGACCAGCCGATTCAGTTTATGGCAAAAGGTCACTTATTTTGGGGGATTGTAACCGGTGCGGATATTTGGAAGGAAACAGGCTGGAACGCCATTATTTACTTGGCTGCTATATCCGGTATTGGGCCTGAATTGTATGAAGCTGCACGGGTGGACGGCGCGAGCCGATTGAGACAAATATGGCATATTACGTTGCCGGGTATCCGGCCGACAATGATCGTCCTTTTGATTATGTCCATTGGTCATCTGCTAGGCACAGGCTTTGAGAAACAATTTCTGCTAGGGAATCACCTGGTCATTGATTACTCTGAAGTGCTTGATTTGTATGCGCTTAATTATGGTCTGGCTATGGGACGATACTCCTTCGGAACGGCTATCAATATCTTCAATTCGTTGATAAGCCTAATCCTATTGTTTGCGGCTAACGGAATTTTTAAGCGCTTTACAAATGAAAGTATTATGTAAGGAGGAAGGGTGACATGGGGGTTGTTAATAGCAATGCGCCGGTCGGCCGGGTAAAACAGAGCCTTCAGGCGAAAGCGCCACAAGATCGGATTCTTGAAGTAATCGTTTATCTTTCAATGATTGTCGTAACCATTCTGACGATCTATCCATTCTTAAACGTACTGGCCATATCCTTTAACGATTCAGTAGATACCGTTAGAGGAGGAATCACCATCTGGCCAAGGCAATTCACGTTGGATAACTATAGCCTGATTTTCACTTATGGAAGCCTGATTACCGGGTTCAAAATTTCCTTACTGCGGACCGTCATTGGTACCATAGCAGGCTTGATCAGCGGTTCTATGCTGGCTTACACGCTTGCGAGGAGTGATTTTCAGGCGAGAAGATTTATTTCGATTTTTCTTGCTGTCACTATGTATGTCACCGGGGGCTTGATTCCGGGTTTTATCCTGATGAGGGATCTGCACTTGATTGATACGTTTGCTGTCTACATTCTGCCAGGTCTTGTAAGTGCATTTAATGTCTTCGTTATCCGTTCCTTTATAGACGGTCTGCCTTATGCGCTGCAAGAATCAGCTAAGCTGGACGGCGCCAATGATTTCACTATATACTGGCGCGTTATTCTTCCTCTTTGCAAACCCGCATTAGCTACTGTGGCTCTGTTCTTGGCGGTGGGGCAATGGAATTCGTGGTTCGATACTTATCTTTTTAACGGGTCTAACGAAGCTTTGACAACTCTGCAATATGAGTTAATGAAAATTTTGCAAAGTACTACAACAAGTGCAAACAATTCTCAAGATGCCGCTAATATGGCTGAGCGCATGTCACAAATTTCGCCGGAATCCGTTAAAATGGCAATCACTATTATTGTTACGGTGCCGATTCTTATCGTTTATCCTTTTTTGCAAAAATACTTTGTCAAAGGGATGACGCTCGGCGCAGTAAAGAGTTAAAACGATCCAAATTATTAACTAATTCATTATTTTGGGGGGAGCTTCATGAAGATGGGAAAAAAACGGATGGTCATGTCTTCCATACTGGCGCTGACTTTAGCGTCGACACTTGGAGGTTGTAGTGGAAATAACAATTCGGCTGCCGGAGAGGGAAACAATGCAGAAGGAGGGTCTACGTCCGGGACAAATTCGAAGCCGATTACGCTCACTTATTTTTCGGAGGACTCCAGCACGAACTGGAATAACATGAAGGATGAAGTCGGTAAGATTATTGCTGAAAAAACCGGTGTAACCCTGGATGCCGAGTTTGCCGTCGGTGACCCGGTACAAAAGATTTCACTGATTGCCGCGACAGGCAACTATCCTGATTTGATAGCGGCAAAGGCGGATGTCGGTAAACTTGTCGACGCTGGTGCTATTCTCGATCTTACAGATTTGATTGAGGAGCATGCTCCTAACATCAAAAAAATGCTGGGAGATAAGATTGTCCGCACAAAGTACAATTTGGACGATCAAGCGATTTATGCTATTCCAACCTGGTCCTCCGTTGATGAGAAGAAAATTAAAGCCGACGGGGGCTTTGAACTCCAACACCGTGTCGTCAAGGAGGCTGGATATCCTGAAATACGTACGGTAAAGGATTTCGAAAAAGTTATCCAGGATTATATCACCAAGCATCCGAAGGACGAAAACGGCAACAAAAATATCGGGCTTTCGCTGAATGGGGACGATTGGCATATGTACCAGGTCACCAACTCGGGATTCCAGACAACCGGAGGACCGGATGACGGCGAATATTACATTGATCAAGAAACGCATCAGGCAACTTATCATTTCCGCCGTCCGGAAGAGAAAGAATATTTTCGCTGGTTGAATCACATGAACGACATCGGGCTGCTTGATCCGGAAAGCTTCGTGCAAAAGACCGACCAGTTTAAGGCTAAAGTGGCTTCGGGCCGTGTTCTCGGCTTGGCTGATCCGGAATGGGATTATGGTGACGCACAGAATGCGCTAAAGTCTGCAGGAAAATTCGATCAAACTTACGGTCATTATCCGGTTACGATGAGTAATGAGTACAAGGATACCAGTTTCTGGTCTGCCGGCTTTGACGGAGGTTACGGAATCTCGATTTCCAGCAAGTGTAAGGACCCGGTACGTGCGATTCAGTTCCTAGACTTTCTGGCATCAGAAGAGGGACAAATCCTGAATAACTGGGGTATTGAAGGAAAGCATTACACGGTTGAAGCTGGCAAACGGGTGGTTATTCCGGCTGTACAGAAACGGATGGACACAGACAATGCGAGTTTCCAAAAAGAATCCGGTGTTGGACTTTACTGGAACATGATGGTTCATTACGGGGATGGAATTAAGGATTCAACCGGTAACTATTTCACACGTAATTATCCGGAAATGTTGACCACAACTTATAGCGAACCTGAAAAGGAAACTCTAAAGGCTTACAAGGCGGAGCATTGGAAAGATCTTTTCCCAAAGGAAGAGGAATTCCAGCCAAGAGCTTACGGTGCAGCTTACACCATGCCGCTGGCTAACGATGATCCTGCTGTTATACTAGGAGCTAAAATGAAGGATATTACTTGGAAACGCATTCCGGAAGCGGTTATGTCCAAGCCGGGGGAATTCGATAAGATTTGGGACGCCTATATGGCAGACCTGGATAAGGCTGGAGTTAAAGAAATGGAAGAAGCCTATACCAAGCATATCCAAGACCGGATTAAGCTGTGGTCCACTAACTAATTCATTTTAATAAATCGGGACGTTTTCACAGATAGGAGTATCAATCAATGAACAAACGTATTAATCCGGCACCCTGCAATGATAAAGCGAGTAATGAGGTAAAGGCCGTTCTTCGTTATTTAAGCGAACTGTCCGGCAAGGGGATGATTACCGGGCAGCATACACAAACCACCGTACAGAAGGAACTGCGATATATCGAAGAGGTGACCGGCAAACTCCCTGCCTTATGCGGCTTCGAGCTTCTCGCGTATTCCCCTAACATCAACTACGGCGATGCCAGTGAAGCTTGTTTAATAGAGGTAGAGGAAAATAAAAATACGTTAGACAATGCATGGGACTGGGCGCTATACATGCGGGGGCTAATTACATTTACCTGGCACTGGTTCTCACCGTTCGGCAGCCGGGACAAAGGATTCTATAGTGAGCACACCACTTTTGATGCCTCCCGTGCAATTCTAGGAGGAACGGAAGAGCACAAGAGGCTAATTGCCGACATGGATCATATGGCAGAATTGCTTAAACCTTTTTGCGAGAAATCTATCCCGATTTTGTGGCGTCCATTCCACGAATCTGAAGGTGACTGGTTCTGGTGGGGAGCCAAAGGGCCGGAAGTTGCCAAACAGCTGTATCGTATGATGTATGAGCGGTATACGGTTTATCATGGCTTGAACAACTTAATATGGGTCTGGAATTCCCCTAATCCGGAAGGCTATGTCGGCGACGACGTCTGCGATGTGATCTCACTGGATGTGTATCCTCCAAAGCATACCCATACTGACTTAGATAAAGAATACATGGAGCTGACGGCAATTACACCGGCCAATAAGCTCACAGCACTGGGGGAGATCGGTGTGGTCCCGAGCCTCCCTATGCTGTCTGAGACACGTATTCCGTGGGTTTGGTATATGACATGGTCCAATGATTTCGGCGCTTCCGAGGAATGGACAACGAAAGAGGAGCTTCGGCGTGCTTATGACCATCCCTATGCAGTTACTTTAGACAAGCTGCCCCGACTTTATTAAGGGAAATGAAAAATTGTCCAACCCATTCTACTAGGGACAAGCTTGCGATAGAGGAATCTGTGAAGTACACTTTCTGTATCCAGTAAAAAAGGAAGTGTTAAACAATGAATGCAGAGATGGTCATGCAGGAGCTTGAGGCGCTCGGCAAGGAACGAACCAAGAAAATATACAGCTCGAATGGCGCGCAGGAACCGCTTTTTGGCGTGGCCACCGGAGCTATGAAGCCTATCTTTAAGAAAACCAAAATAAATCAGCCGCTGGCTGAGCAGCTATACGCGACAGGGAATTACGACGCCATGTATTTTGCCGGCATTATTGCCGACCCCAATGCAATGACAGAAGCCGATTATGACCGGTGGATGGATGCGGCTTATTTTTATATGTTGTCTGATTTTGTAGTTGCAGTAACTTTGGCAGAAGCGGATATTGCGCAAGAGGTTGCCGATAAATGGATCGCGAGCGGTGAGGAGCTGAGAATGTCAGGGGGCTGGAACTGTTACTGCTGGCTGCTCGGCAACCGGCCGGACGATGAATTTTCCGAAAGCAAAATTGCCGGTATGCTTGAGCTTGTGAAAAAAACGATTCATGAATCGCCGGAACGCACCAAATACGCGATGAACAACTTTTTATACACCGTGGCGGTATCCTATCTGCCGCTTCATGATCAGGTGTGTGAGACCGCAAGGGCCGTAGGCCCGGTAGAAGTCAATAAGGATAAGGCCAAAAGCAAATTTATTTACGCTTATGAAAATATTCAACAGGCAGTCGGCAAAGGCCGGGTTGGATTTAAACGTAAGCATGTAAGATGCTGACCGTCCGTCTCACCGCAAAAGGAATTGCAGGCTAGTTTTCTTGACCAGTCTGAACTGTACACCGACAGATTTATAATGATGTATCATTATCCGTTGAAAGGGATGCCCCGCGTACTATGAAATGACGCGGAGGCATCCTTTTTATGCGGTTATTTGTCGTTTCGGAAGGAAGTAACGTAAGGATGAATAGTTGGCGTTTGTCGGAAAATGAAAGTTTTTAATTGTATTTTGGGGAAATGTTCAGAAATTGTCCAAACCGGGAATTTACTATTACAGTATCAGGCATCTATACAGTTGGGTACTTGTAGAGGTCAAAGGGACAGGGGGGATGGAGTGTAACGGGGGAATCACGGAAATGAATCGTCTCATTGAGACGCGGCTAGCAGTAAAAGAGGGATTTTACGAAATGGAGGACAGTTCACAAGTGAGAAGAAGGAAGTTAAATATCTGGCTAATTGTTATTCTACTGTTAACGCAGTGGACCTACAGCTTTGGGTTTAATGACCGCGTGTATGCAGAGCCAAAAAATATTACGGATAATTTGATCACAAGCGTTACTCTGGCTGTGTACACCGATGATAATTACACGGAGACCGTGACGGGAAATGTATATCAGCTTGACTCCTTTACCGAGCTGAACTATACATGGGCGCTTGCTGATGGACATGGGTACGGGGCGGGATCAACATTTGAATTTGATCTTCCCGGGCAATTTGAACTTTACAACGACCTGAACGGAGATCTTCTGTTAGAAGGTGAATCCGTCGGCACTTATACAGTCAATAAAGACAACAATCATGTTATCTTCACATTCAATGATTATATTGAAAAACATGACCGGGTAGGTGGAACCTTTACGGTCCATTCTCTTCTCAGCTCGAAGAAAATCCATGGCTCTTCTAAGCAGATTCTGACTTTTCCAATCCATGGCGGTACTGAGATCATTGAACTGCAGTTCAAGCCGAAAGTTGGTTCAACCATAGAGAAGAAAGGCACAACTCTTCCGCAGTTCTACAATCCGACCCAAATTGCCTGGACTGTGGATGTGAACAAGGCCTTGGATAGTGTTGATAATGCAGCTGTGAAGGATGACCTTCCAGACGGGTTGTCGCTGGATACGCCTTCAATCCTGGTACATGAACTTGATGTGAATCTGGATGGTTCGGTCACAGTGGGTAATATACTTGACAGCAGCAAATATGATCTTACATCTTCAACTCCGGATGAATTGAACTTGAAATTCACAGAGAGTCCGATGACCAAGGCATACCGGATAGAATTCGTTACGGATATTACAAGTGCGGGTGCCGATGCTACCAGCTATTCCAATACTGCAATTTTTAGTGGAGGTAACGGTTTCTCCAAGGAATCTAGGGTCACTGTAACGGCGGGAAGGGGAAAACCACTAAACAAAATGGCAGCAGGCTACGATGAGGCCAGTCAGACTATTTCCTGGGCGATAGAATACAATTACAATCAAAAATTGATTCCGGCAAGCAATGCAGTACTGAAGGATTCCTTGAATGCTACGCAGGAGCTCATCCCAAGCTCGCTAAAGGTATTCCCGGTTACAATTGAGCCTAATGGAAAGGTAGTAAAGGGTGGTACGCCGCTTCCTGATACTGATTACACGATAACCACCTCTGTAACTGCAAGCACCTATGATATTGAAATGAAATTTAACAATAACGTTAAGTCTGCCTACCGGATCGAGTATCAGACGAAAGCGAAGAATCGTGTCTTTGACAATGATACGATTACCAATAAAGTAACTTACAATGGAGAAACTGTATCGGCCTGGCAAGGTATAAGTCAGCAAATTCTATTTAAGAACTACAGCAATATTGATTATTTGAACAAGACTGTAAAATGGACGATAACCGTTAACAAGGATTCCAAAATTATGAACGACCTGATTGTTAAGGATATATTCAGCAATGCGGGGCTAAAGCTTGTTAAGGGTTCGCTTGTAATTCAACCTATTGGCGGCGGAGCTGCAGTCAGCAATGACGTGGTCTACACAGCACATGATCCTGCAGCTGCGAATGACGGCTTCACCATTACCTTTAATGATCCGATCTCCGTACCCTATGTAATTTCTTATACCACAACATTCAATTATGATTGGCTGTCCGCAGGCAAAGACAGATTTATCAACACTGCCGGGCTGGAATGGTACGAGAATGGAGTCGCGACTCCAAGCGGGAAAACGGTGACTTCTACTTTGAATCCAAGAGATGAAGTGAAGAATAACGGACTCAAGAACGGTTCTTATGATGCAACTACGAAGAGAATTACCTGGAATATTGGTGCTAACTACAATATGAAGACGCTGGCTAATGCCATTTTGGAGGATACCATTGCCGGCGGACAGATCGTTGATATGGGTTCGGTTAAGGTCTTCAAATGGGTTTACGGTGCGAATGGAAATCCATCTACAAGCTCCAGTGTAAGTAAAGATGACTATGCAGTAGTAATGGATAGTGGCAAGCTGAAAATAAGCTTTAACAAGGACATCAATTATGCATTTTATGTTTCCTTCCAAACATCGTTTGCCGACCAGGCCATTGATCTGAATAGGGTTGACAATACGGCTGTATTGTATAACGACACAGTGAAGGAGTCTGCAAACCTGATAGCCTCCGTTAATATCCCTCAAGGGGGAGAATATATCAACAAGACGGGGACCCAAAACGGCAATAAAATTGACTGGGCCATCAACATCAACCGTAACCAATCACTTGTAAAAGAGGCTCTGATTAAGGACATCCCGAGTGAGAATCAAATCCTGCTCAGCAGCACATTTCATCTCTACAAAACAACGGTTTCCAGCGATGGAACGATTAGTCCAACCGGGGAGGAGCTGGAGAAAGATTCGGATTATACGCTGGCTCTTCAAAAAGACAGCGACGGGAAGGAAAGTTTCACACTGAAGTTTGAGAAGGATATTTCGGAGGCGTATATTCTGAAATACCAGTCGCTGATCACTGCACAAAACAATGAAAAGGTCAGCAACAAAGTAAGCTTTGAAGGTAAAAATGTAAAAGAAATTACGAATGAGAGTAACCGCGAAATCACGGTCAAGCTCTCAAGCGGCTCCGGCACAGGCAACGGTGTCAGAGGACCTTTACGCATCATTAAAATGGATTACAGTGATCCTGGCAAGAAGTTAAGCGGTGCAGCCTTTGATCTCTTCCGTGTATTTGATGATGAGATGGTTTGGATCAGTGAGGGGGTAACGGACGCAGAGGGTAAGCTGGAATTCACTAAACTGATCGGGGGAAATTATGCTGTGATTGAAAAAACAGCACCCGGTGGCTATCTGCTGGATACCAAACCTCATAGGGTCACAATTAATTCAACAACAGGCGTAGAGCAACTGATTACCAACAAAAAAGCTGCGACGCCGACACCAACGCCGACGCCGACACCAACGCCGACACCAACGCCGACACCAACGCCGACACCAACGCCGACACCGACACCAACGCCGACGCCGACACCAACGCCGACACCGACGCCGACACCAACGCCGACGCCGACACCAACGCCGACGCCGACACCAACGCCGACGCCAACACCGACACCAACGCCGACACCGACACCAACGCCGACACCAACACCGACGCCGACACCAACGCCGACGCCGACACCAACGCCGACGCCAACGCCGACACCGACACCAACGCCGACACCAACGCCGACACCGACACCGACACCAACGCCGACGCCGACACCAACGCCGACGCCGACACCAACGCCGACACCGACACCAACGCCGACACCAACGCCGACACCGACACCAACGCCGACGCCGACACCAACACCGACGCCGACACCAACGCCGACACCGACACCGACACCGACACCAACACCGACACCAACGCCGACACCGACACCAACGCCGACGCCGACACCAACACCGACGCCGACACCAACGCCGACACCGACACCGACACCGACACCGACACCAACACCGACACCGACACCAACGCCGACACCGACACCAACGCCGACGCCGACACCAACACCGACGCCGACACCAACGCCGACACCAACACCGACACCGACACCAACGCCGCCGACACCAACGCCAACGCCAACGGTAGCGCCATCGGCACCGCTGACACCGGCGGAACCACAGACGCCGACGCCGACCGTGACACCAACACCAACGGTAGCACCAATACCAACGGAATCGGCTCCGCCGACATCAACAGTGACCCCGTCGGTCGTACCTTCTACAGTACCGTCAGCGGTTCCGACCCAACCTGCCATCACACCTGCTCCGCAGCGGACCGAGGTCAGCACATTGAAAGAAATACCGATTGAAGGGGAAATTCCGCTTGGCGGCGTACCAAGTATCGGAAGTGATCCTGAACATGGGACAATAGTGCTTAAACCTGATGGCAAGTGGAAGTATGTGCCTGACCAGGGCTTTACCGGAAAAGATAAGTTTACGATTATCATTACCGATGAGGATGGGAACTCCGAGGAGGTAGAGATTGAGATTCTGGTCGATGAAGTGCCTACAGGCACAGTGCAAAAGCCTGGAAATCAAGAAGGGCCAAACAGGCTGCCTCAGACCGGAGAAGAAAGTCCACTATCGTTTTATTTGACCGGAGTTGTCTTGGTTATTCTGGGTGCAGGACTCTCCAGAAGATATAAGACACGCAATAAATAATTGAGAACTCATAGGAACATACGAAGACACCCAGCTGAAGAGCGGGTGTCTTCGTATGTTTTGTGAGGAAAAGAAGACTAGAGCTTTCTTAAATTAAGTTGCTTCCATTCTTCATACCAGTTTGTTATTTCTGCTGGGGGGCCGATGCTGAGATCTCTGTTAAGCAGCTCTGCTAGCAGGTTGTAGCGCTCCTCGACTGCCGCGCGTTCTCCAATGCTGTTATAAACTTTCATTAGTCCGAAATGGGCCTGCTCGAAATAGGGATACATCTGAACAACCCGCTGGTATACAGTAAGCGCCTCGGGGATTTTATCGCTATTGGTGCAGAACTCCGCCATGCCCATTGCATGATGCAGCCAGATAGATCTTAAGCGCTGCCGTTCACTTTCCGCCCATAAGTAATCATAATCCCCCAAATAGTCTCCTGCATAAAAATCAAATAACTGCTGATGTTCGTGATAATTATCGTGATTAATGGCGGAGAGCGCCTGAATGCCTTTTTCCCATTCTATAACGTCGATAAGCAAGTTGTCTGTCTCTAGGATATATCCTCCTTCGGTACTGACACTGTTAATTTGCAGATCCATTTCAGCTTGTTTCAAACCATTCCGCACCTGGTAAATTGTTGTGTACAGTAAAGTGGAAGCCTTCTTGTATGAGATATTGGGCCATAACATCTCAATGAGATGATTTTTTCCGACAAAACGGTTGCGGTTATGTAGTAAATAAGCGAATAATTCCTGAGACTTTAAGGTGCGCCAGCGGATATTTGGAAGCGGCTGTCCGCAGCGTTCGAACCGGAGCGACTGAAAACTGCGGATCACGGTTTTATTTTCGTGCTTACCGGCAGATTCCTCAATCTTTTGCTCCTCAAGACGCTGAATGGTTTTGAGCAATCGCTCCAGCTTTACAGGCTTCATCAAATAATCCAGTGCATTCAGCTCAAAAGCACCCACAGCATAGTTATTATAGGCGGTCAAAAAGACTATCTTGGTTCGCGGAGACTGTATTTGCAGCAGCTCTGCAACCATCATGCCGTTCAGCCCCGGCATTTCGATATCCAGAAATATGACGTCTGGATTCAACTGTGCAGATGCTTGTACAGCCTTGGCCGGATCCGTATAAGCTCCGACAACGTTAACCATGGGCATTTCGTTCAGCATCAGTTCCAGATTCATTAGGGCCAGATACTCATCGTCTACAAGCAAAGCTTGAATCATTATCATTCACCACCTATTTACAAAATAAGTTGTTTCAGTTAACTTAAAGTTTTTTCGCCACACTGAATGAGACCACAGTTCCTGATTCGACTACGCTCTGCACTCTCAGCGTACTCCCGCAGAATCGTTTTAACCGCCGGTCGGTATTTAACAGACCAATACCCGTTCGGCTGTTTGTCTTTATATCTAGAATATGTTTGAGGGTTTCTTCATCAATCCCCATACCATTATCGGAAACGGAAATCTCGACAGCCTGGCCAATATCGGCTACTCTAATTCGTACTACCCCGCCCTCGGGCCTCTTTAATATGCCATGGGTAACGGCATTATCTACAAGCGGTTGAACAGTCAAAGGAGGAATTTCGACTTGTATGTTATCGTCGATCTCCCATACCACCTGAAGCCTGTCCTGGAATCGCTTTTGCTGGATATACAGATAGGAACGAATAAGACTAAGCTCCCGATCAAGTGTTACAAGGCGGTCAGAGTTTTGGAAATCTATGCCAAGCCTGAAATAGTTGGTGAGTTCATCGATTAAATCATCCATTTTTCCCCGATCGATCTTACTGAGAGCAGATACAGCATTAAACGTATTAATCAGGAAATGAGGTTTGATTTGAGCCTGCAGCAATGCAGCTTCCATCCGCAGTCCTTCATTTACCGATTTTTTGAGATTTGTCAGCGATCTTACTCTGGATTTCAGTTCGGTTGCATTCACTGGTTTGGTTACATAATCATTTGCCCCGGACCGGAATCCCGTTTCAATATCCTTTTCTCGATTACTGGCTGTTAAGAGAAGGACTGGAAGCTCTGCAATAGAAAAACGTTCGCGAATCCGCGCAGTCAGTTCGTAGCCGGACATTATCGGCATGGTTACATCGGAAATGATTAGGTCCCATACGCCTGTTTCCAGCAGCACTAATGCTTCCGCGCCGTTGTTTGCTGAAAACAGATCATAATGCTCATTCACGAAAATTGATTTAAGCACATTTAGATTAACAGGATCATCATCAACAATCATCAATTGTATCCTATCAGTAGACGAAAGGGGATTTAGCTCTGTGTAAGGAGGTTTCGCATCAAGAGAAGCTCTAACATCATTGCTTACAGTACTATTTTCTGGAGCTTCAGGTACCCGTGCAGTAAGCTTTCCAGCAGCTCCATCTGTAGCAAGCTTTAATGTGAAAGTGAAAATTGAGCCGATATTGCTCTCCGACCGTACCTCTATCGTTCCACCATGCATTTCAACAAGCTGCTTACATATGTTAAGCCCCAGGCCAACTCCCCCCCTGAATGAAGTCGAGTCTAAAGGTGCCTGAACGTACGCCTCGAATACTCTGCTCATTGTTTCCGAATCCATCCCCATCCCCGGATCTGCAACCGAAATGCTCGCCCATTCGCCTTTAATTTCGGCATACACTGAAACCTCGCCTGCTTCGGAGTACTTTATAGCGTTATGTAAAAGATTGAACAGAATTTGATTCAATCTATACTCATCAGCAAATACTGGCGGGAAATCTGCCGGTATACAATTAACCAACTGAATAGGCTTGCCCTCTATCATAAAGCGAAGCATATCGAGAACAGTTGAAGCAACGCCATGTACGGAGATAGCCTCAAAGTTTAAATGAATCTGATTTTCCTTAAGTCTGGCGATATCCAGCAGATCGTTCAGCATATAAGACATACGCCGGCCAACCTTGACCAGCAAATGAAGGTCGTTAGCACTGTTTATCCCCAGCTTGTTCTGTTCTCTGTCGAATACCGACTCTGAGAGGTTAATCATACCGTGCAGTGGATTACGTAGTTCATGGGCCACAGTAAACAGAAACTCGTCCTTTTGTTTGTCTGCCTTTTGCAGTATACCTGCCAGCTCCTGAGCGTCCCGTGACACCCCGATAAAGCGCTTGAACCAAAAGGCTGCAATACAAATCATCGCAATGACAAGGTCGAACGGGTATGAAGGTACCTCAATCCGGGCTTTTTCATAAATAAGAAGCCAAATCATACTGCTGATAGCAGCAAGAGCCGCTAGGAACAGAAAAATATTATCTGAAACCTGTTTAACCGTCAATCTGTACATCACATAAGGTGTAAGCAGACAAGGAATGAACATAAGAGCGAAATACAGTATTTCATGATCCTTCACAAGATGTAGAGGCAGAAGGCACACTGCCAGGATTGCAACACAGCACAGAAGATTGTAGAGTCGAACCGCCCGGAGGGGTACCCAGGAAGGAAGCTTGTCCTTAATCAATTGCTGCAAAAAAAATGCACCTGCCAGCATGACGATATAAACAATTTTTTGTCCCCAGATATAGGTGAAGGGAAGCCACTTATACAATAACCTTGCATCGGTTAGTAACGTAGCGAAAATAATACAAACTATCATCATTGAGAAAGAAATCAATTGCTTGTTCCGGGCTCCTAAAATATATAATATAAGTCCGTAAAGGGCATGAAGGGCATAAGCCACACAGGCGATCCAAAGTACATTTTCTTCTATTTTCAAGTTTTTTCTAAGTGCGTTTTCCAGTCCGAATTCAACGGAATGAACAATCCCTCCACTACGAATTTCTTCAAAATTGGAGACTTGTATGATAAGTTCAATTTCTGTCTCATCTTTTAATGAAAAATACATTGTGTAGGGTTTTTCTAGTGGTATGTAGTTGTCTTTGGTCATTCCCGGCTGTCCTGAGTGACCTAGCAGCTGCCGGTTTATGTATACTTCTGACGAACTTTTTATCCTAGTGATGTGGACGCCATAAGACTTTCCCTTGTCTGGGTCTACTCGAATCCTCAAGCGGTAAGTGCCGGACCCATATTTGTCCTTGCCATATAAATCATCCTCTAAATTCCAAGAGGCCGGAACTTGGATCCATTGGCTTGGTGGTTGAGGTTGAGACAATGAACTGCCATTCCTGAAAGGGAGCACACCGGGATAGAATTCCCATTCGCCATTCAGCGGAAGAGAGTGTTCGGTCAGAGAATCCCATCCCCGCAGATCCAGTACTCCTTGTTCCGCAACAGGATAGTTTGCAGCCAGATTAAATTGCAGCCATTCCAAACGTAAGCCGGTTAAGATGGCCATGAATATTATAGATATTAGCCATATTTTAGTTTTCTTCATAATGAACCTCTCATTCGACGTGACAATATGATTCTCCTCTAAAAATGTACTTGAAATTGTAATTGCTCTAATTAAACAGAAAAGAGATCAATGGTATTACTCCGTTGATCTCTTTTTGTTTCGATTTTTTTTGTTGCCTGAACCTTCTGTTCTCCGGCTATTTCAGGGAGACGGGCAGCTTAATCCCATGCAGCATGCCGGCTTGATGATAAGCATAGCAGCGCGGAGCGTTCATGATGCTGACCCTCATTATATTAACATTATTTGAGATTAATGTTACAAATATGTTATACAATCCCAACCAGTAAACGAAAAAGGAGCTCTCCAAAATCCAGGAGCGCTGATCTTATCCTCAGTTATAAATGATTTGAGCGTTCTTCCACGATGGTCCGCCGTATGCGTGTTTCTTCGTATATTGGAGTTTAAAAAAAAGCTTATTTTTCAAATATTAAAATATTCATATATATGTACAGAAACTTTAAATACATATATACTTGAGTCAGCTAAAATGAAGCTCTTGAGATCATTTTTGAAAAAAGAAATAGAATCTTGTCTTCATATTAATTATTAAGATAGGAGGCAAGTTTGTTTGAGCACTGTGAGCATCCTTGTACAGACATATTTGGGGATTGAAAAACGTTATGCAGAACTTATTAACAAATATTCGGGATTAACTTTTCTTGAAGGTTCAACTGCAGTTGTTGAAGGAGGAGCTTATTCTTGGAGTCCCTTAAGTGCAGATGCAGTATCCATCCGAGAGCGCCTATATGCGGATTACATAGACTTAATTGAAATGGCACGAGAGACCCTGCAAAGTAAGGATAGTCCTTATTTTATAACGTATGAAGAGAGTATAGCAGTAACACTAGCTTATTTCGCTCAAGAAGATTTAGTGTTTGCCTCATCGCTGGAAGAAGTTTATAAGATTGTAAAAAGAGAATTAGATCTTCAACGTTCTATCATCTGCTCCATGATGTATGATAGCTGATTTTATTTTATCGGATACAAAAAATGAACCAGCGCGCACGGGTTGCATCCGTGCGCGCTGGTTATTTATATTCTACCCTACACAAATACCTCAGTCCACTCTGCTGCCTGTTCTCTAGCCAGAATGGTAAATTGCTTGGTCAGAAGATTCGCTGCAAGCTTTGCCTCACTAGCTTGATGTTTCCACGTGATTTCCAGCTCATGACTGCTTTTCTCTTGAATGGCAATATCGCCACTGAAGGCAGGGCAGCTGTTTCTGAATTTCAGCAACTGGAACAACTTTTGAACAACGGGGCGTTTGGTCTCAACTTCAATTTCCTCTTTGGTATAATAGTGCCGGTTAATATTGCGTCCTTCCTTCGTGCTCTCCAGCAGTTCAATATCATTCTCTCCGGCCAGCAAGCCTACATAATAGATTTGCGGGATACCCGGTGCAAAACACTGAAGAGCCCTCGCCAGCAGATAGGCCTGATCGTCGTTTCCGAGTGCAGAATAATAAGTGCAATTAATCTGATAAATATCGAGATTGTTGTATGCTTCCGTACTGTAAATTTTCTTAACATTGGCGCCTTGGCTGTAGAGATGTTCACGGGTCATTTCCGCTTCCTCATCCGATAATAAGTCCTTCACATCAACGACTCCGATACCGTCATGAGTATCCAGGGTGGTGAATTGTTTGCGCGGACAAATCTGCAGCCAGTGGGCCAGACGATGGACATTCCCGCTGAACAGCGCATGCAGCACAAGCATCGGGAGCGCAAAATCGTAGACATAATAACCCTGCTCGGCAATCTTCAGCTGAATGCTGTAATGCTCGTGAATTTCCGGCAGCACGGTGATACCGGTTGGATTTACAATATCTTCGGAATACTTGAGCATTTCCCAGATCTCCGGCTCTACAAAAAAGCAGTTCGTTCCAATCTTTTTGTTAGCATAAGCAAAAGCATCTAAGCGGATAATTGAGGCTCCCTTTCCGGCGAGAAAAGTCAGATTGTCCCGGACAAACTTCTTCGTGGTTTCTGTTGTCACATCCAGATCAATTTGCTGCTCATCAAAGGTACACCAGACTTTCTCCGTAGTGCCGTCTTTAAATGTGACTTCAACGTACGGAGCACGGGGCTTGCGTTTATAGATCAGATCGACATCCGCATCTGTGGGTTCGCCGCCGGGCCAGAAGTCCTTATAGCGGATGAACAGATCAGCATATTCCGAATCCTCCTTTTTATCCAGAAAATCCCGGAAATAAGGCGACTGTCTGGAAATGTGATTGATCATAAAGTCGTACATCATATAGAATTTCCCGCTCATCTCTTCAACCTCAGACCATGATCCAAAGGCTTCATCCACTTGGGTATAATCCATGGGTGCAAATCCGCGGTCGCCGGACGAAGGATAGAAGGGCAGTAAATGGACCCCGCCGACCACTCCTTTCAAATGCTCGTCTAATATTTCATTCAATTCTTGTAAATTGCGTCCCAAGCTATCGGCATAGGTGATCAGCATAGCTTCATTTTTGATTTGCATAATAAAATGTTCCTCTCTGCCCTGTAAGTTTTGTTAGCGGGTGATGTTCGTTTCTCGTGTTAATTTCCACATGATGCTTTCATAATCGTCATTCCATAATGCGGGAATAGCAAGCCCGCTGTTCATCAGTTCATCCGCGCCATAGACGCCGCCTTTGTTGCAGGAGTAATCGCTGCTCTCATCCAGACCTTGCAATCGAACCGAGCTCACCCGGCTGTTTGCCTCCGCTCCGGTTCTGAAATAAAAGACTAGCGCTTCGCTTTGGTCGGCGGAAACAAACATCCATGACGTTTCATTCCCTTCAAACGGGCTGAGCAGCCGGTAAAAACCGCCAAATTGGATTAACATCCGGTTTGTTTTATACAGCTCAATTTGCCTCCGAATCTCAGCTTTTTCTTCTTCGCTTAACACGGTTACGTCAAGCTCGTATCCGAAGTTCCCGCTCATGGCGACATGCCCGCGGATGTCCAGTGAAGTGCTGCGGTGGACTTGATGATTCGGAACCGCGGAGACATGGGCACCCATGGAGATAATCGGATAGACAAGGCTTGTTCCATATTGAATCTTCAAGCGGGACACGGCATCTGTGTTATCGCTTGTCCAGGTCTGAGGCATATAATACAGCATGCCTGGATCAAAACGCCCGCCTCCGCCTGAACAGCTTTCGAATAGGACATGCGGGAATGTTGCCGTCAGTTCCTCCATTACTCTATACAAGCCAAGGATATAGCGGTGAGCGGTTTCGCGTTGTCTTACCGGCGGAAGGGTCGCCGAGCCGATCTCTGTCATATGTCTATTCATGTCCCATTTGACATAGGTAATCGGGGCGGACGACAGGATGCCCGAAACCATGGAGATGATTTCGTCGCATACTTCCGTCCGCGAGAAGTCAAGAACCAGCTGGTTGCGTCCCTCTGAACGGTTGCGGCCGGGAACATGCAGACACCAATCAGGATGCATGCGGTACAGCTCACTTTCCTGTGAGACCATTTCCGGCTCGAACCATAAGCCGAATTGCATATCCTTGTCCACGATTCGCCCGGCCAGCCTGTTCAATCCGCCCTCCAGCTTGTTCTCATTGACAAACCAGTCTCCGAGGGAAGACTTATCATCATCGCGTTTGCCAAACCAGCCGTCATCCAAGACAAACAGCTCCATGCCAAGTGAGCTGCCGGCTTCTGCGATCCGTTCAATACTGTCTGCAGTAAAGTCAAAGTAGGTTCCTTCCCAGTTGTTAATCAGAATGGGGCGGACCTGGTCGCGGTATTCCCCGCGGCATAAACGTTCTCTGAACAAACCATGAAACGTCCGGGACATTTCTCCCAACCCATTCGCCGAGTAGACAAGGATCGCTTCAGGACATTGAAATGTCCCGCCAGGCTCAAGTCTCCAGCTGAAGTCAAAATCATTGATCCCCATAGAGACCCTCGTGGTCGAGAACTGATCCACTTCCGCTGAGGCTGTAAAGCTTCCGCTGTACACCAGACTGAATGCAAAGATCTCACCGCATGCTTCTGTAGCTCCTTTTCGTGCCAAGGCAAGAAAGGGATTATGCTGGTGGCTGCTGGCGCCCCGGCGGCTCTCAATAGACTGGATTCCCTTATGCAGCGGTTGTCGTTCAATATGCCGTTCTCTGGCCCAGGCGCCGGGAAGATGTACCATGTCAAAATGGTCATCGCGGAAATCGACATTGGCGCTGAAAGCCCGCAGGACCTGCAAGGGTTCTGCTCCTTTATTCAGCAGCCGGACGGAGCGGGCAATTACATTTCGTCTTTCGTAAACGGTATAAGACAACGTAACGGAGAGATCAAGGATAGGATCCAGCAGATGGATTTGCAGGGTCTGCGCTTCATCTTCGTCTTCCACATAAGTAGCGGGAAGACCGTCTAAGGACGGTTTTCCCTGTATAATCTGATAGGAGATCACCCGCAGATCGGAGACGGTTGTACCATCCATGCCCTGAATTTGATAGGCCGGATTGCGGAAATCAGTGCCTCCGTAAGCCGGATATTCCTGCGGAAGTGTGTCAAGGGAGAACGTGCGGTCATCCGGGTTGGGGTTAGGGGAGAATCCCCGGTCCAAATATTGCAGCGCATTGCTGCCATCATATCGGCGCAGACGTTTGCCCCAATAGAGATGGGCCAGATAGCCCCCATCAATAATTCGCAGTATATAGCTGGTCTCAGCCGCTGTTAAATGGAACGTACGGGATTCGGCATCGAATTGTATACTCATCTGGGCTCACTCCTTTAACGGTTAATTAACGAGGTTCAGCTTTTTACAGCCCCGGCGGATAAGCCGGCAATGAAAAAACGCTGGAGGAAAAGATACAACAGCGTAAGCGGCAGCATGGACATCAGAGATCCGGCGGCTACCCAGCTCAGATTGCTGGTAAACTGGGAGAAAAATGCGGATAAGGCCACTGTCAGTGTATGCATGCTGGACGATTGCAGGAAGAAAAGAGAGAATTGATAGTCATTCCAGATCGAAACCCCTGATAAAATAATCGCCGTCACCGTTACGGGCTGCAGCAGCGGCAAAATGATTTTGAAAAATAGTCCTACTCTGGAGGTTCCGTCAATCATCCCGGCTTCATCCAATTCTTTGGGGATGGTGCTGATAAAACCGGTGTACAAGAAAATGGTCATCGGAAGATTGAAGGTTACATTGAGCAGGATCACACCCCAATACGTATTTAGACCATTCAAGTCCACGATGAACTGGTATAGCGGCACTAACACGGTCAAGGGGGGGACGATCAGCGCGGAAATGAACAGAATATAAACGAATTTATTCAAGCGTGTCTGAAAACGGGACAACGGGTAGGAGGCAAGCGAACCGACAACCAGAATAATGAGAACTGCAAAAAACGTGATGATTATATTATTAATAAAGGCACGGTCCAGATTGGCATATTGCCAAGCATTCTTGAAATTGTCCAGATTGAAATAACCCGGAAGAACCCACTTCGAACTTAAATCACTTTCCTTTTTGAATGCGGTGCTGACTAATAGGTACAGCGGAACAATATGAACTACGCCAATCAGCGCCATCAACGCGATTTGCCACTTATTTATTTTGGGGGTTGCCATTATTATGCATTCTCCTTTCTCCGCAGCAGAATCAATGCAGCTATGCCGATAATGCTAGTAATAAAGAACATTAAGTTACCCATAGATGCCGCGTATCCAGCGTCCTGTCTGGCAAAATACATTTGGTACATCATCGTCGACAGAGACTGTGAGGCGTAGCCGGGACCTCCGTTGGTTAGAGCGATGATTACGTCAAACAGCTTCAGTCCGCCAATGATATTAATGACCACATTGATAGTAATTGACGGGGCTAGCAGGGGGAAGGTGACATTCTTGAAACGCTGCCAAGCGGATGCGCCGTCCAATGAAGCTGCTTCATAATAATCGGGAGAAATGGACTGCAGGCCTGCCAAATAAATAATCATGGCCGTACCGACAAATTGAAAAGTGTTGACCAGTGTAATCAGCCAGACATTCAGCTGCGGATTGGCCAGGAAATTAACCGGATCTTCGCCAAATAGCTTAACCAGATCGTTCAAGGCGCCGCCGTTCATCTGGAAGATAAAATACCAAATGTAACCCATGATCAAAGGGCTGATAATGACCGGCAAATAGATGATTGTTCTAACGATCCCTCTGCCTTTAATGCTCTGGTTCAGCAAAAGCGCGTACAGCAAGCCAAACAAGTTTTGCAGAATTGTGCTGCCCAAACCGTAGGTTAATGTATTTTTGACAACCGTTCCTATATTCGGATCTGTAAATAAGCGTTTATAGTTGGCTAAGCCAACCCAGGCGGAATTTTGCGAATAGCCGTCCCAGTTTGTAAAAGAGATCCGTATGCCGTTCATAAACGGGTAAAAAATAAATGCAGCAAACAAAATCAATGCCGGCACGTACATCATATTGATTCCGAGTAATGATTTCTTCACACAATTCCCTCCTCTATGAGGAATAGAGAGCCCTCTCTTCAGTGAGGACTCTCTGTTCCTGCTCTATATCTATTTCTGCTGAGCTTTTAGCCGTTCTACTTCTGACTTCATATTCTCGCTGTATTTCTTAGCGGTGATATTTCCGGCCAACAATTCCTGGGCGTTCGTAATCATTACATCCCACATGCCGTTAGGAAGGTAGATCCGGTCAAAATAAGGCAGTACTTTAGTGTCTTTATATTGATCATAGTAATCACTGAAAGCGCCACCGCCGGATACATCCTTGAGGGCGGCTGGAGAAAGGGTGGCATCAGATACTTTCTTGACATTGTCCGGCTGTGCCATATAATTCAGGAAATCTTTCGTTTGCTCTGGATAATTGGTGTCCTTCCATGCCCCCAGTGCAAGGCGCTCGCCTCCGGCAAAGGTAGGCTCGTCGCCTGCAGCAATAGCCGGCAGCGGAGCGATTCCCATTTTCACATCAGGATTGATCTTTTGGATATCTGCATAGGACGAAGGAGTGTGGAACGCAAATGCCAGCTTGTCTTCAGCGAAAAGGCGGGCTTCATCCGCATATTTTGCCGTCAGCAAGTCGTTGTTCGTATAGCCCTTGTCATATATTTCCTTGAATTTCTCAGGCAGATAGGTCCATTTATTCCAGTCGAAGGTGCCGTCAAGAAGTGCCTGGGCTTCATTCTGCGGCGGAGTAATCAGAAGCGGATTTGCCATCATATCAAAGAACTGGCCGATGGTCCAAGGATCAAGCCCGGAGAAGAACATCGGAATGACTTCGCCTTTGCTTTCTGTTTTGATTTTTTCAGCGGAAGCCAGCAGCTCATCCAGGGTAGCCGGCGGCGTCACACCGTATTTCTCAAGTACATTAACATTATAGAAAAGGCCGTCTTTCGCTTCGTTGAGCGGCAGCGCGTAGACTTTACCGCTTTCATCCGTAAGCGTGGGTTTGATCGTATCTGTCATTTTTGCTGCCCAAGGTTCGTTTTTAAGATCCATGGTGTAATCCCCGTAACGGAGCTTGGCCCAGCCATGGGTATCGAAAATATCCGGCAATTCGTTGGAGGCCATTTTCATTTTCATAATACTTTCATAGTTGGAGCCTGGAAATTGAACCTCAATTTGTGTCTCCGGATGTTCCGTTTGATAGTTCGCTACAATTTCCTGGATGACATCCCGCACACCCTGTTCACCTACGGTCAGCATCATGGTCAGCTTGACGTTTTCTGCTGCACCTTCCACATTCTTGTTTTCGTTATTGCTGCAGGCAGCTAGTCCGAGACAGAGACCGGCGGCCAGTACAGAACTTAGATATTTCTTCTTCATTTTTTTCATCCCCCAATTATTAATTAACGCGCTTACATACAAAAGAATAGCATTTATAAAAGCGCTAACAAATGACACCATTCTACGATTTATGCGCTCATTTCTCGAATTGACTTCTTGTTGTACTTTCCTTATTCTTGTTGTAGTAAAGGAGGGGCTTTCCATGAAACTGCATACGCTGCGATCCAAATTAACCCTTTCTTACGCGTTGATCATTGCCATCCCCGTGGCGATTATCATGGTTTGCATGCCGGCTTATTATCAGTACCTATTGGAACGGGAGACCGAAGCGCTGACGCGGAACACGCTTACCTCCATGACTGAACATATTGTGACCTATCTGGAACAGTTAGAGCAAATCACTTATCTTCCCTATTTTAGCCCGGAATTAATGCAAGCATTGATTACTAAGAATACTTCTGATTATTCTTCCAATACCGATTCCGTCAAATACCCGGTGGAGCTATCCTTAAATACCTTCCTGCCGGCATTTCTGCTGACCTACGGCAACAATTTATCAGCCGCCTTGCTGCTGACTCAGAATGGTGACGTCTACAGCCAGACCAACGGTCTGTCGGATGTTGTTGAAGATTATCCGTTTTTTGATCAGCCGTGGTATCTTCAAACGGTACAGGCGGATGGCAAAGCAACCTTTATTAGCACCCACCATCAGGATTATTTTACAGCCCCGCTGACCAAACGTGTATTTTCCGTAGCCCGCGTTATTAAAGATCCTGAATCCCTTCGTCCGCTGGCTGTCATTATGGCTGATGCGGAGACAAGCTTGCTGGACGAGATTGTGATCAAGGATTTTGGCGTGCGGTCCATTAGTGCCATTCTTAATGAAAAGGGAGAGGTCTTTTATTCCACGGCCCCTTTGTCAGAGCACATTCTCCAGGAGATCTCCAGTGCAGGGGTATCTCAGGTTAAAGATTCCGGAGAATCTTATGTCGTCATCTCCAAACCGATTCGCCAGGCCAATTGGAAAATGGTTGCCCTGCTTTCGAAATCAGAGCTGAGGGAAAAGGTGGAATGGATGTATATTGTAGGGCTGCTATTCGCCTTTATCGGCCTGCTGCTCACATTGCTGCTGCTTCGTTATGTTTCGCGCTGGATTGTGGGTCCCTTTCTTCAAATGAAACAGGCGATGAAGCAGGTGGAAAGAGGGGATTTCCAGGTCCGGCTGGAGCCCGTCGGCAAAGACGAAATCGCCAGTCTGGGATACTCCTTTAACCATATGATTGACACCATTAACGAGCTGATCCAAAAAGAATACGTCGCCGTCTTGAATGAAAAGGAGATGAGATTCCGGGCGTTGCAAGCCCAGATTGAGCCGCATTTTCTGTTCAATACGTTAAATGGATTTTTCGCGCTGAACAGGATCGGCGAGAAGAAAAAACTGGAGGAGGCCATCCTTTCTCTCAGCTCGCTGCTGCGATATACGCTTGTTCAGGAAAATTGGACTACCATAGGGGAAACCTTTACTTTTCTGCACAAATATTGCGGCTTGCAGAAATTGCGCTTTGATGAACGTCTGGAGTTCAGCCTGCAGTTCGATCCGCGGATTTCAGAATTCAAGATTCCGAAACTGCTGCTTCAGCCACTGGTCGAGAATGCGATTATTCACGGGATTGAACCTTCAGCCATGCCCTGCCGCCTTGTTGTCAATGCGGGTCTGGAGCAGGAGGGCGAAGATTGCCTAATCATAAAAATAGAAGATAGCGGAGTGGGGTTCCTGGAACCAGCCGCTGAATTAGAGGATAGCATTGGACTGCGTAATGTGCAGGAGCGTTTGAAATTTGCTTATCCGTCCGCTGCCTTTGATATTCACAGCTCGCCCGGAATGGGGACCACCGTGACCATTCGAATACCGCTTAAGGATGTGGAGAAATGAGAGTGCTTGTTGCAGATGATGAGAAGCTATCCAGAGTCTCATTGATCAGCATGCTGGAGGAATCGGAGCGCGACATTTCAATTGCCGGTGAGGCAACCAACGGGGAGGACCTGCTGAATGCTTTGTCAAAAATGCAGCCCGATGTAGCTTTTGTCGATATCCGAATGCCCAAAATGAACGGACTGGAAGCGATTGAACACGGCCGCAAGCTTTCACCCCATACCCAATGGGTCATTTTGTCGGGTTTCTCCGAGTTTGATTATGCCCGCAAGGCGCTTAGCCTGGGAGCCTTTATGTATTTATTAAAGCCTCTGGGGATGGAGGAGCTGGGATCGGTCCTGGATTCACTTTTTACTAAGCTTGATCAGACCTACCAAAGGCTTGACGACGAATTTGAGCATTACCTGCTGGCAGCTTTGACTAACGGGCAGTCCCCCGGCTTGGCAGAATTCATCTCCGAAGCCCGTTATACGAAATATAAAGTGTTACTGATTGCGACAGATACCCATGCGTTCCCGGGACAAATGGAACAAGCCAAGCGCCGTTTATACAGTGCAATTCAGGAGACAGTCAGTGGATGGTCCACTTTAACTTGCCGTGTGGCAATATTTACGCTGACTAGCGGGGAAACGGCGGTGGCGATGTGTTGGCAGGAGGGGAATCCTAAAGACGGCGTGAAGATGGAAGCGATTACTGACAGCATATATCACCGAATAAACCGTCTGACAGACCAAAGAATTGCCTATACTCAGGTTGATAGCAGCATATATGCAAATATTGGCGGCATGCTGGCAGGTCTGCAGGACATTCGCCGGTTGCTGCCGCTGCGTGCCGTCATAGGAATTAACCACAGATTTTCGCTTGAAGAACTTCAGAAGCAGCCTCCTGCAGCAGCTCATATGGGACTTGTATTAACCAAGCTGGTCGATGATTATCATCACCATCTCTATATGGATTACTGTTGGGAGCTGGAAGAAATTACGACCCTGTTAAGGACGGAACAACACTCCAAGCAACAAATAAAGCATATGCGGAGTTTTATTCAATATGGAATGAATGATAGTGCTGAGCTTGAAACTGTTGAGCTGACGGCCCTGCTTACCCGCCATGCGGATAAGCTGTTAACGGACAAGAAAAAACTGGAGGGCGAGCCTCCGGATATGATCTCAGAAGTGATCTATTCTATTGAACAACATTATGCCAGCGATATCTCCATTGCCCAGTTGGCGGAGAGGCTAAGAATCACACCTAATTATCTGAGCTCTACCTTCCACAAGAAGACAGGGACCACATTTACGAAATATTTGACTCGTCTGCGGATTCACCGGGCCAAGGAGCTTTTAAGTACGACCAACCTTCCGGTAAAAGATATCGCCCTGCAAGTGGGATATTACAGCACCAGGCATTTCGTCAAATTATTTATAGAATCCGAAGGCTGCTACCCGACAGAATACAAGAAGCAGGCTCGGTTATAGGTTAGCATGTACACACCCATCACGCCGCAGAGCTGAAATGAACAGGTAATGTTTTGCGCTTTCTGGGTAATAATTGATATGCATTTGGATAACCTATCCATAACCCGGAAGAAATGAGGCGATAAGCATGTCTAATTTGAACAACAGTCATCAGGAAGCTGTCGAGACGGTTAGAGATTTGATCAAAGGCATTGATACGGCCATGTTAACAACGATATCGGCCGAAGGACTGGTATCCCGTCCCATGAAGACACAGGAAGTCGAGTTCGATGGAGATTTATGGTTTCTTACCAAGAAGGATACCAGCAAATTCGAGGAAATTCTTCATGACCCGAGGGTTAATGTCATATACGCTGATAAATCCTATGTCTCCATCCGTGGAACAGCCAAGCTCGTGCAGGATGTGGAGAAGAAAAAAGAATTTTGGAATCCAGGCTACGATGCTTTTCTCCAAACCAGCTATGATGACCCCGACGTGATTCTGATCCGGGTCCAAGCTGAAGCGGCTGAATATTGGAAGAGCGGCAATCTGGCTGAGAAAGTGACTTACCTGTTTAAACGGCTAACGAAGCAGGATACGGAGCAATCGAATCTCAATGAGACGATTGATTTGAAGTAGGAGTCCGTGGCGATAATCACACAATGCATAAATAGCCTGATCTGCAAATAAAGCCGCTGGGAATTTTCCCGGCGGCTTTTTGCCGGATTATTCCGCCTTTTCCTTCCCTTGAGCGAGAAGCTTATCGGCCGCCTGCTGCTGCCGGTATTGTCCGGGAGTCAGCCCCGTCCGGCTCTTAAACATCTTATTGAAATAGCTTACGTTCGCATATCCGATTTCCCGGCAGATCTCCTCAATAGAAAGGTCGAGCTGCTTCAATAGCTCCATAGCCCGCTTCATGCGAAGCTGGATCAAATAATCGTTGACGGTCATCCCTGTGGACTCCTTGAAGATACGGCTTAAGTAGGATGAGCTGCGCTGAACATATTCGGCTACCGTGTCCACAGAAATATTATTATTGAAGTTCGCATCCATATAGTCTGTTGCCAGCTGCAGGGTCACATCCGTCATCTTGGAACGTTTCTCCTTGTGGTAGGTGATGATCCTGCCGCACATGTCCAGCAGGCACTCTTCCATATCGGACAGGGTCTCGGCACGCGCCAGTACATCTGCGTAAGCCGGTCTGTCCCCGAACACTGCGGACATATCGCCCCGGGTCTGGACAAGTGTCTTCATAATTTCCCCGCTCAGCTGGAAGAACAGCTGCTGGATATTGGCCTTCCCCAGCTTCTTGTCAATCACGGTCCGGGTGATCTGCCGAACGGCATTGAAGCATTCCTCTTTATCCGTCTGCAGCAGCGCCTGCAGCAGTTTTGTTTCCAGCTCGTAGGGATAATAATAAGCCTCTTCTTCTGATTTCCAGTCGGCGAGAATGTCATAGGACAGTATTTCGCCTTTGCCGATGTACATTTTCAGATTCAGAGCTTCCAAAGTATTCTCGTATGCCAAACGGACCTTTTCTTCTCCCTTGTAAATTGGACTGACGGCGAAGGTCGCGTTCATGCTGTACCGGCTCAGCAGAAGCTGCTTCAGCTTCTTGGCTTGCTCCAGCGGGAATTCGTCGTCGCCCGGAGGAACAGTCAGGAGAATCACCGTCCGCTTCTCATCCTTGGCGAAGATTTCACCATTGATATCGCCTCCCAGCTCTTCCATCAGCCCGTAGCGGAACAGGTGGAATTGGAGGTTACCATCCGGTCCGTTCAACGGATAAGGCTCCTCCAGCTCAAGGGTCAGCACGGCAAACCGGGTGAAGTCCAGCCGGAGCCCCAGCAGCTCTGCCGCCTGATCTGTACTGCCTCCCTGGATGAGGTCGTTCAAATACTTCTCCTTGATCGCTGTCCGGTTATCGGTAAGAAGGGAATCGACCTTCCCCTTCTCCGTCATCAGCGTCTCCCAGTTGCGGGCCAGCTGATCAAAGATATGACGGATGAAGCCGGCTTCGTCACCGGCAGGCAGTTGGGGGGATTCTCCGTCCTTCTGACTGGCTTGGGAGCCGCCGATATAGGAAATTACACTTTGGAGCGGCCGATACAATCTTCTGGACAGGAAAAAGGATAAGGTGAACGCGGCTATAAGGTATGCCGCTGCAACCGTGATGACAATGACCTTGATCCGGTCCATCCCCTGCAGAAGAGCGGAACGTTTGGTAATGTCCACGAATCTCCAGCCGGTCAGCTCCGAGGTTGTGTAGGAGACGATCCGGTCGGAATCATCAATGTAGAAGCCGCTTGCCCCGGTCAGCCTGTCGGGGTCCAGCTGTTGAAGCAGGGATTCCCCGGCAGCAGCATCGGAATAGAGCAGCTCGGAATCCGGCCCTAAGACAAGGGTGTTGCCTTTTTTATTATGATAATGGCTTAAATAATCGTCGAATAGCAGTTGAAGCTTCAAATTCATGACGATGGCACCGTTCACTTGACCGATTAAAGGCATTTTTTGAAGCAGGCTGGCGGCAGGGTGATCCGGGGAGAAGCCGTCTTGCCGGCCGGTAACCCAGATTGTGCGGCTGTCAGAAGGCTTATTCCAGACCTCAATCCAAGAGGTGTCCACGAAGGTGGAGATGGGTGATGCCTTGATCTCGGGACGCGAGGTCAGGATAAGCTCCAAGGGGGCGTAATATAAATAGATGGAATCGATGTAGGGGCTGACCTTCTTCTGTTCTTCCACGAAGCCGGTGAGATCAATGAGGGAGCTGACGCTTAACTTGCTGCCGTTCGTATGATACAGGTAGGATTGGGTCGTAATCATGCCGGTGGCGGCATATTTGATGGCGGTCAGTTCCTTGTGGATGAGCTCCTGCTGCTGTGTCAATATGGATTCGTTGTACGCAATGGCGTTCTGAATGTTATTGTCCGCTGAAATGGAGTAAGTAATGGTGGAAATGAGAATGACGGTGATCACGGCAATAGCAGTGAAGGATAGAAGCAGCTTGACGAACATCGTATTATGTTTGATCGAGCGGTTTCTCAGCAAGGCACTCACTCCACTTCTCTAAGATGATTACGCTTACATATTTAACCAGCAACTCAGCGAGGTACAGGGGGATTATATCACAGATGGGTTTTCCGGCAAGGGGAAGACCGAAAAACATATAAAAAAAAGAAAAACATAATCCGCTTTCTGGGACAGAAATGGCCAAAAACATAAAAAGAAGCGAAAGAGAGGATTGTGTACTTGGTCAGAGCAGGCTATCGTAAATGTTGTAACCGCTACCATAACCCCGGCCGGGAGCTATCGTCAGGATGCGGTCCAATACAGTTTCGATTAGGGGGACATTCATGTGCAGACAAAACTTAAGAAACTAGGCAATGTCATGATGCCGGTGATCGTTGTGGCAGGCTTGCTTGCCGGGTGCGGCAATGGCGGAGATAACGGGAACAGCGCAAACAACGGAAAGAACGCGGCTTCGCCAGAAGCAAGCAAGAGCACAAACACCGCAAATACCGAAAAAGCGGCGGCAAAGCCGGTGGAGATTACATGGGGTATCCACTTCCAGGCTCAGGGAGTTGTAGAGGACTCCGCTGTTCAGAAGTGGCTTGAAGAGAAATTTAATGTAAAGATCAAACCGGTGAAAGTGACCGATGCCAGCATCGCATCCGGAGAGATTCCTGACATCTTCATGCTTGGCGATCCCTCCAACGTGACGGCGTATATGAATCAGGGTGTTCTAATGGACATTGATCCGAACATGCTGAAGGAAAAAATGCCGGAGTATTCCAAAGATATTGAAAAAAATAACGCGCTGTTTCAAACCGTTACTGTAGACGACAAGTTATGGGCCATCCCAATGTTTATTGATCTGAAGCCATATGATCTGGCGATGCTTTGGCGCAAGGATTGGCTGGATAAGGTAGGCATCACAAAGGCTCCGGAGACACTGGAGGAGTTCGAGAAGGCAGTCTATGCATTTGCTGAGAAGGATCCGGACGGAAATGGCAAAAAAGATACCTACGGCTTGACGGGTACGGCGACTTCCACCTGGTCATCCGGCTTCTATTCTATCTTCGGTGCGTTCGGCGTGGAACCGACCATGTGGCACGAGAAGAACGGAGAACTGATGAACGGCTCCGTGATGCCGGAAACGAAGGAAGCGCTGGCCAAACTTCGGCAGTGGTATGCCGACGGGGTCATTGACCCTGAGTTTATCACGGATACACAGGATTCCTACCGCAAGAAGCTTTACAATAACCGGATTGGTGTCATTGAGGAGCAGATTGCCAAAGGTGCGCTCCCGACTTCGGGAACTGTGACGGAAATGAAGTCTTTGAATCCTAATTCGGAGCTGGTCTTCGCTAAGAATCCTAAGGGACCCGGCGGTGACGGTTCTTGGGACTGGGGAGTGAAGAGCAACTTTGTCGTCATCAGCAACAAAGTGAAGGATCAACCGGAAAAGCTTGAGAAGCTGTTCGAAATACTGAGAGCAGAAAGCAGTGACGAAGAAACCATCAACATGACCAGCCTCGGGGTGAAGGGTACTCATTGGGACTTCGTTGAGAGCGGAGCCACCTCTGGAGCCACTACGTTCCTGACTGGCTTCGAGAAGCAGGAAGCACGCGATCAGATCGGCGTTAGGCTCTTCTCTTTCGGTAACATCACGACGCAGGCTTACCGTGAGAAATACTCTAATCCGGATTTGAATGAAGCTATCAAAACCTACTCCTCCGCTCCAAATATGACGGATGCGCTGCTCTTCTCGGCGCTGCCTTCCGATGGCAAATACAAGAACGACCTGACTTCGCTGATGCAAAAATATTTCGCCCAAATCATCAGCGGTGAAATTCCACTCGATGACTTCGATAAGTTCGTTACAGAGTGGAAATCCAGAGGCGGCGATGAGTTGACTAAAGAAGCTAATGCGATGTACCAGGCTCAATTTAAAAAATAAATAAATCCGGTTACGGTGATTCCGCAAGTGCAAAAAAAGGTTCTTGCGGAATGGCCGGTCGGGGTTTCAGGGGAGTGCAGTATGAAAACCATAAGAAAGCATGGAGAACTAATGGCTTTGTTTCTGTTTGCCTTTATCTTCTTCGTCATCTTTAAATATGGTCCGCTCTACGGCGTGATCATTGCCTTCAAGGATTTCCGGGTTGTGGATGGAATATGGGGAAGTCCCTGGGTGGGCTTCCAACACTTTCAGGAATTGTTTCATAGCAGCGACTTTTACCGTCTCCTTAAAAATACGCTCCTTCTGAACATGTACCAGCTGATCTTTGCTTTTCCTGCACCGATCATTCTGGCAATACTCCTGAACGAAGTCCGCTCCCGCGGCTTCCAGAGATTTATTCAGACAACTATGTATTTGCCCCATTTCGTATCTTGGGTAATCATGTCTGGGCTTCTTATCTATTTTCTATCGCCAACTACCGGAGTTGTAGCTCAAATCGTAGGCTGGTTCGGAATGGAACCCGTTTTCTTCATGGGCAAGAAAGAATATTTCCGGAGCATCATCGTAGGTTCCTCCATCCTGAAGGATCTGGGCTGGGGTTCAATCATTTATTTTGCAGCTTTGTCGGGAATCAACCCCGAAATTCAGGAATCAGCCATTATTGACGGAGCGAACCGCTGGCAGCGGATCATCCGGATCAATATTCCTTCGATCATGCCTACCATTTCGATCATGTTCATCTTGAGTCTCGGCGGGTTCTTAAGTGCAAATTTCGAACAAATCATTAACCTGCTGAATCCGGTCACTTTCGAAACCGGCGATGTCATTGACACTTATGTCTATCGGGTGGGGCTGCAGCAGTTCCAATACAGCTACACGGCGGCTATCGGTCTGTTCAAATCATTTGTGGGGCTGCTGCTCATTCTGGGCGCCAATCTGACCGTGAGGAAAATGAGCCAAGGGGAGAACGGATTATGGTAGAAGCAGGAGGAAGTCAGTCATGAAGGTGAAAAAATGGCAGGATCTTATTGCCCCGGCAATTATCTATTTTGTATTATCACTACTTGCGCTTATCGTCGTTTACCCGTTCATCCATGTTATCGCAGTATCCTTCAGCGGCCGCGGTGAGGCACTCCGCAGCGGTTTCCATTTCATCCCAAGGGACTTCGAATGGAGAGCTTACAAGGAATTGCTGGAGTATCCATTCATCTGGTCGGGCTATGCGAATACTATATTCCGCATGATCGTAGGCACCCTCTTGACGCTGCTCGTCACCGTCTGCGCTGCTTATCCGCTGTCGCGACCGGATTTTCCGATGAAGCGTGTTCTGGTCATGCTCCTGCTGTTCACCATGATCTTCGACGGGGGCATTGTGCCGAATTATCTGCTCATTAAAGAGCTGCATCTGCTGAACTCACGCTGGGTGTATGTGCTGCCTTCGGCAGCTAATGCCTTCCAGGTTCTGGTCATGCTCTCATTCTTCCGCTCCATTCCGGATGCGCTGATTGAAGCAGCCCGTATCGACGGAGCCAGAGACATTAGGATCTTGTTCCGTATTGTGCTGCCACTCTCTATTCCGTCCCTCGTGACGATCGGGCTGTGGTCGCTGGTTCATCATATCAACGCATTCATGGACAATCTGCTGTATGTTACCGACCAATCGAAATTTGTCCTGCAGCAAGTCATAAGGCAAATTCTCATTGAGAACAAGCTCGATCCGTTCACTACAGCAACCAATCTGATGCCTCCTGCGCCAGAGAGCCTGAAGATGGCGTCAGTAATCGTATGTTCTTTGCCTGTGCTCATCATTTATCCTTTCTTGCTTAAGTACTTTGAGAAAGGAACAATGATCGGGTCGGTGAAAGGGTAAGCTCCGGGGAACCTCACGGTTCCCTTTCGAATTAAAACCGATAACAAGGAGGCCTGTATTGACATGAAGAGAAAAGCGGTCATTGTCTTCTGGATTATTGCCTTGATAGTAGGTTTAACCCCGGGGGTTGTCCCGGGTACGGAGATTCAAGCGGAGGAAGCCCCAAGTCCCGGAGCAGTCTATTTCGTAGCGGGAAATGGAAGCGATTCCAACTCTGGCGTGGAGGCGGCCCCATTCCGTACCCTGGAGAAGGCCAGGGATACCATCCGCCAGCTGAAGCAGGGCACGGGTCTGCCTGACGGCGGCGTTACGGTTTATTTGAGAGGCGGCACATACAGCCGTACCGCAAGCTTCCTGCTGGAGGAGCAGGATTCGGGGACGGCAGACAAACCGGTCACCTACAAGGCATATCCGGGTGAATCCGTGCGGCTGAGCGGCGGCCGGCAATTGGAGAAGTCATGGTTCACCCCGGTAACAGATCCGGCGGTTCTGAACCGGATCATCAGTCCCGATGCAAGATCCAAGGTTCTGCAGGTCGAGCTGCCGGGGCATGGCATTACCGATTACGGAGTCATGAGCCGTCATGGCTACTACAAAGCCAATGACGTAAGCCAGACTCCCCCCATGGAGCTGTACATTGAAGGCGAAGGGATGACTCTGGCGAGATGGCCCAATAAGAGCACGGTCCAAATGGGCAATATTCTTGATCCGGGACCCACCCGCAAGGATGCCGATCTGCAGACCCGGGGAGGCACTTTCACCTATACTTATGATCGGCCTGAGCTCTGGACTCAGGCGGACGATATATGGCTTGACGGGATTTTTGGCTACAGCTGGGAATGGTCGTACAATAAAATTGCTTCTATTGATACCGGGAACAAGTCGATCACATTAGCTTACGGGGAAATGAGCGGTCTCTTCAAAAACTGGTATCCGGACTTCCATTTCGCCCAGAACCTGCTGGAGGAAATCGACATGCCAGGGGAGTACTACATTGACCGGAGCCAAGGCATCCTGTATTTCATGCCGACAGCCGCCTTCCAGGCGGACAATCCGGAGATCACTGTATCCATGCTGAAGACACCCATGATCAATACGGCCAATACGTCGTATGTGACCTTCGAGGACCTGATTCTGGAGAACGGCAGGGATTCCGGGGCGGTCATCATGGGCGGCAGTCATGTCCGGCTGGTGCACTGTGAGATCCGCAATTTCACTGAAGGGGGCGTACGGGTCAATACCCAGAGCCGCTGGTTGTACAATGACTTCGTCAAGGGCACAGGGGTAAACCATGCCATCGTGAATACGCATATCCATCATGTGGGGGGGACGGGAGTCATACTGAACGGCGGCGACAGGCTGACGCTTGAGCCGGGCAACAATGTGGTGGAGAACAGCCACATCCATGACTTTGCTTATTATCATAAAGCGTATAACCCTGCCGTAATTCTGACAGGAGCAGGGAACCGCATATCACACAGTGAAATTCATGATGCCCCGCATCCGGGGATTCTGATCTTTGGCAACGACCATGCCGTGGAATACAACAACATCTATGATGTGTGCAAGACGTTCTCCGATCTCGGAGCTATCTACATGAACCTGGGGGCTGCACCGCAGGAGCGGGGCACGGTCATCCGGAGGAATTACTTCCATAACATTGGAGAAGGCAAAGCCGGGGTTCAGGGGATCTATCCGGATAACTTCACCATGGGAATCACAATTGAAGAAAATCTCTTCTACAAGATGGGCAATTCAGCCATTCTGAACAACGGGGGCGCTCATGTCCGCACCAAGAACAACATCTTTGTCGACGCCAAGGTTCCGTATGATTATGCGGATCTGTACCTGGGCGATGGACCGGAGCAGCAAATCTCCAAAAACTATATGCAGCCATGGCATGCTTTGTTCGAGAAATACAATAACTTCGCCGGTATGCCGCATCTGGTCAAATACCCGGAGCTGGCGGACTTCTTCACAGAGAACCGGTATTATCCGGACACGAACACGTTCCAGAACAATGTGATCTACAATCCGACTAGAACGATAAGCAGCACGACGAATGCAAATGGTGCTTATGATAAGTTCAATCTGGTCCAATACGCCAACAACTGGGTAACGAAACAGGATCCCGGCTTCGTGAATCTGGCGGGCGGCGATCTGAATCTGAAGGCGGATGCAGCGGTGTTTGAGCAGATACCGGGCTTCCAGGCGATCCCCTTCAGCGAGATGGGAATCTCAGGTAAGGCAGGCCCTTATCTCGCACCGGATAATATTCCCGTCCAAGGTGTCGTGCTGTATGACGATAGCCTTACCCTCGGCATCGGGAAAACATCTACCCTGTACTCGGCGGTTCTTCCCTGGAACGCCACCAACAATAAACTGCAGTATACCTCCAGTGATCCTTCCGTGGTGACCGTAGATGCAACCGGCAAGCTGAGAGGGGTTAACCTGGGGACCGCAGTAGTTACAGCAGTATCCGCCGACAACCCGCTCTTAAAGGATGAGGTTCAGGTGACGGTCGAAGTCGGTGACGGGATTATAGATGAAACGAATTTCGAGAACGGCCGGAATGGCTGGCCGGCCGATGCCAACCGGAGTATCGTGGAGGCCGACGGCGGCAATCACATGTATAAGCTGCTCAAAGGCGCTACGACGCTGAATGAGAACGACTTCAATAATTACGAGCTGAGCTTCAAGCTGAAGACACCTCCAGTGATCCCGGAATCGGCCACATTCTATATATTCGACCGGCTGAATCCGGGCGGCAACGGAGGAAGAATCGGATACCGGAAATATGCTGACGGAACTTCTACCTGGATTCTCTACAATGCAGCCTGGGGAACCGTTAAGCAGAACGCACTGTCTGCCCCGGACCTGCTGCCCGATACCGTCTACAACATGAAGATCATCGTCAAGGGTTCAGAAATTAGCGTCTATGCTGACGGCAAGCTTAAGCTGAAGGCCACTGATCCGACCTTTAATCCTTCCGGAAAAGTCGGGTTCTACGCCGGCGGCTTTGACTATCTCTTGTTCGATGACATCAAATTTATGGTCCCTACAAAAAATGTAGCCGGGCTTATGCTCGACAAGAGCAGCGTCAATATGGTAATGGATGAACAGACGCTACTACAGGTCCGGTTCGATCCGTCGGATGCCGAGAATCGTTCCGTCGTCTGGCAGTCTCTTAACCCGGAAATTGCCTCTGTCGATGAGAACGGAACAGTCACCACACACGCCAAAGGGGAGACTGTTGTCAAGGTAGCCTCCGTTGCCAACCCGGAGGCCACCGCTTCTGCTCGGATCATCGTGTCGGATATTCTTCATTACACAGATTACGATTCGGGAGCCAACGGGTGGCCGGTGGATCCGAACCGCAGCCTTGTGACGGTGAACGGAAACAAGATGTACAAAATTCTGAAGGGCGCCTCTGCGCTTCATCCGAAGCTGTTCACCGACTATGATCTGACCTTCAAGCTGAGAACGCCTGCTGTGATGCCGGATCTTGGGACCCTCTATGTGTACGACCGTTCTGTCGCCAGCAATTCAGGCAAGATCGCATACAAGAAATTGGCAGACGGCACTTCACAGTGGATTCTCTACGGTCCAACCTGGACGGTGCTTCAGACGAAGAATCTTCCAACCCAAGACTTGCAGCCGGATACCGACTATACTCTTCGTATTCTGGTGGATGGCGCCAGCATCCGCGTCTATGTGAATGGAGAGCTGAGACTGGATGGTTCCGATCCCAAACATAATGCTTCGGGAACGGTAGGTTTCTATGTGGGCGGTTTCAGTGAAATGTGGTTCGACGACGTGAAATTTATGAGGATTGACAAGACCGCACCTGTTAGCACAGCTGTCTTGACTCCGGCGCTGCCTGATGGTGCGGACGGCTGGTATACTCAGCCCGTTACGGTCCAATTGAATACTGCAGATACGGGTACTAGTGTAACCGACACCGTATACAGCATAAATGGCGGAGACACATGGCTGCCTTACCAGGGACCGCTGACCTTTAGCCAAGACGGCCAGTATTCGCTGCTTTACCGCTCGGTTGACTACGCCGGAAACAGCGGGGAATCGAAAACCTTGAGCTTTAAGCTGGATAGTAGTGCCCCTGAGTTAACTGTGGCAGAGCCGGCCCCGAAAGCCTATGCGGGGACAGAATCGCTGACCTTGTCTTGGGCGGCCACCGATGGGATGTCCGGGGTGGATTCCGCCAAGACCGTTGCACGGCTGGATGAGCAAGCCGTAGAGCCGGGAACGCAGGTTCCACTGTACACGCTGGATATCGGCTCTCATACGTTCGCGGTATCCGTCAGCGACAGCGCGGGGAACAGGCAGGAAAGCACAGTGACTTTCTCAACGTATGCCGACGTAAGCTCGCTGAAAGCACTCGTTGGCCTGTTCAAAGAGAAGTCTTGGATAGACAATCACGGGATTGCTAACAGTCTGCTGGTGAAGCTGGAGCATGGTAAAGTGGAAGCCTTCGTTCATCAGGTTCAAGCCCAAAGCGGCAAGCATATCGGGGCTGAAGCGGCTTCCTATCTGCTGCGGGATGCCAACCATATCCTGCAAGGGATGGGAGAGCAAGATAAACTACAGGATGGGATCCCCGGGTAAAAAGAATTAAACAAAACAAAGCCTTGGACGAAGTTGTCCAAGGCTTTTGTTCGAATATAGAGTTTATATGCTTCACGCTATAAATTATCCTTTTATTTCTCGCTATCTATTTCCCGGGAGCCGAGCGCTTGTACGGGGCGATTATCATGCGGGAAAATGCCTTCGAATTTGCCGATTTGCTCATCAGACCATTGAACCGGATTTTCCAGGACGATCCACTGCACCCCTTCGGTACATGGAGGTGTGGTGAGTGATCCTTGGTAGCGGAACGAGTGAAGGTCTTTTGGAAGCAGCTGGTTCATATCGAAGACACCCTCAACTTGGACTTCCTGTTCGCTCTCCTCGGAGGGGAGCACGGACCAAAGCTTTTTCAGCTCAACATTTTCGGAGCCTTTAGTGATTAGGACACTCAGCACAGCAAGCGTCTCGTCTTCACTTTTATGGACAAAATGAAGCTCCATATCGGCATGTTTGCCATCTACCTCATGCTCGCTGGGCAGGTGGAAATGAAACTGCTGCAAGATATAAGTCTTTCCTTCAAGGGTGATACGGTTGTCCTGGTTCTTAAGGTTAACCTGGATCGTATGGCCGTTATTAATGATAGACACCGGGGATGGCGCATACTCAACCTTGATCGGGGACAGGCTCTCATCATCCTGCACTTTCTCAGGAAGAATGTTAATCGGTGACTGTGCCTTCCCTGTACTGCAGGTTGTGAACAGTTTATCCAGTTCAGCCCAGTGTTCCGGGGACGTTTCACCTTCATAGGACCAATGCGCAGGGTGGGCGCTTACTGTGGTAGCAGGTTCCTTATTCGCTTCTGCCTCGTCTTTCTGATCGTTGCTCCCGCATCCCGCCATCACAGACATGACCATGATGGGAAGCAGCATTCGGGACATCTTTTTGTTGATACGCATACGTCATCCTTCTTCCTTTTGAGTAGTGGTACATTTTAATTTATATTGTAAATATTGGCATGCTCAGCATCAAGTGAAAAAAGGCTCAAAGTTCTCAAAATGGTTCTAACTATCCAGGCCGCCAGCGAATCCAAGAACTTGCTATCCGAATCGAATATACATATAACCAGAAATTCTAATCCAGTTCGAAGAGGTGGTTTCCAAATGAAAAGGCAGGCAGGGCCAGTTAAGAAACGGAAGCTTTCACCCAGACCCCGGCCCCAAAACAGCTTGAAGCTTAAGGTGAAGCCGCAGATTATTAACTTTGCCGTGATCGGCGATAGTCATGTGGGCTATGGGAACAGCTCGGCTATTTTTAGAAAGCTTTTACCAAAAGCTGTGGGCAGCGGGAACAAGAAGTTTGTGATTTTTGGCGGGGATAATGCCCAGGCCGGAGCCAATCATGGAAATAATGCCGATGCCTTCTACAAGGACTTCAAGGATGCGGTTACCAGCACGCTCGGGAGCATTCCTTATAAAGCATCAATAGGAAATTGGGAGGCAAGCACTCAGTCCTTGTTCAAACAATATTTAGGTGCGGTTGCCGGGCAAATGAATTTCCCCGGGACGCAGGCAAAGGTGAAGTATGTATGGCTGGATTGTGCGCTAGGGGCATTCACACCGGAAAGCCTAAATATTCTTAAAAATCTAGACGACCGCCATTATTATATTATTGATTTTCATTGGCCATTGAAAGTGAGCGGGATTACGGTTGCTCCCAGTCATGTGTTAAGCGGGGCGGAGACGAACAAGTTTTTTACGGCGATTCCAGCAAAAGTGAGAGATAAAGTGCTGGCCATATTTACACACCACGGGCATTTGTTTTATCGGAAGCTGGCCAATATTTATCCGGGGTTCCCTACAACTAAATTCTTCGTGTGCGGATGTTCAGGGGATTATAAATGCAAGCCAAACGGTGATCGGGGGTATTACAACGCCACATTGACCATTAATGGGTCTGCTGTTTCTGTGAATGCTTATAAGGTGCCGGTTATGTAGCTCGAGACTAAAAACCAATAAATCTATTGCACGAAATACAGCAGAATGCGATTTACCGGAGAATAATGAGCATTCTACTGTATCGAGTGCAATTATATGAATAAAAGTCCTCATGCAATTACTGCACACTCAGATTATCCCAATTGATCTGGAACTCCTTCAGCATGCCTTCTTTAGTCAGCTTGCCGCCGAGATAACCTTGAATGCTGCTGGATAACTCCTGCGGCATTCCGTTCGGCAGACGCGACCAGTTCCAAGTCAGCGCCTGATCCTTGTCTGTATAGTCCAGCACCTCAGCGCCAAGTGCACCGAGTTCCTCTTCGGTTCCCTTAATGCTGTCGAGCGCAGGGATGAACTGGAATTCCTTGGTGATATATTGCTTGCCGGTCTCCGAGGTAACGAGCCAATCCAGGAAGACCTTAGCTTCCTCTTTAACCGGGGAGAACTTGTTGACTACCCAGTTGCTTGGCACCCCTACATAGAGCTTATCGTTATCTTCCGGGGTATCGTCAATCGGCATCGGCAGGATGCCCAGGTTCAGATCCGGGTCAATCCCGTCAATCTGGCCTTGGGTCCAGTTGCCCTGCTGCATCATCGCGGCTTCCCCGCTGGCCACCATGGTGACCTGGGTATTATAGTCGGTCGAGAGTGGATTCTTGTTCCCGTATTCCACCGTCAGGTCAAGCAGGTCGATCCACTTGGAGAAAACCGGGTCTCCGGCGAAGGACTTGGAGCCGTCCGTCAGACCGGTGATGAATGCTTCGGGATCGGGCTGCTGGGCGAAGGCTACGTTCACATTGTGGTTACCGAGCACGAACCATTCCTGATAGCCGTTGGCAAAAGGTGTGATCCCTGCAGCCTTCAGCTTTTCGGCAGCCTCGCGCAGAGCGGCCAGAGTCAGCGGCTTCCCGGTAATTCCGGCTTGCTTGAACAAATCCTTATTATAAATGAAGCCGTATCCTTCCAGATTCATGGGCATGCCGTAGAGCTTGCCATCTACAGTCATTTGTTGGGCAGCCAGCGGCTTCACATCCTTAGCCCAGGCTTCTCCGCTCAGATCCTCCAGATATTCCAGCCACATGTTGCGCTCATTGTTGCCGCCGATAGTGAAGATGTCCGGCTCATCCCCGGACGAGAACTTCGCCCTTAGGGAAGCGCCATAGTCGCTGCCGCCGCCGACGCTCTGAATCTCCAGCCGGATGTCCGGGTGTTCCTTCTCGAATTCAGTCTTGAGCGAAGCCAGTGCTTCGGAGATCTCGACCTTGAACTGGTAGATATGCACCGTTTTGATTCCACCCGCATTGTCGCTGCCGCGTCCACAACCGGCCGTTAGCAGGGCCAGCAGCAGGGAGCCTGCGAGGAGAATTCCACGTTTTTTATTCATATTGATTCATCCTCTCTGCCTGAAAAGTCACATGTATCGTCAGCCCTTGACGGAGCCTTGGGCGATCCCTTCAATAATATACTTCTGCATCAGCAGGAAAAAGATGACTACAGGTGTAATCCCGAGCACGAGACCCGGAAGCGCCAAATCCCACTGCTTCGTATATTGCCCGAAGAAGCTGTAAGTGGCGATGGGAATGGTGCGGAGGGATGGGGCCTGCAGAATGAGAGAAGGCATCAGGTAATCGTTCCAGATCCACAGGGTGTTCAGAATAATGACGGTGACGATGATCGGCTGCATCAGCGGCAATACGATCCGGAAAAAAGTACCGAAGGGGCTGCTGCCATCCACCCGCGAAGCCTCTTCAATGTCGATGGGTACCGATTTGACGAAGCCGTGGAAAAGAAAAACGGTCATTGGCGCACCAAACCCCAAATACGCCAAAATCAGACCGGCCGTCGAATCCATTACGCCCAGGCTGCTGACGATCTGCACCAGCGGAATCATGATCGCCTGGAAAGGAATAACCATGGCCGCTACGAGCGCGATATAGAGGAAGCGGTTGTATCTGCTGTTGTTGCGGACCATTTTATAGGCACACATGGAGCAGAGGAAAGCCAGCAGGATATTGCTGATTACCGTGACGACAAAAGAGTTCAGGAAAGCACGCGGGAAATTGGTAGCTTTCCACGCTTCGGCATAGTTGCTCCACTGGAACACGGAGGGCAGCGCAGCGGAATCCGAAAGAATCTCGCTGTAGCTTTTGACCGAATTGGCTAGCAGGAAGTAAAACGGAACCAGAAAAACAAGCGCCAGCACAATCATCAGTAACTCGGCAAACAGCAGGGGGACACTGGATTTTTTGGCGGTAGTCTCCATTACAGCTCCACCTCTCTTTTCTTGGTTGCACTAACCTGCAGCAGGGAGATGACGGCCACAATGACGAAGAAGACCATTGCTTTGGCCGACCCCATGCCGAACCGGCTGATCGTGTAGGCCTCATTGTAAATATTAAGCGCGACCGATTCGGTAGCCTTGAAAGGGCCGCCTTTGGTCAGCGACAGGTTCAGGTCGAATAGCTTGAAGGACCAGGAGATGGACAAGAATAAGCAAACGGTTACAGCCGGCATCACCAGCGGAATGGTGACATGGCGCAAGGCTTGCATACGTCCGGCCCCGTCCACTTTGGACGCTTCGATCAGGCTCTGCGGCACGTTGTTGATGGCCGAGATGTAGATCACCATCAGATAACCTGCATTTTGCCACACGAAGACGATTACAATAGCCCAGAATGCAGTGGCTTCCGTGCCGAGCCAAGGCAGATTAAAGAAGGACCAGCCGGTGGCCTGTCCCATGGAGGCAAACCCCCTAACAAAAATAAACTGCCAGATGAATCCGAGCAGCAAACCGCCAATGACATGGGGGACAAAAAATACCGTTCTCAGCACATTGCGCGTAAATAGCTTGCGGGTCAGCACATAAGCGAGTGTGAATCCGAGCAGATTCGTCAGCACCAGTCCAAACAAAGTAAACTTCGCGGTGAACCAGAACGAATGCAGAAATGAAGGGTCTTTGGTGAAAATATGTAAATAGTTCCGCAGCCCGGTCCACTCGACATGCCGTGAGATTCCGTTCCAACTGGTAAACGAATAATAAAGGCCCAAAAAGAATGGAATCAGGACAATAACAAAGAAAAACAGGGAAGTTGGCCCGACAAAAATAAACTGCTGCATCAGGCGTGATCTTTTTTTATGGTCCATCGTTCCTCACCCCTCTGTATAAAGTAAATATTTCATTAAATAACCGGATCACCGATTAACCAAACAAGGAAAGCTATAATTTACCAGATTTTACTCGCTGGGGTGTCTGACAATGGCATTCATTATGGTCGGGCTCAAGTAGATGAACAGGGGGAAGACCCGGTGTTTGGCGGGGCGAATTATACTCACAATATCACCGTGCGGTGATGTCATTGACGCGAGAAAACTATAAGCTCTATAATCTAAAAAAACGGACGAAGAACGTCCCGTACTCCATGGCAAATTGGGGTGCGGGATTTTTTTGTGCAGAGGAGGAAGCTGGGAATGGGTTTTGCTGAAGAACACCAAAAGTGGCTGGATTCTCATAAGAACCGTAGAACAGGAGAACGACTTGACCGGTTGGTGCGAGGGCATGGGCATGGTGAAAAAATGTTTGTGGAGCGGGTCTGGTGGCCGATTTTTGGACATATGGATGATCTTCATCCGGAGTACGAAGTCTCGGATTGGCGGGGACGGCCTTATTTTGTTGATCTGGTCTGGAAACCGGGACAGGTTAAGTTTGCCATTGAGATCAAAGGGTACGGGCCACATGTGCAGCAGGCCGATCGGACCAGGTACCGGCAGGAATTAAACAGAGAAACTTATCTGCAAATTGCAGGGTATCGTGTAGTCGCGGTTCCCTATGATGATTTGGAATCTGTACCGGAGCTGACAATTCCTCTATTTAAAACTTTATTGGCTCCAAGCTTGTTGAAGATTGCGGATGGGGAGAGTCGTCCGTACAGCAGGCTGGAGAGGGACATTCTACGGATGGCGACACGTTGGAATGGGTTCATCCGGCCTGTTGATCTAGTGAACAAGCTTGGAGTGAATCCACGTACAGTCAAGAAATCTATGAACTCTTTGTGTGAAAAAGGGAAGTTTAGACCTGTGCTGGCCCAGGGTAGCAATCGAATTTGCCGATATGAATTTATACACTCGTTCATGGATAACGAGCTATGGTAATCCTCTAATATCTCCGGAATTGGGCAAAGTGGCGGAATGAGATGTAAAAATGCTTCTCATATCGCCGAAAGTAGGCAAAGTGGTGGGATGAGAGGTAAAAATGCTTCTCATATCGCCGAAAGTAGGCAAAGTGGTGGGATGAGAGGTAAAGATGCCTCTCATTTCACTCCTCTCGTGAGCTGGTACGGTATTTTGTTCGCCGATTCCTCACTAGGAACGGTTTCAGCACAGGCTTGATAGCCCTTTCATAGTGTGGGTATGGTGGATTGGTCACACTAGAAGGAGGTTGAGGCACATGTCAGGAGTTCTTGGCAATCATTTCGTTACGCAGATTGGGATTTTGGTGAATGATATTGAGAAGGTAAGCCGGGAGTATGCGGACTTTTTTGGACTGGCGGTTCCGGAAATTATCATTACCGACACGGCAGATATTGCCCAGACCCGGTATAACGGCGGGGTGACGGAGGCGCGGGCCAAGCTCGCTTCCTTGCAGCTGGAACTGATTGAGCCGGATCATCAGCCGAGCACTTGGCGCGATTACTTGAATGAGCATGGGGAAGGGCCTCATCATATCGCTTTTGTAATCGAAGGAATAAACAGCACTCAATATGTTCTCACAGCAGCTGCATGTGTATTTGCAAGAACGCGGCGTACAGGTGCTGAGCGTACACCCCGGCTGGATGCATACGGATATGGGCGGGAAAGAGGCGTCGACGAACCCGCGCAGCAGTGCCGAGGGCATTATCAGCCTGATCGAGCAACGCCGCGCTCCGGAAGGGCATTTCATGTTCGTAGATTATACAGGCAAAGATATGAAGATATAATCAGCCGCAGCCAGGTGCTGCGGTCCCAGAAACGTGTGCGGATGAGGCTGTATTTGTGAGTTTTATAAGGCGGGAATACTATCGGGGAAGGTAAAGCTGATTTTCCGGAAAATCCGGGGTCAGCTTTTTTTATTTTTCTGGCAGCTAATATTATAGAAACAAACCATGTACTCCAGAAAACAGAGATGTTAATATATTCACATAGTACTTAACACATCTATTAACGAGTGCTTAATGGAGGAATATCTATGAAAAAACTATCGTTGAGTTCATTAGAACAGGCGGGTGTTTCAGCTTGCGGTGTTCAGCGCATTCAGACAGCTGCAGCACAAATGGTTGAGGACAACATTACGCCCGCACAAGTGATTGTGGCCGCGAGAAGGGGAATTGTAATCGTCCATCAAGCGAATGGAACCCTCGGATCTGAGCCAGACGCAGCCGAATTAGCTGTTGACACGTTATTTCCACTCTGCTCCATAACGAAGCTGTTTACCGCAACAGCTGTTATGATCTTGGTTGAACAAGGGAAGATAGGACTGAATAGACCTGTTTCGGATTATATCCCCGAGTTTACAGGAGAAGGGAAATCAAAGGTTTGCGTGCATCATTTGTTGACACACACCTCTGGTCTGGATGTTGGGGTCATCCGGTTGAATGGAACTGAGAAACTGGCAAAGGGAGAGTTCCCTGCAAGCGAACCCAATCAGGATCCGGAAATTCATCAATACTTGTACGGCGGATATGATGCACCGCTTAGCTTCGAGCCAGGGACTGTCATGTCTTATTGCGGGTATGGTTATGAGCTGTTGGGTGAAATTATCCGGCGCACCAGCGGTCAAGCTTATGATGAGTTCGTAAAGGAAAGCATTTTTAAACCGCTTGGAATGGAAAATACATATTATCGGGTTCCGCAGGAAGCACGCAGCAGAGTCGTTAGACGCATACCGGAGGCAGCTTGTGCAGAGTGGATAGAAACCGAAGAGCAATTAAATTCTGTATCGGCCGGGGGCGGTGCTTACTCTACTGCCCTGGATCTGGCTGTATTTGGGCAAATGTTTCTGAACGGCGGAAGTTATAACGGGACACGGCTGCTCAGTCCGGTAACTGTAAAAGAAATGACACGCAATCAAATTCCCGGTGTATCCTCGCAATATCGGGATGAGGTATTTCCTGAAGCGTATTGGGGATACGGCTGGGCGGTTAACGGGACAAAACGTGATGGCGGAGACCTATTCTCACCGCAAGCCTATTCGCATTGGGGTGCAGCGGGGCCTTTTCTCTGCGTCGATCCGGTCTATCAGACAGTAACCGTTCATTTTTCTGTGGAGCTTGACCACCGGAAGCCATTTAAAAATATGTACGTTGATTACTTCAACAATACCGTTCTTGCGGCAATAACAGACCTATAAGGGTAGTCGTTTCGGCAACTCGTCAAATTGAAGCTTGTATGCAGCTTGTCTAAGGACAGGCTGCTTTTTTTGCGTGAACGGTAAAAACTTCAATTTCAAAATATTGACAATGATCCTGATGCTGCGTAAGATGAGAATAACAAAAACGACAATATGTCGTTATTTTGAGTGAGGGGGAACAATGTATTCCAAAGGTTAGTGAGGCATATACAGAGAATAGAATCAATGAAATTTTGGATGCAGCGCTGGAGGTTAGTGCGCGTAAACCGCTGCATAAAGTAACAATGAAGGATATCGTGAGACAGACCGGACTGAGCCAAGGGGGCGTCTATAAGTATTTTGCCAATATTGAAGAGGTGTGGTTTGCGTTGTCCAACCGTTTTGATCTGGAGATAGATTTCAAAGGTTTTTTAACGCAGCTTTTTGCGGCCAGCCGTTCGCCTGAGCAGACCCTTCGCGCAATCTTTACCTTCATCGGGCAAGAGATTACGGCCTCTATGGAGAGTGGCTACAGCAAATTGGCTTTTGAGCTAAATGCAATCTATGCCAGTCAGCCGGAGCTGGTTAAGAAGCAGCTTGCTGAGCAGGCTGCGGAAGCAGAAGCCGAGTCCGGGCACGGCTACAATTATTTCTTTCAGCAATTGATGAATTATTGTGCAGAAGGTGAAGCTAAAGGCCAGTTCCGGCCCCTTGTTCCCTTAACCGACATCCTGATGCTCATTCAGGTAACCGTGGATGGAATCATCCGCGATGCCACGCTGGAGCTGTGTTTTGCCGGTGATGAGCTCCCTGCTGAATTAAGTGTGCGGCAGAGTGTGGAGCGGCTGATGGACAGCTTGTACATTTCTACAATGACCTTATTAGGAGGCTTTTAATTATGCGTAAACCAAGCGCACTAAAGTCCTGGCTCCTGCTCATCCTGTCCCTTCCAAAGGGGATCGCGGCGTTTGTAATTGCCGTTACAGGCGTATGTGCCGGCTTGCCGCTGCTTATTCTAGGGATTGGACTGCCTTTACTGGCTGCAACATTTACCCTATGCCGCTGGATGATGGCCAAGGAGGTGCAGGCGGTAACAGGGTGGATGCAGGGAGAAGAGCAACCGCTCCAAGCTGAGGACTCCCGATCCATTGTGGATTGGAAGGATTGGCGTTCCATGCTGTCTATTCTTTTAAATAGTAAGAGCTACCGGGGGATCCTCTATAGTATAGCCCAGCTTCCCGTAGGCATTGCCGGGTTTACCCTTGCTGTCACGCTTCCCGCCGTTGTTATTGCGATTATATTGTCACCGGCAGCTTACAAGTTAAGCAAGGTCTTATCCCTTTCTTTTGATCTGTATTCCTTTGACGGGACGATGAATCTTTTCTTGCCGTGGCTCAATGTATATCAGCGTTCCTGGGTAGCGGCTGCAATCGGCATAGTGCTGGTCCTGTTGCTGCCTATGACTATAAGGGGGTTGGGGAGATTATATTCCGCCTGGATTGGGGGGATAGCCGGTGACCTCACCTATGGAATGAAACCTGTGTCTATTAACAAGGGTGCAGGGTCGAGAGTATAGCAGGGCAGGTTTAACTTTTATAAAAAGAGACACGATACCCTAGGGATATCGTGTCTCTTTAAAATGCAACGGCTCCCCTCAAAGGGGAGCAGCCATTTCTTTTTGCACTCTCTGCTATTAGCGGCGTGACTTGGTAATCAGGAACGGAATGACGCTTCTTGCAACGCCTGTCGGGTTTTCAAGGATGATAACCCACTCCGAGTCGCTGTTCGGGAAGCTGTCTGTCGGCCAGGCGGAAGTCAAATCGGAAATGGTCCATCCCGCACTAACGACAGCTCTGCCTGTTCCAGCAGATAAAAAGAGGAAAAGAAAGTCGTTGGCTTCGATGGTTACAGCGGGAAACTGAATACGGCGGAAACCATTTCCAAGGTTTTGCGTGGAGCGTGCTCTGTTTGGCCGCAGGGTGACTCTTTTACCTTTACCTTTGGCTTTTTTTCTAAGTGCTAGTTTTTTTACTGCCATTTTCTGCTCGCCTCTTTCTTCGTAGGATAGATTATCTTACGAAGAAAGAGGGTTGTGAGCTTGTATGAATGTATATGGAGATTAATCCAAATTATTCTAGAGTTGCTTATTTAGATTTTGGCCGGATTACCTTAAGCATGGAAAGCTCTTTCGGAGTGAGCCGGGGGGTATAAGCAGCATTGCCGTTATGGGTATCTACAACCTTTACCCGGCCTGCTCCCTGTCCCCCAGGACGTGCTACACGCACCCGGAGTGCCCGGAGTGCCCAATCGACGGGAAAGGCAACCGAAGTCTTTCCGTCCTCTGTACCGGCGTAATTCACAGCCGCCGCGAAATTATCCGCGCTTCTTAGCCAGACAGAACCGGAGTCTCCAGGAAGCGATACCGGTGTATCACTCAGAATGATCGATTGATTGCGGAAGGTTAGCACGCCTACATCCCTACCATAATCTACCTGTACATCCGTATTCACCGAATCGACTCTTCCCCTAGTCAGACCTGTTGTCCGCCCTACTTTTTTGAAACGCTCCCCTACACGGTAGGAAGTGACATGACCCGGAATGGTGCCTACCGTTGCATATTTCGGACTGAGAATGCTGTTTCTTACAGGGCGGGACAAGGCCGCATCTATGCGGTTAGTTCCATTTGTCTTCAAAGTTACAAAACGCGATAAATACCCGACCCGATCCCGTACGGTCCGCCCTTCATCCGCGCCGCCCGGCTGCAGCGTTTCCGCCCGGTTGTTGGAGTTGGTCGGATTGGTAAGCACGTGGTTATTGCTGAGCACATACAGCTGATTGCCGCTGCTGACAATTAAGCCTGCGGTTCCTGAACCGCCGGTCGTACCAATACTGTAGCCTGCTACGACTGGACGAATCCGGTCCTGGTAACTTGCATTGCTGCGTATTTTTTTGGTCTTTACTACCCGGATGGGGACATTTATAGGTTTGCCTTTGAGCAGCGAGGAGAATTTTGAGCCCCAACCCAGGGCGGTACTGCTCACGGCGTTAGCGTAGAGGATCACGGCTGCGCCTTTTTTGGGATGTTTGGGGTCGTAATACCCTATCCCGACTCCATGAATTTTCCGGTTCTTGAGCACGGTACTTGCTATGTTTTTCTTTATCACAAGAGCTTCAGCAAATGTTGCCACTGTTTCATCACCTAACCTCATTAGAATAAGATAGTATATTATCCTGAGGTGTAAAAGGCATGGGCGATTATCCGCTCTTTTATGAAGTCCAGAGGCGATTTATTTATTTTGTCTTACATGCCGCACAATGACTGGAATGTCAATATGCCCTATTTGTCTAACAATAAACTATTGTCCAGCCCCTTTATTCACTATTTTCATATGATGCAGGGTAAGGAAAAAAGTGATGAAGGGAATGAAGACAATGGGGCTTAATTTTCGCAACAGTACAAGTGAGACGATATTTGTTGCCTATGCTTACCCGGATTTCAGCTGTTCTCCTGTCAACTACGCCACAATCGGCTGGTACCGGATCGAACCGGGCCAGTCGAGACAAGTGTGGAGCGGGTATGCCGGGGGCAACACATTCTTTTACTATGCAGAGAGTGACAGCTATACCTGGTCAGGGGGATACTATACAGAGATCCCTAATGACGCCTTCAATCAGTGCTGGGACAGCGACTGCAACGACTGCAGAGAACTTGGCTTTCGTAGAATTCCTGTCAGATCCAGCGTCCGCAACTACACAGTTGTGTTAATCTCCAGCAGCAGCCGAAGCAAAAAAGGGTTAATCCATCTTCGGACAGCATTGCCTACAAAGCCTGGAAAACGGCTAACGCGCAGAGTTCCGCTGAAGGCCAGAAAGCTAGCCCCGGGAAGACCTGTTTTGGCCAAACGCAGAGCCGTGCCTAAAAGACGGAGAAGATAGTGAACGCAAAAAACTTCCTTTTTATCTTTGAATAGACTGGATGAATGCAAAAAGAGTGCACCTATCATGGATAGGGCACTTTTTTTTTCTAAATCAAAGGATGTATTATCCCGGATTATCCGGTGACGGCAAAGGCTCTCATTAACGCGCCTTCCAGCTCACAAGTATCAATAGGTTTCAGCAGGGAAACAATGCCCCCTTTGCTGAAAGCTTCGAGGACAAACGGATGGCTGCTGGTGACAATAATTGTACTCTGCGGATATTGGGTATTGGCAAGGCGTTCAGATAAAGGCGCTTCTCCGAGCAGCAGCAGCTTGGCATCGGTCACAATAATATCCGGTTCATGTTCGGTAATCAGCCGAAGGGCTTCCTGATCGCAATTGGCTTCAAGAATAACCTCCTCTTTAAAATGAAGCTGTTTCAGCATCAGCTTCAGGTGATTGCGTACATGAGGTTTGTCGTCAACAAGCATGATTTTCATAATATTTCCTCCTGTCTGGTTGCATTTAGGATTCATACACCTTTTGTGCGGAGTAGCGCTGGGGGAGCAACATAAGTGCAAGGGAGAATACAACAAGCAGCAGGCAGCCCCAGTAAGCATTGCGGTATCCGACCCACTCGGCAGCGGCCCCTCCGGCCAGACTTCCGGCCAGCCGTCCGATGGTAGTGGCATTGGTATATAACGTTGAAGCATATCCGGGCAGATCAGGGAGCAAATCCTGAATGTAGCTGATTCCGATGGCCGAAATCACGGCAACAAAGAAAGCCAGCAGCACCTGTCCGGCCAAGAGATGCCATAATTGTGTCGAGGCAAGCACCAAAATATAATAAGCCGCCCCCAGTAGTATCCCCCAGAACATCAGCACACGATTGGAGGTTTTGGCAGACAATACCCCTAATACGAGCATGAATGGAATCTCCAGCAGCGCACAAATACTCGAGACCGTAGCTACATTCTGCGTACTGCCGCCCAAGGTGTTAATGATGAACAATGAGATATTCAGATTGTTAAGCCAGTGCCCGGCATATAACAGGGTCAGCACCAGAAACGGGATAAGCACTCTGGCGTTCTGATGCAGCTTCAGCTGCGTTGCGGTTTGAATACCAGCTGGCTTCTTTGATACGGGACGTTTCACGAAAAAGCAGACCAGCAAGGCATTAAGCAAGAAGATCAATGAGGTGCTCATAAAAATACCCTGGAACCCCAAGTGATTAAGGATAATAGAGCCGATCAGCGGGCCGGTGATAAACCCCAGGGAGAACATCGAGCGCAGACTGGAATTGGCAAAGGCATGGTCGGCGGACGGGCTGGTGTTTACCGCTTCCCGCGCACTGGCGAATAACTGCGGCATGGCCGGAGCACCAAATGCAGTGAAGACCGTCATGTACAGCAGCAACGCATAAAATTCGTGGATGAATAAATAACCGGCAAAAGCCAGTGCGTTGAACAGCATGGCTGTGAACATGAGTGTTTTACGGTTCAGTCCGGAATCGGAGCGTTTGGCAATGATCGAGCTGAGCCAGACCCCGCTGATTAAGGTCACTGCGGTAAAGATTCCGAAGGTTCCTGCGGAAACTCCCAGCTTTGTTGTGAAATAAACGGCCAAAAAGGGAGAGCTGATGGAAATGGCCATCCCCTGCAGCATCATGCAGATCATAAACAGGGAGTAGCTTGGAATCAGGAAAAGCTGGCGGGTTCGCGTCAACATGTACGTAAAGTTTCTCCTTCACTTTCTAGCCTTGCGGTTATCTCTTTGATTTGGTTATAGTATAGATAATGGCTTGCGATTATTAAATGTTTTATCTGATTGAAAAGCTCTACTATTTGGCTGAGGCGGTGAACGATATGGACCTGAGGCTGCATGCCTGCGCCTATTCTTTTCATACACTTCCGTTTAAATCTTCCTTTACGCCGCCACCGTTTTTCCTGTTCCGGCTGCAGGTGGTGGGCAGCTGCAGGGCGCTTGTAGACGGCAAAATGAGTCTTGTCCAGCCAGGCGACTTATTAATCTATCGTCCTGGAGAGCCATATCATTTAGAGGTAGATGCAATTAACGGAAAAATCGAAAGCGGCGACTATTATTTACTGTGTGAAGGTTCTTGGATCGAAGAATGGTGGGAATCCCAGCTCCGGCTGACTCAGCAGAGAGTTCATCTGGATGAAGGTATGCTCTCGTTATGGCAGCAGCTCAGCATCGAGCAGCACCGTATCGCACAAGGTAACCCTGAGCTGATCCGGCATTTATTGTGTGCGCTATGCCTATCTTTTGACCGTTTGTCGGGTGAAGCTGTCTCAGGGCCTAACCCGCAGGGACGCTCGAATGAACTGGTCTTGCGGATGAGACGTTATATTAACAAAAATGCGCTGAATCCGCTAAGAGTGGAGGAAGTTGCCAGATTTGCCGGACTCAGTGTATCCAGAGCCGTACATCTTTTTAAAGAGCTGACGGGTTATACCATTATCCAGTATACACAGGAGATTCGCCTGTCCAACGCCCTGGAGCGTATCCGGTTTACCGACTTAAGCCTGGAGAATATTGCCGGGAGCTGCGGCTTCGGGACGTATTCCTATTTTCACAAGGTATTCAAAGCCAGGTACGGCCTTTCTCCCAAGGAAATCCGCAGCCGGCCGGCTTCGGCAGAGCTGAACTACCAGGACAGCAGATTTGTTATCCATCACGCGGACGGTAATCTGTCAGGCATCTCCCCGGATGCCCGGCGTTTTCTCAGTTCATGATTAGAATCTCTAATTATGAACTGATTTTTATTACAATTGTTAAGGTGTTGCTGCTTACGGTAATCTTTTATGATGGTGAAGGAGAGTCCTGTGGAAGCGCCTTAATCGGCTATCCATGCGCTATGATGAAACCGTTATCACAAAGATTGAAGGAGTGAACCACGAATGGAAACAGCTACATACCCATATCAGCAGACGGATTTACCTGTAAATGAACGCGTGCTAGATCTGATCTCCAGATTGACTTTGGATGAAAAGGTAACCCTGATGCCGCAATATCAAGCCGCTGTAGAGCGCTTGGGCGTGGGAGCCTATAAACATGGTACGGAAGGGGCTCACGGAATTTCGTGGCTGGGCAAGGCAACTGCTTTTCCTCAGGTCAGCGGATTGGCCTGCACCTGGAATCTGGAACTCTTGAAAAAGATCGGCTCAGCCATCGGCGACGAGGCCAGAGCGTTCTACAAGAAGAATCCGGCTGTTAACGGCTTGACGTTATGGGCACCTACGGTAGATATGGAACGTGATCCGCGCTGGGGCCGTACGGAAGAGGCATATGGCGAAGACCCGGAATTAACCGGACGCCTCAGCACCTCACTGGTGCAGGGAATCCAAGGTGATCATCCCAAGTATTTGAAAGCGGTAGCAACACTGAAGCATTTCCTCGGCAACAATAATGAGATCAACCGCGGCGTGGATTCGTCCAGCATTGATCCGAGAAATATGCGTGAATATTATCTGGAGGCCTTTAAGCCTGCCTTCAAGGAAGGCGGCGCCAAGTCCATGATGACCGCCTACAACTCGCTTAATGGGGTACCGGTCATCCTGCATCCTGCGGTGATGGATATTGTCAAAGGTGAATGGGAAATGGACGGCTTTATTGTAAGCGATGCCGGGGATTTGTTCGGTATTGTGAAGGATCATAAATATTATGAGTCATTCGCCCAGTCGATGGCTGAATCGATCAAAAACGGGATCGACAGCGTGACAGAAGAAACGGCAGAGACGATCAAGGTTATTCATGAAGCACTGGCTGAAGGGCTGCTTGCCGAGGAAGATCTGGACCGTGCGCTGTTCAACACATTCCGTGTCCGTTTCCTTCTGGGTGAGTTCGATCCTGAAGAAGGCAATCCGTATACGGCAATCGACGATTCCGTCATCCTCAGCAAAGAGCATGGCGAGTTGTCGCTGGAAGCTGCGAAGCAGTCTATTGTACTCCTGAAGAATGAGAACAGCACGCTTCCGCTGAACCCGAAAGAGTTGTCCAAAGTTGCGGTCATTGGTCCGCTCGGCGACGAAGCTTTCAGAGACTGGTATTCCGGCACCCTGCCTTATGCTGTCACACCTCTGCAGGGAGTGATCAAGAAGCTTGCAGGCAAACAGGTATCCTTCGAAAGCGGCGATGACCGGATCATCCTAACTTCGGCCGCAACAGGCCAAGCCGTAGGAATCACCGGCGAGGACGGCAGACTGGCAGTGCTACATGAGACTAAGGAGCGCGGAGAATTGTTCCGTCATACGGCCTGGGGCTGGACGAGCAACACTCTTGAAGCTACAAGCCGGGGACAATATGTTACCCTTAGCGACGCCGATACACTGACGGCTTCCGCTGATGAAATCTATGGCTGGTATGTGAAGGAAGCACTGAATATTGTACCGGAAGCCGAAGGTACAGTCAGCCTGCGGACCTGGAATGACAAGCCGATCTCAATCCATGCCGAAGACGGCACACTGCTGGCGAAGGAGCAGGAGACTGATGCCAAGGCGCACACATTCCGCAAGAACATTGTCGTGAACGGTGTAGAAGCTGCGGTCGAAGCCGCGAAAGCCGCAGAAGTTGCCGTTGTATTCGTCGGCAACCATCCGCTCCTGAACGGCAAAGAAGAGATTGACAGACCGGATATTGTCCTGCCGGAAGAGCAGGAGAATCTGGTTAAGGCTGTGTATGAAGCCAACCCTAATACAGTGGTGGTTATTGTCGGAAGTTACCCGATCACTTCTACATGGATTGATGAGCATATCCCTGCGGTCCTCTATACTTCCCACAGCGGGCAAGAGCTGGGCAACGCGATAGCCGACGTTCTGTTCGGCGACTACAGCCCGTCGGGCAAGCTGAATATGACTTGGTACCGGTCGGTGGATCAGCTTCCTCCGCTGATGGATTACGACATTATTAAAGGTAAAAGAACGTACATGTACTTTGACGGTGAGCCGCTGTATCCGTTCGGCCACGGCCTGAGCTACGCGCAGGTATCTTATAACAGCCTGTCGCTGGCCGCCGGGGAACTGGAGCAGGACGGAACGATTAACCTGTCCGTTCAGCTTGAGAATACCGGTAACGTGGATGGCGACGAAGTCGTTCAATTATACGTGCAGTCCTTGTCTTCCCGAGTCACACGTCCACTGAAGCAGCTGAAGGGGTTCCAAAAGATCCGGCTTGCCGCAGGACAATCGCAAACGGTGGAATTCACGTTGCCGGTTGCCGAGCTGGCTTTCTGGGATGTAACGCGTGAACAATATTGTGTTGAAAACGGCGATTATACTGTGATGATCGGCCGCTCTTCAAGTGATATTCAATTGACCGCCCAGATCAAAGTGCATGGCGAAACGATTCCGGCCCGCAATCTCTATTCGACGGTCAAAGCCGAGAACTATGACGACTATGAAGAAGTATATCTGGATGAATGCAAGGCGGGCGGCGCTTCTGTCCATCCGGCAGGTGAAGGAGCATGGATCGCCTTCAAAGATGTGGAGTTCGGTCAAGGCACCGCAACGTTCCACGCGCTCGTATCCTCCGTGACCGGCGGCAGCATCGAGGTCAGAACAGAAGGCCCGGCAGGACAATTGGCGGCGACCCTTGAGGTTCCTCCGGGCGAAGGCCTGCAACAGTGGAAAACATTGTCTGTTCAAGCTGAAATTGAAGCTGGCGGAAACGATGTGTATCTGGTCTTTAAAGGCGAGGCGCTGCTCAGCCGCTTCCATTTTTCCGTGTAGCTCCAGCTAACTAAACGTAATAGGGTATAATCCTATTGAAAGTCGCATATTATGCGGCTTTTTTTTTATGGGATTAAAGTGTCGACAAAGAAATTATAAAAATTTTTTGCTACTCAAGACTCAAGACCTATTCAACAAATAATTCTAAAATTGAATAGGTTTGTTTCACAATCAACATTGATATGCGACGAAGAGGCAATTTAATTGACCAGAAGAGATCACTTGCTCTCTTTCCTATGCAGATATCTTACAAAAGAAAGCGTTAAATTACTCAGTCGGAGGAATCACTATTTTGAGAAAGCTATCATTCGTTATTGCCATTATTATGTTAGGTGCAATGTTGTCCGCTTGTTCTGCCATTACATCCACCGTGGAGCAAGCGCCTGCAGGCGTTACTTCCGGCGAGAGCAAAGAAATCGATAAATACAATGCGTATGTGAGGCTGAATAACTTGATGACTGGCAGAATCAACGAGGTTCTGGTTCATTATTTCGAGAAGTTCGGAGTTGATGCGCAGCCTGTAATCGAGAAAAACTTTAGCTTCATCATGCTCGGCGTTGCTGAAACTGAGCGGGAAGTTGTTGATAAAGCGAACAGCTATACCGCAAGCAAACCTGTTTTTGCGAATGCAGACCCCTTAGTGGTCAAACTGACCCCAGTCATCAATGATCTGTTGTCCGTCCAGGACGATTTGAAAGCCTACTATGATACAAGAGGCTACGTGGATGATGATTTCGCAAAAGGAAAACTGCTGCATACCAAGCTGGTAAGTGCAAATCTCGCTTACGAGACTGTCGCCAAACAATACTTCACGGCTTTGCAAAAATTGGGTAACGAGCAGCGTCTGGCTGAACTGCAAAAACTCAAGGATTCAGACCAGCAGATCAGATATAATGCCTTGAAGTTCATGATAGATGCAGAGGCTACGGCCATTGAAATGGATGAGCAGGGAATCACCGCCGACAATGTGCTGCAGCTTGATATGACGAAGTTTAAAGCTAAATACGACATCATGACCGCAGATCTGAGTGCGCTCATGACAATCTCAAAAGACAAGAAACGAATTCAAAAAGAAGGGATTAACAGCTTCAGTATCGAGAACTATGTTGATTCAGCCACTGAGGCAAAAGCGGCCGCTTCGAAAATCATTGAACGCATCAATAAGAAGGAACCTGTATCTGATTCTGATCTGAACGGCCAGTTCCTGAACACTACGGATGGTACACCTGAGAATTTCAATTATAAGCTAAGCAAGGCAGTCGAAAGATATAATGAAATGAATTAAGCGTGTCTAGCGGTTGGGCTGCGAAATCAAATACAGAGTTCCGGTAACGAATAAGCCTTATCCGCGAATGGAACGCGGATAAGGCTGTAGCACGGGGATACGTTAGTTAAATAAAACAGCGACAGTAAAGGACTTTATTTCTCGTCCTTTTACTGTCGCTGTTTCGATTTCTGGAGTCACTCTAATACTAATTTCTAGCCAGTTAACGGGTTCCCGTTTCTCAAAGCCCGTAATATCAAGTATTCCAGTCCGCAGAAATCCGGAGGATACCGTTAGAAGCATTCCCGCGATAACCAGTACCCCAATTTTGTACTTCGGAACAAACGCTGCAGCATAGTATCCTCTCCTTTTGCAAGTGTTAGCTTCGATCTGCTGATCCACCGGCCTGTGCTCCACGACTCGCATTGCTTTAGAATCCATTTCCTCTCTTGACCTTAGGTCTGACCTAAGGTGTATCTTTAGGGTAATCCGGTTGCAGTGAGGGAGTGGTGGTAATGAACAGTGAGCTCACAATTAGTAAATTAGCCAAGCTTACTAATGTGGCTGTGCACACTCAAGTAACAAAGTCTGCTAAGCCTTTTTCTCTTTTTAGCAAGCATTATATTATGGGGGAAACAAGATGAGAAAGAAAATTGGCATGATTATAATTGGTGTTTTTTTGATAACTATGGGTGCAGTGCTCTATGTATTTCGGCAAAACAGCTTTGACATGGTGGAGCAATCCATTGAGATTTCCTCCCCTCAGGGCAAACTGACAGGTACACTTGTCCTGCCCAAGAAAGAGTACGGAAAGCTGGGACTAGTGTTGTTCGTTCATGGTGACGGACCCATCAATGCTTCTCATGATGATGGATATAAGCCGCTATGGGAGCGCCTTGCTTCGCAAGGCTACGCTTCATTGTCCCTTAATAAGAGAGGAATCAACGGTTCTGAAGGGGACTGGCTGGAGCAGAGCATTGATGACCGTGCAGAAGAAGCGCGCCAGGCGCTGGCCTGGGCCAGAACGCAGCCGATGATTGACGATAAGCGGATCGGCGTGTGGGGAGCTAGTCAGGCGGGATGGGTTATTCCGAAGCTTGCAGGAAAGGAGCCGCTCGCGTTCAGTATTCTGGTGTCCCCGGCCATCAACTGGTTAACCCAGGGAGAATATAATACGCGCGAGCAAATGGCAAAAGCCGGATCCACTGAGGTGGAAATTTCTGAACAGGTAGCGTATGAACAGGAATTGAAGGAGCTTTTGAAAGAGAACGGATCGTATGATGAGTATGTAAACAAAGCTCATACAAATGAGATTATGTCAAAAGAACGGTGGACATTTGTCAGCAAGAACTTCAGATCCGATGCAACCGCCGATCTGCATAACTTCAAATCTCCTGTGCTCCTGCTACTGGGGGAAGAGGATATTAACGTGGATGCGACGGAGACGGAGCAAGTATATCGTAAAAAGGTCAGCCCTCCATCATTGCTTACAGTCAAGGTCTTTGCGGATACAGAGCATTCCATGCTGGCGACGAAAACCGCTGATTCGAAATTGCGGGCATTGCTCATCAGTCTGTTCGCGCCAAGAAAAATCACGGTCAACGGTTATATGGAGCAAATTGAACAATTCTTGAAGAGGCTTCCCTGATTTGGAGCCTGTTATCATTGAAACCCTTTCTACCAGTTAGGAAATATTCTTGTTACCTATTTTGAGGAGTGGAAAGAACATGCCAAGACGAAGCTTAATAATGATATTAGCCATTATGCTCGGTGTTGCAACCGCCGCTTGCTCCAATACAAAAACAGAGGAGAGCGCAGGTGCAGAGGTCAAGCAGGATAGAATGGTCGAGGTGGCCACTGTAAGCGAGGAACTGCTGGAAACAGATTATACTCTGTCCGGCACCTTGCAGCCTGTGAAAGAGGCAGCGGTGACTTTTGAACTGGCGGGGCGGGTGATCCGTACAAATGCAGAAATCGGAGATTCGGTCAAGAAGGGAGGTCCGCTGGCCAATCTCGCTATGTCCGAATTTCAGCTTAAGGTTGAGCAGGCCGAGCAAGGCATTCTTCAGGCCAAGGCAGGATTGAATCAGGCCGAGCAGAACGCTTTGCAAGCCAAAGCGGCGCTGAGGAGCGCCGATGCGTCAATTAAAGCATCTGAAGCGCGGGTTGCAAATGCAACAGCAAATCAGGTGCAGGTGAAGAAAGGAGCACGCAAACAGGATAAGCTGCTGGCCGAGAACGGGCTGGCCTTAAGCCAAGCTGCTTACGAGAAAGCCAAGATAGATACTGAGCGCTCGCAGAAGCTGTACGAGCAGGGACTTGTATCTCAAACCGATAACGAAAACGCACAGTTGAATTTGAAAAATGCCGAGAAAATGGTAAAGGATGCCGAAGCCTCCATATCACGGGTTCAGGAAGGGGCCACGCAGGAGGAGAGACAAGCGGCAGCGGCGTTGCTGGAGGAAGCGATATCAGGAATTATGGCAAGTAAGGCCGGCAAGGAGCAGGCTGCGGCCGCTCATAACGGAGCGTTGGCCGCCAAGGAACAGGCACTTGCTGTATATAACAACGCAATTACTATAAAAAAAGAAGCGAACTTGGCCCTTTCCAAAACCTCTCTTGCCGCATCCTTCACTGGAGTGGTGCTGACCAAAGAAGCCAGTTCGGGTGATGTCGTTAACCCTGGACAGACCATTTATAAGCTGGGAGATGTCCGCCGGCTGAAGGTACTTCTGCCTTTGCCCGACAGTGAAGTGGGGCGATGGAAGAAAGGGGTGAAGGTGGATGTCGGTCTGTACGGCGAAGTACGCAAGGGGACGGTGAGCAAAATTTACCCGCAGACCAATGCCGGTACCGGGACGATTAGCGTGGAAGTGATTATCCCGAATGAAAAGCAGGACTGGATAGCGGGCCAGGTTGTCAAAGCAGGACTGAAGCAATCTGGAAGCAAGGTGATTCTGGTTCCCGTGATGGCAGTCATCAGCAACGGCGGCAAGCCTCATGCATTCAGAGCCGTGAATGGAAAAGCTGTGAAAACGGCTGTCGAAGTGGGGAGCCGGCTGGTGGATAACAAGCTCGAAATTGTCAGTGGACTGAAAGAAGGAGAGCAAATCATCGTCAAGGGGGCGGAGACTCTGTTTGATGGCGATCAGATTGAAGCGGCCGACGGTGCTGTCAAATGATCGAATATTTCGTTAAGAAGAAAAAAATTACCCTGCTGTTTTTCATCATGCTCATTGGTGCCGGAGTGTTCAGCTTCACCGGATTGCCGAAGCAGGAGTACCCTGACATCGTTATAAAATATGCTTTGATTACTACGATTTATCCCGGAGCCTCCCCGGAGAAGGTGGAGCAGAGCGTAACCAGGGTGATTGAGCAGAAAATCAAGCAGGTTAAGGGTATCAAACGGATTTTGTCCACCTCGGCCAGCGGTTATTCGAGCATTACCGTAGAGGGTGAGGACGGTGCCGATGCCAAGACACTGTTCGACGGGGTGCGCAAAAATGTGCAGGATGCACAGGCCGACCTGCCTTCCGGCGTCCAGACTCCGGTTGTTGATGACGATCTGGCCAGCTCCTATATCGGATCGTATGCGATCTCGGCTGCTTCCCGGGAAGAGCTGGATGCGCTCAGTGAGCTGATGAAAACCTGGAAAGACCAGCTCAGGTCGGTTTCGGGTGTGGCCAATGTGACTATCCAAGGGGTTCCTGATCAGCAGATTCATATCAGTATCAATAGCAGCAAGCTGCAGGAATACAACCTGGGCTGGGAACAGGTACAAGTGGCTATTCAAGGCGAAAAAACGCGGGTTCCCACCGGTGAAATCACCCTCAATGACCGAAGCTACCAGATTATGGTCCGTGAAGATGAGAGCCTGGATAATTTGAGGAAGGTGTTGATCACCCGAACACAAACCGGTTCGCCTGTTTATCTGAAGGATATCAGCACGGTCAAGCTTGGCCATGCCGATCCGAAGTCTTTTGCCTACTACGGGGATAAGCCGGTTATCACGATCAATGTTGGCGCGAAAACGGGCAGTGATGTGCCGGCCATGCACAAGCTCGTGAGCGAAAAGCTGAAGGAACTGAAGGCAACTCTCCCTGCAGGCACTCAGTTGGAAAACTTGTTTGCACAACAGGATAGGGTTCATGAAATCTTTAATGATCTGACACGGGAAATGATCATTGCGGTAATTGCCGTAATCATCGTTTGTATGCTCGGACTGAATCTGCTTACCTCGGCTTTTGTTGCCCTGGCGATTCCGGTCTCACTGGCGGTTGGCTTGATCCTGCTGCCGTTTCTGGGGATCAGCATGAACGAGATCTCCGTTATTGGCCTGATCATTGTCCTGGGAATCCTGGTGGATGATGCCGTCGTGGTCAACGATAATATCGAGAGGCGGCTCAGCGAACTAGGGGAAAATCCGCAGGTTTCGGCAATAAAGGGCACCAAAGAGGTAGCTGTTTCCATCCTTACGGCGACACTGGCTACGATTTCCGCCTTTGCTCCATTGCTATTCCTGCCGGGACCTTTGGGCGCATTTATCAAGCCGATTCCGGTGGTCATTTCATTGACCATGCTGGCTTCCATGATGATGTCTCTGACGATCATTCCAATCTTTCGCGAGTGGTACGAGAAGAAGAGAGAACGCAGAGCGAAGGCTGCCGCAGCAAAATCGGGTTTTCTCGGCAACCAGATTGCCGCCATGAACCGGTTTTATTCCGGTAAAGTCATGAAAGGAGTGCTGAAGCGGCCGCTGGCAGTAGCCCTCACCGGCTTGCTTCTCGGAACGGCTGCCTATCTGCTGGCACTCTTTGTGCCTGTTGAGCTGTTTCCGGCCTCCGAGCGTCCGGAGGTGGTTGTGACCATGACAATGCCGCCCGGAACTTCCCTACAGGAGACGGACCGCGTAACCAAGGATATTGCCCGCTGGATGAAACAGCAGCCGGAGTTAAAAACGCTTTCCTACAGCGCCGGCAGCAGCGCCCCCCAATTGCACAGCGATCAACCCGGCATTTCATCGCCAACCAAAGGCCAACTGGCTGTAGTTGGGGAAAAGGGAGTGTTCAACCTAGACAAAACGGTGAAGGCATGGAACAAACATTTGGAGACTAAATATCCCGAAGCCTCTTTTCAGTTCTATACGAGTAAGGTGGGCGTCGATGTAGGTAAGGCAGTATCGATCAGCGTTGCCGGAGAAGAGCTTGGTCAACTGCAGACAGTGAGCCAGCGGGTGAAGGAGACCATTGCATCCATTGGCGGGGTTTCAAATGTGACGGATAATTTGGGCATAGACCAATATACGCTGGAATTTGAGGTTAACAAGCAAGCTATGGATCAGTACATGGTGTCATATACCGATCTGACCCGTGCCATCCTGCTGTCAAGCAATGGTATTACCTCCAGCCAGTTCGATACCGGTAAAAATATGATTGACGTTAAGCTATATTTGCAAAAGGATAACAACGACCCGAATGTAATGTTCCAAAGATTAAATGTCACCAATACGACGGGCCGGCAAATTCCGTTGTCCCAGCTTGCCTCTATTAAGCCTTCATTTGCCATTCAGCAAATCCAGCATGTGAATCTGAAGCGCACGATTACGATTGAGGCGGATGTGAAGGGGCGAACGGCGACAGAGGTCGGTGCGGAAATTAGCGGGAATCTGAAAGGTATCATCTTCCCGGCGGGCTACAGCTGGAGTGCCGGAGGAGAAACGTCGGAGCAAAACAAGGTGTTCAAAAATCTGACCACGCTGTTTGTTATCGTTATATTCCTGATTCTGCTGCTGATGACTCTTCAATTTTATTCCATTTCCATTCCACTGATTATAATGACTACTGTCTATCTGGCTGCGGCAGGAGGAATTATCGGAATATACCTCTCCGGAATGCCGATCGGATTTATGAGCCTAATGGGTATCATCTCCCTTGCCGGGATCGTTGTGCGTAACGGCATCGTGCTGATCGAGTTCATCGAAGATGCCCGGCACGAGGGTACGGAATTGAAAGAGGCCGTTATACAAGCTGCTTCGGCGCGGTTCCGTGCCATCCTGCTGACCTCATTAACGGCCATTATGGGGATGATCCCGATCGCGTTGAGCGGCAACATTTTGTTCCGCCCCATGGCGTACACCATTATTTTCGGACTCATGTTCTCGACACTGCTGACTCTGCTTGTAGTTCCTTCATTGTATATGGTCGTGGCTCAGTTCAAAATGAGACGACAGGAACGGAAAATCAACCGGAATGCTGAGAGGGAGCAGACGCTTTCTGTATAAACCGGTCACTAAGTCTTTCCGCCAAAATACTGAAAGGAGTTAAGGATATGAACAAAGTGTTTCTTTCAGCATTATTTGCTTTATTGTTGTTCACCTCTGTGCTGCCGTCGGCACTGGCCGCTGACAATGAGGCGCAGGCTGTCACGGAGGACGGGAAAGAAGCGACTACCGATAAGCGGCTTCCGTCCACTTTTGTCAATCCGCGGGCATTGGCCGAGCTTGACCGCCTCAATTTGCAGACAGCGTTGTCACAGGCAATCGACAGTTCATTTAATCTGTCACTTTTGCAATTGAAGAATACGGCTCTGATTACTCAACAGAAAGATTACAAGGCACAAATTCAAGGTCTCGAATATGCCAAAAAGGATGCCTATACCCTTCCGGTCACTCCCGAGGGCATACTTGAGAATAAAAAATACCTGATCCCTGCGGATGCTGAACCCCAGCTGCTATTCTGGATGGGGCCGGTTATGGAGATAAACACTGTTTTTAACGGCCTGATGTCTGCACAAGTGGAAAGCATGAATGAGATGGTGATTTCCCAGCGGGTTCAGTTGGAGAGCGCAGTGAAAAAGCTAGTGCATGAGAAGCTGCAATCAGCACTTGACCTGGAAGAGGCTGTACAGGGAACCAAACTACAGGTCACCGGCCAATATATTCAGTTGCTGTCGCTCAAACAGCAAGCAGCGTTACTGAAAGAGGGACTTCAGGTTCTGGATTTAGAGCTGAATCGGCAGGAAATACTGGTCGGGCAGGGCATGATGACGGCGGAGAATTACCGCAATCTGGAGGCGGAGCGCAATAATCAGGGTGTCGAACTGGATAAAATGCTGGCAAATTACAGGTTGGGGTTGCTCCAGTTGTCGTTCGATCTCGGTATTCGCTATAACCCGAGTATGATGATGGAGGAAATTCCACTACCCGAAGTCAAGCCGGTGATCCGCAAAAGCAGCGAGGACATTCTGGTTCATTCCTTTGAGTTGAAACGTCTCTGGAATACGCTTAATCAAGCCAGACGGGATCAAAAGTTCACTCCTACACCGAACGCATACGCCAGGGAAAGCCTGGGCCAGATCGTGCAAATGACCGAGGAAGAGATCAAGCAAACCAAAATACAACTGAACCAAAATATCAACGCCGTCTACGCCGGGGCGGACGATGTTTACCGGCAGTCTCTCTCCGCGCAGAGGGAAGTGGATAAAGCGGCTTTCGATTTCGCCAATGTCAACAGGAGGTTTGAAGCAGGGAGTGTACCGCAGCGCGATTTGAACAACGCCCGGTTCATGGTCCAACAGGCGGAAACGAAAGCGGGGTTGCTGGAGCTGCAATATTTTGGCATACTGGGCAAGATTGAAGCGATGGAGAAAGGACTTATTCTGCCTGCTGCACAATAGAGATCGGGAAACACTTCGGATTTATGCCAGAGCATAAGGTTGTGGCCGGGCGGTTCAGGCTGGGCACGGCGAAAGTACCAATTGTGAAGGGGGAACACTGGACGTGAATCCATCGACACAGCGAATTACTGCACTGGATTATGCAAGAGCCTGGGCGATCTTTGGGATGATCATCGTTAACTATAAGCTTGCAATGCAGGCAGAAAATGACGGCCCGTCGTGGTTAAGGGAGCTGGCGGGTCTTTTTGAAGGCAGAGCCTCCTCATTGTTTATTATACTGGCAGGTATTGGAGTGTCTTTGATGACCGCGAAAGCAAGAAGATCGATGGATAAGGAGATTATTCGTCAAAATCGCCTCAGCTTGTACAAACGTTCCGGATTTCTGCTTGGTTGCGGCTTGCTATTGCTGCTGATAGGCTGGAGCGCCGACATCTTACATTATTATGCGGTATTCATGCTTGTGGGCGCAGCTATGATTACTGTATCTGATAATAAAATACTCGGTTTGTTCTCAGTGATTCTGCTGGTATCCGAGCTGTCATTGATTCTGTTTGATTACAGTAAAGGCTGGGACACCGGCTTTCACCAATATACGGATTTTTGGACGCTGAACGGATTTCTCCGGAATTTAATTTATAATGGCTTCCATCCGTTTTTTCCTTGGAGTTGTTTTTTTCTGATTGGCCTGTGGATCGGCAGAAAGCATTGGCTGGCCGAGGAGAACCGACGGAAGCTGCTGCTCTATTCAGTGTCGGGAACCATAGTTATTGAAGCTATTTCTTATTCTTTGATTCAAGGGACATCGTCTGTATTAGACTATGACTCCGCAGCTTATCTTTTTGGGACCAAACCCATGCCTCCAACATTGCTGTATGTTCTCTCTGGAACATGTTCTGCTCTGGCTATCATTGCGATTAGCCTGTATATCGTGCATGCATTCAGAAATTCCTTGTTCACCCAAGCAATTATCCATACCGGGCAGCTATCGTTGTCCCATTATATAGGGCACGTGGTTATCGGGTTGGGTTTTCTTGAAGTGGCAGGGTACTTGGAGAACGGAACACTTCCATTTGCAGTCGCTTATGGCTGTGCTTACTTCGTGCTGGCGATACTCTTTTCATCTACCTGGAGGAAATGGAAGGAACGGGGGCCCATTGAATTAATTATGAGGAAGTTTTTCTAAAATTTTATACCTGGTATCTAAAAAAGCGAATTTGAAGAATTTGAAGATCGACTCCTACTCTAGTGACATTATTGCAGTTTCAGGAACGTATGATGTAATACTTCATGATGGAACCAGCAAATCATTTGATGTGACGTTAAAAGCTAAGAAGGAGTCCCTCAGTTATTTCTCACCAATGTTTAACATTGAAGAGGGAAGGGGAATCTCAACGGATTCAAAGGAAGAGGAACTGGATCTGCAATATAAATTTCAGCTTCTCAATAGCATAGACACTATTCGAAAGTTATCCAAAGAGCAGCTTTACTTCCTTTTTGGGTTGAAGAAGGCTCAATAGGAGCGGAATGAAGAAGTCACATTCTATCGTAGAGTGACAGAGTATGAAAGTAAGTTGTTTTAATATAATAGGAACCAAGACTGTATTTAAAAAGAACCCACAGGGCTAAGCCTGTGAGTTCTTTTTGCACACTATATAAGTTGGAGGCAAGCTTAATCGCCACCACCACCACCACCGCCCCCGGAATCTCCGCCCCCCCCGCCGGAATCCCCCCCGCCGCTATGTCCGCCGCCATCCCAGCCGCCATGCCCGCCATGATGACTGTCCCAGCTGCTCCCGCCATGACTGTGACCGTGATGACTGTGACCGTGATGACCGCCATTCCCGCTGTTTCCGTCATGGTGATTGCGGGTGTGATTGTTGTTGTCGTTGTCGCCCGTAAAGAGATTTGGATCCGCGCCGGGGAAGAAATAATTGTCAGACGTGTTGTTTCGGTTCCGCAGCCGGTTGCCGCCGCCATGTTTCCTGCCGTTATCACGGATAACCGCCTGAACGACGGCATACACTAACACCCCAATAAAAACAATACCGATGCCCAAAGTAATCGCTCCTTCAAGGTTTCTTACCAAGATTGTACCATATTATTGCAGCTCTGCACCTTAATTGCACAGGAGAATGACGCATCTAGTAGATAATTCAGCGGTCATGCCGGAACTGCCTGGGTGTTACTCCGGTATATTTCTTAAAGACTTTCGTGAAATAGCTCTGGTCGTTGAAATGAAGCCGGGTGGCGATATCCGACAACGTGACCCCGGGCAGCTCGATCAGCCGCTTGGCCTCCTCAATCCGCTCCCGCTGGATATAATCGCTGACAGAAATTCCATTCTCCTTCTTGAACAGCTGAGAGAGATAGCTGGCATTCAGACCGGCCACCTCAGCCAATTTGTTCAGAGTAAGCTCCTCGTACATGTGGTTGAAAATATAGTTCTGGCATAGTGCAGAAGTGCGGGACAACTTGGATCGGCGGTTGTCGCGTACATGATCGGCGAAATCGCACAGAGCCGCGAGCTGGGCTTTGTCAACGGCGGGAATATCCTTCAGTTCTTCGATATGCTGAATGTGGAAGTCGCTCAGTGTATAGGCGATTTCCCAGAACAGGCCCCCGTCGATCGCGGCCCGGGTTGCCAGTGTGATGGAGGAGATGGCCAGATTTTTTTTGCTGCGCAGCTGGCTTTTCTTGGAGAGCCGCCCGAAGCTTTCCTCAGAGAAGGAGGCTTGGGACCGAAGGAGTCCTGCTTTGTCTCCGATTACGATATGGCGGAACATCTCCCGTTCGAGCATCGGCTCATGATGCAGCCAGGTGTTCTCACGCCGGTAGGAGTGATCGAGATCCGAACGGCTTTCCGTATGCTGCACAGGCTCATGATGGGTTGAGGCAAGCAGCAGCTCTGTGACCGAAAGGGCTTGTCCGTTGACCAGTGAGTACAGTAGCAGGGCGGCATGGTACCATCTCGTCCGGCTCAGCACCGGCAGGCCGCGGTAATACTGAAGCCACTCTTCCACATGGCCAAGCGGGAGGTTGTGGTCATTCATCAGGCTGGCTACAGTAGTCTCGGTCATTGAAGCAGCCAGTGAAGGGCCGAGTATTATCGTTCCGCCAGTCCCAAGCTCTGCAGGCAGCTTAAGCATAATAAAATTTTCCAGAAAACCGGTAGTGTGCAGATACGGCAAAAAGGAAGTCCCCCCGGTGTTTCGGGGATGGTTGTGCTCAATTCCAGAGACGAACTCCGTAAGTTCAGCCAGCATCCCGGAGTGGGTAGGCGCAGCCGGCCGTTCTTCCATAGAAGGAGGGAGCGCCAGTTGAAGGTTGCCTGCAGTGTCCAGCCAGCAGACCGGAATCCGGTAAGCTTCGTAGATTAATTTGCAGATGTATTGCAATCCCTCTGTTTCCTCCAGGTAGTCTAACATCTTCATCCATCCCCCTCCTGATCCAATGAAAATACCAATAATACAATAGTAATACCATAAATGCAGGTTGAAGTATATTAGAATGGGAGTAGAAAAACCTATTTCGAGGAGGCATATGATGACAACTCACATTTTAAACCTCATTTCGCAAATGACACTGGAAGAAAAGGCCGGACTTTGCTCCGGGCTGGATTTTTGGCACACGAAAGGCATCGGGCGGCTGGGCATTCCCTCTTTGATGCTAACCGACGGTCCCCATGGACTGCGGAAGCAACAAGGGAGCGCCGACCATCTCGGACTTCACAATAGTGTACCGGCAACCTGCTTTCCATCCGCAGCCGGGCTTGCATCTTCCTGGGACCGTGAGCTGATTCATGAGGTCGGCAAGGCGCTCGGGGAGGAATGCCAGGCGGAGGATGTAGCGGTCCTGCTTGGACCGGGAACCAATATTAAACGTTCCCCGCTGAACGGGCGGAACTTCGAATACTTCTCGGAAGACCCTTATCTATCATCGGAAATGGGCGCCAGCCACATCCAGGGAGTGCAAAGCCAGGGCGTGGGCACCTCGCTGAAGCATTTTGCCGCCAACAACCAGGAGCACCGCAGAATGTCTACGAATGCAATCATTGATGAGCGGACGCTGCGGGAAATTTACCTGGCCAGCTTCGAAGGCGCAGTGACACAAAGCCAGCCCTGGAGTGTAATGTGCTCTTATAATCAGCTAAATGGTGAATACGCTTCCGAAAGTGAAACACTGCTGACGAAGGTGCTTAGAGAGGAATGGGGCTTTGAGGGCTTCGTCGTGTCCGACTGGGGAGCGGTCAATGAACGGGTGAAGGCGCTGCAGGCCGGGCTTGAGCTGGAGATGCCGTCAAGCGGAGGCATTGGTGATGCCAAAATCGTGGCTGCAGTGAACAGCGGGGGGCTGTCCATGGAGACGCTGGATAAAGCTGTGGAGCGGCTGCTGTCCTTTATTTTCAAAAGAGTGGAGAACCGCAAGGAGAATGCAGCGTTCGATCTGGAGCAGCATCATGCGCTGGCGCGAAAGGTGGCCCGGGAAAGTATGGTGCTGCTGAGAAACGAAGATAATATTCTGCCGCTTGCCAAGAGCGGAACGCTTGCCATTATCGGCGAATTCGCCAAAAAGCCGCGTTACCAGGGCGGAGGCAGCTCGCATGTCAATCCGACGAAGCTGGATGATGCTTTTGCCGAAATGCAGGCGGTGGCCGGCGGTTCCGCAAGCTTCCTGTATGCACAGGGCTATGACTTGAACAGCGATGAAATCAACAGTGCGCTGCTCAAGGAAGCACAGGAAACAGCACAAGGCGCAGATGCTGCGGTGTTGTTCCTTGGACTGCCTGACAGCTATGAATCGGAGGGGTATGACCGCAGCCATCTGTCGCTGCCTGAGAGCCATAAGGCGCTGATCAAGGCGGTGGCTGAAGTTCAAGACCAAATGATCGTGGTGCTGAGTAACGGCTCCCCGGTTGAGATGCCTTGGCTGAATCATACGAAGGCCGTTCTGGAAGGTTATCTGGGCGGGCAGGCTTTTGGCGGCGCGATTGCCGATCTGCTCTTCGGTGAAGTAAGCCCTAGTGGCAAACTGGCCGAGACCTTCCCGCAGAAGCTGAGCGACAATCCCTCCTTTCTCAATTTTCCCGGTGAAGGCGATACGGTGGAATATAAGGAAGGTCTGTTCGTCGGCTACCGCTATTATGATAAAAAAGAAATCGAGCCGCTGTTCCCGTTCGGCTTTGGACTCAGCTATACGCAATTCGAGTACAGCGGTCTGAAACTGGACAAGAGTAGCATCAGGGATACAGATGTTGTCCAGGTGACGTTGAATGTCAAAAATACCGGCAGCCGGACAGGCAAAGAGGTGGTCCAGCTCTATGTCAGTGACGAGGAGAGCAGTGTTATCCGCCCGCTGCAGGAGCTTAAAGGCTTCCAGAAGCTGGAGCTGCAGCCGGGGGAGCAGCGAGAAGTCTCCTTTACCCTGAATAAGCGTGCTTTTGCCTATTACAACGTGAAGCTGGCGGACTGGCATGTGGAAAGCGGAACGTTCAACATTGCCGTAGGCTCTTCATCGCGGGATATCCGGCTCTCCGCTCCACTTACGGTAACTTCGACAACGAAGATTGCGGTAAGTTTCCACCGCAACACCACGGTAGGCGATTTGCTGGCAAATCCGTTGACTGCGGAAAAAGCAAAGAATTACAGCAGTATCTTTGGCCTGGAAGATGCAATGGATGATAATCCGGAAATGTTCCTTGCCATGATGAAATATATGCCGCTGCGTGCGATGATCGGCTTTGGCCAAGGGAAATATACCGAGGCCAACTTGGCCGAAGATTTACGGGAATTGAACGCGCTGGTTGCAGAGCAATAATCGCCGTCTGCTGAATCACTGGCAGGAAGGATTAACCTGTTGGCAATAGTAAAGGCAGCGCCCCGCTATAGGGAAGCTGCCTTTTAGCAGGTTAAAATAATCCAATCCGTGATTGCCGGATTATCCAATTCCATTATGAATGACCCGGGATATAATGAAAGCGTAATCATACAAATCAAAAACAGCTCCAAACTACACCTGTGGAGGAACCTATAATATGGCTGATACAATTCAGAAATGGTTTGCCAGCACGGAAAAAGCACCTTGGATAGCCCAAAACATCCCTGGTCCAGAACAAGCCGGGACAGCCGCTAATCTGACCGTTACCGCAGAGACGTTCCAGACGCTGGAAGGCTTCGGCGGCTGCTTTAACGAATTGGGCTTTGTGGCGCTGGGCCATCTGCCGGAGGAAGAACGGGCGGGGCTGATGCATGAGCTGTTCCATCCCGAAGGGGAGCAGCGGTTCAGCATCTGCCGCCTGCCGATTGGAGCCAGCGACTATGCGCTGGAATGGTACAGCCTGAACGAGACTGACGGGGATTACGCCATGGAGCATTTCTCCATTGAGCGTGACCGGCAGATGCTGATTCCCTACATCAAGGAAGCCCTGCAGCTGAACCCGGACCTCAAGCTGTTCGCGTCCCCCTGGAGCCCGCCGACATGGATGAAGTTCCCCAAAGCGTATAACTATGGAACACTACGCTGGGAGCCGCAAGTGCTTGAGGCATACGCCCTTTACTTCGTGAAGTTCGTGGAAGCCTACCGTGCAGAAGGAATAACGATTCATCAGGTGCATGTGCAGAATGAGGTGGTTGCCGACCAGAAGTTTCCTTCCTGCGTCTGGACCGGGGAGCAGCTGAGGATCTTCATCCGCGACTACCTTGGCCCGGCATTCGAGAAGCATGGGCTGGAGACGGAAATTTGGCTGGGGACGATCAATGCCCCGGAGCCATGGGATGAATGGCTTAAAGCTAAATCAAGCGATCATGATGCCTTCGCCGGGGTGGTGCTCGGCGATCCCGAAGCCTATAAATATATCAAAGGCGTAGGTTATCAATGGGCCGGCAAACATGCCATCCAACGTACCGTGCAGAGCTACCCGGAGCTGCGGTATATGCAGACCGAAAATGAATGCGGCGATGGCAAAAATACGTGGTTTTATGCGAGATACGTATTTAACCTGTATCAGCATTATTTCATGAACGGTGTGAACGCTTATATCTATTGGAACATGGTGCTTGAACCCAAGGGCAGGAGCACTTGGGGCTGGGAACAGAATTCCCTGCTGACCATTGATCCCGGCCAAAGACAAGCGACCGTGAATCCGGAGTATTACGTGATGAAGCATTTCTCACGTTTTACCGTCCCTGATTCCGTAAGAGTAGGGCTTAAAGGTCCGTGGAGCGGCCATGCCGTTGCTTTCCGGACACCGCTGGGCGGGATCACGCTCGTCCTGGCCAATCCATTCAAGGAACGGCGGATGCTGCACTTGCATAGTGGTTCCTCCTCGTACTCCCTGGAGCTTGAACCGGAATCCTTCCATACGTTTGTCCTTAGTTAACAAGGCATTCTCCTTAAACTAACGTCCATTCTTCGCGGGGCGTTAGTTTTTTGTTAAGATAAAATAATTTAGAGCATTCAACACTTAACATGAATTGTTGAACCCAAGAAAATTCCATTCTGACTTGGGCAAACTATGGCAAGTGAAACTTGGAGGTTGGTGCAGCAATGAGGGTTGCCGGTTGGATCATGAAACTTACTGAGCCTTTCCGCCGCAGTATCCGCAATAAGCTTATTCTGACTATGATTATCCTCGCTGTTGTGCCAATTGTGACAATTACAGCACTGGCAGCCGAGAACAGCCGCCGGTCAATGGAGGCCGAGGTCATCAGCACGAATCTTTCCAATATGAAATGGACCGGTGTCTATCTGGGGGACCAGTTCGCCCAGCTTAATAATCTGATCTATACCGTGCTGATCAGCCCCCACCTGAGCGAATACCTCGCGAATGTAGAGGAGTCCAGCCTGTCCAGCCAATTTGCCGCACAGCGGAACATTATTGATACGCTGACGAATCTGTTCTACTCTGCGGGCAATCATGTGGTGGGGGTGGAGCTGTATCTGAAAGAATATAACAAGCTGTTTACTATCAACGCCTCGCAGAGTGACATTGCCTCAACAGCCGGAATTCCTGCTCCGTATAAGCTGCTTTTTGAGCAAAATAAGGATTTCACAATAGCCGTTGGCGGCAACGATAACGGGAAATTCCAGCTGGTCCGCAGCATTAACCGGTTTGAGAACCAGGAGAAGCTTGGAGGCATCTCCCTGGAAATCCGCTGGGGTGTACTGGATCAGACGCTGAATCTATTAGGCCGGGGCAACGATCATACGGTATTTATCGCTAGTAGCGACGGCAAGGTGCTGTACCAGCCCTGGGGAGTGACTCCTTCGAAAGCCATTCTGGACCGGGTTGCCGGCACCGGTGAGCCGCAGGGCTATTTCCGCGGTGACCAGGCCTATGTGTTCTACAATACGATTGATCCAGTGGGTCTCAAGCTGGTCACCGTTATTCCTAACAGCTTCATTAACCAGAGCGCGCTGGCGACCATGAACTTTGGATTGATAGTAGGCGCCATTACCGTGGTCGTGGCGATATTGCTCGCCGTAACTCTGGCCTGGAGGCTGGCGACGCCAATCGTTAGCCTGGCCCGGTCCATCCAGGGCTTCGGCTTAATGAAGGAGCGTGAAGTGCGGCTCAGCAACCGGGTTGATGAAATTGGCCTTCTGGAGACGAAGCTGTATCAGATGTCGTACCGCATCCGCGAGCATATCCGGACGGAATATGTTATCGGCCTGGAGAAAAAGAGTGCCGAGCTTAAAGCACTGCAGGCGCAGATTAATCCGCATTTCCTGCAGAACACCTTGCAGATGATCGGCAGCATGCTGTTCAAGAACAGCCCGGCCGAAAGCTACGGGGTACTGAGATCGCTTAGCGACATGTTCCGCTACATCATCCGCGAGCCGGAGGACTTGGCCCCGTTGCGGGCGGAGCTGAACCATCTGAACAATTATATGCAGATCCAGCAGCAGCGTTTCGCGGCCCGGCTCAGCTATGCGATTGAAGTGGATGAGCAGGCGACGGACAGTCTGATTCCGAAGCTGAGCCTGCAGCCGATTGTCGAGAATGCCTTTTTTCATGGGCTGGAACAGCAGTCGGGCCCCTGGGTGCTGGAGGTCAAGGTAACTTGTGAAGGGGAGGACACGGTCATTACCATCTGCGACAACGGGATCGGGCTGCAGCCGGATAAGCTGGCGGAGCTGCGGGGAAGACTGGAGCGGCGCAACGGTGATTTATGGACGCATGGGGAGCGGATTGGCTTAAGCAATGTTGCTTCACGGATTCAGATGCATTTTGGCGGGAAATACGGGATTGGTCTAGATAGCATTCAGGGGCAAGGCACAAAGGTGACTGTAACAATACCACTGGAAAGGGACGGTGCGAACCATGCTTAAAGTACTGCTGGTGGATGATGAGAGCTGGAACCGTGACATTGTGCGGACGTTTGGCTTATGGGATGAACTGGGCATGGAGATTGCCGGAGAAGCAGAGGACGGGAGCGAGGCGCTGCGCCTGGCCGGGGAGTTGTCCCCGCAGATTGTCATCACCGATATGCGGATGCCTGGCGCGGACGGTGTCAAGCTGATGAATAAGCTTCATGAGTGTTATCCAGAGATTAAAGTGATTGTTGTGAGCGGCTACGACGATTTCAAATATGCCCAGAATGCCATCCGCTACGGTGCGGTGGATTATTTGCTGAAGCCGATTGATCCGGGGGAACTGAATGCTGTGCTGCGCAAATGCCGGAAGGAGCTGGAGGAGAGCTCCCGTGCCCGGGAGCCGTATGCCCTCGATATTGAGGTATCCTTCTCGCTGTCCTCCTACAAGCAGCTGATGAGGGTGCATTTCAATGAGCTGAATCCCGTAGGGGTCAATGCTGTTCTTGAAGGCATAGAGAAGGAACTGGTGCAGGGAGGCTCTGGCAGACCGGGAATGCTGCGGCAGGCGGCAAGTGAAATGCTGCTGCTGTTGAAGGAGCTCATGCGGAGCAACGCACTGGAGGAGGATGTCCTGAAGGCGGAGATCCCCCGTGAGGTATTGTTGTCCGGGAGCAGCACCGCCGCGTATCTGAAACAGCTCTACGGGACAAGTCTGGAACAGCTGATCGGACAGCGCAAGTTCAAGAATAAGCTGAACTTGGATGAGGTCCGGCAGTATATTAATACCCACTTTGCCGAAGCGGTAACGCTGGAAGCGCTGGCCAGAGCTTTTTTCGTCAGCAAGGAATATCTAAGCAAGGTGTTCAAGCTGGAGTATGGCTGCAATGTTACGGATTATATCCTGCAGCTGCGGATGGAGAAGGCGAAGGAATGGCTGGCTGAGGAGAGCATTCCGATCAAGACGGTGGCAGAGCTGGCCGGATATGAGGATGTCGGCTATTTCTACAGAGTATTCAAGAAGCATTACGGCGTTGCCCCCGGTGAGATGCGCAAGCAAGCAGCCGGTTTAAAAATGTCCAATCCGAAAGGGTAATTCCGTCCAATTAACCGCTTTCATAATAAAGATACAATGAAAGCGTAAACAAAACATAGACATTGGGAGGTCTTACAACATGAACAAGATGACCAAAGGTGTACTCTGTACATTCCTCACCGCGACGCTGCTGGCCGGCTGCGGCAGCAATAACGGTACAAACAACAGCAATGCTGCAGAAGAAGGAAATACAGGCAGCGGTACAGCCAAAAGCGTTACCCTGAAGATGTTCATCGCGCAGCCGCGCTTTAAGGAACAATATGATAATTATATTGCTGAGTTCGTGAAGAAAGAGAAAGCGGACAAAAATATTGATGTTTCCGTACAGCTCGAAATGCCGACGGCGGACAATGCCTCGCAAATTCTGAAGACGCGCCTGGCCTCCAATGATGCACCTGATATATTCGCTATCCATGCTGTGAACGAAATTCCATCCTATTACAAGGCCGGATACCTTGAAGACCTGACAGATCAGCCCTTCGTCGGCAAGCTGCTGGACAGCGTGAAGCCCTCTGTAACCACTACGGACGGCAAGGTTGTGGCGCTGCCGCTGGAAACCCTGTCCTGGGGCTACCTCTATAACAAGACCATATTTGCCGAGAATGGCCTGACCCCGCCGACAACGCTGACAGAGATGAAGGCTGTAACTGAGAAGCTGAAGGCGAAGAACGTGACGCCGTTCGTGCTCTCTTATAAGGAATCATGGATTCCGCAGCTGGTGCTTCCGCTGGCTGTAGGGGGGATGATGAAAACTGCGGACCCTGAATTCGTGAACAAGATGAACAAAGATGAGGGCTCCTTTACCGAGATGAAATCCGCGATCTTTGATGTGTTCGATCTCATCAACGACAACGGCACGGCGAAGGCCACTGAAGTCGGCGGCGATGATGGTGCGGCGGCATTTGCCGCTGGCAAAGGAGCCATGTGGCTGATGGGACCTTGGTATGCCGAAACCATTCTGAAGTCGAACCCGGATCTGGATTTCGGTGTTGCTCCGCTGCCGATCAGCGACAATGCGGATGCGACCCTGATCAATCTCAGCGCCTCGACTTCGCTCGCGGTATCCCCGACCAGCAAAAACAAGGAGGTTGCGCTTGATTTCCTGAATTATGTGCTGGATGATCAAGCCTCCAACGGCTTATTCCAGGCAATGAAATTCAATCCGGTGTCCACGGTGCACACCTATGAGAGTTATCCTTGGATCGCCGAAGCGACTACCTATGTCAAAGCTGGCAAGTCGGTGCAGGACCCGGCGATTCCGCAATCCGTCAAGGATGAGGTGGGCAAAGGACTGCAGGCATATTATGCCGGACAAATGAGTCAGGATGATGTGCTCAAGGCGCTCGACAAAGCCTGGAAATCCTACAACAAGGTAAACAAATAAGCTACAGCTTTACAGTCCGGGATGGAAGAAACGGGGGCGCTGGCCCTCCTTCCTCCATCCCGTTTGCTTTGCACACCACAGAGGGAGAGGGGCGGATACTATGCCGGTCAAGCGCTATAAAAGTGTTGTTTCGCTGCTTGCTTTCGTTGCACCCGCATTTATCATTTATTCATTGTTTCTGCTGATTCCGACCATCGGCGGCATGTACTACAGCTTCACGGACTGGAACGGGCTGAACCGCAATTATTCTTTTATCGGCCTTGGCAATTTCATTGAAGCGCTGCGCGAGGACCCGGATTTCGTGCACGCCTTGCTCTTTACACTGAAATACGTGCTGTTCATGATCGTATTGCAAAATGTATTCGCACTTGTGCTTGCCGTGTTCATTGAGACAAAAACAAGAACCAAAGGTTTTTTCCGGACGATCTTCTTCATGCCGAATATGATCAGCACCATCATCAGCGCTTTTATGTGGACCTTCGTGTTCTCCCAAGTGCTGCCGCAGCTTGCCGAGAAGACGGCAGCCTCGTTCCTGGACCAGCTGTGGATCGGAGATCCCAGTGTTTCTTTCTATTCGATCATTATCGTATCGCTGTGGAATGGCGTCGGCTATATGATGATTATATATTTGGCCGCCCTGCAGGGGGTGCCGCAAAGCCTGAAGGAGGCTGCCGTCATTGACGGGGCCAGCCCGTTCCAGACGTTCCGCAAGGTGACGATGCCGATGATTACGCATGCGGTTACGATCTGTTTTTTCCTTACTCTGAACGGGGCGTTCAAGGTATTTGAGGTGGTATACGGGCTTACCGGCGGCGGTCCGGGACGCAGTACACAGGTCATTACGATGAATATCTACGAAGAGGCGTTCTCCAATAACTTCCGCTACGGGTATGCCAGCGCCAAATCGGTGATCCTGTTCGTGATTATCCTGCTCTTCACTTTTATCCAGATCGGTGTCATGAAGAGAAAAGAGGTGGAAGCATGAGACTGAGAAAGGGAGCCAACCTATTTATCACACTGTTTCTCTGTATCGGCGCTGTCATGTCCTTTTTCCCGATTTATCTGGCAATTATCAATTCCGTGAAAACCCAAGGCGAGATGTTCGCTTCCTTCACGGCGCTGCCGACCAAGCTGCACTTTGAGAACTACAGCCAGGCTTTTAGCAAAATCAACCTGCTAAGCAGCACCCTGAACTCGGTTGTTGTCTCAGTCATTGGTATTGGAGGCATCATTTTCTGCGCTGCCCTGGCCGGCTACAAGCTATCCCGGACCTCCGGCAGACTTAGCGCGGCGCTCTTCTCGCTATTCATTGCTTCCATGCTGGTACCGTTTCATTCGATTATGATTCCGCTTACACGGATGGCCAAAGCACTGCATGTCAGCGGCAGCACCTACGGCCTTGCTGTGATCTACATTGGTCTTGGAGTGAACATGGCGATCTTCCTGTACCACGGCTTTGTGAAGTCGATCCCCCGCGAGCTGGAGGAAGCGGCACGGATTGATGGCTGCGGCGAGTTCCAGACCTTCTTCCGTATCATCTTTCCGCTCTTGCTGCCGATTACGGTAACCATTGCGATTCTGGACTTCCTGTGGATCTGGAATGACTTCCTGCTGCCGCTGCTGATGCTCACCGACTCTACCAAATATACGCTGATTCTATCGACCAACACGCTGTTCGGAGAGTACAATAAGGAGTGGTCGCTGATTCTGGCGGCGCTGGTGCTGACTGCGCTTCCTGTGATCGTTATCTATGGATTCTTCCAAAAGTTTATTATGCAGGGCATTGCCGAAGGGGCAATAAAAGGCTAAAGCGAGAGGAGCATCAGAGTAATGAGTCAACTACGTTACGGCGTCGCCTACTACGATGAATATATGCCTTATGAGAGGCTGAATGAGGATATTGCCATGATGCTGGAGGCCGGGATCAATACCGTCCGCATCGCCGAATCGACCTGGAGCACGCATGAGCCGCAGAACGGGATATTCGACTTCTCTTCCGTCGACCGGGTGCTGGATGCGATGCATGCCGCAGGAATCTCCGTAATTGTCGGGACACCAACCTATGCCGTTCCCACATGGCTGGTCAAAGAGCATCCCGGAGTGCTGGCTGTAACGGCGGACGGTCCCGGCCGGTATGGCGCACGGCAGATCATGGATATAACGAACCCGGTCTACCTGTTCCATGCGGAGCGGATCATCCGCAAGCTGATCGGCAGGGTCAGCAAGCATCCGGCGGTCATCGGCTACCAGACAGACAACGAGACGAAGCACTATGGGACAGCCGGAGAGAATGTGCAGCTGCTGTTTGTTAAGCATATGCGGCAGAAGTATGGAACACTGGATGAGATCAATGACCGGTTCGGGCTGGATTACTGGAGCAACCGGATTAACAGCTGGGAGGACTTTCCGTCCGCTGTCGGCACAATCAACGGCAGCCTGGGTGCGGAATTCGCCCGTTTCCAGCGTGGTCTGGTGAAAGCGTTTCTTGCCTGGCAGGTGTCGCTGGTGAACGAGTACAAGCAGCCGGGACAATTCGTCACACAGAATTTTGATTTTGAATGGCGCGGCTATTCGTATGGCGTACAGCCGTCCGTGGATCATTTTGCCGCGGCTGAAGCCTTCGACATCGCCGGAGTGGATATTTACCATCCCTCGCAGCATGAGCTGACCGGAACGGAAATCTCCTTCGGAGGGGATATCGCCCGTTCCCTGAAGCGCAGCAATTATCTTGTACTGGAGACGCAGGCCCAGGCATTTCCCCACTGGACACCCTATCCGGGCCAGCTGCGGCTCCAGGCCTTCAGCCATCTCGCCTCCGGGGCAAATATGGTGGCTTACTGGCATTGGCATTCCATTCATAATTCGTTTGAGACCTACTGGAAAGGGCTGCTCAGCCACGACTTCAAGCCGAATCCGGTATACAACGAGGCCAAGACTATCGGCCGGGATTTTGCCCGCTTAAGTCAGGCGCTGGTGGACCTGCGCAAGGATAACAAGGCTGCGGTAATGGTCAGCAATGAAGCCCTGACTGCGATGGAATGGTTCAAGCTGCCGGATGGCAGGAACTACAATGATGTGGTTCGCTGGCTTTACGATGAGCTGTACCGGATGAATATTGAATGCGACTTCATTCAGCCCGGCTGTACCGAGCTTTCGAGGTATAGCCTCATCATTGTTCCGGCACTTTATGCGGTTCCGGATGAAGCGCTGCTGCGCTTAAATGAATATGTGCGTGAGGGAGGCCATGCCGTCTATTCCTTCAAATCCGGCTTCGCGGATGAAGCTCTCAAAGTGCGCACGGCGGTGCAGCCGGGCATCATCAGCGAGGCCTGCGGAATCAGCTACAGCATGTTTGTGACTCCGCATGAGGTGACACTGCGCAGCGAAGCTTTGGATACCGGTGCGGCAGATCCAGCGGTGAATACATGGATGGAGCTGATTACACCAGATACGGCGGAGGTGCTGCTCCGTTATGAGCATCCTCATTGGAGCGAATATGCGGCCGTCACCCGCAACAGGTTCGGAAACGGTACGGCAACCTATATCGGCTGCATGACAAGCAGCGGGCTGGCGGGCAGCATCCTGAAATCCGCTGCCCAGGAGGCCGGACTATGGGGGCCCGATCAGGAGCTTGCTTTTCCGCTGATTGTCAAGACAGGAGTGAACCGGCAGCAGCAGAGGGTGCGCTATTATTTCAATTACAGCGATGAGCCGGTGTCTATGGTGTACCGGCATGGCCCGGCAGCAGAGCTGTTGTCCGGAAAAGAGCTTCACCCTGAGGAAAGGGTTGAGCTTGAGCCTTGGGGTGTGCGCATCCTGCTGGAGCATTCAAGCGGACAATGAGACCGGACGCGGCCCCGGGAATAATAGAGGGTTGCTTTTATCGGCGGTATTTGCTAGTATTCAATGTAACTTAATCAGATGTTTTGTTTTCTAGGGTTCCGCAGTTGCTACAGGCTGGTCTGGTCCGAGGGAAAACGCATGTACAACGATGTACATGTCTACACGGAGGGATAAAAGCCCGGGAGGTATCGTCAATTAGACGATGGCCTTCCGGGCTTATTTTGTTTCCGCGGTTAAGAGTTTTGTATCATAACTATTTAGGGGAAGAGGAGGGAATGGCAGTGAATAACAGTATGGCATGGATTAAGATTGCAGGCGCTGCCTGCTTCGAGGTCGTGTGGGTCATCGGGCTCAAGCACGCTTCGGCTCCGTGGGAGTGGCTCGTTACGGCAGTGGCCATTATCATCAGTTTCTATACGATCATCTCGGCGAGCAGCAAGCTGCCCGTAGGTACGGTCTATTCTGTATTTGTCGGACTCGGCACAGCCGGGACCGTCCTGGCGGATATCCTCTGGTTTGGTGAGCCGTTCAAGCCGCTGAAGCTGGTACTGGTGCTGATTCTGCTGGCGGGGGTTATCGGGCTGAAGCTTGTGACCGGTGATTCTAAAGAGAAGGAGGTGTCCTAAAATGGCTTGGTTAATGCTGATTGCTGCCGGGTGCTGTGAAATGTTCGGTGTGGCAATGATAGGGAGGCTACACCGGGACCGCAATTGGCAGGCGGTTGCCCTGCTGGTTCTCGGATTCGGAGGCAGCTTTCTGCTGCTGTCGCTGGCCATGGAAAGTCTCCCGATGGGTACGGCCTATGCGGTATGGACAGGGATCGGTGCTTCCGGTGGAGCGATTCTGGGCATGCTGCTTTATGGTGAAGCCCGGGATTTGCGGCGGATTATGTGTATTATTCTGATTCTCGGAGCTGCAGTCGGCCTGAAACTGGTAGGCTGACGACGCTGATATGTTAAAGAAATAGACACCTGTACGATGTTTCGAATGATGTAACATGGTAAGTATAGTAAGTAGTACTTAATCCATCGTATAAGGAGACTTCCACTATGAATGAAAATATCCCCGGGCGGATTAAACTTCCGGACGGAACAGACTTGCCGAGAATCGGGCAGGGAACCTGGTGTATGGGTGATGATGCTTCCAGACGTTCCGAGGAGATAGCTGCACTGAGGCATGGGGTAGAGTTAGGCCTTAGTGTGATAGATACGGCAGAAATGTACGGGGACGGCCGATCGGAAGAGCTTGTCGGCGAAGCGATCCGGGGGATCCGTGACAGCGTATTTCTGGTCTCCAAGGTGTATCCGCAAAACGCAGGCAAGAATCAGCTGGCCCGCAGCTGTGAGGATAGTCTGAAGCGGCTCGGTACGGATCATCTGGATCTGTATCTGCTGCACTGGCGGGGGAAGATTCCGCTGGAGGAGACCGTGGAAGGTATGGAGGAACTGGTGGCTGCCGGAAAAATAGCCCGCTGGGGCGTGTCCAATCTGGACACGGACGATATGCGGGAATTGCTGCGCATCCCCGGAGGCAACCGCTGCGCTGTCAATCAGGTTCTCTACCACCTGGGCTCCAGAGGTATTGAGCATGAACTGCTGTCCTGGCAGCGGAGCCACAAAATACCCGTAATGGCCTACTCTCCGCTGGCACAGGCAGGCACGTTGAGAAAAGGGCTGACGGAGAATGCTGCGGTGCAGGAGGTTGCCCTTAGACACGGAGCGACACCGCTGCAAATTTTGCTGGCCTGGAGCATCCGGGAAGGCGACGTAATCGCTATTCCTAAAGCATCGACCCCTCAGCATGTGGCCGAGAATGCGGCAGCAGGGGAAATCAAGCTCAGCACCGATGAGCTGTGGCAGCTGGACGAGGCTTTTCCGCAGCCGGCTTGGAGAGTTCCACTGGATATGATCTGAAACCATCTAAAGGGGCTGCCCCGAAAGCGGATATCCTACGAGCGGAGACAGCTCACATTCTTTCTCAAAACCGTAATAGTCAACAGAGCAGCGATCCTCCTGTTATTGGAGGATCGCTGCTTTGCGGTGCGCCTCATCGTTTGTTGAATAAGTTGTTAATTTAACATTTTAAAGTAAAGCATTTCTTAGTAATGAGAAATTACCTTCACAATCGGTACCTTGTACCTGATAGGTATGCCACTCTACTATCTCATGGGAAGGAGAGTTGATCCGCCAAAGACTTTTACAAGAAGCTATTAATATTAAATCAGAAAATGATTTAACGGTCTGAAGTGGGCATAGGGTTCAACTGAACACAAAAAGAGATGACCCTGATAATTTCAAGGATCATCTCTTTTTTAGAGAAAACAATTGAACACAAAAAAACACTATGATATAATCGATAGCGTTATTGACAAATTACAAAAAACAAAATAATTAATTATTAACCTTACTTTTATAGTACATCTAGAACTTTGATTTGTCAATGATTTTTTTCTGAACTAATGGTTAGGAGAGATGTTGAATGAATTCACTGGTTCTCGATTTTCAAGAAATGGATAACACTCAGCTTTTGCTTGTTGGCGGAAAAGGGCTGCAATTAGGGGTATTATCCAAAATGGAAGGAATACAAGTGCCAGAAGGGTTTTGTGTTACAACAGTGGGATATCAAAAAGCCATCGAACAAAACGAAAGGGTTCATGCTTTGTTAGATCGGCTAACTACGCTTAAAGTAGAAGATCGGGAACAGATTGATGAAATCAGCAAGAAGATTCGACAGGCCATTATGGAAGTAGCCATTCCTTCCGATGTTGTGAATGCAGTTGTTTACTATCTCTCCAAGTTTGGCGATGAATATGCTTATGCCGTGCGTTCTAGTGCGACTGCTGAGGATTTGCCGTATGCTTCTTTTGCTGGTCAACAAGACACCTATTTAAATATTATCGGCAAAGAATCCATCTTGGAGCATATCCGCAAATGTTGGGCTTCTTTATTTACGCAACGCGCGGTAATTTACCGAATGCAGAATGGATTTGATCACAGCCAAGTTTATTTATCTGTTATCGTTCAAAGGATGGTGTTCCCGCAGGCTTCTGGGATTTTATTTACCGCTGATCCCATTACCTGCAACCGGAAGCTGCTCTCTATCGATGCCAGTTTCGGACTTGGAGAAGCGCTGGTCTCCGGCTTGGTATCTGCCGATTGTTATCAAGTACAGGATGGGGTAGTCGTCAGCAAGAGAATAGAAACCAAAAAAATGGCTATTTATGGACGAAAAGAAGGCGGTACAGAGACCAAGCAGCTCGATCCTGATCAGCAAAAGACGCAAACCCTTACGGATCAACAAACTTTGCAGCTGGCACGCATTGGAAGACAGATCGAAGAACATTTCGGCTGCCCCCAAGACATCGAATGGTGTTTGGCTGAGGATACATTTTATATTGTCCAGAGCCGGCCGATCACCACTTTATATCCCATTCCTGAAGCAAATGACCAGGAGAATCATGTGTATGTATCTGTCGGCCATCAGCAAATGATGACTGATCCTATTAAACCGCTGGGGATATCTGTTTGGAAGTTAACAGGTAACGCACCCATGTTTAGAACTGGTGGTGGAAGGCTGTTTGTGGATATCACGAAGGGCCTGGCTTCACCGGCTGGCAGGCAAAATTTATTGGATGTTCTAGGGCACTCCGATCCGCTCATAAAAGACGCGCTTATTACCATCATAGAGCGGGGAGATTTTATTAAATCAGACCCATATGACAAAAGCGAACCGGGGCCCGTTAAAAGCCATAAGGGGATGTCATCTGCGGATATTCTAGAAGAAGCAGGAAATAACCCGGGAATTGTTGCTGTTTTGATTAAGAGCAGTGAGACATCGATATCAGCGTTAAAACATAATATCCAAACGAAATCAGGATTGGATGTATTTGATTGTATCCTGGAAGATATGCAGCAACGGAGGCAGCGAGCGTCCGATCTGAAGAATTTGAATGTGGTTATGGCCGGCATGCATGCTTCAGCATGGATCAATGAAAAAATGAATGAATGGTTAGGTGAAAAAAACGTAGCAGACACACTTTCCCTGTCTGTGCCTAACAACGTCACTTCTGAAATGGGTATGGAGTTACTGGATGTTGCAGATGTGATTCGTCCCTATCCGAAAATAATTGAGTATTTACAGCAGGTAAAGGATGATAACTTTTTGGATAAACTGGTTCAATTCGAAGGTGGGCAGCAGGTGCGTGATGTTATTGCAGCTTTTCTCGACAAATATGGAATGCGATGTGCCGGGGAGATCGATATTACAAGAACACGCTGGAGTGAAAAACCAAATATACTGGTACCTATGATCCTCAGTAATATCAAAAACCTTGAACCTGGCGCCAGTAAACGGAAATTTGAGCAAGGGCGACAGGAAGCGTTGAAAAAAGAACAGGACTTATTAGCCCGATTGAAACAATTACCGGGTGGTGAACAAAAAGCCGAAGAGACAAAACAAATTATCGGCCAGATCCGGAATTTTATCGGTTATCGTGAATATCCGAAATACGACATTGTTAGTCGCTACTTCATTTATAAACAGGCTTTACTAAAGGAAGCGGAACGACTCGTGCAAGCCAACCTTCTTCATGAAAAAGAAGATATTTATTATCTCTCTTTTGAAGAATTGCAGGAAACCATACGCACAAATAAACTGGATTACCAAATCATTGACAAACGAAAAGAGGAGTACAGATTATATGAAAAACTAACTCCGCCACGTGTTATCACCTCTGATGGTGAAATCATTACGGGTCAGTACAAACGAGAAAATATCCCCGCCGAAGCTGTTGTGGGCCTCGCTGTTTCTTCAGGCGTTGTAGAGGGGCGGGCACGTGTAATTCTGAGTATAGAAGAGGCTGATCTGGAGGATGGCGATATACTAGTCACCGCTTTTACCGACCCCAGCTGGACTCCATTGTTTTTATCCATCAAAGGCTTGGTTACGGAGGTGGGCGGGCTGATGACCCATGGAGCCGTTATCGCACGTGAATATGGCCTGCCAGCCGTTGTGGGAGTGGAGAATGCGACCAAATTGATAAAAGATGGGCAACAAATTCGCGTGCATGGAACAGAGGGGTATATAGAACTTTTGTAACACATACAGAGCTGAAATATAACCATATAGTTAGGGCTCAGTATGCATGCTAAAGCTTTTATTGGTATCAGAATATGATCGGAAACAACGGATTGGAAATCTAAATAAAGCACACCCTAAACGGGAGTCTTGCAGCTGATGCAGACTTCCGTTTTTTTTGTAAATATAAGGATGTTTAGGCTTCACGCCATAAATTATTTTTGAATTTGCTAAAGAAATGGACCCCATCCCCTGAGGATGGCAGGGCCGTTTTTTTCTTGTGTCCATAAGCCGGATGCATGTCCAAAAGCCTGTAGCAGCAGCTCTTAAATGTTGTCAACAACGTTCATGACGAAACCGTGTTTTCAATTTGATGACAAAGAAAGCGCTTTGATTTACGCTGTGTGCATAGGGGATTACCTTTAAAGAAATCTTAAATAAAGGCATCCCATTTAATTTATATTAAGGGGGCATTTTAAATGGCCACAACGGCAACGACACAAACTTCATCCGGCGGTACAAGGGTGAGAGTTCAACAATTCGGCCGCATGCTCAGCGGTATGGTTATGCCGAATATCGGCGCTTTTATCGCATGGGGTTTAATCACGGCTTTATTCATTCCAACAGGCTGGTTTCCAAATGAAAGTCTTGCAGCTCTAGTAGATCCAATGATTAAATTTCTGCTTCCGCTGCTCATCGGGTATACGGGCGGACAGATGGTACACGGCAAACGCGGCGGTGTTATCGGGGCAGTAGTCACGATGGGGGTTATCGTCGGTTCTTCTATTCCGATGTTCCTCGGCGCTATGATCGTCGGCCCGCTGGCCGGCTGGGTCCTGAAGCAATTCGACCGTGCGGTTGACGGCAAGATCAAAGCCGGGTTCGAAATGCTTGTCAACAACTTCTCGCTCGGCATCATCGGCGGCGGCTTGTCCATTGCTGCGCTGAAGGGAATCGGACCACTGGTCGAAGGCTTGACCAATATCCTCTCGAATGGTGTGGAGTTTCTGGTTAACCATAACCTGCTGCCGCTCGTCAACATCATCATTGAGCCGGCAAAGGTATTGTTCCTGAACAATGCCATCAACCACGGCGTACTCGGACCGATTGCGCTGGAAGAATCACAGAGACTGGGACAGTCGGTACTGTTCATGCTGGAATCGAATCCAGGACCGGGGCTGGGTATCCTGCTTGCTTACTGGCTGGTAGGACGCGGTTCGGCGAAGGCTTCCGCACCAGGTGCAGTTATCATTCACTTCCTGGGGGGGATTCATGAAATTTACTTCCCGTACATTCTGATGAATCCACGACTGATCCTGGCTGTTATCGGCGGCGGCGTGTCTGGAACGTTCACATTGCAATTGCTGGGAGCAGGTCTGGTAGCTTCTCCATCGCCAGGCAGTATCTTTGCTTACTTCGCCATGACACCTAAGGGCGGATATGTGCCAATGCTTGCCGGTGTCATTGTTGCCACAGCTGTATCCTTTGTGCTGGCTACACTGCTCCTTAAGACTGTGAAGAAGAACAACGAAGAAGAGATGAATCTGGAAGAAGCTGCGGCAAAATTGAAAGACATGAAGTCGGCAGGGACTGCAGCGCAAACCGCTGCTGCTGCCGCAACTGTAACTACAGCGGCAAATGTCCGCGGCAAGGCTGATGTGAACAAAATCGTCTTCGCTTGTGATGCAGGTATGGGGTCCAGCGCGATGGGCGCATCCGTGCTAAGAAAAAAACTGCAGGCTGCCGGAGTCAATATTACGGTTGTCAATTCCGCAGTCAGCGAAATTCCTGCGGATGCTGATATCGTGGTTACCCAGAAAACACTGACGGACCGGGCGGTTGCCAGCAATCCGAAAGCAGAGCATATCTCCATCGACAATTTCCTGAAGAGCCCTAAATATGATGAGCTTGTGGAACGTTTAAAGTAAATGGAACAAGCATAGAAATGATGTATAACGCTAACTCAGGAGACGCTGGCCCGCAAAGCCGGCGTTTGTCTCCATTTAGGGCGGGGGTACACGGTTATGAGAAAAGTTACCGCGAGGCAGCGTCAAATCATCTGGCTTCTCTTAGGGGTCAGTGAAGAGATTACTGCCGCCGAAATCGCCGAGAGCACCGGTGTGAGTGTAAGAACGGTTCACCGGGAGATGGAGGACATCGAGCTTACGCTGGCGGATTTCGGTCTGGATTTGATCCGTAAATCAGGAAAAGGAATTCAGTTGAGCGGCCCGGCGGCCGGTCTTACCGAGCTGCGCCTGTTTTTACGGGAAGAGAAGCCAGCGGAACATTCCAGCGAGGACCGCAAGGTGTATGAGCTCTGCTCCTTGCTGGAGGCAGAAGAGCCAGTGAAGCTGTTCACACTGGCCCACTGGCTCAAAGTTACGGTGGCTACAGTGAGCTATGACTTGGATGAACTTGAGCCTTGGGTCCGCAAGTTCGGCCTGCAGCTGGTCCGCAGGCGGGGCTATGGTGTTGAGATTACCGGCAGCGAGATTGATAAGCGCAGGGCGATTGGCCGGCTGGCCGCTGAGCATCTGGATCTTTCAGATCTGGTGGGGCATAATCCGCAGCCCGCGAGCAGTCCGGTTTTCCGGATTCTTCTGGATGCGGTAGGCAAAACCAATCTGATGGATGTGGAGAACACGCTGTGGGATATGGAATGGAAATGGACGGCGGAACTGCCGGAAATCGTTTATATGGAAATGCTGCTTGGCCTCGCGGTAACCACCAGACGGATTGAGATTGGCCGGAGTATCGACAACGGCGGGGAAGCAGGATATCCCCGAATGTCCGATCACCGCCATATTGCCGCCGCCGAGCAATTTGGGCAGCGGCTGGGCCAGGCACTGGGAGCTGAGATACCGCGGGCAGAGGTTCTATATATAGCCGGTCTGTTCGACAGGGTCCAGGAATCATTCTCCTCAGCCGGATTCGCCTACGGTGATATTGAGCTGATGGAGATTGTATATAAGCTGACGGAGAACGTGGTCAAACGGACGGGAGTTCCGTTTCAAAGCGACCGCTCCCTGCGGGAAGGGTTGCTGGAGCATATGGATCCGGCTTTCAAGCGGCTCCGGGAGGGAACCCGTATCCGCAATCCGCTGCTGGGTCCCATCCGTAAGGATTATGAATATTTGTTCCAGATTGTGAGGGCCGCGGTGGAGGAGCTGGAGCTGGAGCTGGACATCCCCGATGAGGAAATTGGATTTCTGGTCATGCATTTCGGCGCTTCTGTCGAACGTCTGAATCAGCTCAGGCGGGGCGTCCGGGCAATTCTGGTCTGCGCCAGCGGTCTCAGTTCTTCCCGGCTGCTGGCTACCCGGCTGGCCAAAGAAATGCCGCAGATTGAAATTCTCGGCAATATTTCCTGGTACGAAGCGGCGCGGCTGCCTGAGGTTGACTACGATCTGATTATTTCAACGATTGATTTGCCGCTCGACAAAGACCGCTATATCAAAATTAGTCCTCTGTTGACAGGGGAAGAAATAGAAAAACTGCTGAGTTATATCCAGAACACCACGCTGAGAGAACGGGATAGTGTTCCGCAAGGCGAGTACGACAGAACAGCGAGTGAAGAGCATTCCCTGGAGCGGTTGAAAAGCTACCAGGGCATGCTGGATGAAACGGTCAGCCTGCTGGAGCGGTTCCGCTTCTATCCGCTTGATAATAGCGGGATAACGCTTCCCGCAACGATTTCGGCGATGCTCGATTTTCTGGATGGCAGCGGGGTGGTCGGTGATGCAGATATCCTGCTGGAGCGGCTGCTGGAACGGGAAAGGATGGCCAGCCAGGTCATTCCGGACACTGGGCTTGCGCTGTTTCATGCAAGAAGCAGCCACATCCTGATGTCTTCCCTGACGCTGTACCGTCTGCGGCAGCCGGTTGTTCTGGATGGGGGTACCGAGGTCAGGGTCATCCTGCTGATGCTTGCACCGCGCAAGCTGTCCAAGGAAAGCCTGGAAGTGCTGAGTGAAATCAGTGCAATGCTGCTTAATTCCGAGCTGGTGAAGCTGCTTGAGGAGCGCACGGAGTCCGAGATCAGGCGATATCTGTCGTCAGAGCTGCTGCGTTTTTTCGAAAATAAAATGTGAAAGCGAGAGAAACCATATGAGTATACTGTCAGAGAATAAAGTGATTATGAACGGTGCTGCCAAAGATAAATACGAGGCGATCACCATGGCCGGAAGACTGCTTGTGGATGCCGGACATGTAACGGAAGAATATGTGCCGAAGATGCTTGAGCGCGAAGAGGTCGTTTCCACTTATATGGGCGAAGGACTGGCCATTCCCCACGGAACCAAAGAAGCCAGACCCTTCATTAAATCTACCGGATTATCCATTATCCGCTTTCCGGATGGTGTTGATTTTGGCGGAGATGAGCCGGCCTTTGTTGTGATCGGCATTGCAGCGGCAGGTGACGGGCACATGGAGATATTGACGAATGTGGCGATGATCTTCTCGGAAGAGGATGCTATTGAGCGGGTCATGAATGCGCCAACCCCGGCCGATGTGATCGCCATCTTTGAAGGAGGCCTGGAATGATGAAGGCTGTTCATTTCGGTGCCGGCAATATCGGCAGAGGTTTTATCGGTCTGCTTCTGTCGCAGGCAGGCTATGAGGTCACCTTCGTCGATGTGAATGAAGCCTTCGTCACACAGCTTCAAGAACGCGGGGAATATCCGGTGATGCTGGCCAGCGAGGGTCGGGAAACGGTGATCGTGACGAACGTGACTGCACTAAGCAGTGTAACCCATGCCGAAGAAGTTGCCGCGGCCATTGCCGGAGCGGATCTTGTTACGACAGCGGTTGGAGTATCCATCCTGAAGCATATTGCAGGGGTGCTGGCTGAGGGGATCGGCAGACGGCTTGCAGGTTCCACCGCTCCGCTGCATGTCATCGCCTGCGAGAACGCCATCGGCGGCAGTGCGCAATTGAAAGAGCTCGTATACGCCAAGCTTGATTCAGAAGTCCAGGCCAAAGCGGATATATCCGTAGCTTTTCCGAATGCGGCTGTAGACCGGATTGTTCCTTTGCAGCAGCATGAGGATATCCTCAAGGTAGTGGTAGAGCCATTCTATGAGTGGGTGGTAGAGTCTTCTCAGATGCTTCCGGGTTACCGTCCGGTAGAAGGTGTTCACTATGTAGATAATCTTGAGCCTTATATTGAACGCAAATTGTTTACGGTGAATACCGGGCACTGCTCGGCAGCGTATCTCGGGTACCTGCGCGGATACGGGACGATCCAGCAGGCCATGGCGGATGAGGGTTTGACCGGGCTTGTGCGCGAAGTGTTGGAGGAGACAGGGGCGGTGCTGGTTCAGAAGCACGGGTTCGACGCGGAGCAGCATAGCAAGTATATCGACAAAATACTGGAGCGCTTCCGCAATCCGGCTCTGACGGATGAAGTTAGCCGTGTAGGACGTTCACCGATCCGCAAGCTGTCGCCGAATGACCGGCTGGTATCGCCGGCGCTCCAGGCTTTTGACAGAGGGCTTGAATACACGGCCCTGACCCGCTCCATGGCGGCAGCACTGCTGTTCAACGTGAGCGATGATCCGGAAGCGGTTGAGCTTCAGGCGGCTGTCGCGGAGCTTGGTGCGGCAGCGGCAGTTACGAAATATACCGGTCTGGCCGCAGATCATGCGGTGCACCGGTCGGTGATGGCAGAGTATGACAAACTGAAATAACGATGAGGGCATCATAAAAAGCCGCAGGGGAGGTCATATCCCCTGCGGCTCTTCGTCTAACTTAGCTTAGCTGTTCTCAATAATGGTCTGCAGCGTTGTGCGGTCCAGTCCTTCCACAAGCTTGATCAGCAGCTCTTTGGCGGCATCATAATCATCGCTGTGAATGATGGAAGAGGACGTGTGGATGTAGCGTGAGCAGATTCCAATCACTGTGGACGGCACGCCAATTCCGCTGACATGCACCTGTCCGGCATCGGTTCCGCCTTGGGAGACAAAATACTGGTATTTGATCCGGTGGGTATCTGCCGTATCCTGAACGTATTCGAGCAGGCCGCGGTGGGTTATCATCGTCGGATCGTAAATGCGCAGCAGCGCGCCTTGGCCCAACTGGCCGAAGGCCTGGCGGTCGCCGGTCATGTCGGCGGCGGCACTGGCATCCAGGCCGAAGAAGATGTCCGGCGACAGCAGGTTAGCTGCTGTGCGGGCACCGCGCAGGCCTACCTCTTCCTGGACCGTAGCGCCGGCGAAGACGGTGTTCGGCAGTTTTCTGCCGTGCAGCGCTTTGACCAGCTCAATGGCAAGGCCTAAGCCATAGCGGTTGTCCCACGCTTTGGCCATGATTTTCTTCGGATTGGCCAGCGGGGTGAACGGGCAGATCGGCAGAATCTGCTGCCCCAGAGCTACGCCATAGCTCTGGGCTTCTTCCCGGCTGTCTGCACCGATATCTATGTACATTCTGCGGATGTCACCGGTTTTGTTCCGTTCGTCCTCACTCAGCAGATGGATTGGCGTACTGCCGACAACGCCGGTCAAAGTCCCTTTCGGTGTAATGATCTGCAGCCGCTGTGCAGCTACGGCTGAAGCCAGCCAGCCGCCAAGCGGCTGAAAGCGGATCATTCCGTTGTCCGTGATGCCGGTGACCATAAAGCCCACCTCATCAAAGTGTCCGGCTACCATAATCTTGGGGCCGTTCTCTTCACCGCGCAGGACTCCGAACAGGCTGCCGAGGCGGTCCTGGACGAACTCTTCGGTATACGGTGTCATAGCATCCTTGACAAAGGCACGCAACTCGCGCTCAAAGCCCGGAGCTGCGGGGAATTCAGTCAATGTTTTGAACAGATTGGTCGTTTCTTGATTCATATACATATCGCTCCTTTACTATTGTCTAGTATGAACATTGTCGCGCTACTTGTCCATGTCTTCAAAGGGGTAAATGAACACTGGGCGCCACCTTTGCGAATAATATGCAGTAATGGCTCTGCAGGCAGGAGCCGGGAAAGGGAGCGAGGAAGATGAGGGTGGCAGAAAGCAGGTCAGCGGACAACCCGCAGGGCTTCTACGGTAAAGTGAATGCCCGCGGGGTGCCGAGAAGATACCTCCGCCGGTATGGGCCGGAGCGCGAAGCTGTGCTGATTTTGATTCTGTTTATATTGCTGATTGTAATACTGTTGTATTTTACCTGAACTGGGGAGACATAACGAAGCCGCTTACGGCGAACAATAAGGAAAAACTTCTAAGCGAAGAAAAGTCCGAGGGGAAATGTCCGCACTCACTGGTTCAGCCCTCCCCTCGCATACATTCCAGGAGGTGTCCTCATTTGCCGGCCAAAACTCGAAAGTCCGGTGTCAAGCTCCGGCTTGACACCATGACCCCACAGGATTATGAGAAATTGTCCAAGCCGTATGTGCCCAGTCGTCCTGTGTTCAAAAACTGCATCCGGGCTTTTCTGTCGGGCGGTTTGATCTGCGTAATCGGACAAGGCATCACGGAGGCTTTTATGGCGATATTCGATATGACCTCCAGGGAAGCCTCAAGCCCTACCGTTGCGGTTTTGATCCTTATCTCCGTAATCCTGACCAGCTTCGGTGTATACGACAAAATAGCTCAATGGGCAGGAGCGGGTTCTGCAGTTCCGGTCACCGGCTTTGCCAACAGCATGTGTTCTGCCGCGCTTGAACACCGTGCGGAAGGACTTGTGCTCGGGGTCGGCGGCAACATGTTCAAGCTGGCTGGTTCTGTTATTGTATTCGGTGTCGTCGCGGCCTTTGTGGTCGGGGTAGTTTATGCCATTATGGGCTGGGGAGGTTCTCACTAAACTATGAAGCAGCTTGGCAGCCAGACCTGGCAATTTACTACCCGTCCTGTCATTCTCGGTTCTTCCGCAGTAGTAGGGCCGGAAGAAGGGGAAGGCCCTTTAGTTTCCGATTTTGATTTTATCTATGACTCGCTCAAAATGGGTGAACAGACATGGGAGAAGGCAGAACGAGCCCTCTTCGAGAAATCGTCCAAGCTGGCGCTGATGCATGCGGGACTCGAGCAGGAGAAGCTGGAGTTCTTCGTCGGCGGGGATTTAATGAATCAGATTATCAGCAGCTCGTTCGCAGCCCGAAAGCTCGGTGTACCCTATCTTGGCGTCTTTGGCGCATGCTCCACTTCCATGGAGAGTCTCGCCATCGCTTCGATGATCGTGGATTCCGGCGGGGGCAAATACGCGCTCGCGGGAACTTCCAGCCATAACTGTACCGTGGAGAAGCAATTCCGCTATCCAGTCGAATACGGCTCCCAAAAGCCGCCGACGGCCCAGTATACCGTAACCGGTTCGGGCTGTGCCATTGTCGGCCGCAATGACGGCTCCGCTGCGGGCCCTTATGTTGTTTCGGCAACCCTTGGACGCATTATGGATATGGGGCTGACGGACCCTTTTAATATGGGCACAGCCATGGCTCCGGCCGCCGCGGATACGATAACTGCACATTTTCGCGATACGGGCTTGTCCCCGGGCCATTACGATTTAATTGTAACCGGCGATCTGGCTTCCGTCGGTTTGCCTATTGCCAAAGATTTGCTGGCCAAAGAAGGCATTCCCATGGAGCAGACGACATTTGATGACTGCGGGCTGCTCATTTATGATCGCGACAAGCAGAAATATGTCATCGCCGGAGGGAGCGGCTGCGGCTGTTCGGCGGTGGTCACCTATGGACATATTCTCAAACGGATGAAAAAAGGCGAGCTGAAGCGGGTGCTGATCGTGGCAACCGGAGCGCTGCTTTCGCCGCTGTCCTATCAGCAGGGAGAAAGCATACCGTGCGTGGCACATGCTGTAGCGCTGGAGAGCGGAGGTGAAGGAGCATGATGATTTATGTATGGGCATTTTTGATTGGAGGCGCCATCTGTGTCATCGGGCAGCTTATGTTCGATGTGCTGAAGCTGACACCGGCTCACACGATGAGTACGCTTGTCGTGTCTGGAGCGATCGCTGACGCGTTTGGACTGTATGACCCGCTGGTGAAATTTGCCGGAGCGGGGGCTAGCGTCCCTATTACCAGCTTTGGTAACTCGCTGGTGCACGGAGCACTAACGGAACTTGAGCGGGACGGCTGGGTCGGCGTGGTGACGGGGATTTTCGATGTGACCAGTGCGGGGATTTCATCAGCTATTGTATTCTCATTTCTGGCAGCCGTGCTTGTACGGCCTAAGGGGACGCATTGATCAGCTGAAAACTATAGGTTTTCTTTTCCGGCCGCCACATTGGCGGTCTTTTTTTGGTCTGTCTGAATAGAAAAACGGATTCGGTTTATAATCATTTCTATAGGAACAATATTTTTCCTTCTATATAATAGAGAGATTTCCTTGTCCATGGTTTGGTGTATCTTTAATTTCCGGGCTGCAATAATGTACTTTGGGACCCATAATCATGTAAAATATATGTATTGCGCTTATTCTGACATAGGAGGTTTACTATATATGCCCGTACGTCAAGAATCAATTCACATCATGAAGGCTGTCCGCCATAATTTGGAATCCTGTATACTCGGCAAAACATTTGAAATAGAGCTGCTGCTTACGGCGCTGCTGGCCGGTGGGCATGTCCTGATCGAGGATGTTCCGGGAACGGGTAAAACCCAGCTCATTCGGGCGCTCTCCAGATCAATGTCCGGGGAGTACCGCCGGATTCAGTGCAATCCCGATATTCTCCCTAGTGATATAACGGGGGTATCGGTCTATCATCCGCGAGATGAGATGTTTCATTTCCGTCCCGGTCCCGTGATGACGAATATTCTGCTCGCTGACGAGATCAACCGTGCCACAACCAAGACGCAATCTGCGCTGCTTGAAGTAATGGAAGAACGGAATGTAACCGTCGACGGAGAGACGTATCCGCTGCCGCATCCGTTTATGCTCTGTGCGACTCAGAACCCGATTGATTTCGAAGGCACCTACACGCTGCCCGAAGCACAGCTTGACCGTTTCATGCTGCGTATCAGCCTTGGCTATCCCGATGCGGTTACCGAGAAGAATCTTCTGATGAGCCATCAGGAGGGACAGCCGGTGGACAGGCTTACCCCGGTAACAGGCATGGAACAAATTGCGGCTATCCAGGAAGAAATCCGCGAAATTTATATCAGCGATCCTGTGCTGAACTATTTGCTGGATATTGTCCGCCAGACCAGAGAGCATCCGCTAGTCCTGCTTGGTGCCAGCCCCCGTGCTTCGCTTTCATTCATGATGGCCTGCAAAGCCTATGCTTTCCTGCAGGAGCGCGATTATGTCCTTCCTGATGATGTGAAGATTCTTGCTCCGTATGCGCTGGGACACCGCATTCTGCTGCGTCCGGAGTCGCGGCTGGATAATATCAGCGTAGATTCCTTGCTTCAGAAGCTGCTGCAGAGCATACATGTGCCTGTGACGATGAGGCAATAATGATGAAAAGGTATTTGTCCGGAGCGGCAGCTGTCATTCAGCCGGGGAAATTCGCCGGCATCCTTGCGATCTGGGGCATCACGCTGCTCTACGTACTGTTTCAGGGCGGCAAAACATCATTCATGCTGTTTATAATGGTATCTGTACTAATGATATATCTGATGATAGGAGGCTTAGGCGGAGTACGGCGGGCCAAAGGCACGCGCAGCCTGTATTCCGAATTGGACAAGCCTGATCTGCTCTATGCGGGGGGCTTTCTGCGGGTAAAGCTGGACGTTACAATTCCAGGCTTTTTGCCTCTGCCGTATGTGGTGGTGAGAGAGATTCTGAAGCGCCATAACGGCGAATCCTGGGTATTTGAGGAGAGCATGGTTCCCAGCCTGAGAGGGCAGGGGGAGCTGCTGTTTCAGACGCCGGCACTGGAGCGCGGCCGCTATACGTTCGAAGGAACGGATATCCTGAGTGAGGATATCTTTGGCCTGGTGGAGCATAAGGGCACCTTTATGGCCGAAGGGCAATTCCGCGTACTGCCCCGTGCGGTATTCGTGCCGCGCTGGCAGCTTTATGAGCGGAAGTCACGGCTGGCGGGGCAGCAAGCCTCGCTGCTCCATTCCCGGAGAGAGACAACGCAGATCAACGGGGTCCGCGATTACGTCTATGGCGACCGGTTGACGCGAATCCACTGGAATGCAACCGCCAAGACGGGTAACTGGAAATCCAAGGAATTCGAGCATGAATCCGTACCCAAGACGATGATTGTGCTGGACGGCAGCGCCATGGTATATGCCGGCTCGAACCAGTTTGAGCTGGCGGTGTCCATTGCCGCCTCCCTGCTCGGCTTTGGGATCCGCGACCGGATCGGCATCGGTTTATGCTGTCTGGACAAGAACACCAAGATTTTCATGCCTGCCGAGGGCGCTGCGGAGCGGCAGAAGATGATCCAATATTTGATTGACATTAATGCGGAAGGCCGGGGGCCGCTGGTTCCCAGGCTGGACAAAGGACACCGTATGTTTCCCAAAGGTTCCTATCTGGTATTGATCAGTCCGCAGAGCGGACAGCCTGTACTGGATGTGATGCGCTGGGCGGAGAGCCGGGGAATGACGCCTTCCCATATTCATGTGCGCAATCCTGCAGCGGTCAACCGCGGCGTAGAATGGATGGATGTGCTGAAATCCCGCGGGGCAACCGGCTATAGCGTAAGTTCGCTTCAGGAGCTGCCCTCAGTGCTCGGAGGTGATAAAGTATGATGAGACGCTGGTGGAGCGGGATGAAGTCCTCATGGCATTACTCCTTCAGTCTGCTATGGCTGATGGTTATCGCCCTGCAGTGGCTCACTTATACAGAGCCCATCTGGCTGAAGGCGACCACTGCCGCCGTACTGCTGACCTTGGCTGCGGCGGGGGTTATTGAAATTCTTTTACCTGTTAAACGGGGATACCGGCTGATTCTTGAAGTTTGCGCCATGCTATATTTCGTGTACAGGGTAATTCTGCGCTACGAACTCTATGTTCCTGATCCCTGGCTGCCTTCGCTGCGCGACCGTCTGTCTGACATCGCCATAAATATGGTTCCATATCTATGGTTTGCTGCGGGTGCGCTGGCCTTGCTGCTCCTGTCATCGTGGTGGGTCTCCTCCAAGGCGCGGATTCTGCTGTTTATCACCACGAATATTGTAGCCTTTGCGGCACTGGATTCCTTCACTTCGGCCGTACTCTGGCAGGAGGTCGCCTGGACGGTGTTCGCGGGGATGGGCTGGCTTGTTACCCAGCATTTGAGAAGCTTTCAATTGCATTATCCCCGCGGCTGGACTTATCTGCTGAAATATCCTTTCAAGATCTTCATTAATATCGCCATCATTTTCTCCTTTGTCATTATTACAGGTGTGAACATGCCAGAGGTGCGGCCGACACTGACAGATCCTTATACCGCCTGGCATAAATGGAACGGCACCGGATTATCGGCAAGCTCCGGCACATCGGGAACAACAAATGCCGGAACCAGTGATGCTTCTGCAGGAAGGACTACTTCGGGTTATAGTATGAACGACGATAATCTGGGCGGGGGCTTTAACTATGATTATTCGCCAGTCATGACAGTGACCTCGGATATACGTTCCTACATGCGGGGGGAAACCCGCAGCGTATATTCCGGAAAAGGATGGAGTGATGACGACCGGCTTACACGCGGTCCGCTGTCCGGGGCAGCCGTAGGCAAAGAGCTGGACAGGGAACCCGGCTCCAAGGTGGAGACGCAGACCCTGCAGCAGACGGTAAAGCTGCTTGGGAACATTGATTATCCGGTATTGTTCGGAGCCTATTCCATTGCGAAGGTCGATTCCATAGACGGCAAGGAACAGAGCAGCCGCTTATTATGGAGAAGCACAGACAGTGAAATGCTGTGGGATACGGATGGGAACAGCGGAAACTATCCCCAGACTTATGTGCTTACTTCGGAGGTCCCAGTCGTATCCGTGCAGGAGCTGAGCAAACAGACCTTCGATCAGCTGTACACCGGCCAGAATAATACGCAATACCTGCAACTGCCCGACAATTTTCCAGAGCGGGTCACAGAGCTGGCAGAGACAATAACCGCAAGCGCGAAGACCCCTTATGACAAAATTGTGCTGCTCCAGCAATATCTGCAGCAAACCTATCCCTACTCGAATCAGCCGGATCTGTCACGCGGCAAAAGCAAGGATTTCGTGGAGAGTTTCCTGTTCGAGATTATGGAAGGCTACTGCGACTACTATTCCACCGCACTCGTGACCATGGCGCGTTCGCTGGATATTCCGGCACGCTGGGTCAAGGGATATGCACCCGGTGAACAGGCACAGCTGCCGGACAGTCTGGCCCAGCAGGGATTATCCAATAATAATTATACGATTACGAATGCCGATGCCCATTCCTGGGCGGAAATCTATTTCGGTGAATACGGCTGGATTCCGGTCGAAGCGACCCCGGGCTTTAATGTCCCTCTTCTGACACAGAGCGAAGAGCCTGAGAGTAAGGAAGATATACAGCCGGAAGAGGATAAACCTGAGCCTGAACAAGAGGTGGCAGATCCCGGCAAAGCCGGTGGAAGCCTTCATGTGGGCGTATGGGCCGTATCGGCCGCTGCGGCAGTGCTGCTGCTGTGGGGAGGTTATCTGCTCTGGCATTACCGCTTCAGTCTCCGGTTCCTGCTTGGGCGGCTGCGCAACGGCAAACCGTTGTCTCCGGTGCAGAAAGTTGTGGCTGAAACCGAGCGGTGGGTAAAGTATGCCCGCAGAAAGGGCATGCTTAAAGAAGAGCACGAAACGCTTCGTGAATCGGTGGCCCGCTGGAGCCGTGAACGTCCGGCAGCTGCAGAAAGTCTGGCGTCGCTGCTGCAAATGTTCGAGAAGGCGAAGTACAGCCCGGATGTTATAGAAGACAAAGATTGGCGCAGCGTGTATACTGAAGCTTTGCGGCTGCACAGTCTCTTGAAATCAGATAAATAAACGTGGCAGTCCTAACATCGTCGCAGATTCATTTGCGAAGCGCAAAGAGTATGATATAGTTTTTCGTATGAAATCGAGGTGAACGTATTGTTTGAAAGGTTGGTTCCAAAACTCCGGGTGAATACGGTATTTGATATTGGGCTGGAAGAGCTGTACAGCCGGGGATACCGTGGTATCATTACGGATCTGGATAACACGCTAGTCGGCGCCAAAGCGCCTCTGGCCACTCCGGAGCTGCTGTTATGGTTCGAGAAGGTGAAAGAGCTGGGCTTCAAGCTGATCATTGTGTCGAACAATAACATGGACCGGGTGTCACGCTTTGCAACGCCGCTTAATATTGAATTTGTACATCAGGCCCGCAAGCCGATCAATACGCCTTTCGTGAAGGCGATGAAGCTGATGGATCTGAAGCCGGAACAGACGATCGTAGTTGGCGATCAGATGCTTACGGATGTATTCGGCGGCAACCGGCTCGGCCTGTATACGGTACTGGTGCTGCCCATCTCCGTGAAGGATGAAGGTATTGGAACTAGAATTAACCGCCGGATCGAGCAGATTGCCCTGACACGGCTTCGCAAGCAAGGATTGTGGCATGAGGAGGATAAACCCCAATGAATCAACAGAATGAAACACAGCGCCCTGTAAAATGCAGCGGCTGCGGCATTAAGCTGCAGACCGAAAAGAAGGATCTCCCGGGTTATATTCCGGAGGTTGCATTTGAACGGGAACCGGTTATCTGCCAGCGCTGTTTCCGCATCAAAAACTATAATGAAGCTTCTTCGGTATCCGTCGACCAGGATGAATTTCTTCACCTGCTCAGCGGAGTGGGCGAGAAGAACGCGCTTGTTGTGCATATTGTCGATCTCTTCGATTTCGAAGGCAGCCTGATTTCCGGCCTGCAGCGTTTTGTTGGCAATAATCCGGTTATTCTTGCAGTGAACAAATGTGATTTGCTTCCCAAGGTAACGAACTGGAACAAGCTGCGTAACTGGATGCAGCAGCGCTGCAAGGAGCATGGACTGCGGACTGCGGAGATTATACTCTGCAGCGCGAAGCGCAATCAAGGGTTCGAACGTTTGCTGGAAGCAGTGAATGAGCTTCGCGGACAGCGTGATGTCTATGTCGTTGGGGCAACCAACGTAGGCAAATCCACGCTAATTAACCGGCTTATTTCCGATTACAGCGATCTCGAGCAGGAACTGACGACCTCGCGTTATCCGGGAACGACTCTCGATACGGTCAAAATCCCGCTGGATGACGGCCACTATATCATTGATACTCCGGGAATTGTATATCCTTGGCGGTACAGTGAACTGGTGGAGCGCAAGGACCTCGGTGCCGTTATGCCGGAAAATCCGCTCAAACCTGCGGTATATCAGCTGAATGAAGGCCAGACGCTGTTCTTCGGCGGTCTGGGGCGTTTTGATTTCATTCAGGGTGCCCGGCAATCCTTCACCTGCTTCATCAGCACTACGCTCAAGATTCACCGTACGAAGCTGGAACGTGCGGATTCCCTGTATCAGGATCACCGTGGTGTGATGCTGGCTCCACCGGTAACTGCCGACATGGACAAGCTGCCGCAGTGGCAGCGTCATGAATTCCGAATCAGCCGGGGCAGCCAGACCGATCTGTTCATCTCCGGCTTGGGCTGGATCAAGGTGAACGGAACCGAAGGTGCCGTTGTGGCCGTTCACGTTCCGCGCGGCGTGAAGGTGGTTACCCGCCCTTCGCTGATCTGACAAAGGGTGGGGGATTGCCTGTGACAAGTGCAAACGGAAATGACAGAAATACGGATCTGCTGCTGGGGGTTATGGGTGATCCGATTGCCCAGTCTAAATCCCCGATCATGCACGGGGCCGCGCTGAAAGCGCTGGGCATACAAGGGGCTTATGTCCCCTTGCATATTACCGGAGATCAGCTTGGCGATGCGGTGCAGGCCATCAAGATCCTCGGCTTTCGCGGAGTCAACGTAACCATACCGCATAAGGTTGCGGTGATGGAGTATCTGGACAAGATGGATGAAAGTGCGGTTGCTGTAGGTGCAGTGAATACAATTGTCAATGACAACGGGGTACTTACCGGATTCAATACGGACGGCATCGGTTATGTCCGTTCGCTGAAGGCGGAAGCGGTTCCCGATCTGTCCGGAACCCGTATTCTGGTAATCGGTGCCGGGGGCGCGGCGAGAGGGATTGTCAGCGCTCTGCTGGCCGAAAAGCCGTATTCGGTTAAGATCGCTAACCGTACTGCCGGGAAGGCCGGGGAACTGGCGGCATTATTCCAGGGCCGGGGCAAGGTTGCCGGAGTGGGCATGGATGAAATCACGGAAGCGGCTAAGGATGCGGATATTGTAATCAATACCACATCTGTTGGAATGTTTCCCCATCCGGATGACCTACCGATGGATCCCGGACTGCTGCGTGAAGGGATGGTCGTAAGCGATCTTATCTACAATCCGCTGCGTACCCGGCTGCTGCTCGAGGGCTTGAAGCGGGGCTGCACAATTCATGGGGGTCTGGGAATGTTCGTATATCAGGGCGCCTATGCGCTGGAGTATTGGACAGGGCAGGCTGCACCTGTGGATATTATGCGGCAGACGATTATCGACTGCCTCGGCGGCAGTGCCAGTGAAATGGATCCGCAAGTTTAGGGTAATAATATATGTTAATTAAGGGGTTTGTTCATTTATGTTAACTGGAAAACAAAAACGCTATCTCCGCTCTTTGGCTCATCATCTTGACGCTGTCTTTCAGGTCGGCAAAGGCGGTGTGAACGACCACCTGGTCCGTCACATTGAAGAAGCTATTGAAAAACGCGAGCTGATGAAGATCAGCGTGCTTAACAATAATGCGGATGACCCGAAGGAAATCGGTGCTGCTCTGGCTGAGCAGTCCGGCTCCGAGCTGGTGCAGGTTATCGGCAAGACCATCGTTCTTTACAAAGAGTCACGCGACAACAAAACGATTGAGCTTCCACGCTAGGCAAGCTGCGCCTTGCGGCTGTCTTACCAGTCACATGGAGTCATTTCGCAGGAAGATAAGAGGAGGTAGGCCTCTCTTGAAAATTGGAATAATGGGAGGAACCTTTGATCCTCTTCACATAGGACATATGATGGCGGCGGAAGCTGCGAGGGACACCTATTTGCTGGAAGAGGTCTGGTTTATGCCTTCGCATATCCCGCCCCATAAGCATGAAGCCGGAGCTTCGGGTACAGACCGGCTGGCGATGGTGCAGTGTGCGGTCGAGGACAATGAGTCTTTCCGCACGCTGGATTGGGAAGTCCTCAGAGGCGGCGTTTCCTATACACTCGAGACCGTGCGCAGCTTGCAGCAGGAATACCCGGACCATGAGTTTTATTTCATCATTGGTGCGGATATGGTGCAATATTTGCCCAAATGGCAGGGGATTGAAGAACTTGTGCAGCGTCTGGCCTTTATCGGTGTGGGCCGTCCGGGCACTCCGCTGGATCTGGCAGCGCTGCCCGGCTATATCGCTGACAAGGTGCTGCTGGCGGACATGCCGCTGGTGGATATTTCGTCCACGATGCTCCGGGCGCGCTCCGCTGAAGGAAAATCAATCCGTTATATGGTACCGGACAAGGTTTTCGATTATGTGCAAAGGAGTGGATTGTATGGCCTACAGCCGGGAAGCGCTGATTGAAGCGGTCTCTTCGCAGATGCCAGATAAGCGCTGGCAGCATACCCTTGGCGTAATGGAATCCTCAGTGAAGCTGGCTGAGCGCTATGGAGCTGATCCTGCCCGTGCGGAGACAGCAGCGATTCTGCATGATGTAGCCAAATATTGGCCTGTGGAGAGAATGAAGGAAATTATAGAGCAGAATGGTCTGCCCTCCGAGCTGTTATCCTACGATAAGCAGCTGTGGCATGCGGAAGTGGGGGCATTTGTAGCGGAACGGGATTATGAAATTACCGATGCCGAAGTGCTGGGAGCCATACGCTATCATACTTCGGGCCGTGAAGGCATGAGCCTGCTCGAGAAGATTGTCTGTCTGGCCGATTATATCGAGCCCGGACGGGATTTTCCCGGTGTGGACGAAATACGCAGGCTTTCCAAAGTAAGTCTGGAGGAAGGGCTGATAGCCGGATTTGATTCGACGATCAGCCTGCTGCTGCAGAAACGCCGGATTGTGTTTCCGTTAACGGTGCTGGCGCGTAATGATCTAGTAAGAATACTGGAGGATAAATAATGAGTGTACAATCAAGCAAGCTGCTGGAACTGACTTTAAAAGCTGTGGAAGATAAAAAAGCGATGAATGTTGTTGCGTTGGATCTGCGCAATGTTTCCCCAATCAGTGATTATTTTGTGATCTGTCATGGTAATTCCGATACCCAGGTGCAAGCGATTGCCACCGAAGTACGCAAGGTTGTTCATGAAGCAGGCGGTATGATCCGCGGAATCGAAGGTATGGACGCGGCACGCTGGGTGCTGATGGATCTTGGTGATGTTGTTGTGCATGTGTTCCACCGCGATGAACGCGAATATTACAACATTGAGCGCCTGTGGTCTGACGCCAAGATTGTGGAGAACGTATGAGTCTGATTGCCGGAACTGTAGTTAAACTGGATGTACTCCGGGAAGTATCGCCTTACGGCTACTTCCTGGGTGCCGGTGATCAGGATGTTATGCTGCATTATACGGAGCTGGTTGGCAGCAAGCCCAAGCCGGGCGATAAAGTGGAAGTATTCATCTTCTTCGATACGGAAGACCGGCTTGCGGCAACAATGAAGAAGCCTTTTTTGACACTTGGTGAAATGGCACTGCTGGAAGTCGCGGATATTCATCCCCGTCTTGGCTGCTTTCTGGAAATGGGACTTGGACGCCAGCTTCTGCTGCCGATCCGCGAGCTTCCTGAACTGATCGAGCTGCGCCCTCAGGTTGGTGACAAAGTATTTGTTATGATGGAGCACGACAAACAGGGGCGTCTCCGCGCCAAGCTGGCCGGTGAACAGGAGCTTGCTCCGCTGGCGCTTCCTGCGCCAACCTCATGGATGGGGCAAATGGTAACCGCAAGAGTGTACAAGCCGCTGCAAATGGGCACCTTCGTGCTTGTGGACGGCGGAGTGTTGGGCTTCGGCATTATCGGAATGGTTCATTCCTCGGAACGCAGCCGTCTGCTGCGTCTGGGCGAGCAGTTTGAAGCCCGGGTCTCACATATCCGCGAGGATGGCCGGGTCAACCTTTCCATGACCCACCGCAAGGAAGTGGGACGTGATGTGGATTCCGCTGCCTTGCTGGACTTTCTGAATTCCCGCCCGGGCGGTGCCATGCCGTATTCGGATTCTACGCCTCCGGATATTATCAAGCAGCGCTTCGGCATCAGCAAGTCGGCCTTCAAACGGGCGATGGGCAAGCTGATGAAGGAAGGCCTTATTACCCAGAAGGAGAATTGGACCTACCTTGCAGGCAAGGAAGACACAGCTCCGGATGAGAATCAGGGCGATGAAGGAACAACGGAGAAATAAGCGGTTATGACAGTATTTGATTACAGGTAATTATAGAAAGCGGTGTGCGCAGTGTCTTCCTATGGGAAATTTGCATATGTATACGACGAGCTTATGGCCGATATGCCATATCCGGATTGGCTGGAGTTTGCGGAAACCGCCTGGAAGCTGCACGGAAAGCCGCTCACCGTGGCCGAACTCGGCTGCGGAACCGGCAGCATTACCATTCCGCTTGCCGCATCAGGGTATCATATGACGGGCATTGATCTCTCTTCTGACATGCTGTCTGTGGCGCAAAAGAAGCTGGAGGAGCATCCGCAGGGCCGCAGGTTCCTGCGGGAGGGCAGTGTGCGCTGGGTAAGGCAAAATATGAAGGAATGGGAGCTGCCGGAACCGGTGGAATCCGTTATTTCTTTCTGTGATTGCCTCAACTATGTGCTGGAAGAGCAGGACGTTCAAGCAGTTTTCGCCAGTACCTTTGCCGGTCTTAAGCCGGGAGGAACCTTTCTGTTTGACGTGCATCATCCCAATACATTGATCCGTTACGAGGAAGAGCAGCCCTTTTTCATGAATGAGCCCTCCATATCGTATATTTGGACCAGTGAGCTGGATGTGCCGCGGCGGGAAATTGAGCATCATCTGTCTATCTTTGTTCGTGAAGAGGGACGGGGTAATCTGTACCGCCGCTTTGAGGAGACTCATGTGCAGCGGGCTTATGATCCGGAGTGGATGACAGCGGAACTGCTGAAAGCCGGGTTCAGTGATGTGAAGACCTATGCCGACTTCGAATGGGTAGAGGCGGATGACAGTGCCCAGCGGCTGTTTTATGTAGCAGTGAAATAAACCATATGCTTATGTGGGTCCTTGCCCGGAGGGTGAGGGCCTTTTTGCGTTAAATCCGGTTGTTCCTATAAGGAACCGGCCCGTACATAAGCAAGGGCCGGCATCTTCCAACCTTTTACCGGTGCTCAAACAAATCGATCGCGCCTAAGACAATATGCGCCAGACCAAAGCCAAGCACGCCGGTTGCGGCCAGCTTGTATTTGCTTCCCAGAAAAGCTGCGCCGGAAGCGGAAACTACGGTACCAAGAACGGCAGGGATCAGACCTTCACGCATATGAAACACTCCTTCTCGGTGGTATGGGAGACATCGGTTAGTGTGGGTTAAGCCGATAACAATTATACAGGCAAAAAATGCTTCACATAGACATAAAAAAAGACCATCTTCTGGCTAGCCGCCGGGGATGGTCCTTATGTGCTTACTCGCTTGTTGTCATGGAAACACAGCTGCCAACTTCTTCAACCTCATGTACATTATAAAGCACGCGGGCCATCAGATCCTGGCTGTAATTGCCGAAATGCTTGCCGTAAATGGTCAGTCCGCGTTTGTTGACCGGCTTGTCGGTAACGGCAATGCGGAAGGTCAGCTCGCTTTTGTAGTCCAGCTTAATATCATCAAGGGTAATATCCGAAATGCGGCAGCCGTCGATAAAGCTTCCTTCATTGTTAATCCGGATCAGCTTGAGCATCCCGTATTGATTCAGGTGAGGAGGCCACCAGTCTGGATTAAAGGTACCGCGCTGATCCCCGAAGTCTCCGGGACTGGTCCAGTAACCGATTTCGATGCCGTTTACATAAAAGTAGAGGTCTGAAGGATAGTTATCGCTGAAACCGGGGGCCTCTGAGCCAATTTCCATGGAGAACTGAATTTCACGGAAGGTCTGATTGGCCTTAAGATAGTTCGGAATGCGGTATTCCAGGAATCCTTCAGCCATCCAGATAATCTCCGAATCAATCCGTTGGGGATCTGCGAAATAGCGCGGCTCGTCGAAGTCACCGATAATGCTGTCCTTGGTGGCCAGCCCGCAGGTAGGAACAGCCTGATAGTTGCTGTAATGGCCAACCTGAATCTCAACTTCATACAGGTTGTCGACATCCTTGCTGCGGAGATCAACCATCAGCTTATCTTTATTAAGGTAACAGACTTTCTGAATGCCATGTTTGCCTACAGAAGTATTAATTTCGATCAGGCCGCTTTCTTCCAGCTTCTTGATATGCATCGTGATGGCGCCATTGCTGAGATTCAGCTTCTTGGCGATTTCATTCAGGTTAAGTGCTTGATTGGTGGCAAGCAGCTCAAGGATCTGGATGCGAATCTCGGAGCTCAGTGCCTTGAAAATATCAATGCCACTCATTAAATCTTTAATATAAATCATTGTACAATACCTTCCTCCGCGGACGTCATGAAAGACTATTTTATAAAATTATAAACTAATTGAGGTAAAAAGGAAAGACTTCTTCCTTTATTTGTGTAATACAATTAAATTTAAGTCATTTTTTAAGCTAATTAGTCCTTTGATTCACATATTCATAAAGGTACTTTAGTGATATAAGATGAAAAAGACCTATTATTTTCTGAAAGTAGCCTTTAATTGATTTTATTTTGGATACATATAAAAAGGTTTATACTTTTATGTTTACATGAGGGCTTATATATGTTATTTTATATCTGTAAGCGAATACATTCAAATGTTTTTTAATTAATTAATAAAAATGTGAAATGGAAGTGATGAGATTGTCGGCAGACACACTAAGAGCGACGCTTATCGCCGATAAGTCCTTTGTTATCGCTGAAGTGGATAAACGGATTTACGGCTCCTTTATTGAACATTTAGGCCGTGCAGTATATGGCGGAATTTATGAGCCTGGTCATCCCAGCTCCAATTCTCTTGGCTTCAGAGGTGATGTGAAATCACTGGTCAAGGAACTGGGTGTACCGATTATCCGTTATCCCGGAGGGAATTTTGTATCCGGCTACAATTGGGAAGATGGCGTAGGTTCTGTAGAACAGCGTCCGAAGCGGCTGGAGCTGGCCTGGAGAACTATTGAACCTAATGAGGTAGGTACGAATGAATTCATGAGCTGGGCCAAGGAAGTAGGCTCAGAGGTGATGATGGCTGTCAATTTGGGTACGAGAGGTATTGATGCCGCACGTAACTTGCTGGAGTACTGCAATCATCCCGGCGGAACCTACTGGAGTGATTTGCGCCGCAATCATGGTGTGGAGCAGCCGCATAAGATCAGAACCTGGTGCCTCGGCAATGAAATGGATGGACCCTGGCAGATCGGCCAGAAGACAGCTGTAGAATATGGCAGGCTGGCTTATGAAACCGGCAAGGCGATGCGCTTGATAGATCCGGATATTGAGCTGGTTTCCTGTGGAAGCTCAAGCTCAGCGATGCCGACCTTCCCGGAATGGGAAGCGGTAACTTTAGAACATACTTATGAAGTAGCCGATTATGTTTCCCTTCATCAATATTATGGGAACCGGGACAACGATTCTGCCAATTTCCTGGCACGCAGCATGGACCTGGAGCATTTCATCCGCACCGTAACGGCCACCTGTGATTACATCAAAGCCAAGAAGCGCAGCAAGAAAACGATGTATCTCAGTTTTGACGAATGGAATGTCTGGTACCACTCCAATGAGTCGGATACGAAGATTGAGCCTTGGACAGTAGGTCCGCCGCAGCTTGAGGATCATTATAATTTTGAAGATGCCCTGCTGATCGGCAGTATGCTTATTACCTTCCTCAGACATGCGGACCGTGTGAAGATGGCTTGTCTGGCACAGCTTGTAAATGTAATTGCACCCATTATGACAGAAGCGGGTGGAGCAGCCTGGAAGCAGACAATCTTCTATCCATACTTGCATACCTCCAAATACGGGCGCGGCGTTTCGCTTCAGCCGATTGTCAATTCGCCGAAATATGACGCTCAGGACTATACCGATGTTCCATATCTCGACAGTGCCCTTGTGTATAATGAGGAAGCCGATGAGCTAACGATCTTCGCCATTAACCGGCATTTGGAAGAAGCCCTGCATTTAAAATGCGATGTGCGCGGATTTGAGGGCTACCGGTTAATCGAGCATATTGAGCTCCATCATGAGGATCTGAAAGCGGTTAATACAGCCAAGGAAGAGCATGTGAAACCAAGACAAGCAACCGGAACCGAATGCAAGGATGGTTTTGTAGAGACTCTGCTGTCCAAGGCCTCATGGAATGTGATTCGTTTAGGCAAGGTGAACTGATTTTGGATTTTGGAGTTCCCTGACAGGCTACAAACTGAGTTCATTGTTTGCAAAAACATTTTTGTAGATGATTTACTAATTTAATTATTAGGAGGAGAAAGTGTTGAAGAAAAAGTGGGGTTTTTCGGCATTAGCACTTGTTCTATCATTATCGACGGTATTGGCAGGCTGCGGGAAGGATGATTCAAAGACAATAACCTTCTGGACGCCGCTGACCGGTGATGACGGTGCCTATATGGACCAGCTTGTTAAAGATTACAATGCTACCAATCCAGAGATAAAGGTGAAGCATGTAATTACCGCGGATATGTATACCAAAATTTCGACGGTTCTGAACTCCGGAAAAGGCGTGCCTGACTTGGCCATTATCCACGCTGACCGTGTACCGGGTTATGTGAAGCAAGGAACACTGGAGCCAATGACTGCAGTAACAGCAGCTCAGCCTGAAATTAAACAAGACAATTACCTGCCGCAAGCGTGGTCAACAGGTACAATAGATGGAACTCAATATACAGTGCCTCTCGATATTCACAGTAATGTTATGTACTACAATAAAGATTTGCTTAAGAAATATGGTGCGGAATCCTTCCTCGACGACAATGTGGTGACGATAGATGAAATGCTGTCGCTGAAAGGCAAATTGGCTGAAGGCGACTTTGTGGTCAACGATGCCCTGCTGGGCTGGGTTATCCTCGGGCAAGTTCAGAACCTTGGCGGAGATATCCAGGAGAACGGAAAACCTGCTGTAAACACACCGGTGATGAAGCAAGCTTTTGAAAATGTTAAAAAGATCAACGATGCCGGTCTGATGACACCGTTTGGTGAAGACGGATACCTGATGTTCCAATCGGGCAATGTATTGTTCTCCACAGACGGCACATGGAGCTCCACAGCGCATGCCGGAGTTGAAGGCCTTAATTTCGGAGTAACCAACGTATATTCCAACACGGCTGACAAGTTCACGAACAGATCCTCTTCGCACTTGTTCTCCATGTTCAAGAATAAAGACAGATCTGAAGAAAAGGTAGCCGGAATCGGTAATTTCCTGGAGTTCATCCGTCAGAATTCCATTGAATGGGCCAAAGCCGGACAGACCGTAGCAAGTAAAAAAGTTATTGAGAGCCCTGAGTATAAGGATTACATGCAGTCCTTCTTTACTTCGAATGAGAAAGAGATTGAATCCCTCTACATCTACACTTATGAATACTACCCATATATCGCAGAAGCAGTGGATACGTATTGCGGAGATATCGTCCGCGGCAATGTAGATATTGATGAAACTCTTCAGACCATGCAGAAATTTGTAGAAGATAAAATCGCTGAAGGCACAAGCGGAGCAGCGAAGTAACAAAAGGAAGCGGAAATGAATGCATAAAGCAATGTGCCGGAATACGGCACATTGCTTTATGCCAAAGGAGAAAAGAATGCCTATGAAAAAGAAACTTAATTTGGCGCCTGTTTTCTTTGTAGGTCCACATGTCATCTTATTTGCTGTATTTATTTTACTGCCCACGATCTACGGGATTTACGCTTCCTTTACCAAATGGAATCTAATGAATGATCCGGTCTGGGTAGGTTTAGACAACTACAAGACCATTTTGTTTGACAACAGTTCCACCTTTCATACCCAATTCAACAACGGGCTTAAGAACACATTGATTTTTGTGCTGCTCAGTGTTCCGCTGTTGATTGTGATTCCGCTGCTTGTTGCCGTTGCACTGGAACATAAGAAAGTCAAAGGGAAAAGCCTGATCCAGTCCATCATCTACATTCCGGGCCTTATTTCCATATCTGCAGGCGCGCTGATCTGGCTGCTGCTCTTTAACAAGCAGCTCGGAATGGCGGGGAATGTGTTCGGCTCAGACGTATCCTGGCCGGCCAATCAGCCATATGCGTGGATTATCATTATTATCATTACAGTCTGGGGCGGCGTCGGGGGCAATATGATTATTTACCGTGCCTCCATAAGCGGTGTGGCACAGGATCTGTATGAATCGGCGGAAATAGACGGGGCAGGACCTGTCCGCAGATTCACGAGTATTACATTGCCTTCCATTCGTTTTCCGCTCATCTATACCTTTGTCATGACTACTGCCGGAGCCTTTAACGTATTCGGGCAGCCGCTCATGATGACCGACGGCGGACCACGGCAGAGCACGCATGTACTCATGATGTATATTCGTCAACTGGCGTTCGGCAACGGGGAATCCATTGCGGGAATGGCATCGGCGATGGCGGTGTTGCTGGGACTTATAATCCTGGTCATCTCGGCTCTGCAATATTATGTGATGAACCGGAATGCAGCTTAACACTCGATAAGACAATGGACCAGCAATGGAAATTGAAAAGGCAGGTGTACCCGTATGTCAAACCAAGCGGCACAACAAATGGATAATAGTCCGCTTCTTAATGGACAAAACGCTGGGAAAAGAAAAGGCTCCGGCATCAGTATCTCTAAATATCTCTCCTATCTCTTCTTAATTATTCTCTGCATTATTTGGATCGTTCCTGTGATCTTCGGAATCACTACCTCCTTCCGGTCGCAAACCGAGGTGGTCAGCTCCGGGTTCAGAATGTTCCCGAAAGAGTGGATTTTTGACAACTATATTGCGATTTTGGAAAACACCTCTACCGCACCAATCTTGCGCTGGCTGATGAACTCACTGCTTATTGCCACAATGCATACTCTTTTGGTGGTTGTGGTAATCTCCATTACCGGTTACGGCTATTCGCGGATGAAATTTAAAGGCAGAGACACGCTCTTTTTCACCCTGCTCGGTATTTCGTTCTTCCCGGGTGTCGTGAATCTGATTCCTTCCTACAAAATTATAGATGCTCTGGGCTGGGTTAATACCTCCTGGGCAATGGTAATCCCCGGACTCGCGGGTATGGGGAATATCTTTTTGGTCAGACAGTTTATGAACGGCATTCCGAAGGAACTCGACGAATCGGCCCATGTCGATGGTGCGAGCCATTACAGAATTTACATGTCGATTATCGTGCCGCTGATCAAGCCTGTATTGATCGTGTGTGCCCTGTTCTCGTTCACCGGATCCTGGAATGACTTCCTGTGGCCGGTAATCGTATTCACGGATGTTGACAAAATGCCGGTTACTGCCGGACTGTTGTTGCTGCAGGATATTTATGGGAATTACCGGATGATCGGACAGCTTATGGGTTCGGCGATTCTCGCTATTATTCCTACGCTGCTGCTGTTCGTGTTCGCCCAGAAATACTTTGTACAATCGATTAATTTGAATTCAGGGATAAAGGGCTAAATAAAAAAACATTAGCCAAGGAGAGAGAAACTATGACTGCAAAGCTTGTGATTCACGCTGACCTGCCCAAAAGCAAAATCAACAAAAATATATATGGGCATTTCGCAGAACATTTGGGCAGATGCATTTACGAAGGTCTGTGGGTAGGCGAGGATTCGCCGATTCCCAATACGGACGGCATCCGCAATGACGTCATCGAAGCGCTGAAGAAACTGGACATTCCGGTGCTGCGCTGGCCGGGCGGCTGTTTTGCCGATGAATATCACTGGAAAGACGGAATTGGACCGAGGGAAGGCCGCAAGCGGATGGTTAATACGCACTGGGGCGGTGTAGTGGAGAATAATCATTTCGGCACCCATGAATTTTTCCGCCTGTGTGAGCTGCTGGATTGCGAACCGTACATTTGCGGCAACGTAGGCAGCGGTACGGTTCAGGAAATGTCGGAATGGGTCGAGTATATGACCTTTGCCGGTGAATCGCCAATGGCGGACTGGCGCAGGGAGAACGGAAGAGAACAGCCCTGGAAGCTTAAATACTTCGGTGTCGGCAATGAGAATTGGGGCTGCGGAGGCAATATGCGTCCCGAATATTATGCGGACCTGTACCGGCGCTATCAGACCTATTCCAGAAATTATGGGGATAACCGGCTGTACAAAATTGCCGGTGGAGCGAATGTGGATGACTACAACTGGACGGAAGTATTAATGCGGGAAGCCGGCCGTTTCATGGATGGCCTCAGCCTGCATTCCTATACCATTCCCGGCAGTTGGGAAGAGAAACGCCAGGCGCTCGGGTTCGACGAAGCTGAATGGTTCGAAACGATGCAGAAGTCACTTCATATGGATGAGCTCATTACCCGACATTCGGCCATTATGGATCAGTATGACCCGGAGAAGCGGGTAGGATTAATTATAGATGAGTGGGGGACCTGGTTCTTGAGCGAGCCCGGAACGAACCCGGGGTTCCTGTACCAGCAGAACACTTTGAGAGATGCGCTGGTAGCAGGCATCCATCTCAATATTTTTCAGAATCACAGCAGCCGGGTGCAGATGGCCAATATTGCGCAGATGGTAAATGTCCTGCAGGCGCTGGTCCTGACCGAAGGCGATAAATTACTGCTAACCCCTACGTATCATGTGTTTGAGATGTATAAGGTGCATCAGGATAATGAATTGCTCGAGGTTGCCTTTGAGAGTCCGCAATACACCAGCGGCGGGGTTGCTATTTCGCAGCTTAGCGTATCTGCTTCACGTGACGGGGAAGGCAAGATCTATGTGTCAATCTGCAACTTGAGCCATGAGGACGGTGCAACTCTCAGCTTTGGTATCGGTGGCGCAGCACCAACCAGGGTAACCGGGCAAATTCTGACGCATCCGGAGCTTGGTGCACATAACACGTTCCAGACGCCAGACAAGGTAGCGCCGTCTGTCTATGAAGCTGCAGCTTTGGAGGATGGACTGCTGAACTGTGTCCTTCCGCCTGCGTCTGTAGTTGTGCTTACTTTGGAGTAGAGAAGCAGCGAATTCATTCTTTATATTTACTGATCAGATCAAAGGAGAAACCATTATGAACACAAATAGAGAATACAGCAATCCGCTTGTGGAACAGCGCGCTGATCCATGGGTGTATAAACATGCTGATGGCTATTATTACTTCACCGCCTCCGTGCCGGAATATGACCGGATCGAGGTGCGCCGGTCAGAGACCATTGAAGGACTTACTGAAGCCGTACCGGTTGTAGCCTGGCGGAAATATGAGACGGGACCGCTAAGCGCGAATATATGGGCACCTGAAATTCATTATATTGACGGGAAATGGTACATTTATTTCGCCGCTGCCCGCACAACCGAAACGAACGAGGGTTTGTTCGATCACCGTATGTTTGCCCTGGAGAACGAATCGGCCAATCCGCTCGAAGGCACATGGGTAGAGAAAGGCCAGGTGAAAACAGCCTGGGAGTCCTTCGCCCTGGACGCGACTACGTTCCAGCACAAGGGAGTGCTGTATTATGTATGGGCGCAGAAGGACCCTGAAATTCCAGGGAACTCCAACCTGTACATTTCCGAAATGAGCAACCCCTGGACCTTGACCGGCCCCCAGAGCATGATTGCGACACCTGAGTATTCCTGGGAGAAAATTGGCTTCAGTGTAAATGAAGGCGCAGCGGTACTGAAACGTAACGGCCGCATATTCATGAGCTTCTCGGCCAGTGCTACCGATTACAATTACTGCATGGGCCTGCTGTATGCCGATGAAGACAGCGATCTGCTGGATGCTGCATCTTGGACTAAACATCCCGAGCCTGTGTTCAAGACCAGTGAAGAGAACGGACAATACGGTCCGGGACACAACAGCTTCACGGTGAATGAGCAAGGTGAAGATGTGCTGATCTACCATGCCCGCAATTATAAAGAAATTACCGGCGATCCGCTTTATGACCCGAACCGTCATACCCGTGCACAGGTGCTGTATTGGAACGAAGACGGCACACCAAACTTCGGCCTGCCCGTGAAGGACAGCAGCAAGTAAGGTTGTGAACTGAGCAACTGCAAACCAACAAAGAGTCCAGGAATCCCGTATAACAAGGGGGACCTGGACTCTTTGCTGTTGGTGTATTTACTCATAAAATCCGGAAATCGTGTAGTTATCTAGTGGATTTTGAATTTATGCGCATAACCGAAGCATTAACGTGGAATGGCCACAAATGAGGAAGCTTTCCGCGTGTGATCGTTCCACAAACGGGGAAGTGTTAGCTTAAAATGAACCATGATTTGGCTAAAGGAGACTCTTTGTTCAATAAACTGATGAAAGCAGCCGGTAAAAACGGGTTGCTTTCGTTTCGTTAAGGGGCAGGATTGCGTAGTACAGGGAGCGAATAGATTAATACAAAAAACGGATGTATGGAGGATTTTTAATGACGCAATTTTATCTCATTCGCCATGGTGAACCTCTATGGGACATAAATGAACATTACAAATTAAAGGGACATGGCCGGGACATGGTTCCTCTTACGAATAAAGGGGTTAACCAAGTATATTTGACAGCAAAGGATGAACGTTTAAAAGAAGCTGAAATTGTTGTCTCTTCCCCTTACCCAAGAGCACTTCAAACGGCCGCTATTTTATCAAAGGAACTTGGTTTAGAAATAATGGTTGAATTCGATTTAAGGGAATGGCAACCTGACTTAACATTTGAATATGATTCATTGGAGAGGCTTAAAGAACTGGGGGATGATTATGATGCTAATCATGGAGTCTATCCTCCTGGGGTAACCAAGCCTTGGGAGTCCAAAGAACTACTGAAGAACCGCATGGAGAAGGTGATTAACAAATATCTTGAATTTGAAAAGGTGATAATTACTGGACACGGCATGGCTTTTCGTACCTTGGTAGGAGAGGTAGGCGAAATTCCACATGCTTCAATTATTGAGTATTATAAACAAAGCCACGTCGCTTTACCCCTAACGGGAGACATTAGTTGAACAAACACAACTCGGCAGCCGTCCAAAAGGATCGGCTGCTTTTTATTCAAGATAACTAATGAGTATTCCGCCGATAGCTCCTGCAATGACAACCATCCAAGGCGGTGTCTTCCAAAAAACTAGCATAATAAAAAGTATTGAGGCAAGAGCGAAATCAACAGGTGCCAATATTGAACTTGTCCAGATTGGATTATAGAAAGCAGCTAATAAAATGCCTACCACGGCAGCATTTACACCGACCAATACGCCTTGAATCTTCGGTACTCTTCTGAGCGAATCCCAGAAGGGCAAGGCTCCAACGACTAACAAAAAAGCCGGCAAAAATATAGCGAAGGTAGCCACAATAGCCCCTAACCAACCATTGATAATGGCTCCCAGGTAGGCAGCGAATGTAAATAATGGTCCTGGCACAGCTTGGGCAACACCATATCCGGCAAGAAAGTCCTCCTTTGATAACCAGCCAGTTGGTACTACTTCTCTTTCGAGAAGAGGAAGGACAACGTGTCCTCCACCAAAAACTAGAGATCCAGCCCTATAAAAGCTGTCAAAAAAAGCAAACCAATGAATCGAAGTTATTTCTCTTATTAGCGGTAATATAAATAATAAGCCGAAAAATAATACAAGGCAGATTACAGCGAGCGAACGTTTAATAGGAACTTGGACTTTTGGAAGATCAGGAATATTGATATTTTTGTAGAGAATCAAACCCGCTATGCCTGACACAATCATAATGGCAACCTGGCTAAACGCCGTTTGCCATAATAAAGCAATTGCAGCAGCCAATATAGCGATTGTTACTCTATTTCGGTCAGGAGTAAGTTTTTGTCCCATACCTAATATCGCTTGAGCCACAATTGCCACCGCGACTAATTTCAATCCATGGATCCATCCGGCGCTTCCGATATCAAAGCCTTGCAGCAAAAAAGCAAACAGCACTAAGGCGATAACGGAAGGAAGGGTAAATCCAACCCATGCAGCTAATCCTCCCAATAGTCCGGCACGCATGACCCCAATGCCGATTCCGACTTGGCTGCTCGCAGGTCCAGGAAGAAATTGACAAAGTGCAACCAAGTCGGCGTAGCTCCGTTCATCCATCCATTTTCTTCGCTTAATATACTCGTTGTGAAAATAACCAAGATGAGCAATGGGACCGCCGAAGGATGTCAAACCTAGCTTTGTGGAAACCAATAATACTTCCATTAACGATCTAGGCTTACTTTTATTTTGTGATAATTCATTGTCCATTGCTGATCATTGCCTCCATACTTATTTTATTTCTTATAAAGCTCATACATAATCTATAATCCGTCCTCATTATTTGTTTTTGTTATCGATTTTCGATATCAGCGTATCAACTTTGCGTAATATACGCAATATCATTTCACCAGAGGTAAACGTGAGAGAGGTGAAGTGTGGTCAAACTACAAGTTTCTTAGAAGGTCCTTCGGTAATTAATTTTGATTATTTGTTTCCATTGACGGTTATCTAAAATGTCTTATCAGAAAATGCATTGTTGGCTATTATAGGGATTTATTTAAAGGTAACTTTGTTGCGGAGGTAAAGATTATTTAAATAATATGGAGAATAACAGTAAAAGCTTTGGAATATATAAATCAGCAAACTTTATGGTCAATACCACAAGATAAACTTAATGCAGCAATCTCAAAAGCAAACGAATACGTACTGCAACTCTCAACTTAAAACTATGGGTCGCGCGCTAAAAAGGCGTACCAAAAAGACGGTGTCTGCCCGGATGGCGACACCGTCTTAATTTGTACGATTATAACAACGGTTATGGAATATATTGCTGCACGATTGAAGTTACTTGACCGTCTTCGATCGTGAGATGGTATGGAAATTGGCTTAAGTCGATAATATCGGTCTTGGTGAATTCCTTCTGGAACTGAGGTAGAGAAATTCCCTCGTTCCAGTTGATATCCAGATCCTCGATCGTTCCGGTATGATCATAGATTTGCATGGTTACGCCGGCATTATTGGCTACCGGATAAGAGGTTAGCAAATCACTGTCGTTAACGATATAATATCCGTCCGGTGCGCCTCCCAGCTCGGCCGCACCATCCGGCTCCCGGTCGGCGAACACCCGGTTGGCGTCCGCGCCTTCAAACCATTCGATATCGTCCGCATTAAGCATCAGCTTGCCGTCTACGATTTGCAGATCGTGAATATACGCTGTGAGATGCTGAATCTGCCCGCCGCTTTGTGCTTCCGCACGTGTTCCTGCTGTGCTTGCCGTTGTTGCAAGGGAAAGAAACAGCAGGACCAGCAAAGGCAGTACATACTTGGAGTTTTTCAATAACATCTTTTCATTTCCCCCTTGGCTTAAATATGGCTTGTGAATAGCCTATATACCTCTTTACCCTTCGCTATAGTTCTCAAACGGGTATGTACCTCTATTAACGTAAATTAGCAAGAAATGTTGCAAAAATTTTGCTAAGGTCTATCAGAACTGCCGAAGATGTGATAAACGGCAGCGGATTGTAAAAAGCTTCATGCCGGGACATATTAAAATATCCAAATAACGGCTTGGGGGTGACTGGCGGATGGCAGAAATATGGCGGATCTATTTAAATGATTGGCGCAACTTGTTCAGGATTCCGGTGGCGGTGCTGCTGATTGCAGCGCTTATTGTGCTGCCCTCTGTGAATGATTGGGTAAATGTAGCTGCAGTATGGGACCCCTACAGCAACACCTCCGGCATCAAAATCGCCGTGGCCAGTCTGGACAAAGGGGCGGAGCTGCAGGGGAAAAGCTTCAGGGCATTTCTTTCAAATCCTGAATCCTTTTATGCCGTTTACCTATGCGATCAGTCTGCTGCGGGAAGCGGTTGGGGGGGGCTTCCTGAGGTGGTCCTCCGGGATGCGTTGGCTCTGCTGCTTTTCGGCGTGCTGGCATTACTGCTGGGGCTTACGCTGCAGAAACCGCTTGAACGCTTTATCAGCAAAGCCGCAGAACAGGCTGAGAAGTCCAAGCTGATCTCTTGATGTAAGGAATTAGAAGATAAGAGCTTTTATTTCCATCTGTCAACCACTTTTGAACGTGCCAATGGATGTTGACCTATGTAATATTTACACCTATTATGTAGGAATATCTGGATTATTGTTCAAATAATTGGATTTGAGAGGTGGAGTTTGTTTGGAGCCTAAGATTACGATCCAAGGGGAACTGGACGCTTTTCTCAAAAGGGAAGGCAAAACCATTAATCAATTTGCTGGAATATCCGCTGTCAACTCCGGAACGCTCAGCAGCATTATCAATGGCAACCGCCCGATTGCAATGCAGCAGCTGGACCGGATAACTGCCGGAATGGGTCTGCCTGAAGGTGCGTTTTATGAAATGTATATAGATGAATGCATTATTCATTCCACGCCGGACTGGCGGCGGCTGGGCCCGTTTCTGCACCGCTGCGCCGAGCTGGACAAGCTGGAATGCATCCGGCAAGTGGTACATAATCTGATGGATAATATCTCCTATGCTCAAGCGCTGTTTGACACGGCAGAGGAATTTTACAGGAATGACAAAAAAGAAGCTGCGGCGCTGCTGTATGAAGGCGTAGCGGAGAGCGAGAAGTATCAGCATTCCGAACGGCTGGCGCTCTGCCAGTACCGCTTGTTCACGATCGCTTTGGGTGACAATCAGGATATCAACCTGCAGGCTGCCATGCAATTTGAATATTTTGTCGAACGGCTGGATGAGGCCGATCAGCTTGATGCGCTGCACGCGCTGGCGAATATTTATATTTCCCTGCACCGCTGGAGCAAAGTGAATGTTCTGGCTGAAGAAATGGAGCGCAAAGCCTCCATTCAATACCAGAATCAATACCTGGTGACCAAACAGCGTGAGACGCGTAAGGAACCGGCAAGACCAATCTGCTTCTACATCCTTTACGCTTATCTGCTCCGTTCGGCGGTATGCCATGAACGTGGCGAATACGAACGGGCTTTGCATTATGCTTCACTCTACGCGGACTCCGCCTGGGTGCGTGAGGACACGGATAAAGTCCGGGAGGTGAAGGCGCAGTTTCAGGAATGGGCGATTGCTAATTCGTATCTCCATCGGTTAATGGCTGGTCAAATGGATGTGCTTACAGAGTATGTCGAGTTCATTGCGGCCCGGGAAAATGAAATTCTTCCGGCTTTAATGAAAATTATGCAGGCCGCCAACCGCTATCAGTTCAATGTGGATGGAATTATCGAACGTTTTCAGGATCAGCTGGATTTCAAAGAGCTGCGGAGCCGAATCGGCATTATTAATTCAAGGGTTACCTGGGATGAATATACAGACCTTCTCTGTGAGGTGGCCGCCTATTACTTTAATGCACAACGATATGAGTCGGCTATTCATTATACGTTAAAGGCATTGGAGTATTCCGCTAAAATAAATGGTGATGCATGTGTTCTCCGGTGCGTGAGATTATTTGAAGAATGCAGGCATCTGGCCACTATAGAGGACGAAAAGAAGTATAAAACACTAATCAGCGGGGCAGGACGGATGAATGAAAAGAAAGGCAGCTTGATGCCTGTTCACTATTAGTATGGAAAGGACTGTCTCTTCCGTAGAAAACTCTGCGGGTAAGACAGTCCTTTTTTGGAAAAATAATTTATATGCTTCACGCTGTAATTTATCCTTCTATTTCTCGCTCAGCTTCCCTATCTCGCCGGTGCGAAACCGGCCACCTGGCGGAGCAGGCCGTCGATGGTCTCCAGCGTTTCCTGCTGGAGAAGAATGCCGGAGGCCTGCGCATTCTCTTCAACCTGGCCTGGCTTGCTGGCTCCGATCAGTGCAGAGCTGACACCTGGCTGGCGGAGTACCCAGGCCAGCGCCAGCTGTGAGAGCTTCAGGCCGAGGCTGGCCGCCAGGTCATCCAACTGGGCAACGACGCCAAGGACATCGTCGCGCAGATAGCTGCGGATGACGCCGTTCACTGAATCGTCTGCGCCGCGTGTCCCGGCCGGAGGCTGTTGTCCCGGCTTGTATTTGCCGGTCAGAATACCCTGGGCGAGCGGCGAGAAGACGACTTGTCCCAGTCCTTCCTGTCCCGATATCTCAAGCACCTCTTCTTCGATATAACGCTCGAACATATTGTAGATCGGCTGATTGGAGGCCAGCGGGCGGAGATTCAGCCTGCGGCTGATGCCTCCGGCACGGGCGATCTGCGCCGCGCTCCATTCGCTGACTGCGGAATAGAGGATTTTACCTTGGGCTGTAAGATCATCCAGCGCGCGCAAGGTTTCTTCCACCGGCGTATCCTTGTCAAAGCGGTGGCAGAAATACACATCAATGTAATCGGTTCCGAGACGCTTCAGGCTGGCCTCGCATTGCTCCATAATATGCTTGCGGGAAAGCCCCCGGTCGTTCACCCCATCTCCCATCGGGAAAAACACCTTGGTGCTGAGCACATAATCCGACCGCTGGTAGGAGCGGAGAGCTGCGCCAATCGCCTTCTCGCCTTCCCCGCGGTTGTAGGCATTGGCGGTATCGAAGAAATTGATACCACATTCAAATGCTTTAGCCACGCAGGCATCCGCTGCTTTCTGCTCTGCGGCTGTTCCGTAAGTAAGCCAGCTGCCCAGGCCGATCTCACTGACCTTAAGGCCTGTATTGCCTAATCTTCTATACTTCATTTGGATTCCATCTCCCTTCATGTCATTTGTTAAATTCTACCACATAGCTGGACGGCATCACAAATCATTGAAGAATTAGCTTCAATTACGGTAGAATCATAGATAGTGCCAAATCTATCTAATTATAATAGTTGAAGGGTGAACTGGATGTCTATTTCATTTGCTAAGCCAAACACAGTTATTCTGTTTCAGGGAGATTCCATCACCGACGGCAACCGTGGCCGCGATAACGATCCCAATCATATTCTGGGGCATGGCTATGCCTACATCATTGGCGGCAAGCTGGGCAATGAGCTGGCTGAGCAGCAGCCTATGTTCTACAACCGCGGAGTGAGCGGTGACCGGATCTCCGATCTGTATGCCCGTTGGAATGAGGATGCGTTCTATCTGCAGCCGGATATTCTCAGCATCCTGATCGGGGTCAACGATATTTGGAGAATGATGAAGGGCGAGCCGGGCGGCTGCACCGACCGCTACGAACGTGCTTACCGCCATGTGCTGGAAGAGACGCGCGAAGTGCTGCCGGATACGAAGCTGGTGCTGGTCGAGCCGTTTATCCTGAATACCGGAGCACCCGCGGAAGACTGGAGTGGATGGTCCAAATGGATCAGCCATTATCAGGGGGTTGTCCGCGAGCTTTCACAGGAGTTCGGCACCGTGCATGTTCCGCTGCAGGAAGCTTTCAACGCAGCAGCGCAAAGAACGGATGCTGCCTATTGGTTGTGGGATGGCGTTCACCCGACGACTGCCGGGCATGATCTGATTGCTAGGGAGTGGCTGAAGGTTGTGGAGAAGAGCGGGATATGCTAGGCCTGCTCAGAAGAAGTTTTGCCCGTGAAATAGAGCTGTTGTCCGCATAGGACGGTATGCTCTATTTTTTTGGGAAGCTGGACATTTATTTTTCTCAACGTTCAATAGGTGCAGTGATTTCCAATTGTATGAAATAAAGAGGAAACAACAATGGTATTCTTTTTATGTTGACCTCAAAAGAATGTGGAGTAAGATGGGTAATGCGAGAAATCACTGATTTCCAGGTTGTTATTACTGAAGGAGAAGAAGGAACTGAAACGGCAATGGCCGGAGAACGGACTTTAAATATTGTATGCCACGGACACAGTGTGCCGTCTGGATATTTTGCCACCCCCATTGTTGATACCTTTCATGCTTATCCCCATTTGCTGATTATGGATTGAATGACCGAGGCATTGGACTGGACGCTGCTGCCGATTCGTGGAAAGCGATGATCGAAGCCTCTCTTGAACAAGGAACCAAAGTCATCCTGTTGACACCCACCTGGGATCGGTCGTATGGTACAGGAAACGAAGCTGGCATTCCTTGCTGGAGCACGCCGGGCAGATCCGGCAGCTCGCTGAAGAATACAAGGTCGGATTAAGTGACAGCTTCGCCGCCTTCCAGACCTACATCGACGGCGGAGGCGAACTCGAAGATCTGCTGTCCTATGTGAATCATCCCAATGAACAGGGGGCACCGGCTGCTAGCCGGCGAACTGGCGAAATTTCTGCTGTAGGAAGGGGCGGGTGCCTCCATGAAATCCCTGAGAAGGTGGGGCGGGCTGATCCGGGAGAAGCTTAGCGACAGATTTTATCAGATATCGATCAAACAGAGAGTGCTGTTCTCTTTCATTCTGTTGATAACGCTGTCAATCAGTGCGATGGGATTGTTAACCTACCGGATTGCCGGGAAGGAAATTCAGAACAACGCCTTTGAGACCAGCAGGGAAACGGTGGACAAGACCATGCAGCTGCTCGATTACAGACTGAATGATGTGGCCATGTCGGTACAATCGCTGATGCTGAGTGATGCCTACAGGCAGATGATGATCGATGTTCAAGCTCATGATGTGAAAAATTACTATGTCCATTTGTCGGAAATGCAGTATGTACTCTCCCAGGCCACCTTCAATGAACCGATTATTGAGAACGTTCTTATTGCAACGCCAATCGGCGATTTCTATTCGACAACGCAGGTGCGGGCGCAAGATCATTCATTTTACGGCTCGGAGCTGTACGACAACAGTGAAAAAAATCCCGGCGGTTATTGGGCCAAAGCCCATTACGACCGGCTGTTTACAGGCAATCAGCGTGTCGTTTCTTTTGTGGTGCGGGGAATATATGAGCATACGCCGATTACGAATGTGTTCATCGTCGTCAACCTCCGGGAGAACCGGATTACCTCGCTGCTGAATCAGAACAGCTCCGGCAATGACCGGGAATACCTGCTACTGAACAAGGAAGGCGAAGCGGTGGTGCAGAGCGGCGGGTTCACCCTCGAGGAGCCGCCGAAGGACCCGGCATTTCTGCGTGACAGCACCACTGGTAGCGAGGGGAATTTCTTTTACCCTTTTGACGGAGAAGATTATCTGGTCAATTATAAGCAATCGATAATTGCGCCGAACTGGATCCTGGCCGGGATACAGTCCAAGGATCAGCTTCTCGGACAGCTGAAGGGTGTGCAGCGGACAATTCTATATGTCATTCTGGTGTTTCTGCTGACCACATGGTTTTTCTCGAACAAACTGACAGCCGCCCTCCTTAAGCCGCTCTTCAAGCTGAGCAGACTGATGCGCAGGGTGGAGGAGAATCAGCTAAGTGTGTCTTTTGAGAGCAAATATAATGACGAGATTGCCCAGGTTGGCTTCCAGTTTAACCGGATGATGACCGAAATCAAAAGCCTGATCGAGGATGTGCGACAGAACGAAGAGGGCAAACGCCATGCCGAAATCCGGGCGCTGACAGCCCAGATGGAACCGCATTTTCTCTACAATACGCTGAATACGATTTACTGCAAATCGGTGATGGGTGAAAATGACGATGTAAACGAGATGATTCTGGCCTTGTCGCAAATGTTCCAGCTTGGCCTCAGCGGCGGCAAGGATCTGATTCCGCTGGAGGACGAGCTTTCCCATGTGCAGCAGTATTGCGCCATCCAGCAAAAATGCTATGAAGATCTGTTCCAGTACAAGGTTGATATCGGAGAAGAAGAGCTGTTGTCCTTCCCGGTCCCCAAGATCCTGCTGCAGCCGATTGTGGAGAACAGCATCCAGCACGGCTTTGCGGACCGCCGAAGGGGCGGTGTCATTCAAGTGCGGATTTCCACGGAGCATTCCATGCTGCATATTGTGGTGGAGGACAACGGCAAGGGAATGGATGTTGTGAAGGTGGAGCAAGGAATGCACAAACGTGAAGTTTCCAAAAAAGGCTATGCACTGGTCAATATCAGGCATAGGCTGATGTTATATTACGGCGGTGAGGCGCGGATGGAGCTGTCCGGTGAATCGGGCACTGGCTCCCGCACTGATTTATGGATACCGCTCAGCCCGCTGAGGGGGGAGGGAGGAAGCTATGGCATATAGAGTGCCTAGGCTACTCAAAATTTGTGTTATCGATGATATCCGAAGTGTGGTGGATATGATTGCCCGCAAGCCGGACTGGCAAAAGCACGGCATTGAAGTGGCGGGGACAGCGCTTGATGGCGAAGAAGGACTGCAGATGATCCGCGGGTGCATGCCCGATATCGTGCTTACGGACATCCGGATGCCGCGCATGGACGGGCTTGAGATGACCCGGGCAATCCTGGAATTTGCGCCCCAGTGCAAAATCATCATCCTCAGCGCATATTCAGAGTTTTCTTATGCGCAGCAGGCGATCCGCCTCGGGGCGATGGATTTTGTCAAAAAGCCGTTTTCACTCGAAGAGATTGTGAATGTGGTGCTGAAGGCCAAGGCGATATGCCTGCAGGAGCGTGAGGAGCAGGAGAAAATCAGGGAAATGGAAGCCAAAATCAAAGAAAGCCTGCCGATTCTCCGCCAGGAGTATCTGACCTTTCTGATGCAGCATCAGACCACGGAACATAGCGCGAAATCCCGCTGGGAGTATTTGGGGATTCCGCTGAATCAGGAGAATTTCATCGTATTTATCGCGGAGATTGATCATTTTGCCGAGAAGTTTGGCAGCCAGCCGGTGCAGGAGATTGAGCTTGTCCGCTTCATCCTGCAAAATATACTGGAGGAGACGATACGCTCCCGGACGCGGGGGATTATCTTCCGGGAGGCAACGAACCGTTACGTTTGCGTGATGAACGGGGAGGATCCCGGTACTGCCGAGCAGATTGCGGAGGCTTGCTGTACCAATATCAGCCGGTATTCCCGGTGTACGATCTCGATAGGAACGGGACTTTGCGTATCAACGGTACATGAGCTTGCGGATTCCTACGCACAGGCGCTCAGCGCGCTGGCTTATCATTTCTATACAGACGGAAATGCTGTGTACAGTTATTCCAGTATCGTCCATAAACCCCGGTCCGTGAACAATTATTCCGTTGCCGCTGAACAGGAATTTCTGTTCGCGCTTCGTTCGGGCAACCGCGACAAAAGCCAGCAGGTGCTGCAGCATATTTTTGACGAGCTGCTGCAGTTGGACCCGCTGCCCGAGCCGCAGTACGTAGAGAATATCGGTTATGAGCTGGCGTTCAAAATCTGCCGGGTTATGCTGGAATTGTTCCCCTACGAGAAGGTTCAGCCACTAGAGCAGCAGGTGAACTGGCTGAGGAACCGGCATTCCCCTTCTCTGCAGGAGATACGCACGCTGCTGGAAGGGTTGTGTGCGGAAGGCTGCCGCTGGATTGAAGAGGAGCGTTCCATGGAGTCCACTCTGATTATTCATCGGGCAAAAGCGTATATCTGTGCCAATCTCCATACCAGCCTGACACTGGAGCAGGTGGCGAAGCAGATCAATTTGAGCCAGGGATATTTCTCTAACCTGTTCAAGAAGGTAGCGGGCATTTCCTTTCAGCAGTTTGTCACGCATGAAAAGATGGAGAAGGCTAAAAGTATGCTGATTGAAGGCATGCAGGTGCAGGAAATCGCCATAGAGCTGGGCTACGAGCACCGCCGCTATTTCAGTGAGGTGTTCAAGAAGTCCACCGATATGACACCTTCGGAGTTTAAAATATCTTATCTGGGCAAAGGTTGATGCCGGGTGAATCGCGTCTGCTAGCGTGACCTGGCCTCAACATATCTGTCAACACCACGGGGATGAACGATCTGCTTAAACAGCAGAGACTCATCCCCGTTTGGCATTATTTCAGCAGAAAGCTGCCCTTAATGTGGGCTTACCCGCATTATGCAGATTATGGAGCTGCCCTATAATCAAGGTGTAGGGAATCAGTATTGAAATATAAGGGGGCTAACAGCAATGAGGAAACAACTGCTTCTGACTGCATCAAGCGTAGTATTGGCATTCGGCCTGACCGCATGCGGCAATTCCGATACCACGGATAAATCCGGAGAGACAGGCGGATCAGCACCGGGAGAAAAGACCAAAATCAGCTATTGGACGGGAGACCGCCATGACGCCGAATTTGTGAAAGAAAAGGTGGCCGAGTTTAATGAAACGAACACCGACGGCATCGAGGTGGAACTGGTCGTCAAGGGTGATGATTTCGATACCGCACTAGATCTTTCATTCCAGACCTCCGACGCCCCGGACATCATCCGGGTGAAGGAGAATACGATTGGCACCTTTTATAAAAAGGAGTATCTGGCTCCGATTGACGAGTACCTGAGTGAGGAGTTGAAAGCGAAATTTCCGGAAATGGTCGATCTGAACACATTTGACGGCAAGCGCTACAGCCTTCCCAACTATGGAACGACGATGCGTCTCATCTATAACAAAGACCTGTTCGCCAAAGCAGGCATCCAGAACCCGCCAACGACCCTGCAGGAATTGGTGGACACCGCCAAAAAGCTGACCGAAGCGGGGAAAGCGGATGGTGCGTATGGCTTCGCCCAGAACTTTAAGAATCCACCCAGTGCGCTTGGACGCTCTTCACGGGTCATTGCTGAAATGAGCGGTTATGGCGGGTTCGGGTATGACTTCAAGACGGCCAGGTTTGACTTCAGCGGCTTCAAGCCGATCATTGAAGCTTTCAAGCAAATCAAGGATAACGGGAGCATGCTGCCGGGTGTTGAGTCGCTGGATATTGACCCGCTGCGGGCACAGTTTGCCGAAGGCAAGATTGGAATGTATCTGAGCTTCTCCTCGGAGCCTGGCGTATATAGCAAACAGTTTCCGGCCAAAATCGACTGGGCTGCGGCTCCCGCTCCAACGATTGACGGCAATGTGAAGGGGGCTTCCGGTTTCCTCGGTGGACAATGGCTTGCGCTGAGCTCCAAATCGGAGCATAAGGATGCCGCATGGAAGTTCATGGAATTCATGTACAGCGATCAGATGCTTACAGCGTATCAGGAAAACGGCTACGGTATCTCGATGGTGCCTTCCATCAGCGCCGCAGCAAAGACCCCGGAGGTCAACGGAATCGAAGGCTTCCTGCCAAACAAATATGACGGCGTATGGCCGGTCTATCCTACTGTTGCGCCGGAGGGCATGAAATCGGATGACGCGTTCTTCAAGTACATGCTGAACGGCGGCGATCTGGATGCTATCATCACAGATCTGAACAAACGGTACAATGCGGCGCTTGACGATGCGATGAAGAACGACGGTCTGAAAGCCGAACCGGACGCTGGTTTTGACCCGGCTCAGCTTGGCGGGAAATTCGCCAAGTAAGTCCAACGCCATGAAGATGTAGAGATCGGATAAGGAGGGGGAGGCTCTCCCCATCCTTATCTATATACAGCAAGACAGGAAAGGAGTCTGAAGAGATCCTATGCGCAAAACCAAAAACGCTGTTTTTGCTTACAGCTATCTGCTGCCCAGCGCACTGCTCACACTGGTGCTGGGCATCTATCCGATTGCCTGGGCATTCCGCTATATGTTCTACAATTACAAAGGTTATGGAACGGCCCGCTTTATCGGTTTAGATAATTTTACCCGGATTCTGCAGGATACCCAGTTTTGGGACTCGGTTGTCAACACTTTTGTATATGCGGGAGGCAAGCTGCTGCTCTCCATCCCGCTTTCATTGCTGCTGGCTGCGATTCTGAACCGCAAACTCAGAGGCAGACAGGTACTTCGGGCTATCTTTTTCATGCCTACGGTGATCAGTACGGCTGTCATGGCCGTGGTCTTTTTTACCATATTCAATTCTTACAACGGAATTCTTAACCAGTTCCTGATCAAATTTAACATTACATCCTCCGGCATTGACTGGCTCGGTCCGAAACATGCCATGCTTACGGTCATTCTTGTCGCTGTGTGGGGCGCGGTGGGCAATTACATGCTGCTGTTTCTGGCCGGACTGCAGAATATACCCGAGGATGTTTATGAGAGTTCCTCTTTGGATGGAGCCAATAAAATACAGCAGTTCCGGTTCATTACTCTGCCGATGCTCGGTCCGGTCCTGCAGATGGTCATTATGCTGGCGATCATCAATGCACTGAAGGGCTATGAGAGCATTATGGTGCTGACGGAAGGCGGACCTGCGGGCAAGACGGAAGTGATGTTCCTGTACTTGTATAAGCTGTTCTTTCCTGTCGGCGGCGGCGCAGCCTCAACCCAGGTGCAGGAGTTTGGATACGGCAGTGCGGTCGCGTTCGTTTCTGCGCTTATCGTAGGGATGATTTCCATCATTTATTTCTATGCGTCCCGGCGAATGAATCGGATCGATTGAGGAGAGATGTGACATGAGAACCAAAACGGTATTGGAAAAGACGTCATTATGGTGCTTTTTGCTGGTGTTCGCCTTTATTACTTTAATTCCTGTCGTAATAACTATTCTCGGCTCGTTTAAAACGAACAGTGAGCTGACTACGGGTGCGACCTTCCTGCCAAGCAAATGGCAGTTTTCTAACTACCTGGAGGCCTGGAAGCAAGCTAATTTCTCCACGTATACGATGAACAGTCTAATTGTGTCCCTCTCGGTGGTAGTGGGCACTCTGGTGGTCTCCTCCATGGCAGCTTATGTGGTGGACCGTCTGGAGTTTTTCGGCAAGAGGATCTATATCGGTATGCAGTCGTTCACGATGTTTGTTGCCGTCGGCGCGGTAGTGCTGCGCCCGCAGTTCGATCTGATGGTGAAGCTGCATCTGCACAGCTCCTTATGGGGAGTCATACTGATCCTAATTTCCGCGCATGCTTCAATCTTCTTTATCCTGCTCAGCTTTATGAAGGGCATTCCCCGGGAGCTGGATGAGGCCGCGCGGATCGACGGCAGCTCGCTTGGCCGCACCTTCTGGACCATCATCCTGCCGCTGCTTGGCCCCGGCCTCGGCGTCGGCGCGTTGTTCACCTTCCGCGGCGCCTGGAATGAATATCTGCTGCCGCTTGTATTCACGATGACGAAGCCGGAACTGCAAACGTTGACTGTCGGCCTGGCCAACCTTAAATACGGCATTTCCGCCGCTTCGCAGACCCACTATATGATGGCGGGGGCCTGCTTGTCCATTCTACCGATTCTGGTGGCCTATGTGTTCGCCAACAAGTCCTTTATGCAGATGACGGCGGGGTCCCTGAAAGGATAGGAGCATTCCTTCCGGACAAATGGAACTATCTCGAAACTACGTCTAACAATGTGTTTAATACTACTTTTGATACATCAAGCAACAACCAGGAGGTTTACATTATGACAGTTCAGGTACCAACAATCCTTACATCCAGTCCGCTGATTCAGCGCTACCCCGGCAATCCGGTGCTCGATGCTGCGCGTGTACCCTATCCTACCGCACTTGTATTCAACGCTGGAGTGACCAAATTCAAAGGCAAGTATGTGATGGTCTTCCGAAATGACTATGGTTCCCTGAGCAATCAGACCATTGAGCCGCATCATACGACAGACCTCGGGATTGCCTTCAGCGAGGACGGCATCCACTGGGAGGCCAGTCCGAAGAAATGCTTCAGGCTGCATGATGAGGAAATCATCCGGGCCTATGATCCCCGGCTAACCGTCATTGACGGACGCTGCTATATGTGTTTTGCGGTGGATACGAAGCATGGCATCCGTGGCGGCATTGCGGTGACGGATGACTTTGAAGAATTTGAGATCCTCAGCCTGTCGTCGCCGGATTTGCGCAATATGGTGCTGTTCCCCGAGAAGATCGGCGGAAACTATGTCCGCCTGGAACGCCCCTTCACCGTGTACAGCCGGGGCGGCAAGGACCGTTTTGACACCTGGATTGCTGAATCCCCCGATTTGAAATACTGGGGGAATGCCGATCTGCTCTTTGGGGTAGAGCATGTGCCATTCGCCAATGACAAGGTGGGACCGGCTGCGCCTCCGGTGAAGACGGACAAAGGCTGGCTGACGACCTTCCATGCGGTGGATGTGGATCCTTCCCGCGGAAAGCATGGCTGGGAGCCTACCTGGAAGAAACGGTATACGGCAGGCATCATGCTGCTTGATCTGGAGAACCCGAAGCGGATTATCGGCATGAGCAAGGAACCTTTGCTGGCGCCGGAGGCCAGTTATGAAACCGACGGAGGTTTCCGCAATAATGTTATTTTTCCGGGCGGGATGATTCTGGAAGAGAGCGGCGAGGTCAAAATCTACTACGGCTCAGCGGACACGATTGAATGTCTGGCAACCGCGCATGTGGATGATCTGATTGCGCTCTGCTTGAAAGGCTGATTGGCCGATGACGAAGATATGGAATCATCTGGAGAATCCACCGGCGGAGTACCGCCCGCTTCCCCTCTGGTCCTGGAATGACAGGCTGGAGAAGAAGGAGTTGGAGCGGCAGATTGAAGAGATGCATAAAGTCGGCATTGGCGGTTTTTTCATGCATGCCCGCGGCGGGCTGCAGACGCCTTACATGAGTGAGGAATGGATGGACGCCATCCGTATCTCCATTGAGAAGAGCCGTGAGCTGGGGATGCACGCCTGGTTCTATGATGAGAACGGCTGGCCCAGCGGCTTCGCGGGGGGAGCGGTTCCAGCCAAGGGACTGACTTACCAGCAGAAGAGGCTGGTTTATGAGCAGGCTCCCTTCCAGAGTGCGGCGGAGCGGATGATTGCCTGTTATGCCCGTGGAGCAGAAGGGCAGGGGTACATTCTTCTGGCTGCGGATGAGGAGGCGAATGCCGACCTGCGCATCTGCTATGAGGTGAATCCGTATTATACAGATACGCTTAGTGAAATGGCTGTACAGGAATTTATCACGACGACCTACGAACGGTATTGGGAGCAATTTGGCGCAGATTACGGGGCGGAGCTGCACGGTGTGTTCACCGACGAACCGCAGTTTGGACGCGGCGGACTTCCCTGGTCCTTCGAGCTGGAGGAGCGCTTCGCCTCCCGCTGGGGTTATGATGTGAAGGAGATTCTTCCCGCCTTGTTCCTGGAAACGGAAGGCTGCCGCAAAGCCCGCTATGACTATTGGGAAACTGTGACCTTTATGTTCACCCAGGCGTATGCTAAACAAATCGGCGATTGGTGTGCGGATAAAGGCTGGTCAGCGACGGGACATGTTGTCGATGAGCAGGAACTGATGCATCAGGTGACCTCTGTCGGCGATCCCATGGCCTTCTATGAGCATTTGCAAATTCCCGGATGCGACTGGCTGGGCCGGTTCGTCGGCAGTGATGCCCTGGTGCCGAAGCAGGTGAGCTCGGTGGCCCGTCAGCTGGGCAAAAAACGCGCGATCACTGAGAGCTACGGGTGCTCGGGCTGGAACATCAGCTTCGCCGATCTGCGGAGGATCGGGGAATGGCAGTTCGTGCACGGCATTAATCTGATGTGCCAGCATTTGCAGGGCTATACGCTGCGGGGCCTGCGGAAGCGGGACTACCCGCCTTCCTTGTACTACCAGCAGCCCTGGTGGGAGGGCTACAAGGGCTTTAATGACTACTTCGCCCGGCTGTCCCTGCTGCTGGCGGAGGGCAAAGGCCGGGCGGAGGTGCTGCTGCTGCATCCGGTGCGCACAGCCTGGACCCTGCAGCGCGGTGCTGACTCTTCGGCGGTGATTCCCTTTCATGAGGCATTCGCGCAGCTGTCCCGGTGGCTGTGCCAGAGCCTGATCGAGCATGATTACGGCAGCGAAAGCATCCTTGCCGGCCATGGCCGGGTCAGCGGCGGCTGTTTGTGGGTTGGTGAGGCAGCATACCGCGTGGTCATTGTTCCGCCAAGCCTCACGCTGGATACGGCAACTGCTCAGCTGCTGGAGCAGTTCGTCTCCCAAGGCGGCCACTTGATAGCCTTCGACCCCTATCCTGTGCTGGTGAACGGGGAGCCTGATGGCGGGCTTGCAGACCTCATGCAGGCTGCGGTCCATCCCGGATGGAGCCGTGATGAGATTAGCCACGCCGTATCCTCTGCTTCCCGGCCGTTCCTGCACATTACGGAGGAAGGCAGAACGGCAATTGCGGTGGATACGCTTAATGTGCGGACACTGGAACTGGAGGGCGCGGTGCTCTGTTTTATCGTGAATTCCGGTGAGAAGTCCTATCCGATGTTGCATATGGAAGTATCCAGACCCGGCACCGTTTCACTGATTGATCTGGAGACGGGGAGCCTTCACGCGCTCAGACAGGAGATCCGGGAGGATAGTGTCCGGCTGCGGCTACCGCTGTATGCCGGAGGTTCCTACATGCTGAAGCTCGATCCGTTGCCGGAAGCAACTGTTGCGGCTGGAATGTTAGGTTCAACGGTGGAAGAGGAAATAACAGAAGAAACAGAGCTGCCGTATCCGCCTAGCAGAGTGGAAGCATGCACACGGCTGGAACTCGCCCCGGAGTGGGATATTGCCTATGCGGATCTTAACAGCTTAACGCTGGACTCCGCCCGGCTGCGGGTGGAAGGCGGAGCATGGTCGAAAACGCAGCCGGTGATTTTCATACAGGAGCAGTTGTTGGCTTATGACCGGTCTGTTGCGTTTGAATTGGAATTTGTTTTTCAGGTGGCCTTTGATCCTAAGCGTCCGCGGGAGCTGTATCTGGTGCTTGAACAGCCTGAGGAAATGGAAATCCTGTTGAACGGAAGTGCAGTCTCCAGTGTAAGCTGCGGCTGGTGGAGGGATTCTTCCCTGCAGAAGATTGATATAGTAGGGTTGGCAATCCGGGGCAGCAATGTCATTACCCTGAAGGGGATGTTCAGGCATTCTGCCGAGCTCAACGACAAGCTGGAGCGGGCCAAGCAATTTGAAGCCGAAGGGAACAATCTGACGCTGGACCAGGAAATAGAAAGCATCTATCTGCTGGGCTCCTTCGGTGTGGAAGCTGCGGAGCTTTTTGAAGAGACCGAACGCAGGGCGCTATGGACCGGAGGACCCTTTACACTGACTGAAGCTCCAGAGCGGGCATGCACCGGCGATCTCGCACAGCAGGGATTTCCGTTCTTCGCGGGAAGCATTCATTTATTTCAGACGTTTGAACTGGGGGGAGAAGAAGCAACCGGAGCTCAATGGACCTTTCAGTTTCACTCTGCACCGGATGCGGTTGTAACCAAGCTGTTCATTAACAGGGCCGAGGTACGAACCTTCCTGTGGGAACCGTATGAAGCTGATATTACCGCTTATTTGCAGCCCGGAGTAAATGAAATTGTACTGGTGCTGACCGGCAGCTGCCGCAATCTGCTGGGACCCCACCATCATATTAAAGGCGAAGTATATAAGGTAGGGCCGGACAGCTACAGGGATAAGCCGGGCTGGACAGACAAGGATTTGAAACCGGACATCCATGTGTATCAGGACAGATATTGTTTTGTGCGTTTTGGATTGGCGGCGGCTCCCGCTATTCTTGGGGATACAAATGACATCAGCGGTTTTGCTTGCGGTATTGCAAAGGCGAGCGTTTAACAATTTGTTTAAACACACGCCCGAAGTGGGCGATGCTGTCAAAACCGGTCTCCTCGGCAATCTTTGTGACTCTGTCATTCGTATCCCGCAAACGGCGCTGCGCCTCCTGGACACGGACCGTATTGAGGTACTCGACAATGGTGAAGCCGGTGGTTTGCTTAAATAGGCGGCAGAGATAGGTGCTGCTGATAAAAAAGGTATCCGCCAGCTCCGTTATCGTCAGCTTCTCGGCGTAATGGGTCTGTAAATATTCGATAATTTCATAGGTTTTACGCTGTTTGTCATTGTTCACCGGAACGATGCTGTCCGGAGCCCGCTCCCGGATCCGGTTCATCCCGATGAGCAGCTGCAACAGCAGGGTCTGCATAAAGGGGATGTGCTGCGCCCGCTCCGCCTTCTGTTCCTCCAGCATGGCGAAGAGAAGGTTCTCGATCATCCCCTGTTCATGCGCATCAGGGCGCAGCAGCAGGCATTGTCCACTGAAAAAGGGCAGCTCCAGCTGGAGTTGCTCCATCAGCCTGTTAACAAAGTCATGCCGGAAATTGATCAGGATCCGCTCATGGCGGCTTGTTCCTTTGGCTACAGTCCTGTGAAGCTCGTTGCGGTTAATAAAGATCAGATCGCCGCTGCGCAGCGCATATACCAGATTGTTGATGTAATAATTGCGCTCTCCCGCAAGCAGATAATAAATTTCATAGCTGTCGTGATAATGGTCGGAATCCATACTGAAGGCTCCGGCCCTTTTAATTTGTTCAATCATGAAAAGGGGTTCCATTTTTCACGCGCCTCCTCTATAAGAAGCTAAAATATGCATAGTATCCCTAAAAAATGCTAAATAATGCTTAGAAATAGATGTATTTTATACTATACACTATATTCAGAAAGCGCAACCAAATCAATGGCGATGGAGTGATAATAATGATCAGCAAAAAGTATGCATTTGTCGGTACCGGCGGCCGGGCGGAGTTTTTTTACGGGGAGATCACGAGAAACTACCGGGAGACGGCTGAAATCGTCGGCTTCTGTGATGTAAACGCGGCAAGAATGGCTTATGCCAACACCCTGCTGGTGGAGAAATACGGATACCATGAGGTTCCTGTCTACAAGGCGCATGAATTTGACCGGATGATTGCGGAAACGCAGCCCGATGCCGTGATTGTAACCAGCATTGACCGCACACATCACCGCTATATCATCCGCGCCATGGAGCTTGGCTGTGATGTGATCTCGGAGAAGCCGATGACGACGGACGTAGAGAAATGCCAGGAGATTCTTGAGGCGATCGAACGCACCGGGCAGAAGCTGCGGGTGACCTTCAACTACCGCTATGCACCGCATAATACCAAAATCCGCGAGCTCTTGATGGAAGGGACTATTGGTGAAGTGCTGTCTGTCAACTTCGAGTGGCTGCTGAATACACAGCATGGTGCGGACTATTTCCGCAGATGGCACCGCGATAAGCGCAACAGCGGCGGCCTGCTGGTTCACAAGTCTACCCACCATTTCGATCTCATGAACTTTTGGCTGGACTCTAAGCCGGATACAGTCTTTGCAATGGGCGATTTGCGCTTTTATGGCCGGGAAAATGCCGAGAACCGGGGAGTAACCGAATTTTATCAGCGGGTGCACGGCAGCGCAGCAGCGCAGAATGATCCGTTTGCCCTCCATCTCAAAGATAACGAGCAGCTGAAACGGATGTATTTGGATACTGAGCAGGAAGACGGGTATTTGCGTGACCAGAGCGTGTTCGGAGATAACATCAGCATTGAGGATACGATGGGTGTAATGGTCAAATACAAGAATAAGACGATTATGAACTATTCGCTTAATGCTTATCTGCCGTGGGAGGGCTTCAATGTAGTGTTCAACGGCACCAAGGGGCGGCTGGAGGTCAAGGTCGTAGAACAATCCTATGTCAATGCCGGAGGCGGCAAGGAACTGGAGGGGGCGGTAAAAGATAAGCAGATTACTGTCTATCCGCAATTTGCTGCACCGTATGAAGTGGAGATTGAGGAAGGCATCGGCGGTCACGGGGGAGGCGACCCGGTGATGCTGCGGGATATTTTTGAACGGCCTGCCGAGGACCGGTTTCGGCGTGCAGCCTCCCATATGGATGGAGCCTGGTCGATCATGACAGGAATCGCCGCCAACCGCTCCATGGCCACCGGGCTGCCGGTGAAGGTAGACCAACTGATTCAGCTGTAGCTCCCCCGGTGAAGGTAGACCAACTGATTCAGCTGCAGCTTCCCCGGTGAAGGTAGACCAATTGATTCAGCTGTAGGTTCCCCGGTGAAGGTAGACCAATCAGCTGTAGGTTCCCCTTAATCCTCTAATGATTTCTACTGCGACTACTTTAGTAATCTGATGAGGCCTGCGGGATCGCACCGAATTGGCTTTTGGCTCCTGACTTCTGGCCTCTGACGCCTGGTTCCCGGCGGTATAATAGGTAGTAAGAGCTAACGGGAAATACGCCCGCTGATTTTACGCCGATCACACAACGGGAGTAATTATAGGGAAATGCACCCGCTAAATCTGGCATTAGAAGAATAAAAGCTAATTCGCCAAAAATTAGAGGGATAATTTCCTCTTAGTGGTATATTAGCACTGGATTAGAGTGATTTACCGGGTGTAATTCCCGCTGCTGAAATGTTGCTTACCAGACTTTCGCAGATGCAACACAGATGCAACACAGATGATCGCCTATAACCGCCTATAACAACAACACAGCCAGCAGGAAACCGCGTTTCACGCGTTCCTGCTGGCTTTTTGTGCACCTTTTTGCGAGGGCGGTCAACCTATTGTGGACAGGCGGTAAAGTCACTATTCTAACGGCCGGTCATTGTCGGATTAGGGCCCCGGGTGACATAATCAAAGCATACAGAAACAACTCTGGCAACGAATCTACAGGAAGGCGTGAGGACATTTGGAAGTTTTCCGCAAGCAATCATTCCGCAGCAAGCTCAAAACTGCATTTCTGGCTGTAATCCTGCTGTCGGTGCTGATGACCGGAGGGCTGTCCTACTCCATATCGGCGGCGATTCTGGAGAAAAATGCGCTTAAGCTTACCCAGGATACCGTGGTCAAGTCGGCGCAGATTGTCGACGAGAAGCTGAACAAGCTGATGCTCATTATGATGACGTTTATGATCAGCCAGCCTTTTCATGACATGATGAAGGATGTTGTGGCCGGGGACAGCAGCAGGTACTACACGCATTTGAATGATCTTGATAACGTTTTCTCGCAGGCGAGGATTGCTGAACCGCTGATCCAGTCGATCTTTGTCTCTACGCCGGTCGGCGATTTCTACCCGCTCTCGATGAACCGTAACCGGCTTACCGCTTTTCAGGACACCTTCCTCTATGAAAGCATCGAACAGGAGAAAAAGAACCTGTGGGTGGAGGGCCATGAGGACATGCTGTTCTCCGGCAAGGACCGTGTGCTGTCTCTGATTCTGGAGCCGATCTTTGATACACCGGTCAGCGGCGTCTATATTGTGGTCAATATCCGTGAGGACGGGTTCCGCAAGCTGGTCCGGGGGGATAGCGGGGGCGGTGCGGAGAGCTTCCTGCTGAACGCTGAGGGTCTGCCCGTATACTCCGTGAAGGACCCGCTGATCAAGAAGGCGGTGGAGAGCGGCCATCTGACGGAAATGCTGGAGCGCAGCACGGCTGATCATGATTCTTTTGAGATCGGAGGTGAATCCTATCTGCTTAATTATGCCCATTTGGGAATCACGGATTGGACGATGACTACGATCCAGTCCAAAGCCGCTGTGCTGAAGGATATGATCTATGTCAAATGGATGCTGGTCTTCGTTGCGCTGGCGGTGTTCACAGTAACGCTGTTTATCTCCGGCGCGTTTACACGGTATCTGCTGGGGCCGCTCCAGGGACTTATGAAGGTAATGAAAAAAGTGGAGAGCAACGACCTGTCTGCACGGTTTGAGAGCGGAAGCGGGGATGAGCTGGCCCAGGTCGGCTTCCGCTTCAACCGGATGCTGGAGCAGATCGTAGTGCTGATTCAGGAGGTAACCGAAGCCGAGGAGAACAAGCGGGCTGCGGAAATCAAAGCGTTGTCGGCGCAGATGGACCCGCATTTTCTGTACAATACGCTGAACACGATCTATTGGAAGCTGAATCTGAAGCAGGTGGAGCCCTCGCAGAAGATGGTGCTGGCCTTGTCCCGGCTGTTTCAGCTGGGGCTGAACAAGGGGCAGGAAATCACAACACTGTCCAAGGAGCTGGAGCATGTGCGGCAATATCTGGAGCTTCAATCCAGCTGCTACGAGGGCCAATTTTCATACGAGATTGATATCGGTGAACCAGCATTGACAGCGCTTCCGATACCGCGGATCATTTTGCAGCCGCTGGTGGAGAACAGCATCCTTCACGGTTTTCAGGATATGGAGAGCGGCGGAAGGATCGGAATTGCGGTCAGAGATGAGGGAGAGCGCTGGAGTCTTGAGGTGCGTGATAACGGAAGCGGGATGGAAGAGGCTGCGCTTCGTGCGCTCTTTTGGCGGGAATCGGAGAAGGGGTATGCCGTGTACAACCTGATCCGCCGGCTGCAGCTTTACTACGGCGGCAGCGCGCAGTTCAATGTGGAGAGCGCACCGGGGCGCGGGACGGCAGTGATCCTTTCATTGCCCAAGAAAGGGGAGCAAATAGATGTATAATCACGACAGTGTCAGCCTGTGTATTATTGACGATATCAAAAGCGTAGTGGATGGGCTTAAGGGGATGAACTGGGCGGAGCATGGCATTCGTATGGCCGGTGTAGCCTCCAATGGAGAGGATGGACTTCGGCTGATCTCCGGGGAGACGCCGGATCTTGTGATCACGGATATCCGCATGCCGCGGATGGACGGTCTGGCGATGCTGCGGGCAGTGCTTGAACAGAACCGGGACTGCAAAATGATTCTGATCAGCGGCTATGCCGATTTCGAATATGCGCAGCAGGCGGTGCAGCTTGGGGCTTTCGATTTTGTCGTCAAGCCATTTTCGGAGCAGGAGATCATGGCGGCCGTACTGCGGGCCAAGGCGGAAATATTGGAGCAGCGGTCCAAACTGCTGAACCTGCGGGAGATGGAGAAAAAGCTGCGCGAGAGCCTGCCGATTCTGCGCCAGGAGTACTTCGCGCTGCTGGTCAGCCACCGTACCCCTTGGGAGCAGGCAGCAGAGCGCTGGGAATTCCTGGACATCAATCTGAATCCGCAGGGGTTCATTGTTATGCTGATTGAAATCGACCGGTTTCAGGAACAGGCTGCCGAAATGTCGATCCGCGAGGTGGAGCTGGTCCGGTTCTCCCTGCTTAATATTACGCAGGAGACGATTTCGGAGCATACCCCTTGTGTCGTATTCAGAGCCCGCCATAACCGGTACCTGGCCGTAATGGGGGACGCGGCGGCCGCCAGTCCGGTCGAAATTGCCGAGCAGTGCTGCCGCAATATTGAACGGTATACCAAGTTCACCGTCTCGGTCGGCGTTGGCGGCCGGGTGGAGCAGACCAGCGAGCTGCCGGAATCCTACCGTCAGGCGAACCGCGCGCTGGCCTATCATCTGTTCACGGAGGGCAATGCGGCGATTATGTATGACGATCTTCTTCAGGCAGGGAGCCAGGAGCCGCTGACGCTGGAGTATAAGGATGAGCTGCTGCTGGCGCTCCGTTCCGGCAATGCCGGGCGGACCTCGGTAATCCTCTCGGCGATCTCTGCCACGCTTGAGCGTCAGGGCTCCCGCCATAACCCTGATTATTTGCTTAGCCTCTACGACGAACTCGCAGCTTCTGCGATACGGACCTTTTATGAGCTTGTGCCGTTTGCCGACATTCAGCCGCTGGTGCTGAGATTCAAGGCTGTCCAGGGAACTGCGGGGCTGCCGCTGGCCTCCCTGCAGCGGCAGCTGCTGGCGCTCTGCATGGAGGGAGCGGAGCTAGTGCGCCTAAACAGCCTGTCCGAAGGGCAGAAGGTTATCTATGAATCGCTGGATTATATCAAAAGCCGGCTGTCCGAGGATCTTACCGTCGGGGAATGTGCTGCCCATGTCCATCTCAGCGCCAGCTATTTCTCAAGTCTGTTCAAGAAGGTAACCGGAATGACCGTAACCCAGTTCATCACCGCTGAAAGAATCCAGAAGGCTAAGGCTTTATTGGTTGAAGGCATGCCTGTGCAGGAAGTGGCCTCAGCTGTCGGCTACGAGGAACGCCGGTATTTCAGCGATATGTTCAAGAAGATCACCGGCCAGACCCCGTCGGAGTTCCGGGCGAGCTATCATCCGGAGCTGTAAGCAGCTTGTTCCGGACGCTGCAGAGATAATTGTTCAGGACGTTGCAGAGACAATAGAATTCTATCCCTGGAGAGTAAGGCTGCCCCACTCCCATCTGGCAGGGCCGGATTTATAATCAATATGAGCTCACAATACATTATCAATTAAAGGGGTAGAAGGTATGCGTAAACAATGGATGGGTCTTGGCCTCAGCCTGGTGCTGGCGCTGGGTATCGCCGGCTGCGGAAATAACAGCGGCAACAACGGCAGCACGAACGGGGCGGCTGAACCCGATGCTCCGGCCGGAACAGCTGAAGCTGGCAGCAATACAGCAGCTAAAGGCGAAGCGGTACAGCTGAAGTACTGGACCGATGACCGGCATGATCAGGAATATATTAAAGAACTGATCAATACATTCAACGAGACCAACAAAGACAATATTCAGGTAGAGCTGACTGTTCTGTCCGAGAATTATGCGCAGAGCGTCGACATCGCGTTCTCCAGTAACCAGGCTCCGGATGTGCTCCGACTCAAGAGCGCCAACACCTCCGAGTTTGTAAAAAAAGGTTACCTGGCCCCGATTGATTCCTATCTGGATGAGGGCATGAACCAAAAGTTCGGCAGTCTGATGATCGACAACGTCAACCGGTTCGACGGCAAGGTCTATTCGCTGCCCAATACGGGGCTGACCATGCGCCTTGTCTATAATAAAGATATTTTCACCAAAGCAGGCATCCAGAATCCGCCGGTCTCGCTGCAGGAAATGGTGGACGATGCCAAAAAAATCACCGAAGCCGGCAAATCTGAAGGCATTTACGGCTTCGCGCTGAACTTCAAAAATCCGAAGCAGGCGTTTGACCGTTCCATCCGGGAAATTCTCTCTCTGAGCGGCTATCAAGGTCTTGGCTATGATCTTAAGACCGGCCAGTTCGATTTCGCTCCATATGCCCAGGTAATTGAATATTTCAAGCAAATGTATAAAGACGGCAGTATTCTTCCGGGTGCCGAGTCGCTGGATATCGACCCGCTGCGTGCCCAGTTTGCCGCAGGCAAGATCGGGATGTATCTTTCCTTCTCGACAGAGCCGGGAGTGTACAAGGATCAGTTCCCGACAGAGATCAACTGGGCGGGTGCCCTGGCACCAACACTTGATGGCCAGATTAAAGGAACCTCGGAAATCGTATCCGCCGGCACATGGCTCGGGATCAACGCCAAATCCGCCCATCAGGAAGCGGCCTGGAAGTTCATGCAATACATGTACGGCGACGACATTCTGAAGACCTATCACGAGAAAGGCTTCGGCATCGCTGTAGTTCCAAGCATTGTCGAGAAGGCGCAAAATCCGGACATTAAAGGAATGGAAGGGTTCCTTGTCGGTGAGCATGACTCACTCTGGCCGGCTGCGCCGGGTGTCACTCCGGAAGGGGCAACCTATGCCGACGCCTTCTTCAAATACATGCTGTCCGGCGGGGATGCCAAGGCGATTGCTGAGGATCTGAACAGCAGATATAACGCTGCTCTGACCAAGGCGGTTGAGAAGGGCGAGGTTAAGGTTACACCGGACCCGGCGTTCAATCCAAGCAAGCCGCAAGGAGAATAACAGGCAAGGATGGGGCGTTTGCGGACTTCCAGCGAAACGCCCCTTTTCTTTCCCCGAAGGAGGAATGAATCATGAACTTTAAATGGAGACGGCTCGGGGAAAATTCCCTGTTTCTGCTGCCAAGCATCATCCTTACACTGACACTCGGCATCTATCCTTTGATTTGGATGCTGCGCTATATGTTCTACGATTACGCCGGATATGGAGAAGCAGTGTTCACCGGGCTTGAGAACTTCCGCAGGCTGGCGCGTGACAGCCTGTTCTGGGAATCGGTAGGCAATACGTTCATTTTTGCCGGGGGTAAACTGCTGCTGACGCTCCCGCTGTCTCTGCTGCTGGCGGTAATCCTGAACGGCAAGCTGCGGGGGAGTAACCTGCTGCGCGGGATTTATTTTATGCCGACGGTAATCAGTACCGCAGTCATTTCTGTCGTTTTCTATAACATCTTTAATTCCTATAACGGAATGGTTAACACAGTTCTGATGAAGCTGCATCTCGTTTCCCAGCCTATCGACTGGCTAGGTCCCAAGCATGCCATGCTGACCGTTATTCTGGTGGCGGTGTGGGGAGCGGTCGGCAACTACATGCTGCTGTTCCTGGCCGGACTGCAGAGCATTCCGCAGGACCTGTACGAGAGCGCGGCCATTGACGGCGCGAACGCCGGAAAACGGTTCTGGCATATTACGCTTCCGATGCTGGCCCCGGTTGCCCAGATGGTCATAATGCTGGCGATTATCGCCTCTCTGAAGGGGTATGAGAGCATCATGGTTATTACGGAGGGCGGGCCAATCGGCAAAACCGAAGTTATGTACCTCTATCTGTACAAACTGCTCTTCCCGGTATCTACCGGTTCTCCGGTGGCGCAGCAGCTCGGCTATGGCAGTGCCGTGGGTTTTGCGACCGCTGTGATTGTCGGGACGATTACGGGACTCTATTTCTTTTTCAGCCGAAAAATGAACAAGGTTTATTAGGAGGTCTATCAAGATGAACGAACATGCGGTATCCAAACAGCCTGCCGGCAACGCTGGCAGAATAGTGGCCCGGACGGTCATGTGGCTGTTTTTGCTGGCAACGGCGATCCTGACCTTGTTTCCACTGGCAATGACACTCTCCGGTTCGCTGAAGACCGGCGCCGAGATGATGACCGGCGGCAGCCTGCTGCCGGCCAAACTGCAGTTTGCCAACTATGCGGAAGCGTGGAAGCAAGCCAACTTTGCCCGCTATACGTGGAACAGTGCGTTTGTCTCCATCATGGTTACGGTAGGTACGCTGCTGGTGGCCTCGATGGCGGCCTATGTGGTCGACCGGCGTGATTTTCCCGGCAAATCGCTGTATGTGACGGTTCAGGCATCGATGATGTTTATCTCCGTCGGAGCGATTGTGCTGCGCCCTCAGTTCGATCTGATGGTCGCCCTGCACCTGAATACCACGCTGTGGGGAGTCATTCTGATCCTGATCAGCGCCCATTCCAGCACTTTTTTCATGCTTCAGGGTTTCTTCAAGGCGATTCCCCGGGAGCTGGATGAAGCGGCAATGGTCGACGGCTCCGGATTTATCCGTACCTTCTTCCGGATTATACTGCCGCTGCTGACCCCGGGATTGGGTGTGGCCGGACTGTTCGCCTTCCGCCATTCGTGGAACGAATACATTCTGCCGCTCGTCTTCACAATGACCAATCCGAAGCTGCAGACACTGACCGTCGGGCTGGCGAACCTCCGCTACGGCTCTTCTGCGGCGATGCAGATCCATCTGATGATGGCGGGCGCCTGCCTGTCGATACTGCCGATGCTGCTCGCTTATATTGTGGCGAACAAGACCTTTATCCAGGTTACGGCCGGTTCGGTGAAAGGTTAGCTGCCCGCGGCTGGAGCAGGCTGAGGCAAGGAATGAGTCTGCATCCGCCGTTTTTCCAGACTACAGCTTGTAAAGGAAGCAATACACACCCGTAAAGGAGATTACACATATGAGTGAATTTATAATAGGGCTGCTGAGCTCAAGCCCGTTGATTTCGCGCCATCCCTTGAACCCCATCCTGTCGCCCGGCGATGTGCCTTACGGCCCGGCCATGGTATTCAATGCGGGCGTTACCAAGTTTAAAGGCAAATACGTGATGGTGTTCCGCAATGACTACGGCGATGAAGCGAAGCAGCTTGTCGCTCCCCATCACACAACGAACCTGGGCCTGGCCTTCAGCGACGACGGGATCAAGTGGGGAGTGCAGCCGGAACCTTGCTGGTCGTGGCAGGATGAAGAAGTGACCCGGGTGTATGATCCCCGGTTAACGGTCATCGGGGAGCGCTGCTATATGTGCTTTGCCGTGGATACGAAGCACGGTCTGCGCGGCGGCATCGCCGTCACCGACGATTTCCGCTCCTTCGAGGTGCTCAGCCTGTCACTGCCGGATAACCGCAACATGGTGCTGTTCCCGGAGCAGATCGGCGGCAAATACATCCGGCTGGAGCGTCCGCTGCCAGTGTACAGCCGCGGTGGCATTGACCGCTTCGACATGTGGATGAGCGATTCACCGGATCTGAAGTACTGGGGGAACTCGCGGCTGCTGCTGGCGGTTGAAGATGTGGCATATGCCAATGACAAGGTCGGCCCGGGGGCGCCGCCTATCAAGACGGACAAAGGCTGGCTTACCACGTTCCATGCGGTGGATCTTGACCGCAGCCGGGGTAAAAACGGCTGGGAAGACAGCTGGAAGAAGCGTTACACCGCGGGCATTATGCTGCTGGACCTGCAGGACCCCGGGAAGATTATCGGCCGCGCTGCCGCCCCGCTGCTGTCACCGGAGGCCTCTTACGAAATCAGCGGGGGATTCCGCAACAACGTCATTTTCCCCGGCGGCATGATCCTGGAGGATAATGGCGAGGTCAAAATTTATTATGGTGCCGCCGATACGGTAGAATGCCTGGCAACCGCTCATGTGGATGATCTGCTCCGTCTTTGTCTCGAAGGGACGAAGACCCCATAAACTAGTGTACTTTCAAGGAGGATTCATGATGAACTACGACCATATTACACTGCCGTCTGCCGACATTCCGGTGTCACGTGAGGTGGATGTGCTGGTGATCGGCGGGGGCGCCTCCGGCATTGCCGCCGCGATTGCCGCCGCACAGGGTGGCGCGAGCACGCTGATCGTGGAGCAGCGGGGATTTCTCGGCGGAATGGGCACACTTGCGCTTGTCCCGGCCTTCTGTCCGTTTACCGACAAGGAGAAGCCAATTATCCGCGGCCTCGGGCTGAAGCTGATGGACCGGATGAAGGAAGCCTGCGATCCCGGCTACCGCGAGGAATACCGGGAGCTGCTGGACTGGGTGCCGATAGATCCCGAGGTGCTGAAGCGCGTCTATGACGATGCCATACTGGAAAGCGGGGTCATACCGCTTTTCCATACCTTTGTCTACGATGTTGTGCTGTCGCAGGACCGCAGGAAGGTCGAGGGCGTCATCATCGTCAACAAAACCGGCCGTTCCTTCATCCGCTGCCGTTATATCATTGACTGCACGGGTGACGGGGACATTGCTGCCTTGTCCGGCGTGCCGTTCCAGAAGGGCGGCGAAGCGGGCGAGCTGCAGCCAGGCAGCATGTGCTACTTGCTGGCCAATGTCGACCGTCCGAAGTTCAATGCTTTCCTTGCGGAGACGGGAGATACCGGGCAATTGCACCGGACGGTAGAGAAGGCGATGGCTGAAGGCGCGCTGCCGGAAGGCCGCAAGTCGATCTCTGGCCTAGCCTGGATCAGTGACTATCTGGTCGGCGTCAACTTTGGCCATGTGTTCGGCGTGGACGGGACGAAAGCCGAGGAATTGACGCGGGGCGCGATCGAAGGCCGCCGGACGGCGGAGCGCCAGCTGCAGTTCTTCCGTAGTTATGTGCCGGGCTTCGAGCATGCGCATCTGGTGGCCAGCGGCGAGCAGCTTGGCATCCGGGAGACGCGGCGGATTCAGGGGGACTACATGCTGACTGTGGATGATTTCATTGCTGCACGCAGCTTCCCGGATGACATTGCCCGCAATGCTTATTATATTGACATCCACCTTGCCACCAGCAAAAGCGACATGACCTTCAACCATCTGCCGCCAGGCGTATCCCACGGTGTGCCGTATCGGATCATGCTGCCTGTGGGCATCAATAATCTCTGGGTGGCCGGACGCTCCGTGTCCTCGGACCGGGCAGTTCAGGGCTCGCTGCGGGTGATGCCAAACTGCTTCTCGATGGGCCAGGCCTGCGGAACGGCAGCGGCGCTGGCACTGCGCGACGGGGGAGATTCGCGCAGCATCTCCATTCCCGAGCTGCAGCACCGGCTTCTGGCACAGGATGTGTGGCTGGGGGAGAATTTCACACCAGCGGATGATGCAGGTGTGATGGAGGGGGAGCGGCTGTGAAGCAGCTTCCCTTAATGGACGCTTGGTTTCACGGCGCGGTGTCGCTGGAGCACCGGCAGGAGGGGATTAAGCCCTGGCGGATTCCTTACGCCGACTACGCGCTGTACCCGCCGGACGGCATTGAGGGCAAGGCGGAAATTTGCGCCGGGGTCCGGCTGCGGCTGCACACCGACTCCTCCGCGCTGACCTTGTCATTCACCCCGCTGCCCGAGCCAGCGGCAATGGATTGCCTCATAGACGGGCAGCTGTTCCTGTCGCTACGTCTCCCTGCAGGAGAGATATCCGCCGTCTTCGGCAATCTTCCCGCAGGGTGCGAGATGCTGGAGATCTACCTGTCGCAGAACATAGGCCTGACAGTGACCGGCCTATGGATTGATGATGCCGCAGCCGCGCGTCCGCTGCCGGATACCCGGCCGAGGTGGGTCACCTACGGCAGCTCCATCACCCAGTGCGTGGCGGCCTCCAGCCCTTCGCGCACCTGGCCGGCCATCGCCGCAGCGCGCAGCGGCTACAACCTGACCTGCCTTGGCTTCTCCGGCAACTGCCAGCTGGAGCCGATGGCGGGACGGCTGATCGCCAGCCTTCCCGCCGACCTGATCACGCTCTGTGTCGGCGTGAACGTCTACGGCGCCGCCACGCTGAGCCCGCGTGTCTTCGCCCCGGCGCTCATCGGCATGCTGCTGTCGATTCGCGAACGGCATCCGCTCACTCCGCTGTTCGTGATCTCGCCGATCTACGGCTCGGAGCGCGAGACCGAGCCGAACAAGCTGGGCTTCACGCTCCCGAGGATGCGTGAAGAAATAGCCCGGACCGTCGAAGTGTTCCGGGCCCGGGGGGACAGCCGTATGCACTACCGCGACGGCCTGTCCTGGTTCGGCGCGTCCGACAGCGAACGCCTGCCGGACGGCCTGCATCCCGACGCCGAGGGCTATGAGCTGCTCGGCGCCCGGTTTGCGGAGCGGATTCTGCGGTAATCCGCATAGCAGCAAAGGGCATCCTTGCCGGCAGGATAATCTGCGGGGATGCCCTTTTTGCCGTCCTTTGCTAAGGACGGTAACTTCTTATTTGTATAGAGCTGATGCAATGTAAAAAATTGCAGCGCTCTCGCAAACTTGATGACACGAAGGTGCGGACTCTCACTGAGCGTGTACAAGTATCAGGAATCCGCACGCAAAAGTGCAGTTGATTTCACCATCCACGGTCTATTCGGTGGAATGAAGTGTAATAGTACCTTTGAATTCACCATCCACGGTCTATTCGGTAGAATGAAGTGCAAAAGTACCTTTGAATTCCCCCATCCACGGTCTATTCAGTAGAATGAAGTGCAAAAGTACCTTTGATCCCCCTGGCTTACAACGGCAGGTCGCGCTGCCGGAAAATCTGGATGCCTGCGGCGAAGGCCAGCAGACCGGTCAGCAGCAGCCAGAAGGAAATCCAGGCGACATCCGTCGTGCCTTGCACGATATCGCCGGGGCGGTAGAAGCTGAACAACGTGAAGTAGCGCAGCACATCCAGCTTATCTGTGATTTTCGCGAGAATGTCGATTGTGAAGAAACCGAAGGTAATGCCTCCGGAAATCCCGAACGCTTTCTTCTCGTCATTACATATACAGGAGACCAGAAAGACAAGGCCGCCAATGGCAAAAAACAGCAGGAACGCAACGGTGTTAAGCTGGGTAAACCGGCCCATGCCGAATTCATATTCCGTACCAAGAAACCAGAGCTTGCCGGCGAATCCGGCCAGTGTGGTTACAGCCATAATAATGAACAGTGAAGTGATCAGCACGAGTGCCTGCGTAAAAGCGACCTTGCGGCGTGTGGTCGGCGTGGACAGCAGATAGGCCATCGAGCCGCGGTCCACTAACCTTGCTACCAGCTGGGTAGACATCTGCACACAAACGATGGACAGGATCAGCACTAGGATGAGCCCGTAATATTCTCCCGCAATGAAGGCTTCGGCATTGGCGAAGCCGTTGCTTAGTCCAAAGGCGTTGCTGACCCCCTCGGGCATGGCTTTTACAAGATCATCAATGGCTTTCGTATTGTCCGCAAGTCCCGGATAGAGCCAGATCATAAACACGATATAGAAAGCAGAACCAAAGGCGTAATTCATAATGCCCTTCAAATTGACCCGCATCATTTCTTTATAGAGTGGAAGATTCATTGGACACCCGCCTCACGATCATAATAATTCATGAAAATATCTTCCAGGTTCTGCGTCGATACATCCAGACTCCGGATCCGGAAATTGGCGACCTCCCGGGTGAATTCATTGTAATTGCCCTGTACGGCAATCCGCACCAGGTTTCCTTCACGGGTAAGCACCTGCAGGCCGGAGGGGGCGAAACGCTCCGCTTCTTCGGCCGTTTCAAAAATGATGTCGAACAGCTTGCGCTGCATCGACTGCAGCTCATGAATATTTTTGACGGCGATGATCTTCCCGTCCTTGATAATTGCTGCCCGGTCACAGGTGCGTTCGATCTCCTGGAAGCTGTGGGAAGACATCAGGAAGGTGGCTCCCGCTGCTTTTTCCTCCAGCACGAGTTCAATAAATACCTTCTGCATCAGCGGGTCCAGGCCTGAGGTTGGTTCATCGAGAATAATAACGTCGGGGCTGTGCATGAAGGCGGCAACAATTCCAACCTTCTGCTTCATACCCTTTGACATCTTGCGGATTGGGGTAGCGGCATCAAATTGCAGCCGGTCGATCAGCTGTTCACGTTTGGCGGAGTTTTTCACACCCTGCATCGAAGCCATGAAATCAAGAAAACCTTTGCCGGTCATGCCGTCAATAAAGTTGATCTCACCGGGCAAATACCCGGTGTGCCTCTGCACCGTTCCCTGTCCCTTCCAGACATCCAGCCCGTTAATCGTGACAGAACCCCGGTCGGGCTTCATGAATCCCATAATATGCCGGATCGTTGTTGATTTCCCTGCTCCGTTAGGCCCCAGGAAACCGAACACCTCGCCTCTCGCTACCGTGAACGATACTTCTTCAATCCCTCTGCCGTTTGAAAACCGTTTGGTTAAGCCCTCTACCTTCAGCATGCTGCACCCCCGCCGTAATAATGAAATATTAGTGACTGTATATTTCATATGTTATAATAGTCCCAGGAATTACCTAAGTCAATATAAATATGAACTCATATGAAAATTATATTTCATTATTTTTCTGACTGTACACTAAATCGTCAAGTTAGGGTGAAGGACATGAACGGCTTCGAGAAGAGAAAGGCAATGATCAAGGGGAATATTATGAAGACAACCATGGTCATGCTGAGGACCTGGGAGCCGAAGCGGCTGCGGATTGCCGATATTGCCAAGGAGGCGGAAGTCTCGCAGGTCACGATTTATAATTATTTTGGCAGCAAGGAGGAGCTGCTTAAGGAGTCTTTCAAGGATTTTATTCAGCGGGCCATCCGTGAATTCGAGGAAGAAATGCTGAAGCAACAGTCGCTGAGGGAACTGATCAGCTACACGATTTTCAAGGAGAAAGAAACGTATTACAACCTGTCCCCGGCGCTGATCAAGGAGGTCCTGTTTGATGATCCCGAGATGTATGCGTTCATTCAGGAGCAGTATGATACCAACATACTTCCACTGATGGTCAAAATGTTGGAGGACGGAAAAGCGAGCGGTGAAATTTCGGATAAGGTCTCTGTAGAGGCGTTCCTGATGATAATTCAAGTCTACATGAAGAGTTCCGAGGAAATGCTTGGGGCGATGGAAAAACACAAGGATAAGACTGCTTTTCTGGATGAGCTGCTGCATCTTATATTTTATGGGCTTTGCGGGCAGGAGCTTCCCGAGGTATAAGCGGCTGTCCTGTCACCTGTTCGCAACTGGGGAGGACAGCCGGAAGATGTCTATCTTTTCGAAGCGATGCGCGGCTAGAGCAGGGATTTGAAGGAATGGCGGATGACGTCGCCGCGGCTGATAATGCCTACGAGCACACGTCCGCGTTCAACCGGAACCTTTTTGATCTGTTTTTTACCCAGAATGGCGGCGATCCGTTCGATGTCTTCGTCCCAGGAAACCGTGATGACTTTCTTTTTGGCGATTGCCATCACATTAAGATTCAGCAGCTTCCGGGTCCGTTCTTCGTACTCATCCTCATCGCCTTTAATCACATTCAATTGGAAAAAGGAATCAACGATGATATCATCATGTTTGCCGATATAGCGCATAATGTCTCCATCGCTTAAATAAGCGACGATTTCGTTTCTGTCGTTGATGACCGGCATGCCGCTGATCCGGTGCTGAATACATTTCTCAATAAAGGTCCGAACGGTATCATATTCTTTGACCTTGTAGACCTGAGTGATCATAAATTCATGAGCTTTCATAAAGTTCCCCCAGTAACAATTCACTAGCTTTTATAAGAATAACTTGTATAATGAAAGTATATACTTGTATTATACAAGTTGCCATGGTGATGTCAATAATCATCCGTGTATTCCTATGAAAATTACTTGTATCACTATCATATGCTTGAGCTGAAAGAGAGGTCACAACCTGCCATGGAGAAACGTCCGATAGAAACCATAGAACTGGAAATGTCAATTCTCAGCCGCCGTTTGACATCAATGAGCACGTATAAAAAACTCGGCATGCTGGACTTCTCAGCTTATCTGCTGCTGCGTCAAATCGCCACGCACGGCTCGGCCGGTGTAAAGGCGCTGTCTGAGGAATTCCGGCTGGATATCTCTACGATCAGCAGACAGGCATCAACGCTGGAGCAGAAGGGTTATCTGTTCCGTGAACCAGACCCGCAGGACGGAAGGGCTTATACGCTGCAGATTTCTGAACTTGGACTTAACATGTTGAAACAGAATATGGATATCCGCCAGGACAAGGTCGGCAAAATGCTGGAGGACTGGAGCGAAGAGGAACGGGAGAATTTCGGGCAGCTGCTGCAGAAGCTGAACGACGCTATTTTTCGAGAAATGTAAGGGTGTGACCTACTATAACCGGAGGTGTCTTATGAATCCCCAGGATAGTCAAGAAGAAAAGCTGCTAATGGTTTTTGAGAACCTCAAACGCTTGACCACCCGCACCAAATGGAATGATTCGATTCCCCACGGGGAATTTCTTATGATGTCCGCCATCAATGTCATGATGAAGAAAGAGAGTAGAGAACCGGAGGCGCCGGAATGTCCGGGAGTCATGATCTCCAAAATAAGCGAGCTGCTGCAAATCAGCAGACCGACCGCCTCGCAGGTTGTCAGCTCTCTGGAAGAGAAGGGGTATATTGAACGCGCCATGTCTGTAACAGACCGCAGAGTGATCTACATCAGCCTTACGGAACAGGGACAGACAGAATTCAACAAGAAGATGGAGCGGTATTCCTGCGTCATGAACGAGATTATTGAGAAGGTGGGCCGGGAAGAAGTCAACCAGCTGATTGAAACTTGTGAACGCCTGCGGAATGTGGTGGATGAGGTGAGAGAGCAGCTGGTGTCCAGTCAGGGTATGTTTGAGGAAATAATAGTTTAGAAAATAGAAATAAAGGGCCTTGGATCATCTTCCAAGGCTTATTCTACGTTCATGGATAATCGGGAGCTCCCCAATTGTAATTTTAGTGAAAATGGAATATCCTACATATAGAAATATTTCGAAATGATTTTTATCTAATTGTTAACGGGAGGTGCGCATGGGAATTAAGGATACTTTCAAAGCTCTGTCGGATGAATACCGCAGAGAGATGCTCGAAATGCTGAAGGGCGGAAGGATGACTGCAGGAAGCATCGGCGAACGCTTTGAGATGACGCAGGCGACCGTGTCGCATCATCTGTCCATACTCCGGGAGGCCGATCTGGTCCGCACCGAGCGGGACGGGAAGTATATTTATTATGAACTGAACACCAGTGTATTTGATGATGTAATGAAGTGGATTCTAGCGTTCAAAGAGGAGGAATGAAGATGCTCAAATTCAAGATGACCAGCATCATTGCCCTGCTTGTTGCCTTAATTCCAATGGGTTTATATCTCTATCTGTACCCGCAAATGCCGGACATGGTGCCGATGCACTTCGACATTAAAGGGAATGCCGACCGCTTTGTGCCCAAATCCAGCCCGGAGGTACCCTTTCTGGCCGCTTTAGGCCTGATGGGGTTCATATTCTTTAAGCTGATCTTCTTTTTCATTATTCGAAGCGCCGCACAAAAAGGCGAAGACAACGCAAGATCCATCGCCAAAATATTGGATATTACCACCCTATGCAGCACCATGCTGTTTGCGGGAATATCGGTTCAGGCATTATTTGTGCAAGCAGACAGTATCGCCTTCTCGGGAATGGATCTTGTGCGGATTGCTGCAGGGATGCTCGGACTGATTATGCTGCTTACCGGCAACCGGATGCCTAAGCTGAGACGGAATTCCCTGGCAGGCCTGCGGACCAAAGAGACGATGAGAGATGAACAGGCATGGTTCAGGGCTCAGCGCTTCGCTGGAAAATGGTATGTCGCCGGGGGTGCGGCAATGGTATTGGGCTGCTTGCTGCCGGGCTGGTGGGCGCTATATGCGGCAATTGCGATTTTCGCAGTGGTGAATATAGTGCCAATCGTTTATGTGAAAGCAAAAATGAAACTAAAGTGAAAGTAAAGTAAAGCTTTATGGGGTTATATAATATTAGTGAAAGGATAGAACATAGGAGGGTTTGCAATGACTAAGATAATTCTGCCAGCCGATCAGATTGAGGTAAGCCGTGAAGTGGATGTACTTGTGGTGGGGGGCGGGCCAGCAGGGATCGCGGCGGCTTTGGCGGCGGCCAGAAACGGAGCTTCCACGCTGCTCGTAGAGCAAAGAGGCTATTTGGGCGGAATGGGAACAGCTGCGCTGGTTCCCGCTTTCTGCCCTTATACGGACCACGAAAAACCGGTCGTCCGGGGCATTGGGCTGGAGCTGCTGGAGAGCATGAAGCGCAGCTGCAGGCCAGGATTTATCGCTGAGTACGGCGACCGCCTGGACTGGGTGCCGATCGATGCGGAGGTATTGAAACGGGTTTATGAGCAAGCGGTAATTGAAAGCGGTACCGAAGTGTTATATCATACCTTTGTTCCTCAGGCTATTCTGGGCGATGACTCCGCAACTGTGGATGGAGTGGTCATTGTCAACAAAACGGGTCGCTCCTATATCAAATGCCGCTATATCATAGACGCTACAGGCGATGCGGATATTGCCGCTCTGGCGGGTGCAGAGTTTCAAAAGGGCGGAGAACAGGGTGAGCTTCAGCCAGGCACTATGTGCTATCTGCTCAGTGATGTGAACCGCTCCCGGTTCAAAGCATATTTACGCGAAAGCGGCGATACGGGGCAGATTTCCGCACTCGTCCAGAAGGCGCAGGCTGCCGGTGACCTTCCTCTTGGAAGAAAGGAAGTGTCGGGCTTTTCCTGGGTTTCCGATACCCGGGTCGGGGTGAATTTCGGGCATATTTTCGGCATTGACGGGACCAAGGCTGAGGATCTGACACGAGGCGCCATTGAGGGCCGTAAGGGCATCCAGGTGCAGGTCGAGTTTCTCCGCAATTATGTTCCGGGTTTCGAGAACGCGCATTTGGCCGCTTCCGGGGAGCAGATCGGCATTCGTGAAACACGCCGGATTGTTGGAGATTATGTTCTGGTCCAGGAGGACTTCTTGAATATGGCTTCTTTCCACGACGACATCGCCCGCAATTCGTACTTTATTGACATCCATCTGACCACCTCCAAGGATGCAATGGAGATCAAGCATTTGCCGAACGGCAGATCCCACGGTGTTCCGTATCGGGCGCTGCTGCCCAAAGGCATCAATAACCTGTGGGTGGCCGGACGCGCCGTATCCTCTGACCGTATCGTGCAGGGCTCGCTGCGCGTTATGCCAAACTGCTTCGCCATGGGCCAGGCGGCGGGCACAGCGGCGTATCTCGCAAGCTCAATGTCCGGCAGTTCGCGGGATGTTCCGGTAGACCGGCTGCAGGAGCTGCTGATCGGGCAGGGAGCCTGGCTTGGGGATGAAGCGGAGCGGAAGGAAGCAGTAAAGAGTTTGGCACAATAGGCTAATTATTATCAATCTCAATAGAGCAGCCGGTTTCAAATAGGTGCTGTAAATAAGGTATTAGACGCAGATCAGGTTTACGCACAGCCGCCGCATTGACAATAAATTTTGAATTGGCTATACTTTCTGTAATCTTATAGTTGGTATACGTTGAACGAGACAGTAGCAGCCTTTGTCCCTGTCACAGAAAGCCGGGGGGTGATGGAACCCGGCACACACATGGACTGCGAATTACACTCCGGAGTATCTTGGGTAACGCCAAGCGGAAGGAAGCGAACGATAACTCGCTGAAAGTGGTACGGACACAGCTGTTAAGTGTTCGTGCAATTTGGGTGGTAACACGGTTAATTATAGTCGTCCCTGTGTCTTCATAGACAAGGGGGCGATTTTTTTGTTGGCCAAATCCTCCGAAACCCAGCTGCTGTGCTTGCTTCAACGTAAATCCAAAGAACACGAATAATTACACAAAAGGGGCTGTATCATGTTGAACATTATTGATGAACTGGAATGGCGCGATGCCATTAATCAGCAGACGGATGCGGAAGGACTGCGGGAACTAACGAATACGAAGGCGATTTCGCTCTATTGCGGCGTAGACCCTACAGGCGACAGCATGCATATCGGCCATTTGATTCCCTTTATGATGCTGAAGCGTTTCCAGCTCGCCGGACACCGTCCGGTAATTCTGATCGGCGGGGCAACCGGCACGATCGGCGATCCAAGCGGCCGCCAGAGTGAACGTTCGCTGCAGACGATGGAGCAGGTGCAGGAGAATGTTGCAGCGCTGACTGCTCAAATGAAGCGATTGTTTGTTACTGACGGTGATAACCAGGTGCGTATGGTCAACAACTATGACTGGACAAAGAACATTAACGTGATCGAATTCCTGCGGGACTACGGCAAAAACTTCAGCATCAACACGATGCTGGCCAAAGATGTCGTTTCCAGCCGGCTCGACAGCGGGATTTCGTTCACCGAATTCTCCTACCAGATTCTGCAGTCGATTGATTACCTGCATCTGTACCAGCATGAGGATGTGCAGCTGCAGATCGGCGGCTCTGACCAATGGGGCAATATCACGAGCGGACTGGATCTTATCCGTAAAAAAGAAGGCAGCGAAGCCAAGGTGTTTGGTCTTACCATCCCGCTGATGCTCAAATCGGATGGCACCAAATTCGGCAAAACCGCCGGGGGTGCCGTGTGGCTTGATCCTAAGAAAACGACGCCGTATGAGTTCTACCAGTTCTGGGCCAACACCGATGACCGCGATGTGGTGAAATACCTCAAATACTTCACGTTCCTGAGTAAGACGGAAATCGAAGCACTTGCCGAAAAAGTACAAACCGAACCGCATAAACGGGAAGCTCAGAAAGCACTGGCCGAAGAGATGACCCGGTTTGTTCATGGCGAAGAGCTGCTGGAGCAGGCAAAACGCATCACCGCTGCCCTGTTCAGCGGGGATATCCGCTCCCTGACCGCAGACGAAATCGAGGAAGGCTTCAAGGAAATGCCGACCTATACCACAGCCGCTGAATCGAAAAATATCGTGGAATGGCTGGTGGACTTAGGGGTTGAGCCGTCCAAACGCCAGGCGCGTGAGGATATCACCAAAGGAGCAATCTCCATTAACGGTGAGCGTGTGAGTGAGCTTGAAGTGGAGATTACAGCTGATCACGCTATCGGCGGAAGATTCATCATCATCCGCAAGGGCAAGAAAAATTACAGTCTGGTGAAACTGACCTAATAGCGTACTACGCGATGACCCGCATGCGGCAAAGCCGCCGAACCCTGAGAGGTTCGGCGGCTTTTTGTAAATAAAAGTATTTATATGCTTCCCGCTATAAATTATCCGTTTCCACTTGGCTGATCAGATGTTCATTCATCCTCAAGCTTCGCAAGCTCATCCTCAAGTCCGGCGAGACTTGTGCGGATAGCTTCGGCTAAGGCTTGTTGTCTGGCTGCCTGCTCCAGCAGCTTCTCCTCCTCGGAGGCATCAGCCGCCGGGTCATACGCAGGAGAGGTTCTTAACCGGTTCAAATCTGCCTCACAAGCTTTTCCGGCATGTTCAGCTTGCTTCAATTCTTCCCCGGCAATGCCAATCTGGTACTCCAGATACGTGAAGTCAGATGAGGCTGCGCTGTGGGTTGAACGCTGTGAATAAGTCATCATGCACCTTCTTTCCTGTCCTTTCGGGTAACTGTACGTTCATCATACAGGCTTTCGGGCATGCGCTCAACTGACCTATAGGCGTATGCCTTTTCAGCCTTGGAATTGTGATTCTTCAAGCTGCCTGCGACATTGCTCACAGACAACAATCCCCATTCTTGTTTTACCATTAGAGAATTGAAAATAAAAGCTAAATTTTTCAATAAAGTTTATAAGGGAAGCTTCCCGCGAAAGAAGGTTGTGATACATAATGAAAGCTTTATCTTTTGACACATTGGACGAAGCCAAACGTTACCTTGGCGAGAAGCCAGGCGGCCGTGGTCTCGTGCTGTTCGCCTCCGCTGGTGCAGTCAGGGAACTGTCCCCGCATGCGCCTGCAAATGCCGTGTTATGTTCGACCAAAGGTGAATATACCCCGAAGGGTTACCGGAACGGCGTGGTTTCGGGGTTTGAATACGATGCGGATATCGCCGATATTGTGGAGATTCTGCACCCGCCCGTGCTCAGCGGCGATAACCTCAAGGCCTCGTACCATAAAGTAAAAGACAATGTGAATGCGTTTCTGCTGCTGCTGTGCGACGGAAGGGCTGCAATGGAGGAGACGATTCTCTCCTCGCTTTATTTTATCGATCAAGAGTTCAAGGTGCTTGGCGGAAGCGCAGCGGATGATGAGAGCGGAGAGACCTATCTTTTTATCGGAAGCCGCCGGGTGCGCAACCTGGGAATCTTTTTCAACTTGACCGCCCGTACCGCATTGATCAAAGAAAACATATACGTTCCGACCGGAATGAAACTGCTGGTAACAGAAGCGGATGTGTTTGGACGAACGGTATATTCGTTTAACGGCCGCCCGGCGGCGGAAGAATATGCGCGTGTGCTGGATGTGAAGGAAGACCTGTTAGCCGGACATTTCCTGAGCAACCCGCTGGGCAAAAGATACGAAGACGATCTGATTATTGCATCTCCGATGGTCATCAATCCGGACAAGTCTATTACCTTCTACAGCCAATTGATGCCGAGCACTTATCTGGAGGTGCTTAGCGCGGCTGACCCGCTTGTGGTGCTGGAGCAGACGCTGCGTGAGATTCCGTTTAAGCCTGCTTTTGTACTCAACATCAATTGTACGCTGCGCGACAGGCTGTTCCTCCGGGATGGCTTGTGGGCAGGATTTGACGACAAGATGATCGGGTTCTGCGGGAACACCGCCGGCTTCATCAGCTACGGGGAGCAATATTACACAAAGCATGCCAACCAGACAATGGTATTACTGCTGGTCGGCTAAGGGGGACTCACTATGCAATGGATCAACAAGCTGCGTGCTTCATGGGGGAAAAGCAGCCGTGACGCGGATATAGAAACTCATGGCAGCGTCATCCAGACAGAAAAGGACAGTATGCCCGGCCAATCAAGCACCTGTAATGATTTGAATCCCGTCTCCAAGCCATTATCCTATGGCATTCATGCCTATTCCTTGGCGGAGCAGATCAGCCGCGAAACCGGGTTCATCCTCCAGGAAGAGGGACGGATGGTAGAGGATTTTGCAGCTCTGCGCGCGGGAAGCGGAGAGATGATCAGCCAGATCGGCGGAACTCAGCGGCTGCTGGAGCATTTGAAAGCCAACAGCGAGCAAACTGAAAGGCTTATCAATGAAATGTATGGCAGTCTCGCGTTTTCCTCAAACAAAATTGAATATGCGAAGGAAGCCAACGTACAGATATCTGCTGAAATGCAAAAAGCCTCGGCGATATTCACCCAGTTTGTGTCTTTAAATCAAGAGCTAAACCAGCATTTTCAGAGTATTGGGCAGCTGGCAGGCATTATTACGGAAATCGCTGAGCAGACCAATCTGCTGTCCCTGAACGCAGCCATCGAGGCGGCAAGGGCTGGTGAGCATGGACGGGGGTTCGCGGTCGTTTCTTCAGAAATCCGCAATCTTGCCGACCGGACCCGCAGCCATGTGGAAGAAATTATGGGTTCGCTGTCGGGGATGACAGGCGTGATAGAACAGCTGCACAACAAGTCCAGTGATGGAACACGGGCCATGGCAGAGACGAACGAGCGGATCGGCCAATCGACCGTTTATATGAACGAGATCGTCGAAGCGGAGGAAGAGGTATTCCAGCATCTGGAGAAAATACAGGTTTCCCAGGACAGCAGCCTTGAAAATGTGGAACGCATCAATGCCGATCTGCTGCATGTCATAGAGAAATCAGGACAGGATTCCGAACAGTTTGAGATGCTTGTCCTTACGATTCAGAAAAAAGCTGATCATTTTCAGCAGATGCTGAATCACTTGCATCAGATAGCGGAGCTAAGGCAGCTTGATGAAGAGGGAGATACAGCCGCCCGGCGTGAATAAGGCCCGTTTGTAAAGAGCGGTTTTAATGGTAAGTAAAAAGGTCCGCCGCGTGAAATAAGTCAATAAAACAACCCGCAGTAAGGATTATTCCCTTGCTGCGGGTTGCTTGCGTTCTTGTCTAAGTCAGTGTGTATGTAATATAGATAGACAGACGTTTAGTTTTTATCAATAAGTTCAAGTTTTTCAAGGATCTTTATTGTTGTTAAGGCGGATAACTGAACGGCCAATTCAACGCTTTCTTTCTGAATTCCATCCTTCTCAATAGCATCCTTGTTCTCTGAGAAGACTTCTTCAGTTACTTGGCTGATCAGACTTTTGACGATTTCAATATGCATAATAAACTCCCCCTCTCCGGAAAAATAGCCACATTCTTATATTTCGGCAGATCATCAGGTTTTTCTTTGAAATAAAACTTCCTCATTTAGCAGAAATCGGGTGGAGAAAAGTATAAACCATCTCATTATTATGATATAGTTAATATTGATTTTTAATCCATACCCTTTCGTTAGTACAGAAGAGGTTGTTTGAATACATATCAATTGTTACAGAAGACCTGAGAGGGAGTACTCCATGACACAATTTGTCTACAAGCAAATAATTGATGACCTTAAAATGAAAATCTTTGCTGGACAGTTTGCGGATATGCGATTACCCGATGAACGCAGTCTTAGCGAAACGTATCAGGTTAGCCGCAGCTCCATCAAGCGCGCATTAACCAAAATGGAAAGCGTCGGAATCATTTTCAAAAAACGAGGTTCAGGCACGTTTATTAACCCCTTATACATAAAAAACGAATCCATCTTCAATTACGAAGGTTCCAATCTGGGTGTCACCGACAATTTCCAGATGCATGGCAAGAAACCTAAAGTCAAAGTATTGAATTTCGAAGTCATTCCGCCAACCAAAGAATTGCAGCGGGATTTGTTCCTGGGGCCCCATGATTTTGTATACAAAATCGTCCGCTTGCGCCTGTTCGATGATGATCCCTTTATGATAGAGACGGGGTATATCCCGATAAAAATCGTCCAGGATTTAAACCAGACGATTATCGAGGGCTCCATTTTTAATTATCTGGAAGACTCGCGGAACCTGGCCGTAACCAAATCATTTTTATCTATTTTTGCCGAGCCGTCCTTGTCCACGGATCAGGAGCTGCTGCACTTGAAAGAAAATGAACCTGTTGGCATTATGGAGGGGATTTTCTTTTTGGACAATGGTACTCCCTTTGAATTTTCCCATATGCGGTTTCATTATCAATATTTGAAATTTAATACGTTTGTTTCTGTTCATTAAGGAGCAAAATAAGACCGGGAATTTTCCCGGTCTTATTTTTTTGTATCCTTTACTTTTTTGTGGATGTAACGTATTTACATAAATTTCAATATAACCGTGTTCTGACAGCCTTTTTCCTGAGTTTTTCATACTATGTTCAAATTTTCACAAAATTGGACCGTATCACTTGTCAAAAAGGTTGTATTTATTTTGAGCAGAGGTATGATGTATTTGTAGAGAAAAAGAATGGCAATAAGCAACAATATATATATAGGAGTGGATGAAATGGGATTATCAACCATGAAAGTCGATTATTCGTCTAAAACGTATCTGGAAAAGCTTGACGCATATTGGCGTGCAACCAACTACATTTCGGTAGGTCAGCTGTATTTGAAAGACAATCCGTTGTTAAGAGAACCTTTAAAAGATGCTGACATTAAGATTAAACCTATCGGACACTGGGGTACTATTCCGGGCCAGAACTTTATTTATGCCCATTTGAATCGTGTTATTACTAAATATGATTTGAACATGTTCTATGTTGAAGGTCCGGGTCATGGCGGTCAGGTCATGGTTTCGAATTCCTATCTGGACGGAAGCTATACTGAGATTTATCCGGAAATTACGCAGGATATCCCGGGTCTCAAAAAACTGTTCAAACAATTCTCGTTCCCTGGCGGCGTTGCTTCCCATGCTGCACCAGAAACTCCTGGATCTATCCATGAAGGCGGCGAGCTGGGTTATTCTTTATCCCACGGCGCTGGCGCTATTCTGGATAACCCGGATTTGATTTCTGCTGTTGTTGTGGGAGATGGTGAGGCTGAAACCGGACCACTGGCCGCATCATGGTTCTCCAACCGCTTCATCAACCCTGTCACAGATGGCGCTGTTTTGCCGATTCTGCACTTGAACGGATTTAAAATCAGCAACCCGACGATTCTGTCCCGTCAATCGAAGGAAGAAATCACCGCTTACTTTACAGGCATGGGCTGGGAGCCGTTTTTTGTTGAAGGCGAAGACCCTGAACATATGCATCCGGAAATGGCGAAGGTACTCGATACCATCGTCGAAAGAATTGCAGCCATTCAAAAAAATGCGCGTGAAAATAACGACCTTACCCGCCCGGTATGGCCGATGCTCGTCTTCCGTTCCCCTAAAGGCTGGACTGGACCGGCAGCATGGGACGGTGTGCCGAATACCGGTTCGTTCCGTGCCCATCAGGTGCCAATTCCGGTTGACCAGAAAAATATGAAGCATGCTCCAGCTTTGCTTGAATGGATGAACAGCTACAGACCGGAAGAATTATTTGATGAGAACGGCCGCTTGAACGCAGAGCTTGCCGAAATCCTGCCGACAGGCGACAGACGTATGGGGATGAATCCTGTTACCAACGCTGGCAACCTTATCAAAGATTTGCGCCTGCCGGATTTCCGCGATTATGTGCTTGATAACTCCGTTCCAGGTAAAGTAGTAGCCCAGGATATGGCCGTTCTCGGAAAATACCTGAAAGAGGTTGTCCTGCTCAATGAAGATAACCGCAACTTCCGGATTTTTGGACCGGATGAAACGATGTCCAACCGTCTGGGACCTGTGTTTGAAGTGACCAAACGCCAATGGCTGGATCAAATTAATGAACCTAATGACGAATTCCTCGCCTCGTATGGCCGTGTGATTGATTCCCAATTATCGGAGCATCAGGCGGAAGGACTGCTGGAAGGTTATGTACTAACCGGACGACATGGCTTCTTTGCAAGTTATGAAGCTTTCCTGCGTGTTGTGGACTCGATGATTACCCAGCACTTCAAATGGCTGCGTAAAGCAACCGATCAAGGCTGGCGCGCTGATATCCCTTCACTCAATGTTGTCGCAACTTCAACTGTGTTCCAGCAGGACCATAATGGTTATACGCACCAGGATCCGGGTTTGCTGGGTCATCTGGCTGACAAAAAACCGGAATTCATCCGGGAATATTTGCCGGCTGATGCCAACTCCCTGCTGGCTGTATTTGACACCATCCTGAACGACCGTCAAAAGATCAACCTGATTGTGTCGTCCAAACATCCGCGTCCACAGTGGTTCTCGGCTCAAGAGGCGCAGGAATTGGTTGATAAAGGACTCAAGATCATTGACTGGGCCAGCACGGACGAAGGCGGAGAGCCTGATGTTGTATTCGCTTCTGCAGGTACCGAACCTACGATTGAAGCTTTGGCTGCCATCTCTATCCTGCATGAGAAATTGCCTGAGCTGAAAATCCGTTATATCAACGTGGTCGATCTGCTTAAGCTGAGAAGCCAGAAACTTGATCCGCGTGGTTTATCCGACGATGAGTTTGATCAATTTTTCACAAAGGATAAACCGGTCATCTTCGCTTTCCACGGTTATGAAGGCCTGATTAAAGACTTGTTCTTCGACCGCCACAATCATAACCTGCATGTGCATGGCTACCGTGAGAACGGCGACATCACGACTCCGTTCGATATGCGTGTACTGAATCAGATGGACCGTTTCGATCTGACGAAGGAAGCTGTTCTGAGCTTGCCTGCAGCTGACAAACACACTGCCATCGCGGATGAGATGGATGCTATGGTTAAGAAGCATTATGAGTATATCCGTGAAGAGGGCATTGACCTGCCGGAAGTGGAGAATTGGGTCTGGAAGAGTTTGAAATAAGTTTAAGAAATCTGCTTGTAAATGTATGATGAAGTTGAAGGTGCCTGTCCCGGTATGCATTAGGGGCAGGCACTTTTTTTGAATGGGGCTTAGGCTGGGATTTGTTCTATTAAGCTGACTGGTATCCATGTGGTAAAATAGAGGGATATGAAAGAAAAATTCAGCTAGGAGCCCTGAGAATGAAAACTATCATTGATATCGCCCGGGCGGCGGGTGTGGCTAAAAGTACGGTCTCAAGATATTTGAACGGTGGTTCTGTCAGCGATGCGACGAGAGAGAAAATCGAACGCATCATCAAACAGAACCAGTATGTGCCCAACACATTCGCCCAAAGCCTGAAGGCAAAGCGGACCAGCATTATCGGCACAATTGTTCCGCGCCTCGACTCCTATGCAGTCTCACAGACCTTAATGGGCATAGACGATGAGTTGCGGGGACGCCAGTATCAGCTGCTCATTGCCAACACCAATCAGGACTTGGAGCGGGAAATTGAATTCATTTATGAGATGGCGAGGCAAAAAGTTTCCGGTCTGCTGCTGCTGGCGGCGCAAGTAACGGAGCGGCACCTGAAGGCCGTCCGGGACTGCAAAATTCCGGTTATACTGATCGGGCAGCAGCATGCAGACCTGCATAGCGTGATTCATGATGATGTAATGGCCGGTTATCTGATGGGCAAGCATATTCTTGAAAAAGGACATCGCCACATCGCTTATCTTGGGGTTACGGAGCAGGACATCGCGGTAGGTGTAAGGCGGAAGCAAGGCTTCCAAAGGGCTCTTCGCGAATACGGAAATTGCGATGCAAGGTTTTATACCTCCGGATTCAGAATGAACGAGGCTGTGACGGCGGCCGATTTGCTGTTTGAGGACAGGGTGCCTACAGTCATCGTGTGCGCGACCGACAATATTGCACTCGGTGTGATGAAAGCAGCCTCGCTCAGACATATACTGATTCCTTCCGGAGTGTCGGTGACGGGATTCGGCGATTACGAGGTCACTGAGATTGTTCATCCGGCGTTGACGACTATAAGATTTTATTACAGAGAAGCGGGGCAATTGGCTGCGGAGAACATCATAGCCTTGGTGAATGGAGAAGAGGTCGCCAAAGTCTCCGTCTCCGGCTGCGAAATTATTCAGCGAGAAAGCGTTGACAATTTGACTGAACTCAGCATACAATAACATTGGAACCGGTTCCGGACCTTTTTTCACAGCGATGCTGGAAAGAGGTTTTCTTTTTCAGCTTGTTGGAACCGGTTCCGTTGAAGAGAACTAGACCAAATAGATAGTGGAGAGTCCTATGATGAAAATGGATAGAAAACAGCTGTACCGTCTTATCGAAGAAGCGGAGCCGGGTGAACGGGAAGCGCTTGAGCGGCTGGTCGCACGCAGCCCATGGAGACAACAATTTCATATCCAGCCGGAAGTGGGGTTATTGAATGATCCTAACGGCTTCTCCTACTACGGAGGCGAATACCACTTGTTTTACCAGTGGTTTCCTTTGGGGACACAGCATGGCATGAAATATTGGTATCATACTTCTTCTTCCGATCTGGTGCACTGGAAGAACCTTGGCATCGGCATTGCTCCGGGCGGGCAATACGATTCACACGGGGTGTTCTCGGGCAGTGCAATTGAGAAGGATGGCAAGCTGTTCCTGATGTATACGGGGAATACCCGTACCGAGGACTGGATCAGACTGCCCTATCAGTGCCTGGCTGTAATGGAACGGGACGGAACGGTTATAAAGCTCGAGCGTCCGGTTATATTCGATGTGCCGCCTGGCTATACAGATCATTACCGCGATCCGAAAGTGTGGAAGGCAGCGGAGGGCTACTACTGTATCATTGGTGCACAGCGTACAGATCATACAGGCTGCGTGGTGCTGTACAGCTCGCCGGATTTGCACAATTGGCATTTTGAAGGGGAGCTTGGCACCCGGCTGATGAAGTTTGGATATATGTGGGAATGCCCCGATTACTTTGAACTGGATGGAGCAGGGGTGCTGCTGTTTTCCCCGCAAGGTCTTGCGCCGGAGGGCGACAAATTCCCGAATATCTATCAGTCAGGATATCTCACTGGCGATCCGTTGCGCTTGCCGGACAGGGATTTCCGCCATGGTGAATTTAGAGAGCTTGACTATGGCTTTGATTTTTATGCGCCACAGACAACCCAGGCACCCGACGGCAGACGTTTGCTGGTCGGATGGATGGGGCTGCCGGAGATTGATTATCCTACGGATCAGCATGGCTGGGCGCATTGTCTGACTTTGCCCCGCGAGCTGACCTTGGAGAACGGCCGTCTGATCCAGCGTCCGGCCAGAGAACTGGTCAAACGCCGGGGGCGGATGACAGAGGCCCACGCGGTAATACACAGCGGGGCAGCTGAGATGAAGGAGCTTGGGGGCACTGTCTATGAGCTGCTGGCCCAGATCCGGGAGGATGGAGCAGAACACTTCGGCATTGAGTTCCGTGTCGGCCCCAATGAGAGAACAGTCATCTATTACGATACCGCAGCGGGGAAAGTGGTACTGGACCGTTCCGAGTCAGGTCAAGCTCTGGCCCTGGAGTTCGGGACGGAGCGGAGCTGCATGGCCGGTCTTCGGAATCGCATGCTAACCCTGCAAATGTTTGTGGATACATCATCGGTTGAAGTGTTTGTGAATGACGGAGAAACGGTATTTTCGGCGAGAATTTTTCCTGAACAGGTAAGCACAGGCATCCGCCTTTATGCCGAAGGCGGCAGCGCGGAGTTCCGGGTTGTCCAATGGGAGATTGAATACAACGGGGAGGAATAGCGTTATGAATGAAAATCAAATGATCGCCAAGCAGGTTGTGCAGGCTATAGGAGGAGAAGACAACATCATCTCCTTCGCGCACTGCGCTACCCGACTGCGTATTATGGTGCGGGACAAGGATAGCATTAACCAAGAGCAGGTCGAGGGCATCGACAAAGTCAAAGGGGCATTTTTTAACTCCGGACAGTATCAGATTATTTTCGGCACCGGCACCGTCAACCGTATTTTTGAGGAAGTAGAGAAGCTGGGCCTTCAGAGCACCTCCAAGGAAGATCTGAAAGATCAGGGCAAAAAGGCGGGGAATGTGTTCCAGCGGTCCATTCGCACTTTCGGGGACGTATTCGTTCCCATCATTCCGGTTCTGGTAGCCACTGGGTTGTTCATGGGGCTGCGCGGTTTGCTGACCCAGCCGCAGATTCTTTCTTTGTTCGGGCTCGTGCCCGAGGATATCTCAGCCAATTTTCTGCTGTTCACCCAAGTGCTCACGGATACCGCTTTTGCTTTCCTGCCTGCACTGGTAGCCTGGTCGGCCTTCCGGGTATTCGGCGGCAGTCCCATTCTAGGGATTGTGCTTGGGCTGATGCTTGTCAATCCGGCTTTGCCCAATGCCTATGCAGTTGCCGGAGGGACGGCGGAGCCGCTGATTATGTTCGGATTTATCCCGATTGTAGGTTATCAGGGGTCGGTACTGCCGGCATTTATTATGGGACTGATCGGGGCGAAGCTGGAAAAGGCATTACGTAAGCGTATTCCAGAAGCGCTTGATTTGATTTTGACGCCGTTCCTGACTCTGCTGCTCATGATCACGCTGGGCTTGTTCGCCATCGGCCCTCTGTTCCATTCCTTGGAGACGGGCGTACTGAATGCAACCACTTATGTGCTTGATTTGCCCTTGGGCATTGCAGGGCTATTGATCGGGGCGCTGCACCAGATTGTGGTCGTGACCGGCGTGCATCACATCTTTAATTTTCTGGAGATTCAGCTGGTGGAGCGCACGGGTGTCAACCCGTTTAATGCGATTATTACCTGCGCAATGGCTGCTCAGGGTGCCGCTTGTCTCGCTGTGGGACTGAAGACGAAGAACACCAAGCTGAAGGCGCTGGCATTGCCGTCCTCACTGTCCGCTCTGCTCGGTATTACCGAACCGGCGATCTTCGGGGTTAACCTCCGGTATATGAAACCTTTTGTAATGGGTCTCATCGGCGGCGCGGCGGGCGGTTTCCTGGCTTCGCTGTTCCAACTGGCCGGCAACGGCATGGCCATTACGGTGATTCCCGGAACCCTGCTGTATCTGAACGGCCAGCTTCCGATGTACATTTTGGTCAATCTGGTTGCGATGGCTGTAGCCTTCGTGCTTACCTGGCTGTTTGGCTATCGTGATGAGATGTCCGCAGGTCCGGCAGAGCAGACGGCAGGCTCCGGCGGAACAGTGTCAGCACCTCCTCGGTCTGAAGAGATGCGGCCTGAGAATACCACGGACGTGAATGTACGCACGGCCTCCCCGGTCTTTGCTCCGAATCTGGTTGAGGCGGCAGATGAGCCGGGAACCCTTACATTCCTGGTACCCCTTACAGGAACACTGGTGGCTCTGGATCAGGTGCCGGACCCCGGGTTTGCCGGCAAACAATTGGGAGATGGCATCGCCATTGAACCCAGCGAAGGCAAGGTCTACGCGCCGTTCGACGGTACCGTGGCCCATGTGATCAAGAAAAGCAAACATGCCGTCATTCTGGAGCATGCCAGTGGAGCGCAAGTGCTTATTCATGTAGGTATTGACACAGTCTCCCTGAAGGGAGAAGGCTTTGTGCTTCATGTGGAGACCGGTGAGCAGGTGAAGGCCGGGCAATTGCTGATTGAATTCGATCTTGACGTGATCCGCGCTGCCGGGCTGTCTACGGTCACTCCGGTTATCGTTCCGGGGGGGATTGACAACGTGCTTGAGGTGAACCCCGCTTCGCCAGGAACAGTAACCGCCGGCATCGACAAGGCCATGCAAGTGAAAGTTGCGCTCCAGGAAATTATATGATTCCGGAATGTTTGACTTAGGCACGTTATCGCAATATAGTAAACGGGACGAAGCAGCGGATTTCCGGCTTCGTCCCGTTTTGTTTTAATCGAGGCTAGCTTTCCGTAACCATGATATTTTGTTTGACAGAGAAGGGGGTTTACGCCATAATACAATCCATACTAAACATATATGATTTATAAGAGGGGAGAGTCAGACATGTCACAGCTTAAAGCATTTAGAAAGTCATTTTGGATAGGAACCGTAGCACTTCTATTATTAGTGGTGGTTGCAGGATGCTCTGATTCCAAGAATAATTCTGGGTCAAATAAGAACGCCCAGCAGAACACGAATCAAGGGGCAAACCAGAGCGCAACTCCGGAGGAGCCTGCGGCGGGAGGAACCTTCGTCTATGGACGGCCTGCTTCCGTAACCTCACTTGATTTGCATAATCAGATTACATCGAATAACGCCTTTGCCATTGATAAAGTATTCGAATCTTTGGTTGCTTTTGACAGCAAGGGTGAAATTGTGGACTGGCTCGCCAAGTCCCATAGCATCAGTGAAGACGGCTTGACGTATACGTTTGTATTGCGTGACGGCTTGAAGTTTTCGAACGGTACTGAAGTTACTGCAGAGGATGCAGCATTCTCCTTACAGCGGCATTTGAAGGTTGGCGGACCGCTGGCGATAGCGGCAAAGGTTGATACCACTGTAGCGAAGGATAATCAAACGTTTGTTATTACGCTTAAAGAGCCTTACACACCGTTCATCTCTGAGCTGTCCAACTTCTCCAACGGAATAATTCCGAACAATTTCGGCGGGGTATCCGAAGAAGAGTTTTTCAAGAAACCGGTAGGTACAGGACCTTTCGTTGTTGAACAGTGGGATGCTGCTGGCGATCTGACGTTCACGAAGAACCCGAACTATTGGCAAGAAGGAAAACCTTATATTGATAAGCTTGTTTACAAGCTGATTGAAGATGACAGCCAGGCCATTAACCAGCTGAAGGCCGGTGAAGTGAATGCTATTGAATCTTTGGCGTTGCAAAATGCCGATGAAATAAAAAAAGGCCCTGACACTACAGTAGTAACTAATGGCAGCTGGGTGACAGAGCAATTGTTCTTCAATACGCTGGACAAGAATTTCTCTGATGTGCATGTCCGTCGTGCGCTGGCTCTGGCACTGGATCGTGAAGGCTTGACTAAGGCACTTACCTTTGGATATGCACAGACTGCAAATTCATTGCTGCCGACAACCATTCCATATAATGCGAATGAGACAATCAAGGCACTGAACTTCGATCTCGATGCGGCTAAGGCGGAGCTTGCTAAATCTGCCTTCCCTAATGGATTCAATACAAAATTGCTTGTAGCCTCCGGCAACAGCACAAGAGCACAAGAGGCGCAAATTATCCAGGCAGCAGGTAAATCGATCGGGATTAACATTGAGATTGAATCCATTGAACTGGCCACTTTCCGTGAGCGTTTCTTCGCCTATGATTTTGCGGCAATGCTCAACAGCGGTCAAGCCGATTCTCCCGAAGCGAACTCAATTATCGCCTTCCAGACCGACCCGGAAGGCTTCAGTAAATCGTACTGGACCCATTACACAAATGATGAAGTGACCAAGCTGCTATATGAAGGGCAAAAAACGCCGGATGGCAAGGAACGTGAGGCAACCTACACCAAGCTGCTGCAAACTCTTGCTGATGAAGTTCCGTACATTCCTCTATATTATCCGGATATCCTGAAAGGCGTAGGATCTTCAGTGGATGGTCTCATAGTTTTACCTAACGGCAGCGTTCGATTTGAAGAAGTCCGTATCGGTAAATGATGAAGAGTAGCACGCCGTTAAGCCAATCGTCAGGAAGGAATACATCTTACAGCTGGCTTGTGACCGCTCTATTAAGAGCTTTGGCAGTGATCCTCTTTGTAGTGACCGCAGTCTTTTTCATCATCAGAATTGTGCCGGGAGATCCCGCAAAAATGATTCTGGGAGAATACAGCACACCTGAGGCCCTCGAGAGTATGCATCATACTCTCGGGCTGGATCTCCCTTTATGGGAACAATTCATCCGGTTTGTGAAGACGCTGTTCACACATGGTGATACCGGAAATTCTATAATTACCGGAACCTCTACAAGAGTGCTGATTGCCGAGCGGGCTCCCATTACTTTGCTGCTCATTGTGATGGCCTGTATCTTGGCAGTCATCATTGCCCTTCTGCTTGCTACGGTTGCAGCCACACACAAGGATAAGCTGCCGGATCATTTGATCCGTATTTTTCCTACAATAACTCTGGGTATGCCAATCTTTTGGGTTGGCATGCTTTTGATTCTGCTGTTTAGTGTCCGGCTTCATTGGTTTCCCGTTGGGGGTGTAGGCGAAGGGTGGTTAGGAACCTTGTACAGTCTTACACTTCCGGCGATTACCGTCGCCTTTTCGCAGATTCCTACGCTGGTACGTTCGTTAAGGGCACAGATGCTTGAAATATTGGAATCCGATTTTGTAGTCACCCTGAAGGCGGCGGGATTGCCAAGCAGGGTGATCCTGTTTAAGCATGTGCTGCGCAACTCGGCGCTTCCGACGCTAATGCTGCTTGGCGTTAATATTTCTTATCTGATCGGCGGTACTCTGGTCGTTGAACAGGTGTTTGGCATCAAGGGAATTGGCAGCCTGCTGTTCACTTCAATTTCGAATCGGGATTTCCCGGTCATTCAAGGAATAGCGCTTTACTGTGCGATATCTGTTGTGATCATCAGCCTCCTGATTGAAGTCATTTCGTGGTGGCTCGATCCCAGAACGAAAGGAAAACAATGAAACGTATAATAACAGAACCTATGTTGCTTGAGGACGCCAGGAAGACAAACGTTCTCCATCGAATAAGGCATACGCCTTCCCTTCTGGTGGGGAGCATTATGTTTGCAGTGCTTATTATCTTAGCTGTATTCATACCGTTTCTGAGTCCTTATGACCCTTCAGCGCAAGATTTGAGCGCTTTTTTGCAGCCTCCGTCTGCCGGACATTGGCTGGGGACGGATCAATTGGGACGCGATTTGTTTACGAGACTGATCTATGCGGCGCGAACCGATTTGAGCATCATGGTTCTGGCGGAAATTGTTCCATTCTGCACCGGTGTATTTTTGGGAATGGTTGCAGGGTATTACGGCAAATGGGCCGATAAGGTCATTACGCTGCTCACAGATACGTTTATCGCTTTTCCTTTTTATCTGATCGTGATTATCGTGGCTTTTGCCAGCGGAGCAGGTGAGCGGGGCATTTATATCACCTTTATGCTTGTAGGCTGGATTGTGTTTGCCCGTGTAGTCAGAGGTATTAGCGCATCGTTTCGCGAGCAGGAATGGGTGGCGTCCGCTCAGACGTTAGGGCTGCCTGGAGTAAAAATTATCCTTCGTCATCTCCTGCCCAATGTACTGCCTCAAGCGGTTGTAGTCCTTATGACGGATATGGTCGGACTTCTGGTGGCCATTGTTACACTCGGTTATCTTGGCATCGGCATTGCACCGCCAACCCCGGATTGGGGAACCATGATTTCGGATGGACAATCCTTCATAACTACAGCCTGGTGGCTCTCGGCGGTTCCGGGATTCGCAGTGGTGTATACGGGAATTGCGTTGTCTCTTGTGGGAGATGGGTTGGCAGACTTATGGAGGAAAAAATGATTTCTACAAGTCCGGTTTTGGAAATAGAAGCCTTATCGCTGGGAACCAAGTCCAATGCTAAATTAGTAAGCAATGTAAGCTTCTCACTGGGCAAAGGGGAGAGTCTGGGATTAGTAGGCGAATCGGGTTCCGGAAAATCGCTGACCCTGCGTTCGATTCTGGGATTGCTTCCACGGGGTGTTGAACAGACAGGCGGAGTCATTAAGAGTGACGTTAGCAGCGCTATGGTATTTCAAGACCCGAGAGGGGCGCTGGACCCGCTCTGTCCGGTCGTTAAGCAGCTTGCGGAAGTCGTATATTATAGGCAAAAATTAAGCCGGAAGGCTTCACGCAGCGTGGCTGTGGAACTGCTCGAAATGCTTGGCCTGCCCGATTCTTTAAAGAGGGCGGACCGTTATCCGAGCCAGCTTTCGGGGGGGCAGTGCCAACGGGTAGTCATCGCCATTGCACTGGCATGCAAGCCGGGTATTCTTCTCTGCGATGAGCCAACAACGGCGCTGGATGTTACCGTTCAGCGGCAAATCATTGAAACGATCACCCGCCTGCAGAATGAGCTGGGCTTTGCTATGGTATTTGTTACGCATAATCTTGCGATTGCAGCCGCCCTGTGCTCCAAGCTGTGTGTGATGAAAGAGGGGCGGATTGTTGAGCAGGGAGATACCCTCAGTGTTTTGCAGAACCCGCAAAATCCTTATACCCAAATGCTGATTAACTCGGTGCTTCCTCTGCCGGAGCTTGAAGGGAGCGGACAACCATGGAGCTAGCCCTGCAAGTAAAAAATCTGGCGGTTCATTACGGCGGATTTACTGCGCTCGATCATATCCATCTGAATCTGCAGCAGCATACTACCCTTGGCCTTGTAGGAGAGTCCGGCTCGGGCAAATCCACGCTGGCGCGGGTCATTGCCGGGTTGATCACCCCGGATGAGGGACAGATTCTGCTGGGGGCACAAGAATTAACCAGTAAGAGAAGCCGGGAGCAGCGCAAGCGAATCCAGATGATCTTCCAAAATCCGGACGCTTCGCTGAATCCCAAGCATTCCATCAGGCAGATTCTATCTGAAGCACTTCTGTTTCATAAAATTGTCGGCCGCACGGAGGTCGAGCAGCGGTGTAAAGAGCTGTTGAGCCGTGTTCAGCTGGAAGCCAAGGCATTGGACCGGTATCCTCACGAATTCTCCGGCGGTCAGCGCCAGCGGATCGCGATTGCCCGCGCATTAAGCGTTGAGCCGAGTCTTCTGATTGCGGATGAACCGACCAGCGCCTTGGATGTATCTGTACAGCGGAGTGTGCTCGAACTGTTTAACACGCTCAAAGATGAGCTTAATCTTACCATGCTGTTCATCTCCCATGACTTGGGAGTTATCCATGCAATCAGCGATACGGTAGCGGTCATGCGGCAGGGAAAGCTGGTTGAGATCAGTCCCAAGGATCAATTCTTTGCCCGCCCTGAAACGGAATACAGCCGTGAGCTCTTGTCCGCCGTTCCGAAAATGCCGAAGTCGATCACATCAGGAGGTTTATATGAGCCGAGAACATAAAGGATTTATACCGCTGTCATTATCTGAGTTTGACACACTTACAAGTTTGCTCTCCCGGCTTTTGTCTACCGGTCATCCCCCGGTCATCATTCCCGGAGAGGCAATTCTGGGAATCGAGGCGGTAGCGGCGGGGATATCTGCGCCTGACCGTACGATTCTAAATATAGTGACAGGTCCCTATGGGAGTTTGTTTGGACAATGGCTTGAACGCGGCGGGGCAACGGTTGTTGAAGTAAAGGTCCCCTTTGATGAAGTAGTTACTGTTCAGGAAGTCGCTGCGGCGATTGAACGGTTTAAACCGTGTGCACTTTCCTTTGTTCAGGCAGAAGTGGTGACAGGCGGATCGAATCCGGCCAAAGAAATAATTAAGCTTGCACGCGCCGCTAACCTTGTTACGGTGACAGACTCCGTTTCAGCGGTCGGGGGAGAAGCCCTCCCGGTGGATGAATGGGGCGTTGATTTTGCAGCTATAGGCGCGCAGAAAGCTTTGGCCGGGCCTAACGGCGTCAGCGCCGTAAGCATCTCACCGCGCGGCTGGGAATTCCTCGAATCTAATAGCAATGCTCCGCGCAATTCCATTCTGTCCTTACTGGATCTTAAACCCTCACAGAAAGGGACAACACCGTTACGTGTTCCTCCCAACATTCCAACGCTGGAGGCAAGAGCTTTGATCTCGGCATTGACAGCCATTGAGGAAGAAGGCTTGGAACAGGTCATCAAGCGCCATGAATCGGCTGCGGCCTCGGCCATTGCCGGTATCAAGGCCTTGGGTCTGGAGCCTTGGCAGAAGGATAGCCGACACTATTCTACACTGACTACGACGGTGCGGATTTCCGGGGAACCGGGCTTGCGTATTAATCAGCCTATCGGTATCGTAGCTCCCGGTGACGGAGAGCTATCCGGCCAGCTTCTGCGGATTAATCATTTCGGAACGAATGCTTCCCGTCAAAGCGTGGAAGAAGCCATTACGACGCTCGCCGGGCTGCTGAATCAGGGCACTGATCCAGCGCTCAAGGCAATCCGCCTAACTTGGGGGAATGAACATGATCAATAAACATCCTGAGGCGTTAGTCTTCAATCATATTTTTATAGCAGGCATCGAAGGAAAACGTTTTGATATTAACATTAAGGATGGCCGGTTCTCCTCTATAGCTGAAACGGAGCCGCCGAAGGATCGGCCCGCTCATTCAGGCCAAGATTTATGGATCGGTCCGGGGGTTATTGATCTTCATACGCATCTGGCTTGGACGGACTTTGACCATGAGGATCAATTGAAACGCGGCAGCCATGAGCTCGAAGTCATGCAGGCTGCGGCCTTCGAAGCCACTTTGCGGACCGGTGTAACAACGGCGCGTGATGCGGGCGGGATTCTGCCGAGCACCGTACGGCACCTCGTTCAGCACTATCAGCAGCCGCTAAGGGTGCAAACCAGCAGCGCTATGCTTGGAGCGGCGGATACCCGCGGACTTAAGTTTTTGGAGGGGCGGCTGGCCGGGATTTTTGATACAGGAGCAGGCTGGATTAAGATTATGGCAACAGGCGGCCTTGGTGCACCTACTGAAAAAGTGCTGGAGCCGATTTTTTCAGAGGAAGAATTCTCTTTCATTGTCCGCCATGCGCATACTCATCATAAAAAAGTCCTGGTTCATACCTGGGGCGGGGTAACGGTAGACTGGTCTATCGCTGCAGGTGTAGAATCCATAGAGCACGGGATGTTTCTGACCGGAGATCAGGCCGGAAGACTTGCTGAGTCCGGAACAGCTTTTGTGCCAACGACCTCAATTTATAGCATTGCTGCAGATCCGAAAGGCGTTCTGGCGCTGAACCCGGTCATTTGTGACCGGGCCGCCCGCGCTGCCGAAGCCCACTCCAAAGCCATTGGTTATGCCAAGAGGGAGGGGGTCCGTATAGGGTTCGGTACGGATTATGCTACGCCTGCACTTCACGGGTACAACCTTCAAGAACTGGATACGCTGATGGATTACGGCATGACCCGGGCGGAAGTGTGGCAGGCTGCCACACTAACTGCTGCTGAGATTCTGGGAAGCGGCAATGAGCTGGGGCGGATTTCCAGCGGATATCTTGCAGATGCTATTATTTTCAATGCTGATCCGTACCAGGCATCTAATGCAGAAGAACTGCGGAAGAGCATCGTTTCCGTCATTACCGGGGCAGAGGAATCGGAGCTGATTCAGGCTCAGTAACATTTGTGCAAGATCATAAATAATCAACCCGTTGGCATAAGCCTGCGGGTTACTTTTATGCGTGCTGGGGAAAACATTAAAGACTTAAGATGGCATTTATAGTAAACTGAATGTAAAGTGCCCATAATTCAATGGGTATATTTTGTCGAAAAGCTCTTCGAATGAAGAGTTTTTTCAATTATATAGAAAATGATGTGATATGTTTATGCAGCTTCGCGCTAGTCTTCCGAAGAAAAAATTGCTGGAGAAATATCTTTCCGGCGAAGGTATGGATTATCGGCAAATTATAGCTTTATTTATTCCTATCCTGATTGACCAGGCCTTCATCATTGGGCTTAATCTGGTAAATACCGCAATGATCAGCTCGTCCGGGATGGCGGCGGTCAGTGCGGTGAATATGGTGGATTCGCTCAATATTTTTCTGATCAATGTGTTTGTTGCGGTTGCAACCGGGGGGACGGTAGTAGTCGCGCAGTATAAAGGCAGCGGAAATGACAAGATGGTGTCTCAGGCTACGGCCGGTTCGGTCACCTCGGTGTCGCTGATCGCCTTGGGAATCGGGCTTCTGATGATGGGCTTACATACTCCCATATTGAACCTTCTGTTCGGAACCGCCTCGCCCGACGTGCTGGACAATGCCCGGATCTATCTCATCGGCAGCAGTATCTCTTATCTGGGCATCGCGGTGGTGCAGGCGGTATGCGGAGCTCTGCGGGGAGTGGGCAGGACACGGGCTTCTCTGATGCTGTCGCTCATCATGAACCTGCTGTATGTTATTCTGAACGTAGTCTTCATTAATCTGTTGCACATGGGCGTGCTGGGGATGACGCTTGCGGTAAATATCGCACGGTACACGGGGATGGTCTGTGCCTTGGTGTATCTGTTCAAGGTGGATACAGCCCTGCGTGTGCGTATTCGCGACCTGTTCCATATTCCGTTGACCATGCTGCGGAAAATCATGTTCATCGGCGTGCCGTTCGCAGCGGAGCAGATGTTCTTCAACGGGGGCAAACTGCTGACCCAGGTATTTATTGTCAGCCTTGGCACTTATGCCATTGCGACCAATGCGATCGCCGGCTCGCTGGCCATGGTGTTTCAAATCCCGGCCAGTGCGCTCTCACTGACCATTGTAACGGTAGTCGGCCAATGTATCGGGCGGGGGAATGTCGCCGATGCCAGAAAGTTCATCAAGTCCTTCCTTTGGATCGGGTCCGCTTCATTGGCATTGATCGCCTTGATCCTGATGCCGCTGTTCCACCCGCTGGTGTCGATCTTTTCTCCGCCTCCCGAGATCATTGACGATCTGTTTGTAGTGCTGCTGGTGAATTCCATTGCCCAGGTTCCGCTGTGGGCCGTTAGCTTTATTTTGCCGTCTGCGCTGCGGGCAGCGGGAGATTCCCGCTTCACCTCAATTACTTCGATGTTGACGATGTGGCTGTTTCGGGTGGTATTTGGCTATATCCTCGGGATCGTGCTGGGCTATGGCGTCATGGGAGTCTGGCTGGCGATGAACTGTGAGTGGGCCGTTCGCGGGAGTGTTTTTCTATGGCGCTTCCGGGGCAAGAAGTGGTTTGCGCATAAGCTGATTTAGATAAAGCCGAAAAGGCTGCCGGGAAATTTCCGGCAGCCTTTTTAAATTTATACCCAGAATTTATATGCTTCACACTATAAATTATCCTTCTATTTCTCGCTGAAACGGATACCGTCCTCTTGAGGACAGCGAAGCCGTTTCCACTTGTACCCGTAAACCTGTATTATTTCTTGAAGCCTTACCGTGTGTGGGAATCCGTTCATTTATCGGATCATACTCCAGCAATATCATTCCCCTACGCCGATTTCAAATTAACCAATACAACCCCAGCAATGATCAGCAGTATGCCAAAAGCAGTCATAGCATTCGTCGCTTCTTTCCATACAACAATCCCTATGACGACGGTTAATGCAGTTCCGACACCTGACCATATGGCATAAGCGACCCCCAAGGGGATCTGTTGCAACGACAAAGATAAGGAGTAGAAGGCTACACCGAAACACAGGACCATCCCGATGCTTGGATAAACTCTCGTGAGTCCCTCTGAAGCTTTGAGCAGAGATGTCCCGAACAGCTCACTGACAACTGCAACAGCCAAAAACAAATATGCCTTCACACTCACTTCCCCCCGTGATCCATGTTGCCCTTACAAATACCCACCAGCAGCAGATCTACCATTTGCCCCAGCGCCCTCTCAAGCGACAACCCGTCCTGAACTTCATATTGGTGCTCCATCAAACGATAGAACGCCCCGATATACACTTGAATAAACAATTCAAAATCAAACTCACGGAGTTCCCCATTCCTGACTCCTTTTTCAACTAGTAACCTAATGTTATCCCAGCCATTATGGATGTAATGATCGACTTCCGCCCATTGAACAGGATAACGCTGCTTGAGTTCTTCAAGAAAATGTACGTTATGTAAAACAAGTCTGCTCGGCAATAACGCCAATGTCTTATGCAACTTGTCCATATTGGACAGAGAACTTTCGTTTATGATTAATTGCTCGGCATGTCTCATTTCTGACACAGATTGCTCGACAATATAACCTATGATCTGCTCCTTGGATTCTATATTTTGATATAAAGTCTTTGTGCTAATGCCGGCACGCTTTGCCACATCTCTTATGGAGAATTTCAACCCTCGTATCTTAATTTCAGCTACCGAGGCTTGTATAATTCTGTCCTTCATCTCTCTCACATCCAAACTTATTTATTGGGTTGTACCGCCGTCATTGACGCCGTATATCGCCCTTTCTTCATAATCGAAGGCAAAAAGAACAATGGGTACACTATGAGAAACAAATTCGGGACCCACCAGGACCAATCCAGATCTAACCGGATCGTCCAGAAAGCTATCGCCTGCAGCCCGGAGCAAAAGGTCAGACTGAGTGATAGGAGACATAGCGGCAGCCACTGTCCCTTATTCTTTTTAAAAAAGTACATACTCAAAAGACCGGTTAATGAGATCAAAAGATCCAGAGGCACAAACGATATATTCCAGGCCATCATGATTTCATTTTTGTAGTCTTTATACAGATATTCATCCGGCACCAGATGAAGCCATGTCACTAACCAGTAGATCAAGAACCCTACGTCTGTAATCAGCATGAGCAACTTTAGTGGTTTTGTCATCTTGTGAGGGATCACCTCCTTATATAATGGAAAACGCATAAAACAATTTGTTTTATGTGTTTTATTGTAAATCAAGTTATAACCTGAGGCAAGTGTGATTTGCCGCTTTACCTAAATATTATCACGTAATCCAGTGAGGAAATTGAAGCTATGATAACAAGGCCTTTACTTGGAGCGTTAACCCCGGCTGAGACCTACTCAGTGTTGATTTTGCAAAAGTTGAGTTAAGAAATATAAGTTCAGAATTTGAAAAAATACAAAACGGTGAAACCCTTGTAAGATCAAAGGTTTCACCGTTTGGGTGCCGAAGGATAACGCTAACATGTTCCCGCTGACCCAGCCTCTCGGCCGGTAATTCTACTCACGCCAGCTCTAGCACTACCATCTGGTGATTCTCCAGATAAGGAAGCGTGTAGCCGATTTCGCCGTCTTGGCCCACCGTAAACGGCAGCTCTGTCATTGATGGGGCCAGATAGACCCGCTGGACGGGAGCGGGTGACGGGAGGCGCAGGCTGACGGAAACGTCCCGCAGCGGTACGATATCCTCAATGACTTCTATGCGTCCCTTCAGCACGGGGGCGGCATAGAGCAGATGGTTGACATAGCGCCGTTCCGCCGGCTGGTATTGCAGGGTCGTTATCCCGCGGGCCGGCAACCGGGTGCGCAGAGCAGGCTCTGGCAACAGCCGGGATAGAGCATGGAGTACCATCTCCTTCAGGATGAGATGCCCGCCATCCGCGTAATCGCTGAACACATCCCAGGCGATATAGATGCCGTTTTCGCTCTCAACCATGCCCGGTCCATTATCTTCCTTGGCGCTGGGCGTATGCTGATGCGAACAAAAAGTGAAGACATCACGGTTGAAATACGGATTCTCCAGACAGCCCAGCGATTGCCCGCTGTTTAATTCCACAAGCTGGCCTTCGCCGTACATCACATAGGAGGCGGGCAGCAAGGCGCCGGGAATGAAGTCCGGGCGGAAATAAGCCGGCTTGTACGGATTAGTTCCTTTCCAGTTCAGACCCAAATTCAGGACAAAAGCATCACCAGCTGCGTTCAGGCCCGAACGCCCGGTGGCGAGCACTTTGCCGCCTCCTGCTGTAAATTCCGCTATTGCGCTGGCTAGTTCCGGCCATACCGGAACTTCGTCCGGCAGAATCAGCACTTTGTAAGGTCCAAAATCGCTTAACGTATCCACGATGTCGAACAGATAATGACCTTCGGTCAGCATGCGCACCACACCGGCATCGGCCAGATTGCGCTGCCCCTTCAGCTCCTGCCCGTCCGGACAGGCCTCACGCGCGGCTTCAAGGGACAGAACAGCAATGTCCGCGACGGACTCTGTCCCGGCGCACCATAGCTCCTTTGACTCCACCTCGGCATAGGCGGCGCCGATCAGGGCATAGGTCGCCTCATCCATTAGGCCCGTGGGATGAAGCTGATCACCGATTGAGCATTTGGCACCATGGGCGAGACTGAGCGCTGCCTCAAAGCGCAGGGCGTTCGGATGCTTGTATCCGCCAAATTCGCCCCAGGAGGTATGGAATTTGCCGGTCATGCCGAGAAATTCCATGCCCAGCGTCTGGGCGTAGCGTGCCGACAGCGGGAAGTGATCATAGCCCCAGCCTCCGGTCGGGAGCGACTCCAGCTCGAGATGGCTGTTGACATGGGCGAGGTCACGGCGGCCCCGCCGCTGATGGCCGCTGTTGTGAAAGACCGGAAGACCGGGCTTCACGGCGTCGATGGTCTCCCGTACGCGGCGTGCATAGTTAAGGTAAGTCCGTTCGCCCAGGGCGGCGACGGCAGATTCGCTGCGCGGGTCTTGGCCGTCCGCGCGCAGCGCAGCTACACAGTATTGGCAGCGGCATTTGCGGATGCCCACGATATCGAGGAAGATGCCGTCCGCGTCATAACGGGAGACCACTTCATGGATTTGCGCCAGCAAGATGTCCAGAAAAGGCGTGTTGAAGCAAAACTCGTGATACCCCGGTGTCATGAAGTCCTTCACCCAGCGCGTCCGGTCCTCCGCGTCACGGATCAGCCATTCGGGATGGCGCCGTGCCAGCCTTTCGTCGAGACCGGCTGATAGATAAACCGGTGTGAGGACCCCAATTTCATGGGCCGCTGCGATCATTTCGCCGAGCAGGTCGAAGCTGAGGTGCGGATGCATTTCATTGGCTTCACTGGGATGATAGGCCCAGCCATGATGGCATTTGGAGAAAACGGTGATGGAATCGACATGCCCGGCACGCAGCATGGACTGAAACTGGGATTTGGAGAACTCGCTTCCGATGCCGGCAATGGCTTCAGAAGTATGAAAGTCGAGGTGTACCTGACGAAAACGCATGGATAAACAGCCCCTTATATGGTTGGATGAAAAGCGGATTCCCAGTCAATGTACCTCTTTTCGGCCGGAGTAACCAGTGATAATATAGACTTTGAATAGCACAAAATCGACTTATGACAGGAGAGGAATACTGTGCTGTGTCTGGAATTCGCCATCCCGCCGCTGCCGCAATTTGTGACAGTAGGACATGCCGTCTGGTCGCCGGGTGACCGGCATTTCGCCCGTACCTTCGGTGTGTACGATCTGCTGCTGGTGAAGCGGGGAACGCTGTATATGACAGAACAAGATAAGGAATATGCCGTGGGTCCGGGAAAGCTGCTGGTGCTGGAGGCGGGGCTGCCGCATGCCGGGTATCGGCCCTGCGGGGAGGATACGGAAATTTATTGGGTGCATTTCATTCATGGGTGTCCGACAGCACATATCCGGCGGGAGGATATTCCCTGGTCGTCGCTGCTCGCCAAAGGGACGGTAGAGGATGTTGAGCCTTCTGCGCAGCAGCGTTTGTATATGCCCAAATTTGCTGCAGTCGATGTAGAAGCACTGGAGCCGATTTTGCGTGGGATGAACGAGATCCACAACCGGCTAAACGCAGAGAACGCAGTCCGGCTCCATCTGCTGCTGGCAGAGCTGTTGGCCGCGCTGCAGGCGGAATGCGCCCGGACTTCCGCGCCGGAGCCTTCGGTCCGGCTGGCCCGGGCAGCCGCAGCCTATCTGGACGGTCATTGGAGACAGCCGTTTGATCTTGCCGGACTCGAGGAGGAACTGCATTTCCAGGCGGATTATATTACAAGGTGCATGAAACAGCATATCGGCACAACACCGCTGCAGTACGTGCTGCGTCTGCGCCTGGAAGAAGCCAAAAAATTGCTGGGTGGTACAGTGCTCGGCATACCTGAAGTTGCCGAACGGGTGGGCATCCGCGATCCCAACTACATGACGCGGCTGTTTAGTACGAGATTTGGTCTGACGCCCGGGGCGTACCGGCGGCGGCTGCGGCAGAGGGATGAGGGAATGGCCGCCGGCAGGGATGAGGATAAGGAGTGACTGCAGATGCCGTTAGGAATCCCGCATTTTCTCGCGGTATTCACTTGGCGTGCAGTTGAATGCTTTGCGGAACTGGCGGGAGTAATAGTTCTGGTCATGGAATCCGCTGTCCATAGCCACCTGTGAAATGGTGAGGCCGGGGCTGCGCAGCAGCGTGCAGGAATAGTCCAGCCGCTTGCGGATGACGTAATCCATGGGGGTGGTCTGGTAATTGCGGGTAAAGACTCTCAGAAACTGGCGGGTGGACAAATAGGCCATATCCGCCATGGATTGCAGAGAAATGGGCTGCAGAAAATGCTCCTCGATATAGGTCACGGTCTCGCCGATCCGCAGCGCCTTGTTGTCCTCGCTTCTGAGGCTGTTCTGATAATAGCGCGAAAGCATGCCCACCAGAGCGGTAAAATAAGTGCGGATCATCAGCCGGTATCCTTCCGGCTGCCGGTCATGCTCTTCGAGGATCACATCAAGCAGCCGCGTCGCTTCCCGCAGCTGCCCGGCGTCAAGGGTGAGCATGCCCTTGAAATACATTTCCTTGCGGTAGAAAGGCTCAATATAGAACAGCGCCTGAAAGCCCGGCAGCAGCCTGAGCTCGGGCAGCTGCAGCAGTTGTTCGGGCTGGAACATGACGTTCACATATTCGATGCCATCGACATTCTTATAACCATGGGAAACGTTGCTGTGGATTAGAAAAACCTGGCCGGCAGTAACCGGATACTCTCTCCCTTCGATAATATGCACAGCGCTTCCCGATAGAATAACGACCAGCTCGGAGAAATCATGGCTATGGACGTAGTAATCATGGGTCAGCGGGCATTTCTGGATCCTGAAGGTAAAGCCGGGCTCAAGTCCGATGTCCCGCGCAAAAAGTTTAGTTGTCATGGCCATATTATGCTAAAGAAGGTCGGAATCGTCAAGGCGAAAATGGGGAGGCAGCGTTATCATTAGGTTGCGGGCCAATCGCCGGACTTCGGCTAAGCCATGACCTGTGTTATTGTCAGGAGGGAAAACAATGTTGCATTTATTTGCCGATCCAATCACAAATGATCCGGTGAAGCCGGTGATTCTGTTTCTCGGGGACAGCATTACGGCGGATGGCCGATACATCCGTTATGCAGAGGAATGGCTGCGGAAGCACCGCCCGGATCAGGAAGTTGAACTGGTGGCACGCGGTATCCCCAGCGAGACGGCATCAGGCCTAAGCGAAGCAAGGCATCCATTTCCAAGGCCCTGTATCCACGACCGGCTGGCGGAAGAACTCGCCGCTGCCGCTCCCGGTGTGGTCGTCGCCTGCTACGGCATGAACGACGGGATTTACCATCCCTACTCGGACGAACGGTTCGTGGTCTATCAGGCGGGAATGCGTCAGCTGAGCGCACAAATCCGTGAAGCCGGGGCCAAAGTAGTGCTCATGACCCCGCCGCCGTTCGACGCCGCTTCAATGAACGGCCAGCTTTTGCCTGAAGAGGCGCCCGATTTCAGTTATTTGGCGCCCTACAGGGATTATGACCGCGTGCTGGAGTGTTATGCGAACTGGCTGCTCTCCGGCGGTTGTCCCGCCGATGGCGTAATCGACCTGCGCACTCCGCTGCTGGAGCATATCCGGTATGAGCGGAGGCTTGACGCCGGTTATAGCTATGGTGACGGTATCCATCCGGACGCATCAGGTCACCGCATGATAGCGCGGGCGCTGCTGTCGGAGCTGTTCGGAGTTGTTTCTACCCCCATTCATTTCAATTTATGATTTAATTCGGGCCTGCAAAAGGAAGTGTTCCTTTTTTGCGGGCCTTTGCCATGCCGGGCTGGATTTCGAAGAACCTTCTTACGCCTATTCCCTCAGCGCAGTTGCGGTTTAAGGAGGTCTTGAGATCTGATGTCGCTATCATGCTAAATAAGGTCCCGATCGTCAAGGCGAAGAAGATTTGTATGCGGTAACATGATAGGGAAAACAAGTGAAAGGGAGGTTCGGCATGAAGCGCTGTTTATACAGGGCCGAGGGGCTCAGGGGCAAGGAACTTACTTCTTTTTTTCGGAGCCAAGAGGTCTCATCTTCGCTCGCCGAAGCGATGGAACATCTCAACGTGGTCAATCTGAGCCTGTTTGCCTGCAGCAGCCAGCTGTTTCTTTATTATGAATGCCTGGAAGAGGCGGTTCCGCCGGAAAGTTTGCTGCCCGAAGCCTCAGAACGGCTGGCAGTTTGGCCGGGAGGGGAACAGGGTCGCCGCTGGGCGCCGCTGGCGGATATTTTTCATTATCAGCAACCTGTTTCAGCGCAGCATTGGGAGCGCTCAAACGCTGCTGGCCAGCCTTACGGACGGCTTGCGCTGCTGAAGCCGGAAGAGGCCGCCAGCTATGTGTATTACCACTATCAATATCAGGAAGAACAGCCGGGTGACGGAGATAAATACGGAATTATCGGGCTCCATGAGAATCTGCTGTTTTTTTATGCGGAGCAGCCGGCCACGCGTGAGCCTGCCCCTTATGAAGGAAGGCTGAAAACAACACTTACTCCGGACAACTGGGCCGAAATTATGGAGCCGCATTTTATCAAATGGGAAGGGGCCCCTGCCGGCCAGGATATTTGGCGGAAGCTCGATCTAGTGCTTGAGGTGCGCTCCTTCACCGGAAAGTTGGGAATAAGAGATGCGTAATTTGCTATGTCTAAACGGGGAATGGGATTTCATGCCCCTGTACGATCAGCCGCAATGCCGCAGGCTGCCGGAAAAAATTGTTTATGAAGCGCGAAAGATCCAGGTTCCTTCCAGCTGGAGGCGGACTTATCCGCTCCCGGAAGGCAAACGATTCGGCAAATTCCAGGAGTATGACTACGCCCCGTTCGAGCTGTACGGTTATCCGGAGGAATGGGATGCTGCTGAAGCGGGAGTGCTGCATCGAAGCTTTCGGGTTCCAGGGAGCATGGCCGGTCAACGGATCGTGCTGCGGCTGGACGGCATTATGCAGAAGGCCGTCATTTATTTGGACCGGCAGGAGATTGGTGTCTGGGAAGACGGCTACTTGCCGCTGAGGCTCGACATTACTTCCCTGGTGGTGCAGGGGCGGGAGCATCATCTGCATGTCGTGTTCGGCGGATTCGACAGAGTGGTGCTTCCAAACGGCATGCAAAAAATAACCGGACTTTTGGGTTCCTGGTATGGAAGGATTTGCCGTGGACTTTGGCAGGATGTATATCTGGAAGGTTATCCGGCACTGTCGCTGGAGGATGTAACTATTCGTACTTCCGTTCGGGAAGGGCGGATAGAGGTGAATGCTGTTGCCTCCGCAGCGGGAAGTGCTGCGGCCCGCAGCCCGCTGCGCGTAAAGCTGAGCATTCGGGAGAAAGGAGTGCTGCGGCAGTCTGAGGAGGGCCGGAAAGCGCTGGAATCTTCAGATAGAACTAGCGCAGGATCTGAAGGGGCAGGAGCGGAGCAAGCCGGTACCAGCTTACGGCCAGACAGACCGGAATGTTGCGGAGTTGATCTGGAATCTGCACCAGTCCTTTCTGCTGAATGCATGGCCCATCCAGTCGATGGCGCCGCTGTGGAGACGCTCCGGCTATGTGAAAACGAAGTGGCCGGGGCAGTGTACTGTGCCTCATTCAATATGGACTGGAGCGGTGCCAGGCTGTGGAGCCCGGATGAGCCGTTTCTATACAGTGCGGTGCTGGAACTGCTGCATGGAGAGGAGATCATCGACCGGCGTGTGGAAGATTTCGGCTTCCGCGAAATCTGGTGCGAAGGCCCGCAGTTTATACTGAACGGCATTCCGGTCAATTTACGCGGCGATTCCTGGCATTTTCAAGGCGGGGCGCAGCAGACGGAAGCGTACATCCGCAACTGGTACCGTATATGCCGCTCCGTAGGTGTCAACAGTATCCGGCTTCACGCCGAGCCATATCCGGCTGATTATGTGCGGATCGCCGATGAAGAAGGCATGCTGATCGTTGATGAGACAGCGATTTATGGCTCGAGCAAATCCATGCTGGCCGACCATCCCGCTTTTGTAGAGAACTGCCGGAAGCATGTACGGCGGCTAGTGCAGCGCGACAAAAACCATCCGTCTGTTATTCTCTGGAGTCTGCAGAACGAAATGCGCTGGGTGGACGGACGGGACGGCTTCAAGCTGCATATGCCCGGCTTGATGGCTGCGATCCGCCAGCTTGATCCTACCCGTCCGATCATCGCCGAAGGAGACAACAGGCTGCTGCCCAAAGTGTATACGGAGGTGGAAAGCCGCCATTACAACATCGACGGCACGATCAGCCAGTGGGACCGCACAGTTCCGCTGACTTTCGGGGAACATGGCGGCTGGTGGTATATATGTCCGCAAAACAGCAGCATGTATGTTGGACTGCAGGCCTACCGCGGTACGGACGAAAGCACAGCGGGGCTGGCGCAGAAGGAGCGGCTGTTTGTGGAGTATGCAAGACGGCAGGGCGTGTCCGGTATCTCCACCTTCAATTTCGCCCATTATTTCATGCGGGCGATGCCGGAGCAGAACATTGTCCTGCCATCCTCCGAGCCGGGGATGTCCGGCGTGAAGCCAAAGTTTATTCCGGCCTATTCGCTTTCAATCAACAACGGCCTGCTGCCGGAGGATTATCCGCTGTACACGCCTAATCCAGCCTTTGGCATTATGGCTGAGGCTTTTAAGCCGGCTACGATTATTGCCGCCGAGTACAATCGCTGCTTCTATGACGATGCGCCGGTCAGCCGCAGCTTCGACGTATACAACGACACGCTCTCTACACAGGACGTCCGTGTGGAATTCGTTATCAGGCAGGGGAAAAGCACCGTCCATGAGCAAAGTTTCGGCTTTCGCCAAAGTCCCGCCGAGCATAAGGTCATCGGGGTGAAATGGATGCCGCTCCGCGCCGCAGCCGGAGAGCAGGCGGTGTTGACGGCGGTGCTGTTTCACGGCGAGCGGCGGGTGCATGAGCTGCGCTTAGAATACAGGATCATGTCCGCAAGCCTGCTGAACCAACCCGTGAATGTACAGCGTCAGACCGTGTATTGGGGAGGGGATGAGGATTACGAACACATCCGCCGGCTTGTTCCGGGCTGCGAAAAGGTAAACCGTTCTGGACTGGCCAGGCTTGCTGCCGATCATTTGCTCGTTATCGGCAGCAAGGCCGAGGATCTGGATGGCGGACTGGAGGCACTGCTGAAGGCGTTTGTCGCGCGGGGCGGCAAGCTGCTGCTGCTGGAGCAGACCCAGCTTTCGCTGGGCAGGCTGCCGCTCTCGCGCAGGCCCTTCCTCCGCGCCCATGCGGGCAATTACCAGCATCCGGTGCTGGAGGGACTTGGCGACGAGGATCTGATGTTCTGGCATGAGGAGCTGCGCGAGGAGGGTCCGCTGCCGATCGTCCATGCCGCCTTCGAGAAGCCGGCCGCAGGTGATTTCACCCTGCTGCTGGAATGCAGCGCGGGCGATTTTGGCGACGGCGGTGATCTGTGGTCGCCGCTGCTGGAATACCGCAGCGGGGAGGGCCTGTTCCTGGCCAATCAGCTGGAGCTGATGGCGAACATTGGCCGCGTGCCGCAGGCCTGCCTGCTGCTGCGCAACCTGCTGGCCTACGCCGGGCGCGCCGGGGACAACGCCGGGGCTGAAGCCCGGCCGGTGGCCGCGCTGCTGCGCCCCGGCGGGAAAGCCGCAGCGTTCCTCGATAAGCTGCGGCTGCGGTATACGGCGCTGGATATGACAGCGCCGGCAATGGGTAACGCGCCGGGTGAAGCGGCGCCCGGGGACGGGCAGGACTTCGGCCTGATCGTGGCCGAAGCCTGCATGCTTGAGGCGCCGGGGGCAGCCGAGGCGCTCCGGCGTCATGCCGAAGCCGGCGGACAGGTGCTTCTCCTGCCGGCGGAGGACCGCCAGCAGGCTGAGCTTGCCCGCCTGCTGGGCCGCCCCGTGCGCGTGGTGCCGCACGAGACATATCACTTGGCGGCGGACTACGCCCGCGCCGCCGTGCGCGGCTTCAGCCCGGTCGACCTGTTCGGCTTCGACAAGGTGTTTCTGTCGCCGCGCGAGGTCATGAACCGCGCGCTGGCCCTCAACAGCCTGGAGCTGCCGGACGCTTGTGCTCTTTGTACCAGTGTTGAAGGCACGCCATGGAAGGACTATTTCGTGCATGGCTACACGGCAGAATACAGCCGCCTGGCACTGGTGGAGCTAAACCGCAGAAACACACGTCCTGCTGGAACATTCCTTGCCGAAGTGAAGACAGGGGCAGGTTCCGTATTCTGCTCACAGCTGCTGACAGACCCCGGGAGTGACAAGGCGCTACGCCTGTATACCCGCCTGCTCGCCAATCTGGGCGCGTCCTTTGACGACGGTTTACTGGATAGCGTGAAGGGTGACGGCGAGTGGGCTATGGAAGTGGCGATGGCGCTGCCTTGTCCGCCCCATGTCGATTACGGGGAGATGAAGGCTTACTACACCGATCCGGAGTTTTCTTTGAATAATCTGGGCGAAGGCCTTTATGGCTGGATGCAGAAGAAAGAGCGGCGTTCCGGCGACGGAACACTGCGGATTGCGGATGCGGGGCTTGATCCGTGGTTTCTGAGCTGCTTTGTGCGGGTGCCGGGACAACTTCGCCGCGGACACCTGCGCGTCAATACAGCCGTGCCTTATGAGATTTATTTGAACGGCGTGCGGGTGGCGGAGCCTGAACAGGAGCTTACCCTGCGGGGCGGCCTCAACGTGCTGATCGCGATACTGCATGGAACCGGTGGTGACCTGACCTTCGGTTTGACCTTTCTGAACACGGGCGGTACCTATATGAAGGACCTGGAATACCGCCTGACCCTGGACGAGGTCGAACCGAAATAAATAATCTATATCATAATCATCATAAAGGAGCTGGAGCCCAGTGAAAGCGGAACACTTCAAGCATGCTGAACCATCCGGGCAGCAGGAACATAAGGAGGACACAGGCGGCTTGCCGTCAAGCGGATTACGCACAAACCGCGCTGAGCCGAAGGATTACTATACCTTCTGTGACGAGGAGAAGGAAGTTGAATTTAAACGGCATGATATGCCTACGCCGTGGATGAACTACCTGTCGAACGGCACCTTCCACACAATGCTGTCGCATGCGGGGGGTGGTGTGGCCTTTTATAAGTCGCCCCAGATCTGGCGGATCACCCGTTACCGTTTCTTTCATCTGCCGATGGACCGTTCGGGTCCCTATATCTATGTGCAGGATGCAAAAACGGGCGGGTACTGGTGCCCGACCAGCGAGCCCGCCTCGGACAAACCTGAGGAGTGGAAAAGCGCCCACGGCATGGGTTATACCCGCTTCGAGGCAAAGCGGGCCGGTATCGCCGCCAGGACGGTGTATTTTGTCGGGCCATACGAGAACTCGCTGATCTGGAATCTAACCTTGTCCAACCAGGGCAGTGTAGCGAAAGAACTGAAGGTTTACGCCTACGCCGAGTTCGGCATGATGGAATTTATGCGCGAGCTGCAGTGGCAATGCTACAACAAACATCAGGTTTCGGTGCAATATCATCCAGCGGAAACGCTGGTGTACCGGTACGGGGTCGAAAATCAGCCCAAACCGGAAGAGACGCCGCTGGTCTATCTGGCTTCGGATACACCGCTAGCTGGCTATGACGGCGACCGCGAGGAATTTATCGGCTGTTACCGCAGCGAATCCAACCCGGCAGCGATTGAGAACGGCGGCTGCACCGGATCGACGCTGATGGGCGGGGACCCCTGTGGTGCGCTGCAGTTCAATCTTACGCTGCAGCCGGGCGAGAGCCGCACCATCAATGTATTTCTCGGCACCGCAGCGGATGAGCAGGAAGTTGAACGGGCCGTAGCCCACTCCCGGGAAGCCGGATTTGTTGAATCCTCCTTCCGGGCGCTGAAAGAGAATTGGGCGGGCTATCTGGGAGCGTGGGAGAGCCGGCTGCCGGACAAGGACGCCGAGCGGATGATCAACATCTGGAATCCGTACCAGGCGCACCGTAACTTTCTGTTTTCACGCAACATTTCCTTTTACGCCACCGGCACGTTCCGCGGAGTGGGCTACCGGGACACCTCACAGGATATTTTGGCGGTTGTGCCCTTCGACACGGAGCTTGCCTTTGACAAGCTGCGGCTTTTGCTCGGCCAACAGTACAAGGACGGTCATGTTAACCATTATTTCTTTCCGAACGAAGGCTGGGAGCCGGTAACGAGTATCCATTCCGACGACCATTTATGGACCGCACTTGCCGCATGGGATCTGCTTGCAGAAACCGGAGATGCCGCTTTTCTGGAGGCCAAGCTGCCCTATTATGACGGCGGCGAAGGCACGGTATATGAGCATTTGAAGGCAGCGGTTGACTTTACGGCGTCGAAGCTGGGGCCTAACGGCTTCCCGCTGATGCTGCACTCGGACTGGAACGACCAGCTGTTCCGCGTATGCCGTGAGGGGCGGGGCGAAAGTATCTGGACGGCGATGCAGCTTGGAACGGTGCTGCTGCGCATGGTTGATCTTGCGGCCGCCGCAGGCCATCCGGAGCATGCCGCACAATATGAAGCCATGTATGAGGCGCAGCGTAAACTCGTCAACAGCATCGGCTGGGACGGGCAATGGTTCCGGCGGGCTATTATGGACGACGGCCGGTTCCTCGGCAGCGATGAACACGACGAGGCCAAAATCTGGCTCAATGCCCAGACTTGGGCCACGATGTCCGGCATGGCGGATGGGGATAAGGGGCTGAGGGCGATGGACAGTGTCCGCGAAATGCTGGACACGGAGCTTGGCATCAAAAAAATCCATCCTTCCATCAGCAGCTTTCCTGATCCCGCCGACCCTTTGACCAATTACAACAAGGGGACGGGGGAGAACGGAGCGGTATTCTGCCACGCCAACACTTGGGCTATTATAGCTGAATGTATGCTGGGCCGGGGAGATTTGGCCTACAAATATTACCGCCAGCTGCTGCCGAATGTGGCCATGGACAAGGCAGGGTTATGGCGTTACAAAGCAGAGCCCTACGTCTATGCCTCCAACCTGTTCGGGCCGGAGTCTGACAAGTTCGGCCTCGCCAACGTGTCCTGGCTAACCGGAACGGCTGCATGGATGTATGTCGCCGCCACCCAGTATATTCTGGGGGTGAAGCCGGTGCTGGGCGGCCTGTCCATCGAGCCTTGCATTCCAGCAGATTGGGAAGGGTTTACGGTGAAGCGGCGCTTCAGAGGCTGTGACTATGACATCACCGTTACGAACGCAAGCAAGGTCTGCAAAGGCGTCAAACAAATCACCGTTGACGGAGAACGGGTGGAGGGCAACATCCTCCCGCCGTACCCTGGACGCTCGTCCGTCAAGGTTGAAGTTTTCCTGTAGGATCCCGCTGATCTTCGCTGGCAGGCGAGGGATGGGATGCTACTGTGGTTGATCTTTTTGCTTTCAATCTAGGCGTTGTATTAGGGCGTGGACTGAGGAGACGTTATTTGTGGAAAAAAGATTGTGCGTGCAGCGTCGCGGACTGGAAAGACGTTATTTGGCCGCACAAGCAGGAAGTAACGTGCGAAATGAGGTCATAACGTCACTGGTGTCCGCAAGCACCTGAAATGTGCCGAATATCTGCAAATAGCGGCTCTGGTGTCCGAATCAGCTAGGGCAGCAGCCAAGGAAGAGAACGGGTACGTGCTGCCTCGCAATCCATCTGGAATGGTTAACTGACCCTGTTTGTCACTGCATGCACGAAAATCGCCCCTTTTTGAAATGGTTGCTCATCACTTCCATTTTACCAAGGGGCGATTTTTTGTGATTATTATGGGATTGGTGATCCAGCCTATGATAGGGATTCAGCGGATGCTTTTTCTATATTGGTCCGGTGAAATTCCTTTGATCTTTTTGAACATCTGGCTGAAATATGACGGGGAAAGATCGCCCACCTCCACAGCAATCTCCTGAATGGACTTACCGGTATTGGCCAACAGTATGCAAGCCTCTCTGACACGCCGCTGAATCAAGTATTCGGACAGGGTGATGCCGGCATATTGCTTGAACAAATGTGAAATGTGGTAAGGCGACAGATGCAAACTGGCAGCCAGCGTTTCGAGGCTGAAGGGCTGCTTGTAATGCTCGTCCAGCCAGTCGGTAATCCGTTCGACATGTGAGCCTCCACGCGACTGGATGGGATTGTCTTCGGTTTGGACATCAGACACTTGTTTTTGAAGCAAACGCATCAGCTGAAGTATCAGGAATCCGGTATCTTCTTCTTTGTTTGCGGCAGAATCATTTACGGAATGATGTAATTCCTCCAGCAAATCCAGAATCGGGGTATTATTCATGGCATAGAAAACCGGCCTCTGCAGAGTGCCCTTCCACATGTTCCGGAAAAACTTCTCAAGGAGAGGAAAAGCGGTAAGATAATGCTCCAGAAAACTGGGGTCAAAGGTCAGATTGGTCCGAATATAAGAACGGTTGGGGGCCGGAGGAACCATCACTTGGTGCAACTGATAGGGCTGGAACCAAACCAGCGTATGATCCTGAATGGGGTAGGTCTGATTCTCCACCATGATTTCTCCATGACCGTTATATATGTACAGTATCTCAATTCCTCTATGCGCGTGAAACCAATGGGATTCCTCATCTTCATATTTATACTTGTACATCAGTAGACCGGGTTCGAGCCCTTTGGGCGTATGATCGTTCCTGTTCATGAAACGCTCCCTTGCAACCATTTTTACTTACAGTATAAATAGCAGGAGATAAAAAATAAAATAGTTTAATAGAAACGCCATTAATCCTTATAGCACATCAAACCGGCAGAGCTCCGATGGGGAGCCTGCCGGTTTGCGATTACATATACGGTTGTAAGGTTGATTCAGCTTATCCGGTGCCCAAATTCACTTTAACGTTCGTACCAATATCCCGGTATTCCTTGCTCCAGCCGCATCAGCGCTTCCAGGAAAAAATAGTCACCCCAGATCATGAAATCATCGGGAGACGAATTTCCCCTGACGGAATAGGAACCATGCCTCAGAAAACCCTCCTCAGTCTGACTGCCGGCAGTGAAATAGCGTTTCACCAGGGAAGCTATAGATTTGTGGACCGCTTCGTCGAGGAATGCCCGATCCGGATCATCTTCCGGCAAGTGTTCAAGCAGCTCAAGGATACCGCACACAAAGATAGCGGAAGCCGAGCTGTCGCGGGGGGTGTCCTGCCCTTGCGGAGCATCGAAATCCCAGTACGCAACATAATCCTCCGGAAGCTGCTCCAGAAAATAACGGGCAAGCCGTTTTGAGGTATCCAGGAAATATGGTTCTTTGAGATGGCGGTAAGCTAAGGCAAAGCCATACACCCCCCATGCCTGTCCCCGCGTCCAAGTGGAACCGTCTTGGAAACCCTGTTCTGTTCCTCCGCGGATAGCATTTCCCGTTACCTGATCAAAATAAAAAGTATGGTAGGAAGAGTCATCTCCCCTCACCAGGAACCGGCGGCTTTTCTCAGCCTGAATGCTGGCATAGTCGGCATAGCTGTGGTCCCCGGTCTGTTCAGTAGCCCAATAGAGCAGAGGGAGATTCATCAGGCAGTCAATGATAATCCGGCCCCCGTTGGCATCATCGCCTTCCGGTCCCCAGGCTTGAAACAGCTGCGGGGCAGACCGCCAGCGTTTCATCAGAATATCGGCTGCATGCAGCGCCAGCAGACGGGAGTCTTCATCCTTATCGACAATCCAGCGGGCCTTCGCGGACAACGAGTATAAAAAGCCGATGTCATGATGATCGAGTCCCTGTTCAGACTCCAAGCGTTTTTTGAGAGAGTCCACACTTTTGATGGCTGCAGCATGAATCTCCGGGTCCTTGCTGTATTCGTAGCTCAGCCATAATATCCCGGACCAGAATCCTTCCGTCCAGCTGGTATGGTCAGTTAAATGATATTTGCCGTCCCCAAGACTTACGATGGGAAATTGGTCTCCGAAGCGCTTGATGTTAAGGCGGGTGGTGGCCAACGTTTGTTCAATCGCCGATTTCCAGTTCATAATAACCTCCATAGTATCGCTCAATTGTTCTTATGTTTATTATAAGCCAATCATTTTGTTGATTTGTTGTGCAAGTTCTTAGGTAAGTTGCGGATTAAGCGCAATTCAAATGATATATAAAAAGCACGGTACAATCTTTAATTTAGAGTAAGACGCACTTTTTGCATTATGCTACGATTTGGGGTGAGAAAGGGGGCGGCTTTCCATAGTTGTAAGCGCTTAACTTGTCTAACCCAAATTCATACAAAGGAGTGTAACGCATGAGTAAAATGATTAAACAGGTCTTCTCGTTAGTACTGGCGGCGAGTCTGCTTATTCCGTTAGGCTGTCTTGCTCCGGTTGCGCAAGCTGCAACACCGAAACTGGAAGTCACGAAAACGGTTTATCACGAAACCTTTGCGGCTGGTGCAGGCAAAGCTGTTCAATCGGGAGGTGCCAGCCTGACGGCTGTTACCGGCAAGTCTTTTGCAGGCAATGCAGACGGAGCGGCTTTATACGTGAGCAACAGAGTAAACAACTGGGACGCGGCTGATTTCAAATTCAGCGAGCTCGGCCTGGAAAACGGAAAAACCTACACGGTGACTTCAATTGTTTATGTGGATGCAAATGTGAATCTGCCCACCGGCGCGAGTGCTGCACTTCAAACTGTGAACAGCTATGGAAATTATGCGGAAGTGAATTTTGAAGCGGGCAAAGCCGTTACTCTGACTAAGGAATTTACCGTCGATACAAGCACAGATCAGGCCTTGCGTATGAACTCCAACAAAGCAGGGGCCGAGGTTTCTTTCTATATCGGAGACCTTCTCATCACCGAGAAAGCCACTTCGGACGGTGGAGAAGGACCGCCCAGAGAACCGGCTTTACCGTTCACTGCCATCACCTTTGAGGATCAGACTACCGGCGGTTTTGGAGGCAGAGCCGGGACTGAGAAGCTGACTCTTACAGATACAGAGAATCATACTGAGGATGGTTCCTATGCCTTGAAAGTAGAGTGCAGAACAGCTACGTGGCATGGGCCGTCCTTGCGTGTGGAGAAGTATGTGGACCAGGGCAGCGAATATAACATTTCGGCCTGGGTCAAGCTGATCGAACCCGCAAGCTCGCAGCTGCAGCTGTCCACGCAGACCGGGACTGGGAGCAGCGCGAATTATGTAGCTCTTTCCCCCAAAACAATCAGTGCCAGCGACGGTTGGATTAAATTTGAGGGAAGCTACCGCTATAACAGCGTGGGCGGCGAATATTTAACCATCTATGTCGAGAGCGCCAATAACGCAGCGGCATCTTTCTATATCGACGACATCCATTTTGAGAAAACAAGCACAGGTCCAATCGCCATACAAAAGGACCTCATTCCTGTAAAGACTGCCTATCAAAATGATTTTTTGATCGGCAACGCGATAACAGCCGAGGATCTGGAAGGTGTACGGCTGGAGCTGCTTAAAATGCATCACAATGCCGCTACCGCAGGAAACGCGATGAAACCGGATGCGCTGCAGCCGGCGAAGGGCAATTTTACCTTTGACGCTGCGGATTCCATGGTTGCTAAGGTACGGGCTGAAGGGATGTTGATGCATGGGCATGTGCTGGTATGGCATCAGCAATCTCCCGTGTGGATGAATACGACAAAGGATGCTGAAGGAAATAGCCTTCCCTTAGGGCGGGACGAAGCGCTCGCAAATCTGCAGACCCATATTAAAACGGTCGTGGAACATTTCGGTGATAAGGTGATCTCTTGGGATGTCGTGAACGAAGCGATGAGCGATAATCCGGGTAATCCGGCAGATTGGGAAACCTCGCTGCGTCAATCCCCTTGGAAGAGTGCCATTGGCACAGATTATGTAGAGCAGGCCTTCCTGGCGGCAAGAGAAGTGCTGGACCAACATCCAGATTGGAATATCAAGCTGTACTACAACGATTACAACGAAGATAACCAGAATAAAGCGGCAGCCATTTATAACATGGTCAAAGCCATCAATGATAGGTATGCGCTTACACATCCGGGAAAACGTCTCATCGACGGCGTCGGCATGCAGGGGCACTACAGTGTCAACACCAATCCTGAAAACGTAAAGCTGTCACTTGAGAAGTTTATTTCCTTAGGCGTAGAAGTAAGCGTCACCGAGCTTGATATTCAGGCTGGGAGCAACAATCAGCTTTCCGGGAAGCTTGCGAATGCCCAGGGCTATTTATACGCGCAATTGATGGAGCTCTTCAAAACTCACGCCGCAAATATAAAGCGTGTTACCTTCTGGGGCTTGGACGACCATACGAGCTGGCGAGCTTCTGCTAATCCGTTATTATTCGATAAGAACCTGCAGGCCAAGCCGGCTTACTACGGGGTTATCAACCCCGGTAAATTTATGGAGGAGCATAAACCTGATTCTACCGGCGCAAACCAATCGACCGCTGTTTATGCTTCACCTGTAGTTGACGGGACGGTTGATGCTGTCTGGAGCAAGGCGGCGGAGTTGCCGGTGAATCGGTACCAGATCGCATGGCAGGGCGCGGCCGGAGTGGCCAAAACCCTCTGGGATGATCAAAATCTGTATGTTTTGATTCAGGTCAGCGACGCGCAGCTGGACAAGAGCAGTAAGAACGTATGGGAACAGGATTCCGTCGAAATCTTCCTGGATGAAAACAATGGGAAGACGACGTTCTATCAAGACGATGACGGACAGTTCAGAGTCAATTTTGATAACGGGACTTCCTTCAATCCGGCTGGGATCGCTGGCGGATTCGAATCATCGACCAAGGTTACCGGAACCAACTACACAGTTGAAGTAAAGATTCCGTTTAAAAAAATCTCAGCAAGCAACGACAAAAAGATCGGTTTCGACGTACAGATTAATGACGCCAAAGACGGGGCCCGGCAAAGTGTTGCCGCATGGAATGATACAACCGGCAATGGTTATCAGGACACCTCCGTTTACGGTGTGCTTACGCTTACGGGTAAACCCGGCCAATCGAACGAGGGCGGCAACAGCAACAATAACAACAGTAATAACAGTAACAGTAGCAACGGATCAATTCCGCAGGCAGGAAACGTTGAGAGCAAAGATGGCGTGGTGACGATCAAACCGGAAGTGAAGACCGAAAGCGGAGGGGCGAAGGCAGCGATTTCGGGCGATCACCTGAAAAAAGCCCTTGAGCAAGCTACTCCGGCAGCATATGGACGGAAACAGATCATAGTCGAAGTGCCGAAGCAAGCAAACGTCTCCTCATATGAAGTGCAGTTGCCTACTCAAAGCTTGAAGAGTCAGGAAAACTATGTACTTTTGATAAAAACAGACTTAGCAGCTATCGAGGTTCCGAGCAATATGCTGTCCAGTGCTACAGTAAATACTGACACCGTGTCCATCCGTGTAAATCAGGCCTCAATAAACAATTTGAATACGGTAGCCCGTGATAGGATTGGCAATCGTCCGGTAATGGAGCTGAACGTTATAGCTGGCGGCCAGGCAGTGGCATGGAACAACCCGAATGCGCCTGTAAAGGTAACCGTTCCTTACAAGCCGACAGTGGAAGAGCTGGGCCACACGGATTTGCTCGTCGTTTGGTACCGTGCAGCCAATGGCAGCATGATATCTATCCCGAACGGCCGTTATGACGCCGCAAGCGGAGCACTTGTGTTCCAAACGACTTATTTTGGCACCTACGCGGCTGCGTATAACCCTATGAGCTTTGAGGATATAGAGAACCTGTCTTGGGCAAAGCAGGCTGTTGCTGCCATGGCTGCCCGGGATATCGTCAAAGGAACCTCAAAGACCAGCTTCTCCCCGGAGACAGCGATGAATAGAGCAGACTTCACCGCGCTTCTTGTGCGAGCCCTTGAATTGAAGGGTACAGATCAGGATAGTGATGCCTTCAGTGATGTTCAGAAAGATGCTGATTATAGAAATGAACTTGCCATTGCGAAGCAATTAGGCATCGTTAGTGGCTATGAAGGCAACATGTTCAAGCCAAACAGTGAGCTTTCCCGCCAGGATATGATGGTGATCGCTTACCGCGCACTGGCGGCAGCCGGCAAAAAGGCCAGTGGCAGCGCATCTTTGGAAACCTATCAGGATGCAGACCGGATTGCTGATTATGCCAGAGACAGCCTGGCGGCTCTGGTGAAATTGGGAATTGTCAGCGGCAAAGACGGCAAGCTTGCACCGGACGATACACTCACCCGCGCTGAAGCGGCAGTTATTGTGTATCGCATTTGGAATTTGTAATCTGTATTTACAGCTTTTAACCTAAACAGCCAGCCGCCGGGGAATTTCCGGTGACTGGCTGTTTTTTTGCTGTGATTTACCAGTATTTCATCAATGAATAAAGATTCTATCTTTGATACAATTCTAAAATTGAAGTTCATAGGAGGAATCTCGTGAAGGCGATATTAGGTAGATTCATCATAGCCGCCGCCGCCGTCATTTGCTCGATAAGCATGTTTTGTCAGCATATATTGGCCGATGGACGGCTGCCTTTTGATGATATAAACACAAGCTATGCCCAAAAAGAGATCATAAATTTATATAATAAAAAGCTTATTACAGGAACCTCGTTGACGAGTTTCTCACCAGCAAAGTCTATGACCAGAGCAGAATTTATTACTGTGCTGGAACGTTTGCTAAAGCTTGATCCAGTGGCTAGTCCAGTAACCGCTTTTACAGATGTTGTAATGAATGAATGGTATTACGGTCCAATTCAGGCGGCTGTTCAGCTGAACCTGGCAAGTGGAACCTCGGAGACTACCTTTGCACCAAAGAGAGCAGTTACAAGACAAGAGGCAGCTGTTTGGATGGCTGGTGCATTGCAACAAACGAACAGCAAAACCGCTAATCTGACAGCATATAAGGATAGTGATCATATTGCTGCTTGGGCTGGTAATTCTGTTGCCGCCGTTAGTAAGCTAGGATTAATGAAGGGCGATGAAACAGGATATTTTCGTCCAGCGGATGCAATTACCAGGCAGGAAGCAACTGTACTTATTTATCGGGTGCTGCAAAATAAAAGCTGGGCCGCAGAGCTTGAGAACGAGCCGCAAAAACAGATTGTTATCGGCTGGCAGTATGGACAAACAACCGCAGAGTATAAGAGCACTATTCTGAAATCGAATGTGAACATCTTGTCTCCACGGTGGTATTTTGTAGGGGGAACTGGGATTGTAACGGATTCAACGGAAATCCCGCTTGTTTCGTGGGCAAAGACGAAGGACAAAGAAATTTGGGCGATGGTCGGTAACCGGTCCGATCAAGAAGCTACTCATCTAATGTTATCTAGCATAACAGCAAGGAATACTGTAATAACCCAATTAGCAGCGATAGTAAGTAAATATGGCCTTGATGGGCTAAATATAGATTTTGAGAATGTAAAGGCAACGGACCGGAAATATTTGACAGCTTTTATTACCTTATTAGCAGAAAGATTGCATGGCGTTAATGCTACGCTGTCAATAGATGTATCGCCTGATCTTGGTACGGATTGGACGGAGGCATTTGACTACGCTGCGCTTGGCAAACAAGTGGATTATGTAGTAATGATGGGCTACGACGAGCATTACGGTGGAAGTGTCAATCCAGGCTCTAATGCTTCGCTTCCCTATATCACAAACGCACTCGAAACCTTGCTAAAGGTTGTATCAAATGACAAGGTCATATTGGCACTGCCATTTTATAACCGGGACTGGATGTTAAAGCCAAATGGAACAGTTTTATCCTCCGGATTCATTACGTTCACTGAGCAAAATCAGAGGATCAATACCTATTCGATGAAACCGCTATGGAATGAATCATTGGCTCAATATGTTGCCGGCTATACGAACAATGCTATGCAACACATGATTTGGATTGAGGACGGGCGCTCTTTAATTGCCAAATATCATTTTGCTGTTACTAAAAATTTAGCGGGAGTGGCCTACTGGTACATAGGCGGGGAAAGTCCAGATATTTGGACAAGCCTGAGTAATGCGGAGCAATATTACAGTTATTCCTTCTTAACCAATAAAACCCCTTGATTCATTAAGGGGTTTAGCTTGACGGAAAACTCTTGCCTACTGATAGTTTCTTATGGTATATTTTAGGTGTCACTTAACAATCTAAACGTTTAACAAGACGTTAGCGGCATAGAATAGGAGAATTACAATGAGTAAAACCAGTATTAAGCATATCGCTGCTAAAGCCAATGTTTCGATTGCTACAGTCTCCTATGTGCTTAATGGTACCCGCAATGTCCGTCCAGAAACGCGTCAGCGAGTCGTTGAAGCGATTGAGGAGCTGAATTACAAACCCAACGATATTGCCAAGAGTCTCAAGCTCAACCGTACGAATACGATCGGTGTTATCGCGGAGGATGTGACGGTGTTTAATGCACCCGAGATTATCGATGGTATCAATGATTTTGGCGATCGGCATGATCTGCATATTTTACTGGTTAACCTTCGTCTAAATAAACGTATCGGCCGTAATTTTGCTGATATAGAGGCATACCGGAAGTACGCTGCCAATGCTGTGTCCGAGCTGCTCAGCAAGCAGGTGGACGGGATTATCTATATCGGTGTACATACCCGTGACCTAACCGGACTAATCGATGCAGATGACAAACCTATTGTATATACCTACGGTTATACACGGGACGACATTTCCATACATTATAACGACGAACAGGCTTCTTATGAGGCCATGTCCCATCTGGTCGCGAAGGGTCACAGCAGAATCGCGGTCATTAGCGGGCTGATGGATTCCATTCCGTCCAGACAACGGCTGAACGGTTATTATCGGGCGATTACCGACTTTGAACTGCCCTTTGATCCTTTATTGATCAAGATGGGGGACTGGGAGCGGGAATCCGGATATGTCCTGACCGGCGAGCTGTTATCTCTGCCGGAGCCGCCGACGGCTATCCTCTCTATGAATGATGTTATGGTGGTAGGGGTATTACAGGCAGCCGATGAAAGAGGCGTTAAGGTTCCGGAGGACTTGTCGGTGATTGGCTTCGATAACCGGGAATTCAGCGATTATCTGCGCCCGCGGATTACGACGATGGAACTTCCGCTGCACGAGATGGGCTATCAGGCCATAGAGAGCTTGTACAATGTGATCAATGGGAACGAGTCGGCGCCACTGATTATGCCGGAATGCCGGTTAATCGAGCGTGACTCTGTAGCTGCTGTAAACGATGTGAGATAAAGCCGATGTCTCACATCATATTTTTTTCATTTATCTAAACGTTTAGATTATGAGGCAGGACGCGAAAGAGGTGATGGCGATGACGTTTCTCAGCAATGCAAAATACAGAATGGAGCTTAGCGCCCGGGGAGCCATGCAGTCCCTGGTTATGCAGGAAGATCCCGCCGTAATGAACTGGGTGGTTGATCCCGTTTATCTGCAACAGGCAGGATATGAAGACGAGGATAAGTTGTTCGGGGAATGGACGCTCGAACTGAATGGGAAGATCATACGCAGTGTGGATCTTAAGCCGATTGTGATCCAGGAGGGAGAGCATCGTGCTGCTGTTGAGTTTGATGTTTTTTCGGTAACGATCCGCTTCGTGTATACACTGGAGGAGGAACGCTTCAGGTGGAGTATCGAATTGTCCAACCGCTCCGCACAAGCTGTACGGATTAACGGGCTGCATGTATGGTTCTCGCTGGCCTATATCATGTTCAGGGATGAGAACGTGCTGCGCAATATGGGTGAATCGTGTGCAGTGTTCACTCATCTGGGCGGAGACTTCACCAAGTTCGCCGCTATCAGGCGCAGCAATGAGGCGCCACACTTGGGTATTTATCAGACTGGAGGCAGAACAGTCACGGCAGGCTCCTATTGCCGTTATAGTAACCGCTTTCTTGAGCAGGTATCACCTTCGTTGGACGGCTTGCTGTATCATCGGCTGTCGCTGGTGGAGGATGGAGCTTCAATGCCCGCCTCAGCAGCTGCGGATTGGATCTATGGTAACGCTTACCATGCACTGGATCTGGAGCCCGGGCAGACTTCCAGCTGGGAGTATGTATTCCTCCCTTGCCAGGATCAGGATGATTTCTACCGCCAGGGAGCTGCGTTTGGCCACCCGCACTGGAGCTATACGCCTGTGCTGACGCAGGGCGGAATCTTCCAGGCTGAGGTTGGGATAACGCAGGAACAGTCTATACGTGAAATCCGCCTATTCAGCGCTCCACCTGGAACGGAGGAGATCCGCCGCGAAGATATTACAGATCAGGCGATTCCGGTAAAAGGAGAGAATGGCAGGTTTACTCTTACGCTGCTTCGTCCGGCGCCTGGTGAGCACAAGCTTGAGCTGGTGTTTGAAGACGGACGCAGCGACATCCTGGTGTGGAACGTGCTGGAGCCGATCGACATTATGCTGGAGAAACGGGCAGAATGGCTGGTAGCCCATAGCTATGGAAGCGCAGATGGAGTCGGACGCCCCTACGCTTTCCGTCCCTTGTCCAATCAGGGAGAATCACTTGGCAAGCTGACCTTCCTGCTGATGAAGAACAGCATGTCGGCGGCAGTGCCGGAGCAGGTTGAGAAGGCCGAGGCTGCTGCAGTGCTGGATATGAAGCTCCATTGGTTCGAGGATGGCGATTTCACTCGGCCGCGCCCCTTGTATGGAGGGTTCTACCGGATTTATGATCTGGATTATATTGCGCATGTTTTCTACCTGCTGTCGAGAATGGATGCTGCGCTGCTGAGGCTGCATCCGCCACGGCTTTATCTGGAGTGGGCTGCCGAAGTGATATGCCTGCGTCTGAACCCGGACTGCCATTCCAGGCAGCGAGAGAAGGAAGAGGCGGGGCTGAACGGCATTTTCACCCTATATATTCAAGACTTGCTGCAGGCACTTGAGGAAGAGGGACTTGTGGAATGGCAGGAGCAATTACAGCAGTTATGGGAGCAGTTCGGCCGGAATCTGCAGACAGAAGTACAGCAATACGGCGGGGCAATTACGGAACACTTCTATGATAACGCAGGGTTTGGCCCTACCTGTGAAACGCTGTGCCATCTTGGGAATCTGGACGAAGCGGAACGCTACGGACAGCTGATTCTGGCGAACATCGGGTTCAGTAATGACTACAGGGTCCAGAACCCGGACCGCTGGTGGGAAGCCCTGTCTTCCATGATCCATTCCTTATGGGGGGGATTAGTATCCGGCTCGGCGCGGGTTGCCTACGAGCATTTGGGCAATCCCGAATATTTGGAGGCAGCTTACCGTTCTACAATGGCCGTGTTCAATTGTTATGACTGGAATGTGCGCTCCACTCCGCGCCGCTTGCAGCCGGGAGAGGCGGCCTCAACTTACAGTGTGGCTGCACCTAATCTGAATATGCCGGAGCTATCGAGGAACAGGTTCGGACAGTCGGTATTTGTAGCAAGCAGTGATCCGTTATTCGCCTCGCTGTTCTCCACTGTATCCGGAGATGATTGGGACATGGGTGAAGAGCTGGTTGCCTACTTATTGGGCTTTGGGACAACCGCCTACCTCTATAGAGACAGCAGCGGCAAGCTGCGTTGTGTTAACGGTTATGTTACCGAAGAGGCCGACGGCTGGACAATTACCAGCTATGCGGCGTACCCTTCCAGATACCTGCTGCTTGAAGACAAGGTGGGTTTCCGCTCCGGGCAAGGCCAACTGCAGCGCCAAGTAAGACTTCAAGGCGGCGTCTTCAGCGCTTGTCCATAATCGCCGGCAGAAGCGGCAGAATGGGACAGGCTACCTAACGGACAAACCCGTGAAGCTTTTAGATTAAACGTTTAACTTTGTATAATCGAAATAAATATAAGTGAACTTGGAAAATCGACATTAGGTCTCACAAGTTCATTCTATATAGATTTAAAAGAAAAGGGAGGCAACAAACATGAAGTTTGGTAAACGCACTCTGGTTCTATCACTGGCATTAACAATGGTCTTCGCTTCGCTGGCCGGCTGTTCGGGGAAAGGAGAGAAAAACACGGGCAACAATGCCGCCAAAGCCACAGAAAAAGCCGCGAATGATAAGGGAGGCACGTCCGGCAAGGATATTACGCTTGAACTATTGTATTGGGGCGATGACGCGCAGAAGAAGCTGGTGGAAGAGGCTGCAGAGAAATATACAGCAGACACCGGAGTTAAGATCAATGCGCAAGTGCTGCCGGCTGACGGAACCTTTGATACTTTCATTCAGACCCGCCTAGCCTCCGGTCAACTGCCGGATATCAGCTACATGGGCGAGGGGGATATTCAAAAATACAATGAAATGGGCATTCTCGAAGACATTAGTGATCTGCTTGCTGATGGTTCGATACCGGAGAAATTGGCAGCGATTACAATCCATTCTCCGGAGCAAAAAGTTATCGGTGTCGGCCTCTCTAACCAACTGGAGCTGCTGTACTACAGTAAAGCAAAGTTCGATGCTGCGGGCATCGCCTATCCGCCATCCAAGGTTGAGGATGCCTGGGATTGGGACACCTTCGTGAGCAATGCCAAGAAGCTGACCACTGATACCAAAGGCAAAACGGCCGCAGATGAGGGGTTCAACGCTTCATTGACAGAGAATTACGGCATCGGGTTTACCGCAGGACGTGAGTTCCATCACTTCTGGGCAGCCAATGCGAACGGAGGCGGTATTGTATCCCCGGACGGCAAGGAGTTTCTGTGGGATTCGCCCAAATCGGTTGAGGGTATCCAGAAGCTGGCCGATCTTATCAACAAGGACAAGGTAGCCTCGCCCTTCAATTATTCATGGACTACCGGCGCCGGTTCGGTCATTGATGCGCTGAGCGGCGGCTATGCGATGGCGGTCAGCGGCTCGTGGGATTTGGCTAACATCAAAGGCAACGATGATATCGGTGTCGGTGTGTTGCCAAAGATGGAGCAAGCCGTAACGATGAACGCAGGTGCTCCACTGGTAGTTTACAATACCTCCAAGCATATTGAGGAAGCCAAGAAATTCTACGCTTACATGGTGAACCCGGAGAATGCCCTGGATCTGCTCAAGAGCGGAGCATGGCTGCCTAACCAAGCCGACTGGTATACCGACCCTGCCCTCATTGAGAAATGGACTGCCGATCTTCCGGCAAGTGCCAAAGAAACGATTCTCAGTTATTCCACAACCAAGGATTCCATTGCACAGTGGCCTGCTTATTATGTTCCGGCTTATCTTAAGATGAATACGGAATACGAGAAATCCATCGACAAGGCGCTGACCGGTCAGAAGAGCGTCAAGGACATCTACGATGAGATTATGCCAACGATTAAGAAACTGTGGGAAAGCGGAAAGGTTTCGTAATTAAAGCTTATTTTCAAAGAGAGGGCTATGGCTTATGAATCCAGAGAGCAAGACCGGCACGGCACCCAACTATGTTAAAAAGCCTGCCAAAGGCGCCACCAAGGAAGCGGTCGCCGGATATTTATTTGCAGCACCCGCGATTATCGGCTTTTTGGTGCTGACCCTGTATCCGATGTTGGCCAGCTTGTTCTACAGCTTTCACAAAATCACGGTGATGAGCGGCGGGCAGGTGATGGAATGGATCGGGCTGGACAACTTCAGATATATTTTCAGCAATCCAAGCTCCGAGTTCAAAAAATCAATCACGGTCACCCTGATTTACGCCTTTATCAACGTAGCGCTTGTTATTGCCTTCTGTCTGCTGGTCGCGCTATTGCTGAACCGCAAGTTTCTCGGCAGAAATATGCTGCGGGCGGTCTTCTTCCTGCCCTCGGTCATTCCGATGCTGGCGACCACGATTGTCTGGCAGATGCTGCTGCAGAATCAGGCCAAGGGCGGTTTGGTCAACTGGCTGCTGCTGCAGCTGGGCATAGCGCCTTTAGACTTCCTGACAGACCCGGTGCGGATCTTCGAGACGTTGTTTATTATGAGCTTGTGGACATGCGGGGGCACGATTGTTGTCTTCATTGCTACCTTGCAGGACGTTCCCGGTGAACTGCTGGAGGCGATCGAGATGGACGGGGGCAATGCCTGGCACAAGTTCCAGAAGGTCACCTACCCGACGATCAAGCCAGTACTCTTTTTCCAATTGATTATGTGCATGATGACCTCTATCCAGATTTATACCCAGAGTGTGGTGTTATCCAGAAACGGTGCACCGGACCGGATGACTTATTTCATCAATGTTATGATTTATGATCATTCCTTTGTGCAGGTGGGGATGCGCGGGCTGGCGTCTGCTGAGGCTTGGGTCGTCTTCCTGATCACATTGGTCATTACGGTTATTCTGTTCTATTTCCAGGGCGCGCTCAAGAAGGATGATTCGATGGGCAAAAGAAAGCGGGTGAGATAATGGCAGTATCTGCGACTGTAAAATATTCAAGTCTTAAGAGAGCAAAGAACAAAACAAAAGCGGTGAACGTCATACTCATCCTACTCTCCTGCCTGCTCGCTTTGGTATTCGCCTTTCCGCTTTATTGGCTGCTGCGCGGCGCATTCGTTAACCATTCAGAGATTCTGGCGCGCCCGCCAGTATTTATCCCCAGTGAGCCGGGCTTTGATAATTTCCGGCTGGGGCTTGAGCGCATCCAGTTTCTGCGGCAGCTCTGGAACTCAGTCTCGATTGTGGTGCCTTATGTAATCGGAACAGTGCTGACCACAAGTTTTGCCGGTTATGCTTTTGCCAAGCTGCGGTTCCCGCTGCGCGGGATGTGGTTCGTGCTCGTAATCAGCACCATGATGCTGCCAAGCGCTGTAACCCTGCTGCCGCAATATTCCCTGTATACCTCCTTGGGGCTGGCCGGCAAGCCAGCACTTATTATTCCCGCATTTTTCTGCGCAGGCGGCAATGCATACTTTGTCTTTTTGCTCCGGCAATTTTTCACGACCATTCCGCTTGAACTCAGTGAAGCGGCTAAGATTGACGGTGCGGGTTATTTCCGTATTTACTCCCGCATCATGCTGCCGCTCATTCGTCCGGCCATGATTGTTGTGGCCCTGTTCAGCTTCATCAACTGCTGGAATGAATTTTTCTATACGATGATTTATTTGAAGACGGAAGCGGATTATACGCTGCCAATGGGTCTGTATATTGTGAACGGAATGCGCATTCCGAATTATGAACAGGTTATGGCGCTCGCTCTGGTCGTTACGGCTCCCTGCCTGGTGTTCTTCCTGATTGGCAACAAATATTTTGTGGAAGGTATTGCGTTGACAGGAATCAAGGGATAAAAAGGAGGAGACAACAAGTTATGAGAAAGACTAAGCGGTCAGGGAAGGCTTGTGTGGCAGCGCTTTGCGCTGCCGTAGTCCTAAATGGCGGGATCGTCCCGGCATCGGCGAATTATACGACAGATTTCGATCATAAGGGTGTAGGAACCGATTACGGGAAACCGGAGTGGAAGGCGGGGAACATCACTACCCCGGAAGGAATTGATTTCAGCAAAGCTACCGTCGGGGAAATGATGCAGACGATTGAGGATTTTGACTTTGATGCCTTTAAGAAAGATAATGCCGATTTGCCCTGGCTGGATTCATTGCTCGTGAACGAAGGCGTGATTCCTGATGATAATGGGAATGATGATGCCAGCGCTAATACATTGTTCAGCCGGGGCAGCGCCCTGTACATGAAGACACAGGACAACTCGAAGCTGGGTTTTGCCGGGAGCGTGTATTATGCGGATACGTTGAACCAGGATGTTATGTATACGCTCTCTCTTTCGACGGGAGAGGTTACGGAGGATCAGTCTGCCCGGAAAAATTATCCCAGCCACGAGAACCAAACCTACCGTAGCGGGGAACTGGAGATTAACCAGCGCAAATTTATTTCGAATGATAACAGTGCAGTAACACTGCTGGAATTCAAGAATCCCACGGCAAGCGACATCCAGTTGACACTGAAGGTCAAATCTCCGTTTGTTTCCAGGGCAGAGGGGGATGAGTTGATCGGTGACCGGGTAGCGGCTCCGCTGATGATCGGGAAGTCCGGCCAGAAAGTTGTGAAAGCGATGTCATATGTGGATGTTCATCTTAGCGGAACCGGACTTACTCCTGCCGGGAATGAGCTGGTCAGAGAGATTACCGTTCCTGCGGGTGGGACGCTTGACCAGAAGGTGGTTATGGGCTGGCTCGCGGATGAAATTCCCGGCTCCAAAACGCAGTATGAGGAGTTCAAGTCTGCGGCCGGCAACAATGAGGCCTTTTCCACCCAGGTGAAGGAGTACAATGAATGGTGGGCGGATAATATCCCGTATATTGATGTCCCTGATGAAAATGTGAAAAAAGTGCTCTATTACCGTTGGTGGTGTAACCGCTTTAATATCCTGGATGCCAACATTCCCGGCAATGACTGGCAGTTCCCGATGAATATGGAGGGTGTGCTTGGCTACAACAACGGCATCACCGTCAGTGTGCCGTGGGCGCTGCAGGATCTGAAGTGGCTCCGCGATCCGTCCTATGCCTATGGGACCTGGCTGGCGCAGGGCGAATATTCCGAGAACAAGAATTACAAGAACAACCCCGGACGGCCCAATATCTGGACCTGGGATATGATGCAGAACAGCTCGCAGGTAGGCTGGGAAGCGTACAAAATCTATGGTGGCGGTTCGGAAATCCTGAAGAAATTCGCTGATTTCTCAGCCAATGACGTGACCGGCACACTGGCTCATTTCAAGGGCAATGATCCGAATCTCGTCTATTATAACCACGGCCCGATGACTGGAAATGACGGTGACACCGTCTCCATGCACTGGAACGGCAACGGCAACAATGCCCGTCTGGACGGCTCTGCGACTACTTATGGCAATGCAGTGGCCACAGCCCAAATGTATAAGCAGCTGGGGGATACGGCGAATGAGACCCGGATGAATGAAACTGCCGGGAAGATTCAGAGTACGATTTTGAACGATATGTGGTTTGACGGTAAGGACTTTGACGGAGACGGCAAAGCAGATACGAACGGCGAAGGCAGCTTTTTGCATAAAAAGGTTGTCGGTAAAGAGGATGTGTTCAACCCGTGGCGCGATAACAACATGTTCGTCTTCAACTTCGGCGTTGTGCCTACAGAAGGACAGGAGGGCTTTCAGGCTAAATATTTGACCCAGCTGACCGATTACGCTGATCCTGATTATTATCCGATCTTTCCGTTCTTCACAGCGGATCAGAACAGCATTATGAAACGGGTGGAGGATTTCAAGAATGGCAAGACGGATGCCTTCGGCACCGACCAGTTCGCCTGGTGCAACTTCGGCAACTACATTAATACTGTCCGTGCTTCCTTACGCCATTACCCTGTGGACAATATTAACAGTGATACTTACAAAACGTTGTTCGACTGGGGTGCATGGCTGCATACGGTGGAGACGGGCAATACGGATCACCTCGATTCCAATGAATTCTTCTGGCTGGAGGACTATTTCTTCGGAACGCCGTGGACAAAGGAGAATCCTCCGAACCCGAGCGGCAAAATGGTGCGGGCTTGGATTCACCACGATACGCTGGGCATGATGAATTACACCGTACTGGAGGATATGGCAGGTCTTCAGCCGAGAACGGACGACAAGATCGAGCTGTGGCCGATCAATGTCGAATATGACCATTTTGCGGTAGACAATGTGCGGTATCATGATGCGGATCTGTCGATCGTCTGGCAGGACCCTAAGGTATATACCGGGGACAAAAAATTGCCTTATCAAGACATTCCGTCCGGCTTCTCGCTGTTCATTAACGGTGAGCTTGTGATGACCACGAATGAAATGTCACATCTTATTTATGATACGGCGACTGGCAAGGTGGAAATGCCTAAGGGTGATGTTGCCGGAGCGGTTGGTGACAATTCTAAGACGCAAGTGTTGTTTGAAAAAAGCAGCGCTACCCCTCTAGCCAAGGCTGATGATACTTCACTGGCAACGAATGCAAAAACGGTGGATATGTTCAACAAGGCAGGCGTTGATATTGTCAATAGCGGCGAGAATCTGGCCGCTGCTGCCGGAACGACGATCGAATCGACGTATATCGAGAGCGGTTCAAGCATTAAAAGCTTGGCGGACGGCTCGACGATAGCTTCCATTGACCACACGTCCAACACGGCTCTGTTCGGTGGTTCGCCGAATCCTGCCGATACGGTCACGTTTAATTTTGACGCCGCCAAGCCCGTAGATAATGTGAAGGTCTATTTCTACAATAACCGTCTCCTGGATGGCTACGGTACACCGCAGACGTTTGGTGTCGAGTATCTGGAGGCGGACGGCATAACCTGGAGCCCGGTGAAAGGGCAATTCCGATACCCGGATGTTGTGGCTTCCAACTATAACAATGTGGAGTTCGAGAAAGTTAATACGACAGCGATTCGTGTCAGTGTGACCCATGCACTCGAACTTGCAACAGGGATCAAAGAAATTCAAATCTACAATAACGGACTGACGGTTACGCCAGCAGTAAATCAGGCACCGAAGGTAACGGTAGATACCCCGGTACGGGTGCAGCAGGATGAACTTCTGGCTGTGGTTCCCCAAATTTACGATGACGGTCTGCCCGGCGGCAAGCTGACCTATCAATGGGAGAAAATATCCGGTGATGGCGAGGTCGAAGAGGGTGCGCTCGATCAGGCTGTTTTGAAAGCCACCTTCAAGACTGTAGGTGAATATAAGTATCAGTTGACCGTCAGCGATGGAGACAAGCAAACGGTCGTAGAAGTTCCTGTGTCCGTGTTCATAGCAACGGCTGAACTGGCCGATATGGTTGCGAAATTCGCAGACCGGGATTCGGCGCAAGGGAAAATTGTCCGGAATTCCGGCGACTTCACACCGGAATCCTGGCAGCAACTGCAGACCGCATTAACTGCGGCTAAAACATTACTGAGCAAAGGAAACTACACTCTGGATGAAGTGAAGGCTACTACCGACCAATTGCGTATAGCCTTTAGTACTCTCGGCTACAGAAATGCGGCGCTGCTGGCTGTGCCGAGCGCTTCATACACCTCGGCCTGGGAGTCGGTATATGCGGTTAACGATGGATATATTCCGCTTTTCTCTACTGGTTTAGGTGATAATACAATAGAAACACAGTACGGCAACTGGGGCGGATCAGGGGACAATCAATGGCTGCAATATACCTGGAAGCAGAAGGTAAGCCTCTCCGGCAGCTCGATATATTTCTTCGATGACGGCGGCGGCGTGCAGGTGCCAGCTGATTACAGCCTTGACTATTGGGATGAGGCAGCCGGTAAATTTGTCCCTGTCACCAACCTGAGTGAGAAGGGCAAGGAGAAGGATAAGTTTAACGATGTAACCTTTGATAAGGTGGAAACGGATAAGCTGCGGCTGACGCTGGTTAAACAATCTGCGAGTGTTTTCACGGGAGTCAAGGAATGGCGCGCGATCTCGGCCAAGCCGGAGGGAGAAACGCCCGATCCGGGCACATTCGGCAAAATTGTAAGCATAGAGCAGGTTGCCGTAAATACGACGATAGGGGTAGTTCCTGCACTGCCGTCCAAAGTATTGGTAACTTATGCGAATGGGAATAAGGGCATGGCAGATGTGCAGTGGGAGGACATTCCGCTTAACAAGCTTACGATTGCTACAGACTTCATGATTTCCGGCAAGGTAGCCGGAACAGAGCTATCAGCAAGCTGCCGTATATTTGTGAAGTATGACAAGACAAGATTGAAGACTGCTATTGATACGGCCGCAGATCCGGCGGTGAATGAAGAGAACTATACCGCTGCGCCGGGGCAGTGGGAGACGCTGCATGCTGCACTTGCAACGGCTCAAGCTGTGTACGAGAACGGGGCTTCGACCGAAGGTGACATTAATGCTGCTTATACAGCTTTAAAAGCGGCCTTTGAAGCGCTGCAGCCGGTGGAAGGCCGCAATGCGCTGATCAGCGGAATCACGATTCCCGGCGGCGTTGTCGATCAGGTAGCGAAAGAAATCATCGTGCCGGAGACGACTACGCTGACGGAATTGAAGGAAGGGCTGCAAGTTCCGGCAGGCGTAACCTTTGCCGTATATGGAAGTGACGGCATAACCGTTGCAACGGAGCTCCAGACCGGATACAAGGTGACCGTAACGGCTGCGGACAAAACGACGAACCGGACGTATACACTGACGTTGGCTTTCGTAACTCCGCCGGTGATCATGACCGGTCTGGAGGCGAAGCTGAAGGAAGTGCTGGAGCTGGAACAGGGGCTGTATACACCGGACAGCTGGACGGCGCTCCAGAAGGCTGTAGCCGCTGCGGCTGCGCTGCTGGAGAGCGGAACGGCTGACCAGGCGGGAATCGACGCCGCGTTAAGCAGGCTTGCGGCAGCGGTTGCCGGTCTGCAGCGGCTTCCGGCGGCAACGCCATCAGCATCGCCGCTGCCTTCGGCGACACCGACACCTACGCCGGGAATTCCGGCGTCCGGGTCCGAGACTTATATCCCGACGCCGAAGCCTTCGCCAAGCGCGGCGCCGACAGCAGCACCTGCTGCCGTAAGCATAGGCAGCATTGTGCTGCATCCGGTGGCTGGAGCTGACGGAACGGTCAAGGCAGTGCTGATAGCGGGGAATATTGAGGCTGCAGCCAAGGGAATAACAGACGGCAGGTTGACAGTATCCATTAAAGCGGCGGCAGGCATGAAGCAGCTGTCAGTTGAGCTTCCATTGCAAGCGCTCATGGCGGCACAAGGTGTGCACACAGTCAAGATTGAGACTGGAGTGGCGGACATTCTATTGAACGAGAGTTTCCTGAAAGTCTATGCCGACGGGAAGAGTAATAAGCTGGAGATTTCTGTCAGCGCTATAGATCCGGCAGGCTTACCGCTGCAGGCAAGCGCGCTGCTGGGAGTGAACATGCTCAGCAATTTCGGTCTGAGTGTTGACGGGACTGCTGTTCGGGCCTCCGTACTAAAGGCGAAGGGCGTCAAGCTCGCACTGCCGTACACGTTGAAGCCGGGTGAGAACCCTAACAGGGTAGTGGCCTATTATCTCAATGATAAGCGCGAGCTGGAAATTGTGAAGAGCGGTAAATACAACGCCGCTGCCGGGACACTGGAATTCAATCTCAACCGGAGCGGAAGTTACGCAACACACTACTCGAATGTTTCATTTAAGGATATTGCAACTGCAGCCTGGGCAGTGGACAGCATCGAAGCACTCGCGGCCAGAGGAGCGATCCAAGGAACAAATGCGGATAACTTTAATCCCTCAGGCAACGTCACCCGTGCAGAGTTCATCAAGATCCTGATGAATGCGTTCGACCTGGTTGATGAGTCAGTCGTAAGCACATTTACAGATGTGAAGCAGGGGGCCTGGTATGCCGGAGCGGTTGCCAGCGCCCAGAAGCTGGGTATTGTTAAGGGGAAGCCGGACGGCACCTTCGGTCTGAATGAGGAGATTACCCGTGAGGAAATGGCCGTCATGCTGCATCGTCTGACACAGCTTGCAAATGTTTCGTTGAGCGGTGCGGCGAATGCCGGTGTCAATGCTAATACCAGTAACAATGCTGCCCCTGTGTCATTTTCTGATCTTGATCAAGTATCATCCTACGCGGCTGATGCCGTGGAAGACATGAGCAAGAGCGGAGTGATTGGCGGAATGCCGGACGGCAAGTTTGCGCCGGACAGCCAGGCCACAAGAGCTGAAGCAGCAACGGTTATCTTCAGGCTGCTTGGGCAAGCTCAATAACGGGCATGGGGTTTAATCCATAACGTAGTTGCTAGAATACGAGGACTCAAGCATCCAATGAACTATGAACTAAAACTCGAAGTCGGGTAGTTTCCCCCTACCCATAATTTGGTAAAGCAAAGCAGCCAATGACAAAAAGACAGACCAGCGATTCTCCAGTAACGGGAGAATCGCTGGTCTGTTATCTTTTTATGGTCTCTTTTTAATAACAGGACTGTCCCGTTTCTCGAAAAACACTTATGCGACAGCCCGCTTTAGCCTATATGTATGGTCGAGACGACAGGATTTGAACTTGCGGCCTCTTGCTCCCGAAGTATGGAGTGGGGGTCTTTTGGTGTGTTATGGGGTCTTGTATAGTGTTAACCAGAGTAAAAATAAAGCATATATTGCTGCTGAGAACTAAGATGTGATATTCAGTATTATCGGCGTTACTACATATTTACTACATGTACTACATTGGGATTATCAGTCTTTTGCTATATCATGACGTTGTATCCGTGTATCCGAATTCAGGGTATAATATTGAACAAAGGAGTTGATGAGCATGTATCTGGAATTAAAGGATAAGAGCGGTAAAGTGTATCGTTCTTTTATGAATGACCGTCAGAAGCCTGTAATTGTAATCAATGACACAGAATATGAAGTGTTCGAATTAATCCAGTCTCAGGACAACTCAGATGCTCTTTCGGCTGCGCAAATTGCTGAGCTTGATGCTGATCCTGAAATTGCAGAAATGATCCAAGAGTCCAAACGGGATATTATGCATGGTTCAATAATTTCTTCTAAGCAAATGATCGATATGATAAGAAACAGAGAACTATGATGCAGGTAGTCTGGACTAAAAGTGCGGCACAGAGCTTTTCCAAGATCGAAAGCATCCACTTCTCCCCACAGGAAACAGCAGAGTATAAATTAAAGCTGTTCATGCGGATTGAAGAAAAGGTGATTTGGTCAGGAAAGTTGTTTCCGTCAAGAACTTATAAAGACACTTACTAGAGAGAATAGGAACCATTGACACCAACAGCAATACTTCAAGTGTAGTGCTATTTTACTATGGGCGCGAAAGGTTGCTTTCTTTGAGAATATTTTAGCGGGTACAATCAAGAAATTCTTACGACAACAGCGGCCGGAATTCCAAATATTCACCGTAGTTACGTCCTCGACCAAATGAGTGAATCTTACATTCGATCTATATATTAGAGAAATATATGGAGTGGATTAATTTGGGCATTTGTATAACATAGAAGTGTTAAATTAATATAGAGGTGATTTTTACATTGGCTAGGACTAATCAGTTAACCATACATACGCTCACTCAAGGCGATAGACGACTTGTATCTCAGCTTTTTAAATCTACAATTTCAGATGCCTTCGAAAAGGAGGGACTGGGGCATTTGCAGGAGGACATTCAACATGAAGTTGACAATAAAAAACAAATGGTTGATGCCTTTCTGAACCCGGCGAATACGGATATATACTTCCTTGTTGCCAAAATAGACGGGAAGGTTGTCGGCACGATTTCATTTGCACCCTGCGACGAGGATATTCGCTCATGCACCGGAAATCAACTTGATGATGTGGGAGAGCTAGGAAGCTTATACGTTTTGCCAAGCTATCAGGGTCTCGGTGTAGGCTCGAGGCTGATTAAGGAATTGATGGCATATGTAGGAAAACAAGGGATTGAGCAGTTTTGCCTGGACAGTGGCTACCAACGTGCGCAGGCAAAATGGCTGCAGAAATTTGGCAAGCCATATAAGGTGGTTAAGGATTATTGGGGACCGGATTCGGTTCACATGGTTTGGTTATGCAAAGTCAGCGATTATACAACATAGAATTACCTTAAGCCGACGAGTGGGATTAATGATAATCATCGTCCAGAATCAGGACATTCATAATAGTGGCCATCAGTCGTTTGCCCTCCGAGATTGACAGATTTAGGGGCACTGGCTATACTTGAAATGTTAAAATGCAAATCGGATAAAACGTTGATGAAATGAAGTACGCCGGAGCATGGCTCCCTCAGAGAACGGATTCCGTTACGGATACAATCGTAATGGCTGCGAGAATCCGGAAGACAGACCGGCAGAAAGCTGATTTCGGAGTGCGGGGACAATCCCGCCGGGGGCGCCCGTTAACAGCCGCGACAAGGCGATCGCCAGCAGTTGTCCCATGCATATGGGCAGGGCGATAACCAGGGTGGTACCGCGATAATAATCGTCCCTGAATTCATTCAGGGGCGTTTTTGTGCATTCCGGCAGAAGTGCCGAATTAATGAGAAGACGGGAGCTGTATATGATGAAAGCAAGTGAAATCCGTTCCAAATGGCTGCAGTTTTTTGAGAGTAAAGGCCACAAAATCGAGCCCAGCGCATCGCTGGTGCCCCATAATGACCCTTCACTGTTGTGGATTAATGCCGGTATGGCGCCGCTAAAGGCTTACTTCGACGGCCGGGAGATTCCTGAGAATCCCCGCCTGGCCAACTCGCAGAAATGTATCCGTACCAATGATATCGAGAATGTGGGCAAGACACGCCGCCACCACACGTTCTTTGAAATGCTGGGGAACTTCTCCATCGGCGACTACTTTAAAGAAGAAGCGATCACCTGGGCTTGGGAGTTTCTGACCGGCAAGGAATGGATCGGCTTTGATCCGGAGCGCATTTCCGTGACGGTGTACGCCGAGGATGAAGAAGCCTTCAAGCTGTGGAATGAAAAGGTAGGACTGCCAGCAGAACGCATCATTAAGCTGGGAGATGAGAACTTCTGGGATATCGGCGAAGGTCCTTGCGGACCTTGCTCAGAAATTTTCTATGACCGCGGTGAAGCTTACGGCAACGACATGAGTGATCCGGAAATGTATCCGGGCGGGGAAAATGAGCGTTGGCTCGAAGTGTGGAACCTGGTGTTCTCACAGTTCAACCATAACAAGGACGGCAGCTATACACCGCTTCCGAATAAGAATATTGATACCGGAGCGGGTCTGGAGCGTCTGGCTTCCATCCTGCAGGATGTCGATTCCAACTTCGACACGGACCTGTTCCAACCGGTGATCCAGAAGACGGCGAAGCTGGCCAAAGTTACCTATAAAGACAACTTGGAGCAGGATATTGCGCTTAAGGTAATTGCCGACCATATCCGTACGGTTACTTTTGCAGTAGGCGACGGAGTGCTTCCTTCCAATGAAGGACGCGGCTATATTATCCGCCGTTTGCTCCGCCGTGCGGTCCGTTACGGCAAGACGCTGGGTCTGGATCGTCCGTTCCTGTATGAGCTGACGGATACCGTTGGCGAGGTTATGGGTGTGTACTATCCATCCATTGTAGACAACCGGGAGTATATTGCCAAAATCATCCGTACGGAAGAGGAGCGTTTCCACGAAACCTTGTCCGACGGTCTGGCCATTCTTGGCGAGCTTACCGCCAAAGCAAAAACGGAAGGTCTTGCTGCCATTGCTGGAGCAGATGCCTTCAAGCTTTATGATACGTATGGCTTCCCGTTTGACCTAACGGAAGATTTTGCTTCCGAGCAAGGACTTACTGTTGACCGTGAAGGCTTTGATGCCGCGATGCAGGAACAGCGTGACCGGGCTAGAGCTGCCCGCCAGGATGGGGCCAGCATGAAGATTCAGGGCGGTGCACTTGCTGAGCTGACGGTTAAAAGTCAATTTGTTGGTTATAATGACTCCGTAACAGAGTCAAAAATACTCGCTATTATTGTCGGCGGTGAACTTGTCAATACAGCGGGTGAAGGTACCGACTGCCAGGTGATCTTGGAATCAACACCGTTCTACGCTGAAAGCGGCGGACAGGTCAGTGACACCGGCCTGCTTACCGGAGGCTCTGTCACTGCCAAGGTAACCGGATTGTTCAAAGCACCGCATGGCCAGCATGTTCACCTGGTTACTGTTGAAGCCGGGGAGTTGAAGGTAGGCGAAAGTATCCGCGCGGAAGTAAACCGCGAGCAGCGTGAGGATGTCGTGAAGAACCATACGGCAACCCACTTGCTGCATAAAGCGCTCAAGGAAGTATTGGGCGGTCATGTGAACCAAGCCGGGTCTTTAGTAGAAGGCGCACGTTTGCGTTTTGACTTCTCGCATTTCGGCGCAATTACGCCGGAGGAGCTGAGTGATATTGAGCATCGCGTAAATGCTCAAATCTGGCGCGGCTTGGATGTCGTGATCCAGAGCAAGCCGATTGAAGAAGCCAAAGCGATGGGGGCAATGGCCCTCTTCGGAGAGAAGTACGGCAATGTGGTACGTGTCGTTCAGGTGGGTGACTACAGTCTTGAACTGTGCGGCGGCTGCCATGTGTCCAACACCTCGCAGATTGGAATCTTCAAGCTGGTCAGCGAGAGCGGCATCGGCTCCGGCGTACGCCGGATTGAAGCTGTTACCGGCCGTTATGCTTATGAGTTCACGGAGAGCCAGCTTGATCTGCTGAAGCAGTCAGCAGGCTTGCTGAAATCCTCCCTGAATGATGTGCCGAAGCGAATTGACGCGCTGCATGCCCAGGTTCGTGAGCTTTCCCGTGAGAATGAGTCACTGCAATCCAAGCTGAGCGCTACCTTTGCGGCAGAGCTGACAAGCAGCGTGAAGACAGTGGGCGGCGGTACACAGCTGCTGGCTGTTGCTGTTCAAGCCGGCAATATGGATGCCCTGCGCTCCACGGCCGATGAACTGAAATCCAAGCTGCCTGATGCTGTACTTGTGCTGGGTGCAGCGATGGACGATAAGGTCAACTTTGTAGTCGCAGTACCTCAGGAGCTGGTGAAGAAAGGTTTCCATGCCGGCAAGCTGGTCAAAGAGGTTGCTGCGGTATGCGGCGGCGGCGGCGGCGGACGGCCGGATATGGCCCAAGCCGGCGGTAAAGATGCCTCCAAGCTTGGCGAAGCGCTCGTTAAGGCTGAAGAGCTGGTAGCTGCACTGGCGTAAACATTAGGCTGCCGGAATTCCCAGGGTAGCTGTCAACTAACACTAAGGCAGATTTAACCCTAAGCTAATCTGCTGCCTGCGAACAAGGTAAAAGCATGTGAGACAGAGAAGCAGCGGTACTGAGTGCTCCATATCAGTACCGCTGCTTTATTCAAAAAAATAAAAAGTTTTGAATTTTTGCGAATATTCGCCTTTCATGGTATTCTGCAATAGCTTAAAAGCCAAAAAAATCTATATTAATGTAGATAAAATGCCAAAAAAAGCGTTATTATTGTGGCAGGATTTCCTCGTTGGGGCATGAATATGTTATGATGAAGGCAGCAAGTAAGCTGTACAGCAGCAACTTTGCGAAGCTGCCCTTTTAGGGTGATTTTGCAGAAGGAAGGTGTCACAAATGGACTCCATGGACAAAACGGTTAAATTCAATGTGAAGGGCGATGAAAAGGAAGCTTCTCCCCAGGAAATCTTGCTCGCCGTATACGACGCGCTCGTGGAGAAAGAATATCATCCGATCAATCAGATCGTTGGATATCTTCTTTCCGGAGATCCGGCTTACATTCCGCGCCATAACAATGCGAGAAGTTTGGTCCGGAGGAAAGAACGTGATGAGCTGATTGAGGAACTGGTCCGTTTCTACCTTGCCAATCATCGGGTGGATCAGCCGAAATGAAGAAGCTGGGTCTGGATTACGGCGACCGTAGAATCGGAGTCGCCACAAGCGATATTTTCGGATGGACAGCCCAGGCTCTAGAGACGATTGAGCGCCGCGGAAACGGGAATGAGTTCGAACGGATCCGCGAACTGGTGAAAGAGCACGAAATTGGAGAAATTGTGGTTGGGCTTCCGAAAAATATGAATGGCTCAGTTGGACCGCGTGGTGAAATCTGTATAGAATTCGCCGGCCAGCTGCGGGAACAACTCGAATTACCCGTACACCTTTGGGATGAGCGTCTGACGACAGTATCCGCTGAGCGGGTGCTGATTGAAGGGGACGTCAGCCGGAAGAAACGCAAAGGGATTGTGGACAAAATGGCCGCAGCCTTGATTTTGCAAAATTTTTTGGATGCTAACAGTAAAAGGTGAGGGGTGCGCGGATATGACAAACGAGCAGATCGGCCAAGAAGAAGAACCGGAAATTATCTATATTCCCGATGAGGAAGGTAATGAAGAGGAATTTGAGGTCATCATGAAGTTTGAAGTCGACGGTTCGGATGCAAAGTATATGATGGTGGTTCCACTCGATTCCGAGGATGAAGAGAGCGATGAGGTGTATGCGTTCCGTTACGAGGAAGATGGTGACGACCTGCAGCTCTTCATGATCGAGAATGACGAAGAATGGGCCATTGTTGAAGAGACTTTCAATACTTTGGTAGACGAATTGGACGGAGGAGCCGAGAATGACTGATTTTTCCGCCCAACAAGCGGTATGGACATCTAAGCTCAAAGAAGTATACGGAGAAACAGTGGAACTGGAAGACGAGCAGGGTAAATCTTCCGTTTACGATATTATTGCCGAGTTTGAAGTCGGTGACCGCGCATATGCGGTGCTGACCGGTTCCGGAAAAGACGCGGAGCAGGAGATTCTGCGGATTGTAGTTTCGCCTGACGGTCTTCCGGAGCTGGAGAGCATCGTTGACGATGAAGAGTGGGAAGATATTTCCGAGCTGTACGATGAGCTGACTTTTCCCGCAGAGGACACGGAATAAGCATCTTTATCTGTATGCAACATTATGTTGAGCATGAAGAGGGCGGAATTTTCCGCGCTCTTTTTGCTTGATATACGACCATAAAAGGTTGATGCAGCGTTCTCATGAAATTTATATTGAATTTAAAACAATACAATTTTATACTTTATAGTCGGAAAGTGAGGAGTCACATTTGAAAGCAGCAATCCGCGCTGTGCTCATTATTATCCTTTTGCTGGCATTGGCAGGAGGGGGAGGAGCATGGTATATCTGGAATGGCATGCAGCCGGTAGAGCCTGCAGGGCCAGCCGTCACGTTTACGATAGAGAAGGGCATGGGGAGTGCGGAAATCGCCAGCCTGCTCGACGAAAACGGCATTATACGTAATGGAATGTTCTTTAGGGGATATCTGAAATGGGTCAAGGAAGGGTCAAGCTTCAAGGCAGGCACCTATACGGCAAGTCCAGGGGACACCTATGATGAGCTGATTGCCCGGCTGAATGCCGGGGATGTAGTGAAGGAAGATACGGTGGTGTTCACCATTCCCGAAGGATTCACGGCAAAGCAGATAGCTGAGAAGCTTGCAGAGGCTTGGAACCAGCCGGCCGATGTGTTTCTGAAAATGATGAACTCGGGGGCGGGGCTGACTGCGGTAAATACGCTGAAGATTCCCGAGGACGCTAGTTTACGGCACCGGCTTGAGGGCTATTTGTTCCCGGAAACGTATGAGCTGGCCAAGGACAGTACACCGCAAGAGGTTGTTGAAGCCATGCTGGAGCAGTTGACGAAGAAGCTGGACAGTATTCCGGACTGGCAGGCGCAGCTTGCGGAGCGCGGATTGTCGCTGCATGAACTGCTGACCGTAGCTTCTCTCGTGGAGCGGGAGGTAGTTGTGGACGAAGAACGTCCGCTTGTAGCCGGTGTTATTTATAACAGGCTGAAGAAAGGCCAGAACCTGGAGATCGACGCAACTGTCCAGTATCTGCTGGACAAGCAGAAGGAAAGACTGCTGAATAAGGACCTGAAGGTCGAAAGCCCGTATAATACGTACCGGAACCCGGGTCTACCACCTGGACCTATCGGAAGTCCGGGCCTTGCATCGATACAGGCTGCGCTTGCGCCGAAAGCCTCAGAGTACTATTTCTATGTGACCAAAAAAGACGGCACGCAGGGACATCTGTTCGGCAAGACCTACAAGGAACATTTAGCCAATATCAAAAAAAGTGAACAAAATCAGTAGGAAACCTGTAAAATGAAAACTGTTGCCGTTACTAAATGATGATGAGCTGGACGGATGAATTTAGGAGGAATCAACATGAATAACAAACCGGAGCTGCTGGCAACGGCGGCTTCCTTGGAAGAAGCGCGTGTATTGCTGGATGCCGGGGCAGATGCGCTCCTCATCGGGGATGACCGTTTCGGCATGCGACTTGCCGGACATTTCTCGCTGGAGGACACAGCGGCTGTCGTTAGTCTGGCTCACGGCAAAGGCTGCAAGGTGTATGCCGGTCTTGGCGGGCTGATGACGAACCGTCTGCTGGATGAGCTTCCTGCTTATGTGAAGGCGATCGGTGAGCTTGGCGTTGACGGCATTGAATTCGGAGATCCTGCCGTGCTGGCGGCTGTGAAGCATGAAGCGCCGGGCATGAAGCTGCACTGGAATGCGGAAATGACCTCGACCAATTATGCCACTGCGAACTATTGGGGCCGCAAGGGAGCTTCGCGTGTCGTTCTGGCCCGTGAATTGAATATGGATGAGATGACGGATATGGTACCGCTGCTGGAGATCGAAGCCCAGGTACAGGTCCACGGCATGACGAATATATACCATTCCAAACGCAAGCTGGTAGAGAGCTATATGTCGCATCAAGGCCGTCCGAGTGAAGGCGGAAGCCTTGGCAAGGAACGCGGCTTATTCCTGATTGAAGCAGAACGCCAGGATGAGAAGTTCCCGATTTATGAAGATGTCAACGGGACACATATTATGAGTTCCGATGATATTTGCATTCTGGAGGACCTTCATCTGCTGCTGGGTGCCGGAGTACACAGCCTGAAGATTGAAGGGCTGCTTAAGCCAGCTGCCTACAATGCTGCTGTAGTTAAGGCTTACCGCCATGCGATAGACCTCTACACCGCTGATCCGGCAGGTTATGCGTTCCAGGAGGAATGGATGGACGGAATCCGGGCGCTGCAGGACCCTGAGCGTGAACTGACATTCGGCTTTTTCTACAAGGAACAGGTGTATTAAAATATAAATAAGCAATGACTCAGCTTTTTAAAATAGCTTGTTATTTAAGCAACATAAAGGTGTAGCAGTGGAGGGGAAGTTTGGAACTGTAGGAGCGATAGCGTACGCCTTTAGGTTTGGATTTCTACCGTGGCTAACGGCTCAAATCAGGAAATCCAAACCTAACAGCGGCCGGAAGTCCAAACATTCCCCGCAACTGCGTCCAGCACCAGAATGGAAGGTTTTTTAAGCTATTTTAACGGGTGAGGAATATGGAGGGGAGAACAGGAATGGGAACCATGACAAAGCCTCAGTTTAAGGGCAAACGTTACCGTCTGGACAAACCGGAGCTCCTTGCTCCGGCGGGTAATCTGGAGAAATTGAAATTCGCCGTGCATTATGGTGCGGATGCAGTATATATTGGAGGCCAGAAATACGGCCTGCGCTCCGGAGCGGATAACTTCAGCTTTGAAGAAATGCGCGAAGGCGTGGAATTCGCCAAGAAATACGGGGCCAAGGTATTTGTTGCTACCAATATCTATGCCCATAATGAAGATATCGCCGGGATTGAAGAATACCTGCGCAATCTATATGAAGCCGGGATTGCCGCCATTATTGTAGCAGATCCGGCCATCGTCGATACCGCGCGCCGCCTGGTGCCGGGCCTTGAGGTACATCTCAGTACCCAGCAGTCCACACTGAACTGGCAGGCTGTCTCTTTCTGGAAAGAGGAAGGTCTGCCGCGTGTTGTATTGGGCCGTGAGACCAGCCTTGAAGAGATTGCCGAGATCAAAGCACATGTGGATATCGAGATCGAGAGCTTTATCCACGGAGCCATGTGCTCCTCGTATTCCGGACGCTGCGTGCTGTCGAATCATTTCACGGACCGCGACTCCAACCGCGGCGGCTGCTGCCAGTCGTGCCGCTGGAAATATGACCTGTTCGAAGATGCCCGTCCGGAAGGTGCATGGGTATCTGAGGAAGAGCAGGCTGAAGTCCTTTCGTCCCCGCAGCGTCTTGAGCCCGGTGTAACCCAGCTTCCGCTGCATCAGCCGGAGGATAACCAGTTCTCGATGGGATCTAAGGATTTGTGCATGCTGGAGAGCATTCCCGAACTGATTGAGGCGGGCATTGACAGCTTCAAAATTGAAGGCCGGATGAAGTCGATTCACTATGTGGCGACTGTAGTCAACGCCTACCGCAAGGCCATTGATGCTTACATGGCTGATCCGGAAGGTTATGAGCTGAAGCCGGAGTGGCTGGAAGAGCTGCAAAAAGCGGCAAACCGTCCGCTGAACACCGGATTTTTCTACGACACCCCGGATCATGAGGATCATATCTATGAGCCGGAGGAAAAAGCGGCTCCTTATGATTTTGCCGGATTGGTGCTGGAGTATGATGCTGAAAGCGGCATGGCTCTAATTCAGCAGCGCAACAACTTCAAACCGGGGCAGGAAGTGGAGTTCTTCGGCCCGGACAACACCTTTTTCAAGCAGACCGTCGGAGAGCTGTGGGATGAAGAGGGCAACCGGCTTGACGTTGCCCGCCACCCGCTTCAGCGTGTCCGCATGAAGGTAGACCAGCCGGTAGCTTATTTCGATATGATGCGGAAGAGAAAATAATTTTATTATTTATTTACAAGGGATGCTCTTATTTTTTGAAGAGCATCTCTTTTTTTGCAATCCCGGCAAAATTCGGGATATTCTTAGGAAATATAAAAAAATCTCTGGGAATTTGTAAAGAAAACTAAGAAAAAAGACCCAATATGCCGATATATATTCCGTGAACGCTTACATACATCTTCTAATCTAATTGGTAGGTGATGGTAATGGGGGCTCCCGAGCGTGAAAAAAGAGGAGAACAGCAGAAAGGGAGAAGGATGAGAGTGGGGAAGAACAAGAAGAAACCGGTGACAGTACAAAAAGCAGAGACAAACCGCACAAGTGAAACACAGACAGCAAGCAAAAGTAAGGTCAAGAAAGTGCGCGACAAGGTAACCCTTAAGGGGGTACTACATACTTCGGTGCGTCAGGTGAAAAGGGTCAACCCGCTGAAATCAGTTGGTGTCAAGCTGTTTTTGATTTTCTTGTCTTCAATTGTTATTGTGGTACTGCTCTTGGGACTGTTGTCCTATAACAAGGCCAAGAATACGATTAAAGATAATGTATCAGAAGCTAACCGGCAGACCATTATCCAGACCTCTGATAAGCTTGATATTCTTATCAAACAGTATGAGAATCTGGCACTGCAACTGTATTTTGATACGAAAATGCAAAGTGATTTGACAGATTTGGCTTCCGCGAGTTCCAATTATGATAAATTTGTAGCTACCGATTCAATAAGCAAAAAGCTATCCAGCCAGACGACAACAGATTCGAACATTGTGGCTATTTCACTGATTCCGCAGTCAGCGGACTATAGTGTAATTACAAGCGGCAACTCCGGACTAAAGATGGATGGAATAAGAGATCAGGATTGGTATAACACGGTTGTAGGCCGTACTCAGGAATATGAATATTATTACTCCAAGGAAACCAAAGCATCCCAGAACTACTGGTTCTCGACGGCCATTGAAGGTGATAAAGGGAAAAATATCGCGATGGTAAGATCCCTCAAAAACATGGGTTCCAATTCAGGATATGTAATCATGCTTGAACTGAAAAATACACTGCTGGAGGAAGCCTTCAAAACTGTTTCCCTCGGAGACGGCTCACGGATTCAGCTTGTGGACCCGGATGGTATAGTAGTCGCTTCTAATGTACCTGCTGATGACGGGGTGGCTTCCGAGCTAGCCTTCATCAAGGAGAGCAAGAGCAACAACGCAAGTCAGGAAGCCAGCGATGCCGACGGCAAGGATGTGCTGGCAGTGTATAATCCCTTGACCAAGGCTGACTGGAAGCTGACCGGAGTGGTGCCAACCGGCGAGCTGGTGAAGGCAGCACGTCCGATTCTGTTCACGACTTATCTGGCGGCGCTTGCTGCAGCCGCGCTTGCGGTAGTGCTAGGGTTCTGGATGGTCCAGATGATCGCCAAACCGCTGGCACGCCTGAAGGATCTTATGGTTGAAGGTTCAAAGGGTGACCTGAGCGTGCGTACCGAATACGTATCTAAGGATGAGATCGGCGAGCTGTCGGCCTCCTTCAATACGATGATGGAACGGATTACAGAGCTGGTTGCACAGACAACGGACACAGCCCGCGAAGTGCTGGATACTGCTGGCGAGCTTGGTGAAGCTTCCCGCAAGACTGCCATTTCTGCGAAGGAAATTGCCGCTGCTACGGAAGAGATCGCCGGTGGTGCAGGAAGTTTGGCTTTGGAAGCTGAACGCGGCAATGAGCTGACGGATCTGATCGCTACACAAATGCAGAGCGTTATCGCTGCCAATGCCGAGATGGATGAGGCGGCCCGTGGTGTCGGTGAAGCCAGCGGACACGGAGCGAAGCAACTCGAAGAGCTGCTGAAGCAGACAGGCCGTACCGGAGAGATGACAACCGCGCTGGTGGATCGTGTCAACGATTTGAAAGAAACGGTATTCTCTGTAATCAAAGTGCTTGATGTTATGAAGAACATTACACAGCAGACAAACATTCTCTCATTGAATGCAACCATTGAAGCAGCAAGAGCGGGCGAAGCAGGCCGCGGATTTATGGTCGTGGCTGGGGAAGTCCGGCAGCTGGCGGATCAATCCAAGCAGTCCATTGCCCTTGTAGCCGGGATTACCGATAAAATCATGGCTGAAATGAACGAGACAGTAACTGTGCTGTCCGAAGTTGCACCGCTCTTCAAGCAGCAGATGAGTTCGGTGAAGAGCACAAGCGATATCTTCGTATCGGTTAAGGGACAGATGGAGGATTTCATTACAAGCCTCGAATCAGTGACCGGCGCCATTGGAAGCCTCAATCATTCCCAAGGTGTCCTGTCGGATGCCATGGGCAATGTAAGTGCGGTAGCGCAGCAATCCTCGGCCACTTCGGAAGAGGTAGCCTCACTCAGCAGCGAGCAGCAGAACGTGAGCGATCACCTCGTTTCGCTGTCAGGCAAGCTGGAGAGCGTTTCAACTCAGCTGAAGGATAAGCTGGCGCTGTTTACCATCAAATAAATCATTAGAGTTACGTAGGTTTTTGAGCCAATAAGGCCGTTTCTTCCACAGGAAGAAGCGGCCTTATTCCGCTTTTAACAGGTTCAATACTTCGGCAAAGGGTTATGGAAACAATCTTCGAAGTTACCTTGGAACTTTGCGTGCTATCTTCTTGTACAACCACACACTAACACGTATAATGATTTTGTTAGGGAAATTGTTATGAATATAAGAAAAGTTAGGTAAACGTCATTGAAGGAGAAGGGCCGTATGAAGGGTAAACGCAAATACAACTGGTGGTCCTTTATCGGGGATATGAGCATGGAACGCAAGCTGCTCCTCGTCTTTCTGATTATCATTACACTCCCGCTTTCTTTCATCAGTGTAATCAGCTTCAAGAGCTACTCCAAGTCTATCGAATATAATACCATCGCTTATTCAGAAAAGCTGATCGATCAAATGATGGACGGGATTGACGACTACATAGAGGATATGAAACGAATCTCATCCATGCCCGCATATGTAAACGATATCAAGCAGAACCTGCTGCGCTCGAACCGGTATTATGAGCAGAAGCAGGGCATGGCGGGCGAAATGGACAGTTCGTCGATTGCACCCGGTGATTTTGATCTTTTGCTGTCTATACAGCGGGGGATCGAAGGAAACATTTCCTTCATCAACAATATCAAACGGGGCACGAATTCCGTGTATATTTTTGACGGCTATGGCAACGGTTATTATTCGGCCAAAGACGGAGGCGTCCGGTTGGATCTGAAGCAAAGCTACAAGTTCTGGAGCGAGCAGGCCAAGTATTCCAGCGGGGAAGCACTGCTTTTCGGCACTCAGGCATACACAAGCAATCTGCAAAGCACCCGGTATGCGTTCACGGTTGTCCGTAAAATTGTCGACGGCCTGTGGAATCCAATCGGACTGATTGCGGTGGATGCCAATATCAGCAACATGGAAAATCAAGTCGCCGAACTGGATAAGGTTACGCACGGCAAGTCATTAATTGTGGATGAGAACGGAAAAGTTGTGTATGACAGCGATCAGAAGCTGCTGACGACGGATATTTCACACACATTGCTGTACCGCAAGGCGCAGGGCAGCGCCGGGAGCTTCTACGACACGGTGTCCGGCCGGGATAGGCTGAATATATATTCAAGCTCCTCCAAGACCAATTGGAAGGTGATTATCTCCATTCCGGTCGATGAGTTGACCCGCGATGTGAAGCTGACCCGCAATGTGACCTTTGCCGCAACGCTGATTATCATTGTGCTGGCGCTGATTATTTCGATTATTTTATCCTTTGCGTTGACCAAACCGTTGACTCAATTAATTCAGCTAATGAAAAAGGTGCAGAACGGCGATCTTGATGTCACCTTCCGAGTCAAACGCCGGGATGAAATTGGCCTGCTGGGTCACCAGTTCAACCGGATGCTTGCCCGGATCAGGCAGCTGATCGAGGATATCTACCGGATTGAAGAGCAGAAGAAGGAGGCGGAGCTGCAGGCGCTGCAGAGCCAGATCAATCCTCACTTCATCTATAATACACTGGAGTCTATCCGCATGACTGCAGAGCTTAATGACGATGTCGAAGCCGCCGACATGATCTCCATACTGGGTAAGCTGCTGCGTTACAGTACGAGTGAATTAACCGGCAAAACGACGATGAAGCAGGAACTGCTGTATGTGCGCAACTACGTAGAGCTGCTGGGCAGCCGTTATCCCGGACGTTTCCTGCTGGAGATCGATGTCCCGGAGGAGCTTAACGAATACTCCATCATTAAGCTGGTCTTCCAGCCGATCATAGAGAACGCTGCTTATCACGGATTGGATGACAGCAAGCCCCAGATGCATCTCAGCATTAAATGTGAGATTACAGAGCATAAGCTACTGTTTCATATAAGCGATGACGGCTGCGGTATGGATCAGGACACGCTGGACAAGCTCAATGACAGTCTGAAACGTGAGACACCCCGCAAGAAAAGCATCAATGGAGGAATCGGTATGAAAAATGTGCACCAGCGTGTACAGCTGCATTATGGTGCGGGTTACGGCATTGAAGTGTTCAGTGAGGCAGGGAAAGGGACGGATGTAATCTTATCCCTGCCACTGCTGGAGCCAAACGAACGAACGGATAGCGAGAGCTAGAGAGAGGGGGAACACCTTGAAGAGGACTAAAATACATTGGCCTGTGCGGACCGTGCTGCTGGTTCTGCTGCTGCTGTCAGCGGGTTGCGAGAATCGCGGCAACAGCCAGGAGCCTGCTGAATCAGCTGCCGTAGACGGGGGTTCGTCCAGTCTGTCAGGCACGATAGTCATGCTGACGAATCGAATTGATCTGATTGAGAATGGAACCTTCAAAGGGTATGCCGACCAGTTTAAAAAGAAGTATCCGGAAGCTAGTGTGGAATTCGAAGGTTTGCCCAATTATGCGAGCGACATTCTCGTCCGATTGTCGACCAAGGACGCCGGGGATGTTCTGCTGCTGCCCGTCAATTTGCCGGCGAAAGAGCTCGGGCTTTTTTTTGAGCCGCTGGATAATGAAATGTCCGCTCAGGAAAGATTCACCACATTCGCTACTTACGGTGGTAAGAGGTACGGATTATCTACAGGTACGACAACCAGCGGAATCGTCTATAACAAGCGGGCTTTCGAGCAGGCGGGCATTCCGCAAATTCCGCAGACCCTTGAACAATTCTACGCTGCCTGCACCAAGCTGAAGGCGGCGGGAATTACCCCCGTTTATTTAAATTACGGAGCCGTCTGGCCGCTGCGGGAATGGGGAAATAATATGGTCAATTTTATGACCGGTGATCCCGAATACTTGAACAACATGGTTCATGAGGACAGCCCGTGGCAGATTGATAATGCATGGGGGCAATCTCTGTCCATCGCCAAAACGATAATTGACAAGGGTTATGTGGAAGATGAGCTGTTCTCGAACAATTGGGAGATTTCCAAAACCAAGCTGGCGAAGGGGGAGGTCGGCATGTATTTGCTCGGAAACTGGACGATCCGCCAGGTGCTGGATGCCGGTGCCTCCGAGGAGGATATCGGATTCTTCCCGTTTCCATATGACAATGGCAGTGAACATTATGCTCCGCTCAATCCGGACTGGTTCATTGGTGTCAGCAAATTCAGCAAGCATAAGGAGCTTTCCATGGCCTGGGTGGAGTATTTCGTAAAAGAGACCTCCTATACAGCTGACTGGGGCTTCCTGCCTCCTGAGGGAGCAGCAGAGCCTTCTATGGAGCAGTTCCGCGAGTTTCTCTCCTACAATCCCCGGTTGGTTGAGGCAACAGTGCAAAGTGACGCCTTCATTGAAATGGCTAACAGGGCGAAGATGTCGTTCTGGTCAGGAGATTATATTCAGGAGTTGCTTGCCACGCCGGATTTACAGCAGTCTTTTGACATATTGAATGAGAAATGGAAGGAAGCGCGTCAGGGGCAGCAGGCTTCTCCGCAGCCATAAACGGGGAATTGTTTTTTAAATCAAGATTATTCTGGAGGGCTTTCATATGGCTAAAAAGGTTACCATGCAGAAAATTGCCGATCATCTCGGCGTATCCAAGTTTGTCGTCTCCAAATCGCTTTCAGGCAAGGGCGGCGTCAACGAAACAACCAGAGAGCGGGTAATCCAGGCTGCTTCACAGCTTGGCTATTTCACACAGAAGAATGCATACGTGCAAAATATAAAACGTTCCTCCCAGGGCTCAGGGAGCGACCGGAATAAGCAGTCGGTGTTGGTGCTGATGCCCAATATCCGTTCACAGACACAAGATTCCCTCTATTGGGGCAAAATTGTTGACGGCATTGCACTTGCGCTGGATCAGGAAGGCCTCGGGATGGTGATTGTTTCAGAGCACCGTGCAGATAATTTCGTCAACATTCTGAACCCGAACGGTATTCTCGGCCTGGTTGGAGTAGGACAGATTTCTACCTCGCTGCTGCTGGAGGTGCACCGCATCGGACTGCCGATGGTGCTGATTGATCATGAAGATCCGCTAATTCCGAGCGATACAGTATTCGCTAACAATACTGATTCCATGAACCGGCTGAGCAACCACCTGATGGCAACTGGCCATAAGCTGCTGCATTTTATCGGCAATATTCGCTACTCGCGCAGCTTCCGCGACCGCTGGATCGGCTTCCGCAGCGCGTTGGAAGAGAGTGAATTGAAGCCCCCTGCCGGTGATGACGAGATGCTTCAGCTGGAAGGCATGGATGACGCAATCATTCAAGAGCAGTTCAACCAATGGATGGCGAAGCGGAAAAAAGCCAAAATCATGCCGACAGCGCTAGTCTGCGCCAATGATTTCATCGCGCTCACAGTCAGCGAGGCGCTGAAGGAAGACGGCTTCTCCATACCGGGCGACATCTCAGTAACGGGATTTGACAACATCGAGGATGCAACAAGAGGTGTTCCGCCGCTTACTACCGTGCATGTACCCAAAGAGGCAATGGGCCGGGCGGCAGTGGAGAAGCTGCTGAACCGGATTCATAATCCGTCAGCACCGCTGGAGAAGATTCTGATCGCTGCCGATATCGTCCACCGGGATTCAGCGTCCGGACCGCAGAGCTAGGGAATGTGATGAAGACAGGAGGAGATGGAATGAACCAGACGTTAGCAGATCCGACAGAACACCCGGATTGGAGACTGCCGCATTCATTTGAATGGTATGCCGGACTGGGAGGGGAGACGGGGAAATATACGTACCCCTGGAATTCCACGATCACGGGGCCCGATGCGGAGGCGATGTTCGCCGAGGAGGTTGCAGGACTGGTGCCAGGGAAAAGAGTACTCGATATCGGCTGCGGTCATGGGGATTTTACGATTCGCTGGAGTCCTGTGGTGAAGCAAATTGTCGGGCTGGACGTCACTGCTGATTTTATCGAAACGGCCAGCAGCACAGCCCTTTCCAATGTTTCTTTTGTTACAGCCAATACCAAGCACAAGCTTCCCTTCGAAGACGGACAATTTGATTGTGCTTACAACCGTAAAGGCCCGACCTCCGCATACTCTGATCTTACGAGAATCCTCAATAAAGGCGGGAGGCTGCTTGCTCTCCATCCCGGCGACCGTTTGTCGCCAGAGCTGTCCCGGCTCTTTCCCGGGCTGTTTGCACCTCAGCCGGAAGGAACTCCGGTACTGGACAAGATCAATCAACGGCTCGAGGCAAGCGGATTTACAAGCGCTGAAATCGAGATTGTTACGAGTGTGCAGTATTTTCATGAGCCGCTGGATATTGTGCGGTTGCGCTGTTTTGGCCAGACACCTGCGGTTCACGAAATGGTGTTGCAATGTATGCCTGAGATCAGCCGGATTTTCACTCAGCACCAGTCATCCCAAGGGTTGCAGGCAACCTTGGATAATTACATCGTTCGCGCAGTGGTGTAAGTTGACGTTAAGTCCGCTCAATCCGTAATAATAGGAAAAAGTGCAAGGGTAGTTTCTCTTTTTGCGCTGTTCCCCCGCCTGTATAATTTGGCCTGAGACCAAGAGAGGGTATTGGGGCAATTTAGAAGGCATCATCAGCACCTGTAGCTTTAATTGCATTACCTGCAATTATTCAAGGTATAAGCAGACTTTTTCTAGAAATAACTGCATTTTATGCAGTTAAAAATAATAAATTCGCCCATTTGAGCTGAAATCCTCTAATATAAATGTACAGAATGCAACTATACACACGGTGGCAGTGGAAATTGCGTTTTTAAGTGTGCGAAGTACAATTAAGTCGCATTGGGAGTGGAGATCCGGCCAAAAAGCCATACGGTCAATCAGTTATTCGGCTGCTGGTCCTTACTTCAGCCCATGTAAATAAAAAAGAGTCTGCCAGGAACTCAACCCGGCTGACTCTTTTTACGTATGAAGTGTAGGCAATTATAGCTGTAAGTTACGGTCGATCAGTGCGATGCGCTGTTGTACGCAGGCATAGGAACGGAGCGGATCTTCCGGTGTATTCAGCACATAGTCGAGCATTTGGTCAACTGAAGTGGTAGCTACATGAATGCGGGTGTCGGAGGATGCGTAGTAAATATAGATTTCTCCGTTATCGCGGGCAATTACACCGTTGCAGAACACTACGTTGGATACGTCGCCGACACGTTCTTCACCGTCTGGAGCGATGAAATGGCCGCCTGGAGCATGGGTAACTTTGTTCGGCTCATTCAGGTCCGACAGGAAAGCATAAAGCACATACCGCAGTCCTGCTGCTGTATTGCGCACGCCATGGGCGATGTGCAGCCAGCCGCGCCGAGTTTTGATTGGAGCCGGGCCTTGGCCGTTCTTCACTTCTTTGATGGTGTGATAATAGCGCTGATCCATAATGGACTCGCTGGTAATTACGGCATTTTCGATTGTATCGGACAATCCCCAGCCGATGCCGCCGCCGGAACCGGCGTCGATGAAGCCATCCTGCGGACGGGTGTAGAAGGCATATTTGCCATCCACAAATTCAGGATGCAGCACGACATTGCGCTGCTGGGCGGAACCGGTCTTCAGGTCAGCCAGACGTTCCCAGGTCTTCAGATCCTTGGTGCGGGTGATGCCGCACTGGGCTACAGCACTGGAGAGGTCGCCGTGCGGAGCATCCGGATCTTTACGCTCGGTGCAGAACAAGCCATAGATCCAGCCATCGGCATGTTTAACCAGACGCATGTCGTAGACATTGATATCCGGGTCTTCTGTTTCAGGTAACACTACCGGATGGTCCCAGAAGCGGAAGCCGTCTACACCGCTGTCGCTTTCGGCTACAGCGAAGAAGGATTTGCGGTCATTGCCCTCAACACGGGCTACGATATAGAACTTGCCATCCAACTCAATGGCGCCCGGGTTGAAGATGCCGTTAACGCCGATTCTTTCAGCAAAATATGGATTGGTTGCCGGATTATAATCATAACGCCAGATCAGCGGGGCATGCTCTGCGGTGAGCAGCGGATACTGATAACGGTCATAAGTCCCGTTGCCGTAAGCCACCTTCTTATTTTTACGTCCGATCAGGGCCTCATAACGTGCTGTCAATTGTTCCTTGCGTTCTTCGAATAAAGTGGTCATTAGACATTCTCCTTTAAAGTTGTTTTAAGACGTTCGATCATCTCGAAGCAGGCTCTGCTGTTATGATAAGGGCATTTCCAGGCGCTGACCTTCGGCTCATGCGCGAGCGGCTGCAGCTTCTCGTCAACACCCCAGTACCATTCGCCATACTTGCGATCCACTAAATAGCTGTCAATAAAGTTCCAGGCGCCTTCAGCGGCATTCAGGAACCGCTGATTCCCCGTCAGCTGATAGGCATTGTAAAAGCCGACAACTGCTTCAGCCTGCGGCCACCAGTCCTTATCCTTACTCAGCAGCCCGCTGCCGTCGGCCTCATTCCAGATGCCCCCGTCGCCGGCGATGCCTTCTTCAAGCGCAGCTTCTGCCATGCTCAGGGCAACTGTGCGCACGCGCTGGAGCAGCTTCTCATCGCCAAGCACCTCAGCGGCTTCTACCAGCAGCCAGCTGCCTTCGATATCATGGCCGTAGGAGACGAGCTCAGATTTCACATGCCACTCTTCATCCAGGAACAGGTGGAAATGCTTGCCTTCCGCGTCAATGATATGATCAAGCATCGTTTCGATCAGCCCGGCCAGCTTAAGCTTCAGCTCTTCGGATTTCCATACACGGTACAGGCCAGTATAACCCTCCAGCACATGCAGATGCGTATTCATCGACTTCTTCTCATTCATATCCTTGGCGCTTAGCGACAGATCATCCGTTACATGCCATTCACGCGACAGTGCTTCGATATATCCTTTATAAAGCGGATCGTAGCCGTGCTTTTCCAAGAGACGGAACAGCTCAACCGCTTGTTCCAAGGCTTGTAAATTTTCAGTAGCATGATGGAATTCAGCTAACGCGTAGATGGCAAAAGCCTGGCCGTATACTTGCTTTTTCGGCTGGGAAGGTGCACCTAAAGCATCTACCATCCAGTAAAATCCACCGTATTCCTTATCTGTGAAATGCTCCAGCAGGTAGCTGTAGGCACGTTCAGCCATGGACAGGTATTCAGCTTTGCGGTACATGCGGTAAGCACTCGCAAAGGTCCAGAGAATCCGAGCATTAAGCACAAGGCTTTTCTCTGCGCCTTCGACAAGATTCAACTGGTTATCAATTTCGCCAACAAAGCCGCCGTATTGCTCATCCAGCGTGTGTTCCATCCAGAAGCCGAGAATATTGTCCTGCAATTCAGCCTCCAGCTTCTTCAGCCAATCTTCGGGTGAGTTCTTCATTTTTCCGGTCCACTCCCATCGTTAGTTATTGATTCTGGAGCCATAATACGCTTTGATGACACCTGCTGCCGACTTCCCGTACATGCAGTAATCATCATTGTCTGCCGCCTCTTCAAGCGGATAGAGCTGTGCAGGCCAATCCCATAACATGAAGCCCCGTACCCATTCACGGCTTTCGCAGCTGCCGAACATCGCCTGGTAGAACCGGTGTTGCTCTTCTTCGCTGGGTTCACCCTGTAACGTCCAGTCATTGGGGATAGCAGCGCTCCCGGTACGGCTGGGACAACCGGCTTCCATAAAGAAGAACGGTTTGTTGTGTAACTTCACCACGGCTTCAATCCGGTCAAGCTGGGCTTCCCAGTCCTGTTCCGGGTAATATCCGCTGGAAGAGATCACATCGAGGTCATCCCACCAGGTCACATTATCCTCCTGGTATTTGTCGCAATTGTAAGTAATGATCCCGTGGTAGACCTTGCGTACCTCAGCGATCAGGGCCCGCCATTCCGCTTCGCGCCGGTCGGTCTGGACCAGCTCACAGCCGATGCAGAACATTTCGCAACCGCTTTCTTCAGCGATCGCAGCATAATGCAGGATAAAGTCAGTATAAGAGCGGAACCACTCCGACCATTTGGGCTCGCAGGGAACATCCTTGTCGAAAAAGTTAATATGCGCGCGCCAAGTGCCGTCTGCACAATTGACAATCGGCTTCAGGCAGACCTTTAAAGTGAGCTCTTTGGCCTTGCGGATCGCCCAGACTACTTCTTCGTCGGTGACTGTCGGCTTCTCCCAGTACGGAATTTCCGTGGATTGCGGAGTGGCCTGAATGGCGCTGAAGGCAATTGCGGTCCAGTTCGCACCCGTAACCGATTTCATAAGCCCCATCGAAGCTTCGGCTGCTTCAGTAGTCCAGGTTCCGCGTCTGCCCATAAAGCCCCAGGTGACACCTCCGACATATTCATTAAGCAGTGACATTTGGAAACCTCGCTTTACTAGGAAGAATAGATAAAATAATGCTAACAAATAATAACTTTTCGTTGTTATGTTATTATAATATTGTTATTTATTGATAACAACAATACAATTTAGTTATATACCTTTTTGTGTTTGATTTCAAGGGGGAATTAATTAAAGTAAATTGAAGACTATAAAAGAGCAATACAACACATTTTCTAACCGGCTAATCAGGCATATAATTAGAATGGTAGCGCAATCATTCGCAGCGGATTACAATTGGAGGCGGTTTCGAATTGATCAAGGTCATGATTGCGGACGATGAGGAAGTAATACGACGCGGGCTGGAGAAGATTACTTCCCGCATGGACTTGGAAGTAGAGGTTATCGGTTCATACGGCAATGGACAGGAGGCTTGGGGGCATCTTTCCACGCTGGCTCCTGAGGATATTGATCTCCTGATTACGGACATCAAGATGCCGAGGATGGACGGCTTCAAGCTGATAGAAGAGGCCAGGGGCCATATGAAAAATTTATCGATTGCTGTGCTGAGCGGATTTAGCGAGTTTGATTATGCCCGGAGGGCTATGCGTCACGGCGTACTGGATTATCTGCTTAAGCCGATAGAGAAGGCTCAATTGTACGAGCTGCTGAAGCGGGTGGAGGAGAACAAGGAACTGAAGATTGCCGTACCTGAACAGGAGAATCCTCCAGCTCAGGCTGCCGAGGGTGGAGAGCATTATGTGGTTGAACAGACCAAAAGCATTCTGGAGAAGGAATATGGCCAAAACTTTGAGCTGGAGCGTCTGGCAGAGACCGTTGGTATGAACGCAAGTTACATCAGCCGCCTGTTTAAGTTCAAGACCGGCCAGACGATAACGGATTATCTTATCGGTATTCGTATCGCGAAAGCCAAGGAGCTGCTGATTGGACAGCCTGATCTCAAAAACTATGAGATTGCCGAAAGGGTCGGTTACAGCGATCCTGTATATTTTAACAAGCTGTTCAAGAAAATGTGCGGAATGACACCAAAGGATTACAAAAGCGGATGCAGGACTCCGAAAAGCTAGCATCCGGCACAAAGTAATCTGCTCTTTAATAGGAAATGATTTGTGAAAAGGGGGGCGAAAGCCCTCCTTTTCAGGTTGTTTAATATAAGGTAGATAACAAATTTAAATTTAGAGAAACAAAAATAACAAATTGAAGACCAGAAAAAACAATTGAAACCATCGTTTTAGCTCTGGAAACGATTTATAATATATTTGTAAGCGATACCATCATTCTTTTCATAATGATTGTAGACAAAACACGAATTAACGGTGATTTATCTCAATCGCGACTGATATAGAGTGTTAGTATTTTGTTATTTAGAAACGTGAATAAAAGAGAGGGGTCAAAAGCAATGAAGAAGAGCAAAGTAATGGCTGGATTAATGGGACTTACGCTAATGGCTGGCTTGTTCACAGGCTGTTCATCGAACAACAACGCGGAGAATGAAACAGCGAACAATAAAGGGAATGCCGGAACCAGCACGGAGGCTACTGCTGCTCCTGAAGGTGATGCCGCTAAGGATATCAAAGGCGAAATCACCGTGATTACACAAAGAACGGATATTGTTGATACCGTATTCAAAGATTACGCAGCAAAATTCAATGAGAAATATCCGGACGTAAAAGTGAACTTTGAGGCACTTTCCAGCTATGAGGATCAAATCAAAATCCGCATGAGCACCGACGATTACGGCGACGTGCTGCTGCTGCCTACAAGTGTAGCGATTAAGGATCTGCCGGACTTTTTCGAGCCGCTGGGCCAAATGTCCGACCTTGAACAGAAATATACAGGGCTTGAAGAACGTTCGGTCGACGGAGTTTCCTATGGTGTTCCAATTACCGTTAACTTCTCCGGCGTGATTTACAACAAACAAGTATTTAAAGATGCGGGCATTACGGAAACACCGAGAACGATGGACCAGTTCATGACGGCTCTGCAGAGCATCAAAGATAAAACCGAAGCTGTTCCGCTGTACACGAACTATGCAGCCGGTTGGACATTGACTCAATGGGAATCGGATTTGGCTACCGTTGCCGGCAACCGCGACTATGTCAATATCGCTCAAGTGGCTTCCGATGACAACTTTGTTAAAGGACAACCTCACTATGACCTGTACAAAGTACTGTACGATGCAGCTAAGAACGGCTTGATTGAAGAAGATCCTACAACAACAGACTGGGAATCTTCCAAAGCTGATCTGGCTAACGGGAAAATCGGTACCATGATGCTCGGATCCTGGGCGATCGGCCAAATTAAAGGAGTGGCTACAAATCCTGACGATGTAGGCTTCATGCCATTCCCTACCAATGCTGAGAAGGTTCTGGTTCCGCTGTCCGATGACTACAACCTGGGTGTCAGCGTTCACAGTAAAAATAAAGAAGCAGCAAGAGCATGGTTGGACTGGTTCATTAATGAATCCGGCTATCCGACTACTGAAGGCGGCGGTATGAGCCCGGTTAAGGGTGCTGAGCTTCCTGAAATCCTCAAACAATTTGAAGGCACCGAAGTAACCTTTGATACACTGGCTCCTGCAAAAGCTGGAGAAGAAGGCTGGGTTGATGCCATCGACAAGGAAGCTCAAATCGGTCTCTGGCAGCCTGACTTCAAGAAAGTGATCATTGAAGCGGCTATCGGCAACCGCAAAGATTCCTATGACGATATCATGAAAGATCTGAACGATAAATGGAAAGAAGCAAGAGCAAAAGTTACCGCTGCAAAGTAATGCCGGTAATTGCCATATCATTTTAACTAGATAAAACGCAGGGTGAAGAAAGAATCAAGAGAACGGGAAGATGCTCAAAGAGGCATTTTCCCCTTCACTTTTGCGGCCTGGAGCTGGATTTGGAGTAAAAAGCATTTGTTCTTAGGAGGTGTGGAGAGTGCCCAAATTGTCTAACTTGAGCTATAAAAATCAGCGGATTTTAATTATTTTTCTATTTTCTTTGGTTCCGATTCTTTTGCTGTTAACCTTCTCGTATTTACCGGTGTTAAAGATGTTCCAGTACAGCTTCACGAGCTGGGATGGACTGAGCAAGAAGATGGAATATGTAGGGCTCGAAAACTACAAGACGATTTTCACCAAACCGGAGTATTTTGCCGTATTTAAAGTCAGTTTGTATTACTTCTTCGCTACCTTTGTCCAAATGGGGCTGGCACTGTATTTTGCAACAATTCTAAGCTTTAACGTCCGGATGAAGAATTGGTTCAAGGGAATTCTGTTCTTCCCGACACTGCTTAACGGTGTAGCTATCGGTTTTATCTTCCTGTTCTTCTTCAAGCCGGAGGGAACCCTCAATACGCTGCTTGATATGTTGGGACTTGGAGCCTGGCAGCAGAAATGGCTGCTCAACCCCCATTTGATCAACATTTCCCTCGCTTTTGCCTCTGTCTGGAGGTACATGGGAATGAACTTTATCATCTTCCTTGGAGCGATTTCCTCTATCGGAAGTGATATTTATGAAGCATCGGAAATTGACGGCGCCAACCGCTGGCACCAGTTCAGACATATGATCATTCCGAGCATCAAACGTATATTGCAGCTCAATCTGATCCTCGCCGTAAGCGGAGCGATCGGTGTCTTCGAAATTCCGTATGTCATGACCGGCGGGTCCAATGGCAGTAGCACGTTTGTCATCCAGACCGTCGATGTGGCCTTCAAATACAGCAAGCTTGGCCTTGCTTCCGCAATGGCCGTATTGCTTCTGGGTATAGTTATACTTGTTACCATTCTGCAGCGTGTTCTGATCAAGGAGGAGAAGTAAGAGCTATGCATACTTTTAAATATACCGCTGCTTCTTTCTTCAAATACCTCACCTTGTTGTTAGGAGCGCTCGTGGCACTTATTCCAATCGTTGTCGTCCTTTTCGCTTCACTAAAAACAAACGCTGAATATGCTTCGACCGGACCGCTGACACTGCCGGAGAATTGGCTGAATTTCTCGAACTACACCAAGGCTTTTGTCGACGGCAAAATGCTGCTCGGCTTCAAGAACACGATCATTATCGTGGTGATTTCCATCGCCGGTGCAACGCTGACCGGTTCGATGATGGCTTATATCCTGTCCCGCTTCAAATTCAGAGGCAGCAAGCTGATGATGGGCGCCTTCCTGCTGGCTACACTGATTCCGGGTGTGACGACTCAGGTGGCTACATTCCAGATCATCAACTCCCTGGAGCTGTTCAATACCCGCTGGGCGCCGATTTTGATGTACCTGGGTACAGATATTATTGCCGTTTACATCTTCATGCAGTTTCTGGATTCGATTTCGGAATCGCTGGATGAGTCTGCGATGCTGGACGGGGCTTCGTATTGGACGATTTACTGGCGGATTATATTGCCGCTGCTGAGTCCGGCCATTGTAACAGTCGTTATCGTAAAAGGCGTAAATATCTACAATGACTTCTATACCCCATTCCTGTACATGCCAAAAAGTGACCTGCAGGTCGTCTCGACTGCGCTGTTTAAATTTAAAGGCCCGTACGGCTCGCAGTGGGAGGTTATCTGCGCCGCGATCATGATTGCGATTATCCCGACCCTAGTCGCCTTCGTTTCCTTGCAAAAATATATTTATAACGGGTTTGCACAAGGTTCTGTAAAATAGTTACAGATTCTGATTCAACACATTACATTTAAGAACTGCAGCGGAGCTGCAGTACCTTTGGAGGGAGACTTAACAATGAAAGAAGTAAAGTTGATTGGAAATGATTTGCCGAATATCCCATGGCAGGACAGACCTGCAGGAAACGAAAACCCGGTCTGGAGACATAATGACAACCCGGTAATTAAACGCAATCCGGCTAAAGGGGTTGCACGGATTTTCAACAGTGCGGTTGTTGCTTATGATGGCAGCTTTCTCGGTGTATTCCGCGTAGAGGACAACACGACCCGTCCACATCTGCGGATGGGCTACAGTGTTGACGGTCTGGACTGGAAAATCGACGATCAGCCGATTCAATTCATTGATGAAGAAGGCAATCCGTACATGCCGCGTTATGCATACGATCCTCGTCTGGTGAAAGTCGAAGATACCTATTACATCATCTGGTGTACAGATTTCTACGGCGCGGCTATCGGTGTAGCGAAAACCCAGGACTTCAAAACCTTCATCAGCCTGGAAAATCCGTTCCTGCCGTTCAACCGTAACGGCGTGCTGTTCCCTAAAAAAATCAACGGCAATTTCGTGATGCTCTCCCGTCCGAGCGATAGCGGACATACCCCGTTCGGGGATGTGTTCCTGAGCGAAAGCCCTGACTTCGTCTACTGGGGCAAACACCGCCATGTGATGACCAAAGGCGGTCAAGGCTGGTGGCAAAGCACCAAAATTGGCGGCGGCCCCGCTCCGATCGAAACTTCCGAAGGCTGGCTGATGTTCTACCATGGCGTAACCGGAACCTGCAACGGTCTGGTATACAGCATGGGCGCAGTTATTCTGGATAAAGATGAGCCGTCGAGAGTGAAATACCGCTCCAAGAACTTCGTCCTGACACCGGAAGAATGGTACGAAGAAAGAGGGTTCGTGAACAACGTGCTCTTCCCTTGCGCTACGCTGAATGATGCCGAAACCGGCCGCATTGCGATCTACTACGGCGCTGCAGATACTTATGTAGGCGTTGCTTATACGACTGTTCAGGAAATCGTTAATTATGTAATTGATACCCATGAGGAAGTCGGCGACGACGCGGGCTTGGGCAAGATCTAATACAGGGTGCAAAAAGAGAAGCAGGAGCCTCAGAGGCTCCTGCTTGATTGTTGATTAACGGGGTGAAGGCGCTCGCCGCCCCATTTCCCAAGATTTCACACCACCTTAAGGAGAAGATGATAAGTGACCAATGAACGATCCCTGTCCCAATTAAAAGCCTACGGGGGCAGCAGCCCGAAGCCGGAGGATTTCGATCTATTCTGGGAACGGGCGCTAAACGATCTTAACGCCCAGCCGCTTGATTATGAACTTGTACCAGCGGAATTTACCAGCGAGCTGGCGGAATGTTTCCATCTCTATTTTACCGGCGTAGGCGGGGCAAGAGTGCACTGCAAATATGTAAGACCGAAGAAGGCGGCGCAAGAGAAGGGGCCGGGTGTGGTCATGTTCCACGGCTACTCCTGCGACAGCGGGGACTGGATGGAGAAGGTCACTTATGCCGCTCACGGAATCAGCGTGCTGGCGATGGACTGCCGGGGACAGGGCGGACCGTCCGAAGACAATCTTACAGTACAGGGAACCACGATCCGCGGCCATATTATCCGCGGTATTGATGATCCCAATCCCGACAACCTTTATTACCGCAACGTATTTCTGGATACCGCCCAGACGGCGCGTATTCTGATGGCGATGCCTGAAGTTGACCCGGCGCGGGTTGGCGCTTTCGGCCTGTCGCAAGGCGGCGGACTTACTGTAGCCTGTGCATCGCTTGAACCGCGCATTGCCATAGCTGTGCCGGTCTATCCGTTCCTGTCCGATTACAAACGGGCCTGGGAAACGAATATCACAACCTCGGCGTATGAGGAGATCAACTACTATTTCCGCTTTTTTGATCCGCATCATTTGCGCGAGGACGAGATTTTCAACCGGCTGGGTTATATTGATATTCAGAATTTGGCGGACCGCATCCAGGCTAAAGTGCTGTGGGTGACCGGACTTGCGGATACGATCTGTCCTCCTTCAACACAATTTGCTGCATACAATAAAATCACAGCATCAAAAGACCTCATGGTTTATTATGAATACGGTCATGAGTATCTTCCATATCTTGCTGATCGGACGCTTCAGACGTTCATGACCTTGTAACGGGTGTAATCCCTGCAAGAAAACAGTAGATTTGGCGGTGAATTTTTTTGAGCAAGCAAGCAAAAGGCAGTAAAGGGTTCCTAACCCGGCTGCATCCCTCCAAGTCGCTGGGGATGCGGCTATTTCTCGTGTTCTTCATCGCCACGATGGGAATTGTCCTGTCCCTCGGATACACCTCGTATTCCGTAGCCAGACAAACGATCGAGAACAACGCGCTGTCCTCCAATGAGCAGACGGTCCTACAAACGGCAGAGAAGCTGGACGTAATATTGCTGCGGTTTGAAGACAGCCTGGGACAGCTTTTTTACAACAAGGATATTCAAAATGCTGTAACGCAAGGAAATCAGTCTCCTGCAAACCTCGGGCAACCTCAGGAGCAGTCTAAAGTGATCACCGGGGAACTGGAACTTTGGCTCTCTGCAGTAAGCGGGATTCAAGCCGTGTACCTTGTGCCGTTAAATCCCAGTCTCCCTATCTCTGCTACGGGAACGACTGACAACGCCTTTGTGGAGGAGATCCGCGCATCCTCCTGGTTTAAGCAGCTGCAGGAGAAACCTCAGAGCTTATGGATCACGCAGGCATTGAAGCAAGGAGACGACTCGGGAGTGCTGCATTTCGCCAAATCCATCGCGGGGGATGCCGGCAGCACCGGCTACATCGCTGTCTGCGATATCAAAACTACAGAACTGGAGAGCCATCTCAGCAAAGTCAATCTGGGAATGAACTCCTACATTCAATTGCTTACGGACAAAGACGAGCTGATTGCCTCTTCACAGCACCAGGAGGCAGATACGTATCTGCGGCTGGGCGGAACGCTGCTGAAAGGCGTTAATCAAACCTCAGGCTCGCTGCCGACCAAGGACGAGGAAGGCGAATCCATTCTTGCGGTTTACGGCACACTGGAGAGCTCAGGCTGGAAAGTACTCGGGGTGGTGCCTGCTGAGAATCTGATCAAGGATGCCGGCCGTATTCTTAACACTACGTACATAGCGGTTGGTGCTGCCGCGGTCATCGCCATTCTGATCGGCTTGTGGATGGTAAGGATGGTGTCGAGGCCGCTCTCAAGGCTGAGACACTTAATGTTTCAGGGAGCCGAAGGCGATCTGCGTGTGCGGACTAAGATCACTTCCCGCGATGAGATCGGCCAGTTGTCCAGCTCCTTCAATGCAATGATGGAGCGGATTACAGAGCTGGTTGTCCATACCAACGAGACCGCCCGCGAGGTGCTGGAGACCGCCGATGCACTAGGCAGCGCTTCACGCAAGACGGCTGCTGCGGCAATGGATATTGCTGCGGCGACCGAAGAGATTGCCGGTGGTGCAGGCAATCTGGCTCTGGAAGCAGACCGCGGAAACGAAATGACTGGTGTAATCTCCGGGCAGATGGATATGGTTTTTGCTGCTGCCCGTGAGATGGAAAGCACGGCGCATAGTGTAGGACAAGCTAGTGAAGAAGGCGTTGTGAAGTTAAAGGAATTGCTGGGCAGAACACAAACGACAGGCGAAATGACCCATCATCTCGTGGTGAAAGTCAATGAATTGAAGGAAACTGCTTCTTCGGTGATTAAAGTGCTTGAGGTTATGCAGAATATTACGCAGCAGACTAATATCCTGTCACTGAATGCTACGATTGAAGCGGCAAGAGCGGGGGAAGCCGGCCGGGGCTTTATGGTCGTGGCCGATGAAATCCGCCAATTGGCTGACCAATCCAAGCGTTCCATTACGGTTGTAGCTGAGATTACCGGCAAGATCATGAACGATATGAATGAGACTGTGGTTGCGTTGTCGGATGTAGCTCCGCTGTTCAATGAACAGGTGGCCTCTGTCCGCAATGCCAGCGACATCTTCGTATCCGTACAGGAACAGATGCATCATTTCATCGGCCGGCTGGAAACTGTCTCTTCATCGGTCGGCGGGCTTAACCAGTCACAACGAGTGCTGTCAGAGACGATTGGCAATGTCAGCTCCTTCGCCGAGGAATCTTCAGCTGCCTCCGAGGAGGTTGCTTCCTTAAGCGGTGAGCAGCAGAATGTGAGCGATTATCTGGTTGAACTTTCCGGCAAGCTGGAACATGCTTCAAGCATGCTTAAGGAAAGATTGTCCAAATTTAGTGTCTAACCATTTGCATGTAAAAAAGTAGTATCCCATTATACCGCTCCACCCTTTTACGGGTAGAGCGGTTTTTTGCCATACCTTGAACTGTTTCATGTAATAAATCAGCAAGGTGGGCATAATAGATCCAAGGAACAACACAATCGGCTATCCGCACATACATTCAGGAGGAATGGCATTGCATAAGGTAATCCATAAACGTATATTCTGGGGCCTGCTTATTTTGTCGGCACTGCTTGCAGTCCTCATTCTAAGGCTGGCATGGGTTCAACTGCTGCTTAAGAATCAGCCGGTCCCCGGTGCGGAATATTCTCTTGCCCAGATGGCCGAGATTCAGAGCGAGCGGGAGACTGTGCTGGACAGCGGGCGTGGCCGGCTCTATGACCGGAGCGGAAAGCCGCTTGCCGGTGAAACCGTTTGGGCGGCAGCCTTTTTTCCGCAGGAAGAACAACCTGCTGCTGTCATTAACCCGGGAGCGGAAGCGGGAACGGAACCTCAACGTCGTCTTGCCGCGATCCTCGGAGTCCCGTATGAGCAGCTTCAGAGCAGAATCTCCGGAGTGAAGGAGCCGTTTCTATGGCCCTCTGCCACAACCAAGACCCCACAGGCGCTGACACCACAACAGGCACAAGAAGTGGAGCATTTGGGTCTGGGCGGGGTCAGAGTCCTGCCGTTCTCCCGCAGATATGAGAATGAAGCGTCAGGACGGCAATGGCTGGGGTATATGTCGGAGGCTTCCAGGACGAAGGCAAAGGACTCGCCCACAGGACTTAGAACTCCACTGACCGGAACGGATGGGCTGGAGAAAACCCTGGAACCGCTGCTTCAAGGTGTTGGTCACACAGAGGCATATGCCCAGGTGGATGCGCGTGGCAACCGGCTTCCGGGCAGCCTTATAAAAGTGAAGGCGCCAGGGAATCCCTATTACCCCTTGTCGATCTATACGACGATTGATAAGCAGCTTCAAGCAGGAATTGAGCAGCTGGTTACGGAGGCGGGATTGAAAGAGGGAGCGGTGGTAGTGCTGGATACCAAAAATGGTGATATACAGGCAATGGTCTCTCTGCCCTTTTATAATCCAGGGCATATTTCGCCTGAAGGCGGGGAGTGGAATAACCGGGCACTGCAGGCAGACGCACCCGGCTCTATCTTTAAGATTGTAACAGCCGCAGCTGCGCTGGAGGCCGGGATCACCTCGCCCGACGAGAAGTTCTATTGCTCGGGGCATTATGACAAATACGGTTTGTCCTGCCAGAACGGCAAAGGACACGGTTCCCTCACGCTGGCGCAAGGGTTCGCCGTGTCCTGCAATACAGTATTTGCTTCCCTCGCCGAGCGGCTGAGCGGCGTGCAGCTTCAGGCCACCGCACTGGCGCTTGGCCTGGGAAGAAATGTAGGCTGGCAAGCGGAGAATACGCTTGGCCTGCCGCTGCTCCGGCCGCTTGCCGGGGAGCAGCCCGGAACGATCTTTACGACCCTGCTGCCTGATGACGGCGGAGCAAGGGTGCAGACAGCCATTGGCCAGCGGGATGTAAGAGTGACGCCGCTGCAGGCGGCCAATCTCGTTGTCACGCTGCTGCATGGCGGCAAGGTCAGGGCGCCGCGCATTCTGCAGCGGGTCGCGTTCAGAAACGGCCAGACGCTTAAGGAGCTGCCGGGACACCTGGCTCCGGCTTCCGCCGGACAAATCTCGGAGTCGACGTCCAGGCTGCTGTTGTCCTGGATGCGGCTGGTCGTCACAGAGGGAACCGGCAGACGCCTGCAAGGCGCACATTGGCCGCTGGCCGGCAAATCGGGCACGGCCCAGACCCTAGTGAAGGGAGCACCACGCAACAATCAGTGGTTCATCGGCTACGGTCCGGTTGACCATCCCCGGTATGCCGTATCCATCGCTGTGGAGAATGTGTCCCCCGGCAGTGCCCATACAGCAACTAAGCTGTTTGGTCAGGTATTCGACTTGTTGGCCGCGTCTTCGGGAGCTTGAGAGGGTTCTGTTTCACCAGTGACGGGTCCTCCGGCAGTCGAAGGTTCGGCTGCCGCAAACGGCGAAACAATAAATTCCTCCTGTGGCAGGTAGATCCAGCGCTGGAGATAACCCTGTTGAATCAGCTCCTTGATCAGAATAAGCAGGATCGGGGACAGGATCAGTCCGGCCACGCCAAAGGCGGACATAGAGAAGATTACGAAGGACAACATCAGAAACGCGGAGGATACGCCGATCGAATTGCCGGTAATCTTTGGCTCCAGCAGCTGGCGCACAATCAGCACAACCGCCAGCAGGACGAGCAGTCCGATCGCAAGCGAAGTATTGCCCACAATAAACAAATAAATGATCCAGGGAATTAGAATCGTGGATACCCCTAGCAGCGGCAGCACATCAAATACAGCGCATACCAGCGCCATGGTGATCTCATTTCCCGTTCTCAGTATGAACAAACCGGCCAGCACAATAACGAAGGTGATGCTGATCAAGATCAGCTGGGCTTTGAGATAGGAACCGATGGCTTTAAAAACGTTCCCTTGGACGAAAGCGAAAGCCGTCTTAAAGGTCTTGGGCATTTTATCATGAGCGATCTTACGCCAGTCCTTGATCTCCATGCTGAGGAAAAAAGCGAGAATAATGGCGACGCCGAAATTCCCCATAAAGGAGGAGAAAGAGCCAAGCACACCGACCATATACTTAAAGAAGCTGACCATCCATTTGGAAAGAATGTTGGTGGCATTGGTGAAATAGCCATTTATTTTCGTTGTAAGATCAGACGGCAGCGCATCAATCTGATGCTGCAGATAAGTGGTGGTTTCTTTAAAATGCATTTGAAGCATCTTTGTGTATTGAGGTAAGCTATCCGAGAATTGAAGGGCCTTTGTCGCAATGAGCAGTCCTGCACCGAACAAGACGCCCAGCAGAATAATCAGAAACAGCAGTACGGAAATTGCGGAGGCGAACGGTTTGCCCAGCCCCTTGCGGTTCAGGAAGCGGGCCAACGGCTCGATCAGCAGGAATACAAAAAAAGACAGGAATACCGGTGCGGCCAGTTGATACAGCTTGCTGAAACCCAGCATTACGAGATACACCGTCAGCACCACCAAACCAATATCAAAGAAGGTGCGCCAATATTTTTTGTACAGCGGCAGCATAAGTAGAAACGACTCCTTTTTCAGATTACTTTTTTAGAAAATTTGACAATTGAGGCTCCAATTCATTGTACACGATTTTAATAAAAAAGCGTCTTTTTCTTTGGTACCTGTGTTAAAATAGGGGGTAACGTTTTTTCGTGGGATTCTGCTCACCTAAAAACCGCGAGGCATATTATACTCTACTTGGCCGTACCCGAATATCTGCTTGCAGACGTAAGACGAGCCAAAGTCAACTCTGGAAAAGCGGTGAATATACATGCAGACTTTGCTGCTCTGGTTATTTTACATCTCGACCTTTTATGCGTTCATTCCTGGAATGATCAGCCGGATCTTCGGTTACCGCGTATTCCGCAAGGGGATTGGGCGCTCTGAATTTGCCCTCACCTTTGATGATGGTCCCGACCCGCGTTATACACCACTTTTACTGGATTTGCTTAAACGTTATGATGCCAAGGCGACCTTCTTTGTAGTCGGGGCGCATGCCGAACAGAATCCGGAACTTATTAAGCGTATGCATGATGAGGGACATCTTATCGGCATTCATAATTATGTGCACAAGAGCAACTGGGTGATGCGTCCCGCTACTGTCAGGCGGCAGATTCAACGCACGGATGATATTATTTACAGTATTACCGGTGAGCGTAGCACCTATTACCGTCCGCCGTGGGGGATTGTCAATCTGTTCGACTTCTCCAAACGCCGCCAGGTTCAAATTGTACTCTGGTCGGCTATGTTCGGCGACTGGAAAGAAAAGCTCGGCGTAGAGCGGCTGACCGAGAAGCTGCTCGAGAAGCTGAATCCGGGCGAAGTGATGCTGCTCCATGATTGCGGGACAACACTCGGTGCAGATCCGAAAGCGCCAGAGCATATGCTGGTTGCCCTGGAACGGATGCTGGAGGAAGCGCGGCTCCGGGGCTTGCGCAGCATCCGGATCGACCAGATGATCAAGACTGTGCAGAACTCGCCGATTCAGCGGATCTCCTACGGCAAGCGGCTGATTGTCGGCCTGTGGCTGGCCTGGGAACAAGTCTTTCAGTTCCTCTTCGGCTTAAAGACGATCACACCGGCTGACCCGTTCCTCCATTACCGGCTGCGCAAATATCAAGGCGGCTCCGTGCGAATGGAAGGCGGCGAGGTCTTGAACAAAGGCGATAAGGTCATTGAGCTGCATATCGACAACCGGCAGCTGTTCGAGATTGGCCTGAATTCCCGCTCTTCGGCTCAGCTTGCGATCCGCATGATCCGCAGGATGGAAAAGGATCTGCCGGTGCTTGCGGAGCAAATAGCCGGCGATGTAGATCTGGCTGAGGCTAAGGCGCTGTATGGTGTCAGCATGCTCAACCGCGGGCCGGAAAAATTCGGCTTCATGGTCCTGGATCTGCCGAACGGCTGGTTTGCCCGTTCCTCCAAGTTTTATTTAAGTCTTCTGCTTAGTGTTATTCATCCCTCAGGCGGAGAGAGGCTGAAGGTCCGCAGCGAGGCTCTGATCCCTAAGATGATTCTGATGCCCATCTCACAGCTCTTGGATCAGATGAATCAGCAGCGTCCGCAGAAACAGGCGAACCCGTGTGAGCACAAACGCGAAGAAGAGCTGACCCTGGAAGCTGAACTGCCGGGAGCGACGGTTATGCATTGATTTGAGGGTTCCCGAACTTTTATATAATTCGATATAGCTGGCTTAAAATGCTCCGGCAGCCGTAATTGGCTGGGGGGCATTTTTTTGTTTTTGTATATGGATATATGCAATGTGATACAGGAAGGAATCACTTAAGGACTGTCGAATATTTTGTTTTATCACGGAGGTGACATATGAAGGCGCGTAATTCTACGTACAATATTGACAATGTTGCTCTAGGTTTTGAAGAAGAGGTTGAGCGGCTGAAAGTACAAACAATGATGGGGTGGGATAAAGAGTTTCGTAACTTACAATGGTATGGATTGCAGGATGGAATGAGCGTGTTAGAACTTGGAAGTGGTCCCAGCTTCGTTACCGAACAATTAGTCCATAGTTTGCCGGAAAGTGAGATTACAGCTTTGGAAATTGATCAAAAGCTGCTGGCTGAAGCTAAAAACCGGTTACATCATATCCCTTCGTCCAAACTGCGGTTTGTACATTCTTCTGTGTATGACACCGGACTCCCTGATCATTCCTATGATTTTGCTATTGCAAGGTTACTGTTTCTTCATTTACATAATCCGGTGGAGGCTGCAAGAGAAATTTATCGTGTACTAAGGCCTGGTGGGAAGCTTGTCATTATCGATATTGATGACGGGATTTTTGGAGCGGTTAGCCCGAATATGGATTTACTGCCTTCTGTGATAAAGAAGCTGGCGGAGCATCAAGCTGCAAAAGGGGGCAATCGGTATATCGGCAGGAGGCTGCCACGACTCTTAGCACAGGCAGGTTATGTTGATTTAGATATGGATACTGTTATCCAGCATAGTGATCTTCATGGAATGGAAGGTTTTAAACGGCAGTTTGATATTAACCGGTTTAGGGTTTTTTACAATAAGGGAATTATCAATGAAGAAGAGTATGAACAATTACAACAAGCCTCTGAGAATTTTAATAATTCCCCTGAAGCCTATGCGATGATGACCTTTGTGATGGCATGTGGTAAAAAACCAGAGCACTGCTGAACGAACGGGTAACCTTATCCTAACAAACACACCAACACGGCAGCCGTTGTACCGGCTGCCGTGTTGGTGTAACATCTGTGCAGAAGATCACACTATTTAGCGTTTATTCATAGCATCCTCGGATACAGCCTATTCGCCAATAGGAGTGAATTTATTCTCCACAGTAATATTGGAGAACTTTGCATAGTTCAGTTGCTCAATTACATTTGCAACATCATTGCTGTCAACGGCAAATCCGACATATACCGAACCTTGCATAACGATTGTCCGCTTGCCGATCAGCGTCCATTTTTTTCCGTCTATAGATCCATAAGCATAGAAAGTATCTCCTTGACGGCCAAGTTTAAGCCAATAACCTTGTTCCACACCATTAATCTTGAACGGAATATCCGGAAGTAGTTGAATCCCGGCTTTTTCGGCAGCAGAAGGGCTGTCTAAAGTTTCGGTCAATACATCAAAATCTCCGCCCTTAAGGTTTCTTCCCGTCAGATAAGATGACCAGGCGGTAGCTTTAAATAACTTCACCCAGGAGAGGCCGAGGGCCGTAGCAGCACTGTCTTCTTTCAAGTCATCACGGATCATCAATCCTGTGAAGGCGTGGTTGTCAACGTCTCCAATCTTCTCCAGCTTCGCGGTAACCGCCATATCTCCATTCATCTCTTTATACACAAAGTGAAAGTCGTCTTTGGCCGCATTGTTCGCTTCTGATCGTTCAAGGCTGCCTTCGCTACTTCCAAGCTTTCCGTTTCCTTTAACAGTAATTACATCGCCTGTCATGCTTCCGGAACCTTTAATGTCCGGATTGCCGATATCTTTGGAGGTCCAGCCCTTGCCAGCCAAAGCAGAGGAGGAGGTATTGACATGGATATTAGCGGCAGTGGTTTGTGTCTCATTTCCTTTGGTATCCGTGACTCTTGCAGAGATATAGTAGGAAGCATCCTCTAGTCCCTTGATCGCATAGGTGTAAGTGTTGCCTTTCTTCACTGCATCTCCAAGATATTTAGATCCATTGTATACAGCAACCTTCTTTATTTTGTGTCCGAATTTGGAAGAAGCTTTGATTTTAACCCCGATCTCTTTCCCTAAGGCAAACTGGGCATTGTTCCCTGGTGCCAAGAGGCTAGCTTCAGGGTTTTCGGCAACATGGTCCATACCGGCAAGACCGTTTGTATAAAGTTCAAGCCATGTATAACCGCTTTCTGTAATTGTTTTATAGGCATCCTTGATGCCCCAGATATTATTCTTCTTTTCCCACTTGTCGTCTATACCGTTTTGATTGGTGTCAAATTGATCCTCTCTCTGTTCTTCTACGACACCAAAGGCCGAGATGTATCCACCAACCTCATGTTCCGTGTTGATATATCTTCCCGAGCCTTGCTCTACTTCCGCAACAATTCTTGCATCGACAGCGCCGCGACGCGGATAGGTAGCTCCCGCTTGTTGCAGAATGCTTTTCAGTAACGGTTGGTTAGCAGGTTTTACACCGGAATTAACGTAATCATCAAATGCTTTATTGGTAGTACCGTGATTTACTCCCGTACTGTCCGCCGAAAGATACGGCTTGCTTACTAAGTTCGTCATTTGGTCACCGCTGTTGTCACCGGAAAATTTCACAGTATCAGAGGATTCATTCAGTAATCCAGTAAGCTCCCCGTTGATTCGGTTCCCGGCGATGTAGAAGCCGCCAAGCTTCTTGGATTCCCCGGCATCAATAACCCTTTGAGTCACGTTATCTCTTGTACCTGGACCGGCAATTTCGATATTATTCATAAAATTAGTAAAGGTAAAACCCCCGCCATAAGTTCCATTAAAGCCCCAATTATAAATTATATTGTTGGAGAACTGAACAACTGCGACATGCTCTGCATCCGCAGCACCTGCATAACCGCCGCCCAGCCTTGGATTTCGCGAGGTGTGGTTCGCGTACAGATTGTGATGGAACGTTGTTTTATCTCCGCCTGAAATACCGCCGTAGCCATGTCTTCCTTTGGTATGCCCGGACAGAGTCAGACTTTCCGAAATCATTGACCACTGGATTGTACCGTTTTCGCCTCTGTATAACGATAAGGTTTCATCCGTGTTCCAGCTGAAGGAGCAATGGTCAATAAGGAAGTAGTTGTTGTCCCTTCCCCAAAGCGCATCCATCGAATCGCTGCCGCTAAATACATTGGTGGCACCCGGACGGAAAGAGATATAGCGAAGAATGATGTTTTCCGAATTGCTGATATCGGTATCCCAGCCCGCAATTGTAATTCCGTTGCCTGGGGCGGTTTGCCCGGCGATGGACAGGTTTTTGATATTGTTGAGCTGCAGGGTGCTCTTCAGTTCAATCGTTCCGGAAACATGAAAAACAATCGTACGCCCCTCTTTAGGCGTAGATACAATCCCATACCGAAGCGATCCTTCAATCGGTTTGTCATTGACAGCGTAATCTTTGAGGGTGGTTACGATATATACATCGCCCCCCCGGCCGCCGCTGGTATAGGCGCCGCCACCTTCTGCGCCCGGAAAGGCAATAATTGAGGCACCTGTAAAAATCTTGTCTCCGTCTGCCTGTCCTGAGGCATCAAGAGGCTGGATTCCTAAAAATGAAAACGCTACCGAAATACTCGTGAAAACGGCTAAAACCTTGTTGGATCTTTTACTCTTTCTGTTCATCTTTTGACGTATAACATGGATGCAGCCTTATCTTGAGGCAGTGCTCCTGTTATACTTCCTCCTTTCAGTTAAATGTTGTGGGTACTTACGTGATTTTTTGTTTCTTTTTACTGCAACAAGCAGACTACTGCTAATACTTTAAAACTTTTAGGCCGCATTTACCTGCCAAAAAGAAATTATTTTGTGCCAACTATTGCTCTTAGTTCTTGCGCAGAAGAGCAGATCCATATTATGTTCTTAGTATTGCAGAAATTTCACTGCTTGGTATTCCGTGACGATAGGGAGGAAGACATGAATATTAAATATCAGCATCGTGACCAGGCGTTTCATTCCTTTATTTCAACCAATAACACCTATCCTCTTCATCTGCATAAAAATGTAGAGATCACGATGGTTTTGTCCGGCAAAATCAATATCAGCATCAATGGCCAAGATTATGTTTTGTCTGAGGGGGACATGGCGATCATTTTTTCCAATCAACCTCACAGCTACAAAACGATAGAGAAGAACCAGATCCTGCTGATCTTTTTCGATGCCACATTTCCGGGGGATTTCACGGGGGAGTTGTTTAATCATGTCCCGGATAACCCTGTAATCCCCAAGCATCAGATGCTTCCGGGCCTGCTGACAACCTTGTATACACTATATAAAGAACAATGTGACAATCGTTTGCTCAAGGCTTACACCTCTGTAGTACTTGGGCACGCTTTGCCATTATTGGTAATGAAAAAAGTAGACTACAAGAAAGAAATGGACCTCATTCCCAAAATTCTCGCTTATATCGACATTCACTTTTTAGAGCATATAGATCTGGATACGCTTTCAAAAGAGCTTGGCATCAGCAAGTTTATTATTTCCCGCATCTTTTCTGAACAGTTCCACATTTCTTTTCGGGATTATATCAATGGGCAGCGGGCAGCCTTTGCCCACATGTTGCTGTTATCGACTACCCATCCGGTCACTGATATCGCGTTTGATTCCGGATTCAACAGTTTGCGCTCATTCTATCGTGTTTTTAAAAAGGAATATGGAATAACCCCTAATGAATTCCGCCGAAAAGTATCCGGGGAGTGAAAATAAGATTGTAGTCTGGGTGTGGCCGAGGATAAGGTAAGGTAGAGGTTAACGTGGTGCTGGTGTAGAAGATAAGTTATGAAACCAATCTAGGAGTTGGAGGTATGGACAGAGAAGAATACGTGTTTCATAAATGATACTTTAGTAAAGGATAAAGCAAATGACAATAAACAAAAAAAGTTCGAGAAAAATTGTGGTTAAAGCAGAAAGCTATATTTGGACGATTTCACCAGACAGCGGATATGTCATTATGATACCGGAACATGAAGCTTTTAGAGGGAGACGATTTGAAGTTTATATTGCTTCAGATATTGATAGCTTTTGGGTAAACTTCCCTAATACAGAACATTTGAACATGAAAGTTGTTAGACCTAAAGATGTTGAGTTCTTTATCGGTCAGGCACTTGAACAAGGATGGATTCCAAATGAAAAACGTGCACCAATTGTCTTTGATTTCGATGGTAAACTTCTGAAGAGAAGGATGAACTATGCCGCATTTACGCTGCCTCGCATTCACGATACATCGTGGAATGAGAGGCAGTAGTGCACCTGAATCCGCCGCTTTTATGCTACACGGTGAAATGAGAGGTAGAAGTGCATTTGAATCCGCCACATTCACGCTATATGGCGGAATGAGAGGCAGAAGTGCACCTGAATCCGCCGGATGCGGATTACATACAGAAATGATCGAATGAGGTAAACAAAAGAGCAGTCCCACATACGTAGTGGGGACTGCTCCTTTTGTCGGAACTATAATTAGGCTGATGCCTTAAAGCTTAATTAGATCTTCAACACGCCGCCCTTGCTGGCGTTGGTAACAAGCTTGGAGTAGCGGGCCAGATAGCCTGTTTTGACTTTCGGCTCGAACTCTTTCCAGCCGCTGCGGCGGACTGCAAGGACTTCTTCCTCAACCAGCAGTTCGATCTTGCGGTTGTTGAGGTCCAGCTCGATGATGTCGCCATCTTCGACAAAAGCGATCGGACCGCCTTCAGCCGCCTCCGGAGAGATATGGCCGATGCTGATGCCGCGGGACGCGCCCGAGAAGCGGCCATCGGTGATCAGGCCGACCTTGGCGCCAAGACCCATGCCGACGATCTGCGAAGTCGGTGCAAGCATTTCAGGCATGCCGGGACCGCCCTTCGGTCCTTCATAACGGATAACCACGACATGGCCTTCCTTCACTTTGCCGTTCGCGATGCCTTCCAGCGCTTCTTCCTGAGAATCGAAGCAGATTGCCGGGCCTTTATGGTAGCCGCCTACAGAGGCGTCAACAGCACCGACCTTGATGATGGAACCTTCCGGTGCAAGGTTGCCGTAAAGCACGGACAGACCGCCAACTTCGGAGTAGGGGTTGTCCAGCGTATGAATAACCGTGGTATCTTGAATCTCATGTCCACGGACATTTTCAGCCAGCGTTTTGCCGGTAACGGTCATACAGTCACCGAAGATGGCGCCCGGTTTCTTCAGCAGCTCGTTCAGCACGGCGCTTACGCCGCCTGCCCGGTCTACATCCTCGATGAAGATATCGGAGGCCGGAGCCAGTTTGGCCAGATAAGGCACGCGGTTCGCTACTTCATTGATGCGTTCCAATGGATAGTCGATGCCTGCTTCCTGAGCCAGTGCCAGCGTATGCAGTACGGTGTTGGTGGAGCCGCCCATCGCCATGTCCAAAGCAAAAGCGTTGTCCAGAGATTCCTGGGTTACGATGTCGCGCGGTTTGAGATCCAGCTTGATCAGCTCCATGAGCTGGGTCGCCGATTTGCGGACAAAATCTCTGCGTTCTTCCGCTACAGCCAGGATTGTACCGTTGCCCGGCAGCGCCAGTCCCATCGCTTCCGCAAGGCAGTTCATCGAGTTGGCGGTGAACATGCCTGAACAGGAGCCGCAGGTCGGACAGCCGTATTGTTCAAGCTCCAGCAGCTCAGCATCATTGATCTTGCCGACCTGATGGGCGCCTACGCCTTCAAATACAGAGGTAAGGGATAACTTCTTGCCTTTGCTGTCTACGCCGGCCTTCATCGGGCCGCCGCTGACGAAGATAGTCGGGATGTTAACGCGCAGTGCGCCCATCATCATGCCCGGGGTGATTTTATCACAGTTAGGAATGCAGACCATGCCGTCGAACCAGTGGGCGGACACAACGGTTTCCAGCGAGTCGGCGATAATCTCGCGGCTTGGCAGCGAATAGCGCATACCGATATGGCCCATCGCAATTCCGTCATCTACACCGATCGTATTGAATTCGAAGGGAACGCCGCCAGCTTCACGAATGGCTTCCTTAACAATTTTGCCGAACTCCTGAAGATGCACATGACCCGGAACGATATCAATATAGGAATTGCAGACCGCGATAAACGGCTTGCCGAAATCCTCCTCTTTTACTCCGGCTGCCCGCAGGAGACTGCGGTGTGGAGCCCGGTCAAAGCCTTTTTTAATCATGTCTGAACGCATTTTCTTGGCTGCCATAATGAAATTTTCCCCCCTGAAAAGTTTGTTAGCTTCAGCTTCCGTGAATGTATCCAATCTCACTACGGAAGTTTTCGCCTGATGTCGTATAGTGTCGCATTAACGCATCACAATCCCAAAAGCTGCGTGTCTGCGGTTTATAGATAGAACGGGGTCCAGCTTCTTAAAAGAGAAGGAGGGCGAAGCCGTTTCTATAAAAAAATAAGACCGATTAAGCTTAAACGGTAAGCTGCCATGAATAGCAGCCAGCCATTGTTATTAGTGAGTCTATCACAAAAGGCCTCTTTTTTCTACCGGACAATGTGAAGTTTGTCAGATGACGCAATGGGCCGGGGGGCGCAGAAAAAGCCTATCCCCGGAGGGGGAGGTATTATTTGGAAGTGCATCCAGAGGGGATTGTAATCCGGAAGAAGCTGACGGACAAGCGGGATTGTATTTTCCTCCCACTCTAGACAACTTAAGGAGACCTCAGTAAGATGGTACTTAGCTTTTTATGGGAGGTGCTGGAAGATCCGGGATTATCCATCATATCACTGAGGAGGAAAGAAAATGTCACAGCGTACAACCTTTTTTAATCCGATTGCAGCAAGTTCAGCTGACCCGTGGGTATTCAAACATACCGATGGCTGCTACTATTTCATGTCTACCCGCTCCAAAGGTCTGGAACTCGCCAAATCCAGTACTTTGACCGGTCTTACGGAAGGCCGTAAGAAATTAATCTGGTCTCCCGAACCGGGAGGCAGCTACAGCTACAACCTGTGGGCGCCGGAGATTCATCACTTGGATAACAAATGGTATATCTACTACACTGCCAATGACGGCGGAGGCGATGAGTCGCGCCGGATCTGTGTGCTGGAGAACGAACAGCCTGATCCGCTGGAAGGGGAGTGGGTGTGGAAAGGCGCGCTGCAGACACCTGTTCCTGGCTTGGATGGTACGGTGATGAGACTGCGGAATGAGCTGTATTTCCTGTATGCGGGATATGGTCATTTCCCTGAGTACGGATCAGCTGTTTACATTATGCGGATGAGCGATCCCTGGACGGTCGCAGGAGAACATCGTCTGCTCACCGCTCCAACCTTGTCTTGGGAGAAACAAGGCGGTATGGCCATTAACGAAGGCCCGGTGATCCTGCAGCGCAACGGCCGCATTTTTCTGGTATATTCGGCGAGCACAACGTGGTCTGAGGATTATGCACTGGGTATGCTCACAATGAGCGAAGCTTCTAATCCTATGGAACCGCTATCATGGGAGAAATCCATGCTGCCTGTATTTTGCAAAAGTGTGGAGAACGGGATTTATGCTACCGGACATAACAGCTTTACCCGATCACCCGATGGCCGGGAGGATTGGATCGTCTATCATGCGCTTCCTGCCGCTGGAGCGGATGTATCTTTGCGAGCCACCCGAATCCAGAAATTCGGGTGGAAGCCGGATGGAACACCGGATTTCGGGGTTCCCTATAGCGATACTCATGCCTTGACCGTCCCGTCGGGTGAGTAAAGCCTAGGATTAAACAAATATAAAATCAAGATAGAAAAGGCCATTTGTTACAAAAATACTGTAACAAATGGCCTTTTCATGCGAATTGAAGTGCAGAAAACATTTTGCTGTGACTAACCGACTAAACAGCCACTTATCGAGCTTTATCAGGTGTTCCATAGGCTGTTTAAACCTTTTTTCATTGAATAACAGTCTGGTAGGCCTGATTATTTGTTTAATTGAGATTTATAATATTACAAAAATATTGTTTGAAAGCGTTGACATAGAAGATTAACATCCTTATAATTCGACTTAAGATACAGAAAAGCTGTATCAATCATATGATTTTTATGTCTGATCATTTTACAGGTAAAGGGGCAATTGGCATGATGCAAAGGAGCGTGGTTTCAAACGTTGGGTTCGCCTAAGATATTGCGGAACTTATTTTATAGTGGGAGGTTAAGTATGAAGAACAATACAAAGCGTCTGTTAAGTCTTTTATTTGTATTAGTACTGATCATTTCGACTGTAACAGCATGCAGTGGCAATAAGGCAGAAGATGGGGCCGGAAGTAGCAGTAACTCCAACAAAGAGAACACATCCAATGCACAAGACCCGGTTGCTTTTAAAGATATCAGCGGAGACATACGCGGCAATAAAGCGCCCACACAGGAGCAAACCGACGAAGTGAATCATTCCTTGAATGATACATACCTCGGCGACGTTTATGATGAAGTGATTCCAAGCGATTATTCAGCTTATCCTGTTAAAGGAGACGTTGTTCTGGATGTCTGGATGCCTGCAAATTCCAATATCCCGGATATGAACAATCATGTGGTCCAAAAACAGGTGGAGCAATTAACAGGAATCAAGGTGAATTTCATCACGCCGCCAATCGGCCAGGAAGCCGACGCCTTTACTTTGATGATTTCTTCAGGTGATCTTCCAGACATTATCATTGAGCCGGGACGTTATCCCGGAGGCCTGGAAGCAGGTGTAAATGATGGCGCTTATATCGATCTGACAGATCTGATGGAAAAAAATGCACCAAACTATACGAAGTGGCGCAATTCCGATGAATCGAGAAGAAAAACTACAGTCACTGACGACGGCAAGCTGCTGGGCTTTTACGGGATCGCCCCGTATTCCGAATGGACCTGGTTTGGAACGCTGATTAAGCAGGAGGCGCTGGACAAAACAGGGCTTGAAATTCCGAATACGATTGATGAATGGCATACCTTTTTGACCAAAGCAAAGGAAGCCGGATACAAAGCCCCGCTTAATTACGGATCCTCTTACGGTCAAATCTTTACCGGCATCATTAATGGCGCATATGGAGTATGGGATTGGACCTTCCTCGATAAGGACGGCAAAGTGGCCTGGGGACCGGCACAGCCGAAAGCCAAAGAATACCTGTCGACCATGCAGCAATGGAACAAAGAAGGACTGCTTAACCCGGATTGGGCAACGGCCGACTTTAACCAAAGAATGGCAAGCGCTATTTCGGGGGACACCGCTGTGATGATGGATTCTCCGGATACCATGTGGAGCTACTGGAAAGAACAGAGCAATATCGACTTTGTGGGAGCACTGAATCCGGTTCTGAGCAAGGGGGATAAATCCGCCACCACATACAAGAATTTTAAAAGGGCAGGGACCGAAGCTGCGATCACTACCCAAAGCGAGAATGTGGAAGCGGCAATGGCCTGGCTCGATTTCAATTACAGCAAAAAGGGCTGGGAATTGATTAACTTTGGAGAATACGGAAAGGTACATCTGATAGATGAGACGGGAATGCCTTATTATCCCGAGGACAGTTATATCTTTAAGGACCCTGAAGGTCAGCCGGTATCGACTACTTTATATAAATACCGCATGCATAGCTGGCCGAATATCCGTGATGAGCATCATGCCAACCCGCTGATCGCCACCAAAGGAAGCTACTCCGGCGATATCCGGAAATTCTGGACTGAAAATATGGATACCAGCATGGCAATGCCGCCGATTTCCTTTACCAAAGATGAAGCCTCACGGGAAGCCGAGCTTGGCAACCAGCTGTCGACACTCCGTGGAGAGTATTTTGCAAAAATCATAATGGGTGAAATGCCGGTTGATGCCTATGATAAATTTTTGAAGGAAGCTCAGAGTATGGGACTGGACGAATTTTTAAGTATCCATCAGGCAGCCTTGGATCGATATAACAAACGATAGGTGGTTGTTTCATGATCCAGAAGGATTTGAAGAAGAACTGGTTTGTCTATCTGTTGGCTGTTCCTGTAGTTGCGTGGTTTCTGATCTTCTGCTACGGGCCCATGTGGGGAGTTCTGATCGCCTTCAAGGACTTCAAGCCCTTGCTGGGGTTTAGCGAGAGCGACTGGGTAGGGTTTAAGCATTTTATTGATTTTTTCCAAGGGCCGTATTTTTGGAGAGTCGTTAAGAATACCCTGCTTTTGAATGTTTGGGGGATCGCATTCGGATTTACCGCGCCGATTATTCTAGCTTTAATGCTGAATGAAATCCGCGGGGCCAAGTTTAAGAAAACCGTTCAAACCATTACCTATATGCCTCACTTTATTTCGCTGGTGGTTGTGTGCGGGATCATTCATATTTTTGCCGCAGATGAGGGGATCATTACACAAATCCTTCAATTTGTAACAGGAAAAGAGTACTCCTCACTGCTTGGCTATTCTTCTTTCTTCCGGCCGATTTATACGTTTTCCGGCATTTGGCAGAGCATCGGCTGGGACAGCATCATTTATCTCGCCGCGATGAGCTCCATTGATACTTCGTTATATGAGGCAGCTGAAATTGATGGCGTAGGACGGATAAAGAAAATGTGGCATATTACGCTGCCTCAGATCAGTCCGGTCATTATCATTCTTTTTATTTTTGCAATCGGCGGGTTAATGTCATCCGGTTACGAAAAAATTATCCTGCTGTACAATCCTCTGATCTACGATACTGCTGATGTCATTGCATCCTATGTTTACCGCCGCGGCTTAAGAGAAGCCAGTCTCAGTTATTCTACGGCCGTGGGATTAATCAGTTCGATCGTTAACTTCGGGCTGCTGTGGATGACCAATAGAATAGCCAAACGCAGATCCGAGGTCAGCTTATGGTAAGAAAGAGGGACAGCCATGAAAGATAACCTGCAGCCTAAAAAGAAAAAAATCAGGAAGCATAGATCCACAGGGGACAGAATATTCGATTTCGTCCTGTATGCCTTATTAACCGCATTAACGCTGGTGTGCTTTTATCCTATCCTGCATATCTTGTTTGCTTCCGTCAGCGACCCGGGCTCCTTAGTGGCTCATAAAGGAATTTTGCTGAGACCGCTGGGATTCACTTTGGACGGCTATAAGCTGGCGTTTAAAGACAACAGTCTGATCAACGGGTACAAAAACACGATTATCTATGTAGGGTTAGGCACGTTAGTCAATATGATCATGACCATACTGGGTGCCTATGTGTTATCCAGGAGAGATTTATACTTCAAAAACTTTATCATGATCCTGATTACGATCACCATGTTTTTTGGCGGAGGGCTGATTCCCTGGTTCTTATTAATGAAGGATATCGGCTTATACAATAATTTGTGGGCCATGATTTTGCCAAGCGCTTTAAGCACATGGAACATCATTATCTTACGGACCAGCTTTCAGGCCATTCCGCAGGAATTGGAAGAAGCGGCTACGATTGACGGGGCAAGCCAGGCCCATATTCTAACGAAAGTCATTCTGCCCTTGTCCAAAGCCACGCTGGCCGTAATCTTTTTATACTACCTTGTCGGGAATTGGAACTCCTGGTTTAATGCGATGGTGCTGCTGAAAGACAGAGAGCTGTTCCCGCTGCAGTTATTAATGAAGGAAATATTAGTAGCCAATGACGCAACCGCAACCTCGATCGGCAGCGCAGGTGGAGTAGTCATCGACAGTGCGCAGAGCCAAACGGCTTTCCGCGAACTCGTTAAATATTGTGCGATTGTCGTTTCTACGCTTCCTATATTAATGGTATATCCTTTCCTGCAAAAATACTTTGTTAAAGGGGTTTACGTAGGTTCGATCAAAGGATGAGGCAATAGACTATATAAAATGAAATGGAAATTAATAAACAGGAGTGAAGTACACCATGTTGACAGAGGCAAGCAATACACAAGTTCCGCGTCCGGAGTATCCAAGGCCCGAGTTTCTCCGCAAAGAGTGGCTGAGCTTGAACGGAGAATGGGATTTTGGTTTTGATGATGAACGGGTTGGTGAGGATGAACGATGGTACCTGGCCGATGCTCCCGCTTTATTTACAGAAACCATCCAAGTGCCCTTTGCGTTTCAGAGCAAGCTGAGCGGCATTGAAGATCCCTCTTTTCATGATGTGGTGTGGTATAGAAGAAGCTTTGAGGTCCCGGAGGCTTGGGAAGGCAAGCGGCTTGTCCTTCATTTCGGTGCAGTGGATTATTTGGCAAAGGTCTGGGTAAACGGGCAACTGGTGGCGTCACATGCAGGCGGTCATACGCCGTTTCAGGCAGATATCACACCGTCGCTGATTAAAGGAAGCAACACCATTGTGCTGCGGGCGGAAGACTTCAGCCGGGATGTAACCTTGCCGCGGGGCAAGCAATACTGGCTGGAACAGTCCGCTGCCATCTTCTATACCCGCACGACCGGAATCTGGCAGAGTGTCTGGATCGAGCCGTTGGCAGCGGTACATCTGAGCAAAACTAGGCTGACGCCTGACATTGACCGCAATGAAATCCGCATCCGGACGTTCCTCCAGGGGTTTAAGGCTGCAGATGAGCTTAAACTTCGCATAACGGTATCGTATAGCGGTGAAGTGGTTGCGGAAGATCAATACGCGATCAGGAATGCCGAGCAGCAACGGACCCTCGGACTGGGTGATTTTACGGATCATGGTCTTGGACGCCTATGGAGCCCCGAGCATCCGAATTTGTATGACATTCAATTCGAGCTGCTTCGGAATGGCGAGGTAGTCGATGAGGCTGTGAGTTATTTCGGCATGCGCAAGGTATCTATTGAGGACGGCAGGCTGTGCCTGAATAACCGCCCGTATTTCCAGAGACTGGTGCTGGACCAGGGATACTTCCCGGAGGGAATTCTAACCGCGCCTACGGACGAAGCCTTGAAGCGTGATGTAGAACTGGCGAAGGAAATGGGATTTAACGGAGTAAGAAAACACCAGAAGACAGAAGATCCCCGTTTCCTGTACTGGTGCGACAAGCTTGGCCTGCTCGTCTGGAGTGAAGCAGCCAATGCCTATGAATATTCTGAAGAGTATGTCCGGCGGTACACCAGCGAATGGCAGGAGATCATTGAGCGGGACTATAATCATCCAAGCATCGTGGCCTGGGTTCCGCTGAATGAGAGCTGGGGAGTTCCCAATGTCCAGATTGATACACGCCAGCAGCAGCATGGACTGGCAATGTATCATTTAACAAAATCTTTGGATGAGATGAGACCCGTTATCTATAACGATGGCTGGGAGCATATGACTACGGATCTGGTAACCATTCACGACTATGAGAGTCGCCAGGAAGTGCTGGAAGAAAGATATGCCACGGCAGAATCCGCCGTGAATGCGATGCCGGCGAACCGCAAGATATTTGTCGGCGGAGCTTCCTATCAAGGCCAGCCGATTCTTGTATCGGAGTTTGGCGGGATTGCCTTCAAGAAAAGCGACTGGGAGGGCTGGGGTTATTCGGGAGCAGAGAATGAGGAGGACTTCCTGATTAAGCTTAAGGCAGTGCTGGACCCGATGTTCACTTCACCGGTGATTCAAGGCTACTGCTATACCCAGCTGACAGATGTCGAACAGGAAATCAATGGGTTGCTCACTTATGACAGAACACCCAAAGCGCCGCTTGAAGCCATTCGCAATATTATGATGTTTATCCATAATAAATAATATTTCACAAAAGGAGCTACACAATGGCACATCTACCAACGATTCCTCGTCCTGAATATCCCCGTCCCGGCTTTGTCCGGCCCGAGTGGATCAATCTCAACGGTCAATGGCAATTTGAAATTGATCATGGCAAAAGCGGAAAAGAACGCGGTTACCATGACAAAGAACATGATCTCTCGGGAATGATAACGGTTCCCTTCTGTCCGGAAAGCAAGCTGTCCGGCGTAGAATATACAGATTTTATGGCAGCCGTATGGTATAAACGGGAGTTTGCCTTGCCGGTGAACTGGACCAATGGCAGAACACTGCTGCATTTTGGTGCAGTTGATTACATGGCGGAGGTATGGGTTAACGGAGTCTCCGTAGGCACGCACCGCGGCGGGTACACTCCGTTCAGCTTTGATATTACCTCCAATCTGTTGCCAGGCGGAAATGTCATTTCCGTCTATGCTGAAGACGATGTCCGTTCCGGGCACCAGCCGCGGGGCAAACAGAGTGAAAGGTTCCACTCGCATGGCTGCGACTACACACGTACCACGGGGATCTGGCAGACAGTTTGGCTTGAGCAGGTTCCCGACGCTTATTTGTCGGACATGAAGGTTGTCCCCGATCCCGATAATGCTAGCGTGCATCTCGAAGTCAAGGTGCACGGAGATGTATCGGGAGGCACACTTACCGCTTCTGCTCTGTATGACGGCAGATCCGTCGGGGAGACCATTGTCCTTGTCTCCGGACACTCCGTAAAACTCACCCTTCCGCTCTCGGAGGTTCACTTGTGGGAGGTTGGCAATGCCAGACTGTATGACTTGAAGCTGTCTCTGCATACACAGGGCCGGGAAAGTGATACGGTCGATTCTTATTTTGGCCTCAGAACCGTATTGCTGGATGGAATGAAATTCCTGATCAACGGAAAATCGGTGTTTCAGCGTCTTGTGCTGGATCAGGGGTTTTATCCGGAGGGGATCTATACCGCTCCAAGCGATGAGGCTCTGCGCAAAGACATCGAAATCTCCATGGGACTGGGTTTCAATGGTGCGAGACTTCATGAGAAGATTTTCGAGCCGCGTTTTCTGTATTGGGCTGACCAATTAGGGTATCTGGTATGGGGAGAGCATGCGAATTGGGGGCTGAATATCACTGGAGCGGAGAGCTTGGCCCAATTTCTTCCGGAATGGCTTGAGGGCATGCAGCGGGATTACAATCATCCTGCGCTGATCGGCTGGTGTCCTTTTAACGAGACCTGGGACAGAGACGGCACCAAGCAAAATAACGATGTGCTGCGGATTGTATACGAGGTTACGAAACGAATGGACCCGACGCGCCCTGTAATTGATACAAGCGGCAATTTCCATGTGGTGACCGATATTTTTGATCTGCATGATTATGATCAGAACCCGCAGACCTTCCGGGAAAGATATGAACCGATGAAGGATGGCGGAGAAGTGTTCAATACCTTCCCGGACCGGCAAACGTATGAAGGCCAGCCTTATTTCATCAGCGAGTACGGCGGAATTTGGTGGAATCCGCAGCAGAAAGACGAGAAGTCCTGGGGTTATGGGGACCGGCCGGTAACTGAAGAAGCGTTTATTGAACGCTACGAGGGACTGACCCAGGTTCTGCTGGATCATCCGATGATGTTCGGCTTCTGCTATACCCAGCTGTATGACGTGGAGCAGGAAGTGAATGGCCTGTATACCTATGACCGGCAGCCGAAATTTGATCCCGAAGTGATTCGCCGCATCAATTCGCGCAAGGCAGCCATCGAAGAGTAGAGCCTTCTAACATCATCCGAAAGGAACGTGAAGGGTTATGAAGGGAAATGTCCGCAATAAGTGGCTGCTGGCTATAGGCGTACTCCTTATTCTTCCAATGGGTCAGGAGACATACGCCGTCCCCGGCCATAACAACTTCTACAACGTAGTCATGCAGGATGGAGCGGACCCGTGGGTTTATAAGCATACAGACGGGTTCTACTATTTCACCAAAACCACCGGCGGCAATGTTACCCTCTGGAAGTCCGCCCAGCTGACTACGATAGATGCTGCTCCCACTAAGGTTGTGAATACAGGCGGCAGCGGCATATGGGCACCTGAGCTGCATTATATTAACGGGGCTTGGTACATCTACTACGCGATGGATGACGGAGACAATGTGAACCACCGGATGTATGTCATGGAGAATACCTCCGCCGATCCGACAACGGGAACCTGGCAGTTTAAGGGCCAGATCACAGATGCGGCCGACAAATGGGCTATAGACGGCACTGTGCTGCAAGTGAATGGCGGGCTGTATTTTATCTGGTCGGGCTGGGAGGGCGATGTCAATGTGCGGCAAAATCTCTACATTGCCCATATGAGCAATCCATGGACGATTGATTCCGGGCGCGTAGAGATTTCAAGACCCACCTATAGCTGGGAAACCAACCATTCCCCGCATGTAAATGAAGGGCCGCAGGTGATAGTGCGCGGGGGTGTCATCAGTCTGGTCTATTCGGCAAGCGGAAGCTGGACCGATGACTACTGTCTGGGACTGATCACAGCAGACACATCCGGTGATCTGATGAATCCCGCATCATGGGTTAAACGCAGCCAGCCTATATTCAGTTCAGCAAACGGACTTTACGGGCCGGGGCATCATTCGTTTACTACATCTGTAGACGGCACGGAGGACTGGATCGTCTACCATGCCGCCAAATACAGGGGAGCCGGATGGAACCGCGAGGTTCGCACGCAGCCCTTCAGCTGGAATGCCGACCAGACGCCTAATCTCGGTGCTCCCGCAGATCCTGACCGCCCGATTGCTTTGCCGTCCGGCGAAGCCCCTCATTTCCGTTATGAAGGGGAAGAGGGGATATTTGGTGGAGAGGCTTATGCCTCAGCCAGCCCCAAGGGCTCGGGAGGTCTTAAAGCGGGTCATCTGGATACAGCGGCGAGCTACGTGGAATTTTCAGTTCAGGCGGCATCTGCAGGCGAATATATTCTTTTGGCCCGGACGGCGAACGGAACGGCTGGCGGGAATTGGTCCAATCTTCAGCTTAGTGTCAATTCAGGACCTTTCAGCCCGTTTTACATCACCAATAAAGGCTGGGAGAACTGGGGGCTGTCCACAGCCCGGGTACAACTGAAGGCAGGACAGAACAAGATCCGGTTTGCGAAAGGCGAAGGATACGGAGAGATTGATTTCATTGATATCAAACCTGTGAATTAGGGGATAGGTCATTTCAATTGTTTTTCAGTTCATTAAGAAGTAAGATAAATATAATGATTAGGAAATAAGGAGAGCTGAATTGTGCTGGAACTTAGCTTAAACGACCCGGACAAACTGGTCACGGTGACCCATGCCTTATCAACCCGTTCGAGGGTTGATATACTTCGGCTCTTAAACTCTAAAAACTTAAATATTATCGAAATAGCCGAGAAGCTGAAGCTTCCGGTTTCGACGGTAGCGAGCAATATCAAAGTATTGGAAGCGGCAGAGCTAATTCATACCGAACTAGTTCCCGCCTCCCGCGGGGCGATGAAAGTCTGCAGCAGGAATTACGATGATCTCCACATTGCCTTAAATCTGAAAGAGCCGATGTCCACGGGAGTAACCCATGTTTATGAAGTAGAGATGCCGATCGGCCATTACAGCGATTGTGAGGTTTCTCCTACATGCGGGATGGCTAATAGTGAGGGCCTTATTATTAAGGATGATGAACCGTCGAGCTTTTATCACCCCAAACATGTCAACGCACAGCTGATCTGGCTCCGCAAAGGATTCCTGGAATATTTGCTGCCTATGGATATCCCCTCTGGAGCGCGGATTGAATCGCTTGAGCTGTCTATGGAGATGTGTTCCGAAGCTCCAAATTATGATCAGAACTGGCCTTCAAACATATCCGTATGGGTGAATGGTTCGGAGATCGGCATGTGGACCAGTCCCGGTGATTTCGGTGACCGGCGGGGCAAACTGAATCCGAATTGGTGGTGGGATGGATCCACACAATACGGGTTTCTCAAGACCTGGCGTGTTGATCATGACAAGACGACGCTCGATATGGAGAAGGTGTCAGGTGTTACCTTAAATGATCTTCTGATTCACCGGAGTCCCAAATTGCGGCTGCGTATTGGAATCAACCCCGATGCTGTTCATCAGGGCGGGCTGAACCTGTTTGGCCGTCAATTCGGAGATTACGAGCAGCATATTATAATGCGGGTGAAATATACAATGGAGCAGGATGTAGCAAACCTGTAGCCTAACTACTCTCCACCATTAAGGGGGTGTCTCAAAAGCCGAATGAACTGGCTTTTAAGACACCCCCCTTTTATTGCTGCGAAAGATCATAGGTAAGAGCTTGAGTGGACGTTCCGCGAATGTTCACTATTCAATAAGGAAAATAACAGCTGTGCGCATCGTTAGAAGACGGAGCTTGCTGCCTCTATAGCGCGCTAGAGTCAGGGTGTGCGGCGCAGGGCGGTCCGCTGCAGGGTGATCATCCAGTCGACAGAAGGCTCGACAATCGGGTGGAGCAGACGTTTTACCCCCGGCTGGGCCAGCAGCACCGTAAAGAGGATTGCGCAGAGTAACAGAAGAGCTGTCCCGGCGGCATTGCCGATATAGGCATACACTCCGGAAATGGCGGCCAAACGCACGATAAAGCCATGCAGCAGAAAGACATAGAGTGTGCGGCGGCCCCAGTCAGTCATGCGGCTAACCTGGTAAGGCACCCAGCCCAGAAAAGCCAGGGAAGCGGTGAATTGCAGAGCGTAGACTGCCAGCCGGTATAGACCCGCATACCATTCGCCTGCCCCAAGCTGCATATAAGTCATGCTTCCGTACAGCCAGCCCATTGGAAACCCGGAGCCCAGTACTCCCAGGAGGGCGAAAATCAGGACAGAGAATGCGGCTGCGGCAATTTTGACATACTTCTGAACCCATTTGGCAAAGGTACTGAATGAAAAATGATAGCCGATTACGAAGAAGGGTAAATATACGAAGGTGCGGCTGATGCTGAACCAGACCCCGTCAAGCTGCAAATATCCTACGGCCACTCCCGCCGCTACGGCGAAGGCGATTTGTGCCGCCCGGGACCATTTACCCATCCCCAGCATCAGGAGACGCCAGCAGGCGTGACTGGCCAGGAACCATAGGAGCAGATAAGGGGCGAAGAAGGAGTGATGGATATTGGATACATGGAAGAGGGAAACGTCCAGTGCTGAGTATAGGCTTTGAAAAATAAGATATTGCATTGCGATCTGCAGCAGCACCTTGCGGCCTGCGGACCCGGTGAGGCTCTTTCTGGCGAAATAGCCGGTTACCAGCACGAAGAGCGGCATATGAAAGCTGAAGATCCACATATAAAGACTGTGCATTCCATCCATGCGGCTAATCAAAGGTTCAATGGCGTTGCCTACAAATACGGTAACAATAAGCATGAAACGCAGGTTAAGGAAAAAAGTTTCTCCGCGCGTTTCCAGCGTGTTTTCCCTGGTCATGACCTAACCTCCAAATTATGCACTGTGGAAATTACTTTAATTTTAAAATACAAGATTTTCGAAGAATAAATTGTGAAATACATCACAATGGTAAGCGCTATCATAAGACTCAATTGTGGCGATGTGTTGAAGGTTGTTTGATTTACTTGATTCCTCTATAATTTTTGTATGCAGTACCCGGGAGTGAACACTATTGAAAAAAAGAATCACCAGACGCAGCATCCTCATAGCACTGCTTTTGTTTTTAATTGTGGCGGGGTTTCTCTTGTGGAAATACTTAACCCCTTATACTCCGGCAGAGAAGGCCGAGTCTGCGCTAGTGTCCGCCGGAGGTGTGTCTGTTGAGCAGAACGACAACTGGATCTCTTTCGAGCCCGCGGTCATTCTGGGGACGGCAGTGATTTTTTACCCCGGTGCCTTGGTGGAAGCGGAGGCTTATGCCCCGCTGGCCAAACGGATTGCCGCTGCCGGGCATCCATTCTATATAGCCCGGATGCCGCTGAATCTCGCGGTCATCAAGGGCGATGCTGCAGATGAAATCATCCGCGTGCATCCCAAGCAGTCTTTTGTGCTCGGCGGTCATTCACTGGGCGGTGTGATGGCGTCCCGTTATGCGTCAGAGCATCCGGATCAGCTGAAGGGTGTTTTTTTTCTCGCCTCCTATCCAGATGAGAAAGGCAGTCTGAAGGACACTACCTTGTCCGTGTTATCCCTGCTCGGTACGGAGGATGAGGTTGTTGACAGGGACAAATACAACGAGGGACGTTCCTATCTGCCGGGCAATACGGTATATTTCTCAATTCTGGGCGGAAATCATGCCCAGTTTGGAAGTTATGGGCCGCAAAAAGGTGACGGTACAGCAACGATTACCGAGGATGATCAGCAGGCCCGCACAGCACGAACGATGCTGGACTGGATGGGAAATTTGCGGTAGCGGGCTAGTCATCATGGCTATAGATAGATGAGAGGAGACGTATGATGCCACTGTTGCATGTAAAGGATCTCTCTGTGCCTTGCCAAGGCATATTGTTTGATAAGGATGGAACACTGCTTGACCTGCTCGCCACTTGGGGTAGCTGGGCGGAGGAGGTGCTGCTAGGTCTCGGCAATGAGCTTGCCCTTACCGGTACCGGATCGCATGTTGATCTGTCCAAGGTGCTTGGCACAACTCATAATGCTGAAGGGAAGGTAATAGGCTATGATCCTTCCGGACCTCTCTCTATGGCAACTACGGAAGAGAGTTATGGCATTCTCGCGTGGCAGCTGTACACTGCCGGAGTTCCCTGGAATGAGGCGCTGGTCCGTGTGAAGGCCATTGCCAAGGATGCGATGAATGGAATACGCAGACGCCGCACAATCGAGCCATTGCCGGACCTGCTGCCGTTCTTGCAGCAATGTGCCGATGCTTCCTTACAGCTGGGTGTGGTTACATCTGATGGTGACAAGACCATAGGTGAGCAGCTGGACTTACTTGGAATAACCGGTTACTTCCATACTATTGTCACGAGGGACCGGGTTTCGAATGGCAAGCCGGATCCAGAGATGGCCGAAACCGCTTGCCGGGAACTAGGCTTGCTGCCGGAGCAGACTGTAATTATCGGTGACAGCAATGCGGATATGCAGCTCGGAAAAGGTGCCGGCTTGCGTCTATCGGTCGGCATCTCTCCTGCCGGAGCGGCTGGACATCTGCAGGATGCCGACATCGTCGTTTCCGGCTTTCATGAGCTCCGCATTACCTGTTAACAAATAACTCGTAGAAAGGGTGCGTGTGCAGACTATGGATCCATTGCAAACTTTGGCTTCCTGGATCAAGGACAGCGGAAACATCGTTTTTTTCGGAGGAGCCGGAACATCCACGGAGAGCGGTATTCCGGACTTCCGCTCAGCGGCGGGTTTATACCAGACTGAGCATAACTCGCCTTATCCGCCCGAGGTGATGCTGAGCCGCAGTTTTTTTATGTCCTCGCCGGACATTTTTTTTGATTTCTACCGCAGCAAAATGATTCACCCGGAGGCAGAGCCAAACGGTGCCCATTTATTGCTGGCAGAGCTGGAGCGGCAAGGCAAACTGAAAGCAGTCATTACGCAAAATATTGACGGGCTGCACCAGCTGGCCGGCAGCCGTGTAGTGCTGGAGCTGCATGGCTCTATCCACCGCAATCATTGCATGGGCTGCAACCGTTATTACGGTCTGGAGCAGGTGATTCAGTCTGTTGAACGGGCGCCCCTCTGCCCGGAATGCGGCGGCATCATCAAGCCGGATGTTGTGCTCTATGAGGAACAGCTGGATCATGATGTGCTGGTTGGGGCGGTCGCAGCAATTGCGGCTGCGGATTTGCTTATTATCGGCGGCACTTCGCTGACCGTTCAGCCTGCAGCCAGCCTCGTCACCTACTTCCGGGGGCGGCATACTGTGCTGCTGAACCGTGACCCGACACCGTATGACCATAGGGCGGATCTGATTATTACCGACCGGATCGGGAAAGTGATGGGAGCCGTTCAGGAACAGCTCTGAGAACTTATAGATCTCACATCCTGTGTGTATCACTGCGGGTGATTTCAGATTACAAGATTACAATGGCCGCCAGTGGTTTAAAATAGGGTGATGTGACAACTGAGGATACGAGAGGCAGGGATAAGCAATGGTATATGTGGCTAGCGATGAACGGTATGAAGTTATGCAATACAACCGCTCTGGCAGATCGGGACTGAAGCTTCCGGCGATATCACTGGGACTCTGGCATAACTTTGGCGGGATCGACACTTATGAGAATGGCCGGGAGATGATTACCCGTTCGTTTGATCTCGGCATTACCCATTTTGATCTGGCTAATAATTATGGCCCGCCCGCAGGCTCGGCAGAGGAACTGTTCGGCAAGGTGCTCGCCCGTGACCTTTTCCCCTACCGTGATGAGATGGTGATCTCTACTAAGGCGGGATATTACATGTGGCCAGGACCCTATGGGGAATGGGGTTCACGCAAATATATGCTGTCCAGTCTGGATCAGAGCCTGAAACGGCTGGGACTGGACTATGTCGACATTTTCTATTCTCACCGTCCGGACCCGGAGACACCACTGGAAGAAACGATGGGCGCGCTGGATTATGCCGTGCGGTCAGGCAAAGCGCTATATATCGGATTATCTAACTACACGGCGGAGCAGACCGTGGAGGCGATCAGCATTCTGAAGGGTCTCGGCACTCCGCTCCTGATACATCAGCCGAGGTATTCGATGCTGGACCGCTGGATCGAAGGTGGATTGCAGGATGTGCTGGAAGAGAACGGTGTCGGCAGCATTGCGTTTACTCCGCTGGCCCAGGGCCTGCTGACCAATAAATATTTGAATGGTATCCCTGAGGATTCAAGAGCGGCCGGTCCGTCCACCGCGCTGAATGAAAGCCGGATTACGCCAGAGGTGCAGCGCAAAATCCGCGCCCTTAACCAGATGGCTGTCACGCGCGGCCAAAGTCTGGCCCAGTTTGCGCTCCTCTGGACACTTCGCGGCGGCAAAGTGACCTCTGCACTGATTGGCGCAAGCCGGGTGAGCCAGATCGAAGAGAACATCGCCGCGTTGACCCATGCAGACTTTACCCAGGAGGAGTTGGATCGGATCGAGACCATCCTCAAAACAGAGAGTGATGTGTAAGCTTCGCATCCACTACATGTATGGCCTCCATATGCATCCCGTTTAGGGGCCTATTGCTGCACAGCCCGCTTCCTGACCGGAAGACGGGCTGTTGCTGTAGTTGGACAATTAGGAATAGGGCATAACCTGGGAAAGGGATAGGACATAACCTAGGGAATAGAGGGGGATGAAGTGGGGGGTGAATCGGACTGTGGGGACGTTATTTCAGGGAGAAACATCCAAAATTTACACAAACGGACCGTATAGCCGTTATTTTATCTGAAAAGTGGCAGAACACGCGCAATATTGGAAAATAACGCCTCTGAGGTCCAAATTTGTGTAAAAGACAGGTGGATCAGCGTAATAGTGGCTATGGAGTCGGTTTGCAGCATGTTATCTCCGGAGGGATAAGGGGTTAACTAATCAGCTTGATACCGTGTGGCAGCGCATCGCACAATACGGTGAGAGGGTTCAGCGCGTGCCACGGCAAGGTGCACAGAATTCAGCAGGTGCCGGTGGACTGAGATCAACGCGGCTAGCGCGAGCCGCAGTGTCTTATTGGGTTCAGGATGGTGTACAGAATTCTGGCCCCAATACAACAGATCTCAAGGCTGCTGCTTCTCCCCGGGTCTGGACGTTGAGATGCGGTAAGCGGTTGGGGACTGGGCACAGAAGCGTTTGAACTGGCGGGAGAAATACAAGGCATCCGTCAGTCCAACGGATGCTGCAACCTGCTCTACGGATAATTCTGGACGTTCCCGCAGCAGCTGGCGCGATTTCTCGATGCGCAGCTTAAGCAGATAGGTCACCGGCGAGAGACCGGTCTCCTGCTTGAAGATCCGCGACAGGTAAGCGCGGTTATAGCCGAGGCTGCCGCACATTTGCTCAATCGAGACCGGGTGAGCATATTGGGAAGCCATATAGTGGATCATCTGCTTCACGGTGCGCTTGACCTGTGATTCCGCCCCCGACAGCCTGGAGGAGGAGATATGCCGCTCAGCGGCTTCTCCGACGATCAGATACAGATAGCCGAGTGAAGTCAGGTGGGCGCTCTCCTTATTGGCGTAAAACGCCTGCATCATCCCGGCCATCGCGGCGGGGATGACACTGCCTTCGGCGGTGGAGAGCACCGGCTTCTGCGGCGTGAAGCCGGTCTGGAGCACAAGCGCGTCGGCTTCCGCGCCGGTGAAAGCGGCCCAGCGGTAGCGCCAGGGCTGCTTCTCGTCCGAGAGATAGCTGACCAGCTGGCCGGGATGGATCAGGAAGCAGTCGCCTTGTCCCAGCTCATATTTGCGCTGCTCGGTGCGGAAGGTCCCGGAGCCGGATTCAATGAAGTGAAGCAGGTAATAGTCATAGATTTTTGGACCGGCCTGGTGCAGCGGCAAGGTCTGGCTTTCGCCGGCAAACAGTACATGCAGATTTTGCTTATCATAATAGACGGGATTTGACCCTACGGAATAAGTATGTTTCACGAAGAAGCTTCCTTTCTGGAGTTAACGCTGTCACCGCTTTGGGAACGGGTAATCGCTGGAAATGCCCGTCCTCCGATTATAACACGGAAGTCACATTTATCCATGCATTGCACACATGATTGCATTATCAGGGCAAGTCTGATTTTATTATAATATAACCATGAAGACAGCAAGACTGATTCCAAGTTGAAGCAAGAGCAGCGAAAGGATGGAGTGGCACTAATGAGCATACAGGAACTTAACAGCAAATTTATTGAGAAGTATGGGGAGAGCACCGAAGAGGCACGCGTCTTCTACGCACCGGGCCGTGTCAATCTTATTGGAGAGCATCTGGATTACAATGGAGGTTATGTACTGCCGGCAGCGCTGGAGTTCGGAACTACACTGATTGTACGCCCGCGCAGCGACGGCAAGGTTCAATTCGCATCGACGAATCTTCCTTACGAAGCGTCCATGGACTACAGCGAAATCGGCAAGGCCAAAACAGGGGAATGGATCGATTATCCGGTTGGCGTCATGGTGGAATTGGCAAAGAAAGATCTTCCGGTTTCCGGCGGCTATGATCTCTTGTTTCACGGTGATATTCCGAACGGTTCGGGCCTTTCTTCCTCCGCTTCCATTGAGGTGGTTACCGGCTTCGCGTTCCTGACACTGCTGGGCGGGGATACGGATACAGTAGAAATTGCGCTGCTGTCCCAGCGTGCGGAGAACCAGTATGTCGGCGTAAACTCCGGAATTATGGACCAGTTTGCCGTAGCCAACGGCAAGCGTGATCACGCGATTCTGCTGATGTGCGATACGCTGGAGTATAACCTGATTCCATTTGTGACCGGCGCCTACAAGCTGGTGATCAGCAACACGAACAAGAAGAGAGGTCTCGTGGATTCCAAATACAATGAACGCCGCAGCCAGTGTGACGAAGCATTGTCCATTTTGAAGCAGGAGGTTCCTTCCCTGTCTTACCTTGCAGAGCTGAAACCTCAGCAATTCGAAATCCATCAGCACAAAATTACAGATGAAACCGTCAGACGCCGCGCCCGCCATGTAGTGGAAGAGAACCAGCGTGTGCTTGACTCGGTTGAAGTACTGAAGAACAATGACCTGAAGCAGTTTGGTCAATATATGAATGACTCCCATGTCTCGCTTCGCGATCTGTATGAAGTAAGCTGCGAGGAGCTGGACATTATGGTTGAGGAAGCGCAGCGGATTCCCGGAACCCTTGGCTCGCGGATGACCGGTGCGGGATTCGGCGGCTGTACGGTATCACTGGTGCATGAGGATGATGTCGAACGCTTTATCCGTGAAGTTGGTGAAGCCTATACGACCAGATCCGGTCTAGTCGGCGAGTTCTACGTATGCGGTATCGGTAATGGTGTGGAAGAATTGAAAGGAGTGAAGTAAGATGGCGATTTTGGTAACAGGTGGAGCGGGGTATATCGGTTCTCATACAGTAGCTGAGCTGCTGGAGCGGGGCGAGGAAGTTGTGGTTATCGACAATTTGCTGACAGGCCACCGTGAGGCGCTGCTGGGCGGCAAGCTATATGAAGGTGACCTCCGGGACAAGGCACTGCTGGCCAAGCTGTTTTCGGAGAACAAGATTGAAGCGGTGATCCATTTTGCCGCAAGCTCGCTGGTGGGCGAGAGCATGAAGGACCCGGTCAAATACTATGACAACAACGTATATGGTACACAATGTCTGCTGGAAGCGATGCAGCATGCAGGTGTGGACAAAATCGTCTTCTCCTCCACGGCCGCAACCTACGGCGAACCGGAAAAGGTGCCGATCGAGGAAACCGACCGCACAGAGCCGGCGAATGTGTACGGTGAAACCAAACTGACCATGGAACGCATGATGGCCTGGTTTGACAAGGTGCTCGGCATCAAATACGTGGCATTGCGCTACTTCAATGCTGCAGGGGCGCATGCCAGCGGCAAGATTGGCGAAGACCACCGTCCGGAGAGCCATCTGCTTCCGCTGGTGCTGCAAACCGCGCTGAAGCAGCGGGAGAGCATTGCTGTCTTCGGCGAAGACTATCCGACCGAAGACGGAACCTGCGTCCGCGACTATATCCATGTCAGCGATTTGGCTGACGCCCACGTCCGGGCGGTCAACTATCTGCGCAGCGGCAGTGCAAGCAATATCTTCAACCTTGGCAACGGCCTCGGCTTCTCGGTCAAACAAGTGATCGAAACTGCCAAGAAGGTGACCGGGCTGGACATTCCGGTTGTCATTCAAGAGCGTCGTGCCGGCGATCCCGCTGTGCTGGTAGCTTCTTCTGACAAAGCCCGCTCCATTCTCGGCTGGACTCCGCAGCATGCGGATCTTGAGGATATTATTCAGAGCGCCTGGAACTGGCATTCAGCGAATCCGCAAGGATACGGAGAAGAATAACTCCTGGCTGTCCGGGGTAGTCGGGCATTCTATTGAACCAGCTGCCCCCCAAAAAAAGGACGCAGACAACTCGCTACACCACATTAAGGAGAATTTAAATGCCTAACGATATTAATACCGCTCCGGCCGGAGAGAAGGCGCTGCATGCCATCGAACAGCTTGTGCTGTTTGCGCTGAACCAGGAACTGATCCAGCCTGCCGATGTTGACTATAGCCGCAATGAGCTGCTGGACCAGTTCGGCTTCAGTGAGCCGTATGCCCTTGAATTCAGTGAAACACCGCTTGAGAGCCCGCAGGAACCGCTGGACATTCTGATTGATTATGGCTTCGAAACCGGATTGATCCCGGAGAATACCGATACGTACCGTGATCTGCTGGATGCGAAGATTATGGGCTTGCTGATGGCACGGCCATCTGAAGTCAATGCCCAATTCTTTAGCCTCTCGGCAGAGAAGGGCATTGAGGCGGCAACCGACCGCTTTTACAAATTAAGCATTGATTCCAACTATATCCGCATGGACCGGATTTCGAAGAATGTGCTCTGGCTGCAGGAATCACCATACGGGGATATCGAAATGACGATTAACCTGTCCAAACCCGAGAAGAACCCGAAGGAAATCGCCATGGCCCGGCTGCTCCCTCCGCCGGTCTATCCGAAATGCCTGCTCTGCCGCGAAAATGTGGGTTATGCCGGACGTTTGAATCACCCGCCGCGCCAGAACCTGCGTGTAATTCCGCTGAAGCTGAACAATGAGAATTGGTTCTTACAATACTCGCCGTATGTGTACTATAACGAGCATTGCATCGTATTCCACCACGATCATGTGCCGATGAAGCTGACCAAGGAGTCGCTGAAGCGTCTGCTCAGCTTTGTGGAAGCTTTCCCGCATTATTTTATTGGCTCGAACGCCGATCTGCCGATTGTCGGCGGGTCGATTCTGACCCATGATCATTTCCAGGGCGGACGCCATACCTTCCCGATCCAGAAAGCACCGAAAGAGCAGACGTTCACCCATGCCTCCTACCCGGGCGTCAGCCTCAGCATCGTGAAGTGGCCGATGTCGGTCCTGCGTTTGCATGGAGCGGACCCAGCAGTGCTGCTGGAATGCGGCAACGATCTCTATGAAGCCTGGAAATCCTACAGCGATCCTGAGGCTGAGGTATTGGCTTTCAGTGAAGTTGACGGTGTGGAAACCCCTCATAATACCGTTACTCCAATCGTGCGGCGGGCGGAAGACGGCGGCTTCGAGCTGGATCTGGTGCTGCGCAACAACCGGACCAGCGGGGAATTCCCCGAAGGGATATTCCACCCGCACCGGGAGATGCACCATATCAAGAAGGAGAACATCGGCCTGATTGAGGTTATGGGTCTGGCTATTCTGCCGGGACGACTGAAGGAAGAACTGGATGCTGTCGCAGGCGTGCTTGCCGGAGATCTCCCGCTACTGGCTGCCGTGAAGAGTGAAGCTGATCACGCGCTTGCACAGCATGCCTCGTGGATACAAGAGCTGGCCGAACGCTTCGGCACAGGTCACAACCACGAAGAGGCTGTCAAAATCGTGCAGAATGAGGTCGGTATCAAGTTCACCCATATCCTGGAGCATGCCGGGGTCTACAAACGGACACCGGAAGGACAAGCCGCTTTCCGCCGGTTTGTGCAGAGCTTCGGAGCCCTATAAATAACTGAATGTTAGTATTATGTCCCCGGCCATGCAGGTTTGGGGGCTTTTCTTATACAGTTCGTTCAGCTTGGCGTGATACGGGGAGCCGCTGTGATTTGAATGACGCACGCCGGAGGTCTATAATATGAAATTGCATCACATTCATCAACTAATGGAGGTTTACCCATATGCGCAAGTTTGAATTTTATAATCCTACCAAGCTGATTTTTGGACAAGGAACATTGCAGGCTTTGAAGACCGAAGTCCCGAAATTCGGTAAGAACGTATTGCTGATGTACGGCGGCGGCAGCATCAAACGCAGCGGTTTGTACGATAATGTGCTGGCTGAGCTGAATTCCATCGGGGCTGTCGTGACCGAACTGGCCGGAGTCGAGCCGAACCCGCGTCTGTCCACTGTACATAAAGGTGTGGCATTGTGCCGGGAGCACAACATTGAGCTGATCCTTGCCGTAGGCGGGGGCAGCGTACTGGACTGTGCAAAGGCAGTTGCGGTAGGCGCGAAATATGAAGGGGATATGTGGGACTTTGTGGAACGCAAGGCTGCTCCGCAAGCCGCGTTGCCGCTGGGCACAGTGCTGACGATGGCGGCTACGGGTTCCGAGATGAACAACGGCTCTGTCATCAGCAACGAAGTCACCCAGGAAAAAATGGGTTGGGGCAGTGTGCATGCCTTCCCGGCATTTTCCATCCTTGATCCCGAGAACACCTTCACTTTGCCGCGTGACCAGACCGTTTACGGCATGGTAGATATTATGTCGCATGTTCTGGAGCATTATTTCCATACCGACGGTAACACGCCTGTACAGGACGGTTTCTGTGAGACGCTGCTGCGCACCGTTATTGAAACGGCACCGAAGCTGATCGGGGACCTGAACAATTACGAGCTGCGCGAAACGATTATGTACTGCGGCACAATGGCTCTGAACGGCATGGTCAGCATGGGCTTCGCCGGAGACTGGGCAACACACAACATCGAGCATGCCGTATCAGCAGTCTACGATATCCCGCATGGCGGCGGTTTGGCTATTCTCTTCCCGCAATGGATGAAGTACAACCTCAGTACGAACCCAGCCCGCTTCCGCCAGCTGGCCGTGAACGTATTCGGCATTGATCCGGCCGGCAAAAGCGATGAAGAAGCCGGTCTTGAAGGCATTGAAGCACTGCGCCGCTTCTGGGATTCCATCGGTGCGCCGAAGACCCTTGGCGACTATGATATCAATGACAACGAAATCGGAAATATGGCTGACAAAGCGGTGCGTTTCGGACCGTTCGGTAATTTCCGCAAGCTGGAGCGTGAGGATGTTGTAGAAATTTATACAATGGCGCTGTAAGAACGCCATCATAAAGGAGCTGCAGAACTGCAGCTCCGGGCAGGAAATCAAGCCGTTCCCGGTAATGGGGACGGCTTTTTTGCATAAACTGTTGGCATAGGCCGGCTTGGGTTCAAGGCTGCTTCCACGATACAATATTGAGATAATCATCCAAGTTTGTGAAACCAAGGACATGGTTTGAACGTTTATACTAGTATGACAGTCCGGAACTATAGACGGGAGGAGAAAATAATGCAAACGCTGTATTTGGGCTGTTTGGCGCTCGGCGTCATTTTTGCCGTAGTCAGCGTAATTGTGGGAGATCTGATCGGCAATGTTTTGGACGGGATATTTGATGTAGCTTCCTTTGATTTCCTGAACCCTGCTGTGCTGGCCGGGGGAGTCACCGTATTTGGCGGAGCAGGTATTCTGCTCACGCGTTACAGCAGGCTGGAAGATGGCGCTGTTCTTGCCTTGTCCTTGCTGATCGCAGCCTTTATGGGGGTGGTTCTTTACTTGGGAGTCGTCAAACCGATGGACAAAAGCGAGATGTCAAACGGATTCTCCATGAGCGAGCTGCCTGGCAAGATCGGAGAAATTACCGTTCCTATTCCGGCACAGGGCTATGGCGAAATCATGGTGAAGTTCGGCGCAGGCAACAGCCTGCATACGGCAGCCAGCTTTGAGCAGCTTTCCCTCCCGGCCGGGATTAAGGTTGTAGTGGTAGAGGTCCGGGAAGGTGTTGCGCTGGTAACTGAATTTGAAGAGAGAAAAGGAGTGGATTCTTAATGTTAGGGTTAGACATTCCAGATTATTTGTTTATTCCTATTGTGGTTGTAGCGGTTCTACTGGTGCTTGGGATTGCGTTCTGGGCGCGTTACAAGACGGTCGGACCCGATGAAGGAATGATTGTCACCGGTTCCTTTCTCGGCAGCAATCATATCTCAGATGATGGCTCGGGCCGTAAAATCAAGATAGTCCGCGGGGGCGGGGCGTTCATTCTGCCTGTCTTCCAGAAGGCCGAGTTCATGTCTCTGCTCTCGCATAAGCTCGATGTGACGACACCGGAGGTATACACTGAGCAAGGGGTGCCGGTTATCGCCGACGGTGTGGCTATTATCAAGGTAGGCAGTTCTACAGAAGATGTGGCAACGGCAGCCGAACAGTTCATGGGCAAGCCGATAGAAGGGCTGAAGAGCGAGGCGCAGGAAGTGCTTGAAGGGCATCTGCGGGCGATTCTCGGGTCAATGACCGTGGAAGAGGTTTACCGCAACCGTGACCGGTTTGCCCAGGAGGTTCAGGGCGTAGCAGCGCGCGATCTTAAGAAGATGGGACTGCAGATTGTCTCCTTCACCATCAAAGATGTGCGCGACAAGCATGGATACTTGGAAGCTCTAGGTAAACCGCGGATTGCTGCAGTGAAGCGGGATGCGGAAATCGCTGAAGCGGAAGCGCTGCGGGATGCGCGGATCCAGAAGGCAAACGCCGAGGAGCAAGGGCAGAAGGCTGAACTGCTGCGGGATACGAACATCGCCGAAGCCTCCAAGGACAATCAGCTGAAGGTTGCAGCCTTTAAACGGGATCAGGATACAGCCAAGGCGGAAGCCGATCAGGCTTATCACATCCAGGAGGCACGCGCCAAGCAGACGGTGGTGGAAGAGCAGATGAAGGTCGAACTGGTTCGCAAGGAACGCGAGATCGACCTGCAATCCAAAGAAATTCAGGTGCGCGAGAAGCAGTATGATGCGGAAGTGAAGAAGAAAGCGGAAGCCGACCGCTACGCAGTGGAACAGGCGGCGGAAGCCGATAAGGCCAAGCGGATGCGCGAAGCCGATGCCTTGCAGTACAGCATTGAGACCCAGGCGAAGGCAACATCCGAGCAGAAACGCCTGGAAGGCCAGGCAACAGCCGACGCAGAGCTGGCTAAAGGTAAAGCGGAGTCCGAAGTTATCCGCCTGCGCGGCCTCGCAGAAGCAGAAGCCAAAGAGAAGCTGGCCGAAGCGTTCCAGAAATTCGGCGAAGCTGCCGTGCTCGACATCATCGTGAAGATGCTGCCTGAACTGGCTGGTAAAATTGCCGAGCCGCTGGCATCCATCGACAAGCTCACTGTGGTGGATACGGGCAACGGTGAAGGAGCGGCCCGGGTCAGCAATTATGTGACCCAGCTGATGTCGACGGCACCGGAAATGCTGAAGAGTGTCTCGGGAATTGATGTAGAGGCGTTGATAAAAGGTTTGACTAAAGGAAAAACGGGAACTCCGGACCACAGACCGGCAGTATCGGTTGCACCTGCGGTACCGGTAGTACCTGCAGTGCCAGTGGTTCCAACTGATAAACTTGAAGGATAATGCGGGATAACTCAAGGTATGACAGGCGCAATTGCCTGTCATACCTTGAATTTTATGGAGAGAGGGGAACTTCGCATGGAGCTGCTCTTGGATAACATCCGTAAGAGCTTCGGAGATAAACAAGTACTCAAAGGCATTGACTACACTTTTGAAAAAGGCAAGATTTACGGTCTGCTGGGCCGCAACGGTGCCGGTAAAACCTCGCTGTTCAACTGCTTGAGCGGGGAGATCGGAATGGACAGCGGCGGGGCTTTTTTACGGGAAAACGACGTGAGCAGTCCGCTCCGCGAGGCGGATATCGGGTATGTATTTTCTTTGCCCATCCTGCCGGAATTTCTTACAGGCTATGAGTTTGTGAAATTCTATATGGATATCAACCGCGACAAGATTGAACCTGGCAAAAACATCGAAGACTACTTCGACATTATCCGGATTGAGCAGGAGGACCGCCACCGGCTGATCAAAGGGTATTCTCATGGCATGAAGAACAAGATCCAAATGCTCTGCTTTATCATTACACGTCCGCCCTTGATATTGCTGGACGAACCATTGACTTCTTTTGACGTTGTGGTGGCACTGGAGATCAAAAAGCTGCTGCGGGAGATGAAGCAGGATCATATCATTATTTTCTCCACCCATATTTTGCAGCTTGCAGCCGACTTGTGCGACGAGCTCGTTATCCTGAATAACGGGACACTCCAGGAGATTCCTGCCGACACCCTGCACAGTCCGGAATTCGAGGAGAGAATCATAACCTTGCTAAAGGATGAGGGCAGCAATGATTAAGACGCTGAACACCATACTGGATATCAGGGGCGCATCCGGGGCGAACCGGCTGATCTATTATCTCCAGCGGTTGCCGGTAATTGGGAAGATGGCTAAGAATGACTTGTATTCCCGGACAGGACTCAAAAAGACGCTGACTGTAATCGTGCTTATTCTGAAGATAATATGGGGCTTTCTGACCAAATTCGCTTACTTGGGAATTGTAGTCTATTGGCCGGTGATCACAATCGGCAAGGAACTGACGACTGCTGAACAGTATCAGCTCTATCTGCAAGTGCTGGTCATAATCAGTTGCGTCGTAGCGGCAGTTTCAAATGCGGTCATCCTGGAACCGAAGCGGGACAAATATATTTGTGTGAAGCTGATGCGGCTGCCTGCTGATCAGTACATGCACGCTACTCTGTCGCTTCGGACCTTCAGTTTCTTTGTTTACTATATACCGGCCATGTGCCTCTTCGCTTCATTGCTGCAGGCTCCGGTCTGGCAGGGAGTGCTGCTTGCCCTGCTGTTAACTGCCTGGCGCTTGGGCAGTGAGGCGCTGCATTTATGGCTTTTCGACCGTACAGACATTGTGCTTGTCAAAAAAACAGGGTGGGTGTGGACCGTCATAGGCATAGGATTTCCGCTTGCCTATGCTCTGCTGTATGCAAAAGAGTCCTTCGTGGACAGCGCTGCGTTGTTCAACCTGCCGGCGGGTTTAGCCATTGCGGCTATAGGAGTGGTTGCCGCCGTTTATATTGCACGTTATCCCCGTTACCGCAGCGCGGTTGATGCCGTGAGCAAAATAGACGATCCGCTGCTGGATATGGGGCGTATGATGAAGGAGTCGAGAGTGAAGGATGTCGAGACGAAAGAAAAGGACTTTTCAGCGGAACAGCTGAGTCCCGGCCAATTTCAGGGGAAAAGCGGCTATGCTTACCTGAATGCGATCTTTTTCTCCCGGCATAAACGTTTTTTAATACAGCCGATTCAGCGGCGTATGCTCATCATTGGCGTATTGTTCGCAGCCGGATTGCTGTCGATGATGGTCTCACCGGCAATGTTTACCAAGATGTCACATTTTTTAATCGGCAGCCTTTCTTATTTTGTATTTATTATGAATTTTACCTCGATCGGTGAGAAGGTCTGCAAAGCGATGTTTTACAACTGCGACCTTAGTCTGCTGCGGTATGGATTCTATCGGGAACGGACGGCGGTGCTGAGCAATTTCCGGATTCGGCTGCTGAGAATAACCGCTCTGAATTTGATTCCGGCCGGAGCTATTTGTATAGCTGTGAATCTGCTCATTCTACTTTCGGATGAAAACTGGGGGATTGCGGATGCAGCTGGTTTCTGCGGGGCTATCCTCGGCCTATCCCTGTTCTTCTCCGTGCATCACTTGTTCATGTATTATATTTTCCAGCCTTACAGCACAGAGCTGAATTTGAAGAACCCGTTCTTCACCATTGTCAACAGCATTGTCTTGGCTGCAACCATTGTGTGCCTCCGCTTGGAGAGCACTCCGGCTTATTTTGCAGGAATGGTACTGTTGACCACGGTAGCCTACATGACCATTGCCCTATTCCTGGTCTATAAATACTCGGGCAGAACCTTCCGGGTAAAATGATCCAGCCTCTTCCACATTCGAAATCTTGATGTTATGGCGGTAGCCAAGTATAATCTACACATGCTGTCAAGTTATGCAGCTGCCGCAGCGGCAAAGGTATTCAGAATTCAAAGAGGTGTAAGCAGTGAGCAGCATAACAGTGGCTAAGGTACTCAATAACAATGTGATTATTGCCGAGCATCCCCAATACGCCGAGGTTGTGGTGATCGGCAAGGGCATAGGCTTTAACCGGAAAATACGTGACCGGATCAGTCTGTCTTCTGTGGAGAAGATGTTTATTCTCCGCAGCCAGGAGGAACAGGAGCAATACAAGCAGCTCGTTCCGCAGGTGGACGAGAAGCTGATCGAGGTAGTTCAGGAGATTGTATTGCATATCATGCAGAGCAGCCGCCAACCGCTGAATGAACATATTCATATTGCACTCACTGACCATATTTCATTTGCCATCCGCCGTCATGAACAAGATATCGCCATACATAATCCGTTTCTGTACGAAACCAGGGAAATTTACCCTGAGGAATACAGTCTGGCCGAATATGCGGTCGGGCGGATCAATCAGGCGATGGGGGTAACGTTGCCTTTTGATGAGATCGGTTTTGTCGCTTTGCATATTGTAAGCGCATTGAGCAACCGTCATATCTCCGAGGTGAAGCAGCATTCCGTGCTGATCGGTGACCTCGTGGGGCTGGTGGAGGATAATCTGAGTTATCATGTTCCGCGGGATTCCCTGGATTATTCCCGGCTGGTCACTCACCTGCGTTTTGTTCTGGAAAGACTGCGCCGTGGTGAGAGTGTGCGGGAGACTTCTTCTCTGGACGGGTTAATGAAGCGCGAATATCCTGAAATGTACATGCTGGCCTGGAAGCTGACTAAGGTCATTGAGCAGCGGGTGCGTATTCCGGTATATCCGGCTGAAGTGAGCTATCTGACTATTCATCTGCAGCGTCTGGCCCAGAAGAAAGAGGATGAAGAGGATATGGAGCAGCATGAGGGTTGAAATGAACCCCTTACAAAAACATGCTTGCAACTTCAAAAAATCGGTGCTACAATGTTCCCTGTTCCAATAAAACAGAATACCTACGTGTAACTGATACGATCAGGCATGAGTGATTTACAGTATTTTGGTTGTCAGGCCCCAAGCTGGGGCAATCTAACCTTAGTGTTAGAAGACAAACCTAAATGCTGTGTTGCTCATGTCTTTTTTGGTTTCCTGTTTGTGAAATTTACTATTAAGGAAGTGGCCTAAATGTTCAAAAAGTTGTTTGGCGTTTTGCAAAGAGTCGGTAAAGCGCTTATGCTTCCTGTAGCCATCCTGCCTGCGGCGGGCTTGCTGCTCGGGATCGGCAACATGCTGGTTAACCCTGATTTCCTTCAATACGTACCGGCACTGGAAAACAGCGGGGTTCAGGCCGTTGCCAACGTTTTGATGAACTCGGGACAGATTGTTTTTGATAACCTGTCGCTCTTGTTTGCGGTCGGGGTAGCCATCGGTCTTGCCGGTGGTGAAGGGGTTGCCGGTCTTGCGGCAATCATCGGATTCCTTGTCATGAATGTAACCATGGGAACGGTACTGGGCATTAACGCTTATGTATTGACCTGGAAGGATTTCTCCTATTCCAGTGTCCTGGGGATACCGACGCTGCAGACAGGGGTTTTCGGCGGTATTCTGGTCGGGATACTGGCCGCGTCGATGTACAAGCGGTTCTTCCGCATAGAATTGCCGTCGTATCTCGGTTTCTTTGCGGGTAAACGGTTTGTGCCGATTATGACGGCAGTAACCTCCCTGATTCTTGGACTTGTATTGACGGCTGTATGGCCGCCGATCCAGCACGGCCTGAACTATGTGTCGCAAAGCATGATCAACACGAACTTGACGCTGTCGGCCTTTATCTTCGGTGTCATTGAGCGTTCACTGATTCCTTTCGGCTTGCATCACATTTTCTATTCACCGTTCTGGTATGAATTCGGAAGTTATGTCGATAAAGCCGGTGAACTGGTACGCGGGGATCAGCGGATCTTCATGCAGCAGCTGCGCGACGGGGTGGATTTCACAGCGGGTACATTTACAACAGGTAAATATCCGTTCATGATGTTCGGTCTGCCGGCAGCGGCGCTGGCGATCTACCATGAAGCCAAACCTGAGAACAAGAAGATTGTCGGCAGCTTAATGGTTTCTGCAGCCCTTACTTCTTTCCTGACAGGGATTACAGAGCCGCTGGAATTCTCATTCCTGTTCGTAGCTCCGCTTCTGTTCGCAGTGCATGCTGTCTTTGCAGGTCTTTCCTTTATGACTATGCAAATCCTTCATGTTAAGATCGGAATGACCTTCTCCGGCGGCTTTATCGACTATGTGCTGTTCGGTATTATCCCGAACCGTACTGCGTGGTGGCTGGTTATCCCGGTAGGTCTGGTTATTGCCGTGATTTACTACTTTGGATTCCGCTATGTCATCCGGAAGTTCAATCTGAAAACTCCGGGCCGTGAAGATGCATCCGATGATTCGGAAGACGTCAGCACGGGGAATGTATCTACAAGCGGTGATGATCTGCCGCGCAACATTTTGTCCGCACTGGGCGGCAAAGAAAACATCACCCATCTGGACGCCTGCATCACCCGCCTCCGCGTCGAGGTTAAGGATAAGGCAGGCGTAGATAAGAACCGGCTGAAGAAGCTGGGTGCTTCCGGTGTGCTTGAGGTTGGTAATAACGTTCAGGCGATCTTTGGTACACGTTCAGATACAATCAAGTCACAGATACAGGATGTCATGAACGGCAGAATTCCAGCTGCTTCAGCTGCTGCCGCACCGCAGCCTGAGCTTGAGAAGCAGGCCGGTGAAGAAGGCGCAGCAATTATTCCTGAGGACATCGTGTCCCCGGTAAATGGCGAGCTGCTTGATATTACGCAGGTTCCAGATGCTGTCTTCTCCCAGAAGATGACGGGTGACGGATTCGCCTTCCTGTCAGATGACGGCAAGATTGCTTCACCGGTATACGGTAAAGTGTTCAATGTATTCCCGAGTAAGCATGCCATCGGGATTATGTCCGACGGCGGCAAGGAAGTGCTCGTGCATATTGGTGTTAATACTGTAAAGCTTAAAGGCCAAGGTTTCACGATTCTTGTAGAAGAAGGCGACCTGGTAGCTGCAGGACAGCCGATTATGGAAGTGGATCTGGAATACGTGAAAGCCCATGCGCCTTCCGTTATTTCACCGGTCATCTTCTCTAATCTGCCTGAAGGGTCTACGGTTACCTTGAAGAAGCCGGGTAAGGTGGCTGTAGGCGATAAAGACATCATCAGCATTAAGTAACATGTGCATTGGCATAGCGCTTCCCTTATAATGAAGGGAGCGCGGCCTTCACATAAGACAAACATTCAAATTAACAGAAAGCGAGTTGGATATTATCATGCAAAAAACATTCAGAATTATTGACGAAGACGGAATTCACGCACGCCCAGCAACAGCGCTGGTAAATACAGCAACAAAGTTTAAAGGCACAGAAGCATTCGCGGAAGCCAAAGGTAAAAAAGTAACACTTAAATCCATTCTCGGCGTATTGTCTTTGGGTCTTGAAGCCGGCGATACTTTGAGTCTGATTACTGAAGGCAGTGAAGAAGCGGAAGCACTGAGCGCACTGCAAGATGTGATGATTAAAGAAGGGCTGGGAGAGCTCCATGAATAAAATTTCAGGAATCGCGGCTTCAGCAGGTATTGCCGTAGCCCGTGCATTTATCCTGGAACATCCGGATTATACAATCACGAAGACTGCTGTAAGCGATGTGGAAGCCGAGATTGCCAAACTGGAGAGCGCCCTGGAGAAATCCAAGGGCGAGCTGCAGGGCATTAAGGAGCGCACGCTCGCTGAATTGGGCGAGAAGAAGGCGGAGATTTTCGAATCCCATCTGCTGATTCTTGAAGACCCCGAACTCATCAGTCCCGTAATGGATAAAATCCGCGAGGAATCGGTTAATGCGGACTATGCCCTAAATGAAGTCGCCACTCAGTTTATCGAAATGTTCGAAAATATGAAAAGTGCTTACCTGCAGGAACGTGCCGCTGATATGCGCGATGTAACCAAACGCATCCTGAACCACCTGCTGGGTATTCACTATGTAAGTCCTGCGGAAATCAATGAAGAGGTTATCGTCATTGCCCTGGATTTGACTCCATCCGACACGGCGCAGCTTAATCGTAAATACGTGAAGGGCTTCACGACGAATATCGGCGGACGCACCTCGCACTCGGCCATCATGGCCCGGTCCCTGGAAATTCCGGCGGTGGTCGGCACCAAGAATGTACTGTCTGAAGTCAAGGCGGGAGATCTGGTGATAGTCGACGGTTTGAGCGGAGATGTTCTAATCAACCCGAGCGATGCTGAAGTCGCCGAATATAAAGCTAAGCAGGAAGCCTATGATCTGCAAATCGCCGAGTGGAAAAAACTCCGCGATGAGCCGACCGTATCGGCTGACGCCAAACATGTAGAACTGGCTGCCAACATCGGCACACCTAATGATGTGAACGGTGTGATCGAGAACGGCGGCGAAGGTGTAGGTCTGTACCGCACCGAGTTCCTATACATGGGCCGCGACAAGCTGCCTTCCGAAGAAATTCAGTACAATGCGTACCGCGCCGTGCTTGAGAACATGAACGGCAAGCCGGTTGTTGTGCGCACACTGGATATCGGCGGCGACAAGGAGCTGCCTTACCTGGAGCTGCCGAAGGAAATGAACCCGTTCCTTGGGTTCCGTGCGATCCGCCTGTGTCTGGACCGTCAAGATATTTTCCGCACCCAGCTGCGCGCGTTGCTTAGAGCAAGTGCCCACGGTGACCTGCGCATCATGTTCCCGATGATCGCTACGCTCGGCGAATTCCGTGCAGCCCGCGATCTGCTGCTGGAAGAAAAGGCTAAGCTGCGCGAAGAAGGCAAGGAAGTGTCGGACAACATTCAGTTGGGCATCATGGTAGAAATTCCATCAACGGCGGTTCTGGCGGACCAGTTCGCCAAAGAAGTCGATTTCTTCAGTATTGGTACCAACGATCTTATTCAATATACGATGGCTGCCGACCGTATGAATGAACGGGTATCCTACCTGTACCAGCCTTACAATCCGGCGATCCTGCGTCTGGTCAAAATCGTTATCGACGCAGCCCATGCTGAAGGCAAATGGACCGGCATGTGCGGCGAAATGGCTGGCGACAGCACAGCGATTCCGTTGCTGCTCGGTCTGGGCCTTGATGAGTTCAGCATGAGCGCAACCTCCATCCTGCCTGCACGCAGCCAGATTTCCAAGCTGTCCGCTGCAGACATGAAGGAAATGGCTGCCAAAGCACTTCAGCTTGGCACCGCCGAGGAAGTTGCTGCACTTGTGCAGAGCAGCGTGAAGTAATTCGCAAAGCTATCTTGCATTATCCGTTTAGGCAATTCACTCTTCCAACTACTGCTGGCCTCCTCTATAGGAGGCCGTTTTTTTGTTGTCGGCAGCAGTACATCACCTGTTGTTCGTGCTTTCTTTTATAAGGACAAGCTCAAATGCATGGGCGCAGCAGCCGATAATAGAATGTGGGCACATAAAACAGGTGGAACCCAAACCTGTGAACATAGTGTTACATATTATATTATGATTCAAAAGAAAGACAGTACTCTATAGACTTTACTTGCAGATCTGTGCAAGTATTAATTTCTTCCGTAGTGGAAATAGTTGGATTTAAGTGAAGTAAACCGTTATCCGGCAATATGGCGGAGAACAGGGGGATGGTGGAATACATGAACAGCAATTATATAAATACAGAGACAATAATAGAGACTTATGAAGGCAAAGACCTTGGACTAACCTACACTGTAGGCAGCAGCCAGTTTAAAGTATGGGCTCCAACGGCCTTTACGGTATCGGTTGTATTGTATGAGACCGGCGGGATCGGCGCATCTGTATCAGCCGTTTATTCCAAAGACAGTGGAGTGATTATCCCCATGCAGCGCCAGGACGGCGGTGTTTGGCAGGCGCAGCTTACCGGAGATCTGAAAGGCAAATATTATATGTACCGCACCGTATTTGCCGATGGCAGTATAAGGGAGGCCGCCGATCCCTATGCAACCGCTGTTTCGGCGAACGGGCTGAGGTCGGCGATTGTGGATCTGCGTGAGACCGATCCGCCCTCCTGGGCAGAGGACCGTTCCCCACAGTTGCCACATCCCGCAGATGCGGTAATTTATGAGCTGCATGTTCGTGATTTCTCCGCCCATGAGAGCTCTGGCATGTTGCACAAGGGCAAGTTCAAAGCATTTACGGAAACCGGATTACGTGATTCCGCAGGAAATGCACTGGGAATTGATCATTTGGCTGAACTGGGGATTACTCACGTGCATCTAATGCCGGTATTCGATTTCCAGACGGTAAACGAACTGAATGCAAGTGGTCCGGATACCGAAGCGGGATATTACTCCGAATATAACTGGGGGTATGATCCACAGCATTATAATGTACCCGAAGGGTCCTACAGTACGAACCCAGGTGAACCCGGGACCAGGATCCGTGAATTCAAAGAAATGGTGCAGGCACTGCACAGCCGAGGCATTTCGGTCATTATGGATGTGGTGTACAACCATACGTATTCTGTTGAGAAGGGGCCATTCGAGCCGCTGGTGCCGGAATATTACTACCGTCATGATTATTTGGGTAGACTGACTAACGGTTCGGGCGTCGGCAACGAAATTGCCACGGAACGGCCTATGGTGCGCAAATATATAAAGGACTCCTTGTTATACTGGGCTTCGGAGTATCATATCGACGGGTTCCGGTTTGATCTGATGGGCCTAATGGACAGCGTAACCATGCGTGAAATTACAGAGGAGCTGCGCCTTGCCATTAATCCGAATCTGCTGATCTACGGGGAGCCGTGGACAGGAGGGGACTCTCCACTGGCAGACAAAACCCTGAAGGGTGTACAGCGCGGCAAAGGTTATGCCGTGTTCAATGACAACTTCCGCGCGGCAATAAAAGGCGACAGCGATGGTTGGGGCAAAGGCTTCGCAACCGGAGAATACGGCAAAGAAGGCGCAGTGGCATCGGGAATAAAAGGAGCGATTCATGAATTTACCGACTCGCCTGTCGAAACGGTGAATTATGTAACCGCTCATGATAACTTGAATCTGTGGGATAAGGTGCTTGCTTCCCAAGGCCAGCGCCAGGCGGCGAACCTGCCTGAACTGGAGAACGGAAGATTGAGGGGCGGCGGAGAGGTCAAACGGGCGGTTGCTAAAGCAAATCCGTACTTCGCAATCGACCTGCAGGATGTTCTTGGAAATGAAACTGTGCGCCGATCTTTGCTGGCGAACGGGATCATTTTAACCTCCCAGGGCATTCCTTTTCTGCATGCCGGAGATGAAATGCTGCGCAGCAAATATGGGGATCACAACAGCTATCGTTCCCCTGATGTGATCAATGCGATCCGCTGGGATAATAAAGAGACATTTATGCCTGTCTTTCAATATTATAAAGGTCTTATTGAGCTGCGGCGCAAGCATCCTGCCTTCCGTCTGCATGGACGGCAGGAGATCGAGCGCTCACTGGAGTTCCTGCGCTGTGAAGACGGCGTCGTCGCTTATCAGCTGAAGGATAATGCAGGCGGTGATGTCTGGAACAACATCGTTGTTATTTTCAACGCCAACTGGGGGCCTGTTACTCAGCAGCTGCCTGAGACAGGAGGTTGCTGGAACATTGTGGTAGATCATTCCCGTGCCGGAACAGAAGCCTTCCGTATTGCCACAGATCACGCAGTGGAGCTTGAAGGACTGTCGATGATGGTATTGTATGATGTCTACGGCGAGCCTGCACCGCGGGCAAAGATCATTGAGGTACATTATGACCGCCCCGACGGCGATTACCGTGGCTGGAATCTTTGGGTTTGGGGTACAGGTATCCAGGATGGACAGTGCGATTTCCGGCAGATGGAGGATGGACGTGCGGTAGCGCGGATCGAAGTGGTGCCGGGAACAGAGTCGGTTGGATATATTTTGCGGCTGAATGACTGGGAAGAGAAGGGTAGCGGAGACCGCTTTATTGACTGCTCCGGCAGTGAAGCGCTGCTTAAGGTGGTGGTGCAAGACCGCAGCAGTGCATGCAGCGGCGATGCAGATAATCCGCTACAGATAAGCAGCTGAAGTTAAGATATCGAAGAAACGGATAGCCACTCAGCTGATAAAGGCTGTTCCAGCATCGCCGCCGTTTGGGCAGTGATTCGGGAACAGCCTGTTTTGCTGCCTGTTTCTTTATTTATGCTTGTCTGAATATTCTTCGTCCACAAGCTCATTGTATAGATTGGCTTCGTTGCCGCCGCTGTTTTTGGAGCGGTACATCGCAAGGTCGGCGGCGTGGAGCAGTTCGTTGATACTGCCGCCATGCTGCGGATAAAGGGCTACGCCGATGCTGGCGGAAGTATGAAAGCTGGAGCCTTGGTTGACGGACCAGGATTTGTTGAACAGCTGAAGCAAACGGTCCAGCATTTCGTTCAGCATCTCTGGATTGGTAAAGCGGTGAAGTACCACGGCGAACTCATCGCCGCCGATGCGGAACGCCTGACCGAATCCTTTGACCGTCTGCTGCAGCTCACGGGAGAGCAACTGCAGGAATTCATCTCCGGCCAAGTGGCCAAGGGTATCGTTAAGCTGCTTGAACCTGTCACAATCGAGCAGTGCAACTGCTATTTCCTGTCTGCGGTCCTCCGGCTGATTAATCAGGTTCTCCATGTACATTTTAAAATGGGCTCTATTGGGGATGGCTGTTAAATGGTCATAGAAGGCCAGCTTGTGGAGCCGTTCCTCATGTTGCTTACGCTGGGTAATCTCACGAGAGATAAGCATATACTGCGCGGGAAAAGCACGGCTGCCGGTGATCAGTGAGATTTTCGTTTCCAGCCACACCCAGTGGCCTTCTGCCGAACGCATGCGCAGCTCCGAAATCCGCGGAGTCCCCTGAACCACACTCTTCAGCTTAACCCAAGAGATTTCAGCTTCGCGGATATAGTTGGAGAGAGGAACACCTTTGTCCGGCACGTAGCCAAGCACGCTGCAATGGGAAGGTGAGGCGTACAGGATGATGCCGTTTGAATCGGTCAAAATAATGAAATCAGACATGGTCTCCCCGATCAGCTGGTATAGGGATTGATCTTCCTGCATTTCACTTTGCAGCGAAACTACTCTGCGGCAGAGATAGATAATAACGAGCATAAGCAGGAACAAGATCAGCGAGTAGACTGCGAACAGGGTGCTTTTTCTCTCACGGAACTCTTGGGTAATCTGCTGTCCATAGTTGTCGATCAGGTGCTCGGATTGATCCAGACTGCTGCGGACCTCACTCAGCCGGGTGTTGATCAGAGTTGCTGAGTACGTATCCGGATTCCAATTGCTTTCCATGCGCTGAGAGATCAGTTCCTGCCCGGTATTCTTCCAGTTTTCAAAAGCGTCTTCGAAGCTCAGCAGCTCGTTTCTCAGCCGGGAGAGCAGCCGATCGCTCTGTGCCATCCTCTTTTCCGGATGGTTCATAGCGTTGATGTTGTAGCTGGCCATGACCAGCCGCTGCTTCATCTGGGCATTATTGTCATGAAACTCCTGAGACATCAGCCTGCGCTGTTCACTGGTAATATTCCGGTTCATCACCGTGTGCAATGCAAGGGCAGACTGGTGGAGATCCCGGTCGGCATTCAGAATCAGCTCTGAATTTCGGTAGACATCGCTGTACAGTGAATCTGAAAGCCGGTTAATTGTGTGGTCCAGATACAGCAGAGAAGCGGTGCTGATGCCCGCCAGAATAACGGAGATAGCGGCAAATAAAAGGATTAATCTGCGTGTATTTTTGATTTTGTATAAAGCCACTGTCATCCTCTCCCCGCATAAAACTTTGAGAAATCTCTTTGATAGTAGATGATACCTATGCGGAACTAATCCCACTGCGGGTAATTGGCCGCAGGGACAACGAAGAGAGTGTTCTTTTCAAATAGTCATAGAAACATAGTGTTTCCAGTACGATTAGGGATTCTTCTCATCAGTATGTAGGACGTCCTGCTTAGGGCATCCGGGCCGGAACATGGAATTTATGGGGTTGATCCGAGCCTGAAAATGCCCAAAATCCCCTGCCAGCCGACCTTTCGGGTCATCAAGCGATCCGGTAAGCCGGGGAGGAGATGGGGATATTGATCTTGAGTCCTATTACCCAAGTTTTCTACAAACGATACTCCCTTTCTGTGCTAAGCGCTAAAATATCATAGCTGCCGCTCCAGTCCCCTATATTAAAGGTTAACGTATTCGTTCCCGGCGAGTTTAAGGATTAATTCCTCTGAATTTGTCGGCTTGTCAAAACGACATTTTGTGCATATAATAGATAGACATATCTTCTGAGTAAGAAGATGCAGTTTCTTAGCAACATCATTATAAATGCAGTGATGGAGAAGAGTACGCAGTGCCTGGCTTACAGGGAGGAGACGCCGCAGATTGAGAGCGTTTCTAGGAGAGCAGAGCTGCCGAAGTTCACTCCGGAGCAGATCCCTGAATTTACTTCAAGATCTTTTTGAAGAAAGACAGTAGGGGAAACCGGCCGCAGACCGTTATTTCTGTTAAAGTGAGGCATGTCTTTACCGCACCGAAAGAGGGAATACAGCTCTTAAGGGAAGGGGTACGGCAGTCTAACAAGGGTGGTACCACGGTCTTTTCGTCCCTTACCGGGAGGAAAGGCCTTTTTTTGTTGACAATATGATGATTAAGGGGGCAGTACACGCCATGAAAGAAAAGCTGGAAGCATTGAAGGTTGAGGCATTGGCTAAGCTGCAGGAAGTAACCGATCCGCAGGTTCTAAATGACTTACGCGTGAAGTATCTGGGCAAAAAAGGCGAGTTAACCGAGGTTCTGCGGGGAATGGGAGGGCTTAGCGCGGAAGAGCGACCGGTAATCGGCCAGGTGGCGAATCTGGTGCGCAGCGCGATTGAGGATATTATCGGCTCCAAGCAGGAGGCATTCCAGCAGCAGGAAACACTGACCCGCCTGCAGGCAGAGAAAGTGGATGTTACGCTGCCGGGCCGCGGGTTGCCGCAAGGCGGAATTCATCCGCTTACCCGGGTGGTCCAGGAGATTGAAGATATCTTCATCGGCATGGGCTACCGGGTAGAAGAAGGCCCTGAAGTAGAGACGGATTACTATAATTTCGAGGCGCTTAATCTGCCGAAGAACCATCCGGCACGCGATATGCAGGATTCCTTCTATTTGACGGATGATCTCCTGATGCGTACGCAGACCTCTCCGGTGCAGATCCGCACCATGCAGGCAATGCAGGGCGAAACACCGGTCAAAATCATCTGTCCGGGCAAAGTGTTCCGCCGCGATGATGATGACGCCACCCACTCCTTCCAGTTCCAGCAGATCGAAGGTCTGGTCATTGGACGGGGAATCCGCATGAGTGACTTGAAGGGTACATTGCAGCAGTTCATGAAAGAAATGTTCGGCCCGAGTGCGGGGATCCGTCTTCGGCCGAGCTTCTTCCCATTCACCGAGCCTAGCGTTGAAGTTGACGTCAACTGCTTCAAATGCGGCGGAGACGGCTGCCGGCTGTGCAAACAGAGCGGCTGGCTGGAAATCCTCGGCGCTGGCATGGTGCATCCGAATGTACTCAGAATGGGCGGATACGACCCTGAGGAATATAGCGGCTTCGCCTTCGGCGTAGGTGCAGAGCGGATTGCCATGTTGAAATACGGCATCGACGACATCCGTTATTTCTATACCAATGATATGGGCTTCGTGAAGCAGTTCAAGGGCATTTAGATTTTTGACGGGTGAGCGGCTGTTAGATAAATACATCTGAAATAAAGGAAGTGAGCGGACATGAAAGTATCAACCGGATGGCTGGCTGATTATATATCGTTAGAGGGAGTAACCGCTGAAGAGCTGGCGGACAAAATCACCACCGCAGGCATCGAGATTGACGGTGTCGAGCGCCGCAACAAGGGGCTTTCCGGGATTGTAACCGGATATGTGAAATCGAAAGAAAAACATCCCGACGCTGATAAGCTGAACGTATGTATCGTGGATGCAGGACAGGGCGAGGATCTGCAGATCGTATGCGGAGCAAAGAATGTCGAAGCGGGGCAAAAGGTGCCTGTAGCCTTGGTGGGCGCGAAGCTTCCAGGTCTTGATATCAAAAAAGCCAAGCTGCGCGGCGTATTGTCGCAAGGCATGATTTGCTCAGCTAAGGAGCTTGGGCTCAATGACAAGCTGCTGCCGAAAGAACTGCAGGAAGGCATTCTTGTTCTGCCTGAGAATACTGAGATCGGCCAGGATATCCTGAAGGTGCTGAGCCTGAATGATGAAATTCTTGAATTCGATCTGACACCGAACCGGTCCGATTGCCTAAGCATGATTGGCGCGGCCTATGAGGTAAGCGCGATTCTTGGCCGGGACCTGAAGCTCCCTGATCCGGCAGCGGATCTGATAGAGACCGGGGGCAAGGCGCCCGACTCTATTTCCGTAAAAATCGAGAATGACGAATACTGTTCCCACTATGCAGTTCGCTATATTACCGGAGTGAAGCCTGCTGCGTCTCCGCTCTGGATTCAGAACCGGCTGATGGCTGCAGGAGTCCGTCCGATCAATAACATCGTGGATATCACCAACTACGTCATGCTGGAATACGGACAGCCGCTGCATGCCTTTGACAGTGACAAGGTGGAAGGCGGCGTGCTTGGCGTCCGCTTTGCGCAGGAGGGAGAGATTCTGACTACGCTCGACGGCCAAGAACGCAAGCTGGAGCCGCAAATGCTTGTGATCGCCGATGGGGCAAAAGCCGTAGCGCTTGCCGGAGTGATGGGCGGACTGGCAACGGAAGTAACTGGAGAAACAGTGAATCTGGTGCTGGAATCGGCCAATTTCGACGGTGGAACGGTCCGCAAGGCATCACGCCAGTTCGGCCTCCGCTCCGAAGCATCATTGCGCTTCGAGAAGGAAGTGGATCCGAATGCTGTAATTCCGGCATTGAACCGGGCGGCAGCACTGATTGCGCGTTATGCCGGGGGTTCAGTGCATGAAGGCATTGTTCAGGCAGGAGGAGACTCTGCACAGGAGAAGGTTCTGAGCTTGTCTCTGGAGAAGCTGAACAACTATCTCGGCACGGAGCTGTCTCTGCTGGAAGTGAAGACATTATTTAGCCGTCTGCATTTCAAATGCGGCGATGCCTCCCAGGGAGTCGTTGAAGTTCAGGTGCCAACCAGACGCGGCGACATCAGCTATGATGTGGATCTCATTGAAGAGATTGCCCGTTTGTATGGCTATGACAATATCCCGACAACCCTGATGGAGGGCACTACCACTGCAGGAGCACTCACTAGACAGCAGTTCCTGCGCCGCGAGCTGCGCCGCCTGCTGTCCCTTGGCGGATATCAGGAGGTCATGGGTTATTCCTTCATCCAGCCGGAGCAGAGCAAATGGTTCCCTGCGTTTGCAGAAGGCCAACTTTCTGTGAAGCTGGCCATGCCGATGAGCGAGGAACGCAGCGTGCTGCGTACCAGCCTCATTCCGCAGCTGCTTGATATTGCCCTCTACAATATCAACCGCCGGCAAAGCGATCTGGCGCTGTTCGAAATCGGCAATGTCTTCTTCACCGATGAAGAGCAGCTCACCCGCCAGCCGCGTGAGCTGCCGGTGCTGGGACTGCTGCTGAGCGGAAGCCGCGCAGCCAAACAGTGGAATGTGACGGCAGAGCCTGTCGATTTCTTCGATCTTAAGGGCGCGCTGGAAACCGTGTTTGCGCATCTGGGACTTACCGGACGTGTAGTCTATGAGGCTGATGCCCCGCAAGACTATCATCCGGGCCGTTCCGCTTCGGTGTATCTGCTGGGAGATGAAGGGCGCGTGATGATCGGAACAATCGGCCAGCTTCATCCTGAACTGCAGCGCAAGCTTGACCTGGAGGATACCTATGTAGCTGAGATCCTGCTGCAGCCGCTCTATGAGTCCGCACGCGCTAACCTGCAGTACAGTGAACTGCAGCGCTACCCGGGAATGGAACGGGATATTGCAGTCGTTGTGGATTCGGAAGTTCCGGCAGGCCATCTGCTGGCTTCCATCCGTGAGAACGGAGGAACACTCCTGCAGAATGTGCAGGTGTTCGACGTGTACACCGGCGGCAAAATGGAAAGCGGGAAGAAGAGCGTAGCGATCTCGCTGCTCTACCGCCATACGGAACATACACTGACCGATGAGGAAGTCGGGGAAGTGCATGATAAGGTTGTTTCCGCACTTCAGCAAACTTTTGGTGCGGAATTAAGAAAGTAGCAGGAATTGTGCAAAGCCGCAGCGAATCCATTAAGAATCAGAGATTCGCTGCGGCTTTTTTCTAATAAGTCTAAGGTGCGGCGGATATAGACTAAATCAATATAATAAAGACGTTTTTTTGCCAAATGTTTAAGAAAAACGCTACAATAGAAGCAGGGATAGCAACTTAGAATCCGCACACATACAAAGGAGGGCACAACTGTGGCTATGGACCGGACTCGTGTCGCCGTGGAGATATATGGAACTTCCTATAAACTTGTCGGAAGCAGCACTGAATATATGAAGCAGGTTGCCCGTTATGTGGACGAGCACATGCGCGCAATTTCCAAATCACATTCCAGACTGGATACACCGCGGATTGCGGTGCTTGCAGCCGTACATATGGCAGAGCAGGCCATCCAGGTTCAGGACTTTAAGAACGAGCTGAATATGCTGACCGGCGAGCGCACGGAGCTGCGTGTGGAGGTGTCGCGTCTCCTCGAAGTACAGCGGGAGCGGCAGGAGGAATTCGAACGGCTGGATGCTGCGGCCAAAGAAGAGGCAGCACGGCTGATTGCCGCCGCTGAAGAGGAACGCAAACGGCATTTGGAGATACAGGAACAGGAGCGCAAGGTTCATGCCGAGCAGCTGCTTGAAGCAGGGAAGACGGCTGCTGCGGACCGGGATAAGCTGGCTGAAGAGCTGCAGGCCCGTGAGCTGGAACTGAAGGCGCTGCGGGATACGAATGAGAATGAGCAGGCTGCTGCCCGCGAGAGTCACCGGCAGGAGCTGGAAAGGCTTGAAGCTGCACGTCTGGAGCAGCTGGAAGAACTGAAAGCGGCGCATGCGCAGGAGCTGGAGCTTCTCCGGGAGACTTTGTCTAAGGAGAAAGCGGAAACGCTGTCGGCTCTCCAGCAGGAACTGGCTGAGACCCGGGAGACGCTGGGAAGCGAGGTTGTGGAGATCCGCACTTCGCTGAGCAAGGAACTGGCGGATACCAAATCCGCGCTGGATAAAGAACTCAGCACCGAAAGAGAAGCGCTGCAGAAGGAGCTCGCCAAGAATAAGGAGCTGCGGCAGTCGCAGGGTACCCAAGAGCACCGGCATAAGCAGCAGCTCGGAGAGCTGGAGAAGCAGCTTAGCGAGCTGCGCGGCGGAACCGGACAGCTTCAGTCCAGGCTGAGAGCGGCGGAAGCGGGGCTGAAGGGTGAACGTGATGCCCGTACGACGCTTCTGGCGCAATATGAAGCGGTTCTAAGCCGGGAGGAGCAGCTTTCTGAAGAGCTGCGCTCCGCTACGGAACTGGGAACACTGCTGAATGGGGAGCTGGAAGAGCTGCGCCAGCGTTATGAGCAGGTACAGCGCGAAGCCGTAGAACTTAGAGAATCGCTGCAGGCAACAACTGATACTTTAAACCACACCAAGGAGGAGCTGCGGTCTGCCGCCGAATTGGGAGAGCAGCTCAGCGATGAGCTGGAAGGACTGCGCCAGCGGTATGAGCTGGCACAGCAAGAATCCTCAGAGCTGCGCAAATCGCTGCAGGGAACCAAGGACACTCTGCTGAACGTACAGGCGGAGCTTACCCGTACTGCAGAAGAAGCCGGGAATTGGCAGGAGCTGGCGGACAAGCATATGGAGGATATCAGCGAGCTGGAGATGAACCTTCTGGAAGCTGAAGAGAAGTCAGCAGGACTGCAGCGTGAGATTGATACGCTCCGCGGCCAGGCAGACGGAATGGTGCAGCAGCTCGACCGTGAGGCTCAACTGCGTGCAGAAGCGGAAATGGAGAGCGCAGCACAGCGCGAAGCTGCAGCGGAAGCCCGCAAGGAGCTTTCGGTGCTGCGCGGGCGTTATGAGGAACTCATTGCGCAGTATGATGATGTTCTGCAGGACGGAGAGCAGCTTCGCGAAAGATACGAGCTGCTGGAAGCCGAAAGCGAAGAGTCCACACGGCGTCTCGAAGAGCTTTACGAAGCCAGCCGTGAAGCTGCCGTAACCGCAGCAGAGCAGCAGGAAGTGCTGAAGGAAGCGCGGGAGTACGAGGCATCCTGGAAGTATAAGTATGAAGAACTTCAGCAGCGTCAGCAGCAGTGGAGCGAAGCGGAAGCCACTCTGCGCGAGGAAATCGAGATCTGGCAGCAGCAGGCCGGAGAAGCCGAAGCCGAGGCTGAATCCATGAACCGGGAGCGTAGCGAAGTGCAGTTGCAGCTCGCGGAAATCGGTGAGAGCTACGAGCTCGTGCAGGGACAGCTTCGTTTGGTACAGGCGCAGTTCGAACTGCGGCAAGGTGAGCTGGATAAGCTCTCTCAGGAGCATCGCAATCTCCAAGGGGAATATGCCAAGCTGCAAAGTGAATATAATGAATGGATTCAACTGATCGAACAGGATAGTTGAATGGCGGACGCAAGATAAAGACGGGGCCCGGGCAGTGAATTCTGCCTGGGCCCCGTCTTTATTTTTAGATATCAACCTGCGGATAACTGTATGTTATTATTCCACAATAATCTTAGCGCTCATCGAGCTGTGCCCGGAGCCGCACATGATTGCACAGGTCATTTCGAAGGTTCCAGCTTCCTCTGGAACAATGACGCGGGAAGAATCCTTGGCGGTTAATTGAAGCTCCAGCTCAGGAACAAGAATTCCGTGATTGCCGCTTTCGTTCTTAAAGGTGATCTCCACCGGCACGCCCTTTTTTAAATGATATTCCTCCTGGTCAAAGCTGTAATTCGTAGCAGAAATAACGAGTTCATCCTCTGGCTTGATGCCGGAAGCAGCAGTACCATTATTGCTGGTAGAGCCGGCTTGATTGCCGTTGCCGCCACTACAGGCCGATAGTATAAGAACAAATGCGATGGACACCAGCATGGCTGATCTTCGGATCATCTTTATCCTCCCATAACTATATTTTGATACCGTTCAGTGACAATAGCATAGCTTAGTTTTATTCGGAAGTCTTGGATAAACTTTTCAAAACCGTTGGAAAACAATCAGGCTCGGAATTTCGTCTAAAATATGTCCGAAGTTTGTCGAAAAATGCAAATAAATGATGCAAAAATAAATTAAATTTATTATAATGAAAGCTATTATATTAACGGTTAGAAGTAGGGGATGTACATCAATTTAGCTAATGATACGTTGAATGCAGAGATATGGCACCGGAGAATATTAAGCGGGTATTGGGTGCTGGTAATTTTCATGCTGGCTGCCCAGCTCATCTTTATGTTGTCAACCCATATGCCTGAAGTCAAGACAGTGCTGATTCCGAGCAAGGGGCACCTATTTATAGGATGTAATTTAATGATTGTGATCTCGATGATAATCGCCGAAATGTGGTTGCGCACTACCCTGCAATATCACAAGCAGGCTGTTGTTGTTTGCGGGTTTATTGTGTCCTATTTGATGTATTTCGTCTTAGAGCCGTTTGTTGACGGTGCACAAATGACCCTGATGATGCCAATTATGATTGCGCTTGTTTATTTTGATCAAAGACTGCTGCACGGATTGGGACTGATCAGCTTACTGTTTTATGCCGGTGTTTATTTGGGGCTGGAACGGCCGTTTCTGAATAAGCCGCTGCTGGAGTTTTTGATGGTAGAGTGTGTGTTTATTGTGTTCGTTGTGATGGCCCAGGCCGTAATTGTCCGGGGACGTGAAGTCCGTGAGCATCTGGAGCAGCTGACCAAATCCGAACAGGAACTTATGGTCGAGCGGGCAATTTCCGATAAGATGCTGAAGATTGATGCACTTACCGGCCTTTACAATCACAAGTCATTTCATGAATATCTGGACTCGCTGCTGGAGCAGTGTGAAAGCAACGGGCTGCGGCTGCAGCTGGCCCTATTTGATATTGATAACTTCAAGCAGGTGAATGATACTTATGGTCACTGGGTCGGAGACCTTGTTCTGAAGGAGGTTGCGGCCAAGATGGGCAGCCTGATCAGCTTAAATGATTTTGCGGCGAGGTATGGCGGTGAGGAATTCGCGGTGATCTTCACGGATAAAAGCGTTATAGATGCTTATGCCGCTGCAGAGAAGATGCGGATAAATATCGCCCAGATGGAGCATCCCTATGCTGGTGACAAGCCGATTACGGTCAGCATCGGGTTGTGTGATTACCAGCTCGGAGACGGCAAAGAGCGGCTGTTCCGCAAGACGGACCATGCCCTGTACGAAGCCAAGCGGAGCGGAAAGAATACTGTGGTTACCGCAACAGTAGCCCATGACGAGGATCCGGTCATGTCCTATGCTTAGTTACTATAATAAACCCCCTATTCCGTTATACTCCGGAAATAGGGGGTTTCGTTGTCTGCAGAGCCACTGCTGGGCGATATGTTATTTTCCCGCTTCAAACGGAGTGGATACCGGCAGAAACAGGTCGATAATCCCTATGACGAGGGCTGCCAGAAGCGCGCCAAGGATGGAGACGCTGACACCGCTCACGACAAACTGGGCGATCCAGATGACTAATGCGCTGACGATAAAACCGACGATTCCGCGGCCGAAGGGCGTTGTTTTTTTGCCGAAGATGCCCTCAATAACCCAGCCAAGCAGAGCGATCACCAAGGCAAGGACAAGTGCACTCCAGAAACCGCCGATTGTAAACTGCGGGACAATCCAGCCGACAACCAGCAGCACGATGGCTGCAACGATGAAACGGACGACATGACCCAAAAATCTCAATGAACTAACCTCCTTTGCCTTCGTTTCAAGGATATGTGCAGTTGTTATTGTGGCCCGAATCGCTGATTCTATGCCTAAATAGCGCAAATGGGCCGAATTAGGTATAATGTAAACATCTATGAAGGGAGCTGTGACAGTAATTGGACGACAAGATTTTGCATACGCTTGAATATCGCAAGATTTTAAATAAATTGATGCAATATACGCAAACCCCGATGGGGCGGCTGGCGGCTGAAGACCTGAGGCCCTCCGGTGATTTTGAAGGGGTGAAGAAACTGCTGCAGGCTACAGATGAGGCGGCTAACGTTGACCGGTTGAAGGGAATACCTTCTTTCCGCGGGGTCAGCGATATTCGGCCTGCGTTGAAACGCGCCTCCATCGGCGGCATGCTGGGAACGACGGAGCTGCTGTCGGTTGGCAATACCATTGGCGGAGCCCGCCGGGTCAAGCGGTTTCTGGCGGCCATGCATGAGGATGAGAAGATCCATTCTTTGTTTGCCTTAAGCGATCTGCTCTCGGAGCAGAAGCATGTAGAGGATGACATCCGGGCCTGCATTGATGAGAATGCGGATGTGCTCGATTCGGCAAGCCATGAGCTTGCCACGATCCGCAGGGAGCTGCGCGGAGGGGAGACGAGAATCCGTGAAAAGCTGGATTCTATGATCCGTTCCTCCTCAGTGGCCAAGATGCTGCAGGATCAGCTGGTGACGATCCGCGGTGACCGGTTTGTCATTCCGGTCAAGGCCGAATACCGCGCCCATTTTGGCGGAATCGTGCATGACCAGTCCGGTTCGGGGGCAACGCTGTTCATTGAGCCTGAGTCTATTGTGGCGATGAACAATAAGCTGCGGGAGACCCGCCTGCGCGAGGAACGCGAGATTGAGATCATTCTCCACCGGCTGACCGCGCTGGTAGGCGACATTGCCGAAGAAATGACCTATGATGTCGATATCCTTGGCGAGCTTGATTTCATCTTTGCCAAGGCGCGTCTGGCGCGCGATATGAAAGCTACACAGCCACGGATGAATGATCGTGGCTACCTCAAGCTGCGCAAGGGGCGCCACCCGCTTATTCCGGCGGAACAAGTCGTTCCCTTGGATGTGGAGCTTGGCAATCAATACAGCTCAATCATCGTTACCGGGCCGAATACGGGCGGTAAGACGGTTACGCTGAAGACCATCGGCCTGCTGAGCCTAATGTCGATGTCCGGATTGTTCATTCCGGCAGAGGAAGGCAGCCAGATGTGTGTATTTGATGCGATTTATGCCGATATTGGGGATGAACAGAGCATTGAGCAGAGCCTCAGTACCTTTTCCAGCCATATGACCAATATTATTTCCATACTGAAGCGTATGACTCCGAAAAGCCTGATCCTGCTGGATGAGGTGGGAGCGGGAACAGATCCGGCCGAAGGCTCGGCGCTCGCCATTGCGATTCTGGAGCATATTCACCGGATAGAATGCCGGATGGTGGCCACCACGCATTACAGCGAACTGAAGGCTTATGCCTATGAACGCAAAGGAGTCATCAATGCCAGCATGGAATTTGATGTGCAAAGTCTCAGCCCAACCTATAGACTGCTGATTGGTGTGCCGGGCCGGAGCAATGCATTTGCCATTGCCGAACGCCTCGGACTGCAGAGTGACATTCTTGAGCATGCCCGCGGCGAGGTCAAGGAAGAGGATCTGCGCGTGGAGCATATGATTGCTTCACTTGAAGAGAACCGGCTGGGTGCAGAGAATGAACGCGAGCGTGCTGAAGTGGTCCGCCGTGAAGCGGAAGAATTCCGCAACCGGCAGCAGCTGGAGCTGGAGAAGCTGGAGAGCCAGCGCGACAAGCGGCTGGAAAAGGCGGAGAAAGATGCCAGCGCCATTCTGGACAAGGCGCGTAAGGAAGCGGAGGAAATCATCAGCGATCTGCGCAGGCTGGCGATGGAGGAAGGTGCCTCCGTCAAGGAGCATAAGCTGATTGAAGCACGCCGCCGCCTCGATGAAGCCGAGCCGGCACCGCGCAAGAAGGTGGTATCCCGCAGCAACAGCAGCAAAGCACCGCGGCAGATTCAGCCCGGAGATGAAGTCAAACTGCCGAGCGTGAATCAGAAAGGCTTCGTCGTGGAGCTGAGCGGAACGAAGGAAGCGCTGGTGCAATTCGGCATTATGAAGATGAAGGTTAATCTGAACGATCTGGAGTTCCTGGCTTCCGCCCCGGATGTCCCCGTTCCTGCTCTTCGCCGGGCTACTACAGTGAAACGTACCCGTGACGAGAACATCCGCAGTGAGCTGGACTTGCGCGGAACGAACCTCGAAGAGGCAATCATGGAGACCGACCGCTTTATTGATGAAGCCTTTCTCGGCAACCTGGGCCAGATTTCGATCATACACGGCAAAGGAACCGGCGTGCTGCGAACGGGTATTCAGGAGTACTTGCGCAAGCATAAGCATGTCAAAAGCTACCGGCTCGGGAATTATAATGAGGGCGGCGCGGGCGTAACCGTGGCTGAACTGCAATAGCGGCGGAGCCTGGCGGAAAGAGGGGGAAAGATGCAAGAAACTATTGATCTTATGCTGGGCCATCCGCTGGGCGCACTGATCGGTTACTTCACCGTGGCGATTTTGGGGCTGGTGGTGTTTCTGTCCTTTTTTGAAATGGTGACCAAATATAACTGCTGGGAAGAAATCCGCAAAGGGAATTTGGCGGTAGCCATGGCGACAGGCGGCAAAATCTTCGGCATTTGCAATATCCTGCGCTTCAGCATACAGGCAGGGGCTTCGATTTACGAGACGATGAAATGGTCGGTTGTAGGATTTCTGCTGCTCTTGCTGGCTTATTTTTTGTTCGAGTTTTTAACCCCTGTTTTTTCAATTGATGATGAAATTGCCGCAGATAACCGTGCTGTCGGATTGACGGCCATGCTGATCTCGGTTTCACTGTCTTATGTAATTGGCGCCGCTATATTCTAAACTCGGGGAGTAGGAAAATCATGAAGATGCTGATCCGGATTCTGTTTTTTTCTGCCCTGGCTTTTATAGCGGCCGGTATTATTTATTTAATGGTGAATTGAATTAAATGTGAGGTAAGAAGGAGATTTTAGTGATGGAAACAACCGTATGCCCTTGGTGTCATACCGAAATCGTGTGGGACGAGGAATTTGGACCCGAAGAGACTTGCCCCCACTGCAACAATGAGCTTAGCGGCTACCGTACAGTCACTCTGGGCAGTGACGATCTGGAAGAAGACGGGCCGGAGACTGAGGACGAACCGGAGTCAGAGGAAATCAGCGATGAGGACTTGTGGGACGACAGCGACAAGGAGAGCGTAGTGCCAATCTTCAATACCGCCAGCCAATTCAGCGACGATTATGATATGAAGCGTTATGAGCATAGCGTTTCTGCCATTCTTGCTGCACAGCTTGAAGCACCCGAGTGCCCGCAATGTCATGAACTGATGGTGCTTGCCGGTACACAGAAGGTAGACAGCTTTGAGCCGTCAGCTCCCGAAGCACTGGGCGGAGCTGTAATGAAAGCACCGTTTGCGCTTAATCTCTATGTATGCCCTTCATGTTTTCATGTTCAGCACAATCTGGCGCAGAAAGACCGTATTCAGTTTGTGCGTAACCTGAGCACCTCTGCGGAATAAATGCCGATTCATGTCAGCCCTGCTTTCTGGACATATTAAAGCTAGGAATGTCCAAAAGGCAGGAGGTTAATTATGAAAAGCTTATTGCGTAATCAGGCGGTTCTGCTGCTTGCCGTGGCCGGGCTGTATATGTTGGCGAGTGTGCTGGCAGGCACTTTTCTGAACGTCTATCTGTGGAAAAGCCGCCAAAATTTTGCCATGATCGGCTGGTTTACGGTTGCTCAGCAGGTGGCTGTTGGCCTCAGCTTCTGGGTGGGCGGCAAATGGGTGAAGGAGCATAATAAGATGAATGCCCTGCGGCTGGGAATCGCCGTTTCGGGCTTTTTTTATTTGCTGGTGCTGTGGCTGGGCGGACAAGCAGTGCATTATATCTGGCCGCTCGGCCTGATCCTGGGGCTCTCGATAGGCTTCTTTTGGCTGGCATTCAACATCGTGTTTTTCGAAATTACCGAAGCGGTGAACCGCGATTTCTTCAATGGGTGGATGGGGTTGCTCGGTTCATTTACCGGCATCGTCGGACCGTGGATTTCCGGTTGGCTGATCTCGTTGTGGCCAGGGGATCGCGGGTACCGCGTCGTATTTATCATCTCGCTCTGCACTTATGGCATTTCAGCCGTACTCAGCTTTCTGCTGCAGAAGCGTAAGAGCGAAGGGACCTACCTGTGGCTGGAGCCATGGAAAGAGCTCCAGCGTGCCGGCAGCCCATGGAGACCGGCAGCGGCTGCGCTGCTGTTTCAAGGTATGCGTGATGGCGTTTTTTCATTTCTGATCGGCTTATTGGTGTACATAGCGGCTAGAGAAGAGAGCAAGCTGGGGCAGTTTGCACTAATTACTTCAGCTGTATCTCTAATCAGTTATTTTGTTGCCGGTAAGTGGTTCAAGCCCAAATTCCGCTCCGCAGGCATGTTGGCCGGTGGCCTGCTGCTGGTGGCTGTGATTACGCCGCTGCTCTGGAAAGTCAGCTACGGGACGCTGCTGATCATGGGCATAGGGACCTCGCTCAGTATTCCGCTGTATATGCTGCCTATGGTTTCGACCAGCTTTGACTTGATGGGCCTGTCTGCGGAGGCTGCCGGCAAACGGGTAGAGCTTGTTGTGCTGAGGGAGCTGAGCCTCATGAGCGGACGGCTGCTAGGGGTGTTCGTATTCATTGCGGTGCTGTCTGTGAACGACTCACCACAGGTTATCACGCTGCTGATGCTGCTGCTGGGTGCATCTCCGCTGGGCAGCTGGCTGGTTTTGCGCCGTCTGCTGAGAAGCGGGAAATATCATCCGTCCTGAAGAGGGCGAGATGACCGGATAGGGGGAAGGTTAAGTTTTGGCCAAGAAAAAAGGTTATGGCCTAAGGACGAAGGTTGCAGTTATGGTATCCGCTGTGGTGATGTTGGTCATGCTGATGCTCTACATTATTTTCCGGAATCAGATTATCCCGCAGACCCGCCATGCCCTGGAGGATAAAGCCATTACGATTGCCCGCACCCTTGCCTTGATGCCGCTGGTGTCGGAAGGGCTAGTGGAGGGCCGCAGCAAGGAGATTCAGGCCTATACCTCCAAAATCACCCGCCGCAATGATATTATGTTTGTAGTCGTAATTGATATGAACAGTATCCGTTATTCCCATCCTGATGCCTCAATGATTGGAAAGCACTTTGTGGGTGGAGGACAGAAGATGGCGCTGCGCGGGGAAGAGAGCATCTCCGAAGGCGAGGGGCTGCTGGGCAAGTCACTGCGCGCCTTTGTGCCAGTGTATAACAACAGAGGTTCGCAGGTAGGAGTAGTCGTAGTCGGACTTTCGCTGGAACGTGTGCACCGTCTGGTACGGCAGAATGAATGGACCATCATCGCAATTCTGCTGTCCGGTGCCGTGCTTGGAGCCGGAGGGGCGATCGTGCTGGCCCGGAAAATTAAACAGATGATGTTCGGCATGGAGCCTTCAGATATTTCCAAGCTGCTGGAAGAGCGCAGCGCCATGCTGCAGTCTGCACGCGAAGGTATTATTGCGGTAGATGATAAAGCCCGGATCACAATGATCAATGTAGAAGCAGAGCGGCTTCTGGGAACGGTGGGCATTACTGGCAATGCGATGACCCGGCATATCGCAGATTATTGGCCTGAGCTGCGTCTTGAGTCCGTGCTGGCCACGGGGGAAGCGAAGGTGGATCAGGATCTTGAGCTGAACGGCATCACTTTGCTCGTCAACAGTGTTCCGATCCGGGTGAATGGCCAGATTGCCGGAGCCATCGCGACATTCCGGGATAAGACCGAGCTTGCCGTGCTGGTTGAACGGCTGTCCGGCATTTCCGTATATGCGGACGCCTTGCGGGCCGGGACGCATGAGTTCATGAACAAGCTGCATGTCATTATGGGAATGACACATATGGGCCTGTACGATGAGCTGCAGCAGTACATCTCGGGCATGGTGGGCAACTACCAGAAGGAAATCGGCTCTATTACGAGACAGATTAAGGACCCTGTGATGGCAGGCTTCCTGCTGGGGAAATTGAGCCGGGCCCGCGAAGCAGGAATTGATCTGCAGCTGACCGGGGACAGCTATTTGCCGGAATCGGCAGACCCGCAGTGCATTCATGAACTGATCACGATTGCCGGCAATCTGCTTGACAACGCTATGGAGGTACTGAAGGAGCATAACGTCAAGGAGATAGAGCTTGCTTTTTGTTATGACCGGGGACGCCTGATTTGCACCGTGCGGGACAGCGGACCGGGCGTTCCAGAGGCGCTGCGGGAGCAGGTATTTGTTCAAGGCTTCTCCACCAAGGGAGAGCAACGGGGAATCGGTCTGTACCTGGTCCGGAAAAGCGTGGAGAAGCTGCAGGGTAAGCTTCAGATTGTAGATGACGGGAAGCCGGGAACAACGTTTATGGCCGATGTGCCATATGCTGTTAAGGGTGATGAAGCAGTATGACCATTAAGGCGCTGTCCAGCCTGGAAGATGAAGGGGAATATTGATTATGGACAACGATCATCACCTGCAGCTTTGGGATCAGGTGCTTCTAAGAGTGCTGGATATACGACTGCGGCGGGTAGAAGCAGGTGAGTTTCATCTGCCTTATGTCCTGCCTGCAAGCTCTTTTATATTTTGTACGAACGGCAGCGGCGAGCTTTGGCTGGATGAAGAGATCTGGCTGGCTGATGGATTTTACCTGCTGCACGCAGGCAAAGGCAGGAGGCTTAAAGTAAATACGGAGAAGGGTTTGGAGCTGTATTTCATTTTCTATAAAGCTGTTTTGCCGCAGAACTCCTTGCGTGAATTTCATATCCTGATGCAAACGGACAGCCCCTTCGATCATATGTGGGGAATTTCTCCAGCAGAGCCGCTGGAACTGCTCAGTCTTGCCCAGCAGATGCTGGAGGGCTGGCATTCTGACAAAAGCCCTATAGGTAAGCTGCTGATAAAGGGAATGTTTATGCAATTCCTCCATCACGCTTTAAAGGATAAGCAGGACTGGAAAGCAGCCAAGCCATCAGTAGCGGAGCAGGTTGTGCGGTATTTGTCACAGCATTATCGTGGTCAGGTATCCATTGAACGCCTAGCACAGCAGCTTAATTACAGTCCTCAATATATTTCACGAAAATTCAAAGAGCAGACCTGCTACAGCCCGCTTGACTATGTCATCAAACTTCGCATGTATAAAGCACAGGAAATGCTGCTTGCTACCAATGCTTCTTTGCAGGAAATCGCTGCGTATATTGGCTATACTGACGTTGTATATTTCAACCGTATATTTAAAAAAAACATGGGTGTTGCTCCCGGATTGTTTAGAGCACAATTAGAAGCCGGGCAAAGGGGTGTTTCGGATCATGCTATAAAGAAGTTAAATCCGTCTCTTGTTATGAAACTTATCCAACGATATCATATTGATGATAATGAAAATCATTATCAATATACGGAGGATGGAGAGTTTGATATGCTTAACCATTACAAGAAAATGACTACAATGCTCAGCTTATGTGTCATGCTGCTGCTTGTTGCATGCGGAACATCTAAGGGCGGATCACAAGCTACGGGGAGCAGCCAGGCGCCAAATGAACAACAGAATAAAGCGGTATCGACTCCGTCCATTCAGCCGGACGAATTGCCGCAGGAAACCAAAAGTGTCTCTACGAAATTTGGTGAAGTGGAGATTCCCGTCCATCCTCAACGGGTGGCTGCTATTTCCTATTTGGGTACTGTGCTTGCACTTGATGTTAAGCCCGTTGCGGCAGAGGAGTTTTTAATGTCAAGTCCTTACCTTGAAGGAATGCTTGACGGTGTGGTGGATGTGGGCACCTCGCTGGAAAAGCTGCTTGAGGTGGAACCTGATCTGATTATTAGTCATGTAACGGATCAAGAAACCTATGATAAGTATAAACAGATTGCTCCTACTGTTGTGATGCCGTACAATGCATTTGAATCCGTTGAAGCTGAAATGGACTATTTCGGCAAGGTGCTAGGCAAGGAGGAAGAAAGCCTGAAATGGAAGGAACAATTCCAGGAGCAGATAGCCAGTGCGAAGCAACAGGTACAGGAAGCTGTCTCAGAGAATGAAACGGTATCTGTTATGCAAGAGTTTGATGGTCTTGTATATTTGTTTGGTAGCAAGTCCGGCAGAGGTGGACGTATTATGTACGAGCAGTTGGAGATGAACCCTCCCGCAGCAGTACCCGAAAAAATGCTCCAGGAATCCTATGCTGAATTTTCATTGGAGCTATTGCCGGAGTATATGGGAGATTATCTTGTGCTAACCTCTGAATCCTCATTGGAGCAGCTACAGGCTGATCCCATCTGGGGAATTCTTCCTCCAGTCAAGGAAGGACGCGTATATTTGTGGAATGAATCGAGTTCCTGGTACCGCGATCCCATTGCAATGCTTAATCAAATCAATGATTTAGCCGATTGGCTGGCTGCTGCAGCGAAAGCTAACCTATAAACCGTAAATGCTGTGGAGACTCGTCTGAGGATAGAGTCTCCTTTTGGTGCTCTATGTTATTTTCCGAGATCAGATTATCCGGCAGCAGGGAGATTCAGGCCTTTACCTCCAAAATTATCTGCCGTAATGATATTATGTTTGTAGTCGCATTCAACTGTGCGGCAGAATGAATGGAGAAGTTACTGATCCAGCTTCAGATTGTAAAGGATAGGAAGCCGGGAACAACGTTTATGGCCGATGTGCTATATGCTGTAAAGGGTGATGAAACTGTATGAACATTAAAGTGCTGATTGTTGAGGATGATCCGATGGTGGCGAAATTCAACCGCCATTATCTGGAGCAGGTGCAGGGTTTTGAGTTCGCAGGCTGGGCCTCTTCAGGCGATGAGGCTGCAAAGATGCTTGCGGATCGTGAAGTAGACCTGATACTGCTCGATATTTATATGCCGCATACCAACGGGCTGCAATTGCTGTCCTCCCTGCGGGAGCAGGGAAGCATGGTTGACGTTATCGTGATTTCCGCAGCCAGCGACAATGGGAGCATCCGTAAAGCGCTGCAGCACGGGGCTGTTGACTATTTAATCAAGCCCTTTGAGTTCGCCCGTTTTCAGGCGGCGCTGTCTGCATACCGTGAGGATCATCTGCTGATGAAGCATAGGGAGCATCTCAGCCAGGAGCAGCTTGATAAGCTGCTGCGGCATTCCCTGGGAAACGAGGAAGACAAAGCGGGGACTCTGCCCAAGGGACTTGCGGAAGGGACGCTGGAGAGCATTTGGAACACCATACAGCGGCTGGAAAGACCGGTATTCTCCACCGAAGATATTACGGCAAGTGCCCCGCTTTCGCGGATCTCTGTCCGCAAATATTTGGCTTTTCTTACGGAGGCCGGTGTGCTGGAGATGGAGATCAGCTATGGAGCGGTGGGCAGGCCGGTATATATGTACACAGTATCTGCTACGGGCCATGAAATTATAGCTAAATATATATAAGCGGCAGCTGCCACTCAAGAGGGACCTTCGGGTCCCTTTTTACTGTACAGGACAATCGTTGAACCAGACGTGGTTACTCGCTTATTCGCTATGGATTTGGGGTTTCATCACTCCTCTATGAATTTAAGAAGCAAATACTAGGCATATTGGTCCTTTCTCTAAATAATATGTCGAATCTACTTGACAATGCTAGGCCTTTTTGACTAGTGTTAACTCAAATATTGGTAGAGAGGATCATGCTCAGGATGGTAGGGTTGTCGATGAAATCATTGTTTTACAAGTTTTGTATGGTACTATGTTTGTTAATTCTGGGTCTTACAATTTTTCCGCGTCCGTCGCTAGGTTCGGCTAATATTGTGAACCCTGGCCAGGTCTACTCCTATTCCACTATGGAAAGAGATATCAAGAGTCTGGCCGCCAAATATCCTGGATTGATCACTTACAAATCGCTGGGCCGGACGATATACGGACGCGAGTTGTGGGCGGTTCAGCTAGGGCGCGGGGAAGCGGTGCTGTCTCTGAATGGCTCACACCATGCCCGGGAATGGATGACGACTTCACTGCTCATGAAAATGGCAGACTCGTATGCTGAGGCCTATGTCCAGGATCAGAAGCTGGGAAACTACAACGTGAGAGATTTGTTGAACAATGTCAGTATCTGGATCGTGCCAATGGTGAATCCGGATGGTGTTACGCTGGCTCAGCAGGGCACAGCGGGTCTGTCTAAGAGTCTAGCTTCCACACTGGTAGGCTACAACGGAGGAAGCAGTAATTTCAAACGCTGGAAAGCGAATATGCAAGGGCTCGACCTGAACCGCCAGTATCCTGCAAGCTGGAACACGATCAGGAATGCTTCACCTTATCCGTCGTACCAGAACTACAAGGGTGTGAAACCGGCGCAAGCGCCGGAGATCCGGCTTATGATGGATTTCACTTATACGCTGGATCCGGAAATGACCATTTCCTATCACAGCTCCGGCGAGATTGTTTTCTGGAACTTCAACACGCTGGCAGCCAATCTGGGACGGGACAAAAAAATCGCCGCCGATGTCGGACTCTTTACCGGCTATTCTCTTGTGAAGCCGGAGAAGAATCCATCCGGTGGAGGCTATAAGGATTGGTTCATCCAGGAGTTTAAACGGCCTGGCCTTACGATTGAAATCGGCTCGTACGCCGGTGAAGGGCCACTGCCGCTCAGCGCTTTTAATAACATCTGGGCGAAGAATAAGAAAGTCGGAGTGTATGCAGCTGCGGTCTCCTATGATCTTTGGCTCAAGAAGCAGACGCTGGAGCAGGTTGGGCTACCCATGAATCTGTTCACCCAATCGGCAGTATTCTCCGGTACCGGCAATTCGCCAGCCATAGGCACGCAGCAGCCGCAGGAAGTATATGTAATCGCACGTAAGGGAAACTGGTTCCAGATCAAGTACGGCAGCGGTGTGGGTTGGATTTGTCCTGCACCTGGGACATTGGTTGTCGTAGAGGCAGTAGAAGCCACTGCTCAATTGAATGCACAAACAAAGCTGTATAAGTATCCTGATCTTCTGGCTCCTAAGGCGGGCATCCTTCCGCCACAGGAGGTACAGGTCAAAGGTAAATACACCAATTGGCTGCTGGTCTCGAGCTTGAACGGGACGTGGTGGATTGACGGAACTTCGCTTACTCTGGTAGAGGCTGCGCACCCTACGGCAGTGCCGCAGGGTGCAGAGGAAGTAAATAATAGCGCCGAAACTGAAAGCAATAGCATTAATGAAGGAGGAGCACCCACCGGAGAGAACAGTAACGCAGCGGAAAGCAGCGGCGTCTCTGAAGAAACCAGCTCTGCAGAAGGCAGTGGAAATGTTGGACGGTGAGTGTTGCGGAAGTGACCGTTAAATCATAGCATCATGCGAAAACGGCAGACCCGAAATTTCAGGTCTGCCGTTTTCATTTTCAGCCATGTATAAGCATCTGCACCAGGCTATTTAAGATTAACTTAAGATTCTCGAAATATAGCCGAAAGGTTGAAAGGATATTCTTGATCCATATGTCTAACAAGAGAAGGGACAGAATCAGGAGAAGAGGTAAAGAGAGATGAAAACAATACAGTGGACTATAATGCAAACATTAATGATCATATTGGTTATGGTCACAGGCAGCGTGCTGCCCTTACTGCAACAGGGGGTGGCGCATGCGGAAGCGGCTCCACTTGCTGTAGATACGGCCCAAATTGACAAGTTTGTGGAAACGATGCGCGAGAAGCTGGATATTCCGGGTGTGGCTGTCGGCATTGTGCAGGGAGACCAGACCGTCTACACCAAGGGATATGGAATTTCCGGCCCCGATGGCCAGCCCGTTACAGCGCAAACCCCTTTTATTCTAGGCTCCGTCTCCAAATCGTTTACGGCGCTGGGCATCATGCAATTGGTTGAGCAAGGGAAAATTGACCTGGATGCGCCGGTGCAGCACTACTTACCGGACTTCGAGCTTGCGGACAAGGAAGCATCCAAAACCATTCTGGTCCGGCATTTACTGAATCAGAACAGCGGACTGTCCACTTTACATGGGCGGTCAGCTTTTACCAACACAATGCCAACTATAGATGCACTTATACATAATCTGAAAGACACACCATTAACCGGGGCCGTCGGCAACAAGTTTCAATATTCCAACTACAATTACGATATACTGGGCGGAATTATTCAGGCCGTTTCCGGCAAGTCTTATGCTGAATATATTCAGGATTATGTGTATTCCCCTTTGGATATGAAGAACAGTTTTACTTCTACACCCGAAGCGAAACTACAGGGATTGGCCACAGGCTACAAGTCCGTCTTTGGTTTCATGGTTCCTTTTGAGCAGCCGGACAACCAATCTATGCTTGCGTCCGCATATCTGATCTCAAGCGCAGAAGATATGAACCATTATTTAATTGCGCAAAACAATGGCGGAAGGTTCCATGATCATAGCGTGGCAACTGCGGAAAGTGTTGCGGAAATGCATCAGCCGGCCATAAAAGACCCTACCACCGACGGCAGTGAATACGGTATGGGCTGGGAGATCATTAATGGTATTGTTCAGCATGCGGGTGATGTTGAGAGCTTTCACGCCGATATGAAGCTGGACGGGGACGTAGGTGTTGTGGTATTGATCAATGCCCATGATTATTTGGTCCGCGGCTACAAATTAAGCATGGTGGCTGATGGAATTCTTGACATTATACATGGCCGCGAGCCAGTCGAGGATGTGGGCAGCAATGCCGGTACCCATTTTTTCATTGATCTGGCTTGTTTAGCAGTGGCAATTATGCTGGGAGTGTCGGTTGTCAATCTGTTTAAACGCAAGAAAAACTTTCGATTTACCCCGTTGCGGATCAGTGCATCCGCATTTTGCCTGCTTTTGTTTAATGTAGTGCTGCCGATTACGGTTTTATACGGTCCTAGTCATATTTTTGCCCCATGGAGAGTGGTGGTCTCCTTTCTGCCTGGGGTTGGACATCTCGTCTTTGTCCTGAGTATCCTATCTCTCGGGATCGGTGCTGCCAAGCTGATTGTATGGGTTCATAATCTGCGTCTGCACAGAATGAAGGGAAGCGGGAAAACGATCGCCAGCTAGAATTGAATAGAGGAACCGGGGCCGACCGCCCCAGCAGGAAGATTCAGTTACTTTAATTGCATTTTGCTTCTGTAGAGGCGGGGCCGCTTACAGAGGTTGGTATTCTACATCGTGGAGTGCCCTGCCTTTATTTGCGAATCGTTCCTGAAGACCGGCTATGATGACCCGGATGTAATTCTGATTTAAGGTCCATACCGAAGCAGCCGAATACTTGAAAAGCGGCAACCTGGCCGAGAAGGTGATGTACATGTTCAAGCGGTCACCAACCAGGATACCGGAGAGCTTAACCTCAACCAGACCGTCGAGTTAGAGTAGAGCAGTCGGTTTCGGAAGCAGGCTCTACACCAAGGAGATTAACAGGATTTATCTGTTGGTCTCTTTTGCTGTGGAGACCGGCATAATTAAATGTCACGCTTAAGGCTGCTCAAGTGTTATATCTATAGTAACAGCACAAATAGAAGAAAGGAGATCAACGTGGATTCTATAGAAGAGAAGATTACAAGAGTACAGGCCGGTGAGGCCCGACTGTTCTCAGATGTGATCAGGCTGTACCAGCAGCGGATATACCTCTACTGCTTCCGGCTGCTGAACAGCAGGGAAGAGGCGGAGGATGCGGTGCAGGATGTCCTGATTAAGGCTTATCAGAATATCGGGCAATACAAGCCGCAGGCGGATTTCGTATCGTGGCTCTACAAGATCGCTTACCACCATTGTCTGAATCAGTTGCGGCGGCAGAAATTTCAGCTTCAGCTGCGCAAGCTGCTCCGGCAGGACGTTGCGGTGAACAGCGCCGAACAAATGGTTGAGAACCGCCTGTTCAGCGAGCCGGTCTCGGCCGCTCTGGGGAAGCTTGATGTGGAAGACCGGAACTTGTTGATTCTGCGAATATATGAAGATAAATCGTTTGCGGAAATCGGCGAAATTCTGGGCGTCAGTACGGCTACCGCACGCAAAAGATATGAACGGACCAGAGGCAAACTTAAAAAAGCGATTGAGAGAAAGGAGAAACAATTATGGGCAAGAGTGAATTGACTTCGGAGGAGCAGTTTCTGAAGGATGGAGACCGTTCGGCCAATTTGATCCCCGTTGATGTTCATGGACCGGTAATGAAAGCGCTCGGGCTTGGCGGGACCTTACCTGCTGCAGAAGAGAAGACAGCGCTTCAGACACTTCCGCCAAACGAAGGGGGTCCTAACGTGATGCGCAGGCTGGAGACAGAAGGCGCGGCTGGGCGGGGCCGGAGGAGATTCCTGCGGATTCCGGTGCAGGGCTGGGTGGCGGCACTCCTTGTATTGGTCTTGCTGGGCGGCGGCTATACCCAGTATTCCGGTGAAGTCCGGCAGGGGGCTGGAGCTCAGTATAAGGTGCTGCCGTATAAGCCGCTTCCGGCGACGACATCAGGTGGTATGATAGAGAAGGCGATAGAACCCTTGATTCCCTTTCCTCCCGGGGTACAGCTGAGTACAGAGGATGAAAGCTACAAAGAGAATAAACTCTACAGCATGAAATATTCAAAGGGCTTCAACACCCTGGAGAAGCTGCTGCTTCCTGGAGAGTATGCTACCTATGTTATCACACGTGAAGACCGGAAAGAAGATCGTAGTCTTAACATGTACCGTCCGCCGATCACGTTCAAGGACTATGCAGCCTATGAGGCCAGTGTAGAGAAGCACAACGCTCCGATAGTGAAGCAGCCGGGGTATATGCCGGAAGGGTATGCCTTGGACGAGGCGGCCATCAGGCCTTCTTTCATAAAAGTTCCAGATGAGAAGCAGCTTGAAGGCGGAAGCGTGAGAGACCTGGGAGACAACTTCCGGCTGACCTGGAGAGTGGAGAAGGCGGAGAACATTGCCTATCTTTCTTCTTCACTGGTGTACAAGAAGGGGAAGGTTCAGGTGAGAATCAGTGCCTCACGTGTTGATGACAAAGCTAAACCGGCATATCCGCTGTCGTGGACCAAAACGACAAAGGTGGAGAATATTGAGATTGGCAGCAAGCAGCTCATTTATCTCGAAAACTCCAGCAACAAGGAGATCGACATGGGGTATACGTATAATCTGGTCTGGTCTGACCCCGAAGCGCAGATCGTCTATAATGTGTCGGTTCGCCAGGAGAAATCTGAGTTGACCAAGGATGAGGTCATCCGCATTGCTGCCGGTATGATGAATTAAACGAACGCAGATATTACGCTCAGGGCTGTTTCGCTATCTATGATAGCGGGACAGCCCTCGAGCGTTTTTTGCATGTGCGAAGGACTGCATATTCCATCTTCCGTAAGCGTTCCGCTGCCCCAGCAGCAAAATCCAGTTACTTTAGTTACTAAATGTTTTTTTTAATTACGTAAGCTTCCAAGAACAGCATCTTTGCCGCTATGATTATTGTGAAAATATGCACAAGGGGGCAAAGATTACACATGAAAAAGAAAACAGCAGCTGCTCTTCTTCTCATTCTCTCCGTCATGCTTGTTATCGCTGGATGCGGTAACGGAAACAGCAACAACAATACCAGCAGCAAAGCAAATGAGAACAAGAGCAAGAACAGCGCGACAAACGCGCCAAAAGAAACTGAAGCCGTTTCGGGGGCATCCGAAGCAAGCTATACACCGTTCGATCAATTAAAAGATAAATATGATATTATCATTGTCGGTGCAGGCGGGGCTGGAATGTCTGCTGCACTTGAGGCAAAAGAAAAGGGCATGAATCCGGTTATTTTGGAAAAAATGCCGGTTGCCGGCGGGAATACAACAAAGTCATCTTCCGGAATGAACGCTTCGCAAACGAAATTCCAAAAAGAGCAGGGCATTGAAGACAGCAATGATTTATTTTATGAAGAGACATTAAAAGGCGGTCATGATACCAACGATAAAGAAATGCTCCGTTTCTTCGTTGACAATTCAGCAAGCGCTATTGATTGGTTGGATTCCATCGGAATTCGCTTGAACAACATCACGATTACTGGCGGGATGAAGGAAAAACGTACACACCGTCCTGAAGATGGTTCAGCGGTTGGACAATACCTTGTCAAAGGTTTGGTGAAAAACGTACAAGAAAAAGGCATCCCGCTTTTTGTGAACGCGGATGTCAAGGAGATAACTGAAAAAGACGGCAAGGCAAACGGCGTTAAAGTCCTCTTTAACCAAAAGGATGAAAAAACAATTACAGCAGCTGCTGTAATTGTGACGACCGGCGGTTTCGGCGCAAATATGGATATGATTTCTAAAGTGAGACCTGACTTGGAAGGATATGTGACTACAAACCAGATCGGCAGCACCGGTGACGGCATCCAGATGATTGAGAAGCTCGGCGGCACTACAGTCGATATGGATCAAATTCAGGTTCACCCGACGGTGCAGCAGGAGAAATCCTATCTCATTGGGGAAGCTGTCCGCGGTGAAGGCGCTCTGCTTGTCTCAAGTGAAGGCAGACGGTTCACCAATGAACTGGACACCCGGGACAAAGTCACAGCTGCAATCAATACACTTCCTGAGAAATCAGCTTTCCTTGTATTTGATTCCGGCGTAAAGACCCGTGTTAAAGCGATTGAACAGTACGAAAAGATGGGCTTTGTGATCCAAGGAGATTCTATCGAGGCATTGGCCAAAGAAATGAATGTCCCGGCAGATCAGCTGCAAAAGACACTGGATACCTGGAACAGCTCAGTGAAGAATAAAAAGGATGCTGAATTTGGCAGAACTACAGGAATGGACAATGACTTGTCCGGTTCGCCATACTATGCAATTAAAATCGGCCCCGGGATTCATTACACGATGGGCGGCGTAAAAATTAACACGAACACAGAAGTGCTGAATAAAGACGGCAAACCTATTACAGGACTATTTGCGGCTGGGGAAGTTGTGGGCGGACTGCACGGACAAAACCGGATTGGCGGCAACTCTGTAGCGGAAATCATTATTTTCGGCCGTCAAGCAGGTATTAAATCTGCTGAATTTGTAAAAGCACAATAAGTAATCAATACCTCTTCTACTAGGCAAAACAAAAGCTTGGGCTCAACAGAGTCCAAGCTTTTTGCTGCTTTTATGCCTGTACGGCGGGAGAAGGAGACGGCTTCGTTGTCCGGGTCAGCGAGAACAGCTCAAGTTCCTGCCGGTAATTGCCGGCAAGGGTGTCGGCCATAAGCTCGGCAGCGATCATGCTGTAGACCGTGCCGTTTCCGCCATAGCCTTCAATGAAATAGCAATGCGGAAATTCTGGATGAGGGCCTATATAGGGCAGTCCGTCCCGGGTAGAGCCGAAGACGCCTCCCCATGAATATTCTGTTTCAATCCCCCGGATTTCCGGGAAAAGGGCTTCCAGCTCTTCAAGCAGCCGCTGGCCCTGGGAGAGCACGCGGATATCCCGGCGCTCCGGATCGGTCAACGGCTCATCTTTGCCTCCCGCAATAATGCGGTTATCCGGCGTAGTACGGAAATAGAGGTACGGGCGGGCAGTTTCCCAGATCAGGCTCCGCTCATACCACTTAGGCAAATGTTTAAGCGGTTTTGTCATAATGGCGTAGGTATTAATGAGCTTAGCGCCACGGTCTTTTTTCATCTCCTGGGTTTCGTAGCCCAAGGCAAAAATCACCTTCTTGGCGAAGATCCGTCCGTTCCCGGTAATGCAGGTTACACCCTCGGTGCTGTATTCATAATGCCTTGCCCGGGTATGCTCATAGACGCGGACTCCGTTGTCACGGGCCTTGTCAATCAGGCTGTGAACAGTACGGAAAGGATTAGTCTCCGCATCGCCCTTGGAATACAGCGCGGCTGGTTTGGAGAAGGCGTAATGTGAGCTGACCTTGTCCTGCTCCCAGAATTCCGAATCAAAGCCGTGCGATACCAGATTCTCATGCTCCAGCTCCAGAGCTGGTACATCCTCCGGTGTGCTTGCATACAGCAGGCTGCTGCGGGGAATAATGTGCGGATCAATGTTTAAATTGTCAGACAGCTCCAGAATTCTCTGTGTAGCCTGCTGGCATAGCTTATAGAACAGCACACCGTTTGCTTCCCCAAACGTATTCATGCACGCAGTCAGCGATTTGTCATTGGCTATCTGCAGCAGGCCGGTATTGGCATGGGAGCTTCCGCCTCCAATTGCTCTTTTATCAATGAGAACTATATCTGCTCCGCTTAAAGATAAGCGGTAGGAGGACATGGCTCCGCCCATGCCTCCGCCAACAATCAGGCAATCGCATGTAATATCCCCTTCAAGCGCAGGATATGATGGAGGATTTGGAAAAGAGCTGCCCCAAGGCAGCTGCCCGCTGTTTAGTTTCATTTGTTGATCTCTCCTTTATGAGATACCGATAGGGTAGTTTCGCCGGCTTTACCCGCTCTTATGCACGGGTTTAACCGGCATTCATCCGGGAGCACGCATAACATCCATGCACACATAATGTGCCTGGGTACGCGGCATAATAACGACTGCTTGAACCATTTAGAAGGAGGGAAATACACACTATGCAATCGAACCAAATGCAGGCGCTTAGCGGTAAAGAAGTGGAATACATCGCTGACTCCATCTCTAATGAGGATCTGTTGATCAAGCAGCTGGCTGCAACCGCCGGAACGACTCAGAACGCCACGGTGCACCAAATCTGCGTTCAACAAATCCAAAGCCATACTGGTCATATGAATACACTTGTACAGCTGTTGGAGCAGCATCAGCAATACGCACCGACACAGCCGCAATAAAGCGGCCGGGTGTTGGTATGGAAAGCAATTTCAACACTAAACTATTGAGGGGGTAATATTGTGTACGCACAAAACGGATCGGCATTTATGTCAGATGAGGATTTACTCAACACAGTGCTTGCAGATTTGAAACGGACGGTACGCGAATATACGACCGCTGCTACGGAGTCGAATTGTCCGACGGTACGCCGGGCGTTCAACGACCTGACCTTGGATACTTTACGCCTGCAGGGGGAACTGTACACTAAGATGTCCCAAATGAACATGTACACTACGCCAGGCAAGGCACTGCGCCAAGATATTGACAAGCAGATTCAGACCGCTCACCAGACCCAGCAGAAATGCCAGCAGTTCGTGCAGCAAAAAACAGGTGCAGCCGGAACAAACGTACATTATGGAAATGTTCCCCAGCACCAGCCGAACGTACAGAGCTCCTACTATATGTAACCTTCCTGCCGGGGGGTGAAGCAACGAAGGGCCAGACCTGTTCGTGCGTAAAAACCTCTGCAGCTAAAGCCGTCCGCTATCCGCCGGATTTCCTCCGGAGGGGTGGACGGTTTTTTCTGTTGGCGGCCTTTATTTCGAGTACTGCCCCGTCTTTCCCGCGGGTTATTTTGTTTGCAGAACTGTCATTTTCGTGTCATATTAGTATTAAACTCTTTTCGCAGGACGAAGCGTGATCTTTACGCAGTTGCCGGTGCGAACTATCCGGAGGGAAGGCATGAAGGAAATGAATGAATTGAAGCGGAAAGTGCTGGAACTGCTCAAGGAGGACGCCCGAAGCTCTACGGCGCTGATGGCGACGTTGCTCGGAGCGGAAGAAGATGATGTTAAGACGGTTATTGAGCAAATGGAGAAAGATCATGTCATTGTAAAATATGCTACTGTCGTGAATTGGGATAAAGTGGATGACGAACGGGTGACCGCACTGATCGAGGTGCAGATCACGCCTGAACGGGGCCGCGGATTTGAAGGCATTGCCGAACGGATCTATCTGTACCCGCAGGTCAAATCGGTCTATTTGATGTCCGGCGCCTACGATCTATTAGTGGAAGTGGAAGGACGCAACCTGCGCGAAGTCGCCAATTTTGTCTCCGAGAAGCTGTCTCCGATTGATTCGGTGCTCTCTACTAAAACCAACTTTACTCTCAAAAAATACAAACAGGACGGTATCATCTTTGAAGAGCATGAAGAGGACAAGCGTCTGATGATATCTCCGTAAAGGAAGTAATGATATGATCACCAATGAATCCAAACCAACCGGAGATACAGGTAAATCAATGAATTCATATTTGGCACCGCTGGTTCAGCAAATCCAGCCCTCAGGCATCCGCAAGTTTTTTGACATGGCGGCAGGCAGCAAGGATATCATTTCCCTCGGGGTCGGGGAGCCGGACTTCAAGACCCCATGGCATGTCCGCGAAGCCTGTGTCTATTCGCTTGAGAGAGGTTTTACCGGATATACCTCCAATGCAGGGATGCCGGAGCTGCGCGAAGGCATTGCCAATTATCTTCAATCTCGTTTCGCTGTTGAGTATAATCCCGCTAATCAGATTATCGCCACGGTAGGCGGAAGTGAAGCCATTGATTTGGCACTCCGCGCATTGATCGCACCGGGAGATGAAATTCTTATTCCTGAACCCTGCTATATTTCGTATTCGCCGATCACTGCAATTGGAGGCGGCATTCCGGTCGGGATCGAGACCTTTGGAGAAAATAACTTCAAACTTACGGCAGAGGCGCTTGAAGCCAAAATTACACCGCGCTCGAAAATATTGATCCTCTGTTACCCGAGCAATCCGACGGGGGCGATCATGAGCCGGGAAGACTGGGAACCGATTGCCAAAGTCGTCGAGAAACATGATCTCATTGTGATTTCAGATGAAATTTATGCCGAATTGACCTATGGAAGCAATCATGTGAGCTTCCCATCACTGCCGGGGATGATCGACCGGACCATTCTGGTCAGCGGCTTCTCCAAAGCGTTTGCGATGACCGGATGGCGGATGGGTTATGCCTGCGGCCACCCCGATTTGATCTCGGCCATGCTGAAGATTCATCAGTATACCGTAATGTGCGCCCCTTCCATGGGGCAGGTAGCTGCGCTGGAGGCTTTGACCAACGGTATGGAAGAGAAAGACCGGATGACGGATTCCTACAACCAGCGGCGGCGCCTGATCGTCAAAGGCCTGCGCGATGCGGGATTGGACTGCCATGAGCCGCAAGGCGCGTTCTACGCTTTTCCAAGCATACGCCGCACCGGACTGACCTCGGATCAATTTGCCCAACGTCTCTTGCTGGAGTACAAGGTAGCTGCTGTTCCTGGCAGTGTATTCGGCTTAGGCGGTGAAGGTTATCTGCGTTGTTCCTATGCCACATCGGTATCCCAGCTGAACGAGGCGATAGAGCGGATAGGTGAATTCGTCTTACAGCTGGAACGTGAACGGACTGAATAAGGCAGTGAGATGAAGTTTAGGAGGGATGATTGTGCTCTGTGCCGATTGTTACTTGCCTTCCTATAGCGGGGAATGTTATCCGGGAAACGGAAAACGGTCCTGCAAGGCGGATGCTTCAACTCGCAAACTCTCTCTGGAAGATGAAATTCAGGCACTTCGCAGCAGAATGGAGCAGCTATTTATGCAGGAAAAATCGTTCACCTCGGATATTGTGATTGAAATCAGCAGTTTGCTGGACCTGAAGATTAATGAATATATGAGAGGACGTATGCGCAGGGATTGACTGCACATACATCCATTTGGAGATGGGGGGCCTTAGGGCCCTCTTTTTGTGTGCCGAAAATAGATGTATCCTATTACTAGTAAATTCCTTATAATGGGTTATGAATGAACGATCATTCATTTCATGGAGGTGTCTATGAGCATTCAAAGCAAAATGCTGGAGCAGAGATTTATCGACGGCTTTGAGCAACTCGCTCCAGATCAGGCAACGCGCCAAATTATAACTCACGCGCTCGAGGTTTTTTCGAGGAAAGGATTTGCCGGGACCAAAATCAAGGATATTGCGGCCAGTGCAGGATTCAGCCAGGGGTATGTATATATGTATTTCAAATCGAAGGAGGAGATCTTCACCAAGATTGTCGAACTGGCGTCGGAAGGGGCAGGACGATCCGTGCTATATGCAGCGGAGCTGGAAGGGACGGCTATGGAGAGAATCAGTTGGCTGACCGAGGCGTTTCTGTCCCCGGGCAGTCTTGCGATGCAGCATTGGCGGCTGATTCTTTTGCAGACAGCAACCTCCGAAGCTATCCCGGAAGAAGCGAAGCGGATCTCGAGGGACAAGATAAGAGAGCCTTTTGAGCATCTGATTCCGCTTATTATGGAAGGCCAGCAGGACCTGGAGATTGTGGAAGGCGATCCGCTGGAGCTGGCGATTGCTTATTTTTCATTCATCCAGGGGCTGGGAATCGCAAGAGCTCAGGCCACGGAGCAGACGTCTTTTCCTACTACAGAGCTGGTGCTGCGCTTTTTGAAGAGAAGCTAACAGAAGCGGACATTGAACCTAAGGGAGAGAACAGGCATGGTCAAGGTATTTAAACGTGAAGCAGGCAAGGAGAGGGTGCTGCATTCCTATAATGAGCTGCTGGGCCGCTGGGCGACGGAATTCCGCGAGCTGGATATTGAAACGGAATACGGATCAACGCATTGTATAACGGCAGGAAATGAAGGCAATCCGCCCTTACTGCTGCTTCACGGGGTGGGTGATAATTCTGCAGTGATGTGGATGCTCAATATGCAGGAATTATCCCGGCATTTCTATTGCATCGCGGTAGATACGATAGGCGGACCCGGCAAAAGTATTCCTAACGCCAATTTCAGCAAGCGGATGTTCTCACAGGTGGATTGGATTACTGCCGTAGCGGATGGGCTGGGGATCGGGGAATTCCATCTGGCGGGTGTATCGAATGGTGCCTACATGGCTTTTAATTATGCGACCTGCCTGCCTGAAAGAGTATTCGGGGTGGTGTGCATGGAAGGCGGGATGATTACTGCTCCGATGAAGGCGATGATCCAGACGCTGATGATGATGTTCCCGGAAATTCTTGTTCCGACCCGCAATAACCTGCTTAAGGTCACCCGAAAGCTAAGCTCGCCAAACTCCGGACTTTTTGACAAGCATCCTGAAGTGGCCGAGCATCTGGTGCTGTTAATGAAGAACCATAATCAGCAGGCCATGTTTGTTCATCAGCTTCAGCCTTATGATAAAGAGAAGGCGGTTGCGATCAGAGACAAGCTTTACTTTCTGGTGGGGGATTACAAGCTGGGCCACAAGAAGGATTTCCTGGAGATTTTGAAGGATGGGGATTTCCGCTATAAAGTGATCGAGGATGCAGGGCATGGGGTTAATCATGAGCAGCCGGAGATCATCAACAGGGAGGTTATCAGCTTCCTGCAGGAACAGAAGGCGCAGGTGTGATTGAAGAGGTTATACAAAAACGCGAAAACCGTAATTTGACTGAACTTGCCATGGATTGCCCGGACTCAGGCAGTTATTAACATGGCAGAAATACTGATCTTCATTTGCCAACCTTACATCCTACCGATTAAACTATGAATATGTGATGTTGAGAGTGAAGGGGGCAGAAAAGAGATGGCGATTTATACGCGTACGGGGGATAAGGGAGAAACATCGGTCATCGGCGGACGGGTAGGCAAGGATGATGTCCGCGTCGAGGCTTACGGAACGATTGATGAGCTGAACTGCTTTGTGGGTCAGGCCCGCAGTCTGATGGAGGACGAGAGGTTCGCCGATGTCCGGGAACAACTGCTGGAGATCCAGCATGAGCTGTTCGATTGCGGTTCGGATCTGGCTTTTGTGAAAATCAGCGAGAGCAAATATAAGGTCAAGAGCGAGATGGCGGTTCGCCTGGAGGGCTGGATCGACGAATTGCAGGCGGAGAATCCGGTGCTGGAGCGCTTCATTCTGCCAGGCGGCAGCCAGCTGTCCTCAGTGCTGCATGTCTGCCGCACCGTCTGCCGCCGTGCAGAGCGGCGGGCGGTTACGCTGGGCCGCAGCGCAGATATTAATCCGGAAGCTGTGATTTATTTGAACCGTCTTTCGGACTATTTCTTTGCGTTGGCCCGCACAGCGAATACACGGCTGGAGATTGCTGATGTAGAGTATGTGCGCAGCAAAAAGGTGTTCCGCAAATAATATGACAAGCTATTATTCACCGATCTCCTATATTGTGCCGCCGTCCGAGGACGGCTGGCTGCTGAAGACCATCCTGCAGAAGCGGATGGATGTGTCCCGCAAGCTGCTCTCCCGCCTGAAGATGACAGAGCAGGGGATTATGCTGAACGGCGAGCGAGTCTATATCAGCGTCCGGGTCAGCGCCGGAGACACCGTGGACATCCGGATGGAGCAGGAAACGTCGGAGGATATTTTGCCGCAGGATATTCCGTTTGATATCCTGTATGAGGACGGGCATCTGCTGGTCGTGAACAAGGCAGCCGGAATCATTGTCCATCCGACCCATGGCCATTATACGGACACACTGGCAAATGGAGTCGTCCATTATTGGGCGCAAAAGGGAGAACAGTACCGTTTCCGCCCGGTTCACCGGCTGGACCAGGAGACGTCGGGCGTACTGGTAATCGCGAAAAATCCTTATAGTCACCAGCATATTTCCGAGCAGATGATTGCCGGAACCGTGGACAAACGATATGCGGCCTTTGTTCACGGAATTCCTGCGGTGCTGCGCGGTGATATCGACGGTCCCATTGACCGTGACCCGGCAGAACCGCACCGGCGCATCGTGACGCCGGACGGCTATCCTTCCCTGACCCGGTATGAGGTCAAGGCAGCCTACCCGGGCCGTGCGGCGAGGGTGGAGCTGAAGCTGGAAAGCGGCCGCACCCATCAGATCCGGGTGCATATGAGCTCCATCGGCTGCCCGCTGATCGGTGACGGCATGTACCGCCACCTGCTGTATGGCAAGGAGGAGCTGACTTCGGAGGAAGCGGCATGGCTTGCGGGCATTGCGGAGCTGGATGCCTCAATTCCGCGGCAGGCGCTGCATGCGGTGCGGTTGTCGTTCAAGCACCCGGTCGGGCTTGCGGAGCTGGTCTTCGAAGCGCCGCTGCCGCCGGATATGGCGCTGCTTGAGCAGAAGCTGGAAAAGGAGACGGCTGGGGAGTAGCGGTACTGCACCTGCACTGCACCTGCACAAGCATATGCCGCCGCAACACCTGGACCTCGTGATTAATGGGAAAAGGTCCCTGTAATTATCGCTTTTGGAAGTAGCGGAGTGAATAGCGGGATTTACTACCTGTAATTTTATCGATAGTGTGTTATAGCGTGATTTCTACAATTATAGAGGGAGTAATTCCCGCTATCCTTTTATAATTGATGGTTCGGCTGGAACTAGCGGGCATATTTCCCTCTAGTAACGCCCGTATTACTGATCTAATGCACTGTAAAACGAAAAGATAGGCCGGAATTACAATTCTATCTGTGAATGATACATGACAGCCCCACGGGTCATCTCCTTAGCTGCAGTTGGGCTGCAATTGAATTCACTATAAATTTTAAAAGGGAACTGCCAAAGGAGCTGCTATGAGTCAACTGAAAGTATATCAATATCCAAAATGCGGAACCTGCCGCAGCGCTGTCAAATGGCTGAAGGAGCAGGGGCATGAGCTGGAGCTTCAGCATATCGCCGAGCAGCCGCCCACTGTGGCAGAGCTGCGTTTGTTGGTCGCGAACAGCGGGCTTCCGTTGAAGAAGTTTTTTAATACGAGCGGTGAGGTGTACAAAGCACTGGGCTTGAAGGACAAGCTGTCCAGCCTTAGTGAAGAAGAGCAGCTTGAACTGCTGTCCAGCAACGGGATGCTGATCAAACGCCCGGTAGTCACTGACGGCAAGAAAGTCACTGTAGGCTATAAAGAAGAGCAATACGGCGAAGCCTGGAGCAACGCCTAATAAGATGGAATATAAGGAGAGGTTACACATGAGTTCAGTAACAACGGGCCGGGTAATGATCGTCGATGGAATGGCTCTGCTGTTCCGGGCCTTTTATGCGACCTCTTATGGAGGATATATCCGCAAGACGAAGGCCGGACTGCCGACCAATGCGGTGTACGGATTTTTGCAGTATTTTTTCGATGCGGTCAGCACATTTGAGCCTTCCCATGTGGTCTGCTGCTGGGATATGGGCAAAGGGACTTTCCGCACCGAGAAGTATGACGGCTACAAATCGAACCGGATAGATGCGCCGCTGGAGCTGATTCCACAGTTTGATCTGGTCAAGGAAGTCGTGGCTGAACTAGGCGTACCGAATATTGGACTGGTGGGCTATGAAGCGGATGATTGCATCGGCACGCTTGCTTCATGCTACAGCGGGGAATCCGAGGTGTACATTCTCACCGGCGATCATGATATGCTGCAACTGGTCAACGATACCGTCAAAGTCGTCATTATGAAAAAAGGCCGCTCGAACTATAAAGTTTACGATCCGGCGGAATTGCTGGAGGAAAAGGGCCTCACCCCTGCCCAGGTAATCGATCTGAAGGGCTTCATGGGCGATACCAGCGATAACTACCCCGGTGTAAAAGGCATTGGCGAGAAAACGGCGCTGAAGCTGCTGACCGAATACGGTACGGTGGAAGGGGTAATCGAAAATCTTCACTTGCTTCCCAAAGGCGTGCGTGCCAAAATTGAGGCCGATCTTGATATGCTTCACCTGTCCCGTGAGCTGGCAGAAATCCGCTGTGATGTTCCGGTAGTCTGCACGCTGGCTGAATGCCTGTGGGCGCTGCAGCGCGAGACGGCAGCCCGCAAGTTCCAAGAGCTGGAATTCGGCAGCCTGATGCATCTGATCGGCAGTGTGCAGGATGAGCGGGGTATTGTGCAGATCGAGCTTGGCGATCTGGGCTGACCTTCGCCAGCCGCTGATACAGGTTGAATATTTTTTTGCAAAAGCACTCTTGAATCTATATAGGTTCCAGAGTGCTTTTTTTGCGAATGGGGTGGAGCATGCCATATATAAAGATTGACGAAGAGGTTTAGCAGTGTTTATAATATTAATATAATCATTAAGTAATTAATATATATATTAATTATTGAGAGGTGGATTATTAAAATGGCTCAGCGTGCAGTATTAAATGCGGATATCCGCAAGGGAACAATCAACCGGAATATTTATGGACATTTCTCCGAGCATTTGGGACGTTGTATTTATGAAGGTATCTGGGTAGGCGAGGATTCGCCGATCCCGAACACGAACGGCATCCGTAACGATGTTGTGGAAGCGCTTAAAGAAATCAAGATTCCGGTACTCCGCTGGCCGGGCGGCTGCTTCGCCGATGAATATCACTGGAAAGACGGCATCGGTCCGCGCGAAGGCCGCAAACGGATGATCAACACGCATTGGGGCGGCACGGTGGAGAACAACCATTTTGGCACCCATGAATTTATGGAGTTATGCGCCATGCTGGATTGTGAGCCTTATATCAACGGCAACGTCGGCAGTGGCACGGTCCAGGAAATGTCGGAGTGGGTGGAGTATTTGACGTTCAACGGGGTTTCGCCAATGGCGGAGCTGCGTCAGGAGAACGGCCGGCAGGAGCCGTGGGCAGTAAAATATTTTGGCGTGGGCAATGAGAACTGGGGCTGCGGCGGAAATATGCGTCCTGAATATTATGCCGATCTGTACCGCCGGTATCAGACCTATGTGCGCAATTATGGAGACAATAAGATCCATCGCATTGCCTGCGGTCCGAACGTCGATGATTATCACTGGATGGAGGTACTGATGCGTGAAGCCACCCGCTATATGGATTCCATCACACTTCATTATTACACCATTCCGGGTCCTGCCTGGGAACAGAAGGGGGCAGCTACCGGATTTGAAACCGGCGAATGGTTCTCTACGCTGGAGAAGGCACTACGCATGGATGAGCTGGTAACCCGTCATAGCGTGATTATGGACAAATATGATCCGGAGAAACGTGTGGGCCTCATTGTCGATGAATGGGGAACCTGGTATGATGTTGAGCCTGGAACCAATCCCGGCTTCCTCTATCAGCAGAACACCATCCGTGATGCGCTGGTTGCCGGTGTGACCCTCGACATTTTCCATAAGCACAGCGGCCGCGTTCGTATGGCGAATATTGCCCAGACGATCAACGTGCTGCAGGCTGTAATTCTTACGGAAGGCGAGAAAATGCTGCTGACTCCTACGTACCACGTATTCAACATGTACAAGGTGCATCAGGATGCGGAGCTGCTTGATCTTTCGCTGGAGAGTGGCACCTATAGCTTTGAAGGCCGCGAGATTCCGGAAGTCTCGGCCTCAGCTTCCATTACGGCGGAGGGTGTAATTCATGTCAGCCTGTGCAACCTGAATCATGCTGCAGCAGCATCGCTTCCGCTGGAGCTGCGCGGGCTTGCCGGGGAAGAGGTTGAAATTACAGGAACGACGCTGGCCGGAACAGCAATTGATGCCCACAATACATTTAGCCAGCCGGAGGCAGTGACGCCACAGCCGTTTACCGGCTTTAAGCTGGAAGGCGACAAGCTAAACGTTGAGCTGCCTCCGATGTCGGTGACCGTGCTGGAAATTACCCCGAAGGCTTAAGGAGCATACGATATGAGTACTTTATCGACCTGCAAGGGCTGCCGGGAAGAGTACAAGGTGACGGATGCCCAGATTGCCCGGATTCTGGCTTCATCAATGTTCACCCCGGACAACACTGCTCCAGATGAAGTATACAGGCAGCGGGTTGCCCTTTGCTCAGCCTGCCCGAAGCTCCAGGATGGCGTAACATGCACGGCCTGCGGTTGTATCATTCCGGTCGTGGCCAAGTTGAAGGAGCGTGGCTGTCCGTTGCCGGGCGGCGGTTTGTGGAGTCCGGTCACGGAGTAGCGTTCCGCCAAGCCGTTAGAGAACCTTTGTCACAGAGGAAGCGTCCATTGGCTGTGATACCGGAAAGAAGCCCATGGATTCCCAGGCATACTGAAATTTTAAACGCCCTCATCACTCGTGGATGCAATACCGCGAGGGATGGGGGCGTTTATGTGAGAAGAGAAGAATATATGTGCGGACTTTACAGTGAAGGCTTCGCTTGATTAGGAAACTGTTCCATTCCCATTGTCAGTCCTTGCTGCTGTATCCGTTTTATCCGCGTCAGCACTATTGAATCCATCGGTATAGAACAGCTCTACGACCAAATCCTCGTTGTAATTGCCGAAGCCTTTGCCGAATAAGGTGAGCCCGCCGATATGTTCGGCATCCTCTTCCACCGAGAGCCTGAAGGTCCACTGCTTGTTGCGGATTGCTACCTGTTCCAGCGTAATGTCGGAGAGTTTTAAGCCGTCCATATAGGTTCCTTTTGGAGTAATGCGCAGCTGCTTGAGCAGGCCGTATTGATTGGTGTACGCGGGCCACCAGGCAGGGGTATATTTCCCCGGGCTGTCTCCGTAATCGCCTGGGCTAGTCCAATACCCTAGCTTCTGGCCATTCAGCGTGAATGCAATATCCGAAGGCCAGTTATTATTGGTTGACGGTGCTTCGGAGGCTATCTCCATCGTAATGATGAGCTCCTCCGGCTGTTGGCTGGATAACAGGAAGTTGGGTATTTTGTATTCGACATACCCTTTGCCAAACCAGAGAATTCCGGCATTCATCCGCTCCATATCCCAGAAATAACGCGGATCGTCGAAGCTGCCGATGATATGCTCGGTAGTGGCCAGCCCGCAGGTGGGCTCTATCTCAAAGTCGGAATAATGTCCGACCGGTATTTCTTTCCTGTGACCCTTGCGCTCTGCTTTGGCCTGGAGTGGGAAGATAATCTCCACCCCTTCAGCGGCAAGAGAACAAATCTTCTGCAGTCCGCTTCGTCCGGGGGCCATATGGGTGCGGATCAGTCCGGCCGTTTCCAGCTTGCGCACATGCATTGTCATAATGGCACTGCTCAGCTTGACCGCTCCCGCCAATTCCTTTACGTTCATGGGCTGAACAGCGAGCAGCTGCAGCATTCGCAGACGTACAGCGCTTGAGAGCGCCTCGTACACCGGCAGGGAATCTTCGGTAAGATCAAGTTTCATTTTCTGGGTACGCCTCCGGATTCAAGTTATATAGTTAATGATTATATTACTTAAATGAATTTCTTACAACCCGTAGGGTCCACCGGATGGTGTGCTGGAGAACTTTGCCGCTCCACTTTTATCACAGACACCCCCCGGCGAAGTCCACTATAATGTACAGGATAAATTAGCGATAAGACAAGGTGCCCTTGTAACTACAAGGGGTAACAGGGAATCGGGTGCAAATCCCGAGCGGTCCCGCCACTGTAAGGAAGAGCTGAACTTCAGCATGTCACTCGGCAAACAGCCGGGGAAGACGAAGGAAGGCGTTATGATCCCGAGCCAGGAGACCTACCTTGTTTGCGCGCACCACGACTCTACGCGGATAGGAGCGGTGTACGAATTGGTTAAAGAGATGAAGGCATGCATTTTTGGAGACGGTGGATGTTGAAGATTTGGTGCAGAGCAAGTGCCAGCTTCAGCTACCCCAAATTACAATTCTGCGAATTCTTCGCTGTTGCAGCGGGACCACCATCTCTTACATATCTGATGACGTACATAGCACTCCCACCCCCCGGGGCGGGAGTTTTTGATTTGATGCGGCACAAAATGACGAATCCATGGAGGGAAAAGCATGAACAAACGCAAGTTTTGGAGTTTTGCTGCACTCATTGCCGGATTTACCGTTTATTTTTTGCTGAATGAGCCGGGCACGGCCAACGCGATGCATATTATGGAGGGTTTTCTGCCGGTAGGCTGGGCCGTATTCTGGTGGGGGGCATTTCTGCCGTTTTTTGCCCTTGGAGTCCTTAAGCTGAAGAAAATGACCAAGGACAACCCGGAGCTGAAGCTGCTGCTTGGGCTGGCGGGTGCATTTACCTTTGTATTGTCAGCACTCAAAATGCCTTCCGTAACCGGAAGCAGCTCCCATCCTACAGGAACGGGACTTGGTACTGTAATGCTGGGGCCGCTGCCGATGAGCGTAATCGGGTCTGTTGTGCTGCTGTTTCAGGCGCTGCTGCTGGCACACGGGGGGATAACGACACTTGGAGCGAATGCATTTTCGATGGCGGTGGCCGGTCCTTTTGCCGGGTATGCGGTCTATAAGCTGCTGATGAAGGTGAATGGACGTGAAAAGCTGGCTGTCTTTATGGCGGCGGCAGTGGCCGATCTCATGACGTATGTGGTGACCTCGGTTCAGCTTGCAGTGGCTTTTCCGGCAGCAGACGGAGGTGTGCTGGCTTCTCTGATTAAGTTCGGCGGTATTTTTGCCGTGACGCAGATTCCGCTCGCCATCAGCGAGGGGCTGCTGACCGTGCTGCTCTGGAACTGGCTGAAATCCTACAGTCCGAATGAGCTGTCGCTGCTGAAACGGCAAACCAAGGGAGGAAGTCTGTGATGAGCAATAAGTGGAAAAATGGGTTGATGCTACTGGCGGTGATTTTGCTGGTGGTGCTGCCTCTGCTGCTGGTGAACGGGGAATTCGGCGGGGCTGACGATGCCGCAGAGGGTGTAATTACAGAGATTGATCCCGGTTATGAGCCCTGGTTCAAACCGCTGACGGAGCTGCCCGGCGAAACGGAAAGCATGCTGTTCGCGCTGCAGGCGGCGATCGGGGCCGGAGTGATTGGCTATTCCATCGGCCTGCTGAAAGGCAGACAGGACCGGCGCAAGCTTAATGATCAGAAGAATTGATGCGTTATCCTATAGCAATGCGCTGAGGCAGCTGCCCGCGATGTGGAAAAGCCTGTTCGCAGCGTTCATGTTCATCCTTTCCTATGCGCTTCATCCGGCCTTGCAGCTTGTGGTTGCCGGCTGGATGAGTGTGTGGTGCGTCCTGTACGCCAAAATCCCGCTGCGTGCCTACGGCCTGCTGTTTGGTACGGCACTTTTGTTCTTTTGTCTGAGCCTGCCGGCCCTGTTGCTTGAAATTGGCCTTCCAACTGCCGGTGAGACGGTAATGTCCTTGCAGCTCCCGGCTTCGACTCTTTCGCTATACATTACGGCGGAGGGGCTGCACCGGGCAGGGTTGCTGCTGGCGCGTGTGTTGGCCTGCCTGACCTGCTGCTTTTTTATCATATTTACAACACCGTTCGGAGAATTGCTGCAGGTACTCCGCAGGCTGCGCATGCCGCAGATCGTACTGGAGCTCATGCTGATTATGTACCGTTTTCTGTTCCTGCTGAGCGATACAGCACATGGAATGATGCTGGCGCGGCGGCTGCGCGGCGGCAGAAGAGGACGGGTGGCCAAACTGCGGGAAGTTGCGGGAATGGCGGGCTCGCTGTTTGCCAATACGATGCACCGCTACTATGGGCTGTCGCAGGGGCTAATAACCCGGGGGTACATGGGTGAGATTATTTTGCCGCCTTACGTGTCACGCCCGGTGCCGCGCAGATTCGCGGTTCAGGCCTGCGTTGGTATTTCCCTGTTGCTGCTCGCTCAGTTATGGATCTTGCGGAGCAGGTGATTACCTGATGCAGGAATCAGCCAACGGCAGGAGTAGAAGTGGAGACTGAACAAGAGTAAGGAGATTGCAATGAATAACGAATATAGCCTGGTCTTTGAGGGGGTCGCCTACAGTTATCCGGACACGGCGGAACCTGCGCTGCGGGAGCTGACTGTCTCCATCCCCAAAGGACGAAAAACAGCAGTGCTCGGCCACAACGGCTCCGGCAAATCAACCTTGTTTCTGCATGCGGTTGGCGTACTGCGTCCGCAGAAAGGCAGGGTGCTGCAGGGCGGCACCCCATTGGCCTATTCCAAAAAAGAGCTGGCCGCCCTGCGCCGCCGCGTGGGCCTCGTCTTTCAGGACCCCGAGCAACAGCTGATTCTTAGTACGCCTATCGAGGATATCTCTTTCGGGCTGCGGGGGACAGGCATGGATGAGGCCGCTATTCAGAAGCGCTGCCTGGAAGTGCTGGAGCAGCTGAATCTGCTGGCTCTGCAAGATAAGCCGGTTCATCAGCTCAGTCTGGGCCAAAAAAAGCGCACGGCGCTCGCAGGGGTTATGGCGATGGAGCCGGAGCTGATTTTGCTGGATGAGCCGACCTCCTATCTGGACCCGCTCTCCGAGAGACAGCTGCTTGCGGGACTTGAAAGCATTTCTGCCAAGGGCACCACGGTGGTCATGGCGACGCATGATATGAATCTGGCCTACCGCTGGGCGGACTGGATCATTGTGCTGGATAAAGGAATCTGCCGGGCAGCCGGATCGCCGGAGGATATTCTTGCAGACGGGGAAGACCTGCGGGCGCTCGGTCTTGACCTGCCGCTGCTCGCTGATTTATGGCATAGCCTGCCCGGCCGTTTGACTGCCGGGCAGGCTGCTCCCCGGAATGCAGAAGAGTTCAAAGCCATTTTGAAGCGGGAAATTAAATAGAATGATTACGACTATGACAGATGTGAATGTACCTGATTTGGCAGAAGCATCTGCTAGATATAGAGTCTTGTAGCAAGCAGCAGGGGAAGCATGAAATCAGGTTATTTTGTGGACGGGGGAAAAAGGATGGAAAAACAAGGAAAGCTGCTGATTATCGGCATTGGCCCCGGTGCCCTGGAGCATATTACAGGCCGCGCACTGGCTGCGCTTGAGGAAAGTGAAGCTGTTATCGGCTATAACACCTATGTAGAGCTGATCAAGCCGCTGCTGAAGCATCAGGAAATTGTCGGCACCGGTATGACGGAAGAGGTTAGCCGCGCCCAGGAAGCGGTGCGCAGGGCGGAAGCGGGACAGAGCATTGCGGTCATTTCCAGTGGGGATGCAGGTGTGTACGGGATGGCAGGACTGGTGTACGAGGTGCTGATCGAACGGGGCTGGAAGCGTGCGGGCGGTGTGGAAGTGGAGGTGATTCCCGGAATATCAGCGATCCAGTCCTGCTCCTCACTGCTGGGAGCGCCGATTATGCATGATGCCTGCACGATCAGCCTGAGCGATCATCTAACGCCGTGGGAGAGCATCGCGGCGCGTGTCGATGCGGCGGGTGCGGCGGATTTTGTAATTGCCTTCTATAATCCGCGTAGCGGCAAACGGAAGCGGCAGATTGAGGAAGCCCGCAGCATTTTGCTTCGCTACCGCGATCCGTCCACGCCGGTTGGCATTGTCAAAAGTGCCTACCGTGACCGCCAGCAGACGGTTGTAACTACGCTGCAGGATATGCTGGAGCATGAGATCGGCATGCTCTCCACAGTTGTGGTCGGCAACTCCGCGACTACCGTCTATGAAGGTCTGATGGTGACGCCGCGCGGCTATGAGCGCAAGTACAGTCTTGGCGCCGAGACGCAGGCGCTGAAGCCGCATGAGCGGCTGCGGACAGCTGCAGAGCCGTGGTCGCTGGCTGCGGCAGCGGTTGCCGCAGAGGCCGCAGCAGAGGCCGCAGCAGAGGTGAATAACGCTGCTGGCCCTATGGGCAGCGCAGCTGCTTCTGCAGCGGCCCGGACGGAGCTGCCTAAGGCTTTTGCTTCCGCCGTTTCGCCGGCGGCGCAATTCGAAGCCTCCGAACTGGAGGTTTCGCCGGCACTTGGCAGCCGCAGATATAGCGGCGCACAGATGGCGCTGCTTGCGGAGCTTGCAGGTGATGAAGGTCAGCTGGTGTGTACGCGGGACGGACATTTTCTGCTGCGCAGCAGTGGGGCTGAGCAGGAGGATAAGGCTTACCGGCTGGCAAAGGCCGGGCTGAATGTGAGCCTGCCGGGGGATTTTGTGCGAGTGAAAACGTGCGGCTTCTGTGAATTGAGAAAGGAAGACGGACTTAATGCAGCTATCCGCCTTCATAAGCTGCTCCACGGACGGCCGGTGCCGCGGGAGCTTCAGATCGGTGTAGCCGGTTGCGGCATGGCCTGCAGCTCAGCTGTGCTGGAGGATATCGGTATAGTGTACTCCAAGGGCAGCTTCGAGCTGTACCTTGGCGGGAAGAGGTCGGGACGAGGCGCACATGCAGGCAGCCTGGTCCGTGAAGGAATGAATGAAGATGAGCTCATAGCCGCAGTTACAGCGATTGCCCTGCGATACGGTTCGCAGGGCAAAATCAATGAACGGTTTTATACATTTTTTCAGCAGGGGGGGCACAACGAATGAAAACAGTATTGCTCGTAGGACACGGCAGCCGGGTAACGGAGGGCAACGATGAGCTGCGGAAATTCACAAGTGAGCTTGCCGCCCGCAAGCCGGAGCTGACCTTTGTAACCTGCTTTATAGAACTGGCTTCGCCTTCGATTGCTGAGGGCATAGCGCTTTGTGTAAAGGGAGGCGCTTCGACAGTTTACGTGGTGCCGATTATTTTGTTCGCGGCTGGCCATTCCAAGCTGGACATTCCGCTGGCCATGGACCAGGCGAAGCTAAAGTATCCGGGCGTGGAATTTGTGTACGGACGTCCGGTCGGCGTGCAGGAGCGGGCGGTGGATATTTTGCTGGACCGGATCGCAGAAGCAACTGCGTGGAGACAGCCGGACCAGCCGGAAGACAAGATGCTGACATCGGGGGGGAATGCGAATGACGCGGGTCCGTGGGTAGCATCTTCTGTCTCCGTAGCTGGCAATACAGGCATTGCTGCAGTTGAGATGAACACCTCGAAAGTGGAGGACAAAGACACCATTATTCTTGTTATGGGCCGTGGAGGCAGCGATCCTGATGCCAACAGTGATTTCTATAAGCTGACCCGCCTGCTGTGGGAAAGGACTGCTTATAAAAGCGTAGAGGGCTGCTTTATCGCCATTGCCAAACCCTCGCTGCCCGAGGGGCTGGAACGTTGTCTGGCATTGGGTGCGCGTAAAATTGTGGTGCTGCCGTACCTGCTTTTCACCGGAGTGCTGATGAAGCAGTTTTCTGATATCATCTCGCAGTTCGCTGCCGGGCATCCGGAGGTCGAGGTGGAGCAAGGCAGTTATCTTGGGTCTCACCCGCTGCTGTCCGACATGCTTGCGGAGCGAATTGAAGAGACATTGGAAGGCCAATCCTTCGCCAACTGCGATAACTGTAAATACCGTGTTGAGGCGGCCGCACACCACCATCACCACCACCACCATGGTGAGGAAGGTGATGAAGAGGAACACGGGCATCACCATCATCATGCGGAAGATCACGGCCATGACCACAGATATGATCATCATCATGGGGAAGACCACGGACATGATCACAGACATGATCATCTTCATGGAGAAGATCATAATCACGAGCATGAGTATCACCATCATGGTGAGGAAGATCATAATCACGAGCACGGGCAATGTGGGCATAATTATACGGCTCATGGGCATCAGTGCTGCAGCGGGCAGCATGCACAGGAGCATCACTCCGAGATGGGTACGGAAGGCAAGATACAGCCGCGTCAGCGGGACCTTTCAGTACAGACAGTATCTTCGGCCAAAGGACCGAAGGAATTCTGAACGCTATGATATTTATGTTGTGCGGAACGAGTGATGCCCGGGAATTAGCACTGACTTTTTCATCTCACGGATTACCGCTGGTGGCTTCTGTTGTAACGCCAAGTGCAGCGGAGCGGCTTGAAGCAGCCGCAATACGGACTGCGGTTGGCAGGTTGGACAGCCCGGGAATGATCTCCTTTTTGCAGGAGGGGAATTACAGTGTTGTAGTAGACGCAAGCCATCCCTTTGCACTTGAGGCGCATGCCAATGCAATGGCTGCTGCGGAAGAGCTGGGGCTGCCCTATTTTCGCTACGAGCGGCGAAGCCTTCATTATGACAGTCATCCCCGGTTGATCTGTGTAGATTCTTATGAAGCTGCGGCCCGCAAAGCAAAACAATTAAAAGGCTCGGTCATGCTGACCACCGGTGGGAAGACACTGGAGATTTTTGCGGAGCAGCTGCTCGGCGATCCGGAGGTACGCCTGACGGTCAGGCTGCTTCCCTGCCTGGAGAACATCGATAAATGCCTTGCGCTTGGGATAGAACAGCGGAATATTATTGGGATGCAGGGACCTTTTTCAAGGGGAATGAACGAAGCGATGTACCGGCAATACGGCACGCAGGTCATGATCACTAAGGAGAGCGGCGCAGAGGGATCTCTTGATGAGAAGCTGCATGCTGCACTGGATATGGGGCTATATGTCATTTTGATAACGCGTCCAGACACGCCTTATTGCGATTTTGGCAGTGTCTATCATGCAATGGATGAGATAGCAGGTGCGGTAAAAGCAGTACTGGCGGTGCATGAATGAAACGATGTAGAAACATCTATTGAATTATGAAAAGGGGAATGGGCGTGGACTTTGGGACGGATTTCAAACCGCTGACGGTGCAGCCGCAGGAAATTGAAAGCTTGAGCTTTCAAATGATCACGAAGGAACTGGGAGTACATTATTTTAACGCTATGCAGTATCCGGTGGTGCAGCGGATCATCCACGCATCTGCCGATTTCGAGCTGGGGCGGAGTCTGATGTTTCATCCCCGGGCGATTGAAGCGGGTATAGCTGCCATCCTGCAGGGCAAGCCGATCATTGCCGATGTGCGGATGGTAGAGGCCGGTATCGCCAAGGAAAGGATACATAAATACGGCGGAGATGTCAGGGTGCATATTTCCGACCCGGATGTCATCGAAGAAGCCAAAATGCTGGGGACGACCCGGGCAATTGTCGCGACGCGCAAAGCTTGCAACGAAGCCCCCGGCGGGATATATGTTATCGGCAATGCGCCCACGGCGCTGCTGGAGTTGATTCGTCTGGTAAAAGAAGGAGCGGCCCAGCCCGGACTCGTTATCGGCATGCCCGTAGGCTTCGTATCCGCCGCGGAATCCAAAGATGAGCTGCGCAAGCTGGACATTCCCTACATTACGAATATAGGCCGCAAAGGCGGCAGTACGGTCGTTGTTGCAGCGGTGAATGCCTTAAGCCTGCTGGCTGTCCGGCAGGATACTGAACAACAGGAATCTGGCCGGTAGCAGTAAAGGGTAGGTTTTTATACGAATAAAGAATAAATAAACATAGAAGTCGTTAACTAAGAAGAAAGAAGCCAAGTCAAGCCAGCCAAGCCAAGCCAAGCCAAGCCAAGCCAAGCCAAGTCAAGACAAGAAGAAGCGAATTAATGAGAGCCAAACAGAGAGTAGAACATGCACAGACCACAAGTGAAAAGTAACGCCAAGTAAGCACTAAGAAGCACTAAGAAGTACTAAGAAATACTAAGAAGTACTAAGAAGTACTAAGAAGCACTAAGAAGCACTAAGAAGCGCTAAGAAGCGCTAAGAAGCACTAAGAAGCACTAAGAAGCACTAAGAAGCACTAAGAAGCACTAAGAGCACTAAGAGCACTAAGAGTGCTAAGAGTGCTAAGAAGCTAAGAAGCAGCAATAAGCACAGAAGCACAGAAGCACTAAGTTAAAATCTAGTGAACCAAGCAAGCCCATAACATACAGCAAAGAAGGGATCGGCATGACTGAGGAGACCTCTTCGAAACCTATGCGCCGGGGTTATACCACCGGCGCCTGTGCTGCCGCCGCAGCCAAAGGCGCGGCACTCCTCCTGATCACCGGTGATGCGCCGGAGAGTGTGGAGCTTTACTTGCCGGCGGGATTCCGGCATACCTTCGAACTGACCGGATGGCAGCGTCAGGATGATTCCATGGCAACCTGTGCCACGGTGAAGGATGCCGGGGATGACCCGGATGCCACTCACCGGGCCTGGATCGAGGCCACTGTTAGTTGGCTCGAACATCCCGGTGTGGAGATTGACGGCGGGCGTGGCGTCGGCAGAGTAACGAAGCCGGGGCTGCCGGTAGCGGTAGGAGAAGCCGCGATCAATCCGGTGCCCCGTCGTATGATTCTGGAAGCTGTATCCGAGGTGCTGGAAGAGCATAGCGCCGCCCGGGGACTGCGGGTGGTAATCAATGTGCCCGAAGGCGAAGCCATTGCGCTCAAGACACTCAATCCGCGCCTAGGCATCGTAGGCGGTATTTCGATACTCGGCACAAGGGGAGTGGTTACACCGTTCTCCACTGAAGCCTATAAGGCGAGTGTGGTTCAGGCGATATCGGTTGCAGCTGCTACAGGGAACAGGGGGCTGATCCTCACTACCGGCGGCAGCAGTGAAAAATATGCCATGGCAATGTTCCCTGAGCTTCCGGAGGAAGCTTTTATTCAGATGGGCGAATACGTGGGGTTCTCTCTCAGCCATGCCAAAGCTTATGGATTCAGCAAGGTGACGCTTGTCGGCATGGCAGGCAAATATTCCAAAGTAGCACAGGGAGCCATGCTGATTCACTCGAAAAATGCGCCGGTTGATTTCGGTTTCCTGTCCCAAGTAGCGTCCGAAGCCGGGGCTGACGAAGAACTGGTGCAGGAGATTGCTGCCGCCAATACGGCTTCGCAGGTTGTGGACATGATGACGGCAGCCGGGAATTACGCTTTTTTTGAACAATTATGCCTTCATGCCTGCAGACATTGCCTGATTCACATGAATGGGGAGATGACGGTAGAAATGGTGCTGATCACGATGAAAGGCCGAGTGCTGGGAAGGGCGGAAATCTGTGGCTAATGTAATTTATATCATCGGTATCGGCGAGGATGGCGCAGGCGGGCTGACGCCGGGTAGCTTGAGAAAAGTCCAGGAGAGTGAGGTACTGCTCGGCGGGGAGAGGCAACTGTCGTTTTTCAGCCGGTACGATGGGGAAAAGATCACGCTGCAGGGCGGGCTAAAGCCTTTTGCCGACAAGCTGGAGGGATTGTGGAAAGCGGGAAAACGTATTGCTGTGCTGGCTTCGGGGGATCCGCTGTTTTTTGGGATTGGCGGCTACCTTGCCAAGAGGTTCGGGCCGGAGCAGGTCGAAGTGATTCCGCATTACAGCAGTGTGCAGCTTGCTTTTTCCCGGCTGGGTGACAGCTGGCAGGATGCAGAGCTTATCAGTCTGCACGGCAGGACGATTAACGGGCTGGCCCAGCGGATTGACGGCAGGCAGAAGATTGCTCTTTTGACGGATGAAGTCAATACTCCTGCGCGGATTGCAGCTTACCTGCGGGAGTTTGGCATGATGGAGTATGAGGCTTATGTCTGCGAGCGGTTGGGCGGCCCGGAAGAGGTCTGCCGGTTCTGGGAACTGGAGGCGCTGGAGCTGGCGGAATTTGCGGCACTAAATGTGGTAATTCTGCGGCGGAAGCCGGGAAGTACGGTGGAGGTGCGGCGCGGATTCGCATATCCCGATGAGGTGTTCCAGCAGCGGAAGCCGGAAAAGGGCCTGATTACCAAACGGGAGGTCCGCGCTTTTGTCCTGTCGGAGCTGAATCTGTCCGAGGATGCGATTGTCTGGGATATCGGCTCCGGCTCCGGTGCAGTAGCGGTGGAATGTGCGCGGATTGCCCGTCTTGGCAGGGTCTATGCCCTGGAAAAAGGGGCAGACAATCTGCCCAACATTGAAGCCAACCGGCGGAAGTTTCGTGCAGATTTTGCAATTATCCATGACAAAGCCCCGCAGGGGCTGGATAAGCTTCCAGACCCGGACGCCGTGTTCATCGGCGGCAGCGGCGGTGAGCTGGCAGCTATAATTGCACATAGTGCAGCCCGGCTGCGGCCCGGAGGGCGGATCGTTGTGGGAGCCATCACGATTGAGACGCTGCATAACAGCATGGAGGCGCTGGCACTCGCCGGATTTGCTCCGGAAGTAACGATGCTGCAGGCCTCACGGGGCAAACCGATTCTTGGCATGACCCGGTTTGAAGGGATGAACCCCGTCTATGTGGTCAGCGGCCATAAGACGGTTTAACTGTTGAACGCTGCAGGGCAGCGGGAGATAGGTATGAGGGGTACAGCGGCTTCGGTGCGAAAAAGATAAAGTTGTGAATGCGGCTACGATGCGAAGAAGATAGCGATACGAAGACGATTAGACGGCTACGATGCGAAGAAGACATCAATACGAGGACGACTAGATAGCCACGGTGCGAAGAAGGTAACATCACGAAGACAGCTACGTGCAGAGGCGGACCCCAGCGACGTTATTTTATCAATGAGCCATAGTTTTCCAAGTAAACGGACCCCAGCGCCGCTATTTCCTCGCTTGGGCTGTATCATGGAGATAAATGATGCGAATAACGTCTCTGGAGTCCGAGAAGAGCGAAAAACAACAAGAAATCTGCAAATAGCGCCTCTCCAGTCCGCGTAGCTACCAGTTGCTCGGATCATAAGCGATGGACCAAGCATTCTGTGCCAGTCCTCCCCTTGAGAAACTGAGTGCTGCATCCAGCAGCTGCAAGGGAATCAACTGACTATCGTCCGGATATGCAATCGGCAATCTAAAGCGAAGCACATGGAATATTATTCCATATCTGATTTGTCACTACCAGATTTAGTCACTACCAGATTTAGTCACTAATAGCTTCAGTCCATACGTGCACCCGTGCGTGCCAATCTGAACTCTTGTATGCATTCCTGAGCCGCAAAATGCCATGCCGTACATACACGAAACTGTCGCAGCATAAATCCCCTCCTGCCATAGGTAGTGATGACCAAAGGATATATCCAAGTAAACATACAGCTCAATAAAAGGAGAAACTGGAGATGACAAACAATCAAGCGGAACCGCAGCTAGTACCCTCAAGCGGGCAGAATATTGCCGGTGAAGAGACAGCCCAAGCGATGGCCCAAACGGCTATGGAAGAGTATGAGTTTATTGACGGCCAGCTGGAGGCCGAGAATGTAATTGAGTCTAACGCTGCCTTGCTGGCTGTAGGTACCATGTATGGAGTGGGTGTCGGTCCCGGGGACCCGGAGCTGATTACGGTCAAAGCCTGCCGTCTGCTGAAAGAATGTCCGGTGATCGCCTATCCGGCTGCCAAAAAAGGCGGCAAATCCTATGCCCAGGAGATCGTCGACACCTATGTAAATGAGGACGAAAAGGTCATGCTGGGACTTGTGTTTCCAATGACCAAGGACCCTGTGCAGCTGGAGAACGGGTGGCGCTGGACTGTAGAGCTGTGCTGGAATGAGCTGCGCCTTGGCAATGATGTTGCTTTTGTGACGGAGGGTGACCCCAATCTGTACAGCACCTTTATTCATCTGGCCCGTTTAATGCAAGAGCAGCATCCCGTTGTGCCGATTATATCGGTTCCCGGAATTTCTTCGGTGCTGGGTGCTGCTGCGGCACTCGAACAGCCGCTTGCCGACGGTGACCAGCGGGTGGGTATCATTCCGGCTACCGAAGACCGTGAGGCGCTGAAGGAAGCGCTGCTGCATCATGATACTGTAGTGTTCCTTAAGGTGGCGAAGGTGCTTGATCTGGTGCTGGAGGTGCTGGATGAACTGGGTCTTGGAGGAAAAGCGTCCGTTGTCACCAAGGTGACTTCTCCCTATGAGACCGTCTGGCGGGATGCCCGCGAGCTGCGCGGCTCGGATCTGGAGTATTTGAGTCTGATGGTGGTGAGCAAATGACGGAAGCACAGCTGGAACCTAAGGTCTACATCGTCGGGGCAGGACCCGGCGATCCAGAGCTGATTACCGTTAAGGGCAGCCGTATTCTGCGCTCGGCCGATCTCGTATTGTACGCCGATTCGCTGGTCAGTGAAGAGCTGATCTCCAGCGCGAAGCCCGGTGCTGAGGTGCTGCAAAGCTCAGGGATGGATCTGGAGCGACAGGTGGAGCTGATGGCAGAAGCAGTGCAGGCCGGCAAAAGCGTAGCCCGTGTGCACACAGGCGACCCCTCGATGTATGGAGCGATCCTGGAGCAGATGTCGCTGCTGAAGCTGTGCGGCGTCGGCTATGAGATCGTGCCGGGTGTCAGCTCTGTTTTTGCCTCAGCGGCGGCGCTTGGCGCGGAGCTGACGGTGCCGGAGCTGACGCAGACGGTCATTCTGACCCGTGCCGAAGGACGTACGCCCGTGCCCGAGCGCGAGCAGCTGCGCCGTCTGGCCAGCCATCACTGCACGGTGGCACTGTTCCTCAGCGCTTCACTGGCCGGACATGCGGCGGAGGAATTCCTCGCCGCCGGGTGGAGTCCGGACACGCCTGTAGCTGTGGTCAAACGGGCCACCTGGCCGGATCAGCAGATTCTGCGGACAACGGTAGAGAAACTGGAGGCTGACCTGCGTGAAGCGGGCATTACGATGCATGCGATGATTCTGGCCGGCTGGGCACTGGATCCCGGGCTGGTCGACTGTGATGCTCACCGCTCAAAGCTGTACGACAAGACGTTTACCCACGGCTGCCGGGAAGGGACCGGCAATCATGGATAAGAAATATGCGGCTATCGCCATTACACGTAACGGCATTAAGCTTGCACTGACGCTGGGGGAGCAACTGAGCGGTACCGAAGTGTTCTGCTACGCCAAGTACAGCGGGGAGCTTGAAGAGATACCGGGGGAACGCCGGATATTTGCTGAGCCCCTAAAAGAGCTGCTGCCGGTTCTATTCCGACGTTATGAGGCTTTGATTCTTTTCTTCTCGCTTGGCGCAGCGGTAAGATTAGCTGCGCCTTTACTGCAGGATAAAAAAACCGACCCCGCCATCATCGTGATTGACGAACGCGGAGAACATGTAATCAGCATGCTCTCCGGTCATTTGGGCGGGGCCAACAGGCTGACGCTGCAGATTGCCGGGCTGCTGGGCAGCCATCCCGTGATCACAACCGCCTCGGATGTTCAGGGGACGTTCGCGGCGGATTTGCTCGGCCGTGAATTCGGCTGGCGGCCGGAGAGCTTCACACACATGAAGGCGGTGAGTGCCGCCTTGGTGAACGGCGAGCGGGTAGCCTTCCTGCAGGAGCATGGGGAGTGCGGCTGGCTGCACCCTGGAGCGGCATTGCCCGAGCATGTGCAGCTCTGCGGGGATATGGCTGAAATGCGCGCGGCTTCCTTCAGCGCAGCAATTGTTGTAACCGACCGGCTGCTGAAAGCGCCGGAAGCGGCGGCTTTGCCGGAACGGACCGTAGTGTACCGTCCGCGCAGCCTGGTGCTCGGCTTGGGCTGCAACCGCGGCACTTCGGCGGCGGAGCTGGAAGCGGTGGTGGCGGAAACCCTTGCACAGCTGGGGCTGTCTCTCCTAAGCGTGCGAAACGCGGCCACTGCCGGGATCAAAGGCGATGAAGCCGGCCTGCTCGCTTTGTGCGCCAAGCACGGCTGGGAGCTGGCTTTATATCCGCCGGAGCAGCTGAATACGGTTCCGCTGGACCAGCCGTCGGAGATCGTATTCAAGGCGACCGGAGCCTATGGTGTTTGCGAGCCTGCAGCCCTTTTGTCTTCAGGTGCGAAGGATTTGCTTTTGCCCAAGAAAAAAAGCGGCAATGTGACGATTGCTGTGGCCAGGGTTATTTTTGACAGAGGGGAGGCAAATGCAGATGTATGAGCGGGAAGGAGACGGGCTTCCGTTGCAGCGGCGTGCCCGCATCCTTGTAGCCGGTACAGGTAGCGGTTCGGGAAAAACGACGGTAACACTTGGGCTGATGCGGGCGTTTGCCCGGCAGGGACTGAATGTACAGGGCTTCAAATGCGGCCCGGATTACATTGATCCGGCCTATCATGCCGCTGTCACCGGACGTTCACCCCGGAATCTTGATTCATGGATGACCTCAGGCGAGTATTTGCTGGAGTACTTTCTGCGCTCCTCAGCGGAAGCGGATCTTTCGGTGATCGAAGGGGTCATGGGGCTGTATGACGGCAAAGAAGCGACAGGGCTAACCGGCTCAACCGCCGAGATCGCCATCCTGACAGACAGTCCGGTATTGCTGGTGCTTGATGTCCGCAGCATGGGCCGCAGTGCGGCGGCAATAGTGCTGGGCTTCCAGCAGCTGGAGCCGCGCGTACGTATTGCCGCGGTTATTGTAAACCGCTGTGGGAGTGCCAGCCATTACCAGACGGTGAAGGCGGCGATTGAAGCCGCCTGCGGAATTCCCGTGCTGGGCTGGCTGCTGCGGGATAGCGGGCTCGACATTCCGGAGCGGCATTTGGGCCTGCTGCCTGCCGTTGAGCGGGGGGAGCTGGAGCCCTTGTTCGACCGTGCCGCCGATCTGCTGGCGGAGGGCACCAACCTCCCGGCGCTGCTGCAGCTTGCCGGAGCAGCGCCCCCGCTGCGGCATCCGCTCCTCTTACCGGAGATCTCGCTGGCAGAAATCCCCCCGTTTGGCAACCCGTCACAGGGCGGGACGTCCGCTGAAGACTACCCGGCGGCGGCGTCCGGTTGCCTGCGTGAAGATCAACCGGCAGGCATCGCGGAAACGAGATTGCCAACTAATCCTGCTCCCGATTTGCACCTTTCCGGGGGTGTGGTAGGTGAACGGGGAGCGGCTTCCGAGCGGCCAGACCAGCCGACAACCGGCAGCGAATCTAAGGCGGGATCCCATGCCGTATCTCCAAACAGCCATCTTCCCATCCCTCCGTCACTTGCGTCAGCCAGCCACGAGCCGCCAGTTCACCCCATCCCTCCGTCCTTTGAACCAGCCGGCTACCGCCCGTTTCTTGCCGTTGCCCGTGATGCGGCATTTAATTTCTATTACACCGACAATCTGGAGCTTTTGATTCGCGCCGGTGCAAGACTGACTGAATTCAGCCCGCTGCGCGGCGAGGGCATTCCGCCGGATGCGGACGGAATCTATATCGGCGGCGGGTTTCCCGAAGAGTTCGCTTCCGTGATTGCGGGGAACAAGGCTTTCCTGAACGGCATCCGGTCAGCTGCGGCGGACGGAATGCCGCTCTATGCCGAATGTGGCGGCTATATGGTACTGGCACGCAGTCTGACCGACCGCAGCGGGAACTTGCATGAGATGGCCGGGATTATTCCGGCTCATACGGTTATGCAGGAGCGTCGTGCGGCGCTTGGTTACCGGGAAGTTACCGCGATCCGGGACTGCCTGCTGCTGCTGCAGGGAGAGACGCTGCGCGGACATGAATTTCATTACTCCGTCATGAGTTATGACCATGGAGAGCCGAGGAACTTTGCGTATGAGAGCAAAGGGAGGGGCGGCAGCCAGCCGGAAGGTTATGTAAGCGGCAATGTGATGGCAGCTTATGCCCATATTCATCTGGCTTCTTATCTGCCGGCCGCCGCACGGTTTGTCGCAGCATGCCGGGCCTATCATGAACGTAAGTAAGCCAGATATTTACCAGCTGTGACAAAGGACAAAACAGCAGCTCCGTTAAACAGGGGATAGCGTGTGATGTCCTTTTTTTTCGGAAAACAGAACTATGTCAACCGCTTGTCATAACCCTGCAACCCACGTATAATAAAGGCAAGAGAGCGCTTTAATATTATATAACTACCGGTAGAGCCGGTTAACGGCCAGCCGTTCATGGAGAAGGGGGAACACTGCAGTGAAATTGTTGGGAGCGATTGAAGCAGGGGGAACGAAGTTTGTATGCGGAGTGGGGAATGAGGACGGGACGATAATCGACCGGGTCAGCTTTCCAACGACAACGCCCGAAGAGACGATGGGACTCGTGATCGACTATTTTGGCAATAAACAAGTCGGCGCCATCGGCATCGGCTCATTTGGACCCATTGATCCGGTGCCGGGAAGCCCTACGTATGGATATATTACGACGACTCCGAAACCTCACTGGGGACAATATAATCTGGTAGGAGCCGTAGGCGGACAATTCAATGTGCCGATCGGTTTTGATACGGATGTGAATGGAGCAGCGTTGGGTGAATACAAATGGGGAGCAGCTCAGGGGCTGGACAGCTGTCTTTATATTACCGTTGGCACAGGCATCGGGGCCGGGGCAGTGGTCGGCGGTGAGCTGATTCACGGCTTATCTCATCCTGAAATGGGGCATATTCTGGTGCCGCGCCATCCGGAGGACAACTTTGCCGGCTTTTGCCCTTATCATGGGGATTGCCTGGAAGGCCTGGCCGCAGGTCCGGCGATCGGCAGCCGTTGGGGCCAGCCGGCAGGCGAGCTGCCTGCGGATCACCCGGCCTGGGCCATGGAGGCCCATTATCTGGCGCATGCACTAATGAATTATGTGCTTATTCTGTCTCCGCAGAAGATCGTTATGGGCGGCGGTGTCATGAAGCAAAGTCAGCTGTTCCCGTTAATCCATGCCAAGCTGCAAGAGCTGCTGGGAGGTTATGTGCAGCATCCTGCGCTAAATGAAGGCATCGGCAACTATGTTGTTTCACCACAGCTCGGAGACAATGCCGGACTGTCCGGAGCGCTTGGATTAGCCAAAATGGCATTGGACAGAGCCTAACACAAAAAGAGATTGACTGTTCGGCAATCTATGGTATCCTAGGATTTAACAGTATAGCATTTAAGAGGGAGCACCTCTTTCACGTTCAGCGTGAGAGAGGTGCTTTTTGTGCGTTCAAGGGTCTGTATAGCAGCCGTGCTCTATAGATCGGAAGCTCCGGCGTTGACGCGATCATGCTTGCTGTAAGACGAGGAAGGTAGGGATCGGGATGCAGATCGTATTTATGAACCGGTTGTCGAGAATGTCAGGGGCAGACCAGGAGGCGTTTGCCCAGCTATGGATTGGCGAGGAAGAAGGCATTTGGAGTCTGGGCTGGCGCGATTTTTCCGGTGCCGAGGAGCTGAGCGACAACATTTGGTATGAGGGCGGCTCATGGAATGAGATGTTATGTGTATACAGGCATGAGCTGGCGGTAAAGATGGGGGACGGCTACCGTCCGTTAATCGACGGTGCATTCCATGAAGAAGAGGGTCTGAACAGCCGTAATCAGGAGCAGCTCAAGCTGCAGCATTACAGCGAACAGCACGCCAACGAAGCCATTTATGAGGAGCTCTGCGCCTGGCGCAGGGGCAGAGCATCCAGTGAACGCAAAGCGCCTTATATTCTGGCCAGTAACCGTCTGCTGCGGATGCTTAGCGCATTTCTTCCCCGCACGCGGGAGGAACTGCTGCAAATCCCGGGGGTCGGCGAGGGTAAGGCTTTGCAATACGGGGCCGAATGGCTGAACATTACTTCGGGAGCTTCGCGTGATCACAGTTATCCGCTGAGCTGGGTCAACGAGGCTGTTGAAGAGGAGGCCTTCAGCTCATGGCTTTATAAGCAGAAAGAGCTTAAGTACAAGAAACAGCTGGAACGGCTGCGGCTGCGGCGCATAGTGCTACAGGGAATTGAAAACGGCCTGGGAATGGAACAGCTCAAAACGACGAGCGGCGTTAGCCGCCGTGAAGTGCTCGAAGCGGTAGAAGAACTGGAGAAGGACGGATATTCCGTGGAGAAGCTGATTGAGCTGGAACTACAGGGAATCTCACCAAACGAGCAGGACAGTATATGGACCGCCTATGAACTGTTGGGCGATTCATTCCTGAAGCCTGTGCTGTATAAAGCGTACGGAGAGGAATTTTCACCTGTCGAAGGGCTCGATATGTATTATGAACGGCTGCGGCTGATCCGGATCCGTTTCCGGCGCGGTACGGAGAACGGAGTGGAAATGGCTACGGGGTTTTAGAATAAGGCTTTCGATGCCAAGGCGAAATGGAGTTGCCTAAGCGAAAGAATTGTAGCTAAGCGGGATTCCTCCCTTGCAGGAGAGAGTTCCGCTTAGGTTTTTTTCGATTTGTATTACAAAATATGCAAACAGGGTAATGGACATTAACCTTTAGGCAGATGATCAAAGGGAATTTGCGGATTGCCGCTGAACATATTCTGGATTGGAGCTGTATATATGAATGTTTTACAATGGCTTGAAGAGTGGTATTCACGGCAATGTGACGGAGATTGGGAACACAGCCAGGTTGTCAGTATTACGACACTTGATAATCCCGGGTGGTCTGTTGACATTTTTTTGGGAGGAACCGAACTGGAGGATAAAGGTTTTGAACTGCTGAATATTGACAGGTCGGATGTCGACTGGGTATACGGCAAGGTAAGCGATAATATTTTCCAGGGAAGAGGAGGAGTGAACAATTTAGAAGAGATCCTACAAATATTTCAGCAATGGGCAATGCTTAACGAAGATTAGAATAGATGCTATTCAGCTTCTTCTGAACAAAAAGACGAAGGCTTCCATTCCCTTGCGGTAACGGTGCCTTCGCCTAGCGTATTCGTCCGTTGTTGTTCATAGCCAATCCTTTTTGCGGAAAACAAACAGCATCCCGCAGCCGAGCGTCACCATAACGGCAATAACGCCATAGTAGCCGTACTCTGAATGGGTCTCGGGAATATTGTCAAAGTTCATCCCGTAGATCCCGGTAATTACGGTCAGCGGCATGAATATCGTTGTAATGGCTGTAAATACTCTCATAATTTCGTTGGCACGGTTGGCAATACTCGATTGGTACGCCTCGCGTAAGTTGCCCATAAGATCGCGGTAGGTCTCGAAGGTTTCAGAGATTTTGACCGCATTTTCATAAATGTCGCTAAAATACTTCTGCAGCTGGTCATCAATCAGGCGGAGGTCTTTTTTATTTAGGGTGTTGATAACCTCTTTCTGCGGTCCAAGCATCTTCTTCAACCAGAGTATTTCGCTGCGCAGACCGATAATCTCGCTAAGATGCGATTTCTTGGTATGCATAAGGATATCCTCCTCCAGCTTCTCAATCCGCACTTCAATCCGGTCGCCGACGGAAAAATAGTTATCCACGACAGTGTCGATCAGATGGTACAGGAAGCGGTCCGGCTCGCTGACCTCCTGCTCCCACAGGATGGGTTTCAGCACACGCAGTTCATGGATCTTTTGTTTGGTGACGGTAATAATGTAATGTCTGCCGAGAAACACGTTCAGTGCACGAAGGAAAATCTCCTCGTCATCGAAACGGATGCTGTTGACAACTATAAAATAATGGCTTTCATAAATTTCAATCTTCGGGCGCTGCTCCTCTTCGCTGAGGCAATCCTCAACGGCCAGGTCATGCAGATTGTATAAGGGCTGAAGCAGCTCCAAATCCTCAATATCCGCATCAATCCAGTAGAAGCCCTCTGTAGGGGCTGTCAGTGTTTCTTCAATATCCTCAATAGTTGTAAAAACTCCTGCGTTCACCTGCCGAATTTTCATCTGATTCACTCCTTCTGTCCCCAGTCTTCTCCAGGGATATGCTAATTAAAGCACAGAGAAAAAAATCAGCTTGGCCGGTGGTACAATCAACGAATAAGGCCAAATGACGTTTCGAGAGCATGAAGAAGAACTGCTCCCGCCGCCGGCAAGCTGATGTTAATCCTGTGTGGTAGCTCACTTTGCACGCTTAACTGCGCACCCGGGTCGCCTTCCATTCTTCTCTCACCTCTTCTTTTCGTCATTTATAGTATGAAACACTTGTCTAGTATAACGCCGGGGTATGCCTCTTTCAAGCAAAATTCTTTTCACTTTCAGGGGCTCTTTAGCATTGTATGGGCTTGACGAAAAGGAGGTTCATGATTTAAAGTGAATTTTAAGAAAAACAACGTTTGACATTTTAGATTTTTCTAACTGAATACAGCTAAATCTTATCAAGAGCAGGTGGAGGGACTAGCCCGATGAAACCCGGCAACCGGCGTGTGAACGCACGGTGCTAATTCTTGCGGAAGCTTTGCAGGGGATATTTGAATCCCGGCAGAAGTTCTCTGGCAGATGAGAGAGGCGCATATGACTGCAAATCTATGACCTTTCTCGCCCGAGAAAGGTCTTTTTTGGTTGTATTTTAAACACAAGCCGTATTAGCGGCACTCAAATTCAGTTAAGGAGTGGACACAACAATGCCAATTAAAATTCCCGACAGCTTGCCGGCCAAAGAGGTATTATCCGGGGAGAATATCTTTGTAATGGATGAAAGCCAGGCCTTCCACCAGGACATCCGCCCCTTGAGAATCGCTATTCTGAATTTAATGCCGACTAAGGAAACAACCGAAACGCAGCTGCTGCGCCTAATCGGAAACTCGCCGCTTCAGGTTGATGTGATTCTGCTGCATCCCAGCTCCCATACCTCCAAGAACACTTCGGCAGAGCACTTGAAGAGCTTTTATAAAACCTTTGACGAAATCAGCCACCGCCGTCTGGATGGATTAATTGTTACCGGCGCCCCGGTAGAACAGATGGAGTTCGAGGATGTGAACTACTGGGAAGAGCTGAAAGAAATCTTCGAATGGAGCAAACACAACGTTACTTCGACCATGCATATCTGTTGGGCTGCCCAGGCAGGACTGTATCACCACTTTGGAGTGCACAAGGTTAGCTTGGACGAGAAATGCTTCGGAGTTTTCCCGCACACCCTGAGCCATAATAACGTCAAGCTGCTGCGCGGATTTGACGAAGTGTTCCATGTTCCACATTCCCGCCATACCGACATATCCCGTGAGGATATCCTCGCTAATCCGGATCTGCAGATTCTGGCCGAATCGGAGGAAGCCGGAATTTATCTGGTAGCGACACATGACGGCAGACAGATTTTCGTTACCGGTCATTCTGAATATGATCCTTTTTCCCTCAAATGGGAGTATGACCGGGATGCAGCCAAGGGGATGGATGTCGCACTGCCGAAGCATTACTATCCAAAGGATGATCCGCAGCGCACACCGCCGGCCGTCTGGCGGGCCCATGCCAACTTATTGTTTGCCAATTGGCTCAATTACTATGTATACCAGGAGACCCCTTACGATATTGGTCCGATTATTTAAAAGAGAAGACGTTAGCTGCTTCACACCATATAGAAATGATTACACCACATTTAGGAGGCTTACAGATGGACGAGAAACTTAGGATTGAAAGCAGACTGGCGCAAATTGGCTCACAGGAAGATCCCGCTACAGGGGCAGTAAATTATCCGATTTATAATGCAACGGCATTCCGCCACCCTAGACTCGGACAAAGCACAGGTTTTGACTACAGCCGCACCAAAAGCCCAACCCGCTCCGTGCTGGAAGAGGCGGCTGCGGAGCTGGAATCAGGAGACGCCGGCTTTGCCTGCAGCTCCGGGATGGCTGCGCTGACCACAGTGTTTGCACTGTTCGGGCATGGTGACCATCTGGTGGTCTCGCTGGATCTGTACGGGGGCACATACCGGCTGCTGGAGCGGATTCTGTCCAAGTACGGGATCACAGCCTCCTATGTGGATACAAACGATCTTGATGCGCTGGAAGCGGCGCGCCTTCCGAATACGAAGGCTGTATTTATTGAAACCCCGACCAATCCGCTGATGATGATTACGGATGTGTCAGCCGTGTGTACGTGGGCCCGCCGGCAAGGACTACTCACAATCGTAGACAATACGCTGCTTACCCCGTTCTTCCAGCGTCCGCTGGAGCTCGGCGCGGATATTATTGTCCATAGTGCCACCAAATATCTGGGCGGCCATAACGATGTCCTTGCGGGTCTTATCGTTACCAAGGGCACCGAGCTGTCGGCAGAAATGGCCATTCTGCATAACTCTCTGGGTGCCGTACTTGCACCAAATGACAGCTACCAGCTGATGAAAGGCATGAAGACGCTGGCCCTGCGTATGGAGCGGCATGAGAGCAATGCGCTGGAATTGGCTCATTATCTGCTGGAGCACCCGGCTATTGCAGAGGTATTCCATCCGGGGTTGCCTGATCACCCGGGCTACGAAATTCAGAACCGCCAGTCCTCGGGCAACACCGGGATCTTCTCCTTTAAGGTAAAAGACGCCAGATATGTGGAGCCGCTGCTCCGCCATATCCGCCTGATCGCCTTCGCCGAAAGCCTGGGCGGTGTCGAGTCGCTGATGACCTATCCGGCGGTGCAGACCCATGCCGACATTCCGGTCGAAATTCGCGATGCCGTAGGCGTGGATGACCGCCTGCTGCGCTTCTCTGTCGGAATAGAGCATGTGAATGATCTGAAGAGCGATCTCAGCCAGGCGCTGGAAGCAGCGCGGATCGAGCTTGAGGAAGCTGCGAATTAAAGAAAAGCAGACGGATGATAAAGGTACCGGCAGCAGCGCCGCTTGATGGCTCTGCTGTTTTTTGCTCTTATTAGGAATGTAAAAACATGCCTGCCTCGGCTGAGGAATCACGTGTACGCAAAAAGTTTCTCAAGCCGCCCGGATTGTGATACGATGAAGAAACGAGCTTATTCAAATGTTATACAAATTTAATTCATCCATCATACTAAATGGGCTTAAGAGGAGGCTGCGAACGATGAGTGCGATAGATCTTATTCTGGATAAGACGCTGAAGGGCGAACGTCTTCAATTGGAGGACACTATCCGGTTGTTCGAGAGCAACGAAATTGAGAAAATGGGCGCTGCCGCAGATATTATTATGAAACGCTGGCACCCGGACCCGCTGGCCACATTCGTGATCGGCCGCAATATTAACTACACCAATGTGTGTGATGTGTACTGCCGCTTCTGCGCATTTTACCGCAGACCCGGATCCGAGGAGGGCTATGTGCTTCCCGATGAGACCATCTATCAAAAAATTGCCGAAACCATAGCCGTAAACGGCACGGAAATCCTCATGCAGGGCGGCACGAATCCGAATCTGCCGTTCAGCTACTATACGGATCTGCTGCGTGGCATTAAGCAGCGTTTCCCGGAAATTACGATGCATTCCTTCTCTCCGGCGGAGATTATGAAGATGAAGGAAGTGTCCGGCCTTTCTCTGGAAGAGGTAGTGCGGGAGATTCATGCCGCAGGACTAGATTCGCTGCCAGGCGGTGGAGCGGAAATTCTTGATGACCGTACCCGCCGCAAGATCAGCCGGCTGAAAGGCTCCTGGCGCGAATGGATGGACGTCATGCAGACCGCACATAAAATCGGCATGAACACGACCGCAACGATGGTTATTGGCCTGGGAGAGAGTATGGAAGAGCGCGCGCTTCATTTACTGCGTGTGCGTGAAGCTCAAGATGAGTGTATCGCCAATAAATATGACTCCGAAGGGTTCCTGGCCTTTATCTCCTGGACATTCCAGCCGGACAACACCAACCTGAAGCTGGACAGACAGACGCCGGAGGAATACCTGAAGACGGTAGCCATCAGCCGCCTTGTGCTGGATAATATCAAGAACTTCCAATCCTCCTGGGTAACGATGGGGCCTGAGGTTGGCAAGTTGTCCCTGCAATACGGCTGCAATGATTTCGGCAGTACAATGATCGAAGAGAACGTGGTTTCCTCAGCGGGTGCGACCTACAAGGTCAACATCGAGTCGATCACCCAACTCATCCGTGAGGCGGGCAAGATCCCTGCGCAGCGTAACACACGCTATGATATTCTGCGGACGTTCGAGGATGCCAATGCGAAGATCGACAATGATTTTGTCATGCAGAACTAGGAAGCTCCGCTGATATTCTAAGTTTAATAAACCTTCATAACAATGCGTTAGAGCACCTGTCCGTGTACTTGGAATTCACGGGCGGGTGCTTTTTGCTGTGTGCCTGCGTGGTGATAACTGACCAGTACTATGTCGAATCTACTAATAGTTTAAATTTTTACAAAACTATTTAATAGATTTGATAAACTTCGACAGATTCCTTAACTTTGTCATGATACACTTTTTGCGGTCGGTATAAAGTGACAAAGTGGGAGGATTATTAACTTATGAAAGTAACAAGATGGAACAAGCCTATCGCTTCAATACTGGCGGCCACGGTTCTTGGTGCGCAAGTGTTGGGGGGGATGTTTGCAGGTTCAGTTTTGGGAGCGGAAAAGGCTGAAGCCGCAGGTGCTGCTGCAGACTCCTCGCCCACAGTTAAACTGCGGCTTATGAGCACAACGGACGTGCATACAAATGTCTATGGCTGGGACTACTTCAAGAATGTTAAATCCTTGACGGTAGGTCTGGACCGCACGGCAACATTGGTCAAAACGGCCAGACAAGAGAATCCGAACAATCTTTTGCTCGACAACGGTGATTTGATTCAAGGCACTCCGCTTGGCACTTATATGGCAACCAAATCGGACATTATGACAAAGGCGGGCAAAATTCATCCGCTGATCGCAGCAATGAACGTGATGGGCTATGACGCAGCAACCTTCGGTAACCATGAATTCAACTACGGATTGGAGTATTTGGATCGGGTAGTTAATGGAAGCAAGGAAGACAGCGAAGCTACGAATGCTGATTTTAAATATGTGAATGCAAACATTTATATTGACGACCATAATGCGGATCCTGCAGATGACGTCAATGCCTATAAGCCTTATATCATCATTCCTAAGACGGTTACTGACAGCAGCGGGCAGACGCAGACAATCAAGGTGGGACTCCTTGGACTGGTAACACCGCAAATTATGGAATGGGACAAAGTGAATCTGGAAGGCAAATATATCACCAAGGATATTGCCGAAACCGCAGAGAAGTTCGTTCCCCAAATGGAGCAAGCGGGCGCAGATGTAATCGTGGCGATGGCACATACCGGATTTGATGCATCTGCCGTGAAGGGTGATCTTTCCGAAAATGACGTCAATGCGTTGAGCAAAGTGCCGGGTATCGACGCCATCACCTTCTCCCACAGCCACAAGGTATTCCCGACCAACGGGAATGACACCCTGCTGGATGCTTCTTTTAAAGATCCCGTGACCAAGCTGCCGTACAACAACGATAAAGCGGTCATTGACAATGCAAAGGGACACATCAATAATGTTCCTGCTGTACAAGCCGGCTACGGTGGTGCATACCTGGGCATCATCGATCTCTCGGTTGTCAAAGACGGAGACAGCGGCTGGAAGGTGGATAAGGCCAACTCGGAATCCTCCACACGTTCGATCTACCGCACAGAAAACAAAGTGAACATCGCAAATGTTGCTCCGGATGCCGAAGTGGATGCGGCGGTTGCTGCCGACCATGAAGCTACAATCGCGTACACTGGCCAGAAGCTGGGCGAAACTACGGCTCCGATGAACAGCTACTTCGCTATGGTACAGGATGATCCGACAGTACAGATCGTAACCTATGCGCAAAAATGGTACGTGGAGAATTACATCGCCACCAGCGCACCGGAATACAAGGATCTGCCAATTCTCAGCGTCGGGGCGCCTTTCAAAGCGGGACGAAATGGCCCTGACGAATACACCAAAATTGATAAAGGCGATTTGACGATCCGCAGCGCCAGCGACCTCTATCTCTATGACAATACGCTGAAAGCAATTTTGGTCAAAGGCAGCACAGTCAAAGAATGGCTTGAAATGAGCGCCGGTGCCTTCAACCGTATCAAAACAGGCATTTCGACGCCGCAGTCTTTGCTTAATCCTTCTTTTGCCGTGTATAATTTCGATGTAATTGACGGAATTAAATACCAAATTGATGTGACCAAGAACGCAAAGTACAAGCCGGACGGGACTATCAATGACGCAACTTCCAGCCGGGTGACGGAAGTCACCTATAACGATCAGCCGCTGGATATGAATCAGGAATTCGTCGTTGTAACGAACAACTACCGTGCCAGCGGCGGCGGCAACTTCCCAGGTGTGAAGGACTCGGTCATGATCCTGAATTCCCAGGAAGAGAACCGTCAGGTGCTGATGGATTACATTACCACTGCCGGTACAATTGATCCAACGGCTGACAACAACTGGTCGATTGCTCCGATCAAGGGGAATGTCAACGTTACCTTTACCTCTTCACCAGCTGCAGCAGCAGTGATGACCGGGAATATTACGGATACCGGTGAGCGTGACGGACGTGATTTTGAAATTTACAATTTGAAATTGAAGGAAACCACTCCTCCGCCTACCGGGGATGTCGAGGTTCACCTTCTCGGAATCAATGACTTCCACGGCCAATTGGATACAACTTCTATGGTGGGTGATAAAAAGGCAGGTACTGCAGCTGTGCTCGCCACCTATTTGAAAGAGGCGCGCGCGAAATATCCGAATTCCCTGCTGTTCCATAACGGTGACTCCGTGGGTGCATCTGCACCGGTATCCTCGCTTGAACGCGACGAGCCGACCCACGAATGGATGAACCTGATGAAATTTGATGTGGGAACCTTGGGCAACCATGAGTTCGATCAAGGTGTTGCGGCAATGAAAACACAAATTTTCGGCGGTGTGGACCCGATAAACAGCAAAGTTAATCATGCGGGTTCGGATTTTGATTACATCAATGCTAATGCAGTTGACAGCAAAACCGGAGAACCGATCATCACGCCTTACGTTATTAAGGAAGTTGGCGGTATCCAAATCGGCTTTATTGGCGTGGTTACCAAAGCGACGCCAAGCAAAGTATCCCCTGCCGGTACGGCTGGCGTGAAATTCCTGTCAGCTGAGGAAGAAGTTGCGGCGATTGAGAAATACGCCAAGGAATTGCAGCAAAAAGGTGTGGAAACGATCATTGTACTTGCCCATGATCCCGCTACAACTAAAAATGATGTGACCACTGGCGAAGCTGCCGATCTGGCCAACGCGCTTCCGGCCAACTCGCCGGTAGACGTTATCGTAGCCGGAGATAACCATGCGCTGGCTAATGGGGTTGTGAACGGCAAGCTGGTTGTACAGGCTTACTCTTACGGCAGCGCTTTTGAAGACATCAAGCTTGTCATTGATCCTACTACCCGTGATGTGAAGAGCAAAACGGCTGTAGTTACGACCACATTCCAGGAAAATATCACACCTGATGCCGAGACTCAGGCACTGGTGAATAAGTATCTGGCGCTTCATCCGGAGCTGACTCAGCCTGTAGGCACTACAGACGGAACGATTAACCGTAACGATGCCTACACCAAGGAATCCAATCTCGGCAACCTGATTGCCGATGCGATGCGCCAAGCCGATTTCGGTGACGGCAAAGGGACTGCTGATTTCGCCTTTATGAATCCGGGCGGCATCCGCGCCGACCTTCCAAAGGGAAATGTAGCATTTGGCGATTTGGCCAAAATCCAGCCGTTCGGCAACACGCTGGTGAAGCTTACCCTTACCGGCGAACAAATCAAAACGCTGCTTCAGCAGCAGTGGAACGTTAAAGCTGATGGAACGGTAGATACAAAAACACTGCAGATTTCTGGTCTGAAATATACGGCCAATATGTACCTGCCGGTTGCTGACCGTGTGGCCAATCTTACCAAGGCTGACGGAACCGCGATCAGCATGACTCAGAGCTATACGGCAGTAGTCAACAATTTCATGGCTGCAGGTGGTGACAATTACAGCGTATTGACGAAGGCAAGCGCAACTTTGCCGGGACCTATTGACCTTGATGTGTTCTATGATTACGTTGTGAAGACATTCAAGGGCGGTGCCATTACTGCGGCGCTTGAAGGGCGTATCGTCAATAATCTTACGGCTCCTAGCACAGGGGGAGGCGGTACATTACCGACAGCAACACCAAAACCTTCTCCAACAACATCACCAAGCCCGTCGCCTAGCGCAACACCTGCGCCGGCGGGAACTTCAGCGCCTAGTGCAACGCCGGTGCCGAGTGCAACAGCGGTTCCTGTATTTAAGGATCTGGGCAAGGTAGCCTGGGCACAGGAAGCGATCAGTGCTTTGGCTGCCAAAGGCATAGTCAAAGGCCTGGACGGCAATACTTTTGCTCCGGCGAAAACTGTGACCAGAGCAGAGTTTGTAACCATGCTTGTTCGTTCACTGAACCTTAGCACGCCAGGAAGTGCAACGTTCAAGGATGTTAAGCAAGGAACCTGGTATTCTGAGCCGATCTCCATTGCGGTGAATGCCGGTCTTGTAAAAGGCTCAGGAGATAACCGCTTTGAGCCGGGACGTGTAATTACTCGCCAGGAAATGGTGATTATGATTGCGGGTGCGCTTAAAGAGCAGCTGCCTTCCGTAGACAAGACTGCGGTTTTGGCAAAGTTCACCGACAAATCCTCCATTGCCTCCTATGCGCAGGAAGCTGTTGCACAGCTGACAGAGCTTGGAATTCTGAATGGGATGGATGACGCCAAGTTTGCACCGAAATCTAATGCGAACCGTGCTCAGGCAGCGGTGATCATCTACCGCATGCTGGAGAATAAAGCATCTTAATTTCAGCTTGTACCCGGATGTTCCGCCGGCTCTCTTAGAGAGCAGCGGAACATCTTTTTGTTTATTTCCTTTATAAAAAAGGCCCATGCGGTTATGCGCATGGGCCTTCCATTGTTTACTACGAGGATTATCCGGCAGAAAATTGATCTCTGCAAACTGCTGCGGCTGCTCAGGGATTACTTCACTGCAGCTTCCCACTTGCAGCGGATGGGGGAAACAATCGCATTTTCTTTCTTCAGCTCGGTGAAGGCTTTGTCAATGGCTTTGCGTTCCAGTCCCGACAGCTTTTCCACTTCACCTGCGCTAAGCGGGTTCGGCGAAGCTTTGATAATATCCAATACCTGTTCTTTAACACTCATGTTTTCCACTTCCTCGTTTGATTTTTTGTGTATCACATTAGCTTTGCTAGATTAGTAGTATAGGAAAACATGAGGAATAATGCAGTGATATTTTTGGGGGAATAGAAAAAGTACGCGAGAAAATGGATTTACATATACAACCAAAAGTGATATCATAATTATATCAAATACATATCTAATGGAGGTATCTTTATGAAAGAGAAAACACTGCGCCCGGTCAGCGGTTTCTGGGTTGTCGCTTTAATTGTCATTTGTCTAGGCGGAGGCATTTACGGTGCGTCTCAGGAGTATGTGGCAGTACCGCTCATCCTGTTTGCTCTAGCTGCTGTGCTGTGTACGAGTATTACAGTAGTTCAGCCTAACAAGTCAGTGGTAGTGACCTTCTTCGGACAATATGTCGGAACCATTTCAAGCAGCGGATTATGGGCAGTTATTCCGTTCAGCATTCGCAAGACGGTATCGCTTCGTGTACGCAACTTCAACAGCGTCAAGCTGAAGGTCAATGATGTGGAAGGCAATCCGATCGAGATTGCCGCTGTCATTGTGTTTAAAGTGATCAATTCGGCCAAGGCGTTGTTTGATGTAGATAAATATATGGCTTTTGTGGAAATCCAGAGTGAGACGGCTCTGCGGCATGTAGCAAGCAAGTATCCCTATGACAATTTCAACGAATCAGGAATGTCACTGCGTGCCAATGCGGATGAAATTGCCAAGGAGCTGGCAACCGAATTGCAGGAGAGATTGTCTTTATCCGGTGTAGAGGTCATTGAAGCCCGGCTGACTCATCTGGCCTATTCTACGGAGATTGCCAGCACGATGCTCCAGCGCCAACAGGCATCCGCTATTCTGTCTGCCCGCCAGATTATAGTGGAAGGCGCAGTTGGAATGGTCGATTTGGCCATCCGCCAGCTTAAAGAGAGCGGAGTCGTTGAGCTTGATGAAGAGCGCAAAGCAGCAATGATCAACAATCTGATGGTAGCGATTGTGTCGGAGCGCGGAGCGAGTCCGGTCATTAACGCCGGCTCGTTGTACTAGAGGCGGTTCATCATGGCGGCCAAAAAAAGCTTTCCGCTGCGGATCGATCCTGAGCTCCATGAGGCGCTGGAACGTTGGGCGGCAGAGGAATTCCGCAGCGTAAACGGACATATAGAGTACCTGCTGCGTGAGTCTTTGAAGCGTTCGGGCCGCTTGCCGGGAAGTAAACGCCGGGAAGAATAATACAGCTTGCAGAATTTCGGGCAGGCTGCAGGCTTGACGGAAGGTGAGGACAGATTTATAATTACTCCATAATTCACGTTATCAGCTCCGACAAAGATATGGACCGTTAGCTCAGGACCGCTTCAGAGAGAGGAAACAAGGCTGCAAGTTCCTCCGGTATCCGGCTTCCGATTTACCCCTTTGTAGCTGCGGTTATGAACTCCCGAAATGCTTCTTGTTGAAGACAGCAGCTGCGGGACAGTAAGAACCGCCGGTTCATGGCCGTTATTCCCATGCTGACGAAGGATGTAATCCCGTAAATGGCTGCTTTTTAATTTAAGGTAGTTAGCCGGGAGGAATCGAATTTGGGTGGAACCACGGGTGCAATCACTCGTCCCTTTGCGGGACGGGTGTTTTTTGTGTGCGTGGATCATTCCGTTCCGAAGTAAATGCTAACAAAACTTAAGCGTATGCTTCCGAAGTAGTTTTGTACGAAGAAAACTCAAGAAGTAAATGCTAACAAAACTTTTAGGAGGAACAACAATGTCAGTAAGTATCAAGCTACCGGACGGCTCGGTCCGGGAATACGCCGATGGCAGCAGCATCGATGATGTGGCCGCCTCCATTAGCAGCGGACTCCGCAAGAATGCCGCAGCGGGCAAAATGAACGGGATTGTCGTAGATTTGTCGACTCCACTGCAGGAAGACGCGCTGGTCGAAATTGTAACGCTGGATTCGCCTGAAGGCCTTGAAGTCATGCGCCACAGTACAGCCCACTTGATGGCCCAGGCGGTCAGACGTCTATTCGGCACAAAGGAAGTCAAGCTGGGAGTAGGTCCGGTAATTGAGGATGGCTTCTATTATGATATGGATCTGGAGCATCCGCTGAATCCAGAGGATCTGCTGAAGATCGAGAAGGAAATGGATCGCATCGTTTCCGAGAATCTGCCGATTGTGCGCAAAGAGGTTAGCCGCAAGGAAGCGCTGGATCGATTTGGCGAGCTGGGCGATCCTTATAAGCAGGAGCTGATCGAAGCGCTGCCTGAGGATAGCGTGATTACTATTTATGAGCAGGGCGAATTCTTTGACCTGTGCCGCGGCCCGCATCTGCCGTCAACTGCCAAGATCAAAGTGTTCAAGCTGATGAATGTGGCCGGTGCTTATTGGCGCGGCGACAGCAAGAACAAAATGCTTCAGCGCGTATACGGCACAGCCTGGCTTAAGAAAGCACAGCTGGACGAGCATCTGCATCTTCTCGAGGAAGCTAAGAAACGTGACCACCGCAAGCTGGGCAAGGAGCTGGAGATCTTTACATTCAACCAGCTGGTTGGACAAGGTCTGCCGATCTGGCTGCCAAAGGGCGCTAAGCTGCGCAGCATTCTGGAGCGTTATATTGTGGATCTGGAAGCAAGCCTTGGCTATCAGCATGTGTACACTCCGGTGCTGGGCAACGTAGAACTCTACAAAACTTCCGGCCACTGGGAGCATTATCAGGAAGATATGTTCCCTAAGATGACAATTGACAACGAAGAATTTGTGCTTCGTCCGATGAACTGCCCGCATCACATGATGATCTATAAGAGTTCGATGCACAGCTACCGTGATCTGCCGATCCGTATTGCCGAGCTTGGCATTCAGCATCGTTACGAAATGTCCGGCGCATTGACCGGTCTGCACCGTGTACGCTCCATGACCTTGAATGACTCCCATATTTTCTGCCGCCTGGACCAGATCAAGAGCGAGTTCACACGCGTGCTTGAGCTGATCAAACAGGTGTACAGCGATTTCGGGATTTCCGATTACCGGTTCCGGTTGTCCTACCGTGATCCTAAGGATACCGAGAAATATTTCCCTAACGATGAAATGTGGGAGACTGCTCAGCGGATGCTGCGCGAGGTTGTTGAAGAAGCGGGCCTGCCGTTCTTCGAAGCAGAGGGCGAAGCCGCCTTCTACGGTCCGAAGCTGGACGTTCAGATCAAAACAGTTCTGGGTAAGGAAGAAACATTGTCCACTGTGCAAATCGACTTCCTGCTGCCGGAGCGCTTTGAGCTTGAATATGTAGGCGATGATGGTCAGAAACATCGTCCGGTTGTGCTTCACCGTGGAATTCTCGGCACCATGGAGCGTTTCGTAGCGTTCCTTCTGGAGAATTTTGCCGGTTCGCTGCCGTTGTGGCTTTCCCCGCAGCAGGTGAAGATTATTCCGGTATCCTCTGCTTTTGACGAATATGCCAAAGAAGTGGAAGCGAAGCTGTTGAAGAGTGGCATCCGGGCTGAAGTGGATCTGCGCAACGAGAAGATGGGCTATAAGATCCGTGAAGCCCAACTGGAAAAACTTCCTTATATGTTCGTCGTCGGCGAGAACGAGATGAACGCGGGATCCGTCTCCATCCGCAAGCGCGGGGAAGGCGATATCGGTGCCCAGCCGCTGCAGGAAGTTATTGATTCCCTTGCCAAAGAGATCGCCGAGCGTGTAATTTAGTCACCTGATATGAACCTCTGTCATAAGCCCCGTGAAGCCGGAAGCTGGTGCTTCATGTATAAAATTTTGTGAAACGGGAAACCTTCGCTAATAGGGGGAGGTTTAACAAATGAACAAAATGGGCTTATGTCAGAGGTTTTGGTGTCTATTCGTTACCATCGTGCTTATGCTGGCTGCTGCGGATATCTATCCGGATTATGGACGCAAGTCGGTTGAGGCGAGCGGGACGGGAGACACTGCCAATCCGCTAAACGTCCGTACAACGGAGTCAGAGGCTTCTCAAAATACAAAGGTTTCAGATGATATTACAATGATCTCCAGCGGAGCATCCTCACTAGGCGGCGCCTCAAGATCAACACGTCCTGCCGCAATACAGGCGCCTCAGCCTGCGGAAGGAACGGAGGGGCGCAAGAGGAACAATGCTGCTTCCAAGCAGCCGGCCACCGTGCCTGTAGCTGCCCCAGCGCCCGAGCAGATCATCACTTCGCTGAAGGTTATGGCAACCGGCTATACGGCCGGATTTGAGTCTACAGGCAAAACCTCGAAGCATCCGCAATACGGGATCACGTATTCAGGTGTCAAGGTACGCAGGGACAAAAATGCCGTCTCCACCATCGCAGCCGACCCGAAGGTTCTGCCGCTGGGCAGCATCCTTTATATTCCGGGTTATGGCTACGCTGTTGTTGCAGATACCGGATCGGCGATTAAAGGACGGAAGATTGACTTATATTTTTCCACTACCAAGCAGGTGTATAAGGAGTGGGGCAAAAAATCAGTTGTGGTTCAGCTCATCAAACGCGGTAATGGAAAATGCACGGAAAGCATGCTGAAGAGTCTCAGCCGGGCGATCCAGACTTACAAGACCGTTCCTCAAGACCTGCTGGAGGAAATCGTTTAAAAGCAATTACAGACGTTTGGCAGCTTGATGTTTTTTTCACTTGGGTATGCATAATACAGCACTTCACTTCCCATAATACGGACTGGGGCAAAACACTTGCCTCTTCCGAAAAGGGAGGTGAATTCCGTGGCTAAAAAACCAAAGGTACAAGAAAACTACAAAACACCGAATGAAAAATACAATGCTGAGTTTGCTGTTGAGAATGAAGGCACAACAACGCAAAGCAACACGATCTCCAAACCGGTCCAAAAACCGCAGCAGTAATGCGGTGATGGACTCTGGGTTACATCTAAAAGCAATGAAACAGGCTGTCCCAATCACGCTCATAATGAGCTGAGGGGCAGCTTTTTTTTTGCGGCTTTAAAGAGTAGCCATTGAAATAATCCATGAAATTTCTTACTATTAATACCAATGGACTCCGTCCAGAGACTGAGGCTTATTTACTTCTCGCGCCGCTGTTCCCCGCACCAGTATTTCTGTAGACTAAGGCTATAAGAAACGGATGACATGATTGCTATAACAACTAAAGGGGAAATGGATTATGAAAAGAAGGTTCACCAGCCAGGTACTTGGCGGTCTGATCCTGATTGGACTCGGCGCGGTGTTCCTGCTGAGACAGATGGGTTATACCGATTTCAGCATAGGATCACTAATTTCTGACTACTGGCCGGTTATTCTCATTTTTATGGGTGTACAGCGTTTACTATCCACCGACGACCATCAATCTAAATTTTCATCAGCGCTTGGCGGATTTTTCTTTCTGGCGCTCGGGGTCTTTTTTCTGGGGCGCAACTTGGACTGGTTTGATGTTTCAGCAGGCGACTTCTTTAAATTGCTGATACCCGTCATGCTGATCGGCGGAGGACTGTTTGTGATCTTCAAGCCGCGCAATGCTACACCACCGGTACCTCCCGTTCCGCCAGCACCGCCAGTGCCGCCAAGCTTCTACCCGCCGGGCCAGGGTTCGCCGGATGCCCCGCCTCCAAAGCCGCTGGAGTCGACGCTGGATGAGCAGTTTGAGCAGAAGTTCGGCAAACCTGCCGGAGAGCGTGACTGGAATGAATATTTAAATAAAGACACTAATGAAGACGAGATTGACCCTAAGGATGGCCGTTTTCAATCGGCTGCGGAATCGCGCTGGCAGGAGAACCGGGAACGTCATGAACGCAGACGGCAGGAGCGCCAGGACCGGCATGCCCGTAGACACGGCGAGTGGCATGAGGAGTTTCACCAGACAGAGGATCATAAGGAAACGACTAACCGGTCTGCTTTTATCGGAGATGTCCATATGGGACGTGAGCATTTTCAATTGAAGCATACCAACATTTCGCAGTTTATCGGTGACACGGTGCTGGACCTGACCAATGCGCAAATTCCTTACGGGGAGACGAAGATTAATATTTCCGCGTTTGTCGGCGACATCAAAGTGTATATTCCGGATGATATGAATCTTGGGGTATCTGTGACCAGCAGTTCCTTTATCGGTGACATGCAGGTACTGGAGCAGTCCCGTAGCGGGTTTATGAGCAATGTGCAGTGCAAGACACCTTATTACAAGGAAGCAGGCAAAAAGGTTCGTATTAACGTGAGTGCTTTCATCGGCGACATTAAAGTCAAAACGGTAGGTTAAGGATGGGGACGATCTTTAGCAATACCAAATGGATGCTGCTTGTTTACTTCCTGCTCAGCGGAGGTTTGGCTGCCGGACTTGTGTATGCCGGAACATGCCTGGGTTATATCGAAGTTGTGGATTACCGCATGTGGGTGTACCTGTGTGTTGGGATTGTACTGTTCACCGTGGTTATCGGCTATGTGGCTGGACAGCGGATTCAGCGCCGGATCGATCATCTGGATCTGAACATGCTGCAGGTGGCCAAAGGCAATTTGTCTGTACGGATGCCTGAAAGTGATGATCAGTCCTTTGCGCGGGTCTACCATGAATTTAACATTATGATGGACACCGTGGAGAACAAGATGCAATTGCTGCAACGGCTAGGGGAACAGGAAGTGATTGAAAAAGAAAAGGCAGCGGAGAGCGCGGTACTGGAAGAGCGGAGGCGAATGGCCCGGGATTTGCATGATACGGTGAGCCAGCAGCTTTTTGCGATTCATATGTCCGCTTCTTCGCTGCCTAAAGTTCTGGAACGCAATGAAGAGCAGGGCCAGATCGTGATGAACCAGTTAATTACGATGTCCCAAATGGCGCAAAAGCAGATGAGAGCGCTGATTGCACAGCTGCGCCCGGTGGAACTGGAAGGCCGTAATCTGTTTGAAGCGCTGGAGAAATGGTTTCCGGACTATTGCCGCCAGAATGGGCTAAAAGGCGTGAAGGAGCTTGAACTGCAGGGCGAATTGTCGGAAGCGATCGAGCATCAGTTGTTCCTGATTATTCAGGAGTCGATGGCCAATATCGTCAAACATGCAGGAGCAAGGGTGGTCAGCCTGTCGTTACGCGAAGTGCCGAGGCAGGTCGTACTGAGCATCAGCGATGACGGTCAGGGCTTTGAGCATGTGCAGCACAAGCAGGGGTCCTACGGGCTCACCACGATGCGCGAGCGTGCGGAAAAGCTTGGCGGCCAAGTGGAAATTATCAGCCGCAAGGGAGCGGGAACGACGATCCGCGTACATATTCCAAAGTTTGTGCAGGGCTATCAGGAACAGGGGGAATAGAACATGAGTCTTATAAAAGTGCTGCTTGTGGATGATCATGATATGGTGCGGATGGGGCTCAAAACGTATCTGATGCTGGAGCCCAGTTTCGAGGTTATCGGCGAAGCGGCGAATGGCCAGGAAGCGCTGGAAATGCTGAAGGCCGGCGGACAGGAAGGTCTGCCTGATCTTGTGCTGATGGATCTGATGATGCCGGTGATGAACGGTGCCGAAACGACGAGGGCCGTCCTAGCCGAATTCCCCGGGCTTAAAATTGTCATCCTCACCAGCTTCCTGGAAGATGATCTGGTTGTTGACGCTATTGAAGCCGGAGCGGTCAGCTATGTGCTCAAAACAGTCTCGGCCGAGGAACTGATCTACGCGCTGCAAGGAGCGTACCGCGGCATGCCGGTCATGACCGGCGATGTCTCACAGGCGCTGACCCGCGGCATCCGCCAGCGGACCGTACAGGGGGATTCCTCCGGCCTAACCGAGCGTGAGAAGGAAGTGCTGCTGCTTATTGCCGAAGGCAAGACCAACAAGGACATCGGTGAGGAGCTGCATATCAGCATCAAGACGGTGAAGACACATGTCAGCAACCTGCTGATGAAATGCGAACTGGACGACCGCACACAGCTGGCGATTTACGCCCACCGCAAGGGCTGGGCGCAGGGATAAAGGAAATGGATTCATTACAGATGAAGCTTGATTATTATAAGATGTTGTTAAGGGCCGGCGCGGCAATGTGCGCGCGGGCCTTTTTGTTTTGTCTGAACCCTATTATCTTTTATCTCCGCTTAAATTGTTTTTAATGTGACCTTAAGGTTTAAAGTACAAAATAAGAACAAGAGAACAACACAATACTCCTTGTCGAACAGGCAAGGCACGGGAGGAACGTAAACATGGACGATAACAAAAACAACTTCAATCGTGATAATGAACCTTCACCGGATCGGGAATGGGATAATACTAAGAACATTGACAGCAGCAATGATAACCAATCAACCGATTCAGGATCCTCATACTACTATTCCTATGGACCTTTTAAATCTTTGAACAAAGACGAGATGAATCCGGATGATGTACAGCATTACAACCGGATGGAGTCGGAGCGGGTAGAGGTCACTCCTCCGCAGCCGATCAAACCGGCCCCTTACAGCACTTCACTTCGCACTACCGGGAATGACGGCGGTGGACGGGGCGGCAATGGCGGCAACGGTTCGGATGGCGGCAACGGCTGGCAGTATAACCGCAAGCCCCAGAGACCGATAAAAACCGCCTTGATTTCTTTCCTCGCCGGGATGGTCGTGCTGTCAGGCTCGATGTTCATGGCAGACCGCGGTAACTGGTTCACAGGTGGTGAACAGGCGGTAACAGCTACAGTGGCCAGCCCGGCAGCCAAGACGGCAGTCGGCAATGCCCATATTACTCCTTCGACGTCCACCACCGCACTTGTTACCGGGTCAGGTGATGTGTCGAGTGTAGTAGATGGAGTTGGACCGGCAGTCGTCAAAATCGAGACATTGGTCAAAACGGGCTCCGGCAGAAGCTCAACCAATCCAAACACGAGCGATCCGTTCTCACAATTTTTCTTCGGTGATCAATTCGGAGGCAGTGGATCTTCCGGGACGGACAGGAATTCCCAGTCGGAACCAGAGTCGGATTCATCCCAGCTAACTCCTTACGGTATTGGAACAGGCTTCATTTATGATTCGACCGGATATATACTGACTAACCAGCATGTTGTTGATAATGCAGATGTTATTCAAGTAACTGTTGATGGAACCACCAAACCTTATGAGGCGAAGCTGCTCGGCGCCAGCAAAGATCTGGATTTGGCAGTACTGAAGATCGAAGGGGCAGACTTCCCTACAGTGGCTCTTGGAGATTCCGACAGCATCAAGGTAGGCTCTGAAGTTGTCGCGATCGGCAACCCGCAAGGTTTCGATCATACAGTCACTGCTGGTGTGCTGAGTGCGAAGGACCGCAGCATTGATATTAACGAAGAAGACGGCAGCGGGACACGCAATTACAAAAACCTGCTTCAAACCGATGCATCAATCAACCCTGGTAACTCCGGCGGACCGCTGCTTAACATGAACGGCCAGGTTATCGGAATGAATGTTGCCGTTAGCACGCAGTCTCAAGGTATCGGGTTTGCCATTGCGGTCAACACCATCAAAGAGGTAGTAGACAAACTTGAAGCCAACCAGGAAATTCCGAAAGAACCTGTTCCATTTATCGGTGCCTCGCTCATGACCATTACAGATGAAGTGGCGAAGCAAATGGGTACTGACATCAAAGAAGGATCTGTGGTTGCTGAGATTGTCTTTAAATCACCGGCTTATTCCGCCGACCTGCGTCCTTATGACATCATTACAGGTGTGAACGGAACGAAATATGCAACCAGCCAGGATCTGATTACTTTTATCCAATCCTTGAAGGTTGGAGACAAGGTCACAATGAATGTGGTCCGTGACGGCAAAACGCTGGAGCTTCCGGTTACCATCGGCAACAAAAATGATTTTGACACCACCCAAACTCAGAAGCAGTAAAATACACCGGACGGTAAAGTGAACAGCGGAAGGGGGGAACCCTTCCGTTTTTGCTGCACAGGGCGCTGGGCCGCGCATTCATGCTACAATAGAGATAAACGATTTAGACAATGGGGGCTGCTTGATGCGACCGAATATTCTAATTATTGATGACGATGAAAAAATTATATCCATGCTGCGCCGTGGTCTTGCCTTTGAGGGGTATGATGTAAAAACTGCGGCCAACGGGGCCGATGGACTGCGTGCTGTACTGAACAGCGATCCCGATGTAGTTATACTCGATGTGATGATGCCGCAGGTAGACGGGTTTGAGGTTTGCCGTCGTTTACGGGAAGGCGGAAGCAGTGTGCCTGTACTGATGCTGACAGCCAAGGATGAAATCGAACACCGGGTCAAAGGGCTGGATCTTGGAGCAGATGATTATCTGGTAAAGCCCTTTGCGCTGGAGGAGCTGCTGGCCCGGGTGCGCGCACTGCTTCGCCGCAAGAGCGAGCAGGGGGGCGGCGCAGATCAGGCAGTGTCGTATGAGGATATTACGCTGGATGTGGACTCGCGTGAAGTCACTCGCGCCGGCAAACGTCTGGAGCTGACGGCCAAGGAGTTTGAACTGCTGCATTTGTTCATGCAGAATCCGAAGCGTGTATTGTCCCGCGACCTGATTATGGATAAAATTTGGGGCTATGATTATAGCGGGGAGTCCAATGTGCTTGAGGTCTATATTGCCATGCTGCGCCAGAAGACGGAGGAGCACGGCGGCAAACGTTTGATCCAGACGATCCGGGGAGCCGGTTATATTCTAAGAGGTGACAATTAAACATGTCTATTAAATTGCGGCTGACAGCCTGGTATTCAGGGGTTTTGGCCGTTATGCTGCTGGCTTTATCAGCCGCAATTTACGGTTTCGTCTATTTCAATACTTATGGTGATTTGAAGGACCGGCTTAAACTGCAGGCACAGCAGGTTCAACCCGACATGGGCCTGAACAATGACGGTACTTTGGGGCCGGTGCTTAGAGGACCTGCAGGGCAGAGCTTATTTGCCCAAGTGTATATTTATGACCTGGAAAAGCTGATTCTCAGCACGAACATGACACAGATCAATTTGGAATTCAAATATCCTGCGAAAGATAACGTCCAGAAACAGCAAGGATTCTCTCAGTCCTATTATGGCGGGAATCCCTTTCTGATCTACCAGCAGGCAGTTGATGTTGCTACTAGCAGTGGCAATCACGCAGGTGTACTTCAGGTTGCTGTATATATTGGGGAACAAGTGACAATGCTGACCCGGCTCAAGAACATCCTGCTCGTCGGCTCCTTTGCCACGCTGATCGCAGCCTTCACCTTCGGCCTGTTCCTGGCCCGTAAATCCATGAGCCCGATCGGCATGGTCATTGAAGCTGCGAACGGAATTCAGACGGGAACCGATCTGAGCTCCCGCATTGAATATGACGGTCCGCCGGATGAAATCGGGCGGCTGATTGAAACGGTCAACAGCATGCTCGGGCGGATGGAGGGCTTCTATAAGGATCTTGAGGATTCGTATGCAACCCAGCGCCGGTTTGTATCCGATGCCTCGCATGAGCTGCGGACTCCGCTTACCACGATTCGCGGGAACATCGACCTGCTGCAAAAAATATGGGAGATGGAGCCGGGAGAGAGCAGAATGACCGAGGCGGAAATCCGCCAGCTCTCTATGGAGTCGGTGAAGGATATTGCCGATGAATCGCAGCGCATGAGCCGGCTGGTCGCGGATATGCTCTCATTGGCACGCTCCGATACCGGGCGGACCTTTGATAAGGAGCCGGTAGCGCTCGAGCCGATGATGACTGAGGTCGCCCGCCGGGCGTCCTTCCTGCCGCGGCAGGCGGAATGGTCTGTAGGGGCTATGGGGCATCTGAACGGTAAATATATTGTCGGCAACAAGGATTATCTGCAGCAGATGTTATTCATTTTTATCGATAATGCCTTCAAATACACACCTTCCGGAGTAGTGACGCTGGACGCTGTCTTTTATCAGAGCCAGGTGGGGATCCGCATCACGGATACCGGAATCGGGATGGACAAGGATGAGGTGCCGCATATCTTTGACCGGTTCTACCGGGCCGATGAGTCGCGGGGCATTACGGAAGGAATTGGTCTCGGGCTATCCATCGCCAAGTGGATTATTGATGAGCATGGCGGTTCAGTGGAGGTCGTTACCCGCCAGGGCGAGGGGACTACTTTTGTCATCTGGCTGCCCCTTCTCTTTGCTCCGCCGCTGGAATAGGGTATAATTAGGCAGGTCCTATTACAGCCGTCATTGACAGCAGAAAGCCGGTGAATTCATGGAAGTTATCAAAATATCTCCCCGGGGCTATTGCTACGGTGTCGTCGACGCCATGGTAATGGCACGGCAGGCCGCACAAAATCTTGATCTGCCCCGGCCAATTTATATACTGGGCATGATTGTTCATAATAGTCATGTTACCAATTCTTTTGAGGATGACGGAATTATAACTCTAGACGGGCATAACCGTCTGGATATTCTCGATAAAGTCGACAGTGGTACCGTTATCTTCACCGCACACGGCGTTTCGCCGGAGGTACGCAAGATGGCCCGCGCCAAGGGGCTGACAACCGTAGATGCCACCTGCCCCGATGTAACCAAGACGCATGACCTCATCAAGGAGAAGGCAGAGGAAGGCTATGAGATTATTTATATTGGCAAGAAGGGCCATCCGGAGCCGGAAGGCGCTGTCGGCATTGCCCCGGAGCATGTCCACCTGATTGAGAAGGAAGAGGAGATTGCAGGGTTATCTGTGCCTTCTTCCCGTATCGTTATTACGAACCAGACCACGATGAGCCAGTGGGATATTAAAAATATCATGAAAAAGCTGCTGGAGAAGTTCCCCGGCGCTGAGGTGCACAACGAGATCTGTATGGCTACCCAGGTACGGCAGGAAGCTGTAGCGGAGCAGGCTGGTCAATGTGATCTGGTTATCGTTGTTGGCGACCCTAGAAGCAATAACTCCAACCGTCTGGCACAGGTGTCAGAAGAGATCGCAGGCGTGCCTGCCCACCGTATTTCCGACGTGTCGGAACTGAATACAGAGTGGCTTAAGGGAGTGTCCAAGGTAGGGGTAACGTCCGGCGCTTCGACGCCTACACCGATTACGAAGGAAGTTATCAGTTACCTGGAGCAGTATGATCCGGCGCTTCCGGAGACATGGGAAATCAAACGTACGGTGAATATGGCGAAGCTGCTGCCTCCGGTGAAGAACAAGACTGCGAGCGCTACCTAAGGTTTACCCCGGTATTTGAACTTATAAATTGGGTGAAAATGAAGCACACAGATTCCGGCAGCGGAGCCTGTGTGCTCTTTGTTATTGGATGGATATCCCTTTAATTATTCCATACTGTACCAGCTGATTTTCCAATGTACACCAGAGAGATAGCTTCGTTATGCAAATAAATGGTAACTAGTGCAGCTGGGACCGTAATTGAAGGTTGACGAAAAGAACAAAATGCGGTAAAATCACTTTAGTGCTTAAAAGCGTACACGCGTCGTAGCGTGATAGTATTGTGCGATTTATAAGGTAACATTTGCTAAATAATTGCTTAAAAGGGGAGCTATAATATGATCGTTATTACATCCAATCAAACACCGCAAGAGCAGGTAAATGATATTATTGCCGTTATCGAAAAGGAAGGGCTGCAGGTTCATCTCTCCCGGGGGGCGGATCATACGGTTATCGGCCTGATCGGTGGTGTCACACCGAAGCTTGCCGAGCATTTGCGCCAGATGAAAGGTGTAGAGAACGTAGTGAAAATCTCCAAATCCTATAAGTTGGCGAGCCGTGATTTCCATCCGGAGGATACGGTTATCGATATCCGTGGCGTGAAGATCGGCGGGGAGAATCTTGTCATTATGGGTGGGCCTTGTGCCGTTGAATCCCCGGAGCAGATTGACGAAATCGCCCGGCTGGTGAAAGCTTCCGGTGGTCAAGTATTGCGTGGAGGCGCGTTCAAGCCGCGTACCGGACCTTACAGCTTCCAGGGTGTCGGTGTAGAAGGACTGACAATGATGGCAGAAGCCGGCAAGCGGCATGGTCTGCTGACCATTACCGAGGTAATGACACCGGAGTATGTGGATATTTGTGCAGAGCATGCTGATATACTGCAGGTGGGCACACGCAATATGCAGAATTTCGACCTCTTGCGCAAGCTGGGCACCTGCGGACGTCCTGTCTTGCTTAAGCGCGGCTTCAGTGCTACTTACGATGAGCTCCTCAATGCGGCTGAATACATTCTGGCCGGCGGCAACCGCGATGTCATGCTTTGTGAGCGCGGAATTCGCACCTTTGAAACCTACACCCGCAACACGCTGGATTTGTCAGCAATTCCGGTGCTTCAGAACCTCAGCCATCTTCCGGTGATTTCTGACCCGAGCCATGGTACAGGACGGCGTGAACTGGTTGCGCCGATGGCCAAAGCTTCTGTTGCTGCGGGAGCCAACGGGCTTATTATCGAAATGCATACCGATCCCGACAATTCCATGACAGGCGATGGGGTCCAGTCGCTGTTCCCTGAGCAGTTTGACACCCTGCTGAGAGATCTGGAGAAGCTTGCTCCGCTGGTGGGACGCAAGTTCTCGGAGTCTCTTGAGGCTGCCCCGATTCTTTAGTACAAGAAGCAGAAATCAGCCTTTAGGCCGTCCTCTTCTCCGCTTACGGGCGTAGGGAGAGGACGGTTTTTATGTATCGTATTGAATGAATGTGACATAGGAATTGAGAAAGTTGCTTTTTTCACTAAAGCGTTAGAATATCTTACATTGTCTTCAAAAATACCTGACATAAGCATTGACGATGTTAGGTTTGAGATTTATAATGACGACAGCAAAAAAATTATAAACAAGAACATTTGATACTGTGAGCGGCCTAATGTTCGGAAATTGGGGAGGAATATATTCATGTCGGTTGAAAAAGTGTTGCAGACGATCAAGGAAAACAATATCGAGTGGGTGGATTTTCGTTTTGTAGATTTGGGTGGACGTGCTCACCATATCTCATTGCCAGCATCCGCAGTGGAAGCAGAAACATTTGAAAATGGTGTTGCGTTTGACGGTTCTTCCATCAAAGGATTCCGCGGTATTGAAGAATCTGACATGGTAATGATGCCTGATCCAAGCACTACATATATCGATCCTTTTACAGCTCATCCGACGCTGAACATCATGTGCGATATTTTCACCCCTGATGGTGAACGTTACGAGCGCGACCCTCGTGGTATTGCAGTAAAAGCAGAAGAATTCCTGCAGGCAAGCGGTGTGGGTACAGCAGCATTCTTCGCACCAGAATCCGAGTTCTTTATCTTCGACGATGTGCGTTATGAGAGCGGAATGAACAGCTCTTCCTTCTTCGTAGATTCTGAAGAAGCGGCATGGAATACCAACCGTAAGGAAGAAGGCGGCAACCTTGCATTTAAAGTTGGCGTTAAAGGCGGATATGTTCCAGTAGCGCCGGTGGATTCCCAACAGGATATCCGCAGCGAAATGTGCCGTTTGCTGGCTGAAGCCGGACTTGAAATTGAACGTCATCACCATGAAGTAGCAACTGCAGGCCAAGCGGAAATCAACTTCCGTTTTGATACCTTGAAGAAAACAGCTGATAATCTGCTGACTTACAAATATATTGTGCAAAACACTGCACGCCAATACGGAAAAGTGGCAACGTTCATGCCAAAACCGCTGTTCGGCGATAATGGTAGCGGCATGCACGTTCACCAATCTATCTTTAACGGCGACGCTCCTTTGTTCTACGAAAAAGGCGCTTATGCCAACCTGAGTGAGATGGCCTTGCACTATATCGGCGGTATCCTGTATCATGCTCCGGCACTGATCGCGCTGACTAACCCAAGCACTAACTCGTTCAAACGTCTGGTTCCTGGTTATGAAGCACCGGTTAACCTGGTTTACTCCAAAGGAAACCGCTCCGCTGCTGTTCGTATCCCGGTAGCTGCTGTGACGCCTAAAGGCTGTCGCATCGAATTCCGTACACCGGATTCCACAGCTAACCCTTACCTGGCATTCTCAGCTATGCTGATGGCCGGTCTGGACGGAATCAAGAAGAAGATCAACCCGGAAGAAATGGGTTATGGTCCTCTGGACAAGAACATCTATGAACTGTCCGATGCAGACAAAGAAAAAATCCGCAGCGTTCCGGGCAGCCTGAGCGAAGCGCTAGATTCTCTGGAAGCTGATTACGAATTCCTTACTGAAGGCGGCGTATTCACTAAAGACTTCATCGATAACTATATCGCTCTGAAACGTTCTGAAGCACAAGAAGTTGCGATTCGTGTACATCCGCATGAATACTCCCTGTACTTCGACCTATAAGACGAAGCTCTTGGTCAGGTAGCCCGCAGGTTAGATCGGGAGCCACCAAAAGAGTCTGTAACGATAAGGGGTGTCTCAAAAGCCATGAAATGGCTGCTTGAGACGCCCCTTATTTTGTGTTTCAGCCCAAAGTCTAAATTTATCGATAGGTAGTTTTTGCATTGGGAGATAGTCTTTGAAGATATTTTTGGCTGGGGCGAATCAGAATGAACAAGGCCTCTTTCGAAGAGATCGCCTGAAGAAGACTAATGATAAGAATAACCATGGTTGTTTTATACATTTTGCAGCTAATAAAAGTGACGTGCTAATAACGCAGGGATTAGCGCTATGTGGATTGCGCGTATAGATGCCGTTATAAAGAAAATACATAAAAGTTGGACTACATCATGATGAAAGATGAAGGGAAGCATGGCGAACATGTTCTTCAGTCTCAGATTGCCGCTGATGATCAGGGTGCTCGTATGTATCGTATTAGTAGTAACGGCCGTCCATTGTTCTTTTTGTAGAATCTGCTCTTAAAACACAAAAGGGGCTGTCCCAAAATGAACTGCACCCCGTCAAGTAGACAGCGTAAATAATAAAAGATCCTTAAGCGGCCTTAGTCCTGAATTCATTGGGACTGAGGCCGTTTAGTTTTGCCTGTAACCGTTCGTAATTGTAAAAATGTATGTAATTATCAATGTCTTTTTGGAGCTCTTCAAAGGTCCGGTAGGTATGCAAGTAATACTTCTCACATTTCAGTGTCCCCCAGAAGGATTCCATGGGTCCGTTATCAATGCAGCAGCCCACCCGGGACATGCTCTGCGTTAGTTCTGCCTCGTCCAGCATCTGCTTAAAGTGCAGAGAGGTATACTGGAAACCACGGTCGCTATGAAGTAAGGGGTGGGTCTCTGGTGCTGCCTGCAAAGCCAACTCCAGCGTCTTAAAAACCAGCGAATTATTATTAGAATGACCCAGAACGTAAGCAACAATGGACTTGTCATGCAGATCTTTTATTGCACTTAAATACGCCTTCCGCCCGTTACCATATTTAAATTCCGTTACATCGGTTACCCACTTTTGGTTTGGCATTTCCGCCTCGAATTTACGGTTCAGTACGTTCTCTGCAACCTGCTGAGGCGCAGAGCCTACGTACTTCTTCCTCTTTCTGCGGATGACGGACTGGATGCCTTGGAGCCTCATGAGACGGTACACTCGCTTCGCGTTAATGACTCTACCCATTTGTCTGCGCAAATGCAGGGTCAATTGACGATACCCAAAGATTCGTTCCACCTTCTCATACAGGAGAAGCATGGCCTGTGTAAGCTTCACGTTGTCGGTCTCCCGGGAACTGGGTTCACGATTCAACCATTTGTAGTAGCTTGACCGTGAGATCCCTGCGATGTTACACAAAAGCTGAATAGAGCAAGACTCCTCTTGCTGAATGGCCTGAATAGCCAGGTAGATGTTCTCCTGACGAACGTGACTTAGCGTCTCCTCCTTTCGAGTTCCTCTAACTTTTTTAGAAAAGCATTCTCTGCACGCAGCCGCGCATTCTCATATTCCAGCTTTTGCATCGCGAGTTTGTGGCGATCTGCTTCTGTGAGCTCTTCAGGTGCTTTGGTACGTCCTCTGCCGTCTCGTAATGCCTCTTCGCCCCCTATTTCGTACTTCTTCACCCAGCTATATATTTGTTGGTAAGAAACCTGGAAATGGTTTGCTGCCTTTGTGTAGTCTTGTCCATTCGACAGGCAGTACAGCACGATATCCATCCGTTCCTGCCAAGTGGTTACGCGTCCTTTGGTCATAGCTCTAGTTCCTCCTGAATTAGCTGTTAAGCTGCTGCTATGACCATTATACTTCTTAATCCAGTTGGCGAGTTGGGTTCGACTTGCGATCTTATACTTGTCGATGATTTGATATTGCGACAATGCCCCCTCCATATAATCTTTAACGGCCTGGCGCTTAATTTCCACAGTATATTTTCGGTTGCAGGACCGGACTTCCAGCCCCTCAAAACCGTACAATTGATAACGTCGTCGCCACTTCACTAGAGATGTTTTAGATAATCCGTACTTTCGAGCTGCAGCCTTGAGCCCGATCTGGCCGCATTCAACCTCTTGGAGAATCGTTAATTTTTCAAATGCTGTAAACTTCTTTTGTTCCATAAAAATACTCCCCATACAGTAACAGGTTTTTATTATTTCACCTGTCTACTATATGGGGAGCATATCATATCATGCTGGGATAGCCTCTTTGTTTTTAAAGCAGGATCAACGTTAGCACTTGGGTGGACGCTGCTGCGAACGGAGCGTTGTACCAATCGCTGATATGCCGCGTGTTATTGAGCCGTATTCAGGCTTCGCTCAGCTGCGCCGCAGGACTCCCGTACAACGAGCTCAGGCTCTACTACGATGAAGGAAGTTGTGCCCGACTGGCTGTTTATAAGGTCATAAAGCATCAGAGCGGCCAGGCGCCCTATCTTGCTTTTATTTTGTCTAATTGTACTTAACTTCGGCGTTGTATAATTGCAGGCTTCGATGTCATCACAGCCAATAAGCGCAATCGTATCGGGAATAGATAGGGATGCTTCTTTAAGGGCCCGGATTGCACCAATAGCAAGCTGGTCTGAGGCAGCAAATACAGCCCTTGGCAGATTTCCGCCAGCAATCATTCGGCGCATGGCTTCATAACCGCTGGCTTCGTAAAAATTACTTCCATTGATGAACCATCGTTCGTTGATTGGCAATCCTAAATCCTCAATCGCTTTACGATAACCACTTTCGCGCATATTTGAGATGTCTGATTCCAGTGTGCTGCCGATATACCCAAGCGCTCGATAACCAAGTAAATAAAAGTGTTCTACTACTTTGGAGGACATTTTAAAGTTATCTGACATGATATAACCGGAGTTACCTCCGGATAGCTTTAAGTCAACGCCAATACAAGGGATAGGGCTATTATCCAATTGGGCGATGGAAGGTTCCAGCTCTTGTCCAGAGATGAGCACGCACCCGTCCACATTATAATGCTGACAACGGGCTAAATAGTCGTTGGTGTCACCGCTTTGGAACTTTTCGTTCGAGAAGAATAAAAGGTCGTAACCAAGCAGGCCCATTTGTTTTTTGAAGGCATTAAGCACTTCGACAAAAAAAGGATGAGTAAAATCAACGTTCAGCTTCCCGGCAAATATAACACCTATGAGATTTGAGGATTTAGTTGCCAATGTCTTAGCTGAATTGGAAGGGGTATACCCGGTCTCTTTTATAATCTGTAGAACTTTCGTTTTGGTATCTTCCGAAATTTCACTGTAGTTATTGATGATTTTAGAAACTGTCGAAACAGAAACTCCGGCTATTTTCGCTATATCTTTGATGTTATAGGCCATTTAAAGCCCCCCTTATTGTAAAAATGGCTCTTCAGAGGATAATAATGAGAGTAATTTATACAGTTTAAATGATGCGAATGTAAACTTAACGAAATAGTTTCGTTTATTATATTATAGCTGATAAAGGGTGGAGTCAATGGAATGTTGCATAAATCCTTAGGTATATCCAGGTTACAAAAGGATTTTCAGAAAAAAATCTAACTTTTTGAATATAAAAAAAACTCTTTACAAAGATTATTAACGATGCAATAATAAATTCAACGAAACCGCTTTCTGTAAATAATGGATCAGTGTTTCGTGGATTCAAGAATTGAAGGTTGTTTCGTAGAAAATGACACCAATTATCTAGGGGGTAACAAAAATGGTAAAGAAGCTTTCTGCAATTTTGTTGAGCTCAGCTATAATGCTCTCATTAGCGGCATGTGGAGGCGGCAATAACAACACGAACGGCGAACCGAAAAATGCTTCGGGAACCGATAAGGCTTCTGGCGGCAAGAAGGTTATTAAGATCCTGCACTGGAAGCAAGAGAACATTAACAAAGCCATTACAGAAATTAACAAGAAGTTCGAGGAAAAGTATCCCGAGTACAAGGTTGAGTACACAACAACTGGTCCGGATGATGAATTCAAACAAGCGCAGAGAGCGAGAATTACAGCTGGTGACGTTGACGTTCTCGCCGATCTGTCCGGCATGAGACTATCTCCGAAAGACTGGACTCCAGGTGCTAAAGTGCCGGACTGGCAACAATGGATTGATTCAGGATTGATTGCTGATTTGAGCAGCGAAGCTTTCGTTAAGAATTACAATGCTAATGATATTGCTAAAGCCGGCACTTACAAGGATAAAGTGTATGCGATTCCAACCGGTAAAGTTGCAATGTCAGGTTTCTTCTATAATAAAGCAATATTCGAAGAAAATGGTTTGAGTATTCCAACAACATGGACTGAGTTCATTGGTCTGCTTGATACACTGAAATCTAAGAGCATTGTGCCAATCGTTGTAGCAGGTAAAGACGTATGGCCTCTGAAATTGCCGGCGTTCGGTCTGCAGGCTAAGATTTTGGGCGGCGGCAACCAGCAGCAATGGATAGAAGGCGTTTGGAAGGGGACTTCGGCGTTCAATGATGCTGAGGCTGTAGAAGTACTTGAGAAAATGAAGACGCTTCAGGATAAATACTTTATTGATGGTTTCCTGGGTATCGACTATGCAACGGCGCCATCGTTTTTCGCAACAGGAAAAGCCGCTATGATCGCTGATGGAACATGGGATGCGCCTACAATCGCTGCAGCAAACCCGGATTTGAAATTCGGATACTTCCCAATTCCGGCTACAGAAGATGCAGCCAAGAACAATTCTCTTGTCGGCAAATACGATGTAACCTGGTATGCAGCAGAGAAAGGCCCGAACAAAGAAGGCGCATTGAAATGGCTTGAGTTCTTCTCTGAAAAGGAAAATTACACGCAATATGTAAAAGCGGCAGGATTCTTGCCTACGCAAGACAACATTGCGACGGATAGCGAATTCATTGATAAAGAACTTGCTCCTTACATGACTGGCGACTTTGAACTTGCTTATGAAATCATGATGATTAACCGTGACAACGTTGGTGAGCACATTGCTGCTGAAGGCGTGCATACGGAGTATCTGGCTCCAGGCGGCGAATTCAAAACCGCTAAAGAGCTTGCAGATGTACAACAAAAAGAATGGGAAGCTGCTGCACCTAAATAAGCTGCTAGCCTGATAAACTGACATCTACAACATACTGTGCACCAACATGTTCTACGGATTCGGGGTCTGTTCAGTGCAGACCCCGATCATTTATTGAAATAGGATTGGGTAGGTGAGAGAAATGTATCCGTTTGGGAAAGGTTTAAAACGATATATCCCGCTTTTGCTATTAATGATTCCGCTATCATTGTACGTTATTTTCTATTTTGCCCCATCTATGATGACGGTCATCTATTCATTTACGGATATTACCAATGTTCCAGGCAGCAAGATGAATTTCGTAGGCCTTGACAATTATTATGATGTATTTTACTCCGGAAATTCAGGCGAGCGTGTGGATTCTATTATACGTACTATTTATTTCATGATCATTGTTACGATTATACAGAACGGTGTTGGACTTCTGATGGCTGTAGTCATCAACCAGAAGCTGAAGGGCGATTATTTCTATCGTGCGGTTTTCTTTTTACCGGTTGTGCTTGGTGTAGCGGTAGTTGCGCTGGTATGGGGCATGATGTTCGATCCTCTGAGCGGTCCAGTAAATCAAATGTATGATTCTTTGTTCGGTTATAAAGATATGTTCTTTGGAAGCTTTAGCCATGCGTTCGGTTATATCATATTCACGCAAATTTGGATGTACATGGGTTATTCGATGCTGATCTTCCTAGCGGGACTACAATCCGTTCCGAAAGATTTATATGAAGCCGGGTATATTGACGGAACTACGAAGTGGCAATCTTTCAAAAACATTACGTTTCCGCTTATCGCTCCCTCCTTCACGATTAATATAATCCTGTCAATTATCGGCGCAATGTCAACCTTTGATATTATTCTAGCCACTACAGACGGCCGCTTTAACACAAGAACGATGGCGTATGATGTGTATAAAGAGACATTCCGCGGTTCCCTGGAGATGGGGCTGCCTTCAGCGCTTTCCGTAGTACAGTTCCTAATGATTTTGGTGTTTGTTGTAATTGCTGTTAAACAAATGCGTAAGAGAGAGGTGGAGTATTAATGAAAGAATCCAAAACCGCCAAAACTCTCTCTTATATGCTGATTGCAGTATTGTTAGTTTTGTATATCCTGCCGTTGCTATTTGTAATTAACATATCCTTTAAGCCCTTTACTGAATATTTGCTGGACCCTATCGGTCTAGTGAAAAATATCCAATGGGATAATTACAAGGAAGCTTGGGTTCAGGGCAGTTTCTCTAATTATTTCTTAAACAGCTTGTTATATACAAGCGTTGCAACAGTGCTGACACTGATCGTATCGTTATTTGGAGCTTTCCCGGTAGCGAGAAATTATGTGAAGTGGAGCGGGTTTATTTATCTGTTCTTCTTGCTGTCCCAGTTCCTTCCGAATCCTATGGTCGCACAGTTTAAGTTAATGCTTACTATGAAGCAGGAGCTCGGTTTTGTGGGTTACGATACGAAGCTGGGTTATATTCTGCTGAAAACCGGCGGTACAGGCATCGTATTCATGATGTTCGTAGGCTATATAAAAGGAATTAGCCGTGAAATGGATGAAGCAGCCGGTATGGACGGTGCTGGTTACATTCGCTACTTGTTTCAAATTATCCTGCCGCTGATGAAGCCGGTAATTGCAACAGGCGTTATTCTAACGGCAATCAGCATCTGGAATGACTTCGTAGGTCCAGTCATGTATTTGCCTAGTCCGGAACATTACCCCATTACCTTCGGGCTTAAAGAATTCCGTGGCCAGTACGGAAATAACTGGCCTATGTTAGCGTGCGGTATTATGATCGTTTCTGCACCGCTTATCGTGCTGTACACCTTCATTCAAAAGTATATTGTTGACGGAGCATTGGCAGGTGCGGTTAAAGCTTAGGCAGATGTGTAAATGAGAGGATGAATACTATGGACCGTAACAAAATATACGGCTTCGAATTCACCGGTAACGATGGGGAATTCAGGCTTCAGAACCCGGATCGCAGCAGCTTTTTATACTTCCCTCTGGTAAATGAGGGAGGAATGATGTCTACTGTAACTCCCAAGCTTCACGGTCAGGCGACCACCGGACATAATACATTTCTTACTCCGCCGTTATCGGTTGAGGACTTGCATACTTCACGGGCTTCACGCAACTTCTGGGTATATGCGGATGGAAAGGGAGCATGGTCTGCAACCGGTAACTCTGCTAAGCAAAATGCGGAATTCTATTCTTCTTCAGCTGACGAAGCCTTGCTGGAGGCGGGATTCTTATGGCATCGCATAACCCGCAGCAACGCTGTGATGGGCGTTAAGGCAGTGACGACCAGCTTTGTGCCAAGCGGTAATGATAAGATAGAACTAATGAAAGTAACGCTGGAAAATACAGGTTCAAAGACGCTTACACTGACGCCGACTGCTGTAGTCCCACTCTATGCCCGTTCTGCAGATGACCTGCGGGATCACAGACATGTGACTTCTCTGCTGAACCGGATATACACTTCGCCTTATGGTGTGGAGGTTCAACCGGCCCTTTCCTTTGATGAGCGCGGCCACCGCATAAACCATACCTCGTATGGGGTTTTTGGAGCGGAGGGTGACGGCAGTCAACCGGCAGGATTCTTTCCTGTTCAGGAGGAATTCATCGGAGAAGGCGGAAGCCTGGATTGGCCTGAAGCTGTTGTCCTTAATACTGCTCCGGACATTGGTAAAGGCGGGGGTGTGCAAAGAGAGGGCTACGAGGCGCTTGGCGGTCTGAGGTTTGATCCGGTATCCCTGTCTCCCGGTCAAAGCCATTCTTATGTAGTAATTATGGCCATTGAAAGTGAAAGAATAAATACTAATGCGTTGATTGGCAAGTACGGGACAGCTGAAGCCTTTGATCGCCTGCTGGAGGAAACGAAAGCCTTCTGGGCAGAGAAGGTGAATAGGGTACAATTTCAAACCGGTGAACCCGATGTTGACCAGTGGATGAAATGGGTGACAATCCAACCGGTGCTTAGAAGACTCTATGGCAACTCTTTCTTGCCGTATCATGATTACGGAAGAGGCGGACGCGGCTGGCGGGATCTTTGGCAGGACTGTCTGGCACTGCTTATTATGGAACCGGCAGAAGTGCGCAGCCTGCTGCTGAACAATTACGCCGGAGTAAGAATAGACGGCAGTAATGCGACTATTATTGGTCAACAGCCAGGTGAATTTATTGCAGACCGCAACAATATCCCCCGTGTATGGATGGATCATGGAGCGTGGCCGTTCCTGACGACGATGCTGTATCTGGATCAAAGCGGGGATTTGGACTTCCTGCTCCAGAAGCAGACCTACTTCCGTGACAGCTTTATGAGCCGCTGCAAGGAACGGGATGCATCCTGGAACACAACAGTTGGCAGTTCCCTTAGAACTGATTCCGGAGAGGTCTACGAAGGTACGATTCTGGAGCATATTCTGCTGCAAAATTTGGTTCCGTTCTATAACGTTGGCGAGCATAACAATATTTTGTTGGAGGGTGCTGACTGGAATGACGGGCTGGATATGGCGGCTGACCAGGGTGAAAGTGTAGCTTTTACAGCCTTCTATGCAAGTAATCTGAAAGATATTTCACAGCTGCTGCGCATCCTCAAACAATCCAAAGGTCAAGAAACCATTGAACTGGCGGTAGAGATGAAGCTGCTGTTTGATTCACTGGAGGAAAGTGTGAATTATGAGTCTGTATCAGCAAAGCTGGGAAGACTCGATCTTTACTATGCCTCAGCACCTAATAAGGTTAGCGGGAAGCGTATTGCTCTTGATACGGATAAAATAGCAGATGATCTGGAGAAGAAAGCCGCATGGATATTCAATCACTTGCGCAATAACGAGTGGTTGCAAAGTGAAAAGGGTGACGGCTGGTTTAATGGTTACTATAATAACGACGGTGAACAGGTGGAAGGCGAGTTCTCTGAAGGTGTCCGCATGACGCTTACGGGCCAGGTATTCCCAATTATGGGCCATGCAGCAGCGCCGGATCAGATTCCGCACATCATCTCTGCAGTTGAGCGTAACCTGCTGGATGCCAAAATCGGATACAGGCTCAATTCCAGTTTTGGAGGTATCCAGCAGAATCTGGGCCGCGCCTTCGGTTTTGCTTTTGGTCATAAAGAAAATGGAGCGATGTTCAGCCACATGACTGTAATGTACGGGAACGCGCTCTACAAACGCGGTTATGTGAACGAGGGTCATAAAGTTATGAAATCCCTTTACAGCCTAAGCTCGGACTTCGAAACGAGCCGGATTTATCCGGGTATCCCTGAATATATCAATGAACAAGGCAGAGGGATGTACACGTATCTGACTGGCTCGGCTAGCTGGCTGCTATTGACCATGGTCACTGAAGTATTTGGTGTTAAAGGCAAGCTTGGAGATCTGTTACTGGAGCCAAAGCTGGTAAAAGAGCAATTCGATACGGAAGGAAGAGCTTCGATTAATACAATTTTCGCGGATCGCGAATTTAAGGTGGTCTACAAGGCCGCAGGAAGCTTTAATTATGGAGAGTACCAAATATACTCTGTTTCCCTTAATGGCAGCGAGGTGACGCTTCAGCGCGTCTCAGGAGGTGTGGTGATTCCGCGTGCGGAGTTGCTCTCTCTGCAGACTGGGGAATGTCATCTAATCGAAGTGACATTAGCGTAATCTAGACAGGGAACAATCAAACGTCTGTACCGTTGCTTATTACGGTTGCAGGCGTTTTTTGGAAACATATGAGAGGTATGACTCCATTTCATTCTTGGTAAACAGAAAGGACGCGTTAATATATGGGTATCACGTTGTCAAATGATATTTTAACTGTTGAAATCGCTGATCTGGGAGCATATAAAGGAACCAGGTTCGACTGGACGGGCTTTATAACGCAGGTAACCCTGGAACAGGGGAAACATATGTTTTGCGTTCCGGAAAGCCTTGTGCCCGGGCAGGGTACTGGCGGTATTGGGCTATGTAATGAATTCAGCATTTCCCGGGCAATTGGCTATGACGATGCAGAAGTAGGAGAATGGTTTCCGAAGCCGGGAGTAGGGCTGCTGCAAAAGCAGGAAGATGCCCCCTATTTTTTTGCCGGAAGTTATCCGCTCATTCCCTTTGAGGTGATTGAAGAACACACTACAGATTCGGTTACTTATTCGGTGCAGCCGATGGAGTGCCGGGGATACAGCATGCTTTTAACCAAGAGGATCTCACTGGATGAAGACAGGCTGAACATCTCTTATACTCTGGAGAATAGGGGGTCTAAGGAGCTTCGGATAGAGGAATACAATCATAATTTTATTGGAATCAACGGTGGAAATGTCGGCTCAGGGTATGAACTGAGATTGCCGGGGATTGCCAGGGTAGAGCAGGCGGAGTCCAGCTATACGGAGGAATTGCTTAGCCTGACCGGGGATAAACTAAGCTGGAATAATGAACCTAATCGCTCCTTTTATTGTAAGCTGGGCGGTTGGGAAGCTGTTAGGGACTCCTTTTATTGGGAAATTACTCATCGGCCAAGCAGAGCTGGGATCAGGGAATACGGAAATTTTCAGCCGGACCGGATGGCGCTATGGGGCGAGAAGCATGTTATTTCGCCGGAAGTTTTTGCGGACATCAGCATTTTACCGCGTCACAGCAAGGATTGGAGCCGCAGCTATCAGTTTTTCACCATTTAAGCCTGGAGATTATACTTTCCATGTGAATAATTATACTTGATGGTGTGTTAGATTACTGCTATCATAATCTCTATCCATATTCGCAGGAGAGAAAGGGTGGGGGCAATTTTGAGCAAGAGAGCATACAATTTTAATGCAGGTCCGGCGGCGCTGCCGCTTGCAGTATTGGAACGCGCACAAGCGGAGTTTGTCGAATTCCGGGAAAGCGGAATGTCCATTATGGAGATGTCGCACCGTGGGGCGGTATACGAGTCCGTTCATAACGAAGCTCAGGAACGTCTGCTGTCACTCCTTGGCAATCCGCAGGGCTATAAGGTATTGTTCATCCAAGGCGGAGCAAGCACCCAGTTCGCCATGCTTCCGATGAACCTTGTCTCCGAGGGCCAAGTGGGCAGCTATGTCATGACAGGAAGCTGGGCAGATAAAGCCCTCAAGGAAGCCAAATTGGTTGGTGGCGCCCATGTCGCCGCATCCTCGGAGGACAAGAAGTTTCTGGCGATTCCAGAGCTTAGCAGCATCAAGGCAGCGGATAACGCAGCGTATCTGCATGTTACGTCGAATGAAACGATTGAAGGAACACAATATGCGGAGTTTCCGGATTCCGGCTCCATCCCGCTGATTGCAGACATGTCCAGTGACATTCTGAGCCGTTCCTTTGACGTGAATAAATTCGGACTGATTTATGCCGGCGCACAAAAAAATCTCGGACCATCAGGCGTAACTGTAGTTATCGCCAAGGAAGAGCTGATCGAGAAGTCGCCTTCCAATATCCCGACGATTCTGCGTTACGATACGCATTATAAGAACAACTCTCTCTACAATACGCCGCCATCCTTTTCTGTATACATGGTTAATGAAGTGTTAAAATGGATAGGGGAGCAGGGCGGGCTTGCAGGTATCGAAGTTAAGAACCGCGACAAAGCCGGGCTACTCTATAATCATATTGACGGCAGTGATGGTTTCTACCGCGGAGTTGCGGAACAAGGCAGCCGCTCCATCATGAACGTTACATTCCGGATGCAGTCGGAAGAGCTTGAGAAGCAATTCGTCAAGGCTGCCGAACAAGAAGGTTTTGTCGGTCTTAAGGGCCACCGCAGTGTTGGAGGCTTGCGCGCTTCCATTTATAACGCGGTTCCTTATGAGAGTGTTAAGGCGCTTACCGATTTCATGCAGCATTTCCGGCAAACTCAGGGCTAATGTATAAAAGCTTTTGAACCTTCCGCCTGCAGGCGGAAGGTTTTCTGCGTGACACACCACGCGCCGTGTATGATCTATAAGCGCCGCCCTCACCTTAGAGGATCTCCTTACTAACACATTATAGGGCTGTTAGAGCCTACAGAGAGGAAGCATTCACACTATGGCACTTCATATTGTGCTGGTAGAACCGGAAATTCCGGCGAATACCGGCAATATTGCCCGCACTTGTGCGGCAACAGGCACGCATCTTCATCTGGTTCGCCCCTTGGGCTTCCGTACCGACGACGCTACGCTGAAACGGGCAGGACTGGATTACTGGCACGCCGTAAATATCGAATATCATGATTCGTTTGGGGAAGTGCTGGAGAAGTATAAGGAAGGCCGGTTTTTCTATGCTACAACCAAGGCCGAGAAGCGCTATACCGATTTTGCCTTTCAGGATGGGGATTTCTTCGTTTTCGGCAAGGAAACCAAGGGTCTGCCAACCGATATTCTGGAAGCCGGGAAAGAAACGAGAATGCGCATGCCAATGAGCGATGCTGTCAGATCGCTTAATTTGTCAAACTCGGCGGCCATTATTGTCTATGAGGCGCTTCGCCAGCTAGACTTTCCACAACTTTTCTAAAAACGGACATGAATTTTTATTTATTTCAGCAGGATTCGACAATTGATTAACGAAATAGTTGAATAGTGCCGAAAAAAGTAGTAGTTACTAATTATTAGTTGAACAGGAGAGGTGTAAGTTAGATATGAAACCTGCTGGCGTTGTTCGGAAAGTAGATCAGCTGGGTAGAATCGTTCTGCCTAAGTCCCTGCGTAAAAGGTATCAAATGAATGAAGGCGATCCGGTAGAAATTCTGGTACAGGGCGACCATATCATTCTGGAGCGTTACCGCCCCAAATGTGTATTTTGCGGATCAGTTGAAGGTGTAAGTGAATATAAAGATCGTTATATTTGTGCTGAATGTCTTGGGGAAATGACTCAACTTTCAAGACACGCCTAGAAATTACGCTTTCTCCTGCTGAAAGCAAGCAAATTTAATTGTACATAGTATGGCCGCAGCAGGGTGTCTGCCGTCTCCATTACTAAAAAAAGCACCGCACAGATGTGCGGTGCTCTTTTTTGAAGCAGCGAATGCTTGGGTCCATCCAGGCTTTTATAAGCCCTTGGTCTTATCGTCGTTGTAGGAGGAGGTTAGAATTCCGGTCAGGAACAGCAGAAATACCAGGGTTATGATCCAAAAGGTCAAGGAAAACGACATGCTGGACACCTCCATAAGGATCTGTATTCGTTATCCTGATTATAACCTGGTCTATATCAAAAACAAAAGAAAAATATGAGATGCCGCACAGACAACTGGAAAAGGTTATCTGAAAAACAGGAAACTGGTTGGCACCTGGCGGAGATTCCCGTCCGATGGATTGTTAATAACCTTTCCTCTAAAGATCAGGGACGAAGATCCCCCGCCATCCAGATTGTAGGCATCGATCACACCCATGTTGTACAGCTTGTTCTGGATTTCCTCCAGCGTAGCACCGGAGTTGCCGTTTTCGTTGTAGCCGTCCGCCACGAGCACGAGAAGCTGATCATCCTTGTACTTGCCGATTACGGTGCGCGGGGCACGTTTGGGGCTCGTCTTCCACTTATCCGGGATCACCATCTTGGTGTTGTTCTTCAACAGGACCGGGACAAAGGTGGCGCCGAACAGCGGCTCCAGCTGGTCGAGTTGTGTCCGGCTGAAGAATTTGCCGCCGATCAGCTGTCCTGATTTATTCAGGCCAACGAAGCTGAGATCCTTGTAACTCGGCTCGAATCCGTACAAATATTGGCCGCCTACAACGGTCGTGGACAAGGGATAACGTTTACCGCCCTTATCGGCAAACCCTCCGGCATTGATGCCGGCTGTTGCACCGTAACGGTTGACGGCGCGCATGGTGGTTTCAGCTCCGCCGGAGCCATCCTCGGCTAGGCTCATTTTCATGGCAGAAGCATCCTTCAGCTTGATTTTTAGGGCATAGGCTTTATAGTTACCGGGATTTAAGCGGTAAAGTTCGATGGTAATGCGTTCGCTGTTCACAATATCGGCAGGAATTCCCAGCCTGGCTGAAATTCTCCGGTTATAGATTTGCTCCGGGCGGGATGCCTGGGTTTTGGCGGTATTAACAATGGCATTCATCGCGTTTGTTGTTTGTTTGTAAAGCTGTGCACTGGCACCTATTGAATCTATGGTATAGGAAGCGGAGGCCTCGGCCAGCTTCAAATCATTCTTCAAAGAGGTTGTTAATTCAAGCGGCCCCGGGGCTGCAGCGAACTGTTCTGTGTTCAGCTTCAGGTCAAGCGGCGGCTGATACCACCACAGACAGAGCAATAACCCGAAGAAGGGAGCAGTCAGCAGCATAAAGAACCGGTTGACTCGTTGGACAGGGGTTCTCATTTCAGCAGATCCATCTCTTTCTTCAGGGCATCGAGTTGCTTGCGGACCTCGTTTAACTGGGTATACAGCTTGTTGCTGTTGTCTGTCTTGCTGCTTGCATTGTCTTTGGTAAAGGTGAGCAGTTCATTAAAGCTCTGAACGGTGCTCTGCAATTCCTTCACCTCTTCAGAGAGAACGGCGATTCGCGCTTCATAATCGGTCTTCAAAACGGTAAGCTGCTGCTGGCTTTGAGTGCCAAGTTCGCTCAGCACCTGCTGCTTTAGATGGTTGGTATAGCTGTACACGGCATAAAAGCCGAGCCCGATCATCAAAATCCAGAACAGTAAAAACCATTTTACGGAAGGGCCGCTTCTCGCTGCAGTACGGCGCGAGTGTACCGGGGTCGATTCCGCTAGCGGTTGCATTACATCACCTCAGGTTGTTTTTTTCAAGTCCCCATTCTATCAGACTTTTTGAGATTTCGCAAAAGTGAAAGAGAGTCGGAAAAAGGGAAAAAGTAATTGCATCCTGTTAAACTACTGCGATACAATTTCTATAGATTGGAATATCTGATGGGCGTATACAAGGTAAAAGAAGGAAGAAACGATAAAAATGCAACCATCCTTGCATACGTAATAACTGGAAAACCCCGAGGCGTTGTTCACTCTGGGTAAATTATATAGATAGCAGGAGGTCAGGGAGTTAATGATGAAGGTGTGGCGGGGGATCATCGTGGGATGTCATCCCACAAGTATGCTTGGAACAAAATTGATTTTGGAGGAAGGGGGAGAGCTGGAAATTCTGGGGATGTATTCGACTTGGAACGAAGGCGTTTACAATGTGCGTGAAAGTCAGCCGGATCTGGTGCTGGCGGATTATCAGATGCCGGAAGGAAATGTGGAGAGCATTTTGCCGGAGATGAAGAGCAGTTCGCCAAATTCTCATTTCATCATCATGACGGAAGAAGAGGACAAGACTTTATTTCAGCCGCTGCTTGAGCTTGGGGCAAGCGGAATACTCTCCAAGGGAGCTTCTCCCCGCCAGTTGCTGCTGATGATTGACGGATTGCGGGAAGGTTTCCTCTCTATACCGTTTGACTGGATTGAAAAAGGATTTCGGCTGGCACCATCGTCACAGGGGCTGGATGGTGTCATGCAGCTGACCCAGACCGAGATGTTCATTATGGAGCGTATTGTGCAGGGAATCACTTATGATAAAATTGCACTTGAAATAGAGGTAAGCCGGCGTTCCATAGACAATTATTTGCGCAAAATTTATGTGAAGCTTGAAGTGTCGACGAGAGCGCAGGCTATCGAGAAGTTTGCTCTTTTCTCAAGGCAGAACAAGCAAATCTACGCATAGGACCAGGCTAACGACATATTGCCGGCTGGGCTGGAATATTCTTGGTACCAGGGGAGGGGGGAACATATGAGATATGAGTTTTCTGCCCGCGCACATACCTTGCTGTCTTCACCGCTGTTGAGTATACGCACCAAGACGCGCCGGGGCACGTTGATTTCACTGGCGGAAGAGCTTCCGGCGGAAGAATTGTTCCCGTTGTCCTTGCTTGCCGAAACCGCGTCTACAGTCATCTCCGCAGATGCCGGGGCACTGCAGTACGGTGATCCGGAAGGGTACGGTCCGCTGCGGGAGTGGCTTACCGGGGATTGGCTGAAAGCCAAAGGTGTGGCTGTTGCCGAGGGCGGAGTTCTTCTGACAACGGGAAGTCAACAAGCCATCGATTTGCTGTCCAGGGTATACATAGATCCCGGAGACCGGGTTCTTGTAGAGAATCCCACCTCACCAGGCATTCTGCAGGCGCTCCGTATGCAGGGTGCGGTGATTATTCCTGTGCAGGGAGACAGGGACGGACTGCTGCCGGAGCATCTGCGTACCCAAATCCGGCAGCACCGGCCTAAGATGCTGTTTGCAACACCGAGCTTTACGAATCCAAGCGGTATTCTCTGGAGTCTGGCAAGACGCAAGGAGGTGCTGGAGCTGTGTACCGGCCATAACGTGCTGATTGTCGAAGACGATTCCTATGGTGATCTGCATTTTCAGCGTAATGGCCAGCATCTGTCCGTAAAATATCCGTCGCTTTATGCGCTGGAGAATGTAAGCGAGGGTGGACATGTGCTCTACATCGGTTCTTTCAGCAAAACGGTCGCGCCCGCTCTGCGGACGGGCTGGGCGGCAGGCAGCCGGGAGCTTATCGGCATGATGGCTGCCGCAAAGCAGATGGCCGACTGGCAGTCCAGCTCCCTAAATCAGCGGCTGCTGCATCATCTGCTGGATGTCACCTCTTTTGATCTGCGTGAGCATATTGCCCTCTTGAACCGGGAATACAATACCCGCCTCAAGCTAATGGCTGAACTGCTGAAGCGTCCGGCCTGGAAGAGCAGCACCTATAGTCTGCCGGAAGGCGGCATGTTTCTGTGGGTATCGCTGCCGGCTGGGCTGGATGCTATGGCACTGCTTAAGGCCTCGCTGGCTAAAGGCGTAGCTTTCCTGCCCGGCCCCCTGTGTTGTGTCAGCGGCGGCGGTAACCGCATCCGCCTCAACTTCAGCCATCCCGGCCGGGATGAGTTGCTGCTGGGCATGAACCTGATGAGTGAGGCCGTGACGGAGTTTACGGCCCGGAGCTGAGGGGAATGGGGCATTGATGACAGCTGGGTTGATTGGTTAGAGTTTAGAAGTTAGGGGTTGTAGTTTGTGACATATGCGGCTATGAGTAGCGTCTGCTGTATTTAGTACAATAGATTTCCCGTTTTTGGCAGTCTGATAGGATTCTGTTGCATTCTGTGCAGGAGAAATGGGCGAGAATGGGCTTTTTGGGTGAACGCGGGGGCGTGATCTCTACCCTATGAGCGAAATACGCGATAATTGCACTTTATACAGCTAAAACTCCATATGGATGGGCGAATAAGGAGATAGCTGCACTTCGTACAACTAAATAGATGTCATTCGGGCAAAACGGAAGGATTCTCCATTTTTAATTGTAGAGTATACAACTATATCTTTGAAACAACTATATTACTCCCGAATAGCTGCACCAAATACAATTATCGAAACTCGAAGCAAGCAACCTAAACCAGCGTTCATCCGCAGCAAACAACAATCAAGGGGTTGGCGGAGGTTGGCCGGAGTCAGCAGCAGATAACTCAATAATAAACGCGCTTACGTGTGGAAGGGCAGGAAGATGGAAATTAAAGCGGTGCTCTTCGATCTGGATGGAACGTTATTGGACCGCGAGTCCTCTCTGGTCTCTTTTGTCCGCGATCAGTATGAACGATATCCACAATTTCAGTCTGTTCCTAAAGAAAAATTTCTGCAGCGGTTTGTCGAGCTGGATCAGAACGGTTATGTCTGGAAGGATAAAGTGTATCAGCAGCTTCTTGAGGAGTTTTCTATCCGGGAGCTAAGCTGGGCAGAACTTCTGAATGATTATCTGCATGGTTTCCAAGGACATTGCATCGGATTTCCTAATATGAAGAGTATGCTTACAACATTAAAGGCAAACGGAATCAAACTCGCGCTGGTATCCAACGGCTATGGTCAATTCCAATATGATAATTTTCAAGCACTGGGAATCAGCCCTTTGTTCGATGAGGTGTTGATTTCAGAGTGGGAAGGTCTGCGCAAGCCGGACCCGGCGATTTTCCTTCGGGCATTGACGAAGCTAGGGGTTAAGGCGGAGGAAACGCTGTTTGTCGGCGACCACCCGGACAATGATATCCGGGCGAGCCGCGCCGCTGGCCTCAGAGCAGCATGGAAACAAAGCACACTATTTTCTACAGATATAGAGGCGGATGTAATATTTGAAGATCTTGAGGAATTAGTTCAGTATGTAATAATCGATTAAGATAATGGCAGTGTGCAGGCTAGTATTGGTGAAAAGGCAAGTCTTCCGGTATGGGGGGCTTGCTTTTTGTTTATGCAAATACATGACATTTCAGCGCAGCTTGCAGGGATGTTTCGAGTACAGGAGTCTAATGGATTGGAATGTATATATATGGATATAAGAAAGACCGAATGAAGAGGAGGGGCAATGTGGGAAATGTACTGGAATGTGCGAATCTGACGAAAATGTATGGAAAAAAGGCTGCTTTAAACGGACTGAATCTGACAGTTCCCAAGGGAAGTATAGTAGGGCTGCTCGGGCCGAACGGGGCGGGAAAAACGACGCTTATGAAGCTGATCGTGGCTTTGCTGCGGAATTATAAAGGGACGATTACAGTCGGTGGACAACGTCCCGGTGTGGAAACGAAAAAGATTGTATCCTATCTGCCGGACAGAGAATTTCTGTATTCATGGATGAGTATTGAGGAGTGTGTTGATTTTTATTATCACGCTTTTGCCGATTTTCAGCGGGACAAGGCCTGCGGAATGATAGAGATGCTCGGATTGAATCTTAAAGATAAGGTGAAGTCCCTGTCCAAAGGAATGCAGGAGCGTGTGAGCTTATCGCTTACGTTTGCACGCCGGGCCCAATTATTCGTACTTGATGAACCCTTAGCGGCTGTCGATCCATCAACACGTGATAAAATCATGCAGATTATCCTGGATAATTTTGACCCTGACAGCTCCATTCTGATCAGCACCCACCTGATTCGCGATGTCGAAAGCCTGTTTACGCATATAGCGATTGTGGACGAAGGAAAAGTGCAGCTGCAGGGGAGCGTGGAGGAATTGAAACGGGAGTATGGCATGCCCATTGAAGATTTGTTTAAAAACATCGTTTAACCATTTGAGAAGGGGAGTAGTTACGTGATTCTAGTCCATCAATTTAAACTGGAGTGCAAAAGACATTTTGCAATGTTCGCCTCATTAACTGGATTAAGCTGCTTAATCAACCTGTATTTCCTGTTCAGCCCAGGCCAAGATCTGGCATTTCTGATTCTCACCGTAAACATGGTCATCGGCATTCTAATCCCGGTGTACATCTATGTGGATTATTACAAGGAATTCTTCACGGGTACGATGCCGGTTAATCATATGCTGCCTGTCAAGACTTCATCGCTGTTTCTGGTGAAATCGGCTGTTTTTATGCTCGGCACCATGGCGGTATGGTCGACGACATTGCTGGAGGTGTTTTTAAATCCTGATGGCTTATATCAGGCGAGGATTGCTGATTCGGCCAGTCCGGCGTTAGGAATCCTGTATCTGTTGTTGTCCAAGCTATGCAGTATCCCTGCCGGACTGGCCTTAATAGGACTGGCGCTGGCTGCAGGCAAAAGACAACGCAAACCGTTATTAAGCCATCTCTGCATTGCTGTCCTGATTATTGCGGTTGTTGCTGTCCAGTTCGCTCTGGTTATCCAGGACAGCTCGCACTGGAGCATAGGAACGTCGGCTAATGAGTCCTTCAAGCAATACGCCAATCTGCTGACGGTCAGTCCCATCTATCAGGAGCAGGCGGCCAATATTAACGATACGATCAGTTGGCAGTCTATTGGCATGAATCTGCTGGTCGCCTGTGTTGCAGGCAGCGGGGCAGCCCTTCTGCTGAACGGACGGAAATATGAGCTGTACGGAAAATAAAGCTTAGGCTCGGCTTCCGGTGATGTTCGCATATTCGATCAGCGCCGCTGTTCCGGCGGCCGTGAGCGTGTAGCGGCCGCGCCCCACCCGGAAGAACCACCCATAGTAGTTCTTCTGCAGGAATGCGGCGGCGCCCGGCACGCCGCTTCTCTTGCGCAGCTCGGCGGGTGTGACGCCGAGCGGAGCTTTCGCCCGGCTGTCCGCAGCCGCCGGGCCTAAGGCAGACACAGCAGCGGCGTCCGCTGCTGTGTCTGCCCCTGGCGCGCCGCCGCGTCCGGCGCGCTTCCCGGCGAGGCCGGCCGCCGCAAGGGCGGCTTCGGCCTCTGCGGCCTGCAGCGCGAGCGCCACGCGCAGCGCCTTCTCGCGGTAGGCCGTCACGAGCTTGACGCGTGTGCTGCCGCCGGTGTTGTAGTCGCCGCTGCGCTCGCGGAACTCATAGAGCAGCCGCTCGCGCCGCCGTGTGCGGCTGCGGGGCTGGGGCGGCGCGTCGCCTGGCTCCGCGAGCACCTCGACCAGCGGTGCCTTGGTCTTGTAAAAGACCACAGTGATCAGCCCAAGGCCAAGGCGGCGGCATAGCCCGCTGAGTTCGCCCCAGCGCTGGTTCACCGCGCCTTTTTTGTCACGTACGCGCTCCACGGCGAGATAAACGTTGGGACTTAACCGCAATCGTTCAATCCCCTGCAGCAGCAGGGCGAGGTTGAACGATTTTTTCATCTCCACGATCAACGGCTGCTCCTCACCCTCACGCAGGCCAACCAAATCACAGGTCCGCACCTCGCCTTTGATGTCATAGCCTTGTCTCTCAAAAAAGCTCTTCAAAGGAGCATACAGCTCCGTTTCATGCCTTACGGCCATATTTGTCACTCCTGTGTCCTAATGTTGCGTCCCCGCTGAATCAATGGCAAAGTGTCTGAATAAGCTTGGAGGACAAGCCCGCACTTTGTGCCGGTATTTTATAAGGGAAATCATGATTCTCTATTATAGCACAGCAAAAAAGAGGTAAACTATTCCCGGCTCGCCGCATAGGTATGTAATACACTTTTAAAGCTGTGGAGCAAGTAGGAGCGCAAGAGGAGGTAGCGAGCAATGGATATTTTTGAGCGTATAGCTTCGTATCGGGCTGAGAACGACCGTTTGGCGTGGAGCGGCACCTTCAAGGACTATATAGAACTGCTGAGAAAAGACCCCTCTCCCGCTAAAACAGCTCATTCCCGTGTATACGACATGATCAAGTCACACGGCGTAGAGGACATTAATGGACGCAAGCGGTATAAATTTTTTGAGCAGGAGATATTTGGACTCGACCGGGCGGTGGAGAAGCTGGTGGAGGAATATTTTCATTCTGCAGCCCGGCGTCTCGACGTACGCAAACGGATATTGCTGCTTATGGGACCAGTTAGCGGAGGGAAATCGACATTGGTTACGCTGCTGAAACGTGGCCTTGAGCAGTATTCGCGTACGGATGCAGGAGCGGTGTATGCCATTGAAGGCTGCCCGATGCATGAGGACCCGCTACATTTAATTCCGCTGGAGCTTCGCCCGGAGATCGAGAGAGAACTGGGTGTGCGGATCGAGGGCAATCTCTGCCCTTCCTGCCAAATGCGGCTGAAGAATGAATACCACGGCGACATCGAGCAGGTGAAGGTTGTACGGGTGCTGCTGTCGGAGGAGGAGCGGGTGGGCATCGGGACCTTCAGTCCGTCCGATCCGAAGTCGCAGGATATCGCTGACCTCACAGGCAGCATCGACTTTTCCACGATTACCGAATTCGGTTCGGAATCCGATCCGCGCGCCTACCGCTTCGACGGGGAACTGAACAAAGCGAACCGCGGAGTGATGGAGTTCCAGGAAATGCTCAAATGCGATGAGAAGTTTCTGTGGAACCTGCTGTCGCTGACCCAGGAAGGCAACTTTAAGGCCGGGCGCTTCGCATTGATATCGGCGGACGAGATGATCATCGCCCACACGAATGAAACGGAGTACAAATCCTTTATCTCCAACAAAAAAAATGAAGCACTTCAGTCCCGCATGATCGTCATGCCTGTACCGTACAACCTGAGAGTGTCGGAAGAGGAAAAAATCTACGCCAAGCTGATCGCCCAAAGCGACATGAAGCATGTGCATATTGCGCCCCACGCGCTGCGCGCCGCTGCGATTTTCTCAATCCTGACCCGCCTGAAGGAGAGCAAAAAGCAGGGGATGGACCTGATCAAGAAGCTGCGCATGTATGACGGCGAAGAGGTTGAAGGCTACAAGGAAGCCGACCTTAAGGAGATGCAAACCGAATATTTGGATGAAGGCATGTCAGGCATCGACCCGCGTTATGTCATCAACCGGATTTCCAGCGCCCTGATCAAAGGCGACCTGCAGTGCATGAACGCACTGGATGTGCTGCGGGCGATCAAGGATGGCTTGGATCAGCACCCTTCGATTACCAAGGAGGAGCGGGAACGGTATCTGAATTTCATTTCCATCGCCCGCAAGGAATACGATATTCTGGCCAAAAGCGAAGTGCAGAAGGCATTCGTATACTCTTTTGAAGAGTCCGCCAAAACGCTGTTTGAGAATTATCTCGATAACATCGAAGCCTTCTGCAACTGGGCCAAGATTCGTGATCCGCTGACAGATGAGGAGATGGAGCCGGATGAGCGGCTGATGCGCTCCATTGAAGAGCAGATCGGCATTTCCGAAAATGCGAAAAAAGCTTTCCGTGAAGAAATCCTGATCCGTATTTCCGCCTATTCCCGCAAAGGCAAAAAGTTCGAGTACAACAACCACGACCGGCTGCGGGAAGCGATCGAGAAGAAGCTGTTTACCGATCTCAAGGATATCGTCAAGATTACCACCTCCTCCAAAACGCCGGATGAAAGCCAGCTCAAACGGATCAACGAGGTATCCAGACGTCTGATCGACGAGCATAACTACTGCCCGATTTGCGCCAACGAGCTGCTGAAATATGTCGGAAGTTTGCTGAATCGGTGACCGCATTCATTAGGCACATTCTCCGAACAAGAAATCTGCAAGCTGCATACTTTTGTATGTAACTGCAACACTGCGGACTGCCATAAGGCGGTCCTTTTTGTGGTGTTTTTTTAAGTGAAATGTACTGCTGAACGTCCATTCAAAACGCAAAACGCTGAAGCAGGAAGCTGAGCTCATCTTCCCAGATTCGCGGAACGTATAGTCCTTATGATTCTGCAAATGCCGTTAAATATAGGGAATATGGAGAAATAGCTGCATCCCAGCTCGCGGGAAGCGCAAATCTATCCGAAAGACACCAAAAATACATACAAAAGCCGACATTTTCATAGGAATATCAATTTTTTCTTATAGTCGAAATTTAGGAGATGATGTAATTTAATAGCGGATTGATCTTTTATTATCATTGGGGGGAAGAATGTTGTCGAAGAGGAAGATTTTGAAGAGAGGTTTTGCCTTATTACTCGTGATTTGTTTCACGATATCTCCGTACGCCTCCGTATTCGCCGGGACGGCTTCGGATATTTCCGGAAATTGGGCCGAACCGCTAATTAGCAAGTGGATGGAAAAAGGCTTCATCTCCGGCTATCCGGATGGCCGCTTTAAACCGGCCAATCCCATCACCAGAGCCGAACTGGTTTCATTAGTTAACAAATCCTTTGGATTTGTGGAGACCAAGTCCGTGGATTTCAAGGATGTGGCAGCTTCAAACTGGGTGTATCCGGAGGTGTTAAAAGCAAATGCTGCTGGATACATTAGCGGATATGGCAACGGCTCTTTTGGACCGGGCAACAAGGTTACCCGACAGGAATTAGCGGTCATTGTCAGCAAACTGCTCGGATTGGCTGCATCAGCAGATGCCAACTTCAGCGATACAGCAGATAATCCGGCATGGTGCAAAGACGCCATCCGTGCAGTGCAGGAGAAGGGGATTATGCAAGGCTTTGCAGACAACAGCTTTCATCCGGGTGATGCGGCGACCCGCGCCGAGGCTGTAGTTATTTTGGATAGAGCTCTGGACATACATAATTCAGTAGTTAGCGTAACATACAGTACACCAGGGACCTATGGCCCTGAAGCAGGGAATGCCGCCACCCTTCAGAATGTTATCATCAACTCGCCGGATATTAAACTCCGGAATACGACGATCAATGGTAATTTACTCTTGGGAGAAGGTATAGCAGAAGGCGAAGCGGTCCTTGAGAATGTGATCGTCAAGGGGACGACTACTGTCTCCGGCGGTGGTGCTCACAGCATTCATTTTAACAAGAGCACTCTTGGCACGGTCATCATCGACAAAAAGAATGGCAGTGTAAGAATTGTGGCAGAAGGAACGACGACGGTTGCCAATCTGCAGGTTCAATCGGAAGCGGCGATTGAATCGATCACGGGGGCAGCTGTAGGTGCAGTAACCTTATCGAAAGAGCTGCCGGGAAATGCCAAGATAAGCTTGAAAGGCAGCTTTAAGGAAGTCAACATTCAAGCACATAATATTGCTGTAGATATTCCTGAAGGAACGATTCAGAGTCTAAACGTGGCTAAAGAAGCCACAGGCAATAAACTGAAGAATGAAGCCAGCATCACAACGATGAATATCAATACTGGCCTGGATGTTACAGGCAAAGGCAAAATTGACACTGCGGTCATCAATGCCGTAGGCATTACGATGGAAACTTCGCCAGTCAAGCTGGAAGCTGGTAAAGACAGCGGCTCCGATGTTAAGGTCAAGATTGGCGGTGTTGACAAGTCGGCTGTGACGCCATCACCGACAGCGGCAGGAAACGCTAATCCGGCACCGTCGACAACGGCAACCCCGACACCAGCCGCGACAGCCACACCAGCCGCAACAGCCACACCAGCCGCAACAGCAACGCCAGCCGCGACAGCCACACCAGCCGCAACAGCAACGCCAGCCGCGACAGCAACACCAGCCGCAACAGCAACGCCAGTGGCGACAGCAACGCCAGTGGCGACAGCAACGCCAGTGGCGACAGCAGCGCCAGTAGCGACAGCAACGCCAGCGGCGACAGCAACGCCAGTGGCGACAGCAACGCCGGAGCCAACTGGAACACCGCCAGTATCGGGCGGCAATGTTAAGGGAAGTTTTACGTATGCAGACGGATCAATGGTTGGGGATGGAAAGCTGTATTTTTACAGGATGGAGAATAGAGTCGGAACTTCTTATAAGGTGGAGCTGGAGGACGGACGGTTTAGTATAGAGCTGCCGGACGGTCAGTACTATTTAAACAAGCTTTATATCCAGGAGAATCAAGAAACTATCGCTTTGTTCCATCCATTTAAGGTTGCAGATGGGAAGCTGGATTCAGGGATGCTGGAACTCAAGTTGTCTCCTAAATCGACAGGAACCATTCAATTTTCAGATGGCAGCACCATCAGCAATGGAAGCCTGAGTATCAGCAGTTCCAATACCAATCCTTCTTTAAATTACAGTGTTGATCTCCGGAACGGAGCCTTCAGTCTGTATTTGCCTGACGGCAATTATCAGGTCCATAGTTTATATAGTTCTGATATCCAAGAAAATATTGCATTGAACTATACGTTCACCATTACAGGAGGACACTCCACACCGAGTCCCCTAAGCTTTATAATACCTGCAGCTGTTACGGGAAAGTTCAAAAATTTCGACGGAACACCTGTTGCTTCCGGAACGATGAATGTGAGCCGGACGGATTCCGGCAACAATTCAAGCTATTTTGCCGGAATAAAGGAAGGACAATTCACTCTCTACTTACCGGATGGGGATTATCGTATCAATAATCTGTTTTCTTCGGATAATACGATGATGATGGGCGTCAACCAGACGTTCAGTGTGACCGGCGGCCAGACTAATCCGAGTCCGCTTGAAATTACGCTGCCGAAGCTGTTCAAGGGAACGTTAAGTTATTCAGATGGAAGTCCTCTAGGCGATGGTTCCGTGTTCGTGCTGAACACTGCAACAGGTGACAGGAATCCTAGCTACTCTTCCCAGGTGATTGATGGGCAATTTAAGGTCTACCTGCCTGACGGCACGTACCAGTTGAGTGAATTCCATAATGCAGATAATTCTGAGAGAATATCACTGGACTACAGCTTGACCATTGCGGGCGGTCAATCTACTCCTAATCCAATCAAGATTGTCGTTCCCAAGAAGCTTACGGGAACCATTGTAGATGGAGACAACCATCCGATTGATTCAGGGAAACTGTATGTGTACAGTACGACCAGTCCCAAAGTCCAGTATAATGCGGATATCAAAGACAGCAGGTTCGCGCTCTTTCTGCCGGACGGTACTTATCAGGCAGAAATGTTCTACGACGCACAAAACAAGAGGACCCCACTCAGCTATTCATTCACAGTAACGGAAGGACGTACTGTTCCAAGCACTCTATACATTGTCGTTCCTTCGGAAAATGTCGCAGGGACTGTAAAGTATTCGGATGGCAGAGATATTGAGGATGGTACGCTGCACATTACTAAGCGAAATATTTCAAATCCTATTTCTATCGATGCCCAAGTGGAAAAAGGATCTTTCAGGCTCTATCTTGAGGATGGAGATTATGAGATCATCAGTCATTATAGTAAAGACAACAAGGAATCGTTACTGATCTCCTATAAGTTCAAAGTAGTGAATAAGAAAAGCGTGCCTGCACCATTGTCTGTAGTTGTGCAGCTCAAGAACGTAACGGGGACGTTGCAATTTGAGGATAGTTCAACAATAAAGGATGGATTTCTGTCCATTACGGAAGAGACCACCCAAGCCTATGTAACGATTCAAGTGAAGGACGGGAAGTTTAGCTCTTATCTGCCTGACGGCAAGTATAAAGTGCACAGATACAACGTCATAGGCTCAGAGGGGAACATGTATCTCACCTACAACTTTACGGTAGCCGGAGGGAAACCGGTCCCAGCTCTGCTGGATATTAAACTCCCCAATTATAATGTAACAGGTACACTTAAATATCCGGACGGGTCTGCGGTTCCCGATGGCATATTGTTAGTCAGAGGTCAGACGGCAGGAGCCAGAGCTACTGTGGCTAAAGGACAATTTACGCTTACCTTGGCGCCGGGTAAATATGATGTGTACAGTTACAACGATTCAGCTATTCCGGCCTACTCGTTCGAAATTGTTGATAAGCAAATGAAAATCCTGGATATTACCATCCCTTTCAAGAGCGAGATTAAGGTAACCTATGCTGATGGTGCAGCACTTGGTATGAGCTACTTAAATATTAGCACTGATGGAGGGACATATACGAGCTACGGTACTTCTTCACAAAATGGCGTATTCAGTCTTTATCTTCCCGATGGAAAGTATAAGATATATAGCGTAACCGTTAATGATACCAGCAAGAATATTCCATTATATACTGGCATCACTGTAACAGATGGACATCTTAACCCGCAGCCTTATATTCTGAAGCTTCCTCCAAAAGTTTCGGGCTCAATCATTAATGCAGATGGAACACCAATTGCTAATGGAACAATCTTTCTCCACAGTGGGGGGAGCAGCGATTCTAAGCCATACTCTGCTATAATCAAAGACGGACAGTTCTCCTTGTATCTCCCGGAGGCTGACTACACAGTGGATAAATTTACTGACGAAGCCAATCAGAAGGACATTAAAATCTACTATTCCTTTAGTGTTGCAGCTGGACAGTCAGTGCCCAATCCACTTGTGATTACCGTGCCTGTGGAGTATTCCGGTACAGTTACCAAAGGCGGTAAACCTATGACTGGCGTTGTTCTATACTTGCATGACACTGACAACAACAACTCGTATTCAGGACAAATAAAAGACGGGAAATTCACCGTACTCTTGCCTGACGGAAACTACCAGCTCGATAGGGTCAATGACATGAATAACTTCAAGGATTATACGCTCAATCTGAAGTTCAAAGCATCAGCCGGAGTCGTAGATCCAGTGGACACTCTGAACATTACGATTCCTTAAGCAGATCTCCTGCACGGCAACACAATATGCTTACAAGCATCAAGCATCATATATACAACAGGCGAGCCTACGGTATACGGGGCTTGCCTGTTGTTTTTTTAACGTGTGCTGCCGAGCAGTATTCTTTAGCAAACGAGGAACAGCCCGCTTGCAAACTGCTTGTTATAATGAAATCACCGTACGGGGAAAGGCTGGGTGATTCATTGAATTACAGCAAGGATATTGAGAGATGTATCGATTATATTGAGGAAAATATTAAAGACAACCTGACTGCTGAGAAGATTGCCGCCGAGGCCGGATATTCGCTATATCATTTTAGCCGGGTATTCAGCCTGTGCAAGGAGATGTCTGTAATGGAATATGTACGGAGCCGGAAGCTGTCACTGGCAGCGGTCGAATTGTTCAGCGGGCGGAGAATTATTGATATTGCGCTGGAGTATGGCTTTGAGACGCCAAGCGGTTTTACCAAGGCGTTTCGTAAGGCCTATGGCTATAGCCCATCACAGTATGCGTCGCGTATGGACGGTTATCTTCAGGGCGGTTCTGTTGTCAAAATCGGAGGTTATTTAATGAATCCTGTTATTATGCATAAACCTGCCTTTAAGGTCGCTGGTTACGGTATTGAAACCAATGTGGCCGAAGGCAATTATACCAAGGACATCGCTTCTTTCTGGAGCCATTATGAAGGAGAGAATCTGGAATCCAAAATGTATGAAATTCTCGCACCCCCAAGGCACGGAGAAGTCGGATTATGTGTTCCAGCTGCTGAGAGCGGAAACGCCACTTACCTGCTTGGCGTGATCGTTGACGATTTTAGCAAGGTGACCGATGAGATGCTGACAGTTGAAGTGCCTGAGGCAGCCTATGCGGTATTCACCACACCGCCCGTGGATACATCGGGGGATAAGGAGCAGAAGGATTTTGCTCAGGTGATCAAGAGTACCTGGAAATATATCTTTGAGGAATGGTTCAAGGACAGCGGGTATGTCTATGACGAAGGCAAGCTAGATTACGAGTTCTACGACGAACGCTGCCATTCCAGGGTGGATACGGTGATGGAGATTTATGTTCCGGTGAGGGCGCGACTATAAAAAAGTAATACGTTGGCAGGCAAAGGCTGCTTGGTGAATGGGCTTCACTGCGCGAATGTTTGGACTTCCGGCCGCTGTTAAGGTTGGATTTCTTGATTTGAGCCGCTGTGCAGCGGTGAAAATCCAACCTTAAAGGCGGACGCTATTGCTCCTGCAGTTCCAAAATTCTCTCCGTTACGCTCACCTCCACAGCCTTTGCCTGGTTATTATTCCTATTCTTAAGGTCGCTGTGGGTAGCGACCTTAAGAAAGCCCGCTCGCACTAAGTATGTGCTCGCGGGCCATTCCTTTTTTAGATCGCCTGCAGCTATGTGCAGGCGACCATACAAGCAGGGTAACACCAATCTACTATACAAACTTCCGTTGCACCTTTTTACCATCATAGGTAAAAAGGGCTTTTTTGTCTTCCACCACGGTTTGGAGGTGCACGGTCCGGCCCCAGAGGGCATAGATGTGCGGGAGCGTGCGTTCCAGGTATTTCAGGTCCAGCTCAATACTCTCGTAGCGGTGGGCGATCAGCAGTTCGCCATTGCGCTCGTAATCTGCGTCCTGAACAACAAGGTAGGGAGAGCCGCCGTTGACCCGGGCAAGCACAAGCTGGTCGCGTACATTTTCCCAGGCCTTGTCGGTAATTTTCCATTCCGGTCCTTTTTTCTCAAAGACATAGAGGTCGAGGTCATTGACCAGCTCTTTAGAGAGGTAACTGCGGATAAATGAAATGTCCGAATCCAGTTCACGTACCTCAAACATTTTGTCGCGGTCCCAGCGGCGTTCGATGTCTTCAAAGATTTTCAGCCCCAGATAGTAAGGGTTCAGGCTCTGGCGCGAAGGCTGCACGACCGAGGAATTGAGCTTCGAGTATTCAATGGTCTCCTCCGGAGTCAGGTCCAGCTCGCGCATGATCCGCTGATGCCAATAGGAGGCCCAGCCTTCGTTCATGATCTTGGTCTCCATCTGCGGCCAGAAATAGAGCATTTCGTCACGCAGCATCGTCATAATGTCGCGCTGCCAGTCCTCCAGCACGGTCGAATACTGCTGGATGAACCAGACGATATCCTTCTCCGGCTCAGGCGGGAAGGCCCGTTTTCCTGCGGTTTCCGCTGCCTGTGGCTCTGCTGAAGCCGGATCCAGATTCCATAGCTCGCTATAAGGACTTGGTGTAGCGGTACCGCCGGCTGGGGCATCCTTACGTTCCTTCATCTTGGCTTCCAGCAGATGGGTTTTGCCCAGCTTGCGCGGCTGGATCAGGCTGGGGTCAATATGCTCCTGTATGGCCAGTACGGAGTCAATGAAGCTCTCTACAGTATCCGTTCCGTAGGTCACCGAATAGCCGGCAATCCGGTCGGCAGTGGCTGACATGCTCTCGACCATATCCCGGTTGGACATAGAGAAGCGCATGTTGTTCTTGAAAAAATCGCAATGCGCCAGCACATGCGCGACGATCAGCTTGTTCTGGATCAGCGAGTTTCCGTCCAGCAGGAAGGCATAACAGGGGTTGGAGTTAATGACGAGCTCATAGATTTTGCTAAGTCCAAAATCGTATTGCGATTTCATTTTGTGAAACGTTTTTCCGAAGCTCCAGTGTCCAAATCGGGTAGGCATTCCATAGGCCCCGAACGTGTAAATAATATCGGCAGGACATATTTCATAACGCATCGGGTAAAAATCCAGCCCAAATCCGGTCGCAATCTCCGTGATCTCGGCAATCGCCCGCTCCAGCGCTTTAATCTCATCCCCGGGCATGAATCCATCGCTCCTTTCACTTGCTGTGTTTGCTGCAACCTATTCACGCTAGACCGCGAAGGTTCCGTTAGTCGGTTCTGTTCTTCTTAATGTATATGGGAGGAGGGGAGGGAGTATGATGCCGTGAATTGGGAGTTGGATAAATAGACTTCATGTAAATTGGAGTATGTAATCGAAGGGTAAAAAAATAGCTTAACAATAAACAGTCAGTTTATTGTTAAGCTATTCTTCATCTGGATCGGTTCCCCAAAACACATAATGAGACATTCCAGTATTAGCAAAGTAACAAGCATCAACATACACTTCACGAAGATCTTCATCAATCCTATATATAATGATCACATTACCGATTAACACCCAGTAGTATCCGTTAAACTCAAAACCAGGGAAGTCAGAAACTCCATCAGCTTTGTATTTGGGCTCATCGGCCGATACAGACTTAGAACGCCTGAAGACGTTCATGGGGTCTACTTTATATTCCTTCATGCGGGTAAGAGATAATTCCCGTCCAGCAGGAAGACGTAACAAGGATTATGGGCAAGTATGTTAATTGCTAATTTGTCTCACTCACAATGTAATATTCATTATTCTGCTTCGGTGTAGAATATTTTAAGTAGAATATTCTGCGAATAATTTCCAAAGTGCTCCCCGAAAATAGTAAGTCCACCTTTGTTTTTAGAATTATCATCAATACTTATCTTCAACTTGATGAAGGGGGAATCTTCGATCTTTAAATTGGCAAGTGTAACCGATGATATTTTTTGACCGTCTATTCCAGTATCTTTCTTGGTGACTCTTAAATGTTTTAAAAGGCCGTACTGGCTTAGTTTGTTATCCCACCAGGTTGGTGTTAATTTTCCGCGCACATCTGAAAAATTTCCTGGAGCAGTCCAGGTGCCTAAAAAAACATCGTTTATATAAAAAGCGATATCACTTGGCCAATTATTGTTGGATTCAGGAAACTCTGAAGAAAGTTCTAAGGATAACTCTAATAATTCTGCAGTGAAATTTTTGTTAAAATCATTCGGAATAATATATTCAACGAAGCCCTCCGCAAACCAAAGTAATGAAGCATCGATCCGGTCATTGGATACGAATGCCCGTTGATCATCTAACTTTCCGATTACTTTAGTTTGGCTAGCTAATCCACATGTAGGGGTGACTGAAAAATTAGAATAGTATCCAAGCTTTATTTCATTAGTAATTACATTAAAAGGAAGATGAAGTTTTTTTGGTAAGTTGATGGCAATATGATCAACAGCAAGAATAAAATTCTTCTTTCTGCTATCGGTAACCTCTAAGTTTTCCTGGAGCTTGATTATCTTGGCGTCCTCTAGTAACCGGATATGGCGTGAAACGATAGCTTTGCTTAATTTTAGTTTTTTGGCGAGCTCACTGACATTAAGAGGCGTATGTAACAATAATTTGAGAATTGAAGCTCTTGTGTCAGATGCCAGTGCTTTCAAAACAGAAATACCATTCTCATCGAGTTCTAAGAACATATGTACCTCCTCACTCGGATTTACTACCTCATAAATCTAGCTTCTAGCGGCTGTTGAACATTATAACTCACATCTCGTACCCCGCCAATACTTTCCGTATCAGCTTACCGGTTACTTGAGGATTTAAGCTGCGAAAGTTGATAGAGCTAGGTGTGAAGTTCTAGAAAAATCAAGTGTATAACATATTGTTAACTTTTTTGTTTACAATAAAAGATCTAGTTAAGCGGTGATTTTTTTTTGTATACCACAAAGTTGAAAATCAGGAATAACGTTGATACAAGCTTGAAAGAGCGTTTTCATCATGATAGTATTTGCTTGCTTGGACAAGTGAACAAAGAAAAATAAGTTAATTTGAGGAGGGTTTACTATGAAACACACGAAAAAGTTAACTATTATTGTTGCGGGACTATTAGTGGTTTCACTTCTTTCAGGGTGTGGGAAAACCAGTGATTCAGCTAGTAATGGTGGAAAAGAAAATGGCGGAAAAGAAGAACTTCGCATCAGTTGGTGGGGAGGGGATTCGCGCAATAAAGCCGTGCAAGAAGCTATAAGTAAATTTGAAGAAGAAAATCCTAATATTAAAGTTAAGGCAGAATTCGCCGGATATGCTGGTTATCAAGAAAAAATGACTACCCAATTGTCTGGAGGGACTGCTCCTGATGTTATTCGTTTAGATTCCATGTGGGTTGATCAATATGAAAATCAATTATCAGATTTGAAAGAGTTGGGTGAAGAACTGGGTCTTTCTAATTTTTCACAAAATGTGCTTGCGCCCTTAGAAAAGGACGGTAAACTGTTAGGTCTTCCCCTTTCAACTGTCTATAGACCATTACTATATAACAAAACGGTGACTGATAAATATGGAATTGAAGCACCCCAATCTTGGGATGATCTTTTTGCAATGAGAGATAAGTTGCCAGAGGATCATTATCCGATGGCGAATTTGGTAGGGTCAAAATATGCGTCCCCGATCGTATTTTTCTCAATTTTCGCACAGCAAACTGGACTTCCGCTTTCTGATGATAATGGAAATTTAAATTATAAAGAATCTGATTTTGAGAACATGCTATCTTTCTATCGCGAATTGGTAGAGAAAAGAATTATGCCATCCAAAAAAGAAGTGGATAACTCAGGGTCAATAGAAGGTGCGACAGCAACAGAAATCATGGAAGGGAAGTGGGTTAGCTTATTTGAGTTTACATCGAATACGAATACCATTCAAAATCAACTAAAAGAACAAGGCTTTGATTTAGAGGTAGCTGGCTTTCTTTCAATGAAGGATGAAAAATCTACTGGTGTCTGGACGAAGCCTGCCATGGTATATTCCATTCCTGAAAAAACAAAACACAAAGAAAGTGCTGCGAAGCTAATTAACTTTTTAATGAATAGTGAAGAAGCAAATAAAATTCAAATGCTTGAAAATGGTGTTCCCGACAGCAAAGCGGGAAAAGAGGTGCTTGAAAAAAACAATCTGATTACTCCGCTAACAGCTGAAATCACAAAATTAGGCGATGAAAAAAATGATAGCAAGCTTTCTACTATGTTCAAATGGGATACAGCAAAGTTGAATGATGTGTCACTGGATGTAATCACTAAGCTGGATTATGGTGAGGTCGATACGAAAGAAGCTGCAAAGGAACTGTATGCGGCTTACAAGGAACAAGAACAAAGCTTTAAAAAGTAAACATAAATGAACAACAATCATTTACCGCCCAAAATTATATGCATAAGTTTATTCCAGTTTTGGGCGTTAAATGTCACGAGAGGAATGCGAATAGCCATGAATAAAAATAGGTATACAGGCTTATTCTATTTAACACCATGGTTAATAGGGATTTGTTTCTTTGTAATCTACCCATTTATCATGTCATTGTATTACAGCTTTACAGACTACTCCCTGCTGGATGAGCCTGCTTTTATTGGACTGGATAATTATTCACGGATGTTTACAAGTGACTCCACCTTCTGGATATCGGTGAAAGCCACGATCAAATTTGTATTCTTTACCGTGCCTCTTAAATTAACATTTGCACTGCTTATTGCCTATATTATGAATGCTAAATTAAAGGGAATCGGATTTTTTAGAACCGCCTATTATATTCCATCTATTTTAGGTGCCAATGTAGCTATTGCAGTATTATGGCAGTTCTTATTTAAAAGTGATGGGTTAATCAATATGGCGTTAAATATGATCGGTCTGGAAAGCATCGGGTGGTTCTCTAGCGCAAGTGGAGCAATGTTTACTATTGTTTTATTACGTATTTGGCAGTTTGGTTCTGCAATGGTAATTTTTTTGAATGCGTTGTCGGAAATCCCGCAAGAATTATATGAAGCAGCATCCATTGATGGAGCTTCAAAGTTTAGACAGTTTTTTTCAGTGACAATACCCCAACTAACCCCAATTATATTCTTTAATTTAATCTTGCAGCTTGTGCAAGCCTTCCAAGAATTTGAGGGGCCATTCTTAGTTACGGGTGGAGGTCCAATGAAGAGCACCTACCTATTACCAATGTATATATACGATAGTGCATTTAAAAACTTTGAAATGGGATATTCTGGTGCTTTGTCCTGGGTGTTATTTATTATGATTATGATATTCACGGCCATCCTGTTCAAAACGTCAAGTAAATGGGTGTTTTATGCTGACGGAGGGAAATAACATGGAGCAAGCAATGAGAAACAAAAATAACAGAAGTGAGTACCATAAAAGAAAAATCGCTTTATATTTCCAATATTTCTTTTTGATAATAGGGACTTTAATTATGCTTTATCCGATTCTCTGGTTATTTGGGGCATCTTTTAAGAGTAATACAGAGATTTTTAAATCAATATGGTTTATGCCTAAGTCTTTTGATTTCACACCTTATATCGAAGGATGGAAGACTTCTAGCCAGTATACATTTGGAACCTACTTTTTAAACTCTTTTTTGATTGTAATTCCAAAAGTGTTATTAACTTTGATTTCTTGTATTCTGACTGCATATGGATTTGCAAGATTTAACTTTCCTATGAAAAAAGTGCTATTCCCGGTTATGATCGCTACTCTTTTTCTTCCAGGAATCGTTACTAGAGTACCGATGTATATTTTTTGGAAGAATGTAGATCTTTTGGACACTTATATCCCTCTAATTGCCAATTCTGCATTTGCTTGTGATACATTTTTTGTATATATGTTGGTTCAATTTTTAAGAACGATTCCCGGGGAGCTGGACGAGGCAGCAACAATAGATGGGTGTAACTCTTTTAATATTTTAATTAAAGTATTGCTCCCTATTCTTAAACCTACCCTTATTACAGTAGCTTTATTCCAGTTCATGTGGACATTTACTGAGTTTCAGGGTCCTTTAATTTATATTTCTTCAGTCGAGAAGTATCCTGTTTCAATTGCGCTTCGAATGGCGATGGATACGACATCTGTTGATTTTAGCTGGAATAAAAATATTGCTATGTCAATTATAGGTTTAATACCTTCGATTATTGTATATTTCTCTGCTCAAAAGCACTTTATTGGCGGTTCTACAGCAGGCGGAATTAAAGGATGATAACAGATAAAGAACTGACCAATGCAGCAAGATATGAATGAATAGGATAGGAGATGAAGATAGATGTCACATAGGATGGAATATCCGCGTCCACAGTTAGTTAGAGACGCATGGCTTAACTTAAATGGAGCATGGCAATTTGAATTTGATGACAAGAATGTTGGAGCTGCACAGCGATGGTTTGATCCAAGTGAAAATTTTAGTCAGACCATTCAAGTTCCATTTGCTTTTCAAACCCCTGCAAGTGGAATACACGATACCTCTTTTCATGACTATGTCTGGTATAAGCGTAATTTTACACTTGATCCAGGTTGGTATAAGAAGCGTGTTGTATTACATTTTGGTGCGGTAGATTATAGAGCTTGGGTTTATGTGAATGGTCATTATATCGGCATGCACGAGGGAGGACACACTCCATTTTCTTTTGATATTACGCATGCATTAACCGGACAGGAGGAACAGGTGACTGTTCAGGTTGAGGATCTTTCAAAGGATGAAACTATACCTCGGGGAAAACAGTTCTGGTTAGAGAAGCCAGATAGCATCTGGTATACCCGCACGACAGGGATTTGGCAGACAGTGTGGCTAGAGGCGGTAAACCCTGTTTATATTCATCAGGTGAAGTTTGAGCCCGATTTAGATCAAGGGAGCATTGGAATAGAAGTTAAATCTGAGGGATATGGATCAGAAGAATTAGATTTGGATATTCGTATTTCTTTTCGAGGAGTACCTGTTATTCAGGATCAAGTACGATTGTTGCAACCAATAACAAGTAGAATGGTAGATCTATTTGGTTTGAATATATTTCGAACAAACTTTCATCATGCCGGCTGGACATGGACTCCGGAAACTCCTAATTTGTTTGATGTTGAAATGAAGCTTTACGATCATGGGGTTGAGGTGGATTGTATACAATCGTATTTCGGCATGCGGAAAGTTCATACAGAGAATGGTATGGTCTATCTGAATAACAAACCTTATTATCAAAAGCTTGTATTGGACCAAGGGTATTGGCAGGAAGGATTACTTACTGCGCCAACGGATGAACACCTGAGGAAAGATATTGAATTAGCTAAAGAATTAGGGTTTAACGGTTGCCGTAAGCATCAAAAGGTAGAGGACCCGCGATTTTTATACTGGGCAGATCGAATAGGGTTCCTTGTATGGGGAGAATGTGCTGCCAACGCCTCTTTTAATAGTGATGCTGTAGCCCGGTTAACCAAAGAATGGATTGAAATTATTGACCGTGATTTCAATCATCCATCTATTGTTGCATGGGTTCCGCTAAACGAAAGCTGGGGAATTCCGATGGTGAAATCGAATAAGAAGCAGCAGTATCACAGCTTAGCCATGTATAGTCTTATTCATTCATTGGATGATACCCGATTAGTGATATCGAATGATGGATGGGAAATGACACTAACTGACATTTGTGCGCTACACAATTATCAGCATGGCAGAGCAGATGAGCCCGAAAAGTATGAAGAATTTAAGCGAATTCTTTCCACGAAGGAAACGATGCTTGCTTCAAAGCCATCAGCTCGCAATGTATATGCAGATGGTTACCAACATCGGGGAGAGCCAATCTTGTTAACTGAATTTGGTGGTATAAGCTATAAGGCTGGCGCTGACGATGGTTGGGGATATACCAGTGCACAATCTTCAGAGGATCTTGTTCTAGAATATGAAAGAATTATGAAGGCTGTATACGCTTCTAAGATTATTTATGGTTATTGTTATACGCAGTTAACAGATGTTGAGCAGGAAATTAACGGTCTATTGGCATATGATCGAACACCCAAATGCGATATGTCGTTAATTAAAGAAATTAATAGTCAATGGCATCTACGGACAGTTTAGTATATACAGTCATAGGGAAGAATGCACAAGCTTGCTTTCGGAACATATTTAATGATAAGGAGTTTATGAATCCATGACAAATGAAATACTGCTTCAGAAAATTGAACTGGTAGTAGACAAGCTTATGAATCTGGGCGGTAGCGACTATGAAAAGGATAAAACTGTGGTTCAGGCCGATACAAAATTAGGGATTGTGCAACGGGATTTCGGAATTGAAGAATGGGACTGGCCTCAGGGCGTCGGTCTTTATGGTCTTTACAAGCTGCAGAAGTATTACAGCGATCACCGCTATATGGAATTTTTTCAAAATTGGTATTCCCGTAATCTAGAGGTTGGACTGCCTTCAAAAAACATTAATACGACAGCTCCTTATTTGGCTTTGGTTCTGCTCCTGGATCAACTTGAGCCTTCCAGCCAACTGAAACAGCTATGCCGGGAACATGCGGATTGGCTCGTTCATGAGTTGCCCAAAACCAAAGAAGAAGGCTTTCAGCATACGGTCACTGCCATTGGCAATCGGGATGGAGTTCACTTGCACAATGGACAGTTATGGATTGATACGCTCTTTATGGCGGTTCTGTTTCTGAACCAGGCCGGGCGCAAGTTTAACCGGCCGGAGTGGGAGCATGAAGCTGAACACCAGATTCTGCTCCATATCAAGTATTTGTTTGACAAACATACCGGCCTGTTCTTCCACGGCTGGAGTTTCGAACGCAATGATAATTTCGGCAGTATCTTCTGGTGCCGCGGCAATTCCTGGTTCACCTATGGTATCGTCGATTACCTGGAAACTTGCCAGGATACGATTAGCCCGGGTATCCGGAAATTTCTGGTTGATACGTATAAAGCTCAGGTCAATGCCTTGGTTTCACTCCAGGCAGCTTCCGGTCTTTGGCATACAGTCCTGCAGGACCGGGCCAGCTATGAAGAGGTATCCGGATCGGCCGCAATTGCCGCAGGTATTATAAAAGGCATTAAAGCCGGTATTCTGGATTCCTCATATCAGGCTGCGGCAGACAAGGCCATTCAGTCGGTATGTCAAAATATTAGCGGAGATGGAACCGTACTGAATGTGTCGGCCGGAACCGGTATGGGATTGGATAAAGATCATTACAAGAACATTACCCTCATGCCAATGGCATACGGACAGTCCTTGGCTCTTATTGCCTTGTATGAAGCTTTAAAATAAACCCTGCGTAAGCGCATTTATTCATCTCTTCTTGGATACAAATAGCCTAATCCTTGAGCATTTACGCCAAAGGATTAGGCTATTTTATCTTCTTTACCCAGTTACTCGTAAACCCGCACCTCAATAATCTCCGCATACTGGTCTTCCGTTAGTCGCCCCGATCATAAACGCGCAGGCGATCAGTTGTTACAACTTCGGCAAGTGTGTGCACATGCTTGCGCTTGTGATTGTCACTTCCTGCGGCGACTGCCGTCCAGTTGCCGTCCATGTAAGCTTCAATACGATAATCCTTGACGAGCGTTGGCAGGATTTCGTAAGGCGTGATGTGATGATGCAGGTTGATCAGGTCCTCATTCACATCATCATTGAAGGTGACATGCACCTGGCGGAGGGTAACCGGGGCGGTCCAGGCCAGCTCCAGCCATTCCTCGCGGCTGGACGATGCTTTTCGTTCGTTGAGAGCTTATTTGAACACCCGACGATATGACTCGCAGACTTTGGGCTTGAAATTGAACTTGAGCTCTCAACTTTGAGCTTGAACTTGAATTTTGATTTAGATCTGAAACCCAACCAAAAGGGAAAGTGACGGAGGGGAAGTTTGGAACTGGAGGAGCGAACGCGTCCGCCTTTATGGACCAATTTCTACCGCGATCAGCGGTTTGAAATCAGGAAATTGGTCCATAACAGCGGCCGGAAGTCCAAACATTCCACGCAGTCACGGCCGAACCCTAATGGATTTTTTTCAAGCTCTTTTGCTATAAGACTAGTACACAAACCTCCGCTGCGCCCAGTAGCTGAACAGGAAGATCGAAACCTCGGTCAGCAGCTTGGCGGCCACAAGCGGGATGATCAGCTTTTCATTGTAGAAATAGAGCAGCCCGTAATTGAACAGCAGCACGAGAGTGACCAGTGCGAAGTATTTGGGCAGCGACTCCTGGAGCCTGGACGCCTTGCCGCCGGTGAATACATATTTCCGGTTCATGGAATAGTTGAAGATGGAACTGCACAATCTCGCGGCAGCGACTGACAGGAACAGGTTGTGGCTGAGACTCTGGAACAGGAACAACAGCGTGAAGTCGAGCAGGGCCGAAAGCAGCGATGAAGTGCTGAACATTAGGATCGGCAGATAAATCCGGAAGGAGTCTACCAGAGGCCGGAAATGGGACGATTTATTATCTTCCAGATACACGGTATCAATATATTCCTCGGTAAGGGTATACCCCTCCCTATGGGCAGTCAGCAGCATGTTCATTTCATACTCAAACCGTTCCCCGGGAATCTGGCACAGCCAGTCAAGCATCGGGAAGGAAAAGCCACGCAGGCCGGTTTGTGTATCATAGATCTTGGTGCCTGTAGTGAGGGAAAAGACTGCCCGTGTCACCGAGTTTCCGAAGCGGCTGCGCAGGGGGATAGTCCCGCTGAACCGGCGGCTGCCCAGCACAATTCCGGGAGTGGCCTGGTGCTGGAGCACCTCGACAATCCGCTTAATGTCATGAGGCAGATGCTGGCCGTCACTATCCGCGCAGACTACATAGCCGGATAGTCCGGTCTCCTGGATATACCGGAAGCCTGTCTTCAGAGCGCGTCCTTTTCCAAGGTTGGCCTCATGCGTCAGGGCGGTGCAGCCGAAGGCTTCGGCCATGTCGAAGATTCCGCGGTAAGCCGGGCCGCTCCCGTCATCTACAAGGATGATCGGTCCAAGCTGATACTCTTGCAGCTGCACAATTAATTCCAGCAGTCGTTTATCTGGCTCATAGGCCGGAATAAGGATCGTCATGAGGTTACGCCCTCCTTGATATAAAGAATGTCGCTAACGCCGCGCTCCTGATTTTTGCCCAGCGGATTATTCACGACCCGTCCCATGAAATACATCGTGGATGAACCGCCGCCGTCCAGATTGTAGGCTTCGGTGGCTCCGAGATCCGACATCACATCAGCAAGCTCGGCAAGGGTCATGCCCCGGCTGTATCCTTCACTGCGCCCGTCCACGACAACGAACACATAATGGTTCGGTGCAATCATGCCAATCGCGGTCCGGGGATTCGCATTCTGGATGGAGCGGTTGCCGAAATTGCTGTCGATTTTGACACTGCTGAAATCACTGACAATGTTGCCGTCCTGAATCAGAATCGGCCCGAAGGAGAGGGTATTGGCGGCTCCCTGTGCCAGCAGGTCGGACGAAGAAATCTCTTCCTCGTTATAGGTTTGCATGGTCCCGTCATCGAACAGCGCCATCGCATCCCGCACCGGATCATCCCGGTACACCGTTCCATTGCGGATAATGACCCCGTCCTCGCGGAAGCCATAGTAATCGCCGTTGATTGCAAAGACCGCATTGTTGCTGGAGGCAATCTCTGAGGTGTCCTCTATGATGTTCGTGCCGAAGCTGCTGTCGGCAAAAGCAGAGCGCAGGCTGCTTGCCTCCTTAAGCACGACATCAGCGACAAAATAAGTGATCTGGTCTGAACCGGACCCGGTCTGTACCTGGTCGATCTGGATCTGGATACCATCGCTGGAATAACTCCAGTCGTCGGAAGTCGCGTTAACCTCGGCTGCAACTGTGGTTGCTGCTGTGCTTACGCCGGCTGTGGCTGTGTCATCCGCTACGACGACTTCGACATGTTCGATCAAGTAACGGTCGGCCAGGCTATAAATCACCGTGCCGAGACTCAGGAGGACCACGATCATCACGATCAGAAGTTTGCGTTTGAAACTCCAGGGTTGTTTTTTTCTTATGTTCATCATTGAACCATCACCTCATCATGTAAGTTGTTAAGGTCATCATACCGGGGCTACCTTTAGTGAAACTGAAATAGTAACCGCACCGGACAATAGGTATACTTTGACCTGCAATTTAAAAAGGGCAAGCTGTGGATTACATATGACACTTGATTTTAGCTTTTGTATCAAGGAATCTATTGCTATACTTTAATAACAAGACGGTTATTAGAGCTGCTGGGAGGTTTAGTCATGACGCATCGTATACTGTTGGTTGAGGACGATGAAGATATTAGTAGAATGGTATTTTCTTATTTGGTAAAAGAGGGCTATGAGGTGGAGACTGCATTTGATGGTGAGGCAGCGGAAAAGCTTTTTCACCGCGGCGCCGCCTATGATCTGGTTCTGCTGGATCTGATGCTTCCGAAAAGAAGCGGCAATGATGTGCTGCAGACGATTCGCCGGGACAGTCTGGTGCCTGTGCTGATCATGTCGGCCAAGGACAGTGATGTGGACAAGGCGCTGGGCCTTGGCTTCGGCGCGGATGATTATATTACGAAGCCGTTCTCGATGATCGAGCTGGCGGCACGGGTGAAGGCGGCGATCCGGCGGGCGGGATATGCCGCTGCTGGAAGTCCTGTTCAGGAAACAGCTGCCGTTCAGGAGCGCGCCAACACGATAGCACTGCGTGGACTCACTGTCGATCTCGATAATTTCTCAGCGCTGAAGAACGGGGAAGAGGTCAAGCTGACGGCCAAGGAGTTCCAGATTCTTAAGCTGTTCGTGAGCAGCCCCGGCCGGGTGTACACCAAAGCGCAGATTTACAGCGTCGTCTGGGAAGATGATTATTACGGGGACGAGAATGTTATTAATGTACATATGCGCAGACTGCGTGAAAAAATTGAAGATGACCCGTCAAAGCCGGAATACATCAAAACGTTATGGGGCATTGGCTACAAGCTGGGGGATGTGCTGGAATGACCGCTTTTTTGAGTGTGGTTATCCTGCTGCTGCTGATCGTAATCCTCTGGCAGTACCTGCGTCTGCGGGGGCATTCCCGCCAGCTCGATTATATCCACACCAAACTTACGAGCATTGTTGACCGGGGCTCGCATGAAAGGCTGCTTCTGTTCAATAGCAACCCTCATCTGCAAACGCTGCTGACTGATCTCAACCGGCTGCTGGACGTCAATCACAAGGGAGCGGTCGAGCTGGCCAAGCTGGAGAAGTCTATGCGCAGCATGCTGGCGAACATCTCTCACGATCTGAAGACTCCGCTGACGGTGGTGCTCGGCTATATTGAAACGATTCTCCATGATGGGAATATAACGGAAGAGGAGCAGGGACATATTCTGCGGATGATTCATGCCAAGGCAGAGGAGGTGATCCGGCTGATGAACAGCTTTTTTGATCTGGCCAAGCTGGAGTCCGGGGATAAGCAGATCGCGCTGTCGCGGGTGGACCTGGGCGAGGTCTGCCGGCGGAACATTCTTTCCTTTTACGATATCTTGAATGCCAAGGGCAGTGAGGTGGAGATCGGGATTCCGGATGAGGCGATGTACATGATGGGCAACGAGGAGGCGCTGGACCGGGTGCTGTCCAATCTGCTGTCCAATGCGATCAATTACGGGGATGCCGGAGGTGTGCTTGGACTCACCCTCTACAGCGCTGGAGACCAGGTGTGCATAGACGTATGGGACCGGGGCAAAGGTATCACCGAAGGGCATCAGGATAAAGTCTTCGAACGGCTCTACACGCTGGAGGATTCCCGCAACCGCGACTATCAGGGGAGCGGTCTTGGGCTGACCATCACCAAACGGTTGACGGAACAGATGAACGGCAGCATTACCTTACGCAGCAAACCTTACGTCAAAACGGTATTTACGCTTTCTTTTCGCAGGCTGACCTTCTAAAAACTATACTGGTCCGGCGGCTTAACCTGCGCTTACAGCTGCAGCTTAAGATTTTCGTAAGAATCAGGTAATAAAAAAGAAAATTCCGCTGTGTACAATAAGAACCAGGAAGACAAACGAAGAAGCCAAAGGGGATAACGGAAATGACCACCATACTGCGTACTTGGGATTTAACCAAAGAGTATCAAGGCAAAGAGGCTGTCAAAGGCGTGAATATGAATATCAAGCAAGGCGAAATCTACGGGTTCCTGGGACCAAACGGTGCGGGCAAAACCACGGTGATGAAAATGATCACCAATCTGGTGAAGCCGACGGCGGGAGAGATTGAATTTTTTGGCGAGTTCATGACAAACCGTTCCTATGAAATGCTGAAACGTATGGGCTGCATTATTGAATATCCGGTATTCTACGACAAGCTGACCGCGAGAGAAAATCTCCAGCTGCACGGGGAGTATATGGGTTACTACGATGCCAAGGCCATGGAAGAAGCGCTGGAGCTGGTGAAGCTGAAGGGTGTGGACAAAAAGCCGGTCAAGCAGTTTTCCCTGGGGATGAAACAGCGGCTGGGCATTGCCCGGGCAGTCATGACGAAACCGGAGCTGCTCATTCTGGATGAGCCGATCAACGGGCTGGACCCCATGGGCATCAAGGAACTGCGTGAGGTGTTCCGCATGCTGAGCCGCGAATACGGAATGACGCTGCTGATCTCCAGCCATATTCTGGGTGAAGTTGAACAGGTCGCCGACACCATCGGCATGATCCGTGACGGAATTCTGCTGGAGGAAGTGGCGATGGATACGATACGCAGCCAGAACACGCAATACATCGAACTGATTACCGGAGAGAGCAGCAAAGTGGTGTATGTTCTGGAGCACAAGCTGGGACTCACCAACTTCAAGGTACTCGACCCGCGGACGATCCGCATTTATGATGCTGTACAGCAGCTTGAACTGAATAAAGCAATGGTAGAAGCGGGTGTGGAGCTGGAAAGCCTGAGTAAAAAGAATCATTCGCTGGAAGATCATTTTGTGGAACTGATGGGGGGTGAGGGCATTGCTTAAGCTGATACAACTGGAAATCCGTAAAAACAAACTGGCAGGCATGCTCAAAGGCGTTGCAATCGCCAACCTCGCAATTTTTGCTTTTATGCTGCTGCTTACTTACGTTGATGCTGAAGGCGGAGGTGGTGGCGGGGAATTTAATTCATATGCAGAGATGTTTTCCGGCCTGTATGTTTTGGTCAAGGCGACCTTTGTGGTGTTTGCTTCAGTTGTGCTGAGCAAGCTGGTTATTGAAGAGTATAAGAACAATACCATCACTTTGCTCTTTATGTATCCTATCTCCCGTAAAAAGCTCTTAGGTGCCAAAATTATCATTGTGTTCCTCTTTACACTACTCAGTATTTTTGTATCGGATGTTCTGATTAGCGCTCTTCTGATCGGACTTAACTCTTTCACCCATGCGATTCCGGGACAGCTGGATTTAGCTGTGATTCCTGGAGAGATGATCCAGATAGGGGCAGATGCGGTATATGCGGCAGGGATTGGACTAATTCCTCTATATATCGGAATGCGCAAAAAATCCGTACCAGCTACCATAGTTACTGCAGTATTGCTTGTCAGCATGATTGCCTCCAATCTTAGTGAGTTCCAGCCGGGCTATCTGGTAGGGCTCTCCATCTTCCTCAGTCTGCTTGGCGTAGTCATTGCTTATCTGTCGATCCGGAATATTGAACAGAAGGATATTGCGTAAAGGTAATCGGAAGTACAGCTTTGAGTGTTTTCATTTCCTAAGTTCCTCTGCGGTGAGGTTAAGGATGGTCCAACCATTCTTACTCATCTGCCGGAGGGACTTTTTTGCTGTAAAACCGCTTGGCATCAATGTTTTGATGGCGACCAACTGCGGTTTTTTTGCTATAATAGTTTATAATTCAGCAATTTTCGAGCGGAGTACAAATTAAAGTTACATATACAGTTTATCCGCAGTTTATGAATAGAAGGGGATACATGATTGAAGCAGCAGAGGAGGTGGGCTATGACTAAACAATGGTCTTTTATTCTGGATCGGGTACTTTCGGAAGAAGGTGCTTATAAGGCGTTATACGATCATCACCCCGACCTGATCATTGTGCTGGACAGGCAGGGAAACTATGTGGACAGCAACCGTGCCTTTGAAGTTGCTGCTGGCACAGATCCGGAACTTCACGAGCCACTGTCTGGTTTCCGGCCACAGCCTCCCGGAGAAGAGCATTTTGCTGCAGCGCTTGGAGGCATCGGCTCCGGCTTTGAACTGGAGGCGGATGAGAGCCGCGGAAGCAGCCCGGCTGCGGTTACGTATGTGCCGGTAAAAGCTGAAGAAGGTATCGCAGGTGTATTCGCTATTATCCGATATGACCAGAGCCGTGTTCTGCCTCTTCTGCTTCAGGAATGGTTCGGCAGGCTCCTGACCGGGGATTTTTCTCCTATGGAATACACGGATGGGTGGATACCTGGGTGTGAAGAGGAGCTTATAGAACTGGCTATGGTGGAGGAGCAGCAGAAGGCAGAGCTGGTGCTGGAGATGTCGGAGGACAGGCATCTTAGCCTGATATTCAACTCGATTGCAGCCGGAATCTTCGGGCTCGACACGTTGGGCCGGACCTTCTTTATCAACCGCGAGGGAGCAGATATGCTGGGGTATAAGCCCTACGAGCTGAAGGGGCTTCCTTTGATGGATGTGATTCATCACATCCGTGGAGACGGGTCAAGGTACCAGCAGCATGAATGTCCGATCTGGCAGACCCTGCAGGATGGTGTCACCCGCAGTAGAGGGGATGAAATCTTCTGGCGGAAGGACGGCACCAGCTTTTTTGTCAGCTACCGGATTGCGCCGCTTCTGCATAAAGGAATCATCTGCGGTGTAGTGGGCTCTTTCAGTGATATAACTAATGAACGGGAGATTCTCCGGGCCAAGGAATCGGCAGAGCAGGCGGCTCAGGCTAAGTCCGATTTCCTGGCGATGATGAGCCATGAGATCCGTACCCCGATGAACGGAATGATCGGCATGGCCGACCTGCTGCTGGAAACAGAGCTGGAAGAGGAGCAGCGCGGCTACGCCGAGATTCTGCGCAGCAGCAGCTACAGTCTGCTGCAAATTCTAAATGACATTCTCGATTTCAGTAAAATGGAAGCCGGCAAAATGCCGCTGCTGTCGGAGAAATTTGATCTGCGCGAAATGCTGGAGAGCATTATAGATTTATTCACCCCCAAAGCTGAAGAGAAAAATCTGGCGCTGCGCTGGTGGGCGGATACAAGCGTTCCGGCCATTGTGAAGACCGATCCCAGCCGCCTGCGCCAAATCATCGTCAACTTGGTCGGTAATGCGCTTAAATTCACGGAACGTGGAAGCGTAACCTTGTCGGTGAAGAACATTCCGCTGCCGGGTTCACCGGAATATCTGCTGGAATTTTCTGTCCGTGATACAGGAGTGGGAATTGCCGACAGCAAGCTGAATCTGCTCTTTCAATCCTTCTCGCAGCTGCATCCGTTCATTAACCGCAAATATGGCGGAACGGGACTGGGACTGGCCATCTGCAAGCAGCTCGTAGAGCTGATGGGCGGAACGATTTTTGTGGAGAGTGAAGAAGAACGGGGCTCGACCTTCCGCTTTATGCTGCCATTCGTCCATGAAGAAGCTGAATCAGAAGCAGAAGCGGGAATCACACCTTACCTGTGAACAAACCTTCTTTGTATTGAATGTTCGAACTGAATTAAACATAGGCATATCAAAAACCAGCAAGCTCCGGTTATCGGGGCATTGCTGGTTTTTTTGAAAATATAAGAATTTATATGCTTCGCGCTATAAATTATCCTTCTATTTCCCGCTGAAACGGATACCGTCCTTTTGAGGACGGCGAAGCCGTTTCCACATGGCTGTTCAATAGTTAGTGCATATACATGAGGCCAACAGTAGCGGGTCCGCAGTGGCTGCCAATGACACAGCCGGCATGAATAACGGCAATCTCTTCAACATCGGTCTGTTCACGCAGCGCCGCCACCAAAAAGTTGGCATCCTCTTCACCCAGTGTGTGGGCCACGATGAGCAGCTCCTTATCCATTTCCCCGGCATTGGCAAGGGCATGCTGGAGCATCTGTTCCACAGCTTTTTCTTTCTTGCCGCGAACTTTGCTCACTGGTACAATCGCACCGTCAATCAGGCGCAGTACAGGCCGGATCTTCAACAGGCTGCCGATAAAATTCTGCATACCTGAGCAACGTCCCCCCATATATAAGTAATCCAGTGTATCCACAACAAACTCTGCCTCCACCCGGTCACGGCATTGCTTCAGCATAGCGGCAATTTCCCTGCTGCTGTGGCCTTTGGCTGCGGCACGTGCCGCTTTCATCACTAGGAGCGCAATCCCTCCGCATAACGTCTGGGAGTCGACCACTTGAACGCGTCCTTCAGGAAATTCCCCTGCAGCCAGCAGGGCATTCTGATATGTAGAGGATAAAGAAGAGGAAAGACTGATATAGACGACGTCTCCTCCGCTGCTGATGACCGGCCCAAAGGCGGCCATGAAGTCGGCGGGCGAAGGTGCAGCGGTCTTCGGCAGTGCTCCATTTGCGGCGACACGACGATACACTTCCTCAGGTGTAATGTCTACACCATCCTTGTAGGTACCGTCTTGAAATACTACATACAGCGGGACGATGCCAATATCATACGTTTCCTTCCAGCCTTGCGGCAAATCGGAAGTACTGTCTGAAAAGATTTTTACGATAGACATGAAATTCTCCTTCACCGAATCTCGGATGACAATATGACATAATAGAATAAGCCATATAATCTGTTTATTATACCAAGCTATTGCCAATTCTCAAAATGAAAATTAATAGAGAAGGAGCTGGGAAATATACCAATCTCTTTACAAGGTTGCTTCCGGCAAGGTTTAAACAAAAAGGACTACCCTAATCGGGTAGCCCAGTTGCTTATTTCTTCATCACCGGAATCCATACTTCACAGACATAATCCTCTGCATCCGGGTCGCCTGGTGGATAAAGCTCGAATTCCGGACCACCTGCATGCTCATAGCCGGTACCCGGGAACCACTCCTGGAAAATCCGCTGCCACACATTTTGAATCGCATGCGGCATGGGGCCGACTGAGGTGAATACGGCCCAGCTTGCAGCTGGAACCACCGCGGTTTCATAGCCTTGGGAATCCGTCTCCGGAGTACCTTCCACTCCGATCCAGTAGGACAGCAGCTCTTTCTCCATGTCCATACTCATACAGATGCCGAGCCAATCTTTGCCTGTGCCGATGTCAATCAGCTTATCCGAAGTGCCGTCCGCATTGCATTCATTCCAAAACTCAGGGATTCTGCGGAAATTCTCTCCCTCCCTGGTCGTAACCTCCATTGATTTGCCGATGACGGTAAATGCGTCTTTCTCCACGATTCTGTATTCCATTTCCTGATCTCCCTTCAATGATAGATGGAAGGAGAGGCGGGGGAATGCTTTGAGCTGTACACCCGGTTCACGCGCGGCAGAGGGGGTGAGTCCATGCGCTTTGCGGAACGCTTTGGCGAAGGCTTCCGGGGAGTCATATCCATATTTCAGCGCTACATCCAGCACCCTGACTTTGGAAATGGCCAGCTCCTGGGCGGCCAAAGTCAATCTGCGTTTACGGATATAGTCTGCCACCGTTACCCCTGTCAGCATGCCGAACATGCGCTGGAAATGAAAAGGGGAGACATGAGCCACCTTAGCCACTTCTTCTATGCGCAGGGGTTCGGTCATCTTGCTCTCCATATAATCCAAGGCATTTTTCATTCGGATCAGCCATTCCACGTTTGCCATCTCCCTTTTGCATTTATACTATCATGAGCCAGTCAACCAAGCCTGTTATTCTCTGCTCATTAATGACAGGTTAACACAAATCGGGTGTATGCTATAGACGAATTTGATAGACCCGGGCTTCATAAGGCCGCAAGGTTGCAAGGCTGGCAGCATCCGGCTCTCCCGGATAATTGCCGATAATGAGGCTGGTTACAGCCGCCAGCTCAGCAGGGAGATCAACCGGCTGCGGGTCAGCGCTGAAATTCAGCAGAATAAGCCACTGTTCATCGTCTAATGTCCGGGTATAGGCATAAATGTATTCATGCTCCGTCAGCAGCAGCTTATATTCGCCGTAAGCCATAATCTGATGTTCTTTACGCAAGCTAATCAGCTTCTGGTAATAATAAAACACGGAATCCGGATCAGCCAGTGCCTGCTCTACATTGATATCCTGGTAGTTCGGGTTAAGCTTCAGCCATGGCGCGCCTTGGGTGAAACCTGCATTTGCGGAGGCATCCCACTGCATTGGAGTACGGGCATTGTCCCGGCCTTTCGTGTGAATGGCCTGTAGAATCGTCTCATGCTCCGCGCCGCCTTCCGTGACCTTTTCCCGGTACATATTCAGGATCTCGATATCCTTATAGTCTTCCAGCACAGGGAATTTCACATTCGTCATGCCGATTTCTTCGCCTTGATAGATGTAGGGCGTGCCTTTCAGCGTATGCAGCAGTGTAGCCAGCATTTTGGCCGACAGAACACGGTATTCACCATCATTACCGAACCGGGAGACCATCCGCGGCTGGTCATGGTTATTCAGGTACAGGCTGTTCCAGCCGCGTTCGGCTAAGCCAACCTGCCATTTATGCAGAATGTCGCGCAAGCCTTTGAGGCTCCAAGGGGTGACATCCCATTTGCCGCCGGGACCGGAGTCCACATCCATATGTTCAAATTGGAACACCATCTGCAGCTCCTGCCGGTCTTCGGCTGTATACAGAATCGCATCCTCAACACTGGCCCCCGGAGTTTCACCAACTGTCATCACCTCATATTTGGAGAGGACCTCACGGTTCATTTCCTGCAAATATTCATGGACCCGCGGGCCGTTCATAAAATATTCGCCGCCACCGGCCAGCTCTCCCGGAGCCAGTCCCTCTCTGTGAGCGGAAGGCAGGCCTTCCACCTTGGAGATCATATTAATGACGTCCATCCGTAAGCCATCGACGCCTTTGTCGAGCCAGAACGCGATCATTTTGTAGAGGGCTTCGCGAAGCTGCGGATTCTCCCAGTTGAGATCCGGCTGCTTGCGCGAGAACAGGTGAAGATAATATTCTCCGGTAGCTTCATCCAGCTCCCAGGCCGGACCGCTGAAGACGGAGCTCCAATTGTTGGGCCGTTCGCCATTCGGTCCGCCTGGCCGCCAAATATAATAATCGCGGTAAGGATTGTCCAGGGAGGAACGGGATTCGGCAAACCATGCGTGTTCATCCGAGGAATGGTTGATCACAAGGTCCATCATCAGCTTGATGCCGCGTTCATGCAGTCCGGCCAGAAGCTCCTCCCAGTCCTTCAAAGTGCCGAACTCATCCATAATATCCTCGTAATCGCTAATGTCATAACCATTGTCGTCGTTGGGGGATTTATAGACCGGGGACAGCCAGACGACATCGACGCCAAGCTTCTGCAAATAATCGAGGCGGGAGATAATCCCTTGCAGATCCCCGATTCCGTCTCCGTTGCTGTCCTGGAAGCTGCGAGGGTAGATTTGATAGACTACGGCTTCTTTCCAAAAGGCTCTTTTCATTCTAAACGACTCCTTTGAGTGATTTTATAATGAAACCATAAAACTATATAAGATGAACTTGTAACCTAATTAGCAAGTAAGGTGGAGGGGAAGTTTGGAAGTGGAGGAGCGATAGCGTCCGCCTTTGTTTTCAGATTTCATCCGCAAAATTGGGTATTCAATATAGAAATCTGAAAACAACAGCGGCCGGAACTCCAAATCTTCCACGGAACCGTGACTACTGCTTAATTGATTTTGAGTTCATCATATATAAAAAACAACCCCGAAGGAGATTGAAGCCTCCGGGGCCAATTAGCCGGAATTATGCCGTGACGGTGGAGCCTTCAGCAGTGACGCTGCTGAGTCCGTTCACAGTATACTCCTTGCCGTGAATCGTGATGGACGCCGGAATATCGGTTTCATTGACAACTGTAACCTGTACATCGGTAACAATGACTTTAAGCCGTGAGCCGCGGAACATGATCTTGAAGGAATACGAAGTCCAGTGTCCCGGGTTGGAAGGCTTAAGGATCAAGCGGTCTTCCTGAACGCGCAGTCCGCCGAAGCCATGTACAATCGACATCCAGGTTCCCGCCATGCTTGTAGTATGGCAGCCGTCTTCCGTGTCATTGTTGTAATTGTCGAGATCCAGTCTCGAAGTCCGCAGGTACATTTCATAAGCCTTATCCTTATACCCCAGCTCACAGGCAAGAATTGCATGGATACATGGGGAGAGGGAGGATTCATGCACGGTAATCGGCTCGTAGAAGTCGAAATTCCGTTTCTTGGTGTCCAGATCGTAACGGTCGCCAAGGAAATATAAACCTTGCAGCACGTCGGCCTGTTTAATGAAACAAGAACGCAGAATGCGGTCCCAGGACCATTTTTGATTCAGCGGCAGATTCTCTGGCAGAACATCCTTCACCTGAATGATCTCTTTATCGAGGAAGCCGTCCTGCTGCAGGAAGATGCCGCGTTCTTCATCGGCCGGATAGTACATTTTGGCGATGATTTCATTCCATTGTGTGGTTTCGCTGTCCAGCAGCTCCAGCTTATCGGCAAGCTCAGCGTACCGGGAAGCCTCGTTCTCCTGCAGATATGCCAATGCTTCCAGCGTGTATTCCATCGTCCAGGCAGCAATCCGGTTTGTATACCAGTTGTTGTTGACGTTATTCTCATATTCATTGGGGCCGGTTACGCCGAGCATCACATATTTGTCCTTGTGTGCCACGTAGTGAACGCGTTCTTCCCAGAAGCGGGAGATTTCCACAAGCACTTCAAGACCATATTGGCCGAGATAAGCTTTGTCCCCGGTGTAATTAACGTAGTTGTAAATCGCATAGGCAATCGCGCCGTTACGGTGAATTTCTTCGAATGTGATTTCCCACTCATTGTGGCATTCTTCACCGTTCATCGTAACCATCGGATATAGCGCACCTTTTTTATAACCGAGCTTAAGCGCATTTTCTTTGGCTTTTTCCAGATGCTTGTAACGGTAAATCAGCAGGTTGCGGGCGATTGAGGAATCCGCTGTACTTAAGTAGAACGGCACACAGTAAGCTTCTGTATCCCAATAGGTGCTGCCGCCGTATTTTTCCCCGGTAAAACCTTTTGGTCCGATGTTCAGACGGTCATCTTCACCGGTGTAGGTCTGGTTAAGCTGGAAAATGTTAAAGCGGATCGCCTGCTGTGCCGACACATCACCCTCAATGATAATGTCGCTTTCCTTCCATTTATCACCCCACGCAGTAGCCTGTTCGGTCAAAAGTGCGACGAATCCGGCTTCCTGGGCGCTTTGCAGGGCCGTCTGCGCAGCATCAACCAGTTGTCCCAGGCCGTAATTACGGGAAGTGACATTGGCAGCATATTTATAGATGACAACCTGATCGCCGGTTTGCACGGGGAGAGTTACCGTACTGCCCACATATTTCTCCTCTTCGGTGACTTCAGCTTCTGCAGTAAGCTTTTCGCCATTGACCAGAATATCAAAGGTAAATGCCGAGGTGACGTGAAAATCAAGTTTTTTCGTCTTCAGGGTGAGGTATCCGCCGTCCGGCTCGCCTTTCTTCTCCACTTCGTTCCAGAATTTCTCGTCATAGTTGGCATCCTTGTTCTTGATGTCGCCGTCAAGGTAAGGGGTAACGGTAAGCTTTCCGGCAAAATTCACCGGAATGATCGAGTAGCGGATCGCACCGATCTCATGGCGGGCCATACTGACGATACGGATACTTTCCACCTTAACTTCCTTGCCGTCCTCAAGAGTGGCGGTGAAGCTGCGGGAAAGTGTGCCTTCCTTCATGTTGAGCACCCGGCGGAACTCAGTAACGGTGCAGGTAGCCAAATCCAGCGGTGTGCCGTCGATGTCGATGTTAATGCCAATCCAGTTGGTGCTGTTCAGCACTTTGGCAAAATACTCCGGATAGCCGTTTTTCCACCAGCCGACCCGGGTTTTGTCCGGATAATACACACCGGCCATGTAGCTGCCTTGCAGGCTGTGTCCGCTGTATTGCTCTTCAAAGTTGGCTCTTCCGCCCATATATCCGTTTCCGATGCTAAATACGCTCTCAGAAATTTCTTGGGTCTGGGGATCGAAGGATTCTTCAATGATTGACCATTCATCAATTTTTAAATATTGCTTCATTATTACCGGCTCCTTTTTAGGTGGGGATGTTATAAATGGAACTATGAGTTCGACTATACAGGTTACGTGCTGGCTGCCCCTCAGGCGAATGGATGTTACGATCGCTGTTGTCCCCGGATGCTCGGAAATGGGGTTATTGGGCAAACATCCGGGGACAAAGACGAACGCAGGTCTTCTTTGAAGATCCGTCCGCCTTCACTGCTGCTCAGCGTAACTTTGTTCTCACATATAGTTCAGGTAAATAGAGTAGGGTAAAAGAAAATTCACAGGGTTTCTGATAGGTATTAATGTTCGTCAAACCGTTGCAAAAGATTCCCGCAATTCCGCTAGCGCGATCTGCTGGAGAGAAGGCACAACGATGTTCGCTGCCCCCAGTGTTGCAGGAGAACCGATGCCTACGCTGCGCATACCGGCGCGGGTGGCAGCTAGGATTCCGGCCTCGGCGTCCTCAAAAACCACGCAGTGCTCAGGGGATACGGCGAGTGCCTGAGCCCCCAGCAGGAACACTTCAGGATCAGGTTTGGCCGCGCTGGTATGGGTGCCGTCGATGATCGCATCGAAATACGGTGTCAGACCGGTGTTATTCAAGATGGTCATCGCGTTTTTGCTGGCGGAGCCAAGGGCGACTTTGATGCCGGCTTCCCGGCATTCCTTCAGAAAGCCCAAGGCACCGGGCAGAATCTCCGAGCTGTCCATCTTGGCGATGTATTCGACATAACGGTTGTTTTTTTGCTCGGCCAGCCGGGCTTTTTCTGCCTCGTCCAGTGAAAGTCCGCCGATTTCCAGCAGGATGTCCAGGGATGCGGAGCGGCTTACGCCTTTAAGGCGTTCGTTATCCTGTTCAGTGAATTCAAATCCAAGGTTTTCCGCGAGTTCTCTCCAGGCGATAAAATGATATTTGGCAGTGTCGACAATTACACCGTCCAAATCGAACAGGCAGGCTTTAATTTCTGACATGTTAATCCTCCTAAAAGTTTTGTAAGCACAGCTTCCTTAAATCGACTTCGTACAAAACTCACTTCGAAAGCATAAACTTAAGTTTTGTAAGCTATTTTGACGGATATATTGTGTTTTATAAGTAGCGCAAACGTTTGAACAAAGTTCGAAAAAATAAATGAAGCATTTTTGCTTCATTTATTCTTGTACTAGGTCATTTCTTCCCTGGAGCATACATAGACGACTCTCTGACGATCAAGCGGTGGGGAATGACGAAACGGTTCGTATATCCGGCCTGATTACCCGGCTTCTGGATGCTTTGAATCAGCACTTGGGAGGCCGTATAGCCAAGATGATAAATTCCGATGTCAATGCTGCTGATCGGCGGGCTGGACAGTTCCGATAGCGGAATGTTGTTAAAGCTGACAATCGCCAAATCTTCCGGAACCTTGTATTTCAGTTCATTCAGTCCTCGCAATACTCCGAAAGAGACCATATCATCCACTGCAACAAGTGCCGTTGGACGGTTCGGAAGATTCATGAAGAATGACATCGCCCTATATCCGCTATCCTGCAGAAACTCGCCCTCTACAATCCACTCTTCACGCATCTCCAGGCCACTGCCCAGCATGGCTTTGCGGTATCCTTCGAGGCGGTCGCGTGAAACGATGAGGTTCGGCGGTCCGCTGACAAAACCAATACGTTCATGGCCCATGGAGATTAGGTGGTTTGTAGCGTCGTAAGCGGCCATGACATTATCATTATCCACGGATAAAATATCCTCATAGCGGTCGCTTCGCCCAACAAGCACGAAGGGGTAGCCGCCTGATTCCAGAAAATCAATAACCGCATCATCTTTGCGTGAATACAACAGAATAACGCCATCTACACGGCGGCCCTTCAGCAGGCGGGAAACAGCTTCAAGCTCTTCCTTTTCGTTTGCTCCGGAGCTAATCAGCACATCATAACCGGATCGGCTCGATTGAGTCACAATCCCGCGGATTAATTCCATAAAAAACAGATTGGAGAACAGTTCTTCAGCTGGTTTCGGTAAGATGATGCAAATGCTGTTAGTGGTCTTCGAAACGAGGCTTTTAGCCATCATATTCGGAGTGTAGCCCATTTCCTCCATAATCACTTTGACCTTGCGGGAAGTTTCTAGGCTGATTCTGGGATGACCTGACAACACCCGGGATACAGTGGAGGGAGAAACTCCCGCTTTCTTAGCCACGTCCTTGATGGTAACTGTCATAGAAACCTCCTCATGGAACCGTTTGCTTTACAAAGTAATATTAATCGAAGTGCTGTAAATTGTAAATAGACAAAGTCTTTCTAGAGGTCCTTTAGAGCCGATTTGGGAATAAGGACTAGAACCTTCGCTTAAAATTTGCACATTTCCACAAATGAAATGGGGAAATATAAGAAATATTTGTATTTTGATGTAAAAGTGCTGCCGGGTAAGCTGAAATGTAAAGCCATAAAATGCGCAAACGGTTTTTCTTTATAACTCTTACGTTACATATGTTTATTTTATTGATGATGCAAATCTGTGCAAAAAATGGCATTACTGCAGACCCATTAGTATGAACTCTCAGTCCCGGCTGACGGGTGGTTTAGCAATTTATTTTTTGGGTTGACAACAAGTTGAGACTAAGATTAGTATGTTAAACAAGGAATAAAAGCGCTTACAAGCGCTTATTTTGTGCAACATATCTAATGCACAAAATAAAGTTTTCAGGGAATGAGTAGGTTTGATATTTTTGCAAACGTTTGCGCAATGACTTCGAATTAAAATCTATAAGGGGGTGTCATTCCATCAGGCTTTAGAAGCATGAAATGTTGGATCAAGGAATAAGAAATCAGTGTTTTCTCTGTTCAGGAATCAAATGCAAATATGGGGGGATTGAAGGAATGAGATTGGCTTTATGGGGTAAAAAGGCTTTTGCCATTAGTATGATCCTTATTCTTGTGTGCTCTTACTTTACAGGGTACACGGCAAAAGTGGATGCTGCCACATCCAAAGTCGTGCTTGTAGGCGACCTCCAGTCAGAATTGTCTGCTGGTTCAGGGCAAGCGGATGACTGGTCACCAGATGCAACAGTCACTCAGATGACCTATACAAACAATGGTACTTATGTCTTTACAGGCACGCTGCCGGCAGGGACCTATAAGTACAAGGTAGCCCTTAACGGCACCTGGGACGAAAGCTATGGATACAGCAGTTATACCCATACTGAAGGAACTGATGACGGCGGCAACATCGTGATTACGTTGGCTGCTGAAACAACGGTTACCTTCTATTTCAACGAGATTACCAAAAAAATTGCCGACTCGACGTATTACTCGCCAATCGCAGACAACAGACTGCCGCGGCTGGTGGGTACTCTGCAAAGTGAGCTTGGCGATGCGGGCGATTCCTCGCCAGCCGACGCGAAGACGACATTGTCCGATCCGAACTTTGACAATGTGTATGAGCGGACGGCTGATCTTCCTAAAGGCGACTATTCGTACAGCGTCTTTGTGCCGGGAGCAACCCCGCAGGAGGATAAGTTTTATCCTGAGCATGAACAGGCCTTGAATCTGCCGGCGGATCTGCCGGTCACCTTCAAATACAACGCGGCGGATCATGTCGTCAGTGCCAAATTTACGGCTCCGGTTGTTCCGGGTAACAATGCCCCTGTACCGGATGGGCATCTGCGGGTTCACTACCAACGTACAGCCGGTGATTATGCGGAGCAGGGTTTATGGCTCTGGGATGATGTAGCTGCACCTTCCTCCGGGTGGCCTGCGGGTGCCACGCCATTCCCTGAAGGTCAAACTGATTCTTATGGGGCGTATACCGACGTGCCGCTTAAGGCAGGAGCCCAAAAAGTCTCCTTCTTAGTTGTCAACCGCAACAATCAGGCCAAAGACGGCGGCGACAAGCTGTTCACAATCAATACTCCGCAAGCGAATGAAATCTGGATCAAGGAAGGTTCGGATCAGGTGACGCCGTATGAGCCGGCAGTAATTCCTGCAAATACCGTCCGGATTCATTACATGAGAAGCGATAATCATCAAAGCCAGTATGGTTTATGGCTGTGGGATGATGTCGCAACAGCACCGGTTAACTGGCCGTCGGATGCTGCTACGTTTCTCCCTGAGAATGTGGACCGCTTCGGTGCGTATATCGATATTCCACTGAAAGAAAATGCCAAGAAAATTGGCTTCCTCATCGTTAACCCGACAAATGAGGACAAGGACGGCGGCGATAAAGCTTTCAGCCTGCTGGACCGTTACAATCAGCTGTGGGTAAAAGAAGGGGATAACAATGTCTATGTTTCTCCGTTCGGGGAACAACCGGTAGGACTCGTGTCGGCTGAAGTACTATCGACCAGCAAAATCCTTCTGGGCTTCACCTTAACCGACGGTTTAGATGCTGCTGCATTAAAAGCTGGAATTACCGTCAAGGACAAAGAAGGTACAGCTATCCCGGTAAATGCAGTAACCATTAAGAGCCCGACTTCCATTGAGGTGGATACAGCAGCTTTTGATCTGGGTAAAACACCGTTGAGTGTATCTTTTTCCGGCAAAACGGTGTCCGCTTCCGGCGGCTGGAGAATGATCGATGAAATATACAATTATACTGGGGACGACCTTGGGGCTGAGTATAGTGCGGCTGAGAAGTCGGCCACGCTCAAGTTATGGGCTCCTTTGGCCAGTTCTGTTGTAGCAAATGTGTACGATAAGAGTGATGCTGCCAAACTTGTCGGCCATATCAGTCTGATTAAGGGCGAACAAGGCGTTTGGTCTGCGAAGCTGAAGGCGTCTGATTTAACTGGCGCTCCCGGGGAGTCAGATGTAAGCGGATACTATTATCAATATGAAGTTACCAATGACGGGGTTATGAAGCAGGTGCTTGATCCGTACGCCAAGTCCATGGCCGTGTTCACTGTGGATACCACAGGTGCTGCGGGCGCTGGCGGAGATACAGTGGGTAAAGCAGCCATCGTTGACCTAAGCCGGACCAATCCGGCTAACTTCCATAAGGCAGATATCGCCGGTTATGAACAACGCGAGGATGCCGTCATTTATGAAGTCCATGTCCGTGATTTCACGTCGGATATTTCAATCGAAAGCAGTCTGGGCGGCGAACGCTGGGGCTCCTATGCCGCTTTTGAGAAGAAGCTGGATTATATTAAATCTCTGGGCGTAACCCATATTCAGCTGATGCCTGTAATGGCATGGTATAACGGCGACGAGACGAAGATGGGGCAAAGAGAAAGTGAATATTCAGCGCAAAATAATCAGTACAACTGGGGATATGATCCGCATAGCTACTTCTCCCCGGATGGCGCATATTCACAGAATCCTGCCGATCCAGAACTGAGGATCAAGGAGCTTAAAGGGCTTATCGACGCAGTGCATGAGGCCGGGATGGGCGTCGTTCTGGATGTTGTATATACCCATATGGCGAAGAAGGAATTCTTGAACGATATCGTGCCTAATTATTATGCGTTCCAGGATGCAAACGGCAACTTTATCGGCGGTTTCGGCAACAACCTGGCGACAAACCATAAAATGGCGGAGAAGCTGATGGTGGATTCCGTCAAGTACTGGTTCAGTGAATACAAAATCGACGGCATGCGCTGGGACATGATGGGCGATGCCACGGCAGATGCTGTGCAGGCTGCCTATGATGCCGCAGCAGCCATTAACCCGCAGGCGCTGTTCATCGGCGAGGGCTGGAAAACGTTCGGCGGAGCCGCTTCCGATCCTTCTCTTGCAGGTAAAGGCGCGGATCAGGATTGGATGAATAAGACGGATAGTGTCGGCGTATTCTCCGATGAATTCCGCAATGAATTGAAATCAGGTTATGGTTCGGAAGGTGAACCGAGGTTTATTACGGGCGGGGCACGTTCCATTGAGGCGATACTGGACAATATTAAAGGCCAGCCGTCCAATATCCCGGCGGATGATCCGGGGGATATCGTGCCGTACATTGAAGCCCATGACAATCTGACACTGCATGATGTAATTGCGCAGTCCATCAAGAAAGATCCGGCAATTCCCGGGAACGAGCTGGAAATACAGAAGCGGATCAGGCTCGGCAACATGCTGGTATTCACTTCCCAGGGTACCTCCTTCCTGCAGGCAGGCCAGGAGTATGGACGCACCAAGCAGTGGAAGGCAGATACTATTCCTGAGCAAAAAGCTACAGAGCTAAAGGACGCAAACAATAATTCATTCGGGTATTTCATTCATGATTCCTATGATTCATCGGATGCGGTCAACATGTTCGATTGGTCCAAGGTAACTGATGAAGTGAACTTCCCGGTGCAGAACATGACCAAAGATTATACCTCAGGCCTCATTAAGCTGAGAAAGTCTACAGATGCATTCCGTCTGGGCGACATGAGTCTGGTGGATTCTAATGTCAGCCTGATTCCGGCGCCGGAAATGCAGGAGACCGGTCTTGTGATCGGGTACAAGAACAAGGCCACTGATGGTACCGGCATCTATTATGTGTTCATGAATGGCGACAATGTATCCCGAACGCTAACACTTTCCGAGGATTTAACAGGCGGCAGCGTACTGGCCGACGATGACGAAGCGGGTACTGAAGTTATCCCTGCTGCAGCCCAGTCCGGTTTTGCATTAACGGCTACGTCCATTGAACTGCAGCCGTTGACTGCTGTAATTATCAAGATGGATGCCGCAGCAGCTGTGCTGAGTTCTCTGGAAACGGACAGCAGCAGCTACTCCCTGCAAATTGGCAGCACACATCAATCGGCTGTATATGCCAAATATGATGACGGCAGCAAACGTTCGGTTACGAATACTGCCACTTATATTTCCGATAAACCGGAAGTGGCTGCCGTTACAAGCAAAGGTCTCGTAAAGGGGCTCAAGGCTGGAACAGCCAACCTTACCATTACCTATGGCGGAAAAACAACAAAGGTAACCGTGAAGGTAACGAAAGAGCCGGTGGATAGCAAACGTTATGTCCAACTGACCTATGTCCGTGACGACAAAGATTATACGGATTGGAATCTCTGGATATGGAACACTGGAGTTAAAAATGATCAAATTGATTTCACAACGTTTAAGGATGGTAAAGCCAGTGTTCTGATTGAGGTGGCGCCAAATGCCACAAGCGTGGGATTCGTACTGCGCAAAGGAACGGACTGGAATACGGGCAAACAAGACTACCCGGATGATCGTGTTATTCTGCTTACCCCGGGTGAAAATTTCACCAAGGTCATTGTGACCAGTATGGTGAAGGAGCTTGACATCAAACCGGTTATTAACGGTCCGGTCATGAAAGACGGAACGATTACCTTCAAGTACCGTGATGACGAGCTTTTCCGCGGCGGCAACCTGGAATCTATCAGCGAGGCCAAAGTGAAAGTGAACGGCAAAGAATACCCGATGGTGTATGATCCGTCGAGTGAGTGGTTCAGTTATCAACTGACTGGCGTGGAGGAAGGAACGTTTAAGTATACCTTCCTGATCACTAAGGATGGAGATACTGAAGAACTCACCGATCCGAAAAATACGGTGAACGGTGAATCGGTTGCCGTATATCATCGTCCAGTCGTTACAGTCAGTGCAAAAGTACAACCGGAAGCTGTTACATCGAGTGAAAATGCAATTGTGACGGTCAGTGCAGCCTCCGAAGAAGCTGTAACCTATAAGCATGGATTCATGGATCTGACTGTCATTGGGGGTCCAAGCGAAGTGAAGCTCGATACCGGGCTCATGAAACAGACCATTGCGGTGAAGGATACCGTAGCTGCGGGCATCAAAACCATTCCGGTCACGCTTATTGACCAATACGGAAATACGCATAAAGGCAGCGCCTCCATTGAAGTGAAAGCCAGAACCTATACGGGAGCCAAGCTGGATTTCGATTGGGATGAGGCACGGATCTATTTTGCCCTGACCGACCGCTTCAAGGATGGTGACCTCACCAACAATGAGAACGTCGATAAAACACATCTTGAAGCCTACCACGGCGGAGACTTCCGCGGGATGATCAACAGTCTGGACTACCTTCAGGAGCTAGGGATCAACACGCTCTGGATCTCGCCGATTGTCGACAACATTGATTTCAATAAGGGGGGTGATTTCGGCGGTACGCAGCAGGCTTACCATGGCTATTGGGCCAAGGATTTCACCCAGCTGGATGAACATCTTGGCGATATGGCGACCTTCCGCGAACTGATTGAGAAGGCACATGACAAGGGTATCAAAATCATGGTTGACGTTGTGCTGAATCATGCAGGCTACGGTTTGGAAGCAGAGGATAACTATCCGGCCGTTACCGCAGAGGATAAAGCGCGCTTTGACGGCATGCTCCGTACGGACAATGTATCGGCCGATACTGACCCGATCAAGGGCGAGCTTGCCGGCTTGCCGGACTTCAAAACGGAAGATCCTGCAGTTCGCGCAAAAATTATTGAGTGGCAAACGGGCTGGCTGGATAAGGCACGGACAGCTCGCGGCGATACGATTGACTATTTCCGTGTGGATACCATTAAGCATGTGGAAGATACGACATGGAAAGCATTCAAAAATGCGCTGACAGCAATTGACCCCGGCTTCAAGCTGGTCGGTGAATATTACGGCGGCACCATTGATAGCGACGGTGGCATGCTGCAAACCGGGCAAATGGACGGCTTGCTGGATTTCGGCTTTAAGAATGCGGCGAGAGATTTCACGAACGGCAAAATCAGTGATGTGGATGCATACCTTCAGGACCGTGAATCGAAGATTGACAATACCCGGATGATGGCTCAGTTCTTGAGCAGCCATGACGAGAACGGCTTCCTGTCCGACTATGTGGACGGGGACAAAGGCAAGCTGAAAATCGCTGCCGCTCTGCAGATTACAGCTAAAGGACAGCCAGTTATTTACTATGGTGAAGAACTCGGACGTTCAGGCAGAAATGCCGGAGACATGTCGAAGGGAGAATTCAGCGAAAATCGTTCGGATATGCCGTGGGATCAGCTTACTGCTGAGCAGGGTCTTCACGACCACTATCAGAAGCTGCTGAATATCCGTGCCAAATACTCTGCGGTATATGCCAAGGGTACACGTACGAAGCTGGCAGGTTCGGATGAACTGGGATATTTGGCTTTTGACAAGCAGTACGGTTCCCAAAATGTTGTGACGCTCATCAACACCAGCACGAAGGCTGTAACTGCAAGTATTCCAGTGCCGTACACAGCATTTGCTTCTGTAATAGATGAGTACAGCGGCAGAACATATGCCGTATCGTCCGACCGGAAAGTAACGCTTGAGATCCCGGGCAGAGATGAGGGAGGAACCGTTATTCTAGCGGTGGTATCTGATGGAACGCCGGGACCCGTACCCACTCCGGCACCGGCACCAGCACCAACGCCAACAACCACAACTGCAGATCCGCAAATTATTGGGGTAGACAGCTTGAAAAATGGCAAGGACGGGAAGGTAGAGGTGCAGGTTGCTGCCGGTAAGCAATCGGTGCTCTTACCGATTCAGGCAGCGGAAGTCCTCGGAACAAATGGCTTGGTACTCCATATGGGCGGGCTTTCTGTAACTCTGCCGAGTGCAGTGCTGAGCGGGATTCAAGGAAGCTTGACCGGGACTGAGGGGGAGGGGGCGCACATTCTGTTCGCAACCAGTCCGCTTCAAGGCATGGCGGCAGACACCTTCCTGGCCGGGCTGAAGCTGCAGGATACCAGAGTGACCGCTGCATCGGATGTATATGAGTTTACACTGCATATTGTCAAAAAAGACGGCACCCGTATTCCGGTTACGACCTTTAAAGCGCCGGTTACGCTTGCTTTCAAGATTACCGGCAATCCGGATAAAGAGCTGCTCGGTATCTATGTTCTGGGCGATAGCGGAAGTGTGGCATATGCGGGTGGAGCCTTGAACGGGAATGTCATTACGGCACAAGTTACGCATTTCAGCAAATATGCGGCACTTGAGCTCGACAAGACCTTTAAGGATGTTCCGGCAGCCAATTGGGCGGCAGCGGCAATTAAATCGCTTAGCGCCAAACAAATCATTACGGGTGTTACCTCTTCCGAATTCAAACCAAAGAGCAATGTCAGCCGCGCGGAATTTACCGCACTGCTGGTTCGTGCGCTTGGTGTGACTGCGGAAGGTCAGGCTGCATTCGCTGATGTGAAGCCTGCTGCCTGGTACTCTTCGTACGTGGCGACAGCGGCCAGTCAGGGAATTGTGACGGGACGAAGCCAAGAGAGCTTTGCGCCAAATGCTGCCATCAGCCGCGAGGAAATGGCCGTTATGGTTATTCGTGCGCTGGAAGTCAAACAAGGTCAGAAGGTTGAGGTGGCCTCCGGGTCAACCCGGTTTGCAGATGCTGCCGGCATCAGTGCCTGGGCAGGCTCTTATGTAAATACCGCTGCAGAGCTGGGGTTGGTGCAAGGAAAAGCCGGTCATAAGTTTGCTCCCAAAGAGCTAATGACCCGCGCTGAAAGCGCACAAGTGATTTACAATCTGCTTGACGAATAAATAGCCATATAACGAAAACGGCACTCTTCATCGCGAAGAGTGCCGTTTTTTATTTGTGAATGATATCTCGTCTGGATTGAAGTGATGGATTGTTATACTATCGCCTTAATGACGGTATAGCCGTATGCTGGCAGCTTAACGGAGAGCTTGCCTCGCTCAGCGCGCAAGGATTCGCCGGTGAACAGGTTCTCCCATTGACGTTCTTCTACGCTAATGTGGAAGGTCTGGCCTGTCCCTTCTGTGTTCATCAGTACGATGATAATATCATCGCCAAGACTGCGTTCATAAGCCAGCTTGCTGCCCTGCGGGGCCGCCTCCAGGAAGGTGAGGGCGCCGGTGCGGAGTGCAGGATGGCTGCCGCGGATCTCGATCAGCTTGCGGAAAAAGCTGAACAGCTCGCGGTCCTGCTTCTCGGGATCCCACTCCATGCATTTACGGCAGCCCGGATCGCCTTCGCCATCCATGCCAATTTCAGCGCCGTAGTAGATGCACGGCGTGCCCATAAACGTGAACTGGAACAATGTGGCCAGTTTCAGCTTCTTCTTGTCTCCTCCGGCCACAGTCAAGAGGCGCGGCGTATCGTGGCTGTCCAGCAGATTGAAGGCCACTTCGCTGGCCTGCAGCGGATAACGCGACAGCTGCTTGCCGATGGCATTGGCAAAACCTTCGGCATCAAGCGCACCGGAGATGAAGAAGTCAATTACGGCATCGGTGAACGGATAGTTCATTACTGCGTCGAATTTATCGCCTTCCAGCCAAGGGGCGGATTCATGCCAGATTTCACCCAAAATATAAGCTTCGGGATTCGCGCGTTTTACCACTTTGCGGAAGTCGCGCCAGAATTCATGATCCACCTCATTGGCAACGTCCAGACGCCAGCCGTCAAGGCCGACCTCACGAATCCAGTATTCAGCCACATTCAGCAGATATTCCTTTACTTCGGGATTCTCTGTATTCAGCTTTGGCATCAGGGGTTCGAAGGCAAAGGAATCATAATTCGGGATGTTGTCCACCACCTGCAGTGGAAACTCGCGGATATGGAACCAGTCTTTGTAACGGGAGTTTTCCCCGTTCTCCAGTACATCAACGAAAGGGGCAAAGGTTCTGCCCGCATGATTGAACACGGCGTCCAGGAGCACACGTATGCCGCGTTCATGGCAGGCATCGACGAGTTTTTTGAGTGTCTTCACATCACCGAAATGCGGATCAACCTTCATATAGTCCTCTGTATCATACTTATGGTTGGTAGTCGCCGCGAAGATCGGAGTGAAATAGATGCCGGTAATGCCAAGCTCGGTCAAATGATCCAGATGGTCAATGACTCCTTGAAGATCTCCGCCGAAGAAATTTTCCGGTGTAGGCGTACCGCCCCATGGCTGCACATTCTCGGGATTCAGACTGGGATCACCGTTTGCAAAGCGCTCCGGAAAGATCTGATAGAAGACAGCGTCCTTCACCCATGCCGGTGGTGCGAACACATCTACAGGGTTTATGTACGGAAATTCAAACAGCCGGTTCGGATTCGCCGGACGTTCTGTCTGAAAGTCGCTTTCCGTCATCCAGATCCGCTCATGACCTTGTTGCAGCAGGAAACCGTATTTCAGCCTGCGGTACAGGGGAACCGACTCACATTCCCAATAATCAAACATCGCATCCGAAGTGAAAAGCTTCATCGGAATCAATTCTTTGGTAGTATCCCAGGCATATTTATCGCCGGCCCAGGCGAATACCTCTGTCAAATCTCCTTTTTTGGCACGTAGACGAAGATGAATGGTTTGGCGGTCATAGGCATAAGACCAATTCAAGCGCGGACGGTGGTATACAGCTTCTAATAACATGATAATTCCTCCTAAAAAGTTGGTTTGTCTTGTGGAATCCCAATGCAGAACTAAGACGGTGCATTATGCGCAATTTGCATGAAGTGGATATATAAGGAACTTAAGGGGTGATATACGGACATGTGCCCGCGGTGCGCAAACATTGTGCCACGATTGCACAATATCGCCCTTACATTCGCCCATAGCAAAGAGGCACAACCGCCGCCGAAGAGATAGTTCCGAGGTTGTACCTGTGTCAAGTAACATTGCCTTTTAGTTATAAAAGAACAAAGGGCGGATGCTTCTGCTGCTTCCAGCAGATCAAGCTGCTCATAATGGTTTGGATTATAGCACGGAATAAATAGCCGTTCAATACTATTGTTCAAACCATTGCACAATTATTCACTTGCGATCAGGCACTTTTACGGTGATCTAATTTTCAAAAGATTCATTACAGAAGATAAGTGCGGCTATAAATTGTTAATGAAAACAAATAATTAAGTAGAGACTGAAGAAAACAAAAGGAAATAAGAGTAATCTTGCGAATAAGGGATATATTGTATTGTGACCATGGATAATTAGCCGAAAATGGACGAATATACCATGTGCAAACGTTTTAACAATTAAGATTCCTGTTGTATTATAAATTAAGTAATGAAGCGCTTTCTAGAACTTGACTAAAGCGGATACAGAAGGTTGGAAGAATAAAACAGACATTTTTTTTGGATCTTCTGAAATCGTTTGCGCAAGTTCTGCAGGATCATTGTTGGCAAGCGTACACAAATTAGGAGGGGTTAAAGCAATGAAGTTGAAAAAGCTTATGGTTCTCACCGCCGCAGCGTCAATGGCACTTTCTGTTACTGCCTGTGGATCTAGCAACAACGGAAATAACGGGGGCAGCAACTCAGCCGCAACGAACGCACCATCAGAAAGCACGGCTCCGGCCGGAAACGCAGGCACAGACAACACTGGCGCCGAAACCGCACAAATCACCCCAGAAGATGGCGCAACCCTGACCGTATGGGAAAGTAAGGAAGAAAGAGCCTTTACAGACGCAATTGCGAAGGAGTTCACTGAAAAATACAAGGTTCCGGTAAAAATTGAAGAGTTGTCACCGGTGCAGCAAGTTACCAAGCTGTCCCAAGACGGTCCTTCCGGTTTGGCTGCCGACGTTGTTCTGATTCCGCATGACAACCTGGGCAGAGCAGCAAGCGCACAGCTTTTGCTTCCAAACGATGTGTTCGAGAAAGAAACAGTAAAGAACAATACAGAATCCTCGATTACCGGTGCCAGCTATGACGGTCTCCTGTACGGCTACCCGCGTGCTGCTGAAACTTATGCTTTGTACTACAATAAGTCTCTTGTTACTGAAGCGCCTAAGACCTTTGATGATGTACTCGCCTTCGGCAAAACCTTCACCGACAAATCCAAAAACCGGTATGGAATCATGTGGGAAGTCGGCAACATGTATTTCGACTATCCGTTCATCGCTTCCAACGGCGGTTATCTCTTCGGGGATAACGGCACGAACAAAGACGATATCGGGATCAATACCGACGGCGCAATCCAAGGCTTGAGTGAATTTAAGAAACTGAAAGAAATTCTGCCAATCAACAGTGGCGATATTAACCCGGATATTAAGCGCAGTCTCTTCAACTCCGGCGATGTCGCAATGGATATCAACGGACCTTGGGAACTGGCCGGATACAAAAAGGCTCTGGGCGATAATCTGGGACTGACACCGCTGCCGACTGTCGGTGGAAAGACTGCCATCTCCTTGGCCGGCTTCAAGATCTTCGCGGTTAACGCGTATACGCAATATCCAAATGCCGCTAAGCTCTATGCTGAGTTCGCTTCCAGCAAGGATGCCCAGCTTAAGCTGAACAAACTGGTCGGATCGATTCCAACCAACTTGGAGGCTCTGGAAGATCCGCAAATCAAGGATGACCCTTATGTATCCGTTTTTGCTGAACAGGCTAACAACTCCCAGCCAATGCCTTCCATTCCTGAAATGGGCAATGTGTGGAGTCCTGTAAATGCAGCCCTGCCGGAAATCTGGGACAAAGGCGTAGACCCTAAGACTGCAATGGACAAAGCAGCCCAACAGATCAAAGATCTGAACAACGGCGCTTCGAAGTAAACATCCGCAGGTCTATTCCAACAGTATATTTATGAAATCAAATCACCCGCCGCCTGGTAGCGGCGGGCGATTCTCTGATTTCCCAGGAGAGGAGAACGGAAGGGAAATGCAGCGACACCATACTAGAACAGCAACGATACTGTCTACATTATTTATGGGATTGGGACAAATATATAACCGCCAATTTATCAAAGGTTTTATTTTTTTGATTGTAGAGGCATTAAGCTTAACTTACTTTATTGAGAAGCTGGGACGGGCGTTCTGGGGTATCGTTACCTTAGGGACAACCTCCCAACATTTTGAGAAGGTCAAAGGGATTGCCAAGTTGGTCAAAGGTGATCATTCTATATTTATTCTAATTCAGAGTTTGATTACAATTATATTCTTTGTTCTGTTTCTGCTTGCGTGGTATATGAACATTAAAGATGCCCGAAAGACTGGAGCTGTACGGGACGCAGGCCGTACTCCGGCTACATTTAAACAGAGCATCCGTTATATCCTCGACTACAAGTTTGCGCAGACATTTCTTATCCTGCCGTCTGTAGGTATTCTGTTCTTTACAGTAATGCCGATCATCTTCATGATCATGCTGGCGTTTACGAACTATGCTGCGCCTAACCATATGCCTCCGGCCAAGCTGGTAGATTGGGTTGGCTTTGAAACATTCCGTAATCTGGTGGTACTTAAATCATGGAGCCAGACCTTTTACGGGGTACTTACTTGGACTATTACATGGGCGATCTTGTCCACGGTTACTACCTATTTCGGCGGCATGCTGGTCGCGATGCTGGTCAGCCAGCAAGGCATCCGTTTCAAGGGCTTCTGGAGAGCCATTCTGATTGTTCCATACGCTATTCCGCAGATGATCTCCCTTCTGCTCATGCGTAACCTGTTCAACGGCCAGTTTGGTCCGATTAACCAATATCTAAAATTTTTCGGGCTCGGTGGCCTTCCTTGGCTAACGGATCCATTCTGGGCCAAAGTAACAGTTATCGTGGTTAACTTGTGGGTCGGTATTCCGGTATCCATGCTGCTGATTATGGGGGTTCTGACAACGATTCCGCGCGATATGTATGAAGCGGCCGAAGTGGATGGGGCGACCAACTACCAGAAATTCCGCATCATAACATTGCCTATGGTGCTGTTCTCGACGGCGCCTACACTGATTGCCCAGTTTGCAGGTAACATCAATAACTTTAATGCGATCTTCCTGTTAACAGCCGGTAATCCCCCAAACGGGGATTATCAGTACGCCGGTTCCACCGACTTGCTCGTGACGTGGCTTTACAAGCTCACGCTTGACCAGAACAAATATAACATGGCATCTGCGGTCGGAATCATTATCTTCTTGATCGTAGCCAGCTTCTCGCTTTACAATTACCGGCGGTCGAAATCATTCCAGGAGGAGGACATGATCCAATGAGCGGAGTAAATATTAAAAGAAAAATACGTCTCGGATTAAGTTATTTAGCGTTGCTGATTCTGTCTGTTGCAGCACTCTATCCTGCCATTTGGATTCTGTTATCGTCGCTGCGGCCGGGCAAATCCCTTTACAGTAAAACGCTGATTCCTGAAACGTTTACGCTTGAACATTACCGGGCGCTATTCTATGATAACACCCTGCTGTTCCCTACCTGGTGGCTTAATACGTTTAAGATTGCCTTGTTCTCAATGATCCTGGGCGTTTTCTTGACATTGCTTACAAGCTATGCAGTTTCCCGGTTCAGATTCAAGACGCGCAAGACCACCATGTCCGGACTGCTGGTGCTTGGAATGTTTCCAGGCTTCATGAGTATGATTGCCATCTATTTGCTGCTGAAAGAGTTTGATCTGCTGGATAAACATTTGGCTCTGATTATCGTATATGCAGCCGGTGCTCCGCTAGGCGGGACACTGATCGCGAAAGGGTTCCTCGATACGATACCGCGTTCGCTGGACGAAGCTGCCCGCATTGACGGAACAAGTAACTTTGGAATCTTCTGGAGAATTATTCTGCCTCTGTCGAGACCGATGATTACCTACATGGCGCTTACGCAATTTGTCGGACCGTGGGTTGACTTTATCTTTGCAAGACTCATTCTGCGGACCAAGGATAAATGGACCGTTGCCGTCGGTATGTGGGACATGGTGGATTCAAATCAGAACTCCAATTTCACGACTTTTGCGGCAGGCGCTGTACTGATCTCTATTCCGATCATGATTCTCTTTGGCTTCCTGCAAAAATTGCTCGTCGAAGGGTTGACTGCTGGGGCGAGCAAGGGGTAATCTGGCCCTTTGCCAGTTTGCACGATTTAACGAAAACAAGGTACAGCCTTCATTTGACTGCGAAGGGTGTACCTTGTCTTATGTATTTTTATTTAATTTATGGGGTTATTCAAGGACTACAACTGGGTACCTGATTAGGCTTTAAGGATAAAACCCACTAATGTGGCGTTATTTTATTCTATGGGGAGAGTAGACTTATGAAAGGGCAACGAAGCCTGCATCTGCAATCGGTTGGCGTCAAATTATTCATAATCCTGTTCAGCACCATTCTGTTGTTGTCCTCCGTGCTTGGTTTGACTTCTTATTACGCCGCCAAAGGTATTATTACCGATGAAGTAGCTGCTGCTTCATCGCAAGCGATTGTCCAGGCCGCTGATAAACTGGATTTCCTCTTTGTCGAGTATGAAGCGCTCTCGCGGCAATTTGCCGTGGATCAGGCGCTCAAGGCAGATCTAGAGGCGGTAAATGATCCGGGTATCGGGATCGTGGCTAAGGTTGCCGCCGAAGGGCGTATCCGCAGCAAGCTGGATGCAGTCAAAGGCTCCGATGAGCGTCTATTGGGCATCCGGCTTGTTTCCCGCAGCCTCGCCGAAGTTGAATCTTATACAACCTCGGGCGTTACGGGGATCCGCACCGATGAGGGGATCCTGGCGAGATTCAAGCAGATTGACGAGGCCAAGGGTAATCCAGTGTGGTTCCCGGTCCGGCCGACGGGCTTCTTCGATACATACTCTGAAGCTTCTCTCACGATGGGACGGCTTCTGCGCAATATGCAAAATCCGCAAGCGGAATATTATATGCTGATTGAGATCAAGCGAAGCTCTCTCAACGACATATTAGCGAATCTGCGCATTGGAGAAGACGGTGAACTGCGCATCCTTGATGCTGACCGAAAGGTTGTGTATGCGAAGGATGATGCTCAACTGGAGCAGACCTCATTCATCAAGCCGTCGAGGGCAGAGGTCGAGCCGCAGGCGGCCCAAGAATTGGATCGTTCCTTTATGGCAGACGATGAAGCCGGAACGGAGCAACTGGCGGTGTACCAGCCGCTGACCACAGGTGGTTGGACACTGCTTGGCTATGCGCCGGTCAGTGATTTCACCAAGTCGGCCGACCGCCTGTTGTACATTACACTGCTCGTAGTATTCGCGGCGGCACTGATTGCTCTTTTGATCGGCTATGTGCTGGTCCGTCTGATTGGCCGGCCGCTCGGTAAGCTGGCCCGGCTGATGGAGGAAGGGGAGCGAGGCAACCTTAATGTTCGTACCAACTTCAAGGGCCGCGATGAAATCGGCCGGCTTGGGCATAGCTTCAACCGGATGATGGAGCAGATTTCCATGCTGGCCGGCCAGAGCGGCGCTTCGGCGACAGAGGTTCTGGCGACATCCGAACAGCTGGTTCATGCTTCGGCAACGATCTCGGACCACGCCCGTGAGCTGGCGGTAGCCACGGATGAAATTGCCCAAGGTGCTGCCAGTCTGGCGGCGGAAGCCGAGAGCAGCAACCATGATGTGGAGCTGATGGGCGGCAAGATGCATGAGGTGGACCAGATTAACCGGGTAATGGATGCGGCAGCCGAGAAAGTGATCGCGGTCAGCGAGCAGGGAGCGGCGCTAATGAAGACACTGGTTGCACAAAGTGAGTCGACGGTGGAGATGATGCGGCTGATTGAAGAGAATTCGGCCAAGCTGCAGGAAAGCACTCATTTGATCCGCAATATTCTGGCGCCAATGATTGCCATGAACAAGCAGACCAATATTCTGGCGCTTAATGCTTCCATTGAAGCAGTCCGTGCAGGAGCGGCCGGCAGAGGCTTTATTGTTATCGCCGACGAAATCCGCGCCCTGGCCGGCCAGTCCAGCCAATCGATTGCCTCAGTCTCGCAAATTACGGAGGAGATCGGGCGGAGTATCGAGGACACCGTCAAGGTGGTGGGCGAAGCTGTGCCGCTGTTCAGCGAGCAGATCGGCTCGGTGCGGGAATCGTCCCAGATTTTCGCGGCTGTACGCAAGGAAATGGAAGACTTCATTGAATATCTGGGTCAATCGTCGGCTGCGGTTTCTGAGTTGACCATTTTCCAGGCACGTCTTGGCGAGTCGATGGGTAGTGTCCGTTCTGTGGTGCAGCAGACCAGTGCATCTACAGAGGAAGTGGCGGCAATGTCTTCGCGGCAATTGACAGTAAGCGGCGAACTGGTGGCGCTGTCCAAGCAGCTGGAGGAACTGGCAGAGAGCTTGAAGCAATCGCTGATTTCTTTTCACGGACAAGCTGAAAATCCGCAAGCGGACAGCCCGGAACAAATGCAGTAGAGTTGTTCCGAAGAACCTCAAAATTAGTTGTGTATCTTTCCAGGCAGGCAGCGGATAGCAGAATTTCAGCACAAGTTGCCACATATCAAGAAACCTCCAACCCCGCTGATGCGGGCTGGAGGTTTCTAGTCTGGATATCCTCAGTTAATTGGGGTTTTCTTTCAATTATTAATAAAACATGAAAGAGATGGACTATGAAATTATTCTGTATACCTTATGCAGGTGGTTCGGCCTTCTTCTACAGTCAATGGTCAAGCTACTTAAACGGAATCGCTGAGATTATTCCTGTGGAGTTGGCTGGCAGAGGCAGGAGAGTGCACGAGCCGTTTTATCGATCCTTTGAAGAAGCAGTTGAAGATATTACGTCGCTTATTCTGCCGCAATTAAGTGGAGATCCCTATGGGATTTTCGGGCATAGCTTGGGGGCAATTCTTGCCTATGAAACGATTCATCAACTGAAAAGTAGGGGGTATAAGGAGCCTGATGCCGTTTTTTTCTCAGGAAGATCTGCTCCGCATGTACCAGACAAGGATGAAACTATCGTTCATACGCTCCCGGATGAAGAGTTTAAGCGGCACTTAATGGAATTAGGCGGAACGCCGCCGCAGTTTTTTGATAATACGGAATTGATGGATCTTTTTTTGCCTATTATCAGGTCGGATTTCCGGTTGTCAGAGACTTTTATGTTCAAAGAGAGAAACAGTAAACTCGGGTGTGACGTCTACATATTCTTCGGTTGCAAGGATGACACCCTGGCAGGAGATATAGAAGAGTGGGACCAAGTTTCTGATAACGCTTGCAAGTATGTTGGTTTTGATGGAGATCATTTTTTTATTCATAGTCATTCGCAATTTGTTATAGAGGCTCTTATGAAGGCTCTCAATTTCCGCTAATCGCAGCAAGATGTGTTTTTACAACAAGAACCTATAATCCAGGCCAATCATCATACTGCCTAATTCGACCTCACTTTCTCAGATTGGTTTGCGGTTGCCTTCAGAAGCATGCAGTTCATTCAGAGTCAGCATAATTAATGAGGGGGACTTACTTGTATGAGACCGTTAAGCGGGTGCAAATCTGCATTTCCATTAACGCACGCACAGAAGAGAGTTTGGATGATGGAGCAGCATTATCCCGACACTTCGCTCAATAATATAACGCTGTATTTTATTTTTAAAGGAGAAGCGAATTTAGATTGGATTGAAGCAGCCATCCACTATAATCTTAGCAACCACGCAGGCTTTGGATTGCGAATCTCCCGCAACCAGAACGGTGAGCCCTATCAATATTATGTGCCCCATCATAAAACCCCGTTCCCACTAATCGATTTCAGTACTTCAAATAACCCTAATGAGGCGCTTGAGCTTTGGACGCAGCAGCAGGCGGCAATCCCCTTCCAATTTGAGAATAACCCTTTATATTACGTAGCCCTCTTCAAAATCAGTGACGATGAGTGCGGATATTTAATCAAGGCACACCACATCATTGCTGATGGATGGTCAGGGCAAGCATGGCTTCAGGATACACTGGCAATTTATGAAAAGCTGGCGAAAGGCGAAAACAATCCGGTTGGCAGATCAAGCAATTTTCTTGAATTTGCAGATCATGAAGATAATTATTTAAGGACTAACCGGTACATTAAAGACAAGAAGTTTTGGTTACACCGTTATCAGGACTATGAGTCCCCTACGGTTATGGGAACTTCCAAAGGGGTCACCGGCGATTCGGCTGGAACACGGAAATCATTCCTGCTGAACAAAGAGCTTTCTGACCGGATCAGGGAAAAACTTGATGAGAACCGGGTTTCACTAAACGCCTGGTTTGTCTCGTTAATGCTCGCCTATGTGAATCGGACGACAGGGCAAAGCGACTTAGTCATTGGGACTCCGGTCTTAAACCGTTCCGGAGCGAAAGAAAAATCTGTAATTGGTATGTTTGCCAGTACAATGCCGCTTCGGGTTCAAGTCAACGCTATGCAGAGCTTTGACTCGTTTAGCAGGGAAGTACAGCAGGAATTGATGTCATGTTACTTTCATCAAAAATATCCATACGATAATCTGGTGCAAGAATTAGAACTGCGTAAAAGGGGAATAGATCAGCTGTTTTCTGTTGTTGTAAATAATCTTGGCACCAGACTTGTGACGAATTTGGCAAACCTGACTGTAAAAGCGAACGAGGTTTACAATGGGCATCAATTTTATCCATTTCAGCTTATGATTAAAGACTGGTCTCTGACGGGTGAACTCGAATTGGCTTTTGATTACAAAGCTGACCATTCGGATGGAATTGTAGAACAGATATTTAGCTCTTTTACTGTCATGCTTCAGGATATCCTTGGGGAGCCTAGTCGTATGATTCAAGATATCCGTCTATTGGATGAAGTGGGGACCCGTCAGCTTACAGTTGGATTCAACGATACGGCTGCGGAGTATCCGCGGGAAGCAACGATTCACGGTCTGTTCGAGGAGCAGGTGGAGAAGACGCCGGATGCGGTAGCGGTAGTGTACGGGGATCAGCAGCTGACCTACGCGGAGCTGAACGCACGGGCCAACCAGCTGGCGTGGACACTTCGCGGGCAAGGTGTAGGGCCGGAGCGTATCGTGGCGATTATGGCGGAACGCTCGCTGGAACTGATTGTAGGGATCTATGGCATCCTGAAGGCCGGCGGGGCGTACTTGCCGATTGATCCTGCTTACCCGAAAGAGCGCATCCAATACATGCTCGGGGACAGCGGCGCGGAAGCGCTGCTGATTGACGCTGGCCTTGATCCATGCGGATTTGAAGGCGCGGTCATCGAGTTGACTTCCAGAAGACAGGCACAATCCGAGGCCAACCCGCCGCTAGAGCTGGATTCCCGGCATTTGGCGTATGTGATGTATACCTCGGGGACCACAGGCAACCCGAAAGGGGTCATGATGGAGCATCGCGCGGTCATTAACCGCCTGCAGTGGATGCAGAATTGGTACCGCATCGGAGAAGAGGATGTCATTCTGCAGAAGACACCGATAACATTCGACGTTTCGGTGTCGGAGCTGTTCTGGTGGGGTATGACCGGGTCCAAGGTCTGCATGCTTTCGCCTCAGGGAGAGAAAGATCCGGCGGTGCTGGCCGAAACCATAGAGCGTCACGGGGTCACGGTGATGCATTTTGTGCCGTCGATGCTGAGCGTCTTCCTGGAGCAAGCCGGGCAAACGTTTAGCCCGGAGAAGCTCGGCAGCTTGCGCCGGGTATTTGCCAGCGGAGAAGCGTTGAAGCCGCAGCATGTGGCCGGGTTCTACAAGTTAATGGAAGGGAGCGGAGCCACGCTTCACAACCTGTACGGGCCGACGGAAGCAGCTGAGGTTTCCTATTTTGATTGCATGCCACTCGTCGCGGAAGCGGCGGTGCCGATCGGCAAGCCGCTTGCCAATACGCAGCTGTACATTGTAGGTGACGACTTGCAGCTGAAGCCGATGGGCATTGCTGGTGAGCTGTACATCGCGGGGGACGGTCTGGCGCGGGGTTACTTCAACCGGCCGGACCTGACGGCGGAAAAATTCGTGGACAACCCGTTCGAGCTGGGGACGCGGATGTACCGGACCGGGGATTTAGCAAGATGGCTGCCGGACGGCAACGTGGAGTACCTGGGCCGGATCGACCACCAAGTGAAGATCCGCGGCTACCGGATCGAATGCGGGGAGATCGAAGCACAGCTTATGGCGCATGCGCAGATCCGCGAAGCGGTGGTCATGGCCCGTGAGGATGAGCAAGGACAGGCGTACTTGTGCGCGTACCTCGTAAGTGATGAAGCGGTTCCGGTATCGGAGCTGCGGGCGCAACTGGCAACACAGCTGCCGGATTACATGATCCCGTCCTACTTTGTGGAGCTGGAGAAGCTGCCGCTGACCCCTAACGGCAAAGTCGACCGGAAGGCGCTGCCAGCGCCGGACCGGGAGGCGAACAGCGAAGGCTATGAAGCGCCGCGGGATGCGCTGGAGACGCAATTGGCGGAGTTGTTCGCAGAGGTGCTGGGGGTAAACGAAGTCGGCATCGGGGACTCGTTCTTCGAGCGCGGCGGTCACTCGCTGAAAGCGATGACGCTGGTGTCGCGCATACATCAGCAGCTGGCGGTGGAGCTGCCGCTGCGGGAGCTGTTCGCGCGTCCGACGGTGAGGGCGTTGGCGGACTATGTGCGCAGCACGGAGGAAAGCGATTACGGCCGGATCGAGCCGGCGGTAGCGCAGGTTTCGTACCCGCTGTCTTCGGCGCAGCGGCGGCTATACGTGCTGCATGAGGTGGAGCCGGAGAGCACGCGCTACAACATGCCGGGGGTCATGGAGCTAACAGGGCAGGTGGATGCGGATCGGCTGGAGGAAGCGATTCGCTCGGTCATCGCCCGTCACGAATCGCTGCGCACGTCGTTCACGTGGATCGACGGCGAACCGAGACAACAGGTACATGAAGACGTGGTGTTTGAATGGGTATGCCGGGAGGCAGATGAAGCGCAGGCGCGGGAACTCACCCGGAATTTTGTGCGGCCGTTCGAGCTGGATCAGGCGCCGCTGCTGCGGGCTGGGCTGCTGCGGCTGGCAGAGGAGCACCATTGGCTGGTGTGGGACATGCACCATATCGTCTCGGACGGCGTGTCGCTGAACCTTCTGGTGTCGGACCTTATGGCGGCGTATGCCGGTGAGGAGCTGACGCCGCTGCGGATCCAGTACAAAGACTACGCGGTCTGGCAGCAGGACACGCTCGGGGTAGAGCGGATGCAAGGGCATGAGGTGTACTGGCTGTCGGCCTATGCGGAGGAAGTGCCGGTGCTGGAGCTGCCGGCCGACCGGATGCGTCCGGCGGTGCTAAGCAGCGAAGGCGGACAGGTTCATGCGCAGATCAGCGCGGACGTAGCTGAGGCCCTAAAACGAATTGCCGCAGAGACCGGAGCCACGCTGTACATGGTGCTGCTGGCGGGCTATAACGTGTGGCTGCACAAGTACACGGGGCAGAGCGACATTGTGGTCGGGACGCCGGTGTCGGGGCGGACGCATGGGGATACGGAGCCGATGATCGGGATGTTCGTGAACACGCTGGCACTGCGCAACGCCCTGTCCGGGGACAAGCGGTTTATGGACTTCGTGCGCGAGGTGAAGGAGCGGACGCTGGCGGCATTCGAGCATCAGGATTACCCGTTCGAGGAACTGGTCGAGAAGCTGAACGTACGGCGCGATATGAGCCGCAATCCCTTGTTTGACACGATGCTGGTGCTGCAGAACATGGAGCAGGCGCGCTTTGGCTTGGCAGATGTTGACGTTCGTCCGGTCGAGCTGGACCACCGGGCGACGAAGTTTGACCTGACGCTGAACGTTGCGGAGAGTGAGCAAGGACTTCAGTTGTTGCTGGAATACAGCTGCGCGCTGTTCAATGAGGAGACAGCCGGGCGGTACCTGATGCACTTCGTGCAGCTCTTGTCGCAAATGGCCGGTCAGCCGGAAGCAAGCATTGGCTCGTATGAGCTTGTGACGACGGAAGAGAGGCAACAACTGCTGCATGCGTTCAATGACACAGCGGCGGCGTATCCGCGGGAAGCGACGATCCACGGTCTGTTCGAGGAGCAGGTGGAGAAGACGCCGGATGCGGTGGCGGTCATGTACGGGGATCAGCAGCTGACCTACGCGGAGCTGAACGGGCAGGCGAACCAGCTGGCGTGGACGCTGCGCGGGCAAGGTGTGGGGCCGGAAACGATTGTAGCAATTATGGCGGAACGCTCGCTGGAACTGATGGTAGGGCTTTATGGCATCCTGAAGGCCGGCGGGGCGTACTTGCCGATTGATCCGGCGCTGCCGGCCGAACGCATCCGGTATATGCTCGGGGACAGCGGCGCGGCAGTACTGCTGATTCAGCCCGGCCAGGATTCATGCGGATTTGAGGGGACGGTCATCGAGTTGACGCCTAGAGGGCGGGTGCAATCCGAGGCCAATCCGGAGCTTGCGCCGGATTCCCGGCGTTTGGCGTATGTGATCTATACCTCGGGGACCACAGGCAACCCGAAAGGGGTCATGATTGAGCATCGCGCGGTCATCAACCGCCTGCAATGGATGCAGAACCGCTACCCGGTCGGAGAAGGGGACGTTATTCTGCAGAAGACGCCGATAACGTTCGACGTTTCGGTGTGGGAGCTGTTCTGGTGGGGGATGACCGGGTCGAAGGTCTGCCTGCTTCCGCCGCAGGGAGAGAAAGATCCGGCGGTGCTGGCCGAAACGATGGAGCGTTACGGGGTCACGGTGATGCATTTTGTGCCGTCGATGCTGAGCGTCTTATGGAGCAGGCCGGGCAAGCGTTTAGCCCGGAGAAGCTCGTGAGCTTGCGCCGGGTATTTGCCAGCGGGGAAGCGCTGAAGCCGCAGCATGTGAGCGGGTTCTACAAGTTCATGGAAGGGAGCGGAGCCACGCTTCACAACCTGTATGGGCCGACGGAGGCCACGGTCGATGTCGCGTATTACGACAGCGCTCCGACCTTCGCGGAAGCGGCGGTGCCGATCGGGGGGCCGATTGCCAATACGCAGCTGTACATTGTGAGTGACAACCGGCAGCTGCAGCCGATCGGGGTCGCGGGTGAACTGTGTATCGCGGGGGACGGTCTGGCCCGGGGGTATCTGAACCGGCCGGAGCTGACGGTGGAGAAATTCGTCGACAACCCGTTCGAGCCGGGTGAGCGGATGTACCGGAGCGGGGATTTGGCGCGATGGCTGCCGGACGGCAATCTGGAGTACCTGGGCCGGATCGACCAGCAAGTGAAGATCCGCGGCTACCGGATCGAGTGCGGGGAGATTGAGGCGCGGCTCATGGCGCATACGCAGATCCGCGAAGCGGTGGTCTTGGCCCGCGGGGACGAGCAAGGGCAGGCGTACTTGTGTGCGTATCTCGTAAGTAACGGGGCTGTTCCAGTACCGGAGCTGCGTGCGCACCTGGCGGCACAGCTGCCGGATTACATGATTCCGTCCTACTTTGTGGAGCTGGAGAAGCTGCCGCTAACCCCTAACGGCAAGGTGGACCGTAAGGCGCTGCCGGCACCGGACCGGGAGACGTACAGCAAAGGCTATGAAGCACCGCGGACAGCCCAAGCCTTGATGGTATCGGTTTGGCAGGAGGTTCTGGGCATCAAGCGGATGGGCGTCAAGGATTCCTTCTTCGAGCTGGGCGGGGATTCGATCAAAGCCGTTCAGATCGCCGCGCGGCTGCGGGGGCATGGGCTGCACTTGGGGATCCGCGATCTGTTCCGGTATCCAACGATCCTGGAGCTGTGCCCTTATGTGCAAACGTTGGCGCACAAGATCGATCAGCGTCCGGTCGAAGGCGAAGTACGATTAACTCCGATCCAGCAAGGGTTGTTTGAGCGGTCGCCGCAGCTGCCGCACCATTATAATCAGGCAGTCATGCTGCATCGCCGGGACGGATTCGACGAAGGTGTCCTGCGCCGTGTGTTTGAACGGATCGCCCAGCATCATGATGCGCTGCGGATGAGGTACCGGGAAGAAGCGGGAGGCATCGTGCAGTGGAGCCGCGGGCCTCAAGAGGCGAGTTTCGGGCTGGACGTGATCGACTTGCGCGGGGAAACCGCGGTGGATACACGGATTGCGGCGGAAGCCGAGCGGCTGCAGCGGGGGCTGCATCTGGAGCAAGGGCCGCTGCTGCGCCTAGGGCTGATGAAGACCGGCGAGGGCGACCATCTGCTGATCGTCATCCACCATCTGGTGGTGGACGGGGTGTCCTGGCGGATCCTGTTCGAAGATGTGCAGACCGGTTATGAGCAGGCGGAGAGGGGCGAGGAGATCCGCTTTCCGGAGAAAACGGACGCGTTCCAGACGTGGTCGGAGGCCCCATGGCGCGCTATGCGGACAGTGAGGAACAGCTGCGTGAAATCGCTTATTGGAAGCGAGTAGAAGAGATGCCGGCTGCGGCACTGCCGGCGGACGAAGACCTGGAAGCGGAGGAGACCGGCGGAGCGGTGAGCATCCGGCTGTCGCAGGAAGAGACGGCGCAGTTATTGAACCAGGCGAATCGGGCGTACTACACGGAAATTAACGACATCCTGCTGACGGGGCTGGGCCTGGCGCTGCGGGAATGGACTGGTAAGGATCGGTTTGTCGTGGACCTTGGAAGGGCATGGCCGGGAAGAGATCGGGGAAGCGGTGGATGTGAGCCGAACGGTGGGGTGGTTTACGACGATCGTGCCGACACTGCTTGACCTGGGGTCATGCGAGACGTTGCCGGGCTGCATCAAGCGGGTAAAAGAGGGGCTGCGCAGCGTGCCGAACAGAGGGCTGGGATATGGCGTGCTGAAGTATATGACAGCCGCGGAGCACAAACAGGAGCTGAAGTTCGACCTTCGCCCGGAGATCTGCTTCAACTACTTGGGCCAGTTCGACCGGGACGTGACGACAGGACTATTCGAATCGTCGGCGTACGGGACGGCAGCAGCATCGACCCGAACCTCCCGGGAGAGTACAAGCTGAGCCTGAACGGGATGGTGATCGGCGGGGAGCTCGTGTTTACATGCGACTATGAGGCAGAGGCGTACCGGAGGGAAACGGTGGAACGCTGGATGGCGTGCTACGCGGAACAGCTTCGCAGACTAATCACCCACTGCACCCGGCAGGCGCACAGCGAGAAGACCGCGAGCGATTTCCGTTTGGCGGATTTGGAGCCGCAGGAAGCGAGCGGCTTGCAGCAAGCCTACGGCTATAAGGTGCAAGACATCTATCCGCTGTCTCCGATGCAGGAAGGCATGTTGTTTCACGCTGAGCTGGACCCGGAGGCTGCGACGTATTTCGAGCAGTTTACGTTCCGGGTTGAAGGAACGCTGGATGCCGCGGTATTCGAGGAAAGCTTGGGCCGTTTAACGGAAAGGCACGACATGCTGCGGACGGTGATCGTGAGCGAGCAGGTAGGGCGGCCGGTGCAGCTGGTGCTGCAGGAACGGGAAGTCGATCTGCGGGTGAGGGAAGGGTCAGGTGAGCTGGAGACGATCCAGCAGGAAGACCGGCAAAGGGGCTTTGACCTGAGCCGGGATGCGCTAATGCGCGCCACGATTGTGATCGGGGAGAAGGGGTGTCAGCATGTCATCTGGAGCTTTCATCACATCATCATGGACGGCTGGTGCACGAGTATTCTGATGCAGGAGCTCATGGCGATTTATCGCGGGTTGCAGACGAAGCAGCCGATAGAGCTGGGGCCCGTGGAGCCGTATAGCCGATACATGCAGTGGCTGAACATGCAGGACAGGGAGGCGGCGCGGCAGTACTGGAGCCGGTACCTGAGGGACTATGAGCAACAGGCGAGTGTGCCGCGAGTGACGGGGGCAACAGGGCGAACAGAAGCTGAGCGGCAGGAGCATGCCTTCCGTCTGGATGTGGGGATGACCCGGGAGCTGGAGCGGTTGGCCCGCCAGGCCTATATGACGCTGAACACAGTGATGCAGACGATCTGGGGACTGCTACTACAGAAATACAACCAGAGCGATGATGTGGTATTCGGGGCGGTCGTATCGGGGAGACCGGCGGAGGTGCCGGGGATCGAGCGGATGATCGGCCTGTTTATCAATACAACGCCGGTACGGGTCAGCAGTACCCCCGAGCAGAGTGTAACGGCACTGCTGCAGCAGGTGCAGGAAGCAGCGCTGGTCTCGGAATCACATAGCCATTATCCGCTGTATGAGATTCAGGGAATGAGCGCGCTGAAGCAAGGGCTAATCGACCATATTTTGGTGTTCGAGAACTATCCGATCGCCGAAGCGCTTGGCCAAGCAGGCGGGACGGCCGAGGCTGCGTTTGGAATCCGTGACGTTGAAGTATATGAGCAGACGAATTATGACCTAACCGTCGTGTTATTCCCGGGCGAAGCGATGTCGATTAATTTATGCTACAACGCCAAGGTATACGAGGGGATATTCATCCGGCGAATGGAAGGCACATCCGGGAGATCGCGCAGCAAATGCTGGCGGATGCGCAGCGGCCGGTGGCCTCGATATCGCTTGTGACGGCGGAGGAGAAACAACAGCTACTGCACGGATTCAACGACACGGCGGCAGAGTATCCGCGGGAAGCGACGATCCACGGTCTGTTCGAGGAGCAGGTGGAGAAGACGCCGGATGCGGTGGCGGTCGTGTACGGGGATCAGCAGCTGACCTACGCGGAGCTGAACGGGCAGGCGAACCAGCTGGCGTGGACGCTGCGCGGGCAAGGTGTGGGGCCGGAAACGATTGTAGCGGTGATGGCGGAACGCTCACTGGAGCTGATGGTAGGGCTTTATGGCATCCTGAAGGCCGGCGGGGCATACTTGCCGATTGATCCGGCGCTGCCGGCCGAACGCATCCGGTATATGCTCGGGGACAGCGGCGCGGCGGTACTGCTGATTCAGCCCGGCCAGGATTCATGCGGATTTGAGGGGATGGTCATCGAGCTGACGCCTGGAGAGCGGGTGCAATCCGAGGCCAATCCGGAGCTTACGCCGGATTCCCGGCGTTTGGCGTATGTGATCTATACCTCGGGGACCACAGGCAACCCGAAAGGGGTCATGATTGAGCATCGCGCGGTCATCAACCGCCTGCAATGGATGCAGAACCGCTACCCGGTCGGAGAAGGGGACGTCATTCTGCAGAAGACGCCGATAACGTTCGACGTTTCGGTGTGGGAGCTGTTCTGGTGGGGGATGACCGGGTCGAAGGTCTGCCTGCTTCCGCCGCAGGGAGAGAAAGATCCGGCGGTGCTGGCCGAAACGATGGAGCGTTACGGGGTCACGGTGATGCATTTTGTGCCGTCGATGCTGAGCGTCTTCCTGGAGCAGGCCGGGCAAGCGTTTAGCCCGGAGAAGCTCGTGAGCTTGCGCCGGGTATTTGCGAGCGGGGAAGCGCTGAAGCCGCAGCATGTGAGCGGGTTCTACAAGTTCATGGAAGTTAGCGGAGCCACGCTTCACAACCTGTATGGGCCGACGGAGGCCACGGTCGATGTCGCGTATTACGACAGCGCTCCGACCTTCGCGGAAGCGGCGGTGCCGATCGGGGGGCCGATTGCCAATACGCAGCTGTACATTGTGAGTGACAACCGGCAGCTGCAGCCGATCGGGGTCGCGGGTGAACTGTGTATCGCGGGCGACGGTCTGGCCCGGGGCTATCTGAACCGGCCGGAGCTGACGGCGGAAAAATTCGTCGACAACCCGTTCGAGCCGGGTGAGCGGATGTACCGGAGCGGGGATTTGGCGCGATGGCTGCCGGACGGCAACCTGGTACCTGGGCCGGATCGACCAGCAAGTGAAGATCCGCGGCTACCGGATCGAGTGCGGGGAGATTGAGGCGCGGCTCATGGCGCATGCGCAGATCCGCGAAGCGGTGGTCTTGGCCCATGAGGACGAGCAAGGGCAGGCGTACTTGTGCGCGTATCTTGTAAACAACGAAGCTGTTCCGGTAACGGAGCTGCGTGCGCACCTGACGGCACAGCTGCCGGATTACATGATCCCGTCCTATTTTGTGGAGCTGGAGAAGCTGCCGCTCAGCCCTAACGGCAAGGTCGACCGCAAGGCGCTGCCGGAGCCGCAAGGACAGATTCAGGCGGGAAGCGAATATGTGGCGCCGCGCAGCAAGATGGAGGCGAAGCTGGCAACGATTTGGCAGAACGTGCTCCAAGTCGGACAAGTCGGGATCCAAGACAACTTCTTCGAGCTGGGCGGGGATTCGATCAAAGCCGTTCAGATCGCCGCGCGGCTGCGGGGGCACGGGCTGCACTTGGGGATCCGTGAGCTGTTCCGGTATCCGACAATTCTGGAGCTGTGTCCGCATGTGCAGAAGTTGGCGCGGCAGATCGATCAGCGTCCGGTCGAAGGCGAAGTACGATTAACTCCGATCCAGCAAGGGTTGTTTGAGCGGTCGCCGCAGCTGCCGCACCATTATAACCAGGCGGTCATGCTGCATCGCCGGGACGGATTCAACGAAGTCATTCTGCGCCGTGTGTTTGAACGGATCGCCCAGCATCATGATGCGCTGCGGATGAGGTACCGGGAAGAAGCGGGGGGCATCGTGCAGTGGAGCTGCGGGCCTCAAGAGGCGAGTTTCGGGCTGGACGTGATCGACTTGCGCGGGGAAACCGCGGTGGATACACGGATTGCGGCGGAAGCCGAGCGGCTGCAGCGGGGGCTGCATCTGGAGCAAGGGCCGCTGCTGCGCCTAGGGCTGATGAAGACCGGCGAGGGCGACCATCTGCTGATCGTCATCCACCATCTGGTGGTGGACGGGGTGTCCTGGCGGATCCTGTTCGAAGATGTGCAGACCGGTTATGAGCAGGCGGAGAGGGGCGAGGAGATCCGCTTTCCGGAGAAAACGGACGCGTTCCAGACGTGGTCGGAGGCCCCGGCGCGCTATGCGGACAGTGAGGAACTGCTGCGTGAAATCGCTTATTGGAAGCGAGTAGAAGAGATGCCGGCTGCGGCACTGCCGGCGGACGAAGGACCTGGAAGCGGAGGAGACCGGCGGAGCGGTGAGCATCCGGCTGTCGCAGGAAGAGACGGCGCAGTTATTGAACCAGGCAGGCCGGGCGTACTACACGGAAATCAACGACATCCTGCTGACGGGGCTGGGCCTGAAGCGCTGCGGGAATGGACTGGTAAGGATCGGTTTGTCGTGGACCTGGAAGGGCATGGCCGGGAAGAGATCGGGGAAGCGGTGGATGTGAGCCGAACGGTCGGCTGGTTTACGACGGTCGTGCCGACACTGCTTGACCTGGGGGCGTCGGAAACGTTGCCGGGCTGCATCAAGCGGGTGAAAGAGGGGCTGCGCAGCGTGCCGAACAAAGGGCTGGGATATGGCGTGCTGAAGTATATGACAGCTGCGGAGCACAAACAGGAGCTGACATTCGACCTTCGCCCGGAGATCTGCTTCAACTACTTGGGCCAGTTCGACCGGGACGTGACGACAGATCTATTCGAATCGTCGGCGTACGGGACAGGCAGCAGCATCGACCCGAACCTCCCGGGAGAGTACAAGCTGAGCCTGAACGGGATGGTGATCGGCGGAGAGCTCGTGTTTACATGCGACTATGCGGCAGACACATACCGGAAGGAAACGGTGGAGGGCTGGATGGCGTGCTACGCGGAACAGCTTCGCAGACTGATCACCCACTGCACCCGGCAGGCGCACAGCGAGAAGACCGCGAGCGATTTTAGTTCTAGTGGATTAGATATTGATGAAGTAGAGAACATTTACTCATTGCTTGAACAAGTAGACTAGAGCATGTCTTCAAACTGGAAGAGCTCTGGGGAAGCAAGGATTTAGAATTGAAAGTAGGGCCCAAAAGCCCGCAGCGGGTTCATTTACCCGTAACGCACAGGAGGTGCTATGGAGAGTAAAATCCCTGTTTATTCTCTTTTGCGGACCCAGGCGACCTTATCTGCTCTGCATTCTATCTAAAAACGGCCATCAGGGAGAAATAACTGCGCTGGAGTCCTTGTCCTCCTGTAACAGGCTAAAAGCCCCAAATCAAGTACAGCTCGGTCCGTTTGTACTCAGAGCCAGGAATACACTTTCCAGTCACACACACACCTTCGGAAGAAGAGCGAAGTCTTTGAAACACCGAGACGTAAGCCTCCACCGAAAAACTACCTAGTGGCGAAACGCCTTTCTCCGCATGTGATCAGAAAATGGTACTGTACCCAAGATTCCTTAGGGCATACAGCGGCAGGTTTTGGCGGAGAAGCGGTTTGAAGACACACCTTAGAAAAAAGGGTTAACAGAAGGTGGAGAGGTAAAAACATCTTCCCTAACGTTGTTATTGAAGAGAACGAGGCACCAAGTATCTAAACTAAATGATCGGAGAAATAGCCCAGGTTTTATAATAGCGTCTCTAAACAACTTGCCGGGAGGTAAACATGAGTAGAAGAAGAGACTCGATAAAAGACATCTATTATCTTACGCCGATGCAAGAAGGTATGTTATTTCATTCTTTGCTTCACAAATCAAATGAGTATTTTGAACAATATACTTTGGAGCTTGCAGGTGATTTAAATGTAACCCTAGTTAATCAATCATTTGCGAAGCTCATTGAGCGATACGATATACTTCGAACCATCTTCGTCTGGAAAAAGGTGAAGAAATCTGTTCAAGTCGTAGTAAAAAATCAAAAGACGGACTTGATTTTCAAAGATATTTCTCAGTTGAGTGAAAATGAAAAGTCTAGGTATGTGAACGAGTACATGCAAAATGATCGAGATGAGGGCTTTGACCTATTGAGGGGGCCTTTAATTCGATTAGCTGTTCTAAAAAAGGATTCTGATTCACACATAATGATTTGGAGCTTCCACCATATTTTGATGGATGGTTGGTGTGTAAGCATTCTTATGCAGGAATTTATGCATATATATCAATGCTTGAAGACTAAACAGCCCATTCGACTTGACACGCCAATACAATTTAACAGTTACATGCAATGGCTTGAAAAGCAGGACGGGGAATCGGCGCGACAGTACTGGAGCCAGTACTTGGCAAACTATGAGCAACAGGCGAGTGTACCGCGAGCGCCTTGGACAGCAGGGCCTGCGGGAGCCAAGCCGCAGGAGCATGCCTTCCGTCTGGATGTGGGGATGACCCGGGAGCTGGAGCGGTTGGCCCGCCAGGCACAAGTGACGCTGAACACAGTGATGCAGACGATCTGGGGACTGCTTTTGCAGAAGTACAACCAGAGCGGTGATGTGGTATTCGGGACTGTCGTATCGGGGAGACCGGCGGAAGTTCCGGGAATCGAGCGGATGATCGGCCTGTTTATCAATACGACGCCGGTACGGGTCAGCAGTTCCCCCGACCAGAGCGTAATGGAGCTGCTGCAGCAGGTGCAGGAAGCGGCGCTGGCGTCGGAATCACACAGCCATTATCCGCTGTATGAGATTCAGGGACTGAGCGCGCTGAAGGAAGGATTGATCGATCATATTTTGGTGTTCGAGAACTATCCGATTGCTGAAGCGATTGGCCAAGCAGGCGGAACGGACGAGGCTGCGTTCGGGATCCGTGACGTTGAAGTATTTGAGCAGACGAATTATGACCTAACCGTCGTGCTATTCCCGGGTGAAGCGTTGTCGATTGAATTCCGGTACAACGCCAAGGTATACGATGGAACATTCATCCGGCGAATGGAGGGGCATATCCGGGAGATCGCGCAGCAAATGCTGGCGGATGCGCAGAGGCCGGTGGCCTCGATATCGCTTGTCACGGCGGAGGAGAAGCAAGAGCTGCTGCATGGGTTCAACAACACGGCGGCGGAGTATCCGCGGGAAGCGACGATCCACGGGCTGTTTGAAGCCCAGGTGGAGAAGACGCCGGATGTGGTGGCGGCCGTGTACGGGGATCAGCAGCTGACCTATGCAGAGCTGAACGCGCGGGCGAATCAGCTGGCGTGGACGCTGCGCGGGCAGGGTGTAGGGCCGGAGCGTATCGTGGCCATCCTGATGGAACGCTCTTTGGACATGATCGCCGGGATGCTCGGCATCCTGAAGGCCGGCGGTGCGTACTTGCCGATTGATCCGGCGCTGCCGGCCGAACGCATCCGGTATATGCTCGGAGACAGCGGCGCGGCGGTGCTGCTGACCCAGCCTGGTACTGGATTCCTGCGGATTTGAGGGCACGGTTATCGGGTTGACGCCTGGAGGGCCAGCAGAGTCCGAGGCCAACCTGCCGCTTGCGCCGGATTCCCGGCGGTTGGCGTATGTGATCTATACCTCGGGGACGACCGGGAACCCCAAAGGGGTGATGATTGAGCACCGCGCGGTGGTTAACTTCATCACAGGGATGACGAGAGTGATTCCCTTCGGCCCGGCGAAGTCGGTTTTATTTGCGACCACGCTGTCCTTCGACATCTCGGTGGTGGAGACGCTGCTGGCGTTGACGCAAGGCATGCGGATCGTGGCGGCGAGCGAAGAACAGCAGAAGGACCCTCAGCAGCTGGCGGCGCTGATCGAACGCCAGCGCATTGGGATGGTGCAGATGACACCGTCGCGGCTGAAGATGCTGCTGTCGGCGGGCTGCGTGGCGTGGTTTGAAGGCGTAACGGAAATACTGGTCGGCGGGGAGGCATGGACGGACGATCTGCTGGCTGAACTGCAAAGCAAATCGAAGGCCGCGCTATTCAATATGTACGGTCCGACGGAGACCACGATTTGGTCCGCGGTGCGGGAAGCGACCTCCGACCAGACAGTGAGCGTCGGGGGACCGATCGCTAATACGCGGCTGTACATTGTGGGTGACAACCGGCAGCTGCAGCCGATAGGCGTCGCGGGCGAGCTGTGTATCGCGGGTGACGGTCTGGCCCGTGGCTACCACAACCGGCCGGAGCTGACGGCGGAGAAGTTCGTAGACAACCCGTTCGAGCCGGGGATGCGGATGTACCGGACCGGAGATTTAGCAAGATGGCTGCCGGACGGCAACGTGGAGTACCTGGGCCGGATCGACCACCAAGTGAAGATCCGCGGCTACCGGATCGAATGCGGGGAGATCGAAGCACAGCTTATGGCGCATGCGCAGATCCGCGAAGCGGTGGTCATGGCCCGTGAGGATGAGCAAGGACAGGCGTACTTGTGCGCGTACCTCGTAAGTGATGAAGCGGTTCCGGTATCGGAGCTGCGGGCGCAACTGGCAACACAGCTGCCGGATTACATGATCCCGTCCTACTTTGTGGAGCTGGAGAAGCTGCCGCTGACCCCTAACGGCAAAGTCGACCGGAAGGCGCTGCCGGCGCCGGACCGGGAGGCGAACAGCGAAGGCTATGAAGCGCCGCGGGATGCGCTGGAGACGCAATTGGCGGAGTTGTTCGCAGAGGTGCTGGGGGTAAACGAAGTCGGCATCGGGGACTCGTTCTTCGAGCGCGGTGGTCACTCGCTGAAAGCGATGACGCTGGTGTCGCGCATACATCAGCAGCTGGCGGTGGAGCTGCCGCTGCGGGAGCTGTTCGCGCGTCCGACGGTGAAGGCGTTGGCGGAATATGTGCGCAGCACGGAGGAAAGCGATTACGGCCGAATCGAGCCGGCAGCGGCGCAGGCATCGTACCCGCTGTCTTCGGCGCAGCGGAGGCTATACGTGCTGCATGAGGTGGAGCCGGAGAGCACGCGCTACAACATGCCGGGGGTCATGGAGTTAACAGGGGAAATCGATGCGGATCAACTGGAACAAGCGGTTCGTACAGTTATCGCCCGTCACGAATCGCTGCGCACGTCGTTCACGTGGATCGACGGCGAACCGAGACAACAGGTACATGAAGACGTGGTGTTTGAATGGGTATGCCGGGAGGCAGATGAAGCGCAGGCGCGGGAACTCACCCGGAATTTTGTGCGGCCGTTCGAGCTGGATCAGGCGCCGCTGCTGCGGGCTGGGCTGCTGCGGCTGGCAGAGGAGCACCATTGGCTGGTGTGGGACATGCACCATATCGTCTCGGATGGCGTGTCGCTGAACCTTCTGGTGTCGGACCTTATGGCGGCGTATGCCGGTGAGGAGCTGACGCCGCTGCGGATCCAGTACAAAGACTACGCGGTCTGGCAGCAGGACACGCTCGGGGTAGAGCGGATGCAAGGGCATGAGGTGTACTGGCTGTCGGCCTATGCGGAGGAAGTGCCGGTGCTGGAGCTGCCGGCCGACCGGATGCGTCCGGCGGTGCTAAGCAGCGAAGGCGGACAGGTTCATGCGCAGATCAGCGCGGACGTAGCTGAGGCCCTAAAACGAATTGCCGCAGAGACCGGAGCGACGCTGTACATGGTGCTGCTGGCTGCCTATAACGTGTGGCTGCACAAGTACACGGGGCAGAGCGACATTGTGGTCGGGACGCCGGTGTCGGGGCGGACGCATGGGGATACGGAGCCGATGATCGGGATGTTCGTGAACACGCTGGCACTGCGCAACGCCCCGTCCGGGGACAAGCGGTTTATGGACTTCGTGCGCGAAGTGAAGGAGCGGACGCTGGCGGCATTCGAGCATCAGGATTACCCGTTCGAGGAACTGGTCGAGAAGCTGAACGTACGGCGCGATAGGAGCCGCAATCCCTTGTTTGACACGATGCTGGTGCTGCAGAACATGGAGCAGGCGCGCTTTGGGCTGGCGGATGTTGACGTTCGGCCGGTCGAGCTGAAGCATTCGACGACGAAGTTCGATCTGACTCTAAATGTATGGGAAGCCGAGATAGATCTTCTCCTGACACTGGAATACAGCTGCGCGCTGTTCAATGAGGAGACAGCCGGGCGGTACCTGATGCACTTCGTGCAGCTCTTGTCGCAAATCGCCGGTCAGCCGGAAGCAAGCATCGGCTCGTATGAGCTTGTCACGCCGGAAGAGAAGCAACAGCTACTGCACGGATTCAACGATACGGTGGCGGAGTATCCGCGGGAAGCGACGATCCACGGTCTGTTCGAGGAGCAGGCGGAGAAGACGCCGGATGCGGTGGCGGTCGTGTACGGGGATCAGCAGCTGACCTACGCGGAGCTGAACGGGCAGGCGAACCAGCTGGCGTGGACGCTGCGCGGGCAAGGTGTGGGGCCGGAAACGATTGTAGCGGTGATGGCGGAACGCTCACTGGAGCTGATGGTAGGGCTTTATGGCATCCTGAAGGCCGGCGGGGCGTACTTGCCGATTGATCCGGCGCTGCCGGCCGAACGCATCCGGTATATGCTCGGGGACAGCGGCTCGGCGGTACTGCTGATTCAGCCCGGGCAGGATTCATGCGGATTTGAGGGGACGGTCATCGAGCTGACGCCTGGAGAGCGGGTGCAATCCGAGGCCAATCCGGAGCTTACGCCGGATTCCCGGCGTTTGGCGTATGTGATCTATACCTCGGGGACCACAGGCAACCCGAAAGGGGTCATGATTGAGCATCGCGCGGTCATCAACCGCCTGCAATGGATGCAGAACCGCTACCCGGTCGGAGAAGGGGACGTCATTCTGCAGAAGACGCCGATAACGTTCGACGTTTCGGTGTGGGAGCTGTTCTGGTGGGGGATGACCGGGTCGAAGGTCTGCATGCTTCCGCCGCAGGGAGAGAAAGATCCGGCGGTGCTGGCCGAAACGATGGAGCGTTACGGGGTCACGGTGATGCATTTTGTGCCGTCGATGCTGAGCGTCTTATGGAGCAGGCCGGGCAAGCGTTTAGCCCGGAGAAGCTCGGCAGCTTGCGCCGGGTATTTGCCAGCGGGGAAGCGCTGAAGCCGCAGCATGTGAGCGGGTTCTACAAGTTCATGGAAGGGAGCGGAGCCACGCTTCACAACCTGTATGGGCCGACGGAGGCCACGGTCGATGTCGCGTATTACGACAGCGCTCCGACCTTCGCGGAAGCGGCGGTGCCGATCGGGGGGCCGATTGCCAATACGCAGCTGTACATTGTGAGTGACAACCGGCAGCTGCAGCCGATCGGGGTCGCGGGTGAACTGTGTATCGCGGGCGACGGCGTGGCCCGGGGGTATCTGAACCGGCCGGAGCTGACGGCGGAGAAATTCGTCGACAACCCGTTCGAGCCGGGTGAGCGGATGTACCGGAGCGGGGATTTGGCGCGATGGCTGCCGGACGGCAACCTGGTACCTGGGCCGGATCGACCAGCAAGTGAAGATCCGCGGCTACCGGATCGAGTGCGGGGAGATTGAGGCGCGGCTCATGACGCATGCGCAGATCCGCGAAGCGGTGGTCTTGGCCCATGAGGACGAGCAAGGGCAGGCGTACTTGTGTGCGTATCTCGTAAGTGACGCGGCTGTTCCGATTACAGAACTACGGGCGCACCCAGCGGCACAGCTGCCGGATTACATGATTCCGTCCTACTTTGTGAGCATGGATGGAATCCCGTTGACTGCCAACGGCAAGGTGGACCGCAAGGCGTTGCCGGCACCGGAAGCGGCTCATACCGGCAGCGTATACGAAGCGCCAAGCACGCCGACGCAACGGCAACTGGCAGAGATTTGGCAGGAAGTGCTGGGGGCGGAGCAGGTCGGCGTCCACGATAACTTCTTTGTGCTGGGCGGCGACTCGATCAAGGCGATCCGTCTGATCAGCCGGATGAACCGTGACATGGAGGCGGATCTCCCGCTAAAAGAGCTCTACCTGCATCAGACCATCGGAGAGCTGGCCGGGCTTTTGGCGCAGGAGTATGAGCCGAACCGGCAGCTGGAATCGGGGCGGGAGATGCTGGAGCAGATGAAGCGGCGCATCATGGTGGACCCCGAGCAGTTGAAGCACCTGCCAGAAGATTGCGAGGATGTGTATCCGCTTAGCAAAATTCAGCAGAGCATGGTGTTCTACTCCAGATTGCGGCCGGAGGAGCCGATCTACCACGACCAGTTTGTGTATCATTTCAAAATCGTGTCAGTGGAACAGTTTGCCGAAGCACTGCAGCGGTTATCTGACAAGCATCCGATTCTGCGCACCACCTTCGATCTTAAGCATTTCGAGGAAGAGGTCCAGATCGTGCACGCCCGGATCGTGCCAGCCCTTTCGGCGGAGGATGTCTCTTCACTTGGCCGGGAAGAGCAGGAGCGCGTTATCCGCACGTATATTGAGCAGGACCAGCGCCACTTGTTCCGCTTCGACGGCGAGGTGCTGTGGCGAGTTCGGTTGTTCCGGCTGAATAGCCAGCATGATTATTGCATGGTGTTTACGTTCCACCATGCGATTCTGGACGGCTGGAGCGTGGCTTCCTTCCAGCAGGAGTTTGAAGACATTTATCATCAGCTGCTGCAGGGAAACCCTGCGGAGGTTAAGCCGCTGCAAAGCAGCTATAAGGATTATGTGGCCATCAACCGGTTCCGGGAGAGCGACGAGGAGAGCCGGCAATATTGGATCAGCGAATTGGCGGGGTATACCCGTAATAAGCTGCCGTTTAACTACGCAGGCAAGAAGAGGGAACGCGGGGCAGTCAGCAAAATTTATCGCAGGCCATTGAGCAGCACGCTGCTGGGAGCCTTGAAGCGGCACGCGAAGCGGTACGGTTGTACCGTCAAGGAACTGTGCTTGAGCGCGCACGTATATTTGCTGGGTATCCTGACGACGGAGGAAGAGATTGTCACGGGCGTGGTCAGCCACGACCGGCCGCCAATCGAGGATGCAGATAAAGTGCTGGGCTGCTTCCTGAATACGGTGCCGATCCGCATGGGGGTAGCACATGAAGTGTCCAAGTCGGAACTGGTGAACCGTACCAAGCAGCAGCTTGCACACATGAAGGCGCATGAACTGTTTTTGGTCGATATCGCCCATGCGATCGGCGATGTATCGAGCCCGTCGGTCAACCCGATCTTCGATACGCTGTTTAACTATACGGATTTCCATGTGCTGGAGGAGATGGGGCCGAGACAAGAGTTGGTATCGGAGACGGCGGCGCTGAGCTTGGAAGCAAACGAAATGACAAATACGTGGTTTGATCTGGAAGTATCGCAGTACTTTGACAGGCTGAACATGCAGATCAAATATACGCCGGCTTATTTTGAGGACCGGGAGATCGAAACGGCGTTTGCCTTATGGTACGAACAATCCTTGAGGCCTTGTGTGACGAGGAGAACGATCTCTTGTCGATGGAGCATCTGATGACGGCTGCGGAGCGTCAAGGGATCGTGTACGAATGGAACCGAACGGATACGCCGTACGCAGTAGAGAAGACGCTGCATCAACTGTTCGGGGAACAAGCAGCGAGGACGCCGGAGCGACCGGCTGTAAGCTGGAACGGCCAGCAGCTGACCTACCGGGAGCTGGACAAGCGGTCGAACCGGTTGGCGCGGCGGCTGCAGGCCCAGGGGTGAACGTCAATGATCATGTCGGGCTGATGACTGGCCGGGGCTTTGAGATGATCATTGGCATGCTGGCGATTCTGAAAGCTGGCGCGGCGTATGTACCGATGGATCCGGACTATCCGCAAAGCCGGATCGCGCATATGATCAGCCATGCGGGAATAAGCGTCGTTGTCGCCGATCAGGCGTATGCAGAAATGCCTGCGCAAATCATCGACAGCCGGGACCCTTCGCTGATCGGGCATTCCGGTGAGGCGCTTCACCTTACCAAAGATTCGCACGAGCTGGCTTACATTATTTACACCTCGGGTTCCACCGGAGAGCCGAAGGGCGTCATGATAGAGCATCATTCGGCCGTGAACTTGGTCAGCTGGGTCAATCAGGAATTTGGCGTTCATGAGGAAGATCGGCTGCTGTTCATCACGTCGATGTGCTTTGACTTGTCGGTGTATGACATTTTCGGACCGCTGGCGGCAGGCGCCCGGATTGTGATTGCAGACCGGGAGCAGGTGCAGGATCCTAAGCAGATGCAGCAGCTGCTGGAACAGGAAGCCATTACGATTTGGGACTCGGTGCCGACGACACTGAACCATGTGCTGCATGGTCTGGAGGAACAGGAGAAGGGCATCCGTCAGCAGGCATTGCGTCTGGCGCTGGTAAGTGGGGACTGGATTCCGGTGAATTTGGCGGAGCGAGCGAAGGCAGCCTTCCCGAACGTCCAGGTGATTGGACTTGGGGGTGCGACGGAAGCCACCGTATGGTCCAACTACTATCCGATCCGGGAAGTAACGGCGGATCAAACAAGCATTCCGTACGGCAAGCCGCTGGATAACAACACCTTCTACATACTGGACGCCAATCGGCATCCGGTGCCGTACGGGGTGGCCGGCGAGCTGTATATCGGGGGAGTAGGCGTAGCCAAAGGATATATGAACGATACGGCGAAGACCAGCGCATCGTTTATGACGAATCCGTTTGTGCCGCAGGGACGGATGTACAAGACGGGAGATATGGGTCGGATGCTGCCGGACGGCAATATGGAATTTCTGGGGCGCCGGGATCATCAGGTGAAGATCCGCGGCTACCGTGTGGAGCTGGGCGAAATCGAGAGCCAGCTGCTGAAGCATGAGGCGGTCCGCGAAGCGGTGGTGATCGACCGGGAGGATGCCGCGGGCGGGAAATACTTGTGCGCTTACGTGGTGCTGCAGGAGGAGACGGCATCGGCGGACATTCGGGAGCATCTCGGGCGGACGTTGCCGTCCTATATGATACCGGGGTACATGATCCGGATGGAGCGCTTGCCGCTGACGCCTAACGGGAAGCTGGACCGCAAGGCGTTGCCGGAGCCTGAGGCAAGAATGGATTCGGAAGAACGGTATGAGGCAGCGAGTAATGAGACGCAGCGGAAGCTGCTCAGGATTTGGCAAGACGTGCTTGGCATAGAGAACATTGGGGTGAGCGACGACTTTTTTGCAATCGGAGGACACTCCTTGCGGGCGACCGCGCTGGTGACCAAGATCCAGAAGACGATGAACGCAGAACTGACGCTGCAGGATGTATTCCGCCTGCCGACAGTCAAGGAGCAGGCGCAGAAGATCGAAGGGATGTCGAAGACGGCCTACAGCGCCATCGAACCGGCGGCACCACAGGCGTCGTACCCTCTGTCTTCGTCGCAGCGGCGGCTGTACGTGCTGCATGAGATGGAGCCGGAGAGCACGCGCTATAACATGCCGGGCGTGGTGGAACTGGCCGGGAGGGTGGACCCGGACCGGCTGGAGCAATCGATTCGCTCGGTCATCGCCCGTCACGAATCGCTGCGCACGTCGTTCACGTGGATCGACGGCGAACCGAGACAACGGATACATGAAGACGTGACGCTGGAATGGGTATGCCGGGATGCGGATGAAGCGCAAGCGAGAGAACTTACCCGGAACTTCGTGCGGCCGTTCGCGCTGGATAAGGCACCGCTGCTGCGGGCCGGACTGCTGCGGCTTTCGGAGGAGCGCCATTGGCTGATGTGGGACATACACCATATCGTGTCGGACGGCGTGTCGATGAACCTACTGGTGTCGGACTTCATGGCGGCGTATGGCGGCGTGGAACTGGCGCCGCTTCGGATTCAGTACAAAGACTACGCGGTATGGCAGCAAGGTACGCTCGAGGTGGAGCAGATGAGAGCGCATGAGGCGTACTGGCTGTCGGCTTATGCGGAAGAAACGCCGGTGCTGGAACTGCCGACCGACCGGAGGCGTCCAGCGGTGCCCAGCAGTGAAGGCAGGCAGGTTCATGCGCAGATCAGCGCGGACGTAGCCGAGGGGCTGAAGCAGATTGCCGCAGAGACCGGAGCGACGCTGTACATGGTGCTGCTGGCTGCCTATAACGTGTGGCTGCACAAGTACACGAGGCAGAGCGACATTGTGGTCGGGACGCCGGTGTCGGGGCGGACGCATGGGGATACGGAGCCGATGATCGGGATGTTCGTGAACACGCTGGCGCTGCGGAATGCCCCGTCCGGAGACAAGCGGTTTATGGATTTCCTGCGTGAGGTGAAGGAGCGGACGCTGGCGGCATTCGAGCATAAGGACTATCCGTTCGAGGAACTGGTCGAGAAGCTGAACGTACGGCGCGATAGGAGCCGTAACCCCTTGTTTGACACGATGCTGGTGCTGCAGAACATGGAGCAATCGATTCTTTATTTAACTGATATTGAGGTTCGCTCCGTTGAACAAGATATTTTGACAACGAAGATGGATCTGACGATGATTGTTGCCGAAGTCGAACAAGGCCTTCAATTATCTTTGGAGTACAGAAGGGATTTATTTGAGCATGGGACGGCAGCGAGACTGCTTCAAGGATTCTGTGAACTTATCAAAGCCACGGTAACCGATCCTTCCGTTTGCATTAAAGAATTAAAGATGGAACTTTTTCCACAGGAAAAAGAAGAAGAGGAAGACGAATTATTCGATATTATTTATTTTGAATAACAGGGTCTGTTGTATTACTAGGGTTAATCTTCGGTAACATCTCAATTGGTTACAGAATTCTAGTTCCAGCCACGGAAAGCTTCAGACCACTGGTTTGGCAGTTGATCTGGAAAGAAGCTGGAACTAGAATTCACAAAAATCAATTTCTAATTTTGCCATATGTATAACTTTAATAAGTGAAAAAGTAAATATATAAACTTTATTGATATTATTGGACTTCAATATAATGAGGTGTTGCATTTGTATAAAATGGCATTTATATTTCCGGGCCAAGGCTCGCAATATGTTGGGATGGGTCAAGCTTGGCATTCAGCATATCCAATTGCACGGGAATTGTTCGAAATGGCCAACGATGCTCTTGGTTTCGATCTTAAAAAAATTTGTTTCGAGGGAAATCCGCAAGAACTTAAAAAGACGGAAATTGCCCAACCCGCAATTTTAACCGTAAGTTTGATTGCTTATCGAATCATACTTCAAGAGGTTGAAATTCAGCAGCCCGTCCTTGCGGGTCATAGTCTTGGAGAGATATCGGCATTATGCGCAGCGGAAACTATATCGTTTGCCGACGCAGTCAAGCTAGTGCATGCCAGAGGGAAATATATGCAGGAAGCGGTGCCGGAAGGCCGGGGCTTGATGTATGCCGTGGTTGGACTTTCATCAGAGCAAGTGAAAGAGATATGCAGGAAGATTTCACTAAATACAGGGGCCGTCGTGCCATCTAACTATAATGCCAGCAATCAAACGGTAATATCCGGGGTAAAAGGCGCGGTGGAAGAAGCGGTGATTTCCATGAAACATGCAGGCGCGCAAGTTATACCGTTAAAAGTCAGTGCTCCCTTTCACAGTCCGCTCATGGAACCGGCCGTTGCTCCGTTTCGCGCATTTTTGAACGGACTTACATTTCAGCCTTTGCGGCACACAGTTGTGTCGAATGTTACGGGGGACTTTTACAGCAGTGAACAGGATATTATTCCATTGCTCTCTGACCAATTAATAAAACCGGTTTTGTGGACGGCTTGCATGAACAGGATGGCTGCTCTGCCCGTTCATGCATTTATCGATACGGGGCCTCGTGAAACACTTGGGCCGCTTCTGAAGGAAGCTTTTCCGGAAGCGAAGGTGTATGCAATAGACTCCGTCCATTCGGCTATGCAGGATTGTCTTGACAACCTGAGGTCAGATCGGGAAAGAAGCCGTCTAAGAGGCAGGAGGAAGGTAATAGATAAATGCTTATCTATTGCCGTATGCACCCAAAATCACAATTCAAATGCGGATGAATATCAAAAAAATGTGCTTGAGCCTTATAAGATGATTCAGAGAATGAAGGAAGAAGTAACGGTTGCCGGAAAGGAACTGACATTAAAGCAAACGGAGAACGTTCTACAGCTGCTTGAGACTATTCTTAGAGGTAAGAAGCTGCCTGCCGATGAACTGAATCTGCGTATGGAGCAGGCGATTAACGAAACAGGTATGCCCGGTTTATTTCATGGAATTGCTGAGGTTACCCAATGATTGGAGGTTCAACAATGGATTCTTTAACCGTTAGGCTTATGGCTTCCAGCGGTAAATACTCGGAGGCCGTTGATTATTGGCTGGAGCAGCTTGCGGAATCCTCCGCACCGACAACCCTCTCCCTAGGCAGAGAGAACGGTATAGCCGGCCCGTCGTTCCGGCAGGTGGAGCAGCAGCTTTCGAAGGAGACCTTACATCAAGTAGAGTTGCTATCTAAAAACTCGGAACAGGCAATGTTCATGGTCTTAATGTCCGGAACGCTGTTGTTTCTTTCCCGGTATCTGAATCTTGCAGATTTATTAGTAGGTATGCCTCCACTGAAAAAAAAGGAAGCGAAGAAGTGGCTTCGGCTGTATTGCCGATTCGAATTCAAGTGGACTCTGAGAGTACTTTCAGGGACGTACTGCTCCATAGGTGCGTAACGGCTTAACGGAAGCCGCCAAACATCAGAAATTCCCCCATCCTTACATAGCCGAGAAATTCGGGCTGCCTATGAACGGTAACGATTTATTGCGTTTCGGTACGATTGTTTCACTTAACAGCATTCACCAAACGATAGACCCTCTTCTCTCTGAATGTCTCATACACATATTTTTTCAAAAGAAGGACGACGCCCTTTCCTTTGTACTGCATTATGATGCAAGCCGCTATGCCCATGAGAGTCTGATCAGGTTAAAGCAGCAGCTTGCTTACTTCCTTGAATTAATAATGGAACAGAAGAACACGCCGCTTGCCCAGATTGATATGGTTTCGGATCAGGAGAGGCAAGAGCTCCTGCACGGGTTCAACGACACGCGGCGGCGTATCCGCGGGAAGCGACGATCCGCGGGCTGTTCGAGGACCAGGTGAAGAAGACGCCGGATGCTGTGGCAGTTGTATACGGGGAACAGCAGCTGACCTATGCAGAGCTGAATGCGGAGGCGAATCAGCTGGCGTGGACGCTGCGCGGGCAAGGTGTGGGGCCGGAGTGTATCGTGGCCATCCTGATGGAGCGCTCTTTGGAGATGATCGTCGGGATGCTCGGCATTCTGAAGGCCGGCGGTGCGTATTTGCCGATCGATCCGACCTATCCAGCCGAGCGCATCGCCTATACACTGGCGGACAGCGGGACGCAGTGGCTGGTGACGACCCGTGCCGCCGAGCTTCAGACCCCGGCGTTACCGTTCGCGGGATGCCGGGTATATGCCGGAGAAACTGCCTTAGAAACAGAGCCGGTGCAGGCGGAGAACCCGCCGCAGGCGACGAAACCGAACGATCTGGCGTACGTGATTTACACCTCAGGAACGACGGGAAAGCCGAAAGGGACGATGATCACACACCGGAACGTAGTGCGGCTGTTGTTCAATGACCGCATGGCTTTTGATTTCAACGAACGGGACGTGTGGACGTTGTTCCACTCGTATTGCTTCGATTTCTCGGTATGGGAAATGTACGGAGCGCTGCTTTATGGGGGCAAGCTGGTTGTTGTGCCGCTGATGACGGCGAGGGACCCGGAGCAGATGGTGCGGCTGCTGCGGCAGGAGCGGGTGACGGTGCTAAACCAGACGCCGAGCGCATTCTGTGCGTTGTCAGAGCGGGAAATGGAAGAGGCGGACGCGGAGCTCTGCGTGCGGGCCGTGATCTTTGGCGGAGAAGCGCTGGCGCCGGGCCAATTGCGGGAATGGCGACGGAAGTATCCCCATACGGAATTGATCAACATGTACGGGATCACGGAAACGACCGTGCATGTGACTTACAAGAAGCTGACAGAAGCGGAAATCACAAGCGGCGGCATCAGCAACATCGGCAAGCCGCTTCCAACGCTGCGGGCCTATATTCTCGGCGAAGGGCAGCAGCTGCAGCCGATCGGGGTCGCGGGTGAATTGTGTATCGCGGGGGACGGTCTGGCCCGGGGGTATCTGAACCGGCCGGAGCTGACGGCAGAGAAATTCGTCGACAACCCGAACGAGCCGGGTGAGCGGATGTACCGGAGCGGGGATTTGGCGCGATGGCTGCCGGACGGCAATCTGGAGTACCTGGGCCGGATCGACCAGCAAGTGAAAATCCGCGGCTACCGGATTGAGTGCGGGGAGATCGAGGGGCGGCTTCTGGCGCATACGCAGATCCGCGAAGCGGTGGTCATGGCCCGCGGGGACGAGCAAGGGCAGGCGTACTTGTGTGCGTATCTCGTAAGTAACGGGGCTGTTCCAGTACCGGAGCTGCGTACACACCTTATGGCACAGCTGCCGGATTACATGATTCCGTCCTACTTTGTGGAGCTGGAGAAGCTGCCGCTAACCCCTAACGGCAAGGTGGACCGTAAGGCGCTGCCGGCACCGGACCGGGAGACGTACAGCAAAGGCTATGAAGCACCGCGGACAGCCCAGGAAGCCTTGATGGTATCGGTTTGCCAAGGAGGTTCTGGGCATCAAGCGGATGGGCGTCAAGGATTCCTTCTTCGAGCTGGGCGGGGATTCGATCAAAGCCGTTCAGATCGCCGCGCGGCTGCGGGGGCATGGGCTGCACTTGGGGATCCGCGATCTGTTCCGGTATCCAACGATCCTGGAGCTGTGCCCTTATGTGCAAACGTTGGCGCACAAGATCGATCAGCGTCCGGTCGAAGGCGAAGTACGATTAACTCCGATCCAGCAAGGGTTGTTTGAGCGGTCGCCGCAGTTGCCGCACCATTATAATCAGGCGGTCATGCTGCATCGCCGGGACGGATTCAACGAAGTTATTCTGCGCCGTGTGTTTGAACGGATCGCCCAGCATCATGATGCGCTGCGGATGAGGTACCGGGAAGAAGCGGGGGGCATCGTGCAGTGGAGCTGCGGGCCTCAAGAGGCGAGTTTCGGGCTGGACGTGATCGACTTGCGCGGGGAAACCGCGGTGGATACACGGATTGCGGCGGAAGCCGAGCGGCTGCAGCGGGGGCTGCATCTGGAGCAAGGGCCGCTGCTGCGCCTAGGGCTGATGAAGACCGGCGAGGGCGACCATCTGCTGATCGTCATCCACCATCTGGTGGTGGACGGGGTGTCCTGGCGGATCCTGTTCGAAGATGTGCAGACCGGTTATGAGCAGGCGGAGAGGGGCGAGGAGATCCGCTTTCCGGAGAAAACGGACGCGTTCCAGACGTGGTCGGAGGCCCTGGCGCGCTATGCGGACAGTGAGGAACAGCTGCGTGAAATCGCTTATTGGAAGCGAGTAGAAGAGATGCCGGCTGCGGCACTGCCGGCGGACGAAGGACCTGGAAGCGGAGGAGACCGGCGGAGCGGTGAGCATCCGGCTGTCGCAGGAAGAGACGGCGCAGTTATTGAACCAGGCGAATCGGGCGTACTACACGGAAATTAACGACATCCTGCTGACGGGGCTGGGCCTTGGCGCTGCGGGAATGGACTGGTAAGGATCGGTTTGTCGTGGACCTGGAAGGGCATGGCCGGGAAGAGATCGGGGAAGCGGTGGATGTGAGCCGAACGGTGGGGTGGTTTACGACGATCGTGCCGACACTGCTTGACCTGGGTCATGCGAGACGTTGCCGGGCTGCATCAAGCGGGTAAAAGAGGGGCTGCGCAGCGTGCCGAACAGAGGGCTGGGATATGGCGTGCTGAAGTATATGACAGCCGCGGAGCACAAACAGGAGCTGAAGTTCGACCTTCGCCCGGAGATCTGCTTCAACTACTTGGGCCAGTTCGACCGGGACGTGACGACAGGACTATTCGAATCGTCGGCGTACGGGACAGGCAGCAGCATCGACCCGAACCTCCCGGGAGAGTACAAGCTGAGCCTGAACGGGATGGTGATCGGCGGGGAGCTCGTGTTTACATGCGACTATGAGGCAGAGGCGTACCGGAGGGAAACGGTGGAACGCTGGATGGCGTGCTACGCGGAACAGCTTCGCAGACTGATCACCCACTGCACCCGGCAGGCGCACAGCGAGAAGACCGCGAGCGATTTCAGTTTGGCGGATTTGGAGCCGCAGGAAGCGAGCGGCTTGCAGCAAGCCTACGGCTATAAGGTGCAAGACATCTATCCGCTGTCTCCGATGCAGGAAGGCATGTTGTTTCACGCTGAGCTGGACCCGGAGGCTGCGACGTATTTCGAGCAGTTTACGTTCCGGGTTGAAGGAACGCTGGATATCGCGGTATTCGAGGAAAGCTTGGGCCGTTTAACGGAAAGGCACGACATGCTGCGGACGGTGATCGTGAGCGAGCAGGTAGGGCGGCCGGTGCAGCTGGTGCTGCAGGAACGGGAAGTCGATCTGCGGGTGAGGGAAGGGTCAGGTGATCTGGAGACGATCCAGCAGGAAGACCGGCAAAGCGGCTTTGACCTGAGCCGGGATGCGCTAATGCGCGCCACGATTGTGATCGGGGAGAAGGGGTGTCAGCATGTCATCTGGAGCTTTCATCACATCATCATGGACGGCTGGTGCACGAGTATTCTGATGCAGGAGCTCATGGCGATTTATCGCGGGTTGCAGACGAAGCAGCCGATAGAGCTGGGGCCCGTGGAGCCGTATAGCCGATACATGCAGTGGCTGAACATGCAGGACAGGGAGGCGGCGCGGCAGTACTGGAGCCGGTACCTGAGGGACTATGAGCAACAGGCGAGTGTGCCGCGAGTGACAGGGGCAACAGGGCGAACAGAAGCTGAGCGGCAGGAGCATGCCTTCCGTCTGGATGTGGGGATGACCCGGGAGCTGGAGCGGTTGGCCCGCCAAGGCCTATATGACGCTGAACACAGTGATGCAGACGATCTGGGGACTGCTACTACAGAAATACAACCAGAGCGATGATGTGGTATTCGGGGCGGTCGTATCGGGGAGACCGGCGGAGGTGCCGGGGATCGAGCGGATGATCGGCCTGTTTATCAATACAACGCCGGTACGGGTCAGCAGTTCCCCCGAGCAGAGTGTAACGGCACTGCTGCAGCAGGTGCAGGAAGCGGCGCTGGTCTCGGAATCACATAGCCATTATCCGCTGTATGAGATTCAGGGAATGAGCGCGCTGAAGCAAGGGCTAATCGACCATATTTTGGTGTTCGAGAACTATCCGATCGCCGAAGCGCTTGGCCAAGCAGGCGGGACGGCCGAGGCTGCGTTTGGAATCCGTGACGTTGAAGTATATGAGCAGACGAATTATGACCTAACCGTCGTGTTATTCCCGGGCGAAGCGTTGTCGATTAATTTCTGCTACAACGCCAAGGTATACGAGGGGATATTCATCCGGCGAATGGAAGGGCATATCCGGGAGATCGCGCAGCAAATGCTGGCGGATGCGCAGCGGCCGGTGGCCTCGATATCGCTTGTGACGGCGGAGGAGAAACAACAGCTACTGCACGGATTCAACGACACGGCGGCAGAGTATCCGCGGGAAGCGACGATCCACGGGCTGTTCGAGGAGCAGGCGGAGAAGACGCCGTATGCGGTGGCGGTCATGTACGGGGATCAGCAGCTGACCTATGCGGAGCTGAACGCGCGGGCGAATCAGCTGGCGTGGACGCTACGCGGGCAGGGTGTAGGGCCGGATCACATCGTGGCGATCCTGATGCATCGCTCAGCAGAGATGATCATCGGAGTGCTCGGCATCCTGAAGGCCGGCGGGGCGTACTTGCCGATCGATCCGGCGCTGCCGGCCGAACGCATCCAATACATGCTGGCGGACAGCGGCAGTCAGTGGTTGATAGGCGATGAGACGCTACTGGCGGAAACGGCCTTTGATGGAGTTAAGCTGGGACTGATGACAGCAATGGCCGAAACCGCTGCGACCGGTACAATGCATGTCGGGGAGAGCAGCATTATATATGGCTGCAATTTAGGGGCAATCAGCGGACCGGAGAGCCTTTAGATACGTCATCTACACTTCGGGCTCTACGGGGCGGCCAAAAGGAGTGATGGCTGAGCACCGGAGTGTGGCCAACTTGACGTCTATGTTTAAACATTATCTACAGGTTACCGGGGGTGACCGGATTCTCCAATTTGCGTCCCTCTCGTTCGATGCATCTGTCTGGGAAATCGTGATCAGCCTGTGCAGCGGGGCGCAATTGCATATAGTGCCGGTGGAAGTGATCCATCACCTTGGGGAGTTCGAGCAGTACATCCGGACAAACGGCATTACAATAATGAGCTTGCCGCCGGCGTACTTATTGCGGATGCATCCGGAGCAAGTCCGTTCGCTGAGAACGGTCGTCACGGCAGGCTCGGCATGTCCGCAGGAGGTTGTGCGGAAGTGGAGTCCTTACGTCAACTTGGTCAATGGGTACGGGCCGACGGAAACGACAGTGGGCGCCACGATGTGGCCTGCAGACGGAACAAAAGAAGAGATGATGATCGTTCCGATTGGCAAACCGATGTCCAATACTCGGGTGTATATACTGGATCAGGAAGGCCGATTACTGCCTATGGGTGTGCCGGGTGAAATCTGTATCGCGGGAGCCGGCGTGGCCCGGGGCTATCTGAACCGGCCGGAGCTGACGGCGGAGAAATTCGTCGACAACCCGTTCGAGCCGGGTGCGCGGATGTACCGGAGCGGAGACTTAGCGAGATGGCTGCCGGACGGCAACCTGGTACCTGGGCCGGATCGACCAGCAAGTGAAGATCCGCGGCTACCGGATCGAGTGCGGAGAGATCGAGACGCAGCTCATGGCGCATCCACAGATTCGCGAAGCCGTCGTCGTCGACCGGAAGGATGAGCAAGGGCTGGCGTACTTGTGCGCATATCTCGTAAGCGGCGAAGCCGTTCCGGCAGCTGAGCTGCGTGCGCACCCTGGTGGCACAACTGCCGGATTATATGATTCCGTCCTACTTTGTAGCTATGGATGGAATCCCGTTGACTGCCAACGGCAAGGTGGACCGCAAGGCGCTGCCGGCACCGGACCGGGAGGCGCACAGCGGAAGCCATGAAGCGCCTCGGGATGCGCTGGAGACACAATTGGCGGAATTGTTCGCAGAGGTGCTGGGGATAAAGGCGTTCGGCATCGGTGATTCGTTCTTCGAGCGCGGTGGTCACTCGCTGAAAGCGATGACGCTGATGTCGCGCATACATCAGCGGCTGGCGGTGGAGCTGCCGCTGCGGGAGCTGTTCGCGCGGCCGACGGTGAAGGCGCTGGCGGACTATGTGCGCAGCACGAAAGAAAGCGGCTACGGCAAGATCGAGCTGGCGGCGGCGCGGGCGTCGTACCCGCTGTCTTCGGCGCAGCGGCGGCTATACGTGCTTCATGAGATGGAGCCGGAGAGCATGCGCTACAACATGCCGGGCGTCCTGGAACTGGCCGGGAAGGTGGATGCGGATCGGCTGGAGCAAGCGATCCGCTCGGTCATCGCCCGTCATGAATCGCTGCGCACATCGTTCACGTGGATCGGCGGCGAACCAAGACAACAGGTACACGAAGACATGGCATTTGAATGGGGGTGCCGGGAGGCGGAGGAAGCGCAGGCCCGGGAACTCATCCGGAACTTCGTGCGCCCGTTCGCGTTGGATCAGGCGCCGCTGCTGCGGGCCGGGCTGCTGCGGCTGGCGGCAGAGCGCTACTGGCTGGTCTGGGACATGCACCATATCGTGTCGGATGGCGTGTCGGTGAACCTACTGGTGTCGGACTTCATGACGGCGTATGCCGGCGGGGAGCTGGCGCCGCTGCGGATCCAGTACAAGGACTACGCGGTCTGGCAGCAGGGTACGCTTGGGGTGGAGCGGATGGAGATGCATGAGGCGTACTGGCTGTCGGCTTATGCGGAGGAAGTGCCGGTGCTGGAGCTGCCGGCCGACCGGATGCGTCCGGCGGTGCCCGGCAGTGAAGGAGGACAGGTATCCACTCAAGTGAATACCAAGACGGCAGACGCCCTGAAACGAATCGCAGCCGAAAGCGGAGCGACGCTGTACATGGTGCTGCTGGCTGCCTATAACGTGTGGCTGCACAAGTACACGGGGCAGAGCGACATTGTGGTCGGGACGCCGGTGTCGGGGCGGACACATGGGGATACGGAGCCGATGATCGGGATGTTCGTGAACACGCTGGCACTGCGCAACGCCCCGTCCGGGGACAAGCGGTTTATGGACTTCGTGCGCGAAGTGAAGGAGCGGACGCTGGCGGCATTCGAGCATCAGGATTACCCGTTCGAGGAACTGGTCGAGAAGCTGAACGTACGGCGCGATAGGAGCCGTAACCCCTTGTTTGACACGATGCTGGTGCTGCAGAACATGGAACAAGCGCGTTTTGGGCTGGCAGATATTGACGTTCGTCCGGTCAAGCTTGACCAACGGACGGCGAAGTTTGACCTGACGTTAAACGTCGCGGAGAACGATCAAGGACTTCAGCTGCTGCTGGAATACAGCTGCGCGCTGTTCAATGAGGAGACAGCCGGGCGGTACCTGATGCACTTCGTGCAGCTCTTGTCGCAAATGGCCGGTCAGCCGGAAGCAAGCATTGGCTCGTATGAGCTTGTGACGACGGAAGAGAGGCAACAACTGCTGCATGCGTTCAATGACACAGCGGCGGCGTATCCGCGGGAAGCGACGATCCATGAGCTGTTTGAAGCCCAGGTGGAGAAGACGCCGGATGCGGTGGCGGCCGTGTACGGGGATCAGCAGCTGACCTATGCGGAGCTGAACGCGCGGGCGAATCAGCTGGCGTGGACGCTGCGCGGGCAGGGTGTAGGGCCGGAGCGTATCGTGGCCATCTTGATGGAACGCTCTTTGGACATGATCGCCGGGATGCTCGGCATCCTGAAGGCCGGCGGGGCGTACTTGCCGATTGATCCGGCGCTGCCGGCCGAACGCATCCGGTATATGCTCGGAGACAGCGGCGCGGCGGTGCTGCTGACCCAGCCTCAGCATTTCCTGCGGATTTGAGGGCACGGTTATCGGGTTGACAGCCTGGAGGGCCAGCAGAGTCCGAGGCCAACCTGCCGCTTGCGCCGGATTCCCGGCGGTTGGCGTATGTGATCTATACCTCGGGGACGACCGGGAACCCCAAAGGGGTGATGATTGAGCACCGCGCGGTGGTTAACTTCATCACAGGGATGACGAGAGTGATTCCCTTCGGCCCGGCGAAGTCGGTTTTATTTGCGACCACGCTGTCCTTCGACATCTCGGTGGTGGAGACGCTGCTGGCGTTGACGCAAGGCATGCGGATCGTGGCGGCGAGCGAAGAACAGCAGAAGGACCCTCAGCAGCTGGCGGCGCTGATCGAACGCCAGCGCATTGGGATGGTGCAGATGACACCGTCGCGGCTGAAGATGCTGCTGTCGGCGGGCTGCGTGGCGTGGTTTGAAGGCGTAACGGAAATACTGGTCGGCGGGGAGGCATGGACGGACGATCTGCTGGCTGAACTGCAAAGCAAATCGAAGGCCGCGCTATTCAATATGTACGGTCCGACGGAGACCACGATTTGGTCCGCGGTGCGGGAAGCGACCTCCGACCAGACAGTGAGCGTCGGGGGACCGATCGCTAATACGCGGCTGTACATTGTGGGTGACAACCGGCAGCTGCAGCCGATAGGCGTCGCGGGCGAGCTGTGTATCGCGGGTGACGGTCTGGCCCGTGGCTACCACAACCGGCCGGAGCTGACGGCGGAGAAGTTCGTAGACAACCCGTTCGAGCCGGGGACACGGATGTACCGGACCGGAGATTTAGCAAGATGGCTGCCGGACGGCAACGTGGAGTACCTGGGCCGGATCGACCACCAAGTGAAGATCCGCGGCTACCGGATCGAATGCGGAGAGATCGAGGCGCGCCTTCTGGCGCATGGGCATATCCGTGAAGCTGTCGTAGTCGACCGGAAGGACGAGCAAGGGCAGGCATATCTATGCGCTTATCTGGTATGCAGCATGCCGCTGACTGTAGCCCAAATACATGCTCACCTGTCCAGACATCTGCCGGACTATATGATCCCGTCCTATTTTGTGGAATTGGACTATATTCCGCTCAATAATAACGGCAAAGTGAACCGGACACTTCTGCCTGTTCCAGATGTGGTCTTGGATGATCAAGAAGAAAAACTGCCGCCTGCTACTGAGATTGAGTCTGAAATTTTGAAAGTATGGCAAGAGGTTCTTCACAAAGACGACATTGGGGTTATGGATAACTTCTTCCATGTGGGTGGAAACTCATTGCGGATTGTAGATATATATGCCAAGTTACAGCAAAAGTATCCGGGCGTACTTGTTGTAGCGGATTTGTTCGGAAACCCGAATGTGCGTCAATTGGCTCAGTATATCGAAACGGTTCATGCGCAAAAACAAGCATCTACATGGAAGCACCTCCCCCTCGCATTCCCAACGTCAGGTATGGCCGGGCAAGGAGTCTACATTCCGGGCGATGTATTGCGCTTTGAGCTCTCGGAGCATACGAGTCAAAGCTTGGAACGCATTTCGAGTCACTACAGCATTCAAAAGATGTCTGTGCTGTTGACCGCTTTTGCCTATTTAATGTCGGAATACGCACAGACAGAAACGGTTACTTTGCCTTGCTTGATAGAAGGCGGCGATGTATGCCGGGTTGAGGTTTCGTTCCGGGAAGCTGAAGAGCTGGAGGAAGTTTTTGCAATAGTAGACGGATACCTGAAAACGGAAGGGCGATTTCATTGGGAACAGGTGAAGTATGCTGCTTATGAGCCGCAAGAAGGCCAAATCCTTTGTGCATTTACAGGCGCTGACCTATTGCCGTCAGGCTTTGCAAAGCAGTTTGATCTCGTGCTCAATTGTGGAGAGGCTGGCATTGTCCAGTCCATGACATGTGAGTACAACCAGGGCAGGATTTTACAAGCGTCTGTAGAGAGGCTGCTTCGCCAGTTCGTAAGCTTATTGGCTAAAATGCTGGAACAATGCGAAAAAAAGGCCAGTCTGTAAGAGACGTGAAATGAACAGGAGAAGAGAGGAGAAGACAAGCGAATGTCCTTCTCTTCTGTTCTACGGATTGTTATACATCAGATCAGGTTTCAAATTGGAGGGCGCAATGTGAAAAAAAAACTAGTCGACTTCGATACTTCCGAAGTGTTATTAACGAATGAGAATATCAAGTTTGAACAAATCTCAAGTAAGGATATTGCAGTAATTGGTGTGTCCTGCCAAATTGGGAGCGCCAAAAATACAAATGAGTTTTGGGATAGTATGGTTGAAGGAAAGTGTCTGGTTGAAGAAATTCCGCAAGCACGCCAAAAAGATATTACAGATGCACTGAAGCAAAGCGGCATCACTCATCAGGAATTTAAGAAAGCTTCTTACCTTGGCAGCATCGACACGTTCGATTATAAGTTTTTTTCTCTGCCGGCTATCGAGGCTCAGTTAATGGACCCGCACCAAAGGCTCTTTCTGGAGACTGTCTATGCCACCATGGAGGATGCGGGGTACGGAGGAAGGGAGCTAGCTGGCAGCGAAACCGGAGTATTTGTCGGATTATCGAGCGACGGGCCCAATGAATACAAAGCATTTGCGCAAATGTCCGCACCAGAGCTTGTGGGTCTGACAACTTCAGGTAACCTGAAATCGATTATCGCCGGCAGGGTTTCCTATATATTTGATTTTAAAGGCCCCAGCAGTGTGGTGGATACTGCATGCTCTTCCTCTTTGTCTGCACTTCACCTGGCATGCCGCTCTATCCGCGCAGGCGAATGCAATACTGCGATAGCGGGAAGCGTCAAAATTGTCATGTTACCGGCCAGTCAGTCGAATGACTACAGTATGGGAATTGAATCCTCAGTCGGGTACACCCGAACCTTCGATGCAGAATCGGATGGAACGAATGGTGCAGAGGGAGTCGCGGCTGTTCTGCTGAAGCCTCTGCATCAAGCGATGGCCGATCATGATCATATTTATGCGGTCGTGAAGGGCAGTGCATGGAATCAGGATGGCAGCTCGGTAGGACTCACAGCACCGAATCCGGCCGCTCAGGAGCGGGTTATTCTGCGGGCATGGCAGGATGCGGGAATCGATCCTGAATCCATCTCCTATCTGGAAGCCCATGGTACGGGAACAAAGCTGGGAGATCCTATCGAAATCCGAGGAATAAATAATGCTTTCCGCAAGCATACCTCCAAGATGCAATTTTGCGCCGTCGGTTCCGTCAAGACGAATATCGGCCATTTGGATCATGCAGCGGGAATCGCCGGATTTATTAAGGCGGTTCTCGCCTTAGAGCATCAAAAAATTCCGCCGATGCTGCATTTTAAAGTGCCTAATCCTAATATATCGTTTATTGATTCGCCCGTTTATGTGGCAGACCAGTTAATCCGGTGGGAGCGTTCACCAGGTGCAAAAAGAAGATGCGGGGTAAGTTCGTTCGGTTTAAGCGGAACGAATTGCCATGTGGTATTAGAGGAGGCACCTGAACGAACAGAGACTTCCCCTGACCATTTACATCATATTTTTACCTTATCTGCTATGGAACAAACGAACCTGTTAGATATGGTGAGAAGATATATAGATTTCCTATCGGGTTCTGTCAGCAAATATAGAATCGGGGATATTTGCTATACCGTTAACACGGGGAGAGGCCACTACGCTCACCGCTTGGTGCTGAGGGCTTGCAGCATAGAAGAACTACTTCAGCAATTGGAGCGATTTCTTAAAACCCCATTCGTTACGATGGAAGAGCATCATATTTATTACGGCAGCCATAACGTCAGCACTAACAAAGCCACCTGGCCGGATTCTGAAACTGCGACGGGTTCAGCTGCCGAGCAGGTCAAAGAACTTTTGACCAATATTAGCAGGGATTTGTCCGATGCGGGAAGAACGTTTCATGATTTCGCTCAGGCTTATATACAAGGAGCTGAGATGAACTGGAAACTGTTATATCCGGCCCGTTCTTATTATAAAGTCAGTTTGCCGACCTACAGCTATACGAAAAGCAGATGCTGGATCAGCATTCCGGAGAAGCACATAGAACTGGTTGAGAGACGCGAAGCTTTACCATCTTTGCAGGAAGCGGGGCACTATTATCAGCCGGAATGGGTACGCCGGGACATGGATGACAAGCGAACGGAACCCATTGACGGGAAAACGGTGTTCTTCCGGACAACAGCTCCGCTGTCCAGCCAGATCCGTACATGTCTGGAAAGACAAGACCGGGATTATATTGAAGTTTATTATGGTTCCCGGTACAGCAAAGTAACGGATCGTGAATATGTGATTTCGGGCAATGATGCTGACTATCTCCTGTTACTTGAGCAAGTAGGCAAGGTTGGGCATATCATCCATGCCTTTGAGCCCGAGGAACGGCTGCCGCACCATACCTTGGAGCTGCAGGAGCGTCTCGCTCGCAGCGTCTACAGCTTGGTTTCTTTATCGAAAGCATTATTCAAGAAGCAGCGGAGGCAAGAAGCGGTGATTACCGTGCTTACCCGATGGGCCAATGCCGTGACAGGAGAAGAGCAACAGATTCATCCGGTCGGCGCCGCAGTGCTCGGGATGGCGAAGGTGATTCACCAAGAGCATCCATACCTGTACACCCGCAGCTTTGATCTGGACGAAACGATTGAACCTCCTGTACTTGAGGTGATTTTATCCCCAATCCGAGAAGCGGCAGAATGTGCATTCCGAAACGGTGTCAGATACATCGAAAGCATTCAGGCAGCGGAGCTTAGAACAACCGAAGCCGTTGGCGTTCGGGGCAATGGCGTCTATGTTATTACAGGAGGACACGGGGGAATTGGTTTAGAGGTGGCCAAACATTGGGCGGGACAACAGCAAATCTCCATGGTCCTCATAAACCGGACGCCATTGCCAAGCCGTGAAGAATGGAGCTCCATTAAAGCGGGGAATAATCCTGAACGTAAACGCATCGTTGAGAGCATAGAGGAAATGGAGAGCCTGGGTTCTTCCATACATTCTTACAGTGCGGATGTTTCCGATTTCGCTCAAATGGACATGCTGTTCCGGCAGATTAGAGCCAGCCTCGGAAATATTAATGGCATTTTCCATGCGGCAGGCATCGCAGGAGACGGTATGCTGTTCAGAAGAACCCATGAGCAAATGGACGCGGTCCTGTCTCCTAAAATAACGGGCACATGGAACTTACACCTGCTTACGAAGGACGATGACCTGGACTTTTTTGTGCTGTGCTCGTCGCTTGCTTCACTTACCGGGGGAACGGGTCAAGGGGACTACACGGCTGCTAACCGGTTTATGGATTCCTTCGCCGCCTACCGAGCCGGCTTAGGGTTGACGGCTTGTTCTATCAATTGGCCGGCCTGGAAGGAAGTCGGCATGGCTGCTAATTACGGCGTCAAAGAAAGCGACAATCTGGTTAGCCATATCTCACCTCGTGCCGCGCTGGCTGCGCTTGACCAAATCCTGGATTCGAATCGGTCCAGAGTGATTCTGGGGGAGATGAACTCTGCACATGCAAGTCAAGTGCCTGTAAACGGACAGCTACAGGAACAACAGCCCTTCAAGACTGTACAGCTGGCAGGAAGAGAATCCGGTGAATACACCGAACTTGAGAAATTATTGGCAAGCATTTGGGGAGAACTGTTCGAACGTGATGTGATGAGGGTGGATGACAATTTTTACGACTTGGGGGGACACTCCTTATTGCTTATCCGGGTGGAGGTTGAGCTGGAAAAGCATGGTGTGGCGGTAGACCAATTAAATATTGAACGGGACCGGACGCTTGAGAAAATAGCGGAAACTCTGGAATACTCGAATTCTAAGGTTGAGGACTGAGTGCGTGCTTGAAGTGAAAGCGGGGAAAAAAGGATGCCAAAAATCATTGAACCGATAGAACCTTTTAACGAAATCTATTATCAAAGCTGCTTGTATAATTCGTTGTTTCCGGTTATACGGCATTTTCAGCTTAGTATATTGCCGTTACTGATTAACGATTGGGTTGTGTATGAAACGGCCCGGGCAGGGGAAGGCACTCTTTGCGGAATCTCTTACAGAAGCAATAAGGGTCTTATTGAAGCTCTTGCAGCGCTTGGAATCGCAGTCGAGAAGGAACAGTTTGCCGGAACGGTCGTTGACAAAATTAAGAGTGCAGTAGACATGGGGAGACCTGTCGTACTATGGGTTGATTGTTACGAATTGCCGGTTCGCAAAGACACTTTTCTGAAGAAGCATTTGCCACACACTATCTTAGTTCATGGATATAATGATTGTACCGGCCATTTTCATATTATTGAACATTTGCAGATGGAGAACCTGTCCTATGATAAAAAAACAATTAGGATGGAAGATTTGGAGCGGGCTTATATTGAATTTGATCATGAATTCAATCAAGGACAAATGAAGCTGGATTCCTACTATGAATTTTATAAGCTGAATCAAGCTGCTTCCATGATTTCCGGCGAAGCGGAACAATACCAGGAACTCATTCAGGCAAATATGAATGTAATTACAGAAGGTCTAGACCAGCTGCTGGAAGTGTCGGAGCTGTTGTATGGGAGATTGATGCAGCAAGCGCACATATCTTTAGATCATGCTGCACAGCAACTCGATAAGCTGAATTCAATCATATTGGCGAAACAAGCGGAGAGCTACAAGCTGAAGCTTTTGCAGATGGAGCAGGAGCCTTTAAGTGCCATCCTGCAGAGTATTACTAATGAGTGGAGCATGATTAGAGCGATCGTGGGCAAATATGTATACTCCAACCAGTTTAAAGTTGAACAATTCGCCGAATTGCCGGATCGAATCAGCAATATTTACGATGCCGAGTTAAAGTTTTACGAAACCTTTTTAACGAAGTGATGAAGAGTACACAGATGAACGGGATTATACAGATCGATGATAGTGTTAACACATACTAGGTCCATACAAAGGAGCATCTACTATGCATTCTATGGATACAATTACTCAGGAATTACTTGAAATCATTAATGCTCATCTCTTGCAAAGAGCTGAAGAAGCAGGAAAACCGGGTGAAACTGGATTGCTGACCAGCTTGGAAGGTGATCTGGAGTTGTCCAATTATATTAATTCCCTTGATTTCATCATGATTCTCGTTAATATTGAAAAAAAGTTTAACGTGGTGCTGCAAGGAGACCTGAATATACTAACAGATCGGAGTTTTATCCAAATTGCTGAATTTATTGCAAAAAAACAGGAATGATTAATGGTAGCCCTGAAAAAGCTTGTATTTAGGGAAGGGATCTTCAGTTAGGGACTAGGTGCAGTATAAAAATGCAGCGCGTATCCGCTTAGGCTACGCGCTGCATTTTTAGCATCTAAATCCGGCTCCTCACGATTTGGCCAAATCTCTTTTGCCGAAGAAGGTCTTGAGCGCCTGGTATACTTCCTTCTTATCCTTAATGACATAATGCATGAACTGCTCCTGCTTCAGATGCCGGTAGGCGGACATCAGCGTGCTGCTGCGGTTGTACTGGTTCACCTCGCCGTATCCGAACATATTGCTGCGCTTCAACAGCTCCCCGATCAGCTTGACGCAACGTTCGTTATCCGAGGTGAGATTGTCGCCATCCGAGAAATGAAAAGGATAGATGTTGTATTTGGCCGGCGGATACCGGCTGTCGATAATCTCCAGCGCCTTTTGGTAGGCTGACGAGCAGATCGTGCCCCCGCTTTCACCCCGGGTGAAGAAATCATGCTCACTGACCTCTTTGGCTTCCGTATGATGAGCCAGGAACACAATCTCGACCTTTTCGTATTGCCGGCGCAGGAAGCGGGTCATCCAGAAAAAGAAGCTGCGCGCGCAGTATTTTTCGAAGGTCCCCATAGATCCGGAGGTATCCATCATAGCAATGATGACTGCATTGGAATGAGGGACGGTAATATCATCCCATGTTTTGTAGCGCAGATCATCGGGACTGATGCTGTGGATGCCGGGATTTCCGTTGCTGGCGTTGCGCCGCAGATTCTCCAGCAAGGTGCGCTTCTTGTCGATGTTCGACATCATGCCTTTTTTGCGGATATCGTTGAAGACGATGGACTTGACCTCGATCTCTTCTTTATCCTTCGGGGCTAGGTGGGGCAGCTCCAGGTCCTGGAACAGAATGTCCTCCAAATCCTCGAGGTTCACTTCAGCCTCAACCGTATCCTGGCCCGGCTGATCCCCAGCTTTGTCACCTTTGCCCGGTTGGGCAGATTGCGAATCACGGCCGAGCACATCGCCAACCTGGCTTTCCCCGTCTCCTTGGCCGACATGCTTTTGCTTGCGGAAGTTATAGATAATCCGGTACTCATCCAGACTGCGGATCGGCACCTTTACAATCTGTTTTCCGTCCGACATGATAATGTTCTCTTCGGTAACGAGGTCGGGCAGATTATCCTTAATGGCTTCCCTGACCTTCTGCTGATGACGTTCCTGATCCTGATGGCCTTTGCGGTGAAGGGACCAGTCTTCTTTTGACACGACAAACGCATATGGACCTGGTGATTGCGACAGGATGACCACCTCCCATGGAATATAAATCGGTACGGGCGCAAGCACATGCTTCCTAAAGAGAGTAACTCTGAGGCATGCTGTAACTAAAGTATATTCAGGGGTAGGGAGGATATGTGAAGATATCAATGGGTATAAACTGCGGAGCCTGGACCTTTGATCCTTTATTCACTGATCTCTTCAATAATAAGCCTATAGCTGTTGGACCGGGATTCCCCGGAATATCTCCGGCCGTCAATCGTGAACAGGTACAGCGCGGTCGAGGAGCCTTGAAGGGCCCGGCCCATGAAATCGTCATTGATTCTGACAAAATAAGTGAGATGGACCGTCTGACCAGCTTGCACTGTGCCCAGCGCCACCGTACCCCGGTAAGAGGATTCGGGTGAGGTAAGGGCGCTGACCGTAACGATGTCGGACTCAATTAGGCTTCCTTGGGGCACGATCCGGATGACAGAAACATCAGCAGGATAATTGCCGCTATTGGTCACTGAAATCCTGAATTGGGCAGTCCCACCAGGCTCGACAATTGGCGGTTCACCACTCATCTCAATGGATATGACCGGCGACAGAATCAAGGTAGTGACCGCATTTGAGCGGGCTGCCTGTCTTACATTTCGTCCGTCTGGCAGTGTGAAGGTATATTGCAGATTGCCTTGGTTCTGCACCGCCGGGGTCTGCTTGATGTCAGTGGCCGCAGGGATAGACACAAGAAACTCCACGAGGACCACAGAGCCGGCTCTTATCGTGCCCAGCGGGATGAATTCTCCCGGTCTAATCCCCTTCATGGGCACACTGTCAACTATAACGCTGTCCCAGATGAACAATGTTCCTGCAGGAATTGCCTCCACCAGTACAGCATTTACTGCCAGATTTCCGCTGTTTTGTACGGTGAACTTGTAATGCAGGTTGTCTCCAGGCGCCGCGCTGTAGCGATCAACCTTCAGACTGACCGTAACGCCTGCCTGGACTATGGATATTTCCATGATATTGCTCTCGGTAACCTCTGTAACCTCATCTACTTGGTACGTGGTGCGCGCCTGCGTTGTTAATAGGGAGTTCTCAGGGATCGACGTGATCCGTACGCGAAAAGAAATTTCGGCGGCTGTGTCTGTACTTAGGAACCCCAGCCGGATTCCTTCTGCCGGATCAGCATCGGGATAATAGATACCCCCGGCGACAACACTTCCCGGAACGAAAATGGCGCCATCCGGCACGGGAATGAATGCGATAATATCGTTCAGCAGCCGTGCTCCCTCGTTCCTGAGCAGCAACGTATAGGTGACTACATCTCCGGTAAATGTAGTTGGAGTACTTGCGGCCAGAAGGGTAGAGAGCTGGAAGGAAAGCAAAGAAACTGTTACCGGATTGGAGCGGATTTCGCTTTGCACAAGCCTGCCTTCCGGTGTAGTGAAAGAATAAAATCCCCTGGCTTCATTACGAAGCTCCAGTGAAGGGGGAAGCGAAACGACAATGGCCTGGAAGGCGATGCGGACCTGTGCCTGCGGTGAAATTGTTCCCAGCGGTATGCCGGAAGACGGAGATACCCCGGGAAGGGGGACTCCGTCTCTTAGCACACTGTTAGCAATGAAGGATACGCCTTCAGGGAGAATATCTCTGATCGTTGCCCGTGCAGCCACGTTACCGCTGTTCTTGGCAACAAGCGAGTAAACCAGCGTCTCCCCAAGGGAGACGCTGGTTTTGTCCGCACTTTTGAATAAGGAAAGTACGGGGCTGAGGACCGGGGTATGAACAGTATTGGAATAGGTTATAGCGTCTATACCCGCTGCCGAGCTGAACAGTACCATGGACTGATTCGTCACGACAGGTTGAGGAAATGAGCCAGGGGTCATGTCGCGATTACCTGAACCTTGAAGGTTACAGTCGTTGATGCTCCGGCAGCAATCGTGCCGATGACAACGCCTGATCCGGGGTTGGCCCCAGGACGGGCGATATCGTCTACAGTAACGCTGCCCGCAACGAATTGGCTTCCGGCCGGAATCGGGTCAACCAGCACAACGTTGTTGACGGCGACGATACCGTTGTTCGTCACGACAATTGTATAGGTAAGGATGTCGCCGACTACGGCATCGATAGCCGGTGTGCTCTTGACTGCGGTGACGTCCGGAGACGATACAGGGATCACAAGTACATTGGACAAGGAAGAGCCTGAGAGCAGACGTCCGTCTGGCGGTGAGAACGTGAAGGCTGCGGCTGCCTGATTGACGAGTCGCTGCGGTGAAGGCAGAGAAGCCACGGTAACCTGCAGGGTGACTGTCATGACGACTGTAGCTCCAGGGGCAACCGTTCCAAGGTTGATTCCGGCTGCCGGATCGGCTCCCGGTTGCGGCACACCGTTCACCAGCACACTGTTCGGAATAAATACACCTCCTGCAGGGATGGAGTCCGTAAGGGTAACCACAGCCGGCAAGTTCCCGGTGTTTGTGACGCTAAAGAAGTAAGTGACAGTGTCTCCGACGGTTGCATTGGTTGTATCCGCGCTCTTTAGGATATTGATGATCGGCTGATACACCGGAGTAATCAGGTTATTGGAATAGGAAGCACTGGAGAAAGCACCGGAGGTAAAGCTCACGGACGCCTGGTTATTAAGGCTCGGCGGATTTGGCAGCGCAGTAACAACAATATTGAAGGAGACTTGGACAGAAGCTCCCGGAGCCAGAGTGCCAAGGGTAATTCCATTGGCCGGGTTCGCTCCCGGCAGAGGAGTGCTGTCGACAACTACGCTGCTTGTGACAAAGGAAGCTCCCGGTGGTATCGGATCGCTAAGCACGACATTGGTGACCGATGCAATCCCGTTATTGGTAACGGTGACTGTGTAGGGAACGGTATCACCTACTACGGCATCTGTAGCAGTAGTGGCCTTTGATACCAATACGTTAGGCGATGAAACGGAAATCTGATTGATGTTGGAGACTGCTGATTCGTTGAAGGTCCGGCCGTCCGGCAGGGTATACGCAAAGGTGATGGTAGCCTGGTTGGTCAATTGCTGGCTTGGCGGCAACGTAGTGATCAGAACGGAGAAAGTGACTGTCAAGCTGGTGCCGGCAGCAATAGAACCGAGTGGGATACCTGTTGCCGGATCGGCTCCCGGGGAAGGGAAGCCGTTTATAAGCACACTGTTCTCTACAAGCGTTGTACCGGCAGGGATGGTGTCGGTTAAAGTAGCCGTCGCCGCATAATTGCCAGTATTGTTCACAAGCACGGTATAGGTAATGGTATCCCCTACGGTAGCGTTGACGGAGCTTGCGCTTTTGACTGCTGCAACTATGGGCTCGTAGACTGGTGTGGTGACAATATTGGAAAATCCTACGTTGGAAAGTGCTCCAGATGTAAAGCTGACGGAGGATTGATTGTTCAGCAGTCCGGTTGCCGGCAGCGAAGTTACGGTTACAGTAAAGGCTACGGTCACTGAAGCTCCGGGAGCGATGCTGCCTATGGTTACCCCGGTAGAGGGTGAAGCCCCGGGCCGTCCGATGCCGTCCACCAGCACACTGTTCGGCACAAAGGCGGTACCCGCAGGAAGTGCATCCGTAAAGACGACGTTATTTACAGTTGCGATCCCGTTATTGGTCAATGTTACAGAATAGGTAATCGTGTCCCCCACGGTAGTTGCCGTTGTCGCAGTGGATTTGAGCACGGCGAGATTGGGGCTGGAAACAGGAATTGTGACTGTGTTGGAGAGTACCGAACCAGTGATTGTGCGTCCGTCAGGTAATGTAAAGCTGTACGCAGCGGTCCCCTGATTGACGAGGACCTGCGGTGACGGCAGGGACGTAATCACTACTGAGAAGGAGACAGCGACAGTGGCTCCCGCAGCGACAGTTCCTGCGGCGATGCCAGTAGTAGGATCGGCCTGCGGCAGTGGCAGCCCGTTGATCAGGACGCTGTTGGGCTCAAAGGTGGTACCTGCCGGAATATTGTCCGTTACAGTTAGAACGGCTCCATAATTGCCGGTGTTGCTGACAGTCAAGGTATAGGTAACGGTATCACCGACTGTAGCATTTGTCGTATTGGCTGTTTTAACCGCAGAGATATTTGGCTGGAAGGCGGGAATGGCTACCGGGTTCGACGAAGTAGTACCTGAGAAAATACCTGAGGTATAGGAAACGGTCGCCTGGTTGTCAATAGAGGCGTCAGCGGGAACGGCAATGACCGTTACGCTGTAAGAGATGATTGCGGTTGCGCCGGAGGCCAACGTCCCGATTGAAACCCCGGAAGACGGATTGGCATTTGGGAAAGGCACTCCGTTTACTGATACGCTGCCGGGTATAAATGAGGATCCGTCAGGCACAGGGTCACTGAGCAATACATTATTTACGGGATCGATTCCGGTATTGGTAATGCTTACCGAATAGGCAATAGTATCTCCAACAGCAGCTGCTGTTGCAGGAGTGCTCTTCACTACGGAAAGATTGGGAGCGGAGACCGCGATAGTTACCGTGTTGGATACAGCCGTACCCGTAAGCAGCCGGCCGTCAGGCGGAGTAAAAGTGAAGGAGGAGGAGGCCTGATTGACAAGCTGCTGTGGTGAAGGCAAGGAAACAATAAAGACAGTGAAGCTGACAGTAACACTGGCTCCCGGAGCTACGGTGCCGACGGTAATACCGGTATCGGGTGCGGCTCCCGGCTGCGGGAAGCCGTCAACGATGACGCTGTTGGGATCAAAGGTAGTCCCTGCGGGAATGTTGTCAGTCAAAGTAACATTGGCAGCCAGATTGCCTGTATTGCTGACAACAATCGTGTAGATAATGGTATCGCCAACTGTTGCATTAAGATCATTGGCACTTTTGATAAGGGAAATCTGCGGCTGTATTACCGGTGTCGTGGTTACGTTGGAAGATGAAGAACCGGAGAATACACCGGAGGTAAAGCTGACGGTCGACTGGTTGTTGATCTGTGAAGGAATCGGCATTGTTATCCTCACCTCGAATGTTACGGCGACTGACGCCCCTGGGGCCAGACTGCCGATTGGAATGCCGGCGGACGGAACTGATTGCGGCTGGGAAACGCCGCCCACAATTACGGTTCCGGGAATGAAGGCAACATTCTCAGGCAGAGGATCGCTGAGAATGATGTTGCTGACAGCCGCGATGCTGGTGTTCGTCAGCACCGAGGTGAACTTAAGAATGTCACCCGTAACGGCATCAATGGCGTTCACGCTTTTGACTATACTGACATTGGGAGCGGAGACAGGAACATTGAGCGTGTTCGAAACGGCATTTATTCCGAGCTGCCGTCCGTCTGGCAGAGTGAAGCTAATTGCGGCAGCTGCTGAATTGGGCAACTGCTGGCCCGGGGGCAGCGCCGTCACGGTGACCAGAAAACTGACGGTGACACTATCGCCCGGCACAAGCGGACCTACCGGGATTCCGGTCACCGGGTCAAAACCGGGAAGCGGTGTTCCGCCAATGATGACGCTGTTCGGTTCAAATACTGCTTGCGGCGGTAAACTGTCAGTCAGGTTCAGCCTGGCGGCGATATTACCGGTGTTGCTGACCAGGATCGAGAAGGATAGGGAACTGCCTACCGAAGCCTGGGCGCTATTGGCACTTTTAACGAGATTGATGACCGGAATGAAGATCGGAGTTGTCACTGAATTGGACAGGGCAGTTCCGCTGAACGCTCCTGCCGTGAAGGAAGCACTGGCCCGGTTAACCAGTTCAGCGGGATTTGGCAGGAAGGCAGCGTTCACCTTGAAGGTGACGATCACATTGCCCCCTGCCGCGATGGTGCCAAGAGCAATACCCGCCCCCGGATTTGCGGATGGCGCAGAAGCCCCGTTCACCGTGACGCTCCCAGCCACGAATGCCCCTCCCGCGGGTATGGGATCAGACAGGACGACGTTGTTTACAGCCACCCCGCTCGGATTGGATACCGCTACGGTATAGGTTATATTCTCACCGACAGCGATGGCGGAAAGATTGGCTGTTTTGAATAAGGTGATGTTCGGTGCGGAAACCGGGATGCTGACCGTATTGGAGAGGCTTTCCCCGCTGAGGGAACGCCCGCTGGGCAACTGGTAGGTATAGCTGCCGCTTCCCTGGTTGCTCAATACCGCCGGAGAAGGCAGTGACTGTACCGTGGTCAGGAAGTTGACGGTTACGGTAGAACCGGGAGCCACGGCCCCCAGTAGAATTCCGGCGAGCGGAGAATCCGCAGGACGAACGGAACCGTTCACTGTAACGCTTCCCGCTACAAAGGTAGAGCCGGCGGGGATATTGTCGCTTAGGGTGACGGTTGCTGCCAGATTCCCTGTGTTTTGCACCTGAAGGGTGTAAAGAACGTTGCCGCCCACAGTCGCACTGGCGGGACTTGCGCTTTTGACAATACCAATGACAGGCTGATACACAGATGTTGTCGTGATGTTGGATTGGGAAATACCTGTAAACAGTCCGGAACTATAGGATGCCGAAGAACGGTTGGACAGCTGTCCTGTTCCCGGTACAGAAGTGACCGCCACCTGGAAGGTAACGGTTGCACTGTTGCCAGGAGGGATTGCCCCCACAGAGATTCCCGTTGCCGGGTCTGCGGCCGGACGGGATGAGCCGGAAACAGTCAGACTGCCCGGAACAAAGGTGGTGCCTGCAGGAATCGGATCGGACAGGACAACATGTGTTACCGCCGAAATCCCGTTATTGCTGATGACGGAGGTATAGGTCAAAGTGTCCCCTACCGCAACGTCAGGGAAGCTGGTGCTTTTGACCACTGCAACATTGGGCAGTGTTACCGGAATGGTCAGCGTATTCGATGCCGCCGAACCGGCCACGGTACGACCGTCAGGCACCAGGAAGGTATAGGCTGCAGTGGCCTGGTCGGTTAACCGCGGCGGCGACGGCAGACTGTTCACTGCAACCCTGAACTGAACGGTGGAGCTTCCTCCGGCGGAAATCGTGCCGATTGCGATGCCCGTGACGGGATTGCCTGCCAGGGGAGTCCCGTTGACGGTAAAGCTCCCGGGAACGTAGGTGCTTCCGGCAGGGATGTTGTCGGTCAGCGTCGTGGACGCACCGATATTTCCCGTGTTGGAGATTTGCACGGTATAGGTAATCTCATCGCCAACGGTTGCGTTGACGGTGTTGGCGCTTTTGACCATACCCAGAACCGGCGAGTACACTGGAACCGTTACTCTATTGGAAGGGATAACACCCGAAACAATGGGGCCGCCGGCTACACTCTGGAATGTAAATGCGGCATTGGCAGAGTTGGCAATCGTCTGCGGACTGGGCGGCAGCGAGGTCACTCTGGCCTGATATGTAACCGTTACAGAAGAGCTGAGTGCCAGTGACCCTAAGGGAATGCCGGCTGAAATATCATAGCTAGGTCTGGAAACGCCGGCGACTACAACGCTTCCGGCTACAAAGGTCAAGCCGGTTGGCAGTGTATCCGACAGTACCACACTCGTAGCGCTGGCAGTACCTGTATTGTTGATAGTAACGGTATAGGTTATGTTATCACCGACAATTGGACCTGCCACATTGGAGCTTTTGGTCAGCGTGATTACCGGTGCGTTAATATTGATCTGGAGCGCATTCGCGTTGACTACATAGGCATCGCCAGAGGTGGTCAGCGTCAGCAGTGCAGAGGACTGGTTGTTCACCAGCCTTGCCGAAACGTCGACGTTGGTAATGTCCCAGCCTTGCCGTCCACCGATGATATTGGTGCCTGGACTGCCGTTGGTCTGGTTGCGGCTTCCGAAGGTTCCGGTCGTATTCAGAGCACCGCTGTCATTATTAATCTGCGAAGCAAAAAAGTTGTTGGCAAAGTTGTTGGGACCCGACAAGGCCACCTGTGTGGCGGAGGTCGGGCCGAACAGCGCCTGGTCGCCTGAACGGTTCGCGTCGCCTTCCTGCGCGCTAAACAAGATGCGTCCGCCCAGAGCGCCGGTGACCGGTGTGGCGAAACCCGTAATGGTCGTGACAACCGGGGCTGAAGTGGCCTGTACAAGCACAGCTCCTGCCCGCAGCGACATATTGCGGAAAGGGAGGGCGGGATTCTGGTAGATCACACCAAGTGTCCAGCCGGCATGGTTGGCGGTTGTATCACCAGTGATAACGACGGTGCCTACGACACCGCCGACCGTGTAGGTTCCGGCACCGCCGCCCTGAATAATGCTGGTGACATTGGCTGAGCGCACATAGGCGGAGGCGCCGTTTCCCAGATCTATAGTATTGGCAGTGGCTGCATCTGGAGTTACGCTGGTCGTACTTCCTGCGGGTGTGGTGAAGGAGACCGGATTATTGATGAAGGCGCCGAGATTAACCGAGCCATTAATATAGGAGCCGGCCCAGATCAGTTCTGCGTACAGCACTGTGCTTCCTGCGGGAAGCGTCAGTATGGCGGCTGAGCTGTTGTTCTGGTACAGGCTGGTCGTACCGGCAGGGTAGGTGCCGAATACAGAGGCCGTGTTGACCGTACTGAATGCACCTATACTATCCAGTGTACCGGGAACCCCAGCCGTTTCGGAGCGGCTTAGTCCAAGTGTGTTGCCGGTAAATGTGATTGCGCCGGTTGCGTTAATCGTAGCCCGGACGACTAGAGGAATGATTTTCACCTCCTTCAGGGTTGCTGAACTGCGCGGTTGCTTAGGCGAAAAAAAGCAGACCGTCTTTAGGGTGAAGACGATGTGCCAAATTTCTTGTGTTATATTAGCCTATGACGGGTGACTGGCATAATTGTTTGTCCACGGCGGATTTTTTTAAAAATACATATTTATATTTCTACTTGCTGAAATCTTGTCTATGCTGAGAGAGAAGCCGCCGTTCCAGCAGCACACGCGGTTCAGGATAATGATTCCTGCTCATGGTTTCGAGCTCCTCCGGGGTGATTTCTTTCTTAATGACGGCAAAGTGGTACATGATTTCATGAACTACATTAGATTGCAGCGTCTTGAGAATCTCAAGCTCCTCTGCTTCATAGAGCGAGTCGTTAAACGGGTATTGATAGAACAGCTCCATCCGCAGCAGTCTGTAATCGAAGGGCGGAGAGGGGACCGGATAATCGGGAATGACCGGGGAGAGCGGACTTGCGGAAGGCTGGAAAAAGCGGTTTGTGAAATACCGGGGAGTGTACTCATCGAATTTTTGTTTGAAAAAAGGATTGGAGACGTGAGGGAAGCTATGTGCATAAGGTGCAAGAATACAGACAACAGCTTTATGGATGCTGATCCTGTGAATCTCTTTCATCACCGCAAATAGATTGCTTACATAGGGCAGAACGCGGCTGGCCATAATGAATTCGGCAGTATTGTCCGGCAGCGGAATGCCTTTATTAATATCGCAGACCAGATCCACCCCGGGGTATGAAATGCAGTCGATTCCCAGATAACCCAATTCTTTAGCGGAACCGCAGCCGATATCGATTTTCAAGGAAACCACTCCTTTTTAGAACGTAAATAAGGCTCTTCACCATAGTATTAATTCCGCAGCTGCATGCTTCCGGCTCATGCCTATAAATTGAAAGAAACATGCTTTTAATATAAAAGTTGTTATATCAAAGGAGCAGAAGTACATGACCGCAACCTTATTTAAAAATGGCGTTCTGCCATTTCGCAGCCAACCCGGCGATGACGCTGTATATGTGGAGGATGGCAGGATCACGGCTGTTGGAGAGGGCAGGGATTTAATTCTGCAGCTTAGCGGCAGAGAATACAACGTTGTCGATTGGGACGGAGCCCATGTGCTGCCCGGTCTGACCGATGCGCATGTGCATCTCGGCATGCACGGGATGAAGCTGGACATGCTGGATTTCACAGGTATGACCTCCAAAGAAGAGATGCTGCATGCAATTGCCAGACGTGCAGAGCTTACGCCTCCCGGGGAATGGATCCTCGGGCTGAACTGGAACGAGAATGAGTTCCGGCCTGCTGCAGCGCCGCATATATCCGAGCTGGATGCGGTGACAGAGCGGCATCCCGTATTCCTTACGCGCACTTGCTTTCATGCCTTTCTCGGCAACAGCGAGGCTTTCAGGCGGGCGGGCGTGACCGAATCCACTCCAGACTTCGCTTCCGGAGCCTACGGCCGTGATGCTGAAGGGAAGCTGAACGGCTGGATTTATGAGGATGCCTCACAGCCGTTTAATGCCGTGCAGCCGGCGCCCGATTATGCCGCCAAGAAGAATGCGGTCCGCAGGGGAATTGCTGACGCGCTCTCCCTGGGGCTTACAGCCGTGCATACCGAGGATCTGCGGCTGCTGGACAGTGTGGAGACGATGCTGCAGATTCACCGTGAGCTGCGCGAAGAAGGCCTGTTCTTCCGCACACACCAGCTGCTGTACTATGGCTATCTGCAGGAGGTGGAGGAGCTGCGGCTGCAGGCAGGCATCGGTGATGAGTGGCTGCGGCTTGGTGCGGTCAAGCTGTTCGCCGACGGTGCCATCGGCGGACGGACTGCACTGTTGGAGCAGCCTTACAGCGATGCCCCGGATACATGCGGCATCGCGATCCATACACAGGAAAAGCTGAATGAAATTGTCGGTGCGGCGAGACGGCTGTCATTCCCGGTAGCTGTGCATGCGATCGGAGATGCGGCTGCCCGGATGACGCTGGCTGCGATGGACCATCACCGGCTGTCTCCGGAAGCCGACCTGCCGGACCGCTTCATACATGCCCAGGTGCTGAATGGCGCGCTGGTGGAGCAAATGCGCGGACTTCGGCTCATTGCCGATATCCAGCCGCGTTTTGTGGCCAGTGACTTTCCCTGGGTGCTGGAACGGGTAGGCCCGGCAAGAACAGGGCATCTGTATGCCTGGAATAAGCTGATGAAGGCCGGAATTACCTGTGCCGGTGGCAGTGACGCGCCGATTGAGCCGCTGAATCCATTTCTTGGCCTGCACGCTGCCGTTACCCGGCGCAAGCCGGGGGAATCCCATGAGGGCTACTTGCCGGGTGAGAAGCTGAGCATCCCGGAGGCGGTAGGTCTGTTCACAACGGGCAGTGCGGCTGCCGCGGGAGAAGCGCGTGAACGCGGACGTATCGCACCGGGCTTGCAGGGGGACTTCACGGTAATTGACCGTGACGTGCTGAGCGATCCCGAAGAACTGCTGCAGGTGAAAGTACAGATGACTGTGGTTAATGGGGAAATTGCCTACTGTGCGCAATGAAAAAGCTGTCCGGGTACCGGATGATGAACTGAAGAAATGCCGCCGCATATACTTCTAGTGCGCTCCCCATCAATTTCGGCAAAGTTTATGCAACCCCGACTATGGGTTAAACGTTAATAAGGGTAGCAAGCAGATATTGACCATACCGCACGTCTATGAGGAGGCAGTCAACATGAAATCACAACGTTCATTACCGGCTATTGCGGCAGTCGCTGTATTGATGCTGACATTAACCGCTTGCGGAGGCAACACTCCTGCTGAGGCTCCGGGTGAGCCTTCGGCAACGGTTTCTCCTTCACCTGCGGCAAACACAGCAGCGCCTGTACCTAGTCCTACCGCTACTGCTGAAGCACAGGTCATCCAAGGAACCGGCAGCTATGTCGGTCAAATTGACAGTCATTCGATTGAAATAGAAACGGAAGAGGGCCCTACCGCTTTCGAACTGGGTGCTGGCACCGAGAGTGTGCTTGAAGGTCTTGAGATGGAGGACCCTGTAGTTTTTGAATATGTAGAAAAGCCGGTGGAGGGTGATCCTTCTGTCGTCCAGCGGATTCTTTCCAAGCTGTCTAAGGCGGAAGAAGGGGCAGCCCCGGTGACCACACTGCCGGAGACCCGAACCATGAAGCTTACGCTGGAAGGCATGGCGGAAGAGAAGACTGCTAAGCTTGCGGAAGGAGAAGGTTATTCGCTTTATGTATTTGATATCTTTACCTTTGATTCGGCAAGCAACCGGTTATCTATGAAGGTGGATCCTGATTATTACGCCCAAATTGAGAAATTACCTTCTGATTTTAATCTCGATATTTTGGAGCAGAAAGCCCGAAAGGAATTGTCTGCCACCGGAAAGGTGACAGCACTCAGCAAGGAAGAGCGTGACCTCAGAATGTCTGGCCTGCGGTTATATTTGACCGCAACAGGTTCCGGCCTGACCCGGCAAACGATCGTCAAGGAAATTGATGGCCAGGGCTACATGATCAAGCTCAATATTCCACAGAGAGAGGCCTCGGAAGGCTTCGGTCCACATGTTTACGCGTCGCTGGATTCGATCGTAAGCCGTTAGCAGTGTCTGCATTTCAGCTTAAGTTGCAATATTAAATAAAAGAAGAGCCACTCCACGAACAGCTCCGGGAGTGGCTCTTCTCTATTATTGAAAGTAAATAGCGAGATAATCAGTAGGAGCCGGCATTGACCAGAATGGTAGAAATGAGCAGCATGAACAACAGAAGGATGATAGCATTGATAATGGTGCCGATGACGGCGAACACTTTGCGGCGGTTGCGGAGAGTCAGCCCGATAATTCCGACAACTGCTCCGATTACATTAACAGCTGCAAGTATCAAAACGGTCACTCCCAGAAACATGAAGGTTCCTGCAGACTCATTGATGCCGCTGTTGCTTTCACTAAGAATGGAAGAAGCCTGCTTCCCTACCACCACAAAAGTAATGGCATAACCGATAAACGTGACCAGCGCGATCACGAAAGAGGCGATACCGGGGCCGGAATGTTGGAAATCACGTTTATTCGCTTGGTAGGTGTAAGGTACTTCTGGTTTTAACAGATCATTTTGCCCTGGAAATAGGCTGTTCTGCCCGGCTTCCTGTGCGTCGGATTTTGGTGAAGAATTATAGTCCATAATAAAAATGCGCTCCTTGTAAAAGAATGGTTTCTTGATACTATCCACTTTTTCATAAGAACGCTTCAAATGCAAGTCCCACATTGAAATAATCCCGGAACTCCGCTGGAATTGCCCCCTGCCGATAAGGTAAGATAGGGGAAGTCCAATAATAAGGAGTTGTGTTCTGATTATGCAACGGAGATTTATCGCCTGGGGAGCTTTGCTGGCTATGCTGGCAGTGGGGATCGGCGCATTCGGAGCGCATATGCTGAAGGCTTCGATCAGCGAGGATTACATGAAGGTGTATGAAACCGGTGTGCATTATCATATGATTCATGCACTGGGACTGATATTGGTCGCGATTATTGCAGGACAATGGGGAGAGAGTGTCCGCCTGCGCTGGAGCGGCAGGCTGCTGATCGCAGGAATTGTTCTCTTCTCCGGCAGCTTGTACGTACTGAGTATTACCGGGATCAAAATCCTTGGAGCGGTTACCCCGCTCGGCGGCGTTTGTTTTATTGCCGGCTGGATATGTCTGGCCTGGGAAGCCCTTTCCCGCAAGAACTGACTGAAGTCAACCGGATGGCATAAGCAAATTAAAACAAGCACCTTTCACGGAATGCCATTCCGGTAGGGTGCTTGTTTGTGCTTCACAGGTTCGTGCTAATGAAATTCGTCAATTTCATTGAGGTTAAAGGTATAGACCTGTTTCTCATCCACGTGGTAGATGCTTATCGAGTTGGCCGCTTCATCAAAATTAAGGATACGGCAGGGCATGGACATCTGCTTGCCATGACGGTTCGTCCGAATACGGACCAGTTGATTGTTCTGAATGTACTGTCTGATCTTACCATAAGCATCCGCACGGCTTTCCACTGAGGGCTTATCCTCTGCGGTTTTTTCCGGTTGTTTGTCCGCCGGCTTCACTGGCAATTTAAATGGAACTGGAGGGGCTGACTCTTGTTGCAGAGCTATCTTCGCAGAACGTAGAAGGTTGTCAATGGTTCTTCCCAGCTCAAGACCTGAGTTAATGTTGAAATCTGTGATTTTGTCGCTGTTGTTCAACATTTCAAGTAAATATTGCAGTGCAAGCGGGTTGGTACGGGCATTAATCAGGATGTCGACGTTAAATAAATAATTTCCGTCCGTGTGTTGTAGTTTTTTGTCCATAAATCCCCCAGCTTTTTACTAAATCGATTCCTAAAGTAAATAAACTATACCATTAAATAAACAATAATCATATACTTCTTTGCTTGGAAATAAGGCTTAAAGTCTCTGTATTTTATTGGGATATAGGACCATCGTCCACACACAGCAAAAGGGCTCCGCATACACATAGAGCGTGGATGACGAAAAAAGGAGGCGCTGCTATTGGTTACCATAGAACCTATTCAGATCGGAGATCACACCTTTGTTGGAGTCGAGGTGAAACTTCCCAAAACAACGCTGCTCACCATCAGCACAAGCCGAGGGTATATTATGTGCGGAGCGCTGGATGTGGGACTGCTGAATAAGATGCTTAGTGACCGGCAGATTATTGCCGCACGGGCCGTAGGCGTACGCACATTGGCGCAGCTCCTGGCAGCTCCGCTGGAGTCTGTTACTATAGAAGCGGAAAATCTTGGGATTGTGCCGGGGATGGCAGGCAGTGAGGCATTGCTCCGCATGCTCTGAGCGGTAATGAACGTATGATTAGGCGTGTTGCACGGGGCCCTCTGGGGGCCCTTTTGTTGAAATATAAGCATTTATATGCTTTACGCTATAAATTATCCTTCTATTTCTAGCTGAAACGGATACCGTCTTTTTGAGGACGGCGAAGCCGTTTCCACTTATGCGGGCAGTTAAAGGGCATAAGGCGGGCAATCTTGGTCATCCTACGGATAAGGAGTTGGTTAAAGCCCTCGGAGAGAGCTCGTTTTCACTGCAGGTGTGGCCACCATTTTGTTTCGGCTAACCGCTGGAAGGGTAAAGTAAGTATAGACAATTGCAAGGCCGGACCTTGGACAAGCAGCCGGCTAAACTATGGATAAGGATGGGATCATATCATGGCTAAAGCATCTAATAAAGTAAACACTGCATCATTGGAACAAGTCCTCAACCGTCAAGTTGCGAACCTGAACGTATTGTATGTTAAAGTTCATAACTTTCACTGGTATGTCAAAGGCGAACAATTTTTCGCCCTGCATGTGAAATTTGAAGAGCTTTATAATGATATTACGCTGAAAATGGACGAAGTTGCTGAACGCCTGCTGAGTATCAAAGGCAGCCCTGCAGCTACAATGAAAGAATATCTGGAGATTGCCACCATTCAGGAAGCAACGGGCAAAGAAGATGCCCGGGGCATGGTCCAATCCCTCATTGAAGATTTTGCTACGGTATCCGAAGAACTTACGGAAGGCATTGAGCTTGCGGAGAACGCCAGCGATCAGCCGACAGCCGATTTGTTCATCAAGATCCGCTCCGACCTGGAGAAGCAGCAATGGATGCTGCGCTCGTTCCTGGGCTGATTTCAGCCTGACCCGAAATTACATTTGAAATTCTGCAAAGCCTCCTGTGCGGGGGCTTTGTTTTTGTGTTACTGCGGCATGAGCGTTGGCAGTCTGCGAAATTTGTAGACTCCTGCGGCAATGGATATAATTTATAGTGAAGATAATGATTTTGAACAGGATAACTGGAAGGAAGGAGTGAATGTCCTTGAACGCCAACCCCGTAGCTTTAAAAGAATGGGCCTCAGCCATACAAGCGCTGACAGAAGGACGGATGATTATGCTGATGCGTAAAGGGGGGATAGAGGAAGAAACACGGCGTTTTGAACTTAAAAGCCCTTCGTTCTATCTCTATCCCACTTATGAACACCAGCGAGCCGAACTGCTGAAGGAGTCATACCGCCCGCTCGTCGGCCAGACACTGGAAGCAGGCGGCGCTGACTCCGCTGTGATTTCATTGAATGCATACGCTGAAGTGGCTGCTGATCTGGAGGTTCGTGATTTGAATCAGCTGGAACGGCTGTACCCCTATCACATCTGGAGCGAAGGACTTGCGTCCGAAAGATTGCGCTGGAAAGCGAAGGAACCGCTTCATGTCCTGCTGCTACGTGTATACGTGCCAGAGGCTCCTGTCATTATTCAAGTGCGGCCGGAGTATTCAGGCTGCCGCTCCTGGATTGAACTGGAGTCCCCGCCTGAAGCCGGAAACATGCGCCCGGTTCTGGGCGACGAAGAGTTCCGGATCAGGAAAGAGGAAATCATCTCTGCCCTTGGACAGTAACAGGCTGAGAAAGCGCTAAACGTGGATGACGGGGATGAAAATTGAAAATAGATATTTGTAAAAAAACTTCCTTTGTAATAAAATTAGTGAGAATCATTGATAATCATTGTGATTCACTTTATAATAATTATAATGTGATATAAAATCTAATTATGCTGGTAAACAGGGACCCCCTGTTTTAATACAGCTTTCTGATTTTGCAAATTGATGAGTGGAGGGAATAATTATTATGGCAGCAGATTTTGTCATTGAAGGACTAAAAGCGACAATCGAAGGAAAAGAAATTCTGAAGGGCATCAATCTTCAGATGAAGGGCGGCGAAATTCACGCTATCATGGGTCCGAACGGTACAGGTAAAAGTACACTGGCTTCCGCGCTCATGGGTCATCCAAAGTATATAGTAACTGAAGGCACAGCTGTGCTGGAAGGTGAAGACCTGCTGGAGATGGCAGTAGATGAACGCGCGCGCGCCGGTTTGTTCCTGGCTATGCAATATCCAAGTGAGATCAGCGGAGTAACCAACTCCGACTTTCTGCGCAGCGCCATTAATTCGCGCCGTGAAGAAGGCAGTGAAATCTCCCTCATCCGTTTCATCCGTCAGATGGAAGCTAAGATGAAGGAACTGGATATGAATCCGGAATTCCTGCACCGTTATCTGAACGAAGGCTTCTCCGGCGGCGAGAAGAAACGCAACGAAATTCTCCAAATGATGATGCTGGATCCGAAGATCGTCATTCTTGACGAAATTGACTCCGGCCTTGATATTGATGCACTCAAAATTGTCGCTGAAGGTGTAAACTCGATGCGCAGCCCGGAACGCGGTTTCCTGGTTATTACCCACTATCAGCGTCTGCTGAACTACATCACGCCTGATTACGTGCATGTTATGATGCAGGGCCGCATTGTGAAATCCGGCGGACCTGAGCTCGCGCAGCGTCTGGAAGCAGAAGGTTATGAATGGGTTAAAGAAGAACTAGGCATTGAAGATGAAACTGTAGGACAGGAAGCTTAAAGAGACGCCAGGAAGGAGGAAACCACTTATGACGACGCAAACCATTCTTCCGGTGGATGCCGGACGTCTCAGCGAATTATCGCAGAGCAGCGGCGAGCCAAGCTGGCTGAAGGACAGCCGGCTAAAGGCGCTGGAACTGGCAGCAGGCTTGGAGCTGCCGAAACTGGAAAAGACACGGATTGAACGCTGGAACGTGAACAACTATGGAACCTACAAAGCCAGCCAGCCTTTTACAGCACTTAGTGAAGCCCCTGCTTCCATAACGGCCCTAATTCAGGGTCAGGAGGAAGGCAGTCTGATTATTCAACGCAATTCAGGCGCTGTTTATACACGGCTTGCTCCTGAGCTTGCTGCGCAAGGCGTGATTTTTACCGATTTGCAGACAGCAGTCAAAGAGCATGGAGATCTTGTGCAGCGTTATCTGCATAAGGCTGTGCTGCCAGACGAGCATTCCATTGCTGCACTTCATGCCGCCCTGTGGAACGGCGGAGTATTCCTCTATGTTCCCAAGAATGTGGTTATCGACACTCCGCTGCAAGCGGTGCTGCTGACGGACGACGCAGAAGCTGCTTTCGTTCCGCATATTCTGCTGGTTGCCGAATCGAACAGCTCAGTAACCTACGTAGATAACTATGTATCCGACAAAACGGAAGCCGGACTGCATAACGGTGCGGTTGAAGTATTTGTAGGTGCAGGCGCCAAAGTGCGCTTTGCCTCGGTACATCAGCTTGGCGTGGACACTACGGATGTGACCTACCGCCGTGCAGTGGTTGAGAACGATGGAACTATTGAGTGGATTGTCGGTGAAATGAATTACGGCGATACAGCGAGTGACACGAAGTCGGTGCTGAAGGGCAATGGCTCAAGCTCCGATGCCAAAGTGATCGCGGTAGGGTCGGGTTCACAGAAGCTGAACTATACGACTCAGGCGCAGCACTTCGGCAAGAATACGCCAAGTGACATGATTACCCGTGCTGTTATGCGGGATTCTGCGACTTCTATTATTAACGGAATTACGAAGATCGAAAAAGGCGCGACAAGAGCCGATGGACAGCAGACCGAGAAGGTTCTGATGCTGAGCCCGAAAGCACGCGGCGACGCCAACCCGATCCTTCTTATAGATGAAGATGATGTAACAGCCGGCCATGCCGCTTCCGTAGGACGGGTCAATTACGAGCAAGTGTATTACCTGATGTCCCGCGGAATTACACGGCACGATGCAGAAACACTGATCATATACGGCTTCCTGGCACCTGTAGTGTCGCAAATTCCACTGGAGGGACTGCGCAATCAGCTCCAATCTCTTGTGGAAAGGAAGTTAGGCCAATGATTAACAGTAACATCCGGGAGCAATTTCCCATCCTGAATCAAAAGATTAACGGCCATCCGCTGGTTTATCTGGACAGTGCGGCAACTTCACAGAAACCGCGCCAAGTCATCGAAGCGGTGAAATCCTATTATGAATGGGATAACGCCAATGTCCACCGCGGTGTGCATACCTTGGGCAGCCGGGCTACGGATGCTTATGAGGGAGCCCGCGAGAAGGTTGCAAAGTTCATTCATGCCCGCAGCACGAAGGAAATTATCTTTACCCGCGGCACAACGACAGCGTTAAATATAGTGGCTTCTTCTTACGGCCCTGCTGTTCTTAGTGAAGGCGACGAAATTGTTATCACCCAGATGGAGCATCACAGCAACTTTATTCCATGGCAGCAGTTGGCCAAAAAGACTGGGGCAACCCTGAAATTTCTACCGCTGCAGAAGGATGGAACGATCACACTGGAGGATGCCGAGAATACGATTACGGACAAGACCAAAATCGTAGCCATCGCGTATGTATCCAATGTTATGGGGGTTACCCATCCGGTGAAAGAGCTTGCAGCTATTGCTCACCGCAAGGGTGCAGTTATCGTGGTGGACGGAGCACAGAGCACTCCGCATATGAAGGTCGATGTCCAGGAGCTGGATTGCGATTTCTATGCGTTCTCCGGTCACAAGATGCTGGCCCCGACCGGCATCGGTGCTTTGTACGGCAAGAAGGCATTGCTGGAAGCTATGGAGCCGGTTGAGTTTGGCGGCGAGATGATTGATGACGTCGGTCTTTATGAATCTACTTGGAAAGAGCTGCCTTGGAAGTTCGAAGGCGGGACACCGATTATCGCCGGTGCCGTCGGATTGGGAGCAGCAATTGATTTCCTGCAGGAGATCGGACTGGATGAAGTTCACCGTCATGAAATCCAGCTTGCCGCTTACGCGGAGCAGCGTCTTGCAGCAGTTGACGGCTTGACGCTGTATGGCCCGCGTAATCGTCAGGTGGGTGTAGTCACATTCAATCTGGGTGATGTGCATCCGCATGATGTGGCGACGGTGCTGGATGCGGAAGGTATTGCCGTCCGCGCCGGCCATCATTGCTGCCAACCGCTGATGCGCTGGCTTGAGGTCAGCTCAACGGCACGGGCCAGCTTCTACCTCTACAATACGGAACAGGATGTAGATGCGCTGGTCCAAGCTTTAATCAAGGCAAAGGAGTATTTCGCCTATGAACTTGGATGACTTGTATAGACGCGTAATTATGGATCATTATAAAAATCCCCGGAACCGTGGTTCATTTGCAGACGACGCTGTGAAGATTGAGCTGAACAACCCGACCTGTGGCGACCGCATTACGCTGCAGCTTAAGGTAGAGGACGGCATCGTCAAAGATGCCCGGTATAGCGGCGAAGGCTGTTCGATCAGCATGTCGTCGGCTTCCATGATGACGGAAGCTGTCAAAGGACAGACTATAGAGCATGCGCTTGAGCTTGCTGACAAGTTCTCCTCCCTGATGAAGGGTGAGACAGTAGATTTCGGAGACTATGAAGATATAGAAGCCCTTTCCGGTGTTAATAAATTTCCGGCGCGGATCAAATGTGCCACACTGGCATGGAACGCGCTTCGCAAAGGAATAGACGTCGAAGAAGAACACCAACAACATTAGATAACAAGGAGGCTGACACCATGGCTAAGAAAGCGCCTGATATGGAGGAATACCAGTACGGGTTCCGTGATGAGCACAAGTCGATATTTCAGTCTGGTAAAGGACTTACGGCCGAAATTGTGAAGGAAATCTCCGCAATCAAAAACGAGCCGGAATGGATGCTGAACTTCCGCCTGAAGGCTCTGGAGCAATTCCGCAAGATGCCGATGCCTCAGTGGGGCGGCAACATGGATGATCTGGATTTCGAAGACATTCAGTACTATGTAAGACCTTCCGAGAAGCAAGGAAAAACTTGGGAGGAAGTTCCTTCCGAGATTAAAGAAACCTTCGATAAGCTGGGTATTCCGGAAGCGGAGCAGAAGTTCCTCGCCGGTGTATCGGCACAATATGAATCTGAGGTTGTTTATCACAGCATGCAGAAGAGCCTTGAAGACCAAGGGGTAATCTTCACCGATACCGATACTGCGCTGCGTGAGCATCCTGAGCTGTTAAAGAAATTCTTCGGAACGATCATTCCGCCGACAGACAATAAGTTTGCTGCATTGAACAGTGCCGTGTGGTCGGGCGGCAGCTTTATCTACGTACCTAAGGGTGTGAAATGCGAAGTGCCTCTGCAGGCTTACTTCCGTATTAACTCCGAGAACATGGGTCAGTTCGAGCGTACGCTGATCCTCGCGGATGAAGACAGCTTCGTGCATTACGTAGAAGGCTGTACCGCACCAATCTACAGCACCAATTCCCTGCATAGTGCCGTTGTTGAAATTCTGTGTATGAAGAACTCCCGTGTTCGGTATACTACTATTCAGAACTGGGCACCAAATATCTACAATCTCGTAACCAAACGTGCGGTTGCCGAAGAGAATGCCACCATGGAATGGGTGGACGGTAACATTGGTTCCAAGCTGACGATGAAATATCCTGCAGTTGTGTTGAAAGGCCGCGGAGCCAAAGGTTCCGTATTGTCGATTGCCGTGGCAGGCAAAGGCCAGCACCAGGATGCAGGCGCCAAGATGATCCACTTGGCACCGGACACGACTTCGACGATCGTATCCAAATCAATCAGCAAGCACGGCGGCAAGGTAACTTACCGCGGACTCGCTTCCTTCGGCCGTCAGGCGGATGGTGCGAAATCGAATATCAAATGTGATACGCTCATTCTGGATAACCAGTCTACTTCGGACACGATTCCATACAATGAGATCATGAACGATAATATCGTGCTGGAGCATGAAGCCACGGTATCCAAAGTTTCCGAAGAGCAGCTGTTCTATCTGATGAGCCGCGGTCTCACGGAAGCCGAAGCCACACAGATGATCGTCATGGGCTTCATCGAGCCGTTCACCAAAGAACTGCCGATGGAATATGCAGTCGAAATGAACCGTCTCATCAAATTCGAGATGGAAGGAAGTATCGGATAACCTTGTTGTACTAAGGTTTCCGACCTTCCCACAATTTAAATTAGTATTTATAGTTATCACCATAATGTGTGTCCGCAGCAGCCCTGATGTTCTCATTATTCAGGGCTGCCGGGCACATGTTTTGCTTTTGCCCACTACGTATCCAGGAGGCCCACATGAGAAACTTGATTGTGTCTGAATTTTTAACTGTTGACGGTGTAATGGAGGACCCGCAGTGGACCTTTCAATACAGCTCGGATGAGCAGGATCAGTTTAAATTCGCGGAGTTAAAAGCTGCCGACGCGCTGCTGCTGGGGCGCGTAACCTATGAAGGCTTTGCGGCTGCCTGGCCTAATATGCTGGAGCAGACCGGGGAATACGGCGAGATGATGAATGGTTATGCCAAACATGTAATCTCCACAACCCTGACAGAAGCCGGGTGGAACAATTCATCTCTGATTAAGAACAATCTGGTGGAAGAAATCACGAAGCTGAAAGAGCAGCCCGGCAAAGACATTCTCGTGTTTGGCAGCTGCACGCTTGTGCAGTCCCTGATCTCGCTGGGTCTCGTGGATGAGTACCGGTTGATGGTGTTTCCGGTGGTGCTGGGCAAGGGCAAACGTCTCTTTGGAGAAGGGCTGGAGAAGCAGGGTTTTGAGTTGGTGCAGACTAAGCGTTTCTCTTCCGGTGTGGCAGTAGTCTGCTACCGGCCTGCAAAGAACTAAGAGCTGTACAGCTGAGGAAACAGCAAAATGCAATGCAAAAACGCTACCGCTGGAACATGAACCCCATGTTTTGGCTGTTGCGTTTTTTTTGTTGTAACAAGCTTCACGGAAATGGATGAAATATGCATAAAAATACACCCCGAATCTTGTGTTTGCTTAATTGAACAGTATTTGCGAGGAAATGGAAGCAATTAAAGCTATAGGTGTCCTTTTATCATCATATAAGCCACCTTTATTCGGGAAAAACGTGGAAAACGGCGTATTCTACCCTTTGCCGCATTAAAATATGGGTGATAAACTGCTTAAAGTCCCTAAAATGGAAGCGCTAAAAAAGCTGGCTTGCGATGTGAGATTTGCATCGCAAGCCAAATGTATCTTACGGGGCAGGCGCCGCCCAGTAGGAACAAGTTCATGCTTACGAAGTAAGCTTTACTTCGTAAAGCTTTAAGGAGGAGAGATATGGATGTTCTCAGGCAACTGCGGGGCTTTTATCGGGAGAAGCTGCACTATCTGATTCTGTCGATTTTATGCTTGGCTGCCGCAACTGCAGTGGGGCTTATTACCCCGAATTTGCTACGAAGGTTAATTGATGATGTGATTGTTCCCCTGAAGTTTACTGAGGTGCCCGTACTCGCTCTATCTGTACTGGCCGTGGTAATCGTCAAAGCTTGCCTGCAGTTTGCGCATGGTTTTTTTGGAGGACGGCTGGGTAATTTTCTGGCCTACCGGCTGCGCAATGCCTGCTATGAGAAGCTGCAATTTCTGTCTTTCCGCTACTATGATACGGCAAAGACTGGCGACTTGATGTCCCGGCTGACCGGGGACCTTGAAGCGATCCGGAATTTCATCGGCTTCGGCTTCGCCCAATTGCTGAATGTATTTTTTATGGTGCTGTTTGGGTCTATTATGATGTTCACGATCAACTGGCAGCTTACGCTCGTCACACTGATCACTATGCCTTTTCTGGCTGCAGTAGCACTCAGATTCGAATCGAAAATTCATCCAGCCTTTCAGGAGATGCGGCTTGCCCTCAGCTCTCTGACCACGGCTGTTCAAGAGAATATTACAGGGGTACGGACGGTCAAATCGTTTGCCAGAGAGGCTTATGAAGTTGAGAAATTTTCGCACCGTAATGAACGTTATAAGGATAACCAGATTTTTGCCGCCGAGCTGTGGAGCAAATTTTTCCCGGTCATGGAGCTTCTGGCCTCCGTCAGTATAGCCATTCTGCTCGGTGTCGGCGGAACGCTGGTCATCAAGGGCCACATGTCACTGGGTGAACTGGTCGCCTTCTTCAGTCTGATCTGGTATATTATCGGTCCGGTCTGGGGTCTTGGCTTCCATATCAACAACTATACGCAATCCAAAGCTTCGGGAGAACGTGTACTTGAAGTGCTTAACCAGCAGATTGATGTAAAGGATAAGGAGAATGCCCGCGAGCTAGTATCCTCCGAGGTACGGGGCGAGGTCATTTTCGACCATGTTACATTTGCGTACGGGAATAAAATGCCGGCTGTAAAGGACATTGATTTCGAAGCGAAGCCGGGTGCGGTTATCGGGTTCCTTGGCGGTACCGGCTCAGGCAAATCGACGATTACCCAGTTGATGATGCGCGCCTATGACGTAAATAAAGGAAGCATTACACTGGATGGCGTGGATATCCGGGAATACAATATTCGCAGCCTGCGTTCGCAGATTTCGACAGTGTTTCAGGAGACGTTCCTGTTCTCCTCTTCTATCCGTAATAATATCTCTTACGGCCTCAAGAATGTGAGCATGGAGGAAATCATCCGGGCGGCACAGCTTGCCAAAGCGCATGATTTTATCATGGAGATGCCTGATGGATATGACACGGTTGTCGGCGAGCGGGGGATGGGACTTTCGGGCGGACAGAAGCAGCGGATTGCTATCGCCCGTGCTTTGCTCAAGAATCCCCGTATCCTCATTCTGGATGATGCCACGAGTGCCGTGGATATGGAGACAGAACATGAGATCCAGACTGGCTTCCAAGAGGTTATGCGCGGACGGACCACGCTGATTATTGCCCACCGGATTTCCTCGCTGCGTCATGCCGACCAGATCATCGTGATGGATGAAGGACGGATGGTTCAAAAGGGAACGCATGCGGAGCTGATTGAAGTTCCCGGCCCGTATCAGGATGTATACCGGATTCAATACGCCGATTATCTGTCCCGGAATACGGTGAGAGGGGAGGGGATTCAGCATGAAGCTTGAAGCCAAACAAGCCACAACGGCTAGTGCAAAGCACAATAAAACCGAGGAACAGACGCTTGAGGAACGCTTTGTATACAAGGATGACGACCAGATCGACAAATCCTTTGACTGGAAGCAGTTCACGAGATTGTTCGGATATATGAAGCCTTACGCGAAGCAGATGCTTCCGCTCGTCTCCGCGCTGATGGTTCTGGGCACAGTCACGAAGCTCACGGTCCCTTTTCTGACCAGTATGGCTATTGACAAGGCAATTGCTCCGAAAGAGGGGAACCCCAGCTTAACGTTACTGTACACACTTACGGTAAGTGTAATTGTACTGTACCTGATCCAGTGGATCGCAGGGGTATACCGGATCAAATATACTAATGTTATAGGCCAACGGGTTATTTATGATTTGCGCTCGGATCTGTTCCGGCATATCCAGAAGTTATCTTTTAACTTTTTCGATAAACGTCCGGCCGGCTCGGTACTGGTACGGGTAACGAATGATATTAACTCTTTGCAGGATCTGTTCACCAACGGAGTCGTCAATTTAATGATCGACTGTGTACAGCTGGTCGGCATTACCGTGATTCTGCTGCTGATTAACTGGAAACTTGGGCTTGCCGTGATGGTTACGGTGCCGGTTATGTTCCTGGTTTCAACCAAGCTGCGGCAGAAGATCCGGATTGCCTGGCAGGATGTGCGGATGAAGAACTCGCGGATCAATTCACATTTAAATGAGTCGATCCAAGGTATCCGGGTCACTCAGGCCTACACACAGGAACAGGAAAATATGCATTACTTTGATGCCATGAATATGGACAGCCGGAAATCGTGGAACAAGGCTTCAGCGATGAACCAGGCTTTTGGCCCGATTATTGAAATAACAGGCGGGTTCGGCACCATGATCCTGTTCTGGTTGGGGGCATACTTAATCCAATCCGGAGAGCTGACCGTCGGTTACCTGGTGGCATTCAGTACGTATGTGAGCAACTTCTGGGACCCGATCAACCGCTTGGGCCAGATGTACAATCAGCTGCTGGTGGCTATGGCGTCTTCAGAACGGATCTTTGAGTATCTGGATGAGCAGCCTTCGGTTCAGGATAAACCGGGGGCAACACCGCTGCCGAAGATTCAAGGGGATATCCGCTTTAACAAGGTCATCTTCGAATATGAAAAGGGCCGTGCGGCGCTGAAAGGGATTGATCTGAACGTCAAGGCCGGCCAGTCGATCGCGCTTGTGGGCCACACGGGTTCCGGCAAAAGTACGATCATTAACCTGATCGGCCGGTTCTATGACATTAAGAGCGGCGATATTACTATCGACGGCAAGGATGTCCGTGAGGTTACCCTGCAGAGTCTCCGGGAGCAGATCGGTATCGTGCTGCAGGATACGTTTATCTTCTCAGGAACGATCCGCGACAACATCCGTTTCGGGCGGCTGGATGCCACCGACAAGGAGGTTGAGGAGGTCGCCAAGGCAGTGGATGCCCATGACTTCATCATGAAACTGCCCGGCGGTTACGAAACTGAGGTGGAGGAGCGGGGGAGTGCGCTGTCCATGGGTCAGCGTCAGCTGCTTTCCTTTGCCCGGGCACTCCTGGCCGATCCGCGTATTCTGATCCTGGATGAAGCTACGGCGAGTATTGATACCGAGACGGAGATCAAAATTCAGGAAGCGCTGAAGATTCTGCTGCAGGGCCGCACCTCCTTTATCGTGGCCCACCGTCTGTCAACGATCCGCCACGCCGATAAAATTATCGTGCTGGATCACGGGGAGATCAAGGAAGAAGGCAATCATGCCGAGCTTACCGCGAGAGATGGCATTTATAACGGTTTAATCGAAGCGCAGTTCCGCTTCTTATAGAAGTAAGAGCAGCCCATCCATGAGAATTGCTGGAGGGGCTGCTCTTTTTTTGGATTATCCTATATACAATAGCGGATAAGAAGGGATGCCTAATTGCGACGTTTCCCAACTTTACCGGAAATACGCACTTCAAACATCTGTGCGCTGATCTCCTGCTGCCATACGGTGTCCTCCGTATGCGCAGCAAGAACAGCTTCATGGGTCAGCCTTGCCATCTCCCAGCAATACATGGTGTTCACCTGCAGGCAATGGCGCTGCTCGGCTTCTTCGGCCGCCGTTAGCGGGCGCCTGCAGCTTGCAGTATAAAGCTCTGCTAGACGCTGATGAACCGGTAGCATAGGTATTCCTCCTCAAAGGTAGTTAGCAGCTCGCAAACAACTCAATTACTGCCTCTTTTTAAGCCTCGCCATGCGGCGGTTAATCCAAACCATGCAGAATCACCGGGAATAATAAAATTTTGACTAAAACTACACAAAAATCTTGAAATCGCTTTTTTTTGTGCTACAATAACAGTAATACAGGATTGTGACCGGTAAGGCGGGCAATGCCTAAGTTGATGCGAGTATCATTTTTTTAATGATATTGGGATCAGCTTAGGCTTTTTTTGTACAAACTAAATGTCGGGGGGGTGATCAACAGATGATTATAGAGAAGATACTTAACAACAATGTGCTCTTAACCAAGAACCAGAAAGGCAAGGAAGTCATTGTGATGGGCAGGGGAATTTCCTTCAATAAAGTAGCCGGAGACTATGTAGATCCGGAAAAGGTCGATAAAATCTTTTTGCTGAACGAAAATCAATTCACGGCCAGACTGACTGAACTTCTGAATGACATTCCGGTGGCTCATCTGGAATTAGCCAATGAAATTGTCACCTATGCAAATGGAGTTCTCGGTACAGAGCTTAGCGACAATCTCTATCTGACCCTGACAGATCATATCCATTTTGCTGTCCAACGTTTTGAAAAGGGGATTGCACTGAAAAATGCGATGCTGTTTGAAATTAAACGTTTCTATAAGAAGGAATTCTCCATTGGGATGGATGCGCTGAAGATCATTGAAAGGGCTACCGGACTTTCGCTGGGCGAGGATGAAGCCGGGTTTATCGCGCTGCATCTGGTAAATGCCAGAATGGACGGCAGTGAAATGAAGGCCACGATCAAGATGACGGAAATTGTTCAGAATATTCTGAATATCGTCACTTACCACTACAAGGTCGTTCTGGACGAGAGCTCACTGAATTATTCGCGGTTCCTTACCCATTTGCAATATTTCTCCATGCGCGTACTGAAGAAGGAGAGCAGCAGCAGCGGGGAGGATTTTTTGTACAATCAGCTTAAGCAGACTTATGTGAAGGCGTTTGAATGCGCCAACAAAATCAATGATTATCTGGAAAAGGCCTATAGCCAAAGCTTAAGCAAGGATGAATACGTATATCTGACCATCCATATCCAGCGGGTAACGGAACGCAACAATCTGGAGTAAAGCTTGGGTTGAAAGTGAAAACAAAATAGTGTTCATCTGACAGGGTGTTACTGGTAAGGCAGGCAAAACCTGAACTGATGGCAAAATGGGCGTGTGATGACGTTTCCTTTTTGCCGTGAGTTCAGGTTTTTCTTGTTTGCAGGAGTATAAGGTCAACAGCTGGCACAACCTATACTTGCTGCAACGATCTACATTCTAAAGCTGTAAAGGAGCAAACTAATATGAGCAGCAAAGACTTGTCCAAACAGATTATTACGCTTGTAGGCGGCGAAGACAATGTGAATTCCGTGTTCCACTGCGCCACAAGATTAAGATTTAAGCTGAAGGATTCGAGGAAGGCAGATAAAGCCGCATTGGAGAAAACTCCAGGTGTTATCACTGTAGTGGAGAACAGCGGCCAGTTTCAGGTAGTCATAGGCAACAATGTAAGCCAGGTGTTCGAGCAGATTATGAAGGAAACCTCACTCCAGGATGCCGAAAAATCCGGCAAAGCCGACGAGTCTTCAGAGAGTACCAGTATTCTGGGCAAAGCCGTCGATATCATTTCCAGTATCTTTTCCCCGATTCTCGGGGCACTGGCAGGGGCAGGGATCCTCAAAGGGCTGCTCGCCTTAATTTTATCTCTGGAGTGGATTAATGCAGCCAGCGGAACATATTTGGTTCTGAATGCGGCTTCGGACAGCGTATTCTACTTCCTGCCGGTATTTCTGGCAGTGACGGCTGCACGCAAGTTCAAGGCTAATCAATTTGTCTCCATTGCTGTAGCAGGCGCTTTAGTCTATCCGGCAGTGATAACCGCAGTCAGCGCACCGGACCCGCTCAGCTTCTTGGGCATACCGGTTGTACTGATCAACTATTCATCCAGTGTCATTCCGATCATTCTGGCGGTCTGGGTACAGTCCTATATAGAGAAGTGGTTCCGCTCGTTCATTCATGAATCGGTTAGAAATATTCTGGTTCCGATGTTCGCACTGCTTATCGTTATTCCGCTGACCTTCCTGGCCTTCGGTCCTGTAGGCTCATTGATCAGTGATGGGCTGGCTTCGGGCTACACCTGGCTCTACAATTTAAGTCCATTGGTTGCCGGTGCCATTGCCGGAGCGTTCTGGCAGGTGTTCGTAATCTTCGGTGTACACTGGGGTTTCGTGCCGGTTATGCTCAGCAATATTGCCACACTGGGCTATGACACTATGCTGCCTATCCTTACTGCTGCAGTCTTGTCACAAGCGGGTGCGGTATTCGGCGTGTTCCTGAGATCAAAGAATCCGCAGCTAAAAGCATTGTCCGGCTCCTCAACACTGGCTGCAGTGTTCGGGATCACCGAGCCGACGATCTACGGCGTCACCTTGAAGCTGAAGAAACCGTTCATCTATGCCTGCATCTCCGGAGCCATCGGTGGTGCGATCATCGCTATCGGCGGGGCCAAAGCCATAAGCTTCTCCTTACCGGGCCTATTGGCTCTGCCGACCTATTTTGGCGACGGATTCTCCTGGGTTATCATCGGTATCGTTGTTGCTTTTGTATTAGCGATTATTCTGGTGTATGTGTTCGGATTCGATGATCCTGCAGTACCAGCTGAGGAGGCTCCCGGGCCTGTTGCCGCATCGTCACCCTCGCGGATTGACAAGGAGATGGTGGTCAGCCCGCTGACAGGAACACTTATGCCGCTGGAAGCTTTGCCGGACGAAGCTTTTGCCTCCGGAGCCATGGGCCAGGGGATCGTCATTGAACCGGATTCAGGCCGGCTGACCTCTCCGGTGAAGGGGACTGTAACAACTGTATTCCCGACAGGGCATGCGATTGGCATTACCTCCGAGAGCGGCGCCGAGCTGCTGATTCATGTGGGGGTCAATACCGTGAAGCTCAAAGGAAAACATTTTGACAAACAGGTACAAGAGGGAGATAAGGTCGAGCAGGGCCAACTGCTGCTGGAATTCGATGTAGCAGCGATTCGAGAAGCCGGCTTTGTGACTGCAACACCAGTGATCGTGACCAACTCTGCAAATTATCTGGATGTGCTCAAGACTACTGCAGCCAAAGTACAAAATGGCGACCTGCTGTTGACCATTATCAATTAATAAAGAGGGAGATTAAATCATGACAGTGATCAAAAAAGGATTTCCGCAGAACTTCTTATGGGGTGGCGCTACAGCCGCGAATCAGCTGGAGGGGGCCTACGATGCCGACGGCAAGGGATTGTCCAGTGCGGATATGGTTGCCTACGTGCCTAAGCCCGAGCGTACAAATGACCATGCTATAGAAATCACCTCCGAGCGGATTGAACAGATTTTGTCCGGGGAATTCAGCGCACGTTTCCCGAAACGTGAAGGGGTGGACTTCTATCACCGTTATAAAGAGGACATTGCCTTGTTCGCCGAAATGGGCTTCAATGTGTTCCGTCTGTCGATCAACTGGGCGCGCATCTTCCCGAACGGCGATGATGCCGAGCCGAATGAAGCGGGACTGCAATTCTATGACAATGTCTTTGACGAGCTGCATAAATATGGCATCGAGCCGCTTGTGACACTGGCCCATTACGAAACACCACTGGGCTTGACACAGAAATATAACGGCTGGGCAGGCCGCGAGGTTATCGCTTGCTTCACCCGTTATGCGGAGACCGTATTCCGGCGCTACAAGGACAAAGTGAAATATTGGATCACATTCAACGAGATCAATATGATGACGCTAAGTCCATTCACGGGCGGCGGCGTTGTAATCGACCGGGCAGAGAACAAGCTGCAGACGATCTACCAGGCGCTGCATCACCAGTTTGTCGCCAGCTCTCTCGCCACGAAGCTGGTACATGAGATCATCCCGGGTTCGCAGATGGGCTGTATGCTGGCCCGGATGGAAAGCTATGCGAATACCTGCAATCCTGAGGATGTCTTGAAGAATCAGCAGGAGAACCAGATGAATCTCTACTTTACGGATGTGCATGCCCGCGGGGAATATCCGAAGTATATGGAGCGCTTTTTCGAGGAAAACAATGTGGTTATTCATAAAGAGCCGGGAGACGATGAAATTCTGAAACTTCACACCGTTGATTATGTGGCTTTCAGTTATTACATGACGCTGACCGTATCTGTAAGTCCGGAAGGAGAACGCGCACAGGGCAATCTGTTCGGCGGTGTGAAGAACCCTTACCTGAAGGCTTCGGAATGGGGCTGGCAGATTGATCCCATCGGCCTGCGGATTATGCTGAATACGATGTATGACCGCTATCAGAAACCTTTGTTCATCGTGGAAAATGGTCTTGGCGCGTATGATAAGGTTGAGGAAGACGGCTCAGTCCATGACAGCTACCGTATTGATTACTTAAGACAGCATATTGCTCAAATGAAGGAAGCCGTGCTGGACGGCGTTGAGCTGATCGGCTATACCAGCTGGGGGCCGATTGACCTGGTGAGCATGTCCACTTCTGAAATGTCCAAGCGTTACGGATTTATCTACGTTGATCTGGATGACGACGGCAACGGTACCTTGAATCGTTCCAGAAAGGATTCCTTCCACTGGTACAAAAAAGTCATCGCCACCAATGGTGAGGAATTGTAGGACTCAGGAGTAAAAGTGTGAGCTGCTCACAAGCACTAAACTATGGATGATAAAGAAGAGGTTCCCTCAGCCGTCTTGGTCTTGGCGAAAGGGAACCTCTTCTTGGTGGGGATATTTAAACCAAAGTTAACTATTCCATATAGATTTCAACCACCGCGATTTTGCGCTCGCGGGACAAATCAAGGAATATGCCTTCGCTTTGCACAAGCGGGCGGAAAACATCCAGCGGATTGTTCATGACAATGACACCCATGTCTCCCGTGCTCAGCAGCACACGTTTACCGATGAAATTAGGCATTAAATGCTGGATAAAGGCTTGTACAGGTCTGCCGTTAAGCTTGCCGAAGCTGAGATTGTTGATTTCTCGCAGTACGGAGATCAGTTCTTGCTTAGATTGATAAACACGGTGAGTGGTCATTGCGCTGTAGATATCAGCTACGGCAGCAATCTGGGCATAAGGGTGGATGTCTGATTTCGTAAGGCTGTTGGGGTACCCGGAGCCGTCTTCACGCTCATGGTGCTGCAGGGCAACCAATGCGGTATGAGGATCGTTCATGGAGCTGCGGATAATTTCGTGACCGTAAATCGTATGTAATTTGACTTGATCATACTCCTCCGGGGACAGCTTGCCCGGCTTATTCAGAATGGAGGGGGAGATCCGGCATTTTCCGATATCGATCAAGTATCCGGCCCGGCCGATTTCGTAGCACTCTTTCTTGGAATACCCCAGCCATGAGGAGATATAATAAGAAAGCATGCCCACCTGAAGTGAATGGTTATAAGTGTAATTATCATCCCGGTCCAGCAGAAGCAGCAGAGAGACTACATCCTTGTGTTTATCTAAGGAGTTCAGTGACGGCTGGAGAATATCGTCCACTACGGTTTGATTAAAGCTCCCTTTGGTTAACGCTTCGGTATATACCGATTCGAAGCCTTCAATACTTGTATCAAAGTTGGCGGCTACGGCCTGAATGATGGAAGACCTGCTGATTGGGACCGGTTCTACATGCGCCTCCTCGATATCAACATAATCAACGCCATGCTGTATCAGCTTGGCTATCTCCTCGATCTGGAGAGATGATCCTTTAGGTAATACATGCAGCCCTCTTGAATTAAAGGTGTCCATCCGCAGGCAATCACCCGGTTTAAGATCCATGACGTGTACTCTCAATGAATATGCCACCTTACATTAGCTATTTTTCCCAGCATAGCAACAAAGTCGGCAATATTCAATGGTTTTGAATTACTGGTTAATCTATCTGGTATTTCTGTGCATTTAGGTCAGAACCGAGCCACTGTTCTCCAGATTCATTGATGTCCTTTTTCCACACGGGAACGGAGGCTTTCAGTTTCTCGATAGCATAGCGGCTCGCTTCGTAACAGACATCCCTATGCGCCGCTGACACCGCAATAATAACGCTGGCTTCCTTAAGCCCTACGAGTCCTATCCGGTGCGCAATGGCGCAACGGGCGTTCCAGTGTTCCTGAACCCCCCTGCCGATTTCCTGCAGCTTGCTAAGCGCCATCGGGATGTAAGCCTCATAATGGAGCGCTGTTGTCCGCTGGTCTCCGGTCATCTCACGCGTAGTTCCGACGAAGACCAAGGAAGCTCCGTGATCGCTGTCAAGCACTTTATCCAGAAGAGCTTCTGCATTCAGCGGCAGGCTGGTAATACTGAACAGACCATCTTCAGTCTCGCTCCTTGAGGGTTCGGCTTCTCCTCCGGAAACGGGAGGTATCAGGGCGACTTCGGAGGCTTCGGAGATCTCAGTATCATCAGGAGCGTATTCATGGTCAACAGCTACCAAAGAAACGCTGATCTGTGCCGCCGCATCAGGGTAGGAGGCAGAGAGAAGCTCCTTTAAACGGCCCGCAGTTACGGAGTTATCGTGAATGTGAAAGGACAGGGTGGAAGAGCCGATTACCTCGGCCAGCCCGGCAAAAAGACGTATAGTTAGATGCATGGTTTATTCACCTCGTAGGTTCTGATAATGATTCAAATATACCATATTAGCCCTGAAAATGTTATGCTAGGTCTTATAAGATGAGACACCTGCCGCTACATTCAGAACGGCTAAACAGGTGGGAGGGATAGAAGCTGATGGAATCCGCGCCGCAAAGATTGACCATATTTCATACGAATGATATACATAGCCACTTCGAAATGATGAGTCCGATTGCTGCGCAGATAGAACTTCTAAAGGCTGAGGCAGGCGAAGATCCCGTGTTGCTCGTGGATATCGGGGATCATATGGACCGGGCAGCTGTGGAAACCGAAGGGACTATGGGCCAGGCGAACATTGATATTCTTAACTTGACCGGATACGACGCTGTCACCATCGGTAACAACGAAGGACTGACCTTCTCGCAGGGAGATGCGCAAGAGACATTGTCTGCGGTATTTACCGGCCTACAGTGCCCGGTGGTGTGCTGTAATTTCCTGGATTCGTCGACAGGAGAACCTCCTCACTGGATCAAACGCCATACGATTGTGGAAAAGGAAGGCATCAGAATCGGGATTACGGGAGCTACGGCAGCTTTCACTTCCTTCTATTCCTTGATGGGCTGGGATGTCATGGACCCTGAGGAGGCGCTGCGTGAGGAGTGCCGTCTTCTGGCCCCGCAGGTCGACCTTGTCATTATTCTCTCTCACCTTGGCCTGCCTGCAGACCGGGCGCTGGCGGAGAAGCTGGAAGGTGTGCATGCGATCCTCGGCGGACACACGCATCATATGCTGGAAACGCCGCTCCTCATTAACGGGACCGCCGTATGCGGTGCGGGGAAATTCGGCCGCTATGTAGGAAGGCTTGTGTTTGAACGGACAGCTCCTGGAGATTCGTTCAAGTTCTTGAACGGCGGATGCATTGCTGTTGATCCCAATCTTAGCGAGGGTGTTATTGCTCCTGCCGTAAAGATGAATTTGCAGCGTGGTCTTGAAGTGCTTGATGAAACGGTGGCGATCAGTGACCGCGGGCTGCCGCTGGATCTGCAGGGCGAATCACCCTTTGGCAATCTGCTGGCGCAGGCGGTGCGGCGTTTCACAGGCAGTCCGATCTCATTAGTCAACACCGGACAGCTGCTCGGGCCGCTTCCGAAGGGGAATATCACTGCAGGGATGCTTCATGCGCTCTGTCCCTCACCGATTAATCCTTGTACTCTCAAGATTGCCGGCAAAGACATCCGCACGGCGCTTGAACAAAGCCTGTCAGACGAGTTCTGTAATAAGGCAATCTTTGGCTATGGTTTCCGGGGGAACGTGCTGGGAAGCCTGGCTGTGGATGGATTAAAAATCTTGTACGATCCGGCGGTCATGCCTTATGATAACGATATTGCCGTTTTTGTCGATGGAGAACCGCTGGAGGAAAGCCGGGAATATGAAGTAGGGACTTTGGACATGTTCACTTTTCGGAGCGGATATGAGAGTATCGCTAACGGGCGTGATACAGTGTATCTGCTGCCACATTTTCTGCGCGATCTGTTGCGGATGGAGCTGCAGCGTCCGGGAAGTCTTGAGGAATGTATGCTCGTCCGCTGGGAGAGCAGAGCGACTTAATGTGGCACCACCTACATATGTAAATCTAGAGCAACAAGCTGCAACAAGTTTCATATGTTCAAGAACAGGAGGCTAAGATGGATACTATTACAGCAATTATTCTGGCTATTGTAGAGGGGATTACGGAGTTTATTCCGGTTTCATCGACAGGCCACATGATTCTTACCACGAAACTATTAGGCTATAACGAGCAAGAGCCGATAATGAAGACATACGAAATTGTCATTCAGCTCGGTGCGATTCTGGCCATTGCGCTAGTCTACCGCCAGCGGGTTCTGAATTTGCTGGGGATCGGACGCAGCCGTCAAGGCAGAGGCGGTGTGATGCCTGCTTCACGTCTCAATCTGGTGCATATCATTCTCGGAATTGCTCCGGCGCTGGCCGTGGCATTTTTTGCCCGTGACTTTATCAAGGGGCTTTTCGGGGCTACGACGGTGTTATGGGCCCTGGTCGCCGGCGGGATTCTAATGATCGTTGCAGAATGGGTGAACAAACGCAAGATCCGTGTAACTGCGCATGAGCTTGATGATCTATCTTACGGGCAGGCGCTGGCTATCGGCATGTATCAGATTATTTCCGTACTCTGGCCCGGCTTCTCCCGCTCCGGATCTACAATCTCAGGCGGTATGCTGAGCGGTGTCAGCTATAAGGCTTCGGCGGATTTTTCCTTCCTCATCGCCATTCCGATTATGTGTGCGGCTTCGGGTTATGAGCTGCTGGATTCGTACAAGTATTTTACAAGTGATACTATCTGGGATTTTGCCATTGGATTCGTAATTTCATTTATAGTCGCTTATGTGGTCGTAATTCTGTTCATGAAGCTGATTCAAAAGATCAGACCGACGCACTTTGCGATCTACCGGTTTATCCTCGCAGCTGTTTTCTGGCTGTTTATTATGCGTTAATCTCCAAAAACTTGGTACCGGCAAGGATGTAACCGTTCATCACAAATTTCTTGCCGGATCGCTCAAGGCAACGGTATAGACACAGCGTGTTGACCCTAGGATTTTGAAACAGAATAGTAATTTACCGTTAAAGGCAGGAGTGAGCCAAGGTGCGTTTAGTATCCGTGAATCGGCTTCAGGCGGGAATGAAGCTGGGTAAAAAAATTTATAATGATGATGGACTTGTTCTGTTAGCGGACGGAATAGAACTTACGGATGCCTTAATTAAGCGGCTGGCTAGGATCGACATCGGCTATATCTATATAGAGGATGCCATCACGGAAGATATCGTAATTACTGGAATGCTGCATGATGAGACGCGCAATCAGGCGCTGAAGGTCATTAGGAGCCAGTTTCAGGATATGTCCGGTGCTTCCGGCATAACTAAAGGGTTCTATCATCTCGACAAAAAATTCTCCAAGATGATGGACTCCATTCTGGAAGACATGTCATCACTGGAGGACCCGATGATTATGCTGGCGGATATGCATACAGCTGACAACTATCTGTATGTCCATTCGCTTAATGTCTGTCTGTATACGCTGGTGCTTGGAATTGCCCATGGCTACAGCAAAGAGGAGCTGCGGGTAATTGGGCTGGGCTCGCTGCTGCATGACATTGGCAAAACGCAGATTCCGGTCAAAATCATCCAGAAGCCGGGGATGCTCAGCGACGAGGAATTCCGCCATATGCAGGCTCACACTGAAATCGGATACCGCATTCTCAAGGATGAGCCGAATATCCCGCTGCTCGCGGCGCATTGTGCCCTGCAGCATCATGAACGTATTGACGGCTCCGGTTACCCCCGCGGGCTGACCGGTCCGCAAATTCATGAATACGCCAAGTGGCTGGGGATAGCCGATTCCTATGATGCCATGACCTCGAACCGGATCTATAAAAAAGCGATGCTGCCGCATCAGGCAGTAGAGGCGCTGTATGTCGGATCAGGGACATTGTATGAGCAAAACCAGCTGGAGCTGTTCAGAGACCGTGTAGCGATCTACCCGCTTGGGCTCACAGTGAAGCTGAGCACCGGTGAGAGCGGCGTCGTGGTTAAAATTGATCCCAGTATCCCTCACAGGCCGGTTGTGCGGGTATTTGCCGGCCCCGAAGGTGAGGCGGTTATTCCCTTTGAACGGGATCTTGGCAGAGCACTTTCCGTTGTGATCATCGGCGTGTCAGATGAGGATCAATCAATGGTGAAGGTGACCTAACGGATGTTGGCGGCAGGGAGCTGTCTTTTCGGCTTCCTGCCGTTTCGCAGCGAGGAAGAAAGCTGGGTACGCAGCGGTGCGGCCTGCTTTCTTCCCCGCTATTTTTTATACTCTTCCTAAAGAAAGGTTCCCCGGGCCGCAACAAAAGGATCCGGCAATTACACCGCTTGGAGCGGCATAATTGCCGGAAAGTGCAGTTTTTTTGCTGCTCGTGGTATGATATAGGTTAAGTCAACGTTCTTTTTGATTTATTTTGGGTTAATAATAAGGAATACGCACTAAAGGAGCAATAAGAAATGAGTATATTAGAACCATCCTCCACAACTGTCCGTGAACTGTCGCCGAGCTACGATCCATGGGATCCGATTACTTCACTGCGCAAGCATGGACGGCATGTATTGACCAGTGTGGAGATGACGGTTACCAATCTATGCAACATGCGCTGTGAACATTGTGCGGTTGGCGACAGCCTGACGATGAAAGAAGGAGAAATGCTGCCGCTGAAGAATATGCTGGACCGCCTGGAGCAGGTAGAACATCTGCAAACGATCAGTATTACCGGCGGGGAGCCGATGTTCCGCGCATCGACGGTAGAGAATATCATCGTACCGCTGCTGAAATATGCCCGTGAGCGGGGCATACGTTCGCAGATCAACTCCAATCTGACTATGCCCTACGCCCGTTACGAGCAGCTGCTGCCGTATCTTGACGTGATGCATATCTCATTCAATTATGTGAACGGAGACGACTTCCATGAGGTAGGCTTCGCCAACAGCGGCCATCCGGTGTCACGTGAAGCGGCGTATCGTTTATATGACACGATGCTTGAGAATTCACGGCGGCTCAGTGAAGACGGTATGCTGATCTCAGCAGAATCTATGATTAACTACCGTACACACACCAAGCTGCCTCAAATTCATAAGCTGATTGGCGATATGGGCGCAAGACGGCATGAGGTGCATCCGATGTACGCTTCCAGCTTTGCCTCTTCGCTCCCTGTGCTGTCTCTGAAGGAGATGGGTAATGCCATTCATTCCCTGCTGGATCACCGCGATCCGGAGATGTGGATGCTGTTTGGCACTCTGCCGTTTTTTGCCTGCAGCTTCCTGGAGCAGGATCAAAAGCTGCTGCGCAGATTGCGTACCGAGAAGAATGTGACGCTGCGCAATGATCCGGACGGAAGAAACCGTGTGAATGTAAATTTATTTACAGGTGATGTGTTTGTCACGGATTTTGCCGATATTTCCGCCTTTGGCAACATCAGCACCAGCAAGCTGGATGACATTTTCGCCGAGTGGCAGACTAAGCATCCGCTTAATCAGAAAGTGAATTGCCACTGTGATGAAGCCGGCTGCTGCGGGCCTAACCTTTTGGTGGCTGATATGTATTATCCAGAGGTAGATTTTAAATCAAGGAAAGCGATCACTCTGTAGAAACGAGGCGTTGTTATAGTGGTGCATACGGAATTTGACATAGGAAGATTGCTGCTTAATCTTTTGCTGGTTCTGGTGCTTGTATTGTTGAATGGTATATTTGTAGCGGCGGAGTTCTCGCTGGTAAAGGTGAGACAGTCCCGGCTGACCCAGCTCGTTAGTGAAGGCAACAAGATGGCTGGATACGCGCTGAAGGTCAACAAAAAGCTCGATTCCTACCTGTCAGCGACCCAGTTCGGCATTACCCTCGCCTCTTTGGGTCTCGGCTGGGTTGGTGAGCCGGCCATTTCAGAGCTGCTGGTCGAACCGCTAATGTTTCAGCTCGGCGTTACCGATCATACACTGATTTCCACTGTGTCTGTCATTGTCGGGTTTTCCATTATTACATTTTTACATATTGTGCTGGGTGAGCTTGCTCCAAAGTCCCTGGCGATCCAAAAAACTGAAGGCTCCGCGCTGCTGCTCTCTGCACCGCTAATGTTCTTCTATAACCTGTTTCTGCCCTTTATCTGGGTGCTGAATGCATCCGCCAATGCTCTTCTTAGACTGGTGGGGGTTGAACCGGCCAGTGAAGCCGAGGCGGCTCACTCGGAAGAGGAAATCCGGATTCTGATGAATCAGAGCGCCAAGAGCGGTGTCATTGATAAAGACGAGATGAAGCTGATGGATAACATTTTTGAATTCTCCGATTTGCTTGCCCGTGAAGTCATGCTTCCGCGTACCGATATGGATGTGCTCTATAGCAATCTTACACTGGAAGAGAATATGCGGATCATTACGGAGACGAAACATTCGCGTTATCCGGTTGCCAACGAGGATAAGGACCGGATTATCGGCTTCATCCACATTACCGATCTGTTATTCGCACCTTTAGAGCAGCAGAATGATCTGGCTTCGCTGGTCCGCCCGATTCTGAACGTACCGGAGTCGATGGAGATCAGCCATGCACTGCGCCTGATGCAGAAGAACAAAGCCCAGCTTACATTGGTTGTCGATGAATACGGGGGTACAGCCGGACTTCTGACTGCTGAGGAGATTCTTGAAGAAATTGTCGGTGATCTGCATGATGAATTCGAGGACGAACGTCCGAGCGTCGAGCGCAATGGAGATTATATCTCAGTTGAGGGCCGGATGCTGATTGAGGATGTCAACGATCTTACGGGTGTGATTATTGAGGATGATGAGGTCGATTCCATCGGCGGCTGGCTGTTCAAAGAGCTGGAGGGCAATCCGTCCAAGGGTAAGCGGGTTGTTGTGGACGATGTCACCTTTGAAGTAGAAGAATCCACCCGATTGCGGATTACAAGAATCAATATCCACCGGGAAAAGCTACTTGTCAGTGAAGAGGACGATACCGGGACAGATGAAGAAAAGGAATAAGCTTTGATGATTTTGCCGGTTCATTGCAGCATGACATTTTAATAACCGTATCTTTGCATGGAGAAATCTTTCTCTTTGCAAAGGTGCGGTTTTTTTGCGTGGGCGTTCTGATTCCACCCCAGCCAGTCATAAATTAGTTACGAAGAGATGTGCGTTCAGAAGAAAAGTAAATCAAGTGAATGCTTTCTAAGCGTGGTTTGTACGAAGCTGAATCAAGGAAGTATTTGCTAACAAAACTTTGAGGAGGGTGTATCTATTGAACTCCCAGGAACGTGTATGGACACCGTATAGGGGACCATTTGACCCTTGTCCGCCGGTGCCGTTCAAAACGTATGTTGTGCCGCCTAACCAATTTATTGCCTTTCAGCCCCCGGGATTGCCGCAGTTTCCGTTACCTGAAGCACTAAGGGCGGGTACACTTTGGCCCGCGTTGTTCAGCCCGTATGAATCCAAAGCCGGCAAAGGAGGAATTTAGGACGATGGAAGCAAATCCTTGCGAGCCCCGTTACTATGAAATGCTGGAGCAGCTGCAGGTTCTGGATTTTGCCCTGGTGGAGCTTAACCTGTATCTGGATACCCATCCGGAGGACTTAAGAGCGATTGAACAGTTCAATCAGCTGACCCAGGAGCGCACCCGGCTGGCCAATCAATTTCAGGAGCTGTACGGCCCGCTGCAGAACTTTGGCCGCGCCTACTCCAAATGTCCGTGGGAATGGAGCCAGAGTCCTTGGCCTTGGCAGGTATAGCGGTACGCTGATCCCGGCGAAGCGGCTAGGCGAATAAAACTATAAGGAGGGTTCATTCCCGAATGTGGATATATGAAAAAAAACTGCAGTACCCGGTACGTGTCGGCAAATGCGATGTGCGGATGGCGCGGTATTTGATGGAGCAATATGGAGGGGCGGACGGGGAGCTGGCGGCAGCACTTCGTTATATGAATCAGAGATATGCGATTCCCGATAAGGTTATCGGCGTACTCACGGACATTTCAACGGAGGAGTTTGCTCATCTGGAGATGATTGCCACCATGATCTACAAGCTGACCAAGGATGCATCTGTGCAGGAGCTGGAGGCTGCGGGTCTTGGTCCTAACTACGCGCAGCGTGATCATGCGCTGTTCTATCAGAACTCCGCGGGTGTTCCGTTCACCGCGGCCTATATCCAAGCCAAAGGCGATCCGCTGGCTGACCTCTATGAAGACATTGCCGCTGAGGAGAAAGCCCGGGCTACATACCAATGGCTAATTGACATGACCGATGACGTCGACCTGCAGGACAGTCTGAAGTTCCTGCGCGAGCGGGAGATTGTGCATGCGCTAAGATTTAAGGAATCGGTGCAGATATTGATTGATGAGCGGGAGAAGAAGCGGGTGTTTTAGTAAGATGTATACATGAGGTAATTATTCAGAATGATAGAGAAGAGCCCAGAGAAGTATCTGCGGCTCTTTTTCTTCTGGTAACAGTTCAATGCAGTTTCGATCAGAGCCTTAAACCGTTCATAACGTAGGAGCGGACAGTAGCTACAAGTAGATCGGTTCGATCTTGTTCTCCGCTTATAAACCAGTAATGCGCAGCGCTATAGATCGCGGAACCTGTCATAGCCGAAATGAACCTGGTATGATGGTTGGCTGCCATACGCTGATGTTAAGCTTGGAAAGCAGGCTGTCAGCAAAAAAGCAGAAATAATATTATTGGATGAGGATTTTCATAGAAAACTATCTTCGACAATGACATCAGCGCCAAGGAGAAAGCACGGGCGGGACCGGTTCATGCCCAATTGAAGGGTTTAACTATGCAACAAGCCGGTATTAGGGTATTCAAAAAGAGTTTTGATAACCTCAATAATTTTTCTTGCTTACATTGCGATGATCTCACGAACATGTTTCAGCGTTATGCTGTAATAACTTATCCTTTAAAATTTTATTTAAAAAAAGGATTAGAAGTTAACAAGAACAGACAACAAGGAGCGTGAAAGTTAGTGAGGTATCATCATCCATTTGTAAGGAGAGTATTGAGCGGCGTATTGGCAATGGCGGTTCTGCTCCCGCTCATCCCGCCCTCCCTTTCATTGTCATCGACCGTCTATGGGGATTCAGCGGAGCCTAGCGGTATCGTCATGGCAGAAGATTTCGAAAAGGTTAGCTTAGCTGACTTAACCTTTGACAGTGCGCGCATTTATAGCGGCAGTATGGCACTTGAAACGAATCCGAAATACGTTCGTAACGGGGTAAAGTCCTTGCGGATTGATTATGATTTCATTGGCGTAACAGATAATCCATCCCAAGTTGCGGTAGGGCCTGCAACGCAGTTGGCGTTAACAAACAGAGTTCCCAAAAAAATCGGGATGTGGGTATACGCCAATAACGAAGGACATGGTCTAACCTCTAAGTTCTACGTTTCAGCCACTGGAAAATCTAAAACGTATGAGATTAGAAGTGAAGAGATAGGTATAGACTGGAGCGGCTGGAAGTATGTAGAGGCTGAAATAGGGGCTGATTTGACGCTGCCGGGCACCCTGGCGTTCTACTTCCAGATGAAAGAAAGACAAATGAGCAAAAAGAATAAAGGCTCGATTTGGATTGATGACGTAAGGCTCATATATGATGAACCGGTTGGTGAAGATATGGATGTCCCCGTATTAAGTCCAACTACACCCACTCCCAATCAAATCTTGAACGCCCCCGTCTCCGATATTATCCTGTCAGCGGATGATACTAAGTCGGGTATCGATCCAGACTCGATCCGGTTAACTGTGGATGGCCAGTCTGTTGCACCGTCGGCCTATGCATATGATCTGAATAATAAGGTGATAACCTATCACCCGGATGTACCGCTGGGCGGCGGCTATCATCAAGTGCTGGCAGAGGTTAAAGATCTGGCCGGCAATCCGGCAGCAGCAGACTATTCTTTTAATATTGAGCATGGCGCCATGTTTACATTAGAAGCTCCAACGGAAGCTGTCAGCAACGAGACCTACCGGTTGAAGCTCAAGGCAAAGGATGTAGGCGAAGCCAAGCGCGTGCATGCTAAGATCAAGTTCGATCCGGAGACACTGCAAGCGAATGCTATTAACGCACGTTCCGATTTAAGCAATGTGCAGACTACCATCGATAATGCAGGCGGTTATGTTGAATTTAGTGCAGAGGCACTGCAAGGGGACCATGCAGATGCTCTGGCAATCATCGATTTCGACGTGAGTAGATCCGCTAAGATGGAACGTGGCGAGAAGTATAAGCATATTGCCATGTTGGGTGGCGGTTTTGGGTATGGAGGCGGCACTTCGGTGAATTCCTTTGCCTCACCGGTTAATTATACGATCGGGTTTCCGTACACTGTGAAAGTTAAGGGATCAGGCCTGCAAACACAGAATATAATCACCGTTACAACTCACGCAGGAGATCCGGTAGAAGGAGCGGAGATCGATTTTACCGATGTAAGCGGCCCTCAGACTTATGTGACCGTAACAGCTGAGGGTTCCACTATATATACGAGCGCTGATAGTTCGTCCGCAGTGTTGCTGGCCGCAGAGAAAAACGGGCAATTTTTCGCCGCAACAGGAAATACATCCGGATTCGTAAAAGTGTATCTGCCGGATGGAACCAAGACCGGTTACATACCATCCGCTGATGTACAGCAGAAGGATCTTACCGAAGGGTTGGGCTTGACGGATGCCAAGGGGGAGATCCATACGTCACTAGCTAACCTTGCAATTGGCACCTGGAAAGTGCAAGCGGTCAAGGATGGCGGTACCAGCGAGAGTATCAGCATGACCGTTGTTTCTCAGTTTGGTGGAGACAATCCCAAATATGTACAAACCTTTGTTACTGAAGATATGCGTACGATGATGAGTGTAGGGTGGCAGACGGCACCTAGAGTTCAAGAAACATCTATCCAATATGTGAAAGATAGCGATTTGGTTAATAGTGACTTGACTAATGCACCAGAAAAAGCGATAGAGCAGCTTGCGCTTTCTGATGTGGAGGTCATTCATGAAGTCGCAGGTGGGCCTCTGGGCGAAATTAAGTTCCATAAATCATTGGTTACTGGCCTCGAGTCAGGTACGGATTATCATTACAGAGTCGGCTATGAAGGACATTGGAGCACATGGTACGATTACAAGACATTGGAGGCAGTACCGGATCATCCCGTTTCTTTTGTATTTGTAACCGATTCGCATACTAAAGGTGATAATGGGCTTGCAATTTATCAACAATTGATCAGCAATGCTTTAACTCATTATCCGGACACCCAGTTCATTATGCATGGCGGCGATATGGTTGACGATGGGTCGGTCTTGAATGAGTGGAACCAGTTCTGGGAAGCTTCATCGATCTACGCATCCTCTATTCCTTCTAGTTACACAATGGGGAATCATGATGTTAAAAGGGAAGGCAAAGATATTTTTGCCAAGGGATTAGATCTTCCAAATAATGGGCCTGATATCCAGAAGGAGTATGCCTATTCGTTCGATTCAGGTGAGGTGCATTTCATTGTGCTGAACTCCGAAGCAGACGAAGTAACCATGGACAAGCAAGCAGCATGGCTTCGTGAGGATATTCAGAAAAGCAATAAAAAATGGAAGATTGTTATGTTCCATAAACCTGCTTATCATACCGAAGATGGACGCGGCAATATGATCGAATATACACAAACATATTTTGCCCCTATTTTGGAAGAATTGAAAGTAGACTTGGTGCTGGAAGGCCACGACCACGTGTACGCGCGCACCTATCCAATGAGCGAAGGGAAGCCATTGTTTAACGGAGAGCAGGGGACTGTCTATTTGGACGGAGGCGCATCTGGCTGGAAGTTCTACGATGGAACAAAATATGAGTATCTGAATTTCATGTTTGACGATGATGTTCCGGTATACTCTGCAATTCAAGTTAGCCATGATAAAATTATAATTCAAGCCCGTACTACGGAAAGCGAAGAATTGATCGACAACTACACGATTGAGAAGAAGGATGAGCTAAAGGTGACTTCCGTAGCAGTATCACCGGCCCAACTGACGTTAAATGTCGGTGACGAGCGCGGGACTGTACTTACCGCTACCTATAGCGATAACTCCGTTGCCGATGTCACGAATCAAGCAACATGGATTTCTTCGAATGAGAGTGTAGCTACGGTAGATGCCAAAGGCATCATTCACGCTGTTGGAATTGGCGGGGCTACAATCCAGGCGGGTTACGGCAACATGTCGCCAGTCAATATTTCTGTAACCGTTCAGGCCGAAGGTACGGTTCCTGTTCTGCTTAAGCTGACAGCCGATCCAGGCACTCACACATTGCAAGCGGGTCAGACTGCTGCTTCTGTTATCACGGCAGTATATGACAATGCAGTGAATACAGTTGTAACGGATCAGGTCATTTGGACGACTTCGGACCCTGCCATTGCCACGGTATCGGGTGAGGGTGTTATTACGGGCGTTGCAGCGGGTGAAGGGGTAACGATCACGGCTTCGTTCGGCGGCAAATCAATTGCGATTCCAATTGTGGTTACTGAGGTTCCAATTCTGACCTTAGTTGATCTGGCTGTAACCCCTGCTTCGCTCTCTTTGAAAGCAGGTCAAACGCAAGCCTTGTCGGTGACGGCGAAGTATTCGGATCTTTCTACTGCCCTTAAGACCTTGGATGCGAATTATGTATCGAGTGCGACTTCTGTGGCTACTGTGAGTGAAACAGGGGTAGTGACAGCAGCTGGCACAGGAACGGCCTCAATCGTAGTATCTTTTGGGGGAATCAAGAAGGAGATTTCGGTTTCGGTAGCGGCGGCCACAGGCAACAACAATGGAGGCACGACACCGGCAGCAACACCGACACCAACATCAACATCAATGCCGACAGTAACACCGATACAGACACCGACGCCGACACCAGCTGTAACTGCCGAGCCTGCGAAGCCAACCGGAGCGAAACCTGTGTTCAACGATAGAGTAAACATTGATAAGGTTAAAGCTATCGTGGCGAAAGAGCGAACAGCTTCTGTTGTTAAATTCCCGGACGTACCTGCAGCTCTGTGGAGTGCAGCGTTCGTTGAACGCGCGGTCCTGATGGGGATTGTAACTGGCTATGCGGATGGTTCATACCGTCCTGACGCCAAAGTAACACGCGCTGAGTTTGCTGCAATGCTTGTAGAAGCCTTTGGTGTGACAGCTTCGGGGGGGACCGGGTTCTCCGATACGCAAGGGCATTGGGCTTCGGAAGCGATTGTTGCGCTTCAAGCTAATGGAGTGATTATGGGCTACGCCGATGGTTCGTTCCATCCCAAGCAGGAGATAACCCGTGCGGAGATTGTGACTATGCTGGCTCGTCTTACGAACTATGTTACTAGCACATCGACGCAATTTTCCGACGTCTCTACGAACTGGGCAGCAGAGCAAATCAATGCCTTTGCTAATGCAGGTATCATATCGGGTAAAGGCAACGGAGCGTTCAAACCGAACGAAGCTGCTTCCCGCGCCGAATCAGTAGTGATGATCATCCGTCTCTTGGATAAGGTCCTTGCACCATAAGAAGCAGTTCAATTTCTCATAGCATATGGGGCGAAAATGGTTATTGTGGATTAAAACGACTAAGGCTTATGTAAACAAGCTGAACAAAACGAGCAGCCCAAGCCGGGCTGCTCGTTTTGTTGGTTGTATCAGGGCGATCCGCTGGCCGGCCTCTATGAAGACATCGCCAATCTTAGAGAATGGATAAGCTCACAATTTTATCATCTACAATGCTGAAGTGATATTCCAGCAATAACGGATCGGGTAAACCTGTTTTGTCATAAGTTCCATCCAACTTGCATGTTACAACAACCTCATCCTTATTTTCTTTTACTGCTTTTGGCTCTAACGTTACGTTTGCTCCAAAAATTGATCACTCCATTTTTTAATCGCTTTTTGGCCAATCCGTTTTTTTCCTTCATCCAACACAACGGCATCTTCTGAAAATAAATTTACAAATGATTCCAGATCGAGCTTATTTGATGCATCAATAAATGTACTGATCGCAGCAGGGATTTAGTTTGAACAATTAAACTGTCGGAATGGTACCGCCATCAATGACATATTCGCTTCCTGTAATAGATGCTGCACGGTCAGAAACCAAAAATGCAACCAGCTCAGCGACTTCTTCAGGTAATCCCGGCCGGCCAATTGGAATACCTCCGAGCGAATCCATAAGGTGCTGGAGCGCACTTTCTCTGCTTCCTGTTGTAGTTTGCATCCGATTAATTAACGCATCTGCTGCCTCAGTTTGAATAAAACCAGGAGACAATGAATTAATCCGAATGCCACGGGGAGAAAATTCATTAGAAAGTCCCTTGCTGTAATTAGCGAGAGCAGCTTTAGCTGCTGCATAAGCTAATGTAGTTTCATAAAGGGGCAACCTTCTTTGGATTGAGGTGAAATGAAGAATAACACCTGATTTATTTCCCAGCATTAATGGAATAAGGCCGCGATCAAGCCGGACTGCAGCCAGAAGATTCCAATTTAAGGCCTGCAGCCAATCGTCATCGCTAAGAACAAGAGCGCCACCTGGCGGAGTAGTTGATCCGCCTACACAATGGACAATAATATCGATACCGCCAAGCTGTTCTTTCACTGCTGTAATCACTTGCTCTACCCCTTCAGGTGACACAAGATCAGCTTGAACGAATTTAACCGAATGTGCCATGTCAGCAGAAACGGAACGGGCCGTTGTCAGGACTGTTGCTCCGCTGCTTGCAAGTCTATTCACAACAGCTTGTCCCATTCCTTTTGTTCCGCCCGTTACAAGCACTTTCTTGCCTTTAAATTCTGTGGCCGAGTACTCAAATGATCTACTCATATCTTTACCTCCTTATTATGAATAACTGAATTTGTGTGTTCAGCGCTCTGTCCCTTAAACCTTTATGTAATGTTCAAGAGGAGCTGGATATAATATTACACTTGACTCTTTTATAACGTCCAATTTATTATATTCATAAAACTTATGAATAATATTAATATAAAGAAGGTCATGTTATGGAGCTTACACAATTAGAGTACTTTATGACTGTTGCACGGTTAGAACACATGACGATGGCTTCAAAGGCACTCGGCATTACCCAGCCAGCGCTAAGTCATGCGATTGCCAAACTTGAGAACGAAATCGGCGCTCCCTTGTTTGAGCGCAATGGGCGAAATGTGAAGCTGAACCGTAATGGCGCAATGTTCTCTAGATGGGTCGGCAAAGCATTGCAAAATATTGAAAACGGCGTAAAAGAAATCGAGAATGGTCTAATCCGGATACGGGGGTTATTACTTTATCCTATCTCAATATTCTTGGCGTTGACTTAATTCCCCATTTAGTCCGAAGTTACCAATTAGACTATCCCAAAGTCCGCTTTGAATTGACACAAGGAAATCTTGGAGATATAGATGATCATTTGGAACAAGGCCACTCGGATCTTATGATTACCTCGAAGGAATCTACTTTAGACAATCATAAATGGGTGGTTATGCAAAATATACCATTGTTTATTGTTGTATCCTCCCAGCATCATTTAGCGAATCGTCCGGCTTTGAGTTTGGCAGAGCTGTCGGGCGAACCATTCATTGGTTTGAAGAATAACTGCGGATTAAAAGCGACGATTATGTCACGTTTCCAACATACTGGTTTTGTCCTTGATTCGGCGTATGAAGCCGAGGACTTAATCACAGTAGCCGGATTTATTAAGTCAAATCTCGGTGTATCTGTCCTGCCTAAGACTATGGGCTTGATGTTGGATGAACTTGTGTGGATTCCGATTACTGATGAGGGCTGGTATTGGGAAATAGGCTTAAAGTGGAGAGAGGATCGTCATATTTCTCCAACTGCCAAGCGGTTTATTGCATACATTGAAAATGAGCAGCAACGACTTGATTGATGCCACGGTTAAGGCCGTTTCTTATTGAGTGGTAATGGCCCGCTGGCTGATTTGTACGAGGACTATCAAAAAGAATCAAACAGCGCCTTATTCGGGTTGTTTGATTCTTTTTGATATTTGTCTTGATGGGTTGTACAGATATTCAGCTCTTATACGTTATAGCCGAAGCCCAGGATCGTGAAGCATTTGTCCTCATCACCAGCGGACATTCTTATTTCTATCACATGCTCCAAGTTAAGCTCATTCTGGTACAGGATAACCGGGTTGCAATGTGTCCAGTTGTTCTCATGCGGATCAGCAGTGATAACCAGTTTGCCATCGACGAGAATGTCCGCTTTTCCAAATTCGGGACTGCCTGAATTCTTGTATACCAGAATAAGGTTTTTGCTTGTTATCGTCAGCTTGAAGCTGTCCTGTCCCGAAGCAGCCTCATGCATCCAGTTATGCGGAAATTCTGGGGTCCCGTAAGGGTTCGTACGCTGCCCTATACCTGCCTTGGGCCGGAGGAGAGCTACAGTACGGGACGGGCGTAAGTTCAGATGCGTTTTTTGATGTGATAGACAATGAGCAGCATTAGCGGGAATACGATGGAATAAGTGAAGTCCCAGTCTACCCAGTAGGCGGGGACTTCTTTGACGTAGAAAATAATATCTTTTGCAATCAGATGGGTCAGCCCGTAAAGCAAAAATGCCACCGGAAAAATTAGGGGACGGTATGATTTCAGCTTCAGCAGCTGGGCGGTCCCTAAGACAAAGGCGTAGAAGTAAAGCGCTGTTTTGAAATAGGTGCTAATAATCCATGTGGTAGCCATTAATGCCTCAAGCCGCTGCAGAAAATTGCCGATGTTGATCCTTTGGGCAAGAATATAGGCTGCATAGAAGTTGTGCTCGGAGAAATAAGCGCCCAACACCGTCAGGGAAAGAAACAAAATAAGGTTCAGTCCAACCCCTCCGATGACCAGGGCGATGAATATATCCCGGCTTGTATTGCTTTGTTTTTTGGCATAGGGATACACCATTAAAAATACGCATAATTCCCCAAACGGATAAAATACCCCGAAAAAGACCGTGTGCAGCAAGTCAGGAAACGGTGTATTCATAATCGGATAGATCTGCTCTATACGCATATCGGGAATCAGCAGAGCGAGCAGACCGATCAGAAAAACCGTAAAGAAAGGGAGGAAAATCTGGGCCGCCCGTCCCAGGGTTTCCAGACCCAGTCTTAAGCCATACACCAGCAGAAAAATGGCCATGAAACGGATAACTCCCCCGGGGGTCGCCTCGTAAACCTGTGTGCACATAAAATCTTCAATTTCCCTGACATAGGTAGAGGCAGCAATGAGAAAAAAGATTAAATAACTCAGAGCTACCGCTCCACCCACCCATTTTCCTAAAATTTGTTGTGAAAGCTCGATAATTGTTTTATTAGGATCAATATTGGCTGTAGTTATCATCAGCTTTAGGGTTGCGAGACCCAAGGGAATACTAATGAGGCCGGCGATCCACGCATCTTCGTGAGCTCCTGCTGTCATTATCGAAGGATATACAAGCGCCATGTCCCCAATAAGAGTGAAAAGCCCGAGTACTATCATTTGAGCTGTACTGATCTGGTCCTTTTCAAGTCTCATGTGATTCCTCCGTATCTGCTGCAAGCCCTCTTAAGCGTTTCAATATTATTTTCCTTAGCATGCAATATCCTTCCATAATTATGCATCCTAAACATAATAGAGGTGGAAACGGACGGGATAATTATCAAATTCCGCATCATACTAAGGACAGTTTGTTCACGATAAACGGAGGTTACTTTATGGAAGATATCCTTAGGAGCCCATTGTCACACCGGCTAGAGGATAATCAGAAGCAGCTATCCCAATTGCTCGGGAAAAGCACCGATCTGATAATCAAAGAATTACAGCTGGATCCATGTACGCAAATTGCAGTGATCTATATAGATGGTCTTGTAGACACGCAGGTGCTGCATAACTCTATTCTTTTTTCCCTTCAGGAAGGCTGTGCCCCGGAGCTGCTGCGGGATCTTGATGCCGGACAGAAGTTTGAGCTTCTGCAGAAACGTATCCTAATCGCAGGAGATCTATCTGTTACTGATGATTTAAGTCAATTTGCGTATCAGCTGATGTCGGGCAATGTGATGGTGCTGGTGGACGGAATATCTAGTGCCCTGCGGATCGGGCTTCCCGGGTGGGATGACCGGAATGTAAGTGAACCCAGCTCGCAATCGGTTGTGAGGGGGCCGATGGAGGCGTTCACAGAGAATATGAGAACGAACACGTCATTGATCCGAAGAAAAATAAAAGACAGTCACCTGTGGCTCGAAACCTTCCAGATCGGCAAGGTGACGCAGACCAGCGTGTCCATTATGTATCTCACTAATCTCGCAAGCCCTGACTTGGTGCTGGAGGTAAAGCGCCGACTGGACCAAATAGATACAGACAGCATTCTGGAGAGCGGATATATCGAGGAATTTATTCAGGATAAGACTGCCACGCCTTTCCCGACGATCTATAACACTGACCGGCCGGATACCATCGCGGCGGGAATTCTGGAAGGGAAAGTGGCGATTCTTGTGGACGGAACGCCGTTTGTCCTGCTGGTGCCTTGCTTTTTTGTCTCCTTTTTCCAATCTGCCGAAGATTATTATCAGCGGTCCGATATTGGCACCTTGCTGCGGTTTGTTCGCTTTCTTTCTTTTTTTATTACGATGCTTGCCCCCTCTTTTTACGTGGCGGTTACTACGTATCATCAGGAGATGATCCCTACCAGTCTGGTCATAAGCCTTGCCGCACAACGGGAGAGCGTCCCGGTTCCGGCATTCGTAGAGGCGCTGCTTATGGAATTGACGTATGAGATTCTCCGGGAAGCGGGCGTGAGAATACCGAAAAATATAGGGCAGGCCATCTCTATCGTCGGTACGCTGGTCATTGGCCAGGCGGCCGTTGCGGCGGGTTTTATCTCATCGGCGATGGTTATTATTGTATCCATTACGGCCATTTCCAGCTTTGTCATACCGGAGTCGGGCATGGCTATTGCTGCAAGAATGATTCGTTTTGTATTTATCGTGCTGGCTGGTTTTATAGGATTGTACGGGATATTGTTTGGCGTGTTTTTGATTGTGCTGCATTTGGCAAGCCTTCGTTCATTCGGCATGCCTTATATGAGTCCGATCGGACCATACGAATCGAAAGATCTGAAGGATTCGATCTTCCGATTTCCTTGGCCGCTTTTAAAGACAAGGCCGGCTAACATGAAAGTACAGAATCTAAATCGTCAAGACACTTCCAAAGGGAAGGAACCGATTTATGAGCCCAATAAAAAGTAAAGTCCTTCGGCTGCTGCTTGCCCTTCTCATTCCCCTGCTGCTTAGCGGTTGCTGGGAAAGAAAGGAATTAAATGAAATAGCCTTTATTCTGGGAATGGGACTGGATAAGGCAGAATCCGGCTACAGGGTCACGATGCAGGTGGTTATTCCTTCTTCGATTTCTTCACAGACAGCTGGAGGAACAAGCGGCGGCGGGGTACCAGTGGTTGTATCCAGCTTCACAGTGCCCACGATCTATGAATCGGACCGGCAATATACTCTCATCAGTTCGAGAACCGCCTACAAAGGGCATATCCGCGTACTGGTGATCGGAGAAGAGCTAGCCCGGGCAGGTATCGCTGAGATACTTGATGTACTGAAGCGGAGCCGGGAGCCGCGAAATGATTATTACGTCATGGTCGCGAAAGGGACCACAGCGGAAGAAGCGCTGAAGGTTCTCACCCCGCTTGATAAAATACCGGCGAATAAATTGTTTAGTTCCCTGGACAAATCCTACAAGATATCAGCCAAAACAACTGCTGTCTCCCTTAACAAGTTCGTTGATGATCTGCTCTATGTAGGAATTAACCCGGTGTTGACCGGAGTGGAGGTGGTTGGCAATGCCAGCGAAGGCGACAAGATGAGCAATCTGGAACAGAGCGTACCTAAAGCCAGTTTGAAATACCGTAGCTTAGCTGTATTTAAGAAAGACAGGATGGTCGGGTGGTTAAGTGATGAAGAGACAAGCGGCTACAATTACATCACCGATAACGTTGTCAAAACCTCAGGTAATTTAATAGGGGACGACGGCCGGCCTATTGTTATTGAAGCGATACGGACAACCACTAAACGGAAAATGAAGATGGTCGGCGGCGAACCGCATATTTATATTCATGTAAAGGCGGAGTGCAATGTGCAAGAAGTCCATAGCAAGGATAACATGGAGGCAGAGAGTGTGATTAGACAACTGGAAAGGAAATCGGAAGAGCGGATAATTCTGCGGATGGAAACTGCCGTCAAGCAAATTAACGAGCGCTACAATGTGGATATCATGGGCTTTGGGCAGATGATCTACCGTGCCAATCCTAAAGCTTGGGCCAGGCTGCAGCAGACAAAGGGGGATAATTACCTGAAATCGCTGCCTGTCCATTACAAAGCCACCATGACGATTAACCGGATCGGTATTACAGACAAATCTTTTATTGACGATGTCAAGGAGTGAGCGAAATGTTGCTGCTGTTATTTCTGGCTATTGCGGCTGTCTGTATAGCTGTCGATGTGCCTTTGCTAAAGCAGGGAAGCAAGACCCGGGATTTGCTGGTCTGGGGCATGCTCTGGATCATGGGCATTGGTGCGACCGTCTGCTTCTTGTACAGAATCAAAGTACCAAGCCCGCTCCTTCTGGTCATGCTGATCTATAGGCCCGTTAACAGCCTGTTTGAATCATGGTTTTATTAGGTTGTCGGAATTGTTAAAACCTTTAGTATGCGCTTGATTAATTGACCATAGGAAACTTGCCTAAAATGGTCTGAAGCATTGAAAGAGGCGAGCCGTACTGCTTTTGACCACTCTTTTTTTATGATCATTGCGGGTGTAGCTGTATTTTTGGCGGCAGCGTCGATATTCGTGCGGTTAGCCGGAGGGCGGTCCAAGGCTCATGATCTTTTAAAGCTTTAGCGCTGGGCACCAGGAGATGAGGAGAGGAGAAAGGGAATAACGCAAAAAAGCCACTTCACGGTGTGAAGTGGCCCGATATACCGTTCCTCTATTATTGACGCAATGTCTTTAGCGCTCCGCTCCAGGCCAGCACTTGATCAAGCATCGCGTTTACATTTGCGGTATGCAGATCAGCCGGTTTGAAGACTGTACCGTTCTCGAAGTCTGTAAACAAGGACAACAGCGGGTGTACCCGGACATCCGCAACCTGCAGTTCACCGAGAATTCCACGCAGGTGTTCAGCGGCGCGTACACCGCCTGCAGAACCATAACTTACGATACCTGCAGCTTTATTATTCCATTCATCACGGGCAGAATCCAGTGCATTCTTGAGTGCTCCCGTAAGGCTGTGATTATATTCCTGGGCAATGAATACGAATCCGTCGAGTGTGGCAAGCTTTGCTCCCCAAGCCTGAGCGGGTGCGTAATCATCACTTTCACCAAGCAGCGGCAATTTGAAATCAGCAATGTCTACGATTTCATAGTTGGCATCTCCGCGAGCGTCTGCGATTCCTTTTACCCATTCACCTACTTGCGGACTTACCCGCCCTTGACGAGTGCTGCCTAGTATAATACCGATGTTCAACTTTGTCATTTGAATTACCTCCTGAGATATTTGTTAGTTTTAGTTTCTAATAACTTATGTGTGTTTATTATAGCATATTACTTTTTTAAAGCAAGTGGTTTTTAGAAACTATTAATTTCTGAATTTGCGAAAGAAATTACTAGAGTGTGTTTCAAACTGAAAGAGCTCTGGGGAAGCAGGGATAATAGTATTGAAAGTAGGGTCCCTAAAAAAGCCCGCAGCAGGTTCGTTTCTCGTGACGGACTCAGGAGACGCTATGGAGAGAAAAACCCCTGCTTATTCTCTTTTGCGGACCCAGACGACACCTTATCTGTTCTGCATTCTATCTAAAAACGGCCATCAGGGAGGAATAACTGTGCTGGAGTCCGTTGTCCTACTGTTACAGGAAAAAATGCCCAAATAGGGGCAACCCGGTCCGTTTATGCTCAGAGCCAGGAATACACTTTCCGGATACGGACGCACTCACGCCTTCGGAAGAAGAGCGGAATCACTATTATAATTCTTTTATTTTGGGATTGGCTGTGACGAAACGGCATTCTCCGCGTGTGATCAGAAAAGGGTACTTAGGGCATACAGCAGCAGGTTTTGATGGCGGGTGAAGCGGTTTGAAGACACACTCTAGGCATAATATAAAAAAATCCGCCAAATCGGCGGATTCTGATGCTGCTTATTAATCAATCTCAATGTCTCTATAATATTCGTTTTTGAGAGTTTCCCAATGCTGTTTGTCTTCATCGGTAATGGTTCTAAGCACTTTGCAGGGGTTGCCTACAGCAATAACATTATCGGGAATATCCTTGGTGACTACGGCCCCGGAACCGATGATCACGTTGTTGCCGATGTTGACACCGGGATTTATTACTGTATTTGCGCCGACCCATACGTTGTTTCCAATAGTAATCGGTTTGCCAAATTCGAGCATAGTATTGCGGACTTCCGCATCAATGGGGTGGCCGGCAGTATATACACCTACCCTTGGACCAAATAACACATTGCTGCCTATGGTTACGGGTGCCACGTCAATGATGATGCAGTCATAATTTGCATAAAAGTTATTGCCGATTGTGATGTTGCAGCCATAATCGCAGCGGAAAGGGGGCTCAATATGCAAGGATTCCCCTGTAGAACGGAATAATTCCTTGATCAATTCCACTCTATATCCTAACTGTTCTTCTGTACTGTTGTTGAACAAACGGGTGAGCATTCTGGATTTCTTATGGTCTCGGGCTAATTCCCCGCCTCCGGCAAGGTACAGCTTGCCCGCTAGCATGTTTACTTTGTTTGTCGCCATGATTTCGGCCTCCTGAAGTGTTCTTTATTATCTTTACTGCAAGATTGCCGCCAGAATTACCGGCGTTTCTCAATAAGCTGTAAAGAGTACGTCATGCTGTCGAGTGTGATGGCAATAAGGCCGTTCATGTAATCATCATCAGGATCATCCAGCAGGATAAGCTGAGGCATATGTTCTGCGGGGATGATCTCCAGGCAGCTTTCCAGAATCTGCTGCACATCTTCTTGTCTGAATTGCTCTCCTGTAAGTGCAATGGTCCTCGGATTAATAACCGCGGTCAAGGAAGCTACAGCATGCACTGCCAAAGGGAGAAAGGTATCATCTCCACCTAAGCGGATGAACTGCTCTTCCCGGGAAATTCCAAAGGGCAAAAAAGAAACTTCGCCAGCAAACCGGGTATTTCCCTTGTGAATATGTCCGTCGATTATAATCCCCGAGCCCGGAAAGCTGCCGCGGATAAAGGTCAGCACCACGATGGTTTTGTCTTCATCATAGGACTGTTTGTTGTAGAATCCGTAGGCGGTGAGATTCATATCATTTTCTACAGTGACCTCGACGTTGTACTTCTCCTTAAGCAGTGATTCCAGCGGAACATTGATTAACGAATGGATGTCACAAATATTAATAACACCTTGATGAACAAGACCCGGAATACCGATGCCAACGGCCTTAATATTGTTATATTTCTGTGTGAGCGTTGCGACCAGATGATCAAAGCTTGCCGCGTCGATAAGCTCGGGTTCCAGCAGACCCTGTTCCACAAGTTCACCGGTTGAATTCGTTACCGCAAAAGTTAAGGATAACGAGCCGTCCTCCGTTTTGGCATAGATGCAGGCAATATAGGAGAAATCGGCATTGTACAGGAAACGCCTTGCCGGACGTCCTCCGCTGGAAGCTTCCAGCTCGGTTTCAATAACCTCGCCGGTTTCGACCAGCTCATTGAGGATGTTTCCGCAGGTCGCTATACTTAATCCTGTAACGCTGGCTACCGCAGCCTTTGTGCCTTGCTTCATCGCTTTTAAGGCTTCCTTGATCAGCTCCTGATTGATCCTTTTGACGCGAATGGAATTGTTTGCGATCTGATTCATTGGGTGCATCCTCCATACCTTTGACACTTTCGATATTGGTTATTAAAAGTATTATAAATAACATACCCTGAGTTTTTGCAATTGTCCAGTGAGCCAAAGAAAAAAGCAGCCCTCACCAGGACTGCTGTCTTAAGATCTCAACACCAAATGGACTCTAACGGCTATTCCCGCCGGTATTTATCCCGGTCTGCTTCTATAATTTCACGGATGACCCGGCAGGGATTGCCGGATGCTCCCTTAGCAAATTGGTAAAATAGACCTTTAAATTTTACCATACGATTTCTATTTTATTCAAATAGGATGGAATTTACAGGTGAACTGATCTAAAATAAAAGTTGTGTACAAAACAACCGGAGCCATTAGAGCCGGATCTATGGAGAGGAGCAGTGTGAAATGAAGTATCGCAGATTGGGTGGAACAGGGCTTAAGGTCAGTGAAATCAGCTTGGGAAGCTGGCTGACTTACGGCGGTTACGTGGAACGTGAGAATGCCGTTAAAGCCATTGAAACCGCTTACGGATTGGGTATTAATTTTTTTGATACGGCCAATGTATATGAAAAAGGAGCGGCGGAGAAAGTGCTGGGCGAAACTTTACGCGGATTTCCCCGCGAGTCCTATGTTCTGGCGACCAAGGTTTTCGGCGTTATGGGGGAGGGGCCCAATGACCGCGGATTGTCCCGCAAGCATATTACCGAGCAGTGCCATGCCAGTCTGAAACGGCTTGGGGCTGAATATGTGGACATTATGTACTGCCACCGCTATGATCCGGAAACTCCTATTGAAGAAACACTGCGGACACTGGATGATCTGGTCCGTCAGGGCAAGGTGCTCTATGTGGGTGTAAGTGAATGGACGGCAGCGCAAATGGCGGAAGCACTCGCGGTCGCCGACCGTTACCTGCTGGATCATATCGTTGTTAACCAGCCTATTTATAATATGTTCGAACGTTATATTGAGAAAGAAATCATTCCGCTAGGCCAGCGCAAAGGAATCGGACAAGTTGTCTTTTCCCCGCTTGCCCAAGGTCTGCTGACGGGTAAATACAGCTCCGTCTCTGATATTCCTGAGGACAGCCGGGCAGCTAAGCTGGACTGGATGCGCAAAGGGATAACGGATGAGAAGATTGTCAAAGTGCGTCAGCTTGAGGGTGTTGCGGCTGAACTGGACATTTCTGTCGGCAATTTGGCACTGGCCTGGATTCTGCGTCAGCCTAATGTGGCAAGCGCGCTGGTCGGTGCAAGCCGTCCGGAGCAGGTCGAGGAGAATGTTCTGGCCTCAGGCATAGAGCTCTCCGGGGATATTGTGAGCAAGATTGAAGAGATTCTGGGCTAAAGAAAGGAGCAGACAGAGATGAAGGTACTATTTATCGGAGGGACAGGATTAATCAGCGAGGCCGTCTCCAGACTGGCTGTTCAGCGCGGGATAGAGCTGTATCTGTTTAATCGCGGAGAGCGGGGCGAATTCGTGCCGGAAGGTGCGAAGGTGATCCAGGGAGATATCCGCAAGGGGGCGGAAGCCCGTGAAGTGCTGAAGGGGTATGAATTTGATGCTGTGGTAGACTGGATCGCGTTCACTCCTGAGCAGGTGCAGCTCGACATCGAACTGTTCACCGGCAGGACGAAGCAATATATCTTTATCAGCTCGGCATCGGCTTACCAGAAGCCGCAGCGGCATTACCGGATCACGGAAGAGACGCCGCTTGTCAATCCATACTGGCAGTATTCACGCGATAAAATCGCCTGTGAGGAACTGCTGCTGGAAGCCCATCGCAGCAACGGCTTCCCGGTTACGATTGTCCGTCCGTCGCATACTTATGGCGTTACAGCGATTCCTGCAGCTTTGACGAGCTGGCAGCATCCCTGGTCACTGGTAGAGCGCATCCGCAAAGGCCAGCCCCTCGTGATTCATGGGGACGGAACCTCACTTTGGACGCTGACCCACAATACCGATTTTGCCAAAGGGTTTGTCGGCCTGCTGGGACATGCTGAAGCCATTGGAGAGGCTGTCCATATCACTTCTGATGAAGTGCTGAGCTGGAATCAGATTTATGCTGCCATTGGGGAGGCTGCAGGCAGAGAGCCGAAGGTTGTGCATATCTCCACGGATTTCATCGCAGCCCATACACCGGCGGGCACAGCGGATGGCCTGATCGGGGACCAGGCGGTAAGCAGTGTGTTCGACAACAGTAAAATCAAACGGCTTGTGCCGGATTATAAGGCTACAGTTCCGTTCGCAGAAGGAGTGAAGCTCTCGGTAGCGTGGTTTGAGCGTCATCCTAAGCTGTGCTTGATGGACCAGGAATGGTCGAAGATGGTGGACAATCTGATCAGCAAACATGGCATCGATCCCAAGCTGCTTTCTTATTACGTCTAAGCTTAAGCTCATAGGCTGCACATAAGCTCAAAAAGACGGTGATTCCTAATAAGGATCACCGTCTTTTTGTGGGGAATTTTGTTGCTTATACGTGCTGATGTGAGGGCGTGGCATGAAACGGGGAATCTTGAATATACTCTCACTACCGAAATCCCCTTAAAAGGAGTCCTGGCCATGCCGACACATCCGTATGTCTCCCGTTTTTTTGTAAATTCCGATGCACGCCGTGAGAAGCTGATTTACGATCTGCCGGAATCCTGGTGGAGCCGCCCTTATGAATACGAGTGGTGTACAAACTTTATTTCGCCCCATGATGTGGTGCTGGATGCCGCTTGCGGCATTTCCCATCCGCTGAAGTTCTATCTCGCCGGATTCAGCGACGAGGTCTATGCCTGTGATCTTGATGCCCGCATCCTGTCAAGGGAAGCGATCCTCCAGAACATTGCCGGTGATATCGGAGCCGAAGCGGCACGGCAGGTGGAGGCGAGACGGACAACAAATCTACATCTGGCCCAGGCCGATCTCACCAAGCTGCCGTATGACGATGAGAGCTTTGATACGATTTTTTGCATCTCGGTACTGGAGCATCTGTCGCTGGAGGATTCTGTGCGTGCGGTGCAGGAGTTCCACAGAACGCTGAACGGAGAGGGCCTGCTGGTACTGACCTTTGATTATCCTACAGTCAATCTGCCGCTGATGAACGACGTGCTGCTGCAGTCCGGATTCCAGTATTGGGGGGAGACAGATTTCAATCTTCCTGAGGATGCTGTGCGTACAGATTTGTGGGGCGGACTGAACTGTTTCAGAGCTGTGCTCAAAAAAGCGCAAATCTAGCAGGACTTTATACCCTTCTTTTAAGAATCTGCTTTCAGTATAGTAGAACAATATCTTATAAAAAGGGGCTAGAGTATTGAAAAGATTGGCAATCATTACAGTTATATTATGCCTGCTTGTACCCTCTTCTGCTGTATTTAGCAAAGGGGCAGCGGCGCAGGAGAACATCACACTTGCTTTTGCCGGAGATATTCTGCTGGACGGTTTTGTGGGCGAGCAGATTGCAAAATACGGGGTTCATTTTCCATTCACCAAAGTGGCACCGGTCCTGCAGAAAGCTGATCTTGCGTTTGCGAATCTGGAGACACCGGTATCGGTCAGAGGGAAGGCGGCCGAGAAGACCTTTGCCTTCCGCTCCAAGCCGGAAACATTGGGTGGACTCAGCTATGCGGGAATTGATGGCGTGACCGTGGCCAACAATCATATCCTGGATTACGGGCAGAATGCCATGCTGGATACGTTGGTGCATCTGGACCGGCACAAGATTGGCCATACAGGTGCAGGCAACAATATTGAGGAAGCCTTTAAACCGTATATTAAGACTGTCAAAGGCAAACGGATAGCTGTGCTGGGCACAAGCCGCGTGTTATCCGGCACCTCCTGGTATGCCGGGAAAAACAATCCCGGAGCTGCTTCAGCCTACACTGCGGAGCCGCTGATGGGTGCGATTAAGAAGTCAGCTAAGGACAATGATTATACCATTGTGTATATCCATTGGAACCAGGAGTTCAAGGACTATCCGGAGGACTACGCCCGGACGCTGGCCAAGCAAATGATCGACTGCGGCGCGGATATTATCCTTGGTGCGCACAGCCACAACCTGATGGGGATCGAATATTACAAGCATAAGCCGATCTACTATTCGCTCGGTAATTTTGTATTCAACCGTTCTACGCGCGGCGGAGAGAAGACCCTGCATTCGATGCTGGTCAACTTCACAATCAGCGATAGTGGTGTAACCGGCAAAATTACGCCGGTTAAGATTATCGGCGGACAGCCGAATTTTATGGGCAACGCCTATAATCAGGAGACCATCAAGCGAATGAACAAGCTGTCGTTCAATGCTGTCGTAGCGGCAGATGGTACAGTTACAGAGGATCTTTGACCTCAATAATATAAAGAGCATGTGACCCTAGCCTAATGGCTAATCACATGCTCTTTTTTGTCATATGAAGTGTAACACTGTATTGAAATCAGCCCTTCACTGCCCCGGCGACAACGCCTTTAACAATATACTTCTGCAGGAAGATGAATACGACGATGGACGGCAGTACAGCCATTACCATGGCCGTCATCGCATATTGCCAGTCCGAAGTGTATTGGCCCACGAATGTATAAGCTGCAAGTGTAAGTGTCTTCGTATCCGGAGAGCCGTTGACCATAAGCAGCGGAAGCAGGAAGTCATTCCAGATCCACATGACGTCGATGATGACGATGGTCGTCGTTACCGATTTCAGCAGCGGGAAGATTACACTGAAGAACAGGCGGAAGCCGGAAGCCCCGTCGATCGTGGCGCTTTCATCGATTTCCAGCGGAATGCCTTTGACGAAGCCGTGATAGATGAATACGGCCAGCGGAGCTCCGAAGCCCCAGTACAGCAGACCCAGTCCCCAAGTGCTTTCGGACAGGTTCAGGTTCTTGGCAGTCTGCAGTACGGTCAGCATGATCGACTGGAACGGAATGAGCATCGGCATAATGCAGAGGAAGTAGATCACTCCGCTCCATTTGGATTTCGTCCGTGCAAGCTTATAAGCCGCAATGGATGAAATGAACACGATTCCCAGCAGGCCGACGCCGGTAATAATGAAATTGTTCAGGAACAATCTTGGATAATTGATGAACTCCCACACATAGGAGTAGTTGCTGAAGGTCAGCTTCTTCGGCAGGGCAATAACGTCAGTCATGACCTCACTGAAGCTTTTCAGAGAGTTGATTACGGTCAGGAACAGCGGATACAAGAACAAAAGAGATAGGAGGACCAGAACAACTTCCAGAATGATCTTGCCCGCTTTGCTGTTGTTTGTTTTCATTATGCCTCAACCTCTCTTCTCTTGAAGAACGTAAGCTGGATGATTGTCACGACAAGCACAGCCAGGAAGAGGATGAGCGCTTTTGCCGTACCATATCCGTACAGATTGTTCTGGAAGGTATCCCGGTAAATATCATAAGCGATACTGTAGGTAGTTCCGCCAGGGCCGCCGCCGGTCAGCGACAGGATAACGTCGAACACCTTGATCGAGTTGGTCAGGGCCATGAATACTGAAATGGTGATAGATGGAGCGAGCAGCGGCAGGGTGATGCTGAAGAATCTTCTCAGCGGTCCGGCACCGTCCACGGTGGCTGCTTCCTTCAGGTCTTCAGGTACAGATTGCAGACCGGCAATATAGATGACTAGATAGAAGCCGACCGATTGCCATATGGAGACTCCTAAGATCGAAATGAAGGCCAGTCCAGGCGTCCCTAGCCAGCTTAGGCCGAATATGTCCCAGCCTGTACTTTCTCCGAGGGAGTTGAAGCCTTGCATGAAGATGAATTTCCAGATGAAGCCGACGATAACAAGACTGAGGATATAAGGGATAAAGAACGCCGCTCTCAGCCAGGAAGTCGTCTTCAGCTTCATGTCCAGAAGCACGGCCAGCAGGATGGCCAGCACATTAACAAGTATGATGTAGAGCACCGCATATTTGATGGTGAACCACGCTGAATCGGAGAAGTTGGTATCTCCCGTGAAGATCTGCTTGAAGTTATCCAGTCCGACAAATTTGGGATGTTTGGATATCCCGTTCCATTTGGTCATCGAATAACGGATGGTCATGGCAAAAGGAATGTAGAATGCTACAGCGATACAGATCAGAACAGGAAGCGTGAAAATTCCGAATTCTATTTTCTCACGCCATTTTCTGCCGAGTGTTTTTAACATGGAAGCACCTCTTCTTGTATTTATAGGGTGGGAGCAATGTGCCTGGCTTGCCACACATAACCATTCCGGTTAGTCTATATTGTGTATTATAGAGCAGACCCCTATTCTCAAAAATGGATTTAAGAGTACAGTTAGGGGTAAAAAGGTGAACTGAAAAGAACACCGAAAAATTTCTGAAGCTGGAGAAAAGGGTCCTGGCATTTCGCGGAGGCCATCATTTCCGGGTATTGTACCTGCAAGCAAAGGAGGCCGCTGCACATCATTAGATCAATTCTGCATAAGCTGTTTGAGCCTTTACTGGAGCGGATTTCACGCCGTCTGGCGAATAAGCTGATTCTGCTGTTCACGACCATTATTATCCTGGTGGTTACTTCGCTGACGTTCATTTCATATGGAATGCTGCGCAAGGAATCAGTGAACAGCAGAATAACGAGCACAAGCAACAACCTGCTGCTGGTTGGCCGTAATCTGGAAAGTTACCTTGACGGGATCGAGCAGCTGTCCCTGCCGCAAATCTCCTATGATGAGATTACTTATGCCATCATGCATGAATCGGAGGATTACGCCTCCAAGATGTATGTGGAGGATTACCTGAAGAATCTCTATTTTTCACGCAACGACCTGGAGGCTATAACCCTCTACGTGATCAAAGAGCAGAAGTATTATTATGTCACCAAAGAGAACTATAATATTACGATCCGGGTCGCCCAGCACCCCCCGATTGAGAATCTCACCTGGTATAAGCGTGCGCTGGCAAGCCCGTTTAACCGTTCATATCAATCCTTTGTGCAGGACACTTCGGAACAGGATGACTATCCTATTAATAAAGACAAAAGTTTCATGGGCTACCACAGGCTGCTCCGTTCGATCGCGTCCAGAGAACCGCAGGCGGTATTGTCCTTGTACTTCAACTCGAGCGTCACCGATGAGATCATGAAGGATATTCCGTTCAGCAGCGGAGAGCATTTGATGTATGTCAGCCCGGATAATGAGGCGTTTGTGGTGGATGACCGTGAATTTTATGCCAAAAGTGAAGCGGCAGGCCTGCTGGACCAGCTGACCCCAGCCCAAGGCGGACGACTTACGTGGTCGGCTGATGAACAAAAATATCTGGTGATCTATGACATTAATAAAAAAGAGGGCTGGAAGCTGATCAAGCCGATTCCCTACAAAGAAATTTACGAAGCGGCGACAACGACACGTAAATTAAACTACTTCATTGGCCTGCTGTTTCTGATCGTCTCGGTGGTCCTTGTCAGCTTCATCTCCAACAGGATCACAAATCCGCTGAAAAATCTGTCGCTGCAAATGAAGCGGTTCAGCACCGGCAGCTTTGATGCCGAAGCACAGGTGGAGGGAAACGATGAGATCGCGTATCTGTCGCGCCATTTCAATAAGATGGTTGAAAAAACCAATGAACTGATCAATGAGCGGTATAAAATGAAAATCGTCGAGAAAAACGCGGTGCTCAAAGCGCTGGAGGCGGAGATTAACCCGCATTTCTTATATAATGCTCTGCAGGCGATTTCTACGAAGGCATTGAAGAACAACAATGACGATATCGTCGAGATGGTCGATAATCTGGCTTTGACGTTGCGATACTGCATCAGCGGCCGTGATGTTGTTGCTGCCAGGGAAGAGCTGAGGCATATTGAACGCTATTTGGCGCTGCAGAAGGCCCGGTTCGGGGGTCGGATGCAGGTTGTCTACGATTGGGACGAGACCTTGCTGGAGCTGAGTATTCCCAAGCTGTCCATTCAGACGCTGGTGGAGAACTGCATCAAGCATGCGCTGGAGAAGGTATCCACTACAGTCACGATCAGGATTGAGGCGCGGATTACTCCAGACTACAATGTGATTTCTGTACTGGATGACGGGCCTGGCATTAGCGGAGAACGGCTTGCGGAAGTGCTGAGCACGCTGCAGATCCAGTGGGAGGAATTTGGAGGAGACTTGTCCGAAGACGGGAATGAAAGCATCGGACTGAAAAATTTGAATACACGGCTGAAGCTTCTATATGGAGAAGAAGCGGGTCTGGCGATCAGTAGTAATGAGCACGGAACGGCAATGGAAATGCAATTACCGCGGGGAGGAATGGGACAACATGTATAAAGTACTCATCATAGATGATGAAGAGCCGCTGCGCGAAGCCATCAACATTCTGGGGGACTGGAAGGGACTAGGGGTAGATCAGGTGCTGGAGGCTACGGACGGCAACGTTGGACTGGCCATGCTGCGGCAGCACAAAATTGATATCGCACTTGTCGATATGAAGATGCCGGAGCTGAACGGCAGCCAGCTGCTACAAATCGCCGAGCATGAATTTCCGGATCTGCTGCTGATTGTCATCAGTGGTTACAATGATTTCGAATATACCCGGCAGGCTATCCGTTCCAAGGTTGTCGACTATTTGCTGAAGCCGGTTAACCGGAGTGATCTGAACAGCGCGCTGCGCAAGGCCGTCGACCTGCTGGAGGCGAAACGCAAGAAAGAAAGCGAATTTATCAGCCGGAACATCACGCTTAACATGTCCATTCCGAAGCTGAAGGAGAAGATGTATCTGTCGATTATCGAGCGCAGCTTCAAGAACCAGTCCAATGAAGCCTTTTTGCCGCTGATCGGTGCAGATAAACCCGGCCATTTTTTTGCTGTCGGGATTGTCCGGCTGCTCAATCTGGAGCAGGTCCGCAAGGGAAGATTTCATGAAGACCGGGATCTGATGCATTTTGCCGTAACGAATGTCATTAATGAGAACAGCGGCGGGGATTTTGAAGCGTTCAGCTTCGTCAGCCCCCGGGCAGAACGTGAATTTATCGCTATCTTTACCATGAAGGGCGGTTACGGGCAAGATGCGGCCTTTCTGTCCCTGCATCATATGAAAAAGGCCGCTTCGACTTTGAAGGAGCTGTTCGGAATTGCTTGTGCAGGAGGCATTGGAGAGCCTTATAGTGATTGTATGGATATCGCACAGTCGTATGACGCCGCCAAAGCGTCGCTGGACGCCATTGATCTGCTGAATCTAAAGAGCGGCATCGTTGCTGCCGGTGCAGGTGCCAAACCTCCAGTTAAGGACAGCCCTTCGCTGACTGCCCGGATGCCGCTTATCCGCAATATTCTGGAGAGCGGAAATGTGAATCATGCCAAAAGCATTCTCGGCGAATTCACCGGACAATGGCAGACCTCCGGGCATTTCAGCCTCGGGGCAGCTGACCGGACGATTCAGGAGTTCATTATTCTGCTGAACGATATCGCCAAGGAACTGAATGCAGGTCCTGAACGGCTGCGAGGCGGCAAAGACAAGGGATTGCGCGGGCTGGGGATCGCCGGTGACTTCGCCTCCTTTGAGCAGTTTGAAGGCGTGCTTAATCATATTCTGGATGTCTATGCCGGTGAAATCGGCAGATCCCTTGCCGGTAACCGCGGCAATGTGCTGGAAAATATTAAAGCATACATTGATAACCACTATTTCGAGAATATTAAAATATCGTTGTTCACGGATAAATATTTCCTGAGCAGAGAATACTTGATGAAGCTGTTCAAGGCCCAATACAGTTACGGCATTCATGAGTATGTACAAAAGGTAAGAATGGACAAGGCCAAGGACCTGCTGTCTGATCCTGCCCTCAAAATCCAGGATATCTCCGAGATGCTGGGCTATAAGGACAAAAACTATTTCAGCAAGGCGTTCCGCAATTATTACGACTGTTCACCTTCTGAATTCAGGCTCCTTCTGCCCGGGGTAGAAAAGTGAAACGGTTACATTAGCCCACTTTTTTACCCTCATAAGTTCACTTATGTACATTCTTATCCTTTTTCTTTTTATTTAGAATAGCAACAAGACCACACAAGATGCATAAGAAAAAGGGGGCAACATCATGTTAAAACGATTTATGGGACTATCTGCAAGTCTGCTGCTCGTCGGCGGTCTGCTGGCCGGTTGCGGCGGGAACAACAATAATGCCGCTACTAATAATACGGCTGGTACAAACGGGACGGATAATGCTGCCACAACGGATTCCTCCAAGCCCGTAACGATTAATATGTTTACCGCATCACCGGAGTACACCGATGCGTTCAATGCCTACATTGCAGAATACAAAAAGGTTAAACCAAACGTAACCATTAACCTGGAAATTATGCAGGCTGACTACAATACGGTACTTAAATCGAAAATTGCTGCCGGCAGCACTCCGGACGTGTTCCAGACGACAGCTGGTGGAGATATTGATACCTTTGCTGAATACAGTGCCGATCTTACGAATGAGCCGCTTGCGGCAGCGATGACCGATGCGGTCCGCTCCAATATGAGCTCTACCGACGGTAAGGTGCTGGGACTTCCGGTGAAAGGCAACCTGTTCGTACTGATGTACAACAAAAAGCTGCTGTCTGATGCCGGCATTACAGAAATTCCAAAGACAACCGCCCAGCTGGATGATGCGATCACCAAGCTGGAGGCAAAAGGGATTACACCGTTCGCCAATGCCTACAAAGAGTGGTGGGTATGGAAGCATATCTTCCAACACTTTGTGGATGCGGCTGCAATTGATGCCGGTACGGATGCCAAAACGCTTGTAGCAGATTTCATCGCCGGCAAGACGACCATCAAGGATCATCCGGTGCTGTACAATAACTTCTTTAATTACATTGACACTACAGTTAAGCACGGTACGGACAAGCCGCTGGAGCGCGACAGCAATGCTCAAGTCAGCGACTTCGCTCTTGGCAAAACTGCATTTATGAACGGTAAGGGCGCATGGGATGAAGAAGCCATTAAGAAAATCACACCAGATTTTGACCTTGGCATCGCCGGCTACCCTGTCAGCGACAAAGCGGAACAGTCCCAGATTATTACTGGTGCTGACCAGGCGCTGCGTATCAACAAGGATTCTGCTGTAGTTAAAGAAACTATTGAGTTCTTCAACTGGCTGTATACTTCCGAATACGGGAAAAACTGGTTCTCCAGCGTGGCTAAGGTAATCCCGCCAATCAAGGATGCCCCAATGCCAGACCTGCAAATGCCTAAGGAAATGGAAGAAATCCTGAAGACGGAGAAATCCGGCGACCTGTCGGTCAACTACTCCCTGGATACCTTCCACCAGAAATTCGGTGAATTGATGCAGGCTTACATCGGCGGCAGCAAAACTAAGGATCAAGCGATCAACGAAATTCAGAAAGCCTGGATCCAATTTGGATCGGCTCAATAAAACATTTCGATGTGGGACGGTCTCGAAGGTAAGATTCATTTACCGGGGGGCCGTCCCTTTATTGTTGGCGGGAGGCGGTGAATGCCGTAACTGCGGTGAATGTTTGGATTTCCGGTGAAACAAATTATAATCATATAAGACACCAACATATGGCAGGAGGCTAAATTAAATATGGACAGCAAGATCATTGAAATCGCCGAAAATGGACTTTATCTTACGATTGAAATTACAGCGGAGCAGGATGTCCGGCTGCTGCACTTCGGAGCGTCACCTTTGGAAGCCGGGGCTATCGCCGACAAGAATAAACCGGGCTTCCGGCTGCTGGAGCTGCAATTGTCGGGTGAAGACCGCGCCGAATATCACGGGCGCACACACCGGGCCTCCTATCCGGGGCTCCGGATGGTATATGCCGGGCACAGCGACACGGGGAATGCGCTGGGACGCAAGCTGGAGCTGACCCTGACCGATCATCTCACTGGAATTCAGGCAGTACAGCATTTTCAGTTCTATAAGGGCGTGCAGATTGTACGCAGCTGGACAGTGCTGAAGAATGCCGGGGAAGCCGAGGCGGCTGTGGAATACATCTCGTCGTTTGCTCTTACAGGTGTCGACAAGGAGGGAAGCGGAGACCGCAACGACAAGATCGAGGTAACCCTCGCGCATAGCGGGTGGCAGAGTGAGCTGCAGTGGCGGACCTACCGGCTGCCTGAGCTGGGGATGTCCCATCTGGCCGACCGCGGCTCGAAACGGATTGCCGCAAGCAATACAGGCTCCTGGTCGGCGGCAGAATTGCTTCCCATGGCTGTGCTGCACAACAAGGAGAGCGGGACAAGCCTGTTCTGGCAGATTGAGCATAACGGCTCCTGGCATTGGGAGCTGACGGATCAGTATGATCAGCTTACACTGCTGGCCAGCGGGCCTACAGAGCATGACAACCACTGGTGGCTGAAGCTGGCCCCGGGTGAGGAGTTCACCTCGGTGCCTGTAGCTGTGGGTGCTGTACAGGGAGGATTCCAGGGTGCAGCGGAACAGCTTACGGCGTACCGCCGGATGATCCGCAGACCCAATGAGGATAATGAGCTGCTGCGGATTATTTTTAATGACTATATGAACTGCCTGTGGGGAAGCCCGACGACGGAGAAGCTGCTGCCCTTAATCGACGCCGCTGCCGATGTCGGCTGTGAATATTTCTGCATCGATGCCGGATGGTATGCGCCTGGAGAGTGGTGGGATGGCGTAGGACAGTGGGAGCCTTCCAGTGAGCGGTTCCCGGAAGGGATTAAATATGTGCTGGACTATATCCGCAGCAAAGGAATGATTCCCGGACTATGGCTGGAGCTGGAGGTTATGGGCATCAACAGTCCGAAGCTGGCGGAGACCGATGACAGCTGGTTTTTCATGCGGCATGGCAAACGGGTTAAGGACCGCAGCCGCTACCAGCTCGATTACCGCAGCCCGAAAGTGATTGAACATGCAAACGGTGTTATTGCCCGTCTGGTTGAGCAGTACGGCGTAGGATACATTAAGATGGATTACAACATCAATGCAGGCATTGGAACAGAGACAGCTGCGGACAGCTTCGGCGACGGGCTGCTGCAGCATAACCGTGCCTATCTGGCTTGGCTGGACAGCATCTTTGTGCGTTATCCAAATCTTGTGATCGAGAACTGTTCCAGCGGCGGCATGCGTATGGATTATGCGATGCTCAGCCGGCACAGCATCCAGTCGACCAGCGACCAGGAGGATTATGTACAGTACGCGGCCATAGCCGCAGGCTCACCGGCGGCACTGACACCGGAGCAGTCCGCGGTCTGGTCGTATCCGCTGCGCGAAGGCGATGATGAGGAAGTCATCTTCAATATGGTCAATGCGCTGCTGCTGCGTGTGCACCAGAGCGGACATTTGGCGGAGCTTGAGCCCCGCCGCAGAAAACTGGTGAAGGAAGCTCTGGATTATTACAAAACCATCCGCAGCGATATCCCGCATGCCACGCCTTTCTGGCCGCTCGGCCTGCCGGATAGCGGGGGCGAATGGGTTAGCCTCGGGCTGCGGCGCGGGGAACGCAGGTACGTGGCGGTATGGCGGATTGCCGGAGAAGCCGATAATGTCCAATTGCCGATAGAAGAGCTGAGGGGGCTTGAACCAGCCATCGCCTGTGCCTATCCGCAGCAGCATAACTTGGCCTGGAATTGGGATAAATCAGCAGGAGTATTGACAGTGGCCCTCCCACCAGGAAAAACAGCGAGATTGTTTGAGATTACTTCGTAAAGTTCGTAAAGCCTGCAGCCAGGGCCGGTCCCCTTGAACGCGATTCTTGGGGAGCGGCTACTTGTGCTTGCAAGGAAAGCCGGGACTTCTCACTATGCCTCCATTAGAAAAAGGCAGTACAATGATAGTTTCAAATTCATAGTTTTGAGCCTTGGTAACAAGATTACCTCCATATTTTTTAGCCACTCTTTGAATATTCGTTAAGCCGAATCCGTGGAAGCCGGCATTTGTTTTGCGATTACACCGCACCATGGCGCTGGATTCGCTCCGCGAGTTGGTGACTTGGATAAATAATGCAGTATCAGTCGTGAATATCAGAAGATGAATAAATCTATCTTCTTTTTTAGGAACCCTTGCAGCGGCTTCCAGAGCATTGTCCAGCACGTTCCCGATCACGGTGCACAAGTCAAGCCGTTCAATTTCAATAGCTCCGGTGTGTATCCGAATATCATTGTTCATGGCAATGCAGTGTTCACAGGCAATATTTAGTGCGTTGTCAATTAAAGCATCAATGGCCAAATTGCCTGTTGATAGCTTTGGAGCAGGTTGATGAATTTGACCGAGCATTTGATTGATGTGATGAATGGATTCCTGAATTTCATTGTTTTGAATGCAAGTCCGGACATATACCAATTGCTTGTTCGTATCATGGATAACTTGTTTGATGTTAGTAATGGAATGTACGGTTTGTTCATAGCTGCTGTGCTGGTAATCCAGCTGTTTCTGCAATAGTAAATTCTCTTCAATCAGTTTGGTGTTTCTGTTGAATTTACCGAATAGGAGAAGGGTTTCCCACATGATCAGAATAAGCAGCAACAGGATGACAATAAAATAATATAAGGTCATCATCTTTCTTTGAATTGCGCAATCATATAATAGGCGTAGGCTTCTTTAACCTCTTTTGCCAGAGTGCGTCCAATAGGAAACTGCTCTTGATTGTGCATGAATACAGAAGTAGCGGTGAACTTGTGGACATGTTCCAGATTAACAATAACGGAACGATGAATAAGCATAAACGGGCGGTTTAGCTTGCCTATATATTCAGAAAGTGTACCTGAAATGATGTAATGCTGCGTCGAGGTAATGATCTTTAGCCGGTTTTTGGCCAAGGAATGTTTGATTTTAACAATCGCAATAATGTCGGACTTTTTGATAACCACATGTCCATCTTCAGTTTTAATCAATAAGAACCGGTTTACAGAAGAAACGATATAGTTGCACAGCTTGCTCATCTTTGCCTCGAATAACTCATAGGCCACAGGTTTAATCAGATAATGGAAGGCTTGCACATCAAAGCTGTCCATTACATACTGCGGATAGTTGGTCAAGAATATGATTTGGACATCTCGATCCGGAAGCGCCCTGATTTTTTTGGCAACCTCGATTCCATTTAATCCTTTCAGCTCAACATCCAATAAGAGAATATGAAAAGGATAACTCATCTGTTCATGGTAAGAGTGAAGCAATTCCTCGCCACTACAAAAATATTGAGTCTCAAAGGAGTAAGCTGTTCTTTTCGTAAATCTTGGGAGATATTCCTTTAGTAGAATGAGTTCCTTTTTCTCGTCATCGCATACAGCCATGTGGAACAAAGCCATTCCTCCCGCTTTTATATTTGTGATTTTTTTAAGATCAGAACCTGACATGAAACGTCATTCAGCCTCGTTTTCCAGCCATTAGCTACCAAAATACCCCAAATATTCATTTATATGATATATTGATAGCGCTATCAATGTCAAACCCAAGCTGAATAGTAGAAGAGGATACATGTTATGAATGATAAGGATACCCTTAAAAAACTTATCAGATTATTCAAACCGCATAAAAAGAATTTATGCATTATTCTTCTGTTATTAATATTTTCAACTTTAGTTAGTTCGGTCTTGCCGATGTTCAACAAAATCATTATTGACGACGGTTTTATGAAATCAGACGTCAAAACCATCATCATAACGGCAATATTCATCTTTTTGTTGTCCACGTTCAGCAGCTTTTTAGATTTACTCAAAGAAAAACAAAGGATAAGAATATCTTCACACATCATCTACACCTTGCATAAAGATGCTTTTAACCGGCTCATGAAAGTGAAAGTGAAATTTTTCACCGATAAAAATTGCAGTGAACTATTAAATCGTGTTAGCTCAGATATATCGAATATCTCGCAAATTACGGATGGCAGCATGCTTTTTATTGTGAGTCAGTGCTTTAGTTTGGCGGGAGGACTAATTGGACTTTTTGTCATAAGCTGGGAACTTACAATTCTTGTGCTTATTTTAATACCTGTTGAATATTTGATTTTGAAATCGTTTGCTAAAAAAAGAAAGTCACTTACAGAACATTACATCACGAAGGATGGTGAATATTCGCATTGGTTTGAGGACAGCTTGAACGGCGTGAAGGAAACACGGCTTTTTAATTTATTCTTTTTCAAAGAAAAAGAATTTGCGGACAAGCAGAATCAGGTAATAACCTCACAGATGGGCATTAGCTTGTTGGATAACTGGCGTATTACTGTGGAGAGATTTCTAATCGGTGGACTGGTTCTTCTTATATATGCTTCCGGATCAACAATGGTATTTGAATCAAAGCTTTCGGTAGGAAGCATATTTGCTTTCATTACCTATAGCGCGTATGTGACCACTCCTATCTCATCGATGTTAAATATCGGCTACCTGATATCGGGAATAATTCCTTCTGCTCAAAGGTATTATTTGTTGCTGCAGGAAGAAATAGAAACCTGTGATTTAGAGGCTGGCAACGTCAATGTGAAGCTGGTCAACCCGTTTGGTAGCATTCAGTTTAAAAATGTGAGTTTTTCCTATAATGCTGAACGGGTCTTGTCGGATGTGAACTTCACGATTGGCAGCCATGAGAAGGTGGCGATTGTAGGAATGAATGGGTCGGGTAAGTCGACAATCCTAAGTTTAATATTAAGATTTTACGAACCGCTTGCAGGGCAAATACTATTGGATGGAATGGATATTAGGGATATTAATTTGAATGAATATCGGGAATTGATTTCGACTGTAAGTCAAGAGGTGTATCTATTTGACACAACAATCGAAAATAACATAAAACTGTACAGTGAAATCGGGAATCAGCAGTATAGACAAGCTATTGAGGTTACCCAATTAGCAGAGACGAATACAAACCTGTTTGACGATTATGTCGTAGGCCCCAACGGCAACAGACTTTCCGGAGGGCAAAAACAAAAAATCGCCATAGCCAGAGCATTAGTGAAAAACAGACCCTTGGTGATTTTTGATGAAGCGACCTCCAGCCTTGATCTTCACTCCGAACAAGCCATAAACCATCTATTAGATACAGCACTCCAGAACAATACAGTAATTATAGTCACCCACAGGCCAGACATTCTACAGCACGTGGACAAGGTGATCTTTTTAGAGCAAGGGCAGGTGACCGGTTTTGGACTTCATGAGGAGTTGTCTAACACAAATGAGAGGTACCGGCTCATCACACAACAGCATCAATTCGTTGAATAGCTTGACCCTTCAAGTGATTTAAATATCAAATATTGATATTTAGATAAATCTGATGCGAAAGGAGGAACAGGCATATGAAACAACTTGTAAAAAGAACAAATGCAAATTATGAAACTCTGGAGGCGTACGCAGCTTGCAGTGCATGCCCCTGCTATGCATGTACATGTAATTCCAGCGGATCAAACAAAACAGCCATGAAACAAGTAACCTATACTGGAAATTCCATGCAGATGACAGCGATTGGAATCGGGTAAACGCAATCTTAAGTATAACTAAGAGCAGGATGGCTTAATGGCTTTATAAAAAGGCTGTCCTGCTTCACTTTTAGAGTGGGGGGAGTTCAGGTGCCAATATTTCATTTGTTTGAAACGGTAACGGGGAAATATATGTTCGATGCCAACGCAAATACATTTCTCAAATTAAAGGGAAGATCCTATGAAGCCTTGTTGAGCTATAGAGCTTCAAACTTTGAACATGTAGAACCGGAAATTCAAACCTTAATGGATTCCGGTTTTTTGGCGGAGAAACAGGATTTTGAGATGATTCATCCCATGAGCGACTCCTTGCAGCACAATTTAACCAGAAATGTTGGCTCGATCACTCTGCAAGTCACGCAAAACTGCAATTTGAGATGTAGCTATTGCGCCTATTCCGGGAGTTATTTACACAGAGTACATACCAATAAGAGAATGAAAAAAGAGGTCGCATTAAAAGCAATTAAGTTTCTAATTGAGCACTCTGTAGACTCTCCACGCATTAATATTGGATTTTATGGCGGAGAGCCATTACTGGAAATGGACTTGATAAAAGCTTGTGTTGCCTATGCCAGAGAACAAAGTGCAGGCAAAGAACTAACGTTTAACCTCACTACAAATGCAACCCTGATTACTGATGAAACCTTGGAGTTCTTATCTTCTAATGATTTTAATTTAACCATCAGCTTGGACGGGGATGAAGTCGCACATGATAGAAACCGCGTTTTTGCGGTAAATCATAAAGGCACCTTCCAGACTATTATGAAAAATATTGAAACTATCAAAAACCAAACCCCGGACTATGTGAATAAAGTGATGTTCAATGCGGTCATTGATCCGAATTCGGATTTCAGCTGTTCCACAAACTTCTTTTCAGACTATGAGACCGTAAAAGACTTTGCTGTTATGGCAAGTGATATAGCAAGCAGCTATAAAAAGAGCGAGTCCTCTATCAATGACAGCTTTATCAAGATGTATAATTACGAAGTTTTCAAATTATTCCTCTATAAGTTTGATAGGCTTAAGAAAAAAGAGGTATCGAAGCTGGTGATGGAAAGTTTCGATCAAATCCAGGAGAATGTTCACAACAGGCTAAGAATCTCCTTTTATGATGTGAAAAAAGATCACCACTCCGGACCGTGTGTTCCAGGAGTACAACGATTATTCGTCAACGCAGACGGCGCTTTATACCCATGTGAAAGAGTTAGTGAAGCATCAAGTGTAATGAGAATTGGGCATATCGATACAGGTTTTGAATTGGATAATATCCGGAACATATTAAATATTGGAGCTATAACGGAGAAAGAATGCAAGCAATGCTGGGCATTTAGATATTGTACTTCTTGTGCAATGGCCGCGGATGATATCAGTGAGTTTTCTGCTGCCAAAAAATTAAGCATTTGCAACAGGGTTAAAGAAAACACTGAGAATTTGTTTAAGGATTATTGTGTTCTAAGAGAGCTGGGCTACGACTTTGACAAAGAAAAAGTGTAATGGGGGGACAATGGTGAAAAAAAGAGCAGTTGTTTATCCATATCATGCGGAATTCGGTCCGGTGGTCAGATTCTCCAATTTATTGGACAACTATGAACTTGTTTCTTTGATGGCACCCTTGGGCTTTGGATTGAATGGAAAAGATGCGGCGTACAGCTATTGTGGTGAGGATGTAGGGATAGAAGTTAAAGATTCTTTTTCGGATGATGAATTTGATGTGTTAATAATTTGTGAGTTTGAATGCAGTTTTGAAAAAGTTGTGTTCCCGGCAATTGTCAGTGCTGCAGGGCTGGGAAAAGACATTGTTCTGTTGAACAGATGTCCGGATCATGAAGTGGAAATGGTAAAGACGATATGTCTGGAAAACAATGTGAAGCTCACATGTTTTTTTGGAATTGACATTGACAGAACTAAAGTAGAACTTGTTGAGAAAATACTGCTCGATATCAATGTGCCGATCATCTGTGTAGCGAGTCTGATGGAAAAATCCAATAAATTTGATGTTCAGCTCAGTCTAAGGAACTATTTCTTGAATGAAGGCTACAAAGTAAGCCAGATAGGGACAAAATCTTATTGTGAGATTATGGGATTCCATTCCTTTCCCGAATTTATGTTTAATCATCAGGAAGATGAAATGGATAAAATATTTCTTTTTAATCATTTCTGTAAACATATTGAATTGAGCGAGCAACCTGATGTTATGATCATCGGAATTCCAGGCGGGACCATGGTATATAATAATCTGTTTACTAATAGATTTGGCATTACTGCATTCGAGGCGGCTAGCGCGATTCATCCGGATGTCGGCATTATGAACCTGACCTATGATGAATTTAATGGAGAGTTCCTGGATAAAATCTGTGTGTCTACAAAGCATAAATTAGGTTTTGATATTGACTGTTTTAATATGTCCAATCATAAATTCGATACGGGCCGAAGCAAACAGGATAAAGAATTGAGGTTTTTTACGGTTGATTCTAAGCTGGTCGATGAAAAAAAGGCACAAATATCGCTGGAATCCAAAGTACCTTTCTTTAATTCGTTAAATGGGACAGACACTTTGAAATTATCAGAATTCTGTGAAGCTCTTTTATTGCATGAAAACATGCAAATCGTATAAAGGAAGGGTGATATTTATGGACCTGGACCAAGTGCGTGAACAGATGAACGAAATATTATTCGGCGTAATGGGAATGGACAAGAACAAGCTTAACGAAAACTACTTTTATGAGGATTTATTGGGCGGGACGATGCAGTTTTCTCCACGGGATTTGTTGGTTCTTTTTGTTCATATTGAGGAAACCCTAAAAATACAAATTCCGGAAACCGATATATTAAATGGATGCTTCCACAGCTTAGACCGAATATATCATACGGTTTGCCGCATTATACAGGAAAAAAGAATAAAGGAGTTGGTTTAATTTGTTGAATGTAGCTTCACTCAATAGCCTGAATCGTTCGGAGGCAACAAGGGTAAGCCAGAAAAATCAGAATTCGGGGGTTTCTTTTCAAGAGGCGTTATCGACAACGAATTCGGAAGAAGTTTTGACGGGATTGGAGGAAAAATTTGGCATTAAGATCAATGTGCAAGCCATACCCAAGACCGAAGAAGCCGTAAAGCGTGTGTACTCCCATGGTGTTGGTAAAGGAAATGTTGCAATTGCTCCCAATATATTAAATCAGTCGGCAACAGATCCGCAAATGTATAAAAAGGTAGAAGCGATCATACAGGACCATTTTGCATCCAGCGCTAATGATAAACCGGGTGATGCCAGCGGGGTAATTATACATCCGGATGGAACAGCTACGTTTTGGGTTATTGGTGATTATTTGACACCTGCCGAGCGGGAAAAAATTCAAAAAGAAGTAGAGGCAGACCAAAAAAAGAAGGCGGAGCAGATGGATATGTTGAGTAAGTTAAGCAGCAGCACGCTCCTCTCACAATTCGGGTCAATTACAGAGGCCTCAAGTAGCGGTGAAGAAGCAAATAGCCTGTATATAAATAGTGTGCATCAAGCCAGTCTGGATTCAAGGCTGCGGAAAAAGGATTTGTTTAATTTAAATGATTAATACCTTCTTGGATCATGTCTACCGCCTGGGTCAAAGTGTTTGTGACCAATAAGGCGGTTTTATTTTTGCCGTATGGCAAAAGGAGACGATGAACATCAAAGCTAAAGTGAAAATTGCCGTGATTGATGACGGAGTCAATGAATATTTACTTGGTGAATCTGTTGTTCAGCAGTTGATCTTCAATGATGATTTTACGACAGAAACTTATACAATAGATAGTCCTGAAAGAATAACCCACGGCACTGTCTGTGCAGGCATAATAAAGCTCTATTATCCTGATATTCAAATATATAGCTTGAAGATATTGTCAGATACCTTAAGCGGAAACATTCAGAAGCTGTACAGCGCACTAGAATGGTGCGTCCAAAATCGTATCCAGGTTGCAAATGTCAGCTTGGGAAGCCATTCCTCAGCAGACTTATCCGCAACACAAAAAGTCATAAATAAGGTTGCCGGTCAAGGCCTGGTTATTGTAAGTGCTGCAAGTAATCATGGATATATTACGTATCCTGCCTCCTTTTCAAACGTTATAGGTGTTAAGAGAGAAGAGAGCAACACTTTGCGCGAAAGTGGGTTTTATGTTAATGATAATATCATCGACGGTATAGAATTTACGGCTTTTGCAAAACACAAATGGAATGGAAAAGTGTGCAGCAACTCAAGCAGTTTCGCTGCGCCCATGATCGCAGCCAAAGTATGCCAGCTTATTGGAGAATTCCGCCTAACTGATCTGCAGCAAATAAAAATCGGATTGCTGAAGATGGCAACTAATTATATGGACGACAAACAATGGGGATTTTACTATGCTGATCCAGATTGGATGAGTAACGTATTAATTTGCCACGTGAATAAAAAATGTAGAATAGATTATTCGCATCTGAGCGTTAACATGCACGATGAAATTGTCGTTCCTGCTGATTCGGCTTCAGAGGCTCTTGATACAGCTCTATCGGCTTATGCTGATAATATTGACACGCTCGTTGTGATCGGTAGAGATTTTTGTCCCGGTGATTATTTTGAATTACATAGAGTTGTTTCGAAATACAATAAAAATGTAGTGTTTATTGACAATTACCAAGGAAAAGATATGAATAGGATAGTTAACAAACCGTGTACTAACATTAAGTTATGGCATAGTTTATTTAAGCTGCACAACATATGTACCCTTAACAGCAGCCCCATGCTAATCGAGGAGCCTATGGTGTCCATTTACTTCCCTGCTGACACTGGTTTTGAAGTTGTTTTATGGTTAAAAGCGCAATTCAAAAATAATAACTATAACAGTTATTTCGCAACGAATCACCCCCTCGGAGTTTTATACGGTATAGACGTTGTTCCTGAAACAAACACAACGAATATATATTCTTATTTTTCCTTGATTCTGAACAAGAAATTCTACGATATCGCTATATATGTCTTATTTGGCTATGAAGGTCCGGAGAAGATGGAAACGGATATAAAAATAGATATTGAACGAATAAACGATTGCTTTGAAGCAACTTATTCTGCAGATGGCTCCTTTAAGGATCGTATTATCCATATCAAACAGATTGATGAAAGCTTTATAGGCAGCTTATATGATTCAATAGTTCGTTTATTGTCTTGACCCTCAGCTCCAGATCATTCCGTAACCCGATCTTCATTCTGCTAATCCCCCCATTAATTGTCACCTATAAATCTACAAAAAACTGTCAATGGCAGACGTTTTCGGCTATTATAATTTATAAACATCGAATATTTTGTCGAATTGACTCTAGATTATAACGAATATTTTGTCGATAAATATCAAAAGTTGTAGAAAATTAAATTGACAGGAAAGAAATAGCACTTTAAAATGCAATTATAGCGTGATCATTCCTACTATTTAGAAGCTATGATAGCTTTTAACACAAATGATTAAATAAAGTGTTTATTTCAAGGGAGGATGCATAATGATGAAAGCAACAGGTATTGTAAGAAAAGTAGATGAACTGGGACGTATCGTGATTCCGATTGAGCTTCGCAGAACAATGGGAATTGACATAAAAGACCCACTGGAGATCTTCGTTGATGGTGAAAAAATCATTCTCAGAAAATATGAGCCTACCTGCATCTTCTCTGGAAGTGCGGAAAACCTGATTAACTTCAAAGGTAAAATGGTAAGCAAAGATGTTCTTGATGAATTGATTTCGAGCTTTGACCATATCTAATTTCTTAACCTAACCTCACAGATTACAATGACAGCGGGGGACCGGTGGCAGACACGTTGCAGTGTCCGTCACCGGTCCCTTTTGTTAATCTCGGCTCATAGACAATACACGCTGCTTTCCTATATCATAAAGGAATGTAACTTAGAGCTGCATGTGCAGAGCAGAGATCACTCGCAGAACAATTTGGAAGGGATGAGTAACCTGATGCTAAAGAAACCGGAAGCAATTGTATTTGATATGGATGGAACATTGTTCCAGACAGAAAGCCTGTTATTGCCTGCTTACCATAAAATGTTTGACATCCTGCGGGAAGAAGGGCTTCATACCGGGCCGACTCCGCCCGAGGAACTTATTCTGGGCAGTCTTGGCATGCTGCTGGAGCAAATTTGGAAGAATGTCATGCCGGATGCCGATGAAGCTGTACACCGCCGGGCGGATGAGCTGCTGCTGCAGATGGAGGTTGAGGGATTGGAAGCAGGCGGCACCCAGCTCTATCCGATGGTTAAGGAGACCCTTACCGCACTTCATGAACGTGGAGTCAAGCTGTTCGTGGCCAGCAACGGGTTGGAGGATTACATCCATAGCATCGTTGTTGTGCATGAGCTGAAGGATTTGTTCGAGGGCTTGTACAGTGCTGGTGGACAAGGTACTGCGACCAAAACCGAGCTGCTGCGTATTCTGCTGGACAATCACGGGATCAGCAGCGCGTGGATGGTTGGGGACCGTTCCTCCGATGTGGAGGCCGGCAAAGGAAACGGACAGACCGTAATCGGCTGTGCCTATGCAGGCTTCGGACGTCAGGATGAGTTGAAGGGCTCAGACGTTATTATTACTTCTTTCGATGAATTAATCGGATTGTACGACCGGGCCGAGTAACGGATAGAAGCGGGATGCGCCAATCCTGGTACACCTGCAGTTCAAGCCTGCCTACAAACACCCCTTGCTTCGCGGTGCTGCGGACAAGGGGGGTTATTTTTATGCTCCGGAAAATAATAAGTTCTTCGGCGGTTTGCCGGACAAAACGTCTGGAAAAATAGGTTGATAACCTATCTATTTTGTGATTTAATGCAGTAGTACTGTTAAATCTTTTGGATCGGACCGGAACGCACTAACCTGCGTTTTTTTACTGTCCCGTACCCTTCGGGTGCAGCATGAATATATTAATTGGTACTGAGGTGAATCTGTTTGGTTAGATTGTCTGTGGTCGTACCGATTTATAATGAAGAAGGCAATATCCGGGAGCTTCACAAGAGCATAACGGATGCGGTGCAAGACAAGGTGGACAGCTATGAAATTGTGCTAGTCGACGATGGCAGCAAGGACCGGACCGCCTTGATTCTGGATGAGGTTGCACGGTCTGATAAGTCGGTGAAGGTCATTCATTTCGAGAAACATTGCGGTCAGACGGCTGCTGTCTGGGCGGGCATAAGGCAGTCCAGGGGAGAACTGGTCGCGCTCATGGATGCCGATCTGCAAAGCGACCCGCGCGATATATTCAGGCTGATGCCCTTTATCGGCAGAGTGGATTTTGTAAACGGCAAACGGGAGAACCGGAAGGATATTTTTTTGAAAAGGATATCCTCATGGATCGGCAGCGGAGTAAGAAATTGGCTTACGGGCGAAAGGATCCGGGATTCGGTATCTCCCTTAAAACTTATGAGACGGGAAGTGGCGGACAGCTTCTTTTTATACAATGGCATGCACCGTTTTTTGCCTACACTGGCCAAAATGAACGGATTTACAGTCATCGAGGTTACAGTAACGCATCAGGAGCGAAAACACGGACATTCCAAATATGGTGTGCTGAGTCCGGCAATTACAGGGTTCGTAGACGCTGCTGTCATCGGTTGGCTAAAAAAAAGGGTCATCCGGTACCGCATCAGATCTATCCCTAATCTGGATTAACGAGAAGCTTTCTGAAATCGGGAGGGGGTGCGGCGGCTGGCCAAGTTTTTAAGGAAAGGGATAGAGTCATTATGAACAAATTCGATATTAAAAATAAATTATACAAGCCTATTGTATTATTTAGCTTAGTTTTGCTTATAAAGAGTGCAGTAGCCTGGTTTGTTGTCTTTAACGACGGTCCCAACTGGAGCATGGTGTTAACGGAAATCCCCTTTTTCATCATTGTGTTCAGTCTGATTGAATGGCTGGCCTCGAAGCGGAAGATATTGTACTACATGATCGCCAATCTGCTGATTACGGTTATTTATTTTTCCGTTCTGATGTATTACAAATATTACGGGGTGATCGCTACATATCATGCTTTGCAGCAAGCAGATAAAGTCACTAAGGTAGGAGAAAGCACGTATTCTCTGATCGCCCCCTATTACCTGTTTATCTTTGTGGATATTATTTTCTTCCTCTTCTTTATGTTCCGTCCCAAATATATTGCCAAATGGAAGGAACGAGGTTTGAAGCGCATGAACCGGGCAGTTCTGCTGGTCATCACGGCCGTTTCCATCGGACTCTGCTTCTTTAGCATCTGGCCAAATCATGCGAGCATGAATGAGATAAAAAAAGCGGAGAGTATGGGGATTCTCAATTACGAGCTGTATACCCTATTTGCGGATACCACTGAGGACGAGGCGCTTATTGACAGCAAGGAGATTACCCAGCAGGCGGTCAATGAGCTGAAAGGAATCCAGGAGCCGGCAGCACCGCAATTTTATGGGGCTGATAAAGGCAAAAACCTTATTGTGGTGCAAATGGAGTCGTTCCAGAGCTTCCTGCTCGGACTAACCATTGACGGCCAGGAGATCACTCCAAATCTAAATAAGCTGGTACAAGAAAATACGTATTTCAATAATTTTTATACGAATGCGGGCCAAGGGACAACTTCGGATGCGGAATTTGTGGTGAACACCTCTTTCTACGTTCCCAAGAATGAGCCGGCTACCTCTTCGGCGTATATGGAGAAATCTGTGCCGAGTTTGCCGAAGCTGCTAGCCTCGAATGGCTATGACACGGCAACATTCCACACCAATAGTGTGGATTTCTGGAACCGCAAGGAGTTATACAAAGCGGTAGGCTTCGACACCTATTATGACCAGTCCTTTTTTGGCGACGATGACCATATTGCCTTTGGCGCATCGGATGAAGTGCTGTTTGCCAAAACAGTGCCGCAGCTCTCCCGGATGGATTCCGGGGAAAAGCCGTTTTATGCGATGGTGATTTCGATGACCGCCCATCATCCATACCATATGCCGGAAGATAAATATAAGATAGAGTTGCCGGAGCGCTTTGAGGGAACGCTGCTGGGCAATTATATTCGTGCCCAGAATTATGCGGATTATGCGATGGGGCAATTTCTTGAGAAACTGAAGACAAGCGGCCTGTGGGATGACAGCCTTGTCGTCTTCTATGGCGATCACCAGGGACTGCCGATGTACACGCTTGGCAGTGATGAGAAGGAATTAATCAATGGACTGGTCGGCCATGAATATGGCTACACCGATATGTTCAACATTCCGTTCATCGTCCATTCGCCAGGTGCTAAACTGCCTGCGGTAATGGATCACACAGGCGGCCAGGTCGACATCTTGCCGACGGTGGCCAATCTGCTGGGAGTATCGGTTCAGAATCAGCTGCATTTTGGTGAAGATCTGTTTAATCAGCAGACCAACCTGCTGCCGGTCAGACATTTCCTGCCGACAGGCTCCTTCATTAATGACAAGAGCATTTATGTAACAGGGGATGCCTACGGGGACGGTACCAACTACAGCCAGCTGGATAACTCCAGTCTTGAGGGCGGATCTACAGAAGCGCAATTTGATGCTGTACAACGTCTGCTGCATCTGTCCAACAGCTATATTTTGCAGCTGCCGGACCTGGAACAATAACCAAAAGCACAAAGTATAGGTTTCCAACCTACGCTTTGTGCTTTTTTTGTACACTCTAGTCGACATCCGGCTGATTCTGTATTTGTTCAAAATAGGCATGTACCCTGTTCAGGAGTTCAATTAAAGTTTCACTTTGCTCCTGGCCCAAATAATCAACCATGCCTTTAAACATCTCACGGATCTTGGCGACGGCTTTATCTGCGAGCAGCTCGCCTTTTTCCGTCAAGACAATGCTGCTGATTCTCCGGTCCTGTGAGTCGCTGGTGCGCACAACAAAACCTTGTGCTAGCAGGCTGTTCACCATCTGTGTAATCGTAGGGGAAGTTACCTTAAGCAGCTTGCTGATCTCGGAGACTGTCAGCACCTGCTTGTCTGCTTTTGTATTGCGGAGTCTGATCGTGATCAGCACCCGTATTTCACTGGGCTTTAGCCCAAACATCGTTAGCTTCTGCCAATTCATCTTGGAGAATTGCTGAAAAGCCCCCAATAATTCATCCACATGTTCATACCTGTCTTCTTTCACTAATACACCTCATAAGCTTATTTACCTATTATTATAGCCCAAGCCGGGGATAAACTAAATGATTTGCGTATGGCGGTAAAAGAAATGTGTGTGATCTATCTCATTCCCGGTGATGTGAAGATTTGTCTGAATATTATAGCTCCTTCAGGAGATAACATAAGGGAAGGAAGGAGGCGAAACACATGCCAAAACAACAATTAGGTGTGCATGAAACGATGGAATTGCACGAGTTGCTTACATTTAAAACTAACTGTCTGACCAAAAGTCAAACCATGCTGCCGATGGTAACGGATAACAATCTAAAAGGAATTCTCCAAGAAGATATCCAGGCAGGTATAGAGGATATTCAACAAATCCGTAATTTGCTTGTATAATAAAGGAGGCATAAGATGAACCCGATTGTTGAAAATCTAACTGGAATGAATGTAATGACGGATCAGGTAATTGCTACAGATTTGCTGCTTGCATGTAAAAGCGGTTTGAAAAACTATGCTGGCGCTATCTCTGAGTCAGCGAGCCCAGAAGTTAGAAATACACTGAGCACTCAATTTTCCAAAGCAGTCACCTTGCATGAGCATGTGTTTAATTATATGAGAGATAACGGGTACTATAATGCCTACGATCCCGCTCAGCAGCTGCAAATGGATATTCAGAATGCAGACAAGGCATTGTCTCTGCCAAATGTTCGATAATATTTGGCCATCTATAGTAGAGAGAACACCGTCAAGAGATCTTGGCGGTGTTTTTGTCCAGGAAAGCTATAGGCTGTTGTATGATAAAAGGTGTGGAAAATATTACAATTTGCCCAGAGGTATAAAACGTGATATATTATTAATCCGGCCAGTTAGTTGGCTGCTTGATCTTTGAAAACTGAACAACGAGTGAGTATGGAAATCATGCAAGTGAAATCCAAAACTGATGAGTTTCACAGCGTATTTATACGCTTTAGAAATTTCATCGTGAGAATGTAAATTCTCGTCAGATGTTTCAAATTGAGCAATCGCTCTTTTCAATATCTTTTTCGGATGGTTATTTTCTCGAAGTAATTCGGGTGAAGTAACCGCTCGAAAAAACCAATTTGGAGAGTTTGATCCTGGCTCAGGACGAACGCTGGCGGCGTGCCTAATACATGCAAGTCGAGCGGAGTTATGAAGGAGCTTGCTCTGGAATAACTTAGCGGCGGACGGGTGAGTAACACGTAGGCAACCTACCTCTTTGACTGGGATAACTACCGGAAACGGTAGCTAATACCGGATAATTCCTTTGTTCACATGGACGAAGGATGAAAGGCGGAGCAATCTGCTACAAGGAGATGGGCCTGCGGCGCATTAGCTAGTTGGTGGGGTAACGGCTCACCAAGGCGACGATGCGTAGCCGACCTGAGAGGGTGAACGGCCACACTGGGACTGAGACACGGCCCAGACTCCTACGGGAGGCAGCAGTAGGGAATCTTCCGCAATGGGCGAAAGCCTGACGGAGCAACGCCGCGTGAGTGATGAAGGTTTTCGGATCGTAAAGCTCTGTTGCCAGGGAAGAACGTCCGGTAGAGTAACTGCTACCGGAGTGACGGTACCTGAGAAGAAAGCCCCGGCTAACTACGTGCCAGCAGCCGCGGTAATACGTAGGGGGCAAGCGTTGTCCGGAATTATTGGGCGTAAAGCGCGCGCAGGCGGCTATTTAAGTCTGGTGTTTAAACCTTGGGCTCAACCTGAGGTCGCACTGGAAACTGGGTGGCTTGAGTACAGAAGAGGAAAGTGGAATTCCACGTGTAGCGGTGAAATGCGTAGATATGTGGAGGAACACCAGTGGCGAAGGCGACTTTCTGGGCTGTAACTGACGCTGAGGCGCGAAAGCGTGGGGAGCAAACAGGATTAGATACCCTGGTAGTCCACGCCGTAAACGATGAGTGCTAGGTGTTAGGGGTTTCGATACCCTTGGTGCCGAAGTTAACACAGTAAGCACTCCGCCTGGGGAGTACGGTCGCAAGACTGAAACTCAAAGGAATTGACGGGGACCCGCACAAGCAGTGGAGTATGTGGTTTAATTCGAAGCAACGCGAAGAACCTTACCAGGTCTTGACATCCCTCTGAATCCACTAGAGATAGTGGCGGCCTTCGGGACAGAGGAGACAGGTGGTGCATGGTTGTCGTCAGCTCGTGTCGTGAGATGTTGGGTTAAGTCCCGCAACGAGCGCAACCCTTGACTTTAGTTGCCAGCAGGTAAGGCTGGGCACTCTAGAGTGACTGCCGGTGACAAACCGGAGGAAGGTGGGGATGACGTCAAATCATCATGCCCCTTATGACCTGGGCTACACACGTACTACAATGGCCGGTACAACGGGAAGCGAAGCCGCGAGGTGGAGCCAATCCCAGCAAAGCCGGTCTCAGTTCGGATTGCAGGCTGCAACTCGCCTGCATGAAGTCGGAATTGCTAGTAATCGCGGATCAGCATGCCGCGGTGAATACGTTCCCGGGTCTTGTACACACCGCCCGTCACACCACGAGAGTTTACAACACCCGAAGTCGGTGGGGTAACCCGCAAGGGAGCCAGCCGCCGAAGGTGGGGTAGATGATTGGGGTGAAGTCGTAACAAGGTAGCCGTATCGGAAGGTGCGGCTGGATCACCTCCTTTCTATGGAGAATCGTTTCCTGCAACGGAAACATTCAAATCGGAAGCTTAGCTTCCAAAACTCAGGTTTAGGCCTGTTACTCACTCGTTGGTCAGTTTTGAGAGTTTAAGCTCTCAAGAAGTACCTTGATCCTTGAAAACTGGATACCGAAACGAATTTGCGTTTTAGAACATCTTTTAGCTGAAACTTGTGTAAACAAGTTTTAATTATAGCGATGCTAGCGATTTTCCTTCTGGGAAAACGCATTGGTTAAGCTAATAAGAGCACACGGAGGATGCCTAGGCGCCAGGAGCCGACGAAGGACGTGGCGAACAACGAAACTGCCTCGGGGAGCTGTAAGCAAGCTTTGATCCGGGGGTGTCCGAATGGGGAAACCCAGCTGTGGTAATTCGCAGTTACTTCTCTCTGAATACATAGGAGAGATAGAGGCAGACCAGGGGAACTGAAACATCTAAGTACCCTGAGGAAGAGAAAACAATAGTGATTCCGTCAGTAGCGGCGAGCGAACGCGGAACAGCCTAAACCAAGGGGCTTGCCCCTTGGGGTTGTGGGACGTCTCACATGGAGTTACAAAGGAATATGGTAGGCGAAGAGGTCTGGAAAGGCCCGCGATAGAGGTAAAAGCCCTGTAACCTAAACTGTGTTCTCTCCGAGACGGATCCCGAGTAGTGCGGGGCACGTGAAACCCCGTATGAATCCAGCAGGACCATCTGCTAAGGCTAAATACTACCTGGCGACCGATAGTGAAACAGTACCGTGAGGGAAAGGTGAAAAGCACCCCGGAAGGGGAGTGAAATAGAACCTGAAACCGTGTGCTTACAAAAAGTCAGAGCCCGATCTAGGGGTGATGGCGTGCCTTTTGTAGAATGAACCGGCGAGTTACGTTTAACATGCAAGGTTAAGGTGAGAAGCCGGAGCCGCAGCGAAAGCGAGTCTGAATAGGGCGATTTAGTATGTGGACGTAGACCCGAAACCGTGTGATCTACCCCTGTCCAGGGTGAAGGTGCGGTAACACGCACTGGAGGCCCGAACCCACGTATGTTGAAAAATGCGGGGATGAGGTGGGGGTAGCGGAGAAATTCCAATCGAACTCGGAGATAGCTGGTTCTCCCCGAAATAGCTTTAGGGCTAGCCTCGGTGAATGGAGTGGTGGAGGTAGAGCACTGATTGGGTGCGGGGCCCGCAAGGGTTACCAAGCTCAGTCAAACTCCGAATGCCATTAACTTCTTGCCGGGAGTCAGACAGTGAGTGCTAAGATCCATTGTCAAAAGGGAAACAGCCCAGACCATCAGCTAAGGTCCCCAAGTGTGTGTTAAGTGGGAAAGGATGTGGAGTTGCACAGACAACCAGGATGTTGGCTTAGAAGCAGCCACCATTGAAAGAGTGCGTAATAGCTCACTGGTCGAGTGACTCTGCGCCGAAAATGTAACGGGGCTAAACACACCACCGAAGCTATGGCTTGGATCGACTTCACTGCGCCTTTGAGGCGTGTTTATCCGACTAGACATTGATGCCGGAAATCATCCGAAGGGATGAACGGCTAAATGCTTCCAGGGGATAAACACGGACTTCGAAGCTGGAGTGAAGTCGATCCAGGGGTAGGGGAGCGTTGTATGTGGGTTGAAGGTGTACCGTAAGGAGCGCTGGACAGCATACAAGTGAGAATGCCGGTATGAGTAACGAAAAGATCAGTGAGAATCTGATCCGCCGAAAGCCCAAGGTTTCCTGAGGAAGGCTCGTCCGCTCAGGGTAAGTCGGGACCTAAGGCGAGGCCGAAAGGCGTAGTCGAAGGACAACAGTTTGAAATTACTGTACCACCGTAATCCGCTATGAGCGATGGGGTGACGCAGGAGGGTAGTGACGCGGACTGATGGATGTCCGTCTAAGCAGTGAGGCTGGTGTGTAGGCAAATCCGCACATCGTTAAGGCTGGGCTGTGATGGGGAGCGAAAATTATAGTAGCGAAGGTCATGATCTCACACTGCCAAGAAAAGCCTCTAGCCAGGAGAAGGTGCCCGTACCGCAAACCGACACAGGTAGGCGAGAAGAGAATTCTAAGGCGCGCGGAAGAACTCTCGTTAAGGAACTCGGCAAAATGACCCCGTAACTTCGGGAGAAGGGGTGCCTCGGTAGGGTGAATAGCCCGAGGGGGCCGCAGTGAAAAGGCCCAAGCGACTGTTTAGCAAAAACACAGGTCTGTGCGAAGCCGCAAGGCGAAGTATACGGGCTGACGCCTGCCCGGTGCTGGAAGGTTAAGGGGAGCGGTTAGGAGTAATCCGAAGCTGTGAACCGAAGCCCCAGTAAACGGCGGCCGTAACTATAACGGTCCTAAGGTAGCGAAATTCCTTGTCAGGTAAATTCTGACCCGCACGAATGGCGTAACGACTTGGGCGCTGTCTCAACGAGAGATCCGGTGAAATTTTAATACCTGTGAAGATGCAGGTTACCCGCGACAAGACGGAAAGACCCCATGGAGCTTTACTGCAGCTTGATATTGAATTTGGGTACGATCTGTACAGGATAGGTGGGAGCCGTAGAGGCAGGAGCGCAAGCTTCTGCGGAGGCGCCGTTGGGATACCACCCTGATCGTATCTAGGTTCTAACCTGGTACCCTAATCGGGTACGGGGACCGTGTCAGGCGGGCAGTTTGACTGGGGCGGTCGCCTCCTAAAGAGTAACGGAGGCGTTCAAAGGTTCCCTCAGAATGGTTGGAAATCATTCGAAGAGTGCAAAGGCATAAGGGAGCTTGACTGCGAGACCTACAAGTCGAGCAGGGACGAAAGTCGGACTTAGTGATCCGGTGGTACCGCATGGAAGGGCCATCGCTCAACGGATAAAAGCTACCCTGGGGATAACAGGCTTATCTCCCCCAAGAGTCCACATCGACGGGGAGGTTTGGCACCTCGATGTCGGCTCATCGCATCCTGGGGCTGAAGTAGGTCCCAAGGGTTGGGCTGTTCGCCCATTAAAGCGGTACGCGAGCTGGGTTCAGAACGTCGTGAGACAGTTCGGTCCCTATCTGTCGTGGGCGCAGGAAATTTGAGAGGAGCTGTCCTTAGTACGAGAGGACCGGGATGGACGTACCGCTGGTGCATCAGTTGTTCCGCCAGGAGCATGGCTGAGTAGCTACGTACGGACGGGATAAGCGCTGAAAGCATCTAAGCGTGAAGCCCCCCTCAAGATGAGATTTCCCAATCAGTAAGACCCCTTGAAGACGACGAGGTAGATAGGTTGGAGGTGGAAGTGCAGCAATGCATGGAGCTGACCAATACTAATCGGTCGAGGGCTTATCCAACAAGTAAGACGCAGATTTGTTTCGGATTCAGTTTTCAGGAATCAAGTTCTGATTCATGAGGCCCAAGTGGCCAAGTGATGAAGATTTGTTTTCAGCATTTGGCGATGCTGAGACCTGAATTTAGCATTTGTACCGCAAATGCCCGTTTGGTGGCGATAGCGGAGGGGTTCCACGCGTACCCATCCCGAACACGACCGTTAAGCCCTCCAGCGCCGATGGTACTTGGACCGAAGGGTCCTGGGAGAGTAGGACGCCGCCAAGCACATGGCATGACCGAATAGGTCATGCCTTTTTGCTATTTACAGACACAACTCAGCAATTTTAGCAAACGGTTGATCAGATATAGCACCGATTTTTTTTATTGACCAAAAGAGAACCTCAAGACGTTTAGTAAAGGTAAGAAGTGAGGGAGTATCATCATGAGCGAGACCCAGTGCTCTCATTGAAGTATTGTGAGCAATATGAAGCTCAGCCTCCTGTAAAGGCCAAGGGAGATGGTGAATATGGCCAATATAGAGCCGGCCTTTCGAGCCAGAAGCGTACAAACAATACCGTTCTGTCAACCAGTGGAGAAGCGTTCCTGGCTGCGCATGAAAGCAAAAGGGTTGAGTAGCCCGGTAGATGCCTTTGAAAACGCTTCCTTTCCTTATGCTGCTATATCGAATAGCCTCGCCTTCGGTGTGATAAGACATTTTAGCAAGACTATAGGGTAGGTGGGCGAAAAGGCGTGCTTAGCAACTGGTGATAAAAGTATGGGACGCTAATATGTCGGGAAATGACTTAATCACATTTGGATTCAACAAATATTCACAGAATTTTATAGCAAGGTTCGACAATTTCTGTATAAGTGATTTGCTATAATAAAACGATTCTCATTAAAATCCCCCTTTTCCAACATGGACAGAAGCCAACGATCATGACGATTTAAAGATTCCGTGGGTTAAAGGAGAAAGAATTAATCAAATAACATGGAAAGTTAAGATTCCATTTTCTAAATACAATAATGAGACAGGGAAATATATTACTCATATACTTACATTATCAAAAGGATAGGAAGATGTTATTAATGAAAAAGTACATATTCTTTATAGCAGTTTGTATGTGTATCTTGATTTATCCCAATACCACTACTGCGATGAAGTATACCTATCTAAAAACAGGACAGCTAGGTCTTATCAGCATTTATGAAGGTAAATATATGGATTTTCAGTACGACAACAATGGAAATATGATCGGAAGGAAAAGCTTAACCTGCAAAAATTCTGAGTTCAAACTAATCAATGTAAATAGTAATAAAGCTTTGGATGTTTTTGCGGGGAACACAAGCAACGGTACGAAAATACAGATTGAGGAAGATAATGGGACTGATGCGCAGCGCTGGCTGATTTGTAATGCACCAAATGAAACCTATAAATTAATTAATGTGAATAGTGGAAAAGCGCTTGATATTACAGGAGGGAAAACGGCTGAGGGTACATCAGTTCAACTTTGGGATGATAATGGAACCGAGGCTCAAGCATGGCGTATGGTGGATAACGGTGATAGTTCTTATACACTTCTAAATGTGCACAGTAATAAAGTGCTTGATGTAGCAGACGGGAGCGTGAGCAACGGATCAGCTGTTCGGATATGGACATCTAATGGAACATCGGCACAGAAGTGGAGACTGGTCAAGGCAATTTCTAATGGAGCTGAATTCAAAGTGTTGAATTATGGAAATCAAAAAGCGTTAGATGTCACTGGAGGAAACACTGCTGATGGCACCCCGGTACAAATTTGGACAGATAATAGTACTGCCTCTCAACGATGGCAGGTGTTCGATGCGGGAGGCAATAAGTATAAACTGATTAATGTAAACAGTGGGAAGGCGCTTGAAGTGTCCGGGGGAGGCACAAACAATGGATCAGCTGTACAGGTATGGACAGATAATGGAACGGCTTCTCAACATTGGACAATAAATGAGAATGAAGATGGTTCTTGTACACTGAAGAATGTAAACAGCAACAAGGTGCTGGACATACCTGGAGGAAGCAGTGCGGATGGAACACGCTTGCAGATATACACAGACAACGGGACATCCTCTCAAAAATGGAAGCTAGTAAAATGAAAAGCAATAGTCTTAACTTAGCCGTTTATTCCTTACCTTAATCACCAGCAACCAATCATCGAATCTTGGAGGAACTTTCTTGAAGAAATCAACAATAGTGACTATGCTAGCCAGTGTGCTTTTAACTCTTTTTAGCTTTAATGCTCAGACTTCAGCGGCTGTGGGACCGGAGGAGATCGTTTCCAATTATCTGATTGTAGATATGAACGGTACGCCACAGCGGCAGAAGATCAACATTTACAATCACAATCAACTAGAGACAGAGATTCTTGCGGATAACTCAATGATCCGGTATAGCTATGATGCAAATGGAAATCTTCTTAAGCGAAATAAGGTTACACCTGCAGAACCGTACATCTTCAGCACTTCAGCAGTCTCTTATGATATCTATCTTAAAGGGGTTCCTGACAGTGTTCAAAATGTACATTTTCCAACATGGACGGAAGACAAAGGGCAAGATGATATCGAATGGATTGCTGGTGTGAAAGTTGCCCCAAATCTCTGGAAAGGTAAGGTTATCCTGTCGAAACACGGGGGGCAAAGAGGTAAGTACAATACACATATCTATGCAGACAATCAGTTAGTGAAAGGTCTTAATACTAACATCCAAGATACTACAAAAATCATCTCTCCTCAAACAGTGTCATTAACTGACGGATATTACGAAGTTTATGTGGAAGGAGTCGCACGAACAATTAAAGAAGTACGGTTTCCCACATGGACAGAGTATAAAGGTCAAGATGACATTAAGGATCCATGGATCATCGGAGAAAAGGTAAACGACACGACATGGAAAATTCGTATACCCTTCAGCGAATAAATTACGAAACAGGAAACTATTCAACACACCTTTATTTTTTTGATCAATCTGGTAACATGCTTGGAGTCGGAGGAACGTCAGTTGCTGTTAAGGGTGGCGTAGGTGTATCAGGACCGAAAACAGCCAATATCTCGGCGGATTCATACGATGTTTTGATATACGGACTAGATCCTAATGTAAAACGTGTTCAGTTCCCTACATGGACTTCTAATAAGAATCAGGATGACATTGAGTGGATTGAAGGTGTAAAGGTTGCTCCTGGAGTCTGGAAAGCCACGGTAGTCTTTCAAAGGCATAACTCTGAGGTGGGAAGCTATATTACGCATATCTATGCTGATAATCAATATGCCGGAGTCTGGACGTGCAACGTTAATCGTTAACGGATGCCCGATCTAATGTAGAATAGGAAACCTGCTTCAGTAAATAATGTAATGTTAACCACATGTGAGTCACAGACTCCATGTGGTTTTTTCTTATGAGGTAGCATTCAACATTTTGAGTGATCAACAATAATATTACTTAATTTCCAACTAAATGTATATTATTCAATAAAGTTTATATTAAATAAATATACTCAGAATTTATAGCAAGGTTCGACAATTTCTGGATTAATGATTTGCTATAATAAATCGATTCTAGGAATTGCAATCTAATATTTTTATCAAAAAATAACAGAATTTTGGAGGGACGTTCTTGAAGAAATCAATGATAGTGACCCTGCTAGCCAGTGTCTTTTTAACTTTTTTTATCTTTAATTCTCAGACTTCAGCGGCTGCGGTATTAGAAGGTGTTGATTCCAATTATATAATCAAAGACATGAACGGCACGCCACAGCGGCAGAAGATCAGCATTTACAATCAGAGTCGGCTTGAGATGGAGATTCTTCCGGATAATTCAATGATTCAGTATACCTATGATGCGAATGGCAACCTTCTTAAGCGCAGTAAGGCCACACCCGCAGAACCGTATATCTTCAGCACTTCAGTAGTCTCCTATGATATTTACCTGAAAGGAGTTCCTGACAGTGTTAAAACCGTACGTTTTCCGACATGGACGGATTACAATCAGCAAGATGATCTCGAATGGATTGATGGTGTAAAGGTTGCTCCAAATCTCTGGAGAGGTACGGTCGTTCTGTCCAAACATGGGATGGAAACTGGCGCATATGTAACTCATGTTTATGCGGATAACAATGCTGTAGCGGGTGTTACGACTCAAATTAAGAATACTCAAACCGTCAGAGCTCCTCAAACGGTCGGATTAGATGCTGAATACTATGAGGTAGTTATAGAAGGCGTGTCCAGAACCATACAAGAAGTGAAATTCCCGACATGGACAGAAAAGAATGACCAGGATGATATTGAGCGGCCCTATGTGATCGGTGAGCGGATAGGCAATACAACGTGGAAGATACGGATACCCTTCAGTAAGCACAATTATGAAGCAGGTAACTATTTCACACATATCTATGCCCATGACAAGTATGGCAATTCAAACTATATCGGAGGAACGTCAGTTGCTGTTAAGGGAGGTGTAGGTGTATCAGGACCGAAAACAGCCAATATCTCGGCGGGTTCATACAATGTTTTGATATACGGACTAGACCCTAATATAAAACGTGTTCAGTTCCCTACCTGGACTTCTAATAAAGAGCAGGATGACCTTGAGTGGATTGAAGGTGTGAAGGTTGCCCCTGGAGTCTGGAAAGCCACGGTACTCTTTCAAAGACATAACTCTGAGGTGGGAAGCTATATCACGCATATCTATGCTGATAATAAATATGCCGGGGCTTTAGTATGTAATGTTAACCGGTAGCTGAGGTACGAATAGCAGAGATATCGAGCGTGAAGCTGTAATTAGAATGAAGTTGGAAAAGTGGAGAGGATGATTGGAGCAAGAATGAAAACCAATAAAATTACTAGCTATGTACTGCCATTTTTAATGATTATTGTTGCATTCAGCATTTTTCAGAACAAGGCTTTTGCTGCAGAGAACGTAGTGGCTCCTAAAGAATCATTTGAAAGTGGTACTTTTAATGGCACCAGCTATCTCCCTGTGAATGGGACAATTACCAGTGATGCACAAAAGATAGTTAGTGGAAGGTACTCCGCCTATTTGAGTTCTCAAGCATCAGAGGAGTGGAAGGAATTTTCCTATACAGATCAAAGTAAAATTAAATTCGAAAAAAACACTACCTACTCGGTGACTTTTTCCTACAAATCATTGGATATGCAGCCGCTGGATGCGAACCGTTTTTTTTATTTCCTTGCTCGCAGTACTGACAACCTGGAAGACAAGCTGTTTACAACCTGGAATGATGCAAGTGGGGGAAATGGCATAAAAACGATGACGTTCACAACCGGAAATAAAGCTAACTATTACTTAATTTGGGGAATCCACGCAGGGGGTGCCCTTTCAATTGATGATATAACAATCGTTAAGAAAATATCCGCACAGAGCGAATCTTTTGAAAAGGGTTCATTTGATCAGACTAATTTCCTTGCCGGATCCGGTGTTATTACGAGTGACCCAGCAAAAATAGTTAACGGTCAATATTCAGCTTATCTCTCTTCATTAAACACAGAGGATTGGAAAGCATTTTCCTATACGGATACGAACAAAGTGAAGTTTGAAAAAAATACGACCTATAAAGTTACATTTTCCTATAAAACTATCGATATGGTGCCAACCGGAAGTGATCGCCGTTTTTATTTTTTAGCCAGAAGTACGGATAATACAGAGGACAAAGGCTGGACGGCCTGGAGTGACGCTAGTGGGAATAGGGGAAGAAAGTCGATAACATTCACAACGGGAAACAAAGAGAATTACTATTTGATCTGGGGAATATTTAAAGGCGGCGCCCTGTCCATTGACGACATAGAAATCACAAAAGTAAATGAATCCTTAGAGAGTGGTTCGTTTACCAATACTAATTTCAATGCTGGCTCTGGAGTCATTACTAATGAATCTTCCAAAGTGGTTACTGGACAATATTCAGCTTACCTTAAATCACTGGCGACCGAACCAACAAAGGAATTTGTAAATACAGATCTTAATAAGTATAAATTCGAACCCAATACGACTTATTCAGTAACTTTCTCCTATAAATCAGCTGACATGGATTCCTCGAACGCCAACCGGTACTTCTATTTCCTGGCCCGAAGTTCAGACAAGCTAGAAGAGAAAGGAATGACCACCTGGCAGAATCCTAGTGGCAGCAAGGGCAGCAAAACCGTTACGTTCACGACAGGGAGCAAGGAAAATTACTATCTGGTTTGGGGCATCCGTCAAGGTGGCGCTCTTTCGCTGGATGATATAGAAATCTCGAAAGTAAGTGAATCCTTTGAGGGTGGCTCATATAGCGGGACTGGCTTTTCACCCGTATCCGGAATGATTACTAATGAACCCTCAAAAACCGTCAGCGGGTCATATTCTGCCTATTTAAGCTCCACAGCTTCCCAGCAGTGGGCGAACTTCGCAAGTACAGATTTGGATCAAGTGAAGTTTCAGAGCAATACGACTTATTCAGTGACCTTTTCTTATAAATCTATTGATATGGATTCAACCAATGCCAACCGCTATTTTTACTTCTCAGCACGTGGTCTAGATGATATTGAAACCAAAGGCTGGAGTACATGGAATAGTCCCTCGGGAACAAAAGGAGTAGAAACGGTCACCTTTACTACCGGAAATCAAGAAAACTACTATTTATTCTGGGGGATTTATGGTGGAGGCGCTCTCTCCATTGATGACATTATTATTAAGCAAGCGACAACTTATACCTACGATGATAATGGAAGGCTGGTGCAGATCAAACAACCCAACAATAAGACGACTTACTATAATTATGACTCGAATGGCAATCTGAAGGGGACTCGAACGGAATAGTGCTGCAATGCGCTGACCCGCCTATGACGGAACAATCTGGAGACCGGTAATAGCTTATGTGAATTGAATTAGGGGGTGGACCGCTCTTGCACTAGATTCGTGCTTTGCTATACATGACTTTAAAAATGAATGATAGGGGAGTATTTATTTGAAGAATAGAAAAAAGATGAATTCATTTCTCAACGTTGCTTTATCCTTTACTATATTAGTAGGCGGTTTTCCAGTTACAAATGAACGTATAGCCGCTGCTGAGAGCAATCCGATCCTTTCCTCTGAATATGTGAAGGCCGAAACTAAGGTGGAAAGTCCTGCTCCTTCTCCAGCCCCATTGAATACAATATCCGAACAGCAAATTGAGCCTACATTTAATCCCGGAAATGTCCAGATGAAATCAGCCTTTGCTGAAAATAAAAAGCTTATAGACGAGGTTGTATCCGTAACTGGAGACGTTTACGATCCGAACATGTTAACCATTCAAATGTTAAAAGAGAAAACCTATGAAACGCGTATGAAATTAGTTCCTGGGAAAACAAAGGAAAATTTAGAGAAGCCTCTTGCCCGTGCGGCTGAACCCAGGTCCCTGGATTTAACCCAAACAGAAATTGAACCGCTTGTTCTGGCTGGAGCCTCCAAGGTTGATGTATATTGGGTAAATTATCTGAGCTTGCTACAGGAGAAGCGAACCCCGCTGGAACTTTGGAAATGGAAACTGAATGAGAAAAGATCCTGGGAGGATATCCAGCAGGAACTTGAAAAAGAAGCAGGAATATTCAGTAAGCCCACTGTACAGGAAAATGTGTATGCAACTGAAATGTTGAACCATTTTTCTTTTAACGGAAAGCAAACAGTTTCCTCCTCAGTATATGGACAAGAAGAGGGTACCGGTAAAGGGTATCGATCAGAATTAGCCCTCTCCATGAGTACCTTCGATGCAGCCGTATCCGGTGTAATCAACAAGTTAGCCCTTGCTCAAATCAATCAAACCTATAAACCGCAGTTTAATGACCGCAACAGTTCCAGTGAAATGGTCGATCCGGTGTCAGGGAGTGTGACCCGGAAAGAAAACCTGATTCACTTGCCTGGTGTGGATGGACTGGACTTAGATATTGGCCTTATGTACAATTCCAACCAAAGTATTCCCTTTCTTATTAGTACATGGTGGGATCCCAACTTTCAGAGTTGGGAATATAGCTACAATTATCGTCTTCCGGTCTTAGGCAGTGGGTGGTCGTATCAATTCCCATACTTACAAAGAGCTGGTGATACGGGGTTCATCTACCACGATGGAACAGGCAATGCGTATAGAGTTCGTGATGACAATAGTAATGATGAGCTCTCACTTTATACACATTTACTCAATTATAAAGGCAAAGACAAGCGACTGGTATATGAAAACTGGAACAATGGCGCATTCAGTAATGGGCAACAAAGATCAAGTTCCTACATTGAATACTTAGATCTTAAACGAGAATACTTTACCAATGATGGGGATTTAATTGGAATCGTAGATCGCTTCGGCAATACGATTACATTTAAATACGACGAATCAAGAAGATTGTTCTCGATAACGGATACTGTTGGCCGTGTGGTGAAATTTAATTACGAGGAAGACCTGGATTCCGAGGTGTTTGATGGGGAAAACGTAGATATTCGGGTCTATAGCGAAGAGAACGCAACGCAAGAAGTTCAGAAGGTGGTATTGACGAAAGGGAGAGTATTGGGGGAAATTCAAAGAAATATAGGCATACCCCCACTTCAAAAGTATATTCCGTACCTTGCGTCAATTACCGATCAAAACGGAGAGAAAACCTATTTCGAGTACCAAAATGGCTTTTCTTCTTATGTTGGTTCTTACGACGGATTTCTATTTAATTCGTTCCTGAAAAAAATTACGTATCCCAATTCTGTTACAGAATATGAATATGAACAAGCCGATCGTCATACCGGCCCGAATTCCACCGTCATAGAGTATCGGGCGAAATCTAGAAAGGACAAGACGGCATCCAAGACGTATCAGGAAATAAACTATTCGTACACAGGTGATTATACGGGGAACACCCCGGATCAATATCCCGCTGTTTTGCCTGCGGATTTTCGCTTTAGTACGACGTCAACTGTGGTTAGCACGACTGCCAGTAATGGGCTCCAAACCACTCATACATTTGATAAAGATGGCAGAGTGCTTCGGACGGAGACCCGTGAGGCTGGAGGCGAGCGGAAGATCACTGACAATACGGCGTTTCATGGAGTCTTTACCCGGTATCCCACAAGGACTACCCTCTCGGAGTATGCTCCTCAAGACACTGAAGCAACCGCAAATCATTTATACACCGAAACCGTGTATAACAGCTGGGGGCAGGTTGAGAATCAAACGAAGCCGTTGACTGGAGATCAGTTTAATAATCCGGCAATCAAACAGCATTATACAACTACCTACCAGTATGAACCTAAATATCATTTGCTGGAAACGCAGTCCTGGTATACCAATGAAAATGATGCAGCACCGCAAAATGAACGTTATACCTATACTGCTGAGGGACGGCCGGTAACGGTAACCAATGCGTTAGGAGACAGGACGGTATACAGTTATAATTATTTTAATAGTACGGGAGGGATCTCCCAGGCAACGGCGGAGAAGACCGCCCAAGGCCAACTAGTGGCCAAAAGCGTGACCCAGTACGGGCCCGAAGGCCGCCGTGCCTACCCTACCGAACAACAGCAGTGGTTCAACATTGGTACATCCAATCAGCAGATTGTGAAAACCACGATGAGCTATGAGATGGGTTACGGATTGCTGAAAAGTCAGAGCGACGGGAATGGCAAGACCACGAGGTATGAATATGATGCCGCAGGGCGTCTGAAAAAAGAGACCTATCCAAATCGCTCCAACGCCAACGGAGAAGTGTTCAGTGAGGTCGTAGAGTATAACTACTATAATACAAGTTCCGCAAACTTTGATGCTGTCAATACGGGAATGCCGGTCTTAAAAGTGGACTCTATCCGAACTGTCACTCAGTTATCGAATAAGAGCGTGGTCAAAACCTATGCGAATGTGCTTTATAACGGAATGGGTTTGGCCCTTTTAGAGGAACACTTTGATGACAACGCTGGAAAATGGGTATTCACCCAGTATCACTATGATGATATGGGCAGACCCATCTATCAAAAAGATGCACTATCCAATGAAATAACGGTGGGGTATGATGCTTGGGGCCAACAAAAAAGTTTAACGGATTCCTATCGTAATGTCTTCGTGACAAATTATAATTTGAAGCAGCGGAAAGCGGTAAGCTACCTGACTGCGGCGGGCACCTCCGAAACGATGAATTACATCGAGGAGTCGTATGATCCGTGGGGCCGGGTGATTTCGAAGCGGACGTTTAGAGATTGGCCGAATCAGTCGCAGCCCATCACTGAGCGCTACAGTTACGATATTATCGGCAATCTTACGGGATATACCGACCCGATGAACCATCTCAATGAGGCTGGCGTGACAACCCATTACAGTTACAACGCATTAAATCAGTTAACTGGTGTTAAGGATGCGCTAAATCAGACCACACGGTACAGCTATGACGGAAATGGACAAATATCCAAGGTGACCGTTCAGGGCAAGGGTGAGTCGGAACAAACCTTAAACACGAAGAGTTACAACGAAATCGGACTGATGACAACGAAGCAGGACGCCGCCGCCAAAAGCGAAAGTGTGTCCTATAATCATCTGGGTCAACAGACCGGTAAAACGGACCGTATGGGCAGTGTGTTCAGTTACAACTACGACGAGAGAGGTCAACTAAAGAGCAGTTCCGTTAGTGGAGTAATCAATAATACATCTGCGACGCAAAAAATTGATGTTATCTATGGAGATGGATCGCCAAAGTACCACACGATCAATAGTTATGTGAATGGAGCCTTAAGGGCAACGCAGAAACGTTACCTGGATAGCATGAACCAAGTACGCAACGATTACTCCGTTGGATATTCTACTACGGGTGCGGGCAACCACTCGTCGTCCATCTTAAACCAGTTGGATGTACTGGGCCGAATGACACAAATAAACGATTCCAATCTTGGGTTTTATGTAAACTACCAATTTGACAGTCAGCGCCTGGTCAACGTTCAAACCAATGGCAGCGCGTCCCTAAGCAAAGCCGCATCCGACAATGTACAGTACAGCTACTATGCAAATGGCCGGGTCAAGACAATTACGTACCCGCCGTTGACGGATGGAAGTATCTTAAAAACAGAGTACACGTACAACAAAGCACTCGGTTGGGTAGAGAGCATGAAGAATACAAAGGGTAGCTCCGTGCTTTCGGGATACAACTACAGCTATGATCATAATGGGAATATTACAGCGGTAACTGAAGTCCTCAATAATGGAGCAGCAAAAACGACAAGTTACGGATACGATGCTTTGAATCGTCTTCTGTCAATCAAACGGCCGAATGGTCAAAGCACGCAGTACACATATGATGTACGTGGCAATCGTCTAACCTCAAGCGAGAGCGTCAGTACCAGTGTGGATCTGAGCGATACAAGCTACACCTATGATTTACAAAACACCTTGACCGGATTGACCAAAAATGGGAATACGACCATCTTTACCTACTATGCGGACGGCCTTCGGTATTTGAAGAGCACTGGAACGACCCATACTCAGGTCAATTATGATTTTAGTGGCCAAGTTATCGCAGAGGAGAAATTAAGCGGGAGCACTGTAATACAAAAGTCCTCCTTTGTCCGTGGAGACCGGGTATTGGTGAAAAAGGACAAAACGGCAGCAAAGGATTACTACTACTTGTACAATGGTCATGGCGATGTGGTGCAAATCGTCAATACCAGCGGAACACCGGTTAACACCTACAGCTATGACGAATGGGGGAATATCACCAGCCAGACGGAAGGGATACCAAACTCCTTTAAATATGCAGGTGAGATTTACGACGAAGAAACGGGCCTTTACTATCTGCGTGCACGGTATTATGATCCGAGTATCGGGCGGTTTTTAAATGAGGATACGGTTGAAGGGCAGATTGATAATCCGCTGAGTTTGAATCTGTATACGTATGTAAGTAATAATCCGTTGATTTATATTGATCCGACGGGACATAGACAAGAATGGGGCACAGGTGGAGCAGGAGGTAAAGATTTTGGATTCTGGCAAAAAGAGTGGAATTCTTTTAAAGAGGCAAATTCAACGTGGTATTCGGCAATAGACTTTTGGTCAATGGGGACTATGTCTCAATTAAATGACTATTATAAAATATCTCAGGAGAATCCGTGGTCTTTAGAGCATTTTCTATCTGCTGGAATGATATTTATAGAGTTAACTCCTCAAGGTAAAACAGCAAAATTAACGAATAAGGGAACCGATTTTATAAGAGGGGCACTAAAGACGTGCAATTGCTTCACTGCTGGAACGAAGGTCCAAACAGACGAAGGGGAGAAACCTATCGAGGAAATTGAGGTAGGGGATAAGGTACTTTCCAAGGATGATGAGACAGGCGAGATAGCTTATAAAGAAGTCGAATGGCTCTTCCAACGTGATGTTGAAGAAACGTATAATATAACTGTTGGGGATGAAGTCATTACAACAACCGATGAGCATCCGTTCTGGATTGTCGGCAAAGGTTGGGTTGAAGCACAGCATCTTGTGGTAGGCTATGTTCTGACAACCTCGGATGGCAAAGAATTAGCCATTGAGAAGATTGAAGTTAAGAAGGAACATGCTACGGTATATAATTTTAAGGTGAAGGACTTCCATACTTATTTTGTCTCGAATTTTGGGATTTGGACGCATAATAGTTGTTGGGGTAAATTCAGCGCAGATGATTTGAAAAAGATTGGAACGCAAGCAGACCAAAAAGATATTAGGGCTATCAAGGGGAATGCAGATGATGCTTATAATTTCTTCAAGGCTCAAGTAGACCAGTCTACCATAAAGGAAGTTTCCCCGGGGGTGTTTGTAGCTAAGGACGCAAATGGAATTACTTTCACTTATCGTCCGACATCAACCTACGGGAACCATGAACCCACAATAAATGTTAATGGAATTAGTGGAATTAGAAAAATAAAGTTTACAGATTGAGGGGAAGATACGATGATTCGAAGACCTCAAAATGAAATGGAAATGGTTCGGTTCAGGAAAGCATTTAGTTTAGTTTTTAAAAGTAGGAATCCCTTTGAAGAGATGTTTCAAAGCAGAATTTCTGAAAGACTATTACTGTACCCGACTTGTGGTACTTATCTGGATGATGCTCAGTTCAGTGCATTAATGGAAAGTGCAAAAAAAGTAGGCGATATGCAGTGCTACATTTCTGAGGTAGAGGCTGAGCCAGATAGTTTTATATTGCCTGATGACAGTGAAATCTATCATCCGGCGCATTGGGAAGGCCCGCTTTCGTCAGGATTTTATCAAGAGTACAGAGAATTGACTTTGGTTCTGAATAATGCAATTTATTCAAAAAAAGGAACTTGGGGAGTACTCATTTCTCATGAAGACCATGCCGTGTTGGGAGGGAGTGCAATTTTCGTTAATGAATTTAAAAGAAACTACCCTAGGTGGACAGACGAGCTAACGGAATTTGAATCAATGTTAAGCCATAATCACATCAAGTATGGCACAAATGTGGATTGGTATGAAGGATTAAAGAAACATTTGAATCCGAAAGCATAAAAGAAAGACCTTGAGGGCGGCAATCCTCAAGGTCTTTCTTTTATCCCCACCCAGTACTGAATGAATCGGGTGGCACACCTTGAAAGAACTTAACGCTCATCACTTCCGTATGATATTCCTCTAAATATGCCTGTACGTACATGTCCTGTACGTACATGTAATGTGTTGAAAAATATCAATAAACGATGCAGTTGTTGGTGCGGTTTCAGGCATGAGTGGAGGAGTGGGGACACTCTTAAGTCCTCTCGTAGCAGAAGAAAGAATAGTTAAAGTGGAACGAGTGGGAACTGCGTTAGCTAAATCAGATGTAGATCATCGATCCCCTAGCTATATAGAACGCTATTAATAAGCTATTGAAATCATTTTAGTGGCCAGAGAGGTCAACTAAAGAGTAGTTCCGTTAGTGGAGTAATCAATAATACATCTGCGACGCAAAAAATCGATGTTATCTATGGAGATGGATCGCCAAAGTACCGTACGATCAATAGTTATGTGAATGGAGCCTTAAGGGCAACGCAGAAGTGTTACCTGGATAGCATGAACCAAGTACGTAACGACTACTCCGTTGGATATTCTACTACGGGTGCGGGTGGCCATTCGTCGTACATCTTAAACGAGTTGGATGTACTGGGCCGAATGACACAAATAAACGATTCCAATCTTGGGTTTTATGTAAACTACCAATTTGACAGTCAGCGGCTGATCAACGTTCAAACCAATGGTAGCGCGTCCCTAAGCAAAGCCGCATCCGACAATGTACAGTATAGCTACTATGCAAATGGCCGAGTCAAGACAATTACTTATCCGCCGTTGACGGATGGAAGTATCTTGAAAACAGAGTACACGTACAACAAAGCACTCGGTTGGGTAGAGAGCATGAAGAATACAAAGGGTAGCTCCGTGCTTTCGGGATACACCTACAGCTATGATCATAATGGGAATATTACAGCGGTAACTGAAGTCCTCAATAATGGAGCAGCAAAAACGACAAGTTATGGATACGATGCTTTAAATCGTCTTCTGTCCATCAAACGGCCGAATGGTCAAAGTACGCAGTACACGTATGATGTGCGTGGCAATCGTCTAACCTCAAGCGAGAGCGTCAGCACCAGTCTGGATCTGAGCGATACAAGCTACACCTATGATTTGCAAAATACCTTGACCGGATTAACCAAAAATGGGAATACGACCATCTTCACCTACTATGCGGACGGCCTTCGGTATTTGAAGAGCACTGGAACGACCCATACTCAGGTCAATTATGATTTTAGTGGGCAAGTTATCACAGAGGAGAAATTAAACGGCAGCACTGTAATACAAAAATCCTCCTTTGTCCGTGGAGACCGGGTATTGGTGAAAAAGGACAAGACGGCAGCAAAGGATTACTACTATTTGTACAATGGTCATGGCGATGTGGTGCAAATCGTCAATACCAGCGGAACATCGGTTAACACCTACAGCTATGACGAATGGGGGAATATCACCAGCCTGACGGAAGGGATACCAAACTCCTTTAAATATGCAGGTGAGATTTACGACGAAGAAACGGGCCTTTACTATCTGCGTGCACGGTATTATGATCCGAGTATCGGGCGGTTTTTAAATGAGGATACGGTTGAAGGGCAGATTGATAATCCGCTGAGCCAGAATCTTTATACGTATGTGAGTAATAATCCGTTGATTTATACTGATCCGACGGGACATAGACAAGAAATCGGAGGCTCAGCATTCGAAAGTAAAACAATAGGTTCTAATGGCGTTCTTTATAACAACAATGGTAGTGTGGCATGGGACTTTTATCTTGCATGGCGAAATAGTGACAGACTAGCATTTGATAAGCTTGCGAACTCAGGAAAAGGTATCACTAAAGATCAGATGATGGTCATGCGGCTTACGCTATCATTTGTAACATACGCAGATGATGGCACATTAGTATTATTAATGGAAAGTGACGGACAGTATGGGCTAGCTAAAGGAATAATGGAGAAGTATGGTGTTAAAGCGGGAGAAAAGATAGTTCTTAAGACCACAGCTAAAATTGCCAATTTTAATTCTGTTAATTTTGACAATAAACAGTTGGGGAAAAAATATGGAGAGCATAAGCTTGATTATCCGGGAATGACTCATCAACAATACAAAGACTATGCTAATAACATATTCAAGAATCCAGATAGAGTTGTTTTTGACGCAAATTATAATGAGTTTTATTATATTAGAGGAAACGATTTGTTGAGAGTTAAAGAAAATGGCGATTTTATCAGTCTTTATCCTGGTGCAGATTCCACAAGAGTTAATAGGGCAATTAATGAGGCGAATGGAGGAAGGTGATATAAATGAGCGCTAAATTCAATATAATCATATTTACAAAAAACATAATTGATTTGAATTGGCTACTTGGAGTCGTGCAAGCCAGGAGCCTTAACGCTTCTTTTAATGAAATTGAGTCTGTGGAGAATTGGGAATACGACGATTTACAGATTCATGCGTGTGAAAGTGATATTAATGAAATTTTAGGGCTCCTTGAAGAAGGAAGAATTATTTCTGTTAGCGGGGTGGTTAACTCCAGTAAATTTGTAGTGATATTAAATAAGGTAGAAAACATCTATGAGACAAGCATTTCCCTTGACACAAAAAATATTGATTACTTAGACAGTAATATGCTTGATGAACTTAACCAGCCTATTTATGATGAAGTCTCAAATATGTTATTGTCTCCTGAGATGGTTAATGATTTACTTGTTTCTGCAATAGGCGTAGAGGTGATTGTGGACTACTACGAAGATTTTGAAAAGTTAAATCTTAATAGTTATAATGTGGTGAGATGGGTTTTAGGAACTTGTATGACAAGTCGTAATCATAGTCTTAAGGACTATAAACAGGTATCGACCAATGTTTGGGATAAAGTTACTTGAGTTTTAAAAATTGATTGTGTTTTCTTATGATGAAGCTATGGGATAGCACTTGTTGTTTTGAGTAGGATTGGTGATCACTTTTTTTCGTTTAAAACCTTTTGTTTATCGTATATTACTTATAAGTTATTTTTCGACCACATGGTATATGAACTCCCATGTGGTTTCTTTTTGTCTTTTCAAGCTCCCCCCCCAGTGCCGAATGATCTGAATCGGTTGGAGGCTTAAACACCAAAATTCATGCGGTGGTTGACGCTTTGGGTAATCCGCTTCGCTTTGTGTTGACCGGAGGACAGTGTCATGATTCGGTCACCGGTTACGAGATACTAAAGCAGATGGATTTAACAAGAAAACAAGTGTTGGCCGACCGTGCTTATGATACGGATCGAATTCTTCAGCTGCTGAAAGAACAATTCCGCCGTATCGGTCATTCCCAGCAAAAAAAATCGTAGAACGCAACGAAAAATAGATAAAGAAATTTACAAGGAACGTCATCTTATTGAGTGTTTTTTTTATAAAGTGAAACATTATCATCGATTGGCGGCTCGCTATGATAAGTTGGCTTGTTCCTTCATGGCTTTTTTATCTCTAGCCGCCATTATGATATGGCTTGCCTAGGTTTGCATACACGCCCTTGTACCTTGACCAAATCAAATTTCAGGATATAAATGCTTTAACTTGCCTCGTGCCTGCTCAGTGGTAAATTGCCAATCGACGGATTTCTGGATTCGGTTGCGTTCGGTTTCCCAAGCGGACACCTCGACTTGCAATTCTTCAATGGAGGCAATTCGGCGGTTCAGGCATTGAATCGTCAGAACACTGAGTTCAATTTCTGCGATATTCAACCAGCTGCCATGCTTAGGGGTGTAATGGATCTCGAGCCGTTTTGCCAAGGCTAATGCGTGTTCAGGTGCAAAGGTTTCATACAAGGACGAGATCGTATGAGTATTCAAGTTGTCCATCACTAGCCGAACCCGTTTCGCCTCTGGATAGTGGACCTCCAGTAACTCCTGGATCTGCAGAGCCCAATCGGATTTAGTCCGTCTTTCCGAAGCCTGCACGTGACGCCACCCGGCGAGCGGCTCCGTGAACAGAAACAGGCTGCAGCTTCCTTTGCGAACATATTCGTAATCTTCTCGTAGAACCTGTCCAGGCTTCATGGTTTGTGGAGGCCGTGAATGATTGAGCAGTTGGATCGGCTGTTCATCCATACAAATGAGGGGGATATCAGGGTCATACGCAAGGGCGTAGGTCTGTAGGACGTCTTCCATCCGAGCGATGAACTCACTGCTCGATTTGGCGGGAATGCACCATTGTTTTTTCAGGTGAGGTTTAAGTTTTGTTTTTTTTAAGTCGTCCGAATGGTTTCTCGTCCGACAGATTCCAAAATATTCAGTTCGATGACTCGACGCGTCAACAAACGAATGGTCCAGCGAGCGTACCCCTTTGGAGGCTCGGAACAAGCTAGCGCAATAATTCGGGCTTCCACCTCACCTGTGATCGGTGAAGGACGTGCCGGCTCATCGCGTCGACGGTAACGGAGCGTCTGATCCAACCCGCGGGTTCAATAGTCTTTTACCGTGTAATAGACTGTCACATTACTGACTCCTGAACGACTGGCAATTTCAGTCTGTTTGGGGATGACACCTTGATTTTCGTCCGAAAGCAGCAGCACGAGACAGCGGCGGCGAATGCCGGGCGACGTCGAATCGGCATGGAGAAGTTGTTCGATCCATTCGCGTTCTTTCGGTTCAAGTCGAATCTCGTATTTTTTGTTCATCTGCTAGCCCTCCCATATTTTTCTTATAGGTAGAGCATAAAACTAGAATTAAAATCGGTCAAGGTACTAGGAGCAACAAACCTTTAGCAACTCAAAAAAGGTAAGACATTGCCAATGACAAATAAACAGATATAATAGCTAAATGGTGGAACATGGAAAATGGCGAGATCAGTAAAAGAATTAAACAGTAAAGATACTCGGTCAGGAACTTTTGATGCACTTTTAACCAAGATTGGAGACTAATATGTATTATTGGAGAATTACCAAATATAGCCCGAATAACCGTATTAATGGGGACTATACAAAAGAGGAATGGACTTCTATAAGTGATGTTGGAAAATCATACTCAAATGAAGTGTTTTTAATTGAACATTATTTACAAACTGAATCGTTATATATAATGGCTTTAATTTCAATTGTGAATGAGATGAAAATAAACTCACTTCAAGTGACAAATCTTGAGAAGCATGATTTTGGATTTTTAAACGACAGATTCCATACTCTTTATTCTGATGAAATGAAAAAAATCTATAGTAATATTAACAATGGTGATTCTATTTCTGGGAATGAATTGGTGTTGTTATGTAAATTAGTGCTAAGAGAAAAGCTTTGGTGCAAACTCCAGACTAGTGGTATGTTTGTTCACTTTGGGTTTGATTATTACATGTATATTGGCAGTGCATTAAAATGTAAGAATTCTTTAAAAGCTATAGTTAATTCTGGTCTTTTTATTGAACCTTTTCAATCACCTTATCTTGAGGAAGAATAGTGGCTGGGAGGAAAGAAACAGTACTTGAACTTTCAGGGACTTCTCAATACTGCCTTGTATCCATGACAGGCATAATGTGGTGACAGCAGACAATATATCATAGTGGCTCAATGACCAATACAAATCATACACCTCGACTTAAAGATACAAAGGGATTATCCGCGTTTCTTGCGCCAGATGAATCTAAAGGTTGATTACATCAATTGAAGGGATTAACGCTACAGGAGTCTTGACTGCAAAGGTAGATAATCCTGTAACAGGTCATGTGAATATCAGAGCTGCTGATCTATACGAATATAAGTTATGGATGGAACCAAGAGTGAATGCTGATACTAATCCTTATTATTTAACTTTAGTTTTGAAAGTAATCACCTTTCAATATGATCATAGGTAGGCTGATAAAAATGGATATCAAAAGATTAATCCCGAAAGATAAAATGGATATCGATTCAGTTAATAAATTGAAAACATTGGATATTAATTTAATTAGACCTATTATACCTGATTTATTAGAGTGGACTGAAGATGCAAATTGGCCTACTACAAAAGAAATTGGGAAGTTGCTGCTACCCTTAGGGAGTGAATTAATTCCTCATCTAAGGAAAATTTTCGCTTCTGATGATGACTGTTGGAAATATTCAATGCTAGTGAAGTTGGTTAAAAATCTACCGAAATCTGTATTATCGGAAATGGAGGCTGACCTTAAAAGGTTAGCTTTAAACCCTACTGAACGTGAAAAACAAGAATTAGTCAACGAAGAGGCAGCCGAGATTTTATCGCTTTTGCAGTGAAAGGAATTGAATAGTAATTCTCTTCTTTATGGAATGAAGAGCAGGCCCCTTCTTCTTTTGATTCAAGAGCTAAATTAGGCCAACAGTATGGTCTATATTATTCCTATTCCATGATATAAGTCGATGAATAGCTCATAAATATCAATTATTGATTTATTAAAAGTGAGGTAACCTATGAGCAATTATGATAAGTTATTTGAGGATGCAGAAAATAATAATTATGAAAAAGGAGAATATCAAACTGCCCTAGAGTTTTTTGAGAAGGCTCTAGCCATTAGATATTCTAAAGACTGTATTAATTATATAGCATGTTGTTATTTGAAATTAGGCAAACTAACCAAAGCTCAAAGTATATTGCAAGGCTTAGTTCTGAATAATCCTAATTGGGAGAAACCACTGATAAATCTTGGAAGAGTGAATTTGGCGATGGGAGATCGTGATAAAGCATTAGAGTTCTTTGAGAGCGCAGCAAAAGTTGAACCTAATAGTGAGGATGATTACTATTATTTGGGAGTATACTATTTTCAACAAAATAACATTATGAAGGCAAAAGAATATTATGAAAAATCTTTGTCTATTGATAATAACCAATCAGAAACTCATTTAAATCTGGGTCTCTGTTATCTTAGGTTAGATGTAATAGATAAAGCTATAATAGAATTTAAACAAGCCTACCTATTGGACTCAGATTGTATTAATGCAATTTATAATCAAGGAATAGCTTATTATGCAATAGGAAATTATAAAGATGCATTGAATTATTATCTTGAAGCCCACAAACATCTAAAGGATGATACAGATATACTGTATGATATTGCCCATTGTTATTACAAACTTAAAGATCTTGATAACTCTATTTACTGGGGGAATGAAGTACTGAAAATCGACGCGGAGCATGGAAATGCAATCAAGTTGGTGAAAAATGTTTCAATTTTGAATAATAGAAGCCGGAGTAAGGACTCGCAATAGGATAAAATTATACCGACCACATAAGAGTGTAACAACTCCATGTGGTTTATTTTTGTATTATTTTACATAGCCTCCACCCAGTGCCGAGTAAAACTAAACTAGAAATCAACTTCTAGGTGAATGGGTTAGCATTAGACCCGGTGTGGAATGATGAATTCAATTCGGATGTATATGATAGTGTTTACACTACTATACTCAAATATATAGTGGGAAATAAGGGAAGAACATAACCGATGAGGATGTGAAATGGATATTAACAATGTTATAGAATCACTTCAACAGAATGCATTAAAAGACGATCCAGATTACATAAGTTATGGATGGAATCAAGAGAGAATGCGAGGTTAGTCCTTTTATCTAACTTTAGTTTATTTTAAGTAGGGGGAATAGTAATGGATATCAAAAGATTAATCCCAAAGGATAAATTCGATTTCAATTCAGTTAATACTTTGAAAATATTGGATATAAACATAATTAAACCTATTATTTCTGATCTACTAGAGTGGACTAAAGATTCAAATTGGCCAATTACACAGGAAATCGGAGATATACTCGTTCCCTTAGGCTCTGAATTAATACCTTATCTAAGGGGGATTTTCGATTCTAATGATGATTGTTGGAAATACTCAATACTTGTGAATTTGGTGAACAAATTACCACCAACTGTATTATCGGAAATGGAGGCTGATCTTAAAAGGTTAGCTTTTAATCCTAGTGAACGAGAAAGACAAGAATACGTTGACGAAGAGGCAGCAGAGATTTTATTGCTTTTACAGTAAGTATGGATATTGTATTCTTTGAAAAAAAAGGACCTTGAAGCCACATTGGCTCAAGCAAAGAATTCCGGGGCCCGTTCACTGGAGACTGTTATTGAATTCGAAATACCGCGAGGTGTACTGAGTATTGATAGGACCGTAGCCTCAAATTTGCAACAAATAGCAAGAGCTGCGAATGGGCCGCTTAATATCACAAATATTAGGAAAGTGAGGTTTAAATAGTGGAACAAATCGCTTCTCTTGAAATGCAAGATATATCTGTAAAATGTAAACCAACTATGTGGAATTTTGTTTCTTGGACAGATCAGCTTCAGCACTTTTCCTGTCGGTTTGATTCAGGAAAAGTCTATGGTATTGTAGGCCAACCAACCAAGGGTGGCTGGGCTTTATCCTATTTACTTTCAGGTAATTGCAAGAAGTTCCAAGGCGACATCCTAATAAATGATCGGCTGGTGGAGAGGAACCTGCTTTATACAAAAGGCTGGTACGTTGGAGAGGGTCTTAAAGGAGGCTTGTTTAAAAGACAATTGACAGTACGAGAACAACTGGAGAGGGGAATATCAGTTGATTATACTGTTGATGAATTAATTGATTCTTTTGAGCTTTCACCTTCACGACTGGATCGGGAGATAAGGTATATCAGTAACGAACGATGGAATGCTTCAGCCGCTATTGGATTGGCGCATGGAAAGCAAGTTTTTTGATTTCCGTGGTTGGACGATGAGTGGAAAAATTTAATAAGAGGAAGGTTGGCCCATTGTTCGGATGTACTAAGAAGGAGTAACAGGATATTACTTATTCCCTTATTAAACTTATCGATTGTTGAAGACTTTATTGATGAGGCTGTGTATTTATCCTAGAAATAATATTGGCGTAAGATAAGTTGCGTTCAAGAACCGAGGCTTGGGTAGGTCACAAAAATTTGGGGTTCTGAAACCAAGGTAATGTTTGGTTGTAACATTTTGCAAAGGCAAGCTGGTGATCAAGCTGGTGATAATGTAGGGATTTTTGATTACCTTGGGGAGATCAACATGACGAATATATGTCGATGTTGTGGATTTCACTTTGGCTTTGATGACGACGATATGGATGATAAAAAATTGTATACAAGATATGGAACGAGAAATGGGTTAATGGAGGATGTTTATGGTTTTCCAAGGGTAGGAAATCTCATCCCAATTGGAACCCTATAGGACAACTTTAAAACTTAAACCACTAATTTCTGATGGACAACCATGCTTAGGACTATCGGTCAAGATCCCAAAAATAAACTTTGAAAAAACACCTAGGCTGCAAAGCGGCGCCGGTACTCCACTGGCGTCAGTTTGTTTAGTTTGCTTTGCACTCGTTCCTCATTTTGACAGGGTGGAATAAATGCATAAAATCACATGAATCTTCACCTGTTAGAACATCATTTTATGCGAAGAAATAAGGTTTGGCTTGGAAGTAGGTGCTTCACTAGATACAGAAATTGATTTTTGAAAAAACCAATTGCAAAAGCTTCGAAAAAAGTACTTAAAGAAGTGCATGCTAAAAACTACAGATGATATTGAAGAGTTAAAAAGGCAGATACAATAATAGATTTTCGGTGTATGACCTTGAGGATATAATAGTCCTCAAGGTCTTTTTTTTGCCCCCCGGTGCCCTCCCAGTATCACGCTGGACGCACAACAAACAAAATATTTTTTCTGGTTGTATTACGTCCGCTTAAATTACCCTATAAGTGAAGGCACAAATAAAGGAGAACGAAATGGGTTTAGGAGGGAGCTTGATAAAAATGAAAAATGTACTGTATGTACCGTTGGATGATAGACCGGTCAATCTGGATGATGTTATTGTCCAAGGGAGATCGGCGGGGATCAATGTGATCACGCCAAGTGTAGGGGATCTTAGAAACCGGCTGGATTCACAAAAGACAGCATCGGGAACAACCTTACTGGCGACCTCTTCACCCGCCTATGGGAATACCGCAAACATCCGGCAGTTTATCCTTGATAATGCAGCCTCTGTAGATGGCTTTATCATCTCAACAGATATGCTAGCTTATGGGGGATTGATCGGAAGTCGCCGTCTTCGGACGAGTGCAGGCGGAGCTTACCCGGATTATGATGCGACTATCACGAATTTGCTCGACGTGATTCGTTTAGTTAAACAATCTTATCCTAAGAAGCCGGTCTATGTACTGGATACCATTTTGAGGCTGGCCACAACGATTTTTGCAGAAGGTTTAACCTTTGAAGCCTATACAGAATCACGCAGTTTCATGTTACAGCCACGGAAAAGCTTTTCACAGTTTGCTGATATTCTCACCGGATATAACTTGTCGCCAACCGGTTCTTATGGCAGTACGGCCCATTTTAATAAAGACCAGTATTACAATACCAGACAGCACAAGTTCAAGAGTAATCGTTACATTCTAGAGAAGCTGGTCCAAGCGGGATACATTGATTTTCTTGCGGTGGGTGTCGATGATGCCAATACGCAGGGGGTACAGATCAATGAGATTAACTTTCTGGAAGGGCGCATCAATGCTTGTCTTGGCGGAAAGAATGGTCAAAATCCAGAGCGGGCTATTATTCTTCCGGATGCAGACGGATTGGGGCAGGCGCTAGTGGCACGTATGGCGAATCAGCTCTACCGCTGCGGAATAAAGCCAAGGTATGCTGTGCAATACTTTGGACCACATGGCTCCACCATCACCAGTCCATATGAATATATGGATGTGCATCAAAATATTTTGCGTCATGTGGATATTGTTGGCGGAAAGTCTGTGAGCACTTCACCTACCGTGGAAATTATCGCGATAACTGCTGCGAATCAGGTAACGGCTGCGGTCAGCCGGATTGCTGCCAACAGTACCCAACACGTTCCAACTGTAGTCATTGATTTCGTGGGTGGTGGCGCAGCGAATGCCACTGTAACCGAAGCATTGCTGAGTAGCGAGCATACGGGGAGTATTTTAGGATACAGTGGCTGGAACACGCCAGGTAACAAGATCGGGATTGCGCTGGGTATGGGTCAGGCGCGGTATGCGTACTTGGTTACGGAAAAAGATGCTGAGGCACTCAGTTCAGCAGTCAACGCTCACGGAACGCTTTTGTTCAAGCGATTCTTGAAAGACTATTATTACAAAACGTTAGCCATTGGTGAAATCCGGGAGTACTCGAGAGCCAATTCTTTGTATACAAATATCGCTACGATTGCAGACCAGAATATGATTTTGTTCAATAGTCCAGCAGACTATTTGCATTTACAAGACGTGCTGAGGGAGCGGATGCAGACGCATACAACCTCACTTTCCGGGAAAAGTGCATTCCTTAACTGCGGTTCTGGAACGGCTTATAACGTCCGCCAGATTTGTGGAACCACTTGGTCATTTTCGGAATATGTCAGTGCAGAACTCCTTCATGATGATCCGGATTTTATTTGGGGCCGTGCTTTTGAGATTACTTTGAATCCTAACGTGTCTTTAGAATAAGTGTTAAGACAAATAAGACAGGAATAACTAAGATAACGCCAAAAAGAAATAAAATTACTGGAAGGGTATTAGAGGTAGCCTCAGGTTCAGTGAAATTAACTTGTCCTGACCCCATTTCAAGGACTCCGTTTTTAGTAGGAGAAGCAGCCCGTTTTTCCTTAATACTTTTTATTTTTTCATCAAAAACGGATTTGAATATTGTTTTCTCTGCGTGGAGGCTACCTGATGTAGGGTTGTTGCTGTTCAGATCTATTACTCGTTCCCCTGCTATCCCATGGATGTATAAAGCGTCTATACCATATCTAACGTCACTAACAAGTTTTACGTCTTCTCCTTCTTTAAGGGATGATTGTGTTGCTACAAATGATTGCTCATTATTTATATCACTAGTAATGTTGAATATCTCCCACGAACCGGAGTCATTGTTTGAATAAATTGTTCCAATATTAATGTTATTCAATTTAATTGAAAAGATATAACCTGCAAAAACTAACTCACTACTGTTTGCATCATCAGATATTTTGTAGTAAGCAGTTCCTGAACTTAATTGTGCATTTTCAAAATTTTCTTTTTCTTCGAGGCCGTGTTCTGATTTCACTGAACTCAACGAATCAAGATACTTTAAATTGAATTCATTTCGTATAGTTGTTTTAATCTGTTCATTCGGAGCCGGCTCAAAAGAATCAGCAAAGATGAAGGTACTAAAGTTAAATAACAAGAGATTAAAGATGAGGAAAGAAGAAAAAAACCATTTCTTTTTCATTAAATAAAGTCTCCTTGATAAAAACCCACCTGATTCAGGCGGGTTTTAGCTATGATTAGAGTTTTAGGCTACTGAGAGCAGCCTTTATTTCATTCAGTTGAAAATAATAACTCCCCCTATCATCAACATTAAGTTTGGTCGCATAAATCCTTATAAACTTTGCTGAAACGGGAGTAGAGAAATTGAAATTCTTCGCAGATCCGTTATTAGCATAATTGGTATATGATTGATTTGGAATATCTGTCCATAGTATAGCGTTATTGCTAGCTTGAATACTGAAATCCTTTGGGAAGCTTAAGGTTGCCCGCGGGGATAGCGTAATTCCGCTAACCGATTTTATACTTCCTAAATTCAAAATAACCCACTCTGTGTTTGACTCATTGCTATGTGCCACACTTGACCACGAAGTCGCAGTATTATTATCTGATAATCTGCTGGCAGGCCAGTCAATTAAGCTTGATGATGCAGCCACATTGGTGATGTTAGCCTTGAATTCGAATAATACGAGCCCATGTCATCCTTACTTAATTTAGTGGCGTGGACCCGGATATACTTAGCCAGTACTGAGCTCTCAAAAGTAAAGGTTTGCACACTCCCGTTATTTACATAATTGGTATAGCTTTGGTTTGGAACATCAGACCAAGTTAAAGCATCATTGCTGGCCTGGATCTTGAAATCTTTTGGAAAGCTATAGGTTCCTCGGGGAGTTAAGCTAATACTGCCTACGGTCTCCATGTTGCCTAAATCGAAGGCAATCCACTCTATAGCTGATTCAACCCCATGAGCCGGAGTAGACCAAAGGGTGGAGGTATTATTGTCAGTTAATCTGTTAACAGACCAGCCTTGCAAGCTAGATGAGGCTGCAATATTGCTAAGATCAGCACTGAACTCGGATAATTGAAAGTAATAGTTGCCCATATCATCTTTCCCCAACTTTGTTGCATACACCCGAACATATCTGGCTACCACTGAACTATCAAATTTAAACGATTGCACAGAACCGTTATTCACATAGTTGGTATAAGACTGATGTGGGACGTCAGACCATGTTACAGCGTTATCACTGGATTGGATTTTGAAATCTTTTGGAAAGCCTAATGTGGTTCTGGGAGTTAAACTGATTCCACTAATCATATGATTTTCACCTAAATCCGTAGCAACCCATTCCTGTCCAGTTTCTACAGGGTGACCATTACTTGACCAAAAGGTGCTAGAGCTGCTGTCACCTAATCTATAAGCTTCAAAACCACTATATTCAGAAGAGGTAAACATGGGAGGTTTTTTTGAACTGATTTTTTTAGTCGTATTCCCGTTGGAGTCGTATAGGTAATAAGTTGTTTCAGAGGGGGATATTTTATAATTCAATCTGCTGGTCCCATTGGAGTATTGATAATAGCTGGCGTTATTCTTCAATGACTCTACATCGCCTACTTCAGCGAACACTTGGCTCCAGTTACAAAGAAGCACAAGTATTGACGATATCAAGCATACTTTTTTTGTAAGCTTCATTCTTTTAGCACCTTTCTAAGTCACATAGTATTTTTCAACAATGGTAAATGAAATAATTTCCTGTTAAATTATACTAAGATTGAATGTAACTTGTATACGGGAATTCGGTCAAAATCATATTTGTTAGCAGATGTTGACGGAGATAAGAGAGTGGAAGCCATTGTAATTGCCTACCGATAATTACCTAAAAGGGGAAATCGAAAGGAGGAGATATATCTGATTGTTCTAGTTAGCATATTGTTTCTTATATTTAGTGTCTTTGCGGGAGTGGGAATTTGGTTGTCAGTATTGAATATAGTGCTCCTTATGGATAAGGAGCCTGGTTTTATTGAGCCTCAATATGAAAATGCTGTAATTCCCAGTCTCATCTTATTGGTAATTGTGATCTGCTATCTATTATTCATAATACACTCAATAAAAAACAATAATCAAAACCTGATGATAATCTGTTTTATTATTACTATATTCTTCTCTCTTTTTGGACCTCGGGGTTTAGGGTGGATATCTAATATAGACGATTATCTCCATAAAGTGAGTATAGAAAGTAATGATAAATTCATAAACAAAATCCAAGCGGATATTAACAATCAACATATTTCATATCTAATCGATTTGAAAACAAGTGAGAAAAGAGTAAAGGAGTTAAAAACATATTATGTTGCAGTACTAGTGAAACAAAGTGAGGGAGCCATTACTAAAGATGAGGTCGGATTTTTTGCGGAGAAGGCTAAAAGTAAAAAATTTAAAAAAGTGAGTTTATTATTTTATGATAAATCTAAAGCGAACTCTATAGAAATATATATGAAATATAAGAAAGGTATTACATACTGCTATCCAAATGATGAATGTGATGAAATGGAAATAATAGAGAATAAATAAATGACCTGTTGTTATTTCTAAAACAGCCGCCCCTTCTGACCCATTCAGATAAGCGGTTGTTTGGCTTTGAGTTCATCTAATCTTTCGGTTGCCTCCATCACTTCTTCAAGCTCTGCACCTGTCAAAGATAAACTGTCGATTTTTTCAATAAAACTACTCATAAGTTCGATTTCATCCATGGATGCAGCAATATCGGCTCGTAATACAAAAGCTTTGTACTGTAGTGTTAATGTTGCTTCTTCAACTTTCGAGAATACAAGGTCAAGCACTTTCGCTGCGTCAGCGGGTTTATCTTTGGCATAGGCCAATTGGTAGGCAGTTTCGAAGGCAGTGGCAACTCTTGACGGAGGTTCTTTCAATTTTCCTTTATTGTTTCGATAATTACATTAATAGGATGATCTGTATGTAATTTCGTCCTAAAAGGGGAGACAAATGGAGAAATTGATAAAGACATTACTCCAAGCCATTCTTTATGTACTAATAGTTGTTGGATTACATCTAATTTTGATCTATTTCCTTGAGCTAAGAATAGAAGGGTGGGGGGCAGGATTATTAGAATTCTCATTTAAGGTATACTTTGTGCCGCTATTTCTATGTTTCATTAATTCCTTTTTGTTTATAAGGACTCAGAGGATAAAGTACCATGTCACCTGGTTTCTGTTTACTACACTCCCTAATTCTTTACTTTTGTTATTTTTCAAAGGAATACAAAGTAGTGGAGATAGTGAGGATGCAGTTGTCGTTTCTATTGAATTATTCCCAAAATATCAGGTGGAAATGCTCATTTTGCTTCCTGGGAGTATTTTAGTAATCCAATTTATTTTGGCTTTATATTATCTCATCAAAATAAGAAAAGAAGGTAAAGATAATTGAAAAACAAATTTATTACTAGAATAAGAGCAATCTCACAAGTGGTATTTATTGTGATTTTGCATTTATTTGTTATTCATATTATGGATTTAAAAGTAGGAAAGTGGGAGGAAGAAGGGATAAGGCATATATTTATAGTTTATTCTGTTCTAATAATTCTACTGTACGTAACTTGCATGATGTCATTAGTAACAAAAAAGTTAAAATATAATTTAATTTGGTTTTGCATAAGTACTATTCCTAGTATTAGTATTCTGTTTTTCCTTAATAAAATTCAAGGGAATAATGTTACTGGATCTGGTTTTATTGATTTTAAATTTGACGATGGTTTTGTTGAATTGATGATTCTGTTTCCTTTTTCGTACTTGTTAATACAATTAGCTCTAGTTGTAGCACTATGGATATTTAAATTCCCAAAAAACAACTAAAAAACAATACATATACTATAGTTTTGATGACACAGCACGGTAGCCAAACAACCGCCTCTCTGAGTGATTCAGAAGAGGCGGTTGTTTGGCTTTGAGTAACAGATTTACTCTTCAGTTGTCTTTACCGGACTCGGCGTGTTCTTGTTCTTATACACCCACATCGCATATTCCAGCGGGCGCAGCATCGCTTTGCGGTAAGTGGCGCTGTCCCCGGAGCGGGCGAAGACTTCGCGGGCAGGCTTGGGATTGACCTCCAGCACGTAAATCTTTCCCTCACGGTCGATGGCGAGGTCCAGCGCCAGCTCGCATAGGGCGCCGAAGCTGTCCTCAAGGAAGGCGGCGGCTTCAAGCCCAAGCTTTTCAGCCGTTTTCATGGTTTTGGACGCTTTTTCTTCGCTGCCGAGCCATTTCTTCAGCAGGACCTCCGCACGTACCGCATGTCCGCCGCCGTGAAGGTTAGACGTTACGCTGCGGGCTGCTCCCACCCGGCCGGCCATGCCGGTCAGCTCCCACACGCCTTGGCCGTTCTTTTGCACTAGCATGCGGTAGTCGTGGTAGCGCCCGCTGGGCAGGCGCAGCGGGATGCCCTGCTGGACCAGGAAGCGTCCGCCGAGGCACCATTGGCGCACAATGGACTCCAGACGGGTGAGCGACACCTTGCGGGGGGCAATAATTTGCCGGTTCTGGCGGCGTCCCTGGATATCGTAGAGTTGCTTGCCGTCCCGCTGCCGTTCAATCCGCAGGATGCCGCGTCCACCGGTGCCGTTGATCGGTTTGACGTAGACGACAGGGCTGAATTTCAGCATCCGGTGCAGATCGGCGGAAGACTGATATAGCAAAGTTTCCGGCATATGCTGGCGGAAGCGGCTTTTCTGCGAAAAGGTCTGGTGGACCGTCCATTTGTTGCGCAGCGGCCGGTTCAGAAAGGTAAGATGACTATAGCGGGAGCGGAATCTGAGCAGCTGCTGAAAGCGGGAGCTGCGCTGGATCCGGCAGCGGTCATAGATCATGTTCGGGAATGGCCGCCATTTGCGTGACCATTTGCCGCTTTTAACATCGTAGACAAGCGCGTGAATCTGTTCTTTGCTGACATGCACATCGGAAGGAGTAAACACAAAGACATCCAATCCAATGCGGCTGCCTTCAATAATCATCCTCCTGTATACACTCTTCTCTTCAAGCTGTTTGGCGTCGTTCAGGTATAGTGTAAGGATGCCTAAGACGGGTTCTGGCACAGGAGCTCACCTTCTTGTGGGTAAATTTCCACGCTGCCTCTGCTCTGGGGCGACCGCAGCAGCAGCGTGGGCTTGCCGTTAGGTCCGCTCTTCAATGCCACAGCGGCAAGCCCGCTGTTAAAGCACATCTTCAGGCTTGCCGTATTGTCGGTAGCGACGTTGCATTCCAGGCGGCCGAGCCGCTCCAGCTGCCCGGACAGCAGGGCTGTACCGGTATGTCTATTCCGGTATAGAGGATGGACGGCAACAAGACAGGCTTCTTTGCCGTAGCCGGATACGAAGCTCACGCCTGCCAGCTGACGGCCGCTTTGACCGCGTACGGTGGCGACAAGCAGGGAGACGCCCGGCTCGGCAAGCTGCTCCGGAGTCAGACGGGCCAGCATCCTGCATGCACGAAGCGTAATCCGCTGCTCCCCGTACTCCCTCAAAAATTCCAGCAGCCCGGCCAACCTGGAATTCCACTGGCCCGGACTGCTGTCATAGATAGAGGATATCTGCATGGCGTGTCACTTCCTTTACAGGTTTCTACTTATTCATGCGGGCCAAATGCTGGCTGTACTGAAAAATCCGCTCCAGGGACAGCTTGCGGATGGCCGGTTCGTCGAATTTCATCGGCCGCGAGTTGGCCTCGAAGAACCACAGGTCGCCGGCCTCATCGACACCAAGATCCATAGACATCTCACCCAGCAACATTTCGGAGGCCCGTTCAATCTGGCGGGCAATCAGCAGCGCGGTGGTGGGGACATTCTTGAGAATAGCTGCGGCTCTTTCTGGACCGAAGGTTCCTTCCAGCATGGTTGCCGGTTCTTCAATACTGCCGCCGCGCGGCACATGGGTTGTTATGCTCCGGGCACCAGCCAGTCTTGCACCGACTCCGGTCACTGCCCAGGCTCCCCGGCTATTCTTTTGCAGGAGCACCCGCAAATCAAAAGGCCGCCCGTGGTGTGTTGCGAGCTGAATGGCCTGCTGCACAATATAACGGGATTGTTTTTTCTCCTTGCTGACCCGTGCCCACAAGCGGTCCATGGAGGCCGCTTTGTAGGTCGCGTTCTTTTTGCCGCTCTGTATCTGCAGCCTATAGGGCAGGCTTACATCCTCACGGTATTTTAGCCGCATAATTCCCTTGCCGGCTTTGCCGCTTTCCGGCTTCAGGTAGAGACTGTCATGAGTACTCAGCATGGCGATAAGGGTGTTTGCGCTGCGCAGCCGTCTCGTTTTGGGCACATGCTTCGAGGTTGCGCGCGATGCCTTCAGCCATTCAAACAAATCCCATTTATTAAAAAAACTCGGGTTGTAGAGCTTGATATGGTCATGCCCCAGGCACTCGGCAATTTTGCGGGCGACTGGTGCTTTTTCTTCTTCTTCACGATTGGATATCCGGTTATAAATGACTTGCGGCAGCGGGACAGGAATGCTGTACCACAGCTTGCCGCTGGGGGAAGGGACGTAGCCGTTCACCGTCCGCTCCTCCAGCTTTAAATCACGCGTAGTCACAACGTACACAAGAAAGCCCATTTCTCTGCCGGTGCGGATAATGTCGCGGAAGTTATTGCGGTTGCCGCGAAATTGCTTTACTCTGTCACTGGTCGTTAGTATAGCTATTACGGGTTTGCTGGGGTCAGGGATTCGGCTGTTCACAGATCATCCCTCCTGCGGAATTTGCTGAGATAGAGACAATGCTCCAGGATGTGCTCAATGGAAGCTTTGCCCTCAGCGCGCAGGGAAGGATGGCGGAAGATCGAGCGTCCCGGTTTGGCGTTAGCCTCGAACATCCAGATATCTTCATCCTGGTCAATTCCAAGGTCAAAGCCGATTTCGCCAAGCAGATGGTGATGCTGGGTCTCCAGCGACTCGGCCAGCCTGACGGCGGTTGTTTTCGCCCGCTGCAGCACTTCATCCGCTCTGGCGCCGAATACGCGGCCCAGGGCCTGTTGCGGTGTGAGCAGGGCGCCCCCGTTCTTCAAATGGGTGGTCACACTGCCCCTGCCGGCTTTTTTGGCTCCGATGCCTACAACCACCCATTGATTGCTGCCGTTCTTATGCATATGGAAGCGGAAATCAATGGGGCAGGAGTCAATTTCGATCAGGCGGATGCCCTGCTGCACTACATAATTACTGAGGCTTTGGCCATGGCGGGCGCGCAGCATGCGCATTAGGCTTTCGAAGTTGGTAAACCGCAGCAGCACATTTTTACCGCTCTTGCGGTACCGGGCGAAGTAGCCTTTCTTCGGCAGGTAAGTGAGCCGGTAGATTCCATGGCCAAGACTGCCTGCGGAAGGTTTGTAGTAGACAAAGTGATGCCGTTCGAGCATCTCCCGCATTTTATCCGGATTTGGATTGCTGTGCGTTTCCGGTACATAGCGGTTTGCCGCCCCGTCATTTTCCAGCAGCCGGTAGATATCTGATTTATTGAAAAAGCTCCAGTTGAAATACGGGATTCTCTTGCGAGCAAACCGTTCACGCAGCTGGTTGATATAGGGGGACACCTCGGCTCTGCGGCTGGGCAGACGGTTATACACGACATCCGGAAGCGGTACTACTTTGCGTTCGAATTTGCCGTTTGCATTCAGGAAGAAGCCGTTCACCTGCTCCTGCTGCCAGTCGATGTCACGCGGCATGAAGGCGAAAATATAACATCTGTTGCTGCCTTCCCGCAGGAGCTGCTTAATAAAGCCGGTGCGGGACCCGAAGGGGCTCGTCGAGGACCCGGGGCCGTCGGACAATACACCGACCAGCGGTCCAAGCTGTACTTCATCCTGCAGGTTGCGCAAATAGACGCCGCCTGATTTGGGGACTTTGATTGCACTCTTTACTCCAGTGGCGAGGAACAGATGCTTGCCGGCACGTTTGATCGGTTTGATCGTTGCCGGGATGGCATCTTTTCCGAGCCGCAGGCGGATATTTTTCTTGCCGGTTAGTTTCAGGCTTTTCATCAGTTCACCCGAGACGTAGACAACTCTTTGGGGCTGCTTGGTGAAATGCACATTGCAAAAAGTGAGACCCATTTATGAATCCTCCTTAGGAACCGTTGATATCATTCTCCCGTTTGTAACGGAACTGCCGCGTAGATGGCTTGCGGTTTGCTGCTGAATTCAGCAGCAGATGACGCGCATAGCGCAGGGGGTTCTCGGCGGCGAGCTTAGCAGCCCGGCGGTCGCCCGTCAACCGGAACACCGTGCGCCCTGGTTTGGAATTGGCTTCAAGCAGATAGATCCTGCCGCCTTCATCAATACCGTAGTCTAGGCCGAGTTCTCCCAGCCTGCCGCATGATTCCTCCAGCAGCGGCGGCAGTAAAGCCGATGCTGCTGCAAGCTCCTCCATAAGCCCGATTCCCGTCTTGCCGTATTCTGCAAGCAGGAAGGGCTTGGCGGGAACCGCTGTTCCCCCGCCATGGAGGTTCGAGGTCAGCGAACCGCGGCTGCCCAACCGGACGGCCATGCCGGTAAGCGTCCAGACGCCTCTGCCGTTCTTCTGCATGAGTACACGCACGTCGAACGGCTGTCCTCCGCTGCCGGTCAGATGAAGGTAAGGTTGTATAATATAGCGGCGCGGGCCGATAAAGTCATGGATCCAGCTCAGACCTTCGTCCAGCGTTCGGAAACCTTTCTCAAAGGGGACATTTGCCTCATCACGACCTCTTAAGCTTATGCGCCCGCCCTCGTTATTGCTTAGGCGCTTCGCATGGATTGTGCGTTTGCCATGGGTGCCGGACCTTGGCTTCAGAAAAACGCCGTCCTCTCTTTCTGCAAGCATCGTGTCCAAATCACCGGTACCGGTGTAAAGTCTGGTCTCGGGCAGCCATGCTGAAGCTCTGCGGCTGCGCCGTAAAATTTCATAGACGCTCCATTTATCAGGCAAACCACGCGACCACGGAAGCGACCGGGATAAGGCAGCCAGGGCGGAAGCGGCGGATCTTTTTTCCTGCAGGCTTGAGTATAGACAACGGTTATACAGAATGTCGGGCGGAGCTGCCAGGGTAGGCTGCCACTGTCCGTCATTCCAGATATAGCCGCGTATGGATTGGCCGTCTCTTGCAACTCCCTCCGGGTGAAAGATAAGCACCTGCAGATCATACAGCGGGGCTACCCGGCATAACTGACTGCAGAACTCCGGTTCCGCGATGGGAGGATTCCCGCGGCGGCGGCCCGTCATGATGCCAAGGAACCCCATTGCTGTCTCTGTCATAATGCCCTCCTTATAACCCGGCCAAGTAGCGGCAATATAGAATCATCTGTTTGACGGACGGTCTGATTTTCACATCACTGAGGGGCGTGTTGTCGTTTTTGGACGGTTTGGAGTTGACCTCCAGCAGCCAGATTTTCCCCGACTGATCCAGGGCAAGGTCAATACCGAGCTCCCCGAAATGCGCGGGAATATAGGTTTCCACACCCCTGGCTATCGCCAGGGCTGCCCGTGGAAGCTGCAGCTGTGTGCTTTCTTTGGTCCCGGACGAGAGGCTGCTCTTGCCGATGGCCTCGCGGACAGTGCTGAGCGTGCCGCCCCGCGCCAGATTGGAGACAAAATGGTTGCTTCCGGCGGTACGGGCAACTATAGAGGTGACGCCCCACTTGCCGGTGCCGTTCTTCTGCACAAGTGCCCGGAAATCTACCGGACGCCGTCCAAGCTCTAGTAGAGGGAGTCCCTGCTGAATCTGGTAGCGGGTGGTTTTCATCTTGGGCGCAATGGATTGAAATAGCTTCGCCAGGGTCGGATAGACTTGTTTACGCGTGCCAAGCGGTGTTGTGGATAACAGCCGGTAGCCGCCCCCCTCATCTTTGGAAATGCGGAGAATGCCTTTTCCAAGGCTACCGCGTACCGGCTTCAGGAAGACGCTGGGATAGCTGCTGCACATTCTTTTTAATACGGCGAAGCCGGTTAAGGCATGCGATTCCGGCAAATACCGCTGCAGGGCGGCATCCTGTGCCAGTGCTTCGAACACCTCTGTCTTGTCAAGGAACTTTTCATTGAAGAAATGAGTTCCGTAGCGGGATTTTACATCCGCCAAAAAATGCTGTACGCTAGGTTTATTCTCCACCTTTCGAGTCGTAAGCCGATTGTTAATGACATCGGCAATGGGCAGACTCAGCTTCCGCCATCCCTCGTCGTATACCCAGCCCTCAATGGAGGAGCTGCGTGTTTCCAGCCCTTCCGGGGTAAAGAAATATACATAGGCGCCTTGTGCATGGCAGGCATTGGTAAGCTCCCGGCAGAACAGGGTGATCGGGCCGAATACCCTTTCGGGATGGTCCGGATGGTCCCGGCTCACCAGAACTCCAATCAACGGTCCGAGCCGCAAGGTGCGGCTGCCGGAGCTGTATGAAGCATTCAGTGAGAGCCGTTGCCGCAGTCCGAGTTTCCGTGCCAGCGCTTCATTTACGCGCAGACTGTCGGCTTTGGGAACCGGAATGACGGTGACCTCCTGCCGGAAAGAGCCGAACGTGAGCCGGATCGTTCCGTGTGCGGGTATTTTGAGCTTTTTCATGGATTTTTCGCCCAGCATTACAGCGTTTTCCTGCAGGATGCCCGAGTGGACCGAGTGGACCGGGATCTTGAATTTGGACATCGTGGATCTCCTTCCAGTAGGCAGCATGATGCCGGCAATATGAATCTTAAGGGTTACATATCATTCATCATATGGAGACATCTGACCCTTGGTGATTGACCTATTCTTTAAAAAGCCGTGCCGGATTTGAACGAGGCAAATCAGGATGCGATGCTTACAAAACTTAGGCAGATGCTTTCGAAGCGAGTTTTGAACGAAGCTGAATCAGGAAGCGATGCTCACAAAACTTAAGCAGATGCTTGCGAAGCGAGTTTTGAACGAAGCTGAATCAGGAAGCGATGCTTACAAAACTTTTAGGAGGAATTATAATGAACGTAATTGACAAGGCGCATGAACTGGCGAGAGCCATTAAGGAAAGTACGGAGTTTTCGGATATTTCCAGTGCTATGAAGGTAATTGAGGCCGATCCGGAAAGCAAACGGATGCTCGACAGCTTCCGTCAGAACCAGATTGAGCTGCAGCAGCGCATGATGAGCGGGGAGATGCCTCCACAGGAAGAAATGGAGAAGATGGAGAAGCTGTTCGAGGTGCTGAATCTGAATCTGGGCATCCGTCGCCTATTTGATGCGGAACGCCGTCTCAGTGTCGTTATCGAGGACGTGAACAAAATCATCACCGACAGCCTGTCGCAAATGTACGGCGGTCAATAATTCTGTATCTAATCACACTGCTGCCAGGGGTGGCTGCAATGTATGAACAACAGGAGGGTGTCTCCTAGCCTAATGGCTAGAGGACACCCTCCTGTTGGTTATTTATAGCGGTGAAGCTTACTCCTGCTTGCCTTCCACTGCACAGAGCAGAATCCCGGCAGCCAGGCCGAGACGGCGGTCCAGCTGGCTGCTGCGGTCCTCGGAGAAGTCGGCGATGATTTTGGTAACGAAGGGGTTGAAATTTTGCCGGAAGGCGGGAATGACGGTGTTCCCAAGCTCAATGTTATATTTTTGCGGAATGAGTGTGATAAAGCGCCGCAGGAGAGCCATAAGTGTGCTGTTTTCTTTGATTAGCCCGATTTCGGTATCCCGCTGATCCAGGATGATCCATTCATCCTTCAGGATCGATTTGAGCCCCTTGCGGCGGAGCGCCCCGATATGTTCGCCGGTCTCCGAGTCATGCACATCGTAGGTCGCGCTGAAGTCGATTACACTGCGGGCTTTAATGCGCAGCAGCTCCTTTTCCATACTCTCGTCCGTAAACAGTGCAATGTCCTCTTTCAGTTTGAAGGCTTTCATTTGCGAATAGAGCACAAGCTCTTCCGAACTGTTGTAGATGTGCAGCTTAGCGCCCATAATGGAAAAAACCTTTTTGCGGATTATGTACTCGGTATGATTGAATGCGTTATTCAATGTAGAATCGCCTCCCTGTAATGCTAACATCATCTCATATCGGAACGGTGCAGGCTATAGTGTAGATTACTTCCCGGAAGTTTTTTGCAACTTGTCTCATAATTCCGGCTGCATGTTCATAGAGTAGAGATATAGATTCCATGGAATAACCTTTTAAGAGAGAAGGAGCTGTCTGTAATGAAGAAAAGAAACAAGTTCAAGCATGGTGTGTATATGCTGGCGGCACTGGCTATGCTGCTCTATGCACTGCCGAAGCTGTCCTTTCAGAACGGGCCTGGCTGGGTGCTGGGGTTCGGCGTGGTCTGGTGCATTTTTGCCTTTCTGGTGATAGCGTCACATTTGCATTTTATCATCGGTGTGGATGAAGAGAAACAGAAGCGCCTGGAGTCTGTCCGCAAGCATAAGCTGGAGCAGTGGCAGGGCAAATGGAATGAGGAGTCCCGTGTGGCAGAAAGATGATGTAATTCCACCGAAAGTAGTCCCGTTCCCGAATTTCTTCCGCAGTCAGGACAACCCCTGCATCCGCCGCTTTGGTGGGGGCAGGGGTTATTGTGCAGTTGCTTAAGCCTGAGGTGCAGTGTGTTTCATACTTGCTCCGGTATAGCAATATGTTCACAGATATAGCCAAATCTAAGCTTCCGTTACTGTTGTACTCCACTGTTGCCTCCGTGTATAATAGGTACAGAATAGTACAGATCGGGCTATGGGGGTGTAACAGTTGGAGGGTCAAGGCGATAACATTACAAAACATGAACAGCTGCTCCAGCACATTGAAGGCCTTAAGGTTGGCACCAAAATTTCCGTCCGTAAGCTGGCTAAGGAGATGGCGGTCAGTGAAGGTACCGCTTACCGTGCAGTGAAAGAGGCCGAGAATCTCGGAATTGTCATTACGAAGGAGCGCATCGGTACTGTCCGCGTTGAGAAGAAGCCGCGGAATATTTCCGATCAGCTTACCTTCGGGGATGTAGTGGATATTGTGGAAGGACATGTGCTCGGCGGAGTGAACGGCCTGAATAAGCATCTCCATAAATATGTCATCGGCGCGATGAAGGTTGATGCTATGATCCGTTATATCGATGCTGACAGCCTGCTGATCGTGGGTAACCGTGATGATGTGCATTCGCTTGCGCTGGAGCAGGGTGCAGGCGTGCTTGTGACGGGGGGCTTCGGGACGAGCCGTGAGGTCAAAGCGCTTGCTGATGAGCTGGACCTGCCGGTGATCTCTTCAAGGCATGATACGTTTACTGTGGCCTCCATGATTAACCGGGCCATATTTGACAGGCTGATTAAGAAAAAGATCATGCTGGTTGAAGATATCGTGGATAACAAGCCGCGGCTGAACACCCTGAAAGTCACAAGCACCGTCGGGGAGTTGCGGATGTTGTCACAGACCAGCGGCGAACTGCGTTTCCCGGTTACGGATGAATGGAACCGGGTTATCGGCATCATCGGCCGCAGGGATGTTGAGGAGTTCAGCGAGGAGCAGAGCATCGAGAAGGCGATGATCCGCAGCCCTGTCACAGCTGCCCTGCAGACGTCGCTGGCCTCGGCGGCGCAAATCATGATGTGGGAGGGCATTGACTTCCTGCCCATCGTGGACCGCAACCGCAAGCTTGTGGGCTCGCTGACCCGCCGGGAGGTACTGCAGAGCCTGCGTGATGTCAGCAATCAGCCGCAGCTCGGGGAGACTTTCGACCACTTGATTTGGAACGGCTTTGCCGAAGAGCGGGACGAGGAAGGAAAGCTGTTCTTCCACGGCTTCATCACACCGCAAATGGCGACCGATCTGGGTACCATCTCCGAAGGTGTGTTATCCACGCTGATGACGCTTTCCGCATTCAAGGCGGCTAAGGACATTACCGGGAACGACTACGTGCTGGACAATATGTCAACATATTTTATCCGCCCGGTGCAGATTGAGCATTCGGTTATCGTCTTGCCGAGGCTGCTGGAGATCAGCCGCCGGACCTGCAAGCTGGAAATTGAGATCTCCCACAATGACACAATAGTTGCCAAAGCGGTGCTGATGCTGCAGTCGATCGACCACGGCTGAACCTTCTTATCCTACCAAAAAGACTATCCCGCCGGGATAGTCTTTTACGCATATACGATACAGCGGTTGTCTTCTGATAGCACCGGTTTCACTTAAGGATGCTGAGGATGCCGGTAATGCAGCCAGACTACTGGCGGGTAAAATGATTTTCATTCCTGTTCCGGCTGTAGTATCCGTGGCTGCGCAGTCCGGAGAAGATGTTGAAGGCGCCGATCACCAGGAAAACCGCCTCCACAATGACATTGACCGTGGAACCGCGGAAGAGGAACATCGACATCAGCGACAGCGTCACCAGCATGGCGCCGAGCAGCACATTCATAATAGCGCGCTTGCGGCCTTTCTCCATCGGATCTGGCGCTCTGCGCGAGGATAAGCTGTATAAGGCGGCACCGGTCATACAAATCACCAGCAGGACAAACAGCACGTACTTGATGAGCAGAATCATGGATAGGCAGCTCCTTTATCAACGTAGTGGAAAATGATAGTTTTGCCTCTGATGTATCCGTATATCACCTGTCCACTATTGTAGCATGATTGGCCTCAGCTGCGCTTATACGGATTAATTTCCACCCAGATTTGCAGTACTCCCTCCATGACGAGCATGGTGCGGATTTTAACCGCATATTCCTTTTCGCGCACGATGTATATTTTACCGTCCAGAAGCAGCCGGGCCAGCTTGCCGTCCGTGTCGATTTCGAACATGCTGCGTCCGCGCATCGGTTCAAGGTCGGAGACCATTTTGCTGATAATTTCTTTGGTAGTTACTGGGTCCAGAGCCGCAGCGCCGTCCTTGACCTTGCTATCCTCTGTGCGCAGCTTGATCTCCCGGATGACGGTAGAGGTGTTGTTGTATTTTTTGAGTGTCTGGATATCCTTCCGGTATTGCTCGATCTGCACACGAAGATCCTGATTGTTCAGCCAGAGCACATTATACCCCATGTGAAAAATAGCGTTGTACGCGACAGCTCCTGCGACCATACCGAGTACAAAGACGGCGGAAATCTGCGAGAAGCGGCGGTAGCGGTGGAACGGGGGGATTCTCATTCCGGCATCACCCCTTGCCGCACACCCATTTGACCAGCTCGCTGCCCATATGAGCGCCCAGGAAGGCAAATACTAGATAGAGAATTTGCTTGATGGCTGGGGAGAGGTTGCCTCCCAGCATGTTGCTCTCAATGACCCGCATCGGGTCAATCGTTCCGCCGACAGCGGCGGCAAGCGCCCAGATTTTAATCCGGTCCGCGATATCCAGCATAGTCTGTGTAGGCGGCTGCAGGGAGACTACCGCACCGATCCCGCCCAGCATGGCTCCACCCAGTACGATGCCGCAGGCAATAAAGAAGTCTAGGACGGCTTTGCTCAAAAACACGTTCATACAAGGCCCCTTTCCGGACCAGGCCTGTTCGTCAGCTCAGCCTGTCCTTGTGCTCTTACTCCATTCTATGGGCGGTTCCCCCTCTAATATGATAAAATAGTTTCATCTTATGTTTTGATTGTTGACTGAAGGGAAGTGGGGATATGAGCCCTTACGTGCATTTGCATGTGCACAGCGAATACAGTTTACTGGACGGGGCGGCGCGCATTACCGATCTCGTGCGCCGGGCCGGCGAATACGGCATGAAATCGCTGGCGCTGACCGATCATGGCGTGATGTACGGGGCAATCCCCTTCTATAAAGCTTGCAAGGCTAATGGCATTAAGCCGATCATCGGCTGTGAAGCTTATTTGACTGCGGGCTCGCGGCGTGAGCGGGGCAGCCGCAAGGATCAGCCGATCTACCACCTGATCCTGCTTGCCAAGGATGAAACCGGCTACAAAAATTTGATGAAGCTGATCTCGATCGGCCATCTGGAAGGCCAGCATTACAAGCCCCGCATTGATATGGAATCCCTGGCCGCGCATGCTGAAGGCATCATCTGCCTCAGCGCCTGCCTGGGGGGCGAGGTGCCGCAGCATCTGCTGCATGGGCGGGATGACGAAGCGCGCCGGGCGGCGCTGAGATATAAAGAGATTTTTGGCGGGGACTTCTATCTGGAGCTGCAGGATCATGGCATTCCGGAGCAAAAGCGGGTGAACCCGAAGCTGATCGCCCTTGCCGCCGAATGTGATATTCCGCTGGTCGCCACGAACGATGTGCACTATCTGGCCAAGGAGGATGCCGAGGTACAGGATGTGCTGATCTGTATCGGCACCGGCAAGACGGTGGATGATGAGGAACGGCTCAAGATCGGGACAGACCAGCTCTTTTTCAAAAGCGGCGAGCAAATGGCGGCACTGTTCCCGCATGTGCCGGAAGCCATCCTCAACACCGAGGCCATTGCCGGGAAATGCAATCTGGAGCTGACGTTCGGGGGTCATATTCTGCCGGAATATTCCCCGCTGCCGGAAGGGCTGGATGCGGCAGCTTACTTGCGTGAGCTGTGCCGCAGCGGGCTGGAGGAGCGTTATGCGGATACACCGCTGTGGGCTTCGCCGGAGCAAAAGGCAACAGCCGAGAACCGGCTTGACTATGAGCTGGGAGTCATTGAGAGCATGGGCTTCAGCGATTACTTTCTGATCGTCTGGGACTTTATCGCTTATTGCCACCGGCAGGGCATTGCCACCGGACCGGGCCGCGGATCTTCCGCAGGAAGCCTGACCGCGTACAGTCTGCGGATTACCGATGTTGATCCGCTGAAGTACAATCTGCTCTTCGAGCGTTTCCTGAATCCCGAGCGGATCACGATGCCGGATATTGATATCGACTTCAGCGACGAGCGGCGCGATGAGGTCATCGCTTATGTCGTTGATAAATACGGCCAGGAGCATGTGGCGCAGATCATCACCTTCGGAACGATGGCGGCGCGGGCGGCGGTGCGTGACGTAGGCCGGGCACTGAACCTGCCCTATAACGAGGTGGACAAGGCTGCGAAGCTGATTCCCGGCCAGCTCGGCATTAGCATTGCCCGGGCGCTGGAGAGCAGCCCTGATCTTAAGGCGCTGTATGAAGGCAATCCGAAGACCAGAGGTCTGCTGGACATGGCGATGAAGGTCGAGGGAATGCCCCGGCATGCTTCCACGCATGCTGCAGGGGTCGTCATCTCCAAAGGTCCGCTGACCGATGCGGTGCCGCTTCAGGCCGGCAACGAGAGCACCGCGCTCACCCAGTACTCCATGGAGCATCTGGAGAGTGTCGGACTGCTCAAGATGGACTTTCTGGGGCTGCGGACCTTGTCGATTATTGAACGCTGCATGAACTGGATCAAGGAAATGAGCGGCAGTACACCCGATTTCCGCAGCATTCCCGACGATGATCCGCTAACCTATGAGATGCTTGGTGCAGGTGAAACGACCGGCGTCTTTCAATTGGAGTCGGCGGGGGTAAGACGCGTGTTGAAGGATCTGAAGCCTTCAGGGTTCGAGGACATTGTCTCCGTGGTGGCGCTGTACCGCCCGGGTCCGATGGAGTTTATTCCTAAGTTTATTGCTGGTAAGCACGGCGAAATTGAAGTGGAGTATCCTCATGCCGACCTGACGCCGATCCTTGCCGATACTTACGGGATCATCGTATATCAGGAACAGATTATGCAAATCGCTTCACGGATGGCCGGGTTCTCGCTCGGTGAAGCCGATCTGCTGCGCCGCGCGGTGTCGAAGAAGAAACGCGAGACACTGGATAAAGAGCGGAGTCACTTCGTAGAGGGCAGCTTGAAACTGGGCTATCTGGAGACCGATGCCAACGCTGTCTATGATATGATTGTGCGGTTTGCCGATTACGGCTTCCCGCGCGCCCATGCCGCAGCTTACGGCGTGCTGGCCTTCCAGACAGCCTATCTGAAGGCACATTATCCTGTGCAGTTTATGTCGGCGATGCTGACAGCAGTAATGGGTACACACCGCAAGGTGGCTGAATATGTACTGGAATGCCGCCGCACGGGCATCGGCGTATTGCCGCCGGATGTCAACGAGAGCGGCGTGTTGTTTACGCCTGTGCCGGGAGAAGGCAGCGGCCATATCCGTTTTGGCCTGGCTGCGGTCAAGAATGTCGGCACACTGGCTGTGGAGAACATCATCGCCGTCCGCAAGGAGCGGCCGTTCGACAGCCTGCTGGATTTCTGCCGCCGCGTTGATCTCCGGGTCTGCAACAAGCGCGTGATAGAATCGCTGCTGCAGGCCGGCGCTTTCGACCGTCTGCAAGGCCACCGGGCGCAGCTGCTTGCGATGCTGGATGAGACAGTCGATGCCGCGCTGAAATGGCGAAAGGAGCGTGACGAGCTGCAGATCCAGCTGTTCGACGACCTGATAGAAATGCCGAACTGGGAAATCCGCTATCCGGATATCCCGAAATTTACCATCGGCCAGCAGCTGGAGCTGGAACGCGAGCTGCTCGGGCTGTATCTGTCCGGCCATCCGCTGGACGACAGCGCGGAGCTGCTGGAGGAGCCGGGCATGCAGCGGCTGATGGATCTCGGCGAGGCTGAGGATGAGAGCCAGATCGTGACGGCAGGCATGGTGGTGTCGCTCAAGGAAATTACGACAAAATCCGGCAAAGCGATGGCTTTTGTCGAATGGGAGGACCAGATCGAGCGCTGCGAGGTCGTGCTGTTTCCTGAGGTGTGGAAGCGGAGCCGCAGCCTGATCGAGAAGGGTGCGCTCTTGGCCCTGCGCGCCAAGGTGCAGCAGGAGGACGAGGGCTTCAAGCTGCTGGCCGAAGAGGTCGCGCCGCTTGGCGCCGACACGATTCGCAGCCTGCTGCAGCGCCGCAGCGCAGCTGCCGCCCGCGCGTCCGCCGCGGGCCGCACCCAGACGGCAGGCGCGCCCGGAGGTGCGTCTGCCTCCCGGGCGGGCGCAGGCGGCCCTGGCGCCGCCCGCAGCACCGCAGGCGGCGTTACCGCGCCTGCGCCCGCAAGGCCCGCTGCCGCGCAAGCAGCGGCGCGACAGGAAGCCCCGCGCTCCGCAGCGCCGGGACCGGCAGGCCAGCGTCCTGCAGCCGCAGACGCTGTGGAGTCCGCTGGCCGGAGTTCCGGCGCAGCGGGGAGCGGCCAGCGTGTCTTTATCAAGATCACGCCGGACTCCGAGAACCCGGCGCTGCTCTCGCGCCTGCAGGCGCTGCTGCAGACCCATCCCGGCCCTGCAGCCACCCTGCTGTTCTACGAGCGTGACCAGAGGCTGCTCGCGCTCAGCGACGGCTACCGGATCAAGCCGTCTGAGGAGCTGTTCGCAGCGATCGAGGGGATGCTTGGAGCAGGTACAGTTCGAATAAAATAAGAACATTTCCGCCTTTTTCTGCATACATTAGGAAACCACAGGGAACTGTCCCGTGCGGAAAGGGGAATCACATCATGTCCTATCAAATGGCAAAAGAGCTGCTGGAGCGCAGGGGAGTCACGCTAACGTCCATCGCTGAGATCGTATATATTTTGCAGTCGGCGTATTATCCGGATTTAACCAAAGAAGAGTGTTTATCGAGCGTTAAATCGGTGCTGGGTAAAAGAGAGGTGCAGTACACGCTGATGACAGGTGTTGCGCTGGATGAATTGGCTGAAAAAGGCCTGCTGCCGCAGCCTCTGCAGGCGGTGATGGAGGCGGATGAATCACTCTACGGAGCGGACGAGACTCTGGCGCTTGGCATCACCGGTGTATACGGAATGATCGGGCTGACAGGTTTCGGCTATCTGGATAAAATAAAGCTCGGCATCATCGGCAAGCTGAATGATGATGAGCAGGGGATTCATGTATTTCTGGACGATCTTGTCGCGGGAATTGCGGCGGCGGCATCCGCCAGAATTGCGCACCGGCATGAAGGGGCCAAGGTGTATCCCCATGTCAGCGGTACGGAATAATTAACCCCCATTATTTGGTGAATAATGCTCCCTGGTCTTGCTTTCTGCGCCTTACTCCTGTTGCGGGAAAAAAGAAAACTGTGTTATCATGATTCCATTATACGGGATACGGCTGGGAATTGAGATTAGGGAGGCTTTGCAGGGCATGTGGACGGTAATCTATATTGCGCCAACCGCCAGAGTGGCGGATATGATTCAGAGCAAGCTTACGGAAGAAGGATTTATGGTAAAGTGCCGTCCGGTCAATATGTCCAAGCAGCAGTTCGAGATTCTGGTTCCTTCGGGAGAACTGGAGGAAGTGCAGGAAGTCCTTAATCTAATTTTACATCCCTGAATAGACATCAAGATGGCATTCATGACAGCGGCAAGCTGCTATATGCGCAAATAAACGGCTGAAGAGGTGCGACCCTTGTTCAAAGATTTATTTCAGAAAAAACGGAAGTACGCGACTATTCCTTCAGAACGTCTGGAGCGGAGCGGCGGACCGGTAGAAGGCGAACGCCCCAAACGGGAGATTCCCGAGGGCTTAATGAGCAAATGCAGCAAATGCGGAACGATCCAGTACAGCAAGGAGCTGGAGAAGAATCTGAAAGTATGCCCTTCGTGTGGTTATCATATGCGGCTAAACGCGTCGGAACGGATCGCAATGATCCTTGATCCGGAAGGCTTTATCGAGTTCGACAGTGAAATGGCATCCGTAGACCCGCTGCAGTTTCCGGGCTATGCCTCCAAGCTGGAACAACAGCAGTCCAAAACTGGACAGGTTGAAGCCGTGCTTACAGGCCAGGGAACCATTGGCGGTCATCCGGTGATTGTTGCCGTGATGAATTTTGAGTTCTTCACCGGCAGTATGGGCTCGGTTGTAGGAGAGAAGATTACCCGGGCTGTAGAAGAAGCTACGGAGAAGAAGCTTCCGATGCTGATCTTTTCGACTTCGGGCGGAGCACGGATGCAGGAGAGTATCCTCAGTCTGATGCAGATGGCGAAGACGAGCGCAGCGCTGGCCCGGTTTGGCGAAGCAGGAGGGCTCTATATCTCTGTCATAACAGACCCGACAACGGGCGGAGTATCCGCCAGTTTTGCCAGTCTTGGCGATATTATTATTGCCGAGCCTGGAGCAGTATTCGGTTTTGCCGGAAGAATCGTCATTGAGCAGACCATCCGGCAGAAGCTTCCGGATGATTTTCAGACTGCTGAATTCAACCTTCAGCATGGTCAGCTTGATCTGGTCGTACACCGCAAGGAATTACGGTCCACGCTAACCAAGCTTTTGGATTTGCACGACGTGAAAGGGGGCTTATAGGTTGGCGGGAGAGTTGCCTTTTGAAATGCCTCTGGTAGAAATGCGTAAGAAGATTGCCGAACTGAAGCAGTTCGGTGAAGAGAAGGGTATTGATTTCAGCGATGAGATTGCCCGGCTTGAGGAACGTTACCGCGTACTTGAGGAAGAAATTTATACCGATATTTCTGCTTCACAGAAGATGCATCTGGCCCGGCATCATGGACGTCCAACTTCGCTTGATCTTATAGGGCTGATCTTTACTGATTTTATTGAGCTGCACGGTGACCGTCTGTACGGCGACGATCTGGCTGTAGTAGGCGGAATCGGCAAGCTCAACGGCGTCCCGGTTACCGTGATCGGCCAGCAGCGCGGCAAGGATACGAAGGAGAACATTCTGCGTTTCTTCGGCAGCGCGCATCCCGAAGGCTTCCGCAAGGCGATACGCCTGATGAAGCAGGCGGAGAAGTTTGGCCGTCCGATCGTTACCTTTGTCGATACCAAAGGGGCTTACCCTGGCAATACGGCGGAGGAGAGAGGCCAGTCCGAAGCGATTGCCAGCAGCCTGTATGAGATGTCTCAGCTTGGCGTGCCGGTTATCTGCATCATCATTGGTGAAGGCGGAAGCGGCGGAGCGTTGGCGATGGCTGTAGGTAACCGTGTTCTGATGCTGGAGCATGCCATCTATTCAGCGATCTCCCCGAACGGCGCGGCGTCCATACTCTGGAAGGATGCCTCGAAGGCGGAACAAGCCGCAGAAGCGATGAAGATCACAGCCGCCGATCTGCTGGAGATGGAAGTGATTGAGGAAATTGTTCCTGAACCGCGGGGCGGCGCACACCGTGATTACGAGTCTACTGCCGCTGCGCTCAAGGATGCCATATGGCGCCATTTGCAGGAGCTGTCGAGCTTTGATTTTGCGGAACTTAAAGAAGACCGCTACCGCAAATTCCGCAAAATCGGCGAATTTTCCGAAGCCCAGCAGGAAGCCGTTAACCCGGAAGAAGAAGTGCAGAACGTGGAGTAAAACTCCCGGTTTCATTTGCACTTTCAGACATATAGTACTATCAGCAGGTCCAAAATATGGACTGGCCTAAATAAACATTTATTACCATTGAAATAATCCTGCGGCATTCGCAGGGTTATTTTTATTTTGCCCTGAAACTTCATGTATTCGACTTAAATTTACAGCAAAAGAAGGCTATAACATTGATTTTGTGTCCAAGTTGCAGTAATATTCATTAGGGCGCAGTAAAAGGTACATGTGATAAAGTTCCTATACAAACAGAGAGCCTTATAGTAGATTTTGTAGTTGGAAAAAGTGAGACAGAGAGAACGAAAAAACGGAGGAAAACCTAATGCGGAAAAGTAAAATTGTATGTACGATCGGTCCTGCTAGTGAATCGTTGGAGAATATCAAAAAATTGATCTTGGCTGGTATGAATGTGGCCCGTCTGAACTTCTCCCACGGCGATTTTGAAGAGCACGGCAACCGGATCAAGACGATCCGTCAGGCATCTAAAGAACTGGGCAAAACTGTTGCCATCCTGCTCGACACCAAAGGACCGGAGATTCGCACAGGCAAGCTGGAAGTAGAACCGATTGAACTGGTTCAGGACGAGTATCTGACATTGACTACGGAAGAGATCCTTGGCGACCAAAACCGTATCTCCATCACTTACAGCGACCTGCCTAATGATGTTCAAGTAGGCTCGACCATCCTGATCGATGACGGCCTTATCGGACTTACCGTTGTCGACATTCAAGGCACAGAAATCAAGACCCGTATTGTTAACGGCGGTACGATCAAGAGCAAGAAAGGCGTTAACGTACCAGGAGTTGCCATCTCCCTGCCGGGTATTACGGAAAAAGACACCAACGATATCGTTTTTGGGATCGGACAGGACATCGATTTTATCGCCGCTTCCTTCGTTCGCAAAGCTAGCGACGTTCTGGAAATCCGTGCACTGCTTGAGAAGCACAATGCTTCCCATATTCAAATCATCTCCAAAATCGAAAACCAACAAGGTGTTGACAACCTTGATGAAATTTTGGCAGCTTCCGACGGCCTGATGGTTGCCCGCGGCGACCTTGGTGTGGAAATCCCTGCTGAAGATGTGCCTTTGGCTCAAAAGCTGATGATCGAAAAATGTAACATTGCTGGCAAACCGGTAATCACAGCTACCCAAATGCTGGATTCTATGCAGCGCAACCCGCGTCCTACCCGCGCTGAAGCAAGTGACGTTGCGAACGCTATCTTCGACGGAACAGATGCAATCATGCTGTCCGGTGAAACTGCTGCCGGGAAATATCCGGTAGAGTCCGTTCTCACAATGTCCCGCATTGCTGAGAAAGCTGAATCTGCCCTGAACCACCGTGAAATTTTCATGAAGCAACAAATTGCTCAAGAAACAACGGTTACTGAAGCGATCAGCCAATCCGTAGCGATTTCCGCTCTGGACCTGAACGCTAAAGCTATCATTTCTTCGACTGTAACTGGCCACACTGCACGCGTGGTTTCCAAATACCGTCCTAAATCGCAAATTATTGCCGTGACTACTCAAGAAAGAACTATGCGTCAATTGGCACTCGTATGGGGCGTAACTCCTGTATTCGGTAAAGAAGCTACGTCGACAGACGAATTGCTGCAAACTGCCCTTAAAGGCGGTAAAGATTCCGGTCTGGTTAAAGCAGGCGATCTTGTTGTAATTACAGCGGGTATCCCACTGGGACGTTCCGGTTCTACAAACCTTGTGAAAGTAGACACCATTCCAGCTGACTAAGCTTAGGAGTCTTCTATAACGCAGATCGTTCTATTCATAAAAAGCAATGGTGGATTCCACCATTGCTTTTTTTTGCTTGATATACGAGGGTCAAATGTATATATTGGATTGAGAGTTTCGGGCAAAATGAACACTAGGAACGTATGAGAATAGGGTTTCTTGTGTTAACGAGAGGCGAGCCCTTATGATATACACGTTTAACTACAAAAGTATCTCCGGCGGAATTGGGGCTTGAAGGGACGGCAACTGCGGTTTTGTTCTGCACCATAATACCTCCATCGGCTGGAGTGAGCTTAGGGCTTTTGCCGTTGATCGTGCAGCGGCTGAACCTTGTGGGTGTTACCCGGGCTAGCGCGCCTATAGTTCCGCCGACTTGAGGGGCTTCCATGATCCATTCAGCGGAGGACTCCGGGCCGGTGTAATGCTGTATGGTGCGGAAAATCCAGTTCTTGCTGAGATTCCGCAGGGTTATACGCCATTTTCCGCGGCTGATCTTGGCGATCGTTGCCCGCATGCGGTCTCCGGGAGAGACCGGGAGATGTATAACCGTCTCCATTGCCGGCAGTATTTCCCACCAGGGATAGTAGCGGACGACTCCATTTATAGATTCATGTGCGGTGCCGGTCTGAATCAGATTGCTGTTTTTGAAGCCGTCGATTCCAATCCAGGCCGAGGAATAGCTAGCTTTGGAAGAGGGTTTGACATAAGGGACAACCCACTCGCCGGAGATTCTCCGGAAGGCTCCTTTTTTACCTGTGATGGCATATCCGCTCCAGTTGCTGGAGGTCCAGCCGAAGCCTGTGCTTTGAGCTCTTCCTTTGTTGGTTTTGTCCGTGAGACAAGGCCGACCGCGCTTTAATTTATAAACTGTGCTCACTTGTTCACCGCCTCTATTAGGTTCTGCTCTATTTAATGCGGCGTAGTCTTGTAAAGGTTGGGTATTCTGTTAAAAAGGATTGGAGAGGAAATATAGCACAAATGGAAAAACTACTGAAGCTGCGCGGCTTTTATCTCTTCCTGGGACTTGCCGGCGGCTCGTTTGGTTCCTATCTGACGCTGTTGCTGAAGTATAACGGAATGGATGTCAGTCAAATTGGTATGATGATGGCGGTAGGAACACTTATTGCCATATGTATTCAGCCTGTATGGGGTCTTATCTCCGACAGGTATAACCAGGCGCGCCTTGTACTTATTCTAAGTGTGGCTGTACCGGCGGTGCTGGCCGTATTCTACCGTTCGGAATATTTCATTGTTCTTCTGCTGGTATACACGGTGTCCACGATCTTCTCGTCCACACAGGCCCCTATCGCCGATTCTTACGCCATTGCGGCGGCGAACAGAGCCGGATCCACCTATGGCAGCATCCGGCTGATGATGAGCATAGGAGCGGCTGTAGGGGCCTATGCCGGTGGCCAGTATGTTGAGAGATTTTCAGTCTCTACGATATGGCTTCCGTTCCTGCTCTTAAATTCAGTTGCCGTTATTTTTGCCTTGACCTTGCCCAGACAGGCGGAAGAGAATCATATGATGAGCCAATCGCTGGCTCAAGGGGTCAAAAAATTGCTCGGCAACCGCATCTTCCTGGCCTTTCTGGGCGGCAGCTTCCTGGTGAACCAGACGATGACAGCTTTCGGCACTTATTTTGTAGTGGCCTTTCAATCTGTCGGCGGCTCCACAGGGTATGCCGGAATTGCGCTTTTTCTTGCCTCTGTGACGAACGTCCCCTCCATGCTGTATGCCTCAAAAGTTATCCGTAAGCTGGGACGGGAGCGCACGCTGCTGCTGGGTGCGCTGATCTATGTGCTGCGCTGGGGGATTCAGGTGGCCTTTCCCCATCCTTCGGTGATGATCGGCGTGCAGGTGCTGCACGGTCTGTCATTCGGGCTCTTTTATATTGCTGCTGTTGAATACGTGTCGCAGATTACTTCATCCGAGATGCAGGCAACAGGCCAAAGTGTCTTCAATATCGTATTTTCCGGTTTTGCGGGAATTCTGGGCAATTTGCTGAATGGATTTCTGCTTAGTCAGGGCGGTGTCGGGCTGATGAATGTGTCTTGCATGATAAGTTCTGCCGTAGGGGCGGTACTGCTCTTCTATGTAGCCAAAAGCTCAAGGAGCAGCGTTCCGAAGACGATGTCCTCGGGCGGAATTGGCGTATAGCTGCCGCTTCCTCAAGTAAATACAGAAAGGAGCATAAGTTATGGAATCACGTAATCGGGTGCTTTCCAGCTGCTGGCACAGCACGGCTTTCCGCGTGCGTTACCAGGAAACCGATCAAATGGGTGTGGTGTACCACGCCAATTATTTAAGCTGGTTCGAGAGCGGGCGCACCGAGATGTTCCGCGAGCTCGGCTTCGCCTACCGTTCACTGGAGAACATGGGAGTGCTTCTTCCTGTGACTGCGGCAGATTTGCAATTTAAAAGTCCGGCGCGATATGATGATCTTATCGCCGTGTATGCGCGGCTTAAGGTTTTTTCAGCTTTGAGAGTTGTATATGAATATGAGGTGCGCCGGATTGAGAAGGATGGGGAACGTGGCGGCGAAGGTTCTGCGGAACATGGAGCGCTTTCAGCGCTGACTGCTGCCCAGACTCTTCCGGGTGAGCTTCTGGTTAGCGGTTCTACCAGTCATGTCTGGCTGAACAAGGACTGGAAGCCGGTAAGGCTGGACCGGGCGCTGCCGGAGCTGTATCAAGCGATAACCGGGGCGCTCAGGGAAGAAGAAGGAGGAGCAGTATGATCAGGAACAAATGGCTGTGGGCTGCCTTGTTTATTATCCCGGCCGTGGAATTATTCGGGTTCATCTATGTCGCTGGTTATCTTGGAGCGCCCAAAACGCTGCTGCTCATTCTGGCAACTTCAGTGATCGGACTGCTCATGATGCGGTTCGAAGGCAAAAAGGTACTGCAGGACAGCAAAATACAAATGCAGGAAGGCAAAGTGCCCGGACGGACGATGCTGGACGGCTTGTGCATTTTTTTCGGCGGTCTGCTGCTGATTCTGCCCGGCTTTGTAACGGATTTAATCGGCTTTTCTTTGGTGTTTCCGCTGACCCGGCCGCTGTACCGGGTTTTTCTGCTTAGATGGATTGAGAAGAAAATGAAAAATGGCACCTTCACCTTTTACCGGAGGTAACAGAAACCTGTCTATGCGCTGCTATGTGTACCAGACGAATAGCATGAACCTAGGAAACGAAAACAGAGCGGAAGCTGTCTACTTAGACGGATTCCGCTCTGTTTCGTTATAAGGGGCTGCTTTACATTTCCCGCTGTATTTCATACACCTAGTTGGACTAATGCAGGCGTCCGCTCACAATATAGCTGTGCAGCGCCCGGAACACGCCGGCACGGTGGAAGGCGTCAAGGATGACCAGAATAACAGGACCCAGTAGAAGACCGAGCATGCCGAACAGCTGCAGGCCGGCGAACATGCCAACCAGCAGGGTAAGCGGGTCCAGCCCGATGCTGCTGGCGAGCACCTTGGGCTCAAGCACCTGGCGGGTCACGAGAATGATCCCATAGAGCACCAGCAATCCGATGGCCAAAGCCAGGTTGCCGGTCATATAGGAATACAGCGCCCAAGGGAGCAATATAACACCGACGCCAAGGTAAGGGACCAAATCAACGATGCCGACCGTCAGACCGATGGCAAAGGCGGAGTCTACGCCCAGCAGCAGGAGACCGATAATGACGATAACCCCGGTAACAGAAATCAGCACTAACTGGGCCCGCAAATAGCCGGACAGCGCTTTGCGCAAATCACTCCAAATCTCGGAGACCGGTCTAAGCAGAGGCGCCGGCAGCAATGAAGTTAATTTTGCATTATGGTGATCCCAGCCGGTGCTGAGGAAAAAGGCGGCCAGCACGATCACAATAAGGATGGTTCCCATGCTTGGCAGCGCGGAAATCAGCTTCAGAATCATATTAAAAAAACCGGTGATGAGTTGGGTCATGGCGTGGCCCACGGTTTCGGTAGTCCGGCTGATGTTGCTGTCGATAGTGGCATGATAGTCCGGGTTGTCGTGGTAAAACTGGTTGATTTGGTTAATAATATTCTGAATGCTGGCATTGCGGCCCAGTGACAGCAGCAGCTCGCGCCATTGGTCGGTATGGAGATCTAAGGTCTGCAGCAGCACAATCAGCTCTTTCACCAGCCGGGTAATCAGCGCAGTCAGTACAAGGGCCGTACCTCCGATATAGAACAGCAGCGAGAGCGAGACGGCGAGCCAGCCCGGAAGCTTAAAGCTTTTCAGGATCATCACCAGCGGATGAATGATATAGGCGAGCAGCCAGGCCAGGAGGAGCGGATAGAGCAGCGGAAGCAATACATAGATGGCGAACATCAGCCCCGCAGCGGCGAGAACAACCCAAAGGCCGCGCAGCACTCTTTTTAACACTAGCGTGTCCATCGTTCATCCCCCCACTATTGCTGCTCCCGCAAGAAAATAACTGCTCGTCTTATGTATATTCATAGATTGATTTTACAGACTATCAAAAGTCATAAAGCATAAAACATGGCAGACTCTATAACCTGAAAGCGCAATCATGAAACAGGAAGATCGGAAGTTTTTTTCTATCTCTCCGATAAAATCATTTGATGCGTGTCAAAGCTTCCACGTTGTTCACATAACCGTCAAAATCCGGTATGATTATTAAAGGTTCTACCCTGAAAGTTGGTTGCAATCTTTAAGGATGTCTTATCGCCCTTCTTTTTATGTTTTTAAACCTTTAAAATGTAAATGTTTTCACGATGTTAGAAATGGCTTTTAAACCCTTGTTCGCAAAGGAGAGAGATACTATGACAGCTACTAAAGGCCTGGAAGGCATCGTCGCCACGACTTCCTCAATCAGCTCGATTGTGGATGGCGTCCTCACTTACCGCGGATTTGATATTGACGATCTTGCGGAGAATGCCACCTTTGAAGAAACCGCTTATTTGCTGTGGTTTGGCAATCTACCTACTACGCCTGAGCTGCAAGCTCTGCGACGTGATCTCAGCGCATTTGCACCGATTCCGGAGCAGGTCATTGCACAAATGAAGCTGTATCCCAAAGAAGCGAACACGATGGCTGCCCTGCGCTCCGCCGTATCAAGTCTCGCGCTCTATGATGAAGCGGCGGATGATATGAGCCGTGAAGCTAATGAAATCAAGGCAGTAAAGCTTCAGGCGCAGATTCCGACCATAGTCGCTGCGCTGGCGCGTATCCGCAAAGGTCTGGAGCCCATTGCACCCAAAGAAGGCTTGTCCATCGCGGAAAATTTTCTCTATATGCTATGGGGCAAACAGCCGGATGTCGTATCCGTCAAGGCGCTGGATGCTGCACTGGTGCTGCATGCGGACCATGAGCTGAATGCCTCCACATTTGCCAGCCGCGTGACTGTGGCTACGCTCTCCGATATGTATTCCGGTGTGACGTCTGCGATTGGTGCCCTTAAGGGTCCGCTGCATGGCGGAGCGAATGAGGCCGTAATGAAGATGCTGGAGGAGATCGGCAGTCTGGATGCAGTGGAGCCCTATATACGCGGGAAGCTGGAGCGCCGTGAGAAAATTATGGGCTTCGGACACCGTGTCTATAAGAATGGGGATCCGCGTGCCAAACATCTGATGAAGATGTCCCGTGAGTTGGGCACCATGAAGAATGACACCACACTCTACGAGATGTCCGTCAAGATTGAGGAGCTGATCACCGGGCAGAAGGGACTGAAGCCAAACGTGGATTTCTACTCGGCTTCGGTATACACGCAGCTTGGTATTGAGCGGGAGCTGTTCACGCCTATTTTTGCCATCAGCCGCGCTTCGGGATGGACAGCGCATATTCTGGAGCAATATGTAGACAACCGCATCATCCGCCCGCGTGCAGAATACACTGGGATGTCCGAACAGAAATACGTTCCCGTTGACGAGAGATAAAGGCGGCCCTTGCGGGCCGCTCCACCCCTCTAGTAGAATGAATGTACGCATGTGCTAACCAAACCAAACTAAACTTTTTAGGAGGATTCCCCACAAATGTTGAAACTAGAAAAATACGATCTGCCGACAGAAGGCGAACAAATCACGATTGAAGACGGCAAACTGGTGGTTCCGAATCATCCGATTATTCCTTTTATTGAGGGTGACGGCACTGGCCGCGACATTTGGAAAGCCTCTAAACGGGTGCTTGATGAAGCTGTAGCCAAAGCTTACGGCGGTGCAAAAAAAATTGCCTGGTATGAAGTATTTGCCGGCGAAAAGGCCTTCAATACATATGGTGAATGGCTGCCTAATGATACGCTGGAAGCCATTCGTGAATATATTGTAGCTATTAAAGGCCCGCTTACTACTCCAATCGGCGGCGGAATCCGTTCTTTGAATGTGGCGTTGCGCCAGGAACTGGACCTGTATGTATGTTTGCGTCCAGTGCGTTATTTCGATGGAGTGCCTTCACCGGTGAAACATCCGGAGCTGGTGGACATGGTTATCTTCCGTGAGAATACAGAAGACATTTATGCGGGTATCGAGTACCAGGAAGGCTCCGAGGCTGTCAAGAAAGTAATTGAATTCCTGCAGAAGGAAATGGGTGTGAACAAAATCCGCTTCCCGGAAACCTCCGGAATCGGCATCAAGCCAGTATCTTCCGAAGGCTCGAAGCGCCTGGTGCGCGCTGCAGTTGAATATGCGATCAAGCATGGACGGAAGAGCGTAACGCTTGTGCATAAGGGCAATATCATGAAATTTACCGAAGGTGCGTTTAAGAACTGGGGTTACGAAGTGGCTGAGCAGGAGTTCGGCGACCAAGTATTCACCTGGAACCAATATGATGTCATCAAGGAACGTGATGGTGAAGCTGCGGCCAATGCTGCCCAGAAGGAAGCGGAAGCTGCCGGAAAAATCATCATCAAGGATGCAATTGCCGACATCGCTCTGCAGCAGGTATTGACCCGTCCGACCGATTTCGACGTGATTGCTACGCTGAACTTGAACGGTGACTACTTGTCCGACGCGCTTGCTGCTCAAATCGGCGGCATCGGCATCGCTCCGGGAGCGAACATTAACTATTTAACAGGGCATGCTATCTTTGAAGCAACACATGGTACGGCTCCGAAATATGCCGATAAGGACGTTGTGAACCCGGGTTCGGTCATTCTTTCCGGAGTAATGCTGCTGGAGCATTTGGGCTGGCAGGAAGCGGCTGACCTTATCTACAAAGGAATGAGTACCGCCATTAACAACAAAACAGTGACTTATGATTTTGCCCGTCAAATGGAAGGCGCAACAGAGCTGAAATGCTCCGCGTTTGCCGACGAAATTATCAATAATCTGTAGTCTTGTAGGAGGGTATCTCTTGGCCATCAAACGTTATAAAATTACAGTCGTGGGTGCCGGCTTCACTGGCGCTACCACGGCGCTTATGCTTGCCCAGAAGGAACTCGGCAACGTGGTGCTGCTGGATATTCCGCAGCTCGAGAACCCGACCAAAGGCAAGGCGCTTGACATGCTGGAAGCCGGTCCTGTGCAGAAGTTCGACAGCCAGATTACGGGAACCTCAAGCTATGAGGATGCTGCGGATTCGGATATCGTGATTATTACGGCAGGCATCGCCCGCAAGCCTGGCATGAGCCGCGATGATCTGGTGAATACCAATGCGGGAATTGTGAAATCGGTCTGCGAAAATGTGAAACGTGTCGCTCCGGAATCCATCGTAATTATATTGAGCAATCCGGTAGATGCGATGACTTATGTGGCTTACAATGCACTAGGCTTCCCCAAAAACCGGGTAATCGGACAATCCGGTGTGCTGGATACGGCCCGCTACTGTACTTTTATCGCCCAAGAGCTTAACGTTTCGGTTGAAGATGTACGCGGCTTTGTGCTGGGTGGACATGGCGATGATATGGTACCGCTCGTACGCTATTCCAGCGTAGGCGGCATTCCGATTGATACGCTGATTTCCGCAGAGCGAATTGCGGAGATTGTACAGCGTACACGAGCCGGCGGCGGCGAGATTGTCAGCCTGCTCGGCAACGGCAGCGCTTATTACGCGCCAGCGGCTTCCTTGGTCCAGATGACTGAAGCGATCCTGAAGGACAAGAAGCGGATTATCCCGGTAATCGCCCTGCTTGAAGGTGAATACGGTTATGATGGGCTGTTCATGGGCATTCCGGCGCTGCTGGGTGCGGACGGCATTGAGAAGGTATATGAACTGGAGCTTACGGCAGAGGAGAAAGCGGCTTTGGATAAGTCGGCAGATTCGGTACGTGCCGTTACTTCGGTAGTTAGGATTTAAGCAGTAACCTGCGGGAGCCCCCATTTTAGAAATTATAATGGGGGTTTTCTTTTCTTCTATTTGTTGGTTAGGTATAATTGAAGTGTAACTAAAATCACTGAAAACATTAGAGGAGGTATGTTATGGGTCACTTTTTGTTTTTTCTACATATGATCGGTACATTGGCGCTGGGCTTTTATCTGGTGCTGCCGTTTGTTCTCGGGCGTGTCCAGAAGCTGAGCGTCCCTGCGAGAGAAGGAACGCTTAGCGCTATCGGCGGCTTCAACCGCTTCGCCCAGTACGGTCTGGTCATCCAACTGCTGACTGGCGGCTATATGATGACGAAGGGTGAATATTCGGTACCGTGGATGATCGTGGTGGTTGTTCTGCTGCTTGCTATGTTTGCACTCGGCGGCATCATCAGCAAACCATTGCGTCTTGCCGCAGCCGGCATGCGCGAGAACCGTGACGTATCCGCAGAGACAGGCAAAATCCGTACCTTGAGCCTGCTGCTCATGGTGGCGCTGGTGCTGATGGTGTTTTTTATGGTGTACAACAGCATTATTTAAGACTTCCTTCATAGAAAGACTACAGAAAGCCCGCCTCCGGATTGACATGGAGAGCGGGCTTTTGGGTGCAGACATTACTTCAGGACAAGTCTATCGGGTACCACCCAGCCATGCCGCAGTCACAGTCTGCATATATCTGCAACTCCATTGCTGGATTAGTGCTTTCTCTGTAAAGTATATCGCCTTCCCCGGCAAAAACAACTGACATTTTAGTTTGACCGCGCCCAAGGTGTGGTAAGTAACATAACGTAAAGCAAATAAAGAGATGATCTGCAGGTGCATAAACCAGACACCCTGAGCCAACCCTAAAACGATGAGTAACCAACAGGTACACAGCGAAAGGAGAATGGATCATGCCAGACAACACGCAAACCAAAAAAACATTACCTCCGCAGGTGCAGGACCGCCAGCCCGGAATTGAAAGTGAAATGAATCCGCTGCCGGAATTCGAGACCTCAGCCTATAAGGCGGCGGGCAAGCTGCTGGGCAAGGCGGCTCTGATTACAGGAGGAGACAGCGGTATTGGCCGGGCGGTTGCCGTTCATTTTGCGAAGGAGGGTGCGGATGTCGTTATTTCCTACCTCAATGAGCATTCCGATGCCGAAGAGACTAAACGCCAGGTAGAGCAAGAGGGAAGGAAGTGCATTCTGATCGCCGGCGATATCGGCGTGGAGGCGTTCTGCCAGGATCTGATCAATAAGACAGTGGAAGGACTCGGCAAGCTGGACATCCTGATTAATAATGCGGCCGAGCAGCATCCGCAGGAGAAAATTGAGGATATTACCTCTGAGCAGTTAGAGCGGACATTCCGCACGAATATTTTTTCGATGTTCTATTTGACCAAGGCAGCCATGCCCCACCTGAAAAAAGGGTCCACGATCATCAACACGACTTCGATCACAGCCTACCGGGGCAGCCCGCAGCTGCTGGACTATTCGTCCACCAAAGGGGCGATTCTCAGCTTTACCCGTTCTCTGTCGATGAACCTGGCGGACAAAGGCATCCGGGTTAATGCCGTAGCGCCGGGTCCAATCTGGACACCGCTTATTCCGTCGACCTTTGACGCGAAGAAAGTCAGTGAATTCGGCGGCACGCAGCCAATGAAACGCCCGGGACAACCGGAGGAGCTGGCTCCAGCCTATGTATATCTGGCTTCCGACGATTCATCTTATGTAAGCGGACAGGTAATGCATGTGAACGGCGGCGAGGTCGTAAACGGCTAAATGCGGTTGCTGATTCCATTGCTATGCATAATTAGAGTCTGGAGCGGAATCTTGGGTTCCGCTCTTTTTGATGCAGGCCTCTTTTAAAGGATGGCTCTTCAAGGAATAATATGTTAGTATATGAAACGTTAAGCGTAATTGAATATGGATTTGTCACTAGGGGTGCCGCAAGGCTGAGACGAACATACCCGTTCGGACCCTTTGAACCTGATCTGGTTTATACCAGCGTAGGGAAGTGGAGAACGAATAACTGCAGCGGGGCTGAATGGCCCGGTATTCCTGTATATATTCCAGACTGCCTCCTTTACGGGGGTGGTCTTTTTTGTGTTTGCCGGTAATGCAAAAGAACAGGAGAAGGTGAACATGTTGAAAGAGATACATTTGATCTCGGATGGAAAGCAAAATCCGGCGCAGTTTGTTCAACTGGCTGCGGCTGTGCATTTCATAGTGGATTATATCCATCTCCGGGAAAAGGCAATGTCTGTACGGGAGCTCATGGCTCTGACGGAGCAGCTGATCATAGCAGGGGTTCCGCCTTCCAAGCTGGTGATCAACGACCGGGTAGACGTTGCGCTGGCCGCAGGGACGGGCGGGGTCCAATTGGCTTGGCACAGCCTGCCGCCTGCCGCAGCACGCGGCATAGCACCGGGCCTGCGATTGGGAAGGTCGGTGCATTCCCCGGAGGAGGCGGCCGAATCCGGCCGGCAGGGAGCGGACTTCTGCCTGTTCGGGCATGTGTTTCCCTCGGCCTGCAAGCCGGGGCAGCGGGAACGCGGATTGCAGCAGCTGGCTGCGGCTGTCCGCTGCAGCAGCATTCCGCTGATCGCCATAGGCGGAATTGAGCCGGGTAATGCCGGTAAGGTTCTGGCAACGGGTGCTGCCGGAATTGCCGTAATGTCCGGAATATGCAGTGCGGGAGATCCTGTGGCCGCCGCTACAGCCTACAGATCAGCAGTTCAGGCCGTACCCTAAGCCTGAAGCCATGAATAATGCTCCTGCACCAGTTAAAGGAGGTGAGCAAGCATGAATTTGATCGTGAATGGAAAAGGCGGGGCCTATGAAGAGAGCTGCCGGACTGTAGCTGATCTGCTAAGCCGGTCAGAGTGGGCCGGGAGACTGGTTATCGTGGAGCTGAATGGTGAGATCGTCGGCAAGGACGTTTACGAAGATACGCTGCTGAGCGAAGGTGACCGCGTAGAGCTGGTCCATTTTGTCGGCGGGGGCTGAAGCCGGTGCGTGTTGCCGGATGAAAGCAGTAAGAGGCAAGAAGCAAGAGGTAAGACGTAAGACGTAAGACGTAGGAAGTAAGACGTAAGACGTAAGACGTAAGACGTAAGACGTAAGACGTAAGACGTAAGACGTAAGACGTAAGACGTAAGAATCAAGAGTTAAAGGTAAGACATAAGAGGTAAGATCAAAACTCAGTGTATCAGCAACAGAAGCACCGCATTTAAGCGGAGCCACTATCTCAGGAGGCGATTGTATGCAAGATTCTTTCGTTATCGGCGGAATTCCTTTATCCAGCAGGCTGTTTATCGGAACCGGGAAATACAGCCGCAATACCCTTATTCCCGAAGTGATTGCACGCTCGGGTTCACAGGTCATTACTGTGGCTCTGCGCCGGGTTGATACGGAGAGCAACGACAACATTGTTACTCATATTCCCTCCCATATGACGCTGCTGCCCAATACCTCCGGTGCGCGCACAGCCGAAGAAGCGGTGCGTATTGCCAGACTGGCCAGGGCGGCAGGGCTGGGCAATTGGGTGAAGATCGAGGTGATTAATGATCAGAAATATTTGCTGCCTGACAATATGGAGACGGTTAAAGCCACGGAAATATTGGCTGCAGAGGGTTTCGTTGTACTGCCGTATATGAGCCCCGATCTTTCGGCAGCTATCCGGCTCAAGGCAGCCGGAGCTGCCGCTGTTATGCCGCTGGGTGCGCCCATCGGCTCGAACCGCGGCCTGCAGACCAAGGAGCTGCTGCGGATTCTGATCGCAGAAGTGGATCTTCCGGTGATTGTTGACGCCGGTATTGGCAGACCTTCCGAGGCTGCTGAGGCGATGGAAATGGGCGCATCCGCCGTGCTGCTGAATACGGCAATTGCTACTGCGCGTGATCCGCTTCTAATGGCGGAGGCATTCCGTGAGGCGGTATCGGCAGGGCGCAAGGCTTATCTGGCCGGACTGGGGCCGGTGGAGGAGGCGGCAACGGCCTCTTCGCCGCTGACCGGCTTTTTGTTCTAGCCAATGGAGAGAAGGAGGGAGGAAGAGCATGAGCTTTTATGATACGCTGACCCGGCTGGAGCAGCTTCCTTACGAGACATTATGGAAGCAGTATACTGCCGTGGATGTGAAGCGGGCGCTTCGTTTGGAGCATCTGGACGAAGACGGGCTGATGGCACTGCTGTCTCCGGCGGCGGAGCCTTACCTGGAGGAAATGGCGCAGAAAGCGCAAAGATTGACACGTACGCACTTCGGGCATGTGATGCAGCTGTTTACGCCGATGTATTTGGCCGATTTTTGCGTGAATCATTGCACTTATTGCAGCTTTAGCTCGATTTATGACTTTCCGCGCAAAAAATTGACACTGGAGGAGGTCAGGCAGGAAGCAGAAACCATCGCCGATACAGGCCTGCGCCACATTCTTATTTTGACTGGCGAATCCCGGAGTGAAAGTCCGGCCGCTTATGTGAGGGAGTGCGTGAAGGTGCTCCGTGACTATTTTTCTTCTGTCAGCATTGAGGTTAATCCGCTCTCTACGGAAGAATACAATGAACTGAGGCTGGCAGGGGTAGACGGTCTTACCTTGTATCAGGAGGTCTACCATCAGGAGACCTATGGGAAGCTGCATGTGAAGGGTCCGAAGAGAGTCTACCGCAACCGTCTGGATGCGCCCGAACGCGGCTGCCGCGCCGGGTTTCGATCTGTGAATATTGGTGCCCTGCTGGGGATGTACGATTGGCGCCAGGAAGCTCTGGCCACTGCCCTGCATGCGAGATACTTGCAGGATAAGTACCCGGAGTGCGAAATCGGCTTGTCGATTCCCCGCTTTCGCCCGTATCTCGGAGAATTCAATCCGGCAAGTGATGTAACCGACCGTGCGCTGGTGCAGATCATACTGGCTTACCGACTGTTTTTGCCCCGTGCGGGCATTTCATTGTCCACGCGGGAACCGGCAGCTTTGCGCGATCATCTGGTCCATCTCGGCATCACTAAAATGTCCGCAGGAGTATCCACCGAGGTAGGCGGGCATACCCTTGAAGGCGGAACCCCGCAGTTTGAAATCTCGGATGGCCGCAAAGTGCATGAAATTACAGAAATGCTGTATGCCAAGGGACTGCAGCCGGTATTCAAAGACTGGGATATCCTGACAGAGCCGCTCCATTCACCAAAGATTACACTGCCCCATCAGGTGGACTCGCTGCATTAATAAAAAGCGATCAAATTGCTGCATTCAATCTGCCGAATCTGCCCCGGTCTCACTGCTCATGCCAGCGGACAGCTCGTCCAGCGACATTTCAAACCCTGGAGCCATATGGGCCAGGAAATAATCCATCTCCGGCAGTTCCAGTACGCGCAGCTTCGTCGCGGTCTGCTCTTTGGCAGCAGCGAACTCGCGGTTGCCTGCAGCGACCTCCCAGACGCATTTCAGGTAGGCGTCCAGCACGTCCGCTGCTTTGACATAGCGCAGCAGCCCGGCATCCTCTGAGCCGGGCGGGCTGTCCTGCGGCTGCAGGAGCGGCGCGTAGACCGCACTTAGCTCCGGCGGAATCATCGCCGCCAGACGTTCGGCGGCGACCCGCTCCATGTCGCGGAAGCTGGACAGCAGCCGCGGGTTGTTATGTTTCACCGGCGTAGCGATATCGCCGGTGAATACCTCGGAGGCGTCGTGGAACAGCGCCATCACGGCAGCACGGTCGGCATTTAGCGACCGCCCGAAATGAGCGTTGCCGATCGAGCACAGCATATGGGCCAGCAAAGCTACCTGGAATGAATGCTGCGCCACGTTCTCCGGGGCGGTGCTGCGCATCAGGCTCCAGCGCTGAATATATTGAAGACGATACAAATAGGCTGAAAAATGGTAGTTCAATTTTTAAGTAACCCCTTTCATGAGCCGATTAATATGATATTATAATAACTAATTGTAACAGAGTTTAGACAACCTGGAACTGATGGAGAGGAGTCCTGAATGAAGATGCAGCATTTTGAAGACAGCATTTATAATCTGATCGTAGAGACCTCCACAAATTTGCCGGGCGATGTGCGCAGGGCAGTAGCGAAGGGGCGCGCGCTGGAAGACAGGGCGACCCGCTCGGGACTTGCTTTGACCACGATTGCACAGAATATCGGAATGGCTGAGCTTCAGGTATCACCGATCTGTCAGGATACGGGGATGCCGACGTTTATTATTCATACACCTGTAGGCGTTAACCAGATAGAAATGAAAAAAGATATACACAGCGCCATTGTCCGGGCGACCCAAAACGGCAAGCTGCGTCCCAATTCGGTAGATTCGCTTACCGGTGAAAACAGCGGAGACAATCTCGGCGCCGGGACACCGGTAATCCATTTCGAACAATGGGAAGAAGAGGGCGTAGATGTCCGGCTCATCCTGAAGGGCGGCGGCTGCGAGAACAAGAATATCCAATACAGCCTTCCGGCAGAGCTGGAAGGACTGGGCAAAGCTGGCCGTGACCTCGACGGCATCCGCAAATGTATTCTCCATGCCGTCTATCAGGCACAGGGACAGGGCTGCAGCGCGGGCTTCATCGGTGTGGGCATCGGAGGAGACCGCACGACAGGCTATGAGCTGGCCAAGAAGCAGCTGTTCCGTAAGGTGGAGGATATCAACCCGGTAGAGGATCTGGGCAAGCTGGAAAATTATATTATGGAGAATGCCAACAAGCTGGGCATCGGCACGATGGGTTTCGGCGGCGAAGTCACGCTGCTGGGCTGCAAGGTGGGAGTAATGAACCGGCTTCCGGCCAGCTTCTTTGTCTCGGTGGCCTATAATTGCTGGGCCTTTCGCCGCCAGGGCGTGTTGGTTGATCCTGCGACCGGCAAGATCAGGGAATGGCTGTATGAGAGCGGCACGGGGATTTCCGTTGATGATGCTGGAGTACCTTCGCCCGAGCCGGTAGCTGTACATGCCGCAGGAGCTGCCGGGTCCGGTGTCGTTCCCGAGGATGCCACGATTCCAGGGGCTCCGGCTGTTTTGCCGGCCGCTGAAGCTGCTGAAGGAGCAGGGCAACCTGCAACGGCCGGCGGATCGCGCGAGGTCCGGCTGACGACGCCGATCAGCGAGGAGGATATCCGCAGCCTGCGGGTTGGCGATGTGGTAATCCTGTCCGGGGAAATGCACACCGGCCGCGATGCGCTGCATAAATACCTGATGGACCACGAAACGCCGGTTGATCTGAACGGTGCAGTCATTTATCACTGCGGTCCGGTCATGCTGAAGGATGAGGAAGGCTGGCATGTAAAAGCGGCAGGGCCGACTACAAGCATTCGCGAAGAACCGTACCAAGGGGATATTATTAAGAAATTCGGCATCCGCGCCGTGATCGGCAAAGGCGGAATGGGCCCCAAAACGCTGAAGGCTCTGCAGGAGCATGGCGGCGTATATCTCAACGCTATCGGCGGAGCCGCGCAATATTATGCCGAATGTATCAAGAAGGTAAGTGCAGTTGACTTTATGGAATTCGGAATCCCTGAGGCGATGTGGCATTTGCAGGTAGACGGCTTTGCGGCAATCGTAACGATGGATTCGCACGGCAACAGCCTGCATGCTGATGTGGAGAAGGATTCTGCAGCCAAGCTGGCCCAGTTCCGCGAACCTGTGTTCAAATAAGTCATCAGGAGATAAAGGCCACAATAACAGAAGCCGACCTTCATTTTCACTCTGGAGCGAGGCTTCTTTTTTTGCCGATGTTCAGAAGAATTAAGGAGAAAAAACGAAGAAATTTAAAGTTCTTGACAACGCATGCGTTTGCATGGTAATTTCTTCTAGGAGGAAACCGGTTTCCCAAACTGCATTGCAGTGAGGCAAGTGATGGAAATGCAATTACAGTCTAACACAGGTATGTAAACGCTTTTATGAGAGGGAGATGAGAATGAAACGTAAACCATGGCTTATTCCCGTTCTAATCACGTCCATTGTTCTTTCGATCACGATGAATTTATTTGTGGTCCCGCCGTCGAAGGTTGAAGCAGCAAGCATAGGCACCGTCACCGAGAATGATACGATTTATCAGATTATGGTTGACCGCTTTAATGATGGGGATACATCCAATAATGCCACCGGTGCAGCAATCCGTTACGGGGAGAACTCGGATGAAGATTTCCGATACATGAAGGGGGGCGACTGGCAGGGGGTTATCGACAAGCTTCCCTATATTCATAACATGGGATATACGGCAATCTGGATTTCTCCGGTCGCTGAACCACAAATGACGAACCGCGAGAACAACGGCACCGGGAAAAACACGGCCTACCATGGATACAACGTGAAAAACCCGAATGCTGCCAACCCGTATTTCGGGACTAAAGAAAAACTTAAGGAGCTTGTGGACAGTGCCCATGCTCTGGGAATAAAAGTGATTATTGATGTTGTGCCGAACCATATTGGGGACTACATGCTTGGCAGTCAGGCGTATTATGATATACCGGCATTGCAGCCGGCCGCCCCTTTTAATAATACATCCTGGTATCATCATAACGGGGATATCAACTGGTCGCTGGCCGACGGAAGATATGATCAGTGGGCTCAGGACTACCTGGAGAATCATGATCTCGGCGGGCTGGATGATATCGATTTCGATGTTCCGGCGGCCAAGCAGGCTGTGTTCAATTCTATCAAGGGCTGGTTTGATTATACCGGAGCGGATGGCGCCCGTGTCGATGCAGCCAAGCTGATAAAGCCTACGGACATTGGAGAGCTGGAGGATTTGCTTGGCGTCAATACCTTCGGCGAGAACTTTGACGGCAATGCCGAATTTGTCTCCCGCTGGGTAGGCAGCAGCAAGGAATGGGGGATGCTCGACTTCCCGTTATTTTTCTCCGTGCTGAACAGCTTCGCCTACGGTCAGTCTTTCGAGTCCAACATCAAAAGCACGCTGGCGCTCGATTCCCTTTACAATGGAAATGCCAACCATATGGTCACCTTTATAGATAATCATGACCGCAACCGTTTCCTGACGGAAGCCGGAGGAAACGTCGAGAAGCTGCAAAATGCATTGTCCTTTATTTTCACTGTTCGCGGAACCCCGGTGGTCTTCCAGGGCACAGAGCAGAATAAGGGCAACGGCAACGGCCAGATTATGACCGGGGGAATCGCCGATACCTGGAACCGCTGGTCGATGGTGAAGCGGGATGCAGGCGGCAATGTGATTCAGAACTATTTTAATGAAGACGCGAGTACCTTCAAGCATATCGCCAAGCTGAATGAAATCCGCAAAAATAACCCGGCCCTGCGCACCGGCACCCAGCGTGAAATGTGGTCTGCCCAGAACCTGTACGCGTTCTCGCGCCGCATTGACACCGGAGCCAATGTCGGCCAGGAGGTCATCTCTGTATTCAGCAATGCCTCGAACGGTTCGCAGACCATCACTATCCCGCTGCGCGCTGAAAGCACATTGACTGCTGGAACGGTTCTGCTGAACCAGTTCAATACGGCTGACAAAGTGACAGTGCAAGCGGGAGGAGTAACGGGCAAGCAAATCACAGTAACTGTGGGCGCAAATACAGCCAAAGTCTACTCCAAAACACAGCCTGTTTCAGAAAACGAACCTCCGTCTGTGCCAACCAATGTGACAGCGACTGTGCAAAATGCTTCCAGTGTACTGGTAAGCTGGACAGCGTCCACGGACAATGTTGGGGTAGCCGGATATGAGGTTTACCGCAATGGGGTCAAGGTTGGGACTACTACTACCCCTTCTTATACGGATAACGGGTTAGCGGGTAATACCAGCTATTCTTATACAATAAAAGCTTTTGATGCCGCATCCAACCTTTCGGGATTCAGCTTAGCCGCTCTTGTTGTTACACCTGCGGGGAACAATGTGACGATCTACTATAAGCAGGGCTATGCCACACCGTATATCCATTACCGTCCGGTCGGAGGGACCTGGACGACGGCACCTGGTGTAGCCATACCAGCAGCCGAGGTGGCAGGCTACAACAAAATAACGGTCAATATCGGCGCTGCCACCCAGCTTGAGGCTGTCTTCAACAACGGAAGCGGCACATGGGACAGCAACGGTGGCAGCAATTATTTCTTCGGCACCGGCACCTGGACCTATACGCCGACCGGAAATATCCAATCCGGCGGACCAGTGACGCCAACAGCAACACCAACAGGAACGCCAACAGCAACACCAACAGCCACACCAACAGCAACACCAACAGCCACACCAACAGCCACACCGACGGTGACGCCAACACCAACGCCGACTGCAACAGCAACAGCAACGCCAACAGCAACGGTGACACCAACAGCGACACCTGTGGGCAATACGGCAACGATCTATTACAAGAATGCAGCTTTCAGCAATTCCTATATCCATTACAAGCTGGACGGTTCAACGACCTGGACGACCACGCCAGGCGTGCAGATGGAGTCATCCTCCTATGCGGGTTATAAAGTACTAGAGGTTCCGCTGGGCAATGCGGCGGGTCTGACCGCTGCTTTTAATAATGGCAGCGGCACATGGGACAGCAACGGCGGCAACAATTATCACTTTGGTGCGGGTAGCTCGAGTCTGGTGAACGGCAGCCTGACGGCCGGAGAACCGCAGGCCGACAGCGTGACGTTCCGGGTCAGTGTGCCGGGTACTACGCCTGCAAGCGGACCGGTGTATCTGACCGGCTCCTTTAACAGCTGGAACGCGGCGGACCCTGCTTACCAGCTGACCAAAGGAAGCGACGGAGTATATTCGATTACGCTCAGCCTGCCTGCAGGAACTGCTGTGCAGTATAAGCTGACCCGCGGAAGCTGGGCGGCCGTAGAAACCGCCTCAGGCGGTACGGACATCGCCAACCGGACACTGACACCGGCAGGCGGAGCGCAGACAGTCACGCTGACTGTGCAGCGCTGGAAGGATCAATAGCAGCCATTAAATCTGTGCCACACTAATTGGTTTCCAAATGGATGTTTATAAACAAGGAGCGGCTCCCCGGGAGGCCGCTCCTTGTTTTAAGTTCCGCAAACTTAAGCTCAGAACAGTTCATGGCTAGGCTAATTCCGGACAACATGTCTTAACGTGGATTCCCGGGCAATAAGCTCCGGCTCCAGCAGCAGCTGCCGTGATCCCGTATTTTTGCCCTGGATAAGATCCATCAGCCATTGGCCGGAGGTTACCCCAAGCTTGAAGGTATCTATATTCAATGAGGTCAGGGGAGGTGTAGTGTATCGGGAGAAAGGATATTCATCAAAAGCGGCCACACCGAGCTGTGCGGGGATTTCGATGTCCAGCTCGCGGGCGGCTCTTAGCACGCCGAAGGCAACATAATTGGTCATACATACGATGCAGTCGGGCCGGTCACTACCCTGCAGAAGCTGCATGGCGGCGCGGTAGCCTTCATACTCGTCGGCTTGCCCATTCACAATTAATCTTTCCGGGGCGGACCCGCCTGCCTGGTTCAAAGCCTTAAGATAGCCGTTTAAGCGGGAAGTGAAGATTCGCTCATGCGGCTCTCCGCCAATGAAAGCGGGCTGGGAGTAACCCTGCTCCAGCAGGTGGCGTGTCAGTATTCTGCCGCCGGCTTCATTATCGAAATCGACCCAGCTGGCCGGATCGTTGCTTTCGCCTATGGAGATGTAGGGAAATTCAAGCTGATCGAGCTGCGCGGACAGTTCTTCCGTCAGCACTGAATTGTTGGCGATAATTCCGTCGACGCGCTGATTGTAAACCAGTCTGTTCAGGAAATCTCCCTCTTCATCATTATGCTGCACATTGCAGAGAGTCAGCTCATATTTCAGCGGACCGATCACGCTCTCTATTCCACCTATAATGTTATAGAAGAATTGATTCAGAAATTCACTTCCTTTGGACATGTCAACCAGCAGCCCCACGGTATTACTGCTTTGTCTGGCAAGTCCGGTGGCGATACTGCTCGGGGTATAGTTCATTTGCTTCATAATTTCACGGACTCTGCGTTTGGTGTCCTGCGAAATTTTGGGAGAATCGTTCAGTACCTTGGAGACAGTGGACTTGGCAACATTGGCGGCTTTTGCAACATCCGAAATCGTTACTTTCATTAGATTTCCCTTTCGAATTTAACAGGTTTTGTAATGATAATACCATAAATCGGGTGGAGCCTTAATGTTTTACGTCTCTGCTGGCAGCACATGCTGTCCTATTTTTACACTGCGTTGATAATTGCCTGGAGAACTGGTGTTTTAGCGAAAATGGAGGTAGGATGTTCTCAATGACATAATGATAAGGAAGAGGATTTTTACATGAAACCGTTTCGTATCCGGCTTACCTTTATACTGATGACTATGATCGGGATTTCCATGATCGGTGCCGGACTTACCATGGCCCAATTGTTTAAGGATTCCCATATTGCGGCCCTGGAGGAAAACATGTCCCGGGAAATAAAACTGCTCTCCGGAACTCTTCAGTTTGTCGATATGAACAGCTCCGGCGCATTGAATTTCTATACGGACCAGGCCAAGCATATCTCTAAGCTGACCAATTCCCGGATCACCTTCATTACCAAGGACGGCAAGGTTATCGGCGATTCGGAGAAGGATCCGCTGCAAATGGATAATCACTCCACCCGCGAGGAGGAAGTGCTGGCCGCCAAGGAAGGAATCGGACGGGCGATCCGTTATAGTGATACACTCGACCGGCAAATGCTGTATGTAGCCGGAGCTGTGGTCTCTGATCAGGGGTTCGACGGTTATATCCGGCTCTCTATGGAGCTGAACGCTGTGACGGAAGGACTCAGCCGGGCTTGGCTGATTATGGCAGGGGGGCTGGTTCTGCTGTTTATTGCAGCAACCCTAGTGAGCTATAAGGTGGCTTCAAGTATGACCTCTCCGCTGGAGCAGATTACGCGAGTGGCCCGGCGTATTACCGACCTGGATTATGATGCCCGGGTGCCGATGAAGCGCAAGGATGAGATCGGTCAGCTTGCTACAGCAATCAATGCGATGGCCGACAGCCTGCAGACCCAGCTGAAGACGATCCGTGATAACGAGGATTTGCTGCAGAGCGTGCTGGATAATATGACCGGCGGCATTGTGATGATCAATGCGGAGGGCGAGATCGCGCTGCTGAACCGGGCATCGGAACGTCTGCTGGATGTGAAGAACAGTGAAATGGCCGGTTATTCCTACAAGGAAATTAAGCATCATTATGAGCTTACCCGATTGATTGACGAGGGAGTTACCCGTAAGGAGGCGATCCACGAGGAGCGGAGCATTTATAACCCGGCTGAGCGGATCGTCCGGCTTGACGGTGTGCCGATGATGCAGGATGGCTCTTACCGGGGCATGCTGTTCCTGCTGCAGGAGGTGACGGAAATCCGCCGTCTGGAGAAGATGCGCAGTGAGTTCGTGGCCAACGTCTCACATGAGCTGAAGACACCTGTGGCTGCGGTAAAAGGGTTTGCCGAGACCCTGCTTGGAGGCGGCGTTACGGATGAGAAGACGGCACGTTCTTTCCTGCAGATTATTTATGATGAGAATGAACGGTTGAACCGGTTAATCGGAGATATTCTGGAATTGTCCAAAATCGAATCAAAGCGCGTGCAGCTCGAATGCTCTCCTGTCCATTTAATTGAATTTTTTGATTCCGTACTGGGGACGCTCAGCAAAGTGGCAGAGAAGAAAAAAATCAGCCTCAGTGCAAATGTGCCGAATGAGCTGTTCGTGGAGGGTGACGAAGACAAGCTGCGCCAGATCTTTATGAATCTGCTCTCCAATGCAATCAATTACACGCATGATGGGGGAAGTGTGAAAGTAACCGTCGTCAACGGCCATAAACCGGACGGCACGGAAACGGTTGTCTTTACCGTCAGCGATACCGGCATGGGCATTCCCCGCAAGGATTTGCCGCGGATTTTTGAACGCTTTTACCGGGTGGATAAGGCAAGATCGAGAAGCTCCGGCGGAACCGGCCTCGGATTGTCAATCGTGAAGCATCTGGTGGAGCTGCATCGCGGTTCGATTACGGTGGAGAGTGATCTCGGCATCGGCAGCTCGTTTATTCTGGAATTGCCGTTGCTGCAGGAGCAGGCAGAATAGGATGAGGCCCCGTTTACAGCTGGACACACTCCCGGAAGTGCGTTTTCAAATTTGCTAGTGAGGCCTTCAAGGTTTACTATGGAATTGAATTCTTTTTAATAATTCAGAAGTCTTTGAGATTTTACACCGAGTTAACATTCCGGTGATATGATGGGCTTGCGAACTGATTTGTAAATTTAAAAACATATGAAGACGGGGGAACCTATGGCACAACGATTGCTTGTCATTGAAGACGAACCGACGCTGGCACGGCTGCTGTCCTATAATTTGACGCAGGAAGGTTATGAAGTGACGGTGGAGGATCATGGAACGGCAGGATATGACCGTGCGACTAGAGAACCTTTTGACCTGATCGTACTGGACCTCATGCTTCCGGGAATGAACGGGATTGATATTCTTGATAAACTGCGCGGACAAGGCATCCGTACGCCTGTTATCGTGCTGACTGCCAAAAATGCCGAAGAGGATGTAGTCCGCGGCCTGAAATCCGGTGCTGATGATTATATAACCAAACCTTTTGGTGTATCGGAATTGCTTGCCCGGGTCAGCGCAGTACTCCGGCGGATCTCCGGACTTGCCGAAGAAGTCCAGCCGGAAGCTGTTGTATCGGCATCGACGATTATTCTGGGACAGCTGGAGATTTACCCTGAACGGTATGAGGTTTCTCTGGGCGGAGTCAGTATTAATCTGCGGCCGAAGGAATTTGAAGTGCTGCTGTATCTAGCTCGCAAGCCGGGTGTGGTACTGACGCGCGACGATTTGATGAATGCCGTATGGGGCTTTGATTATATCGGCGGACAGCGGACGGTGGATGTCCACGTCAGCTCACTGCGCAAGAAACTGGAGCTTGATCCGGAATCGGTCCATATTGATTCGATTCGCGGTGTAGGTTACAAACTGGTAGTTAGCAAGAAAAGAGCGCCTGTCATTTGAAATGACGGTGTTCTTTTTTTAAAATACACAAAGAATTGAAATAATAAGCTCATCGGCATTTCGTGAACACGGGACGATCGCCACCGATTTTACACTGCGTTAACAATTCTCTTCAACTGTATTTACACTGAAAGCTTATCATGGGGAACGAAGATGATGAGAAGGAGACGCAAAAACTAATGAAATCCATCATTGACATAGAGAAACTTGATCTCTACTATGAGTCTTTTCATGCACTGAAGGCTGTGGATCTGCAGATTCCGGAGAAACAGGTGACAGCTTTTATCGGTCCCTCCGGCTGTGGTAAATCTACACTACTGCGCACACTAAACCGTATGAACGACATGATTCCCGGAACACGTATTGAAGGTAAAGTGAACATCAGCGGCAAAAATATTTACAGCGACGAGGTTGAGGTGGAGAGCCTGCGAAAGCAGGTCGGCATGGTATTCCAGCAGCCTAATCCATTTCCCAAGTCGATCTACGACAATGTGGCCTACGGCCCCCGTCTCCATGGTGTCCGCGCCAAAGCGGAGCTGGACGAACTCGTAGAACAAAGTCTGCGGCAATCCGCGCTTTGGGAGGAAGTTAAGGATTTTCTGAAGAAATCTGCACTTAGCCTGTCCGGTGGACAGCAGCAGCGTCTTTGCATTGCCAGAGCGCTTGCGGTACAACCGGATATTCTGCTGATGGATGAGGCAACCTCCGCGCTTGACCCGGTATCCACACTGAAGATTGAGGAACTGGTGCAGGAGCTGCGCGATAAGTACACCATTGTTATGGTCACACATAATATGCATCAGGCGGCCCGGGTTTCGGGCAAAACCGTGTTTTTCCTGAATGGTGTAATTGTAGAAGCTGCAGATACGGAACTGTTGTTCTCCAATCCAAAGGACTCCCGCACAGAAGACTATATATCCGGCCGCTTCGGCTAATCCCCCGCAGGGACCCGTTTCTTGGAACTGACTAGCAGACCATACGTTTTGAGGAGGAACGCTTTTATTATGATTCGCAGAAAAGAATTCGATAAAGATCTGGAAGAGCTGCGCAGTCTGCTGCAGCAGATGGGCGAGCATGTAACGGATGCTCTGGAAGGTGCAATTGTAGCTTTGCAGACTCTTGACATCGTACGTGCACAAGAAATCGTCAAAGCCGATTTACGGCTGAATGCCATGGAAGACAGAATAATGGAAATCGGTTCGCGGCTGATTATCACCCAGCAGCCCGTAGCCAAGGACCTGCGCCGAATTATTGTTGCGTTCAAAATATCCAGCGATCTGGAGCGTATGGGCGATTTGGCACTGGATGTAGCGAAGGTTACGCTGCGCATTCAGGGCCAGCAATTGATCAAACCGCTGGTGGATATCCCGCGGATGGCTGAAATTGTGGCCGTCATGATCGACGAGGCGATTCAATCCTATCTGGATGAGAACACCGATCTGGCATACAAGATGGCTCAGGATGATGACCAGGTCGATCATTTGTACAGCGCAACGATTAATGAGCTGTACACTTATATGGTCGAAAAGCCGGAATCGCTGAATCAGGCGATGCTGTTGACGCTGGTTGGACGCTATATCGAGCGGATTGCCGATCACGCCACCAACATCGGCGAAAGCGTGGTATATCTCGTAACAGGCAAGCGCCCGGATCTGAATCAATAACGATGGCACGATATATCCGGTGCTGGCTGACCTTGTACATCAGCCCCGGATGAAATTCGCGTGTACCTACTAAGCAGCAAGCTCCTGTACTGGAGGCTTGCTGCTTTTTTTCATTTTTATTTAGAAGCTAAGCGGTTTTAGCAAGGGGAAGAATGGAAATCCTACATTAAATACATTAATACGGCGCTTCCGCTAATTAGCGGGCAGGAACTTGCTTTACCGTTAGAATCCGCAGTTCATTTCAGATGTCCTGGTTCTTTTTTGAGCGGGGCATATGTTACTATGTAGGGAGTAAGCAAGATAAAGGCGAGGTGCTATAGTGGACAAGTTGATACTAATCGATGGAAATAACATCATTTATCGCGCATTTTTCGCCATGCCGCCGCTGACGAATACGGCGGGGCAGCAGACAAATGCGGTATACGGATTTACGACGATGCTGCTGCGTCTAATAGAGGAGCATAAGCCTAGTCATCTGATCGTTGCATTCGATGCCGGGAAGATTACATTCCGGCATGAAGGGTATGAAGATTATAAGGGCGGCCGTCAAAAGACACCGCCGGAGCTCTCCGAGCAGTTTCCGATGCTGAAGGACCTGCTGCGTGATATGGGGGTGCCGCAGTTTGAGATTTCCGGTTACGAAGCTGACGATATTATCGGCAGCATCTCGCGTGAGGCTGATGAAGCCGGACGCCAGGTAATGATCGTGTCCGGGGACAAGGACATGCTGCAGCTGGCCTCGGAGTATACGACGGTGGCACTGGTCCGTAAGGGAGTTACAGAAGTCGAGCTGTACGGACCGCAGCAAATCCGCGAGAAATACGATCTGACGCCGGAGCAGATCATTGACCTTAAGGGGCTGATGGGCGATGCCAGTGATAACATCCCCGGAGTGCCTGGCGTAGGCGAGAAGACTGCACTTAAGCTGCTGCACCAGTTCGGTTCGGTCGAAGGTGTGTTGGCCGGAACCGGCGAGCTGAAGGGCAAGATGAAAGAGAAGCTGGAGGAACATGCGGACAGTGCCGTGATGAGCAAGAAGCTGGCGACGATTTACCGCGAGGTTCCGCTGGAGCATGCCTGGGAGGATATGGAGTTCGCCGGAATTAAAGGGGATACTGCCGGCCCGGCACTCGCCAAGCTGGAATTCAAATCCCTGCTTGAGCGTCTGTCGCTGAGCGCTTATTCGTCCAGCAGTGATGGAGCTGTAGAAGCGGTTGAAGCTGCCGTCCTGGATATTACCATCGTCGGTGAAAGTGAACTGGAGGACTTGATCTCCGCTCTCCCGGGTATTTCCGCGCTGCATGTGGAATCAAACGGTGAGAACCCGCACCGAGCAGAAGTGATTGGCCTTGGGTTGTCTTCGCCGGAGCGGCATTACTTCGTGCCGTTTGCACTGCTGCAGAGCCATGCCGCAGCTCCGCTGCGGGCCTGGCTGGGAGACAGCAAGGCACCGAAGAGCGGTTACGATCTGCACCGCGCCGATCTGGCGCTGCATTGGCAGGGGATTCCTTTTGCAGGAGCAGCCAATGATGTGCAGCTTGCTGCTTATCTGCTGGACCCGACAGAAGCGAATCAGAACTTGAATGATCTTACCGCCAAATACGGCCTGCCCCGCTTATCACCAGATGAAGAGGTGTTCGGCAAAGGCGCCAAATATAAAATACCGGAGCTTGAAATCCTCGGCAATCATGTGGCGCGCAAAAGCGCTACCGTGCTTGGTATCGTCGAGAAGCAGCAGCAGGAGCTGACCGAGACAGCAATGACCGGACTGTTCGAAGATCTCGAGATGCCGCTGTCGCGCATTCTTGCCGATATGGAAAAACAGGGAATTGCCGTCAATAAAGAAGATCTTAAAGAGCTGGGGAAAGAATTCGAAGCCCAGATTTCCAAGCTGGTTGCTGAAATCTACGAGATATGCGGAACCGAGTTCAACCTCAATTCGCCTAAGCAGCTCGGGGAAATTCTGTTTGTGAAGCTGGGCCTGCCTGTCGTCAAGAAGACCAAAACAGGATATTCCACCGATGCCGAGGTGCTGGAGAAACTGGCCCCATATCATGATGTGGTGCGTCTGATCCTGCAATACCGCTCGATCGCCAAGCTCCAGTCCACCTATGTTGAGGGGCTGCTCAAGGAAGTCTCCGAGGTGACCGGCAAGGTGCATACCTTTTACCGGCAGACCATTGCCGCAACTGGAAGGCTTAGCAGCCAATTTCCGAACCTGCAGAACATTCCGATCCGGCTGGAGGAAGGCCGCAAGATCCGCAAGGTCTTTGTACCGTCCGAACCGGGCTGGTCCATTCTGGCGGCAGATTACTCGCAGATCGAACTCCGCGTGCTGGCACATATTTCCGGTGACGAGCGGATGAAGGAAGCTTTTCTGCATGATATGGATATTCACACCAAGACAGCGATGGATGTGTTCGGAGTCACGGCCGACCAGGTCGACAGCAACATGCGCCGGTCCGCCAAGGCGGTTAACTTCGGCATTGTGTACGGCATCAGTGACTACGGACTGTCGCAGAACCTGGGGATTTCCCGCAAGGAAGCATCACATTTTATTGAGCAGTACTTTGAAGTATATGAGGGTGTACGCCGCTACATGGACGATATCGTGCTTGATGCCCGCAAGCAGGGTTATGTAACCACGCTGCTGGAACGCCGCCGCTATCTGCCGGAGATCAATGCGAAGAACTTTAATCTGCGCTCCTTTGCCGAACGTACGGCGATGAATACCCCAATTCAAGGGACGGCTGCGGACATTATCAAGCTGGCCATGGTCCATATGGATAAGGCGCTGTATGAGCGCGGGCTGAAGAGCCGCATGCTGCTGCAGGTGCACGATGAACTTGTCTTCGAGGTGCCGGAAGATGAGCTTGAGCTGATGAAGGAACTGCTGCCCGAGGTTATGGCCGGCGCGCTCACGCTCTCTGTGCCGCTGAAGGCAGAGGTAAGTTATGGAAGTAACTGGTATGAGGCGAAATAGACTCCCCGCAGCCCCGGCAATTCCGGTATAATGGAGGAGAGGTGAGCTATTATGCCGGAATTGCCGGAAGTAGAAACAGTCAAGAGAACACTTAATGAATTAATTAAAGGCAAGCAGATACAGAATGTCACCGTCCGGTTGCCGCGGATTATCCAGCGTCCGGACGATACTCAGGCTTTTGCCCATATGCTGGCAGGCCATAGCGTGGTTCATGTGGAGCGCAGAGGCAAGTTTCTGCGTTTTGTATTTGACGGTTTGGTAATGGTCTCCCATCTGCGGATGGAGGGCCGGTACGGTCTTTTCCAGGGTGATGAGCCGCTGGACAAGCATACACATGTCATCTTCCATTTCACCGACGGCACCGAGCTGCGTTACACGGATGTGCGTCAATTTGGTACCATGCATTTGTTCCAGCCGGGTGAGGATCTTCTCCTTAAGCCGCTGAGTAAGCTGGGGCAGGAGCCGCTTGATCCTTCCTTTACAGTGGAGAGGTTCAAGGAAATTGTCTCCGGCAGAAACACCAAAATCAAGCCGCTGCTGCTGAATCAGGAATATGTGGTCGGCATCGGTAATATTTATGTAGATGAGGCGCTGCACCGCGCCGGAATTCACCCTGAGGTGAGCGCGAAGGCGCTTACGGAAGAGCAGTTGAACAAGCTGCATCATGCGATTGTGGCAACGCTGACTGAGGCGGTGAATGCCGGAGGCTCCTCTGTGAAGTCGTATGTCAACGGCCAGGGAGAAAGCGGCAGCTACCAGCAGCAATTGCTCATTTACGGACGTAAGGACCAGCCCTGCGCGACCTGCGGCACTCTTATCGAGAAGAGTGTTGTAGGCGGCCGGGGCACTCATATTTGCCCAAGCTGCCAGCCTTTTGGCTGCGGCAGTTAAGTAGGGCATTGCACTAGAGCAAGAGATGATTTACAGGCATTATACACCTCTGCTGTTCATGCTGCTGCAAAAGTAAGGCACCGACAGTCTGTCCCGCCCATATACTGTGTGAAGAATGCTCAATAAAGCGAACGGAGCCCGCGGAACGTTCCGCACGGGCTGCCGGTTCTTCACGGGAGGGATTGCGGGTGCTCAGCCCCTTGTTTTCATTGCTGCTGCTGGCTTTTGCCCTGAGCTTGGACGGTTTTGGTGTAGGCATTACATATGGACTCCGCAAAATGAAAATACCGCTGCTCTCCATTATGATTATCTCGCTCTGCTCGGGGGTAGTCATTTGTGTCTCTATGCAGGTCGGTGTGCTGCTGGCGAAGGTGATTTCACCGCAGGCCGCTTCAAGCATCGGCGCAATTATTCTGGTCCTGATGGGCTGCTGGTCCCTCGTCCAGATGTTGATCCAGAAGGAGAAGGAGCACAATCCGCGAGGGCGGGAGACAGGAGCGGTACTGCTGCCGGGTGTGGCTTCCATGGGGAAGGCTGCAACTGCTGACCTTGCAGATACGACTGCGGATTGTGTGAGTGAGATCGAAAAAGATGCGCAGAAGTTGGCAGTCTTTTCACTGGAGCTCCGCCATCTCGGGGTGGTCATCCAGATTCTCCGTACGCCGTCTTCGGCCGATATGGACGCCTCCGGGAGCATTTCCTCCATGGAAGCGATGCTGCTCGGAATAGCACTGTCGCTGGATGCTTTCGGAGCAGGTCTCGGGGCTGCACTGCTGGGATTCAGTCCGGTATCCACCTCGCTTATGATCGCCCTGTTCAGCGGAACCTTTCTGCTGCTGGGCATGAGAACAGGCCTTAAGCTGTCTGGTCGTTACTGGATGAAGCATGCTGCTGTACTGCCTGCGTTAATGTTAATTGCAATGGGAATAATGAAGCTATTATGAGGTGAGTACATGATTATGGGCTTAACCGGAGGCATTGCTTCCGGAAAAAGCACCGTGTCCGCACTGTTTGTGGAAAAGGGAGCAAGACTCGTGGACGCTGATGCCATCGCCAGAGAAGTCATGCTCCCGGGACATCCGGTGCTGGCTGCAGCTGTGCTGCATTTTGGGGAAGGAATCTTGCTGCCGGATGGAACACTGAACCGCACCAAGCTGGGGGAGATCGTTTTTCATGATCCGGAAGCCCTGCAGGTACTGAATCAGTTGACGCATCCGGCGATTCGCCAGGAAATCAAAAAACGTATGAACACAATGGAACAAGAAGACCCGCAGCGATTGACTATTGTAGATATCCCTCTGCTGTATGAATCGGGGCTGGACAACCTTTTCGGGCAAATTGTGGTCGTCTATGTTCCCCGGGAGGTCCAGTTGGACCGGCTGATGGAGCGCAACGGGCTGTCTCTGGAGCAGGCCCAAGGAAGACTGGATGCCCAGTTGGATATTGAACTGAAGCGCCGCAGAGCGGACTACATCATCGACAACAGCGGTACTCTTGCCCAGACTGAGCAGCAGGTTGCCGTATTGTGGGACAGGCTGGGCCTATGATGAAATGGCTGCGTAAAAAAAGAGTGCTGCTCCTGTTATTCGTTGGATTCACTGCAATCCTGTTCTTGAGTACCAACTGGATGTCCTGGTTTTATCCGATTTATTATAAAGCAGAAATTCGTGAGCACAGTATTACCTACGATATGGACCCGTTCCTTGTGGCAGCCATCATCCGGGTGGAAACGAACTATAAGACCGGCCGGGAGTCCAAAAAAGGCGCATTGGGACTCATGCAGCTGATGCCGGATACGGCGAAGTGGGCACTTGAAAAGGCCAAGCTTCCGGATGTCTCGCTGCAACAATTGAAGAGGGAGCCATCGGCCAACATTGAGCTTGGAACCTGGTATTTGTCATCACTTTCCCGCCAGTTTGATGGCAACCGTACCGCTGTGATCGCAGCCTATAACGCAGGCCCCGGGAAAGTGAAGAGCTGGCTGGAAAAAGGCAATTGGGACGGTACAGCGGCTTCCGTGAAGGATATCCCGTTTGGCGAGACCCGGCATTATGTGCAGCGAGTCATTTATTACTACGACCAGTACACGGAGATTTACAGCGAGTTCTAAGGGAGAAGACTGAGACTGTATTTGTACGAAAAAGAAGCATTAAACAGCCTTGAGGGCCGTTTAATACTTCTTTAGGCAAGCTTATGGGGACAGGTTATTTGTATTGACCTGCCAGTGATTGCTCAGCCAGGGTTACAAGACGTTTAGTGATGTAACCACCGATCGAACCGTTTTCGTAAGAAGTTTTATTGCCTTGGTATCCATCTGGGGAGAGCGTGATACCTAGTTCTTGGGCAACTTCATATTTCAGTTGTTCCAAGGCACCGCGTGAATTTGGAGCTACCAGGTTATTGGAGCTGTTGTTTTGGCTCATTGCTGTTCACCTCCTATCGGTTGGTAACAGTATTATGTGCTGGACATGGCATATTCATAACAACAAATAAACGGTGTTTTCTGGAAAAAAGAGCTACTGGTAGCCGGCGTATTGCCGGACCGGAAAGCGACCATTAATACAAAAGGAAGTGACTTGAGGCTTATGAAATGCCCTTACTGCGATCACACGAATACGAAAGTGCTTGACTCGCGTCCGGCCAACGAGAATAAGTCCATCCGGCGCAGGCGGGAATGTGAGCGCTGCAGCAAGCGGTTTACAACCTTTGAGATGATTGAAGAAACTCCGCTGATCGTGATCAAAAAAGACGGCAGCCGCGAAGAATTCAGCCGCGACAAAATCCTGCGCGGCCTTATCCGTGCCTGCGAGAAACGTCCCGTCTCCGTAGAGCGTCTGGAGTCTATTGTCTCCGAGGTGGAGAAGTCATTGCGTGGCATCGCCTTAGCCGAAGTGGAGAGCCGCCAGATTGGCGAGCTGGTTATGGAGCAGCTCTACCCTGTCGATGAGGTCGCTTACGTCCGCTTCGCCTCCGTGTACCGCCAGTTCAAGGATATCAACATGTTTATGAAGGAACTGAAGGGACTGCTCTCTAAAAACACCGAGGAGTTTGAGGGGTTGTAGAAGCAATTTGCACCCCCAAAAACTTTTTTTGAAAAAGTGTTGACACCGAAGGCGATTTTTTATATTATATAGAAGTCGCCTACGGAACTTAAACATGACGAAGCGATGGGAGCTAACAGCTCAGTCCGGATTTTAGAATACATAGTTGTAGTTCTAAATCAGCCACATGGGGCCATAGCTCAGCTGGGAGAGCGCATCGCTGGCAGCGATGAGGTCAGGGGTTCGATCCCCCTTGGCTCCACCAAATTTCATATGGACTCTTAGCTCAGTTGGTAGAGCAGTAGACTCTTAATCTATTTGTCCAGGGTTCGAGCCCCTGAGAGTCCATCCTAAAGAAACGGCAGAAATGCCGTTTCTTTGCTGTTTCGGGAAGCGGGAGGATGAAGCAGAAGCGGGGAACACAGATCTGTTTAAAACCACTGGTTCATTTCTTCTTAGAATTTCACAAAACGTTTGTTTAATGAACAGTTGGGACAATCCATTTTTCATACCACTTGTGTCTTTCAACTTTCATATGTGAGGATTCCAAATTATATTTTCTTCACCCTCTTTAATAGCTTGTTGATAATAATTAACTTTTTTTCGTAGCAACATAATTTGTTGTGTGACTTCTTGAAGGTAATCTTCTGCCAATAATTGTTGATCTCTTATGATGTTATAGCGTTCTTCCACTGTATCTGAACCCTGTTCGCATAAATCGATGTATTGTTTGATATTCTCAAGCGACATACCTGTCATGCGCAGTGCTTTGACGATTTCAACATATTCCACGTCCTTTGAGGAAAAAAGACGTACATTCTGATGATTTCTGATTATATTTGGAAATAGCTCTTTTTTAGCATAGAACCTTACAGTATGGGGAGATAACCCTGTAAAATTTGCTACCTCATTAATGGTGTACATGATATGCTTCCTTTCTCTTGACTGAGAGTAACTCTCAGGTTGTATATTTATCATAACTTATAAATGCTTGATAGAGAAAGGATAATGATTGGTGGAAAATAAGGTATGGTTTGTTACGGGAGCTTCGACTGGACTAGGGAAAGCCATAGTTTTAGAGCTAATAGCTAAAAAGTGCAAAGTAGTAGCAACATCGCGTAATCCGCTAGACATAGAACTTTACCTGCCTGGCGCTCAGGAGAATGACAATCTTTTGGTTTTACCGTTAGACGTCACAAACAGTCAGCACATTAAAAGTGTTGTTGAAGCAACCAAGCAAAAGTTTGGCGGAATTGATGTTCTTGTTAATAACGCAGGTTATGCCTACTTCTCACCTGTTGAAAATGCTGATGATGAGCAAATTGAAAATATGTTTGCTGTTAATTTCTGGGGAGTCAAGCACATGATAGATCATGTGCTACCAATTATGAGAGAGCAAAAGAGCGGAACTATTTTAAATATATCTTCTCTAGGCGGTTTACGTGCATTTGCAGGTTTCGGATACTATCATGCCACTAAGTTCGCTTTAGAAGGCTTTTCCGAAAGTTTAAGTCAAGAAGTTAAGCCTCTAGGAATTAATATTTCCTTGGTAGAACCAGGGGATTTTAACACGGATTTTGCAAGCAGATCTGCAACTGAAAATGAAAATATTATTGAAGCATATCAAGCAACGGCAGGTGAAAATATCAAAAACCTTAGAGAATTATCTGGACACCAGCCGGGAGACCCTAACAAAGCTGCCAAGGTAATATATGATCTGGTGAATCGTGGTGATGTTCCTTTGCGAATTCTTTTAGGGAGTGATGCCTATCAGCGGGCAATGGAAAAGTTAACGGGTATGCAAAAGTTATTTTCGACCTACCATGATATAACAATTAGCACCGATTATTAAAAGTAATGGGGGGAGTTCCTAAAGCCATGAATGGCTGGTTGGGATGCCCTCGTTTTTTACACAGGTCGACGTGAGCGCTTGGTGTGGACATTCCGCGAACGGGACCGGTGTTCCAATCGCTGACATGAACGAGACTGTCAAACGCAATTGTAGATAATTAGAAGATACTGCAACGGGTTCTGGGAACCTACAGACCGCCTTGTGATGGAAAGCATGTAATCCATAAGGCGGTCTTTGTCCTGTCTTCAGATTGTTTCGGGTTCGCTCTGAGGAAGGATAATTAGTCACCAGAAGCGGCTTTGAAGGCGGCATCCAAGACGACGGTCTGCTCTTGTGCAGAGAAGTTAGTGACTACAATCAGCATTTCATCATTTAGCGTCTGCTGATAGTCGAAAACATCGGGATGCTCCTCAAGCAGTAGTCTGTAATCACTGTACTGTAAAAAATAACTTCGTACCGTTTACGCAACCGGAAATTCACAGTAGTAGTACCATGAACATTACAACAGCTTGGCTTAAAAACAGCCTCCATCTTTCAAAATGACGCCGTGGAGCGAATTCCAGAATATAGGGACATCGGATTCGGTGTGAATTAGTCCTTGTTCTTGCGCGTTGCTGATCATGGTTAATCATTGCCTCATGGCGTTTACAGTACGGCGCATGCTTCCTCGTCGAGCTTGTGGAGATTTTCAGTATTTTGCATGCGACCTTCTCGGTAGGTTTTCAACTTTCGTTACCAGGAATTGTATACAGTTGTCCTTCCTTCACTTGTCAATAAACGATGGAGCTCAAAGATCATATTGACTTTCTGAAATGGAGTGGATACAATGATACCTAAAGGAAACACTGTTACCGTGAATACACGGTACTTAACATTGAAAAACAAGAATTACTTTCGAGTAATGGTAACGGTGTTTCTATATTATAACATAGTATCAAAAAGGAGAGCACCACTATGACAAATAAGGGGGAATAGGCGCTCGTCACGGGAACTTCTTCCGGTATTCGAGAGCAATTCGCGTGTACAGAATTATCTGGGGGCGCAGTTATCACGTTTTATTACACCAAAGCAAAGTCTTCGGCTTGTTGGAAGCATGCTTCGTCTGCGTGAAGGATACAGCAGCAATAATAAGAATCCGGGTAATCAATCTGATCTTACAGGGAGGACAATACAATGAAAGCTATACAACTGACAAACGGCTTCGGCTTTGAGGAATTAACCATGGCGGAACTTGGCAAACCAGTGCCAGGCCCTAAGGAGGTGCTAATCCGCATGAGGGCAGCTTCTCTCAATTATCGGGATTTAGTGGTCCTCGGCGGATTAATGCCGATCCAAGTCAAATTCCCCTTCATTCCATTATCAGACGGAGCGGGAGAAATTGTAGCCATTGGCCCAGGAGTAACTAGATTTCAGGCCGGACAACGAGTAGCAGGTAATTTTCAACAGCGCTTCATTAGCGGCAGCCCAAGACCAGGGGTGTTAGAAGAAAGTCTGGGAGGTCCGTTGAATGGAGTAGCGGCCGAGTATGTTGTTCTTCATGAAGACGGAGTCGTCGCTATTCCCGATCACCTCACTTATGAGGAGGCCTCCACTTTGCCGATCGCGGCATTAACCGCATGGAGCATGCTAATCGAATACGGTGGTTTGCAGGCGGGTGATACTGTGCTGCTGCAAGGAACAGGCGGTGTCTCCATCTTCGGGCTTCAATTCTCGCTTATGACCGGAGCACGAGTCATCATCACGTCGAGCAGCAACGATAAGCTGGAACGGGCAAAAACTCTTGGCGCATGGCAAACAATCAACTATTCGGAGGTTCCTGATTGGGATAAGGCAGTATTAGAGCTGACTGGCGGCGTCGACCATGTTCTGGATGTTGGAGGTGCGGCAACGATGGGGAAATCCATAAATGCACTTCGTACTGGAGGGACGGTGAGTATGGTCGGGTTCTTATCAGGCTTGACCATTCCGGAATACGATGTCTCCAGCATCTTGCACAAAGCCGCAACAGTTCGCGGCAGTCAAGTCGGCAACCGGGATCACTTTGAAAAGATGAATCGGGCGATTGCCCATCATCGTTTACATCCCGTCATCGACCGTGTATTCCCTCTAGAGCGAATTGCAGAAGCATTCGCGCTCTTGGCTGAAGGAAAGCAATATTTTGGTAAAATCGTAGTCCAAATCTAAAATCACTCAAAAATGATACAGGAGGCACTCTAATGCCCAATAAACCAGTTAACTCCGTTAAACTTACTGAAGGTGTGAATCGTCCTAAACGCTCACTGCGTGCTAGGATATCCAGATGGGTTCTATCACTGCTCGCGGTGCTCGTTGTAGGATTACTCGTTTTCTTACTTTATCCTTCACCGGTCAAACCGTTAAAATGGTCCGCACCGACGGCTCCCTCTTTTGAGGAAGCGGGTCCGTGGCAACAGAACAACAAACTCAGTTCGGCTCAGCTAGTTACTGATGCCCCTCAATTCCCGGAATTCATTACATTCGATAAAGAAGGCCAGCTATATACAGGAGATTCAGACGGGAAAATTTACAGGGTTCCTTTCGATGCAGAGGGCAATCCGCAAAAAGCACAACTGTTTGCAGACACCCAGGGAACGCCTAATGGACTTATATTCGATGCCAAAGGCGATTTGATCGTTACGGATGTCCAGAGGGGACTGCTGTCTATAAACCCATCCGGGAGCATAGAGGTATTGGCCGATCAAGTGGACGGCAAGCCGATCTATTTAGCTAATGAGCTTGATATTGCCAAGGACGGCTCCATTTATTTCTCCGATACTTCTAATTATGGTAGAGTGACCTTCAAAGAAATGGCCGAGAACAAGCCGCATGGACGTTTGCTGAAGTACGATCCAATGACCAAGAAGACGACCGTTCTGTTAGAAGGTCTCTATTTTGCAAACGGGGTTGCCTTGTCTGCGGATGAAGATTTTGTGCTTGTGGCAGAATCGTATCATTATCAGTTGACCAGATACTGGATCAAAGGACCGAAGAAGGGTACATCGGATATTTTCGCAGACAATCTCGCAGGCTTTCCAGACAACATTACGCGTGATGACCAAGGTCATTTCTGGGTCGGTATCTTCACGACTCGCCTTTCTTTTGTAGATCAGATGCATAGCAACCCTTGGCTGGCCAGTACCATGGCTAAAGTGCCGCAGTCGCTGCTTAACGGCGCAAGTGCACCGGCGAAGCATGGGCTTGCTGCGGAGTTCAGTCCGCAGGGAGAGCTAATCGGAAGCTGGCATGATCCGGAAGGCAAACTGTATGGTGTAACTACGGCTGCAAGCCATAATGGTTATTTATATATTGGAACGGCACCTGGAGGCAGCAAGGGTGTTCATCGTGTGCTTTTAACAAAATAAGATTGGAATCTGGGAGGGTGCAAAATGAATCTGGATGATTTGGAGCTATCTTGGAATGAGAAGGAGAGTCTGACCGGTAAAGTGGCCTTGGTGACAGGCGCCAGCAGCGGAATCGGGGCATCGATCGCCAGGAAACTGGTAAAACGCGGCGCCCATGTGACTGTAGTGGCACGCCGGCAGGATCGATTGGATGAGCTGGTTCAGGAATTGCATAAAGAGGGATTATACGAGGTTATGGCGGTACCTGCTGATATTCAAAAGGCTGAAGAAGTACAGCATGTGGTCAATGAAACGATTAACCGCTGGGGCCGTCTCGATATTATAGTTGCCAATGCCGGATTCGGGTATCGAAGTCCATTGGTAGAAGTGGATCTGGAAAGATGGGAGGAGCTGTACAAGACGAATGTACACGGTCTAATGTTAACGCTGCACTACGGGCTTCCGCCAATGCTGGGTCAGGGTAAGGGAGATGTCATCATCATCTCCTCCATTGCAGGCAAGGAAGTGATTGCCGGAGGAGGTCCATACAGCGCTACCAAATACGGCGTTAACGCCATAGCGTCTGCATTACGTTTGGAGACAATCGATCAGGGGATTCGCGTTACGACGATTCTGCCCGGGGCGGTGGCAACGGAATTTTCTCAGGTGGCCGGGTATTCCGAGGATGAGATAAGGGCATTTGCTTCGAAAGTTCTGCCGTTACATCCCGATGATGTTGCAGAGGCAGCACTTTATGCATTGGAGCAGCCTGAGCATGTCAGCATTCCGGAACTAACCATTATGCCTTCAAGGCAAGCCCAGCGGTTCAAATAAAACGATGTCCAAATAGTAATAAAAGATCCGTGCCAAATTTGGCAACGGATCTTTTGTTTTTTTCGCCGAAGGAGATTTGGCTGCCGAATATCCTAGTATCCCGGTAACGACAATTGAGATGATGGCTTATGGCATGATGGCTTATGGCATGATGGATGGGGATAAAGTGCTGGATACAGCAATTGAACTTATGGAGAAGGGGGCTTAGTTCATGGCAAGCGGCGCAGAATGGAGGGGCAAAATCCAGAAAGCCAGTACCAAGATTCAGAAAAATAATTATATCAGTGCTATTTCCAACGGGCTGATGGCTTTGATGCCGATATTGATCCTGGGTGCGATATTTTCCCTGATTAATGCTTTGAAGCTGGAGCCTTACCAGAACTTCCTGGAAAGTTCCGGCCTGAAGACGTACACTGCGATTCCGGCTTCGATAACAACCGATTTAGTCGCTCTGTATGCAGTGTTCTCCATCGCTTACAATTTTGCGGTACAGCTTAAACAACAGGGATTCTCGGCAGGAATTCTCGCACTGATGAGCTTTCTGCTGGTTACTCCAAAGGGGCTCCTGGACGATGGCGCCACCAAAGCCTTTGGTTACTCCTGGCTGGGAGCCAAGGGGCTGTTCGTAGCCATTATTGTAGCCCTCATTGTCGGCAAACTGTATACTTACCTGCTGGAGAAAAAAATCTATATCAAGATGCCAAAGGGTGTTCCGCCTACTGTTGAGAAATCCTTTGCCGCATTGACTCCCGGCTTCATTATTGTTTTCGTGATGCTGATCCTGACAGCGATTTTCGGAGCGACGAAATATGGAAATATGCATGAGTTTGTCTTTTTCATTATCCAATTGCCGCTAACGAGTCTCGGTGGTACGTGGTGGGCAATGCTGATCTGTATTTTCTTAATCCATTTGCTGTGGTTCTTCGGTGTTCACGGTACATTGGTGGTTTACTCCGTAGTAGGACCGATCTGGGTAGCGCTTGGACTTGAGAATCTGGATGCTTACCAAAGAGGTGTAGAAGGCACTCATATTATCGGTTCGCCGTTCTTCCCGGTCTATGTGCTGATTGGTGGTGCGGGTGCAACGCTTGGCCTGATTATTGCCATGCTGTTCGCCAAGTCTACCCGGTATAGAACGCTGGGCAAGCTTGCAATTATTCCAAGTATTATTGGAGTTAACGAGCCGGTCATCTTCGGGATGCCGCTGGTGCTTAACGTGCGTTTCATGATTCCGTTTATTCTAACCCCACTGGTGAGCAGCGGATTGGCTATTCTTTTGACTTCGATCGGAATTCTGCCGGTTCTGCACGGTATTCAAGTGCCGCTTGGTATTCCGGTGCTGGTTAATGGCTGGATGAACGGAGGCTGGCGCGTATCCGCGTTCCAACTGGTAATGATCGGGGTAAGCTTTGCAATTTATTATCCATCTTCAAAAAAGCCGATTTCGAAGCCTATGAGCTGGAGCAGCAGGCTGAGTCTAAGACGGCGGCCGCAGTAAATTAAATGAATAAGGGAGGCTTATCCGATGCCTAACCAGTTTTCGGAGAATTTCCTGTGGGGCGGAGCGGTTGCAGCCAACCAGGTTGAAGGTGCGTATTGCGAGGACGGCAAAGGGTTGTCTACCGCAGATGTGGTCAAATACGTTCCGCCGGGACAGCGCAAAGCTCTTGAGCATGCTCTCAGCATCTCCAGAGCGGAGCTTACTGCCGCTATCTCGGATACGAAGGAGGGGAATTACCCCAAACGCAGAGGGATCGATTTCTATCACCGTTACAAAGAAGACATTGCCTTATTCGCAGAAATGGGTTTTAAAGTGTTCCGGATGTCGATCTCCTGGCCCCGTATATTTCCAAACGGGGATGAGAAAGAGCCGAATGAAGCGGGATTACGCTTCTATGATGATGTTTTTGATGAGTTGAACAGATATGGCATTGAGCCACTGGTTACGCTCTCGCACTACGAGATGCCAGTGGAACTTGTTACCCGTTACAACGGGTGGGAGTCACGCGAACTGGTCGGGCTGTTCGTCCGTTATGCGGACACGGTCTTCCTGCGCTATAAAAACAAGGTGAAGTACTGGCTGACCTTTAACGAAATCAACGCAGTAATCCGCTTTCCGTTTCTGGGGGGAGGTGTGCTGACCGAAGGTAAAGAGAATGAGAAGCAGGCTGCGTTTCAGGCGCTGCATCACCAGTTCATTGCCAGTGCTCTGTCTATCAAGCGTGCAAGGGAGATTAATCCGGAGTTCCAGGTAGGCTGCATGCTGGCCCGCAAACTGATCTATCCGTATTCCTGCCATCCCGGGGATGTGCTGAAGGCACAGGGAGAGAACCAAATGGCCCAGTTCTGTTCCGATGTTCAGGTCAGGGGGTATTATCCGTCATACATCAAACGGCATCTGGCTGATTATGAAGTAAACATTGAGATGGAGCCGGGGGACGAAGCTGTTCTGAAGGGTAACCTGGTTGATTTCCTTTCCTTTAGCTACTACATGTCTTCAACGGTCAGTACGGACGAGAGTATCACAGAGCGGACAGAGGGCAATCTGTCGTCGGGGCTGGTGAATCCGTTCCTGAAGACCTCGGATTGGGGCTGGCAGATTGATCCGACCGGTCTGCGGGTTGTCCTTAAGGAGATGCACGACCGTTACCAGATCCCGCTGTTTGTTGTGGAGAACGGTCTCGGTGCTGCAGATGTTATTGAAGCGGACGGTACAATCAAGGACGATTACCGCATCGAATATCTGGCTCAGCATATCGAGCAGATGGCCGAGGCCATTGCCGACGGCGTGGAACTATTGGGCTACACAAGCTGGGGCTGCATTGATCTGATTTCAGCTTCCACGTCAGAGATGCGAAAACGCTACGGCTATATCTACGTCGATCAGGACGATGAAGGTAACGGCTCCCTGGAACGCATACGCAAAAAAAGCTTCTATTGGTACAAGAAAGTCATCGCCTCCAGAGGGACCGATCTTGCAAATCTTTAAATTGGAAAGTCTGGCAAAGACACAAAAATCGTTTCTGGGCAGAAATGTCCGGGGGCGTTTTTGTGCTGTGTTTTTTTCGTGAAAAAGGGCCGTAGTCACACGTTGGTCACAGTAAGCTTTACTAGATAATAATTTGGACTATGTCGTAATATTATATATAACTTGTCGTGTTTTCCTATTAAAAAAAGCGGCTCAGATATGTTACCTTATAGTGGGATGTCAGAATACTATATGTTGGAGGTTATGGAAAATGAGCATTGGCATTGGTCTAGTCAGCTTTTGGCATGTGCATGCTTGGGACTATGTTAAGCAAGCGCAGGCGCATGAGGATACGTTTATCGCTGCAGTATGGGACGAAGACGTGATAAGAGGACAAGAAGCGGCTGAAACGTTGAAGGTTCCTTACTTCGAGTCTCTCGATGATATGCTGGCCCAGGAGGATGTTAACGCTGTCATCGTGGATGCGCCGACAAACATTCATAAGGAGGTAATAGTGGCCGCCGCCAAAGCAGGCAAACATATCTTTACCGAGAAGGTTATCACTCCGACAGTGCAGGAAGTGGATGATATTATTACCGAGGTAAATCGGAATCAAGTGATAATTACCGTGTCCTTGCCGCGATTGAACGACGGGTACACTTTGTCCATTATGGAGTTGATTAGCGGGGGGCTACTGGGAGAGATAACGTATGTCAGAGTTCGCTTATCCCACAATGGGGCCATTGCCGGCTGGCTGCCTGAGCACTTTTATAATAAGGAACAATGCTTAGGAGGCGCTTTGATCGACTTGGGATGCCATCCTATGTATTTAACCCGCCTATTTTTAGGTCAGGATGTGACGGGTGTAAGTGCCAATTTTGGATATATCACAGGGAAAGACGTGGAGGACAATGCAGTAGCAACCCTGTTTACAACCTCGGGGGCGATCGGTGTGGTAGAGGCCGGATTTGTGAACAGCCATTCGCCGTTTACCATCGAGGTTCACGGAACAGAAGGAACGCTGCTCTTCGGAACGCCGGAGGATAAATTACTTCTTAAGACGAATAAACCTGAGGGTACCACGGCTAGCTGGACGGAGATTCCAATAAAAGATAATCACGACAGTGCCTTTCATCAATGGGTCAATCATATACAGAGTGATACTTTTGCGGATAATAATATTCAGACTGCCATAGAACTGACCAGATTAATGGAAGCTGCCAATCGCTCGGCAAAAGAAGGACGGGTCATCCCGTTAGCAGATGTAAGGGCATGATCTACCAAACGATGTCTCAAAAGCCGGATTTGCTGGAGAGACTCGATATTACAGTTCAATGGGGACATTATGAGATTGTTGTACTCAGGTTCCATTTAACCTCATTCCCGGCCGGAAAAATCATAGATTTCCATAATCATGCAGAGTTTGAGTTTCATTTTATTCCTAAAGGTAAAGGAAAAGTGATTCTAGCTGAGCAGGAGTACCCATTATCGCAGGGGATGCTTTATTTAACGGGGCCGGGTGTGATGCATTTCCAGGAGGCTGACCCGGAAGAAGCCATGGACGAACTTTGCCTCCATATTGATATTAGACAGAAAAGCAGAGCGGAAGTGGACCCGTGGGAGGCGGCAGAAGCGGAAGAATGTATCGACAAACTGCGGAAACTCCCCCTCATTCCGATCCATGACCGGCATCATGCCATGAATTGCTTTCTGGAAGCCTATGAAGCTTGTGAGGATAAGTTCACCGGATATTATACAGCCATCAAACAGTTTGTAATCAGTATTTTGTTAAAAACAGCAAGAGCGTATGATCCGGAAGGGGTTAGAGCGGAAGCGCCGGTGCGGGATATGCTGAGCTACAGATATGAATACGCTATTCAGTATATCAGGGCTAATTATTCCGGGGCTGTCACGCTGGACAATGTTGCAGAAAAGCTGAATATCAGCTCCAGACAGCTGCAGCGGATTTTTAATAAGGTCAATCCTGATCAATCCTTCTCCCAGATTCTTGAGAATATCCGTTTGGAAGGTGTCTGCCGCAAGCTGTCGGAGGGCAACCAGCCGATTGAACAGATTGCACAGTCTGAAGGTTTTACGAATGCTAACTATTTGCATAATGTGTTTCGCAAGCGGTTAGGAATAACTCCCGCGACCTATAGAAACGGGAAACATACGATAAAGTGAGGATGATAGGTATGAGTAAAGTGTATCGAATAGGCATAATCGGGTGTGGCGGAATCGCGAACGGGAAGCACCTGCCAAGTTTAAGCAAGCTGAACAATATTGAAATGGTTGCGTTTTGCGATATCGTTCAGGAGCGGGCTGAAGCAGCAGCACAACAATATGGAAGCAAAGACGCAAAAGTCTACACCAATTATCAAACGTTACTTAAAGATGACACACTTGATATTATTCATGTGCTTACTCCCAATGAGTCTCATGCGGAAATCTCTGTCGCTGCGCTAGAAGCCGGCAAGCATGTCATGTGTGAGAAGCCGATGGCCAAGACAGCAGCAGAGGCCAAAAGAATGGTTGATGCAGCCAAGCGAACCGGGAAAAAACTAACGGTAGGATATAACAACCGTTTCAGAGAGGATAGTCTATTTCTGAAAAAGCTCTGCGAAGCAGGAGAATTAGGCCATATTTATTACGCTAAGGCACATGCCATCAGAAGAAGAGCAGTACCTACCTGGGGCGTTTTTCTTGATGAGGAGAAGCAGGGTGGAGGACCGCTCATCGATATAGGAACCCATGCGCTTGATCTGACCTTATGGATGATGGACAATTACCAGCCTAAGGTCGTTTTGGGAACCAAATATCATGAGCTGTCCCAACGGGAGAATGCTGCAAATGCCTGGGGACCCTGGGATCCTGCTAAATTTAAAGTAGAGGATTCGGCGTTTGGAATGATTGTTATGGAGAATGGTGCAACAATCATGCTGGAATCCAGCTGGGCCCTGAACTCGCTGGAGGTGGATGAGGCAAAATGCAGCTTGAGCGGAACGGAAGCCGGCGCGGATATGAAAGAGGGCCTGCGGATTAACGGAGAACAGCATGGCCGCTTATATAAAAATGAGATTGAGCTGAACGCAGGCGGAGTAGCATTCTACGATGGCACTCAGGTAAGTGCGCCTGACCTGGAGATGCGAAAGTGGATTGAAGCGGTTGAGCAGGATAAGGAACCGCTCGTAAGACCTGAGCAGGCGTATGTAGTTTCCTTGATTTTGGAGGCACTTTATGAATCTGCACGCACAGGGAAAGCTGTTTACTTCGATTAAAGTCAATAAGCCTGAGCGGAATTTTGGCGCCTTATTACATGAAGGCGCTTTTTTCCGTTACAATAAATGAAACATTTCACCAAATTGAACAGGGGGCTGAATGGGATGAAAATAGTGGTCGCTGATGATGAACCCAGACACCTTCGAGGAATGGCGAATCTAATCAACAATCTGCGTCCTAACGTTCGAGTCCTGGTTGCAAAAGACGGGTCCAGCGCGTTAGAGCTTGTCAGATTGGAACGTCCGGATGTCGTGCTGACAGATATCCGTATGCCCAATATGGACGGGCTTACATTTTTGCAGCAGCTCAAAAAAGAAGAACTTCAAACGAAGGTTGTGATGGTGTCAGCTTATAATCTGTTTGAGTATGCCCAGATTGCCGTTAGACATGGTGCATATGACTATCTATTAAAACCTGTAGAGGCAGAGAAGATAGAGGATGTATTGCGGCGTATAGAGCAGGAGCTGCTCACAGAATCGATGCTGAACCTGGAAGCAGAGGAGTTGAAGTTGCGCCTTCACCATACCTCCTCCGCTTATAGAAACCGCTTATATTTAACCTGGCTAAACGGAAGCTTAACGAATCTTGAGCGGGATGAACTGGATACGTATGATTGGCTGCAGGGTGGCGGAGTGGTTATTTTCTCAGAGCTCAGAATCCGCCCCGACCGTCATGGTAATATTGAAAGCGCTTGCTTCCTGCGAAGCCTGGAGCAAGGATGGATGGCAGCGGGGGAAGCTGTTACGATTCCTTTGAATGTACTTCTGGAGAATGGAGTCCAAGCCGTCACAATTATCCGTAAAGCCACCCTTACCCCGGAGAAAAGAAATGAAATTCGTGCCATCGCTTCCGCTCTATCCTCAGAATGGGAGAATACAGGTCAGCTTACCCACGGGATAGGACTGGAATGTAAATCATTATTGGAAGAAGCACCGCAAGCTTACAGGGCAGCCCAAACCGTAAATAAGTTTAACTTTCATGACTGCTGGAAAGGGATTCTGTTTCAGGATGAGCTGCGGCTGTCCCAGCATCTAATGACACTTGACATGGATAAACTCTTTGAAGCTCTGCAGGGAAATGATGCGGACATGGCTATAGAAATGTGTATTGGAGCGCTCAGAGCGCTTTCAGATGATGGGCATACAGAGCCGATTATTTTAAAAGAAAATGCCTCGCTGCTGCTTATGAAGGTTAAAAGCAGGGCGGGAAATATCGTTGACCGCCAGCTTGGGGATCTTCTAACGAAAACGGCGATTATGGAAATTCAAGCTTGTGGATCTTATACAGAATTGATTGCGCTGGTAGAGGTTACTTTACAGAAGGTTCATTATGCATTACAACAGGCACGGCTGGATAAAAACGAAATTATCGTTACGGGCTGCTTGAGTTGGATTCAGGAGAATCTGAAGGAAGATTTGTCTCTTGAACGAGCAGCCGCACACTTTTCTTTTAATACCTCCTATTTTAGTACGTTGATTAAAAACCGTACGGGAAAAACATTCTCCGATCATGTGGCGGAAGCCAGAATGAGGCGGGCTCAATTGCTGCTGTCCGCGAACAAGCTCAGAATATATGAAATCTCCGCAGAGTGTGGTTATCAGGATACCAAATATTTCTGCAGGGTGTTTAAGAAATACAATGGCATCTCACCCGAAGCGTTTAAACACTTCACGTCTACAGAGGAGATATGAGGAATGAAGATGACCTTTCGAGCCCGGTTGTTTGTCAGCTATATCTTTCTGATCGGAATTCCACTCCTTATTTTGGGGTCTCTTTTCTATCGGACCAGCCTGCAGGTCGTGACGGAACAAGCCCAGAAAAATGTGTATGAGATTGTCAGGAAAAATAATGAGATTATGGACATTAAGCTGCAGATCATTGATCAGAACAGCCAGGCAATGTTCATAGATAAGGATTTATTCAGAATTTTTAACCAAATGGATCCCCAGAACGAAGTAGAGCTGTTTGAAGCAGACCGTCAGGTAACTGCCATACTAAGTAAATATTTTTCCAACAATGAGGATGTGTATGCTTATCAGTTATGGACTTCCTATTTTACTTTCGGCCAGTTGCTGCCGCAAGGAGATCCTACTCAATCGGATATATACCACAAGGCACAGCAGGCAGGTGGGAAATTGGTATGGTACCCTACATATAATTTTGTTGATATGTTTAATCAGCCCTACTTAGAGTCCGGCAATCTGGATTTCCGCCATTTATTTTCTGCGACCAGACTGCTTGATTTCTCTCTGCTGAGCAATACGACACTCGAGAAGATGGATGTTCAGGTGGAACGGCCCGTTTTAGCAATTAGCTTTAAAGCGGAAGCTTTGAAATCTCTATATGACGAAAGTATCCCCGAAGGCTCGGACTTCCTGGTGCTGGATGAGGATCAAAAAATCGTTTCGGGCAGTCAACCAGGGAAAATCACACAAACCTTCTCAGACTCATGGGTAGAGGAACTGGAGCTGGAAAGCAGCGGTGCACGAAGAATGACACTGAAGGGCCAAGCTGTAATCGTCTGCTTCGACCGTTCGGAGGTGACAGGCTGGATATCCATTGTATGGATGCCGGAGTCCTCACTGGTTGGCAGTTTGTTGCAAAGCATCCAGACATCTATTGTCCTCCTTGCCGCTATTATGGGACTTGTGGCGCTCATTTGTGCTTTTTTTATTGCAGGCAGGATTACCAAGCCCATTAAGAAGCTGCTTGCTGCCATGAGATCCGTAGGTGGAGGGGATTTTCAAAAGCAAGTTGATGTTGAAACAAATGATGAGTTTGGCATACTTCTTCAGCGCTTTAATAAGATGAACGACCGGATTCGGCTATTGGTTATAGAAAATTACGAGATTAAATTAAAAGAACAGGAAGCCGAGATTCTAGCGCTGAGTATGCAAATGAATCCTCACTTTCTGTATAATACGCTCAACGTAATGAACTGGACGGCTATTGAAAACAATCAGAAGGAATTAAGCAAAATGCTGGTCAGTTTATCCAATATGCTGCATTATACTTCACGGAAAGACTGGAGTGCTGTTCATTTGTCAGAGGAAATCAAGTGGATGAACAACTACTTCTATATTATGTCCGTTCGTTTCGAGGACAAGTTCACTGTACATTATGCAATTGAACCGGAGCTTTACGAGTACAAAATGCCCAGACTTCTATTTCAACCCTTTGTTGAAAACGCTATCATGCATGGCTTTGATCAGACAGAAGCAGGGGGGGTGATCAGTATCCGTGGCTGGATCGACAGCGGAAAACGTACTTATGTTATTGAAGATAATGGTAGAGGCATGAGTAATGCCACGATCCATGAGATTTTATATAAGGAATCCACTTCGATAGGCATTAAGAATACCATTGCACGTATTCAAATGACTTATGGCGACAGCTATGGTGTTGCCATTAATTCCTTGCCGGGAAAAGGAACCATGATAGTGATCACCTTACCCCTGAATACCTAATAATAATCCACTAATCTAAAAAGGTTCGGGTTATGTAAGCGCTATTACGGACCTTATAATATAAGCATCATAGACTGCAGCTATGAACCAAGCGGGATTGAAATTGAAAGGGGTTTGAGAAATGACACGACAAAAGAAATCGCAATTTGTGCTCACGGCTCTGTTGTTGATGCTGGTTACCATTTTATCTGCATGCTCGAAATCCGATACCGGCAGCAATAGTAACGCGGCACCCTCAGCATCCGGCGATGCAGAATCACAAGATCCCATTACCCTTCGCCTGTCAGAATGGGGTTCACCCGATGAAGTAGCTGCTTACAAGGTAGCGATTAAGAAGTTTGAAGCGAAGTTTCCAAATGTCAAAGTTGATCTTCAGCATATTGCAACAGATTATGATACGAAGCTGACAACAATGGTAGCGGGGAATGATGTACCCGATGTTGCCATGATGGAATCGGGTACCATTGCTTTTCCATTAGCTGAACAAGGGAAATTCTATAACCTTCAGGAATTTCTGGATTCAGACCCGGATATCAACGTAGACAAACTGGTGCCCAATATTATGTATTCTCTTGAGCCTGGTAATGTGATTGGTATAGGACCAGGCCCCGAATCCTTTGGTCTTTTTTATAACGAAGATATCTTTAAGGAAGCGGGGATTTCACCTCCGCCTGCTAAAGCCTCGGAAGCATGGACATGGGATGAATTTGTAGATGTTGCTAAACAACTGACTGTGGATACGAAAGGCAGAACGGCAAAGGATGCTGATTTTGATTCTAAAAATATAAAGCAATATGGTGTTAATGCTTCCACTTGGTGGGGAGCCTACAGCAACTTTATATACTCCAACGGCGGAGATTTTATCTCGGAGGATGGGAAGACGTTTGCGCTTAACCAGCCGGAAGCTGTCGAGGCGTTGCAGAAGGTATCTGATTTAATGAATGTACACCATGTTTCGCCATCACCCGTGCAAGCCAAAAATATACCGGCGACGAATGTAGCGCTTCAAACCAAAAAGGTAGCGATGGCTATAGACGGGCAATGGGCAAGCGCAGCCTTGGCGCAATCGAAGTTTAACTTTAATGTAGGGGTACTGCCAGTCTTGAAAGAGCCAGTAACTACCGTTGTTGCGGGAATGTTCTCTATCTTTAAGTCAACCAAACATCCGCAGGAGGCTTGGGAGTTGTTAAAGGCGTTGCTTGATCCAGAGTCTTCTATTGATATGATCACTGCAGGCACATGGATGCCATCCTACAAGGATTGGTATACGGACCCGGCATTGTTGGCTAAATGGACGGAGAACCTGGATGCAAGACCTTCGGCTTATAAAGAAGCTATTATAGATGTGCTATTGACGAAAAGTCATCAGACACCAACGGGTTATGTGAAAAATTTCAATAAAATAATGGATATCGTGAATCCGGCCTTGGATAAAGTATGGCTTGGTCAACAGACCGCGCAAGAAGCAATGGACTCCATAGCAGCCAAAGCACAAGAACAAGTTCAAGGACGCCGGGATATCGCACAATAATCGAAGAGACGGCGTTCGGATTATAGAAGATTGGAGGCAGCTATGCGAAAGGGACTGTTTTACGGACTATTATTTACGTCTCCGGCTATACTCGGGTTTATTATTTTTACACTGGGTCCCATGATTGCAAGTCTGGTGCTTAGCTTGACGGATTATAACGTATTTAAGGAGCAAACTTCCTTTATTGGTTTTCAGAATTATTCGAGAATGTTCTCAGGTGAAGATGAGCTGTTCTTCAAATCGTTAGGGGTTACTTTCTATTTCGTTATTCTTCGGGTGCCAGCCGTTATTATTCTTTCTTTTTGTATTGCCTTGCTGCTGAACATGAACGTTCGGGGCAGAGCCATATTTAGGACGATTATCTATCTTCCCAGCATTGTGCCAGCCGTGGCATCGGCGATGATCTGGATGTGGCTGCTGAATCCCGACCTGGGACTGATCAATTCCGTGCTCAGCTGGCTTCATTTACCAACCAGCAACTGGTTATATGCGGAGAATAGTGTTATCCCGTCTGTTGTACTAACCACATTATGGGGAATTGGAAGTACGGTGATTATTTTTCTGGCAGGCCTATCAGGTATTTCCAAACAGTACTACGAAGCGATTGATGTGGATGGTGGAGGCTGGTATAGCAAGCTGCGCCATATTACGATTCCAATGGTTACACCGACGATATTTTTTAATACCATCATGACCATCATCGGATCCTTCCAGGTATTTAACGAAGCTTATATTTTAACTGAAGGTGGACCGAATAACAAAAGCTTGTTCTATGTATTTTACCTCTGGCGTACAGGCTTTAGAGATACCGAAATGGGGTATGCATCTGCTCTGGCGTGGATCCTGTTCATCGTCATCATGTTCTTTACGGTTATTGTATTTAAAACCTCGAAGTCATGGGTGTATTACGAAGGAGGGGAGCGTACTTGAGACAGTCAAAGCTTTCCCTTGGATCTGGTTATGCAGCGCTTATATTCATCTCCCTTTTGTTTATCGTACCGTTCGTCTGGTTAATCCGCAGCTCGCTCATGGATTTATCGCAAATCTTTACGATGCCGCCGGAATGGATTCCGAGGCCGTTTCATTGGGATAATTTCCATAAAGCCCTTACTGTGCTGCCGTTCGATACTTTTTTCACCAACACGATTATTATTGTAGCTAGTGTTCTTGTAGGTACAGTCTTAACGAGCAGCATAGCAGCCTTCGGATTTTCACGGATCGTGTGGAAGGGCAGGGATACAGTATTCGCTATTCTTATGTCCAGTATGATGCTGCCTGCTGCCGTAACAATCATTCCAAGCTTTCTTGGCTGGAAAATGTTTGGTTTCTACGATACGTATTATCCATTAATCGTGCCTGCTTATTTCGGTGGGGGAATTTTCAACATTTTTTTATTGCGCCAGTTTTACTTGACGATCCCACGGGACTTTGATGAAGCGGCATTCGTGGATGGAGCTACCTATTTACAAATATACACGAGAATTATACTTCCGTTAAGCCGTTCGGCGGTTATCGTAGTTGCACTGTTCAGCTTCCTGGCTTCCTGGAATGATTTCATGGGCCCCCTGATTTATTTAAAAAGTGATCATCTCTTTACCTTGGCGCTTGGGCTGCAAATGTTTCAAGGTTCGTACACTGCGCAGTGGGATTTGCTTATGGCGGCTTCAGCAGCAGTTGTCTTGCCTTGTGTAATCGTATTTCTAATCGGACAACGATATTTCCTTGAGGGGATTACATTATCAGGTCTGAAGGGGTAATGACAGGAAAGTGAGGATACCTCATAATGACAAAAATTAAAACACATCTAAGTAATTGGCAGGGTGTGCCGTTCACGAATGTAACCATTGAGGATGTTTTCTGGCGTCCGCGTCTGGAGGTGTTGAAAAAGGTTACGCTGCCTGCCTGCCTCACGAAATGTGAGGAGACAGGGCGTATATCGAATTTCGCCAAAGCGGGAGGCTTAATAGAAGGGACTTTTGAAGGCATTTATTTCAATGATTCCGATGTCTATAAGGTCATCGAAGGTATTGCCTATTCGCTTATGTCGGAGCCGGATACGGAGCTGGAAGCGCAAGCGGACCGGATTATTGACCTTATAGCCTCCGCCCAGGAACCGGACGGTTATTTGAGCACTTATTATACGCTTGAAGCACCCGAGTCCAAATGGACGGATATGGAGAAGCATGAGATGTACAATGGAGGGCATTTAATCGAGGCAGCGGTTGCTTATTTTGAGGCAACCGGCAAGCCTAAGCTTCTTGATGTCGCTTGTAAATTGGCGGATCATTATGACAGTCTGTTTGGTCCAGGCAAACGCCATTGGGTGGAAGGCCATGAGGAAATTGAGCTTGCTCTTGTAAAGCTCTACCGTGTTACCCGGGAACAACGATATTGGAAGCTCTCCTTGTGGTTGCTTGAGGAACGTGGACATGGATATGGAGTTGGAGAAATATGGGACACTAAGGAGTGGGGCCCTGCGTATTGCCAAGACGATGTTCCGGTCAGAGACATCCAGCGGGTGACTGGTCATGCTGTCCGGGCGATGTATTTATATACCGCTATGGCGGACGTGGTTCACGTGTCGGGGGAACCTGATTTTGTTGATGCCCTGCATAGAGTATGGTCACATACGGTAGAGCGCAATATGTATGTGACTGGGGGGATTGGTCCATCCGGCCATAATGAAGGATTTACACATGATTATGATTTGCCGAATGAATCCGCTTATTGTGAGACCTGTGCCGCTATCGCCATGGTTTTCTGGAATCATCGCATGAATCTGTTGTTTGGAGATGCCAAATATGCGGATGTGGTGGAGCGGGAAATGTACAATGGCGCTTTGGCAGGAATATCGTTGACCGGAGACAAGTTTTTCTATGTTAATCCACTGGCTTCGAAGGGCGATCACCACCGGGTGCCTTGGTTTGACACCTCGTGCTGTCCGACGAATTTGGCACGGTTCCTCCCGTCTATTGGTCAATATTCATATGCTCAGACCGGTCAGGGCATTGCAGTCAATCAATATATGAATGGTGAAGCAGAGATCGTAATGGAGAGTGGGCTGGGCGTTAAGCTCAAGCAAACCACTCAATATCCTTGGAACGGTAAAATTGAGCTTACGGTGGAAGCGGATAAAAGTGATTGTTTCAGCATTTATTTGCGGATACCTGGCTGGTGCAGGGGTTATAAGGTTAAGGTTGGAGGTAAATCCTTGCCGGGAGTTGAGGCGTTGACTGAGCAGGGTTATATCGCTATTCATCGAGCTTGGTCACAGAACGATACGATTGAACTTGAACTGGATATGCCTGTAGAAATCATTCAGGCGAGGCCGGAGGTGCTGGACAATCAAGGCCGGGTTGCCATTCAGCGAGGTCCTATCGTGTATTGCCTGGAGCAGTTGGATAATTCCCGGCTTTCCTATGATGGGTATTCATTTTCTGCCCATGAGACGTTACTGGTGGAGCATCAACCGGAACTGCTCGGCGGCGTTGCCGTTCTGAAAGGCAAGGATGGGGAAGGTAGACCTTGTCAATTCATCCCTTATTATGCCTGGGACAACAGGGAATCAGGATACATGCAGGTTTGGATACGGAAAGCGGAAGATAAGGGGCTGTATAGCTTTTAAGAGAAAGAGGAGTTGATCTTCATTGAAGGGCATACTTCAATCATAGTCTTCCGTTAAGGTTCATTCCTTCCGATAAACGGATAATCGGAAGGAATGACGTATATATAACTTTCCCTCCAACGATTCCGAATGCCGCTATTTGCTACCGGCTTCCCATCTTAGATTCCAGTTATAATACTGATCCAATTCCTGGTGCCCGGCGAAATAATCTACGAGTCTCTCCACGCTGAATGTCTCATCATTGTGATTACGAATCATGGCGATGGCACACATCCCCTTATTGTTGTTATGCTCATCCAGCCGGACCTCGATCTCTGGTCCGCTCTGCTGATTGATGGTTACAACAGCGTCAGCCTCCGACCAGTTCGTAATTCCCTCATAGATGAAAGCAAAGATAACAATTCTGCTGATTTCGGAAAGATAATGGCCATTAATCCGCAGATTCTCGCCCGTGACAATGGATCCGGTGCGGTCATCCCCGTCTAGGGAGATATAAGGCGGTCTGTTCAAGCTTCCGAAGGATTCTCCGAGTGCTTGGACAGAGCCTTTAATGCCATTTTTTAATTCAAACAGACAACCAAGGTCAAGATCGATGCCTTTACTGCCGAACCAGCCCGATGATTTTTTTTGATACCAGTTGAGATTAATCAGTACCTCGCCCAGGGATTCCGTCCCTTTCTGGAGATTGATCATCTCCCCGCGTTTCTTAAGCAAGATGGTATTGAGATCTAGAGGAGGGGCCTTAGGCCGTGACCGCAGCTCTGGGAGAGGAATGGGTGACTGCTGCGATTGAATTACTGGGCTAGAGGGTAGAACTGACGGCACTATGTTATTAACCTTTATTCCATAACTTTCGCATAAGGCAGCTAAGCCTCCTGCATATCCGGAACCCACAGCGCTGAACTTCCATTCATTATTGTATCTATAGATTTCTCCGGCGACAATGGCGGTCTCTACAGAAAAAGCTTTACCTAGCCTGTAGCGGATAAGTTCTGTTCCATCAGCGGCGTTGATAATCCGTAAATACGCATCGTCCAGTAGCGAGAAGTTTTGCTGCCGCTTTTCACCCTCATAAATCGTTAGCGCAAATGCAATCCGTTCGTAGTCCGTAGGAATTTGCCGAAGCTCAACAGCGATTTGGGTGTTATCGGTTAACCCCGCGTAGGCTCTTTTATCGGACAGTAATACAGCTACGGATTGATTCGCAGCAGAAGGGTTGCCATAAAAAATAAGATCGTCATCTTTAGAGACTGTCTGGGCCGGCGTAAGCAAAAAAGCAGAAAAATCAACCTCAACCTCAGATCTGGTATTATGCCAGCCCATTCCTACTATAATACGGGTAAGTAAAGGCTCGTCTTTCGTTAAATTACATTTTTGTCCCTTAATCAGATCAAATGTCATTAGAATCAGCCTTTCAAAAGATTAGTAGCGCTGGATCAATACCTGAGCAGGTTAGAATCTGCCACGTCTTCCGGCGTCGAGATTCGGGCCGTTCAGACTGGATAGCTTCTCCAAGGAATGTTCGTAAATACGTACAATATCCTGCACCTTTTGGAACTCCGGATCCGAAGGACCCAGATTGTCCATGAACATACGCTGCAGGATTTCCTTATAAAACGAAATGCGGCTTCCGATAAGCCCACACTCGTAATCAATGACCTCTTCAACCGTGTGCTGCTCAACAAAATCCATCATGTCATCGGCCGGGCTATCGTGTGACTCCCGCTCATTGCGTGCAGCAATCGGAGTGTTAACATTCTCGAGGTTAACGGTAGAACGTATATCGGAAAAGAGAATACTTTCTTTCGCCAGCATTACCTGAAAAGGCTTGTGCTTGAACAACTCTTGTACGACAAGAGCGCACATCGCCTGATTCCCCAGCAGCATACCATCAAAAGGGTGAAGAACCCATCCCCTGTCATCCCGGTACAGGCTGAACGTGAAGTATTCACCTCCATATTCATATTTCAGATTGATAGCAGTCTCTGAAGTAAGCTCATATTGAAATGCATCCATTGTTCTACTTGCGCCTCCTGCTTCTTTGTTCTTTGTAATTATATTAGCATAGCAGAATATGGGGAATCTTGGGAGAGCGGATTTTCCCCTTTATTATTTACAACGGATTTAGAGATTTGGTAATGTATAAAAGTACATGTACATCCCAATGGGTAGGAGGAGAGGTGATGGGCAAAAAAAGCCCGAAAGTCAAAGTTCAGTTGGATTCTGGAGATATTCGCACTCTGGCAGACCAAGAGATCAAAGCCATCCTTCGTGCTGCTGATGAACTAATTATGACTGGAGGGAGGAACCTGCTCGCCAAAATTCTGAAAGGCTCTAAAGACAAGAGTGTGCTAAAGCATGAGCTTCAGCTATCTCCCGTCTATGGCTTTTATCATGAATTGAAGCTGGAGGATATTATGCATCGAATCGACTGGATGATCCGCAAAGGGTATCTGGAAATCGAATATAGCGACAGATTGCCGTTGATAGTTTTTTCGGAAAAAGGGTGGGCTATAGAACGTGAAACATATGCTGAGGAGTTACTGCTCAAGCTTGGCTCATTGCTGGACGGGCATGACTATTCTTATGTAGAAACGCTTAAGGATCGCAATCGCGGAATGATCCTTCTACTGATTGAGAAGATCAAAGGGACAGGCAATGCCCGTTTTGTGCCCCTGCTTAGAACCTGGCAAGCCATAGAATACAAGAAGGTGCAGGCAGAACTCCAAAGTGCTGTACAGTATTTGCTAAAAGAAGGCCAGATTAAGTGATGTGCGAGGAAGAAAAAGCAATGGGTTGGTACTATTTCGCGCCCGCCTGATCCAACCCTAAGCCCCAAACACCAGCTTCTGCGATAGGTTATCGAGTCCCTGAATTCCTTCTCCTGAACTTCGGACCCCACAGCCTTTATTTTCTCTAATTGACACATTTAGCAATGCTAACGGACCGTGCTGCACTTATTCCCCTCCATCAGGCATGTTTCACGCGGAAGGTCAGCAATTAGCTGCATCTGAGTCCGGAAGGTAGACAAAACAGTGTTTATGGTGGAAATAAAGGCTCCTAGGTCCGTAGTAATTCACACGACTCCTTCACCATACCTTACAGTAATATGATCCAGCAGGAGTCAAACCGCTAGCCGGGCACCCCACCCGCATTCTCATAAATATTCATGACCACCTGCTGGATCGGCAGTTCCTTGACCGAAATGTCGGAGAAGCGGTGCTTCCTGGAGATTTCTTCAATAAAATCGCTGATTGAAATAAGTGCCGTATCCACTTCAAGCGTAATTTGAAAGTCTGACGGGCGCTCGACCACCTTGGTGTAGGCATTGTCGAAGATGGTTTTGTGCACAGACTCTGCAAAAGTAAAACTGACCCGTTTCTTATCCCCCAGAAAAAGCTTCAGCTGCTGAAGCGATTCATCAAAAACCTTTTCCCCGTGGTTAATGACAATGACCCGGTGGGCAAGCTCCTCCACATCCTCAAGATCATGGGTGGTCAGAATACACGTCATATTATGCTTCTTGTTCATCTGGTGAATGAATTCGCGGATTTTGACCTTGGCGATCACATCAAGCCCGATGGTCGGCTCATCCAGAAACAAAACCTCCGGCCGGTGCAGCATAGCCATGACGAATTCGCATTTCATTCGTTCGCCAAGGGACAGCACTCGTGTGGGCTTTTCAATCACATGTGCAATATCCAGCATCCCCGTCAGCTCTTCCAGACGGCGTTTAAAGTCCTGATTGGCGATTCCGTAGATTGCCTTGTTCATGTTGAAGCTGTCGATAGGCGGAATGTCCCAGATCAATTGGGATTTCTGACCGAATACGGCTCCGATTTTGCCGACATAGCGCTTCCTGTCCCGGGCAGGCGAATAACCAAGAACTTGAATTTCACCGCTTGTGGGAAACAGCGCACCGCAGAGCATTTTGATCGCCGTTGATTTCCCCGCCCCATTGGGACCCAGAATACCGCAGATTTCCCCCTGCCCAATGGCAAAGCTGATATCGTTGACGGCGTTGACCACGACCTCTTCACGCTGGAAGAAGCTCTTAAAGGTCTGACCCATACCTGCGCCCCGCTTATAGGTTTTATACGTTTTAGTCAAATGCTTCACATCAATAACCGGCATCATCCGCCTACCCCCTCGTACAATCTGATCATATGCCGGTAAATCCATACTCCTGCCGCCAGAAATAAAAAGCAGGGCAGAACAGCAGCGAAATCGCTGGCATGCACCCGTCCTAGGAGAGCGGAAGCAGGGAAGAAGCCTACCATTCCCACAGGAATTATCATCGTGGCCAAAGCTTGTACAGCCTTCGGAAATATGGGCAGCGGATATTTTCCAATGTGCAGCACACTGTCAGCAAGTTCGGAAATTCTCGAGTTGCCCACCCATTTGAAGGACATAGCGGCCATCATTAGAGATAGTCCTGCCAGGACCGCCGTCCCTGCGATAAACATCCCGGCAAATTGGAGCCAGAATAGGACCGGAATGGTGCCGACATGCATAGCGGAGAATATGAATAGCGAAACCCCGCCCAGAAACAGGCCAACACTTTCGGTAGAAAATGTTGTGGCAACAATAAAAAACAGCGGATTCAGCGGTTTCATAAGAATAACCTCGAAGCTTCCCTCACGGACATGCGACATTGTGGTCCAGAGAACGCCGCCGAAAATAAGGCTAGAAAGGCCGCTGGACATGGTGAATACAGACTGGATCAACAACACCTCAAACAAGCTCCAACCGGGAAAGCTGGTGCCCGCCCGGTAAATAAGCAGGGTCACCAGCGGAAACAGAATGTTGCCGGCCAGGGTGATCAGACTGCTGATAATGAAATTCATACGATAGGCCACAGCCGACTGCAAAGCAGAATACATGCACTGCCTGTAAATATCCAGATACCGTTTCATGTAAAAAACTGTCCTTTCATGGGGGCATTCACGCGCCGACAGCAGTAAACTGCTTCATGGCCAGACGGCGAACAAGCTCGTTTAATCCGAACGTAACGAACAAGGCCGCCGCCTGTATGCCCACGGCTTGCTCAATGGAAAGCTCAACGCCTCCAAGGGAGTAATGGCCGGTAAAAACCATTGCAGGCAGGTAGGCCATGTACTGGAACGGCAGGAAGAACTGGATCACCTGAAGCCAGTGCGGAAAAAAATCAAGCGGAATAAGCGCACCCGAAAAAATACCCGACACCAGCATAAAAGCGCTTCGTATTCCAGCTGACTGGACAAGCCAAAATGAAGTCAGGCCGATCATGTAGTTCACATAAAAAATCATTAGAAAGGCAAGCAGCACCGACAGAAGCATCCATGGAAAGCTTGCCGGCCGCATATCAACTCCAAAAATAAAAATGAAGATCAATAGGCAGGGTAAAAATTCAAACAGGAAACCGAGAGACCGATGCCCGATCTTCTGAAACAAAGCGAAAGAACGGTGATGAATCGGGCGCAAATGAAAGGTAAGAAACTTACCGGTGCGCACAAGCATGGATAAGTTCCAATCGGCAAAATCCATGACCAGGTAACCGATAAGCGCAGTAGCGCCGAAATAGCGGATCATTTGGGGGAGTCCGATACCGCCGAGCGAAGCATGATCTCCATATACCGCCGTCCAGATATAATATTGCACCATAAAATATACAGGACCGACGATAATGGACACCATGGAATGAGTGCGGTAGGCACTCCATTCCTTGTAAGTTACCTCCGCCACCGTCCGGCAAATAAGCCATTTGCGTTGCAGGCTATTCATCAGGTGAGTCCAGACCAAATGATATTAGTTACATTAAATAGGCCCTCTGCGTACCAATTATCACCGGTAAAAGGCACAAACCATACAGCGGCAAGCTGCTCTGTAGGGTCGATGGCCATGCAGCAGGCTCCAGCGCCTTCATGAAAATAGCTGGTTGGAGAGTAGAGGAAGGCGGGGCCTCTCCTCATATCCAGTCCAATGCCATAGCTCCGGTCTTTGACATCGTTATCCCAGCAATAATCGGGAACCCCGTACAGGGTGCGGGTCGTGATCTTCTCAACCGCTTTACGGCCGACGATACGGGTATCACCCAGTGTTCCCATGCTGAGGAGCATGTTGGCGAACCGGATGAGGTCGGCTGGCGTAGAGGCCAGGCCTCCGCCGGTGCTGGAGACTGTATCCCACAGCTTTTCCTCTGGAGAGACTTCAGGCAGATTACCGTTAATTAGATCGTTCAGCCGCTTCTCACGTCTCTCGTTTCTTATAATGGCGCGTCCGGCTAGCTCCGGCGTCAGTTCCCAAACAGTATCCTTCATGCCAAGAGGCTTCAGGATTTGCTCTTCTATGTACTGTTCCGCGGTTACGCCAGTCACTTTCTTGATGATTTCTCCGAGCAGGCAGAAGCCAAATGAGCAGTACTGCCATTCCTCGCCGACTTTTTTATTGACCCCGCAGCTCAGCGCGGCTGTGATCCAGTCCGGATCCCCATTCTCAGGGTTATACTTTTCGAAATATTCACCGATTAATTGCCAATAAGATTTATGATAGGGAACTAAGCTGCCCGCACAGTCGGGAAACAGGCCCGAGGTATGGGTCAGAAGGCTGTAAATATCGATTTTGTTAAAAGGGTCCACGTTAAACTGCTCCAGGAACGTGCTGACAGGAAGGTCAAACCGGAGAATACCGTCCTCCACAAGCTTGGCCATTGCTACTGAGGTAACGGCTTTAGTAATGGATGCGATATTATGAACAGTTGTCGGTAAAAGCGGCTCGGCCCTGTCTTCCCGGAACGAAAGCGGTCCCATAGCACCGTGCATAAATGTCTTTCCATACCTTGAGACGCAGTAAGCTGCGGCCTGGATTTTATTTTGATCAATCAGGTTCTGGAAGTGGTTGTGCAAAACCCCGATTCTCGAAGTATCATAACCTACCTCTGCCGGTGAACAGTCGGTAATGCCTGGCGTAAACAGCATACATATATGCCTCCTTGAAATTATTAGCACCATGCAAGGATACCTAATCTATCTAAGCGCTTTCACAGGAACTCGCTTATTCGTGCCGCTCTGCATGGTAATAGCTTTCAGCACGATACCACTTAAGTATATTTCCAGACATTGGATGTTACAATGGCGAATTTGTATATAACCATACTTGCCCGGGTGATGTGTTGTGTATGAATCTTAATAAAGGATGATATTAACAAAGGAGAAAAAGATTGCAAGAATGGCATATAAAAAGGTATAAATATATATGTGACTTGTCCGGTAGAGATTTTTGACAACATTTTTATATTTTTTTGGTGACTGATTAAAAAATTGAGCAACAGCGGTCGATAAACATCATATACGAATAATGCAATATTCATATTCACTCGATTTGCATGCAGTCTAATAGAATTCTAACAAAAGAGAGGGCTGGCTGTGGACGGAAAATCAAATGCTTCTGCCTTGCCGCGTAACACATTGCTGAATGGCGTCTATCAGATCAAAAAAGTAATATCACGCAGTGAGCTTGGAATCGTCTATTTGGGAAGGGAAAAGGAGACGGGAAAACCAGTCGCAATTAAGGAGTTTTATCCGGCGGTGCTGGCCCGGCGAAAAGCTGATAAGCGTACGGTTGAAATTCGATTGGGGAATAGTCTGGACAAATATGATGAGCTTCTGCATTCGTTTATGCAAGAGGCGGAGCTTCTTTCTGAATTGAAGCATCCTCATCTTCTGAAGTATCTTGCTCATCTGGAAGCTAACGGGACAGGATATATTGTTATGGAATACTGCCAGGGAACATCTCTGGATAAGTGGCTGAGTGCACGTGGAGCGGTTGACCGCGCGTTATTCATCAATCATACCTTACTACCGTTGGTGGAGACGCTGGAATACATACATACTCAAGGCATTATTCACCGGGATATTAAGCCCTCCAATATTATGATTATGGAAGATGGCACTCCGAAGCTTATTGATTTTGGGTCTGCAGTCCGGCTTCCGCTTAAGGAAGGGGAGAAGCAGACAATCTTTACATCAGCATGCTACTCTCCCTTGGAGCTTTACTCTGAATTGTCACCTCATAATGAGATGTCTGATATATTCAGTCTGGCTGCGTTATTACATTATTGCTTCTGTGGTGAAGCACCTGCCGATGTGAAGCTGCGCTTGTTCGATGAACAAATTCCTGCGGTTAGGACCAAGAATCCGGAAGTCAGCCGCTGGCTGTCGCGAACCGTTCATTGGGGACTGGCCATGCGCCAGGAACAGCGTTGCCCGTCACTCGCCAAGTTCAGGAGGGCACTGCAAGTTCAGTCTTTTCTATGGAAGTGGAAAGGTACAGCAGTACTTGGGAAGGCAGCGATGGATCTGTCGTCCGGAAAGAAATAGGACAACCTCTAAAGGTTGTCCCATACGGTAACCGGTAGTGATCCTGACTTGAGGGTCACTTTTCTTTTGTCTGGAAGCAGCTCTCGCACGGAATCCCCGGTTATTCTCCACAGCTTATATAACTTCCGAATCCCTCTGCTGGCCTACATAAATATTAGTTTTTGGCTTAATGGCCTTATAACGAATCTCAATCTCCGTCAGACCATCTTCGAACGTAATATAGAGCCGGTCGTTGTATTCAAGGACTTCCTGCTTGCCACGCTCCACAGGGGTTCGCCCATGTACGACGGTGCAGCGGGAATCATGCCGGACGATCAAGGTTTCATTCTTGCCGGCTTTGAACCAGATATTCCCTGCCTCCGGAACATGTTCCCGGATCTCCATCATGTTAAGCAATTCAGCCAGATTCATTCTGCGCTGTTGAAACGAGGTCATCGGCCAGTGGGTCACAGGAATATCCGTACCGCTTGCAGTACTTAGGAAATAACCTTCCAGTCTGCCGCGAAATACTGGCTTTGGCCGCAGCACGAACCAGTACAGCAGTCCAACAGCGATCAGCAACAGTACGGAGAGTACGCCAATACGCAGCATCTTTTCCACCATGGAAGTGATATGTACAGGGATTCGGGCGGTTACTTTGGCGCCTTCATCATCTGTGGCTGTTACTGAGAGATAGGACTTTCCTGAATGCAGCGAAGACAATAAGAGTTGTCCATCTTTGATGTCTGCTTGAGCCAGGCTCCGATCTCCTTGTTCTGTATCCACGGTATAAGTAAGCGAATCCTTATTAGGATCTTCGAAGTAGCTGGTTAAGTCAAGCTTAACAGCTCCGTCATCCTTGGATAAATCAATGGATTTATTCAAAGCGACCGGCGGCAGATTGTTAATCTCGATGACTGCAGTCTTGCCTTCTCTGTAGAAATCCGAACCGTCTACACGGATATGGTATTGGTATGTATTTGATTTAGGAAATATGTAGGTGCCCTTAAAGCCGCTTCCCGTATTGGTTAGTGGAATCCGTTCAACTTTGCCTTCTTTGGGTGTTACGATCAGTTCTGCTTTTAGCCGATTGTAAATATCGGTATCCTGAACTTTAGAACGGTCGTTTATTCCGTATAGTGCAGCCTCGAAGACGGTAGCTTGTCCTTTGAGCACCTTTTGTCCGCCGGATATAGCGGCTTCGGCACGCATATTGTAATTTCCAAGCAGATTGATTTTGACAAGATCACCGGCATGTCCGCGGAATTTCAGCACGAAATTGCCTTTAACCGGCTTGACGATTTTCATCAGCGAGTATTTATCCGATTGAATGAAGCTTACATTGCTTGATTTGTAATAGAGCTGGGCCTCCGTTACCGGATGCTCCGACAACATGATAATATTGGCGTCAGCCATGCTGGAGTTTGGAATCTCCACTGTGATTTCCTGAAGGGAGCCATTTGCTGTAACGGCTGCTACGGATGTAAGTACGGATTGAATCTGACTGGCAAAGATCTGGTTAAATATTTCAGGCAAATCGTCTGCACTTCCGGTAATAAAAGAGGTACCGCCCGTCTCACTTGAGATCCGCTCCAATTCACTTGAATTGACCTTGCCTCCATTATTAAGGCCAACGGTGTAAATCGGGTATCCTGACTTTCGGGCCATGTTAATAACTTTGTCCACATCATTTGCAGAATCAGCAAAAGTCCGTCTACCGGAGTTGTTCCCAATATCGGTCTCTCCGTCGGAGAGAAGGATGAGGAAGGGTTGTCTACCGTTTGCCCGGGATTTCGCCAGCAGTTCAGCGCCGCGCCGCAGTCCAAGGCCAAGATCTGTGTAGCCAGTCCGCTTCAAGCTGTCGATCTTGCTCCGTAATTGCTGTCGTGCGCCGGAAGACGTAATATCCGTGAGCGGGACAGAAGAGGTGATCCGGTCGTTGTAGGCCACGAAGCCCAGCCTGGTTTTTTGCCCCCCGCTCATATCCATGAACATGCGGATAACTTCATCGGCTATCCGGTCCTTGTCCGTCTGATTCATGGAGTAGCTGACATCCAGCACAAACATGGCATCCAGACCTCCTGCCGAAGCGGAATTGTTCTTGCCGGATGATGCGTAGCTGGAAGTCCCGCCGTTTCCTGCCAAGCAACCTGAAATCAGTATTATCACTACTACAATTTTCCTGAGTGATCTAAAGTACATAAGCTGCGGAATCCCCCCTTGTATCTGTTTAGGCCTAAAGTTATTGATGCAGCTCCATAAAATGCTGGGATAAGGTTATCATCGGTGGCTCATTGAGGGAAAATAAGGAAAAATTACAAAATAGTCCTTTTAGTCTAGTTAGTCATAAAAATGATTAAATGGAACTATATGCCTTTATATTGACAAAAATTATCTTTACTGGTTAAGATGGGTCCCATGAATCTAAAAAATATCGCTTCAAATGGCAGTATTTAGTCGAATGGTGTAACCAAAGACTCACGAATGCATGCCGGGTAACAGAAAATAATGGAGGGGGGAAGGCATCCTCATGAGCCTTTTTTAACATGGGATGCTGCCTGAATGGACATTATCAATCAAACGAACCGAACCTTGCTTTTTGAGGAAATCAACCCGGAAAAGCTCGATTTGATCACCATCGTCGGGGATGTAAAAGGTATCGACAGCTTGAGTGACGATAAGATCAAAGAGATTAATGAGCATCTGCTTGTGCACAATTTTGATGAGTTCCTCGACAAGTTTTCACCGAGCATTTACTCCTTTTTTAATGCGGCGAACCAGAAAGTAATGTATACGCTTAAGAAGCCTGAAGGCATTCCGGATGATACCATTTCGGAGATTAAGATTGATCAGAGCAATGACTTCCTGCGAATGTTGTTCACACTGATCGATACGAAAAGAAGCCAAGGGATTACGAATGTTGATTTCAAATTTGAAAATTTGCTGGACATGATCTCTCCAAAGAAGGTTATGGATGATATCCGCCAGGTCCGCAAAGAGATTCACTACATGTACGGCCAGTACGACAAGCTGGATGACGGAGATCCCAAAAAACTGGATGTCGGCGATAAACTGAATATTATGTTCGAGGAAGCCAGCCGCAACTATAACAATGTCATGGCTATGCTGCCGCTGGCCATCGAGGATATCAAGACTCGGCTGCTGCTCGGCCGGGCGCAGGAGGATACATCTTCCGAATTGATTCAAGTAGGCCAGCTTACCATCGGCGAGAGCGGTGAACTGAAGATCATCGAGGCTCCCAAGAGTGACAGTACCGACCTCATGCTTCTGGATGAAAGCACGAATACAGACCTCACACAGGTATTTGCTGAAGATTACGGCTCTTTGTCAGAATCTCCGTCTACTTATGTGCAGGACCTGGTAGTACGCACATTCTGTCCGCTTCCGGCGGTCCGGGCTGAAGTCAACGCCGCACTGGAAGTACAGAATTACAATACATACCTGGAATTCTATAAGAATGCCAAAGATGATTTCGTCAAGACGGTTAAGCCGTTAGTGGAAAAAATACTGGGTGTTAAGATGTTCTTCGACCAGTATGCGGTTAAAAACAAAGGGATGCAGCCTTCGATGCTGATTGCCAACAGCAAGCTGGATATGCTCGTGAAGAGCAGCAATATCCCGCGGCTGGAGACATATTTGAACACAGTGAACTCGAAAAATGAATTCTCCGATACGATCTGGTACGGGATTGTTCCTTCCGTTGAGCTAGAGACAACCGGCAAGGTCAAAGTTAGCCGGGAACGTTTTCGCGGAAACGACAAAGTGGTCAAGCAGGATGGCAACAGCATGGAATCACTTACAATGCTGCTCCAAGTCATCAAGGACTACAAGGTGCAGTTGTTCTTCAGCTTCGAGTCCGGCGAGGACACTACATTCAGCAGTATGGCTACTGCCGGAATCGACAAGTACATTGACAAATGTGCAGGATTGACACGGAAGGAATACAGTGAATTTGCGATCCCGAGTGCACCGAATTTCACGGTGATTCCTAAGGAGAAGTCCGGAGTTATCATTGACAGCAGAATGCTGCAGACCGAGAACGGTGTGGAATTGTCCAAGGATAAAGAAGACATTCTGAAGCTTTGGATCGAGGGTGTCTATATCGGAGCCGCTTATGTTGCCGCTGGTATTGTAGCTGCTTATCAATGTCCTGAATATCTGAGAAGCAACTTTAAGAATGTAAACCGGGAATTTCCGGGAGTACGCTTCGATATCGAAGCGGGAGACAACAGTCTGCGCTCCGTAACAACGATGACCAAGGAAATCTCGGGGTTCACGAATACAATCAAGGACTCCATTAACCGCAAGAACTTCGGATTTATTTTCTCCTCTGAGAACGCACAGCTTCAGGATACGGATATCAAACGTATTACCGTATATAAATCGAGAAGTATGGCTATGTCAGAGGACGGATATGATTCCATTTACAAAACACAGGTGAGTACCTATATCGAACGTTTCCTGCGCTTCCAGACCGGAGATTTCAAGCATGAGAACATAGTGAAGTTCTTCAGCAACAATCCGAGCAGCCAGAAGAGCCGCTGGTTGGGCAAACGCGGATCGGTTAACTCGATCATTCAAGAAGGCGATGATATGAGCTATATTATCGACGAGAAGAGTAACCTGTGCCATATAGATCTGGTCTTCAACGGCAATGTGAAGAATCTTGAGGTCATGATAACCAAGGGAACCAGCACTGTTAAGGCTTAAACATTCATATAACAACGATAAAAGATTATATTACAGAACTTATTAAGGTATCAGAGGCTTGTTCATCCGAGCTAGCCTTTATACATATTTCAACACTATTTTTCGAGGAGGTTTTTTATTTATGGGTTTTATTTTAAAAGTTGAAGGTGCAGAAACAATCGAACTGGGAATGGACAATATTCGTTCTGTTGTGTACGACACGGACACTCCGGATGATTCAAACGCAAGATCGACCGATGTTGGAGCAACCCTGCGCATCACTGGTAAAATTATCACGGCTACTGACGGCGATAATGCAGATGACACCATCAAGCTGGCGCTCTGGTCTATTGTTCCTGCTGAAAAAGCGGACTGCTACCGCAAGGTAACGCTTGAAGTTATTGCAGCAGACCAAGTAGTGCGCAAGATCCATTTCCCTAACGCATTCGTTGTGGATTACACAGAACGTTACGGGGACACCGAAGGTGTTGGTGAGTTCACACTGTACATCAAACAAAAGAAAGACAAAACCGAACTTACCAAAATCGATGGCGGATTCTCGGCCTAATATTAGGTAATCGGACTGGGACATCGGGCTGGCTGTGTCTGCCCTGATGTTCAGAACATTAAGGGGCCTTTATGCGCCTCTTAATGTTTATTTATCTCTAAATCGTAACGGGAAGCGGTGAGGCGTTTGACAGATTATTATGAAGTGCTTGGTATTGCCCCAAATGCATCATCCGCCGAAGTGAAGCAAGCTTACCGGAAGCTGGCCAAAAAGTATCATCCCGATACGAACGGAGGAGATCCGCAGGCCGCCGAGCGGTTTAAGCAGGTTCATGAGGCCTATAAGGTACTAGGTAATGAAGAGTCAAGGACGGCTTATCAGTCGCAGTCGCGTACAACCCGGGCATCCGGAGAGCCGCCGGAGAAGCCATCCGCAGGCAAGGAGCGGGTCAGTTTTGATCCGGGAAATATGGAAGAGCAGTTCGAACGTTTTTTTGGTTTCCAGCCGAAAAAGGAGAGTGACCGGAGCATCCCCAAACGCTCTGAGCCAGCAAAAAGTATGGAGTCATCGGAGCTGTTTGAGCGCTATTTTGGAATCCGAAAGAAGTGATCCGGCAGTCATTCTGGGGCGTAGCCCGGTAAGGCGGAGGTTATGGGAGTGAAACAAGGAAGGTCGGTCTGGACCCTGGTGCTGGATCTATTGATAACAGCCATCTCGGCTGTAATATTCTATTACATATTTGTGGTTGCAAAGGTTAGGGGGGCACAGGTGGTTGCGGCAGCAATCCTTTTGTTGTCAGTAGTCATAATTGCAGTCAGAACAAGACCCAAGAAGATCAAGGTGCAGAATAAGGTCAAACCCGGCAGCAAGGTTGTAAAGCTGGTGCTGCTGAGTGAAGACGGTGAAAGTGTAAAGGAATGGTACATAGAAGGCGAGACAAGTGTTCTGATCGGCAAAAGCTCAAGGCACGGTGAAGCGGATATAGATCTGTCAGATACACCTTATGCTTCTCTGATCAGCGCCCAGCATGCTGTGCTGAACAAAGCATCCGGCAAATGGTACATAGAGGATATTGAATCCTCCAGCGGTGTGGGTATACGGAAAAGCAATCAGAGCAAAGCAGTTAAATTGGAAATCGAGGAACCCAGCCTGCTTGAGGCGGGGGACTTAATTTATATTGCCAACACGAGGATTCTGGTGAAATGAACAACACATGCGGGGGTATGAGAGCGAATGAGTCTGACAAGATGCGCTAACGGACATATGTTCAGCACAAGAAGACACGGCAACACGTGTCCTTACTGTAATCTTACCGTGGAGAGCCCGGCTCCGTCCGGCAGCAAGGGAGCAGCCATTGCTATGGCGTCCCGTCCTTCCGAAGATGACAGAACGATGCCGTATTTGGGAGAGGCTACCGGAATTGAACCGGTGACGGGTTGGCTGGTCTGTATTGAAGGGGCACAAATGGGACAGGACTACCGGATTATGGCGGAGAAGAATTTTATCGGCCGCTCGGAAGAGATGCATGTGCGCATTCTGGGTGACAATACGATCTCCAGACGCAATCATGCGGTGATTGTCTATGATCCGAAGAAACGCAATTTCTACTTGCTGCCCGGTGATGCTTCCGGACTTGCCTATCACAATAACGAGGCGGTATATTCCCCGGTAGAGCTGGCTGCTTATGATGTTATTCAGCTGGGACGAAGCAAGTTTATTTTTGTTCCCCTGTGCGGTGTTCACTTTGAATGGGAGCAGCAGCAATGAATACGCTGAAGCAACTGCTGGATGATAGTGCATTGACCCCATACTGGATGATTGTTGTCTGGATATTGCTGATCTGGCCGCTGATTATGTTCAGGCATCGTATTCAAAAGATGCCGAAGGCTGGCACCGGTTCCGGGGACGGAATCGGGAACGGCCAGACGATCGGTGCGCGTGAAGAGCAGGATGACTATTTTGCGACGGTCAATATGCCTTTTGGATTGCTAGCTGTGCTTGCGGATGGAATCAGCGGTTTAAGCGGGGGAAGGGTGGCCAGTACGGCGGCCGTCCATACTTTTGTTAAAGAATTTCGGGAACTGGAGCGCTTCCCCGATCCGCCGGAATTCTTCGGTGATGCGGCAATGAACGCCAATGGAGAGATCATGAACCAGTTGCACGGAGTGCAGGGAGGGACCACGCTGGTAGCGGCGCTGATCCGCAGTAGTATGCTCTACTGGGGGGCGGTAGGGGACAGCCTGTTGTTCGTATACCGCGGCGGTATTCTGATTCCGGTTAACCATAAGCATACGCTGGAGAACACACTGCAGGAACAGTATCTGTCCGGTGAGATTACCGAGTCGGAGGCGCTAGGCAATCCGCAGCGCAAGACTCTGGTCAATTATCTCGGGTCCGAGAATTTCAGGAGCATGGAGCTGGCAGAAGAACCTTTTCAGCTGTATAAGGGGGACAAGATTATGCTGTGCAGCGACGGGGTATACAACACGCTCACGGAAATGGAAATGGAGACGATACTGTCCCGGCCGCTGTCACCCTATGATGCTGCTCAGGCCATGATTGATTTGATAGAGGAGAAAAGGCTTGTACATCAGGATAACGCTACAGTCATTATTGTGGAGAGGCGTTGGTAGAACAGGAGATGTCCCGCCGGGTACATAGCATAAATCATCAATACGGGAAATGGGGATACGCATGAGGAAGGAGAACAGCGATTTTTTAATGAGTTTCGTCTCCGAATCGGGTTCTTTTATGACTAACCGGGATTTTTTCGGGTGCGTTGAGCTGGAGGATAAGGCCTGTTATATCATTGCCGACGGATTGGATTCAGATGAAGAGGCTCACAGTGCCGAAATGATTGTGCAGACGATTCTGGAGAGCTTTTTGGAGAAACCCACCCTCTCCCGGCGGCGTTTGACCGATTACATCCGGATTGCCCATGAGTGGCTGCATTATGAGAGCCGAAGAGTCCGTCTGAAGGCCAGTATACTAATTGTGGTGACGGATTATACGAAGATGGTATGGGCATCGGCCGGGAATGCGAGACTTTATCATTTTCGCGGGGAGCGCCTGATCTTGAAAAGCCGGGACCACAGCCTTGCCCAGCAGATGGCAGACGAAGGACAAATTGCCGAGGACAAGATCGATACGAATGATGAGCGTGGCAATCTGCTGCAATATGCCGGGATGCCGGGCAAGCTGAAGCCTTATGTCTCCGGGAAGATTCCGCTGGCAGATGGCGATGTGCTGGTGATGTGCACCTCCGGGTTGTGGCAGGCTGTCGAGGATGCGGAGATGATTGATTCTGTCCAGGCGGCTAATGATCCGGTCATGCTGGCGGATACGCTTGAGGAAGTCATGCTCAGCAAACAGCGGATGCGGATAGACAATTATACGGCAGCATGTATCTACGCTAATAAGACCTATCAGGAAGAGCCGAAGAACCGCAAGAAATGGATCAAACGCATTCTTATTATTCTATTGACGGTGCTTCTGGTAGGTGGCGCCGGGATCTTCTATAAGGTCAAAAGTGCGGCTAAGAAGGCCGAATTAGCTGCCGATATGCTCCAGTATGAACAGAGTGCTGACGTGTATGTTACAGAGCAGGAGTATGGCAAGGCAGTATCCGACTATAGTCTGGGCCGCAACAACTCGATCAAGCTCAAGGACCGGATTCATAAAAAGCTGCTGACAGACAAAATGGCGGCTGCGCAAAAGCTGGTTGACGGCGAAGCCCACCTCAAGGAGGGGGATATTGTAAAAGCCAAAGCGAGTTATACCAAAGCGCTGGAACTTTCGGAGCCGTACAGTATCTTCAAGCGGCAGGCGATTGAAGACAGACTGGGACAGATGACTGCCTTCCAGAAGGTACAGGACTGGCTTCGGGAAGCAGATCTCAAATTCCAGAACGGGGACTCCAGCGGCGCCATTACGCTGTACCTGCGGGCGCGGTCCTCCGCCACAGAGAACGCCTATAAAGAAGCGCTTGCCGAAATTACAACCAAGCTGGAAACGGCGGAAGCCAAAAAATCGGATGTGGAACGGCAAGTAAGTCAGCTCCAGGCCGATAAGCTGGAAGCAAAGGGCGACCGTTACAATGAAGCCGCTGATTACAGCGGGGCGCTCGATGCTTACGCAGCTGCACAAGAGGTCTATCAGAGTATTGATATGCTGGAACGGGTACTGGCAATGGAGCGGAAGATCTCCAAGCTGGAAGAGAAATTGAACCCGCCTGTACCTGCTGTAGATCCGAATGCTGCCGGAGCTGCAGACCTTACGGGAAGTATGGGTTTGCCTCTGGTGACTCCAGATGAAAGTACAGATAACAACGGAAATATCACAGGAAATTCAAGTAATAATGAAGCTGGTAAGGGTTTAGAGGAAAGTGCCGCAAAAGGTGCAGCGGGCACAGAACCGGGCAGCGGCGTAGATGGCGTGCTGCCGAAAGAGGAAACGGTCCAGAAATCCGCTGAAGAGGAGGTGCAGCCATGAAAGATATCATTCGTGACCGTCTGAACAAGATGGAGGATCTGGAGCAGCGCCGGATGCTGAAGGATGTAATGACCGGTTTATTTCTGAATCTGGTGGAATATCAAGAGACGCTGAACCGGCAGATTGAGGAGCGCGTCTTCAATGAACTGGAGCCGGAGGAGGTGCGGCATGATGTGTATGCGTCACTCTGTCCCCGCGAAGAGCTTGATCCACTGCATGAATTCCTGTACCCCATGGTCCCAGGCGATTCAGAGCCGCAGTTTATCAATCTGGCGGAAGTTGCGGCTGCCTTATCGAAGCAGGAGGAAATGAAGTTATGTACGCTGTTCCTCCAGTGCGATACCTCACAGATTCGCTCGCTTACCCGGAGCAAGCGCCAGTTCAAGGGTGAGATGATCACCAGCGGAGGCCGGTATGAGATAACAGTCCGGCTGAAGCAGAGCTCAATGTACACCGAACGCATTGAAGAACTGTACCGGATATTCCGTAAAAACAGCCTGCCGTGGAAAACAGTCCACATCCCTTATGCCTACAAATTTATGGACTGCATCCTGATATCCTGCGGTTCGGAGTGGGACAACCAGGAGACGGTGAAGCAGATTTCCATACAGTTGGAGGAATTGGAACCGTATAAACATATGAATCTGGTGCCGATCTGGAATATTCAGAGAATGGAGATGAAGATCGGCGGCTTTCCCGTTCCGGCGGCTGACCGGGTGAATTACGAGCATGTGCTGCCGCTAAGAAGAACAGGCACAGAACACGGATATCTTGTAGATGGCGAGGAAGCAAATATCCGTTATATTAAACGCTCGGAGGAAGAGATTACAGTTGTATCTCCGCTGGATAAATCGGATTCCTGGACCATGCTGAAGGTGACGAGGCCCATGAATTCCGGAATTGGCCGGATGCATTATCCACTTTTGTCGAACCGCAGACAAGAGGGGTATATCGGCAGATATGTCCGGCAGTCCGGCAGTCCGGTTCGATCCAAAGGGGGCATTGCCCGTTTGACCGGGGCATTTGAGGTTTCACGGGAGGTAGAACTGGAGGATGTCAAGATTCTGCCGCCGGGACAGGAGATTCCGCTGACTTATGAACTGAACAGCTTCGTCAGCGACCAGGTCCGCGTACAGACGGATAAGTACCGGATGCGCCTTCTGTTCAGAGCTGTGGCCAGGGATCGGTCACTTGCCGGATCCTATCTAAGTGACGATGTGCTCAGCTTCCTCGTCTCTGAAGTTCAGCTGGTCTTTCCGGAGTATCGCTGTGAAGGAGCCTGGGTATGAACTATATTTGGGATCTCCTGGTTCGGTCGGGGCGGTCGGGAATGAAGCGGAGTGACATTCACTTTGTTCCGGCGAAGGTGTATTCACCTTATATGGAGCTGAGCCATGCCGATCTCAATGCGGCAGCTGTGGAGCAGGAGGTTGAGGTGAACCCGTACTATCGTTTTTACGATATTTTCAGAGACTTGTTCGACCCTAATAACACTGAGGATTCCGAACTGCGTGAGACTTTATTCGATCTGATCATTCATTTCCTGGCTGAACTGGACCTGATGCAGGGGATGAACAAACGGGAATATCAAATCCGCTTCACACTGCGGGAGATGCAGGAGGGAGTTTTCGGAGAACGTATCCGGCAGCGGCTGAAGCTGTTTGGACGGGAAGAGCAGGAGGTCATCGCCGGGCATGTTCTGCGGCTGTTCGATACCGGCGAAGCGGTGCATCTCCTGCGGGAGCTGCTGGTCCGGATGTTCCCGCGTTCCACCTTGTATGCGAATTGTGAGGATAAAGACGAATTGCTGCTCTATATCGGTGAGGAAGAGCGCCCGGAGACAAGGGAGAAGCTGGAACTGATTTTGGAGCTTTTTTTACCGGTACGCTTCGAAACGGAGATTTACTGGAAACGCCATTTCGGCATTATCGACGTGGATCACACGATGGTTCAGGATTGCATTGCCTTGTATTAAAGGAGCAAGAAGAGAGGGCAGATTCAGATGCTGCGGGAGCAGCCGCCTAGGAGGTTACGAACATGAACGGTTATACATACAGGTTGCATCCTGACGCTGCGGGCCGTGAACGCATTCGGGGAACCACCCGGTATACGCGGGCAGAGCTTATGGACATGACGACCTTTCAGCTTCGCAACATTTGTTACAAAGAACGGATGGTAGAAGGGCTGGGTCCGCAGACGGACCGTGAAGAGTTGATCCGGATTATCCTGAAATTTCTGGGAGCGGATGATGTACTGTGTATCGGCCGTGTGCATAAGGGCGGGTTCGAACGGATTCAGCAGGCGATCCACCGCCATATGACCTCGCCGCTAAGCAGTGATGGCGGGATTAGTGTTCCCGCCCGTCTGATTCTGTACGAAGGCCTTAAGGTGGACAGGCTGGACCGCTATATCGTTACTGCAGCAGGAGGACTTACGGACTCTAATGTGCTGCTGGTGAACGAAAGTATGGAGCTGTGCGGGATTCTTAATCTGGAGCAGGATGAAGCCGTGCCGGGCACCTTCTACTTAACCGCCGACAGTGGAGCGAGATGGGAGAGAAGCAGGAACCGCCAGTACAGTCTATTGTTTTTCCGCAAGCGTGACTCGGAGTATTTGTACAAGATTTATTATTCAGACAAGCCGCTGCCGCCTGTTAACATTCAATATACCAAAATTCCGCTAGCCCATCTCGACATCCGTGAGCTGGAACAGACGCAAGCCGTGCTTGCCATCGATTTTGGCACCTCCAATACGACGGCGGGTGCTTATTTGCATAGAGGCTATATTCAGGAACCCAGCAGCCAGGACCTGCTGAACGGACGTGTCCGCCTGGAGGAGATTAATTATGTGACTTTTCCGGATACAACCTTTAAGAATACGGACTGGATTGAAGTGCTCCCGACAGCAGTCAGCATCGCTGATTGCTCGGAACCCGGCAATATCCTGTACGAATTCGGATATGAAGCGCTGAAGAGCATGCGCAGGGGGGGCTATAGCAGCCGGGCCAGTGTCTTCCGCGGCATCAAGCGTTGGATTAGCGATTACAGTAAACAGGAGGAAGTAGTAGATGCCCAGGGCAATGCAGCTGTAGTGACGCGTCTGGATATTGTGCGCGCCTACCTTGAACATGTAATTCTGACGGCGGAGCACCAGTTCAAATGCAGGTTCAAACGGCTGCATCTGTCCGCTCCTGTGAAGATGAAGGCCCAGTTCCTTGAGATGTTCAGCGAGATTCTGCCCGAATATGAAATTGAGAGCGAGCATTCCCTCGATGAAGGAATGTCAGTGCTCTACAACACGATTGCCGACGGTATCGAACGCAATGCCTTTATGGAGGGCGTGCCGTATCAAGCTCTGGTAATTGATTGCGGCGGGGGCACAACCGACCTTTCCTCCTGCCGCTTTACTGTGGAAGACGGACAGATTGCTTACAAGCTGGACATCCACACCACCTACGAGAATGGGGATACCAATTTCGGCGGCAATAATATCACTTACAGAATTATGCAGTTCATGAAGATTGTCTTCGCGGATTATTACTCCGGACGGCGGGCCGCAACCGATATTGACAGCCTGATTGCAGCACCGGGGGCAGATGTGTTCCGCCAGGTCGATGAAGCGGGAGTCCAGAGTGTATATGCGGAGCTCGACCGCCGGTATTTGGAGGCGGAGCAGATTATTCCTACGGCCTACGCCCACCGGGAGCATCGTTCACGGGACGAATATTTGCGGGTCCGCGGAAATTTCCATTTCCTCTGGGAGATTGCTGAAGAGATGAAGCAGCAATTCTTCCGCAAGACCGGCATGCTACGCAACCGATTCCACTCCGCCATTGAGGACGGACAGGACAGCGATTTGCAGATTACCACGATGGAGCGCTGGTTCCTGTCCGTGGTGCGGAACGGCGAACTCCGTGATGAATTTGAATTTCCGGATGTGGTCTTTAACATCAAGGAGATCACCCAGCTCATCAAGGCGGATATTTATGATGTGGTCCGCAAGTTCCTGGAGGAGTTCTACCGGGAGGGAAGGCTTGGCCAGTATTCGATGATTAAGCTGACGGGCCAGTCCTGCCGGATTGATGTCTTCCGGGAAGCGCTGAAGGAGTTCGTACCTGGGCGCAGTATAGAATTCCGCCAGAAACCGGCGGAAGGCCGTGTTCCTGATCTGAAGCTGGCATGCCTGCGGGGAGCGATCCGCTATCTCAGTGCCAGAAAGACGGGGGCAATTCAGGCGGAAATCACCCATGAGGCGGCGGTCATTCCTTATACGGTCAGCGCGTATACCCACAACCTCCGGCAGAAGGTATTGATTAACAGTCTCGAGCGGAGTGACGGTCTGCCCGGCAGCATTTCCCGGCCGTTCGAGACGGCCGAGGTCGAGCTGTATGTAAGCGGCAGCGACGGGACCCTGCGGCAAAAATGCGTATACGTCAATCGTAAGGAGAATTACGAGCAGGTGGTCTATGAGGACATCCAGTCCCGCTTTGGTACGAAGATTCCGCAGGACGATACGGATTCCATTATGAACGGGGAGACAAAGTTCTTCGTGTTCGCGGATCATTCGCATTGGGGTTTCCATGTCCTGCCTGTGGCCCGCCGTGATGAGCAATTGCTGCTGGGTCACAAAAGACTGTTCGCCTATGAGAATGAATCCTCGGAACTAGACTTTTTTGATGGACTGAAGTAAAAAAGGCAAGTCTGGGAAAGGAGCGCCGCAAATGTTCACCTATACTTACCCTGAGTTTCATAAAGGGCGGATTCTAAAGACCCGTATGCTTGAGGATCTGCGTGATTTCCCCCGGCAGTTTTGGGAGATGTACTACAGGGATTATGCTGATGGAATTGTGTCTGGGGCAGAGGTGGAGGTACACGCCGAACGGTTATCGGTAAGCCCCGGCATACTGCTGCATGAGAGGCGGCTCTATATGATGACGGAGCCGGCGGAAATTGCTTATAAGGCCACAGGTCAAGAAACTGTTCTGAAGCTCCGGTTCACCGAGCTGGAGACAGGTCATGACCTGTCTCTGGGGCAGACCTCGCTTGCACTGGAAGATGCGGCGTCCGGGAGCGGTTCCCATGAGATGGAGCTCGCCCGCTTCAAGCTGAAGGAAGGGGCCAGATTGCGCAAGGATTACCAGAGCTTCGCGGATCTGGCCACAGAATACAATACGCTCCAGGTGCTGCAGGTTCCCTATGCGGCTCCCGGTGCCAGCACCCTTCCTCCGGCTGTGCTTCAGGACTATGCTCAGCGCCTTATGCGTACCGGTACGCCGGATCCGCATGATGTGATGTTCGCCATGCTGTGTATGAATGAAGGTGTCATCACCCGGAGTGTTATCCTGCATTATATTGCGAACCGGCTGGGACAGGAATACCGGGATTATCCGAGCCTGCAGATTCACCGCTATCTGGACCGGATTCTCTCAAATGCACGCGGGGGACAGGGTCATAAGGGGCAAGCTCACGGGGGTATGCAGCGGATGCTGGTGGAGTAGAACGACTGCGCATCAATCGACTATTGGAAGGATGGGGTGAAGATGGAGCATTGGGATGAGAAGATTGTGTCCATGCTTAACGGCAATACAGGCGGACAGCCTGCGGATAATTACGGAGTGATTCCGGAAGAGGCTGGACCGGATTTAACCGCACCCGTGGTGCAGATTGGAGACGAGCCGCACACCTTTGTGGAAACGGAGCTGCTGGACGGTGCGATGCGTATGCTGCTCCCGCAGACCTTTAAGCTCATGAGTAAAGAGATGGCAAAGCGGAAATATCCTTCTGAGCATCGACCCGGCGTTATATATACGACTTCCAATGCCAGAATTAACATTGCCGTCAATCACACCAAGAACCCGCTGCCGGAGGACGAGCTATCCGATTTCAAGAAGACCATGATCCAGATGCTGCGCCGGACGCAGAAGCTGACGAAATGGTATGGAGACCATGAGTTCAGCATTAACGGCAAGCCGGTCGCTACTTGTGAATTTTTAACCCCGGCGGTTAATGCCAATCTGTATAATCTGATTCTGTTCGCTTCACTTGAGGATCGGGCGCTGATGTGTACTTTTAACTGTACGGACGAGGAGCTTGAGGACTGGAAGCCGATTGCACTGGCCATGATGAAATCCATTCAGTTCATTCCACAGGAAGAAGGAGACGAGTCTCATGAGTGAACCAGCTTTGTCTTACGATAATCTGCGGGTTAGCCCTTTTGAACTGGTCAGTCTGCAGGAGTTAACCATTACGAAGCAAATGAATGAGCACACCTATGTGAAATTCACCGGCATTGTGGATGAAGAGAAGAAGGACAGCTATGTCCGGTTAAGCTCATCAAATACAGTGGTGGAGATCACGCAGGTGAATGAAGAAGGCGGCAGCTGGGTGCTGTTCAGCGGACTTATTCTGAATTTGAGTGTGTCGGTGAACCGCGGGGTCCACATCCTTGAAGTGGAGGGGGTCTCCCATACCCATGAGCTGGACATTCGCAAGAAAAGCCGTTCCTTCCAGAACCACAGCATGACTTACCCGCAGCTTCTGGATCAGATCGCGGAGGGTTATTCAAATATTGATATCATGGACGCGGCAACGGATGGAGCGGCTATCGGCAAGTTCACGCTCCAGTATGAAGAGACAGACTGGCAGTTTTTGAAGCGGATCGCTTCACGTCTGCGTACCGGTCTGATGCCTGCATCGGTCTTTGATAGTCCTAAGTTTTATTTTGGCGTGTTCGATACCTCCTCGAAAGGCAAGCTGCAGGATTTTAACTACCGGGTTCGTAAAAGAATGGACAAATTCCGTTACACTACTCAGAATACGTCAGCCAAGGTAGGCGAGGATGATTTCATATATTATGAGGTCGAGACGGGCCGGGTACTGGATCTGGGCAATGCGATCGAATTCAAAGGCAAGCTGCTGTATGTATACGAAGCTTACACTGAAATGAAGAAGGGCCTGCTTCGTCACCGCTATATTTTAAGCTCGCGTCATGGACTTCGCCAGAACACCTTTTATAATGACAAAATCATCGGAGTTTCGCTGCAAGGTCAAGTGATCGGGATCAACAAGGATAAGCTCAAAATCCACCTCTATATCGATTCGGAGCAGCAGGCGGGAGAAGCGCATGACTTTCCATATTCATCTGTGTACACGGCAGAAGGCAACAGCGGCTGGTACGTCATGCCGGAGAAGGGCGATCATGTCCGGGTGTATTTTCCGGGGAACAAGGAGGAAGAAGGTGTAGCAACCAGCTCGGTGCGGCAGAATGCCGAAGAAGGTGAGAGCAACAAGTTAAGCAACCCTGACCACAAGTTCTTCCGCACACCGGCCGGCAAAGAGCTGAAGATGACCCCGGATGAGGTAATTGTGACCGGAAAGGACGGAAAGATCTTCATCCGGCTTAGTGAGGGCGGCGGGATCGAGATTATCAGCAGCCAGCTGATTAAGCTCAATGCTAAGGAAGATATTATGATTAACGCGGATAAAAGCATCGTCATTTCCGCCAAAGATCAGCTCAGCCTGACCTGCAAGGGCAGCAGCCTGAAGATGGACGGCACGACCGCTTTAAGCGGAACTGAAGTACGTACGAACTAAGTAAAGATATGCAGATAACATCCTATGAACAACGGTTTAGTTCCTTTGGGAAGAAAAACAAAAACTGGAGCAAGCGATAACAGGAGGGGAAACTGTTGGCTCAGACTGCTGTGCTGGAGATGTTTATGGAAGAAATTGTGGGGCCGGTCCGTAACCGGGTACTGCTGCATTGGGAGCAGCTGTATCAGGCCAACCGCAAGCCGTTAAAGGAGGCGTTCATCCGCCACTTTGACAAGCTGTGCCGGGAGGTGGCGGAGCTGCAGAGCATAGGAGAGAAGGGTGCCATCGGACATTTCACCTATTCGATGCTCCGGACCCGGCTGCAGGAAGGACGCGGAGTTTATCTGGTAGAGGCTTCGGATGAGACGTGGCTGTTTGACCCCGCTTCTGTGGCGGGTGAATATGATGCTTCTTGGGCATTCGGCTACCTGGATGAGCTCCAGCTGCTGCTGGAGGAGGAAAGACAACGCCCGGGTTCCCCGTATGCCGGAGGTATCAGCCGTCCCGAACTGGAGAAGCTGCTGCTGCGTGAATCGCAGCATGGGCATCAATATGTTATTGCACTGCTCCGCTGGGCGATGCCGGAGGCGATGCTTACCGAGGGGTTTCGTAAGCTGGAGCAATGCGGAATAGTTGAAGTGCGTGTAGGCGAGTATCTCGATATCAGCGAGTCTGTCTACCGCAAGGACAGCGACCCTGCGGATGAGACCGAGATTCGGAAATGGCTGGCTGAGCGGATCGAAGGTGCTTACGGATACGGCGCACTGGAGCGGCTGGATCTGACAGGCGGAGATTACAGTGAAATGGATTTTCGTTATTCTGCCTTTCGCGAGAGCACTTTTGGCGGTAGCAGCTTCGCAGAGAGCAATCTGGTGGGTACGGTCTGGGAAGGCTGCGATTTGACGGATACGGAATGGAATCAGGGATGGCTGCACGGTGCAAGCTTCAAGAATTGTCGTCTGGTGGGGGCGTTATTTCATCGGGCGGAGGCGGCCTGCGGGCTTCCTGATCCGGGGAAGTGGGAGATTCCGGGCTTCCATGAAATATCCTTTGCCGGAGCTGACTTAAGCGAGGCTGAATTTGTTCTGGCCAAGCTGCGGGGGGCTAGATTCACGGGGGCGAAGCTTACCGGAGCCATCCTTGGATGGTGCGATCTGACCGGTGCAGATTTCCGGGGAGCTGATCTGCGTGGAACGAATTTCTCAGGCTCCTGTTTAATAGGAGCGCAGATGGATACGGGCGCGTGCAGCTTGCTCAGCGAACGTCCGGAAATGCCGGAACTTCCGTTCACGGAAGAAGCCATTATGGATTGGCTGAAGGAGGAACATCAACAATGAGAAGCGACTGGTTCCAGCTCTCACAGGATATGCGTGTGCGGGGGGCACTTGAACCGCGTGGTGTAAAAGAAGCCATCCGTCCGGAATGGCTGAAGGGGGAGGATTTACTGGAACTGGAGCGGTCCAATCTGCATTTTGAGCTGAAGCCTTGTCACCAGCTGTTGGCGGTGGACCTCATTGAGCGGCCTTATCCGCTGTGGTCTGATCCTCTGAAGCAGCTGCTTCAGACCTTTGCCCCGCGTCTGATCTTCCGGCTGGCCGGACTAATGGACGCCGAACGAGAGCAGCTGTACCCCTATTGGTTCCTGGTTCCACCGCAGCTTGCCTGTCTGCACGAAGACAGCCAGTTCGACAGCAGCGGCCGCCTCACCCGGCTGAAGGTGGATGCGGACTGCTTACAGACCTGCGGCTGGCCGATTGTCCAGGCCGTGGATAATCGGCTGCACGAGAATGTGTTCCTGATCAACCTCGCACTTGCGGAAGCCATTTTGCGCAGAGACTTTACCGGGTTATGTATGCAGCGGGTAGAGATGACAACAGCGGAGCCGATGTTATGAGATAAATGGAAGCCGTTAATTATAGCATTTCAACTGACATAGGCAGTTGAATTTAGGAGGGGAATCTCTATGGCAGAAATCAAAGGAATCACGAGACCGGATGTTGTGGAACAGGATGGAGGAGGGGCAGAGCCGAGCTACGTGGTTGCCGGGGCAATCTTAAGCTGTACATGCGGAACTCAGCTGAATCGCTTGAAAATCCCTTATAGCCACGGCGTCCACCTGAAAGAAAAAGCACAGCTGAATGTGGAGGACAAGAACCCGATGATCCACATTATGCCATTTGGGAATTGTACCAGCCTATTGAACCCGGCTGTCCAGATCGGGAAACTCGATATTGAAGGGCGGAAGAAGGCGCCGTGTGTTCCGGGGATTTCGACTTCGTGGATGGACGGAAAAACAGATGTGCTTGTGGAGGGACATCCCGCGCTGCTCAGCACATGTGTGAACCAGTGTGTTTATGGGGGACGGATTGTGATCGAGGATGACGGTCAGGAGCTTGGGGGATCGAGCCTGGAGGGGACGACGAGCGGGTTCGGCGGGGCCATCCGGTAATGTAAAGGAGAGGAGTGAGACAATGGGCATTGTGGAAGCCGCAACAGGCACATGGAACCTCAAGTGCCATTCGCCCTATCCCGTGCACAGCATCCAGAGCATACATATGGAGCGGAAGGCAGGCGGACATGCACGCTTGTTCCTGACCGCTGTTCTTCCCGAAGAACAACAGGACCGGGAAATCGATATGACCGCAAACGGGGAGAATATCTCCCTGATCGAGACCGGTGAACGGGGCCAAGAAATACGCAAGCTGTTTCAGGGGATCATCCAGGAGGTTGGCGTCCGGGATGTTCAGGGGGTATACATCCTGGAACTGGAGGCCGTCTCCTATTCGTATCTGCTGGACATCGAGCCGCGAATTCGTTCGTTTCAGCATAGCGAGATGGAATGTGAGGACGTGATCCGTCAGGTATTATCAGCCTACCCAAAGTCTGACCTCATCGACTACGTGAGCAGCGGCACGAAGCTGGGAGGGCTGACGGTACAGTACCGCGAGACGGATTGGCAGTTCCTGCGGCGAATCGCATCCCGGTTCGGAGCGGTGGTGATCCCGGAGGTGACGGCGGATGCGCCGAAGCTGTATTTTGGTGTCCCGGATGGCGGATATCATGAACTCAAGGATCAGAATTATACAGTAACAAGAGATTTGCACGCGCTGAAGATGTCCTGGTCGGTGGGAGCCGCAGACGTAAAAGAAGCAGACTTCACCTCTTACCGGGTAGAGACGCGGCGCTGGTTCGGACTCGGAGATACCGTACAATTTCAAGGACAGGAGCTGCGGGTAGCAGCAGCAGAGAGCAGGCTAATGCAGGGCATGCTCATACATACGTATACCCTCAGTCCCCACAGCGGGATCCGGGAGAATGAAATCCGCAACGATGAACTGGCAGGAGCTTCGCTGGAAGGCAAGATCTTGGCGGTCACGAAGGATACCGTAAAAGTACATCTGAACGTGGATGCGACCCAAGCGGAGAATGAAGCGAGCTGGATGCCGTACTCCGCGGTCTATGCGAGTGACGGTGGAGGTTTCTACTGCATGCCGCAAGCGGGAGATTCGGTACAGGTGTATTTCGGAAGCGGGCGTGAACAAGACGCGTTCGCGATGGGATCGGTGAGGCGGGGCAGCAGTCCGTCACCGAAGACCGCGGATCCGGCGACCAAGAGCTGGGGAACGAACTTCGGGAAAGAGATGCGGATGACGGATGCGGAGATGTCGCTGATCGCGACCGAAGGTAGCCTGTTCATCACGCTGGACGACGGAGGCATCTCGATCACGAGTAACAGCGGTATCCAGATGAACACCGTGCAGGATTTGGTACTGGACAGCGAGAAGAGTATAGAGATCGAAGCGAAGGAAATTCTGTTCCTGCAATGCGGAGACAGCAGTCTGGTGCTGGACGGGATGTCGGACCTGCGGGGAAGCAGCCTAACGATGAATGGCATCATAAAGATGCCCGTGCAGGTCGAAGACCTGGAGCCGCAATACGAAGCTCCGTTTGTGAGTGAAGTGGCCGTGCCGGAAGAGGCCGCCCCCGAAGAGCAACCAAAGAAGAAGAAGAAAAAAGGGTTTTGGAGTAAGGTGCTGGATGTAAGCCAGACAGTGCTGGATGTGGCGGGCCTGATCCCGGGTGTAGGAGAAATCGCAGATTTGGCGAATGCGGGGATCTACGCGCTGCGTGGGGATTATTTGAATGCAAGCCTTTCGGTAGGTGCTTCAGTGCCCTTTGCGGGCTGGGGGCCGACGGGAGTGAAGCTACTCATGAAGAGCGAGAAATTCATGAAGGTTGCGAACGTGGTGGGGAAGGCGACCAAAGCCGTAAACAAAGTGGCGGACAAAGGAGCCGATGTCGCAAGGGCGATCGGAAAAATAGCGGATAATGCGGGGGATGCGCTGAATGCCGGTCTAGGGAAAGTGCTGACTAAAGCGAAGAAGCTGGCAAGCAACGTAAGTACGTTCGATCTAGCCGGGAAGCTGAAGAGCGGCATGAATACCATCCTGACGAATTCGTCCAAGCTGAAAAAAGCGTTGCACAAGAACGTGTCCGCGCTGGATGAAATGTGGACGGGATGGAAGCAGCAGGTCAAACATGAAGTTAAGAAAACCGCAGATCAAGTAATGGATCAGGTATCCGATACGATGACCCGGCTGAAAAACCGTCTGTCCGGTCCACAAAAAGCAATGGATGGTCCCTCTAATGTTTCATTCAGCAAACCGGATAATCCTCTACCACAAAATAGCCAGCAGAAGAAGTTCTGGAGTGAGATGGAGGCAGGCAAAGAGGATTTAGCGAAGAAAATGCCTGGTGGGACGAGTGATGTTACCACAGATAGTTTATATAAGAGAGGTGGTTTTAGAAAAGGCGCTCGTGCTAAAGCGGAAAGTGAGGCGCCAAAAAACACATCAGGAAAAATGATCTGTCCTACTTGTGGAAAAGACATCCCAGATAGTATTATTATTAATACTAAAAATGGCCCCGTAAAAAGAATTGGATATGACTTAGACCATTACCCAGATACCTGGGCGGAAAGAGTTGCAAGTATGAAAGCTGGTGAAGTGCCACCAACACGAGTGGAAGTGTTGGATGAGTACAATGCGCGTTTAAGGGTTCAATGTAATGAATGTAATATCGGTCATAAATATGAAGGAGTAGAAGGAACACATAAAGGAGTAAATAAGGATGATTAACTATGGAGAACTTTACTACGACCATTACAGCCATTTTTTAGGTGAACCAATTGACCGAGAGGTGTTCAAAAATAATGAAGAAATGCCAAGTATACAAATTTTGAAATACGAAAATGTATTTGAAGAATGCTTAGTTTATAACACTCTTGGATTTAGCAAGTATGAGGAAGTAGTAGGCGATAATGTTGAGATTTCATTGGTAGTTGATGGGGCATTTAGCAGTGCTGGGTATGTTCTTGCGAATGCATTATTTTATTGTATAGGTAACCAAGTACAAATAGGGCGAGGAATAGCAATTAGCGGCATTGAAAGTATTGAGAAATCATTTGTTCAAAAGTATAAAAAAAACGTAGTTTACTTTACTGAACCATTTGCGTTCACAGAAGAATATAGTCATGTTCCGACTAAAAGTGAAGATAAAGACGGAAAAATTCTATTAGCTTTTTTTATCTCACAGTCAGAATATGAGTATTTTGTAAAGTATGGAACGGAGAAATTTGAAGATCTACTAGAAGAAAAGAATGTTGATCCATTTAATGTTAGTAGAGAATCTATTGTTTGAAGGCTACTTAGTTCCGAATGAAGGTATTATTTAATTATAGTGGCTGTCCTATCGACCAATGTTTTTGCACATATGTTAGGTCGAGACTGTCAAGAAAATGTAATTTTTGAAAACGTACAATATCTCCAACAACGCCACAATACGAGTTAGCCGCCGTATTGTGGTTTTTTTCATAAGTTGATGGGTAGAAAAGAATAAAATAACCGGATCCTGCGGGGGATGCGCTGAATGCCGGTCTAGGGAAAGTGCTGACTAAAGCGAAGAAGCTGGCAAGCAATGTAAGTACGTTCGATCTAGCCGGGAAGCTGAAGAGCGGCATGAATACCATCCTGACGAATTCGTCCAAGCTGAAAAAAGCGTTGCACAAGAATGTGTCCGCGCTGGATGAAATGTGGACGGGATGGAAGCAGCAGGTCAAAAAAGAAGTGAAGAAAACCGCAGATCAAGTAATGGATCAGGTATCCGATACGATGACTCGGCTAAAAAACCGTTTGTCCGGTCCACAAAAAGCACTGGATGGTCCCTCTAATGTTTCATTCAGCAAACCGGATAATCCTCTACCACAAAATAGCCAGCAGAAGAAGTTCTGGAGTGAGATGGAGGCAGGCAAAGATGATTTAGCGAAGAAAATGCCTGGGGGGACGCCAAAAGTTCAAACAAGAGCAGACATTAAGGATACTGTTCAGGATACATTAAGCCCGGCAGTGAAGAAAATTAAAGAAATTGACCCGGAAGCTAAAGTGGGATATAGAGGTTCCTTGGCAACAGGTCAGAAAGGTCCACATAAGGGGAATGCTCCGTTTGACCCGACAGATTTTGATATTGATGCATTTATTGTTAGTGATAAGTTAGCGCAGGCTTTTCCTAAAAGGGAGCATTGGAGATCAGCAAGAGAAATGAGCGATGATTTAAGTAAACTACAAGATAATCTTGAACAAATGTTTCGTGATTCTCTACCGGGATATCGTTACGAACCTAAAAAACCTTTTACTTTCAGAATATTTACTGAAAAAGAATTTAATAATAAAATTCTCGATAAAGGTATTAATTTAATTGAATAGGAGTGTACTTATGATACCTTACTTAGCAGGAACAGTAGCTTTTCAATCAAGCCAGACTCTTGAAGAGGTAGGCAAGTTAATTTCAGAAAGATTAATTGGGGGCTTAAAGTTTGAAGGCAAGGAAGAATATATATACGAAGAAATCCCGGCTATATATATTTCTGAACTTATTCTAGGTTTAAGAGTTATATTGAGTGGGTATAGTGGATTTGATGAAGAAGAATGGTTTGAGCTAAAACTAGGGCCTTTGAGAGGAGTTCCTCAAAATGGTGAAAAATATGATCTCAGTGCGTATTTAGAAACACTTTTTTCAGATTTCCATGATTTCAAAATACTAGATAATTAAAGATTATTTACACGCCTAAATATCGATCTTCAATGCAACGAACGAAGCCACAATGCGAGTAAGTCTCCGTATTGTGGTCTTTTTTGCATTTGGGTTGATAAGCCACCCAGTGTCGAATGAGTCGAGCGGCCGAGTCCAAGGAGACATAACTCAAGTCATATCTGTATAAAGATTTTGTCATTTCATTTGTACGCATGCTAGCGGAGGGCAAAACCAAGAAGCAGGCCCAGATATGCATCATGAGAAGGTTTGTGAAAATCATCTACAGCATGATGAAGCATAAGACAGAGTATCGAGTGGTAAATCGAACAGAGTGTCAAGCAAACTGATAAAGTGGTGATAATTGGCAGAATCGGTTGCCACCCTCTTTATTCCCAAGTTTAAGATTACAACTGAGGGGACGGGTAAAACTTCATCAAACTTTGCTGACCGAACACTTCTTGAAGGACATTATGAGAAGCATGGTGGAGAGTTTAAAGGTTCATATAAAAATGCTGATGAGTACCTTCAAGGGGCAAATGATGTAATGAACGGTGGTACTAAAGTTCAATACGAATATAAGTTAAAGAATGGAACGGTTGAAACAAGGACTGGTTATGTTAAATTTATGGGTAACAACCAAAAAGATGAAGCAAAATTTGAGTTTGTTGGTACAAATAATAACGGGAATATAACAACCTATCATGTAAAACGTGGAGAAGATTTATGGAAATTATTGAATGGAAACAAGCATGATAAAATTATTAACCCGTTAGAGTAAAAGAGGAGGTTTTCCCCATTCAATATTTGGCGAAGGTTATTACGATGAGTCCCATAATTGAAGAAGAGGTTACGCTTGAAATTGACGGAATTCAAATTGTTGTGTTTGCAAATGTATGTCCGGTTGAACTCATTGTTGGAGAAGTATATCAGATTGAACTCGATGTGACCATACTTGATGAATTTATTATCAAGCAACTGGACTTGGAAGAGTATGAGATATACCAGGAGAACAATAGTTTCGCTTACACCTTACAAGGAAAGCTAGATATTGATGGGGGAACTTTAGATGCAGGCGGTATTACTTTTGAAATTGATAGTGAGTTTCTAATGGATTACGGTTATCTGGATGAACAATATGTTCAAATCAGGGTAGATCGAATAAGCGTCGATTTTTTAAATGACGGAATGTTTGAACCTTGATTGGTCTCATGCCTTTCAGGTTTTTTTTTGGTGGGGGCTACCCATTGCCGGATGAACCCAACATTTAACCAATAACACTTATAACCCATGTAATACCCGTATAAAGATTTCGTCATTTTGTTTGTACGCATATCAAATGCTTTAATTTGATAACCTAAATATCGCTATTTCGCTACATAATAGTTTGTGTAATATCATTACAACTCCAACAACAGAGTCTGGTTGGGGCAACTATAAGCCGGGGGTTACTATCGCTGCAGTTGGTATAACAACTGTAAGAAATCCGACTCCAAATATTAAATTCGGACATAAAGGAGAGTTTCGAAGACTGGCATGTAGAGAATTGTGCGGAAATACAAGCAGTTAATCAGCTCTTACATTCTGGTGCCAAAATTGAAAATATATTAATTAGCACAGTTACTGGTCAAGGTAAATACAAAGCTCCTTGTTCAAATTGCCAACGAACTTTTTTAGATTTTATTAATGATTTACAATAATAATATGTGAAAAGTTGGTAAATTTTGAGAGAAAAAATATCTGAAATCACAGAGCAAATCTTATCTGATGCAGGATGGTACCCTGGAAGAAAAGTTGATATACAAGAAGTGGTTGACTTTCTGGAATCTAAAGGTTATAAAGTGTTTCCATGTGTACTCGATGTTCTTTATGAATTTAGTAAATTAAGGTGTAGTTTCACACGTCCAAATGGTGATGAAGATTCTTTTTATGTAAACCCAGAGGAAGCTTATGGTGACTACTATGATAAAGAAGATTTTAATGAAATTGAAATGCGAGTAAAGGAATCTTTAATTGCTATCGGTCAGGCAAGAAATGATAACATGATGATGTTTATGTCTGAATCTGGGAAGGTCTATGGAGAATCTGGCTATTATTTAGTTAAATTTGGGGATAATATTCATGAAGCATTAGATAACTTGTGTTTAGTTCAACCAGGAAAAGAAATAGAGTAATTGACGTAACGGGGCTGTAAAATAGTTTGTGTAATGTCATTACAACTCCAACAACAAGATCGTACAATACAACAAAGCAAAATGCGAGATAGCCGCCCGTACATTGGTCTTGTATCCTATCGCAGTTTGTTGGTGAGTAGACCCCATCCAGTGCCGAATGAGTCGGGCGGCTGAGTCCAAGTAAAATCTGTATAAAGATTTCGTTATTTCATTTGTACGTACATCAATGTTTTAATTTTATAATCTATGTAACGTAATAGCATTACATAAACAGGCCAATTATGGTTAGATATTACCATGATTGACCTGTTTTTTTGTATTTTCGTTTTCGCCCCGATTATTCAAAATCTTTCACAATTGTAGAATACGCCGTTCCGATGAATGCAGTGCTAGAGACATAGAACCTAAATTGCATGTTAGTCTGACCACTATATTGTCAGATTGAATTTGTAGAACTGGAAGAGGAAGAAGCATCGAGACAAGCAAGACTTGTTTCAAGAAGCAGTAGTTTCGGTTGTGTTCGCGATCGGCGAGACGGGGCAGCAGTCCGTCACCGAAGACCACGGACCCGGCGATTAAGAGTTGGGGAACGAACTATGGGAAAGAGATGCGGATGACCAATGTGGAGATGTCGCTGATCGCGACTGAAGGGAGCTTGTACATCACGCTGGACGGCGGAGGCATCTTGATCACGAGTAACAACGGCATCCAGATGAAGACCGTGCAGGGTTTGGTACTGGACAGCGAGAAAAGTATAGAGATCGAAGCGAAGGGAGTTCTGTTCCTGCAATGCGGAGACAGTAGAGTAAAGCGCTGGATATAGGGCAGACGGTGCTGGGTGTGGCAGGCCTGATCCCGGGCGTTGAGGAAATCGCGGATTTGGCGAATGCGGGGATCTATGCGCTGCGCGGGGATTATACAAGTGCCCTCCTTTCGGAGGTGCTTCAGTGCCCTTTGCAGGCTGGGGAGCGATCGGAGGAAGCTGGGAAACAAAGTCAGGAGAGTACTGCAGAAAATAGATCTGGCAGGTCAGGCGAGCAAAGCCTACGGCGCAATCAAAACCGTGGCAAGCAAGGGAGTAGATGTCGCGATAAGCATCGGTTTACTAAGGCCGAAATTTACGAAGCACAAAGATACATTGAATTTGTTAGAACTGGTAACTGGTCTTTAAAAGATTGGAAAGGATTTGGTTAATGATGTATAAAAAACTTAATTGTTAGATATTGTTGAAGATACTAATACTATAGAATCCTACACCATGAGTTCTCGTAAAGAACACGAATTTCCAAAACAGTATCTCGTTCTTAGTGAGATGTCAGCAAATGCTGTGCTTGTCCTCGATACTAATACAGATAGAGTGTACAAGGTGAATTTTGAAGGTGGAGATGAGTTGTTAAAGAAAGGTGAGTTGAAAGAAACTTGGTCAACCTTCTATGATTTTTTAGTTGAATATTTTAACTGCTAAGATTGAGTATCGGTGGGGGGCTACCCAGTGCCGAACAAACCTATCATTCAACCAGTAACACATCTAACCCTTGTAATACCCGTATGAAGATTTCTCGATTTCGGTTGTACGCACATCAAATGCTTTAATTTTATAACCTAAATAACGCTATTCCGTTACATTGAACAGGTCGATTATGGTCAGATACCACCATAATGGATCTGTTTTTTGTTATCTTCGTTTTCTTGCGTTTTTTTTCAAATTTACTCACAACTGTAGAATGGGCCGCCCCGATAGGGAAAATGAAATACAGGGACATTGTATATCCATCAATCTAATATCAAGGGTGTATGTACAGCCTGTATACAGGGGATTTCTAATCCTAATGTTGAGGCAAGCATATTTATGCAGTTGTCTCAGAAGTATCCAAACATTATTATTAAAGTGACCTCTGAGGTTGAAGAAGGAGTAAAATTGGCTGGTAAATTAGAATTCACCCTTAAAGTTGAAAAACTAATCGATTAAAGGGAGGCACTTACTTTGAATAATTGGTCTATATTACCAATTAAAAAGAAGACGATATATTACTTGGGACTTAGTGAGATTATTGTTCAATCATTAAGTGGTAACGATTTTTTTGTGGATGCTCGAAATACTCTGAATACATGTTGGAAATGGTTTGAAACAAAAATTCCTACTGGAGATGAAATATACAAGTTATTAGATGATGGCACAGAGTTCGGAGGATTATTTATACAAATGCAAATGGATGAAATTGAAGAAAATGAAGCGAAATGGGATTGTATTGTTGATGCCGTCTCTTTTGTGAACAAACAAGCATATATTATTGAAGGCGCAAGGTACTTACCCGCACCGATTGAAAATGTGGATGACGAATTAATAATTCACTTCTTAGACCGTTTTTATAGTATTAATCCACAGAATAAGAATATTGCGGAGGACTTCTTTGGACACATACTGAATACTGATATTAAAACAAAAGAAGATATGGTTTCTTATTTTAATAGAAGAGAGTAAGAATGATTTATCTGTGGGGGCTATCCAGTGCCGAATGAACCCATCATTCAACCAATAACACATCTAACACATGTAATACCTGTATAAAGATTTCGTTATTTTGATTGTAAGCACATTAAAGGCTTTATTTTTATAACCCAAATAGCGATATTTCGTTGCATTGAACAGGTTGATTATGGTCAGATACCCCCATGATTGGCCTGTTTTTTTCGGGATAATGATATTTATGCTAGACGGTGAAAAGTTCTAATCGACCTCTGTTAAAATAGTAGGCCTACCTCGGAGATTTATAAGATATAGACGAGTAAGTGAGATCATAATAATTGGAGCAGAAAATACTGAAGGATTGAGTGAAGGTATAACTTCATTTGAGGAGATAACACACTTAACTCATGTTATACTCCTACAATAATTCCTTGATTTTCTTTGTATGTACATATTACCCTTGAAGAAGAATGCAGTGCAGACTATTAAGAGATTAGGATATGAGGTAGGGAAGGACATTCATGCATAAAAAAAATGTGATAAGAGAATTATTGATCGATTCAACACATGGTATACAGAAGGCCAAAACATATTTCGAAGAGAGACTTGATGACAAGTTACTACTAGATGTATTGGTGGAATTTGCGCTGGATGATTATTCAACGGACGCTTCAATGACGGCTTCCTATTGGATATCCCAATTTTCTGAAGACTTACTTCGTGGGATAGAAGATGATTTATTGGTTCTCCAGCAGTATGAATTAAATAGTATTTCAGTTCATGCGTTGGTAGCGCTCGGAAAAATCCAATCAACTAGAGGATTGAAGTACCTTATAGAAAGTAAAATAACTCCAAAGTTACAGTGGGAAGCAGTTGCACTTAAATACCACCTTAAACATTTATTAGATATATGAGAAAGCAGTTTAGAGATGTGGTTTTTTGGATATATTAGCGCCATCATTTAATTAGAAAGTAGTTTAGCGAAGCAATATAGTTACCAGCCCAGGCCTGTTGATTAACCCAAATATGTAAATTAATGCTGACATATAGCAAAGTGAAACTTCAGAACGAACATCACGTAATAACAAAATGGTATGTGAAAATAATACCAATTTAGAATTTTATTTTATCCGAGGAGGGGAAGCTTTGAAGAAATTATTAGCATTTTTGTTGTCTTCATCCTTGATACTTACTTCACTAGCGCCGCATGCACTAGCTAAGGATGAGAAAGCAGCAATGACACGAGAAGAGGTTGTTACTTATTTATTAAATGTTGCAGATGATTATAACCCTGGCTTGAAGAAAGAAGACATTTTGAAGGGGGATGCTCAAGGCAAAACCAAAGGTGGTGAGTATGTCTCACGTACCGAAGCATTAATTATGCTAAGTAGAGCATTCTCAGACCTACCGAAGCCGCAGGGAAACGATTCGCGCAGCTTAAATACAGCGTCTTCCTTTAGTGACATCCCGGTGTGGGCACAAGATGAGATGACTACAATTGCTGCGACTGGTATCGTTAATGGTTATTCGGATGGCAAACTTGGAGCTAAGGATCAAGTTACACTTGAACAATTAACTGCACTAGTTAAAAGAATGGTAGCGTTAAAGGGGACAAACCCTCGTGATGATTATTATGAGTTTGTAAATAAAAAGTGGCTGAATGCATCTACCATTGATGCTGGAGAAATGACCAATGGTGCATTTAACGAATTGGACAAACAAAATCAAGAACGAATTAAAGATATGCTGCAAGAAGTTGTGAAGGACACACATGCTAAAGGATCAGTAGAACAGAAAATTGCAGACTTTTATACGAATGCACAAGATATGAAGCATCGTAATGCTTTGGGAATTACGCCAATTGCACCTTATATTGCATCCTTGAATCAAGCTTCTACAATCAAGGAGCTAATGAATGTAGGCTTGAAGATGGAGAAAGAACTCGGCTTTGGCTCAATTTTATCATTTGGTATCATGGCAGATGCTAAAAAAAGTGACACTAATGCATTATATTATGCAGGTGTAGGTTTGATTTTAGACAAGACGAGTTATGTTTCTAACAATGCTCAAGCAAAACAAGGGTATGTCTCGTATTTGAGCAAGTTATACCAACTTGCTGGTGACAGCAAGGAAGTTGCCGAGAAGAAGGCAAACTCACTGTATGAGTTTGAGAAGCAAATAGCAGCAGCAACGATGGACATTCAAGACCAGAATGATGTAAATAAATATTATAATCCATATACGATCCAAGACTTTGCTGCGCTGTTCCCTTCACTGGATATGGCTGATTATTTGAAGCAGCTACAGCTTGGTTCCGTGGATAAATTAATTGTAATGGACAAGGGGCAAGCCAATAAGCTTTCACAATTAATGACTGATGAGCACGTGGAAGATTTTAGAAACTACATGCAAGCGATTTGGCTTATTAATTCCAGCAGCGTATTAAGTGAAGAGTTGCAACAAGCGTCGTTGGATTTCCAAGCTAATCTATTTGGTATTCAAGGTCAAAAAACACAAGATGAAATTGCAATTCAATTAACACAAAGTGTAATGAGTGATTACTTAGGTCAAATGTTTGCAAAACGCCATTTTACAGCTGAAGCGAAGCAAGACGTGGAAAAAATGGTGAAGGAATTTATTGCGGTGTACAAGGAGCGTATTAAGGCGCTAGACTGGATGTCTGAAACCACTAAAGCTAAAGCTATGCTGAAGCTAGATAAAATGACCTACAAGATCGGTTATCCTGATAAATGGGATGACAGATTTAAAGACGTATCCATCGTATCCATTAAAGAGGGTGGAACATTATTTGATAACTTTGTAGCTATTCGCAAAGCATCATGGAAAACAGAAGTAGCAACATTGGGTCAACCTGTGGATAAAAGTAAATGGCAAATGAGTGTCTACAATGTTAACGCCTATTACAACGCACTCAATAATGAAATTGTATTCCCAGCAGGTATTCTTCAAGCACCATTCTATGATATTAATGCGAAGCACGAAACAAATTTAGGTGCAATTGGTATGGTAATTGCTCATGAAATCAGCCATGCATTTGATAATCTCGGCTCTTCCTATGATGAAAATGGAAATGCTGTAAACTGGTGGACACCTGAGGACTATAAGAAGTTCCAAGAAAAAACGGAGCAAGTGATTGCTTATTATAACGGACTGGAAGTCATTCCTGGTGTATATAATAACGGTAGCTTAACTGTGAGCGAAAATATTGCTGATCTTGGTGGTATGGCCGCCTCCTTGCAAGTATTGTCTCAAACGAAAAATGCTGATTACAAAGCTTACTTTGAAGGGTATGCAACGATATGGCGTACAACAATGACTAAGGAAGTGTTAGCTTATCTTTCTAGCAATGACACACATTCCGCTAACAAGATTCGTGTGAATCGCACAGTTGCCAGCTTTAAAGATTTTTATGATGCCTATGGAATTACAGAAAAAGATATGATGTATGTAGCGCCAGAGCAGCGTGTGAGTATCTGGTAGAGTATTGTAAGTTCTAATTTATTTTTGCCTAAAATATAAAGGATTGTTTCCACGACATTTCGGGTGGGCCGCAATAACACTCCAAAGCTCTTTCCCACTTGAACCATGAGTAGGAATGAGCTTTTTTACATACCCGAAATCAAAGGAGGATGAAACGAATGGCAAAACGTGTATAGGTTGTGACAGCAGAATTGAAGAAACAGCAACCAGTGCAGAAAGCAGAAAAGAAGTTACGGTCCATAGCACAGGCCCGCGCATTATACGAGCTAATTGATGGAATTTATGATAACTGTCAGCAAGCCCGGGAGTACGTGAGTAGCAGGGGTACATCATTCTGGACGGACAGATTCTCAGGTTAGTGTAGGCTTATGCAGTATAATCGGGGGGAAATGCTGCTGAAAAAAAGGGGAGAAGTATGTAGTGCCCTAGCTTTAATTGTTTTTTCACCATGAAAATGGTGATGGTAAAAAAAATGTCGAAGTATTGACTCGGATGAAAATGGAATCATACACTTTGGTAAATTCTCAGATATACTGAAGTTGCTGTTTTCAAAAAAAATAAAGTGTTAAAATGGCAGATGGATACTGGATGAAGGAAAAAATAAAAGGGTGGTGGAAAATGGAAAACTATACGCACCTTATGAATAGCAGTTGGTACGGTGAAATATCAAATTCCAATATTTAGGATATTAAAGAAAGCATTTTACGTTCAAAGACGGAACAAGATATTATACTCCAACTCGTGGAGCTTTTCAAGTTAGGAGATTTTACGCAAAAAACACTCTTAATTCACTTGTTAAATCATTCTGAAGATGAAGCAGTATTAAATCTTTGCATTCGGATTTTTTGCTCAATTTGTACGCATGAAGATTTAAGAGACTCGAACAATCTTCTGTTTTTAGAAAATGCTACAGAAGATGTGGTTCATACATTTGCGTCAGCGGCAGTTACAACGCTTTCTCTCGAAGCAGTTCCATATCTATTAGCATTACTTGAAGATTGGGATGAAATTAATGATACGTCGATCATTATAAGGGATTCTATAGATGCTTTTATTGAATTTGAAGAGCATTTAGGTGATGGTGCAACCGTGGAAGAGATTGGTCATTATTATTTGGAGTACATTAACAGTTGTAACTCGGAAAAGTATTACTATAATCAAAAAAATGCATTTATTGGTAATTTAACAAAAAAATTAATTGAAAGAGTTATGATTGCCGCTAATACCGGACAGCGTCTTGAAATGGAGTTAGTTCCATCCTTACTATCGATTTGGTCTGGGGAGAAAGTGCCAGGCGATTACTACACAGTAATAAATGCAGACAACTATAAAGGTTTTATTAATTATGTCGAAGGACTTTCAAAGAAAAACTGGGAGAAGGGACATAAGTATTTTTACGGACTTAAAGTATAATGTACGGTTATAAGACACCCTCTGTGATAACATGATGTGAAATAACCCGTGATAAAATGAGGGCTGCCCAGTTCCAAATGAACTCATCATTCAACTAACAACACATATAACTTAACAATAGCGTTACGATGATCAGGTCGATTATGGTAAGATACCACCATGATTGACCTGTTTTTTTGTTTTTTTATAGGAATTCGAGCAATTCATGGAAAATAGTGTCCTCTAGATCAAGCAGCCATGGCTCATTTAACTGCCGTTGTCTCGTGGTGGAGCAATACGGGGAGATAGTATGGTACAAAGTCCCCAGAAGTTAGGGAATGGATGCTTAACTCCGATAACTATAGTTTGAACCAATCTGCAGGTGCGAAATTAACTAAGTATATAAACAAATTTTACAATTGTGTAAAGAGGGAGATGCTTTAACTGAAAAAGGACAAAAGCTATCGAGAGTTATACTGCCGCTCTGGAACTGGTTCCGTTACCGAAGCACAACTGGGAAACAAGTACATGGATTTATACAGCATTAGGCGACGCTTATTTTCATAACAATAGCTATGAAATGGCCAAAAGTAATTTTTATAATGCTTTAAACTGTCCAGAGGGGATTTCAAATCCATTTATTTTACTGAGACTTGGAGAGAGGTTGTTCGAGTGTGGGGAGCTTGCTAAAGCTAAGGACTATCTGTTAAGAGCTTACATGTTAGAAGGATACAAAATTTATTTTAGTGAAGATGATAACAATGAAAAGTTTGAAAGTCTTGTGAATGAAAGTAATGAACAATTTGATAATGGAAATCATGAAGATTCTATTTCTTTGTTAGAAGAGGCTTGGAATTTAATACCCTACCCAAAGGGGATATATTGTGAAGAAAGCTATCATTTGGCGAAGGATGTTATTGCTACTTGTTTAATTATAAATGATCTTAAGAAAGCAATACTGTGGGCAGATAAAATATTTTTAACTGGATTTGATCGCATAGATTCGGGTGATAAGGAATTTATTTCTGGGTAAAGTTGCTTTCGAACTAGGTCGTGTCTGAAAACTCTTCATTGAGTCAATTTGGAAATGGCAGCTACGTACACAAAAGCCAGGAATGACTTGGCCAACTTGTCGTAACGAGTAGCCACACGGCGAAAGTCATTGATTTTATTGAAAAAGCACTCCACTAAGTGGCGTTCTTTGTAGCGGTACCAATCGACTTTCCATGGGTTTTGACTATTCGTTTTAGGCGGGATGGTGTAGGATGCCTGCTTAGCTGTAATCCAATTCCGAATCGCTTCTGAGCCATAAGCTTTGTCGCCAAGAATATGACTTCCTGTAATATCAAGCTTCTGAAGTAAATCGATCGCTGGAACGGAATCGTAGACTTGACCACCCCGTCAGAAGAAAAGCGAGGGGGTTTCCTAATCCATCGACGACGGCGTGAAGTTTGGTTGTCTTTCCACCACGACTGACGCCGATGTGCTGATTCACTTCGTGTCCTGGGGCGTTTTTTTAGCACCAGCACTATGTTGATGGGCTTTGACCGATGTAGAATCAATCCTCAAGTTTTCAAAGTCAGGTTCGACCTGAAGAGTTTGGAAGATCGCGACAAGCAGTCCGGTATCTCGCCACTTGCAGAAGCGACTGTAGACCGTTTTCCATGAACCATAGCGTTCCTCCGGTAGATCGCGCCAGGCAGCACCACTTCGAGCGATCCATAGAAAAGCGTTAAACATGGTTCTTTCACTTAATTTTGTCGGACGTCCTGTTTTGTAGGGTGGAAACATGCCCTTAATTTGTTCCCACTGTTCATCGCTTATTTCGTACCGTCTTTGAATCATGCTTGACGCCCCATTCGTTCTCTCAAATCTTACCATGTTATTTAGTTTTCAGACACATCCTAGATATTATAAGAACCATTTTCGCTATAGCACTCGGCTTAATGACTTTCTATTACATCCTAAATCGAAACTATACATTCTTCCAATATATCATTTTAGATTACCCAAAAATGACGTCTGATGATTTAAAGCAATTTATGCAACTCCTGGTACAGTCTTTGACCTTCCCTGCAGGATATCCGGGACCTGCTGTCCGGGCTGTGCCGGGAGGCCTGTGCGCTGGTTACGGAGGCCCGTTCCCTGGAGTCCACGCGGATTATCCGCTAGGTCGCCGCTTATATCGATAGCCATCTGGATACGGGGCTGTCGCTGGAGCAGGTGGCGAAGCAGATTAACCTCAGCCAGGGGTATTTCTCCAACCTGTTCAAGAAGGTGCAGGGGATTTCGTTTCAGCAGTATGTGATGTATGAGAAGATGGAGAAGGCCAAGGCGATGCTGATCGGCGGCCGGCAGGTTCAGGAGATCGCCCAGGATTTCGGGTATGAGCACAGGCGCTATTTCAGCGAGGTGTTCAAGAAATATACCGGCATGACCCCGTCCGACTTCAAACTGCATTATCTTGGAAAAGAATAAGAATGCGCAGGGGAGGCATGTCCGCAGGGCGGAGGTGGCCTCCCTTCTCTGTATAAAGATGCTGCAGAAATCTGCCCTTAATGTGGGCTTACCCACCTTATCCGGATGCGCCAATCCGTCTATAATCAGGTTGTAAGCGAATACAGAAGGGATATATAAGGGGGAACTACCAATGATGAAGCGTATGCTAATAACATCTCTGAGGTTACCGATGATCTGGAACACTTCGAGGTGCTCAGTCTGTCTACACCGGACCTGCGCAATATGGTACTGTTTCCCGAGTTGATCGGCGGCAAGTATGTCCGGCTGGAGCGTCCCTTCACGGTATACAGCCGCGGCGGCCGGGACCGCTTCGATGCCTGGATCTCCGAGTCGCCGGACCTGAAGCATTGGGGCAACTCCAGCCTACTGCTCGCCGTCGAGCAGGTGCCGTTTGCCAATGACAAGATTGGCCCGGCCGCACCTCCGGTCCGGACGGATAAGGGCTGGCTGACCACCATCCATGCGGTGGATGTGGACCCGGCCAGTGGCAAGCAAGGTTGGGAGGACACCTGGAAGAAGCGCTATACCGCCGGAATTATGCTGCTGGATCTGTAGGACCCCCGCAAGGTGAACGGCATGAGCAGGCAGCCGCTGCTAGCACCGGAGACAGACTATGAGATTGGCGGGGGCTTCCGCAATCATGTGATTTTTCCGGGAGGGATGATTCTGGAGGATGACGGCGAGGTCAAGATCTATTACGGCTCTGCGGATACGGTGGAATGTCTGGCAACGGCCCCTGTGGACGATATGCTCCGGCTCTGTCTGGAGCCGGAGCATAGATAAGATTGGAAGCAGGCTGAGGGCGGAAATGCGGAGTAACAGTGGGGCCATGTGCCATGATTGGAGCGGCTTGCGCGGAGATTGTGCATGAAGTGCAACAATGCTAAATCAATAGCAGCGACCGTGGGGAGATTGTGCATAAAATGCAACAATACAGCTCAGTAGTAGCGACCAACGCAGAAATCCTGCACAAGGTGCAACAAAACCGGGGCTGTATTTTAAAAGGAAACTTTGCTGATGCAGAAAAGGTTAGTATTACTCTGCCACTTCCGAAGCTGAACAGGAATATGTCAACTTTATGAAAAGAGTAATAGAGCATCACTGGTGAAATCATTATTCACTGATGACAGAGTATTTTCTAAAAATATGAAAGAGGTGTTTATTTATGCTAAAAAAGTTAAACTTATTAAGTTTAATTGTTTGTATGCTCGCCAGTCTTTTAGCTGTCGTTCCTTTGACAGCAAGAGCGGCGGGTACAATTGTAAGCTATCCATTACCGTCGAGCTATACCACGACCAGTCAATACACGGTAACAGCAGACTCTACCAATATACCGGTAATCGACACTTCGGAAGTATTTGTAAACTATAATTATTGTAATTTCTCTTTTTCAGGTACTACTACAATCACAATAACAGCAAGCGAGACAATCAATACCTATAATATTTCTCCCAAAGCTTTGGGAATCACTGCAACAAAGAGCGGAAATACACTTACATTTACACTTTCATCACCAGGTTATCTTATAGTTAAAATCAATAACCTGAAAGATCTGGTTATTGCGGCAGATGCTCTTGAAACCAATGTTCCGGCTTCATCCGGTACAGGTATATACAATGTTAAAACTCAATACGGTGCCGACAGTACCGGTGCCGCTATGGCTACAACTGCAATACAAAACGCCATAAATGCGGCTAACGCAGCAGGTGGCGGTATCGTATACGTTCCAGCCGGAGTTTATAAGTGCGGAAACCTTGTTTTAAAAAGCAATGTTTCGGTTTATCTGGAGGGTGGTTCTGTTATAAGGGGGTCAGGAAATCCAAGCGATTACACTACCCATTTTCATAAGAATTCTCTGGGTAAGGACGGAACATGGTTTATTTATACCGAAACAAATGCAAACAATATTAAGATATACGGCAGAGGGACTATTGACGGCAATGGCCATTATATGAGAAATACAAACAATTATTTGAACAATATTCTTGTACCCTTGCAGTGCAGCAACTTCACGGTTGACGGCATAACAATAAGAGACAGCGGTGGCTGGGCTACAATAGTTACAAGATCTAATAACGTAACATTCCAGAATACAAAGCACTTCAACAACAATGAACTTGATTATGAAAATGATGCAATAGACATTCAAGAGAGCCAGAATGTACTAATAAAGCACACTGTAGCAGTATCGGAGGATGACACATACTCATTTAAGACATGGGATGTAGCAACTACGGATATAGCTGCAAACTGGCCTGGAAGCCCTGAAAACCAGTCAAATGTAGTTGTGGATGATGCTTTGGCTTGGAGCAGATGTGGAGCATTCAAGGTTGGAGATGGAGTTAAACAGCTTCAGGATGGCATCGTTGTTAAAAACTCTTATGTATACAGATGCTGGCGCGCTTTAGCGGTAGGTCATCTTTATGGGACTCCAGCAGCACAAAACATCATATTTGACAATATAGATGTAGAAGGTTTCTGGCCAAGATCCGGTGTTCACTCCAGATGGTTTGATCTTTCTGCAAAAACCGGTCCGATAAAAAATGTGGTCTATAATAATATTAATTTACGCGCTTTGGGTGAAGTTTCAGTAATGAAGGGTTGGAGTGACACATCTACTGTCTCCGGAGTTACATTAAACAATGTTCGCGTCGGTGGAGTTGCGGCAACTACATTGGCAGAATTGAAAATAACAGATACTAACAGCTATGCTGCAGCTCCAAAATTCAACACATTGAAATTTGAAGCGGAAGGCTATAACCTTAGTTCAGGTGTTATATCCTATGAGGCAAGCACTGATGGTGGGCTGGATGTTGGTGGAGGGAGTAATGGCGACTATATAGCATTTAAAAATGTAGACTTTGGTAGTACAGCTAAAACAAGTATTGATTTGAAGGTTGCATCTGCTAATTCCGGCGGAAGGATAGAATTCCACTTAGACAGCCCTACAGGCACTATGCTGGGTTATTGGACGGCAGAAAGCACAGGCGGATGGCAAACATGGTCCGTCAAGAATATCCCGCTTAATGCCGGGACAGCGGTAGGAACCCATACGGTATATGTTACTTTTGTTAAGTCAGATTCAACCACAGTTGCAAATTTAACTTGGTTCCAGTTCAAATAAAAAGGAAACTGTTTGATGTAATTTCAATAAGATGGATAAAGGGGGATATCAAATGATATGCCTCTTCATTCAGCTAAAGTTTTTTCTACGACTGACCAACTAACACAAAAAAACAGAAAGTCTCCTAAGTGAAGTGAAATAGGGACTTGCTGTTTGAGGTTTCAATTAATTCTTAAAGCTATGAATTGGAGCTGGGATTCGTCCGCCACGATTAACGAAGTTCGCGCAGTTGATGCCGTTTACTGCTATAACTGGGCATATCCGAGCAGGCCGCCAAATTCGACCAAAGGTCATAGCTTCCAGCTTCTCTAGTGTAAGGGTACCCCGCTGAACCGCTTGAATCATGCCGTGATCTTCATGACCGGAATAAAGGCTCTACTATTAAGCCCACCTACATAGGAGGAGGCCATTACGCCACTTTTTTAACATTGTCATTTAGGGCGTGTCTGAAAACTATCATTGAGTCAATTTAAAAATGGAAGCTATATAAACGCTAGGAATGACTTAGCCAACTTATCGTAACGAGTGGCCACACGGCGAAAGTGTTTGATTTTATTGAAAAAGCATTCAACCAAGTGGCGTTCTTTGTACCGATACCAATCGACCTTCCATGGATGTTGACTATTCGTTTTAGGCGGAGTGGTGTAAGTGGCCTGTTTAGTCGTAATCCAGTTCCGAATCGCTTCTGAGCCATAGGCTTTGTCGCCAAGAATGTGCCTTCCCGTAATATCCAACTCCTGAAGCAATTCGATCGCTGGAACAGAATCATAAACTTGCCACCCGTCAGTAGAAAAGCTAGAGGGTTGCCTAATCCATCGACTACGGCATGAAGTTTAGTCGTCTTGCGGCCACGAGTGACGCCGATGTATTGGTTTACTTCGTGTCCATCTGCGTTTTATTTGCACCGACACTGTGTTGGTGGGCTTTGACCGATGTAGAATCGATGCTCAAGTTTTGAAAATCGGGTTCGATGTGAAGGGCTTGGAAGATGGCGATAAGGAGTCCGGAGTCTCTCCATCTGCAGAAACGACTGTAGGCCGTTTTCCATGAACCATAACGTTCTTCCGGCAAGTCTCGCCATGCCGCACCACTTCGGGCAATCCAAAGAAAGGCGTTAAACATCGTACGAATGCTTAATTTCGACGGTCTTCCTGTTTGATAGGGCGGGAACATGTCCTTTATTTGTTCCCGCTGTTCATCGGTTATTTGGTACCGTCTTGGAATCATGCTTGTTTCTCCATTCGTTTTTCTCATATCATACCATAGGATTCTTTAGTTTTCAGACACGACCTAGGTGATTTAGAAACAGCGAAGGAATTTTTCAGCATCGCCAATAGGAAATCAGAAGGTAGATGTTTTGGAAGTCCAAAGAATACTAAATATCTCAAGTTTTTTAAAAGTTAAATCACAGAGTAAATGAAAACGACCTATTCTGGATAATAGAATTGGATGTCGATTTGAATATTATAGGAGTAAGCTAAATGAGAGTATGCCTTAAAGAGGATTTAGCGAAAAAAGAGAATCTATCAATGAATAAAATATATATAGTTTTTTCTGTGGAAACCAGTAAAAATGGTGAGAAATTTTTCAGAGTAGAGAATGATGTCAATCAAATTGTGCCTTATTCAATCTCTTTATTTAAAGTTGTATCCGATAAAGTGAACTCTGATTGGATATTGTGGAACAAGCCCAATAATAGCTCAGCTTTATTGCCGAAGCAATTTGCTTATCTAAGTTTTTGGGAGGATTATTATAATGATGAATTAGAGGCTTTGAGTATATTTAACTTGGTTAAGGAGCAGCTATTTCAAGAAGAATTAGAAGGGAATGAGGTGCGTGAGATTTTTGAAATAGAGAATGAGGATGAGATTACATTCGTTCTTAATGTTCTCTTTAAGACAAAAGACAATAGATTCATTAATCAAGCGATTCAATATGTAAAAACAAAGTTGGAAAAAAATTATGGAATAGATGATACTACACTACTTGCATTTCAATATCTGAGTTTATTCAATCAAAGTGAAGTAAAAGATTATTTCCTTTGTTATTTGACTAACATTGAGTTAGGAAACGACCAATTAACTGCAGTAGTAAATGATTATTTTAGCTAAAAGTAAATGACTCTAATGAGGGTGAAACATTTTGAAATATTTAAATGAGTTAGTCTCACAATTTAGAATTGATAACATTCCTATGAATCCTTGTACAAACGAAGATTTAATTAATGTGAGAAAACTGATAAGCGATCAAATATTACCGATGGCTTATATTGAATTTCTTGAAACAATGGGAAACGGCACTGATCATACTTTTTTGCGTGGTGAATCATGTTTTATGGATGAATTGTTAGCGTTAAATGAAGGGGGGGCAGAATTGTTAGAAGAAAACAATGTACCTCTTAAACTTACTTCAAACGATTTTGTATTTTGGATGAGTCAAGGTTGTATGTTTTGCTTCTTTAAATTAGATGAAGGGGAAAATCCACCTGTCCACTTTTACTCAGAAAGTAAAAAGAAGGATGGTTTTTATAAGATTACAGATACTTTTACAGAATTCTTACAGCGTAGGTATATAAAAGATAGGTATATATTTCAAAAAAAAGAATGGGTTGCTAAATAATTCGTTAATGGATGCCATAGCTAACAAAGTTGGAGGAAAGTATAGTGTATTCAAATAATGACGAAGTTGGTTTAAAAAGAGATTTATACGAACAATCAAAACCTGGGATGATTGATACTTCAGCGGTAAGCCCTAATTGGTTTACCTTTACGGATCATGAATGGGAAGCATTACAAAAGGATTTCTTTGAAAAGCCTCTTGACGGCTTGTTGGTTGATTTAGTCTCGATATTTAGAAAAGGGAATCCCAATTACATCAATTTAGGTAGCCTGTTCGGCATTGAAAAAAAGAGGGTAGATGACAAAAATAAGATTATCTACACTGTTAATCAGGTGAATCGGAAGGAAAACGACATTACTAATGTTACAATGTTTCTTCATCCTGATAGCCACATAATCATAGAGATTTATTTACATATGCAAGTACTGCCTCATATGAATGAACTTAAATGCAGGATCGAGGAGAACTATTCCGATTTACTTGTTAATGTTAGCAATGAGCTTGTAATTATTGATAGAGATTTCAAACTAACGTTAACCCATGCAGCCAAACGCTCATAGGCCAAGCACCTATTTAATCGTACAACCACAGGTGTTGATGTAGAATTTTGAAAGGGGGTGTTTAGATGATTAGTCCAAAACTTTCTGCATCACAAGCGTTGAATATTGCACAAGAGTACATCAATGAACGTAACAAGCACATCATGGGGTATAACAAACACTACATTCCATCGACCATTGACAGTGACATAGACAAATCTGTTCAGTATTATGAAGATTTTTTTGCATTGACGGGCGGCGCTTGGATTGTTGAGATAGACTTTAGGGATTTTGAAGAGCTTTTGGTTGTTTCTGATGAACAACAAGTTATTCTTTTTGGATATTAGGAATTGATAGAAATAAATTACCTGAAATACACACCAAATTAACCACTGACCAATTACTCCAAATTGCTCAAAGCTATAATGACGAGTATGATTTAGAGGGAGTAATCCATCCTAATCACGGTGAGTCAATATTTTTTTATGAGAAATTTGAACATGTTGAAGGGTACTCATGGATTATTAATATGAACGTACCCCCTTCACCTTATGGCGGGGGTGATATGGTAAGTCTGGTTTTTTCTGATGAAAAAGCGTGTGTTGAATATATGTTTGATCCGTCAGGTTACCCGATTGCCCCTCATTTAGATGACGATTAAGAGAATGATTCAAGATGAAGATAGCCTCTATCAGAACACACAACGTACAAACTTGGCAGACGTTAAAAGGCTTATTCCAACTTGAATCATGAGTTAGGAGTGAGCCTTTTTATATGTATCAGAATTTATGGGATCATAAAAAGTCTTAGAAAGTTCAACTAGCACAGAAAATTGGAGGGAGTTTAATATTTATAAAAAATGACGAAAGCATTAATGCGAAGTTTCTTTATAGAAAGCCTGTAGTTATTGGGGTATTGGACGATAGTGATGATGATTTCAATGATATGAGCTGGATGGTGGATAACTCGTGGGAATTGTTAAAAGTGAAATTTATAGAAAGTTCTTTTCAGGAGTTAGTTGTGGGGTTGGTGGAAATATTTATAGGTGGACAACCAAACTACTCAACACTGGGTGAAATGTTCGGTAATGATACAAAGGTGGAGGGGGATGTTGAGAAAGTAGTATACAAAATAAACAATATTGAAAGAAATTCAAATGATATTATAAGAGTTAGCGGAAAATATGAGGGCGTATCCATTGAATTAAATAGCGAGTTTATTATTACAGGTAAGGATTACAGAATCATCATAAGCGGCAAATAAAAAGGGGAGACTTAAAAATGACAATAAACGATCCGATTTTTGGTGAACTTGAGTATAACTATACTTGGGCTAAGGATACTACGATTCATTTTTTTGGAAAAGAAACTGAGATTGCATTGATGATCGATGGTGAAGAAGATGGCAAGTTTGATGAAGATCAATATACGGCGTATCAATCATTAATGCAAAACTGGCAGCAATTACAGCAAAGCTTCTTGCAACCCATTTTAGACTATTACCAACAAAAACGATATGAACTGGGTTATGATATGGAATTTAATGAGTATTATCCCTTAGTTGAAACAACCAGCCAACTTCTTGAGATGATTACTTTGGTTGGAATTGTTGTTTCATATGCAGGGATTTATGAAGGCCGAGATATCGGAATACTTTTTGATTGTACATGGGATGCAGAGAACGGAGTGGGAATTCGTTTATTGAATGAAAAAGTAATTGAGGTAGGTTATCAGGATGTTGCGATTTGAATAACTTATCATACGATACGAGAGAAATACTGATACAAGCAGGCTGGAACCCGAATAATAAGGCTGATTTAACCGAGACAGTAAAGTTTTTAGAAGCAATGGGGTATCAAGTATTCGATTCAGTGATTGATGCACTAGACCCTAGATACTCTATGTTTATTTAGAAAACCAGAAGAGGTATAACGCCGGGAAAAGATAGACTTGTGGCAAAGGTGGTTTGATAAGTTATGAAGAACGGAATATACAGCAATTTAGTTGAGGAAGTTATTCAATTCTCTAATTCTATTATGGAATTCCCGAAAACAGCTAGAGCCCAAAATATCGTTACAATTAATCAATATGAAGAGGCAAAAAGGCTAGCCAGTACAGAAGTTTTTGGTGAAGATGAATATACTTGGTCTGATATAAGACAACTTGAAATGGGAAAAGTTAAGGGGAAGTTATATAAATTAGCTTCTTCCCAAAAACCTAGTGGTTTGGATGAATTAACTGGATTAATAGCGGATGGTCTTAGAAGTCAAATAACTGACCCCTATCGCGATTTTTTTGAAACTGTTGTAGTGGACTTGAGAAACTGTGCAATCAATCGTGCAATAAACGGTGAGGTTGAAAATTTTTATGAACAAGTTTTTAGAATCTATAAGGCTGGTGGTTTTCCATGTGGTTGGGATGGTGATTATCCAGACGAAGGAAGAATTATTGCTTACTTTGCCTAAACAAGAAATTGAGTGAGGTTAACTTATGACTTTTTCACAAAGAACTATTGATATTTTAAAGGATGCTGGCTGGTATCCTGAAAGGAAAGTAGAGGTTAGCTCGACAATAAACTTTTTGGTGGAAAAAGGGTTTGAAGTATTTGATCTTGCCAAGGAGGCATTTGAACACTTCGGTGGACTAGAGTATTCAGTGCCTAGTGACGAATCAGATGACTTTCAGATAGGTCCTGAATTTTTAAGGGCAGGCATCGAAAAGAAACACTATAGCAGGTATGAAACAATAATAGGAGAAGAGCTAGTTGTAATCGGATTGGCATATGACGAGAATGCAACTATGTTTATGTCTAAAACAGGGAAAGTATATGGCATTATGAATGATTATTATATTTGGAAATTCGGCGATAATATATATGAAGCTATACATAATTTATGTGAGAGTAAAGAGTTAAAGGTAATTAGTGAAGAATGAGAATAGTGGGGGGAGTTTTGTGAACATAGAATTTGAGTCAACATTTAAACCAATTCAACATCAAGAACTAATAACTTTTGAAGAAACGTCTAATCTTGTCTTGCCAGATGATTATAAAAATTTTTTAATGTATCATAATGGAGGTAAGACAGTTCGAAGAAGATTTGAAACAAAGGATCAGAAATTCACATCGTCTATTATGTTATTTCTGCCACTTAGCAAAGAAACGGAGAGTAATCTAGAAGACTATTATAAAAAATATAATGGTGGAGCAATAATCCCTCCTAACTTTATTCCTATTGGGATAGATCCTGCAGATAGCCTTATTTGTCTTGCTGTTAATGAGGAGGATCAAGGAATAGTTTATTTCTGTGATATGGATTATTTCGAAGAGGACAATGAGTTGAGACCCGAATTCATTAAAATAGTATCTTCAAGTTTTAGTGAGTTTGTGAATTCACTGTACCAGCCAGATTGATTCCAAAATCCGCCCGCTCCGATAACAGTCACAACACGGCATTATGGAGGTAAACATGTTCAAGAGCGAAAAGATTAAAAATTACTTCGAGGAAAATGGTTGGTATGAAGGAAGGGAAATTGATATATCCCTTTATAAGGACATGTATCAAAAATTCAATATTAAGCCCAATCCTTTAGCGCTAAATCTATTGAAGGAATTTGGAGGAATTTATTTAAAGCTGCCCTCTAAAAGCTCGAATTATTATACATCTTTAATACTTGATCCAAGTGAAGGCGAAGTAACTCTCGAAGAGTTAAAAGAGTTTGAGGAAACAATGGGTGGGAAGCTGACACCTTTAGGTTTCTTTCCTAGGAGCACACTTGATATTTATATTTCAAACTCTAATAAATTTTATTTTGCTGGTTCCTATGAATTTATGTATATAGTTTTTATAGGTTCTGATTTTTATGAAATGTTAGAAGTGTATTTTAATAAGGAATATCTTGACCAAGACAGATTTCCAAATCTATTCCCTGAGGATTAATACATAGCATTGCAGGTCAAAATTTAGCCTGGCAGACTTACTCCACTTGAAATTTGGGTTGAGGTAAAGGAGACAGATAGGTGAGACGAAATTACGAAGCATTATTTGGTGCTTTTTATGAAAGATATTTTGATTATAAAAGTGAGAGGATGAGCGATGCTGAAGCCATTGCCTGCACAGCTGATGCATATTTTGGTGTGCAAAACAGAGGCGAGATGGAGAAGGCTGTTGTATATATTTCAGAAGGAAGAATTTGCTTAACGCACTCAAAAATATTCATTAAAGCAAAAGAAAGAATAGTTGAGGTATTAAATTCTTTAGATTTACATAAGCTTCAAATTGAAACAACTCCAGATGAATATAAGGACCTATTAGAGCGCAGAGATATGGTACTGGATGAAATTGATAATATTCCAGTAGATTATAGCCCCTACACAAGATGGTATTACCATGAAATGGAGAAAGAAGTTAAGAACTACTTTGGGATCATTGTTAATGAAGTGGAAAATAAAAATGAAATGATAGAGAAAGTATTGGAGCGTTTTGAACGTGAATGTACGAATACGCTTAGCGAAAATATTGTTGTTAAAACTACGCTTGTAGAGTTACTAATTAGATATGAAATTAAGGGAAATGAACAATTTGTAGAAATCAGAAAAGAGCTGGAACAGTTCGATATAAATGATGTAGGTGAACAATTAACAGAAAATGAGAAGGAAGATCTGTCTATCCGAATCAGCAACTTGTTGATGTAAAAGTTTATTCGATACTTGCCAAAGCCTTTTTAACAAGTTGGTCTGACTGACGTGTTGTCTCTGGCAAACGATAATCGGGTGATAGATGTAGAACCCATTCACAAGCGGTATCTAATGAAATACGATGACCAGTGGAGACGAAGATAGGCTTAACATTATTCTGTGTTCTAAGAACATTTCCGATAATCTCTCCTTGATCTTGCAGTGGTGAAATTGAGCCTCTTGTTAAATTGGGTTCTTCATACTCTCCTAATAACCTGGTTTTTCCACAACCAATTGTAGGAATATCAAATAGAACACCTAAATGACTTGCCAGACCAAATCGTCTCGGATGGGCAATCCCCTGACCATCACAGACAACTAGCTGAGGAGAGGTCTTTATCTGCTTAAATGCTTTAACTAAAGGGGGAAGCTCCCTGAATGAAAACAGCCCTGGAATATAAGGGAACTGAACAGAAGCTTCAACTACCACGGATTCTACTATATCTAAGGAGCTTGCTTCTAAAATGACTACTGCGGCAATCAGTAAGTCACGTTGTTCACTATATGCCACATCTACTCCAGCGATATAACGAATTTCAGCAAATTGATCTTCTTTTATTACTTTTAAGGATAACTTTTGCTGTAATATTATTGCTTCCGTTTCGGTCAAAATCCAGGAATGATTTAATATGGGTTCCATCTTGTATCCCTCATTTTCGAACATTAGAATATCTGCAAATGCGAAGTACATTTATCTTAACACCTGGAAAATACTAAATTTGAAGAGGAGCATCATGTCTTTTAGAAAAGCAAACTGCGTCACCGCTTTACTTACGCGTAAGGGTCCGTTGCGCCCGCTCAGTAATACGTTTCGTTTCCTTTGTGTCAGAGGCCTTCAGCCAGTCGGAGCAAAGCTGCAGCACCCAATCCGGCTGGCTTTTGCTGGCGTCATTCAGCCAATTGGCCACCGAGTCCTGCACATATTTGACCGGATCGGAACGAAGGGGTTCAAGGAGCGGAAGCCCCTGTGCCGGGTTTTCTTTCAAGGCTTGTATATGTTTTGCCCAGACGCCTTGGGGACGTGTCGACTCCACGGCAAATCTGCGGATATTTGCGTCATCGTCCCGGACCCATTTCGCCAAGAGGGTGATGGCTGCCTCCAGATTGGCTGAGATATGGGCTCTTACGGCCATCCAGGCAATCTCACGCACTCCAAAATGGGGATCGGCAGCAAACGGGCGGATATGCTGCAGTATGCCGGCAATATCCATATCTGGAGTGACTCCGACGATATAAGCCGCCCAACAACGGACGCTGTCGGAGCGGTGTGACGCCAGCATGGCGAACAATTGGCCTCGCTTGGTCTCGGGCAACTCGCTCAGCAGGCGATGCCACTGCGCTGCAATGGCCGGAATCATCTTCATCGGCTTGTCTTCTTTAAGCTTATTTAAAGCAGGCAGCATTACCTCTGCTTCATGTGAAAGACCGGAAGTGTTCAGCACAATGGACAATAACGCCCGGTGATCTACTGCCAGCCATTCTGTCAGATTGACGCTCTCAATAAGACCTTGATTTAAGCGTTCCAACACATTTTGCGGAATATCCGCAGCCTTCTTGGCGCCTTTGCGATTAAGGATATCTGCGGGAAGTGAAGCCGTTTCGTTCATCAAAAAAAGGACCTCCTCATGGGTTGCTTTCCTTAAAATACCCTGAGCAACCGCATGGAGGATGTAATGCAGATTACAGCTTAATGACAATCTGATATCAACTTCTCAAGTCGCTCCGGATGGATGCGGACCGTTTTAAAGCCTGTCTGGACCAGGCCGTCTCTGTTCCATTGCCGCAGGACGCCGCTTACTGCCTCCCGGGTGGCTCCAACCATATTGGCGAGTTCCTGGTGGGATAAGGACAGGTTGATCATGGATAGTCCGTCCTGCTCTTCACAGCCAAACCTGCGGGACAAACGCAGCAGAATATGCGCAAGCCTAAACCGCAAATCCCCAAGTGCCAACTGCAACATCAGACTGCCCATATCATTAAATTGGCTGCTTAACGTCTGTATCAGGTTCAACATGAAACGGGGCCGGCTCAGCAGGAACCCTTCGAAGCGGTCTTTGTTCATCAGACAAATATCGCAGTCATCCAGCGTGTCTATAAAAAGCTCTCTTGTCCCAAGCGAGATGCCGGCCATTTCCCCAAAAACATTTCCTTCACTCAGAATATCGAGCGTGAATTGCTTGCCGGTGCTGCTCAGCTGATAAAGACGAATCTTGCCCTTTTTGACAAAAAACAACCCTTCAGTAAATGTCGACGGTGTCTGGATCAACCTATTCGCCGGGACTGCTGTAATGGAAGTCATCTCCTCCATCTCCATTAAGTCCTCAGTGGACAGATTATTCAGAAGATTAAACTGGGATAAATACTGGATGCTATTCATGAATCCTCCTTAGCATATAATTGGTACTACCCTATCATAATCGAGCCAAAGCTCCGACGAAACAACTATGTAAATCACAGCTCTGCCATATAAATGAACCCCGGGCTGCAAAAAGCCCGGGGTTTATTTTGTGTGATAGCTACCCTTAGGTAATGGAGGCTTCGTAGATTTCCTGTGTGGATTTTGCGAGCATAGCATTGAATTCATCGTCCGATAGCTGATCGCTGAGCCCTTGCGATAAAGCGCGGGAGAAGCTGGCGATCAGTCCATGGTTATGTGCCAGCTTGTCATTGGCTTCAGCTTGGGAATAGCCTCCAGACAAAGCCACAACCCGTACCACATGCGGGTCTTCAATTAAATCGCTGTAGAAATTGTCCTCAGTCGGTATGGACAGTTTTAGCATGACTTTTACATCTTTGCCAAGGGCGGATAATTGAGTGGAGAGCTCATGTTTTAATAGCTTCTCAGCTTGTCCCTTATCTGCGCTGTGGATATCCACTTCCGGTTCGATAATCGGCACCAGACCATAACCTGCAATTTGCTTAGCAATAGTGAACTGCTGTTCGACAACTTTTTGAATGCCTTCGGGATTTGCTTCCTTAATCAGCGAGCGCATCTTGGTCCCGAAGATGTTTTTCTGCACTGCGCGCTTCAGGAGGTCATCCAATCCGGGAATAGGCTTCATGAGCTGAACCCCATTTTCAAGTTCATCCAGACCTTTATCGATTTTCAAAAAAGGCACGATGCCTTTCTCTTCCCAGAGATAATCGGCGGTTAATTGCCCGTCAATGAAGCGATCCATCGTGTTCTCAAAAAGAATAGCACCCAAAATGTGCTTGGAATCAAACGCTGAGCTCTTGATAATACGTGTTCTCATTTCGTGAACCAGTTCAAACATCTCTTCTTCATTGGAATAGCGGTCTTCCTGAATACCGTATTGCAGCAGTGCTTTAGGCGTGCTTCCACCGCTTTGATCCAAAGCCGCAATGAAGCCCTTTCCCGTGTGGATCACGTCCAATTGTTTCGTATTCATGGTCGTTTCCCCTTCCCTTCCATAAAATGAATGGTAACTGTTTCAATCATGTATAGTTTAGTTAGAATAAACGAACAATGCAAACTAAAGGAAAAGACAGGGAAGCCAATCAAGTATGAGAGGTGTGTTCACATGAGTATTGATTTGATCTGCACGATAGGTCCGGCAAGTTCTTCTTCTGCTGTTCTCAAGGAATTGCTGCTGAGCGGGATGACGATTGCCCGGCTCAATATGTCACACGGGAGCCATGAAGAGCATGAGCGGGTAATCGAGGCTTTGAAGACAGCCGCTGCCGAATCGGGACAGCCCGTACGGATAATGGGTGACTTGCAGGGACCGAAAATCCGTCTGAAGAGCATAAAAGGGGACGCGATTCGCTTAGATGAGGGTCAAACGTTTATCTTTGACCAGTCTGATGAACCGGGAAGCCGGGAACGCGCAGCGCTCGATAATCCTGGTGTAATGGAAGATATTTTACTAGGGTCAACTATTTTAATCAATGACGGGGAAGTCAAGCTTAAGGTGACGGATAAACATCCGTCCAGGATCACTACACGGGTTATAGTCGGTGGAATGATCGGCAGCCGAAAAGGCGTTAATCTTCCAGGAACGGTACTTCACTTGCCGGCCATTACGGAAAAAGACAAACGGGATCTTCAGTTTCTGCTGGAGCATCATGTGGATTGGATTGCGTGCTCCTTCATCCGTGAGGCGTCGCATTTGGAGGAAATTCGAGAGTTTGTAGCTTCACTGGGGAAATATAGTCAACCTGGCCTTATTTCTAAAATCGAAACTATTCATGCGGTGCGTAACTTTCCATCCATCATGGAGGCGTCCGAGGGAATCATGATTGCGCGCGGAGATCTTGGGGTGGAGCTGCCTTTTGAACGTATCCCCTTTATTCAGAAAGCGATTCTTCGCGAGTGCAGCCTGTCGAAGACCTATGTAATTACGGCCACTCAAATGCTGCAATCCATGATCGATCATCCGGTTCCGACGCGCGCAGAGGTAACAGATGTCTCTCAGGCCGTAATGGACGGGAGCGATGCCGTGATGCTGTCAGCTGAGAGCTCGGTTGGTCATTACCCGGTGCAGAGCACAAGAGCCCTGAATACGGTAGCCAAATTTGCAGAGAACATGCGAGAGCAGGGGAAAAACGGTTTTTCACTGGAGGAGATTTGCTCCGAGTCCCTATTTCATAATCTGTATAAGAATATCGCTATTAATAACCGTTCAGATTGAACATTTCTATACAGCAATATGGATGCAGAGATACCGGCTGCTTTCGCTCAACCGCCGCTTAGGTGATAACCTATTTCAAGCCGTTGCTTTGGCAAATATGATGAAGAACAACATTAACTCGCCTAATATAAGATGTGGAGTTGCGCATTGCTGTCACGGCCGAATCGGTTGATGTATACGGATTGCCCTAGACGAAGGGCCTACGCTCATGGAGCTTGTGGCTAGAAAATCCAAAGCGAAATTCTTCATGCTGGATGCGGGTGAGTATATAATTTGAATACAACATGTTAAGAGAAAAGGCTTCATCCGTCGATTAGAATTGCCCGATCCATTGAAGCATCACATCAGCCGCCAAGCCTAAATTGCCAATTTGACAGTGATTGGACGCGTGTTCCTTTGCTGTGAACATGCGGGCAGTAAGCGAACGGACATGGGTCAAACTCGTGATTTGTTCGTTTAGCTGTTTGAGAGGAACATAATGATCCTCCTGTCCTGCCAAAAGAAGAACATCTTGTGTGAGCAAGGAGGAAATATCCTTCGTGTTATACAGCATGGTTTTTCTCATGAATTCTGCCGGTGTTTGGCTGCTGGTGATATGCATCCCCTGCATCAAGCCCCACTCAATCATCAGGCTTTTGCCCGCCATTTGTTGTAACGCCGTATTGACTTGCTCATTCTGCCCATCCGCCAACAGCGTTTGAAGCTTTTCCCTGGTTTCTGGTTCAACTTGCTGCATAAATACTTCAAAAAAATTCGTCAGAACGTCATACGCAATAACATGTTTTACTCGCTTCTCAAACGCCGCAGCCCGCACTGCCAGAAATCCCCCCAAGGACATACCAATCAGAGTAACATTGTCCAGGCTAAAAAAATCAAGAACCGCACTCACCGGTCTTTCCCATTCATGGGTAAACGGTAACCCGTAATCCTCTAAGGCTGCTCCTTGTCCGGGTCCGTCGAAACAAACGACATCAAATCCGGCACCTTTAAAAATCATAACCATCAAAAGAAGCTCCTCCACATAACTGTCGAATCCTCCAAAAAAGACAACTGTTCTCTTGGGATTGTCCGCAGAGATATGGTAAGCTGACAGAAACTTGTTCTCGTAAGGAATGAGGTGGTGTTGCTCCTTGGCTATCCCGTAATGGGCAGTTGACAACGCAATGAATTGCTTGCGCAATTGCTGTTTCTTCGGATTTCCCTCTGGCAGGTAGAACTCCCCTCCCCGGAAATAATACGCCGCTTTAAGCTTTTTATCTTGTTCCAAAGCCTGATTGCCGAGTTGGATAAAGGAATGGACAAGCTCCTCATATGAATGGATACTGCGCGCGGCCTCACGCATTTCGCGAAGCATGTCTTCGTCATTTGTCCAATTATAAAACCGGTTCATTTGAAAATTGATGCTGACATTCGGGTGGAGGTCATAAAGTCCTACGGGAAAATCGCGGGTAGACCATTTGTTCATCATCTGTAATGCTCCTTTCCTTTTGTTTTTTTTTATCATACACTCACTATAATGAACCCGAACCTCTGCCACAATCACTGGATAATGCGGTTTCGTTGCTTATTCAACAGACGGATCTCTTTTGTTGCTTGACACAGAATTACGAGACAGGCGGTGTTAAAATGTCTTATGAAAAAGATCTGAGGGTGCTGAAAACACGCAGGCTGATCAGAGATGCGCTGGTAACCCTCATAGAAAAAAAAGGATTTAAGAATATCACGGTCAATGATATTGCCGAGCAAGCAATGATCAACCGTTCGACTTTTTACCACCATTATACCGACAAGTACGAACTGCTTGATCAGATGGTGAATGAGTTAATTGCAGAGCTAATGACGCTGGTGGCTCCGGAGGCTCATGTCAAAGGCGGGAAATTGGAATACTCCAGTTTTGTGGATACGATACAAACCATATTAAGCGTTGTAGCAAAAGACGCACAGCTTGTAAAAGTTGTAATGAGCGATAATGAAATGATCAGAATCCGCAGGCGAATGGAAAATACGTTAAAGGAAAAGCTGGACAAGAGTTTTCAGGAACAGATCCTAATCTCCAAGGATCTGTTCCTCGAATTAATTACGTCGCTTTATATGGCTGCTATCGAATGGTGGGTCAATAACGATATGAAATATTCTGCGGGGTATATGGCAGAGCAACTGGTTCGGATGCTTGCGGCCGGGCCTGTAAAAACCGCTGGTCTGGGGTCCATGTAGGCTTTGTTGCATGAAACTTTAAGAACTACAGTAGAGCGAATCCAAAAACAATCCGATGTGAATGTATTTGGTCTTGAGGATGACAAAAGCCATTTGCGCTTATCCGGTTCATGGGCATCTCATAATCTGTAAAGGGACACAGATAACCTATTTCAAGCCGTTGCCTTGGCAAATATGATGAAGAACAACATCAACTCGCCCACTATAAGATGTGGAGAAGCCGCTATAAATAGGTCCAGGGTAAACAGGGCACAAAGAATGCCGGTTAACAGAGTAACAACGGTGAAGCTGGGTCTAAGATGATTGAATTTGTACTGAAAGAGTATGAACATCACGGAAATATAATAGATCAGCACAGAGCCGAAGGCAAAACAAAGCATAAATACGTATTCCAATTGATCTATAAAGAGAAGTTGTATGGAAGCGGCAATCATACTGAGTGAAAAATAAATAAACAAGTGCCCGTATATGAGGCTCTGTCCTGCCGTTTGTTTCGATTTGTCTACGTGCTTCTCCACATTCTCGAAGTATTGCCACCAGATGGCGATCACTAATAGAAAAGCCAGGGCTGCAAATAAAACAGAAGATCCTGTGAATTTATAGGATTGCAGGACAGACAGCATGCTGACTACCGACTCACCAAGCAGAATCAGGGTAAACAAAGCAAATCGTTCTAATAAATGCGCAGTATGAATAGGCGTCTTGACCAAAATCTTTCGTCCGAGCAGAGGTACAATAATGTCCACAGCAATGCCTGCATATAGAAACAAATACCGTACTGAGGAGTCGAAAAAGAGGGAAACGCAGGAGATAACGATCCCCAGCCCAAAGGAGGCTCCTAAGAAACGGGCTGTTTTCTGCTTATGTGCAGCCTCTGTCCGCGAAGAGAGCACATACTGGACGGCGGTTAAGCTCCTTAAACCGATATATCCGACAAAAAAAGGCAAATAATTTGCATCAAAGTCCACATCAAGACTGGCGGTCATGATCAAAACAAAAAACAGCTGCACGATCATAAAGAGCCGCTGCGCATTGCTGTCACGGCCGAATCGGTTGATGTATACGGATTGCCCTACCCAAGCCCACCAAATCGGAACGAAAATCAGAATGAATTTCACCAGATGTTCAACGGAAATACTGTTATGCTCGACATGTAGCAATACATGGGTAGCTTTGGAAACAGCAGCTACAAATAACAAATCGTAAAAAAGCTCTAGCCAAGAAACCTTCTTCTCATGCATTGTTAGGAAGCCCCCTCAAATTTTGCAGAATAGATATGGAGACTGGTGATGTTTTCTCAGAATATACTAGCACACAATTACTTAAAAAATAAGCAAATATTTAGACCTTTGGTATTAAGCTATTATCATCGTTGCGTAAAAACGGAGCTATTTCACAAGCAGATAAGACTGCTTACAAAATAGCTCCGTTGATGATGCATTGTTGTTAGCGTATCCGTTATTAGAAACGGTATAGTATCTTCCAGTTACTCACCCATCATTTGAACGTATACTTTACGAGTCTGCGGACCGTCACACTCCACAAGATAGATATGTTGAGCAGAACCACACACAATTCTAGATCCCTGAATTGGAAACATACAGCTATTTCCCAGCAGCATCGATTTCAAATGACCTGGCGAGTTATTGCTTGTGGCTCCATAGGTTGGAAGAAAATGAGCGTGAATATATTTATCATCATCAGGAACGAGCTTCTCCAGCCGTTGTAATATATCTGTTTCTACACACTCCAGCGGTTCATTGATTGTAATTCCTGTGGTAGTATGAGCCGTAATTACTGCGACCAGGCCATTCGTAATTCCTGATTCCGCAACGATTTTGTGTACTTCTTCCGTAATATTTATCATTTGAACCGCTTGCTTCGACATACATGAGATTGAAACTAATTTGTTCATAAGCTTATTTCTCCTCCCCTAGAAATGCAAGTGCATTTCCCCCAAAAATGTTCGTCTTTACCTGTTCACTAAACGGTAGATTTTCTATAGCTTTTTTTAATTTAAACGCACGAAACCTCGGGGTATTTGAACCAAACATCACTTGCTTGGCAAAATTGCGTTCAAGGGTCTGCGGTTCCATTTCCTTCATAAAAATACGCTCCATAAAATCATTAAAGGAATCCATATACAGCATTGAGGTATCTGTGTAGACATTAGGATATTTTATCAACAGCATCATCATTTCTCTAACCCATGGCCATGCAAAATGTGCGAGGCACATTCTCAGCTCCGGGAATTCCACTGCTACCTGCTCATAATGAATCGGGTTAGCATACTTGGCTAGCGCATTAGGCTCCCAACTCAAGCCGGCATGAAACATGATCGGTTTATCGTATTCTCTACATTTCTCATAGATCGGCCACAATAGCTTATCATCAGGATAAAACCGCTGCTTGGAAGGATTCAGCTTTAGCCCGCTTAGCTTCAGATTGGCAAAGGCATTGTCCAAAACCTCCACCGCATCCTTCCGATACGGATCTACACTGGCAAATCCAATAAATGAATCGGGATGAAGATCTGTGATCTTCTTGATCTCCTCATTACTTACAATACAGCCGCCACTTTGTGTTGTTAAATCAAGTGGAAGCAGAATGGAACGGTCGATCTTACCATAAATCATTTCAGCTATAATTTCCTCATAACTGTAAGGTGACTGCTTATAGGTACCAAACTGCTCAGAACGGAATTTCAGGGCGGAATCATCCCCGCAAATCGTATCAAAATAAATCGGATGTACATGTGCATCAATAATCATTTTTTCTCCTCCTCCAATATCCTCAGCTTTGTAAATTAATAGGGTTCGAATTTTTGAATAATCTCAGCGGACAGCTTTGCACCCTCTTGCAAGCAGCTTTTTATCGGAAAACCCTTGATCACCCCAGCCATAAATCCGGCAAAAAAGGAATCCCCGGCTCCCACTGTATTTACAATATTTTCTACTTTTATAATGCTTCCCGAATAGAACTGTTTACCATCGTACGCCAAGCTTCCAAACTCTCCAAAAGTAGCTACTACGATTTGTACTCCTTGATCACAGGCCCACTTCATTTTGTCTTCAATCCACGAATCTCGCTGCGGGTATGAGAATAAAGCATAATCCACATTCGGGATAATCAATTCAAAATCCTTATCCTCCAAAAATGTAGAGAAATCAAAAGCGATCTTACAGCCCGCTTGTCTGAATTGTGCCAGTAAGCCATAAATACGTCCGAAGTAATCTGTATGAATGTAATCATGCTGCTTAATAAAGTCAAAATCGTCATCTGTCAAATAATAATTGGCCATAACTCCATCAATAGAATTACCGTGGACTCTGTCGTTATCAATCAACTGCATATGAATTTGTGCCGTTGAGCCCTTATCCACCCGGAGGTGAGTAGTATCAATTCCGCTTATCTTCAGCCTCTCCGCCATCTGTACCCCATAAGAATCATTTCCCACAGCGCTCACAACAGCGGCGGGGATTCCCTGTTTTTTAATATTGATAGCAAAATCAACACCATTGCCTGTAGGGTAGCTCTTATCCAGATTGTCATAAACATCCATACAGCTATATCCAACTGCAACAACTTTCATAAAGATCAACCTTTCTACACAGATATCTAATAAACAACATGCATAACGTTATATAACGTATTGATAATATGTCCAATATAAGCGTTTTCATATAGAGTGTCAAGAGAGAACATTATTACACACATCGTGGTTTCGGGATGTGTTTTTTGCTGTTATGTCGTAAACTATATATACGTAATTTTCCCCAATACATATAATACAACCGGGAGATCTATAATTTCGTGACAGGAAGGACTTTTAATTTCACAATGAATACGAAGCCGCTAACAAAAAATGTAACATTCATTGAAGCTCTGGCCATTGTGGTGGGGATGATCATCGGATCGGGGATTTTTCTGAAGCCGGGTATTGTGCTGAATCATGCCGGTACGCCATGGATGAGTATTTTGGCCTGGGGGATTGGAGGAATCATTACGCTGGCTTCGGCGCTGAGCGTGGCGGAAATCGCAGCCGCCATTCCTAAGTCAGGAGGACTCTATACTTATCTAGGTGAATTGTACGGCGGGGTATTCGGCTATTTGCTGGGTTGGGTGCAGGCTGTAATCTCCTATCCGGCCTCCGTTGCGGCGCTGGCGATAGCGTTTGCCACATACTCCGGCTACTTTTTGCCGCTCAATCAATGGCAGCAGAAGCTGCTGGCGGTGTCCATTCTGGCATTCATTCTCCTCATGAACGTCATTGCGACCAAATTCGGCGGTATTATTCAGACGGTTGCGACTGTTGGGAAGCTGATTCCGGTTGCAGGTATCGTAGGAGTAGGTTTATTCTCGGATTTGGCTCCCGGCTTTGGAGGGATTGGAGCTACTGCGACTGGTGCAGGCTTTGGGGCGGCGGTTCTGGGCACATTATGGGCCTATGACGGTTGGATCAGCGTGACCAATATGGCAGGAGAAATCAAAGATCCGGCCAAGACCCTGCCGAAGGTCATCTCCATTGGTGTGATGTTCGTGATCGCCGTTTATGTGTTGTTCAATATTGCAATTTTCAAGGCGCTGCCTTACGACCAGATCATTTCTTCCCAGACTCCTGGGGCTGATGCAGCAGAGGCTTTGTTTGGCAGCGGCGGCGGGGCTTTCATTACCGCGGGGATTATCGTGTCTGTACTTGGTGCGCTGAATGGGTATTTAATGACCGCGGCGCGGGTACCTCAGGCAATGGGGGAGAAGAATCAGATTCCTTTTTCCCGGGTACTCCGAAGCATCCATCCCAAGTTCCAGACTCCAGCCAATGCGCTCATTTTTCAAAGTGTGCTGGCGGTCATCTATATTTTCTCGGGAACCTTTAATACGCTGACGGATTTACTGGTGTTCGTGTTGTGGATTTTCTTTACAATGGGTGTGTTTGGTGTGTTCATCTTGCGTAAAAAACTGCCGCCGGAGAAAGGACGCTACCGTGTGCCACTCTACCCGGTTACCCCTATTCTAGGGGTGGCAGGCGGGATCTATATTCTGGCCAGCACAATTGTCAGTGATCCGCTGCGTTCTCTTGTGGGTATCGGCATTACGCTGGCCGGACTGCCGGTCTACTATGTGTTGTCCCGCAAAAACAGGTAGTTCTAAAATAATGAAAGAACTCGAGTAATGATTTTCTTGACATAAGCAATATAAAGTTATATGATATTAAAGCGTCTTTTGAAGATGATTTCTTTTTTTGAAAGATACCAGTCTAGTGGAATTCGAATAATTAGACATCTATTTGGACTCTTAGCTCAGTTGGTAGAGCAGTTGACTCTTAATCAATTGGTCCAGGGTTCGAGTCCCTGAGAGTCCATCACAGAAAAAACGGCAGAGATGCCGTTTTTTCTGCTGTTTGGATAGAAAAGACGTACAATGCAAAGAGAGCCGTGCGTCAACACGACTCTCTAGGCAATAGCCGCTTTTAAGGGCGGCGGCTTTAAGGTATTACAGGCAGAGATAGACCGCATCCTTTGGACCAGGGAATACAAAGCGACTCCAAAGCACTTGCTCTAATCGGACAAGCAAACCAAACACGCCAAATACGGCGTGTTTTTTTGCGTTTAATTTCGGCGTCGATCAAGCTCCAGCTCTTCTTTTATATATTGCATCAAAAGTTTCTTGGATGAGGATATATATTCATCATTGCGTGCTTGCAGCAGGCCGACCGGAATGGCGGAATCCTTCAGTTCAACTTGGATTCTCACAACATTTGGCGGTAATGGCGTAGAATCGAGAACGGCTCCTATGGAGGAAGGGATTTGCTGGACGAACCCCGCAATGGCTGAGATTTGACTTACTGTATACAGAAAAGGAGTTTCAGTGTAACGGGAAAATTGCTTCGATAACCGCGAATAATATAAACAGGTAGTTCCCCCGGATATGATTGGATAACCCAGTAATTCTTCAAAAGGGATTTCGTCTCTCCCGGCCAAAGGGTGGTTGTGCACTGCGATGAAAGAGATATGCTCGTTGTACAGTGGCTCAAAGTGAAACGAAGCCGCCTCGGCAGGCTCTCCGCATAGGGCAAAGTCCAATACATTCTGAAGCAGTGAACGGGACAGGGTGGTTGTGTTCCCGATTACGAAGTGGCAGGATACATTGGGCTTATAGTCGCGGAACCGCTTCAGCGAGTTTGGCAGTACTTGCTCTGTTAACGATTCCAGCCCTCCGATACTGAGAGTGCCGATCTCCTCTTTTTGCAAAGCTTTGGCCTGTTCTGCTACATAGTTCCAATGTTGAATCAGCTTGTCGATCTCTGTTGAAAATATTTGCCCGGCAGCGGTAAGCTCTGAATCCCAGCCTCGTTTGAAAAGCTTGATACCCAGTTCCTTCTCCAGCCGCTGAACCTGGTTCGTAATCGTAGATTGTGCGTAGTTCAGTTTTGCGGCGGCTTTGGAGAAGTTTCCTTCTTGAAGGATAGTCTGAAATGTAGTGAGTTCCTTTAAGTCCATAGTCTATATCTCCATCGGAAAAATTGAATTTTTGTATCATTTAATTCAATTATACAGAATAAGTGATGGGAGTACAATAAGGATAAATCGCTAAAGGAGTGAAGGAACATGCCATTCGTCAGGGTAAGTTACTTGGAAAATAAATACGATGCAGAGCAATTACCCAATATTAGCCGTGATATCATGAGTGCTCTAGTTGAGCATTTTAACGTACCGGAAGATGATTTTTTTCAAGTATTCCATGCACACAAAGCAAGTGAGTTTTACTATAGTCCAAATTACTTGAATATAGAGCGAACGGATGGACTGCTTTTTATTCAAATCACGCTCAAATCCGGAAGAAGCACAGAGCAAAAAAAGAGTTTTTACAGCAAGTTGGCTCAACTTTTGTCGAACACCCTCCACATCAGGAAAGAAGACGTCTTCGTCGTGCTGGTCGATACGGAATTTGAGGACTGGACGTTTGGCAATGGCATCGCACAAATGATTGAACATCCATAGAAGGAAAGGAGGGGATTGGAATGAAGCATCGTAAAATTGCATCGAAAGCCCTTGAAACCTTTGGGGAGATTGCCCCAGCGTTTGCCCGCTATTCAGAAGAAGTGCTCTTCGAGGAGGTATGGCGGAGAGAGCAATTATCGCTTCGGGAACGCAGTCTCCTAACGGTATCGGCGCTAGTCGCTGGTGGACTTACCGAGCAGTTGCCCTTTCATATCCGTCTGGCCCGGGAGAATGGTCTATCCGAGGAAGAATTGATCGAAGCGATAACACATCTCGCTTTTTACGCGGGGTGGCCGCGTGCCGCATCTGCAATACAGGTGGCCAAGGATATGTTCCAAGAAAACTAGAAAGTGATTCCCAAAGTGACAACAATGTAACAAACCCCCTCCTGCTTATCACCTGGATCGAACGACAGGGTTTGCGCTTAACCATACAATAAATGTGTTGGTTGAAACTGCCTGTTCGATCTGACTTGGGTTAAGCCCAAATTTAAGGAAAGCAAGGAGAGGATTTTCGTTGAGTAAGAATAAGAATAAGAATAACAAAACCCGCCGCAAGTCCGGCATGCTGGCCGCTCTGCTGATGCTGACTCTTGCCGTTGAAGCAAGCGCGTATGCTCAGCCGTCTGAGCCATCAGATCATTTAGCCTCGGTCCAACAAGTTGCCGCACTCAGCAGCGCTGCCCCGGGAGATTTAAAGAACGGGCCCCGTGATGCGAAGGAGGTTGAGGCGTTTCTTGACGCATTTTTTGCCCAGGATGCCATCAAGCAAAAAGCCGGATCGGCTGCGGTCTCTGTCGTTCAAGACGGGAAAGTGCTTGTCTCCAAAGGTTATGGCGTAGCTGATAAAACGTCGAAGGCACGGGTTGATGCCAGCCTGGGTACCTTCCGGATAGGCTCCGTTTCTAAAGTATTTACAGCCGCAGCCATTATGCAACTTGTCGATCAAGGGAAAATTTCGCTTCAGGACAACATTGAAAAGTACCTGGATGGTTATAAAGTAACAAATCCCTTCGATACACCGGTAACGATAGAGCATCTGTTGACGCATACGACCGGTTTTGAAGTTCGCGAACCTACGGATGCCAGCTATTTATTTGACCCTTCCCAGAAACCTATTTCATTAAAAGAAAGCATCTACGATGTGTTCCCACCTGTTGTTCGCAAGCCGGGAACGTCCTATATGTACGATAATTTTGCTTCCAGGCTGCAGGGATACATTGTGCAGAAGGTAAGTGGAGAATCCTTCGGGAGTTATGTGCAAAAACATCTGTTTAAGCCGCTCGGTATGACTTCAAGCAGCTTTAGCATGACCAAAGATTTGACCCGCCGGCTCGTCACTTCTTATGATGCGGAGGGCAATGCTATTCCGGTGTATGGGTTTTCGCCGGGTGAATGGCCGGAGGGCAGCATGTTATCGACCGCCTCCGATATGGCATTGTTTATGAAAGCTTTTCTGAATGATGGCCGTGCGTCGGACGGCACGGTTATCCTGTCACCTGAATCGGTGAAGGCGATGTCAGCTTACCAGATGGCCATCCATCCGGATTTGCCGGATATGACATATGGCTTTGAATCGCCTGTTCTTCCGGCCAAAACGAAGGGTGAAGCTGTGATCTCCAAAGGTGGCGATATTCTGGGCTATAGTTCGCTGCTGTGGATTCTGCCTGACCGTAAAACGGGTGTTTTCGTTTCTTACAATACGAATCAAGATTTGCGTAATGATCTGTTTACCGCTTTTATGAATCATTATTATGCGAGTGGCAAATCGCCGTATGAAGCGAAGGGATTCAAGGTACAGTCGGCGGAAGACCTTGCCAAGTTTGAAGGCCTGTACTCCGATTTGCGGATTAAACTACTGACCAAAGTCGAAGTGGCAGGAGATGGCACCCTAAGGGTGAGCGATATGCTTAGCCGTCACCAGTTGAAGCAGACCGGTGAGCTGCTGTTCGTTGATGAGGAGGGGAATCCTCTAGCCTTCAAGGCGGATGCCGAGGGCCGTATCCTCTATATGAAATACTCTAATTTATTCAGCTATGCAGCCAAAATACCGGAGGATCCAGCCGAATTCCCGGATGTAGCGGCCGATCATCCGTATGCCAGCTACATTCTTAGCTTAAAGTCACTGGGGTTCTTAACGGATGATTTGTCACAGCCATTTGAGCCTACGCAAACGGTCACCCGTGGAGCGTTCATCCATATTTTTAACGCGATATGGAGCATCCCTGAATCATCAAATCCGTCTGTATTCAAGGATACTGAAAATTCTCCCTACCGAAAGGCTATTCAAGCCGCTGTCGAGGCCGGTATGCTGAATGGAACAGGGAGCGGATTGTTCGAACCGGACCGTCCGATTCTTCGCGAAGAAGCTGCGGCTATCGTCTACCGCTTACTTACTGTAACGGGAATTAGGATGCCGGATTCCACGGCTGTCCTTGCACCGGGCACGTCGAAATGGGCTGCCGATGCTGTCAGCTCTGCGGTCATCTGGAAGCTGCATGGACCGGAGGTGACCGAATCGAACGGCATGTTCGATTACGGCTCTCAGCGGGCGTTGAACAAGCAGGAACTGGCGGCTCTGCTGTTCACGATGCTGCTTCCGCAATAAGTTCATTACAGTGGGGGGCGATTCATTTGCCTCCCCTTTTTGTATGGAAGCGCGGAATGGTATGATGAAGGAGCAACAGCCGGAAGGGAGCTCGCCGATATGGATTTTAATATATTTATTATCGAAGATGATGAGGCCATTTTTTCTTCCTTAAAGGAACGATTGGAGCAGTGGTCGTTTCATGTCACGGGACCGGAGCGGTTTGATGATGTGATGAGCACCTACATTAAAGTGCAGCCCCAGCTGGTCATCATAGATATACAACTTCCAATGTATGATGGTTTTCACTGGTGCCGGGAGATTCGGGCAGTGTCAAAAGTGCCGATTCTCTTTCTATCTTCGCGCGATCATCCGCTGGATATGGTGATGGCGATGAATATGGGGGCGGACGATTATATTCAAAAGCCGTTTCATATAGACGTGCTGCTCGCGCAAATACAAGCGGTTCTCCGCCGGACCTATGCTTACAGAGAGGAAGCTGATGACCTTATCGAATGGAACGGCACCATTATTGATATGAAGCGTGGATTGATCCGTAAGGATGGGCAGGATGTGCTATTGACCAAGAACGAATTTTTTATTCTGGTGGTGCTCGTCAAGGAGAAGGATAAAGTGATCTTACGCCAGGATCTGATCCGCAAGCTGTGGGATGATGAGACCTTCGTCAACGACAATACGCTGACAGCGAACATAACGCGGCTGCGTCAAAAGCTGGCGCTTTTCCAACTGGAAGAAGCAATTGTAACAAAAAAGGGGCTTGGATATATGGCGTGTACGTTATGAGCGGGAAACGTTTATTCCTCCGCTATCTGTATGACAGGAAAAGCTGGATTGTGTTCTTCCTGTTCTCATTGTTATTTGTAGATTTGCTGATCTGGATCGATAATGGCATTTCCATCCGGGGCAATTCGATGCTCTATTTAAACCTGCTGCTAATTCTGGCGATGATCGTTTTCCTTGGGTGGCGTTTTCGTAAAGAAACGAGGTATCCGCGAGCACTGGCAGAACTGGCTGAAGGAATCCATGAAGATTGGGTTGAAACCTTGCCTTCAACTTATTTGTATCAGGAGGAAGCGACGAACCAGCTCTTACGGGCAGTGGACCACTGGTACTGGCATAAAATATCGAAGAGCTATTCTGCCCGATCTATGGAACAGGATTATATCGCTGCCTGGGTGCATGAGGTAAAGACGCCGCTGACTGCAGTGAAATTAACCATCGATGCCAACAGAGACCATCCGGCGATGCGTAAAATCGAATCGGAATGGCTGCGGATTCATTTACTTATCGACCAGCAATTATACATTTCGCGTTTGCCGACACTTGAGGCTGATTATGTGTTGGAACAGACGGGAATTCAGCGGCTTGCTGCACTGGAAGTACGTGAGCTTAGCTCCTGGTGTATGGAGAAAAATATAGCTGTTGAGTTTGAAGGCGAAGAGAACCTAGTTAGAACGGACCGCAAATGGTGCCGTTTTATTATCAGGCAAATATTGACGAATGCGGTTAAATATAGCCCGGAGGGCGGAATGATTGTACTGTCAACTACAGCCATAGAGGATGGGCCTGTCAGACTGACGATTAGAGATGAAGGACCGGGTATCGCCGCACAGGACTTGCCGCGTATTTTCGACAAAGGCTTTACCGGAGAGAACGGCAGACTGCAAAATGCGGCAACTGGACTGGGGCTCTATTTAGCTCAAACTGTTGCGGACAAAATCGGGATTAGGTTAACGGTAGAGTCTGAGTCCCAGTCAGGAACGGCTATTCAGATGACCTTCACCGCGATCAATGCGTTCGAATCTGTCCGGACTTCAATATGATAATATTGTCACGTAGAACCTCCTGTTTGTCATCTGATACGGGCGACGGGCATGGCCTGTTTCTCTAAAATGAAGGTTATATCAGAGTGGAGGCTATGGAGATGAATCAAAACAATGGGCTGAGAACCGTACTGCATGCGCAGGAAGTCCGTAAATCATTTGGTGTCAGGGGAAATGTTCAGCAGGTGCTGAAGGGCATCAACCTGCGTGTAGTGGAAGGTGAGTTTGTCGGAATCATGGGGCCGTCCGGGTCGGGGAAGTCGACTTTGATCAAAGTGTTGGCGACCATTGATAAAGCGACGGAAGGGAAAATTCTCGTCGAAGATACGGATGTCTCAATTATGAAAAATAGCGAATTGTCTGCTTTTCGGCGCAGGAAGCTGGGCTTCATCTTTCAGGATTACAACTTACTTGATACGTTGACGGTAAAAGAGAATATCCTGCTGCCCCTTTCCCTCGATAAGATGAAGAAAGCAGCGGTGGAGGCTGATTTTCAGGCCATGGCTGCAGATCTTGGCATCGGGGAGATTGCCCATAAATATCCGAATGAAATTTCCGGGGGGCAGCGGCAACGGACGTCTGCTGCACGCGCATTAATCCACCGGCCCTCCATCGTATTTGCGGATGAGCCGACAGGTGCTTTGGATTCGAAGGCGGCCTCCTCTCTATTGGGAATGCTGGAGGAGCTTAACGGGCAGCACAATATTACCATTATGATGGTGACTCATGATCCTGTGGCCTCGAGCTATTGCAGCCGAGTTGTGTTTTTGAAGGACGGAGTGCTGTATTCCGAATTGTACCGTGGCAGCAAGACACGGCAAGCTTTCTTCAAAGATATATTGAATGTGCAGGCCGTGCTCGGGGGTGATCATATTGACACTGTTTGAGTTGATTATCCGTGGTGTACGGAAAAATATTAAAAATTACTACTTATATTATTTTGCACTAATTTTCAGTACAGCCCTTTATTTCGTGTTTGCCACATTGCAGAATGACTCATCGGTAATGGCAGCATCATTCGGCGATATTCCATTTACTTTGGTGTTTGATGTGGCCGGAATTTTGGTGCTCACGATTGTAGTTGTATTCATGATCTACGCGAACAGCATTTTTCTGAAACGCCGCAGCAAGGAAATCGGGCTGTATCAGCTGGTGGGCCTGACGCACAGCGCGGTAGCAAGGTTGCTCATCACGGAGAGTGCACTGCTGGGGATGGGGGCGCTCCTGACCGGAATAGTTGGGGGAGCGCTTGTGGCGCGGATTTTTATGCTTATTCTGATGAAACTGATCGGTATAGAAAGCGTTGTAACCCTCTCTTTCTCGAGTGGAGCCGCCTTGCAGACCGTCATCGTATTTACTGTGCTTATCGGCCTTACCATGGTACAAATGCTGTTCAAGGTTTACCGCTCAACGCTACTCGATCTATTCAAGGCGGACAAGCAGGGCGATTATCCGGGAGAGCCGAAGACTGTTCTGTCCGCTTTGATGGGGTTGCTTGGGATTGGACTGATCGTTACAGGCTATCTGCTCTCCAGCCAAACCCTCGGCCAGAATCTGTTCCAGCAGGTGCTTGTGATTCTCGCCTCGACCATACTTGGGACCTATTTGCTGTTTCGTGTGACGATAGGCTGGCTGTTCTTCCGGATACGAAAGGGGAAGGATGGACAGCTCGGGCTAAAAAACAGTTTGTCGCTAGCCCCGATCATGCATCGCATGAAGGGGAATGCGAACTCGCTCACCCTGATTACCATTCTATCTGCGATAACGCTGACGATGGTAGCCATCTCTTATTCGCTGTACTATTCGGCGGAGAGTGAGTCTAGAGCAATGCTGCCTTACGACTTTATCTTTGCCAATAATGAGCGGGATGCGAAATCATTTCGTGTTGAGCTGGAGAAGGAAGGAATTGCGTTTGCTTATCAACCGGTTGAGGCAGTCCGGCTGTCTGGCACGATCGGTAAAGGGCAAGGGGACGGACGCAGCCTGTTGTTGCTCGCGGCAGAACAATTGCAGGCAAGCGGTGCAGACATTATTGTCCCAGGACAGGGTGAGGCCGTCTGGTACACCGGCCTCAAGAAGGCGCTAAGCAAGCAGCCGTTTCCGGTTACTTTTCCACAAGCTGTTGATTTCGGGGCAAGTGGGGTTCACACCAACATACAATTAACACGGGGAAATGATCGCTATGCCATGAATTTCAGCTTACACGGCCATCAGCTGGTGATGCCGCTGGCCTCGATAAAGGCTATTCGTGAGCAATTACCAACTTCCCCTGTATATGAAGCCATTATTATCGACACCTACCAAATTGCGGATAAGAATGAGCGTGCAGCCGCAGCTGGCATCTATGCGAAATATGTCAAGGAAGAGGGAGGCAATCCCGATTTCGATAGCTTTTATAAAGGGGCGCTCCGAAAATTCGGGCTGATCATTTTTATAGCAGGTTTTCTCGGCCTGATCTTCCTGATTTCCACGGGCAGTATTCTGTATTTCAAGCAAATGACAGAGGCAGAACAGGAGAGGGATAGCTATACGATTCTGTGGCAGCTCGGATTCGGGGAGCGTGAGATCATGGGCGGCATTGTCCGCAAGCAGATGTTTGTATTCGCGATTCCGCTTGCGATCGGGCTTTTGCATTCCATCTTTTCCGTAAAAGCGGCTTCTGCGCTGTCCTTATCCAACCTCACCTTCCCGGCAGCTATTGCCATGTCGGTATATACGCTCATCTATTTTCTGTTCGCTGTGCTCACTGTTGTTTATTATCGCCGGGTTGTGAAGATGTCTCAGCATCAAGACTGCTAAGCTGTGCGAGCACCTACATCACATCCACTAATTTTTTGAAAATTGGACAAAATATAGGTGGATTCATGAACCGAAACCGGTTTATAATGGGTTTATACAAAATGTTTGCGCTTACATAATTTCCTGTGAAACTACCACTGTAATGAAGACATCAGGTGTTTATATACGAAACAGGTTGAATAACAATAAAGTGAACAGATTAGACGGCCCCCTTCAAAGGCGTCGGTACCTATACAGTGTGGAGAACGCTTATTATGCTCTGGTTAATTCAGGTTTCAAATGTGCGGAGCGCGCGCCGTGCATTGAAATAAAAGAAAATAAATGAGGTGATTTTACTGGACTGATCATGGTTAGACTGTTAGCGTCTGTTTTCCTGCGTCCTATTAAAACTTTCATTTTAAGAGGAGGGAAAGATGATGTTGAGAAGGGGAAAAGTTCTGGTTCTATTACTTCTGTTCACACTCTTGATTTCTTTAGTACCCGCTGGGCATTCAAATGCAGCTTCTAACTGGAATCAGGTATGGAGCGACGAATTCGACGGGAATTCTCTGAATACTGGCAATTGGTCTGCCGAAGTTAACGGCGATGGCGGGGGAAACAATGAACTGCAGTACTACACCAACCGTGCGCAGAACTTGAACGTTATCGGGGGGAATCTCGTCATTACTGCACTCAAAGAATCCTATGGCGGAAAGAATTACACCTCTGCAAGGATAAAGACACAAGGATTAAAAAGTTTTACCTATGGAAAAATCGAAGCGAGAATCAAATTGCCCTCTGGGCAGGGAATATGGCCGGCATTTTGGATGCTTGGAACGAACATCGATTCGGCGCATTGGCCTCAGTGCGGGGAAATCGACATTATGGAACGTGTAAACAATAATGCCTTTGTTAATGGCACAGTGCATTGGGATGCCAATGGACATGCTGAGTATGGACAGGTATCCGGCAATCTGGATTTTTCCCAGTACCATGTCTACAGCATTGAGTGGGATGCAAATTATATTAAGTGGTTTGTAGACGGCAACCAATATAATGCCTTCTATATTGAGAACGGAACTGGAAATACGGAAGAATACCAGAAGCCATTCTTTATACTGCTCAATCTTGCCGTGGGCGGAAATTGGCCGGGCAGTCCCAACAATTCAACTCCATTCCCGGCACAAATGCTGGTTGATTATGTACGCGTGTATCAGGCATCCACTTCGCCAAATATCGAAAGCGGCAGTATTTATACCTTAACAAACAAGGCGAGCGGCAAGGCGCTGGATGTAGTGGACGTTTCCACAGCCAGTGGAGCGAAAATGCAGCAATGGACCAATTACACTGCCAATAACCAGAAATTCAAGGTAGAAAGTACAGGTGATGGATACTACAAGCTTACTGCAATGCATAGCGGAAAAGTATTGGATGTCCCAAGCTCAAGTACTTCCACCGGTGTACAGCTTCAGCAATGGGACGATAATGGTTCCAATGCCCAGCAGTGGAGAATCGTGGATGCGGGAGGCGGGTACTTCAAACTTGTTTCCAAAGGGAGTGGGTTGGTCATGGACGTATCCGGATCTTCTACGGCAGATGGGGCACTGGTCCAGCAATGGACCGACAATGGAAGTGATGCTCAGAAGTGGTTGTTTACCAAAGTTAACTAACACCCTAGCAGGACACTGAAACAAATTTGTCTGAATGCCGTGCCCCGTTTCGGGTAATTTATGAATCTTGTGACGGGGTGCAGCTTTATTGCTTCTGCTCCATAGTGAAAAGACGAAAACACTGGCTTAGCTGTGCGCTGCAATCTGTACCTCGAAACCGTCCGGATCCAGTACATAAAAGAATGATATGCGTGGATTCGGCGTGATCGGACCACGCGCTACCGGGATACCCTGGCTTTTGAAACTCTCTATCGCCTCATCCAGTGACGCCACCTCGAACCCAATGGACACACCGCATTCCGGCTTCAGAGCCGGGTCGCTTCCCTGAATAAGCTCGATCTTGGGCTGCCCCTCCGTGCCTAACATTACAATCTGTCTTCCTCTGCTTTCGAATCTGCGGTCAATCGGAAGTCCCAGAATGCTGTGATAAAAATTAAGGGATGCCTCCAGATCCCGCACCCTGAGTGTAATCCAATTCATGCTCAATATCATGTATCCTACCCCCTTTCTGTGAATTTTCTATTTTGTTCATTATACGCTATTTTGGGGCAAGCATGTTTCCAACAATCCGCAGACTCTGCTTTCGGGTAACGAATCTGGACAACTGTGCTCCGAGGTAATTTTGCGAGCCTGGAACAGTGTATATCTTCTTTTTCGCGAGTGAGCGCAGCGCAGTCTCAACTACCTGCTGTGGAGTTGCTTTCTTCCCGACTGAAGCATCCTCCGTCCCCACGACGGTGAAGAAAGCTGTATCTGTAGAACCGGGGCAAAGTGCAAAGAACTGGACTCCACGGTCACGATTCTCCCACCATAATGCGTCTGTAAAGGACAAGACAAAAGCTTTGGTTGCCCCATACACAGCCATATAGGGGAGCGGCTGAAATCCTGCGGTGGACGATACATTGATCACAGTACCAGAGCTTCTGCGCAGCATATCCGGCAAGAATAAATGAGTCATATTTACGACGGCAGCAACATTCAACATAATCTCCTCATGCTGCCGCTGGCCTGAGATTTGCTCGAACCTCCCATGAGTGGCAAATCCGGCATTATTGACCAGCAGCTCAATCTCAAGTTTCAACAGCTGGCATTGCTGGAACAATTCGCTTGGTGCACTTGCTTCCGTAAGATCCATAGCTATGACTTTGACCTTGATGTTATAGCTTCTTTCGAGCTCCGCTGCCAAGTCATCGAGTTTGTTCTTAGATCTGGCTACGAGAACCAGATGACTTCCTTGTTTAGCCAGCTGTATTGCGAATTGTTCGCCAATACCGGAAGAGGCACCCGTGACTAGCGACCATTTTCCTTGAATATTCATAAAATTATTCCTCCTATTAAAACGATGTATTCGTTAGGAAACGTTGTTTCCTGTTGAAATCATAGTAACCCGCTGGCTGGAGAAAGTCAAACCTTCTTTTTTAAAAATTTGCAAGAAGATATGTGTATGTATGATTGACTTTGTGGAATCGACTGTATAGAATGCGTGGTATATGATTGGAAACTGCGTTTCCCGAGAATAACAACATAAATAAAGAAGGCGATTAAGTTGAATGAACCTAATAATTTTGCTGACGCAAGCAATAGAAAGCTGACAACCTACCAGGAAGCCCGCTTACAGAACACAGCTAGTCTTCGTCAACTCGTAGTTGATGCAGCAGCCTTTATTCTTCAGGAAGAAGGGCCGGAAGCTGTCACCGTGCGAAAAGTAGCTCAGAAGATGGGTTGCTCGACCAAGATCATCTATAGTCTGTTTGCTAATAAAGAAGGTTTAGCCCAGCAATTATATCTGGAGGGCTGCAAAATACTCTCGAGCGAATTTGAGAGTGCTTCACAGTCAGAGGATCTGCAGCAGTATTTAATTAATCTGGCAGAAGTGTATTGGGAATTTGGCCAGCGCTACACCAGCTACTATAAATTGATGTTTGGGGGAGCATTTGCCGATTTCAAACCGGATGAGCAGAGTATGAAAGGCACTGTTACTGCTATGCGGCGCTTGTTGTCCGTGATTGTCAGCGCTCAAGAGCAAGGCCTAATCGCCGGTGATTCAAATGCGGAATTTATTGTAGGTACGATTTGGTCCTCTCTTCACGGAGTGATTCACCTGCACATAGGAGGACATTTGGGAAGTGTCGCAGCGTCGCACGCAGTGTATAAAGGAACGGTAGCTCTGCTTGCAAACTCGCTGTTTGCACCTGCAGCCGCAGCCAAGCATTTAAAGCAGGAGTAATTAGTGAAATCCTTTATATAGGTCCTGGGTTCGAATCCTGAGAGTCTATAACACAATTAAACGGCAGAGATGCCGTTTTTTTGTTTCTATATTTGTTGTAAATCTTTACAAATGCCGAAGAACGAAGCCTATTTCCGAAAAAAGGAAAAGATATATAAGTAAGGGAGAACTAGGACTTATTAATTTTATAGGGATAAATTCCGATAAAGAAAGAGTCCTGTACATCTAAAGTCACACTTGTATACCCATAACGGGACAGAAAAACCGAGTTTGAAACAAAGGCAAATCCGTACGAAAGTCGGAGACGCAAAGCCACGGGTCTACTTCATCCAAAGGAGGATGTTAAGACAGCCGGGCCGCTCAAGGCACTTGGTTTTTTGGCGTGCCTACAAATAGCGCTAGGGGAGAGAAGTAAATGAGGTTTATTAGGAAAGGGAAGTTTTCGCGGATGGTTGTTTCCGCAGTGGCGGTGAGTTTGCTTGTGGGCCTGATTAGCGGCGGCCTTAGCATGAAGCAGGTTTTGGCTGCCGGGACCGATCCGGGTAGAACGGACTATAACGTATCCGGTAACCGGATCGTATGGCTGGAAGCAGGGGCCGATGGGGTGAAGCAGGTTCACGCGATGAATCAGGCCAGTGGTGCCAGCACTGTTCTTACATCGGGTTCATCCGCCAAGGATGCGCCTTATGTGAGCGGCAACGTTGCAGTGTGGGCCGACAAAGGAACAGAGCAGGAGTCTTCACTGAACTGGGATATTTACACTGCCGATCTTGAGACGGGTACCCGAAGAAAGCTTAACAAACAGTCTGGCACATATGGCAATCCGACTACGGATGGAGCCGGTGTAGTCTGGTACGAGCGCAAAAATTACGGCAGCATGATCTATCATGATCTGGCTACGGGTGTTGAAGCCGACCTTGGCGAAGGACGTTTCCCGGTGCTGGCCGGCGGCAATGTGGTGTATAAGAATGCCCGTGACGGGGGGCTCAGTCTGCTCCATTTGAAAAGCGGAGCTACGCGTGCACTTGTTAGTCTGGGCGGAGCAAGCTATGTGGACTGGTTTGTTTTTAACGGCAGCGATGTGCTGTTTAAGCAAAAAAATGGGTCTTCCGAGAGCAAATATGTGATTCTGAATATCAAGGATCTGACTGCTCTGCCTGTGGATCTCACCGAGATGAAGCCTGGAGGAACCCAGTATGCCTTCATGTCGATAGGTGAAGGGCAGGCAGTTTTTCAAGAGGAGAGGGACGGTGCTGCCACATTGCAGCAAGTGAACCTTTCTACATATGCAGTGAAATCACTGCCAGCAATAGAGCCCGGAACGAAGCTGATCGGCATTACCGGGGATAAGCTGCTTTACAGCAAGAAGGATGACTACATAGAGTCGATTGACCTGAAGGAAGGATCAACCCCTCCGAGTCCGGGAGCCACTCCAAGTCCAGCGGTAACCCCAACCCCAGGAACGACTCCAACTCCAGGGACAACCTCAAATCCAGGTGCAGTTCCAAATCCAGGCGCAGATCCGAACCCGGGTTCAACCCCGGAAGTGAAGACCCCTGTAGTAACCGGAGCCAAGGACAGTCAGGTTATCGGAAGTGCTGGAGGTACTTTGTCTGTACTGAATGGCTGGGCACGGCTGGAGATTTCAGCAGGAACCTTCCCTGACAATACCACTGTAAGCTTGGCCCAAGCTGAGCTGGAGAAAGAAGTACTGCTCGACGCAACCGGCAAAAAGCTGCTGAAGGCAGGTTCTGCGTGGCAGGTGCAAGCGAGTGCTCCGTTCCTGATGCCGGCCAAGCTGACGGTAAGGTACCCGAAGGAAGCGCCTTGGACGACAGGCCGTGAGAAGCTTGGAATCTATAGCAACGATCCGGCAAAAGGCATATGGAACTATATTGGCGGAGTGACTGCGGCGGAAGACGCCGTTGTTCAATCCAGAATTACAGCTTCTGGACTATATGCGGTAATGCTACGCGGAGCTGAATTCACAGATATGTCAGGCCACTGGGCGCAGCAAGCAGTAGAGGTGCTGGGGGCTAGGGGGATTGTAAACGGGATGAACGGAACGGCTTATGCGCCAAAAGGGATCCTGACCCGGGCTGAATTCACCAAGCTGCTGGCAGCAACTCTTGGATTGCAGCCGCAGCGGCCGGAGACGCCGGCTTTCCGTGATGTTTCAGCTGCGAACTGGTCCTACCCTTATGTGGAAGCAGCTGCAGCGGCAGGAATCGTAACGGGAGAAGGTGGACTTTTTCACGGTAATGATCCGCTGACCCGTGAACAGATGATGGTGATGCTGATGCGGGCAATAGACAGCACTATCGGCAGCCGGGCTTCTGCTGCAGAATCTGCCAAGCTTGCAGCTGAATTGGGCGGATATAAGGACAACGGCAGCGTTAGCAGTTGGGCAAGGGATTCCGTAGCTGCGGCGGTAGGCAAGAAGCTGGTGCAGGGTAACGGACAGCTTTTGAAGCCTAAAGATTCATCAACGAGAGCAGAAGCAGCGGTCGTGATGTACAAGCTGCTGGCTGAGCTGAAATTACTCTAACTTACAACGGATAGGAGATCAAATCATGAAATTCGGAGCGCTCAAAAGGAAGTGGCGCGGCGGCAGCTTGAAGGCGCGTTTTAACCTCATGCTTGCTTTGCTGTTGGTCATTTCTTATATTCCCATCCTTCCAGGTCTGGATAAGCTCATCTCTCCGGCCTATGCAGCTACCAATATGCGGATTGAACCCAGTGAACTTAACCCGGAATCGGGAAAATCGGTTAAAATCTCCTTTAGCTTCAACGCGGCCGACAACGGTCAGGAGTATCATAAAACGAATATCAGCCTCTGTACTCCGCAGCGGGACGGATCGTCCCCGCTCCTCGGGGATCTGATTAAGAGCGGTGAATATCCAACGAAGCTGAACGGCCAATATATCGTTCATGAGTATGAATGGGACGGGAAAATCGGCGGTGTACCGCTGGATGAAGGGCGTTACAACATCTGTATCTCCCCTGCCGAGTATAACGGTGTTGGCGTGTACTACGGGCAGATCGCCAGCTTTGAAATCCTTGGGGGCGATGAATTGCCTCCTCCGGCAGCTTTGCAGATCAAACCTGCTGCTGCAGGACAATCTGTGGTTTCAGGAACTGCTGAACCAGGGGCCCAGCTGGAAGTGGAACTTTATTATCCGTCCAGTGGGGAAAAACGGCTGTACTCTAATATTGCTGCCAACAGCGCAGGACAATGGAGTGAACAGATCGGGCTAACGCTGGGCAAAGCCGTGCATATCACGGCAAGAGCGAAAGAGGAAGGTAAGTACTCTGGAGTTTCGGAGCCGCTCGCAGTGCTGCGTGCGCCTATGCCTGCTTTTTCACTCAGCTGGGAGGCGCTGGCAGCCTATTATTATAAGCTGGATACTGTTCAGGCCATGCAGGAGAAGGCTCAGGACATTGCAGTATTGAATCAGTCTGCAACCTCTGCGGGAGCAATCAGCGGCCTGACCTCCATTCTTTTGGCCAATCCGCAAACCAGCCGGGCTATAAACAGCGGGGATCTGCCGCAGTTTACGGAAGCGGCCCTTCAGGATCGGCTGCGGATTGTGAACCCGTCCGGACAGGCACCGGTTGATCCGGCCCGGGGAGATTTTGTCTACTCCAGTGATTCAATCTCGCTGCAGGCGTTGATGCCGCTGCAATTCGGCCTGAACTATTTAAGCCGTGACCCTTTTACAGGTGTAAGTGGATTAGGGTGGCATCACAGCTATGAATGGAAGCTGACTGCGGTAGAAGACGGCAAGGTAGAAGTGATGAGCCCGGATGGCTCGCGTTTTGAGTACGTACCTTTGTCGGGAGGAGAGTATCTGAAACCGCGCGGCACGGACTGGACGCTGAGTGCTCCGTCAGCAGGGGCGTATACTCTATCATCACCTCAAGGCGATCTCTACCGGTTCAATGCAGAGGGGCTGCTGCAGTCCATTACGGATTTGAACGGGAATAAGATCACTTTTGCTTATCAGGGTACGAAGCTGGCAACGGTCAGTACAGCCGGGGCTTCTCTGAGCTTAAGCTACGACGGAGCAGGAAAGCTGATGACTGCAAGTGATCCAACCGGCCGCCAAATGTCATTTCATTATCACCCGGCCACTGGGGACCTGACCTCGATTACTGATGTGGATGGAGCTATAACCAAGCTTACCTATGATAACAAGCACCATGTGCTTAGTGTTACGGATGCCAAAGGGACCGCCACGATGAGTGTGACCTATGATGACCATCAACGCGTGACCGGCTTTACCGATTTTTACGGGCAGACAAGTTCATCCAGCTATGAAGGGCGCGTAGCTCCAGTAGTTCGGGGAGAGGTGTCTGATGGCGGCGAGACTGGGATAAATCCTGCAAACGGACGGGATATTCCGGACTCGGATGAAGTGATTTTGTCCGGTACGATGCATAATCTTGCCCATGCACCTGCATACCGGCAGGTTGCCGGGCTGAAGCCGCTCATCGCTGACTATTTGGCGGGCAGCATCGGAGCCATCGAGAACAAACGGGATGGCTTCATTACTTCTGCGGTTGCCGCTCCAGGCGGGATTGCTGCCATCCAAAGTGCAATTGCGGCCAGCAGTACATCCCCGGCAGTTGTCAGTTCGGGTCATTTAAATCTTGAAGAAAGCGTAACATTCGGGTCGCCGAACAAGCCTGTGGTGCTGATCGTGGATGGTATGAATACGAACCGGGATATTACCGTGCGTGTGTACGGTACGCTGATTCTGAAGCAGGGACTTAATGCCAATACCAAGCTTGCACTGGATGTGCAGAAGGTTCAAGGTTTGTACGGCAATCTGTGGTCCGGCGGAACGATTCATCTCAACAATGATTCTTCCGTAACTGTGGGGGATACGCTGCAAACGGGCAGCTTGACCTATAACAGCGGCGGTCTGACCATTGATGCGCAGCGGATATGGATTGCCGGAGACTTGTCCATCAACACTAGGGTGGAAATGAACATCGCGCAGGAGATGGTCGTTGGCGGGATCGTATCCAACAACCAGACGGCGAATCTAACCGTGTCCGGCGGCGATCTGTTCGTTCGTGACAACGTCAATGTTAACAATAATCTGAATGTGCAGACGGGCGGTCTATTCGTCCTTGGCGGAGACATGACTCCGAACCAGACTCCTGTTGTTCATACGGGAGTGGGAGCAGGCAAGACCATTTTGACCTATTCGGAGAGCGGGGCAAGTGATGTGAATTCCGGGAATGCCAGAACGGTGAGTGCTGCCGGATTGGCTTCTTCCATCGCCACTACTGCGAATAAAACAACGTGGACCAACGCGCTTCATCAAGATACTGCTTATGTTTGGAACAATAATTTTCAAGTCGTTCAGCGGCAAGCGGCGAATGGCTCGATCGTTAAATACAGCTATGACAGCAGTGACCGGGTAACCGCGATCACAGATGCTAACGGTAATAAAGAAAAATTGGCATATGACGAGCGCGGCAATGTTACTCAGCTGACAGATGAGAATGGTACTTCCACCCTCACACGTTATAACGCCTTGAACCGTGCGGTTGAGAAGATCGATGCCCTCGGTAACCCTTCCACCTACGATTATGATACCGCAGGCAATCTTGTCACAAGTACGGATGCCCTCGGCAGCACTGTCAGCATTGTCAGAGACAGTGCAGGGGTTCCGGTCTCCGTAACCGATGCCGAAGGGCATACCACAGCATATATCAATGATGCTGCCGGGTTCGCACAGGAAATTAAGGACCCGAGCGGATATACGACAGTGATTGAGCGTGATACCCTGCACCGCACCACCCAAGTGGCGGATGCCGAGGGCAAGCTGCAAGGTGTCGAATATGACAAGAAGGACCGTGCCGTTTCCATTACCGACGCACTTGGCCAGACGAGCACGGTCACTTTTGACGCAAATGGCAATGTGGAAGAGCAAACGGATGAAGCCGGGACAAAGACCGTCAGCTCTTATCAGGTATACCGGTTAAGCGGCACGAAGGACGGACTTGAGCATAGTACCAGCAATACGTATGATGCGCTTGGCCGCGTGATAGAGCAAAAAGATAAGGCGGGTGAGACAACGGCTTACAGCTACGACAGTATCGGACAAGTAAAGGAAGTTACCGATGCTGAAGGCGGGAAGAGCACTTATACCTACGATGATAACGGAAATATGCTCACCCGGAAGGATGCTAAGGGTAACCTCACCTCCTATACCTACAGTAAACGCAATGAACTGCTGAGTGTGACCGATCCGCTCGATGCCAAGACGAGTTACCGTTATGATGCCGCTGGCAATACCATCAAAGAGACGGATGCGCTGGGCAATAGCACCTATTATGACTACAATGCACTGGGACAACTGGTGAAGGTAACAGATGCGCTACGTGGGGTAACGGAATACCAGTACGACAAGAACGGCAATCAGATTGCCGTCATCGACCCTAATCATTCCATCTGGAAGACCAAATACGACAGCAGAGGTCTGGATGCAGGGACAATCAATCCGCTGAATGAGGAAACGGTCGTAACCCGCAATGCACGCGGACTAATGACCGGGTTCACCGATGCGGCAGGCCAGAAGACCACCTACGAATACGATGATTTGGGGCGCAGTACACAGGTACGCAACGCGCTCGGGTACGAAACCTCATATGCTTATGATGCTCAAGGCAATGTAGAGAAGATCGTGGATGCGAATCAGCGTGAAACTGCTTTTACGTATGATCCGCTGGGCCGGTTAACAGATGTGAAGAATGCGGAGGGCAGCACCACCCATTACAATTATGACGCCTCCGGCAACTTGCTGGACAAAACCAATGCCCTGGGAGCAGTGACTTCTTATCAATACGATGCACTAAACCGGGTGATTGAATCAGTGAATCCGCTGCAGGAGAAGACCAGCCTTGCTTATGATAAGAACGGCAACCTGCAGAAGGTTACTGAACCGGACAATAATACAACCGTGTATGCTTATAATAAAGGCAATCAAGTGGAGCAGATTAAGTACGGTAACGATCTTACTGTAAATTACAAATATGACCTCGCGGGACGCCGTGAGATGATGACGGACAGTACCGGAAACACAAGATATACCTATGACGCACTTAACCGGCCAACGTCGGTCATTGATCCGGACGGCAATAACGTGCGTTATGAATGGACCGCAACCGGACAGCGCAGCAGAGTGATCTATCCGGATAACTCAGTGGTCAACTATGCGTACGATAAGCTGGGCCGCATCAAGCAGGTAACGGATGCGCAGAACCAGACGACCAGCTATCAGTACGATGCAGGCGGCCGGCTGACGGAGAAGCTGCTGCCGAACAACGGTCAAAGCACTTATACCTATGACGGGGTTGGACAACTGCTGGAGATGAAGCATCAGGCACCGGGCGGCGCGCTTTTGGAGCAGCTGACCTATGTCTACGATCCGGCAGGGAACAAAATACGCACAGAACGCCAGGAAGGCGGCAGCGATGAGGATAATCCGGCCGGCACACAGCGACCGGCAGACATCTCGGATTATGCGTACGATGCGCTGAACCAACTGGTTGAAGTGCAGAAGCAGAATGGTTCCAAAGTCGTCTATTCCTACGACACCGTAGGCAATCGTCTGGGCAAAGAAACAACTGAATCCGGAATTGCCACCTTGGAGAGCTACACCTACGATGCGGCCAACAAGCTGACCCATTACGAAAAAGGCAGCGACTACAAGGACTACGCCTACGATAAGCGCGGCAATTTGCTGGAAGTCAGCGGGATCGACAGCGAAACGGTTTTGAGCTTGTTCACGGCGAAGGCCAATGCGCAGAAGGTTACAGTGCCGGAAAGTGTCTATTCGGATAAGGAAGTAAAAGGATTGGAAGCAGGCGGGAACACAGACTTAGACGCAGACGTAAATACAAATGCAAATGCAGTTACCAATACAGATGCATTGTCGGAGCTGTTAGATCCGCTGTCATCGATTCCAACTCCATCTTCAAGTCCAGTAGGAACGATTCCAACCGATGCTGAAGGAGCTTCATTATCCGGTCTTCCGGAAGCAGAGCTTGAATCTGGTGTCACGGAAGAGGTATATGGGGCAGATAAAGTCCTGAATCCTGACGCGCTGCTGAAGGTTGCACAGGCTGCAGGCCCTCAGGTGCTGGAGAGCAACTGCTGGGATGCATCGAACCGGCTGATCGGGAATACCAACGCGTACGGCGATATCACCACATACAAGTATGACGGTGACGGGAACCGGGTCTCCATGCGGACCACCATTGGTGACGGTGCAATTCAGGATGCCTATCTCTCAAGCAATCCTGCCGGGAACCGGGATGGCTGGGAGCCGCAATACAAGAAGCGGCAGATTGATATTTATTTTACCAATGACATCACCATGAGCATTCCACAGCCTCTTATGGCAACCGGAGCTGACGGCCAGAACTGGAAGCAGTCCTACGTCTACGGAGCCGGTGAAGAACGGATCAGCATGAGTTATTTGGTCAGCGGAGACGAGAGCAACGATTGGGAACCGGCTGATGGAGCCAGTGGTGCAGGAGCGGCGGCTACAGCGCCGAAGACACTCTATTATCTGAGTGATGCACAGGGCAGCGTGATTGGCCTGGAAGGCCAGGACGGCAGCGTGTCAACACGGTACCGTTACGACGAATTCGGCGTAGCCGAAAACCCGGAGAAATTCGACCTGAACTGGTCCGGTCCAGACAACTTGTTCGGCTACACCAGCCTGGGCTATGATTACTACAGCAGCTATTCCCATGCGCAGGCGCGGGATTTTGACTCTCGTATTGGCCGGTTTATTAGTGAGGATACGTATGAAGGGGAACTGGATGATCCGCTGAGTTTTAATTTGTATACGTATGTGGAGAATAATCCGTTGAGGTATACAGATCCTAGCGGGAATATGGCATGGGAACCCTATAATGTCAAGCAGCTAAGAATCATAGTGGATGAAGCTAGGGTGAAATCTAAATTCAGTACAACCAATAAGAATTATCAGGTGTACAAGGATTTCATATGGAATCACTACAACTTTGCTTCTTTCATGAAGAAAAACCAGTACAATTACTTATATGGATTGTTAACGGGAACAAGTGCCTACACGAACAGTGCCGGTAATGCAGGCTGGGCGAGAGAAGAGTTAATACGAGCGTATTATGAATCAGTAGAGGCAGAGTATGTCGCAGCTATGGCGATGGGATTTGCTACAAACGTCAGTATGCGTGGCAGTGTAGGCAACCAGAATAAGACGAAGAGCAAATCTTCATCTGGATGTAATTGCTTTGTAGCGGGTACTAAGGTTCAAACAGACGAAGGGGAGAAAAATATCGAAGACATTGAGGTCGGAGATAAGGTTCTTTCCAAGGATGAAGAGAGTGGAGAGCAGGCTTATAAGGAAGTCAAACATCTGTATCGAAATGACAAGGAAATCATCTATGAACTTACAATAGGCAACCAGGTCATTGAGACAACCGACAATCATCCTTTCTGGGTTGAAGGAAAAGGTTGGGTGCTTGCGGCTGACTTGCAGGCTGGGGATAAGCTACAGCAAAGCAACGGAAATATCTTAATGATTGACAATATCAAGATAGTCAAGCATGATAACCCAGTTAAGGTATACAACTTTACGGTTGCTAATTTCCATACCTATTTTGTAAGTGATTTGGGGATTTGGGTTCATAATACTGGTTGTGATGTAATGAGAGTCTGGGATTTAGAGGGAACGGGCGATGCAATATCAAAGAAGAATCTAAAAGACATTACTGAGAATATGAAAAAGAACGGATGGGTTGGCGACCCAATAGAGATATATCAAATGAATGGTAAAAACTTTATTGTAAATGGACATCATAGGGCTAAAGCTGCAAGGCAAGCAGGCATTGAGAATGTACCAGTTAAAATGTTAACAGAGCAGCAACTCAGAGACATTTATAAGAAAACTCCAGATCAGTTGCTTAATGATTATTATTACGGAAGGTGATTGTAATGGGTTTAGAATCATACAACTTGTTATTAGTTCCACATGACTCCCAAGTTACTATTGAAGATGATATTGTTGACTATGTGGGAGGGAAAAGAACCCCTTTTTCCAAAGCAGTTGAAGCTATTTTATCTATAAAAGGGATTCGAGCATATGTGCCACCCGATATAACAGTAAGGAAAAAGGCGGAATGTTATTATGTTTATTCAGATGTTAAAACTATTGTTGAGATCGAAATAAACGCCGGATTAGTTGAAAAGGAAGGTATAGAGGAAATTTCGGTACGTTTTGCGGTAACTAGCAATGAAGAAACATTTGAAGTGGCTGTATTTATTTGCAAGGTTTTGAATGAGCAGCTACGAATGAAAACTATTGATATGCGCCTGAAAGAGGAAATAGACTTAACAAACGACTTTCAAATAAGAAGGAGTCAGAAAGCGTTTGAGCAAAAAAAGCGGAGGTTTTACGAAATGTACTCTCTGCCCTATAATTGCATTACTGAACCTATGAACTGTGGAAAAGCATTTTTTGAAGCATTAAGGGGCAAGTAATTTGATATCGAAATAGAACTACTATAATAACCGACCTTGGGGCGACAATTCTCAAGGTCTTTCTTTTCCCCCACCCAGTGCCGAATGAACTGGGGTAGAAGTTATAACAGCCCACAATGATTATTATAATTGAGGTGTTTCAATGAAACTTAGGCATGTTCTTTTAGAAGTATATTGTGAAAACAATACTTCTCGACCTTCTTTGTGTTGAAAAGATAGAATAGGTAACCCTGGATATCATTGTTTATCTGAGAATTGTCCGAATGTTAGTTATACGTATGCTCCGCATGAACTTGCTTACTCAGGAGAATTTGGGGTAGTACCCGACTCAAAAGCATGGATTGGATTAGGAGGCGAAATGTTCCCTGTTGACAAAGATGAAAATATGGAAGTTGAATTCAAAGAATTATGGGAACGTATATGTAGGCAGAAAATTCAGGAAGCCTACGAGGAGTACATGAAACAAGTTGATGAATATGAAAATAATATATTTAGTTTTTATTGTAGACAGATTACATTTGAAGTTTTAGTGTAATGTTCATTTTTGCCAAATTACTCAGAATTCCTTGACTGTGAATAGAGCCTTAGCAGTCTATTGCACCAAATTCAAAACAAAGCAGTAGGCGTAGGACGAAATATTTCAGTACATTGAATTTTTTATAACCACAAATGAATTCAGGGTGCTGTTCTATTCGAATGGGAGGGGAAGTATGGTGAAGATAGCTATAAACGTTGACCGGCAACTGGATGAAGAGACCTATCATTTAGTGGAAGGCCTTGCAAAAACAAGAAGAATGAAAAGAGATGTCAAGATACTTTCTAGTATGGTTCCAGATAAAGATATGGGGGTTGACGGCGAATTTTATTATAATCCATTAGATTTTCCAGAGTCTGGACAGAGCGTAGATCCATCCGTTGTTGATTATAATGCTCCGCCCAGTTGTCAACCGGACCTCTGGTTGCATTGGAAACCAACCAAAGATCGTAAGCAAATCATATGGACCTCCAGTGAACAAACGGTAAATATTGTGGAATGGCTGGTTTATTTGGTTCAAAAGGTCTTTGGGCCCAAAGGTTACTCCTTGAGTGGAGATGCACAAGTAACCGGGTCTATAAGGATCAGGATAGAGAACAATGAGATATTTGTAAACGACAGAGCTATAAACGCCATGGAAATTTTGATGAACATTATAGTGTCCAATATGAGGATGGATTTGAATACATCGGTTTTACCTGGACGAATACTTAAGATGGAGATGTCTCCTGGTGAGAAATGGGCTATCGAGGTCGAAGACACCCGTTCCGAAGTGAGGACTGTATTGTCTTCAGTTGAGAACGAGATTACTTTGGTACAGCAGTGTAATGATGTTTTATTCAGTTATTCTGGCCATCTCCAATTAGATAGTGAGGCTATTGAAATTCATTGGAGTGATGACGGCAGTAGATCCGCGGTTTTCCTGAACGGTTTTCTTGTGACTGTTTATGACTTGGCAAAACAAAGAATGATCAAATCCACGCTGAACGGAGGTGAGTTGATTCCAGTTCCTGCAAAGTGTTTTGTAAAGGGTATTATTGGAAATATAGGACAAGTAATCAGTATAAACATACGCACAAATCGATAAGGGATTTTTAATATATTCTATGCCTAGATAATGTGTATGTACCAATGGAGGAAGAGTACGCGGCTGAAATGACTGGAAAGTGGGGTGGATTCTATGAGTGATGAAATTCAATTAGAAAAGGAAATATCAACTCTCATATTAAATATTCTTCTGTATATAAGAACGAATAGGGAGTTGCCGGAAGAAAGTATAAGAGAGCTACTGGGTTTTTTAGAGGCACTAAGAAAATTCACTAAAGGAAGACATGAAATATCTAAACCTTTGGCGTATCAATTGTTCTACCTTTACACAACAGGTGTAAGTCAAGCTGCTCATAACAAGGATTCAGATAGTACTATACTTACGGAGTTATACATGGGCATTGTTGCCGTATTTAGTGATATTCTTTATCAATAATCAAATTTGCTAGATAGATTGAACTTAAAACTTGGATGATCAAATTTATCATTGACAAAATAATTTATTTATGCTATAATTTACATATCCGAATTTAACGTTTATAATAAGATTCTCCTGGCCAGGGGGAGTCTTATTTTTGTTTATGCGGAGGGTGATTGTATGAAGACAAATGAGTCCAGTGTAACTTCCTTAATCTCAGCATTTGGTCGAGCCTATCATAGTAAATATGACACACCCAAAATTTTCGATGATTTTATTGCCAAAGATTTAATTACGGCCAAAGAATTTGCAGACATCAGCGAGAATATGATCCAAGGCATATCCTTTTTTAACCAGGAGATTGCTCAAAAATATCAAGAGGACCCGGATGAAATTTTAAAATGGATTACACAAGTCCAGCTTTCTCCAACGCCTTTAGCACGGGCAGCATACTGTGAACAAGTATTCCTGAATGAAGCGATACTCGGATTAAAACAGTATGTTATCCTTGGAGCCGGGCTAGATACCTTTTGTTTCCGGCATCCAGAATTGGAAAACAAAGTGGAAATCTTCGAACTGGATCATCCGGCTACACAGGAGTTGAAGAGGAAGAGGTTGGAAGAAGCTAATTTAACGATCCCTATTAATCTTCATTTTGTTCCTATGGATTTTACTAAACAGTTTTCTTATCAGCATCTGATAGAGGCGGGATTTGACAGCACAAAAACGTTCTTTAGTCTCTTGGGAGTTTCTTATTATTTAACGAAAGAGGAAATTTCGAACCTGATCCATCATTTATTTGCCAACGTCCCGTCAGGCAGCTCAATAGTCCTTGATTATGCAGACGACAGACTGTTTGAAGAAAAAGGGAGTTCTAATAGAGTAGAAAATATGGTGAAAATGGCTTCGGTAGCCGGAGAGCCTATGAAATCAGGCTTCGCGTATGCGGAAATGGAGAAGCTGCTGGAGAGCGCAGGCTTACTAATCTACGAGCATCTATCACCGGCTGAGATCAATGACCGTTTCTTCAGTCACCGGACGGATTATTTGTCTGCTTTTGAGACGATTCATTATCTCCATGCGATAAAAAAATAATTGATCAATGACCGCAGGCTTAGGAAAGAGACCGCATTCCTTGGGATTGCGGTCTCTTTCTATATGTCCAGCTGAATAGTTAACTCATGATCCCCCCCAGGGTTTGACAAAATGCTAAATCATTAAGTACATTTTATTTATTCCGACTGTTCAGTATAAATAAAACAAGCAAGGAGAACATATGCCCAAACTAGGGATGGAACCCACTCGCCGGGCTGAGGTTATCATACCTGACGATCGAAGCGGAAATTGCAAACACCATGACAGCCAGGGATATGCTCGATGTTACACTGAAGTATATCTTACCGCCAGCCCGTAATGACACGGGAGAGCAGATTAATGTATCGCAGCTGGATGGAATTGAAAAGATGCATATTCCGTATTCAGCTCAAGGCAGGCTGTTTATTCAGTTTTTTTCGAAAGCTGTCTTGGACCGTAATTTACAGGAAGTTGTGTCCAGCAGTTATCTGGCTGATGTCCATGCATCGCAAAGATCTTTGATTACGGCAACAAGGCGGGACAAATGACTGTAGAGGATGCGCAAAGCGCTGCCTATGGGCTGCTGGCTATGGTAGTAGGACTAAGCTTCTTCAGAGTAGCGGACATACCGCCAAGCCGCAGCGAAGACAACCGGTACATTTGCGAGGAGTATGTCAGAAGGTTCACCAAGCATTGAATATGCAATCTTAGGAGGACAATTATGAATGTAGCAAAGGTAGAAGCAGGTGGCGTAGATATTGCTGTTGTGAGCAGCAGCGATGTATTAATTGGGGATGTGCAGTCAGCGCTGGATTTTATAGCTACCGTACGATATGAAACGGACTGTGACCGTATCGTTCTGAACCAATCCAATGTAAGCGACAGCTTTTTCGACTTGAAAACACGCCTGGCTGGCGAGATCCTGCAGAAGTTCATTAATTATCAAGTGAAGCTTGCGCTGGTTGGTGATTTTTCCGTGTATAACAGCCAAAGCCTTAAAGATTTCATCTATGAATGTAACCATGGGAATGACTTCTTATTCATGCCAACCGAACAACAAGCGATTCAAAAGTTAAGCACGCTGAAGTAAAAGATAGATCGGAAGTGGAGTCAGAGGTTGTGGAGCAACCTGCCCCGCCGCAGTCACCCTACGTTTTTCATTGACGATCTCGGATTTCGTATTCCCAGATCCTAAAAAAGGCGGAAACCCCCCCTAGAAATAAATCGGACAACCATAGTGTCTCCAATTATTTGCTAGAGGGTGTCCCCGCTCAATGGACTATAATGCAAAATTACATATTGACGGCTTTGAGGTAATACATGTTGGTCTTCTTGTCTAGTTCAAATTCCATAAAGACACTGAACTTAGAGATGAAGAAACCGGGCAAGTCTATTTCATAAGCCAAAGTAGTATAAGAATCACCTTTATTAGAGTAGTCCGTGTCTAACGTTACATCGTTGGCAGATGCACTTTTTAAAATGGCTGCATATTTCGTAATAATATCTTTTTCATTGACTTTGATGTCTGATTGAACTGTTTTGGCGAAGTTATCCTTCGTTCTTTTTTTGTAGCCCATGTCATAGTCATTTACATCATCGATCAAATATTTATCCACCATAGCATCGAATTCGGCAGTTGATCCAGAGGTCAAGGCATTGCCATAGGCTTTGATAAAAGCTGCCGCTATGGATTTATTTTTTTCACCTGAGGCTTTGAGATCATGATTCGCAGGCAATGTAATCAAACCAGCCGGTGTGCTGACCGTCTGAGTTGCAGGTGCACTGGCTGCCGGAGCGCTGGCTGCTGGAGCACTGGCTGCTGGTGTGCTAGGAGCAGCATCATTATAAGGGATACCGGCATTGGCGCCACCAGTGGTTGAAATGACAACGGTGTTGCTGCCGCTGTTCCAGAGGACTTCCGCATTCAGCGCTTCACCGACGGCTTTGGCGGGAAGATAGGTAGATCCGTTGTAGACCAGAGGGGAGATTTTGTTTCCACTAGCATCTTTAGGAGTCCAGGAAGCTCCATCTACAGTAAACTTAATTGTGCTATTCAGGTAAGCTTTGACTAAAGAAATCCCGTCAGCAGCGTAGACACCGGCAGCCCCGAACAACAATCCGCTTGCCAGAATGGTAGAAACGAATGCTTTTTTTGAAATGTGCATAAATATTAAATCCTCCTAATTCATTGCTTGGTTTATTTTAAATATGTACTTTAAATGAGGTTTAATTTTCCTCTCTTATTAATTTATAGTACCTTATTCTTATCGTCAACTTTAATGTTATTATCAAGGAAGAATAGAGAGAGTTTTGGAGCTTACACCATAAAACACCATCGAACGCCAAATTTGTCCACAAATTGGACCATACATGGACTAAAGAATACCGGACCTATGGGCGTAATTGTGGTGCTTTCATCCTTCATGATCTGATAGGCCTCCCGCAGAACTGTTTCGTTATCAAAGGTAGCGACCAGCTCTAAGATAGAATCGGATGAATGTTCTTTGTTGCCGCCGTAGTCGCTGAACATAACCCTTTGGCCGAGAATATGCATTTCCGCGTGAATGACAAATTTCTGGGGCTCCTTGTCGGGATCATACATGATGGAATCTGTAGTGGCGTTAAAAGCCTTTTGATAAAGTTCGATAGCTTTGCAGCAATCACCATTCAAATATAATTGTGGATTTAGCATACATTCTCTCCTTTAAGGGATTTATACTAAACGGGTAACAGTTTGAAGAAAGCTGATGCCAGTTTACCCGGTGATAATAAGTTATATTTTACCACCCGTCAATGAACTAATTATCGTTTTCTGATACCTGTGTTGCAGGGGGATCGGCTATCGCGGAGCCATCCGTTTTGAGCTGACCCTGGAAATGTGGGATAATAAGTTACACTGATTGGAGAGGTGAGAATTTAGATGACCTATTCGTTCGCAATTGGACCTATAGAGCTGCAGGAATTTGACAGTGAAGATGAATTGATAAACAAATGCAAGGAATGGAATCTCTTGTCGAGTACAGCAACACGGGTGAAGACCTTTCTGTACAAGAGAAACGGCATCACGCTGCCTTGTGAAATTGTGGGGTACGTCGATAGTATGACTGTAGTGATACAGTTTGAGAATAAGCAGCAGCACTGCATTCACCCTGCTTATTTAAAGGAGATGCAGACCTCCGGTTTTGGACAAAAATCAGCAGCAGCTGCTGAAGTCGAGGTGACAGAGGGAGCGGATGAAGCTGGCAATGAAGCGGTAAGTGAAGAAACCGTAATTGAACCAGCGGCAATCGAACCAACCACAATCGAACCAACAACGCTTCCGCCGGCCGCCGGTGTGAAGACTGAGGAAAAACCGCAGGAACCCTTGAAGAAACAGGAGAAAGCGAAAAAGAAAGCAGCGCTTGAACTGCCTGAAGAGAAACTGCAAATGTCCGCTACAGTCAAAGAGTTTACCACCGTGCCCAACCACTTTTCAGATAATGATGATGAGGTCATCATCTATGATGAGGTAGCAATAGAAGGCTACGAGCTGGAGCTTGGGGAAGTTTGGTCCAGCCACAGCGCCACATTGAAGAAACTTGAACTTGCGGTCGGGGATAAAGTTTCTTTTGAAGCAAAGGTGGTTGCTAAGAAGCTCACCCAGCATCCTGTAAAGTATAAGATCAACAACCCATCGAAATTGAAGAAAATAACAGAATAAACAGGACCTTTAGCAGCAGGAGGACGGGTAAGCTTATAAGTGACAATTTTGAAAACAAGCCGTGCTCTTAATCGGTACAGATAGTCTCTCAAGCTGCTGAATGGTATGATAGGAAGCGGGGTGAATTGGACAATGAATAATGAGACAACGAATGAACCAACAAACGAGGAACTAGAAGGCAATCAAGAGAATATGTCTGCCGAGAATTGGTCCGAGCTTCTGAACGCTGTTCATCATAACGGCCTCGTAGCTTTGAAAATGAGCTTTAATGAAGTGGAAGGACAAGTGTCGCAGCTGGAGGCTTACGGTGCGGTGTTTGTGTACCGTGTTAAGGATGCGTCGAACAATGACTATTTCTGCGGGTTTTTCCTTCGCGAGCTGATCGCAAGATTTCAGTCGGGTAATGATCCTGCGATCTGGATGGCCTCTTTCTTCCACGAGCTGATGAAGACTCCAGGAGGCAAGGATCTTCCCAAACCGCCTGCAAACGAGGAAGAAGCAAAAGCGGTCATCGACAACGTGTTGGTTCCGCAATGCATCGAAGCTATTCGTGAAGAATTTGCTCCTGAGCAAATCCATGCGGGGCTCGCCTTGAACCCGGAGCATGGACCTGTCCTGGAAGCCGGATTCCCGGCCATTACGGATGGCCCTAACGTTTGCGCGATTCCGCTACATTTCTTGCTAACCCATTTGCAGCTGAACCGTGATCCGTCTGAGCTGCTAATTACAGGCATGTACAATATCCGTAAAGAGCATGGATTGGACTAAAATGTGAAAAGCATGAAACCATACAAAAGCAACCCTGCCATCGGGCGGGGTTGCTTTTGTAATTTGCAGTACATATTTCAGAGTGTTTAGCGGTACAGGGAAGCACGTAATCGCCGCAGAGGTAATTGGCTGACTATAAGCCCGAACCGCAGTTTGCTCCTGCTCATATGTTGAATGGATGACAGGAGAGGGGAGAACGGCCTTGGGAAAAGCAGCTGATCCATACGGCGTTTCAATCATCGTGTGCACCAACCGCCCGCAATTTTTTGATAATCTGTTAGGCAGCTTCAGAAGTCAGCAATACAAAACGAAAGAATTAATCATTATACTTAACAGAAACAGCATGAATCTGAAGCAGTATCAAAGTAAAATACGCGCCTATCCCAATATCTCGCTGTATAAGGTACCCGAAAAAACTTCGCTAGGACAATGTCTAAACTGTGGGATTGCTAAAGCCCGGTTCCCGTTTATCGCCAAGTTTGATGATGATGATTACTACTCCCCGTACTATTTGAAGGAGCAGATGAATGCGCTCAAGCGCACCAAAAGTGATATCGTCGGAAAACATGCTTGTCTTGTGTATCTGTCAGGCACCAAACGGCTCATCATCAGATCGCCCAGAGAAAAGAATAAAGCTGCGGATTTTGTGCAGGGGGGAACGCTGCTGTTCAGCAGACAAGTGACGAGGCAGGTGCGTTTTTCGGATCGTTCGCTGGGGGAAGATGTTGCTTTTTTACGCAGATGCAGCGCCAAAGGGTATCGTACCTATGCCACATCCCCGTATAACTATGTCTATATGCGCAGAGAAAACAAGGGCAGCCACACGTGGAAAGTGGGAGACCGCTTTTATCTTAAAGGAAGTATACCTGTCGCCGTGACCGACAATTACCGGGCAATCGCAAAACGGAAAGTGTAGAAGTGGAATTGAGGGGAAGGCCAAGGGGGGACAACCACACAGGTGGTTAATCCCCAAGCCTTCACAAGAAATAATGGCATTAGCGTTCGGAGGATTTTCTTGCCCGGATAAATAAAAATTGCGGTTTGCGCAGCAGCTTCTCATATGACTGAGGCAGCGCTTGCTTGAATTCTTCCGTCGGCATAGGCTCCAGCAGCTCTTCGAGTATAAAGCCAGCGTGAAGTACAGCGGACATAATCGCATTTAGAGGGCGGCCGTTCATAGTAAGCATTATAAGGTTTTTTGTCCACATCGTTGAGATAGTATTCTGCCATTTCTTCATAAGAATCCAGCGAAACTGACTCCTCGTGCATTCTGATCCCCCCTTTTCGCAATTAACCTTCCTGTAGCAGCCTTTGAAGTTCTTCTTCGTCACAGCCCGATACCAGCAGCTCTAGATGTTGAAACAGCTTGTGCTCATCCCAGTTCCACCACTGCACTTTGGACAGCAGCCCGATCAGCTTATCACTGAAGCGTTTTCGAATTAAACTGGCGGGATTACCGCCGACAATGGAATAAGGCTCTACATTTTTTGTTACGGTTGAATTGGAAGCGATAATGGCACCGTCCCCAATCGTGATACCCGGCATAACTGTAACCTGCTGGCCGATCCAGACATCGTTGCCAATTACGGTATTCCCTTTAAAAGGAAGCTGGTCCAGCGTAGGTGTCACCTTTTCCCAGCCGCCGCCAAAAATATTAAAGGGATAGCTTGTCAGTCCATCCATGCGGTGATTGGCACCGTTCATAATGAACGTAACACCTTCTGCAATGGCGCAGAATTTGCCGATGATCAGTTTGTCGCCCAAAAATTCATAATGGTGCAGAATGTGTTCGTAGAAATGCTCCGGGCTGTTGTTATTGTCACTGTAGTAGGTATAGTCACCGATTTCTACATTTGCCCTAGCTGGAAGATTACGGATATAGCATACAGTTTTAATATTCTCATTGGGGTACAGCTTGTTTTTATCCGGCCCGGCCATCATGGCTTTCACCTCGCGAGTTATATTTACGGAATATTGAAGCAGGGGTAAGCGAAACTCCGCAGTCATTCTATCTTACTAATTTATGGCAGTCCGTCAAGTTGGAGAAACTTAGGGAAAAGCGGAAAAAGCAACTCCCCCAACCTGGAGGAATTGCTTTTTGTGTTGCAGCTTTATCAGTTACAGTGCTTTATCGTCAATGGAATTTAACCAGCCTTCAATCTCTCCGATGACGGAGCTGACGCAGCCATCCTCGAAGGGTGAGATCAGACCGGCAAGCTGGGCCAATTGGACAAAAGATTGGCTTCCACCGGCCTCACAGAGGCGCAAATAATCGCTCCAGGCAGATTTGAAATCTTCATTTGAACGTTTCCAGAACTGGAAAGCACAGAGCTGGGCTAGCGTATAGTCGATATAATAGAACGGTGAGCGGAAGATATGTCCTTGCTTATGCCAGAACCCGCCTTGTTCCAGATAAGTGTTGCCGTCATAATCGCGGTGCGGCAAATATTTCTTCTCAATTGCCCGCCAGGCCTGCTTGCGCTCAAGCGGTGTGGCCTCTGGATTCTCATAGACAAAATGCTGGAATTCATCCACAGAAACACCATAGGGAATGAACTCCAATCCAGACGCCAAATGATTGAAGCGGTATTTGTCGGCATCCTGCTCAAAGAACAGGTCCATCCACGGCCAGGCAAAAAACTCCATGCTCATCGAGTGAATTTCCGCCGCCTCCGAAGTTGGGAACTCATATTCAGGCAGCAGCATATTACGGCTTGAATAGACCTGGAAGGCATGGCCCACTTCATGGGTCAGCACATCAATATCTCCTGCCGTTCCGTTGAAATTGGAGAAAATGAACGGGGCTTGATACTGGCTCAGATAGGTACAGTATCCGCCGAATTGCTTGCCTTTTTTACTTGTCAGATCCATGAGCTCGTTGTTCTTCATAAAAGTAAAGAATTCATCCGTTTCCGGAGAAAGCTCTTTGTACATCTTTGCACCATTTGCGACAATCCACTCGGGATCGCCTTTGGGTTCAGCATTGCCTGTATTGAAGTTAAAGCCTTCATCGTAATACTTCAGGGCATCCAGACCCAGACGCTCGGCTTGGCGCTGCTTCAGCTTCAGGGAGACAGGAACGATATGCTCCAGCACCTGCTTACGGAAATTGGCCACCATCCCGGCGTTATAATCGGTTCGCATCATCCGGTCATAACCGAGTTCTACAAAGCTGGCGTAACCCAGCTTCTTGGCTATGCGGGCACGAACCTTAACGAGCTCGTCGTAAATACGGTCGAATTCGGCCTCATGTGCGGCCATAAATTCATTTTTGGCCAGATATGCACGTTTGCGCGTATCGCGGTCTGTTGCCGTTTCAAACGGTGTCAATTGGGACAAGGTGCGTTCTTCCCCATCGAACAGGATCTTGGCGGAAGCGATCACCTGGGAGTATTCGGTGGAGAGCTTGTTCTCCAGCTGCAGATCCTCAATAATTTCCGGGCTGAAGATCCGGAGAGAAATTTCAGCCAGCTGGAGAAGCTGCGGGCTCCATTCCTTTTCAATTTCAGCTCTGAATTTGGAGTTTACGAGCGCTTTGTAGTATTCAGTTATGTATTCCTGGACAATGGGGCTGATCTCATCTACGTAATCCTGTTCTGCCTTGTAGAATTCATCCTCAGTGTTGATGGAATGCCGGATGTAGACGAGGGTTGTCATGGTTTCAAAAGAACTGCGGAGTTTGTTCAGCGCAAGGATTGCGGCCTTTTGTTCCTCCCAGTTATCCGCTTCGAGACCTTTTAGCAGCGCCGTGAACTCCAGCTTGAACTTGTTTGCGTCGGGGCGTTCATAAGGGTATTCTGTAAATTTCATGAAACCATCAACATCCTTTCTCTACCATATGGACTATATTATATACGCTGGAGCATCAAAAAAACAAAAAAATAATGTTCGGAGACCTTTAATTAATTTGGATGTGTGGTATTGACTCTCCCCTTAGAGGAGGCCCTAAACTAAGTTTTGAAAGGAGCGGGTTCAGTTGCTTTATAGCGTAAAGGAGACAGCCGCACTATCCAAGGTAACCGTCAAAACTCTGCATCACTATCACAAAATCGGCTTGCTGATGCCGTGTGAGATCAGTGAAGCGGGGTACCGTTTGTATGGGACGGAGGAGCTGGAACGGCTGCAGCAGATTCTTTTATACAGGGAATTGGATCTTACGCTGGAGCAAATCAAGCAGCTGCTGGAAGATGAGCCGGATAGACTAACGATTCTTGTAGAGCAGGAGAAGCTTCTGCTTCTCCGCAAGCAAAGGCTGGAAAGTATGCTTGGAACACTAAAGAAATCTATTATGAGCAGAAAGAAGGGAGAACAAATGGAGGATAAAGAGCTGTTTACAGGTTTTGAGAGTGAGGAAGAGTGGGCGGAGGCCATGCAGCCACAGTATGAGCATTTGAAAGAAACATATGATTTTGAATTGCTTGGTGCGGCTCCCGTTGATCTTCAGGGGATGAATGAGATGGCGGCGGAGGCAGCAGCTTTTATGAAGGCGATGGCGGAAGCTCTGCGTTCAGGAGTGAAGCACAGTGATGCGGCCATCACACAGTTAATCGAAAGCCATCTTGGGTTTTTGAAGGGGCAGGGGCATCCGGTTTCAGCACAGGATTTTGCACTGCAGAACCGCTTTTTCCTCGGGGATGACTTTCATTTGCAGATGCTTGAAGGCCAGCAGACCGGGCTTGCTTATTATCTGTCTGCGGCAGCAGATTATTTTGAAAGATAAGAATTTATATGTTTCACGCTATAAATTATCCTTCTATTTCTCGCTGAAACGGATACCGTCCTTTTGGGGACGGCAAAGCCGTTTCCACTTGCAGCGCAAGCGCAGTAGAGTGAATTCCAAACGGACAGCAGAGCTGTACGCACCGATATTCCGCCAAGCACGTTTAAGTGTTTGGCGGTTTTTGGTGATAAGGTACAGAACTATTTTTTGTCACGGAAATCCAAATGCATTCATGTTATCATCGGTTCAGCAAAGGAGTGCTGATGTTGAAGACGAAGTTGATCCCACCGCCAGGAAAGTTAATTCGGGTTAAAGGCAAACAAATGCATATCAGAATAAATGGGTTACCGGGAGGTAAGACCGTTGTTTTCGATCATGGCTGCGGCTACGGATCTTATTCGGATACATGGTCACTAGTTGAGGAGAAAGTAGCGCCATTTGCACAGACTGTTGTTTACGATCGGGCGGGGTATGGTTGGAGTGAGAAGGGATCCGTTCCTAGAAACAATGAGCAAGCTGTTGAAGACTTGCACGAGCTGCTTCAGGCAGCAGGAGTTCGACAGCCTTTTATCTATGTGGGCCATTCCTATGGTGGTGTAAATGCGCGTCTTTATGCGGAGCGGTATCCGGAAAATCTGGCTGGCATCGTGCTTGTTGATGCTAGTCACGAAGATGAGCTGACAGACCGGTTCCCAAGAGAACATGTGAAGGGGCAAAAGTCGGGAATATTGATGTTTCGGATGCTGTATTGGTTGACTAGAGCAGGTATCCTGAAATGGCTACTGCAGCGGAACAAGCTGAAGGATTTTGAAGCTCTGTTGAAGCATTTCCCTGAGTCAATATCTCTACGGATGAGACTAATGACCCCACAGAGAGCGACAGGATTGGCAGTATATCAGGAATTCAAAAATTTACAGCTTGGCTATGATGCAGTCCGAAAAAAAGGTCTTCCGCCAGGAATGCCCTTGCTTGTACTAAAAAGTGGAAAAGTGGAGCATTTAGAGAAAGTACCGGCAGGGATCGCCGATAAAATAACGAGCTGTTTATTGGATGTAGCTGAAGAAATGTCCCAGTTGTCTGACCAGGGCGAACTGGTCGTTGTGGAAGACAGCGGACATAATATTCATATCGAACGGCCCGATGTCGTAGCTCAAGGAATCCGTCAAATGCTTTAAAACCGTGTTTCCGAACATATGCAACCTGTGGTTGACAGATTGTTAACGTCGCTTGGTAGTCAGGAACATGACGGTTTAATACGATAAGTTTGAGGTGATGATGATGGATTTTGCGGATAAACTGCAAGGCTACAGAAAACAAAGGGGGATGTCCCAAGAAAATTTGGCGGAGGTTATCGGTGTGTCGCGGCAAGCCGTATCTAAGTGGGAATCGGGTCAGTCGTATCCGGAAATGGATAAGATGATTGCCTTAAGCGAGTTCTTTGGTGTAAGTATGGACCATATGGTCAAAGAAGTTTCGGGTAATCAGGAAGCAGTCCTGCCACTCGATGCTGGGAATTTCCACTCTGATGTTACTGCAAAGTATCATTATGAATACAAGAGCAAACGAACGTTGTTCGGGATTCCCCTGGTGCATATTAATGTCGGACGCGGAATTTATGTCGCCAAGGGAGTTCTGGCTATTGGGAATATTGCCGTTGGCGGTTTGTCAGTCGGAATCCTCTCGCTTGGCGGCCTATGCTTCGGCGCACTTGCAGGGGGGATGATGAGCATTGCCGGGCTGGCTCTCGGTTTTCTTCTGGCCATTGGCGGACTGGCCGCAGGAATTATCGCTATTGGGGGTCTTGCCGTTGGGATCTTCGCCATCGGCGGGCTGTCCATCGGAATGTTCTCGCTCGGCGGCTGTGCGATTGCTTCGCGGATCGCCATCGGGGGTTATGCAAGCGGACATATTGCGATCGGCGACGTGGCCAAGGGGGCGTACACGATCCTAGTCGAACAGGATCATTTCAGCAGCATTCAGGCGGAGCAAGTGAGGGGACTGATAAATCAGGAGTACCCGCGCCTGTGGAAGCCAGTGGCGGAAGGGATCATAGCTATCTTCGAATAGAAGCCAGTGTAGCATCCAGCCGCTGATCACTGACAGGAACTTTCTAACCAGCTTCTGGAGCGCATGGCTGTGGCGGTGTACTCCGGGGGGATTTCTGCAGGAAGGCTGGCAACCCTGTTACAATTTGGTATACTGAGCCTATTATTACAACTTCCTATGCAACCAGAGTTTGACAGATGAAGTATGTTTCGCATAGAGATCTAATGTGTTATGGGGGAAATGGGATTGAAAAAGGCTGTTTTATGTTCAATATTGTTCATGTTTTTAATGGGTAGCTGGATTCCCGGGGTGGGAGCGGCTGCGAATTCCGTCTATCCGGGTGATAATGGGCCCCGGCAATCCAGTTATGCTGCACCGTTAGCCAAGCCGGAGTTGAAGTGGGCGGTTCCGTTCACAGGAGAAATTAAGCAGGTGGTTGTTGATTCAGCAGGTATTTTGTATGTTCTGTCCGAAGGAGCGCGGGTAGTGAAATTAACGTCACTTCGGGCAAGCGGCGAGATCCTCTGGTCCAAGGAAATAAAGGGCGTAGAGGCGAATACACTCAACCTGTCCAACGATAAGTTTCTGATCGTATCAAGCTCGCTCGACGGCCGGGAGCTGACTGATTCTTCAAGGCTGAACGATAGAACGGCGATTGTATCCAAATACTCTATCGCCGGAGAACTGCTTTGGGAAAATACATACGAATATGTAATGAGACTCGGCAATATCACCGTAGGTGATGACGGCTATGTGGCGCTTGCGCTATCGTACTTTACTCAAGCAAGCGGATCGAAGAGATATACGGAACATGTGAAACTGATCGGCATGAATGCGAGTGGTGAAACCAAGTTCAACAACACAATGGTTTCGGACACGGAGACGGTCCCGGTATATTTCTCTGCTCCTCTAATTGTGAAGGACAACGTATACTTGTCGATATCCAAGGGATTCATGAGACCTTATAGTTCAAGAGCGATGAAGCCCGAATTCACGGATGCCCAATTTTTAAAGATCAGCAAGCAGGGGGAATTGTTGTCCAGCACGAAGTATAAAGGCATTAGTCCGTATGCTCCTGTCTATTACAACAACAATTTCTATGTGAGCGGTGAACCCTATGGCGGGGACAACAACTTGTATATTATCAATACCGCCGGGAAGATCACCAAGACCCTCAGCGTAGAAGCGGGCCATATCGGCAACCAGATTCCGGCTTCCATCAGCAGGGATGGGCATATTGTTTTTGCACAGCATGTGTATAGTCCTGCCGGCAAGCTGCTCTGGAGTTTTCAGCCGACTGTCAAAGGCAAGGTCTACCGCTTTTATCCGTATTCCGTACCTGGCCTCACCCTTGACAGCAGCCAGAATATTGTATATAGCGGCTATGATAGTCTATACGATGGCAATTACATCAGCTCCATCAATATGAAGACTAAAAAGATCAACTGGAGCTTGCCCAGTAACACAGACGCACGGTCTCCGGTCATCATTGGCAAGGACGGAACGATATATGTATGGGGATATAAGTTATATGCGTATGGCAAGAAAGCTTCGTAAGTAAGCTGAGCTTTGAACAGTCATTCCCAAACGGCAGAAATGCCGTTTTTTTTGTTGCCCGCGTGACCGGGTAAGTACACGTTTTTCAGCTGGTGAAGGCCGTGGAGCGGGAGGGGGCAATCCCTTGCCCTCAATAACTCTATCTCTAATCACGATGTTCGATTCGCTTTCTGCTTGTCTCGGTTTCAGATGTTGATCGTACCGTATCAGGTCTATGAATAACCCAATCAGCGGGGAGTAGTGGCGGTCGCGATTATAGGAGTAGAAGATATGCCGCTGAAAATTGTAGTCCGGAATAGTCCGCATCATTAATTTCCCCCTCGCCACCTCATCTTCCACGGCAAGCCGCGAAATAAAAGACACATGTCTGCCGTCCATAAGCGATTGCTTGATCGCCTCCAGTGAATCGAGCAGGATATGGGCTCTTGGCGTTACGCCGGATCGTTCAAACCACTTGTTGGTCAACTGGCGTGTGCTCGATTCCATATCATGCAGAATAAAATGGGCCGATGCAATCTCGGACGGACTAAGCCTGGTCTGAGCTGCAAATTCATGCGTGGGGGCGAACACCAGTACAAGCTCATCCTCGCATAAGGACTGGCTGTGCAGAGTCGGCACATAAAAGGATTCCGTGGACAATATGCCCAGATCAATTTCATGATTCACCAGCATCTCTTTAATTACGGGGGAGGGCTTAACCGATAGCGAAATCGTTGTCCCCGGATGCTGCTCTCCGAACTGGCCCAGGATTTGGGGGAGAATATATGTGGCCGGCACATAGCTTGCACCGATTTTGAGCGTGCCGCGGCCTGCATTACTGAATTCCTTCACTACCCGCTCGGCCTCTGCGGCCAGTGCATTGATTTTGACAGCATAATGAAGAAACGCCTTGCCGCTTTCCGTTAGGATCATTTTATCCATTTTCGACTCAAAAAGCTTCTCCCCGAGCTGCTGCTCCAAATTCTTCAAATGATAAGTCACTGTAGGCTGCTTCAGTCCCAGTTCTTCGGCTACTGTCGTGATTTTCCTGTGTTTATAGAGCAGTTCTACGATCTGCAGCTTAATCAAATTCAGGTTCATTTCTATTCACTCCCTCGTCTGCTAGCTAAACGATAACATAGAAAAATTCTATGAATGTTAAAATAAATCGGTGAAAAAGTTAATATCGGCGTTACACCCGGCAAATATTGCGGGAATTGTTTGCCTTTAAACTAAGGACATGTTCATAGCAACCTTACTTTAGTGCAGTCATTATCTCTTTATAAGTTAAGAACAGGCAGGTACATGAGAATGAAGCAGCTTATCATTAGTGGACTGGAAAAGAAATTCGGTGACGTGCATGCCCTGAAGCCTGCCGATCTGACCATTGCAGCAGGAAGCTTTACCACGTTGCTTGGGCCTTCGGGCTGCGGTAAAACCACCCTGCTTCGCCTGCTTGCAGGACTGGAAACACCGGATGCCGGAGAAATTGTGGCTGACGGGGAACTTATTTTCTCGAGCAGCCGGAAGATCAGCCAGCCGATTCACCGCCGGAACTTTGGCATGGTCTTTCAGGATTTTGCGCTTTGGCCGCATCTGAGTGTCTTTGAGAATGTAGCGTTTGGGCTGCGGGCATCGCGGCAGAAGAAGGAGCTGCGCAGCCGGGTGCAGGAAGCGCTACGCAGCGTAAGACTGGAAGGACTGGAGCTGCGGTTTCCCCATCAGCTGTCCGGCGGGCAGCAGCAGCGGGTCGCTTTTGCCAGAGCGGTGGTGACCCGGCCCCGGCTGGTGCTGTTCGATGAACCACTCAGTGCGCTGGATGCCGTCCTCCGGGATGAGATGCGGCTGGAACTGCTCGCCCTGGTGAAGGACATGGGCATCACCGCACTGTACGTGACACATGACCAGACCGAAGCGATGTCTATGTCGGATGAGGTGGTTGTCATGCATGGCGGAAGCATCCTGCAGACTGGTGCCCCCGAGGAAATTTACAGGAAGCCGGCTGAGCCATTTGTGGCCCGTTTTATCGGCAGGTCGAACTGGATTGTCCCCGGGAAGCAAATGCTTCGGCCGGAGCAACTACGCTGGATCGACAGAGAGGGAGCCTCTCAGGTATTTACAGGAGTCATCCGGCATGTCAGCTATATGGGTGACCGCTATGAGGTCATTCTGGAGATGCAGGGAATGGGCACCTGGACGGCCTATCATTCACACCGCTTAACGGTGGGTGAGAGCATTCAGGTCTACGCCTCACAGGAGCACATTCACCATCTGAACTAACCACAATTATTCTTAGGAGGTCTTCCCTTGAAAATCATTAAAAAAAGCAAACTAGGTTCCGTTCTCTTGACTGCCGTGTTAAGCATCAGTCTGGCTGGCTGCGGTTCCTCCAATACACCCGAGGCTAACGCCAAAGCGAACGACAGCAAGAGCAAAAACAGTAATACTCCGTCTGCTATTGAACAAGCCTCACCACCGGCAGAGAATACGCTTAGCGGCAGTCTGGTGGTATACAGTGCTGGACCTGAGGGACTGGCGAATAAAATCAAAGAAGGGTTTGAAGCGAAAACGGGAGTCAAAGTGGAAATGTTCCAGGGTACCACAGGTAAGATTCTGGCGCGGATGGAGGCGGAGAAAACCAACCCGGTGGTCGATGTGGTGGTACTTGCCTCCCTGCCTTCCATGCAGGGCATGAAAAACGACGGGATATTGCTTCCTTATCAAGAAGCGGTGAATGCCGGCAAGCTTGTCAGTGACTGGTCGGATGCGGAAGGGAATTACTTCAGCTACAGTGCGTCGGCACTGGGAATTGTCTATAACACCAAGAAAGTAACCACACCGCCGGCTTCCTGGGCTGACCTGGGCCAGCCGGAATGGAAGGGCGTGGTCAACATCCCCGATCCATCGCTCTCCGGCTCGGCACTGGATTTCATGACCGGTTACCTGAGTGCTCAGGGAGACAGCGGCTGGGATTTGTTCAAGCAATATAAGGCAAATGGGGTGGCGATGGCAGGGGCGAATCAGGAAGCACTGGATCCGGTAATTACCGGTGCCAAATCCGTGGTTGCCGCAGGGGTAGATTATATGGCCTATAAAGCTAAAGCGGATGGGGAACCGGTGGATATCGTGTATCCGGCAGAAGGCACAGTGATCAGCCCGCGTCCGGCAGCCATTATTAAGACGAGTGCAAATGTGGACAACGCCAAAGCATTTATTGATTATCTGCTTTCCGATGAAGCCCAGGCACTTGTAGCCAAGGCGTACCTGCTGCCGGGAAGAAGCGATGTGAAGGCGGAGAACCGCGCCAATCTGGATGAGATCAAAACCTTTGACGTGAAATGGGATTGGATGAACGAATATGGCGATGAAGTGTCCACAACATTCACGGATTTGTTCAAGTAAGCGGAATGAAAATTAACGCTGTACGCTCATTTAAGTGGGTGAGCAGCAGCCTTGCTTTGTGTATACTGGCCATTCTGGTGCTGCTGCCGCTGCTTCTGATCTTCTGGACCAGCATTTATTCTGGTCAACAACTCGATATCACCGCGCCGCTCAGGACCATTACCGGAAACAGCGGGCTAATGAAGGTGCTGCTGAATTCTCTGGGTCTTGGAGCAAGCGTAGTCGCCTTGACTACAGTGTTCGCCTTGCCGCTGGCCTGGATTATGGCCAAGAGTGACATCGGGCGCCACGCTTGGCTGGATGTTGTCCTGCTGATTCCGTTCATGACACCGCCTTACATCGGTTCCATGGGGTGGATGTTATTTATGCAAACGGGTGGCTATATGGAGCAGGTTCTTCCGTCTTCTGCAGCACTGACCCCTTACTTCTTCAGCTATGGGGGGATGGTGCTGATCATGAGCCTGCATCTGTTTCCTTTCCTCTATCTGCTGCTGCGCAATGCACTGCTGCAGATCGGGGGCGGCTTGGAGGAAGCGGCTTCGGTTCACGGCGCTCCATTCCTTTACAAGGTTAGAAGAGTTATTGTGCCCTTGCTGTTATCGAGCTACGGGCTTGGTGTGCTGCTAATCTTTGTTAAGACAATTGCCGAATTCGGGACACCTGCGACCTTCGGGCGCAAAATCGGGTTCTATGTTCTGACCTCGGAAATTCACAAATATATTTCCAGCTGGCCGATTGATTTCGGCAAAGCGACTTCACTGGCCAGCCTGCTGCTCGGAGTCTGCCTGATCCTCTGGTATATCCAGACGATTATCAGCAGCCGCTATTCTTACCGCCTGGTGGGCGGGAAAGGGATACGCAGCAAGCATTACGCCGCAAAGGGAGCCTTGGGCTTCTTCAGCTGGGGGTATATTGTGCTGCTGCTGCTCGCTTCCGTCGGAGTCCCGTATTTCTCCATTATTACCGCCTCATTATTGAAGCTGCGCGGGGAGGGGCTGTCGTGGGGGAACTTGACGTTAAGTCATTATGCTGAGCTGCTCTCTCCAGGCTCACCAGGCCTTCAGGCACTAATCAATAGCTTCAGCCTGGCGATTGTTGCTTCGAGCATCGCAGTAATTCTTGGCACATGGCTCGCGCTGATCATTGGCAAGGGCACAGCCTGGCGGCAAAAATGGACCGATCTGTTCAGCCTGCTGCCGAATACTGTACCGGGCATTGTCCTTGTTGTTGGGCTGATCCTCATGTGGAATGCCCGCTGGATGCCGGTCCCGCTCTATAACACCTATGGGATGGTCGTGCTCACCTATGTCGTGCTGTTCCTTCCCTACACCGTGCAGTATGTAAAAGCCAGCTACGGGCAGATTGATTCCTCCCTGATGCAGGCGGGGCAGGTATTTGGCGGAAGCAAGGTTTACGTGTTCCGCCGTATCCTGCTGCCGCTCATTCTTCCCGGAATGGCGGCTGGCTGGATGATGACCTTCACCATCTCCGGCCGTGAATTGGTGGCCTCGCTGCTGATTCTGCCGCCGTCGATGCAGACGTCGGCGACTTATATCTTTGCCCAGTTTGAACAGGGTGCAGTGGCGATGGGCATGGCAATGGCCGTAATCTCTGTAGGCGTTACAACTGCATTGCTGCTTGTAATTCAATACTTAAGTCCAGACAGAAAGCGGAGACAACTATGACCAAGCTGACGATATGGGGGGGCGCCGGGGAGCATGGGCGCTCCTCCTACCTTTTACAGGGTAAGGAATCCTGTATTTTGCTCGATTGTGGTGTGAAGAAGGAAGGGAAAGGAGAGTATCCGCTGCTGGATGCCGCGGTTATTCCGCAGCTTCAAGCGGTCTTTCTGTCCCATGCCCATGAGGACCATTCGATGGCCCTTCCGCTGCTTTATAAATATGGCTATAAGGGAAAAGTATGGACAACACGCGATACCTTCAGGCAGCTGCCCGGCTATTTTGAGGCGTGGAGCAGATATACGGCCGCTGAGTCAGCCGGGCTGCCTTATGGAGATGAAGACAAGCAGGCAATGGAATTTATGTTTCTGGACGAGCAGGCCGGACCCCGCACCTGGCTGAACGTTGCACCCGGCCTGCGTGTGCAGTGGGGGCGAAGCGGACATCTGGCTGGTGCGGTATGGCTTGCCCTGGAATGGGAGGGGAAGAGGATCTACTTCTCCGGTGATTACACCGAGGAGTCGCAGCTGCTGGCAGTGGACCGGCCACAGGCGCTGTTCTTGTCCGGGCCTGAGGCAGGCAGGGGGCAAGGAGAAGCCGATCTGGCCATTATCGACGCCGCCTACGGAGCGGATCCCGAAGAGCAGCATGTGAAATTGCTGCAGCTGGAGACTGTGATCCGGGATACTTTAGAAGGCGGCGGCTGCGTGCTGCTGCCAATGCCGCTGCAAGGCCGGGGCCAGGAGCTGCTCATCTGGGCTGCTGAGTGGTTCCCACAAGCGCAGCTTGTGGTGGAAGAAGCTCTGCTGGCTCCGCTCCGAGCGCTGCAAACCCGTTCAGCTTGGCTGAGAGATGAGGCTCCCGGCAGCATTGACCGGCTCCTGAACAGCAGGAACTTGAAAGCAGTCTCCAGTCCTTCCGAGCGGAAGGAGGCACTGCTGGAGCGGAAGAATAAGATAATCTTCACGAACGACGCACTGCTCCAGTCTCCTACAGCCCAGTGGTATTACCGGCAGCTGCTTGATGTTCCCGGCAGCCATGTGATTTTTACAGGCCATTTGCCTGAAGGCAGCTTTGGCCGCAACCTGCTTGGGCAGCAGAGCAGCGGCGGCTGCAAGGTTTCTCTGATCCGTTACAAGGTGCATCAAGGCCTTCCTGACATCCGCCGGATGCTGCGGGCTGTTCCAAGCCGCCGCACAGTGCTGGTTCATGCCCCTAAGAAGCAGACGGATCAGGTGCTTTCCATCCTGGAGGAAGAAGGGTTTACGGGACTGTATTCTCTGCTTCCCGGAGACAGTATCTCCTTCTGATGCACTCGAATACGCTCTTCAGACAGCAAGCCAGCTCGATACCTGAGCTGGCTTGCTGTCTGTTTGCTGTTTATCTACTAAACCCAGCGATACGCAAAAGGTCGGTTCAATGGGTTATTCAAATAGCTGCTGTTATTCCGTGACCAGAACCCGTGGTGAAGTGCTGCGGATAACGCTGGAGGCGATCCAGCAGCCGAGACCGGCCACGGTTATACTAAGCAAAGCGAGGAAGGAGATGCCAGCCCACTGCATTAGGAGCGGCAGCTTGACAATACCATAGGTGGAGAGCAGACCTCTTAATATGCCGGGGAGGAGAAATACCCCGCAGCCGATGCCCAGAGCCGTACCCGCTGCGGACAGCGCCACAATGCTCCAGGTTACTGCACCCCGGATGTTATTCGAAGTCAGCCCGATGGATTTGTAGATGCCATAGGTCTTGGTTTCCTTGCGGATATGAATCCGGCAGGTACTGTAAATAATGAGGCAGGTGACCAGCAGAAACAGCAGGCTCAGAATGCTCATCGGAAGGATCAGTACCGCCGTAGCTTCCTTGAATACCGAATCGAGCAGGGTTTGCTGTTTGATGGCCTGAATTCCAGGGCCATATTTGTCATTCAGCTGCTGCACTATCTTATCTGCATCATCGTCGTTTATTAAATTCAAGTACGCCGTATCAGGGTGAAACTGGGTGAGTGCATCCGAGGTTATTCTGGCCTGATTGGACATATTGGCAATCGACTGATAAATGCCGGTCACTGTAAAGGTGTGCCGCTCTCCTTCAACATACAGCTCGATAACATCCCCCAGCTCTTTTCCAAGCTGCCTGGAGATGTTGATGCCGATGGAAATTTCATTCCGGTTGGCTGGATTTCTGCCGTTTAAGGAGGCGAAGCCCACCTCATCCAGACTTCCTTCTACGGCATTAAGCGGAATGCTGAGGGATTGTGAAGTATCGCCCACCTTCCCGGAGCTTCGCATGGTTTCTGCAGATACAACGCCGATGGATTGGCCTGCCCAGTTAAGGTTCAGGATAGCAGGATCGGCCTTAACCCCGGCATTCAGAGCTTCACGGTCAAAATCCGCCTCGTTCACGACCATGACAACAATATCAGAGGCATCATAACCCCACAGCGGCGAGGTTTTCTGCATTTGATAGATGCTGTTCAACAGGACGAAGCCGAAGACCAGCACTGACGTTGTAACGGTGGTCAGAATAAGCATCAGGATAGAGCCCTTAAGATTTTTGGTTACATTTCTCAGCCCGATGACAGCAGGAACCGGCCAGCGTTCAAACTCACTGCCCCGCTTTCCCCGGCCTTTCGAACGTTTGCCAAGGCTGCTGTGCGAAGCTTCAGACATGCCATAACGAATGGCCTGCATCGGCTGGATGGAACGCGTTTTGCTGGCATAAATCCACACGCATACAAGAATCAGCAGCAGCATCCCTGCTCCGACCATCCAATCACTCCAAGCTCCCTGTAGCTGGATCGAGGAATGATCTGTTTTTAAGAAGGATAGAGACTGGTCAATAATCACTCCGGATAAAAAGCGGCTGATCCATAGCCCGGGCAGGATGGACAGCAGTGCAAGAAAACTGTACTGGGCAACGTAGGTGCCTATAATCTGCCTTGAAGTCAGACCCATGGATTTGAAAATCCCAATGGTTTTGTAATTGGCCAGAATCGCGTCCGAAATCGTAAAGCTGATCGTAAACAAGGCAACCAGTATCATTACAATGCTAAGGAAGCTCATGACAAAACCGATGATTTTATTCATGATAAAGTAAAAAGCAGAAATTTGCTCAAAGCTGGTCTTCTCCTCCATGAATGGAGTACCCAGAAAGGCTTCAAACCGTTCCCAATAATCAGCACGCTGGCTGTAGTCAGCGAAACGGAGCCCCAGAATATATGAATCAGTGTCTTGAGCAGAGCTTAGATCCTGCTGGTAGTCGCTGCTGTTCATCCAGATTCGCGCGGTTGTGGAAAAGGGCCCTCCCAGCGGAAGGTCGATTACGACAGCAGATACAGTTAAGCTAAGAGGAGTATTACCTGTCTTGAACTGAAGCTCGTCACCAATGGAAACATCATATTTATAGGCGAGTGAGGTTGGAATCCAAATCGTACCCTGTTCGGGTTGAGCAGTCTCCGGTCCTTGGGCAAATACAAGCTCATCTGTGCCAAAGGGCCGGTCCGGTGTATTCATCATATACAAATACAGGTTGGGGATATCTTCTCCTCGGTGTTTGACTCCTGCCAATGGCTTGTAAGGCAGCAGCACGGATGCCGTTACGCCATCCTGCTGGGACCACCAATGGGCTGACTTCTGCGGATTATGAAGACCTCTGCTGAACATTAATAGTTCATGGGAGCCTTTAGTGTCGCGATGCAGGCTTTCGTAAAGATCTTCCGAGTTGGAAATAACGGTTATCGCGGTGTTGGTCAGCAGCGTGGACAGCAGAATAAGTAGCGCAATCAGACTGTTCTGCACTTTGCGTTTCCTCAGATTCCCCCAGCAAATCGTCATTATAGCATGCATTACATAAGGCTCCCTTCACGGGAGATGTAGGAGAAGATGAGGGACTCTCTGTCCTGCAGCTGATCAGGGGTAAAAGCACCAAGCTCCAGCACGCCGCCAACCTGACCATCGCGGATAAAAATCAGCCGGTTCGCACGGCAGGCCGATTTGATATCATGAGTGACCATGACGATGGATTGTCCTTCGGCATTCATGCTTGTCAAAATATCAAGTACCGCAACGCCCTGATCATAATTCAGGCTTCCTGTCGGCTCATCTGCAAAAATGATCTCAGGCGTATTGATTAATGCCCTCGCAATAGCAGCTCTTTGCTGCTGGCCCCCGGATACCTCAGCTGGCAGCCGGTGCTGCTGCTCTTCAATGCTCATGGCCTTCATCAGCGACAAGGCCTTCTGCTTCACTTCACGCCGTGGCCTTGCTGCAACATAGCCGGGTAAAGCGATATTTTCCAGCAGTGTCAGATCAGGTACAAGATTGCTGCTCTGATAGATATATCCGATTTTTCCAGCTCTCAGCCCGGAAAGCTCCTTCTCGGAGAAGCTGTCCATACGCTGCTGGCTGAAATGGACTTCACCTGCGGTGACCGTGTCCAAACCGCTAAGCAAGTAGAGCAGCGTTGATTTTCCTGACCCGGAATCTCCCATAATTACAGTAAAATCCCCTTGGTAGATGTCCAAATCAATATTTCGGATGGCGTGAAATTGCTCGCTGCCGGTGGAATAGGTTTTACACAGGTTTTTGGTATGAAGTATCGCGGTTTTCGGCATACATAAATCCCTCCAGGTATCATTTTCCTTCATTGTAGAGGGGGAATCTTGCAATAAGCTTATCAGGTTATTAATAAAGTATTACAAGGCAAGGAGCTGTCAGGAGATAGGCAGGGTGAAATAAAATTCGGTCCCTTGATGTTTGGCGCTTTTAAAGGAAATGGTGCCATGATGGGCTTCAATAATATGTTTGCAGATCGACAGACCCAATCCGGACCCCTCATTGAACCGCTTCTCCAATTGGGAAGGCGCATGTCCCTGGAAATAACGTTCAAATATAAAAGGCATGTCCTGCGGCAGAATTCCCTCGCCTGTATCGGATACGGTCACCGTAAGCTGATGCTGTTCCTGAACGATGGCTACCCGGATCGTATCTCCGGCTGAAGTATGCTTCAGCGCATTGGCGATAAGATTGGATAGAAGCTGTTCGATTCGGACAGGATCTATGCGGATCAGCACGTTTGGGATTTCGGAAGGCTCAGTAAATTCCACGCCTGCTGTACGGATATAAGGGCCCATTGGCCTGAGGATGGACTCGAAAATCTCCTTGCTGTAATGCTCCACGGGATGTACAGAAATTTGGTCCAGATCTCTTAAAGCATGCACCAGCAAATCCTCGACCAGCATGGCCATCTTGTTGGCTTGCGCCTGCATAATCTCCATATACGCCATCACCGCCGGCAGGTCGGAGCAGACCCCTTCGCGGATCGCCTCAATATAAGCTTTGACGATGGTTAGCGGTGTTTTTAAATCATGTGAAATATTGGAGATAAGCTCCTTCTGGGCCTTGCTCTGCGCTTCTTTCTGCATGCTCAGCGTCATAATTTCACTCCGCATTTGATCAAATACGGCGTAGACCTCACCGATTTCATCCTGCTTTGCATATTCGGCTTTCTGCCCGTAGTTCCCCTTGAGAATGGCCTCGGCATGATCCTTTAAACCGTTAACCGGATAAAGGAGGTCGTGATTGATTTTGTACCGGAGCCGGAATAGAAGCAGCAGCAAGAGGAACAAGGCTATCATCAGCAGAGTGAACATGGCAGGAAAAGACGCAGTTTGCCTATAAGCGAGGAGTGAGCCGGGCAAGGTGAAGATCGCATTCCCCGCCTGCACTCCAGACTCAGGATCAACAACCGGGAAGGCCAGTTTGAACCTTTCCTGTGCTGTTTTGGAGCTGTAGAGATCATAATGCAGATCACTTTTAAGATTCAGCTTGTCCTTATTCATGGAATGTGGAGCCGAGGAGTCGAAAAGAAGGGTACCATCAAGGCCAGTGTATTGCAGATGGAGCTGCTTCTCTTCACTCCACTTACGCAGTTCTTCCCGTATCCTGTTCTGACTGGAGACTTCTGTGTGATGCTGCTCCAGAACCAACATAATGCGGCTTATCTCAATACGAGCCTGATTCACCACTTCGTCCGGAAGAACATCCTGTTCCGTAGCCGAAAGTCTATACTGAATGAACGCCCCGCAGCCCCCCATAATTACAATACAAGCGATGGCTGAGGCGAACCACGGTTTAAACCAATTTCTCCAATACATAGTTCAGCGGCTCCATTCTTTGATTTAATCCAGGTTGAATTTATAGCCGACTCCCCATACGGTTTTGAGATACTCAGGATTGGAGGGGTCCGCTTCAAGCTTCTCACGCAGCCGGCGGATGTACACGGTAATGGTGCTTTCATCTCCAAAGGAGGTGTAGCCCCAGATTTGATCGAGCAGCTGGCTCTTGGAAAACACCTGATTTTTATGCTCGGCCAAAAAGAACAGCAGCTCAAATTCCTTGGCAGACAACGGAATCTCCCGACCGCCTTGCGTTACCTTATAAGCTTTTTTGTCGATGGTCAGGGTACCGATAGAAATCAGTTCGTCCTGCGGCAACGGATTTCCGAGGCTCTCCATTCTGCGCAGGTGAGCCTGAATTCTTGCCACCAGCTCGCTGAGGGAAAAGGGCTTGGTCATATAATCATCCGCACCGAATCCCAGCCCCAGCACTTTATCGGTATCACTGCTGCGGGCGCTTAGAATGAGAATTGGCGTCCGGGTTTTATCGCGGATTTGTCTGCACAGCTCAATCCCGTTTGCATCAGGCAGCATGATATCCAGAATAATGAAATCGGGCTGTACTGCTTCCAGCAGCCGAAGACCGTCCACGCCATTGTCTGCAATATGTACGTCAAAACCCTGCAATGTAATATAATCCTTCAGAATACGGGAAATGTCCTGTTCATCTTCAATGATGAGAATCCGTTTGCGTTGCTGCATCGTTTACACTCCTACTTGTTTATTCTGCTTCCATTATATAGGGCATTCCGGAGATTCACTATAACTCCTTATGTTCTCTATGGTTTCGGGCTGAACATAGCTTTATTATCGGAAGTATCGTCTGATATAATAGGCTTAACTATACAAATTTAAAACATAGGGTTGCTTGCTGCAATTTGGAGGAATACATAATGATTGAGAGCACAAAACTTCACATCCCCCATGGCCGCAACTCCCTGGTCCCCCGGCCAAGTCTGATGAACAAGATCAATGAAGGAATGACTGCAAGGCTCACTGTTGTATCAGCACCCGCAGGTTACGGGAAGTCAACAGCGTTAAGTGAATGGGTCAAATACAGCGGATCGCGTGCCGCCTGGGTGTCCCTGGATAAGCAGGATAACGACTGGATCACGTTTTGGAGCTATGTGGCTGCTGCGGTCGAGGAGCAGATTCCTGGGTTTGGAGCCGGAATCCGGCCTTTGCTTAAGAAAGGTTCCTCAATCTTCTCCGAGCCTGCACTGGACGTTATGCTGAATGAATTCAGAGAAACTGCTGCCGATCTGGTCATTATACTCGATGATTATCATTTCATCAGTCTCCCGGAAATACATGATTCGCTGGTTTATCTACTCCAGCATTTGCCGCCTCATATTCACTTTTTTATAGCTGGCCGTACCGACCTGGCCATACTGATCAGCAGTATAACGGAAGCAGTCACTGTACATAAAATTACTATGCAGGATTTGAGCTTCCAACTGGATGAAGGGATGATCTTCTTCCGGGAGACAACGGATTTAAGGTTGACGAAGGAACAGGTGACACAGCTCTACCACCAGACCGAAGGCTGGATCAGCGGACTGCAGCTGGCCGCAATTGCTCTAAAGAGCAGTGATAACATCCCCCGCTCCATTGATAGCATTAGAGGTCAGCATCAGGACATCTCCCGCTATTTGCTGGAGGAGATATTCTCTCATTTGCCTGAGCCCATACGTGTATTTCTATTGGAAACCTCGATCCTGAGCCGGATGAACCATTCCATCTGTGAAGTCGTAACCGGTCAGCTCGATTGCCAGGAGCAATTGGAGAGCCTGGAACAGCTGAATTTGTTCATTATCCCTTTGGACGATCAGAGAAACTGGTACCGGTATCATCATTTGCTGTCGGATTTCTTGCAGGAACAGCTGACAGCCGAAGATCCGGCAAAAATAACTGAGGCCCATATCCATGTGGCGCATTGGTGGGAGCATTATGGATTTGAAGCGGAAGCGGTGGAGCATTACTTGGAGGGCAAGCAATATGAGGACGCTGTCCGGTTGATTGAGAAGAATATCCTTCACCTTTTGCAGTCCAGAAGTGTTGTGCTCAACCGATGGTTATCCGTCATTCCGGAGCATTATTATGCCGGGAAACCCATGGTGGAAGTCTTCTATATCTCTGTGCTGCTCGGAGTGGGGAAATGGGAAGCAGCATTTAAAAGAACTCAGCAGGCTGAGGGTTCATTCCAAACCCTGCAAGCCACTTTAAGCGAACAAGCATATCATCAGGCGATGGGCAATATCTACTTCATGAGTTCGGTCTCTGCCTATCTGCGCAAGGACTTGGTAACCATGTCGAAATACTTCGAAAAGATGGAGCAGCATATACCGGAGGGCAGCTTTTTTCAAACGATGGGGCGCAACAGACACCAGGGATACGATGCCTTCGATGATCATTTGGTCTATATTAACGATCTTCATTATGCAGAAGAGACATTGGTGAAGTGGATATCTGTCTGGGAGAGTAAGCGGGAATATCCTTTTGTGGGCTTCCTGTTTGTCTCCTATACCAAGCTGCTCTACGAGTGGAACCGCCTGGAGGAAGCTGTTGTTGCTGTTCATAAGGCGCTCAAGCGTGAGGATATCAAACCTTTTGCACGGATATTGATTCACCTTACCGTCAGCGCCGTGCGAATTCATAACGCCCAGGGTGATCCTGAAGGTGCTTCGGAGCTGCTCTCCGGTCTGGGCTCACAGATTGATTCCCCGGATCATTTGCAATTTATGAAAAGAGTTGAAGCGGAGCAAGCCTTCTTGGCACTGGAGCAGGGCCGGGTGGAAGAGGCCCGCGCGTGGCTGCAGAGCTGCGATGTAGCCTATACGGATGAGGTATCTCCGAACCTTGTTGCCGAGCATCTGATCTTGGCGAGAGTGCTTGCGGCTTGCGAACAATCAGATAACGCACTGCAGCTGTTGGAGCGGATGTATCAGTTATTATGCCAGGAGGACCGTCAGCGCGGCCAGATTCAGGTGCTGGTCCTGCAGAGTGTGCTTTATCAGGGTAGGGGGCAAACGGAGACGGCCCTTGTTAAATTGGGAACCGCGTTGCACTTGGCACAGCCACAGGGGTATATCCGCAGCTTTATTGACGAAGGGGCTGCTATGAAAGAGCTGCTATCCTCTTATTTGAAGCTGGGGTGGGAGAGCAATTTGCGCAAGCGTGCCGAAGTTTCCACGGAGTATGTTGAGCGGCTGCTGCAGAGTTTTGAATAGAGGGTAACTCTCTGGCAATGCATCCAAAGAAACGGCAGAAATGCCGTTTCTTGAGTTGTTATAAACACCAGATGGCCAGTACTCAGTAAGTACTTACTAATAGGCTGCTGCGCGATTCCTTGGTGTGATTGATTGGGCGCTTGCGGCAGGGAAAACCGTACCGAAACGCATTCGAAAACTACCGGAAAAAGTACCGGAAAGCGCATAAGAAAAGTCCAGAGTATCCAACCCGAAAGAGTAACGGAAAACGCAGCGGAAAAGTACCGGAGTACGTAACCCAAAAACTACCTGAATACGTACCTAGCAGATCATCCCCGCAAGCTGCGGACTGTATAGCCTCTATTTATGCTGGGTAGCTCTTTTTAGCAGGTTCGCGGACCGTATAGCCTTTATTCGCCTCCAGTTACTCCTAAATAGGAGAGAGTTGAGCAAATCCAAATACCGATAGCCATTATTGAAATCCCGAACCTCCCATTCAGGAAACAGATGGTCAAAATTACCGACTGCCGGAAACCACACTCTCTTTAAAAATTCAACCGTTCCATGTCCCAAACCTTTGGCCAGCAGCTCCCTCCGTCTAGGATTAATCTCATTCGTGATATTCTTTTCTAACCATTCCATGTACTGCTGCTCGAACCGCGCCATTGCTTTCCCTCCCTAATAATTGTTTCGAACAAAAAGAAAAGCCGCTTTCCCACCACTCATCCCGGATTAACATACGAGAGATGCATAGTGTAAAAGCGGCGTGTTCTTCACGACCTATAATTCTGATTATACGTGGAAGCTTCCCATTCAACAATTGAAAATAGATAATCCTCCATTTCAGAAGCATTTTTCTCACACCAGAAATAACCAATTCTATGCTAGATTAGAATGAGGCCGAAGGCCGGGCCAATTTGATTATGTGGAAGGATTATAGACTATGGAAACTTTGCATCAGCAATTCGATTTCAACAAGCTGTGTGCAGCTTACGATTTAGGGCAATTAACAACACAGCCGGAACAAATTTTCGGCGGGTTCCTTCATAAAATGTACCGCTTAACTACGGACCGAGCTGAATATGCTGTTAAAGTGCTGAATCCGCAAATTATGAAGCGGAGCACAGCGATGGAGAACTATGTTTTTGCGGAAAAGGTGGCAACTCTGGCCCGTGAGCAAGGAATAAACGCTCTTCCGGCTCTCGTATCGAAGGGGAACTTTATGCATGAAGTAGAGGGTCAATATGTGCTGCTGTTTCCTTGGGTGGACGGAAAGCCGCTATCCTCCGGGACCATTGATATGGATGCCTGTGAGAAAATTTCCGGAATTCTCGCAGGCATACATCGCATAGATTTCTCTCAACTTACAGATGAGGCTAATTCAGCCAAGGAAGATTTTATACCGTCAACCGTGGATTGGCAGAGTTACGCCCTCAAGGGAGAGCAAGCTCACTTGGAATGGTCGTCCATGCTGACAGAATACTTGAGTAAACTGCAACTATGGGAGCAGCAGGCGAACGCAGCAGGGGCTGCTTTGATGAATAACAAGGTGATCAGCCACAGAGATTTAGATCCGAAAAATGTGTTGTGGGATAACAATCATGTTCCGGTTATCATTGACTGGGAAGCAGCCGGGGCGGTTAACCCCATGCAGGAGCTGATCGAAGTAGCTTTGTATTGGTCGGGCTCTAAGCCGGGGAATGTTAACAAAGACGTTTTCCGTACAATGATAAACACATACCGCAAGCATGGAGGCAAGATCGGCGATAACTGGCATGACGTGCTGAATTGCGGATTTCAAGGGAAGCTCGACTGGCTCAGCTATAGCATCAAACGATCGCTAGGAGAGGAAAGCACAGACGCTGCGGAACAAGAGCTGGGAACGAGTCAAGTCATACCGACAATACAAGCTATGGCGGATTATGCTGATTTTATACCGGTCTGCATTAAATGGCTGGAGGAAATGGAGAGTTGATCCTGCCTTTCGGTAAGATAGGTGAATTTGTTGACCGGTGCTTACCTGTAAATGGCCACTGTTAACACGGACAAGAAGGCGATCCCGGCTAAAGGGGTCATGATCCATTTTTCTTTTGGACTCTTGGAGAAAAGGTTGGCGAACGTATTCAGGCCCAAATAAACAGCAATGATCCAGATAAAAATAGATGTGAAATGAAAGCTGAATCCTGAGGCAAGGACTCCGGCGTGTTGCAGTGAAACTGCTGAAAAGAACAAGAGAATGAAAACCGACAGCAGACTGAACAAACGCAGCTTTCCAGGCAATTTGCCTTTATATCTCCCGCCCATTGTGATTTCACCCCAGGGCAAACCGAACGTCAGCAGCAATTGGATCAAAGCAATGATCATGAACAAGAGAGTGCTAAGTTTTGCCGCTGCCTGTATGTAAGAATCCTTCATCGTGTTAGCTCCTTTTTACTTTCTTTACAGTTCTCCATATTTTACGCCCGGTTAGTTTATATAGTCCAAAAGCAAGCAAACAGCCATATCAAATGGCTGTTTGCTCCAAGCTAATGTCTAGTATAACGGCTTTTTCTTTTGGCTTTGAGAAGATTCGCTCTACGGCTTCTGAGCTGTCTAATGATGCTTAGTTCGGTTAAGGAGAGGCGGAGAGTCTTCGACCGTTTCACTTTCAAGTGAAGTCTTCTGCTTTTTTTGTAACGAAGTTTAAGGTGGGTGACTTTCCGCTTTCTCCGTTTCAAATACGTTCTGAATTTTCTCCACGGCGTCAGGCTGAGGTATTTATGATGCAGACCTGCCCCCGGAGAGTTTTGATCCCAAAACTTTTCCGCTCCGGTAAAATGGATAATTTTATTATGGAAGTCATGATTGGGTATAGACTGGTTGAAGAAATTGAAGCGCCGATCCAACTGAAGGTAATTCCCCCCGAAAACTGCATTCAATGCATCCTGATCAGGCATCGTGGAATCCGGGAAACTGCGCAAAAAGTGCAGTGTTTCTTCGTACCATTCCTGGTGGCAGCGGATAGTATTCAGGGCAAACAGAACCACTCCGGAATTGAAATAACGCTCGGGAACCAAACCTTTGGAATTGATAACATGTGCAACTTCCATAATGCCCTGATCCCAAACTGCGCCTAAATAATACTGTCCCAGATCAATTCGCCACAGCTCTTCAAGGTCCATATTGACCAGCACATCGCAGTCCAGATAGATGATTTTTTCAACCGGGATAAGTGCGGGAAGAAGCAAGCGGTACATACATGCCTGTGTCCATACATTAATCGAGCCTACATTTTCCATTACCTGAAGCATGTTTTCAGGAAGAGTAATGGGATAGAAGGTAATGGTGTGTTTATATCGGCTTGTTAGTCTCATGAGCTTTGACTTGTTCTCTTCCGTTAAAGTCTGATCATGCAAAATATGAACATTAACACGGGAAGCGGTATTGTGGAAAACCGAGGCTAAAACAACTCCGGCATGCTCGGCATAGTGTCCATCCTGATCCTGAAAAGCTAACGCAAGTTCGATCATACGCTAATTCCTTTCTCAACTTTATTGTGTGAATGTACCATAGTATACGTTTGCCATGGATACATGGATCAGGCGATATGCCTACTCCATTCACCCATTTTCAAACGGTCTGCTGGATGGAAGGAAGCAGGCGACGTTGACGTAAACTTGTCTAGTTTCCGGATTCAATTTAATATTGAGATAAATTAAAGTGTTTTCTTCGAGGAGGGTCAGCATGAAATACGAGTCGGAAAGTCCGGAAGACTACATCAGCCAACTGCCGGAAGATCGTCAGGAAGCCATTAAGCAGCTACGGAGCACAATCAAGGGGAATCTTCCAAGCGGCTTCGAGGAAACGATGTCCTATGGCATGATTACTTATGTTGTTCCACATCACTTGTATGCGCCGGGTTATCACGTGAATGCTGAACAGCCTCTTCCGTTTATAAGCATAGCCTCACAAAAGAATTTTATCGCACTGTATCATATGGGACTGTATATGCACCCTGAGCTGCTGGTGTGGTTCCGCGGGGAGTATCCGAAGCATGTCCAGACAAAGCTTGATATGGGCAAATCATGTATCCGGTTCAAAAAAACAAACAACATTCCATACGGGCTTATTGCCGAACTGAGCCGCAAGATTGCGGTGCAGGAGTACATTGAAATCTACGAGCGGGAAACAGAAAAGATCAGAAAAAAATAATTTATGCTGGGGATTCCCCGCTGGCAGGCTAAAGGAGAGAAACGTTATGGACAACAAAATTACTTATGAATCTGTGGATGATTATATTTCAAGATCTGCTCCTGAAGTTCAGGAGATCCTCCAAACGTTGAGAAAGGTCATTCAAGAATCGGCCCCTGAGGCGAAAGAAAAGATAAGTTATCAGATGCCTACTTTCGAGCTGCATGGCAATCTGGTCCATTTTGCGGCATTTAAGAAACATATTGGATTGTATCCGGCACCGAGCGGGATTGAAGCCTTCAAAGAGGAGCTGGCGGAATACAAGGGAGCCAAAGGTTCCGTTCAATTCCCTTTAGATAAGCCGATGCCCTATGATTTGATCAGACGGATCGTTGAATTTAGAGTGGCTGAGAATCTTCAACATGCAGAGGACAAAGCGAAAAAGAAGAAGGAAGAGCAGAAGCAGGAGAAATAATTCAGGGTGAACCTGTAAGTGAGTGAGGTGAAATATAGTGACGGAACGGATTCCCTGCCAAAGCGAAGACTGTGCGGCAACCATTTTACCGGCTACTGCCCACAAAACGGGCGGATTCTGCATGCCGTGTTATCAGGAACAGGAACGCCGCAAACGCCAGGCGTATATTGAACAGCACCGCAGGGATGTGGATCTATATAAAGGAATCACTGATCCGGTGGAAGTGCTTAAGATTATGCATGCAAAACGAGCCTACGACCCTTTGATCCGCTATCTGCCCTATCCCTTAAACCGCGAGCAGGTGTATTCTTCCTTGTCGGGTGAGGATGCGGAGAGGATGAAGGTATATGCATTAGAGCTGCTCATTGCCGGTGACGAGGAGACCAGCGTGGATATTCTTTTGTCGCTGCTCTGTTACAACAACGTGCGGCTTACGGACTGTATCCCTGAGCTCATCGGCCATGAGCTGTATTACCCGGGGATTCTGTATAAAGATGCTTCAGCGGAGGTCCGGGATCAGCTGCTGGAACAGGTGGAACAGGATAGTGAGAACCGCAATCATCTGCTGCTGGCCTTAGCCTGGATAGGAGACGGACGGATTGTTCAGCAGTTTCAGCAGTGGCGGCAGCATCCGCCCCAGTGGGCGAAAGAGCTTTTTGTTTCACCTGATCAATACTCACTTGAAGCCGGCTGGAAGCTTACAGAAGCCGGAGTGCGGCGGGATTTGTTTTCTCACACCGGATTTGCAATTGAACGGGCAGCGGAACCGCTGGATGCTGAACTTGCTGCAAAAGAAGCGGCGCGGTTTCTGGGAGCGGCCCCGGAGGAATGCCCGTGGTGCGGCGGCGGGTTAATGCGGCTGATGGAGCTGCGGAAGAATCACCCGTCGATTCGTGATTTGGCTCTGGAAGATGAGTGGCTTAAGGTGGATACATGCCTGTCCTGCGGCAGTTACAGTGTGATTTATATGGAAACTGGAGTTCAAGGAGAACCCCGCTGGAGCCTATACAATCAAGCACCGCAACCATTGCCGGAGCTTAATCTAGCCGACGATAATGACGAGTATTTAGCCGCTGCACCACGCCTGCATCTCGCTGCCCAACCGCGAAATGCCTATCATGCCGTGGAGTGGACACTGGAACCCGCAGCCTCGCAGGTTGGCGGACACCCGACCTGGATTCAGGATGCAGAATATCCGGCCTGTCCCTGCTGCTCTGAAAATATGATATTTATAGCCCAGTTGGATTGGTCACAGCTTGGCCCTTACGGAGAGGGCATCTATTATATGTTTATTTGTCCGAAAGATAAGATTACAGCTACCGTATATCAGCAATCCTAGTATATTAACGTCACTGGAGAAGGACCCTTATTCTCTGGAGCTGAACATCTTCGGATGTGGGGGTGATTTTTGTATTCCTTCAGAGCTCCCGGAAGGTTTAATTTTAGTGATTGCCTTGTTTGAATTTATATTTTACAGTAAGATTTGTGAATACCATGATTTGTAACTCTGCTTGGTGACATAAGGCGCTGATTAGGGGGTGTAAACCTTGTACCAGATTATTGATTTCGTACTCAACAAGCTCCATGCAAAGCCTGCGGAATAAACAAGGCGAAGCTTGGCATGGAGCGAAGGAATAATTTCGCCTGTAGTAACTTAAAAGTTGTGTTTATTAAAGCAGGCTTTGCCCTTAGAATATCTATTCTATTTTAAGGAGCGAGCCAATTATGGATTATATAAGAGCGACAGATGTGTTCCCGGATCGACTACTCCAGGAGATCCAGCGGTATATTCAGGGGGAATTGATCTATATTCCAACCCGTTCAACCGAGCGGAGAAAATGGGGCGAGAATTCTGGTGCGGCAAACTATTATATTGCCCGTAATGAAAAGATCCGCCAGAGTTTCCGCGAGGGTGTGACCATCGATCAATTGTCAGACCAGTTCGGATTGTCGGTAGAGAGTATTAAGAAAATCGTATATTCGAAGAGATAACATTGGGGGCTGTCCCAAAAGTGATGTAATGGCTGCTTGGGATAGCCCCTTGTTTTTAAGTAGGATCAACGTGAGCACTTGGGTGGTCGCTCCGCGAACGGACCGTTGTTCCAATCGCTGTGGTCTCCAGATTTTTTACATTCCCCTTAGCGGTGAAAATCCGGAGACCAAGACGACCGCTGCCGCTTTTCCACAATCGTTCCGTCCTCTCCGCTGCTTTTAAAGGAAAAAGTTTCTGTAATCCTTCTAAATTCACAAAAAAGAAATCGCCGCCGGACAAACGCTGCATTTCCGCAAAAAAAGCAAGGAAACGTTAGAGAGTGGATATGAAATCCGAAAACGTCATTACCGTAGCCAGAGCTGCGAGGGCTGCCCACTGAAGGAACGATGTACGAAAGCCGAAGGAAATCGAGAAGTGGTCGTCAGTTTGGAACGACTGCGGTACCAGAGTCAGGCTCGGGAGATTCTACGGAGTGAAGAAGGTTACGCCTTGGCCGTGCGCCGGATGACGGAACCGGAAAGTGTATTTGGCCAACTGAAGAACAACCGGGGATTCCGGCGCTTCCTACTTCGAGGGACGGAGAAAGTGAAACTCGAGGTCGGTTGGCTTTCCCTTGCCCATAATCTATTAAAGCAAGCAGCCAATGACCAAAAACGCAAAGCAGCGATTCTCCAGTAACGGGAGAATCGCTGCTTTGCTCAATTTTTGTGGTTTTAAGAATGAAGAAAGCTATCACAGTCAAAGAAATCTACTTTTGGGACAGCCCCTTCTACATTTCTCCCATTGCCTCCGCTTCGCCCGCTGGTCATTAGGGATGAAGCTCTGTCCAGGAATAGCCTCCGTCCGCTGTGCTCCAGAGATATTCTTATGTTCAAAAGATTACACAAATGTGCAAACGCTTGCCGTTACGGGTTTTCCATGAAAACTAATCATATCCATTTCATCAAAAATTAACATAAAATATGTTTATTATTGGTATATTTTATGGTATACTCACCTTGAATTTCATACCAAAAAATAGGAGATGTCGTAAAATGTTCAAGAAGATGAAGAATAGTTTATCGATTTTGGTTTTGGCAGCTGTTTTTGTGCTAACGTTTGCACAATCTGTCTTTGCCAGTGACCAGCCTGTTCAACTGACTTCAGCCAATCTATATCTTTACAAGTATGGATACGTTGGATTCAGCGGCAATATCGAAGTAAACAACCTGGGCAACCAAAAAACTGTAACTATTCACTATGCTCCTGGAGACGGTCAGTGGTATGATACGAACGCCTCCTATGAAGGCCCAACGGACTCCACGCATGAAAAATGGGGTTTTATGGTTTCCACCGATAACATGAGCAATAATAATCCACAGCTCACAAATGCCCAAACGATTCAATTTGCAATTAAGTATGAAGTCAATGGACAAACGTATTGGGACAATAACAACGGACAAAACTATTCCGTCAGCCGTTTTAATCAAAGTTCAACCATTCTTGGTAAACCGAACGTTTTTCGCGCTTACGATGATTTATATGAGAACACCTTCTCGGGAAGTGTATATGTCAAAAATTCAGTCTACAGCAAAGAGGTTAAAATCAAATATACAACCGATAACTGGAATACAACCAGGGAAGGATACGCCAGCTACTCCATACCGGCGAACTCCGATGGCAGCGTAGAAATCTGGGATTTCAGCTTTAATAATATTGACCCAAGTGTTACGCAAATTCAGTACGCTATCTCCTACACCGCAAATGGACAAACGTATTGGGATAATAATTACGGGAACAACTACACAGTAAACCGCTATTAATACAGAAATATATCCGTGAACTTAATGCTCTTCCCCTTATTTTGGAGTAGGATCAACGTGAGCCCTTGGGTGGACGCTCCGCGAACGGACCGTTGTTTAAGCGGAAAAAGTTTCTTCAAATCTTTCTAAAATCACAAAAAGAAACCGTCCTTTGGTAAAATGGAGTTACCACACAACCATTTCAAAGGAGAGGTTTCTTTTGTACATTCAATATACCATGGACCAACTTTGCTTGCCAATGGATCTGGAAGAAGATATTCCAGAAAGTCACCTTGTTCGTGTCGTGAATGCCGCCGTCAATCGACTGGACGACGCCATTTTTGACGCTGCCTATCCCGGCGGCGGCCGCGACAGCTATCATCCTAAGATGCTTACTAAAGTCATTATTTACGCCTATACTCAGCGAATCTATTTCGTTTCGTCAAATCGCTAAGGCCGTGCGAGAGAACCTCCCTTTCATGTGGCTGGCCGGACGGCAACGCCCCAACTTTCGCACGCTGAATCGCTTCCGTTCCCAGCGAATGAGGAATGTCCTTGAAACGGTATTTACAGCCGTGCTTCAGTTTCTGGCTGACGAAAAATACGTGTCTCTGGAGCATTACTTTGTGGATGGTACCAAGATCGAGGCCAATGCCAATCGCTACACCTTTGTTTGGGGGAAAGCCGTTAGTAAACATAAGTCCAAGCTGCAAGAAAAGGTACATACATTGTTTGCCGACATTGAGGCTGCGGAGGAACAAGAAGAACAGGAACACCGCGGCCAGGACCTGAGCGAACTTGGCGAGTCCGCTGAGATCAGCAGTGAGAAACTCGAACAAATGGCTCAGGCGCTAGAGTCGCAACTGCTGGAGAAGCCCAAGAACAAACGACTGAAAAAAGCGGTTCGGATGTTGCGTAAGGATTTGCTTCCCCGACTGCTGAAGTACGAACAATATCAAAAGCTGCTTGGTGACCGGAACAGTTTCAGCAAGACAGATCCAGATGCAACGTTTATGCGGATGAAAGAAGACCACATGCGAAATGGCCAACTGAAACCGGGATACAATGTGCAAATCGGGACCGAAAACCAATTTATTTTAGCCTACAGTTTACATCAAAGACCGACCGACACCCGCTGTTTAGAGCCGCATATGGAAAAAACGCAGCAGATCCTCGGACAATTGCCAAAGACAGTCATTGCGGATGCAGGCTACGGCAGTGAAGAAAACTACGCCTATCTGGAAAAGAAAGAGATTCAGGCGGTGGTGAAGTACGGTAGCTACCATAAGGAAAAGAGTAAAGCCTGGAAAGCAAACATTGGTAAAATCGAGAACTGGACATACAACACAGCCGAGGATCACTGGACGTGCCCAGCCGGGAACATGCTGCATTTCCACAGGGGAAGCAAGGAGACCTTAGAGAGCGGCTATGAAATTCATAGACGTCATTACCGAAGCAGCTCCTGTGAAGGTCGCCCCCTAAAGGAGCGTTGCACGAAAGCGGCAGGAAATCGGGAGGTGGTCGTCAGCCTGGAACGGCTGCGATACCAGAACCAAGCGCGGGAACGGTTGCGGAGTGAAGAGGGCTATGCCTTAGCGGTACGCCGAATGACGGAGCCGGAAAGTGTATTTGGACAACTGAAGAACAACCGGGGGTTCCGGCGATTTCTGCTTCGCGGCATGGAGAAAGTGACGCTAGAAGTCGGTTGGCTTTCGCTCGCCCATAATCTATTGAAGCAAGCTGCAATGGACCAAAAACAGAAAGCAGCGATTCTCCAATAACGGGAGGATCGCTGCTTTTTTAACATTTGAAGCTTTTGAGAAATTTGAGAATCTGACTCGTCAGTAGAATATCTACTTTTGGGACAGCCCCTTTTAACTTTATGAAGAGCCGCGAGCATCGTAGTTTTGCGACATCGTAAGGCGCTGGATTTCAAGGTATGATGATGGAGTTAGTCAGTGTGTGCGACCGCACTGATTTCGATCCGTTGCTCAGGGTACGCCAGGAAGGTCACACCGATGAGACTGCCGGCTGGCCGGTGATCTCCCATGTATTCCTTGAACAGTTTGAGGCATGTCTCAAAGTCTTGCGCGTTTGTCAGATAAACCTCCACATAAGCGAGGTTCGACCTCGTGACACCAAATCCCGCCAGCACGCGATCAAGATTCTCCAGCGTCTGCCGGGTCTGTACCTCGATATCGCCCTCGCCCACAAACGCGCCCTCCGTATCGTGCGAAAATTGTCCCGAAATGTAGATGGTGCCGTTTACGCTGTATCCCTGCGTGATGCCGTGATCCCAAAGATCGTGATTGTAGGTTTTGACATTAGCCATTTTTTTCTCTCCTTTACTTCAAAGTAAGGTCAGTATAAAGTGAACGTAAATAAAAATATAGTACGCACTTTTTTGATAGGTACTACCAGAAAGGATAGTGTAAATATGAGTATGGCTGAATATAAAGGTAAGGTTAAGAATATTCAAGATACACCTTTTGGTTACACCTTGTCCGTTATTGGCGGTAAATGGAAGATGGTGATTATGTACCTGCTGGCAGAAAATCAACCGGTTCGCTTTAATGATCTGAAAAGACAGATAGGAGCTATTACGTATAAAACATTGAGTTCACAGCTGAAAGAACTGGAAGCTGACGGTATGGTGATACGGAAAGAGTATCCACAAGTTCCCCCTAAAGTCGAGTACAGTCTGACAGATAAAGCCGAAACGTTATTGCCTGTTTTGGAAGGTTTATGTGAGTGGGGGACGATACACCAAAATAATTAGATGAGTCATGGTGTACAACTTTTAATAAGTAATCTCGGTATATCATCTCAGCCTGCAGTTTCCTTACAATAAGGTCATACAGAGATTAAGGGGCTGGTTAACGATGACAGTACGGTTCAGAGCCTATACTTCGGAAGATATGCTGAAAGTACGCCAATTTCTTTCACATGTTTATAGCAATCTTGGGCGGCCGAATAGTTGGCTGATTGCACGCTTTGAATTCGAGATTTTTTTCCTGCAAAAGAATGCAGGGTGGCTTCCCGAATGGGAGCAGAATATAGCGTTATGGGAAGAAGAGGACGGTAATCTGGTTGCGGTAGCCTGCAAGGATGGCGATTTCTATTTCCAGCTAGATACAGAACAGCCGCAGGAAAGCCTGCTCATGGAAATGTTCGAATTCATTGAAGAGAGGTCCCGCCAGGGAACAGCCGGTTATTGCAAACTGGCTGTTCCGGCCTTTATGCCACAGCTGGAAAAGATGGCGCTAAGTCGCGGATATGAGCTTCTTCCAAACGAAAGCGATAATTTCGTTTCTATCGCGCTGGACCGGATTTTCCCTGTGGAGATTCCCTCGGGGTTCACTCTTTGCTCTGGAGCGGAAGTCTCAAATAGGGCTAAGGCGCAGGGGCATATTATGGCGTTCAATTATCCGGGAACTCCATATGCGGAGCAGATGCTTCAATACTACGGAGGGATTGCTGAAGCTCCCGGTTATCGGCCTGAGCTTGATCTGTCTCTTGTTAATGAGCTAGGGGAGGTCGTTTCTTTCTGCAATGCTTTTCTGGATGAGGAGAATAAGCTAGGCATACTTGAACCGGTGGGTACTCATAGGGATTACAGGTTGCATGGGCTGGGGCGAACGATTATTTATGAAGCGCTAAACCGGCTGCGGGCAATGGGGATGGTCAAGGCATATACGGGTCCCATGCAGCCTTTTTATCAGCATATCGGTTTTGAGCTGGGCGTGGAGCTGACCGTGTGGAAGAAAGAAATATAGTATTCTATGTTGAACGTAAATCCCTTTATAGCGCGCAAAATAACCAAGCTCTGAGGTACTGGGGCTTGGTTTGTTGTATGTACTATTTTGAGGCGACTCTAATTCATAATCCCGATATCGGAAAATACAGATCACACTCGCAATAATGCTTGTTGCCCTTGGCGTAATTAATATATTCAAAGCTGAACTTCTCCTCTAATTGAAAAGGTACAGTCGGCATCCAGGTTGAGGTGATGTATTCCCAGATTTCACTCAGAGAGTGCGGCGTAATCTCCTCAGGCCGATGCAGCCCGATATAGGTAAACACACCGTATTTATGCGGTTTAATATGTTTGATATTCAGGTCAGGCGGGATGATGCTGCTGTGGTTGATTTGCAGGGAGGGCTGGTAGGTCATAGACCCGGTAAAGGGCTCGGGAATGGAAGTGAAGCCGATATAGACATCCTTCTCTACCGGATTCATAATCCTGGAACGGGAAAGCGTGAAGAATTCGACACCATAACAGGCCGCAGCCTGGGACAGCAGGTTGTCCTCTGCATGAATAGTATAGGTGGGTCCTGCTATTGAAAAAGGGGGCAATACCGAGATGGAGCGAAAAAAAACGAGGCCATCTCCGGCGCGGCTCATAAAGTCGGCATTGAACCGGTCCAGGATATTCAGCGGGGAAGGCGATCTGCGCCATTTGGCCGGAGTGACATGATACTCTTCCTTAAAGGCCCTGTTGTAGGTCCGTTCACAGCTGAAGCCGTATTTGGCGGAAATATATTCAATGCTGCTCCGCTGATTCAGCAGATCGCCAAGCGACAGGGCAATCCGCCTTCTGCGCACGTACTCCATTAATCCAGTGGCTGTAGCCCCTTTCCAGATGCGCAGCAGGTGGAATTTGGAGACATTGACATGCCCGGAGATATCATCAAGACAGAGCGTTTCCAGCAGATGCTCTTCAATATATTCCGTTGTCCGGTTGATGGTTTCCAGTAAATAATGATCCATTGGGGTCTCCCTTCCAGCAATTTCTGTCCGGTTTTCATGGAAAACGTGAAGTATAATTTTACCACAAGCTCCAGAATCGGCAAGCGATTTCAATCATAGGGAGCGGTGGAGGATTAATTGGATATGGATGATAGAGTACTGCTGGAGTTAAAAGACCGCTATCTGGCCGCGACGGAAAGCTTTGTTGACAGGGTCAGGGAAGATTCGAACGTTATTGCCGTCATTGTGTGCGGAAGTCTCGCTTATGATTCAGTCTGGGAGAAAAGCGATATCGACATGGGCCTGGTCGTCCGCGACCAAACCCTGCAACAGAACGCGTATTGCCTCGTGGAGGATGGAATTACGATAAACGTCCAGCTGTTTGAGCGAAGTACCTTCAAGCGGGGTTTTGAACGAATGATCGGCGGGTCGATGCCGCAGTCTTTTTTTGCGAAGGGTTGGATGATCTATACTTCTGATGATAGTCTCTATGATTACTTCGAAGAATTTAAGCAGCTGGGAAGCTATGATATTGCGTTGTCCCTGCTTTGGAATGCCTGTGAGTTGATTGATGTGTACTACAAATGTCAAAAATGGCTGACGGTGCGCAAAGATCTGCTTTATGCCCAGTATTTTTTGCTTAAGGCAGGCAATCTGATCGCCAATATGGAGCTGTGCTCACAAGGTGAGCCGCCGATCCGGGAGTCGGTCCTTAAGATCCTCGAACACAGTCCGGAACGTATGGCCCCCTTTTACCAGAACCCTATGTCCCGGCGCTTAAGTGAGGATGAAATTCAGAACGCCATAGACACAATAGGACAAGTCCTGGACCGTCATCTCGACATGATTAAGCGCCCGGTCATTGAATTTATGGCAGATCAGGAGATGAAGACCGTAACCTTGCTGGCGAAGCATTTTCATATGCAAAGTCATTTTCTGATCAACATCCTGGAGTATATGGCTGAGAAGGGTGTCATCGAGAAGGTGTCACAAACGATCCGCATCACCTCCAAGAGCAAACCGGCCGTCGAGGAAATTGGTTTCTTGTATATTCCATAAAGAGAAGGGGGAATTGTCATATGTCCGTACGCACGACAATTGAAATATCGGGGGCCAAGCAGAACAATCTCAAGAATATCTCCGTAGAGATCCCGCGGGACAAGTTAACGGTCATCACCGGGGTATCCGGCTCGGGCAAATCCTCTCTTGCGTTTGATGTCATCTATGGGGAGGGACAGCGGAGATTTCTCGATTCAATCTCGAATTTTGCCAAAAGCAGGATCAGCCAGGTGAAGAAAGCCAAGGTTGATTCTGTGCGGGGGTTGTCCCCGGTTATTGCCATAGAGCAGAAAAAGGGCAACAATAATCCCCGTTCCACCGTAGGGACTGTGACGGATACCAATGATTATTTGCGGCTGTTGTTCGCGACAGCGGGTACCGGGCATTGTCCGGAATGCAGCCATCCGCTCAAGCAGCTGTCTGCAGCCCAGATCGCCGAACATATCTCGGCGCTGCCTAAAGGCACGGTCGTTGAGCTTCGGGCTCCAGTATACAAGATCTACGGGGAAGACTACAGCTATACTTTCCAGCAGCTGCGGACCAAAGGCTTCAAGCATTTGCTTATTGATGGGGCTCCGGTGTCATTGTCGGAAGAAATTGAGCTGGATGAATCTGCAATCTACAAGATCGAAATGGTTATTGACCGGTTCACTTTAAAGCATGACACCTACATACAACTGACCAAGACCATTGAGGCGGCGATGCTGGCGCTGGATGAGGATATATTGATCAAGGTAGAAGTGATCGGGGGAGTGGACGACGGGTTTTACGAGCATTTTGGCTGCCGGGAGCATCATTTTTTCCTCTGCGATATGCAGCCGTTCCATTTCTCCTTCAATACACCGGCAAGCGCCTGCCATACCTGCATGGGTGTGGGCATGTCCTATGTCGTGGAGCCGCGTTTTCTGGTGGTTGCACCGGAGAAAAGCATTAATAAAGGAGCGCTGAAGAACACGGTGTTCAACACATCGGGCAAAGACAGCTACCGCTCGGTGATGATGTACAGCTTGTCCCAAAAATATGGCTTCAGCCTGGATACACCATTCCATGACCTTCCTACATCGGTTCACGAGCTGCTCTTCTTCGGCAGCAAAGGCGAACTCGTCCCCATGCTGCACCCGCCTGCCTCCCAAAAGAAGAACTGGATTACCGGCCGGGACCGGCCGTTTGCGGGATTTGTGCATGAGATGGAACATTGGTACAAGCAATACATCCGCAAGTCATCCACCTCGGAGGCGTTTGAACCGGCCTTTATCAAGGAGTGCATGATCGAGCGAATATGCCCGGCATGCGGTGGAGCGAGGCTGAAGAAACAACGGCTACAGATTACGGTCGGGGACCGGAATTTTGACCAGCTTAGCCGCATGCAGCTGCATGAGCTGCTGGGATTTCTGGATGGCTTGACCTTTGAGGAAGAGGTACGGGATGTAGGGGAGACCATTATCCGCGAGCTGCATACGAGAATCTCCCTGCTGATCGAAATCGGGCTTTATTACATCAACCTGGGCAGAAGAAGCGATAGTATGTCCGGAGGCGAAATGCAGCGGATCAAAATGTCGACGCAGATCAGCAGTGAGCTGATGGGCATGCTCTATATTATGGATGAGCCGAGCATCGGACTTCACCCGCGCGATTCGAGCAAGGTGATTGATACGATGAGAAAGCTGTGCGATATCGGCAATACGATCATAGTGGTTGAACATGATCTGGATACGATACAGTCTGCCGACCATATCATCGAAATTGGTCCAGGGCCCGGTATTCATGGCGGGGAGATTGTTGCGAGCGGAACGATGAAGGATATTATGGACGAGCCGGAGTCGGTTACGGGCCAATACTTATCCGGAAGCGCAAGCATCCCTATTCCCAAGCAGCGGCGGAATCTGGGAGATCACTTCTTATCCATTCAGGGAGCCCGGGAGAATAATCTCAAGAATGTGGACCTGGACATTCCGCTGGGTGTTTTTATCTGCGTGACCGGGGTATCCGGCTCTGGGAAAAGCTCGCTGATCAACGAGATTCTGTCCAAGCAGCTGAGAATAGATAAAACGGGTGCACGGATTGTCGCCGGGGAGCATGATTATCTGTTCGGTTCGGAGCTGCTAAACCATGTGATCAATATTGATCAGACACCGATCGGGAGAAACAGCAAATCCAATCCGGCCACTTATATCGGGATATACGATAAAATCCGTGACCTGTTCGCCATGCAGCCTGTTGCCGTAGCGCGCGGGTATCAGCCAATCGACTTCAGCCTTACCCATGCAAACGGGACACGATGCGAACACTGTGCGGGCGACGGGATTATCGTCACAAGCCTGCAGTTTATGGCTGACATTGAATCCATCTGCCCGGTGTGCAAAGGCAACCGGTTCTCTGAAGAAGGGCTTGAAATCAAGATCCGGGATAAAAGCATAGCCGATGTTCTGCAAATGACCGTGGAAGAAGCCAGTATTTTCTTCGAGGAGCATAAGTATCTTAAGCATAAACTGGGGATTATGAATGAGCTGGGACTGGGATATATGACCCTTGGCCAAAGTTCAACCACCTTGTCCGGCGGAGAAGCGCAAAGAGTGAAGCTGGCTTACGAATTGGGCAAGATCAAGAAAGGCGCCCACAACCTGTATATTCTAGATGAGCCTACAACGGGATTGCATCTGGCGGATATACAGAAGCTGCTGCTTGCCCTGAACAAGCTGATGGACAGCGGGCATTCTGTCATCGTCATTGAACATCATCTGGATGTGATGAAATCGGCAGACTATATCATTGATATGGGACCGGAAGGCGGCAATGAGGGCGGATATGTTGTTGCGGAGGGAACTCCAGAGCAGGTGGCACAAGTGGAGGCTTCCCATACTGGAAGATACCTGCGCAGTGTGCTTGAACTACGGAAGTAGGAGTGAAGGAGCGAAAGTAATGAACGGACAATACAAAGTGAAATTTGCGGAAATGCAGGATGTTGATTCATGGATGTCAATGATTGAAGCTGTCCGCAGTAATTTTCCGGGTCTCCACAGCGAAGAATTGCTGGAGGGCTATAAACAGACCGTAATTAAGAACATTAACAGGCGGACGGCTATCTGCGCGGTCTATGCTGGCGAGGTTACCGGGCTGATGCTCTTCTCCTATAATGCCAAATGTCTTTCCTGCATGGCCGTACACCCGGATCACCGCAGACAAGGAATCGCCACAGCAATGATCGATCAAATGTTATCTTTGTTTCCGGAGGATACAGAGCTTTCCGTAACTACGTTTAGAGCAAATGATCCGCTGGGGGCAGCACCGCGTCCGTTATATAAGAAATTTGGATTTGTTGAGGATGAGCTGATAGAGGAATTTGATTATCCCCATCAGAAATTTGTCCTTCGCAGATCACCATCATAAAGGGGGATAACATTGAATCAGCCACAGATTTATCCATATGAATTGTCTGCTGTTGTAGAAGCGCGTATTGGATCATTTACAGTTCTCTCAGATCACAGACAAGGCAGCTCAAGAACAGGAGTGTGGAAGATTCAAGCGGCCCAAGATCAGACATGTTATTACCTGAAGACTCATAGCCGTATTCAAAGATGGCATCCCGAAGTGTATGCCTACAACCACTGGGTGAATGCTTTAAAGCCTTATGTGCCGGAGCTAATTGCAGCTTTTGAGGGAGTGGGTTGGCAAGCTATCTTAATCTCCGCACTCGATGGAGTCACTATGAGAGAGGCAAACCTGAAGCCGGCTGAGCGATACACTGCTTACAATAAAGCAGGGCAATTGACCAGGCAGCTGCATGATTCACAGACCGGTGATTGGTTTGGCCGTCCGGATAAAGACGGAAATCCCATTGAGCTATATCATCATGCGGATCCTGTTGTCTATATCCGCAGCACGCTTGAGGATATGGCCGGCAAATGTATGGAACTAAACCTTCTTCAGCCTGCTGAGCTTGAACTGCTGGAGTGGGCTCTACAGAATGCCGGTGTTTTTGAAGGCAGCAAGCCTGTCCCTATAAGCTGGGATTCAACCCCGGGCAACTGGCTGGTAGATTCTAACGGAATTCTCACCGGACTGATTGATTTCGAGAACATGTTATGGGGCGTAGATATTGACCATTTTTCGGTACTGCTTGAGAAATATTTTATTAAGGATGAACGGGCCAAGGTTGCGTTTTTTGAAGGCTACGGAGATGAGATACTGACTCAAAAGCAGATCCATATTCGAATTTGCTGCATCAAGCTGGCTTTGGGAGATCTCTATTGGGGTACTCAAAATAACATGCCTAAAGTTATAGCAAACGGGAGGAAACTTCTGGCGTCCTTGCTGAAAGCTAATGATGATAAATGATGACTTTTAACGAGGGTATGATACTTTCGCTTATTCACAGTAATCTTCCTGCCAGTTCATTATTTTACATTTTTCGAGTTTCCTGTACAATATAAGTTACATATTATTACAGTCATCAATTGAAAATGCTTGCGTTATACATACGCTAAGGAGTGGATCAAATTATCTTAATGCAGTATTGGTGGCAACTGTCTTTAATTGGAGTCGTCAGCTATTTCCTGGGGAATATCTGCGGAGCGGTGATAGTCTCAAACAAGTTTATGCACAAGGATATCAGGGGGCTAGGAAGTGAAAATGCCGGAACGACGAACATGGCCCGGGTATTTGGCGTGAAATACGGAGTAGCGGCCTGGATTTAAAAGGAGGTAAGGGATTTGCTCAGGAATAGGTGTGTTTATGGCGCTCCAGCCGCTGTTTACACTGATTCTACTAGTCTACGGGCTTCTTAGCTCTACCATCTGCTGAAATATGGAAAAAGGGCTCATTGGGCTTGTGAGATTTATTAAACATTATAAATTTATGAATCTAGTAAGTGTGGAGGTTATAACTTGTGTCGAAACCTGTGTATGGAAAAAACGCTGTGCAGCTGAAGCATAACGAAAGATCAACAGGGGGAGTATGGCTGCTGGCTGCCGCTTTTATACTTTTTCTGGGATGGGCGCCATTTCAGAGGGGATTGTTTAACAGTCAGCAGCTCATATTCGAGAAACCTCTCTTTGTGTCTGCTCTATTATGCTGTCTTATGCTGTTTGGCTGGGTAGGTTTGAATTATAAAAAATTCAAGCTGCAGGAGCAAAGTGACTTGCTTGTCCTGGCTGCATTTATGTTGCCGGTCATTTACGCGCTAACACTGTTTGTAGCTGTTTCGCATTTCTCAGCGATGAACATGCTGTTTATTCAGACTATGTACGCTGCCGTCTTTATAATCTCCTTCTACCTGTTAAAGCAAAAGCAGGTAAACTTTGCGGTACAGCAGGCCATCTTGAGTATTGCTTATATCATTGTATGGTTTGGCCTGCTCAATTGGTTGGGGAGCGGGAAGTTAGCGGGCAGTCTGGTAGGCTGGTTCACAAAGGAAGTGGTCAATGGAACTTACAATGGCGCACTGATAACTGATTCCAACGGTTTGCGCCTGACCTCGATATTTCAGTATGCCAATACGTATGCAGCTTTCTTAATGGCCTTTCTGTTTGTTGCTCTGTTTGCACTGGTCCGCTCCAAAAAGGGGTACGGCTGGCTGATACACGGGTTCATGCTCGTCCCGATTATCGTTTCCATGCTGCTCACGCTGTCACGCGGCGGGCTTGTCATGATGCCGGTAGTATTTATATTGCTGTTGTTATTCCTGAAGTCTGTGCAGCAGATTCTATGGATCATTCATCTTGGAATTTCTGGATTGGCATCTTTAATTATTGCGTCACCCGTCACTAATCTGGGAATCAGCCTCAATACGGATTTCACGTCATCATCGGCATTAAAGGGCTGGAGCTACTTGCTCGGGGCTTCGCTCCTCACAGCCGGATTAAGCTGGGCAGTGCAGCGTTACCTGGCTCCATGGCTCCGAGGCAAGCTGGACGGCGAGAACTCCCGAAAACTGAATGGAATGTGGATTCCACTGGGTTCGGTAGCGCTTGTCGGTATTATTGCCTTTCTGCTGATCGGTACAGGCGTGCGGAGTATTCTCCCGGACCACATTGAAGTCCGGCTGGAGAATATTAACTTCAAGCAGCATAGTGTTTTGGAGCGGATTACCTTTTATAAGGATGCTGTTAAGGTTATTAAGGATAATCCGGTTCTTGGGATCGGAGGTAGCGGCTGGCAGGCAGTGTTCGGGCAATATCAGAATAATCCCTATGTCAGCCACCAAGTGCATAACTTTTTCCTGCAGTATCTGATAGAGGTGGGGATAGTCGGGTTTGTTGTGTTTATGAGTTTCATTCTCTATATTTTTTATAAGTATATCCGCGGGTATACGGCAAGGAAGCAGGATGAATTCAGCAATGGTTTCTTTTATCTGATTATTGCATTATCCATTCTTGTTCACAGTCTGTTGGATTTCAATATGAGCTATGCATTTATGGGGATTCTGGTCTTTTTGGGCATGGCCGGAATGGCAGTGGTGATGGACAGCAAACCGCTGCGCCGGAACTGGAACAAGGCAGGGGTGCGTTACGGGTACCTTGCAATCCTTACGGCAGGAGCGGTGTTCATGCTGGTTCTGTCCATTAACTATATCAGCTCCAACAATGCCGGCAATAAAGCCCGGCAGTTGTTCAGTGTCAGTCAATCCTATGATGAACTCAAAGCTCCGCTGGTCAAGGCGCTGAAGATACGTCCAGGCCATCCGGAGTCGACGATCTATCTGTCTTCACTGGATCAGCAGGTGTATTCCCAGACGCAGAACGAACAATTTCTGGAGGAGTCGCACACCTTACTGACGACTGCGCTAAAGAGAGAGCCCTACGATAAAGAGTTATTGAAGCAGTTGGTTTCTTATTATGACCTTAAAAATCAAAGCGACCTTGCCCTCAAGGTCTACCACGATAATGCCAACAAGTACAAGTGGGATATCGATTGGTACAGTACGCTGATCAGCCGCTCCTTTATGCTGGGAGAGCAAGCCTTTAATTTAAAGGACGATGCGGCTAAACAAGAATATTTCACAATTGGACTTCAAGCCTACGATCATGTGACTGCCGGTGTGGAGCATCTGAAGACACTGCCACCCGAACAGCTGCAAGGAAATCCATTCTCTGTAACCCCGCTCATCGCCCTGAACGCGGGTAAGATAAAGTTTATGATGGGCGAAGTACAGGAAGCATCGGATATCTTAAAGCAGGCCTTAAGTGCAGATTATGCGGATGTTACTAACCGCGAGATCGCCCGCTGGTATCTGGCTGCACTGAAAAAGAATGGAGGCCAGGACCAGGCGGTCCATGATCTGCTGATTGCAGCGGACGCACAGGAGGCGGCCCGAATTGATGAAATCTTAGCTAAGCAGTATTAAAGGAAGCGACACTCTCCTGAATAAGAAATCGTTTTGCATATTGCATTTTTTGAAAATTAAAGTGTAATTGAGGCGTTTTTGCGTTATCCTCTAAGAAGACACAGCTTTCCCGGAGCTGGTCAGATCCAAAGAAAGTAGAGAATACCGCAGGAGGAACCTGGATGTCAACTGAGATTTCACGTTCGTATATTGAGAATGTAAAGCTGGAACTGCTCAGCAGGCTTGGCCTGAAGCAGGTCTATTATAAAGGTCCGGCAGGCGATGATTTACTCTTTGAGGCCACGGGCTTTGACAAAGGAACACAGCACAAATTTTGCGTCAGAACAAAAACAGGGACCATTGATGAGTTCGTTGCAGGGAAATGGATGAAGGTCCGCAGCTTTACGGTCAAGAGTGAAAAATGAAACTTGGCACAACAATCAAAGCCGCATACCCCGCGATCTGTGGGGTATGCGGCTTTTTTGTGGTAAAGAAAACTATAGATTGTGAAAATTGTGTATCACTCGAAAACTTGATGATGCACTGGCTCAGCTACTTGGGATTGAGTAAAAGTGCCAGGAACACTATCACTATGCTGCACAGGATATTAGATATTGGTGCCACTGGGCTACTGGGCTCCGGGTGAAATGAGAAGCATAAGTGCATTTGAATTCGCCGCACACGGGCTAAATGGCAGAATGAGAAGCATAAGTGCATTTGAATTTGCCGCACACGGGCTAAATGGCAGAATGAGAAGCATAAGTGCATTTGAATTTGCCGCACACGGGCTAAATGGCAGAATGAGAAGCATAAGTGCATTTGAATTTCGCCCCACATGGCAAAATCCAATGATTTAAGTCAACCTTTTGAGGACGGCAAGCCGTTTCCACTTCTTTTGTAACCGCATTAAGATGCTTGTTCGAATTGGCTATTGTAAAGCTCCGCATAGAAGCCATTTTTGGCAAGCAGTTCATGATGGCTGCCGCTTTCCAAGATATCGCCATCCTTCAGAACCAGAATCACATCGGCATTCTTAATTGTTGAGAGCCTATGTGCAATCACGAAGGAAGTTCTTCCTTCCATGAGCTTATCCATCGCCTGCTGAATCAACAGCTCTGTTCTTGTATCGACCGAGCTTGTTGCTTCATCGAGGATGAGCATCGGCGCGTCCTTAAGCATCGCGCGGGCGATCGTAAGCTGTTGCTTTTGCCCGGTAGATAAATTGACTTTGTCGTTTAGCACGGTATCGTATCCGGCACTCAAGGTCTGTATGAAATGGTGTAAGCCCACTGACTTACAAGCCTCTTCGATTTCATTATCGGTTACGCCCGTTTTGTTGTACACTAGGTTTTCCCTGATAGTGCCCTCAAAAAGCCAGGTATCCTGCAGAACCATACAGAATAAATCATGGATATTTTCTCTGGTCAAACTGCTGATTGGGGTATCATCAATATAAATTTCCCCGCCCATTAATTCATTAAACCGGATTAGAAGGTTTACAAGCGTTGTTTTACCTGCGCCGGTAGGACCGACTATAGCGACTTTTTGTCCAGGCTTAACCTCTGCAGAGAAATCTTTAATAACAAGCTTGGCTGAATTGTCATAAGCAAATTGCACATGCTCAAATTTCACTTTGCCCGCAGCGGTTTCAAGATGTCCTTCCTTGTGACTCTCATTGTCCATTTCCTCGGCATCCAGGAATTCAAAGACACGTTTGCTTGCGGCAGACGCCGATTGCAGACTTTGTGCGGCTTGCGCAATCTGTGACAGCGGCTGTGTAAAATAACGGACATACAGAATGAAGGCCACAATAACCCCAAAGGATATCGTTCCGTTCATAGCAAGTATAGCACCTGCGACACAAACGGCCACAAACCCCAGATTGCCTATAAACATCATAATCGGCATCATGAGACCGGAGAGGAACTGTGCTTTAAATGCACTATCTTTAAGATTCGTATTCAAGGATTCAAATGTACTGCGCATTTGCGATTCGCCATTGTAGGCCTTCACTACAGTATGTCCAGAATAGACTTCCTCCACATGGCCATTGATTTTTCCTAAATATTCTTGCTGGCTTTGAAAATACTTTTGAGATTTTTTCATAATTGCCGCCATGAGGCCAAAGCCAATTACGGTGGCAACAATCGCTGTAATGGTCATGATCACGTTCGTTTTGAACATCATGAGGAGAGACCCGACAAACAGGGCGAGGGCAGTGACCAGTGTGCCGACACTTTGATTTAACGCTTGCCCGATGGTATCCACGTCGTTTGTAACCCGGGACAGGATGTCACCGGTTGTAGACTTATTATAATAAGAGATCGGAAGCCTGTTCATTTTACGGGAGAGATCGGTTCTTAAGCTTTTGGAAACCTTTTGTGTAACTACGGACATAATTAATCCTTGTGCCAAAGACAATACAGAGCTAAGGAGATAGATAAATACAAGGAAGAGTCCAATGGAAGTTACAGCTTCCATATCAATACCGGTGACGATGCCCTCGGTGATCAAGTCTGTTATCTCTGAAAGCTTATCCGGCCCGAGCAAAGTCAGTACCGTACCGATTGCTGCACTGATAATTGCAATAAGAACTACGGGAATATATTTTCTGCCATAGCGGAGAAGTTTGCTCCAGGTGTTGAGTTGCTCTTTGCTCTTGTTCATTAGGCCAGCTCCTCCTTAGAAAGTTGTGAGTAGGCAATTTCCTGGTAGATACTACAGGACTGCATTAATTTATCATGTGTCCCCATGCCTGCCATACGTCCAGCTTCCAGTACAATAATTTTGTCCGCGTCTTTGATTGTACCGATTCGTTGGGCAACAATCAGCATCGTTGTGCCGCGGGCTTCTTTCTTCAGCTCACTGCGCAATTTGCGGTCTGTCTTATAATCAAGGGCTGAGAAGGAATCGTCGAAGATCAATATTTCAGGACGGCGCGCAATGGCCCGGGCAATGGACAGACGTTGTTTCTGCCCGCCGGACAGGTTCGAGCCGCCTTGGGCGACATGAGCCTCGTAGCTGCCGTCCATCTTTTCCACAAAATCCGAAGCTTGAGAGGTATAAACGGCATCAACGACATCAGATGCAAGATTACTTCCGTTGTCACCAAAAGCAACGTTGGAGCTTACCGTGCCGCCAAACAAAATCGCTTTTTGGGATACATATCCTATTTTGTTGCGCAGTGCACTTTGCTCGTATTGGTTGACATTGATACCATCCACCAGCACCTCACCTGCTGTAGCATCATAAAAGCGGGGGATCAGGTTAACAACGGTACTTTTTCCGCATCCGGTTGAACCGATAAATGCCACGGTTTCTCCTTTTTTTGCCGTAAAACTGATGTCCTCAACAACATAATCCTCTGCATCAGGATATTTGAAGCTGACATTTCTAAATTCGACTTCGCCAACCCGATCCGCCTTGGAGGAAGTAAGCGATCCGTTCTGTAAGCTTGGTTTAGTGTCCAGCACTTCGTTGATTCTTTTGGCAGAGACATGGGCACGGGGCATTAAAATAAAAATCATGATCAACATCATGAACGCCATAACCACCTGCATCGCATAGGATGAGAAGACAATCATATCGGAAAATAAGCCCAGCTTCGCGGCACCATCGGCATTCTGAATCAACACAGCACCTACCCAATAGATAGAGAGACTTAAACCGCTCATAATGAGAGAAATACTTGGCATCAGCATGGACAATACATTGTTAGCGAAGAGATTCGTCCGGGTAAGCTCGTTGTTGGCTACGCCGAATTTATCTTCCTGATAGCCTTCTGCATTATACGCGCGAATGACACGCAGTCCGGTGAGGTTCTCTCTTGCTACACGATTTAGGTTGTCCGTCAGTTGCTGTAATCTTTGGAATTTCGGCAGCACGAGCACGATACATATGCCGACAATCAGGATTAACACTCCAATAGCGACACCGGTAGAGAGCGACCACTGCCAACTTTTGCCCGTGATCTTGAGCATCGCCCAGACTGCCAGGATAGGAGCCTTCAACAGCAGCTGCAGACCAATGACAATCAGCATCTGCACTTGCGTGATGTCATTCGTGGACCGGGTAATTAGACTGGCTGTAGAAAAGTTGTTGATTTCTTCCATGGAGAAGGACTGTACCTTATCGAACAATTTGGAGCGTAATCTTGAAGAGAAGTTAGCCGCGGTTCTGGCGGCAATGCCTGCCACAATAATGGAGGTGGCTAAGCTGCCGAGGGCACAGAGCAGCATCCAGACTCCGGCTGTAATGATTTCGCTCATTTCACTTCCCGGTGTCTGTATAAGACGGGTAATATCGCTCATATAGCCGGGCAATTCCAAATCCAGCCATACCTGTGCAACAATGAAGAGGAGGCTAAACCCGACCAGAGCCCATTCCTTCGGTTTCAAGTATTTAAGTATAGTGACCATATCTCTGACTCCTTTATGTGGCGTTGCATTCATGATAACGAAACAAGATAAACTGAAAGTTAACTTTTCTGAAAAAATAAAAAGCCTTGAAAGAACCATTCAGTTCTTTCAAGACTAGAGTCAAAGTCCATCCGGTATTGTAATTGTAAACGTGGTACCTTGTGACGGGGTGCTGCTGCAGGCAATCGTTCCTTCATGCAGATGAATGATTTGGTTCACGATCGCTAATCCAAGCCCATTGCCTGCTGTCGAGTGGGAAGTATCCTGCTGATAAAATTTATCGAAGATCTTGGTAAGTCCTTCCTGGCTAATCCCGCAACCGTTGTCGCGGAACAGAATGACAATGGTATTTTCATTTTGCTTCATTTGAACTTCAATTAGGCCATTGTCAGGTGTGAACTTGATCGCGTTATCCAACAAATTCAGCCAGACTTGATTCAACAGCTCTTTGTTTCCAGAGATATTGTAATCCTGAACGTTAACATTCAGCGACATATTCTTCTTCTCCAATTTGGCAGCAAGCAGCAGCACAGATTGGCGAATCTGCTCCCCAACATTAAACCGTACTTTATTCGTTAAAATCGTCTGCGCCGCAATTTTTGAAAGCTCAAGAACATTCGAGGCGAGGGAGGCTAGTCTAGCCGATTCCTCAATAACAATGTCCAGATATTCATCCCGTTCCTCTTTGCTAAGATCATCATGCTTGAGCACTTCGGCAAATCCTTTGATCGAGACAATGGGGGTTTTGAATTCATGGGAGAAATTATTGATAAAATCGGTTCGCAGAATTTCAATTCCCCCAAGCTCTTCGGCCATCCGGTTAAAGTTCTCCGAAAGAATTTTAAATTCCGGAGGGCTTTTGAGCTGAAGACGCATGGAAAAGTCACCTTTGGCAAGCCGGTCCGTGGCTTCTATAAACATCCGGATGGATTTTACCATTTTCCGGCTTGTGACAGCCGATATCGTCGTACCGATAATTGTGCAGGCGATTAATGTCATTACGGGAAGCAAGGTGCCATCTTTGGCGATTTCTTCATTTAACAGACCAAAAACATTCGCAAGATAGAAGAGCAGCCCGGTAATCACAACAGTAATGAGAAAGATGACGAATACGGCAAGAGAGAAATAGAGGGGAAGAGAGATTCTGCTGCTGAGTTTATTACTCATCTTGCTCATGGTGTTCTCACCGCCTTGTATCCCAGACCCCGAACAGAAACCAGTTCAAACTCCGGATAAGCTTCAAACCGTTTCCGCAGACGATTGATGTGCACATTAACGGTTGTATCCGTACTTTCATTTTCCATGCCCCATATTTCGTCCATGAGCTGGATTCGGGTGAAAATCCGCTCAGGATAAGATAATAGCTTATACAACAAATAAAATTCTTTTTGCGGAAGGGTCTGTTTCTCATCCTCGCGGGTTACCGTCAAGGCGTCATAATCAAGTACGACTTTACCCACTGCCAGCTTACGGGCACTCGCAATTTGGGAACGGCGAAGCAGAGCTTGGATTCTGAGAAGCATTTCTTCGGTATCAATGGGTTTGGTCATATAATCATCGGTTCCAAGCCGGAACCCCTTTTTCTTATCTTCAGGGAGCTGTTTGGCTGTAGCCATAAGTATGGGGATCAAGCTATTGGCATCCCTTACTTCCTTTGCGAATTCATAACCATCCATATTAGGCATCATGATGTCCAGAATGATTAGATCAATATGCTGTGAATCAAGGACCTCCAAAGCTTTAACTCCGTCTTCGGCAGTAACAACAGAATATCCTTCACGTTTTAGAACAGCTTCAAGTAGTCTTCTTACATGCTTTTCATCTTCTACGACCAGAATGTTGATCATGATTTCACTCCAATTCATTTCATTGGGGGTTCAGGGTCATAATATCATCTTTCTTCTGCAATGAACAAACTGTGAAGTATAGGGAATTTATGTAACTTATAGGACTTGGCATCGTATATCATTTGAGATTATATAAATGACCTTGGAGATGATACCGTGCAACTTGCCCGCTCCACCTTAACCGACCTGCACAGTAATGATGAAGAACCGGATATTATATTACTGCAAGCGGTAAAGCTTTATCTGCAAAGGGTCCGCCAGTTTGAACCACAGATCCATGCCTTTGTTCCGGAAGAGCATCTGGAGGGGCGGTTGGCCATTGAAGCGGAGCGTTTGCTGGCTTCATCCGCTGCAATGGCAGTCAAACCGGCTTTATGGGGAATCCCTATCGCCATTAAGGATCTGTTGCATGTCGACGGTTTACCCACTTGTGCCGGTTCCGCGCTTCCTCCAGAAGTATTGGCTGATAAGGAAGGCTCATTGGTAAGACGTCTTCGTGACTTGGGAGTGCTGATTGCCGGAAAAACAGTGACCGAAGAATTTGCCTACAATGGGCCTATTGCTACACGGAATCCGCATAACACGGAACACACGCCCGGCGGATCAAGCGCAGGATCTGCAGCAGCGGTAGCCGCCGGCCTATGTCCCCTCGCAGTAGGCACCCAAACCTTGCGCTCTGTGATCGCACCGGCGTCCTTTTGCGGGGTGACCGGATTCAAACCGAGCTATGGAAGAGTCCCGCTGGATGGAGTGATTCTGCTGTCACCTTCTTTTGACACAATAGGCTTCTTCACACAGGATCTGCCAAGCATGGAAGTGGCTGCAGCCCATCTTGTTCCGGACTGGACCCCCCGCCAGGTAGATCGGAAGCCTGTACTCGGTATCCCTCGGGGAGTGTACATGGAACTGATGAGCCCGGAGGTCAAAGCCACCTTTACTGCGCAAATCGAACATCTTGAGCAGTTGGGCTACGAGGTCCGTTATGCAGACATGCCATGGGAAGATGAGTTTATTTACGGGGACAGCATGCTCCGGTTCATTGAAGGAGAGATGGCGCGCGGGCATGCATCCTGGTTTGAGCATTATGCTGAGCTCTATGGTCCTCCGGTGAGAGAGGCTATTCTTAGAGGCAAAGCCATCCCGGAAGATGAACTGGACGGGTACCGCAGGAAGCAATGGGGGCTGCGTGAAGAGCTGAAATTGCTGATGGTGAAAGAAGGGATAGATATTTGGGTGTCTCCAGCCCAAGGCGGAATCGCTCCGAAGGTAGCGGACAATAATACCGGATGGTCTGGTATGCCCGCCATATGGGGGTTTGCCGGATGCCCGGCTCTCAGCCTTCCGTCAGCAAGCCTTGAGGGATTGCCGCTCGGTTTTCAGTGCATCGGAAGCTTTGGCGAGGATGAATGGCTGCTGGCCTGGGCCCGGGAAGTGGCTCGGGATTTGTGAAAATATAAGAATTCATATGCTTTATGCTATAAATTATCCTTCTATTTCTCGCTGAAACGGATACCGTCCTTATGAGGACGGTATCCGTTTCCACTTGTAAAAGCCATTGATACCAATACCGCCAAGCTAAAGGTATGGGAGGAGATCCTGAAATCATTATCGGCGGCATGGCAATGTACCTATTCTCGACAGGTGAGGAAACGAAAAGCTGCAAACAAGTCTTCTACCGGAATATCATGGATTCGCAGGCCGGACAGGTTGCATTCCTGAATATTCACATTGGAAAGATCACAGCCGAATAGGGTGCTGCCGGTTAACCGGGAATCTGCAATAAGTGTGCTCTGAAGGTTCAGGTTGGTGAATTTGGAGTCACTCATATTGCAGTCCGTAAACAGGCTGCGTCTTAAATTGCTGTTGCTGTAGGAGGATTTTTCCAGATTCATATTGTAAAAGTCGGCTTCATTCATCATACAATTCTCGAATTCCGCCTTGGAGAGCTGCTGGTCCTCAAATCTCACACCTTCCTCTGCTGTTACAGCCGTGCCCGATTTGACCTTTTCATAGCCGAATTCGGTGGCGGATTCATAGATTCGCGTATAACCGGATTTCTCATAGAAATGGTGGTTGCTCAGCTGCTTGCTGGAGGTTTCCAGCTTCCAAACCCGGACAGCAGGGAATTCCTCTTCGAGAAAACTCATGATCTTCGATCCGAAGCCCCGGACTTGATACTGCGGGTCAATGAAGATTTTATCGAGACGGGCATGTCTTCTTCCGGTGTAATTAATGCTGAACCCGCCTGCAATATGCTGCTCTACTTCTAAGACAAAATAATCTGATTCCCGGATGAAATACTTGTGCATTTCTGCAGAGTCATATCCCGGCGGGCGTAGATTATTATCATATTCATTCTCTTCCGTTGCCCAGCGCTTCATCTCCAGGTCGAACGTTCTTTTCATTACTTCAGCTAAAATCCCGGCATCTGCCGTGGTTGCTCTGCGAATATTCATGGCTGCACACTCCGTTTTTTGTAATCGTAAATCCTTAATTGTTTTATTCAGAACAAAGGTATACCCCAGCCTCCGGAATATAACTGATGGATGCGCAGCGGCCGGTAACAGCTCCAATGACTTGCAAGGTATAAATGTCGATCAGCTGCAGCAACAGGGTTTCCTGCTCTGCGATGAACTTGCGGGTAAGCATACACTGAGCATTGATCATCCTTACCATCGTATATTGATCGCTGGCCGTGTACAACAGCTCACCGCTGTCAAGATCATAAATCTGGTCCAGAGGCTCCGATGTTCTGATTCCAAGCTTGTTCAGATCTTCTCCGATATAAATAGTGTCATAACACTCCTCAAGTCCGCATCTTTCCATCTGCCTGTTCTTTAGACCGTATGTACATAGTTCTGAAGAATTCTCGCTAAAATTCTGTTTGCATAGGAAAAGCGAAGAGCCTCTCTGGCTGATGCCGGCATACCCATGGGCCGGATCACATTGGTCAATAATAAAAGTTTCGTCGATTGGCAGGTGATTGCGGATATTCTGAACGAACTGTTCCAGCGGAATCATGACCACACTTTGTATGGCTGTACCTTCGGGCATATCGTATTGGCTGTAATCCCATTCCGCCCTTTTCTCAGAGACTCCAATCCGGCCCGTTACAAGCATAAGCTGTTCGATATGATCCTGCTCAAAGACTGAGGTGTATGATAAGTGTACGATCCGGTCATTCGGCCCGATCCTCTCGGGAACGGGGAAGCTCTGCCCAAGCTCGACGTCGATCAGCAGATATCCGGTAAATCCGGAGTTTCGTTTTTTGGAGAAGGGGTCCAGATCACGGACAGCCACCAATAGATAGCGCTGGTTCAGCCCATACAATTCTGTGTATTTTAAAGCCGATACCTCTATGTTTTCTGCCAGATCATCTGTCAAACGAAGAATATAGACCTCCTTCGCATGCATGCTGCGGCAATCCAGTTGATGAATCGCCAAGACGGCTGTCCGGCCTTCCCAGCTCAAATAGGCATAATAAATCCAGCGCCCGGCGTCTGAATGATTAAGAATATAAGACCTATGCCCATAGCTGACGAACTCCGTGGTATGGTTGACCAGATCATAGCGAAGCACTCCGGCAAAGGGGCCGGATTCCGTAAGCTCTTCTTCATAAATAGCGTCACTGACATAAAAGACAGCGTAGCGCTCATCGAGGGTAACCCCGGAGTAAGCTACAAATTGATTTTCAAAGCCGTGCAGATGCAGCATTTCAGTCATTACCGGGCACAACTCCCCTACACTGTAATAAAACAGAATATACCATAAATTACGAAAAAAAGGTTAAGGCTACTGTGGAAAAAGAAAAACTAGGCATTGAAAGGGCACGAGCTCAGCTCGTGCCCTTTGCGTACCGCAGAAATCTGACATTTACTTCTCCGCTACCTGCTGTATTTGGACGGAGACCCAGACAGAAAGCATTCCGTTTCAGTGCCGTTTTGACCTGCGAGGGGGAAAGGGAAGGAGAACGCTGCAGCAGCAACGCGGCTGCGCCGGAGACGATAGGCGTCGAGACGCTGGTGCCGGACAAGACAAAATATTGTTTATCTATCCTCAAATACGGATATTGGCGGGCTAACTGTGAGCCGGGTGACCGCAGAGAGATGATCGTTTCGCCAGGAGCTACAATGTCAGGCTTCTTCCTTCCTCCCGGTGCCGGCCCGCGGCTGGAGAAATCGGTGATTCGGTCATCGCCCTGCGGCACTGTCCGGCGGTCATCCACAGCCCCAACTGTTATAGACGAAGGGCTAACGCCCGGTGACTCAATCGTTCTGCGGCCTGGACCGCTGTTCCCGGCGGCAATCACGACGGTGAGCCCGGCTTTGACTGCTTTTTCTACAGCTTGGCAGAGCAGGTCGTCCTCACATGAAGTATTCACCGGTCCGCCGAAGGACAGTGAAAGAATGCGCAGCTTCAACCGCTTCCGGTGCTTAATACACCATTCAATCCCCTTAATAATCGTGGAATCATAGCCATCGCCATTCTTATCCAATACTTTAATGCCCACAATTCCCGCTTCCGGTGCCGGGCCTCTGTATTTCCCCCGGCTTGCCCAGCCGTTGCCTGCAGCATCGCCGGCGATATGCGTACCATGACCATTGTCGTCATAGGGCTGTTTCCGGTGATTGATAAAATCCTTGAAGGCTATAATCCGGTTTACCGGCCGGGTCAGATCCGGATGCGGGAATACTCCGGTATCGAGAATGGCGATATGGATTCCTTTGCCCGTAAGCCCATCCGCTTGCCGAACGGTTGCAGCTCCGATTGACGGGGTGGCTATATTTAATGAAGTCGTTTTGATTGCGTCCAAATAGACCTTGTGAACTCCATTCCAGCAGCATATGCGTTCCAGACATTTCAATGATACCTGTGAGGATACCGCATTGAGCAGAGGCAGACGGCGGCTTACGATAAATGGCTGCGGGCCGATATGTCTGTGTAGAGCAAGAAGACGGGAGGATGTGACAGGGCGTTTAAACTGAATAATAACCGGAACGGCGACCGCTTTATTGACAGAGGCATAGGTTTTCCGGACTTTGTGTTTCAGGGGCCGATTTAATTTGGTGGCATGCTGCTGCAGCCATAACTGTGCGTTCATTGCTCAGTGATCACCTCTTCAGTCAGTGTATGCACAGTAAGAGACGGTGGGTACGTATCTATGAACCTAGGACACTACCACATTTTAATTCAAATAGGCCATTGTAGTTTCAGAGAGCACGGGAAATGAATCTAATAGTGTATCCTATAAGAAAGTGGTGAAGTAAATGAAGCCAGTGGACAAGAAGACTCTTATGGCAAAACGGGCACTTATGGCAAAAAAGGCGCTTATGGCCCGCAAGGCAAAGGCATCCGCAGTGAAAAAGAAACGCAGAATCAGACAAAGCCTCGACAGATTTATCGTAATTGCTACGAATCTGTCTAATGCACCAAGAGATACAAGTGGATGGACAGCTAGCTTAACCAACGCAGGCGTAACAACAACAGCCGATTTTGATGATTTTGGTGTGGCCAGATTCCCCACAATCACCACGTTAACAACGGTACCGTATCTTTTGAGAATAAGAGATGCCAACGGAAATTCGGTAGTCAGCCGAAATGTCCCTGCAGACCGTGAATTTTTCATCGCCAGATTCTAATCTGGGGTGATCCATGGATGTGACATAGTCTAAACAGCGTGCGCCGATGCAAGACGGTGTGCGCTGTTTGTTATGATATGAAAACAAATTAGAGTAAACTGGAATTGTAATGTTTTTCCTGTATCCTCATCAGCTTGGTATTCAGATTGGAGGGGTGTCCTATATACGAGTGGATCAAAGACCGTAGCTTGCTGGAATATAGCGCCAAGCAGGAGCGATTTGAACTGGATAGGTTAACTGATTTTCATGTGAACAGACTGACGATGGACAAGCCACCTTCCGGGATGACGGCGCTTGGGCAGTATTTTATTGCTTCTAGTGTGTTGGACGACCAATCCTTCGCCCAGGTAATCCCGGTACAAGATGAAGCGATTAGAGCCATATTGATGGAGCAGGTGGCGCCACATTTTACGGTAGTAAGGGAAGCCGGACATGAAGGTGTAATAGAATCGTTTTTTCTGGAGCAGCTCAGACCGGAATCGAAGATATTGTTCGAGGAGACGAAGACCGGGATATTGCCCGTTATACAGGATTTGTACCGTCACAAGGATATGAGCAGCCATTACCATGAGGGCAAGAGACAATTGATTCATTATCCTGTGAATTTGGAGCTGCTTACGCCTTATGATGCGCCAGATGTGCAAGAACTGCAAACGCTGCTGAGAAAGTTCTATTTCAAATCCGGGGGGGAATCCAGTCTGATGCCGGTCGGCTGGATATTTGAAGATTCCTTACGGGATTCTGCCCTGCTGCGGTTTCTTGCCGGATTTGTCCCCTATGTTACGATGCTCGTGGATGCAGACAGCAACGAAGTTGTAGTGCTGCGGATGAGCGAAAATGAATGTTCACATACGCTTAAATTGAATTCAGCTAAACCGCAGCCGCCGCGCAGACACAATAATTATTTATACCTGGATATGGGCATTGGATTGGTCTTTGCGGTTGATTTAGCCGGGCAGCTACCGGTGGAGGATTGGAAAGGTCTCCGGGAGAAACAGGGGTATTATTTGCCGGAGGACAGTGACTTTGCAGATTTTGATCATGAGACCGCAGCGCCGATTCCTGAGGGCATAGGCCTTTTTTTTGATTCGGATTTCACGAAAGCAATGGTTGAGGCGGTTAACCGGGAATTGCTGAATTTCTTGGGAGGAAAATGATGAAGTCTATCAGGGGGTTTGCAGCTTTGCCAGAAACGGATGGTCCTTATGTGGTGTATATGGATTTCCGGCCCGGAAAAATAGGGCTATATATTGAACTTAAATCTTGAGATAAGGGAAAGGAGCAACGGAGGGGGATTTTGGAACTGGAGGAGCGGTAGTGTCCGACTGAAAGCTTTCCGAAGGAAAGCTAGCATCGAAAGCATAAGCAGTCTTCGGATTTCTACCGCTAATAGCGGTTAAAATCAAGAAATTTGAAGACAACAGCGGCCGGAAGTCCAAATATTCACCGTAGTAGCGACTGATCCTGTACTCTAATATCTTAAGTTCAATCTATGCAGAAAAGCTGAATTGCAGAAATCGGTAGAACTTAATCCTTACTGAGAAGACCAATAACACTTATTATTGCTCCTAGTAATATAGTCAGAAAACTCAAGCTGGGATATCTGACCTTGTAATCAACGATAGCATTAAAAATGAGTCCTAAAAAAATCAGGAGGTGCAGATCGTGCCGCCGAAATCAGATATTACGAAAGAGCAAATTATACAGGCGGCATTTGCCATTGTGCAGGAGCAGGGGCTTGAAATGTTGTCAGCCCGAAATATCGCGCAGAAGCTGAATTGCTCCACCCAGCCGATTTACAGCTTGTACGGAAATATGGAGGAGATCAAAAGTCTGGCGTATCAGAGGGTTGTAGATCATGTGCGTTACAGCATGACAAGTTATGAGGAGGGGTACTACTCACCTGCTCTCAATTTGGCTATCGGATTTTTGCATTTTGCCAAGAAAGAACAGCATTTGTTCAGATCTGTGTATCTTTCAGGTTATAAGAGCTATGATCTGGATCAAGAAGAATTTATAGGCGAAGCCATAAGTATGGCCTACATGCGTCATAGCAAACGGCTCAATTCAGCCTCAGAACACAGACTTAAGCGGGTTTTTCTGAATCTCGCCATCTATTTAATCGGGCTGGGAACCCTGATCCACTCAAGTACAAAGAAGCTGGAGATTGATGAGGCGATAATCATGGTCAGGGAGATGTATGAAACTTTGCTCCTGAGAGAAAAAGAGGGAATGAGCTGTGAATAGCGGTCTGGCGTTATTTCTGCAAGAAAGCAGATTAAGATATTAGCCGTTGCTATTTTCTTCTTGATGAGTATACAATAGATTGAATTAAAATACTGGAAGAGGTGGAAATATGAATTCATTTTTAAATCTTCATATTTTCATTTCATTGAAACACTAAGGCATTTTATGCTTTAGTGTTTTTTTATTATGCGGAGGTGTAGAGATTGGTAAGGTACAAAAGAGTTCTCATTAAACTAAGCGGCGGGGCAGTGGCAGGAAAGACAGAATTTGGTTTTGAACCGGAAAAAATGGAGCATATCGCGAGTGAAATTATGTCCGTGGTGAAACTGGGCGTTGAGGTTTCACTCGTGATCGGAGGAGGCAACATATTCCGTGGCAACATGGCGGAGAGCTGGGGCATAGAAAGAGCGGAGGCTGACAATATCGGCACGCTCGCGACCGTCATCAACAGCTTGATGCTGCGTGGAGTACTCAAAGCCAAATCTGACAGAGAAGTGCGCGTAATGACAGCAATACCGACTACATCCGTTGCTGAACCGTATATCCGTCTAAGGGCAATTCATCATTTGGAAAAAGGGTATATCGTGATTTTCGCCGGAGGCAACGGTCAGCCCTATGTGACAACAGACTATCCTTCGGTTCAACGAGCGATCGAGGTGAATTGTGATGCCCTGCTGGTTGCCAAACAAGGGGTGGATGGTGTACTTAGTGCAGATCCTAAACATGACAGGGCGGCCAGAAAGTTCAAATCCCTGCATTACAACGATGTGCTCCAGCATAACTTGAAGGTCATGGATCAGTCAGCGTTCATTCTGGCCAGGGATTATCATCTCCCGATGCATGTGTTCAACTTTGACCAGCCGGGTTCCATGAAAGACATTTGTGAAGGGATCAATCACGGAACAATCATTAGCGGAGAATCTCTTCTGGAATTGGAATAAGTGGCATGTTTTATTCTATTGAGAGTATAATAGCTTAGTTTGTCAATATACAGCTAGCTAATAAGCTTGAATATTAGTGATTATGTACAATCGGTTGGCAATAATTTAGCTATAATGACAATAAACCTAACATATATATTTAAAAGGCACAGCATTCAAGATATAATGTGGCCATCAGTATCAGCGTGAAGGTTGGCGGAGAGTCATGTATTTTGATTTCTAAAAGATGCCATCGAAAGGTCTGAGGGTTGATGAGCCTGGAAACTTTAAATGAACGAGTACAAACGGACCTTTCCTATTTGGCCTATGGCGGTACGGACTGGGTACGTCCTCTGGAGCATCTGGAAGGGCATGTCTACGATGTTGTTATTGTCGGAGGCGGTCAAAGCGGTTTGGGAGCGGCTTTTGGACTGCTGCGTGAACGGATATCTAACATTCTGGTCATTGACGAGAACAGTGAAGGGTCAGAGGGGCCTTGGGAGACCTATGCCCGGATGGTTACACTGCGGACGCCAAAGCATTTGACCTCCATTGATTTAGGGATTCCATCCCTGACCTTCCGCTCCTGGTGGGAAGCGCAGGCTGGTCCCGAGGGCTGGGAGGCCATGGACAAAATCCCGCGCGGTGAATGGATGAACTATCTGCGCTGGTACCGCCAGGTGCTCAGACTTCCTGTCATCAATGAGGTGAAGCTGAAGCTGATTGAGCCTGGAGAAGAGGGGCTCCACCGCCTGCACATTGCTGGCCCGGGAGCACCCTCCGGGTTGCTGCTGGCCCGGAAGGTGGTGCTGGCTACCGGCATTCAGGGTGGCGGTCAATGGCATGTGCCGCCGCTTATTGCCGGAAATCTGCCGGAGCATCTGTACTCGCATACTTCGGAGGCTATTGATTTCAGCGCACTGAAGGGCAAAAAAATCGCCATTCTGGGCGGCGGAGCCTCAGCCTTCGACAATGCTAATTACATGCTCTCCGAAGGTGCAGCCGAAGCCCATGTCTTTGTACGGCGGGAGAAGCTGCCGAGTGTCAACCCGATTCGCCAGATGGAAATATCGGGGATGATTGAAAGGTTCCATACGCTGGCGGATGACGATAAATATGCGGTGATCTCCCATTTCTTCAAGTACAATCAGCCGCCGACCAATGATACCTTTGCCCGTGCCGCGGCTTGGCCCGGCTTCACACTGCATCTCGGCTCCCCGTGGCTTGATGTGCAGGCTACTCCGGGAGGGGCGGTAGTAACAACTCCCAAGGGAGAGTTCGCCTTTGATTATATTGTGGTCAGCACTGGTCTTCTCAGTGATCCCGGCCTGCGTCCCGAGCTGCGGCTGGTTGAGCGTTATGTCGCCCGCTGGAGCGACCGCTATCAAGCCCCGGAAGATAAGGTGAATCCGCTGCTTGATGCGCATCCTTATCTCAGCCCGGGGTTTGCGCTGCAAAGCCGTGGGGAAGACGGGAAGAAGCTGCTGCATGGTTTGTTTGTATTTAACTATTCCGCTTTGGCCAGCTGCGGGTTGTCCGCTTCGGCGATTTCAGGTATCCGGAACGCCATACCCAAGCTTGTAGCCGGGGTGGCCGATCAGCTCTTCGGGGATGACCGTGAGAGGATTCTGCAATCCTTTTACTCCTATAATGAAATTGAATTTACCGGAGATTTGTAAGGAAAAGCTCTCTTGAGAAATCAAGAGGGCTTTTTGCTATAATAGAGAGGTTCATATTTCTTCTGCAGATTGGAGTAAGACCATGACCTATCGCAATTTGGAAGAGTGCATTATAGATTTGGAGAAGCACGGACATTTGATCCGTATTCATGAGGAAGTGGACCCCCTGCTGGAGATGGCAGCGATCCATTTAAAGGTTTATGAGGCCGGCGGCCCTGCATTATTATTTGAAAATGTTAAAGGCTCGAAGTACCGTGCGGTGTCGAACCTCTTCGGGACCATTGAGCGCAGCAAGTTTATATTCCGGGATACCTGGGATTCTTCACAGAATGTCATCGCGCTGCGCAATGATCCGATGAAGGCGCTCAAGCAACCCTTTAAATATATAGGTACAGGGCTTGCCGCGAGAAAGGCTCTGCCGCTTAAGACACTCGGCGGTGTCCCGGCAGGCTTCGAGGAAATTCAAATCTCCGACCTTCCGCAGATTAAGCACTGGCAGGGAGACGGGGGGGCTTTTGTCACCTTACCGCAGGTGTATTCGGAGGACCCGGACAAGCCGGGCATAATGAATTCCAACCTGGGCATGTACCGTATTCAGCTCAGCGGCAATGAGTATGAAGTGAATAAGGAAGTGGGGGTTCATTACCAGATCCACCGAGGCATCGGAATCCACCAGTCCCAAGCGAACAAGCGGGGCGAACCGCTTAAAGTGAGCTGCTTCATCGGCGGTCCTCCCGCACACACATTGTCTGCTGTCATGCCGCTGCCGGAGGGCTTAAGCGAAATGACCTTTGCCGGTCTGCTGGCCGGACGCCATTTCCGCTACAGCTATGTAGACGGCTTCTGCATCAGCGCGGATGCGGATTTTGTAATTACCGGGGAAATACATCCCGGTGAGACCAAACCGGAAGGTCCCTTTGGCGACCACTTGGGGTACTACAGCCTGGTGCATCCTTTCCCGGTCATGAAAGTACATAAGGTGTATGCCAAGAAAGGGGCAATCTTCCCGTTCACCGTAGTGGGACGGCCGCCGCAGGAGGATACCGCCTTTGGGGAATTGATTCATGAACTGACCGGAGGCGCTGTGAAGCAGGAGATCCCGGGAGTGAAAGAAGTACACGCGGTTGATGCTTCAGGAGTGCATCCCCTGCTGTTTGCCATTGGCAGCGAACGGTACACGCCTTATCAGCAGTTGAAGCAGCCGGCGGAGATTCTTACCATCGCCAACCGGATCCTGGGAACCGGCCAGCTTAGCCTGGCTAAGTATCTGTTCATTACGGCCGAGGAGGACCGGGCCATTAGCACTCATAATGTGGTTGATTTTCTGACCTATATTCTGGAGCGGATTGATTTTCACCGTGACATTCATTTTCAGACCAATACTACGATTGATACGCTTGATTATTCCGGCACAGGAATGAACAGCGGCAGCAAGGTGATTTTTGCGGCAGTGGGAGAGCAGAAGCGGAGCTTGTGCACAGAAGTGCCGGAGGTTCTGTCCCGGCTGCAGGGCTTCGGTGAGGCCAGAATGGTGATGCCGGGCATCGTTGCCCTGCAAGGGCCGGCATTCATTAATTATAAGGAAGCGCAGCAGCAGTTAAGGTCTTTGTGCGACGCCATTGAGGAACAAGGTCCGCTCCCTACCTTGCCGATGATTATTCTGTGTGATGATAGCGAGTTTATGAGCGGGACCCTGAACAATTTCCTATGGGCGACCTTCACGCGCAGCAACCCTTCGCATGATATATATGGCGTGAACAGTGTAGTGGAGAATAAGCACTGGTCCTGCGACAATGTCATTATAGACGCCCGTACGAAACCGCATCAGGCCCCGCCATTAATCCCGGATCCTGAGGTGGAGCGCCATATTGAGCGGCTTTTTGCAAAGGGAGCCATCCTGGGAAGCCTGCGTAAATAAAACTGCAGGTTATTCTCTTGGCGGGGAGTTGGGAGAAAACAGTATATTCGAACGGAAAACCGCAGCTGATGTCGCTGCGGTTTTTTATGTGCGTCTCAAAGTTGTACCTATTCGAAAATCGGTATTTTGTCATATTTTCGCGAAATTTCGTACGAAAATAGGTAACATTGCTGGAGCAAAGTCGTAACTTGCGTGGCTGGGAGTACTCTTCAGAAAAAAATAAAATGCAATATGCAGGTAGGACAAATTGCCAAAGGATAGAGAGTTAAGAGACTCTAAGAGTGAAAATAATGCATCGGAGAGAAATTGCTTTCAAGTGAATTAATCCAAGAAGGCCAGGCCTAGCCTGGCTTCTAATCGCTGAGCGAGCCTGTTGGACCGGATTTTATTCCCGATCTCCTGAGCTGAGATTGTAGGACACAATAAACGAATGCAGTCATATTTTGGAGATTATTAACGATATGAAATAGAAAAAAATAATAATGATGTAATATTCGACAATAAATTCCTTACATTTCAAAAAATATATGATAGGATAAAAAATGAAATCGTACAAACGTTTGCACAACTTCTGGTTGTTGCTTTTCGAGAGATAAAGGGGGCGTACTGAGTTGATGTGAAAATATATGAAATTATGTGAAAAGAAAAGAAAATAAATGTAAGAAAGTGGAAAGGGGATTAGGCAATGAAATCAGAACAAGCTGAATATGCAGTATCGGAGAAGATGCCAGCACTGGTATGGTGTTCCGAGGGACTGAATCTGTCTGAACTGGACATCCCTGCGGTCACACTATTAACTGATGTCAAAATAAAAATTCAAATGACGGGGATCTGCGGAACCGATCTGGCTGTCATCACAGGAAAAGAACCTGGTATTTCTGGAGTGATACGCGGTCATGAAGCTGTAGGAACTGTTATCGAAACCGGGGCGAATGTGACAGGCCTGAACATAGGCGACAGAGTAGTCATTGATCCCAATCAAAGCTGCGGCGAGTGCAGATTTTGCCGTCAAGGCAAAGAACATCTCTGCATAGGAACGGATGGGAAGGGCATGCCGATTGCCGGATTGAACAAAAATGGCACTTTTGCTCCCTGGTTCGTTACTGATGAAAAGTACTTGTATAAACTACCTGAACAAATGAGTTGGGAAGCTGCACTGGCCGTTGAACCACTCGCCTGTGTTCTGCATAACTTCCGTGAGGCCAGGATCAGCGCAGATGACTCGGTGTTAATTCTTGGTTCCGGCCCGATGGGACTTTTAGGTCAAATAGTTGCTAAACGTATGGGATGCACCACTATTGCTACGGAAATCAATACAGGCCGGCTGGCAAAGGCGAAGCAAATCTCTGACTATGCCTGCCCGCCGGAGGAGCTGACCCCGGAGCTGGTGTCAAGCATACTGGGAGAGAAGAAATTTAACATCGTAATAGATACAGTGGGCACACAGATGGAGCTGGCGGAACAGTGGGTGGAGCGCGGCGGTACGATAATCCCCTTCGGCATCAATGGGAAATATCAGTATACAATCTCACCGACCTTTTACACCCAGAACGCAGTAAGGCTCCTGGGAGCCGGTGAATATCTGAACACCTTTGAGGATGCATTTCAGTTTGCGAAGGATGTACCGGAGGTAGCCTCCCTGATTACACGTAAGTACAGCTTGAACCAATCCGGGACAGCCATTCAGGAGTTGCTGGGACATATGCCGGATCATGCAGCTTCTTCGGACAAGCCGCTTCTAAAAACGGTGTTTGTTTTCTGAAAAGAACTTTCATAGGGAGATGCGCTCAATGATCAGACAGGATGAAAGAATAAACCGGATGCTTGAATATTTTGCCGGCTGCCAATTTAAAAAAGTGGAACCCATCTGGATACCCGATTTGTGGAACGAGTGCGGCTATTTGTCGGTCTTGGATAACAAGGATGGCGAAATTCTCGTTGATCCGGCAGGATTTATGGTTAAGCATCTGCAATACTTGCTTGAGTTGTCTTCGGGCTATGTCAATATCGAGCAGACAGATTTAGATAATAGTGTCATCTATTGCTCCTTGCTCCGTTATACTTCAGCCTGGGATTATAGCCATACCGGGAATATCCAATCCGGAACGTTTCTGAAATTTATGATTCTGTTGCCAATGCTAAAAAAAATGAATGTCAATATCCTGTACTTGCTGCCTGTAACCCAGTACAGCCATTTGAATCTCAAGGGGGATATTGGTTCGCCGTATGCCGTGTACAGCCTATTTGATTTAGATGAGAATTTACATGATCCGTTGCTGGACGGTATGGAGAAGCTGACCATCCATGATGAGCTGGCGACCTTGGTTGAAGCCTGCCATTTGCTGGATATCAAAGTAGTACTTGATTTAATCCCGCGGGTGAGTGCAAGAGATAATATTTTTTTGGCAGAACACCCGGATTGGTTTTACTGGATTGATCTTAACGTGCTGCCGGGATTCCAGCCTCCGAAAATTGCCGAATTGGAGTTCTTCGCCGAATGTACACCGGATAAGCTGGAAACCATTTACCGCAGTGATGAAACCCGGGTTTTTCTGAACCAATTCCGTCTGCCGCCGAATGAACTGGATGCAGTCCTTTGGAGTGACCTCAAACGGCGCGCCCTTGAGTCAGGCGAATCCATATTACCGATGATCGAACGTGAGATGGGGATTACCCCGGCCCCTGCACATTCGGATTGGATTAATGATGTTCAGCCAATCTGGACAGATGTAGCTTTCTTTCGTCTATACAATGATCCCTCTCCGTTGGTCCGGTCTTATTTACCTGAAGGGCAACCGCCATACGTACTTTTTGATACGATCAAGTGCAATGTATACCCTGGAGAGGAGCCGAACCGGGAATTGTGGAACACACTGATAGAGGCAGCTTGTTTCCAACTGAACACCTATAACATTGATGGTTTCCGGATGGATATTGGACACACGCTCCCGGTTCCCTTACAGGAATCTATGTTCAAGGTGATTAAAGATATTAAGCCAACAGCGATTCTGATCAGTGAGGATTTATTCAATCGCAACCACCGTGAAGCGGCAAGAACCGGTTACAATGTGATGTTAGGCAGCGGGTGGAACATCATGACTGATATCCGTGTCGAACGCTTGGAGGAGTACCTGCGGGAACTTCCGGAGTTGCAGATCCACGTATTTGCCTGCTCGGAAACAGCGGATACTCCAAGAATTACAAGCCGGGGCGGGATGGAGCTGGCCCGTCTCATGACGGTGTTTAATTATTTCCTACCGAACGGAATCCCTTATCTGACTACAGGAATGGAAGTATATGAGGAGCAGCCGCTTAATTGCGGTCTCGGGGATAATACCGGCGGTGCAGATATTCCAAAAGCTTTTTTCAATACCATGACGATCAATTGGACCAATGAATCCACACTGCTGCCGCTCCTGGAGCAATTAAAGCAGATAAAGAGACAATACTCTAATCTGCTGAAGCCAACGAACTTTTATCTTTCTGATTCACAAGGCGATATTATGATCTACTCTTACTATTTGAAAGATGAGCTGTTCAGCGTTTGTTTTAATTTGAACCCGGAAAAAGAGCAGACATTAAAGACTGAGCTTATCTATCCGGGGTCTAAAAAGACAAATCTGCTGATAGAAAGCGAACAGGGCGGATGGAACAAGCCTGGCAGCGAAGAAACCTATGAGATGCAGCCTTATCAGGCGCTGGTACTATTAATGGAACTGATCAAATGACCAAGGAGGAAGGATTGCAATGGATAAACAAACCGTACAGCAACAGCAACTGAATATCTGGCATGAATTCGATGGGAAGGGAGATACCTCCATAGAGGTGTTGGAGCAGCTCTGCCGTGAGTATAGCTCTAAATTCGGTGTTCCCGTTATTCCGAAAGTCATGAATATCTCTAAACTGACCGCTGGCTTGCAGCAGATAAAAACTGCCGGAGCTGGTCCACAAATGGCGCTGGTTCCGGCAGACATGGCTGGATACGGGGAAGGAGCCGTGTATTCGGAGATTCCGGAGAAATTCTGGTCTATGTCCGGCTTCTCTGATAAGGATATCCGTTACTCCATGCGGTCGAATGACAAACAGTATGGTATTCCTATTCTAAAAGGCAATCATCTGGTGCTTTATTGCAACTCGGAAATCTATCCGGAGGCTCCAGCTTCGTGGGAAGCGATTGAGCAGCAGGCGGAGGAGCTCATGGCTAAAGGTATTGTTCCAGCCGCCACTGATCTGGCGGACCCTTATTGCTTTATCCCATTCCTGACTGCATTTGGAGGCTGGCCGCTGAAGGAAGGAAAACCCGATCTGTCAACTCCGGAAATGGAAGCGGCTCTGCGGTTCGTTCAGCGGCAAACGGCCCAAGGGGTGCTTGGCAGTTTTCACGGTTCCACTGAACTCCTGGACCGTTTTATCGCCGGAGAGATTGGTGCCATCATTTGCGGGGAATGGATTTACAATTATTTAGACCTTCATATGCGAGACAGATTGCTCGTAGGTGCGCTGCCGACTATTATTGGCAACCCGGCAGTCTCAATGGCTTCATCCATCGGTCTGGTATTTCCGCAGAATTCGTTGGAATCGGAGCAATCGGACGAGCTACTATCATTCGCCGCTTATCTGCTGAGTGAAAGCAGCCAACGGGAATGGGCGGAACGGGTACAGCGGATTCCAGTGCATACCGGGGTGTTGGAGGACATCAGGGTTACCGCCTCACCGGTCAGGGCTACACTGATTTCCTGCCTTGAAAGTGCGCGTAACATGCCAATTGAGCCGATTATGAGGGAAGTCTGGGATGCCATCTCCGCAGGCTTAAAACATTTATCACAAGAAGACGCCGCGAGATTATTGGTGTTAATGGAAGAGCATGTGAGCAGCCGCAGCAAACAGCAAACTCTATAGAGAAGAGGGAAAACCATGAAAACGACCATTTTTAGCCAAGTGTCAATCGACGGAAAGCTTACTTTAGGTGCGGGGCAGTCCAGCAAACAATTGTTCAGTATGTTCGAGGAACCTGATATTGAATATATTCATAAATTCAGGGGCTTAGTTGACGCTATTATGGTAGGGAAAAATACAATACAATATGATGATCCGATGCTGACAAACCGGTATGAGGAGAATAATAACCCGCTGAGGATTATCCCCACCTCACATATGGATATTTCACTGGACAGCCATGTTTTTGCCGACAACGGCAGAACGCTGATCGTTACCACTGAAAATGGTCAGGATCCTGAGAAGATAAGTATTTTGAAGGACAGGAACAAAGAGGTGTTAATCTGCGGAGAGGACAAAGTGGATTTTGTGGATTTGTTCCGTGAACTGGAGGCTAGCTACAACGTGCACAGCATTATGATAGAAGGCGGCGGGTTTCTAAACTGGAATGTTTTTGACCAGGATTTAGTAGATGAAATCATCTTAATGCAGCTGCCGATTATTATCGGAGGCGGGACTAATATAACGCTTGTTGACGGCAAGGGATATAATGACCTGAGCTTTGCAAAGAAGTTCAAGGTTGTGGAAGTTCTCCCGCAAAAAAACTATACACTGCTTCGTTATCAGAAGGCTGTGTGACGACGATGGGAGGGCCCGGTAATGTTAAAAGATTCAAAGGCGGATTTTTATAGCAATATCTATAAAATAGCAATTCCTGTAACTCTGCAAAGCCTGATTATGGCTCTGCTAACCTTAACCGATCAGCTTATGGTCGGACAACTCGGCGATGTGGCCGTTGCTTCTGTAGGCATATCCATAAAAATATACGGGATTATAACTGTAGTATTGGCCGGACTAGCGACAGGGGTGTCCATTTATGCCGCGCAGTTCTGGGGGAAGAAGGATGAGAGAAGCACAGCGCAGCTGCTGGGATTAGGACTGCTTCTAGGGATGGGCATCTCCATTATTTTTACGTTGCCCATTCATTTCTTCCCGGAATTCAGTCTCAGCTTATTTACTAAGGACCAGCGGCTGATCACAGAGGGGTCCGGTTTTCTGAAAGTGATCTCTCTGAGTTATATTCCGGTTATGCTGACAATGATCTATTCCGCTATTTTGCGTGCTACAGGACATGTGAAGCTCCCTATGATAACCAGCATAGCTGCAGTGTGTATTAATATTGTACTTAACTATCTGCTAATCTTCGGGAAATTCGGCTTTCCGGAATGGGGGTTAAAAGGAGCAGCGATTGCTACACTTACCGCCCGGTTGTTTGAATGCTGCTTTATCATTGCAGCTGCCTATAAGCTTCGTCTTCCCGGAGCAACCCGTATCCGCGACTGGTTCGGGGCATCCGGGACGCTTCTGGGGAAGTTCCTTCGCACTACGTATCCGATCGTATTGACCGAGCTGATTTGGGTGCTGGGTGAAACTGTGTACGCCATTATTTACAGCCGGATGGGAACTTCTGAAATAACCGCGATGACGATAACCTATCCGCTTCAGAGCTTAAGTATCGGTTTATTATCCGGGCTCTCTAGCGCGGCCGGCATCATGATTGGGAATAAGCTGGGGGCCGACGAGCAGGATGTGGCATTGGACTTTTCAAAGCGGTTTATCAAACTGGGTATTCTGGTATCCCTTGGAATCGGCGTATTGATTGCCGTATTTGCGCCTTTGTATGTATCTATCTTTCAGGTGTCAGATGAAGCGCGTCTCATGGGAACCCGGCTGGTTTGGGTATTCGCTGCATTCCTGTGGGTAAAGGTTGCCAACATGATTTTGGCGGGCGGCATTCTCAACAGCGGCGGTGACAGTAAGTTTGTATTCGCGATGGAATCCACTGCGACATGGCTGATTGGTGTCCCTTCCGGATTATTAATGTCGTTTGTCTGGAAACAGCCTGTATTTCTGGTATATATGATATTGTCTATGGAAGAAGTGGTTAGGCTTAGCATAGGACTAATACGAATATACTCCAGAAAATGGATGAAAAATTTGGTCGCTGACATATCTGCATAAGAAGAAATGGATTCGGGGGAGAAATCCCCCGTCTTGCTTTATTACAATACAATGGAAACCGAATTGCCAAAAAAAATAGATTACTATTATACACGATGATGCCAAAACTACGAATTATATATTTCAATTGACCAACGGTAAAACTATGGTTATATTTGTAATATAATAAAATTTCTCTCATATGTTGCAACGAGTTGATTCTGAAGGAGTGGTTTACTTGATAGCTACAACCACGATCCGCAGCGAGTTGGATAACCTCATGAAACAAAAAGGCTGGAATATGAGTAATCTGGGTAGAACCATCGGTATAAATGTAGGATCTATAAGCTCCATTTTAAAAGGCAATAAGGTAATGAGCGTGGATCAGGTTGACAGGGTGACCGCGGTGCTTTCGTTGCCTGCGGGTTATTTTTACGAAAATTATATTCAGGAAAGTATGATAGAAGCGACGCCTAATTGGCGAAGAATCGGCCCGTTTCTTTACCGCTGCGCAGAACTGAATAAACTGGATTGTGTTCTGAAGACGGTTACTATTCTTCTAGAGGAATTGACCTACGCACCCTTGCTCTTTGATGTTGCCAATGATTTTTTCAAGAGAAAATGGAATGATTCTGCTGCGATTCTGTATAATAATGTGGCCAGATGTGAAATCCGCCAGCATTCCGAACGTTTGGCCTTTTGCCAATACCGTCTCTTCACGCTTAGCATTGGAGATGACCAAATTCAGAATTTTGAGGCGGCCTGTCAGTTTGAACCGTTTGTCGAACGGTTAGACGAGAAGGATCAGCTGGATGCACTTAAAGATTTAGCGAATATTTACCGTTCTTTGCGGCGGTGGGACAAGGTTGAGGAGCTTGCCAGAGAGATGGGCCGGAAGGCCCGGATACAGTATTACAGCAAACACCGGAAAGAAGGAAGAGTGCAAGAGAGCTTGGCGACAAGCCTGCCGCTCTTTGTTTACATAGCCTATTCGAACCTGCTTCTTGCAAGTGTATGGGACGCCAGAGGGGATTTTCAGCAAGCCTTGGAATGCACCTATGCTTATGCCGATCTTAGTTGGGTCAAAGAGACAGACCCTGAGACGTTACATTGGGTTGAATTATTCCAGCATTGGGCACAAGTCAATACCTATATAAATAAGCTTCGAGGCGGAGATCAAAGTGTAATCTCTGACCTTGTTAAAATTACTAAAGGAAAAAAAGAAATCTTTACTGAGCTCCTTAATATTATTGAAGCTGCAAATCAGTATTCTTTTGATATCGATTACATATTAGATGAATTTGAGTCTCAAATTGTCTTTTATGAACGAGATCTCGCTTCGGATGTGTATACCCGTCAGGTCATTCCTGAACAAACAGCACGGTTTAGTTACGAGTTGTCAAAATATTACCTTAAAAAAGCAATGTATGCAGAAGGGTTTAAGTATTTATTGGAAAGTATGGAATCATACAGTGCGAAAAACAATAGTAATGCTATTATCAAATGTGTAGGCTTATTTGAGAGTTTTAAAGAATATGCGCGGCCTGAAACATTGATACAATATCAAAGATTTATTCAAAAGGTGTGGGAAAAAAATGAAAAAGAAGCTGACCTCGTTATTAGCAGTATCTAGCACTGCAAGATCCTAGTGCCTAATTGATACAGAGAACTGTCTATTCATGTCAAATGCTCAGTTTTTATTTGGGAAAATATACAACAAAAAGAAAAGATTGTGATATAATCATTTGTGTAGGCTTATCTGAGAGATTTAAAGAGTATGCGTTGTTTGAATTACTGACACAGTATCACAAATTTATTAAAAAGGGTGTGGGAAAATGAAAAAGAAGCTGACTTTGTTGTTAGTAGCTACCAGTTTTTTAGCCATTTTATTTTTGCCGGTATTGCCTTCAAATCCGTCTCATATTGTAATCCTTAATGATCAGGTTGGAGGAGCATAATCAGGCTGTCACCTCCCTTGGAACTGTTGAATTCGAGTACCCGTCTTTAAATATCTCTTCAATTATTTGAGCCTACATAACCTCTGAGTATCCGGCAGATTGTATGAGAACTGTCCTTCCTTTGCAGGGAGGGACAGTTTTTGATTGTAATGGCTGACTCCAGCACGCCTGGCAATTTCCGAGTGAGTGGGAATCACTCCCTGGCTTTGGTCTGCCAGAAGAAGTAGGAGACAACGATTTCGAATACCTTTAGATGTGGAAATGCTGTGAAGGAGTTGCTTACACAATATATTTTACAGTCAGTCTCTCGACTATTGAATAGTTATTTTAAATCTTAAAAACGGATACTGTTTGATTCATTTCTTCCGCCCTTTTGGCAAGCATGTTGGCCCCGGCAGAAACTTCCTCCATGGCTGCCGTAGTTTCCTCGACAACGGATGCTACCATTTGAGTAGAATCTGCTGCACGTTCAGAGATTTCAGCTATTTTTCTCATAGATTCCAGCATAGAAACGGTCCCTCCACTTACAGATCTTGCTTCAATAGCGGCATTGTCCACCTCACCGCTGACCTCTTCAACAGCAACAACAATATCAGAGAATACGGTACCCACACCTTCGACGAGCACCATACCTTCATTTAGTGAATGAACCCCTTCATTCATTGAGATCACAACTTCGTCGGTTCTCAATGTGATTTCGTTGACCAGAGAAGAGATTTTGCCCGTTGCTTCACTGGCCTGTGCTGCCAGTTTGCGTACTTCAAAGGCAACGACCGCGAACCCTTTTCCATGCTCCCCTGCTCTTGCAGCTTCTATGGCCGCATTTAGTGAAAGTAAGTTGGTACTGGCTGCTATGTCACTGATCATAGTTGAAATTTGACTAATCTCGGCAGACTTTTCCCCCAAAATATTAACTACTTCCGCAGATTGAGTTACCTTGCTATGAACATCTCTTATTTGAGAGACAGTGGAAGAAATTATGGCTTGACCATTATTAGCCTTCTCCTGTGCTTGGATTGTGAGATCGGACACATTAGCAAACCGATTAGTTATTTTCTCGACGCTATTAGAAACGTCTACTGTAATATTCAACGTTTCAGCTATATCTGCAAGCTGAGTTTGCGATCCCTCTGCGACTAAAGTAACACTTACGGCTATTTGCTCGCTGGCTATACTTGTCTGCTCTGCACTAGCTGTTAACTGCTCTGCTGTAGAGGCAACCAGTAACGAGTTTTCTACCACTTCTTTTAAAAGGTTACTCAGTGACTCGCACATGACATTAAAGTCGGACGCCAGCTCGCCGACCTCGTCTTTTGATCGGACCCTAAGGGGTTCGACTTGCAGGTTCCCCCTGGTTACCAACTTCATTTGTTCCGCGATCTTTAATATAGGTTTAGTGAACGATGCAGCCAGTAAAAGCGAACCGATGATTCCAAGGATAGTGCTTATGGCAGTCAGGGAAATCATTAATATTTTACCTGATTGGTAAGAACGACTCGATAGATTAGCTGCATCCATAGCGTATTGCTCATTGAGTAGCCTAAGTTTATTAACGTCGTCTAATGCGGCATTATAAATAGCAGAATTTCCATGTATGATCATGTATGACATCACTTTATTATTTTCTTCCATCGCAGTGGAAACCACTTTTAGATACCGAAGATACATTGCCCACTGACCATAAAAGTTGGTGAACAGCTCTTTTTCCTCTACTGTGGAGGCAATACTCTGGTATTTGTTTACGCTCTCTTCCATTAAACCTATCGCTTTTGCTAGGTCAACTTGATCTTTTTTTCGGGCTGCCGGATCATCTTCGATTATCATCCTAACGGTGAGTCTGTCAACTTCTGTTATCTGCTTGTCCATACCCTGAAGCAGAATAACGGCAGGTAAAGAGCGCTTATTAACTTTATCTGCTGCCACCCCCATATCCGACATCTTTATGATACCTACAATACTCGAAAGTGACAAAACGATAACTAATACGAGCGCCGCACTTATTAATTTTTTCTTTAAAGTCAATCTAAACATCGTTTCTTCCTCCTATGTCTGGTCTCGATGTCACCGTTGGGCTTTCCAGTAAATACGTATTTGCCGCAACAGCTCAGCCGAATCTATTTTCCCACTGATGTAGCTTTGAATAGATGCACCAGTGATGGCCCAATGATCAGGAGGAAGAGTTGTAATAAACGGTAATGTCTTTCCTTCCGAGATATACGCCTTGATCGATTTCCCCAAAGGATCGACAGGCTCTAAGGAAATGTTCTTGAACGCAGGAATAGTATTGGCCTTGTTGACTAGGAACTCTTGTCCGGGCTTTTCAAATACGAGCCAATTAAGAAACCTTTTTGCTTCCTCTTGCTGTTTAGGAGTGGTGGTTTTTGAGTCGATGATTATATATTTTGTTACACCAACTGTAATTTTAGAATTAACAGGATCATCCGAATTATTGTTTAACGGTAGAGGCAAGAAGCCGTATTCCCCATTTGCTGTATCATTGCTCTTAATTTCCCCCCAAGCCCAGTTGCCCATAAACCAAAGCCCTACTTTTCCCTCTCCAAGGGCCTTTGCTCCGTCATAAGTATTTTCCATAGGCGAATTCTTATTAATGTTGTTATCTTTGAGCAAATCTAAGGTTTGTACCCACCCAGACATCGCATCATTTTTAGACATATCTATGGAATTATTCTGCATACCCTTAACAAACTTTGAAAAACCTCCGGGTTGAACAGAATAAGATACAGTTAAAAGATGAGAGCCAAGTGACCAATCCATCGTAGAAAGCATGACTGGTTCTACACCCGTCTTCTTGATCTTAGTCATTAATAAGTTGAGGCTGCTTCTACTTTTTACCGATGAAGCATCGAAAGAGCCCCCAACCGCCTTGTCGAGTACCTTCTTATTGTATATTAACCCGTAGCCTTCAACTGCAAATGGAAAGCCGAGTACAGTTTCGTTTTTCTTAACAGCATCAAGTCCATTGTCTATCGTTTCAGCTACCCATTTTTCTTTACTTAAATCAACAGCTTTATCCAGAAACTGCTGTGTGTCCCCTGAATCAAGCATCGACATAGTTGCCGGGCTCCCTGAGCCGTACATTGACATTAACTTTTGATAACCAGACGTACCCTCCGGAGCGGATATTATCTCTAAAGTTACTCCAGGATGCTCTTGATTGTATTGTTTCGCTACTTCCTCTAATTGAGTTTTTATCTCAGTTTTGGAATTTAGAAGTGTGATCTTGGTTGTCTTCAGTGATGTTGGGGAAGCTGAACACCCCATTAACATTAATAGACATGCCAGGGAGAGTGAAATTCCCAGCTGTTTTCTCATTAAGTTTCCCTCCATATTATGAATACATTTCTAACGGATTTTCTATTATCCTGAGTCCTATAAATATTTATTTGCTTAAACTATAGGAAAGTTGTTCGAGCTAATTGTAATATAATAGGATTCAAAGACGAATAACCCTATCCCTTCTGATGTTTTTTCGAAAATCTAGCACTTTTAACTTATCGGCATATTTACCTAGGTGAATTAGGGATTTACTTTGGTAATATATGACTATGGAATCAAGACGTTTTCTTTATACTTTCCTGACTAGGGTGTTTATGCAAACTAGGGTTTTGTAAGAGTTTGGTAAATAGTAAGTATAATGAGACGATACGAAATCCGTGACAATCAATGGGAAAAGATCAAGGACCTGCTGCCGCCGGAACGAAAACCACAAGGAGGGAGACCCCCGAAAGACCATTGTCAGATGCTGAATGCCATGCTGTGGGTGCACCCTGGCGGGATTTACCGGAATACTACGGCTCCTGGTCCACAGTGTACAGCCGGTTTCGGCGCTGGCAAATTGCCGGCATTTGGGACCGGATTTTAGAGCATCTCTCGATTGAACCCGACTATGAAAGCATCATGATTGATGCAACGATTGTGCGTGTCCATCAAAATGGGGTGGGCTTCAGCAGGCAATTGGCCGATCACGAGGAGGCTTAACGACCAAAATCCACGCCGTTGTCGATGCTTTGGGCAACCCGCTGCGTTTTGTGCTGACCGGAGGACAGCCCCATGACTCGATAACCGGCTACGAGATCCTAAAACAGATGGACTTAATAAGAACGCAAGTGCTGGCTGACAGCTTATGACACCATTCAGTTTTTTTACCTTCTGAAGGAGCAGTCTGCAACTTCGGTCATTCCAAGTAAAAGGAATCGTCGGGAACAAAGAGAATGGGACAAAAAACTCTATAAAGAGCGTCATCTGATCGAATACTTTTTTCAGCAAAGTGAAGCATTACCGCCGATTGGCGACTCACTATGGTTTATTCTTGCCTCGTAAAAGAAGCAGTTAAAATTTAGTTTCACGAATGTAGGCGAGTCGGCTAACATCAGAGGTATTATAGAGCAGCAATTGCAGATGAAGGTCTCTTCATAATCAAAGATGCAAAAGGATGAGGGTTAATGGAAGTATTGGAAACGTTGCGTTTAGTGCTTCGGAGATTCAGAGCGGATGATGGGCAGGATTTGCACGAATATCTCTCCTGCGAAGAGGTTGTAGAATATGAACCTTATGGTGTTTACAATGAAGAAGAAAGCCATGCTGAGGCGGTGAGACGTTCCACGGATCAGGCATTTTGGGCCGTGTGCCTGAAGGATTCAGGCAAAGTAATCGGCAACCTATACTTTCAGGAGCAGCATCCGCAGGAGTTTCAGACTTGGGAGATTGGCTATGTGTTCAACCGTGAGTATCAGGGCTGCGGCTATGCGGCTGAAGCCTGCCGTACATTGCTGGAGTACGGCTTCAATACTCTAGGAATTAGACGGGTAACCGCCCATTGTAATCCGCGGAATTCACCATCCTGGCGGCTGCTCGAAAGGCTGAAGCTGCGGCGGGAGGGGCATTTTCTCCAGACGGGCTATTTTAAAACCGATGAACAAGGTATGCCGAAATGGCATGATACTTTTGCCTATGGTGTGCTTGGTAAGGAATGGCTGAATCTGAACCAGGAGAAAGCGGCAGAACAACAAGTGTAAGCAAAGACCTTCTTGAGAAATCGGGGAGGTCTTTTTTTGTATAAATAGTTGAGATAATTTATCTCTCCGTTTACAAAATTTATATAATTTTAACGCTGGCTTGCCATCCTCCTGATGCTGCGTTGACATCCAAGCCTTACACTTGCAGAGGTAGTAAGAAGATAAAAGCGGACTGTTAGGTCATTAGGAGGCTTCCATTTTGAGTGAACTGGAGAATTCATTAACCCTGCCTGCAAGAGAAAAAGCGGCATCGGCTGGAGTTCCCTTACGACCGGCATATTTAAGCAAGCTGAAGGTTCAGGAGAATATGCTTGCCTACCTGTTCCTGGCTCCTTCGTTGCTGCTGTTCGGTGTGTTTTTATTCTATCCGTTGCTGAAATCCGTATATTTAAGTCTGCACAGTACGGACCCGGCGGGACGAATCGCAGCGTATGTCGGCTTTGACAATTTCAATGCCCTTTTCACTTCAGGACTATTTCTGGACGGTATCCGGGTGACGGCGCTGTTTGCCCTCTTGACGGTCCCGACCGGCCTGCTGCTTGCACTTGTGCTCGCGGCGCTTACCCACAACCAGCAGCTGCGCGGCAAACGGTTGTTCCAGTTCACCTTCTCTTTGCCAATGGTGCTGTCTGTTGGATCGGCGGCAGTGATCTGGAAATTCCTGTTTCATCCCACGCTGGGTATGCTGAATTATTTGCTGGAGCTTGCCGGGATGAGGCCGGTGGCATGGCTGGTCAATCCGGACACTGCGCTGCTGTCTATCTCATTAATGACGGTATGGATGAATCTCGGGTTCAATTACATCATTCTGTCGAGCGGAATGCAGGGTATTTCGGACGAAATCTATGAGAGTGCCAGAATTGACGGAGCGGGAGCAGTTACGGTATTTCGCAAGATCACCCTGCCTCTGCTGTCCCCGACCTTGTTCTTCGTACTCGTGGTTTCGATCATTAGTGCCTTCCAGGCGTTTGGCCAGATCAATATATTAACCGCCGGAGGACCGATGAACAGTACCAACGTGTTTGTATACTCCATCTACCGTGAAGCCTTTGTCAACTTCCGCTTCGGAACGGGCAGCGCCCAGGCACTGATGCTGTTTCTGGTTATTATGCTGCTGACGTTGATCCAGTTCAAATGGGTGGAAAGGAAAGTGCACTATCAATGAAAAAGCCAAAAGCAGGACAACTACTTAGCTACTGTGTGCTCACTGTGGTGGCGGCACTGGTATTGTATCCCGTATTCTACAGCTTCTTCATGGCCGTTATGGCCCCGGAAGAGGCCAGCGCTTATCCGCCGTCCATCGTTCCGCATTCCTTTCATCCGGAGAACTTTAGCGAAGTGTTCGATATTATTCCGATCGCCACCTTCATTGGCAATACCTTTCTGGTATCCGGCATTGTCATGATCGGCCAATTGATCACCGCCAGTCTGGCAGCTTATGCCTTTGCCCAGATGAATTTCAAAGGGAAATCACTGATGTTCAGCCTGTTCGTGGCCACGATGATGGTTCCCTGGGAAGTGACGATGATTCCCAATTATTTGACTGTACGCAGCCTGGATTGGCTGGATACTTATCAGGGTCTGACCATACCTTTTCTGGCGACGGCCTTCGGCACCTTCCTGCTGCGGCAGTTCTTTATGCAGCTGCCCAAAGAGCTATTTGAGGCAGCCAAAATCGACGGCTGCGGACATATTCGCTACTTTCTGTTTCATATGCTGCCGCTCTCCAGACCGGCACTGGGCACCTTGGCTGTCTACTCTTTTCTGAATATGTACAATTCCTATCTCTGGCCGCTGCTTGTTACGAACAGCAAACCGATGCGGACGGTGCAGATCGGAATCTCCATGCTTGAATTTCAGGAATCGACCTCATGGAATCTGGTATTTGCCGGAATCACACTGGCCATTCTGCCTTCGCTGCTGCTGCTGGTATTCGGATTGAAGCAGCTTGTCCGGGGCATGGCGGCCGGCGCACTGAAGGGATAAGTGCCCGGGATGCGCAGAGCTAAAAGCTAGTCAGCTGCTTATTGCAGATGATGAATACGTATATAGCTTCTTCAATCCAAATTATAGGGGAAAAGGGAGAGATACTTAGAATGAAACAATTCAAACAGGGTATGGTTCCATTGCTTGCGAGCCTGATGCTGGTTCTTGCTGCCTGCGGCAACAATTCAAATGCAGATGAGAACAATAATGCAGCCGGCAGCACCTCCTCAGGCAGTGATGGGGAAGTCAGTGCCGCTGCTGCTCCGGTAAAACTCAGCTGGTGGCATTCTATGTCCGGTGCGGGTGAAAAAGCGATTAATCAGATTGTCTCCGACTTCAATGCCAGCCAGACCGGCATCGAGGTGGAAGCGGTGTACCAGGGTAAATATGATGAAAGCTTGAACAAGCTGAAAGCCTCCATCGGCTCGAACAGCGGACCGGATCTGATCCAGGTCTATGAAATCGGCAGCAAGTTTATGATTGATTCGAAGATGATCACACCAGTGCAGCAGTTTATCGACCAGGACAGTTTTGATCTGTCAGGTCTGGAACCCAACATTATCCGATACTATACGATTGACGATAAGTTAAATGCGATGCCGTTCAATACGTCCAATCCGATTCTTTATTATAATAAAGATGCTTTCAAAGCAGCCGGACTTGATCCAGAGAACCCGCCTAAGACGTTTGAGGAATTCGAAGCCGCTGCCAAAGCATTAAGCAAAGACGGTAAAGCCGGAGCAACAATTGCCATCTACGGCTGGTTCATGGAGCAGCTGTTTGCCAATCAGAACGCTGATTATGTTAATAACGGTAATGGGCGCGACGCCGCTGCCACAGAATCGCTGCTGGCTTCGGATGCCGGTGTAAGCACACTGGAATGGTGGAAAAAGATGGTTGACGATAAAATAGTCGCCAATCTGGGCCGGGACACAGATGATACGGATAGCGCATTCGCGGCAGGTCAGGTAGCGATGACACTGAACTCTACGGCTTCACTGCGCAATATGGTAGAGGCGGCTGGCGGCAAATTCGAAGTCGGCACAGGTTTCCTGCCGAAACCTGCCTCAGCGAAGGACGGCGGAGTGATTGTCGGAGGAGCCAGCCTGTATATTATGAACAACAAACCGGAAGCGCAGCAGAAGGCGGCATGGGAATTTATCAAATATGTGGCCTCGCCGGAGGTTCAGGCAAAATGGAGTGTAAGCACCGGGTACTTCCCGATTAACAAGGCTGCTTATGAGCAGCAGGTGCTCAAGGATAATATGGTGAAATATCCGCAGTTCCAGACTGCTGTTGACCAGCTTCATGCTTCGAGTGCTTCAACGGCGACCTCGGGTGCGGTAATGGGCGTATTCCCCGAAGCACGCCAGATTGTTGAAGGAGCGATTGAAGAAGCGCTGAACGGACAAAAAGAGCCTAAACAGGCGCTGGAGGATGCCGGCAAACAGATTACCGAGAAAATCGGCCAGTACAATGCTACGGTGAAATAGAAATCCGCAGTTAATGAATGGGGCTGCATTCGACAGCTGAAGTGGAAGCCGGGCAGACGCCCGGCTTCTTTTTTTGTTATATAAGGATTAGATGTCCGCTGCGGTAATGATTCTTAAATAAAGGATTAAACGGCCCAACAATAGTAATAGCGGCGACTATGGATGAACAAAGGGTGGCCTATAATTGTATATCGCAACCATCAAATCTCTGACCAGATTGAATAAGATGTATGGCTTGGGTAATTGCAGTTTGCTGAAATGCAGACAGGCGACTCTCATCACCGTCCCAGCTATGTAGCCACCAGAAGTATGAGCATATATTTCTATAGTCCATGAACATAGGAATCTGCCTAACCCAATAGGTATCTAAGTCATTATTCTTGAAGTAGCCTGTTAAAAATTCATCCAAGAATCGTTTTGCAAATTCATTTTTAGATTTTCGGTCCCCGGCCGGAGCTCCCCACCACACGGCATGAGTTGCCGCAATTGCAATATCCAGCGCAAACCAGCCGTATATACTGTCATCAAAATCAAAAACCGTAATGTCATCATTGTTGATATGAAAATTATAGGGATGAAAATGGTTGTGGATCAATCCATACGATTGAGCATCTTTAGGCAGAGAGGCGATCGTATTCTCCAGAGATTTCAACTTTTTAAGCAGGATATGATATCGGCCTTGTTGTAAATAAGGGTTATCCATGTTCCATGTTCCCCAGTCATCTCTTTGTACAGCAGCATCTGCAGCCGTATAGGATTTTGTGAGCAGATGCATTCTTCCCATGGTTTCTCCCCATTTATTGAATATCGGGGGGCCCCACAATTGCAGATTGTTTTTATCAAAAAAACGTCAATCGTAAGATGCAGAGTTGATTGTTTTTGGAAAACCGGTACACCTCATTACAAGAATTGCTAAGGAAAACCAATGTATCAACTTCAAACCCAAAGGATTCTGCAGCTCTGCCTAACAGTTCTTTACTTACCATATTGAACCTCATCTCTTCAGCAATTCCCGGCCGGGTATAACCTCAGACTAACCGTATTTTCAAATAAAATATAGACTTATAGTTCTCTATCAAATAAACTAATAATCAAGTACAAATCATTTTATTTTCGTACTGTTCATGAAGTTTCGGACACATACTATAATTAGACAAGACTCCTTTTCAAGGAGTCTTTTTTAATAGTTCTTCTCTTCAGAAGTTTCGTCAGACTATGACATTGTTATCTTTTAACAGCACATTCGACTTTACAAACCTCCCGGATGCATCGGATGATAGAATCAGCTTGAGAAGAAACAGGTGAATCAGATGAAAATTAACCGTTTGCTGGGAATCGTAGTCTATCTGCTCAATCGGGAGGTGGTCAGTGCCCGTGCACTGGCCGATAAATTCGAGGTATCGCCGCGTACGATTCAACGTGACATCGAATCTATTGGGCTCGCCGGGATTCCGGTGGGATCACTGCAAGGCACTAACGGAGGTTATTACATACTCGACAGCTTCAAAATGCACAGACAGCTGCTTCAGTCCGAGGATTACGCTTATATTTTGGCCGCCCTGAAAGGGCTGGTATCGGGCTACAGCAGCAGACGCGCAGAGGATACCATGGAGAAGATCATGTCCTTAACACCGGAGAAGGAGGCAGTGCCGCAGCCCATTCAGCTTGATTTGGGGGTTCTCCGGGAAGGAGCGGGCACGGCAGAGGCAATTCAAGTTATAGAGCATGCCATCCGCCGGAAAAAGGTGCTTCACTTTCAATACACCAATGCAAGGAATGAGGTGGCAGACAGAAATGTCGAGCCATTGCTCTTAACCTATAAGTGGTATGCATGGTATTTATTCGCCTATTGCTGTGACAATTGCGGATACCGGCTGTTCCGTCTTTCCCGAATCCGGGAGCTTAGGGCCACGGACGGGACCTTTTCAATAATACATCGGGATGCGGAAAGTCTGCTGGCGGAGGCGCAGGATCACCGGCCGTACATAACCGTTAAGCTTGCATGTCCGGCAGGTCTCCGGGTGCTAATGGAGGAGCTGCTCCCCAATGCGGTGCTGATAGAAGTCCGGGATCAGGAACTGGTCATGGGCTTCACCGTCCCGGAAGAGGAGAATGGCTGGTTCGGAACACTGCTGCTGTACGGCCATCAGCTTACAGTGCTTGAACCTCTGTCACTGCGCCAGCGAATGGCGGACCATGCCAGTAATCTGCTGAATAAATATGCCGAATGTACGACTAGAATGTTGTAATTATTGATTGTGCAGCGTAGGGATTGCAGCGCGTTTCTCCACCCCTTCCGGAGGGGGAGGAAACGCGCTTTTTTTTGCGGGCAGAATTATGCGATCCCTCCCTGCACCAGCGGGGAAATCCCTCAATGGTGGTTATACTGACCGACGTTCCCGGTAGGACCTGGCGTCATTCGGGCTTCATCCTTTAAACTGCACACCGGAAACTCCGGCAGCAGCTCTACTTCTCTTCTTAACGTTAGGCTGTAAATATCCCCGTTCGGTTCTTCAAGCGCCGGTTTTCAATCACCTCTTCGTAATCCCGGATCAGGCCGTCAAAAATATGCTCCCAGGAGCGGCCGAGCGCGAGCCGCCGTCCCTCCCGGCCCATAGCCATCCGTTGCTCCGGCTGATCCGCCATAATGCAAATTTCCTTCACCAGTTCTCCCGGATGATGCGGTTCAAACAATGACCCGGTCACACCGGACAAGACCAGATCCGTTGTGCCGCCTGCCCCGGCAGCGATGACAGGCAGGCCCGAGGCCATCGCTTCCAGAACAACGTTCCCGAAGGTTTCCGTGCTGGAGGGGAACACGAATACATCTGCCGAGGCATACAGCTCTGCCAGCTCCTCCCCGTGCTTGCCCCCGGTGAAGGTGACATTGCGCGGCGCCTGCGCCCGCAGCTCAGGCAGCAGCGGGCCGTCTCCCACTACCAGCAGATGAACCGCCGCAGCCGCGGATTCCGGCAGCTGCCGCATGGCGGTTAAGAGGGTGGGGATGTCTTTTTCCGGAGCAATCCGTCCAACATAAAGCAATACTACCGGTGCCGCAATTCCGTAACGCTCCCGTACCTGTCTGCTGCGTTTCTCCGGTGTGAACAGACCGCAGTCAATTCCCCTCGACCATAACCGCAGCCGGGTGAAGCCATGGGAACGGAGCGTAGCTTCTGTCTCCCGTGAAGGGGCCAGGATGGCATCGCAGGAGCGGTGAAACCATTTCATGTATTTCCAGTAGAGCGGAATGATTCTGCTCATCCGGTAGTATTGAAGATAACGGTCGAAGTGGGTGTGGTAGGAGGCAACATGAGGGAGGTTCTGCTTCTGGGCATAGCGGAGACCGTACAGGCCGATGTTGAACGGGGTGGCCATATGCAGCAGATCAGGCCGGAAGGACCGCAGCTCGTGCTGGATGGAGGACATGCCGGGCAGCGCCAGCCGGCACTCGGGATACAGAAAAAAGGGGATGCTGGCAATCGGGCGGATTGGATCGGCGGAACGTTCTTCAGGGGCGGATTTAGGGGTGAAGAGCAGATGCTCGATGCCGCGGCGGTGTAAATGGCCGGCAAGCCGGTGAAGCGTGCGTGCGACTCCGTTGGTTTGAGGAAGATAGGTGTCCGTAAACAAGGCAATACGCATGGATAATCCCTCCCGGTACTCTTGTTGTCTTGATCATAACAGGCGAATATTTCAGTGAGGTTATCGGGGGATCAACTCATTTCCGCCTTCATGTAGCGACTTATTCTGGGGTTTACACTCCGTTTATGCAAATCGGCAAATTAGAACATACTCGTCCTCTATAGTAGAAAAAAATCTATAGAGTATTGGAGTGACAATCACTTGAATTCAACAGGCAAAACAATCCTTTCTCTGCTGATTGCCGCAGAACTGGCAGTGGGCCCGGCGTGGAACGCTGGTCCGGCAACAGCTGCAGCAGCACCCGGGTCCGGCACTCCGTATACCGCTGGCGGCGTTTATGATGTAACCGTTCCCCATATTGTCGTGAACCAGATCTATGGCGGCGGGGATGCCGAAACAACGGGAGGGTACTTCTCCAAGGGCTATATCGAACTTTATAATCCTACGGATTCCGCTGTGGATTTGAGCGGCTGGTCCGTGCAATATTCAGATCCAACCATGAACGGAGCCTGGAGCAAGCTGGAGCTGACCGGCACGATCCACGCACATTCTTCTTATCTGATTACGGACGGCAAAGTGAACCCCGACTATAAAAGCGATATCAGCGGCAAAGGCGATCAGGTATGGAGTGATATCCTCTTTTACAATAAAGGAATGAAGGTGGTGCTGCTGAACAATACTACGCTGCTGGAAACGGCAAATCCGTTCCTGAATAAACCGGATTCCTATGTGGATATGATCGGCACGGCCGGCAATGACAACGGCTCAACCATCGACGGCTATGAAAGTGACTATCCAACCGGCAAAACCGGCGGCACCTCGAAGCAGAAGTCGGTGCGGCGCAGCGATTTTGCCGATACGGACAACAATAAAACGGATCTTAAGCAGATCAGCTTCGATTCACTGGATGCGGGAACGCTGAATCGGATGAAGCCGCATAGCGGTGCTGACGGAGCATGGGGCGTGGCTATTCAGCCTCTTGGCCTGGCGGGCCCGTCTCTGCCTGCCGCCACGGCTGGGTCCCCGTATTCGGTGACACTGTCCGTATATGGCGGGACGTTGCCTTATACCTTTGAGGCGGCGGGGCTGCCCGAAGGTCTAAGCCTGGACGTTACATCCGGCAAAATCAGCGGAACTCCGGTGACGGCAGGTGCGGCAACGGTCAGCGTCTCTGTGTATGACAGCAGTGTTCCTGCGATGAAGGCGGAAGGGAGCCTTCCGCTGACGGTGGATAAACCTGCGGGAGAGCCAACCGCGGATGTTATCAGCATTACAAAGCTTGGCGGATATTCCGTCGGGGTTACCAATGAAGACGGCGGTGTGGCGGAGATTGTCAAGTATAACCGTGACAACGGAAAGTGCTATCTGGTCAACGGTTCGACGCATCCTGCGACAGTAGATATTGTAAATCTGAAGGACGGCATCCATCCGGAAAAGGAAAAAAGCATCAACGTGGAGCAGCTGGCGGAAACCGGAGGCTTCAGCTATGGCGATCTGACCAGTGTGGATATTAACCCGGCAACGAAGCGGATTGCTGTAGCCATACAGGAAGCGGATGCCATGAAGAACGGCAAAATTCTTGTGCTGGATTATGACGGTAAGCTGCTGGATACCTATGAGGCTGGAGTCCAGCCCGATATGATCAAATTCACCGGGGATGGCCGCTTTATTCTTACGGCTGACGAGGCCGAGCCCCGCACACTGGAGGGGGATCCCGAAGGCAGTGTGACGATCATTGACACGACTGCGAAATCAGCGGATTACGTCAAGTTCGACAACCCTGAGCGGATCGACGATCTCGTGCATATCCGCGGGGCGGTTGATCCGGCAACGAAGCTGATTACAGGGAAGGGTACAAAGGAAGAGGCAGTCCGTGATCTGGAGCCGGAATTTATCGAGCTGTCCGAAGATCAGAAGACCGCTTATATTTCCCTTCAGGAGAACAATGCTGTAGCTGCAGTCGATATTGCTTCCCGCAAGCTGCTGTGGGTCAAGGGGCTTGGGTTTAAGGATTTGAGCGATCCGCTAAATGGACTTGACCTCGTGAAGGACAGCAAGAGCAGGCTGGAAAATGTACCGTTCTACGGCGTTTATATGCCAGATGGGATCAGCCAGTATACAGTTAACGGCAAAACCTACTTGTTCACGGCCAATGAGGGCGATGCCACGGAATGGGACAGCAAGGAAAATGCCAGCACGATCGGCAAAATGAAGGGGGCACTTGAACCTGACTCTGCGGCTGCACTGTTCCTGAACGGAAATACGAAATATGACGGTGTAGAGGTCATGTCGGATATGGGTCATGACGGCATGTACTTGTACGGGGGCCGTTCCTTCTCGGTATGGGACGCTGGTACGCTGAGGCAGGTGTATGACAGCGGCAGTGATTTTGAGCGGATTACAGCAGAGCGGCTGCCTGATTACTTCAATGCAAGCAACAGCAATACAACGCTGGACAGCCGCAGCACCAAAAAAGGGCCGGAGCCTGAATATGTTAAGGTAAGCAAGGTGGGGCAAAAAGCGCTGGCCTTCATCGGCCTGGAGCGCATTGGCGGCCTGATGACTTACGATGTCAGCAATCCCGAACAGCCGCAGTTTCTCAATTATATTAATTCCCGTGAATTCACACCGAAAAATAATATCGCTACGGACACCGGGCCGGAAGGCATCGAGTTCATTCCGGCAACGGACAGTCCGACCGGACTTCCGCTGGTGCTGGTAGCCAATGAGGTAGGAGGCACTGTAGCGGTATATCAATTCAACGTTACAAAGATTACGCTGGACCAGAAGTCACTCTCTCTAAAAGCCGGAGGGACAGCGGCAACGCTCAAAGCTGAGGTTAAGCCTGCGGCTGGAACGCCGGAGAAATCACCGCTTAGCTGGAGCTCCTCTAATCCTGCAGTGGCCGCAGTGGATCAGAAGGGGACGGTAACTCCGCTGGCAGCGGGAACGGTGACCGTTTCCGTATACAGTGCGGATGGATATGGCACAGCCGAATCGCTGGTGACTGTAGCGGCGGCTGATCCGGTCATTACGAATCCGGGTACAGGTGGCTCTGTGGGGCAGACCCCGGCAGTTGCAGCTCACCCCCCGGCGGTAACTGTTGAAGGCTCCAAGGTTGTTCTTGAACTCAAGGCCGCAGCAGGTGCGGATGGAGCGGCAACTCTGTCCGTTACTGCCGAAGCCGTGGCAGCAGCGCTGGAATCCTTGAAAACTTCTGCCGGCAAAGAGCTGGTCTTCCGCGTTGCTGCAACAAGCAGTGCGGCCAAAGCCGTAACCTTGGAGGTTCCTGCCGCAGTCTGGGCTGCGATTTCCGGCAGTGCTGTGCAGAGTGTGACATTTGCAGCCGGTCGGGGAACCGTCTCGCTTGACCGCACTTCGCTAATAGCAGTGAACACTGCGGCAAACGGTGAACCGGTGAAACTATCTATTACAGGAACAGATCTTGGCAGTGTCATGGGCAATCCCGCTGGAGGTATAAGCGAAGCCGCGCGGAGCACAATCGGCAGCCGTCCGGTTATCAACCTAACAGTGCAAACCGGTAGCCGTACCCTTTCCAGCTTTGGGGAAGGGAAAGCGTTGGTGAGCATCCCGTATTCACTGTCATCTGCGGAGGATGCCAATGCGGTAGTAGCCTACAATGTTACACCTGCAGGTAAGCTGGTTGTGCTTCCTGGCAGCCGCTATAATGCGGTGACCGGCCAGTTGACCTTCCGTACCGCTCATTTCTCTGCTTATGCGGTTGGTTACAGCAACCCGGGCTTTACCGATACTGCTGCCAGCTTTGCCAAAGACTCTATCACGTATCTGGCGGCACGCGGCATTATTTCCGGAATCAATGAAAGCCAGTTTGGGTTGAAGAGCAACCTGAGCCGTGGAGACGCAGCCCTGCTATTGGCCCGTCTGGCCGGGGCGGAGCTGAACACGGCAGTGTCCGGCAGCTTCACAGATGTGAAGCCGGATGATTATTATGCAGCGGCAATCGCTTGGGCGAACGTTAGCGGAATCGTAAACGGCACCGGAGACGGGAAGTTTGCACCCAAGGCGAAGGTTACACGCGAACAGCTCGCAGTTATGATTATCCGTCTGGCGGATGAGCGGAACTGGACTCTGCCCGTGAGCGGCGGCACTGCCGTATTCGCAGACCGGCAGTCCATTAGTTCTTTTGCGCTGGAAGCTGCTGCAGCTGTCCAGCAGGCGGGGATCATCTCGGGCAAAACTGCCCCGGATGGCAGTGTTAACTTTGCGCCGCAGGCTGCAGCTACGCGTGAGGAAACCGCGCAGATGCTGGCTGCCCTGCTCAAGCTTGCCGACTGAAATCGGCAACGGATTTCTTTGACACCCCTGGCGCCTCCTGAGCGTCAGGGGTTTTTCGTGTGCAGGCCAAGAAAAATAGGCCAACCCGAAGTTTCTGGCTGACCTAAATAATACGAAATGAGCCACTTTCGGAGCTCCACCCTTGAATTAATACAAATGTCTTTACGAGCTAATGCCGGAATCCCAGATCGGCTCGGCGAACTGATTCTTGAGATTGCTGCTGCAATCCTTGCCGGTATCATAAGACCGGTTGCCGAGCACCCGCTTGAACTGTTCCAGCGCGCGGGCTGCTTCTGCAGGCACCTTGCTGTTCAGCCAGTCGGCCAAGGCCTGCAGCACACTCCGCCCTTCCGCCAGCGCCTGTTCCCAGAGCTCCCAGACACTTTCCGTCCGGACCTCGGAGTACAGCGCGGAATGCCGCCATTCGGCATGCTTTTCATTTAAATAATCCAGCTGCTCGTCTCTTGGGGAAAGCGGCTGGTAGAAATGATGGCGCGCTTTTCCTCTTAGCAGCGACTTCTTCCAGCCTTTGGGATCATATAAGCATTTATGGGCCAGAATCATGTCCAGGTACGCCTCCTGCCAGATCTCATCCGGGAGGCCCTTTGTTTCGGGATACCAGGCCGCTGCGGTTTCATGAAGGAGAGTGTGAACGGTATGGGGGAGCCGCGAGCCGACGTGAATTTTTTTCCAAGCTGCAATCCGCCAGGTATCGATTTGCTTCAGCCGTTGCATGAATACGGTATCGAGGACGATCTCAAACCGCTGATGGTTGCGGTGCTTGTAGCCCGCTTTCCAGTTAATGTAGGGATGAAGATTGCGGTCCAGCAGATGATGTGTCAGAAATCCAAGGAAGTATTGCTGTGTTTCTGCAAGGTCAGGAGGAGGGAGGCTCCGGATTTTTTGCCAGAGCTCCAGCAGCACCGGACCGCAGTGTACAGAGTGCATAAGGTCGCCCAGCCGGAGGGCTCCGGTATCTTTTTTCCACGGCAGAAAGCTGTGGTATAGAAGCAAATCAGGTCCTTGGCAGCCAAGCTGGTACAATTCAGGCCGCTCCTTCAGCCCGCCCAGAAAAGGAAACTGATCCGCAAATTGTTCCGCCAGCACCTGCCCATACTCTAAATGCATCCAAATATTAGGCATCGCTCCACCCCTTTTACGCTTAGATAGCTCCATCTTAAACTCTTCATGTTAACAGAGATTGCATTCTGCTTCTTTGGATTGTAATCCTTGGGGTAGCCTTTGCAGATGCGTTTAAACTTGCGCTTAATTCTAAGGTACTCTTGTATAGCGCTAATATCAACTCTGCAAAGTGTGGCAATTGTGCAAACGCGCTGGAGTCCGGGGATATCGCAACTAGAGGCATCCTCCGGTAATTCATGTTATAATCGAACGGACTACACTCAATTAATTACCGAGGTGATGAGAAGAATGGGATTTCAGGCAGGCCAGCTTTTTGTTAATTTGCCGGTGGACAATCTGCAGAATTCGATTAACTTTTTTACCGCTTTAGGTTTTGAGTTCAACCCCCAGTATACCGATGAGAACGCAACCTGTATGATCATCAACGGCAACACCTTTGCGATGCTGCTGGTCAAGGAGTTTTTCAACACCTTCACCTCCAAAAAAATCATCGACACATCCGGTCAGACAGAGGTAATCCTGGCCATCTCTGCCTCCAGCAAAACCGAGGTGGACGAGCTGGTGCAGAAGGCGCTGGCCGCAGGCGGGAAGCCTTTTAACAATCCGGTTGATCACGGCTTTATGTACAACTGGAGCTTTCAGGATATTGACGGGCATCTGTGGGAAGTCATGTATATGGAAGAAAACGCCGGGTAAGCGGGCGAATCAGAATATGTAATGGATCAAGAACAAGCTTCCGGAGAATTCCGGGGGCTTGTTTTGCTTTTATGGGTTTGAACAGCAGTACTCGGACCCCAGCGCCTTTATTTTGTCAAAAAAAGCTTTATATCTGACGTTGCGGACTCCAGAGACCTTATTTGCCCAAAAAAACTCTCAACTAGGATGATTTAGCTAAATAGGGTCATTCAGGTCCGGATAGAAACTTTGGCGGCTCTTTGGGAAGAGATAACGCCTATGAGGTCCGTAAGCAGTTTTAATAGCTGGGACGATGGCGGATGTTCAGCGGATATGGGATATGGGGGTTTTTGGGCACGGTGCAGGTTTTGTTAACATTTTCGCAACAGATTCTTTACGATCCGCATACAAAACTGTGGAGAGTAATTAATATCCAGCTCCTACAATGAGTGTATTAGTAAAATATACCTATAGTAGGCGTGATACGAAGGGATGATACGCTTGAAAAGAAGCTTGCTGCACCTATCTATGAAATGGAAGTTGATTCTGGTATTCTCTGCGATAACTTTCATCTTCCTGGGGGTGGCTCTGTACCAGGGACACAAGATTAATCAGGTGGAGCTCTCCATGGAACGGCAGAAGACGGAGATGGAAAAACGAATCACCGTTCAAACGATCACGCAGCTATTGCAGGAATTGGACGGTCTGGAAAAATCGCTGGCCGAGTCCAGTGATGTGGAGCTTGCCGGGTCTTTTAAGGACAAGCAGCAGCAGCTCACCGATGAGATTGCCAATATGGATTTTGAACAGGAGACGCCGGCGTCAGCAGAACTGCAGCTGCTCCGGACCCAGGCCGGGGAATATGCCGGGTTATTCGGGGAACTGGTTAAGACGATGGAGGATGAGAGCCTTGACCCGCTGACGGTGCTGGAACAAATCGACGCCCTGCATATGAAGGCACTGGCTGTCAATCAATCCATGCTGGAGACCAACGGGAAACTGTATGACGCTGCTGCGGGGAACGCCGAGAGGGCACAGGATCATTCTTTTGCCCTGCTGGATCAAACGGTATCCATTGTGCTTTACGCCGCAGGTGGAGTTTTCCTGTTCACACTGGTGCTGGCCTGGCTGCTGATACGCTCATTCTTGGGACCGGTGCGCAGGCTCCAGGATGCGTTGCGGCAAATTGCCGATGGCGATTTACGGCAGCAGATCAACTCTCCTTATAACGATGAACTGGGACGTTTGAGCTATCATTTTGATCATATGGTTACCCGGGTCCGGGAAATGCTGCGGCAGACCCTGTCCGTTGCTTCTTCCCTGGCGGATTATTCGCATTCCTTCCAGCAATCCTCATCCATTACCGCGGATACCAATCAGGATATTGTCAGAACGATACAGGAAATTTCCGTGGGCGCGGATCAGCAAGCCGTTCAGTCCGAGCAAAGTGCAGTCTTGCTGCAAGAGCTGGAACGGGAAGTGGATGAGATTACGGATCATACCGATGCCATGCTCACGACAAGTGAAACGGCCAATCACAATACCCGCAGAGGGTCTGAGACGGTTACCGCACTGCAGCAGATTTCCCGGCATTCCCGTGATTCCATCGGCAGAGTGTATCAAGCGCTGGAGAAGCTGGTGGAGCAATCTCAGGATATTACCCGGATCACGAATTCCATTACCGAAATTTCCAAGCAGACAAATATCCTCTCGCTGAATGCTGCGATTGAGGCTGCGCGGGCCGGAGCTTCCGGCAAGGGGTTTGCCGTTATTGCGGACGAAGTCCGGCATTTATCGGTCCAGACCAAAGATTCCTCCATACATATCAGCGAGATCATTCATGAGCTTCAGAACAGTATGACCGACTTTCAGGGCTACATGCTGGAGACAAAAAAAAGCCTCGAGCAGCAGGAGCACCAGGTAGCGGAAACCCTTGCATCTTTCGAGGCGATTGACGGATCGATTACCGGAATCAGCAGACAAATTGGACAAATTCATCATAAGGTGGAGCTGACCCGGAAGATTAATTCCCGGCTTGCCGTATCCATTCACTCTGTAGCATCCGTAGCCGAGCAGACAGCTGCGGGTGTTCAGGAGGTCAATGCTTCCAGCACGCAGCAGGACAAGGCGATCCGCGATATTGCCCGGCAGGCGGTGGAAATTAATGAAATTTCGCAGCAGCTGTTCACGGAAATTAATATTTTCAAAATAGAAGAGGAGACCGGGAATGTCCCGCCATCCGGTCAGCTGCTGGTATTGGAAGAACACTGGAATGAACTCAACGAACCAACAGAAAAATTACTCGCGATTGCCGAATGAAGCATTAAGCTGGGTCACCAGCTCCGGAAACCAGTCACTGAGTGCAAGGAATGAAAAGCCCGCCGAGCGGGCTTTTGTTGTATCCATATGCCAGGACTCAGTAATGCCGAAGGGAGACATATCCTCATCTGCAGTTTCGGCCTCAATCACCGCCTGCTTACCCGTGGCTGCTTCAATGATGGAGAGAATCTCCCCAATGGTAAGAGTACCGTCCGAGCATGCATTTACCGGTCCGGTCAGTTGGGAGAAGCCAAGCCAATACAAGAAGTCCGCAGCCTCATCCGAACGGATGAAGGAGATGGCAGCCTGGGTGTTCGGGATACCCATCGGCCGGCCTTCGCTGACATGCTCGATGTGAAAATGCAGCCTCCGCGTATAATCATCCGTGCCCAGAACCATGGGAATGCGCACGGCAGCCACGGGGAATGCGTCCTGCTTCAGCAAAACCGTTTCGGCCAGTCTTTTGCCCTCCTGATAGTTGAAGTCCTCCTTCGCACCTAATCGCAAGGGGTATACTTCAGGGTCGAAGTCAGCTTCGGTCAAAGCTTCCGGCCTTGGATCATAGACCGACAAGCTTGAGGTAAGGATGTACCGTTTAGCGGTGCCGGCAAAAATACGGCCTGCAGCATCAGCCTCATCCGGTGAAAAGCAGATATTATCATAGACCACATCCCAAGGGGTATCCCCGACGGCTACGGCAAGCGCTTTGGCGTCCGTACGGTCCACATTCAGCCTGGAGACCTGTTCCCCGAAGCTGTCTTCCGCCCGGCCTCTGGTTAGAATCGTTACCTTGCTGTCTCCCTCCCGGAGCAGCCGTTCCACCAGCCGCTTGCCAAAAAACCGGGTTCCCCCAAGCACAAGTATGTTCCTCATTCAATACACTCCTTTAAATTGAAATAGCTGATCCGCCTGAGGCTTTGGGTTAGGCGGCCATCCGCAGCCCGGGATGAGTGCTGCTGCTAGCAGTTGAACGGCTGCTGCTGGCAAAGTGCAGCGCCTGCACGGTACCTGTGCTTACAGCCATCGTAAGTTCCGCTGATTGTTCATGGCGGAGAAGCTCCAGCATGACAGGGATTTGACCCTGCTCATAAGCATCGGCCAGTGCCGACAAGAGCTGCCGGTAATCGGCGTCCAGCGGAACCGCAGGCCCGCCGTCCGCCGACAGATCCTCTCTAACGGCTGCGAGTGCCTGCCGTGCCCGGTGCAGCGCCGATTTCACCGCGCCTTCGGTTGTTTCCAATTGTTCCGCCGTTTCACCCGCAGAATAGCCCAGCACATCCCGCATCAGAAAGGCCGTCCGCTGCAGCGGAGACAGATGTTTCATTAGGGCCTGAAAAGCCATTTCAATTTCGGAAATCGTTCCGCCGGTTAATGGTTCTGCCTGTGAATGCCCGCGCTCCAGTGCTCGGCTCAGAGAAGCCCGCCGCCGGGCAGCATCAATCCATGTATTTTTGGCGATCCGCAGCAGCAGGGCTTCGGGATTCGGATTGGCCGGAAATTTTCCGTATCCCAGCGCCTTGGCCCAGGTCTCCTGAGCCAAATCCTCGGCTTCAATGCTGGACCGGGTAAGTGTCAGGCAATAGCGGTTCAGGACTGCTCCAAGCGACTGCAGACTTTTCTCACCGGTATGGTTAACGGTATTGTACTCTTCAAGGGTCATCACGCTTACGCATCTCCTTCTGGCTATCCCATTTAATTTGTTCCCTCTATTATATAAACGAATAGCTCATCATAAAAGATACGCATCTTCCGTAAATTTAAAATTCTGTATGTCCCGTATCCTTTGCCCGTCATGATCCGTTTACAGGGTATAAAGTTAAGGCACATTACAGGAGGTATATAAGAATGAGTATTATTCCCTATGTAATTGAACAAACGAGCAGGGGCGAGCGATCTTACGACATTTATTCCCGGCTGCTGAAAGACCGGATTGTATTCGTGGGTGCGGCCATTGACGACCAGCTGGCTAACAGCATCATTGCCCAGCTGCTGTTTCTGGCGGCGGATGAGCCGGATAAGGATATTCAGATGTTTATTAACAGCCCGGGCGGCTCAACTACTGCAGGGTTCGGAATTTATGATACGATGCAGGTAATCAAACCGCAGATAAATACGATTTGTACCGGTTTTGCAGCTTCTTTCGCTTCGCTGCTGCTGCTCTCCGGGGCTACAGGCAAACGGTTCGCCCTGCCGAACAGCGAGATTATGATCCACCAGCCGCATGGCGGCGCACAAGGGCAGGCTAGTGATATCGCAATCAGTGCCAAGCGTATTCTGCAGATCCGGGAGAAGGTTGTGCGGATCACTGCGGAGCGCACCGGACAACCGGTGGAGAAGGTAGAAAAGGATATGGACCGGGATTATTTCCTGTCGTCCGAAGAGGCGCTGGAATACGGGATTATTGACAAAATCATTACCAAACTTTAAGCGAATGGAGCGGATGGGTATGCTGGTAGCATTGCAAGGGCAAGAGGTCACGGTTAATTTTCTGGATGGTTCCACTGTCAGAGGCGGTGTTCTGGAAGAGATCGACGAGAGGTTCGTGAAATACCGTACGGAATATCAGGTACTGTACATTCCGATCAGCTCTATCCGTGCCGTAGCCGTGGAAACGAAGGAGCGGGAGCGTCCCCGCGTCGGATTCGGGCAGTAAGACCGGAATGTTCCGCTGTAACTGGAATCCCCCAAGCCCCTAACAAGGGGTTCGGGGATTTTTTTGTATCTTTTGCATCTAATAAAGTATTCTCGTCATTGGCATTGAGAACGATTATCAATTATACTTGTTTGTAATAGAGGAATATAAAATGTTCTGTAATGGTGGTGTTCTGTAACAATGGACCTAAAAGTAATGGAACCAGAAGTAACTTCTCCCGCTGAAAAGGATGCTGAGACTCTGCCGGACTGGGATCAGCTGTCCTTCAGACTGTTGTCGGTTCAGGCACTGAGGGGAGACGGGGAGGTCCGGCTGCCCCAGCAGCTGAATTTCTGTTATGCGCTGATTCTGGTGACAGGCGGAGCAGTCCGGATTCATGTGGATCACCGCCAGGTGGAGCTGTCAGCAGGTTCAGTCTGTCTATGCCTGCCGGAGCAAACGGTCGGAACGGCCAAACCGGCCGCCAGCCTGGATATGTATATTTTTTATTTTGAAGTCTATCATTACGGCAAGCCGGAGAACGTTCGTGGCCATGCAATCCATGACGCACTTCTGTTTCCGCCGGATATCGTACTGCAGCACTTTCCAGCTAAGCATATCTCTTCGGTCTATAGTGAAGTTTTCCGGTTATCCGGGTCAGGACAACAGAACATTAGCTTTCGCGCGCAGATAGATTTTCAGGAGCTGCTATATGTGATTCGTATAAGCTGCCGGCAGAAACCCAGAGATACGGGAAGGGCATTGGAGCAGGCCAAGCAATACATAGAGCATCACTTTACGGGGCCGCTGACGACCCAGGAGCTGGCGCAAGCCGCCGGGCTCAGCCCCAAGTATTTTGTGGACCTGTTTAAGCGGAAATACGGCAAAAGTGCAGTGGAATACGCCGCCGAACTGCGGCTGCAGCAGGCGAAACGACTGATGGCGGAGAGTGGACTGAAGCTGAGGGATATCGCCCACCGGGTGGGGTATGCCGATGAGTTCTATTTTAGCAGGAAATTTAAAAAGATGATCGGCGTGCCGCCTGCAGTCTATATGAAAAGCCGTCACCGGAAGCTGGTTGCTTATTCTCCGGCCGTGCTGGGACAATTGCTGCCGCTGAACCTTACACCCTACGCGGCGGCGCTGCATCCGAAATGGACGGAATATTATTATCTGAATTACCGCGGGGATATTCCCGTGCATATCAGCGCATACCGTAACAACCAGGAATGGCAGGCTAACATTGACCTGCTGAGCCAGCATCCGGCTGACCTGATCATCGCCCGGGATGAGCTGAAGGAGCAGGAGAAAACCGCGCTGGAGAAGATAGCTCCAGTCTATTATAGTCATGGCGGCAGCAGTGATTGGCGTGGACAGTTTCAGCAACTGGCGCAGGTTCTGGGCGAGAGCTGGCAAGGAGAGCAGTGGCTGTCAGCGTATGACCGTGAGGTGCGCAACGCCAAAGAACTTCTGCACAAAGCGATGGGCGATGAATCTGTTGCTGTGATCCGGATGCTTGGCAGCAAGCTGTATTTGCACTGCAATTACGGCATGCTGGATATGCTCTACCGGGAGCTGGAATTAAAGCCGGCCTATAAGTCCGGCGAGGATATTTATAACGTGCCAATTACATTGGAAGAGCTTGCGGCTCTGCCGGCAGATCATTTGTTCATGCTGATCCGCAGAGAGAACGATACACTAGGCGAGTGGCAGAAGTTGCAGAATCATCCGTTGTGGTTAAAGCTTTCTGCGGTTCAGAGACACCGGGTGCATCATATGAGCTCCGATCCCTGGCGTGAGCATTCCGCTTATGCGCAGCTGCGGATGCTCCGGCAGACGCTGCAGCTGCTTGCATCCAATCGTCCATAAATATTCCGCCTTTTGTCCATGGTACGGCAGTGAACCCTTCGTTATAATCGAAAATGATAATCATTATCACTTGTTGTGATATAGATTGGACATTTTACAGAGTGGAAGGGGATTTATAGAAAGATGAAAAGATCATTTGGGATAGCAGGACTAATAGCATTATTTGTACTCGTACTTACAGCGTGCGGAGGCAACGGCAACAATACGCCGGCAAATGGGGCCGCAAATGCTGCGGAAACCGCAACAACAGCTCCGGCTGCAACGGCAGAGGCAACAGCAGCAGCCTCACCGGCAGCAGCTGAAGCAGGCACGCGCACGATTGAATATTTAGGGGAGGAATATACGGTACCCGCATCAGCAGAACGGATTGTTATTACCGGAGCTATGGAAGCCATGGAGGATGCGCTGGTGCTGGATGTGCATCCAGTCGGCGCGATTACGTTCAGCGGTGAATTTCCGGAACGCTTCGCTGCCATTACGGACAAGGCTGAATCGATCGGGGAGAAAACCGAGCCGAACTTCGAGACCATCCTGAAGCTGAAGCCGGATGTGATCCTCGGGACTACGAAGTTCAAGCCTGAAGTAGTAGAGCAATTGAAGAAAATCGCTCCGCTCATTCAAGTCTCGCATATCGCCAGCAACTGGGAAGCCAACCTGAATCTGATGGCAGAGCTGACCGGCAAGCAGGAGCAGGCTGCAGCGGAAATCGCCAAATATCAGGCAGCGCTGGAAAGTGCAAAAGCAGAGCTTGGTGAGAAGCTGAAGGATCAGAAGATAGTGGCTGTACGTATCCGTGCGGGACAAATGTTTATTTTCCCTGCGGCGGTATTTGTTAACCCTATCCTGTATAACGATCTTGGCCTGAGTGTTCCGGCTGAGGTAGCAGCGGCGAAAGCACAGGAAGGCATTTCGGTCGAGCAGCTGGCGTCAATGAATCCGGATATCCTGTTTATCCAATTTGCTGCCGATGAGAATGCCGAGACTGCAACAGCGCTGGAAGACCTGCAGAGCAATCCGATTATCCAAAAAATCAATGCGATGAAAAATAACAAGACCTTCGTCAATGTAATTGATCCGTTGTCCGAAGGCGGACCGGCATGGAGCCGCATACACTTCCTGGAGGCTGCAGTGGAGCAGCTGAACAAGTAATCTGAGATTGTACAAAAGAGTGGGATGATATGAAATTATCTGCCGGACTAAAGACGACCTCCCTGCTGGTGCTGGGGGTCGTCCTCATTATACTCGTCGGTGTCTTGTCGGTGCTCTATGGTACTAAATCCATCAGCTATGGCACGGTATGGAATGCGCTGTTTCATCTGGACGTGGACAATATCGATCATCTGATTATCCGTACCTCGCGGATTCCGCGGGTGGCCGGGGCGCTGCTGATCGGCGCGTTCCTGGCCGTATCCGGGGCCTTAATGCAGGGGATGACGCGGAATTATCTGGCCTCCCCTTCAATAATGGGGATTAGCGACGGATCTGTATTTGCCATTACGCTGTGTATGGTGTTCCTGCCCGGGGCTTCATCCATGACGATGATTCTCTATTCACTGGCAGGCTCGATGCTGGGAGCGGCTTTGGTCTTCGGTACAGCCAAGCTGCTGCCCGGCGGGGCCTCGCCCTTGTCACTGGCCGTCCTGGGTACTATTATCGGTACCTTTCTTGGAGGGGTGTCGCAGGCGCTCGCTACCTATTTTCAAATTTCGCAAAATATCAGCTTCTGGTACAACGCCCGGCTGCATATGATGGACCCGGCGTTAATCAAGCTGGCAATTCCGTTTGCCGTGGCCGGCTTGGCTCTGGGTCTGATGATGGCCCGCTCCGTGACAATGCTCTCGCTTGGGGATGAGACCGCTGCAGGCCTCGGCCTTAAGGTCACAGTGGTAAAAGGCTTGACGATGCTGAGTGTCGTCATTTTGACGGGGATCTCAGTAGCCATTGCCGGGAAAATAGCCTTTGTCGGCCTCATAATCCCGCATATCACGCGTTATCTGATCGGTCAGGACTACCGCAAGATCATTCCTTTTTCCGCTTTTTTGGGCGCGCTGTTCCTGGCTGTATGCGATCTTATCAGCAGGTTCGTGAATTTTCCGTTTGAAACGCCGATCGGTGTAGTCACCGCTTTGTTCGGGGTTCCCTTTTTCCTCTATTTAATCAAGACGAGAGGGGGCGGCCAGACTTGAGCAAGTCCTCTCTTTCACCGAAACCAAAGCGGCGTGCTTTCTGGTCGTTGTTTCTGATCATGTGTGCACTCACGTTGTGCTTCATGTACATCAGCCTAACCAACGGGACCTTCGACCTTTCAGCGAAGGATGTGTTCCGTACTTTACTGCGGATTAATCCCGCCAAAGATCATGACCTCGTTATCTTTGATTTTCGTCTGCCGCGCATTGTGCTTGGCGCACTTGTCGGATTCGGGCTGGGAATCGCCGGGGCCGTACTGCAGGGCATTACCCGCAACTCTCTTGCGGATCCCGGAATTCTCGGCATTCATGCTGCTGCAGGAGCTTTTGTCGTATTGTACATGTTCTTTGCGGCAGGGACGATGAAGACCCCGGACTGGTTTGCGGTCCTGTCCATGCCGATGTTCGGCTTTGTGGGCGGGCTGGTTGCCGTCGTTCTGCTCTATATCTTCGCCAGGCAGAACGGTGAGTTTAATCCGCAGCAGCTGATTCTTGTGGGCATCGCGCTTGCATCCGGCTTTGGGGCAATTACCCTGTTTGTCTCACTCAAAATGGACCCGCAAAACTTTGAGATGGCCGCCGTCTGGCTGGCTGGCAGTGTGTACAGCGCGAATTGGAGACAGGTGCTTTCGACCCTGCCCTGGCTGGTCATATTAATTCCAGTGATCTGGAGACGCGCAGCTGTTCTTGATTTAATGCAGCTGCATGAAGTGAGTGTAAAGGGATTAGGTGTCGCTGTAGGCAGAGAACGGCAGATCCTGCTGCTCTGCTGTGTCGGTCTGGTCAGCGCCTGTGTCTCCGTGTCCGGCAGCATTGGGTTTGTTGGCCTGATCGCACCGCATATCGCCAGAAGACTGATCGGCAACAGCTATAAGTACATCGTCCCGTTATGCGGCATGATTGGGATGCTGATGGTGGTTATTGGCGATTTTATCGGCAAAACGGTGTTCGCTCCGGCTCAGCTGCCGGTAGGTATTGTCATCTCTATCATCGGTGTGCCGTATTTCATTTTTCTTTTGTTCAAGACACGCACGAAATAGGTGCGCTTGTAGGAGGTTAATATCATGGAAGGAACCTATAGACAGGAAGAGATTGGCGGCCGCAGGCTGACCCTCTATACTCCGATGTCCTATGGGGAAGAGGGCAGACGGTTTCCGGTTGTCTATCTGCAGGATAATGGCGAAGTGATGGAGCATTCGCTGAATTACCTGGAGCATTTGTTTATAACCAAAGAACTGCCGGAACTGATTTTTGTCGGTATTACCCCGCGTGACCGGAATCATGAATATACACCATGGCCGTCACCGGCCCTGATGCCGGGCAGACCGGATTTTGGCGGTGGCGGTGGAGAGTATTTGGAGGAACTTGTCGGGAGGATCAAGCCGTATGTAGACAACAGCTATCATACTTTGCCAGGACCAGAGCATACGGGGCTGCTTGGCTGCTCCTTCGGCGGACTGATCTCGCTTTATGGATCTTACCTTTATCCCGATGTGTTTGGCAGGATCGGGCTGATTTCCGCATCATTCTGGTATGAAGGTATCGTGAATTACATACAGGGACAGAGCAGGACGATGCCGGAACAGCGGATCTACATGTATGTTGGAGAGCTGGAGGGACTGTACAAGACAAACTTGCAAAAGCAAATGGTCCCACAGTCGCGCCTCGCGCATAAGCTGCTGCTGGAGCAGGGCTTCAGCGAGGAGGCATTGCGCTTTGAGACCAACCCCATAGGAACACATGACAGTGTGTTTTTCAGCCAGCAGCTTCCGCATGCCCTGCACTGGCTGTTTGGAGCAGAGCATGCCGGGGGCAGCAGAGTCTGATCCTGTGGTGAGTGAATCAATGGCGGGCAATCATATAAGGGAGTCTTCTGAAAACCGCGTGGCGGCTAGAAGAAGACTCTTTTTTTACGAGGATCTGAAGAGAGGATGAAATTGTACCGATACTGGGCATTGTAAATGTACATAATAGGTTAAAGAAACTTGAGGCGGTGGCGCTTGCGGGGGAACAGGAGATTTTATACACGGATGATGATGAGTATTGGATGAACGGGACAACCTATAATAACCCTAATGACCGTTCCATTATGGTACCGAAGCGGATTGGAATTGGCACTACGATTAATATAGGGACAAAAACGGGTAAATATATTTATTACGGCCTTTTTGTGTTTGTGGCGGAAGTAATCATCGGGACCGGATGGATCAGTGTCCAGGCAGAGTTCTCTACACCTGTAATGAAGATCGGCGACAGCGGAACTGTTAAGATTCAATTTCCGATGTACAATTACAGCTTTGCACTAGAGGATGTTCTTGAACTGAAGCTGGTGGATCAATTGCCGGAAGGCGGCAGAAGGACTAACGGCATTGGAACGGACAAAGTGGTTATAGGAAACTTTAAGCTGGATCAATTTGGCAAAAGCAAGCTATACCTCTATAAACAATCTCCTCCGTACATTGTAATCAGATTGCCTGACCTCTATGTGGTGTATAACCATAAGGAGGCATCCGAGACCCGGCAGATTTTTGCGGAGCTGCAAGGGAGGTGAGGAAATTCATTGATTTTAAAATAAATCGTATGAAGCAGACCCCTGCTGTGATACAATAGTCCGGTTGGCCTTGTATACGGCGATCCGTTCAATATAGCTTCTGCTTCTTTAGTGCAATGAACAGAAGAAGCCGAGAAAAACAGAGCATTCTCATGTATTGCTATGAATTACAGAGTATTAATAAGGAAACCCGTAGATTTTACAGAAAAGGCATCAGTTTTTGTCGTTTTTTATTGATTTATTCAAATGTATTCTGTATAATCAGCCTTGTTGATTTTTCATATGGAATAGCCCATGCTTCTGAAGCAAGTTTTGTATAAAGCTATTCTTCTGAAGCAACGCTGACAAAACTTTTTTTGGGAGGTTGTTAATTTTGGGAAAAGCGTTAATTATTGGCGCTGGCGGCGTAGCAAGTGTTGTTGTGCATAAATGCTGTCAGAACCCGGATGTATTTGAAGAGATCTGTATCGCGAGCAGAACCCTTGCGAAATGTGATGCTCTGAAAGATAAATTGGCCGGAGGCCAGACGAAGATTTCTACTGCTCAGCTCGATGCAGATAACACGGACGAGGTCATCCAATTGATCAAGAGCTTCCAGCCGGATGTCGTTATTAATGTCGCTCTCCCATATCAGGACCTGACCATTATGGATGCTTGTCTGGCAACGGGAGTGCATTATGTGGATACTGCCAACTATGAACCACAGGATACTGCTAAATTCGAGTATTCCTGGCAGTGGGCTTACAAAGAAAGATTCGAGAAAGCCGGAATTACCGCGCTGCTCGGCAGTGGCTTTGACCCTGGTGTAACCGGTGTGTTCACGGCTTATGCGCAGAAGCATTATTTTGACGAAATCCATACGATTGATATTGTTGATGCCAACGCGGGCGACCATGGTTATCCGTTTGCCACCAACTTCAATCCTGAAATCAATATCCGCGAAATTACAGCCAACGGGCGTTACTTTGAGAATGGCGAGTGGATTGAAACTGCACCGCTGTCCGAGAAAAAAGTCTACGATCTCCCGGAGATCGGTCCGAAGGATATTTACCTGCTGTATCATGAAGAACTGGAATCCCTGGCTGCCAACATCAAGGGCGTGAAGAAAATCCGTTTCTGGATGACCTTCTCGCAGAACTATCTCACTCACCTGAAGGTGCTTGAGAATGTGGGCATGACTTCCATTGAGCCGATCCTTTATGAAGGCAAAGAAATTATTCCTTTGCAGTTCCTGAAGGCGATTCTGCCTGACCCGGCATCCCTGGGACCAAGAACCAAAGGCAAAACCAACATTGGCTGCATCATTCAAGGCACTAAAGACGGCCAGCCAAAAACTTACTATGTGTACAATGTCTGCGATCATGAGGAATGCTACAGAGAGGTTGGCTCCCAAGCCATTTCCTACACCACCGGCGTTCCAGCAATGATCGGGGCTATGCTGATTATAAAAGGCATCTGGAAGAAACCGGGCGTCTACAACGTAGAAGAATTCGATCCGGATCCATTCATGGATGCACTGAACAAACACGGGCTGCCTTGGCAAGAAGATTTCTCGCCAACGCTGCTGGATTAGGACGTAACGTAATGAAGGATATAGATATCGATATCAGCTCACTGCCGTCACCTGCTTATCTTGTGGATGAACGGCTGCTGAAGAAGAACCTCGAGACTCTGAACTATGTGCAAGAGCGTAGTGGTGCGAAAATTCTGCTCGCGCAAAAAGGCTTCTCCATGCATGCCCTGTACCCGCTTGTCGGACAGTACCTGCATGGCGTGACCTCCAGCTCCTTGTTCGAAGCCCGGCTGGGCTTCGAGGAAATGGGCAAAGAGGTGCATGTCTACGCGCCTGCTTATATGGACCGCGAGTTCGATGAGCTGCTCGGCTATACCGACCACATTGTGTTCAACTCATTTGATCAGTGGAGCCGGTTCAAGGATCGGGTGCAGAATGCTCCGAAGAGAATCAGCTGCGGCATCCGTGTTAATCCGGAATATTCCGAGATTGAAGTGCCGCTCTATGATCCGTGCTACAGCTTTTCCCGGATGGGCGTAACTTTGCCGAACTTCCGGCCCGATGAGCTTGAGGGTATTGATGGCCTGCATTTCCATACGATGTGCGAGCAGAACTCCGATACGCTGGAGCGTACGCTTAAGGTCGTGGAAGAGAAATTCGGACAGTACCTGCATGGCATGAAATGGCTGAATTTCGGCGGCGGCCATCATATTACCCGTCCCGATTATGATCTGGAGAAGCTGATCAGCTGCATCCTTCATATGAAGGAAACCTATAATGTCGAGATCTATCTGGAGCCCGGTGAGGCGGTTGCCCTCAATACCGGATACCTGGTGGCTACCGTTCTGGACACGATGCATAACGGAATGGATATTGCCATTCTGGATACTTCGGCCGAATGCCATATGCCGGATGTGCTGGCGATGCCGTACCGTCCGAACATTATCGGCGCCGGAGAGCCGGGCGAACATGCCTATACGTACAGACTCGGAGGCATGACCTGCCTGGCAGGAGATGTGATCGGGGACTATTCATTCCCGGAGCCGCTCAAATACGGCGACAAGCTTGTCTTCCTCGACATGGCGCATTATTCCATGGTGAAGAATCATATGTTCAACGGTGTGAACCTGCCGGCCATTGCTTCGTATAACGAAGAAGAGGGCCTTAAGGTGATCAGAGAGTTTGAATATAGCGACTTCAGCAACAGATTGTCTTAATAATTATAATACCGAGGCGTTCCGCCACCATGTGTTCATGGGTGATGGGGCGCCTTTTTTTGGTTGCAGTTAACGGGGAAGCGGCAGCACGGAATGGTTAAAGCTGTTTTTTCCATTGTTCTTAAGCATAGTACTCGCGTAACATCGAGGAATGAAGCCAGCCAGCTTGAACGTGAAAGGAGTGATCGGCATGAAACGCCGGGCTAATCCATACTATTCCATTGACGGTGAAGAGGAATTGATTACTTAATCCAATTGTGAACTGAAAAGGAGCTGCTGCAACGCATGCTGAAGTTAAAATATTTATTCTCGAATGAAAGTTTGGCGGAGATGCTGCTGGGGAACTGGACATATGATCCGGAGTCGCTGCATTTGTTCCAGTACTATCGAATCTCCTCCAATGCGATATATCCGTTCAGAAGTGCCGGGAACGGGCAATTCCTGCGGTTTGCCCCGCGGTCGGAGAAGCTAATGGAGAACTTGCGGGCGGAGCTGGAGTTCATCTCCTACTTGAAGGACTGCGGATATGGCGTGCTGGAGGCCGTTCCCTCCTTGGAAGGAAAGGAGCTGGCAGAAGCGGAGACTCCCTGGGGAGAGTATTATGCTTCTGTCTTCGAACGTGTACCCGGAGTTCAGCTGCAGTATGCCGGCTTAAGCGATCATGTCATGTTCAAGTATGGCGAGGCCTTGGGCAAGCTGCATCAGCTGTCCAGCACTTATAGCCCTGTACAAACCAAGAGAGGGTCATACCGCGATGTGCTGGACTGGATCGTGGATGTGTTAAAGGTATTTCCGCAGGAAACGGCGGCTGTGGCGGAAGCTCGGCTGCTTGCCGAGTATTTCAGCAAGCTCCCGGTTACAACAGCTAATTACGGGCTGATCCATTATGACTTTGAACTGGACAATGTGTTTTATGATGAAGCTAGTGATACCATCAGCGCGATAGATTTTGATGACTGCATGTATCACTGGTATGCTGTGGATATCGAGCAGTCTCTGGACAGCCTGGTAGGGGAGATTGATCCTGAAGAGTTTGGACTAAAGAAAGAGCGCTTTATGGAAGGGTACCGCAGCCAGTTTAGTCTTCCCGATGACGGTCCCTCTATGGCGGCGTGCAGACGGTTCGCCGATTTGTACGGGTATGCCAGAGTTTTGAGGTCCACCGCTGAACAATGGGAGCATGAGCCGGAATGGCTCACGGGACTGAGAGGCCGGCTGCACCATTCCCTGGTGACCAGATCTGCACGGTTTGGAGAGCGGTTAACCTAGGGTGGCAGCGCAATGTGAGCAGTGTGACGTATGTTGACGAATATTGAGGGATGATGACGGATGTTGATGGATGCTAATGAATGTTACTGAATGCTACTAAATGCTACTGAATGCTACTGAATGCTACTGAATGCTACTGAATGCTACTGAATGCTACTGAATTCTATTAAATTCTACTGAATTCTACTGAATGCTACTACCGATTTAGCGGTAAGTAACTTGTTGCTGTCCCGCCGGACAACCCAGAAATTCGTAACGGGAATTGCGCCCGCTAAATAGATGAAACTAGCGGAATCTGAGTAACTAACGGGAATTTCTCCCGCCTTATTTAACCAAATGGCCCGATGCAGTGAAACGGCTCAAATTAGCGGGAGAAATTCCCGCAATGGTCTTACAGAGGGATGGGATACAACAATACCGGGAGCTTTGCCCGTTATTGTTGCTAAGACTGACTGGTGAGCTTAACAGAAGCTTACAGTAGAGGAAATCCTGAATTGATAAACCCCAGGAAAAAGCGGACCTTGCTTCCACGAAAAGTGGAGCGGAGGCCCGCTTTCTGCTTTTGGACTGGCTTTAGATCGGCTAAAAGATAAGGTTGAGACCGTGGAGATCTATTTGTAGGTGATTGCAATCTCCTCTTCCTGCGGCATCCAATTGACTGTTGCGCCAAGCTGTTCGCTGATAAAGCGCAGCGGCAGGTAAATCGTCCCGTATACGACAAACGGCGGGTTTGCAAGAGTTACCGTTTTGTTGTTCACGGTCGTAACCCCTGTAACAGAATTGATGGTGATGGAGATGGCGGGTTTATCACCAGCGGCGCGGGTAATCGTCACTTTTTTATCCACAGTGGTTGTTGTTCCTCCTGCTTTGCCTGAAGGGACACTCTTCGTATCTTCTTTGTAAGAGACATTGGCCCCCATCTTGTCAAACAATGAACGGAGTGGGATAAAATTCTCCCCGCCCCGGGTAATTACACCGTTCGTTAGAGCAACCCGTTCGCCGTTCAAGGATACTGCAATCGGCTTCTGCACGGGAACGGGTATTTTATAGCTGAACTCATACTCACCATACCCCAGCTGTCCGTCTTTGTTGACGCCCCAGCCAAAGAGGGACCCGTCTTTTTTTTGCAAAATTAGATGACGCTCACCTTCCTGAATAGATGTGATATCAGAGGCCAGGAGGGTGAACTTCGCAGCCGCTGGCATGGAGTCGCCTTCAAGGGAGGCAGAGTAAGCATTGCCATCCGAAGTCAGGGCGACGATTGAGCGTTCCATGAAGTAGGCACCGGTCACGTTCTTGATGCCTGTAAAGCACACGGGAACTTTCTGCTCATGATAATTGGTTCCGTCGGACCAGCCCGTTACGGTGGAGCCCCAGAACCACAGGCGTGATTGACCATCGATGGCGAGCATGGTCCGCGAGTTGCCATGAATCGAGCGGATATCTGTCAATCCTGTCATCCGAGAAGCGGATAGAACAGACGGAAACGGCTTTCCGGAATTAGGGGAGTCATAGGACTGTATAGGCCAGGTCCAGAGTGTACCGTCTTTTTTAAGCGCATATTGCTGCGTCAGCTGGAGGATATCGGTCAAATTCTGGATAGGCTCAAAGGTGGACAGCCCATCGCGGGAGGTCCATACAGTGCCATCTTTTTTCAGGAAGTTGATACGTTCCCAGCTTTTGTTTCCATCCCATTCACTATAACCATTTACTGCAGCGACATTGTCTATGCCGGGAACAGCTGTAAAGCGGGGAGATTTGTCTTCGTCTGATACTCGGGGAGAGCTGAATACCGCGCCATTTCCATCTATAGCTATGTAGCGGTTCCAAAGCGTAGAAAGTTCTGTTAGACTGGTCAGTTCCTGCACAGGAGTGACTTCCACCGCCAGAGTCTTAGGGTTGGTCTGCCACCGCCACACGGCATTATCCTTTGTTACAGCCAGCCCTCCGGCCTGTAGGCCAAACCCATAGGCGGCTTGTACATCCTTCAGCCCCGGAAGCAGAGTAGGCACCGATTTAGTGCCACCCCATATCCAAAGGCTTCCGTCATTTTTAATCAGGTATTCTGGTCCATAGGACTTAATGCCGGCAGTTGCCTGCACTGTTGTTGCGGCTGTTGTGGCAGTAGTTTCGGCAGTCCCGGCAGTCCCGGCAGCAGATGCATGTATTGAAGCCATTGAAGCGGTTAAGCTCAGCAACAAGCATAAAGTCATCGTCCATTTCTTCACGGAAATCCTCCTCGGTAATTTGCGTAATTGACTTATATAGGAAATAAAACAATCTGTAAGGTTAGACGCAAGGACTGGTTAAAAAGTTTCCTAACCGATCTAATACCTCATGATTGTTCGGGAAGAGTAGAGCAATATCAATCAAAAGGCCGTATCGCTTAGTCTGAAGCGGATACGGCCTTTTCTGGAGCGCGCCTGCAAAAAAATCACGAATTCATCCGTTCACAGAAAGCCCTCCTGTGATACAATAGTTTAGTCTGTTTTTTAATGGAATAATCACAGCATGCTTTACCCGGCATTGTCCGTACCTGAGGAGGAAATCAGCGTTAATGAAACATGCACCCTTTATAGCAGTGGAAGGCCCGATCGGAGCCGGTAAAACAACACTTGCCACGATGCTGGCCGGTGAATTGCAGCTTCCGGTCATCAAAGAAATTGTGGAGGAGAATCCGTTCCTGGACAAGTTCTATCAAAACATGGACGACTGGAGCTTCCAGCTTGAAATGTTCTTTCTCTGCAACCGGTATAAGCAGCTTGAAGATACCGTGAACGAGTACATCGCTAAGAACAAGCCGGTTATTTCGGATTATCATATTTATAAGAACCTGATTTTTGGCGAGCGGACGCTGAAAGGCACCAAACGTGACAAATACCGCGAAATCTATCATGTGCTGACTGATGATCTGCCGAAACCGGATATCATTCTTTATATCAGAGCGGATCTTGATACGCTGCTTACCAGAATCGCCAAGCGCGGCCGCCCGTTCGAAGAGGAGATTGCTCCTGCATATCTGCAGCAATTAATAGAGGATTACGACGATGCGATGGCTTCTCTGGCCGTCAGCGAACCGTCAACCGTTATTGTGACTATCGACGGAACTAAGGTAGATTTTGTGGGAAACCAAGAAGACTTTGCCGCAATCGCCGACCACCTAAAGGAGCTTATGAAATGAACCCATACAACATCCCTGATAACGCAATTATTACAGTAGCCGGTACGGTAGGTGTCGGAAAGTCCACACTGACCGGAGCTTTGGCGAAACGTCTCAATTTTCAGACTTCGCTGGAACAGGTAGACCACAATCCGTATCTGGAGAAGTTCTACCATGATTTTGAACGATGGAGCTTTCATCTGCAAATCTACTTCCTGGCCGAACGCTTCAAGGAGCAGAAGAAAATGTTCGAGCTGGGCGGCGGGTTTGTGCAGGACCGTTCCATTTATGAGGACACCGGAATTTTCGCTAAAATGCATGCCGATCAGGGCACGATGTCCAAAACGGACTACGAAACATACACCAGCCTGTACGAGGCTATGGTGATGACGCCCTATTTCCCGCATCCTGACGTGCTGATCTATATTGAAGGCAGCCTGCCGTCGATCCTGACCCGCATCAATGAACGTGGCCGCGAGATGGAAATTCAGACCGATGTCTCCTACTGGGAGCATATGCACGGGCGTTATTCGCAGTGGATTGGCGAGTTCAGCGCCTGCCCGGTGCTGCGCCTGAATATTGACGATTATGATGTGAATGATGCGGCTTCGATGGCGGAGATTCTGAAGCAGGTAGGGAAGTCAATCCAGCGGGTTCCGGTGGAGAAGTGAAGTTGAAGGTCAATCGGAGGAATCCGGTTGGCCTTTTTTGAAATATAGAATGTATATGCTTCACGCTATAAATTATCCTTCTATTTCTCGCTGAACGGATACCGTCCTTTTGAAGACGGCGAGCCGTTTCCACTTGATGGATAGGAGTTAATGCGAGAGGTGCCTGAAGATGTCCCCTGTGATACAATAATCTGAAAAGCCGTAATGGATGGAGGAACCTCACTTGAAGTATAACTTTGACAAAGTAGTTAACCGCCGCAATACCCGCTCCTACAAATGGGATCAGTCCGAGAAGCTGTTCGGAGACAAGGAGATTCTTCCGCTCTGGGTAGCGGATATGGACTTTGAGAGCCCGCCTGCCGTGAAAGAAGCGATTCTTCGGCGCGTTCAGGAGGGAATATACGGCTATAGCGTGACGAGAGATTCCTATAAAGAGGCGATTGCCGGCTGGTACCGCAGACGCCATGACTGGGAGATTCAAAAGGACTGGATTACGGATTCCCCCGGAATCGTTACCTCGCTCAGCCTGTCGGTAGAGCTGTTCAGCAAGCCGGGAGATCAGGTGATTCTGCAGTCGCCCGTCTACTATCCTTTTTATGATGTGATCCGGATGAATGACCGCAAGGTGGCCATTAATCCGCTGAAACTCGAAGACGGCCATTATGTTATGGATTATGTCCAACTGGAAGAGCTGATGGCCGGTGGCGCCAAGCTGCTGCTGCTGTGCAGCCCGCATAATCCGGGAGGCCGGGTGTGGGAGCGGGAAGAACTGCTGCGTCTTGGAGAACTGTGCCTGCAGTATGGGGTAACGGTGATCTCGGATGAAATCCATTGTGATATGGCTATGCCGGGCCACAAGCATATTCCGTTCGCTTCCTTGTCGGAGGAGCTGTCGAATATTACACTGACCACGCTGGCCGCTACCAAGACGTTTAATTTGCCGGGCCTGCAGACCTCTTACATCGTAACCTCCAATCCGGAATTGCAGCGGAAATTTGAGTACAAGCTTAAGACGCTCAGCCTGCACATGTCGGCTTTTTTCACACCAGAGGCTGTGGAAGCGGCATACAATGAAGGTGGAGAATGGCTGGATGAACTTATACAGCATATCAGCGGCAATGCGGAATATGCCATCGGCTACCTCGCGGAGCACCTGCCACAGGTGAAACCAATGACGCCAGAGGCTACTTACCTGCTGTGGATCGATTGCCGCGCACTTGGACTGGACACTGAGGGTCTGAAGAATCTGATGTACCGCGAAGCCAAAGTGGCATTTAATGAAGGATCAGTCTTTGGCACGGAGGGGCAAGGGCATCTGCGGATTAATCTGGCTTGCCCGCATTCTATTCTGGCCGAAGCACTGGAGCGTTTCAGTCAGGCTGCAGCACCTTATGTAAAATAAGGGAATTTACGCGTTAGCGATAAGCCCGCCGTATCTCTTTTGAACACTGCCATGTTCAGAGGATACGGCGGGCTTTTTTGCGCCTGCTGATACGCTTTCATTTTGCGCAACGTTCTTTCCTTGCCTGCTCACAACAGACAGCCAATGGAGGAATTTAAAGCCTGAGGCAGTATCCTATTGACCAGTCCTGGCATTGAGCCCTTGGGATACCCGTGTTAAGATGAAATCTATGATATGGATACATAATGGGAGTGGAAAAAATAGAGATGAGTACAACCCGCATAATTATTGATTGTGATACCGGCATTGACGACGCATTGGCCATATTATATGCCCTGCGGACTCCAGATGTGGTTGTGGAAGGAATCACTACTGTATTCGGGAATATTGATGTCGCTCAGGCGGCAGATAATACACTCAGGCTGCTGGCTTTGGCCAATCCCGGTTATGAGATTCCCGTAGCCCTTGGCGCGTCCCAAGCCCTCGTCCGCGAGCTGGGCGGCTTCTCGACCCATGTGCACGGTGGGAACGGGATTGGCGGTGTTCAGCTGCCTCCATCGTCTCAGCGGCCGGTGCTGGAAACGGCAGCCGAATTTATTGTCCGCCTGGCGGATGAGAATCCCGGCGAGATTGTACTCGTAACGCTGGGACGGTTGACCAACCTGTCGCTGGCGCTTGATCTGGACCCGGCTCTAACCGGGAAACTTAAGAAAGTAGTCGCCATGGGCGGTACCGTCTTTAAGCCCGGCAATGTTACGGCGGTTGCGGAAGCGAACCTGTGGGGAGATCCGGAAGCGGCCGACCGTGTATTCACCTCCGGGCTTCCCGTGCTGATGGTCGGGCTGGATGTTACGCTGAAGACGCTCATCACCACAGAGCATCTGGAGCTTCTGAGGCAGTTCGGCAAGGAAGAGAACAAAGCCCTGATTGACTTCATGGACGAATCCCTGAAGTATTATTTTAATTTCTACCGTGAAGCGAATTATCTGATAGGTGCGGCACCGCTGCATGATCCGCTGGCCCTGATGGCTGCGCTGCAGCCGGACCTGCTGACCTGCCGCCAGATGAAGGTCCGCGTGGAGACCCGGGGTGAGCATACCGCCGGAATGGTCGTTGCCGATTTGCGGGCACAGCCCAAAGCCGGTGAATTCATAGAGGTTGCCGTTGATGTGGATGCGGAACGGGCCGTCGGCGTCTTTTTGAGCGCGTTTATGTGATAGTTACAATCTATTAATTTGCTAAAAATAACTATTTTGGTAAAATGGTAGACGGAACTGAACTAGGTTTGAGAGACTCGTCATCCTATCATAGAATGGAGAATTTATACATGAAACGCTTAACGAAGCTGCTATTATGTGCAGCAATCTCTGTAAGCGGCTTTGCCGCTTTGCCTGCCCAGCCGACTCAGGCTGCCCCGGCGGGTGTCAGCATTATGCTGGACGGATATCCGCTGCCTTTTCCGGTTGAACCTGCGGTGATGAGCGGAACAACGATGGTTCCGTTCCGGGCGATCGCGGAAGCTTTGGGAATTCCGGTGGTATGGGACCAGGCCGCACGTAAAATCACAGCAACCACAAGCGGTGCCGCCGGGAACACTAAGGTTATCCTTACACTCGGCAGCAAAAATGCAGCGGTGAACGGCGCAACCGTGAAGCTGGCTGTAGCTCCGCAAAATATCCGGGGCACCACGATGATCCCGCTCAGCTTCTTTGGCCAGCAATTTGGCGCAGCGGTATCTTGGAATCAGGCGAGCAAAACTGTATCGATCACTTCGCCGAAGAAGGATATGTATACGCTCGGATTTTATGCGCAGGGAGCCTATAGCGAGGTTTCGCGTATTCCTGATTTTAGCGCGGTCGCCTTTGGGTGGAGCCGGATCGACCGCAGCGGACAATTTACTACGGCCAGTACGGATTTCTGGTGGCCGAAGGCTGACGGCGATGTGACACCGGAGTCCATCGTCCAGAATGCCGCTGCCGGAGGCACCACGCCTTATCTGATGGTTTATTCCGGGGACAAAGAGCTGGAGCTGACCAAGAATATGGAAGATCTTGAGCTTCAGCAGAAGACGATTACCAGCATTGTTGATTTGGCTTCACAGAAAGGCTTTAAGGGAATCGGGCTTGATCTGGAAGGGCTGGGGATGACCGGCGACAAGAAGCTGGTACAGAGCCAATATAATGTTTTTGTCAAAAAATTATCCGTAATGGCGCGGGCGGCAGGTCTTAAGCTGACCGTTATTCTTCCCCCGCTGAACGGCTCCTACAAAGGGTATGATTATAAGACGCTGGCATCGCTGGCTGATGATTTGGTGATTATGGCTTATGCGTATGAGGATGAGTCAGGTCCGGAGCCGATGAACAAAGTGGATGAAGGCATTCGTCTGGCCCTGCAGCAGGTGGATAAAAGTAAGCTGGTGCTCGGAATCTCCGTATACAGTGAGAATGCAACCTCCGTCAACGCCAAGATTGGACTGGCCAAACGGTATGGCCTCAAAGGCATCGCCATCTGGCGGCTTGGACTGATCGGACAGCCTGTTTGGAATGAGATGAGCAAATCGGTAGAGTTGTAGAATGGTAGAGTTGCCGGAAATCATAGATTGAATCCGAAGATTGAAGATAATGTGAGTCGATTTGGAAGAAGAGGCTGCCCGCCGGGCAGCCTCTTCTTGCTATTTCCAGGGAAGGCAGCAGTGTAGATTGCGTTCTTTATACAACAAATATCACATTAACTTGAGCTGCAAACCTTTATAATCTCTAAGGTTGACCCTTGAGCAGGAAATCTTATTTTCAGGAGGCTTATCAAACATGAGTATGAAATATAAATCACTGGAGCTGGACAAACCGCTGACGTATGAACTGGAAGGTTTGGAGGTTGGCGTGACCTCGAACTGCAATTTCCGCTGTGATTACTGCTGTGCATATAAAAGAAACGACGGGCAGAGCATTAATGGCAAGGAGGTTATCCGTATCCTGGAGGAGCTTCCCGGGCTGAAGCGGGTCCGCCTCTCCGGCGGTGAAGTCACCTTGAAGTTTCAGGACTGCGTTGAAATTGTATCCTACTGCTCTTCGCGGGGGATCCAGACCCAATTGAACTCCAACGGCAGTCTGCTGAATGCGGAGCGCATCGAACAACTGGTGTCTGCCGGGCTGACTACGATCCATATTTCGTTCAACTTTACGACAGCGGATGCCTTCTCCCGTTATTACAACATTCATCCAAGCGTCTATGACAAAATCAGAGAGAACATCACGATGTTCGCCAAGACAAGTGTGGACGTCGTGCTGGAAACGCTGCTGTTCAATGAAACACAGGACAATATGAAAGAAATCAGCGATCATGTCTACTCTATGGGTGTTAGAACTCACGAGATTCAGAACAGCATCATCATGGGCCATACCGGCTGGAAAGCCATTGCTGCCCGCGAACAGCTGAAGAATGCCGTGAATGAGCTGATTGAACGCAAAAAAGAAGATACAACGCTCTACTTCACCTGTATGGACCGCTTTATGGAAGCACTTGGTTTCCAGGAGCAGCCCGGGGTATATTTCCCGCATTGCATAGAAGGCAAGAAACAGCTGCACCTGCATGGCAACGGCGATATTCTGATCTCCGAGCTTTGCCACCCGGTAATCATCGGCAACATTTATCAGGGAACCTTGTTGAACGAGCTGTACAGCAACATGCCTGAGCCGCTCTCGCAGTTTCTGGAGAAGCAGCCTTGCCCGGCGCTGGACGCTTTGTTTCCGCAAGGCCTATAGAGAGCTGTGACGAACCGGATTCAGCTTGAAAGAGCCGGTTCAGCAGCTCAGCAGCAGACAGGACCGCGGCATTCCAGCTGCGGTCTGTTTTTGTTGCCGATGTGATAGGCCGGCGTGAGATATTTCTTGTGAATTTCATCCCACAATGACTTACAAAGATTATGTCGCTAAGGGGGCTCGCCTTTTAACGGCTTGTCCTTAATTATCAGCAATGCCTGGGGCCTCAGAGACGGGGAGTGGAAAGGGTTTGCAACCCCCGAGAAACTGTTGCTATGGGGCAACGCAATCCTGATTCTGTCCTGGATTGTCGTGGGGATTGCGAACAGCATGGCGTAGTTTTCTGCAAATTGCCATGATTAACAGGCAGAGATATCATGAGAATCTGTTAAGATTTCAATAGAGTCTGTAATGTGAAATCTATGGAGAAGGCTTGTATGCCGCTGCATACATGAAGGTAGAAGAAGATGCTCAATGGAATAAGGAATGGATTGCTGCGTTCCAATACGTTGCTGGAAAAAATAATGCCGCTGCTGACACCGGCTGCTATCGCGTTTGGCGTTCTGAACGAGAGTAGGCTTCTGCCCTTTACCTGGCTGGTGCCGTGGATATTTGCCTTCATGACACTGATTGGCAGTCTCAAGTCTAATTTTCGCGATTTGCTGGCCGTACTGCTCAAACCGCAGAAGCTGATTATTCTGATGGTCATTCTGCATGTGGTTATGCCGCTGATCGGCTGGATTGCGGCGAAGGTTTTTTTTCCTGGCGATCCCTATACGGTTACGGGTTATGTACTGTTGTTCGCCATACCGACTGGAGTCGTCAGCGTGGTATGGGTATCCATGCATGGCGGCAATGTGGCACTTACGCTAGCGCTGATTCTCATTGACACCTTGCTGTCACCGCTGATCGTACCGGGTACACTGCATTTGCTAATGGGGGCAAGCGTGGAAATCCAGCTCGGGGAAATGATGAAGGGGCTGCTGTGGATGGTCGTATTGCCTTCTCTGGCGGGAATGCTGCTGAATCAATGGTCGAAGGGAACGGCCGGGAAAGTGTATGGTCCGCCGCTGGCTCCATTTGTCAAAGTAGGACTTTTTATCGTTGTATCAATTAACGGCGCCAGTATTGCCCGGTATTTAAAGCATCCGGACGGCAAACTCGCGCTGATCCTATTCGTCACCTTTGGAACAGTTGTGCTAGGATATGTGATCGGAGCCTTAGTGTCACGCCGCTTTCACTGGGATTATGAAAATTCGGTGGCCGTGCAGTTTAACTCCGGAATGCGCAACCTGAGCGCGGGGGCTGTGCTGGCGGTGAAGTATTTCCCTCCTGCTGTTGCGCTCCCGGTCATTTCCGGGATGCTCTTCCAGCAGATTCTGGCCGCATGCTCAGGATTTGTAATCCGCAGAAGGGTGAGACGCATGCAATCCGAAGATACTGTAGCACAGTCAACCTTAATGTCTCCAACGGAAACGAAGATCTCCTCATAGAAGTAATATAACGATAAGCAGGCGGAATATCTTTCCGGCCTGCTTTTTTTGAACTGTATAAAAATGATATAGAATGTAATTTTCTGTTTTCTTCGACGAAATACGCTATTATTTTCTGAAATTCTACATCTCATCTTCACTGTTTTCATAGGAATACCGATAATAAATGTAACAAATTACATAGAAATAGGAAGATAACCAGGACTATAAGACCAGTATGAAAGGACGTAGAAAATTATGAAAATTCGTATGAAGCTGTCAGTTATGATGATTGCCGTTACCCTGCTTTCTACTGTAATCATGGGGGCTTTCACCTATAGCAAATCCACTAACACCATTCTGGGCCTTACCGAATCTGCAATGAAGCAAGTCAACACCAATAAAGCGGAAACCATAGCGGCGATGATTGATAAAGAGAAACGCAATATGGCTCTGGTGGCCGGACAGACCGAAATTATTGAACTGCTGCAACAAAACAAAACCGGCGGAATAGCAGATGGAGATAAGCTGCAGGCCGAAGTGAACACCAGGCTGCAAGGCATCGTGAAGGATGCCGGCAATCTTGAACATATATTTGTATCCGATATGAAGGGGATTGCGGTAGCAGATAGCGACACGGCGCTGGTGGGTACGGATTTCAGCGAAAGAAGTTATGCAAAGCGCGTGATTGAGACCGGTGCCCCGGTCATCAGTGAAACTTTGAAATCGAAAGCTACAGGGGCTTATGTTGTAGCGTTTGTGCAACCGGTGACCAGCGGCGGCCAAATGATCGGCTTTGTCGCCTCGGCTGTCAATGCGAATAGTATTATCAAATACTTGTCCGGTGCCAATGTGGCAAATGCCCCTTCCTCGTACGTCTATCTGGTAGATGAGACCGGAAATATACTGTATCATCCCGATGAGACGAAGATTGGCTTGCCTGTCGAGAATGAGCAGATCAAGGCTGTTGTGGAACGTGTGAAAGCCGGAGAGAAGGTTGAAGACGGCAAAGTGCAGTATAGCATCGGTGATGCGGAGAAAAAAGCTGCTTATACCGTCATTCCCGAAACGAACTGGACAATGGTGCTGACTGGTGATGTCGGGGAGGTCATGCAGCCTGTAGACAATATGACGCATTATATTATCCTGCTTGGTCTGGGGAGTCTGCTGCTGACTCTGATCATTGGATTGTTTGTTGCCGGCAGAATTTCTTCCCCGATTATCAAGCTGACAGAGATGATTAACCAGACCGCTAAGCTGGAACTCAAATACGATGCGCAGTATGAGTATCTGTTGAAGAACAAAGATGAAACTGGAATCATTGCCAAAGCCATGTTCCATACCCGCGCTGTACTCCGGGAAATGGCTGAAAGCCTGATCACCATCTCCACGAAGGTGCTGGACAATGCGGAAACGCTGGAGAAGCTGTCCATTGATGTCAGAGAGAATGCGCATGACAATTCAGCCACGACGGAGCAGCTGTCGGCAGGTATGGAAGAGACGGCAGCTTCAACAGAGGAGATGACAGCAGCGATTCATGAGATCGAGAACAATGTCCGAATGATCTCCGGAAAGGTCAAGGAAGGGACGGAAGTGACCAGCCAAATTATCGAGCGGGCACTGGTGCTGCAGCATGACGCCGTGCAGTCTACGGACAATGCCAAGCGGATTTACGAATCGGTGCGTATCGAAATGGAGAAGGCGATTGAGCAGTCGGGCGCGATCAATGAAATCAATCTCCTGGCAGATACCATTCTGTCGATTACCAGCCAGACCAATCTGCTCGCCTTAAATGCGGCGATTGAAGCTGCCCGCGCGGGCGAAGCAGGGCGGGGATTTGCGGTAGTTGCGGGTGAAATCCGCAAGCTGGCAGAGAAATCCTCCGAAACGGCAGCGGGAATTCAGGATGTCGTCAAGAATGTATACTCTTCCGTAGAGCAGATGAAAGAAAATTCTGAAGCCATGCTTACGTTTATTGACCATAATGTGCTGGGTGATTATGAGCGCCTGACAGAGGTCAGCGAACAGTACAACAGTGACGCCTCCATCATCAACACGCTCATGAACCAGTTCGAGGAGTCCGCAGATCACTTGGATCAGACGGTATCAAGTATCGCGATTGCGGTGAATGAGGTGGCAGCTACTGTCAACGAAGGTGCAATCGGCGTGCAGGATATTGCCGAGAAGACGGCGGATATTGTAGAGAAGACATTCGATGAGGCGAAGATGGCCGACGAAAATACGCAAAGCGCCAAAGAGCTTCAGGGACTGGTGGAGAAATTTAAAATATAAAGCTATAACTTAGACCCCGCCCACACTGGCGGGGTTCTTTTTTTTGTTCGCGTGCCCAGAAGCACGCATTATCTAGTTGGTGAAAGTCCAACCAAAGGAGGGGCCAAGCCACCTTTGTAGCTAGGATGCCTGCTCATGGCGAAATCTGTGTGTAGAAGCGCATCGACAAAAGTATCGGTCAGAGACCGGGCGAGCAACAATCCAGGCCGCAACATCAAGTGAATCCTGCCGCGTCGTCAAAAAGGCCCTGCGAAGGGGAAGAGAGGGTGCCGAGTCTCGGTACAATAGACGAAGGCCAAGGAAACTGTACAGAACTTGGAACAACAGTGAAGAATCCTCCGGCGTATAGGGAACGGCATGGTTTGAAAGATAATGCAGTGAACTGGGGAGACCCTCCCCCACACGGGATTTTTTTTTTTTAGAAACCCGTAAAGAGGCGCTCTATAAGTCCAGAAGATGAAATGAACCGTCTGTGGGAAGGGAGTCCGAGGGGCTCATAGTACCGAAGAACCTAAGGACAACATAACCTTAGGGAGGGAAGGAGCCCTGCTTTGTTTATGCTTTTGGAGGAGGTACGAGTGAGTGAATGCCAACCGGCTAACGACACCCAAGGAAAAAGTTCAACAACTCCAAGAAAAGCTAGGTCATGCGGCCAAGGAGAACAATAAGCGTAAATTCCATGCCCTGTACGACAAAGTCTACCGCTGGGATGTACTGTGCGAAGCCTGGAAACGGGTGAAAGCGAACAAGGGAGCTGCGGGAGTGGATGCCGTGACGCTCGCAGATATTGAGGAACAAGGAGAAACAAGTTTCCTCAAGGAATGCGAGCGAGAACTGAAAGAAGGCAATTACCATCCGCAGCCCGTACGGCGGCACTATATCCCGAAGAAAGATGGGAAGCCAAGACCGCTAGGCATACCAACTGTGCGCGACCGAGTCATACAAATGGCAACGAAACTCGTGATTGAACCGATCTTTGAAGCAAACTTCGAAGAAGTATCCTTCGGATTTCGTCCGAAGCGAAGCGCGAAAGGAGCGCTAGAGCGAATCCGGAAAGCCTGCAACCGCAAAGGGAATTGGGTAGTCGACGTCGATATCCAAGGTTACTTCGACAATATTAATCAAGAGAAGCTTATGAAATTGGTACAGATGCGTATCAACGACAGGCGGATCCTAAAATTAATACGGAAGTGGCTTCATGCGGGAGTGATGGAAGAAGGAAACGTAAGGCGTTCCGATTTAGGAACACCGCAAGGTGGAGTCATTTCACCGCTTCTGGCGAATATCTATCTGGACTACTTTGACCGACTGTGGGAGAAACACGGAAGTAGAGTGGGAGAACTGACAAGGTATGCAGACGATTTTGTAGTGGTCTGTAAAACCAAAAAGGACGCCGAACATGCGTATGAGCTCATACACAGAATCATGGAACGTCTGGAGTTGACCCTACACCCAACCAAAACCCGCATCGTAGGCCTATGGACAGGAGAGGAAGGATTCGACTTCTTAGGAATGCATCACCGGAAGACCAAAGCAGAAACGTCCCAAGGCAAGGTGTACTACACCACGCAGCAGTGGCTAACGAAAAAGGCGGAGGAACGCATTCGAGGAGTGGTCAAAGAAAGACTGGCTCCACCGAGTATGCGATCGAAATCATTCGCGGAGCATGTAAAGTGGCTCAATCCAAAGATTCAAGGATGGAGAAATTACTACTACACGAACTACAGCCAAAAGAGATTAGCCAAATTGGATTGGTATATTCTGCAGCGATTAACCCGGTGGTACGCGAAGAAGAGACAACGAGGGATTTGGATGAGCTCACGATCTGAGGTCAAGTATATTGCCAACATGTATGGATTGAAAACGCTATTGTGATCTGCATGCCCATGATTGATGAACATCGGAAAGCCGTATGAGGGAAAACCTCACGTACGGTTTGATGAGGAGGGGCTGGTTAGGCCAGCCCTTTACTCTAGATCATCATTACATCTATTGATAGGTACATCCAATTTTTGACCATACTATGGTTAGGATACAGCAGAGAACCGCTGATATGGGGGGGATGTAATGATTAAGATAACACTCGGGGACGAAGAGAAGGAATACAGCCATAATCAAGCAGAGTTGAATGGGGATGGCGCAAGATTAGCATTTCCCCTGTTAACCGCTAAAGATAGAGAAACACGCAGGCTGGATCAGCTACGGCTTATGCAGGAGAGCTTTCTGCTGCAGATGGTCCGGGAAGCGTGGCTCAGTCCGGAGAAGGTGAAACAACGGCTGCGGCAGCTTCAGCTCCATCCGCTGGCCGATGAGGGAGTGAAGCTGCAATTTGCAGCCGTAGAGCTGCAGATTCCGGCAGGAGAAATAGGAGAGCCACGGAAGCGCCGGAATCAGCTTTACAAGGATTTCCAGCAGATCTGCCACAGGACGGCGGCAGGGTGGAAGGGCGTGTATCCGTTCTGCGATGCCGGAAGCATTAGCCCGGTAATGTATTTCCTGATTGTCATGAAAGACAATGCGTCACATAAGAATGACAGAGCTGAGCACTTCGCCAGAGAGCTTGAGCAGAATATCGAGAGCAAATTGAGGCTGGGGCTTGCCGCAGGAATCGGTGCTGAGCACAAAGGACTGAAGCGGTTAAAGAACGGTTATGCCTCGTGTTTACTGGCTTTAAGCGGGAGCCGCAGCGCTATTCCCGGCAGCGGCACAATAGGGCTGGTTCTCCAGAGCCGTGCCGGTGACCGGTTGACTGCATTTAACCAGGCAACGGTGCAGAGGCTGACGTTGAGTCTAGAACAGCCAGCTAGTGCTGCTTTCCGTCTGGAGCTGGATTCCTTGTTCACTCTGGAGGATGGTGCGGCCTCTCAACTTGAGGTTTGCCGCTTTTTGGCGCAGCGTACGCTGCTGATTCTAGGTGGAGCTGCAGGGAAATTTGAATACGGAGGCACTACGCTCCAAAAATATTTATGGAACAGCCAAATGACGCTTGCCGCCTGCACATCGAGTGAACATGCAAAGGAATTGCTGCTGGAACTAGGGCAGCTGGTCATGGCGGAAGTGAGAAGGACGCAGGCATCCGGTGGAAGAGAGCTGGCCGAGGCTATCAGGAAATACGTGAAAGAACATTTTGCCTGCGACTTGAAAGCTCCATCTCTCGCAGCGTTATTTCATGTATCTGAAGCCGAGCTCAGCCGGATATTCAAAATGCATGTTGGCATTCCTTTGAACGACTATGTCACTAAATTGAGAATGGCCCAGGCTGAGCAGCAGCTGCGGGAAAATGCACTGAAATGCTCTGAGATCGCAATGCTGGCAGGTTATTCCGTGACAGACGAATTTATAGGCGCCTTCAAGAAGTACAGCGGCAGAAATCCCAAGGACTACCGGGAGTGGTACTTGAAGAGACAGATGAAGGTATAATAAGGCCTTCTTAAAGAAGGGGTGAAAGGTCTGCGTCTTCATCTTCAAGTCATTTTATGGTAAATTAAATGTAAGCATTGCCGGATTTGAGCGGAAGGGAGACAGGACCATGACAAGTTTCGGCACACAGCTCTATGCAAAGTCTATAGATTAACAACCGCGGTTGTTTGTATAGAGCTGTAAGCAGATTACCGCATAAGTTATCTTGTTGAAGATAATTGTTTCTCCCATAGACTTTGCTCCCTTAAAACGTTTACTAATTTTAAGGAGCGGGCTATAAATGAAATATGTTAACGCAGATGTGATTCTGCCGGAAGTATTGTTGAAGGAAATTCAGAAATATATTCACGGTGGAATGCTCTATATTCCGAAGCCTGAAGGCGTGCGGAAGAAATGGGGCGAGAATTCGGGCAGCCGAAGGTATCTGACAGCGAGAAACAATGAAATCAGGGAGCAGCATGCCGGCGGGGCTACCGCCCGTGAACTTTCCGAGCAATTTTGTCTGTCCTACGACAGCATCAAAAAAATTATCTACTGCAAAAAATAGATTCACAAAATGCCGTATGGGATGAACAGTCCGATGCGGTTTTTTTGTGCAATAATCTCTTTAGAAGAGTTGTCTATCTATTAGCAAAGCGGCGCTGCCATTATAATAAACGGACATATTCGTTAAGGAGGAAGCAGAATGTTCGAAGCTTTTCGCTGTGATACGGATGAGGATAGACAGCTTCTGTTGAAGCAGGCAAGGAGCATGGTGATGTGGGCACTGCCGCAGTATGGGCTGGATTGGACCGCAATTTCATATATTGGTCTGTCCGATAACATCACTTATAAGATTGAGACGGCAAGCACCGGAAGCTATTTGCTGCGGCTGCACGGGCGATGGATGAGCTATGCAGAGATTCAGTCGGAGCTGATGCTGCTTCAGGCGTTGAACCGGGTGGAGAGACTGACTATGCCGGAAGGGGTGGCCAATACAGAAGGCACTTATATCCTCAAGGCAGATTCCGCGGAGGATGCCTCTTCCTTATGGGTTACACTTACCCGCTGGGTCGAAGGGGAGCCTGCTGACGGGCAAATGACGGACCAAAGATTATTCGATATGGGAGCTATGATGGGAGACTTACACATCGCCGCTGCCGGATTCGTTCCTCCGGCTGGGTTTATCCGCCCTGTATGGGGGGAGCAGAGCTTTACGCGTGAGATGGATAAGCTGGGACGTTATTACAGCGGGTTTGTATCTGAAACGGGGTGGAAGACTTATCAGTTAGCTGCTGCAAAAATCCTCTCCGAACTGGAGGACATGGAGGCAAACGAAGATCAATATGGACTGATTCATGGAGATCTGCATAGCGGAAACGTTGTGTTTGCCGGGGAGCAGCCCTATCCGATAGATTTTGGGAGATGCGGTTACGGGTACTATCTCTACGATCTGGCTGCCGCATTATTGGAGCTTTCCCCTGGGCAGCGCAAGCGGTTTATTGAAGGTTATGCAAGCCGGAAGAAGCTGGAAAGCGGATATGTGCGTAGACTCGAATGTTTTTTTATTATGATAATGATCGGAAATTACAGCCATCATGCCTCGAACCCGGCGGAAGTCCCCGGACTGCGGGAGCAGCAGCCATATTCCCAGGCGTATCTCAGGGAATATTTAAAGAGTGCTCCCTTTTTGTTCGAGGTGACTTAAGCCCGAGGAAGTGAAATGATTAGAGGGAATTTTGCGGGTCCAGGAGAATTAGCTGGAAATGAGCGAAATTGCTTCCTCCACGGTAAGCAGTTCCTCCTTGTGTGCAGACATGTCCTTGAGACGGAGCTTGCCGAGTGCGGCTTCGCTTTCGCCGAGCAGCAGACAATAGCGGATGCCTTTTGCTGAGGCTGCGGCCATCGTTTTCTTCAGCTTCCGGGTACCGGAATCTACGGTTATGCGGATGCCTGCGGCCCGCAGCCTTGCAGCGGCGAGCAAGACCTGAGGCATATTCCCGCCAATGGGAACGATCCATACTCCAGGCGGCTCCTGCTGCACCGGACGCTCTCCAAGCAGGGCCATGATCGACTCCATGCCAAATGAAATGCCAACCGTAGGATATTCGATATCCTCCCGTCCGACCAGCTTTCCAATGATGGAATCATATCTTCCTCCGCCCCCAAGGCTGGACGTATAAACACCGGAGGCGTCGAAGATTTCATAGACGGTCCCGGTATAGAAGGATAGGCCGCGTGACAGGAATGGATCGAAGACACAGAAGCCGTCCAGGCCAATTTCTTCAATCAGCTGTTTCAGAGCGAGAACTTCCAGCGCTCCGGGGCGGCCGGCGAGTCCATATTTGCGCGTCAGCTCCTCAAAACCCGGGTTGCCGGATTCCAGCAAAGCGGTAATCGCCAGTAAGGCCTCCGGAGTTAGTCCTTTATCGTACAACTCCGCCAGCACGCCGCCGATGCCGATTTTGGCGAGCTTGTCGAGGGTCAGCATCACGAAGAGGTGCTCCTGCGCCGGGACCCCTGCCGATTCCAGAATCTCGCCGAGGAACCGGCGGTTGTTCCATTTGACCACCACCGCAATATCCAGTCTGCGGAATACCTCGGCGGCCAGCTGCATCAGCTCTGCTTCAGCCTGCGGACCGGCAATCCCGACCACATCGGCATCGCATTGCAGGAATTCGCGCAGCCGGCCTTTTTTGACCGGACCGTCGCGGAACACCTTGCCGATCTCATACCGCTTGAAGGGGAACTCCATCCCCGGATTGAGGGCAATCACCTTGGCAAAGGGAATCGTCAGGTCGTAGCGCAGTCCCAGTCTGCGGCCGCCCTGGTCGGTAAGCCGGTACATTTCGCGGAGGATTTCGTCTCCACCGGCATATTTGGAGGTCAGCAATTCAAGCTCATTCAGCAGTGTTGTATCCATGGATTCAAAGTCATAGCTTTCAAACAGCCCGCGCAGCACAGCCTGTACCTTTTGTCTGACCGCTTGCTCCCGGCCGAAATAATCGTAGGTTCCTTTAATGTTTTGCATGTTAAGCAGCTCCTTTAACCTCGAAATATAATTCAGCATAAAAAAACGCGCCGGACCTCATGGTCCTGCGCGCTTATGAATGCCGCAGGGAGGTCAAACGCGAAATGCGTTAGCCCTCCCTGATAGATGTTCAGGAGTGCTAACGCTGCTTGTGATGATGAAGCTGATTCTGTATGATGGTAATGCTGTTTGTGCTGTTCACTGAAATCAACTCCCTTTCAGACTGGATTACAGCACATTATAGCGGATAGTGAAAATCCATGCAAGTGTGATACTGCAGATGGTTTAGAATAATCAATTGAACGAAAAGGGGGATTTACTGTGAATCATACACAACTTATTGCCGAGTCTGAAAGGTTTGCGAAGGAGCAGCTGGCCGGAGATTCCACCGGCCATGACTGGTTTCACACAGAACGTGTGCGGAATACGGCAGCGCTGATTGCGGAGATGGAGCAGGGGGATGTTTTTATTTGTACGGTCGCTGCGACATTACATGATGTTGCTGACGAGAAGCTGAACCCTTCCAAGGAAGCGGGACTGGATAAAGTACATAACTGGCTAAAGCAACACCTGGCGGATGAAGCCCAAATCAAACATATCATGCTTATCATTGAGACGATGTCTTTCAGCGGCGGTGGAGGAGAACCGATGTCGACCTTAGAAGGGCGGATTGTGCAGGATGCAGACCGGCTGGATGCGCTTGGCGCCATAGGCATTGCCAGAACGATGGTATTCTCGGGTGCGAAGGGACGTCCGGTGTATGATCCGGAGATCGCGCCGCGCGATGAATCGCTGCAGAAGGAATACCGCGATTATTCCAAGGGGACAGCGGTCAATCATTTTTATGAGAAGCTGCTGAAACTGAAAGACCTGATGAATACCCCCTATGGCCGCAAGCTGGCTGAAGAACGGCATGATTTTATGCTGGGCTTTCTGGAGCAATTTTATAAGGAATGGAATCAAGGCAGCCATAAACTGGTATAATGAAACTATGCACAAGATGGAAGGAACGCGGGAACCCCCGCTTGAACCGGAACAATCGGCATAGAAGAGGTTGAAGTGAACATGAGTGAACTGCAGTTTAAAGAGTATGGTTTGAATGAAGAGATTATCCGGGCACTGGATGTGCTGAAGTATCTGGAGCCGACTGAAGTACAGCGTAAAGTGATTCCTGTAGCCTTGCAGGGGCAGGATTTGATCGTGAAATCGCAGACCGGCAGCGGCAAAACAGCGTCGTTCGGTATCCCGCTCTGCGAGCTGGTGGATTGGGCGGAGAACAAGCCGCAGGCTTTGGTGCTAACCCCAACCCGCGAGCTGGCTGCTCAAGTGAAGGAAGATATCACTAATATCGGGCGCTTCAAACGGATTAAGGCTGTCGCCTTGTTCGGCAAACAGCCGTTTGCCCCGCAGAAAATTGAACTCACGCAAAAGACACATGTTGTCGTAGGTACGCCGGGCCGTGTGTTCGACCATATTGAACGCGGTACGCTGCCGCTGCAGCGGATCAAATATCTTGTTATCGACGAGGCCGACGAAATGCTCAGCATGGGCTTCATTGAGCAGATCGAGAAGATCATCCTGCAGCTGCCCCGGGAACGGGTGACGATGCTGTTCTCCGCCACACTGCCGGAGGCGGTGAAGAATTTATGCCGTAAATATATGCAGAATCCGGCGGATATTGAGATTGAAGCCAGCGGCATCACGACAGCGTCGATTGAGCATGCGCTGATTGAAGTGAGACAAGCTGCCAAATTCCAGCTGCTGTGTGATCTGCTCACCGTGGAGAATCCGGACAGCTGCATTATTTTTTGCCGTACCCAGGATCAGGTGAACGCCTTGTTCCGCGGGATGGCCGATCTGGAGTATCCGGTGGACAAGATTCACGGCGGGATGATGCAGGACGAGCGGTTTGAGGTCATGAATGCTTTTAAGCGGGGCCAGTTCCGTTATCTGATTGCCACCGATGTGGCCGCCAGAGGGATTGATATTGAGAACATCACCCATGTGATCAATTACGATATTCCACTGGAAAAAGAAAGCTACGTCCACCGCACCGGCCGGACCGCACGCGCGGGTAAAAGCGGCAAAGCGATCACGCTCGTTACACCGAATGAGCACAAATGGGTAGCGGACATTGAGGGCTATATCGGTTTCAGGCTGCCGGTAATGAAAGCTCCTTCGGACGATGCTGTGGCCTACGCCAAACCGGCCTTCGATCTGAAGCTGGGCAAGCAGCAGGTCCGCAAAGCGGGCAAAACCGAGGTCATGAACGAGAATATCATGAAGCTGTATTTTAACGGCGGCAAGAAAAAGAAGCTCAGAGCCGTCGATTTCGTCGGCACCATAGCGAAGCTTGAAGGCATCTCCGCAGACGACATCGGGATCATCACGATCCAGGATAACGTCAGCTACGTAGACATCCTGAACGGCAAAGGCGCATTGGTGCTGCAAGCGATGAAAGACACTACGGTAAAAGGCAAGCTGCTGAAGGTGCATATCGCGAAGAAATAACGCAAAGACAGATTGCAAAAAGCAGTATCGGACGAAAGTCTGATACTGCTTTTTGTCTTTGCGGAATGCCGGACCGCTTACTGGTGAACGGCCCCGTATACCCGGATTTCGATAAGCTCCGCATAGCGGCTGCCGTTTGTCGAATCAATCAGTACTCTGAGTTGGTCAGCCTGCACCGGATTCGGCAGACGGTGGACAACCTTGCGCTTGCGGTTATCGCTTCCGGCTGCAACCTCAGTCCACTTCCCGCCGGTAACGCACGCCTCTACCCGGTAGTCACGAACCAACTCGGGAATGATGGCAAAAGCCGTGCGGTGATGATGCAGGTTCACCAGATCTTCGTTGACATCATCGTTGAAGGTCAGGTGGATTTCGGCGATGGACTGCACGGAATCCCACTGCAGCTGCAGCCATTCCGGCTGTCCGCCTGCCATCGGCTGCGACATCCATTGCTGCGGCCCGCCGAACGGGCGGTGATAGCCGTTTACGGCTTTGTCCGCTGCGAAGGCGGCGGTCGGCGACCCGATCCGGCAGCAGAACGGCTGGCGGGCTTTGCCCCGCATCTTCCACAACACCACGGGCTGATCCGTGGCGTGGTCCTCCAGATCCTTAGATACCTGAGGCTCTTCATCCTTGAAGAAGACGAGTACGCCGCTATGCGGCTGCTGCGAATGATACAGACTGACCGCATCGTTTGCCTTGATGATGATAAAAGCATTTTGCGGCTCCTGCGGCTGCCACTGCAGATCGAAGGTAAGCCATTGCTGCTCACCGGCTACGGCGTGGGCAGTTGCCCTTGCCTGCAGGGTATGCGGCACGTAATTTTCCCTGCGCCCGGTGTCCCACAGCTCGGCAGTAACCGAAGTGGCCTGCTTGGCATCCACCAGCAGCTGAAAGCCGCTGATTCCCGGATCCGCAGGAATCAGCACAGCGGCATCCTGCTGCAGCGGATAAGCTTCGCCCGGTTGGGCCAGCTCAATCACGCCCAGCGTGCTTGAGGCAGTGGTCCGCGCTTTGCGGGCGACATCATCTTCATCGCTGCTGCGCAGCCCGATGATCGAGGCATCGCCGCGCAGCAGCGTCTGCCGCAGCTCTTCCAGATGCCGCTCCTGCAGCTGACGCGGGGTGATTCCCTTGCGGCTGCTGAGCGCGGCTCCGGTTCCGGCCGCTTCACCGATCACGGCGCAGGTGGCCATCACTCGTGTCGTGCCGAAGGCGACATGGGAGGCGCTGATATCGCGCCCGGCCATCAGCATATTCCGCACATTGGCGGAATAGAGGGAGCGGAAGGGGATATGATATACCCCGTCGGCATGCATATGCTTGGAGCCGCTGGCGTCGGCATACATCCCCTGCGGCGGATGCAAGTCGATCGACCAGCCGCCAAAGGCTACGCCGTCCGCGAATTCGCGCTGGCCGATAATGTCATTCTGGTTCAGCACATAGTCTCCGGTAAACCGCCGGTATTCACGTTTGCCGGGTAGTGAGCCGACCCATTCCAGCGTCATATTCTCAGCGCCGAACTTGCCGGAATTTTTGATATAATCCCAGATGCCGTAAATGACCGACCACAGCTCGTCGCGGATCATTTCATTGTCATGAACAGCGTCATGCTCGCCGCCCCATTCAATCCACCAGTAGTGGCAGCCGGAATCACCGCTCTTAATGACACGGCGGATCGGAATCGTCGTCTGCGAGATGTCCTTGGCAAAGGAAGGCGGCACAAAATTCACCGGTACGCCGGTATCTTTGGTATAGAAGAGGATAGTGCTGCCCAGCGTAATGTCATCGGCGATCTCCGGCGCCCACTCTTCGCCGTATTCGCTCCGGGCTTCCCGCCCCAGGGCAAATTTGGCTCCGGCCAGAAATCCGATCAGTCCATCACCCGTGCAATCGAGATACATGCTGCTCTTAAAAGTGATTCTCCGCTCCGAACCCATCATCCAACCGGTGACCGCAGTAATCGTCCGCTCCTGCTCGTCACCTTCAGCCAGAACCTCATGGACATCCGTATTCAGGTAGAGTGTGATATTGGGCTCAGCCTTGACAGCCTCCAGTACGACCAGATCCCATAGATAAGGGTTACCTTCCGGATTGCGATACTGGTTCTCCACGAACAATTCACCCATAATTCCCGTTTCCCGGGCGTAGCGGTTCGTGCCGTGTGCTGTTGCTCCGCAGACCCAGACCCGCACCTCGCTGCTGGAATTACCTCCGAGCACAGGACGGTTCTGGATTAGAGCCACCTTTTGCCCAAGTCTCGCCGCAGCAATTGCCGCACATACCCCAGCCAGCCCGCCGCCGATCACCGTAATGTCATTTTGCACTAGCTCCTGCTTCATGAATGAGCACCTCTTAGGATTATATTCTTAATGCATATCTATAATTTCATAATGAAGCTGCTGCTTTACTTTTGAAATGCACGATTATATCATTAAGCATATACTTTATTTCGAGAAAGGGATGGAGCCATGAAACTTCTGGACCATATCTACTGGAAGCAGAAGACGAGTTTTGCCCTGCCAAGCGACTGCTATGATTCCTGGGTCGCCTTTGCGGTAGAGGAGGGGCTGTTCCGCTTCGAAATTGGAGAACATGGCGGTGAAGCAGGGTTTGCAGATTTGGTCGTCTGCCCTCCCGGAACCCCCTTCATTCGTGAGACAATCACACCGCTCACCTTCCATTACATCCAGTTCACCCCGGAGAATGATGCTAGCCTGCCGCAGCCGGGGCTCCTGCAGCTTAGCGATACGAAGCGTTTAAGCTCGACCTATGCCTATTTGCGCCAGCTCAGTGAAGACAATAGTCCAGCAGCAAGGGATTGGAAGCAGCATCTTATTAAAGACCTGTGGCTGCCGGTTCATATGGAGAGCCGGGCGGAAGCCGGAGGGCGTAAATTCTCAGAAGACGCAATGATGGATGAAGCAGCATCCCTCATTGCCGATAGAGCCGCTGAACCGCTCAGCCTGCTGGAGCTCGCCCGGGAGCTGGGACTCAGTCCCGTGCAGTTTACTCGGCGCTTCCGCGCAGCTTTTCAGGAGACGCCTTCCTCCTATTTGAAATCGCTACGGTTGGCCAAAGCACGCCTTCTGCTGAAGGACAGTGAACTGAACCTGGCCCGGATTGCCGAAAGATGCGGCTATGAGAACGGATTCTATTTAAGCCGGGTGTTCACGAACAGCACCGGGATGAGTCCGGCGGAATACCGTAAACGGCATAGGCTGTAGAAGCATAGAACAAATCTGTGCATCATAACCCCGGTCTATAGGAGCAATGGGACAAAACAATGCAATTTCCTCCAGCTTCAGCCGGGTGACCCCTGCAGATGTTATAATAAGCCCACAAATGAAGGGAGAGAGCTGCGGAAATGAAGAAGCCGGACTGGAAGATGTTTATACCCCAGAAGCTGAGATACAGGCTGTTCGGCGCTTTTCTCATCCTTATTCTTCTGCCGTTCAGTGTGCTGAATGTATACAACTACAGGCAGATTGAATCCCTCGTCGAGGAGAAAATCAGCCAGCAGAGCCACGAGCAGCTGGTGCAGATGTATGGAACGCTGGAGGATCAGATGAGCGTAGCCTTCAAGACGTTGATCTTTCTGGAACAGGATTCGGCGGTCCGCAGTGTTCTGACAAAGCCAGGCAACCGGTCGCCTCTAGAGAATAAAGCGCTGATCGAAGAAAAATTCAAAATGCTCAACAACAGCTTTTTCCTATACAATCCTTCCGTATATTTCACCCTGCTGGACTTTCATGAGAGCGTATACACTTCTTATTTGCCGAAACAGGCGCTGGCCTACGAACCGTACCGTGAGCTCTTCCGCCGCCATCTGGGGAGCGTTGTCCCAGCAGATCAGGGCACGGTCCAAAGAGAGGCTGCCCTCCCGGGTGAAGCAGCAGCGCAAACATTGGATTCCGCAGAAGCCCAAGGCCTGTTCTACCAGTGGGATTCACGGGACGGGAACAATATGCTGCGGGAGGTATCCACCAGCCCTTATCTGCTCTCGCTTTATGCCTATATGAAGGACAGCGGAGGCAACCGCTACGGACTGGCCCGGATCAGTATCGATTATTCCTTCTGGTTCCAGTCCGTCCTCAAGGAATCCCTGAGCAGTCAGGATTATTTTCTGATTACCGGCAAGGGAGAGACTGTGGCCCGCTCCTCCAAAAAAGCGGTGCTGGCCCCGGAGATCACCCGGGAAATAGCCCTCCATCCTGCACAGGCGTATCTTACCGATGACAAGTCCGGCACACTGATCAATTATGTCTACATCGAGTCGCTGGACTGGTATATGGTCAACCGGATTCCGCTGGCCGTGTTGTTTAATGAAATTTCCGGGCTGAAGCAGCGTTATTTCCTGACGTTTTTTGCCTTCACAGCTGCATTTGTACTCATAGCCTTTATGATCTCTGCTACCTTTACCCGTCCTTTGTCGCATCTGCAGAACAAGATGAAGGATGTCGTCCGCAAAAACCTGAAAATCCGCATCCCCGAAGGCCGGAGTCATGGCGAAGTGCTGGAGCTGACCCGGACCTTCAATACAATGCTGGATGACACGAATAAGCTGATTGCCCAGTTGAAGGCAGAGGAGCGGCAGAAGGAGGCGGTTCATTTCCATATGCTGCTGGCCCAGATGAACCCGCATTTTTTGCTGAACACCTTGAACACGATGAAATGGAGCGCCATCCGCAGCGGGAATGAGGAGATCTCCGAAATGTGCGTGTCGCTGGGCAAGCTGCTGGAGGTCAGCCTGAATGCTGAGGTTGAGCTGGTCTACCTCAAGGACGAGATCGAGCTGGTTCAGGCTTACCTGCATATTCAGCGGATCCGGTATCAGGGCAGCTTTGAGGTAACCTGCGACTTTGACGATGAGCTGGAGTATGCGCTGGTGCCGAAGCTGAGCCTGCAGCCGCTGGTGGAGAATGCGATCCGCCATGGCGTCGGGCCTCTGACTGAACGGGGGCAGATCAGTATCCGTATTTACAGAAATGATAAAGCGCAGCTTACGCTGGAGGTCGGAGATAACGGTATCGGCATGGAGGAATCCAGACGCCTGCAGGTGACACGGACCCGTAAGGGGATCGGTCTGTCCAACCTGAAGGAACGGCTGCGGCTGCTCTTCAAGGGCCAAAGTGAGCTGGAGATCCTCCAGCTGTCACCGGGAACCCTGATCCGGTTCAGTATTCCCTTCCTGCTGTCGACACCTTATGTGCAGGACAAGAAGATCCAGTAAAAGGAGGAAGGTCTCATGTGGAGCGTACTGCTGGTGGAGGATGAGGTATTCGTAAGAGAGTCGGTGCGGGAGATTATTTCCTGGGAGGAGCTCGGCTTCATGGTTATCGGCGAATCCGGCAACGGGACCGAAGCGCTGGAACTAATCACGCGGGATAAACCTGATCTGGTGCTCGCGGATATCGTGATGCCTGGTCTGAACGGCATTGAGCTGTTGAAGCAGACCCGTCAAGCGGGTCTGAATACGAAATTTATTATGCTGACCTGCATGGGAGAGTTCGAATATGTCCGCCAAGCGATGGAATACGGGGCCTCCAATTATATTCTCAAGCTGTCAATGAGCGTAGGTTCATTGCGGGATACGCTGCGCAAGGTTAGCGCCGAGCTGAGTGCCGGCAGTCACCGGAATGTTGCTCTTTTGGAGGCAGACGGGATTCCAGCGGTTGTTGCAGCTTCTGCGGAAGCACCTGACACCGCTAACCCCGGACCGGGTGCGGCTTTTCCTGAAGATGAGGTGAAAAATCAGCCGCTGTCCGGCTTCGGGTCCCTGTCCGGGCCTGTTGTTTCGCATCCGGAGATTAGCAAGATCATTGAATATATCGGAGAGCATTATGACCGCGATATTACAGTCAAGTCTATGTCCCGCTATGTAATGATGGGAGAGAATTATATCAGCGCCTTATTCAAAAAGAAAACCGGGCATACACTGATCCATTATCTGCACGGTGTGCGGATGGAGAAAGCGGCAGTGTTTTTGCGGGAGACCGATCTGCCTGTGCATGAGGTGGGGCATCGGGTGGGCTTTCCGAGCGATAACTATTTCATCAAAATCTTTAAGCGCTGGACCGGATGCACCCCGAGCCAATACCGCCACCGTGAGGAATAGAAGAAATATGTGTGAGCATTTTTGCCCGGTCCCTGCTCAAATTCCGTATATTTGTTCCGCCAGGATGGTGGATTTGTATCTAAAATGCCTCCAGCGTCCCTGCTAGGATGTAAGGGAAGCACAATCCATAACATAAACGGGGAGGCAGACAGAAACGATGAAAACTAAAAAAGGGTTGACCCTGCTGGCGGCATGCGTGCTGATGCTTGGGATACTGGGCGGATGCGGAGGAAACAAAAATAACACCGGTGGAGAAGCGCAGGGGAATGAAGGCAGCAAAGCGGTGAAGTTAACCATGTGGGGTGCCGTTCCGCCGGAGAACGGACCACAGGAGGTTGTGGATACCTGGAATGCGGAGCATCCTGAGATTCAGGTCGAATACGTACGTTTTGTCAATGATGATGACGGCAACCTGAAGCTTGATACCGCACTCTCGACGGGGCAGAACGTCGATCTGTTCGTCAATTATACTCTGACCAATCTGGATAAACGCATCAAGGGCGGCACTGCCCTCGACCTCGGCGAATTCAGCGACTACAACATCGACGAGAAAATGGGTGCGGATGCTGCTACCTGGAAAATAGACGATAAATACTACGGGATGCCAACCAAAAAGAATGCTTTGTTTTTTGCCTTGAACAAGGATGCGCTCGATAAAGCCGGGCTGGCCTTACCAACGGCATGGACCTGGGATGAAGCAAGAGAATATGCCGCCAAGCTGAAGGCGGAGGGGTTCAAGTACGGGCTGGTGCAGCATACGGCCTCGCTGGTTGATCCGCTGGATTCCGTTCTCGTGAAGAACGGTTATGTCAAGGCGGATGGCAGCTCTAACCTTGATGATCCGCTGATCATCAAATGGCTTGAAACGCTGAACGGAATGATGCAGGAGGATGCCACCACCCCGCCGCTTGGCGAGCAGCTGACCTCCAAGATGCCTGTGGAGAACATGTTCCTCGGCGGAGAATCAGCGATGATCAACATTGGGGAATGGCTGATCCGCAGCTCCAACAATATGACGGATTTTCCGCGTGAGTTCACCATCGCCTTTGCTCCCGTTCCAAGGCTGGCGGATAATGAAGCGGATTTCGTCAAAAGCGGCGGACTGGGCGACTTCATCTCCATCAACGCCAAATCCAAAAATAAACAAGCGGCCTGGGAGTTCCTGAAATGGTATGCCGACGGCGGCATGATTCCGATGGCGGCCGGAGGCCGCCTGCCTTCCTCCAATGCGGTGGACCAGCAGAACGCGATTACCCATCTGCTCGGCGAGCATGCGGACACCTATGATAAAGCTTCGCTTCAGTTCGTGCTCTACGGCGATAAGACGCCAACCTTTGTCCGCAGCATCGCCCAGGAAATCGTGGATATGCGCGCCCAGGAATACGAGAAATATTTCCTTGGCAGCCAGACCGCGGAACAAACGGTACAGAGTATGGTCAAACGCCACAATGAATGGCTGAAGCAGAATCAGTAAGCCGCTGCCGGTTGTGCTGCATAGAACCGTTCCCTTATGGGGAGCGGTTTTTTTAAACTTCTATTTCTCGCTGAAACGGATACCGTCCTTTTGAGGACGGCGAAGCCGTTTCCACTTGTCCACGAATAGAACATTTCCATCCGCATGCCCCTAAGCAAACAAGCTGCAAAATAAGTAATTCTGTGATATCCATTCGGTGGTTATGTTCCTTAAAAGCCGCCGTCAGGCTTGTTATGCTTAGGTCGAGATCATACAGCTAAGGAGTGGGGGAACAATGAACAAATCATGGATGAAGCGGCAGAGCAGGCTCGGCTATCTGTTTATCGGACCGAATATGCTCGGGGTCCTGTTGTTTTTTATTATACCGGCCGCCTATTCGTTTTATCTGATGTTCACCGATTACAAATTTATGGACCCGGAGATTCATTTTGTCGGTCTGGACAACATTTCGAGGATGCTGGGAGACGAGCTTTTTTATGTGGCACTGAAGAATACGCTTATCTTTCTGCTGGCCGTTCCGGTGTCGATTCTGCTGGCTTTTATAGTGGCGGTTATTCTGAACAAATCTGTTTATTTTCAAAAAACGCTGCGGGCGCTTTATTTCATGCCTTACATTACCAGCGGCGTAGCCATTGCATTTGTCTGGATGCTGCTGTTCCAGCCGACCTCGGGTCCGATTAACGGATTCCTGCGCGGTATTGGCATTAACCATCCGCCAGGGTGGCTGTCCACGACGGAAACCTCGATGTATGCGATTGACATCATCTGGATCTGGTTCATGCTGGGCTACAACATGATTATTTTTCTGGCAGCCCTGCAGGAAATTCCCGAAGAGCTGATGGAAGCCGCCAGAATTGACGGAGCCCGTCCTTGGCAGAGCATCCGCCGTATAGTCTGGCCGCTGGTGAGTCCTACAACCTTTCTGCTGCTGATCACCGGACTGATCATGACGATCAAGAACTTCGGCATCATTCAGGCGATCACCCAGGGAGGGCCGGGAAACAGCACAACGGTGCTGTCGCTGTTCATTTATCAGAATGCCTTCCGCTATTACGAGATGGGTTATGCCGCCGCCATAAGCTGGGCGCTCTTCGCGATTATCATGATCTTCACCGTGTTCCAGTGGGTTGGCCAAAAACGCTGGGTCCATTACTGAGTGGACAGTTCAGCGTCCGGGTGATGGCTTCGCCACCAAATTTTCAGGAGGATTTCCGATGCAAAAAACAACGATTAGACCGGCAGCGCCTTACCTGCAGGAGATCAAGGCTGATTCTTCCGTCAATATCCGCAAAATCATCGCTACCCTTGTGATGTCCGGTTTCGCCCTGCTGATGATTGTGCCTTTTATCTGGATGATCAGCACTTCGTTTAAGTCACCTGCGGATGTGTTCAAATATCCGGTTCAGTGGATTCCTTCCAGCTTGAATTGGGAGCATCATATCAAGGTGTGGAGCGGGAATGACAGCTTTATTACCTATTACCTGAACTCGCTGAAAATATCGCTGATCAGCACGGCCGGTGCAGTGTTCTTCTCTGCTTTTGCCGCTTACGGGTTTGCCCGGATTCAGTTCAAGGGGCGGGAGCCGCTGTTCCTGGTCTACCTGTCGATGATGATGGTTCCGCCGCAGGTGCTGTTCGTGCCGAAGTTTCTGATGTTTGATTGGGCGGGCATCTATAATACACATTGGGCGCTGATTTTGCCCGGCATGTTCACGATCTTTGGAGTGTTTATGCTGCGCCAGTTCTTCCTGTCCGTACCCGCGGAAATTTCTGAAGCGGCATTTATCGACGGGGCAGGGCATTTCCGGATCTTTTTCCGGCTGGTGCTGCCGCTGGCCAAGCCTGCCCTGGCTACTCTTGCAGTCATCGACTTTTCCTGGCACTGGAATGATTACGAGAATGCGCTGGTTTTCCTGCTAGATAAGGATTTATATACCGTTCCTCTTGGCCTGCAAAATTTCATTCTTGAGAACAACGTAGACTACAACGGCATGATGGCGGCAGCAACAGCAGGCATTATTCCGATGATTATCGTTTTTCTGCTGGGGCAGAGGTACATTATTCAAGGAGTGGCCGGCAGTGCAGTGAAGGGGTAGGGAAAGAGGCAGGTAAACGCAGAACAACCTTCCGCAATCAGCCCATAGGGCTGTAGAGCGGAAGGTTGTTCTTATTTCTGCATGATGTCCTATGTCCTATCATTCCTGCATAGGACAATTCTCGGCCTTACGTTGCGCTATTGTTTCCTTGAGCATTTATTTCATTCTCTGCGTTTTACGCATTATACTGCGCCTGGTACAGGCGGCTGTAAGTGCCTCCGGCGTTGACCAGCTCTTCGTGGCGGCCTTCCTCGGAGATGCCGTCTTCGTTTACAACAATAATCCGGTCAGCATTTTTGATCGTCGTGAGACGGTGGGCAATCACAAGGGTGGTACGGCCCACCGACAGGTCAGCCAGCGACTGCTGGATGGCGGCTTCTGTTTCCGTATCCAGCGCCGAGGTGGCTTCATCCAGAATCAGGATTGGAGGGTTCTTAAGGAACATTCTTGCGATGGCCAGGCGCTGCTTTTGTCCCCCGGACAGTTTCACGCCGCGTTCCCCGATCACTGTATCCATGCCATCCGGCAGGCTGCTAATCAGCTCTTCCAGGTGGGCGCGTTTGGCAGCTTCCCAGATTTCCGGAAGCTCCGCATCCAGCTTGCCGTAGGCGATATTCTCATGGATTGTGCCGGAGAACAGGAAGACGTCCTGCTGCACAATCCCGATTTGCTTGCGCAGCGAATTCAGCTTCATGTCACGGATGTCTATTCCGTCGATGGAGATGCTGCCGCCGGTGACGTCATAGAAGCGGGGCAGCAGGCTGCAGATTGTGGTTTTGCCCGCGCCGGAAGGGCCGACAAAAGCAATCGTATCCCCGGCGTTGACCTTCAGGCTGATCTCCTGCAGTACCGAACGATTGTCGTCATAGCCGAAGCTGACGTTTCCGAAGATAATATCTCCGCGCAGCGAACCGACTTCCACCGCACCCGGCTTATCGGCGATATCCGGCTCTGTATCAATCACCTCAAGATAACGCTTGAACCCGGCAATACCTTTCGGATAGCTCTCGATAACGGCATTGATTTTCTCAATCGGCCGGAAAAAGACATTGGACAACAGGATGAAAGCAACAAACTCCCCGATCTCCAGCTCTCCCTGAATAAAGAACCAGGCGCCGCAGACCATGACCACAATTGTAATCAGGCGTGTCATCATATAACTGACTGACGAGCTTTTGGCCATCAGCTTGTAGGCCATCAATTTGGTCTGGCGGAACATTTGGTTATCAACAGCGAACAGTTCTTTTTCATATTCTTCATTGGCAAAGGACTGCACCACGCGGATTCCCCCGACATTGTCCTCGATCCGGGCATTGAAATTGCCTACGTTGCCGAATAGCCGGTGGTAGGTAGAGGTCATGCTGCGTCCAAAATGGATGATGACCCAAGCCATAATCGGCACGATAATGAACGTGATCACGGCCAGCTTCATATTGATATCGGCCATCAGGATAAAGGCTCCGATCAGCGTCATCACGGCAATGAACACATCCTCAGGACCGTGATGCGCCACCTCGCCGATATCGTTCAAATCATTGGTAATCCTACCGAGCAAATGCCCGGTTTTATTGTTATCGAAGAAGCGGAAGGAGAGCTTCTGGATATGATCAAACATCTTTTTGCGCATATCTGTTTCAATGTTTATTCCCAGCATGTGCCCCCAATAGGTGACAACATAATTCATTGCGGTATTAAGAGCGTAGATGGCAAGCAGGGCAACGCTGGCGATCAGAATTAACGACCAGTCTTGTCCGGGGAGCAGATCATCAATAAATTTATTCACGGCCACCGGAAAGGCCAGCTCTAAAAGCCCCGCACCCACCGCACAGGTGAAGTCGAGAACAAACAGCTTCTTATAAGGACGATAATAGGAAAAAAAACGACGCAGCATCTCTTGTTCACTCTTTTCTGTAATGTTATGTATTCTAGTTGAGAGTGATTCTCAACTACCTTTATTCTTAGGATACTAAAGAGGGTTGTCCGATTTGTCAACCGCAAGAATAATTTAAATTGCAGGGGAAGTGAGTAAGTTCTTGTCGTTTCACCCAGACCAGACTGGATATTTCCACATATTTTAAAAGTATTCAAGTATAAAGGAGGAGTTAACATGAGCGAAAATGTTGGAGGATACGGCGGTGCTTTCACTTCCACTGGAGCGATTCTGGTGTTGTTCATCCTGCTCGTAATCATCACTAAATCTCTCTGGGTATAATCAGCTGAATTAATCTTCAGCAAAGCGGCCGGTCCTTTTGGACCGGCCGCTTTTCAGATGGAAGGCCGTATAGTTAAGCTATCCTAAGAATCCAAGAAGCTGTGCGCCGGCATACATAAGGGGGTATAATGTAACAAAGTGTGATACATAAAACAGCTTCATTTCCGTACAAGCCCGGTGCTTAACGGATTTTTTCGCTGCAATCAGGAGGAGCCTCATGAAAGCAAGGCAAGAAGACCGCAAGATTCAGACTTCATTATCCACCTTATCCCAAGGAAACGCCGGATCTAAACGTATTCTGCTCGTGGTCGGCATTGTTTTTGTCGCAGCGGCGCTGCGGGCCCCGTTCACCTCTGTCGGACCGTTGCTGGAGATGATCCGCGATGATCTGGGATTATCCAATACACTTGCCGGAGCAATAACTACACTTCCGCTGCTCGCTTTTGCGCTGCTGTCCCCATTTGCTCCGCAGCTCGCCCGCCGTTTTGGCCTTGCCAACGTGCTAATGCTGGCGCTGCTGGCATTGTCGATGGGAATCCTGATCCGTTCCGCCTCGGGAACCCTCACATTGTTCGCAGGCACCGCAATCATCGGGCTGTCGATTGCGGTGTGCAATGTGCTGCTGCCGGGACTGATCAAGGGCAAGTTTCCCGGACGTATCGGTCTTCTAACCGGGATTTATACGGTTTCGATGAATTTATGCGCAGCGGTGGCTTCCGGTATTAGTGTTCCGATAGCGGACCAGGCAGGGCTCGGGTGGCGGGGCACACTTGCCCTATGGTTCATTGTCGCTGCACTGGCCACTCTATTCTGGATTCCGCAGATGAAGAGCCTGGGCCAAGGCAGCGGAACAAGCACGCCCGGTTCAGCAGGGAAAATGTGGCGTTCGCCGCTCGCCTGGCAGGTTACCTTATTTATGGGCCTGCAATCTCTGCTTTATTACGTTCTGATTGCCTGGTTCTCGGTCATTCTCGGTGAGCGGGGCATGTCCTCCAGCCATGCGGGCTGGATCCTTTCACTGCTGCAGCTGGCCCAGCTGCCGTTTACTTTTTTTGTTCCTTTATGGGCAGGCAAACTGAAGAACCAGCGGGGGCTGGTTGTCATTACGGCTGTTTTGTTCATGGCCGGAATCTCCGGCGTTTGGTTCGGCAGCAGCGCATGGATGCCGGTATGGGCGATCTGTATCGGCATTGCCGGAGGTTTTGCCTTTGGACTGGCAATGATGTTCTTCAGCTTGCGCACCCGCAGCACTCAGGAGGCAAGCGAGCTGTCGGGAATGGCCCAGTCGATCGGCTATCTGCTGGCAGCCATGGGACCGGCACTGTTCGGGCTGCTTCATGACGCTACGAACAGCTGGAACGGTCCGTTGGCACTGCTCGCAGCAGCAAGTGTTCTGCTGCTTGTGGCGGGGCTGGGAGCCGGAAGCAGCCGATTTGTAGGAGATGCAACAGAACCCGCCAAATAACGGCAGGTTCTGTTGTGCTGTGACAATCTGCCTAATGTCTTAATTACTTGCGTCAGTGGGGTCCCACCAATTTCCGGAAATTGTAATCATGCAGAGCAATCTAATGCTGTTGCCATAGTAGGAATTGGACGATGTCGGCGCATTGACAATACTTTTCCATAGTGCATTCAGCCAATTTTGATTGCTGGAGTCTACCATGGCGCTAACTGCAAACGGTGCGGAAAAGGCAATTGCGGGATCGTTGTCGTCAAGCGGATCACCGTTCAATTTGTATCCTGCTACAATTTTGCTTGGATTGCCATTTGTTTTTTTGGATATCCATGCATTCGTTAGCTTTGTCTGGTTCAATGCGCGCGTATCTCCTGAAAGTAAATAATCGACAGGAACTCTCCATGGAACCCGTGCCGCATTCCAGCTAAAGTACCCGTCCCTGTCTGTTTCCAGAAGATTTGGAGGCGAAGGGGCGTAACCCCTGTTACTCCATACCACAAAATCAGGGAGTAAGCCGGTGGAGGGGCTGTATTTAGTGGAGATCGTTTGGATAATCCCGTAATTGTTGTCAGCGACTTTAGCCCAGTTGGGATCACCGGCAGCATTCCCGAATGCCCGAAGATGGCTCAACATAAAGTCGGAGGGACGGGTGGCAAGGCCGTAATCGGGATCGCTATTTTCTACCCAATCGCCGAATTTCAAGCTCCATTTCTGCTGATTCACATCTTCTTTCATGATCGCAGCTATGGCTGCCTTGCCCTCGCTCAAGTAATCAATTGGGCCGCTGCTTCCCCACTGCTTGTCCGCGAGCAGCAATGCATAGGCGATATCCATGTCTCCATCAGTAGCAGAACGGCTTCCATCATCGCTGTCGCTAGGCGGTGTGTCAATAATATCTCCCGCACCGGTCTTAATCTGCTGCCAGGCCATTAAGGCCGGGTTATTTACGCTTGGATGCGCTTTATAGAACCGATAGAGACCGTCAAAATAATCTTTTGCCAGCGGGTCGTGACCGGCCATCAAGGCGGAGATTAACATGCCATAACCGTGACCCTCCGAGCAGGATACGGCATTATCCGGGGCAGCTTCCTTTTCCAGGTTGTAGAAAACGTAGTATTGATCCGATTTTTTGGGATGTTTTTTTAAATATCTCGTTTTCCATTCATCATATTTTTTACGCACCTCGTCATCCAGCTGGTTTTGGGAAACATAGTTGGGCTTGATGGTACCCGCCTGGTATTGCTCATGTTCCGGGAAGGGGTGCATGGCTTGTACGGCAGAGGACGAGACTTCCCCGGAAAATAGAGGCTGAGGTGCTTCTGCCGCTTCAGCCTGCAACGAAAAGGCCAAACACGATAGAACGGTTACAGTTGAAAGAATTCGCTTGAACAATAACATCAACTCCCCTTACTCAAAATAGGTGGTAGGCTCATGGTTGTATGATTCACAGCCTAAACATAACAGACCAGACTTTCGCGATTCTAAAACGAAACTTAATGTAGCCTTAAATTTGGGGAAGAAAGATGTGGAAGATCGTAGTTTCTTCTGTTGTACCCAGGAGCTGAATTGAACCTTGATGCAGATGGACAATTTTTTGGGCGATCGCCAGCCCCAGGCCTGTACCTCCGTCATTGGACCGGGCCTTGTCCCCTCTGACGAAGGGTTCGAAAATAATGGATTGCGTGTGCGCGGGAATCCCGTTCCCGTTGTCTGCGAACTCCAGGTAGAGGCCGTCAGGCTGAACCTCCAAAGTGATCCGCAAGCGGGTGCCTGCCGGATTGTAGCGCACCGCATTTGCGATCAGGTTGCTGAATACACGTCCCATTTGCTTTCGGTCGAAAGGATAGAGCACCACTGCTTCAGGTATTCCCACCTCCAGTTCAATCCCCTTGTCCTCGATTTCCGAGAGATGGTCCAGTATGGTTTCACGCATACATTCACCGATGTCCTGTTCTTTTTTGTCCAAAATAAATTCAGGATGGTCAAGCTGTGTCATCTCAAACAATGTATCCAGCAGGGCATTCACCCGTTTGGCTTTATTATAGATGGACTGCAGATAGCTTTTTTGCTTGTCTGCATCTTTCACCATTCCTTCATGCAGCGCTTTTGCATAACCGTATAAGGTGGAGATGGGTGTTTTCAGGTCATGGGAAATATCGGCCAGCATTCTCTGCCTGTCCAGTTCCATCCGCTTTTTTTGTTCGCCGGCCCATTCGAGCTTCTCAGCCATACCATTCAAGGTATCACGGATTTGCAGAAATTCGCTTTCCAGCTTAAAATCAAGGCGAACTGTATAATCACCTGCTTTTAAGCGGTCAATCCCTCCGGCAATCTTTGCCAGCGGATCACTTATTTTTCTTGCTGTCCATCTACTGTATACAAAAATAACAATGGTGGAGAGGAGGATAAATCCAAGTACAGCTTGGGCGTTATAACGTTGAATGTGCTTATCCCGTAGGGTGCCGCTCTGTTTGCTCCAGATGCTCACTTCCAACTGATCAACAGGGATCTTCACGACATAGGTATACAAAACTCCTTTTCGCAAAAAAGAAGCAACTGAGCTGATATAAGGGGCATACTCCGGGTCTTTGTCCAGCAGCATCAACTCCGGTGTGGACTTGTCCAGGGGCGTCCCGATATATTGCGTAATCAGTTTCCGGGAATCCAGAACTTCGATCCACCCGTTGACTTTCTTGATATCATCAAACAAGGAGTTCAATCTCTCGGCATCATTATTTGCATCCACCAAATTCTGTGCCGTCACCACATCCATCTCTGTCTCTGCGTAGCTCTGGTCAGCTCCTTTGGATGCATATAATATACTAAGGATTCCAATGACACTGATGACGATGACCAAGAGGAAGTAATGAATACGCAGCATCGTCCGGACGCCTGTGTTTCTCCGGCACATCCTCAGCATCTCTTTTCAAATCTGTAGCCAAGCCCCCGGATCGTTGTTAAATAGACCGGTTTCCTTGGCTCATCTTCGATTTTATCGCGCAGCTTGCTTATGTACACCAACAGGGTGTTGTCGTCGCCAAACCACTGCTGCCAGACACTGTCAAGGAGCTGCCGCTTCGTAAATACCCGCCCCGGATTCTCCATAAAATGAAGCAGCAATTTATACTCAATGGAAGTCAGCGTTGTCAGTTGCCCGTTTTTGTACAATAGGCATCCGGCTTTATCAAGGACCAGTCCGCCAATCTCCACCAGCTCGGAAGCTGCAGTAGTCTCCGTTTGGACATATTGATTTCTTCTTAACTGGGCTTCTATTCGCGCCACAACCTCCAATGGATTGAAGGGCTTTGTGATATAATCGTCAGCACCAATTTTGAGTCCCAGAATTTTATCATGATCCTGCACACGCGCAGACAGCAGAATAACCGGTACCGACAAGGACTGGCGCAATTCCTTCACGACCTGAAATCCGTCACATTCAGGCATCATGATATCCAGCACAATTAAATGAATGGTGTGATTTTGTACGATTTCCAGAGCTTCCTTCCCGTCAAAAGCCTCAAGCACATGGTATCCTTCGTTCTCTATATACAATTTCAACAAATCGACGACCTCTCTTTCATCGTCTACTATCAGTATTGTTTGACTCATCGGAAATCCTCCTCGCTCACGTAACTTATCAGCAAAGCTTAGTTGCGTCTTTATTGTAGCTAATAATCGTGGAAAGGGATATAATGTCCCCCGATCCCAAGACGAGAATGGGGAGCAACAGGCAAAGAAGAAACGGTATGCGGGTATGAAGAAACAAAGAGCGCACCGGAAATTAACCTCCGGTGCGCTCTTCGTTTCTTAGTGCTTCTTGGCGGCAATCCGGATTCTGCGGTAATCCATGATCCAGCCGCCTTCTTGGAACAGAACGGGCTTCAGCTCCTTTTCCATGAAAGCCAGCACATCCTCACGCTGCGGGCTGCTGAGCACGCTCAGAATTCCATCCGCAAAGGTGTTCAGCCAACGGGTGAAACCCTGCTCACCTCCGGCAAGCGGTGTTGGCCGGCCGAAGCATAGGGCAAGTTCAACGGTCATCCCGTTCCGTTCCAGGAGTGACGAGTATTCCCCGATGCTGGGGAAATACCAGGGCAGCTTCAGCTTGCCGCTGCACCCGATGGCGGCAAAAGCACGCGGCAGACCGTTAACGACCGAGGCGATGTTTCCTTGCCCGCCGAATTCGGCAATGAACCGCCCTCCGGTCCGCAGGCTGGCGGCAATGCTTGCAGCGGCCCCTTGCGCATCCTGCAGCCAATGCAGAGCAGCATTGCTGAAGACGGCGTCGGCGGGAACATCTGCACAATAGGACTGGCCATCCGCCAGCACAAATTCCAGCTGCGGATGTTTGCTGCGGGCAGCGCTTATCATCTCAGGGGATGCATCAATCCCTGTAACAGCTGCCCCATGATCAGCGATGGCAGCGGCCAAATCTCCAGTGCCGCAGCCCCAATCGAGAATTCGTTCGCCCGGCTGCGGCTGCAGCAGATGAATTAAAGATTCCCCGAAGCGGGATACAAAGGCCATATCCGTATCATAGGTTCCGGTATTCCATTGCTGATTCATCAGAAGTCTCCTTTCAGGTCAAACAGGAATACTTCTGTTGTATCATGCGTTATCTTATAAGTGAAATATATAAATCGAATAGAGTTTATTGGTTATGCCTATCATCAGTTTCAACCGGATTCACCCCCCTGCTTCGAATAAGGCAGAGCAGCTACCGTATAAGCTGAACAGGATCAGGCTGACCGATGAGATCAGGCTCAAAGATCGAATGAAGGCATCAGGCAGTCTGCCGCTGATCCAGCAGATAATAGCAGATAACAGCAGCCACCAGCAGCAGGAGCCGAGCACAATTCCTGCCGGGAGGAACAGGGAAGACCCGACAGTATTTCCAAGAGAAGCTGCGAGCGCCATGAAGCTTAGAATGGTAGCCGGATTAGCCAAAGTCAGAAATGCTTCGAAAATAAAACTTGCATATTACATCAAAAGGGAGTATATTCTTAATTACGGTGATTAAATCGCTGCATACATAATACGCGGTCATGGCGGAATTGGCAGACGCGCTGGCTTCAGGTGCCAGTGATAGCAATATCGTGGAGGTTCGAGTCCTCTTGACCGCATCATAGTTTACAAATCAAACCCTTCTTCGGAAGGGTTTTTTATTTTGCGTTTTGCAGGGTATGGTTGTGCCGCTCGAATAATGAAAATGGGTGTCTAGCGTCTTAGTCAGATCTTACGTACCTTTGGGGTCACATGTTGACCCTTTCAAGCCTCCGTTCGGTTTATCTTGCTGGCAGTATAGTTGTGGGGGAGGCGTTTTATCGACCTGTGTCATCCGATTATACATGTCCGTCCCTTCTCTTGTTAAATGAGGCAATATAAGGCTCCACAGGATGGAAAAGACACTTTTTTGCTTTGGAAGAAATTTTTGGAGAAGAATTATTTCCTGTGTCCCATACATATTGAGCGATAATAAAGAAATGGACAAATCTTCATATTGTCCGGCATATAATTCTTCTTTCATAATTCCATTATTAACAAATATGGTAAATGTATCGGTAAAAAGTGTATAGAAATCATTAACAACCTTAATTTGCATATCAGCGATCTCAGGATACAGCTTAGGCAATTCTGTAAAACTGGAGAAATAAAAGAAATATTTTTCGCGGAATGCACTAAGGATTAAAAACTGCTGATTCAGCCCTTGGATAGAAACGTCCGCAGAGAAATTTAAGTTTTGATATTCTTCATATTGCCTTGCCATAACACCAATCATGAGGTCTTGTTTTTTTTTGAAATGGTATGTCAAATTACCAGGACTAATATTTAGCGCATCGGAAATATCCCTCAATGTTACATATGCATATCCTTTTTTATTAAATAATTCAATTGAAGTCTCAAGGATCTTATCTCTTAAATTATTATCCATGCCTATCTCCTTTATAGCGTTTGTGATATGCACTTGAAATCAAAAGCATTATATCATAAATTGGCCCTACAAGCCGAAATAAGTAGCTTGATTAAGCATATGGAAGGATTCGAGAGATGATTGCCGAGAATTCTCAGCTAAGTATGATTTTCTCGAAAAAGATCAGAGTTGAATTAGTGTACTCGTAGGAATACACTTGCTTTAGTACATGTGTACTAATATTTGGAGGGAAATGTATCCGGCATATACAACACATCTTATAAGGAAAGTTCACATGCTATTAAACAGGACACAGGAGAACACAGCTTATTGATTAACTGGTTTCAAGAAAAACTATCAAATGGAGGCAAGCTATGAATCCTCTGCCTATCGACACTAACGAAAGAAGTAATCACTTTTATGAGCTTACCTGGAAGGAAGTTAAGATTCCTATGAGAGATGGGAATTATCTCGCCGCAAATCTTTATCAGCCTAATGCGGACGGGGATTTTCCAGTAATCATGACGATGTGTCCGTATGGAAAGGATACGCATTTCTCGCAATTTGCTCCTGCTAACCCGACGGTTGCAATAGAATATACCCATTTGCAGGATAAAGGGCCGTTACTTAGCTGGGAAACACCAAATCCTGAATATTGGGTGCCACAAGGGTATGCTGTATTACGAGTAGATGAACGTGGTATCGGTAATTCTCCAGGGAAGCTTGATATATTATCAAGTGCTTTAAAGAAGGATTATTATGATGCAATCGAATGGGCTGGAACGCAAGCCTGGAGCAATGGACGGATAGGACTGCTGGGCATCTCCTACTTGGCAATGAGCCAATGGGCTGTGGCATCCGAACAACCTCCACATTTAGCGTGCATCATACCTTGGGAAGGTACAGTAGATTATTATGCGGATTTCTGTTATCCGGGTGGAATTCAAGTAAACGGCTTTCTTTCATTCTGGTGGGAAAACGGAGTTTTGACACATCAATACAATCCCGGTGGAAGCCTTTCTGAGGAACAACTGCAGGACAATCGCATTGATTTCCCGGAGATGGTCAAAAACAATCCATTACGTGATCAATCGTGGACGAATCGGTTCTCTGATCTAAGCAAAGTAGAGGTACCTTTATTATCCGCAAGCAACTGGTTTAGCGCTGGAATGCATACCCGGGGGAACTTTCTGGGATTTCAGAATGCAGCATCGGAGCACAAGTGGCTTGAAGTTCATATCGGCAGCCATGTTGGTGAATTCTATACCGCTCAGGGTCGTGAGCTGCAGAAAAAATTCCTCGATTATTGGCTCAAGGGAATCGATACCGGCATAACGAGGGAGCCGAAGGTGAAGCTTGCCATTCCCCGCGGAGGTAATAGCTACACATGGCGCTACGAGAATGAGTATCCGCTTAAGCGTACCCAATGGACACGATTTTACCTTGATGCAAGCTCAAAGCTGCTTTCAGTGGAACTTCCGCAAGCCAAGAGCCAGCTTTGCTATGATGGCGATAAGGAGCGCGAGTCCAGGCACTGGGCCGGGCCCTTTATGGTGAAAGCATTCTCGAGAGAGGAAAACAACTCCAAGCGTATTCTGTTTGAAACGGCTCCGTTCGAGAACGAAACAGAGATTCTGGGACCTATCAAGCTCCGCTTGTGGGCATCGTCAACTACAGATGATATGGATATTTTTGTATCTTTGCGCAACATTGACCCTCTTGGCAATGAGGTAGTTAATTCAGGAGCACTAACGGATCAATTTCCCATTAGCCAAGGCTGGCTACGCGCTTCCTTACGTAAAACAGATGATCAATTATCGGCGGAATATAAGCCCTACTACAGCTTCGATGAGATTCAAAAACTGATTCCCGGGGAAGTCTACCCCTTGGATATAGAGATATGGGATAGCGCGATTGTTGTATCTAAAGGAAATCGGCTGCTCCTGGAAATTGGCAGCCAGAATCAGAGCGGCTGCGCACTGCTGACTCAGACGGCGGATGACAGGGTTTGGGAAGCAGACGTTACTCTATATACAGGGGATGAATTTGATTCTTATTTATTGCTGCCGATCATACCCTAACTGGATTTAACATGATATGCTTATCTTTGCTCAGATTTTAGTTTTTTTATTACATGTCATTGAGATCTTCCCTGCCATATGTTCATGATGCGAATTACCGATTTGGCGCGTATAGAGAACGGAAATACATACTAACCTTAATCCTTGAGCAATCTTGAGATGCAGTGAGCTTTCTAGCCGCTGCTTCTTTTTTTGCCTATCCGTTCCTCCGGGTCTTGCATAACGTCACAAGAATGACACAATATCTGTTCATTTTTTCCGGCAGAAAAACAGTTATACCTATTAGAGAGGAGGGGACGAGGTGGATGAAAAGGAATGGATTCGGCGGATTCAGGAGGGGGAAACCGAGTATCTGACACCGCTGATAGAGCGGCACTACGCTGGCATCCAGAAGTATTGCTGCTGGCGGGTACGGAACGCGGAAGAGGCGAAGGATTTAACTCAAGAGACCTTTTACCGCTTCTGCCGCCATATTGAGCGTTATACTGACGCCGGAAAATGCCGTGCGTACTTATACACAATCGCCCGCCATCTATGCAACGATCATTTAAGGAAGGGACAGCCGCTATCCCTGGAGGACGAGGGGGATGCAGCAGACTGGAGGGGTGCACAGCAAAGCAGCTCTATAGAAGAACAGGTGGAAAGAGAGCAGCTGGTGCATGAGCTGTTTGAGCTGCTGCCTGAAGCGCAGCGGGAACTGGTGTTTATGCGCTTTTGCCTCGATCTGACCTACCGTGACATTGCCCGCGTAACAGGAGTGAACGTGTGTATGGTGCAGTACCGGGTGAAGCGCGGGCTGGCTGTACTAAGAAGCTACTTGGAAAGGAATGAAGCCGTTGAACAAGAGATCAGAGCAAGCCATCGTCAACGCCCTAAGGAACTACCCCACGCCCCCCATTGAACGGCAGCATCTTGAAGATACCGCCAGAGGGGCGGTGGAGGTGCTGCGCCAGCGACAAGCCGGGCGGAGAACGTCGTTCGGAGAGTTCTATCTGGCCCAGCTTCGCTTCATCAGCCGGAAGGTATGGGCCGTACAATTGCTGATCGTCCTGGGAATGGTGCTGTTACTGCGAAACGCCCTTCAGGAAATGGGTGAGAGTGTGCAAATCGTCATGATGGTCTCTATATCCTCGCCTCTGCTGGTAATGGCTGGAATCCGTACTCTGACCCGTTCGCTTCGCTGTAATATGCTGGAGATAGAACTCAGCACCCGCCATCTCCTGGAGAAGCTGACGATGGTCCGCATGAGTCTGCTGGGGATGGCGGATTTGCTGGGTCTGACCCTGCTGGCTGCGATATTAAGTGTTTGGATACATAGTGATGTTGCAACCATGCTGATCTATCTGCTGGTGCCTTTTAATTTAACTTGCCTCGGCTGCCTGTGGCTGCTCAATCGGGTTCGCACCCCAAGCTGCGGATATTACTGCCTGACCTTCGCCGGCATGGTGGCTTTGGTTCAGATGATACTTGCCTTTACCCCCAACCTTTGGGTGTTTGAACCAGCGGCAATGGGAGTATGGCAGACGATGCTGCTGGTGACAACCGCAGGAATAGCCCTGCAGGTACGCGGTTTGCGCAAGACTTGCCGGAGTCTGGAGACCGCTTCCAGCCTGATTTGAAATTACCGCGGCGCAGGCCGCTTGGCTACAGGGAGCATTAAATAAGGAGGGTTCATCACATGTTGGAACTGACTATAAATGAGCTAAGCAAGCGTTTTGCCGCGAAACAGGCGGTGAACGGCATATCGGCCCGGCTGACCAGTGGTGTGTATGGTTTACTCGGAGCTAACGGAGCAGGTAAAACAACGCTGATGCGAATGATCTGCGGTATTCTCAGTCCGACCTCGGGGATGATCCAGATGAACGGCCAGGAGATTGGCCGCATGGGGGAACAATACCGCGATCTGCTGGGCTACATGCCTCAGGACTTCGGATATTATCCCGATTTCAGCGCGGAAGAGTTTCTGTGGTACGTCGGATCGTTGAAAGGGCTGACCCTGAAGGCTTCGAAGGGAAAAGCCCGTGAACTGCTGCGCATGGTAGCTCTGGAGGAGGCAGCCCGCAAGAAAATCCGCACTTTTTCCGGGGGAATGAAGCAGAGGCTGGGTATCGCCCAGGCGCTGTTGAATGATCCCCGCCTGCTGGTGCTGGACGAGCCAACGGCGGGACTGGATCCCAAGGAACGGGTACGCTTCCGCAACCTTATAGCCGATCTGGCCCGCGATAAGATCATCCTCCTGTCGACACATATTGTATCCGATGTGGAATATATCGCCGATCAGATTCTGGTGATGAAACGGGGTGCACTGTTAATGAGCGGGACGGTAGAGCAGCTGACAGCTACGATGGAGGGCAATGTCTGGTTATGCCATGTTCCGGCGAGGGAAGCGGAGGTGTGGAATGAACGGTACTGTGTGAGCAATCTGCGGCATGAGCGGGACCGGGTTGAGCTGCGTATTGTCTCTAAGGTCCAACCCGCAGCTCATGCAGTTTCGGTTCCACCGACGCTTGAAGACTTGTTTCTATACCATTTTCAAGATGAATCGGCTGCAGCGGCGGGCGAAGTCAAATAGGAGGTACAGTTTATGGATATTCTGACCCGGTTTGAGCTCAGAAAGATCATGAGACGGAAATCATTTTTTATAGGCATAGCACTTGTAATCGTCGTGGCCTTATTAGGAGTATGGGCGCTCGTTTCGGGTGCGTACATAACGGACAAGGACGGCAATGATCTAAAGGGACTGGAAGCCATCCCGCTCCGAAAGGAATACAACCGCCAGCTTGCCGGACCGCTCACGGTAGAGAGAATAGCGGCTGCAGTCAAGCATCATCAAAAAGTCATGCATGATCCGAAAAACCTTAACGAGAAGGGGGAGCTCACAAATGAGGCTTATGTAACCTACAAAGAGCAGAGTTATCAGATTGATACGTTGATCCGGTTTGCTTTTTCCCATTCCCGTGAATACGATCATTATATTATCGACAGCATGACACCAAATACAGCAAAGACCTTCTATCAGGAACGTCTCGATAAGGTGAAAGAGTACATAGACCGGGATTATACTCCCGGCAATGCTTCTGCCAAAGAGAATGCTTTTTTTATGCGGATGAATAAGTCCATTCCGGTCCCCTTCCAAATGGACTATGTAAGCGGCTGGGAGAGTGTGTTCGAGAACCTGCAGTTTGTTTTATTGATCAGCGCGTTTGTGATTGCAATTTGGCTTGCTCCTGTCTTTGCCGGTGAATACCAGAGCGGGGCGGATGCAATAATCTTGTCCTCCCGTTATGGCCGCAATAAGGTGATTGCCGCCAAATTAAAAGCCGGCTTGATTGTCTCCCTTGGCTTGCTAGCTGTGGGATTAGGCATCTATACTCTCTTGATGCTTGGGATTTTTGGATTTGATGGGGGAAGCGCCAGCGTGCAGATGATCAAGCTTTTTGCTCCGGTTCCTTTCACGGTGCTTCAGACCTATTTGTGGGCAATTCTCATTGGCAGCCTGGCCTGTCTGATCGTGGGGGCGGTGACGCTTTGGCTGTCCAGCCGGATGAGCACCCCATTTCCCGTTATCATTTTCATTGTCATTTTGCTGATTGGCCCGCTGTTTTTTCCGGCTAGCAAGAGTAGCCGCTTGTACAATCATATGATGAACCTATTTCCTGGCAAAATGGTTGACGGCATTACAAGAGTAACCGAATACGAGGTGTATTCTGTGTTTGGACAGCTGATTCCCAGCTATAAGTTCGCTACAGGCTTTGCAATCATCGTTATTGTCCTGCTCCTGCCCTTTACTTATCGCGCCTTCAGAAACCATCAGGTGGTTTGATAGGAAAGACTCAAAGTTTCAGCTCTCAAGTCCCAAGCGGAAGTAGTCAAAAAAGTACGGATTCGCAGATTGCTGATGCAGCAGTTTGCGGACCCGTTTTGTTTTTTTCGGAAGCACTGTAACTATTTCGGAGGCTTGGACGAATAAGTAGTAGAAGGCTGCGGGAGAGGAGGGGATTCGGACGAACGATATCCAGAGAGGAAACAGGCAGCGCTCCATTATGGAGGATGAGGCTGCGGGTCACCCGGATGATGAGGCAGCCGTGCTGCTCCGGTTCCGGCAGGGAGAACGGGAGGCCTTTGAATGGCTGGTTCGTCAATACCGGCAGCCTGCGGTAGGGTTTGCCTATCATCTGACCGGGGATTATCATACCGCCGAGGATTTGGCACAGGACTCTTTTGCCTATCTGCTGGTGTATCCGGAGAGATTCGATGCCCGCGCGTCTTTTAAAACCTATTTGTTCACGATCCTCCGCAACAAAAGCATAGATTCCTTGCGGAAGCGGCAGCGGCAGGGGATCTTGCCGGTTGAAGCAGGAATGCGAAGCCGTCCCGATGCCGTCTTTTCAGGGAATATTTCAGGAGAGAACCTGCCTGAAGGGAACGGCATGCCGCCTCCCGGCAGGGAGGATCCCGAGCGGATGGCGATTGTGCACGAGGAGAACCGGGAGTGGCAACGGCGGTTGCTTGCGCTCAAACCGGATTACCGGATGGCCGTGTATCTCGTTGATATAGGTGAGATGTCTTATACAGAAGCGGCAGCTATTATGGGCCGTACCACGGTGAGCTTCAAAGTATTGCTGCACCGGGCCCGTAAGAAGCTGAGGCAGATTTACGAAAAGGAGGAGTGGGATTGTGAAGCCAGCCGAAGAGGAACAAGCGTTTCTAGAGGAAGTGTACCGGAAAGCCCGTCTGCTGGAGTTTGACAAACGTGAAGCAGAGAAGGTGCAGAGAAACAGCCGGCAGCTCGACAGACAAAGAAATACTAAGCTGGCGGGTATTGTGCTTACTGCGGTTGTTGTTTTTGTAATGATCAAGTTCGAAGTCATTGATCGAGTGTTGCTCGTCTTGCTGTCACTCCTCCTGATCGGAATAGGACTGATGGTGGAGAACACGGAGTTTGCCTGGGACCAGGAAAGCGATTAGTAATGGGAGTCAAAAATATTTGAGGGAGAGGACCAGAATGGAACTTGTAATTGAACAACTGACCAAGACCTACGGGGAAAAGCAGGCTTTAAACGGTGTCAGCTTCAAAGTAGGCGAAGGGATACACGGCCTGCTTGGTCCTAACGGGGCAGGTAAAACAACGCTAATGCGGCTGCTTGCAACTTTACTTACACCCACGTCCGGCAAAGCAACGATCGGTGGAGTGCCGTTGACGGACAAAGCGCAGATCCGCCAGCTGGTCGGTTATCTGCCGCAGGAATTTGCATTTTATCCAGGGATGTCGGTGCTTGAAGCGATGGATTATCTCGCACTTTTGTCCGGGGTGAAGGGGCATTCGGAGCGGAAGCGGAGAATCGACGATTTGCTGGAGCAGGTGAACCTGACGGAGCAGCGCCGGACCAAAGTGAAAGCACTGTCCGGCGGAATGAAGCGCCGGCTCGGCGTGGCCCAGGCAATGGTACATGAACCGAAGCTGCTGATCGTCGATGAGCCGACGGCAGGGCTTGATCCGGAAGAGCGGATCCGTTTTCGCCGGCTCCTCGGCCGGTTCTCTGAGGGGAGAATCGTGCTGCTGTCCACCCACGTTGTCGAGGATGTGGAATCCACCTGTGAGCAAATGACCGTGCTGCATAAGGGAAGTCTGCGCTACCACGGCAGAATCGGCGACCTGACGGGGGCTGCCGCCGGACGCGTCTGGACGGTGGAGCTTGACCGGGCGCAGTGGGAACGGGACCGCGACCGCCTTCCCGTGCTGTCCGCTGTGCCGGAAGGCACAGGAATGCGCATCCGTGTTCTCGCCGATCAGCAGCCTTATCAGGGAGCGCAGCAGGCCATACCGTCCATTGAGGATGCCTATCTTTACCTGATGCGCAAGGAGGAGTCGTTCGTATGATAGGGCTCATTGGTAAAGAGATTCGCATGATTCTGCGCAGTCTCGTCTTTTATGTATTTATACTAGTGGCCTGCTTCTTCTATTTCACCGAATATGCAGCAGAGCAGACCTGGAGCGAGCTTCGGCCTCCCGTTATGACTGAGCCGCAAAATGTGGGTCCCCCGGAACATCCTTTTTACGGCTGGAAGCTGCCCGGGAACACCTCTGAGCTTGCTACGCAAATTAGGAAAGAGATTGGCTGGGACCTGAATGCCGGTTCAACAACCAAGCTGAGAATCGGTTTTCCGCTCGAGAGCAAGCTGGACAAGCAAGAAAAAGCTGCCCTCACCGAAGCTGCTTCCAAGCTGGACAACATTATTAAAGATCCGGATAAGTACACGATGGATGATGTTTACAAGGTTGCCGATGATTTAAACAAGCAACTTGGCGGAAACAGTATGTACAAAAAAGGGATGGATGAATTCGGTTTTGCGATAGAGAACTACGATGAGGCGGTGAAAGCGCAGGAACAAACGCTTGCACGCTACAACGAGGTTGTAGAGGCCGGAGAGCTGCTGCCCGGAGCCGCACGGTATTTCAGCGATTATCTTTCACTTTCGGCCGGTATGTTTCCCGTGTTCCTATCAGCTTTTGTGCTGCTCCGCGATCGTTCCAGCCGAATGAGTGAGCTGATTTACAGCCGTCGGGTTTCGCCATGGACCTACGTTGGTTCAAAGTTTATCGCACTAGGGATTATGCTCTCCCTGATTTATCTTGTGCTTGCTGTCGCCGGCGGTTGGCAGACCGCAAATGCCCTGGAACTGAAGGGACAGACGGCGGAGACGATTTTCCTCTTCCTTGGATACACAGCTTGGTGGCTGTTGCCCACAGTCTGGGCTTCGATTGCCTTCGGTATGTTCGGCTCTATGCTGTTCCGCCGGGGGATTGTGCCGATCGCTCTGCAGATCGTCTGGTGGTTTATTTCCGCACTGCCGCTTATGGGCTCCTATGGGCTGTACAAGCTGATCATCCGCTTTAATACGCCAAGGGACGCTGATTTATATAAAGGCTGGGTGGATGAGATCGCAATTAACCGCAGCTTTTACATTCTGCTTGCGGTACTGCTGGCAGCCGGAACCGCGCTGCTCTGGGAAAGAAACCGCAGCCGGACGGATTCTGGATGGGTACGGGGGAACAAAACCTCTGCTAGAAAAGCCAAAACGGTCGCGGGGGAAGCCTCATGACAGGTCAATCACTCCGCGTGCTTGGTTGGTACAACCTGAAGCTGACCGCCCATTATTCGTGGCTGCTATCCATCGCCTTGCTGTGCAGCGTGCATTTATTTATGGATCCTCAGCTCATGGAATGGAGAGACATCGCCAAGCTGGGAGAACAATTGATCAGCTTCCTTGGCCTGATCGTGTACCCACATCTCGCGATGCTGGAGGAAGGCGGAATCGGTGAGGTGCTCTACGCCAAGAAGGTGCGGCATCACGCTATCTTCCTGTTTCGCTGGTTCTCCACTACTTTGTTTGTTTTTTTGATCATTGCCGTTTTTTTCACCAGCCTGCATTTGCGCGGCGCGGTATTTGACCTATGGCCGATGATCGGCGGGGTTGCCATTACCGCAATGGCGATAGGATCCGCAGGTATGACGGCCACACTTCTGCTCCGCAACATATCAGGCGGATACATTATCGGCTTTGCCTGGTATTTGCTTGATTTTATGACAAAGGGCCGTCTGACCGGACACTTTTATCTGTTTGGACTCATGAATGACGGATGGGATCAAGACAAGTGGCTGCTCGCCGGACTGTCATGCGCACTTGCCGTGTTCTGTGCCTTCCTGCTTCCGGCCCGGAGACTGGACTGATGGCAGCCTGTTTGACATAGAACGAACTTAACTCTTCAGCATCTTCGCTTAACCGGCGATAGATGCTTTTTTTTGTTTTAGCCTGAATGATGGCTGTATGTTAATACATTGGATACTGATTCGTATTAACCTAGCACCCGCAAGGACGGCGGGACCTGCACCGGAGCCGAAAAACTAAACAAACGGCATAAAGTGACTGAGAGGCGGTTTTTGGCCGGGCAAAATTGCTGACATTACGTCCCGATCTGCAACTGCATCGAACGGTTTTCCCGCTTCCATGGTCATTCTTTTTGGGCAAAAAGCCCTTATTCGCATGCCAAATCAACAGTAAATTGCCTCATTCGTTTTCCATTGTCTCTATGATAGACTTCATATTAGAAGCTAATTGACCGAAAAAAAGATATACTTACATTTACATTTAATTTCTGTCCGCCACTTTCACAGAGGAGGCTCTATCATTGTCCGACAATCTTTTTAAATATCTGTATTTGCGGTCTTCTACAGGATTTGCAGTTGTTTCCATGAAGGATGGGACGATACAGCTGGCCAATCCTGCACTGTGCAGTATGTTCGGGTATACGGAAGCGGAGTTTATGAACCTTCGGTATTTGGATATTTCCTGTACGGAAGAGAAAGACACAGCAGATCATGAGCAGGTTATAAACCTATTGCTGCAGAGCCCGGGGGCGGCTGTAGACAGTGAAAATCAATTTACACGCAAAAATGGTGAAGTCTTCTGGGTGGCACTGCATTTGTTTCTGACTTTTGATGAAGCTGCGGGTCCCCCTTTATATATGATTGCGGAAATGAAGGATATTACGGACCGCAAGCTGGCGGAGAAGAAGATTCTGGAGGAGCATTATCTCTATAATCTGATTTCGCAGAATACGCCGGATTTGATATCTCTCGCGGATCCTGAGGGTACGATCCATTATGTCTCGCCCTCCATTGAACGAGTACTAGGATACTCCACCCATGAAATGATCGGTAAAAAAAGGCCGGAATATTATCATGAGGAAGACGCATTGGAGATGACCGAGCAGGGACTGCTCTATTCGGATAATGATGTGTTTACCCGCAGGGTGCGCCATAAAGACGGGCACTATCTTTGGATTGAAAGCTCTTTCCAGGTCATGCGCGACGATAAGGGTGGGGTTCAGCAGGTCTTGACGGTTGCCCGTGATATAACGGTCCGGAAGAAATACGAGGACATGCTGGCAAACGCCCAGTTTCTGGCCCGGATGGGCTCGTGGGAATGGGAGGCGTCCAGCCAGCAGTTGATTGCTTCCAAGGAAATGCGCAGTATCTTTGGCCATACCGATGATTTCAGCAATCATACCGTCTACGATCCGCTGCTCATCAAGGAATGTGTGGAGCCTGAAGATCTGCCCAGGGTTACGGAGGCGCTGCTTGATTCGGTGAAACATGGGACAAAAGGCGGAGCGGTCTTCGGGATTACGGCGGCCGACGGCACGAAGAAATTTATAGATGCCCATTGGGAAGTGGCTCAGGATGCCTCAGGTAACATAAGGCAGATTAGCGGAGTGGTTCAGGACATTACAGCTCATCGGGAAATGGAGCAGCAGCTTCGGGAAAGCGAACAGAACTACCGGCTCATTTCGGAAAATTCCCAGGATTTCATTTCCCGCAATGCAACCGATGAGGAAGCAACCTATCTGTATGCCTCTCCGGTCTGTCTGCAGATGTTCGGATATACACCAGAAGAGATGGTAGGCACCGGGGGAATGGATTATATTCATCCTGAGGATGCAGCCCGTGTCCAGGCCTATCTGCGCAGCAGCATGAAAGGGGAAAGGCTTGAGCCGATCGTCTTCCGGTTTCTGTGTAAAGACGGCTCTTACATCTGGACAGAAACAACCCTGCGCCACATTGGTACCGGTGCTGGAGGGGATACGGAGATTGTCGGCATCACCCGCGACATCTCGGAGCGGAAGCAATATGAGCTCAAGATGCTGGAGAGCGAAAACCGCTATAAGTCTTTGTTTGAATATAACCCTTCGGCTATCAGCGCGATGGATTTGCAGGGACGGATTCAATCGCTGAATGCCAGCCTGCAGTATTTGACAGGGTATTCCTGTGAAAGCCTGCTGTTGTCAAACTACAGCGATATCTTTGATCCGGAAGAGCTGGATTTTGTGGCAGAACGCTTTCTTGTTGCTGCCAGCGGTGTAGCTCAAACCTTTGAGAGCAGACTGCTTCACCGGGATGGGCATGTTGTCGAGGTCAGTATGATTTATGTGCCGATAATGGTAGACAGCCGGGTTGTGGGCGTATTCGCCATTACGAGCGATATTACGGAGCGCAAACGGCATCTGGAGCAGATTGAGAAGCTCAGCTATGAGCATGCGCTGATTCTGAATTCCGTTTCAGAAGGTATTTTTGGCATGAATCTTGAGGGTGCAACGGTATTTATCAATCCGGCGGCATCCGCAATGCTTGGCTACGAAGCCGGGGAGCTGGCGGGTGAGATCAGGCTGCCTACGATCGAGCAGACCTGGCTCGACGGTGAGCCGTATCCTGGAGGGCGGAAGCCCCTGCGGGAATGGCTGGAAGATCATCTCACCTATGATGAGAAAGAGGGCGTATTCTGGAGACAGGACGGTTCAAGCTTTCTCGTCAAATACCGGATGACCCCTCTGTTCGATAACGGTGTACGGAAGGGTGTTGTGGTTGTGTTCCGCGACATTACCGAAGAGAAGGCGATTGTACGGGCTAAGGAGTCTGCCGAGCAGGCGGACCGGGCCAAATCGGAATTTCTGGCCATTATGAGCCATGAGCTGCGCACACCCATGAACGGGATTATCGGCATGGCTGATTTGCTTGAAGGCACCGAACTTGACGAAGAACAGCAATATTATACGCAGATTATAACCAAAAGCGGTGGGACGCTGCTGCATATTCTGAATGAGGTGCTTGATTTCAGCAAAATTGAGGCGGGCATGATGACGATTGAGCTGCAAGCCGTGGATCTCCGCCAGGTTGTATCGAACGTCACAGATATCTTTTATCCCCGTATCAAAGAGAAGGGGCTCTCGCTAAACTGCGAGCTGGATGACGCGCTGCCAACGCTGGTATTAACGGATGAGGCCAGACTGCGCCAGATTCTTGTAAACCTGGTCGGCAACGCGGTGAAATTCACCGAGGAAGGGGAGATCGGGATTCAATTGAAGCTGGTGTCATCCAGGGATTCCGGCGAGTGTGTTCTTAAATTTACCGTGACGGATACTGGGATCGGTATTCCGCTGGACAGCCAAGGGCTGCTGTTCCAATCCTTCTCCCAACTGCATCCATCGATCAACCGCAAATATGGCGGAACAGGTCTGGGACTGGCTATCAGCAAAAAGCTGGTGGAGCTGCTGGGTGGAGCGATAGGCGTGGAGAGCCGTGAAGATGAAGGCTCGGAGTTCTATTTCACCCTCCATGCCACTCTTCCAAGAGAAATCACCTCCGAGGGTGGCGCTGCTGCGTTCCCTGCTACGGAACGGCGTGAGAACCGTAGCAAGTACAAAGGCTCCTCCAGCGGGGTGTACGGTCCGCTCTCGATTCTAGTTGCCGAGGATCATCCTGTGAACCTGAGATTGCTGCAGGCATATCTCAAGAAGCGGGGATATGATTCCGATGTGGCGTCCAACGGGGAAATAGCGGTCGAGGCCGTGCTCACCGGGCAATATGATCTGGTATTTATGGACATTCAGATGCCGCTCATGGATGGGATTGAAGCAACAGCCAAAATCCGCGAGGAGCTCGGATTGTCCCCGGTCATTATCGCTACTACAGCTTTTGCCCGCAAAGAAGACAAGGAGATGTGCCTGAGGGCCGGCATGCAGGATTTCATCTCCAAGCCGATCCGGCCGGAGGAGCTGGACAGGGTGCTGAGGGAATGGTCGGCTTATTCCCGCAGATAGACTGAAGCAGCATACGGGAGTCAGGAATGATTGGCCTCCATTGAGGTTATTCTGAAAGAATGAAGGTTCAAAAGGAAGGAGAGAGGGCCGTTAATGAGAATGTTGTTGTATGTGCTGTTCGCGATCCTTTACCTGCTGACCACGTTCTTCGGCCTGGGTCCCGTACTGTTCGCTGACGGCTCTGCCAAGGAACGAACCCTTACGCTGATTGTCGTGTTGCTGATTTATACGGCGATCACCGTATGGATGCGCAGTCTGCTGAAACGGGTGGGCAAGCATTGACAAAGTCTGCTGCGCTGACTATATTTAGACTATTCGTAATTATTACGTATAAATATAGCCAGCGAGAGGGTAACGCGATTGCAAAAGATGAAACGCGGCGATTTTGTCATTATTGTATTGGTTTTACTTGTAGCCGGCTCCATCTACGGAGTCAAATGGATGAATAACCGGAATGAGCATTATGCACAAGGGGATCTGAAAGCCGTTATTACAGTGAATGGCAAAGAGTATAAGACTGTTTCATTGACCAAAGAAGAGCAGATTATTGAGATGAAGACTAAGTTCGGCCACAATATACTAAAAGTGTATGATTACGGAATTCAGATGACGTATTCTGATGCACCGCTGCCGATTGCCCTGGAGATGGGCTTTATTTCCAGGCCGAGGCAGCAGATTATTTGCATCCCGGCCCGGCTGATGGTTGAAGTCGTCAACCCGGATAGATCCATTGATGATGATGAGCTGGATGCAGTTATTTAGCTGCTGGTAAACTTTGAATCTGCTTCCATGCGGCTACTGAGTCGGCATTGGTGTACACGTAAGGAGTGGAGGGCTGGGGAATCGCTGTAATGCTGTCTGCAGCAATCCGCATGAGTTCCTTGCCGCCGTATTTCACAACCTGAAGCTTGCCCCGAACCTCAATCCAGGTATCGGCGGGCAGGCTTATTTGTGTTTGCGGATCAAGCAGGATTCCGAAAGGAGTGGCATCGGCAGTACAGCATTGGACGAGAAAACGGCTGACCGCATACGAACTTGTGCCTGCCACCGCCGGTTCGCGGTACAGGAAACCTGAGACGGTGATCTCTTTACCTGCAAACTGGCCTTTATACAGGTCGATTGCTCCGAAGGTTTCGGAGAAAATTTCGGGATAGACCGTAATGACATCCTGTGCGTGAAGGTTGGCGGCAAGCTCCGCGAATTCCGCCTGATAAGGATTGGCTGCAACGAATGACTCTTTTTCCCGCGGTTCCACCGTGGTATAGGTTAAGGCGATGCCCTTTTTGGCTGCGGCCGCGCTGCCCAGAGCACGGTCGGGAAGCAGGAAGCCGAGCAGCAGCGGAAGCAGGAACAAGCCGTATAGCGCGCTGCTTCTGAGCCCGGTGCGGGGCAGGCGGTGCTCGCAGTCGCACAGGACACTGCTGTTGCCGAACAAGGCCTGAATCCCCAGGCTGAGTGCCATGAGCGCAAGGGGTACGGGACAGAGCTTAATCCAGCGCGCCAGCTTCGGGGCGACATAATAATGCAGCGCGTCCTGCTGGACCAGATGTCCAATGTACAGCGCGAAGAGAAGCAGAATAACCGCCCTGAGCAGATAGTGGAACCGGATGCTGCCGGAATCGTTCATCTCTGGCCCTCCTGAAATTTTTGTAAGAAATAGCATCATAACCCTAATGAAACCAGCACCGATCCGATAAAGACGGCGGAGAAGATAAGAAAAAATAAGTAAAGCGCGAACTTCGTCTTGAACAGCGAGAGCAGCATCAGCGAATTTTTGAAATCCAGCATCGGTCCAAGCACCATAAATGCCAGCAGTGATCCCGCCGGGAATGTGTGCAGAAAGGTGGAAGCGACAAAGGCATCGGAGGTTGAACATAAGGAGAGGACAAAGGCCAGCCCCATCATGAACAGATAGGATCCCAGCGGCTTCTCCCCAATAGCGGCCAGACTGCCCTGATTCATAAAGCTCTGAATGCCGGAGGTCAGCAGGCAGCCGATAATCAAATATTTGCCCATCTCAAAAAACTCGTCCGATGTGTGCACGAAGACGGCAACCAGCTTGCCTCCGCGTGTGCCTTGTTCATGGCGTTCCGCGGTTTCACGCTGAATAGAAAGCCGCAGCGGTGACTTTTTTACCGTGATGTAAACGATAAGGCCGATCAGCGCGGCAACGGCAAACGCAAGACCGATCCGGGAATAAGCAAGTCCGGGATGGGAGCGGAAGGCCGTCAGTGTCGCCCCATAAACGACGGGATTGACCACGGGTCCCGAGAGAATGAATACGATGGCAACATACAGCGGCATTCCCTTATGCATCAGACGGCGGACCAGCGGAATCATGCCGCATTCGCATACGGGAAAGAGGATGCCGAGCAGACAGCCGAACAGGATCGCCGGAACCGGTCTCTGCGGAATCCAGCGTGAGATGATCTCGTCCGGAACGAATACGCGGAGCAGGGAAGACAGCAGCGCACCCAGCAGCACAAACGGCAGGGCTTCCAGCAGAATGCCGATAAAAGCTGTTTTGAACGTATCCACATAGGCATTGTCCAGCAGCTCCGGGTGCTCCGGCAGCCACACGATGCCCGCAATAATCAGAAAGACGGCGGGAATGAGCAGCGGCAGTATTTTAAACGGAGAAAAGGTTGTCAAGGCATCTTGGCTCCTTCCCGGCATGCAGTATTAACCGAACAGTGCAGACCAGCGCTCCGTCAGCTGCTGTTCATCCAAATGCAACCCTATGAAAACGACATAAGGTAGTCCCGGATAACGCGACGGCTCCCAGCTTGCGCGGTTTCCGGCAAATTGTACCAGCTGGACTTCAGCCTGACCCCTCAGCCGTACATGTCCTTTAGCCCGCAGCAGGCTGCCGCCCCATTCGCGGAAGAAGCCCTCCAGCTGTTCCCTGTAGATTCCGCTTTCCTCCGCTTGCGGGAATGTCAGCGTCACAGCAGCCACCTGCGAATACGAGGGTTCGGCTTCAAGCCCCGGTTCCTGCACAGCGGTTGCACCCTGGGGCTGACCGGCGTTCATCCGTTTAAGCACGGTCCCGTTGATGCTGCGGGAGCTGCGCTGGGCAGCTGCGGTACGGGATGTCCGGGCAGTGATGCCGGCCAGCAGCGGAGCCACGTTGATTTCACTGTAGTGGGTAAACACAATCTCGGATTCCGAATTATACTTGCGGACGGCCTTTTCAATTTTCCATAAGGTTTCCGGCTCTACAAGATCACTTTTATTGACGATAATCAGATCGGCCCCGCTGATTTGCTTGCGCAGTGTCCGGACAAGCTGCTTGTCGGCAGAAAACCGGCTGTTGTACTCAAGCATGTTTTCGGCATCGAGAAGGGTGACCGTATAGTGCAGCGCCAGCCGCTCGCTGAACGAAGGCTCCTGCAGCGACTTTGCGATCTCTTCGGGATCGGCGACGCCGGTAAGCTCGATAAAGATCATATCCGGCCGCCGGGCGAGCAGTGCATTCAGGCTTCCCGGCAGTTCGTCCTTGCGGCTGCAGCAGACACAGCCGTCCAGCAGTTTTTCCACACTTGTCCCTGTATGCTCCTGCAGAATGTAGCCGTCAACATCGCGTTTGCCCAGCTCATTCATCACTACACCGGGATTCAGTCCCCGTGCCTTGCTCTCTTTCAGCAGAGTGAGCAGGAGAGTTGTCTTCCCGCTCCCCAGAAATCCGCTTAATATAATCACCGGTATCTTCATCGTCCACACTCCCGTTTGAATCTTGCAATTGCAAGAATCATATTTTCATATTTCCATTTATACGTAATTTGATCTAAGGAAAGACCACATATTTGAGAGAGTAGAAATTTTCTGCATGCCCTTGTTGACAGTAGGGGACTCAAACATGTAGAATGTGTAAATCGTAATTATTACGATTATACAAAAGGAGATGAACGCTGTGAGAGTAATTGTAACTTTGGCCTGCACAGAAACCGGCGACCGCAACTATACCACTACCAAGAACAAGAAAACCCAGCCGGGACGGATCGAAATGAAGAAATATTGTCCGCGTCTGAAACGGGTCACGCTGCACCGTGAGACACGCTAAGTTATGCAGTCCGGGTTCTGAAGCCGCCTTACGCTGCACATCACTTTTCATCTGTTATCCCTATCCCATCTAAAAGTCTAAGGAGTAAAACTATGAATAAAATTCCTGTTACCGTGCTCAGCGGATATCTGGGCTCCGGTAAAACCACATTGCTCAATCACATTCTGCACAACAGAGACGGCTTGAAGGTCGCTGTCATTGTCAATGACATGAGTGAGGTCAATGTCGATGCTAGTCTGGTAAAATCCGGCAACACGCTCTCCCGGACCGAAGAAAAGCTGGTGGAAATGTCCAATGGGTGCATCTGCTGCACACTCCGCGACGACCTGCTGCGTGAAGTGAGCAATCTGGCCGCGGAAGGCCGGTTTGATTATATCCTGATCGAATCCTCCGGGATCAGCGAGCCGGTTCCGGTCGCGCAGACCTTTACGTATGCCAATCCTGATCTGGATATTGACCTGACGGAGCTCGCCAGACTGGACACGATGGTCACCGTTGTGGATGCCAACCGTTTCTGGCATGATTTCGCTTCCGGAGACAGTCTGATCGACCGTAATATGACGGCAGGCGAAGGGGATTTCCGCGATATTGTAGATCTGCTCATTGATCAGATTGAGACCTGCGACGTATTGCTGCTCAACAAATGCGATCTCGTTGAAGAGCAGGAGCTGAACAAGCTTGAGGCTGTGCTGCGCAGACTTCAGCCGGGCGCCAAGATCATCCGTACGGTTAACGGTGTCGTTGATCCCAAGGAGATTCTTAATACGCATTTGTTTGATTTTGAGAAGACAAGCATGTCCTCCGGCTGGATTGCGGAGCTGAATAAGGAGGAGCATACACCGGAGACTGAAGAATATGGCATTGGCTCCTTCGTCTACCGGCGCAGAACACCTTTCCACCCGCAGAGGTTAAGCTTCTTCTTCAGCAATTGGCCGGAAGAAGTTGTGCGGGCGAAGGGGCTGGTCTGGCTGGCCGCGAAGGGCGATCTCGCCGCGAGCTTAAGCCAGGCCGGGCCTTCTATCCAATTTGGTCCGGCCGGTTACTGGCTGGCGACTCTGCCGAAGGAGCAGCAGCTTGAAGTGCTGGCGGCCGAGCCTGACGTGAAGGCCGGATGGGACGAGCAGTGGGGCGACCGGATGAATGAGATTGTGTTCATTGGAGTGGCCATGGACCGTGCGGCGATTGAAGCCAGACTGGACCGCTGTCTGCTTACCGGAGAAGAACTGCAGCAGGACTGGAGCCAGTTCAATAATCCGCTTCCTTGGCCTGCCGAGGAGCTGCTGGCAGCCGCTCAGGAGTAGAGGCGGTAAGCGAGCACAAGTAGAGAGCGGATCTCATAGAGGGTGCCTCAGCCAGTTCGCATTTAGAAGGACCTGTTTCCACATGAGAGTGGAGAATGGGTCCTTTTATTAAAATGTGCTTTCTTTATGAAGATAGGCTGCTGCGGGAGATGCCCGGTTGACTTTGGAATCAGCATTTTGTGCTGACATTAATCGTTGTTAATCATAATAATTACGATTAATTTGCCATAATGGGTTTACAAATCGTTATCATTACGATAATATGTTTGGAGTCAATACGTAATGTTTACGATTAATCCAAAGCGGATTAGGTAAGAAAGGATATGTGCCATGATTTTATCATCCATGCGGGATGTGGTGTTTGGTTACGGGAACGAGCCTGTGATTGACTCCCTGTCGCTTGATATTGAAGCCGGTCAGTTCATCGGGATTACCGGCCCGAACGGTGCGGCAAAGACCACGCTGCTGAAGCTGTTGTTGGGTCTGCTGCGTCCGTGGAGCGGAACAGTCACACTGAACCGGGAAATCACAGGAGGTGGCAAGCTTGCTGTCGGCTATGTTCCGCAGCAGGTGGCTTCCTTCAATGCCGGATTTCCTAGCAAGGTTATTGAACTGGTCCGTTCCGGCTGCTATGCCCGGCTTGGCTTGTTCGGCAGGTTTACGAAAAGTGAGGAAGAAATTGTCGAGCGCAGCCTGAGACAGGTGGAGATGTGGGACTACCGTGACCGCCGGATCGGGGAATTGTCCGGCGGGCAGAAGCAGCGGGTCTGCATCGCCCGTGCGCTCGCGGGACAGCCTCAGGTACTGGTGCTGGATGAACCGGCCACAGGCATGGACATCGCCAGCCGTACCGGATTCTACAAGCTGATGCGACATTATGTCAGCCAGCACGGGCGCACTGTCATTATGGTCACGCACGGCCTGGAGGAGACAAGCGCTTATCTAGATACAGTGATCAGCCTGGAACGGAAGGAACAGGAGGGCTGGCAATGCTTGGTTACGAATTCATGCAGCGTGCATTTTGGGCCGGGGGCCTGATCGGGATCATCGGGCCGCTGCTCGGCGTATATCTGATGCTCCGCCGTCAGGTGCTGATGGCCGATACCCTCTCGCATGTGTCGCTCGCGGGTGTGGCGCTGGGCTCAGTGCTGCAGCTGAATCCCGCACTCAGCGGTTTCGCGGTGGCTGTCATCGGCGGTATCGTCATCGAGCAGCTACGCCGTTCTTACCGTACATACAGCGAGCTCCCGGTTGCCATTATTATGACCTCAGGGCTAGCGCTGGCAGTTGTGCTGATGAGCTTACAGCAGAATCTGAGCAAGAGCTTCAGCTCGTATCTGTTCGGCTCTATCGTAGCTGTGAGTGATACCCAGCTTAGACTGATTGCTATCGTCACAGCGGCAGGCCTGCTGTACTTCGTCCTGCTGCGGCGGCCGCTCTACAGCCTGACCTTTGACGAAGAGACGGCCAGCATCGGCGGCGTGCATACGGGCCTGTTATCCTTTTCGTTCGCTGTGCTCACCGGGATGACCGTTGCGGCAGCGATGCCGGTGGTAGGGGTATTGCTGGTGTCCGCACTTATTGTGCTGCCAGCATCACTTGCGCTGCGTGTCGCTTCCGGCTTCACCGCCGCGGTTCTGATTTCGATTGGCGTGGGCCTCACCGGTGTTATTAGCGGCCTGGCAACATCCTATTATATCAATACGCCTCCCGGAGGCACAATTGCCCTCATTCTGCTGTTGTTCCTGCTGACCGCCATCGCAGTGCAGAAGCTGAGCAGGCGGCGGAACCGCCGTAACACACATAAATCCTTAAGTAAATTCCATAAACCCATATAAGAACAGGAGTTAACATTTATGAAGTCTAAATTCAATATCCGCCATCTTGCCGTCTTGTCCCTATCAACCCTGCTGATTGCCGCCGGTTGCGGCAAAAACAATAGCGCAGATCCTGCCGCTACTGCTGCTACTGCTTCTAATGCGCCAGCAGCCGAGACAACTGCCGTTCCGGCAGCAGACAAGCTGGACATTAAGGTCAGCTTCTACCCGATGTATGAATTCACCAAGAATGTTGCAGGCGGGCTTGCCGATGTCGAAGTCTTGGTTCCGGCCGGCATGGAGCCGCATGACTGGGAACCGACAGCACAGGATATGGCCAAGATTACGGATGCCGATGTGCTCGTGTATAACGGAGCCGGCATGGAGGGCTGGGTCGAGCAAGTGCTGGACAGTGCTTCGGGCAGTAAAATGGTCACCGTGGAAGCCAGCAAAGGGCTTGAAATTAAGGAAGGCACAGAGGAAGAAGCGGATGCTCACAGTCATGAGCATGAGGAAGCCGGACATGCCGGGGAAGCCCATGATCACGAGCATGAGGAAGCCGGACATGCGGAGGAAGCCCATGATCACGAGCATGAAGAAGCCGGACATGCGGAGGAAGCCCATGATCACGAGCATGAAGAAACCGGACATGCGGAGGAAGGCCATGATCACGAGCATGAAGAAACCGGACATGCGGAGGAAGGCCATGCTCATAATCATGGCGGTCTGGACCCCCATGTCTGGCTAGCTCCTGAACTTGCAATCAAGGAAGTGCGTACAATCGAAGCCGCGTTGTCCGCTGCTTCCCCAGCGAACTCGGCTGCCTTCAAAGCTAACGCTGAGGCCTATATTGCCAAACTGGAGGCACTGCACCAAGAGTTTCAGGATGGACTCAAAGATTCAAAACGCAAAGATTTTATTACCCAGCATGCTGCCTTTGGCTATTTGGCTGAGGCATACGGCCTGACACAGGTGCCGATTGCCGGCCTCTCTCCGGAACAGGAGCCATCTGCTGCCCAAATGGCCGGAATTGTTGAATTCGCCAAGGCCCATGACGTAAAAACAATCTTTTTCGAGACGCTGGTATCCTCCAGTGTGGCTGATACTATTGCCCAGGAAATTGGTGCTAAGGCCGCTGTCTTGAATCCGATCGAAGGACTGACGGATGAGGACCGCAGCAATAACCTTGATTATATCGGTATCATGCGTCAGAACCTGGAAGCGCTGAAGACGGCACTTAACGAATAGAGCAGGATTCATCATTGGCAACTCAATCAAACAACGGAAGGCGGATATATAATATGGCCAAGAAATCAAAAGTAGTCAAAGAATTAAAACGGCAGGAATTGGTGGCTAAATACGCAGATAGACGGAGAGAGCTGAAGGCTAAAGGAGATTATATGGCCCTGCAGAAGCTGCCGCGCGATTCCTCCGCTACCCGGCAAAAGAACAGATGCACTGTTTCCGGCAGACCCAGAGGGTATTTAAGCAAATTTAAAATTTCACGGATCGTCTTCCGGGATCTGGCGCTGAAGGGTCAAATCCCCGGTATAACCAAGTCCAGCTGGTAAAATCAGGTGTTGTGTTCCAGCTTTGAAGAAGCGGCTAATTCCCAACTTTACAGGGGATTGGCCGTTTTGCTGTGTTCATTATCTTTGCCTGGGTTTACGGAGTGGACTATTATAGAAGAAAAGCAGGATTGATTCCAGCAGGGAGATTCATCGAAATATGGGGAGCGTTGTTCTCCAAAAGCAATCCCTGCCTGCGGGCCTCGAGGCTGTCCAAACGGTACGGCTGGGGCATGCACTTTAATGATGAGGGCAAAATTGCCCTGTATGCCAAGGCATCACCTAAATAGGATCACTTTACGTCACATGAGGATGCAGGCGTAAAGCTGCTGAATGCAATGCGCAGCAAACGCAGCTGAGAAGGGAGGAACAAGTTTGTACAAGTCAATAGAAGAGCTTACGCTGAATACCTGGCCTGCGGAGCAGAGCGTAATGCTGGAGGGCTGGGTGCTGCGTTCGGCAGCGGGCTATACGAAACGGGCGAATTCGGTCAACCCGCTCTACGGCCCGGAGGAACAGGATGCCGGACTTGGAATGTTAGGGAAGATCCGGCTTGCAGAACAATATTATGAGGATGCAGGGCTGAATCCCGTATTCAAAATCACTCCGTATGCCCGGCCTGCCGGTCTGGATAAGGAACTGGAGTCGCAGGAATATGGCCTCGTCGAGCCGTCATCCGTCCGTGTTCTTGACCTGCAGGACCTGCCTGAATTACACAATGTCTATACGCTGCAGATCCGCGGCGAGCTGACAGAGGAGTGGCTGGAGGCCTTCGCTGATTTTGCCGGGTTGTCCTCCGGGAACCGGGAGACGCTGTGCCGAATGCTGACCGCTTCCTGTTTGAAGCAAGGTTACGCTCTCTTGCTCAAGGAGGGTCTTCCGGCTGCCTGCGGGCTTGGGGTAATCCAGCATGGGTACATAGGGCTGTATGATATCATCACAGCTCCGGCTCACCGCAGACAAGGGATGGCGGAGCAATTGATTCTGGGACTGCTCCACTGGGCCAAGGCCCAGGGTGCCGCAGCCTCCTTTTTGCAGGTGGTACAGGCGAATAAAGGCGCTTCGGCTCTATACGACAGGCTGGGCTACAAGGAGATTTATGAGTATTGGTACAGGGTCAAAATCCGGGAATAGAGGAGGCGGTGCATGTGTCACAATACTGGAGCGAAAGATTTGCCCGGGAAGGTATGATTTGGGGAGAACAGCCCAGCGGATCGGCGGTACGGGCTAAAGCGTGGTTCCTTGAGCAGGGGGTCAAGTCCGTCCTGGTTCCGGGTGCGGGCTATGGCCGCAATACGAAGGTGTTCTCGTCTCAGTTTGACACTTACGGCATAGAGCTGAGCAGTGCTGCGCTGAAGCTTGCTGCGGAATGGGACAGCAGAACAAGGTTTATCGAAGGATCGGCACTGGAGCCTCAGCTGGAGCACCAGGTGGATGCTGTCTACTGTTACGATGTGCTGCACTTGTTTCTTGCCGGTGAGCGGTGCAATTTGATTGATGCGGCTCTTGCGCAGCTGCGGCCCGGTGGCCTGCTCTACTTCACCAGCTTCTCTGATGAAGATCCGAACTATGGCTGCGGAAGAAGGCTGGAGCCGGGGACCTACGAGTATAAGGAGGGAAAATATGCCCACTTTTTCAGCGATGCCGATTTGCGTGAGCATTTTGCCGGAACGGAGATTGTAGAGACTGGCACATTTACGGATTCGCTGCACAGTCCGCAGGGCGGAAGCCATGAATACATACTGAGAACTATTCTCGCATGCAAAAGAGGATAGAACCCTAGCAGCGCTTTTTTTGTAGTCCGCGTAACCGGATTTCAGCTTGCCGGCCACGCGGTTCAGACCTATACGAATTTCCCTTGAGTCGGGACAGACAGCTCCTTGAATGTCTTGCATAAATGAGCCAATGCGGGCGACAGCTCTGGAACAGCCATGGGCAGGCCATGCCCGGCAAGCATGACTTGCGGATCGAGAAGTGCGAGCTTGCGCACAGACTTCTCCGCCTCCACCCAGTCTAACGTGAAATAAGCCGGAGGACCGTGCAGTTCCTTGTGCTGTGTAATTACCGCAAATGCCGATTCCTGCTTCACTGTAATTAAAGCGTCTCCTGCTACAAGCACCCTGTCCTCGGGACGGAAAAGTGAGATATGCCCCGGGCTGTGCCCCGGCGTATGCACCCATGTCCATCCTTTGGCCCCAGGAACACTTCCATCTTCCGGCAGCGGATGCACATCTGCGCCGAGATCAATGCCACGGTGGGGATAAAGCGGGGCTGCTACGGCCATCAGGCCGCCGCCAACGGATGGATCAGCCGGGGGATAATCCTCTTTACCGGTGAGATAAGGCAGCTCCAAGGGGTGGGCATACACCGGAGTTCCTTTCCATTCTTCCAGCAGCTCCTTCAGGTTGCCGACATGATCAAAATGCCCGTGCGTCAGCACAATCGCCTGCGGCGGTTTGCCAAACTGCTCTCTGGCTATGTGCATAATGCTCCCTGCGAAGTTTCCAAGGCCTGTGTCGACCAGAATCCAATCTGATCCAGACCGGCCAATAAAAGCTGTGTTCGCAAATAAGGTCCGAAGACCCAACACTCCGGCTGCCACTTCCCATGTTTCGGTAAAACCGGCAGTCAGTATACCGTTCCATTCCATCCGCGTTCCTCCTGTTTGTTACTAGCTCAAAGTGAGTTCACCATGTAGTATGGCCTTTTTCATAAAATAAAAAGCATAGCTTCACAAAGCAATTCCCATCAGGAGGAAACGTCAAATGGCCCTTCTCGCAATGAAGAAGGACCTTGTGTGTTTGGGTATTGAGTAAATGTACTTAGGACAAGCAGTTTGCTGGATGAACCTGCGGTTAAATCGGATTAATGCAGCTCGCAATCGGCGAACAGGATATGCCGCGGGATATGGAAGAAATTCTCTGCTTTCTCCTGCAGTGCGAGGGTTGGGAGATGGCTCTGATGCAGCCATTTGCGGAAGGTGCCGGGATGGACACCGATCCAGATGCTGACATCGGTGACGGAGAAATCGTAAACCATGCACAGACCCGTAAGAATGACATTGCTGCGGGGGGAGCCCGCAAGCGTTCTTTTCATAAACCGTGAAGGTGTCGGCTGGCAGACTATCGGACTTTGCCGTACAAGTGCCTCGTTGAACAGGATGTGGGACGGATAGCCAAGCAGGCGGCAGACCTTGTCCAGATTGGTTCTGGAGGGAATGCGGCCTTCGTACACCCAGGCGCTTACACTACGCGAGGAGACGGAGAGCTCTTCCGCAAGCCGGGACAGCTTAATGTCCTTGGCCATCAGGATGGCAAGCAGCACACGGTTGCGGATTTGGCTGCGTTTAGGCCGGCGAAATCTTTTGACCCGTACACCTTGTCCGAGATATTTACGGTTGATCAGAGACCAGGCCTGGATTTTGTGAGATTCTGGTTGATTCTTAGGCATACTTCCTCCGAATTTTTAAGGTTATACTACAATACTTTCTGAAGTGCTGCAATGGTTAATGCTGTAATTGCTTACATACATGCTTAAGTTTCTTTCAGAAGTGATGGTGTTATGATATATTTTTAATAATCATTTTACAAATTTAATCGTTGGGAGCGAAATAGATGATTAAGCATATTGTGTTTTTTAAATTGAAAGACCGGTCCCCGGAGAAGGTCGATGCCACAGTTCAGGTCCTGCGGAACATGGAAGGCAAAATTCCGCAGCTGCTCTCCATCGAGGTCGGTGCCGATCTGATTCATTCCGAGCGTTCCTTTGATATTGCACTTGTAACGGTGGTAGCATCCATGGAAGATTTGCAGGCTTACCAGGTTCACCCGGCCCATAAGGAAGTTATTGCCCATATCAATGAGGTCAAGGAGCTTTCGATTGCAGTAGATTACGAAATCTAAAGCAGTATGACTGTAGCAGGAAAACCCATTAAATACCGAAAGCGGTGACGTAAATGCGTGAGCTTGAGTATCCGATGGAAGCCTTAACGTATCTGATCGTATTTTTGGCAGCCTGCTTTATTATGCTGTTCTGGCTGAAGCGCCGCGGCAAACGCGGAAAGTAGCAGCCATTACTTTCGTTCTATTTAAACTACCAGAGTTGGAGGGTCAGCTGTGTATTATGTCAACCGGAAGCAAATCGAAATGATACTTGGCCAAATCCCCGATATCAGAGCCGGTCTTCAACATGCGGCATCTGCATGGGATGGCAGCATCCTCACAGGACTCGTTCAGGAACGATGCCTGCATTTGGCGATAGAGGTGGTGACTGATGTCGGCAGCTACCTGATCGACGGGTTCATCATGCGTGATGCCGGCAGCTATGAAGATATTATCTCCATTATCCATGAAGAAAAAGTCCTTGGTGACAGCGGAATCTACGAGGTGCTTATCCAGCTCGTAGCACTGCGCAAACCGCTGGTGCAGGATTATTATACCTGGGAGCGCAGCGCGCTGCATCCGTTAACCGATGTGCTTCCGCAGGTGCTGGAGAAGTTCGCGGAGGAAGTGCACAGGTATCTGGACCAGGAGCTGGGTGCCGGACAATAACTGGGAAATAGCCTGAACTAAGCCAGTGCTGCACAACTATTATACACGGCGACAGCCGTGAAAGAGAGGAGGTCCTTGCGGATGAAAAAGGGGCAGGAAGGCGGATCTACACGACGTTTGATTATGACACTTCTGAAGAAGAAAGGCCCGCTGACGATCGGTGCGCTGGCGGAGGAACTGGGAATTACCGAGATGGGCGTACGGCGTCATGTACTGCAGCTGGAGCAGGAATCGCTGGCCAAGACCAAGGTCGTCCGCCAGGCTATGGGCCGTCCTCTGCATGTCTATTCACTGACTGAGCGGGCTGAAGACCATTTTCCCAAAAGCTATCATAACCTGGCGCTTGAATTGCTGCGGGAGCTGGATCACGGCAGCGGCCTGGAGGCCGTCAATGTACTGTTCGAAGGCCGGCGGCGGCGGATGCTGGCCCAGTACGCTCCAATGATGGAGAACTGCAATCTGGAGGAGCGGGTTGCCGAGCTGTCTTCCATCCAGAATGCCGGAGGTTACATGGCTGAATGGAATAAGGAAGAGGACGGCTCCTATATTATGCGCGAATATAATTGTCCGATCCGCCAGGTAGCGACCCAATACCGGAAGGCTTGCCAATGTGAGCATCAGCTGTTCGAGGAACTGCTGGACGCCAAAGTTACGCGCAGTGAATGTATGGCGGAGGGCGGCCAGTGCTGCCGTTACGATATTACGCCCAGAGAAAAAGACAAAACTTCTGAAATGATTCCCTAATCAGTCACGGGACAAAACATCCATGCTTATGATATACCAGAACTAGGCGATTGCCCGGGTGGCCGGGCAGAGGCACTTGAATCCAAAGGAGAGATTGAGGATGAAAAAGGAATCCAAAAGTTTGCTGTGGGGTATTTTGGCTGGTAGTGTGGTAGGTTCAGTGACAGCCCTGCTGCTCGCTCCTAAACCGGGCAAAGAGCTGCGTAAAGAGATTGCGGAAGGCACCACCGGAGCCATTGATAAGGTGCAGGATGTCGCCGGGCAGGCCGGAGACAAAGGCGCGGAGCTGTACGGTAAAGCTAAAGAGGCGGTAGAAACGGTTGTAACCGAAGTCAAGGAATGGAGCAAGCAGCACATTCATACCGGTGAGGAAGAAAAGTATATTACCCTCAGCGGAATTTCAGTTAAAGAGCCCGAGGCAGTATCGGACGTTGCGGAAGTTGCTTTTGAAGAGGTTGCCGCAGGCAGTGATGAACCCGCAGTGGAGATCGAAGACGTTCTGGAGGATGGAGTGAAGGACGACAAAGGCAACGGTGAGACCGCCTGATTTCACTTGGATAGGTTATGCTCAGGGAATCCGAATGATATATACGCTTCCGGCCAAGAGCCGCTTTTCGCAACGTGGCGGAAGGTGGCTCTTGGCGGCTGGAACAACAGTGGAATAATGGGCTGGACACCGGAGCCGATCAATGCTTCTCTTGAACTGTAACGGCAAAAGGAGTATTATCTGCAATTGGGGCTGAAGGCCAGGTACACTTTGTTTAAGCCTTACATAAGCTACACAAAACAAGTAAAAGGAAGCGGTGTGTTCGTGCAGCAAGCTATAGCAATATTGGACTCGGGTGTGGGGGGACTTACGGTTGTCAAAGAAGTAATGAGACAGCTCCCGCGGGAGAAAATCATCTATTTTGGAGATACTGCCCGCGCCCCTTACGGACCCCGTTCAACCGAGGAAGTGAAACTGTTCACCGAGCAAATCGTGGACTATCTAATTCAATTTAATCCTAAAATGATCGTTATTGCCTGCAATACTGCAACTGCGGCAGCTCTTGACTATATCTCCGCCAAGGTATCCATTCCTGTCATCGGAGTTATCCATCCCGGTGCCCGTGCGGCGATCAGCGCAACCAAAATAGGCCAGGTCGGCGTAATTGGCACCATCGGAACCATTAAGAGCGGAGCCTATACCGCAGCGCTTCAGGAGTTGTCTCCGTTTGTCAAGGTAGTCAGTCAGGCCTGCCCGGCGCTTGTCCCTTATGTCGAGCAGGGGTTGTTCCGCACGGCGGAGAGTGAAGCGGCGGTGGCGGAATCTCTCAACGGGATCAAGTATGAACCGATTGATACACTGATTCTGGGCTGTACCCACTATCCGTTCCTGGTAGAACCGATTGGCAAGGTCATGGGACCCGGTGTTAAGCTGATCAGCTCCGCAGATGAAACCGCGCGGGAGATTAGCACGATCCTATATGACAAAGGTAAGCTTGCCCGCGGGGATGAAAGTCCGATTCATCAATTTTTCTGCAGCGGAGATGCCGAGATGTTCCAGCGGATCGCACGCGATTGGCTTGGAGAACAGATTAAGCGCACTCCCGTTGTGTGGCAGGTATCTTCGTTATAGGCTTTACTGTGAGGAAACAATAGGGACAATCCCTCGGATTCGGAAATTTCAGAATCAAGGGCGTTTAGGATAGACCGGGAGGTATCACTCCGGGTCTTTTTTTAATAGTATCGGAAGTTATACCATACAAAAAACATTCAGGATTATTGTATGCGTTTACATTTATTTGTGCGGAAGGGCAAACTGTGCTCATTTCTTTCATGCAGGGCAGTAGGGGCTGCATACAATAGGGTTGAGGGCTGTGTCCCGTTGTCTCCGCGGGTATTGTCCGCCCGGGCGGCAGGGATGACGGCAACTAGAGGGCCGAGAGGATGAGACATATGCAGCAATATATTGCCCGCAGGGGAGATACCGTTAGCCGAATTGCCGCCAGGCATGGACTTACACCGGAGCATGTAATTCAAGGAAACCCATGGGCCGGCAGGCAGCCTTATTTATATCCGGGCCAAATCCTGTTTCTGCCTTCCGCTCCGCGCAGACGTTATTCTGTACAGGAGGGGGATGACGCTGGGTTGATTGCCGCTTTATTTAATGTGAGTATAGATGAGCTTGAAATGCTGAATCCCGGAGTGACCTCAGGCCGCTGCTGCATACCGGGCAAAGTGCTGGTTATTCCTCCGGCGGCTTCGCGGTCTGTAGTGTCTGTACGCAGTGAATATGGTCCGGATGATGTCGAGCAGGATATCGGCAAACTGGTGGCCAAATACCCGTTTGTTACAAGAGACAGCATTGGCGCAAGTGTGCTCGGCAAGCCGCTCCACCTGCTGAGGATAGGCAGCGGGCCCCGTCACCTCCATGTCAACGCTGCACTACATGCCAACGAGTGGCTGACCTCGCCGTGCCTGATGTCGTTCATCGAACAATATGCCGCTGCGTATGACGCAGGCAGGGATTGGCACGGCCACCGCCCCGAAGAGTGGCATAAGCATTGGACCTTGTGGGCAGTACCTATGGCTAATCCGGATGGGGTGGAGCTGGTGCAGGAGGGGGTACTGCCCGGCCAGCCCCACTATGAGGAGCTGCTGCAATGGAATTGCGGGCGGCGGAGCTTCCGGCATTGGAAGGCTAACATCCGCGGGGTAGACCTGGGGGATCAGTTTCCGGCCCACTGGGAAGAGGAACAGGCGCGCCGGGGAGTGCCGGGTCCTGCCCCGCGGGACTACAGCGGACCGGAGCCGCTCAGTGAGCCGGAAGCCGCCGCGCTGATGGTTCTGGCGGAGCAGTATCCCGGTGATGCAGCCGTATCCCTGCACAGCCAGGGCGGAGAGATCTACTGGAACTACCGGGGATATGAGCCGCCGGAGAGCAAGGAATGGGCGGCAAGGCTGGCAGCGGCGAGCGGCTACCGGGCCGTTGAGCTGAGCGGCAGCGATGCCGGCTATAAGGACTGGTTCATTCAGCGCTTCCGGAAGCCGGGCTTCACGGTGGAGCTGGGAATCGGTAAAAATCCGCTGCCGCTGGCTGATTTTGAAGACATGGCGCTGGAAACCGGGCTTATTTTGGGTGCTATACTCTCAAATTTGAAATAAAAATGAAACAAACTCTGTAAATTTGCGTAATATAACAGCAAAGGGTACGGCCGCAGTCATTCCTATACGTGCTTTGCGGCTGAATCCTTTTTTATGGAGATAACTGATTAAGCCCTGTCCAATATTATCCCAGTGTCTGGATTCAATATATTACCTATATCATTATTTAGGAGGACCGTCATGAAATTCAGAAAACTGCTTTCGCTTAAACAATGGTCCCATATCTTCCGTAATTCCTGGCAGTATGTCATTTCTCCCAATGTCACGATAGGGGACAAGCTGCTGTTCACCATACCAGTGCTGCTCTACTGGGTGCTTCCTGATTTTATGCCGTTTCTGCCGATTGACGACATTGGTGTGACGATGCTGCTGATGGGCTGGTTTGTATCGCGGATGGACCGCAAATATCCTGCCCTGAAGAGCGGAAGATGAATTTTTAGAGAATCTTTATACGCTCCGTTCTGATCTATTTCGCCGATATGGTTGCTTTTACAGGTTACTTTCCTTAAAATAAATTATTGAGTATTTAAATTTAAGATGCCTGGGAGATGGATGAGGATGAACGTCAAAATTACCCGCAATGCGGCTAAAGTGATAAAGAAAACAATGGAGCTTGAAGGCAACAGCGAGCTCAAGCTGCGCGTAGCCATTACCCATGCTCACGGCGACCATGCCCACTACGGTCTGGATTTGGACACGCCTAAAGAGAATGATGTGGTAGTATCCACAGATAAGGAGATCGATGTGATTCTCGATCCGAACCAGCCGCTGCTGGATGGGGTGAAGATTGATTACCTGTATTTCCCTGAAGAAGGTTTTGTCATCACTAATCCGTCTAAAGGAAATCATGGCGATCACTAAACGTTCGCCCGTACCTTACGGACATTAAGAAGGGTTGCTTTATGGCTAACGAAATACAAATTTGCGATCAATGCAATTACACGAGAATGAAAAGCATTCTTCCCAAGCTGCGCAAGATGGCTCCCGATGCGGAGATCAAGATTGGCTGCAAGTCCTACTGCGGACCTTGCGGCAAGCGGGCCTTTATCTATATCAACGGCCGTTACATCAGTGCTCCGACTGAAGATGAGGTGCTGGCGAAAGCTGCAGCCTTTGTCAAGCAGCCGGCAGTTAAGGAATAACTCCGTCATATATCTCAAGGGGTGGCAATCGAACGGTTGTTTAGCCGACCCATTGCCACCCACAACAAGATTCGCCTCCGCTGACCAAGCGGGGGCTTTTTACTTTCGCAAATTTGCAGTGTGTCCTCTTCGGTCTTTCCGGTTCTGCCGATCCGCTCAGGTTCTGCCTGGTTTGGGAGCCGGGGAGGCACATGGTATAATGAACCTGTTGTCTAAACTGATGTATACATAGGAGGGAATGATACTGTATGAAGCATCTTACCGACGGAACGATTCTGAATAATGGGGTTGTCATGCCCTGGTTTGGTCTCGGCACTTACAAAGCAGAGGGCGAAGAGGTCGCTAAGGCCGTCACGACCGCTCTTGAGCTGGGTTACCGGAGCATAGACACCGCAGCGGTATATGGGAATGAAGAGGAAGTGGGCCGGTCGATAGCCGCCAGCGGAGTAGACCGGGACAGCCTGTTCGTGACCACAAAGGTATGGAACAGTGATCAGGGCTATGATACGACCCTGCGGGCTTTTGAGACCAGCAGCAAGAAGCTGGGACTGGATGTGATCGACCTTTATTTGATCCATTGGCCGGGCAAGGATAAATATAAAGAGACTTGGCGTGCACTGGAGCGCCTTAATCAGGAAGGCCGCGTCCGGGCGATCGGGGTCAGCAATTTCCAGATTCATCATCTGCAGGAATTGCTGAAAGACAGTGACACTGTGCCTGTTATCAATCAGGTGGAGCTGCATCCGCGGTTTATCCAGAAGGAGCTGCATGATTTCTGCGCACAGCATCACATTCAGATCGAAGCGTGGGCTCCGCTGATGAAAGGCAGACTGCAGGAGAACGAGCTGCTGAAGAACATTGCGGACAAGCATGGCAAGACCGTATCACAGGTTATTCTGCGCTGGGGGCTTCAGAGCCGTATCGTGATTATTCCGAAGTCGGTCACTCCGTCCAGAATTAAGGAGAACAGCGAAATCTTTGATTTCGAGCTGTCGCAGGAGGAACTGGCTGCGATCAGCGGACTGGACGCCGGGGAGCGGATCGGCACTGATCCGGATAAATTGTTGTTCTAGGGAGTCAAAAGCCATGAGCTGGCTTATGGGAGCAGCCTTGCTAAAAAACCGGGCAGCGATCCATCCGTAACTGGAGGATCGCTACCCGGTTTTCTTTTAAAGTCTGTGAAACAGCACCGTATCGTAATCAGCTTTGAGGGTTGCGCGGTGGAAGCGGCCCAAGGTATTGATAATACTGGCATTCGATCCGCCCGTTATACAGCTTGCGGCGCTTGTCCGCCTTGCGTCCGTACAATTGCTCAAATTCTTTTGACGGGCTGATGGCGAAGAAGGACCATGTCGGGAGGTACAGCATCATTTCGCCGAACTGGCGGGTCAGGCGCTCGACTTCCTTGTCGTTGCTGAGCCGTTCCCCGTAAGGCGGATTGGTAATGATGCAGCCGTATTCGCCTTCCGGCCGTGCCTTCGCGGCAGCGATGTTCTTGAAGGTGATTTCACCGGCAAGACCGGCGCTTTTGGCGGCGGCTTCGGCAATTTCAATCACCGCAGGATCAATGTCGCTCCCGGTCAATTGCAGCGGATAATCATCGCGCACGGCGTCGAAGGCTTCCTCGCGGGCTTCCTCCCACAGACGTTTCGGGATTTCCGGCCAATGCTCGGAAGGGAATGAACGCCGCAGTCCCGGCGCGATGTTCCAGGCGATCATCGCCGCTTCAATCAGCAGCGTGCCTGAGCCGCAGCAAGGATCGTACAGCGGACGGTGGCCGTTCCAGCGGCTGAGCTGGATCAGGGCGGCCGCCATCGTTTCCTTCAGCGGCGCTTCTGTAGCCTGACGGCGGTAGCCGCGTTTGTGCAGCGCCGGGCCGGTCGTGTCCAGCGTGATCAGGGCGATATCATTCAGCAGAATCATCTCAACCACATAACGTGGTCCATTTTCGGGGAACCACTCCGTACGGTACGAAAGCTTCAGCTTCTCGACGATGGCTTTCTTGACAATCCCCTGGCAGGCGGGTACGCTGGTAAGCTGGGATTTATGCGAGCGGCCTTCCACAGGGAATTCCCCATTCTCGGGAATCCAATCCTCCCAGTTGATCGCTTTGACGCCTTCGAACAGCTCATCGAAGGTTTTGGCCGGAAACTGGCCCATTTTAACGAGTACACGGTCTGAGGTGCGCAGCCATAAATTGCAGCGGCAGATGTCGATATAATCTCCGCTGAACAATACCCGTCCGTTCTCGACGGTGGTCTCATAACCCAGTTCGTTTAATTCGCGTGCTACTACAGCCTCCAGCCCCATGGGGGCGGTGGCGATCAATTGTAATTTGCCCAAATGCTCTCAACTCCGTTTAACTTGTAGATGGTAACGCAATGCCAGTACAATAAGGTAAGTTACCGCAAGGCGATACAGCGTATTGCGGCATCCTAAATATGCGCCTCGTCAAGGACGGCGCAGCTGATCCTTCTAAGTATAGGGGAATGCGCGGGACTTCACAACATGAACTAAAGGAGAATACATATGCCTAACCAAGAAGAATACAGCGAACAGCTTTATACAGAGGATGAGCTGCTGCTTGAAGTGAAGAAAGCAATCGCCCGGAACAACATGCCAGAGGTGTCCATCGCTCCGGGCTATGGACGGCTGCTCACCATGCTGGTGGGCCTGTCCCGTTCAAGGAACATTCTGGAGATCGGCGCGCTTGGCGGGTACAGCGGCATCTGCCTGTGCCGCGGACTAGCGGACGGCGGAAGTCTGACATCGCTTGAGCTGAAGGCCGAATATGCCGGACTGGCCGAGCGCCACCTGCAGCAGGCCGGATTCGGCGATACAGTGGAATATAAAATCGGCCCTGCGCTGGACAGCCTGAAGCTGCTCGAAGCGGAGGGCCGGTCTTTTGATTTCTTTTTCATTGATGCCGACAAGGAGAATTACCCGAATTATCTAGAATATGCGATCAGGCTGGCTTCCCCGGGTGCGGTCATCGCCGGGGATAATATCTTCCTGCGCGGCCGCACCTTGAACACGGACAAGAACGGACCCGCCGTGCAGGCGATGCGCCGTTTCAATGAAATGATAGCATCTGATCCACGCCTGAATAGTACACTGCTCCCCGCTTATGACGGACTGGCTTTGGCGGTAGTAAAGTAACACCGGATTTGCGCTTAGGGTACCTGACGGGATTGTTTCCTGCGTTAGCGGAATAGCCGCGGCTCCGTATTCTTATACAGCTTGAGCCGTACCCAGACGGTATTGATCAGCAGGAAGCAGCCGGAGATGATGAACAGGCCCTCAATGCCGATATAGCCCGACAGGAATCCGCCGATCACCGCTCCCAGCATATTGCCAAGGGCCAAAGTGCTGCTGTTGAAGCCGAAAGCCCGGCTCTCCTTACCGTCAGGCGTATAGGAACGGATAAGTGCATTGACGCTCGGGAGCAGCCCCCCCATGAAGACGCCCATCAGGAAACGGACAATAATCAGCTGCCAGACGCTGGTTACAAAAGCCTGCGGGATCAGGAACAGCGAAGCTCCGATCAGCGCAAAGGTTAAGATCCGGTGGGCGCCGATTTTGTCGCTCAGCTTGCCCAGTACCGGGGAGGCCAGCATATTGGAGATTCCGGTAACCGCGCTGACCATTCCTGCCCAGAAGGCGATGTTCACAGCGGAGCCGTGCAGCTTCTCGACATAGAGAGGCAGCAGCGACATCGGGCTGATCATTGCAAACTGCAGCAGAAAGGTTACGCCGAACAAGGCCGGAAGCTGCGGAACCTTGGCCAGCTCCTTGAAGCCTTCCATTACGGAAACCTGCGGAACCTGCGCGGCCTCGACCCGGTCAAATTTCTCTTTGACCAGGAACAAGGCCAGCAGCGAGGCGACGAACAGCAGCGCCCCGACGACATAGAAGATCGGGCGGAACCCGATCCAGTCAGCCAGCGCCCCGCCGATCAGCGGTCCCAGAATAGTACCGGCAACCGACCCGGACTGCATCAGCCCCATGGCGAAGCCCATCCGGGGTTTAGGTGTCGTTCCCGAGACGAGCGCGATGGAGGCCGGGTTGAAGCCGGAGATGGTTCCGTTCAGCAAACGGAGCAGCAGCAGCTGCATTGGAGACTGCGCAAATCCCATCAGCACAATGACGATCGCCATGCCGAAGCTGGAGCGCAGCAGCATAATTTTGCGGCCGTATTTGTCGGCCAGCTTGCCCCACAACGGCTGGAACAGAAATGAGGTCAGAAAGTTCGCGGCGAAAATAAGACCGGCCCACATTCCGATTGCATGATCACCCTGGACTCCCAGATCTTTGGCAAGATAAAGGGACAGGAACGGGGTAATCATGGTCATCCCGGCATTTACCAGGAATTGGCCAAACCAAAGCACCATGAGGTTGACTTTCCATGTCTCCCAATTCTTCAAAGTGCTTTCACTTCCTTTCAGAGGATTCAAAGAGAAAATATTCACGAAAAATTGACATTCTATCAGTATATCATAGTTTTTTGGCTGGACGGTGCAACACTTGTCATAGTAATGTCATGGGATTGTCATTCCATGAAGGGTGGAGTGGTTGTTACCTACTTTTAAAAAGGGCATAATAAGTTATATGTGTTTACAAATAACCTATCAAATCTAATGGAGATCTTATCATGACCTACAATGACACTTTTATCCGTGCCTGTAAGAAGCAAGAGACTGACCATGTTCCTGTATGGTACATGCGCCAGGCCGGACGTTATGATCCAGAATACCGTAAAATCAAGGAGAAATACTCGCTGCTGGAAATCTGCAGCCAGCCTGAGCTTGCAGCGGAAGTAACTCTGATGCCTGTACGCAAGCTGGGTGTGGATGCGGCGATCCTCTATTCTGACATTATGAATCCGGTGGCGTCGCTTGGCGTGAAATTCGACATCGTCAAGAATATCGGCCCGGTAATCGAGAATCCGATTGCCTCCGCAGCCGATGTGGACAGATTGAAGCCGATTGATGTAGAAGGGGATCTCAGCCACATCCTCAAGACCATTGCCATACTGGACAAGGAGCTGGAGGTGCCGCTGATTACCTTTGCAGGCGCGCCGTTTACCATTGCAAGCTATCTGATCGAAGGCAGGCCTTCCAAGAGCTATCACCGCACGAAAGAGATGATGTTCAGCCAGCCCCGGGTCTGGGAGAAGCTGATGGAGAAGCTGGGAGATATGGTGATCGCCTATTTGCGTGCCCATGTCCGCAGCGGCGGCAAAGCGTTCCAGCTGTTCGACAGCTGGGTAGGTGCTCTGGCTCCCCGTGATTTTGAACAATATGTCCTGCCAACTATTACGCGTATTTTTGCCGAACTTTCGGATCTCGATGTACCTAAGATCTATTTTCCCGGCGTAAGCTCCGGCGAACTGCTGCCAAGCCTAACGAATCTTAAGGCTGATGTCATCGGAGTCGACTGGCGTGTGAGCCTGAGTGAAGGCAGACGAAGAACAGGCGGAAGATTTGCCATCCAGGGTAATCTGGACCCTTATCTGCTTACAGCACCGATGGAGGTACTGAAGGAGCGGGCCAAGGAACTGATTGATGAAGGCATAAGGGAGCCGGGGTATATTTTCAACCTGGGTCACGGCTTATTTCCTGAGGCTTCTCTGGACACGCTAAGAGAGTTGACTGAGTATGTGCACGAGTACTCGGAGCAGGCGCTGAAAGAAGCTGCACAGCCAAGAGCTTAGGTTGAACAGCAGATTGCAGAGTATGGACATTATTCGTAAAAGGGGATGGAATCTGTGACAGCAAAAATCGGAGTTCTCGTGATGTCATACGGCACGCCTGAAAGTCTGGAGGGCGTAGAGGCTTATTACACCCACATCCGGCGCGGCAATCCACCTTCAGCCGAGCAGCTGAAAGAACTAAAGGACCGTTATGAAGCCATTGTCGGCGGGGTCTTCCCGCTTAGAGAGAACACAGACCGGCAGGTGGAGGCATTGCAGGAGGCGCTCAACAGCGGCCACAGCGGCGAGGATGTTCAATATGTGTGCTATCAGGGGCTTAAGCATGCGCATCCGTTTATCGAAGACGGTGTAGAAGCTATGGCGCGGGATGGCATCACCCAGGCGGTCGGGATTGTACTTGCCCCCCATTATTCGGTAATGAGTGTAGGAACCTACATTAAACGTGCCAAGGAAAAGGCTGAAGCCAGCGGAGTCAATATGGAATTTGTGGAGAGCTATCATCTGCATCCCGAGCTGATTGATGTGCTCACCCGCAGAGTGTCTGCCAAGCTTGACCTCTTTGAAGAGACCGGTGCCGCCCGGGATGAGGTTCGGGTATTGTTCAGCGCCCATAGCTTGCCTGAACGGATTCTGGCCATGGGCGACCCGTACCGGGATCAGCTGCTGGAAACGTCAAAAGCCATCGCCGAGCAGGCTGGTGTAACCTCCTGGCAGTTTACCTGGCAGAGTGCGGGCAGAACGGCTGAGCCTTGGCTGGGCCCGGACATTCTGGATACGCTGCACGAGCTTGGCGAAGCTCAGGTGAAATACGTGCTGTCGGCCCCGATCGGTTTTGTTTCCGACCATTTGGAAGTGCTGTATGACCTAGACATTGAGGCGCAGGCACTGGCTTCGGAACTGGATCTGCGGCTGATGCGCACCGATTCGCTGAACAGTGACCCGGCCTATATGTCGGTCCTCAGCGATGTGGTGCGCACCAAAGCCAGTCAACTGAAGGTGAACCAGTCATGACGGGTTCACCCCGTAAGGTAGTCATCATCGGCGGAGGCCTCAGCGGCCTCAGCGCCGCTTTTTACGTTCGCAAATACTACCGGGAAGCCGGAATACAGCCGGATATTGTGCTGATCGAGAAGGAGAAGGTGCTGGGAGGTAAGATCGAAACCTTGCAACGTGACGGCTTCGTCGTTGAGAAAGGGCCGGATTCTTTTCTGGCCCGCAAAACGGCCATGAGCGATCTGGCCAAGGAACTGAAGCTTGATCATGAGCTGGTCACCACCAATCCGAATGCCAAAAAGACGTACATACTGCAGCGCGGCAAACTACACCCTATGCCGGCGGGGCTCGTTCTCGGCATTCCTACAGAGCTGAAGCCATTCCTGAAGAGCGGGCTTGTGTCGTTCAGCGGCAAAATGCGGGCGATGCTGGACTTCGTTCTTCCGCCGCGCCGGAGCAGCGAAGATGAATCGCTCGGCCAGCTGATTGAGCGCCGTCTTGGCACTGAGGTGCTGGAGAATATGACCGAACCTCTGCTTGCCGGTATATATGCCGGAGATATGCGCAAGATCAGCCTACAGGCGACCTTCCCCCAGTTCGGTGAGGTGGAACGCCAATACGGCAGTCTCATCCGTGGAATGACTACGGGACGCAAGCCTGTTGAGACGCATACCGGTACCAAAAAAAGCGCCTTCCTGACCTTTCGCAAAGGACTGCAAAGTATGGTTGATGCCCTGATTCATGAACTGCATGATGTGGAGCAGCGCACCGGAACGGGCGCCGCCCGTATTACCGTCCGCAAAGATAGCGGCCGCTCTGCTGCAACCGAATCCGGTCCGCGCTACACGGTAGAGCTGGATAACGGCGAAACGCTGCTGGCTGACGATATATACGTCACAGTGCAGAATTTTGCTGCCGCTGGGCTGCTCCGCCCCCATGTGGATGTGTCTGCATTGGATGACGTCAACTATGTGTCGGTAGCCAATGTGGTAATGGCCTTTGCCAAGAAGGATATTGTTACGGAATATGACGGCTCGGGGTTCCTTGTTCCCCGTAAGGAAGGGCGCAATATTACCGCCTGCACCTGGACTTCTACCAAATGGCTGCATACAAGCCCTGAGGACAAGGTATTGCTGCGCTGTTATGTCGGACGTTCAGGCGATGAACAGAATGTTGAGCTGCCGGATGAGGCGCTTGCTGAGCTGGTACGCAAGGATCTGCGGGAAATTATGGGAGTGGGTGCACAGCCGCTCTTCACGGAGATTACCCGGCTGAAGCATTCCATGCCGCAGTATCCGGTCGGCCATCCCGGCCGTATCGCAGGGCTGCGGAGTGAGCTATCGCAGAAGCTCCCGGGCGTCTACGCTTTTGGCGCCGGTTATGATGGCATCGGAATGCCTGATTGCATCAAACAGGCCAAGGAGACGGCTGAAGCCGCAGCCGGAAGCTTGAACAAGCAGCCCGCACCTGTGGGTGCATCCATAGGTTAGAACCAGACGGTGAAGCGGAGGTGGTGGCGCTTCACCGTTTTTTTATTATGGAATTCCCGCCCGGCTATTTTGGAGGGAGCAGCATGAGTTATGCTATAATAGAACCAATTTAAAGGCAAAGGGGATTGTTTGTACCCATGTATCCGCCGAGATCACGCACACGACAGAACAATAAGCGCAGCACTAAACGCCGACGCAGAAGGGTTTGGGCGTGGACCAACGTAAGTATGCTTTTGTTGATGACCGCTATGCTAACCTATTATTTTATTGGAGATCACGACAAAGAGAATGCTGCCCCGCCACCGCCGTCAGAGATGGTAGTTTCGCCCTCACCGGATGCCGTGACACCTGAGCCTGAAGCTACGGCCACCGTAACTCCTGAGGTCACAGCTAGTGCTGAACCTACTCCAGACCCCTCTACTGAGGCTTCACCGGTACAGGAGAATATAGCAGAGGCAACGCCGTCCCCCGAGGCTAGTAGAGCTCCAGAGACTGCAACAGGTTCCGGAGACGATGGAGATGGCGGAGATGGAGGTCAGAATACCGTCGATGCGGTTTCCGGATTGCCGGAGAATGCCGGGGACACAGTCACGCTGAATTTTGCCGGGGACGTCATTTTTGCCGGCAAGGTCGGGGAACTGCTCCAGAAGAAAGGGTATGATTATTCCTATTCTGCCCTGAATGGAATGTTTAAGAAGGATGATCTCACCGTAGTGAATCTGGAAACACCGATTACTACGGGTGGTGTGAGCGCCGAGAACAAGCAGTTTGTGTTCAAGGGAGCACCAGAGGCCTTGGATGCGTTGAAGTCAGCCGGTGTGGATGCGGTAAATCTTGCCAATAACCATACGCTGGATCAAGGGGAGCAGGGGCTGCTCGATACTCTGAGCAACCTCAGCAAGCGGGGGATTCCTTATGTAGGAGCAGGAGCCGACAGCAAGGAAGCTTATACGACTCAGTATTTTGAGCGCCAGGGAATCCGGATAGCCTTGCTTGGCTTCACGCGTGTTATTCCTCATACGGACTGGATCGCCGGAGCGAAGAAGCCCGGTGTTGCTTCTGTCTATGACAGCAGAGAAGGACTGAAAGCCATCGCCGCTGCCAAGAAGAAGGCTGACTTGGTCGTTGTAGTTGTCCACTGGGGGAAGGAACGGGTTGAACAATATGATGTGACCCAGCAGGAGCTGGGTCGCAGCTTTATTGATGCCGGAGCAGACCTGGTGATGGGTGGCCACCCGCATGTGCTGCAGGGGATAGAGCCGTACAAGGGCAAATGGATCGCTTACAGCACAGGCAATTTTATTTTTACACGGTCCAAGGTTCCTGCTACTTGGGAGACCGCTGTTTTTCAGGCACAATGCACGGTCAAAGGCGAGTGTTCGCTGAAACTAAGCCCGATGGACGCCGGATTAGGCCAGCCGGTGCCTATGAATGATTTGAATGGACAGCTTTTGCTGAATAAGGTTCAATCCTTATCTTCAGGACTCGTAACCATCAGAAACGACGGAACCGTCTTACAAGCCGGCAAATAGGGCTAAACCAATAAGATAGTCGTAAGCAGCTCGCACCGGTACCCTGCAGAACTCACGGGGGGAATCCGGAGACAGACCATACTTCTGCTGGAGGTACTTATGATGAAAAACATGTGTGTAGCCCACCGTGGATTCTCCGGGAAAGCACCGGAGAATACGCTCGCAGCCGTTCGCATGGCGCTTGCTCTGCCTTATGTACGCTGGATGGAAATTGATGTTCAGCTCACCAGAGACGGGGTGCCAGTCGTCATTCATGATTTTACGCTGGACCGGACGACGAACGGGCACGGCAAGATTAAGAACATGGATTATGAGCATCTCCGGCGCCTGGATGCGGGAAGCTGGAAAGGACGTGCCTTCCGGGGGGAGCGGGTACCTTCGCTGGAAGAGGTGCTTGAGCTTGCTTCCGGCCGGCTGCGCCTGAATATTGAACTGAAGACCAGCGGTGATATGTATCCGGGTCTGGAGAAGGCAGTCATCGACCTTGTCTCTTCCAAAGGGATGCGGGATGATGTTGTGCTGACCTCATTTGATGCCGGGGCATTGCAGCGGATCAAGGAGCTGGATCCTCGGTTTCGCACCGGTCTGATTTATGATTCCAGAACCGGTGATCCGGCCCGTAAGCTGAAGGAGCTGGATTGCTCCTTTCTGTCCATCAGCTTTGCAAGGCTGAATCCGGGGCTGGCGAAGCTGCTTGCCGAACGCGGCGTCAAAACGATGGCCTGGACGGTGAACAAGGCGAAGGAGATGCGCCGTCTGGCTGAGATGCATTCCGATATTATGATCTGTACGAACCGTCCGGATATCTGGGGCGAAACTTTTCTGAAAGCTTAAGGACATTGCCAATGGACGGGAAAAGGAGCTGATTATAATGTGTGCAGATGTTAATAACATATACTGTGTTGGACGCAATTATAAATTACATGCCGAGGAGCTGGGAAACCAGGTTCCGGTAGAGCCGCTGATCTTCCTGAAGCCCTCCCATGCGGCGGTATCTCTCGATAAGGCCATTATTCATCTCCCGCAGGATGCCGGACTTATTCACTATGAAGGTGAACTGGTACTGCGCATCGCGCGTGATTATGTACCGGGCATGAGCGTGGAGGAACTGGTGGATGTCATGGCGCTTGGCCTGGATTTCACCCTGCGTGACGTGCATAATGATCTGCAGAAGAAAGGCTTGCCATGGACGGCTGCCAAAGGCTTCAAGAACGCTGCTCCGCTCACCCCTTATATTGCTTTTCCAGAGCAGGAGGAGCTGGAAGCAACAGATTTCACTGTGCTGAAGAATGGGGTGGAAGTGCAGCGCGGGAATGTGCAGAACATGATTTTCTCGCTGCAAAAGATTGTTGAATTCATTGCCGCCCGCTACGGGCTTGGCAAAGATGATGTGATATTCACGGGTACCCCTGCCGGGGTAGGTCCGGTTGTTTCAGGCGATTCCTTTGAGCTGTACTGGGGCGAGAAGCTTATGGGCACCTGCCTGATCGGTTAATCTTAATCAGTCTTCGTCTTCCGGAGATTCGTCTGCGGAAGATGCTTATTCTTGCAGAAGCGGAGTTGAATCTATGTTATGGGTGATCGGTGCCTGCGGCGCTTTGCTGGTCGCCGGAGCGGCTTATGCCAAACAGTCGCTGAGCTTGTCCGGCATGCTGGCGGCGGTTGTTATGGGGACCATTTATTTTGGTGCCGGAAATGCCTTCTGGTTCGGTATCCTGCTGCTGTTCTTCATCTCTTCCAGTATGTTATCTAAACTTCACCATGAGAATAAGGCCGAACTGGAGCTGACGTATGACAAGACAGGACGAAGGGATGCCGGGCAAGTGTTTGCCAACGGCGGAATGGGCATGCTGCTCGTCCTGCTGAATGCCATTTATCCCCTGGAAATTTGGGGATTTCTCTTTATCGGCGTAATGGCAACCGTGACCTCGGATACATGGGCCACTGAAATTGGCACGCTATCCAAGAAATCTCCGCGGTCGGTCCTCACGGGCAAAGTCCTCCAGGCAGGAACCTCCGGCGGCGTTTCGCTGCCGGGCACTCTGGCCGCCGCCGCAGGCGGAGCCTTCATTGGAGTTGCCTCCTGGGCGCTCCGGGCGGTCTCCGGCATGCCGGACCATTCCTTCCTGCGGCTTGCGCTCGCCGGACTCGCGGGCGGTCTCGCCGGCGCTTTCGCCGACTCGATCCTGGGCGCTACGGTGCAGCGGATGAACCGCTGCACCAAGTGCGGCCGCGAGGTGGAAGCCTCGCAGCATTGCGGTCAGCCCACGGTGTATGCCCGGGGCTGGCGCTGGATGGACAACGACGCGGTCAATGCGCTGAGTTCGGTCATCGGCGGCGCTGCCGCGCTGCTGATCGGCTTTACAGCCAGTTAGAAAGTCAACAATACAGCAATGTGCTATATAGTCAGGAGGTGAACCGGATGAGCAGTGCAGCAAATCACAAGCATACTGCCATTCTGGATGCCGCTTATGAGCTTTTCGGTTCAGGAGGTTTCTACGAGACGAAAATGTCCGAAGTAGCGGAACATGCGGGAATCGCTAAGGGTACAGTCTATTTATATTTTAAAAGCAAGGAAGAGCTGTTTATGGCTGTCACCCGCCGCGACTGCGAGGGCTTCATGCAGCAGCTTGAGCACAAGCTGGAGGACTGTACAGCTCCGACAGAGAAGCTGGCGGTGATCGCCGAACATCATCTGATGTATTATTACGAGCGCAAGCAGCACACCAAGCTGTTCTTCCGGGCTCCCAACAACAACCCGGAGCTGGTGGCCTATATGGCGCTTTTTATGGAGGAATATATGCAGGCCGTGGTGAAGGTGCTCCTGGAAGGCGGGGCCTCCGAACCGGAGCTGATGGCTCAATCCTATATCGGGATGCTGGACAGGCTGAAGATGGATATTCTGTTTCAACCCTCCTTTACGGAAGAGGACGCGTATAAGCGGGCAAAATTTGCTGCGGCGCTGTTTATTCACGGGGCAATCGGCAGTCTGAATGCGGAGAACGGCTATTAAACGGCCAATAGGGTCAACTAAACGCAGCATAAATCGGTAATGAAAATATAAGGCAAGCGGGGACAGCGTATGAATATTATGACCGTGGAACATCTTTCCAAAAGTTATGGAGAGAAAATTTTGTTCCGTGATGCATCGTTTGGTATGGATGACCGGGATAAGATTGGTGTCATCGGTGTGAACGGAACAGGCAAATCGACCTTTTTAAAAATCATCGCCGGGCTGGATACCGCCGACGAGGGACAAATCGCAATCGGCAACGGTGTACGGGTGCAGTATTTGGCGCAGAATCCGCCCTATGAACCAGGCAATACCGTGCTGCAGCAGGTATTTGCAGGAGATGATCCTGAGCTTGCTACCATGCGTGAATATATGGAGATTATGGCCCTGCTGGAGAAGAATCCCGGCGACGCCGGACTGGAGGGCAGACTGGTGCGGATCGGGCAATCTATCGATGCCGCCGGAACCTGGCATCTGGAGAGTGAAGCCAAAACCGTGCTGACGAAGCTCGGCATCACCCGTTTTGACGCCTTGATGGAGACACTCTCGGGGGGACAACGCAAGCGTGTAGCACTCGCGGCCGCCCTGATTACACCTTCCGAGCTGCTGATTCTGGATGAGCCGACCAACCATATTGATACCGACTCCGTGGCATGGCTGGAGCAGTATCTGCAGAAGCGGCGCGGAGCGCTGCTGATGGTTACCCATGACCGTTATTTCCTGGAACGGGTAGCCAGTGTCATGCTGGAGCTGGACGGAGGGAGTCTGTACCGCTATGAAGCGAACTACTCGCGGTTCCTGGAGCTGAAAGCGGACCGTGAAGAGCGGGAAGCATCCGCCGAGCAGAAGCGCAAGAATCTGCTGCGAACAGAGCTGGCCTGGATTCGCCGTGGAGCCAAAGCACGGTCCACGAAGCAGAAAGCGCGAATCGACCGCTTTGAGAAGTTGAAGGAAAGCCAGGGCGGCGCTTCGGCTGGAGCAATGGATATTTCCGTGGCTTCGACCAGGCTGGGCCGCAAAATCATTGAAATGAAAGATCTTACCAAAGCACTGGACGGCCGGACACTGATTAAGGATCTGACCTATATCGCCGTACCACAGGACCGTGTAGGGATTGTCGGTCCAAACGGCAGTGGTAAGTCAACACTGCTTAACCTGATTGCCGGCATACTTCAGCCGGACAGCGGCGAGGTTCAACTGGGTGCAACGGTCAAACTGGGTTACTTTACACAAGAGCATCAAGATATGGATGACACCATGCGGGCAATCGAATATGTGAAGGAAGAGGCAGAGATCATCCGCACTGCTGACGGCAGCGTCATAACGGCCGGACAGATGCTGGAGCGTTTCCTGTTCCCTCCGGCGATGCAGTGGACGCCCATCTCCAAGCTGTCCGGCGGCGAGAAAAGACGCCTCTACCTGCTTCGTGTACTGATGGGGGCGCCCAACGTGCTGCTGCTGGATGAGCCGACCAATGACCTGGATATCGGGACGCTCGCCGTTCTGGAGGATTATCTGGATGAATTTCCCGGCGTAGTGTTCACTGTATCGCATGACCGTTATTTTCTGGACCGTACGGTGGATAAGCTGATCGCTTTTGAGAACGGGCAGATCCGGCTGCATGTCGGTGACTACAGTGAATATGAGGAGTGGCTGGCGAAGAACGTTACTGCCCGCAGTGATAATGCCAAAGACGAAGCAGCGGGTGCAGGCAAACGCAGCTCTGCCCCGGACCAGAGCCAGAATGCACAGACCTCCCCTCCAGCCCGGGAGAAGCTGAAATTTACGTTCAAGGAACAGCGCGAATATGAGGGGATCGACGAGCAAATTGAGCTGGCGGAGCAGCATCTGGTAGATATCACTGCGCAGATGGAGGCCGCTTTTGCCGACTCTGGCCGGCTGCAGGAGCTTGTGGACCAGCAGCGGCAAGGTGAAGCAGAGCTGGAACGCCTGATGGAGCGCTGGACGTATCTGAATGAGCTGGCAGAGCGAATCGCTGGCAAAGCTTAAGATTAGGGATCAGTTAAGAGAATAAGATGAACATGCACAGCAAGCCGGCTTCCGTTGCTAATGGAGGTCGGCTTGCTTTTTGATATGCGGTTATGAAAGTTTGTTGTTTCATTTTAGAGAGGATAAATTCTCTTAACCTATGTAGTCTATCACCCGCTCCAATTGCTGTTAGCGTAATACAGTAATAGGGAGGAGGAGATGTTATGCCAAGAATAACTCAGTCTGTCGGAGAATTGAAAAGGTTTATAGAGAATGCGGAGTCGGTCTGGGTTGAAGTGTTTTACTCGGCTGATACTAACAGAGTAATCATTGTGGACGGAAGGGAATATTTACGGCTGCCGCTGAGATTCAGTACAAGAGCCAAGGTGCTGGCTTATTTCAGAAGATATTGGGGTATTGTTTTGAGCAATAGAATGTTCTGTAATCTGCTTACTGTGACAAGAAATGGAAGATTGTACGTGATTGCAGGAGATACAGGCCCCCTGCCATACTATCCCCGGAGACTTCGGGTTACGAGTCGTACATCAACTAGACTTAGGGTTACGGCCAGCCTGTCCTTTGACGTAGATACAGATGAAGGAACTGAAATCATCCGTTACCTGATCGCCAGATCCGGGGAGCGGCTTACGATTCTGGACCGGAGTAATAAGGCCGGTGATCCAAGGTATCAGCCCTGCCGGTAAACTGGATTAAGATTATTTGCACAACAAGTGGAAACGGCTTCGCCGTCCTCAAAAGGACGGTATCCGTTTCAGCGAGAAATAGAAGGATAATTTATAGCGTGAAACATATAAATTCTTATCTTTTAAAAAAAGCAGGCTCAGTCCGATTCCGCTGACTGAGCCTGCCTTCATGTTTAACCCGCTAAACGGTCTATTTTCCCCCGGCCACGGCAATCATCTGCACCACCGGACGCGAATCGCCGGTTAATACAGCCTCATCGGCGTTCATCTGCGAGGAGCCGTCACCGTCCAGAAAGATGCCTTCTCTGCCTTCTCCGGGGACATGCTGCAGAACGGCTGTGCGGAACTCTTCCGCTGTACTGAGCGTTGGAGTGACGATCAGCCACAGCTTGCCCGCGCTATCGTAGACCAGGCCGGAGCGCATCCGCTGCTCATCAGCATTAGGAAGATGTTCTGCGGCAGCAGACAACGCCCACAGCTCTTCATGCTGCAGATTCATGCTGATTCCACCCTGAGCCCAATAGTTGGAGCGGTCACTGACCTCCAGTTCCCCGCCGGAGGAAACGACCTGCACTGACAGCTTGCTGCTTGCGCCATCCCAAACCATCGTTCCTCGGGCGTATTTGGCATTGAACCAGCCGGAGCCGTAGGCTCCCCGGGCTCCGCTCGACGGATTATCATTCATGATGGCTATCGACAGGAGGTCGGTCCCATAAAAGAAGCCGCCGTTAATGCCATATGCGGCGATTTGCCGCAAGGGGGCACCGGCAGGACGCAGGACGATATCTTCTGGTTCCAGCGACATCATGTGCAGCTGAACCTTGCCCGAAGTTTCCGCCTCCAGATAGGAGTAGGCATGAGGGAGGCCGTCAAAGACCTCCGCAGGCTGTGTATCCGGTTTAGCCATTATAATGGCTATCACCGTAATCAAGATAAACATGAGCAGCACCGCAACGGCAATCAGCCAGTGTTTTCGTCGTAAAATCCGCTGCAGCTTGCTGCCGGTTTCAGTTTGTACCGACATAAGCGGCAAGCAGCTTAGCGGTATTGAGCACGGCCTGCTTGTGCGTGCGCTCCATGGAGTGTGACGCATGCACGCCCGGGCCGATCAGCGCGGCGCGGATATTGTTGCCGCCTCTTAATGCAGCGGAGGCATCGGAACCGTACTGCGGATAGATATCTACCGCGAACGGAATGGCCAGACTGTTCGCCAGATCGATCAGGCGGCCGGTCATAGCATAGTCGTAAGGGCCGGAGGAGTCCTTTGCACAGATGGACACATCGGTCTCCTTGCAACTCAGGTCATCACCCATCGCGCCCATATCGACAGCGATGAACTCGTTGATCTCTCCGGGGATCCAGGCAGTTCCGTGTCCAACCTCTTCATAATTAGAGATCAGCAGAGAGAGGTTGTGCAGCGGCTTCCAGCCTTCGCGTTTCATGCTTTCCAGCAGGCCTAGCAGAGCAGCCACACTAGCTTTGTCGTCCAGATGGCGGGATTTGATATAACCGCTTGGCGTAATCACTGCGCGGGCATCAAAGGAGATAAAGTCTCCGACGCCAATGCCGAGCTTCAATACGTCATCCTTGGTGGAGACGAGTTCGTCGATGCGAATCTCCATATTCTCCTCAACGCGTTTGAAATCGCGCGCATCCGGATAGACATGGACCGAAGGATGGCTGGTCAGAATGGTGCCGGTGTAGGTAAGTCCGGTACGGGTATGTATGACGCAGTATTCATTCTCAATACTGCTCATGGTAAATCCGCCGACAGAAGTGAGACGAAGTGTTCCGTTCGGTTTAATGGACCGTACCATAGCGCCTAAGGTGTCCACATGGGCGCTGATACCGATGGTGCGCGAAGGATCAAGGCCGGGGACGGTCAGAATAACGCCGCCCTTTTCGTTCCAGCTTAAAGGCACGTTCAAGGCTGCTGCTTCTTCAGCCACAAGATTCATGACCTGGGCCGTGAATCCGCTGGGGCTTGGAGTATCCAGCAGTTTTTTGAGAATAGAGAGAATATAGTCTTCATTAGGCTGAATGGTAAGCAAGGTTAAGCCCTCCTGTTCATGATTAAGAAATAGAGACCCAGAGACCTAGTGTTGAGTAGTGTGTTCTGTGGAAAGGCTGTCATACTGTGTACCCAGATCGTCCAGTGAACTGCCTGCATCACGCAGTTTGTTCAGCTCTGCTGTCAGTCCTTTAATCTGCTTCTGCAGCTTATACTGGCGGAAAATGCCGTAAGAACCGACGACGACTCCACCGATCAGCGCACAGCCCAGAATGACGAGAATGAGCGGGATGCTGACAACATCAAAACCGAAATTAACCGGAACCGTATCGACGTTCATGACTGCGAACACAGCAGTAAGCAGAGCGAAGAAAAGACCGAGAATAAGCGACCATTGCAATTTCATATGATTTCCTCCTAGACGGTATGACAATATAAATCCCTCGCCCGCAAAGGGCAAGGGATTAATGTAATACTAAGCTTTCTGCCTTATTTGGTCAACTGTTCCATTTGCTCAATCACGCCTTCGAATACGCTCATAGCTTCGCGGATCGGTTCAGGAGAAGACATATCTACTCCGGCTTTGGACAGAATGTTGATCGAATAGTCACTGCCGCCGCTCTTCAGGAAGCCAAGGTAGCGGTCCACCGCCGGTTGGCCTTCTTCAAGAATCTGCTTCGCAAAGCTGGTTGCAGCCGAGAAGCCGGTAGCATATTTGTAGACGTAGAAGCTGTTGTAGAAATGCGGAATCCGTGCCCATTCCATTTCGATATCTTTGTCCACAACCATGTCTTTGCCATAGTATTTGACGTTAAGGTCATAGTACACAGCCGAAAGATCCTGCGGAGTAAGCGATTCGCCGTCTTCCGCGCGCTGGTGAATGATTTTCTCGAACTCGGCGAACATTGTTTGCCGGAATACTGTAGTCCGGAACTGGTCGGCGTAATAGGTAAGCAGGTACATTTTTTCCTTCGGATCGGTCGACTTGTTCAGCAGATAATCCATCAGCAGTGCTTCGTTAGTTGTGGAAGCCACTTCCGCAAGGAAAATGGTGTACTGTGCATCCCGGTATTTCAGCGCATTGTCCGAATAGTAGGAGTGAAGGGCGTGGCCCATTTCATGCGCCAGCGTGAACATGCTGTTCAGGTTGTCGTTATGGTTCAGCAGCACATAAGGATGGGTGCCATAGGAACCCCAGCTGTAGGCGCCGGTGCGTTTGTTCTCATTCTCGTAAACATCGATCCAGCCATTGTCATAACCTTCCTGCAGCACACTCAGGTAATCTTCGCCGAGAGGCTTCAGGCCTTCTTTGGTGATTTTCTTGGCTTCTTCAAAGGTTATATCCAGCTTATATTCGTCCACAAGCGGAGCGAACAGGTCATACATATGTAACTCGTCAACCCCGAGCAGCTTCTGGCGCAGCTTCATGTAACGGTGCATCAGCGGCAGGCTTTCGTGAATGGTGTCGATCAGGTTGGTATATACCTCTTTTGGAATGTTGTCACCGTACAGCGACATTTCCAGAACGGACGGGTACTTGCGCACACGTGAGTAAAATACATTCTTATTCACATTTGCGCTAAGGGTCGAGGCAATGGTGTTTTTTTGCTTGCCGTAAGTTTCGTAGACTGCCTTAAAAGCATTCCGCCGCACTTCGCGGTCAGGGCTCTCCAGGAACTGGATATAGCTGCCGTGTGTCAGCTCTACTTCCTTGCCTTCTTCATTCTTGACCTTGGGGAACTTCAGGTCCGCATTGTTCAGCATGCTGAAGATCGTCTGCGGTGCCTGGGAGATATTACCAACCTGGGCGAGCAGGGCTTCTTCCGCTTTGGACAGGACATGCGCCTTTTCACGCTTCATTTCCGTCAAGGTGAACGTGTAAGCCGATAAGGAAGGATCAGCAATGAACCGGTCCAAAGTCTCATCCGGCAGGGACAGAATCTCTGGTGTTACAAAAGAGAGAGCTTCTCCGGCTTCGACACTAAGCTTTTTCGCTTTTTGGGTAAGTGCCTGATAGGTTGGGGCAGCCGTATCTTCATCCTGACGCATATGTGCATATACATAGAGGCGTTCAGTCAGCAGCGACAGCTGGTCATCGAGCTCGAAGCAGGCCTTCAGCTTGTCGGAAGAATCAAGCTTTCCCTGAAAGCCAGCTGTTTTCTTGATCAGCTCTTTAACTTCAGCGTATTCTGCATCCCATTCCTTCTGTGAAGCAAACATATCTTCAAGCTTCCAGCGGTTCTCGGCGGGCACTTCACTTCTCTTTAATAATTGTTCCATAGAAATCCTCCTTGAATGATGGGATGTAGTAGGCATAATCTTCTGCGGCGCAGCTGAAGCGGAATAGTTGCCCGGCAGCAGGCTGAGCGCAAGCAGAAGCGGCAGGGATTTGGCGCGAAAGGACATACTGCAGCCTCCTAGATCTTAAAGTCAGCTTAGTATGCCCTTGCCAAATTCTGATTATTAACGCTTAAGCACATTTTACAGAAGTTATGCGAGAAAGCTATAAATAATGAAGACAAAAGCCAAGGCAATCAGGATTACGGCAGTCAGGGCCATGCCGCGCTTCATGCGCGGCGGCATCTTGTCTTTGCCCATAATCAGCACAGCTCCCAGGCATAGAACAACGACTACATATATTACGAGATTCTCGTTATCCATGTCCGGTTATACCTGCTTGAAGGCAGCGATGATATTCTTGTATTCTTCTTCATTATCTTTATAGGATTCTTTGTTGAACCGGTTGTTAACCCATTGCATCATGGCCGGACGGCTCATAAAGGTATGCGTTTCTTCTCCCCATTGATCAGAAATTTCACGGAGAATAATATAGCGTCCCTGAACCTCGACAGTCATCATGTTCCACTTGTCTGTTTTGTATATTTCATGTTTTTTGATCATTATCATTACCACCCTGGCGATTTTTGGCTTTTGGCTCAATGATAACGCACCGGGGAAGGGAAAAGCAAATGAAATCACTAATATAGGAAATTCATGGATTGCGTTGCAGAAATAGTTGGGTTATAATGTAAGCATACGCCATATATGGCGGTATTTTTAGGAGGTTGTTCATTTGAAAGGTACAGTAAAATGGTTTAACGCAGAAAAAGGTTATGGTTTCCTTCAAGTAGAAGGCGGCGAAGATGTATTCGTTCACTTCTCAGCAATTCAAGGCGACGGTTTCAAGACTTTGGACGAAGGTCAAGCAGTTGAATTCGATATCACTGACGGTAACCGTGGTCCTCAAGCAGCTAACGTAGTTAAATTATAAGAAACGGCCGGACAGTTCAGCTGTCAGCCGCAATATATATTTGATTTATGGCAAAGCACTTGCAAGAGTGGTAACCATCAACTTACAAGCCACACAGTTCTTTCGGGAACTGTGTTTTTTTATTTGTGTTTTTTATTATAGAGAAGAGACCTTACCGGCCATAGTCTGGGCAGTAAGGTCTCTTGTTTTATTGAGCAGGCGGGAAGGGCGAATCCGGCGGCTTGCTGGCGGCAGGTTTTATTTTACGGTTAAAATAACGTCCGGGGCCTCCTCCAACATCAACGAGATGCTTGCCGAGAAACCCAAGGAAGGCGAGCAGCGAAAAGCCCGTGGCCACCAGGTAAAAAACTTCGCGTCCGGCGTCCTGATAAATCAGGCCTCCGAATGTGCCGCTTAGCAGGCCGGAGGCACTGGACCACACCACTGTGAAGAGAGCGAGTCCTGTTGCACGCAGATGGTCGGGAATAATCCGTGTAATGTACCGGACGGCCGTCACATAAAAAATTCCGAACGAAATGCTGTGCATCGCCTGAATAGCGATAACGGCCCCGGGAACATCGGCCAGCGACATAAGCAGAAAGCGCAAGGCATACATAAGGCTGCCAATCGCGAGCAGCGGCAGCTCTTTGAATCTTTCTCCATATTTGCTGAGCAAAAAGAACACAGGGATTTCGCTTAGTGCCGAAGCGAGCAGTGCCCAGCCGATGACTTCATCACCGGCATTCATTCCTTTCAGGCTGAGGGTTAGAAAAGCTTCATTCATTCTGTGGCCGAGGGCGATTACGAATACACAGCCGAAGAACCACAGCACTTCCTTTTGCAGTAAAATTTCTTTAAGTCCGCCGCTCTTGACAGGGGGCTCTCCAGAGCTGACACTGCTCCCGGTTGCTTCATCATTCCGCTTGGCATCCTTCAGCCCGAAGGTGATAAGGAGTGCGGCAGCAATGATAACAAGACAGACGGTAATGCTGTAGGAAGGACCTAAGGCCCGCAGAACGTAGCCGATGGTGAGCGCGAAGAAGGAATACCCGAGAGAGCCAAACACGCGTATGGCGATGAAGTTGCGTCCGTGGCGCTGCGCTATTTTAATGGCCATAGTGTCTGCAAGCGGAAAAACCGGGTAATAGAAGAAATAGAAAAGGGAAATAATAAGCATAACACTTGTAAAGCCGGTGGCTCTAGCCAGCATTAGTGCAGTTACCAATTGACCTGCAAGAAGGATAGCCATGATCTTTTTGATCGTGCCCAGCCGGTCGCTGACCATGCTCCAGAACAGATTGGAAAGAATGGAGATCAGCGGTCCGACAGAATATATCAGTCCGACCTGAGGGCTGCTGAAGCCCAGATGGGTATAGAATAGCGGGAAATAGGAAACTACCAGCACGCTTGTGCCGTAGAGTGTGAACATAAAGGATCGCAGCCAGTTCTGATCGCTGTACCGGCCGCCGGTCCGTCCTGAATACATGAAGTTGCACTCCTCCGGATATCAAATACGGATAGTATAGCATAAAGAAAAGTCGGCATGTTTGTTAAAATTGAGGTATTTCTGAATCTTTCAGCCTTTTGCGAAAGTGATTTTGTTGTTTGTACAAATACGTTGATGATATTATAATAATGATGATTTGGATAAGGAGACAACAATGTGGAGGCACTGTCATTGAGTGAATTTGAGCAAGGCCGTTACCTTAGCCCGCGGGGTCCTATTGGGCTTATGAACAGGGTCTACAAGTACGTGCTGCCGGAAGTGCGGGAAAGTCTGGCCTTCTGGCGCCAGGATGCGGAAGGGATTCCCGATCCCGAGCTCCGCAAGCAAGCGCTTGCCAGCATTGAGACGAAGCAGTTTCATTGTGAAGGCGGCGGAATTTATGCCGCCGGTAATTTGTCAATGAGACATATATTGATTCCGTTAATTGTCGCATATCAAACGATCAGTGATTATCTGGACAACTTATGTGATCGCAGTACTTCGCTGGATCCTGCCGATTTCAGGCTGCTGCATCAATCCATGCTGGACGCAATTACCCCCGGTGCAGAGCCTGTTAATTATTATGCGCTGCGCAGCGAGCAGAATGACGGCGGATATTTGTACAGGCTGGTCCGCAAGTGTCAGGAGATGACCGCGCTTTTGCCCGGGTATGCTTCGGCGGTCGCGGAGATTCATGATCTGGCTGTACTGTATACGGATTTGCAGGTTTATAAGCACATAAGCCCCGAACTCAGGGAAGATGCCCTGAAGGAGTGGTGGGCGCAAGAGGGAAAGCGTGCTCCGCATCTTCAATGGAACGAGTTTGCAGCAGCAACAGGTTCCACACTGGGGGTATTCATGCTTTTTCTGGCCTCTTGCGACCCCAAGCTGACTAAATCGGCATCGGTTTCGATTCGTGCTGCGTATTTTCCGCATCTTTGCGGATTGCACATTATGTTGGATTACCTGATCGATCAGGATGAAGACCGGGCCGGCGGTGATCTTAATTTCTGTAATTATTATGACAATTCAGATACTATGCTGAACCGGATTGCTTCCATCGTGGAGTGGGCCCGTAAGGATGTCCGTAATCTTCCCGAGACCTCCATGCACCGCATGGTGATCGAGGGGCTTCTGGCACTTTATTTATCCGATCCGAAAGTCAGCGAACAGCGGGAGGTTCGCACGGTATCGAAGCGTCTGATGAGAAAGAGCCCGCTGACCAGACTGTTCTTTTTTGTGAACAGCCGCTGGATCCGCAAACACATGTATTAGATGTCGTGGAGCGCATTTCCTGAGCAAGGGATGGGCACCGCACAATTTTAAGGAGGAACAAACAGGATGACTAATGTTAAAAAAATCGCAGTATTGACCAGTGGAGGAGACTCACAGGGCATGAACGCCGCTGTGCGTGCGGTAGTGCGCAGCGCAATTTTTTACGGGGTTGAAGTGTATGGTATCCAGCGCGGCTATCAGGGTCTGCTGAACCGGGACATTTTCCCGATGGATCTGCGCAGTGTAGGCGATATTATTCAACGTGGAGGTACCATTCTGCAGTCTGCGCGATGTCTTGAATTCGTGAAGCCTGAAGGTCAGCAGAAAGGTGCGGACATCCTGAATGAAATGGGCATCGACGGCCTTGTGGTTATCGGTGGTGACGGCTCTTACAAAGGAGCTAACAAGCTCAGCAAGCTGGGAATTAAGACAATGGCTTTGCCGGGTACGATTGATAATGACATTTCTTTCACGGACTACACGATTGGCTTCGATACAGCAGTAGGGGTAGTTGTAGATGCCATTAACAAGCTTCGTGACACCATGTCCTCGCATGAACGTTCCTCCATTGTAGAAGTTATGGGACGCCACTGCGGAGATATTGCTCTTCATGCAGGCCTGGCTTCCGGAGCGGAAACCATTCTCGTACCGGAAATGCCTTATGACCTCAACGAGGTGGCTGACCGGATGCGTGACAACTTTGCCAGAGGCAAACGCCACAGTATCGTTATTGTCGCTGAAGGCGTAGGCAAGGGCGAAGACGTTGCACAAGCGTTGAAAGACCGCCATGCTTCACTGGATGCCCGCGTAACGGTTCTGGGTCATATTCAGCGCGGAGGTACTCCGACTCCAGGAGACCGCAACCTGGCAAGCCGTTTGGGTGACTTTGCTGTTCGCAAACTGCTTGAAGGCGAATCGGATAAAGGCTGCGGCATTATTAAAGGCGAGCTGACCCTTACCGATATCGATATTGTGGTGAATACGAAGAAAGATTTCGATACGGAATTGTACGAGCTGGCTTCCCGTCTTTCCCAATAGAATACAAGAGAGCAGGAAATGCTGCTTCACAAGCCGCCTAGAGATAGGCGGTTTTTTGTGTTTGACAATATACCCCCACCCGTATATTATATACCCCATGGGGTATAATTAAAAGGAGGAAAAGAATATGGGTAAAACAATCATTATTATTGGTGGCGTTGCCGGTGGAGCGACAGCTGCCGCGAGGCTGCGGAGACTGAATGAACAGGATGAGATCATCCTGTTTGAACGCGGGGAGCATGTATCGTTTGCCAACTGCGGACTGCCTTATTATATTGGTGAAGCTATTGATTCCCGCGATAAGCTGTTTCTTCAGACGCCCAAGGGCATCAAGGAACGATTTAACATAGATGTGCGTGTGCTTACTGAAGTAACGGAAATTGTACGCCAGCATAAACTTGTTCATTATCATGATGTCCGCACGGGTGAGACGGGGGATATTCCATATGACATCCTGATTCTGTCCCCGGGAGCCAGACCGATTATGCCTGATATTCCCGGTCTCTTAGAGGCCAAGAATGTGTTCACCTTAAGAAATATCCCGGATACGGACCGGATTAAATCTTTTGTAGACAGTATACGTCCTAAGCATGCCACGGTTATCGGCGGAGGTTTTATCGGGCTGGAAATGGCGGAGAACTTCCGTGAACGTGGACTTGAGGTGACGATTATTGACCGCGGTGCACAGCTCCTCAATCCGCTGGACCCGGAAATGGCCAAACCTGTGGAAGAGCATCTCCGGATGCACGGCGTGGAAGTAAGGCTGAATGAGGGGGTGGAGGCTTTTGAGCAACAGGGCGGAATGCTGCGCCTTTCTTCTGGAGACGTGATCAGGACCGAGATGATCATTATGGCAATTGGAGTCACTCCAGAGAATGAGCTTGCCCGCCACAGCGGTCTAGAGCTGGGAATCCGCGGCACAGTTAAGGTCAGTTCAACCCTGCAGACCAGCGATCCCGATATTTATGCCATCGGCGATGCCATCGAGGTCAAGGACCGCAATCATGGATTCCCCACCATGGTTTCTCTGGCATGGGGAGCGAACCGGCAAGGCCGTCTAGCGGCAGATCATATCAACGGTCACGCCATCTCCTATGATGGAGCTTTGGGAACGGCAATCATTAAGACCTTTAACCTGACCTCAGCAGTTACCGGGAACAATGAGAAGACGCTCACAGCTCTCGGTGTCCCTTATGAAGCCATTCATATCCATCCCAATTCACATGCGGGTTATTACCCCGGGGCATCCCCGATTGCCATGAAGCTGCTGTTCAATCCCGACAATGGTGATATATACGGAGCACAGGCTGTGGGGGCAGATGGTGCCGACAAGCGGATTGATGTTATTGCCACTGCTATTCGCGGCAAGCTGAAAGTGAACGAGCTCGCAGATATAGAGCTGGCCTATGCACCGCCGTATTCTTCGGCTAAGGACCCCGTCAATATGGCCGGGTATGCCGCTTCCAATGTTATGGATGGATTAGTCAGCAATCTGCAGTGGCATGAGGTGAATGCTTTCTCCGCCAAGGGCGGACTGATCATCGACGTCAGAGACGAGGTGGAGCGGCTGGCAGGTTCCATTCCCGGCTCAGTGAACATTCCACTGTCCGAACTGAGAAACAGGCTTGCCGAGATTCCAGCGGATCAGGAGATCGCGGTATCCTGCCAGGTAGGGCTTAGAGGCTATATTGCTGCAAGAATGCTGAGTCAGCATGGGTACAGAGTGAAGAATGTTGATGGTGGATACAAAACGTATACTGTAATGGCAATGAAGGACATCCTGCCGCCAGAGGAGAGCAGCGCAGATACAGCAGCCCATTTACCAACTTCTCCGGATTCTTTAGGTGACAGGGCACAAAGCGGCAGCGGGGAGCAGCTGCTGTTGCTGGATGCTTGCGGACTGCAGTGTCCGGGCCCTATACTCAAAGTATATGAGACTGTAAAGTCCATGCAGGAAGGACAGCAGCTGGAGATTGCTGCTACGGATTTCGGGTTTGCCGCAGATATTAAGCAGTGGTGCCTCAAGACGCAGAATACGCTGGAATCGGTGGATGTGTCGGGAGGGAAAGTGAAGGCTCTTGTACGTAAAGGGTTAAACAGGGTGACGGGAGAAGCCTTGCCAGCAGTGCCTCCTGAAGTCAAGGAGGGTACGACGATGATCGTATTCAGCGGTGATCTGGACAAGACGATTGCTTCCTTCATTATTGCCTCCGGTGCGGCAGCGATGGGCAAGCAGGTGACTATGTTCTTTACCTTCTGGGGGTTGAATGTTCTGCGTCAGAGAAATGCTTCTCCGGTTAAGAAAAAAGGATTGGACAAAATGTTCGGAATGATGATGCCTCAAGGTACCACAAAGCTGCCGTTGTCCAGAATGAACATGGGCGGGCTGGGGGCAAGGCTGATACGGCATGCAATGAAACGGAAAAATGTGGACTCTCTGGAACAGCTGATGCAGGGTGCGCTGAATGCCGGCGTAAAGATCATTGCCTGCACGATGAGCATGGACATTATGGGTATCAAACAGGAAGAATTAATGGCTGGCGTCGATTTTGGCGGGGTAGCCAGTTATCTGGGAGCTGCAGAGGATTCAGGTGTGAATTTGTTTATCTAAAGGATGTGGGATGTATGGAATATGATAAAGGGATCAAAAACAGATTGAAGCGTATTGAGGGCCAGGTGCGTGGTGTGCTGGGCATGCTGGAGGAAGGGCAGGATTGCCGGGAGATTGTGACGCAGCTGACGGCAATAAGAACAGCTGTAGACCGCACGGTGGGTGCTGTTATCGGCTCTAATCTGGAGCAATGCATTCAGGAGGAGCTGGAGCAGGGCAATTCACCGGATCAAGTGATTAAGGAAGCGGTAGAACTGCTTGTGAAAAGCCGGTAACTCAAAAAAGGAACAGTCGCGGATGAACGCGCTGTTCCTTTTTAATTAACTGCGAGAACATCACATTTCTTCGGCCTGATGCCGTAACAAGATGTGCTGCACTTCAAGGCATTATTGTTCTCCGGCACCGGTGGCCAAGGCAAACCGCCGCTGGACTTTAACTAGCCGTGTCAGCAGCAGAATGGCTCCAATCGCCAGACCGGTAATCAGGCCAACCCAGTAGCCGTAGGCACCCATATCGGTATAAGTCGCCAGGACATAGCCTGTAGGCAGGCCGATTACCCAATAGGCGGCGAAGCAAATGATGAATGCCGGGTTTACATCCTTATAGCCCCGCAGTACCCCTTGCGTCGGCGTGGCAATGGCATCGGAGATCTGGAAGAAGATCGCATAGATTAAAAAGTGCTGAATCAGGGAGATGACCTCGGGTTCGTCAGAATAAAGTCCGGCAACCGAATCACCGGCGAACAAGAGGACGAGAGCAGTCAGCAGCGACAGCACGGCGGCCATGGCGATGCCCATAATGCCGTATTGGCGGGCATCCTTCTGCCTGCCGGACCCGTTCTCAAAGCCGACGAGAATCGTCAGGCTCATGCAGATGCTGAGCGGAATCATGTATAGGGTGGAGGCGAAGTTGATCGCCGCCTGATGAGCTGCAATGGTTACTGTGTCGAACCGGCTCATGAGCAGTGTTACTGCCGAGAAAACCGCCGTTTCAAAAAAGATGGAAAATCCGATAGGCACGCCAATCTTAAGCAGCTCTTTGAAGCTGCCCAGCGATATGGCGTAGAACTTGCGGAACAGCTGCAGGCTTTTGAAGGGATCAGATCGGTAAATGAAGGTCAGGGCAATTCCGAAGATCACCCAGTAGGTGATAGCTGATGCGACCCCGGCTCCGACTCCCCCAAGGCGCGGGAAACCGAAATTCCCGAAGATAAGCAGATAGTTCAGCCCAACATTGACAGGTAAAGCAATTAGCGTGATGAACATCGAAACTCTTGTCTGCCCTAAAGCATCGATACAGCTGCGGACTACCGTATAGCCGAACAGAGGGATGATGCCGAAGGAAATGGCGCACAGGAAGCGGAAAGCGATATTCCTTACCGACGGCTCCAGATTCATAAAATCAAGAACAGGCGACAGTGCGAAACCGCCGATCATGAGGACGAGCAGAGAAACAATCAGTGAGAGCCAGATGCCCTGGGTCACCTGATAAGCGACATCTTTATCCCGGCGGTTGCCTATTAAATTGGACACAATCGGTGTTATACCCATGAGTATACCGCTAAGACCGGTTTGAATCGGGATCCATAAGCTGGTGCCGATGGCTACGCCGGCCAGATCATTCGTGCCGAATTTGCCGGACATATTGGTATCAAAGAAAGTAATAGCTGACAACGCAATCTGCGTAACAAGAATAGGAAATAAAATATGCAGGAATTGGCTTGCCTTTTGTTTAAGAGAAGTAGTATGTATCATCGGTTTGTGCCTCGTCATCTGAATTTTATAAAAGTGGGTAATATATAATCTTATATTATCAGTAAAAGACCCGGCAGGGCGCCGGGCCTTGGCTTATATTTGCTGATTGATTTCATCAAGGATAATTGCTGTAGTCATTATTTCTCGTAATCTACACCCGAAGTGTAACGGTTGTTAGCATTCCAGAGGAGGAATTCATCCACCTTCTCATCTTTCAAAGCCCGGATCTGGTCTTCTACCTGCGTCTTGCCGTATTTCACATAATGGCCGCTTCCAAGCCAGCTTGCGGTGAAGTCCTGAATCCAGGGGCGGATAATCGGTTTGTAGCTTCCCAGAGGGTCGAGCTTCTTATGTGTATCGACCATAGAACCCTTAATGGTCGCGTAAGGGTCTTTGTCAGGGTCTTTCACATCGAACCATCCTGTTGAATAATGGCTTGGGTATACCATCGGGCTGATGACGTCAACATTCTTCGATATTTTCACGAAATCCTGGCCTATGCCTTCCGCAGCGGGAACAGAAGCGGCGTATCCGAAAATATCAACTGATACCCGTACGCCCAGCGGGTTTAGTTCTGCTTTGGCGTATTTAACGAAGTCGCCAATGATTTCTACACGTGGTCTGTCGTTCTTGGTGTATTTAAGAGTATCAGCACGTTTCTCGAAGCCTTCCGGGAAACGGACATAATCGAACTGGATTTCCTTGAAGCCCAATTTGGCGGCTTCCTTGGCGATGTCTACATTGTATTTCCATACATCTTCATTATAGGGATTGACGAAGCTGTCTCCACCTTTATTGCTCCAGACTGTGCCATTTGTATTTACGAATGACATTTCCGGCTTCTTCTTGGCGAGAACAGAGTCCTTAAAGACTACGATCCGGGCAATCGGATATACGTCATGCTCCTTTAGGCGGGTCATCAGCTTGTTGATATCACCGATGAACGGCTGGGGATGACCCAGCTTCTGAAGTTCAGCATTGTCTGTCTTGTAGGTAATATATCCTGCATCATCCTTAATATCGATGACCATGGAATTTAATTCCGTTTTATCAAGCAGGTTAAGCAGCGTTTCCATCCGTGCTCCGCCTGCACTGTAGGCTGTCACATAAATACCTTTAACCTTGGGGGCATCCGGCTGCGGATCGGCAAGAATCGTGCCGTCAGTACCTCCTGCTTCAGTTCCGGGTGAAGCGCTTGTAACCGGAGTAGGGGATGTGGTGCCGCCTGTGGCGTTTGGTGATGCTCCGTTTGGATTGCTGCTGTGCTCTGCGACGATGGGGGGATTTGTGGCGGACTGCAATGCAGCCGTCACGTCGGAGTCGTGTCCGCCATGCGGCACGCCAACGCCTCCCAGGGCCATCATCAGTAATGCCCAGGTGATGTTCATTTGCTATTCTCTCCCTTTATGTACATTCCCTTAAAGTATAAAGGAACGGCAGCTGCCAAAAAGAACAGACTTGTAACAATCCCTGTAATTTTTGGCTGTTAAAAATAACCGCTCTTGTTGTTTATAAACGGGATGTACAGATTTTAAACGGTCCTGTTAAAAAGTAAATGCCGCCCGGACCCGGCACATAGCCGAACCCCAAGCGGCAACTATGAAGACTTGCTTCGAAACGTCTTGCTCACTGAAGATACGCAGAATTCTGATGCTCGCAAATGCTGTAATGGATGATATCCATGGCATCTGCCGGTTCCAGAATACTCAGACCGTCACGCAGAACGATTACGGAATTCAATTCATTCTGCTTGAGAAACGGCATCATATCAGGATACCACCTCATGACGATTGCTGACAGTTTTACCGTTTCCATTTCCATAAAAATCACCCTTTCCTTTTTCGAATGGTACTGAATTGAATTCAGGGTACACCCGTAAAACGAAGTGCTTGAAAAAAGAGGGGTAAATCCCAATCTTCATGAAATTGTAAGGGTCCTGCGTGAGTATAATATATCACAATTTTAATTTATGCGCATTTCTTTCAATGTGATCTTTTACGGAAGGAACCCATGACTCCAACGGTTTCCACAATGTTCACAAAAGCCTGAGGGTCGCTGGTTTTAATGATTCTTTTAAGCTCTGCGAGCTCATAGCGGGTGGTCACTGTCATTAGCATGTCCCGTTCCACATGAGAATAAGCGCCCTCTGTTTTGATCTTTGTGACCCCGCGTTGCAGGCCCAGAAGCTGCTGAAGCAGTTCGTCTGTTCTTGTGGTTACGATGTAGACAGTCACTTTAACATGACTGATGTGAATCAGGTCGACGACCTTTCCGGTCACATAAATGGAGACCATCGAAGCAAGGGCTAGATTCCAATTGTCGTCAAAATAGGCAGCGGCCAGAATGACAATACCATTCAGCCCTACAAGCACATTCCCGATCGGGAAGTCGCGGTAGCGCGTAATAATGGAGCCGATAATGTCAAAGCCGCCCGTAGAGCCTCCAACCCGAAAGGAAATGCCGCTGCCGACACCTACCAGCACTCCGCCAAAAACGGAGGCAAGTAGCATATCCGACGCTACAGCTGTCTGCGGTACCAGTGTCATTAGCCAAGTTGTGGCTCCTACGGATAAAATGCTGAGAATAATAAATCTGCGCCCGAGCTGAAACCATCCTGCCACAAGCAGCGGCACATTGAAGAGCAGATATAGCAGACTGATGTTAAGGGGAGTGAAATAACCCACTAACATTGCCACACCGGATACCCCTCCGCTTAGCAGCCGATGGGGGATTAAGAACAGATTGAAGCCGCTTGCTATCATCGCCGAACCCAAGATGATGGCAAGGTAATTTCCTAGTTGTCTTAGTCGTAACAAGCAAATTCACCTCTAGAGTGTAATGTAAGTAATGAAAGAAAGGAATACACTGGTATTCCTGATCGGGTTTGTGATATAATGTATAGGATATTCTTGAGTAGAACGTTACAATGGTACTTTTGCATTGCTTCGGATGTGAAGCTACAATTGTTCAGGCTAGATAACCAAGCTTGATCATAGGACATTTTTTCGTCCCAATACGCGTAAACCATGCAGAGATTACGGCATGTTTGGACAGCCTATAAATGTGTTTACCGCTACTTAAGAATACAGACAAGCATGTGGAATGTCCACTGTATAGAAGGAGCATGAATAATTTGAAAACATTCGCAGAATTCGGCTTGGAGCCAAAAGTACTTCAAGCAATCACAGAGCTAGGATTTGAGGAAGCAACACCCATTCAGGAGCAGGCAATCCCGCTCGCGCTGACTGGAGCAGACTTGATTGGCCAGGCACAGACCGGTACAGGCAAAACAGCCGCTTTCGGTATTCCCCTCATCTCCAAAATTGCCCGGGAAGAAGAAAAAATCCTGGCGCTAATTATGACGCCAACCCGTGAGCTTGCGATTCAGGTTGCTGAAGAAATCGGCAAACTGACCCGCTTCAAGGGTCTGCGTTCACTGGCTATTTACGGCGGACAGGATATCGGCCGTCAAATCCGCGGATTGAAGAAGAAACCACAGATCATTATCGGAACACCTGGACGCCTTCTGGATCACATCAACCGCAAGACGATCCGTCTTGATGACGTGCAGACCATCGTGTTGGATGAAGCTGATGAAATGCTGGATATGGGCTTCATGGAAGACATCCAGACGATCCTCAAGCTTGTGCCTGAAGAACGTCAAACCATGTTGTTCTCAGCAACAATGCCTCCTAACATTCAACGTCTCGCCCAACAGTTTCTGAAGAACCCGCAACATGTTTCCGTAATTCCAAAACAAATCAGCGCTCCATTGATTGACCAAGCCTATATCGAAGTTCCTGAGCGCCAGAAGTTTGAAGCACTGAGCCGTCTGATTGATATGGAGTCCCCAGATTTGGCAATCGTCTTCGGACGTACCAAACGCCGGGTTGACGAGCTTGCCGAAGGCCTCCAGAAACGCGGATATTCCGCTGACGGATTGCATGGCGACTTGTCCCAAAACCAACGCGATGCGGTTATGCGTAAATTCCGTGACGGCAGCATTGACGTACTGGTAGCTACTGACGTAGCGGCGCGCGGACTCGACGTTTCCGGTGTAACACATGTTATCAACTTCGACCTTCCGCAAGATCCGGAAAGTTATGTACACCGTATCGGCCGTACAGGCCGTGCAGGTAAAGAAGGAACAGCGTGGTCATTCGTGACTCCGCGTGAAATGGACCACCTGCATCTGATCGAGCGTGTAACCCGTCACCGGATTACCCGCAAACCGCTGCCAACAATGGCTGAGGCAATTGAAGGCAAGCAACGCATCACTGCAGAACGTCTGCTGGCAATGGTTGAAGAAGGCAGCGAGCTGAACGAATACAAAGGCATCGCGATTCAATTGCTGGAGCAATATGATTCTGTACAACTGCTCTCCGCAGCAATGAAATTGCTTACCGGCGACAACAAGGATACACAGGTTGAATTGACACCGGAAGATCCGATCCGTGCAAAACGCCGCGGCGGCAAGAATGACATCCGCAGCGGCCGCAAGCCTAATGGCGGCTACGGCGGCAACCGCACTGGTTCCGGCACAGGCGGTGGCTATAAAGGCAACCGTGATAGCGGCAGCAGCTATGGCGGCGGCTATAAAGGCAACCGCGACAGCAGCAGCGGCAGCACAACCCGTGGTGGTTACAGCAGCGGCTACGGCAGCAACAGCAGCAGCGGCGGTTACAAAGGCAACCGTGACAGCAGTGCCGACCGCAAACCATCGGCGCGTCCAAGCAGCACAAGTACCCGTCCGGCTAAACGCGAAGATTACGACATTTAAGCAGCACCGGCAATAATGAAGAAGACGAGTACCGGTTAACGGTTCTCGTCTTCTTTTTGTACAAATGAACATATTTAGGCTTTGTGTTTCATGCCTTAGATAACAAAAGTACGAGTGATAATAACGAGCAGGATGAACAGAACGAGGATAGTGCCTGTGGAAGTCCAGACGTTGCAGCCAACTGGTGAGGACATAGGTAAAACCTCCTTTGAATTAAGGTGATTGTAATGGTTACGTTCCTAATATATGGACGGATCGCCGGGCTTGCATAGACCATAACCCAGAATCTTAAGAATGGGCGCTGGAAAAGTCCGGGTCAAATAAGGTATAGTTAAGATACGCAGTATGCGCGAGACAGACAGGAGGAAGGGAATTGGAGTTTAAAGGAGCAATGGGCGGTTTATACCGCGTCACGGAATGGATTTCACGTATCGCCTTCAGTAACATTTTGTGGGCAATCTGTTCGGTTCCGTTTCTGTTCATGGGAGTAATGAAGATGATTATGTGGGGATCGGGTGCAGGCGGCCCCAATGAACAGATCACACTGAACTGGGCGATGGGTATTTTGGCACCGTTTACGGTGTTTCCGGCAACGGCGGCACTATTTACGGTTGTACGTAAATGGGTTATGGGCAATAGCGATGTTAGCACATTCCGCACTTTTTTCCAGGGGTACAAAGAAAATTATTTCAAGAGTATGCTTGGGGGATTAATCTACACAGTGCTGTTTGTTGTGATGTACGTAGATGTGACCGTATACATGACGCAAATGGCGAATTTCAGAATCGTCGGTATTTTGATGCTGGTGCTGATGATTATTTTGTTCGTCTCCATGTTTAATTTCTTCTCGATTGTGGTTCATTATCAAATGACCTTCAAAGAAGTGGTGACCAACTCCGTTCTGTTGACAATCGCCCGGCCGATCCGCGTATTCTCCACGCTTATTGGTGCAGCGGTTCTTGTCTATATAGGTCTGAAGTATCCGGTGCTTTACGCCTTGTGTATTCCTACACTGATTGCTTTTTTCGCCTTCTTTAACTTTTACGCTACATACAACAAGCTGCAATTGCAGGTGGAGAAGAAGAAGCAACAGGAACTGGAAGCCCAGGAAGCCCAGGAGGCGGCAGAAAGAGAAGCTGCGTTGCTTGAGGCGAATGATTACGATGATGACGATGACGACGACGATGATGATGAGTACGATACAGATAAAGATAAAAAACGGATTTAACATTAATTACACATAAGCCGTGAAATAAGGCGAGAAATTTATTCCAGTGTAAATTAAAGCGCATACAGGTTTACTTTTTCGTCAAAACGCAATATAATAGTAACAAATCCTGCGATGTACGTTTACGGTTGCTCGTTGTTTTGAACCAATGATAATGTCTTGGGAGATCTATACGAAGCGCGGCTGAAAGGCCCTGTCTATACGACGCGGGGAATTCAAAAACGACTTCTGCGGTCACCCACCTGCTATAGCAGGTTCAGAAGACACTGTAGCCGGACGGCATAGGCGGGTTTTCTACTGTTTTTGACAAGGTGCCCTGTTTCCCGCTTACCCGCGGGGATGGGGTACCTTTTTGTTTATAGTGAACAAGGTGAAAGTGAGCAATGCCCTTTTGTTCCTGGGATAAGAGTGTTACACTTAGACTAATGAACTTGGGATTTGAAGAGGGGGAAGAATTTTGTCGTTGAAAAGAACCTTGGTCGGTTTATTTCGCAGTCATGACGGAACAAGCGACCGTGCAAAAGATCCGGCATTAAAGACGCGTTACTACACTCTTTCTAGAGATAAGGCGTGGGAAGAAGTATCCTCAACGCTGAAGAAGATTTCTGGCTTCAAAGTGCTTCATGAAGTGCAATCTGTAGGAGAGATTACGCTTGAGAAGAGAACGGCATTCGGGCGTACGCTGGATATTACCGTGTCGGTGCTTAATACCTCACCGGTGCGTTGCGGCGTAGATATGTACTCGGCTTCCAGAGGTTCGCTTGGCGATCTTGGCGCCAACTATCGAGTAATTCAACGTCTGTACCAGTCTCTTGATAGGAAGCTAGGCAAATACAAGACAGAATAAAGGCAAGCTGCACTTTTCTGTTCAGAGATTGTATACGGTTTCGTGAAGTATGAAGATGCAGCCTGTCATTGAACAATAAGGTTACCCATAAGCAAAAAGCGGGAGAAGGATGACCTTCTGCCGCTTTTTTTTAGAGAATAAGAACTTATAGACTTTCATGTACTACGAATGAAATACAATTCGGCTGAAGGCTACAGCAGTTCCTTTACAGCTGCAATAGCGGCCTCGTAATTGGGATGCTCGGACATTTCGCCGAGGTACTCCACATAAGCCAAAGTATCGTTTTTGTCGATTACGAAGATGGAACGCATGTCCAGACGGAATTCTTTAATCAGGACGCCGTAGGCTTGTCCGAAGGCTGCTTCCTTGTGATCAGACAGTGTGATGACCCGGTCAATGCCCGCGGCGCCGCACCAGCGGGCTTGGGCGAACGGAAGATCCATACTGATGGTGAGAATAACGACATCATCGCCGAGCTCTGCGGCCTCGCTGTTAAAGCGGCGGGTCTGCGCATCGCATACACCGGTATCCAGAGAAGGCACCACGCTGATCAGCTTGATTTTGCCGGCGTAATCACTGAGGGAAGTATCTTCCAGCAGATTCTTGCTCACTGTGAACTGTGGTGCGGAATCTCCGGCTTTGAGCTGCGGACCCACCAGTGTGAGGGGGTTGCCTTTAAATGCGGCCACGCCTGTTCTTTCTTGCATCATATCCTTGGTTCCTCCTTGAATTGCAATATTGGATTCTTACTGCCACAATAAATTATAATCTTTTTAGAAGCTGGATGTCCAACCGGACAACTTACATAAAGGGTGGGTGTTATGATATTCATACGATATGAGAAGTGGAGAAGCTATCTTCGGTATTATCCGGTAACCTGTTTGCTTATTTTGGCGAATGTGATTATGTTTATTGTTCTGACGTTGAACGGCGGCTCGACAAATATCCAGACACTGATTGATTACGGGGGAACCGTTAATGTCAGCCCGCTCAAAGAGGAATTGTGGCGTTATGCGACAGCGATGTTTCTGCACAATGGCTTTGCCCATCTGTTCTTTAACTGTTTCGCGTTACTGGTGTTTGCTCCGCCTTTAGAACGGCTGATGGGCTGGTGGCGCTACGCGCTGCTCTATCTGGCGGGAGGTTTCCTTGCCAATCTTCTGGGAGTCGCGGTCAGCAGCCGTTCGGTGGTGGATTACGGTACGGTGTCAGTAGGGGCTTCAGGAGCGATCTACGCCATATACGGCGCATTCCTCTATATTGCGCTGCTCCAGAGAGTGATGATGGATGAGAGCTCACGTAAGACGTTGTACGGGCTTTTGGTGATGGGGATTATTATGTCCTTCGCCACACCTCATGTGGACTATACAGCCCATATTGGCGGCCTCGTGGCCGGGTTCTTTCTTTATGGACTTATGATACGGATATTCAAAAAAAGCCGAAGGTAGGAGGTGTTGGATTCGTGGAACTTAGACAGCTGCAATATTTTTTGAAGGTAGCGCAAAAAGAGCATGTTACCCGGGCGGCAGAGGAGCTGCATGTGGCGCAATCTGCGGTTAGCCGCCAGATTCATCAGCTGGAGCAGGAGCTTGGAGTGGACTTATTCATGCAAAAGGGGCGCAATCTGCAGCTCACCCCGGTGGGGCAGCTTTTTTGCAAACGGGTAGAGTCGGTGCTGAAGGAATTGGAGCGCTCGGTAGCTGAGGTGCATGAATTTCTGGACCCGGAGCTGGGAGAGATCCGCATCGGATTTCCGCATAGCCTGGGTACGCATCTTATACCTTCCATTGTGGCGGAGTTTCGCCGGCATTATCCTCAGGTTAAGTTTCGTTTCAAGCAGGGGTCTTTTCCGTCTTTGATTAAAGACGTGCTGTCCGGTGAAGTGGATCTGGCTTTTATTTCTCCCTTCCCCGAAAATGACGGTCATGTGGCCGGTGATATTGTAATGACAGAGGAGCTGTTTGCGATCCTTCCGCAGAATCATCCGCTTGCCGGAGAGAAGGTAATCCGGCTTGAACAGCTGCGGGAAGAAAAGTTTGTTTTGTTCAGCCAGGGATATTCACTGAGGCCGATTGTATGGCAAGCCTGCCTGCAGGCAGGGTTCAAGCCGCAGATTGCTTTTGAGGGGGGAGAGACGGATACCATACGCGGTTTGGTCGCCGCTGGAATGGGAGTGAGTCTGCTGCCGGAAACGGCATTGTATCAGACCAATCCTATGCAGCCGGCTCAAGTGAGGGTGATAGATCCCGTTGTGACCAGGACGGTTGGGATCATTCACCGCAGTGAGGGCAAGCTGCCGCTGGTAGCCCGCTCCTTCCGCACTTTTCTGTTGACATATTTCAAAGATAGAAATAACAATACCCCGGTCGGCTCGTAGCCTTCCGGGGTATTTGCTCTGTATATCGACAGCGGGTTAACTAGATCAGCTTAATCACGATTTCCCAAGAACATCATGATCAGACGCAGCAGTTCAAGCAGGGAGACCAGGGCAGCAGCGACATAAGTTAAGGCGGCTGCATTCAGGACCTTGGCTACGCCGCGCTCTTCCTCGTTGCGGATGTAGCCTTGCTCAACCATGACCTGGCGGGCCCGGCTGCTGGCGTTGAATTCAACCGGCAGTGTGACAAGCTGAAAGGCTACTGCAGCTGAGAAGAAGATGATACCCAGACCAATAAGATTCAATGAGCTGAAAATAAATCCTGCCAACAGCATGAAGGGGGCTACGCCGGAAGCGAAATTGACAACCGGGAACATCCGGTGGCGCAGCGTGAGCATTGGATAATGTTCTTTATGCTGAATGGCATGGCCGATCTCGTGACATGCGACAGAGACAGCGGCAATGGAGCTTTCATAGTATACAGGCTCCGACAGGCGCACAACCCGGTGGACGGGATCATAATGGTCGGAAAGGGTGCCGCGCACAGGTTCAATCGGTACATCATAAAGGCCATTGGCATCAAGCATGCGCCGTGCGGCTTCATAACCTGTCAAACCGTTCATGTTGGCAACCTTGGACCATTTATTAAAGTTGCCTTTAACTCTGAACTGAGCCCACAACGAGAATAGAAAAGCGATAATAACTAACAGGTACATCAAAGGCATCATATAACATTCCTCCACTATGGTGTGAAAATAATATTTACATCGGCGGCCCCTGCGAGAGCAGCAGCCGGATCGCCTCCATGCACGCAACACCCTGCGGAAGCAGTGCGGCCAGCGCTCGTTTGGCTTGGACCGGTTTCAGTCCGCTGATCATCGGTTCCAATGCCTTTACTTCGCGCTCAAGCCGCTGCATCTGCAGTTCCAGCTCCACAAGTTTATCCGAAACATCGGTTTCTGGTGCGGCTGAATTCCACTTGCTCATCATGGCTTTGATTTCTTCCAATGTATATTTCTCATGCTTTAACTGATTGATACGTTCCAGAGCGATTAAAGTTTCATGGCTGTACAGCCGATAGTTCTTCATGCTTCTGGTTTCTGGTACAATGAGTCCCAGCTTCGTATAATAATCGATTGTGCGTTCACTGATGCTTGCAGCTTTGGCCAGTTCGCCAATCCGGTACAGGGTCATATCCCCATGTTCTTCTCACCTCGCTAACAGAATCCGGCCGGTTTGATCCGGCGCTTATCTTACTATATTTACACTTATTATGATATCAAATGATAAACCGTACAGTCAAACGTGATACTTACTTTAAGTATATGCAGGGTTAAAGCCAAAGATACCCTTGGAAAAGCAGGTTTCCTTCTATAAGATTGTACACCGATTGGACCTTACGAACTGCGGTATATTCACAAAGATGGAGGGGGATCTATAATTATATTACATGATGTGTCATGTTTATTGAATTGATGGGAGAGCGCGCTGCTTCTTTTGCTCATGAAAAGAGAAGAGTTCGGCAAAATAAGCGCCATTCACTTGATATATGTTCAGAATACTTATCATACAATACAGCATCTTGGATCATTTACATTAATGAAAATACATATTCATACATGGAGAAGTCCGTTTTTGCTGTATGCGTTTGCATAAATAAGGTTTGCTGATCGGCTGAAAACCTGTGATTTAACAGCGAAAATGCGTAGCTACAGGCAAATAGTGAAGAAATCATGTGCCTCAAGAAATAAATCGCAGCATTCATAAAAATAGTCTTGTCAATTTACCTGACTTCTGATTATAATGACATTAAGAGTTTCACGCTTTGTTAGAAAATATAACATTGGGGAGTGGGGTAAAGAATGAAAAAAAAGATGATAATGATGTTTCTGGCCATGATTACACTGATGGTCTACCCGGTCAGCGCATTTGCCGCTGAAGGTCCGGCAGCACCGGATCTCCAAATCGGATTGGATACGGCGTTTACTTTCCTGGCATTTATTCTTGTATTCTTTATGCAAGCGGGGTTTGCAATGCTTGAAGCCGGTTCGGTCCGGATGAAGAATGCGGGCCACGTAGCTGGTAAGACCGTATTGACACTCGCAATTGCCAGCTTGTGTTTCTGGGCACTGGGTTTTGGCCTTGGCTTCGGTAACGGCAACGGGTTCTTCGGAACTACAGGCTTCTTCTACGGTGGTGAAACACAAGCAGCATCATTCGATTCCCTGGTATTCTCAGATGTAACCTTAAACATTAAATTCCTCTTCCAAATGGCTTTTGCCGCAGTTTCTCTGGCTATCGTATCCGGTGGTATGGCGGAACGTGCTAAGCTTAGTGTATACATTATCTTCGGAATTCTGTTCTCTGTAGTTATCTACCCTGTCGTAGCTCACTGGGTATGGGGCGGCGGCTGGTTGGCTGAGCTGGGTATGCAGGACTATGCAGGTTCAACGGTTGTCCATCTTACAGGTGCAACGGCGGCTGTAGTCGCGACAATCTTGCTGAAACCCCGTCTTGGCAAGTTCAACAAAGAAGGCAAGCCGGTTATTATTCCGGGGCATAACCAAGTATTCACAGTACTCGGTGTTATCATCCTCTGGTTCGGCTGGTTCGGATTCAACCCTGGCAGCGCGTTGTCTCCAATGGGCGGATTCTTCGGCCACGTAGCATTGACAACTAACCTGGCAGCTGCGGCTGGCGGTCTGGCTGCATTGATCGCTTCTTGGCTCTACTTCGGCAAGTCGGATATCCCGGCAATGCTGAACGGTGTTCTGGCTGCACTGGTTGCAATCACAGGCGCCTGCGCTTTCGTAGTGCCTTGGGCGGCAATTCTTATCGGGTTTGTAGCGGGAGCATTCACTTTCATGACTTCACAATGGCTGGAACGTGCCGGCCTTGATGATCCAATTTATGCCTTCTCTGTACATGGTATCGCTGGGATGTGGGGAGCGGTGTCCACAGGATTGTTCGCAACACCTGATCTGATCGCGGAAGGTGCGCTTGTTGGTAAACCCGGATTGTTCTACGGCGGCGGATTCCACCAGCTCGGCGTACAGGTGCTGGGTGTGGCAGGTACCTTTGTCTTCGTAGCAGTTCTGTCCTTCATCATTCTCTACGTAATCAAGTTGGCTATCGGCCTGCGTGTTACCGAAGAGGAAGAATTGATGGGCCTTGATATCAGTGAACATGGTACTTACGGTTATCCTGAACAAATGAAACTGATTGCAGAATCGGAATCCAAGACCCTTAAAAATTAACTACTTCATGGATGGGGAGGCGGACCGAGTGGCTTCGATGGAGTCAGCAGAGTGGAATGAAGATAATAATTACTTGTCCATCGCAACGGCTGGTTCGCCGCAGGAGCTTAAGGCAAGGCGCACGGCCTGTCAAACCGTACTTCTGGCACAGTTAAACGTTGTTCCAATCGGGGAATGGATGACCCGTGTCAATGCAATGCATGACAGTATTGCGAAGGCGGCTGTAATCATATGTGAGGCGCAGATGAAAGAGGCGGGCTACGGCCCGCCTCCCTGCGCCTATTCCTTTATTGTGTTCGGCAGCGCGGGCAGGCAGGAAGCTACGCTCTGGAGTGATCAGGATAACGGCCTGATTGTGGAAGGGGAACCGGATGGGCTTAAGAAGAGTTATTTCCGGGCCTTTGGTGTGATGTTGTCGGATCTATTTGAACAAGTGGGTTATGAGAAATGCAGCGGCAAGGTGATGTGCTCCGAGCCGCTCTGGTGCAAGACACTGACGGAATGGAAAGAACAGCTGCAGAGCTGGATGCACCAGCTGGAATGGGAGCCGATCCGTTATCTGATTATCTCCTCCGATATGCGTCATGTAGCCGGGAACGCGGAGTTATCCGCGGAGTGGCGGGAAGCTTTTCATGCGGGATATATCGGCAACGGGAAGCTGTCCACGGCGGTGCTGCGCAATACGGTCCGCCACAAGGCAACACTAAATCTTCTTGGGCAGGTACTGACGGAGCGGTTCGGCGATTATGCCGGGGGATTTGATGTCAAATATGGTGTTTATATTCCGCTCGTGAATATTGTTAGACATTTGTCTTTATTTGAGGGAGTCTGGGACAGCTCCACGCTGAAGAGGCTGGAAGTATTGGGGGCGCTTGGCAAGTACCAGCACCTTGAAGATCTCCGCCGGGCATTTTTGACCGCGCTGCGGATGCGTGCGAACACTCCCTACAGTGTAAACGACGGCTTGTTGTCCAGCAGTGATTATATTGCTGAAAGTGATCTGAAGAATAAGCAGCTCATGTCCGAGCTGCGGGAAAGTCTGCTGCTCGTCAGGCGCCTGCATAGGGCACTGCAGCGTCAGCTCCGGTCAGCGGAAAGGAGACAGTCATGAAGGAGCCGAACAAAGGCGGCGGATTCTGGAACAACCTGAGACAAGGCGGAATGCCATCCGCCATCGCGTCGATGAGAGGCGGGGAATCGGCACAGCAAACTGCGCAGCAAATGGCCTTTATCCGTTCCCTGATGCGCGAGAAACGGCGTCCTGAAGTGCTGCATACCCCTCTCGCTGAACTTGAGACCGTTATTTTTGACCTGGAAACGACAGGTTTCTCCCACCAGCATGGGGATGAGATTATGTCATTTGGTGCGATTCGTGTAGTAGGAGAAGAAATAAAAGAAGATGAATGCTTTTATACACTGGTAAACTGCCAGACGGCGATACCGGATAATATTACCAAGCTTACGGGGATTTCTAAAGAGATGACATCCGCTGCACCTTCGTTAATGGACGGGCTGCATAATTTCATGTCCTTTGTGGGCCAGCGGGTGCTGGTGGCGCACGGAAGTGCACATGACAAGTCTTTTCTGAATGCTGCATTATGGAAAACCTCCAAAGTGCAGCTTACCCACAGAGTGCTGGATACGATGATGCTGGCCCGCTGGCTTGAGCCGCACCGCAGCAATTATACGCTGGATGAACTCCTTGCCGTACACGAAATTCCGATCCAAGGGCGGCATCATGCGCTGGAGGATGCCAAAATGACGGCTCGGTTATGGGTGTCTTATCTGAACGAGATCTCCCAGAAGCGGCAGGTCGACACCTTGGGAGATCTGTACGCTTATTTAAGCAGAGCATAGAGCGGAGCATGCAGCAGCCGGTAACCCGCTGTTCTACTTGAATCAGGCAGCCGGTCGATATGAAAGCCCCTCAATGTTATTTCCTCACTCTTCTCCGTACCGGGAGAACCGATCAGGTATACCTTAAATTCAGGACCCAGTGCACTTAGTCCCTTGATGTCGGAGGGAGAAGGCCAGGGGGCAGAATGGGGATGGGAGTGGAACAAACCGACAGGGGCGGGCTCGTTATAGAGTGCCTTTACCCATTCGCGGGGATCGGGAACGAAGGCATGCAGCGGGTCAGGCGCTACGTTGCTCATGGGGACATAGTCCTTGATGTGCATGCCGCCCGCTGCGTCAGCACCCAGCAGTATGCCGCAAGCTTCATGCGGGTAACAGGTCAGCAAATGCTTCCCCAGCATGAGCTGTACGGAGCTATCCAGTCTGATGGGCTGGGTTTTTCCCTGGTATGCTGTCATATCTTCACCCCTCTCTCTTCATAGGATTTCGTCTCTGACGGAATCCTCTTTTTTTGAAAGATAAGAATTTATATGTTTCACGCTATAAATTATCCTTCTATTTCTCGCTGAAACGGATACCGTCCTTTTGAGGACGGCAAAGCCGTTTCCACTTGGTACGGAAGAAGCTGATTTTATTTGGATGTAAAGGATGGTTTGAAACTGCACATATTGGGGGTACAATAGGAGCAAACCATCCCATTTGCAAAGGAACGGTCTTCCCATGAGAGCTGTGGATAAACGAAATGTAACTGTTGTGGCCTTGATTGTGATATTGGCCGTTCTCGTAATTGCGCATAAATTCAGGGCTGACCCCGAGTCAGTACCGGTAGTGCAGCAATCGACCAAGCTGGAAAGCGGCGCAGGTGCTGGCTTGCTGGCTCCATCCTTCACTTTGCAGGGAAACGACAGCACTGTTTACGACGTAGGAGGACCTAGGGAGAAGGCGCTGATGCTTAATTTCTGGGCTTCCTGGTGTGAACCCTGTCAGCTGGAGGCTCCAGAGCTGAATGCGATGGCTGTTAAATATAAGAATGTTCTTGATATTTATGGCATCAATGTGACCAGCCAGGATTATAAGCCCAACGCCGAACGTTTCATCAAAAAATATATGCTGTCCTTTCCGGTCATGTTTGATCTAAAGGGCAAGGTGTTTGATAAATATAACGGTGCGGTATTTCCTACCAATGTACTAATTGACAAAAACGGGGTGATCTCCGAGATTATTCTCGGCGTCTTGACTCCCGAAGAGCTGGAGAAGAAAATCATCACACTAACCGGCTCTTAAAGAAAGGGCAACGATTAAAGCCCCCCTGCGAAACGGGTGTTTTCCCGGCTGCAGGGGGGCTTTGTCTGAGATTTGTGAGATCAAATCTTTAATGGTTGACTAAGCCTCTAGGCTCACTGCTGGACTTCTTGTCGTTTTCAAGTGAGATTTGTCCCAAAAGGGCATAACGCATACTGTCGACCAATGCTTCCCAGCTGGCCTCAATGACATTGCTGGATACTCCAACCGTACTCCAGGTATTAGTATAATTTCTCGATTCGATCAGAACCCGTACTTTTGCAGCGGTCTGATCCTGTTCATCCAGCACACGAACCTTATAGTCGGAGAGATGCATCTCATCCAGTTGCGGGAAGTAGGGCAGCAGCGCCTTGCGCAGCGCATTGTCCAGCGCGTTGACCGGACCGTTGCCTTCTGCAGCGGTATACAGGCTCTCGCCGCCGGCCTTCAGCTTGACGAAGGCCTCGGAAACGACCGGACTGCCGGCTGTCTTCTCCACAAGCATTTTGAAGGATTCAAAAGTGAACAGCTCGTTCATCTCGCCGGTGGCTTCACGCAGCAGCAGCTCCAGTGAGGCGTCGGCGCCTTCGAATTGGTATCCCTGATGCTCCAGGTTCTTGATCTTGTCAATCACCTTGCGGGCCTGCTCGCTGCTTGGGTCAAGACTGAGGCCCATATCCTGGGCTTTAGACAGGACATTGCTCTGGCCGGCCAGCTCAGAGACCAGCACGCGCTGCTTGTTGCCCACCAGTTCAGGAGCAATATGCTCATAGGTACGCGAGTCGCGCATGATCGCAGAGACGTGAATGCCGCCTTTGTGGGCAAATGCAGCCGTTCCAACATAAGGCTGATTAACCGGCATATTCACATTGGCGACTTCGCTCACGAAGCGTGCGGTGTTGGTCAGCTGGGGGAGGGAATCCCCCGGAATACAGTGATAGCCCATCTTAAGCTGCAGCGTGGGAATGATAGAGCACAGGTTGGCATTGCCGCAGCGCTCACCATAACCATTGATTGTGCCTTGCACCTGCCGGGCACCTGCGCCAATGGCACTGAGTGTATTGGCGACCGCAAGCTCACAATCATTATGGGTATGGATACCCAGCGAAGCGCCCGGAAGGGACCCGGCCATACCGGATACAATGTCTTGAATCTCATTCGGGAGTGTGCCGCCGTTTGTATCGCACATGACCAGCCAGTCCGCGCCGGCTTCCCGTGCTTTAGCCAGGACGGCAGCTGCATACTCCGGATTGTTCTTATAGCCGTCGAAAAAATGCTCAGCATCGAAGATCACTTCGAGGCCTTTGCGTTTCAGATAAGCGATGGAGTCTCCGATCATCGCCAGATTCTCTTCTAGTGTAGTTTGTAGGGCAGTATGCACATGGAAATCCCACGATTTCCCGACTAGTGTAGCCGCCGGTACGCCGGCATCAATCATTCTTTGGAGATTGTCGTCGTTCTCGGCTACAGAGTTCTTGCGCCGGGTGCTGCCGAATGCGGTGATTTTGGCATTTAAATGAAATTCCTTGACTCTTTTGAAAAATTCGATATCCTTATTGTTGCTTCCCGGGATGCCACCTTCAATGTAGTGCACACCCAGATCATCGAGTTTTCTGGCAATCTTCAGCTTATCATCCGCCGACAGGCTGATGCCTTCGCCTTGGGTGCCGTCGCGTAGTGTCGTATCGAAGATGGAGATGGACTTAGACATGGGAGTCCTCCTAAAAGTATTGTGAGAATGGCTTCCTGGATTTACTCCGTACAGAATTTGTTTCGGAAGCATCCGCTTAAGGGAAATGAATTTTTATATTATAGCATTTTTACGCGGGAATGTAACAAAGAACTTTACAGCGTTTCTGCTTTTGTTGACCTTCCGGCAGTTGAAGAGGTATGCTAAATCCGACAATGGAAACCCTGAAGATAAGAAGGTAGATATTGTGCAGAACGTGGATCAGTATTACCCAACGAGCGGCAGGGTTATTCTGCATGTGGATATGAATGCGTTCTACTGCTCAGTGCATGAGGCGGAGGATCCGGAGCAATACAAAGGCAAACCGACGGCGGTTGCCGGAAGCGTGGAGCTGCGGAGGGGGATTATTGTCACCTGCTCCTATGCTGCACGCAGGCTGGGAATCTCAACAGGCATGCAGGTGCAGAAGGCACTCCGGATTTGTCCATCCTTAATTGTTATTCAACCGAACTTTCATCTATACCGCAAGTATTCGAATGCATTCATGCAGATTGCCTACAGCTATACTCCGCTGCTTGAAGCAGTCTCAATAGATGAATGTTATCTCGACATTACCGGCTCCAGACAGTTCGGGACTCCGCTGGAGATTGCCGGGGCCATCCAGCGCCGGATCATGGAGGAGCTTGGACTGCCTTGCTCCATTGGGGTTGCCCCCAATAAGCTGCTGGCCAAAATTGCCTCGGATCTGAAAAAGCCCAACGGAATCTCCGTCCTCCGGCTGCGTGATGTGCCGGATATTTTGTGGAACAAGCCATGTAATGAAATGTTCGGCATCGGCGGAAAAACAGCCGAAAAGCTCCGGAAGCTTGGCATCTACAGCATCGGCCAGCTGGCTGCGGCTGATGAGAAGATGCTGGTGGATTATTTCGGGGTCATGGGCTCATGGCTGAAACGGGCGGGCAACGGTATTGACCACGGCATTGTGAATCCTGAGCGCGAACAGAGCAAGTCAATCGGGCATACGACAACCTTGCCGAGAGATGTAGTCGGTCTGGCAGAGGCCCGGCCAATTCTGCTGAATCTTAGCGACCAGGTTGCCCGGCGGCTGAGGAAGCAGGGCTTGGTGGCAGCAGGTGTGCAGCTTACGATCCGCACACCCGACATGAAGACCATTACCCGGTCGCGCCAGCTGGAGACTCCTTCAGAAAGCGCAGAAGACATCTATAAGACGGTGTGTGAGCAGTTTGCCAAGCACTGGAAAGGGGACAAGCCGGTACGACTGCTGGGTGTTACCCTGCAGGGACTGAGCCCCAAGGAGGACTCCGCTATCCAGTTGGATTTGTTCGATTATGAACGTCAGCCGAAGAAGGAGTCCCTGAACAAAACGATGGATATGCTGCGCAACAAATTCGGAGAGAATGCGGTGCTGACGGCCGGCATGCTCAGTGACAGCCACTCGGCCCGCCTCCGCAATCATAAGGAGCGCGGCACCTCTCTGCAGAAGGACAATCTCGAAAGTGTTGATCCTGATAAAATATGAGAAAAGCCTTGCCCGGCATGGACATTCAAGCAATGGAATATGCGTCGAAAATGGAAACGAATTGAAAACTAATTGAAATTGTATTCTATTTATATTAATATGAGAAAAATAACAGGCTGCTACAGCAGGCTGTATTGTTTAACGGGAGGCAGAGAAAAAATGGCTAAATACACTTGGGTCGAAAAAGATACTTGCATCGCTTGTGGTGCTTGTGGCGCGACGGCCCCTGATATTTTTGATTATGATGATGAAGGTTTGGCAGAAGTGATCTACGAGAATGACAGCAATCGCGGGTGTACTGTAATTCCGGATGATTTGTTCGACGATTTGCAGGATTCTGCAGATGGATGCCCAACGGACTCCATCAAAATTGCGGATGTTCCTTTTAATAAAGAAGGTTAATCCAAAACGTTTTTCGTTGACTACAGGATATAAGGATCGCTCAGCGCGAACCTTATATTTACATAAAGACATCTCTTCGCCGGCGTAAATTCGGTTGGGGGATGTCTTTTTTTGACGGACTGACCGATATATATAAGGAAAGAATCACAAACCCGCGGAGGCCCCGATGAAAAACTCGCAGCATCTTAAGGCGTATGTTCAGTTGCATCCTGAAAACAAGATGGCATGGTACTTGCTTGGTAAGGAATACTATAAGAACGGCCAGCAAGGCAAAGCGAATTACTGCTTCAATCAGGCCGGTGAAGTATACGAAGCTTTCGAGCACAGCAAGGTGCCGGCCGAAATGCTGCGTGAATATGAAGACGGCCTGCTCCAGGCTGCCCGGCAGCGTCACCAGAACAAGCAGAGAATGCGCCGTGTTCTGTTAACACTAGTTCTGCTGCTGCTGGTGTTTCTGCCGGATGCAGCTGCGCCGGGTACCCTTCCCGGTCCCGGTGAAACGGACAACTCGGCTCCAGAGATTGCCGGCGGAGCTCCGGCAGATTTACCAGAGGAACTTACGGCAACGGCCGTGCCAGAGACTGGAGTACAGCCTGCTCCTGCCCCGGTGAAGCTATCCTTTACGGCACAGCCGGGGGATGCTGCCGGACCTGGCAAAGCGCTGGCGGGCTTGCTGCAGAACAGCCAGCCGACCGGCTCAACGGCGATCCTGCGAATGGAGCGCTCCGGCAAATGGCTTATATGGAAGAAGAAGCTGCCGCTCGAGGCAAAGCTGGAGAAGAGTAAGGAAGGTCGGATTGTATACCAATCCTACAATTCGGCGGTCTGTGCCTGCCAGCCCCCGGATTCAGCAGAGCTGATGAAACAGGCGGCAGGATGGCAAGAGGACCAGGAGGAGCTGGCAGTGCTGTGGAGCGCCATGCGATCCTACAAGAGCAGCAAGGGCGTGCTGCCGAAATCCCTTGGAGAACTGGAGGCGCCGTTCCCGGGGAATTGGCTGGGTGGGACGACTCCGCTGATGAAAGCAAAGTTCGCCTCGCTGCGTGCGGCAGCTTCCCCGGCAGTCCCGCAGGCCCCGGCGGCTACTGCCAAGCCGGCTACTGCCACGGCAACAGGGATTCCTGCAGCTGGCCAGGGCAGCAAGTCTCCTGAAGCAAGCCGTGATGCAGCGGCGGAAATGCCCTTTTTTACAGCACCGCTGACTATTATTGTAGATAAACAAAAACACCGCCTGGCAGTGACCAGCGGCTCGATAATTCTGCGGAACTATGAGATTGGGCTCGGCGGCGACAAAACACCTGAAGGGACTTTTGCGATCACAGACAAGGTGGTCAATCCGAATGGCCATGACAACGGGGAATTCGGCAGCCGCGGGATGCAGCTTTCGGACAGCAACTATGCCATACACGGCACAAACGAGCCTGACAGCATAGGCAAAGATGAATCGCTGGGATGTATCCGGATGAACCGCAAAGATGTGGAGGAATTATTCGCCATGGTACCGATGGGAACGAAGGTCCAGATTACTAAAGGGGTTCTGCCTGAGGAGCTGCTGCATCCGGAGGAAGCCTTTCCCTCTGGAGCACCTCAAAATCAGACCAACCCCCACAAAGTCTACCACTGGCTGAATTAATTACCTGCTACAAGAAATAGAACAATAATAAGAAGAACCAGCAAGGCCAGACTTACACTAATCCACAGAATTGCTTTGCGGTTGACTTCTTCTTTCTTCTGCTGGAGTGTAGGAGGTTTGCGTTTAGTTGACATACGGGTCATCCTTCTTTCTCTCTTGATCAGTGATTACCCTTACATTGTAATGCGTTTGCAAGAAAAATACTATACTCTGCATTTCGCTCGCAGGCATCACCTGGGCAAAAAACTTTTCTTTTCTTCCCGAAACGGATAAAATTAAGAAGAAACCAAGAGAAACGGGGAGTCGCGGGAAATAACGTATTATCCCTTGAAGGAGCGAGAACGGTGCTGTATCGAAATTTAGGTAAACCAATTTTCTTTAAAATGGACCCGGAGAAGGCACATCATCTCGTCATAGGCGGTTTGAACAAAGGGGCCTTGGTTCCGGGCGGCAGTGCGGCCATGCGCTTGATGTACGGCGTCCCAGAGACAGCCGATCTTGCGGTAGACCTGTTCGGTCTGCATTTCCCTACTCCGGTGGGTCTTGCAGCAGGCCTGGATAAGAACGCTGAAGCGGTGGGCGGCTTCTCGTCAATTGGCTTCGGATTTATGGAAGTGGGTACGGTTACGCCCAAGAGCCAACCGGGCAATGACAGCCCGCGGTTATTCCGTCTTCTTCCGGACGAAGCACTGATTAACCGGATGGGCTTCAATAATGAAGGCGCAGAAGCCATGGCCCAGCGGCTGAAGGTGCTGAAGAAACGCAGAATTCCTGTGGCGGTCAATATCGGGCGCAATAAAGTGACCCCAAATGAATCAGCACATGAGGACTACCGGCAGTGTATCCGTACGCTTTATCCGTACGGTGATTTTTTTGTGGTTAATATCAGCTCTCCGAATACACCGGATTTGCGGAGTCTCCAGCATGGCAGTGAATTATCAAACCTGCTGGCCCAAGTGAAAGAGGAAATGGAACTCCAGCGTGAGAAAAGCGGTATGGCCAAAAGTCTGCTGGTCAAGATTGCTCCCGATGTCAGCGACACCGAGCTTGAATATATGGTACATACACTTTCTGAAGCCGGTGTGGACGGTGTGATTGCTACGAACACCACACTTAACCGTGAGGGGCTGAAGAGTGACAAAGCCGGAGAGACAGGGGGCCTCAGCGGCAAACCGCTGCGCGACCGTTCCACAGAGATTATCCGCAGCATTTATCGCCAGACCGGCGGCAAGCTGCCGATTATTGGTTCAGGCGGTATTTTTACCAGCCAGGATGCTTACGACAAAATCCGGGCGGGTGCCAGCCTGGTTGAAATTTATACAGCTCTCATCTATGAAGGACCGGAGGTTAACCGCAGATTGCATGCCGGACTTAGGCAGCTTCTGCGGCGGGACGGATTCCGTAATATCCTAGAAGCGGTGGGCGCTGATCATCACTGAAGGATGAATGGACAGGAGGACGAAGGCGATGGACGGCAGGGACTGGGGAACTTTTTTGCTTCCATATGAACAGACTGTGGAGGAACTCAAGGTTAAATTCAAGACGATGCGCTCGGAGCTCAAGAAGAAAGAGGAATATACGCCGATCGAGTTCGTAACCGGACGCGTGAAGCGGCTGTCCAGCATTCTGGAGAAGGCCAAGCGGCTGAATGTGAAGATGGAAGATCTGGAGACAGGCATTGAGGATATCGCCGGCATACGCATCATGTGCCAATTCGTTGAGGATATCCGCAGAGTGGCGGAGTATATCCGTGCCCGCAAGGATCTTGAAGTGCTTTACGAGAAGGACTACATCACCAATTACAAGGAAAGCGGCTACCGCAGCTTCCATATGATTATTAAATATCCTGTTCAGACGGCTCTGGGGCAAAAGATTGTGCTCGCCGAGATTCAGATCCGCACACTGGCGATGAATTTCTGGGCAACCATCGAGCATTCGCTGAACTATAAATACCGTGAAAGCCTGCCCGATGAAATGCGGGTGCGGCTCAAGACGGCAGCAGAGGCCGCTTCCATACTGGACAGTGAAATGTCCAGCATCCGTGAAGAAATTCTGGAGGCTCAAAAAACCTTCGAAGAAAATTCCAATATGACGACTCAATTGCTCAAGGCGATTCATCAATTGTATTTCTATCATCTGGTGAACGAGGCGATTGAAAGCCAGGAACGTTTCAATGTGATCTGGCAGGCTCAGGATATGGATGCGATGAAGGAATTGCTGGACCATGTGCGTGAGCTGCTCTCTAATGCGAAGAAGGACAGTCTGCCGGATGGTCTATGAACCGCTGTATCTGGCGTACCTGGTCTATTTCAATAGAGACAGAGATTATTTCGAATGTCATGAGGTGCTTGAAGAGCTGTGGCTGGCCAAAGACCGTGATCCGCTGTACAAAGCATTTCTTCAGGTAGCGGTCGGGTTGTATCATTTTCGCAACGGGAATGTGCGCGGCGGGAGGATTATGCTGGGCGGGGCCCATAATGTGCTGCAGAAGTATCCGGATGAAACGCTGGGAATTCATCTTGCGAAGCTTGTACAGGAGACTGGTGAATATGTCCGCAAGCTGGAAGGCTATGATGAACAGCCGTTTCCCTATTATGATCTGACCCTTGAAATTACAGATCCCGGTCTGGAAGAGGCTGTAAAGATTGCAGCTGCCCGGATTACACCCAACTTGCCGCAGCGCAGGGGGCCCCAGCGGCCGGTTCACTCACCCCACCGCAAATGAAGCAATAAATACAGCAAGACAACAAGGAGCACTCCACCGGGGTGTTCCTTGAATTATTCATTCCTACATTCAGAAACAACAAGCAGGAGGAAAGCAACATGGCGGCACAATTGCCCGGCTCGTTCACGCAGCGGATGAAAGAACTGTTGGGAACAGAGTATGAACAGTTTGCGGAGACCTACAAGGAAACTCCTTATGGCGGTATCCGCGCCAATACCTTGAAAATATCGGTGAAGGACCTGCTGGCGCTGGCACCTTTTGAGCTGGAGCCGATTCCCTGGTGTCCGGCCGGGTTCTATACTGGGGAAGGCGCCAGACCCGGTAAACATCCGTATTACCATGCCGGTCTGTATTACATTCAGGAGCCGAGTGCAATGGCTCCTGTAGAGCTGCTTGATGTGCAGCCAGGTGACCGGGTGCTGGATTTATGTGCCGCACCGGGCGGCAAATCTACGCAGATCGCCGCTAAGCTGCAAGGTGAAGGTCTTCTGGTTAGCAATGATCTTCATCCGGAGCGGACCAAGGCTTTGGCTAAAAATTTGGAGCTTTACGGTGTCCGCAACGGCATTGTACTGAATGAAAGCCCCGAACGGATCGCAGCAGCATTCCCCGGGTTCTTTGACCGGATTCTAATCGACGCGCCATGCTCCGGTGAAGGCATGTTCCGCAAGGATGAAGACATGGTGAAGCAGTGGGAGCCGGGAACGCCGGAGAAATATGCGGCGATGCAGCGGGACATTCTTGTCTCTGCCGCTGCGGCGCTGAAGCCCGGCGGGACATTAGTCTATTCGACCTGCACGTTTGCGGTAGAAGAGAATGAGGGGACGATAGCCGGTTTTCTGGCCGCACATCCCCGGTTCTCACCGGTTCCTGCAGGCGGCACAGGCTCTTTCGCGCCGGGGTTCGGCGAATTGCCGGAGACGGCCCGGCTGTGGCCGCATAAGGTCAAGGGCGAGGGGCATTTCATGGCCGTGCTGCGCCATGATGGGAGCCTCGCTCCGGAAGAGGAAGGCGGAGACCGGGACATTGCGCTTGGGATCGCTGCGCGGAACAAATCTGGCAAAGCATCACCTTCAGCTAAAGCTGCTGGAGGTAAAGCGGAAAGAGGACGTGGCAAAGGCGGCCGTGCATTCGGCAAATCCGGCAACGGCTCCGGCAGAGAACAGCAAAGCATAGGAGAAGAGACACTGCTTGCCGCCTATGCCGATTTCTTCAAGGAGCAGCTCGGCTGGCAGCCTGCGGGATATCCCGTATGGTTCGGCGAACATTTGTACATCTCGCCATTGCCGAAGGAAGCATTGAATGGACTGAAGACGATCCGTCCAGGCTGGTATGTAGGTCATGTGCGCAGCGGCCGGTTTATTCCCGGGCATCCGCTCGCTACCGCCCTGCACCCGGAGGAGAGTTGCCGCAGTCTTTCCCTGTCCGGCAGCAGCGGTGAAGCGGTCTCCTATCTTAAGGGCGAAACATTATCCATTCCGGCAGAACGATTGTCTGTGAAGCCAGGCAGTGCACTCAAAGGGTATGTGCTGGTCTGTATCGACGGGTACAGCGCAGGCTGGGCGAAGTGGCAGGACGGAATGCTGAAGAATGAATATCCGGCTGGCTGGAGGTGGACATAAGGCATGGGGGCTTCGGGAAATAACGGTAAGAAACAACGGATCGATAAAGTGCTGTCCCATATGGGCGCAGGTTCCCGCAGTGACATCCGCAAGCAGGCGAAGCAGGGGTTGATTACTGTTAATGGGATGGTGGTAAAGGACAGCGGGTTTCATGTTGACCCCTATCTTGACAGGTTAGAGCTCAATGGGGAGCCGATTCTGTACCGCGAGCATATCTATCTGATGATGAACAAGCCCCCGGGTGTCTTGTCTGCTACAGAAGACAAACGGGACCGGACTGTTCTTGATTTATTGAAGCCGGGGTATGCGCAGTTCGAGCCGTTTCCGGTCGGGAGACTGGACAAGGATACGGTTGGACTACTGCTGCTTACCAATGACGGCAAGCTCGCCCATGAGCTGCTATCCCCGCGAAAACATGTGCCGAAGACGTATGAGGCGGTCGTGGAGGGCGAAGTAGACGCAACGGATGTGGCTGCATTTGCCGCCGGTGTGGAGCTGGAAGATGGTTATGTGACTCTCCCGGCACAGCTGAGAATCCTTGGCAGGGAGCGCGGCAGCAATGTCACCTCACAAATCTCCCTAACCATTACTGAAGGGAAATTCCATCAGGTGAAGCGGATGTTTATTGCGGTTGGCAAAAAAGTGACGTTTCTGAAGCGGGTGTCTATGGGGGATTTGAAGCTGGACGAAAGCCTGCCATTGGGCGCTTGCCGGGAGTTGACGGCAGAAGAGCTGAGTCTGCTCGGTGCAGACGGCCAGGAAACATGAGATATAGCCCCGCTGCTGATTTAATACCGGCTTAATTAAAGTACGTGTCTTAGTTGACGGGGGTTTTGTAAGCTTGCATATATAGATATAAAAGACAGACAAGGATGGTGGGGTATGAGATACAAACTGATTGCGCTGGATGTAGACGGAACACTGTTGAATGATGATCACCACTTAAGTGATGAGAATAAAGAGGCAATTGCTGAGGTTACGCGGCTGGGGGGCCAGATAGTATTATGCACAGGCCGCAGCCCGCAGAACTCGATTCCATTTATGGAAGAAATGGGCCTGTCGGGGTATGTGCTGGGCCACAACGGAGCGGCGACTGTCCGAGTCAATGACCGCAAAGTGCTGCATCAATTTGGGCTGGATGCCCGTGGACTTGACCCTTACATTGAGTATTGCCGGCAGCATGATATCCATTTCGATGTTAATACCGCTTTTGATATGTACGTCGATAATGTGGAGAATTTGACCCAAGAGGCTAATTTTATGTACGAGCACTTCCGGATTATGCCTGCTTCGCTGCCGGCCTGGGATGATTTTCGTGAACCGATTGTAAAATTTACGGTTTTCACCCAGTCGGACATTCTGGATGAAGCACAACGTGAATGGGGTACTTGGACGCAGCAGTACAACATTTTGCGCAGCGGGGAGTTTTTTGTAGACTTCATGCATCCTGAGGCTTCCAAGGGGAATGCGCTGAAGAATCTGGCTGTGCAGCTTGGGATTCCTCAGGAGGAAGTCTTATCCATCGGGAATTATTATAATGATATTTCAATGCTTACCTACGCTGGACTGGGTGTTGCGATGGACAATTCACCACTCGAGGTCAAAGCAGCGGCAAACGCGGTTACTGGAACTAACAACGACAGCGGGGTCCGCGACGCGCTGGTGAAGTACTGCCTATCGTAATGCTTGAGAAAATAAGTATGAAGTAGGAATAGTGTGAAGTGAGAATATAAATGTGAAAGCATAGACTAGTGCCCTGAGGCGCTGGTTTATGCTTTTTTTTCTGGTAGCTGACGTCTGGCTAGATATAAACAGCCGTGAACTAGAAATGCAAAAAAGCGGCTGCACCGCCCCTTAAAGGGACGGCGGGCCGCTTGGTACCACTGTACGTTGCTGCTCGATCGGAATTAGACAAACAACGAACGGGAAATGATGACAAGTAAAATAAAGAGCACCAAAATCGCACCGGTCGATGTGAAGCCTGGATGTGCACCCATGTCTGATTCCTCCCTTAACTCATGTCTAGTTCCCATGCCGCGCAGTTATGCTGCTGCGTCTTTGGGATAATGTCATCATATGCCGGGGGAGGCATCACGAACCGGTCAGTTGCCTATTGCTCGTCAATATGGGCTTTTAGGATCCGCAGCCCTTTGGGCAGGTGATTCTTCAGTTGACCGGAGCTGGCTTTGCCCCAGCCAACAGGAAGTCCGTCAACCGTGACCAGTGTCCAGCCGTGCAGCTCAGCCGGAACCGGCAGGCTCTCACCGCGCAGCCAGGCTTGAATTTCATGACTATCGGCCGCAAGGTCCCAGCTTCGGGCAGCTTGACTGGGCTGAAGAGACATTGCCAGGGCATGTGCCGGTTCGATCCGGTTTTTCTTCAGATGGGCCATATGCAGCCCGGCCCGCGGGATTTTGAGGCCTTCAAGCAGACCGGTATGCAGGCTATCGTTAAATGTCTCCGGGAGCAGGTACAAGGATTCTCCAAAGAGCAGAGGTACACCCTGGCTGGTGAATCCTGGCAGATGCTCCGCTGCCCAGTCCAGAAACTGCTGGTAAGCATCGCGCACGGAGGAGGTTGTTCGCGGGCTGTTTTTGCCCCGTCCGCTGCCCCGTTTGCTGCGGCTATTCGCAGTTTCTTCTGCAGGTGCCTTGCGCAGCAGGGCGACGAAATGTCCTTCACCTTTCTCCAGATGCGGCCAGAGGCGTTTCTCGGCAATCAGCTCCATATCGGGATAGTGCTCTATAAACCGGGCGATGGTATCTTCATTCTCGCTGCGGTTGAAGGTACAGGTCGAATACGCCAGGCTGCCGCCCGGTTTCAGCATGATATAGGCATCCTGCAAAATATCCCATTGTCTTGCCGCACACATCTCGACATGGCCCGGAGACCATTCGCTTACAGCAGCAGGATCTTTGCGGAACATACCTTCACCAGAACAGGGGGCATCCAGCATAATCCGGTCGAAGACCTGCGGGAAACGCCGTGACAGCTCCCCTGGAGCTGCGCTGGTCACCAGTGCGTGGGAGATGCCGTGGCGTTCGACGTTTTCGGCCAGAATTTTGGCCCGCTCGGGATGGATCTCATTGGACACAAGCAGACCTTGTCCCTGCATTAGAGAGGCGATATGTGTCGTCTTTCCGCCGGGAGCGGCGGCAAGATCAAGCACCGTCTCACCGGGAAGCGGCCCCAGCAGCTCGGCCGCGGACATTGCCGAGGGCTCCTGAATATAATATAGTCCGGCGGTATGGTAGGGATGTCGTCCGGGCCGGGCGGGATGTTCGTAATAATACCCTGAGTGGCACCAAGGTACCGGTGTAAGGCCGAATAAGGAAACCGCATGTTCGGCAGCGCGGATGCCGGTTCCAAGCCGGCTTTTTAAAGTGTTGAATCGCAGACCCTGGGTCCGCAGCAAAGTATAGCTTTGCAGAAAAGTGTCCGCCTCCTGCCCCAGCATTTCTCTCATGGCAGTGGTATAAGCGGCGGGCAGCTGTTCTTCCGTCATCATTCATTCTCCTCTTGTCAAAATCAATTCAGGCTCAAGCGTTCTTCTTGGTTGCTGTTTCAGGTGGATACCGATAAAATCAAGGTAGGGGACCTTAGCGTACCAGTAATTGTACATATTTATTACTATATCATAATTGCCGGGTCTCACCGTAATCAGGGCAATTGTAAAGGGGATGTACCAGATGAACTTACTGCAAGCGCTATTCTTCCCGCCGGAACAGCCCGGTGGTGTATCTTCAATGATTCCTTATCTCCAGGAACGTTTCCGTTCCAGCCGCTGGGATATGGATCTCTTCTGGTTGCCCAAACGGATTCGCGGCAAGGGGCGCGAAGAGATTGTATTTGAGACCTTCGATTGGACTAAGTATGGCGAAAGTCCGGTTGTACAAAAATATATTCAGACCTACCGCGATTACCTATGGTGGACGAAGCTGAGGATGAGTAAAAAGTATGATCTGATCCATGCCCATCATCCGATTGCCGGTCTGGCAATGAAAAAGATCTATCCGGAAATCCCGCTGATCCAGACCCTGCATTCCAGCTATGAACGTGAGCTGATTCTGAATGGAATCATTGAAGAAGGCGGTCCGGAGCATCAATTTCTTGTCTCGGTATACCGTGAGCTGGAGCATGTCAGTGACCGCCTGATGACGGTTTCACGCTCTTTTGCCGATTATTTGGCGCCATACATTGACCAGCCTTCGAGCGTAGGCATCATTCCAAACGGCTTCGATGAGAAAAGATTCAAGCCTGTTCCGCATGACAACATCATCCCGCAATTGGTGACCGTAACCCGGCTTGTGCCGGCCAAAGGGATAGATACGTTGTTTAAAGCTTGTGCCGAGCTGAACAAACGGGGCCATGAGTACGTGCTGCACATCATTGGGGATGGTCCCAGCCGCGGCGAGCTGGAGTCATTAGCCCAGAATCTGGGCATCTATAATGAGACGATTTTTTACGGATACACTTTACACCCGGAAGAATTTATGCCTTTCTTTGATATTTTTGTACTCCCTTCACGCGCGGAAGCCTTTGGCTCAGTGTTTGCGGAGGCGGCGCTTAGCTGTCTGGCTCTTGTCGGCACGAATGTGGGAGGGATTCCGGAACAAATTGAGGACGGGGTAAACGGACTTCTGGTCAATCCTGACGATGAGGTGGCATTGGCGGATGCGCTGGAAAAAGTAATCAGCGATCCGGGTTACCGCTATGAGCTGTCCCGTTCGGCTTGGGATAAAGCAAAAAGCCTGTATTCGCTGACCCGGGTGGCCAATGAGCTCAAAAAAACCTATCTGCAATATCAGCCGGGAACGAAAGGGTGAGCAGATGATTCCTTTTCGTTTCCTGCATGCCGCGGATCTCCACCTAGACAGCCGTTTTGCCGGATTGGCGCAGCTTCCGCAGGCTATACGCTCCTATTTACGGGAGTCTACCTTCGCCGCCCTCGGGCGGCTTGTTAACGTAGCCGTTCATGAAGAAGTTGATTTTGTGGTCATTAGCGGGGATGTGTACGATGTCTCCGATGCTTCGCTTCAGGGACAGCTCCGGTTTCAGGAAGCGCTGCAGGAATTGGGAAGGCATGGCATCCAGGTCTTCCTGATTCATGGCAACCATGATCCGCTCGATGGGCCGCGTCTGGCAACAGAACCGCCGGAGCATGTTACTGTATTCAGTTCAGGAGACCCGGGACAGGCCATCGCCCGCCGCCGGAGCGACGGGAAGGAAGCTGCTGTGGTCAGCGGAATTTCCTATCCAACAGCAAAGGTAACGGAGAATACAGCCTTGAAATTTAGCCGCAGGACCGGAAGCAGCCTGTTTCATATTGCGCTGCTGCATGGCAACGTGGATGGGGATCTTCAGCACGAAACCTATTCCCCCTGCACCCGCAAGGATTTGATCAGCCGGGGATTTGACTATTGGGCGCTGGGACATATACATAAACGCAGTATTCTGCATGAGCGCCCGTCTATTGTGTATCCGGGCAATATCCAGGGCCGCAGCATTAAAGAGACCGGACCCAAAGGTTGTTATGTGGTGAATGTGGATGAAGCAGGAGCTGCATCGCTCCAGTTTCATGAACTGGATTCCGTCCGCTGGCAGGTGAGGGAGATTTCCATTGAAGGCTTGGCGGATGAGGTGAAATGGATTGAAGCTGTCGAGCAGGCAGTTGAGGAAATCAGGAATGAGCTTCCGCAAATGATGTCGGTTGTGCGGTTTCGGCTTACAGGCAGGGGAGGCGTGCACAGGATACTGGCAGAAAAGGGTGCAGCGGATGATTTGCTCTCTGAGCTGCAGCGGCGTGAGGCGAAACGTGCGGAGCGGAAAGAATATGCCGGTCTCGTGTGGACAGAGGGTTTCTCGGTGGAAACAGGTCTGGCGATAGACCGGGAACGGCTGCTGCAGGAGGACAGCTTCCTGGGTGAAATGCTGCGGCTGTCGGGGCGCAGCGGGGAGACGGCGGAAGGACTGGATGAACTGATTGGAAGTGCATTGAAGCCGCTCATGGAGAACCAGGAGCTCCGCAGACTGCTGTCCATGGCAGATGAAGAGGAGAAACGGGGCTGGCTGAAAAGCGCGTCAGAGCTGGGGATTACACTGCTTAGCGGGGTGGAAGAGACCGCTGAGGGGGAGAAAGCAGACATCAGACTGCCAGGTGCAACGGATACAGCCAGCGAAGGGACCGGGCATTCCACCGACCGGCAGGAGCGGGGGAGTACAGGATGAAGATACAGCATGTGCAGATCGGAGGCTTCGGGCGTCTGCATAACCGGGAACTGGAGCTGCAGGAAGGCGTAACTGTTCTGTTTGGACGTAATGAGGCCGGTAAAAGCACTACGCTGCAGTTCATCCGGGCGATGCTTTTTGGGATCCCGACCAGGGTGAATCTGGCGGAAAGATATGAGCCCGCACAGGGTGGTCTGCATGGCGGCATGCTGACGGCGAATGACGGGCAGGGAGGCCTATGGAGAATCCGCCGTTATGCCGCAGGTGGAGAGACGGCGGGACGCAGCGAAAAGCTGAACATTACCGTCAGCTATCCGGATGGACGGTCCGAGGAAGTGGGGCAAGCGGAAATGGAGCGGCGTCTGCTCGGCGGCATTTCCAGAAGCATGTTCCGGCAGCTGTTTGCCGTGTCGCTGGACGAGCTTCAGGAGCTTGGGGCACTGCAGTCCGAGGAGATGAGCAGCTACCTGTTCCATGCCGGGATGGGCGGTGGCGGCGAAATTATGCGGGCCGAACGGCGATTGATCCAGGAAGCCGAGAAGCTGTATAAACCGCGCGGGAAAGTGCAGGATGCGGCCAAAATCCTGCAAAGCATCGACAAGCTTGAACGTGAAATGGCTGAGAGCCGTTCTTATCTTCCCCGGTATAATGAGAATACTGCTGCTTTGGAAAATGCGCAGCTGGAGCTGGCGGGGCTGGAAAAGTTGCGGACTTCCACCGGGGAGATGCTGGTCAAACTGCGGAAGGTGCAGGACATCCGCGAGCTGTGGCTGAAGTGGCGGGAAGCGGGGCTGGAGCTGGCAGAGCTGCCGGTGATTGAGGTCTTTCCGGAGAACGGTGCAGTTCGCTGGCAGTCCCTTGAAGGGGAGATCCGCAGCAGCGAAGCAGCGGTATTCCGCATGGAGCGTCTGGAGCAGGAGCTTATCGCTGAGCTTGCCCAGCATCCGCCGGATCTGATGCTGATTGCTCAAGGACCAGCACTTGAGCGTCTGGACCGCCGGCGTTCCAGTTATGAGGACCGGAGGGCGGAACGGCAGCGTCTCACGGGCGAGCTTGCTGCGCTGCATGAGCATCTGGAGCGCATCCTGCGCGGGATTGGCGCAGGCTGGAGCCCGGCTGAGCTGGCGGACTTCTCCGGTGCGGCGGCGGACCGTGAAGCCGCACGGCGCTTCGCGGCATCCTTCGCCGGGTATGACCGGCGGATGGAAGCGCGTGAGGCGGAGCGGCAGAGCCTCCGCTCCCGTCTCGCCGCCGCGGGCGCTGCGCTGCAGGCGGCGGAACGTTCGCTTGCGCGCGAGCACGCAAGCGGCGCCGCGGACTTCGCGGGCCTCGCCCCGCGCAGCCCGCGTGAAGTGCTGCAGCTGTGGGACGAGCTGCAGCAGGCCGCCGAGCGCTGGCGCGAAGCGCAGCTCGGCGGGGCAGGGCCGCTGCGCGGCCCCGGCGCCGGTGGCGGCTCCGGCGCGGGAGAGCGCCGGGCTGCGCTGTACCGGCGCTTGCTTGCGGCAGGCGCAGCGCTAACGCTGCTGCTGCCGGCCGCGCTGTACCTGACCGGTGCGCCGCCGGTCAGCGCCTGGACCGCGCTCGGCCTGCTGGCCGCCGCGGACCTGGCTCTGTGGGCCGGTCTGCGCGCCGCGCGCAGACCGGAAACGTCCCCGCTGGAGCATGGCGGGGACGGGAGCGTGGCCGCAGCGGAAATGCTGCGGCTGCGCGGGCTGCTGCTCTCCGGTGCGGAGCCGGAGAGTGCTTTGAGCCGGCCGGGCCGCAGGCCGGCGGCAGCGCCCAGCCCTGAAGCAAGCGGGCTGGAGGCTGGCATGAAGGAGCTTCGCAGGCTCATGGAAGCCTGGAATGCCTGGCGGCAGCGTGTGGAACGGCTGGCTGGCGAGCGGGACACCTGCCTGACAGAGGTAGAGACGCTCTCCGGGCAGGAGCGGGCGCTGGCCGAAGAGATGGACCGTGCTGAGGCTGAATTTACCCAGCTGGATGAGAGCTATGAAACATGGCTGCGCCAGCACAGATTGCCGGAAGGCTTGTCGCCCGAAGGGCTGCCGGATATATTCGCCAGAGTGGAGCAGGGGAACGAGCTGCTGCGCCAGGAGAGCAAACTGGCGGCACGGCTTAAGGAGCTGCAAGAAGAGTGTGCTGTTTATGAACAAGAATGCCTGAATTTATGGCATGAGGCAGCAACGGAGGGCGAACTGTCGTCAGCTGCCGCCGACAACGCTGCAGCAAAATCAGCAGGTCCCTCGGGTTTGTTGCCATCCGTAAATTCTGAAATTTTATCCCTGAACGATACTGCAAGTACAGGGAATACACAGGTTCTGCCATTATTGGAACCTGCCGCTGGAACTGCCGCGCTCACCTTGCTGAGCTGGCTGGAGATCAGGAAGCGGGATTGGGACCAGCTCAAGACGGAACTGCTCCGCCGGGAAGCTGCCCAAGAGCGGCTGCATGAAGTACAGGCAGAGCTTGCCGGGGGCCGTCAAGCGCTTGAGGTATTGAATGAGCGCAGCGGCAGATTGCTGCAGGAGGGCGGTGCTGCGGACGGCGAGGAATTTCTGCGCCGTTCGTCAGCCGTGTTGCGGCGTCTGGAGCTGACCAGATCGATCCGCCAGTGGGAGCTGGCCATGTTCGGCGGATGGGAGGATGGGGAAGCGGCCGAACTGCAGAAGCTGCTGGAGCATCATGATGCTGCTGCGCTGGAGCGGGAACGGTCCGCAGCGGAGGATACTGCGGCAAGTATTGAGGAAGAACGTAACGCGCTGCTTCAGCACCGGGGCAAGCTGCTGCAGGAGCGCGAGTATTTGAAGGAGCGCTGTATGGAAGACACAGTGCTCCAGCAATTGGAGGAGCAGCGGGCGGCGCTGAAGATTCTGGCCGGACAGTATGCTGTATCAGCCTTGGCTGCCGAACTGATGGGGAGGACGCGCCGCATCTACGAGCAGGAGAAGCAGCCGCAGGTACTGCAGCTGGCTTCGGTGTATTTCAACAAGCTGACGGAAGGCGAATACCTGAGAATCGTGATGACGCTTGGGCACAAGGAGTTGAAGGCGGAGCATAAGGATGCCGGCCTTCTGGACAGCGGACTGCTCAGCCGGGGAACGGCGGAGCAGCTGTATCTGGCTATCCGCCTGGCTTTGGCAGAGACGATGACCCGCCAGGCCAGCCTGCCGCTGCTCTTCGATGACCTGTTCGTCAACTTTGATGAACGCCGCCTGCATGCGGCACTGGCACTGATCGGTGAATTGTCGGTTTCCCGGCAGATTGTCATGATGACCTGCCACCGGCATGTAGCCGAAGCGGCTGCACGTTTGATACCAGCAGCCGCTGTGATCTCTGTATAGAAGCTGTACGGCTGCGAACCAAGCGGCCGTAAGGATCTTTAAATTAAAAGATATTATGCTTCACGATATAAATTATCCTTCTATTTCTCGCTGAAGTGGATTCATCCGGAGGGAACAGTTGCTTCATCCTTCCAGCTGTTATTTCCGTGTGATCCGAATTACCGGTTTGACAGCTACAATAGTGATGGCTTTGCCTTCCGGGCCGGAAGGGTCAGCTATCGGGGGCGGAGGAGACATAGGCGCGCGCAGCAGCATAATAACCCAGACTAGCGCCAAGGCACCGAATATAGGGTAGAAAACTCCCAATAGTGAGCTGAAGCCAAATTGGCTGAATAAATAACAGATCAGCATCAGCAGGGGAGTGACGAGGGACGGGGCAATGGGCAGATGCTGCTTAAGCTGTACTCCGACTCCATAGATGTTGGCTACAAAAGTGCTGAAGATCTCCAGAAAGATCAGCAGCAGATAAATGCTCTGCACAAGGGGGCCTAGCCGGAAGGCGATGCTGCCCATAGGGATTTCAAACTGCAGGATGCCAGGCATTTGCGAGCTCATGGCAAAATGAGCGGCCAGCAGCATGAACCCGATCCCTGTCCCGCCGAGGATGCCGCCCCGCACCAGGGATTTTTCATCATCGGTATGGCGGGCCAGCGGAACAAGCACGGCTTGGGCCATCCCGAGGTTGAAGGCGGTATAGAGCAGTGGCGACATCCATGCTCCGAAGATGCTGCGGTCGGTTTCAAGAAACAGAAAGCGCCCTGCTCCCGGCACACCGAGCGTATTGGAAATGATGATTAACGACAAAGTAAGCATTAAGGGGACGACAACACTGTTGATTTGCAGGATACCGGAAATTCCGCGTTTCAGTAAAAAGTATGAGCCGAATATTGTAATCAACAGACCTGCCTGGAACGGCAATCCCAGATTCTCCTGAAATATTGCCCCTGCCCCTGCCAGCATGATGCTGTTGACTGCGACGAGAACGATCAAGGTAAAGAGGCTGATGCTGCTGCCAACCCGCTCGCCGAAGAGATGGCGGTTAAAGTCTTCATAAGAATCGGCTTCGATGCGCCGGGCAATCACCATCATTTTGGTGCCCAGCCAAATAAAGAGCACCGTCGCGAGCAGAATGGTTAATACCGCCCAGTGGCCGTACCGGGTGAAAAACCTTAGGATTTCCTGGCCGGTGGCAAATCCGGCGCCTACAATGGTGCCAATATAAGTGAAAGCGATTTGCAACGTGCGGACATGGGATTTCATGGCTCGCCTCCTTCAATGCTATGAATATAAAAAATGGGCACCGCCCGCAGGATTGCCTTGTGCAGTCCATATAGTACAGGTTATGATGAGGAACAGAAGGACATGACTTCCGCCTAATGGCAAATGGGTGTATTAGAGTGGAACGTCTGGAATTATAAAGGGTAATGGAGGTTCAAAGTTATGGAAGTATTGAAACAGCGGATTTTGCAGGAAGGGGTCGTCGTTTCGGATCAGGTGCTGAAATTGGACGGTCTGCTCAACCATCAGGTGGATCCCATGCTGACGATGGAAATGGGACGGGAGTTTGCCGGGAGATTTGCGGACGCCGGAGTTACGCGGGTAGTTACCGTGGAGTCCTCGGGTATTGCCGTGGCATTTGCCACCGCTTATGAAATGAAGGTGCCGCTTGTATTTGCCCGCCGCAAAAAAACATTGCTCGCCGATCCCGATGCTTTATGCGAAAGAGTACCATCGTTCACCAAGGGAATCGTTACTGATATTATGTTGTCCCGCCAGTATATCTCCCCGGATGATAAGATTCTTTTTATTGATGATATTATCGCCAATGGTGATGCTGCGCGCGGACTGATCAAGATCATCCAGCGTTCAGGGGCCGAGCTGGTTGGACTGGGCGTAGTGGTGGAAAAAAGCTTTCAGGCAGGAGCCCGCACCATCCGGGAACAGGGCATCCGTCTGGAGTCGCTGGTCAGAATTATGTCTCTAAGTGAAGGAACAATAGTCTTTGGTGACTAAACAGTGGCAATTAATAGGTGTATAGCCTATTTTTAAAACATCTGCTTTTCACCCTATGACTTTTCCTTTATAATAAATATTAGACATAGGAGAGGAGGCGTCACAATGGGGAAAGAACCGGTGACAGAGCAATTCTTTATAGATAAATTATCCGAGGCCAAGGATCATTTCGAGCGTGCGCTGGATTGTAAACACACGGAGTTCGACGATCTGTATCCCTATATGATTGAACATCCTCAATTTTTCTGGTACAAACGTTATGTAGCCTGGTCGGAACTTTTGACAATCACAGGTTTGTGTAAAGAACTGGATTTCAACTGGAAACAGAACTTCAGTGATCATCAGGTTGAATATCTGGAAGAACGTGTGATGTCCGCTAAAGTTCTTGATTTCTGGTTTGAGAAGAATGAAGCGCTGATATAGTATCTTCATAAGACATACAGAGTTGCTTTCTAGTAAGGAACTGAGGCCCAGATGATTTATCATTCGGGCCTTTTTCATGAGTGAATTGCGGGAGACAATGGACAAGCTAACTAACGGAGAGAGGGGAGTATTACCACATGATCAGTGATGAACAGCTGGATGCGTACCGGATATCCGGAGAGAAAATACGTGTCGTACGTGATGCGTTGGAGAGCAATGACGTCAAGGGTATTGTATTGGCCTGGGACGAGTCACAGGTGATGGTGCGCCGTCCCAATAAGCGGGTAGTGAAGCTTGACCGTAATTACGTGTATCAGCCTTTCTCGGAGCCTAGACAAGATCCGGACAATATATAAGCAACTCACAGCATGACAGCCCTTGTCCGGTTATGGATAAGGGCTGTCATTATTATTTATATACTTCATTATGCTATTAGATGGACATAGCCATCTGTTCGACGCTTTCTTCCTTAGGGAGAACGGCGAGCTCGGGATTTAATCCGAGATAAGCGCGCATACGCAGCATCATTTCATTGCGGAATCCAGGCCACAGGATGTTGATCTCTCCCACATAACCGCGGCAGGCATACTGTGCTTCAACGCCTCGCTGATCCTGGCGGATGGTGGTGATCTTCAAATGATGTGAAGCCAGCTCACGGGTTACCTCTTGCAGCATTAGCGAGGTCTTCTTGGTTGCACTGGAGACCAGTTCCATGTAAAGCTGTGGCGTCTTAAACAGACCACTCTTGCCGATCACCCGGCAATCCCGTTCAAATACTTTATGAATAAACGTTAGCAGCAGATAGCTTCTGACAAGGGACAATTCGTCTTTGGTTATATCTTCAGGAATAGCTGGTGTGATTAGTGTACTTCTCTTGGTAGTCGCCATTATAAATCACCTCATTTATATTATGCGAACCCTTGTTCTTATTATACCTCTTATTCATCAATAAAAGCAATATTTAACCAAAAATTAATGAAACCAACGAAAAGTCAAAAAAGATTGACACTGATTTCTCAGTATGATATGATCTATCTTGTGACCGCGAAAGCGAGTCATCATAATATGCGGTCATGGCGGAATTGGCAGACGCGCTGGCTTCAGGTGCCAGTGGTAGCAATATCGTGGAGGTTCGAGTCCTCTTGACCGCATCGTGCTTTACAAAGAAAACCCTTCTTAGGAAGGGTTTTTTCTTTTGAAATATAAGGAATTATATGCTTCACGCTATACTCGCTGAAACGGATACCTTCCTTTTGAGGACGGAAGAGCTGTTTCCACTTGTCTGGTTTAGTATATTTAGGCGAATTGAACGTGTCGCCGGCGTTAATTGCCTTTTCTCCCGGATGCCTATTGATTTCAAGGAATAAAAATGTTATTTTATGACTATAAAATCAAAAACGGTCATATAGTATTAAGGAGGCGGCATGGCGAAGAAATTTAGCGATAAAGAAAAGGAAATGATACAGGAAAGGCTCCTAAGCAAGGCTGAGATATGCTGGGGAAAGTATGGAATTAAAAAAACCAGCGTGGACGAGCTTGTCAGAATGGCGGGTATTTCAAAAGGTGCATTTTATTTATTTTATCCATCAAAAGAACTGCTTTTTTTCGATGTTCTTAAAAGCGTTGATAAACGTATAAAGAATGCAATGCTTGAAGCATTAAAAACCTCTAATGAGCCCCCAAAGCAGAGTTTTATCCAAGGTCTTATGCAAATGTTTAAAGAGGTCCAGAAAAACCCGTGGATTCTAAATCTTCAAAACGGTGATTACGAGCTTCTGATCCAAAAGCTGCCGGAAGAAACTGTTAAAGAACATCTATCGGATGACGAGGACGAAATCTCAATGCTCTTAAAGTACCTTGAGGTTGAATGTGATATAGGTTTTGTATCCTCTGCGATGAGGGCGATATTTTTCACGGTACTTCATAAAAATGAGATTAGCGGAGAGCATCATGAAGAAGTGGTGCATTTCTTTATCGAAAGTCTTGCGGAGAGGATTTTTGAAGGGAGGGTGGAGCGATGAAGTCAATCTATAAAAGTCCCTTGGGTAAAGAAAAAATACTTCGCATCTATGACAAGCTGCAATCCCGGCTGGATACGAAATTTGAGAGCCGATACGTGGATACGCGATTTGGCAAAACCCATATTTTAGTCGGGGGTGATGAAACAGCACCACCCTTAATCTGCTTTCACGGAGGAAATGTAGTCAATCCAATAACGCTTAAGTGGTTTGAACCTCTGTCGAAGATCTATCGTATTTATGCACCAGATACCATCGGACATCCGGGCAAAAGTGCTGAAATCCGGCTCAATCCCAAAACAAATGAATACGCTGAGTGGGTTTGTGATCTTATGGATGGTCTGGGTCTAACGAAGGCGAAATTTATTGGACCCTCGTACGGAGGCGGAATACTTATACGTTTGGCTGCCTACGCACCTGAGCGTATTGAAAAAGCAGTATTTCTTGTACCTTCAGGTATTGCGGGAGGTAAAATGCTCGGCATGATGAGGAAGATACTCATTCCGCTTGCTATATATAAAGTTATTTCTACCGATAAAAATTTGTACAAGGCTTGTGCAGCAATGTTCGATGATGAAATCCATGAGGATTTGTTGTTGCAGATACAATACATATATGATTATGTCCGGTTGGAAACGGTATTTCCCAAGTATGCTACCAAGGAAGAATTGATGGCGTACACCGCACCTTCCTTACTAATTGTCGCTGATCAAGATATATTTTTCCCTGCTGAACAGGTTGTTCCAAGGTCGAAAAAGATTTTTAACCATCTGCAAAAAATTGTTGTCCTGGAAAATGCAAGCCATTTTCAAAACAACAGAAACCTTGAAACTATAGTTAAGGAAATAGAGAATTTTTTTGAATAGTTCTGCCCGTATTGGCAGGCTCTTGATTTGGCTGTGATGCCGTCAAGGGCCTTTTTTATATTTAATAGAGCTTATAAGCAAATGGAAAGTGTACTTTACATTGGAAAAGGTGAATGTTATTATTATGGAAAGTTAACTTTCCGTAATGAGTGAGGTGAAAGCATGGAAAACAGACTGGAGCAGCTTCGCAAGGAGCGGGGGATTAAGCAAGAGGAGCTTGCCGAGGCATTAGAAGTTTCGCGGCAGACCATTGGTTCGCTCGAAAATGGGAGATATAATCCGTCCATTATTCTAGCCTTTAAAATTGCCCGCTATTTCAAGCTGGCCATTGAAGATATTTTTATCTATGAGGAGGAATCGGAATGAAAATGAACAAGACAGTTTGGCTGTTTACTATTCTGCTGCTGCTTGGAGGTATTTTGACTGTGGTCGGCCTTCTGGTGATTGATGAAAGTACAGAAAAGCTTGCCGGAATATGTGTGGGGATAGGCTCGGGGCTGTTCAGTATGAGTGCCGCTAATCTTATCGTTCAAGGGTATTACCGGAAGCATCCCAAGCTCAAAAAGCAGGCTGTGATTGATTTCCGCGACGAACGCAATACAGCTATCCGGATGAAAGCCAAGGCCAAAGCCTTCGATATTATGTTTATGGTTATGATTGCACTGCCGTTTCTGTTTATCTTTGCAGGGATTTCTCTATGGGTGGTGTTGACCACCATTGGCCTTTATTTATTTGGCTATTTTACGCAGCTCTTCTACACGATTAAATACAGCAAACAGATGTAGCCTATATGGGAGAAGCGGGAATACAAGGAGTTACTTAACACTGGAGGAAGATCACAATGGTTGATGCTGCAAAGAACAGGATGCATTGGGAATTTACTTATATTTTTTTTCTTACGGTGCTTATAACGACATTGGCGGGAATTGTTCGTGAGTTGCCGCATGCGATTGCCATTGCCGGATTCACAGCTGCGTTAGCAGCAAATATTTGGATCTGGAAGAAGAGGATCAGCCGGACTGTTATTTATCTGCACAATGGTTTGAACATCGTCTGCGCACTTTTTCTGGCGCATATGCTGTCAGCCTACGTATTCGTGTCGGAGAGTGCGATCATTGGTGCTGCTCTCGGAGTGGTGGTAATGGATGTGTTTAGTTTCACCAAGAGAGGGCGGTTCACGCTTAATGCCAAACTAATAGGACAAAACAATACAGCTGCGCGGTTGTCTATTTGTCTTCCGGTTCCCGGAAAGCGGGGGCTGATCCCGCTCATCGGTGTGGGGGATTTGGTCTATTATTCGATGCTGACAATGGTAGCATTGAAATCGGACAGTGAGTTTGCCCTGTTATTTGCAGTACTGCCCATTCTGGGAGGGCAGCTGCTGAACATTGCCGTCATTTTTGCTGTAAAAGATAAAAAGGGATTCAAAGGCTTCCCGGCAACCTTAATGCCCGGATTGTTGTTTATTGCTTTTTATATTACAGGTATCCCGGCATAAAAAGCGGCTTCCAGACCTCAGGAACCCTTTCGGGGTCGGAGCAATATACCGTCTGGAGATAGCGGCTTACCGGAGTCAATTGCTGTTCAACCAGCACTTCTTTGATCTCGGAAGGTTTGGTTGGGATCGAATGTCCGGCAGCTTCCATGAAACGTTCAATGGGCAGCAGCATCCCGCAGCTCTTGCGGTAAGACATCCGGTGCGGATACCGCGGGGAGCTTCCGGAGTCATATTTGGACAGCCTGATATGCTCGAAATGATCACTCAGCAGTTCATAGGCGGAGAATTTCAGGATGGCAAAATGTTCCATGGGTTCTCTGCGGGAGTACATAGCAGCCATGGCAAGACAATCACGCTCTGTCGGCCACAGGAAGACATGCCGGTCAAGGCAGGCGCGGAATTGCTCCGGCGTTGTTTCCGGGTCCATGGCCTCAGGCGTGATCCGCAGATGGGCATTTAACCAGACTGAGCGGCCTTGATAGCGGGACTGCTGCAGCGTCGTCCGGTGCACACCGCATGCATGCTCAGGGTCTAAAAGCACGGATGCGGCCAGTCTGTCCAGTCCGGCAATAGCCGGAAGATTGCGTGCTCTGGTGAAATGGTAGAGCGAGCGTCTTAACGGGCTTTTAGTGATAGCTGCTAGGGTGGTTGTTATCATATTGGCATTTTGTCCTTTGCGGTAGGCGGATATTCTTCAACGGCCTATTGTTTCTTAAGACGCCGGTAATACAGCCAGGTTCTGCCCGCGAACGACCCGAAAAGGAGAATGCTGATGAACATAAGCGAAGTAATCCATGCCCGGGAAGCGGTGATTCCGTCATTTAGCATGCCATCAATAAATGCCCCCAAATTCACGCTATAGAGCAGAAGCATCGGGAGGAATAGCGCAGTGTAGCTGATGGCGATTTTTCGGGCGTGCTTTAAGCGGTGGAATTGATCGCTGTATATTTCAGGGCGCTCAGCGCCTTCCGAATATTCCCGGCTCCAGATCGTCCATTTCTGCAAGGAGGAGAGGGAACTGTAGACGTTCTTCCAGCCGGCTTCCCTATGCAGCTCCAAATAACCTTCATCGGAAATCACTTGATAGTCGGCATGATAGTTCATCCGCCGTGGGCTGCCTTTGCTGAAATAGAACAGTGTTCCGCCTGGACCGATTTTACACAGATTAAATCCAAGCCGTTCTTTGTTCTCAAGCCACTGCTCCAGCCGGTCCGGAGCGTACATCCAGCCTAGTTTGATCCGGATGATCTTGGGTCCGGTAGGATTGGGCTGTACGTCAAGTTCGTAGCTGTCTTGATTGTCCCCGCGTAATGTTTTATTGGCTGCCCTGATCTTGATAACGGAATAGAACGCGAGTACCAGCAGAGCGATGGCGAAGGCTGCAGCGATATAGGTAACCAGCCACATGGGGCTTTTCACTACCCGGAGGGGCGTATCCTGGGAAAGGGAAAAACCTATCGTGATTAGCGGAATTAGTGCAATTAATAACAAATAAACGATAATCGCTGTGAAAAAATAAGAAATCTTCCGGTTTCGCTTGATCGCTTCCTTACGGGAGGGGTAGGCGTTGATTTGGCCGGGTTGCCGTTCATTGGCATAAATGGTCCACTTCCCTTGATGCACGTTCCTTGTCCAGCCCTCAGCGGCCAGATAGGTGGACAAGGAGGTTTGAGCTGATGGAGCATACCCGATTTGAAAGGTAATGTTACCCGGCTTACCCTGCCGGAAAATAAACCGCCGAAGTGTAATATTCCATCCTTCAAGCAGCCATCCCTGGCTGGCCATCCCGGTCAGCCAGGTTTCTGTTTTGAGCAAGTCATAGCTCCAGAAAGGCCGAAATACAGTCTTCATAAGAATTCCTCCTCGCAGTTAATCGCATTGCTGTGCAGCTCTTTCAATCTGCCAATTTCTACGGTCATCACTTTTTTTCCAAGCTCCGATACCTCATATACCGTTTTTCTCTCTTCATCGGCAAATACGGTGATCAAGCCGTCTTTGTTCATTTTGATCAATGTTCCATAGACCGTACCTGACCCCAGTCTGAGCCGTCCGCCTGACAATTCTTCAACATGCTTGATGATTCCGTATCCGTGGCGCGGTTTGGTCAGGGACAACAGAATGTAGAATGCTGTCTCGGTCATCGGCACGTACTTTTTAAGTGCTTTTTCAATGGAGGACACCAGGATCACCTTTTTCACATAATATATGTCTCATCGTGACTATGTCATAACGTGACTATATCACTACGTGACTTATTATGCAAAGAAACTTTCCCGGGAAATAAGAAATGAGGGGGATTACAATCCATTAATCCTACTTTGTATTATTTTTGCAGGAGAATATCTTAATCGGTTGAAATTTTTTACAATGAAATAAGGTATTTAATTCTGTGAAACAAATAATCTCATATAGAGAGGAACTGATACTGTGAAAACATTAGTCATTGTGGATGATGAGCCCTCGGTGGTGAACGGGCTGCGCACTTATGTAGACTGGGCGGCACAAGGGATTCAATTGATCGGAACTGCGGATGACGGAGATACAGGGCTTACGCTCATACGTGAGCTTAGGCCGGATATTGTGCTGACGGATGTGCAAATGCCTTCCATGGACGGAATTACGATGGCTGCGGAGGTCCGTGCGCTGCTGCCGGATGCCAAAATCGTGTTCATCAGCGGGCATAACGATGCAGAGTATTTGAAATCGGCGCTGCAGATGCATGCGGCTGATTATATTTTTAAACCAGTCAGCAGAAAAGAATTGTACGCTGTGATGGAAAAAGTGACTGCTGCACTGGATGCGGAGAGGCGGGAGCGGGCCCGGGTGAAGGAAATGCAGGTTAAGCTGACCCAGAGCATGCCGCTGCTGCGCGAGAAATTTCTGCTGTCGGTGGTCAGCGACAACATCAACATGGCCCAGGTTCAGGATAAACTGCAATTTCTGGGACTGTCGCTGCTCTCTGCGGACAGCTATATCATTATGGTCATCGTAATTGATGATGTTCCGCAGGTAATGGATTCACGCAGTGAGCGGGATAAACAGCTTTTGTCCTATACGGTGCTGAATATCATTCAAGAGTTAACGGATAAGCAAATGCGTGGTGTGACGTTTGAGAAGGAGCCGGGAGAGTATGTCGGCATTTTGTTGACCCGTTCTTTTGGAGGGCAGGAGGCGGACAGGGAGATCAAACCGGAGCTTGCGGGCAGGGCGGCAGATATTCTAGATGCAGTGCCCCGGCCAGGAGAAGCTGGAGAAAATGCAGAGCTTTCAGCTGACCGCTCTCCCGAGAACGAATTGCTGCTGCTGGCGGAATCGATCCGCGACAATCTGCGAAAATGGCTGAAGCTGAGCGTAACCATCGGGGTGGGGGATGGAGTAGGCAGCCTTTCTGAGGTGCCGGCCTCTTATAAGCAGGCAAGAGCTGCCGCCGACCAGAAATGGTATCTGGGTAAAAATCGCATTCTGACGATGGATAACATTGAGTCCGGAGAGAATCTGCGTTACCGATTTGAGCCGGAATGGAGCGAACGCGTAATCACTGCCCTTAAGTCAGGCGATCAAAACCGGCTGCAGGGGGAATTGAGTGGTATCTTTGGCCTGCTGGAGCAGAACCGGGGGCAGGGCTCCCGTTACGCGCAGAATGTCAGTCTCCACCTGATCCTGCAGTCCAGCCAGGTGCTGATAGAGCTGAACGGCATGACGGCAGAGTGGGAGCAACGGGAAATGGAAGCCTGGAAGCTGGTTATGCGCCAGGAAACGATACAGGATTTGCTGCGGTATACGGAATCGTATTTGCGGCATGTCTGTGATTTTGTGGAGGCCAAACGCAGCGGAAAGTCCAGTGAGGTCATTGAACGGGTCCGCCGCCTGATCGGAGAGCGCTATGCGGACAATTTGACGATCGCCGATATTGCAGCAGGCGTATATCTCAGTCCTACCTATGTAAGGCTGCTGTATAAGCAGGAAACGGGTGAAACCGTGTTTGAATATTTGACCAAAGTACGGATTGAAAAGGCGAAAACGCTGCTGAGAGATCCGCAGAACAAATTTTACGAGGTCTGTTATGCCGTAGGTTATACCGATCCCAGCCATTTCAGCAAACTGTTCAAAAAAATGACCGGGAGCACACCCAGCGCCTACAGAGAACAGCAAAATTAGAACTTGTGCCTCCCAAGGGCGATACGACAAAAAGGCCGGAGAAATGAGGGGTCACCTTTATGAAACTGGGATGGAGCTATCTGACTGGACTTGGACAGGGGATTCTGGCCGCAAGAAAGTGGCTGCTTGTCTATGCCTTGCTAATCTTGCTGCCGGTGTCTATTTTACTGGCCTCCTTTTATCAGCGGTCTAGTGAAATTCTGGAACAGGAAGTTACCCGTTCGATGCAGCTTACACTTAAGCAGGCAGGGCTGAATTTAACTTACAAGCTGGAACACATCCGCGACAGCAGCAATTCGGTGTTTATGAACCAAATCCTCTACGATAATCTGCTCCAGAAAGCCAGTATCACGGAGCAGCTAAAACAAATTAAGGAGCTCCGCAATCTGGCCGAAACCGCGCAGGAGAATGAGGATATTTTCCGCCTGCGTTTTTTTGTTGATCCTTCCCGCCTGTATGCCGGAGACCGGATTAATCTGTATTCCCTCGAGGATGCAAAGAGATATCCATGGTATGAATCGGTGATAGAGGCCGGCGGGGGGATGGTATGGACCGGTGTTTACCAGGAGAAGTATAACGACATTGGTAAAAAAAATATTTTTTCCGTAGCCCGGATGCTGCGCAATCCCCAGGAATATGAAGAGATTGTGGGTATTCTCGTGATGGATGTGTCCGAAGGTTTGATCGGGGAGATTATGTCGGAGCTGCAGTTCTCGGACAAGTATGCGCCTTTTCTAACCGATGCCAGCGGCAGATTGATCTACAGTTCAGATAGTACCGGTCTGAATAAGTCGGATAACAAACCAGGAAATCTGCAACAGGAAGCGGATGTCCTGCCTGAAGAGCTGCTTGACACCATCGAACACTCGGGGGAAGGCATCCTAAAGCATTCGATTGGCCGTGAAGAAGTGAACGTAGTGTACACCACCATCGGAACGACTGGCTGGAAGCTGGTTGCACAGGTATCGGAGCCTGAGATTTCACACAGGGCTACAGCGATGAATCAGTTCACCAGTATTGCTACACTCGCGGGAATTACGGTTTTGTTCCTGGTACTGGTCTTTGTTCTCTTCATGTTCATGATTCAAGGCATGCAGCGCAGAGTACAGATGATTCTCAGAATGATCCGCAAGGAAGGGATCGGCTGGCTGGAGGACCGCCGCTCCATGCCTGATGGTGATTTTCGGCTGCTGGAGCGCAGTGTGGACCATCTTATTCACAAGGTCAATAACCTGATGGAAGAATCGTATCAGGCCAAGATGCAGGAGCGGGAGGCCCAGCTTCGCACACTTCAGGCGCAGATCAATCCCCATTTCCTGTACAACGCCCTGGATATGATCAACTGGTCGGCCATTGCCCATGACGCTGAGGACACGAGCCAGATGATTGAAGCGCTGGCCCGTTATTTCCGGCTCAGCCTGAACCAAGGGCGCGACAACGTCAGCATTGTGGATGAGCTGAATCTGGCCAAGGTGTTCCTGGAGATTCAGCAGAACCGCTTCCCGTCCACGTTTACATTTACCATTCATGCGGAACCGGGGCTTGAACAATATATAATGCCGAAGCTGACGCTGCAGCCTCTGGTGGAGAATGCTCTGCTTCACGGCATCCGCAAGACGAAGCAAAAACAAGGAGTGATCACAATTACCGCAGCTCTTGAACAGGGAGATATTGTACTCACAGTCTGTGATGACGGAATCGGTATGAGTCAGGAGCAGGCCAACCGTCTGCTGACCGAGCCGTCTGCCGGGCTTCAGCCGGGCAGTTCAGAGGGTTCGTTTGGGCTCTATAATGTCAATGAAAGAATCCGCTATTTCTCAGGCAACCGGTATGGCTTGTCCATTGAGACGGAGATCGGAAAGGGAACCCTTGTTACTGTGAAATTTAAAGCGGTTTCATCAGAATAGTTTCTGCAGCTTTATTACAGTCACCTGAGACCAGAAATAATCGCTTTACCTCCTACACCAGTACCGGGGTCCATCTTTATAATTAACCCATAAACAGTTGGGGGTGAGTCATCTTGGGCGCAGGTGTCACGGATTTGAACCCGAAGAGCAAGGTTAAGCCAACCAGAATCAGGTCCGCAAGCAGGTGGAGATATGCATGGAGAAACAGGGATTATTATGTACTGCTGATCCCCGGATTATTGTTTCTCCTGCTCTTCAAATATACACCGCTTTACGGGGTGCTGATTGCTTTTCAGGATTTCAACATTTTTGAAGGCATTAAGGGCAGCGAGTGGGTAGGGCTGGAGCAATTTCATAAGCTGATCCAGTCGGAAGAATTCGGAAGGGTGTTTATGAATACGCTGTTAATCAGCGTTTATAAAATTGTGATCCTTTTTCCGGTTCCTATCTTCATCGCGCTGGTGCTGAACGAGGTTCGGCTGATGTTCTTCAAACGGACGATTCAGACGATCATTTATCTTCCGCATTTTCTGTCTTGGGTCATTATCTCTGGCTTATTCGTGACCATCCTCTCCACATCGGGCGGGCTGGTCAACAACATCATCCAGTGGTTTGGCGGAGAGCCGGTCAGTTTTTTTGTCAGCAATGAGTATTTCCGCAGTCTCGTGGTGTTTACCGCAGGCTGGAAGGAAACGGGCTGGAATGCCATCGTCTTCATTGCCGCCATTGCCGGTATTGATCAGGAGCAATATGAAGCGGCTGCCATTGATGGGGCGGGCAGAATCCGCCGGATGCTGCATATTTCCATTCCGGGAATTCTGCCGACGGTGGTGCTGATGTTCATACTCCGTCTCGGTTCAGTACTCGACGCGGGTACAGAGCAAATTCTCACAATGTACAATCCGGTGGTATATGAAACAGCTGATGTCATCGGAACCTTCGTGTACCGGATCGGTCTTGGCAAGATGGACTACAGCTTCAGTACAGCAGTCGGGCTGTTTAACTCCGTCGTCGGTTTCATCCTGATTGTCTCAGGCAACTACATCAGCCGCAAGCTGCTTAAGCGCGGAATCTGGTAATCCGGGAAGGGAGAGAAGATAACAATGACCAAACGAACCAAAGGAGATCTGGTGCTCGATATCTCCGTGTATGTCTTCCTGATCGCCCTGGGGATTATTATGCTTCTGCCGCTGCTGAACGTGTTATCCAAATCGGTCAGTGAAGAATGGGCAATCACTTCCGGCAAGGTGGGCATCCTGCCTGTGGGCTTCCAGCTTGACACTTTGAAGGAGGTTATTTCCTCCTCGATGTTCATACGCGCCTTTTGTGTATCCATCGGTGTCACTGTAGTAGGAACGGCTATTTCGATCCTGATGACCGCACTTACCGCGTACCCGTTATCCAAACGTAATCTGCCGGGTATTTCCTTCATTATGGTGCTGTTCATCTTCACTATGCTGTTCAACGGAGGGCTGATTCCCAATTATCTGCTGATGCGCCAGCTGCATTTGATCAACAATCTATGGGTGCTGATTCTGCCCGGGATGATCAGTGTCTTTAATATGCTGGTTATCAAGAGTTACTACGAGAGTCTTCCCGAAGCGCTGGAGGAATCGGCACGGATTGACGGTGCCAAGACGTACACTATACTGTTCCGGATCATCCTGCCGCTCAGCATGCCGGTTATCGCCACCATTGCCCTGTTCTATGCCGTGGGCTTCTGGAATGATTATTTCGGCCCGATGATCTATATCAACGATACCGCGCTTAAGACTTTGCAGCTGTATCTGCAGGATGTCGTAATGGATGCCAGTGCGGCCAATGCTGTGAACAAAAGCGTGGACGATCTCATGAATATGTCACCTGAAGGCATACGCGCAGCGACTGTGGTAGCTTCCACTGTCCCGATCCTGTTTGTGTATCCGTTTCTGCAGAAGTATTTTATCAAAGGGGTGCTGATCGGCTCTGTAAAAGGCTGAGTTTTGTCCCCGCAGCTTGCGCTATGAAGCCGCTCTTTGACAGAGCGTTTCATATACAGCATCACCCCATACAATTGGAGGAGGGTTATAAGGATGAAATATAGAAAAGGATTGTCTCTCATGATGTGCACCGGGCTGCTGCTTGCAGCAACGGCCTGCGGTTCATCGGGTAACAATGGTAACAAAGAGAGCAAGGGAACAGAGGAGGGGGCAAAGGCTCCGGCGTCTACAACCGCTGCAATAACTGAAAGCGATTCCAAACCTGAGCTGAAATCACTCAATCTGTGGTCAAAGGATGATTACAACACGTATCCGCTTGCCAAAGTGATTGAAGAACAGACCGGCTACAAGGTGAAATACGAAATGCTACCGGCAGACAAAGCGATGGATAAGCTTAACCTGCTGATTTCCTCCGGTGAGCCTTATGACGTTATTACCATTTCCGGTGAAAAAGCCGTGTATACCGATTATGCCAAAATGGGTGCGCTGGTGGATCTGGGACCGCTAATTGATGAGTTTGGACCCAACATTAAAGCGTCCATCTCAGAGGCGTCCTTTGATGCCATGAAGGTAGATGGCAAACTGTACGCGATTCCGAACAGCTCTTCGCAGTTTGCCGGGGCCGATCTGATGATCCGCCAGGATTGGCTCGATAAGCTGGGGCTAAAGATGCCGACGACGCTGGATGAATTTACAGCAGTGCTCAAGGCGTTTAAGGAAAAAGATCCCGGCGGTAACGGCAGCAACGGCGCACCGATGTCCATTGACGGTGCTCTCGCAACGACAGCCAATATTACCGGTGCATTCGGAATTGGCACAAGCTGGAACCAGGTCGACGGCAAACTGGTGCCGACACCGCTGCACCCGGGATTCAAGGAATATTTAACTTATATGTCCGATTTGTATAAGCAGGGTCTTCTGGACAAGGAATTTGCAGTGAACAAGGATGCTACCCTGAAGGAGAAGTTCACCAGCGGCAAGGTGGGTGTAATTCAGCTTCCCTGGTATGACATTCCGGGCATTGCTGATGCGCTGGCTGCAAATTTCCCGGATGCCAAGTTTGCTTACCTTCCTGCCTTAAAAGGGAAAGACGGGCAAATGGGCCTCGGGATGAGCGGCGGGTTCGACCGCATTACCTTTATTCCGAAATCTGCCAAACATCCTGAAGATGCAATTAAATGGATCAATGCCAAGCTGGAGAAAGAAACGTTCAAGCTGATCGCCATCGGAGAGGAAGGCAAACATCATACGTTTAAAGATGGCATGTACAGCCCGATTCTGCCTCTGTTCACGGATGAACGGGGCAATGCAAGCAACTATCTGACCGGTATCGATGAAAAGCTGTATCCAATCTATTGGCAGGCCCGTGTCCAGAAGGATGCACGTCTGTTTGCCGGTTTCTCCTTCCTTAACAATGAGCTGCCTGCAGAGGCCAGAATCTCTGATCCGCTTGCGCTGGCTCCATCCCTGCCGGAATATTCCAAGAGCAATGCTTCACTGGGTCAGATGATCAATGATTTTGCCGTCAAGGTAATCGTAGGTGAGGAGACCCCTGAGGCGGTAACAACCTTTGTTGAAAAGTACAATGCCGCTGGCGGAGAAGCGAGTGTCAAAGAAGTTAATGACTGGTATGCGGCATCCGCTAAATAAAAGGCTGAGTGTTTGGAGGAAAATAGAATGAAAACCTACAGGATGCGGAGCAATGAAGTTCCGCTCCAGGACAACTGGGATGTGATCGTTGTGGGCGGCGGCCCTGCGGGCTGCACGGCCGCCGCCGCCGCCGCGCGTGAAGGGGCAAGAACACTGCTGATTGAAGCGACGGGAAGCCTTGGCGGAATGGGAACCTCGGGACTGGTGCCGGCATGGTGTCCATTCTCCGACATGGAGACCATCATCTATAGAGGGCTGGCGATGAAAGTATTTGAAGCCCTGAAAGCTCAGATGCCGCATGTTGACAAGGATGCCATGGACTGGGTGCCGATTGAACCGGAGAAGCTGAAGGTCATCTATGATGAGCTGGTTCAAGAAGCTGGTGTAACTGTATTGTTCCAGACCCTGCTTGGCTCTGTGGAAACCGGTGAAGACGGCAGGGTGGAAGCACTGATTACGGCCAGCAAAAGCGGCCTGCAGGCTATGCAGGCCAAGGTATATATCGACTGTACAGGAGATGCCGATGTTGCGGCTTGGGCAGGCGCGGAATACCTCAAGGGCGATACCGGAACCGGTGACCTCATGCCGGCCACGCACTGCTTCAACCTCGGGAATGTGGATGAATATGCTTATCTGAACGGACCGCTGCTGCATGGCAATAATAAAACCAGTCCGATCTATGACATTCTGCGGTCCGGCAAATATCCGTTGATCCCGGATTCGCATATCTGCAACAATATGATTGCTCCCCGTACGGTAGGCTTTAACGCCGGCCATTTATGGGAAGTGGACAACACGGATGCCTTTTCGGTATCGGCTGCACTGATGCAGGGAAGGAAACTTGCCGCAGTTTACAGGGAGGCGCTTGCCGAGTTTATGCCGGCATCCTTCGGCAGCTCTTTTGTGGCCAGTACAGGTTCGTTAATGGGAGTGCGTGAGACAAGAAGAATTACCGGGGATTACGTACTAAGTGTGGAGGATTATGTGAACCGACGCAGCTTCGCGGATGAAATCTGCCGCAATAGCTATTTCATTGATATCCATGGGACGGAAAAGGAAGAGAAGCAGGCTGGAGGCAAGCAGGAAGTCATTAAACGTTACGGTCCGGGCGAATCGCATGGCATTCCTTACCGTTGTTTGACCCCGCGGACGTTGAGAAACGTCCTGGTCGCCGGGCGTTCCATCTCCTGTGTGCGCGAGGTCCAAGGCAGTGTCAGGGTGATGCCGGTCTGTCTGGCCATGGGCGAAGCCGCCGGGATTGCCGCAGCACTGGCAGTGAAGCTTCCTGACAATGACGTGCATGCGGTGGATATCCCTACCTTGCGCAGACGTTTGCAAGAAGAAGGAGCATACCTTCCCGAGATAGCCGGGGCAGACTCCGCCAAACCGCACGATGAAGCGAAGAATGGTGTAGTCTAAAATGCCTCAGCCTCACCGGAATCTATTTACGGATGGGCCTGCGATTGAACAGGAGCGCGTTGATCTCGCCGCCGACCAGTATAATGATTGAACTGATGTACAGCCAGATCAGCAGGATCATGACGCCTCCGAGACTTCCGTAGGTTTTGGTGAAATCGCTGAACTGGTTGACGTAAATGGAGAAGAGAATGGAGGTTATGATCCAGCCGATGGTGGAGAACATCGCGCCGGGCATAACCTCTTTTAGCGTAAGCCTCCGGCTGGGTGCAATCCAGTAGAGCAGAGTGAACACGACGAACAGCACGAACAGCGGGACGATATATTGCAGCAGATCCCATACCTTCTGCAGCCCGTAAGGCAGATCAGCGAGCAGAAAAATCTGTGTCTTCAGCCAGCTCCCCAGTACGAGCAGCAGAATGCTGAGCAGAACAACAACACCAATGATCATGGTGGCCAGGAAAGCAATCCCCCGTATTTTCCAGAACACCCTGCTCTCATCAATATCGTAGGCGCGGTTAAGCCCTTTGATGATGGCATTGATGCCCTTGGAGGCAGCCCACAGCGTGGCCAGCATCCCGAAGGACAGCAGGGCCTCACTCCGTCCCTCGGATACATCCTGCAGAATCTCTTCAATAATAGAGACGGCTTCGGCAGGCATGATCTGCTGCAGCTCCGCAATCCTGTCCTCGATAGAAATATGGGCGTAACCGATCAGTGTCATAATAAAGATCAGGAAAGGAAACAGGGAGAGGATCAGATAATAAGTCAACTGCGCACTGATACCCTGCACATCGTCGAGTTTGATTTTTTGGAACAGCTGCTTCATCAAAGAGAACACACCTGCGGCATCCTTAGTCTTGTTCATAGTTCACTCCTCTACCCGCTTTTTCTTTTATGTTATGCATGTACATATTTTTTAATATTAACATAACCGCAAATTTTCCAACGGTATGCCTTAGGGGCAGAGGCTGAACCAAAGCGGAAACTCCAAATTGTGGATTAGACAAGAGGTGGAACATAGTCTGCGGCGGTTATCGCTCAATAGCTTATTTTACCCGCTACCGTTATTTTGTTCGACTCCTTATCCCAGGAAATAGACTTCTCTGCAATAAACATGATTTTCCTTAATCATAAATTGAGATGCAGAATAATCAACTGAATTCGCCACGATATGGAGCGGAGTGGCCGCATAGATATTTGTTGTGGACAACGGTAATACAAGCAGTAAGGATATAGCCGTTATCAACTTCTTAAACCACAAGTGTAATATCAATGTATCCTTTAGGACCCAGAAATAGAGATTGTACGTCATTGTAAAAATAATGAGTGATGTCATAGCTATCTACATAGCGGGTTTTGTTTAATACAAGTATATACTTTAGCACCAAGGACTTACAGGCCGATCTAATTACCGGAAGGAGAATCATAATGAGTTTGCCGCTTACGGATTACAACAGAATTCGCAGCTGGTTTTACCGCAATGCCCGTCCTTTGGATCTCGCCAGATGGAGGTTCCATTTCGAAGAAGGGCCTTTGTCCGCAGTGTTGGAGGCCTTATCTGCTTATCAGAATGAAGACGGCGGTTTTGGACATGCGCTTGAAGCCGACTCCTGGAATCCGAACTCCACACCGATTCAGACAGCGACAGCGGTAGAGAAGCTGCTGGAGGTTCATTTTGATGACCGGACCCATCCGATCGTTCAAGGGATGATGAGGTATCTGGACAGTGGAGCGGAGATGGATGAAGGTATCTGGAGGAATGTAGTGGACTCCAATAATGATTACCCTCATGCCCCATGGTGGCATACGGATTCGAACAGCACCGCCCGCAGTATGTATAATCCGACAGCAATTCTGGCTGGGGCAATCCTCAAATTTGCCGACAGAGATAGCCGGCTCTATGAACAAGGCATGCAAATTGCCAAAGACTTGGCAGGCAGGTTTCTGGAGCATCCCGATATAGAGATGCATCCGCTGATATGTGTGCTCACGATGCTGGAGTGTATCTCTGCCGCTAAGGTCGAGGAGCATTTCGCTTATCCGCAGCTAATAGTAGCTGCCAGAGCCCAAATCGCAGTGCTGCTGGCACGCGGAGCCGGGGATTGGAACGGATACAGCTGCAGACCTTCTGCATTTATCAAAACACCGGATAGTTTGGGTGCCGCGGATCACGCAGCGCTGGTTCAACAAGAGCTGGACTACATACTGAGCACCCGAAATCCGGAGGGAGTTTGGAATTTGACCTGGAGCTGGGCTGCTTATGAGAAAGAATTTGCAGTCGCCGAAAACTGGTGGAAAGCGAGTATTGCGATTGAAAATTTGCTGCTGCTGCGCGCATTTAAAGGATTGGGCGGCTAAAAGGATTGTGATGAGGATATGGTAAATCAGTCGAACTGACCTCCTAAAATGAAAAATGCAATAATTTTGGTTGTACTACAATTAGTTAGCCACCCCACATTATCAAGAGCTGTTGTAGGCAGGAACATACTCATGTTCATAAATGGCCTGCACTTTTTCCAGAACCTTGCGGCTCTCGGAGGCGAACTTCAGGTTGCTCACCTCGTCTTTGACGAGAAATACTCCGGGCACATGGCTGTGCCTGCCGAAAGCCGCTTTGTACAGCAGACCGGCCCCGTAGCTGGGATGAGGGAAGAACAGCTTGATAATCGGCTTCAGATAAAAAGGTAAACCCGATTTTTTGCCGCTGCGGATCGTATTATTGCCCCCCGGGTCTGCGCTGCGGATCATTATTCCTTCAGCGGCTAGCTGTGTGGAGATTTCTTTGGTCCAGAGTGAAAGCGCCATTTTGGAAGTAGCGTAGGGGCCGAACAGTTTTTTGAAGGATGCTGGACGCTCCAGGGTATCCGGATTAAATTCCTTCAGTGTCAGAACCGCATTGGAGGCAGTATTGATCACCGTTTTATGAGTTCCTTTCAGGAGCAGCACTTTTAGTTCCATCATTATAATGTAGGGGACCACTGTTTGCAGCTCAAAGTGCAGCTCCCGCCCCTGCTTGGAATAACTCAATTCGGCAAAGCTGCCGCCGGCGTTGTTGAACAGCAGATCAATCCGGGGTTCAGCCGCCACAACCTCCCCGAGCGCTTTTCCCAGACTATGAAAATCTGCAAGGTCCGCCTTATAAATCCGCACCCGCTTGCTGCTTAGTGCTTCAAGGATAGGGGCATCTTCTTCGGGAAATCCAGAGCGGATAAGTGCGATCACCTCCCAGCCTTCACCCAGCAGTTTGCGGGTCAATTCCAGGCCAATTCCGTTGTTGGCTCCTGTAATCAGCGCGATTCCGCGCTGTGTTTGTGTTGTCATAGTAATCTCTCCTCAAAGTTCAGTAATAGTGGTCTTAGGCCTGACGGTTGATGATGCGCTCATTGTATAACTTGGAGCCGACTCCAAGTCAAGGAGGTTTGACTGTATTTTTTGACGGTATTCAAAATCCTTGAAACAGGGCAGCAGATAAGGGCAGGTTGCCGTGAAATAAACGTTGACTTGGAGCTGACTCCAGGTTATACAATATAAAAATAAGAAAACGGAGGTGGCAGCATGAGTGAGGTTAACGCAATGATCAAGGGCTACTCCATTAAAGTGGCCTCTGAGCTGACGGGAATCACGGAGGACACAATCCGTTATTATGAGAAGATCGGACTGCTGCCCCGGGCACAGCGCAAAGGGAACAGCCACCGGGTGTACAGTGATGGAGATATCGAAACCATGAAGCTGATCACCTGTCTGAAAAAAACGGGAATGTCCCTGGATGATATGCGGCCATATCTTGACCTGTCGCTGGATTCCAATCTTGCTGAATACCCGGAGCTGTATGCAATGATTCAGATTCATAGACAGAAAATACTGGACCAGATTGCTTCGCTGCAGCAAATCGTGGACCTGATTGATACCAAGATCACTCAGAGCAACTTTGGCAAACAGGAATGCACGCTGACCGGGGATGTCAAACGTATGCCTGTCCGGAAAATTTAAGCTTATACAACTTCAAAATTGAACAGGTTTTAACTCGATCTATACAATGGAGCGTTTCTGGAATCTTAGGGGAGCGCTCTTTGGCATGAGCAGATTGCATATACCGTGGGGATTAGAAAAGTGCAGAGGATGTCTGCTTTGTCCTTGCCGGGCGGCGGGTTCTTCCTTAAACTGATAAGGATTGGAAAAAGGAGGAACTTTATATGAATCAAATCATCTATTCCCCGTCAAAATATATTCAAGGCGGCGGTGAAATCTCAAAGCTGGGTGCTTATTGCACACAAATGGGAGCCACAGGGGCTTATGCCATTGTAGATCCTTACATCCTCGCTACCTACGGAAATGATATCGTCAGCAGCTTTGACGCTGAGTCTATGCCGCTTGTTCAGCGTGAGTTCAAGGGAGAATGTTGTCTAAAGCTGGTGGAGCAAATTGTTGCGGAGCTGGACTTGAACGCTACAGGTATAATTCTGGGCATCGGCGGCGGCAAAACACTGGACACGGCCAAAGCCGTCAGCCGTTATACCGGATTGCCGGTGGTCATTGTTCCGACAGTGGCTTCTACGGATGCGCCCTGCAGCGCATTGTCGGTACTTTATTCGGAGGAGGGCGAGTTTGACTGCTATCTCCCTCTGCTGCAAAGTCCCAATGCCGTAATCGCCGACGTAGATATTATTGCTAAAGCCCCTCCGAGATTGCTGGCGGCAGGAATGGGCGATGCGTTGTCCACTTTTTTTGAAGCGAGGGCTTGCCGTAATTCCGGCGCTGTGACCCATGCAGGGGGACAGAGCTCGATCGCCGCATATGCGCTGGCGCGTGCTTGTCTGGATACGCTTCTTGCTGAAGGAGCTGAGGCATTAGAGGATGCCCGCCAAGGAATAGCCTCGGCGGCTGTCGGCCATATCGTGGAAGCGAATATTTACCTTAGCGGCATCGGCTTTGAGAGCGGCGGACTTGCCGCCGCCCATGCCATTCATAACGGACTGACTGTGCTTGAGGAATGCCGGCATATGCTTCACGGGGAAAAGGTGGCGTTCGCCACGCTGGCGCAGCTGATGCTGGAGCATGCAGCGGAGGAGGAGATCGCTGCCGTTGTTGCTTTCTGCCGGGAGGTGGACCTGCCTGTAACGCTTAAGGAAATGGGCCTTTCTGAGATGGAGCCGGGGAAACTTATGGCTGCGGCCCAAGCCAGCTGTGAGGCAGACAGCCCGATGGCAAATATGCCGTTTGAGGTATCCCCGCAGGATGTATTTGATGCGATCATTGCCGCTGACCGCCGGGGGCAGCAGGCCGGATAACGATTGTTAATTATTGCGTACCTGTCCCGTACATATTTCTCCTTCAGGTTCCAAACAATGAGAACAATGGCAACATAGCACGAAGGAGGAGATCCTCTTGAAAAGGAGCAATCATACGGGCAAACGCACCATTCTGTATCTAATTATTGCCGTTGTCGCATTGATGCCGGCGCTGGTTCCGCCCGCTGCCACTGCGCACGGAACATCTGCTGGTTCAGTTTCACATCACGCCAGGGGCAGCCGGTCTGTAGTGTCTTCAGCCGTCCTTGCCGAACCCGCCGTTATCGGCAGTGCTAAGGCTGAAGGACAGCAGGAGATTAAACAACCAGCCCGCAGCAGGATAGCCATCATTGTCGATGATTTCGGCAATGACATGCGTGGTACGGAGGAAATGTTGGAATTGCCGGTTAAGATCACTGTTGCCGTAATGCCGTTTCTATCGACTACAGAGAAGGATGCACGGCGCGCACATGAGCAGGGCTTCGATGTGCTGGTGCATTTGCCGATGGAACCGAAGCAAGGCAAACCCGAGTGGCTGGGCCCGGGTGCGGTTCTGACCCGGATGAGCGATGCCGAGGTACGCAAGCAGGTCGAGGCTGCACTGGACAATGTTCCTTTTGCCGTTGGAATTAACAATCACATGGGCTCAAAGGTGACCGGTGATGAGCGGGTAATGGGCATCGTGTTGGCGGTATGCAAGAAACGCGGATTGTTTTTTGTGGACAGCCATACGAATTACCGTTCGGTAGCCGGCAGAATGGCCCGGAAGATCGGACTCCCGCCCGTGGAGAATCATATCTTTCTGGACGATGTTCATACGGCAAGTCATGTCGTGAAGCAAATGCGGCTGGTGCAGGAAAGGGCTTTGAACCAGAACTACTGTATAGCAATCGGCCATGTTGGTATCCAGGGCAAAGAGACCGCTGCGGGCATCCGCAGCGGCATTGCCGAAACAAAGGACAGTGTCGAGTTTGTAGGCATTTCCGAACTGGTCCGGGACGAATGGCAATGGAATTCGCAGCTTACACCTCCATAAGATACGCGGCAATACCGTTAGCAATCGCTTCGGCAATTTCCTCTTGTCCTTTCGGACTGCAAAGCTTCTCGCGGTCGGTCGGGCTGCTCACAAAACCCGCCTCAACGATCACTGTTGTGGCGGTTATTTTATTGAGCAGATAAAACGGCTTGCCCCGTAACGGGCTGGCTTTCACATCATAGAGATGATTGAGCTGGTTCTGAATGGATCTCGCCAGCAGGAAGCTGCGTCCCTCCTGACGGTACAGCACAAGCGGTCCGTGTTTGGAAGGTGAAGCGGCCCAGTTAATATGAATGCTGACCACGACATTTGCCGGAAGCGTCTCAGCCAGCTCCTTGCGCTGGGCAAGGTCCCGCAAATGGCGGGAGGAGCTGCGCAGCCAGCGGTTATCATCGCTGGGGGCATAGTCACCGGTCCGGTTAAGGATCGCATCAAAGCCGTCACTGCGCAGCAGCAGGAACAGCCGGCGGGAGATGGCAAGAGTGATATCTTTCTCGAGGATATTGCCATATGATGTCCCCCCGTCAATTCCCCCATGCCCGGCATCAATCAGAATGATCCGTTGATCATGGCCGAGCATATGCTGGCGCTCTTCTTTCGCCGCGGCTCCTGAAGGCACCGGTGACGCCTGCACAATTCCCGCATCTCCCAGGGGAAGCATAAGCAACAGGGCGGATGACACGATAACGAACAGCCGGCGCAGTGTACCGCTTCCCCGGGTGGTTTGGGTTCTGGTTGGGTTCAGGTACTTCAAGTACATCAAGTAGTTCAAGTGGATGACCTCCTCGTGCGGTAATGATCTTTTGACCGGACTGGGTACTTTGTTAGATTGTGCTGGAACAGGCAAACCTATACGAAAAGCAGCTTCACGGTTTAGATATAGCTGTTCAAGAGCACACTAGGAACATGGATATCCAGACAGAAGACAGAAGTCAAAGGTGAGTGCCCAAATTCAGCATTCAGTTTCAGGAGGTGGCGAAATGGCTTCCAGCGGTGATGAACTTGTGAAGTATATTACGGAAAAGGTAGTCGTTTATATGGAGGACCCTCGTGCCAGCCGGGCGCGGCGAAAGGCCGAGAAAGAGCCGTGGGCAGAGAAATGGTTCGGCATGCTGCCGCTCGGCTGGTCGATCTGGCGGAGCAAATGGAGCCGGAACGACAGGAAGTGATCAGGTTGCAACTAGTAGTACCGGCAAATCGCATACAGCTTGAACTGAAAACAACCTTCCAAGGTGCCCTGTATATGGCACTGTGGAAGGTTGTTTTGTTGCATGCCCGCGGGAAAGACGTTGTACTTACAATGGGTTACTTTAACGCTTAGAATTTGTAAGCGTACCGATCACTGTTTTGCCGGCTAGAGGCAGCTGGTGCAGGGTACCGCTTTTTTGAAGAGCTGAGAGAGGGAGGTAACGTTTGCCTTTCGGACCCGCAGCGGCATAGACGATGGCCGGACTGCTGCCGGTTTTGTTCCCGCTGGAACCGGCAGGCAGCCAGCGCTGATACCCCGTAATCATAAAAGGCGCTCCGGTCGTATCGTTCCTGCCAGCTGACTGAAAGACGAGACTGCCATTTTGAATCAGCAGAATAGTGAAGTTTTCTGCGCTGTCCAGCTTCAGCTTGGGGCTGGTCAGCCACTGTAAATCAGCGTATGGATCATCCAGACCTTCACTCCGGTAGGTCTGCAGGGGAGACCAGCCGGAGTCCAGCCCGGAGATTGTATTGACTCCATCTAGCTGTACCTTCAGGACCTCTTCTGCTTTGTCTGAACCCCACGGCAGAACTTGCGGTACCGAAGCATTGATATATATATCCGTATGGTCGAGGGTTAATTTCCACACCGGGAGCAAAGAGGCGTAAAGAGCCGTCAGTTCAAGCTTTCCTGAATAATCTGAAGAGATGAGTTCCTCCTGCACCAGAAACTGGCGCAGATCGGTCAAGCTGTAAGGCAGCCCGGAGGTTCCGGTTCCGTATTCGCTAAGCATATAACCGCCTTGCTCTGTAGCCGAGACAATCAGGTATCCGATGCGCTGCCCGCCGTCCATGATATTAACAAGCCAGCTATGTGTGCCCGGTCCCAGCGGATAATAGTCGGTACGGGCTTCTTTCCAGCTTGTGAAGGGAGCATCGGCGGACAGCTTGCGGATGGTCAGCTTGGTGAAGTCCTGCAGCGATTCCGTTGATGGTTGCACCTTGATTACAAGTGAGGCCAGCACATCAGGGGAGACTGCTTGTGTGACAGTGACGCGGGTGTCCTTAGCGGCATAGGCAGCCGGAAAGGCAGAGCTTGCCGACAGCCCGATTGTGCAGAGGCACAGAATGAGGAGGAAGCGGCCGCGACGACCAGGCACGGCCTTCCGCCTTGATTTTATAGTCATGTCGTCGTTCACCTTTCTTGGTCCAAATCAAATCATCTTCATGGAACGGGTATAAATTAATTGTAGCGGACAAGCTCTAAAAAGGGTGTTGCATGCTGTCCGCCGGGTTGCGGGAATTCCACTGTTTTTTTGCCTGCTTTTAGCGAGCAGGGTCGCATTCTATGTGCTGCGCAGATGAAACAGTCCGTAGGTTACGGCAGAAACTGCAACCTGCGGCTCGTATTGCCAGGAGGTCTCCTTCCGGCGGCGGTTATATTGCTCCTGGATCGCCAGCCGCTTCTCTTCGTCCTGCTCTTTGAGCAGCTCCTCATAATAAATGTCTACGATGCTCAGCTCAAGCCGCAGCCTTTCCCGGGCTTCCTCCGCCCAGCTGTAGTCCAGTTTTGCGAGCTGTGAAGTCAAATAAGCCTCCAGCCGGTCGGCCCCGGCGGCAATTGTAAGCTCTGAGGGCTGGATGTGAATATTCTCCGGCAAGCGGGGAGTTAATTCCCGTGTATTCAGCCTCGTGCCAAAGTCGGCGGTAATGACCCCGCTGGTTAAGGAAATTCCGATAAAATGCAGCTCTTCCCGCTTCAGATCGCAAGTCATCTCCACTTTGTAACAGACGCCTAGCCACGGTTCATAGGCCGCAGAGAACAGCGTCATCCGCTGTCTGCTTCCCGGGTCTTCAAACAGCTGCAGACATTTTCCCTCATCACGCGCGGCGGCCCAGATCTGCTTCAGCCGCTTGCTGCCGTATACTATATCCTCACGGCGGATCATGCCCGGGCCGATCCGCGGCAGTACCGGCACAACGCCAAAGTAGCGGGCGAGAATGCCGTCCTGCGGGTCTGCTTCAGCGGGAGCCGCCCCTGCGGATGGCGGCTGCCCGAAACCGGCCGCCGGGCTGTCCGCGCCTGCTTCCATCTCTGCCGCGCCAAGGCTGCCGCCTGCGCCCGGCAGAAGCCCGGCCGCAGGGCGGTTTGCCACGCCCCGTTGTGCCCGGGGCGGAGGAGCAGCCTGCGCGGCCAAGCTGTCGTACTTCTCCGGGTCGAAGACGAAGGTGAACGACAGCGTCTCCGGATCGACGCCGGTGCGCTCCACGAACCCCCAATAATAGGGCCGGTCGGTGAGCATCCGGTCGGCGCGCGGCGAGAGCTTCACCGTCACATGCAGCGGAGATACCTCAAGGATCGAGCACTCCGTTGCTTCCAGATAATCCATGACATGCTTGCGGACTTGTTGCGGAGAAAGGGTCATCAGGTGGCCTCGCTTTCATTCTGTATGCCTTGGGTCAGCTCGCTGATGGATTCGCCGATGTGGTCAAGTCCGCTGCGCAGCTCCTCGTCGCTGCGGGCTTCAAGCATGATTTTATAAAGGCTTTTCTCCAGCGATTCCTTTTTCTCGAAACGTTCCAGGATCACATCAAGACCCCCGATGACCATCTCGAACATGTTGATTTTCTCATGCAGCAGATGCAGAATATGCTCTTCAATCGTACCTTCTGTGGAGAGGTTGTAGATGACCACGTCGTTCTCCTGGCCCAGACGGTGGACCCGGCCGATCCGCTGCTCGACCCGCATCGGGTTCCACGGCAGATCGAAATTGATCATATGGTGGCAGAACTGCAGATTGATGCCCTCACCGCCGGCCTCCGTAGCAATCATCACCTGGGCCCGTCCACGAAAGAGATCCATCATCCAGTCCTTCTTGCCGCGGTTCATCCCTCCGGAGTATGACACACACTGCAGCCCGTGTTCACGGAAGTATTGCAGCAGATATTCCTGCGTGGCGCGGTATTCAGTGAAGACAATAACCTTTTCGTTCATTTCACGGATCAGCTCCATCGTTTTCTCCGCTTTGGTATTCGTCTTGACGGTGCGGATGCTCTGCAGCAGCTCCATCATCCGCTCCCGTTTCGGAGAATCGGCAGGCAGCTTTTTGATTAGGTTCACCAAGGTAATGAATACAGCATCGCGGCTGCTGCATACCTCACGCTGAAGCGTAACCAGAGAAAGCATGCTGCTGAGATTGCCGCCTGATTCCTGATATTGGTCTTTGACAAAGGCGGTAACGCCGTCATATAATACCTTCTCTTCCGGTGAGAGTGTGAGCGGTATATTGCGGACCTTGCGCTTGGTGAAGTTGACCGGGCCCTCGCCGCGGCGGTTGCGGATCATGACTTTAGACAGCTCGCCCCTCAGCTGGACTTCATTCTTCGGCTGGCGTTTGTCCACGACGAAATTAGCGGCAAAATCCCCCTGATTGCCAAGCTGCCCCGGCTTCAGCAGGGTGATCAGGTTGAACAGCTCGCCGAGGTCATTCTGTACAGGGGTGGCGGTGAGCAGCAGGCAGTACTTTTTGCGCAGCTGCTGAACGAACTGGTAGTTGGTGGACTTCTTGTTCTTCAGCTTATGGGCCTCGTCGATAATCAGCATGTCGTATTCGCAGCCGAGCAGCAGTTCTTTATGCGGATCACGTTTGGCGGTGTCCATGGAAGCGACCACAATGTCGTTTCCCCAGGAATAGGTCTTCTTCTGTGCTACGGCAGTTATGCCGAACTTGGCGTTCAGCTCGCGTACCCACTGCAGGACGAGCGAGGCGGGAACCAGAATCAGCACTTTGCTTACCAGTCCGCGTACCAAATATTCCTTAAGCACGAGACCGGCTTCGATCGTTTTGCCGAGTCCGACTTCGTCGGCGAGAATCGCCCGGCCCGACATTTCAAAGAGTACCTTATGAGCGGTATCAAGCTGGTGGGGAAGCGGAGACAGTCCTGACAAATGCTTCAGGCATTGCAGCTCGTCGAAGCTGGTGACAAGGCCCGATTCTTCACCCTGCACGGCAAGCCGGGATAACCTCAGGTCCCCCCAAGGCCCGCCTTTCTCCAGTCTCGACTCCAGATCATGCAGCCAGTTTCGCTCAAAGGATAGGGGAACAGGCAGCTGCGGTGCGGGTGTATTGACCTCTTGCGTCAGGGAATTGCGGGATAATTGCGTCATGTTGCAGCCTCCTCCGGCGCTGTATCATATCGAACTAGCGTAGAAGTAGTATGCGCGTAAAAGAGAGAATTCATAACCTGATATGGATTGCTAAAGAGTTGCGCATATTAAAGATTCACTCACCCGCAGATGAAACTTTTAGTTTCTGATATTATAAAAAAACGAGCAAGAGTGAGAAAATGCGTCATGAATGCCGATTTTTCGCCACGGGGCTTCTTATATCGAAAAAGACCTCCGATACAATATGTGGTATAGTTTAAAAGCTGACGCACACAATATATTGTTACAAATGCTTGAAATATTGATTTATCAGAGCATTTGACGGTAATTTGTTATTGACAAGAGGAACTTCCTTTGCAGCAGGGCAGCTGGAAGTTTTTGTTGTGGGTCACAAAACGTAAGCCCACATCATGGAACGGAAGATTTACATATCATACATCCGGGAGGTTTTTCTATTGAGTACAGTGAAACGTAAGCAGCGCCTTGAGGGCCTTAGCGAGAAAATATTTTTGGACCGCTATGCGTGGAAGGATGCGGACAGCAATAATGCCAAGGTAGGCGATGTTGTTCTCGTCCTGACCAAAGACGATCCCAAATTCCCTACCAAGGAAGTTGGCGAAATTGTAGAGCGCAGCGGACGGATTGTTACAGTGAAGACACGCAGTGGTGAACTGGTGAAATCGGACGTAGAAAAGCTTACGCTTAATATAGAGAAAACTCCGGAGGAAATGTGGGACCGGCTCGCAGCCGCCATGGCTTCGGTAGAGAAAACGCCTGAGCTTCAGGAAGAATGGACAGGCAAGTTCCGCTCCATTCTCGATGATTGGAAGCTTGTACCGGGCGGCCGGATCGCCGCAGGCGCCGGTGCCAGTGAAGAGCTGACGCTGTTCAACTGTTATGTAGTACCTTCGCCTAAAGACAGCCGCGGCGGAATTATGCAGACACTGTCGGAAATGACCGAGATTATGGCCCGCGGCGGCGGCGTGGGGATTAACCTGTCTTCGCTGCGTCCCCGCCGTGCCATCGTTAGAGGCGTGAACGGATCATCCAGCGGCTCTGTCTCCTGGGGCGGGCTGTTCAGCTATACGACCGGGCTGATTGAGCAGGGCGGCAGCCGCCGTGGCGCGCTGATGCTGATGATCAATGACTGGCACCCGGATGTGGTTGATTTCATTACTGTGAAGCAGACTATGGGTCAAGTGACCAATGCCAACCTTTCAGTATGCGTCAGCAACGCTTTTATGAAAGCTGTTAAAGAGGATCTCGACTGGGAGCTCGTATTCCCGGATACGACTGACCCTGATTATGATACGATTTGGGACGGAGACCTTGATAAATGGAAAGCGGACGGCCGCCGGGTCATTCCTTACCGTACAGTTAAAGCACGGGATGTGTGGCATACGATTATTGAATCAGCCTGGAAATCGGCAGAGCCGGGCGTCGTATTCATGGAATACTACAACCAAATGTCCAACAGCTGGTACTTTAATCCGATTATCTGCACCAATCCGTGCGGTGAGCAAGGACTTCCGGGCTGGGGCGTCTGCAACCTGTCCGCTGTCAATCTTTCGAAGTTCTACGACGCGGAGAATCATGATGTGGACTGGGCCGATCTGGCGACGACTACCCGTTATTCTGTTCGCTTCCTGGACAATGTCATTGACAAGACGCCGTATCATTTCCCGGAAAATGAAGCCAACCAGAAGCTGGAACGCCGCGTAGGCCTTGGAACCATGGGTCTGGCTGAGCTGATGATTAAACTCAACATCCGTTATGGCAGTCCTGAATCGCTGGAGTTTCTGGACAAGCTGTACGGCTTTATGGCCCGCGAAGCGTATCTGGCCTCAGCAGAAATTGCCGGCGAGAAGGGTTCGTTCCAGGCGTTCGAATCCGACAAATATCTGCAGAGCGGATTTATGAAAAACATCACCGAAGTTTATCCGGAGGTGGGTGAATCCATCCGCAAGCACGGCATGCGCAACGTTACCGTGATTACTCAGGCGCCCACAGGCAGCACCGGTACAATGGTAGGAACTTCGACTGGTATTGAGCCTTATTTTGCCTTCAAATATTTCCGTCAAAGCCGTCTCGGCTACGACGAGCAGTTCGTGCCGATCGCACAGGAATGGCTGGAAGCCCATCCGGGTGAAGAGCTGCCTGATTATTTCGTAACTTCGATGGATTTGTCGGCCAAGGATCACATCCGTGCGCAGGCTGCCATTCAGCGCTGGGTGGACAGCTCGATCTCCAAGACCGCCAACTGCCCGTCAGACTTCACTGTTGAAGAAACTGCCGAGCTGTACGAAATGGCCTTCGATCTGGGCTGCAAAGGTGTAACTATCTACCGCGACGGCAGCCGCGATGTGCAAGTGCTGGAAACCACGAAGAAGGAAGACAAGAAAGAGGCTCCGGCAGCGGAAACGGCTGCACCGGAAGCAGTAGAAGCTGCACCGGCCAGCGCAGTTGTGGCAGCGAGCCCTGCGCCACAGGCCAATGCCAATGTTGTTGACAAGCAATACAAGAAACGCCCGCAGGTGCTGCGCGGCGCAACCTATAAGATCAACACGCCATTCGGCATGGCGTATATCACCATCAACGACCTGGATGGCATTCCGGCAGAAATCTTCCTGAATGTCGGCAAAGCGGGCTCCGACGTCTTCGCCATGGCGGAAGCATTGGGCCGTGTCTGCTCGCTGTTCCTCCGTTACGGCGACCACGGCGAGAAGGTCGAGCTGCTGATCAAGCATCTCAAGGGCATCGGCGGCTCCGGTGCCATCGGCTTCGGCGCGAACCGCGTCGAGTCCATCGCCGACGCGGTAGCGAAGGCACTGGAAACGCATGTGCTGAACAACGCACATGACGACCATGTCCCCGCTCCGATCGCGGCAACGCTGGAGCTGGAGGATTTCAACGAAGCGCTGAACGCTGAGTTGAAAGCGAGCGTACCGTCTGCGGCAGTAGCGGACTACGGCCACGGCGGCCATGCCGCACACAGCCATGGGGCGGCCTCCCGCGACCTCTGCCCATCCTGCGGCAGCGCCTCGCTGGTTAACATCGAAGGCTGTAAGACCTGCAGCAACTGCGGATATAGCCGGTGTGGGTAAGAAGTAGGATTACAAGAAACCTAGAACGATTGTTGTGAGGGATCACCAAAGCGGCAAAAACGACCACAAATGATGATAAAAGTGGATCATGAAAGACGATAATCCATTAATATATTCAATATAATGCATAAATATTCAAGCAGGTATTTTTATGCATTTAAACGCATTGAAATTAGTGGATTTGATTTTTAAATGAACACAATAAAAGTCCCGATTAGGAATTTCCTATATCGGGACTTTTATAATGTGATAAATAATGTTTATAAACTACCATACCAAACGTCATCGACAGGCTCTAACCATTCGGTTTCGCCTGGTGTAATAGCCAGATGTACAAACCAGCTGTCTTGGGTAGCACCATGCCAATGCTTCACATTTGGTGCAATATTAATTACGTCACCAGTTTTAAGTAACTTTGCAGGTTTTCCTTTTTCCTGATACCAACCCTCACCACCTGTAACTAATAAAACCTGCCCAAATTTATGTGAATGCCAGTTATTACGGGCGCCAGGGGCAAAGGTCACGTTTCCGATCGGGGCATTTAAAGGAGTTGGATCAGTAAAGACCATTTGTAAATAAGCATCGCCGATAAAATTAGCTTCAACTTTTTTTCCTAATGGAAAAATGGTGCTGCTCTCTAATTGTTCATTTGACATCATGGACATCCTCTCTATTTTTATTCTTTATAGATTTCCTTAGCGATATTAAAAGCGGACCAAGCTTTGGGCCAACCGGCATAGAACGAAAGGTGTGTAATGATCTCTGCAATTTCTTCTTGGGTGATTCCATTTGCTTTCGCTTTATGAAGATGTGGAGTTAACTGTTCAAAGTTTCCTCCTGAGATTAGAGCTGCTACTGTAATCATGCTGCGATCGCGGGGAGAAAGTTCTTCCTCCCTTGACCAAACCTCACCAAACAATACATCATCGTTCAGTTCAGCAAATTTAGGTGCAAATTCTCCCAGCTTGTCTCTTCCTGCAGTTTGTTTCTCTGCCATTGTTACCATCCTCCATTCATGTATTAACTGCAACATCATCTAGTGTATTAGTGTATACCTTCAAGTGGACTTTAACGCAAGTAAGGATCAATAATTATCTATCTATTCGTGGCGAAAATATTTGACTTCAAGTTAACTTTAAGTTGTAAGCTGATCTGAGACAGGGGGATTAGCAATGCAAACTATTGATCAACAAAAGCTAACAGGAGAACGCGCACTATTTAAGAGCAAGAATCTTTTGATTAAAAACTCTACTTTTGCGGAAGGTGAATCACCGCTGAAGGAAAGTGAAGATATTACTATCCACAACAGTTTTTTTAAATGGAAGTATCCGCTATGGTATTCCCAGAACATTAGCTTAAAGAGAACAACTCTTCAGGAAATGGCACGCTCAGGAATCTGGTACAGTCATCATATTTATATGAATGACAGTGTCATTGAAGCACCCAAGACATTTCGCAGGGCAAGTGATATCCGTCTGAATCATGTGGATATGCCTAATGCAGAGGAGACGCTATGGAACTGCAAGGATATTGAATTGTTACATGTAACTGCAAGAGGAGATTATTTTGGGATGAACAGTGAAAATATCAGAGTGGATGATTTAACTTTGACCGGAAACTATGTTTTCGATGGTGCGAAAAACATAGAAATCCGTAATTCGCGGCTACTCTCAAAAGACGCATTCTGGAACTGTGAAAATGTCACCGTATATGATTCGTTAATCACCGGAGAATATTTAGGATGGAATTCTAAAAATATTACGTTTATTAACTGCACTATTGAGAGTAATCAGGGAATGTGTTACATGGAGAACGTGGTAATTGTAGATGGGAGCATAATCAATACGGATTTGGCCTTTGAATATTCCACTATTAATGTGACAACAACTACAATGATTGACAGTGTCAAAAATCCAATCTCCGGAATCATTAAAGCGAATGGAATTGGAGAAATAATACTGGACGATGAAGGAATTGCTGCTTCAAATATTATATATGAGCTGAATGATCAAATGAAATGAGCTTCTCAACAAAGCAGATTTTTATGTTTCTGATATTCTTTATAAATACAAAGCGATTGCTTGCTCTATTTCGGAAAATAAGAAAGGCAGGTGGATGTACTTGAAAGAAAATAAAACTCAAGCTGCAGCTCCAAAAACACAACCATTTGGAAAAGAAGCTTTTGAGAAAACGGAAAATACAATCATTCGCTGGTTAGGGAATTCAGGATTATTTATAAATAGCCATGGAACATGCGATATGGTCGATCCGTTATTAATGAGTTTTGACATGCCCTCGCTAATTGACCTTTGACGATTACAACAGAACAGAAAAAATCAGTTACCTCCCGAATACTCTTACGACGGAGGAAGCGCCGGATGGCTTCGATCCTTCAGTAGGTGATCTGACCTTATATGCTCCATGGAATGGAGGCATTCACAGGCATGAATGGTGACTTCACCGTAACCATTGAAATTTTAAAATAAATGCAATCAGGAGGAACCATGGAATTAAGAGTACTTCGGTATTTTCTAACAGTTGCCCGTGTTGAAAATATTACACATGCGGCTACTATCCTGCATGTTACACAGCCTACGTTAAGCAGACAGCTGGCCGATCTTGAAAAAGACTTAGGAACTCAATTGTTCACACGTGGAAAAAGTAAGATAACACTAACCGATGCGGGGATGCTTTTGCGTCAAAGAGCAGAAGAAATCCTTACCCTTGCGGATAAAACAGAGAAAGAGTTTAAAGATCAGAGCAATCTGGTTGGAGGAACAATATCCATTGGAAGTGTTGAATCATTAACATCAAATGTTATTTTCGAGTTATTAAAAGCGTTTAATGTTGAATATCCACAGGTCACCTATCATATTTTCAGCGGGACAGGCGATGATATAAAGGAAAAAATAGATAAGGGCTTACTTGAGATTGGCATATTGTTGGAGCCTATTCATATTGAAAAATATGATTTTATCAGACTGCCGCAAAAGGAACGCTGGGGAATTCTTACCAAAACCTCGTCAACGCTGGCACAGAAGGAATATGTTACTTCCAAAGACCTGGCCGGAGTACCCTTGCTAATACCCAGCCGATCAGTATTACAAAATGAAATTGCCAGTTGGTTTGCCGATGAGCACTCACAATTGCGCTTTGTAGCTACCTATAACTTAATATCCAATGTGGTTAATCTCGTGGAGCAGGGAATGGGCACGGCAATTTGCATTGAGGGTGCTTTCGCAATGAAGCATTCTGATCATTTATGCTTTAGGCCCTTCTATCCTGTACTTCAATTCGGATGTGTGATTGTCTGGAAAAAACACAAAATTTTCAGTCAGACTGCGACCAGGTTTTTACAATATATCAAGCATGCCTTGCAGGCATAATGAAGAATGAAATATAGGCATTGGCTATAGCTGTTTATATAGTGATATTTTAAAGGTGTAATGTGAATGAAGCCTTTACTTATCGCTTATAAATAGCTTTTTATGTTTGTAAAGCGCTTCCGTATTCGTTCATATTATGCAGCATTTATTAAGAGGGGGCATAATTGCATGAGCCAGAAGTATGAGGAATTAGCTCGAGAAATTGTAGAGAAAGTCGGAGGCAGTGAAAATGTATCTACATTAACTCATTGCATGACCAGACTCAGATTTGCGCTGAATGATAATAATAAGGCAGATCAACCAGCCGTGAAAGCATTGGACGGCGTTCTTGATGTTATCGAGAGCGGCGGACAATTTCAGGTAGTTATTGGTACTCATGTTGAAGACGTTTACACGGAGGCTATTAAGCATCTGAAATCCGTAGAAGGTTCAGGTCGTGAACTAGCTAAAGAGAGAAAGGTAGGGTTCATCGGCAAATTAATCGATTTCGTTTCCGGTACATTTAGTCCGATCGTTCCAGCTATTGCTGGCGCAGGTATGATAAAAGCGCTGCTCGCTCTACTTATTTTATTTGGTTGGATTTCAAAGGAGTCCCAGACCTATTATGTATTAAGTTTTATGTCGGATGCCATTTTCTACTTCCTGCCGTTTCTATTGGCGTACTCTGCTGCTAATAAGTTAAAGTGCAGTCCTGTCTTGGCTTTAGTACTGGCGGGTTTTTACTCCATCCAAACTTGACCCAATTGCGGACAGACGGGAATGACGTTAGCGTCTTCGGTATCCCCTTGACCCTGGTTGCTTACAGCTCTTCTGTCGTTCCAATCCTCTTAACTGTTTGGGCACAATCTTACATTGAAGCGATATTCAAAAGAATCATTCCAAACGCAGTCAAAGTTATTTTTGTTCCGATGTTTACGATTTTGGTAGTCGGGCTCCTTAGCTTAACGGTATTAGGACCTCTAGGGTCATTTTTCGGAACGTATTTAGCTATGGGATTTGATTTCCTTGGGTCACACGGATCTTGGATGATTATATTCGTTATCGCAACCTTTTGGCCCATACTGGTTATGTTTGGATTACACCATAATATCGTTCCCTTATCGTTGGCTCAAATCACCACACTGGGTTACGAGAACATTATCGGCCCTGGAGCGATGATAAATTGTATTTCCCAAGGTGTTGCTGCACTAGTGGTAGGGATGAGAACAAAGGATAAGGCGTTAAAGCAAATTTCAACTTCCAGCGGGATAACAGCTTTTATGGGGATTACGGAACCCGTCTTGTATGGCGTGAACTTGCCTAAAAAATATCCTCTCGTTGCTGCTATGATTGGTGCTGCCAGTGGAGGACTATACGCAGGACTATTGAATGTCTCTCGTTATGCGACAGGAGCTTCAGGAATTCCAGCAATTCCACTTTACATCGGAGAGAATATCTGGAATCTATATAATATTTTGATTGCATTAGTAATTACGGCTGTTGTAACTGCGGTTATTACCTACCTCTTAAGTTTGAAATATGAAAAAGAATTGACCACTCAAGAAACGATTGTTAGTGATGAAGAAACGATTACGATTAAAGACTCTGTGATTATGAGCCCAATTAAAGGGGCAATCATTCCATTACAAGATGTACAGGATGCTGCCTTTGCTTCAGAAGCCATGGGGAAGGGAATTGCTATAGAACCAAGTGAGGGGAAAGTGGTGGCTCCTTTTGCTGGGGTTATCGTTTCACTGTTTCCTAAAAAGCATGCCATGGGCTTATTATCCGATGACGGTGTAGAAATCCTCATTCATGTTGGCCTTAACACCGTTAAACTAAATGGGAAATATTTCGAAGCCCATGTTGTGGAAGGCCAAAGAATCGCTAAAGGACAGACCTTGTTGACCTTTGATCTGGAGAAAATTAAACAAGAGGGGTATATTACTCAAACTCCTGTTATTGTAACCAATACCTATAATTATTCAGATGTAGTATCAGTGAGTATTCATGATTATATAGATTTCAACAATGCGCTGCTGCTAGTAAAAGCATAAATAACAATACTCAATCTTAGGAGTGTATTTTAGATGACCTTAAGAAAAGATTTTCTCTGGGGTGGAGCGGTTGCTGCAAACCAATGTGAAGATGGATCCGCAGAAGGTAATAAAGGGCTGTCAACGGTCGATGTCATTCCAGCGGGGAAGGATCGGGTTCCTGTTATGAAAGGCAAGGTCAGCATGCTGGAGTGTGACGAAGAACATTTTTATCCAAGTCATGAAGCTATTGATTTCTATCATCGCTATAAAGAAGATATCGCATTATTAGCGGAAATGGGTTTTAAGTGCTTCCGTTTATCCTTGGCATGGACGCGGATCTACCCTAATGGAGATGACAAGCTTCCGAATGAAGAGGGATTGAAATTCTACGAACATGTCTTTGATGAATGTTTAAAATATGGCATTGAGCCCTTAGTAACGATTACTCACTTTGATGTCCCTATCCATCTGGTGAAAACAATCGGCTCATGGAGAAGCCGCAAAATGGTCGAATATTATGAGAGACTATGTGAAACCATCTTCACCCGTTACAAAGATAAAGTGAAGTATTGGTTAACCTTTAACGAAATCAATATGTTATTGCATTTGCCCTTTGGAAGCTCTGGCCTGGTATTTGAAGAGGGTGAAAATGAAGATGCAGTAAAATATCAGGCAGCACATCATCAACTGGTCGCAAGTGCGAAAGCAACTGAAATTGCGCGCAGAATCAATCCGGAATTTAAGATAGGCTGTATGCTGGCGGGTGCAAGCACGTATCCGTATACATGTGCACCAGATGACGTTTGGAAAGCAATGACAAGAGACCGGGAACACTACTTCTTCGTTGATGTACAGTCCCGTGGAGAATACCCAAGCTATGCCAAGAAAATGCTTGAACGAATGGATATTCACTTGGAGATGGAAGACGGAGATGAGGAATGCTTAAGAAATAATACCGTTGACTTTATTTCGTTCAGTTACTATGGCTCACGGTTAACCAGTGCGGACCCTGAGGTAAATACGCAAACCGCCGCAAATCTGTTTCCGACCCTGCGCAATCCACATCTAACGACAAGTGAATGGGGATGGCAGATTGATCCGCTGGGGCTAAGAATTACATTAAATGCATTATATGACCGCTATCAAAAGCCGTTATTCATTGTAGAAAATGGATTGGGAGCGCTGGATACACCTGATGAAACGGGATATATCGCAGATGATTACAGAATCGGGTACCTGCGGGAACATATCAAAGCGTTCATAACGGCAGTGGAAGAGGATGGAGTCGACTTGCTAGGATATACGACTTGGGGCTGTATAGATCTGGTAAGCTCCAGTTCCGGAGAAATGAGCAAAAGATACGGCTTCGTTTATGTGGATAAAGATGACGCTGGAAATGGCACATTGGAGCGCAGAAAGAAAAAATCTTTTGGGTGGTACAAAAAAGTAATTCACAGCAATGGTATAGAGCTGTAGTCTGCTAATGAATGAAGACGTAATAACGCATTGAGTCATGGACTCGGTGCGTTATTGCTTTATAAATGAATAGACCAGCTTCACTTGACTTAAAGTTAACTTTAAGTGATAAGTTAGAACAAAAATTGATATTGAGGTGAAGGTATGAATATTACCCAGGTTGCTAAGCTGTTTGATCTTTCGGCAGCCACATTAAGATACTACGAGAGCATTGGTTTGTTTCCGCCGGTTAACCGGAAAGAAAGCGGTGTGCGTGATTACAACGAGGAAGATATCAAATGGATTGATTTTATAAAATGTATGCGGGATTCAGGTTTGACGATAGAGGCATTAATTGAATATACGTCATTATTCGCTAGCGGTGATCACTCTTTAGAAGCACGCAAACAGATTTTGGTCGATGAGAGGGAGAAGCTGATACAGAAACGGAAAGAACTTGACGAATCTATCAGCAGATTGGCCGTGAAAATTAAGGACTACGACGGAAAATTGCTTGAACGAGAGGGGAAGCTCAAAGGCACACTCGTAATAGAAGCGAAGCATGACTAAATCAGAATTCGGTAGCTAAAGGAGTGGGATTCATATTAAACCAAAGGAAAAACTAAAGACGTACTCCTTATTGTCAGTAGCGTTATTAATATCTTCAGGACCAATAATCGCCGCTAATATTCCGTCGATAGCGAAAGATTTTCCTGCTATTTCTCTGACACAGGTAGGGTTACTGACTACAATACCTTCCCTGTTTGTTATTTTTGGTGTTCTAATCGGGAATCGGCTGGAACTGCGGATCGGAAAGAAGAGAACCATTTTAACAGGATTAGGATTCGTATTCATTTCAGGGACATTCCCGGCAATGAAGCACGATGTTTTTTCATTGTTATTCGTTTCCCGCTGTTTGTTTGGTCTGGGTATTGGCTTATTTAACCGCTTAATCATTCAGATGATCAACGATATATACCAAAATAATCCTGGGAAACAGGCATCTTTAATTGGAATTGAGAGTGCCTTTGAGGGATTAGGAGGTATCTGTCTGACGCTAATCGTGGGTCAATTATTAAAAATTAACTGGTATACATCATTTTATGTTTATGCATTGGCACTTCCCGTTTTTGTTGCTTTCCTTTTCTTTGTTCCGGAAGATAAAAGGGAGATAGACAAAGGCGGGGCGGAACAACTAACACTGACCTCAGACCATCCAAGTAATAAAAGGCCCTTACGAGTGATAATTGGCTTTGGCATTTTATTGTTTGTAATTGTTACTCTATTTATCAACTACAATATTCAGATTACTCCTTTGATAATGGAGAAGAATATTGGGAACGCGACGAACGGCAGCAATATGATTGCTTTTATAGGTTTAGGAGCCTTTATTGCCGGCTTTTCTTTTGGGAAATTATATAAATTGCTCAGACACTATATTGTTCCTTTGGCCATCCTTTTTCTGGGAGTGTCCATGTTTATGACGACGATCTCACAGAGTATTGTTCTGACTACATTTTGTTCGATGGTTATCGGTTTTTCATTTCGGTGTATTATGCCTTACTTACTGCATACATTTACGCAGCAAATTGCGAATATGGCAAAATTGGGCACTACGATCGTATTGGTCGCTTATAACTTAGGAGCCACCCTTTCACCTTATGAAGGGACATTGGTCAGACAGCTATTTCATGCTCCAAGTATACAATCATTGGTTTTCACTAATGCAATGATACTCTTATTGATTGCCATAACTGGTTTTAGTGTAGTTTACGTAAATCAAAAAAGAAGTTTGACTTCAAGTTAACTTGAAGTTGTAAACTTGGCCTGTATCAATAACTGAGGAGGAATTAACATGACTAATATTAAAGGGAAAGTTGTCATTATCATGGGGGCATCAAGCGGGATTGGTGAAGCCACAACGAAGAAGCTTGCTGGGGAAGGCGCAAAATTAGTGATTGCGGCTAGACGTGAAGATCGCCTGAAATCTCTTGTTGAATCCCTGCCTAATGCTGAAATTTCTTATGCCGTTGCGGACGTAACCAAACAAGAAGAAGTTCAAGCGGTTATTGATTTAGCAGTTAAGAAGTATGGCCGTGTAGACGTTCTATACAATAATGCTGGAGTTATGCCGACAGCACCGCTGTCAGCAACCCGTTTCGATGAATGGCGTCAAATGCTTGATATCAACATTATGGGGGTTCTGAATGGGATTGCTGCAGTTTTGCCTATCATGAAAAAACAGCAATCCGGGCACATTATTGCAACGGACTCTGTGGCAGGACATGTTGTATATCCCGGTTCTGCTGTATACTGCGGAACCAAATTTGCTGTCCGTGCTATCATGGAGGGATTGCGTCAGGAAGAACGTGAGAACAATCTCCGCAGCACAATTATTTCTCCAGGATTAGTGGATACTGAGCTGTACACAACGGTCAATGACGCTGAAAACCGAGAATGGCTGAAAAATAACGCAAAAATTGCAGGTGTGGGTTTGAGTCCAAGCGATATTGCTGACGCAGTAGCCTATGTCATTAGTACACCTGAAACGGTTGCTGTAAGTGAAATTTTAATTCGTCCAACGAAGCAACTCGTTTAATTCGGAGGTAGCAGGTGAAACATTCCGTGTTTAATTTTGATAAAATGACCAACCGTTTGGGTACGAACTCTTATAAATGGGATGTTCATACGGACGAGCTTGCGCTATGGGTGGCAGATATGGATTTCGAGACGTCTCCGGCAATTGTCGAAGCTCTGCAGAAGAGATTAGACCATAAGATCTTTGGCTACACGATGGTTCCTGATGCGTACTACAATGCAGTTGCAGGATGGTGGAGTAGGAGGCATCAATTTCAAATACAACAGGAATGGATTATGTTCTGTACTGGTGTCGTCCCGGCAATTTCCACCATTGTGCGTAAAATGACCAAAGTGAATGAGAAAGTATTGTTGCTGGCTCCAGTCTATAATATCTTTTATAACTCGATCGTGAATAATCAGCGAAAGGTTCTTACGAGCGAGCTGGTCTATAAGGATCAAAGGTATTCCATCGACTTCAACGATCTGGAAGAGAAGTTGGCCGATCCCGAAACAACACTCCTGATTTTCTGCAATCCGCATAATCCAATAGGCAAGGTGTGGGACAAACAAACACTTGAGTCCATCGGCAACCTTTGTATTAGACATCATGTGCTGATCCTTTCGGATGAAATTCATTGTGATCTAACGCATCCAAGCTACCGCTACACTCCCTTTGCTTCGGTATCTGAAGAGATAGCCCAGAATAGTATCACGTGCGTGGCTCCAACCAAAACATTTAACCTGGCAGGACTCCAAACGTCATCTATTATCGTACCGAATCCGGAGCTGCGGGCGCTTGTAAATCGTGGGATCAATACTGATGAAGTGGCTGAACCGGGTGCTTTTGCTATTGAAGGAGCCATTGCTGCTTTTACAGAAGGAGAACCTTGGCTTGACGCACTGCTGGAATATTTAATGGGCAATAAGCAATGGATGGAATATTTTATGGCAGCAGAGCTTCCAGAGCTTAAGGTCATTCATTCAGAGGCTTCCTACCTGGCGTGGATTGATTGCACAGCTGTAACTAATGATTCGAAGGCTTTATGCGAATGTATAAGAAAAGAAACCGGGTTGTACATTTCAGAAGGAGCTATTTTTGGCGGGAATGGACAAGGGTTTATAAGAATAAACTACGCCTGCCCCAAAACGCGTCTGGAAGATGGCTTGCAGCGCTTGAAGCGGGGGATTGAGATTTTTAAAAGTATGTAGTCAATCCATAGGTGAAGGGAGTGAACTAACATGAAATTAATAATGACAATTGGGCAGGATGAATATATAGCCACATTAATAGATAGCAAAGCAGTGGAAGGATTTATCACCCAGCTTCCTTTAAAGCTAACCTTACAGGACTATGCGGGCACTGAGAAGATCGGTGATCTTCCAGCACGTCTATCCGCCGAGGGTTCTCCGCCAGGGACAGCTGCTTCAATAGGAGACCTTGCTTATTACGCCCCTTGGGGGAACCTAGCGATATTTTACAAAAGCTCCGGATATGCTTCGGGACTTATTAAGCTGGGAAGTATAGAGTATAATGCCAAGAAACTGGCTAGCTATAATAAACCGATAGAAGCACTACTTGAGATAATCAATGAATAAGCTTTTGTATTTTGGACTATATAGACAAATGATTTGAGCTAAGCAGCAAAGTTTCTTTTCTTGTTTCCTGTTATTCTATAGGTAAAAGCTAAAAAAGGCGGAACTGCTCATGTCCATTAGCATCAGCAAAACAATTAAGGCACCGCAAGAGCTGGTCAATGCACCAGATAAAACAGGAAGCTTACAGTATCATACATCTCCCTTGAAGTGGATACGCAACCGGAGATTAGATAAGGCTGAGAAGATGTTACTGGAAACTTCGATTTCCGTTACAGATATTTGTTACTCCACCGGCTTCGAGAATATCGCCTATTTCTCCAAAGTGTTTAAGCTGCGGTTTGAACTCGCTCCTTCAGAGTATAGATTGAAGTTTAAGCCACAGGAGAATGAAGTGAAGTTATAAGTTAAGGGTTAACGTTCCGCGGGAATTACCGTGGAACGTTTTTTTATGTGAAAAGTAAGCCAAATGAACAAACAGAATGAGCCTGTGAGCAAAGAAACTAATGATTTTTCTTGTTATTCTTATCTCGTGCAGTAGAACAAAGAGATTACTCAACAGAAATAAGGAGAGATTCTGAATGAAAACACTGGTACTCGTATTCCATCCTAACCTATCTAGCTCCCGTCTTAACCGCCGCTGGGCGGAAGAAATGGACAAGCAAGCCGGTGTAACTGTGCATCGTGTTTATGAAGCTTACCCCAACGAGGAGATTGACGTTAACGCCGAGCAAGAGTTATTAGTGCAGCATGACCGCATCGTTCTGCAATTTCCTTTCTATTGGTACAGCACACCTTCATTGCTTAAAAAATGGGAAGATGCCGTTGTTACCTATGGCTGGGCCTATGGAAGCACCGGCAACAAGCTGCATGGCAAGGATTTGCTGCTAGCAGTTAGCGTGGGGGCTTCTGAAGATTCTTATACACCTAATGGCGCATTCAAATATACTCTTGCTGAGTTATTGCGGCCTCTTCAGGCAACGAGCAACATGATCGGTACTAGCTTTCTAGCGCCTTACGCAGCCTACGGAGTTATGCAGCTAGCAGCATTGCTCGCCGTACGCTGATTACATTACTGCTAGTGAAGGTTGGACTATGCGGAGGTTATTCATAATATTGAAGGGCGTGAAAGCCTTTCCCTAGCGGCACGAGAAGAAGTGACGCCTTTAATCCAGATACGCTTGGCACACGTCATTAAGCTACCCTGAATATCATTAACGCTGGACACTCAAAAATGGCAATATGAAACTAAGTGCGGCTGACTTTTTTTAAAAAAAGCTGCGCCTTCATTTTGTATGAGGTGGATGGATGTTTTGAAGCAGAGGGGTTGGATATTGTAACGGTAAAGCCTAGCTTTTCAAGCCTACGCACAGATTGTTTGTCGATCATCTCTTGCTGCCTCGCCTCAAAATAATGGACCCCAAATCACGGTAATCTTCACCGCGAGTTAATAGATAATAAGCGACCTTGCGCGCTGCAATGCGTCGGTACTATGCACCGAGATAGTTGTTCGATCCTCGTATGGAGTTAGGGGCTTAATATCTTATAAGAAATTCTTGAAATTACAGAAATTTATCCGGGTAGGGGGATGCTATTATACAATTACAAATAAAGACGAGGTGATGATATGCAAGCGAAATTGGCAGCGGACGCCATTCCCCTCCCCAAAAAGCGGAATTCATGGATAAGAACGATAAAAAAGTATAAAGTGATGTACGCTCTCTTGTTCCCGGCATTAGTTTACTTTGCCGTATTCAAATACATTCCTATGGCGGGAATCATTATTGCCTTTAAAAACTATAACCTAGCTTTGGGACTATGGGATAGCCCATGGGTGGGATTTAGAAATTTCACAGATTTTATGAACGGCGTTTATTTCTGGGACATCATGAGAAATACGATTATCATATCGCTGTATAAGCTGTTGTTCGGTTTCTCAGCTCCTATCATACTTGCTTTGCTGCTCAATGAAGTTTATACCCAATGGTTTAAGAAAATCGTACAAACGATCACTTATTTACCCCACTTTCTATCATGGGTCATTGTTTATGGAATGATGGTGGCATTATTAGCCCCAGGGGATGGTCTTTTTAACATGATTTTGAAGGAAGCTGGAGTTGAACCCATCTCATTCCTAACGGAACCTGCCTGGGGCAGACTGCTGATCATCTTATCTGAAATATGGAAGGATATTGGATGGGGAGCAATATTGTACCTTGCAGCATTAGCAGGAATCGATCCAAGTTTATATGAAGCGGCTAGAATTGATGGCGCTTCCAAGTGGAGACAGCTATGGCATGTAACACTTCCCGGCATTCGAGGCGTTATGATTCTGATGCTGATCCTTAAATTAAGCCATATTCTAGATGCTGGTTTTGACCAAATATTCATGTTTGCCAACAGCTTTAATCAGGAGAAGATCGACATTATCGACACATGGGTATACCGTGAAGGGCTCGAGCGGCTTAAGATTGGCTTGGCTACTGCTGTGGGATTATTTAAAGCGGTCATCGGATTTGTTTTAGTGTTGGCAGCAAATAAGCTCGCCAAAAAATTCGATGGGCAAATTTGGTGAGGTGGTTATCAAAATGATCAATTTGACAATCGGAGAGAAGGTCTGGCAAGCAGTCGTTTATTTTATTCTTATTTTGCTAGCTCTACTTTGCTTACTACCCTTTCTATATGTGGTTGCTGTTTCAGTGACGCCAGAATCGGAAGTGCTAAGAAGAGGAATTGTTATCATACCAGAATCCTTTACCTTTCTAGCCTATAAAGAAGTATTCATTTCTCATGGTATCGGGCAGGCGTATAAAATTACATTGTTTCGAACGATAGTAGGCACTGCTCTCAATGTGTTCTTTACGGTAATAGCGGCATATCCGTTATCCAAAAAATATTTGCCGGGTCGAAGCCCATTTTTACTATTCATTGTCTTTACCATGATGTTTGGGGGAGGATTAATTCCGACTTATTTACTAGTCCGCTCTCTGGGATTGCTAAACAGTCCGTGGGTATTGATTATTCCACATCTCATTAGTGCATTTAATCTGGTGATCATTAAAGGCTTTTTCGAGCAATTGCCTGCTGAAATCGAGGAATCAGCGAGGGTAGACGGTGCAAGTGAGCTTCAGTCGTTATGGCGGATCATTTTACCTCTGTCCTTGCCCGTCCTTTCCACAATTTCATTATTTTACGCAGTCGGGCATTGGAACAGTTACTTCGATGCTATTGTTTATATCAATGATTCCAACTTAATGCCGCTCCAAGTGATCTTGCGCAACATCCTGCTTAACGTCGCAACACAAAGTGCTGATTCGCTTGCCAATACCGGAGCTGTTAGTACGTTCGCTATACAAATGGCAGCAGTTGTCGTGACTACAGTTCCGATTTTGATCGTTTACCCATTTATGCAAAAGCATTTTACCAAAGGTGTGCTCTTGGGATCGGTTAAAGGTTAAAAAGATAATCCAACCTGAGTTGTTACGGGAAAACCGTGATAATATAGAAGCAAAGGAGAGGTCATTATGCAAAGTAAAGCGATTACATTTGCTATTCTGACAGCAATGGTCGGTGTGGGAACGGTATTGTCAGGATGTGGGGAACAAAAAGAGGTTACATCGACAGCTTCGGGTAATTCACAAGGCCAGTCTAGTCCCTTTGAAACCAAATTGAAAATTTCGATGTTTAACCAAGGCACTTTCAACGCTGCTGCGCCGATTCCTCCCCGTGAAGAAGATATCCAACGCCAAATGTTGGAGAAAGCAGTGAATATCGACTTGGAAATGATGATTCCTCAATCAGGGCAAGCAACGACTAAATTAAATACGCTCATTGCCGGCGGAGATATTCCAGATTTGATCTTCTTGAAGAGCCGGGCTGATTTGGCGCAATATTATGACCAAGGCGTTCTTGCGGATTTGACACCGTATCTGGATCAATTTCCTGAATTACAGAAACGTTTTAGCAACGACTCCTGGGAGGCGATGTCCTATCAAGGAAAAACCATTGGAGTTCCAGGTTATGATAATGTAAACGGTATCAGTCGAAGCTTCTTCATCCGCAATGATTGGCTGAAAAAGCTGAATATGGAAGTGCCAACGACACCTGACGAGCTATTCGAAGTTATGAAAGCCTTTACAGAGAAAGACCCGGACGGTAACGGCAAAAACGATACGTACGGATTCATAGGCGGTATGAATAAAGAAGGCAATCTGCAAACCTACGGCTTCGATAGTTTGATGTGGATGTTTGGCGTCAATCCTCCCTCAGCCATTGATGTGAAAGACAATAAACCGGTGTTCCTGTTCACCGATCCAAAAATGAAAGAAGCGCTCACTTATATCAATAAAATGATGGAAGCCAAAGTTGTAGATCCAGACTGGGTGACGATGAATACTCCCGATTTGTTGGACCAAAAGTTATTTAAGGGTAAAGTTGGCTTCATGATAAGAGATGCCCGAAGGCTGGAACCAGATTATCAGCAGAAAATGAAAGAAATCAGTGGAGAGGTGCCGGAATGGATCGTTATTCCTCCAATGATAGGTCCTTATGGTGATCAAATTGTAGAGAGAAAATCGTTCCAGGGCAATTCATGGGCCATATCCAAGAAAGCGGATAAGGACAAAATCATTCGTATCTTGTCCATGCTGAATTATCTCTTTACGGACAAAGAAGCCTATCCGAATTTTGCATACGGAATTAAAGGGATTCATTGGGATTTGGTAGACGGCAAGATCAAAAATAAAACCTCCGAATTATCGAAGGAAATGAAAGATAAGTACCTATGGGTCGATCATTATAGAATGCCGCGTCGTGGTGATGATGCTGAGTACTTCAGCTTCCAGAATCCTAAGACGGCAGAAGCTTTTAAGAACAATCAGAAATACGTTACGGCTACTTTGCCAGGTAATTTATTGACTGAAGACCCGAGCGATTCATTGGCAGCTGACCGCCAACGTTACATTAATGAAAGCTTGGTCAAATTTATGACTGGCAAAGAACCTCTTTCGAGCTGGGACAATTTCCTCAATACACTGGAAACCAAGTTTGACATGCAGAGATATAAGGAGTCAGTAATCAAACAATTTAAAGAAGCAGGCTTAATCAAGTAAATCAAGCAGAAACGGCTTCGCCGTCCTTTTAAAGGACGGTACCGTTTCAGCGAGATAGATAAGGAATATTTATGCGCGAAGCATATAAATTCTTATCTTTTAAACGAAGAGAGTGGCTGTAAATAGCCCCTCTCTTTATTGTCATATGTTAGTATTTGTTTAATACAGATTTAAAAGGAAGATGATCGATGCGAAGAAGAATCAGCTTGCCTTTAAAATTATTTTTTATCGTGTTTGCATTTGTATTAAGCTGCATAATCTTGATAAGCCAATTGTCTTATCGCTATGTCCAAAAGGAAATAAGAACCACTGACATTTATTACACTAACCAAATACTTGACAAGATAGACCAGTATTTCACAGTTAATTTTTCCTCCTTCCAGACGATCCTGTTCTCGGTCGAGTCATCGGTGAAAGCCAACATTAACAATACGGACGTGATTAAAAAGCAATTAAGAGAGCTGTATGAACTCAACAGTAATTACGTCAGTAATATTTATTTGATCAAAAGCGATTTATCCATTCTAGGCGGAAGTACACCTACCCGAATATTCGATGAACCTTTATCTGAAAGAAAACCTTTGTTTGATGCAGCTGACAAGAACAGAAGGACTACATTTGTCAGTGATCCTTACAAATCTAAATATTCCGGCTGGACAGTTACGATGGTTCGATATCTGAACGGCGCTCCGTTTCCTATGGCCATTGCGGTAGATTTAGATCTAAATGCCATTGAAGAAACCTTGTTCAAGATTAATAAAAAAGAACAAATGAACTTGGCTCTAATCACCGCATCGGGAAAAATCATTGCCGGATTTTCGGAAAATAAAGGACCGCTGAATATTCAAGATCATACTTTTTCAATCGGGGAAACGTCAGCGGAACAACTTCTGGATACTACAGAAACAAGCCTTCAACTGCATACCAAGGATGGTATTCCGGTCTCCCTTCTGAAAAAACCGACTGAGAAATTCAACTGGACCATCATCTCGATCAACGATGAATCACGCTTGAAAGCTGCTTTGTCCAGATTGGAAACCTATTATATCGGGCTTCTAGCTGCAGGTTTTCTCTTAAGCCTGTTCATTTCCTTTTTTATTGCCAAATATATAAGGACCCCACTCTATGCGCTTAAAACAAAAATGAAGCGGGTGGAGCAAGGCCTCCTAACAACTACTATATCAATTAACCGAAACGATGAGTTTGGAGATCTCTCCCGGGCATTCGATCGTATGCTGCAGCAAATTGTGGAACTGATTCGGGGAGCGGAGCTTCATAATGAACTTGAGCGGAAGCTTGAAATTCAAGTGCTGCAGTCTCAAATAAACCCGCATTTTCTGTATAACACGCTTGGTTCTATCAGCAATGTCATACGACTCGGACAAATAGAGAAAGTAGATGTGGTGATCGAGTCTCTCATTTCAATATTGGAATATGGGATAGCCGAAGCTTCGGAAGAGGTTTCACTACGTCAGGAATTGCAAAATGTATCGGACTATATCGCGATCCAGAATATCCGCTATAACAGGAACTTCCACTTGATTGAAAATATCGAAGCAGGGTTAATAGATTTTCCAGTTTTTCGAATGCTGCTGCAGCCCCTTGTGGAGAATAGCATCTTCCATGGTTATAACGGAGGGGGGATCGAAGGCCCAATTACTATTCATGCGTACAGGGAGGGCGGCACCGTCATCATAGAAGTAGTTGATCAAGGCGAGGGTATCCCAACTGATAAAATAAAGCATATTTTAATTTCAGAACCAAGTGATGTGGAAGTGAAAAGGAAAAGAATCGGGTTAAATAATATTCATGGCCGAATCAGACTTCACTACGGAGAACAGTTTGGGCTCCAAATCATAAGCATACCTAAGGAAATAACCCGGGTTCGCGCCTTATTCCCAGCAGGCTTATTTAAAGGAGATGCATGATGGTGAGAGACTACACCTGCTTTATTGTTGACGATGAAGATCTAATCATTCAGAGATTGGAATTGTATTTTAACGGGCTCTCCCATAGGGAAAGGCGATTTCATTTAGTGGGAAAAGCGAATAATGGGCTGAAGGGGATAGAGGAGATCGTAAAGCTTAAGCCGGATATCGTGATATCTGATATCGTTATGCCGCGAATGGATGGAATTTCCATGATTGAGCAGCTAAAACCAAAACTTCCCCATACCCAATACATTCTTTTAACCGCCTATTCATCTTTTGAATACGCCCAGAGAGCTATTCAAGCGAACGTATTGGAGTACATCGTTAAGGTTCCGCTTAGGGACGCGGATTTGGATCGAGCTTTAGATAAGGCAGCCGGGATTTTAAATGAGGTTAAGAAAAAAGAAGTGGAATTTCAATCGTTAAACATATCCGTGCTTGAAAATAAATATAGAGTCCGCAAGCAATTTTTTAACGAGCTTATCAGAGGCGAAATTCCTTCTCATCGGGCATCGGATTTTGCCAATCGCATGCAGTTCCATTTCTTTCAAGCCAACTATTGCTGCTTCATTGTTGAACTGAATATGTATGAAAGTTTCCGAAACGAATATTCAGCGTCTGATCAAAACATCTTGAAATATGCGATTACGAATGTAATCGAAGAAACTTTGGTGAATGGTGGCAGAGGCGTAGCTGCAGATCTATCCGATAATCGTTTTATTGGCTTTCTTTCCTGGGAAAATAATCGCAGCGATATGGACACAGAATATGCTTGCCATTCATTGGGTAGTCAAATCGTCTCCCATTTACATCAATATTTGAATCAAAGGGTATCTGTCGCTTTTGGAGGTCCGCACCGAGGCTGGGAATCCATCAAACAAGCTTACACGGAAGCACAAAATGTGAGTGATGATTTCTATTATCATACAGAGAAAGTAGTAAAAACACCTATGCATCGCTTCCATTACCATAATGATAGAGAAGAAGAATTTCAGCAGAAACTGGCTGAATTTCTTGCTGGGGTGAAAAGAAAGGTTTCCAAGGAAGAGCTGGAGAAAGCATTTGCTGATCTGAACCAATTTGTAACGGACCATAAAATCCATAAGTCTATCATGGCGCCTATGCTACGAGACTTATACAGAGACATTACTGTGAAATTTAAATCGGGGAACAAGTTGACGACGGAAGTAGCAGAGTTTCCCATAGAATTTATGACTTTCCGGGAGCAGCTTGCCTATATTGGCGATTTCACCTTCGAATATGTACACGCAGGCCAACTTTTACATCGTGTAGAAATTATGAGTGCTATACGGTTTATAGAGAATAACCTGAAGCAGAGATTAACGCTCGAGGCGATTGCCGAGGAAGTGAATTTAGCTCCATCGTATTTTAGCAGCTTATTCAAAAAAACAATGAATGAGGGCGTTATCAGCTATATCAATCGTAAAAAAATTCAATTAGCGCTCGAGCTGTTAAATGTTCAGGATTATTCTTTATTGGAATTGTGCGAGGAAGTAGGAATTGTGAATGAAGGTTATTTTTGCAAATTATTTAAAGAATATACAGGTGATACTCCTAAGCAATATCGGATAAAAATGACACGGTATGAATCCAAATAACGTTGAAAAAAATGTATAATTTTTTCGCGAAATCATGTAAAAAAAAGGGCTTCAAAAGGCTTAACATGATAGAAGGATCAAATCATGGAGGGTATCAAAATGGAGCTTATTAAAGCAGATGTAACCGTCGTAGGCGGAGGTATTGCTGGGATATGCACTGCCATTGCTGCCGCACGCCAAGGGCTGCAGGTTTCACTTATTAATGATCGACCGGTTCTTGGGGGAAATGCGAGCAGCGAGGTCAGGGTTCATATCAACGGGTCGGCATATCTCGGAAACAGTCCATCCTATTATGCACGCGAGGGCGGATTGGTGGAAGAACTCAAATTGAAGATTTTTCACTATAATCCGTTATACAACAAGAAGCTTATGCTTTCGCTTTCGGATACGGTCTTATTGGATATGGTCTATGGTGAGGCTAACATTTCTCTATTTCTGAATACATGCGTGCATGAAACGGGCATGGAGAACGGCAGAATTAAATGGGTGGAGGGCCTTCAATTAGCTTCCGAAAGAAAATTCCGTTTTGAAAGCCGAACCTATATCGATTGCTCCGGAGATGGAATTGTCGGATATCAGGCAGGGGCTCTCTTCCGATGGGGGAGAGAGGCGAAGCATGAATACAAGGAAGAATTGGCTCCTGAATTGGCGGACCATTACACCATGGGCGATACGATTCTGTTTCAAGCCCGTGAAGTAGAATATTCCGTTCCATACCAAAGACCTGGCTTTGCGTATGATATTACGAAGTTGGCCTTTTTCGATAGTATCAGAAAAGGCTTAAACCATCGGGCTTTTCCAAGAAAAATCAACGGGCTTGGCGGATTGTGGTGGTTGGAATACGGCGGACATATGGATATTATCAAGAATAATGAAGACATCGCATTGGAGCTGCGAAAATTGGTGTACGGGATTTGGGATTATATCAAAAATAGCGGCGAATTTGATGATGTGGACAATCTCATCTTGGATTATGTGTGCCCGATTCCAGGAAAGCGGGAGTCGAGGCGGTTTATTGGGGATCACATGTTGTCTCAGAACGATCTTACAGCAAAGCCGCATTTCGAAGATGCTGTATCCGTTGGTGGATGGTATATGGATCTACATGCTAATAAGGGCATCTACGATGAGGGGCCGGCTACAGCTTGGAATTTCGTGCCTGGATTGTACAATATCCCTTTCCGCAGTTTATATTCACGAAATATTCCTAATCTCATGTTCGCTGGTCGCAATATAAGTGCTACCCATGTGGCTTTCGGATCTACAAGGGTAATGGCAACCTGCGGTTGTATGGGGCAGGCGGTTGGAACGGCTGCTTCGTTATGCTTGAAATATGAGATAGACCCCGCAGCCATAGTCGAATCTCATATGGGGGAGCTGCAGGCGCTGCTGCTTCGAGACGGGCAAACGATTGTAGGGCTTCAAGAGGAATTGGATCCTTACTTCGCTGAAGGTTTAACTATTCGTGCTTCGTCTCAGCGCTGCTATGACAATCTTCATCCATCCGAAGTGATTTCCTTGGAGAAAGGGTTATGTTTGGTCTTGCCGATTCAGACATCCGTGGCTGAAAGCGTACGGATCAAAATTAAAAATAGGTCCGAGCATTCGGAAACACTGCATGTGAAGCTGTTTGGCGGGGAACGGAAGGAGAATTATATTCCCACCAGCGAGTTGAAAGACTACCGCATGGTTATTGCAGCCGGTAATGACGACTGGATTACGCTAGACTTGAGCTGCAGGAAACCGGCTGACGACAAAATCTACATCGTATTGGAAGGTACGGCGAGCCTTGCCGTATACGGCAATGAAGAGAAAATGACAGGAGCTGTCAGCTTCTATTATAGACCGGAAGAGCCGTCCAGACTGAAGAAATTTAATAAGAGCATTTGCTTCAAGGATCTGTTACCATCCCAGAATATGTATAGTCCTGAGAATGTCGTCAATGGCTACTCCAGACCTTATGGCCAACCGAACGGCTGGATTTCTAAACGTACGGAAGGACAGGAATGGTTGGAATTCTGTTTTGCCAGCCCCAAAAATCTGGACGAACTCCAGCTTGTTTTTAATTCGCAGCTGGATTTGGAGCATTTCAACGACCCGATTGAGTCCCTTATCCAAGATTATGATATGACCTTGACCTTAGAAGACGGAACTGAGAGGACAATCATAACTCGTGGAAATTATCTCACGTTGAATAAACATAAGATGGATGCAAAAGGTGTAACGCGAATCCGGATTAATTTCTGTGCAACTTATGGTTCGCCTTATTTTGAAGTGTTTGCTGTAAAATGGTTTGCTCCTAAAAACGATAAATGAGGACAGGTGAAGTCACGATGAAGGAATTATTCCCTCGTAAAGGGCTCCCCAATATAATTCAAAAATTGGAAAATGGGGATACCGTAACAATCGTCTATTTCGGCGGCAGTAATACGCGTTCTGAAGGCTACAGGGTCATGACGGCGGATTGGCTTCGTAAGCAATATCCTAAGGTGGATATCCGCTCTGTGAATGCAGGCATTAATGGCACAGGATCGGATTTGGGCTGTGCCCGTTTAGAGACAGATGTACTGCGTCATCGGCCTGATCTAGTATTTGTTGAATTTGTTGGTAATGATGGCGGAGATCCCGAATCCAAGGCGCGGATCGAAGGGATTGTCCGTCAGATCCGCAAGCGGAGCCGGTTTACCGATATCCTGTTCGTTTATACGCTGAAGGAGCGGGATGTGGCCTTATTTCAGTCTGGGGAATACCAGAAGGGGGCTCTAATGCAAGAGGAAGTGGCCGACTATTACGGTATTCCTTCGATTCATCTGGGCGTAGCCGTCAGTCACTTGGTGTCGGAGGGAAAACTCGTTTTTACCTCAAGGGAAGACGTGTCCATTTCCGGAGCCGTTGTTTTTACACATGATTCGATCCATCCGACTATTCCCGAAGGACACCAGATTTACACGGATACGATCACCCGGTCATTTGAGAAAATTAGAGAACTTCAAGAACATCCGGGAAGGTCAGTACATCACTTACCTCAGAATCCGTTGGTCCCGGCTAATCCTTGGGAGTATGCGACCATGATGTCATTGGATAGTCTTACCGATTTTTCCGCAGGATGGTCTTACATGACTCCCGATGATTGTGCTTTAGTGCGCGAGTACAATTGGTTGTTTCCCGGCCTGTGGCGAGCAGTCGATCCTGGAGAGGCTATTACGGTGCAGTTCGAGGGAACCCGTATCGGGTTTTTCGATATCGGGGGGCCTGATTCTGGCAGATTGAAGGTGTCGGTGGATGGTAGAGAACCCTTTATTGTCGATCGATTCACACTACACAACGATCATAATCGAAATCAGTATGTATTCTTGCCGGAGCTCCCGAATGGGAAACATACGGTTCGCTTCGAAGTCGATACCGAGAAGACAGACAAAGCGGCTGTGTTTGAGGCATGCGGCAATGAACGAGGTAGAGAGCATGTTCGGCAGCATCCAGATTGGTATGATCAAACGGTGATCCAGCTTGGGAAGTTGTTATTGGTGCAGCCGCCATTATAATTAATCATTAGATTGTCTACTTGGAAGACCTACATCATAACTGACTGCAGTTGAGCGGTCAGTTATGATGTGGGTTTCTTTTTTACTTAAAATCTTATGAAAAATTCTAGGAATTAAAGAAATTTCATGGTCATGTGACATGCTAAGATTGTACTAGATTAACCATATTCCTCCTTCGGAAATAACTGAGGATATAAGCACAGAAAGTTTGAGTTAGAAATGTCATTTATATGACAGGGAGGGGTAGTCAGTGGACTGGTTAAGCAAAAAACATAGGTAAAAGCGGATGAACTTTATTCACCAAAGCGTAAAGTCAATAATAAAGGGAGCCGGAATTTCCCTCATATTATTGGGTCAATATCTTGCCGGAACATGTATATCCCTGAAATTATGAAGAAGGTAGCTTATTTTAAAGACCCCAGCATTGAGTATGTGGCTAAGAGCTTTATTGCAAAGGTAAATGCTAGGGATCTTCTTAGGTGAACTAAGGGTTGATTTGCTACAGCCGCCAGATCAATTCAGCAAAGTTTTAACAGGCTCTGTTTGACAAAAGACATGGCTTGGGGTATCTTGGTACTAGAAAAACTAAATAAGTACCAATGTGAATCGAGAGGAGTTTTAATATGGACAATATTTCAATAACACATGGCAATCCCAAATCGGCGTCCGGAGGCAGACTCATAGGGATGGCACTGGATTATATGGCCTATCCGCTGATCGGAACGGCAGATAAAGCATTAATTGAGAACACTCTGCAAAAATTATGGGGGCTCGGAAAGAACCGTTTCAGCCATCAATATGCTTTTGAAGCAAGACTGGACAACAGAACGATAGGGATCATCTCCTGCTACCCGGTATCTGTGATGGATAAGTTGGTTTGGCCCACTGTCCGGGAGCTAATCAAACTGCGCAAATGGAATCTCATCAAGCATTCGCTGCTGCATTTGCAGGAGCTCTGGTCTACGGTAAGCTTGAATGAGGGAAGAGTGGATGAATACCATATCGGAGCATTGGCAGCATTGCCGGAAAGCCGGGGGTACGGGGTTGGTTCGAAGTTAATTCATTATGCAGAAGAACAAGCCAGATTAAACAACTACGGCAAATGCTCCCTGACCGTCAAGCAAGAGAACGTACGGGCCATCAAGCTGTATGAGCGGCTGGGATACCGGATTACGGATTCCATAGAGAAAAAACCGTATTATTTGTACCGTATGGTAAAACCCCTTTCGCATATCCTTACATGAGTGTTAAGGTATAGACGCTAAGCTGAATGAAGGGTGGACTGTCAGGAACATGGACAACAGGGTCTATTTGAAAATTTTAAAATGCTTTGGAGCCAAAGGCACGCGGTTTACCACGGAGGACCTGGCGAGAGAACTGGGCACGAGCAAACGTACAGTGTATGCCTACTTTTCGAGTAAGGATGAAATGATAGAGAAAACGATAGATTTTGTCTTTTCGCAGATTATCCAATCGGATACAGCCATCCTGGAAAATACAGGGCTCCCGATTCAGGATAAAATCAGACTTTATTTTCAGAATATTCCCGACGCCTATTCGATTGGCACGATCATCAGGCACATGGATGACCTTCAGCGGTATTATCCCCGGCTCTACGAGAGGGTGAATCATCACCTGGATACGATTTGGGATGGCGTTATTGCACTGGTGGAGGAAGGGATAAACCGTGATGAGCTGCAAAAGGTTGACACCGTAATTCTCAAGCTCATGCTGAATGAGACTCTGAGAAAGCTACTGGACTATGAGTTTATTGCGGGCCATCAGGTCAGCTTCGAGTCCGGCATCAAGGCGATGAGTGATATTGTTTTATATGGCCTGATCAAAACAGACCATCCTAAATCAACTGGGTAGTAGAAGGCGTCCATTATAATGTAGAGAATGGAAACCGGGTAATTCCTGAGGATGTGAAAGACCGTGTAAAGCTCCGGATGAATAAAGAAGAAAAAGTAGGGACTTACCCTATAACATGAGACAAATCAAAACACCTTCAAGAGAATGTACCCTTGTCGTGAGGTATGAGAGGGAGATAATCTTGGGGTGTTTTTGTGTTGGCAACGGCAGCTCCCGGTATTATTCATTTTGTGCTATTCATTATTAGCATTGTACTAACTGCGAAATGCTAATCTACTCTACAATATGAATATTAGTTCAACGAGGAGGCAGTTGCAGATTGAAACTTAAAACGGTGAGAAGCAAAAGCATGTTTGATGAGAGTTGGAGCTTTCACAAAGGGGATATCCGGATTCCCTACGCAGTCAAGGGTGGGATGACAGGCGGTATTACTGATGCGAGCTCTCTGAAGGAGGGGGAGTGGCTGGATATCGCTTTTAACGATAAAGGGATGGGCGAACAGCAGCTTGAATGGAGTTCTGTGAATCTGCCGCATGACTGGTGTGTAGAGCAGCAATATGTTCAGGATGAGTCGCTGGGCTCGCGGGACGGCAGCCATGGTTATTTGCCGGGCGGGATAGGCTATTACCGCAAAACCTTCGAGCTTCCGGCAGACGCTGCCGGGAGCAAGTGGACAGTACGCTTTGACGGAATATCCGGCACCAGCACGGTATGGGTCAACGGTCATCTGATCGGCTCGCATCATGGCGGTTATATAGGTTTCAGTTATGATTTGTCGGATGTTCTCCGTTACGGCGAGGAAGGCAGAAATGTCATTCTCGTCAAAGTCGATGCAACAGAATGCGAAGGCTGGTGGTATGAGGGCTGCGGCATTTACCGACATGTCTGGCTGGAGAATACAGACCGCCTGCATGTGGCTGAATACGGCACCTATGTAACGACACCGGAAGTTACCAAAGAACAGGCTATGGTCAATATCCGCACCCGCATCCGCAATGATTACACAGAGGGCCTTCCAGTTTCCCTGCGCACGGTGATATATGATGGTGCCGGATTGCAGGTCTGTGCTAAGATGGAGGACGCGTATGCGGACTGGTACACCGAGACGGAACTGGAGCAGATCTTCGAAGTGGAGCAGCCTATGCTCTGGTGTCCTGAATCACCATATCTGTACAAGGCAGAATCGACTGTCATATATGAAGGAAAAGAGCTTGACCGCTATGAGACGGTGTTCGGCATCCGCACCATCCGCTTCGATGCGGATGAAGGGTTCTTTCTGAACGAAGAACCGCTGCTGATTAAAGGGACATGCAATCATCAGGATTTCGCCGGGGTCGGCGTGGCGCTGCCGGACAGCCTGATCGAATATAAACTCAGACTGCTTAAAGAAATGGGCTCTAATGCCTATCGCAGTGCACATCATCCGCCGACTCCCGAGCTGTTGGATATGTGCGACCGGATCGGTATGCTTGTCATGGATGAGAACCGCAAGCTTGACAGCAGCCCTGGCGGCCTGAGCCACCTGAAGCGGATGCTCTACCGGGACCGGAATCACCCTTGTGTGATCATCTGGAACCTGGAGAATGAGGAGGTTTTGGAAGGCACCGTAACGGGCGCCCGGATACTCAAGACGCTCGCAGATACGACCCGCCGGATAGATCCGACAAGGCCGACCTCTGCTGCGATGAACCACGGCTGGAATGAGAATGGCTACAATGATGTGGTAGAGATTACAGGCTACAATTACGGGCACCGGGAACACCTCAACATTGATATCCGAGACCACGAGCAGTATCCGGAGCGTCTCATGATCGGCAGTGAATGTGCCAGTTATACCGCAACCCGGGGAATCTATGAAGATGATCCGGTAAGAGGCTACTGCTCCGAATATGGCACGAATATTCCTTCATGGGGATGCACCCCGCAGCAGGCGTGGAGTGATCTTGTGAATAACCGCTTTTTGACTGGCGTCTTCATGTGGACCGGGTTCGATTACCGGGGAGAACCTACTCCATATCTGTGGCCGTGCGTGAACTCGCATTTCGGGCTGATGGACACCTGCGGGTTCCCTAAAGACAGCTATTACTATATGCAGGCGGTCTGGAAGGATGAGCCGATCGTTCATTTGCTTCCGCATTGGAATTGGCCCGGGTCGGAGGGGAAGCGGATCGAGGTGCGCGTGTTCTCGAATACCGATACGGTGGAGCTGAGCCTGAACGGCAAAAGTCTGGGTGAACAGCAGGTGGACAAGACCGGGTATTTATCGTGGGAGGTCGTATATGAGCCCGGAGAGTTAAAAGCTGTCGGAAAACGCGGCGGTCATGTGATTGCCGAAAAGGCTGTTGTTACAGCAGGCCAGCCATTCCAGATTTGCTTGTACCCTGATCGGCTGGAGGGTCAAGCGGATGGTGTGGATACGATTCCGGTTCGGGTTGCCATCCTGGACGAACAGGGGCATATCGTTCCGGCAGCCGACAATGAGATCCGCTTTGAAGTGACGGGCGCCGGGTCTCTGCTCGGTGTAGGCAACGGGAATCCAAGCAGCCATGAGCCGGACAAGTCTTCGATCCGGCGGGCTTTTAACGGCTGGTGCTTGGCCTTGATTCAGACTTCATCAACAGCAGGCTCCATTAAGGTGAAAGCCGTATCAATGGGACTGGCAGCGGCTGAAGTAGTACTAGTGGCAGCACCCGGGGAACCTTTATTTCCGGCCAGTGGAACGATAATATAGACATAACGAATTCCATACAGAGGATGTCTCGCGAATGATGCCTAAGCTGAAGATGAAGAAATATATGCCTTTTACTTACAAAATGATGATCCCTTACTTGCTGCTAGTTCTCTTGACCGATGTGTTCATCGGTTACATCTCCTATTCGATGCTGACCGATTCAAGGACAGAAATGGCAGAGTCCAACATCAGGACGGGTTTGGAGCAGGCCAGGAATAATATCCGCTATCAGATGGATGAGATACAGCGGATGTCGGACAACATGTTCGGAAGCCAGCAGTTGCAGCGTGCGCTTGAGCAGAAGGGGACACCGTTTGAGATTTATCTGACGATGATCGATGATATTATTCCTCAGATTACCGCCCCCCTGCAGCTGTTCGGAAACAAGATCCGCTTCATGCTCTATACACCGAACAGTGATCTCAATATTATATCAGGGGATAACCTGGATGAGCCGATCTATGATAGCGACTATTATATTCTGCCCATCCAGGATATCACCGGCAGTGAGTGGTACCGGTCTCTTAAGGATTCGATGCGGGATAATTTATGGCTGCAGATTGATACAGACCAGAAGCTGGACAATCTCTCCCATGTCCGCAGGCTGGTCAGCTTCAGTGATAACAAAACGGTGATCGGGTTTGTGCGTATTACCGTTTCCCTGGAGGATCTGTTCGGCGGCTTCGATACGTTCCCCGTAGAAGAGGGGATTACTCTGCGGCTGGTGGAAGAGACTACCGGGTCCATTCTGTTCCAGCGAGGAACAGCCATTTATGACGATGGACGTGAGAACTTTCTAAGTTTGCATGCGCAGATCCCGGGCAGTGATTTCGTAATTGAAGCCATGGTTCCGCAAAAGTATCTAACCCAGGATGCTGGCCGGCTGCGCAAGGTGATTATTGCAGTCTGTACGCTCAGCTTCCTCGTCATGACCTTGATCGGATATGTGGTGGCTCGTATTTCCGGGCGCAAGATGAGCCGGATCGTAGGCTTGGTGCGTTCCTTCCAGGAGGGGAATTTCCAGAAACGGATTCGCTTCTCTGGTAATGATGAATTTGTGCAGATTGCGGATTCATTCAATGACATGGCCGCCAATATTCAGGGGCTCATTAACAGCGTTTATGTGCAGGGGATCCAGAAGAAGCAGGCCGAGCTGGAAGCCCTGCAGGCACAGATTAATCCGCATTTCCTCTATAATACGCTTTCGACCATAAGCAGCCTGGCTAATCTGGGCGAAATCGCCAAGGTCACGGAGATGGTCGAGGGACTGTCACGTTTCTACCGGCTGACGCTGAACCAGGGCAATGTGTACATTGAACTGGAGAAGGAGCTGGAGCAGGTGGAGACATACCTGGAAATCCAGCGGGTTAAATATGCGGATGCATTCACCCTGTATGTCGATGTGGACGAGGAGATTATGCATATGCAGGTAATTAAGCTGGTGCTGCAGCCTTTTGTGGAGAATATCTTCAAGCATGCCTGGTTTGGGGAGTCGATCGCTATTCGTCTGACGGGCCGGAAAGTCGGCGGCAGTATTGAGCTTAAGGTTATTGACAATGGCATCGGTATGCGGCCCGATGATATCAGGAAAATGATGCAAGGGCCAAACCATTCCGGTGGTTATGGAGTTAAAAATGTGCATGAGCGGATTAAGCTTAGATACGGGGACATGTACGGCGTGACCATTGCAAGCATTTACGGGGCAGGCACAACGGTTCAGCTTCTGCTTCCCGCCGGGCTTCAGGACAGCGAGGAGATTGATGAGCAGTTCCGCTGATGAATTACGAGGTTGCATCATGTACAAGCACAGGAGGAAATAATTTCGATGAGTATCAATGTATTGCTGGTAGATGATGAAGCTGTCGATTTGGAGTGGTTGCGGCGCAGAGTGCTGGCAAGCTCGCTCGATATTGCAGTAGTGGGGACAGCGAATAACGGATTCAATGCGCTTAAGGCCATGGAGCAAGTACGGGTAGATATCATCCTGTCCGATATACGTATGCCCATTATGACCGGAACGGAGTTTGCACGCAGGGCTAAAGTGATCCATCCCAAGATCAAAATTGTCTTCATCAGCGGCCATGAGGATTTCAGCTATGCCAAGGAGGCCATTCAGATCAATGCCTCCGGCTATTTGCTGAAGCCTGTTAAGGACAAGGATCTGTACGAAATGCTGGGGTCCTTGTGTACAGCCATAGAACAGGAGCGGGAGCAGAACCGTTCCTTAAGCGAAGCACTGTCGCTTGTGAACAAGGAGCTTATCTTACGCTGGTTCGATGAAACCTCCCCTGAACCCGCTGAGCCGCATCTGCGTAGCGCCTTGATTCCATTGTTGCTGAAGGGGGCAGCGGCGGCAGTTGTAGAGATTGATGATCTGGAATGGAAGATGCGTGATTTGTCCGAGGAGGATGCGCGCGTGAAGACGCGGCAAATGGCCGGATTAATTAAATCCATTGTTGAGAATGCCAAGATGGGTACACTGATTGCCGCTTCGCATCACCGGTTTGTAATTCTGTGCAATCTCCCGCAGGACAGCTTCCTGAATCTGCTGGAGGAGCTTATCCGCAGGGTGGCAGAGTCTTCTCTCTGCACAGTGACTGTCGGCGTCGGTCAATATGCCCAGGAAGAGGCGGGGCTGCATGAATCTTATCAGCAGGCGCAGGCGGCACTCAGCGCGAAATGGCTACTCGGCAAAAATCGTCTGATCCGTGATAGCATGGAGCCTTCACCGCGAGAGTCACCGGGCGTCCGCATTGAACAAACTGTAGAACAACTGCTCGAGGCCATCATTCAGTATGACCTGGTGGCGATCGACGACCATTTGCTGGAGCTGTTCACGAGTGCCAGCAAAAGGGATGTCTATGAGCTGATTATCCGCATCACCTCCAAACTTCATGCGGATTTGCAGCAGCAGAACGAGAATCTGTATGAGCTGCTGCAGTGGGAATCACATCAGCCGGATATTCTGTTTCAGTTCGAGACGATTCACGACATTCTATCATGGATGAGACGGAGGTTCTTCGAACTGTCAGAGCTGCTGTATGTGAAGCGGCAGCGGCAGAAGCGCAGGCTGATTGATGAGATTATTAACTATGTGGAGGAGAATCTGGAGAAAAAGATTACCTTAAAAGAGGTGGCCGCCCATTTCAACTTCACACCGAATTATTTAGGCTATCTGTTCAAGGAAGATTACGGACTGCCTTTCAATGAATACGTGAAAGAACGCAAGACCAGCCGGGTATTCGAGCTGCTGAGTGATCCTACACTAATGATATATGAGATTGCCGAGCGCATGGGCTACAAGAACCTTATCTATTTCAACCGGCAGTTTAAGCAGATTACAGGTATGACGCCGGGAGAGTATCGCAAAAAGCATAAAGTATAACCAACAGAACGTTGCCCAGGTCGATCATCGGCCCGAAGGCGACGTTTTTGTATTTTAGGGAAATATATATTTTAACTATCGTTGGAAAAGTATTAGTATTTGTTGACATGCTCAATCCACAAGAGATGAATGCTTCTTTATACTAAATACATAGAGAAATTGAGAGATGGAAAGGGGATTCGAGATGAAACTGAAACAATATGGGTTCTGGCACAAAGTAAAGAAGAATAGAACCTTGCTTCTTATGCTGACTCCGGCGGTGTTGTTCTTCCTGTTGTTTGCATACGTGCCTATGGCGGGGATTGTGCTGGCGTTTAAGCAATACAATTATAGCGATGGTATCTTTAACAGTCCATGGAACGGACTGGACAACTTTAAATTTTTCTTCGGTTCCGGTGACGCCTGGCGCGTAACACGAAACACAGCGTTATACAATATTGCTTTTATTCTTGTAAACAATGTGCTGCAGATTTTTGCGGGCATCCTGCTGTTCGAGGTTGCAGGCAAATGGTTCCGGAAGATTACGCAAACAATACTATTCCTGCCTTACTTCATTTCCTGGGTAGTGGTTGGAGCCATTGCCTACAACCTGTTTAACTTCGATGTTGGTACCGTTAATGTATTACTTAAGGGGTTAGGCATGCAGCCGGTTGATATTTACAACACTGCAGCCTACTGGCCGGTTATTCTTGTAGTTGTGTCAGCCTGGAAAGCGCTGGGATACGGAACAATTATGTATCTGGCGGCAATCACCAGTATTGATACCGAAATGTATGAAGCAGCTGAAATTGATGGTGCGAATATATTCCAGCGCATTATGAAGATTACAATTCCGAACCTGATCCCTACGGTGATCATTCTGGTTCTGCTGGCTATCGGCAACATCTTCCGCGGCGATTTCGGGATGTTCTACAACATGGTCGGCAACAACGGCCTGCTATTCTCATCGACCGATGTTATCGACACCTTCGTGTTCCGTTCCCTGACGACTTCCAATGAAATCGGAATGTCTGCTGCGGCCGGGTTCTATCAATCGCTGCTGGGCTTTGCGACTATCATGCTCGCCAATTACGCAGTACGCAAATACGATAAAGATCGTGCTTTATTCTAGGAAAAGGAGGTAGCCCAATGAGTTCAACTACTGCAAAGATCCAAACACCAAAGGTACGCAAACGTGCCAACACAGACCGGCTGGTACTGTCAATCATCGGATACTTGACGCTTACAGTACTCGCTATATTCTGCATCTTTCCTTTCTTGCTGGTGGTATCGGCCTCGCTAAGTGAAGAGAGCTCCATTATCGAGAAAGGTTTCCAGCTTATCCCGTCTACCTTTTCCACGGAAGCCTACAGCGTACTGTTCAAGTATCCGGCTGATATGCTCAGAGCTTACGCTGTGACGATCACCGTTACGCTAATTGGTACCTTGTTTGGATTGTTTCTGACTTCCATGACAGCATATGTGCTATCCCGAAGAGACTTTGAATGGCGCAGCCGCTTCTCGTTCTACTTCTTCTTCACTACCTTGTTCAGTGGTGGGTTGGTACCTTCGTATCTGCTGATCATCAACTTCCTGCATCTCAAAGATACGCTAATGGTGTTAATTCTGCCGATGCTGATGAACGTGTTCTACATTATCGTCATGAAGTCGTTCATGAGCAGCATCCCTGATGCGATTACGGAGTCCGCCAAGATTGACGGAGCAGGCGACTTCCGGATCTTCATGCAGCTGATTGTGCCTTTGTCCAAGCCTGCACTGGCTACCATCGGCCTGTTCATAGCCTTGGCTTACTGGAACGATTGGTACAACGCGCTGCTTTATATTTCGAAGTCCGAATTGATGCCACTTCAGTACTATCTCTACAAAATGCTGGGCAATATGGATGGCATGCGAAAGGCGATGATGGCCTCGGGTGCGGTTGTAAATACGAATCTGCCCACCGAAGGCTTGAAGATGGCGATGACGATTGTGGCCACAGGACCGATCCTGCTTGCTTATCCATTTATTCAAAAATATTTTGTACAAGGTCTCACTATTGGTGCTGTCAAAGGATAATCCCGGGGCAACCCGGTTATCAATATATAATCCAACCAACTATTTCATTAGGGGGCAACACTTGTCATGACAAACAAGAAAAAGAAACTCACAGTTACGCTGGCAACGATGATGACACTGGGGACCATCCTCAGTGCATGCGGAGGCGGTAACAATACCAACAATACAGCTGCGGAAGCAACGAATGCAGGAGCAACCACTACAGAAGGAGCAGCCACGAATTCTGGCGCTCCTGATACTTCCAAAGAGGTCAAGCTGAAAATGATACTGGTCGGCGGCCAACCTGGCGATTACGACAAAGTATTCGGAGAGCTGAACACCAAATTAAAAGAGAAAATCAATGCTACGGTAGAAACAGAATTCCTGGACTGGTCGGACTGGACACAGAAGTATCCGCTGAAATTTGCCGCCAATGAGGATTTTGACCTCGTTTACACAGCTAACTGGGCTTTCTATAATGATCAGGCGCTTAAAGGTGGATTCATGGAGCTGACTGATGATATGCTGTCCAAGTATATGCCGCAAACCTGGGAAGCTATGCCTAAAGTGAACTGGGAGCAAGCGAAAGTCGATGGCAAGCTCTACATGGTTCCGAACAATAATGTTGAGGTTACCGACAAGGTTGTATTATATCGGGAGGATTTGCGCAAGAAATACAATCTTCCAGAAATCAACAGTCCTGAAAGCTATGCCAATTACTTGAAAACGGTTGCTAAAGAAGAAAAAGGCATAACCGCTTTCGGAGCTAAGCCTGCTGATGGCTGGAAGTTTCATGAGTTAGACCAAACACTGCTGGAGCAGAACAACAACTTCAACCTGGTGGATGCGAACCTTCTGCCGTTGGCTTACAAGCTGGATGATGCTTCCGGTAAAATATTCAACATTTATGATACTCCAGAATTCACATCATTGCTTAAATACTATAAAGATCTGGCCGACAATGGCGCATGGTCCAAAAACGTAGTCAGCAACAAAAATGATGTATGGCAGGATATCAAAGCAGGGAAGATTTCCTCATATGCCCATAACCTGGGCACTGTAGCCGCTAACCTTTCCGAAATGCGCCGCGACAAACCGGAAGTGGAACTGGGAATTGCCGACCTCACTCCGGACAATAAGAAAATCGCAGCGATCTCAACACAGAACGGCATGTCAATTCATGCAACCTCGGAGAATCCAGAACGTGCTCTGATGCTGATCGATCTGCTGCAAAATGACAAGGAAATTCACGACTTGACTATGTATGGTATCTCCGGAACTCACTATAATCCTGAGGGCGATAAAAAGTTCACTGCAGGCCCTGCAGCAGCTAACTACACTGGCTTCTCGAATTGGGGCTGGAATTCCCCGCTGAATCGTCAAGATGCAGCTTATCCTAAGGAAGCTGACGATATGTTCAACACCTGGCAGTCCAGCATCTATCACTTCCCGCTCGAAACCTTTGTCTTCGACACAGCAAAAGTGAAGAATGAAGTGGCAAATATCGGTAACGTAATGCTGCGTTACGCCATACCGCTGGAGTACGGATTGATTGATGATATCGAAAAAGGCCAGGCAGACCTGATCAAGCAGCTGAAATCAGCCGGCATCGACAAGGTCCAGACTGAAATGCAATCGCAAATTGATGCCTTCCTTGCAGCACAAAAAAAATAGCTGAATAAGAGCTTTATGTAACGGCTTCCGGGCTGCCCTCAAAGCATGGGCTTTGGGGCAGCCCTTTTTATTCTATATAAGGAGGGCCTGTAGCAGGCTTTCCGTTGGAGAACGGAAGTTACGTGAACGTTGACCGCAGGCAACCTGGTTAGCACAAAAAAATTATTATTATCTTTGAAAGCGCTTAACTAAATTGAGAAGAAAAATCTAAGATTCACAAATTTAAATATGGAGGCTGTACTATGAAAAACAGAAAAAGAGTTCTGGCAATCATTCTTACATTTTCAATGATTCTATCTATGACATCATTTGGTTTACCTGCAAAGGCAATAGCCTCGGCTGCTCCTGACTCATTCTCCAAAGGCGCAGATATTAGCTGGTTGCCACAATTAGAGGCTTTAGGGTATAAATTTTATAATGATCATGGGAAAGAACAGGATCTTCTACAGATTTTAAAGGATCATGGAATTGATTCCATAAGAATTAGGGCATGGGTTGATCCCTCAGATGACCCTTCCAATGGTCATAACAGTACAGAAGAAGTAGTTGCATTGGCCTCTCGTGTAAGCGCTCTCGGTTTTAGGGTTATGATTGATTTACACTACAGCGATACTTGGGCTGACCCTGGAAAACAGATCACTCCTGCAGCATGGGTTAACGATGATTTAGAACAATTAAAAGTACATGTATCGGAATATACCTCTGAGGTGATGAATGCACTAAAAGAAGCAGGCGTAACACCAGAATGGGTACAAATAGGAAATGAAATTAATAATGGAATGATGCATCCGTTGGGGAGTTACAGCAATACGTCCAACCTCGTTCAACTGATTCAAGCCGGATCAAGCGCTGCGAAAGCGGTTTTTCCAGGAATCAAGGTTATTATCCATAGAGCAAATGGAGCTGAAGCAGGCGTTGATCCCTTTTTTGCCGGTCTCGTAGATGCCGGTCTCAAAGATAGCGATTACGATATCATAGGCTTGTCCTATTATCCGGCTTCAGTCTTTACATCCTCAATTAATGAATTAAGCGAAAACATGAATAAATTGGAAGCGAAATATGGGAAGGAAGTAATGATAGTTGAAGTCGGAGGTGACGTTTCCAAGGATGTTGATAGCGTGTATAACATGCTTGTAGCCGTTCAAAATAAACTGCATAGCGTTCCAAACCATATGGGAACCGGTATATTTTACTGGGAACCTACAGGAATCATGTTTGACTATCCCTTATCCGCATGGAATATAGATGGCACACCGACATTCGCTATGGATGCATTCATTGATGGTGCTGGCGAAATCAACCCTAATCCGGTTGTATCGGTGGCTCTTGATAAGCATACGGCTAATATTGAAGTTGGTGGGACGGATAAATTATCAGCAATCATCGACCCTACGAATGCAACCTATAAAGGAGTAACATTTACCAGTTCTAAGCCAGAAGTTGTCAAAGTAGACCGTTATAGTGGGACTATTTCCGGAATTTCCACTGGAACTGCAACCGTATCAGTTGTTACCTATGATGGAGGATTTACTGCCTCAAGCGAAGTTACCGTAGTACCCAGTACAAGTTTGATACAGAACCCTGGTTTTGAGGACGGATTGAATTCGTGGAGCATTTCAGGGGATGAAAGCGCGGTTAGCACCGATATTGACGTGCATTCCGGTACATTGGCATTACACTACTATAGTGCGACCCCTGCTGAATTCAGGGCTTCTCAAACCATCACAGGGCTGGAAAATGGATCATATTCATTATCGGCCTGGGTCTCCGGCGGTGGTGGTGAAGAAGTTTCGGAGATTTTTGCCGGCAGCAAAGCTCAGAGCTTTACCAATACAGGCTGGAAACAATGGAGCAAGCCAACTCTGGATAATATTGAAGTTACGGATGGAACGCTAACCGTAGGTGCCCATTATAAACTTTCTGGCGGGCAGTGGGGGAATAATGACGATTTTGAGCTGATCAAGAAAGATAACACCCGATTGGCAGATTTAAAAGTAAATAATGCTACGGTTCCGGGATTTGATCCAAACATTCAGGAATATGATGTGGTTCTGCCGTATGGTACGACTACCATACCTTTAATTGCGGCAACAACAGCAGACGGCGGAGTGGCAGTGATTACACAAGCAACTGCTTTACCTGGCAGCGCAAAGGTTGTTGTAACGGGAGAGGGTACAAGAACGTATACCATTCATTTCACTGTGGACCCGAACCCTGTTATGAATTCCAGCTTTGAAAATGTTAATGAAGATGGTACTCCTGAGGGTTGGACCACTCCTGATTCTACGCCTTTAGCATCGAATTCTGCCTACACAGGTGCAAAGTCACTTGGATTTTGGAAGGAAGCGGCATATACATTTGAAGCATTTCAGACGATTACCGGCTTGACGAATGGAACCTACACTTTGTCGGCTTGGTCGCAGGGCGCTGGCGAGGAAATGAAGAATCAGTTGTATGCAGTTAGTGGTGATCAGACCCAATTAACTTCCAGCTTTGCGAATAAGGGTTGGAATGTATGGAACAAAGCAGCTATTGAAAATATTAAGGTCATTGACGGAACGTTGAAAATAGGGGTTTCTCTGGATGCGAAGCCTGGTGACTGGGGTTCCTATGACGATTTTGTTCTGGTTAAAACCAGTGACTCCCCAGGGACGCCAGTTCCCCCAACTAGTGGAGGTGCCGGCAATAATCCTTCTGGTAGCGGTAACGGGGGAATTAGCACTCCAAAAACAGAGCCTAGTACTTCAGGAACAGAGCCTAGTACTCTTATCACTGGCAATACTACGTTTTATACCGTGATGATCAAGGCAACAAAGGATATGGCAACAAATGTAGCCACTGCCAAGCTTGATTCGAGCGTGATTACCGCCCTTGTCCAAAAGGTTAAAGAGTCTGAAGCCGCTGGACAAAAAGTGGTGATCGATATCAAGATTGATGCTGCAGCAAATGAAAAGTCTGTCAATTTAGTCATTCCGAAGGAGGCTCTCAAACCGTTAGTCGACACGACAAAAGCTGACCTAAGAGTGGATGCAGGCATTGCTGCGATCACTTTTGATCCAAAAGCAGTGTCTGCCCTTGGTGGTAGTACAGCAGTGGATAGCACAATAAGCATCATGAAGCTTGCTAAATCTGACTTGCCAGAAAATGTTCAGAACAAAATAGAGGACAGATCAGTTTTTGATTTCTCTGTAAAAGCAGGTAATGCTGAAATTACTGAATTCAATGGAGGGAAGTTAAAAATTAGCGTACCTTATACTCCAATGACGAGTGAAAAGAAGAATGCCATTGTTGTATATTACATCAACAAAGCAGAAAACCTCAAACCGGTTAGGGGAGGTTATGATGCAGCAACAGGAAAGGTTAACTTTCAGACAACCCATCTCTCAAATTATGCTGTGGGATATAACGAAGTGAAATTCAATGATGTTAGCCCGGAGAACTGGTATAGCGATGCGGTTGGCTATTTGGCGGCAAGAGGGATTGCGAATGGCGTTGGAGGCAGTACATTTGCACCTGAGAAAAATGTGACGCGGGCTGACTTCCTGATGATGGTCATGAAAGCTTACGGGATCGAGACAGAAGCCGCAGTAACCGATAATTTCTCGGATGCAGGGAATAAGTACTATACCGAGTACCTGGGCACAGCACGTAAATTAGGGTTCGTTTCTGGTGTGGACGGCAATACATTTATGCCGGAAGCAACGATAAGCCAACAAGATATGTCTGTTATTCTTTACAAGATTCTGAAGCAACTGGATGAGCTGCCAACCGGTAAAAATGATAAGGGCTATGACAGCTTTGTTGATACAGCTACTGTATCCGGTTATGCTAAAGATGCGATGAAGTTATTAGTGGAAGCAGGATTGATCACGGGAAATGGTAATGAGCTGGGTCCCAAGGTCTCTGCTACCCGGGCACAAATTGCACAGATAGTATACAACTGTATTAAATAACGATATGAATTCAATTTCTAATTGGGCATCACTTGGAAATTAGTTTGTCACCAGATAAGAATATGAATTGTCATCGTCTGAACCCTTGTTGGTTCAGGCTTTTTTTAGTTTCAATTCCAACCGGATCAGTCTTGATTTTTCAACGGATAGTAGACAAAAAGACTGAAATCAGGTACCTTAATACTTCGATATCCGCTTAAGCATTGCCGTGCAATATGGTATTAGGATCCATGTAGTGTGCAGGGAGCTGCAACAGAACATCAGAGAAGCGGTAGAGCGATACACGGGGCTTGAAATCGGATGTATTCAAGTCGATGTCGAAGAAATCACAGTACCATAGTCGCATTCATTCTCGAATTCGTTAAATTTAGGGGGCACACACATTGAATCCATATCTCATTCTTGCATGTTCTATTTTGGCTGAAGTGTTTGGCAGTTCGATGTTGAAATTATCCAATGGATTTAAAAAGTTTTACCCTTCAATTGGAGTCATAGTAGGTATGGGATTAGCATTCTTTGGTCTTTCTGTATCGATAGAATCCATACCTTTAGGTACGGCATATGCCATTTGGTCAGGAGCGGGTACTGCGCTTACCTCATTAATTGGAATTGCAGTTTATAAAGAGGCAGTTAACATCAAAAAGATTGCAGGTATACTTTTTATCATTAGTGGTGTTGTTATTATGAAGGTAGCAACAAATTGATTGGGGGTAAAATACATGAATAAAGGATATATCTATTTATGCATTGCAATACTGGGTGAAGTTTTCGGTACTACAATGCTTAAGTTTTCTGACGGCTTTACAAATTTATTGCCCGTATTAGGTTTGAGTGTTGGAATGGGTTCCGCCTTTCTTTTCTTATCACTTTGTTTGAAAACTTTGCCATTAAGTTTGGTTTATGGCATTTGGGCAGGCGTTGGAACAGCTTTAACTGCCTTACTCGGTGTTTTCATATGGAATGATCCATTTGGATTTCTTACTGGAATTGGAATCATTTTTATCGTAGGTGGAGTCGTTCTTCTGAATACTTCAAAAGGAACTGGACGAGTTACGGGTCATTCCAATTAAGTTGCAATTAGTACCATATTCAATCGGAAGGAGCTTTTATATGGATAATATTTCAATAACACATGGCAATCCCAAATCGGCGTCCGGAGGCAGACTCATGGGGATGGCACTGGATTATATGGCCTATCCGCTGATCGGAACGGTAGATAAAGCATTAATTGAGAACACTCTGCAAAAATTATGGGGTCTCGGAAAGAACCGTTTCAGCCATCAATATGCTTTTGAAGCCAGGCTGGACAACAGAACGATAGGGATCATTTCCTGCTACCCGGTATCTGTAATGGATAAGCTGGTTTGGCCCACTGTCCGGGAGCTAATCAAACTGCGCAAATGGAATCTCATCAAGCATTCGCTGCTGCATTTGCGGGAGTTGTGGTCTACGGTAAGCTTGAATGAGGGAAGAGCGGATGAATACCATATAGGAGCGTTGGCTGCATTGCCGGAAAGCCGTGGATACGGGGTAGGTTCGAAATTAATTCATTATGCAGAGGAAAAAGCCAGATTAAGCAACTATGGTAAATGCTCCCTGACCGTCAAGCAAGAAAACTTCCGGGCCATCAAGCTGTATGAGCGGCTAGGATACCGGATTACGGATTCCATAGAGAAAAAACCGTATTATTTGTACCGTATGGTAAAACCCCTTCCGCATATCCTTACATGAGTGGGAATTTATAGTTATCTACACTAAAAACAAAGGAACCATTTCGGCAAATAATATGCTGAAGGATGGTTCCTTGTTTTTGTTTTACGACTCGTTCAATTCTCATCTCCTGCCAACCCGTAGCTCACGATAATGTTCTACTTTCTACTCCTCATGGCCTGTCGATTGGCGGAAAACCGGCGTTGTCTTAACATGCGTAACCTGTAGAGGTGGCCTTTGGGCAGAGTGTCCTTTATTAGTAAACGTTTTACCATATGCAATTATACTCAGTTCGTTATATACCTAGAAACTCAGCAAACAAACAAATGTAACCGTTGACAATAATAAAAATTGTGTTACTATATGTTTGTAAAACGTTTTACTAATGGAGATGATGATAATGAGAAAAGTATTCTACAGACCTGCGAATGGCTGGGTCGGTGATGTGATTCCTTTTTATGACAATGGGGAGTACAAGCTCTACTATCTTCATGATGAGAGAGTGGGGGGGGACTATGGCAACCATACCTCATGGAATTTGCTGGCCACCAGAAATGGACTTGACTTTGAGGATTACGGAGAGGTTCTGCCGAACGGAGATGAAAGCGCTCTAGACCGGAATGCGTATACGGGCTCTGTGATCAAGGATAAGGAAGGCATGTACCATCTTTTCTACACGGGACATAACCCGGGCCCTGCGTTTTGCAAGGATGGTAAGCCCTTACAAGTTGTACTGCGGGCCACCGGTACCGACGGAATTCATTGGACGAAGGATAGCGGCTTCAATCTTTACGGGGATGAAGTGATCTATGAGCAATTTGATTGGCGTGATCCCTTTGTGTTCTTCAACGAAGAGAAGCAGGAATATTGGATGCTGGTGACTACCAGGGAAATGAACTCTTCTGAGAAAAGAGGCGGGTGCATCGCACTTCTGACATCGGATGACCTCCTTAACTGGAAATACCGTGAACCCTTCTACAGCCCGGACAAATACATTACGATGGAATGTCCCGATTATTTCAAGATGGGGGAGTGGCACTACCTGGTCTACTCCACCTTCAGTGAGAAGTTCGTCACCCATTATAAAAAGAGCAAAACGATCGATGGCGTATACACATCACCGACGCTGGATACCTTTGACGGCCGAGGATTTTATGCAGCCAAAACAGCCACCGACAGCGTGAAGCGGTACGCCTTTGGCTGGGTTCCGTCGAAGAAGGGCTCGAATGATTATGGAGATTGGGAATGGGCTGGCACTCTGGTTGTCCATGAGCTGCACCAGAACGAAGAGGGAGAATTGCTTGTGAGAATGCCGTCTTCCATCTATGGACATTTTAATAGGGAAGAACAAATTCTGCTGCAAGAGGAGAAAAATTGCATTCAGCAAGGGAACAGGCTGCAGCTCTCTTCCCCGGATGGGCTGGCTTATAGCGTGCTTAACCCTTTGCCTTCTCAGGTCATGCTTGAGGCTTCCTTTACGGATTGGCAGCATGTGAAGGACTTTGGGATCGCGGTTCGCACGGACAAGGCACTGGACAATGGTTACTTCATCAAATTTGATCCTTTTCACAACCGGATTGCCTTTGATATGTGGCCAAGAACGGAGCCGGGATTCTTTCAATGGCAAATTGCCGGGGACAAGCCGCAAATGATTGAGCTGGAGCGTCCGTTTGATTTTGCGAGCCACAGCCGGATTCATTTCCAGCTGATTCTGGAAGAAGATATCTTATGCCTCTATGTCAATAATGAAGTTGCAATGACTACGCGGATCTATAATTTCAAAGACGGCCATTTTGGATTTTTTGCCAATGAAGGTGCTGTAACGGTTCAGGACATCATCCTGAAAACGGCTGCTGAGCTTTGAACACAGAATGGTTTCACGGCACTTATAACATAAATATATTGGAGGGGTTTTTAAAATGACAAAGAAAATGTCAAAGGTATTCACTGGGCTTGCAGTTTTCTCCTTGGCCGGGGCCGCGCTGGCAGGCTGCGGCAGCTCCGCAGACAACAATAGCTCAGACAAGGCCGGTGCCTCGAATGCGCCTAAGGAGCAGACGGTGACCTGGCTCTCGGCCAGACCAGAGAACGGGGCCATTGTCCAGACGGTCCGGGAGCTTGCTGACCGGTTCGCCGCCGATCATCCCGGCTTTAAGCTGGACCTTCAGGTGACGGCGGACAGACCCTCTTACCTGACCAAGCTGAGAACGCTGGTTGCCTCAGGACAAATGCCGGATTTCATTGACAGTGATGCCGACCCGTTTGCCCAAGAGCTTGTAAAAGCGGGCTTGCTGGTGGACATGGAGAAATTTCTGAAGGACGAGGGGCTGTATGATAAGTTCTATGAGCCCGCGCTGAAATACCAGGAGCTGCCGGATGGAAGCCTGTATCTCCTGCCGATGGAATACCACATGGAAATGACCTGGTATAACAAAAAAATATTTGCCGACAACAACCTTGCGGTGCCCAAAACCCTTGATGATCTGCTTGCAGTCAGCAAAGCGCTCAAAGACAAGGGAATTACTCCTATCGCTGTAGACGGCGTTGATGTATGGCCGGTATTGCGTTATGCGGCAATGTACCCGTTCCGGACCACAGGCAATCAGTTCATCCGTGATTTGAGCCAGGGCAAAGCCAAAATGTCGGATGCGGCAGGCATGCAGGCGGCTAACTTCGCTTCTCAAATCGGAAAATACTTTCAGGATGGATTCGCTACCACCGATTATACGACAGCCAAAAATCTGTTCCTGAACGGCCAGGCTGCGATGTACAACATGGGAACTTGGGAAATACCATCCTTCGTGGAAGAAAGCCTGCCGGAAGGACTCAAGGGCAATGTGGATTATTTCTATCTGCCAACCACCAGCAATGCGGTTACACCGGATAATGAATTCTTCGGCAACAGCGGCATCGGACTCGGGGCTTCCGCGGAAACGTTCGATGGACTGCCTAAGGAATTCCTGAGCTATGTGCTGAAAAATTTCAGCGATGTCTATGTGGCCAAGCAACAAATGTCACCACTGAAATTCACCATTGATGACGAGTCCAAATTCTCCGGGCTGTTCCTGCGGATCAAAAAAGATATGGACAACTACGGCTCAGAGTTCGCCAAGCCTTGGGATACTCTGCTTGATCCGAACACCAACTCGGTGATGAGCGACCTGATTACCAAAATGACCATGGGCTTTATGACTCCCGAGGATTTTGCCAAACAGATTGATGAAGCCATTGCCAAGAATACGGGCAGCAAATAAAAATATAAGTTCGTATACCTTGATAGTTCTCCACCCGGGCCTACAGGGCCGGGTGGAGAACTAAATCAATAATAGCGTAATTACAAAAGCGGGGTGACCCTAAATGAATGTGCTTAAAGACAAAAAAGCGTGGCTAGTCTTCATCTTGCCGGCTTTGATATTTTATTTGGGAACGGTCTTTGTCCCCATTATCCAGTCGCTGAATTACAGCTTTCAGCAATGGAATGGCATTCAGGAGCCGCGCTACATCGGCTTCGATAATTATATTGCGATGTTCAACGATACCTATTTCTGGAATTCTGTGCAAAACAATCTGGTATACGTGGTGATTGTGGTATTTATGCAGGTGTTCATCGGCTTATTTTTTGCCCTGCTGCTCTCCTATGTCACCAAAGGCGCAGGAATCTTCAGAACCCTATACTATTTGCCGGCGGTTGTTGTAACCGTAGCTATTGCACAAATGTTCCGTAATTTCTATTCGCTTCAACCTCTCGGTCTGCTGAATATGTTCCTGGACTGGGTGGGAATGGGGCATCTTCAATCGGCCTGGCTCTCCAATCCCCATACGGCGTTAATTGCTGTGTCCATTCCCGAGGGATGGCGGTTTATCGGGATGTATATGGTTATCTTTTATGCGGCCCTGATTGCGATCCCCAAAGAAATCGAAGAAGCGGCTAAAATTGACGGTGTAACCGGATGGCAGCTGATTCGTTATATTAAGCTTCCAAGCATCAAGCATGTGCTGAGCCTGGCCTTGATTATGTGTACAACTGGGGCGCTGCGGGGCTTCGACATTCCTTACATTATTGGTGTGCCCGGGTCTGCAACCGAGCTTGTCACCACTTATATGTATAAACAAGCGTTCTCCACCATCCAGTATGGATACGGAAGCTCGATTGCCGTGTTCATCGTCATCGAAAGTCTGCTTGCGGTACTGATTATTCGGGCTATTTTTAATTCAAGGAAAGGAGATGCCTGACATGCTTGCAAAGAACAAGCTCTCCTCTTCTCTTTTGTATATCGTGGTCATTGCCATTCTCCTGATTCAAATCTATCCGGTAGTCTGGCTGATGCTGTCCAGCTTTAAGTCGAGCATCGAGCTGACTACTCAGCCATTCGCCTTGCCGGACTCCTGGTCGTTCGAAAATTATGTCAGTGTATTCCGGGAGAGCAGCCTGCTGCTGTATATCAAGAATACCGCCATTGTAACCTTTACCTGTCTGGCTCTAATTATATTCTTAAGCGCGACGGCAGGATTTGCTCTTGTCAAAATGATTAACCGGCTGAATTCGAAGCTGCTGCTGTTCTTTACAATCGGCATCATGATTCCGATTCAGGTTACGCTGATTCCTCTGTTTATTATGTATAAGGATTACGGGCTGCTGAATTCGTATCCGGCACTGATCCTGCCGCAGGTTGGTTTTGCTCTGCCCTTGTCAATTCTGATCTTCACCAGCTTCTACAGGTATGTTCCGAATGAGCTTATAGAGGCTGCAGTGATCGACGGCTGCAACATCTATCAGGTGTTTATCCGAATTATTTCGCCGCTTACTATCAATACAACCATCACAGTGGCATCGATTAACTTTATTTTCATCTGGAATGATTTCGTATTCTCCAACACGTTCACGAATGATAAGGCATACAAGACGATTGCCGTCGGGCTCCAGGAATTTATCGGTGCCTTTGGGGCAACAGATTGGGGCCAGACTTTTGCGGCAATCAGCACCAGCATTATTCCCATTATTGTTACGTACTTGTTCCTGAATAAATATGTAATGGCCGGGGCGTCGGACGGCGCAGTCAAAGGATAAGGAGACGATAAAACATGCAATCGATGAATCAGCTGTTTGGCAGAATGAAAGGCAAGAGCAGAGCGATTACGGCGGAGAATCCGCAGGGCCTCAAGGGACAAGGCGGCCAAGCGGAAGGTCCTCTGGGCGTTGCCCGCAAAGGCAAGGCTTTCATCTCGCTCGCTCAGGGAGAAACCGCAACGCTTGTAGATATTGAAGGTCCCGGGATCATTCAGCATATCTGGATGACCGTTACTGATAAGACCGAATCGGGCTGGTTCGTGCTGCGCGATCTGGTGCTGCGCATGTACTGGGACAATGAAGAACGTCCATCCGTTGAAGTGCCGCTGGGCGATTTCTTCTGCAACGGCTTTGGGGCACGGGCGGTAGTCAATTCACTGCCGGTAGTCGTTAATCCGGTCGGCGGCATGAACAGCTACTTTGCCATGCCCTTCCGCCAAGCTGCCAAAGTGACGATTACGAATGAGCATCCGCAGAGCATTGAGGCGTTTTTCTATCAATTCGACTATATGCTGGTGGATGAGCTGGATGAGGACACCGAGTATTTTCACGCCCAGTTCCGCAGAGAAAATCCCACTGTGCTGAGGCAGGATTACACCCTGATTGATGGAATTAAAGGAAGAGGCAAATTTATCGGCACTTATATGTCCTGGACTTCCCTATCCCGTTATTGGTATGGTGAAGGAGAAGTGAAATTCTATATCGACGGCGACCGGGATTGGCCGACGATCTGCGGCACCGGGGCAGAGGATTATTTCGGCGGTGCCTGGGGATTTGTGAAATATGACAATGGAAACCCGGTGCAGGAGCAGACGTACTCCACCTCATTTATGGGTTTCCCTTATTTTGCGACGAGGGACAACACCCGGTCACACATTTATGACGGGGCGGCTTGCCCGATGCGGGGCTTCTACCGCTGGCATATCCTTGATCCGATTCTGTTCGAAGAGGACCTGAAGGTGACTGTACAGCAAATAGGACATGACGGCCAAGCCTTATTTGAACGCAGTGACGATATCAGCTCGATAAGCTACTGGTATCAGACTGAGCCGCATCAGGCGTTTCCGGAATTTCCGGACGTAATGGAAAGACGTCCGCGTTAACCGCGGATACAAGTTGTGCAAGTAAATTCGCAGAGGTGCAGCAAATGGCAAAACAAAGAGTTACTTTAGTACAGGTCGCCAAAGATGCAGGCGTGTCGCCGGCAACAGTCTCCCATTTCATGAACGGTAATTTTCACCGGATGGGCCCTGAGACCCGGGAGAAAATAAGCGACTCGATTACAAAGCTCGGGTATCAGGTAAACCCTGTTGCCAAAAGCCTGATTACCGGCAAAATGCATACCATTGGACTCGTTCTGTCGAACAGCACTTATGACGGATATTTCGAAGATTTATATTTCCTGCACTTCGCCAAGGTGCTGAAGCAGCAACTGAAGACTATGGGGTACAAGCTGATTCTCCTGGACTTTGATGAGATCTTCATGAATATCCAGATGGTGGATGGAATTATTGTAAAAGCGACCCTGGAGACGGAGAAGTTCATGCCGAGGCTCATGGATCTCAATGTTCCGGTCATCACCATCGGACGGCATAATTTATCCTATGGAGCACATATCGTCCGGGTGAACGACTATCAATGCGGCCAGACGGGAGTCGATCATTTAATGTCCCGGGGATATCAAAAAATTATTATTCTGACCTATCCGCATGGACAGGTCCCCGGATTTGACGACCGGTTGAACGGTGCCTCCCAGTCTATGCAGGAGAAGGGCAATCTCACAACAGTTATTACCGGAGACATGACTGAAAGCTTCGGGTACGAAACTGTGATGCAGCTGGGCAAAAATGGTCAGCTGCCGCAGGCGTTATTTTGCCTCAACGATATCACTGCCATTGGGGTGTTGAAGGCTTGCAAGGATCTGAATCTGTCCGTACCGGAGAACCTTGCGGTACTGGGTGTGGATGACATGCCGACTGTATCCGAGCTGCTCAGTCTGTCCACGATCCGGCATCCGATTAACGAACTGGCACAGAATGCCTCGGAGCTAATGATTCAATCCATTGAATCGAAGGGGGAGCCTGCCCAGCCTGTTGATAGGATGTTCCCCATTGAACTGATGGCAAGACATACCAGCTGAGCTGGTATGCAAGCAATGCGCTAGGGTTGGAAAGGCTACAGGCTGTCGAGAGGTTTTCGGCAGCCTTTTTGTAAATAATAGGAAGAACTCGAAGATTGACAGACGCAGTAGGCTGACTTACTATCTTACTTACAATTTGATTGTTCTGCGAGAGGAGAGAAAGCGATGTACAACGTGCTTGTTGCCGATGATGAACCGCGTCACCGCCGGGGCATTGCGGACATGATTAAGCAGCTCAGGCCGGAATACCGGATTTTCATGGTGAAGGATGGTTTGGAGGCACTGCGCATCATCGAAGATAACCGGATCGATATTATTCTCACAGATATCCGAATGCCCAATATGGATGGATTGACTTTGATTGAACATATGGAGAGCCGCAGAGAGCTGGTCAAAATCATTATTCTCAGCGTCTACGGAAATTTTGAATATGCAAGACAGGCCTTGCAGCTCGGAGCCTTCGATTATCTGCTGAAGCCGCTGGCCTTCCAAGAGCTTTCCGGGATCCTGGACAAGCTCGATACGGCGCTGGAGAAAGAACGGCTGAGTCTTCAGGATGGCGCGGTTCTCCGTCAGCGGCTTAGCTCGGCAGCTCCGGTCTATGAGCAGCATTTGCTCAGCCGGTGGATGCGTTCTTCTTCAAGTGAGGAGGAGCTTGAGGAAATCCGCAATCTTTTTCCTTCCATCAGCGGAGGTTTCGTCATGCTGGCCAAGTTTCAGAACAGGGAGGTCGCGGAGACCTATACGCTTGAGGATTTTGTGGAGCTTAAGACCAGTGTGAAAAACTGGATGAAGGAAATCTACCTGACGGTGGGTCCTTCACTTTCCTTCAACCTGGAAGGGGCGGAGCCGGTGATCGGGTCCATTGTGACCTCGGCCCATTCCCTGGAGTGGCTGATGAAGCGGGATATGGAGCAGTTTCGGCAATTTATCCGCCAGGTCCGGGACGAATTTGGCCTGACCTTGACTTTGGGTGCAGGGAACTGGGTGGCGGATCTGTACAGCGGGGCTCCGAAGTCTTTTGAGCAGGCGCAGAAAGCGCTGGAGTACACCTTTTATACGGGAGCAGGCCAGCTTGTCCTCTATGATGAAATCGCTTACAATCCGGAGAAGCCCAGCTTGAAGATGGTTCCTGTAGGTTCAGGCATGACTGAAGCCTTGGCACGGCTGGACAGGGACACAGTAGCTCAGGCTCTAAAGGCGCTGATTGGGAGACTGCTCGAAGGGGACTGCCCGTCCCCAGCCCATCTGAAAGATTGTGTCCTGTACGCTCTGGTAAATGAAGTCAAAGGAAGTGAAGTATTTCTCCGTCAGGAGGAAGCTAGCAACTTCATTTCTGAGATGGAATTTCAAATTCCGGCCTGTGAAAGTCTGGACGAAGTCGAGAAGCGGGCGGTATATGTTCTGAACCGGATTATGGACAGCATCGAGGAGCGCAAGGATAACAAAAGCGGACGGACAATCAGTCTGTGCAAAGCATTTCTAGAGGCGCATTATATGGAGGACCTGTCGCTGGAGTATGTCGCCCGGCAATTTTTTTTCAGCCCCGCTTATTTCAGCAGCTTTTTTAAACAGCACACCTCCATGACCTTCACCGAATATTTGCTGCGCCTGCGGATGGACAAAGCCAAAGAACAGCTGCAGGACGGGGACCGGAAAATCTCAGTGATCGCCTTAAGTGTGGGTTTTAGGGATGCCGGTTATTTTACCAGAGTATTCAAGCGGGAAACCGGACTGTCACCGGAGGAATTCCGGAAGAAAGATTTATTATAGGTGGGGCCATGAGGCTGAAGAATAAGCTGGTCTTGTCCTATATTGTGCTAATTACTCTCCCTTTAGCGATCCTCGGCTTTGGTTATTATTTTGCGAGCAAGGAAATTATGCTGAAGCTGGCCCGCGACAACGTTAGTGAAATTGTGCTGAAGAACAACCAGATCATCAATGAACGTCTGAAAATTATTCAGGATAACAGCCTCTCGCTGATGGTGGAATGCGAGCTGTATCAGATTTTTGACGGTCGCGGACCGGCAGGGGGACAGCAACTGCTGGAGACCAATAAAAAAGTGACGGAGATTCTCGGGCGGTACTTTTCGCAATCTGCCGATCTGTACTCCGCTGAACTGGTCACGCAAGCATTCGTGTATGGAAGCAAGGTCAAGAATACTTATCCGCCGGACCACTTCTACAGCTCGGAGCTGTATCAGGCCGCAGCCGAAGGGAAAGGGCGTATCGCCTGGGTGCCGACCTATGATTATACCCGGATGCATGCGCTGCCTGAGCTTGCGGGAACCGACATCGATTACCGTTATATTTTCTCGGCTGTCCGGCAGATCAATCCCTCCTGTGTCCGGAATGACATCATTGTCCGGGCAAGCAAGGGGTCGGAGAAGCCGGTTCTGGTGATGAATTTCAAGGGTGATGTGTATGCCAACATATTCAGGGACAGCATTCCCATTCAAGGATCGGTATTCCTTGTAGCAAGTGAGAACGGAACAATTATCTCCCATCAGGATAAAATGCGTCTGGGGACCGTGGAATCCGCAGCCTGGCTCAAAGAATTGCGCAGCAAGGGAAGCGGAACAACTTATGTGACTGTCGGCGGCCGGCGGATGATCGCTTGCTTCGCCCAGTCTCCGGTGACCCACTGGCTATCCGTTGTGCTGATTCCTCCAGGTGCATTGACCCATGACATTGCGAATACCATCCTGTTCTTTATTATGGCGCTGGGCTCTCCGCTGCTTGCTCTTTCACTTGTGTTCGCCTATGTGATTTCCGCGCGTATTTCTTCTCCGGTCAGCAAGCTGCTGCTGGCTATCAAGCGGGTGGGCGGCGGGGATTTCAATGCGCAGATCAAGGTGGAGGGCAGGGACGAGCTGGGCCATGTGCTGATGAAGTTCAACAGCATGAATGAGCGGGTCAGGGAACTGATCAATGAGAATTATGTGGTCAAGCTGCGGGAGCGGGAGACGGAAATCCTCGCGCTGAATATTCAGCTCAATCCCCATTTTCTATATAACACGCTGAATATAATTAACTGGATGGCTGTATATGGAGAAAAGGAGCAGGTCAGCAATATGTTGATCAGCTTGTCCCGTATGCTGCATTACACTACAGACAACCGGAAAGACCTGATGCTTCTGAGAGAGGATATCGCCTGGCTCAAGGATTATATTGTAATTATGGCCAACCGCTTCGAGCACCGGTTCCGCGTGGATTTCGATATAGAGCCTGACTTGCTGGAAGTGAGCGTGCCCAAGCTGTTCCTTCAGCCGCTGGTGGAGAATGCGATTATTCATGGTTTTCGAAATATGGAGAGCGGCGGGCTGATCACTATTTACGGACAGCGGCAGGGCGGTGATATCCGGTTCTGTGTAGAGGATAATGGCAGCGGGATCGAGCCGGAGCGTCTGGAACAGCTGTTGAGGGAAGAGAGTCCCAATATAGGCCTGAAAAATGTGGATAAACGGATAAAGCTGCTGTATGGCAGTAAACACGGCATAGAGATTGAATCGGTCCCTGAATTCGGGACACGGGTGAAGCTGAATATACCGTATCCGGGATCAGAGTGAGGGTCCACATTATAAAGTGCTCATACCCCCGGCCAATGGCTTGCGGGGCTATCTTTTTAGGATTGACCGTAAAATCGTACAAGAAACGAAAAATCATACCATAGGTTTTTGCGGCGGGCCCATATACACTGGATATAAGGCGACTGCAGCGCTTACATTCGAATCGAGGGGGATAAACAAATGAGCAAGCATACCGGCAAAACCAAGCTGATGTTACTCTTCCTAATGATTATTGCGTTACTTGTAACCGCTTGCGGGAATGGTGGAAACAATGCGGATACGACGACAAATACAGGCAAAGGAAATAACCAGGAGGGGAATAATCCCGCTACTGGAGATACAGGCTCGACCACAGGGGAAAAGGTTAAGCTGAAATTCACGTTCTGGGGCAGCCCGCAGGAGAAGAAGGCGGTGGAGGATGCCATTAAGGCTTTTGAAGCGAAGAACCCGAACGTCACTATTGATTCCATCCATATCCCGGGCACAGACTTTTTACAGAAGCTGAATGCCATGATTGCCGGGAATGAAGCACCGGATCTGAGTTACTCTGCCGCATGGAAGCTGAAGATGGGTGAAGAAGGCCTGATCTATAATTTCTTCGATTTAATGAAGGATGATCCAAGTATCAAAAAGGAGGATTATCTCCAGTACGCCTGGTGGAATTGGGATACGGATAAAAGTGCGGGACCTTATCAAGCCTCCGTCGTTCCTTCTCTGATGTACAATGCCGATCTGTTCAAAGAAGCAGGGGTAGAGCTGCCGCCAACCCAAGCGGAAGAAGCCTGGCAATGGGATGAATTCGTGGAAACCGCCAAGAAGCTCACGCTTGACCGGAGCGGTAAGCATCCAGATGATCCGGGATTTGATCCCAAGAACATCAAGCAATACGGTGTGAAATTCAGCCTCAGCTGGTTATCCTACATGCCGCTGGTGCTGTCCAACGGCGGGGACTATTTGACAGAGGACGGTAAGGAATTCGGACTCTCCAAGCCTGAAGCGACTGAAGCCATCCAAAGAATCGCGGATTTGATCAATGTGCACCATGTTGCTCCATCACCGGTTCAAGCCAGCAGTATTCCGGCACCGGCTACGGCGCTCCAGTCCAGAAAGGTTGCCATGGTCATCGACGGAAGCTGGAATCACCTCGATCTGAGCAAAGCCAATATCAACTGGGGGGTAGGTGTGCTGCCGGTTCTGAAGGACTATAAGACTTTCTTCCTCGGAGGCTCCCTGATTATCTTCAAGAGCTCCAAGCATCCGAAGGAAGCCTGGGAATTCTCTAAATTCCTGACGGACCCGCAGAATGTGCTGGAGCTTCATCAGGGACTCTGGATGCCGCAGCTGAAGCAATGGTATGAAGATCCGAAGCTGGTCGACAGCTGGGCAAATGAAGAGCTTCCGGGCCGCCCAGCCGGTTTCCAGGATGCCGTTATGCGTTCCACCTACGAGCATGCAGAGCCTTCGGCAGAGAATAATGTCAGAAACTTTGTGGAGATCGACGCTGCGGTAACAGCGGGGCTGGATCAGGTGTGGCTTGGCACCAAAACCGCCGCACAAGCGATGAAAGAAGTGGAAGCCAAAGTGAAGCCGCTGGTAAAAGGCACCTATTTGAAATAACGGGCTTTGCCGAAAGGCGGCTCTGCCGGATTCACGGGGCAGAGCCGCTGCCGGCGGCAGCCCGAAGAGAGGAAGCATGTGTATGGAACCCGTCTCTTCCCTGAGCGTAAACCGTCCGAAGACGAAACGCAGCTCCTACAGGAATGAGCTTTACGGCATCCTGTTTGCCCTTCCTGCCATTCTTGGACTGCTGATTTTCACGCTGGGTCCCATGATATACAGCCTGTATATGAGCTTTACCGACTATTCGGGGTCCAATTCACCAACCTTTATCGGTCTGGACAATTACACAAGAATGTTTAGCGGGGAAGACCAGTATTTCTACAAGTCGCTCGGAGTTACACTGTATTTTGTTGTGCTTAGCGTGCCAACCGGCATTATCTATTCCTTTCTCCTGGCCATTCTTTTGAATCGGAACATCAAGGGGAAAGCTATCTTCCGGACCGTCTTCTACCTGCCTTCCATTGTGCCGATTATTGCGATTTCGTTCATTTGGCTGTGGCTCCTGAATCCCGATTTGGGGCTGGCCAACGAGTTGCTCCGTGCTATCGGGCTCCCCGGCAGCCAGTGGATTTTTGGAGAGAAATCCGTGGTCCCCTCACTGGCACTGATGAACCTGTGGACAACGGGAGGGACGATGATTATCTTCCTGGCCGGCCTGCAGGATATTCCCCGCTCGCTCTATGAGGCGATTGAAATTGACGGTGGCTCGAAGCTTCATAAGCTGCGGAATATTACGATTCCCATGATGACGCCGACGATCTTTTTCAACTTGATTATGGGTATCATTAACGGGTTTCAGGTGTTCTCCCAGGCCTATGTCATGACCAGCGGCGGACCCAACAATGCCAGCTTATTCTATGTCTTCTATCTGTACCGGGAAGCCTTTCAGTTCTCACGGATGGGAAGCGCGAGCGCCATTGCCTGGGTGCTGTTCATCATCATTATGCTGTTGACCTATATGGTCTTCAAGACATCGAAAAAATGGGTGTATTACGAGGGGGATGAAGCCAGATGAGGACAAGGGCATGGGTTGAGAAGGGATTGGTATATTTGGTGCTTGTGGCCGGAGGCCTCTTCAGTCTGCTCCCGCTGATCTGGCTCATCCGCAGCTCCCTGATGGATATGGGGCAAATTTTTGAGCTGCCGCCCATATGGATACCCGATCCCTTCCGGTTTGGTAATTTCAGCGAAGCGCTGACCATTCTGCCATTTGGCCGTTACTTTATCAATACAACGGTTATTGTGATTTTTACGATGCTGGGTGTCCTTGTGACCTGCTCCATCAGCGCGTACAGCTTTGCCCGCATGTCTTGGAGGGGCCGGGACCTTGTTTTCGGCCTGCTCTTATCCAGTATGATGCTGCCCTATGCGGTTACGCTGATTCCGACCTTTATCGGCTGGAGCAAGCTTGGGTTAACCAATTCGTTCATTCCGCTGATTGCACCGGCCTGGTTCGGCGGAGGCGCGTTCAATATCTTCCTGCTGCGCCAGTTTTATCTGAGTATTCCCCGCGATCTTGACGAGGCGGCTTATGTGGACGGTGCAAGCCACTGGCGGATTTTCATCTCCATTATTATCCCCCTGACGCGGCCCGCGCTGGTTGTTGTAGGCTTGTTCACCTTTCTGGCTTCCTGGAATGACTTCCTGGGGCCGCTGGTTTATCTGAACAGCGAGTCCAAATATACACTGGCGCTGGGACTGCAGCAATTTAAAGGCATGTACGCAGCGGAATGGCATCTGATGATGGCCGCGGCTACGGTGGTGCTGGCTCCGGCGATTGTCGTCTTTTTTATCGGGCAGAGGTACTTTATCGAGGGCATTACACTTACAGGCATCAAAGCCTGAATTATCCAAGGAGTGAGAATCGATGTTGAGTTCATTATATTTGCGCAAGGAAGGGCTCTCCCGCAGACTGTCCAGCTGGGATCAGACCGGGGGCAACCGGGATTTCATCGTTATCGGAGCCGGCCATACGGCAGCCATCGCTGAAATTGAAGGCTCGGGCATCATCCAGCATATCTGGATGACGATAGCCGCTAAAAATAAATATGCGTTCCGCAAAGTGTTGGTCCGCATGTACTGGGATGGAGAGGAAGAGCCTAGTGTGGAATCGCCGGTAGGCGATTTCTTCGGGGTCGGCCACGGGGTAGCCAGCCACTATGTCTCCATGCCGCTCAATATGATTACGACCCAGGGGGTTGTTGAGGACAAGGCGGCGATGAACTGTTTTTTTGAAATGCCGTTCCGCAGCAGCGCACGGATCGAGATTATCAACGAATGTGAAGATGAGATGGTACTTTATTTCTATGTCGATTATGTGGAGAAGCAGATCCCGGAGGACAGCTTCTACTTTCACGCTTCCTGGCGCAGGGAGAATCCTACCCGGGGGACGGTCGATCTGGCGGCCTTAAAGCTGGAGCATGATGGGCAGGACAAGGCTAATTATGCCGACCAGAAAGTGTATGAGCTTAACAATCTGACGGGTGAAGACAACTATGTGATTATGGATGCCGTGGGGGAGGGGCACTACGTCGGCTGTAATCTCAGCATTGATCATTTGAATCCGATGCCGGGCTTCAGCTGGCCGGGAGAAGGGGACGATATGTTCTTCATTGACGGTGAGCCGTGGCCGCCCCGCCTGCATGGCACAGGTACGGAGGATTATTTCTGTGCGGCCTGGGGCTACCCGTCCGGCAAATATGACAGTCCATTTCATGGAGTGTCGTTGTATGCGCCGATTCGCGGCAACGGGGATGCATGGAGAGAGAGCAATACCATCCTGTTCAATGACTACTCCGGCAAAATGACACAATACCGCTTCCATATAGTCGACCCCATTATCTTCCGGGAGTCCCTGCGCTTCAGTATTGAGCACGGTCATGGGAACTCCCAGTCGAATGACTATTCCTCGGTAGCTTATTGGTATCAGCGTGAGCCTCACAAATCTTTCCCGGAGATGCTGCCTGTTAGCCTGCGGCTGCCGCTGCCCGAGAAGGAAAGCGCGAAGCAGTTCTACCGGACTTTCTAAAACAGTTAACTCCGAAGCTCTATTAACGGTCCTCAATTCGGGCCAGCTCGGTGATGGTATAAGAAGAAGCTGTCCGTCACCGGCACCTAGCCAGTAGCTTCTGGTTGACCGTTTTTTATGTTCGCTTTTATGGAAGTTGGTGACCGTGTTCCTTTACTCCTCGATTCTGATTTCATTTATCGAATCTTAAAAAGTTGAAAACGGCAGGGGGATGACCCGGTCCGAGCTGCAGGAGCTGCGCTCCAGGATCGCCTCACCGGATGACCAGTACACGCATATTGGTCTAGCCAATACCTCCCGGCGTATCGAGCTGCTGTTCAGGCGGTTGAGAAAAGCCAAGTCGTGACCAAGTCGGCTCATGTAATTTCTGTTGCAATGAATCCTCATCCCTTCTATGTATCTATAAATCCCAAGATAAAGACGACGGCTTATTCTGTGAATTCAGAATAAGCCGTCGTCTTTTTGATACATGTACTTGTTATTACCATGAAAAACTGGTTTTTCAGTGGCCTCTGGATTCTATCATTTATTCAAGATGATCAGCCATCAGCGCAGGGGTTCCGATGTCAGCATTAAGCTGATTTGTCTCACTTCACCATACTTTCAACTATACATGACCCGTCGATTGGCGGAAAATCGGTTTTGTCTTGACATATGTAACCTGTGGAGGTCTATCGGGATTTTCGATTCTTGAAAGAAGCATTTCGGCAGCTAGAAAACCCATTTCAGATCGATGAATATGGACGGTCGTCAAATGGGGTTCCACGATCCGCGACTCCGGGGCATTTTCGAATCCGCAAACCATAACCTCCTCAGGTATGCGAATATTTAGGTCCTTCAAAATACGAATGACATGAATAGCAATGAAATCGTTGGCACACACGAACGCAGACGGAAGTTTTTTCATGCTTGCTAGTCGCTCCTTAAGCCACTTATAGTCAGCAAAATATCGGTCGTCTTCGAGTATGCAGAATGATTCATTGAGATCGATTCGAGCGTGCTTGTAATTCATCTCGGTAGCTCTCTGAATCACTTTGCTGTGTGTATCGCCCGGTAAGGAGGGATGATTATTCAATGCTTTGGATACAGTATTTCTGGAAAGTCCTAGTGAATCGGCTATATCTTGAATTGTAATTTTCTCTTTGTTCAAAAATAATGGCTCCTTTGGCAGAAGTATTGCGTGCTTGACAAAAATAAATGTAGTATAATTCAATGAAATTGTCGAGTTAAATGTTACAAATGAACATTAATTATATTGCATACAAAGAGTTTTCGTGTTTACATTTTGCGCAAAAATAAACAACTCCCCATTTGTTATATTTTGGATATATCGTGATAAAAGGCTATTATTTCGTTCTTTTAGCAGAAAAACAAATGAATTTTACATAATAAAATAATAAAGCGTTTTAAATATGTACATATGTTTATTTTTATATCTATAAAAAGTCTTGACGATACAATTGTTATATTTTAAATTGAATTTGCTAGGTTGTTGGCAGTGACTTATGGAAGCACTTTCTTTATAGTTTCAAAAAGCATATTTATGTTGTACTAATGAAAACTAAGGGGGAAGAGACATTGCAACAAACAGCATCAATCACAGATAATATAGAATCGGAGGCTCGAAAGCGAACACGCAGCCTTATAGAAAAACTCAGGTACATCAAAACAAACTATTTGCTTACCTGCTTGTCCTGCCGTGAGCCGTAATTGACTATTGTCTTTAAATATTTCCCGATGTATGGTGTTCTGATCGCATTTAAAGATTACAGTTTTCGCAAAGGGCATAGCAAACTATTCGTTCTCTGCAGCCGTGGAGTTGTTTAACACCATCATTAACCTCATCATGCTGTTGTACGGGGATAAGAATGTATGTGTCATCAGAGGTCGCCAAATTGGCGGCTTAAATCCTGTTTCATGAGATATAAAGCTAACAATGATCTTGAATGGGTACGAAGGCTTGCGTCTTTCTTAATTGATCGAAATGGACAATCAAAAGATCGATGAGGTCAATGAACGGCTGCTCTGGATGCGGACGGAAATGAAGAAACCAAATATAATTAAATGATGGGAGCATTTATCAATGAAAATAGATGATGATAAATTACTTCAGTATTATTTGGAACTTAATGGTCCGGATGCCGGAGAATGGAACTCCTCTCCAACATGCATTCACACCCTATTGGCGACAAGGGATTATGTAAAGAAGAAATTTGATGTTTTTGATGAAATCCAGGTATGTAATATTGGGATTGGAACTGGAGGTTGGGACGACTACCTTGGATATTGGCTTAAGGGAAGAGGCAGTTTAACCAGCATTGATATTGACGAAAGTATTTGTGGGATATTCGAGTATAGACAGCAGAGGGAACAGCATCCGAATCCATCGAAGGTTTTATGCAAAAGCATTTTCGATTCCGATTTGCCTCAAGAGGCCTTTGATATTGTAACCCTAATTGGGTCCGCAATTAATGAAACCGGGGACTTCAAGAAATGCTTAGATTCATGCTTTCGTTTAATTAAGCCTGGAGGACATGTGATGTTTATGGCAGGTTTAAAATATACGCCCTTTGAAATGTTGGAAGAATATGCAAGTCATACTAAATATCAAATTATGCAAAACGATTTATACGAAGCCTTTCCTGAATATCCGTTTTTCATCAGCAAAATCAGAAAATAGGCGGGGCAGCTATATTTAATCTTGAAACAATCATTCTTCTAATGCATCAGACGGGGGCTCGTGCCTCCGTCTTTTCATCATTTGGCAGGAATTCGGAAGGGCTTTATTCGTGTTTTGTAATTAAAACCTCTTTCTTCTGCGGGAAGTTTGATATTTTAGTTCTTCCCTGTACTTGGCGACTGTTCTGCGTGACAACTCCAGTCCTTCCTTTTTAAGCAGTTCAGTGATCTCCTGATCGGACATTGGGCTCTGCTTATCTTCATTGTCGATAATCTGCTTGATGTGCGCCTTTGCACTCATCGATGAAACGGCATCTCCGTCTTCCGATGCCAGGGCGGAGGTGAAGAAATGCTTGAGTTCGAATAATCCGCGGGGGGTCTGTATGTACTTGTTATTGACCGCACGGCTGACCGTCGATTCATGCAAGCCGGTTATTTCAGCAATCTCCTTTTGGGTGGTTGGTTTGAGAAAATGAATGCCAAGTTCAAAAAAATCGTTCTGCCTGTCAACAATGGCCTGAGCAACTTTCTTAAGGGTTAGTCTGCGCTGTTCAAGACTATTCATAAGCCATAATGCCGTATTCATCTTCTCATGGAAAAACTGCTTGTTTTCTTCCATAGGTATCTCTTTCAGCATTCGCTGGTAAAAGGGGTTGATTTCCACTTTTGGTGCAGTGATATCATTAACCAGTACAAGATACTTGTTGTTTATATACTCAACTGAAATATCAGCTAATATATAATGGTGTTCATTAGCAGCAAACGCTGCTCCTGGACAAGGATTCAGCTTTCGAATCCGGTCGGCGATTTGCTGTACTTCTTGAATGCCTATTCCTAAGGAATTCGAAATTTTTTGTATACGATTACAAGCGAGGTCGGAGAGATGATGATACACGACCGCAGTCAAGTAAGGATCATTCTTACCGGTATGCCGAAGTTGAAGCAAAAGACATTCTTCTAGACTACGAGCGGCGATGCCGGCCGGTTCAAAGCGCTGGACCAGGGTAATCATATTCTCAACCTCATCTACAGAAACGTCAAGTAATCCGGCTGCTGTCATTACATCCAACTCAAGGTAGCCCTTCTCATCTAGATTTCCAATAAGAAACCTTGCAACCCTGCGTTGCGACCGTGACAGCCCGCGAACCCATCCAAGCTGCGCAACCAGATGTTCAAATAAATTATCCGCCGGACTGGCGACAAAATCCAGAAGGTCTACCGGGTTAGCGCTTTTTCCAAATGAAAATTCTTCTGGCTTGCTTATCCTCTCAATGGACATCTCGATCTCAGACAAATCAATGAGCGGATTTTCATTCGCTTGTTCACGAAGATAAGCCATCAAATCAACAGAGGAGTACTGAAGAAGCATGATGGCTTGTCGTAATTCGGGAGTCATAACCAGCTTGTTTGTCTGCTCTTGCTGTAATCGGAATCGCATCATGTAATTCAACCCCTTTCTAAAGTCAATAAATGGTATCATTTATATATATTCGGAAAGATTATGCAATTTTCCTGCCAAAACCTTGTGCAGGTAAAGAATTATTATCTGCTTCTTATAAACCTGTTCAGAGTGGAGGGACAACGTGAAACGGATTGATCAGATATTAGCGTATATTGCTGATTGCACAAAGAAACTGTCGGAAGAGGCTTTGCTTGCAGGTGATGGGATTACTGCTGAGGAAATAGCTGCTCATCAGGAGATGCTTAGAAATAATGTGAGTAAAGAGCTTAATAGTCTTCTACGCGCTGATTTGATTATTAAAATCAAAGGAAGACCTGTCAAGTTTTTGCACAAGCAGGTGATTGAGGAGACCTTCCGGGTTCAGCTTAAAGAAAAACAAATAGAAGTTAACAGTATTAAGGAGTTGATGCTGCCTGGTGAACAGGTAGACCCGTTTCACACTTTGATAGGATTCATGGGCAGTATGAGAAACCAGGTTGAGCAGGGAAAAGCGGCCATACTATACCCGCCTAAGGGCCTGCACACGCTGATTGTAGGGCAGACAGGCGTGGGGAAAACGATGTTTGCGAGGTTAATGTACAATTATGGGAAGCACATGAAGCGATTCCCGGAGCAAGCGCCATTTATCGTATTTAACTGCGCTGATTATTATAATAACCCCCAACTGCTGCTCTCCCACATTTTTGGTCATGTAAAAGGGGCGTTCACCGGAGCTGACCAGGAAAAGGCGGGGCTGGTGGAGAAAGCCGATGGAGGAATCCTGTTTTTGGATGAGATACACCGTTTGCCTCCGGAAGGCCAGGAAATGATTTTTTATTTCATGGATACGCACAGCTACAATAAATTGGGAGAGTCAGAGCGCAAGCGGAATGCGAATGTATTGCTGATCGGCGCTACAACCGAAGATCCCGGTTCCTCCTTGCTGAAAACCTTTATCCGGCGGATACCCATTACGATCAATATTCCTAACTTTCAGGAACGTACCATGGAAGAGCGGTTAATGATTCTGAAGCATTTGTTCACTAACGAGGCTCATCGGGTAAATAAATCGCTCCGGGTTGAGGCTGAGGTCGTTAAAGCACTCATCGGCAGTGTAACCTACGGGAATATTGGCCAGTTAAAATCCAGCATTCAGCTTGTTTGCGCCAAAGGATTTTTGAACAGCATTCATGAGAATCAGGAAGAAATAGAACTGGACTTCAAAATCTTGCCGGGCAACATTAGAGAAGGTTTATTTAATATCGGGAGAAACCGCAAGGAAATGGACGAAATGAGCGGTATCATCTCTCATCTGTACGTTACTCCTGAGGGAAGTAAAGGGGACGATGAGGAAGATGCTTCCGAACCACCGTTTAACCTCTATAAGCTTATTGAAGATAAGATTGAGCTGTTGAAGGAAGAAGGGTTCGACGATGGCTATATCAATAAATTCATTACTACAGATGTCAATATCCATATTAAAGGCTTCTATAACCGGTTCTATAACATTAAGGGAGGGCGAGACAGGATCCTCAAAATCGTAGACAAGGAGATCCTGGACTTTTCAGAAGAGGTACAGGCTATGCTGGAAAAAGAACTGAAGCGGAATTACAGCAAAAGGTTCGTTTATGCATTCAGCCTGCATATGAGCTCTTTTTTAAAGCGAATTAGAGAAAAGAAATATGTGGTGAAACAAATGTATAAGCCGGTGGATGACAAGGACGAAGAACACAGATTGGCGCTGATTATCAAGGACATGATCGAATCCTATTTCGGGATCAGTGTTCCCGATGCCGAGATTACATATGTGGCGATTCTACTGAGATCTGTGGAAGAGGAGCATCAGGGAAATGTGGGGATAATTGTAGCTGCCCATGGAAACAGCACTGCAACCAGCATCGTCGATGTAGTCAACAACTTGCTGGGCAGCTCCTATATTTCTGCGGTGGATATGCCCCTGGATGTAAGTCCGAGGGAAGTACTCGAGATTATTGTCGAGAAAGTAAAGAGCATTGACAATGGCCGGGGCGTATTGCTGCTTGTAGACATGGGCTCCTTGCTCAATCTTGAAGCTACCATTATGGAACGTGTCGGGGTCAAGGTCAGAACCATTGATATGGTATCTACCCCGCTCACACTAGAGGCAGTGCGAAAAGCGAGTATTTTCGACATGGATGTAGAGGGGATTTACCAATCTCTTAAGGATTTTCGTGGATATAACAACGGTACCGCCATAGTGAAGGCGGAGGCGGATAGCAACAGGGTAATCGTAACGGTTTGTTCTTCCGGCAAAGGCGCTGCGGTAAAACTAAAGGAATTTGTAGAGAAGATTGTTTACGATTTGACGGAGGAGAGGGTTCTCGTTGTACCGGTAAAAGTCAGGGAGCTGGATAAAGTGGTAAAAGACTTGCGGACCAAGCATACGATTCTTGCCGTGGTTGGAGTAAAGCGGTCTAGTGATCCGCATGTCCCGTTTATTCCTTTGGAACAATTGATCGAAGCAAGCGGCGAGCAGGCATTGAGAGAGCTGTTATTGAACAATCATTTCCCAATTGTACCTGCTGAAGAAAGTGTGGTCGTTAGAGATATCTGTGAGAATACTCTGAAGGAGTTCATGACGTATCTGAATCCCCACAAAATTTTGGGGATGTTGATGAAATTTATTCAAAAGCTCGAAGAAGAACTGGAATTCAATTTTAATTATGCGCTGCAAGTGCAAATAGCCGTTCATATGGCTCATGCCTTGGAGCGCATGGTCATCCATGACGGGTTAGTGTACCGGGGGGATGTGAATTTATTTGATCAGCGCTTACTGGTTGCGGTGAACTATTCCTGTGAAATATTTGTTAGTGGTATTAACCTGGTACTGACTGAGGACGAAAAGTATTATATTTGCGAAATGTTGAGCGAAGAATATATTGGTATTGCCTAGCAGCTGGGAAAGTGTATAAAACGCTCACAAAAGTGTATCAATGATGGAGGGTATGAAAATAAGCACCTGGCAACTTAAGACCCAAATCCCTGTAGCTTAGGGGATTTGGGTCTTTTTCAATTGAAGACTGAAGCATACAGATGTTTGGCACGAGTCTTGCATAATAATATAGGCGAAGGAAACATTGAGGGGGTGAAACAAATGATAGGAGTTATAGTAGGCACACACGGGAAATTTTCCGAAGAAATCCTAAGATCAACGGAGATGGTCTTCGGCCAACTGGAGAATGTGGTAGGTGTGACGTTCGAACCTGGTGAAAGTGTCAGTGGACTTGTTGAGAAATATAAAGCGGCAATGGAAACGATTGATTGGACGGATGGACTGATCTTTCTTGTTGATCTGTTTGGGGGTAGTCCATACAATGCGGCCAGCCGCTTAGCGTCCGTTCATGAAAATATGGACATTGTAACCGGAGTAAACCTGCCAATGATCGTAGATTTGCTCACGAACAGAGCATTAGAGGAGGAGAATCTGAGTGATCTGGCAATCCGTGCGGGTCAGGATTCAATGATGTCTTATCGTGTTATCCGAGGTATCCAGATAGAGGAGGATTTGTAAATGGAAATTTCATTTGTTCGGGTTGATGACCGTCTGATCCATGGTCAGGTGGCAACGGTGTGGGTGAAAGAAACAAAGTGTAATAAAATCATCGCTGTGAGTGATGAGGTTGCCGCTGATACGCTGCGCAAAACCTTATTGCTGCAAGTATCCCCGCCTGGAATCAAAGCTTATGTAGTCACGATTGACAAGGCAATTGAAGCGTACAATAACCCCAAGTACAACGACTTCAAGACCTTATTTTTGTTTACCAACCCGACTGATGTGCTGCGGGTTGTGGAAGGAGGGGTACCATTTACATCGGTGAATGTAGGCGGTATGTGCTTTAAAGAAGGAAAAAAACAGATTACCGGAGCTGTGTCCATAGATAAACAGGATGTGGACGCATTCAGGAAACTCCACGAAAAGGGCATTGAGCTGGAAATTAGAAAAGTGGCCAGTGATCCGAAAATCAATTTGATGAACAAACTTCAGGAAGTACAGTTCTGATAGTAGATTGATATAAAGGAGGGGTTAATGCATGAGTGTTTTTGAAATCGTAATGGTAACGCTGGTTGCGGCCATTTGCGGGATGGGAAGTGTGCTGGACGAAGGACAGACTCATCGGCCTTTGGTTGCATGCACCTTGATTGGTTTGGTCCTGGGTGATCTCAAAACGGGCATTATTCTTGGCGGTACGCTGGAATTGATGGCTTTGGGCTGGATGAATGTGGGGGCGTCAATGGCTCCGGATGCTGCTTTGGCGAGTGTGGTTTCGACTATATTGGTTATTGTCGGACATCAGTCGATTGGTGCCGGGATTGCTGTTGCAATTCCGATTGCGGCTGCAGGGCAAGTGTTAACGATATTTGTAAGAACGATTACCGTATTCTTTCAACACTTGGCGGATAAATATGCCGAGTCAGCAAATTTTAAAGGCATAGAATTATGTCACTTTATAGCTCTCCTTCTTCAAGGGTTACGCGTTGCTCTACCTGCCGTATTGGTAGCAATTGCTGCAGAAACCGGCCTGGTTACAGAACTGCTAAATGCAATTCCGGAAGTTGTTACAAGAGGGCTGCAAATTGCAGGCGGTTTCATTGTGGTTGTAGGTTATGCGATGGTGATAAATATGATGTCGGCCAAATATCTTATGCCCTTCTTCTTCCTGGGATTTGTCGTTGCCGCATTCACGAACATCAATCTGCTTGGCTTCGGGATCGTAGGAGCTGTGCTGGCTCTGCTATACATCCAGCTCAGTCCGAAATATAATCTGCGGAACGATAAAACGGCGGAAATTGAAGAGTTATAAGTAAATTTTTGATGGAAGAAGGGGAGTACAATGGAAGAAAAGAGGCTGACCAATAACGACTTAAACAAAATGTTTGTCCGTTCATGGTTCCTGCTTGGCTCTTTCAATTTTGAGCGAATGCAGTCGATTGGCTTTTGCGTTACCTTAATTCCGGCGATTAAGCGGCTGTACAGCAAGAAAGAGGATCAAAAAGAAGCTTTAAAGCGGCATTTGGAATTCTTTAACACTCAACCGTTTATTTCTGCACCCATTATGGGTGTGACTGCGGCGATGGAAGAGCAGAAAGCGAATGGCCAACCGATCGACAATGCCACCATCAGCGGTGTGAAAGTCGGTTTAATGGGGCCCTTGGCTGGGGTTGGCGACCCTATTTTTTGGGGGACTATACGTCCGGTTTTGGCCGCGCTTGGAGCTTCTATTGCTTTATCTGGAAGCATCATCGGCCCTGTACTCTTTTTCCTGCTCTTTAACGTCCTTCGTCTGGCAACTAAATGGTACGGTCTGAAATACGGTTACCGGAAAGGGACGGAGATTGTTTCCGACATGTCAGGTAATCGGTTACAAAAACTCACGGAATCGGCTTCTATCTTAGGACTCTTTGTTATGGGTGCACTTGTATCCAAATGGACTACCTTGAATGTACCTTTGGAGGTGTCAAGATACACTGGTTCGGATGGGAAAGAAGTTGTCACCACTGTACAAATGATTTTGGATCAATTAATGCCCGGGCTGCTACCACTCTTGCTGACCTTCCTTTGCATGAGACTGCTCAAAAAGAAAGTGAATGCTATAGCTCTGATCTTTGCTCTGTTCGCAATAGGTATTATTGGATATGCTCTCGGTGTCTTGGCTTGAATAATTCCTGTCCGGTCAAGGAGGATATCCCTGACCGGGATGTCCTTTCAATGTCTGTAAGCGCTTTATCTTAATTTATGAAATTTTAAAAGGGAAGTGAAAAAATGAGGAGAAAAAATATTAATCGGGTTTGTTCTTTAGTCCTTGGAATCATCATCTTATTATCTTTTACACCAGTATCGAAAGCGTTTGCATCAGATCCAGGCTATTATCAGGAAACGTACCGGAATCAATTTCATTTTTCTCCCGAGGCTAACTGGATGAACGATCCCAATGGGATGGTTTATTATGAGGGTGAATACCATTTGTTTTACCAGTATCATCCATACGGAACAAAATGGGGTTCACTACATTGGGGGCATGCAGTGAGTAGTGACCTTGTTCATTGGGAACATCTCCCCGTTGCACTCTCTCCCGATATCCACGGACAAATTTTTTCCGGAAGCATTGTAGTCGACTGGGGAAATACGGCCGGATTTGGAAAGGAAGCAATGGTAGCTCTCTTTACTCATGCAGGTGATAAGGGTCAAGTTCAAAGCATCGCTTACAGCTTGGACAAAGGAAGAACATGGGATATGTATGAAGGCAATCCTGTAATGTCTGATCCTCCCGCCGCTGATTGGCGTGATCCCAAAGTGTTTTGGCATGAAGGATCCAATCAATGGGTGATGTCGTTAGTTGCTAACAACAAGGCGATGTTCTATACTTCACCCAATTTAAAAAATTGGACTTATGCCAGTGAATTTGGCCCGGATGGTGGAATTCAGGCCAATAGTCTGGATTCAACTTCTTACGCGATTTCTCCGCAAGGAGGTGGGTCTTTCAACTATGAGGGCGACATTACCCTCAATGCAAAAAATGGCCGGGAAGGATCAGGAGGGCTGGTTTTTCGTTCTGATAAGCAGGCGGCCAACGGTTATGTGGTAAATCTGGATGCCAAAAATGATCGCGTGACTTTAACCAAAAATAGGAATGGAGAAAGTCTGGAAATTGCGGCCACTTCTTGGCGCCTGGATACTTCATCTACCTATCATTTACGAATTACAACAAATCGAAATCAAATTCAGGTTTTTGTAAACGACCAATCGGCTATCGACCAAACAGATGATGAATTTGCATACGGCTACTATGGGCTAACCGCATGGAATTCAACAGCCTCTTTTCGAAATGTGAAATTCAGTAATACATCAGACTTTGTGACCAATTTGTCAAAATGGACCGCTGTTAGTGGTTCCTGGGAAGACACCTTAGAAGGAATGAGGGGGACTTCCGCACAGAATTCATATGTAATGAGCGGGCAAACCGGGGAGGACTTTCGATATCAGGCGAACATTAAATTATCGGATGGAGGAGATGAAGCAGGCTCGCTTGTTTTCCGGGCAGATGCAGGAGCAAGAAATGGATATGTGGCGAATCTCGACGTTCACAACGATAAGATAAAATTGATGAAGCTTGAGGACGGGAAGCAATCAGTTCTGGCTGAGGCCACTGTATCTCTCGATACGTATTCCAGTTATCCTTTAGAAGTGAGGACTTATGGAGAGAATATAAAGGTATATGTGAATGGAAAACTTACTCAAGATGTAAATGATTCCACCTTTTCCTCCGGCCTTTTCGGTTTACATCTTGGGAATGCCTCGGGGATCTTCCAGGATGTTCAATTTGGCAAAAACATCCTAACAGAAGAGAATGGAATCCTTAACCATGATTTTGAAACAGGGGATTTGACCGGGTGGACCAATGTGCGGGGGGATGCATTTACCAATAACCATGTAACGGATCAAACAGATTGGTGGGGTGGAGTTTTCAACCAGCAAGGCAAATATCATCTATGGGGGTTTTCTGATCGGCACAAGGGGGATGATGCTACCGGAGAACTGCGTTCATCCTATTTCAAATTGGGCGGCTCTGGGGAGATCAACCTGATGATGGGAGGAGGCAAAGACGTCAACAACCGTTATGTATCGTTAGTCAGAGCATCCGACGATCAGGAATTGCTTCGTCAAGCAAATACGGGATCTGAAGAGGAAACGTATCACAAATACGTATGGGATGCTTCCAGTTATATTGGTGAAGTGTTATATATCAAAGCTGTGGACAACGCGACGGGCAGTTGGGGGCATATCAACCTGGATGATGTCAATGTTTATAATGAAGGGTCTATACCGGAAAACGCTGACAAAGTAGCACAAGAGCCGGAGAAAGACAAGTCAGCACAAAGCGGCCTCATTACGGATTGGTCTGCCATCTCAGGTTCGTGGATACCTTCTACAAACGGAAGTATAGGCGGTGTATGGGAATGCCCTACATTAATTGAATTGCCTGTAGATGGCAACCCTGAACACAAGAAATGGGTTCTGCAGATAAGTATCAATCCGGGAGCACCGGCAGGCGGATCAGGAATGCAATATTTTGTAGGAAGCTTTGATGGGAAAACCTTCACCAATGAGAATTCTTCCGATAAAATATTATGGTCCGATTACGGAGCCGATTATTATGCCGCCGTGGAGTGGAATGGAATTGAAGGGGCGAATGGCGAGAAATACTGGGCTGGCTGGATGAGTAACTGGTCTTATGCTGAAAGTACTCCCACTTCAACATGGAGAGGCTCTTTGTCACTGCCGCGAACGGTGGAGCTGACCCAGACAGAGGAGGGATTACGGTTAAAACAAACACCTGTTTCCCTGGCCGGCATTCGTGAAAAAACTAAAGAGGCCTCATATACAAATGAAAAGATAAATGGAGAAAGCGACCTCCTGTCCAACTTTTCTGACGACACATTTGAAATGATCGCCGAGTTTGATCTGTCCAAGACCCAAGCAACCGAGTTTGGTTTCAAGGTTCGTAAAGGAAATGATGAATATACAACAGTCGGGTATGATGTCTACAAAGAAAAGCTGTTCGTTGACCGTGCGAATTCCGGGAGTTATAAGTTTGGACCTGACATCGCAGACAAACATGAAGGCCCGCTGAAGGCTTCAAACGGTACGGTGAAAATGCATGTTTTTGTTGACCGCTCGGCACTGGAGGTGTTCGGGAATAATGGGGAAACAGTGATAACCGACCAAATATTCCCGGGCCCTTCGAGCAATGGTCTGCAAATCTACAGCAAGAACGGGAATGTGAAATTAAAGTCTTTACAAATATTTTCGTTAAAGAGTATCTGGAAAGAACCCCTTTCTCTTGCTTCACTACTGACAGGTTGGACGACGATTAGCGGCAATTGGGCGGATACTATCCATGGAAAACAGGGGCAGAGCGTAGGGGATGCGTTTATTCTGTCCAGTGAGGTTGGAGGGAACTTTTTTTATGAGGCGGACATTAAAGTGCCTGATACAGATTCTCACCCCGATGATCCTGAAAAAGATAACATAGGAAATCCCATCGGCGCTGGTGCCTTGGTCTTCCGTTCAGACCCTACGGCGAAAAATGCGTATGCAATTAATGTGGATGTACGGAATAATGCGGTCAAGCTCATAAAATTTGTTGACGGGATCAGAAGTGAACTTGTCATCTATACCAATGACGGAAAGCTGAAGCTGCGGACGAATCAGGATTATAACCTCAAAGTTGCAGCTGTCGGGGATTCCATAAAGGCTTATTTGGACGGCCAATTGGTGATTGATACCAGAGATCAAAGCTATACACGAGGATATTTTGGCTTAAATGTAGGGGATACAACAGCATACTTTAAAAATATTCGAAAAACAGGTTACGATTCCAGCTCTTCCGGTGACAATATTGAGAAGAACAAGGACAGCAACAGCAAGGCGGTTAAGCAGCCGTCCACCGCAACCATTCCGGTTTCAATTATTCCAGGCAGATTGGAGTATGCTCCGGGTGTTACGCAAAAGGCTGATGGCAGGAAAGAAGCCATAGTGGCCGTGGATGATCTCACTTTACTTAAAGCAATGCCAGAGAAAGAAGGTATTGCAATAACTTTGCATGTACGGGCTAACGGGGCTGATGTGGTAAGTGTTGAACTGACCGGCATGGCCGCTAAGCTTTGGAAAGAGCATCGAACTCTGGATCTTAAGGTGATTACGGAACTGGGGACATATACCCTTCCGGCCAGCATGGTGAATAGGGATGCCACACCTTCCGATAGCATGCCAGGGCTGCGAATAACGTTAGCCAAGGCAACAATGAAGCAAAATGCTGCTATCCAAGAAGCGGCTGCAAAAGCGGGAGCAACCGTGGGAACGACTCCTGTCGACTTCAAGGTTGAAGCAGTAACAGGCAGTACGACAACCGCTCTTGATTTCGGTGATACCTATGTGAGCCGGACACTTCCGCTTTCTTTAGCGATGGACCCCGATCGTTCCACTGCAGTCCGCTACGATGAAGCCGGAGGGAAACTTGTCTTTGTGCCGAGCATTTTCCGGGCTGGAGATGATGGAGCATCCGTTGAAATAAAGCATAATTCCAATGGTGTGTATACCGTTGCCAACAGCAGCCCGGTCTTCGCTGATTTGCCAGCCGGGTACTGGGGCAAAGCGGACATCGAACTGCTTGCGGCAAAAGGAATTGTTGCCGGTTCGGTAAAGGGAATATTTGAGCCATCCAGGCCTGTTACCCGGGCCGAATTTTCCACCATGCTTGTTCGTGCACTTGGGCTTGAAGAACGGGAGACTCCAGTCTTTAAGGATACAGTCAAGGATTCATGGTACGGCGGATACCTCAGTGCAGCCTATTCAGCCGGGCTGGTCAAAGGTTATGAAGACGGGGCCTTTCGTCCGGAATCGGGCATTAGCCGACAGGAAATAGCTATACTTGTCCATCAAGCACTGCAATATACCGGGCATTTCTCAGTCAGCAGCAAATCCGGGCAAAAGCTGGACAGATATGCCGACCGGTCATCTATTTCAGTCTGGGCGCAAAATGCAGTAGCCGAAGTGACAGCTCTGGGCATAACGCAGGGCATGGACACGGGACACTTTGAGCCGCATGCAACAGCTACCCGCGCTGAAGCGGTAGCGATAATTAAACGTTTGCTTCAAAAAATTGAATTTATCAACAATTAGGCAATATGAATCAGGTCCCCGGACTCCTAGTGCAATGCGCATGAGGACCGGGGACTTATTATGTAAAAATGCCTTGTATAAGTAATTCGCTTATTTCATAAAAAATACTTAAAAATGCTTAATAAAAATCGCTTAATCGCTTATAATGAATATTAAGGAGAGGAGGGCTTTATATTAACCAAGAAGAACGACTTTTTAAAATTTTAGAGTATCTCCAAAGCCGTAACCAATTATCAAACTCGGAAATTTGTGATTTATTGAATATCTCGAGGGATACGGCAAGACGGGATATTATTAAGCTGGTTCATGAAGGGGGTGTCATCAGGACGCATGGAGGAATCGCCTTACCTTTATTAAAAGAAGAAATAAAAGCCTACAAGGAACGTGTAACCTCAGCAACAAAGCAAAAGATGCTCATTGCAAAAGCAGCTTCCGCACACCTTGCTAACGGAGATGTTTGTTTCATGGATGTCTCGACGACCATTCAACTGCTCTGTGGGCAACTGGACAAGAACGTTACGGTTTATACACACTCGCTGGATAATGCAGAAGCCTTGTCAGCAAAAAGTGAGATTAATATAAATTTGCTCGGGGGCAAATTCAATCATGAAAATCGTTTTTTTTATGACCACGACACGGCTATGCAGTTGAATGATGTTTTTTTTGACAAAGCTTTTTTAGGCGCTGCCGCCATTATGGAAGACGGAGTGTATTTTGCCAACCGTGATGATGCTTTCATTAAAAAGCTCGTATCAAGACGTGCCAGGGAAGTTTTTTTATTGGCAGATTCGAAAAAATTCAATTTAACAAGCCCATTTAAAGGACTCGATTTTTCCGAAATTGATATTTTAATTACAAATCAGGGGACACCGGAACATTCATTATTGATGTTGCAGGAAAGCGGGGTAGAAATTATCAAGGTGCTTGAGGAAGAACAGTAAAAAATAGTCGTAAGGGAGCCATAAGCGATGATAAAAGCAATCTTTAGCGATATTGACGGGACGTTGTTAAATTCCAGACATCAAATTACAGCTGAAACCAAAAATACGATCCAAAAAGTAATGGAAAGAAATATCCCTTTTGTTCTCGTTTCAGCGAGAATGCCAAGCAGCATTTTTTCTCTTCAGCAAGAGCTCAAACTTCACGCTCCCGTCATTTGTTACAGTGGTGCTTTAATATTGGACGGCAACAGAGAAATCCTTCATAACATCTGTTTATCGAAACAGAGCATCAAAGGGATATATGATATTGTAGTGGATCATTATCCTTCCATCAGTTTTAACTTGTATGGTCATGACCAGTGGATCGTTGACAGCACTCAAAATCCTTGGGTAATTCAAGAAGCGGATATTATTAATGGATCCCCCATACAGAGGGTGCTCTCCTCATATATTGAAGAAGATCATGATACTCACAAAATTCTATGCATGGGAGATCCCGAAGACATTGAGAGGCTTGCACTACAAATCAAAAAAGAAGTTACGGGTATCAGTATTTATAAATCCAAGGGAACATATCTGGAAATTATGGATGAGATGGTGTCCAAATCGTACGCCATTCAGGAGCTCGAAGGGATATTTGATATTACCTATCGTGAATCAATGGCCATTGGAGACAACTATAATGACATGGACATGATTTTGTACGCAGGACTTGGAATTGCAATGGGAAATGCGCCGGACGAAGTTAAAAAAATTGCCGACAAGATTACGTTAAGCAATGATGAAGACGGTTTGAAAATGGGACTGGAGAAATTTGTTTTGTCTGTTGACTTATAAATTTCACTGCTATTTCTGAGCGCTGAATATTCTAAATAGGAACTAAGACGGTGGAGTGTATGGCAGAGTCTATAACCTTTATTTGAAAAAACAACGAAGGCCCTAATCTACTCGTTTTCGAGAGGTTAGGGCCTTTTTATAGGTGGAAATGGACCAAGGTCGGGTTATAGCCTGGACCATCGTTCAGTACTGGTGACTAACTTTTGGTTTGGGTATAACTGGGCTAACGATGGTTGTGGCTGGAAATGAGGGTATTATACAATTTATGATGGAAGAAAAACCCAAGAAGAGGAGTATATATATGAAACCATCAAATTGTAAAAAGCCCAGACTGGTCATCCTAGCTAGTGTCTTGATCGCAGGCCTAGTCCTGTCATCATCTGGCTTACCTGCTTATGCAGCGGTCACACCAAATAACAATCAGGCCCAAACCCAAAGCTTAGCTGGGAAAGGGACAGCAACCTCTGCAATTCCTCCGATCACAGCTAAATCCGTAGAGGAATTTGCGGATGCTTTTTTTGCCCGCGCTGACGTGAAGAAGAAGCTTACTGGGGCATTGTTTGTAGTTGTAAAGGATGGCAAAGTACTGCTTAACAAAGGATATGGTTACTCAGATGTGGCTTCCAAAACACCAATCCATCCTGACACTACCCGATTTAGAATGGCATCTATCTCCAAGCTATTTACGACTACAGCGGTGATGCAGCTTACCGAACAAGGCAAGATAGACTTGGATCGTGATATCTCTGCGTATATGAATGGAGTTGCAATCCCCAATCAGACAGGCGTTCCCCTTACGACGAAGAACCTGATGACCCACACAACAGGTTATGATTATACTGACTTTTCTGGAAATACTCCAGGTGTTTCTCTCCAGGATTATGTGAAAAATAACGTACCTATGGTAAAAATAAAACCTGGCGAGGCCTACCGGTATGATAATGTGGCTTTTGTACACCAGGGATATATCGTAGAAAATGTAGCTAAAACTGACTTCAATACTTACGTAAAAGAAAACATATTTAAGCCGCTTGGCATGACACATAGTGACTTTTTATTATCGCCACAAGTCCAACAAAATCTTGCAAAAACCTATGATGATGCAGGTAAAGAAATCGCTGTATATCCTAATTATCCTGACGTAGATCCCAGTGGCAGCATGTTCTCTACCGGTAGTGATATGGCCAAATACATGCTCGCTATGTTAGATGGAGGCAAGCTTGGTGATGGCCGCATTTTGAAGGAAAAAACGACAAATACAATGGAAGCCTATCAATACGGTATTAATGACAGACTACCCGTGATGTCTTATGGTTTTGAAGTTATGCATCATCATCTTTTCAATGGTCAGAAGGTCATTGGAAAAGGTGGTGACCTTCCTGGTTATCACTCCTGGCTGTGGATGGTGCCGGAGCAAAAGGTAGGTGCCATGATCATTGTCAACGGTGAAGCGCTGGACCCCCGCGATGAGATATTTGGCTCATTTATGGATCAATTCTATCCTGAACAACATAAGGCTGTTACACCAATTAAATCATCCAAGGAAAGCTTGGCCAAGTTTGAAGGGAGATTTCAAGATTTGAGAATCCCTCTGCTTAATGCAGAAGTGAAAGCGGGTGAGGATGGAACACTTATTATTAAGGATGCAAAGGGAACTCATAAGCTTCAACAACTAGAGGCATTGTTATTTGAGGATGAACAAGGTGTAAAGGCAGGCTTTAAGGCAGATGAGCATGGTGAAATTGAATACATGTATTACAACTATCCGGATAGCTTCCTGAAAAAAATGCCTGTGCAGTCTCCATTCTCTGATGTATCTGCCGATAGTCCCTATGCGGCTTCGATTGACCAATTAAATCAACAGCAATTTCTGAATAAAAATGCCGCGAATTCCTTTAGACCGGAAGAAGCCATGACACGTGGAGAATTTGTGCAGCTGTTGATGAAAGTTGTCGGGCTCCAGCTATCTAAAGACCCAGTAATATTTAAGGATGTAGTAGGGCATGATTTGGCACAAGAGATTCAATCAGCAGTTCTGTATGCAGGGTTAAAAGGGACACAGGATGGCCGCTTTGAGCCAGACCGTGCCATTACCAGACAAGAAGCGGCTTCTATTCTTTGGAGATTCATTCAATCCAATGTATCTGCTCAGGCGCCACAAGCCAAGCTGACGGGAACGTTGCCGGCACCTTGGGCTTCAGAAGCAGTGCAATTTGCAGCCGCTATGCAGCTCTATGGGCCTGAGGTGAAGGTGGATGCTAATGGCGCTGTTGATTATGAGCCAACCCGCCCCATGCTTCGTCAGGAAGCAGCCGTCATGTTTGATACTTTTTGTAAAAAAATTCCGGTATTGTTATACGGAGTGGAAGGTTAATTAGAGAGCTAATCAGAGCGTTACCTAATTATTGAGTTACTCAATCATTGAGTTACTCAGTTCAATACTCAACTCCTTTGTGCTGGTATTAGAGTCACGCACCTTTCTTGTTGGCATGGTTGGTCGCACTTCCATGATACCCAACAAGCAAGGTGTTTTTTTGTCAATACGAGTAAATGTTTTGAATTCACAATGAAGTGTCCGAACGAATTTTGTACAAATAGTAAAAATATAAAATTGTGACTAAGCGTGGTCATTGGAAACAAGCGATCTGATTTCTCTTTAAAAGGAGGCAACATTCCTTTCCGCAATCATAATATTTATCTAATCTTTAGGTTCAGTTTAGAGTGTATAAAGATTGGAACGCTATATTAATACAAATAAGCTGGATAGAGCAGGAGATGGCAGATGAAAAATGTGAATAAATTTCTTACCATAGGTAAAGCAATACTGCTGGTCCTTGCAATCATTTATGTGGGTTCTTTAGTGGATTTTATTTTTAAACCCTTTAAGGCGCTGACGGGTGTGATCCTCATCCCGATGCTGTTAGCCGTTTTTTTCTACTATATCTTGCGGCCTTTACTTCCTCTGCTGGAAAAGTGGAAATTGAAGCGAACACCGGCGATCCTTTTGATTTACCTTTTCTTGTTTATCATTGTAATGGCATTCTTTGGGGGTGTCTGGCCTCCCTTGAAATCGCAATTAATAAATCTGGTGCAAAATGCGCCCCATCTTTTCAATTTATTAAACGATAAAATTGTGGAGTTGGAGAAGACAGGGGTTTTCTCGAAAATTTTCCCCGAAGATTTCAGCCTGCTCTCCCAATTAAATGAATATTTAAACAAGGGGTTCATTTTATTAACCAGTTATGTCACAGGGCTATTTTCGGCGGTCTCCAACTTAGCGATCATCCTGTTTACCTTTCCAATATTGTTGTTCTATATGCTTAAGGAGGGCGACAAATTCGGGAAAATCATCGTAAGAGCTGTTCCGAAACGTTTTCGCGGGAAAACCAGTACAATTACAAAAGAAATCGATGCCGCGCTCAGCAGTTATATCGTTAGCAGAGTTATCGTTAATCTGGCGCTGGGTGTCCTGATGTATCTCGGATTCCTTTTGATCGGATTACCTTATGCTCTTGTATTGACACTGATTGCCGTCATTATGAACTTTATTCCTTATTTTGGGGCCATCATCTCATCTGTTCCTATCGTGATTGTAGGTCTGGTTGAGTCTCCTGCTGTGGGATTGTGGGCTTTGGTTATTATTCTGGTGGCACAGCAGGTTCAGGATAACATCATTTCACCGTTGGTCTTTGGCAAAAGCCTTGATATTCATCCCATCACCACAACAGTTCTTGTGCTGGGAGTGGGGAATTTCTTTGGATTCATTGGCATGCTGATCATTATTCCAGTGTATATGGTCATCAAAATTTTATCTAAGCATACGTATCATTTGTTCTTTAAAGAAAAGTGGGAGGGACTATAGTTCGAATAAATCGAAGGAGGCGATGGGATGAATAACTTAATTAACGGAAACAAAGGCAACATTACAATCTCAAACCGGGCCATATTGAAGATTGCCGGCAAGGCGATTCAGGAAGCGGAAGAAGTGAAGGCGCTTATGGAAGGCAAAACCAAACGCAAAAATAGAGATGACTTCTATAAAGCTATTGACCTCCAGATAAACGGGGGAGAGCTGGCGGTTCACATCTTTCCGATTTTTGTGTTAGGCACTCCCCTTCACCAGCTCGCGCAGCTTTTGCAGCAAAAAATTAAGAGCAGCCTTGAAATACTGACTGGATTAAAAGTGTCGCAAGTGAATGTGACCGTGGTCGGTATTATACCGGAGCCAAATTGATTTTTTCAATAAAACAGCGGCAGTCGAGGACATTCTTCTATCGTCCTGCACTGCCGCTATTTCTTTTGGGCTAGACTATTTTTGTAAAGTGATCTTAAAAACGGTTGATTCCTTCCCGGGGTTGGCCAGTTCCAACGTTCCGCCCATTCTTTCCGTATTTTTCAGGGCTATAGCCAAGCCTAAGCCGGTTCCTCCAGATGCCGTTCTGGCTTCATCTCCCCGCACAAAGGGATCGAAAAGGGTGGATCTGAGTTCTTGCGGAATCCCCACACCGTTATCGGCAATTTCAATGACCATTCGGGTGGCTTGGGGAATGAGCTCAATCCGAAGAGTCGTTCCGGGCGGATTATAAGTCAGAGCATTGGTGATCAGATTATAGACCACTCGTGACAGCAGTTCAGGATCAAAGAGCGCATAAACATCCTGATCGGGTACTTGGAACTGAAGCGTAAACCGCTTTTGTTCGATTTCTCCATACGAATCGGCGATAATTTCCCGCAGGAAGTCGCCAAGCTCGTGATGCCCCATTTTCAACAGAAAATCCGGCGAATCTGTTTTGAGCAGTTCCATCATATTTTGAATTAATTTAGTGACTTGGGAGGACTTATTGTGAATATATGACAGATATTTTCGCTGTCTTTCCACATCCTCGACGCGGCCCTCATACAGGGCTTGCGCATAACCCTGAATGCTGGTGACCGGGGTCTTCAGATCATGAGAGAGGTCCATCATCATTCGCTGCTTGCTTTCTTCCGCCAGCCGCGTAGCCTTGGTAGTTTTCTCAATCATATCTGCCATGTAGTTGAACGTTTCAGCCATTTGCTCGAATTCCTGCTCGGCATGGACAGAGATCCTGGTGCTGTAATTGCCTTGAATCATTTCCTTTAATCCTTCATTAATGGTTTTGAGCGGTTTCAGAATCCGCCGGGCTACAGAATAGCTGTAAACAACAACCAGCACCAGAAGCACCATCGCTCCAATCAAAATATAGAAGGTAACCGATTGGTTAAAATAGGACATAAACGGGTAGCTGTTAATGGAGATGTCAATGCGGTCCCGTGGGATTTTCAGCAGCAGCCAGTCTGTCGAACCAGGGCCCGGGTAGCGGGACAATGAATAGTAATAATCCTGACTTCGATCATTCTCAAGCAGCTTATACAATTGTTCCTCTGAGTAGCTAATCATCTGATCCTGTTTATTTCCGATCACTTCTTTGATGAGCTTGCTTCCGTCCAAGATTTCAAGCCAGCCCCGGCTGCGCAGCAATTTCCCGGTTTCCGGTCCGGATTTGGGATTATTCAAATATTGGCTTGCCGTGACCTTTAAATCCGGATCTGCAAGTTGATAATCCTTTAGTTTTTGCGTCACATCGAGCTGTATAAACAAATAAGCGCCAAGCGAAATGACAAGAACAATGACAAGAAACCGTAAAAAATCAAAGGCAAGCGACGTTTGCAGCGGCCGTTGGTTTCTAGTTTTCCACAGGCGCATTAATTTTGTACCCCAATCCCCGGATGGTTTTCAGGTACTCAGGTTTCTTGGAGTCCAGCTCAATCTTCTCGCGGATGTTGCTGATATGTACCATGATACTGTTATCCTCATACATGTAGAAATCTTCCCAGACGGCTTCATAAATTCGCTTACGTGTGAACACCCGCCCCGGTTCCTCCATCATCAGCTTAAGAATTTTATATTCAGTGGAGGTCAACACAACCGGTTCCCCTGAGACATACAGAACACACTCGCTCAGATCTAGTGTCAGTGCTCCAAGTACAATTTTCTCAACCGCCGGCTCCTTGTCCACAGGGGAGACATCAAAATGATGGACTCTCCTCAGCAAAGCATTGACACGGGCAACAACCTCCAGCGGATTAAAGGGCTTAGAGATATAATCATCCGCTCCTAGCTCCAGACCGAGAATTTTGTCATGATGCTGGCTTTTGGCCGATAAGAACAGGACGGGGAAATGATACGCCCGGCGAATACTCTTAAGCAGCTGTAATCCATCCATCCCCGGCATCATAATATCTAGGATAGCTAAATCAATGGTATGCTCTCCAATGATCTGTAAAGCGTCCATACCGTTGGTAGCCTTCAAAATATGGTAGTCCTTTTCAAGGTAAAGCTGCAGCAATTCGACGATTTCGAGTTCGTCATCAGCGATCAGTATCGTAAATATAATAAATCACCCCTACTCAATATAACTCTCTAACCTTTACTCATTCTAAACCAAACCTAAAGATTGGATAAATATTTATGGATTATTGTTTTTATCTTTTTTCATTCGTTCGAACGGGGCTTTACAGTTTCTTGCGCTGACTGTATAATTATCAGTAATTGTATACGGAATCAAACGGAGGAGCCTGCCAAAAGCGGGCTCTTTTCGTGTTTTTTACTGGGAAAATAAGTTAATTATCAATACCTGAGAATTGTAAAGAATGAATGGATACAACCGCAATAGCAGAAAACTAGAGAATGAATAAAAGAGGAGGAGTGCTGGACCGTGCTGCATCTTGTAATTTTACTTCCATTTTTGCTTGCTGCATTTATTCCGCTTACTAAATATTTGCCGCGTTTTCATGTGGGCTGGATTGTTCTGCCCTTGCCTGCAGCGCTATTTCTCTACTTCCTGACAAGAATCCCAAGTATTCAAGCAGGATCAAATCTAATGACAAGCTTCTCCTGGATGCCTTCACTTGGAGTCGATATTACACTTTACCTTGATGGACTCAGCCTGTTGTTTGTTTTGCTGATTACCGGAATGGGCGCTCTGGTGGTACTCTATTCCATTTATTATCTGAGTAAGCACAGCGAAGGGATTCGCCAATTCTACGTGTACCTGCTGATGTTTATGGGGGCGATGCTGGGTGTTGTGCTGTCAGATAATCTGATGGTTCTATACGGATTCTGGGAGCTCACGAGTATTTCTTCATTCCTGCTGATTGCTTTCTGGCACCGCCGGGAAAGATCGCGTTACGGTGCGATGAAGTCAATGCTCATTACGGTGTTTGGCGGTCTGGCTATGTTTGCCGGATTTAATCTGTTATACGTCATGACTGGAACTTATAGTATCCGGGAAATTGTAGCTGTAGCCGGATCTTTGCCGGGCCAGTCCATGTTTATCCCGGCGATGCTGCTAATCCTGCTGGGAGCGTTCACGAAATCCGCCCAATTTCCATTTCATATCTGGCTGCCTGATGCGATGGAAGCACCGACACCGGTCAGCGCCTATCTTCATTCGGCTACGATGGTTAAGGCGGGAATCTATTTGGTTGCACGGCTCACCCCTATTTTTGCAGGTCAATCCGGGTGGTTCTGGCTGGTTTCGCTCACAGGAATGGTCACACTGATCTATGGGGCATTTAAAGCGATTAAGCAAAGCGATCTCAAAGGCTTACTTGCGTACTCTACCATCAGCCAGCTTGGTCTGATTATGTCTCTGCTGGGACTTGGTTCGGCGGCTTCCTTTTTTGCCGGGAAGGAAGAAGCTGTTTTCTATACTATGGCTACTACAGCGGCCCTCTTTCATCTCCTGAATCATGCTGTTTTTAAAGGCAGCTTGTTTATGGTTGTCGGAATTATTGACCATGAAACGGGTACCCGGGATCTCCGCAAGCTGGGCGGGCTGATGTCGCTCATGCCCATTACTTTCTCGGTCGCATTGATCGGCGCATTCTCCATGGCAGGCTTGCCGCCGTTCAGCGGGTTCCTCAGTAAAGAAATGTTCTTTACCGCTATGCTGAATATCCGTGAGTTCGACATACTGAATACTGGCTCCTGGATGGGGGTTTTTCCGGTAGCCGCCTGGCTTGCCAGTGTGTTTACCTTTGTGTACAGTATGATTCTCGTCTTTAAGACCTTTGGGGGTAAACTTCAGAAGGCTAAATTGGATAAAATGCCGCATGAAGCGCCGCTCGGCCTTCTGCTGTCACCAGTGATGCTGGTCTCCCTTGCTGTAGTCTTTGCTTTCTTTCCTGAGCTTGTTTCTAATTCCCTGATTGAGCCGGCCATGGCGTCGATCCATAACGGGGTATTGGCGCCTAAAGATACGTTCGAGGTCTCGATTCATTTCTGGCATGGCTGGACACCGGAGATATTTATGACAATAGGTGTTATCGCTGCCGGTGTGCTGTTATACCGAAGCTACAGCCGGTTGCGGGTCTTGGACCGTAAGCCAAGCGGACGGAAAACGCTCAACCATCTCTATGATGGGAGCCTTCAATTGTTGGAGCGGGGCTCAAAACGCCTAACTAATGCCTATATGACCGGCTCCAACCGTCATTATTTGCTGTATATTTTCAGCTTCTTTATTATCGCGTTGCTTGCCGCTCTAATTGGACAACCGGGTATCAGTTTCGGCATGGAGCACTATGCGCCACTGTCCATTTATGAGACAGCTGTAATAGCTGTTATGCTGCTTGCGGCATTCGCGGTGCCGTTTGCCAAATCACGGGTCAGTGCGATTTTATTCACTGGCTGTGTCGGCTATATGGTAACACTATTGTTCGTCATCTTCCGGGCGCCTGATCTCGCGCTTACGCAAATGATGATAGAGACGGTGTCGGTCATTCTCTTCCTTCTCTGCTTCAGATATCTTCCGAAGCTGAAGAAGGAGAAGGAGCGCCTGCGGTTTAAGCTGCCGAACTTGATTATCGCCCTTGGTGTGGGTATCACCACAACTTTAATTGCTTTGGCGGCGATGGGGAGCAGTCCCTTTGAACCGATTTCCGAGTATTTCCTGAAGGAAAGCTACCATTTAGCCGGCGGTAAAAATGTAGTCAACGTCATTCTGGTGGATTTCCGCGGCTTTGATACCTTGTTTGAAATTATGGTGCTCGGTATCGCCTCAATGGCCATCTATGGCTTGATTCATTTAAGAATGGAACCCGGTCAGACTGAAGCCGGAAAAGTCCATTCTGGAAACTCAGCCTTACGGCTGCGGAGTAATGATGTGATCCTGCAGACCATGTCCAAGGGAATTGTCCTCATTATACTTACGTTCTCCTTGTATTTGTTCTTTGCGGGCCACAACCATCCGGGGGGAGGTTTTATTGGAGCGCTGATGACTTCCGCCGCGCTTGTTCTGATGGCTGTCGCTTTTGGCATGGATACGGTCCGTAAGGTTCTTCCGGTGAACTACCGCCTGATTACGGGAGCCGGATTGCTGATCGCGATTGTTACGGCATCAGGTTCTTTCATATTTAATGCACCGTTTCTGAGTCATGCCTTTGGTCATTTTCAATTGCCTATACTCGGGGATACAGAGCTTGCGACTGCGGTTCTGTTTGACCTGGGCGTGTATTTGGCCGTAGTGGGTGTAACCATGAACATCATATTATCAATCGGGGGGGATAAACAATGGAACTCATAATGGCGGTGGCTGTAGGGATTTTATTTACAATTGGTGTCTATCTGATTCTGTCCAAAAGTCTGCTGCGCATTGTGCTGGGAACTTCCCTGCTGACACATGGCGTCCATCTGCTGCTCCTCACAATGGCCGGACTCAAAAAAGGCGCTGCACCTGTGCTGGGAGACAATGCGGAGACTTATGTCGATCCCCTGCCGCAGGCGCTGATCTTAACCTCCATTGTGATCAGCTTTGGAGTTACTGCGTTCTATTTTGTTCTGGCCTACCGTTCCTACCAGACACTGGGTACGGATGAAATCGACAGTATCAAGGAGGAGAAGGAATGAGCAATCTGTTGGTGCTGCCGATTCTGATCCCCCTATGTACAGCGGTGATCCTGATCTTCCTGAAAGAAAGAATCCGGCTCCAGCGCTGGATCAGCTCCGCCAGCGGATTACTGAATATCGTCATTGCTGCTGTTCTGGTCTCACGCGTTCACGATCAGGGTATACAAACCCTGCAGATGGGGGGATGGTCCCCGCCTTACGGCATTGTGTTCGTTGGCGATATGTTGGCTTCATTGCTGCTGCTGACGGCTTCGTTGGCCAGCTTTGCCATATTGCTCTACTCCTTCCGCAGTATAGGTGAGGAGCGGGAGCGCTTTTACTACTATACCTTCTTTCATTTCTTGCTAGTAGGGGTATACGGTTCCTTCCTTACAGGGGACATCTTTAATCTGTTCGTCTTCTTCGAGGTGATGCTCATTTCTTCCTACGCGCTTATTTCTATTGGCGGGACGAAGCTCCAGCTCCGGGAGACGTCAAAATATTTGTTGATAAACATCGTATCCTCCACACTGTTCGTGGCGGCGGTAGCTTATCTCTATGCAGCAGTGGGCACGCTCAACATGGCCCATTTGTCCCAGCGTATTGCTGAAGCGGGGCAAGGCGGTGTACTTAATGTAATAGCCATTTTGTTTCTGATTGTATTTTCTTTAAAGGCCGGACTCTTTCTGTTTTATTGGCTGCCTGGGTCGTATAGTGCACCTCCGGCGGCGGTCAGGGCTTTGTTTGGCGCTTTGTTGACTAAAGTAGGCTTGTATGCAATTATTCGCACATTTACCCTCCTGTTTGTAAACGATCCGGGCTTTACCCAGCCTTGGATAGCCTGGATGGCGGCGGCTACAATGATTCTGGGCGGATTGGGAGCTGTGGCCTATCAGGACATTCCCCGTATTCTTAATTACAATGTCATTATCAGCGTTGGTTTTGTTGCTTTTGGCCTGGCAGTTGGGACACCTGATTCTCTGAACGGGGCGGTATTCTATTTGCTCCATGATATGCTGGCGAAAGCACTGATGTTTATTCTCGGAGGAATGATCATCTCTGCCGCAGGAACGGAACACTTGAAGAACATGGGGGGGATGATCAGAAAGTACCCCTTGCTCGGCTGGATGTTTTTTATACTGGCGCTTGCGCTTGTGGGAATTCCTCCGCTCAGCGGTTTTGCCGGCAAGGTTCTGATCATTCGCGGAGGGTTGGATAACGGCATGTTGACCTTGTCTCTGATTGGTCTGGCGTCAAGCTTTCTTGTACTGTATTCCTTGATGAAGGTGTTCAGACTGGCATTTTGGGGAAATGAACCGGAGACAGAATTGCCAAAGGTCAACTTAAAAAGCGCTTCGGCCGTTGCTGCCGGACTGCTTGTTCTTGTTATTGCAATGGGTATTGGGGCGGAGTGGGTATACACCTATGTATCGCAGGCCGGAGATATCTTAGTCTCACCCGGGCTTTATATTGAAGCTGTAATGAAGCTGTAATGAAGGAGTAGAGGAGATGGCTTTGCAAATACTATTCAACCTGATGATTGCTTTCATGTGGATGCTGCTGAATAACAACAGTTCGGGCTCAAGCTTTATCGTGGGGTATGTGCTTGGAATATTCATTCTGCTGATCCTGCGGAAGTCATGGACACAGCCCTTCTATCTCAAACGAGTATGGGCAATGCTGAAGCTGCTGCTGATATTTATCCGCGAGCTGGTGGTGTCGAGCTTTGTGGTGATTGGTCATATCGTTCGTCCAAAGCTGGCTATACGTCCCGGTATTTTTGCTTATGAGACCACCTTAACGTCCGCGTGGGAAATCACTTTATTATCCTGTTTGATTTGCCTGACACCGGGAACACTGACACTTGATGTTTCGGGAGATGGAAAGATCCTGTACATCCATGCCATTGATATTGAAGATGCACAGCTGCTTACCGAGCAGATCAGAGGCACTTTTGAGCAAGCCATTATGGAGGTGACCCGCTGATGAGTCTGACTTTGTTAACCGCAGCGCTGATTATATTATCGGTGGCTATGCTGGCCTGTCTGTACCGTCTGCTTAAAGGACCGACCCGTTCTGACCGGGTTGCCGCGCTGGATACGATAGGCATCCATGTGCTGGCTATGATTGCGGTAGTCTCTATGCTGCTGGATACACAGGATTTTCTTGAGATTATTCTGGTGATCGGCATTCTTACTTTTATAGGAACGACGGCGCTGGCCAGATATATTGAACGGGGCATTGTATTTGAAGAGGGAGGTGACAGGCATGACCGGTGAGTTGTTCAGTTCGATTCTGGTGCTGCTAGGCGCCGTATTCTGCGGTCTGAGCGCATTCGGTTTGGTCCGGCTGCCCGATGTGTACCTGCGTTCACATGCCGCTACCAAAAGCGCAACACTTGGGGTGCTCTGTGTGCTGAGCGGAGCGTTTGTCTACTTCCTGTTTCACGATGGAACGGTCAGCTATAAGCTGCTGCTTGCTATCGTCTTTGTATTTATTACCTCTCCGGTAGCAGGCCATTTAAACGGCAGATCAGCCTACCGGTCAGGAGTCCCGCTATGGGAAGGCAGCATTCAGGATGACCTGAAGCCCTCCATGGAAGAGGATCAGGTGCAGTCTGTAGAACAAGACCGCTGACAGGAGCAGGCGAGCTGTGGAAGAGCAGCTCCACAATTCGCCGAATCCGGCTGTTTTGTTCCGCAGACAACCCCGCAGGTTACACCACACCCTGTTTAGATTTCATACACTTCAGATTATATGTGCGGCCGTAGGCGTTAGCGTATTTGACGATCCGTTTAATCATGCTTTTGTCCTTCAGCTTGGTAAACGGACAGGGATCGGGGGAAGTATTCACTTCCAGAATCCAGGGCTTGAGACGCCGGTCCAAGGCAATGTCCACGCCGATTTCCTGGAGGGCGGGAAAGGTTGTGCTTAGCTGCTTGGCGGACTTCACACCCATTTCCTTGAGGGCCGAGATCAATACTTTACGCTTCTCCAGGCTGGTGTAGGCATTCAACAATACTTCAACCGGATAAATCGTCCCCCCCTGGCTCCCGTTAGTAACAACCTTCCGGGGATGTGCTACGCGTCCTGCAACCCCTGTAGCTTCCCACCCACCCTTAAGATTTCGCTGCACCATCACCCGGATATCGAAGGGGCGGCCCTCATGAACCAAAAGCCGGATCCCTTTCTGCACTAAATAGGACTTCCCCTGGGTCTCCTTTAAGATTGCGCGATAAGCCGTGTCGTAATCCGGGAAGCTGCGTACATTCGTACCCGCCTGATAGCTGTATTGAATCCGCTCCTTCCGGGCGGTCTTTTCCATCCGCATCACACCTATCCCCAAGGAACCGCAGCATGGCTTAATGTAGACCATATTATATTTTTGCAGCATCTCATGAAGCGTGCTTTGATCCATTTTTCTCGTTACCGGGATGTATGTCCTTAATTCTCGGCTTCGCGCCATCACCTTTGTCTTCGTCAGCTTATTGGATATATGCCTTATTTGCTTCTTCATCTTGTCCCTCCGTCTCTATAGTTCCATAGGCTATATTACGGAAATGTTCAGTTTTTGACTGGGCATCTGCACAGCAATAGAACACACCCGGAGAATTCTACATAAGATTATTGCAGGTGTTTATCTAATGAGGCTGCAGCATGCGGCCAATAGGAGGCGGCGAAGATGCTGCTCAGCAATTTGCAGGATAAGGTTCTGGAAGTCACCGGGGTTTTTCCTTGGTACAAGCGGATGATCGGCGGGGAGAAGACGAGTTATAGCCTACAGAACCTTCCGCTTATGACGTCGGAGATTCTGGATACCCATTATTATACCCAAGATAGTGACCCTTCTCTGGCCGTATACCGGACGTCGGGCACAAGCACGGGCCGCCGAAAAGCGATATTCTACTCAGAGGAAGACGATAAAAACTACATTGATATCAAAACAAAGCTGTTCGGTGAGCTGCTTGCGGGAAGCGGCTGCACAAGAGCTTTGGCGGACATGGGTACCGGACATGCAGCGAACACGGCCCTGTCCATATTTGAGCGGCTGGGACTCGAAAAGAGTTCAATACCCTTTGATCTTCCCATCGAACAGCACATTGAACGGCTGCAAGCCTTTAAGCCTGAGCTGCTGTATACGATGCCTTCCATCCTTGACCATATCGTATATGCCGCCGGAAATCCGCGCGACTTCGGCATCCGCAAGATCATTCTGGTCGGGGAAATCGCCACACTGGGCTGGCAGCGGAATATGGCGCGCCTGTTCGGTCTTGATCCACGGGACATCGTCGATACTTATGGCTCCATTGAAATGGGCACAATTGCTTATTACTCTCATGAGCTAGGTAGGTACATCCTTGCCGAAGGGATTTTTGCGGAAGGGCTCGGGACGGAGGCGTTAGGCGGGGATTTAAGGCCGCTGGGTAAAAATGAAAGTATTCTTGTTCTTACTTCAACCGTCCGCAAGATGATGCCAGCCATTCGTTTTGTTACCTATGATGTGGTAAGGGATTTCAGACCTGTGATGATAGGCGGTGTGGAAAAGCAGAGCTTTGCCTCAATCGTCAAACGGGTGGGCCGGGAACTGAAACATGGAGAAAAAATTAGCCTGTACGATATCGAACAGGTTGTATACCGTCATATAGAAGATGCAATCATCCGGGTGAAGGTAAGGAACAATGCGCTGACCATTTATATTAAAAGTAAATCTGCAGTTAACTCCACGGCTCCGGCAATCAGGGAGGAAATCAGAGAGTGCATTCCGGAAATCGGCATGATGATTCGAAATCATCTGCTTGACGATATTGAGGTCTTTATAGTGGCCAATGGCGAGACGCTGGAGAGCGGGCAGGTAAAGAACAAAAAGCTATATTACCAGAAAGATAAAGACAGGGCAGAGATGAACTTGAGTGGCGGCATACTGTCGACCATCGGAAATACGCCCTTAATCAAGCTGAGCAACCTGTTCCAGAACAGCGGGTTTGAGGTCTACGCCAAAATGGAGCTGCTGAATCCGGGCGGAAGTGCGAAGGACCGTCCTGCCCTGCGGATGATCCAGGAGGCTTGGAAGGAAGGTAGAATAAGGCCTGGAACTGTCATTATTGAATCGAGTTCGGGGAATATGGCGATTAGCCTGGCAATGATTTGCAAATATTTGGGGCTGCGGTTTATCAGCGTTATCGACCCCCGGACAACCGAAACGAATATTCAGATCCTGAAGGCATTGGATGCAAAAATCGACTATGTCGCCGAACCAGACCCGGAAACAGGCGAGTTTCTCCCTGCCAGGCTCACACGCGTACAGCAGCTATTGGCAGAGATACCCGGCAGCTTTTGGCCGAATCAGTATGGAAACGCAAATAATTATCTGGCCCACTACCATACGACCATGAAAGAGATCGTGACCGAGCTTGGCCGGGTGGATTATTTATTTTGCAGTGTCAGTACATGCGGCACGATCAGGGGGCTGGCGGAATACGCAAGGGATCATGGGCTAAAGACCAGGATCGTGGCTGTCGACGCGGAGGGCAGCGTTATTTTTGGCGGAAATAAGGGCAGCCGGCGTTTTCCCGGACTGGGTGCCGGCATTGTGCCGCCTTTCTGCAGAAAAGACCTAATCGACCATATCGTGTATGTTTCGGACTGGGAGATCGTAAAAGGCTGCCGGGCGCTCTCGCAGAATGAATCGATCCTGGCCGGTGCATCCTCCGGAGGGATTATTGCCGCCGTCAAGCGTATGGAGCAAGAAATAACTCCGGGCTCCCTCTGCGCAGTCATTCTGCATGACAAGGGAGAACGTTACCTCGATACCGTATATTCGGACTCATGGATTCAGAACCAGTTCGGCCGGGAGCTCTCGTCTGAAGACGGAGATGTCCCTAACTAAATGCAAAAGGAGGGAGTGGTATGCTGTACTTAAACGACCAGGATATCCAGGCGATAGGCCTTGAGTGGCCTGACCTTGTGGAGTCCGCAGAATCTGCGGTGCGCATTCTTGATTCCGGTGATTACGCACAGCCAGTTAAGCCTTATCTAAGGTATAACCATCCTCAAAACCGGATTATTGCAATGCCCGCGTATGTAGGAGGAGACGTGAATGCGGCCGGGATCAAGTGGATTTCCAGCTTCCCGGATAATATCGGAGCCGGTCTTCCCCGCGCGCATAGCGTCATCATATTGAATGATCCCCATACAGGCCAGCCTTCAGCCGTTCTGAACTCGCCGCTGCCCAGCATCGTCAGGACTGCTTCCATCAGCGGGCTGATGATCCGTCACTTTATGCAGGCGCGGCCGCTGGAAGAGATTCAGCTCGGCATTATCGGCTGGGGGCCGATTGGGCAGCATCATTTTCAAATGGCAATGGCTCTGTACGGTGATCGAATAGAACGTATCCGCATCTTCGATCTAAGGGGAGCCGATCTGTCAGGAATTCCGCCCTGTTACAGGGACAGGATTGAAGTGGCAGAGACGTGGGCGGACGTCTATCTGAAGTCTAATATCTTCATCACATGTACCGTATCCGATCACCGGTATATCGATCTTCCCCCTGCAAAAGGTTGTCTTCTGCTGAATGTTTCTCTGCGTGATTATAAGCCGGAGGCGGTAGCTTCGGTGAAAGCTGTCATTGTCGACGATTGGGATGAAGTGTGCCGTGAGAATACAGACATCGAGCGGCTCCATCTGGAACAGGGGCTGACCCGCACCGGCACCCGTAAGATTAGCGACGTCGTCTGCCGAAGCAGCCTGACTGAATTCGCCGAAGATGAGCCGGTCTTCTTCTGCCCGATGGGGATGGCTGTCTTCGATATTGCAACAGCGGTATATTATGTAAAGAAGGCCAGGGAGAAAGGGATTGGGACCGAGCTTGAGTAAGGTGGGGGCAATTTCCTCTGCGCAAGGATCATGTAATACAGCTTATCACCGCTCGATACATGATGTGGTAGATCTAACACAAACAGCGCGAGCCAATGGATACTGGCACGCGCTGTTTTTATTCTATTCTATTCTGTAAATAATCTTGCCACCGTAATAATATAGTTAACTTCTTTTTGAGGAAAGTTTTGTGATATAGATACATTACCATTTACATTAACTTCCCGAATGGCCGGATAAACTGGACGATTATAAGAGTCACTAGCAAAGCCTCCATAATTAGCCCCAAAAGAAACAAGTGGATGAATGTCAGCCTTACCCTTAGGAATACTTTCACTGGTTATGTTTGTTGCATTTATGGTGAGCTGAAATGTGTTATTGCTTTTATTAGTTATTGCAAAGTCATTGATTCTAAATGCTCCATCTGCATTGTTGCTGTACAGATCGTTCCCGTCAAAATTTTTAAAGGGGTCCCCTACAAGTATTCGATCATCGTCCAAAGCCAGAATATTTGCTTTGTTATCCCAGTGGCTCTTTAATTCTGCTTGATCTAAAAAAATTCGTATTGGCAGAAACATAGCTCCGTTTTTTAGTACAGGTTTTGTATCCATCACAACAGTTTTTCCATCCATCTGAGCATTTTTTGAATCTATCAAAAATACAAACTCATGATCTAGCCAGTCAAGGCGAGTCACTTTCGTCGAGGCGGAGTAAGAAATTTCCCCACCAAATAAATCTTCAAAAGTCCGCAAAGGTACCAATAACCGATTATTTTCATCAACGAACGGCGGGGCAGGTTTGGTGTATAAAACAAAAAACTTTCCCACTTTTAGATTTACCTTAGATTTTACAGGTAGGGGAGCTGCTGACACATGTCCAACCTCATTAAATGAAACTAAGAGCAAAGCACAAAATAATACCGTAAAGAAACGCTTCACGATCTATCACCTCAATATTGTTTTATTTTACATTATTTAGACGTGGTTCTGCTAATTGGGGTGCAGCAGAACTATACTTTCTTCAGCTAGCCGATTATACTGAATTATAAAATTCACAATTTGAAATAGTCGAAAGGTGCTGCCCATGTTATCATTTTTGCTTACGCTTAAGCGTCTGATGACCGGCTTATGGCGGGCGCTCAAGCTTAAGAATTTTCAGGCATTGCTCGTATTGGTGGTCATCACGCTGACCTCCGGAACCATTTTTTATGTCAAAGAGGAAGGACTTTCTGTGATTGACGCGATCTATTTTTGCGTAGCCACGCTTAGTACAATCGGACATCCTACCTTTGTTCCGCAAACCACTTTAGGGAAAACTTTTACTATTGTCTACATCATCGTTGGCACCGGGTTATTCCTGGGGATGATCGGCTATATCGCTTACTTCTTGATCAAACAAACGGACAAGGAAAGCGATTGATCCGCAGGAAACAGAACAGAATAAATTCTTCTTAATTTATGAACTGTATGTGACGATAATAATTAAAAACATTCACATTTAGGAGATGCATCATGGATAATTTGACCGCACTTGTATTGGCCGCACCAATGATTAAGCAAATCCACGCACAGGACATTATGATTGGGATTACGGATAAGGAGATTTTTCATTACTACGCACCCAGCAAGGTACTCGATTTTGGCCTGACCAAGGGAAGTCCTGTTCCGGAGGATGACCCGTCACTCGGAAACGCCCTTGCAGGTCGTGCTACGACGAATCGTCTGTCTGCCGAGTTGTACGGTGCGACTGTAATCTCCTCGGCAGTGCCGATTTACGGGGATGAAGGGGAGATTATCGGAGCATTTGCGATTGCTTATACGCTTGAGAACGAAGACAAAATGGAACAGCTGACGGATAGTATCAACCAGATCAGCGGCCAATTGATGGATATGGTCCAGAACGTTGCTGCACAGTCCGAGGAGCTGTCAGCTACGACGGCCCAAATTCTGGAGAATTCGCGTAAGACGGTTGAGGAGTCAAAGCAGGTGAACAAGGTGGCCGGCTTTATCCGTGAAATCTCGGAACAGACAAACCTGCTTGGCCTGAACGCAGCGATTGAAGCGGCCCGCGTAGGGGAGCAAGGTGCAGGTTTCGGTGTAGTAGCTACAGAAGTGCGCAAGCTTTCCGTCAACACAAAGGAAGCGACGAAGACGATCGAAGATTCACTCAGCACTGTGCAGCATTCCATTCTGCAGATGGAACAAGAAATTGAAGCCATTGCGGATTCTTCCTCTGCACAGGCCGAATTGGTCACCCAGTTCAGCGAGCTTATTGAGCGCCTGAATGAGACCAGCAGTGAGATGGAAAAGTTCATTTCATCGATTCTTCAATAAGCTCGGAAAAATTGAATGCAACTGTGAAAGCCCCGCAAATTAGGACACTTATTTGCGGGGCTTTTTGTTATGAAGAAGTCCAAATGCGGTCTCTCCTGTTCAGGCAGAAGGTATTATTGACAATTACTTGTTAATAAATGGCCTATCTAGTTTAAGTAAGTGACATAGCTGTATTTCATGGTGGCATGCACGCCTGTGTTGCATCATGGTGAAATAGAGGCATTTTCAGGTTTGACAACCTGTATATACAGGTGTACAATCCATCTTGTATATACAGGTTGAAGAGAAGTGAAGTGAGCTAAACACATAATGGCTGAAAAGGCTACATACAACTAGGAGGGACAAATAGATGGCAAATATACCTGAACAACAATGGTGGCGGAAATCAACGGTGTATCAGGTCTATCCGAAAAGCTTCAAGGATACGACCGGGAGCGGGACAGGTGATATAAAAGGTTTGACCCGGAAGCTGGATTATTTGCAGGACCTGGGCATTGATATCGTTTGGCTGCAGCCTGTTTATGTCTCCCCGCAAAATGATAACGGTTACGATGTCGCAGATTACCGGCGGATTGACCCGGCTTTCGGAACGATGGAGGACTTCGATGAGCTGATGCATGAGCTTAAGAAGCGCGGCATGCATCTGATGACAGATATTGTGGTCAACCATTCCTCAACAGAGCATCCCTGGTTTCAGGAAGCCCGCAAATCGAAGGACAATGCTTACCGCAATTATTATATCTGGAAAGATGCGGCACCGGACGGCGGCCCTCCCAACAACTGGCAGTCTAAGTTTGGCGGACCTGCATGGCAGTGGGAGGAGACAACGGGCCAGTATTTTTTGACACTGTTTGATAAGACACAGGCCGATCTGAACTGGGAGAACGAGCAAGTTCGGCAGGAAGTGGCCGACCTGATGATTTTTTGGGCGGAGAAGGGAGTCAGCGGATTCCGTATGGATGTTATCAACCTGATCTCTAAGGATCAGGGGTTTCCGGAGGATGACGGTAGTATTTCACCCGGCGACGGACGGCGTTACTATACGGACGGACCTCGGGTGCATGAATACATCAAGGAGCTGTATGCCAAGGTCTTTGGTCCATACAATCTTGTAACTGTAGGAGAGATGTCTTCAACTACACTTGCGCACTGTATCCGCTATTCTAATCAGGAGGAGAAGGAATTCTCCATGACCTTTAACTTCCACCATTTGAAAGTGGACTACCGGAACGGGCAGAAGTGGGAACTGAAGCCTTACGATTTCGAGGAATTGAAGCAGCTGTTCACGAAATGGCAGTCCGGTATGCAGCGGGGAGGGGGCTGGAACGCGCTCTTCTGGAACAACCATGATCAGCCGCGGGCCTTGTCCCGGTTTGCGGACGACGGAATCTACCGGGTGGAGAGTGCCAAGATGCTGGCGACGACGCTCCACGGGCTGCAGGGTACACCCTATGTGTACCAGGGTGAAGAGATCGGTATGGCAAATCCGAAATGGCTGGACATTGGTGAGTTCAACGACATCGAATCCACCAATATGTTCAAGATCCTGCAGGAAAGAGGCCTGTCAGCGGATGAAGCACTTGCCATCATCCGGGAACGCTCCCGCGATAATTCGCGGACACCGATGCAGTGGGATGAGACAGCGAATGCCGGATTTACCACCGGGACCCCATGGCTGAGGGTGGATGAGAGTTACAAGGAGATCAACGTTAGCGCACAGCTTGGAGATCCGACTTCCATCCTGGCTCATTACCGTAAGCTGATCCGTCTGCGCAAGCAGGAAGAGGTGCTTACCAACGGACGTTATGTCCGGCTTGATGAGGCTCATCCTCAGATTTACGCCTATGCCCGGATTAATGAAACCGAAGTACTGGTCGTCGTATCCAATTTCAGCGGTGAACATGCAGTATTTACTGCTGCCGAAGTGTTCTGGGAGACGGTCAAGGGCAAGGAAGCAGAACTGCTGATCGGAAATACCCCGCAGACCCCAGCATGGGGCCAGACGGTTGAGCTATCACCTTATGCATCCTACATGTGGATTATCCGTTAACAGCACGAATATAACCTAACTAAATTAAGGAGTGAGAACATGGCGATTAACCGGCAAAACGTGGAGCAGATCGTACAGGCCATAGGCGGAAAAGACAATATTGAAGCAGCCACGCACTGTGTCACAAGGCTGAGATTTGCCTTGAAAGACGAGGGAAAGGTTGATATCTCTGCGCTGGAACGGAATGATCTGGTGAAAGGGCACTTTTCTTCCCAAGGCCAATTTCAAGTGATTATCGGTCCGGGACTGGTGGACAAAGTATATGAAGAAATGATCGACATTACCGGCGGTGCCCGTTCTTCGAAAGACGAGGTAAAGACGGCAGCCAGCAAACACCAGAATCCGCTGCAGCAGGCGATCAAGACACTTGCGGATATCTTTATTCCGATCCTCCCGGCCATTGTGATGGCAGGTCTGCTGCTTGGGATCAACAACATTCTGACGGGTCCCGGCATCTTTTTCGACGAACGCTCCTTGGTGGATGTGTATCCGCAATGGAAGGACATCGCTTCGATTATCAATACGATTGCCAGTACGGCCTTTACCTTCCTGCCCGCACTTATTGGATGGTCGGCAGTAACCCGGTTCGGCGGCAGTCCGCTGCTGGGGATTGTGCTCGGTCTTATCCTGGTTCATCCTGATCTGCTCAGTGCATACGGATATGCGGATGCCAAGCTGGAAGGTACGGTTCCAGTCTGGAATTTATTCGGCTGGGAAGTTAACAAGATCGGCTATCAGGGACAGGTGCTCCCGGTGCTGGTCTCCGCTTATCTGCTCGCCCGGCTGGAGCGCTGGCTTAACAAGCGGGTGCATGATTCCATCAAGCTGCTGGTCGTGGCACCGGTAGCGCTGCTGGTTACAGGATTTCTGGCGTTTACGGTTATCGGTCCGGTTACATTCATGATTGCCAATGCTATTACAACGGGACTGGTCAACATCTTTGGCTCCTTCCCGGCGCTGGGAGGACTCATTTATGGGGGGCTGTACGCACTGCTGGTTATTACCGGCATGCACCATACGTTCCTTGCTGTGGATATTCAGCTGATCGGTTCCGAAGGAGGAACCTTCCTCTGGCCGATGCTGGCGTTGTCCAACATTGCACAGGGTGCAGCCGCACTCGGCATGCTGTTCGTGGCCAAGCAGGAGAAGACGAAAGGTCTGGCCGTGACCTCTTCCATTTCTGCCTTCCTGGGGGTTACAGAACCGGCGATCTTCGGGGTTAACATCCGTTATAAGTATCCGTTTATCTTCGGGATGATCGGTTCGGGTCTGGCGGGCATACTGCTGGCACTCAACAATGTACTGGCATCCTCCATCGGGGTCGGCGGGATTCCCGGCTTCCTGTCCATCTTCCCGAATCAATGGGGAATCTTCTTTGTCGGCATGGCCATCGTATTAATCATTCCTTTCGGAGCTACCGTATTGTTCGGCAAGATCCGCGGCCGGGGAGGCGAAGAACCGGATAATAACGCAAAGGCGGATAACGTCCAGGCGACAACTCCGGCTTCCCTTCCTCCGATGATTCAAGAGAAGGCTGGAAGCAAAGAATCAGCAGCGAATGTTCTGGAAATCGTCTCGCCGGTGAGAGGACAGATTGTACCGCTGGAAGAAGTGCCGGACCCGGCCTTCGCCGAGCGGCAAATGGGTAAAGGAGTGGCAGTAAATCCGTCCGAAGGAAAAGTGTATGCTCCATTTGACGCTACTGTCGCCCATGTCATCAAGAGCAAGCACGCGATGATTCTGGAGCATGCTACGGGAGTGCAGATTCTGATTCATATCGGCATCAATACCGTTTCGATGAAAGGCAGCGGATTTACGGCTCATGCCGCCACTGGAGATCAAGTCAAGGCGGGTCAGCTGCTGCTTGAATTCGACCGGGATGCTATTACCGCAGCAGGATACCCGCTGACTTCACCGGTTATCGTGCCTGACGGGCAGGATATCATCGAACGGGTAGAGGAGCTGATCCCTAGTTCAAATCCTGTTCATGGGCAGGCGGTTCCTGTTCTAAAGATCTATCTTAAAGGTTAACAATCGTGGTACTATGGGCATGGTGATTAAGGATGAATAAGAATATATATCTTCATATTTATAATGATTATTCGGCCCGGATTCAGTCCGGTCAGCTCCCTGCCGGCAAGAAGCTGCCCTCGGAAAGCGAGCTTGCTGAAGCTTACGGAACTTCAAGGGAGACGGTGCGCAAGGCTTTGCTTATGCTCTCTCAGAACGGCTATATCCATAAGATTAAGGGCAAAGGTTCCTTTGTACTCGATACCCAGCGGATGAACTTCCCCGTTTCCGGATTGGTCAGCTTCAAGGAAGTGTCCAAAAACCTGGGCCGTTCCGTACGTACCATTGTATATGAGAACGGCTGTGTGCCCAGTACATCCGAGGAGGAACGGCGTCTTCAGATGAAGGAGCCGGGCCCGCTTTGGAAGGTAGTTCGTGCCCGGGAGATTGATGGGGAGAAGATCATCCTGGATAAGGATTATTTTCTAACCTCCTATGTACCGTCTCTCACTGCTGAAACCGCCGGGAATTCGATCTATGCGTATTTGGAAGGAGAACTTCATCTCACTATCAGCTACGCCAAAAAGGAGATCTCTGTGGAAGAAGCCACACCGGAGGATAAGCTTTTGCTTGATTTGCACGATTATCAGCATATTGTCGTAGTCCGCAACTATGTGCATCTGGTGGACACTAAGCTGTTCCAGTATACCGAATCGCGGCACCGGCTGGATAAGTTTCAGTTCGTAGACTTTGCCCGGCGGGCTCAGAGCGAAAGTGATTTGTAGTATAGACAGCTAGAATGGAAGTTTGTTTTTTAAAATATAATAATTTATATGCTCACGCTATAAGTTATCCTTCTATTTCTCGCTGAAACGGGTACCTTCTTTTTGAGGACGGCGAAGCCGTTCCCACTTGGAAAAAATCGGGTGAGATTCCTCCGTCAAAGAGGGATTGCACCCGATTTTTTGTATGAAGAAGGGAATCTGGATTATGATTGATAGAACGAAAGTTGAGTAGAAGCTTTAAGCGGGTAGAATCCGGGAGGTAAATTGTTAATAGAAAGCGCATACAAAAGTTCAGTCCATTTTCTTGAACACAGCCCATAACAGCCCAATCTAGCATAAGCCTACAGCCAGGAGGACAAAGGGGAGCCACTGCGGGCCGGCTGCACCCGTTATATTTATTTAGACCATTCGCGGGTTCACCCCCTTTCCAGGTAGAGATTGCAGGCTACTCTGTGGGGCCATAGACCAGTGAAATCTGATGCTCCTTGAAAAAATCAATCCATTCCTCCGAAGGCTTGCGGTCAGTCACAAGGTAATCCACTTTGTCAAAGCTGAACAATTTGATGAAGGCAATACGGTCGAATTTGGAATGGTCCACAAGCAGGATCACCTTGCTCGCCTGTTGCTGCATCAGAACCTTTAGCTCGCTTTCTGCTTCATTGGAATCACTCAGCCCGCCTGTCATAGACAGAGCTTTGCAGCTGAACAAGGCGACGTCCACATTGTACTTTTGTAGGGTATAGGAGGCAGTCGGTCCGACAAAGGAGTTCGTCTCGGCACCCAGAACACCACCGGTAGAGATCAGCTTGTGGCCGGAATGCTGGAACTCGGACAGGACTACCAGTGAATTGGTGATCACCGTCAGATTTTGTTTAACATCGGTTATTTTCCTTAAGGCTTCAAAAGCGGTCGAACTGGTGTCTGTCATCAGGCTGTCGCCATCATTGATCAGTCCCAGCACGTTGTCGGCGATCATCTGCTTCTCGTCAAGATGGACTGAATGCCGGAGGGAGTAGGCGGGATCTTCATTGGTGTGAACATTCAGAACCGCTCCGCCATAGCTTTTCTTGGCAATTCCTTCTTTATCCAGCTTGTCGAGATCTCTTCTTATCGTTTCTTCGGAGACTCCGAAATCCTGTGCCAGATCAGCAACATGGACTTTCTTATAGCGGTGCAGCTTGTTGATAATATATTCCCGGCGTTCAAAAGCTCTCATGTAGTTCCTCCTGCATTAAAACATCTATAAGGCTAGTGTACTACAATTCACTTCAGAAATAAAAGGATATTCCACATTTATTAGCGATCAACAAAATAAAATCCACAAAAAGTCACATATATGTGTGGTTTTTTGTTGACATTCCATTTCTCAGATTTTATGATGAAGCAGATGAAAGCGATATATTTAGTTTATAAACCCATTACCTTTGAGGAGGTTGTTCAGTATGGCAGTAAAGTATCCGGCAATCGGCATTCGTCCAACGATCGACGGCAGAAGGCGCGGTGTGCGCGAATCGTTAGAGCTTCAGACTATGGGAATGGCACAACGGGTAGCTGATTTTTTGCAGGAGAATTTGCGTTATCCTGATGGATCGCCCGTGGAATGCGTCATTGCGGATTCTACTATTGGCGGAGTCAGTGAAGCTTCGGCTGCACGTTCGAAGTTCTCCGGAGCAAATGTGGGGGTATCCATTACAGTAACTCCTTGCTGGTGCTACGGCTCAGAAACGATGGATATGGATGCGGCAATTCCCCATGCGGTATGGGGGTTCAATGGCACGGAAAGACCCGGTGCTGTTTATCTTGCCGCAGTTCTGTCGGCATACGCCCAGAAGGGAATTCCGGCCTTCGGGATCTATGGGGAGGATGTGCAGGACTCCGGAAGTGAAGATATTCCGGCCGATGTTCAGGCCAAGCTGCTCCGGTTTGCCAAATCGGCGTTGGCCGCAGCCATTATGAAGAGCCGCTCCTATTTATCCATGGGTTCCGTTTCCATGGGGATCGCCGGTTCCATCGTGAATGACCAATTCTTCCAGGAGTATTTGGGCATGCGCAATGAATATATCGACATGTCCGAGTTCGTGCGCCGCTTCGAAGAGGAAATCTACGATCCGCAGGAATTTGCGCGGGCCTTGAAATGGACCAAGGAGAACTGTCAGATAGGGCCTGACAACAACCCAGCCCATCTGCAGGTCAGCGAAGAAGAGAAGGAGAAGCAGTGGGAGACCTGTGTCAAGATGGCCCTAATCGGACGTGACCTCATGATCGGTAATCCTGTGCTTGCGGAGCTTGGCTTTGAAGAAGAAGCGCAGGGACATAATGCCATTGCTGCAGGCTTTCAAGGGCAACGCCAGTGGACCGACCATTTCCCGAATGGCGACTTTATGGAGACGATCCTGAATTCCTCTTTTGACTGGAACGGCAAACGGGCACCTTATATTCTGGCTACCGAAAATGACAGTCTGAACGGCGTGACGATGCTGTTTAATTATCTGCTGACGAATACGGCGCAAATATTCGCTGATGTCCGCACGTACTGGAGTCCGGCAGCCGTGAAGCGTGTGACCGGCTACGAGCTGGAAGGCGCTGCTGCGAATGGCCTGCTTCACTTGATCAACTCCGGTTCGGCCGCGCTCGACGGAACCGGTCAGCAATCCCTCGAAGGCAAGCCGGCGATCAAGCCCTTCTGGGACATTACGGAAGAAGAAGTGGCTGCCTCGCTTAAGGAGACCTTCTTCCGACCTGCCTCGCAGGAATATTTCCGCGGCGGCGGTTTCTCTACCGACTACTTGACCAAAGGCGGCATGCCTGTCACGATGGCGCGGCTTAACCTCGTCAAAGGCTTGGGACCCGTTCTGCAGCTGGTGGAAGGTTATACCGCTGAGCTTCCCGGAGAGGTTCACCGCCAGTTGGATGAACGCACCGATCCGACCTGGCCGACCACCTGGTTTGCTCCAATCCTTACCGGAACCGGCTCGTTCAAATCGGTCTATGATGTGATGAACAATTGGGGAGCCAATCATGGAGCCATCAGCTACGGCCATATTGGAGCCGATCTGATCACACTTGCTTCAATACTGCGTATTCCAGTCAGTATGCATAACGTCGACGAATCACAGATCTTTAGACCGCGTGTGTGGTCGCTGTTTGGAACAGACAGCCTGGAGGATGCCGATTACCGGGCATGCCGTAATTTCGGTCCGCTGTATCATTGACAGAACTTAGGCAGGTGGTTTCGATGAGTGAGTTCAAAAGAGTGCTGGCCGTGGATCTTGGAGCCAGCTCCGGCAGAGTGATCCTGGGAACTTATGACGGCAGCCGCATTGTCACCGAGGAGCTTCACCGGTTTGCCAATACGCCGCTGCACATCGGCGGGGATTTGCACTGGAACGTGCTGGAGCTGTTTCAGGAAATCAAGCAGGGGATCAGGCTGGCCTGCAGCAAATACGGGGAGCTGCTTAGTCTCAGTGTGGACACCTGGGGTGTGGATTACGGCGTGCTGGATCAGGACGGAATGCTGCTGTATCCGCCTCATCATTACAGAGATCAGCGGATGCGGGAATACCGCCTCAAGCTGGAAGAGCTGCTGCCGCCGGGGGAACAATTCCGCCTGACCGGCAACCAGCCGGACCCCATCAACACAGTGTATCAGCTGTTTGCTGATGTTCAGCGGAATCCTGAACTGCAGGCAAATGCTAGCCGTATCTTAATGATGCCGGATTTATTTCATTATTTATTATCAGGAACAGCCGCCGCCGAGAGGACGATCCTCAGCACCAGCGGCCTCATGAAGGCCGGCACGGCAGAACTCTCATCCGAGGTGTTCAGCAGACTGGGAATTTCTCCGGCGCTGATTGCCGAGAGGGTGGATGCCGGGACAGTTATCGGCTCCCTGCTTCCCGGCCTCCGCAAGGAATTCGGAGGCAGTGCCCTGCAGATCATTGCCGGCGCTTCACATGATACGGCTTCAGCGGTTGCTTCGATTCCTTATCGTGACAAGGAGCATGCCGCATTTATCAGCTGCGGCACCTGGTCGCTGGTGGGAATTGAAACGGAGCAGCCCGTGCTTACAGAGCGCTGTTACCGTTACGGCTTCACCAATGAGAGCTGCTATGGCGGAGGCAACCGGCTGCTGAAGAATATTACGGGTCTTTGGCTGCTGCAGGAAACCCAAAGAGCCTGGGCGGAAGCCGGTGTGACCCTTAGCTTCGGGGAAATGGTCGAGCTGGCCGAAAGCGAGCAGGCTGTGCAAGGTCTGATCAATCCGGGTGATCCGCTGTTCAGCACCCCGGGAGATATCCCCGGACGTATTGCGGAATATTGCCGCAGCACCGGACAGCCGGTGCCGGATAGCAAAGGTGCAGTCGTACGGCTCATTCTAGTGAGCCTCGCCGAGGCGTACCGCAAGGCGATCGCGGAGCTGGAGGAGCTCACCGGCAAAACGATCCATACCGTGCATATGGTTGGCGGCGGTATCCAGAACCGGCTGCTGTGCCAGCTGACGGCGGATGCGGCCGGGAAAGAAGTGACCGCCGGTCCGGTCGAAGCAAGTGCAATCGGGAACGTTATCGTGCAGCTCACGGCGCTTGGCTTGCTGGATTACAGCCGGGCGGGGGAAGTGGCCGCCGCTTCCGGAAGTCTTGCCGTGTACCGGCCTGTTCAAGAATGACTATACAAAGAGGAGAAATGACAATGGATGAAATGGAACGGAAATTACGACTGCAGATTTGTGACATCGGGAGAAACCTGTTCAATAAAGATTATATTGCCGCCAATGACGGCAATATTTCAGCAAGGTTGAATGAACACGAAGTATTGGCCACCCCTACCGGTGTAAGCAAAGGATATCTGGAGCCGGATATTCTGGTGAAAGTTAATCTTCAGGGTGAAATTCTGGAGGCTCAGGAGGGCTACCGCCCTTCGACAGAGGTGAAAATGCATCTGCGGATCTACCGGGAGCTTCCCGGCATCCATGGTGTCGTTCACGCACATCCGCCATTTGCCACTGCCTTTGCCATCAAGGGAGAAGCACTGGATAAGATGATGATGCCGGAATCGGTCATTGCCATGGGCGAGATCCCTCTGGCCCCGTACGGTACGCCTTCCACTGAGGAGGTTCCTGATTCGATTATGCCCTTCCTCGGCAAGAAATCCGCTGTGCTGCTGGAAAGCCACGGGGCTTTGTCCTGGGGAAAGGATGTAATGGCGGCTTACATGAATATGGAGAGATTGGAGTATACAGCGAAGCTCACCTTTCTGACCCGCATGATCCAAGGGGAGCGTGAGCTGCCGGCAGACCGGATCGAGCAGCTGGTAGCACTTAGATCATTTTACGGAATGTAAAGGAGATTATAGGATGCTCAAAAAGATTCCCAAGCTGCTGTCCCCTGAGCTCGTGCGGATTATGATGGAAATGGGCCATGGGGATGAGCTGGTGCTGGCGGATGCGAATTTTCCGGGACATGCGCTGCATCCCCGGGTGACAAGATGCGATGGTATTGGAATCCCCCAGCTGCTGGCCGCTATTCTGGAGCTGTATCCGCTGGATCATTATGCCGGGCATCAGGCCGTTCTAATGGATGTGGTGCAAGGTGATCCTACCGTTCCTGTGATCTGGGACACTTATAAAGAGATTATTAGGGATGTTGATCCGCAAACGGTAATTGGTTACGAGGAACGCTTCAACTTCTATGAACGGTCCAAATCCGCTTATGCGATTGTAGTAACCGGGGAAGAAGCGCTGTATGGCAATCTCATTCTCAAAAAAGGCGTTATTGAAGGGTAAGAGTAGAATTGCAGGCAATTTTTAATTATTTGTAATATACTTGAGTGTTGCGAAATCGACTTGAATGTTTTGAAAAAGACAGAGCTGTAGAGGGTTACCATATGAATGGGACATCTCCTTTATCTGGAAATTGTGGTCTGGTAAACGACAATTTCTCCAACAAGGCTGGATGTCCTTCTTCTGTCTGCCTATTCGATAAAAGTTCTAACCGTTTGACTTTAATTTCGTTTGTTCGTCAGCATGTTTTTTACAAGACTCAAGTCAATAATAGAGATGTGAGTTAAAACCTTCTATGCTTAACATGAATTGCCGCGAATACTCAGCGCCCCCTCGTTAGCCCTCTGCTTATATAACTTAAATATAAAATATCCCAAATTTGTTTTAATCGTTCCCAAATGGGTTATATATCTCCTGTGCTTTGTAATGGGTAATTTTGGATTACGCACCATAACCCTCATTAAGACAACCCAGACAGGAGAGGACGTTAGTGAAAGTGAAACAATTGGCAATGATTATGCTCATCATGTGTATGATTCTAACAGGCTGCATGGGGGGCGGCAAGGAAGCCGGTCCAGCGCCTTCACCCGCACCGACGGCCAGTCCGGCTGCAGAAACGAAGAAACCTTCAGGGAACCCTCCGCCGGACGCTTCGCAGACGGTGTATAATCTGAAGCAGAAATACGATACTGACAACAATCCGGGCATCATGCCTATGTATAATGTTGAGCAGGATATGGAATTTATCTTCAGATTCAATACGGATCTTGGCTCAGAGGCAATTGGCAAGACGCTGTCCGTACATACCGATATCAAGGCACTGCCGGAGAGCAAGGTAGGGACCCTTGAAGACTCACAGCTTGTAGGTGGCAAAAGCGTATACTCCATCAAGCCGCTCGGCTTCGGCGTACTCCCTTCCGATTCCTTGCGCGAAGCCGGAGGCAGCTCCTGGGGGAACGCCCCCGTGTACTACATCCGGCTCAACTATGACCTGGATGCCAAATCGCCTACTCCACTGAAGCAGCCGATTATCATTCCGTTTACGGTGAAATCGGATCTGCCCACACCAACTCTGGATGCCGACATCAGCCCTGACGGCAGACTGACTCTCGTATGGAATGAGGTGCCGGGCGCAGAGAGCTACAATATTTACAGCGCTTCGCATATCACGATGGAGAATACCAATGAGGCGCTGAACGGGGCGGAGCAAGGATATGCGAATCAGCGTCCGCTGAAGATTGCGACGGTGCCCGGCACTTCTTATAACGACTTCATGAAGGACGGGCGCGGTGCGCTCGGCATTGTGGATGAGACCATCACCAGCCTTCAGAACAACAATGTGCAAGGTGAATATTATGTCACCGCTGTTCAGGGAGGCAAAGAGTCCAGGTTCAGCCGCTCGGTGGACACCGTGTCGCTGTCCAAGCTGCTGCCGCGCACCGTAGCTTCCGAGGATAATATCAACCTGAAATTGTTCAAGAACGCTGCCGAATTGCCCAAGACTGTACCTGTCCAGTTCATTGACGGCTCCAAAGCCTCGGGGACTGTGATATATGACACGGATTCAATCACGATTCAGCAGTCCGGCCCAACCGATGTGCCATACTCCATTCAAGGTACAGCGCTCAAGGGGTACGTACAGGTTACGCAGTTGACGGATACCGATATTGCAGGTCTTGCAGCCGCCCAGAGCAAAGGGGCCAATCAAGGGTATGTGGAGCCGGAGAATAATACGGAGTATGTGCCTGCCCCTGATGTTCCGACCATCATTGACAACGACAATGCGGGCGAATCCGGCGATAATGCCATTGACCGGCAGAAGGAAAATACCCGCAGCAAGGTAGATGAGGGGAATAAGCAGGCCGTGCCTGCCTCAACGATCCGGGCGGACCTGATTCATGCCGATTCTGCGCTGGAAGAGTATCTCGCCTTGTCACTGATCAGCGGAAAGACCGAAATTTCGCTTCTGGCCTTCCCGGAGGCGCAGAATGCGCGAACCCTGGTCGATGTAGTGGAAAAAGTAGTCTATCAGAACCCGCTCATTCTTGGATTCCGCAGCTACGGCTACGATTATCAGAACCTGACGCTGCATGTGGAGTACGATGATTCAGCCGAGGTCATTGCGTCCAAACAGCGTGAGATCCTCTCAGAGGCAGATAAAGTGATCGCCGCCACACTCAAGGACGGTATGAGCGCCGATGAGAAGCAGATGGCGATCTACGATTATCTGAATGACAATACCGCCTATGATGATGCCGCGCTGGAGAATGCCAAGGAGCAGCAGTTCAAGAGTGTGGATGCCAAATTCAATGATTCCTTCAGTACCTACGGCATTCTGGTCAAAAAAGTTGGCGTATGTATGAGCTATGCACACACCTTCCAGTTGCTCGCTGACCTGTCCCAGGTCCCTTCGATGGTGGTCACAGGAACCATGAGCGGCGTGAATCACGCCTGGAACAAAGTGAAAATCGGCGCGGAATGGGTCAATGTCGATCCGACCAATAATGCTACCAATAGCGGACTTCCCTATCTGCTCTACAATTCCAGCGATGCCACTGCCACAGATGTAGAGTATGTGATGGACAAGGCTTACTGGCTGGACCAGGAGTTGTCCCTGTTCCAGGCCACCAGCAATGCCTATGATTATTATGTGACGCAAGGGCTTGAGGTGGATTCCCTGGAAGCGTACAAGACCAAATTGGCCGAACAGTTGAAGAATGGGGAGACCCTGGTGGTCCTGCGCGTTCTGGCCGATACAGACAGTTCAGAGCTGATGCAGAAGACCGCCGAGGTCATCAAGCAATATGATGCAACCAAGCTGGACAAAGCGGGTATGGTTGAATTCGGAAGCTACGTGGCGGTTCAGCTGTAAGCCTGGCCCCTATAGAAATGCCAAAAGGTAAGCTCCTGCAGCGGAGCTTACCTTTTGACTTTCCAGAAGAAACAAATTGCAGTCTGGCTATGAACTTAGTTCCAAAAATATTGCATCCGCTTATACCCGACATCCCATACTTTTTGGTTCCCCTCAATGGTGATCTTCAGCTCGTTCCCCGGCTCGAGAGGAATCTTGAATATCGACGGGAATAGATCAGGATCACTCCGCTGATCTTCTCCAGAGCCGGTCATTATCTCTTTTCCATCGAGGGTAACACGGATGCTTCCCGAATAATCGGTTGGTTCAGGGATTCCGTTATAGAACGAGAATATCGTCTCCCCCTCAGACGTATACGTGAACGTTCTAGAATCTACGCCTTCAGCGCCATACATATTATACAAGGGCTTTACAGTTTGACCGCTTATTTGAAAGCCGTCCTCTGGCTTGTATCCAGCGGATGAATTCCCCGAACTGTCCGTCCATTCATTGATCGCCACAAACGGGCCTTCTACTTTGGTTGTCGCTTTATCTATCGCCCCGCTTAATCCCCATACGGCTAATAAAAGAACCAACCCCGATATAGCCGTTGTCGCCAGATTGCGCCAGAGGCTCCGGGAACGGAAACCAAGCTTGTACGCCCCAAAACCGAGGGCTGCGCCGACCGTATTCTGAATAGCATCGTTAATATCGAAGCTGCCGAGGAACGAAAGGGCCTGGATGGTTTCCAGCACAAGAATCGCTATAAAGAATAAGGTAATGAACCGGGCAAAGGTGACCCGGTACAACCATGGAATCAATATACCGAAAGGGATAAAGGCAGCGGTGTTCCCAAAATCTACTAAATCCATGACGCTGAAATCCAGGAGCTCAGATAGAGACGGCATCTTAAAAAAGCTGTCGGGCAAAAAAATAAAGGTGTAGCCAAGCGAGTGATCGTTAGATTCTCCTCTACCGAAGGCGAAGAACATAAAAAAAAGAATAAAAAATATGTAAAATATGGTTATGGTTAAGATAATCTTGCGTTGTCTGGTCATGGTTAACTCCTTTGCCGGATGCATATTGTTAAACTGAACTTTCGGCCCCATTGTACCACATATTACAATCAATGCTAAGTGGTTTCATGATACCCTCCAGTCTAACCCTTCATCCTCTTCTGACACTACACCCCCGTCCGCTTCTGCACCGGAATATAGATCTCCATCACCGTATCCACCCGCGCAAGACAGCGCTCGTCATAGAATTCAAAGTTCAGCTTACCTTCGTCGTGCACATAGCCGCTTTCCGGGAACCAGTCCTCGAAGATATATCTCCAGGTGCTCTTTACCACTTGGGCAAAAGTCTCCGGTCTCTCCTCATCGGTAGCGTCCACCGGCGGTGTCGTGAATACCGCGTACTGCGCCGCCGTCACCTCAGCCGTAAGCATGTCTGCGGAGACCTGGCTGAAGTCGGAGCACCCCTTAGTAGTTTGTGATTATTCGCTGCGCAGCGCCGTTACCGGATTCTTCTTGGCGGCAAGCTTGGCCGGAATGAATCCGCCGAGCATGGTGAGCACCACGTTAATCAGGATCAGCAGCAAGGCATGCAGCGGATTTAATTGGGCGACATTGGAAAGATCCGTGAGCGACTTAATAATAATGTTCGCCGGGATGGTCAGCAGATAGGTAATTCCTATCGCCAGAACCCCGGAAAAGGCACCGATGATAAAGGTTTCTGCGTTGAAGACACGCGTGATATCTTTTTTGCGTGCGCCTAATGCGCGTAGCACCCCGATCTCCTTAGTCCGCTCCAGTACAGAAATATAGGTGATAATTGCGATCATAATCATGGAAACGACGAGCGAGATCGAAGCAAAGGCAATCAGTACAAGTGTGATGGCATTCATAATCCCGCCGGTCAGGCCGGTAACGATGGCCGCCATATCCGTGTATACGATCATATCACTCTCGGGCAGGTCTTCATTCCATTTGTCCAGATACTCCACGATGGCTTCCTTGGAATCAAAGTCCTTCGGATAGATGGAGATCGAAGCCGGGATGCTTGTAGCACCCAGAGCAGCCAGAACATCTTCTTTCACAGGAGCCGTATTGCTGCCTGCGCCACCAGGCATCATGGCTGCACCAGGCATCATGTCTGTCTGAGCAGAGGTTTTGGGAAACACTTCGCCGGTCAGAAGATTAACGGCATCTTCCTGCTCCTGGGACTTTACCACCTTGGAAGCCTGTGCGGAGGTAATGAAGCGGAGCGCCAGATCGTCAGAATAGGCGATTCCGGCAGCCATAGTGGACATCGGAGAATCCTTCTGCGCCCGGATAATTCCTGCAATACGAAGTGGAATGGCATCCGTGCTGTTATACATATCACTTAAGTTGGCAGCCGTTCCATTGACCACGAAATGGTCACCGGATTTTACATAGTACAGATCATTCGGGATCAGCTTAAACTCTTGACCGACAATATCGTCAAATTTGATGCTGTTCGCAGTATAATCCAGGCCGAGCGCTTCCACCGAAGCAACATTCAGCTGGTTGTACTCATCCACGATCAGTACAAGGTCGGTATCCTTGGACGGAAACGAACCGGCGAGCAGGTCATAATAGTTCTCCAGATAACTTCCGGGAGCACCGCCAGCCTTGCTTGGGAATGAGGAGAAGTAGCTTGTATTGATGGCAGTAGCCGTTTTATCATCAGATTTTAGAATGTTCATATTCACTTTACGGGCATAAGAGAGGCCGTCGATCAGGGATGGATCAATCTGCTTCACAAAGTCCAGATATTTTTCGGTCAGAACATTGGTGTGCATAATGGTATTGGCGCTCGGATCGTATGGATAGATTTCCTGCGAGTCGCTATACTCCTCCTTGCTGGTTGCTGTATCATCTGCCGCAGTTTCCGAGCGGTCAAAGCTCATCGCAGACTGGCTGATCGACACCGGGAAATTGGAGAGCGCACCCGCTTCATAGTTGTTGATTTGTTTATTGAAGCCGTTGGAGAGAGCCAGGATTAAGGCAATCCCGATGATACCGATGCTGGAGGCGAAAGCGGTTAAGGTCGTTCTCCATTTTTTGGTCATGATGTTTTTGAAGGACAATTTGAGCGCTGTGGAGAAACCCATTGCTGTCTTTTTCAGCTTGTAGTCAGAGCTTACTTTCTGGTCGGGAAGCGGATCGGTGTCGGAAATGATTTTACCGTCTCGGAATTCCACAGTCCGGTCTGTGTATTTCCGGGCCAGTTCCGGGTTATGCGTAACCATAACGACCAGCTTATCCTTGGCGATTTCCTTGATCAGCTCCATAATCTGTTCACTTGTCTGGGTATCCAACGCTCCTGTAGGTTCGTCGGCAAGAATAATGTCGGGGTCATTGGCGAGCGCCCGGGCGATGGCTACACGCTGCATTTGACCGCCGGACAGCTGGTTCGGCTTCTTGTGCAGATGATCCTTAAGGCCAACCTTCTCCAGCACCTCTTTTGCCTTCTGCCGTTTCTCGGCTGCGGGGACACCGCTGAGGGTCATTCCCAGCTCGACATTGTCCATAATACTCAGATGCGCAATCAGATTATAGCTTTGAAAGATGAAGCCGACGCTATTATTACGGTAAGCATCCCAATCGCTGTCCTGAAAGTTCTGTGTGGATTTACCGTTAATGATCAGGTCTCCGCTGTCATATTGATCCAGCCCGCCGATGATGTTCAGGCAGGTGGTTTTACCCGAGCCGCTGGGACCCAGGATGGCCACAAATTCATTTTCCCGTAAATTGAGGTTGACCTTATCGAGCGCTACCTGTGTGAAATCACCTGTCGTGTAGCTCTTGCTGATGTTTTTTAGCTGAAGCATATCTGTAAACCTTCCTTTCAAATAAAGCTAGCTTGATGAATTGCTGACAGCATATCATACGAATATGAACTGAACATCAACTGGCTTCCAGCTACAGGGAAAGACTATACTTCAATCAAAGGCTAAAGAATGCAGGTGATTTCATGATTACTATACTTGTTGTGGAAGATAATGAGACGTTGCGCCAGCTGATCTGTACGGTGCTTGGGAAACATGGCTACAGGGTGCTTGCAGCAGAGGATGGCCAGAGTGCGCTGGATATTTTGGAAGCAGAATATATTGATTTGATTATTTCTGATATTATGATGCCGCAAGTGGACGGTTACGAGCTGATTGAGCATTTGAGGCAATCCAATAATAATCTGCCTGTGCTGATCATTACTGCCAAAGACAGCTTTCAGGACAAGCAGAAAGGGTTCCTGGTCGGCACAGATGATTATATGGTGAAGCCTATTGATATCAATGAGATGGTACTGCGGGTGGGGGCTTTGCTGCGCCGGGCGCAGATTGTCAATGAACGCAAGCTGACTGTGGGCGAGGTGACCCTTGATTATGATTCTGTAACGGTCTACAGGGATGGGGAGAGTACGGTTCTCCCGCAGAAAGAATTTTTCCTGCTATATAAGCTGATTGCTTATCCAAACAAGATATTTACCAGGCAGCAGCTGATGGATGAAATCTGGGGAATGGATACGGAGACAGATGCCCGGACAGTGGATGTGCATATCAACCGGCTGAGGGAACGTTTCAGGGAATATATGGAGTTTGAGATTGTAACGGTCCGGGGACTCGGGTATAAGGCGGTGAAGCATATATGAAAAAGAGGTTCAGCAATTTATGGTTCGCCTTTGTGATGCTGGTATTTATGATCATGCTGTCTTCTGCGGTCTTTATGATGACTATTATATTCGTTATAAAGAGGTTCACAATCATCGAGCCGGGCCAATTCCACGCCTTCGGATTTCTGGCAGCGGTACTGCTTACGGGAATCCTTACTGGAACGCTTATCACTGCCGTCATCGGGCAAAAAATATTGCTTCCCATCAACAGACTGAGAGAAGCAACCAAGGAAGTCGCCAAAGGCAACTTTAATGTTCAGTTGTATGAGAATATTAAGATTGAAGAATTCCGGGAGATGGCCAAGGATTTCAATAAGATGGTTCAAGAGCTCCAAGGGATTGAAACACTAAGAACCGATTTTGTCACGAATGTATCCCATGAGTTCAAGACGCCTATCACAGCCATTGAGGGCTATGCTGCACTGTTGCAGAATTCGGATCTTCCGGCCGAGGAAAGAGAGGAATACGCGGGCAAGATCATTAGCAGCACCAGGCAATTATCCATGCTGACCAACAATATTCTGAAGCTGTCGAAGCTGGAGAACCAGGAAATCATCATTGAAAAAACAGAGTTCAGTCTGGATGAGCAGATCCGCCAGGCGCTTCTTCTCCTGGAGCCGCAGTGGAGCGGCAAACAGCTGGATCTGGAGATTCAGTTGGCGGAGACTGGCTTCTACGGCAGCGAAGAGCTGCTGATGCAGGTATGGATTAACATTCTGGGGAATGCGGTAAAATTCTCAAGAGAATACGGGAACCTGTCCGTCACCTTGACCGAATCCCCCCAGAACGTGAGTGTTGAAATTACCGATACCGGAATCGGCATGACCCCGGAGGTGCAGCGGCATATCTTTGAAAAGTTCTATCAGGGCGATAAAGCACGGGCTTCTTACGGGAACGGGCTCGGACTGCCTTTGGCCAAACGGATTGTCGACCTTTGCGGGGGACGGATTATTGTGAGCAGCAAGCCGGGCCAGGGCTCGACATTCCGTATTGAATTGCCAAGAGAATAAAGATCGGGAACCTCTTACTGCGAGCGGACACCGGACCAGAACGTAAGCCCGTCAAGGGGGTATTCGGCCCTGCCGGAGGCTCCGGCTGCTGAACTTAAGGAGAGCTGCGTACCGTTTGCCTGGAGCTTGAACAGCTGTTCAATATGATGTATTCCCGCCGGATGGGTTTCCTCATATACACTCAGGGCAACCCCGGCGGCCACTCTGGCAGTGATTACGGATTCCCGTATTCCTTCGATACCGGCTTCCATGACAACAGCTTTACCGCCCCGAACACCATAAGCATCGACTTTGACCGCATATTGTTCTGAACCCAGCCGAAGTTTGCCGAAAGCCTGGACTGTGAGCTTGCGGATGACTTTGTTGCGGAAGAGGGCGGTTAAGCCAATTTTTCGCATAAGAGCGATGCCGGAGGTGGCCGCCCGGGAATCAAAGCATAAACGTGTAGCGACAGAAGGGACCTTCAAGGTATAGGGCAGAATCTGCTGATCGGAAAAAGGGAAAAGGTATGTCTTGAGCGTTCCCGGCGTACCACCGAAATTCACCTGCTTGCGTTCCGTGAAGCTCCTTGCGGCAACCTTGCGTCCTTGCTCCACACGCTCAAAGGCAGAGCCGAGACTATCAACCGTCCATTCCAGGGCAGCTTGGCCGTGACTGTCGCCCAGACCCAGCATGATGGAGATGTCGATGCGCTCACATCTATCCAGTTCATTCACCGCTTTGAGGGATAGCAGATTGGTTAAGCCGGGAGCAAGCCCCACGCTTAGAACAGCTGTACCCTTGAGCCCGGCTGCTGTGTCTCCCAGGCTCTGAAGCAGCCGGAAGTATTCCCCATTTGCCGACACATCGACATAATGGGTTCCGCTGCGCAGACAAGCCTCCGCAAACGAGGTATCCTGCTGATCCAGGCACATGACCACCAGCTTGGTCCGCTTCAGCAGTTCTTCATCTATCGCTTCTCCCACACTAAGCCGCAGCGGCTTCACTTTGCCGCCACTCGTCCTGCAGAATTGTTCCGCACGTTCCAGGCTTCGGCCCGCCGCATATACCACTCCAGGATGCTGTTCTCCCAGAAGCCGGCAAATTTCTGCGCCGACATGGCCATACCCGCCGACAACCACTATATCTGTTTTCATTCCGCAACCTCTTTTCCGTGCTTCACAGCAAACCAGCCATCAATCAGATAGGAGCTGAAAAAGCGGGTGACACCGGAGAACCCGCTGCTTGCGAGCAACGCTAGAAGTTCATATTCCGGAATGGGGAAGGAGGTTTCACCGATGGAATGCTCGAACCATTCGCATTCCTGCCCGGAAATCCCGCCAGCCAGCATGTGGTTTTTCCATGCCTTCAGCGGCAAGGACCCGGGGATAGAACGGACGTCCCCGCTTAAGGTTGCCACAACCAGTATCGCCCCCTCCTGAAGCCGGCTATGGATTTCTTCCAGCATCCGCTGCTTCTGTCCGGTTTCCTTGAAAAAGTGAAGCACCAGCATGCAAGTGGCGGCGTCAAACAGCTTGTTCTTGTCCAGTTCATCAACCGTGCTTTGCTGGAGAGTGATTTCAGCGGCCAGCTCCGTGCGCTGCATCCGCTGCCGGGCAAGCTCAAGCATTGCCGTTGACAGATCAATGCCAGTCAGCCGCCAGTGCTCATGCTGAGCGCCGAGGGTTATCAATTCTTGACCGCCTCCGGCCCCGACAATCAGCAGGTCTGCCGGAGTTTCACCGCCGAGGTGTGCACTCAGCAATTGCTCCATGATGTCATAGAGCAGAGGATACCCCGGTATTTTTGCAGCGATTGTTGTCTCGTAATGCTGAACATCGGGATGCTCCCAGTCTCTGGCATGATGTAAATGTTTCTCTTGCATGATATCTGCTCCTGTCTCTATAGCTTGAATGTGAGTTCTCCTGATATATAATAAGAATTATTACTAATTATCAGGATTAAACACGGAATAGGCTATCCCACATATGTGGGATTTGGAGAGGACATCAGGATGAGCGAGGTTCTAAAAGGCTTGAGGACGCTGGAAATCAACCGGCAGGAGATGAGAATGACATCTCCGCAATATAGGGAGGCGGTAATCTCCAAGCTGCGGCAGTACATTCCGTTTACCGCTGCCTGCTGCACTACCGTGGACCCGCATACGCTGCTGTCCACCGGGGCGATCACAGAGCGGGGTCTTGAGGATCTGCACCCGCAGCTGTTTGAATACGAATATCTGCATGAGGATTATATGAAATATGAGCAGTTGGCCGCTGCGGCAGTGCCGGTCGCCTGTTTAAGTGGTGTAACGGAAGGGCAGCCCGGGCGGAGTGAACGTTACCGCAACGTCCTCCAGCCTGCGGGCCTGGGCGACGAGCTCCGGGCTGCGCTGGTTGAAGGCGGTGGCTGCTGGGGGTTCTTAACCTTGTTCCGGTCGCAGCACGAACCTCCATTTCAAGAGCACGAGTGTGCAGTGATATCATCTGTTGTTCCGCTGATTGCCGGCGCACTCCGCAGCTATGCCTCCGAGCCCCCTCTGGGACGGATGGATACCGCACCGGAGGACAGTGGAATCATGATTCTGACGGACCAGCTGCTTCCGGTCAGCGCGAACAGTGCGGCTCAATATTGGCTGAACCGTCTGCAGCAGCTGGAACGGCTGGATCACGGTGTTCTCCCCCGGCCGGTCAACGCAGTATGCCTGCAGGCACTTGGTGAGAATACGGAACCAGGAGGGTTGCCTTCGAAGGCGAAATTATGCCTGCGCGTCGAGGATGGGGCATACTTGACAGTTACGGCCAGCAGGCTTGAAGGCAGCGGCAAGAAGACGGAGCTGGCTGTTGCTTTTGTCTATGCCAAGTCCTCGGAGATCTTCCGGCTGCTGGCCGATGCCTGCCAGTTGACCGCGAGGGAGAAGCAGCTGGCCGAGATGCTCTCCCGCGGATTATCCACTAAGGAGCTGGCAGAGTCGCTGCATATTTCTGCGTACACCGTACAGGATCACCTGAAATCCATCTTCTCTAAGACCGGCGTTTCCAGCCGGAGAGCGCTCATCAGCAAGCTGTTCTCACAGGGGATGGAATAGCCGGTAAACACGCTAAACAGTCCCGATGCTGATACAAGGGGACTGTGCTGGCTTTTATAGGAGCTGCGGGATCTGGGAAGTGGAAGCAGGGTGGGTCCAGTGCTTCTCGCTGCCGGGAAGATCATCGAACCATTCCGCATCCGGTGGACATTCCAGGATCATGAATTTGCCGTACTCCTGCGCTCTGGACTGATGGTATTTCAGATAGGCCTTGCCGTCTTCAATCGCCAGTATCTCGATTTTACCGGAGGAGTGGCTCATGGATAGACGGACTCTTTTACCCAGACCTGAGGTTCTGGCCTTGGCTTCCTCAACAATGTTGTAGACACGCTCCAGCGGCAGAACGAACTCGCGGTTGCCGGCAATGGGCCGGTTCACGAAGAAATAATAGGGAGTGACTCCGGCCCAGGACAGCCGGTCGAGCAGTTCTCCGAGTACCGCCGCATCATCGTTGATGCCTTTCAGCACCGGCGTCTGATTAACCACGATTGCCCCGGCATTATGGAGTGCTCTGAATGCATGTTTGGCTTCGGGCGTAATTTCCCGGGGATGATTAATATGCGCCATGACGTAAATGCGTTTGTCCTCCGATGAATAGGTACGGATTAGTTCCAGCAGTTCTTCGTCCTGATAAATGCGCATGGGATTAAATACGGGAATTTTGGAGCCCAGCCGGATAATCTTCACATGGTCAATGGATCTCAGGCTTTCGATGATGAAGCGCAGCTTAGAGGTAGAGAGAATCAGGCTGTCTCCGCCGGTAAGCAGCACATTATTGATCTCTGGATGATTCCTGATGTATTCCAGCCCAGGAGCCACATCGGTTTGTGCTTCCTTCACATCATTGCGGAACAGGCGCTTGCGGAAGCAGTAGCGGCAGTAAGCTCCACACACCTCGGAGACAATCAGGAGGGCCGTTGTTCTGTATTTGTGCTGACATCCCGGCACTACATAATTCATTCCCTCATCGGATGCATCCCAGCAGCCATACTCCTCAAGTTCACCTTCACTTGGAATGACGAGCCTGCGGATCGGATCACCCGGGTCGTCCCAGTCGATCAGCGACAGATAATAGTCATTGACCCGAAAGGCAAATTTGCCGGTGATCTCCTTCAGCTTTTCTTTCTCCGTTTCAGACAGCATGGCAACCTTGTTGATATCCGTTATGTACCTTACCTTTTGCACTTGCATCTCTCCTTGGTCTCATAGTGTGAGAAAAAAGGGAGCCTTGAGGTCGATAGCCAAACTGCTGCCAGCAGGGTCATGAGAATACAAAAAAGAGACCCTTAGCAAGGGTCTCTGGTTATGAATATACCTAAAAAAGCAGACCCATCCACTACTGACGAGGTTAGCTGACGGACTCGGGTAAGATGGTACCCTACATTCTGTGAATGATTCGCCCCAAAAGACTGGTTCCCCCGCTTTCCTGCCAAAGGCTGGAAATTAAGCGTAGGTAAAGTATAACCCAGGAAGTTTTGAAAAGTCAAAGCTAAACTTGCCCGCGGCAAGGGATACAGGACCAAGCCAAATCAGCAAAAAATTGAGTAGGGTGAGTTGTTCCTGCAGCTCCGAAGGCTGATCTTGTTCATGACTTGAAATAAGACAACCTCCTTCTGGAATGTTAATATCTCGATGGGCTAGATATTACCTATCGGAACCATTGATATATTTTGCAAAACAAGTTCAAAAAAAGTGTGGAACACAGTGATTGGACCAACGGTCCGGTCGCGGAGTATTCGCACCAAGTGCTCATGTTTATCCTGTTCACCAAACGAGGGTGTTCTTAGCAGCCATTTCATAACTGCTGAGAACACCCTTTTTGTTGACGGAATTAATCAACTAGAGCATGTCTTCAAATTGGAAGAGCTCTGGAGAGTAAAATCCCTGTTTATTCTCTTTTGCGGACCCAGGCGACCTTACTGCTCTGCATTCTCTTTAAAAACGTCCATCAGGGAGAAATAACTGCGCTGGAGTCCGTTCCTCCTGTAACAGGATAAAAGCCCCAAATAAGTGCAACTCGGTCCGTTTGTACTCAGAGCCAAGAATACACTTTCCAGTCGCACACACAAGCCTTCGAAAGAAGAGTGAAGTCTTTGAAACACCGAGACGTAAGCCTCCACCGAAAAAACTACCTGGTGGCGAAACGCCTTTCTCCGCGTGTGATCAGAAAATGGCACTGTACCCATGATTCCTTAGGGCATACAGCAGCAGGTTTTGACGGGGAAGCGGTTTGAAGACACGCCCTAGATAGATGAAGTAAAGCTTGACGTTTAATACAATAGTGGAATAAAGTATTAAATGAAACTAAATATCAAATTAAATAAAGTTTCAAATATATCAAAAGGAGCAATTGGATATGGGACAGATGATCCGAGGATTCGCCGAGCTAAGCCCGGAGCAATATGTCGAAGCAGGAGGTAAGGGAGCGATGCTCTCCAGAATGCTTCAGGCGGGATATCCTGTGCCGGAGGGATTTGTTGTCTTTCCTTCGGCCTTTGAAAGCGATAAATTAAAGGAAGAGGCTTGGACTGAAAGTGCAGCCAGGTTGCAGAAAATCCGCATGATACATAAGAATGCACGATTTGCTGTCAGATCTTCGGCTTTAAGTGAAGATTCGGCGGAGGCATCTTTTGCCGGGGAATTCGAAACGGTGTTGAACGTGGAAACAGATGAACAGATTCGTGAAGCGATGTACACGGTGTATCACTCAAAGGATAGCGAACGGGTTCAAGTCTACAGCTCCATGCAGGACATGGACTCCTCCCATAAGGTTGCCATTGTCGTGCAGCTGATGATTCACTCGGAAATCTCCGGAGTCCTGTTCACCGCTGACCCCATAACAGGCAGCCGCACGGTTCTGCCGGGGAATTATGTCTATGGGCTGGGAGAACAGTTAGTTTCAGGCGAGAGCGACGCATATTCCTTCACGCTGGCAAGGAACCGGGGCAGATATGAAGGCCCGGGTGAGTTCAAGCGGTATGCAGCCAAGTTATACCGGTATGCATGCCGGCTGGAGAAGGAGCTTGGAGCTCCCCAAGATATCGAGTGGGCGGTCGCAAAGGGGCGGGTCTACCTCCTGCAGACGAGACCGGTTACGACCTTGAACCCGGGAAACCGCAATACATTCGAGATCAACGACTCGCTGGCTGGTGATTTTCTCTGGACCAATACCAATGTGGGCGAATCCATCTCCGGTGTCTTAACTCCTCTGACCTGGTCTATCCTGCGCTCCCTGGATGAAGAGTACAATATTATTCTGGGGCATTATGTGATGTCCGGCAATATTTGCGGAAGGGTGTACACTAATGTTAGTCTTTCGGTATCGATGTTCTCGGCATTTGGACTGAATACCAAGCCGATATGGAAGAAAATGAGCCGGGTGTTTGGAGAGCTTCCTGAAGGCATGGCTCTGCCGGTATATCCATTTACCAAACGGGAGCTGCTCAAGACTGTGCTTCCCAAGATGATGCATAGTATGAAACAAACTCGCCAGACCGTTAGAACCCTTCCGCAGTTCCTGGAAGATTCACCGGAGTGGTGCAGACGGCTGACAACCAGACTCCAAGCGGCAACAACCCGGGAGGAACTGCTGTCACTCTGGAGGCAGGAGCTGTGGCCGCAGAATGTCACGGCGCTGTGGTCGGCGCTGGAAGCGCCCTCTGCCCAAATGCAGAAGTTTGAGAAGCTGCATAAGCAGCTTAGCGAGGCGGCCGGAGAAGAAGAGGCCAATAGGCTGCTGTCCAACGCCGGGGGCTCCGTAGAGCTGGAAAGCCTGGGGCCGCTGATCGGAATCTCCAGAGTAATAAAGGGAGAAATGAGCCGGAAGGAATACCTTGTGAAGTATGGCCACCGGGGACCGAATGAAATGGAATTATCGTATCCTGACCCGGGAGAAGATGACGCGTGGCTGGACAAGCAGATCGCTGAGTTCTGCAAGGCCCCTATGGACGTGGAGGACATTCTGCAGAGACAGCGGGTCCGGAGCAGAGAAGCCTTGAAGGCGTTCGAGCAGCAGTTCCCGGCAAAGGCCAAGCGGATTGCCCGGCGGATAGAGGCAGTGTCAGAGGGCCCGCGCCTGCGGGAAGCCGTCCGTTCCGAATGGACCCGAACGATGCGGGTGAACCGCGCATTTGCGCTTAAAGCAGGTGAGCTTGCGGGAATAGGAGAGGATGTTTTTTTTCTATATCTGGATGAGATTCTGGATTGGCTTGCCACAGGTAATCTGACTGCTGTACAATATTTTTCTGCACGCAAGCAAACGTATGCAAGGTATCAGTCATTGCCGCCGCTGCCTTCGATGCTCCGGGGACGTTTTGAACCGTTCAAGTGGGCCAAGGATCCGCAACGGCGGCTGGATTACTACGATGCTTCCCGACCGGTTCCCTTATCTGAACACCCTCATGGCGAAAGGCTGAAGGGTTCTGCCGGAGCCGCTGGAAGGATTGAAGGGCGGGTGCGTGTACTGGCCAAACCGGAAGAGGGAGAGCAGTTTCAAGCCGGTGAAATTCTGGTGGCTTCGACGATTAATGTAGGCTGGACACCGCTGTTTCCGAGAGCTGCGGCCATTATAACCGACATCGGTGCGCCGTTGTCGCATGCGGCTATCGTAGCCCGAGAATTGGGTATCCCGGCTGTTGTCGGCTGCGGTTGTGCGACAGCAAGACTGAAGACAGGCGACCGTGTAATTGTGGACGGAGGACAGGGAGTAGTAGAACTTATTGTGAACTGACATATGGAAATAAGGGGAAAGTTCATTACAAGTTAATTTTAACAGGACAGGATGTGTGTACTATGCCTACAGGCGGGAAACGAAACATGGGATTGCGTGAACGTAAAAAGGCGAAGTCCATGGCAGAGGTTCAACGGCATGCCCTGCGGCTGTTCCGTGAGCAAGGCTATAAGTCAACCACTGTGGAACAGATTGCCGAAGCTGCTGAAATTTCCTACAGCACTTTTTTTCGCTACTTCTCAAGCAAGGAGGATGTGCTGACCCGTGATAATTATGATCCTCTGCTCGTGTCTGCCTTTGAGGCACAGCCGTCCGAACTTAGTCCGCTCCAGGCGCTGAAAAATGCCATGATGTCCGAGGTAGTAGATATGTCGGAAGATGAGCTGGCTACGATGCGCGAACGGAATCAGCTTGTGATTGCGATTCCTGAGCTGTGGTCAGCAATGATGAACAGCATGACGCAGATGATGCAGCTGATTGCGGAGATGGTAGCGGGGCGTGTTGGCCGTCAGCCGAATGATCTCGCAGTTCGCACTTTTGCGGGAGCGGTCATCGGTGTGAACATCTCGGTCATGCTTCATTATGCAGAACACCCGGAAGAGGATTTCGCGGCAGTGTTGGATGAAGCGCTGAGCAAGCTGGAGGATGGACTGCCGTTGTAAGCAATTGCTTCTATTTGTGGAGAAGTAGGGTTTCACCAAGCCCTTCGGTTTGCCGGAGGGCTGTTAATGTTTTCAAATTAGCTATTGAAATGAAAACGGTTTTATGATAATTTTAATTTATAAAAACGTTTTTATAACAAAGGACGAATTTCATGGCAAAGATAACAATCAAGGACGTTGCCAGAGAGGCTGGCGTCTCAATTTCTACTGTGTCCAACGCGTTGAATGATGTGGATGTGCTGAGTCCGGAGACTAAATCTCATGTGCTCAAGGTTGCTCAGCGGTTGAATTATATTCCCAACCTGAACGGCAAGCTGTTAAAGTCCGGTACGACCAAAATGCTCGGGTTCTTCACTACAAGTGTTACGGGTCCATATTTTTATAAGCTGGTTGAAACCATGGCCCGTGAGTGCGACCGTTTAGGATACGGACTGAATGTGTTTGTTACCAAAGATAAACAAGTAATTATGAGCAATATCCTGGGCCGGCGCGTGGATGGGGTCATTATTTACGAAGAACTCAAAATTGATGACGATGACATTAACGTGATGCTGAAAGACAAGATCAAGACGGTATTCCTGGACCGGGTGATCGAGAACGAAACGATGGGCAGTGTGATATTCGATTCCTATATCGCTGGCTATGAGGCTGCCAAATACTTGATCAATCTCGGGCACAAAAAAATTGCTTACATATCCGGGGTGGATACGATGCTGGACAGTGTTCAGCGTAAGGAAGGATATCTGGCAGCCCTGCGTGAGGCACGACTGCCGATTAAGGATGAGTATATTCTGCAAGGTTATTTTGAGGAAGAAAGTACTTATATTGCCGTGAAATCCTATCTCCACCTCAATCCTGACGATATACCCGATGCCTTTTTAGCCGGAAATGACGTGAGTGCGATGGGATGTATTCAGGCATTGAAGACCTATGGCTACGAAGTCCCCTCGGACATCAGCGTAATAGGTTTCGATGATATTGATATCGCTCCGTATTATTCACCACCGCTTACCACGGTGCGCAATCAGATCGCCAGACAAGGAATTATGGCCATAGACCACCTGGTCCGTATGATTCAGCAGAAAGAGCAGGGACAGGCACAGAAATTAGCCGGGGAGCTGGTCGTGCGGGGTTCTAGTCAAGTGAAGATCGGCCGGAATTAAGCAGAGATAGAGTGCAACAAGGGAGCAACAATTCCGGACTCTTTTTATAATTATGCGCTAGGGGGTTTTTACTGTCAAAAATAAAAACGTTTTTATAGCTTGGACTTTCATACGAGGGGAGTGCGGAATGTGAATAAATTAGCCACCATACCGTCAGCCGGGAAGAGATCAATGGGGCAAAAGATCAAAGAATTCGTGGTTGATTATAAGAGACAATGGGAGATTCAGTCCATGGTTCTCCCGGGCATCATTTTTATGATTATTTTTTGCTACATTCCGATTTACGGCTTGTCTATTGCCTTTAAGAATTACACGGTCATTGATACGCTGGATACTGCTCCTTGGGTAGGATTGGATAATTTCAAAATCATTCTATCCGACAAATACTTCTGGGACGCGGTCATCAACACCTTGGGAATCAGCTTTCTGAAGCTGGCCATCGGTTTTGTTATTCCCATCATTCTATCCATTATGATTTATGAATTGAACATGGGACGTTTCAAGAAATTTGTACAGACCATCTCCTATCTGCCGCATTTTTTGTCCTGGATCGTGCTCGGCGGCATGCTGATTACCTGGTTCTCGACTACCGGACTGTTCAACGAGCTGCTGCTTAATCTGGGGATTATCTCGAAGCCGCAGAACATTCTGCTGGATGCCGGGAAGTACTGGTGGATTGCCACCTTGTCGGATATCTGGAAAGAGGCAGGCTGGGGAACGATTCTGTATTTGGCCATCATGTCCAAGATCGATCCTACCTATTATGAAGCAGCCAAAATTGATGGCGCAGGCCGGATGAGACAAATCTGGAATATTACCTTGCCTAACATGAAGCCTATTATCAGTCTAAATCTGATCTTAACTGTAAGCGGTTTATTGGGATCAAACCTGGATCAAACGCTCGTACTCATGAATTCGCAAAACCGGGTTAAAGCGGAAGTCATCAACTCCTACGTGTACCGTATGGGGATGACACAGGGGGATTTCTCCTATGCTACCGCCGTCGGGCTGGGCGTATCCATTGTATCGGTGATTCTGCTGCTGACCGCCAACCAGATTACCAGCAAATTGAATGACAATCAATCAGTCCTATAGAAGGAGGCCTTCCCATGAATCGAAAGGCGGTTAAGGAAGATCTCGACAGCCGAATCTTCGATGCCATTAATATAACGCTGCTAGTGCTTGTTACCGTTGTTATTCTAGTCCCTTTGTGGAATGTCATTATTTCTTCACTCAGTTCAGGCCGGGCGCTGGCGGAAGGCGGGTTTATATTCTGGTCCAAAGAGTTCTCAATGGAAAATTACCGCGCCGTCTTCCGGGACAGCAGCATCTGGCAATCGTTTTTTATCTCGGTGTCCAAAACGCTGATCGGCGTCATTACCCATGTATTTTTCTGTGCGATGGTCGGTTATGCGCTCAGCAAAAAGTATTTACGCGGCCGCAAGCTGTACGTGGCTATGGGCGTCATCACCATGTTTTTCTCGGGCGGGATGATTCCAACCTACCTGCTGATCAAATCCCTGGGGATGCTCGACAGCTTCTGGGTCTACATTATTCCCGCACTCTTCAGCTATTACGATGTTGTCATACTGATGAATTTCTTCAGAAATGTGCCGGATTCGCTTGAAGAATCAGCCAAGATCGACGGCGCTGGCGATTGGCGTGTTTTTCTCAAAATATTCATCCCGCTGTCCATGCCAGCTATGGCTACGATTGCCTTATTCAACGGTGTCGGACAATGGAACGACTTCATGACAACCAAACTTTATATTACCGATCAAAACTTATATCCGCTGCAAATGAAGCTGTATGAAATTATTGTGCAGTCTCAAACGCAATCCATGCAGAATATCGGAGGATCAGCTGTGATCGAAACGACCACCAAAGGGGTTCAACTTGCGACAATTGTCATTACCACCTTGCCGATTGTTGTAATGTATCCATTGCTACAAAGGTACTTTATCTCTGGCATGATGATGGGGGCGGTAAAAGAGTAGAGGTCACTTGCAGAGCAGTAGAGAAAAAAGCAGACAGTTGTGAAGTCTCAAGTAAGCGTTTACAAAAAATGGGAGGTTACACAATGGACAAAAAGATGAACAGAGCATTCGCTACAAAAGGGCTCAAGCTGTGTATTTCACTGATGGCTGTCATGCTGGTAGTCAGCGGCTGCGGATCAGGCGGCAATTCCAAAAGCGGATCTAAAAATAACATGGTATCCATAGAAGACCGTTACACACCGGACCCGGAAAAACCGGCATGGACGCTGGACAAAAAGGAAGAAACCACTGAGCTTACCTGGTATGTGAATGCAGACTGGTGGAACACCGATTTCGGCAAGGATGTAGTGACCAAGAAGATCAAAGAGGATCTGAATATTAATATTAAATTCATTACCGGTGACGATACCAAATTAAACACATTTTTTGCCGGCGGCAAAATGCCGGATCTGTTGACTATCTTTGACTCGAACTCCCAAATCGTGCAAAAAGCCGCAAATTGGGCGGTTCCGTTAAATGATCTGGCCGAAAAATATGATCCGTATTTCAATAAGGTTGCAGCCCAGGACACGTTGAACTGGTTTCAGTTGAAGGATGGCAAAACTTATGGCTACCCGAACTATTCCAATACGCAGGCCGATTATGACAGCGGTAACATCCCGGCCAAAACCGCATTTATTGTGCGCAAGGATGTATACGAAGCACTTGGAAAGCCAAGCATGGGCACCCCGGAAGAATTCAAGAGTGTACTGGACAAAATCAAAACACAGTTCCCGGACATGATTCCTTTCGGCTTCAACTCTATCGGTGAAGGCAGCGGATCCCTGGGCGATGTGCTGCAGGACTTTATCGGGGTGCCGCTGGAAGACAGCAATGGCGGATTCTACAACCGCAATTTGGATGAAGATTATCTGGCCTGGCTGAGAACGCTTAATGCCGTCTACCGGGACGGGAATATCAGCGATGACAGCTTTGCCGATGACGGAACCGCTTTTGAGGAAAAAGTGAAGTCCGGCAAATACGCTACCATTTTCCTTGACGGCACACCTCAGCAAGGCGGCAATCTGCAAATCTTCATGAGCGGCAACCCGGGCAAGGAGTATATTGCCATTGACGGTCCGCAAAGCACTGTTGGAAATCAGCCAACCCTGAATCAGTCCGGGATTACCGGCTGGATGATCAGCTACATTACAAAAGACAGCAAGGATCCGGCCAAAGCCATTCAGCTGTTCACCTACCTGCTCAGCGAAGAAGGCCAGATGCTGATGAACTACGGTATTGAAGGCGAAACCTATAAGAAAAACGATCAGGGCAAGGTGGAATTGCTGCCTGCCATTAAAGACCTGCAGCTCAACAATGCGGATAAATTCAAGAAAGACTACCGGATGGGTGAATTTATGTTCTTCGGGCATGACCGTCATAAATCTATCAGCGACGACGCATTCCCTGAATCTATTAAACAAATGCAGGAATGGGGCAAAGGCAAGCTGAAACCGCATTTCATTCTTGAGAACATTAACCCTGACCAAGGTACCCCGGAAGCACGGGCATTGACAGCAATTAATACGAACTGGAACACAGCGCTGGTAAGCATGATACGGTCAAAGAGCGAAGCCGAGTTCGACAGTATCCTTGCAGGCTACAAATCCTTCCTGGATGCCAACAGCTGGGATAAGATCGTGGAAATCCGCAGTGAAAAGATGAAGCTGAACAAAGAAAAATTGGGCATAAAATAATCTGTGAACAAGCCTGAGTCCGAAATATAGAAACTGGAGGGAAACACATGCGTGAGCTATTGATTTACCAGTCCAAGGGTGAAGGCGAGCTATTCCAGAAACAGTCTCCGGAGCAGCTGCTGCCTGCTCTTTCGGGAGTGGAGATTAGTGTAGTTGCCCTTGATGACAACCTAACCTACCAGCAGATGGATGGCTTCGGTGCTTCCTTTACGGATTCGGCTGCTTATCTGATCCATCAGGTGCTGGATGCGGAGCAGCAAGCAGAGGTCATGACCAAGCTGTTCGATCCGCAGGACGGAATTGGCCTGTCTGTATTAAGAAATCCGATGGGGGCATCCGATTATGCCCGAACCTTATACAGCTATAATGATCTGCCTGAACAGGAAACCGATCCGGAGCTGGCCCGTTTTTCAGTGGCTCATGATGAAGAGGATATCATCCCTTTACTGCAGCAGGCCTTGAAGCTGAATCCGGCAATCAAGCTGTTTGCTTCACCTTGGAGTGCTCCCGGCTGGATGAAAACGAATAGATCGATGAAAGCCGGACAATTGAAAAAAGAACATTACGGCACCTATGCGAACTATTTCGTGCGTTACATTCAGGCCTATGCTGACAAAGGGCTGCCAATTTATGCGGTCACCCCGCAAAATGAACCCTTATACGAACCGACACATTACCCAAGTATGCTGATGCAACCCGAGGTGCAAATTGATTTTATTAAAAATCATTTAAAACCCGCATTTATAGCACATCAGCTGGAGACAAAAATTCTTAGCTATGATCACAACTGGGACCGCCCCGACTATCCTCTGACAGTATTAGAGCAGGCGAACGAAGAGGTAGACGGTGTGGCCTGGCACTGGTACGGCGGGCAACCGTCGGCCCAATCGGAGGTTTTTGAAGCCTTTGCCGGCAAAGAGGTTCATTTTACCGAAGGCTCAGGGGGAGAATGGATTCCGCCGTTTGAGCAGGCCTTCTCGAATGTCATGCGGACCGGGATTGAAATTCTAAAACATCACAGCAAATCGTTTATCCTGTGGAATATGGCACTGGATGAACATAACGGCCCTACGGTCCCAGGCTTTGGCACAAGCACCTGCCGCGGAATCGTGCAGGTCAACCAGCAGACCCGGGAGCTGGTGTATACGCTGGATTATTACGCGCTGGCTCATTTCAGCAAAATTATCCGCCCGCAAGCGGTGCGCATTGCATCCGCTTCGGGCAACGAGGTGATTCGTTCCGTTGCCTTCAAGAATACGGACCAGTCCATTGCTGCCGTGCTGTTCAATGACAGCGGGAAGGCGGAGAATGTTGCTGTGAAGCTGCAGGGAAGAGAGTTGTTAACCTTCCGTCTGGAGGCCAAGAATGCCTTGTCCATCCTGATCAGCGACAGCGTTGAATAAGCGAGCAGAAGCTGGGTCCTATCGGCTCCTTAGGGAGCGAACCGGCGAGAGAATATTCTCGCCGGTTTATTTCTGTACCGTAAACCGTGTAAACTCAGGTAGAGGATAAGTGACTGTTTATTGTAAAGGAGAGATGAGATGCTGCATTATAAAATCCGGCTCATGGAAGAGCTGGATGCGCGGGAAATCGTGAAATGGAGCTATGAAGCGCCGTATGCGATGTACAATCTGTCTGACGATCCTGAAGACATTCAAGAACTGCTGGACGGCTCCTATTATGCTGTGATCAGCCCTGAGAATGAACTGGCCGGGTTTTTCTGTTACGGGCGCAACGCGCAGGTTCCCGGTGGAATCCGTGAGGGTTTGTACATAGGTGACAAGGTGCTCGATATCGGTCTTGGCTTAAAGCCGGAACTCACCGGAGAAGGCAAAGGGCGCGATTTTCTGGAATCCGGTATGGAATTTGCCCGGCGGAAGTACGGCCCTGAGCGATTCAGATTAAGCGTGGCCGCGTTTAATAAGCGGGCCATTGCTTTATATAACAGTGTTGGCTTTAAGCCGGCAGGGGAGTTCGTAAATAACAATGGAAAACACGAAATGGTGTTTATGTTGATGGAGTGTCCAAGCTGATACCGAACCGGTCAAATCCCTGCAAATTTGCACTAGGGCAAAAAATATGTTCTAATTTTAGTATATTCTAAACCCCAGCTTTTTTGTTGCATATACATGTAGTACCCTGAGACGAACATAAGGTCTTGGCCAATTTACAGAGGAGGCGATGGTATGTTTAAGAAATTGCTGAAAAAGGTAATTCATTCCGTTGAGCATTCCCAGCATAAACACTCTAGCAGCAAACGGGGAAGGCAAGGGTATGCCCGTCATTCCAGCTCCGATAAGAAAACACAGGTTTACCGTCATTCCAGCAGTGACAGACCAAGATCCCGGGGAGGCTCTTCCTCGGACTACCGTCATGGCAGCGGTCATAAAGGGCATAAATATTATAAGAATAGATACGGCAGCCATTCGAGCTGAGCGGTTAAGACTTCAGCCCGGGGAGGTTTGCCGATAGTTCGGAGACAAACTCGGAGGTGCTCTGATAAGGTACACCTTCACCGAGCAGCCTGATGAGAATAAGCTCCAGCTGTGGTGAGAGCTCAAGCTCCTCCATCCAGTTGCCTTCAGCTGCACCGGATGTGGGGCTGAAACGGGAGTAGAGCATGAACAGCATTAGATGTCCGATATCAAATAGATCACCTTGTATGGTTGCAGGCTTCGACGGCGTTATGCTGTTGGAGCCTGTTTGTGTTTGCTGCCGGGCTGCTGTGTTATTACCGCCGATCAGCGCAGCTAATCCAAAGTCGATCAAATAGAGGTCTTCACCCCGCATAATCACATTTGGAATGCGGATATCCAGATGAACAAAACCCTTTGAGTGAACATATTGCACACGTTTCATAAGCTCCAGTGTCCACTTCACCGTGTCCTGTTCTCCAAAAGTCCGGCTATCTGCAAAGATCAGATCCTCTAAGGTTTGGCCTTCCACATAATCTGTCACCAGCCAATAGGAGCGGTTCTCGCTGAAATAATCGCGGCAGGCCGGGATGAAGGGATGCTCCAGCTGTGAAATGACCTCCCGTTCCCAGGCCAGCATCTTTTGGCCGATTCCTTTCTTGCTCGGCTTGGCCTGCTTCACAGCTACAATCTGCTGCTCCTGTTCGTCCATACACTGGTAAGTAATTCCGTAGCTGCCAATGCCAATTTGTGCTATTATTCTGTACCGCTTACCGATAAAACTGCCTTTCTCCAGTGGATAGTCCGCCCATGCCTGCAGGAAGCTTTTCAGATATTTATACACGTTGATGTTACCTCGTCTTCTTCATTTCTCATGATTTATAAATTATATCATTGGCCTTGGGGCATCTGCCATTCCCGCTGCTGAACGGTCAGTTATCAGAACATTCAGAGAGAAATTGTGTCCGGTGTCAGTAAAATATATAATGAAAGAGTAAACGCAGCTAAGAACAGAGACGGCAGCGGCGAAGCAAGGCGGGCATCATACATACCAAAGGAGAAATTTAATGTGAATGAGAAGCTGAAGAAGGCATATGAACGAGTGGGATTGTCTGAAAACGTATCCAGAGAAGAGATAAATAAACGGTTTGATCTGCTGCTTAAACGGCGGCGTTCCAAAGCTTCCGATGATGAAAGGTCGGCGCCGGAGGAAGATTTTCAGGCCTTCAAGTTTATATTGGATAGTCTGGACGAGCAGGAGATTCAGGAAGCCGAACAGCAGAGACTGGCGAAATACGGCAAGCTTTCCGGTTTTGCGAGTAAATGGGAACGGTTTATGCGCCTGTACAAGACACATGTAATTGTATCCATTATTATCGTTATTGTACTGGCTGTAGGCGGGAACGCGCTCTATAACAATTGGCAGCATAAGAAATATCTCGCCTCTCTGCCCCCGGTTGATGCGGAAATCATGTTCCTGGGCAATTTCGGGGTTCAGGACCCGGATGGCAAGACGGATGATCTGGAAAAGGCAGTTATCGCCCAATACCCTGATTGGAAGCGGGTGGAGGCCAGTATCGTTTATCTCCCGCAAACAGGACCCGGTTCGGATACGTTTGATATGAACTACATGCAGAAGGCCGTTGTAGAACTGGCGGCGAATCAGCCGGATGTTCTCATTCTGGATGAAGCAACCCTGGAATGGATCGGAGGGCAGGATGGCTTCGGGAATCTGGAGGCCGTCGTAGCAGACGGGGCAATTGCCAAAGACGATTCACGGCTGAAATGGGGGAAGAATGAAGAAAGCGGACAGGAGGAGCTGTACGGAGTAGACATTACAGACTCACCGTTTGTTTCCGCGCTTCCACTCAACCACAATTCCAAAAACATCATCATTGGGGTCCTTGGTGAAGATGAAAACAAGGACAAGCTCATTTCGTTCATCGAGAAGATCGCCGGGAAGTCAGCCGCTCAAAAATAAGCCTTGAGGTTCTCTGAAGCTTCGATTGTATAGAACAAACCGTTATTGTGCTGCTTTGTGCAGCGCGATAACGGTTTGTTACAATAGGCAAACAAAAACCGTGCCACCTTATACAGGGCACGGTTTTGTTATGCGTATACCAAGCAGGTAGCAGGTTGAGGGACGCATATTCAGTCAGGGAATTACAGCCCTGCCTGTGCAGTCCTACAGCCCGGCTTGTCCTACTGTTCCAGGCGGTAACCGCCATGAAATACAGGGCCGACATATTGATTGAAGGCGTAACCGCTGCGGATGGCTGCGGAGACGAAATCCTTCGCTTTGACTACTGCGTCATGCACGGACAGGCCGTTCGCCAGGCCGCCGGTAATGGCAGCTGCAAACGTGCAGCCTGCTCCGTGATTGTATGCAGGTTCAATCTTGGCGGTCTCAAGTACAGTATATTCGGAGCCGTCGAAGAAGACGTCAATCGCAAGGTCTCCACCTAGCGCTTTCCCGCCTTTGACAACAACATTTTGGGTTCCCAGTAAATGGATCAGGCGTGCAGCCTCTTTCATTTCTTCAATCGTTGTGAGCTTGCCCAGTCCGGAGAGCACCCCTGCTTCAAACAGGTTAGGAGTGGCTACGGTAGCCAGCGGCAGCAGCAGATCGCGGATGGCATTTGCGCTCTCCGGGTTCAGCACCTCGTCTTCACCTTTGCAGACCATAACCGGGTCAATGACCACATTGGTCTGGAGGTTTTCCTTGATCGCTTTTTCCGCAACAAGCACAATATCCACACTGCCCAACATCCCTGTCTTCATCGCGTCCACAGGTCCGCCGGCAAAGATAGTTTTCAGTTGCTCCGCCACGATGGAAGAGTCAATCGGGTAGACATTATGGTGCCAGCCATTATCCGGGTCCATGGTGACAATGGTCGTTAAAGCGCTGAAGCCGTAGGTGCCATACTCCTCAAAGGTTTTTAAATCAGCTTGAATGCCTGCGCCTCCACTGGAGTCACTGCCGGCAATGGTTAGGGTTTTTATGATCTTTGACAAAGGTAACGTCTCCTTCTTGTATATGAAATTCTAAAGCCTGATTCAGAGGGAATCATTTTAAACTCTTTCGATATTATAACAAAAAACACCGCCAGCGTCCTCAAAAAAGCACACTGCGCTTGTTTCACTCCGGGCTTTCGCCTTAGGGTCAGTGGTGAATGCGGAAATGTCATAGGTAGGAGCAAGGGTTCCATTCCTGCTGCGGTGCATATCAATATAGGAGAAAAGCGTGTGCTCACAAAACTTTGAGGAGGGTACCATGATAGAAATCAGCTTATGCATGATTGTCCGCAACGAGGAGAATAGCCTGCCCCGCTGCCTGTCTTCGGTAGGGGCGATTGCTGATGAAATCATCATTGTGGATACCGGGTCAACGGACAACACCAAAGAGATCGCATTGTCCTATGGGGCGGTTATTTATGATTTTACCTGGATTGATGATTTCTCAGCCGCCCGCAATTTTGCTTTCAGCAAAGCTACCAAGCAATATATCTTCTGGCTGGATGCCGATGACTACCTGAAGGACGTGGATCATGCACGGTTCAGGGAGCTGAAGCACAGCTTGCCAGACGGTGTGGACAGTGTGAACATGCAGTACAATCTGGCTTTTGACGAAGAGGGGAGAGTCGTCACCTCTTTGCGCCGCAACCGGCTGGTCCGCAGAAGCTGCAATTTCAAGTGGATAGGTCCGGTGCACGAGTATCTGGAGGTCTACGGGCCCGCTTACAGCAGTGATGTCTGCATCACTCATGAAAAAGACAAAGTATACACGGACCGCAATTTGCGGATTTATCAGAAACGTGTCGCGGAGGGTGAGGTATTCTCGCCGCGCGACCAGTATTATTATGCCAACGAGCTGCGCGACCATGGAATTTATGAGGAAGCCTGCCGCTATTATGAGCTGTTCCTCGACGGAGGTTTGGGCTGGGTTGAAGATAATTACCAGGCCTGTCTCAGGCTGGCTGAATGCCGGGAGCGGCTGGGAGACAGGGAGGGAGCCTTCCAGTCGTTATGCCGCACGCTGCAGTATGATACCCCCCGGGCGGAGTTTTGCTGCCGGCTAGGTGCCTGGCATGTAGAGAAAGGCCAGCTGCTCCCGGCTGTCTACTGGTATGAGCTTGCGATTAAACTCCCGCGGAATAATGATTCTATGGGTGTGAAGAACGAGGCGTTTGCCACCTGGGTACCGAATCTTCAGCTTGCTTTATGTTATGACCGGCTGGGCCAGCGCGAGAAAGCTAATCTATTCAATGAAGCCGCTTTGCTTTATCATCCCGTCCATCCCAGTATGCTCTACAACCGCAATTATTTCAAAAATGTGCTCGGAGACAATTATGTAGAGCTGCATTCACGGGAAGCTGCCGAGAAGGAAGCGGAATAACGTGTTGCCCGCCCAGCTCCTTGGCCGCTATGCCCTTTGAATAAGGGGCTTTTGAGCAGACCTGCTTGCACTTTGCGGCTGCATCCGGACTCCAATGCAGCTATTTCGGATAAAAAGCATCATTCAGCGGGGAATCGGACCTCATGGACGTTATGCTCTACATTTGGCGATAAATAGCCGCCTTTTGGCGAGAATAACGGCTATGCAGTCCGCCGGCAAGGAATACAGCACGTTCCTGGTAAGATTGCGGCTCCTGAGTCCGGTAGACACAGCAAACCTAATAAGCCAGTTTACTGGAACAGCATTTTCTGAATGCAGGAGACAGAACCATCTGTTCCGCCAGCTGCCTGCGGTAGTTTCCAGCCCATAATCCCTGAAGAGGCGGCAAAAGGCCCGCTGCATCTATCCTATGCAGCAGGCCTTTTAGACTTTAATGACTGTGTGCAGCCTGTCCGGTGCTGTCCACCAGCAGCTGGGGTTCACTGCTTCGGATGAAATCCAGCACCTTATCAAAGATGATGCGGTGTCCTTCTTTATTGGGATGAATTCCGTCCCGGCAGATGAACTTGGTGAAATCCGGCTGCTGGAGAAAAGCGCCCCGGACATCAATAATTTTGGTTCGGGTGCTCTCGGCGACCTTGATTATCGTGGAATTGTATCTTTCCTGCCACCAGTAGATTTTAGTGATGCTGCCGAGCCATTTCAGAATATTCACTTCCGACGCCGGGTTGTTTCCGCTGACCCATTTGAAATAGCTGTCCGCATCCAGCGGAGGGAGACTCATCAGAATAGGCATAATCCCCTGGCTCTTCAGGAAATCAATCATATCCAGCAGCATTTTTTCGAATGCCGTAAAATCGGTCTTGGGGTTATGCTCTGCCTCAGGGTTATTCATAATTTCCTCCCAATGAAAGTCGCAGTCATTTCCCCCGTATTCGATCAGTACCACATCCGGTTTCTCCTTCAGCACATCCCGTTTCAGATTGCCGAAGCCCTTGAGCAGTGTGTTGCCGAATCTGGCCGTATTGCGCAGCGCGCCCTTCAGATTGCCCTGAAGCAGCGACACGTAATTTTCTTCCAGAATGACATATTTGCTTCTCGCTTCATCATAGACCACCCCTTTGGAGATGGAATCGCCGCTCACCATATATTTAAACTCAGGCACGGCAGTTTGTTTGTCCGATACGTTCATATGACTAGCCTCACCTCCGATAGCTATATTGTATTTAATCTTAGTGTAATCCATTCGTCCAAGGATTGCCTATGTATATATGTCATGGATTTAGGGGCTGAAGAGGTCCAGTCACTTCTTTAATAATGCCATATCCTATATAGAGTTAAATTTGTGACAAGGAGGCGTTTTGTAATGACCCAGGTTGTTGATTTCAGTAAAAGCTCAATATCCAGCTTCAGCCAGTCGATTTCCGTGCCGATCCTTGGTGCTCCTTCAAGCAATACACTGACCCAGTTTGGACTCGCGACAGCGCAGGGAGGCAGTGTCCTGCTTAATGCTTCGGTTGGCGTTGAAAATACACTCGGAAGTCCGGACCTGCTGTTCACGATTTTGCGCGGGGCAGCCGCTATTTTCACAATTCGGGCAAGTGCACTGAACGCCGGACAGTTTGACCCGATCAGTTTCTCCTTTGTGGATGCCAATGTGCCTGCCGGATATTTTGCCTATACACTGACTGTCTCGATTGTTAACAATGCTGCGCTTAATTCTGCAAATCTGGTAGGTCCTGTAGATTTCTCAGGACTATCGTTGGTGTGACGCCATGACACAACTCATTGATTTCGGAAAAAGCATCCCGGCGAGCTTCAGCCAGTCCGCATCATTGCCCGTAAACAGCTTGCCTAACAGCACTGTTCTGGGACAATTCGGTTTATCTGTAGGCGCTAACGGCTCAGTTTTGCTTCAAGCCACCATCGGCCTTCAAAGCAGTGGACCAAACAGCTCCGACATTATTTTTACAATCTCGCGCAATGCGGTGCAGGTTTTCACCATTCGATCCAGCGGGCTGGCAGTAAACGACTTTGAAGCCGTTCATTTCTCTTTTGCAGATAGCGGAATCTCTGCCGGATATTATGGATATGCTTTAACCGCTTCTTCAATCGGTACGGTGAACCCGCCGGTTATTATCGGGCCGCTTTTATTCTCGGGGCTTTCTATACTTTAACTTTTGGAGGCTGCCGGAGTAATCATGCTCCTGGCAGTTTTTTTATACTCCAGACCGTTATTATTAATTTCCGTTTACTCACCGGTTGGGCAAAGTTTTCTCTCATTGGACAAATAATATCCACATACACATGAATGGAATTGTATTATTCCTGATTACGAAGGAGGGGCTGTGCGTTGTCCTGCGGGAAACTCTCTGCTTGCAGCAGACGGAAAGGAGTTCAGAAAATATGCCCTTTACAACGGGGGCGGTTTACAACCCGCCGGCCGGACTCAACCATATCGACCGAATACAGATTTCGTGCCTGAATGATTCGATTGTATCCTCAATTAACATCAATTACCAAATTTTTCATTTCCGGGGCAGCAATTTTACCCGCGTCCCGGTGGGCGAGGCCTTATTTCAGGTCAATCCCCAGCAGTTAGTCGTTCAGACCTTTTCTGTGAATCTCGCTGATTATTATGAAGCCCAGATCAATTTCTATAGTGCTGTTAATACTATCGTGAATGTGTTTGCTTTGGACGCTGCAGGGAATGTCCTGGAAAACATTCTGCAGCCGGAGCTTACATACATTGACCGCTTAACAATTATCTCTACTTAAAAATGGGGTGATACGAATTGGTGAATGTCAATGTTACCGCCGGGCTTCCGGGCAATCATATTGAACCTTCCATCGCAGTCAATACGTTGAGTCCGAATATTCTGTGCGCGGTGGCGGTGGATGACAGCACAGGTACAGCTTTGACCGGATTCTACAGGTCTATTGACGGGGGGCAGACATGGTCAGCTACTATTCTGCCGCAGGCTCCGGGGTATATGAGTGCTGAAGCACCCACCATAGACTATACGTTTCCGAATACCTTTATTGTTGCCGTTCATTTTTTTAATGAGTTCCATGACGGTACCATTGCGACCTATACCTCTTTCGACAACGGCGCGACCTTTAACCCCCCTGTTATTGTCCGGCGGGGTTTTGGTCTCTATATCCACAATGATGAGCCATTTCTTGCCGTGGACCGCTCACCCTCCAGTCCGTACCTGGGAAATGCCTATGTAGGCTACACGCCGCTTTATGATCTAGCATTGAACTCTGCGATCTTCTTTCAACGTTCCTTGGATCAGGGAGTTAGCTGGGAACCTCCGCAGCGTATATCAGATCCGAGAGGGAGGCTTGAGCGTGCTGCTCTGGCAGTCGGACTCGCCGGTGAGGTATACGTCGGTTATATTCAGCTTGGGGCGGGACCTAAATATGCCTATATCCGGGTTTCACTGGATGGCGGAGTCACCTTTAATCCTCCGGTTACCCGTGGAGCTACATTTATTGCCAATACAGTGCCTGTGCCAAGTCCGCTGCCCGTACCGAATTATGCTTTCCGAGTGCAGACGAATCTCAGCCTCGGGACGGATATCTCAGCCGGACCCTTTGGCGGGTTTGTGTATGCGGTCTGGAATGATTTCCGGCTGGGGTATGCAGACATCTTTTTCTCGCGGTCGCAAGATGGCTTACTCTGGTCCCAGCCGGTCAACATTACGGGCGCACCGCCAGGCTCGCAGAATTTTTCACCATCGATTACGGTGTCACCTTCCAACGGAACAGTGCGGGTAATTTATTATACGAACCGTCTGGATGGTTTCCTGCTGGATGTCTTTGTGGCGGAATCCATCAACAGCGGCTTGTCCTTTGTGAACCGGCGAGTAACGGATGTGTCCACAAATCCGAACGGGAATTCACCTACACCCGTTCCGCTAATCGGTGATTACATTACAGCGGCAACGATCTTCCCGGATACACTGGGAGCTGTATGGAACGACACGCGGCTTGGAAAACAGGATGTTATTTTCGGGAATTGAACATATGTATGTAAGCCGCAACAGCATAAACAGCAGCTCAACGCCACAATCGGGCAGCTGCGCTGCTGTTTTGCTTTTGAGGAAATCGTTATTACCTGCCTGCCCTAAAGCTGTTCATCCTACGCACCAGTGCGGACTTGGGCTGATTGTCAACAGGTGTGCCTTGGAGGAAATTTTTGATACTCTGTTCCATGATTCTGACGCTGTTCTCCCAGGTCCAGCCGACAGAATCATTTTCTCCCTGCATGGCTAACCGGGCTCTGAGCAGATGATCCTGGCTCAGGCGGATAACATCCTCGGCGAGCCGGTTCTCGTGCCGGAAGGAGAGCAGACAATTCTCTTCATGGCGTGCATATTCCAGATTGCCGCCGGAGTACACGGAGACGAGCGCCGCTCCGCAGCGCATAGCTTCCAGTCCCGGAAGGGACCCGGTATCGAAAATGCTGGAGCTGACAAAAATATCCGCACCATTGTAGTGATAGCAGAGCTCTTCATCATTCTGAGGTGTGAAGAAGCGGTATTTGCCGCTGGCCTTCATCTGCTGCAGGGAATCCGAGGTATAGAATTCATCCGGCGGACTGATGAAGTTGATGTTTACACCGGGAAGATTCTGTTTGACGATATCCAGCTGCTGTACCAGATAATCCTGTTCGCGATGCCAGGAGAAGCCGTTCTCAACCTTGCGCAGAATAGCGGTAATGTTCAGCGGCTCCTGCAGTTTGTGGCGGATACGCATATTATTAAAGGAGGAGCTGATGCCGACAGGCACAATACTTCCTGAAATCCCATGATTTAATTCAATCAATTCCTTCTGCCACTGTGATAGAACGATCAGCTTGCCGGTGGTATGATAACTGGGAAAGGATACATGATTTTCCGGCAAAAAAAGCGGCTCGTAACATAAGGACAGGCGTACATGAATTCCCTTTCCATTCTTGCTGGCGGCTTCGGCCACAGGCACAGTGGTATAGAAATTGGAAACAATGACATCGCTGGCGGGAAAGTCAGTTTCACGCAGCACCGTGTGGTCGGTGCGGAGCAGGGTGGAGTGGATCTCATAGGAGATGTCCCCCTCCAGCGGCATGAGAATCACAACCTGGTGGCCCAAAGCTGTCAGACCGTTGGTAAGCTCCACCAGCATCCGTTGTGCCCCGCCATGGCATAAGGTGAGAATGGGGAATGTGAACCTCATCGATGATCGCCTCCCTTCTGGAGAATCCAGCATCAGCAGCGATGCTTGTTGTATACTATTTTATTCAGAAGGGCAGGAAAAGTACCGGGTATCCGGTCATTAATCAAAATGAGGATGAGTGAAGAGCCGAGAGCTGGTCCGTTGTCCGGAAGCTCGCGGCTGCAGGAGGAAGACGCGCATCTTTTGAACTGGAAGCTTTACAATTAATCAATTCCCGAGAGCGGTCAGCAGGGCAACTGTTTCCCGAATTTCAGGTAGAGTGATTTCCTCCAGGGAGACATCAATCATAGGCTTGAAGGTCTGAAGCTTTTGCAGGAATTCAGCAGTGTGGAACAGCCCCTGGCCCGCTTTTCCGTGACGGACATGGTTCCCTTCGCGGTAGATATCCTTCAAGTGGGCCAGGATCATCCGGTCACCCAGCAGACTGAAGGCGCTGTCCACAATTTCATCCTGCCGGGACACCTCGTAACCGATCCAATTGCAGGGGTCGAACACGACGCCTATGGAGCTGGAAGGCACCTCATCCAATAGGCGGCGCATTTTTTGCGGGGTGGATAAGGTGTGGGTACTGACGCCTTCGATCCCCAGAAATACGCCCCATTTCTCCGCTTCCTCGGCCAATTCTTCCACCGTAGTCCGCAGCGTTTCCCAACCGATCTCCTCGTAACGGTAAGGCTCTATCTCTTTAAACGTATGCAGGTCCCCGGTTTCTGTAGCTACCATCGGTGCGCCGAACTGTCTGGCAAACTGCAAGTGTTCCTTGAAACGGTCGATTTCTGCCCTGCGGACCACCGGGTCCGGATGAACGGGGTTGATGTAGCAGCCGAGAACACCGATACGGATTCCTGCCTTGTCGAATTGCTCGCCGATATAATTGGCCAAGCCGGGACTCAGTTTGCCGGGGGAAGTGTCGATATCCTGTATTGCCTTGGACAGAGCGAGCTGCACGAAGCTAATATTGTGGGCCTGCAGTGTGGAGGTTAAGGTCTGGAGCGGCAGACAACCTGCTGAATGCGCCAAAGTTCCGTATCGAATGATGAACATCTCCTTTTGAATTCTCTGGATTTATATTATTATTACTATTAATATTAATAACGCTTACAAGAACTTGCAATAACAAAGACTACGACTAGGAGATTATGCTATGAATACTATTGAACTGCGTAAGCAGGAACTGGAAAACTGCCGTCCTGAACCGACACTTGATGCACAGTCAGCCGACAATTACTGGGATGGAATCCTTGCGGAATATGAACAGAAGCCGCTGCACATTACCACTGTTCCCGAAGAAACTCCCTATCCGGGCATGGAGGTTAACAAAGTCAGCTTCAAGGGATTTGATGAAACCACGGTGCATGCCTGGCATATTCAGCCGTCCTGGAATGCAGAAGCCCGGCAGGCGCTGCCCTGTATCGTTACATTTCCGGGTTATACCGGGGACCGGGGATACCCGGAACGTTATGCCTCATGGGTGCTTCTCGGCTATGCTGTTCTGGCTGTAGATGTGCGGGGCCAGCTGGGTGAGACGGGAAACCTGCTGCCCCAGAGCAGCGGTGTTGCCAAAGGCTGGATCACCCAGGGGATCCTGGAGAAGGAGCACTCCTACTACATGGCTGCGGCGATGGATGCCGTCCGGGCCGTGGATACCGCCGCGCAGCTGCCCGGCATAGATCCCTCACGCATCGCTGTTACCGGCGGCAGCCAGGGAGGCGGGCTTTCCCTGCTGGCAGGCGCGCTGAACCCGCGTGTCGCTGCGGTCGCTGCCGACATTCCGAATCTTTGCCGGTTGGATTTCGGGGTGCTGAATTCAACCAGCTCTTTGACAGAGATCGCCGATTATATCAGGCGATACCCGGAGCATCTGGAACGCATTCTGCATAATCTTGCCTATTTCGATATTGTGAATCTGGCGCACCGCTTTACTGCACCTGTAATGATGTCTGTCGGCTGGAAGGACACGGTATGTATGCCGGAAACGATCTATGCTGCGTATAACCGCCTTACGGCGCCCAAAGAAATTTGGGATTACCCGTTCTCCGGACATGAGGTCGGCGAGTTCCATAACCGTCAGAAGGCGATATTTTTTCAGCGGCATTTGGGGGCAGCCCAGGATTAGTCTACAATTACAGGAGGGATCGCTAATGGAAAAGGACGGAAACAAGCTTCCCGCAGAACTCGTAGCGGACCATTTCAAATACAGCAAAGAGAATGAGAGGCTGGTGCAGAAGAGCTTCTGGAGCAAAACCAGAAAATTCGCCGGCAAAATTCCTTTTACCAAAGATGCGATTGCGATGTACTATTGCGCCATTGACGCCAAAACTCCATTGTGGGCAAAAGGTATTGCCTTCGGAGCATTAGCCTATTTCATCTCTCCGATTGATGCTATTCCTGATGCCTTGCTCGGTCTGGGACTGACAGATGACGCAGCTATTATTGCGGCAGGCATTCGGGCAATCGCCGGACAGGTAACGGATGTACACCGGGAGAAGTCAGAGGTTTTCTTCAACGGGGATAAATAAAGCAGTTCATACAAAAAAAGGTGCAGCATCAAGCCTGCACCCCTAATTCTGAATCAACTAGGGCAGCTTTCTTTGGAAAGCTGTTTTATTTTGTATTCCTCGCCCCAATCCCTCATCAGCATAATGATCGGGATCAGTGTCCGGCCGAATTCAGTCAGGGAATACTCGACCTTTGGCGGCACTTGATGGTAGACCTCGCGGTGCACCACTCCGTCTTCCTCCAGCTCGCGGAGCTGCAAGGTCAGCATCCGCTGGGTAATGCCGGGACAGATACGGCGGAATTCATTGAACCGTTTCTTGTCGTCCATTAAATGGTATAGAAGCACACCCTTCCATTTGCCGCCAATAACGTCGAGCGTAAATTCTACGGGGCACGCTGTTTCGTTGCCGTCCGGGCATTGGCCAAATCCGCCTTTTCGATCTCGCATCCGGGGATCACTCCTATAGTATCAATTTGTATACTACATAACAAAAATGTGCGTACTATAAATTCCATTATATATACTTTAATATTATGCTTGTAAGCCATAATCAGTCAAACTTAACTTGTCCAGTTATAGAAAGGGAGTATGTAAAATGGAAGCCAGTGCGATAGCAGCAGCCAAGCATGAAATCCTATCCGCCTTTGAATTCAGACATGCGACGAAAGTGTTTGACAGCAGCCGGAAAATCAGCGAAGATGATTTTCAGTTTATTCTAGAGACAGGACGGTTGTCTCCAAGCTCCTTCGGGTTTGAGCCCTGGCGGTTTGTTGTGGTGCAGAACCCGGAAATCCGCGAGAAGCTGCGCCCCTTTGCCTGGGGGGCCCAAGGACAATTGCCAACCGCCAGCCATTTTGTGCTGATCTTGTCCAGACAACCCGGCGATATGGCCGCCGGATCGGATCATATCCGGCGTATGATGGCGCAGGTGCAGAACCTGCCGCCCGAAGCTGCTGAAGGTAAGCAGCAGACTTACGATACTTTCTTGAAAGTCGACTTTGGGCTGAAAGACAATGAACGGGCCATGTTCGAGTGGGGGGCCCGCCAGACGTATTTGGCTCTCGGCAATATGATGACCGCCGCAGCGATGATCGGCATCGATTCCTGCCCGATAGAAGGCTTCGACAAGGCGAAGCTTGAAGAGGTACTGGCTGCTGAAGGTATTATGGACCCTGAGCATTTTGGGATATCCTGTATGGTGGCCTTTGGTTACCGGATCAATGAGCCGCGCGGGAAAACTCGGCAAACTGCCGGGCAAGTGATTCAGTGGGTGTAATGTAAAGAGGTGTAATGTAAATAGAAAAAACCTCTCCATGTGAGCGGCAGTGTGAGAACACGATCCCGCTCTGGAGAGGTTTCTTTTTAGGATATAAGGATTTATTTTGATCTACACTCATGAAAATACATAGAAGCTTCGAAAAATAATTGAAAATTTACTGAAAGTTCTGCTACTCTAATATAGTCAGTATTTTTACATAGGATATTCATTTTAAGACTGAAGGGATTCCTGCATCATGAAAATCATCCGCATTATTGCCGAGGTCGGAATATTGTACGCGTTCTATCTGGCCGGAGACTATCTGCAAAAGCTGTTGCATCTCCCGGTTCCGGGCAGTATTGTCGGGCTTCTGCTTCTGTTTATATTGCTGCTCTGCAAAATCGTGCCGCTCAAGCTGATTGAGAATGGCTCCTCCTTTATTCTGGCCTATCTTCCGATGTTCTTCATTCCGGCGACTGCCGGGATTATGAACCACCTCGATATTTTCAGCGGCAGAGGACTCCTGCTGATTGCCATTCTCGTGGTGAGCAGTGTGCTGACCATGGTCGTAACGGCCCATTCCAGCCAGTGGTTCACCGGCCGCAGCGCCAGACGCAGAAACAGCTACCGCGCCGGAAGCCTTAGAGAGAAGGGGAAGGAAGCATGAGATTTTTGCTCGCAGTTGGCTTTATCCTGCTTAATGTGGGAATTTATCTCCTGATGTCCATGCTTTACAAACGTTATCGTTTCCCCGTACTTCTACCGGCCCTGACGGCAACCTTTACAGTGGTTGTGCTGCTGATGGGCTTTCATATTTCCTACGACACTTATATGATCGGCGGCGAGTGGATCAACAAGCTGCTTGGACCTGCAGTTGTTTCTCTCGCTTACCCGTTGTACAAACAGCGTCATGTGTTGTGGCAGAACCTTCCCGCAGTGCTTGGGGGTACGGTAACCGGACTTCTGGTCGGGATGTTCAGCGGCCTGCTGATGGCGGCAGGAATGGGGTTTTCCAAATTATATGTTCTTTCAGTCCTGCCGAAATCGATTACGACTGCTGTAGCGATTCAAATCTCCAGCAATCTGGGCGGAGATTCCTCGTTGACTTCCGTATTTGTGATGATTGCCGGATTCACCGGAGCCATCGGCGGTCCTTACATCATCAAGCTGTTCCGCATCCGGGGCGAGTCCGGCATCGGGATCGGTCTGGGCACGGCTTCACATGCACTTGGTACGGCAAAAGCCTTGGAATATGGCGAACAGTCCGTCTCCATGAGTTCCGTAGCGATGACGGTGTGCGCTATCGTCGGCTCCATTATCGGACCGCTCGTGGCCTGGATCATGTATCATTAATACCTCTGGACTAGCCGTTCACCTGCAGCCGGATCACATTCCAGGAAGCCTTGGGAAGCAGGGCGCTTACGCGTCCGCCGTCTGCTGTGGCAGTGCCGCGGTCATGCGGCAGGACCGTCCCGGGGTTGCTTCGGGTGTTCGTTGCATGAATATCCTCATGTTCCAGTACGGTATGCTGGAGCACGGTAACAGCCCCGAAGCTGCGCAGGTCCACAGCTAGCTCCAAGCCTTCTGCCAGATGGCGGTTAACGGCAAACACAGTTACCTCGTTCAGCTCTTCGTTGTACACACTGATTGCTTCCAGATAGGGAACATCGGTGAAATCCTTGGAATCATATTTCGGACTGGAAATGAGCGGGTGCAAAACGGTCCCGCGGCCATAGACGGAAGCATGCATATAAGGATAGTACGTGGTCTGCAGCCAGAGCGGACCGCCGTTTTCGGTCATAATGGGTGCAATGACATTAATAAGCTGGGCAATGCAGGCCATCTTCACCCGGTCCGCGTGCTTCAGCAGAGAGATTAGACAGCAGCCCACAACAAGCGCATCCTCCAGCGTGTACACATCCTCGAATTCCGGCGGGGCGACCTGCCAATGCTGCTCGGCGCGGCTTGAACCCTGGGACTTCCACACATTCCATTCATCCATGGAGAGATAAATCTTTTTCCTGCTCTTTTTCTTGGCCTTGATATAATCGCATACAGCGGCTACACTGTCGATAAACTGGTCCATATCCAGGGAGCGGGCCAGGAAATTGGGGGTATCATCTTCATTGTTATTGTAATAGGTATGCAAAGACAAGAAATCCACATTATCGTAGGTGAGATCCAGCACAGTAGCTTCCCACTCGGCGAAGGTGTTCATCCCGCTGCCTGAGCTGCCGCAGGCGACAAGCTCAAGCGAAGGATCCACCCAGCGCATGGCTTTGGCTGTTTCATTGGCAAGGCGCCCGTATTCAACTGCCGTCTTGGCCCCGATCTGCCATGGACCATCCATTTCATTGCCGAGACACCAGGTTTTAAAGGCATGCGGGGCTGCATAACCGTGGGAGATCCGCAGATCACTCCAGTAAGAGCCGGAGGGATGGTTGCAATACTCGACCAGATTTCTGGCCGCATCGATCCCGCGGGTACCGAGATTGACGGCCATCATAACTTCGGAACCTGCCAGCTTAGCCCACTCTGCAAATTCATTAGTACCCATTTGATTGGTTTCGGTCGTCCACCAGGCGAGTTCAAGAGAGCGCTTACGCTCAGCCTTGGGACCAACTCCATCTTCCCAGTTGTAGCCTGAGACGAAGTTTCCGCCGGGATAACGGATAATCGGGACATTGAGCGTGCGGATGGCCTGCAGGGCATCTCCGCGGAAGCCGTTCTCATCTGCTGTTGGATGTCCTGGTTCGTAAATACCGCCATAGACAGCCCGTCCCAGATGTTCAATGAAAGAACCGTAGACCCGCGGGTCCACCTCAGCCAGCTTAAAATCCTTATCGACAATCATCGAGGATTGTATCGTCATGAATTTCCTGCTCCTTTGTTTAGGATTAATGATTATATTAATCCGTTGAAGTAATGACTGATTACATAATACGTATATCAAGCTATACTAAGCAATATAAATATTAAGGATTAATAAAAATGTTAATTCAATTACGGATAATGGAGGATGGGATATGTATTTAACAACGGATTCAGAATCCCTTAAGGTCTATGAAGCGCTGGCCAGTGAGGTCAGACTGCGGATTATTGAACTGCTTGGCACGCAGGAAATGCATATTAAAGAGCTGGCAGCCAGACTTTATCTCAGCAGTGCAATTGTGAGCTCCCATGTCGCCAAGCTCCAAAAGGCAGGAATTGTAAGCTCGCAAATGAAGCGAATCGACGGAGGGACCTACAAGTTCTGTTCACTGTCAGCCAATTTCCTGCAGATTAAGCTGTCGGGTTCAAAGGGGATCGCCAGAAAAGTGGTCGAGGTGTCGGTGCCTGTCGGACATTATACCGATCTGCAAGCTTCGCCGACCTGCGGTATTGCCACAACGGAAAAGCTGATCGGGTATTATGATGATCCGCGTTATTTTCTAGATCCGGAACGGGTAGATGCGGGGATTTTATGGTTTGCCAAAGGTTACGCCGAGTACAAGGTTCCTAACTATCTTTTTATGGACCAGACGGTTCAGGAAATCGAGATCTCTATGGAAATCGGCTCAGAGGCACCGCATGTGAACGAGAAATGGCCTTCGGACATCAGCTTTACCTTGAATGGTATGGAGCTGGGGAAATGGACCAGTCCCGGTGACTTCGGGGTAATGAGAGGACGCCTTACTCCGGCTTGGTGGAACTCGGATGTCAACCAATATGGGCTGCTCAAGGTCCTAAGGATTAATAAAGGCGGTACATATGTGGACGGACAGCAGATCTCTGCGGTCACTATTGAAGATGCGGGTTGGGAGCAGGATCACTGGATCTTCCGGCTTACTGCGGAGGACACCACCCGAAGGCGGGGCGGTTTAACCCTGTTTGGCCGCGGATTCGGGAATTATGAGCAGGACATTGTCTTCCGGGTATATTACGAATAGCCGATGTGCAATAATTCAGGATTATCCTGCAAAATGTTTGCAAACCAGGTCAACGGGTAACTATAACTATGTGGCCCAAAAAAGTCTAGGAGGAATTCACATGTCAGATCACACGCAAAACGAAGCGGATCTCCGCAATAAAGAAAACAAAGACGGTGATTCTCTCGCCGAGCGCAAAAAGATGGAGAATGGCGTCGATATCGAACCGGAGGCTGATGACTGGGTGGCTAAACCTGCAGAATCGGCGCATCCAGACCCGCTCCCCAAAAATTAATCCAAGTGAGCTGCCAAAGCAGACTATCCTTTCGGGGATAGTCTGTATTTTAGCTTAGGAAATAAACAATTTCCTGGAGCTGTTCCATGGAATTTCTGCAGGGACAGCGCTTGAGTTTCATGGACGCTACAAGCTACACCTTTTATCCCAATTCGGTCTGTGAATAATTCAGCTTGTATTCCTTGGGACTCATTCCTGTGTATTTGGAGAACACATGGGTGAAATAAGCAGGGGTCTCAATACCGACTGCTTCCGCAACTTCAAATACTTTACTCGCCGGATTCCTGAGTAGTTTCTTGGCCATTTCAATCCGGTACTTGTTGATCACGTCGATGATGGACTCACCGGTAACTTTTTTGTACAGGCGGCTGAGGTAGCTGCTGTTAATGTGGATATGGTCGGCAATAATCTGCAGATTCAGGTTCTGGTTGTAATGCTCCCTTATATATTTCTGGCATTCGATAACGATGTAATTGGGCTGTCTGTCATTCAGCGCCATTGCCTTTGAGCAGCTTCGGATCAGGCGCTTGAGGATATCTGCCAACAGCTGAATGCTCTTGCTCTCCTGGATTTGCTTATACACTGCGGATTGACTTTCATCCATCTCCGGCGCGAAGGGCTGACTGGTGCTCAGCAGACGGAAACAGTAGGAACCGATAAGCAGACAGGCTACCTTTACATTCCCGATAGGCTCTTTAATGCTTCTGTAACTCTCCAGCAGCTGATCCAGCCGCTGGATTGCCTGATCGCTTTGTCCTTGCTGCAGATATCCGACAATTTGCTCAGCAGCGTGATGGGGAGGAGCTCCGGGAGTAACTATCTGGTTCGAATGAGGCATATAAACAGCCACATAATTATCGTTATAAAAGCTGCCTTGCAGCGCCTCTTTGGCCTCAAGGTAAGCCCTTGACAGCGTCAGCACATCCCGGTGTATCAAGCTGATGCCGATATTGACATGGCATTGCCTGAAGTTCTCCGCCATGGCAAGGATTTCATTGCTAATCGTGAGCAGGGCTTGTGTGGAGACTGCTGCATTGCCGCCGCTCATGGAGACAATAGCCAGCAGGGTGTTTTTTTCCATGGCCATAATATAAGAAGGTTGTTCCCCGAAGGCCAGTGCAAGGAATTGGCGGATGGAGGCCAGGAACCGGTAATGGTCATTCGCCGGGGCACCGGCATAGGCATAGGGGCCTGCCCCCGCCATCTCCTTAACCTCCATATAGACCGCGAAATAGTTCTCTAATTGCAGGCCCAGCTCGCTTGAGCGGCTGATTAAACCGGCTTCGTCGCTGATCAAGCCGTCGACGGCCTCCTTCAGAAATTTTTCACTGATTTCGGACAGATTGTCGTTGAGCTTGCTCTCCAGCTGCCTAACCTTCTGCTTCTGCTCCCGGTCCTTTTCCAGCAGCCGCGTGGCCTTTTCAATGGCCCTAGGAATCTGCTCAGTGGGATTGGTCTTGACTACAAAATCGACTACCTCATATTGAATGGCCGTTTGGGCATAGGAGAAGTCTGCGAAGGCAGTAAGAATAATAACCTTAATCTGCGGAAAGTGTTGGTGCACATAATCCGATAAAGCAAGACCATCCATCCCTGGCATACGGATATCCGTTACAATAATATCGATATCATAATAGCCCAGCAGCTCTGCGGCTTCCATCCCGTTGGATGCCTCACAAATGACCTCGCATTGAAGAACATCCCAATCAATAAAGCACTTCAGCCCTTTTTTGATAACAGGCTCATCATCAACAATCATGACCTTATACATGTTATAGTTCCCCCTGATCTGCCGGTATGTGCAGGGTGACTTTGGCTCCTGCCCCAAGTTCGCTCTCGACATTAATTCCATAAGGCTCGCCGTAGATCAGCATAACCCGTTTATGCGTGTTAATCAGGCCAATATTGTTGTGGCCTTGTTTGCGCATGGTGAGGCTTTCGAAATTACTCCAATTCCGGGGCACATGCTCAAATCCGCTGCCATTATCCGTGATCTCAAAATAGACTGAATCGTTCCGGCGGTAAATGCGGATGTGGATGATTCCCTTGCCCAGCTTTTTTTCTACACCGTGAACCACGGCATTTTCCACCAGGGGTTCAACACTCAGCTTGGGAAGCAGCAGATCCAATATGGCATCATCCTCGATCTGGACCGAATACTCCAGTTTGTCCTCAAACCTTTCTTTTTGCAGATAAAGATAAAATCTGATGAAGTCCAGTTCCTGACGAATCGGGATTTTGGCCAGACTGTTCGAATTAATACTTGCCTGAAGCAGTTCTGTAAGGGAGGTTACCATTTTGTAAACGGTCTCATCTTTGGATAATTTCGCTTTGTAGCCGATGGTAATTAACGTATTGAACAGAAAATGAGGATTCATCTGAGCCTGCAGGAATTTGATCTCTGACTCCTTGACCAGCAAATGCTTCTCATACACTTCCTTGATGAGATAATTGATTTCGTCCGTCATGTTGTTGAAGGTGGTACTCAACTGATTGAGCTCCACATCTTTGTAGGCCGGCATCTTTGTGTTGTAATCCCCTTTCTTTACCTTTCGGATACTCCGCAGCAGATCACGGACGACCCGGGTAAAGCGAAGAGACAGCAGAACGCCTGCTGCAAGCGATACGAAAGCAATCAGCGCGATAATCCAAATATAATTGCGCATGCTCCCGGACAATTTGGCGAGTACCTGCTTCTTGGGAATGCCTGCAATAAAGGTAAGCCCTGTGGTGCCGATGCTACGGGAAGCTGCCAGGTAGATCTCCTGGTTTAGCTTCACTTCACTTACTTCTGTATTATCCTTCAGCTCCAACACGTCAGGAGAAACGATGGAACCCAGCTCCTGCTTATGGGCACTGGAATAGATGACTCCCCGGTTATCAATAATGTAGGCCATAGCGCCCGGGAAGGCGAGCAGCCCGGAATATTCTTCTGCCAAATCTGCTTCATTCGTGCCGAAGATCAGCACAAGGCGCTGCTCGGGAAGGTTGATATTGGACATCACCCGTATGAAATAGAGGGTGGGGTCACCGAGGCTTGGCGTAAGAATTTCCTTGCCGCGAACCATTCTGCCATTAACCGATTGATAGACAGCGAGATTGTTCATATTAATTTGCTCAATATTTGGCGGTGACTTTAGAACGGATACATAGTTGTCGGTATCAAAAAACACATAGGCCGTTGATAGCAGGCTGATATTCCAAGCATTGTTGAACATAAGGCTGTACTTCAAATCCTCTTCCATTTCACTTTTATTGACGAATTTCTTGTAGAAGTCATCGCTCAGAGACACATCGTCGATTAACCAGTTTCTTAACATTTTATTGGAGAGGAAATGCAGGGAGGTATTATCAATAATTTGGAAGGACTTCTCAATATTATCGTTGGTCTGGCGGATCAGAAGGGACAGATTATCATTGGCATTTCTCGTTAGAATCTGGGAAATGTTCCAATAGAAATAGCAGCCGGCGAATGTCATCGGCAGAAGAATCAGCAGAAAGATGATGATTACAATTTTATTCCTTACCGGAATGCTGGTGAAACATCCGGAAATGTGGCGAAGGCTGAACCGCTGCAGGATCTGATCTTTGGGCATGCAGGTTGCTCCTTGGTTGATGATTCTATAGTACAGCCATTATATAATCATTTCATTGTGGCGGATAGCCGAGCAGACTGAAATACAGCCTTTTCCGGCCAGATAGTAAAGAAAACGATAAAGAGTTAAAGAAATCTGAAAACCCTTTCATTCATCCCGCTGCCTTGCCTTATTTGCTCAAGATATTATAAAAGATCATACGGAAAAACGAATTCATTCGCATTTTTCTTTGTTTTACAATGAGAGCTGTAAACAACCGTAATTGGCCGCAGGGTTATGCCCTGCATTAAGCCATCAATTAGTTAGAGGGGGATTTATTGTGAGAAAATCTTTGTACAAAGCGGGCTTTACCTTAGCAGGCACTCTGATGCTGACTCTGTCCATTACAGCATGCGGATCAGAGAATTCAGCAGAGAACAGCGGAGCGGCCGTAACAGCAGACTCGGGAAATGCCGCACCTGCTGCCAAGGCGCCGGTGAAAATTTCTTATCTTACATTCCGGGTCGGCACGCATGCGTCAGCCAAGATGGAGGAAGAACAGATCAAGCAGTTTAATGCCAAGTATGGTAATGAAGTGGAGGTTGTGGTTGAAGAAATACCAAGTGATGCCGCATATGTTGACAAAATTAAAATTCTGGCAGCCTCCGGAGATGTTCCGGATGTCGTCATGGGCAAAGACGGAATTAATGACGTTTTAATCAAAGGTAATCTTGCAACCCCTTTCAATGATTATTTAGACAAGGACCCGGAATGGAAGGCAGCCATCGGAGAAGATGCGCTTGCTTCCAATACCCGGGACGGAAAGATCTGGTCGATCAGCGATCAGAAGCAGAATATCGGTTATTTCTACAATAAAGAAATGTTCGAGCAGGCAGGGATCAAGCCGGCGGAAACATGGGATGAATTCATGAGCAACAACGAGAAGCTGAAGGCTGCTGGCTTTGTTCCACTGGCACTGATGACCGGGGAGAATGCCTGGACGACGAATCTGATTCTTGCTGCAATGATCGGCACTAACGGGGATAACGGCAAATCGTTCATGAACACACTACACCCTGCCGACTTCAATACGCCCGAAATGATTCAGGCACTTACCATGATGAAGGAGATATTGGAGAAGTATGCGACGAAGGATGCGCTTGGCGCCGGATATGCCAATGCAGCCAACGCCTTCTGCCAGAGCAAGGCGGCTATGATTGCCAATGGTCCCTGGATGATTGGAGATTTCAGCGATCCGACTAAAAGCAGTAAAGATTTCGATAAAAAAGTGGGTGTTGCAGCGTATCCGAATAACAGCCTGATTTCCACCTATGAGGTTGGCTATATGATCGGAGCCAAAACGCCGGAAACCCGCGAAGCCGCTGAGAAATTCATCCGTTTCAAGACGGGGCTTGAGGGACAGGCCATCGCGCTTGAATATGGAAATGTGATGCCGGTATCGAATGAGATTCAGCCTTCGGATGCTCTTAAACAGAAATATCCGATTATTGTTGAATCTATAACGGTAGCGCAAAAGACACAGCTTCATTATCGAACACTTGACTCCATCGTCTATCCGAACGTAACGGATGCCTGGAAGAACCTTTATCCCAAGCTGGTCTCCAGCCGGTCAACGGCAGAAGAGATTGCCAAGGAACTGACGGATATTGCAGCCAAAAATAAATAAACAGTAAGCTGAGGATTGGGGAGGACTATATGGATGGTTAGGAAAAATAGGGGGTATATCGCGCTTTTCCTGTTGCCGACTGTAGCATTGTTTATTATTGTCTATGCCGTCTCGCTTGTCATTCTGTTCGGTACGTCTTTTACGGAATGGTCGGCCGGACGAAAACCGGTGTTTACCGGTCTCGCTAACTATATTCAGCTGTTTACTGACGATTCTGATTTTCGCAAGAGTGCTCTGAATACAGGTGTTTGGGTTGTGCTCCAGTCCACAATCCACGTGGCCACCGGCACAATTTTCGCAATTATTCTCAGTATGAAAGAATTCTACTGGAAGTTTGCACGCACGGTTTACATGTTTCCCAACATTATCTCGGGCGCAGCTGTGGGTATGCTGTTTCTGTGTATGCTCAATCCTGAGTTCGGTGCGGTGAACAGTATTGCCCGTTTGTTTGGGAATGCGGATTATGCTCAGAACTGGTTCATGGATTATGCAACAGCCTTCTTCTCTGTCACTATGACCTGGTTGCCCTATGCGGCGGTCGTCACCATTCTGATCCTGGCCGAGATCGCAGCCATTCCGGAAAGTCTCTTTGAATCGGCGCGTATCGACGGGGCCAGCAACCTGAAGATCAATCTGTACATCATCATTCCGATGCTGCGTAATATTATCGGCACCTGCGTGATTCTGGCCGGAACAAGCATGCTGCAGAAGATGGATATTATATTGATGACGACTGGCGGCGGACCCGGCAATGAAACAATGAATTTGCCCATTTATATTTACAAGACCGCACTCATGGACAACAACTTCGGTTATTCCAATTCAGTGGGCGTCTTCCTAATCGGCTTTGGCTTGATCTTTGTCCTGCTGTGCCGAAATCTGTTCAGAATAGGCAGCTCCCAAAACTGAATGGAGCGGATGGGGTGAGAATGTTGAAACAAGGTTTGGCTGTACTTAAATACGGGTTTGTGCTCCTGATTGTCCTGTTGTCGCTGGGTCCGTTCCTGTGGGTGCTGATGGCTTCGTTTAAGACCAATGCCGAGATTTTGAGCAATTCGCTCGGCTGGCCAAGCAGCTTCCGCTTTTCAAATTACGCCATGGCCTTCAAAATTGCGCCGATTTCCCGGTTCTACGTCAACAGTGTAATCGTGGGGATCTTCGGAACAGTATTGAACCTGCTTCTGCTCGGAATGGCAGCCTATGTCCTGGCGCGCTTTCAATTCCGCGGCAAGAAGCTGCTGATGGGAGCGTTCTCCCTTTCTCTGCTGATTCCCGGCGCAGCGATGCTGCAGCCGCTATACTTGACGGTTAACGCGCTTGGGCTGTACGACAAGCTGATTGGACTTATTATCGTGTATACCGGCTTTGGATTGCCGGTCTCGCTCTATATTCTATCAAGCTATTTCCTGACAATTCCCAAGGAAATGGAGGAATCGGCTTACCTGGATGGTGCCAGCTTCATCCAGACATTCTTCAGAATTATTCTGCCCATATCGAAGCCGGGCTTCGGCACGGCGGGTGTGATGCAGTTTCTGCTCTGCTGGAATGAATTTCAATTCGCTATAATTCTGACGACGGGCAATCAAAGCCGGACACTGCCGCTTGCGCTCTATTATTTCAAAAGCCAGTTTGCCAGTGATTACGGCGTCATGTTTGCGGCCACGATGGTCGTCATTATTCCGAGTATCCTGGTTTATATGCTGCTGCAGGAGCAGGTTGTATCCGGACTTGCAGCGGGAGCGGTCAAGGGATGATGAACCGGATGGTGACTGAAGGAAAAATACAGGAGAAACTGAGGGGTTGCAGATGAATGAGGAAAACCTGTGGTGCCTGAAAGAAAACGGGTATCAGGCCGGACTGCATAAGCATTATGAGGGGCTCTTTACCCAGGGGAACGGCTACATGCATGTCCGTGGAAGTTTTGAGGAGGGATGCAGCGATGCGCCCCAGGATGAGGAATATCTGCGCTTTCCCGATAACGTCACGCTTGAGAAGCCGCGGCATCCCAAGTCCAAGCAGGGAACCTTCATTCCGGGCATTGTCGGCCGGCATCCGCTGCTGAAGGAGGAGATTGTCAATCTCCCTTATTATCTGGGGCTTGAATTTCGGTCGGCAGGCGAGTGTCTGAATATGGACCGCTGCCGGATCAGCGGTTACAGACGTTGGCTGGATCTGCGGGATGGAAGCCTTCATCGTTCATTTATATGGGAAACGGCAGAGGGCATGCAGCTTCATTGTACCTTTAACCGGTACATCAGCATGGCGGATCCCCATCTTTGCGTCCAGCGGGTACAGCTTGAGGTGCTGTCAGGCGAAGGCAGGCTGGAGGTGAAAGCCACCCTCCGGGCTGATGTGCGCACCAATGGAATGAATCATTTTGCCCGGATAGTTCCCTCGGCGGAATCAGAGGGCAGCCTGTCACTCGAAACCCTGACGGAGGAGGGCAATCAAATCTTCATGCTGTCCGCGCTGGAAACCTCTGAAGCGGTGAACTGGCAGGCAGAACATACCCGGGTGATGGCTGCGCTCCGCGGGGAATGCAGCTTGCAGACCGGTGACCGGCTGACTGTAAGCAAGCTGACTGCGGTAACGACGGACCGGGATATGAAGGAGGGAACAGCCCGCAGCAGGGCGCTAACGCAGCTCAGCCGCGCACGCGTTTTAGGCTGTGACCAGCTGTATAACCGGCATGCTGACAGCTGGAAGAGCAAGTGGCAGGCAGCTGATATCCGCATTAAGGGTGATGATCTGGCACAAGTAAGCGTCCGCGCTTCTCTGTATCATCTGATCCGCTCCAATGCGGAACAGGATGCACGGGTGGCGATCTGTGCCAAAGGTTATGCCGGCGAGGCCTATTTCGGCAGGTATTTCTGGGATACAGAGATCAACCTGCTGCCCTTCTACCTGCACACCAACCCGCAGGCTGCCCGCAATCTGCTTCTGTTCCGCTACAATACGCTCGAAGGAGCCAGATGCAATGCACGGAAATATGGATACCGGGGAGCGCGGTATGCCTGGGAGTCCTCGCTAAGCGGGGAAGAGCAATGTGCCAACTGGCAGTACGCTGATCACGAAATACATATAACAGCGGATATAGTCTATGCGTTATTCCACTACGTGAGAGCTACAGGAGATAATGAATTTCTGGAGCGCTATGGCATTGATATTCTGGTTGAGACGGCCCGTTATTGGTGTGACCGGGTGGATTGGAACCGGGAGGGGGCTTGCGAGCTGCTCGCTGTTATGGGGCCGGACGAATATCTGCCCTTTACCCGCAACAATGCCTTCACCAACCGCATGGTCAAATTCAGCCTGGAGCAGACCGTTGCTTGTCTGGACAGCCTGCAAGGCAGTAAGCCGGACAGCTATGCGGCAGCGGCAGAGCTGCTGGATATTCGTCCCGTTGAACGGGAGCTTTTCCGGCACACGGCGGAGAAGCTGAGGCTGCCTTATGACAGCCTGACGGAGATTGTTCCGCAATCCGACGATTTCGGCTCCTATGCAGATGTGGATTTTGCAAGTCTCTGGACCGACAGGTCCAGGCCCTTTGGCCATTTTATTTCCCAGGAGCGCAATTATCGCTCCAAGGCGTTAAAGCAGGCGGATGTTCTGGAATTAATGCTGCTGTTTCCACAGGAATTCTCCCGGGAGCAGATGAAAGCGTCCTATGCGTATTATGAGCCGATCACGACCCATGATTCCTCCTTGTCAGCGGCGGTTCACGGCATTGTGGCATCCTGGCTGAATCAAAAGGAGGAAGCGGGAGATTTTCTGCAGCAGGTGATGGCTATCGATCTCTCCTTGGAGAAAAAGGGTGCTGCTGAGGGGATTCACATCGCCAATTGCGGGGGCCTGTGGCAGCTCATCGTTTACGGCTTTGCCGGTTTGACGAGTGCGATGTGGAGCGAGACCCTTCACCTGCAACCCCGGCTGCCTGAGGGCTGGGAGGAGCTGAGCTTCCAGATCGTTTGGCGAGGGGAGCGCTACCGGGTAACGGTTAATCCAGGTGCTTATGAAGTGCATAAGCTGGACGGGAGGGAGGAAGCTATTGCGAGCAAAACCATTTGAGGCAGCCATCTTTGATTTAGACGGGGTCATTGTCGATACCGCAAAATTTCACTACAATGCCTGGAAGCGTCTTGCCGGGGAGTTAGGGTTCGCTTTCAGCGAAAGAGAGAATGAGCAGCTGAAGGGCGTCAGCCGCATGGAGTCGCTTGAACTTCTGCTTCTGGCCGGCGGGATAACGGAGGTAACGCCGGAGCGGAAGGAGGCGCTGGCTTCCCGGAAAAATGAGTGGTACAAGGAGTTCCTGGCAACGCTTACGCCCGCTGATGTATTGCCCGGTGTCCGCGACTTTCTTGGCCATTTGCGCTCATGCGGAATCAAAACAGGGATTGCATCGGCAAGCAAAAACGCTCCTTTTATTTTGGACCAAGTGAACATCAGGCCACTGTTTGACGTGGTGGTGGACGGGAACAGCATTGTCAGGGCGAAGCCGGATCCGGAGGTATTCCTGCAGGCCGCCCGGCTGATCAGTGTAGCCCCGGCCGCCTGTTTTGTCTTTGAAGATGCGGCAGCCGGTGTAGAAGGTGCAATCCGGGCGGGCATGCGCGTTGTCGGCATCGGAGACGGGCGGCTGCTTACCCGCGCTCATCTTACCATCACCAGCTTTGAACAGCTTGAACCCGTGTTTCTGATGAGCCATATGGGGATAACCGGTTCCACCGGATGGGGAGACGGCCCGAATGGACAATGAGCGGATAACCGTATTGACGCTGACACGGATGCAGCCGGGTATTCCGCAGGCGCTGCCGGAAGGCGGATTTGTCACCCTTACGCTTGTTACAGATTGCTTTGGCTCACAGCTTAATCTGCTGACTATATCCAATGGCAGACTTGTCTTTACAGTGATTCTGGAACGGGGGATGGACATTGGGGAAATCAGGCTGGATTCTGAGAAGATCAGCTGGGAGCGTGATGAGCGGCATCTGCTGCATCCGGAGCACGTGGATCTGTCCGACAATGAGCATTCGGGCTGGGATTCAGGCTTCTATGCGGCCGTGGCTGCTATAGGGCCTGAAATCTTCGGCACCCCGGATCAGGTAAGAACCGTCCATGGGACCGGGTCTTATTCCCCGGCGTTGCCGGAATCGGTACGGCTGATCTGGGATGAGCGGCAAATCTGTCTGGAGGGCAACGTTCCCGTGAGAGGATATGGAGCATCGCCTGTGTATGAAAAAACAATCCGGATCGTAACAAATTACAGGGCAGCTGCGCTGTTCCGGGAGGATACGGTGCGGAATTTAACGGATACCGCCCAACCGGTTGATGACGGATATCATATCCAGCTGGCAGGGGCTTTTATATCGGGAGGCGGAAGTTATGTTCTGCCGGTCTCGTCCTCCAAAATGCTGCTCCGCGATTCTGCTCCGCCTGAGAAGGATCCTTTTGCCATTTACGATTCGAGAACCAGGCTGGACCCGATCCGCTGTTATCAATATGTTCCTGAACCCGTGGAAGGGCTGGCCGTTCTGCCGCAGGTCCGCGATTATTGTGGTGCCGCAGGCGGGGGCCTGGAGTTGACGGCCGAAATGCTGGTGAACACAGGACAAGATGCCGCGGCTTATGTGATTCGTTCTCTGCAATGTTATCCCCGTTCACTAGTTGCCAAACGGGCGATCGGGGACAGCATGTATGCTCTAGAGCCTTGTAAAACCAGACCCAATTCCTTGAAGCAAAAAACGATAGACGGTGAAATTGTCTATATCGGGCCCCGCGGCCAGTGTACCGGCTGGATCATCTTGGGGGCGACTCGTGATCCGCAGGAGATTACAACCCTTACGGGCTTGATCCGAAGTGCGGCAAAGTGAATCATGTCAGGAGCACAGACTCCATCTAGGTTCAAATGAAACGAAATAAACCAGTCACCGGCGGAGTTCCGGTGACTGGTTATTTAACTTTTAGTTTTCAGCAGGGTTATCCTCAAAGGTTGCTTTTGCAGTTAGTGGACTGGGATGCTGTGTGACCGGTGCGGAGCTGTCAACAATGTTGACGGTGAACTTGAACGGATTCCCTTTATCAAAGGAAATTATAAATTCCGTCTGGTTGCCGCTTTCAAGTCCAAGTGCAGTCAGATAATCGCTGCGGAGGGTCAAAACATCTCCGGTGATGAAGTAGCCATCCGGGGTAACCGGATTTTCATTGTATACCACTCCGGTCACAGAGCTTGCAATATTCCATGTGATACCGGTGCTTACATCACCGGGTGCACGCAGATCATAAGTTGCACCTTCGGGACTCAGTTCCGGATCAGCTTCGCTTACGGCGGTGTCAGATGCCTGTAGTCCGGTCAATGCGCTGATCTCACTATTGCTGAGGTTGCGAATTTCAATTTTCATGCGTTGATTATCCTTGGCCTGGTCATCAGCTAACCTTACTGCTGCACCGTCACTTTTGGATGCTCCTTCTACAGTGATTACTTTATTATTACTTTTGTTAACTATTTTATAGTAGTCACCGCTGTTTTCCAGCTTCCACTGCTGAGTATCCGGTATGGATCCGGAAGCTTTTGTATTCTGACAGAGCTGCTGTATGGCTGAACCGGGAAGAATGTCGAGAACATGACCGCTTTGAACTGACTGTATTTGGTAATATCCTGTACCGAGATCCAAAAATCTCCACAGCTGATTATTTCCGTCGCCATTGGCCCACTGGTTAATCACCGCTAGCGGATTACTGGAAACTCTGTCCACATCCAACGCTTTTCCGCTGTGCTTTGGCTGGATTTTAACCATTTTTTCAGGAATAATTTTCTTGGCAGTCGAACTCATAAATCCGCCGCTGCTTTTATCAATGGTGAGACTGTCGATATTGAATCTTCCGGTATCTCCTTCTTCACGGATAAATTCAATTGTATTTTTTCCGGCGCTTAAGTTCACTGACTCTGTTCTGTTAGTCCACGTATCCCAGTTCGCTGTAGGAGGTAAGGACACTTGTTTAATTCTCTGTCCGTTAACATACATCGTCATTGTTATATTGGAACTCTGAGCGCCGGAATATCGCAATGTTGACGAATAGGCAGCCGTATTGGGGACATTTACTTCAAACTTGACCGCATCACCTGTTTGCTCAAATCCGCCTGCAAATCCGTTGCCTTCATACCATAAATGATCTTTGGCAATCTTCAGGCTGCCTGATCTGGCTGCTTCTTCTGCCTGATACCTCCAGGGAGTACGTTTGTTAAGATGAATACTGTCAATATTTATTATGCCTGAATTGTCCGCTTCATTTTTATACGTGATCGTGTTTTTCCCCTCTTTCAGGCTTAAAGTCTCAAGCTGCTCCTTCCAGACAGTAAGTCCGCCGGTGACCGGGAGGGTGATGTGTTTAATCTTAGTGCCATTCAAATACAGGCCTAAGGTTGTACCTGCAGCTTCTTTTGCATATCTCAGCTTCACATCATAAGACGCCGCATTTTCAACATTTACAGAAAACTCCACGGATGAGTTCGCTCTGGATAGCCCGGTTACATAACCGGTCCCCATATTGCCGTCTTTTGCGTAAACGACTGCAGCGTCATTCGGGCCTGTAATTTTTGCATCTTCGGCTCCATAATGCCAGGTAGCTGCTTCGGTTACTGTTATATAGTCAAGATTGACATTGCCGGTGTCGCCAGCGTCATATTTATACATGATCGTATTTTCCCCTTCTTTCAGGAAAACATTGTCATAACGGCCGGCCCAGTTGTTCCAGCTTTTTAAACTAAAGAAATCTACCTGCTTAATTTTTTGCCCGTTTACATACATACTCAGAGTTCTGTCATCATTAAACCCTAAGCTGTAGCCCAGTTTAACCGAATAGCTGCCTGCAGCAGCGGCATTTACCTTGAAGGTGACTGCAGAGTTGGAAATCCACAATCCTCCGGCAAAACCGGTTCCGCTGTACCCCGGATGATCTGAATCTACCTTTGCATTTCCGGACAGCACGGCATTTTCTGCCTCATACAGGGTGTTTCTTTTTATAATCATGGCATCCAGAGCCAAAGGACTCTTGCCGGAAAGACGGATCGTGTTGCTTCCGGCGTTAAGCTTAATGTTATATACTGATTTAATATCGAAGTTTGCCGCAAATCCTGCATTAGAGGCAAAGGAAAGATCCCGGGCAGCCTCTTGGTTGACGCCTAATTTCATGGTAACAGCATTCGCCGTATTATTATTGTATCTGAAATCCAGGGAGTAGGTTCCTGTAGCGTTCGTGTTTACGGTAAACTCCACATAGTCATTGTCACTGCTGTTATTGAATTTTTCATATACGCTGCTCGAAGCAAAAGCACTTTTTCCAACTACTTTTGAAACTCCTGACAACCTTGCATCCTCAGCTTCATAAATTTCGCTTTTTTCCTCTCCTGAGGGTCTGCCCAGAACGGTGCCGGGATTTGAAGGAATTCCGGGATTTATGAAATCATTATCATTCCAATTTATACGTTGAGCTCTTATTCCTCTGTTTCCGCCGCCTTGTCCATGGGTCGGTATGCCATGGTACATGATCCAATCCTCTGTACCGTCCTCGGACTTAAGGAACAAAGGCGATCCCGGTCCATAAGAACTGTTTTCATCCGATCGTTTCATGACAGGTTCAGGATGTTTCTTCCAGGATTCGGCTTTCATAACATCAGATGTTGCATCAGCTACGGATACGCCGACAGAATAGTTATCATTCATAAAGCTGCTTGCGGAATAGGCGAAATAGATCTTGCCGTTTCGTTCAACTACTGCAGCGCCCTCATTTATACTGTCGTGATGCTTTTCCCAGTCATATTGCGGCATTGCCACTGTACCTTCTTCGCCTTCCAATGTCCACGGGTTCTTCATTTTGACAATCGTTGGACTCTCGTCAAATTTGGTTTTTGCAGGATCATTAGGGTCAGGGAAATAGTAGTATTTTGTATAGGTGAAGTAGCTTTCCCCTTTAATGGATACAACGCCGCATGCCAAACCATAGCCTTGCGTATTCAGAAGTCCCTTCTTGGTGGTAATCTGACCATCGCTGTCTGCATTAGCGGATTCTCCCTTGAGCTCCCAGGTTCCTTCAAAAGGATCGGGAGAGGAGTTCTCCAGGACGTAGGAACTTGGATGTCCATATCCAAAGCTTTTCTCTGGACCTGAAGAGAAATAAAGATACCATTTTCCTTCCAGTCTATATATATATGGACCCCACACAAACCCAAAATTACTCGGTTTCTTCCAAACGATTTTGCTTTTTGCAGTGGATACGCCGAGAATGGTTTCATGTCTTTTTAATGTGATATTATTATCGCCAGAAAAAGCTGAATAGTAATAACCGTCCGCAGCCCTGGCAATTGTAGGATCAGCACCTCCCATAAGCGGGTTAACATAGTTAGAGGTTACATCTGCACTAGAGATGCCTGCCAGCATTAATGAAAGTATTATCACAAAGGGTAAGATCAATAAACTTTTTTTCTTCATCGTAATCTCCTTCTCTGCTCAATTTTAATGCTTCCGGCTGGACGCGCCTCCTTAAGGTTAAGGGTTGCCCGATGAAACCGCTTACTTTTGTAGCGCTACACGTCCATTATAAAATAAAAGCGGAACCGTTTTTCTGCATCATGTTTTGCGATATTTTGAGGGATTATATTTGCCGGAGAAGAGTCTTGAACCGGAATCCGGTCTTTTTGCATTTTTTTTAGCTTTCTTATGTTATTTTGACTGCCGTATCTGTTACGCGGACGCAAAATAAGGACAGCTGGCCCAATACGGGCACAAGCTATCCTTGTTATGTGTGGAATGCCTCAGATCAATTCCTGTCTCCGCTTCAGATACAGATACAGCACAATTCCTGACACCGAGCAGATTGCAGCGCATAATCCGATGAAGCCATAGCCTGCCTGCAGGCCGCGCAGCAGACCAAGCTCTGTTGTACTGCCATACATGGCTTTGACGATTTCAATAACCCAGCCGATCAGATAATTGCCTATGACACTTCCGAGTCCCATCAGGGTGACAACGAAGGTAATGGCGGTGTCGCTTCCATTGGGGTAGCGGCGCGCAATAAAGGCCATAACAGTAGGATAGATGATGGCGATTCCTGCTCCGGACAAGGCGAACAGGAAGGCGAGGCTTTCCCCGCCGGCCAGGGCTACAAAGGTACAAAGTGCCGAGAACAGTGAGAAGATAATCAGGGAGAGCACAAAGCCGATTTTGTCCGTCAGCGGGCCGATCAGCAATCTTCCCAGGGAGAAGAGGAGGAAGAAGGATGAGAGCAGGCCGGAGGCCTTGACGGTATCCCAGGCATAAGCTTTTTCCAGAAAGTTAACCAGCCAGCCGCCCACCGCAAGCTCGGAAACGACGCCGAACGATAGAATCATGACCATCATCCAGAGCGCCGGATCACGCATCAGGGTCTTGAAGGGGGTGCGGTCTTCATGCGGCATATCATCACCGGGAAAGGTGCTGCGCAGCGCAGACAGAATCGGCAGTAAGCAGAGCGCTAACATGACCAGATACATTCCCCGCCAGTCCAGCAGATGTCCAAACACACTCAGCGACATTACCCCTGTAGCAAGCAGCGGGGCTACGGTGGAGCTTAGTCCATAGAAGAAGTGGGATAAATTCATCATCATCCCCGTGTTTTTCACAAAAATACGTGCTCCCAGAATTGCTAGACCAATTTCCAGCATCCCGTTCCCGATGTACATCAGGAAGTAGGAGGAGGCAAATAACGGATATGTATGTGACAGGAAGATCAGCACACCCGAGATAACCATAGAAGCGAAGGCAATAATGCTGACCGCCTTGATCCCCCATTTACGAACGAGAATAGCAGTGAACGAACAAGCGATCAGATACCCCAGCGCATTCAGAGAGAGCAGTGTGCCGAGCTGCTGCTCATCGAGGTTGAAATCGAGTTGGATCCGCGGAATCGCAGGACCCTTAATATTCTCAGAGATTCCAAATACGATGAAACCTAGAAAGATAGTCACCAGTTGCATGATATAGATGTAGTTCCGTTTGCTTGCAGAATTGCTTGCTTGAGCCTTCACAGTTGACGGCCTCCTGAATTGTCAGATTTATGCGTTCTTTATTTCCGTTCAACCAATTGGAACCGGTAGGTCAGGCTTTCCATAGTTGCTGTAATGAGTCCTGTCATGTATTCCTGCCGGGTATTGTTCTGGATGATCAGCACAGGCATATGTTCCGGCGGAATAATCTTCAGACAGCCGCTGCGCAGTGCGTCCAGCATCACTGGCGACATATTATCTCCGGTGAGCACAATCGTAGCAGGATTAATAATGGTGATAATGGATACCAGGGCGTGGACAGCCAGCGGGCTGAGGTCTCCGGCGCCTTGAACCAGTGTAAGTTGCTCCTCTCTGGAGATGCCGTAAGGAAGATAGGACACCTCGCCGCTAAAGAAGCTGCTTCCGTTAAGCAGACGCCCGTTCACCATGAAGCCGGCCCCCGGATAATGGTTCTTCGGAAAAGTCATTACAGCAAAGGGGTTCTCCTCGTCCGGAAACAGCTTCTGGTACAGTCCGTAAACGGTCAGATTCATATCATTCTCGATGATGATCTCGACCTCTTCGTAGCGTTCCTTGAGCAGTATGCCGAGCGGTTGGCCGGCCAGCTCCGGCACATCACAGATTCCAATCCGGTCCAGCTGGACCACCCCGGGGATGCCGATGCCAATCGCCTGCACATTAGGGTGAGCTTCGATGATCTGATCGAGCCAGTCCGTGAGGGTAGCCACGTTAATCTGGTTGAGCACCTTATCTGTTTGCTCTATGACTTCACCGTTCAGATTCGCCAGCGCATAACTAACGGATTGCACATCGCCCTCGGAACGCACGATCATACAGATCATGAAGGAATAATCCGCGTTGAACTGATACTTTCTCGCCGGTCTGCCGCCACTTGATTCCTCCCATCCAAGTTCCAGGATTTCACCGGTACGGACCAGTTCATTCAAGATCGTGCCGCATGTGGCCACGCTCAATCTGGTCTGCTCTGCAATGGATGCTTTCGTGCCTGTGCCGGACGTGCGCAGCATGCTTTTAACCAATTCAACATTTATTTTCTTCACCAGCTGTGTATTGTGGGATGGTTGTGACATCTAGGAACCCTCCTTTGGAATATTGATTATCATGCTATTTTTTAAAAGAGTTTTAACAAGTGTATTGTAGTTACTATTCTGCGAAGAAGCAAGACATTATTATTTGGATTGAACTTGAAAACATGAAGATAGCGATGCAACGCAGCGCTAACGCAGTTCGCTCGGTGTCCGCAGCTTGACCTGTTTAAATACACGGTTGAAGGTACGGATATTGGAGAAACCGCATACCAGCGCGATATCCAGAATGCTTTTGTCCGTGCTCAGCAGCAGCCGTTCTGCCTGATTGACCCGGATACTATTGAGGTACGCGATGTAACTCATGCCCGAGATGCTTTTGAAGAAACGTGAGAAATAGAACAGGCTCATGTTGGCGTGACGTGCTGCGTCGGCAAGTGTGATGGGATGCATGTAATTGACGTCGAGGTATTCGAGGACCTCCTGCATGATCTTCATATTCGTAATGCGCCGCTTATCCTTATGAGGATTGACTATGTCCAGAGGCATATTCCGTAGAATCAATGCGCACAGCTCGTGCAGCAAACCGATCATAAGCTGTTCATGATGCGGAAGCTTCTGAACATGTTCCTGCAGCAGTTCCTGCATGATCGTGGACAGGCGGCTGTTAATGACCTCATCTTCCGGTGTGGCTGGACGGTTCTCCCTAAAAGGGGAAGTGAGCCGCATATTCAGGGGCCAGCCTGCAGGAAACCCGATCAGGGAAGGGTTAAATATAACAAAGATAAGCTTCGATTCGTTGTCCTTGCTGTCATAGTAGTGAATATCTCCGCTGCTGCAAACGGCCAGATCTCCTGCCAGAAGTACCCGTGTTTCCGAGTTGATCCCCATCCGGATCGAACCCTCCAGTACATAGATAATCTCCAGATCATTATGCCAGTGGGCCAGAAAATCTATATTTGCACTCACAAATGCAGTGAAGGGAAAAGCTGATCCATACGTTCGGTTCTCGTGAAAAGCTCTCATAATTTCTCCTGTTCCAATCTTCCGCTATTTACACATAAACTTAGCAAAAAATGACCAGTCATTCAAGCAAAATGGCGAGCAGCCGGTACCCTTTTGGATTACAATTTCTTCAGGTAGACACGGTAATTGATTCCAGGACAAAAAGGAGAGCTTGATATGGCGAAGAAAGCATTGATTGTAAAAGGCGGATGGGATGGTCATGAACCGAATGAGGTTGCAGCGATTTTTGCCGGCATTCTGGAGGCCGAAGGGTTTGAGGTTGAGGTATCGGATACGCTGGACAGCTTCAATAACGCCGAGGCGCTTAAGGAATTAAGTCTAATTGTGCCGGTGTGGACAATGGGTGAAATCGCGAATGAACAGGTGTCGTCTGTTCTTGCAGCTGTGGCTTCCGGGGTAGGCATTGCCGGTTGTCATGGCGGGATGTGCGATTCCTTCCGTAATAATACAGAATGGCAATTTTTGACCGGATCGCAGTGGGTGGCACATCCCTTCAACGATGGAGTGGATTATGAAGTGAATATTGTGAGATCCGGCTCCAGTCCGATTGTGGAAGGCATCCCGGATTTCATGGTGAAGTCAGAACAGTATTATCTGCATGTAGATCCAGCGGTAGACGTACTGGCTACAACTACTTTTGTGCTGAGCGAAGGGGAGCATTCGGCGAACGGTGTCATCACCATGCCAGTGGTATACACGAAGAAATGGGGCAAGGGCAAGGTATTCTATAATTCACTTGGACATCATGCGGATGTTTTTGATATTCCGGAAGCCAAGGAACTGATGCGTAAAGGCTTTTTGTGGGCTGCCAACTAAAACCGTGATAATAAGGGGAGAATCATTGTGCGTAAAGTGAAGGTGGGCATCGTCGGCTGCGGGAATATCAGCGGCATTTATTTTGAGAATTTGACCGGAACTTTTGTGAACACGGAGGTCTATGCCTGTTCTGATCTGGATCTGGGGCGGGCACAGCAGGCAGCGGAGAAATACGGAGTTCCTCATGTATGGACGACAGAGGAATTGCTTGCTTCGGATGAGATTGAGATTGTCGTTAATCTGACCACGCCTAATTTTCATTTCGATGTGTGCAAGCAAGCTTTATTAGCCGGTAAGCATGTGTATGTCGAGAAGCCGCTGTCGTTAACGCTTGAGAATGGAACAGAGCTTGTCCGTCTGGCACAGGAAAAGAATTTGTTCATCGGCTGTGCGCCTGACACCTTCCTCGGAGGCGGTCTGCAAACCTGCGCCAAGCTGATTGCGGACGGCTATATCGGAGAGCCGGTAGCAGCAACGGCCTTCATGCTCTGCCATGGTCATGAGAGCTGGCATCCGGACCCTGAATTCTACTATCAGGCCGGAGGCGGCCCAATGTTTGATATGGGACCGTATTATCTTACGGCTCTGGTATCTTTGCTTGGCCCGGCCAAAACGGTATGCGGCATCACCAAAACCTCTTTTCCCACACGGACGATCACCAGTGAGAAGAAGTTCGGCAAAATGGTTGATGTAGAAGTACCTACACATGTTGCCGGAACCATTGAGTTCGTCAGCGGTGCCGTGGCAACGATGATTACCAGCTTCGATGTCTGGCACAGCACATTGCCGCGGATCGAAATCTACGGATCGCAAGGTACATTGATCGTACCGGACCCTAACACCTTCGGCGGTCCGATCCTGCTGCGTCCGGCTCACAGCACAGAGTTTCAGGAGATTCCGCTGATCTACAATTATGCCGGGAACAGCAGAGGTATTGGCGTGGCGGATATGGCCCGCTGCATCGGGACAGGAGATACCCCGCGTGCAAACGGCGAGCTGGCCAATCATGTGCTTGAAATGATGCATGCGTTCCATACAAGCTCCGATACCAAGCGCTATGCGGAGCTGTCCACCAGCTGCGAGCAGCCGAAGCTGCTGCCGCTGGGTTTGGTTAAAGGGTATCTGGAGTAACAAATATACAAAACGAGAAAAAGATAAGGATAATTTATTGTGAAGCATAATAATTCTTATTTTCTCAAAAAGCAATGCCCGTTTCCGGTACTTCCGGGAACGGGATTGCTTTTTTGTATTGTATAGGAATTTATGCAAGCGGGCTCAAGACCAGTCATAATGAGGGTACAACGATCCAAGGCACACGTGAAAATATGAGATTGAAAGGGCGTGTACAAATAAATGAATTCATCTGATTCGGTTCAAGTAAATGCAAGCGGCATATTTATAAGGGTTAACCAGGTTGGATACAGTCCGGCTGCGAGTAAAATAGCCATCGTATTATCAAGCACAAACTTGAGCGGAGTCAGAAATGATGTTTTCAATTCAAATAATACCTCGGTATTAAATGCTACCATTTCCACAGCCAGTAAAGGGAGCTGGGGCGACGCGGGTGGTGCAAACTGTGCTTACGGATTATAAAGATGATATGGCCTGGGCGGCAGCCTGGGCAAACCATGAGGTTGCATCCCTTGACCCGGCTTATAAGAATACGGCCGCAAGCCGTATGAATAATCATCTGAACTTAAAAAAGAATTATGCCAACGGGCAATTCTGGAATACCAGCGATGAACCCAAGTGGGGTACGTATGAAGCCATGGGTAATAATACGATTGAAGCATTGATGTATTAGGAACTAACCGGAAACACCACGTATGCTGTTCTGGCCCAGCCGCGGAGCCCGCAAATTTGAGTCAATTGTAATCTTTTCCTCTCCAGCGGTTAATAATGCATAGGATAGTAGGCTGGAAAGGGGCTTGAAACTAATGAAACGCAAACTCTTGCTAACAGGAGCGGCTGGAAGAATTGGCAATACACTCTTCAAGGGGCTGAAAGAAAGCGGCAGATATGATGTTGTAGGAGCGGATATTCAAGCGGACGAAGAGCAAGGGATCGTTCAGTTGGATATCGCGGATGAAGACCGGCTGGAAGAGCTTACCAAGGGTGTTGATACGGTACTCCATTTTGCCTGGATTAAGGATAATGACGATTTCCTCGGTAAGGTGCTTCAAGGCAATGTAGGGAGTGCTTACAAATTATTTGAGGCGGCTGTACAGAACGGTGTGCGGCGCATTGTATTCGCCAGCTCTAATCATGCGACCGGATATTACAAGACCGATGAGAAAACAGGTCCAAGTGACCCTTACCGGCCGGACAGCTTTTACGGGTTAAGCAAATGTTATATCGAGCTGCTCGGCCGCCTATACTCAGACCAAGGCAAAATCTCTTCGCTGAATATCAGGATCGGCAACTTTCCCGGAGACGACCGCCCCCATTCGGAACGGGCAGGACATATCTGGATCTCTGAACGCGATTTGCTGCAATTAGTAGAATGCTGCATTGAGGCGGATGAGGAACTGAAATATTTGAATCTGTATGGGACCTCTGCGAATACTGACAACTATTATACCATCGGGTATCTGGAGGAACTGCTCGGATACAAGCCTCAGGATGATGCGGCTGAGCTGCTAGAACAGGCCAAGGCAGAAGGCAAAAATGTACGTCAGGATGAAACGGAATATCAGGGAGGGGTAAAGTAAGAGCATCGCAGATTTCTAGGGTCTCAAGCAATTTCAATTGCGGGGAGGAAATGAAATGCGTAGTCGGAACGAGAACGGCCGGTATCGGCAGAAACGCGGGGAAGCGCAGGCAGGCAACCTTGAGAAAAAGTACGGTTCGGACTTTGGTGTACGCAGCGATATGAAGCTGGAGACACTAAGAAGACAGACAGATGGCGAGTCGCTGACACCAATGCTCAAGGAACAGCATGTTAAGAATCTTAAAGAATAAACCGGCGGAGCGCCGGGGTCATATTTTGGTTTCTGGACATAACCCGCGAGGGTTATGTTTTTTTGCATAACAACAGTTCCAGAATGGCATACTAGCTCCCGAATATATGTGTGGTAATCCTCACAGGCAGGGGGCGGAACAGATCGTGATTACACCGGTGCTACCGCTGGACAGCTATGCAGCTGTTGCAGTTGCGGGAGAATATTTCTTTTACTTTATGGTCTATTCCTTTATGGGCTGGGTGCTGGAAGGATCGTATAATCTCTATAGTCTGGGAACCTTTCGTAAAGAGGGGTTTCTGAAGGGGCCTTTTAAGCCGATGTACGGCTGTGCTCCGCTGCTCCTGCTGGCCGCCAAGGATTTACAGCTGCCGGTTCCGCTATTACTTGTGCTTGCGCTGATCATTCCTTCAGCAGTGGAGTATGCAAGCGGGTGGCTGCTGAAAGCTGCTTTTCACAGGCAATGGTGGGATTATAAGGAGCTGCCGTACCAGCTGCACGGGCATGTCTGCCTGAAATTCTCCTTATACTGGTGGGGGCTGGCTACAGCATGCATATACCTCCTCCAGCCAGTGATGGAAGGATTGTACACGGTCATTGAACCGTTATGGGGAATGGTGCTGCCGATGGCTGCCCTGTTGTTTCTTGCTGATTTACTTTGGACTTGCCGGGTCCGGCGGCGGGGGTTGAAGGGGCTGGAGTTAGGGGAAGGTTAGAAATGAACAACTGAATCATGTTTCTCTCAGGAACGGCTATCTTCCCTATCGGGTAGGTCAATCCGTTTCTTTCTTGTGTTTTCAGACAAGGAATCTCTGGCAGGGGTGTCAAATATAGAGACAGAGGATGATCAAATTACATCCTGACAGGAGGAATTATGAAAGGGATCATGAAATACAGTAGAACTATTATGCTGCCAATTATCCATGATGTCTACCAAGGAAGAGAAGATCAACATTATTTCCTTCCGCAAGGATGAGCTGTAGACTTAGTCTGGCAAGGTTACATAAAGGGGGAAATGAACATGCCAATCTCGGAATACTACCGTGCTTTGCGTGAGAAGACAGGCTCGGGGCTGCTGATGGTACCATCTGTAGCGGCAGTAATCAGAAATGACGACGAGGAGATTCTCTTTATTCGTAAAGGAAAAGAGCAGTTGTGGGGCTTGCCTGCCGGAGCCATTGAACCCGGTGAAACTCCATCCAGGGCGCTGCGCAGAGAGGTTTTTGAAGAGACGGGGCTGATGGTGACACCCGGGCGGATCATTGGGGTATTCGGCGGGGAGAAGTATGCATACCAGTACAGTAATGGGGACATGGTCGAGTACTCGGTAACAGTGTTTGAATGCTCGATTGTCAAAGGCACGCCGAGAAGCATGGACGGAGAGGCGGAAGAATTTAAATTTTTCAAGGAACAGGAGCTGCCCGAAATTGCCATCCCTTATCCCCGGGAGATTTTTATGCAGGATTCCGGTAACGGGCATGCGATATTTGAATAGAACGGGAATCCGGAAAGGGACAACATGAGAGCAAAACTTGCTTACAGCTTCGCTATGCTAATGATGATGGTGCTCGGATTCGGTTCCAGAGCATTTGCAGACCAGCTGCCGCTGTTTATCTCAAGACATTTTGGAGATGCGCTGTGGGCGGCGATGATTTACTTTGCCTTTCGCGTATTGCTTACCCGGCAACAACGGTGGATTTCAGTAGTGCTGAGTTTCGGCTTCAGCTTTGGCATCGAATTTAGCCAGCTCTACCAAGAAATATGGATTAGTGAGCTGCGTGCCACTTTATTGGGAGGATTAATTCTCGGCAAAGGTTTCCTCTGGGTTGATTTGATCAGATATTCAGCAGGGATTTTGTTTTCTTATGTGGCGGACCGCTTTGGCTGCGCAAGAATTCGTACTAAAAGGAAAGGATAGGGTCGAGAACTGTTCAATCAGAGCCATCCTTATACCAATATTCAGTAGAAGCTTCTCCAAGCTGAAATCTTGATCTTCCTGCCAACTGGACGGATGATATCACAAGAAACAGAGCCACTCAACCCTGAGCGATTGTTAGCGCATGTGTTTCTGAAGGGGGCAAATACTCTTTATTCTTGTGTGTTTCAACATTTTGCTATACTAATAGTTGGCTTACAGGGAAAGCTTGAAGGAGGAATCGTATGTACCGGATTTTCATTGTGGAGGATGATAGTAAAATTAGTGCCCTTCTAAAAAGGAATATGGAGAAATACGGATTTGAAGCATCTTGTGTAACGCAATTTCGCGAAATAATTACTGAATTTGAGGCGTATGATCCACATTTGGTCATGCTTGATATTAATCTGCCGTACTTTGATGGCTATTATTGGTGCAGACAAATCCGTACACGCTCCAACCTGCCGATCATCTTCATATCTGCGCGGGCGAGTGAGATGGATCAGGTGATGGCCATAGAGAACGGCGGTGATGATTACATTACGAAGCCAATTCATTTAGACCTTTTAATCGCGAAGGTAAAAAGTATTCTAAGGAGAGTTTACGGGGATTATTCGGCTTCTAACGGGACTGTCTTGCTGCCCGACAGTGAATTTAATGCACATGGTTTACGACTGAATCTAAGCCGTAATGAACTTATATGGCAAGATCAGAAAACCCAGATTACAAAGAATGAGCAGTTGTTAGCTGAATGCTTCATGCAGCAATATGGAAGAACCGTCTCGCGGGATCAACTTCTGGGGAAGTTATGGGACAATGCACAGTTTGTCGATGACAACACGTTAACGGTCAACGTGACAAGGTTGCGGAAGAAGCTGGAGGAACTTGGTCTGCCTAATGCGATCACGACGGTTCGTGGTATGGGTTATAAACTGGCCCTGGGCGAGGAGCAGGGGGAGCTTGGCTCATGAGATTGCGATCGGTTGCTTTATTTTTTCGTGATCGGCTAATTTTTGTATTATCTACGTTTGCAATTATTGGGGTTGGTGCCTGCTTAATGCTGCTGGAAAATGCGCGTTATCCTGGAATGATGGATGAGAGCACGATTTTTTATTTTGTGGCTGCAGCTGCTTTTATTGGGGTACTTGGATTGGTTATTGACTATATTCGAAATCGTGAATATCACAAACAGCTCAGAAATGCGGTTGAAGGATCTGATGAATTACAGGCGGCAGCGATCGTGCAGTCAGCCGTTACGGCAGAGCAGCAGCTGGTCATACGCTTGTTAGACCGGCAAAACAGCGCTTATTTGAATAAACTTGGAGCATATCGCCGCCAGCAAGAGCTCCACAACTATTTTGTTCTGCAGTGGGTGCATCATATGAAGACTCCTTTATCGGTTATAGATATACTCTTGCAAGAAAGCCTGAAGCAGATGCCTTCTTCTGAAGAGGAGCAGAAAGAGCTTATTCTCAGTCTGCATGAAGAGGCTGATCGAATGACGAGAGGTCTGGAGATGCTACTGTATACTGCGCGTCTCGATAAGTTCGAAATGGATATTCATCTCAAAAAAGTCCCGCTGCACAATGTAATTCGTGAAGTTCTGATTGCACACAAGCGGCTTTGTATCCGTCATGCCGTAATACCGCAAATTGATGGTGAGGCATGGCCGGAAACGGATGAGAAGTGGATAACAGTCGTAATAAATCAAATAGTCAGCAATGCAATTAAATACAGCAAACACAAACAAGGCATGAAAAGCCTTGTTTTTCACTTAGAGCAGAATACAGAAACAGGTTGTAAAATTAGCATAACAGATGAGGGGAGCGGCATAGCAACGCACGATATACCACGAATATTTGATCCTTTCTTTACCGGTGAGAATGGGCAATCTGCAGGAGAATCGACGGGAATGGGATTGTATTTGGCGAAGCAGGTGTGCGGCAGACTAGGTCACGTACTATCGGTAACGTCGGAACTAGGCATGGGTACGACTTTTACAATCACTTTTCAACCTGAGAGCATACATATTCTAGGCGGCAAAACAGGAAAAAGCATGTAGGCTATGTGACAACTTTGTTATGTGTGAAGCGTGATTTTGTAATATAAATCGATGGGTTCAGCGAGCATGGCCCGCTATACTAAATTTTGTTAAGACAACAGACTATGCAGACTGAAACGGGGGGAGGAAAATTGAATAATGACTTTACTTGAAGCGCAGGGACTGAGTAAAATTTACAGCTCCAAAGGCAATGTTGTTTGTACAGCTTTACATGACATTGATTTACGTGTAGAAAGCGGCGAATTTGTCGGTGTTATGGGGCCATCCGGAAGCGGCAAGACAACGTTGCTTAATCTGCTCGCAGTAATTGATCGTCCGACGGCCGGATACATAGAAATTAACGGTATTGATCCGAGCAAGCTCAGCAATAAAAATTTGGCGTTTTTCAGAAGGCGCGAGCTTGGGTTCATCTTTCAGGATTTCAATTTGCTGGACTCGCTGTCCATCAAAGAAAACATTATCTTGCCGCTTGTATTAGAAGGGGTGGCCCCTAAGTTAATCGAACATAGATTGTATATGCTAGCCGAGCGGTTAGAAATTGCTAAACTGTTGAACAAACGTACGTATGAGGTGTCTGGTGGTCAGAAGCAGCGAGCGGCTATTGCACGTGCCTTCATTAATGAACCTTCGTTAATGCTTGCAGATGAGCTGACCGGCAATCTGGATTCGAAGTCGGCGAAGGATGTAATGGATTCGTTGAAGGAGTTGAACGAACAATGGAAGGCAACGGTGTTAATGGTGACCCACGACCCGTTCTCAGCAAGCTATTGCCAGCGTATTGTATTTATTAAGGACGGAAGAATCTTCACGGAAATTCGGCGGGGCTCCAATCGACAAACGTTTTTCCAACAAATATTGGACGCTCTGAGCGTGCTCGGAGGGAATTTTAATGACGTTCCGTTCGCTCGCGCTTAGCAACATTCGCGGCAACTGGCGGTCGTACAGCGCATTTTTTATGAGTTGTGTGTTCTCTGTAATGATCTTTTACATGTATGCAGCGTTTCTTGCTCATCCCGACCTCGCGAGTGGCCATATCTTAGGGTCTGTGAAAGTAAAACAGGGGATGTTGTTCTGCCAATACATTATCGTTGTTTTCTCGTTTCTGTTTGTACTTTATTCCAGTTCGGCGTTTTTGAAGTCGAGGAGGAAGGAATTCGGTCTTCTTTCTTTGTTTGGAATGACGCATCGGCAGCTTCTTATACTTATTATTTTAGAAAGTACAGTTATAACGATTATGGCCATTGGGGCTGGTATCGGCTTGGGCATTTTTTTCAGCAAGCCATTCTTTATGGCACTCGCTGTGTTGTTAGGGTTGAAAGATCCGATCCCGGTTGCCATACCGCTACGTTCGGTATGCATGACGGCAAGTAGTTTCTTCATGCTGTTCACACTCATTTCCTTGGGAACGGCGATACGGGCGGGACGTACGGAAATTGTTGTTTTGCTTAATGCAGCGGGCGGCTCGAAAGAGAAACTCGTTTATTCGCCATGGCTTGCTGTGCTTTCGGTCGTATGCATAGCAGCCGCATATACTATGGCTCTAATGTTAAATGCAAAGAACTTCAACATGCTGGCGCTGTATATTTTGCTTACCATTTTGCCTGGAACTTACCTGTTATTTACGCAGTTTAGTGGATTGCTGCTTCGATTTATCCAAAGTTGTACAGCCATATACTACAACCGAACGAATCTGATCGTATTCGCTCAGCTTGACCAAAAGCTGAAGGAGAATGCACGAATGCTGTTTATTGTATCGATTTTAAGTGCGGTTATTTTAACGGCCTCCGGTACGATTTATATGCTTGGACTTGCGGTGCAACTGGACGATATCAAGACGCAGTATGATGATGCCCAAGGAGTGATATCGCTAACGATGTTTATTGGGGTGTTCATCAGTTTGCTGTTTTTCATAGCCTCCGGCAGCTTGATTTACTTTAAACTGTTTACGGAACTGCAGGAAAATCAGGCGCAATATAAGGCGCTGACCCGAATAGGGATGTCTTCAGGCGAGCTTCGGAGAATTGTTGTTACGCAGACTGGTATTCTATTCTTTGTGCCCTGTCTCGTCGGCATCGTTCATGCGCTAGTCGCTCTCAAAGCACTAGACAACCTGCTTATGGTATCCAATTGGGTTTATTCGTTCGTCATCATCGGCATTTATATGGCCATGCAGACGATTTATTTCCTAGTTGCCTGTAGTAGCTATATGAAAATCATAAATTTGACCAAGGAGCATCAGTTATGAAATCGTCATTAAAAATAGTTGTTATAATGATCGCTATTCTTCTTCTGTCGACTAGCGGTTATTCACAGACTACAGCTAACGCCGACTCAGGCGAATCAAATAAAAAAATACAGAAGATCGAACACTTTGTAGAAGAACAAAGAAGTAAGAGTAAAACTCCGGGAATCTCACTAGTCATTGTAGAGAAGGGGAAAACGATATATCAGAAAGGTTTCGGTTACGCGGATGTAAAGACAAAAAAACCAGTAACCGGTGATACTTTATTTGAAATAGGTTCAACAACGAAAGCTTTCACTGGTCTGGCCATTTTGAAATTGGAAAAAGAGGGGGTGTTAAAACTAAACGATGATGTAAAGAAGTATATACCGTGGTTGGAATTAACTTATAATGGTGAGCCGCAAACAATCACTCTAAATCAGCTCCTTCATCATACTAGCGGAATAGCAGCGAATACAATAGCCCGCATTCCTGAAGGTAATACAAATGAAACGTTAGAACTAACCGTTAAAACATTACTGGATCAGCAGCTAAATCGGAAACCGGGAAGCTCCTTCGAATATGCAACAATCAATTATGATGTATTGGGACTCGTGATCGAGAGTGTAACAAAGATGCCTTATGATATTTATATGAAGCAGCATATTTTAGAACCGGTCGGAATGAAGGATTCGTTCGTTGGGCTGCATCAATCCCAGTCCAAAGAGCTGGCTACCGGATATAAAATAGGATTTATGAAAGCACAAGCCTACTCACCACCAATATATCGAGGGAATATACCAGCTGGATATATTATCAGTAATGCGAACGATATAGCGAAATGGATGAATCTGCAGCTAGGCACTGATCCGGGCAATGTTATGGATAAACAGCTAATAAAAGAATCACATGTTCCTGACCGAACTGTAGAGCCTTTTGATGTGGATACTTACTATGCCAGCGGATGGGGAATCCAGACCAAAAAAGATAAACAATATATATCTCATGCCGGAGAGAATCCGACATATACATCGTACTTCATTATGCAGCCCGATGAACAGGTAGGGGTAGCCATCCTGACCAATATGAAAACGAGTTTTACAACTGCAATAGGTCAAGGCGTTATGGATTTGTGGGAAGGAAAGGACGTAACCAGCAATCCCTCTGACAGCTACCAAAATTTAGACCGAATCTTAACAATTGTATGTTTAGTCGTCGGCTGTTTGGGTGTTTTATTCATAGTCTTAATAATAAGAATCATGGTGAAACTCGCTCAAAAACAACGGATTTGGATAAAGTTAAATGTAAAAAGGACCTTGCTGCTAGTACTACATACACTGATCATTGCGGCAGGTTTAACATTAATTATCATGTTTCCGAAAATTTTACTTGGAGGATTGCCTTGGCCATTTATAAAAGTATGGGCTCCTACTACGATTTGGGTGACTTTTTGTAGTACTATAGTCGTATGCATCATCTATTATATCTTTGGATTAATGCTCATTTTTTCAAAGAAAATGAAAATATCATAAAGTCAAAGTAAGCTTGTTCAAGAGGTACGAGAACTTTGGGATGGACGATTCGATCCACCCGGGCTCTCGTTTTCTTGCGTAATTTCAAACACCTCAGGAGGATGCAGAATGAACTAGATAAATTATATAAATGGAGATGATTTCGACAAATGACAAACAGTCTAATCGTGGTATGCCTGCTGACAATGATCATTCATACGGCAGAAACCCTGTCGTATTCCGTTCGCTTTGCCGGAGTGAAGCTGAACAAGATCGCCATAGCATTATCGTTGACCGGAATTATTGTACTAGTATCCAGAACGGCTAATATGATCCAAGCACCGCTTACCGCCAAATTTGTTGACTTTGCCAAAACACACCCGGATTTTCCCTTGATCAATTATTTGCGGATCATCATGCTGGCTTCATCGCTTGGCACTTTGATAGCGATTGCCATATTCCCTACCTTCGTGGGCCTGTTTGGAAGAGTGATTTCCAAGCTGGAGGTGGAAGGCTCTATTCCGAAGCTGCTGACCAGCGTCACCATCGGCCAGCTTAAGAACACGCGGAAATATATCAAAAAACCGAAAATAAAACTGCCCAGCTTCAGATATCTAGGCATTCCCAAACGTTTTATTATCATGAATATCTTTGTTACTGCGTTCTATACCGTAGGGGTGCTCTCCTCATTATACGCGGCGCATTTATCGCCAGAGTTCAGCACAACCGCCTCTCAAGCTTCAGGACTTATCAACGGGCTGGCTACAATCCTGCTGACCATCTTCATTGATCCGCAGCTTGGCATTATCACGCACAAGGCTACGGAGCATTTGGAATATCGCGACCAGTTGGGAAAAATCTATGTACTGCTGATGGGCGCACGTTTCCTCGGAACCTTGCTGGGCCAGCTTGTGCTCGAGCCTGCTTCTTATTTCATCAGCTGGCTGGTACAGCTGATATAATGCACAGCCACACTGCGCCGAAGCAGGCGTTGCAGTGTAGCTGTTTCTTTGGACAGCAGCTTTACTTCGGAATCTTGGATTCCGCTGTCCGGAGCGCAGCCGATATCTTCTGCTCCCAGCTGTACATCTGCTGAACCATGACGCGTATTTCGCTCATCTTGGCATAAGACAGCTTCATCCCCGCAGCGGCTGCAACAGCGTCTCCTGCTTTGACAGCAGCTTTATAACGTTTGTCAGCTTCAGAGCGTATAGCTTGCAGCTCGCTTACTTTTTTGTTCTCCGCAGTAATTTGCTTCCGCAGTGCAGAAACCGGGGCAAGGGCATCCTTTGCCGGTTTGATTTTGGCAGCGGTAGACTTCCGCGCTTCAGCAAGGGCTGTAGTCTTCACTTTGATCTCCGCACGGGCAGCAGTTGCAGATGTCTTCAGTTTATTGCGCTTCAGATTCAAGGAAGCGGCAGACTTCTGATTATTGGCTTTACGGGCGGCTGAAGCCTGCTTGCCGAGTGTCGTGTACTGTTCCAGTAACGGTGCATGCTTCTTCTGCATCGCTTCGGCCTCGGATTTCAGTCTGTTGAGGAGCGTCTGGTTAATGGACTGAAGCTGCGAATTAATCGCGGAAAGCTCGCTGGTATTTTGTTTGCGGAGCGTCTGATTCCTCGGAATTTCAGCCTTAAGCGTAACCTGCAGTCCGGTGTAATCTTCATATAAATCATGAAATTCTTCCAGCGCGGAGTCCCAGTCTCCTGCTGCTGCGGCCAGCGGACTATTGCCCGTAAGGAGCACTAATACAATTAGCAAACCGGCCAATCTTCTGAAATAAACGGGCACTGCCCTTCTGTTCCTGGAGCTTTCCTTGCCTGCCGGATAAATCATCTTCTTCATCTCCTGTCTGAATTCGCGTTAAAGCGTACAAAAAAAGCACCCCCAAGAAAGGCATTAATGCCTGTCCTGCGAGGTGCTTCGCCCGCTTCAACGTGTATATTTGTTACTCACTATAGCTTGAAATTAATGGATAGTCAAGAGTCAAATGGAACGACAGTTCGTTTTATTGATTTGACTACATTTCCAGATATAACCTATTCTATGATATGATGAGTGAAAGAATATACAAGGAGGGCGTAGATGAATCTGGCGAATAAGATAACCGTGACGCGCATATTAATGATTCCGGTTTTTGTAATGCTGTTTCCTATATATCCGGATGGGTTAGTCAGCAAATTAGCTCTTCTGCAGCATATTGATGAGTATGGAGTTTATTATGCTGCAGCCGTATTTATTCTTGCCTCGGTTACAGATAAACTGGACGGTTATATTGCAAGAAAATATAATCAGATTACGAACCTTGGCAAGCTGCTGGATCCGTTGGCCGACAAGCTGCTGATCTCGGCAGCATTGATCTTAATGGCGGGCCGGCACGATATCGCTGCCTGGGTTGCCATTATTATGATCGGCAGAGAGTTTATTATAACAGGGATCAGAATGACGGCATCTGCGCAAAAAATCGCCCTGCAGGCCGATAAGTCCGGAAAACTGAAAATGGTATTTCAAGTGGCGGCGATCTCCGCAGTCCTGTTAAACAATTGGCCACTCAGCCTCATCACGGCTATCCGCATTGATCAGATGCTAATATACTGTGCGCTTGTCCTGACTGTCTATTCGGGTTATCTATACATAAAGAACAATTACCGTATTCTGAAGCTTGATCAACATTGAACAGCAGGAGGTATATGTGATCCACGCTAACAAACAGCCCTATGACCAAATAGCGCTTATCACTGGAACCTCCAGCGGGTTTGGGATGCTCAGCGCGCTTACCCTTGCGGAGAAAGGATATCAGGTTATCGCTTCTATGCGGGATTTAAGCCGCAAAGACGAGCTGGTGCAACAGGCTGAGCAAGCCGGAGTTCTAGGGCAGATTCATCTGGTAACAATGGATGTGACAGATACGGCATCCATTGAATCGGCTGTCTCGGAGATTATTGAGAAGTTCGGCAGGGTCGATGTTTTGGTTAACAATGCAGGTTTTGCTGTTGGCGGCTTTATGGAGGAAGTAAGTATGGAGGAGTGGCGCCGGCAGATGGATACCAACTTTTTTGGGCTTGTGGAGGTCACCAAGAACATCATTCCCCTGATGCGCAAGCAGCAGACGGGCACTATTATTAATGTCAGCAGCGTGAGCGGACTGTTCGGATTTCCCGGTTATGCACCATATGCTGCTTCAAAGTTCGCGGTTGAGGGCTTCAGCGAAAGCTTGCGCCAGGAACTGTTGTCATTTGGCATCAGAGTTGTGCTGGTGGAGCCCGGATCTTTCCGCACGCCTATCTGGGGCAAAGGGATTACAGGAATTCAGAGCCTGGCCGATTCACCGTACAAGGAGAAGCTGGAAGAGGTGCTGCGCTATTCCCGGAGAACCGCAGAGACGGCTCCCGATCCCCGGCAGGTGGCTGAGCTGATCGGGCGTATTGCCGCAATGTCCGCACCGAAGCTCCGCTATCCGGTTGGGAAAGGGACAAGAACCCTGATTCTCGGTAAAATGCTGTTGCCCTGGAAAACGCTGGAGCGCATCATCGCCCGGTCGCTCGCAAAACTGAAATAAGCTATACATCATAAGAATTGGGGTGTGACCATGCCGGATACCGTGGGGCTGCACATATGCTTCGACGAGCTTGGCCGTGAGATTGAAATCCTTGATGTGACCCCGGTAGCACGGGATAAATACCGCATTGAAGAGACACCGATCTTTAACCCGGGTATCGTGCTAGGCGACATCATCAGAGTGAAAGAGAAGCAGGGTATTTCATATTACGTGGAGACGGTGGAAAAATCCGGGTTCAGAAGATATGCCTGGCTGCTCAGCAAGGAAGCGGCAAGCTCGAAGGAAATCCGGGATATGAAGCAGCGCATCGAGGACGACGAGGGGAGAACGGAGCAGATCTTCGGCGGTTTGCTTGTCATCCATATGCCCCATAACTCTGGGATTGATGTCGAGGGCGAAATGGCCCGGATTATTGAACGATTTGAACTCTAAACTAATCAACTGAGGTGGCAAATGAAAAAGTTTCTGAAGCAATGGGTGCCCAGTATCCTAATCGGGGTTGTCCTGTCCTTATTTATTCGTACTTATGTAGCTGAGGCGATGCGCGTGCCTACCGATTCAATGGATCCAACGATCGAGGTTAACGACCGTCTTGTCGTAGAGAAAATGCTCTGGCTGACCACGCTCAAACATGGTGATATTGTTGTGTTTATTCCGCCGGTAGAGGGCGTGCAGAAAAAATACGTCAAACGGCTGATGGGATTGCCGGGAGACACCGTTGAGATTAAAGATGGAGCTTTGTTCAGAAACGGTGAGAAGATCGACGAGCCGTATCTTAAGGAAACGATGAACTATACTTTCGGACCGGTCACCGTCCCTGCAGACCACTACTTTTTCCTCGGTGACAACCGGAATGTCAGCTATGATGCCCATTTGTGGCCGACGCCTTTTGTGGCCAAGGATAAGCTGATCGGCAAGATGCTCGTCGATATCAGTGATCTTTTCTAACCGTTACTTAGCGATGGGATAATCAACAACTACGACATTTTCAATAATCCCCTCAAGCAGTTCAACAAAATGGCGGTGTGCCGGATGCGGCCCGTATTGGCGGAGGGCTTCCTGATCTGTAAAGGTCACGCGAAGCCCTAGTGTGTATCCATGCATATTCTCAGTCTCTTCCGTGACATTTACACCTGCCGTAAGGTCCGCGATCCCCGGTATTTGGTCCTTTAAACCCAGAAGTGTCTGCATCAGCAGCGCTTCTTTTTGTGGTTCATAATGCTCATTGAATCTAAAAATAACGAGATGCTCGAACATGCTACATCCTCCTCAAAGTTTTGTGAGTAACCGCTTCATGGGTTAACTTCATCACAAAACTATTTTGGTAGCAAACGCTTAGTTTTGTGAGCAATCGCTCCATAGTTTAACTTCACACAAAACTGCTTCGGAAGCAAACGCTTAGTTTTGTGGAGAGCAGTTAAAGTATACAATACCCGTTTCGTGAAAGGAGTACATTATGCCGGATACTTTTGCAACAAGCATCAAATTTCCCTTAGCTTTAAGATCAATGCTGAGTATGGTTTTCGTGATCGTCATAGAAATATATATGATTCATATAAATTCAGCTAACACGGCTCACTCGCACCCCGCACTTAGCTATTTCGTAGTAACTTGGCTCTGCGTCTGCGGTTTGCTGCTGCTGTTTTTTATGTTTCAAGCGTTGCGGAAGGCAACTGAAATCAAATGGGGGAGAGAGTCCATCTTTCTCCGAAATAGAAGGCTGTTGCCGGGAGAGATTAAGTGGATTATGATTGATGGTCCTTTAATCGGTATTATGCCAAGAGGCAAACGTATCGTACCTTTCAATCTATGCTTCAGATTTATGGATGACCGGGAGCAGGCGATGAAGGAGTTGACCAGTTGGGCTGAAGTAAACGGGATCCAGCTAAAATACAAAAGATTTTTAAAATGGATGTAAAATCATACAGGTGGGTGGCTAAAGTAGGGGGTACATTTGAACTATGCCGGCGGCGTGAATGCGACTTTCACCATATTGTTACTTTGAGCACTTTTGACTATGATCAAGTAAAGCTCTGGGAATTTATTGATTCCTGTACATAAGAAGGGGTGCTGATACTTTTGAAAGTACATGTCACAGATCTCAAAAATGGCGATTGCCTTATCACGGACACTTTCAATAGTCTGGGCCTGCATGTTCTCCCTAAGGGAACTGTCGTAGAACGGGAGGAAATTACCATCCTGATGCGGCACAAAATAGATTATGTGGATATTGAGGCGCGCTTGCTGTCCCGTGATGGGAAAGATGCGGATTTAAACCACGGTTTGAATGAGGATTTTGATCTCGCGATACAAAATTACGAATCTATTTTTATGGAGGCGCTGGCTCAGGGAAGCTTTAGCCCGTCCATGGTGGACGGCACACTGCGGCCGCTGCTGGAAACACTGGATGCGCAAAAAGATGTGGTTTCTCTGCTGCTCCTCCTTGACCGGGACGATATTGACACTTATCAACACTCTTTGCTGGTCGGGATGCTGTCTTATTATATTGCTTCCTGGCTTGGCTATTCCAAAGAGGAACGGTACATGATCAGCCGTGCCGGCTATCTGCATGATATCGGCAAGAGCCAGGTGCCATTGTCCATACTGAATAAAGTTGGACTGTTGAACGCTATCGAGGAGGACGAGCTGAGACGCCATACTTCCCACGGCTACGATATCATCCGCAGTTCTATGAAGGATGAAGGTACGGCGCTGGTAGCACTGCAGCATCATGAGTTTGAGGATGGTTCAGGTTATCCGAACATGATCCGTAAAGGTGAAATTCACCCGTATACCGAAATCGTCACTGTAGCAAACATTTACATGGGACTTACAACTTCGCGACTGAACCAGCCCAAACAGGGATTGGTTACCGTGCTGCGCCAAGTGCATGAGATGGGCTTCGGCAAGCTGAACGGTAATGTAGTACAGGCTCTTACAGGACATATGCTGCCAGGGTTCGTAGGCAAGAATGTCCGGCTTAGCAACGGGGAAATAGGCACTATCGTAATGAATAATCCGCTGGATATGTTTAAGCCGCTGGTAAAAGTGAACGAAACGTTCAGAGATTTGTCACGGGAGCGCAGCCTGTCGGTTGAAGAGGTATTTATCTAGAAGGTATTGGGTATCACCAAGCCAGCTCATAGCAAAGGTTATCTGATAGGGGTCTGTAGCAGATCCCGTCAGATAGCCTTTTTGTGCGTCGCTGGATTTGAATTCAGCCGGTAGATTGGCTATGATGAATGAAAGATTACTATAGGGAACGGCAGCCGAATGGACATGCGGGACTTGTAGAAGTTAGAAGAGGAGAACTAATTATGAATGTCGACAACAACCAGATGGAGAATTTAAAACAGATCAAACACGAATTGACCCGCTTTATGATGATTTATAGATTCGCTCTGGAGGAAATGGAGACCAAGATTGAAATTTTGAAACAGGAGTTTCAGATCCTTCATGACTACAGCCCGATAGAGCATACCAAATCACGGATCAAATCCCCGGAGAGCATTATGAGTAAAATGCTGCGCAAGAACAGTGAGCTTTCGCTGGCTGCTGTGAAATCCAGCATCAAGGATATCGCCGGCCTGCGAATCACCTGCTCTTTTATCTCGGATATATACAGTGTCAGTGAAATGCTGCAGAAGCAGGATGATCTGAAGGTGCTTGAGGTTAAGGACTATATTAAGAATCCGAAACCAAACGGGTACCAGAGCCTGCATCTGTTAGTGGAGGTTCCGGTATTTCTGTCGGACTGCACAGAGCTGGTATGTGTTGAAGTGCAGATTCGTACAATTGCGATGGACTTCTGGGCTAGCCTTGAACACAAAATTTTCTATAAATACAGCCAGTCGGTACCTGAACATCTGACCCGCGAACTCAAACAAGCTGCCGATAAAGCAGCTGATCTTGACCTGCAAATGGAACGCCTGCACCGCGAGATTCAGGAGATTAAGGACGCCCAGGAGGACGATTCCTTTGAAGAGCTGCGCCGGATCATCCTTAACAACCAGCAATTACATCTGCCCGCCGATTTCATCAAGCTGTTAGGGAATTAGTCATAGTCTAAGCAGTGCTGATACTTATAGCATGTACATATATTTACTGGAATTCACCGGCAGTGTTCGTGACTGCACGCTTTAATGTGTAGGAGGAAGTTCATGAAACCATATAAAGTAGTTAGCCTGGATATGTTTCAAACGCTGGTAAATATTCAGGGGCGGACGGGAAATGTGTGGAAGCCGATCCTGCAGGAGCGCTTTAGCGAGGAACGGGCGGCAGAGCTTGGCGGGCTGCTGTTAAGCTACTATTACAAGGCCGCCACAACAATCCGCGATTCCGGGGTCTACTGGACGAGCAAAGAGATATACAGCGACAGCTTCCAGAAAGTGTTTCAGCAGGAGGCGATGGAATATGATTACCTGCAGGCAGTAGATGTATTATTTGCTGAACACCGTTTGTCCGAGTTGTATGAGGAGACGGAGCATTTTTTGCAGCGGATCACTGGAGAATATCAAGTGTGTATTGTCAGCGATACAGATGTGGAGATGCTTCCCGATTTTTACAAGAGTTATCCAATCAGGCTGTTTACTTCAGAAGAGTACCTGTCGTATAAGAATGACAGCCATAACCGGATGTTTGACGAGGTTATTGCGCATTATGGAGTAGAACCCGGACAGATTATCCATATTGGTGATTCTGTTTCGGATGTGCTGGGAGCGGCAAGAGCGGGCCTTAAGGCCTGCTGGCTTAACCGGAATCAAGAGGTCTGGAACCATGAGGTGAAGCCGGATTATACGGTGGAGAATTTAGACGAGTTTTACGATTTGCTGTAAAGCTGTGCGACTTATGCACGTAAAGGAGGGGCCGTTTTGGTTTCTCCTTTTTATCATTAAAGTTATAGGAAGGGTAGGGACATTATTATGGGGGACTATACATCAACAGATCAGGAAATGGATCGTTTGCGCTACCCTATCGGAAGGTTCGAAGCGGCAGAATGCCGGACAAGCGAAGCACGGAAGCAGTCGGCTCAAGATATCCGCCAGCTGGCGGAGGTCTTAAGCAAAGCAGTAGAGCCGCTGACACTGGAGCAGCTGAACACACCCTACCGGCCAGGCGGGTGGAGCGTACGGCAAGTGGTGCATCATCTGGCAGATACGAATATGTATGCCTATCTGCGTTTTAAGCGGGGATTGACTGAGGATGCCCCCGAGATACCTTCGTACCGGCAGGACTTATGGGCGGAACAAAGCGATTATCTGGAGGAGCCCATTGAATCTTCTCTTCAGCTGCTGAAGCACCTCAACGGGAGATTTGCGCTTTTGCTGGATGCAATGCACGAAGCGGACTATAATCGAACCTTTGTAAGTCTGGGACTCGGGACAATGACGCTCGATGCGGCAGTCCAAAGATATGTATGGCATAACCGTCATCATACCGCTCAAATCAGCTCATTGGTACTTCGAAGTGGCTGGTAATCGGCTCAATTAAAAAGAGCAAGTGGCCGGGGAATACGTCCCGCCGCCTGCTCTTAAATTTTGTCCGGCCAGCAGCGGCTGAAGTGCCGGCAGGTGCGGAAAATGGAAAAAAAATGCAGGTAGACTCTGTTTCGCATTCGTTTATAATTAGTACAAATAGGCTCGCGAATACAAGGAGGTTTAGGAATGTCTTTACCACGGGGAGCAGATGCCCGGTCCAAAAAGAAGCTTAGTCTGACTTGGCTGCTTATTGCCCTGGTAACACTCGTGTTTCTGCTCACAACAACGATTTTGCTCATCGGTTCATATGAATCCAAGAAAAAATCACTGATGGAAACTACACTTAATCTGAATCTGTCCAATGCCGAGAGAATGAGCAAGACAGTAGATTCACTTTTTCGTTCCATGCGCAGCAGTCTGTTGTATAGCGCAGATCAGATTTCCAAGCTTGAGACAGCACAGCCGGGGGCTATTGACCGCTATTTAGAGCTAATGCGCAACAGCAGCAACTATTTTAATTCGATAATTGTGATAAGCGCTGACGGCGTGGTTCTTAACAATTCACCTGCATCGCTGGGGATCGTCGGGCAACCGATAGTCTCTCCTCCGGTCAAGGAGGCGCTGCGGTTAAAAAACTCATATTTATCCGCACCGTACACCACCATCTCAACGGGAAGAATGCTTTTCTTTATGAGTGAGCCGCTGTACAGCGAAGACAAGGGATATCTTGGAGTGCTCGGAGGCACCGTCTATCTGCAGGACTTCAATATCCTCAATATGATTTTTGGGAATAATAACATAGATGATTCCGGTTCATATTACTACATCGTCAGCTCTGAAGGGCATGTGCTGTTCCATCCCGATAAAGGGCGGATGAATGAAGATGTTAGCGCTAATAAGGTGGTACAGAAGCTGATGAACGGTGAAAGCGGACAAATGGAGGCGCCAAATGTAAAGGGGCAGTCCATGCTAGCCGGCTTTTCCGCCGTTCCGGCGAATGGCTGGGGAATTGTCGTTGTATCACCTGTAGATTTCATTCAGGAACAACTAATGGCCCATATGCGCAAAATTCTTGCTTATACGATTATTCCTTTTGTAATTTTGCTGATATTTGTTTTTCTGCTGGCCCACCAGTTGGCCAAACCCTTCGTGTTTCTTGCTGACCTGGTGAACAAGATGGGCAAAGACAATATCGGGGTGCCTGAACTGAAATCTCATTGGAACCGGGAAGCAGATCTGCTGACCCAAGCAGTCGTTATGGCCTGGAAAGATATCCAAAAGCAGAATGATCAACTGGCCCAGGAGGCGATGACCGATCTGCTGACAGGACTAGTGAACCGAAGATCACTGGAAATCAGTATGAATCAGTGGATCGCCGCGCGAATGGCTTTTTCTTTGATCGTTCTGGATGTGGATAAGTTCAAATTTGTGAATGATACGTACGGCCATTTGACTGGAGATGAGGTGCTGCGCCAGGTAGCCCGAATTCTCATGGCCAATGTCCGTCCAGGAGATATATGCTGCCGTTTCGGCGGAGAGGAATTTATTGTGCTGCTTCCAAGGACAAAGGCTGAGGATGCTTATATCGTCGCCGAAAGAATCCGCAAGACATTAGAAAAAAGCGAGGTTCCTCTGGCTATGCGGGTAACCTCATCTCAGGGAATTGCCCATTATCCCACGCACGGTGTCTCGCTGGAAGAGTTGCTGGGACAGGCGGACCGGGCACTTTACGCAGCCAAGAATAGAGGCAGAAACCGGACCATTATCGCCGGTGAATAGGTACTGGCATCTTCCAGAGTGGAGGATGCTTTTTGTTATATAAGATACGCAAGTCTTTATCCGCCAGGGGCCTAAGCTTGGAGAAAGAAAGTCGTCACCTGGGCCTGGGCGGAAACATATCCTACTGGAGAACGAATAAATAACGGCCAGCAGAAGGGAAGGATTGCAAAGTGACGTCATACATGGATTACAAGTCTCCCAATACACAGTTTACTTTTGATGTAAACAGCAATACAACGTTTAAGAAGGACGCCAATAACTATATCAATACCTTGTCGATAAAGGAATTGAACACCCTGGAGAATACTTCTCTGCTCGATATTTTCCTCAGCAAATCCAATGTCGTCGAACCGCATTATCATCAAAATGCTGCGGAGCTGGTCTATTGCATCTCAGGTGCGGCAGTGGTTTCCATAATCAATCCCTTTACGAATGAGCTGCTGCATTTCCCGATCTGCCCCGGTCAAGTAGCGAATGTGCCGCAGGGGTGGTGGCATTATGAGGTCGCAACGATGGATTGCACCCATCTGCTGGCTATCTTTAATGCACCTGTCCCGGAAGTAATTCTGGGTTCGGACATTCTGAGTCTCACACCGGCGAATGTACTTGCCCATACTTACTGTCTTAACGAAGCTAAAGTGAAGGATGCACTGGCTCCGCTTCAACCGGGTACCTTTATCGGACCGCCCGCGGACTGCTGTGAACCATCAAAGATGGCAGGTGAAAATATCGCAGCCCCTAATATGGCTCCTCACATGCCTATGCATGTTCCGCAAGCGCACTCCTTCGGGTACCAGCCATACTCCAATCCCGGCTATTATGGCCAGCCTTATGTTCAGCAGTATCACCAGCAGCCTTATGCCCAGGCCTATCCGGTTTATCAGAATGTGGTGAACCCTCCGGAGAATCTGTAAACTTATCTCACGTCCATCCAACTAAAGCCTCAGCGCTATCCTGAACCCGTCGAATTGACGGGTTTATTTATTTTGACTCTATTTTCATGGTATCGTAGAGAGGGAATAATACGCTTGTAAATTTTAACGATAGATGGAGATTATGCAAAATGAGATATGATGTCTTAATTGTCGACGACGAGGCCGTGCTGGCGGAAACTACCTGTGAGTATCTAAATATGTTTGAGGTTCGGACCGCTTATGTAACCAGTGCGGCAGAATGTGAGCGGTTTGTGCAGGAGCATGAACCGTCACTTATTCTCCTGGATATTAACCTGGGTGAAAGCTCGGGTTTTGATCTGTGCAAAAAACTAAGAGGGACACTGCAGATCCCGATTCTGTTCATAAGTGCCCGTTCCAGCGACGATGATATTCTGATTGCGCTTAATATAGGCGGAGACGATTACATCCATAAGCCCTATACACTCAGTGTGCTGCTGGCGAAAGTAAAGGCGGTGCTGAAGCGTTACGGTAACAAGGATCAAGCGGAACAGCTGATGTTTGGCCAGGTGCAGATTGATACCCAGTTCTCCCGTGTTCTCGTAAACGGAGAGGAGATCCGTTTCAAAACCATGGAGTACAAGCTGCTCTGTTATTTGGCACAGCATAAGAACCGGGTGGTGCCGAAGGAAGAGCTGTTCGCCAAAGTATGGGAAGATTCGTTTACCGGTGATGGAACGCTGAATGTGCATATCCGCCACCTGCGTGAAAAGATCGAATACGATCCCAACAGGCCGCAGTATATCAAGACCGTATGGGGAAAGGGTTACGTGCTGGAGGATAGTCCGCGATGAGGTCCAGGGGAGTGCTCCTGACCATGCTTGCCGTTTTTATTGCAGGAGTTGTTTTTTCGCTGTCCATCATCCTGAAAGGTATTGACACGAGGCTGGATATGGTTATGGCCAACGATGTGCTAAAGACCGTTGAGAAGAACTGGGAGCGGATTGAGCAAGGAGATTACAGCGGTGTCACGCAGCAATTCGCTATATTGGATCAAGAGGGCATATTGCGCTACCAAACGGCGGACGGAATGTTTACGGGGCTGAATGATGCCATCCGCAACAGGGATGCTATCTTTGACGTAACGGTGCAGGGAGTGACGGCAGGCAAGCTCATTATCCGTGAGGATTACAGCGTAAAGCTCCAGCAGAACAAGCACCAGCTGGCGACGGTCATCACGGTCAGCTTTTTCATGATGCTGGTATTGGGCGGGCTATATGCTTTATATTTGCAGCGGGCCTTTATCTCACCCTTCAAGAAACTGCAGGGTTTTGCACGGAACGTGGCCCGGGGTAATCTGGAAGTTCCGCTCAACATGAACAAAAACAATCCGTTCGGCGTTTTTACCGAAAGCTTTGACATTATGCGCGAACAGCTTGCTGCGGCCAGGAAAAGCGAATATGAAGCCAACCGCAGTAAAAAGGAGCTGGTGGCCAGCCTCAGTCATGATATAAAAACCCCGGTTGCTTCGATTAAGGCGGTCAGCGAACTGATGCTGCTTCGCGCAATGGACGCGAAGGACATACGGCAGCTGAACATGATTAACGCCAAAGCCGAGCAGATAGATCTTATGGTAACGGATATGTTTCATGCGACACTGGAGGAGCTGCAGGAATTAAAGGTTAAGGGAACTGAGGAATACAGCAGTATCCTGGATGATATCCTGCAAAATGCCGACCTGGATAACCGGATATTTCACGACCCGATCCCGGAGTGTATGATTTATGCGGATGCGCTGCGACTCCAGCAGGTTTTTGACAACATCCTTAGCAACTCCTATAAATATGCAAATACTGCGGTAACTGTTGTTACTTACCTAACCTCCGGTTATTTACAAATTGATATTATGGATTACGGCAAAGGTGTAGACCCGGATGAGCTGCCTCTGCTGTTCAACAAATTCTACCGGGGACAAAATATTACCGGTCAGGCGGGAGCGGGACTCGGTCTTTATATTTCCAAATACCTGATGAAGGGCATGCAAGGGGAGATTGAATGCAGCAATCGTGAAGGCGGCTTTACGGTCAGCCTGCGATTAAAGCTGGTGTAAACAATTAAGGAATGGTTAAGGTTCCGGCAAAGAAGGATTAAGAATTGATTGTGTATGATAGATCTGCAAGCTACTACTGAACAAAGGATGATCCATTCATGCAGAATACAATTCTCAGAACCGAAAAATTATGTAAAAGCTTCTCTTCCGGCGGAGTACAGCAGCATGTGCTGAAAAATTTGGATATCAGCCTGATGGAAGGGGATTTCACGATTATCATGGGCAGTTCGGGTTCGGGCAAATCGACACTGCTGTATGCCCTGTCCGGTATGGACAGACCGTCGCTTGGTGAAGTTCATTTCGCGAAAGCCAACATCGCCAAGCTGAGCAATGACCAGCTTGCCATTTTTCGCAGAAACCATTGCGGATTTGTCTTCCAGCAAATCTATCTGCTCGACAACATGAGTGTGCTCGATAATATGCTTGCGAGCGCTCTGCTGGTGAGCCGGAATAAGCGGGAGCTGACTGCTAAAGCGAAGCAATTACTTAGCCAGGTAGGGCTGGAGGAGGCCGCATGGGGCAAGTTTCCTTCGCAGCTGTCCGGCGGTGAAGCCCAGCGGGCCGGAATTGTGCGTGCGCTGATCAATGATCCCAAGATCGTATTCGCGGACGAGCCTACGGGAGCGTTGAATTCAGCATCAAGCACCAATGTGCTCGATATCATGACCCGGATCAACCGGAGCGGACAAAGCATTGTTATGGTGACCCATGATTTCAAAACGGCTTTGCGCGGGAACCGGGTCCTGTACCTGCGCGACGGGATGATTTGCGGTGATCTTCGGCTGGATGCTTATGACGAAGGGCAGCAACAGGCAAGGCATGACAAGCTGGATGCCTTTCTTGCTGAAATGGGGTGGTAAGATGAACGTTCTCAACCTCTCCTGGGCCAATATCAAAAAAAGAAAAGGAGCAGCCTTTTCCCTGTTTATCCTGATTTTGACGGCTTCATTACTTCTTAATATCGGCATCACAATTGTCTCCTCAATGGGAAGGTTCTATGAGAAGAAGGCCGATGAGCTGCATGATGCGCATGCAGCGATTACGATGTCAGCCTCTCATTTCAAGCCCTCTACTGAGGACTATATTAAATCCTATGAAGGGGTAAAGGAACAGGAAACGGAACGGATCATTCTCATCCCCAAGGCTGCGTTCCGCTACGACAAAAGCATCGATAATGATTTCAGTCTGCGTGTCGCACTTCTGAATGCAGATAACAACCGCACTATCGCGCCACTCAAACTGGTTGAGTCTTTGCCGGCAAATGATGAGGCTGGTATCTACGCCCCCTATTCTTTGAAAGCCAGCGGAGGCTACCAGCTGGGTGATTCCTTCAGTCTTACCTATCAGAATGTGACTTACAGCTACAGGATTACCGGATTTTTCGAGTCTACTCTCATGGGTAAGCCAAATCTGGCACTGATGAAGTTTTATTTGCCGGACACCACCTACAGTGAGCTTCAACACAAGCTGGGAACTGATGCAGAGGGGATCCTCCAGTCAGCGGTGTTCAAGGACAGCAGCCAGTCTGCATCATTCTTAAGAGATTACAGCGCCGAGTTTCCGGAGCTTAACGACTCGAACGATATCAATTACTGGAGCGGTGATATCGGACAGGCCGAAAGTTCTACGCTTATGATCAATATTGTCGCGATGATTCTGATTGTTTTTGCAGCCATTATTGTGGTGGTGTCACTGATTGTCATCAAGTTTCGCATTGCGGATAGTATCGAAGAGGGAATAGTGAACATCGGTGTGCTCAAGGCACTGGGATATACGAGCCGGCAGATTTCATCCTCTTTTGCTCTGCAATTTACGCTGACCGGTTTTGCCGGGAGCGTTGCGGGTGTAGCGCTTTCCTACGCTGCGGTTCAAGCGTTCGGAGGTATCATCGCTATGATGACGGGTCTACGCTGGCCTGGCGGAACCCCATTAGGCAACTGTTTGCTCAGTATTGCTATCCTTATGGTGCTTGTGTGGGCCGTGGCGATGGGTTCAGCCTGGCGTGTACGCAGACTGCAGCCGGTCGCGGCGCTGCGGGGCGGGATTCTGGCACATAATTTCAAGCGCAATCACCTTCCACTGCATAAGGCCAAGGGAGGCCTGCAATTTCTGCTGGCCTGCAAAACAATGCTTGCCAATAGCCGGCAGAACCTGATGATTGGCTGTATTATAACGGCGATTACATTTGCTTCCGTCTTTTCGGCTGTGTTCTACTATAATATTGCCCAGGATAAAACGGCCTTCCTTCAAATGACCGGTGCCGAAACACCCAGTGTGGGCATTGAAGTTCAGCAGGGGCAGGACAGTGAACGGCTGCTGAAGGAGATTAAAGAGATGAACGGCGTCGAAAAAGCGATCTTTCAGGATTACCTCACGGTAACGATCAACGGTCGTCAGGTGTCGTCTGATTTCTCCGATGATTATGAGCAGATGGAGAATAACACAGTAGTGAAAGGCCGCCAGCCGAAATATGATAACGAAATTGTGATTACCAGCACTTTGTCCAGGCTGCTGGGGAAAAGTATCGGTGATACGATAAATGTTGATTTGGGCAAAGTGTCCGAACCGTTTCTGATCACCGGCCTGAGCCAATCCTTAAGCACAGATGCATCCCTGGCGCTTGAAGGTGTGCAGCGGCTGATGCCGGGCCAGCAGGCGATGATTATTAATGTGTATCTGGATGGCATTACCCCTCCGGAGTTTATTGAAGCAGTGAAATCACAATATCAGGATATGATTCAGTCTGTAACCAATGCCGAAAAGTCCATTGCAGACCAGATGAAAGTGTATATATCGGCCATTTTCACCCTTATGGTTGTGATTCTGGCAATTACTGTACTTACTGTTAGCTTAATTCTCTACCTGGTAATTCAGACAGGTATCCTGAAACGGAAGCGGGAACTGGGCATAATGCGTGCCTTAGGTTATACGACATTCCAATTGAGATCGCAGATAGCTATGAGCTTTCTCCCTGTAGTAACGGTGGGCGTTCTTATCGGTGCCTGCCTAGGCGGTCTTTATACCAATTCCATGCTCGAACTGCTGCTCTCCAGTGCAGGAATCGCACAGGTGAACTTTATTATACAGACCCCGATGATCATAGGACTCAGCATAGGCCTTATCTTGTTCGCTTATCTCATATCCATGCTGGTCTCCCGCCGGATCAAACGGATTACTGCTTATGAATTGATCACAGAGTAGACAGTTTCTTTATGCTTAAACGAAAAAAGCCGCCCGGGTATGATTTCCCGGGTGGCTGTTGTTGTATTAGGACTAGGAGAGGCGGACAAGTACCCGGCCTCTGGTATTCGATTTGAGGATGTCTTCCAATGCAGCGGGCAGCTCACTCAAGGCGATCTCCCGGTCGACCAGTTCCTCCAGTACCGCAGGCTTTAAATCACTTGCCATACGCTGCCAAATCTTCAGCCGCTTCTCCATAGGGCAAGAGACGGAATCAATGCCAAGCAGGCTTACACCGCGCAGGATAAAAGGCATCACGGTCGTCGGGACTGCCGTTCCTGCAGTCAATCCGCTTGCGGCAACGGCGCCGCCGTAGGCGATCTTGCTGAGCACTGCCGCAAGCGGGCCGCCGCCTACGGAATCAACGGCAGCCTGCCACAGCTGCTTGTCAAGCGGCTTGCCTGTACCATCGCCGACGTCCCCGCGGGAGATAACCTCGGCTGCACCCAGGGTCTGCAGATAACCGGCTTCATCCGTTCTGCCGGTGCTGGCTGTGACCGCGTATCCTTTGTGGGCCAGCATCGCCACGGCTGTTCCGCCGACACCGCCGGTTGCACCGGTTACCAGCAGCTTGCCTTTGTCCGGCGCTGCTCCGTTATCCTCCAGCGCTTGAATCGATAAGGCAGCCGTTAATCCGGCGGTGCCGTAGATCATCGCTTCGCGCAGGGAAAGACCTTGCGGCAGCGGAAGGACCCATTCGGCAGGAATCCGGGCATACTCGCTGAAGCCGCCGAAATGGGATACGCCGATGCCATAGCTGGTGGCAATGACGGGTTGTCCTTCCTGGAATCGGCTATCTGCTGAAGATACAACGATTCCGGACAGATCAATGCCCGGGATGAAGGGATAATTGCGGAGAATGTTTCCATTCGGAATGCTGGCTAAGCCGTCCTTATAGTTGACGCTGGAGTAGGATACCTTGATCAGCACCTCACCGGCAGGCAATTCCCCAAGTGTCACCGGTTGTACAACTACTGAAAACGTGTCTGTTTTGTCCACAACCAAAGCTTGAAATGTTTCAGGCATAAGTTTTCGCTCCTGTTCTTCTGCGATCTGTGATTGGTAAGTCAGTTATATAATATTAATTCTGACCGGTCAACGGCTATGATTACGTGACCTTGCAGAACATCGCAGATCATACCGGAGTCAGCAAAGGGGTCGTGCATTACTATTTCGAGTATAAGGGGGCTGGCCGGGGCGAGCCGGATTCCTGTACCGGGATGAACCTATGACTGGCGCTTACATTGTGAACGTGGGACCAATAGTTCCACGGAAAAGTTTCTTTTGTACATTCTGTGAACTGTAGTATATTGGTATAGAACGCTTAGAGAAGGAGGCTTACTCTATGTCCATTGCAACAACGATGATAATCCGTCTGGAAATCCGCAAATCGGTTGCATCTTTTGGTGATGTTGCTTCAGCACTTGCTTCAGCAGGCGGGGATATTGTGGCCATTGACGTCATCCGTGCAGGCAAGGATGTGACGACAAGAGATATTACCGTAAACGTCCAGGATGCGGGCAATAAGGAGATTATTACGATACTGTCGAACATGCCGGGGATTAAGGTTATCAATGTATCCGACCGGACGTTTCTGGCCCACCTTGGCGGGAAGATTGAGATCACGCCCAAAATGCCGATCAAGAACCGGGAGGATCTGTCACTGGTGTATACACCTGGTGTTGCCCGCGTCTGCATGGCGATTGCCGAGGATCCGGGTAAAGCCTATTCGCTGACGATGAAAAGAAATACGGTTGCCGTCGTCACCGACGGAACTGCGGTACTCGGCCTAGGTGATATCGGACCGCAGGCGGCCATGCCGGTCATGGAGGGCAAGGCGATGCTTTTTAAGCAATTGGCAGATATCGATGCGTTTCCTTTATGCCTGGACACCAAGGATCCGGAGGAAATCATCGCGATTGTGAAAGCGGTTTCTGCCGGTTTCGGCGGTATCAACCTGGAGGATATCAGCTCACCCCGCTGCTTCGAAATTGAACGGCGCCTCTCTGCCGAGCTGGATATCCCTGTGTTTCATGACGATCAGCATGGCACGGCAGTTGTGGCTTTGGCAGGACTGTTAAATGCCTTGAAAGTGGTGGACAAGCCTATCGCTTCCTGCAGAATTGTCGTGGTCGGCATTGGAGCAGCCGGCGTCTCCATCTGCCGCCTGCTGCTGGCAGCGGGAGCCCGCAGCATTTATGCCGTTGACCGGGAGGGGATTCTCAGCAGAGAGCAAGCTTACGGGAATGCCGAATGGCGCTGGCTGGCGGATAATACCAATCCTGAGGGTTTATCCGGCGGATTGACGGAGGCGCTCCAGGGGGCGGATGTGTTTATCGGCGTATCCAGCGGAGGCATTCTGAACGTCAGCCACCTGCAGAGCATGGCCAAGGACAACATCGTCTTTGCCATGGCCAATCCCAATCCGGAGATCGAGCCTGAACTGGCCGAACCGTATGCCTGCGTGCTGGCGACCGGAAGAAGCGATTATCCGAACCAGATCAACAATGTGCTCTGTTTTCCGGGCATTTTCCGTGGAGCGCTGGATTGCAGGGCAAGAGAGGTGAATCTGGAGATGAAGCTGGCTGCAGCACAGGCCATTGCTTCGGTTGTACAGGAGGATGAGCGGAATGAACAGTATATCATTCCGAGTATTTTTAATGAGAAAGTGGTAGAGCAGGTACGGCTGGCTGTGATCAAGGCAGCTATCGCTACCGGTACGGCGCGCCGTATTCCTCCGGATATTTCGGACTGAGGTCACCAATGAGCAAGCGAAAAACCTGCGGCCACAGCGGTCTCGCGGGTTATTTGCTTTGCGTCCGCTTCAATATTTGCCGCCGGGGAGTGAAATGTGCCGCTGTATCTTTTATGTGAAAAATTATACAATTATAAATAATCATTACATGTTCAGGAGGAGCCATGTTCAGCAGGATACATATTATGGGGGCTTCCGGATCCGGCACAACCACGCTCGGTCAGGCGCTGGCAGAGAAGCTGCCGCATGTGCATCTGGATAGCGATGACTATTTCTGGGAGCACAAATTCACGAAGCAGAGTGACAAAACGCAGAGGCTGGCTGCAATCCAGCGGGACTTGGAACATGCCGGACCATGGATACTTTCCGGAGCTGTTTGTGGCTGGGGAGATGAACTTCGCGCTTATTTTGACCTGGTAATCTTTCTGTGGATTCCACCGGAGCTCCGGCTGGAGCGCTTAAAGGCAAGAGAATACGAGCGGTACGGGAAGGAAAGCCTGCCGGGTGGGAGCAAATTTACAGATGTGCAGGTTTTTTTGGAATGGGCTGCTTTATATGATACGGCAGGTGTGGAGGTCAGGAGCAGAACACTGCATGAGGAATGGATGTCTGAGCTGGGCTGTCCGGTACTGCGGTTAACAGGAGAAATGTCGGTAGATGAACGTGTGGAGGCTGTGCTGAGCTATTTGTCCAGTCCATATAAAAGTTAAAAGTTGAATGTAATCATGGGGAGTGTATAAGATGTACAACCGGAGGATTGCTTGTTGTCTTAGTGTGGTTCTGGCTGCTGTGGTGTTTGCCGGCTGCGGTGTCAACCAGAAACAGAAGGATGTGTATGGAAACAACAAGGAGATCGTGCAGAGCGGAGACAGCCTTACATATAAGGATCGAAAAGGTGAAGTGACTGCACAGGATGCCGAGCTTACGTTTACCGGCTTCTATGGATCGGATACTTTGTGGAGCATTGAGGCAACGGAGGAAGGCAAGCTTGACATCGAGTTTGAGCAGGATATCACCAAAGGTAAGTTTAAAGTCATACTCATAACTCCTGAAGAGGAAACCGTAGTCATTGCCGAAGGCAGCGCTGAAGGTTCGATGGAACTGCCGCTTATCAAAGGAAACAGCCGGATTAAAATTGTCGGAAACAAAGGCAAGGGCAATGCGAACCTTCATCTGACAGCTGGAAAAGGAATTGAAGTCGATACCGTTGATTCAGGCGGGTGGTAGACGGTGAAATTCGGATTGGTCAGACATTTCAAAGTAGAGCCTCCGCCGCTGCAGGGCTGGGTGAACGGCCGTCAGTTCAATGAATGGGTGAGATTGTATGATGCAGCGGATATCCGGACCGGGAAGTGGAAGCTGCCTTCAGAACGGTGGGATCATTGCCTGTGCAGCGATCTGCCCAGAGCGGTGGATACTGCCCGCAGCATCTACTCAGGCAGCATTACATTCACGGAGCAGCTGAGAGAAATTAGAGTGGCTGCGGTTAGTGAATCGGGTCCCAGGCTGCCGGTACCCTTGTGGTTGGCTCTAGGACGTCTGTCTTGGATATTCGGTCACCGCTCCCAGCCAGAGAGCAGGCGGACAACCAGTCAGCGCGTGAAAGCGGCTGTCGATCTCCTGGAGTCAGTACCGCAGCGTTCTGGTGTGCTGATCGTCACACACGGCGCTTTTATGAAGCAGCTGGAGCGGGAACTGCGGCGCAGATCCTATCAAGGAAAGCGGATGGGACATCCGCTAAATGGGCAGCTTTATACATATGAGAAGATAGAAAAATAAATGAAAGCGGGATGCATAAAATGGTCACCATTAAGGAAATTGAAGCGGATGCTCTTGAGGCATTAAATGAGCTGTACAGTGAATTGATAGGCCATCGAACAGATCAAGTGAAGCTGGCAGAAGCTTTTAACAGGATAAAGGCAGACAGCCGGTACATCTTGCTCGGGGCGTACGTGGACGGGGAGCTGCTCGGCTCCTTGATGGGGATCGAATGCCAGGATCTCGTCGGAGACTGCCGGCCGTTTATGGTGATCGAGAATGTAGTCGTATCCTCCCGCGCGAGACGCCAGGGTCTGGGCAAAAAGCTTATGACTGCCATTGAGCAAGCCGCCCACGGGAGAAACTGCTATTACATTATCCTCGTCTCCGGTGAGCAGCGTAAGGAAGCGCATGTCTTCTATGAGTCAATGGGCTACCGGGATGAGAAGGTAGAAGGGTACCGCAAGCATCTAAGCTCACATTAACATGAGGGAGGAGGGCCGTGTGGGCATTTTTTGAATTTATCTTTGATGGATACTCACGTTTGCTGATTTCACCTTTTTGGCTTCATCATTAACCCTACGATGACTGATAATATTGCATAAACTATCGCCCAAATGAAAAAGGACTCATTGAAGACGGTAAAAGTTAGTACTGTGAAAACAATAAAAGTTAATAACGGCATTACGAACCATCTTCTAATCAACATAAAACCAACAATTGAAGTGACTATAACGATTATAGGACAGATTACAAAAACCAAAAGCAACGGATTCACTCCTCTTTATAAAATATTCTATAATTATATACTTTTTCCTGGAAGAAGCTGTATGACAAGTGTAATTATTTTTTCCATGCCATGCCGGTTCTGCTATATGTTAAACTGTCTGCAAGTGTGATGAAATTAACACTAATGGAGGGGTTGGATGGAGACGTTTTTCCGTTATAACTGGATGGTTCGCGAGCAGTGGTACAAGTGGTGTGAGGAAATACCGGAAGAGGAACTGCTGAAGCCACGTATAGGCGGCGTTGGCGGAATATTGAAGACGCTGTTTCATATTGCCGATGTAGAGTGGAGCTGGATCATGGTGATGGGGGGCAAGCCGGATTTTCAGGAGGATTTTGCCCTATACAGCAGCCTGCAAAAGGTACGGGAGCTGGATGCAAAGCTTCGTCCCGGGGTGGAAGACTTTGTGCTGGCCTGGCATGAAGGTCTGGAGCGTAATGTTTTTGTAGACGAGCGCAGTGACGGATCGGTGGTTACTGATGCCTGGGGCGAAATTATGCGCCATGTTATCGCTCATGAAATTCACCATATCGGGCAGCTCTCCGTCTGGGCCAGAGAGCTCGGGAAGCAGCCGCCTTCCGCCAATGTGATCGGCAAAGGGCTAGCGGACAGCCTGCCGGGCCGACAGAATTGAACTTTAACTCCTGTGGAGGTCTGGTCCGCTCGTCGTCCCTTCGGCCACTGGAATGAGCAGGCTAACTGTCCTTAGAGGCTCTACAGCTCCGGCGGGAACCATAGATGGCGCAGGTCGACCCAGCCCTGGCTGTTGAAGGTTACACCGCGCACGGAGGGAAGGTAAGCCGTTTCGGTGGGCTTTTCGTACAGGATATGCAGCTGATGATCGCGGATCAGGCTGTCTTCGATAATCTTGAAGCCTTCGGCTCTGGCCTGGAAATGAGGCTCGCGGGAAATGAGGCTCAGCCGGCCTTCGATATCGGCCCGGGTACGCGGCTCGATATGCTGCGCGAGCGTCAGATACAGGTCGAACAGCCGGAGCTGTTCATCCTGATCACGGAGCAGGGAGAAAACAATCAGGTCGGCTTGCAGGCGGACCGGGCCTTTGAATTCCTCCGGGGAGACGGTCAGTACCGTGCAGGCATAACCCTGGCGCTTCAGCCTTGCGGCAATGAATTCGGCATCACCGGAATATTGCGGGATCGTGGCAATTTGCAGCGCTGCCGGATGAGGCTCGTGCTGCTGTGGTCCATGCGTCTCCACATCCGCGTTTAAACAGGATACAATGTCTGCCCGAAGAAGGGGGTCGCTTAGCGGTCCCTTTTTTTTCGTATTGAAGGTCATAAATTTCCGTACGGAGGACTCGGAATGAATCCGGCTCCAGGCCGAAGGGTCAGAGACAGAAGGATTCGTAACAATGTGGAAGCCGGAGCTTGTCTCCGGAGAAGAATTACTTATCCCCCACGGTACATAGAGAATTTCTACCCGGTCCAGATGAGCGCGGCCCTGAAAATAATACGGGAATACCTCCAGTACGCAGGAATCCTCATGCATCTCCGCTACCTTGAACGGTCCGGTGCCTGCCGGTCTGCGCCCAAAGCTGCTCTCATCCTGGTTTTCCAGATCTCTTGGAACGACAGCTGCCCGGCTTGTGCACAGGAAAGGCAGGAAGAGCTCATTGGGTTTCTTGAGCAGAAATCGCACCGTGGTAACGTTCAGGGCGTTCACTTCCTGAATCTCTTTAAAAATAGAGTTGTACAGCATCCGGTGCGACGAAGTCATCATCCGTTTGAAGGAATAGACAACATCTTCAGCAGCCAGTACCTTCCCATGATGGAAGAAGACATCCTTGCGCAGATGGAATGTCCAGCTGGTGCGGCTGTCATCTACATCCCAGGCATGGGCGAGCCCGGGAAGGATGTCGTCCCGTTCGCCGCCGCGTCCTACCAGCCCGTCGAACACATGGCTGGACACGAAGGACTCCGCCAATAAATTCATGTACAGCGGATCAAAGGTATGGAGCTGCTGGTTGACCGGCAGCCGTAAGCTGTCAATCCGTTTGTCGCTGCGGATCTCGGAGTGATGGCCGAAGTAGGACATCAGCCAGCCCTGCAGGGAATCCTGCAGCGAGGAGGAACGGGCGTGTCCGCGGATGCCCTCCATGGCGCTGCGGATATCTCTGCTGCTGATCGCCTGCTTCATGGATTGCAGGGCGATAGACTCGGAATCCGTGAGAAATTTCAGGGAGGACCGGCGGCCCCGCCCCCGGCTGGGCGTCCAGACAATCCAGCCCTGCTCCGACATTTTATTGATAACATGCAATGCATTGCGGTGGGTGCAGCCCAGAGTTAAAGCTAGTTCATCAAGGGTGACCATGATTTCCGCCGCTCCCCCATGATGGGAGTGCAGCTTCAGAAATTGGCTGTGCAGTTTCATTGTCGGCTGTTCCTTTCTTAAAATAGGAAATATAAACTCATTTCTTTCTCTTTTTCTTCTTATTTTATCAGCTAAAATTGATGCTGGTCAAAGTGCTGATTGGACTGCTCATCTCCTGCCCGCTGCTGCTGATTGTAATCTCACTGCTCTCTTCAGCCGACGGTGTATTTCATAAGATACTGGCGGACGTACCGGCGCTGCTGGAGCGGATTTCATTCAGTGACGGCTTAGGCCGTATCTTATGGATCATCCTGCTCGGAATGGGACTATTCGGTTTTGCCCAAGGGTTTGCCGATCCTAAACACTATGACTGGAGCGTGCCGCCGCTGGACGGCGAGCCGGTCCGTGAACCCTTCACCTTTTCCATTGATCCGGTAATTGTCACTACGATCCTTGTGTCGATCAATACCGTGTATGTGTTGTTTGTAAGCGTGCAGTTTTCATATTTGTTTGGTGCATGGGATGGGGTTTTGCCGGAAGGCAGCACGTATGCTGACTATGCCCGGAGCGGATTTTTCGAGCTGATTCTGGTTACAGCCATCAACTTTGCGATTTTGCTCTTGTCGCTGCTGTCTGTAGGGGAAGTGAAGAAAACGCTGAAAAAGATCATTAACGTCCTGCTCTATACCTTGGTCCTGTGCTCCATGGTTATGTTGTATTCTGCCTACTCCCGTCTGGCACTGTATGAGGAAGCCTACGGCTACACCTATATCCGCTTTCTCGTGCACGCCTTTATGATCTTTCTCGGTTTGCTGCTGGTCATTGCGGCGGTGCGGATTAGCCGGGTGAACTTCCCGCTGGCCAAATGTTATATTGTGCTTGGTCTGCTTGCGTACGTGCTGATGAATTATATTGGGATGGACGGGATCATTGCCGGCAGAAATATGGAACGGTATGAAGCCAGCGGCAAGCTGGATGCTGCCTATTTGAGCGGACTGTCCTGGGGTGCGGTCCCGAAGCTGATTGAATTCAGTAAGAAAGAGGATGGGCTGCTGGATCAGAACCTGCGTGACAAGTGGCAGAGCAACACAATTGCTGAACAAGAATGGCCGTCCTTCAATATATCCAAATACCGGGCGCAGCAGGCCCTGGAGCAATATTTCGCGGAATAGACGCTTTATTTTGAAATCGGGGACGGGTTATACTCTACTATATATTGTGGTACATTGAAGCCAGCATGAGGTCAAGGAGGAAGCACGGAATGAACACAATATTGGATCTTGAGGCTGTCCGTACACTGGCCGGGAAGAACGGGCTGGAAGAGATGTTCAGCACTGAGGTCATTGAAAGAATGGAGCTGCGGCGGTACGGCGACGGGGAGGCGGTCTGCTCGGTCGGAGACCGGCTGGAGAGCATGTTCATCCTGGTCCAAGGGAAGCTCAAAATTCACACGCTGCTCCCCAACGGAAAATCGATGCTGGTGCGGTTTGCCAGACCGATGTCCGTGATTGGGGACGTGGAGCTGCTGCGGCAGTATCCGGTTAAAAATGAGGTGGAGTCTGTTGGCGACAGCCTGCTGCTGGTGGCCGGAAGAAAGCTGCTGCTGAAAGAGATGGAAGAGAACACGGCGTTGCTGCGTTTTCTGGTCGGAGAGCTAAGTCATAAGCTGTACACGCTCGGCCAGACCTCCGCGCTGAATCTGCTCTACCCGGTGGAGAACCGGTTTGCCAGCTATCTGATGTCTATGTTCGCGGACAGCGTCGGCGGGCATCGTGTGGAGGAGCTCCGCACGGCAAGTCTTACGGAGACGGCGGATTTGCTCGGAACGAGCTACCGCCATCTGAACCGGATTGTGCGGCGGTTCATTGAGGATGGCATCATTGAACGCAAACAGGGCCGTTTGAGTGTAATGGATGAAGCTAAGCTGGCCCGGCTTGCGAACGGGAATTTATATGAATAAACGGGATTGGAGAGAGCGGAATGGCATTGGAATGGATTCAGTTAGATGAACAAGGCCTATCCACAACGGGCTGCTATTGTCTGCGGAGTATGCCTAAAACTGCGGGCTACCGGAATCAGGCGGAATGGGCAAGCCGGGCAGCTGAAAGAAGGGTTGCAGTATGTGCTGGTGAAGGAAGGCGCGAAGTCCGTTGGTTTCATCAAGTATATGCCTGGGGAACAGGCCTGGAGAGTGCTTCATGCCGAGGGTTATCTCGTGATTCAGTGCCTCTGGGCCGGATTAACAGGCCAAGGGCTGGGCTCGGCGCTGATCGATAGATGTATTCAGGATGCCCGGGTCCAGGGCAAGCATGGTGTAGCTGTTATTACGAATGCAGATACTTCCTGGGCGCCCGGGCCGGAAATTTTCAGCAGGAACGGATTTGTGGCCGTGGATGCCGCACCGTATGGTTTTGAGCTTTATACATATCAGCTCGACAATGCTCCTGCACCCTATTTCCCCCGGGATTGGGATGCCCGGCTTGCGCGGTATGATGATGGACTGACGATTCTGCGGAGCGATCAATGTCCTTATATTGAGGTGGCAACGGCAAATGTGCTGGAAGCGGCAGCTGCGCTGAATATAAAGGCCGAAGTCATTCATATGGACAGCCGCGAAAAGATGATGGAGCTGTCGCCGACTCCATATGGCGTTTTTAATGTGATCTATAACGGAGAACTGATTTCCTATCACAGGCTTACGCCGCGTTCCTTTGCACAGAAGCTGAGAAGTGTGAAAGGGTGAGGCGGGAGACAGCTTTTTTGTTTAATGTATACAGTTAAGGGCCGTCATTTCCATGTTTAGGATGGAGAGGCGGTCTTTTTTGAAGAATGTTTTCTAAAATTTGTTGTTTTACAAAAATTAGATTGGTATAATTTACCTGATCATAGAAGCAAAGGGGGAACTTTCTTGAATGCAACTGATTTAATCATCTTAAATTTTGAAGAAGTTAGGCGTAGAAGTATAAAAGTATGGAATGCTATACCCGATGAAATGTTAAATTGGAAACCTGATGAACACGCCCTTACTTGTGGTGAAATCATTAGACATTTATTACAAGGTGAATTTCTTTTTCATCAAGTTCTTATAGGGCGAGGTGGTAAAGCACTCTCTAATCTGTTTAATCCCTTTGAAGCAAAGAAATTCATATCCGTAGACGATGAACTTGAATTTGCACAGCCATATCGTGAAGAATTCCTGAAGTACATACAGGCAATTAATATCAACGACTTAGAAACTATAGAAATAGACCTTTATGATGAAGGCGGTTATATTAGAACGCTTGGAGATATGTTATTACGCATTGCTTACCACGAAGCTGTTCACACTGGTCAGCTGTTAGATTATATGAGAACCATGGGAGTTGACCGCCCTAAGATATGGGATTGATCATTTAGAACAATTTAACCTTATATTCCTCTTTGAAACGGATACCATTCTACAAAGGACGGCATCCGTTTCTTTGTTATGCGGCTGAATCCCGACATCCAATTCACCTCCGCACTTTAAGCGAACATTCAGTTCAAACTCAGGTCAGCTTAAGGCTGGGGAGATAGGATAAGGGCAGAGGAAATGTTTAAAGATACATAGGAAGAGGCGGTTCCGAGCTGCTGGTTACATAACAGATTTAGTGTGGTTGTATCAGCAAAGAATACATACGGATATGGAGGAAACACCTATGTTTACAAAAATTCGCGCAAAATACTACTTGGCTTCGCAGTGGCATTCTCGTTTTCATCGCCGCCTCTTCAGCAAATCTTTACCTTCATTTCAGTTGGTTTTAAGCTTCAGGCGGTATATTCATCACATGACCCCCTTACAATAGACCTTGACCCTGCCGGATGACGGCGGGGTCACTTTTTTAAAGGCTGCTATATATGAATGGAGAGTTTATTCCAGTATCAGGGTAATTTAGAGTAGGTGTGTTTTGGGCATAAGCTTGGATCTTTACTCCACCCGTTTTGGCAAAGTCTGCGGGCTGTCACCAGCTGCATTGGCCTTGTTAGACTGTTCGGCGCTGGAGATTATTAATTCCACAATTGACGGGCTGATGCTTACCAAAAATTCGGTTCCAGAATTAGATGAACTTGTTATAGATTCTGATCATCTGAATCTTCCGAGAAAGATTTATTTTGGCCGGGTAGAAAAGAATAACAATTAATGTGAACGTAATATTACACATACTACGCATAGAAACGGCCATTGGTTAAAATCTAGTTATATCTTATATTATTACCATAATTAGTTAGTTAATAGTCAGTCTCCGAGTTCGATCAGTGTATCTTGCGATTGCGGCTAGTAGTTCTGCATGTTTACGCAAGGAGTAGATCGAACTTTTTGTTGTGGATGTACAGCATTGGGAGACGCTGCAGCTGGCTAATTGAAATTGGATTAGTGCGGGCAGGAGGGCAGCCTTTGAATCAAGGAGGTGAATGGGGAAACAAGTTGTTTATGAATGCGCTTTCTTTAACATGATCCATAACATTATGGAAGGTGGTTATGTATGTTAACAGGAAACAAGGCATCTGCCAGGAAAACATTCCTTATCTATGGTTTGATTGTTGTGTTGTTTGTAGGCCAATTAGCGCTGTTTCCGGCTGTAAGCTCTGCGGCGGCCAATCTGGCGCAGGGCAAAACAATTACCGCAAGCTCGGTCGGCGACGTTTATGTGGCGGCGAATGCCATTGACGGCAATCAAGGGACGTATTGGGAAAGTGCAAGCAATGCTTTTCCGCAATGGCTAAAGATAGATTTGGGCACAAGCAGCAATGTGAACCAGGTGGTGCTGAAGCTGCCGGCTGCCTGGGAAGCAAGAACGCAGACGTTAGCTGTTCAAGGCAGCATGGATGATTCTGCGTACAGCAACCTTGCGGCATTTGCGAGCTATACGTTTAATCCGTCAAGCGGCTCCAACACGGCAACCATTAATTTTACCGCAGCAAACGCCAGATACATCATATTAAACTTTACAGCAAATACGGGTTGGCAGGCAGCACAGGTATCAGAGATCGAGGTCTATGGGACGACCACAACGCCAACCGGCACTTATGAAGCGGAAGCCGCCGCATTATCCGGTGGGGCCAAGACGAACACCGACCATGCCGGCTATACTGGCTCGGCATTTGTGGACGGAAATCTCGTACAAGGTGCAACCACAGCCTTTACGGTTACTGCTGCCACTGCAGGCAGCTACAATGTTTCGCTCAGGTATGCCAACGCTTCAGGCAGCACCAGAACATTAAGTGTCTACGTGAACGGAACAAAGGTTAAGCAGACCTCGTTTCCCAATCTGGCGAACTGGGACACTTGGTCCACACAAGATGAAATATTAGCTTTGGCTGCCGGCAACAACACAATTTCCTATAAATACGATTCCGGAGATACCGGCAATGTAAATTTGGATCATCTGGTTCTTACTCCGGCGGCCACACCTACGGCGACACCAACAACCGTACCAACACCAACAACCACACCGACAGCAATCCCAACAGCAACACCCTCACCAACGCCTACAGCCACACCAACGGTTTCACCTACAGCTACCCCAAGCACAGGTCCAGGATCGAATCTGGCCATCGGCAAAACCATTAATGCTTCCTCATCCATATTTACGTTTGTTCCTGGCCATGCGAATGACGGCGATGTCACCACTTACTGGGAGGGCGGGGCTGCCAGCTATCCGAATACGCTGACGGTCAATCTTGGGGCCAATGCCAGCATTACTTCTGTTGTCGTGAAGCTGAATCCGGCGGCGGCCTGGGCAACCCGTACCCAAACGATTGAGGTATTGGGACACAATCAGGCAACCTCCACCTTTACAAGTCTCGTTCCGGCTACCCTGTATACCTTTAATCCGGCCAGCGGTAATTCAGTGACCATTCCGGTTACGGCAACAGCCAGTGAACTTCAACTGAAGATCACTACCAACTCCGGTTCAAATGCCGGCCAGGTTGCAGAATTTCAAATTACCGGCACACCGGCAGCGAATCCCGATCTGACGGTGACGGCAATGTCCTGGAGCCCTTCTGCTCCGGTGGAAACGGATGCCATCACTTTAACCGCAGCCGTCAAAAATGCCGGAACCGCAGCATCCACAGCGACAAATGTCAGCTTTTATCTGGGCACGACCAAGGTAGGGACGGCTCCGGTAGGGGAACTTGCCGCAGGAGCCTCAGCCAATGTCTCGCTTAACATAGGTGCCCAAGATGCGGCCACCTTTGCACTGAGCGCCAAGGTGGATGAGAGCAACACTGTTATTGAACTGAACGAAGGCAATAACAGCTACATCCATCCGTCTTCTCCTACTGTTGCACCTGCATCAAGCTCCGATCTGCTCGGTTCCCCGGTAAGCTGGACCCCGGGAAATCCGGCCGGAGGCAATACCGTAACCTTCTCGGTTGCCATCAAAAACCAAGGGACAGCAGCTTCCGCCGGCGGTGCACATAACATAACGCTGACAGTGACCGATGCCACCACCAATGCCGTGGTCAAAACCTTAACCGGCTCCTACAACGGAGTAATCGCCAGCGGTGCCACAACGGCTCCGGTCACTTTGGGCACATGGACTGCTGCGAACGGGAAGTACACGGTGAAGAGTGAAATTGCCGTGGATACCAATGAGCTTCCGGTGAAACAGGCCAACAATATTCAGACCCAGCCGCTGTTTGTCGGCCGCGGGGCGAACATGCCTTACGACATGTATGAGGCCGAGGATGGTGTTGTCGGCGGCGGAGCTGTTAAGCTTGCCCCGAACCGCACCATCGGCGATCTGGCCGGTGAAGCTTCGGGCCGGAGGGCGGTAACACTGAACACGACCGGCAGCTATGTGGAATTTACCACAAAGGCCAGTACCAATACGCTGGTTACCCGGTTCTCCATTCCGGATTCGGCCAGCGGTGACGGAACCAATGCCACACTGAACATTTACGTCAATGGAGTGTTCAACAAGGCGATCAGCCTGACCTCCAAGTATGCCTGGTTGTACGGCCCGGAAACTAATCCCGGCAACTCCCCGGGCTCCGGTTCCCCGCGCCATATCTATGATGAAGCGAACATTATGTTCGACAGCACCATTCCGGAAGGAAGCACGATCAGGCTGCAAAAGGATGCGGCAAACACCTCGAAGTATGCCATCGACTTTATCAGTCTGGAGCAGGTGTCTCCAATAGCCAATCCGGACCCGGCTAAATATGCGGTTCCTGCCGGATTCAGCCATCAGGATGTGCAGAATGCGCTGGATAAAGTCCGTATGGATAACACCGGCAACCTTGAGGGGGTATATCTGCCTGCCGGAGCTTACGAAACCTCAAGCAAGTTTCAGGTCTACGGCAAAGCCGTGAAGATCGTCGGTGCAGGACCGTGGTACACCCGGTTTTATGCTCCAGTCAGCCAGTCCAATACGGATGTCGGATTCAGAGCCACCGATTCCGCCAATGCATCGACCTTCTCTGGCTTCGCTTATTTCGGCAATTATACTTCGCGGATCGACGGACCCGGTAAAGTGTTCGATTTCTCCAATGTGTCGAACATTACGATTGATAACATCTGGACCGAGCATCAAGTATGCATGTTCTGGGGTGCGAATACCGACTACATGGTGATCAAAAACTCGCGTATCCGCAATACCTTTGCCGACGGCATTAATATGACAAACGGCAGCACCAATAATCTCGTATCCAACAATGAAGCGCGGGCCACCGGAGATGACAGCTTTGCACTGTTCTCGGCGATTGATTCCGGCGGTTCGGACATGAAGGACAATGTCTATGAGAATCTGACCTCGATCCTGACCTGGCGTGCAGCCGGTGTCGCGGTCTATGGCGGTTATGCCAATACCTTCCGCAACATTTATATTGCCGACACGTTATGCTATTCCGGGATTACCATCAGCTCACTCGACTTCGGGTATCCGATGAACGGATTTGGCGCTTCACCGACGACGAACCTCCAGAATATTTCGATTGTCCGTGCAGGCGGACACTTCTGGGGCAGCCAGACCTTCCCGGCCATCTGGGTATTCTCGGCATCGAAGGTGTTCCAGGGCATCCGGGTCAATGATGTGGACATTATCGATCCGACTTACCACGGCATTATGTTTCAGACCAACTATGTGGGCTCTTCACCGCAGTTCCCTGTCGCGGATACAATCTTCTCCAATATTACGGTTTCCGGTGCGCAGAAGAGCGGGGACGCATTTGACGCCAAGTCGGGAGTGGGCATTTGGGCCAATGAATCGGCGGAAGCCGGTCAAGGCCCGGCAATGGGTTCGGTAGTCTTCAACAACTTGAAGATTACCAATACAGTCACTCCTATTAAAAATAATACGTCCACCTTTACGATCAACGTTAATCCTTAGACAGCCAGCTGAACAGACCCATAGAAACGGAGTGCTGCTGCTTTCATTAGCGGTGCCGTTTCGCTAGCAGGGCCGCCTCCCGCCGACACAGGGGGGCGGCCTTTTGCCGCAGAATAAAGAAGCGGCATGAGCAGCCACGATTCCCGGCAATCGACAAGAGCCGGGCCATAGCCTACAATGGGTGTTACAAAGTATAAGAAGTAAAGCCCATGCTTCCGATGCCAGTTTTATTTGAAGAGATAGTCACGGATGCAGCGCTCACAAAACTGTTAGGAGGGTTTGCCATGACACCCCTTGTAGTCAATAATATTACGGAACTGATCGGCGATACGCCGGCCCTGCGGTTGAACCGCCTGACCGGACCGGATGATGCGGAAGTGTATGTGAAGCTGGAAATGTTCAACCCCAGCGGCAGCGTGAAAGACCGGGCCGCATATAATCTGATCCGGCAAGCTGAGCTTGGCGGCTTGCTGAAACCCGGCGGAACCATTATCGAGCCGACGAGCGGAAATACCGGCATCGGGCTGGCGATGAACGCAGCGGCAAAGGGGTATAAGGCGATTCTCATCATGCCGGATAATATGACGAAGGAACGGATTAATATCCTGAAGGCATATGGTGCTGAAGTGGTACTGACTCCGGCGGCGGAGCGGATGCCGGGCGCAATTGCCAAGGCGCTGGAGCTTGGCGCAGAAATCGCGGACAGCTTCATTCCCCAGCAGTTTGAGAATAAAGCCAATCCGGACATCCACCGCACGACAACGGCACCGGAAATTGTGGCCCAGATGGACGGCAGGCTCGATGTGTTCGTCGCCACTTCCGGAACCGGAGGCACGATTACCGGAACCGGCGAGGTGCTGCGCCGGGAGCTGCCCGGCATCAAGATCGTTGTGGTGGAGCCGCAAGGCTCACCGGTGCTTTCGGGCGGCATGCCCGGCCCGCATAAGCTGGTCGGAACCAGCCCGGGATTTGTCCCCGCTATCCTGAACACGGATGTATATGATGAAATCGTCCAAGTGTCCGACGAGGATGCACTGGAAACAGTGAGAGCGCTGGCCAGCACGGAGGGGATATTGATTGGCCCTTCCGGCGGAGCGGCGGTGTGGACGGCATTGCAGGAAGCGCGGCATCTGGGGAGCGGCAAGCGTGTCCTCTGTATCGCTCCGGATACCGGTGAGCGTTACCTGAGCATGGGGATATTCTAATACTTCACTGGGGGAAATGTAGAATGAAGCTTTTCCGGGGTATAGTGATTACTTGCGTGCTGCTAACAGGGTGTTCTGCGCAAAATGCGGCTACAGAGGAAGGGACAACATCCACTTCCTCGCCGTCTGCCGTAGTAGCAAGTGCAACGCCGTCTCCGGCGGTTACGGATGAAGCCAGTTCACCGCCGGTCAAGGGAACCGATGGTGGAACAACTACGAACCCTCAGGGCTCGGCTTCAGCATCGAAGGAGTACATGGAGACTGCCAGGCTGCATCCCACTTTCGGGTTTGCCGATGCAGAAGGGAAGCAGATCCTGATGACCCGGGAAGAAGACAGTGAGATGGAACAGATGAAATCCCTGAACACGGCTGTCGGCAATAACGGCCAAATTCTCACGTTAACGTTCGAGAAATGGCAGGCTGGGAGCGAGAACAGTAACGGCCGGGAGTCAGCGAATAATTTTGCCAATCTGCGGGGGTATGTCTACTCGGTAGATGAAGGCGGCGCAGCCCCGGATGAAACCTACTATTTGGCCGATTCCGCTGAGTTTAAGCTCAAGTCGCTGCTTGAGATTCAGCCGGCAGCAGCAGATCGCGGACAGCTCACCGCTGATGATCCTCTGCGAAAGAGCATTTCTGCGGCTAAACAGCGGGAAATCAAGTTAGCCTGGAAGCTGGCGGATTTGCCGCCGGACCGTGCCCTGTACCTGGTGCAATTCGTGAGACAGAACAAGAACATGCTGTTCAGTCTTGTTGTAGAGGATGGCGGGAAGCTGAAGTTCGTGGATTATCCCGCCGTTGTTCAGGAGGATGAATATTCAGTATGGCGTGTAGATGACGGCGGTGAGGTCATGCCGGAGATGTTCTCGCTGTTATTTGCTGCCGAGACTACAGATGGACTGCTGCTCGGTCTGAATTGGTGGGGCGCAGAGGGGATTAACTCCTTTTTCCTGTCCCGGAAAGGGGATGCCTTCAAAGAGCTGGATATACAATACAGCCGTTATACCTCGCCCTTGTAGCTGCTGTAAATGTGCATCTGTTTTATACAAGTCCAGCCGTCATGACTCTTTGGCGGGCTGGACCTTTTTCTTGTGCGCGAACAGTAGAAGCATACTATAGCCGATCACTCCTCCAAGGGTATTCAAAATGAGGTCGTCGACATCAAAGGTACCGATAGAGAGAATAGCCTGTGCACACTCCAACAGCAAACTTAAACCCAGGGAGCGAATTAACACATACAATAACGAAATTCTCTGACCGCCCGACTGGAGCATAAGGAACATGCCATACGGCAGGAATAAAGCGATATTTCCGCCTACATTGAGCAGTGTGTGACTTGTCAGGTTATCGAATGTGTTCGAGATGGTGGCCAGCGGGATGAAATTTCCCCATTGCATCGCACGGTCGAGATTCTGCGGACTGCGCTGTAATTGATCCCAGAGAAAGATGAAATTTATGGAGCTGAACTTAAATAAAATGATTTTGAACAACGCATAGACATACAAGGCGAATAATATCTGCACTGCAATCTCTCTCGTAGCTTGTGTACGCTTCATTTCTTCTCCTCACTTTCCTTTGATTACTCCCATGCCCGTCAGGGGAACACGGTCAAAATAACCCCGTCCATATTGTTGCCCGACAGCTCAAAACGGCGGTCAGCCGGTACCGGGATCGGTGTATTGCCGGTAACGGGATGATACGATACCTCGTATTGCTTTCCATCCACCGTTGCCGAATAGCTTTGCTGCTCTTTAAGGAATTCTAGATACTCTTCCAGTGTGAAATGGTTGTCCTGCATAATTCTACTGTGCGGCAAACCGACATAGCGGAAATGCCAGGGTTCATACTGAATGCCAGTAATGGCTGTCTTGTCACCCGGGTAGCGTAAAATAAATCCGTATTTCCAGGCGTTCTTCTGCAGCCATTTGCCTTCAGGTGCGTTGTTCATCGCCGTCTGTGTAGATCCGATATCCAGCGACAAGCCAAGATTATGCTCGCTGTGGCCTGGCGGCAGCGCGTATTCGGCGCCTTTTTCCTCATAAAGCTGCTTTTGTTCTTCTGTATCCCGGTACCCGCTGCTGATCAGAAAATTCGCAACGTCGTCGGCAGCAGCAGCTTCAATCATCTCCGAGAAACGCTGCACCACGCTTTGCGACAACATAATTGTGTTGTCCAGCAGCCCGTATCCTTGCACCAGCTCAGGATGCTCATGCAGGTTAACTATGTCCTTTGTAACCCCTGATTTATGTACTGGATATTTCTTGTTGACGAGTAACAGGTTTCCCTGGTAGATCTGTTTTATAGAAATAACTGTAATGTCGGTTCGGCCGGGACCCGCTGTGATCACTTTGGACCTCCTGTCCGTAAGATCATTTCCTGTGATTTCCGCTTCCTTGTGGACAGCTTCATAGCCCAGCAGCATCAGGATGACAAGCCAAAAAACCCACTTCTTTTTCTTCATTTCTGTCTCCTCCTTGTGTTCATTCTTTAAGGATAAGAGAGAGCGTTTAAAAAGAAGTGGGGTAAAGATAAAGTTTTTCTTAAAAATATACTAATTTATATGCTTCAAACTATAGATTATCCTTCTATTTCCCGCAAAGCATTTCTCATTTGATAATAAGCATGTTGAAATCCGTGTAACGAAAAGCTTACAGCTCCCGTGGCAGCCGAACCTCAAAAAGAGTGCGGATGATGTCACTTTGCACTGAGATTCTGCCGCCATGCTGTTCTACGATATTTTTGGCGATGAACAGGCCAAGTCCTGTTCCGCCTTCTTGGTGACTGCGGGCCCGGTCTCCGGTATAGAACATATCGAATAGATGGGGCAATTGTTCTGCAGGGATGCTGCCGCCATAATTGATCACCTGAATGACGATATCCTCCGCCTGCGGGCTGCAGCTGACATCCACATATTGTCCTTCTTTGCCGTACCGGACCGCGTTGGTCAGCAGATTTTCGAATACGCGTGCCAGCAGTTCACCGTCGCCCTTTATTTCAATCCGGGGAGGGATGTTCAGGCGGGCTGTCAGTCCATTGCTCTCAAAGGCAGGATATAATTCCTCGTTTAATTGGCTCAGCAGTTCGCTCAGATCAAGCAGCTCTTTGTTGATGGTAAGCATACCGTAGTTCATTCTGGTGATTTCAAACAGCTCATCAATGAGCTTTTCAAGCCGCTGGGATTTGGTATAGGCGATGGTCGTATAATGTTTGATCTGATCTGCAGAGAGCTGACCTTCCTTCAACACGAGATCCAGATAACCCAGCACAGAGGTCAGCGGAGTACGCAGATCATGGGCCAAATTCAAGACCAGCTTGTCCTTGCTGTTTTCTGCAAAATCTCCCCGTTCCACCGCTTTCTGCAGCATTTCGCTCGCCAGATTCAGGTCTGCGGCAATATCGTCGAACTCGTCATTCGATGAGAGATTGAGCCTGCTTTTGAAATCACCGTTTGCCAGCAAATGAATATGCTTGGAAATCTCCCGGAAATAGGTGGCATAGGGTTTGGTAAAGAGGAAGAAAAAGAGGATGGCCAGCGGAATAAATAAGATCAGAAAGAAATTGAGATCGCCGACGCTGCCGATCATATAACGGAACCGGGCCAGCTTGTCCTCCAGCTTAACCTCTGATTGGTAATAAAGCTGAAGCACTTTATACAGCGCAAAGGTAAGGACACCCGAACAAAACATGCTCATTATCAGCATCAAGATCATTTTAAAGCGGAAGCTGCGGATCATTTTAGCCATTGAATGTATAACCTACTCCCCAAATGGTTTTGATCCATTTATTTTTGTTTTGATCTTCGCCAAGCTTTTTGCGCAGGGTACGGATATGCACCATCACTGTGTTCCCGCTCTCAAAATAGGCTTCACCCCACACCTGCTGGAAAAGCTGCTCGGCACTGAAGACCTTCTTGGGGTAGCTGGCCATAAGATACAGGATATCAAATTCTTTGGGCGTCAGCTCGATGTTGTTCCCGTATAACGTCACGGTGCGGCAGTCAGGATCAACGATCAATCCGCCCGCTTCGAGCACAGCCTTGCTGCCGGAGACCGGCTGGCTCAGCTGCATGGAACGGCGCAGCTGAGCGTTCACCCTGGCGACCAGCTCCATAGGATTAAACGGCTTGGTCATATAGTCATCGGCTCCGATTACGAGGCCGGTGATTTTGTCCAGGTCCGAGGTTTTGGCACTCAGGAAGATGATCGGCATCTGGTGCTGCTCGCGGATCTGCCGGGTGACTTCATGCCCGTCCAGGCCGGGCATCATAATATCCAGAATTGCCAAATCAATGGAGTGGGTCTGGACCGCCTGTACGGCAGCCCGTCCGTCAGATACTTTGATCAGATAGTAGCCCTCTTTTTCCAGGTGTAAGGCAACCAGTCCGGCGATCTCGGCATCGTCATCGGCGATTAGAATCGTAATTCGTTTCATTTCAGTTTCGCTCCTGTATAAGTTAACATGTAATGTGGACTTCGATTAACGCTTTGCTCCTAGTTTACCTTATCGGTTAGGCTTTCGCGAGCGGCGATTTTTCGTAATGTTAATATTTTAAATACTTATATTTGTAACATTTCAAAGAGGGTATAGCCCGAAAGAGTCATGCCGGCGCTACCTTGGGAATGCTATTCTATACATTAAGATTTGGGAGGGGACAGCAACGTATACGAGAATCAAGCTGCTTATTCTGCTGCTTCCGACAGTGATGGTCGGCATTTGGGAGATTGTGCGCCACCAGTTTCTGATGCCTTATATCTCTATGGACATGGGGAATTATCTGACGCCTGTGCTTGTATTCCTGTTCAGCATCGTGCTGCTGCTGCCGCTGTTCTCGTTATTGGAACGGAACCAGCGGGAGCTGGAGCAGGAACGGGCGGTCAAAACGGCCATGGAAGCCCGTGAGGGTCTGGCCAAAGAGCTGCATGACGGGATGGCGCAGTCGCTGTTTCTGTTGTCCGTGCGGATTGAGCGTCTGGAGCAGAACCGCAGGAATGGTGAGGTGAGCGGAGAAAGCATTGAGCAGATCAAAAAAACAGTGCATGAGGTCAATTCTTATGTACGCCAGGCCATTGCGAACCTGAAGGTTCCAGTCAGCGTTGCGCAGAACTTCACTCTGGAGCAGTCCGTTAAGGAGCAGCTGGCGCAGATGGCAAGTGAGGTGATGATAGAAGTGTCGCTGGACTGGAGTCTGGACGACAAAGCACTCACTTCCGCTGAAAAGGCGGAGCTGCTGTCCTGCATCCGTGAAGCTATCATTAATGTGCGCAAGCATACACGGGCGGGCAAAGTAGCCATATCCGGGCAAGGCGGCCGGGAGCGTTGGAGAGTAGCTGTCACGGATGACGGTGCAGGTATCCAGCATGAGGACCCTTTTGCAGTGAGCGGCAGTTATGGCCTGCAGATTATGAGAGAACGGGCAGAACGGATGGGCTGGAGATTATCGCTGGGATCGGATGCCGCCGGGACCCTTGTTGAAATAACGAAAGGGGGAGACGCCGAATGAACCGCTGCCGGGTACTGGTTGTGGACGATCATGCTCATGCGCGTGAGGCGATGTGCGAGATTCTGGCGATGGATGAGCGTTTTGAGGTCATTGGAGCAGTGGCGAGCGGGGCCGAGGCTATGGTCTGGACCGCACAATGGATGCCGGATCTGATCCTGATTGACATTGAGATGCCGGGGATGGACGGACTGGAGACGACACGGCGGATCAAGCTGGAATACCCTTATGTCAAAATCGTCATCGTGACCGTTTCTGATGAAATCTCCTATCTGTTCGAGGCACTGAAGCAGGGGGCGCAGGGATATCTGCTGAAGAACCTGGCTCCTTCGACCTGGATCGAATATTTGCTGGCAATTGTCAGTGAGGAGGTTCCGCTGAGCCGGGAGCTGGCTTTTCAGATTCTGAAGGAGTTTGCCGTTACATCGGTCAAGGAAGAGGGGGAAGCATTAACGGCGCGGGAGAAGGAAATACTGGGCTGTGTCTCCTCCGGTTCAACCAACAGGGAGATTGCGGCTGAACTTGGGATTTCGGAGCATACGGTCAAAAATCATCTGAAAAACATCCTGCAAAAGCTGCAGCTCCAGAACCGTACGCAGCTGACGCGGTATGCCCTGGAGCAGGGACTGGCCTCGCGGGAGCGGGATTTTCCGAAGAAACCATAGAAACTGAGAAGAGGGGAAATATACACACATGAATAAAATGCTGCGTAAACTGATGACTTTAGCCGCACCTTCCGTGGTCGCACTGATGCTGTTTGCGGCTGTAGCCAGCGCACATGTGACCGTTGCTCCGGCAGAATCCAGTACCGGTGCATGGGAGACCTATACACTGAAAGTGCCTTCGGAGAAGGATATCGCTACCATTCAGGTGGACCTGCGCATCCCGGAGGGGGCGGAGTTCAAGCAATATGAGGCAACCCCCGGATGGAAGGTAACCATCGAAGGCAATAAAGTCAGCTGGACCGCAACCGGTGAAGGCATTCAAGCCGGACAATTTCAGCGTTTCTACTTCACGGCCAAGAACCCGGAGGCCGCAGGCGATATTGCCTGGAATGCTTACCAGCATTATGCTGACGGCAGTTTGGTGCAGTGGTCCGGTGAAGAAGGCTCGGAAACGCCGCATTCCGTAACTTCGATTGTGCAGTCTTCCGGCAACGGAGACAGTCACTCCCACGGATCGGCGGACACGGGTGACTCCATGAGCATGGATGAGCACAAAGCCATTGTGGAGGACATCGATAAATCCTCAGGTACCTCACCGCTGCTCTATATTGCTCTGGGGATATCATTGCTGTCCTTCTTACTGGCTGCCATCAGTTTGTTAAGAGGGCGGAAGGAATAAGGAAAGACTTACATTTGCGGAATGCAGGTGGAACATAGCTTCTGTCACATTTCCAAAGGAATATGCTGTTGCAAAAAGGCTCCGCGCATTGACACTCTCTGTCAAAGGCGCGGAGCTTTTTGGTGTGTATGGCCATGTAGGAGGGAGTCCTATAATTTGGCATGAGTCATCATCCGTCAGAAATAACAGATAGTATATGCCTTCCAATGTACCTTTCGCATCACAATGTGCCTTTGCAGCTGAATATTCAGGATAAGATCCGAAGTATACTCCATACGGCAGCTAACATATTCAAAAAAACAAGAGAGCCTCAGACGATCACCCGTCTGAGGCTCCACTTGCCTGGAAGTTGCCTTCCACAGTATTTAGTTGTTGCTAGGCTGCGCGGACATATGTCTGAGAGGGTTGCAGAGCCGCGTCCTGCCGATATAACTGTATTTTGTACAATAAAAATGGCCAATATTTGAGGTTTTTAAGCAATAATTGTATTTTGTGCAATTAAAAATATCAAATAATACCCGTTTATTCCAAATGCCTCACTTTAAGTGCACACAGTGCAATTATTCTTCGATTCGATGCAATATCTTGGATAATAGCTGTATGAAATACAGTTAAATACAAAGTGAACTTAAGAATCTTTTCCGGTGAACCCAACTAACCTTAATTTATGGTATTCGCCGGTTTACATTACATTACCTAGTTCTTAAGTTCAGCTTGCACAGTTTACAGACTTTTGCGTTTGTAGAAGGTGATGAACGCTGCTGCAAGCAGAAGCACAACGATGGACACGCCGGTTGTGATGGCCTCGCTTGTGCTGCCCTGTTGCTGCGAACCGCCAGCTCCGCCAAACTCGCCGCCGCCCATGCCGCCGCCAAAGCCACCACCACCAAAGCCGCCGCCCATGCCGCCACCGAGACCGGCCATATCACCGCCAGGACCGTTGCCGCCTTGAGGCATCGCCGGTCCGCCCATGGCACCCGGCGCACCGCCTTGCGCGGCCTGCCCGCCTGCCGCTGCGCCGTTGGCGCCTTGCCCGTCTGCCGCTGCGCCGTTTGCGCCTTGCCCCGTCGCCGCTGCGCCGTTGGCGCCTTGCCCCCGCGCCGCCGCGCCGTTGGCGTCTTGCCCCGTCGCTGCTGCGCCGTTGGCGTCTTGCCCCGTCGCCGCCGCGCCGATGGCGCCTTGCCCGGAAGCCGCCGCGCCGTTGGCGCCTTGCCCCGGAGCCGCTGCGCCGTTGGCGGCCTGCCCGCCTGCGCCGCCAAAGCCGCCGCCTGGACCACCGCCCATGCCGCTTCCCGTTCCGTCACCGGAGGAAGGAAGGGTGCCGTCCAGCTGCTTGGAGACCGAACTGGCCATGGTGGACATGAAGGTCTCTACGGAGGTAATTCCACTCTCATATTGCTCGAACGTGTAGAAGGCGGATAGATCAGCCTTCACGTAGCTAGAGATCATCGTGTCGAGCTCCTGAATCCGCGCCTTGAACGTATCGTTCTGCAGATAACCATCCAGCATTTCGCGGATCATCTCATGATATTTCGTTTTGTATTCCTCGTTCGCCAGCAGCTTGGCCACCAGCGGACGTTCGGCAAGAGCGCCTTGGGTCGGTTCGTCAATCAGCACATCCGAGCCGCCCATCCCGCCAAAAGCCATATTATAGTCCCAAGGCAGGATCGAGAAGATTCCCTCATCTTCGTAGAGGTAATAATTCTGCTTGTTTCCTCCAAGATAGCTGTCCATATTGCCGGTTACGGCATTCAGTGCAATATACCCCAAAGCATCGTCGATATCGATATACTTCTCATAGTCGGTGCCGTTGTTCAGTTCATCCAGCATGTCGACCACAATGTCATCGTTTGATTTTTCGGACTTCATCTCAAGTCCCGTGTAGAGTGAAGCATCGTCGCCGAGCCAGGTCAAATCACTGCCTTGGCCGGTCATTACGCCTTTATATAACGCACCATAGGAATTGCCGAAGTTGCGCTCCAGATAGGCGTCGCCGATCTGTTCCACCGCGAGATAGAAACCCTTCAGTTCATCGTTGACGTAGACGTTGACGAAGGAGTATTTCGGTGTCGGAAGACCGATGCTCTCCGCCAGCTCATAGGTCAGAAACTCCCGCATATAGGAGGCATCGCTGTAATTGTTGTTGAGGTTGATTTTGGTAATGCCGAATAAATTCTGGTTCACATACTCGTCAAAAGAAATCTTGAAGCTGTAACGGTCGGAGTCCGCCATCTGCACAACACTGCGCAGGCTTAAGTTGCCTTTGGTCCGCACGGCCACATTGTCCATTTTGATCCCGTTGTATTCCACGGAGGCTGTCTTGTATTCCTCGGCGCTGGCATTGTCCAGCATATCCTGGAAATCATCCGGGTCCAGTGTGATTTTAACATCAACAACCTTGTCCTTCGGGAACACCTCCGAATCCAGACTTTGTTCCTCGCTTGATACCGCTTTTTCCTGCGTATCCGTAGTACTGTTATTGTCCGCAGAAGGATTTGCAATCTGACAACCCGCCATAGCGATAACCAGCAGCAGGCAACAAAGAATCAGCAGGGTCAGCTTACCGCGTGCTTTCATCTTCAGCACCGCCTTTCCTCATTAAGATACATAGTCGCCGCTATAGCTGATCAGCAAGGCATTTTTGACCCCTGTAATATCGGAGACGGTGTTTACGAAGCCGCCTTCCTTGTCGTCCAGACGCAGCTCAAGCGTAAGCTCGATGTTGCCTGCGCTTACGGTTTTTTGCTTGATGTTGTAACGTTTTACAGCTTTGGTCAGATGGCTGTGCACCTCGCGTTCGCTGTCATCGCCTTCACAGTTAAGCACCAGCAGGTACGGAGTTTCGACTGAAGAATGTTTAATGAACAGGAAGAGAATCAGGCCGATAATGATCGAGCCGATAATCGCCAGCGTGAAAAAGCCTGCACCGGTAACGATCCCTGCAACGGCTGCCCAGAACAGGAAAATCAGATCCGTTGGATCTTTGATCGGCGTTCTGAAACGGACGATGGACAAAGCGCCGACCATACCGAGCGAGAGCACAAGGTTGGAGTTGATGGCGATAATGACAGTTGCGGTGATCATAGTCATGCCCATCAGGGACACGTTGAAGCTTTTGGAGTATAATACGCCGCTGAACACACGTTTGTAGAGCAGGTAGATGAAGAATCCGATCAGAAAAGCGACTCCGAGCGTGATCAGGATTTTGGAGATGCTGATATCGGAAACGAAGTTGTCTACGACCGAATTTTTAATCATATCGGAAAAAGTTGTGGCCGTATCGTTCTCTTGCCCTGCGGTTGCAGCTATAGTCTGCGTGGCCGTGGCAGCCCCCAGTGTGGATGAAATGCCCATTAATAATCCTCCCAAGTATTGGTTTTTAGAAATTTGCGGCAAATGACGTATTTCGAAGCAGATTGCCGGTTTAAGCCGTTTAGCTGCAGCGCAATTTTGATGTACTCCGGTATGTATTCATCAAATTTGACCTCGAAAATAATGAAGTTCTCATCAAGCGCCCGGACCGGCTGAAGCTTTTTATTAAAAATATCCGTCTCATGCAGTCCCGTACGCAGCTCCTTGTCAAAAGTGATCCGCACATTGCCGTTATGGCAGACGTAAGGTTCGCGGACATAATCGACGATCACTTTGGGACGCAGAAAATTGTGGCGCATCTGGTTATAGAGCTCCATAAACAAAGGACTTTGCGGAACGTTCAGCACCTCGTAATTGCCGGCCATAATCTGATCATACATTTCGCGGGTCAGCGGTTCCTTGATCTTGGCGATGTAGTCGTCCATTTTGATTTTTTTCTCAAAGTGTACGACATCGTCCTGTACGTTATAGATGCGGATCCGGTATTTGGCGCGTTCTCTAAGTCCGCCCAGCTTGTCCGAAAGTGCCGAATTGTTAATATCATCAAAATACAGGCTGCGGATATGGTACTCCCCGCTGTCATTGGCGTTCTGATCGGTATCTATTAAGCTCTGCAGCCGCTGCCGCAATATAAGGTATTGATGATAGTTAATGAAAAATTTCAATTCATGCCGGAATTGCAGCTTCTTATTCATCTCACACCCCATTTCTCTCTCAAAAGTTTGGCTTTGGTCACCGCTGCGCCTAAATCTTGCTGCTGAACCCATATTAAGTGACTGACCTTATGATTTTCTTAAATCTGCCTGAACGTTAGCTGAAAGTTATTACACTGCGTTAACAAATGACGTAGTTATGTGAGGTTGTAGGGAGGGTTATTTGACTTCTGTCTATGAGGAAGGCTATCTTTTATAGACAGAAAGCTAGAATCCGGACTGTTGTTTATTGGAAAGCAAGCGGTGAGGGAGGGATAGGCATGAAGGATTTTAAAGTGTTGATTATTGTTGTAATCATCGTAGTTGTATTGATCCTGCTGGCCCTTGGTCTGGAATGGCTTAAATCGGAGTGGACTGCCCGACCTGAGGAAAGCAGTGCTCCGTATGATCTGGTCAGTACCTTTAAAGAAGATGCGGAGACCAGCCGTGCGTTCACCTGGTTTACCGGAGCTCCGGGTGCGGAGGGACGGCTTGAGGTTGTAAAAGGAAAAAGCGCCGCATTTACAGCAGGGAATGTTGTCAAGGTGCAGGCCATAGACAGCGTGATCAAAACAGATGAGGGCAAAAGAGGCGTACATAAGCTGTAGTGACCGGGCTTGAACCGGGAACGCTGTATACCTACAGGGCAGGCAGCGGCAAAGAAGGCGAATGGAGCACAGCAGCTACGTTCACCACGGCGGAAGCGGACAGCGAAAGCGTAACCTTTATCAATGTAACCGATTCACAAGGGGAGACGGCGGCGGATTTCAAATTATGGGGCAATATACTGGACAAGGCGTTCCAGACCTTCCCGGCGGCAAAGTTTATCGTTCATAACGGGGATTTGACGGAAGAGCCGGAGGATTCGGGTGCCTGGGATGACTTTTTCGGCAATGTGCAGGGGTTTGTGCCGGGCATTCCGCTGATGCCTGTCACCGGCAACCATGATGAGGTCGAAGGGCAGGCAGCAAGCTTTACTTCGCATTTCAACCTTCCGGATAACGGCGACCCGGAATCCATTGCCGGAACCTCATATTCTTTTGATTATGGACCTGTGCATGTGACGGTACTGAATACGGAGAGCCACCTGAAGAGCCAGGCCAAGTGGCTGAAGAAGGATTTGGCCCTTACAGATAAACCGTGGAAAATCGTAGCGCTGCACCGTCCGGCATATGGCGGGAACATGTATAAGAAGCTGGAGGATTGGACAGAGATATTTGACAAGTATGGGGTTGATCTGGTGCTCCAGGGACATAATCATGAATATTCCAGATCGTATCCGCTGCTTGCCGGAAAAGTTGTCCCGGAGGGCGGGAATTCTGCTGGTACCGGAGGAGGAACGGTGTACGTGGTGACCAACGCCTCCGGCGCAAAATTTAATGAGAAGAAAGAGGATCAGTACTATCATCAGGTTCATTTCCAGAACAATAAGCAGATGTACGCCGGAATTACGGTCAGCGGAAATACATTGACTTACCAGGCCTATGATGTGGACGGCAACAAACTCGACGAGTTTCTGCTAAAGCATTAAGATAGTAAGACTCTTCTGACATTCCGTCAGGGGAGTTTTTTTACTATAAATGTAATAAATAGTGTGAAAATGGTACGATAACAGAAGACGGAATTCTCCAAGTTTGAACCATTTTCCCTCACTATGAATCCTGCTTACACTCTATAATGAAAACGTTAACAAAGTAAAGCAATCATAGGAGGCGTGGTTCGTGATTCGTAACCGTATCCGAAGAATGGGATTAATTGTCCTGCTGGCCGCGATGTCTAGCTCTTTGTTTACCGCCTTTCCGGCGGCTGCCCATGCTGCTGCAAGTGAAGCTTACAACTGGAAAAGTGTCGTTACCGGTGCGGGCGGAGGGTTTGTGCCGGGCATTATTTTTAACCAAACTGAACCGAATCTGATCTATGCGCGTACCGACATCGGGGGCGCCTACCGCTGGAATCAGGCCACTGGCAGCTGGATTTCCATCAGTGATGCCGTGGGCTGGGTCGACTGGAACAAAAACGGGGTGGATGCGCTGGCTACAGACCCTGTCGATCCGGACAAAGTATACATGGCTACCGGCACGTACACGAACCACTGGGATGGCAACGGGCAGATTATGCGTTCCAGCGACCGGGGCAATACGTGGCAGACGACAGCGCTGCCGTTCAAGGTTGGCGGCAATATGCCCGGCCGTTCGGCCGGTGAGCGTCTGGTTATCGACCCCAATAAGAACAACATCCTGTTCTTCGGGGCACGCAGCGGCAACGGGTTGTGGAAAAGTACGGACTCGGGAGTAACCTGGTCCAAAGTAAGCTCTTTTCCTAACGTAGGCACTTATATTCAGAACCCGACGCTCGATTACGGCAATGACCTCGTCGGATTATCCTGGATTACTTTTGACAAAAGCACAGGCACACCCGGCAGTGCTACGGGAACGATTTATGTCGGCGTAGCGGATACGGCAAGCAGCGTGTACCGCAGCACCGACGGCGGCGTTACCTGGTCCGCGCTTCCCGGACAGCCCACCGGTTTTCTGCCTCATCATGGCGTGCTTTCCTCAACCGGGGATCTGTACATTACGTACAGCAATGGCGTAGGGCCCTATGACGGCAGCAAAGGTGAAGTCTGGAAATTTAATAAAACCAGCGGTGCCTGGACGAACATCAGCCCGACGACCGGAACAGATAATTGGTACGGCTTCGGAGGACTTGCTGTCGATGCCCAGAATCCGAATACGGTGATGGTCTCCAGTCTGAATGCCTGGTGGCCGGATGAGGTTGTTTTCCGCAGTACGAACGGCGGAGCGACTTGGAGCCGGATCTGGGATTGGGGCAACTATCCGGAACGGACCTATAAATTCGCAATGAACATTACCGCAGCACCTTGGCTGGATCATGGAACGACCTCCACTTCACTTGATCCTTCACCAAAGCTCGGCTGGATGATGGGAGACCTGGAGATTGACCCGTTCAACTCCAACCGGATGATGTACGGAACAGGAGCTACAATCTACGGCTCGAATAACCTGACTGCTTGGGATACAGGCGGCAAGGTCAATATTTCGGTCATGGCCAAGGGCGTAGAGGAGACTGCTGTGCTCGGACTGATCAGCCCGCCGTCGGGAAGTGCGCATCTGATCACGGCGCTTGGTGACGTCTCGGGCTTCCGGTATGAAGATGTGACCCAGGCGCCGGTCAAGTTCCAAACGAGCCCTTCCTGGGCGACAACGACAAGTATTGATTATGCGGAGCTCAGTCCGGCGTTCGTTGTGCGCGTTGGCGGAGCCGATAAGGAAAAGACACCGAGCATGAAATCGCTTGGGATTTCGAATGACGGCGGCTCTAATTGGTATATGCCGAATGCCGAACCGTCGAATGGAACCAAAACAACGGCAGGACAAGGCCAGGTCGCCGTATCTGCCAGCGGTAATGCCATCTTGTGGAGTACCTCCGATATCGGTGTCTACTACACCAAATCGTCGGGCAACTCCTGGACGGCAAGCAGCGGGGTACCGGCCGGAGCCAAAATCGCTTCCGACCGCGTAAACGCAAACAAGTTCTATGCGTTCTATGCAGGAATCTTCTATGTCAGTGTGGACGGCGGAGCTACCTTTACCGCTACGCCGGCAGCGGGTTTCCCGACGAATAATGTAGACGGCCTGCAGCCGAACCAGGCGCAGATCAGCTTGAAGGCAGTGCCGGGCATTGAAGGCGATATCTGGCTGGCCGGAGGCAATACGGTCGAGAACAAATACGGTTTATGGCATTCTGTGAATTCGGGAACCAGCTTCACCAAGCTGTCTAATGTCGAGGAAGCGGATCTGATCGGCTACGGTAAGGCCGCACCGGGCCAGAGCTATATGGCACTATATACGGTTGCTCAAATCGATGGCGTCAGAGGGGTCTTCCGCTCCGATGATGCTGGCGCATCTTGGGTCCGGATCAATGATGACGCCCACCAGTATGCGAAGATCAACATGGCCATAACCGGTGATCCGCGGATATACGGCCGGGTATATCTCGGAACAAACGGCCGGGGCACACTGTATGCTGATCCGGTGAATCCTCCGGCTGCCGGATCCACCATTACGCCGGTCACGGCCAGCTTCGATAAGAAGACGGCGAATCAGGCGGATGTGGCCGTAACGCTGACGCTGAACGGGAACACGTTAAGCACGATCAAGAACGGAGCGGCAACGTTGACTGCCGGAACGGATTATACCGTAAGCGGCACAGCTGTCACGATCAAAAAAGGGTATCTGGCCGCGCAGCCGGTGGGCACAACAACGCTGAGCTTTAATTTCAGCGCCGGGGCCGCCCAGTCGCTGGCAGTTGCCGTAGAGGATACGACGGCAGCGAGCAACTCGGCGATTACGCCGGTCACGGCCAGCTTCGATAAGAAGACGGCGAATCAGGCGGATGTGGCCGTAACGCTGACGCTGAACGGGAACACGTTAAGCACGATTAAGAACGGAACGGCAACGTTGACTGCCGGAACGGATTATACCGTAAGCGGCACAGCAGTCACGATCAAGAAAGGTTATCTGGCGATACAGCCGGTGGGTACAACAACGCTGAGCTTTAATTTCAGCGCCGGGGCCGCCCAGTCGCTGGCAGTTGCCGTAGAGGATACATCTGTGGTTGTGACCGGTGGTCTTAAGGTCCAAATGTATAATGGCAGCACAGCGGCTTCGGCGAATGTCTTGAATCCGCGGATCAAACTGCTGAATACGGGCACCAGCGCCGTTTCGCTGGCGGATGTGAAGATCAGATATTATTACACGATTGACGGCGAGCAGCCGCAAAGCTTCTTCTGCGATTGGTCACAGGCCGGCAGTGCGAATGTTACCGGCACCTTTGTGAAACTCCCGGCAGCCATAACAGGGGCGGATTATTATGTGGAGCTGGGTTTCACAAGCGCAGCGGGTTCCCTGGCAGCAGGGGAGGGCCTGGATATCCAGATGCGGGCATCCAAGGCGGATTGGAGCAATTATACCCAGACCGGAGATTATTCCTTTAACGCGTCAGGTACGGGTTATGCGGATTGGGCTGGCGTTCCGGCCTATCTCTCCGGCAGCCTGGTATGGGGGAATGAACCTTCCTGATCTGATCCGGCCGCAACCCGGATCGGCATAACAGGATTATCCATTATACAATGAGCTGCAAGAAGCCATGAATTTTCTTGAACCAACAGCCTCACTTCCTTTGTGAATTGGGAGGATGGGGCTGTTGGGCGTTTTTGCTGTGCTTGCTGCTATAAAGTCTGTCCGCTGTCGACGGTAATGACCTGTCCGGTTAAGGCCTCCTGCACAACAACCGAGCAGATGAACCTGGCGATATCTTCCGCTGTGGCGATCTGCTGCAGCAGAAGATTGGGAGCCAGGCGCAGCATCTGCGCTTCCCGGCCGGTCCACCATCTCGTCGCGACGGCTCCCGGAGCCACAGCATTGACCCGGATCTCCGGTGAAAGCGCGCGGGCCAGTGACTTGGTAAGTCCATGTACGGCGGCTTTAGACACCGCATAAGGAAGAGAGGAGCCGGAGCCTGTATTTCCGGCAATGCTGCCGAGGTTGACAATGGCTCCCTGCTTGTTTTGCTTCATATAAGGAGCCACTGCCCGGGCGCAAAAGAACATTCCTTTGACGTTGACATCCAATAATTGATCCCAGACTTCTTCCGTAGCTGCATCGAGATCCTCCAGAGGGATGTGCTTTGTAATGCTGGCATTATTGATGAGCACATCCATACGGCCGAATGTTGCTGCGATTTGTCCAACCATCGCCCGGACTTCGACGTCCCGGGAAACATCGGCCTGTACCGCGATGGCCTGTCCGCCTAGATCAATGATCTGTTGAACAGTTTCCAGCGCTTCCTGTTCCGAACGGGAATAATTAACAGCGACCACCGCCCCGAGCCGTGCCAGCTCAAGGCTTGTGGCTCTGCCTATGCCGGTACCCCCGCCTGTTACGAGCGCCACTTTGTTTGTAAGCTCCATCTGCATCCACTCCTTGAATATCTTTTTGGGTTGATACAGACTATTTTATAGAGCATACTTGGTTTTGTATAATTGAACTAATTGAAGTGATGATTCATTAATATTGAATCGTGATGGGGGAATGGAAATGGATTTCAAGGCGCTGATTACCTTCCAGACGATCGTAAACACAGGAAGCTTTAACCGTGCGGCGGAAGAGCTGAATTATGCCCAGTCGACGATTACAATGCAAATCCAGAAGCTGGAATCACAGCTGGGGGTACAGTTACTCGAACGCGGTAAAGGGATTAGCTTAACGGAAGCTGGGCGGCTATTCCATGAACAGAGCCTGCTCATTGTGAAGGACATGGAACGGTTGCAGAGCAGTCTCGCGGAAATGAAATCTGGCGAGGCGGGGAGTGTCCGTCTGGGTGCAACCGATCCTACCGCCAGCTATCGGCTGCCTCGTCTTTTGCAGCAATTCATGAGCCTTTACCCCAAGATTGAAATCTCGGTAGATATCGCCGGAACACCGGCGCTTACTGAGCGGCTGCTCCGCGGGGAACTCGACATGGTGTTGTGTTCAGCACCGGAGCTGGGAAAGGAGCTGCACTTTGAGCCTCTGTTCACGGAGAAATTCGTGCTGTTAATGCCGGAGGATCATCCGCTCGCTGACCTGCCGGAGGTGACTCCAGATCATCTTCGCGGACATCGGCTGCTGATTACGGCCGTCAATTGCCCCTACCGCAAAAAATTGGAGAGCGTACTGCAGGAATTTGCCGGACCGCCGCTGAATACCATGGAAGTTGGCAGCATGACAGCGCTGAAATTCTACGTAGAGGCTGGTTTAGGTCTTGCGTTTGTCCCTGAGTCTACTCTTGCGCCCGTACCTGTGGGAACGGCAGTGCGGCAGCTGGCAGGAGGAGCTGTAGACATGGCCTGCGGAATCGCCTGCAGAGTGGCTGATTATCCGCTCCGGTCGGCCAGCTTGAGACTGTATCAATTTCTGAAGCGGGAGCTGTCTTTACGCTAACTTTGCAACAAGACAAGACAAGATAGATGGGATGGGACGAGACGAGAAGAGGAAAGGTGAGATGAGATCAGATGAGTGGAGCGAAACTGGATTTGCAGCGGATTGTTATGATTGGGCGGACCTTTGAGGAATATTTGCGGATGTTCAATTTGCAGCGTGAGGAGCTGGCCGTGCGGAGAATACTCGATTGTCCTGCGGGTGTTTGCTCTTTCACGGCTGCGGCGAATCAGCTCGGCGCTTAAGCTGTCGCCGCTGATATTGCCTACTGCCATTCTGCGGAAGTTCTGATGGAGAAGGGAATCAAGGATATTCAGCACGCTATGCTGCAGCTTGCGAAGGTGCAGCAGAATTTCCTGTGGAATGAGTTTAAATCCATCGAAGAGCTGAAGCAGGCAAGAATCGAAGCGTTAACAGCCAGTACTTTGGACAGACAACAGAATGAGGAGCTTTATATTTCGGCGGTGCTCCCGCAGCTGCCTTTTGCCGGTCTAAGTTTTGAGCTTACATTATCCGCGCATTTTCTATTCATGTATAGTGACCGTCTGGACTATGATTTTCATCTCCAGAGTCTGCAGGAGCTGATGCGTGTGACAAGTGAAGAAATCCGCATCTTCCCGCTGAGCGATCTATCCGGCCGCAGATATGAAGAAATGGACCGTTTAATAGAATATATTCACACTCAGGGCTGGAATACAGAAGAGCTTAAAGTCTCCTATGAGTTCCAAAAAGGCGCTAACACCATGCTGCGGATGACGAGGACCAGAGGAATGCAGTCTGCATAGAACGCAACTAAAAAGGTAACCTATGGAACCGCCCGCATTGCTGTGAGGCTAAATTTCATTTCATATCAGTTGTTGCGCTATTGCGGTATAAGTACCCGCTAATTTTAGCTGAAAACCCCTTTTTGGAATAATATAGGGAATTGTTACCGCTAACATGGAGATAAACCCCAATGATCCCTTGTAACATAAAATTAGAGGGCGGGATTCCCGTTAGTTGTTCATTTCTTGGAATAAGGACTATATTAGCGGCAGCATTTCCTGTTAAGGAGGATAGGCATCAAGATGAAGCAAGGGTGCTCCCGCATAACACACATAAACCTCTATCATTGATTGTTCATCAACAATAGAGGTTTATGTTGTAAGCACTATACCCATGTTCTTCTCAGACTCCTTATCCTATCCTTTGTTCTCAGCCGGGTAGAAATCGTCCGAGGCGGCAGTGTATTTGCCTATCCTGACCGTTAAATCTTCTCTAATCATCCTCAGGTAACGATTGGATTGATGTTCAACGTTTGAGCTTTAAGAAGCTCATACCATTTCGTTCCGGGATAAATTGAAAGCTTTAATGCCAGGATCAAAGATATAGTCTCAAGCTCAGGGATTACAGCTGCAAAAGATTGCTCACCGAGAGATTTTACCTGCCCGCATTAGCTTTCCTTCTAGCAGTGTATGGTTCCTTGAGTTGATGTCTATAGTATACCCTGATCCCCATAAGCAGTAAAAAGCCGTATCATTTGAATCTGGAACCATTATATTTATAACCCTCTTGTAAGCGCTATTATCCTTGCTTATTCTTAGTTTTTGAACTAATATTCCATGGATAATTGCTGCTGCTCTTAATGTATAATTCACTTATTGAATAGGAGTTAGGAAGAATGGAAGGAGTAGCACACATATGAAGTTGTTTCAGATGAAGACGGCGCCGCTTGGGATTGAGCGGATGACGGAGTTTGTGCAGGACAATTATGTTTGCGCCGGATATCCCGGCATTGGTGATTTGGAACAGGCAAGCCGCGAAGAAATCGCCAGACGGCTGCAGCAGACCTATGCCTACTACGGGCCGGAACTGGAAAAGACGCTGGACAGCCTGGACATCTTTGTACATACAATGCAGGATGGAGATTATGTATTGATCTCAGACGGGGAGTGGGCCTACCTTGGCGACCTGGGCGATTATTTCTATGAGGAAGCCTGCGACCATCCGGAAGATGGCCGTTGTCACCGGAGAGGGGTAACCTGGCTGAAGAGCTTGTTGAGTGCAGAGCTGAATCCCATGATGGGTGAACTGCTGGCAGATACCCTGCCAGTCTCGCAGTATATAGGAACACTGCCGCCTGAAAGGCTGGATCTGTGGCTGGAGGATGCGGGTCTGACCGGCAGTGAGCAAGCGAAGCACACGGTAAAAGTTGATGATGAGATAATTGCTGAAGCGCTGTCTGTTCTCACGGCTGCGCTGCACAGTGAAGATGCCGAGCGGCGGGAGCGGGCGGCTGCGGCCATTCTCTATTATGCGAAATGAAAGCTAACCAGAGGTGAAATTAAAGCGATTTCACTATATAATAAAGTGATGTTGTACGAAGCCTATTAAGTAAGATGTTGCTCTACAAAACTAAGCAGATGCTTCCGAAGCGAGTTTGTACGATCCAATCAAGGAAGCAGATGCTCACAAACTTTCAGGAGGTTCCAATGGCCATTCAATATTTATCCGACGAACGTATCTTTCATCTTCAGAGCAAGGCAACCAGCTACGTGATTCAGTTGCTGCCTACCGGAGTTCCGGCGCATGTATATTGGGGAAGGAAAATCCGTTCAACCGGTCTGTCCTCCATCCTCCAGCGGACTGAACGCTGCTCCTTCTCGCCAGCTCCATATCCTGAGGACATGTCTATCTCTTACGATACAATAGCACAGGAGTACCCGTTTTATGGTGTGGGTGATTTCCGCCATCCAGCCTACCAGATCCAGGCTGAGAACGGAACTACGGCTTCCGAGGCGCTGTATGACAAACACCGCATTTACCGGGGAAAGCCTGCTCTTGAGGGGCTGCCAGCTACATATACTGAGCATGAAGAGGAAGCCGATACATTGGAGATCGAGTTGCTCGATCCTGTGGCCGGACTGCGGATTATCCTCAGCTATACCGTATTTAATGAATTGAACGCCATTACCCGTTCTGTGCGGTTTGTCAATGAAGGCAGCCAGTCGCTGAGGCTGCTGCGTGGACTCAGCATGAGTGTGGATTTCCGTGACTCGAATTACGATATGCTTCATTTGTCCGGGTCCTGGGCGAGGGAGCGATATGTGGAACGCAGAGCGCTTGCTTCCGGCATGCAGGGTATCGAGAGCCGCCGGGGAGCGAGCAGCCATGCGCAGAATCCATTTATCGCCCTGCTGTCCAAAGGTGCGGATGAGGACCATGGCGATGTATATGGCGTCAGTCTGGTTTACAGCGGCGGATTTAGCGCACAGGCTGAGGTTGAGCCGTACAAGACAACCCGTTTATCCATCGGGATTAATCCTTTCGACTTCAACTGGCTGCTGGAGCAGGGACAGGCGTTCCAGACTCCGGAAGCTGTACTGGTCTTCTCGGCGGATGGCATCGGTTCGATGTCACGGACCTATCATAAGCTGTACCGTACCCGGCTGTGCCGCGGCACCCACCGCGACCGTACACGGCCAGTACTCGTCAATAACTGGGAAGCGACTTATTTCAATTTCACCGCCGACAAGATTGAAGACATCGCCCGCGCCGGCAGCGAGCTTGGTCTGGAGCTGTTTGTGCTGGATGACGGCTGGTTCGGTCACCGCAATGATGACCGCAGCTCACTGGGGGACTGGTTCGTGGACGCGAATAAGCTGCCCAAGGGATTGGATGATCTGGCCAAGCGTGTAAACGGGCTGGGCCTGCAATTTGGCCTCTGGTTCGAACCGGAGATGATTTCTCCGGACAGCGAACTGTACACCCGGCATCCCGATTGGTGCCTGCATGTGCCGGACCGCCGCAGAACAGAAGGACGGATGCAGCTTGTGCTCGATTTCTCCCGTGAGGATGTCTGCCAGGCGATCGGCGACAGGATAGCCGATGTGCTGAGCAGCGCGCCAATCTCCTATGTGAAATGGGATATGAACCGCAATATGACCGAAATTGGCTCCGCGCTGCTGCCGCCGGAAAGACAGCGGGAAACGGCGCACCGTTATATGCTCGGTCTTTATGGAGTGCTTGAACGGATTACCTCGGAGTTTCCGGATGTCCTGTTTGAGAGCTGCTCCGGCGGGGGAGGGCGCTTCGATCCGGGAATGCTCTATTATATGCCGCAGACCTGGACAAGCGATAATACTGATGCGATCAGCAGGCTCAAAATCCAGTACGGAACCAGCATCGTCTATCCGCTCAGCTCCATGGGCAGCCATGTCTCGGCCGTGCCGAACCATCAGGTACACCGTAATACTTCTCTTGAACTGCGCGGACATGTCGCAATGTCAGGCAATTTCGGCTATGAGCTGGATCTGACAAAGTTTACAGTAGAAGAGAACGAAACAGTAAAAGCACAGGTAGCGCTCTACAAGGAGCTGCGGCCGCTGGTGCAGTTCGGGGAGCAGTACAGACTGCTCAGCCCGTTTGAAGGCAACGAGACCGCATGGCTGATTGTGGCTGAAGATAAATCTGAGGCTGTTGTCGTGTATGCCCGGACACTGGCCGAGCCCAATGATTCACTGTATTATCTGCGCCTGAATGGACTGGATCCTGAAGCGGATTATGAGTGGCTGGAAGGCGGAGGCGTGTACGGAGGAGATCATCTTATGTATGCGGGGCTGCCATTGCCGAATCTGCACGGTGATTTCCAGAGCGTGCTCTGGCGTTTCCGCAGAGTCTAGGATTTAGCCCTTTATATTTTCACAAAAGGCCTTGCCGCGATACTGCGGCAAGGCCTTTTTGCATGCCAGACGGGTCCATCTCAGAAGAATTCAACAAACTCATTTACCGGCTTGCGGTAGCCGCGCGGTCTGATCTTGCGTTTGTAGTCCTTGCCGATGGTAATCATCAGAGCCGGCACAAGATGGTCCGGGATATTGAGGGTGGCCTTGATGGCTTCGGGATCAAAGCCGATCATCGGGCAGGTATCCCAGCCTTTATCCTTGGCAATCAGCATGAACTGCATGGCGGACAGGGAGGCGTTGCGAATGGCTTCATCACGCTGGAAAGCATCATTTCCTTCATAGGCATCGTTGATGGATTGGATGGTGTTGTCATATTCCTCCTGGCTCATAGCGCCAAGCAATTTCAGTCCGCTGTAAATTTCCGGTGCCTGCTGATAGGCATGCTTATCTCCGAGCACAATAATAACGGCGGAAGCTGTGTGGATTTTATATTGGTCATAAGCACCTCTGCGGATTTCCTCCTTCAGTGCCGGATCGCTGATCACCTTATAATGTGTATGCTGCAAATTGGAGCTTGAAGGGGCGAGCCGGGTGAGAGAGAACATGTCCTCCAGCTCGTTTTGCGGGATCTTGATCCCTTCCACGAAATTCATAGCTGATCTGCGGGATTGCACCAAATCTGTAAAAGTACTCATGATAAATACCTCCAAATGGTTATAAATTGATAGTTAATAAATATCAATAACTTATGTAAATAAACTTACTTACAAATGGTTACTTACTTAAGATAGCACGGCAATTGGGAATCGTCAATGATGAATTACACTAAATCGTGAAATTAAGTTCAAATAGAAGAAAATTAATAAAAACGACAGAAAAGAAGTGATTTTAATCACAAAATAAGGTTATAGAGGCAAAAAGATTGTGACGTTTATTACATAATGGGTGTTATAATAGACGCATGGGTTATTGAATTGACTATTATCAAGCGTTACAAGCTAATGCAGAGGAGAGTCCAACAATGTCAGAAACAATTACGCAAACCACTCCTGAACAGGAAGCACCGAAAACCTCTTTAACCAAAGAGGATGTTCTGGATCAGCTTTTGAAGCCGGAAGTTCAGGAATCATTAACAACCTTGATAGAACAGCTGCCGCAGCTTACACAGCTTGTAGGTGTATTAACGAAGTCTATGGACTTTGTACAGTCGGTTGCATCCGATGAAGTACTCAAGAATGATACGGTGGGCGCTATTAAAGAAATTGCCGAGCCGGTAGTAGGTTCCGTCAAGAATATGGCGGCTACTGTGATCGAGGCGAAAGACCGGGCAAATGAAAGCAGCGAGACGATCAGCGTGTTCGGAATGATGAAGATGATTAAGGATCCGCAGGTTCAGAAGCTTCTCCGTTTTTTGAATGCTTACCTGCAAGTCAGCGGCGAACGCAGCCAGCAGAAATAATTAATTCTAATCTCATACGTAAGGACGGAGGAAACATCATATGTCAAAACATATTGTTATTCTAGGAGCAGGTTACGGCGGATTGCTGAGTGCCTTGACAGTGCGCAAATATATGAGCAAGGCTGAGGCAAAGATCACAGTTGTCAACCAGTATCCAACCCACCAGATTATTACCGAATTGCATCGTCTTGCCGCAGGCAGCGTGGAAGAGAAAGCTGTTGCTATGCCGCTGGCGAAGCTTTTTGCCGGTAAAGACATTGATCTTAAAATTGCCAAAGTAAAATCCTTCTCCGTTGAAAGCAAACAAATTGCGCTCTCGGATGGCACGAATCTAACTTACGACGCCCTTGTTGCGGGCCTTGGCAGCACGACGGCTTATTTTGGAATTCCGGGACTTGAACAATACAGCATGGTATTGAAATCGGCTGCTGACGCCAATAAAATTCACGGTCATATCGAAGACCGGATCCGTGAGTACGCAAAAACCGGCAATGAAGCTGACGCGACGATTCTAATCGGCGGTGGCGGATTGACGGGTGTTGAGCTTGTAGGTGAAATTGCGGACGTGCTGCCCAAGCTCACCAAACGTTATGGGGTGGATCAAAAAGAGATCAAGCTGCTGCTCGTGGAAGCAGGTCCGAAGATTCTCCCGGTACTGCCCGATCACCTGATCGAACGCGCTACATCAAGTCTTGCTGCACGCGGCGTACAATTCCTGACCGGTCTAGCCGTTACCAATGTGGAGGGCAACACCATTGATCTGAAGGATGGCCAAAAAATTGTGGCCAACACGTTCGTATGGACCGGCGGTGTACAAGGAAATCCGCTGATCGGTGAATCCGGTCTTGAAGTTAACCGTGGACGTGCAACGGTAAATGAATTCCTGCAATCCACATCGCATGCCGATGTATTTGTTGCCGGTGACAGTGCCGTTGTATTTGCTCCGGACGGCCGTCCTTATCCGCCGACTGCACAAATCGCCTGGCAGATGGGTGAGCTGATCGGCTATAATCTGTATGCTTACCTTAACAATAAATCGCTGGATACCTTCAGTCCGGTCAATTCGGGCACACTGGCCAGCCTGGGCCGTAAAGACGGGGTTGCTATTATCGGCGGCAACTCAACGCCATTGAAAGGCTTGCCTGCAACGATGATGAAAGAAGCAAGCAACATCCGTTATCTGACACATATCAAAGGGTTGTTCAGTCTGGCGTATTAATATTCATTAGCCGGCTTTTCTGCTTATAGGATCCCCTTTTAGTTACCCGAAAACACCTGGTTTTTTTTGAGGTGCGGGTGCTGGAAGGGTTTTTTTCTGTGCTGAATTAGTTCACGATGCGAAGTGCGCTTTGAAATCCTGCCATAATTGAGGGTGCCCGGAGAAATTCTATTTGATATAATGGAATATGTTTATACCATTCAGTGGTTTTATAGGAGGATTTAAACATGGGATTTAAAGAAAACGATATCATTTTGTTCCAGGGTGACAGTATCACTGATTGCGGGCGCAATTATGAAGACGCTTCCTCATTGGGCGTAGGTTATGCAATGATGGCTGCCGCACGTCTTGGGCTGCATTATCCGGAGAAGAATCTGACGTTCATTAACCGGGGAGTCAGCGGTAACCGCATTACAGATTTGCAGCAGCGCTGGGATAAGGATTGTCTGGACTTGAAGCCGACATGGGTATCCATTTATATCGGGATTAATGATACCTGGCGCCGCTTTGACTCCGGCCAGGAAACTACTGCTGCCGAGTTTGAAGCCGCTTACCGTGATTTGATCGAGCGTACAATGAGTGCGCTGGATGCCAAGCTGGTGCTGATTGAGCCGTTCGTACTGCCAGTGCCGGAAGACCGCAAGAATTGGCGTCAGGATTTGGATCCCAAAATCCATGTTGTACGTGAATTGGCACGTGAGTACGGGGCCCCGCTGGTTCCGCTCGACGGCCTGTTCGCTGCGGCTTCCGTTAAAGCGGAGCCAGCGTTCTGGGCAGGGGATGGCGTGCATCCTTCTTCGGCCGGACATGCCCTCATTGCCGAAGCCTGGCTGAAAGCGGTAGGAGCAATTAACTAGAGCTTCAAATTATTTTGTAAAGCTATCCCTTCTGAGTGTGTTTTAGAGACCGGTCCGTTATTTTATAGCGGACCGGTCTTTTTTTGATGCGCAGAGCTGAAAATTGGATGAGGCAGACCAATGCACGGACATTTCACTCTGCACCTGAAGACTGTTATAATTGTAGGATACATATTACCGATACTTCATCTGACAAGCTCATGGCTATGCCTGAATAAACGGAAGGAATTCTCAGAGCCACCGGGCGTCAGCACAAACCTCAAGATGAAGCTAGTGTTCGGAGAAACGTATCAGGAATACATTATTAATGAAGAAGTTAACAATCTAAACCGAAATAATAAATATCGAGTACATCTTATAGAGCGAGAGGAATGTTAAAAGAATGACGAGCGATACAGCAGAGGATTTGCAAGGTCTGAAGGCAGCCGGCAAGGTGGTAGGTTACACTATCGCCGAAATGAAAAAACATGTAAAACCAGGTATCACGACTGCCGAGCTTGATGCGGTGGGGGCGAAGATCCTGGAGCAATTTGGTGCAAAATCGGCTCCGAAGGTTACCTATAATTTTCCGGGCAGCACCTGCATCAGTATTAATGAAGAGGTGGCTCACGGCATTCCCGGCTCACGCGTTATTAACCCCGGTGATCTGATTAATATTGACGTATCTGCCGAGCTTAACGGTTATTACAGTGACTCCGGCGTTTCTTTTCAATTGCCGCCCTATAACGAGAAGATAGTACATCTGTGCCGCAGCACGGAGGAAACCATGATGAGCGTAATCAATCATCTTCGGGCGGGCATGAAGGTGAATGAGATTGGCAGAGTGATGGAGAGTGAAGCCCGCAAACGCGGCTACAAAATCGTACGCAATTTATGCAGCCACGGCATCGGCAAATCACTGCATGAGAAGCCTTTCGAAATTCTCCCGTTTTATAATCCGCGGGTTACTACGGTGCTAAAAGAAAATCAGGTCATTACGGTTGAGCCGTTCCTGTCTACCGGGGCTGACTTTGTAGAACAGCAGTCAGACGGGTGGACACTGAGTGTGAAGGACAATAGCCGGGTAGCACAGTATGAGCACACCATTATTATTACAAAGGGCAAACCGATCATTCTGACAAGCGCATAGAACCCTGCCGAGGGTAAGAGGAGCGAGCGAAGTTGAAGATGGCCTTTATTCTTTTTGATGGAATTACTTTTCTCGATTTTGCCGGATTCTATGATGTTATCTACCGGCTGGGACAATTTGCCCCAGGTGAAGGGCTGGAATGGGATATTTGCGGTGTTGCGGAAGAAGTGACCGATGAGCTGGGGCTTACGGTCAAGATCGGCACAGTATTGCCGGATCTGTCGCAATATGACTTAGTCTTCGTACCCGGCGGGATGGGGACGAGAAGGCTCCGGACCGATGAGTCCTTTATCTCTTGGCTGCGGGGAGCCGCCAATGTGCCTTATAAGGTTTCTGTATGCACAGGCTCACTCCTGCTGGGAGCCGCCGGATTTCTGGAGGGACGCAGTGCAACGACACATCCCGCTGCGTACGATCTGCTGGCGCCCTATTGCGGCAGTGTGGTGAAGACGCGGATTGTACAGGACGGCAGTATAATTACCGGTGGAGGGGTGTCTGCCTCCATTGATTTGGGGCTGCATGTCATGTCACTGCTTGCCGGTGAAGAGGCGATGCTCTCCGTGAAGAAGCAAATTGATTATCCTTATGAGATGCAGGGTATTGTACAGCGGCAATAAGCTGTGCAGGAAAACGGGGGAATTAGGATGACTGTAACTAAGACGGTGCCAGTGCCGATTCGGGAATGGATGGAGACGGAGGAGCAGTGGACCCTGCTTGCCGGTTATATGCTGGACGGGAGCGGCCTGCCCGGACCACGGGCCAATCTGGAGCTGGCAGAGAGCTTCGCGATGTCTTTTGCCCGGCCTTCTGTAACGGAGACCTCATGGGCACTGCTTTCGTCATGGGCGCTTATTTCGGACCACGAGACTGCTGCTAATGATCCCCGCGAGTTTCTGCCTTTTTGTGCTGTACAGGCCAGCTGCGCGCATTACGGGTATGCTGATGCAGTACGGCGCACCCTTACAGAAGGTCTGCTGAAGACTGCCATGAATGATTCCAGATGGCGGCTGCGCGAGGCCGCGGCGATCGGTCTGCAGACCATTGGAGAATATGATTTTTCGCTTCTGCAGAGACTGCTGGATTCATGGAAAGCGGAGGCTACACTGCTGGAACAGCGTGCCTTTGTTGCCGCTTTAGCCCATCCGCCGCTGCTCAAGGAGCAGACCAACGTACGGTATAGCCTGGATCTGGCCGGCGGCATTATGGAAGGCATCCTCTCCTCTGAGCCGGGACAAGGTGACCGGGAGCATTATCGCGTGTTGTCCAAGGGTTTAGAATATAGTCTCAGTCTGTTTGCGGCCAGCGAGCCGGAAGCAGGTTTTGCTATGCTCCGCAGATTTGCACAGAGCGGCGATCCCCGGATGCTGAAGATTGTGAAGAGCAATCTGGGCAAAGCCCGGCTGAGTAAAAAATATCCGGACCAGGTTGCGGACCTCCTCACAGCATTGACAATGTGCTAAAATGTAACTATTATTGTTGCATCCAAAGCATTCTTTTGTTTAGGGCAATAAAGGAGAGATTTCCATGAACATCAGCACCCGGTTTGCGGTGGCTATTCATATTCTTACGTTAATCGACAGCAACAAGGAAGGCAAAAGCACCTCCGAGTGGATCGCTGGCAGTGTCAATACCAACCCGGTGGTCATACGCAGAATTACAGGCATGCTGAACAAAGCGGGACTGGTTGATGTCCGTCCCGGTGTGGCCGGAGCCAAGCTGAACCGCACTGCAGCTGAGATTACGCTGCTGGAGATTTATCGGGCGGTTAATGCGGTAGAGGAAGATTCCTTATTCTCCGTGCATGAGCACCCGAATCCCGATTGTCCGGTTGGCAAGAACATCGCCGGTGCCATCGTGCCTGTATTCTCCCTCGCCCAGAAAGCGATGGAGAATGTGCTGCAGGAGGTTACCTTGGACCAGATTATAAATCAGATCCCTGTTTACTGAGCAGGGAGGGGATTTTGAGTAATTTAAGTAAACTTTTAGCAAAAACTTATGTTTCTTTAAGGTTTCAGGAGTATATTTAAGATCTCCACCCCCCAGTGGATGCATTTTGCTAGGAGCCTGCCGTGCCTCGGCAGGCTCCAATTTTTTTGGTTTGCTGCAATCCGATGATTCTACAAAATTCAGCAAACCTTTATTAAATTTTCATCCGGATTTAAGCTTTGCCGGTTATAGTAATCACATGACCCCCTTATAATAGACCTTGACCCTGCCGGAAGCTGGCAGGGTCACTTTTTTGTTCCTGTATAAGGAAATGGAGAGCGAGATAACGTAGAGGGAGCTTTACACAATATTCCAAATGAATTAGACTGACACAAGACATGCGAATTGAAATGATTTTGTGAAAGAGGATGGGATTTGAATGATGACCTTTCTGGCTGTGATTCTTGGCTTGTTAAGCCTCTTGGTATTTATGCTGATTATTAGAAAAGCGATAGATGATTCGAAAACTTCGCACAAACTGGATATTTTGATTCAGGAGATCAGGCTGCTGCGCAAAGAAATTAAGGAGAATAAGCATATTATTGATAAACGCCTGTAAAAGGGGGAGTTTTGCATTGATTTTATATCACAATCAGGAACTAAGCGTTAGAAGACTGGTGCCTCCCGATGCGGAGCTGCTTACGAAATGGCTTTCCGATCCGCTTCTGTTAGAGTATTATGAAGGCCGTGACCGTCCGCATACAATGGAGATGGTGCTGGAGCACTTTTATGAAGAGGATGCCGGGGAAATCACACGCGGGATTGTCTGCTATAAATCGCAGGATGTTGGATACATACAGTTCTATCCTATTGAGGCTGAAGAGAAAGCGGAGTACGGGTATACGGATTTTGAAGGCAGAATTTACGGCATGGACCAGTTTATCGGCGAAACTGCATTTTGGAATCAAGGAATTGGCTCGCAGCTTGTGGGGGAGACGGTTAAATATCTTACCGAGTCGAAGCAGGCGGACAAAATTGTGATGGACCCGCAATGCTGGAACCACCGGGCACTGAGAGTGTATGAGAAACTTGGTTTTGTGCGGAGGAAGCTGCTTGTAGAGCATGAATGGCATGAGGGAGAATTCAGGGACTGCTGGCTGATTGAATATGCGGGCAGTACGAAATTAGGGGATACTTTATGAAGAATAACCATTTATCTATACTGGGGGCCAGCCTTATTCTTGGTGTTTGTTTTATTGTCGGCTGCCTGGTCATCAGCTATGAAAAGGCGGGTAGCAGCGGAAATGCTTTGCAAGCCCAGAACACTCAGCTGCAGCAACAGGACAAGGCATTAATGACGCTTCAGGAGGCTGCATATTTTCTGGGGCTGGAAGAAGAGCAGGTGCTCAATATTATGAAAGCAGAAAATGCAATTCTGAGCAATAATGGACCTTTTACAAAAGCAAAGCTTCCTTATATTAAAATTGATGACGAGTTCTTGTTCAATAGGGAGGACTTATTGAACTGGATTCGGACAGCCACCGCAGAGAAAAGAATATACAGCGGCAACAAATTACTAAAATGATTAAGCAAGATAAGAATGGACCCAAACGGAGGAACTTCAGTGGAGAAAATTGCAATTATTTCTGATATTCATGGCAATGTGCCGGCTCTTGAAGCGGTACTCGCGGATATACACGGGCGTAACATCACCTGGATTTTTTGTCTCGGAGACATTGTCGGCAAAGGACCTAGCTCAGACCTGGCAGTTGATCTGGTGAAGAAGCACTGCGAAGAAGTTGTGATGGGCAACTGGGATGAATTCATCGGCCGGCCCAGCGAAATCGCCGTTGTACAATGGCATCGGGAGCTGCTCGGCCAGGACCGCCTGAATTATCTGAACTCTCTGCCGTTCTCGATTGAATTCTGGATGAGCGGAAAGTTCATCCGTTTATTCCATGCCTCACCGCGGAGCTTAAATGAGCGGGTCCAGCCCTGGGATGATTACGAACAGCGTTTATCCCTGTTCCTGCCCTCCGGATTGTGCAAGGAACCAGTCATGGCGGATATAGCCGGATATGGGGATGTTCATAATGCGTACCTTCAGCATCTGGACGGAAGGACGTTACTGAACGTAGGCAGTGTAGGGAATCCGCTCGATCTTACCCAGGCCTCGTATTTAATTATGGAGGGAAGGTATCAAGATCGTGCAATGACACAGTTAAATCTGCAATTCGTCAGAGTTCCCTACGATATCGAACTCGCTGTGCAGCAGGCACAGGAATCGCATATGCCTGACTTGGAACCCTATATTAAGGAGCTTAGAACTGCTGAGTATAGAGGCAAGGGCGTCGATCACTAATGCTAAGCCAGACCTGACGGGTCTGGCTTTTCTTTTTTAGAAAAGTAATTGACAAACTTATGGAGTGCAACTATACTAAAGTTAGTTAATATATAACGGAAACAGTTACAAGTGTGAATTGCAAAAATGGAAGGTGTAAAGACTAAGCTGCAATAAGCGGCTAGACACGGACATCAGCATTTATTCAGGAGGAGATATTATGACGGCAACAGCGACATTGCATGAGGGTGTGCAAATTGGTTTAGTGCAGATAAGAGTAAGTAATTTGGAGCGTTCGCTCGCTTTTTACCAGAATGTTGTGGGATTGAAGATCTTGCGCCAGGCCGGGCGCCAGGTGGAGATGACAGCAGACGGGCAGCATGTACTGCTCGTCTTGCGGGAGATTGAAGGCGCGCAAATCCTGCGCCGGAATTCGGCAGCGGGTTTATACCACTTCGCCATTCTGGTGCCTGACCGCCCCAGCCTTGGTCTCACGCTGCGCAATCTGATTGACTCTGGGATTCATATCGGCCAGGGGGATCATCTGGTAAGTGAAGCGCTGTACATTCAGGATCCGGACAATAACGGGATTGAGCTGTACCGGGACCGGCCGCGTGATACATGGAAACGTGATGCAGAAGGGGATTATATTATGACTACGGACCCGGTAGATGTCGACGGTCTGCTGGCCGCTGCTGAAGGCTTAACCTGGAACGGCCTGCCTGCTGGCACCGTGATCGGACATGTGCATTTTCATGTAGGTGATCTTGACCAAGCGAAGAGATTTTATGTGGATGCATTGGGCTTTGAGCCAACAACCCATTATGGAGACTCGGCGCTGTTTATCTCGGCGGGAGGTTATCATCACCATATGGGCCTCAATATCTGGGCGGGGCAGGGGGCTCCGGCGGCTCCGTCTGATGCACCCGGCATCGATTATTTTACACTGCTGCTGTCAAGCAGACAGGAGCTGGCGGAAGTATCTGAGCGTATGCGGAAGGCTGGTTATACAGTAACTGAGGCAGATGGCATTGTATCGCTCAAAGATCCATGGAACATCGGTTTGAAGCTGATGGTGAACTCGCAATCGGAATAATTTGCTTGTCCATCTTCACTCATTCCCCTATAATAATTGGAAATGAATGAGTGAAAGGGTGTAAATTTTGCAAAAATTCAAGATGGCATACGTAATCCTTTGTCATAAAAATCCTGAGCAGATCAATTTGCTGATTGATCGTTTAAGTGATAAACATGTGGATTTTTTCCTGCATGTAGACAAGAAGAGCGGCATAGAAGAGCAAATTGTTCACCGTGAACATATTCATTTTGTAAAAGATCCTGTTGAAGTGCAGTGGGGACATTACAGCCAGATTGAATGTATTCTTAAAGGTTTTGAGCTGATTAAGCAGCAGGGTTACTATAATTATATTCATATTATAAGCGGGCAGGATTTGCCCCTTGTCTCCAATGGAACGATTGTGGAGTTCTTCCAGAAGAACGAGGGGAAGGAATTTGTGAAGTATTTGCAACTGCCTAATGAAGCGGAGATGTGGGGCTGCTACTATCGGGTTTCTGTCTATTATCCAAAATTTCTTGTATCGCGGGTAAAAGCAGTCTCCGAGGTGCGTAACCGGTACATTAATCTGGTGATGTCGGTGCCTTGGCTTAAGCGGAGTCTGAAGCATCTCCCGGATAAACTGTATAAAGGCTCAAACTGGATGTCGATTACCGGTGAGTGCATGGAGTATATTCTGGAATTCACCCGTACTTCACCAGGTTACATCCGTTTATTCAAGAACTCATTCTGCGGTGATGAGATATTCTTTCATTCAATTATTTTGAATAGTCCGTTTAAGGATAATGTAGTGAATGAAATCAAACGTTATACAGACTGGGAGACGGGGCCGGAGTTTCCAAGAACGCTCAGGGCGGTGGATTACGAACGAATCCGCACACAAGGACAGGGATGCTTCTGGGGCCGCAAGTTTGACTTGGATGTAGACCGCAGTATTGTCGAGAACCTCCTGCAAAAGGGGTGAACCTTAGGACCACCGGGTCAAAAGCCTTTCAATCCTGATTCGATTACCGGGAGCGGCGGAATTTCAGCAGGAGGCAAGGCCGGATCTACCGGCCTTGCCTCCTGCTTGTTCTGCATCCAGTTACGCTTCCCCCTGTGACAACGCGGAGAGAAAGGCATTCCTACGGCACTGTAGGCGGTGAACTTTTCGACTAAACATAAAGTTGAGAATTGCATGCCCCTATATAAACGTTTAGGATATAATAATGGGAAAATCATTTTTGGAGTTGATGCAGCTTGGAGACCTTTCTTGCCGTACTGTTAATTCTGGGGCTGATCGCGGCCTCCAACATCGTGAACCGGTTTATCCCGTTTGTGCCAATTCCGCTGATTCAGATTGGACTTGGTGTTATTGCTGCACTGATGCCTACGGGAATACATATGACCTTTGAGCCTGAGCTGTTTTTTGTATTATTTATTGCTCCACTTCTGTTCAATGACGGCAAGCGGACACCCCGCGATGAACTTTGGAACCTTAGAGCACCCATTCTGCTGCTGGCGCTGGGCCTTGTCTTTGTCACCGTCTTTGTAGCGGGATATGCGATCCATTGGATGATACCCTCGATTCCACTGGCGGCGTCGTTTGCACTGGCGGCCATTCTCTCGCCGACTGATGCGGTGGCGGTAGGCGCCTTGGCCGGAAGGGTTCATTTGCCGAAGGGCATTCACCGGATTCTGGAGGGCGAGTCATTGATGAATGACGCCTCCGGTCTGGTGGCCTTCAAGTTTGCCATTGCTGCTGCGGTTACCGGGGTGTTCTCACTGCCCAAAGCAACGTTCAGCTTTATCCTCATCGCGGCGGGAGGGCTGCTGCTGGGGGCGCTGCTGTCATTTTTGCTTATCCGGCTCAGCGTGCTCATCCGCAGATTAGGCATGGAGGATGTTACCGTCCATGTACTGCTGCAGATTCTGACTCCGTTCATTATTTATCTGATTAGTGAAGAAGTCGGCGTATCCGGCATTTTAGCCGTTGTTGCCGGCGGTATCGTATATGCCATTGAGAAAGACCGGGCTGTATCTCCGCAATACAAGCTGCAGCTTGTGTCAGCGAGTACCTGGTCGGTGCTGCTGTTTATCCTGAACGGGATGGTCTTCCTCATCCTCGGCATCTCCGTTCCCGATGTTGTTGAAGTCATCTACCGGGATGAAACGCTGAATAACTTTATGGTGGCCGGCTATGTGCTGGCAATTACGGCTCTGCTCATTGTACTCCGCTTCCTCTGGGTGTATGTCTATTCGCTAGTAGAGAGCCGCAGGCTGAAGACAGAGAAGTCACCGCTCAAAACACAGCTGATTATCTCGATCTCAGGTGTCCGCGGAGCTGTAACCTTGGCCGGGGCCTTCTCCATTCCACTGGTTGTTGGAGATGGTTCCCTGTTTCCGGAACGGGATTTAATCATTGCGCTCGCGGCAGGTGTTATTCTCATGTCGCTGGTGATTGCCAGTATCTTTCTGCCTATCCTTGCAGGAAAAGAAGAGGCGGTTGACGAAACCGCCCAGCCGCAGAACACGGAGCTTGCAGCCAGATCGGTAGTGATTGATGCAGGAATGACCATGCTGCGGAGCTTGGCGACGGAGAATCCCGGTTCCCCAACGCAGCCCGCATTGCTAGAGTTTACCGATAAGATCGACAGACTGTGCGCTCCCCAACCGGAAAATGATGTGGCCACGGAACGCTTCCGCCGGCTTGGCATTGAAGCGAGGCTGAACGGCCTCGATGCGGAACGGGCAGCATTGCGGAGCATGCTGGAGCAAGGTCAGATTGAATCTCCGGTTGCAGTGAAGATGGAAGAACTGCTGGATCATACGGAGGCTGTTCTGTGCCGGCGGTTCGATACACAGGTCAAATTCTCCCTGACTGAGATTCAACGCTTATTCTCGGGATTGTTCACCGGCCGTTTTAACGGTGAGGAAGGACGGCGGGCGGTTCAGAATGCCGAGAGTGCCCGGAAAGCGAAGATCGCGATGTGCCAGGCCGCCGTCTCAGCGGTCAGCGCCGAGATGAGCGAAGAAAACCGCCAGGCTTCGCAGCGGGTTATTGACAAATATGAGCGGCTGGAGTCACGGCTGGAGCAGGGGGAAGGCTGGAGCAAGGATGGCGTAATCGACGATGAGAAGCTGGAGCTGAAGCTGAAGGCAATTCAGGAGCAGCGCGACACGGTGCAGCAAATGTACCAGAACGGAGCGATTAATCTCAAGGTCGCCGGCAAGCTGCGCCGGTTCGTGGATCAATTAGAAACATCAATCTGGGAGGATTAACAATGGGCGAAATCACTGCGAGCGGGCTGTTATTTGAAGAAATCGGGGAAGCGCATTTGGCTGAAGTGCTGGATATATATAATTATTACGTGTTGAACACTACAGTTACTTTTCACACCGATCCGCAGAGTTTGCCGGAAATGCGCCAGTCGGTGCTGAGCGGCGATCCGCGGTTCAAATCCTATGTCATTATGCAGGACGGCGAAATGTTGGGTTATGTGCTGATTGCCAGACATAAAAATAAGCAGGCCTATGATACCTCCGGCGAAATCAGCATCTACCTGAAGCCGGGCTGCGGCGGCCGGGGATTGGGCGGCCATGCGCTGCGCTTTATTGAAGAGCGGGCCGCGGAGCTCCGGTTTCATGTACTGGTGGCTACGGTGTGTGCTGATAACGAGCCGAGCCGCCGGTTGTTCGTGAAGCATGGATACGAGCAGAGTGCCCTGTTCAAAGAGATCGGCAGCAAGTTCGGCAGATGGCTGGATATTGTCAGCTACCAGAAGATCATTGGCCAGCTGCAGTAAATATCCCCTATACCCAAAAGTCCGCCTGCGGCAAGGATGAATTCCTTGACGCAGGCGGACTTTTTATGCGCTATAGACCAAGCAGCTCTAGCCGAAACGCGCCTGTAGCCATAGCTATAGGTGATCGGTAAGGGGAGACGCTTTCCTGCGCGTGTCTACTTGTTCTTCCGGCGGAACATTTGTCCAAGCACTTCGCTGAGCACAAGTCCCGTGGCGATCGCTCCAGAGAGCAGCAACGCCTGTACGGCGATCTGAATCGCCTGGTTATTGTCATTCTCCACGAATTTGCGCATAGCATCATACGCAAGTCCCCCCGGGACAAGTGGAATAATCCCTCCGACGCTGAAGATAATGACCGGCATCTTGAAGGAACGGGCAAAGAATTGGCTGATGACGCCGACGACTACGGTTGCCGCAAAGGTGGCGATTACCGTATCCCATCTTTCATCAAGCTCCAAATACAGGATCCAGCCTACCATTCCGGCCAAGCCGCATTGCAGCAGCGCGCGCCGCGGGGCATTGAACAGAATGCAGAAGGATGCAGCGGCGATAAAGCTGGTTATCAGTTGCAAAATCATGAATTGCTACCTCTTTCACATGGGTTAAAAAAGCGACAGCACAAGTCCGATGCCTGTCCCGATCGCAAATGCGGTCAGGAACGCATCGGCACCTTTGGAGAGGCCGGAAACCAGATGCCCAGCCATCAGGTCACGCACCGCATTGGTAATGAGCAGGCCCGGGACCAGCGGCATGACGGAGCCGATGATAATCTTGTCCATTTCCCGGCCAATGCCAAATTTGACGGAGAAGAACGCGAACAGCCCGATCAGGAATGAGGCGGTAAATTCTGCAAAGAATCGGATCTGTACGAGCCGGTGCAGATAGGTAGCAGCGGCGAAGCCAAGCCCCGACACCAGCAATGCCGGAAGGGCGTCCCACAGACTCCCCTTGAACATTACTGTGAAGCAGGCTCCGGTGAGGGCGGCTGCGGCGATCTGCAGCCATGCCGGATAGGCATGTGCGGCATCATCCACGACGCCGAGGCGCTCGCGGGCTTCTGCCGCGCTGAGCTGGCGTTCGCTCAGCCGGCGCGAGATGTCGTTGACCTCCGACACCTTCTGCAAATCGGTCGTCCGCTCGGCAATCCGGAAGAGCTTCACCGGTTCGGTTCTGCTGGTTGTGAACATGATAACCGTTGGCGTCACGTAGCTGTGCGCCCCGGGAAAACCGAGAGCCCCAGCCATACGCGTCATGGTATCCTCCACACGGTAAGTTTCCGCACCGCTCTGCAGCATGATTTTACCGGCCAGCAGGCAGAGATCGATAATTTCATGCGTGGAAGTATTGCTGTTATTGCTTGTGCTATCCAACTTCTTTCGATCCTCCCCGGGAATGTTATATATTCGATTGTCGCCGCAATACCTGAAAATATCAACCCTTATTCATTTTATTTGTTGTGTCTTCCAATTTTACCGGCCCGATCCTTAATTTGTCCTGGATCGTTGAAAGACGCAGCCCGGCCGATAATTGTATCTCCATACTTGTTCTTGAGATTGTCGTAGCCCGTTCAAGCTTGCGGTAGCGGGGGCTGATTCGAAGAGTGTCAGCGGGTACTCACTTTCGTCGGAGAGTGTGGAAAGACTGAGGTTAATCCTGCGCACGGGCTGGTTGTCCCAGTGCCGCCGGAATAGCTCTACGGCTGCTGCATAGACCAGCTTGGTGGCATTGGTGGGGGATAATGATTAGTCCATTCCTGCTTAAGCTTCATTTGATCAGTGCGTTTAGTGGTTCGGAGGCTTTCGTCGGAATTCGGTGATCGACTTTTTTAATGTAAACCAGTTCACTTTTCGGCAGTCGTTGATGCAACATTTTGGCATTCCCTTTGTTCGCATCGTTGAATAATTCCCGAAACAAAGATAGATCTTTAGTTTGCGCCCAGGCATTGGAAAACGCGATCGTTCCGGCTGCATGCATTGAGTATCCGTTTACAGTATTATCGTCACACTCCACCTCTCTTTACAGTGATTTTGGTTTTACTAAGAAAAATAACTCATGATATAAAAAACATTTTCGGAACCGTTTTAAGACCTTACAATCATAATTATGATCTCTAAACAATCGAATATATTCTTCTTCATTACGAATATACTCCCCGTTGTCGTACCATTTCATAAATCTATTACATAACGGGTTTTTCTTGCATAAACATGGTTCCATAACGATAATGGTTCCGTTAGGTTTTAGAATTCTTTGAAATTCCTTCATGTAACTTGATATTTCGTCCGAAGAAACATGATGCAACACAGCGATAATAAGTATGTAATCGAACGAATCATTATCAAATGGGAATCTCTTACTTTCTAAAACCTGAAATATATGGTGGGTATATAATCGCTTTGCATAATCAATTCGTTTGGCATCAGGGTCAATCCCAACATAATATAAAGGATGAAACATAGAACAATTAGCCCCAGTACCGGAGCCAAAATCTAGTACAGTATGGCCATCAAATGTAAAATGGGATTGTACATGATTGTGAATATATTTTTTAGTAAACCATTTCGGACGGACAAACCAATGATAAAGTCTAGGCGAGAACGGAATATTAATGGGAATTCACCATCTTTCGGATTAAGTCACGAAAGATAATTTAACCTATAAGCTTGAAAAACATTCATGAAAGTATAATCTGATTATAATACGAACGTACGATCGTGAATGTGCATAGTTATTTCCATCTAGTCAAGAGGCTTACTTTTCGAGCGTACATAACCCCGTGGCCACTCCGCCGGAAAAGATCGTCAGAATCGAATGAAAGAAGGTTTCCTTGGAGATCAGCAGGCCACCCGCGCCGATAATCAGGAAATCCGTCAGAAAAATAATAACGCCGACATTGAGCGGAATATAGCGTTTCATAAACTTTGCGAGCAGATCCGTTCCGCCTGTGCTGGCCTTGAACCGCAGCATAATTCCGAAACCGCTCCCCATCAGAAAGCCGCCGAGAATGGCGCTGGAGATGGAGCCAAGCTCAATATAGTACAGGAAATGATACTGGAGCGGTCCGAGGACTTCAATGAAAAACGAGGAGGTAAGCAAACCCAGCACGCTGTTATAGAAGATGTCCCTTTCTTTAAGCCAGGCAAGCAAGAAAATCGGCAGGCTGCACAGGACAATGGCCAGTCCAATTTTTGCGCCGGACATATAGTTGATAATGAGGGCGATGCCGATGACTCCCCCATCGAGAATTTTGTAGGGGACCAGAAAAAAATTAGTTCCTGCAGCAATCAGCAAACTTCCCAGCAAAATAATAGCGTACCTTGCACTTGAGCGCATATTCAACATCTCCATATTTAGGCCTGTCTTAATGAATATGCTTGGGTATGGGAAAAAATAGCTATACAGCAAAAAATCCTGCTTGCGCAGGATTAGGCGGGACGGGGATATTACTAGACCAAAGCAGGCTCCTGCTTTTTGAGCTGCAGCGGCGGAGGTACCAGCCAGCCCTTCTTTTTATTCAATTTCAGCACAGCCATTCCTAAAGCGGCCATTTGAGCATGATTTTTCATGAACATGGCCCCGATATCCTCACGGATGGAAGTCCCCATAATCTGGCTGCATACGACTAGGCTCAGGGAAACAGCCCCAGCAAGGGAAGCGGCGATTTCCGGATCGGAGAAACGGGCTCCGGCAGGAATATCCCCGAGCTTAACGGAGGGGCGGTCGGGCAGTGCAGGGGGCGGTGTGAAGCCATGGGTCTTCAGCAGCTTGTCGCAATCTTTTATTTCCTGCTGCGACTGGTCCATAAGATCATCAATTATTTTTTTTAGATCCTGATCGCCAGCGTGATAATGAAATGCCTGTAAGGTGGATAATGACATTTTGGCGGTAGCGGAAAATTGCCATAGATTAAATATTTCGCCATAGTGCAGCGGTTCATCTTTGGGATTGCCGTTTAGAACTCCCATCATTACAAAACTCCTTCACTGATAAGGTGGTAATACGTGAAGTTAGGTTGTCCGGCAACCTCTGTTTTATTCGAAGGAAGGGTTGGGTTAAGCAATTAGACTTGTACAGGATAGCAAAACAATGTATATTAATAGTAAATATTACGATTAAATACATAAAGGCAGCAAGGCGGGTGAAGGTTGGATGGATTATACATATAAATTGCTGGAGAGTGATATTGATTTGCTGGCGGCCGCGCTGTCCGAAGTCAAAGTCGCGGTCGCCGTGAAAGAAATAAAAGATGAAATTCTGGAGTTTGGCGGGCAGATTAGAGAATATACCCCTAATTGTGTCCGTATCGGGGAACTGTCCTACAGCCGGGAGTTGTATGAATTTCGTGCTCTCGCTAGTGAGGGATTCGGCTTACCGTGAATAACGCTTGCGGAAGCGCAGCGGTGAGATGCCGACTTTGCGGGCAAAACGCCGTGAGAAGTAGGCAGCGCTCTCGAAGCCTGTGCGCTCCGCAATCCCGGAAATGGGGATCTCTGTCTTGAGCAGCAGCAGCTTGGCCTGCTCCAGGCGGTAATCCGTCAAATATTCCATCGGCGTCAGCCCATAGACTCGCTTCATGCAGCGGGCGAGATAATTATAGTGAAAATGGAGGGCATCCGCGAGTGAGCCATTGGTGAGCGCCTCTGCGTAATGGTTGCGGATGTAGGATTCCGTCTGCTCCGCAATCTCGGCAGCATGGCTGCCTGCAGCGTCCTGCTGCGCAAGATCCATCATCCGCAGCATCTCCTCAAAGATCCGCTGTTGCTGCCATACCGCGCTTGACCGTCTGTCCCGGCTCAGCTGCAGGAGCAGCTCCGCCTGCCCGCTCCGCTCAAAGGGGTCCGGGAGCGGACCAAATTGCGGTACACGGATCGTGTACGGATGTGTAAGAAACTGCTGGAAATGTGCTTCCCGGCCGGCATACACCGGATCGCCCCCGGCTTCAATCCATTCCCCCACCGTGTGAAAATGGATCCATACAAACGTGGTGATCTCCTCGCAAGGTTTGACAGCGTAGTGATAACGGTCTGGCAGCAGCAGCAAAGTGTGCCCGGCCGCAACCTCCCATTCTTTCTCATCTTCGCCAATAAACAGCGTGCCCTGTTCTACAATAATCAGATCGAATTTCCCCATACGGTTGCGGTTCGGGTGCTGATCCCCCGGCTGATATACGGTGCGGTCGCATTCCAGAAAGTAGGGGAACGGCGGAGCAGCCAGATGGATATAAGAAGGACTGAAAGTCATGATTACTCCTTTCAAAGCGAATTGTCGGAAGCCTGGAGTTCTGGTTTTATTCGCAATCTTGAGTGTGAAATAGTACAAAAACAGAGTTGTTTATGATTGTATTTTTTATTTATTCTACCCTCTATAATTGCTAATAGCGAGAATGAAATATAGCGGAGGGGACGAGGCAAATGAGCAGAACTATTAAAACGCAGCAGACAGACAAGCAGCAATCGGTAAAGATTCAGGATGAATTCTGGGGACGTTACATCAGGCTGGCGCAGGATGTAGTCATTCCATACCAATACGAGGCGCTGCATGACCGGGTACCGGACGCAGAGCCCAGTCATGCGATTGCCAATTTCGAGATTGCCGCAGGGAGAAAGAAAGGAGAGTTTCACGGCTGGGTGTTTCAGGATAGCGATGTTGCGAAGTGGCTGGAGGCAGTAGGTTACTCCCTGAGCCTTAAGCGTGATCCCATACTGGAGCGGCAGGCAGATGAAGTTATCGACCTGATCGGCGAAGCGCAGCAGCCGGATGGATATCTCAATACCTATTTCACAATCAAGGAGCCGGGCAAACGCTGGACCAATCTTCAGGATTGCCATGAGCTGTACTGCGCCGGACATTTTATCGAGGCTGCGGTTGCGTATTATGAGGCTACAGGCAAAGACAAGCTGCTAAATATTATGCGCAGGATGGTCGATCATATCGATTCGGTCTTTGGACCGGAGGAAGGCAAGCTAAAAGGCTATGACGGGCATCAGGAGATTGAACTGGCACTGGTCAAGCTGTTCCGTCTTTCCGGTGAAGAGAAATATCTGAAGCTCAGCAGCTTTTTTATCGACGAGCGCGGCCAGGAACCGAATTTCCTGCGGCAGGAGTGGGAGAACCGGGGGCGGATCACGCACTGGAGCGGGCAAACTGACCATCTCGATCCAGCCTACAATCAGGCGCATATTCCGGTCCGTGAGCAGAGCGAAGCGGTAGGGCATTCCGTACGTGCAGTCTATATGTATTCAGCAATGGCTGACCTTGCGATGCTTAACGATGATGACGCTTTGCGCGATGCTTGTGTAAGGCTGTGGAACAACATGACGGATAAGCAGATGTATATTACAGGGGGAATCGGTTCCACCCATCTCGGGGAGGCGTTCACCTTCGATTATGATCTGCCCAACGATACGGTGTATGCGGAAACCTGCGCTTCCATCGGCCTGATCTTTTTTGCCCGGCGGATGCTGGAGTTAACCCCTGAAGCCCGGTATGCGGACGTGATGGAGCGGGCGCTCTACAATAATGTGCTGGGGTCCATTGCGCAGGACGGCAAGCATTATTTCTATGTCAATCCGCTGGAGGTATGGCCGCAGGCCTGCAGCTGCAATCCGGGTAAACATCATGTGAAGGCGGAGCGGCAGGGCTGGTTCGGCTGTGCCTGTTGTCCGCCCAATGTGGCCCGGCTGCTGACTTCGCTGAACCAATATATTTACACGGTTCACGGGGATACACTGCACACTAATCTGTATATTGGCAGTGAATGGAAGGGCACGCTTGGGGGAACGGAGGTTAATGTAACCCAGGAGAGTAACTACCCATGGGAAGGAAAGGTCTCGCTGAAGATCAATCCGGCAGAAGCTGCGGAATTCGGCATTGCCTTGCGCGTCCCTTCCTGGTGCAGCAGCATGGAGATCAGCGTCAATGGCGAAGTACTGGATCCTACCGCAGACCGGGAACTGGGTTACCGGGTGATCCGCAGAGTGTGGTCTGCCGGGGATTCCATAGAGGTAAGCATTCCGATGGAAGCGCACCGTGTCTATGCCCATCCCGAGCTGCGCGCTGATGCGCAGAAAACTGCTATTCAACGGGGACCGCTCGTCTATTGCCTCGAGGCAAACGATAACAGTGAGCCGCTGAGCTCTATCACTCTGAACGAGACAGGGGAGTTCACAGAGGTCTTTACAGACTCGCTGCCTGGCGGAGCCGTAGTCGTTGAAGGGACCGGCTTCCGTGTCAATCCGTCCGGCTGGAGCGGAGGTCTGTACAGCAGGGAGAAAGCACCGCTGGAATCCGTTAAGGTTACAGCTGTCCCTTATTATCTGTGGGGGAACCGCGGCAGCGGAGAGATGAAGGTGTGGATACCAGAGGGCAGGGCTTGAGCGGCAGCACGTTATCAAAAAGGAAAGCAACCCCAATGCATCCCGCAAGTATGCCGGATGCATTGGGTTGCTTTTTTTAGAATATTGTCCTTGGATTACCAGAAAGTGAGCCTCCCACAAAAAAACAGGCCCCGTCTTTTTGCAAAGACGAGACCCGTTTAATAAACAAGCGGTTAACATGTTGTCACGGCAGATATTTAGCCCAGCTCAACTACCACTTGGTGCACTGCACCGTCGCCAACAGGAGCGATGATGTTCCCTTCTACAACGGCCCCGTCGAGAGTGAGGCTGGCAACACCTTTAGAGACATGGTTAGGGTTCTTAATAGTGATTACATAAGTATCTCCACGGAAGACGCGGGTGATTTCGAATCCGTCCCACTCAGCAGGGATACAAGGATCTACTTTCAGACCTGCGAAATCAGCCTGGATGCCGAGAATGGATTGGGTAATGGCTACATAGTTCCAGGCAGCGGTACCCGTCAGCCAGGAGTTTTTCGCTTCCCCGTGGCGTGCGGCATCTTTACCAGCGATCATTTGCGAGTACACATAAGGTTCCATCCGGTGAACTTCGCTGATGTCTTCCAGATAAGCCGGAGCAATTTTCTTATAGATATCGAATGCTCTGTCGCCGTGTCCCAGTACCGTTTCAGCAATCATGATCCATGGGTTGTTGTGGCAGAAAATACCGGCGTTTTCTTTATAGCCCGGCGGATACGTAGAAATTTCACCCAGGTTCAGGTAGTACTTGGAGTATGGCGGCTGCTGCAGCACGATACCATAATCTGTGTCCAGACGTTCCTCAACGGAAGTCAAAGCTTTGGCTGCTTGACCGTCTTCCACGCCGATACCGGCCATTACGCAAATCCCTTGCGGCTCGATGAAGATTTGGCCTTCTTCGTTTTCTTTGCTGCCGATCTTGTCGCCGTAGTGGTCGTAAGCGCGCAGGAACCAGTCACCGTCGAAGCCATGGGTCAGCGTGATTTCACGCATGTTGTCGATCTTGGCTACGGCATCCGCAGCAACATCGTTAAGTCCGCGCATGCGGCAAATTTCCGCATAGTCCGGTCCAACAAAGACGAACAGACCGGCGATGAAGACGGATTCCGCTACGCGGCCTTCGATGTTGGCAGTCGTCTGGAACGATTCGCCTGGCTCGGTAGAGAAGCAGTTGAGGTTCAGGCAGTCATTCCAGTCCGCGCGGCCGATCAGCGGCAGGCCGTGAGGTCCGAGGTTATTCGTGACATGCTCGAAGGAGCGTTTCAAGTGCTCGAACAGGGTAGCAGTGTTGTCCGGGTTGCTGTCGAAAGGAACCTGCTCATCCAGAATGGAAGTGTCGCCGGTTTCCTTAATGTAGGCAGCCGTTCCCAGGATCAGCCAAAGCGGATCATCGTTAAAGCCGGTGCCGACTTCGTTGTTGCCTTTTTTGGTCAGCGGCTGGTATTGGTGATACGCGCTGCCGTCTTCGAACTGGGTAGCGGCGATGTCCAGAATACGTTCTTTGGCGCGCTCAGGAATTTGGTGTACAAATCCGAGCAAGTCCTGGTTGGAATCGCGGAAGCCCATACCGCGGCCAATCCCGGATTCGAAGTAGGAAGCGGAGCGGGACATGTTGAAGGTAACCATACATTGATATGGGTTCCAGATGTTGACCATACGGTTCAGCTTGTCGTCGCCGCTTGTGATCTGATATTTGGACAGCAGGTTATCCCAGTGTGCAGCCAGAACAGCCAGAGCAGCATCCACTTGAGCGTCTGTAGCGAATTGCTCGATGACAGCCTGCGCCGGTTTTTTATTGATGACATTCAGGGATTCCCATTTCTCATCTTCCGGGTTCTCGATATAGCCGAGTACGAAGATGAAGCTTTGCTCTTCGCCTGGTTCCAGCGTGATTTCAAGTGCATGAGAGCCGATTGGCGACCAGCCGCTGGCTACGGAGTTGGTTGCTTCCCCGGCAGCTACTGCTTGTGGAGCATCCAGGCCATTATACATACCCACGAAGGACTCGCGGTCGGTATCAAAGCCGGCGATTTCTTTATTTACAGAATAGAAAGCATAGTGGTTTCTGCGCTCACGGTATTCTGTTTTGTGATAGATTACGGAATCCTTAACTTCAACCTCGCCAGTGCTCAGATTACGCTGGAAATTGGTCATATCATCCTGGGCATTCCACAGACAGAACTCGGCAAAAGAGAACAGCTTCACCGATTTCTTAGCTGATCCGGTATTCTTCACAACAAGGCGGTGTACTTCGGCATTGTGGCCCATCGGTACAAAAGCGAGCTGGTTCACAGAAATACCGTTGCGTTCGCCGGTGATGGAAGTATAGCCAAGACCGTGGCGGCACTCGTAGAAATCGAGGTCGCGTTTGACCGGCATCCAGCCCGGGGTCCAGAAATCGCCGTCGTCATACAGATAGTAGTAACGTCCGCCTGTATCCAGCGGAATATTGTTATACCGGTAGCGGGTCAATCTTCTCATCCGGGCATCGCGATAGAAGGTGTAACCACCGGCAGTATTGGAGATAAGGCCGAAAAATTGCTCGTTACCGAGGTAGTTGATCCATGGATAAGGTGTTTTAGGGGTGTTGATTACGTACTCTTTACGAGTGTCGTCAAAAGTTCCGAATTTCATAAGAGGAAAGTCTCCTTTCAATTGTGAACGCGCGTTTATAGAGCTCAGAAAAAATTCCCTCGGGGCAAAGGGATTTTCCTGCAAAACATTATAATAATGATTGCCACTCCTTAAAGAAATGCTGGTACATCCAGCGAAATGGTATACGCTGGACGGATGATGCAGCATTCTTGCAGGGAGCCTTACTTCTTCGGCGGCAGGCAGGAGTCTCTTTTGACCAGCCTGGCCGGGAAGCTGATGGTGCTAAAGGTCGGCTGAACGGAATCGCACAGCTCGATTACTTTCTCGACAGCGGCCTTGGACATTTCATAAATCGGCAGACGTACAGAGGTCAGCTTGGGATGAATACGCGAGGCAAGCTGCACATCATCGAATCCGGCAATGGACATATCCTCAGGCACGGAGACTCCGTGTTCGGAGAACGCTTCCATCGCTGAAATAGCCATATCATCGTTGGACGAGAAGAAGGCTGTCGGCAATGGGCCGCCGGACTCCAGCAGCTTCTTGACCTCTTCGTAAGCCTTCTCCTTCAAGAAATCACCCTGCAGGATGAAGTTCTCATTGATCTGCAATCCATGCCGCTTCAACGTATCCTCGTATGCCATATAGCGTTCCCGTCCGGAGTACGTGTTCATTCGTCCGCAGATCATGCCGATTTCTTCGTGGCCAAGGCCGATCAAATACTCGATGGCTTCGACTGTGCCCTCATAGTCCTTGGAGTTTACAATGGCCAGATGATTGCGGTCCAGATGCTCCGACATAATCTCCGAAATGTCGTAATCGATCAGCACTAGCGGCGATTCAAGTCCAACCATTTCCCGTACGATATCAATATCCTTCTGGGTGCCGACGATAATGCCGCCGTCAATCCGTTTCTGCAGGAAAGCCTGCTTAACCTTCAGGAAATCGTCGGGAGAGTATACGGTATGAATCAGCACATAACAGCCGCGGGCATTCGACGTGTCGACTACGGCATCGACGAAAGGCGCGAAGTAATTGTTCTGATAGATCCGGGTTGCATTCTCCTTCTCGTTCATGCTGATGGCGAAAAGGCCGATCGTATCGGTCTTCTTGCCGGCCAGAGCCCGGGCAAAGCTGTTTGGCTCGTATTGATGCTGTTCAATAACCTTCAGCACCTTGGCCCGGGTCTCTTCAGGGACATTGGAATAGTTGTTGATCACGCGGGATACCGTACTACGGGATACCCCGGCGAGCTTAGCAATATCTTCGCTGCGCATAGTGCCCCCTTTAAATAAACGCGCGTTTATGAGTTCATTGTAAAATAAATCGCTACAGAAATCAATCACCCGGTTAAAGAATTTGCCTTGCTCATAATTTATCCATTCCATGATTTCTCCACACACTCTATTAACAATCAGGTGTTAAATTGAAGATATCCCCAGCTTGTATGTAGTATATACGTTCATGAACTCTTGACTCTGCCAGCTGCTGGCAGGGTCGTTTTTTACTTAAAGGTTTGCAAATCGACGTGAGATACTATGCAATTTAGAAGTTTGTATAAGATTGTCGCAGAGAAAGTGCATTGAAAGCTGATGAAGACGTGCTACTATTGTCCTTAGGATTATTGAGAATGATAATCAATCACAATGATGTATAGGAGTGAAGAGATCAATGGCAAGTTGGGGTCGAAAATGTATTTGGACAGCTGTACTTGTACTGGCAATGTCCGCTTTGGCGGCTTGCGGCACAAATAATAATGCTGCCGGAGGAAAAAACGTTCAAACAGAGAATGCGGCGAATCCAACCGCAGCAAGCAATACATCCACCGATGCAAGCACCGATACTTCAGCCGGAAATGGCACACGGACTGTCGTCGGGGAATTCGGAGAGGTTGAAATTCCTGTTAGTCCTAAGCGGGTGGCAGGGATCTATGTGGAGGATTATCTGAAGGCGTTAGGCGTTACCCCGGTCGTGCAATGGTATCATCCCAGCTGGGGTAAGCAGGATTATTTGAATCTGGACGTGCCGGAATATGATATTACCGGGAGTATTGAGGCATTGTTGGAAAAAAATCCGGACTTGATCATTGCGGACGGAGGAGCAGATGCAGCAAAATACGAACAATACTCCAAGGTAGCGCCAACCTACCGTCTGCCGGAGAAAGTGCTGCAGGATTCAAGACAAATGCTCACAGCTATCGCAGAGGTGCTGGGCATTCCGGAAAAGGGCGAAGCTGTACTTGCGGAGTATGACCAGAAGGTGGCGGATGGAAAAGCCAAGCTGCAGCAGGCTTTGGGGCAGGAGAAGGTAGCTGTAATCCGGCTTAACGTTGCCGAGAAAACCTTTGCGTTATTTGGTGTCAAAAACCGATTTACGGGTGTGGTCTATGACCAATTTGGTCTGACTCCCGTCCCTATGGCTGCGGAGATGACTGAATTTCAGTCCATTATTTCCGAAGAAGTGATACCAGATCTTGAAGCGGATCATATCATTGTATTCCCTGACAACGGAGGATGGGATACCGCGGAGAATGAGGAAGCAATCAAAATTCTGGGTGGTCCGTTGTGGAAGAACCTGCCTGCGGTGAAGAACGGGAATGTTTACAGAATGGAACGCTCCCACTGGCAGTCCGGCGCGATTACAGCCAATTCGATGAAGCTTGATGATCTGCTGAAAGCAATGGTGAAATGAAACGCCAGGCAAACTGAAAGACTAACCCCTCATAAAAGAAACAGCGGCAGCCATGGACGAGAAATAATGTCCTGGACTGCCGCTTTTTTATTGAACTGACGTTCCCGCTAGCGATACTTCTTACTCACTAGAAACTCAACAATGGGTAAAGTAATCATTGCTAATCCTAATACCCCTAATAAAAAAATGTTCATTGTTTCATTTACGATTTCATCAGCAACTAAAGCTCCAAGTATAAAAAAAAGAAGAAGAAAGTAACTTATTTTCGAGCTTCTCTCCGTAATCTTTTTTCCTAACTCGTCATCCTCAAATATACCATCTTTGTCTGCCTTGGTTCCCCAGGTGATCATAGGAAAAAACATCATTACCAGCGTTGCGATTGTTATTATTTCGTTAAATCCAACGTCTTTTCCAACCATGACCTTATAGATGGTAAAGGCCACCACAATTAGAGTGGCTGCCCCTACTGCGGTTGCACCTATTTTTCGGGTGTTCATTCCTCTTCTCTCCCTTCATGTAAGAATAACTTATCAATTCTAACTGCTAAATGTTTGGCAATATCAAAAGCTAATTGCAAACTTGGGTCATATTTGTTGTTTTCAATGGCATTTATGGTCTGTCTGCTTACATTGCATAAATCTGCTAACCTGCCTTGTGATATATCTTTTTGCTGTCGAAACTTTTTGATATGATTTTGCATAGTTGATAGGCTTTCATTTTTGTTTTACACTAAGGAGATGAAAATGATTCTCAATTAGGGGGCGGGAGAATGGCAGAACTGCTCAGTGAAAGCACTGGAAAAAAGCTGTTATACAGCTTGACTAACATAGAAGCAATAGCCCAATCCCCTGCGGGAAACGGACAAATGGCTGTGTTTCAGGAGCACACATTGATCATAGTATCGGAAGGGCAGGGCTGGCTCGAAGCGGAGGAAAGGCGTTATCCTTTGGACAAAGGTGCAGGCTTTCTGATTGAGGCTGGATCTATGAACAGTATTCAGGCCGGAGAGCGGGGGCTTAGCTTTTACCGGCTTGCTTTTGAGGTTATCAGCACTGGGGATGGCAGACACCGCGGAAAGAGGAAATTGCCCGGGAATGCCATGCTCCAGCCGGGTCTCTTAAGCTGCAGACCTTTTTCCCAATGTACACTGCTGCTGGATTCCATTTATCATAGCCGCAGGAGTCCCGATGACATCGAATGGTTCGCGGGTCATACCCGTTTTCAGGAGCTGCTGCTGCTGATCATGCGGGCCAATTCCCCGGCAGTTCAGACAAATAATGATCATGAGGCGGTACAACGTTCCATTCACTATATGCAGGAGCATTACAGTGAACCGGTATCCGTCGATCAATTGGCAGAGATTGCAGGTATTGGGCGCGCGCGTTATACTCAGCTTTTTAAAGAGATTACCGGCAAGATTCCCTTGGGGCATTTGAACGGCCTCCGTATCGAACGGGCGCAGCAGCAGCTGCTTCTGACCAAGGACCGTCTGCATGATATTGCACTGACAGTCGGCTATAGCAATGAGTATTATTTTAACCGGCGTTTCAAGGGAGCAGTAGGTGTTACACCCGGTCAATACAGGAGCCTTCATCAGGAAGGGGTCCGTGTATTCGCGCCTTTTCTGGAGGATTATCTGCTGGCTTTGGGCATTACTCCGGTGGCTCAATATTGTCATGCACAGTGGGGCAAGCAAGAGTACCTGGGTCTGGATCAGGTCCCAACGTTTGATATTTCCACCGGAGATTGGTCAGAGCTTTCCCGTTACACGCCCGAGCTGATTATACTGGATGACGGCTTTCAGCGCTGGCATTTGGGTGAGTGCCGCCGGATTGCCCCGCTGTTCAGACTCCCGTTTCACCAGGAAGACTGGCGTGCAACACTGCGCTCAGCAGCTGCTGTCTTCGGCAGAACGGAGCATGTACAGGAGGTCATCGGCCATTATGAGCAGCAGGCCCAGCAGGCGAAGCGGATCCTCAGCCGCAGCGTCCGGGGAGAGACGGTAGCCTTACTTAGGATATCTTCCTGCGGAGTCGCGCTCTATGGATGTGAGGAACTGGGATATACGGCAAGCGTACTGCATGAGGATCTTGGGCTCCAGCGGCATCCGTTGGTCCGGCAGCTCACCCGGGGACAGAAGCGTGTGAGCCTAACAAGTGAAGAGTTGTCAGGCCTGACGGCGGATCATTTGTTCATTACTTTTGACCGGCAGGAAGGTGAAGGCCGGGAGCTGCTGGATACTCCGCTATGGAGAAGCCTGCCCGCTGTGCGCAACCGCAACGTGTACGAGGTGGATTTTATGGCCTGGATGAATTATGGTGTGCTTTCGCATCAGCGGAAGATCGAGGATGTGCTGCGGGTACTGGCCTAAAGGCCGGTTTACCTATGAGGGATAAGTTCATGAATGATTTGACTCTGCCGGATGCCGGCGGGGTCTTTTTTTATATCTAATTGCGATTGAATTTAAGCCATAGAAGATAGTTTCACCACTATGTAATAATTGTAAAATGTGTTTTGGTACTGATCCACTTATCTATTACATTTCTTCTTTGGAAGAATAGAATACAATATCTAGTTCTAGGAGGTGATTCTTATGTCGATTCTCTTACCCCAGCAGTTTTACTCTCTGGCGGCCAATGTTGGTAAATCTTATTTTGAAAACTTGAACGGTGGAGCAAATGCTACAATTACCGTTAATAATAACGGTCCGGCTCCGATCAATCTTGTAGTTACACGTGTCAACGCTCCTGTCATCACTTATGTAATACCTCCAACCAATAGCCTCACGTTGGAAGTTGCTTTACTGTTGGTAGCCGCTCTCCAGACCACAGCTGTTGGTCCTGCTACAGGTACAATTCAAATTGCTACTGCTGATTTCTAGTTTTAAAAACGACGGAAGATAGATTTGGATGTAGAGCATGTGTATCATAACCCGCCGGGCTTGTGCCTGGCGGGTTTGTTTCTGTTTATTCTTTGACGTATATTGGCACATTTTGTATGCTTATTGAATAATTAGGGGAGGGGGCGCAAAATAAACGGATCGGAAAATATGAGGAGTCTTTGCGATGTTATTCAGAAGTTGTATGAGCTGATCAATACTGTGTATGTAAGTGCGGATGCTAAAAGTATCTATATGCTGACGAAGGACAATAAGGTTGTTCTGTTCTCGGACAAATTGTTTGTTCAATATATAAATGATGCTCTAGAGGGATAAACGCTACTCTTGAATGGATATTTGATGTTCAGCTTATCCGCCTTGGTTTCGTGTGGTTGACCCAATGATATGATAACCCGCCGGGCTTTTTGAGCTGGCGGTTTCTTCGTCTTCAGACTTGCGACTTATAGATAGACCGTTCTTGCTGTGGCGCTCGCGGATGGCGGGAATTGTTTTGAGATATTGCCGCCTGAAAGACCTAATTCGTAGTAAATAAGTAGTATACGGTAACTCTATTTCGGATTTATAATTAATGCATTGAATGAAAATAATGTCAGGCGGTGTTGTGTGTTGTCATGGGAGCCAATTCTATTCATGTTCTTTTCGACTATTGAGCTCATGTCTATTTATTATTTGATTATGTCGCTCTTTAGATTCAAGTGGAAACATCATGCTTGGCAAGCCTTGTTTGTTACTTTAATAATAAATTTGCAGAGCTATTTGGTGAGGAAAGAGTTTGATATGAGCAATATCGCACCTTTAATACTGATAGTAATATTCATATTATTCTTTGCTGCAGTTGTTAGGATGCCCCTCATACTGTCCGTTATTGCAACTATATCAGGATATGCTATTTTTGCAGTCATACAAACTGTTATTGTACTTATCTTATTCGGTTCAATAGGAGCAATAGAAGGGAATAAAAGCAATGGATACATATTACAAGTACTCACCTCCGTAGTTATTTGCTCCTTTTTTTGGCACTACTACAGAAAAGGAAAAGGCTTTACTTTTGACATAGAGAAACTTCGATTTAAGTTAGAAGATATTTTTTTAACGACGATCATCATAATTTTCTTAATTGGAATCTCAATTCTTTTATATTACAACGAAATTTATTTGAATATATTGTTCTTTTTAATGATCTCAATTTTCTTCATCTATTACTCTACCGGGAAGGAAAAAGAAAATGATTGATCGTATATCTGAGAGGATAGCCTACAATATAAAAAAAGTTGTTCCTGATCACCCCGCATCGCAAGCGGTTCTAAAGTATGCATTAGAGGTTGTGCTAAATGTTGTTTTTATCATCGTCATTACACTTGCTATATCTTTGCTCACAGGTAATTTTTCTGAAGCTTTAACGATATTAATTTCTTTTGCATTACTACGGCAATCGTCGGGCGGTGTTCACCTTAAGTCGGGTGTAGCGTGTGTCATATTTACTACGACATTGTTTACTGCGCTATCTTTTATTAACGTAAATTTAGTAGTTGTACAGGTTATGAATGCAATCAGTTTTTTGATCATCTTGTGGTTAGCGCCGATTGGAATTGAAAAGCAGACTAGAATCCCCAAGCGTCACTATCCGAAGCTTAAAATAATCGGCCTGATCTTGGTTGCTACAAATGTCATGATTTGTTCATCTGCTATAGCCGTGAGTTTTTTTGCTCAATCTCTAAGTCTATTAATTGCCAGAAAGGAGGTGAAGTAAAGATGTTGAAAAAAGCGAATGTTCGAATCGTGTCTGGTTTGGCGACATGCTTATCGATGGTAGCGATATTCATTGCAAATACAAACAGTGCGTTGTATGTGCATCAACCTGAAGTTCCAGAAGAACTACTTAAATAATATTGGAGTGGTCCGTTTGAGTATCATATCTGTGAATCAAGACCCAAAAGGTATTAACGGGAATTTGTGAGATATATATATAGGATACTCGTCCATACGGATTGAAATACTGGCTAAGCACTCTAGAGGCATCACAAAGAAGTCAGTAAAAATAATAATTTAACAACTACACAAATCAATTTCAATTGAGTTGCCTTTATGGTAACTCTTTTTTTCAATTCCGTTCCCAATCCGTCCCCAAATCAATTTTTCACGCGGTAAAAGTGGGATGTGAGTGGGGATAGAAAAGAAAAAACTCCTTATAAAATAAGGAGTTTTACGTAGTGATGCAGTATAGGACGGATGGGGTTCGAACCCATGACCCCTACCCTGTCAAGATAGTGCTCTCCCGCTGAGCTACCGTCCTGCAACGAAATTTATAATACCACAGGATGTGAGGAGATGGCAATGTTTTTTTCACGGCCTATGAATTTACTCACTTACAACTTGTTCCATAGTCTCTATGCTCGGATTAAAATAACTTATGCGTAGGGAGTAATTCCATGGCGACCATTTTCAATGAACAGAATATCTCTTTTAAACAAAGGCAGTCTCCGGTTCCGGAATTTGCTTGGCACACCAGCGAGAAGCTGGCGGGGATGGTAGAATCTAAGCATTTGATTTTTGATATCCGGTCATTGGACCCGGGCAAGTACTCGTATCCGTATCACTTTCATAGAAATGCTGAAGAGCTGTTTGTGATTTTGGCGGGCGGTGCTATGTTAAGAACTCCCGCCGGGTTACAGGAAGTCCATGAGGGCGATACGGTATTTTTCGAAACCGGTCCATCAGGTGCGCATCAGCTGTTCAATCATACGGAGACGCCTTGCCGCTATCTCGATTTACGGACGAATAACGGGTTGGATGTTGCGGAATACCCTGACTCCGGGAAAATCAATATTTTGCCGTATGAAGAGCTGTATGAAACGGAGGATAGGGTGGACTATTATAAAGGCGAAGATTTGACCCGGGAGATATGGGCGCAATTGAACGCTCAGGGCAAGGGTGAGGAGAAGCGGGGAGAAGACAGTGGTGAGTGATTCTTTTCCTGTTGGAAGAAATATCAAGGCATTCTATACATAGGTTAAAACCAGAGATAATAGGAACGTCGCATCCGGTAATGCACCAAAACTCTATCGGTTTTGCCGACTAAGGAGATGTTTGTGAATGAAAGTTACTATACACGAAACGGAAATAAAGGAAGAAAATCTAACCTACGTCGTTATTATCGTAAGGCATAATGAGCAGTGGATATTAGCTCGGCAGCGTGGACAGACCACATGGGAATTTGCAGGTGGACATATTGACGAGAATGAAACGCCTGATGAAGCAGCGGCAAGAGAACTGTATGAAGAGACAGGAGCGGAAGACTATACGTTATTTCCAATAAGTATTTATTCGGTTACCGGAGAGTCAATGCCGGATAGTTTCGGAAAGCTCTACCTGGCCACCGTTAATAAGTTCGGACAATTGCCGGCCTATGAAATGGAAGAAATATGCGGGTTCACGGAGGTGCCGGAAGAGTTAACCTATCCGATGATCTATCCTGCATTGCTGTCCAAAATCAATGAATTTGCTGAGCAGTGCAATATTCAACTATAAAGATCATGGGAGGTTAATAACATGGCTATGCCAACTCATATTGTGGCTGTCGGCGGGATCGTGGAGAATGAGCAGGGAGAAGTGCTTTTGGTCAAAACATTTCATGGTGGCTGGGTATTCCCCGGTGGGCAAGTGGAGGCCGGAGAGAATCTGATGGATGCACTCATCCGGGAGATTCAGGAAGAAAGCGGAATAGATACCGAGGTCTCTCACCTGATCGGAGTGTATTCGAATACGGGAATGTACAAATGGCATGACGGCATCACCGATGTTCCGACGAAAGTAATGCTGGATTATGTATGTAAACCGGTGGGCGGAGAACTTGCCGTTTCAGAGGAAACGTCGGAAAGCTGCTGGGTGGCTAAGGAGCTTGTGTTGGACAAGATCACAAGCCCGGCGATCCGCACGCGTTATCAGGCTTATTTGGATTTTGCAGGGACAGTATCCTACATTGCCTATGAGACCAAACCGGATTTTGCCGTCTCGCTGAAACGGAAGGTATAGAGCTTCGATAGCTGTAGCTAGCCTTCTTTTCTCGTTCAGGGTCAAATGTTGCTAAAGCGCTGTCTTCGTTTCATGTTAAGGATATGGATCAGGAAATCCAGAAGAAGGCCTGCGGCAAGAAAGGTTAGGAGGGCAGCCACAATGAAAATCTGCGCATAAACAAACACCTCGCTTCGACTAATTACTATTAGACAACCTAAGGGGAAATTCAAATGACAGTCGAATACGGAAAGCTCACCTTTTTGGAAATTAAAGAAAAAGCAGCGGAAGGTTATCTGGCAATTATTCCGACGGGCTGTACGGAGCAGCAGGGTCCACACTCCACCGTTGATTTTGATACATGGCTGGCCACAGAGCTGTCCATTGAAGCAGCGCAGCAGGCCAAACTGAAATATGGAGTCAAGTCCCTGGTGATACCGACAATTCCTTTTGGACCTACACCGGAGCACCGCAGCTTTGGATACGGCTTTATCGATATTCCGCAGAAGCTGTATGAAGATGTAATATACGCTGTTCTGACTTCCCTGGTGGACCAAGGCTTTAGACAGCTGGTTATTTTTCGCGGCTGCGGCGGTCACTTGCTGGGCAATCTGGCAGTAAGGTTCAATCAGGAATATGAGGGAAAAGCCAAGGTAGATTTTCCCCATCATCCGTTTCATGAGATCTGGTGCAGGCATGCTGATCCCGACATTCCGGGTGGTCATGCAGACAGCTTCACTACTTCTCTGGGACTTTATAAGCATCCTGAGGATATTAGGGAAGCGCAGATTTTTAATCCTGGCAGCAGTGAGCCGGAATGGGATGATCCCAATCTGGATTTTGGCAAATATTCCACAACAGGCGTTATAGGTGACCCAACCCATGCCAGTAGGGATCTTGGCGAGAAGCTGTGGAACGGTTCCGTTGAAGCCATTGCAGCAATGCTGCAGGGAATTGCTTTAGCTCAGTAAAAGTTGAACAAAATTGTGTCCGCAGCAGTTGCATTTATAACTGTTCGGGCGCTTTTTTTATTCTGACGCTGTGGGACACATAACGTGCAGGCTTGCTCAATGATGAACATCCGTTTTAATGGATAACAATTAATGGAATTTCATTAAAATAGACGCCTTAACTCCGTGATAGTTGCTGCTAGTGGATCGTTGAGGGAAGCAAGCACGGACAAAGGTTTAAGTATGGAACGTGTTAAATTAAATGGATCGTAATGATTCAGTGAGAAGGGGTTGTATATGCTTAATGCGAATAGTAAAGCCAAAACGCTCGGCGATTATCTGAAATCGCGCCGAAACCGGTTTCAGCCTGAACAGGCAGGGTTTAAAGCATCCAATAGCCAACGAAGAACACAGGGACTCGAAGGGAAGAGGTCGCTATGCTGGCAGGTGTCAGTGCAACTTATTATACCTGGCTGGAGCAGGGCAGAGAAGTAACCGCATCCAGGGATATCATCGAGAATATCGGGAGGGCACTGCAGCTGACGCCGGATGAGCAGCAACATCTGTTCGAGCTATGGAATCCCCATGAGCGTGCAGCTGTCTCTTCTATTAGTACAACGTTTAATCCGCAGTGGAGGGAAATCATCGGGCAGCTGCCCTATCCGTCTTTCATCAGCAATGAAAGTTCCGAGGTTCTTGCCTGGAATGAAGAGGCAGCGAACATATGTGCTATACTGTAAGAAAATACTACAAAAGGGGGCAAAGGCTTGTCCTATCAGACCTGTGCGACACAGCTCCCCGTCCTAAAAACACAATATGACTGGCTCAAAGAAGTCGATAGTATTGCTTTAAAGTCTGCCGTTCGGCATGTGGCAGATAGCTTTGACCGCTTTTTCAAAAAGCAAAATCAAGCTCCGCGCTTCAAAAGCCGGAAGCATCCAGTACAAAGCTACACCACGAAATTCACGAACGGAAATATCGCCATTGAAGGCAACCGATTGAAGCTTCCCAAGCTCGGCTGGATGCGTTTCGCCAACTCTCGGAAGCTGGAGGGTCGTATACTGTCCGCTACGGTACGGCAAAACGCCAGCGATAAGTATTTTGTCAAGCAGATGCACATATCGGCATTGACTTGGGGCTTAAGGAATACGCTGTGTGCTCAAGCGGGGAGCATTTTGCCAACCCCAGGTTTTACCGTCAATACGAGAAAAAGCTTGTGCTATGGCAGCGGCGTTTGGCAAGACGCACACCAGGGGGCTCCAACTGGAAGAAAGCCAAGAAACACATTGCCCGTATTCACGAACACATTGCAAATTCACGGAACAATTTTCTCCACAAGATGACAACGAAGCTGATCCGTGAGTGCCAAACGATCAGCATCGAACATCTGCGTGTGGCGAATATGATTCAAAATCCCAAACTCTCCAAGTCCATCGCTGATGCCTCCTGGGGCGAATGGGTGCGACAACTCACGTATAAAGCATCCTGGTATGGACGAACCCTCCGGGTTGCCGGCACCTTCGAGCCGACCAGTCAGCAGTGCCACGTTTGCGGCACGATCCATCCCGAAGTGAAGAACCTCTCGATTCGAGAATGGACATGTGTAGCTTGCGGAACACACCATGATCGGGATGAAAATACGGCTCATAATATCAAACAGTTAGCGGTATAGCAATTACCTATAAAAATAAAACGTAGAACTGCGGGAACGCAGGGGTCGCTTGCCCATAAGAGGAGGTTGCTCCTCTGTTCGCAAGAATCCCTCCTTCAAGCGTCAGCTAAGTGGTGGAGATTCAAAAGGGTTAGTTACTTAGCATCTGGCTCTCCAGCCGGGCTGTTTCCTCTTCAATCCGTACAGTATCAATGCGTTCGAAGAGCAGCTTCAGTTCATGGATGTTCTGTCCTGCCTGAACAGAGGACTGCTGCCATCCAGCCTCATCAAGGGACAAGAAGATGCGGAGCTCATCACAGGAAAAAGGAATGAACGGATTCAGCAGATTAGCCAGATTAGCAATGATCTGTACGCAGGTGTAGAGGGTATCTCCGCAGGTGTTGCGGTCTTCCTTGATCTGCAGCCAGGGTTTCTGTTCATCAAAGTATTTATTGGCTTGGCGAATATAACCAAAGATAAACTCCAGAGCCTCCTTAAAACTCCCGGATTCGATCAGCCTGCCGGCTTCGGCGTATAAGGTGTCGAAGTTCGCTCTCCACTTAGGCTCCAGTATTCCCTCCGGCACACAACCCCCGAAGGCTTTATTTATGAAGGCCAGGCTGCGGTTTACAAAATTGCCGAAGGCACCGAGCAGCTCGCCATTATGGCTGTGGATGAACTCCCTCCAGGAGAAGTCGGTATCACGCTTCTCGGGGCCGTTCGCAATCAGGAAGTACCGGATTGAATCCGGCTGATAGCGGCTTAGAATATCCGGTACCCAGACCGCCCAGTTGCGGCTGGTAGAGAATTTCTGCCCCTCCAGCGTCATGTACTCGCAGGCAAACAGACGGTCAGGCAAATGCAATCCGCCCACTCCCAATAATATGCCCGGCCAAATCAGACTATGAAAAGGCACGTTGTCTTTCCCATGCACATAATAAGAAGTTGCCTTGCCATCCTCAGCGGCGCTGTCGCGATTCTCCAGCCAGAAATCCTCCCAACGGTTTCCTGACTCTGCGGCCCACTGCTTGCTGGCGGACAGATAGCCGCTGACCGCTTCGATCCATACGTAGATTTTTTTACCGGTAAATCCGTCTACCGGCACATCCACGCCCCAATCAAGATCACGGGTAGCCGCGCGGTCTTGAAGCCCCTCTTGCAGATAACGCTGAGTCAACCGGACGGCATTATCCCTCCAGCCCTGAGATGATTCCGCATAGTCTGCCAGTTCCTTTTGAAAGCTTGAAAGAGAAAGATAGTAATGCTCTGTAGGCCGCAGTACCGGAGGGGTTCCGCAGATTTTACAGGATCTGTCCAGCAGATCGGACGGGTCGAGCAGGGTGGAGCAGTAATCGCATTGATCGCCGCGTGCCTGCTGCCCGCAGACCGGACACGTTCCCTCCACGTACCGGTCAGGTAGAAACCGCTGATCCTGCTCGCAGTAGCACTGGAGCGTTGTCTTTTTGTACAGGTGCCCGTTGTCCAGAAGTTTAAGAAATAGCTCACGAACGACCGTGTGGTGGGTTTCCTGATCTGTCCGCGTGTATAAATCGTAAGTGAAACCAAGCTTGTCGAAGCACTCCGCAAATTCCTCATGATAGCGGTCGGCGAATTCACCCGGCGTTACGCCCTCTTTGGCTGCCTGGACAGCCACCGGTGTACCATGGCAATCGCTGCCGGACACATACAGCACCCGATCACCTTTAGCCCGGTGGTAACGGGCCAGAATGTCACCGGGCAGAATGCTTGCCAGTCTTCCCAGATGCAGAGAGCCATTGGCGTAAGGCCACGCCCCTCCGATAAAGATATTGGACATTTTATCTCCTCCTAAAGTTTTGTGAGCGTTACTTCCAGATTGTCCTTCGAACAAAACTCGCTTCGGAAGCATATACTAAAGTTTTGTGAGCGTTACTTCCAGATTGTCCTTCGAAAAAAACTCGCTTCGGAAGCATATGCTCAAGTTTTGTGAGCCTTACTCCCACTCGCCCCGGGAGCATTTTTGGGCAACAAAAAAGACTCCCGTCCCCAAAAGGGACGAGAGCCTGTGCTCACGTGTTACCACCCAACTTCATCAATGCCTTGCGGCATTCACCTCTTCAGGTACGTCCGCTGTTCGCGGGTATACCCTAGCACGATAACGGATGCGGGTTCCGGCGCAGCCTACAACCCTCCTGGAGGGGTTCGATGCGCAGCTCAGAGACCATATTCCCTTGGATTTTCTTTGCTCCTTTTCAGCGTCCGGAGCTCTCTGTGAAAGATTGGCCAAGGTACTCTTTCTCTTCTTAGCTTTTGTGGTTATCCTAATTAATGGTTATCTTACGGCAGGAACGCGGTAGAAGTCAAGCGATTAATGCGGTTTTTGAATCTGGATTCATCAAAGACCGCTAATCAGTTTAATAAACTCACGAATCGTCAAAGCTGTGTAGAGCAGAAGACGATAGGAGGGAAAGGGATGCGCAGAATTAAGATTTGGGAAGCGGTGGTCTGTTTAATGCTGCTTCTGACGGCAGTTGGATGTGCTTCGTCCTATCAGGCGCCGAGTGTTGTGGAGATCCAGAGCATGACTGGTTTGGATGGAAAACCTGAAGGTTTAGACAGCCCTTTATCGCCTGTATTAGAGGATGTATACGAACGCTCGATTTCCACTGAGGTCTATTCGGTTGAATAAAGGCTCTCTTCACAGCGTAATGAAAATTCTGTATAATGGGTCAACTATCGTTTTTATATAAAGAGAGGAGACCTGTGGAAGTATGGCGGCGGAAATCGTACATGTAACGACAGATGAACAGCTCCAGATGGGACTGGACATCCGCAAAAAAGTATTTGTTGAAGAGCAAAAGGTACCGGAAGAAGAGGAAATTGATGAGTATGATGTAATCGGCGACAATGTGCATCATATCTTGCTGATGGATGAGGGTCTCCCGGTAGCTACCGGAAGATTGATTTATTATAAAGCAGGCACTGCGAAAATGCAGCGTATCGCAGTCGACAAAGACTACCGCAGCAAGGGATACGGGCGTATCCTGCTGTTGGCGCTGGAGGAGCTTGCCCGTGAGCTGGGCCTCGAATCATCCATCCTTGATGGACAATGCCAGGCGGAAGCCTTTTATAACAAGCTGGGGTATGAAGTGATCTCTCCAGAGCCATTCTATGATGCAGGTATTTTGCATGTGAGAATGCAGAAAACGCTTTAAACCTCAAAGTACATATTCTTTCGTTAGCGGGGCAAGCTAGAGTTGAGCCTATTGGCCAATCCGAGCGCGAAGGAGTAGATCCTAAGTGATGAACAATGAACGTGAACGGTTTACAGCGGCCCAAAGAAACGGTGACGGCGACCTGATGAAGTTCCAGACCTCTTCAGGACGTGTGCTGGACTACCAGCAAGCGCTGCAGGAGATTCAAGCGGGAAGCATAGCCGGAGTGAATGTGTTCAAAGGCAGAGATGGCGAGTTATACATCCGTGGCGATGCGGATGGCGATCCCACGAATAATCTGGATCAGCTGCCGCAATTCTAAAACCGCATAAATAAGAACAGCCGGACAGGCAGTGTCAGTTGACACTGCCTGTCCGGCTTTTTTGAAATATAAGAATTTGTATGCTTCACGCTATAAGTTATCCTTCTATTTCTACTTGCAGCTTCAAGGTTATAAACTGCAGTTAATAAAGATACGGGAAACTGAACCTCAAAGCTCATATATCTCATGCTGAACAAGAAACTCCATGTCTCCGGTCATCCCCTCAAATTCAGGCTTCCGGTCGCTGTAGTGCATTAAATAGATCAGCTTGCGTACATCATCAGGCAAAGACATCAGTTCCCGGAGGGTAGTATGAACCTGCCCCGATCCGCTGAGCTCACAGTCGTGAAAAATCTTCCGGACGCCGTGCTTGCGGACAAGCTTGATCAGCAGCTCAGGCTGGAAGGTCATATCGGCGCTGTAAAAGATATCGTTATTCAGCAGCAGCGAGTAGCTGTCCCGGCCGCGAATATGCGGGGTGCGAATCAATTGCAGTGTAATTTCCGGGGAAAGGGTGTAAGACTCACCTGGACGCAGGGTGGTTACATTGAACATTTCTTCGAGGGAATCTGCACGGGCTTCCTTTGAGCGAGCGCTCTTGCGGATGTGATCCCACAGCGGTTTGAGCAGTGTCTCTGGCAACAGCAGCTGCATTTTTCGGTTATTATCCTGCATCAACTCTATTGCCAGCTCTTCCAGCCCGCCGACATGATCATTATGGATATGTGTGATTAGCGTCGCGTTCACCTCACGGAACGATCGCCCTAATTGATGCATGGCGAGCGGGGCTGTAGCACCACAGTCTATGAGAAGCGAGAAGTTGCCATCCAGCAGCAGCCCGTTGTTATTATGGTAGGTATTGGAAAAAGCATCACCCGTACCTATCATTTGCAGTTGTATAGTCATACCGAAAATCCTCCAGTTCTAATTGTTGCCAAAGCAGGTTAACGTTATATTTTCAATATAGTAACATTTTGATGACAGAAATGAAATTTTCATCGCACTTCGGCGCAACTTGTGTCACCCTCGGCAGTATATATTAACAGCATGAATTATTTGGAGGGTCTCTGCTTATGAGGTGGAAAAAAGTTGCTCTGTGCGTAGTTGTATTTTCCCTGATGGGAAGTTCATTATTGTTCGCGGACGCTGTAAATCAGAAAATCAGGGTATGGAACAATGGGAAGGAAATGGCTGATGGCGGCTATTTGATTGATGGCAAGGCTTATATCCCGGCCAGGGAGGCTGGAGGCGTCGTGAACTGGGACGGTTCAGGCAAAGTGACCATTCTTAAGCCGAATGTACAGATTATTCTGTATAAGGGCGATGATGTATTTGGTAACGTGAATATCGGAAAACTCAAATTTAAGGTGTTGTCACAGGTGGACAGCTTGACAGATAGCATCACAGCAGTAAAAGTAGCCATTACCGATCCATCGGGAAATGTGAAGGACATTCAGTCGCAGGAGCTGGGCGGTTCGAAAAAAGAAGATTTCTGGTTCTCTACCTCAGAGTTCACCTATGATTTTAAAGAGTCCGGGAAGTACCGGGTGGGCTTCTATATTAAAGCCTCCAAGAATGTAGATTACGTACTTGTGTCAGAGAAGGTAATCACTGCACTAGATTAGGTATTTTGTACTGCCCTCAAATTGACCTGAACTTATCATACGTGTTACGATACCAAATGTAGGATAATTCAATTCAAAGTGAGGTATTTCAATGAGCGATCACAAACATGAGCATGGCCATGAACATGGTGAAGCATGCGGTTGCGGACATGATCACGACCATGAGCACGAGGAGTTTGTGCTGACCTTGACGAACGAGCAGGGCGAAGATGTAGAAATGGTGCTGGTAGAAACGTTCGATGTGGGCGAGAAATTATACGCGTTGTTGCTGGAACGCGAAAACCCTGAAGCGGATGGCATCATTCTGCGCATGGAAGAAGAAGATGAAGAAATGGTGCTTTACAACATTGAAGATGAAGCTGAATGGAAAGCCGTTGAAGAAGCTTACAACGAGCTGCTTGCCCAGCAAGAATAGATTTCAGTGTAGCACAGCCAAGAGGTTGCATGAATTCAGCACTGAGGCTTGCATGCAAAAACCCGATACCTATAGTATCGGGTTTTTGTATGAATGCCTATATTTTGCGGAAGGCTGGCCGATCAAGAGATCGGATCGGCTTCCACGACTACCTTGACAAAGTTGATGCTGCGGTCCTCCGGACCTTTGACCGGCAGCCCGATTTCCACATGGTCGATGATATAATCAATGTTATCCTGGGTAATTACTTCACCAGGGAGCAAAATCGGAATGCCCGGAGGATAAACATAGATGAATTCCGCAATGATATAACCTGCGGATTCGCGGAACGGAACTACCTGAGTATCCGCATAAAAGGCATCTCTTGGAATAAGGGCAAGCTGTGGAATTTCCGGCACCTGCACCTTTAGCTCATAGATCTCACCTTTGCTGTAATGGATGGCTGACAATACCTGCAGGGCGGAAAGCAGCTTATCTACGGAATCTTGGGTATCACCAGGCGTAATCAGGCAAAGAATATTATACATGTCGCTTAGTTCTACTTCGATGTTATACTTTTGGCGCAACCAATTTTCTGTTTCATAACCGGTTATTCCCAAATGGCGGACATGAATGTTAAGCTTGGTTGGATCAATATTAAAGGTGGCCTCTGTGCCAAGAATCTCTCTGCCAAAGCTATACAGACCGTCGATGTTGTTGATGGCCTCCCGGGCATAATTGGACAAGGCTATCGTTCTCTCGGCCATTTCATGGCCATTCAGAGCCAGATTGCGTCTGGAAGTATCCAGTGACGCAAGCAAAATATATGAGGTAGAAGTTGTTGTCAGCATACTGAGAATCGTCTGTACCCGCTGCGGGTTGACCAGCCCGGTTTTGGCATTCACGTTAAGCACCGAGCTCTGCGTCATGGAGCCGCCCAGCTTGTGAACGCTGGTTGCCGCCATGTCGGCACCGGCCTGCATGGCTGATACCGGAAGATCCTCATGAAAATGAATCAATACTCCATGTGCCTCGTCCACCAATACGGGAACCCCGTAGCTGTGGGCCAGGTCAACAATCGAACGCAGGTCAGCGCATACGCCAAAATACGTTGGATTGATTACTAGAACTCCTTTGGCGTCCGGATGGCGCCTTAATGCTCGTTCCAGCGAGCTGGTGGTAATGCCGTGGTCTATCCCAAGATTCTCATCCTGAACAGGTGAGACGAAAACAGGCTTGGCTCCGGAGAAAATAATTGCCGACATCACGGATTTGTGAATGTTGCGCGGCACAATTATTTTGTCTCCTTCTGAGCAGACAGAGAGGATCATAGTCATGATGGCATTGCTCGTGCCCTGTACGCTAAAATACGTATAGTCGGCGCCGAAAGCCTTCGCAGCCAGCTTCTGAGCTTCTTGTATTACGCCGGTAGGCTGATGAAGATCATCAAGCGGTGCGATATTGATCAAATCTATGGATAGAGCGTTATCGCCGATAAACTCACGGAATTCGGCATCGGTTCCTAGCCCCTTCTTATGCCCGGGAATATGAAATTGAACTGGGTTTCCAGCGGCATGCTTTTTGAGAGCAGTGAAGAGGGGAGTACGGTGTTGATCCATTTAATGCTGTCACAACCTTTCGCGAATAGTTTTTTTCAAGCAAGCATCAGTATAACAAATCAATCAACATAATACTAGGATGTGATCTAATGTCTGGCAAAGTAGCACAACGTATGCATATCAGCTTGGCCTCGCCCTTCATTATGGAAATGTGGGCTATTATCTTTTTGGTGGAATTTGTGAAAGGCTCGCTGCTTGTCGCCCTCCTGCCTGTGTATATGGAGAATATCCTCGGCTTGTCGGTAACGGTGGTAGGCTTTGCTTTTGCGTTGCAATATCTGGGGGACAACCTCTTCCGCAGCCCGTTCGGCTGGGTGATGGAGCGTATCGGCTTCCGCTGGACAATGACGGGCGCCCTGCTGCTGCTGGTAGTAGCGGTAGGGATGATTGTCTATGCTAAAGATGCGGTCAGTTTATCCATAGCCTGCCTGATTCTTGGAATTGGAACCTCCCCGCTGTGGCCTTGCACAATGACAGGGATTACGGAGCTGGCCGGTTCTACGAAGAGCGGCAGCAGCGGTGCGGCGATGGGTGCGGTAGAGATGGCTTCGCTGGCCGGAACCGGGATCGGGCCGATCACGATGAATTTTCTGATGGATCATGGCGGTCAAAGCTACCGCACGGTATTTCTTGTGCTTATGGGATGCGCAGCTGCTGTTGCTGCCGTTGCCCTGCTGCTCCCGTCCAAAATTGGTGGACATGCTCCCCATGTTGTACGTGACATCCACAGTGAAGAAGTTCCTGTAGAACAGCGCAAACCGTTTCAGCCGCTGCAGAGCCTCAAGCGGACGATGCACGCGGTCAGAAGCTCGCTGAAGGTAAGCCGGCTGCTGTTCCCGGCATTATTTCTGCAGGCTTTCGCCATCGGCCTTATGACACCGGTAGTTACTTTGTTTGCCCATTCGGAGCTGCATGTCACGCCGAATCAGTTCAGCCTGCTGCTCATTGCCGGTGGGGGGATCACGGTGCTGGCGCTCATTCCCGCCGGGAAACTGGTGGACCGGATTGGGACTACGGTGTTTCTGAACATTGGATTTCTGCTGGCAGCCGGTTCATTGGCCTTCTTCTCCCAGGTGCGCTGGCTGCCGCTGGCCTTCTGCGCTGTTGCGCTGGTTGGTGTTAGTTATGCACTTATTCTTCCGGCCTGGAACGCCTTTATTGCCTTGCAGGTGCCTAAGGGGGAGCGGGGCACCGTATGGGGCCTTTTCCTGACACTCCAAGGCTCCGGCATGGTAGCAGGCCCTGTACTGTCAGGCAGACTGTGGGATTCAGTCAGCCATAGCGCTCCTTTTCTGGCCAGCTCATTTGTGATGGTGCTGCTGTTCGGACTGCATCTGCTTATTGTCCATCGGACAAAATTAAAGACAGGAACAAGCTGATCTGGAGCGGGTTGGCATCGGCCGGTGACACCAATAAAGCCGCAGGCTGACGGAGTGAATCATCCGTCAACCTGCGGCTTTATTGCAGCCATAGACTTTGTATGTGTCTAGAAGGACATACGGTACAAGGGTAGCAGCGTTTCGAAGGTCTGCTGGATAAGCTCAAGTAGCTTATCCTCATCCGACAAAATCGGATCATCTTTGCCGATCCGCAGACCGCACGTAATCTCGGCTTTCTTGACTTCCTTCAGCTTGCGGGCAAGCTCGGCGAACTGCCGGTCGTCCATGTCTGATTCCCGGATTCCCTTAGGATCCAAGTGGTCGGTCGACCAGAAATAGCTTCCCGGAAGCCCGGCGCGGATAGCTGCAGATTGCTTCGCCAGTGCATCCGCGAAGACCCCCTTGTTGGAGCTCTCATAGATAATGGCAAAAACAACAAACAAGTGGCTGTAGAACATACCGACCTGGAAATGCGGCAGAGCCTTGTACCCGCGTTTATTCGGGCCCCAGGCCACCCATGTATCATTCGGGGCATGAACGGTGCGCCGGGCGTGCTTGGCTACATGCGGGAACATTTCTTCTCCGCACAGCGCGGACAGGACTGGAGCAAGTTCGTTGCCAAGCTCATTCAGTTTAGGCCGCACCCGGGCAATGAGGGCATCCATTCTCGGCTCCAGGCCCTCAATTTGAAATACTGCAAAATCATCATGTGTAAATCCTTGAAATGGCATTATAGCGTCTCCTTGTTCAAAAGATAGATTCGCATGCATGTAAGCATTGCTGAAATTGCTGCAGCTGCCGCATATTTCCATCTCAAAGCCTCTAAATCCAGTAAAAACAGCGGGAAGCGTTTGGGATTAGCAGGAAACGGGTAAAAATAGTCAATAAACCAAGTTACCGCTACATAAAATGAAGTATAAAATAAGAGTAAGACGAACGCAAAGTTAAGATCGCAAGTGGAGGTCCGGCAGTCAATTTTACCTAGGAAAAAAGCTAATAAAGCTGGTTTTGCAGAAGCAAAGCTGTTAGGGGGGAGTGCCGTGAACAAAAATGACGAAGTGGAGTATTGCAATCTGGAGCTGCGGTTTGACCGACAGCATATACAGGATCTCATTAAGGACTTGATAAAAGATGGCTATTCCCTTTACTGGAGTGAGAATGAAAGTGTTTTTTTGATTTCGGTGCGCACCGGCCGCAAGCTGGTAAAGCTCCGCTTCCAGCGGATTAAGGATGGTTACAAGCTGGTAGGCGATTATATGATCCGTGATGCGCGCCTGTCCGAATGGATGGAGAAGCTGATTGGCGATATGCGAGGTCATGCCGTAGTCAAACGTTTCCGTGACCGCCAGATTATCATTGAGAATATTTTATTTGGTGAAGTGATCCGTCTGGTGGAAATTTCCGGGTATCAGCAGCGTGTACTGTATCAGAAAGGGCCGATGCTCACGGATCAGGAGCTGACAAAGCTTTTTTACTCCGGTGAAGGAGAAGAGCGGATCCGCCAGCGGAGGATTGAGGTTGATGAACAGCTGGACCGGTTAAATGAGGCCCTTCGCAGTGAAGATGCTGCACTTGCAGAGTCCTGTATGGCTGAACTCAGCTTTTTGCAACGGGAGCTAAATATGCTTGAATGGTAACAAAGATCGGCTTCATTTGGTTAAGGGCATCCCTCAGCAGGGGTGCCCTAACTTTGTATTTCAACTTGTGGACAGGGGTTCACTTCTGGCGGTAAAAACGTTAAAATAGTCATTGTGAGCAATTTCCTTCAACTTAAGGACTTTGTCAATGAAATTGATCTCTATTTCGCAGGCGGAACTTTGCTGTATCTGACAAAGGGTGGTATTCTTATACTGCGAGAAATGGATTTCACAAAAATATAGGATGCAAAGGGTGGAGGACCAGATGGCAAAACAACAAATCGGCGTAATTGGCTTAGCGGTAATGGGTAAAAATTTGGCTCTAAACATCGAGAGCAGAGGCTTTACCGTATCGGTATTCAACCGTTCCCCGGAGAAGACACATGATCTTGTTGCCGAAGCGGAAGGCAAAAATCTGGTGGGCACTTTTTCCATTGAAGAGTTTGTAGAATCACTCGAAGTACCGCGTAAAATTCTGATCATGGTTCAGGCGGGCAAAGCTACCGATGCCACAATTGAGCAGCTTCTGCCGCATCTTGATCAAGGCGATATTATTATCGACGGCGGCAACGCTTATTTCCCTGATACGGTTCGCCGCAGCAAAGAACTGGAAGAAAAAGGCTTCCGATTCATCGGTACCGGAGTTTCCGGCGGTGAAGAAGGCGCGCTTAAAGGACCTTCCATTATGCCAGGCGGTCAAGAAAGTGCATATAAGCTTGTTGAACCTATCCTTACGGCAATTTCGGCCAAAGTGGACGGAGAGCCTTGCTGTACATATATCGGACCGGACGGTGCAGGACACTATGTAAAAATGGTGCACAACGGCATCGAGTACGGCGACATGCAGCTGATCTGCGAAGCTTACCAGCTTTTGAAGGATGTGCTTGGTCTGGATGCCAAAGAGCTGCACAGCATCTTCAAAGAGTGGAACAGCGGCGAGCTTGACAGCTATCTGATTGAAATCACAACGGATATTTTCGCACAATATGATGAAGAAACCGGCAAACCGATGGTTGACGTTATCCTCGATGCCGCCGGACAAAAGGGAACAGGCAAATGGACAAGCCAGAGCTCACTTGATCTTGGCGTGCCGCTGTCCATGATCACCGAATCCGTATTCTCCCGCTTCCTGTCTGCAATGAAGGATGAGCGTGTAGAAGCCAGCAAAGTGCTGAGCGGACCGGAAACCGAACCTTTCCAAGGGGACAAAGCAGAATTTATCGAAAATGTGCGCAAAGCTTTGTTCGCGAGTAAAATCGTATCCTATGCGCAAGGCTTTGCGCAGCTGCGCGTAGCTTCCGACGAATACGGCTGGGATCTGAAATACGGCAGTCTGGCCAAGATTTGGCGCGGCGGCTGCATTATCCGCTCCCGTTTCCTCCAGAATATCACCGATGCCTATGAAACCAATCCGGAGCTTAAGAACCTGCTCTTGGATCCGTTCTTTAAAGACATCATGGGTTCATACCAATCCGCATGGCGCAAGGTTGTTGCCGCTGCTGTAACTCAAGGGGTTCCGGTTCCGGGATTCGCAAGCGCATTGGCCTACTATGACAGCTACCGTACGGAACGCCTGCCTGCGAATCTGCTGCAAGCACAGCGTGACTACTTCGGCGCCCATACGTTCCAACGTGTGGACAAAGAAGGCGTCTTCCACCACAACTGGCTCGCTGAATAGTTATTTGGCTCAGCTGCAAACAGCGGCCCGAACGGCTTCCCGCACCCGGGAGGCTTTCGGGCCTTTTTTTCGGAATCTACAGGACGGGAATCGCATTGTGCAAAGTTTTGACCCTGTGTTATGATATGACAAATGTCGCGGTTGGAGGGTAGTCATGACTGGGGAGTTAGAACAACAACAGAGTTACAATACCTTGCGTAAAAATATTATCCTTGTAGGAATGATGGCCACGGGTAAGTCAACAGTGGGTGCCATGCTGGCGGAGGAACTGGGCTTTGAACTGGTTGATTTGGATCATGTCATTATAGAGAGTGAAGGCCGGAGTATTGCCGATATTTTTGCCGATGGCGGTGAAGCGTATTTCCGTAAGGTTGAAACTGCAGTACTTCAGCGGATGCTTGAAGGAGAGGGCAGAATTATTTCGACAGGCGGAGGTGCAGCACTGGCTCCAGGGAATGCCGGGATGATGTTGGAAAATGGGCTTGTTGTGGCGCTTACGGCCACCGAAGAAGTCATCTTATCCCGCGTCAGCGGAGATCAGAACCGGCCGCTGCTCGCTGGCAACGCGCAGGAAAGGGTCCGCACCATCATGGAGCAGCGCCGGGAGGCTTACCGTTTCGCGCATTGCACAGTCGATACTTCGGAGCTGAGTGCGGCAGAAGTGTCGCAGCATATTTTAATGCATTACCGCGGTTGAGCTTTTAAGTATACTTGTGTGCGGCTTACGCCTCTGCACTTTCATTCCATTCAATCATTCCGCCGCTGAGGTTGGAGCCTTTGAAGCCGAACTGCTGCAGATATTCGCAGACACGCTGGCTGCGGGCACCTGAGCGGCAAATGAAGACGATCTCGGTCTCTGCCGGGAGCTCTTCCGTGCGCTGCGGAATCTCGCCCATTGGGATATGCTGAGCGCCGGGAATCATCCCGAAGGCGACTTCATCATCTTCACGTACGTCTATCAATACAAGGTCTTCGCCTGTCTCCAGACGCTTCCGCAATTCCTGCGGTGTAATTTGGGGGATCTCATTCATGGTTGTGACCTCTTTTCTATCGGAAGATTGGTTTAATGATAACACAAGTGGAGAATAGCCTGTCAAACGAAGCACTATATATCAACTACATTAACTAAGGAGCGCTTATATCATGGACGTTATTGTTAGGCCGACGCCAGCTTTGCAAGGAGAATTTGGAGCTTTGTCTTCCAAAAATTACACTACACGTTACCTGCTTGTTGCCGCTCTATCCGAGGGCGTCAGCACGATCTACTATCCTGCACATAGTGAGGACAGCGATGCGATCCGCAGATGTATTGCCGATCTTGGAGCAGTGCTTACGGAGGATGAAGAGAAGATTGTCATTCAAGGCTTTGGCCGGCATCCCCGTGACGTCAAGGAACTTAATGTAGGGAATGCCGGGGCCGTCCTGCGCTTTCTGATGGCTGTAGCTGCGCTGAGCCCGGAGGTGACTTTCGTGAACACGTACCCGGATTCTCTGGGCAAACGCCCGCATGATGACCTCATTGCAGCACTCGGCCAGATTGGTGTTCAAGTGGAGCATAATAATGGGAGACTTCCGATAACCATTCGCGGCGGCAAGCCGGTTGGCGGCCGGATTACCGTCTCCGGTGCAGTCAGCTCACAGTATCTTAGTGCGCTGCTCTTCCTGACGCCGCTGCTAGAAGAGGACAGCGAGATCGTCGTACTGGATGATCTGAAGTCGAAGGTTGTTGTCGGCCAGACGCTGGAGGTGCTGGAGCAGGCAGGAATCGTAGTTCATGCTGCTGACGATTATATGTCCTTTAAGGTGCCGGGGCGCCAGGCCTATGCGGCCAAGTCTTACACTGTGCAGGGGGATTATCCGGGATCTGCGGCTGTGCTTGCGGCAGCGGCTGTCACCCAATCGGATGTGAAAATTCACCGGCTTGCCGAGAAGAGCAAGCAAGGAGAACGGGCAATTGTGGATGTGCTGCGTATGATGGAAGTACCGCTTACTCACGAAGACGGAACAGTGCATGTGCAGGGGAACGGCACTCTAAAGGCTGTGGAATTCGACGGCGATGCGGCAACCGATGCCGTGCTGGCGATGGTGGCGGCGGCGGTATTTGCCGAAGGGACCTCGCGTTTCTACAACGTGGAGAATTTGCGTTATAAGGAATGCGACCGGATTACCGACTATCTGGCGGAGCTGACCCGCGCCGGAGCCAAGGTTGAGGAGCGCCGCGATGAGATCATCGTGCACGGCATGCCTGAGGGTGTCGAAGGCGGAGTAACGATCAATGCGCATTATGATCACCGGGTAATTATGGCGCTGACGGTAGTGGGCCTTCGTGCCCGTAAGCCGCTGCTGATTAAGGACGCCCATCATGTCGCCAAGTCCTATCCACAATATTTCGACCACCTGCGTGCGCTTGGAGCAAATGTGGAGTGGGTACAATAACAATGTAGGATGCTGATCCAGGTGAAGTCCGCTTATAATAGGAAGTTTTGGTTTCACCTGCTGATTCGGCACTAAAGCGAAAGGGGTAACAAACATGAGCTTTGAGAACCCGACCCGGGAGCAAATCGGTGATATTCTTGCTTCCGCAGGTAATATTGCTGTTGTAGGTCTTTCTGACAAATCGGACCGTACCTCCTATATGGTGGCTTATGCGATGCAGAGCCGCGGATACCGGATTATTCCGGTTAACCCTACAGTAGACGGAGAGATTCTAGGGGAGAAATGCTACCATACGCTGGCTGAAATACCGGAGCCGGTGGACATTGTCAATGTGTTCCGCCGCAGCGAATACTGCGCCGAAGTGGCGCAGGAGGCAGCTGATATCGGCGCACATGTGCTGTGGCTCCAGCAGGGCATTATCAGCAAGGAGGCTGCTGACATTGCCGCAGAGCACGGCATGACGGCGATCATGGACCGCTGCATCAAGGTCGAGGAAGCGATCACGATGCACGGGCGCAGCCGGCAGTAGTATTTAGGGGGGCGGGGGAGGAACCAGTACTCTCGTAATTCTGGAACCCCGGAACGCTGGAAGCCCGGAAGCCTAGTACCCCTTAACGGGGAAGACAAGGAAGGTATACAGCAAATTTTGCTGCTCTGATCCTATTTCATCTAGAAATAGCCAGATTGTGTTGCTATACTGGAATTAGACGAAGAACGTCCATGTACCCGTGATTAGTTTGCGGGAGGTGGGCGTTCTTTTTTTATTTACCGGGAGGGGATCAGATGGAGTTTGAGGCAGCACATCGTTTATTCATCGAGCAGCATACGTCGGAGAGAAGTGGGGAGCGTAAGGGGAGGCTGGTCAGAGGTCACAATTTTGCGGAGCGGCTGTTTTTGCAGAATGTGTGGTGGCCGCTGTTTGAATCGCTTGAGCATTTGCATCCAGAATATGAAGTTTACGATTGGAACCGCAAATCGCAGTTTCTGGACTTCGCTTTTCTGCCGCAAAATGGGGGCCGGTTCGGGATCGAATGCGACGGCTTTCAAAGTCATGTCAAAGATATGGACCGCGAGAAGTTCAGCTATTCCTTGAACCGCGATAGTTTCCTCACCGGGATGGGCTGGAGGATGCTCCACTTTTCCTTCGACGATGTTCAGCAGCGTCCCGAAGTTTGCCGGATGCTCCTGCAGCTGGTACTTGCGCCTTATTTAGCTAAAAAGACGCTAGCCGCAGATATTTTGTCCGAAGAGAAAGAAGTGCTGCGCCTGGCCTGGCGTATTGCTAAACCGCTCCGCCCCAAGGATGTGTGCGACTATTTCCAGATTAATTATCGTACGGCCCGGAGGCTGTTACAGTCACTCAGTGACAAAGGATTACTCAAACCGGTAAATTCAAAGCAGAGGGTGCGGTTCTACGAAGTAAAAGCAATGCAGGCTGATCAAATATGGTAAGTGGATAGGGAAATGAAAAGCAAAACAAAGCAATCTTGCCTGCATTCTTGAATGCAGTCTGATTGAGGTGTAGATGGAATTAAGGAACTAGGGTGAGTTTTGATTGAATATTAGGATGAAAATGGAATAGATGCACTTCGTGCAACTAAATGATGTTGAAAGTTTCTTTTTTGAAGTATAGCTGCACTTGGTACAACTAAAAGTTGCTAAATGGCTCCTTGGAGCAGGAAATGCGATTTGTAGATGTATAAAGTGCAGTTAAACTAATATTACTGTTTAAAAGTGCTATTTTAGTTGTACAGAATACACTTAAATGACTGGAGTGACTGGAGTGACTGGAGTGACTGGAGTGACTGGAGTGACTGGAGTGACTGGAGTGACTGGAGTGGCTGGAGTGGCTGGAGTGGCTGGAGTGGCTGGAGTGGCTGGAGTGACTGGAGTGACTGGAGTGACTGGAGTGGCTGGAGTGACTGAAGTGACTGGAGTGACTGGAGTGACTGGAGTGGCTGGAGTGGCTGGAGTGACTGAAGTGACTGGAGTGACTGGAGTGGCTGGAGTGACTGGAGTGGCTGGATCGTCTCCCCATGCCCACGCATGCTCATTAATGATTTGTTATTAAGCCTCGTAGGGCCTACTTCTCTGTTTCCTTCACAGCAGCGAACAGCATCCAGACTACACTAAATTACGAATAAAGTTTCCCATAATCACGGGAACCGTGGTATCCTAATTCTTGCCGCATTCTTTTGACAAAAGCAGTCGCAGCGCGTACCATTCAATATAGAATGAAAGGAGAGGGTCACCTTGAATTGGCTCGGATCATTGCAGCAGTTGGGCAGAGCCATAATGCTTCCTACCATGGTGCTTCCGGCGGCCGCCATCCTGCTTAGTCTGGGCAGCTTACCGTGGTCTGCATGGGGACTTTCTTCGGTATCCGAAGTGACTACATATGCGGGGCAGGGAATATTTTATTTCATGCCTTATTTGTTTGCTGTCGGCGTAGCGTGGGGGTTGTCCAATCAGGCCGGACCGGCTGGGCTGGCTGCACTGGCTGGAATGTTCACTTATGACCGGATTGTTACCCATATGGGGAACGGGGATGTTCAGCCTGCTACATTAATCGGAATCATACTCGGGATTGTCGCCGGCGTGGCGCATAACCGGTTTAAAAATATCAAGCTTCCAGAAGCCATACAATTCTTCGGAGGTTCACGGTTTGTCCTGCTGTTCATGGGTCTGTTCTCGGCCTTTTTCGCCTGGGTGATGCTCGGCGTTTCTCCGCTGCTTCAGCAAGGGCTGGATGTGCTTTTCCGGGATATACAGGCGACCGGCGGATATGGCGTGTTTGTCTACGGGGTGCTTTACAGGGTGCTTACGGCCTTTGGCCTCCATCATATTCTAAATAATGTGTTCTGGTTTCAGCTGGGCAGCTTTGCTACTCCTGACGGCAGCGCGGTCGTCCAGGGGGATTTGCCGCGGTTTTTTGCGGGAGATCCTACTGCGGGCATCTTTATGGCCGGACTTTTTCCGATCATGATGTTCGCACTGCCGGCGATTGCCTTAGCTATTATTCAGGAAGCCCGGGAGGATTTGAAGCCGAAGATCCGCAAAACCTTTTTGCGTGCCGCAATGGTCTGCTTTTTGACCGGTGTGTCGGAGCAAATTGAGTTCGCTTTCCTGTTCGCTTCGCCATATTTATTCGCGCTGCACGTAGTCATGTCCGGTCTTGCGATGGTGTTGACCTATTCGCTTGGCATCCATCATGGGTTCTCTTATTCGGCGGGGGTAATTGACTTTATCCTCAACCTGCATCTGTCGCAGCGCGCCTGGCTGCTGATCCCGATCGGGATCGGTTATGGGATTGTCTATTATAACGTGTTCCGCTGGGCGATCCGCCGTTTCCAGATTCCGACGCCGGGGCGTGAGGAAGGCTCTGAACTGGGCGACTGGGCAGGGAATATTCCGTATCAGGCTCCGCTCATTCTGGAGGCGCTCGGGGGCAAAGAGAACATCGTACAAGTTCAGGCTTGCATCACCCGTTTAAGATTAACTGTGCATAATGACCGATTCATTGATACCGGGGCGCTCAAGGGATTGGGCTCGGCCGGAATTATAAAGCTGGGCGGCGGGAACGTGCAGGTGGTATTCGGCACCTACTCAGAGCTGATCCGCGAGGAGATTGACAAGCTGATGCTTCGTGATCTGCCGCAGGTGCTGTTCAGTTCTCCAATGCAGGGCCGAATGATGCCGATTGAGGAAGTGCCGGACCATATCTTTGCCGCGAAGCTGGTTGGGGACGGGGTGGCCTTTTTCCCGGATAAAGGGGAGCTAGTCTCACCCGTGTTTGGCAAGGTGATGCACGTGTACCCTACAATGCACGCAGTGGGCATTTCAACGCCCGAAGGGCTGGAGGTACTTATGCATATAGGGATCGACACTTCACAGCTTAAGGGGCCGTTTGAGGCGCTTGTGCAGGAAGGGGACAGTGTGGAGCCGGGCCAGTTGCTGGTGAGATTCGATCTTACCTTTTTGCGTGAACATGCGGCTTCGCTTGCTACACCGATGGTGATTACCAACCCTGACCGTGTGAAATCCTGGAGCTATGCTCCATTTAAAACTGTGAAAAAGGGGCAATCGTCCGTAATGTCCGTGGTATTACATGAAAGCAATGTTGGAGGGATTGAAGCATGATACAAGGCATAGGCGCTGCAGCAGGTGTTGCCATCGGGAAGGCCTTTGTCTTGCCGAACTGGGAATGGAGCCTGCCGGATACGCAGGTAAATCCGGTGGATCTGGCCAAGGAATTTGAGCGTTTATACGAAGGAATCCGCACCTCGAAAGATGAAATTGAGTTTATCAAAAGAGAATTCAGGGAGGTCGTGGGGCCGGAGGAATCGAGCATTTTTGACGCCCATCTGGCAATTCTGGATGATCCCGTGTTCATGAGTGAAATCCGTGGCATTATCGAACGCCAATACAAGGCGGCTGAAGTGGCGGTTAAGGAAGCCATTGACCATTTTGTAGCGATGTTTGATCTGCTGGACGATGAATATATGAAAGAGCGGGCAGTTGATATCAAGGATGTCGGCAACCGTCTGCTGAAGCATTTGCTGGGTGCACCCGAGGTAACTCTGCCGTCTGATACACAGCCCTATATACTGGTGGCGAAGGAGTTATCTCCCTCTCAGTTGGTTCATTTGAATCCGGTCTATGTGCTGGGAATTGTCACCATGATGGGCGGCAAAACTTCCCATTCCTCCATAATGGCCCGGGCGCTTGGTATTCCGCTGGTGGCTGGCTTGGAGAACAAGCTGACCAATCCGATCCAGACCGGAGATCTGCTGGTGCTCGATGGTGAAACCGGGATTCTGCAGCTTCATCCGGACGAGCTTACGGTAAGAGACTATGCAGCGAGACGCGATAAGCAGCAGCGCAAAAGAGAGCAGCTGGAGCTGCTTGCTACTGTGGAGGCCATCACCAAAGACGGTGTATCTCTGCGGCTAGCCGGTAATATCAGCTCGGTCAAAGAGCTGGATATGGCGCTGAAGTACGGAGCGGAGGGCGTTGGTTTGTTCCGTACAGAATTTTTGTACATGGACCGTCATTCCTTCCCGACGGAAGAAGAGCAGTTTGAGGTTTACAAGCTCGTTGCCGAAAAGGTTGGCAGCAACACCGTTGTGATCCGTACCCTGGATATCGGGGGAGACAAGCATCTGGATTATTTCCAGCTTCCTGACGAGCAGAACCCATTCCTGGGCTACCGTGCCATCCGGATCAGTCTCGACCGCAAAGATATGTTCAAAACACAGCTGACTGCGATCCTGCGTGCCAGCCACTACGGCAATGTAAAGATGATGTTCCCGATGATTTCCTCCGTAGAAGAAGTACAAGCTGCCAAAGCGGTGCTGAATGAGGTCAAGGCAGAGCTGGACGAGCAAGGCGTTCCGTATAACCGCAATGTACCGGTAGGCATCATGATTGAGGTTCCGGCTGCCGTTATGATCGCGGATCTGCTGGCGGAAGAAGTGGACTTTTTCAGCATTGGGACAAATGATCTGGTGCAGTATGTGCTGGCCGTTGACCGGATGAATGAACAGATTGCCCATATGTATCACCCTTATCATCCAGCGGTATTGCGCATGATTCGCATGACAGTGGAAGCTGCGCGGCAAGTAGGCATCGGTGTGAGTATTTGCGGTGAAATGGCTGCCGATGAACGTTCTCTGCCGCTCTGGCTGGAGCTGGGGATCAGCGAGCTGAGTATGTCGCCGCAGGCCTTGCTGCGGGTGAAGCATCGTACGCTGAACACACTGGCGTCGGAAGCCAGAGAGATGGCCAAAGCATGCTTCCGGCACCGTACCAGTCTGCAGACAGAAGAGATGCTAAGCGCATTTGCAGGACGGAGCGGCTTATCGCTGAGTATGGGTGGAGATCCGAAAGAGAAGACATCCTAGTCTTAGGCAATCAGAATAATATTCGATGAAGTGAAGGGTCCGGCGATAGCGCCGGACTTTTTGCGTTACTGATCTTGAACCGCCATTTATAAAAAAAGTAAAACCGTTTTCCCCTTGAGAGAGTCAGTATAGATGAAAGTACAAAAAGGCGCTTTTTGAGGCTGCTGTGTGAGGGAGGCAAAGCAACGGAGAATGGAAAATCTAATGGAGGCTGAACGGGTACAGTTTGGTGATGAGAGTGGACAGGCTTTTATCCGGCTCGTATCAGAGCAGAAGAAAATACTATACGGGATCGCTTTCAGTTACTTCCGCAGTGAGTCAGATGCACTCGAAATGCTGCAGGAAGCTACGTACCGGGCGTGGAGCAAACGAAAAAGTCTCAAAGATCCGGAACGGTTTGCACCTTGGGTGACACGAATTCTGATCAACTGCTGCAACGATGAACTGAAGCGGAGAAAACGGTTAGTTTCCGTAGAGCCTGCGAATACAGGCAGTACTGGAGTGATGGAAATGACCAGTGACCGCAAGCTGGACATGGAGCAGGCCCTTGACGTTCACCTTGAACGGCTACCCGAATCCGCTGAAGGAAACGGTATCCCTTTCCATCCGTAAATAGCTGCCTTAGGCGGCAACAAGCCCTGCACTCCGGCAAGTCGGAGAGGCAGGGCTTGTTTATCCTCGTGAGGAGATTGCTTTCAGCTTATTCTCCGGCTAGTGCATCGCAGAAGGCTTTGCCGTAAGGCGGCAGATCCGGTGGCCGGCGGGCGGAGATAATGTGCCCGTCAGTTACCACGGGCTCATCCTTCCAGATGGCTCCGGCATTTTCCATGTCATCACGGATGCCGGGCGTAGAAGTAACGGTTACGCCTTCCAGGACTTTGGCTGAAATCAGCACCCAGCCTGCATGGCAGATTTGGCCGATCGGCTTCTTGGCTTCATTGAAATCCTGTACCAGCTTCAGTACCGCGCTGTAACGGCGGATCTTATCGGGTGCCCAGCCTCCCGGTACCAGAATGCCGTCGTAATCGGCTGCGCTGAGCTCATCCCAGGAATATTCAGCTGTGGCGGGAACCCCGTATTTGCCGACATAAGTCTTGCCCTTCGTTAGGCCTGCCAGATGCACCTCGGCTCCTTCTTCTCTTACCCGGTATACGGGATACCAGAGCTCCAAATCTTCGAATTCATCGTCAACAAGTGCGATGACCTTTTTACCGGCCAGTCTCATGTTCAGCAGCTCCTTTCAGGAATGTGATGCTTGTCCTGTACATTCTATCAAATTTGAAATATGAAGTCATCTTAAGGTATTGAAAACACTGGATTATTTACCAAATAAATCTTTTTATGCAAATCAGAAGGGATTATGGAGAGAGAGGTCGAATATAGTTATTGAAAAGGCGGACTCTCGTGTTGTTTCAATATTATTCCTGAGGTGTGGGAGATGAAAAAAGACATTCTGGTAAAGAAAACATGCGGCTGTGGCGGAGTTATGACTATACATATGCATACATTGATTTATAGCGGTAAGATAAAAATTACCCATGTTCCGGTCTACACCTGCGGATTATGTGCCCGTTACGAGCCCTTGCCCTTTATCAAACGGGATCTGGGCGAACTGATCGGTGAGATGGGGGAGCATCCTGCCAAGCTCCATCTTTCTCTTGCTGACAGAAATGAATGGGCCAATGTGCTGAAGGAAACTTTTTCCACGGGCTTTTTCCACGGCGGTATCTCTGAGCTGGAAGAGAGCATCCGCTCGGCTATTCAAAGCCGTATTGATCTGTTGCTTGATGTTTATCGAGTTGCCGGGGATCTGGCTGACCTGAAATGGATGGAAGAAACGGCTCAAAGATTGTCACAATTGACGTTACAATGTACAAAAAGCGCTAAATGAAAAAGTTTTTCTGCAAAATCAATGAAAATTTTTCACGAATGTTGGATTTTTCACGCGCTTTTTGTTACGATAGTACCAGGTTAGTTGAATTGTGGCTGTGCGGATGAGAACTATTGCTGATTTTCACCCCTTCCCTGGCTGCTGACATTTTCAGTTTTGCGAGTGGAGAGCTACTTTGAAGCATTAGTGAATACAGCCCGCGTCAGGATGATGTGTTCAGCCTTTGAAAGAATTTTGAAAGGAAAATGAAGCGTTATCATTGCACAATTGTACAAAGTGTCGTATCATAATTTTAATTAGTCGAACGATAAAATTTATCGCAATGGAGAGAGTAATTTGACGGTAACCATTTACGATGTAGCTCGAGAAGCAGGCGTATCTATGGCTACGGTATCACGGGTTGTGAATAATAACCCCAATGTGAAACCGCAGACCCGGAAGAAGGTTTTTGAAGCGATTGAGCGTTTGGGCTATCGTCCAAATGCCGTGGCGAGAGGACTCGCCAGCAAGAAAACGACAACTGTTGGGGTTGTCATCCCCGATATCTCAAACTCGATTTTTGCTGAAATTGCACGCGGGATTGAAGATATCGCCAATATGTATCATTACAATATTATCCTGTGTAACGCAGACAAGCGTAAAGAGAAGGAAATCCGGGTCATCAACACCCTGCTTGAGAAACAAGTGGACGGGCTGCTCTTCATGGGCGGAACAGTGACGGAAGAACATATCCAAGCCTTCCAGACTTCTGCCGTTCCGATTGTTCTTTGCGCAACACGTGATGAGAAGGGAACCTATCCTTCGGTTGATATCGATCATGAGAATGCTGCATTTGACGCTGTCAACACACTTATCCGCCACGGTCATCGTGAGATTGCAATGATCAGCGGAACGCTGCAGGATCCTGCAAACGGTTATGCACGTTTCCATGGCTATAAGAAAGCACTGGAAGCTGCAGGTATTGAGTACCAGGAGGATCTCGTGCGGATCGGTAATTACCGGTACGAATCCGGTGTCGAAGCCATGAAGTACTTCCTGGGCCTTAAGAAGAAACCAACTGCGATCTTTGCCGCAACAGATGAAATGGCAATTGGTGCCATTCACAGCATACAGGATGAGGGCCTTAAGGTGCCGGATGATTTCTCGATCATCAGTGTGGATAACATCCGCATGGCTTCGATGGTTCGCCCTCTATTGACGACTGTAGCCCAGCCAATGTATGACCTGGGTGCGGTAGCCATGAGACTGCTCACGAAGCTGATGAAGAAGGAAACCGTTGAGAATCCGCGTGTCATCCTGCCGCATGAAACGATTCTCCGCTTGTCCGTCAATCATGTAAACAAATAATACAAGCTTACAAGTAGCATATAAGATCATAAAAAGCTCCTTTTGGGGCTTTTTATGCTGTATACATATAATTATTAATCAGGAGGAGTTGCGATGAGTGAAGTGTTCGGATTAATCGGAGCCATGGATGAAGAAATTAAACTGCTGCTGGAGAGTATGGACAATAGGGTGACAACAGTTAAGGCAGGCATAAAGTACTACACAGGGACGGTGTTTGGCAAATCGGCTGTGTTGTGCAAATCAGGGGTAGGCAAAGTCAACGCGGCGGTCACGACGCAAATTCTGCTGGACACCTTCGGCGTCTCGCGGGTATTGTTCACAGGAGTAGCAGGTGCAGTCCATCCTGGACTGGACATCGGTGATATCGTGATCTCTTCGCAGTGTATTCAGCATGATATGGATGTATCTGCATTGGGATACCCCAGAGGGGTTATTCCTTATCAGGAGATTTCCGCCTTTCCGGCAGATCAAACACTGGTGCAGCTTGCTGAACAAGCCTGTCATGACCTTAAGCAGCAATCGGTGACCGGAGTTGTATTGTCCGGTGATCAATTTATAGCCAGTGCGGAGTTGGTCGCCAAGCTGCGGCTGGAGCTGAACGGCGCCTGCGCCGAGATGGAAGGGGCTGCTGTTGCTCAGGTGTGTTTCATGAATGAAATCCCCTTTGTCATCCTCCGTTCAATGTCAGATAAGGCTGACGGTTCAGCGAATGTCAATTACCACGAATTCACAGTAGAGGCTTCCGAGCGTTCCCATGCCATACTTGAATATATGCTGAAGGCAATGTGATCTGCAGAGCGGGTTATCCTAATACATAAAGCGCTGTCTGAAGCGCACTCTGTCGAAGGTTTCCTGAGACGACATCGGAACTTCCCGTCCGATACGGACCATAAGGCAGTTGGCCGGATGAGAGCAGATTTCCGGATCATCCGTAGCATACCATACCATATCTACGGTTTTCATCAGCTTCTCCATCATTTTCCGGTAGGCCCATACATCAAGCCCGCTGCCTTTCAGGTCCCAGTGCCAGTAATATTCCGTGGTGTATACGATGCAGTTCTCCAACTGTTCCCGCTCAAAGGCGGTGGAAATTAACAGCTTGCCAAGCCCGCTCCCTCTATATCCGTTAGCTACCTCTACAGCCCCCAGCTCAATAAGATCCATCATTCCCCCCTGTGACCAAAGCTCCATTTCATCCGGATAGTGAAAGGTTACATAGCCTATAACAGTTTGGTCCTCAACAGCGGCGATCACCCGCCCCTCAGGCAGGCCTGCGATGTCTATGAGCGCTTCCAGCTGTTCGCTTGGTTTGCGGAAGGCATCCAGATCAGGATGCATATGCAGGCCCTCCAGCAGGCCAGGAGATAAAGGTCCACTGACTGTAATGTTCTTGCTGTTATATACAAAGGTATGGGAAACGCGGATTTTGCGGTGCTCCATGAATGGGCTCCCTTCGCTTAACTAAGATATGGAATGTAACCGCTTGCTGTGATATACTAATTCCGACATAAAAACTTCACATTTAATACATTGACAGGATTTTCATGGAAATGAATCTCGCCCTTAAAGCTTAAATCAAACTAGTAAGGGAGGCAATAGTAATGGGGCAAGTCCACAGCGAAATTTTGCCGGGCCGCGTGCAAAACGCAAATATGGCGGATTATTCCCAGGCAGTCAGCGAATTCCGGTGGGAGGATGTAGAGAAGGACTTCTCCTGGTATAGTACCGGTAAGGTAAACATGGCCCATGAAGCCGTGGACCGTCATGTGCAGGAAGGCCGTGGGGCGTCAACCGCCTTACTTTACAGCGATTCTTCGAGAGAGGAAAGATATACCTTTTCCGATTTGCAGGAACGCTCCAACCGGTTCGGCAACGTTCTGCGCAAGCACGGCATTGGTAAAGGAGACCGCGTCTTTATTTTTATGCCGCGGAAGCCGGAGCTGTATTTCAGTCTGCTGGGTATTCTTAAGATCGGAGCAGTGGCTGGTCCGCTATTCGAGGCATTTATGGAAACGGCGGTTAAGGACCGGCTTGAGGACAGCGGCGCAGTGGCACTGGTGACTACACCGGAGCTGCTGCACCGGGTGAAGCAGAGTGAGCTGCCGGAACTGCGCCATATTATTGTTGTTGGCGGTGCAACCGATGTGGAGCAGGGGCTATTGGGCTTTGAACAAGAGATGGTGGCAGCTTCAGCTGAACTTGAGCCCGAGTGGCTCAGTTTGGATGACGGGCTGATTATGCATTACACCTCGGGTTCCACAGGTAAACCCAAAGGTGTCTATCATGTACAAAGAGCAATGATCCAACACTATTATAGCGGCAAAATTGTACTGGACCTGCAGCCTGATGATGTCTATTGGTGTACGGCCGATCCAGGCTGGGTCACCGGTACTTCTTATGGCATCTTTGCCCCTTGGCTGAACGGAGTAACCAATGTGGTGCGGGGCGGGCGTTTCAGCCCGCAGGACTGGTACAAGACGATTGAGCGGTTCGCAGTTACTGTATGGTACAGTGCACCTACCGCTTTCCGCATGCTGATGGGAGCAGGGGAGGCTAGCCTGGAGGGCATCAACCTAAGCAGCCTGCGCCATGTGCTATCCGTAGGGGAACCGTTAAATCCGGAAGTTGTCCGCTGGGGTGACAAATTCTATCATCAGCGCATTCATGATACGTGGTGGATGACAGAGACAGGCGCGCAGTTAATCTGCAATTACCCGAGGATGGATATTAAGCCGGGTTCCATGGGACGTCCGCTGCCGGGCATTGAAGCAGCGATATTGGATGACCGGGGCAATGTGCTGCCGCCGTATTCTATGGGCAATCTTGCGATACGAACACCCTGGCCGTCCATGATGGGTGCCATTTGGAACAATAAGGCCAAATACGACGAGTATTTCCGGATTCCGGGATGGTATATCTCGGGTGACTCAGCCTATATGGATGAGGATGGTTATTTTTGGTTCCAGGGCCGGATAGATGATGTAATCAATTCCTCTGGTGAACGGATTGGTCCATTTGAGGTGGAAAGCAAGCTGGTAGAGCATCCGGCGGTAGCCGAGGCTGGGGTCATCGGCAAACCTGATGTGCTGCGGGGAGAGATCATCAAGGCGTTTATTTCCTTGCGGGAAGGTTATTACCCGACCACGGAGCTTAAGGAAGAGATCGCCGCTTTTGTCAAAGCCGGTTTATCCGCTCATGCAGCACCCCGGGAGATCGAATTCAAAGATAAGCTGCCCAAGACACGCTCCGGCAAAATTATGCGCCGGGTGCTGAAAGCCTGGGAGCTGCATCTGCCTGAAGGGGATTTGTCGACCATTGAGGACTAAGCCATGCCGGCAGCATAACAAAAAACACCGTTTCCCGCGAATCCGCGGAAACGGTGTTTTTGCTGTTCTGTATGGATTGCCTCAGGCAATCCGCTAAAGCGTTTATTGACCGTTGCCGGTAGCATTTCCTCCGGCAGCGTTACTTCCACTTCCGCTGTCAAGAGGTGTCTCCGTTCCGTTCACTGGCGGAACGATGATCATACCGGGATCTTCGGTGGCACCCGGTATAGTCTCCCCTTCCGGTGTTGGTTCTGTCCCCGGCAGTTCTGTCGGAGTAGGTGTCGCTTCGGGAGTCGGGGTAGCCCCTCCGGCTACACTGCCGGAAGCTGACTCATGATCGGCTACATCAACGGCGGCCACGTAGAAGGTGGCATTCACACTGGAAGGTGTGCCCGATGAGAAAGAGTTGCCTTCACCGGCTGACAGTACAAGCTGTTTCTTGAATGGGCCTCCTTTCATGGAACGGTACAGCCGGTAGCCTACAACGTCTGATGAGCTGCTAGGCGTAAAGCTGATTACAGCTTTGCCGCTGTTGTAGGACACACTTACTTCGCCTGGAGCAGCAGGAGCCGTACCGTCGTCGACACGCGGATCAACCTCGGTCGGGAAATCGGTTTTGGCATCAGCCGGCATATAATATGACAAATCCTTGTGCTCTTTCATTGCAGGGAAAGCAGCGAGCAGCTCCTTGACCAGATCCTGAATCGGCTTCTCGCGTTTCACCACGATCTTCTCCTTCAGGAAATCCTCAGGGGTTCCTTCCAGCGGGATATAATTCACGCCTTTGTATGTGATGTATTTGGCTTTGGATATTCCGTCATCACTTTCCGTCGGAACATACTTGGCATTGAATATGTCTGTAGTAAATCTGTCGGTTAAAGAGGTAGGCAGCTTGCCGCTATATGCCGAAACCGTCTTTTTGACGATGCCGTCAGGCTTACTGAACTCTTTCGTTACGAACAGCTCAGGCCGCTTGTTAATAACAGCATTCATGACCTTGGTCCATAACGTCTGGGCCTGCCGTTTCTGGGCATCTCCCTGGAGCGTATTGATCTGCTCCTTATAGCCAACCCACATTCCGAGAGTGACATCAGGTGAATAGCCCATAAACCAAACATCGCCGTAATTCTGGGTAGAACCCGTTTTTCCGACAATCGGCACGTCCTTGAAGTGTTTATAATTCTTTCTGACAGTGCTGGCAGTTCCGTTGGTAATGACTGTGCGCAGCATATCCGTCATGAGGTATGCCGTCTGTTTGGAGTAGACCTGCTCCGGATTGACCTTATGCTGGTAAACGACTTTCCCTTCCGAATCGACGATCTTCTCGATCATGTAGGCATCGGTAAAAGCGCCATTGTTCGCGATGGAGGAGTAGGCATTGGTCAGTTCCTCGACGGATACACCATAACGCAGACCGCCGATTACACCGGTTTTTGCACTGTAGTCTTCATCCTGGATGGTTGTAATCCCCAGCTTCTTGGAAAAGGCCCAGGAGTCTTTGATGCCAACCTTCTCATTAAACAGCTTGAGCGCAGGAATGTTCAAAGACTTGTTAAGTGCATAGCGGGCGGTAACCAGACCCTGATAACGGTTATTGGCATTCTTCGGGATGTGGAATCCCTTGGAGCCATCCTTCAGTATGATTGGAGCATCGTCGAGTATGCCGGCAGGCTGGATCAGACCCGCATCAAGTGCAGGCAGATAAGCAGCAATCGGCTTCATGGTCGAGCCGGGCTGACGGACCATCTGCGTAGCATAGTTCATCTGTTCAATGTTGAAGTCCCGGCCTTCGATCATCCCCAGGATGGCTCCGGTCTTGTTCTCAATCATCATCCCGGCTGTCTGTTCCTTGCCTCTGGCCTTGCTGTCTTTTGTGAAATTATCACTGTTCTCGGAGACGCTGTGCATAGCGCTGTATACTTTTTTGTCAATCGTAGTGTATACACGGTATCCGCCGGTCATTAGCTTCTGACGGGCTTCCTCCAGAAGCACTGTGTCTTCTGCCGGACTCGTGGTATCTTTCGCTTCTTTCTTGTCTTCGTTGATCGACAGTAGGATCTCTGCCGCCTTGCGTTCGGTTTCCAGCATCAAGTAAGGAAATGTAGCATAGGCCTTCTTAGAATGCGGTGCCAGAGAGCCTTTGATGTCAAAGAGGCGCGCTTCATCATACTGGGAGGAAGTGATTTTATTCTCTTCCAGCATCCGCCGCAGTACGAGCTGTTGGCGATCTATGGCTCTGTTAAACGCCGTCTCGTTAAATTCACCCACTCCGTTAAACGCGGAATACTTGGAAGGAAGCTGGGGCAGACCGGCCAAATAGGCAGCTTGCGCAACATTCAGCTTCTCCAGGTCCTCCACGCCGAAGATTCCCTTTGATGCGGCTTTGATACCGAACACATTATAACCGTTGGAGCCGTTCCCAAAGGGAACCTTATTAAGATATGCCGTAATAATTTCCTGTTTGGATAAAAAACGTTCAAGCCGCAGGGAGAGCAGGATTTCCTTCACTTTGCGGTCTTCCGTACGGTCCAGATTCAGAAATACACGTCTTGCGAGCTGCTGGGTAAGCGTACTGCCCCCGGTCTGGACCGATTCATTGAGCAGCTTCTGCTTGACGGCACGAAGGGTACTGCTGAAATCCACTCCTTTATGGTCATAGAAGTTATTGTCCTCTATAGCGAGGACTGCATCAATCACAAGCTGTGGAATATCGTTGAATTCAATTAGCCTGCGGTCTTCTTCGGTTCGAAGCTGACCGATCGGTTGCCCATCCCGGAAATAGGCAAACCCGGTCACGGCGTTCAAGCTGACTTGCTGTTGAATCAATTCCTCGGTGCGCACAGGATCATCTTTCACAATGGAAGTTATGTAGCCTGCCAAGGCACCACCAGCAAACAGAATGCCGAGTATGCCGAGTATAAACATCCACTTAACGACTGAACCAAACCTGCGGAGCCAGGATCTTCGGGGTGGATGCTGTTTTACGGTCTTCTTTTTGTTCTCCTCAACCATCGACGATAATCCTCCTTTTAACGGAACTATTATAGCACAATTTGGCGTATTTGAATGCGCTTCTGCCTGAAAGTCGAATTCATGAGGTGTTGACTTTTTAAAAGGTCCTATGGTATAAGTTTACTCAATTGGATATTCGAAAAGCGTAGAAAGACATCAGTAGAAGGAAAGCCATGTGTTTCAGAGAGCCGGTGGGTGGTGCGAACCGGCAGCAGGCCCCTTTGAATTACAGTCTGGAGCTGTCCGGAGGAACTACAAGCGCATTTCGCTTTTTCAGTAGTCCTGGACCGGGTGCAAGCCCGTTATGGCAATGAAGTGAAAGAGAATGCTTGTGCTCCGGCACGGCAAATCTTTAATTAGGGTGGTACCGCGAGCCTCTTACTCGTCCCTTGGGATGAATGAGAGGCTCTTTTTGCGTTCATTGGAATGATTAGTGCTGAAAAACTGGGAGGAATAAGGGAATGACATGGGAAGAGCTTTCAATCAACCAACAGCAGGAAGTTGAGCGTCAGATGGAAGTGATCACGCGCGGTGCCGTGGAAATAGTGCCGGAGGAAGAAATGAAGCGAAAAGTGATCAAATCCGTCGCTGCGGGTATTCCGCTAAAGATCAAACTGGGTCTTGATCCGTCGGCGCCGGATATTCACGTGGGACACACCATTGTGATTCATAAGCTGCGCCAGTTCCAGGAGCTAGGGCATCAGGTGCAGCTGGTTATCGGAGATTTTACCGGACGTATCGGTGATCCTACGGGCAAATCCGAGACGCGGAGGCAGCTTAGCGAAGAAGATGTGCAGCGTAATGCAGAGACCTACAAGAAGCAGATTTACAAGATTCTTGATCCGGAGAAAACAAAGATCTTCTGCAACTCGGAATGGCTCAGCCCGATGTCCTTCTCAGATGTTGTAAAACTGGCGGCAAAAGTAACCGTAGCCCGGATGATGGAACGCGACGATTTTTCCAAACGCTTCCAGGGCGGACAGGCCATCAGCATTCATGAATTTTTCTACCCGCTGATGCAAGGGATGGATTCCGTTGCTCTTAAGACGGACGTAGAGATTGGAGGCACGGACCAGAAGTTCAATGTGCTGATGGGCCGTACACTGCAGAAGGAATATAGCCTGGAACCGCAAGCTGTTATACTGATGCCGCTGCTGGAAGGAATCGACGGTGTGCAGAAGATGAGCAAGAGTCTGGGGAATTACATCGGCATTGATGAAGAGGCTAATGAAATCTATGGCAAGGCGATGTCCGTGCCGGACGAGATGATGCTGAAATACTACGAAATGGCTACAGATATCAGCAATCAGGAGTTCGCTGCCTTGAAAGCGGGTCTGGCCGACGGGACGGCCCATCCGCGGGATGTCAAAATGCGTCTTTCATATACATTAGTACGAATGTACCATGGAACAGCAGCCGCGGAGGCCGCGCAGCAGCACTTCATTACGGTATTCCAGCAGCGTGCGCTCCCGGAGGATATTAAGACAATCTGCATACCGGCTAAAGAGCTGTTGAGCGGCACAATCAAGCTGGTCACGCTGTTAACGCTGCTTGGTTTTGCAGGCTCCAATGGCGAAGCTAAACGTTCGATCCAGCAGGGCTCAGTGAAGCTGAACGGAGTGAAGCAGGAGGATCCGAACGGAGAAATCCAGCCTCAGGAGGGCGACATTATCCAGGTAGGTAAGCGGAAATTTTCCAAATTAACCCTATATTAGTGGTTATTTGGCATAATTCAGTCTAATCTGCCGAAACTTCCATTTCATAATTCTCTTTAGTTAACTCGTAGTCAACTGAGGATTGCAGTTCCCCGAACTGATTTCTCCAGGAGTCATGATGAACCGCAACTTTGCGAAAGCCGAGCTTCTCATAAACATGCTGCGCCCTGTAGTTCTTAAGGTTGGTGTCCAGTATGACTTTTTGAATCTTCATCTGCTTAAACAGGTAGCTGATAAGCATTGTAAGAAACGCACTCCCGAATCCTTGATTATGGTGATTGAAGTTGCAGATTTTAATGCCAATCTCTGCACAGTGCCCGGCTAATATTCTGAAGTTCATTTCCCCAATGGCCACATCATCAATTTCCAGAATCAGGCGATGGTTGCAGCCGTTAGCGGTCTGAAGCATATCCAGAGTCTCTTGGACTGTAGTACCGAGACCTTCCGGATATCCGGCATGGGCCATGATCATTCCATCGTTCCACCAGTTGCACAATGTTTGCGCATCGTCGGCAGTTGCTTCACGAATGACTAAATTATCTTTTATTAGATGCATTCAGGTTCCTCCGATTCAGTAGTTATCCTGAATTTACCACAGAAGCTAATTAAGAAGGAATGGAAAAGACTTGTTAAATAGAATTATCTCGCCTGGCACAAGAACAAGCATACAAAAAAGCCTCCGGAATTCTCCGGAGGCTTTGCTTTGCATTCGCTGTTCGCGAAATCTTAACGGTTGTAGAACTCGACGATTTGTTTCTCATCGATGTCTTGGGACAGCTCAGCGCGTTCTGGCAAACGGATGTATTTACCTTCGAAAGATCCGTCAGCATATTCCAGGTAAGCTGGAAGGTGGGAGCGGTTTTCCAAAGCTTCTTTGATAGAAGTCATAGCGCGGCTTCTTTCGCGAAGGCCGATAACGTCGCCCACGCTTACACGGTAAGAAGCGATGTCGACTTTTTTGCCGTTAACAGTTACGTGTCCGTGGGATACCAACTGACGTGCGCCTGCACGGGAGTTAGCGAAACCAAGACGGTAAACCAGGTTGTCCAGGCGGCTTTCGAGCAGGAACATGAAGTTTTCGCCCGCGATACCTTGGATCTTTTGTGCTTTAGTGAAAAGAGTTTTAAACTGCTTTTCGCCCAAGCCGTACATGTGGCGCAGTTTTTGTTTTTCCAAAAGCTGCATTCCGTAGTTACTTACTTTTCTGCGTTGGTTAGCGCCATGCTGTCCTGGTGGGAAAGGGCGTTTCAGGTCTTTGCCTGTACCGCTAAGGGAAATGCCCAGACGGCGGCTGAGTTTGAATTTAGGTCCGGTGTAACGTGCCATGTTATAGTAGACTCCTTTATATTTGAAATTTCATTGTAGGGCCTATTTGCGCCGCAATCCGTATCCGTGAAAGCGTCAAATGGTTTCACACTGCCAGGGAAGTTCAGCCGCTGCCCTGGCAGTAACGAAATGCGTAGAGGGTGACACAACGTTACGCCCAATTAAGACTTCTTACAGTCTTGTTCAACAATAAATATTATATGAAAACAACAGTTAAAGTCAAGTGCATCTTTAAGGAGATTTTGTCTATCTTTGTCGTTAGTTCTTTGGTCCTAAAAAAAATCCCTGAAATCAGGAAAATATAATGCAATACAGGAAAAAAGAGAGTAAAATATAGCTAATTAGATGTTATCGGAAGATTAATAATATGAGACGCAAAGGGGATCCGCTTATGTCAGTTCAGGAAGCATACGGCCGCAAAGACACTCGTATGCTGTTGCAGGACACTATGCAATCAAGCGGAGATATGATAGATCCCGCCGCATGGCTCAGGGAAACGGATATTGTATCCTATGATTTCCCGTATGCAGCCAATTTGATTGCGGAAAGCTTCGGGGACTGGCGTGGACTGGCTGTTCCTCCCTTCGCGGAATCATGGAACTGGGGTCTGCTGGATTCTGAAGGGAAATGGATTGAACCTTTAGACTCAGATGCCGGCAATATCCGGGAGGAGGGCTGGGATGCGCAATGGGCGGAAGCCGCAGGGCTAAGCCTGCTTTCCGGAGAGGCCAATGCCGTCCCGGAGCAGAAGAACGGACAAGCTGTGTACCTTTTGACCTTGCCGGTGTTTACCCGAGGTCAACGGGAAATCTTTGCTCTGCTTGCCTGTTCCATGACTGCCGTGGAGTATGAGCAGGGTGGAAAGAATACGGCTGAAGCAATGGCCATGCATTTCCAGACCTGCTTTTACCGCAGGTTTGAGCATGTTTTTGTATCAGATCTAGCGGGAGTGTACCAGCATGCCGAGCGGGAGAGTATCCGCCGTTCGCTCCTGTTCCAGATTGTCCAGCGGATGCACGACAACATTGATGTTGATGCCGTACTTACCGAGGTCATTGAGAGTATTGCCGCGATGTATCCGGGTGCCAGACTGGAGCTGTTTATGTCACAGGACCACCGCAGCACGCATCCGCAGGTAAAGCCGCTTCCGCTGCTTTGGGATAGTGATGATGTCTGCGCGCGTGCCTTCAAGGACGGCCGGGTAGCACTGCATGCCGGGCGCGAGGACAGTCAGCATGTGGAGGTCGGCCTCCCGCTCGGAGGGAAGCAGGGCGTGTACGGTGTCTTCCATATGATTATGGATAAACCGGTTTTTTCGGAGGTTGACCTGCGTTTCCTCTCGATGGTTGCCGATACGGCCGGGACAGCGTTTGAGAATGCCAAGCTGTATGAACGCTCCAACCAGCTTATTCGTGAATTGCGTATGAGCAATGAAATGACACAGCGTTTGAACCAAAGCCTGCGGCTCGGTGATATTTTTCAGTATGCCTTTGAAGAGCTGCTGGAGATGTTTGCTGCCGATTATTGCTGCATTCTGCATATGAATGAAGAGAAAGGCGGGCTGGAGGCGATTGCCTGCAATCATCTTCCGCTGCGCAATGAACTTATAGAAGTAGGGCAGGGGCTGGGAGGCAATGTCTACACTACAGGTGAGCCGATCATTTTGTCGGACTATTTAAATACGCCGGGACCCTCTTCGAAGCTCATGGACGCAACTTGCTCGCAGTCGCTGATTGCCACCCCCCTTAATGTAGGCGGAGAAGTACGCGGTGCAATTATGCTTGCCCACCGGGAACCGTATTTCTTCTCCTATGACAGCTTTAGGCTGCTGCAGGCGATGGCGGGCCACATCGGGCTTGCTGTAGGAAACGCCCGGCTGCATGCTGAGGTGCGGTTCCTGGCCAACCGTGACAGTCTCACCGGTCTTTATGCCCGCCATTACCTGGATGAGGAGATCAAGGAGAGGCAGACGTCGGACTTCTGCGGCTCTTTGATTGTCGTTGATATTGATCAGTTTAAGACGGTCAATGATACCTATGGCCATCAGAAGGGGGACAAAATTCTGAAGCAGGTGAGCGAAATTGTGAAGTCCTCCATCCGCCAAGGCGATATCGCTGCCAGATGGGGCGGGGAGGAGCTGGCGGTCTATTTGCCGCAGCTGGGGGTGCAGCAGGCTTTTTATGTAGCCGAACGGATCCGCAAGCGTGTAATGGGTGAGACCGAGCCTCGTGTTACTGTATCCTGCGGCATCGCGGAATGGAGTTGGACAGATGAACGGGTGAGTGTGGAGTCGCTGTTCTACAGGGCCGATATGGCACTTTACGAAGCGAAGAATAACGGCCGCAATCAGGTTGTCATCGATACCAAGAAAGTGGATAATACGGCAAAGAATCCTCTCGCCTGACGGCGGGGATTCTTTTTTTTGAAAAATATATCAAAGTATAAGCCCGGGCAGCAGGGGGAACCTATTATTAATTGTTCACCCGGGTACTTCTATTTGGCCTCGGCTCCGCCTCCGGGTGAATTTGTAGGAGCAACTACATTTGACCGGGAAAGGCTTGAACACGATGAAATTACCTTTATGGCGGCGCGAGACGATCCTTGTAGTTCTATCTTTATATTGCCTGCTATGCAGCGGCTGTGGTGCCATTTCGGATAAGCCTGCTGACCAGGAGCTTAGTCTCGTTCTGGCCGGGATGGATGGTACGGACGGAGTATCCTTTGAAGGTGCTGCTGCATTACTGCTGGGAGGGAAGCCGGTTGAGCAATCGGCGCTCTATTATGGTGGAAAGGTTGCAGATCACAACAAGGTAAGTCTGTATACTTTGCTGCCGGATGAGAATGGGAAGACCAAGTCAGCGGCTAAAGCTGGTCTGAAAAAGCTTGAACAGAGACAAACTCCCGAGGCATACTACACGCAATTGGAGAAAAAGGATGGGGAATGGACAATGCTGACCGGTACTCCAGCAGCGAATGCCGGTAATCCGCTTCCTGCGCTCAATCCGCTGCTTCAGCTGGAAGAACTGGAGGGCAATGAGAAAAAGGTAACGAAGCGGGCAGGAGCCGTCAGAGGGACCAAAGAACTTCGGATCGAGCTGACACCAGGAGAGGCAAGGAAACAGCTGTCTGCCGAACTGGAGAGAGAGATGCTGCTGATCCGTCCGTCCGGTGACAGCAAGCCACAGGAGGCCGCAGGCAAGCCCAAACAGGTCAATGAGGCAATGATGGCATTATGGGAGCAGAAGGACGAGGAGCTGCGGCAGAGGCTCAAGCAAGCCGAAATTTCATCGGTGTATTATCTGAAGGTGGATGTGAAGCGCAATCTGCCCAAGCGGCTGACCTGGACCCGGAAGGTAAACTATCCATCTGCTGCAGGAAGTGACGCCGAAGAAACCTACATCACCAAAGTTGATTTTTATGGTTACCGGTGAAGCAGAGCTGACTGACCATGAGATCTTGCGCTCTTAAGCGGGCGTGCTACAATAGAATAGTATGCTTATTTTTAGTGATGAGGAAGGAAGAGAGAAGAATGAAGGATCCAAGAATTCAAAAGCTTGCGGCAAACCTTGTAGGGTATTCCGTAAATGTGCAGCCGGGCGAGAACGTGCTCGTTGAAATGATCGGCAGCGAAAGAGATCTAATTAAAGCTGTTGTGGAGGAAGTCGGCAAAGCCGGTGGCAACGCATTCGTGCAGCTGACGGACCGGACTGTTCTGCGCAGCATGCTTCAATATGCTACCCGTGAGAGTCTGCAGACCTGGGCAGAGATTGATCTGAACCGGATGAAGCAAATGGATTGTTATATCGGTATCCGTGCAGGAGAGAATGTCAATGATCTGGCTGATGTGCCGGAAGAGAATATGAAGCTGTACAATTCCCTATATTCCCACCCGGTACATAGTGAACAACGCGTGAAGCACACCAAATGGGTAGTTCTGCGCTATCCTAATGCGAGCATGGCCCAACTGGCGAATACGACTACGGAAGCATTTGAAGACTTCTACTTCGAGGTGTGCAACCTGGATTATGCCAAAATGGACAAAGCGCAGGATGCGCTTGCTGAGCTGATGCGTGCAACCGATAAGGTGCGTATCGCGGGACCTGGAACAGAGCTCACGTTCTCCATTAAGGGCATCGGTGCAGAGAAATGCTCCGGCCAAAAAAACATTCCCGACGGCGAGGTTTACAGCGCTCCAGTTCGTGATTCCGTCAACGGCACGATCAGCTACAACGCTGCGACACTTTATAACGGTGTGACTTTTGAAAATGTAAAATTCAAATTCGAGAACGGCAAAATTGTCGAAGCGTCCAGCAATGATACGGTTCGCTTGAACGAAATTCTGGATTCCGACGACGGCGCACGCCATATCGGTGAATTTGCCATTGGCTTCAACCCCTACATTCTCCATCCGATGAAGGACATTTTGTTCGATGAAAAAATCGCCGGCAGCTTGCATTTCACCCCGGGCCAGGCTTATGATGTGACTGATAATGGCAACCGCTCGTCCATTCACTGGGATCTGGTGCTGATTCAGCGTCCGGAATACGGCGGCGGAGAAATCTATTTTGATGATGTGCTGATCCGCAAGGATGGTATCTTCGTTATTCCGGAACTTCAAGGTCTGAACCCGGAAAACCTGAAATAAGATGTAATAAAAAGAAAACACCTTGCGCGAGTAAGCGGATTCAATGTATCATGGAATTGATTAGAAAAGACTTTGTTCCATAATCAAGTTGCGGAGGGATTCCTATGTCCAGTAACAATGCGGCAATCGTGGATATTGCCCAAACGGCAAGCCAGTTCAACTCTTCTATCGTTCTTCAAGCGGACAACAAGTATATTGATGTTAAGAGTATTCTTGGGTTGTTCACTACTCTGGTCTCCAGCCAAAGCTACGAGCTTCATGTTCATGGCACAGATGCCGAAGAAGCGAAAAAAGCAATGAGTGAAGTTTTTGCCAAACACGGTTTGAATTTTACAGTTGTTGCGGAGTAATCTACTATTTCCGAAGACGTCCTGCCCTTGCGGTGGGGCGTTTTTATATATATTAAAAACTGAATTCTTGTATTGGGTTCGGATTTCGACTAATATTAAACTAAATAGCATTTGCAGCTGTAACTTTTGGACATGGGGGGGAAAATGCATGACTTCATCGGATTTGCAGGAACAGCTTAATCTTAAAGCGATCACTCTTCTACAAGAAGATGCCGATAAAATTCAGAAGCTCATCGAAGTGCAGATGGAGAATCTGGCGACTCGTTACTGCCCTCTCTATGAGGAAGTGCTGGATACCCAGATGTACGGCTTCTCCAAAGAGGTCGATTTTGCGGTCAGAGCGGGACTGGTGCCTGAGCAAACGGGCAAGCTTGTGCTGAGCGAGCTGGAACGCAATTTGGCCGTGTTGTACGAAGCTCTGAATAAGAAGGCGGAAGAGCGCGAGCTGTAAGCCAAGTCTCTAACCATTTATAAAAACGCACATGAGGACCGCCGGGCCGCTCATGTGCGTTTTTTGTTTTGTATGAAGTGTAGCAGCTTCCGGCGGGGGTCAACCTTATACCAGGTAGAAAGAGACACCTAGAATCATATAAACAACGAGCAGCAGAAGTCCTTCGTACCAGTTGGTCGCACCGTCCTGTATGATCGATTTAGCAATAAACACAGAGACGGCGATGGCGACGATCTCGATGATGGTGAACACAATATCCATCGTATCGCCCATAAAGTAGCTGGCAAAGATCAGAACGGGGGCTACGAACAAGGCAATCTGCAGGCTGCTGCCGACGGCGATCTCCACGGCGGCGCCGATCTTGTTCTTCATCGCCAGCATGATCGCGGCACTGTGCTCCGCGGCGTTACCGATAATCGCCACAAGGAATGCACCAACGAACAGCTCACTGAACCCGAAACGTTCGGTTAAGGTCTCCAGTGTACCCACCAGCCATTCACTGACGAAAGCGACCATCACTGTAGCCAGTACAAGATAGAGAATGGATTTGTTCTTCGACCAGATGGGCGCGTGCTCGTTCGGCAGCTCTTCGTCGCCGTCCACAGTGACATCCTCCAAGTATTTCTTGTGTGTTATCATGGAGAAGACCAGCCAGGCGATATAAGCAGCGATAAGCAGCCCAGCGACAACAAGACTTAGCACATCGGTGTCCTTCTCCGTGATGGAGTGGGTGTTGAAGAACATGGCGGGAACAAACAAGGCAATGACGGCCACGATCATCAAGGAACCGTTCAGCCCGGCCAATGTGACATTGAAATTCTGAACCTTGAATTTCATGCCGCCGGCAAAGATGCTGAGCCCGAGAACGAGCAGCAGATTACCGATGATCGAACCGGTGAGAGAGGCTTTAACCATGTCATACAGCCCTTCCTTGACCAGGAAGAAGGCGATGATCAGTTCGGCCGCATTGCCGAAGGTTGCGTTAAGAAAACCTCCAAGCCGCTGACCGGCGTAATGGGCTACGCTTTCTGTGGCCCGGCCCAGGAAACCTGCCACAAAAATAACGGCGATGGCAGATACCACGAACTGAAGGGTGTGGTCCCAATCTGCATAGTGACCAATTGCGCTAAGTAGGAAAGTAATGACCATTAGCGAAGGTGAAATCCATTTTTTCAAGTGTGGCACACTCCAGTCTTGTATATGTAGGTTGAATTCATAATTCAATATAACCAAATTGATCCAGTGTGTAAACGGGCATGATAGAATGTCATTTGCTTTTTAGCCTGTTTTCGAATTACAATAATTGATAATGAGTGTAGGGGGGATATGGCATGGCGGAACAACTTCAATTGGAAATGGGAAACATACGGATATCAAATGATGTCGTCTCGAAAATTGCCGGCTTGGCTGCCTTGGAGACTCCGGGAATTGCGGCCATGTCAGGCGGCTTGTCAGAAGGCTGGGCTAAGCGTCTGAGCGGTAAAAACGTGCAAAAGGGTGTTACCGTTGAAGTGGGACAGCTTGAAGCAGCCGTTGATTTGCGTATTATTGTTCTCTATGAAACTCCGATCCACGAGGTATGCCGGATGCTTCAGCAGAATGTGCGCGAAGCAGTGGAGAGCATGACAGGGCTTCATATTGTTGAGGTTAATGTCAAAGTAGAAGGCGTAGCCTTTAAGAATGACGAAATTTCGTAAGCGGTTATTCCCGTCTCTCCAAGTGAGTCGCGGGGCATGACAAAAAGGCAGTCCGGGAGGTTCTCTCCGGACTGCCTTTTTGTATAATAATTTATATGCTTCACTCTATAAATTATCCTTCTATGTACCCTTAGCGGGCCCGGATACCTCTGACGGTGGTTACAGATTTCGTGACCTCCTCCTTGGCGGGACGGTTGGTTTCTCTCGAAATGCTGAGCATGATTCCCATGCACAGCATGGAAACAAGCAGAGAGGAACCTCCATAGCTGATGAAAGGCAGGGTTACCCCCGTCAACGGAATCGTCTTCGTCACCCCGCCGATGTTGACAAAGGCCTGGATGGCAATCAGCCCCATGACTCCGATGCCGACGAGTGTGCCGAAGGGATCGGTGCACCTGAGTGCAATCAGAATGCCTCGCCAGATAAAGTACAGATACAGCAGGAGAAAGATCGAGGTTCCAACAAACCCAAGCTCCTCCCCGATTATCGCAAATATAAAGTCAGTATACGGATATGGCAGGTAATGAAGTTTCTGCACGCTTTGTCCAAATCCGGAGCCTGTAGTTCCGCCTTCTCCGAGGGCAATCAAAGACTGCATGATATTATAGCCGCTGTCTGAAGCATCTTGAGAGGGATCCAGGAAGGCTGAAATCCGGTCTTTTCTGTAATCATTGGCGGCCATGTTCTCACTTGTAGGCGGGGACAAGGAATCAATCGCTGTCTTTGCCCCCATTACAAGTCCAACCCCCAGCACTAGCAAGGCGATTGAACCGAGAATATGCTTCATACTGGCCCCCCCGGCATAAATGACAAGCCCGCTGGTAGCTATCAGAATAAGACAGGAGCCTAGATCCGGCTGCATCATAATCAGACCGGCCACAATTCCCACAATGACCATCACCGGAATATAACCGGTGCGCAAATCCCTCAGCCGCTCGCCTTTTTTGGAAATAAGTGCAGATAAATAAAGGATAATTGAGAGTTTGGCCAGCTCGGTAGGCTGGATGCCCAGCTTCCCGATGCTCAGCCAGCTTTTTGCACCGTTGATACGCTCCGTAAAAGCCACTACAAGCAGCAGAATCAAGGTAAGGATGAAGATGGGCACGTACCACTTTTTGAATTTGCTGTAATGGATATTCATGACCGTAAACATGACGATGGTTCCCAGTACGACAAAGACAACTTGTTTTTTTACAAAATACAACGAATCATTGCCGAATTTATGACTGGCCAGGGTGAGACTGGAGCTGGCGCTGAAAACCATAACCAGTCCAAAGCCGACAAGGAGCAAAGTGAGAATAAGCAGTTGGAAGTCGGGTGTTCCTCTTTTGGGCAGGCTGACTTTTTTGGTTGTCTTTCCCTTTACGCTACTCAAGCTTCCAACAGCTCTTTCAGTTCATGTATCCGCTTGGCGGCAGTGTCCAGTACAGGCTGCGGCACAGGGGAAGTATACTCCAGGCCATGGGGAAAGGTTGCTTTACCCAAGTAAACGGCTTCAATGGTAAGTATGGTCTCCGGCTTTTCCAGCTTTCCTTCGACAGCGCGCGTATTGATCCGCAGGAAGTATTCTCCGCCGTTCTGCTGATCTTCGATCTTACAGTCGTAAGTGGCGCGATAGTATTCCCATTGCCAGCGGATGAACCCGGCCTTAGCCGCGCTTTCGTCCAGATAGAGAAGATCGCTTTTCAATCCTACGAGGCCCGTGTTCTCAAATATCATAGCGCACATATCCCCTTTATGAAGTATAATGATTATTTCTGATCGCAATTATAGACGTCTACCTCATGATAGTATGTTTCCCAAGGTTGCGCAAGGGCAGGCGGGGCCTGGAGATACCCACTTTTTTGCGTTTCTGCTACAATAAAAGAAATATAGCTCTTTGCGGCTGGGATATGAAGATGCGAAGCGCTTGCTGTCTTGGCCGGAGCGGGTTATCGGGAGAAGGGAATGGAGTGAATATGGACAGGTTAGCAATTGAACAGCTGCTGCCGGAAATGGTGGAATGGCGCCGCCATCTGCACCGTCATCCGGAATTGTCGTACCAGGAGAAGGAGACGTCAGCTTATGTAGCGGCCAGATTGGCTGAATTCGGAATTGAGGTAAGAAGAAGCGGAGCCGGTTATGGACTGACAGGAATCCTTAAGGGAACACGGCCAGGCAAAACTGTGGTTCTGCGCGCGGATATGGACGCCCTGAATATCACGGAGGAGAACGGCAGCGAGTATGCCTCACAGAATAAAGGGGTCATGCATGCCTGCGGCCACGACGGGCATACAGCCATGCTGCTCGCCGCTGCTTCGTATTACAGCAACCGCCGTGAAGAGATCACAGGAGAACTGCGGTTTCTGTTCCAGCCGGCGGAAGAGATTTGCCCCGGCGGAGCGCAGGGCATGATTGCCGAAGGCGTGCTGGAGGGGGCAGATGCTATCTATGGTCTGCATCTATGGACTCCGCTTCCACTGGGCACCATCGGCAGTGCGCCCGGACCGCTAATGGCTTCTGCGGATGAGTTTTTTATTGATATTACCGGCAGAGGCGGACACGGCGGCATGCCCCATCGCACCATCGACAGCATTGTGGCTGGTGCAGCGCTTGTCACTGCACTGCAAAGCATTGTCAGCCGTTCCGTTGATCCGCTCTGTCCCGCTGTTGTCAGCGTAGGAACGATTCAGGGAGGTTCTGCCCAGAATATCATCGCGGAACGCTGCCGGATAACCGGAACGGTGCGCGCGTTTGATGAGGAGACGCGGTACTTAATCCGGCGGAGAATTGAAGAGCTTACAGCCTCTATAGCTGCAGCATATGGTGCGGAATCCAAGCTTGACTACCTCATGGGGTACCCGCCGCTTGTCAATCATGAAGCGGAATTCAACCGTTTTTTCCGCGTGGCTCCTAAGGCACTAGGTGATTCCGCAGAGGTTGTCCATATGGAGAAGCTTATGCCGGCGGAGGATTTCTCGTATTATGTCAAAGAGATTCCCGGCTGTTTCATCTTTGTGGGTGCTGGCAATCCGGATAAAGGGGCGGTTTATCCGCATCACCACAGCAAATTCGATTTTGACGAAGAGGCCATGCTGCATGGAGCCAAGCTGCTGGTGGCGATGGCTGATTCTTGTCTGAACGAATAATCTTTTGCCGTATAATTTGAATACATTTGGGAAACCTACTCCCGTATAACATAGCGATATGACAGGAGGAAGGTTTAATGAAGACAGTCAAAGAGGTAATGACCACGCGCACTGCTACGGTTACACTGCTCGATAATCTATATGAGGTTGCCGTTAAGATGAGAGACTATGACACCGGATTTGTTCCTGTCGTTGATTCTAATGATGGAGAAACATTAATTGGCGTAATTACAGACCGGGATCTTGTGCTTAGAGGTTATGCGGACAAGCATTCAGGGTCAACCTCCGTGGAAACGGTGATGAGCAAAGAGGTCATCACTGTTTCCGAATCTGCATCTGTGGATGAGGCGGCTGAACTAATGGCTTCAGCACAAATCCGCCGCCTGCCGGTGGTCCAGGGGAAGAAGCTGATCGGCATCGTATCGCTTGGCGATTTGGCGGTAAAGCGTATCTTCGCGGACGAAGCGGGAGAAGCGCTCAGCGAAATCTCGCAGCGGCAGCTGCACTGAATAGTAATACAAGGGAAGCTCATGTCCGCTGGTGCGGAGATGGGCTTTTTCCGCTATCCTGCGGGCGGGATACATACTCCAGCTCAGGGTTGAATACGACATAAGCACAGGAGGGGATTCGATGAATGGAACAGGGTCCTGCATCACCCGGAAAGATCGGACAATTCTGCTGGATTGCGCTCATCCCGGGTTTGAGGCGGCAAGAATTGCACTGGTGGATTATGCGGAGCTTGTCAAAAGCCCTGCCGCCTACCATACCTACCGGATTACACCATTGTCGCTCTGGAATGCCGCCGCTTCCGGTCATACAGCGGAGAACATTATTTCGAGCCTGAAAAACCTCTCCCGCTGGGGGCTTCCTGCCGGACTGGAGCAGGAGATTGGTGAGCTGATGTCCCGGTACGGCAGCTTGGGGCTGTATGCTCATATGGGGGATCCCCGCTATATTATTTTACGTGCCAATCAACCCGGACTGTTGGATGAATTGGAAGGGCACAGTTCCTTACAGGCGTTGGGTCTGCGGAGGCACCTCCTCAAGGAAAGCGTCTGCCCCGTTGAACAGCGCGGGATGCTGAAACAGGAACTGACCAGGCTGGGCTATCCTGTGCTTGATTATGCCGGTTATCGTGAAGGGCAGACTTTGAGTCTGTCCTGGCGGGGAGTGGAGGCGCTGGAGCTGGAACCGGGAGTCTCATTCGGACTTCGCGATTATCAGCAGGAAGCTGTCCGTACGTTTCGGGGGATTGGGGGTAGCGGAGGCAGCGGTGTTGTCGTTCTGCCATGCGGGGCGGGCAAGACGGTTGTAGGTCTTGCTGTGTTGGAAGATCTGCAATGCGAGACGCTGATTCTGACTTCAAGCTCTACCTCCGTAGGACAATGGCGTGATGAACTTCTGCGGTGGACGGATCTGGATGAAAATGCCGTAGGGGAGTATACCGGTGAGAAAAGAGAAGTACGTCCAATCACTGTGGCAACTTACCAAATACTGACGCATCGCCGGGCCAAAGACGGACCGTTTCTGCATATGAATCTGTTTAATGAACGGAACTGGGGACTAATCATTTATGACGAGGTCCATTTACTTCCGGCACCTGTATTCCGGGCTACGGCGGATATACAGGCGACCCGCCGTCTGGGGCTTACCGCCACGCTTGTCAGAGAAGACGGACGGGAAGGGGATGTATTCTCCCTCATCGGGCCGAAATGTTATGATCTGCCCTGGAAGTCGCTGGAGAAAGAGGGCTGGATCGCCGCTGTGGACTGCGTAGAGATGTTGATACCCATGGACTCCGGCTTAAGGAGCAGGTATATCTATGCTGGCGGAAAAGAACAGTTTCGGCTTGCTGCCGGAAATCCGGCCAAGGCAGCGGCTGCCGCTAAGATCATTAAGTCCCATACCGGTGCTGCTGTACTGGTCATCGGCCAATACCTGGATCAGCTGGAGTTGCTGGCCGAAAGCCTGCAGGCGCCCTTGATCACGGGGAAAACGCCCCAGCGGGAAAGAAGCCGATTGTATGCTGCCTTCAATGAAGGCCAGCTGCGGGTGCTGGTGGTCTCCAAGGTGGCCAATTTTGCCGTGAATCTTCCAGATGCCTCGGTGGCGATCGAGGTTTCGGGAGCCTTTGGTTCACGGCAGGAGGAAGCCCAGCGGTTGGGCCGGATTCTGCGCCCGAAGCCGGGTGAGAATAAAGCGTATTTCTATACACTTGTCTCGGAGGACAGCAGAGAACAGGATTTTGCTCTGCGGCGGCGGCTGTTTCTGACCGAGCAAGGCTACGATTACGCCGTCAGAGGCGTGGACACGCAAGAGGAGGCGGTTTTATGATCGGGTTATCGCCCGAAGCGCAGGAAGTGCTGAAAATGATATGCGCGGTCCATGCGGCCCAGCCCTTTGCGGTAGAGAAGGCAGACAGCTTACGTCCTGCCACCCTGTGCCGCGCCGAGCAGCAGCTTGCACTGAAGGAGCTTCGTCAGGCTGGAGTGCTGGAGCTGCGGCAGAAAATATGGGGGGAGAAGCTGTATCAAATTCCCGTGCGGCAGCTCGCAGCTATCCACCAGCATTTCTTCTCCATGAGGCCGTTGCCAGTGGCAGGCGACAAGGTAATGCTCAAGCTTGCCGCAGGCAGCGGATTGCCGGGTGAGCTGTTTCGTGCGTTGCTGTTCACAGCGCGTGAAGGATTGCCTCTGACTGCCAAAGGTGTGATCCACAAGAAGAATATTAGCCGTCTGGCAGCACTTCTCTCTTTGCGCGAAGAGCATTTACGGGGTCTGATTCCCGGAGATGCTTATGCTGAGCCCCAGCCTCTGACAGCCATGGTTATGGTTGATCTTATGCTCATGCTTGGACTGATCAGCCGGCAGAGTGAGGCTTATATGCTGGAGATGGAAAGGCTGGATCAATGGTTTGCGCTCAATGAGCTGCAGATGAACGATATTTTGTATAACCTGATCTTGAACCGCTACGGCTTGCAGGAGCCAGTCAGGCAGCATTTTCGATACTGTATTTCCGCTGGAGAGTTCGCGCCTGGCCAATGGTTCTCCCTGCCGGATATTCTGGACAGGTTGCATAAGTTAAATCTTGCGGCAGATTATCCTGAAACAGGAGTCGAAGCCTCCTGTCTGGCATGGTTTAGCTTTCTGGCCGGGTTTGGCTGGTGCGAGCTGGGGTATAGTGATTACGGGGACTGGTGCTTCCGCTGGACGGACTCCAAGCCTTCGCCCGATCCAGGCGGGGAGGCAGGAGACGGCTGCATGAATCGGTTCACTGCGGATAGACCAGCTCCCGGCTGCGGGACAGTGGAAGACCTGAATGCTCCAGCGCCTGTGGAGAAGCAGATATTACAAGATTCCTCCCTTCAGTCGTTTATTGTTCAGCCGGATTTCGAGGTACTGGTGCCGCCGGAAGTGCCATACACTATCCGCTGGACGCTTGGCGGTTGCGCGGAGCTGCTGCATAGTGATGATCTGTGGAGCTTCAGGCTGACCCGGGAAAGGCTGGAGCATGCTGCTGAACAGGGACTGCCGCCAGAGACGGCGATTTCCTGGCTGGCTGCCCATGCACAAGGGGGATTGCCGGAACAGGTGGACCTATCTTTAAGACAGTGGTCAAAGGGGATTGGCCGAACGGCATTCTCCGAGGTGATTCTGTTGTCCTGCAGCAGTGAGGCAGATGGAGCGGATATTGCCGCCCATCCCCGGCTTGGCGGCAGCCTCACCCGTGTAGGCCCGCTTCATTTTATCGTGCAGGGAGATCAGGTGGAGCAGGTGCGCAAGGAGCTTGCGGCAGCCGGAATAGCCCCGCCGCGGATCATCGGCGGCAGGGAAGGCAGCGTGAAGCAAAAACTATTTGATCTAGGCGATCCCGGCCTGCCAGTGGCGGACTTCGTTCTTCCGGCTCCGGACCCCAAGCGGGGAATCCTTGGCGGAGAAGCTATTTATCAGCCCTTACCGCTGTCCTCAGCTGAAGTGGATGAAAGCAATTGGACAGGTGAAGAAAACGTTCCGCAAATGTGGATCAAGGAATGGCGGAAGTATCATGGCTCCACGGCCCAAAAGGTGATGGAGCAGGCGCTGAAGTGGGGGATTAAAGTCCGGCTTTCCATAAGAGATGAAGTTTGCGACTTTATTCCCGGGCGGATCAGCGGACATCCCTGGAGAGTCTCCGGATGCCTGCTGGATTCCAATTCACAGATTCGTGATGCGGAAATGGAACTGGACCCGGGAGATTGGGAGGAAATGAAGCTGCTGATTCCTCCAGAGCTGAGAAATTCTTCTTCTGCTGGAGCAAGTGGTTATGTTATGATAAGGTAGTCTACTGTTTACGGTAGAACATTAACGTAGAAAAGAGTTGAAGTTCATGAGCGTAGCGGAGTTGAATACGGTCGATATGGCCGAAGTGCTGACATACGCCTATGAATTAGGCGACATGATTAACCAATCGGCCGAAGTGTCGGATTACTTATACTGGAAAGGCCGGGTAGATTGTAACCCGGAAATCCAGGCCATGGTCAAACAGCTGCAGAACAAGAAGGAGCTGTTCGAAGAGACACAGCGGTTCGGACATTTTCACCCGAACTATCATTCGGCTAAGGATGAGGTATCTCGGGTGGAGCAGGAACTTGAACAGTTCGAGGAAGTTGCCCGCTTCAAGCTGGCCGAGAAGACGCTGGATGATATTCTTCATTCCATGTCGGAAGCGATTGCGTTCTCAGTATCGGAGAGCATCAAGGTTCCAAGCAATGACCCGAATCCTAAGGGTGGCGGATGCGGCAGCGGAGGCAAATGCTCCTGCGGATAAGCGCCTCTGAGAGGGAGAGAAAGAAAGGCGGATGAGCTAATGTTTGCGGAACGGACAGGATATATCGTATGGGTTAGCGACGTAAAGGCGGCGCGTAATCTGGAGAAATATGGAACACTGCATTATGTATCGCGGAAGATGCATTATGCGGTCATGTATGTGAATGCGGAACGTGCCGAGGAAGTTATGAAGAATGTCCGCAGACTTTCCTACGTGCGCAAGATTGAAAGATCTTACCGCAATGAGTTGAAGACGGAATACACTAGTAATGGACCGGACAAGTCCCGTTATTACGGATTGTAATTCCTGAAGCTGAAACTCTAGAAGGATGACAGGTGCCGCTGGCGCCTGTTTTTTTATGCACCTGTTTTGGCTTTCCTCGTATTCCTTTGCCTGCTGTTGCAGGCAGAGGTTTTTTTATTGGTGGGCTATATCAGTTGAACTAAGATTCCATCGAAGCCATTTCGGGTGAGGCGGAGCGGATCAAGAAAAAATGCAAAATGATCAAAGGCAGCAGTCTTGTGGATGACGCAGACAGAATCGCAAACGGGTCCGGCAACTAACACTGGTGTTTCGCATTCGCTGATTAGGGGAGTGCTTGAACAACCCGCGTCAATGCGGTAAGATTGACAACAATAAGAGCATGCCAAGACCCTTTCGGTGGAGTGTGATGATAATGCATGGCAAGGGGATGGAATGGTGGGGGGCGTTTGAACCCTTCCACATCATGCTGAATGACTACAGGGTCACTGATATTGTGATTACCAATCATGCCAAGAGCCGCTATCTGGACCGGATTAACCCGGACAGCAGTGACAGCGGACAACTCAGTGCATGGATGTGGCAATGTCTGAAGCAAAACCGGATCAAACCTTACCAGCAAAAGGAGCATAACGCGTATTTGATTGACGAGGATACGTTAGTCATTGCCGAGTTTAGGGAGCTGGAAGATGTAACGAGCCTCTCCGGGCATCCGCTGTATGTAATGGTAATCGTATCTTATCTGGGGCGGATCTCCGCGACTCCCCAACTGCGTGACCTGCAAGCTTATTATTCGCGTATGCGCAACTCACGCCGCATGAAGCTGATGAAGAAGCGCCGCAAACGCAAATAATGCACAGCAATTACAAAGAAGGTATGCGGCGGGTGGCTGCATGCCTTTTTTAAAATATATGAATTTACATGCTTTCCACTTAGAATAATTTATGATCTATGAAGGGGCTTTGAGTGCATGAATTTTCATCAGCTTCATATTTTTTATACGGTATCTGAACGGGGGAGCTTCTCTGCTGCAGCCCAGACACTGCATATGACGCAGCCGGCGGTAACGATGCAGGTACAGGCATTGGAAGACTATTTCGGAGCCAAGCTGTTCGACCGTTCGAGTAAAAAAATTGTGCTCTCCGAGGCCGGCCGGACGCTTATGCCCTTCGCGCTGCGCAGCATTCAACTGATGCGGGAGACGGATCAGGCAATGTCGGCCTTTACCCATATGCTGGAGGGGCGACTGCAGCTCGGGGCAAGCCTGACGATTGGAGAATATGTACTGCCGCGTCTGCTGGGCCCTTTTGGCAAAGCGTATCCGAATATTTCGATCATGATGAAAGTGATGAATACGTCGCAGATCATGGAGGAAATTAACAAACACCAGCTAAATTTCGGGCTGATTGAGGCGCCGGTGTCCCATCCCGATATGGAGATTGAACCGGTCATGGGCGATGAGCTTAACCTGATTGTCCCCAGTGAGCATCCGCTTGCAGACAGGGAGGAAGTTACACTAGAGGAAGCGCTGGAGTATCCGTTTGTGCTGCGCGAACAGGGCTCTGGAACACGGCGGGTGATGGAAGAACAGCTGATAGCCAAGGGGCTGGATCCGGCCGCAATGCGAGTCGTGATGGAGCTGGGCAGCACAGGCGCGGTAAAATCAGCGGTGGAGGCCGGTCTGGGTCTGACTATAATCTCAGCCTCCTCGGTTAAGCATGAGGTGACACTGGGGCTGCTGAAGATTGTGAATCTGTCAGATACTTCTTTTAAGAGACAATTCTATGCGATTCATCTAAAATCAACACTGCTGCCGATCTCTGCGGTTACGTTTCTGACCTTTTTGCGCCAGCACGCGAACGACCGGTAGGCGATTAGGATGGTACTGCGGAATCCCATGGTATGAAGTTTATGAGGAGAGGTATGCGGAAAATAGTGGGATAGGGGAGTCTGATGATGGCCATTTTGCTGCGCGGAGAGAAGGTTGTCTTGCGGGACCTGAAGGAAGAGGACATCCGTAAAATCTATAATTTCTATTATGAAGCAGAAGATCGCGAGTTTCTGCAATGCGATGGTCCCTACGAACCGCTGGAACAAGTAAGCTATGCACAATTTGCAGAAAAATATAACGGGATGTTGGCACTTGTGGGTACGGATAAACCGCGGAACCGTTTGATTATCGAGATTGATGGTGAGATTAAGGGTAGCGTGGGCAGATATTGGGTTTCGGAAGTCACGAATTGGTTTGAAATCGGAATTGCTATTTATGACTCCCGTTATTGGTCTGGAGGATACGGTACCGAAGCCTTCAGTATGTGGATGGAATATCTGTTCAATTCGCTGGATACAGTCCGTCTCGGCATAGGCACCTGGTCCGGCAACGCCCGGATGATGGGGCTGGCGGCCAAATGCGGGATGGTGGAGGAAGCCCGTGTCCGCAAAGCGCGGATTGTGCGGGGCGAATATTATGATGCCATTAAGATGGGAATTCTTCGTGAAGAATGGGAGTCTGCAGGTACATTATAAACTTGGGACAAGGAGTGGCATGATGGAGAACGATGTGGAAGCGAGCAACCCTATAGATGGTGCTAAACCAGGATTACAGGGCCGATGTGATTTACATACCCATACACAGGCTTCGGACGGGATGCAGCCACCGGCGGAAAATGTGCGGATTGCCCGTCATAAAGGGCTGGCCGCAGTAGCGATTACCGACCATGATACGGTAAGCGGCGTTGCCGAAGCGCTGGAAGCGGGCCTGAAGTACGGGATTACTGTTGTACCCGGCGTAGAAATCAGCACCCGTGCAGAAGGTAAGGAGATTCATGTGCTTGGATATTATATCGATACACAGCAGGAGCTGTTTCTCTCGCGGCTTGCAGAACAAAGGGACACCCGTGCCAAGCGCAATGACTCTATTATCGGCAAGCTGCGCGGACTCGGCATCAATATTACGCTGGACAATGTTATTGCAGGGATCGGCCGCGAATTGAAGCCTGATGAAAGTATCGGGCGGCCCCATATCGCTGATGAACTCGTACGGCTGGGCGCGGCAGCGGATATGCGCGAAGCCTTTGATAAATATTTGGCAACTGGTGCGGCGGCATATGTCTCTCCCCCGCGGATTACACCTGAGCTGGCCTGTGAGTGGATTATTGAAGCCGGAGGCACTCCAGTACTGGCTCACCCCGGCATCTACGGCGATGATGAGCTGGTGCGCGGCATTCTGACCCGAAGCTCTCTGCGGGGCATTGAGGCCTATCATTCCGACCATACTCCCGCCGATGAGGAGCGTTATCTGGCGATGGCCGAACAATTTGGCCTGGTTGTTACCGGCGGCTCGGATTTTCACGGTGCGCGGCAGGGTGTAATCTTCCACGGTGATCTGGGGAGCGTTACGGTCTCTGCCGATGTGCTGGAGCGGCTGAAGGGATAGAGAGTTAAGTACGCCTGCTTAATCCGATTAACCACAGGGATCACGATTTGAAAGACCACAAAGTTAAAGAACCTCCAAGCCCGAGACGATGCTTCGTCAGGCTTGGAGGTTCTTTGGTATGTCCAAATATTTGAAATAATGAAGAAGGGCCCGGAGCTAGCTTCTCAAAGCATTCGGCAGACTTTTGATCCGCGCCTCATCCGGTGTGACAAACAGTGTCTTCTGGTGATCGTAAATGACGAAGCCGGGCTTTGCACCGCTTGGCTTGCGGACATGCCGGATCAGGGTGCAGTCCACTGGCACGCTGCTCGACTGCTTGGCCTGACTGAAGTAGGCGGCAAGCTGAGCCGCTTCCTCCAGGGTAGCATCACCGAATTCTTCGCTGCGGATCACGACATGCGAGCCGGGGATATCTTTCGTGTGCAGCCAAGTGTCATTGGCAGAAGCCAGCCGGTTCGTGACATATTCGTTCTGCAGGTTGTTTTTGCCGACATAGATGTCTACGCCCTCGGAGGAGGTAAACACCTGTAAGGTGGGACGGGTGGTTTTCTTCTTCTTTTTGCCCTTTTTGCTGCGGTCGCGCATGTAACCCTGACTGACAAGCTCATCGCGGATTTCCTCGATATCATTCAGGGAGGCGTGGGCCAGCTGCTGCAGAAGTGTTTCCATGTAAGCAATTTCTTCATGGGTTTTGATCAGCTGCTCACCGATGACCCGAAGGCTGTTCTTGTATTTGTTGTATTTCTTGAAGTAACGCTGTGCGTTGTCCGAAGGCGTCAGCAGCGGATCAAGCGGAATGGTCGTCTCCGCCTGGTTCTCATCGTAATAGTTCACCAGCCGGGCTTCCTTGTCGCCCTTGGACACGGCATACAGTGACGCAAACAGCAACTCGCCCCAAATCCGGTAACGGTCAGCATCTTCCGCTTCTTCCAGGTCTTTCTGGAGATTGGCGAGCTTTTTAATATTTTTGCTCCGCTCATTGCCCAGGAAGCGTATCAGATCGCTGACGCGCTGCTTTACGGTATCCCGCTCCGCTTTATCCCCGTAATAGTCTTCCATGCAAGCGCTGATCGAGCTGTAGTGCTTCAAGCTTTCATCCGGCAATGCCAGCGGAATTGCAGAGAAAACGGGTTTGCCTTTGGCATTCGTTCCTATAACCGGTGAAAACCGGAATTCCCGCACCGGAGCCAGCACCTGATTAAAGGCCTCCCACAACAGGAGCGGATTCCCGCTGCTGTCGTCAGAACCAACATCCTGCTGATCGCATCCGGGCTCTGCGGCTTTGGAACCGCCGGCGCTGCGCTGCCGCACAATTTCTCCGGCAATCAGCGGACTCATGCCGCTGAAGGCATGCACCATCCATCCGATTGGATCGGCTGCTGGCGATGGACCGCCTGAACCATCCGCTTTGGGCTCTTCCAGAGACCGCAGCAGGTCCGCAATCTCGCCCTCAATAATTTCCTCGGGCTCTTCTTCCTCCCGGGTGCCTGCCAGCAGTACTGCTTCTTCTGCCGAGGTGAACAAAGTAACAAAATCCTCTTTGCCGATCTCCAGCGGATTCAGCTTGTGCTGCTCCGGCGGCTCCAGGTAGGCGATGCCGGGCATGACATTCCGGTAGCTGCTGATTGATGGGGTAACGTGATGAATACCGTCGATAATCGTGCCCGTGGAGAGATCGGTCAGAATGATATTGCTGTGCCGTCCCATGAGCTCAATAATAATTTTTTTGGCCGAAACGTCTCCCAGCTCATCCCGTGTCTTGATGTTTATATGAATGATGCGTTCCATGCCGACCTGGGTGATGCTCTCAATCGTGCCGCCTTCGCAGTGCTTGCGCATCAGCATGCAGAACATCGGTGCTTCTGCAGGATTAACCGTGTTCCGGTCCGTCAGATGCAGTCGCGGGTAGGTCGGATTGGCCGACAGCAGCAGCTTGCCTCCGCCGCCTGTGCCGCGCAGGATGAAGATAAGGTCGTGAGCGTTTGGTTGATATATTTTGCCGACGCGTGCACCGATGAAAGGCCCAAGCTCATGCACGATCGCTCTTGTAACGATGCCGTCTAATGCCATGATAATGTTCTCCTGTCGCATAATAATAAATTTCTCTTCTCTATGATGCCATACTTTAACACATTCGCGCAAAAGGAGAAGCTATGAAGCTGTGATATTTTGGGACGACCATGAATAGACTTTGTCATGAACAGGTGGAAAAGCTGTGCGCCGCCGGAAGTCAAGAAACGACCGGGAGGGGAAAGAATAGTCATGGAACAAAAAAGTTGGCACCGGCTCGGTGCGGAGGAACTGCAGAGGATGCTGAACATTCATCCTGGAGTAGGCCTAAGCGGAGAGGAGGCGGAGGAAAGACGCAAAGAGAGCGGGTATAACGAGCTTTCGGAGGGGAAGACAGTTTCTCCGATCACCTTGCTGCTGAATCAGTTTAAGGATTTTATGGTGCTTGTGCTGATGGGGGCGACGCTAGTATCCGGACTTTTAGGTGAATATCTGGATGCAATTACGATCATCGCCATTATTTTACTCAACGGAGTTCTGGGTTTTGTCCAGGAATTCCGTGCCGAGCGTTCACTCCGGGCACTCAAGCAGCTCTCGGCACCTTCTGCCAAAGTGCTGCGGGGCGGGAAGCAGGAAGTTATACCGGCAAAAATGCTGGTGCCCGGCGACATCGTGCTGCTGGAAAGCGGCGACCGGATTCCGGCTGACATCCGCTGGCTGGAGTGCAGTGCACTTTATGCCGAAGAATCTGCACTGACCGGTGAATCGCTGCCCGTCTCTAAGCACGCGGAACCGATTCATGCCGAGGAGATTCCCTTGGGGGACCAGAAAAATATCGGCTTCATGGGGACGATGGTAACACGGGGTACAGGTAAGGCGGTTGTAGTCCGTACAGGGATGGATACCGAGATGGGCAAAATTGCCGATCTGATCCAAAATACTGAATCGCAGGAAACGCCGCTGCAGCACCGTCTAGAGCAGCTTGGGAAGATTCTGATCTACGTTTCGCTCGGTCTGACCATTGTCGTAGTCGTTGCTGGCATTCTGCACGGTCAGCCCGCTACAGCGATGTTCCTGGCAGGCGTCAGTCTTGCAGTTGCAGCCATTCCGGAAGGTCTGCCGGCGATTGTCACCATCGCGCTCGCACTTGGTGTGCAGCGGATGATTAAACGTAAAGCGATCGTCCGCAAGCTCCCTTCGGTGGAGACTCTCGGATGCGCCTCCGTAATCTGCTCTGACAAGACAGGCACCCTGACCCAGAACAAGATGACGGTAACGCGGCTGTGGACGGGAGGACGCAGTCTGGACGTGACGGGCGAAGGTTATGCTCCCAGCGGACAAGTGATGGAGAAGGGGCGGGCCGTTGATCTCAAACATGATCAAAGCCTGCGGCGCATGCTTCAGGTCGGGGCTTTATGCAGCAATGCCGAAATTGTTGAATCTCTGTCCAGTGACAGCCGAGGGAAACGCAAGGGAAAGGATAAGGGTGAAACGGACAAGGCGGCAGACACCCAGTCGGTATGGGAGCTCAAGGGCGATCCTACCGAAGGCGCATTAGTCGCTTTATCCGCGAAGATGGGGCTTACTGCCCAGTCGCTTGCTGTAACGTATGCCAGAGAGAAGGAATTTCCTTTCGATTCTGAGCGCAAGCTGATGTCTGTGATCGTGGGGCATCCCGGCGGACGTATGATCTGCACCAAGGGAGCGCCGGATGTGCTGCTGAGCAACTGCTCCTATATGCTGTGGGAAGGCGGGGTTGTCCCTTGTACGCCGACTTTGCGCCAGAAGGTGCTGGAAGCGAACGAGGAGATGGCTTCCGGAGCGTTGCGTGTACTAGGGATGGCTTACCGTGAGCTGCGATCAGGCGAAGCAGCAGACAGTGAAAAAGAAGCGGAATCCCAGCTGATATTTATCGGACTGGCCGGAATGATCGATCCTCCGCGCCGTGAAGTACGCGACGCGATCAGCATTACCCGGCGGGCAGGAATCAAGACGGTGATGATTACTGGTGACCACGGAACTACCGCCGAAGCCATTGCCCACCAGCTTGGCATTCTGCAGCGGGGTGGGACCGTTCTGAGCGGCTCCCAGCTAACGCGGATGACTGATGATGAGCTGGATAAGGTGTCAGACTCTGTATATGTATACGCCCGCGTCTCCCCTGAGCATAAGCTGCGGATCGTCAAATCTCTGCAGCGGCGGGGCCATGTTGTGGCTATGACCGGAGATGGTGTGAATGACGCTCCGGCAATTAAAGCGGCGGACATCGGGATTTCCATGGGGATCACCGGCACCGATGTTACTAAAGAAGCATCAGCGCTTATTCTCGGAGATGATAATTTCTCAACGATCGTGGCAGCTATAGAAGAAGGGCGGAATATTTACGAGAATATCCGCAAATTTATCCGTTACCTGCTGGCTTCCAATGTCGGAGAGATCCTGACCATGTTCTTCGCTATGATGCTGGGGCTGCCGCTGCCGCTGGTGCCAATCCAGATTCTCTGGGTCAATCTGGTCACCGACGGACTGCCTGCGATGGCACTGGGCGTGGATCAGCCGGAGAAGGATCTGATGGAGCACAAGCCGCGCGGAGCGAAGGAGAATATTTTTGCCCGCCGCTTGGGCTGGAAAATCATCAGCCGGGGCCTGCTGATCGGTCTGTGCACCCTGGGCGCCTTCTGGTTGACGCTGCGTATTGATCCAGGCAGCCCGCAGCAGCTCATCCGCGCACAGTCGGTTGCTTTTGCCACACTGGTTATGGCTCAGCTTATTCATGTATTCGACTGCCGCAGTTCCCGTTCAGTGTTCCACCGCAATCCTTTCCAGAATAAATATCTGGTGCTCGCCGTGTTGTCATCCGTTGTGCTCATGCTGGCTGTTATGTATCTGCCGCTGCTGCAGCCGGTATTTAAGACCGTACCGCTTAGCTTCCGCGAATGGTGCCTGGTGCTGGTCACCGCCGGTATCCCTACCTTCCTGATGGGAGCGGGCAGCGTGTGGGGCGGCAAGAAGAACCGCAGCCGCAGCGGAGGCCGGACGATGATAAAAAGTACAAAAATTTCAGCATAAAGTCAATAGCTTAAGCCCACTCCTTAAGGTATGCTTGTTCGGAAGAAGTGAATGCTAACAAACTTTTAGGAGTGGGATTTTCAATGGAATTTACAAAAATGCACGGACTTGGCAATGACTTTATTATCGTATTCGGTGAGCAGGCACTGCCGGGCAATGCTTCTGAGCTTGCAGTTACGTTGTGCAACCGGTTCTTCGGCATCGGAGCCGACGGTCTTGTCTACATTCTTCCGTCAGAGCGCGGAGACTATATGATGCGCATTATGAATTCGGACGGCTCAGAAGCGGAGCAATGCGGAAATGCAATCCGCTGCGTCTCCAAATATGTATATGAGCAGGGTCTCGTCAGCTCGGAGCAGATTGTGATTGAAACCATCGGCGCCGGTGAACAAAAGGTATCCCTGCAGGTGAAGAACGGCGTGGTGGAGACGGTTACGGTCGATATGGGAGAACCTGTATTATCGGGCCTGCAGATTCCGGTGGCGATAGATGCCGAGCCTGTGCTGGACCAGCCCATTGAGGCAGACGGAACGGAATTCAAATTTACGGCCGTATCCATGGGCAATCCGCACTGTGTAATCTATGTGGAGGACGCCGTGTCGTTTGATCTTGCGACCTGGGGGCCGAAGCTTGAGGTGCACCCGCTTTTCCCGAGAAAAGTGAATGTAGAATTCGCGACAGTGCTAAACCGCAGCCATGTCGATATGCGTGTCTGGGAACGCGGCGCCGGACCGACACTGGCCTGCGGTACCGGAGCCTGCGCAACGCTGGTCTCCTCGGTACTGAATGGCCATACGGACCGCTCGGCCACGATCAGCCTGAAGGGTGGCGATCTGTTTATCGAGTGGAATGAGAATGACAACCATGTCTATATGACCGGTCCTGCCCAGGTTGTATATACCGGCTCGGTAGAAGTTTAATCCTGCAGGGATTTCGGTATCCAAACTGAATAAGGTGTGCATTCCAAAAGGATGACCTCAAGCTGCCCGCTTGCAGGTCATCCTTTTTGCAAATATAAGAACGATCCTGCGGTTGCCCTTGTGGCAGATGAGGCAAGCAAATTCCCGCAGCAGACGAGGGCTGAAATGCCTGACAACATGAGGGTTACGACAGGCCATGATTCTGAACTCGCACCTCTGATTCTTAAGTAGGTGATTGTCTCGGAGGAAATCTCCGGAGAGAATAACCGGAGTACTTCACCGGTTGCTTTATATACCGGCAGCGGCCGTACGATGTTCGAGGCGCTTGCCAACGCTTCGCGGCAAACCGCGCGTTTCCTGTCTCTTGCCCATGTCCGGGTGCTTGTCATCTCGGAGGAGTTTGCCCGTGAAGGAATCAAGGATATGCTGGATGTGCTGGAACGGGAGAGTGATACACGGCTCACCAGTCTATTCTTTATTTCCAGAGGCCAGCCGGCGATTGACCTCTTGTTAACTATGACCGTGTTCAGCAAAATTCCCGCCAACGATCTGGTAGAGAAGCTCGAGACAACCTCCAAACAGTTCGGATATAACGACAGAGATGTAGCGGATTCCAACGATAATCTGAAGACAATTGCTCCGAAAGCTATTCTGAGGGTGTCCGGCATAGCAGCGTTTAAGGATGATAAGCTGAAGGGCTGGCTGGAAGGCTACACTGTGCTCGGTACCGTACTCTTGCATAACAAAATTAAATTTTTTACCGCTGCCTTGATTGAAATATCCGAGCTGTTCGGTATCCCTTACAGGAAAATGATCTATCCTTGCGCGCTGATTATCCTGTTCACCTCCATCCTGGACGCCCGCTGCTTTATCGAACATCTGGATGAAGGGGGAAGGCTGCTGTATATGGTATATCCTCTGTTTATAGTGGTTATCCCAGCCATCCTAATTATAATCACGGCGTTGAAGAGCTATTTCTCGGCCCCCCGCCCGGGCTGACTGCCGCGAACCCAATAGATTAGGTCTGGAATCAGCAGACACAGCAGCATGATTGCCGCAGCCAGCTTCTCCGAGGCAGAATAGAGCAGGTAGTTCTGATATATCTGATGTAGCCCATTCCATAACCGAACAGCCAGTCGCTAAAATACAAGTAAAGCAAGGAAAGTGTAAATAATAACAGGATTACAGCGTATTTGCGCAGCAGCAGTCTTCTTGTTCTTTTTTTCAAGGTAGCCTCCTCCTTAAATAAGAATAAGGCTAGTATGAATCATTTCTTTTCTTGCCATGCAGAGGCAGTGATGGAGCGGTTAGGCTTTTGGGCTTGAATGCTTATCATCCAACCCGATTTATGTTACATTAGTATGAAACTAATGACAGTATAGGGGAGGTTCTTGCGGTGAAGCCGGATTTGCGCTCTGCGTGGAATACGAATGTTTTGGTCGGGGACGGAGCCATGGGAACCTTTTTATATCAAAAAGGGTTTCCTGTCGGCATCTCCTACGAAGAATTGAATCTGACCTCTCCAGGGGTCATTGAAGACGTGCATCGCAGCTATATTGAAGCTGGAGCCGTGCTGCTGGAGAGCAATACGTTCTCTGCCAATTATGACAGGCTGTCCAAATACGGATTGGAATCAAAGGTTGGGGAAATCAACCGTGCAGGTGTGAGAATTGCCCGGCAAGCTGCCGGTGATGCAGGATATGTAGTCGGTGCGGTAGGTTCCATTCGTGCCGGCAAACGGGCAAATCTTTCTTCGTCGGAGCTGAAGCGTTATTTCACGGAGCAGATCACCGCACTGCTGGAAGAGCAGCCGGACGGCATCATGCTGGAAACCTTCTACGATGTGGAAGAGCTGCATTTGGCACTGCGGACGGTGCGGAAGCTCAGCGGACTTCCGGTCATTTGCCAGCTTGCTGTAGATGAAACGGCGCGAACGCTGGATGGATTGACTTTGCCTGAAGCCTTCCGCATTTTGGAACAGGACGGAGCGGATGTGATCGGCTTCAATTGCCGGACCGGTCCCAACGGTATCAAGCGTGCATTGAAGACGCTTCAGGGCAGTCTGACCCTTCCGGCGTCGGTATATCCGAATGCCGGAGTAGCGGATTATGTGGACGGGCAGTACCGCTATGGCGCCACACCGGATTATTTCGGCCAAATGGCTCCTGTGTTTGCCGGGCTGGGCAGCCGGATCATCGGCGGCTGCTGCGGGACTACTCCTCAGCATATCGCTGAAATCTCGGCTGCACTGCGTGATTATGCTCCGCAGCCGCTGCCAGAACCGACTCTGAAGAAGAGCCCGGAGCGGATTGTGGTGCAGGAACATCTCGGCGAGGATGAAGGCCGCAGCGGCGGCGAACCGACACTTGTCGATCTGGTCAAGGAGCGCCACACCGTTATTGTAGAGCTTGACCCTCCCCGTGATCTGGACATCGCCAAGTTTATGAGAGGTGCAGATGCGCTGCGTAGAGCAGGTGCAGATGCGCTGACCCTTGCGGATAATTCACTCGCCGTAACTCGGATGAGCAACATGGCTCTCGGGCATCTGGTTCAGGCCCGTACAGGACTCCGGCCACTGGTGCATGTAGCCTGCCGTGACCGGAATCTGATCGGGACCCAGTCACATCTCATGGGTTTTGATGCGCTTGGCATCGACCATGTGCTGGCGGTGACCGGAGATCCGGCCCGTTTCGGGGATCTGCCGGGGTCCAGCTCGATATATGATCTTACTTCCTTTGAAATCATCCGGATGATTAAGCAATTGAACGACGGGATTGCGTTCTCCGGCAAGCCGCTGAAGCAGAAGGCGAAATTTGTGATCGGAGCCGCATTTAATCCCAATGTCAAACATTTGGACAAGGCGGTGGAGAGGCTGGAGAAGAAGATCGCTTCCGGCGCGGATTATATTATGACCCAGCCGGTGTATGATCCTGAGCTGATCGCCCGTATCGCCAAAGCGACTGAGCATCTGGATATTCCGATATTCCTCGGGATCATGCCACTGGCAAGCGGCCGCAATGCAGAATACCTGCATAACGAGGTTCCCGGTATTCAGCTCTCCGCAGAGGTACGCAGCCGTATGCAGGGTCTTGAAGGAGAGGTTGGCCGGGCTGAAGGCGTGGCCATCGCCAAAGAGCTGCTGGATGCGGCGACAGAGCATTTTAACGGCATCTATCTGATGACGCCATTCATGTTCTACGAGATGAGCGTCCAGCTGCTGGAGTACATTTGGGAGAAACAAGGGCGCAAATTGTCCCCCTTGTTTCGCTAGTAATAATCAATTACAATAGTGTAATGGATGTGATTCCGTTGTCATTTAGCATGACCGGATACGGTCAATCATCCCTGCAATTCGGCGGTTACAAGATTACGTTCGAAGTCAAATCGGTGAATAACCGTTACTGCGAAGTTGTGCTGCGGATGCCCCGGGATTGGACGGGTTATGAGGATATGCTGCGAAGAATAGTTTTGCATCATATCAAACGGGGACGGGTAGATGTCGTCATAAATAGAGAAATCACTGAAGAGACAGCCTCCGTTCAGATGCTGAACCGGCCGGCGGTCAAGTCCTATCTGAAAGCCGCGGAAGCGCTGAAGGACGAGTTCGGATTTACGGGTGAGTTGACTTTACGTGATATACTTTCTATGCCCGGTGTAATGGAGCTCAAGGAGGAGGCAGCCGCCACAGGATTTGCATCCTTTGAAGAGTACTCCGGGATGCTTGAACTGGGGCTGGAGCAAAGCCTTCAATCCCTGCTGGAAATGCGCGTCCGGGAAGGCGGTTATCTTGCCGCTGACCTAACGCGCCGGCTAGGGCATCTGGAGGAGCTGCACGCTGAAATGGCCGCACTTGCTCCTGCAGTAGTAGTTGAATACCGTGATAAGCTGCGGTTGCGGCTGAACGCGCTGAATGACGGGACTTTCCCTTTTGAGGAGCATAAATTCGGAATGGAAATTGCTACCTTTGCCGACCGCTGTAACATTGATGAGGAGCTTACCCGGCTGTACAGTCATTTTGAACAATGCAGAGCTTTGCTGAAGGGAAGCGAGCCGGCAGGACGCAAACTGGATTTTCTCATTCAGGAGATGAACAGGGAGACGAATACAATCGGGTCGAAATGCAACCATCTGACTCTAGTGAATCTCACGCTTGATATGAAAGCTGAGCTGGAGAAGATACGCGAGCAAGCAGCGAACTTAGAATAACAGGTAGTTCAATCAAGCAAAGATGTAACTTATGGGGGGAACAACCGGAACATGGCAATCAAATTAATCAACATCGGCTTTGGAAATATCGTATCGGCCAACCGCATTATTTCCATTGTCAGCCCGGAATCTGCACCAATTAAACGTATTATCCAGGAGGCCAGAGACCGGCATATGCTGATCGATGCGACCTACGGCCGCCGGACGCGGGCCGTCATTATTACAGACAGCGATCATGTCATTCTGTCGGCCGTTCAGCCGGAGACTGTGGCACACCGCTTATCCAGCAAAGATGATGATAACGACGAATAACAACAAATGGAGTGTACTATGTCAAAAGGATTGCTGATCATATTGTCCGGCCCTTCCGGCGTTGGTAAAGGTACCGTCTGTACCGCGCTGCGGCCGAAGATGCCCGAGCTTATCTATTCCGTTTCCGCCACCACACGCAGTCCGCGTGAGGGTGAGGAGAACGGCGTCAATTATTTTTTCAAGAGCAGAGAGCAGTTCACGGCAATGATAGAAGCGGACCAGCTGCTGGAGTATGCGGAGTACGTAGGCAATTATTACGGTACTCCGCGTGATTTTGTGGAAAGAACACTCGAGAGCGGAAAAGATATTATTCTGGAGATCGAGGTTCAGGGAGCTCTCAAAGTCAAAGACAAATTCCCGGAAGGCATCTTTGTGTTCCTTCTTCCTCCATCCATGGACGAATTGAAGGACCGCATCCGCGGTCGCGGTACGGAGCATCCTGATGTGATTAACCACCGCATGTCCGTAGCAGAAGATGAGATTGGTTTGATCCGGCATTATGACTATGCCGTAGTGAATGATGAGATTGATCTGGCCTGTAAGCGAATAGAAAGCATTATTATCGCCGAACATTGTAAGGTAAGATGATATGCACAGCAAGATTGATCATATTTAACAGTAAAAGATGAAGAGGTGTCTTACGTGCTATATCCATCTATTGATGAAATGATGACCAAAGTCGACAGCAAGTATTCGCTGGTTGTCGCAGCTGCCCGCCGGGCAAGAGCTCTCCGTGAAGGCGGCAAGACTGATATCAAGTCGCCGAGATCCCACAAGTTTGTTGGCGTTGCCCTGGAAGAAATTTATGAAGACCGCATCATTGTAACACGCGGCGAAGAATAGTCCGGATAGCTTGCCATGCCTACTGTAGAAACGGACACCGCCTTTGTATAAGGCGGCGCTACCGTTTCTTCTTAGGTTAAGGGGCTGACAGCGCATGAACCTAGTGACCCATAGCCCGTACCGGGCTGTTCCTGACAACCGGAAGGTTGTTATTTTTTTAAAGAGATAAGGCCTAGAGGATTTACGCTATATTATCCTTATATCATTGCAGAAACGGATGCCGTCTCGAGATAGGCCGACGCAGCCGTTTCTTCTTGCCCGAAATATTAGAATTTCAAGTTTTCTTCATTTTATATCCGAACTATAGAGCTTTGGCGCAGGAAAGGAACAGGGGGGAGATCATGTTGAACAACATCAAGGGTAAAACGATTATTCTTGGCATTACAGGGGGAATTGCTGCATACAAGGCAGCGGATTTGACCAGCAAGCTTACACAAAGAGGAGCCGAAGTCCATGTCATTATGACAGCCTCGGCTAAACAGTTCATTACTGAGCTGACACTGCAGTCACTCTCGAAGCAGCGGGTATACAGCGATACCTTCCAGGAACGCGACCCGTCATCGATATCGCATATTGACCTCGCCGATGCCGCCGACCTTGTCCTGATCGCACCGGCTACGGCCAATATCATCGCCAAAATGGCGCATGGCCTTGCCGATGATATGTTGTCCACTACACTGCTGGCCGCGACCGCTCCAGTTATGGTCGCACCGGCAATGAACGTCCATATGTACCAGCATCCGGCGGTAATCAGCAATATGAATACTCTTGCCGGGCGTGGTGTGCAGTTTATTGAACCGGGTGAAGGGCTGCTGGCCTGCGGTTATGTAGGCAAAGGCAGGCTTGAGGAGCCGGCGACGATTGTGAGCTGTGTGGATGCTTTCTTCGCTCTTCAGAACAGCGCTGCATCCGGTCCGCTGGCCGGTAAAAAAGTTATTGTGACGGCTGGAGGGACGGTGGAGCGGATTGATCCGGTCCGTTATATCTCCAATGACTCCTCCGGCAAAATGGGCTTTGCCCTGGCCCGTGCTGCGCGTGCCATGGGTGCTGAGGTTACCTTGATTGCTGCGCGTACGGATGAGAAGCCCCCGCAGGACCCGGACATCAAAGTGGTACGGGTAGAGTCAGCCCAGGAGATGTATGAGGCGGTTGCCGGCCGGTGGAAGGCATGCGATATTCTGATCAAGGCCGCTGCTGTAGCAGATTACCGTCCTAAGCAGAGTGCCCCATCCAAGATCAAAAAGAGCGGCGATACAATGACGCTTGAACTGGTTAAGACAACCGACATCCTGGAGAGTCTGGGGAAAATGAAGGACAAGCAGTTCCTAATCGGATTTGCTGCCGAGACAGGAAACGCCGAAGCCTTCGCGAAGGACAAGCTGGTCCGCAAAAATTTGGACCTTATTGTGGCTAATGATGTGGCTGCGGAAGGGGCCGGATTTGGCACGGATACCAATATTGTCTCTATTTATGGGGCCGAAGGCCTTGTGCTGGATATTCCCCTGGTAAGCAAAGATGAAGTGGCGCGCCGCTTGCTGGGACTCGCAGCAGAGCGTATCGCTGGAGCTGCCTTATAATGGATATAGCCAAGGTCATTGTCGATGTTCCCGTGCGCAGCACTGACCGGCCATTTGATTATTTGATTCCCGCTGACCTGAAACTGTGGATTGAAGTGGGCAGCAGAGTGGCTGTTCCTTTTGGTCACCGGACTGTACAGGGTTTTGTTGTCTCACTGGAATCGGGAGAGACCGGCTCGGGCCCTTCCCTTAAACCCATCCAAGAAGTGCTTGATCTGCTCCCGCCTTTGTCGCCAGAGCTTGTAGAGCTTGGGGACTGGATGAGTCAAAGATATGCCTGCAGACGGATCTCCGCTTTGCAGGCTATGCTTCCGACTGCCCTTAAGGGCAAAGCCGAGCGCCTGATCTCCCTCGGAGAAGCGGCAGAGGAAGCAGGGAGCCCTGAGGATGAATTGTTTCCGCTGTTTCTGGATACGGACCAGGAGGAGCAGCAGATCACCGATTTTGTCAGACGTGCCGGGGAGGTCTCCATGAAGCAATTGACCCGGACGTTTCCAGATGCGGCGGAGACGGTGAAGTTCATGCTGCGGCGGGGAGTGCTGTCCGAGAGCCAGTCGATTAAGGATAAAATGGGCAAAAAGAAGCTGAAGGCTGTAGATTTGGCGATAGGCGTTGCCGCAGCCCGCGAATCACTGGGCAGCTTCCCGGCACGTTCAGCACGGCAGAAGGAAGTGCTGGCCTTCCTGATCGACATGGAGCCGATGCTACCCATGCCAATGAAGGATCTTTTGTCGGTACTGCAGGTTACAGCCGGTACCGTGAAGTCGCTGGAAGACAAGGGCTTCATTGAGATCAGCGAAATTGAAGTGTACCGCGATCCCTACCGGGGACGCGATTTCAAACCGAGCACTCCGCTGCCGCTGACTGGCGAACAGGAATCCGTATATAAACGGATTATCCGGACGGTGGATGAGCAGCGGCATGAAGTGTTTTTGCTGCACGGGGTAACCGGGAGCGGAAAGACGGAAATTTACCTGCAGTGCATCCAGCGGGTAGTAGACCAGGGCAGGCAGGCGGTGGTGCTGGTTCCCGAGATCGCGCTCACTCCGCAGATGGTTGAGCGGTTTAAGGGCCGGTTCGGAAGCGGAGTGGCGGTGATGCACAGCCGCTTGTCTGTCGGAGAAAGATACGACGAATGGCGCAAAATCCGTGAGGGCAAAGCGGCAGTTGCCGTCGGAGCACGTTCAGCGGTATTCGCGCCATTCGCTAATCTTGGACTGATTATTATGGACGAGGAGCATGAAGGCTCCTATAAGCAGGAGGAGAATCCGAAGTACCATGCCCGCGATGTGGCTGTCCGCAGGGCAGAGCAAGGCGGAGCTGCAGTAATTCTTGGCTCAGCCACTCCTTCTTTGGAGAGTTATCATGCTTCCCGGGCACAAAGCGATATTCACTTCTCTCCAGTTCTGCTAGAGATGCCGAGCCGTGCGCTTGGCAATGAACTGCCAAAGGTGCATGTGGTAGACATGCGCGATGAGCTTAAGGAAGGTAACCGCTCCATGTTCAGCCGCAGGCTGCACGCTGCGCTTGAGAGCAGGCTGGAACGCGGGGAGCAGACAGTGCTGCTGCTGAACCGCAGAGGGTTTTCCACCTTTGTAATGTGCCGGAGCTGCGGTTATGTCGCCGGCTGCCCGGAATGCGATATCTCGCTGACCTACCATGCCCGCAGCGACAATTTGCGCTGCCATTACTGTGGTCATGCAGAACCTTCGCCGAAGGTATGCCCTGAATGCGGAAGTGAGCATATCCGCTTCTTCGGGACAGGCACACAGCGGGTGGAAGAAGAATTAGGCAAACTTTTCCCCGGCATCCGCGTAATCCGGATGGATGTGGATACAACGACGGAAAAGGGCTCGCATGAGAAGCTGCTGAACCAGTTTAGGGACAAAAAGGCGGATGTGCTGCTCGGAACGCAGATGGTGGCGAAGGGTTTGGATTTCCCCGATGTTACACTCGTCGGAGTTATTACGGCGGATTCTGCACTCAACTTGCCTGATTTCCGCGCGGCGGAGAAGACGTTTCAACTGCTTACCCAGGTGGCTGGGCGGGCGGGGCGGCATCAGCTACCCGGTGAAGTCGTGGTCCAGTCCTATACCCCCGAGCATTATTCGATTATCCATGCCAGCGGCCATGATTACAGCTCCTTTGTCCGTGAAGAGTTGAAGCACCGCAAAGAATTGCATTATCCTCCCTATTGCCGGCTGATTCTCGTGACCCTGTCACATGAACAGCTGCCGCTGCTGCTGCGTCTGGCCGAGAATTATGCGCTGAACCTTCAGGGCAAAGCGAGACAGCTCCGTTGGTACGGCAGCTTGGATAAGCTGTCCACGGACGCGCTCGATCTGTTGGGACCGGTGGCTTCACCGTTGCCCCGCCTGAAGGGCAGATACAGATTCCAGTGCATCATTAAATGGCGGGGAGCCATAGATGCGATTGGGCTGGCCAAGCAGGTGGCTGAAGAGCTGGAGGATTCGGTCCGTGACACAGGACTGCAGGTCAGCATCGACGTTGATCCGCAGATGTTGATGTAACCGGAAGACATGTTACAATGGGTAAGGAAATATTGCCTCTAGGCATGATTGGGTTTATTAATTCGTTTTTCTAACTATAGAAATGTTCAGAACAAGGAAGGTGTTTTGGTAATGGCAATCAGGCTGATCGTGAAAGAACCGGATGAAGTGCTGCACAAGACAGCGAAAACAGTAACGAAAGTAACACCCAATGTCCAGAAGCTGCTGGACGATATGGCGGACACGATGTATGACGCTGAAGGCGTTGGCCTGGCGGCACCGCAGGTGGGTATCCTGAAACGGCTGATCGTAGTGGATGCCGATGAGGAGCATGGTTTGATCAAATTGATCAACCCGGAAATACTCAGTATGGTAGGTGAACAGTTTGGACCTGAGGGATGTTTGAGTATTCCCGGGCTAAATGGCGATGTGCGCCGCGCGGAGACTGTTACGGTGCGTGGCCTTGACCGTGAAGGCAAGGAAGTGACGATTACGGGAAGCGGTCTGCTGGCCCGTGCTTTTCAGCATGAAATCGATCATCTCAACGGAGTAGTGTTCACGGATATTGCCGAGAAGGTATATGAATATACAGCTGAACGCAGTGAAACCGAGGAGTGAATGAAATGAAAATAGTGTTCATGGGAACGCCGGCTTTTGCGGTGCCCTCCCTGCAGATGCTGGTGGAGGAAGGCTACGAAGTTGTGGCCGTTGTCACCCAGCCTGACCGGCCGCAAGGCCGCAAGAAGACACTTGTTCCAACTCCGGTGAAGGAGGCGGCGTTGTCTCTGGGGCTGCCCGTTCTGCAGCCTGAACGGCTGCGCCGGCCGGAAGCCGTATCAGAGCTTGCCGCCTATAAGCCGGATTTGATTGTTACTGCGGCATACGGTCAAATTCTGCCCAAATCGGTGCTGGAGCTGCCCGTGAACGGCTGTGTCAATGTTCATGGCTCGCTGCTGCCGAAATACCGTGGTGGAGCGCCGATTCAGCGCTGTATTATCAACGGTGAGCAGGTCACCGGAGTCACGCTGATGTACATGGCGGAAGGGCTGGATACCGGGGATATGATATCGCGGGTTGAGGTTCCCATCGGAGATGAAGATACTTCAGGGGTATTGTTTGAGAAGCTGAGTCTTGCCGGACGGGATCTGCTGAAGGCGGAAATGCCGCGTTTGGCTACCGGTCGCCTTCAGGCTACGCGCCAAGACGACAGTGAAGCCACCTATGCGCCGAATCTCAGCAGGGAAGACGAGCGGATTGACTGGAATGCCGGATCGCGCGAAATTTATAACCGCATTCGGGGACTGGTCCCGTTCTCCGGCGCGTTTACACTCTGGAACGGTGAAACATTCAAGGTGTGGGCGGCAGCAAAGCCTGACGGGAACAGCACAGGTGGAACGTCTGCGCCAGGCACGGTATTAGCTGTTAACGAGCGGGGCGTCGAGGTGAAGACCGGCGACGGAGTTGTGCTGTTGATCTCAGTGCAGCCTGCTGGCAAAAAAGCGATGAGCGCTGGCGACTTCAGCCGTGGCGCGGCCATGAAGCCCGGGACGGTGCTCGGTTGAGCGCGGGCGGCCACAATGGCGCAGGACGAAGTGGACAGGCCCCCTCGTTGAAAGTGGAGAATACGGGGCCTGGTGCAAAAGGGTCAAATGCCAAACCAAACCGCAAGGGCGCTGCTGGCGGCAAATCGTCGGCAGACTCTGCCCGTGAGGTAGCTCTCGATGTTCTCGTCCGGGTCGAACAGCAGGGAGCTTACAGTAACCTGCTGCTCAACAGCAGTCTGCAGAAATCGGGGCTTAGCCGGGAAGATACGGGACTTGTCACCGAGCTGGTATACGGCAGCATCTCTAGGATGTTAACGCTGGATTATGTACTGGGAGATTTCGTGACTAAGGGAATCGCCAAGCTGCAGCCTTGGGTGCGCAATCTGCTGCGCCTTGGTCTGTATCAAATCATGTATCTCGACCGGATTCCATCACATGCAGCCGTAAATGAGGCTGTGAATATAGCCAAGAAGCGTGGACACCAAGGGATTTCGGGAATGGTCAACGGGGTTCTCCGCAGCGTGCTGCGGGCCGGTAACCTGCCTGTACTGAAAGAAGGACTCAGCGGGGAGGAACGGATTTCCATTCTCCATTCGCATCCGCTCTGGATGGTGCAGCGCTGGGCAGCTGAGTATGGTATAGAAACGGCTGAAGCCATGTGTGCGGCCAATAATGAACCACCTTCGGTCAGCGTGCGGGTGAACACAACGATGATCAGCAGGGACAATCTGCTGGCACAGATGCAGCAAGAGGGAATGGAAGCCTCTGTGTCAAGAGTAAGCCCGTACGGGATTGTTGTAAAAGGTGGAGGTAATCTGGCATTAACCTCCTGGTACAGTGATGGATACATCTCGATCCAGGATGAGAGCTCTATGCTGGTGGCTGAAGCTGTTGATCCTAAGCCGGGAATGAACGTGCTTGATTGCTGCGCTGCCCCGGGCGGCAAAAGCGCGCATATGGCTGAGCTGATGAAAGACGAAGGCTGCATCTATGCCAATGATCTGCATGAACATAAAGCAAAGCTGATTGCAGATCAGGCGCTGCGGCTGGGCCTGGAGTCCATAACAACAGGCAGCCGCGATGCACTTGAGCTTGTGGATACGCTTGAGCCGGAATCCTTTGACCGCATCCTGCTGGATGCCCCATGCTCCGGCCTTGGCGTAATCCGCCGCAAGCCGGATCTGAAGTGGCGCAAGCAGCCGGAGGATGTCGCCAGTGTTGCCGCCCTGCAGGGCGAGCTGCTGCAATCGGTTGCCAGACTGCTGAAACCCGGGGGCGTGCTGGTCTACAGTACGTGCACGACAGAGCAGGCGGAGAACAGCGGCATTGTCGCTGATTTTCTAAAGAATAATCCTGGATTTGCACCTGTGACTTTCAGCTCCACTGTATGGGAGCGTCTTGAAGAAACTGCAGTTGCCGCAGGAGAGGGCATACAGCTCCTGCCGCAGCATTTTGGAAGCGATGGGTTCTATATTGCCCGGCTGGAACGACTCTTGTAAAATAGTAAATCGGCAAGGGATTTACAGTTGTCCCGCCCGCAGGGTATTGTGCGTGGCGGGCTTTCTTTTACCGTCTCTGAAATTTGTGTTAAAATAGGAAGAATGAGAAATAATACGCATAACCTAAGCGTATAATCAATACATTTTGATACTTCATGAAAGAACAGGTGCTGAATATAATGAAACCTTTAATATATGATTTTTCTTTGGAAGAGTTGCAGCAGTGGGCGAAAGATAACGGTGAGCCCGCTTTTCGCGGCGGGCAAATCTTCGACTGGCTGTATGTAAAGCGGGTAAGCGAGTTTGAATCCATGAGCAATTTGTCCAAGGCGCTGCGCATGAAGCTGAATGATCAATTCAGCATCAATGCCCTTACCGAGATTACGAAGCTGGAGTCCAAGGACGGTACCGTGAAATTCCTGTTCGGTCTGCATGACGATCATGCGATCGAGACAGTTATTATGAAACATAACTATGGCAATAGCGTGTGTGTAACGACACAGGTAGGCTGCCGGATCGGCTGTACCTTCTGTGCTTCCACACTTGGTGGGCTGAAACGCGATTTGACCGCAGGCGAGATTGTTGCCCAGGTCGTCCGTTCACAGCAAATTCTTGATGCGCGCGGCGAGCGTGTCAGCAGCATTGTAATTATGGGTACAGGCGAGCCCTTTGAGAACTATGACGCAACGATGAGATTCCTGCGTCTTATGATCCATGAAAAAGGCCTGAATATTGGCCAGCGCCATATTACCGTTTCTACCAGCGGAATTGTACCGAACATTTACAAATTCGCTGAGGAAGATACACAAATCAATTTGGCCATTTCCATTCATGCGCCAAATGATGCCCTGCGCTCCAAGCTGATGCCGGTGAACCGCCGCTATCCGTTTGACGACGTGATTGAATCTCTGCGTTACTACCAGGCCAAGACTGGGCGTCGTATCAGCTTCGAGTACGCACTGATCGGCGGAGTAAACGACCAGCCAGAGCATGCGAAGGAATTGGCGGGGGTCCTCAAAACAATGCTGTGCCACGTCAACCTGATTCCGGTTAACCATGTGCCGGAGCGCAAGTATGTAAGAACTTCACGTAATGATATCTTTGAATTTCAGCGTATTTTGGCCGATCAGGGTGTGAATGTTACCATCCGCCGTGAGCAGGGCCATGATATTGCGGCCGCATGCGGACAGCTGCGCGCCAAACATATGGAGTTGGGGTGAGGATATTTGATCAGAACAGTTCATGCCAGCGACATTGGCCGGGTACGTACCGTCAATGAGGATTCGGTCTGGATCGGTGCGACGCGCCACGGTTATACTCTCGGTATTATCGCCGATGGAATGGGCGGACATTTGGCTGGCGACACCGCAAGCCGGCTCGCCTTGGAGACGATGAGGAATGCCCTTGAAGGGTTACAGCCTGATCTTTCAGAGGAAGAGCTGCGGGAGGCGCTGGCTGCCGCAATTACAGAAGCCAATGGTATTGTCCACAGCGAGGCTTCGCGCGACGAGAAGTACCATAATATGGGGACTACAGTCGTTTCTGTTCTACTGAAGGGGTCAGCGGGATATATTGGCCATATAGGGGACAGCAGGGCTTATCTGGTTAAGGACGGTGCAGCTACGCAATTAACCGAGGATCACACGCTGGTCAATGAGCTGTTCAAGAACGGCCAGATCAGCCTGGAGGAGCTCGACAACCATCCGCGCCGCAACGTGCTGACAAGAGCGGTGGGGACGGATCCCGAGGTCCATGCTGATCTGGCTCCTGTCAATCTGGCAATGGGGGAACTTCTGCTGCTATGCAGTGACGGCCTGAGTAATTTTGTCAGCCTGGAGCATATGGGTAAGGTTGCTGGAATACAAGAAATACCGTTAGAGGAAAGAGCGGATCGGTTGCTTCAGCTGGCATTGCTTGCTGGGGGCGGCGATAATATCAGCCTCGCTATGCTAGAACATCAAGGAGAGGCCGCTGTGCCCGAAACAAAGGAGTGGAATAGATGATCGGTCACGAATTGGGCGGCCGTTACCAAGTCATCGAACGGATCGGTGGAGGCGGTATGGCGCTTGTCTATAGAGCGCATGACATATTGCTCAACCGGAACGTCGCCATTAAAGTGCTGCGCAATCAATTTGTGCATGATGAGGAATTTATCCGCCGGTTTAGGCGGGAGGCGCAATCAGCCGCATCTTTATCACATCCGAATGTGGTCAGTATATATGATGTGGGGCAAGAAGACGAAGTTCATTATATTGTAATGGAATATATAGAAGGCAAGAACCTGAATGAGATCATTAAGGAACGGGCTCCGCTACAGGTAGATGAATCGGTGCGTATCGCTTCACAGATTTGCGATGCGCTCGACCATGCCCACCAGAACCAGATCATTCACCGCGATATTAAACCTCATAACATTCTGATCGGCCGCAATGGACGGGTTAAAGTAACGGACTTTGGGATTGCCCGTGCTGTTACTTCCACTACAATCACCCAGACGGGTTCAGTTGTAGGTTCAGTGCACTATTTCTCCCCGGAGCATGCCAAGGGTGTGACCACTGGAGAGAAATCTGACCTCTATTCTTTGGGTATTGTGCTCTATCAGATGCTGACGGGCGTGCTGCCGTTTCTGGGCGAAAGTCCGATCAGTGTTGCGCTAAAGCATCTGCAGGAGGAATTTGAGGAGCCGCGTCTGCTCAATCCGCTGATTCCGCAGAGTGTGGAGAATGTAATCCTGAGATCCATGCGTAAAAATCCGGAGGAACGTTATCAATCGGCCAAGCAGATGCTGCAGGATTTAGAGACATGCCTGCTGCCTGAGCGGCGCAGTGAAGCCAAATCCCTGTTCCACGATGACGGGGATGACGAGGACAGAACACGGATTATTCCGGCGATCAAGCCGCTCCAGCGGGGGCTTGGCAACCGCAGCGGCGGTGAAGACCGGATGCAAATGCAGCGGGAAGAGGATGAGATCATTCCTTCCAGCCCAGGTAAGCGGAGATGGGGCCGCCCAGCTTTATGGATTAGTCTTACACTTGTAATCTTGCTCGCTATGGGCAGTGTTGTGTGGTATGTAAATGCCAAGCTGGTCGTTGACGAAGTGACAGTGCCGGATGTGGTTAACCAAACGCTTGAGAAAGCCACTTCCATGCTGGATGAGGTAGGACTCATTGCGGAACCGGTTATGCAGTACAACCCGGATTTCGCTGAGAATATCGTATGGGAACAGGGTAAAAAAGCTGAAACAATCGTCAAAGAAGGAACGCATATCATCCTGTCGGTCAGTACAGAAAAGACTCCATCTAAAATGCTGGAATTGTCCACACAAACCTACGACGAAGCCGTTAAAGCGCTAATTGCAGAGGGTGTGGAAGAGGAACGGATCATCCCGGCAGAAGAGCACAATGATAACATTCCTGAAGGACAGGTCATTCGTTCTGAACCGGCTGCGGGGAGTGATTATGATCCCGAGACGAGCTCTATTAAGCTTTATGTCAGTCAAGGCAAAGACACGGTTACTATGCCTGATCTTACCGGTTCAACCCAGAAGCAGGCAAAAGCGAAGCTGGAGGAGCTGGGCCTTGTTCTTGATGAGGTCAAGGAAGATACCAGTTATTCCGTTGAAAAGGGACAGGTGATGAAGCAATGGCCTTATGAAGAAGGGGATACTGCTGCACCAGGCGACAAGGTCTCCATTTCCATAAGCACAGGGTTTCCGCCGGAGGCTATTGATTATGTCTTTAAAGTGCCTGTAGCTCCGTCAAGTGACGGTAAGAAGACTCAAATCCGTATTGTTTTCTCTGATGCCACCAAAGATGGAGCCCAGCAGGAATGGGGAACCCGCACGATCGCGAAGAGTCAGGTCTTATCCGTACCTCTGATCCTTGCCCCGAATAAAGACGGAGCAGTCTCAATCTACCAGAACGGAGATTATATTGAGGCTTTTGAGATCCGTTACTCGGATGCCAAAAACGGAACTGTGCAGGTGCCTGAGCCTCCGGCGACAGCGACACCTGTACCTACACCTGAACCTACTCAGGCGCCAACCGAAAGTCCGCCGGAAGAGACCATTGAACCGGAGATTCTGTCTCCACCTACGGAGGAAGGCGGAAATACGGGTGAAGTAGGTCAGAATCAGACCGGATATTTGCTGGACAACTCCAAGAATGCAAATGTACTTGCGAATGACAGCAAAAGAAATGGTGAAAATAAGGAAAAAAACATATCCAAAGAGAAAAGCTGAAGCTGAACTGGTGAATTTGACCAGGGAAGCTGCGGCAGCGAAATGACCCGGGGAGCTTCAAGCTTGGGTCATTTGCGCAAAATCAGGAGAGGAAGGCTCACTATGTATGCCTGAAGGAATAATTATCAAAGCGTTAAGCGGATATTATTACGTTAAGCCGCTCCGGGACGGAGTAATAGCGACAGAGGAAGAGGCAGTTCAATGCCGGGGGCGGGGGATTCTTAAGAAAAAAGGGGTTGCTCCGCTCGTCGGTGACCGTATAATCTATGTTCTGACCGAAAACGGGGAAGGGATGGTTGACGAGTTGCTTCCACGTGAATCGGAACTCATCCGCCCGCAGGTTGCCAACGTGAAGCTGGCTGTGCTGCTGTTCTCGGTGCGGGAGCCGGATATGAATTTGAATCTCCTGGACAAGTTTCTGGTCCACATCGAACATTCCGGTCTGAACACCCTGATTGTGCTGACCAAACAGGATTTAGCGGATGACGATGGTAAAGCAACGCAAATGGTTAAAGAGCTTTATGAGCGTATCGGCTACGAAGTGATGGTTACTAGCTCTTTAACCGGCTCCGGCAGCGATGAGCTGCGCAACCGGCTTGCCGGAGTCATCAGTGTCTTTTCCGGACAATCCGGTGTAGGCAAGTCAACGCTGCTGAACCGGCTGGTGCCCGGTCTTGAACTGGAGACGGGTGAGATCAGTCTGCGGCTCGGCCGGGGACGCCATACTACCCGCCATGTGGAGCTGATGGATATCGGTAATGGCGGCTTTGTGGCCGATACACCCGGGTTCAGCCAGTTGGACTTTTTAGAACTCGGCGTGGAGGAGCTGTCGGTCTGCTTCCGGGAGTTTGCTCCTTATGCGGAGAATTGCAAGTTCCGCGGCTGCAGTCATCTGCATGAGCCATCCTGCCGTGTCATCGAGGCATGGCAGGATGGAGAAATTGCAGACAGCCGCTATGAGCATTACAAGCTGTTCTACAATGAAATGAAAGACAAGAAGCGGAGGTACTAACTGATGATTATAATTGCCCCATCTTTGTTATCGGCGGATTTCGCCGCACTTGGTACTGAAGTAGCGGAAGCGGAAGCCAGTGGTGCAGACTGGATACACGTGGATGTGATGGACGGTCATTTTGTACCGAATATTACGCTGGGTCCGCCCATTGTCAAAGCAGTGAAGTCCCACACTTCTTTACCGCTTGATGTGCACCTGATGATTGAGAAGCCGGAACGTTACATTGCCGATTTTGCTGCAGCCGGTGCAGCGGTTATAACGGTTCACGCAGAGGCTTGTGTGCATCTCCACCGGGTTATCCATCAGATCAAGGAGCTGGGCCTGATGGCCGGCGTAGCGATCAATCCGGGGACTCCGGCTTCAGCCGTACGTGAGGTGCTTGAGGATGTGGATATGGTGCTTGTGATGACCGTGAATCCGGGCTTTGGCGGCCAAGCCTTCATTCCCCATACACTGTGTAAGATCCGGCAGATCCGGGAGTGGGCGAACGAAGCCAATCACAAAGGGCTGCGCATAGAGGTCGACGGCGGAATAGCTGAAGCAACGGCACCCCTGGTGGCTGAAGCGGGCGCAGACGCACTTGTCGCAGGCAATGCCGTGTTTGGACGCAGTGATCGCGCTGCCGCCATCAAAGCAATCCGTGAAGCAGCAGAGGCAGCAATCCGTTAATCGGGCGGCCGCCTAATTAGTCTTGAGGTATAGGCCAAGTTGTGGGTGCATAAATATGGTTACATGAGCAGAAATCTCATGTAGCCTTTTTTTGTTCCATAAGGGAGCTCTGCAGCTCGTTTGCGCAAACAGAAAAGACAGGAAAGTCTCCTAGCGTACGGCATGAATTGATGGGAGGGTTAATGATGAAATTTTACACGTTTAAGCTGCCAAGATTTTTGGGAGGTTTTGTTAAAGCGATTTTGAATACTTTTCAGAAAAGCTGAGGAAGGATCAGAACTGAAAACATGAAAAAAAGCACCTTACGTATGTAAAGGGTGCTTTTTGCTTCATATGAGATATCGCTAGGTCTAGGATAATCCAAGACTAAACGCGTTCAACTTTGCCGGCTTTCAAAGCACGGGTGCTGACGTACACGCGTTTCGGTTTGCCGTTCACTAGGATACGGACCTTCTGAACGTTAACTCCCCAAGAACGACGGTTGCGGTTGTTTGCGTGAGACACGTGGTTGCCGCTGCCCGGTTTCTTGCCTGTTACAGTACATTTGCGGGACATAGATTACACCTCCTTGTTACTAACACCTGCATAAAACAATACTTAAATATAATATCACAGCAAAATTTGCTACGTCAACCGATTCAAAAACATTTATTTCTTTTGGCTCTTATAGTACAATATAAATTAGTGTATTATGTCCAGTTAATCATAGAATTGATTAGGCATGAAGTTAGGAAGGGGAATTCTCATTGAGTAAGCGTTCTATAAACGGAGCAGATTTTACCGCAATGGTACTCGCCGGAGCGGAAAAGCTGCAGCAGCATGCAGAGCACGTCAATTCCTTAAATGTATTTCCGGTTCCGGATGGAGATACGGGAACTAATATGAATTTGACGATGACTGCAGGCGCGAACGAATTGAAAAAGAATAATACCGCCTCTGTCGGACAATGTGCAGGAGTACTCTCCAAAGGTCTCCTGATGGGTGCACGGGGAAACTCCGGCGTTATTTTGTCACAGCTGTTCAGAGGTCTTGGACGTTCTGCAGCCCAATATGATGAATTGAACACGCAACAGTTCGCGGCAGCACTGCAGACCGGAGTGGATACGGCCTACAAAGCGGTGGTCAAGCCTGTAGAAGGCACTATACTCACCGTTGCCAAAGAAGCTGCCAGACATGCGGTGTATTACGCCCGCCGCACGACAGACATTACGGAGCTTATGACGGAGGTTCTGGCCAAAGCCAAAGAGGCATTAGCCAATACTCCGGAACTTCTTCCTGTTCTGAAGCAGGTTGGCGTTGTTGACTCTGGAGGCCAAGGTCTGGTCTACATTTATGAAGGATTTCATCAGTATCTGACAAGCGGAGTCTCCGCATCTCCGGCGTCTGTACAAGGACAAGCTCCGGTACCTGCCGTTGTAACGGCACCTGTACTCACCAAACCTGAGAATATATTGTCCTCCGTGCAGTCTTCTGCGCAATCCCAGCTGTCCACGGAAGATATCGAATTTTTATATGATATGGAATTTTTCATCAACCGCCAGCTTGGCGCAGCCGTGAAAGCGGATTTTGATGAGGAAGATTTTCGGAAAGCGTTGTCAGTTAATGGGGATTCAATCATCGTCATTTCCGATGACGACACGATCAAAGTTCATGTGCATTCCAAGACACCTGGTGAAGTGATGAGTCTGGCATTGCTCTACGGCGAGATCACCCAGATCCATATTCTGAATATGCGTGAGCAGCATCGCGATCTGCTGACAACCGGTATGGATATCGCTCCAATGCCGGATCTGTTTGCAGATATCCCTAACGAGAAGAGTGTAGTGCCTGCCCCGGCGGTTCCTCCGGCGGACGATATGGCACCGTACGGCTTCATCGCCGTATCCTCCGGCGGCGGGATTACCGATATTTTCAAAAGCCTCGGGGTCGATGCGGTTCTAGCAGGCGGACAGACCATGAATCCCAGTACGGAGGATTTCGTAAATGCGATCTCATCCATCTCGGCGAAGCATGTATATATTCTGCCTAACAACTCCAACATCGTGCTTGCTGCACAACAGGCTAAAGAGCTACTTGAGGACGAACGGGATATCACGGTGATTCCGAGCAAGAGCATCCCGCAGGGAATTGCCGCTGCATTTGCCTTCCAGGAAGATGATGCAGTGGATGCCAATACAAGCAACATGCTGGAAGCCATCGCACATGTGAAATCCGGCCAGGTTACGAACGCCGTACGTGATACCGTGATTGAAGAGCTGGAGATCAAATCCGGACAGTATATCGGTATTTCCAATTCGAAGATCGTTGCTGCTTCCGATGAATTGCTCGCTGCAAGCAAGCAACTGCTCACAAGCATGCTGGAGAACGGCGACGAGATCGTTACGGTTCTGACCGGTGCTGAAGCAGAAGCGGAAGTGACCGCGTCACTTAGCAGCTGGCTGGAAGAGACTTATCCTCAGGTTGAAGTTGAGGTTCATGAGGGCGGGCAGCCGCTGTATTATTATCTTTTCTCGGTAGAGCCATAGGCGGAGACTGAATTCCTTCTGTCAGCATCAAAGCACACTCCGCCTCGTGCGGACTGCTTAATCATAGTTTGGGGAGGAAACCCATGAATCGTACCGTAATTGTCACAGACAGCACCTCAGATATTCCGCCGGCTCTGGCGGAAGCATACGGCATTGAGGTTGTGCCGCTGACATTAATGTTCGGCGAGGAAGCGTACAGGGACAATGTGGATATGACACCGGAGCAGTTCTATGAGCGTCTTCCCCACTCCGCGAAGCTGCCGACCACATCTCAGCCGTCTCCGGTGGAATATATGAATGTGTATCGCAGTATTCTGGAGCGTCATCAAGGCAGTACGATTCTATCGTTTCATATATCATCCGGACTTAGCGGAACTTATCAGTCTGCAGTTCTGGCCAAATCGATGCTGGATGAGGAAGGGGACGCCATCACTGTGGTAGATTCCCTGTCCGCATCCTACGGTTTCGGCTTTATGGTAGTGGAAGCGGCCAGAATGGCTAAAGAAGGTATAAGCCCGGAGGAAATTCTGTCAGCCGTGGAGAAGCTGCGTCAATCGCGCAAACTTTATTTCCTGGTAGATACACTGGAATATCTGCAAAAGGGCGGCAGAATCGGCAAAGCATCCGCCATATTGGGCACGCTGCTGAATATCAAGCCGATTCTCTCCATTGATGCGGAAGGCATCATTTATGCGGTAGAGAAGGTCAGAGGCCGGAAGAAGGCAATAGCCCGCATGATCGAGCTGTTCAAAAACGATCTGCCGGGTGTGGACAAAATCAATCTGGCTGTGGGTCATACGGCTGAACCGGCTTACGGCGAAGAATTCCTGCAGGAATTAGCCGTGCACTTCACCCTGAATGAGAAAGTGCTGACCAACATCGGCCCTGTCGTAGGCAGCCATGTCGGCAACGGTACCTTAGCCGTATTCATTTGGCCCGCGTAAATAGGGGATGAACATGAACCTGTCTTTGGAAAAAATTGAAGTGAAGCAAATAACTGGCGTGAGCGCTCAAAAGCAATCCGAGCTCCACGCCTTTGGCGTTTTTACAGTAAAGGATCTGCTGGAGTATTATCCATTCCGTTATGAGGATTTCCGCCCCCGCCCGCTGAGTGAAGTGAAGCATGGTGACAAGGCTACCCTGGTGGCCAAGGTGATTGGCATCCCTGTACTTCAGCGGTTTGGCGGCAAGTCGCGCTTAAGCTGCAAGATGGTGGCTGAACCATGGATGTTCACCGCTACTTGGTTCAATCAGCATTATGTGCGCGAGCAGTTGACTGTCGGCCGGGAGATCGTGCTAACCGGCAAATGGGACCAGAAGCGCAGCCAGATTACGGTGACAGATTATGAGTTCCCGGACCGCGGGGAGGGCAAGACAGGCACCCTGCAGCCGGTATACTCTGTGGGCGGCAAGATCACCCAGTCCTGGATCCGCAAGGTTATTAACCAGGGCATGCAGCAGTTCGGAGAGATGATTCCGGAAATATTGCCGCAGGTCATTATGCGAAAATATGATTTTATGCCCCGCAAACGGGCGATTGCTACGATCCACCAGCCGGAGGATACCCGCGAAGGCCAGCAGGGACGGCGCAGAATGGTGTATGAAGAGCTGTTTCTGTTCCAGCTTAAGGTGCAGGCCTTCCGGGTGCTGAACCACGGCAGAATGGACGGTGTAGTGCATACAGTTGATAACTCAACCGTCCGCTCCTTTGTGCGCAGTCTGCCGTTTGAATTGACGGATGCGCAGAAGCATGTGGAGCTGGAGATTCTGCAGGACATGAGGTCCGGGTACTGCATGAACCGGCTGCTGCAGGGGGATGTTGGCTCAGGCAAAACGGTGCTTGCGGCGATTGCGCTCTTTGCCACCGTGAGGTCGGGGTTTCAGGGCGCGCTGATGGTGCCGACGGAGATTCTGGCCGAGCAGCATATGCGCTCGCTGACCAAAATGTTTGAGCCGTTTGGCATCACGGTAGGCCTGTTGACGGGCAGTGTCTCAGGGCGCAAACGCAAGGATCTGCTGGCCTCACTTCAAATGGGCGTGCTGGACGTCGTGGTCGGCACCCATGCTTTGATACAGGATGATGTATTCTTCCGCGGGCTGGGGCTTGTGGTTACCGACGAACAGCACCGCTTCGGAGTGAACCAGCGCAGTGTCCTCCGGCGTAAAGGGTATAACCCGGATGTGCTGACGATGACGGCGACCCCGATCCCGCGGACACTAGCGATTACGGTTTTTGGGGATATGGACGTCTCGACTTTGTCAGAGCGGCCTAAAGGACGGGTTCCAATCACGACTTATTGGGTGAAGCATGATCTGATGGAGCGTGTGCTGAACCTGGTCAGCCGTGAGATTGTTCAAGGCCGTCAGGCCTATCTCATCTGCCCCCTGATCGAAGAGTCGGAGAAGCTGGATGTGCAGAACGCGATAGACCTGCATGTCCAGATGTCCCAGGCCTTTCCGCACTATAAAGTTGGGCTGCTGCATGGACGGATGACTCCGGGTGAGAAAGATGAAGTGATGCGCGCCTTCTACAGCAATGAGCTTCAGCTGCTTGTCTCCACTACGGTCGTGGAGGTTGGCGTCGATGTTCCCAATGCCACGCTGATGATCATCATGGATGCGGACCGCTTCGGTTTGTCACAGCTGCATCAGCTGCGCGGGCGGGTCGGTAGAGGCCAGCATGCGTCCTACTGTGTGCTTGTGGCTGATCCCAAGTCGGAGATCGGCCGGGAGCGGATGACCGCCATGACCGATACGGACGACGGATTCGAGGTCTCCCGCCGTGACCTGGAGCTAAGAGGTCCGGGGGATTTCTTTGGTACGAAGCAAAGCGGTCTGCCGGAATTCCGGCTGGCGGATATGACTGCGGATTTTGAGACACTGGAGCAGGCGCGTGACGATGCTGCGGAGCTGCTGAAGGATTCTTCCTTCTGGACATCCCCAGATTATGCACCGCTGCGGAGCTATCTGCAGAACGAACAAATATTCCAGGGGGATATTATCGATTAAACAGGCACATGCGGCAACCGGCCCACATATACTGTGAATGATTGGATATGACGGGAGGTGCTGCGCTTGGGTTATCAGCAATACGGAATCAGCCCGCAGCTGGTGGAACGCATCAAGCTGAAGATGAAGAATCCGGCAGTCAAGGAACGCATCAAAAATATGATTAACGGTATTTCCAAGCAAGAGCTGCAGGACACAGGAGTTGTGCGCAGGCTGGTACGCAATGCTGCGGCAGTGATGGGTGAGAAGCTGTCTTCAGCCCAGGAAGAGCAAATCGTTAAATTTGTGATCGCACAGAAGATTGATCCGAGCAATACGTTTCACCTGATCCGGTTATGGGGGATGTTCCGTTGAAGAAACGGGCATTTGCTAGACCCGGATCCGGCAGATAGGAAAAGGCGTTCCCGCGCTGCAGCAGCGGGAACGCCTTTTTCATAGGTTATAGCCATTCACAGTTCAGGAAATTCCGGCAGAGTCATCTTTCAGCTGATTTTTTTGCGGAAAAAATCGGCGATGCCCCGGCCCTGCGCTGCGTGCACAACAATGAGGCTGTCCTCGTCGCATTCCTTCACAATTGAAGTCAAAGTGGCTTCCTCCATCTTGCTGGCAAGACAGAAGAGCGTGCCTTTCTGTCCCTCCGGCCCGGAAGCCTGGACAAGTTTGGTCTCCCGCTCGAGCGATTGGTGGAGCGCTTTGGAGATTTCATCACAGTGGCTGCTGGTAATCCAGACAGCCCGGGAGCGCGATAGGTCCCGAAGCGGGATCCGGATGCCTTCAAAGGCCAGCAGGTAGGCGATAATGCTGTACATCGCCTGGTCCCAGCCAAACAGCACACCTCCGAATAGCAGAATGACACAGTTGAGCAGCATAATGACGGTTTCCGCCGATTTCGGCAAGCTGCCGCTTAGCAAGACATAACCCTGTTCACTGGTCTTGTTGCTGATGCCGCCGAAGCGGATTGAAATACCGATTCCAAAGCCAAGGCAGAGACCACCAGCTATTGCTGCAGCAAGCGGCTCACTGACAACGGCTGGAAAGTGATGCAAGGCCAATGAGCCTATGGTCAAGCAGATCAACCCGAGCATCGTATAAAGGGCAAACCGAATGTCAATCTGTCTGCGTGACAAGAGAATAAACGGCAGATTGAACAGAAACAGAAACAGGCCAAGCCGCATTTCGGTAAGATGGGCGAGCAGAGCAGACAGTCCGGCAATTCCGCCAGGGACCAGCTTATACGGAATCAGAAACAGCTCCAGCCCGACAGCGGCCAGCAGTCCTCCGCCAATGACGGAGAGAATGCGGATTCCCTTGTGCTGTGGCGGGGGGTATTCCCCGCGTAAACGTTTCTTCATACACGTCCCTCCCTTCAACAGGGAACTCTATTTACTCTTTGTCGAGTACAGGGGCGGCTTGTTTTGCTTTGCGTGCGAGATGCCGCTTTTCGAATTTAAATACCTTATCCAGGAGCTTATAAATCGTCTTGGACTCCTTTGTCAGCAGCGGACCAAGGATGGCCAGCATCAATACGTACATGGCAGCGAATGGCTGAAGGATCGCCATCAGTCCGCCCGCTTTGCCAAGATTGGCCATAATAATGGAGAACTCCCCACGGGAGACGATAGTTAGGCCAATGTTGGACGAAGCCCGCGGACTGAGACCTGCACTGCGTCCCGCCAGCATTCCTGCCAAGAAATTTCCGAACAGTGTTATGATTACCGCAGCTAATGAATACCAGAACGCCTCTCCTCCGAGGGAGAGCGGGTCAATGGTCAAACCGAAGCTGAAAAAGAAGATGGCTCCAAAGAAGTCACGGAACGGGATGACCAGTTTCTCAATCCGTTTCACATGCTCGGTTTCGGCGAGCACCAGTCCGACAAGCAATGCTCCGATCGCTTCGGCGACATGGATCGTTTCAGAGAAGCCGGCAATGAGAAAGAGGGCACCGAAGATGACAAGCGCGAATAATTCACTGGAACGGATGTTCAGGACGCGGTTGAGCCAGGGAACTAGCTTGCGTCCGATAATGAGGAGGGCCAGCATATATCCAAGCGCGAGCAGCGCGGACAGCAGTACGCCGCCAAGCGACGAAGAGCCGCTGAGGACAAGACCCGAGAGAATGGAGATGTAGACTGCGAGAAAAACATCCTCGAACATGATGATGCCGAGAATCATTTCAGTCTCGGGATTTGCGGTTCGCTTCAAATCAACCAATACCTTGGCTACAATCGCACTGGAAGAGATTGTGGTGATTCCGGCAATAATCAGAATCTCCTCCAGAGGGAAACCGAGTGCCCAGCCGAAGACCAGCCCCAGTGTGAAATTGATCAGGATATATATCGTACCGCCGGTTACGATCGAACGTCCTGCTTTGACAAGCCGGCCCACGGAGAACTCCAGCCCCAGATAGAACAGCAGGAAGAGTACGCCGATGCGGCCCATAAATTCGATCAGGGAAGCACTTTCGATAAAGCGGAAATCGAGATGCCAAATTTTGAAGGCGTGGGGCCCAACGGCCATCCCGATAAGAATATAGAAAGGAATTACAGAAAAGCGGAGTTTGGTGGAGATGATTCCGGCAAGCGCAATCAGGACAATGGCCAGGCCTACTTCAAAAATAATATAATGGCTCATCTATTAACCACATCCATTTCGTAGAATGTGTTTGAACTGCTTATGCTGATGTCTCTCCCCGGCAGCAACAACGGTACAGTTCGCCTTCAGCAAAACTTCCGGTCCAGGACTCAGATGTTTCTGGTGGTTTTTTTCAATGATCGCAATAATAGTGACGCCTGCACGTGCACGAACATCCAGTTCGCCGATCGTATGCCCGATACATTTGAAGCCTGACTCGAGGCGGTACCATTCGATGATCAAATCATCCAGTGCCACCTCAATGGACTCCAGGGCCTTGGGCTTATAGGTGACTCCGCCGATAATGGCAGAGATATGCCTTGCTTCATCATCGTCCAGTGCAACCATGGATACACTCTGATCCGGATCATCATAATCAAAATGGTACAGCTCGCGTCTGCCGTCGTCATGCACAATGACCACTAGCTTGTCGCCGCTGCGCGTTTGCAGCAGGAATTTTTTGCCGATTCCCGGCAGATCTGATTCTCTATAGTTCATGAAAGTCCAGCCTCCAATTGATATGTCATAAGATTGTTCTTCTGTGTGAGCCAATATGCATTTCTTTTTCTGTCGTTAAATGGGGCGATGCACCAAATTTGAAGTATATCTAAGCGGTTGCAGCAGCAGCCGCTTCAGCGTAATGTAAATAATTGGGGATAACGAAACAACAAGTACAGGTACGGGAGATTCCGGCAGAACTACCGGAGTGATCCCATGATGCGGTAAGCGGACAGCGGGTACAATTTTAATTGGTGTTGAATGTGCACGAACCGGTGTCGCCATTTTATGCTCGTAGCGTTCAAATTTGTAGGTCTCCCCTTCATCCTCCACAGTGCTGAAAGCACCGATGGCTCCGGCTATCAGGGTAAACAGAAGAATCGGAATAAATGCGGACCGAAGCAGTTTTGAGTAGGGGGAATACGCTAGATATGCCCTCATGAGATCACCTCCTTACTGTATCTTGTATATAAAGCATAACATACGTTCTTAGCCGGGCCAAATTCAAATCAGATCTTTTTTCATTTTTCAAGGCTGAAAAACTGAAACTGATGGAGAAATAAAGCGTATTTTAAAGTAAATCTTACTTTTTATATTTTTTTTGAAAGAGGAGAGATGGATTTGAACGGACAGAGCTTTATTAGCGGTTTTGGGCAATTTCCGCAGGGCAGTTTTTTTTGGAGTTTTATCTATGGAATGCCTTTCTTTTTTAAGCTGATTTTTTTGCTGGTGATTGGTTTTTTTATCTTTTTTATCATCAAATCCATTAGCATCTGGAGTAATAATAATGCCAGTCCCTTGGTCTCCGTGTACGCTGCGGCCGTGACCAAACGGACACAGGTTTGGGGCGGATCAGGCGATTCAGGGGCCCATACGAGCTACTATGTAACATTTGAGTTTCAAGATGGACGCCGCGTCGAACTGCAGGTACCGAATAAGGCATTTGGATTGATTGTTGAAGGAGACCGGGGGGAGCTTGTATATCAGGGAACCAGGTTTAAGGGCTTTGAGCATCCCTGTTTTCAAAATACTGAAGGCTAATCGTCCTTGTTTGCAGATGTTTCTGAGCAAGCTTTGAAAAATGTTCTTAAATTTTCAGAATTCTGCGGTTAATTTTGGGTAAAACTCCATATAAGTGATTTGCTATACACCACTTTTTAACATGAGAGGAGCTGACAGCTTGAATTCGAACTCTGCCAATCAGCAAGATCAACAGCCGTTTCATCTGCTGGAGAAAGAGGAAGTCCTGAAACGGCTGGAGACAAGAGAAGAGGGATTAACTTCAGAACAGGCGGCGCAGCTGCTGGAGCGGTACGGGAAAAATATGCTGCAGGAGGCAAAGCCAAAGTCGCTGCTGGCCAAATTTATTGAGCAGTTCAAAAATGTAATGATCTTTATTCTGCTGGCGGCTGCGGTGTTGTCGGGTATTCTCGGGGAATGGACGGATACAATCATTATCCTGCTGGTTGTTATATTGAATGCGGTGCTTGGAGTCATCCAGGAAAATAAGGCAGAACAGGCCCTGGAAGCGCTGAAAAGCATGTCTTCGCCGCATGCCCGGGTCCGCCGCAGCGGTCAGGTGACGGAGATCAAGAGTGAGGAGCTTGTGCCCGGTGATATTGTTCTGCTGGAAGCAGGCAATGTCGTACCTGCCGATGTCAGGCTACTGGAAACAGCATCACTTCAGACGGAGGAAGCCGCGTTAACCGGCGAGTCGCTGCCTTCGGATAAGCATGCTGACAAACTGGAGGGGACAGATCTCGTAATCGGCGACCGGACAAATATGGCATATATGAGCAGCAGCGTCACTTACGGAAGAGCTATAGGCGTCGTTACAGCCACGGGGATGAAGACTGAGGTCGGAAGAATTGCCGGCTTTATCGCAGAGGAAGAAACGGATGTCACTCCGCTGCAGAAGAAGCTGGATGAACTGGGGAAATACTTCACCTATATTATTTTGGGCGTGTGTGTAGTCATTTTTGCCGTAGGATTGCTCCAGGGCAGAGAAATGCTGGATATGCTGCTCACCTCGATCTCGCTGGCGGTTGCGGCGATTCCTGAAGGACTGCCGGCGATCGTAACGATCATTCTGGCGCTGGGCGTTCAGCGCATGGCCGGACGTAAAGCGATTATCCGCAAGCTGCCTGCAGTGGAGACGCTCGGTAGTACTGAAATTATCTGCTCCGACAAAACAGGAACATTGACACTCAACAAAATGACTGTCGAGAAGCTGTACGCCAATGGAGCAACTATTGAGGCGACCGAACAGCTTAAGGAAACTCCGGGCGGTGAGCTGCTGCTGCAGGCGATGACACTGTGCAATGACTCCAGCATTGACGAAGGCAGCACTGCCGGGAAGCAAGGTTCAGAGAACACAAAAGGGGATAAAGCCGGCGGGACCAAAAGCGGCAAAGCGATTATCGGGGATCCCACGGAGACAGCCCTTGTGGACTATGCGCTGAGCATCGGCACTGACAAGCGGGAGCTGGAGAAGCAGTATCCCCGGAAAAGCGAGCTGCCCTTTGACTCGGACCGCAAGCTGATGACAACGATTCATCAGGTGGAGGCAGGAAAGTTCCGCGGCCTTACGAAAGGTGCTCCCGATGTGCTGCTTTCCAAGTGCAGCCATATTTATGAGGCCGGGGAGCTCATTCCGCTCACAGAGGAGCATTCCCGCAAGATCACTGCAAGCAATAAGGCGCTTGCCGATGAAGCGCTGCGGGTGCTGGCTTTTGCCTATCGTGATTATGCAGAGCTTCCAGACAGACCTTCACCGGATACAACAGAGAAGGATCTGGTATTCATCGGCCTCGTCGGGATGATTGATCCTCCGCGCGATGAAGTGCGCGACGCTGTAGCAGTCTGCCGCAAGGCGGGTATCCGTCCTGTCATGATTACCGGAGACCACAGGGACACTGCTGCGGCTATCGCCAAGCGGCTGGGTATCATCGATGACGACAAGAGTGTACTGACCGGACGCGAACTGGATAAGATCAGCGAGGCGGATTTTGCAAATAGGGTCGAGGATTATTCCGTATATGCCCGTGTCTCTCCAGAGCACAAGGTAAGGATCGTCAAAGCGTGGAGAAAAAAGGGCAAGATTGTGGCTATGACTGGAGACGGGGTGAACGATGCACCGGCTTTGAAGTCAGCGGATATCGGTGTGGGCATGGGGATTACGGGAACGGATGTCGCGAAAGGCGTATCCGACATGGTGCTGGCCGACGATAACTTCACGACGATTGTAGTTGCGGTGGAAGAAGGGCGGAAGGTCTACAGCAATATCCGCAAAGCTATCCAGTTCCTGCTCTCCGCCAACCTTGGGGAAGTGCTGACCCTGTTCATCGCCACAATGATCGGCTGGCGGATTCTTGAGCCTATTCACATCCTCTGGATCAACCTGGTGACGGATACGCTGCCTGCGCTGGCACTGGGACTGGAAAAAGCCGGGGAAGACGTAATGACGAAGAAACCCCGTAAGTCCAGCAGTAGTATTTTTTCCGGTGGTGTGGGGGCAGGGATTGTCTACCAGGGGATCATCGAAGCGGCACTGACACTGCTCGTCTATAACTGGGCGCATACCCATTATGATGAGGGTGTGGCAGTTACGATGGCTTTTGCCACCCTCGGTCTGCTTCAAATTACACATGCCTTCAACGTCAGATCCAATACGAAATCTCTGTTCCAGATCGGTTTGTTCAGCAACAAATATATGCTGGGCGCGTCGGTGATTTCCGGACTGCTGCTCGTGCTGGTCATCATTATTCCGGGTCTGAACGATTGGTTTGGTGTACAGCATCTGAACGGTTTGCAGTGGTGGATTGTCTGCGGGGCAGCCGTGTCCATCGTTGTTTTAGTTGAACTGGTGAAGCTGTTTGTCCGCCTGAGCGGCAAAGGCAAAGGTTGGGACTAGTGAAACCGGATCACATCAGTTGATTTAAAATGTAAAAGAGCTTGGTCTTCTTTAGCAGGAGACCAGGCTCTTCTTTACTTCAGCAGCCTGCGGTGCTATTTGGTTACAGCACGCGCTGCATATGCAGTATTACGTTACTCCAATATCCGCTGTCCAGTTCGCTGATCTGTACACCGGGATCACCCCAGGTATGGATGAACTTTCCGTCGCCGATATAAATACCTACATGCCCCGGTATGGCGTCACTGTCAAAACGTCCTGGCACGGTGAAAAAAATCAGATCTCCGGTCTGCAGCTCACTTCGGCTTACCCGTCTGCCGATGTTGTCCTGGTCTTTAGCCAGTCGGGGCAGCTCCACGCCAAACCTTTTAAATACATGCTTTGTGAAGGAGGAGCAGTCGAAACGTCCGGTATCCTCATAAGGACCTGCGCCAAAATCGTAAGGTACACCCAGAAATCTTCTGGCAAAGGCAACTAGTTGACCGGTATCAACGTTCGAAGCGCTCTGGATTCGCAGCGGTTTGGCCATATTGGAGTTACCGTTTTTTTCAGTATTGTTAAGGACTTCCTTGTCTGACGGTAAAGCGATATTGATCTCACCGCTGGTGGGGTTCCAGCCGACCTCAGTTTGGAGCAGCTTGGACAAAGCTGTCGGTGTGATATAGATTTGACCGTCACGGCGCACCGGCGCGTCAGGCAGAGTGATTTTTTCGCCCAGTGAAAAGACCTGAGTGGAGTTGGGGCGCAGCATGTACATCACATCCGTATAGCCGAGCTTGGCATAACCTCCGCTGGCGGTGTCATCCTTCATCCGGTAGCCGATTGAGGCAGCGGCGGGTTTCAGCGGAATCCAGAACTTTCCCTGCTTGTCGGTGACATGGGATTTCTCATAATAGCTGCCCGCAAAAGTGCCGGCTGGCGTTACCGAATTGATTTTTGGCTTTTCCTCGTTTTTGTAATACCCGCATGCGCTGGTGGACATAACAATGGCAAGGATCACAGCAGTTTTCTTGAATGTTATAGTTGGATAAGCAAATGTCATCGGACACTCTCCATGTTCAGACTGTAAGTTCAGTTTGTGCAAGGAGATTTTTTTTATAAGATCAGAAGGTGTGAACATCTTGGCTTAGCTTCCTGATCCTGCAAGAATAAATTGGAGAGCCGATAAGTCATTGACGGATAAAGGACCGCCATATAATATAATGTTTAATAGATTGGCTGTATTTTATGTGAGGTTAGTGTAAGCTTTCGCTTTAACGCTTTTAAAGATGAAAGCGATAGTGCTGAGTCGCTCACTTTGATGCACGCGCTGATACCGTAAAAGAAAAGGGGTTATATGATGAAAAAAAAGAACATTTGGGTAGGATTAAGCTTGTGTCTGATGCTTGTAGCTTCGGGTTGCGGATCGAACAACAATGCTGCGGTGAATACGGAAAAAGCTGCTAACAAACCGGCAAATGCCACGGCTGCTCCTGCAGATGCAGGCAGCAAAGAATCCTACAGCATTGCCATCTCCCAATACGTAGAACATCCGTCACTGGATGCGACGCGAGAAGGCTTCATGGCCGCACTTAAGGATGCCGGACTTATTGAAGGTGAGAATCTGAAGGTGGATCTCCAGAACGCACAGGCCGATCAAGCCAACAACCTGTCCATCGCACAGAAGATTGCCGGCGACAAAAACGATCTCGTGCTCGCGATTGCCACTCCTTCGGCTCAATCAATTGTGCAGAAGGTAGATAAGGATACACCGGTATTGTTCGCCGCTGTTACAGATCCGCTGGATGCCAGGCTTGTAACCGATCTGGAACACCCGGGCGGCAATGTCTCCGGTGCTTCCGATACTAATCCGGAGGCAATCACACGGCTGATGCAATTCATTGCGGCACAGTTCCCGAAGGTGAAGAAACTGGGGCTTGTCATTAATGAGGGCGAGCCGAATGCTGTAGTTATGGCGGGAATTGCCAAGGAAGAGCTCGACAAACACGGCATTGAGCTGGTGAAGGCTGCAGTCACGAATACTTCTGAAGTGAAGCAGGCGGCTGAATCACTTGTCGGACGTGTAGACGCATTCTACATTACACTGGATAATTCGGTGGTAAGTGCTGTAGATACAATTATCCAAACCGCAAATGAGAAGAAACTTCCTTTCTTCTCCGCTGACCGTGATACGGTAGAGAAGGGCGCATTTGCTACAGTCGGTTTCAAATATTATGATCACGGCTATCAGGTCGGTGAAATGGCTGTGGAAGTACTGAAGAACGGCAAAAGCCCAGGCGACATGAAAGTAACCATGCAGGAGAAGCTGGACCTTATTCTTAACCTGAAGGCTGCAGCAGCGCAGGGCATTGAAGTGACAGATGCCATGAAAGCTGAAGTTGCCGATCAGACCAGCAACATCATTCAATAAGTTCAGACATTATGACGGGGCGATTCGAGAAGAACGCCCCTTGCCGCTTGAGGGAGGAAGTCACCTATGTATGATTCAATAATGGGAGCCTTGGAATCGGGCTTGCTGTACGCTTTTATGGCTTTGGGGGTATATATAACCTTTCGGATTCTTGACTTTCCGGATTTAACTGTAGACGGAAGTTTTACAACTGGCGGGGCAATCGCCGCAGTGATGATTACTCAGGGCTATTCCCCTTGGCTGGCTACATTCTGTGCAATGGCTGGCGGTATGGCAGCTGGCATGTGCACGGGCCTGCTGCATACCAAAGGCAAAATTAACGGATTGCTGTCCGGGATCCTGATGATGATAGCTCTTTATTCCATTAATTTACGGATATTAGATAAGCCCAACGTTTCGATCATGGGCGAAGGCACCCTGCTTAGTTCAATAAATCCTTTGCTGGTCATGCCGTTTATTGTGGTTGCTGTTAAACTGCTGATGGATCTGTTTCTGCGCACAGACCTCGGCCTGGCCCTGCGGGCAACAGGCGATAATTCAAGAATGATCCGCAGCTTCGGTGTAAACACTGATACAACGACTATTCTCGGCATCAGCCTGTCGAATGGCTTAGTGGCGCTCTCGGGAGCACTAATCGCCCAGTCTTCCTCTTTTGCTGATTCAACTATGGGTATTGGGATGATTGTTATCGGACTGGCTTCGGTAATTATTGGAGAGGCGATTTTTGGCGCCAGGAATGTGTTCCGGGCTACGCTGGCCGTTGTGCTGGGCTCGATCGTTTACCGGATTGTTGTAGCGCTCGCCCTGCGGGTTCCGTGGCTGAAGGCCTCCGACTTGAAGCTGATTACGGCAGTTATCGTCATTATTGCCCTGTTGTTCCCGTCGCTTCAGCGGTATATGAAGCAGAAGAGAACAGCCCGCAGAAGAAGCGCTGAACTAGCGGCGTTGGCGCTAAGAAGCAAGAAAGGGGGAACAGCCGATGCTAAAGCTTGATAATGTATCCAAGCTGTTTAATCCCGGCAGCCCGGATGAGAAGATAGCGTTGCTGGGCATCGACCTTCACCTTCTAGCCGGCGATTTCGTTACGGTTATCGGAAGCAACGGGGCAGGTAAATCCACTTTGATGAACGTGATCTCCGGAGTAATGAAGCCGGATCTGGGGGAAGCACGGATCGAAGGCAGCTCGATCAGCCATCTGCCTGAGTATCAGCGCGCCCGCTGGATCGGACGGGTCTTTCAGGATCCGATGGCCGGTACGGCCCCGCATATGACGATTGAGGAGAACCTGGCGATGGCTTTCAAGCGGGGCCAAAACCGCGGTCTGACCTTCGGAGTCAGCAGCGGCAGACGGGCGCTGTTCCGTGAACAGCTGAGCCGCCTTGGCATCGGGCTGGAGAACCGGCTGCGAGCCCAAGTGGGCCTGCTGTCCGGCGGAGAGAGACAGGCGCTCAGCCTGCTGATGGCGACCTTTACCCAGCCGCAGATTCTGCTACTGGACGAGCATACTGCAGCCCTTGACCCGGCCCGCGCGGAGCTGATTACGAAACTGACGGAATCGATTGTCCGTGAGATGAAGCTCACTACGCTGATGGTTACCCATAACATGGAGCAGGCCATCCGGCTGGGCAACCGGCTGATCATGATGGATAAAGGGACTATTATCCTGGACATTGATGCAGAGCGGAAAAAAGATCTGACCGTAGAACGGCTGCTTGGTGAATTCGAAACCATCAGCGGACATAAGTTGGCGGATGACCGGATGATGCTGGGATAATATGCGCTCTACTTAAATACGCATTTACCATCAACACCCCAAAGACTTGGATATGCAGTTTCCCATGGAACTGCTATTCAGGTCTTTTTGGGTTATATTTCCATAACCGTGTCATTCGTTTATGATAATAATGACCCATGAAGTGAACTGGCCTTATAAATGATAAGGGAAGGCGGATTGAAAAAGAAATGTACTTGCGAAATAATAAAAGTGCTTACAGGAATTCAGGGATCTTTAACAAAATGATTCTGATCATTTCCTTCTTACTGTTGCTGTCGTTTCTGTTTTCTCTCATATTTCTTCAGTACGTGTACCGGATCTACGACCGGCAAATTTATGAAAAGTCATCCGAAGTCCTTGGTATGTCGGCAGTCAGCATAGAGAGTGAGCTTAAGGAGCTGGAGCAGCTATCCTTTGCGGTCGGCTCGGATGAACAGATCCAGGATTGTCTGCGCAAGCTGCTGGATCAACCCACACCCTATGAGCGGCTGGTGCTGCATAACAAGATTATTAACCGGCTGGTGGGTTTTGCGGGTGCGGAGAAGTAAGTGTATTCCATGATGCTGATGGATGCAAATGACGGTGTGATGACAGCCGGCAACCGGGAAGGAGTATCGCAGTCCCTGCAGGATCAGTTGAAGCCGCTGGCTGTAGAGGGTGGAGGAAGTAACGTCTGGTACACCCAGGGCAGCAAAAACTCACTGCTTGCCGTACGCCAGATCAAGTCTTATACAGGCTCAACTTTTACACTGGATCATCTGGGGACGCTGGTTATCCGCATCCGGGTAGAACGAATCGTTACCGACAGCACGAATATGGCTTCGGGCGAAGGGCAGCTGATTGTAGTTGACACGGCCAGCAACCGCTCAATCTATCCCGCAGAGCCGCTGCTTACACCGCACGAGCTGGCAGTGGAAGTGTCACGGCCTGAACCTTACCGGACAGGCAGTTATGTTCAAGGTACGTATTTCATTGCCAAGACGGAGTCCTCTTATAGTCTCACGCCGGTTATGCTGATATTCTTTATCTTCCAGAAGCAGATAGTGGATGGCATCAGTACCAGCGGGCTGAAGGGTTGAGTCAAAGTATGATCTGCTCTGGATCAGAGCAGGAAAGGTGTGCTTAAGTATGGGAAGTTATCACTTTGATCCGCGAGGCCGGCCTGAGTGATTTGATTATTCATTTGCGCCAGGGAGACTGACCAAAGACTAATGAAATTAGAGTTGCCGATTCACTTCCCTGTATGTGAGGTAAAGGTTAAGGAAAGAACTTAACCGGTAAGCGTATACAGATGATCTAGATTGGGAGGATTGGCTAATATGACAGAACAGAAGCTGAAAGACAAGGTAGCTATTGTTACTGGAGGCGGTTCCGGGATCGGAAGAGCATCGGTGCTGGAGTTCGCCAGAAACGGAGCAAAGGTGGTACTGCTCGACCGGACGGTTGAAAATGCCGAGAAGGTTGTACATCAGGTGAAACAGGAAGGCGGGGAAGCCGTCGTCATTGAATGTGACATTGCCGAACCGCAGCAGGTGGAAGCGGCGGTGAAGCAAGCGGCCGCGAAGTGGGGGCGGCTTGATGTTGTGTTCGCCAATGCCGGGATTAACGGAGCAATGACTCCGATTGAAACGATGGATATTGAGTCCTGGGATCAGACGATTCATATCAACCTCCGTGGAACCTTTGCCACTGTCAAATATGCAATTCCGCATTTGAAAGAGAACGGAGGCAGCATACTGATCAACAGTTCGATTAACGGCAACCGCGTGTTCTCTAATATCGGTTTCTCTGCCTACAGCACTACGAAGGCCGGTCAGGTGGCTTTTATGAAGATGGCTGCACTGGAGCTGGCCCAATACAAAATCCGTGTGAATGCCATCTGTCCGGGGGCGATCAAGACGAATATTGATGACAATACGTATCCTTCCGACGATCTCAAAAAAGTGCAGATCGAGGTGAACTTTCCGGACGGCGGGCAGCCGCTGGAGGAAGGTCCCGGACGGCCCGATCAGGTGGCTAAACTTGCCTTGTTCCTGGCATCCGCCGATTCGGACCATATTACAGGAACAGAGATTTATTGTGATGGAGCCGAGTCGCTGCTGCATGGCTGATCTCTTCTAACCACGGGCAGCCAAGCATATAATGAATTGAATAGCTCTTCCTCAGAAGAAACGGAATCCGTTCCTTGTCATAGGCTCAGCCCGAGAGGGCTGCATCGTTGACGCAAAAGGCCGGGGATGCCGTTTCTTCTTGTTCATTAAGATTTAAATATTTTATCGGGTTATCTTGCTATAAATAAAGCTAAGCTTTCATGTTTTTTTCAGGTATACTGATTCTATCTGTTTATTCATAAATATACTTTTAGGAGGAGCTATGGAGATTGATCTGCACACGGAATCGATAGTAAAACTGCTTGTGGCCATGCTGTTCGGGCTGTTCATCGGTATCGACAGGCAATTAAAACAAAAGCCGCTGGGGATTCGGACCAGTATGGTCATCAGTATCGCAAGCTGTTTAGTGACGCTTGTCTCGATCCATGCTTATGACAAGTTCGGGGGAACGGATCACCCCAACATGGACCCGATGCGCCTGGCGGCGCAGATTGTCAGCGGGATCGGATTTTTGGGCGCGGGTGTAATCCTGCGCAGAGGCGGAGACGCGATTTCCGGATTAACTTCGGCGGCGCTGATCTGGACGGCCTCGGGGATTGGCATCGCGGTTGGAGCAGGCTTTTATGTGGAAGCGGGGTATGCAGTTGTGCTGCTGATGTTCGCCGTCAATGCTGTACCGCTGCTGATCAAAGCCGTTGGACCACAGGTGCTGAACAAGCATGAGATTTCCGTCAAGATCATAATGCAGCCCAATTATGTGCTGACCGAGGTGATCCAGAAGATCGAAGGACGTCAAATGACCGATCAACGAAAGACGAGAAGACCGGGACGGACGATCCGGCGGATAAAGATCAAGGATCTGGATGACGGCAGGCAACTGATTGACATGGTGCTGTCTGCACCTGATCAGGATTATGCGACGGAAATATATTATGATGTGAAGAAAATTGAACATGTAATGAGCGTAGAAGTGGAACAGTTGTAAAAATGACATGTTCCCTTCTGGGCAGATGTGGTAATCTATTTAGGAGATAGTCATTTCGAACATATGGAAGGGAGAATAAAGTTATCATGTCGATTACTGCATTCGAAGGACAATATGAAGGAGAAGCTGCAGTCTGGCTGAAAGCGGGACGTTACGAGGCAGCTATCCTGCCGGGCATCGGCGGCAATCTGATTTGCTTCCGTGATACCGAAAACGGTTACCGTTTCCTGCATGAGCCGGGCGCGGCAGAGATGGAGGCCTTTAAGGCCAGCCCTGGAATTCACGGCATACCTGTACTGTTTCCTCCGAACCGTTATGAAGATGGGGAATTTCCGTGGAATGGACAAACCTACAAGTTTCCGGTGAATGAGGCTGCAACAGGCAACCATCTGCACGGATTTTTACATACAGCTCCGTGGGAAGTTGAAGAATTCGGCAGCGGTAAAAGCGAAAGCTTCGTTACGGTGGCGATTAAGGTGGACGAGAATCACCCGTCCTATCAATACCTGCCGTTCAAATATACGGTCAAGCTGCGCTACACGCTGGGAGAAGCAACCGGGCTGTCCCAGCAACTGCTGGTCCACAATGACGGCGGCGAGCTGATGCCTTGCCTGCTGGCCTTCCACACAGCGATCAATGCGCCGTTTGCACCGGACAGCTCGCCCCAGGATTACCGCGTGAAGGCGACCATCGGCGAGCGCTGGGAGCTCAGTGAGCGCATGCTGCCCACCGGCGCTTTCCAGGAGTTGACGGCAGAGGAAATCGCGTTGCGTGATGAAGGAGTCAATCCGTTCTTTGCGCCGATGGACAACCATTACACCGCTGTACCGCAAAACGGCCGCAACCGGATGGAACTGACGGACAGCAAGTCCGGTGTTACGCTCGTGTATGATGTCGGAACCTCCTACAAGCAATGGATGATCTGGAACAATGGCGCTACAGAAGGATTCTTCTGTCCGGAGCCGCAGATTAACCTGGTGAATGCGCCGAAGGTGGATCTTCCTGCCGATGAGATCGGATTGTTCGGCCTGAAGCCGGGCGAATTCTGGGAAGAAACCAGCCGTCTGTACGTGAAATAGGAAGTAGAGATTCATAGCTGTAAAGCCAAGCCTCACTTTTGTGGGGCTTTTTTGTGCGATCTTTTAATGCAGCTTTAAGCTAAATAGCGTATACTACACGTTTAGTATAGTTAGGAGTGAATTTTATATGCGCTATTTTTTACCTTCCAAACGATTGGGTTTCCTGCTGCTCGCTCTGCTGCTATGCGGCTTTGCTCTGAATTTCTTCATGCAGGCCGCTTCATTAAATATGGATGCGATGAGTGTTTTTAACTGGATTGGAGAATATTACTGGCTGTATTTAGCCGGAGGCCTGTTCTTTTTCTTTCTCCTGCTGGTGTTTTCTATGATACTGCCGAGCGTTTACGCCGGATCTGCAATGGCCGCTGTGTTATGCATCATGCTGGGTATTGTCGATTACAAGAAATTGTCCACCACCGGAGAACCGCTATTTCCCTGGGATTTGCTGCTGCTCAAAAATGCCGGGGAGATGAGCCATATTACCAAAGGCATGATTCCACCGCTTGCGCTGGCAGCTGCTGTTCTGCTTATTGCCGCTGTGGTCTGGCTGATCTTCAAACTGCCGAAGATTAAGGTAGCCTTGCCGCTGAGAATGCTCATTACCGTACTTTCTGTGGCGATGATAAGCGGATTTGTTTCGATGGTAGCCCATCAGTCTTCTTTGGCTGCTTCGATGAAGTATCAGAACATTTTTTGGAACCAGAAGGTGAATTACAAACAGAACGGTCTTTTATTTGCCTTTGCCGGCAATTTGCGCCAGAGCCTGATCGAAGAGCCTGAGGGCTACAGCCGCAGAGCGATTGAGGAGATCGCCGCCAAATACGGCAAGCTGCCGGATCCGGCTCCGAACGTACAGGCAACGCAGCAGCCGAACATCCTGTTCATGATGGACGAAGCCTTCTTTGATCCTACCCGTCTGCCGGGGCTCTCCTTTAGTGAAGATCCGCTAAAGTTTATCCATCAAGAGGAATCTGCCACACCCTCCGGTTTCCTGCTCTCGCCTGAGTTTGGCGGCAATACGGCAAATATAGAATTTGAAGCGTTGACAGGGATGTCCATGTATTTTCTTAAGGACGGTTCCATTCCGTATCAGCAAAAAATAGTGAAAATGTCCTCACTGCCTTCAATTGTAAGCATTCTGAAGGAGCGTGGCTACCGCGCGCTGGCGCTGCATCCGTATGACGAGACGTTCTACAACCGCAACCGCGTGTACCCGATTCTCGGCTTTGATGCTTTTACAAGCGAGAAGGATCTGGACAATGCCGGACGCATCACACCGGAGGGATACATTTCCGATAAGGCGGCTGTGCAGGAGGCTTTGCGGGAGCTGAAGGCGTCCTCTGACCCGGCGTTTTTGCATCTGGTGACCATGCAGAATCATTTTCCGTTTACGAAGGGGCACAATGGACCGAATACGATATCCGTTGAAGGCACTTCACCGTCCTATAAAGACGAGCTTGAAACCTACACACAGAATACCAAGCTGACCGATGAGGCGCTGGCGTATTTGCAGCAGGAGCTGCTAACTCTTGATCGTCCTACGATTGCCGTCTTCTGGGGTGATCATTTGCCGGCATTGTCGGCCGGAATATATACGGATGCCGGCTGGGACAGCGAGCCAAGGCTCAAGCACGAGACAAAGCTGGTGATGCTGGCGAATTTTGATATTGGCAAAAAGCCGCTGAACACCCTCAGCCCGGCCTTTCTGGGTCCTACAGTCTTTAGACTCTCGGGGCAGCCTATGCCCCCGTACTACAAACTTCTGGGGAAAGTGCAGGATGAGATGCCCGGTCTGAGCAAGCAGGTGCTGATCGGTTCCAACGGTGCACTGACAGCTTTTACTCCCGAACAGCAACAGCTGCTGGATGACTACCGTATGGTGGAGTATGATCTGCTGGAGGGCGGGAATTATTCACAGGATTTGCTATTCTGAGAGGTATTCCCTTCTCCTATTAAACGAGGTATCATGGCAATAGCTGTGCTACCTTGTTCTTTTGTGAAAGGGGTTACATTTTGAAAAAACTGTGGATGGTCTATGTGCTGCTAATCGGTCTTTTTCTCGTTTATGTGCTGAATTACAAGCTGCAGGCCGACGCTGCAGATCCATGGGAGACAGCCGGACTTCGCGGCAATATAGAAGATAAATATGTGATGGTTACCTTTCAAAGTGGAATTGATTATTGGAAAAGCGTGCTGAAGGGCTTCGAAGATGCTGCGGAGGAGCTGAACGTCTCCGTCGAATACCACGGCTCGACCCAGCATGATGCCAATGAGCAAATGACAGTATTGGAGCAAATGATAGCCAAAAAACCGGCGGGAATTGCCATTTCGGCAGTCAATTCCGAGCTGCTCACAGCTACGATCAACAAGGCCGTGGACAGCGGCATCCCTGTCGTGCTGTTTGACTCGGGGGCACCGGATAGCAAGGCCTACTCCTTCCTTGGCACTAACAACTACAATGCCGGAGTTGAAGCAGCGCGGAAGATGGCCCAGCTCACCGGCGGCAAAGGGGAGGTGGCGATTATTACGACCCCGGAGCAGCATAATCATCAGGAGCGTACGGACGGCTTCAGCGTCACCATCCGCAGCGAATTCCCTGAGATGAAGCTGGTAGCAATCAAGGATGGACGCGGCGATCAGGTGGCTTCCAGGGAAGCGGCGGAACAGCTGGTAGCGGAATACCCGGAGCTTACAGGTATTTTTGCTACGGAGTCTAATGGCGGAATAGGAGTAGCCGAGGCGGTGGAAACGAAGCAGGGAGCCGGATCATCGCTCAAGATCATCAGCTTCGATACGGATAAAGGCACACTTGATCTTGTTAAAGAAGGCAGAATCGCCGCCACGATGGCGCAAGGTACCTGGAATATGGGCTACTGGTCACTTACGGAGCTGTTTCATTTACACCGTGATCTGGATGAAGACCCTGCCGCCTACGCCAATAACAAGCCTATTCCTGTGCCTGATACGGTAGACACCGGCATTGATGTGGTGAGCCGGGCCAATGTGGACAACTATTATGCCAAATAGAAGCAGGCTGATGCAGGGGGGATTATCTTATGCGGAAGAGCGGCTTGACGGTGGAGAAGCTGAAGTTTAACAATCTGCCGATCCGGTATAAGCTGATCATCCATTTTTTGTTGATCAGTATTTTGCCTTCGATCGGGCTAGGATTGCTGATTGGCTGGACGGTGGACCAGATTATCGAAGAGCAGAGCAACGAGAATACGATGCAGCTGATCGGCAAGGTCAATACGGCGCTGGAAAATGATGTGGAGAATCTGCAGAAGATTACCTACCTGATTTCTTTTGATCCGGGGGTGCAGGCTTTTCTGGATGGCACCGAGAAGGCGGAAACGCGGTTGAAGGAAGCAGGCACAAGCGGAGAATCGGCAGAGTATAATATCCGCAAGTTTCTGCAGGGCTTTACTACGCTTAGCTCTGAAATTGCCGGAATTATGCTGGTCAACCGTGAAGGCGATTTCATCAGTAATGAAATGTATGCCCGCCCCGAAACCCGTGTGACTAATGAAGCATGGTACAAGCAGGCTGTTGATAATAAAGGGATATTCAAAATTGTCGGACATCCTTATGGGCGCGCAGTCATGTCCCATGTTGATTATAAAGAAAGTGAAGTGGTATCCGCCGTTAGAGCTATTGTTGACCCTGAGACGCAGATGGTGCAGGGCGTGGTTCTGGTCGATTTGAAGCTGCGGGTCATCGCCGAGACGGCGCGCGATGTGACGCTGGGCAAAACCGGTTATTTGACCGTAGTGGATGACAGCGGGGAAATGATCTATGCTCCGCAGCATCCTTTTATGCACAAGATTCCGGCTGGCCTGTTCAGAGAAACCTCCGGCATCACCTCGGAAACTGTCGACGGCCGCCATCTGCAGTTGATCTACAGGACCTCGGCCTTTACAGGCTGGACGACGATGGGCGTCTTTCCTATGGAGGAATCGGCTTATGGCGTGCGGGAGATTACGTTTAATGTCGTAACGTTTGTGTTTGTGGTCTGTATGCTTGGGATGACGGCATCCTTTTATCTGGCGTATTCGATTTCCCGCCCGATCGGCCAGCTCGCTTCCTTCATGAGCAAGGCGCAATCCGGCGATTTGACGATCCGCTACTGGGGCAACCGCTCGGATGAAATCGGACTGCTTGGCCGCAGCTTCAACAGTATGCTGGCCCAAATCAGCAGGCTGCTCTCCTTGACGGAGCTGCAGGCCAGGCAGAAGCGGGAGGCGGAGCTGCGCAGTCTGCAGGCGCATATCAAACCGCATTTTTTATATAATACGCTGGATACGATCCACTGGATGGCCCGCAGCAAGGGGGCGGAGGATATTGCCGAGGTGGTCCAGTCTTTATCCAAGCTGTTCCGCCTGGGACTCAGTAAAGGCAGCGACATTGTCCCGCTCTCCGATGAGCTGGAGCATATCATCAGTTATCTGAAGATCCAGCAGGTCCGCTACAGCAGCAAGCTGACGTATAGCATTGAGGTGGAGCCGCGGCTCCGGGAGCTCTATGTGCTTAAGCTGCTGCTTCAGCCGATGGTAGAGAACGCGATTTATCACGGAATCAAGGAGCGGCGCGGTCCGGGTCAACTCACCATTTCAGTGGTAGAACGTGAGGGGGATTTGTACTTGACAGTTACAGATGACGGAGCAGGCATTCCGGAAGCGCAGCTCTCCATCCTGAACGACCGGCTTGAGGCCGTCGGGAGCAGCAGTAGTGATGCGGCTGAAGCGGAGCAGCCGCTTCCCGGCAGCACAGGGAGCGGCTACGGCATTCTCAATGTCCAGGCACGGATTAGGCTGACCTACGGGCAGCCATACGGACTCCGCATCGACAGCAGACAAGGTGAGGGAACCGCTGCAACAATCCGGCATCCCGTCGTTCGTGAAGTGTATCCCCGCGATTGATTATGGAATGGAGGGAGCAAGCGCATATGGAATACTGGAAGGTCATGATTGCCGATGATGAAGACATCATCCGTGAAGGAATTAAGCAATGTGTGGACTGGGAAGGGCTTGGCCTTCAGGTAGTAGCGGAGGCGGAGGACGGTGAGGAGGCGCTTGAGCTTGCGCTTCACCATACCGTCCATATCGCACTCGTTGATTTGAATATGCCGATTATGCATGGAATTGAACTGATGAAGCGGCTGAGGGAGCAGCTCCCCGGCTGCAAAATCATCGTGATTACCGGACATGACGAGTTTGTCTTTGCCCAGGAGTCGATAAGGCTGCAGGTGAATGATTATATACTCAAGCCTGCCGAACCAAAGCAGCTGATGCAGGTGCTGCGGGGGGTCCGGGATGAACTGAATGCGGTGAGAGAGCGGAACCAGCATTTGCAGCAGGCCTCCAGACAGATTAGCAAAAACTTTCCATTGCTGCGTGAACGCTTCTGCCAGGAATGGCTGGACGGAAATCTGACCCGGGAAGAAATCCTTGAGCAGCTGCATTTTCTGCAGTTACCGCTGGAGCGCCCAGAACTGATCGGCATCATCCGCTGGAGATGGGAAGCCCACCCCTCGGGAATGGGGGAGAAGGAACGCCAGCTGTTTCTTTTCGCCATCGAGAATATTTCCGCTGAATTACTGGAAAAGTACCCGAAAGTTATTTTTCGCGATGCGGCAGGTTTAATCGTGATTCTTCTCTGGCATGAAGCGGGAGAGCGTATAATGGCCGGAGTTGAAGCAGCTGTGCGCTGTCATCTCAAAATCGCTGTCGAAGTGGGAATTCAGCCCGTTGAAGGAGAGATTGAGGAGCTGGCCTCCTCATACCGTAAATGCAGAGCGGAGCTTGCCAAGGAGCAGCCTTTATCGCCGCTGGTTCGCCGGGCCAAACAATATATTCTTGAGCATTACAGTGAATACGGCTTGACCCTGGAGGCGATGGCGGGTTCTCTTCAAGCCTCTCCGGTCTATCTCAGCCGCCTGTTCAAGCAGGAGCTCGGCGAATCCTTTGGAACGTATCTGACACAGATTCGAGTGCGCAAAGCGGCACAGTTGCTGCATTCGACGGAAATGAGCATCCATGAGGTGGCAGAGCGTTCAGGATACGAGACCCAGCATTATTTCAGCACCTCGTTCAAAAAGCAGACAGGAGTGTCCCCCCTGCAGTTTCGCAAGGGTGTGCTTCCCGGAGAAGCCGGCCGTGATAACGAGTAAGTGGCAGGGAGCAGAAAGTTAGAATGCCCGTCCGGGTACTTTAAGTCCATAGTTGTTCAGGAAGACGTTCCCACATGCAGGCTCCGGCCTCATGTGGTTTTTTGTTTTTATGTAAACGCTGACAAAAAAGGTTTTGATTTTATAAAAACAGTAGTTTGAGTGTAAATACGGGGCCGTATCCCCCTTGTTATACTCGACTTGTCAAACGGGAGACGCCCGCGAAGGCAACAGAATAGTCCAGGGGGGAATACAGCAATGAAAAAATTCTCATTGATCATGTTGACACTGGTAGTTGTATTGATCATGTCCGCTTGCGGCAACACAAAAAATGCAGGCGGCAGCTCGGATGATTCCAAAGGCAAGGTAGGGATTGCTATGCCGACGAAGTCGTCGGAGCGCTGGGTGAATGACGGCAACAACATGGTGAAGGAGTTCGAGAAGCTTGGCTATGGTACGGATCTTCAATATGCCGAGGATGTCGTGGAGAACCAGGTGTCGCAGATCGAGAATATGATTACCAAAGGTGTAAAAGCAATTGTCATCGCTTCTATCGACGGTGAGGCCCTGACTGATGTGCTGCAGAAAGCGCATGATGCAGACGTTAAAGTGATCGCCTACGACCGCCTGATCAAAAAAAGTGAATATGTCGATTATTATGCCACCTTCGACAACTTCAAGGTCGGTGTGCTGCAAGGCTCCTATATCGAAGAAAAGCTTGGCCTGAAGGACGGCAAAGGGCCGTTCAACATTGAATTGTTCGGCGGTTCACCGGATGACAACAACGCCTATTTCTTTTTTGATGGCGCAATGTCCATTCTGAAGCCTTACATCGACTCCGGCAAGCTGGTGGTCCGCAGCAAACAGACCACGATGGATCAGGTCGCTACCTTACGCTGGGACGGTGCTGCCGCTCAAGCGCGGATGGATAATCTGCTAAGTGCCAATTATGCGAGCGAGAATCTTGATGCCGTTCTTTCCCCATATGATGGCATCAGCATTGGAATCCTGTCTTCCCTAAAAGGTGTGGGGTATGGCTCAGGTGACAAGAAGCTCCCGGTTGTCACCGGTCAGGACGCGGAGCTGGCCTCCGTGAAGTCGATTTTAGCCGGAGAGCAGACCCAGACTGTATTTAAAGATACCCGTGAGCTGGCCAAAAAAGCGGTAGATATGACGGAAAGCGTACTGAAAGGCACAGAGGCAGAGGTCAACGACACGACTACCTATGACAACGGCGTAAAAATAGTTCCTTCCTACCTGTTGGAGCCAGTCTCTGTGGATGCAGGCAATGTGGATAAAGTGCTGGTGGATGGCGGCTATTATACCAAAGAAGAGCTGGGGAAATAATCGGCTGCAACAGTGACTATTGAAAGCTGGGTGAAAGCAATGAGTGACTATATCTTGGAGATGAACAGCATTACGAAGACGTTCCCCGGCGTCAAAGCGCTCTCGAATGTGAATCTGCAGGTCAAGGCTGGCGAGATCCATGCGCTTTGCGGGGAGAATGGAGCCGGGAAATCAACGCTGATGAAAGTGCTGAGCGGTGTCTATCCGCATGGGACATATGAAGGGGATATTTTATTCGAAGGCCAAGTCTGCCAGTTCAAGGATATCAAGGACAGTGAAAATCTGGGTATAGTCATTATTCATCAAGAGCTGGCGTTGATTCCGTATCTGTCTATTTCGGAAAATATCTTTCTCGGCAATGAGCAGGCAAAGCATGGGGTGATTAACTGGAACGAAACGACGGTAAAAACCAAAGAACTGTTGGAGACTGTCGGCTTAAAAGAATCACCCTTTACCGGAGTATCAACAATAGGCGTCGGCAAGCAGCAGCTCGTGGAGATCGCGAAAGCGCTCTCCAAGGAGGTGAAGCTGCTCATTCTTGATGAGCCGACGGCGGCACTGAATGAGGATGATAGCGAGAACCTGCTCAACTTGATCCTGGAACTGAAAAAACGGGGGATTTCCTCAATTATCATCTCACACAAGTTGAACGAAATCGAGAAGGTAGCGGATTCTGTAACGATTTTGCGGGATGGCCAAACGATCCGGACACTGGATATGAAGTTGGATGGAGTAACCGAGGATGTCATTATCAAAGGTATGGTCGGACGTGATCTTACGAACCGCTATCCCGAGCGGACACCGGATTTGGGCGAAACGATCTTTGAGCTCCGTAACTGGGAAGTGTATCACCCTACACAGGCTGACCGCAAAATGCTCCATGGGATCAATCTTCATATCCGCCGCGGGGAAGTTGTCGGCATTGCCGGACTTATGGGAGCCGGGCGTACGGAGCTGGCGATGAGTGTCTTCGGAAAGTCCTATGGCAAAAAGATCAGTGGCCAGATCTACATCCATGGACAGGAAGTGCATTTGAACGACATCAATAAAGCGATAGAAAGCGGATTGGCTTATGTAACCGAAGACCGCAAGCAGTACGGGCTTATTCTAATCGACGATATCAAGCGCAACATCTCGCTCAGCAATTTGCGGAAGCTTTCCCGCCGGGGTGTCATTAATGAGAATGAGGAAGTGCTCGTTGCAGAGGAATACCGCAGGAAGCTGAACATCAAGACGCCAAGCATTTTGCAAAAAACGGTCAATCTCAGCGGCGGGAATCAGCAAAAAGTGGTGCTCAGCAAATGGATCTACGCGCAGCCGGATATCCTTATCCTGGATGAACCTACACGAGGCATTGACGTAGGTGCGAAATATGAGATTTACTCAATCATCAACGGGCTTGCTGCGGAAGGTAAGGGAGTGCTGGTTATTTCTTCCGAGCTGCCGGAAATTATCGGCATGTGCGACAGGATTTATACGATGTGCGAAGGCCGGATCAGCGGCGAAGTGGAGCGGCAGGATGCGTCGCAGGAGCTGTTAATGAAGTACATGACACGAAGCAAGGGGGCAACACCGCATGGCAGTCATTAGTGGGATTTTCAAAAAGAATATCCGCCAATACGGCATGATCATTGCACTGATCTTTATTTCAATTTTCTTTCAAATCCTCACCGACGGCATTTTGCTCAAACCGCTAAACGTTACGAATCTGATTCTGCAAAACAGCTATATTCTGGTTCTGGCCATCGGGATGGTGCTTGTCATCATTACGGGACATATCGACCTGTCCGTCGGATCAGTGGCAGCATTTATCGGGGCGCTTTCAGCGATAATGATGGTCGACATGCAGCTGAATCCGGTACTTGCTGTCATTCTTTCACTGCTGATGGGTGCGCTGGTTGGTGCCTGGCAGGGCTTCTGGGTTGCCTATATCAAAATCCCTGCGTTTATCGTCACTCTGGCAGGAATGTTATTGTTTCGCGGCTTGACGATGATTGTACTGAATGGGCAGTCCATTGCCCCGTTCCCCAAGACATTCCAAAAAATCAGTTCCGGGTTCGTCCCCGATATCGTGAGCGGCGGTTCGCTGAATGTGCTGACCCTTATTGTAGGCATCATTCTTTCCGTTCTGGTGGTGTACCAGGAATTCAGAACCCGTAAAATCTCTGTGAAATACGGTTTTGAGCAGTCTGCGGTCTGGTTGTCCATCGCCAAAGCCGGAGCATTGGTGATTGTAATCAACCTTTTCACCTTCGTGATTGCTCAATATAACGGGATTCCAAATATCCTCGTCATCCTGCTTGTGCTGATTGCGATCTACTCCTTTGTGATGAATCATATGACGATGGGCCGGCATATTTATGCGCTGGGCGGCAACGAAAAAGCGGCCAGCCTCTCCGGTGTCAAAACTAAACGCGTCACCTTCTGGGTATTCGTCAATATGGGCGTACTTGCAGCCTTGTCCGGTCTGGTATTTGCCGCCCGCCTGAACTCTGCCACTCCCAAAGCCGGAACCAACTTTGAGCTGGACGCCATCGCGGCCTGTTTCATTGGGGGAGCTTCTGCTTCCGGCGGAATCGGCACAGTGGTGGGTGCGATCATCGGGGGACTGGTAATGGGCGTCATGAACAATGGTATGTCCCTGGTTGGCCTGGGCGTCGATTGGCAGCAGGGTATTAAAGGGCTTGTGCTTCTTCTGGCCGTTGGGTTCGATATTTACAACAAGTCGAAAACGGCGTAGTTAAGGATGTATTGTCATTGAGCCCTTCCCGCAACCGTTGCGGGGAGGGCTCTTTTTGGCATAGTTGGAAAGAAGAGGCTGTTCATATCTGTATCCGTACCTTACAATAGAAAAGACTTCTTGATGAGTAGCTATATATAATGTAGATTATGAACCAGGAGGATAGACATGCAAATCATCGCTATGCTGACTATGCTGATCGACCATATCGGCTATATTTTTTTTCCGGGAGAGCTTGCCTGGCGGTATGTAGGGAGAATTGCTTTTCCAATTTACTGCTACGGACTGGTGCAAGGGCATATACATACATCATCAAGGGCCAGATATCTGCGGCGGCTTCTCTGGATTGCGTTGATTGCACAGGTGCCATATAATCTGGCGCTGGATCCCGGGGGCTGGAATGTAGTATTTACTCTGCTTCTGTCTGCTATTGTGCTTGTAATCCTGGATAAGTTACCTAGCCTTTGGTTTGGCATTCCTGTGGTAATTGCAGCGGTTTTTCTAATGGATGTTCTTCCGCTCGATTATAATGCCTACGGTCTGTTGCTGGTGCTGATTTTCCGCTACGCGCGTTCCTATTGGCTAGTTCTGGCCCATTTTGTTTTGAACGGGTTTTACCTGTTCTACAGCGGCTGGCAGGTCCAGATGGTCAGCATTGTGCCTACGCTGATCATTGCGCTGACCCCGGGAGTATGGGGGTTTCTGGAGAAAAAACGCATTCCGCGCTGGGTATGGTGGTCCTTTTACCCGGCACATTTAGCGGTGCTCGCCTTGGTAAAGATTCTGTTTTTCCAGAATTGGGTAACTATAGATTGGCGAGGTTTGTTAACTTTATAGCTGGTTACCAAATGATGGCGTACCCTATGCAAATCCTTCCTCATTTTGAGTTGATGGATAGATCACAAAAATAAACGTAAGAGGAGACATGCTATGAAGAAAATGAAAGCAAGAACCAAGTGGTTACTCCCGATTCTCGCACTGCTGCTGATTCTGGCGGGCTGTCAGACGGTCGGCGGACTTGACGTCAATAAGGCGTTACTAGGGGATCTGGATGTTAAGTCTTCTGAATCCAGCACAACCTTTTCCTTGAATGCTGTACCTGCCGCTGGAATCAGCGCCGAGGATCAGGAGATGGTAGATCTTATCAATTCTTTTTCCGTTAATATTGCTCATGTAAAACTGCAGGACAACGGCAATGTATCTGCTGCCGGATCAGTTGGCTATAAGAAATTGACAGTGCCATTCACACTGTTTATGGATAAAGAAGCCATAGTGTTTACAGCGGAAGGGGCAAAGCAGCCGTTCTACTTCCCGCTTGAAAGTTATGAAGAAGAACTAGGTGTGGAAGGATTTGATCCGACAAAAGCACAGGAGATTTCCAAGCTCCTTACAACGTTTGTGGTGAAGAATCTTCCGAACCCTGGTGCAATTAACGTATCCTCCGTAAACGAAGCCGTATATGGTCAGCAATTGAACCTTACGAAGCTACATACGGAAATTACAGGTGACGAGCTGCCCGCATTAGTGAAAAGCTTCCTGAAATCTGTTTCTAAAGATACGGAAGGATTTACTGCGCTGATCAGCGGCCTCTATGATTATCTGTACCCGATTCTTAAGGCATCCGGAATGGAAGAAGGCTTGAGCGATTTCGGACTGGGTGATATCCCGTTGAATGACAAAGAAGGTGTCGTAACAGTAGCACATGATGCCGCCAAGCTGGCGGTGGATGCTCTTCTCCTGGTGTACGACAATCAGGTGAAGAACCTGTATAAGTCAACTCCTGAGCTGAACACCATTCTCGGCAAGGATACAAAACTGCAAGTGGATCTGTTCGTGGACAGCGGATTCCATATCCGCAAGCAAAACCTAGATCTGAAGGTAGCACTTCCGGCTAGTGAAGACCTGCCGCTTCAGAGCATTTCGGTTAAAGCAGAAACCCAGACCTGGAATGTAAATGGAGCTGTGACAGCCGATGCCATCAGTAAAGAGGGAGCACTCGACCTCTCCGAAACCCAGCTTACACCGGGTCAGACGCTGAGAAGCTTTGATCAGAATTCTGCAGTATACAAACTGCTGAAGGATGATTTTGGCATTACAGCCAAAGATATTGTGATTGCCCCGGATGATGATTACTATTATCCGATTGTAGAAAACGGCACAACGTATGTTCCGCTGCGCTACCTGGCAGAGGATCTGGATGCAGTGGTGAAATGGGATCCTGTGAACAAGGCGATTAATGTTACCGATGATGTGTATGGTGACGTTGTCGTGTTCAAGGTAGGCTCTGCACAGGTCTTGATCAACGGTAAGGCAGTGAAGATTTCAGAACCAGTATTCGTTGACGAATACGGTGATGCTTATGTGCCACTCCGTCTGTTGGCGGAAGCTTTGCATGCTACTGTTAAAGTAGATGAGTACGGTTATATTGACATCCACCGTCCTTAAGCAATTGTGAAGCAATAGAAGAGAAGGCCGGAGCTCCTGTACATAGGAGTTCCGGCCTTTTTGAATTATAGTGAAAATGCACAAGGTTCCTATTGTTTGGTGAGGACAATCTTAAGTGATGTATGGCTCTGTTCCTGATTCTCGGCCATGCTGCGGATATAGCCGGACATGAAGCCGCCTTCCATGCCTTCCCACAGTTTGTAGCCCGGCATGGCTTTAATCTCATCAATCGAACTGGCTGCTGTTCCTGCAAAGTAATTCACATTTAATTTGGCCATTACCTCAGCCATCGACTGCTTTTCTGCTTCGGTAAAGGATGTTTCTTTGAGCTTATTCATCGCCTTAGTGTAGGATGATCCGGCAAAAGTTTCTTCTGCATATGTCTTAAAGTTTAGCAGATGGGGATCGTTAATTCCAGATGCAGCGGCCCAACCCTCCACATCAACAGCAGCCGTATGATAGGTTACAGCGCGGGAGCTTGGATCAAAGGTCATAGCTCCATATTGATGGGGATTCACTGCCATAGCACTTGTAGCGATATCATATACCGGCAATGCTTGAGAAGCTGCCTTATTCTCTTCACTTACGGGTGGATCACGGCGGATATCCTGCATATGAATATGCCCGGACAGTACCAGATTCAGCCCGCTGCGGCGCAGCATCTTCATTGCTTCCTGGCTGTTGTTCAGCTTGAAGCCTGAAACGGACATCGAGGTGTGGCTCAGCAGGTTATGGTGCATCACCGTAATGATCGAAGCATGCTGCTCAGCCGCCAGCTTTACACAGTCATCCATCCAGGAGAACGTACCTGGAAGAATACGCCCGTCAGTTTGCGGAAAGCCGTATTTCTCGTTGTTGTTGTATTGACTGCTGTCAATCATCAGCAGATATAGTTCCGGCGCAGCCTTTACGAAATAACTCAGGCTGTTCTTGTCCCGGGATAAGGCTTCGTTATATCCGAAGTCTCCGTACATTCCGGTAAAGTCTTTATCAGTGATATGCTCTGCAACAAGCTGCTTTTCCCCTTCAAAGGATCTCGCCCAAGGGTTGAACAGATCATGATTACCGGGAATAACATACACAGAGGTACCCATGTTCTCAATACGTTTGAGCTTCTCTGCAAGCTCCTTATGGCTGCTTGCTTCGCCATTATTGGTCAGATCGCCGCTGAGAACAAGAAATTTCGGTTTCTTCTGCTGCACATCATAGATCAGAGCTTCCGCAAGCTCATCGCTGTAAGGCAGCATTTTGCCGTCGCCGCCGCTCACATAGGACTGAAAAGCTGTTCCGCCATCTTCCAGCGCTTTATCCAGGTAGTGGGTATCGGTAGCCACCCAAAAGGATACCGGTTCCGTACTTTGTTCTGAAGAAGCCGGAGCGGAGGTTGAAGATGGTGGCAATTTTGTGTCTTTGCATCCGCTGAGGCCTAAAGACGCTGCCAGCAATATAGATAAGGCCCAAGTCGTAGTGTTTTTTAGGTGAAAGGGGTACTTCAGAGACAATAATTTCATGGTTGAAACCTTCCTTCTGCACTTTTGCTGAATTATTGTAGCTTATTTCTAGCGGAATTGTATATCGGAAAGTAAGGCGATGTTTCGAAACTTGTACAGTTGATTATAGAAAAATAGTGGAGAGGGTATAAATAAAGGGATTCCTGCGACAATAAGTGTTGGTGAAAAGAGAAGAAGCAGGATAAAGTTGTGAAATAGTATTGTATTCGTGGAATAAAAGTGTTATGATTTAGAAAAGTTAGTTACTAAACAAACGGAGGTAGTTATTTTATGTCTAAAAATTTTCTGGAAGCAGTAAAAGAAAGACGTTCCATATATGCACTGAGCAAAGAAACCCCGATCTCCGATACACAAATCAAAGAGATCGTTGAAGCGGCGGTATTACATAGCCCAACTTCATTTAATTCCCAAAGCTCCAGAGCAGTGGTTCTTCTGGGCGACAAACATGATAAACTATGGGATATTACTACTGAAACACTGCGTAAGATTGTTCCGGCAGAACAGTTTGAAGGCACCGCTCAAAAATTGGCTTCCTTCAAAGCCGGCTATGGTTCTGTATTGTTCTTCGAAGATCAAACAGTGGTAAAGAGCCTGCAGGAGAATTTTGCCCTGTACGCCGATAATTTCCCGGTTTGGTCTAACCAGTCTTCCGGGATTCTGCAGTTTGTGGTATGGACAGCATTCGCAGAAGCAGGCCTAGGCGCGTCACTGCAGCACTACAATCCGCTAATTGACGATGAAGTGAAAACAACCTTTGACATTCCTGCAGAATGGAAGCTGATCGCCCAAATGCCGTTTGGCAAAATCGCTACTGCTCCGGGCGAGAAAGAATTCCAACCGATTGAAGACCGTGTAAAAGTGCTTAAATAAGCATCCAATAGAGATGTTTAGAACCTCCTTGTCCGGGCTAATAGTTACTATAGCCTAATCAAGGAGGTTTTCATTATGCCGTGGAATAAGGATGATTACCCGGATTCCCTTAAGAATTTTATGGCGCCTGTACGCAACAAGGCGATTGAGATAGCCAATGCCCTGTTGGAAGAAGGTTATGAGGAAAGGCGAGCCATCTCGATTGCTACAGCCCAAGCTAAAGAGTGGGGCGAAAATCACGATAAGCAGATCCGTAAAAAAAATCATTAGACAGGAAGAGGACCAGGCGGTTAACCGCCTGGTCCTCTTCTGTGGAAAAAGCTTGTCCTGTTAAATATTGCGAACTGCCTTATTTGGCAGGGGGTGCTTCAGTTGCTGAAGGTTCTGCGCTTGTTTCTGGAGGTGCAGATTCTTTGGCATCAGTGAGCGAGTTGGTGATCTTTGCTTTGCTATTCAGCTCCGACAGCCAAGTGTTTGACATTTCGGATACCTTTTTTGCTTTAAGGGTCTTTTCGATTTCTGCTTTCTTTTCTTCCAGCGTATATTCCTTTGCTTCCTTGCGGTCGGTTACCTTGATAATGTGGTAGCCGAAATCACTCTTTACTGCACCGCTGGTTTCACCGACTTTAAGCTTAAAGGCCACATCGGAGAATTCAGCAACCATATCACCGCGTTTGAAGAAGTTAAGATCGCCGCCGTTCTCTTTGGAAGCAGTATCCGTAGACTTCTCTTTGGCCAGCTTGGCAAAATCTGCTCCTTCTTTAAGCTGCTTGACGATAGAGTCAGCTTCCGCTTTGGTGGCTACAAGAATATGGGAAGCCCGGACTTCTTCTTGCTGATTAAAGGAAGCTTTGTTCTCATCATAATAAGCGGAAATATCTTTTTCCGTAACGGTTACTTTTGGTTCAATCAGCTTGCGGATTTTCACTTGCATCGGCATTTGCTTCTTCAGATCATCGAGGGTCATATTGCTCTGTGACAAAGCAGCGTTCAGGGCCTCTTCACCGCCGAGCTGAGTCTTAAGATCTTCAATCTCCGCATTGAGGTCCTCATCGGTAACGGTGACGTTGGCTTTCTTAGCTTCCTGATCCACAAGGGTAGTTGTGATCAGGTTCTTCAGTGTAGCTTCACCGCCGGCTTCAATCAGTTTATCGTAAAGCTGTGCTTTCGTAATGTCAGTTCCATTAACGGTTGCAACAGCCGTCTTGTTGTCTTCTTTTTGGAAAGGCGGTTTAATAAGTACAATGATAAGCGCAACTGCAAGTACAATAGAAGCGATCATCCAGCCCTTTCCAGCCTTAGGGGAAGATGACGGTGGAGGAGCTCCAGCGCCCACTTTGTTCATTACTGGAACATTTCTTTCAGTTTCTCTAACAACAGGTGTCTCAGCGGGTTCAGCAGTTTTAAACACTGGTGTTTCGGAACCGTTGACATCACCGGTTGCTGAAGTAGATGCTGCCTCTTGGACTAACCCTTCATTGTTGTTTACGGAAGCGTTGCTTTCCTCCGTTGTTCCATTGTTGTTCTGGTGTTCGTTTTCGCCCAAATCTCTTTTGTCCATTATAATTAATGACTCCCTTCAATATAGGTGTTGCCTGTCTTTCTACAACTTTACCAGAAATCAGGATTCCAAACCTTAAGAAAGTATAAAAAAGTATATTTACTTTTTAAGATTCCATTAATACAAGTGGAAACGGATACCGTCCTCAAAAGGATGGTAATCCGTTTCAGCGAGAAAATAAAGGAAAAACCGGAGTTGCATGGTTGCACCACGCGCTTCCGGTTTATGTAGAAGAGATAAGAATGTATTCGTATATCTCTGAGTGTATCCGCTTAGGAGCTGAGGCCTCTGAGCAGATGTCGAATACTTTCCTGCTTCCGTCTGGGAACACGGACATTTTTGGCGTACAGGCCCATTTCACCGAAGTAGATACAGTCGTCCTCAATCGCGCTGATCTTGTTCAGATTAACGTAGCAGCCTCCGTACACATGATAATAGCTGGCATTGGATAATAAACGATTCAGTTGCTCGGCAGTCATTCTCTTTTTAATGTTGTAGTTTCTGCCGTGAAAAATGACCAAGTCGTGATCTCCGACTTTAAAGAACAGAATGTCCGTCTCCACCTCGAAGTCCTCATATACGTTTCTGGCTTCCAGCAGGCTGCTCATTCGTGTTCCCCCTTTATAAAAATGTACGTTGATGTTAGCGCTTTCATTATATCATATTCAATCTGATTTGAGAAGGCTTATTTTTGAAATGTTTTTTGTCATTTTTTACGTTGCATTTGTCATAGACGCTGAAAAATTGTAAATTATAAAGATGACTGCCGTTAAAACTAATGGCAGTTTAGATGATACTATAGTTATGGAACCATGGAGGAGGAATACCGAGATGAATGAGAATACTAAACTGTTACTGTTTACTGGCTCCTACGCAAGTGCGGAAGAGAGCGGAGTTCAGGTGTTTGAGTTCAACGGGGAGGCAGGGGGTACACTGGAACTGCTGAATACGGTGCAAGGTATCACGAATCCCACCTTTGTTAATGTTGATGCTTCGGGACAACGGCTGTATGCCATTGGTGAACAGGGGAATCGGGTAGGCGGCAAGGAAGGCGAGGTTGTCTCCTTCGCCATTGATTCACAGACAGGCAAGCTGACCGAACTGAAGCGGATTCCAACGATGCCTGCCGCAGGCAAAACCCAAACCACCACCTGTCATATCTCCAGAGATCTGGAGAACGAATATATCGTTGTATGCAGTTACCATGGCGGAAGTATCGGTCTTGTAGCGCTCGATAAGCAAGGGCTGCCGCTGGCGCTTACGGATACAGCTCAGCATACCGGACATGGAACGCATCCGGAACGCCAGGACCGGCCGCATCCGCATTCGTCCGTATTCAGTCCAGACGGGCGTTTCCTGTTTGTGGCTGATCTCGGGCTCGATCTGATTCGTTCCTACCGGATCAACCGGGAGCAGCAGACGCTCGAGATTCATGACGAAACCCCGCTGCACAAGGGAGCAGGTCCAAGGCATTTTAGCTTCCACCCGGACGGCAAATCTGCTTATGTTATCAATGAAGTGGATTCCACGATTACTTCGTTTACATATGACAGCACTGCGGGAACCTTGCATACGGTCGTAACTGTGCCGACTCTGCCAGCGGATTATAAGGGGGAGAACACTTGCGCTGAAATATCTTTGTCACCGGACGGCCGTTACCTTTACGGCTCCAACCGCGGGCATGACAGTATTGTGGTCTATGCTGTGGATGCCGAATCGGCTGCGCTTACGTGGGTAGAGCATGTGTCTACACGCGGCGGCCATCCGCGCCACTTTACTGTGACCCCTGACGGAGCATTTCTGATTGTTGCCAATCGTGACGGGAACAATCTGGTGGTATTTTCCCTCGATCCTGCCAGCGGGCGCCTTAGCTTCACAGGCAATACAGCAGAGGTGTCAAAGCCGGTATGTGTTAAGCCTGCTGTATTCTTCATCTCGTAAGTTATCACAAGACAGAGCGGTTACGTGGACTTCATTCGGGTTAAATCCGACAAAAGGAACACCGGGGAATTGCTCCGGTGTTCCTTTTGAATTAAGGCTGTAACGTAATGGTGGTTAGTGGGGATGTAAAATGGCTTGTTATTTAAGTGAGACGGGCTTAAGCGGCACAACCGTGGAAACTGCCGATTTAAAGAGCACATTTTGCCTGCCGTCACCCTGTCCGTGCAAGGTGATCGTGTAAGCGTCGTATGAGGTCACAATTCCCTGCATTTTAACTCCGTTGGTTGTAAAAATCGTCACGGGGACCTTTGTTGAAATACATTGGTTCAACAAACGTTCCTGTAATTTTAGACTTTCCACTTTGGCAGCACTCCATCTTTTTTATGAATTGACTTCCAGGCCAATTATAACACGGGAAAGACTCTTCCTGGAAATGTGGTGGATGGCGCTGAATTAGACAAGGAGGTAGTTATGCTTTATTATCAGTACTGGTCCAGAGGTTTTCGCCGGTTTTTATGGTTTTTGTTAGGATTCAGTGTGATTGCGACGCTTGTATTCCTGAACAAGACGGCTTCCTTTGATACCTATATTATTCATATTGTCCAATCTGCAGAATCTCCTGCACTTACTTCGCTGGCTAAAGGATTGTCACTGGTGGGTTCCTCCAGTCTGGCGATCGGCATCTCACTGTTGACGATGGCGTTGCTATTCTTTCTGCTGAAGCACCGGTTGGAGCTGATTTTGTTCCTCTGGGTTGCATTAGGTTCGCAGCTGCTGAATACAATGATGAAACTGTGGTTTCACCGGGAACGCCCCAATATTCACCGGTTGATTGAGCAGGCGGGATACAGCTTTCCCAGCGGGCATTCCATGGGTGCCTTTTCCTTATATGGTGTGATCGCCTATTTGCTCTGGCGGCATTTGCGGCGGCACCGTGAACGGTTTTTACTGATTTGTTTTACGGTTCTGATGACAGGCGGCATCGGGTGGAGCCGGATTTATCTGGGTGTGCATTATCCGAGTGATGTGATCGGAGGGTATACTGCAAGCGGTGCGTGGCTGATGCTGTCCATCGGTATATTTGAAGCCTACCGGAATTCACGACAGCGCAAATCTGCCGTAACAAATAATCAAGCGGATACCCGCAGGTAGACCTGCGTTGTATCCGCTTGATGTTTGGTGGTTTTCCTTTTTTGGACGATTAGGGTTTGGCTTGATGTGCACTTGACGCATTGGCAATGCTCAGCTTCAGCAAAGCAGGCAGTCCGGCTTTTAGCTTCTGGACTTCGTCGGATGTCAATTGCCCGTCTTTGATGGACTCATCCAGCTTCAGGCTGGCGGCCTCGCTCAGTTTTTGAATATATTGTTCCTCGGTCCAGCCCTTTTTCTCCTTAGCCAGCATGTAGAGGGTTTTACCGCTTTTCAAACTGCGGATCAATTCTGTACGGTCGATCTCAAGCAGCTTGGCCGATTCATTCAGAATAAAATAACCTCCGGCTTTAAAGCCCCGCACATGATGTGGATGGGAGGAATGTTCTTTTCCCGCATGAATGCTGTCCGGTGCAGGTGAAGGTGTGCTTCCGGCAGCGTTGTCTGCAAATGCAGCAGCTGGAGCCAGACTGAGCATCACGGCTGCGGCAAAGGCTGTTATTCTTTTAATGTTGTTGCTCATGATTCACCTCTTGTGATCGTTATAGGTACTGCAGTACACAGTATTCCCCGGAAGCTGAAAGAATTCTGAAAGCCAGCTTAAGCCATACTAAAAATTCGCCGGCCTTCTCCATGGGTAATAGTGGTTGTACCCTATTAGAAATTGACTGAAGTTCTGCAGGATATACATACAAGATGTTAATAAAATAGTAAGGAGGGATGATTTTGGCCTTCGGCGCCCGCATACTCAAGACAGGAATGGCTGTCACACTCGCACTTTATCTATCTGCACTGTTACAATTTACTTCTCCAGTAGGTGCGGCGATTGCAGCAATCTTTGCCATGCAGCCCTCCATCTACCGATCATGGCGCTACTTCCTGGACCAGATACAGACCAGCACAATGGGGGCAGTCATCGCGCTGCTGGGGGGGATGGTGTTGTCCAATGAGCCCATCGCAGTTGGGCTGGTATGTATCCTCGTAATTATGATCAGCATGAAGATGAACCGTGCCGATACGATCGGACTGACACTCGTTACAGTAATCTCCGTCATGGAAGCTTCGGGGCAGTGGCAGTTTGCATTGACCCGCTTTCTGCTTACGCTCACAGGAATTGTATCGGCATTTTTAATTAATATTACGGTCTTTCCGCCAAAACCGCGTAAGCAGTACATCCAGCAGATCGAGAGCGTGTTCACCAGCCTGTCGCTGCTGCTGCGGACTGCAGTATCGCATGAGATGAAAGAGAGTGTCTTCCGCGACGAGAAACATGCGCTGGAGGGTTCGATTAAAGCGCTGGCAGATAAGTATGGACTGTTTGAAGAAGAGCAGAAGCAGCTGCGGAGAGCCAAATACAGCCAAACCCGGCAAATGGTGATGTACAAAAATCTGTTGTCCTCCCTGCAGAAGGGGTATGAGGTGCTGGAGGCTGTAGACCGGCACTATTTCCAGGCAGAACGGACGGAGCGGACCGATGAGCTGTTCGACAGGCATCTGGAGCAGCTGATTAAATACCATGAGTATATCCTGCTCAAATTCGAGGACAAGCTGAAGCCGGGTTCAAGTGACTCGGAGCCGCTTGGTGAGGACAATGACAGATTTCTGCAGCAGGCAATTGAGGGCTATGACGCTGAGAAATTAGGGCAGTTGCGGTTATCTGTTGTTGCAGCAGCTATCTATGATTACGGGTACCAACTGGAGCGCCTCGATAAAGTGGCGGATCAGATCAACCGTGCATCTGCCGATGAAAAAGATTAGCAGGCTTCAATCTGACATACTTACTCTATATAAACAAAAAATCCGGTCCCTAGGACCGGATCATATACATAATAGGCTATGACATCATAAAGAATTATAATAATGGACTCAAAGACTTGATAAAGTTGGGTGGAATTGCTAAAATAATAGGATATTGAATGAATATTGTAAAATATGCATAATTATACAAAATAATTTTACCATGGGTAAAAATAAATGTCAACCTTCCAAAGGGGATGAAATGCAGTGGAGAAACATGATAGCGAGTGGAAAGAGGAGCAGGAGCGGGTAACGGGTATAACGAAGCTGCTTAAGGGCCATATCCGGCAGTTGTCTGAAGAGCTGGGTCTGCACCGCAGCGATGTTGTGGATATGCGCAAAGATTTCTGGGAAGAGGTCACGGTTAACTTCAGCAGCCCGGATGATCTGGGCGAGACTTCAACCAGTCTGCGGCAGCAGGCGCAAATATTAAATGAACGCGAGCGCCATCATCTGCAGTCAAGCAAAGCGCTTAAAAAATATAAAAAGCTTGTTGTGTCTCCCTATTTTGGACGGATTGATTTCACTGAGACTCCGAATGGAGAGGTAGAGAAGATCTATCTCGGAATTGGTTCCCTGATGGAGGATAACGGCACCTTCCTGATTTATGATTGGCGGGCCCCAATCTCAAGTCTGTATTATGACGGTGCACCCGGTCCGGCAGTCTATGATACACCTGGAGGACTCGTGAGCGGTACGATGGAACTGAAACGGCAGTTCGTAATTGATGACGGAGTTATCGAAGTGATGTTTGATACCGGAGTAACCATCGGAGATGAATTGCTTCAACAGGTACTAAGCCACAGCGCGGACGACCGGATGAAGAGCATTGTAGCGACGATTCAGAAGGAACAGAATGCGGTAATCCGCAACGACAAAAGCCGGATGCTGGTTGTCCAGGGAGCTGCCGGAAGCGGTAAAACCTCAGCAGCTCTGCAGCGGGTCGCCTATCTGCTCTATAAATACCGCGAGGTGCTGCAAGCCGATCAAATGCTGCTGTTCTCGCCCAATCCGCTGTTCAACAGTTATGTCTCCACTGTTCTTCCGGAGCTTGGTGAAGAAAATATGCAGCAGACAACGTTCCAGATGTATCTGGAGCACCGGCTGGGCCACGAATTTCAACTGGAGGATGTATTCAGCCAAACGGAAAGTTTGCTGAATACACCTGACGGACCGGAAGCCTCAGTGCGCAGAGAAGGGATCGGATATAAATCATCAGTGGCTTTTCTGGATGCCATCCGCCGTTATGTGAATCTGCTGGAGCATGAAAGCATGCAATTCAAGCCGCTGATGTTCCAGGGCCGGGCGATCGTTGGAAAAGATGAGATGGAGCAGCAGTTCTACAGCTATGATTCCAATATCAAGCTGGCGAACCGGATTGATCTGATGACAGGCTGGCTGCTCAAGAAGATTGCTGCGTTCAGCATGGAGGAGCGGAGTGCCCAATGGGTCGAAGACCAGATTGAGCTGCTGGATTCCAGTGAATATCAACGTGCTTACCAAATGATGCGGCGCAAGGGTGGCGGCCATAACGAAAGCTTTGATGATTTCGATACCGAAAAAAGCCTGCTCGCCCGGTATATCGTCAGCCAGCGGCTGAAGCCGCTGCGCGGATGGACCAAGCGGGGGCGGTTTGTCGATGTTAAAGGGCTGTACAGCCGGTTGTTTACTGACCGGGAGCTAATGGAAACCCTCAACAACAGCAATACTTTGCCGGAGGTTTGGGATGAGATTTGCAGACAGACGCTGGAATCTGTAGGGGCCAACGGGCTGGCGTATGAGGATGCAACGCCGTTTCTATATTTAAAGGAGCTGAGCCAGGGCTTCCGGACCAATACGCTAATTCGTCATGTAATAGTGGATGAAGTGCAGGATTATTCTCCATTCCAGCTGGAATTTATGCGCCGCCTGTTTCCGCGGGCCAAGATGACGGTGCTTGGGGACCTGAATCAGGCGATTTATGCCCAGGGCGAGGTGCTTGGCGACCTGGCGGGACTGGTAAGCATTTACGGCGAGGAGAATACCGAGGTGATTTCTCTAACCCGCAGCTATCGTTCGACTTATGAAATTGTTGAGTTTACACGGGCGATGATTCCAGGGGGCGAGCGGATCGTTCCTTTCAACCGCAGTGGGGAAGCACCACAGCTTACTGTTGTCGAAAGTGAGCCGCAGCTGCTTGCCTCGGTTGAGCAGGATATTCTTAATCTGCATGCGGAGGGCTATCACTATGTGGCAGTTATCTGCAAAACGGCGGAGGAAAGCGCACGTGTACATGCCGAGCTGCAAAACAGGCTGCCGGTAAGACTTGTGACAAAGGAGACGCCTAATTTTCAAAAAGGGACACTGGTACTGCCCGCATACTTAGCCAAGGGTGTGGAATTTGATGCAGTCATTATTTATGACGGCTCAGCGGAGAGATATGGCAGGGAGAGCGAACGGAAGCTGTTTTACACCGCTTGTACCCGGGCGATGCATTTGCTGCATATCTATAGCCTGGGAGCACCCAATCATTTCCTTCCGGCCGCCGTGCGCGAGTCTGTAACCGCAGGTTCACTGTAAGCTGAATAACATCATATTGGCCGTTTTCACTTGCTGGGTTGCATATCGGGGCTGCTAATAAACCACAATAAAGTTACCTGTCCGACCGTTATGGGCGGAAAAAGGTTAATCTGCCGAGTCTGCTCATTGCTGCGGCCGGAGGAGCGGTTTGTGTTGCTGCTGCCTGGTTCACAGAGGGGCTGACCGCTTACTGGATCATTCTTGGCGGGCGTGTGATCTCGTTTCTGCTTGTCTTATTTTTCGTTGACGGCTCGCTAGAAATCAAGCAGAGGCAACGGTGCTCCGGTTGCTTTTCCTTCTGATGGTGAGATACGCAATATAGATCAGAAGCAAAAGTGCAGGAGCCATTGCAGAATAGCGGTACATGACCGCATAGGTGTTATACAACGCAACAGATCCAAGGAGCATAGTACCGATTGCTACACCAAGATCCAGTGAGTTGAAGAACATGCCGTTGGCCATTCCCCGCTGGCGTGTGTCAACGGACTGAATCATCCAGGTTTGCAGTGCAGGCTGCATAGATCCGAACCCGATCCCGTAGCATAAAGCAGCCGGGAACAGGGCGGCTGTCGATGAGGCGAAGGAGAGCAGCAGCAATCCGCCGATGATGAACAGGCTGCCGGGAATCAGCAGGGCAGCTGGACCGAAACGGTCATAAATTTTGCCTGACAATGGACGAATGATAACAATGGCAACAGCATTAAACAGAAAGAAATAGGCGATATGTTCCAAATGGGCTTCTTTGCCGTAAAGAGCGAGAAAGCCCAGCAGTCCGCCGTATGACACGGACAGCAGTAAGTTCAGCAGGCATGGGATAAACAGCCTGCGAAATGCCCCGCCTTTGAAATCCGCTGCCGGAACCGCAGCGGGTTCCTTGTGCTGACCCGGAAGCACTGCTGTCAGGCGGTAGCCAAGCGGGAAGATTAGCGCCAGAGCGGCTGCGGTAGCAAGCAGCAAGGAGCCGAACCCGGGACCCTGCAGCAGGCTTAGACCGATCAATGGACCGGCAGACATCGCCAGGCTTGTCGACAAGCCGAAATAACCCATGCCTTCACCCATCCGGCGAATCGGGATCACGTCCGAAGCCATTGTCGGAAAGGCGGTACTGGCCATCCCGAAGCCGATCCCGAAGAGCATGCGCATAAGCAGCAGTACGGTTATGCTTCCGGCCCAGTAATAACCGGTGACGGCTACAAGGGATACGGCCAGCCCGAGGAAGATCAGCAGGTTACGGCCGCCTTTCTCCATGGCCTTGGCCGAGAACAGCCGTGAAGCGATGGCGCTAAGCGCAAATAAGCTGGTGACCAGGCTAACCTGCACGGAAGAGGCGTTCAAGGATTCTTCGGCATAGGCCGGGAGAGTGGAAAGTGTCATTTGCAGTCCTGTAAACAGCAGCAGGTTGCAAATTGTCAGCAGAATAAACGATTTTGTCCAGAGACGATCAGATGTTATGTTCAATACCATTGCTCCTATTCTTGGTGTGAATTTCCAGTGTTGTGATAGATCAGCTCCAGCATAACGCGAAGCTCTTCAAGCTTTTCCGGTGAAAGTCCGGCAACCGCTGCTTGGATCGTCTGCTGCTCCAGAGGGATTGTGCTTTCGATCAGCGTCTGCCCCTCAAGGGTGGGATACAGCAGAAAGGCCCGCCGGTCGCTGGGACTTGTGGATTTTGTAATAAAACCTTTCTTCTGAAGCAGCTCCACGATCCTCGCAGTTGTGGGTTGATCTTTGGCTGCCGCAGCGGCAACTTCCTTCTGGTTAATGCCTTCTCGGTCAACAATCATTAACAGGACTGACCATTGTTCAGGGGTAATATCGTATGACTTCAAGGCCCGGGCAAACGCATTGGATATCCTCCGGTGGGTGGAGCCAAGCAGGAATCCGAGGAATTGCTGCGGAGAGGAAATAGGCAAAAGAATCATCCTTTCTGAATTACTTGTTATAACAAATATAGTTAAGACAAGTAAATTAGTCAACCTGACGCAAAAAAACACCCCATAGAAATGTATCGGACCCATTATGATCCAATAAGATTTCCACGAGGTGCTTTATGTTAACAGCAGCAGTTCTATTATACTTGCGGAACTTTCTCCCAATCCTTCAGGAAGCGTTCGATACCGTTATCTGTAAGCGGGTGTTTCCAAAGGGAAGGCAGCAAAGAGCCCGGGATGGTTGCAATGTGCGCACCGGCGATTGCCGCTTGCTCCACATGTGCGATGTTGCGGATACTGGCTGCAATAATTTCTGAAGTCAGGCCGTAGTTGGTCAGGATAGTCTTCAGATCCTTGATCAACTTCATGCCGTCAACGCCGATATCGTCCAGACGACCGACAAACGGGCTGATATAGGTAGCGCCGGCTTTGGCAGCCATGAGGCCTTGAGCCGCGGAGAATACTAGGGTAACGTTAGTCTTGATGCCTTTTTTGGTCAATTCGTAGCAGGCTTCCAGGCCATCTTCAGTCATAGGCAGTTTGATTACGACATTGGGTGCCCACTCAGCAATTTCATAGGCTTCCTTAAGCATTTCTTCTGCTGTAAGGCCAATGACTTCCGCGCTGACAGGACCAGGCACAATAGCAACGATTTCTTTGATTACATCTTTGAACAATCTGCCTTCTTTGGCGATCAGTGACGGATTCGTCGTCACGCCATCCACTAAACCGAGGCGGGTAATACGTTTAATTTCTTCAATATTTCCGGTATCCAAGAAAAACTTCATTGTAAATTTCCTCCCTTGATTTCTTATGGATTGACAAACAGTATGCACAACTTCATTATGGATCATGCCACAGAAAGTTTCAACTGTTAATATGAATATTTCAAAATAACTTTATAGAATTATACATCGCTTTCACTAAGGAGCGGCGTTCTTAACCATGAAGATTTCCTGTGAAAAAAGAAACTCAGCCCATTTCGACCATTCCCGGGATGTTCTCTCCGTGATAATATAGAAACGGTATTGTTGATTTTCTGAAGAATGGCGGGTGACAGAAATGATTACTGTAGTTGGGGGCGTCGTGTTGTTTCTGTTGTTTGCTGCAGGACTGCTTGCCTACCAGAGCAGCCGGATGATCTCTGAGCGGGAGGCGAGTGAATCTGCCGCTCCTACCGGCTCACTGTTGTACTCCGTAGTTAATCAAGCGTTCGCAGAACATGAAGAACGGCCGGAGGCGGTTCCATTATTTCAGTTTACTGTGCTTTTCGGACCAGGAGAACAGCTCGCTAAGGGAGAAAAGGGAACGACTTCCGCTTTATGCCGTGTACCGGCCGGTACGGGAGAGATGGTTCTGACCGACGCGGAGAATTGGATGAGAAGCAACATCCGCAAAGCTTCTATTGAAGGAGCAAGGGTCGTGTTTGTTTCCTTTCCGGAGAAGGCGGACCGCAGGGGAGAGAAAGAGCTGATTCGAAACTTGGAGGTTACGGCGAGAGAGGAGGCCGAACATGCAAATCACCATTAATGATGTAGCGATATCTGTCCGTGAAGGTGACATTACGTCCTGGCAGGGCGATATGATTGTGAATGCATCCAATTCCGGCCTCTATGGAGGCGGTGGTGTTGATGGAGCGATCCACCGGGCTGCCGGACCACGAGTAGCTGAGGAATGTGCGGTAATCCGCCAGAAGCAGGGAGGCTGTCTGCCTGGTGAGGCTGCATTAACGAGTGCAGGCAGACTTCCTTTGCTGGGCATTGTACATACAGTAGGGCCGATTTGGAAAGGCGGTGGCGCCGGGGAAGCCGATACTTTGGCCAAATGTTATGCCAGCAGCCTGGACTTGGCCTGCTTAAAGGGTGTGCGGAGCATAGCCTTTCCAAACATCAGCACCGGGGTTTATAATTTCCCTAAAGCGTTGGCCTGTGAAATTGCGCTTCATACGGTCATTGAGTATGTGGCGGCCCAGGATTCCCGGTTGCTGCCGCTGAAAGAGATCTCTTTTATTTGTTTTGAGAAGGGTAACGCTGAATTATATGAGGAAACGCTTAAAAATTATATATAGCTGGACTTGCACTCTGGTTGAAGTGGAGGAGAGACGGTAATGACGTCCATAGCTGATGTTAATTTTGTTGTAGTTGATCCCGGGAGCGCGGATTTGCTTTCATTAATTGACCGTCTGGATGAGGAGCTGAAATCCCGCTATCCGCATGAGACCATCTACGTTGTGGATTTCACCGATCCGAAGGTAAAAGAGATGACTTTCGTGGTAGCTTATCAAGGAGAGAAGCCCGTCGGCTGCGGAGCGCTGCGCCCGCTTGACCCGGACAGTGCGGTGATGGAGCTCAAGCGTTTCTATGTGGACCCGGGCAGCCGCAAGCAAGGAATAGCCAACAAGCTGCTGCTGGAGCTTGAGGCGAAGGCCATTAGTGCCGGCTGCCGGGAAATCCGGCTGGAGACTGGCATTAAACAGCCGGAAGCCATTGCACTCTACGTGAAGCATGGCTATCGGCCGATTGATTTGTTTGGACCTTATATTGGCGATCCGGATAGTTTATGTTACGGTAAGGAACTCTTCTAATCTGATGTTCAAGCGTGGTATTTACCTGCAGGGGTATTCAGCACCCATTCCAGCATGAGCAGCATATCCTCCAGCCTGGTAAGCTGGGCATTTAGAGCTTCGCGTTGCGGGCTGTCCTCGGCCAGTGGTGTCAAACGTGTCTCCAGAGACCTGCGTTGGAGTGTTAATTCATTGATTTTGGACTGGATCTGATTTTCGGTTCTCATCCGGAATCCTCCTGGTGATAATAATTTTGTATTGTAAATCTATTTCATTATTATAACGGATAATATGGAGGTATTAAAATGAGTATCAATGTAAAACAGCTGGCTGCGGAAAAAGCCGTGGAGTATGTGGAAGACGGAATGAAGGTTGGCCTCGGCACAGGTTCCACCGCATATTGGGCCATCCGCAAGCTGGGGGAACGAGTGCAGCAAGGACTTAAGATTACCGCAGTAGCTACCTCACGTGCTTCGGAGGAGCAGGCCCGCGAGCTGGGCATTCCACTGGTTGCATTTGGTGATGTTGACCACCTGGATTTGACGATTGACGGAGCGGATGAACTCGATGGCCAGCTTCAACTGATCAAAGGCGGCGGCGGTGCATTGCTGCGCGAAAAGATCGTGGCTATGGGCAGCACACGCATGATTGTGGTAGCAGATGAGAGCAAAGCAGTAGAAACGCTGGGCAAGTTTCCGTTGCCTGTTGAGATTGTTCCCTTTGCTTGGGAATGGACAGTCGCTGAACTGGCTAAGCTGGGCTGCAAGCCGGAGCTGCGGCGGAGCGGTGATGAATTGTACAAGACAGACAACGGCAATTACATTGCGGACTGCGGGTTTGAAGCGATTGCTTCTGCTCCTGAACTTGCGAAGTCTCTGCAGGGCATTCCGGGCGTTGTTGAACACGGCTTGTTCATTGGAATTGCCGATCTGGCCATTATCGGCAAGAACGACGGCAGTATCGAAATAGTGGAAGGTGAAAGCAATCTCTAGTCCGCGTAAGACGCAGAAGCCCGGAAACCGCTCCGTACGGGGAAAACTTCAGCCGAAGCCGCGCCGGATATGGGCGTGGATGCTGCTAATTCTGTACAGTGCAGCCGTTGTGTACTGGATGTTTATCGGTTTTGGCCGTGTTGTTCATCCGGACGGACCGCTGCAATATAATCTGGAGCCGCTGCGGACCATAAAACTCTATTTTGATTTGGACAATGGGGTGCCTTTCTCCGGCCGGCTGGTGAATCTGCTGGGAAACGTCGCCGTGTTCATTCCCTTTGGCCTCCTGCTGCCGCTGCTGAAGAAGCGGCTTAACTCCATGTTTGGGTTAACCTTACATATGGCTTTATGGATATTGCTGCTGGAATCTATGCAAATGCTGCTGCGTGTCGGCAGCTTTGATATTGACGATCTGCTGCTTAACTTGCTGGGTGTGTGGATAGGTTATATTTTTCTTCATTTGGCATGGGGTAAATCATTAAACTAAAGTTTCACAAAACTTAAGTGTATGCTTTCGAAGTGAGTTTTGTACGAAGTTTTATCAGGAAGCGATGCTCACAAAACTTTTAGGAGGTTAACTATGCTGATAGATCTGAAGCATCTCGTGGGTTCTCCCGAGGTGAACGAGCTGCTGGCTTATGCTGTTATTGATGAACCGGATGCACTGCAGCGCACTTCAGCCGAATATAGCGCACAGGCTGCACTGCAGCTGTGCGGCTGGGAAGAGGAAGGCCTGCTGCTGGGGCTGGTAGGCTTTGAAGAAACGGAAGACGGGTCACTGGACATCCGCCATATCGCTGTACTGCCAGAGAACAGGGGGAAAGGGTATGCGCGCGGAATGATTCTTGAACTGCTAACTGCGCGTCAGCCCCGTTATCTGCTGGCAGAAACTGAGGACGAAATTGCTGCTGACTTCTACCGCAGCCTTGGGTTCATGGTGTACAGCCTGGGTGAAAATGCCGCAGGAATCGAAATGTTCCGCTGTGTATATGAGGTCGAGGAGACTGAGGACGAAGAATAACGGGAATACCCGCTAAGGGGAAGGCAGAGAGAATTCTCGGCTCCTCCCGATAAACAGCCACAGCCATTACGCATGTCAACGTGCGGAATGGCTGTTTTTGTTATGCAAAATGCAAATTAGCCGCTGCTGGAATACGGAAAGGAACATATTGACTTTTTGGGCGTCAGACCCTATAGTTTTACTGTGAAATAGTTTCATACGTGAACTATTAATAGTGTTGGGAGGTTTGAATTTTGAAAGAAGAGGCAGAACACTGGATCAACCGCTATTTGAATGCATACATGGTGGTGACTAGGCAGATTAGCGCCCGTGTCAAGGAGCGGATTCCGGAAGGACTGACCAATGACCAATTTATTATTCTCCGGCTGATAAACAGTCAGGAGCTTTGTACTTCCACATTTCTGGCCGAGGCAGTTGCGGTAGGCAAGAGTTCGATAACGGCAATTATTAACCGGCTGGACGAAGCTGGACTGATTCAGCGGACCCGGGACGAGAATGACCGCCGCCAGGTGTATCTGACACTCACGGAGCATGGGAAGAGTGTGCATCAGACCGCCGAGAAGCAGGTTCAAGAAGTGATCTCTCCCTATCTGTTTGATTTTGAGGAAAAGGACATTGAGAAATTTATTACTATGTTCGAGAAGCTTGCATTTTTAATGCATGAAACAGGAGGGAGAAACAATTGAAGACCATACTTAAAGCTAGATGGGCTGTAATTTCAGTCTGGCTGGCTGTGGCGGTCGTGTTATTTTTGACAGCGCCGGCGATGTCGGATCTGGTGCGCGAGAAGGGGCAGATTGCTGTTCCGGATGGCTACACTTCTTCGAGAGCGGCTGAGATTATGAGAGAGGTGGCCGACGCCAACGGTGGTGAAACGCTGCACCAGGTTGCCCTTGTTTTTAATAAGCCGGATGGACTGAGCGCAGAAGATACGGAGAGCATTAAGCAGGGCGTTGAGCAGCTTACGGTGAGCAAGGAATCGCTGAAGCTGGATTCCATTACCGACCCCTTTTCTCAAACCGAATTAAAGGATACGCTGATTGCGAAGGACGGGAAGACCATTATGGTCGCACTGTCGGTAAAAGGCGGAGAAGAAGTGGTCAAGGAGCTCCCGGCTAAAGTAGCAGCCCTGTTAAGTGATGTAACTGCCGATCATTATCTGACCAGCGAAGGACTGATCACGGAGGATACCATTGTCAGCTCAGAGGCAGGGCTGAAGAAGTCGGAGTATATTACCGTTGTATTTATTCTCTTGATCCTGTTCGTTGTATTCCGTTCGTTCATTGCGCCGTTTGTGCCGCTGCTTACGGTCGGACTGAGTTATATTGTATCCCAATCGGTTGTAGCCTTTCTGGTGGACAGGTTTGACTTTCCGTTATCCACATTTACGCAGATCTTTATGGTGGCCGTACTGTTCGGGATTGGGACGGATTACTGCATCCTGCTGATCAGCCGGTTTAAGGAAGAGCTGGCAACCTCTGAGGATACGAAAAGCGCGATTATCACGACCTACCGTAAAGCGGGGGGAACGGTATTTTATTCCGGTCTTGCGGTATTTGTAGGGTTCCTCGCCATTGGGTTGTCCAAATTCATGCTGTACCGTTCTGCGGTTGCAGTGGCTGTAGGGATTGCCGTGATGATGCTGGCGCTTGTGACTGTCGTTCCATTCTTTATGGCGGTATTGGGCAAAAAGATGTTTTGGCCATCCCGCGGGAAGCTGGAGCATAGCGAAAGCCGCATCTGGGGGGCCGCTGGTTCCTTCTCCTTAAAAAGACCGTGGGCTGCTCTGCTGATTGTAGCTGCGGTAGTGGTGCCGTTCCTCGTCACTTATGGCGGCAAACTGTCCTTTAACAGCATGGACGAAATCGGTTCCAACTACGCATCGGTTAAAGGCTTCAACATTATCTCTGAGAGCTTTGGGCCGGGAGAATCGATGCCCGGCAAAATAATCATCAAAAATGATGACCGTATGGATACTGCTGAATATATGGGTCTGGCTGAAAAAATCAGCCGTGAGCTGGAAAAGGTCGACGGCGTCAAAGCTGTGCGCAGCATGTCGCGTCCTACGGGGGAACAGATCAATGACTTCCTGATCCCGACCCAAGTGGCTACACTGTCAGAGGGTCTGGATCAGAGCAATGAAGGGCTTACGAAGATTCAAACGGGGCTTGCGGAAGCAAGCAAGCAGTTAAGTGACAACGAGCCGAAGCTGAACGAGGCCGTATCGGGCAGCGCGAAGCTGACGGAGGGCACAGTTGAGCTGAAACAAGGTATCGCCGCGCTGGGCGATGGACTGTCCCGTATAGAGAGCGGCATTAAAAGCGGATCGGCGGGAGCCGGTGAGATCAAAGCCGGTCTGGCGCAGGCAGCGGCCAGCGCAGAGCAGCTTGCGGACGCCAATGCTGCACTATTGGCAGGCTACAAGCAAATCGGCACGGGGCTGACTGCATTGGACGGAGGCGTTGCCGGGCTGCAAACCCAGCTCCAGGGCGTGGCTGCTGCACTTGCCGGGCTGGATGCTTCCTTCACGGGCCTGGAAGCCAGCCATCCTGATCTTCTGCAGGATGTTGATTACCAGACGATTAAAGGAACGGTAACGCAAACCGGCACGGGTACAGCCCAGCTTGCCGCAGGACTAGGACAGATTACAGGGCAGCTTAAAGCTGTAGCTGCCGGTCTGAACAAGGCCAACACCGGATATGCCAAGGCCGTTGCCGGCCAAACGGCGCTGGCACAAGGTCTGGGCAAGCTTGTCGCCGGAATCGGCCAGTTGCAGACGGGCCTGAATCAAGCGGCGGCGGGGCAAGGCCAAATTGTCGATCGTATTCCTTCGATCACAAATGGGCTCGACCAGCTGCAAGGCGGCCAGCAGCAGCTTGCTGACGGGTTCAGCCAGCTTACCGGACAAATCGGCCAGCTTACGGACGGTTTGAACGACAGTACGGATGGCCTCAAGCAAATCACCGGCGGGCTGGATTCCGCTCAAGCGTATCTGGGGCAAATTCAGGAGGCCAAAGACGATGAACTGAGCGGATTCTTCGTACCGTCTGAGGCGCTGGAAGCCGGGGGCATCCAGCAGATTTTTGATACGTACCTGGCAGGTGACGGCAAGGTGATGACGCTGGACGTTGTTTTCGCCGAGAACCCCTATAGTTCCGAAGCGATCGACAGCATGGGAGACATTCAGGCTGCCGTGGACCGGGCTGTGAAGGGCACGAAGCTGGAGAATGCGGAGACCGCGATCAGCGGAGTGACCAGCACCTATAGCGATCTGCAGAAGATTTCCAATGAGGATTATTCGCGGACTGTTATCCTGATGTTGGGCGGTATTTTTATCATTCTGGTATTGCTGCTTCGATCGATTATCATGCCGATTTATCTGATAATTTCACTCGTTATCACTTACTTTACGGCGCTGGGAATTACGGAAGCCATCTTTGTAAATCTGCTGAATTATTCCGGAATTACCTGGACTACTCCGTTCTTCAGCTTCGTCATGCTGATTGCGCTTGGGGTGGACTACAGCATCTTCCTGATGGCCCGCTTTAATGAGAACAAGACCTGGGATGTGCATGAAGCGATCCTGCATGCCATGCGCAATATGGGGACAGTCATTCTGTCGGCTGTAGTGATCCTGGGCGGAACCTTTGCCTCGATGTATCCTTCCGGCGTATTGTCGATGATGCAGATTGCTACTGTAGTTCTGGCCGGTCTTGCTCTTTATGCACTGGTTTTCCTGCCGTTTTTCGTTCCTGTTATGGTACGGATGTTTGGCCGGGCGAACTGGTGGCCGTTTTCTTCGGCATCAGCGGAGGATCAGCCGAAAACATTAGATTTATAAGCTTGTACATGATTTGATAATGGTAAAGAGCAGGCTTCCGGGGCAGCGGAGCTTGCTCTTTGCTGTTTTTGAAGAAGCAGGGAGAAAAAATATTTCATACATAGAGGTAACCTTTCAGCCCTATGCTCCATCTAATCAGCTGTATGGAAGCAAAACAAGAGGTGCTGCAGCTATCCGAACGAAAGGGGGGGATGGATTGAACAACGGACAAGAGGATCAGATTAGACGTGCGCAAGCCGGGGACAGTGAAGCTTTTATTCAGCTGGTTAAGGGACTGGAACGGCAAATGTACAGTATGGCCAAATCCATTGTCAGGAATGACGAAGACTGTGCGGATATTATGCAGGAGACGGTCATGAAGGCATATAAAGCATTATCCGGATTAAAAGAGCCTGCTTTCTTTAACACTTGGCTGTTTCGTATTCTGATCAATGAATGTAATATGATTTTGCGCAGACGGGATCGGGTAATCGTCATGCCTGAACCTCCAGAGCACCTGCTGATATCGTCTTCGTTTGGGGGGGATATGGATCTCCGTAATGCCGTCAACCGTCTGGAGGAGATTTCACGGACCATTGTCATTCTTCATTATTATCAGGGGTTGACGCTGCAGGAAATCGCCGGGCTGCTGGAGCTATCGGAGAGCGCAGTTAAAACCAGATTGCACAGGGCAAGGAAAACCTTATATGAATCTCTGGCGGAGCCCGCGGAAAGGAAGATGAACGGATGAATCAGCAACAATTTGAAAGCAGGCTGGCAGGATTAAGGGAAGAGCCTCTTACAGAGCTGCCGGAGCTCGTACAAGCCCGTATGAACGATACCTACCGGGTAATTGGCGGAATGGAAGGAACAGATCCTAAGGTTCCAGAAACAGCAAAAACCTCTAGGAGCCGGAGAAAACGTTCTTGGCTTACCCGGGTGATGATCAGTGCTGCCTCTGTGGCTGCAGGGCTGGTGTTGATCATCAGCCTGGGGTTCGTGTCGCCGGCAATGGCTGATACCTTGAAGCAACTGCCGTTCCTGGAAAGTGTGTTCAAGGTGGCAGGCGACGCCGGGCTTAAGAAAGCAAATGAGACTGGTGTAACGGCGGACATTCAGCAGAGCGTTACGCATGGCGGCTTGACGTTCAGCGTGTCGGAACAGATGTATGATGGGAGCCGGTTGTCCCTGGTGCTTACCAGAAAGCAAGCGGGTAAGACTGGAGAGGAAGGACCCTTGTCTGATTTGTGGACTATTCCCGATCCTGAGACCGGCTTGTTGAATAGGATCGATTCTTATGTCAATGGAGCTGAGGTCATCACCGGAGGGGGAATCGCTTCAGGAGGCCCGGATGCGCCTGACTCCGTTATTGTTACAGTCTTTAATAATTCAGAGAATCAGCGGATTCCGGATGAGTTTGATTTCAAAATGTCATTTACCGTTCCGGGAATCCGGCAGCCTTTCGAGTTTGAATTTCCGGTGAGCAAGAATACGTTGGAAGGCTATATTCTGACTCCGAAAGAAACAAAAATCCATGATCATATTCATCTGCGGGTCAAGCGGCTGGAAGTTAGCGAAACCACGACCCTGCTGATGGCAGAGTTTGAAGGGGAACAGGGAGAGGATGTAAGGGCCTTTCAAGAAGCGATACCGGAAAAATATAAGAATAACGGGTTTTTGTCTATCTTCTTTGATGTAATGGATGAACAAGGGAGGGAGGTTCGCGTGCTAAGTATCAGCGGTGGCTCCGGTGAAGGCGATACTTTAGATTCCAGCAATGTGTATGAGCCGTTTGAAACCATACCGGAGAGTATTGTAATCAAGCCCTACGTCTGGAAGGATGGACGGAAGCTTTACATTCCTGAGTTTGAAATAACCGTTCCTGTAAAATAGCATAAAAAACCTCCGGCATGCACAAGTAGTGCAGAAGCCGGAGGTTTTTGCGTTTTGTGTTAATGATTGCAGGAAGGAATAGGCGTATAATGGAGCCATCCCGGTTATTTATGTACCGCTGAGTCAGCGCAGCTTTGCGAAATAACTGCGCAGCGCCCAGCCCCGTTCCTGCCGCTTCTTGTACTTTGGCAATGAGCGGTAAATGGCCGTGGATTCGGCAAAAGCGCGTTTGGCGTCTTCATTTCTGCCCAGTGCCTTGTACATAGAGCCGGCCAAATAGTAGGCTTCACTGGAAGAGGACTGAATTTCCTGGAATTGTCCTACATAATAAAGAGCTTTGTCATGGTCGATATTGCGGAAAGTCTCGGCGAGACGGAGATAAGGCTGCCCATATTGCGCTCTGCGGTTGATTTCCAGTCCTTGAAGCATTTGCGCTTCCCCCTCGGGAAGCTGTCCCAGCTTGAGATTCACATAACCAAGCTCCACCCAATATTCCGCAGATTGCTCGTACCGGTCAGCGATCTGCACAAGCAGCTCTTTGGATTCGCTGAAACGCTTGCGTTCAGTCATCAGCCGGGCCAGATCGAATTTGGCGGAGACATCATTCGGATTCAGCGAGATGGTTGTCCTCAGCTTGGAAATTTGCCGGCTCCGGCGGAACGGCTTCGTGATGCTTGGAAAGATTCCGACATATCGGCGGTCGAGGAAATACAGAATGACCAGCAGGATGATTAGGGCAAGAAAAGGATTGCCGACCAGATTTAACAGCATGAAAAAACCGAAGAATTTTAACATGAATTCCCTCCATTAATGATTGTGTTTCCATTCTGCAACACGGTTAGTTTGTAGTATGGCGTTGCAGAGCAGGGTAATTATACCATATTTGCTAGCGGATCTGAGCTCTATTTTGAAGTGGTTTTGATTCTGGAGAGATTTTTATTATCCTGGTTCTGAAAGAAGGATGAAACTTGGTGACAGAGACAACAGCAGTAACTTTACGCCCCTTAGGCCAATCATCGTTATCCGTTTCACCGCTCGGGCTGGGCTGCTGGCAGTTCAGCCGGGGAAGCGGAATCGTAGGAAGGTACTGGAGTAATCTTAAGGATGAAGATATTCTGGATATCGTGCGTGTCAGTCTGGAAGGCGGCATGAACTGGGTCGATACCGCAGAGATCTACGGCGGCGGCAAATCAGAAGAAGCGCTTGCCCATGCGCTGGATCAATTGCAGCAGGAGAGCAGTCTCCATGCCCAGCCGCTGATCGCCACCAAATGGTGGCCGATGCTCCGCACAGCGAAATCTATTACCTCTACGATTGATGAACGGCTCACCTGTCTGGGCGGGCGAAGCATCGATCTGTACCAGATTCACCAACCGTTTTCCCTGTCCTCAATAGCCAGTGAAATGAAAGCGATGGCCGGTCTGGTCAAGGATGGTAAAATCCGTTATGCAGGAGTCAGCAACTATTCGGCCCAACAGATGGTTGAAGCGCACAGGATATTGCAGCAGTATGGTCTGACTCTGGTCTCGAACCAAGTGAAATATAATTTGCTGCACCGGAAGATTGACGAGAATGGAACAATGGAAGCGGCGAAGGAGCTGGGCATTTCAATCATTGCATACTCTCCGCTGCAGCAGGGGATTCTGACCGGACGTTTCCATAGGGATCCTTCACAGATCCGTGCAGTTTCGAGGATGCGGCGGATGCAATCCGGTCTGGATGAGAAGAGCCTGGCCCGCAGCAAGCCGCTGATTGATCTATTATCAGTTTTGGCCAAGAAATACGGAGTGACACCGGGCCAGATTGCCCTGAACTGGCTCATGCATATTCACGGGGACACAGTGGTCGCCATTCCAGGCGCTTCCAAAGTCCGGCATGCGGAAGAGAACATCGGGGCCATGAGGTTCAAGCTTGATAGGGATGAGCTGGAGCAGCTGAATGAAGCCTCATGGGCAGCCTTGAAATAAGACATTCGATATGAAAAAGGATTATAACCTCCGGCCGGATTATCGGCGCGGAGGTTATTTTTTTTCCTGAAAGTGCAAAAAAACTGTTTAGAGTTGGAAATGACGGGTTAAATAAGAGATAAGAAAATGCGCAACCACGCAAACTGAGGTATAGATTACGGAAGGAGGTTGAACTTTATGAGTATGACGGTACATAATCTTATGGCTTTCAATCATCAGTATTTTAGACCTCAACCCGTGGTCGAAGCCAAATCATCCAACTCTGATGACAAAACACGCAGCTTTCAGGATATCCTGAACGAAAAGCTGAAGACATCAACGAACGAGATGAAGAGATAATTAGGAAGTTTATAACAGAGTGATGACAATGAGAGAAGCCGGACAAAAATCCTCCTGAGAGGGTCTTTGTCCGGCTTCTTTGAATTTTACGGATATTGGGGTCTGCGCAATCTCCGTGAAATCTCCTTCGCTGTTTGAGTACAGCTTCGTATGCATCCTTTCGGACTCATATTTGCGCGTTTCATTAAAAGCTTTTTTGCAGGTAGGAATGATATTCAGCAAGTTGTGGGACATAAAAGTCGATAATTCCGTGAGAAACTCCATTGCTGGTGTTGCTGAAGGACTATCCTCTCCATTCTCAAAATATTTGAGCTAGGGTCTGACCTCAAAAAATTGGCAGCTCCGCCGGGAATAGTAGGTTAAATCGCTGACCCGCGACTGGATGACAACATCCGAATCTGTAAAGCGGACAACCGTCGCTCCGGAATTCACCAGATGATCGTCCTGAAAGACGCGCACAGGCAGCTTGCGGTCAACGGCTTCCTGTAAATCACTGTCTGTCAGTAAAGGGCGGTTGATGGGCATAAAAGGTACTCTCCTTTGATGGGGGAATAATTGCTTGAAATAAAACCAGTATACCTGTGCAGAAGATAGAAATCCAATGGTTCCAATCGGAAGGCGGCTGTTAAAGTGGGTGTATTAGAACCGGAATTTACCATATCGTAAATATTTCCACCTCAAATCGGAAGTTTGCCTCCTCAAAAAAAGATTTCTCCTACTGTACACTAAGACTTGTAAGAGAAACCTTTGAGAGGGGTACAGAGGAATGAAAAAAGCAAAGAATCTGGCGTTGACGCTTGCTTCAATCATGCTCGTTGGTTCACTGGCAGCATGCGGAGGTAACAACAACGCTGAAAACAACACTGCGAAAAATAATGCAGGTAACACCGTTAAAAGTACAAATGCACCGGCAACCGAAGGAGATAAAACGGAACCGGCTGAGAAGGTTGAGCTATCATTCTGGACACTTGGCAGTGTTAACTATGAAGAGCTGGCGAAAGAATATACCAAGGAACATCCGAACGTTACAATCAAAATTCAGAACACCGGTGACCAGACTGCACATCACAACAATCTGACAACTGCGTTGTCGGCGAATTCGGGAGCGCCTGATATTTTCCAACTTGAAATCGGTTTCATGGAACGTTTCCTGGGTGCTCAGGATAAATTCTACAACCTGAATGATCTGGGAGCAAAAGATATTCAAGCCAATTATCTCGACTGGAAATGGAAGCAAGCCTCCTCTGTTGACGGCAGCTTCCAGCTCGGACTTCCAACAGATATCGGTCCTACCGTTGTTTACTACCGCACGGATTTAGCTGAAGCAGCGGGACTGCCAAGCGATCCGGAGGGGTTCAGTGCTGCTATTGACTCATGGGATAAGCTAGCTACTGTGGCGAAAGCCTACAAGGACAAAACTGGTAAATACTTCTCTGACTTAACAGATCTGACGTATAACGCACTCCGCGACCAATCTCCTGATGAAATCTACTTCAGCAAAGCTGACGGCAAATTTATCGGAGATACCAATCCGCAAGTGAAAAAAGCTTACGACTTCACCGTTAAAGGCATTCAGGAAGGCTGGATCAGCAATATGCTGCTGTGGTCACCTGAGTGGGGTCAAGGCATGACCGACGGATCGTTCGCCGTAGTTATGGGTCCTGCATGGATGGCCGGCTATATTAAGACCAACGCTCCTGATTCTGCCGGTAAATGGAAAATTGCTCAGCTGCCGGAAGGTGCCGGAAACTGGGGAGGTTCGTTCATCACCCTTCCTAAGGAAGGCAAACATCCGAAGGAAGCTTATGATTTCATTCAATGGCTCGTTAACAAGGACAATCAGCTCGAATCGTTCAAAGCTAAGGGCCTGATGCCTTCCATTCCTGCACTGTATGAAGATCCGGCATTCGTAGATTTCAAAGATGACTTCTTCGGCGGCCAACAAATCGCAGTTGAATTTGGTAAGGCGGCTAACCGTGTTAAACCGGTATACTACGGACCGCTGCATGACCAAACCGATACCTTCTTCAAGAACGCGCTGAAAAACGTAATTGAGAAGAAAGCCGATCCTGCCAAAGAGTGGGATGAAGCAGTTAAACAAGCGAAAACCCTGGAGGAACGCAGTTAAGCGTGTCAATTAGGAAATGATGCCTGTAATGCCGGATTCATGGAGAGCCGCACCCTCTGTGAGTCCGGTTTTAGTGAAATAGGAAGATGTAATCAACGATCAAGACTCCTATCGGAGTTTTTGCTATATTCCCTGGAGGTGTGACATGGCTGAACCCGTAATAACGAGTCCACATGCCGAGAGCAGACGCCCTTTTTTAACTGAACAAAGACGGAGCCGCATCACTGCTTATACATTTATTTCTCCGTTCTTTATTCTGTTCTCGATATTTGGACTGTACCCGATTTTCTTTACGTTTTATTTATCTTTCTTTAAGTGGGACGCACTCAATCCGATGAAATTCGTCGGGATGAAGAATTACGATCTGGTCACAAGCGACCCGACCTTTTGGATTTCCTTCAGCAATACGCTGATTATGGGCCTGATGGGCACGCTGCCGCAGGTGTTTCTGGCGCTGCTGCTCGCAGTGCTGCTGCATTCAGGAATGACGCGGTTTAAGAAAACCTTCCGTATTCTGTATTTCATGCCGAACATTACGTCGATTGTGGCTGTTACGCTTGTATTCAGCACCTTGTTCGGCAACAACGGGATGATCAACTGGATGCTGAACGGGCTTGGACTGGACAGCATGGCCTTCAACTCCGGCTGGTGGGGCGTAAAGATTGCCATCTCCACCATGGTTATGTGGCGCTGGACGGGCTACAACGCGATCATCTTCCTGTCTGGCCTGCAGAGCATACCGATGGATCTGTACGAGTCCGCGCGGATTGACGGTGCGAACAGAAGACAGCAGCTGTTTTCCATCACGCTGCCGCTCCTCAAGCCGTTTATTATTTTCGTATCCCTCCAATCCACGATTGGTGCGCTGCAGCTCTTCACAGAGCCATATGTATTCTTGGGCCAATCCGGTACCGGATCAACCCGCCAGGAAGGGATTACAATGGTTACTTATTTATACAGCGAAGCATTCCGCAACGGATTCTTCGGTACGGCGGCGGCTACGGCGGTTATGCTGTTCCTCGTCACTATTCTATTCTCCATCCTTAATATGCTAATTACCAGAGGCACAGGCGGAGAGTCTAGGAGGAGAAAAGCGTGAGCACATTGCGAATTTTCAGAAAAAAACCGGATGACCTCGGTTTCTTCGGCAAGTTGGGGTTTTATTTCCTGCTCATTCTCGGAGCATTAATCTCTGTCTTTCCGTTCTATTGGATGTTTGTTGTAGGAACCAATGACAAGGGGGCCGTGTTCCATAAGCCACCTTTGTTAACCATTGGTGACCAGTTCTTCGACAACTTTAGCAGAGTGCTGGAACGGTCGGATATCTTCCTGGCACTCGGCAACTCGCTGTTCGTCTCGACCATGGTCACGATTTCGGTTGTGTTCTTTTGTACCCTGGCCGGCTATGCATTTGCCAAATATGAGTTTCCGCTCAAGAACATGCTATTTGTGTTCGTCATCGCCACGCTAATTGTTCCACAGCAGCTGGGTGTAATTCCGACTTATGTTATTATGTCCAAACTGCACTGGATCGACAGCTTCAAGGCGCTTATTGTGCCTGCGATGGTCAATGCCTTCGGGATCTTCTGGATGCGCCAGTATATCTCCTCTGCGGTGCCTACCGAACTAATCGAAGCCGGACGGATTGATGGAGGCGGACATTTCCGGATCTTCTGGAAAATTGCTGTTCCTGTCATTACTCCGGCAATGGCTACACTTGGCATACTTAACTTTATGACGGTATGGAATGACTTCTTCTGGCCGCTCGTCGTCCTGAAGAATAAAGAGCATTTTACCATTCAGATCGCGCTGCAGCAGTTGTTCAGCGCACGTGATGGTCTTGACTATGGGATGATTATGTCAGCAACTTTTACGGCCACACTTCCGCTGCTCATCGTCTTCCTGTTCTTCAGCCGTTGGGTAATTGCCGGTCTGACCTCAGGCGCAATCAAAAGCTAAACTGGTTTTTAATGTTAAACAAGGAAATAGGGAGTACCGTGAAGAATAATAATGGGCAGAGACAGCAGGAGGAAGGGAAAGGCATATGAAGCTCCGCCGCAAAATCTTGTTCGCTATTATTCTTCTCGTGTTCATTCCCGTGATCGTGATGGGGATTGTTACGTATGCGAATTTTTCCAGTGCCATGGAGAAGAAATCAAGCAATTTTTACTGGATTTCACTTTTGGAGACAGACCGCAAGCTTAAGTTTGCACTCAGCGAAATCTCATACATTACAAATTCGGCTATTATTTCGCCTAAAATTCAGGAAACGCTCAAACAGCCGAATTTTGTACTGACCTACGACATTAAGCAGGACATTAACAACCTGCTGATCAATCATCCGATGATCACTTCTTTCAGTCTTTACGGCAAGGATCGCCTGATCTATCAGTACAACGCCCCGATGCCCTTCAATGAGATGCGCCATCAGAACTGGTACCGCGCGATGGAGGAAGCGGAGGGCCGGCCGGTATGGTCGGGACCCGGAGAGAATGGTTCGGAAGCTACCGGCAATCCGGTACTGGTGCAGTCCAGAATTATCAAGGATTCATATTCCCTGGAGGATATCGGTTATCTGGTCGTTTACGTTAAGCCGGATTTGCTTGACCAAATTTTCTGGGAAGCTGCAACACTGAAGAAAGGGGATATTCTGCTGGTCAACAAGCAGGGGAATATCGTCTTTAACAAATCCGGTGAGCATATCGGGCAACAAACCCATTTTCCATTTCTGCAGGAAGGTTACGCCCAGTCTCAGGATTATTACATTGACAATTATCAAGGAGAGAAATCACTGATTACTTTCCTTCCTTCTCATAATTTGGACTGGAATTTGGTGGCCATCACTCCCATGAATCTGATTTCCTCGGAATCGGACTCTATTCGCAATCTTGCCATCATTCTATCCACGGTATCGCTGCTGTCCGCCTTTTTGTTTGACCGCTATTTCATCCGAAGGCTTGTGCGCAGCATTAACAGCGCGGTCAACGGTATGAAGCGGGTCAAGCAAGGAATCTTTACTCCGATTACGACACCTTTGCGCTCAGATGATGAAAGCGATCTCTTGATTGACGGCTTTAACCGGATGAGCTCGCAGATCAGCGAACTCATCGAGCAGGTTCAAACCGAGCAGGGCCGCAAAAAGGAAGCGGAAATGCAGGCATTGATGGCGCAGATTAACCCGCATTTTATTTATAATTCACTGGAATCCATCAACTCTATGGCGGTGCTGGCGGGGAACAGGGACATCAGCAAAATGGTCATTTCTCTCGGCAGGCTGCTGCGGATCAGCATCAGCCAGAACCAGGAGCTGATTCCGCTGCAAATGGAGTTTGAGCATGTCCGCCACTATCTGGATATTCAGAAATTCCGTTTTGAAGACAAATTCTCTTACGCCATTGACTTGCCCGATATCCTCAGAAATGTGATGACACAGAAGCTGATTGTTCAGCCGATAGTGGAAAACGCGCTATATCATGCCATTGAGCAGATGGAAGAGCATGGGGTGATCACCATCGGTGCACAAGAGACAGGTAAGGATATTATTATCATCGTCAAGGATAATGGTCCGGGCTTCGATCTGGCCACACTGATGAGCCTATGGAATACAGAGCACAGCAATCCGAAGAAGTACAGCGACAGCGGCGTAGGCCTGAAGAATGTGCATGAGCGCCTAAACATCCGTTTCGGCAATCCTTATGGTATCCTCGTTTGTTCGTCCCCAGGATTCGGTTCGACAATCTGTATCCGTATTCCCAAAATCCAGCCATGAAAATAAGCGAAAACGGGATGAAAGAGGGGCGAGGAGCTGTGAAATGGGTGATGAAATGGGGCTGGATACTGCTCTATATCCTGCTTATGGCCGGAGCGGTATTATTTATAAATTTTGGCAACAGAGAGCCGATTGAAGATAACTCACCAGAGAAGATTACGCTGACCTTCCGCCATTTCTGGATCAAGGAGCATGACAAGCCGCTGCTTGCAATATATGAAGAGGTCGTTCAGGAATATCAGAAGGAACATCCCAACGTCAAAGTGAATTTCGAGGGACTCGACCAGACGATTCACCGTGAGCAGAAGCTGAAAAACGAGATGGTCACGGGTACACCGCCGGATATGTTCGTGTTGTTCGGCGGTGCGGAGATTGAGCCGTATGTCCGCTCCAACCGGTTGATGGATCTGACTGATTTTGTGCAGGAGAACGGGCTGAAGGGCCAATTCAGTGATCTGCATCTATGGACCTTCAACCAGCATATCTACGGATTGCCGATTGAGGGAAATGCCGAGCCGCTTTATTTCAACAAAACGCTGTTCAGCAAGCTGGGCATCAAAATTCCCGGGACGGTTGCTGAACTGGATGTTGCGATTAAGACGTTGAAGAAAGCAGGGTACATCCCATTTGCTCTCGGCAATGAAGACCGCTGGCCTGCCGGGATATTCGCCCATTATTTAATGGACCGGTATGCCGGACCGGAGCTGATTCAGAAGCTGGTTACCGGGGAGGACGGGAGTACCTTTCAGAATAATTTGTATTCCCAGGCTTTTCAGCATCTGGAGCAGTGGATTGAGGAGGAGGCATTCAGCGCCAAATCCAATGATTTGTCGACGGAGAATGCGGTCCGTTTATTTACAAGCGGCAAGGCTGCGATGTATTTGAACGGTAACTGGGATATTAATCTGTTCTCGGGAGACACGGCTCCGGCAGATTTTCAGAATCAGGTAGGAGTGATTCCTTTTCCCGCTCTGAACCAAGGGACAGAACCGTCCATCGCGGGAGGTTATACGATAGGAATCGGACTCTCCTCCAGCCTGAGCGGAAGTAAGCGGGAAGCGGCGCTGGAGCTGATGAAAGCATTCTATACAAAAGAGATTCAGACACAGATTGTGTATGAGGGATTAAGAATACCTTCGATGCGGATCACCATTGATCCGGATAAGACAGGACCGGTATTCGCTCAGGTAATGGCTATGATGGAGGGTAATCACCAGAGCTTTGTTCCGTACGACAACCTGCTGTCTCCAGAAGTGAAGAAGACCTTCCTCAGTGTCATCGAGGAGATGATCGGCGGAGGGATGCAGGCTGACGAGGCGCTCGCTCAGCTGCAATCCGCTTCGGAACAATACTGGAATCTGATACAAAGTTCTACAGTTCAATAAGCTGGGGGTGCCGGAAATGACTGCACGGCAAGAGAAATACAAAGTGCTGCTAGTGGATGATGAGCCGATTATTCTGCGAAGCTTGAAGGTGGCGATTCCCTGGGATGAGCTGGGACTTGAGATTGCGGGAGAGGCCAGGAATGGTGAAGTGGCGTTGCGGATGATTGAAGAGAAAGCCCCGCAGATCATCATCAGTGATATACGAATGCCTGTTATCGATGGTATTGCCCTGATGAAAGAGGTGCTGCCCCGCAGCTCCAAGCTGATCTTTATTTTTATCAGCGGCTATGGGGAGTTCGAATATGCGCGTGATGCGCTGCGGCTCGGGGCATTTGATTATTTGCTGAAGCCGATTGATCATGATGAATTAACTGAGATGCTGACCCGGGCGAAGATGAAACTGGATAAACAGAAGGAGAACGAGCAGTTGATGCTCTCTGTACAAATGCTGTCGACGCTCGCAAGGGAGCGGATGTTTGCAGAGTTCACGCTCGGCAATTCACGGCCTTTGCAGCATTTAAAATGGCTGGAGAACAGCGAGCTGGAGGGCGAATATTTCATGGCTGTCGTCAGGCTTGACGACTATGCGGCCCTTGCTGCAAGATGGAGCGCGGAGGAGAAACATCTCTGGCTGTTCGCAATCCGCAATATCCTTGAAGAGTGGTCAATGGACAATGGCGCGCTTTCTGTGTTCCCGTTCTACAATGGAGAATGGGTGCTGCTCTTTCCGGGAAGGCTCGGGGAAGGCAAAAGAGAGCTTGGCGAGAAGTTGGTTGCTGATATTAAAAGGTACTCCAAGCTGGCCTGCTCGGTAGGGATTAGCCGCAGCACGCAGGGGATCGATCAATTGAGCACCGTATATCCGCTTGCAGCCAAGGCGCTGTTCCAGCGCTTCTATTCCGGTCAGGCAGGCGTGTTTATTGAAGAGGAGACACCGGATATAGGCGGCAGGGACGTAAAGTATCCGAAGGAGCTTGAGGTTTCGCTGATCGAAAGCATCCGCACGCTGAACATGGAGCGGATGCTGGTTCTGTTCGATGAAATGGCCATCTTTATTGAAGCACAGGCGCTTTCCAAGGAGCTGGCCGAACGGATGATCATCGAGATGGTTGTTGTGCTGTACAGGCAATTTGAGAACCTGAACATGCAGCCGGACTGGTCGCTGGAGAGGCTGCTTGGCAAGCTGCACGGCCTGGGAACCCTGACGGCAATGATTAACGTGCTGAAGCAGGAATTCCGTGAGTGGATGCTGGAGAGCAACAAAGTGATGGCCCGTGAAGACGGACGCAGCGTTGTTGAGAAAGCCAAACGTTATATTGAAGACAATTATCATAAAGATCTCAGTATTGAAGAGCTGTCGGAGGTAGCCGGTTTAAGCATTAGCCATTTCTGCACTTTATTTAAGCAAATATCCGGTTACACCTTTCTTGAATTCGTTACCAGCTGCCGGATGGAAAAGGCCAAATATATTTTGCAGAACAGCAATGTGAAGGTCTACCGGGTAGCTCCGCTCGTCGGTTATCAGGACCCCCGTTATTTTACGCAGGTGTTTAAGAAAGCGACCGGCAAGACGCCGACAGAGTACCGCGAGGATTATACGAAGCAGGCATAGTAGCTTGGAGGTAGTTTCCGGAAAGTGCACAGATCTCTCTGTGCGCTTTTTTTGCGCCTTTAATAGATAGATTAGATAAATATCTAATTAAATATAGACAAAAATACAAAACGTCTATATATTTATAAACGAGAGCTCTCGGCGTTTATAATTTTATGTTTATTTTTATGGAGGGGAACCTAGTGTTAGGTAATAAGGTTGTACGAACAATTATTGCATCCAGAGTGCTGCTTCAGCTTGGAGTGTGGGTGCGCAATTTCGCGATACTCTTGTATGTGACGGAGATAACGGGCAATGATCCGTTTTACGTATCGCTGATTTCTGTAGCTGAATTTGCACCTATTTTTTTATTTGCATTGATCGGTGGTACGTTTGCGGACCGGTGGCGTCCGAAGAAAACGATGATTCTGAGCGACGGGTTATCCGCATTATCGGTGTTTGCAGTGCTTCTTGTAGTCTTAATGGGATCATGGAGAGCCTTGCTGCTGGCTACCTTTGTCTCGGCGGTGCTGTCACAATTCTCTCAGCCTTCCGCAATGAAGCTGTTTAAGCAGCATGTTCCCGAAGAACAGCTACAGGGTGTGATGGCCGTCTTCCAGTCGCTGACCGCTTTTTTTATGGTGATTGGCCCAATGATCGGTGCTTTTATATATGAACACTATGGTATTGAAACTTCACTTGCGATCATGGGAGTCATGTTTATCGGTTCGGCGCTGGTTCTGGGGCTGCTGCCTAAGGATATGCCGGATGAGACAGCCAGTGAGCGTAAGGGGATTGCCACGGAAATAAAAGCAGGCCTGCATTATGTGCGCTCCAGCGCGGTTTTGAGAAATTTGGGAATCTCGTTTGCATTTGCCGGGCTGGGAGCAGGGCTTGTTCAGCCTCTGGGTGTATTTGTGATGATTGAGAATCTGGGTAAGGACAGCAGCTTCCTGCAATGGATGATGGTGGTTAACGGAGCCGCAATGATGCTGGGCGGGACGCTTGTTATAGGAATCGGCAAAAAAGTAAAGCCGCAAATACTGCTGGCAGCAGGGCTGCTCATGAGTGCCGCAGGGACCATCGGTATGGGATCGGCGCATAATGTGTTGCTCGCAATATTGCTTCAAGCGTTGACTGGCTTCTTTTATCCTTGTGTTCATATCGGCATCAACACACTGATTCTGCAAAATACGGAGACTGCCTATATGGGCCGGGTAGGCGGAATTATGGGACCGATGTTTATGGGATTTATGGTCATCGGCATGTCCATGGCCGGATATCTGAAGGGAGTATTCTCGCTGTTCGCTGTTTTCACTGGGAGCGGTGTGCTGTTCTTGATGGGTACGCTGATTTTGCTCCCGCTGCTACGGATTAGAAAGTTAGCTTAATTTGAGGAGGGTATGACATTTGTCATACTCCCTCCTTGATATTTATGACTTACGGGGATGACACTTCCTTCTCTATAATGAAGTTAGATGAATGTGACCGGAACCGGACACATCCGAGGAGGAAACAAACACGATGACTACGAAACAGACGTCCCAGCTTTCCAGTTTGAAAAAAAGTGTGGCTCCCTACGAGAAAACAGACCGCAAAACAAGCGTAAGGCAGCTTATTAATACACTTGGACCGCTTGTCCTGTTATGGGCGGCTGCATATTTCAGCCTGTCTGTCTCCTACTGGCTTACCCTCCTGTTTGCGATTCCGGCAGCGGGGTTTGTGATCCGGACCTTTATTATTTTTCATGACTGCTGCCACGGTTCGTTCTTCAAAAGCCGTAAAGCCAACGATATCATAGGCACGATCACGGGAGTATTAACCCTGGTGCCTTATCGCCAGTGGAAACACAGTCATTCCATCCATCACGCCGGAAGCAGCAATCTTGAGAAAAGAGGCATCGGCGATATCTGGATTATGACAGTTGAAGAATATGAGGCTGCCAAGCCTTTGAAACGTTTATATTACCGGATTTACCGCAACCCGCTGGTGATGTTTGTAGCTGGACCTATCGTCGTTTTCCTGATCCAATACCGTTTTAATGCCAAAGGGGCAAGACGCAAGGAACGGCTGAATACTTACCTGACTAACATTTTGATCGCAGCGCTTTATAGTGGTTTGATTTTGGCCATCGGCTGGCAGGCATTTCTGCTGGTACAGCTGCCGATCGTATTTGTCTCCGGCTTCCTCGGCATCTGGTTATTTTATGTACAGCACCAGTTCGAGGATTCGTATTTTGAGCATGAGGACGAATGGAGTTATGTAAGTGCCGCCGTAGAAGGCAGCTCTTACTACAAACTGCCGAGACTTTTACAGTGGATCACCGGAAATATCGGGTTTCACCATGTCCATCATTTAAGTCCGAAGGTGCCGAATTATAATCTGGAGCTGGCCCATAATGCCACTCCGCCGCTGCAAAAAGCGACAACGATCACAATTGGCAGCAGTTTGAAGGCTCTTCATTTCCGTCTGTGGGACGAAGAGAATAGAAGATTTGTAGGCTTTAAGGAGATCAAAGCAAGACTGCGGGAGCCGAAGCCGGCAGTGGAAGCGTTAAAGGTACGCAAACCCGGACTTCAAGGCGAATAGCGCCATCCATATCTTTAAAATGACACTGTAACAGGAGAGGAAGCCAGAACCGCTGAACGCTGACCGGTGCTGAGCTTTCTCTTTTTTGTTGTGGGTTGCCGGTTACTGCAAAGTTTATGCTAAAATGGAGGTACAATATTGCTGGCAAAAAGGATGGCTAACATGCAGAAGTGGCACCATATATTCCATAAAAGTACAGGTCTGAGCCCTTATGTATGGGTCATTTTTTACATTCTTCCCTTCTATTTTATCTTTCGCTCGTCCTCCGTGGACCGGTGGGTATACGGAATTCTCATGATCATTGTATTTTTTGCCTGTTATGTCCTGGCCTTCAAATCAACGGGCTGGGTGGTCTACTTCTGGACAAGTGTACAGATTATTGTTTCTATAACGATGACCTTGCTGTTCGGGTATATGTATTTTGCGTTGTTTCTGGCTTTTTTTATCGGGAATATCCAGAAGCGGGTCGGATTCTTTACGCTGTATTCAATTCATCTGCTGACCACGATTATCGCCATCAACTATGAACTGATTACACGCAATCCGGTATTCCTCTCCCAGCTCCCCTTTGTGCTTGTCAGTATGATTGCAGTGGTCCTGCTGCCTGCTACAACGTATAACCGCAACAATCAGGATAAGCTGGAGGTCCAGCTGGAGGATGCCCATAAACGGATCTCTGAACTCGTCATCATGGAGGAACGCCAGCGGATCTCCCGTGATCTGCATGATACACTGGGACAAAAGCTGTCGCTCATCGGACTCAAAAGTGATCTGGCCGGCAAGCTGATCAATAAAAATCCGGCGCAGGCTATCGTCGAAATTAACGATGTCCGCCAGACAGCGCGAACAGCGCTCAAAGAAGTCCGTGAGATGATTACACAGATGAGGGGCATCCGGCTAGAAGACGAGCTGGTGCGGATCCGGCAGCTCCTGCAGGCTGCGGAAATCGAGTTCGAGCTGGAAGGCAGTCCCAAGCTGAAGAATACTTCGCTAATTACGGAAAATGTGCTGAGCATGTGTATTAAGGAAGCTGTAACGAATGTGGTAAAGCACAGCGGTGCCACGGTTTGCAAAATTCTCATTGAACCCTCGCGCCTAGATTTGGTTGTTAAGATACAGGATAACGGCAAGGGAATTGAAGGGACTTCTTTATTTTATAAGGGCCATGGAATGCAGGGAATTCAAGAGAGGCTTGAATTTGTAAACGGTTTGTTGGACATTGTGAAGGACGGAGGGACAACAATTGTCATTAAAGTGCCCACAGTCATCCAGCAGACGGAACGGGAGGCGAATCACTGATGATCAAAATTGTAATTGCTGAAGATCAGCGCATGCTGCTTGGCGCCCTGGCTTCATTGCTGGACCTGGAAGAGGATATGAAAGTGGTGGGCCGGGCAGCTAATGGTGAAGAGGCTGTAAAGCTGGTCCAGCAGCTCAAACCGGATATCTGCATCATGGATATCGAAATGCCGGCAATGACCGGACTTGAGGCGGCAGAGGCGTTGAAGCAATCCGGCTGCAAAATCATGATTCTGACCACCTTTGCCCGGGCCGGATATTTCGAGCGCGCCGTTAAATCTGGCGTAAATGCCTATTTGCTGAAAGACAGCCCCAGTGAAGAGCTGGCTCTCTCGATCCGCAGCGTTATGGCTGGCAAACGGATGTATGCGCCGGAGCTTATGGACGAAGCTTACAGCAGCGAAGCCAATCCTCTGACCCAACGGGAGAAGGAAGTCCTGGGGCTGATTGCCGATGGCAAAAATACGAAGGAAATCGCCAGCCAGCTGTACATTACGACCGGTACGGTCCGCAATTATATTTCGGTTATTCTCGACAAGCTCGATGTGGGCAACCGGATTGAAGCGATTACTAGGTTCAAGGAAAAAGGCTGGTTCAAATGAGGATCACTGGGGGACTATCGGAGTCACCCTATTTTTTTGCTCATTTTCCGGGATTTCATCTGCAGAGGTGGGACGATTTTACTATTTTTGCCACGGATGAGGGATTGCCATTGGAACAGCAAACCATTTTTGTTAAGATAAATGCAAACATGTGATCTTATCCGTGTTAGTTGGTTAATAGAGGATATATCCAATTGTTTGCTTGATATCTTTCGATTTATTATGTTATCTCATTTGGGGAGGAAACTGATTTGCCTGAACTGACATCATCGTATGTAGATTCGCTTGCACCCAACGCCGCTGCCATGAAGAATGGCCAGGGGCTGGTGAAGAAGAAAAGCTTCGTGCAGTTGAACCGTTCGGAGAACGGGGAATTGCTGTTCGGGCAGTGCTCGGGAAGTGGCAAAACGCCTTATGAGTGCTCTGCGGACTTCATTGTGCCGGATAAGCCGGTGTTCCGCTGCACCTGCCCCAGCCGGCAGTTCCCCTGCAAACATGCGCTGGGCCTGCTGTATGCCTATGCCGAGGGTCAGCCTTTTACAATAGCTGATGTACCCGAGGACATCTCTGCCAAACGCGAGAAAGCCGAGAAACGTGAAGAGAACAAGGTGAAGCAAGCTGCCGAGGGCGGGGAAGCTAAGCCTAAGAAAGTTAATAAATCTGCGCTGAAGAAAAAGATCAACGCTCAGCTTGAAGGGCTTGATCTGCTGGAGAAGCTGGTCCTGTCGCTTATCCGCAGCGGATTGTCGACCATTGACAGCAAAACGCTGAAGACGATTAAAGAACATGTGAAGCAGCTTGGCAATTATTATTTGTCAGGAGCACAGATTGAGCTGCGCCGGTTCGCGCTGCTGCTGGATGAAGGCCGTGACCGTGAAGAGAGTTATACATATGCGATGGAGCAGTTGACACGGCTTCATGCTTTTATTAAGAAAGGCCGGGCTTATCTGACCGCGAGGAGTGAGGATCCCGAGCTTGCCCTGGATCATGAATCTACTATTGATGAATGGCTTGGACATGCCTGGCAGTTGTCTGAACTGAAGGAATACGGGCTGGTGAAGGAAGAGGTCGAGCTTCTGCAATTAGCTTTCTACAGCTACGATGATCTTGCCCGTCAGGAATATGTCGATCTAGGCTACTGGCTGGAAACGAACAGCGGAGAGATTCACCGGACGGTATATTATCGTCCTTATAAGGCAGCTAAACTGATGCGGGAAGAAGACAGCTTCTTTGAAGTTGGCCGGATCCCCTTGCTCTACAAATACCCCGGGGAGATGAATGCCCGGGTCCGATATGAAGAAATAACAGCGAGACCTGTTACTGAGGCTGATGTGCAGCAGGTCTACAGCAAGGCTCACCGCTCTTACGCGGAGGTGCTCAAGCAAGTAAAGAATCAGCTCAAGAATCCGCTGAGTGATAAATCGCCTGTGATGCTTCTGCATGCAGCAAGTCTTGGGGTAACCGAAAGCGGCCAGTATGTCATCACGGATGAATCCGGCAGCAGACTGGTGCTGGAGGATATCCCGTCGTTGCTTCAGGGGACGGTGGATTTACTGCCGTTTCTGCCAGCTTCCTTACTGACGGACTGTGCCATACTTGTGATGTTCGAGCATCATTTGGATTCAGGACGGCTGACTGCCCAACCGCTGACGATAATCAAGGATGAGGCGGTAACCCGGCTATTGTACTGACCAATCATTGAGATCATAAACATGATTTATATATCTATAGGGGGACAGCCCATGAGTACAGCATTATTGCAAGAGCTTCACCAAGAGGTGAGAAGACTTTATATCGCCGGAAGTGATCTGGCAGCCGGAGATTTCCGGCTGAAGCGTCTGCTTCCGCAGTTTCAGCAACTCGGTGAGCGTGCTCCAGTCTTCAAGAGACTGGGTGAGGGTATAACGGCTCTGATAGAACCCGGCAGTACAGCGGAACCGGTATCCGCTGCAAAGCTGCAGGAGCTGACGCTGCTGCTGGAATCGGTACTCTACACCCAGGGGGTTACGGCACCCGACGGAACTCCGGGTCCCTTGCGGGTGTTTTATTTCCCGGCTGAGACCCGGCTGCCTTACCGCAGGCTGGCCGCTGTGAGACAGGCATTGACCACGACGGGAAGCGGCAGATATGAGATCGTAATCGAAGCTTTTAAGGAAGGCGTATTTCAGGATATCCGCCTGCTTCCGCTGGCTATTGCCGCTTTGAAAGATCCGTATGCGGAGCTTGCCGAGTTTGCGGCGGCAGAGATACTTCCGTCTTACGGCCCGGCTATCGCCGATTATTTGATGGAGCACTTTAATCCGGCCGGCGGCAGAGGCGAGGTCCGCAAGCTGCAGGTGATTGGCAAAGTAGGGGGAGCCGGCGTGCTTGAGCAGATCTACGCAGCCGCAGAGAGCGGCAGCGACGATGTCCGGGTGGCGGCGATCGGATGTCTTGCCGGGCATGAAGCCTATATCCCGGCACTGCTGGAATGGACGGCGGACAAGAAGAAGACCATCCGGGAAGCTGCGTTTGCCGCTTTGGCCGCAGGCGGTTCCCTGCAGGGCGGGGAACGTCTGCTGGAAGCATTTTCGCTGAAGAAGGACCGGGCGCTGGTGGCGGAGGCGCTCTCCAAGTGGCCTTCTGCGGGGGTTGTATACCAGCTGTCGGTTCGATTTATAGAGGAGCTGCGTGAAGCTCCCCGGGATAACGAGGACAAGAAGAAGTCGGAAACATACTGGAATGGGATAGAACCCTATCTAACCGCTCTCCATAGCGAGCGGAATCCGCAGCTCGATGAAGCATACAGCTATGTGATCGGAGAATACACCCGTTTTGTCTCGTTTGGCTGGCTGCCGCTTATCGATCAGGCGGCCTGGTACACAGAAAAGTCGGATTCTGCGGAATCGCTGGAGCTGCTGAAGGGGCTGGCGAAACAAAACATGCGCTATCTGCCGAATGTTTTCCGTGCGGCTCAGCAGCAGTTGAACCCGGAGGAATTGTACAACCAGTTCGGCGGCACGATGATGAACAAGTTGAAATCAATCGTCTCGAAGGAGGCGGTGCAGCGTGACCAGCAGATTCTGGAAACGCTGGAGCGGCAGATTATGAATGTGGAACGGGTGGCTTACGAAACACCTTGGAGTTCTTCCAGAGACAGGCTCCAATACTCAAGAGAGATGATGCCTGCGGAGAGAATTGCCGCAGAGTGGGACCCGCGCTGGCTGGACTGGTTCATTGACCGTGACGCACTGGAGCTGGTATGCGCCTTTGCCCGGCCGGGGCATGAGCGTGCCCGCAGCTACCTCCTGGAGAAGCTCCAGGGGCAGAAGAAACGCAGGATGCAAGAATTTATGACGAATATCTTTATGGGTCTGGAGCGTGCGGATTTGCAAGAGGAGGAACGCCAGGAGCTCCTGATGTCTATGCTGGAGAACGATCGGCTATATAATCCTTATATCTTTGATTATTACGTATTCCAAATGATGCTCCGTTTCCCGGTCAGCTATATCAGCCGTATTGAAGCTATTGTTCCGGTATACAGGTACGAATGCGTACAGCAGCTTGAGTATTTGCTTAACCATTTACGGAGCCAAGAGTAAAGTCATTAGAGGGAGATGAGTATATGTCAACGGGACAAGAGCAGCTTCAGGATTACATGCGGCTGCCTGCGGAGGTATTATATCGTGAGGAGCTGGAAGCGCTGCGCAAGGAGGACAAAGGGAAGATTCCTGCCGGCTGGCAGATGTCTCCCCGGGCGGTGCTGACCTTCATAACTGGCGGCAAGGCCGGGAAAACGATCATTACACCGAAATATATCGGCAACTCAAGGTTGATTGAAATGGCGGTTGCCACCCTGGTCACTGACCGGGCGCTGCTTCTGATCGGTGAGCCGGGAACAGCCAAATCCTGGCTGTCTGAGAATCTGGCGGCGGCGATCTACGGCAACTCTGGGCTTGTTGTACAAGGGACCGCCGGAACCAGTGAAGAGCATGTGCGTTATTCCTGGAATTACGCGATGCTTCTGGCGAACGGTCCTACTCCGGAAGCGCTGGTCAAGAGTCCGATCATGCGCGCCATGGAGGACGGCGGAATCGCCCGCTTCGAGGAAATCTCCCGCTGTGCTTCCGAGGTGCAGGATGCACTGATCTCCATTCTGTCGGAGAAGACGATCTCTGTACCGGAACTGGGCAAGGAGGCGGGGGCCCGCAAGGGCTTCTCCATTATTGCCACAGCCAACACGCGGGACCGCGGAGTCAACGAAATGTCCGCCGCACTCAAACGGCGGTTCAATATTATTGTGCTGCCGGCACCTTCCGATCTTGAGACGGAGCTGGCCATCGTGAAGAAGCGGGTTGCGGAAATTGCTTCTTCGTATGAGCTGCAAGCTTCCGTTCCGGCGGATGAGGCACTGCTGAAGGTGGTTACCATCTTCCGGGAGCTGCGCAGCGGCATGACGTTAGACAAGAAGGAGAAGGTGAAGTCACCGGCTGGGGTTATCTCTACGGCAGAAGCCATTTCTCTGCTGACCAACAGTATGGCGCTGGCAGCAAGCTTCGGTAGCGGAGAGCTGACTGACGATGATCTGGCCGCCGGACTTCAGGGAGCAATTGTCAAAGATGATGACAAGGATAAGCTGGTCTGGAAGGAATACCTGGACAATGTGATGAAGAAAAAAGGAGCAGAGTGGCGCGGCCTGTACCAGGCTTGTAAGGAGATGAACGAGTGATTAAGGCTGCTGAAGCTGGAGTGCATATTTTCGGGGTGCGGCATCTGTCACCGGGCGGCGCAAAGCATCTGCTGGAATACCTGGATCAGCTTCAGCCGACAGCGGTGCTGATCGAAGGGCCTAGCGATGCTTCCGATGAAATCCGCCATCTGACACATAAAGTTACGAAACCCCCGGTGGCGATTTTGGCCTTTACCGATGAGCTGCCGGTGCGTACCGTTCTCTGGCCTTTTGCCGTCTATTCCCCGGAATATCAGGGCATGAAGTGGGCTAAGGAGAATGGAGCGGAGGCGTTATTTATTGACTTGCCTTCTTCGGTAACGCTAGGCTTGCAGGATATGAAGAGACAGCAACGGGGCAACGGGCAGGAAGCTAAGCCCGCTGCTGTTGAAGCCGAAGAACCTTCTGCAGCAGAAATGCAGGACGAAGAATCGCTCTACAGCCGGATTGCCCGGCTGGCAGGCGAGTATGATTATGACATGTACTGGGAGCGGAATTACGAGCATAATGCGAATGCCGGGGCATACCGTGCAGCGGTCCTATCCTTCTCCGCACAAATGCGTGAACTGGCGGAAGAGAAGGAGCTGCAGGAGCAGCCGTCCGAATATGCCTACAATGCGCTGCGTGAGTCTTATATGAGGCGGCAGATCAAGAAGATGATTGCCGCCGGGCATGAGCCGCAGAAGATCGTTGTCATCTGTGGTGCCTACCATGCTTCGGCTCTAGCCGATCTTTCGGAGAGCATGAGTGATGAAGAACTGGCTGCGCTGCCTTCACGCAGTACGAAGCTGACGCTGATGCCTTATTCGTATTACAAGCTGTCCACGATGTCCGGCTATGGCGCGGGGAACGGGGCTCCCCATTATTTCCAAATGATGTGGGAAGCCATGGCAGCCGGGCGGCCGGAGGAGCTGCCGCATCTGTACCTGTCTTCGGTGGCACGCCGTGTGCGCAGCTCCGGCACACACCGCTCAACCGCAGAGGTTATTGAAGCGGTCCGGCTGGCGGAGTCGCTGGCGTCGCTGCACGACGGCAGTGCACCCACGCTGCGGGATCTGCGCGATGCCGCACAGACGCTTCTCGGCCACGGTGAGCTGTCGGTTGTAGCCGAAGCTTTGGCCAGAGTAGACGTTGGCACCGCCATTGGCAGCCTTGCCGAAGGGGTCAGTCAGACTCCGATTCAGGATGATCTGAACAGGCTGCTCAAACGTTATAAACTGGAGAAATACAAATCAACGGTAGCCAGTGAACTGTCGCTCGATCTCAGGGAGAACCGCAGGGTGTCAAGCGTTGAGGCAGCCTATCTGGACCTGCACCGTTCTGTGCTGTTCCACCGTCTCACTCTGCTCGGCATTTCATTTGCCAAGAACCGGCCAAGCGGTCAGGAGGGAGCTACATGGGCTGAGCATTGGGTGATCCAGTGGTCGCCCGAGGTGGAGATACAGGTTGTAGAATCCACCCTGCTGGGAGAGACGGTGGAAGTGGCTGGAGCCTATGTGCTGCGTGAACGGCTGCAGGAATGCCGCTCTATCGCCGAAGCTTCGGTACTCATCCGTATTGCCTGTCAGTGCGGCATGACTGCCCAGATGGAGGAGGCCAGCAGAGTACTGCAGAATCTGGCTGCCCTCAGCCGGGATGTGGTGGGCATCGCAGCGGCCGCCAGCGAGCTGTCGACGATTATCAGCTTTGGTGACATCCGCAAGGTGGATACCGCGCCGCTGGTACCGCTGATGGAGGAGTTGTTCCGGCGCGGCTGCCTGTTCCTGCTGGATGCCAGCGGCTGCAACGACGAAGCGGCCGGCAGCATGCTGACTGCCATCAATGAGCTGAACGGGATTTCACTTGAGCATGGCGAAACGTTGGATGAAGGTTTATGGCTGCAGGAGCTGCAGCAATTAGCGGAGCGGGATGACCGCAATCCGCGGCTGTCCGGCTTCGCCTGCGCCATTCTGATGGAGCGGGCTGCAATTTCTGCGGAGGAAGTTGCAGCGGAAGTATCGCGCAGATTATCTCCGGGGATACCCGCCGATCTTGGAGCCGGCTGGTTTGAAGGGCTCTCCATGCGCAACCGGTACGGACTGCTGTCGCGCATGAGCCTGTGGGAACAGCTGAACAACTATATCAATGCTCTTGCGGATGATGAATTCAAGCGTGCACTCGTCTTTCTGCGCCGGGCATTCAGCACCTTCTCTCCACGGGAGAAGACGATGATTTCCGAGCTGCTGGGCGAGCTGTGGGGTGTGAATGTGGAGCAGGCCGCAGAGATTCTCACCGGGGAGCTGAAGGAGGAAGAGGCCAAAATGCTGGATGAGCTGAATGATTTTGACTTCGGTGACTTTTAGATGACGGCGGAGAACAGGCAGGAGAATACGGTATCCCGCTGGCGGCTGATTCTGGGTCAGGAAGCGGAAGAAGCGTTGTCAGGCTATGGCGAAGGCGGCCGGCTTGCGCTGACAGAAGAGGAATTGATTATGGATGCAGCGCTTGCCGCCATCTATGATGAGACCGGTGCCGGGAGCAGCTCCGGGAATGCCGGCACCGCCAAGGGCAAAGGTGCCGGAACGGGGCGGAGCGCAGTCCACCTCTCGAAATGGCTCGGGGATGTGCGCAATTTTTTCCCGGAAGATGTAGTTTCGATTATTCAGAGCGATGCGATGGAGCGTAAGGGCTGGAAGCAGCTGCTGTTCGAGCCGGAGCTGCTGGCTGCCGTGAAGCCGGATATCAAGCTGATTGGTACCCTTTTATCGCTAAAGGGCAAGATCCCGGAGAAGACCAAAGACACAGCAAGAATGCTGGTTCAGGCGCTGGTCGACGAACTGGTCAAGCTGCTGGAGACGGATATCCGCCGGGCAGTGACAGGGGCTTTGAATAAGCGGCAGCACTCTCCTCTGCCATCGCTCAGCGGGCTGGACTGGAAGCTGACCATACAGCGGAACCTGAAACATTATGACACAGAACGACGGATCATTATCCCCGAGCGGTTTTATTATTTTGACCGGGCGCGCCGCAGCAAAGAGTGGACGGTAATTGTTGACATTGACCAGAGCGGTTCCATGGCCGACTCCATTATCTGGGCTTCGGTCATTGGCTCGATCTTCGCCAGCATCCCGGCGCTTAACACCCGTGTAGTAGCTTTTGATACAGAGGTTGTCGATCTTACTGAACAATGCGCCAATGATCCCGTAGACATGCTATTCGGCATTCAGCTGGGCGGCGGCACGGATATCCATAAATCGGTGAAGTACTGTGAGCAGTTCATTGAAGAGCCTAAGAAGACACTCTTTATCATCGTCTCGGATCTGTATGAGAACGGCAATCAGGCCGGGCTGGTGCGGCGGATGCGCGAGCTGCGCGAGGCGGGAGTCCGGACGATGACCCTGCTGGCTCTGTCGGACGAAGGGAAACCTTCCTATGATGAACGTCTGGCGGCGCAGCTGTCACGGGATGGAACCCCGTGTTTTGCCTGCACACCTGCGCTGCTGCCGGCACTGGTAGAAGGCGCACTGAAGGGGCAGGATTTGGGCGAGCTGGCCAAACGTCTGGGAGCTTCATAATCCTAGAGCAGTTTGGGGGCAACTGTTAGTTGAAACTGAGTCAATATCGGTGTACCGGAAGGTGACGAAACTGTTCAATTTCCCGACTCTTGCCTCCAAGTCTTTTCTTTCATGGAACACAGGACGAGAATATTCCTTATGCAACCGTGGAGGAATTCGTAGATGCCATGAGGAATTCCGTACCAGCGGACTCTTCAGGAGATCGTGAAATTCCTGGATGAATTGGGCTATATTTATTAAAGGAAATACTTACTTTTCATTCACATATTGTGTAAGCTGCGTATATCATTTATAATCGGTTATTAAAAAGCGCCTATCAATAGGAGCTGCTTGAAAGGAAATGAATTTCTTATGTCAAGTAAGTTAAGAGCGGGTATCGTCGGCGGTACTGGTATGGTGGGTCAACGGTTTATTGCACTCCTTGAGAATCACCCCTGGTTTCAGGTGACAGCTATTGCGGCCAGTGCGAATTCAGCAGGCAAAACGTATGAACAATCGGTCAAAGGCAGATGGAAGCTGTCTACACCTATGCCTGAAGCAGTGAAGAGCATCATGGTACAGGATGCTTCCAAGGTAGAGGAAGTGGCTGCGGATGTGGATTTGATCTTCTGCGCCGTGGATATGAAGAAGGAAGAGATCAAGGCGCTGGAAGAAGCTTATGCGCGTACCGGCACGCCGGTAATCTCCAACAACTCCGCCCACCGCTGGACTCCGGATGTTCCAATGGTGGTACCGGAAATCAACCCGGAGCATCTTGAGGTCATTGCACAGCAGCGCAAACGTCTGGGTACGGAAACTGGGTTCATCGCTGTGAAACCGAACTGTTCGATCCAGAGCTACGTGGGGATGCTGCATGCACTGAACGAGTTCAAGCCTTCGAAGGTTGTCGTAACAACTTATCAGGCAATTTCCGGCGCTGGCAAAACGTTTGCCGATTGGCCGGATATGGTGGATAACGTGATTCCGTTCATCGGCGGCGAAGAAGAGAAGAGCGAGCAGGAGCCGCTGCGGATCTGGGGAACCGTTACTGACGGAGGGATTGTCAAGAGCGAGCAGCCAGTGATCACTTCACAATGTATCCGTGTGCCTGTTGCTGACGGCCATATGGCTGCAGTATTTGCTTCCTTTGAGCAGAAGCCGTCCAAGGAAGAAATTCTTGAACGCTGGAATAGCTACAAAGGACGTCCGCAGGAACTGGAACTGCCAAGCGCACCCAAACAATTCATCACCTATTTCGAAGAGGAAAACCGTCCTCAGACTCAGCTCGACAGAGATATCGAGAACGGCATGGGTATTTCTGCCGGCAGACTCCGCGAGGATTCGCTGTACGACTATAAATTCGTCGGCCTGTCTCACAACACTGTGAGAGGCGCTGCCGGAGGAGCCGTGCTGATTGCCGAGCTGCTGAAGGCTGAAGGTTATATTCAGCCGAAATAAACCGCCTGAATTACCGAATTTCTTCCGCTGAATAACAACCCGCCGGACTCGTACCGGCGGGTTGTTTGTGTATTTTCCTGACATATTGCCTATAGTAATGGTAAGATAGAGAAATGCAAGGCGAAAACTGAATACTGACGGAGTGATATTGTGGCAAAAAGCAAAGGCGGCGGCACAGGCAGAGGAACAGGCAGTAAGGGCTGGACGCGCTGGAACAAAACGGCAAAGCCGGTGAAACCGAAAGGCGTAGCTCCCGGCAGCCAAGGAAGCAAAGGAAATGCATCTGCCAAGAGCAGCGGGGGAACTCCATCCGGTCGCAGCAAATAACAGAGCGTAGTGCTCATAGATTATGTGAACTGAAGCATCTGATTTTGTACGCTGAAATCAGATGTTTTTCATTTCCGGGACGGAAGCGGGAGCAGTATGAGAATTAATAAGTATATCAGCGAAACGGGGCTTTATTCGCGCAGAGAGACGAACCGGATGATCACCGCCGGGCGGATTTCTGTCAACGGAGAGGTTTGTGAACCGGGTGCCACCGTAGAGCCGGGGGATGTTGTAGCGATTGACGGACAGACCGTAACCCCCAGCAAGGAGAAACCCGTATATCTGGCACTCAATAAGCCTGTTGGGATCACTTGTACCGCTGCGCGGCAGGTGGAGGGCAATATTATAGATTTTGTCGGCTATCCCTCACGGATCTTTGCTGTTGGCCGACTGGACAAATATTCTGAAGGTCTGATCCTGATGACCAATGACGGAGAAATCGTGAATACGATGATGCGTTCGGAGAATGGACATGAGAAGGAATACAGGGTAACTGTGGATAAGCCGGTGAGTGAAACCTTCCTGCAGGACATGTCCTCCGGTGTCGCGATTCTGGGTACGGTGACCAAACCTTGCGTGACCTATGCGGTTAGTGAATATGAGTTCGGAATCATTTTGACCCAAGGGCTGAACCTGCAAATTCGCCGCATGTGCAAAGAGCTGGGCTACAGAGTGCTTAGACTGGAGCGGATACGAATTATGAATATTAGTCTGATCGGACTGGAACGGGGACATTGGAGACATTTGGGCGAGGAAGAGCGGGAGGAGCTTTTTTCCCGGTTGAATAGATAAGCAACAGCTGAATGCAGCCAAAATAATCCGCATCAGAACGCTACTCTCAGCGGGCTGTGCGGATTCTTATATTTATAAGCATTTATACGCTTCACGCTATAAATTAACCTTCTATTTCTCGCTGAAACAGTTACCGTCCGTTTGAGGACGCGAAGCCGTATCCACTTGTATCATGGATCCTCACGACAGTATCTTCGGTTCAAATTGCTTGTTATACAAATCCCTGTAGACCCCGTCATTCTTCAGCAGCGAGTCATGTGTGCCTTCTTCGACGATCGCACCGGCCTTAACCACCAGAATCGTATCAGCAGCCATAATCGTGGACAGCCGATGAGCGATAACGAGGCTGGTCTTGTTCAGGAGCAGCACATGCATGGCCTGCTGGATATAGTATTCCGACACCGTATCGAGCGAGGAGGTGGCCTCATCCATGATGATAATCGGCGGATTCTTGAGCAGCACCCGGGCAATGGAGATTCGCTGCTTTTCACCGCCGGACAGTTTGATGCCCCGGTTACCCACAACCGTATCATAACCCTCAGGCAATTCCATAATAAAATCATGAATATAAGCGGATCTGCAGGCATCCATGATCTCTGCTTCGCTGGCCTCTGGATTTGCGTACAGCAAATTTTCCTTGATCGTTCCGTTGAACAGATAGGTATCCTGCGTCACCAGGCCAATCTGGGAGCGAAGCGAGTCCAGTGTGAAATCGCGGATATCCTTGCCGCCGATGGTGATCGCACCGGAATCAAGCTCGTAGAGGCGCGGGATGAGGTTCGTGATCGTTGTTTTGCCGGCCCCGCTGGGCCCGACGAGGGCGGTTAGGGTTCCGGCAGCAGCCGTGAAGGAAATATGGCGGAGCGCCGGTTTATCCTGCTGATAAGCGAAGTTTACGTCACGGAATTCGATGTCCTTCCCGGAAGCGTTGATGTGCAGGGCAAGCGGAGAATCGACAATCTGTGGGTCCATGTCAAAATAATCAAAGATCCGCTCAAAAAGCGCCGCGGAGCGTTTAATATCGACATACAAATTCGTCATTTGCAAGACCGGCCCGTACAGTCTGCCGAGTAAGGCGACAAAAGTGATGATCGTTCCGACTGTTAGCTCACCTTGGATGAACAGATATCCGCCATACAAGTAGATCAGCAGCGGTCCAATGCTGGTAAAAGTGGAGAGGACCATCATGAACCAGCGCCCGGCCATTGATTGGCGGATTTGCAGGTGTGTAGCTTCTGCATTAATCGTTTTAAAATTTGAATATTCCGCTTCTTCTTTGGTGAACAGCTTCATTAACAAATAGCCGCTGATACTTAACGTTTCCTCAATGACTTCATTCTGTTCGGAGAATTTCTCCTGTGTTTTTTTAGCCAGCTTCCAGCTCAAATTGCCCATTTTACGGGTAGGCAATATGAATAGAGGAATAACAAATATTCCAAGCAGCGCCAGCTTCCAATTCATAATAAAGAGCGTCACCGCAGTGGTGGCAAGGATAAATAAATTACTGGCAAAATTAACAATCGTGTTGCTGAACACACCTTGAATTCCCGAGATATCGCTAGTCATCCGGGTGATGACTTCCCCCTGTTTGACACTGGAATAGAATTGCAGCGGCATCCGCTGGAGATGACTATACATCTGGTTTTTCATATCATGGACGATATTTTGTGATATAAAAGAATTCAAATAATTTTGCAGCACTCCCAGCAGTCCCGAGACAACGGTTGCGCCTAATGAAGCCAGAACCAGCAACAACAGCAGATGCAGATTTTTGTCCGGCAGCGCCTGGTCGATAATATGCTGGATCAGGATGGGCGGCAATAGCCCCAGAACTGCAGAAACACATAAAACGATCATAACCAGCAGCGTTTGCTTCCAGTAGGGAAGAAAATACTTGGAAATCCGCAGCAGAAGCTGCTTGGAAATCTTCGGATGCAGCTCATCATCATCAAATTTTAGCTTGCCATGCCCAGGCCCGCCAACAAATCCTGCTGCACCAAAACCTCTTGACATTACACATCACCAGCTTTGTATGGAATTTTGTTATTAAGTCTCTTGCTCCTGTGCCTGCGCCAGCTTGCCGAGCAGTTGTCTGTTCATCCGCAGGAGGGTTTCAATCTCTTCCCCGGAAAACTGCTCCAGTGCCGATCCCAGTACTTTATAGGAAAAAGCCTCCTCGTTGTACCGCTTGCACAGCTCTTCTCCGGCAGGAGTAATATGTAGTTTGGTTTCTCTGCGGTCCTGTTCCGAAATGACCCGGGTGACCAAATTTTTCTCTGCCAGAGCATCAATGTGAGTGCTTACCCGGCTCTTGGCAAAAACCAGCCGTTCAGTAACTTCCTTCTGTGTTTGGCCCGGGTTGTCTTGAATGGAGTTCAGGATGCCGATCTGATGCACCGTCAGCCCCAGCTTTGCTGCACTTTGGTGTGCAAGCTTCTTGAGCTGCCGGGACACCGCGAAAAAGGAATGATAAACCTCACTCGTCTGCTGCGGATCGATCATTTGTGCGGACCCCCTTCACTGAATATAGTTACGTTTGTGAACAGTTTACAAAGTAAACTAATAATACACCTGAAACAGCGGGATGTAAATGCTATAATTTACCTACCATTGTATAAAGGAGTAAAGCATGAATATTGACCAAAAAGGTTTTGAAGTAAAAGGCTTAAGCTACATCATCAGATCCGCCGACCCAGCAGATGCAGCGAATTTATCGCAATTAAGGCTGCAGATTGATGGAGAAACCGAAAACATGGACAGAGTTCAGGGTGAGGGAGTTATCGACACTTCCGGCTTTGAACAATTGATCGCCCGGGATACGGAAGATGACAGAAACTTATTTTTAGTGGCGGAAGCTGAGGGCAAAATTGTGGCATTTTCGAGATGTGAGGGGAATCATCTTACAAGATTCTCGCATAAAGTGGAATTCGGAATCTGTACAGCGCGGGAGTATTGGGGGTTTGGCATCGGTAAACATCTTTTGGAACAGTCGCTGGCTTGGGCAGACGCGAACGGAATCACTAAGATCGTATTGTATGTATTGGAAACAAACGAAAAAGCTGTGCAGCTGTATAAAAGGTTCGGATTTGAAATCGAAGGGGTCATCACGAAGGACCGGATTCTTTCTGACGGCAACTACTATAACACGATAGTTATGGGAAGGTTTAAGCTATAAGTATCCCCAATAAAAAACGCAGGACCGTCTGTTACGGTCTCTGCGTTTTTTTATAATGGGCAGCTCTGAAGTCATGTATACCGGATAATCTGCAACAAATTTTTTGCAGCTGCGCTAATGTCATCCGCCCGGGCAATGGCTGAGATGACGGATACTCCATCGGCTCCGGCTCCGATAACCGGCTGGGCATTACCCGGCGTAATTCCGCCAATGCCGACCAGCGGGATGGTAAGGCCGCAGCGCCGCAGCTCTTCAATGACCCGGGTGCCTTGCACGGCCTCGGCATCGTCTTTGGAGGAGGTCGGATAGACCGGGCCAACTCCGAGGTAGTCTGCACCATCGGCGATGGCCTGCCGGGCTTCAGGCTGTGTATGGGCGGAGACGCCGATAATCTTGTGATCGCCGAGCCGCTGACGGATGGAGCGGGCCGGCTCATCCTCTTGTCCGACATGGACACCGTCGGCATCAAGCGCGATTGCCAGCTCAATATCATCGTTCACGATGAAGGGGACACGATGCTCGCGGCATATCTGCTGAAGTTGTTTGGCCAGGTTGAATGCTGCTGTTCCGTTCAGCGCCCCGTGGCCTTTTTCCCGGAACTGAAACAGCGTAATTCCGCCTTCAATGGCCTGTGTCAATGTGTCAGCTGGTGAAATCCGGCAGTTGACACTGCCCATTATAAAGTACAACTTTAGGACCTTCCGCATGTCTTCGCTGTCGATTCTCTTCATCTCACATTTCCCCGCATTCTTCTGTTGCCATAAGCAAAATGATTTGTCGGCCCATGCCCTGCACCAATGCCAAGACTGTCTTCGATGGCCGCCTGGATAAAAGCTTTCGCGGTATGGATTGCTTCCTTAACGGTGTTGCCCTGTGCCAATCCGGCCGCCGCTGCCGCCGAGAAGGTACAGCCCGTTCCATGGGTATGCCGCGTGGAGATGCGCGGGCTTTCCAGATAGATAAACTCGTTTCCGTCATACAACAGATCGAGAACTCCTGTCGTTCCGTCATCATGGCCGCCCTTTAGAACAACAACGCGGGCGCCCATGGAATGGATGAGCACCGCTGCCTGTTCACGGTCCGCCAAGCCGGAAATCTTCATCCCGGTCAAACTTTCCGCTTCCGGTATATTAGGTGTTGCCACCAGTGAGAGCGGCAGCAATTCGGTAATCAGCGCCTGCACGGCTTCCTGCTGCAGCAGCGGTGAGCCGCCTTTGGCGATCATAACCGGGTCAACCACCAGCTTATCCCAGCCATACTGGTGTACCTTCCCGGCAACGGCGCGGATGATTTCACCGCTAAAAAGCATGCCGGTCTTGACCGCATCCGGCTGCAGATCACTTCCGACCGAGTCAAGCTGTGCAGTGACAGCTTCTGCTCCGAGCGGGTATACGCCCTGTACTCCGAGAGTGTTCTGTGCAGTCACAGCGGTAAGTGCCGACATGCCGTACACGCCAAGCTCCTGGAATGTTTTCAGATCGGCCTGGATGCCTGCGCCGCCGCCGCTGTCGGAGCCGGCGATTGTCAGCGCTTTGAATACTTTTGTCATGTAGTCCACTCCTTTGCCGCAAGAATTATAGTGTGAGCAGCTGTACCCGTGATCTCTCCTTGTAGGTGTCCGGTGTGACCAGGGACAGCTGGTTGAGGAATTCAATTTGGAAGGCGCCGGGGCCTTTAAGAGCTGTCCGTTCGGCTGCGAGCTCGGCCGCGACACCATAGAAGGAGAGCGCCTCGGCAGCCGCTTCCAGCCATGACCCGCCGCTGACCGCCAGAAAAGCTCCGACTACGGCGCTGAGCAAGCAGCCCGTACCGGTGACTTTGGTCAGGATGGGATCACCGTTGCTGACGACGTAGGTGCTGATGCCGTCGGTAATTATGTCATCTTTCCCGGTAATGATGACCACACATTCCAGCTTTCGAGCTGCTTTATTCGCCAAAGCGATGACATCGCCATCGCCCGCACCGGCATCAACGCCCTTGATGGCCCAGCTTTCCCCGGCAACATGGGCTACCTCAGCAACATTGCCGCGCAGGGCGGTAATGTGCAGCTGCTGGACCAGCTTATGCGTGACCTCGGTGCGGTAGGCGGTAGCACCGGCTCCAACCGGGTCCAGCACCAGCGGTACCTTATGGCGCCCAGCCGCTTGCCCGGCCAGCACCATCGAGGTGATGGCATGCTCGTTCAGCGTGCCGATGTTAAGCACGACAGCTCCCGACATCGCGGCGATGTCCGCCACCTCCTCATGGGCATCAGCCATGAAGGGTGAAGCCCCCAGGGCCAGCAGCCCGTTGGCGGTAAAGTTGGCCACCACAATGTTGGTGATGTTGTGCACCAGCGGATTGACTTCACGTAATTTAGCTAAATAACTCATTAGTAGTCCTCCTCAAAGTACCTCTGGATTAGTTCCCGTAACGAATGGTCCACGATATATGTCCCCTACAAAAGTCCCCATACATGAATCTCTAAACTTCGGCCCTTAGAATATAGCTCCTACAGATTAATAAAAGCTTCCTTGCTGTCCATTTCTCCGGTCAACAGTCCGTTCTCGGACAGCCACGTGTGCACGTTCTCCCAGGATTTCTCCTCCTGCTGTCCAAAAGGCAGTTTTCCTGCATCCATCAGCGGCAGAAGGATTTCCAGACTTTTTCTCTCGATTGCTTGGTCGAGCGGGGCGGTAGCGTCTTCGTGTGCAAACAATATTTCAAGTGCCTGCTGAGGCTGTTCCTGTACGAATTGCTGTCCTTTGCGTGCCGCATTCATGAACCTCCGGTAGTCCTCCTCAGAATCCAACAAGCTCTGTTCACTGGCAACAAGTACAAGCTCATAATAGTCCGGTACTCCGTAGTCCGTCGGATCGAATGAAGTGACGGGGTGTCCTTCTTTTTCCAATATCAATGCCTCATGATTTATAAATCCGCCGATAATGCCGTCTGCGCGTCCGGTAGAAAGGGCAGGAATAAGATCGAATCCAACATCAATCAGGTTCAGTGAAGCTGGATCGCCTCCGTCGTATTTGACCATTGTCCGGAGCATCGCTTCATACAAGGGAATGGAGGAGTATCCGGCATTTTTGCCTGTGAGCTCTTTCGGGCCGGTTATCCCGCTCTCTGCGGGGACCAGAAGATGATTGAGCGGATGCCTTACGAGCGCTGCGACAGATTTTACAGGTATTCCTTCACCCCGCGCCATTAGTACCTGTGGTTGGTAGCTGAGAGCCAGATCGACTTTGCCTGCGGCGACAAGCTTCAAAGCATCATTGCTGTCCGCCGGCATTTGAATGTCCACCTCAAGCCCTTCTTCGGCAAAATAGCCATTCTGCTGAGCAGCATACAGGAAGGAATGAACAGCGTTCGGATACCAGTCGAGCATTATAGTCAGCTTGTGTGGTTTGTCGCTGGAATTCTCTGAAGAAGCGGCGGAGGTATCCGGGTCTTTTGCGCTGGTGCAGCCGCTTAAGAGGGTAAGCAGGCACAATAACAAGAAGAAGTATGGAATAAGGCGGTGTATTTTCTTATGTGTGGAATGATTGCGATACAGCTTAGGATGGGTCATCGGTAAAATCCTCTTTTCTGCAAAATGAGTTTTTCGAGCACAGCGATACTGAGAAACAAGGCTACACCCAAAGCGGACAGCAGCAAAACGGCGGCGAACATTTCTGCACTTTGCAGATTGCCGGCCATCCGGCGGCTGAAATAACCAAGCCCCCGGCTGCCGCCCAGCCATTCCCCGATCGTCGCTCCGATCACACAGTAGACGATGGACAGCTTAAGTCCGGAGAAAAAGGAGGGCAGCGCCAGCGGAATTTGTGTCTTGCGCAGAATCTGCCAGCGGTTTGCCCCAAGCGTCAGGAGCAGGTCTCTGTACAGGCTGCCGCTTTGCCGCAGGCCGTCATAGACGGCTACCACAACCGGGAAAAAGGCAGTCAGAAAGACGACAGCAACCTTGCCCCACAGGGTATAGCCGAACCACATAATAAAAATAGGTGAGAGCGCGATCAGCGGAATGGTCTGGCTGATAATCAGCATGGGATAAAGTGCTTTGGCGAGCGGAGCGAACATATGCATGCCGGTACCCAGCAGTGTTCCGCAAACAACCGAGAGGGCAAACCCGGTCAGTGTCTCCTGCAACGTGGCGGGTAAATGCTCTCCGAACAGCAGCCCCCGCTTTTCAATCAGCGCTGTCCAGATTGCACTTGGCGCCGGGAGAATAAATGAAGGGATCATGTTCAGCTGTGCTGTGATCTCCCATGCCGCAATAAGCAGCCCCACAAGCAGTAGAAAGGGGCCATAAGTCCGCAGCTGTTTCTTATACCATAGAGCTCTCATGCAATCTACGCTCCAAATCCTCCCGCAGGGCAACAAACTGCGGTTCATAATTCATTTTGTAATGTCTGGGTCTTGGCAAAGTGACGATCAGCTCCTGCAGTCCGCCGCCAGAGCCGCCGGTCATCAAATAAATCCGGTCGCTGAGCAGCAGTGCTTCTTCAAGATCATGAGTGATGAACAGAACGGACTTATCGAGCCCGCCCCACAGCTCCAGCAGCCAGCGGTGCATCTCCCGTTTGGTGATCGCGTCCAGCGCTCCAAACGGCTCGTCAAGCAGCAGCAGTTCGTTGCCTGCAGCTAGTGTGCGCAGCAGGGCGACCCGCTGGCGCATCCCGCCGGACAGCTCCTGCGGATAAGCATTTTCCTTGCCGGAAAGGCCAAAGCGGTCCAGCATTCCGCGGATCCGGGCGAGTGCCTCATGCCGGCTGGAGTCCTGCTTCAGCTCCCAGGGAAGCAGGCAATTGTCCAGCACGGTCCTCCAAGGCAGCAGCAGATCCTGCTGCGGCATATAAGCGATCTGTCCAAGCCGCGGGCGTGTCGAAGGAGAGCAGCGTCCATGTACGGTTATTTCACCCCCGGATGGCTCTAGCAGGCCGGCAATGATTTTGAACAGTGTGCTTTTCCCGCAGCCGCTGGCTCCAACAACGGAAATGAATTCGCCTTGGCGGACGGTCATTGAAAGACCGGAGAATACCGGATTCCTAGTCGCTGCAAACGAATAAGCCAGGTTGGTTATAGTGAGCATATTGGAATGTGGAAACCTCCTACGGGCGTAGTTTGTTTGACGATACTTGTCTGATCGGCGGCAACAGCAAACACAAGAAAGACCCATTCATTTCCGGAGGAAATAAATGGGTCTGAACGTCACAGTCAGTTAGCTTAGTGCGGCTCCGCTGAACAATTCTGCTCCACTTCCCTCCGCTGGTATGATCCAGATCAGGTTCCAAGGGTCCGGAGCTTAAAGCTCCGTCTCAGTCGGCCGACTCCCCTAGTGAAATAACAGGTCAATATTGAATTTGCAATTGCTAATTAATATACCATATCCGGACTGAAGATGTAAAAAAATTGATGAAGCGGCAGTACTTTTGGGCAAGATAAGCAAGTGTCCATGCAGTGAAAATATAGGGATTTTGAAAGGGGATCATGTGATGAAGAAGCTTAGTCTGACTATCCTGCTGCTGCTAACCCTGCTTGCGGCAGGGGCATGCGGCAATAATAACAATACAGCGCCTGCGGCTACTGCCGCGCCCACAGAAGGAGCGGCGGCTCCGGCCGGGCAGAACTCACTGGAAGCTGTTAAAGCGAGTGGCAAGCTGCGTATTGGTACGGAAGGGACATATGCTCCGTTTACTTTTCATGATGCAGAGGGCAAGCTTACCGGTTTTGATGTGGAGATTGCCAAGGAGATTACGAAACGGCTGGGGGTGGAACCCGAATTTGTAGAGACCCAATGGGATGGCCTGTTTGCCGGCATGGATGCCAAACGTTTTGATACGATATTCAACGAGGTTTCGATCACGGATGAACGCAAGGTGAAATATGATTTCTCTGAGCCGTATATCGTCTCCAAGGGTGTGCTGATCGTGCGCGAGGATAACAAGGATATTACAGCCTTCGCGGACCTTAAAGGCAAGAAGGCAGGTCAATCGCTGACCAGTAACCTGTCCGATATCGCCCGGGAGAACGGTGCGGAGATCGTCGCTGTGGATGGCTTCAACCAGGCCATAGACCTGCTGACCTCGGGCCGGATTGATGCGACTGTAAATGACGGTTTGTCCTATCTCGACTTAAAGAAGCAAAAACCCGATGCGAAGATCAAGCAGGTGGATGAAACGGCCGAGGGATCGCAGAGTGCGGCAGTTTTCCTCAAAGGAAACGAAGAGCTGGTTAATGCTGTCAGCGATGCGCTGGCTGAAATGAAGAGCGATGGAACCTATCTGAAAATATCGGAGAATTACTTTGGGGCGGATGTGTCCAAATAACAAATGGAACTGGTGCGAAGATGCAGCCGAGTGTCCAAAAAGGATGTCTGAACGATGGATGACCGGAAAATTGGAATTTTCATGGATTCACTGCTGCCCCTGTTTAAAGCGGGGGTGGCTTATACCCTTCCGCTGGCGCTTGTTTCCTTCGCTCTTGGATTGCTGCTAGCTGTTTTTACCGCGCTGTTCCGTCTCTCCTCATGGAGAATCCCGAAGCTGATCGCCCGGTTCTACGTTTGGGTAATCCGCGGGACACCGCTGCTGGTGCAGCTCTTTATTATCTTTTATGGACTTCCGGCGGCAGGGATTGTGCTGGATCCTTTTATAGCCGCTGTAATCGGTTTTACACTCAGTGTTGGAGCCTATTCTTCGGAAATTGTCCGGGCAGCCATCCTGTCCATACATAAAGGCCAATGGGAAGCTGCCTTTTCCGTCGGAATGAGCCGGGGGCAGGCACTGCGGCGGATTATTCTGCCTCAAGCGGCGCGTGTATCGGTTCCGCCCTTGTCGAACTCTTTTATCAGTCTCGTAAAGGATACCTCCCTGGCAGCAAGCATTACGTATGTAGAGATGTTCAAAACAGCGCAGCAGATCACGGCGACCACCTACGAACCGCTGCTGCTCTATAGTGAGGCTGCATTATTCTACCTGCTGTTCTGCTCCGTGCTGTCCGCGCTGCAAAATGCCCTGGAACAGCGGTTTGACCGTTATTCGGCGAGATAAGGAGGAAATCACTTGATTGAAATTCGCGGCCTGCACAAATTCTTCGGTTCGCTACAGGTGTTAAAAGGTATCGAGCTCAGCATGGAGCATGGCAAGGTTCTGGTGATTATCGGGCCCTCCGGCTCCGGCAAAACAACGCTCCTTCGCTGTTTTAATCTGCTGGAAATACCGGATCAGGGTAGCCTGTCGCTGGGGGAATTAAGCCTGGAATTTACGCAAAACAGGAAAATTCCTCATAAGACACTGATGGCCATCCGTCAAAAAACAGGGATGGTTTTTCAGTCCTACAACCTGTTTCCGCATATGACTGCGCTTGGCAATGTAATGGAGGCGCAGGTTACTGTACAGAAACGCAGCAAGGAGGAAGCCAGGAAGCGGGGAATAGAACTGCTAGCCAAGGTAGGCCTCAGTGATAAAGCGGATGCTTATCCCCATCAGCTGTCCGGCGGCCAGCAGCAGCGTGTGGCCATTGCCCGGGCGATGGCGGTCGATCCCGAAGTGCTGCTGTTCGATGAGCCGACTTCAGCGCTGGACCCTGAGCTGGTGGGCGAGGTGCTGAAGGTTATCAAACAGCTTGCGGCTGAAGGCATGACAATGGTAATCGTCACCCATGAGATGAAGTTTGCCGCCGATGTGGCCGACCGGATCATCCTGATGGACAACGGTGTGATCCTGGAACAGGGAACTCCGCAGCAGGTACTGGAGCAGACGGAGAATCCGCGAGCTCTGCAGTTTCTGAACCGGCTGAGCGGTGAGGTTTTATGAGTCGCAGTGTATCCAAGCTGCGTGGAACAAGCAAAGGCAGTCCAGGGGGGACACGGACTGCCTTTGCTTGTATTTAGTTCATCTCATGATGCGCGGGGGAGCGCCTGAGACGCGGTTAATAGTATTTAGTTCTGCGTGGATGCATTATTGACTGAATTCAGATACTCCAGCGCATTGTACAGCATAATAGCCGCTTCGGCCCGGGTAAGCTCACTTTTCGGATTAAACTTGCCATTTGCATCAAGCGTGTTGATCTTGTATTTCAGTGAACGCTGTATGCTGCCTTGGTAGGAAGGCTCCAGTGCAGCTTCGTCAGCAATATCTGCAGGAACAATGTTGATCAGTGGCAGATTGCCAACCTTCTCCACGCCCTGAACGAGCAGGTTGGTGAACATCTCCTTAGTAATTAGCTTGGAAGGATCGATATCTGCAGGAATATCAACCTGGTTGTAATGGGCGTTGACGAAAGCTTCCGCATACCAGGCTTTGTCTTTTACCTTGGAGAATATAGCGCTGGCCAGAGGGGCCTTGTTGAAATCAATGGCAGCCAGACTGAGTTGCAGCCCACCAGTGATAAACTGCACGCCTTGTGCTGTGGTCACTTTGGCACCGGGCAGAAACTGGGTATCGGAGATGCCTTTAATGAGACCTTGTTCCTTCAGGGAGTTGATCTTGGACTTTCCGGCTACATTGTCAATATCTTTAAAGCTGCCGCCAGCAGCAAACATCTGTCCTCCCAGTGAGAAGGAGAGAAGTGATACGGTTGTTATCACTGCAAAAGCGCTTTTTTTCAGTTTCATGTAGATTCCACCTCTATAGTAGGGTAGGCCGCTTGGCCATTATCAACTCCTTTGACGTTATTGTTGAGGAGAAAGTTGCAGAACAAATTAATTATAAATGGCTATGTCTGCGTTTTCTACATCACTTCCTGAAACATCAGGTTTCGGTAAGGATACTTGCTGAGGCTGCTCTTGAACAATAGAGCGGCACCATACTCCTCTATCGTGACGGATTTCAGTGAACTTGCCTTAACGAATCTGCGAACCAGCTTGTTAACGGCGGTCCTGTCGTTGCGCCGGATTGCAGCGGCAAAGCTTTCGGCGTAGCTGCGGCTTCTGGCCAGCTTCCGGTAAAACGGGAGAACAGCTGAGGCAATCCTGCGGTGCATCCTTGCATTAAAAGTAAATTGTACGGTTCCCGGCGGGATAGTCGTCCCGTTTGTATAGAAGGATACCGGCAGCGGAAAGGGGAAGGAGATAAAGTAGCCGATGCCGTTTGTGCCGTAATTTTCTACAGAAGCGAGAGTAGGAATCTTTGCGAGCAGTTTGCCCATAAGACTAAGGTCTGCGTTAACGATGGCGCTGGACCATTTCGCGGCAAAGCTGCCGCTTCCGGCTATCTTCCGGTAGAACGGCAGCATGGCCGCAGCAACTTTGCGCAGAATGGAGCCAGTCACAAGGGGTCTTGCTGTAGGTGCGATTATATTTGCCATCCGGTCCCTCCTCATATCCATAAAATAATCCCATTATATAAGATATGGAAGCCGGGCCTATTTCGGATTGGGCAGATGTTTAGTCTACAGGAATATAAATAGTTATTCGCATATAATCGGGATACGTTGAGTTCAACACATCCGTAATTTCAAAGTCGGGCCCCTCCCGCCGTTCATAATTGGTGTTCGGCAGCCAGGTTCCGTAGATATAGTCTCGGGTTGACTGGCTCAACCCGGCTGGGCCATGGGCCTTGAACATGGCATAGTTTCCTGCCGGGATATCGAACTGGACATAAGCTTCTGCTGGAACTTCCGCTGTATCCGCTACCGCTTCACCGATGATAAATGAGAAGTCTCCGTTATCCTGATAGTGGCAGGCGATGCCATAGGACATCCCCGGTGACTGTTTTTCCGGAATAGCCATGAACCGCCCGTTTCTTCCAAAGTCCTCATAGAATCCGGGAATATCCTTGTAATGCGCGTCTTCATTTAGATTCGTTTTGTACTCTACGCCGATAATCTTCGTTCCTTCCCAGTGGATCAGTGTTGGTTTGTCCATTTCGTGTACATCTCCTTTGGTTGTTTTTTGGAGTTCCAGAAAATTGATGACAGGCTGTCCTTGGATAACGTCTGCAGTTTTGCGGTATTTACCAGGCGTCAGGCCGGTAAAGCTTTGAAAAGCACGGGTAAACGCTTCCTGGGACTGGTACTGAAAACACAGGGCGATTTGCAGTACGCTTTCGTTGCTTCCACGCAGGCGGTTAGCCGCCTCGGACAATCTTCGTTTGCGGATGTACTCGTTGACAGTGAAGCCGGAGATTGCCAGGAACATCCGCTGGAAATGAAATGCCGAGAAATAAGCCCGGGCGGCAATCTCTGCAATCCGCAGTTCCTCCTGCAAATGTTCTTCAATGTAGTCGAGCGACTGCTGGATTCTGAAGTAATAGTCCATCGGCGTCATTCCTTTGCGCGTTGATTACAGCTTTAATTATGCGGGATATGTTGAAATGTTTTTTGATACATTGTGCGGAAATTCAGCGGGTGATGTTATAATCATGTCATAGACTTTTCATTTATGGTCAATTTTGTTATGCTTATATCGTAACGATTACTAATTATAAGTTCAAGATATAAGGAAATTCTTGCGGAAAGGCGGGAGAAGCCATGAACCCAATTGCGAATATCAGCCAACAGTTTGCTGCGCAAAACTATAAATTGACGCCCCAGCGTGAGGCTATCGTGAAGGTGCTGCTTGATAATGAGGAAGAGCATTTAAGTGTGGAAGAGGTCTACATGCGTGTGAAAACCAGTTATCCTCATTTGGGGCTGGCAACGGTATACCGGACCTTGGAGCTGCTATGTGAGCTGCATATTGTAGAAAAGATGAACTTTGGCGATGGCGTGGCCCGTTATGATCTGCGGGATGATCATGCCCACATGCATCATCATCTGATCTGCAATGTGTGCGGAAGGCTGGAAGAAATCAAGGAGGACTGGCTGCTGGAGCTGGAAAGACGGCTGGAAGTGGAGTACGGATTTAAAGTCACCGATCACAGGCTCGATTTCAAAGGCACTTACAAGACATGCAAGCAGAACGGCTGCAAGGTGGACAAGCAAAAACAGGCGGTATCCTAAGGTTTCTGAAGATTTATATTGGGCTTAAAAAAGACGCAGAGCTCTGGCAGCCTGCGTCTTTAGGTGTATCATATTTTGGGAATAAATACTTAATTTAGTTATTTCTCGACATTGCCTTTAGCTTGTTTGGGCCAGAAAGTGTAGCTAAAACTTATAAGCGCATCAATCCCTACAATAATTGCCCAGACTTTTAATGTTTCGAACAGATTCTCTGTTCGGGAAGAATCACCAGTCACAACAATCATACCGTACATCACAAGTGCACCAATGGCAAAAGCGAGCAGATGAAGCAGCCAGCCGATTCTTTCATTGTGTGCATGTGCTGTGCCGTGTTTTGGCTTGGGAGCAGGTTTTGGACCTCCGGCAAAACGGTAAGCAAACCGTTCATCCGCCCATTTGATCATCCGGTGGCCCCATGCAATAGATACGCCGATATAAATGGCGGATAGACTATGCATGAATGTGGCTTCCGCGCCATTTCTCAGGTCAATTACCGCAACGGCGATAAGCACCAGATCAATCAGCGGAGTGCAGAACAGCAATATGGCTCCTAGCTGCTTCTTGCGGAGGATATAACGGAAGGTCAGCCCCGCCAGGACAAACACCCAAAAGGCGATCTCACAGCCAATAATAAATAACGCCATCTTCGTATTTTCCTCCTAAATAGTACAAGTGTATTAAATCAATTGCTGTAAGTTTAGCATGGATGACCTTATAAATTCAACTGTGATATAATTGCCTTATGCCAAAAATAGTGAATCATGAGGAACGGCGCCAACAGTTAGCCGAGGCCGCCTGGCGAATTATCCGCCGGGAAGGGATGGAGGCAGTCTCCGTCAGAAGTGTAGCGAGCGAGGCCGACATGTCATTGGGATCGCTGCGCCATTATTTTGCCACCCAATCAGAATTGCTTGCCTTCTCCATGAAGATGGTGTCAGATCGGGTCAACGCACGTATGGAAGCTATGGAATTTACGGATCATCCAATGCAGGACATCGAGCGGTTTATCCATGAGCTGATGCCGCTGGATGAAGAACGGAGTGTGGAGGCCGAGGTCTGGCTGGCATTTTTCGTAAAGGCTGTTACAGACCCTGAGCTGCAGGTGCTGAAACAGGAGGTACATAACGCTATGTATGATGGCTTTAGCCAAGCCATTGAATATCTCGCGGCCCGGGGATTGCTTAAGGAGGGATTGGACCTGAGGGCCGAAGCCATGGCACTGCATGCCTTGGTAGACGGGCTGGTGCTGCATCATATCAGTCAGCCGGAGCAAGTAACCCGGAAAGACCTCAGCACGCTTGTAACCTACCATTTGCGGGGTCTGCTTCAATAACACAAACAAGCTGCCTTGGAATTATGGCAGCTTGTTTGTGTTATTATTTCTCAGGCTTAAGGACGGTTTGGCACGAACGATTTGATCCATGTTCCGAAGCTTCCCGGATTGCGGGTCTGCACCAGCACTACGCCTTCACCGCGGAATCTGCAGACCAGAGCTTCACCGCTGGTCAAGCTGTTCAACCAGCCGGAGGCGGCTTTTTCCACTTTGTATTCCATATAATCCGGCCAAGCCACCAGGTGTCCGTTGTCAATAATTACTTCCTCGCCGGGTGCGAGGTTAATCGCATGAATCGCCCCGAAGGAGGAGAGGAACACCGTTCCGCTGCCGCTGATTTCTATGATGAAGAATCCTTCGCCGGAGAACAGGCCGCGGGTCAGGTTCTGCATTTTGGTGTTGACTTGGATGCCATGGGTTCCCGCAAGGAAGCCGTCCTTCTGAACATAGAGCTTGTACGACCCGTCAAGCTCTATCGCCTGGATATCGCCGATGGCTCCTGGGGAGAGCAGCACTTCGCTTTGACCCCGTGTGGCAGTAAGCTCTTGGAAGAAAAACTTCTCACCGCTCAGCATCCGGCCAAGTCCACGCATTAAACCGCCGTCTACCGTACCTCTGATCTCAACATTCGGCGACATGGCGACCATCGCGCCCATTTCCGCCTTGACACTTTCACCCGGGTTCAAATGCACCTTGAGCATGGCAAAAGCGCCATCATATAATACATCGTATTTCATTGATTTCTCCTCCGATTCTGCCTAGCTTTTATAACGGAATTCCTGTAAAACAAGGATACTATATTATACCATTTTCTGGTCTGCAAGCTTCTAGATTTAAGCGGGTACCAGATTTTTATAATTAACTATACCGGGAAATCAGGTCGCGAATATGTTAAAATTAAAGTATCGGCAGATGGCTTGCCGGTCATAACGATACAAAAGGAGTGTTGCTGCAATGGCACGCACGAAAACACAAAAAGCTCTGCTCAAGGCAGAACGCGCCGGAACATGGTGCGCCGCAAGAAACCGGAGATCAAATGATGACTACAGCGCAATCTCCCAGCATGTACGTCTTACTCCCAGCAAACAACAACAATTGAATAAGATCAAACACAAGGAGCGGATCTTTCGGGATGGTGCTCCTTTGCATTTATACGGGGCCTCATAACTAAGTCTGCGCCCTGCTGTGTATGCGGTACTGTTTTGGCGACATGCCAAACCGGCTGCGGAACACGCGGTGAAAGTAAGTATAGTTGGCAAAACCGCAGGTTTCGGAGACATGCTCCAGCGGCATCGGACTGAAGGTGATCCGTTCCCGCGCCATTTCCAGCCGGACGTCATTTACATATTTCACTATGCTGGTGCCAAAAGCTTCTTTAAAGAGATGTACCGCGCGGGAGACAGAAATGTCGACGTGGCTGGCCACATCCTCGAGCCGGAAAGAAATAGCGGCATGCTCCTCCACATATTGCTTCATCCGGTAGGCGAGATAACCTTTAGGTGAGATCACAGGCTGTTCGGTCATCAGTCTATCAATCTCCATACATAAAATCTGCAGATAACACGCTGAAATCTCTGGTGAGGAGTCGGAGAGCCTGCGCTGCTCCAGCACAAGCTGGCGGAATAAGCCAAGAAAATAATCGCTGCGCGGCAGGCGGAGAAGGGCAGGACGCTGTTTGCGTGTCCACCATTCCTCGATCCAGGGGCCGCCGCAAAAAATATGGTAATCCCCGCTTTCAATCCGCGGTTTGCCTACAGGGTAGTTCTCTTTGTCGATGCTTAAATAGTAAGGATCATCCGGGGCGAAGAGCATAAGGTCGCCGGTCTCCACTGTGGAGATGACACCGTCAATCCGCGTCCGGCTGCGCCCCTCAGTCTGCAATCGCAGGAGATAATTCTGGAGGCCTTCATTGAGCGACGAATGGAAAGGCTTGCGGTGAAAAGAGAATCCCGCAGAAAATACGTGGCAGGCAGCAGCAGATGTCATGAGTCCTCCTGGGTTGTTGAAATGATAAGCAGATTGTTCATGTTTTAATCATATTATTCATTTTATTATAGACGCTTTCATATTACCATGTAGCTAAGCAAAAACATATAAAAGATGCGAAGGAGGCTGTATGGCGGCTCTGGAAGCTACATAAGCAGGCGTGGGGTTCAGAAGGCGCAGGAAATAGATATAAAGGACATTTTTGAATAACAGCCCTTTTGTTCAGGTGATTTCCATAGTGTGGCCGAAGCAGGTACGCCGTTTTGAATAACGCAAGTTAACTCTACAACGACTAGGAGTGAGGAATTGATGCTGAAGATTGGATTACAGTTGTATACGCTGAGAGCAGAGCTGGAGCAGGATTTCGAAGGAACGCTGCGCAAGGTGGCTGAGCTGGGATATGCGGGAGTGGAATTTTACGATTTTTTCGGCCGGACAGCAGAGGAAGTAAAGGGACTGCTTCAGGAAACGGGATTGGTTGCTCTCGGTGCACATCGTCCATATGATGTCATGCTAAACGATACAGAGCAGGAAATCAGCTATAATCTTGAGATCGGCAACCGGAACCTGATTGTGCCTTATTTGACTGAGGAACAGCGTAACTGGGAAGAGGTTGTTGCTAATTTCCGCATAATAGGAGAGAAATGCAGAGCAAGGGGAGCAGTTTTCGCTTATCATAATCATGATTTTGAATTCACGGAGCATTTTGGAGAGCGCACCGCATTTGACGGTATCTTCGAAGAGGTTTCTGCTGAGCTGCTTCAGGTAGAAATGGACACCTGCTGGGTGTACTACGGCGGTTATGACCCTGTTGAGTATATCCACAAATATGCCGACCGTTTGCCGCTTATCCACTTAAAGGATATGAAGAAGCTCGAAGATGGCTCGGCAGAGACTGTTGTACTAGGTGAAGGTGAAGTGAATCTTACCGCGATTCTGGAGGCTGCTGATGCGGCTGGAGTGGAGTGGGCGGTAGTGGAACAGGATTATTGCAGCCGTCCGGCGCTGGAAAGTGTTGCGGACAGTATGAAATGGGTTAAAGGCTATGCCAATCAAGGGGGAAAAGTTCATGTCTGATAAACTTAAAATTGCTATTATCGGTTGCGGTGGTATCGCAAACGGCAAACATATGCCAAGCCTATCCCGTCAACAGAATGCTGAAATGGTAGCATTTTGCGATATCGTGGAAGAACGTGCCCAGGAGGCTGCCAAAATCTATGGCGCCGAAGGTGCAGTAGTCTATACGGATTTCCGTGAGTTGCTAGCAGCGGGCGGATTTGATATTGTGCATGTATGTACACCCAATGACAGTCACTCCGAAATTACGGTTGCGGCGCTTGAAGCCGGTAACCATGTGATGTGCGAAAAGCCGATGGCCAAGACAACGGCGCAGGCTCAGGACATGCTGGATGCTGCCCGCCGCACTGGCAAGAAGCTGTCAATCGCGTATCAGAACCGGTTCCGTGCAGATAGTGAATATCTGAAGGGAATGTGCGAAAGCGGGGAGCTGGGCGATATTTATTATGGCCGTGCCATTGCGCTGCGACGCCGAGCCGTTCCGACCTGGGGGGTATTTCTGGATGAAGAGAAGCAGGGCGGAGGTCCGCTGATCGATATCGGAACGCATGCTCTGGATTTGACACTCTGGCTGATGGACAATTATAAACCTCGTGTAGTGGTCGGTTCTACCTTCCACAAGCTGGGGCAGCGTAAAAATGCCGCAAATGCGTTCGGTCCATGGGATCCTGAACAATTTAAGGTTGAAGACTCCGCTTTCGGTTTTATTACAATGGAGAACGGGGCAACCATCGTGCTGGAATCAAGCTGGGCACTGAATGTGGCTGAATTCGGTGAAGCGAAGACGCTGCTAGCAGGCACCGAAGGCGGTGCGGATATGAAAGACGGCCTGCGCATTAACGGAGAGCGTGCCGGACGCCTGTATGAAACGAAGGTGGACCTGTCTTCCGGCGGCGTTGCTTTCTACAGCGGGTCTGCAGAGACCGAGGCTGACCGCGAAGCCCGCTTGTGGCTTGAGGCGGTTATTGAAGACAAGGACCCGGTCGTCAAGCCTGAACAAGCGTTTGTTGTGACGCAGATTCTGGAAGCTGTTTATGAATCCGCACGCACTGGCCGTGCAGTCTATTTTGACGGAAGTTCTGACAACTAAGAGAATTTAACACGGATACTATAAGAAAAGCAGGAGTGGAATCCATGAGTTCAAACAAACATTCGGTGGTCATCGTCGGCTATGGTGGAATGGGAAGTTATCATGCACAATTAATCGGTGAGAATGAGCGCCTGGAAGTCGCAGGTACGTTCGATTTACTGGAAGTGCGGCGCGAAGCGTCAGTAGAAGCAGGTTATAAAGCTTATGCCAGCTATGAGGAAGTGCTTGCTGACCCGGTTGTCGAGGTGGTGCTGATTGCAACCCCGAACGATGTCCATAAAGAAATAGCCATCCGTGCGCTCCAAGCCGGCAAGCATGTCGTCTGTGAGAAACCGGTAGCCATGTCCTCTGCTGAGTTTAAGGAGATGACTGCAGCGGCCGATGGAGCCGGACGCGTCCTGATGGTTCATCAGAACAGACGCTGGGATGAGGATTTTCGCGTGATCAAGCAAATGTACGAGACGGAAACGATTGGAGCACTGTTCCAGATTGAGTCCCGCGTACATGGTGCCAATGGCATTCCCGGCGACTGGCGCCATGTGAAGGAGCAGGGTGGAGGTATGTTGCTCGATTGGGGCGTACATCTGCTGGACCAGTTGCTGTTTATGATCGACAGTAAAGTGATCAGCGTAACCAGCACTCTGAGCTATATTCTCGGCAATGATGTCGATGACGGATTTGAAGCGGTGCTGCAATTCGCAAATGGCATCAAGGCGATCGTTGAGGTCGGCACGACCAACTTCATCACATTGCCAAGATGGTATGTGAAAGGGATTGAAGGTTCAGCAGTAATCGAAGACTGGTCGCTGACCGGAAGAATTGTTACCCGCAATAGTGAAAGTGAACACCGGGAGCCCACACCGATCCGTGCCGGTGTCGGCTTGACCAAGACGATGGCACCGCCTTCGGAAGGCTCGACCATTACCGAAGCACTGCCGCCGGCAGCAGAGCTTGCGGATGGTTTCTACAACAATTTTGTCGCTGTAATTGAAGGTACGGCTGAGCCGATCGTCAAGAATGCGGAAGTGCTGCGTGTGCAGAATCTGATTGAAGCGATTTTTGAGGCTGCTGAGAGCAATCAAGTCATTAAGGATTTTGATACTTACGAAGCTTAAAGAGCGGCGGAATATTACAATGTGAGAGGCGGCAGGGCAATGAAACTTGGTGTATTTATGGTGCTTTTCGGCGGTCGTAAGCTTGAGGATGCGCTGGATTATGTAGTTTCCAAAGGACTTAAGGCAGTGGAGATCGGTACCGGCGGCAACCCGGGCAACAGCCATTGTGATCCGAAGCTGCTGCTTGAGAATGAAACGGCGCTGAAGGAATTTAAGCATGCGGTGGAGTCACGCGGCCTGATGATCAGTGCGCTAAGCTGCCACGGCAATCCGCTGCATCCGCAGAAAGAGCTGGCCCGCAAGGACCACGAAGATTTCGTGAACTCTGTTAAACTGGCGCAAAAACTCGGGGTTCAGGTTGTAAACACCTTCTCGGGCTGCCCGGGTGACCATGAGGATGCCAAATACCCCAACTGGCCGGTTGCTCCATGGCCGAACGATTACCAGGAAATTCTGGCTTGGCAGTGGGAGAATAAGGTTATTCCTTACTGGAAGGAAATGGGCTTATTCGCAACACAGCATGACGTCAAGATTGGCTTAGAGCTGCACGGAGGGTTTTCCGTGCATACGCCAGCGACATTGCTGCGCCTGCGAGAAGCTGCAGGTGAAGCTATCGGGGCCAACCTTGATCCCAGCCATATGTGGTGGCAAGGCATTGATCCGGTGCAGGCCATACATATTCTCGGCCGCCAGGGCGCGATTCATCACTTCCACGCTAAGGATACAGTGATTGATCCGGTTAATGTGAATATGTACGGATTGACCGATATGCAGTCGTATACCAATATGCTTGACCGTGCCTGGCAATTCCGTTCAGTCGGTTATGGACATGACGTGAAGGTCTGGGCAGATATCATCAGTGCCCTTCGATTGGTAGGTTATGATTATGTAGTCAGTATCGAACATGAAGATGGACTGATGTCCATTGAAGAAGGGTTCTCCAAAGCGGTAGACAATCTTCGTCAAGTGCTGATTGAAGAGCCGCTTGCTGATATGTGGTGGGTATAAGTTCTATGGATAGCTTCACTAAAGTCAAATTGGATGACGGGCAGCTGGCACTGCTGGTTGAGACGGCTTTCGGCAAAGAAGCGGGGATTGTCTCTTGCTCGGAGCTGACCGGAGGTTTTTTTAATACGGCTTACGATCTTGAATTAAGCAATGGCCAGACTGTGATTCTGAAGATTGCTCCTGCAGATGAGACCGAAACGTTAAGCTATGAGAAGGATATTATGCGGGCAGAAGTAGAAGCCCTGCAGCTGGTCAAGGCAGCCGGTGATATTCCTGTGCCAGCCGTATACAGTTATGACGAAAGCCTCCAACTGATCCCATCTCCCTATTTTTTCATGGAGAAGATTGAAGGGCAGCCCTACAGTGAAGTGAAAGATACTTTGTCCGTCGAGCAAAGAGCCTCCATCGAGCAGGAGCTGGGACGGTACCAGCGGTTGATTAACGAGATTAAGGGACCGCGGTTTGGCCTGTTTGGACAGATGCCGGAAGGAACGGTAGCCTCATGGCGGGAGAGCTTCACTTCGCTGATGAATAACCTGCTTGCTGATGCCGCCAGACTGGAAGCCAAATTACCGGCGTCCCACGATGAAATTAAACGGGTGCTGGAGCAATATTATCCTGCCCTTGATGAGGTGACGGAACCCCGGCTTGTGCATTGGGATTTGTGGAATGGCAATCTGTTTGTGAAGGATGGAGTTATTGTCTCCATTATTGATTGGGAGAGAGCGCTGTGGGGCGATGTGCTGCAGGAGTATTATTTCCGGCACTTCGAGGACTCAGCAGCCTTCCACAAAGGCTATGGTCTCACCTTCGACAGCCCGAACGAGCTGCGGCGCAAGAAACTCTATGACCTGTATCTCGACCTCATCCTTGTGATTGAGTGTTATTCACGGCAGTATAAGGATGAGAATCATGTAAGCTGGACCTTGGATAACCTGGCGGAGAGCTGGAGAACATTCACCGGCAGCGGTGAGGCCATAAAATAGAACGCGGAAGGCCGGTCCTCTGAAGGGAGACCGGTCTTCTTGCTGCTCTGATTAACCGGAAACACATGTTTTGTGGGAGGATGGTTTACAAATGCTGAGTTGGCTGAATCTTCATATCGATACGATAAGCTTGTTGTGGTTGCTGCCTGTATGCTTCATGTTTCATGATTTTGAAGAAATTCTTACTGTTGAGTCTTGGGCAGGCAAATACGGCAGCCGCGTGGAAGAGACTCTTCCTAAGTACATGAGCACAATGTATAGGAGTACCATGATCATGACGACGCGGGCTTTTGCTATGGATGTGCTGTTCGTGTATATTCTGATAGTAACAGTGACCGTACTTGCAGTATTCTTTTCTTTTTACTTGTTATATCTGGCGGTTCTTGCCGTTTTTCTGCTGCATGTTTTTACACATCTGGGGCAAAGTGTCTTTTTGAAACTGTATACTCCCGGCGTAGTAACCGCGTTGTTAGTAGCATTGCCTTATTCACTTTATGCTTTTTACAGGCTGCTGGAGACAGAGACCGTTAGCTTTGCGGATATAGGCTGGTCGCTATTGCTGTTGCTATGCCTGGCTCCACCGGCTGTCTGGGGCCTGATGAAGAGCAGAATGCGCCGCAATCAAGGGTGAAACCGCTTGAATCTCTAAAGACACATTTTCAGAAAGCACTTGACGTAAGACTATAAAGATAGATAAAATAATACTTATTGCCTTTCTATATACTGAGAATCATTATCATATCTTGAAAAGAGCAGAGAGGGTGACAGGATGGAGCGCCTTTTAGAGGTAAAGGACCTAGCAATATCTTTCAAAACACGCGGCGGAGAAGTGCAAGCAATCCGTGGCGTCAACTTCCATGTAAATAAAGGGGAAACACTGGCGATTGTAGGCGAATCCGGTTCCGGTAAAAGCGTAACTTCCCAAGCGGTCATGAAGCTTGTTCCTGAGCCGCAGGGCATTTATAAACGTGGACAGATTTTGTTCGATGGTCAAGACCTGATTAAGAAGAGTGAGAAGCAAATGCAGAAGATTCGCGGTAAGGAAATCGGTATGATCTTTCAAGATCCGATGACCTCGCTGAATCCGATGATGAAGGTCGGTAAGCAAATTACCGAGGTTCTGTTCAAACATGAGAAAATGTCCAAAGACGCTGCATACAAACGGGGTGTCGAATTGCTCAATTTGGTGGGAATTCCTTCACCTGAGCGTCGTTTCCAGCAGTACCCGCATGAGTTCAGCGGCGGGATGCGCCAGCGTGTCGTTATTGCTATGGCACTTGCAGCCAACCCTAAGCTGCTGATTGCCGATGAGCCGACAACAGCGCTCGACGTAACGATTCAGGCGCAAATTCTTGACCTGATGAAGGATATCCAGAAGAAAATTGATACAGCAATCATCTTTATCACCCATGATCTCGGTGTCGTGGCCCGAATGGCCGACCGTGTAGCTGTTATGTATGCCGGACAAATTGTCGAGATGGGCACAGCGGAAGAAATTTTCTATGACCCAAGACATCCATATACCTGGGGATTGCTCGCTTCCATGCCGAGTCTGGAAAGCAAAGGCACCAAGCTTACAGCCATTCCAGGAACCCCTCCCGATCTGATCAAACCGCCTAAGGGCGACGCCTTTGCCTTGCGCAGCACCTATGCGATGCAAATCGATATGGAGAAAGAGCCGCCAATGTATAAGGTTTCGGACTCCCATTTGGTGAAATCCTGGCTGATGCATCCGATGGCTCCGGCTGTAGAGCCGCCTGAAGTTGTGAAGAAGAGACAACGCGTACTGAAAAATGCTTATCCAGAGCCGGTTCTGGTGGAAAGCTTCAGCGTGAATTAGTTAGATCAAGTAATGGTATACTATTGAGCTTAGCGTCAGGCCTTCGTAAGGCTTGGCGCTTTTTTTCGTGGGAGCAGAAATATATATTTCATATATATTTAAAACGAAACTAATATGTATAAATAAAAGTATTGACTAATTGTTATTTTCGCAGCAAAATGTAAGGGTATACATAGGAGGTAAGATAATGAAAAAATACACATTGACCACATTGATTTCGTTAACATTATTGGCAGGCTGCAGCGGTGATGGCGGTACGCCGAAGTTCGATAATGTTTCAGTACATGATCCTTCTGTTATTAAGGTGAACAATACATATTATGTATTCGGTTCCCATTTGGCTTCGGCCAAATCCAAGGACCTGATATCATGGAAACAAATTTCCTCCGGCGTAGCAGACGGCAACGTGCTGATTCCCAACGTCACCGAGGAATTGAGCCAGACCCTGAGTTGGGCCCAGTCGGACACACTGTGGGCACCGGATGTGATTCAGCTGGCAGACGGGAAGTTCTATATGTACTATAACGCCTGCCGTGGGGATTCTCCGTTGTCTGCAATGGGTATTGCGGTAGCCGACAAGATTGAAGGACCGTATAAGGATCAGGGGATTATCCTGAAATCCGGCATGGCTGGTGTAGGCAATGACGGTGAAATTTATGATGCTGCTGTCAAACCGAATGTGGTTGACCCTGATGTGTTTTTTGATAAAGAGGGTAAGCTGTGGATGGTGTACGGCTCCTATTCCGGCGGGATCTTCATTATGGAGCTGGATGCAGCTACCGGCTTCCCGTTACCGGATCAAGGCTATGGCAAAAAGCTGCTGGGAGCAAATCACGCCCGGATTGAAGGCCCTTATATGCTGTACAGTCCTGAAACCGATTACTATTATCTGTTTCTCTCCTACGGGGGACTGGACACCAAAGGCGGCTATAATATCCGCGTAGCGCGTTCCAAGAATCCTGATGGTCCCTTTGAAGATTCCGAAGGCAAAGCGATGATTGACGCCAAGGGCACGGCCGGCAAGCTGTTCGATGATCCGGCTTATTCACCTTACGGGGTGAAGCTGATGGGCAACTTTAAGTTCATCAATAGTTCAACTGAGAATGCTGTAAGCGAGGTGGGCTACTTGTCACCGGGACATAATTCGGCTTATTATGATGCGAAGAAGAAAGAATATTATCTGATCTTCCATACGCGTTTCCCTAACCGGGGAGAAGAACACGAAGTCCGCGTACATCAGATGTTCATGAACAAGGACGGCTGGCCGGTTGTCGCTCCTCATCGTTACAGCGGTGAGAAGATCGGGACTTATACTGCAGCGGAAGTCGCCGGAGATTACAAATATGTGAATCATGGCAAAGACATTACTGCAACTACAATTCAGTCGGAACTGATTCAGCTGGGCGGCGACGGTAAGATATCGGGAGCGGTAACGGGAACATGGACGATAAGCGGAGAACACAATGCTGAGCTGACAATAGACGGGACTGTGTACAGTGGTGTCTTCCTGCAAGAATGGAATGAAGCCGTTGAGAGCCAAGTCATGACGTTCAGCGCACTTTCTGCCGGGGGGATTGCTATCTGGGGAAGTCATGTCTCGCCAGCAGCAGAGAGCAAATAGATCTATTACTATGGATTTGACCAAAAGCTCCAGCCCACTGTAAAGAACGGTGAGCTGGAGCCTTTTTTTGAAAATATAAGCATTTATTTGCTTCATGCAATATATTATCCTTCAATCTCTCTCTGAAACGGACACCGTCCTTATGAGGGCGGAGGGCGGCGAAGCCGTTTCCACTTGCAGGTCGGATTACGTTATCCATTGTCGTACTTGCTTAGGGCAATAACGGCATTATGGCCGCCAAAACCAAAAGAATTGGAGATTCCAATCTTGAGCTCGCCTTTGCGGGCAATATTAGGCACATAATCCAGGTCGCATACTTCATCAGGGGTTTCCTGATTGATGGTAGGCGGAATGATGCCGCTACTCAGGCTTTGAATCAGAGCGATGGCTTCCAGCCCGCCGGCAGCTCCAAGCGTGTGGCCGGTCATCGACTTGTTGGCGGTAACCGGAATGCGGTAAGCCGCTTCCCCGAACAGCTTCTTAATCGCCAATGTTTCCGAGCGGTCCCCGATAATGGTGCTGGTTGCATGGGCGCTGATAACATCCACTTCCTCCGGCTTGATTCCCGCTTCGCGGAGTGCAAGCTTCATCGCCTGATAAGCACCGATGCCTTCCGGATGGGTGGCTACCATGTGATAAGCATCAGAGCTGGCGCCATAACCGATGACTTCTCCATGAATCACGGCATTTCTGCGCAAGGCGTGGGAGAGTGATTCCAGAATGATAATCGCGCCGCCTTCGCCGATAACGAACCCGTCACGCTTGCCGTCAAACGGGCGGCTGGCTCTCGCGGGCTCATCGTTGCAGGTAGATAAGGAAGTGGCGTTTCCGAAGCTGGCTAACGAAATCTCGCTGACCGCCGCCTCGGAGCCTCCGGCAATTACACAATCAGCCCCGCCGTAACGGATTAACCGGAACGCTTCTCCGATCGCCGTATTGCCGATTGAACAGGCGGTGACCGGGGAGAGAGTAGGACCCAACGCTCCCAGCTTAATGCTGATCGTCGCAGCCGCCATGTTAGAGATCAGCATGGGTATCAAGGTGGGACTGACTCGTTCCGGTCCCCGTGTCCGCAGTATATCCCCTTGCTCCATCAAGGTATGAATGCCGCCTACCCCGGAACCTACATATACAGCAAGCCGTTCTCTGTCAATCTGATCACGCTGAAGACCGGAATGCGCCCACGCATCTTCGGCGGCAGCCAGTGCGAATTGGGTGAACCGGTCCATCCGGCGGGTTTCCTTGCGGCCGAATCTGCCCTCAGGATCGAAGTCCCGCACCTCAGCGGCAATTTTGGATTTGAAATGTGAGGGATCAAATGAAGTTATTTCGGAAACTCCCGATTCGCCTGCAGTCAGGCGGCTCCAGAATTGCTCTACAGTGTTGCCGAGCGGTGAGATCAAGCCCATCCCGGTAATTACAACGCGTTCCATAATTGTCTTCCTCCATCCTTGTATATAGGGGTTATACTAGTATTTTTCCACTTTACTTATCCTATTACAAGTTGTAGTTTATACTAGTATAATTACTACTATTTATAGGACGGTTTCAGAAAGGCAGGAACAGATATTGTCCAATCAGACGAGGCTTCAGGCATTATCAGATTTCTTAAAATCACGCCGGGCGGCGATCTCTCCCGCTGACGCAGGCTTGCCGGAAGGGACGCGCAGACGAACACCCGGGCTCCGCAGAGAGGAGGTAGCGCAGCTTGCCGGAGTCAGCAGCACATGGTATACCTGGCTGGAACAGGGACGTGATATCAAAGTATCGGCCTCTGTGCTGGATTGCATTGCCTCCGCACTGCAGCTGACCAAGGATGAGCGAAGCTATTTATTCGCGTTGGCCCTTGAGAATGGTCCCGGAAGTATGCCATTTGAGCAGGTGGAGGTTTCCGTCATCAGCCCGCCACTACAGAAAATTCTGCAGGAGCTTACCACCTGCCCGACCCTTATTTCGGACCGGCGCTGCGGCATCGTCGGCTGGAATGAAGCGGCGGCGCATGTTTTTCTGGATTTTGCGTCGTTGCCGCAAGAAGAACGGAACATGATCCGCCTCTTGTTCGAACGCAAGGAATTTCAGCGGCTTGCCGTGAACTGGGAACAATTCGTCAGGGGTTATCTGGCTATTTTCCGGGCGTACTACGGGCAGTATGTTGAGGATCACTGGTATGATGATTTTATTGCGGAGATGAAGGGCAAACATCCTGCGTTTCAAGCACTTTGGGAGGAGAGCCAAGTTAGCTCAGCTCCCGATGTGGTGCTCGAATTCCGCCATGCCAAAGCCGGTAAGATGCTGTTTCATCTAACCTCACTTCAGGTTCACGGAAGCACGGATCTGCGCTGCAGCATCTATACCCCCGCAGGAGCTTCAAATACAGAATCCAAGCTGAAGCAGCTTATCGGGCAGCCTGCGATCCATTAACCTGATAAATTATTTTTATGTATTCATAAAAAACTATAAATATGCAATATGGGGTTTACAGCATATACTCCTAATATAGTGTTCAATTCCTATTGGATCGGAAAAGGGGTTAAGTGCAATGGCAACAGTAAGCGGGTTGGAAGGCGTAGTGGCTGGAGAAACAGAAATTGGTTTGGTAGACGGAGAAAAGGGTTATTTGGTTTACCGCGGATATTGGGCGAAAGAACTTGCAATAAGCCGAAGTTACGAAGAAGTAGCTTATTTGCTGTGGAATGGCCAGCTGCCAAGTTCGGAGGAACTGGAGATGTTGAAGCTGGAAATGGCAGCGGCCAGAGCGATGCCGGAGTATCTGTGCAGAATTGTTGATCTGCTCCCGGCTTCGGTTCCGATGATGCTGGTTCTGCAAAGCACAGTAGCTGCTTTAGGGGAGCAGGGGAATGCAACATGGCCGCCGACGCTCCGGCAAGCCGTGCGGTTAACTGCGCTATTGCCAACGATTATTGCTTACAGATACCGCAGGTTAAAAGGACTGCCTATTGTGGAGCCGCTTCCAGAGCTTGGGCATGCCGCTAATTATTTGTATATGCTGAATGGACAAATTCCGGAGGAAGCCCATGTGCAGGCACTAAGTGCGTATTTGATTCTTTGCATGGAGCATGGAATGAATGCCTCGACTTTTGCCGGACGCGTGGTTCTCTCCACTGAATCTGATATGTGTGCAGCCGTATGTGGTGCCATTGGGGCGATGAAAGGTCCGCTGCATGGCGGAGCACCCTCCGAAGTCATCTCGATGCTGGCGGATATTGGAACGAAGGAGCGGGCTGAGCCATGGATCCGTGAGGTTCTGGATAAAGGTGGCAAGATTATGGGCTTCGGTCATCGCATTTACAAGACCAAAGATCCCCGCGCCGAAGCGCTCAAGATTGCTACCGAGGAAATGATCGGCAAGGATCCTTCCTTTGATGTGGCGATTCATGTCGAGCATACGGCGATCCGCCTGCTTGAGGAATTCAAACCGGGACGCCGGTTGTTCACTAACGTTGAGTTCTATGCTGCCGCGATCCTGCAGGCACTGGAACTGGACCCGGAGATCTTCACCCCTACGTTTACGTCCGGCAGAATTGTGGGTTGGACCTCGCATATTCTGGAGCAAGCCGCCAACAACCGTATTTTTCGTCCGCAATCCATATATACGGGACCTATGCCTGAAGGGGAGTTCTAAGAACAAGCAGTATGTAATCTGTTTATCTTATAGCGCGCAAAACATCCCTGGCCGTTGAACGTCCAGGGATGTTAGCAGGGGGAGTGAAATGAGAGAGCATGGGCGGGATACTCTGGCATTACATTAGAAATCAGAGGCAGCTCTGCTTTCCAATGATAGAACATTATATTCTCCGTTTCTATTAATGCAGCAGCGAATGACTTAAGAGATTAGCACAATTTAGAACGTTCCGCGAACGGATCATTATTCCAATCATTGTGCTCTCCAGATTATATTGATACTCCTTAGCGCTGACGCGGCATCCGGTCTTATAGAGTTGCTGCATGTTCTCCCTTACGGCTATTTCTACCATAAATCCGGTAAAGAATGAGGCCAAAGATCATGCCGGTAAAGGACATTGCTGATACGCATAAAAAGAACGTTTTTCCCCCGAACCTGTCATAAATGGCACCTCCCGCATATGAGGCCAGAATGCCCGACACCCCAAAGAACAGAAGTGCCAGCACTGTCTGGCCCGTAGCCCGCCATTCCTCCGGTACAATGCTGTACAAGTACTGGATAGCCGCCGAGTAGAAGACGGGAAATGTGAGCAACTGCAGAACCTGCAGGTAAGTGAGCAGCTGCGGATCGGTAACCCAGGCAGAAATAAAGAAACGAAGGAAATAGAAGGCTCCCGCAAAAGCGATGATAATCAGCTCTTTGCCTTTGCGCAGCCACCAGAAGCTCAAGGCAAAGACAAGGATTTCGCTTATTGCCGCAAGGAAAAATGACTGTCCCACCAACGCCGATCCTCCGCCCAGATCAATAATATATACCCCCAGAAAAGTATCGTTCATTCTTGCCGGTACAGAGCTGACAAAGACCAGCAGCAGAAATAACAGCGTTTCTTTGTTGGAGAGGAAATGCTTGAGACTGTCCAGGGTGACCGGTTTCCCGGTAACCGGGGCATCCGGCATGTTCCAGCTGACCAGGAAGCCTAGCAGACTGCTGCCGGCAAACAGCAGTCCTAGACCTTGTGCGCCAAAATAATACATTACATATCCGGTCAGCAGCGCCATGATACCATAACCGAGCGCTCCATAGGTGCGGATCGAGCCGTAGCTGATCCCGGAAGACTCGGCGATACGGAAATTGAGGCTTTCTGTCAACGGATCAATCGGCATTAGGAAAAAGTAGAGCAGCATAGCGAACAGAATCAGTTGGCTGTAACTGCTTGAGATATACAGCAGGTAGCCGACAATGGCGGAGCACAGCAGCAGGAACAGCAGTACTTTGCGGATTGTTTTGGTCCGGTCACTGATCATTCCCCATAGCGGCTGGGCGACTATCGTTATGAAACCGCCGGTGCCGACAACGAATCCGATTTGTGCCGGACTCAGACCCTGATTATCCAGGTAGACCGGAAGAAAGGGAATGAACATGGCGAGCAGGGCAAAATATAAAAAGTTAAAGCTGCGTAGCAGTTTTGGTATATTCATCACTTATATGAACCCCCGCGTATTTTAGTAGATTGGAAGAAGCAAGCCCAGTTATTGTATCATGCCTAGCAACTCTAAACAGCTTATAATATGTTACACTGGGGATAATTCTAGTGAAATGTAAGGAGAATGACGATGATAAAGCTGGTGTCCTGGAATGTAAATGGTCTGAGAGCTTGTGTGAACAAAGGCTTTAACGATTTCTTTAAGGAAAGCGGCGCAGACATCTTCTGTGTGCAGGAAACAAAGCTGCAGGAGGGGCAAATTGTCCTGGAGCAGGGTGAGGAATATATGCAATATTGGAATTATGCCCTTAAGAAGGGGTATTCGGGAACGGCGGTCTTTACCAGAATCAAACCGCTCTCCGTACGATATGGAATAGAGGAGGATACAGAGCCGGAAGGCCGGATTATTACTTTGGAATTTGCCGGTTTCTATCTCGTAAATGTATATACTCCGAATGCCAAACGGGATTTGACCCGTCTGGAATATAGAATGGAATGGGAGGACCGGTTCCGCAATTATCTGCTGGCGCTGGATCAGCATAAACCGGTTGTAGTCTGCGGTGACCTCAACGTCGCCCATCAGGATATTGATTTGAAAAATGCGAAATCCAACCGGGGGAATTCAGGATTTACCGATGAAGAGCGCGGTAAAATGACGACGTTGCTTGACTCGGGTTTTGTGGATACCTTTAGATATTTTTACCCTGACACAGAAGGGGCGTATAGCTGGTGGTCCTATATGCCGAAGATCAGAGAGCGCAATGTCGGCTGGCGGATTGATTATTTCCTGGCTTCATCACGGATGGCTCCGCAGCTGGTGGAGGCCGGTATCGAGTGTAATGTCCTCGGCAGCGACCATTGTCCGGTGGTGCTGACGATTAAGGAACTGGATTCCTAATTATATTATACTTTCAAAAGGCAAAGAGGCCGTGCGTCCCCGGTAAGGGGAACATGGCCTCTTTAGCTATTCATGAACAACTCTCTTAATTGACAACTGAATCTGTAACATCCTTAGCGGATTCCTGCGGCTTCTCCGGCCATGTAATTACATTGCAGGTCTGGCTTATGTTCTCATAGAACAACACTCGTTTTTTCTTAAAGATTCCGATAAATAGATGAACAATGAAGGCCATATCCCCTAGAAATACAGCAATACGAACAACTGTTGCTAGGGCAGGAGTCAGACCGTCGAGCTGAGAAGAAACAAGAATTAGGCGGTTCATTCCAATCAGGAGCCCATACAGCAGCAAGTATCTGGTGATCAGCATCCATAGCCGGAGCCGTTCCCCTTGAGTGCTTATGCGGATGCGCACAATCCATTTGCCAAGTGTTCTTCCTCCGGCCAGACAGGGCACCAGCAGACAGAAGACACTGGTTGATATCCAGAATGCTCCTGATACAGACAAAGCATTCAGCAGGGTGAGCCCGGTCAGCCATACGAAGGCATCCAGCATAAATGCGATGCTGCGTCGGGTGAAGGTGACTCTTTTGGCCGCCAGATCCTCGTGGTTGTCGAGCTGTTCGATCTTTGGGAGCAATCCTGAAATCCACAAGGCAATTCTGAATCCGATCATCCCGCCAAGCGTATTGGTGATCAGGTCGTCGACATCAAAGATACGGTAAGGATAATCAAAGATACCGTAGATGCCGGTGATCTGTGTGACCTCGAACAGCAATGAGAGCGAAAAGGACAGCAGAATGCACACCACCCACCTGGTGCGGAAGTAGTAGCCCAGGAACAAGCCGAAGGGAATCGTCAAGACGATGTTGAACATGGTCTGAAGAAATGCAGGCTCGCGCAGTAATGCCAGATAACTTGAGGGTTGCTGAACGGAAAAATTGCCTTCTTTCAGAATCTCCTGAATAAATTGCAGTGGGATATGCTGAATTGTATTGCCCGAAGGGGGCAGGTTGTGCCGGGACGCCGGCATCGGCAGCATGATGAGATATAAGGCGTTCAGCAGATAGAGCAGCAGCAAATAAAGAACAACTGCCCTGATCTTGTTGATATATCCATGCTTCCGGTATTGAACAATGAGAAAAGGCAGCGTGAAGAACAGCGCCGCTACAGGAAAGGTCATAAAGGCGTATGAGATCGGAAATAGATACGATTGAAACATGGTTCACCTGCCATTTTGTTAGTTTACTGAGCTTACCCGCACAGGAAGATACCCTTGCTGTTAGACGTTGCTTACTGGCGGAATCACTGCAGCAGAATCTATTTCATTATAGAAGTTTATGGAATAGGGCTCAACTTATTTATTGGCCTCATCCGGCATACATATGTTTGGAGAGGAGCGTGAGCAATCATGGAGAAGAAGGTTCAGCAGTATTATAAACTCAAAACAAAACAAAAGGAGCTTGAGAAGGAATTGGCCGAGCTGCGGCAGGATATTTTGTCTTACTGCAGTGAACTCGGGGAGACGGAGGCAGTGATTGGCAGCTACAAGGTTAAGCTTGTCACGCAGAACCGCAAGGAATATGATGATGAAAAGCTGTACAACACGTTGTCCGACCCGGAGGTTTGGCGTCTGCTCTCAAAGACTGATCCGGCAAAGGTGGCCAGTCTGACCAAACTGAATATCATCGCAGAAGAAAAGATTCAGCATACTTACGCTGTGAAGACCGTGACCTTGTTGCAGGTGGATAAACAATAGGCACTGATGTTGCACGGGTTAAAAGAACCCTTTGCCCTATCTATGAGAAACAGACAGCGGCTCCTGCATGGGGCCGTTTTTTTGTGAAGAAGTGAAACATATTCGCTGGTTCCGGCGTGTTATCAGTGAAGGGGGGAGACGGATTGGAGAAACAATTGCCCTGCACTGAGAAATACATAACTGAAATGGTCCGGAAACATTCAGACATGGTACTGCGGCTTGCCTTAGCTTATGTCAGGAATATGGCTGATGCGCAGGATATTTGCCAGGATGTTTTTATCAGACTGTTCCAGCATCATCCTGAGTTTGCAGATCAGGATCATGAACGGGCATGGATGATAAGAGTCACTATTAACCGGTGTAAGGACATGCTGCGAAGCCCATGGAAAAGGTACATCTCTGCTCTGGAAAGACCGGAATTGCCCATACCTGAAGCGGAGGAGCGGGAGTTGGTATCAGCAGTGCTGAAGCTTCCCGTCAAATACCGGATAGTCATTCATCTCTATTATTTCGAAAATTACAGCACGGCAGAGATCGCCGCAATGCTGCAGTATAAAGAAGGTACAGTCCGCACACAGCTGAAGCGTGCAAGAGAGCGGCTGAAAGCCGTAATGGGAGGGATGGAGGATGAATAAATATGTGACTGGGATGAGGAAAATTACGGCTTCAACAGAGCTTGCAGAGAGGATAGTGAAGAAAGCCGTTCAGGAAAAAGCTGAATCGGATACAGGTAAGCCTGTGCTAACCCGCCGTTATAGACTACAACCTGCCGTATCCATCATCACCGCAGCGCTGGTTCTTCTTTCACTGCTTAGTTTGTTTCTGATCCAGAGTAACGGCCAGCGCCAGCCGGGTCAACGCCCCTTCCTGTCAGACATCTTCGCGGTAACGGTGTATGCCGCAAACGGTGAGCCGCAACAGGTACAGCCGGAAATTAAGTTCCCCATCGGGGACTATCGTGTGACCAACAGCAGGTCGCCGGGATTTCCGATACAGATTACGGCTGACGGCGCGGATGAAATCAGGCTGCAGACAACAGAGGGCAGTTTTCTTCGCTGGACTCCGCCGGATTATATGGTGCATGAGCTCGGAACAAAGACGGCCATTGCATCCGGAGATACGATTTATTGGTCGCCATTACCCAGCAAGAATAGGGAGTGTGAACTGACCCTTACTGCCTACAGTAATCATACTGAAATTGGCAGGGCGCTTATTAGGATACAGTCTGACGAATCCGGTACTTACTCTGGTAAACTGGTGGAGAATGAACAACAGTAGAGGTCAAATCATAAAGAATCGCAACGTGGATCAATTTGCGTTAAAATAACAAGAGCAGTTCGTTTGGATTTGTAGAACTACAGCAATCTTGGATATGGAGGAAAAGAAGTCATGAAGGATTTTGAAGTGATGCTGGAGAAATATGCGGACCTCGTTGTGAAGGTCGGAGTAAATGTACAGCCTGGACAAGTGCTGATGATCCATTCTCCCCTGGAGACAGCCGAGCTTACGCGCCTGATCGTAGGCAAAGCCTATGAGGCCGGTGCTAAATACGTCATGGTTGACTGGGATGATGAGGCGGTTACGCGCATCCGTTACGAAAAGGCTCCCGAAGACTCTTTTGGTTATTACCCGCAATGGCATGCGGATATGCTGGAGGGTTTTGCCGAAGAGGGTGGAGCAATCTTACATATTAAAGTACCCGATCCGGAGCTGTTCCGCGGCATTGATTCCTCGAAAGTATCAACAGCCGTCAAGGCTGCTGCAGTGGCGCGGAAGAAATATCAGAACTATACCCGGAACAATAAAATCAGCTGGTCCCTCATCAAAGCGCCGACGCGTGCATGGGCGGATAAGGTATTTGCCGATCTTCCAGCAGAAAAACGAGTGGAAGCGATGTGGAAAGCGGTATTCCAGATGAACCGCGTAGGCAGTGAGGACCCTGTTGCTGCCTGGCGGGAGCATATTGCCCAGCTGAAGCAAAGCCAGGACCGGATGAATGCCAAGCGCTACAAAAGCCTGCATTACCGCGCCCCCGGCACGGACCTGCATGTGGAGCTGCCTGAAGGCCATTTGTGGCGCGGCGGCGGCGGGGAGAATGGCAGCGGAGTATACTTCGTAGCGAACATGCCTACGGAAGAAATCTATACGATGCCGCGTCGCACAGGCGTCAACGGCACAGTGGCCAGTACCCTTCCTTTGAATTTGAACGGGCGTCTAGTGGATGGCATCACCGTTACTTTTACAAACGGCAAGGTTACCGCATACGATGCCGAGTCCGGGCGTGAGCATCTGACTTCACTTCTGGAAACGGATGAAGGTGCTTCCTATCTGGGCGAAGTGGCCCTGGTGCAGCACGACTCACCAATTTCCCGTATGAGCCGGGTATTCTATAATACAGGCATCGATGAGAATGCTTCCTGCCATTTTGCACTGGGCAGTGCCTACCCTGTTAATATTGAAGGCGGCGTTGGACTTAGCAGTAAAGAATTGCTGGCGAAAGGCGCCAATGTAAGTTTAACGCATGTTGATTTCATGGTCGGCTCAGCTGAGCTTGATATCGACGGTGAACTGGCGGATGGTACCATTGAACCCGTGTTCCGCAAAGGAAACTGGGTGCTGTAATATACAATTATCTTAAAGTCGTAGTCCCGCTGAAAGGCTGGGTTACGGCTTTTTTTTGTCAATATTCACTTTGCGGACTGAAGCAAAGGATAAATTACAATTTAAGAAAACTGTTTGCGCGCTCTCCCCGTCTTAACTATGTAAGGTAAGGGGGAAGGAGGAGGAAAGATGACGATGTCCGGGGTAGAGATGAAGAGGGTTAGCAGTACAGTGTCGCGGGAAGAATCTGTGTTCTATGACACTGTGATAGAGCATAGCGAGCAGCTGTATCGTATAGCTTACAGTTATTTGGGCAACCGGAACGATGCGCTGGAAGCGGTACAGGAAATGACCTGCCGGGCCTGGATCAAGCGGAAAACGCTGAAAGATCCCAAGGCATTTAAATCTTGGATCATCCGGATTCTGATATATGTCTGCATAGATGAGCAGAGAAGACGCAAGCGCAGTGTTCCGACAGCGGACGAACAAATGCAGGAGCCCGTTACAATGCATAATACCAGCAGGATGGAAATGCTCTGGGCACTTGAACAAGTGAAACCTAAGTACCGTCATGTGCTGCTGCTTAAATACTACAATGACATGACGTTGACCGAGATTGCGGAATTGTTGAATAAGCCGGAAGGGACAATCAAAACCTGGCAGCATAAAGGGCTTAAGCAGCTTAGGACGATTATCAGGAATCGGGGTGACTGGAATGATCAGTAACAAGGAAGAAGAGGAATTGCTGTCAAACGCGGTTCAGATGCACCAGCAGGTAGAAGTGGAATTGGAGCAGCAGAGCAGCGCGATAAGATTTGCGGTTCAAAAGGGGCTTGAGAGGGGTAAGCGAAAAAGCAAGATGGCTTTATTCTCCAGAAGCACATTCATGGGATTTGCCGCAGCTGCTGCGGTCGCCATTCTGCTGTTTGTTCTTCCCTATATCCAGTCAGAGCCGCAAACGGCCCGGCCGTTGCAAAGAATCGACTGGACAGGGCTGGAGGATTTCAAAGATCTTTCTTCATTTGATGTCGACGACGAAACCGTCTATTCCGCACTTAGAAACGGATATATTCAAAAGATCAACAAATCGGTGAGCAGCGAAGGGTTTACGGTGACCTTGAACGCCGTTACTGCGGACGAGAATAAGCTTATTATGCTATACACGGCTACCACAGATAACGCTAAAGAGATTCACAGTATAAATAGTGCAAAACTTGAAGACAAGGCAACGAACAGTTATTTGAAAGATACGATGCGGGTGGCCAGCCATTTTAGGGGACCGGGTGTGAAGAGTTACAGTAAATTCATCGGGCGGAGCACGTTCGACCTCGACCGTAACAAGCCATTCCCTGAACAGCTGGAAGCGGATTTTAAAATTGCTTTGGTAGATCCTGGCATGATGGAGGACCCCAATTCGGAAATTGCTTATGAAGATGTACAATATTCTCCCAGTCTTAAAATCAGTTTTACTTTAGCTTCCAAGTTTAAGGAGCATCCAACCCAAACCATATATCCCGACAAGACTTTTACACTTGAAGGGCATGAGATAACGCTGACCCAGGTTGAATTCTCTCCGTTAATGACCAGGGTGAATATGGCGATGAAGGAGGACGAGCGTGATCAATGGCAGATAAGAGACAAATTGTTTGTGGCGATCAGAGGAACGGAAATTGCCTCTGAGACGAAAAAGGATGTGGATCAGCTTCTCTCGTACTCTGGGGGCGGGACGGATGAGGGTTTTAGTTATCTGCTCAGCAGCAATCTTTTGGATAACCCAAGGTCTATGGAACTGTTAATTAAGACTGGATCAGAGGAAGAGGGACTATCGGAGATCAAGCTTAAGATTCCTGTAGTTAATCAATAACCTTTGCCTTGTACACACTGAAACTATATAGATTGAACTTGTGGTTTTAGATTTCAGGACCAGTCGCAACTACAGTGAATATTTGGACTTCCGGCCGCTGTTGTCTTCAAATTTCTTGATTTTAACCGCTATAGCGGTAGAAATCCGAAGACTGCTTATGCTTTCAATGATGCTAGCTTTCCTTCGGAAAGCTTTCAGGCGGACACTACCGTTCCTCCAGTTCCAAAATTCCCCTCCGTTGCTCTTTCCCTTTTCTCAAGTTTTTAAGTTCAATCTATATAGTAATAAACTGGGTCAGCATGGTCGTGCTGACCCAGTCTCTTTTATCCCTGTAGATGAGAGGTATCATTGAATACTTGTAGGGAGTGCTGCTAGCCTTATACATTAAGCTGGACCCAGTCTCTTTCAAGCATCGAATAGATTAGCTCATCACACCAGGTTTGATTGCAATATCTTGTCTCCCGGAGTACGCCATCCTTGATCATGCCCACCCGGATCATCAGGTTCTCAGAGCGGATGTTATCGGCGTTGGCATACGCTACGATTCGATGGGCCTGAAGCGACTCAAAGGCATAGCAGGTCATCAGCCTGACCGCTTCCGCAGCATAACCCTGCCGCCAATAATCCGGATGCAGCGCCCAGCCGATTTCCCATTCCCTGATTTCTGACCAGTTCAGCTTAAGGCTGATGCCACCTAAGGGGATGTTATCTGCAGTTCTGCAAATGATCAAATTGAAATGTTCACGGGGTTTGCACTGTGCATGTGATAAAGCTGCTTCAAAATCCTTTTGAATTTGTGCGGCATCCGGTTTGTGGTTCTCGAAACGGGTGGTCAGCTCATGACCCTCCAATTCCCCGAAAAAAGTACGGTCGCTGCCGGTAAAATCCCTTAGCTGTATTCGCTCGCCTATAATTTCCATTCTCTATTGCTCCTGTCTGTCTCCATTATTAAATCGAAACACCATCTTAGGTCCATCTACAGTCGTTTCAAGCTTCTCTTCATACTTGCCTGTGTCCGCAAGTTTGATCTGAACATTCATAACAGGCCAGCTTTCTCCAGTAAAGGATGGATGTAATTTATAACGAGTATATATTTGCCTAAAACCTCGTACAAGAGAGAGTTCAGTTAAAAAAGAAGTATGCACCTAATCCGTAGAAGAAAGACTGTTTTTCTATCCGACTGGAAATGATAACGATTATCAATTAAAATAAACAGAGAGTTGTAACAAGAGAATATGCCAAGCAAAAGCAGCAGAGCTAGAGGCGCTTATGGCATCATAGGAGGAATAATTGATGTTTATTCAGACCAGATCCATCGTCATTGAGAAGGGGAATAGCGATAAAGTGATTGAAAAGTTCAGTGCACCGGGGGCGCTGGAGGAAATGGAAGGGCTCATTGATATCAGCGTTACGCTGAACAAGAAGAGCAAGGATAACGAGGAGGTCCTGCTCCTGATCCGCTGGGAATCAGAGGAAGCGTGGAAGAATTGGGAGAAAAGTGATGCTCATATCCAGGGTCACCGCAACAGCAGGGGCCAAGAGAAGCAGGCTTTTATCATCAGCACAACGGTAAATATGTATGAAGTACAAAAGATAAAAGAAGGCAAGGCCTACGGAAAACAAGTGTAGGATACAGACGGCCACGGTGGTTTGCAAAAGAACCGCCGACGGCTGGTTTGACAACTATGTCGGAAACGTTCCCGAAAACGACATTTACATAATATAGATAAAGAATTATAATTATCGTTAATATCGGGAACGTTTCCGAAAATAAGGAGGTATCTGATCATGATGCGCAGAAATGTGGTGTGGCTGCTCGGCACTATTATTGTACTCGCAGCACTGGCTGGTTTGTATCTGCGGAATGAGCAAGCCAAAGATATAGCAGACCCTGTGTTAGAACAGACAATACAGTCCTCTATGCCCAATACAGCGGAACCTGCCGCTGCAGAAGCCAGCATTGCTCCCGATCAGGCAGACAATCCGCTGACAGATTTAGTTGCCAAGTATAAGGACCTGGGTCTTATCGACGCCCATAATCATGATGCCAGTCTAATGAAGTATATTCTTATGCTAAAGACTTGGAAAGATCATGGGGTGCAGCAAGTAGTACTGTTTGGTGATGTGTCTGAACCAAGTGCCGTTATTTCCGATATGTTTGCATGGAAGGCTTATCAGGAGCACCCGGAGACTATTATTCCGTATTTCTGCGGATTTGACCTGCATCGCGCAGAGAGCCTGACGGTAGTAAGAAATAATCTGGAGCAGGGATATATGGGCATTGGCGAAATCGTTGCTGCCTCCACGATGTCACCGGTTGTATCCCGGGTGGCCTGGAAGGCCAATCATCCTCTCGATGGCTATCTCCCGCAAATCTATGATTTGGCCGCTGAATACAAGGTGCCGGTGCTGCTGCACATTGATCCGCCTAGCGGTATGCCGGTTGAGAAGCTGGAGCAGGCACTGGAAGAGCATCCGGATACGATGATGATTTTTGCGCATATGAATGCCTACAATACACCGGAAGAGATTGAGCGGCTGCTTTCCGCACACCCCAATTTATATGCTGACTTTTTTGCCGGGTTCTCTATTTATAATCCAGCTGGGGGTGCGCCGGAACAATTCATTCCTGTCATGAAAAAGTTCCCCGACCGCTTTATGCTAAGCACAGACTCCGGGTATGGAATAGCGGGTGAAGAACAGGCAATAGCAGCGATGTACCAAATGCTTGAGCTGATGGAGGATCCTGTCCTTGCGCGGAAAATCGCTCATGACAATCTGGCCGCGCTCATACAGGATCAACCCGCAACCAAAACTCAGCGTCAAGCTCTGCGCAAGCTTGAGCAGGATACCGGAAAGGACTATCATGTGGAAACGCTCTTGAAGGTGGAGGCGGGTGAAATTTTGGCGGAAGCCGCAAAAGGATGAGATCAGCTTGGAAGTGACAATACAGCATATTGCGAAAAAGCTGGGCTTATCGGTCAGTACCGTATCCAGAGCGTTGAACGGCAGTTACGGTGTACATCCGAGAACCATAGCCCGCGTGCAAGAAGCGGCCCAGTCCCTTGGATACGTCCCCAATTTGGGTGCCAAGCAACTGGTCACCCGTAAAAGCAACCTGGTTGGTGTATTCATGCCGGAGATGGAAAAGGAGTCAATTCGTGAGTTCGACGATATTTTTACCACCTTAAGAAAGGCTTTACGGCTCTACCAGAAGGAGATTCTAATTTTCTCAGTGCCCTTTACGGAGTATAAGCCCAACAGCTTAACCGAATGGGTGCGGATGAGAAATCTGGAAGGCTGTGTATTCATGCCACCCTTTGCCAAGAATCACCCGCTTATTAAGGAAGCGGTAAAGCTGCAGATTCCCTCTGTAAATCTTGGCTCAGCTGTAGGGCCACGTTGCTCGCTGGTTGCCTCTGACGACCGGGAAGGCGGGAAAATGGCAGCCGCCTATTTGATTGGGCTAGGACATCGGAGAATCGGCTATATTACTGGCCCCCCGGATGTAAGCATATGCGAGGAACGCTATAAGGGCTTCAGCGAGATATTTTTATCCGAAACAGGGACTCTCCATGATTCCGCCCAGCTGGAATATGGAGATTTTGGCGGGGAGAGCGGAGCGGTGGCAGTCCTGAAACTGCTGGCAAGGGCACCTGAGCTGACGGCGGTTTGCTGCGCAAATGACTTAATGGCAATGGGTGCGGTTATGGAGCTTGCCCGCAAAGGCATCTCCGTGCCTCAGGATATCTCAGTAATGGGCTATGATGGAGCATTTTTTACCGCATATAATAACCCGCCGCTGTCTACAGTGCGGCATCAGTACGAACGCATGGGGACACTCGCTGCTGAAATGCTGCTTGAAGTGATGAACGGCGGAGCCGGCAGAACATTGAAGTTAGTCCCGGAATTGATCCGCCGGGAATCGGTTAATGCTAACCGAATTTCAACGGATTAATGAATTGAATAGAAGGGCAGTGAGGTCATCTCAAGTCTGCTAATTGTTCAGAGAAAATAAAGTTGCAGACTGAGAAAATAAAGTATTAGACTGGCAGGCGTTTCATAAGCTAACAGAAACTTTTCGTAAAAACTAATTTTGACATCTATTCCAAAAAAACGGAACGGAGAGTTTGAATGATGAAAAGTCGATGGATAACTGTAGCTGTGCTATTTTTGTGTCTGCTTTTGCTGTTAACCGCCTGCAGCGACAACACACCAGTAGCTGAGATGCAGAACACAGCAGGGGCACTAGATACATCTGAGGTGGTCGAGTCAAGTGCTGCTCCGATAACCGTGCCGATGGCGGAAATGGACTCGCCATCTAACGAAGCTGGGCTCACCTACGAAGTAACCCGGAAAGATGCAAAGGAAAAGGCAGATCTCCTCACGAAAACTTACGATACTAACAGCGTGCAATACGCCATTATTGATCATGGCAACATCGTTGTATCCGGCCAATCCGGCAAGAATGATGAGAAAGGACAGAGGCCGCTCACGAAAGACACGATGTATGGGATCGGTTCGACGAGTAAAATGTTTACCACGGTTGCCGTTATGCAGTTCGTCGATCAAGGGAAAATCGATCTGGATACGCCGATCGTCCAGTATATCCCAGAGTTTACGATGAAGGATGAACGCTACAAACAGATTACTCCGCGCATGCTGCTCAATCATTCTTCCGGGCTGAAGGGATCCTCGTTTACGAACGCCGGTTTATTCGAAGATAACGACACCTATGCCCACGACACACTGCTTAAGCAACTGGCCGGTCAGACCTTAAAGGCGGCCCCGGGCGCTTATTCGGTTTATTGCAATGACGGATTTACGCTGGCCGAGATTCTGGTTGAGCGGGTTAGCGGCATGGACTTTACCGCTTATATCCACCGGTATATTACGGAACCTCTGGGTATGACGAGTACCGTGACACCGCTCGATTCTCCGGACGAAGCGAAGATGGCGGGACTCTATTATCCTACATATGCAGAACAACTTCCGGGCGAGACGATCAACGTGATCGGAGCTGGGGGCATTTATTCCACGGCGGAAGATTTGGCTCGATTCTCGCAAGTTTTCACGGGGGAAGCGGAAGAAGTCTTGTCCGGTAAATCGGCTGCGGCCATGGCGCAAGACGAGTACAAGATGCCATTGTGGCCTGACGATGCGGACAACTCATTCGAATACGGTCTCGGCTGGGACAGCGTCAATCTGTATCCCTTCAGCGAATACGGGATGAAGGCGCTGACCAAAGGCGGGGACACGTCTTTCTATCACGCGTCGCTCGTTGTGCTTCCCGAACAGTACATGGCGGCAGCTGTTGTCACTTCCGGCGGGAACGGCACGTATGATCAGCTTCTGGCGAATGAAATCCTGCTTCAGGTGCTGAAAGAGAAAGGGACAATTACTGAATTCAAGCCTGAAAAGTCATACGGCGCGCCGGTAAAATCTGATATGCCGGAGTCCATGCTGCAGTATTCGGGAATCTATGGCGCAACCGGTACAACGATGAACATCAAAATATCCGAAGACGGCGTAATGTCCATCACTTCGGAGCTGTCACCTGATAATCCGGTCCAAACCTTCGAATATTCGGCAGACGGCATGTTCCATAGTTCGGATGGAAATTCGCTGATCAGCTTCGTGACGGAGGAGAACGGCCGTATCTACTTATGGCTTCGTCAATACACTTTAGTGCCGGGTCTTGGGCAGATTGCTATGTCTGTATATAATGCCGAGAAGCTCCAGCCCCAAGATATTCCGGCTGAGACCAAGGAAGCATGGATGCAGCGCGACGGGAAGAAGTATTATCTGCTGACTGAGAAGTATACGTCGATTTCTTATTTGAAAAAGGTAATCACCAACTTGAATGTGTCGAAACAATTGCCGGGGTATGTGTTGGATAAGCGAATAACCGGCCCGAATTCAGCTGTCTCCGAATTGCAAATTCCGGGATTGAACGGGCGGGATCTCTCAGATCTTATGTTCTTTACACATGACGGCGTTGAGTACCTGAGTATGGGTGGAATCATCTTAGTGAACGAGGACGCCGTGAAGCCTATGTACGTCGCTAAGAAGTCAACCGTTACGATTCAGCCCGACGGCTACGCCAAGTGGTATACGATAAGCGACAAAGACGGGGGTAAGACTATTAAGGTGAGCATGTCCCCGAACGCTTCCTTCGCCGTTTATGATGCCAAGGGAATATGTATCTATTTCAGTGTCATCGGAGGCAAGGATCCGGTCGTACTGCCCTTGGAAGGATCCATTGTTTTCGCCGGTGATGCCGGCACGAAGTTCGAGATTTCCGCTCAGTAACTTCGCAATAAGCATCTTGGCTGTTGCAAGGAAGACTGAAATTCGGCGTATTTTCATCATCTGTGGTGCTGCGCTTGCGCTAGTCAATACTTTATTTTCACCGAACAGCAATACAGTTAGGACGCGCTGAGTTTTGTACAGGGCGTCCTTTTTTGTAAACATTTATACAGCAGATTCCATAATTTACTTTTTCGAAACTGAGATTAATCCATATATTAACACTGCGTCCTTGAGTTGGCTGTGAAAAGCTGTTTTTTTTAATAAGCCACTTGAAATCGCTAACACATGGATTTATAATAGGGCTATCGAAACGATTCGAATCAACCATCGGATGAATTAGCAATATGTTCACGAAAATGCTCATTCAACTCGAAAAATGTCTAAATATTCGTTTCATTCTACATTTTTTGGTTAATATTACCTGTGACTACCTCGGGGAATAAGAAAAAGAATGATAATATTCGAATTTTTTTTCGATAATAATCGAAACGTTTCGATGTAAGGGCTTTTATCATAGTTTTTTAAGTTTTGCTCATACTAAAACAGGGGTGAAAGAGAAATGAAGAAAAAAACTGGAGTTACGATGATGGCAATGTTGATGAGTTTCTCATTAGTTGCGGCGGGTTGCGGTAATAATTCCAACAATGCTGCTTCGGGAGACAACAAGACGCTTAAAGTATGGTTCATGGGTACATCTGATACCGTAGAACCTATTGCTAAAATGTATGAAGAAAAAAATCCTGGTATCAAAGTGGATGTGCAAGCGATCCCATGGGATACCGCACATGATAAGCTGCTGACCGCAGTTGCTTCCAAAAACGGCCCGGACGTTGTTCAGATGGGTACCACATGGATTCCTGAATTTGCTGCTGCCGGAGCTTTGAAAGATATGACTCCATACATCGAAAAGTATCCAAGCATGAAACCGGAGAACTTCTTTGACGGAGCCGTTGAAACGACCAAATATCAAGACCAGACGGTTGGTATCCCATTCTATGTTGAGACACGGGCGCTGTTCTACCGCACCGATATGCTTGGTGATGTTGGTTACCCTGAAGGTCCAAAAACTTGGGACGAGCTGAAGGATGCAAGCAAGAAGCTGGTGGCAAAAGGCGGAGCCGGACATTATGCCTTGCCGATTGAAGGTAAAGACTCTATCTACCCTGTAATTTTTGCTTGGCAGAACGGCAGCGAAATTATTGATAGCAACCGTAAGCCGCAGTTCAATCAACCGGCCTATGTGGAGACTGTTAATTTTCTGAAAAGCTTCTATGATGAAGGATTGTCGCCTAAAGGCACTGACCTTGATACTGTAGCAGCATTCAAAGACGGAACGATGGCTATGTTCATCAGCGGTCCTTGGATGATCCAGACCGTAAAAGAGAAAAACCCTGAAATTGACGGCAAATGGGCTGTAACGACATTGCCTGCTAAAGTAACCAACACCTCTTCCATTGGCGGTGCTGATCTATCCATCTTCAACTACAGCAAGAATCCGGATGAAGCTGCAAAATTCATTGCTTTCATGGCCGAACAGGATGCACAGCTGAAGTATTTCGAAACCTCTAACTCCATGCCGGCACTCAAAGCAGCTTGGAAGAACGAAGCGCTTCAGGATCCAATGATTGCAGCGTTCGGTAAACAGCTTGAAAATTCCCGCCCGGCTCCAACGGTCAGAGAATATGAAGAAATTGCACAGGCTGCAATGGCTGCTTTCGAGCAGATTACCATGGGCGGAGCGGATACACAAACCGAGCTGGACAAGCTGAACGCCAAAGCGAATGAATTGCTGGGCAACAAATAATTATTGAAGTATTGTGTCAGGCGGACTGCCGGGATCTCCTTTTTACGGAGGTTCCGGCATTATGCCTGTATATCCTTCCACACGGAAGAAAGTGAAAGAATGCGAAGGGGTGTGATGTTGTGAGTTCATTTGTCAAGCAGTGGAACAAGCATAAGTATCCATATTTGTTTATCGCGCCCGCGGTAATCCTGCTGACCCTTTTTTCGATTATCCCGATAATTATCGCACTGGTCATCAGTTTTACGGATATGGATTTGGTGGGGCTTGCGGATTATTCGAATATAAGTGCTATTGGTTTTGATAACTATTTTAATATTTTCAAAGATCCTATTTTCTTAAAGTCGATGTATAACACACTTATTTATGTTGTTGTCGGGGTTCCCTGCGTGGTTATTGCTTCCATGGGGGTTGCATTGCTGCTGAATTACGGAACAGGCTGGCTGTTTAAAAGCTTCCGGGTGATTTATTATATGCCTTCCATTACCAACATTGTGGCCGTAGCCGTAGTATGGGGTTATTTATACAATGGTTCGTACGGTTTGTTTAACTATGTTCTTTCCTGGTTTGACCTGCCTGCGCAGCAATGGCTTCAAGATCCTGTGCTGGCGAAATTTTCACTTATCCTGCTGGCATTCTGGAAATCAATTGGTCTCAATATGATCATCTTCCTGGCGGCCCTTCAGGGAATTCCACGTTCGTATTATGAAGCTGCGGAAATCGACGGTGCAACCGGCTGGAAGAAGCTGCGCTACATCACCGTTCCTTTGCTTGGATTCGCTACTTTCTTTGTAACCATTACGACCCTGATCGGCTGGATTCAGTTCTTCGAAGAGCCGCTCGTGATGACAAAAGGTGGACCGCTGAATGCAACGATGTCAATGGCGCTCTTTATTTACAATAACGGGTTCCAGCTGAGCAAATTCGGTTATGCGGCTTCGGGTTCATTCATACTGTTCATCATCATTATTATTGCGACACTTATCCAATTCGCGGTCAAAAAGAAAGAAGTGGAATACTAAGCTTCAGCGTGATGCTGCAGGCTTAAGAAGGAGGGAACTAGCATGGCACTGAAGATGAAGAAGATGGAAAAAGGAATTATGATTACCCTGCTCGTTGTCGGAGGACTTCTGATGATGGTGCCGTTTATTTGGATGATCGGTTCATCCTTTAAACCAGAGAATGAATTTACGGTGATTCCACCGTCGCTTTTCCCGGCGCACCCAACGTTTAACAACTACCGGGATTTGTTCGTGAAGATGGATTTCTTAATTTACTTGAAAAATACACTGATTATCGTGTTATGTTCTTTTGCCGGACTGTTTCTGAATGCGATGGCCGGATATGCTTTTGCGAAATTTGATTTTCCGGGCAAAAATAAGTTCTTCTTTATTATCCTGGGTACGATGATGATTCCATCACAAGTAACCATGATCCCGACGTATCTGATTATTAATCAAATGCATCTCGTAAATACGATGGCGGGTATCGTTCTGCCCGGCTTAGTAGGGGCATTTGCGATATTCTTGTTCCGTCAGTTTATGACTACCATTCCGATGGATCTGCTGGAAGCGGCAAGGCTGGATGGAGCGGGCGAGCTGCGGATCTTTTTCCAGCTGATGGTGCCGATCGTGAAGCCGGTATTTGCGGTGCAAGGGATTTTGACGTTTATCGGGGCCTGGAACAGCTTCCTGTGGCCGCTGATTATTGCCAATGACGAGAAACTGTATACACTTTCAGTAGGTTTGTCCTTGCTCAAAGGCCAATATGGTACAGCGTTTGGACTGCAAATGGCTGGTGCGGCCTTTATGGTCATTCCAATTATTATCATATTTATCTTCTTCCAGAAGCATATCATAGAAGGATATACGATCTCTGGGATAAAATAGTATATAGAGAAATAATGCAGGGTTCAGGAAGGGTTGAAATGGATGGCAACAATCAAGGATGTGGCCAAGCTGGCGGGCGTAGCCCTGTCCACAGCTTCGTATGCGATGAGCGGGGACAGCAAGGTTAGCGCAAAAACGAGAGAAAAAGTTCTGGCAGCAGCAAGACAGCTGAATTATCAAAAAAACGGCTTTGCCATGGATTTGAAGCGGAGCCGGACCAATACGATTGCACTCATATTAACGGATTTATCCGGTCCTTATTATTCGGAGCTCATCCGCAGCATTCAGGATGTCACGCTATCCAACTCCTATGACCTGATTGCCTGCAGCTCGATGGGTGGAAAAGATTCGACGGCTGTACGTTATTTACTCGAAAAAAGAGTAGATGGCGCTATTGTGCTGGCTCATAATATTACAGTAGATCTTCTTCATGCTGCTGCGGGTGCGCGTTTTCCAATCGTCGTGATGGATCGACTGATTTCCGGTGAAGGCCTTATCAATGTGGTGGTAGACAGCGAACAGGGTGGGTATAGTGCGACCCGTCATCTGATTGAAAAAGGGCATCATTCTATTGCTTATATTAGCGGACCTGCTAACTCTTATGACAATGCACTGCGTTATCAGGGGTATTTGCGTGCCATGCATGAGGCGGGTCTGAATGAAAAAACGAAGTGGAAGCTAAGCGGCAACTTTGTCCGTGAGGGCGGTTATAAAGCAACGAAGATGATGCTGGTGCAGGGTGAGCTGCCTTCGGCGGTGTTTTATGCCAATGACGAAATGGCAGTCGGGGGAATGAAGGCGCTGGAGGAAGCCGGAGTTTCCGTGCCGGATGATCTTTCGGTCATTGGATTTGACGATATCCAGTTAGCTGAATACCTTCAGCCAAGGCTGACCACCATCCGTCAACCGATGTACGAATCCGGTTCGCTGGCCGGACATCTGCTGTTCCAAAGGTTGAACGGAGATGAGGTCAACGATTTCTACAAGCTCAAGATCGAACTGATTGAACGGAACTCGGTTAAAATCAACAGTTAACCGGAGCTGGATGCGATAATCCCGCCGAACGCTTTGTTTTTGGCCTAGCGCGGCGGCAAGCTTCCGGTTATTTATCGGGCAAGAGTAGATTCTGGTACTCCTACTGCTCTGTATTGCTGTCGAAATTAATAGAAACGTTTATGAAATATATACAACTCATACTGTAAGAGACCATATAAATAAAGAGATAATAGAATAGAAACGTTTCGTTTCGGTGGAGGGAACACAACCATGACTGAACATCTCTATCACAAATATGTTAAGCACATGACACTTGAAGAAAAGATAGCCCAGCTGCTGCAGCTCGCAGCCCCCTTTTATGACGAACCGGGCGATCATTCAGAAATCACCGGACCTATGGAGGAGCTCGGTATCGGCAGCGAGACCAAACTTGCGGCTGGTTCCGTACTTGGAATAGCCGGTGCGGAGAAAATGATGGCTGTGCAGAAAGAACATCTGAAGAATAACAGACTTGGCATTCCATTGCTGTTTATGGCGGACATTGTACATGGATTCAAGACGATATTTCCGATTCCCCTGGCGATCGGCTGCTCCTGGAACCCGGAACTCGCTAAACAGAGTGCAGAAATCGCCGCGCGTGAAGCCGCAGTATCAGGACTACATGTAACTTTTGCGCCGATGGTGGATTTGGTCCGAGATGCCCGCTGGGGCCGTGTGATGGAATCAACGGGTGAAGATCCCTATTTGAACTCAGTATTTGCCAAGGCATTTGTACAGGGCTTCCAAGGGGATGACCTGAGAAATGATGTATTCCGTGTTGCAGCCTGCGTGAAGCATTTTGCAGCTTATGGACTGTCTGAAGGCGGACGTGATTACAATTCAGTCGACTTGTCGGAACGCCAGCTGCGCGAATACTACTTGCCGGCCTATAAAGCAGCGGTAGACGCAGGAGTCGAGATGGTGATGACTTCCTTTAATATTGTGGACGGGATTCCGGCTACCGGAAACAGCAAGCTGCTGCGCAGCCTCTTGCGTGAAGAATGGGGTTTTGAGGGGATCGTCATTTCAGACTGGGCGGCTATTAAAGAAATCATTGCCCATGGCGCTGCCGAAGACGAAAAAGAAGCCGCCTTTAAGGCAATCTGGAGTGGCGTCGACATCGATATGATGACCACAAGCTATGTGAATCATCTGCCCGAACTGGTGGCAGAAGGCCTTGTGGATGAAGAGCTGATTGATGAAGCTGTGCTGCGGATACTGAAGCTTAAGGAAAAGCTGGGCTTGTTCGAGAATCCAATGCGTGGTGCGGATCCGGTTCTTGAACGCGAGCTTGTGTTCTCCGGCGAGCATCGCCTGGTTTCCCGCAAGCTTGCCGAGAAATCCAGTGTACTGCTTAAGAACGAAGGTGTGCTGCCGCTGGCGCCTGAGCAACGGGTTGCATTGATCGGTCCGTTTGCGAATAGCGGAGATATTCTGGGCTGGTGGTCTTGGACCGGTTCTAAAGAGACGGCAGTCAAGCTTGGTGCATCCATGCGTATACTCAGCAAAAATCCGGGCAATGTGATTATTGCTGAGGGAAGCGGCATCGACACGATCAGCGAGTTTCAGCGTAATGAGGCCTTGAAAGCAGCTGCAGATGCTGATGTAATCGTGCTTGCGGTCGGTGAATCTTCAGAGATGAGCGGTGAAGGCGGCAGCCGCAGCAATATCAAATTGCCGCAGGCGCAGCTGGAACTGATTGAGCTGATGAGAGGGCTGGGCAAACCTTTAGCTGTTGTCCTGTTTAACGGCCGCCCGCTTGATCTGCATGGTGTGTATGATCTTGCTGATGCTGTACTTGAAGCATGGTTCCCGGGAAGTGAAGGCGGTGCTGCGCTGGCGGATCTGTTATACGGAAAGGTTAATCCATCCGGAAAGCTTAGTATGTCCGTTCCTTATTCCGTTGGCCAGATTCCTGTTTATTATAACTCCTTCAGTACCGGCCGTCCCAAACCGGAAGAAGAGACAGGCAACCGTTATATTTCCCAGTACCTTGATATTCCTAACGAACCGTTGCTGCCATTTGGCTTCGGTCTAAGTTATACGGATTTCACCTATGAGCGACTTACACTTTCAGCGGAGACAATGAAGGGTGATCAGCCGATTGAGGCGAAGGTGACTGTCACAAATACCGGGAAGATGGCTGGAACAGAAACGGTTCAACTTTATATCCGTGATGTATCGGCAGAGGTAGTCCGCCCGGTTAAAGAGCTGAAAGGCTTCAAGCAGGTCGAGCTGGCTCCGGGAGAAAGCAGCGAGGTCGTCTTCCAGATTGACGAAAGTATGCTCCGCTATCATCACAGTGACCTGTCCGTAAGCAGTGACCGCGGCCAATTCCGCCTGTTCATCGGCGCTAGCAGCAAGGATGTTCAGGCAGCATCTTTCCGTTTGCTTAAATAATGCGAAATGTAAAACACAAATACTGACGAATAGCGGCAATCTGCCGCAGCAGATAAGGAAGTGAGTAGAAATGACAACTATAACAGGAACTGGCTCCAAGCTGTCGCTTCACGAGGATGGGTTGACTTTTACTTTCCTGGAAAGCGGCGACCTGTACCAGGCTGTCGGCGGGACGATGATGATCAATCAGCTGCTGTCTAATAGCGTAGACGGTGCGCCCGGAAATCTTTATGCGCGTTTGCACCTGCAGGATGGCATTCAGGTCTTTCCGCTGCTAGGTGTGAAATCGAGCAGCCGTTTCCGTCAGGACGGCAAACGCCTGGTGTGGCAAGGTGAAATTACTGCGGGTCCGGATGTGCCAGGGCTATTGACGGATATCCGTTATCAAGTGCTATTTACTTTGTCCAGCCGTGGGGTGTGGTTCTGGGATGTGAAAGTTGAAGGCAGCAATGTGCTGCTGGACGTCATTTATAGTCAAGACGTGGGAATTGCTTCCCCTGCAGCTGTCACCAGTAATGAAGCCTATTTATCGCAATATATTGATCATGCGGTATTTGAGGATGAGAAGTATGGATATGTGGTCTGCTCCCGGCAAAATCAGCCGCAAGGCGGCAAGTTCCCGTACCTGCAGCAAGGTACTCTCACCGGAGCTGCCGGGTATTCCACCGATGGCTTCCAGTTCTTCGGATTATCCTACAAGGAAACCGACAAACCGGAAGCATTGTACCAGGAACAGCTGGCCAATGAGATTTATCAATATGAATTTGCCTATACGGCGCTGAAATCCGAGAAAGTTCAACTGGATGGAGCCGCACGTTTTACTTTTTACGGACTGTTCCGTGAAGATCATCCCGCAGCCATTACAGAGCTGGAATTTAATTCGGCACTGCGTCAAGCGTGGGATGAGGCTGAAGCCCTGGGAGACGTTCAGGAAACAGGTCATTGGCTGAATCAGGCCTCCTTATCTTCACGTTTTGGAACGCCGCTGCAAACTGTAGACATGCTGGAGGAAGAGCTGAACTCATTGTTCCCGCAGAGATTTGAGGAAGAACGTGATGGCGGCCAGCTGCTAGCCTTCTTTACCGGCACCTATGAGCATATTGTGCTCAAGCGTAAGGAATTGCTGGTCGAACGTCCGCACGGGCATATTCTGATGAGCGGGGACAATGCTCATCTGGGTGCTGAGGTCATGACCACAACCTCGTATATGTATGGGATTTTCAACTCCCAGGTGGTAGTCGGTAATACGAATTTCAATAAAATGATGTCCAACCCCCGTAATGCGCTGAATGTGTACAAGACTTCAGGACAGCGTATTTATGTGGAAATGGATGGACAATACCGTATGCTTACGATGCCGTCGTTATTTGAAATCGGCTTTAACTACGTGCGCTGGTACTATAAAACTCTTTCCGATACGCTTGTGATTACCAACTATACAACAGTTGATTCACCGGAAGTAAAGCTGCATGTACGATCTGTAAGCGGCCAAGCCTACCGTTTCCTCGTCAGCAACCAGATTACGATGAATGTGGCCGAGTATGAGGTGCCTTACCAAATGGCTCAGGATCCGAACGGAGTGATCAGCTTCCGCGGCGAGAAGTCCGGAACGAGTGCTGAGGTATATCCTGAGCTCACTTACAAGATGTTCCTGGAGGGTGCTTCTTACCGTCTGGGAGATGAAAGTCTGCTGGCGGACGGACCGGTTCAGGGCAGTGCTTCGCTTGCGGTGCTTGAACTGGAGGAGAGCGCAGAGTGGACGCTGACACTACAGGGCTTGCTGGACGGCAAGGAACGTCCGCTCTCCAATAAACCCGTCACAGAAGAAATCACCCGTTACCGTGAGTTTTTCTCCGGTGTCATGAATGGGTTCAAGCTGACACAGGAAAGCGGAGTCGAAGGCGGACTATTCAAAGTGAATGCGCTGGCCTGGTGGTACACTCACAATATGCTGGTCCATTACTCAGTGCCTCATGGTCTGGAGCAGTATGGCGGCGCAGCATGGGGGACACGTGATGTGTGCCAGGGACCGGTGGAATATTTCCTCGCCACACACAAATATGAGCAGGTGCGCGAGATTCTGCTGACCGTGTTTGCCCATCAGTATGAAGATGATGGCAGCTGGCCACAGTGGTTCATGTTCGACAAATACACATCCATTCAGCAGGAAGAAAGCCACGGCGATATTATTGTCTGGCCGCTTAAAGTGCTGGGGGATTATTTGCGGGCAACCCTTGATTTTGCTGTGCTGGATGAACAGATTCCATATACACGCAAGCACAGCTTTGACTTTACAGAAACGACAGCTTCGCTGCGGGAACATGCCAACAAAGAGCTGGATTACATTAAATCTCACTTCCTGCATGATACGTTCCTGTCTTCTTACGGCGACGGGGATTGGGATGATACGCTCCAGCCGGCGAACGCACAGCTGAAGCAGTATATGGTCAGCAGCTGGACAGTTGCACTTACCTATCAGACAGTGCTCGGTTTATCCGGAGTGCTGCAGAGCAATGATGAAGCTTGGTCAAATGAGCTGAAGCAGATGGCGGAAGGGATCAAAAGTGATTTCAACCGTTACATGCTCGGAACGGAAGTGATTCCAGGCTTCCTGTATTTCGAAGATCCGCAGGATGCCAAGCCATTGCTTCATCCAGAAGATCAGGAGACCGGTATTCAATACCGGCTGTTGCCGATGACCCGCAGCATGATCGGTGAGCTGCTCACACCAGAGCAAATGGAGTCGCATTATAAGCTGATCCTGGAGCAATTCCTCTGCCCGGATGGTGTGCGGCTGATGAATCATCCGGCGCAATATGCCGGCGGAGTCAGCACACATTTTAAACGGGCGGAGCAGGCGGCTAATTTCGGACGCGAAATCGGACTTCAATATGTGCATGCGCATATCCGGTTCGTAGAAGCTATGGCGAAGATCGGCAAGCGGGATCAGGTATGGAACGGACTGGCGGTCATTAATCCGATTGGGATCCGCGATGCCGTGCCGAATGCTGAACTGCGTCAGAGCAATGCCTACTTCAGCAGCTCGGACGGGAAATTTGCTAACCGTTACGAAGCGCAGGAGCGGTTCAATGAGCTGCGGAAGGGTTCCGTAGCCGTTAAAGGCGGCTGGAGAATTTATTCCAGCGGTCCCGGAATCTACATGAATCAGCTGATCACAAACGTGCTCGGTATCCGTGAGGACGGCGGTGACCTCATCATTGATCCTGTACTGCCGGATGAACTGGATGGAACCCGCTTTGCCTTCGAATATGGCGGTTCGCCGGTATCGTTCATCTACCACTGTGCAGAAGGCAGTCTCCGCTCTGTAACCGTGGGCGGCAAGGAGGTTCAGGCCGAACGGCTTGCCAACCCTTATCGTCTTGGAGGATTGCGGATCAAACAGGCAGACTTTGAAAATCTGCGCACAGCAGAAGGTACTGTAGTCGATATTTATATGTAACAACAAGAAGGGGCCGCTGATTAAGCGGCCTCTTTGCTATTCACAATTATTCATCTGTTAAGTCATCAATTCCAGAACCTTTGTTGAAAGCATCTCGAGTTCATTTAAAATAATCAAGGCTCATGGCCTCGCGGACTTCGTTCATCGTTTCCTGGGCCAGAGACCGGGTATGGCGGGTGCCGGCCATTAGAATGTCATCGACAAGCTTCGGTCTGGCCGCATAATAAGCCCGGCGTTCCCGCATCGGTGCCATAAGCATTTCCAGCGCGGAGGTGATCCGTTCTTTGCAGGCCGAACATCCGATGGTCCCGCGTTCGCAGCCTTCGCGGATTTCAGCGGCGTCTTGCGGAAGAAAGGCCTGGTGATAAGCATAAATTGGACAGAGATCCGGATGCCCGGGATCATTTTTATGAACGCGGGCAGGATCTGTCACTGCTCTTTTTATTTTGTGGGCAAGGTCTTCCGTTGAAGCATTGAGCGTTATGGCGTTGCCGAGGCTTTTGCTCATTTTCGCGTTGCCGTCTGTGCCAATCAGCCGGGGTGTTTCACTAATCAACGCCTGAGGTTCCACAAATATAGGCTTATACAGCTCGTTAAACCGGCGCACAACTTTACGGGCCAGCTCCAGATGCGGCAGCTGATCCTCACCAACGGGAATGATGGTGGCTTTGCAAAAGGCAATATCGGCCGCTTGGCTTACCGGATAACCGAGGAACCCATAATACATTTCATCCAGACTGCTGTTTTTCGATTCTGCTTTTACCGTTGGATTGTGCCGCAGGTTATTCACCGTAACAAACATAGAGAAGAAGATCGTCAGCTCGGCGATTTCCGGAATCATGGACTGTACATAAAGGGTTGTCTTACCGGGGTCAATGCCTACAGACAAATAATCGAGCATAATCTCGCGGATATGGCTGCGGATCAATTCGGGTCTATCGAAATGGGTCGTCAGTGCCTGAACATCCGCCAGAAATACATAGGATTCATATTGATCCTGCAAAATAACCCGGTTCTGCAGGCTGCCGGCGTAATGGCCAAGGTGAAGTTTGCCGGTAACCCGATCTCCTGTGAGTACACGTTCTTTCATCGTTAAAAAACCTCCTGGTATAATGTTGTTGTGTAGAAATTATAAATCGCCACCACCAGCCATCCTCCATGGCCATCACCCCCTTATCAATACAAAAAAACTCCGTCCCATAAGGACGAAGTTGTCGTTGTACCACCTTAAATGACCGTCCCGCTGCATGAATTGCAAGCGTTACAGTCTTCGCTATACGGTGCGGAGATCGCTAAATACATGATCTCGAGACCGCTCCCTTGATAACGGCGGGATGCCCGGCATTTCCCTACAACATCGTAGCCGACGGTTCGGGAAAGCAACTCCAAAGTCCATTCGATCATATGCCGGACACCGGTTCGCAGCTACACCACCGGCTCTCTGCAAGTCCTCTCACATATGTCTACTTACTCTTCTTCTGTGTTGTTGTTATATATGTATATTATTACCTGATCCATGGAGATTGGTCAATGCTTTATTAGATTGGGGCAGGAAAAAGTATCAATTGTGATAAGTTATTTATCAAAGAAAGCCGAGAACACCCAACCTTCTATAGGTTGGGGATGAATCGGTGTTTTTTGCAAAGAAAACGAACGTATGTGCTATAATATCCCTATATACTTTGTCGAAAGGAGGTTGTGTTGGCATGCTCATTCATAAAGCCTATAAGTATCGCATCTTTCCTACAAATGAACAACAGCAACTCATTCATCAGATGTTCGGGTGTTGCCGTTTTGTGTTCAATCATTTTTTAGGCCTATGGAATGATTCCTATAAGACGAAAGGCAAAGGCTTATCCTACAATCGTTGTGCCACACAACTTCCTGCACTCAAACAACAGTTCGAATGGTTGAAAACCGTGGATAGCATTGCTTTGCAATCATCGGTTCGAAACGTGGCAGATAGTTTTGATCGGTTCTTCAAAAAACAGAATCAAGCTCCACGTTTCAAAAACCGTAAACACCCTGTCCAAAGCTACACAACGAAATATACCAACGGCAACATTGCTGTGGAAGAACGTCTACTCAAGCTTCCCAAGCTGGGATGGATGCCCTTTGCCAATTCCAGAGCTTTAGAGGGACGCATCCTGTCTGCAACCGTTCGCCGGAATGCGTCTGGGAAATATTTCGTATCCATCGTCTGTGAAGTTGACGTTAAGCCCCTGCCTCAAGCCAGCAAAGAGATTGGTGTTGACCTTGGCCTTAAAGAGTTTGCCGTCTGCTCCGATGGATTTCGGGTTCAAAATCCCAAGTGGTATCGCCATTTCGAAAAGAAGTTAGCCTATTGGCAACGCCGTATGGCTCGCCGTAGCAAAGGCGGCTCTAATTGGCACAAAGCCAAGCAAAAGGTCGCTTCCATTCATGAGAAGATCGCCAATTGCCGCTATGATTTTCTGCATCAGCTCACAATCAAACTGATTCGCGAAAACCAAACGATCAGTATAGAAAACCTTCGCGTGGCGAATATGCTCAAAAATCACAAACTGGCAAAGTCTATCGCCGATGCGTCCTGGAGTGAGCTCGAACGTCAAATCTCCTACAAGGCGAAATGGTACGGACGCACGGTTAAGATTTCGGATACCTTTGCCCCGACCAGCCAAACCTGTTCTGTATGTGGCTTCATCAACCCCGAAGTGAAGAACCTTTCAGTGCGGCAATGGGTCTGCCCAGGTTGTGATACAACGCATGATCGTGATGAAAATGCCGCACAGAATATTATAATGATGGCGGTTTAACCGTCTTGCAAAGAACTGTGGGAACCACAGGGATCGCTTGGTGTACGATTTTTCACATTTGAGAAAATCGATGCATTTTGCTTCAAGGAAGCAATGACCCAAGAATCCCCCACCTCTACAGGTGGCGGGAGTGTTCAAAGACAATAAATGAAGAGGGATGCAATTACATAAATATTCGGCTGTAATGATAATGACAAATTGCTTGGTATTATCGAGGCATTTGATTTTAATCAGAAAGTAAATATGGTATCGGTCGGCTATTTTTTGGAGCAAGCCCATTGGGGTGGGGTGGAATTCAAGCTGAAGTAATGCCTCCCAATAGGGCTTCCAAAAAGGTACTGCTGAACAACGGCTTCATGAAAGAAGGGACTTTGAGACAAGCCAATGTATGGTCAGGCAAAGGAATCGTCGATCTTGAAGTGTACAGCATCCTGAAAGATGACTACATCAGCAAACTCAAGGTTTTTTCACTTCGATTTTTGGCAGAGCAAAGCTCCAGTTCACATCGGTAAACCTTTTATCCGTTATGACCCGGCGGAGCGTCAGCTCCTCGGGCAGCTCAGTCATGCCTTTGGCAATAAGATAGGCTTCATTCACATGATTGCCCGTCTCACCGAATGTGACTGTCTCATCCATAGTGAAACCACCTCTAAAGATAACTTTGTATTCCTTTCCTTTACCATCGAGGGCGACCCACTTGTCATTGGCAAATCTGTTGGTGAATTCGCCGCTGACCGACATCCAGCCGGATATTCCCGGTTCATCCTTAATTTCTTTGATCTCCATCTTGTTCACCTTCAGCACATCACCTTGAGCACTAAATACTGCAGGTTTCTCATTAAGCTCATGAGGATGGAACGTCACTGAATCGTTAGACTTGACGGGACTATTGTAACCATCCAGGATGAACCGTACTTGCCGGCTGTCATATGGAAGGCTCTTGAAATAGTAGGTCCAGTGCAGCTTGCCGGCTTGTTCTGTTGATCTGACAGTGTAGCCGAAGGAAGTGTCGGTAATATATCCGGACTTGTAACGGTTGATTCTTGAAACTTCTTCACCTTTCTCATCCTCAAAATGGAACATGAGCCCAAGAGCGTTATTAAGATTGGCAGAAATAAGGCTGGCTGCCTCTCCAGTAAGCGAGGTGTTGAATTTCAGTGTGACACCTGCAGGTGTATGCATTACTTGATCCATCTCCAGCTTCATCCCATCCGGAGTTTTATAGACATGGTCCTTCAAATCTGTGGTTACCGATAATGCCTGTGCTGCGGTCATATCTGCTTCATAGCTAAAACTCCAGTCTCCGGCGACTACCTTTTCTGTTTCACTGTTTGAAGCCAGTTCATGAATATTGCCTTGAATAACTACGGTGCTTCCTGGGCCTTCATCAGGGAATACGTAAGTCAACAGCAGAGAGGCTTGACCAGAGTTTCCATAAATGTCACTGGCCAAGGGCATGATCTCTTTCAGTTCTCCGATGTTGTGTCCTTGTTCATCATGGATTTCCAATTGGCTGGTATTAAATTTGGACATTGCGTCGTTGGCAGCATGTCCGGTTTTATCCGTAATGCTAATGTTAAGCACCAAACGGGTAGGATCAGCCACTACGTCCTGCAGGACAAAGGTATAGCCTTTATCGGTTTTCTCTATGCCAGGCTGCTGCACCACTCCGAGTATTTTGGCGTCCAGAAGACCAAGCTCTGCCCACTGGTTGGCAAGGAGGAACGGCTTCTGTGGAGGGTTGGACAGCGTCTCTGACACTGTACCTGATTTGCCTATAAAGAACAGTAATGAAGCAATTCCTATCACTGCAGCAACAGTGCTGCCCCACTTTAAACCTCTTTTTAGGGTGCGGCCCGTTTGCATTCCGGATATCTCGGATAATTGTTGCCCGGAGGCAGGCAGTATCTCTGTATTGCGAACTTGTTCCATAACGCGCTCTGTGAAATCATCAGCTAGATTAGAGCTTGTATACAATTGTGAATCCGTCAATAGATCGTTATCAGTGCCGGACAAGTCATTGTGATTGGTGTAAGCCCATTTTTTCATTGGAACCCTCCCTGGATTTCGACCATTGTTTCTTCAGCTTTTGACGGGCGCGGTGGAGACAATTTTTGACCTGATGCATAGGCATTCCCGTTATCGCTGAGATTTCCTCATAGGATAATTCATTGGTATAGCGAAGCAGCAGTACAATCCGGTATCGTTCTGGAAGCTTGGACAATTTCCGGTGCATTTCAAGCTCGTCTTCCTTACGCATATACTGCTCTTCAGGGGTTGGCCCGCGATCCTTCTCCTCCAGTAAGTTACTGCTTGTTAGGCCTGGGGATTTCCGCCTTTTCAGTGACCTGAAGTGGTTGATCGCAATGGCGTACAGCCAAGCCGCAAAGCTTGATTGGCTATGATGCCCGCGGAGTTTCTGGTATGCCTTAATAAATGTTTCCTGGGCCAAATCCTGTGCATCCTGGTGACTGGCGCCCATACCGAGCAGCAGACCATACAAGCTTGACTTGTATTTGTCTACAAGTACCGCAAAGGCCTCCCGGTTGCCCTGCAGCACTTCGGCAATGATTTGTTCGTCGTTTTCCTGTGCCTTCATCCAGTGCCTCCAATTGATTTATTTGTATATAAGACGCACCAGCGCCACAATATTTCTCACTTTTAATAAAAAAGAAAGATTATGTTCAGATCATACTACACATTGCAGGGGGAAGAGAGAATGAAACAAGACGAAGCAATCCGTCAGGTAGGCCTGGCCGTAAAGGGTGATCCGGCAGTCAGGGCGGTATTTCTGAAAGGCGCACATGCCAGAGGAGAGCAGGATGCTTACTCGGATGTTGATTTGTACTGTTTGGTCCACAGCGAGGGCTTGACAGATTTTTTAGCGCGCAGAATATCCCATATGGAGAGCTATAAACCGCTGATATTGTGGTCGGAAGCTAACTTCGTAGGCCCGCAAATTGTTGGCGTATTTGAAGACGGTCTGCATTTCGATCTTTATACAGTGACTGAGGAGAGTCTGAAACAAACTGAGCAAATCCTTGTCCTGTATGATCCCGAGGGATATCTTGCCAACTACAAGGCAGCAGAGAGCTTCCCCATGTCGGATGCGGAGATTACGAGGATCCTTTCCGGTTTCACTTTCAGCCTTCTGGAATTTGAAACCGCGTATCTTCGCGGCGATTTGCTCTGGGCACATCGGCTCGGCAGTCATCTGGCGGCAGATCTAATGGCGGTTCTGCGGCATGTAGTAGATCCTTCTACAGCGCAGCTAGGTATTAAGAGACTGCATCACAAACTCAGTCCACAGCAACTGGATGAGTTAACAGGAGCGTTAAATGGTCTTGGACCGGACGCATTACCTTCAGGTGTGAAGAAGCTGGTGGACCTCGCTGCAGCGTTAATTGCAGACTTGACAGAACGGCTGTCAGAGAACTGGAATCAACGTTTTTTCGATTTTATGGTCAAACGGATCTATGCACTATCGTAGCCAAACAGATACAGCGAACAATATTTGAATGTGAGAAAAAAGGAGGATAATGACTGCTATTGTCGAATTATAAATTTAGATAGATAATAAATACCAAAATATGTTTGTGATTCGGAAGCGCCAGCTGATGAACAAAGGCAACTCCGCCGAAAGGCGGAAGACGCAAAGCCACCGGTCTAAACCGCTCACGAAAGCGGCATGACAGCGGGGACGCTCATGTAGTTTGGTTTTTTGTTGTCTAAATACAACAAAAGGAGAATAAAAAAACATGTTTTTGAAGATTCGCCACAAATTGAGGCCAGGCTTAACGTTTATTCTGGCTGCGGTCTTGGCTGCAGGCCCCCTGATTGCCACTCCGGTCCACGCAGCTGCGAAGTACACTTTTACGGATGTCAAAACTGCATATAACATGCCGCTTGACTACAACTACAAGTTCACAGGTGACACGATCGCTTCACTGGAGAAGGATAGCAAAGGGGCTTATCAGCTGTACTTACATAACTGGAAGAAGAAGACGACGGAGAAGGTCACTTCAACTAACACGTTCAAAACGAACTTGCAGCTCCTGGGAGACAGTGTTTATTATTATGAGTCCACAATTGAAGTGACTAAGCAAATTAATATCTACCCGAAGAAGCTGGTACAGTACAATTTGAAAACCAAAAAAACAAGCGAGCTTCCGCTGGAAGTGAATAATCCGGAATTACTCGGTGTGGGTGATAAATATTATGCACACAGCAGTAGCTCATATTTTTACTTCACTAACAAAACGACGCTGGAAACCCAGACCATTAATGATCTCGGTTTTGATCAGGTCTACCAGTTTGTAGATGACAAGTTCATCTATAGCAAATGGGACACCGGCACGTTGTATCTGTATGATCTGCCAAGTTCAAAAACAACTGAGATTTATAAGCTGAAAGAAAATGAATCCTTCAACCTCGTAGCTTCGAATGGTAAAGATATTGTCTGGATGATTGACTCCAAAGAAGTGGATACTGCCGGCAAGACCAAAAATTACTTCATTTATATGACGATGGACCGCAGTAAAGCCGGAGCCCCGGTAAAAGTATTGCTTAAACGTGAATGGGTAATTGGCGACCGGAATGATCTATTAATCGTGGGTGACAATTATGCGGTGTTCTCGGAAATGATGAACAATAAACTGGTAGCCCGCGGAGTGAACCTCCGAAACGGGGAACTCTTTTTGCTTGGGGAACGAAACCGCAGTGCGGACAATTTTGTGTATTTTAATAAAGACACTTTGATCTCACGCGACGCGAATGACTATATTGTGCTTCGTACAATAGTCAGAACACCATAAATAAATTTTTAGAAACTATCAAAAAAAAGTGCAATTTGATGATAGCAGTAAAGCGGTAAATCTTGGGTATCAACCTATTTCCAATGAATCCCGCAATCACAAATTAAAAAAACAACTAGAGGAGTGCGTTAAAAAATGATCGCAGAAACTAAAATGTACCCGGAATTCAACACCATCTTCATCAGCTTGCATGGATTTGCCGAATTGGCTGAAACGGTAAAAGAAGTGGAAATATTCGAGGCGTCCATGCCGACCTTGCCGATTCACGAGATGTCTCTGATTATTGACTGCAATGATATGGCGCCCTTCAAGCCGGAGATATTGCCGGTTCTGGAACGCTGCTATGTGCTGTATAACGGATTTAAACATGCGGTTCTGGTGAATCCGAAGAAAGTGGTAGCCAAATCTCAATTACAGAGAGTAGCTCCAAGCGCCGGATTTAAAGGACATTTTGTGGACACGGTGGAAGAGGCATGGGCAATCGTTAAATCCTAAATCCTAAATCGTATATCCTAAATCTAAGCAGAGGGTGGTCGACCATGGCTAATGTCAAAATAATAAGCACCGAAGTGTACCATCCTGCCTATAAGATCAGCAATGAGGAATTGGCTCTGCAGGCCGGATCTTCAGCGGACAAGCTTATCGGCATTTGGGAGTTCTTTGGCCGTAAGAATCGTTATTACGCGGCGGACTATGAAGAGAGCACGCTTTATATGGCTATTGAAGCATCCAAAAGGCTATTGAAGAGCTGCGGGCTCAGCGGAAGCGATTTGGATATGATCGTATTCTCCTCAGGAACACATGATTTCAGCGCTCCGACAGATGCTGCATTTGTGCATCAGGCGCTGGAGGGTAAAGATTCCTGCATTATCTATGACAGCAATGCCAACTGTGTAGGTATGGTTGTCGCTGCTGACCAAGCAGCCCGATCCATGATATCCACTCCCAGAGTTAGATACGCACTCATTGTAGGGTCGGAGCAGATTGCCCGTTTCTACAAAGAAGGTGACCTGGCGTCCAAGGGCCTGTGCGGAGATGCAGCCTGTGCGGTTCTGCTGGAGAGAGTGGAGGATACGGACTCCGGCCTGATAGATTCGGCGTACTACACCAATACGCAGAAGGCGGAGGATATGCAGTTCCCTGCCGGAGGCATGACACAAATGTACGGAGAACATCTGTCGCTTGAAGAGAAAAAAATCTATCTTCATCCGGAGTACAATGTCAATGTGGCTTTCCCGACAGCGGTATCCAATATTGAGCAGCTGCTTCAGGAACATGGCTATACTAAAAGTGATGTGAAGCACTATATCCTTAGTCAGTTAAACTTGAGCGTCATTAAAGATATCGCGGGCAAGCTGGACGAGGAGCTCGTTAAATTCCCTTACATTGGGGATATTTATGGCTACACAGGCACAAGCAGTCCATTTATCACCCTTCACCATGCGATTAAGGACGGTACGCTGGTCCCCGGCGACTTGTTCTTTATGTGGTCGGTAGGCGCGGGTATTACGAGTTGTGCTACCTTGTGGAGACTCTAACATCACTATTACAGTAATGGAACGCGATAGAAAAACAACGAAAGCCTGCGCTTTGCCGCAGGCTTTTTTGTGTGTTTTCGCCGGGGCGAGCCATCTATATAAGTTGAACTAAAGAACTACCTAGAGGCAAAAGCAGCGGAGGGGGATTTTGGAACTGGAGGAACGGTAGTGTCCGCCTTTGTCTTCGGATTTCTACCGCCAATAGCGGTTAAAATCAAGAAATCTGAAGACAACAGCGGCCGGAAGTCCAAACATTCACCGCAGTTGCGTTCTATGCCGGCTCGGTAAGTCTAAAGTTCAACTTATATGGTCTTTATTTAAGAATTCAAGAATCAACTCTATAAATTCAGCAGGCTGCTCAAGATGCGGATAATGGCCGCATTGACGCAGCTGGACGAGTTCTGAAGCTGGAATATTCTTATGTACGTAACTGCAGATCTGCTTATTGAAGGGTAAATCCAGCCCGGCTTCCATAACAAGTGTTGGATGACTGATTTCATTTAAGCGACTGTAGGCCGGAGGCATTAAAGGACGATGCAAATTAGGCTTACCTTGATAAAAGACTTCATTACTGACATAAAGCTCTTGTAATTGGGTGCGAAGCGTCTGATCTTGTGGAACGAGGTAGTGCCAGAAGCTGTTCTTCATAAAATGCTCTGCAGCCTTGCCGATTCCAACCCGGCGGACTCTCAGGAAATCCTTCATGCCCTCCCAGGACAGCCGCAAGGGATACTTGGCGCCGTTAACTGAAGGGGCAACAAGGATTAGCTTGCTGACACGATCCGGATAGGCCAGAGCGAAGTCAATCGCAGCACTTCCTCCAAAGGAAGAGGCGACAACACTGGCACGGGTAATCCCAAGATGATCCAGAACGGATTTCAGATCCTGATAATAGGAGAAGGGAGTGGTGATAGCTTCGCTTTGTCCATATCCTCTTTGATCATACCGGATCACCTGATAAGCTTGAGCCAGTCTTTCCACATGGAGATCCCACACCTTGAGGTTGGAGTAGCCGCCATGCAGCAGCACAAGCGGTTCACCTGTTCCTTGTACTTCGATGTTAAAGTTTACACCATGGATGTTATGCAGTTCACTCTGATTCACTTTTTTCACTCCCTCGTTAACGCTGTTGATTTAACCATTCAATTGATTCTTTGCACCACTGCAGTCTAGCTTCGGTTGACAGGATCCCATAGTTCAAGGTTAACATCCACATCGGTAAATCCTCCGGTGATTGCTTCTGTGTAATTAATGCACTTTGTTGTTCGCGGTAAACCTCCATGGCATTTGTGAGCTCACCCAGCTCATGCTCGAACAAATCTCTAATGACTTCTCTATCCTGAGGGGTTGCAAAAAAAACCTTCAGCAGCAATTCATCCCGGTAGTTTAGGGCGCCAATGGGGGCGGACAGCCATTCCCGGAAATGCTCCATGCCTTCAGGCGTAATCTGATACTTTTTCTGCCCGCGTGTTTGATTGGGTGTGCTGGCTTCCACCGCATATCCTTGGGCAACAAGCTGCTTCAAAGCAGGATAAATCTGCCCGTAGCTTTCACTCCAGAAATGATGAAGTGAGCCGCTGAAATGCTTCTTGATGTCATATCCGGAATAGACTCCTTTCGTTAAAACACCCAGAACTGCGAACATTGTATTTCCCGATTTGGCCATAACCCTCACTCCTGACTATAATGTATCTATTAGATATATCATACAGCGTTGATCTTATAATTTCAACCCTTACAAGCTATCTCATCGGCACAAAAAAACAGAGCAGCGGAGGGTATCTCCCTCGATACTCAGGCTACTGACCACGATTCCATTGTCAAAGAGAGTGCGTGCCACCCGTTCCTTTTCATTTAAATAATCGTACAGCTTGACCGTCTGATCCGGCATAACCTTGTAGTTACCGGTGTGCAGCTGCATTTCCAGAATACATAACACCGGGTTTCTCTTGGTGGCAACTGTTTTAACTGGAGATGGTATAATAATACAAGTGCGCATAAATGTGCGCCTACGATTTGGTATAGGGGGGAGCAGAGTGCTGGAACGCTCAATGGAAAATATCATGGGTTCAGGAAAGGAAAGGAGGGATGCGAAAAAAAACAAATGAAATGAGGATGATTTTGAGATGAACAGAGGACAAGTGATGAGCAATGACGGTGTAAAACTGAATTATTTTGTACAAGGAACCGGGCCAAAGATATTGGTTATAGGCAGCAGCGTCTATTATCCGCAACTCTTCTCGGCAGATTTATTTGCACAATTTCAGTTTATATTCCTTGATCATATAGGTTTTGCCAGTCCGTTTGCAGCCTTGAAGCCGGAGCAGTACCAGCTGGACCGGGTGCTGGATGACCTCGAGCTTGCAAGGCAGCAGCTTGGCCTGAGTGATGTGGTCATAATGGGGCATTCAGGGCATGCTTTTATGGCGCTGGCGTATGCCAGGAAATATCCGGAGCAGGTTCACAAAGTAATTCTGCTGAATTCAGCGCCAAGCAACAGCCGGGAAAGGCAAATTCAGAGCGCTGCATTTTTCAATGAGACTGCAAGTCTGGAGAGAAAGACGGGGTTCGAACAGGATTTGGCTCTGCTAGAAGGCGACATCCGACTAGACCCGGAACGCCGCTTCGTTCACATGTGTATTCGAATGGGTGCACAGAGCTTCTACGACTATTCCTTTGATGCAGCCTATATGTGGGAACAGGTACAAACGAATATGCCGGTTATGGATTATTTGTGGGGCGAGGTATTCGCCGGGATGAATCTGCTGCAGATGCTGAAGGATGTCAGAATGCCGGTTTTTATCGGGCTGGGAAGATATGATTATCTGGTTGGACCTGTTTCCTTATGGGATGCTATCGACGACGAGACATACCCACATGTGAAGAAGATAATCTTCGAGCACAGCGGACATAATCCGATGTTTGAACAACCGGAGCTTTTTAATCAAACATTGATAGAGTGGATGACACAGGGGTAATGTTTGTTTAGATACGCTATATGAGTTGAACTGAAGTTCAACTTATATAGTCATTCACAACTACTGAATAAGAGGATCAGAGAAGATCGCCGACGGCGAATTTTCCTGATCCTCTTTACGATTCAGGTTGCTTAAAGCTGACCTAAAAATCCATCCATATAGGCATAAAACTCTTCCTTGTTGCTGAGATGTACATTATGGTCGGGATGGGACATTTCATAGGCATGACAATTGGTGAGCAGGGACTGCATTTTGTTATAATCCTCGTCCGGTACGCCCTCACTGTTCTTAGCTCTAATCAGTAAAACGGGACACTTGATCTCCGGCAGCAGGTGATACCAATCTGCATTGTAATGAATGTTGGCAGCCATCGCCTGGGGACTGAACATCATCTGGTATCCATCAACGGTTTCGATCAGACTGTTCATGAAATATTGATAGCTAAGCTCCGATTCCATGGCCTGCCGGATATAATCCATCGCTTCGTTTAGGCTGGAGAAGGGCAGCGGCCAATCCTTGGTTACAGGCTCAACACATGGTAGCTGATCCAATGGCAGCTGGCTTGGCGTGGCAGGCCCGGCTGGGGATTTATCCAATATCGCTAAGGCTTGTATGTAATTTGGGTACATGGCTGTCAGATATCCGGCTACCCTCCCGCCCATAGAATGGCCTACCAGAATGATCGAATCGATCTTCAGATGATCCAATAGTTCAATAATGTCCCCGGCCATTTCTTCACCTGTATACTTGGATACAGGTTTGCTGCTTAGTCCGTGACCTCTTTGATCGGGGGCGATAATTCTGTACTGTTTGCCGTAATGCCGCATGAAATCAACCCACGTTTCTGCTCTGCCCCATCTGCCGTGGAGACAAAGAATGACCGGACCTTCCGTACGTGTATCCAGATAAAACATTTCCAGACTGTTCAGCTTAGCCAGCTTTCTGTAGATTTTTGGATGCTCCAGCTTTTCCTCTAAGATTGAATCCCGCATATTTAACCTCCAAGTGAATCTAATGTATTTGGATGAATTATACCATGTGAACTAAATAAAGGGAACGTATGTTTCCTTTATTCGTGTAATTACTCCCAGTAGGGTGTGCATGTGAACAGGAACTGTTCTTTGTTAACATAATGCTTAAACTCTCTGGAGGCCAGTCTTTGAATATGCTCCTGCAGCCAATCCTTGGCATCAGGCAGCCCTATCCAGAAATTCATGGTTTCAAGCTGTGCGGCTATAACTGTCCCAAATGCAGCGTGTGTTAAAAAGTGGAACTTATGGTAGACAAAGCGGTCTACAAGTTGTAAACTGTGACTACATTAGTCTACGGATTGTAGACCCAAAGGAGTTCTGCAGAATGGATAAAATCAGACTGACGGAGATGGAAACTAAATTTGCGGACCTCATCTGGAGCCATGAGCCAGTCCCGTCGGGCGACCTCGTGAAGCTGTGCGAATCTGAACTGAACTGGAAAAAATCGACGACCTATACGATGCTGAAACGTCTGGAGAGCAAAGGGATTTTTAAAAACAATGAGGGTGTGGTGGCAGCGCTCATCTCCAAAGATGATTTCTCTGCCCAGCAGAGCAAGCAGTTTGTAGAGGAGACCTTTCAGGGATCGTTGCCGAAGTTTCTGGCCGCATTTACGAGGAGCCGTAAGCTGAGCGACACCGAGATTGACGAGTTTCTTAAACTCATTCAAGATCATAAGGAGGAATAACGGTGGAATCGCTGTTTTCGCAACTATTGAGTATGAGCCTTACCGGCAGCTATGTCATCGTATTTGTGATTGTGGCCCGGCTGCTGCTTAGAAAAGTTCCCAAGATTTTCTCGTATGCCCTGTGGTCAGTGGTGTTGTTCCGGCTCGTATGCCCGTTCTCCTTCGAAAGTGTATTCAGTCTGATTCCTGCCAAAGCGCAGGAGATTCCGCTTCAGCGGATCGCCATACAGCCGCCCCAGATACCTAGCGGATTAGCCGGAGACGGGCAAGCATTAAATAACCTGCTGGCTGAACCTGTCGCTGCATCTGTGGTGGATACAAGTACTGCTGCCGATACGAATATCTGGCTGCTTGTGGGCCAATATGTATGGCTGTTTGGGATTGTGGTGCTGCTCCTCTACAGCATTAGGGCAACGGTGCGGTTAGTTCGGAGCTTGAAGCCTGCACAGCAGATGAGCGGAAATATCTATGAGATGAAAGGACTCGCAACCCCATTTGTGTTCGGGGCAATCAGGCCCAAGATTTATCTTCCGGCAGAGATTGGTGAACATGAGCGGGGGTATATTCTGAAACATGAACAGGTGCATATCAAAAGACTTGACCATCTGATCAAACCTTTAGCATTTGCTGTATTATGCATACATTGGTTTAATCCGCTGGTCTGGATAGCTTTTGTTCTAATGAGTGAGGATATGGAGCTGTCTTGTGATGAAAGTGTTATCCGGCAGTTAGGCAGCGGCATCAAAAAGGATTATTCCACTTCACTTTTAGCACTTTCGGCGGGCAGACGGTTCATAGGCGGTTCACCACTTGCCTTCGGTGAGAATAATACGAAAGGACGCATTCTCAACATCCTGAACTACAGGAAACCCGCGTTCTGGGTAGTGATCCTTGTTATTATTGCCATTGCTGCTGTCAGTGTGGGTCTTATGAGTAATCCGAGACAAACCACATTAACTGAACGGGATTATGCTGAACAGTTCATTCAAGAAGAAATTGCGGGTTTTACCAGCAATGAGGCGAATAAGTTCAAAATTGTAGACAGCAGCATCACGAAGTTTGAAAAGCTGGCAGAGTTTGATAATCTGATGCCTGCTTCTTTGCAAATCTGGCACCTGGAGTATCGCCTGAAGCCTGATGATCCGGCTAAAGTAAGTGGGGCATTTGATCTGAAAGACGGAATGCTTATCGAAGAGGGCAGCATGGGCGACCCGATAATGGTTTTTTCCTATGAACAGGATACTCCGAATTATTTGGGCTCATTCCGGAGCGCAGAATATGATTTAAGTACAATTGCCGGCCAAGAGACTGCACTTCGTATGTTCCTCGAAGGCAAACAGCTATTGCCTCATGAGACCTATAGCGGGAAGCATATTCTGGTCAAATTTCCACTGACACTGGGTGAGACCAGCCAACTGTTATTATCACAGCCCGCGAAAGCAGGAGATAAAGGAATTTGGGCCGTTGAGCGCTGGAAGGATACCCGTGGCAATGAGTACTATCATACGCCGCAAAGTGATCTCCCGCCCGCAGAATATTATGACCGTTTGCAGGCACAAGCGGATCAGGGGGAAGAGTCCTGGCTCCTTGATCCTCAGCAGGTGGCCATCCGGTATATCAAAACTTTTATCGGGCCAACGGTTGCCAAGGATAAGCTTGAGGTGATTTATAATGCAACAGCAGCAGAGTTTGCCGTCTCTCCGGAAAGCACTACTTTAGGTTATGTTCTGAACTTCAGCTTGGACAGTGAATCCTTTGATTTTGACAATGTTGAGTGGCTGACTGAGGCGGATTCTGCACGGTTTAAGGATTTGAACATTACGGAGGAAGATTTGCCGGGCGGATTTTATATTCTTAACAAATATACGTTTACAGACCCCATGAAAGTAACCGGTGAAACGAAGTATAGCCTCCTTGACCAGGAGAACTGGGGCTCTTATAAAGACGTAACTAAGCAGGAATTCATTGAATTTCTCAATCAATACTCTGATTATTCGCCCTTATGCAAAGTTAATTACAAGGACAACGTTGTTACCGGCATTTCGGAAGTCTATCTGCCATAATCTAATCTAAACCTTCAATATAAGATTCTAAAACAGACCGTCTTCCAGTTAGGGAGAGGGTCTGTTGCTGTTGATTGAGCATATAGCGCAGAGTTGGCTGAGATCTTTGCATGTTTCGGTTGACCTTAGGTCAGACCTAAGGTTTATAGTAGAGATATCCAAAAGAGACAAAGGAGCCCCGCATATGAGAGATACCCTTACGATTAGCCAATTATCACAATTAATGAACGTTTCTGTTCATCAGCTGCGTTATTTTGAAGAAAAGGGGGTGCTATACCCGGCATTTACGGAAGACAATCAATACCGGATGTATGGGATCGATGAGATTTATCAGCTATCCCATGTTTTGCTGCTGCGCAAACTGAATATTCCGGTTAGTCAGATCGAGCAATGTCTCACTTCATACTCCGGCAGTCAGTACAAGCAGGTTTTTGAACAGTCGCTGACCAAAGTTCAGGAAGAAATCAACAGATTGGTTAAGCTGGAACAATTCATTCACAAGGTATTGAAGGAACAGGCGGACATGGAGGGACGTGATCAGGAAGTTGTGATGGTTTCTTTGAGGCCCCGGTATTTGAGACACTGGCTGTCTCTTGATGAGCATCAAGTGCTTACTGCCGGAACATTGTATGAGCACCGTCCAGCTCCGCCGGATTTGTATGAACAGGATCTGCATTACTTAACAGATAGCGGAGTGATCAAGATATGTTATGAGACCATGGAACCAGCCGATTACGTGCTTGAAGAAGGTGACTATCTGCTGAAGAATTTTTCTGTGCATCGAGTGGAAGAGCTCGAACAAGAGGTTTTGCAGCTGGAGCAATATATACAAGAGCATGGGTATACTCGCCAAGGTCAAATTGTGGTGATCGAAAAGTCTTATTTGTCCATGTTCAGCAACGAGCAGCTGCATTATCAAATCCAAGCCAAAGTGGGCATATCGGAAAGGGAGACTGAAAACTATGCATCTACCCCAGTTTCAGATTGAGCCATTTCATGAGGATGATCATGAGCAGGTGTGCGAGCTGCTGGTTGACTCTTTTCGAAGCAAATTTCAAGCCCTTGTTCATTTGAGTGATCGAGAGATGACTGAATTATTAATGAAGCTTTGGACCTTTGACAGCAGAGATGTATCTGTTAAACAATTTGTTGCCCGAAAAGACGGGAAGATCGCCGGTGTGCTCTGTTTAAAATGGAAGCCTTCAGAACCCCGGAGTAATCCGCAGAGCCAAGTGAATATAATCCGGTTTATCCGACAGTATGGCCCTGTAAAGGTTCTGAAGCTGCTGACAGGACTGGGTGCGCTGGGCTATGCTCCGCATGAAACTGAATGCTACATTGAACATCTTGCTGTCAGTTCCAAGGAGCGGAATCAGGGGGCCGGACAACAACTGTTGAATTATGCAAAGAACATGGCTGTACAATCCCGGTGCAAAGTGCTTTCTCTGCATGTATCATGCAGCAATTCCCAAGCGATCCAGCTTTATCGCAAGCTGTCATTCGACATCAGGAGGACCCGTTACAATGTGCTCAGGCATCTAATCTTCCGGGAACCAGCCTGGCATCTAATGACCTGGGAAACGAGTGAAATAACATGCAGGGAGTGAACTTACTTGAAGAAAGCGATGAAAATCACATTATGGATCATGGGCAGCCTGATGGCTGCCGCTGTTCTGTTTATCCTCTATCAGAATGACTACGAAATGACTGAAAAGAGCGTGCGGATTGAAACGCCGCAAGGCATCTTAACGGGAACTTTGGTGCTGCCGGAGGAGTACTCCGGAAAGGTTCAGCTTGTTGTTTTTGTCCATGGAGACGGCCCGATTAATGCCGACCATGAAGAAGGGTACAGACCTCTATGGGAGGTGTTGGCAACTAACGGATATGCTTCCTTGTCTCTGAACAAGCCTGGCATCGGGGGTGCTCCGGGCAATTGGCTGGATCAGAGTATGGAGGACCGGGCGCAGGAGATTCAATATGCAATAGAATGGGCACAAACGTTGTCTATGATCGATGCTGACAACATCGGTTTATGGGGGGCCAGTCAAGCCGGATGGGTCATACCCAAGGTAGTGAGAGAGAACCGCCATATTGCTTTCAGCATTCTTGTCTCACCGGCTGTAAACTGGATCACTCAGGGTCAATTCAATACTAAGGAGGAAATGAAGCAGGCCGGCATAAGTGCTCAGGAAATCATGCGGAAAGAAAAATACAATCAGCAAGTGCTGAACCTGCTAAAGGCCGGGGCATCTTACAAGGAGTATTTGAGCATAGCCGATCCTGAACATGTCATCACGGAAGAGAGATGGACCTTTATCAGCAAAAACGTTAAGTCTGATGCTACGGCAGAATTAACCTATTTTAATTCACCGGTACTGCTTGTTCTGGGAGGCAAGGACATCAACGTGGATGTGGAAGAAACAGAGCAAGTTTACCGGAAAGAGATTTCAGCAGGACTGCTGACAGTAGTCAAAATCCCGGAAGCCGACCACTCCATGATGAATGAGCCACTAGCGGATTCACAGCTGCTGACCGTGATGACTGCTCTTTTTGCACCCGGGAAATTGACCAATACCGAGTATTTAAACTCGATCTCCGGGTTTGTCACGCAGCAGAAAGCAGACTGATAGCTTTCACCGTGGGCTGGATTTATTGGTTATAACCAAACAATCCCTTGTAAAATATGGATGGAGGTCTGAAAATGTATATTGTGTAATCATTGCAGTTGACAGCAGATCTGGAGGATTAACCTATGATTGTTTTGAACAAAGAGGAATATGGTAAGGTAAGACATCTTGTGGAAAGTCAGAACGAGTTATCCGTATTTTCGGTGCTGAACGGAGAAATGCCTGGCGAGGTAAAAGTGAATTCAGCAGAACATCCGGATGCCGTCCTTATTGAGACGAGTGAGACTATTTTGCTTGCCGGCAATGCAGGCGACACCGATTTTAATAAGGAAATTACAGGAGAGCTGGATTTTTGGAATAACGTAACCCCCGATTCGGCCGAATGGCGGGACAAGATCCCAGCCATTCACCCTAATAGATTCATTAGAGAGTATACAAGATATAAATACAGCCTCAGCAGCAGGGAGTTCATACACCCGGAGTTGTCGCTTCCTGAAGGTTATGTCATGGAGCCCGTTAACCTGAAAGACCTGAAGCAACAAAATTACGGCAATGCAGACCGGATCTTGGAGTGGGCCCAAGCCTGGGGAAGTGAAGAACGGTTTGAGGAAGGTGGCTGCGGCTGCTACATCCGTAAGGAGAATCAAATTGTCAGCTGGTCCTTAAGCGACTGCTCTGCAGGAGATGTCATCGCAGTGGGAATTCATACAGATGCGCCGTTTCGAAAGCTGGGATTGGCCAAGAAGGTTGTTGCCGGTGTCGTCCAGCTTTGTTTTGACAAAGGGTATAGCAGGGTTGAATGGTTGTGCGTCTCATCCAATGCCGGCTCCCGGGCCATCGCGGAGGGACTTGGATTTAAGAAGGAGAACGAATACGCCTCCTTTTCCTCCTACCCGCCAATTGAGAACCAGAGAGACTTAAGTGAAGAGGGCTGGTATGATTGGGGGACTTATCTGGAGAGGGCGTCCAAGGAAGAGCCTAAGCTGGCTATGGATTGTCTGTATTGTTATATCAAAGCTAATGAAGTTGAAAAGACAATGACCTTCATTCGGGAACTCACTGCAAGTGGAGTGGAAATTACTCCGCAGCGGTTGGCCGACGATATTTCCTGGTTTCAAAAAGAGGGATTATGTTTGGCGTTCAACAGTCCGCAGTGGGCCGAGTTTACCGCGGGAATGCTGCAGAAAAAGTAAATGTAACATACATCTGCATAGGTAAACCCAAAGAAGCCGGGCTGAACACGGCTTCTTTGGGTTGTTCTTTTACTTGATTAAGACGCCGGGCCTATAGCCTGCTTGCTGACTCGTTTGCGGTATAGATGCAGCAGAGCATAGGAGAGGACAAAGGCGGCGGTAACCAGCCACAGCGGAATCCGCGGGTCCAGCTTGTAAGCCCATCCGCCGATAATGCCCGCAGGCGAGGTGAAGAGAAGAATCAGCACGGACAGCATGGAAAAGACCTTGGCGCGTTTATCATCGTCGATGGCATTCTGGACAGCGGTCTCCAGATAAGGCGAACTGATCATTAGCCCCACTGCCGACAGGATGGTACTAAGGCCGATCCAGAGCAGGCTGGATGACGGGTAAAGCACAAGCATGACGCTTGATAAAGCGGACAATGCGAACCCCGCCATCATGGAGCGGTTCGCCCCCTGCTCCGGAATTTTAGGCATAATCAGCCAGAGTGTCAGCAGCATAATGATGGAGGACACAGCCGGAAAGAGCGACAGAATGCCGTTGTCCAGCTGCAAATAGTCTGCCAGATAAAGAGACAGATATGTCGTCTTCAATGTGGCCTGGAAGTTGAACAGAATGTACACGGCGAAGATCAGCAACAGATTGCTGTCAGCCCATAACTCGCGGAAAGCGCCGCTGTACTCGATCAGGCTCTGCTTTAGCCCAAGCTCGCGCGTCTCCTGTCTTTTTTGGATTCCGGCTGCGGTTTCGCGGGTGGTCAGATGACGGCCGACAAACTGGAACGTCATCAGGACAAAAGCGAGAACGTACATAATCCTTACACCTTGCACCATTCCGTACTGGGCGACGAGCAGACCGCCGAGCGGTGCGAACAGGCCGCCGATGACACTGATGATCTGCAGCAGTGTGAACACGTAGGTACGGTCGGCTGGCCGGGTATCTTCAACAATCAGGCAGTAGAAAGCAACATGCGGCACACGCTGAAAACCGTTGATGAAGGCAGCAGCCACAAAAAACCACAGGTTCTGCGAAAATGCCCACAACAGCGTAGCCAAGCTCCAGCTAATCAGGTCAAAATATAAAATCGCCCGCTTGCGGCCCAGCCTGTCGGTTAAATAGCCGCTGATAAAAGAAGACAAAACTTGAACGATAAGTCCAATTGTTGTGATCCAGCCGATATTCATCTCCGTAACGCCAAGCTCGTACATATATAAGGTTGCGTAGGTAGAGAACATGCTGAACGGGATCAGGAAAAAAGGCTCAAATGCGAGACAGCCCCGGCTGTTCCCCTGCAGACGGGCGAAAAACGGTCGTGCCATGATGGTTCCTCCGGATTGTTATAATTAATGGATTTAAGCTTTAATCGTATATGAATTTGCGGAAAAATAAAAGAAGGAAGTATACGTATTATCCGAGCCTATTTCTTGAAAAATGTTTACATTTCATGTGATGTATATATACTTGTAATTAAAGTTATTAAATTACCCGGAATTATCCGGCAGGGGAGGATCATCATGAGCAGCAACATTAGAATAGGTATTGTAGGATACGGCAATCTGGGAAGAGGGGTACAGCAGGCGATTCAACAAAATCCGGATATGGAGCTGGTCGCCATCTTTACACGCCGCGATCCCGGCCCGTTGGCGGAGGAAACAGGTGTCCTGACAGAACGCCTTTCCGATGCTGAAAAGTACATAGGCCGAATCGATGTAATGATTTTATGCGGAGGATCGGCGACGGATCTGCCGGATCAGACGCCGCAGCTGGTGAAGCTGTTTAATACGGTGGATAGCTTTGATACCCATGCCAAGATTCCGGATTTCTATGAAAAGGTAAACGCCGCTGCACAAGAGGGCGGAAAAGTCGGTGTGATTTCCACTGGCTGGGACCCTGGACTCTTCTCCATGAACCGCCTGTTAATGCAGGCCGTGCTGCCGGAAGGACAGGATTATACCTTCTGGGGTACCGGAGTCAGCCAGGGGCATTCCGATGCGATCCGCCGTGTGCCGGGCGTCAAGGCTGGAGTCCAGTATACTGTACCGGTGCAGGCAGTAATTGAACGTATTCGCTCCGGTGAGACGCCGCAGCTGTCCACCCGCGAAAAGCACCGCCGCGACTGCTTCGTCGTAGCGCAAGAGGGGGCAGATCAGGAAGCCGTACGGCGTACCATTACAGACATGCCTGATTATTTTGCCGACTATGATACGACGGTGACGTTTATTACAGAAGAAGAGCTTGCCGCAGAACATTCCGGCATGCCGCACGGCGGATTTGTCATCCGCAGCGCAGTCACGGGCAACGGCAGCAAACAAATTGCTGAATTCGGTCTGAAGCTCGACAGCAATCCAGAATTTACGGCCAGCGTACTTATAGCCTATGCCAGAGCCGCTTACCGGCTGAGCAATGAAGGGGCTGTTGGGGCGAAGACGGTATTCGATATTCCACTGGGCTATCTTTCTCCGAAAGCTGCGGAAGTCCTGCGCCGCGAATTGCTGTAACAGCAGCACAGACAGATCAGACGCGATGCACTTATCGACAGCTGAAAATATCATAACAAAAAGACGTGCCGGTTTGCGGCACGTCTTTTTGTGTGATGATTTTACGAATGTTCCTTAAGCAGAAGCCGGGCAGCCTGTCAGTCTTAGACGACCCCTTGGGCCAGCATAGTGTCGGCTACCTTCAGGAAGCCGGCGATGTTGGCACCGGCTACCAAGTTGCCGGGCACTTCGTATTCATCTGCTGCCCGGACGGCGCTGCGGTAAATGTTCTTCATAATCTGCCGCAGCCGTTCATCCACCTCTTCAAAGGCCCAGGACAGCCGCATTCCGTTCTGGCTCATTTCCAGACCTGATACGGCTACACCGCCGGCATTGGCTGCCTTGGCCGGTGCGAACAGGATTCCATGCTCCAGAAAGTAATCAATGGCCGGCAGTGTAGACGGCATGTTGGCGCCTTCGCCGACAGCCTTCACCCCACCTGCTACAAGCGTCCGCGCTGCCTCTTCATCCAGCTCGTTCTGCGTGGCACAAGGCAAGGCTATCTGGCAAGGGATAGTCCAGATGGCTGTGCTGCCTTCCGTATATACTGCATGGGGATGCTCTTTGACATATTCGCTGATCCGCAGCCGTTCTTGCTCTTTTAATCGCTTGACCGTATCGACATTGATGCCTTTCGGATCATAGATGTACCCTGCGGAATCGCTGCAGGCGACAACGAGTGCACCAAGCTGCTGTGCTTTTTCCATGGCATAAATCGAAACGTTGCCTGAACCGGAAACGACGACGGATTGCCCATGGAAGTCCAGTCCTTGCGCGGCCAGCATTTCCTGCACGAAATAAACGAGGCCGTAGCCTGTAGCTTCTTTTCTCGCCAGGCTTCCGCCGTATAACAAACCTTTGCCGGTAAGCACACCTGCTTCATGGCCCCCGCGTATCCGTTTATATTGACCGAACATATAGCCGATTTCCCGCGCGCCGACACCAATATCACCTGCAGGGATATCCGTGTCTGGACCGATATGGCGGTATAGCTCAGTCATGAAGCTCTGGGCGAAGGCCATGATTTCCCGGTCTGACTTCCCCTTGGGATCGAAATCGGCACCGCCTTTGCCTCCCCCGATCGGCAGGCCGGTCAGAGCATTTTTGAATATCTGCTCGAAGCCCAGAAATTTGACAATTCCCGAATAGACGGATGGATGGAAACGAATGCCGCCTTTATATGGTCCGATAGCACTGTTGAACTGGATCCGGTAGCCGCGGTTGACGCGGATCTGACCGGAGTCATCGCTCCAGGGAACACGGAAGGAAATGCTGCGTTCCGGCTCAACCAGCCGTTCCAGAATGGCATGCTCCATGTAATGGGGGTGGCGGGCCAGCACGGGTACTAGGCTATCCAGAATTTCTTTGACAGCCTGATGGAACTCGCGTTCCTGAGGATCGCGGTGTTTGACCTCTTCATAGATACGCCGTACATAACTTTCGGCCGAAGCTGAGGCTTCCGGTGTAAGGGTAGACACTTGATGAACACTCCTTGTCTGTATAGTGGATATGGATAAACCCATCATTTACTAAGAATTTAAAAGAATTTTACTAAAACCTGACATCCTTTTGCCAATCAATTCTTTTTTGATGGCCTATCAATAATTTCTATGAAACTAACAAAAGGTGTTATATTTATGCATTGGACAGCATTTATTCTGCGCCCGCCGCAGTATAAATATACGTGTGATCCGGCAGGGAGAAGACGATTACAGCGGGAAATGCGGGTGAAAGTGTAGTGATTATACACGGCAATCCACCTATGAAGTAGAGCCAAAGGGTCAAGTGTAATTCTATTGAAGGATGTTTGAGAGGAAAAGAACTTCCAGGAGGTTATTTGATGAATCAATGGATCACTTGCAATTCAAAATGGGGTTTATAATTTATAGAAAAGGCTACGATGACGTTCTGCTGGAGGGAACGGGAAACTACAAAGTGTGGTCATCCTGGAACAGCTGCTGCCCATGCTGGATGCCACGGGCAACAAGCTTACTCCTGAAATTGAAGCCTTTCTCAAAACAGCATTAAAGCCTATTAGCGCTTCAAATCTTTAACGGGCTTATCCGATACTTTCGACGATATTTCCTTCACTGTCTTTGATATGGGTAGGTACGATACTCACAATGAGTTCCGGCCAAGCTGGAACCGCGAAAGTTCCGGCTACCGGGGTAAGCAGCAGGGCAATTGCTGCCGCCGAAGCAGGATCAAGCTTAATTGTGACTGAATCCTCCTGTTCCTGTACTTCTCTGGCCTCACCCGGCTCGAAGACGATCCGGGTCTCCGGGCCGGATAAGGTTAAGTTACGCTTTTTTAAGATTCTTCCCCGCAGCAATTTACCAACAACCTCTGCCTGCTTTGCGCCGATGGTCAATGTCTTGGACATGCTCCCGGCAGGTGAAGGATTCCAGGACAACTGATCAACATAGAGAATTCCGGTATTTGAACCCTCTGTCTCACTTCCAATCCGAACGGCTTCAGAAACCGCAGGGAGGCTCAGCAGCGAATCTCTCAGCAGATTAGTTGTGTAGAGCGGTATATGCTCAGAGATTGCCGAAAGAACGCCAAGCGTATTCCAGACCTGCATAGCCAGCAGCTCTTCTTGCGTAATGCCGATCATTTGCAGAAACTCCACCCGCCCGTTAGGAGTCTCGATCTCCGGTAGCTGGGGATCAGCAATGAAGGAGAGGGCAGTCAGAAGCGTATCTGCTCCCTGACAAATAGGTCCATTCGCGTCCATGTAATCACCAGACCGGAAGATATTGCCGCTGCCAAACACATATCTCCCCATATTCTGAAGGAGATTCAATGCCCAGGCCGGGGGCTCATCTTCGTTGTCTGATTTGGACAGCCGGAAGGTCAATTCAAATCCATAACCGCTGTATTCAGGATCGCTGCTCTCTTTATCGTAAAGCTCTGAGAAGCCGTAGGTAACAAAATGCCAATGGGCTACAGGCTCTTTCACTTCATACACACTGATGCCATTCAGAGGATCAGGGCCTCCCAGCGTATACGGAATTATAGTTCCGTAGTGTTTGGGCTCTTGGTCTCCATAGATGTTCTGTAAAGCCGCGTCTATAGCGTCCCAACCCGAAGCGTTTTCTACTCCACTCATTTTTCTGCAAACCTCCTTGTTAATGTGGAAACAACTGTTTTTGCAACAACAGCCTTAATTCGTCTATGCTTGCTACACGATCTCTTGGGATGTCACTTCTTTCGAAATAATCCTTCAAGATGAAACCACAGAAAAGATGAATAGAAAGGCCTTTAATTAGTGCATCCAGGAACAATTCGCGGTCTTCTTCCCCGATATATTCCGCCACCAGCTCTTGATCGCATAAGAACAATTCAAATATGATTGCAGGCAGCTCGTAATAGGCTGGAGCCATGATGCAGTCTGCAAAGTCGATTAGCGTAACGGAGCGATCAGTACCAATGATCAGATTATCTCTCGTGATATCACCGTGTACCAAAACCACTTCATCATAATCCAGGTTCTCAGCGCATCTTGCCAGCTCTTTGATGAGATTCGGATTCAACCCATCCATGCGGTTCATTCGGTTGTCTTGAATTCTGAGGTCAATACGGGGCAGCAAGTTTTGCGCCGGCTGATGGAGTTTAACAGAGATCTGTTTGATATGATTTACAAATTCTTTCTTCTCGGATGAAGAAGCTAATAAAAGTTCCTGAATGGAAAATGCGGCAGGTACATAATCCATAATAAGATAACGAAACAAATACTTGTCCATAAACTCACCGTGCCCGATGATCTTGGGGATGGAAATATTGTGATTCATAGCAAATTCCATTACTGCCAGTTCAGTAGCGTAGTCTTGTTGCGTATCCAAGTTAGTTTGTATAGGGGCGTAGATTTTAATGATTAGCTCATTGGCTTTGAAGACTGCGTTGGTGCCTGGAGGAAGAGTCTCTAAGGATTTTACCAAAGGTAATCCTTCTTTATCGAAGATCGCCTTGGCTAAAGGGAAAAAGGCTTCCTTCGATTGGAAAACGCTGCTCCAGGAATCCCACCCGTTCAAATTATGTTCAAATAACAATAAATTCTCCTCCGAACCTTCAGATTTTAGTTGGCATAGAAGACTATACTCATTAGGATACACATTTTGTATCTATTTTCCAAAGGAATATTTCACTGTTAGCGGATTATTGCCTAATTCTCCAAAACTACACTTTGCTACATTATACCGATATACAACAAATTGTGGCAGAATCAGGTCCGGAGGGTAATCAATAAGGAACCTGGATTTGGTTCAGGAAGATATTCTCTTGAAGAGAGGCGTGATCCGAAGCATGAAGGCAGTTGTGATTGAACAATTTGGCGGACCTGAAGTATTGGTGGGCAAAGAAATTCCCAAGCCGGTGATTGAACCCAATCAGGTATTGATTCGGCTGAGGGCAACATCTGTAAATCCGGTGGATTTTAAAATTCGGCAAGGTGCTATGGGCTCTGCCACTGGTGATTTTCCATTAGTGTTAGGCGGAGATGCCGCCGGTGTGGTCGTTGAGGTAGGCGAGAATGTGAGCCGGTTTAAGGCGGATGAACGTGTCTTTGCACGTCCGCGTGATTTCGGCACTTATGCCGAGTATATCGCGGTAGATGCGGATGTGGTGAGCAAGATGCCCAAAGCATTCAACTTTGAAGAAGCTGCAGCCGTGCCGCTGGCAGCGATGACAGCGTGGCAGGCGCTCGTTGACCACGGGAAGATTAAAGAAGGCGATAAGGTTCTAATTCACGCCGGTTCGGGCGGGGTCGGCACGTTTGCCATCCAGTTGGCCAAACATTTCGGAGCAGAAGTGGCCTCAACAGCCAGTTCCAGGAACAAGGAACTGTTGGAATCGCTCGGTGCCGATCGTTTTATTGATTATAAAGAAGAAGATTTTTCGAAGGTCCTCTCAGACTATGACCTCGTGCTGGACACGATGGGTGGGGATATCCAGCGTAAAAGCTTTGAGATCTTAAAACCCGGCGGCAGGCTGGTCTCTCTTGTTGAGAAACCTGATGAGCAGCTGCAGGAGAAATACCAAGTCACCGGCGTTCAATTCATGATGGAGCCCAGCGGCAGTCAGCTGGAGAAGCTTGCAGAGCTTGCCGATCAAGGCAAACTGCGGGCGGTAATTGACAGTACCTTCTGGCTGAACGAAGAAGGAATCAGGCAGGCTCATGAAAAAAGTGAAACGCATCATGCAGCTGGTAAAATTGTCCTCCGTGCCGAGCAGTAGGGGGTGAGGCGGCGGTATTGCCTAGCGGTGCGTTCAGCTATGGCAACTGCGGGCTGTGAACCTCCGCAAGTACGTCGAACAAACCGGAGGCAGTCTAAATAACGAAGCAAGAGCCCGAGTCTGTCGCGGGCTCTTGCTTCGTTGTGTGTAAAGGCAGAGCAGCAATAGGCTGCTAATCTGCCGCAGATATACTAGGAGGGCCGGACAACAAGTTCATTTATAGCGGTATCGGCCGGTTGTTCGATGGCAAAAAGGATTGTCCGTGCAACAGCCTCGGCCGGGAGTGCCTGCTTCCGGTATTCCTTCATCAGCTCTTTCGCATACTCCTCCGAAATGCTGTTGGCCAGTTCGGATTCAGTAACTCCCGGCGAAATTTGCCTAATTCTCCAAGCTGGATTACAGTAAAGAGAGAGGAGGGGGCAAAGATGAGCCAGACCCAACCGGAAGAAGAACTGTCCTTAGAAGGGCAGAGGGAACTGGCTTCCTTGATTGAACGGCATACAAGAACCGATGGAAAGCACCAGAGCGCAATACCTTCGCTGCTTTTATTCCGCGCTTCCTGCGAGCAGGAGCCGCAGTTCGCGATCTATGAGCCGGCTCGTTGTATGATTGCCCAGGGAAGCAAAATGGTAATGCTGGGCAAGGAGAGCTACCGTTATGACCCGAGGTCGTATTTGCTGGCATCCGTACATCTCCCTATCAAAGGTCAAATCCTGGAGGCGACGGCAATTCGGCCGTATCTGGGCCTGCAGTTAAATTTTCAACCGGATCAAATTGTCGATATGCTGCAGATGCCGCGTTCTGGCGGGGAAGCCGGGAATCATTCCAGCCGGGGGCTGGCGGTGGGTTCCGTCAGCTCCTCTCTGCTGGATGCCGTCATTCGGCTGATCCGGTTGATGGATAACCCGGAGGATATTGAAGGTCTGGCGCCATTGATGATCCGGGAGATTTTGTATCGGGTCATACAAGGGGAACAAGGAGCGTCTACCAAGTCTTTTGTTGTCAGAGACCACAGAAGCCGCTGAGGCAGCATTTCAGGTGGGATACGAAAGCCCGTCGCAATTCAGCCGGGAATATGCCCGCCTCTTCGGGCAGCCGCCCATCAGGGATGTCAATCAGTTGCGGCATAGGCTGTCAAGAAGCTGACACCGCAACTCTTCTATTTGACAATGATTTTGCTTTGCCCGGCCAGCAGCCGGAGTTCACGCGGAAGCCGGTCGCGTTCATGTTCGGGGATGTCCAGCTGGACGCCGTAATAATGATTATCTGCTTCCTCACGGCCCCAGCGCAGCGTGCCCTCCAACTGCAATGGTTCTTCATGCAGGACGAGGTTTAAGCTGACCCGGATTTGATTGCTGTCTACTCTAAGCGCAAGCGGCATCTTAAGACCACAACCTGAACGGCTGATGTCATACATGAGCGCCTGTACGGGTTTGGCGGGAGCGGGTATTCCATTTATGCTTACAATAAACAAGTTGAAGGAGACCGGCTCCTTAAAGGTGTATCGGAAAGGTTCTTTTCTGTGGTTGATCTTCATCGGTACCTCCATAATTTTCCTGGCAATATCAGCATATATCTATCATCGTCAGGAAACGTCCTGTGATGAAGAGTAACACTTCAGTTCCATAGGGGTTCCTAAGACAAAACCACAAATTTAAAGAAATTAGTGTTGACGTCTGCTCACTTGCCGTGTAACATATGAACAGTCGAAACACAGAAAACTACATACTGTTCTCGTATAACCTCGCAGCCATTTGCTACATACAGGGCGAGGGTTTCTACAGGAAGCCTATTCTTCCTAACTACGATGACAAGGATCTAATGTTATGATCCTTGTCCCCGGAGTTAGGATTTTTTGTGTGCAGCGGCCGATTCAGAAGATTCAGGAGGATTAATAAACATGAAAGATTTGAAATACCTCATATCCGTCTTAGTGGGGGCCATGAGCTATGGTATCCTATCAACAATTGTTGTGCTGGCTTACGGAAAAGGATATCAGCTCGGGGAAGTGGTCGGTACACAGTTATTGACCGGCTGCATACTCGCTTGGCTGCTGGCTATCTATACAAAAGTCAAAGAAAACCGCAAACAAAAGAGCCACGGCATTCCAGCCGCAGCAACGCAGCGTGTGTCAACAGCACTGACCTGGAAGCATAGACTGCTGCTCATGCTCGCCGGAGCTCCGACGGTGTTGACTGGTCTGCTGTATTATCAGTCGCTCCGTTATATTCCGGCATCGCTGGCGATCATCCTGTTGTTCCAGTTCACATGGATCAGTGTGCTGATTCAAGCTGTAAGCAAACGCCAGCGTCCCGATAAAATTACACTGCTGACTTTGCTGCTGCTGTTCGGAGGAACATTGCTGGCCGCGGGGATTTTGGATCAAGGTGCCGCCCATTTCAATATCTTGGGGCTCACTTTAGGCCTGCTGTCTGCGGTAAGCTATTCGATGTTCATTATATTCAGCGGCAAAGCCGTTCCTGCCGCACACCCGGCCTACCGGAGCGCCTGGATGATTACCGGCGGATTTATATTATTATGCATTTTATTCCCGCCAACCTTCATCTTCAACGGTTTGCTGTGGGGACAATTGCTGCTGTATGGTTTCCTGCTGGGTTTGTTCGGCGCCTTTATTCCGCCTGTGCTGTTTGCAATCGGTGTTCCCCATATTGGCGGCGGAATGGCAGGGATTCTTGGTGCCGCCGAGCTGCCGGTTGCAGTTCTGCTGTCCTCATTTGTACTGCATGAGCATGTAAGCTGGCTGCAGTGGACTGGCGTCATTATAGTGCTGATCGGAGTTGTGCTTCCTGAACTGTATAAGCTGCGCTGGAAAAATACACGCGTAATAACGTCATAATCTTATTGTTCCTTTGTCAAAGGCCGGTATCCACTCAGGAGGAGTTGGACAACCGGCCTTCTTTGATATTGTTACTCTTTTGCGAATATCATCTGTGCCACGCGCACAATTGTACGATCTCGGTTACAATAAAATAAACGGACAAGGAGATGAATTCAAGATGAACAAAAAAACGCTGGCGGCTGCTGGAGTAGTTGCTATCGCGCTGGGGACATACCTATTTGCGGGAAACACCGAAAAACAAAAACCTGAACATGACATAGCACCTAATATTAAACAAATGGTACATGATTTCAGTACAGGCAACACAACGGCCCAATCGGCTTCTATCACTTCCGGGCAGCTTATCGTGACTGGTGACAATTCAAAAGAAATCACCTACAATCTGCCTGAGGATGAGTTTTTTCTGTCCATCGCGCCTTACATAGATAAAACACACCCTTGCGCAATCCATAGCCTCACTGGCTGTCAGGGCGAAATGACGGATGAAGAGTTCAGTGTAGGGATTGAGGATTCAGAGGGGAACTCCGTAATGGACAAAACTACAATGAAATCACAAGACAATGGATTTATTGATCTGTGGCTGCCGCGTGACAAAACATACCATATAACGGTGGAGCATGACGGGAAAACCGCGGAATCCGCCATCTCTACTTTTGAGAACGACGACACCTGTATTGCAACCATGCAATTAAAAGACAAAGAGAGCTTGTAAGCCCCCTTGAGAAGGAAGCTGTTTAGCTCTAGTTAATGATCGGGGGCAATCCGGCACAACTGGAATGCCCCCACGATAAACCTCCTTATGTCCTGCTATTGAGGATTATTTTGGTGCGTGCAGTAAAATTGTCCGTCTCGCTCTATCTCCTTCAACACTGCATATTCATGGCCCCAGTCACACATTGTATTTAACACGGGCACAAAAGATTGGCCCAACTCCGTTAGACTATATTCTACTTTTGGTGGAACCTCCTGAAAGATCTCTCTTTTTACAAGTCCGTCTTTTTCCAGCTGACGCAATTGATCGGTTAATACTTTTTGTGTGATCCCCGGAATGTACTCATAAAACTCCTTGGTTCTGACCGGATTCCGGCTCAAAAAGAAAAGAATTAAACACTTCCACTTTCCGCCCACAATATTCATAAATATATTTATCCCTGAATTATATTGGACCAAGTCCCGTTCCTCCCCAATAGGCACTTAAAAGTGGGTAAACCACAATTTTGTGCGTTATTTTCCTGTGTAATCTTTACTACTATAATTTGAAAAGCAAGATAAATAAAGGTGGGAGTGAATAACATGAGTGTGAAAAATATTTTAGAACATCGGAATTCAGTCCGGCATTATGATCCGGATTATAAAATCAGCCCGGAACTGCTGGCTTCATTCATTGAAAGTGCAAGCAAATCACCCAATGGAAATAATGTACAGGCTGTCCGGTACCTGATTATTGATGATCCTCAAATTCAAAAATCATTATTACCTATAGCATACAATCAGCAGCAAGTGGTAGACGCCTCCGCTGTATTGGTGATGCTTGGTGATTATAAAGCGTTCCAGGACGACAACATTATTCAGATTCACGAGGAAGGGTTTCAAGCTGGTTATTTCGATGAATCTTTAAGAGACTACCTGGCAAATGCGGCCATCGGATATTATGCCAGTAAATCAGACGAGGACCTCCGGATGGAATTAACCAGAGATGTAAGTCTTGCAGCTATGTCATTGGTGTTGCTGGCGAATGAAGCCGGACTGGACACAATTACAATGTCAGGTTATGATTCCAGGCAGCTAAAGGAAACTTTGGATATTTCCGAAAGATATCTGGATGTAATGCTTATTGCTATCGGTAAAGGGATTAAAGCAGGGCATCGGACGGTGAGACATGAGGTAAATAAAGTGATTTATAGAAATAAACTAACTTAACTCAGACCGAATGGATATTTTGCAGATACTCTATAATCGGAAATCTCAACGCGCTGCAAACCGCATTGTCAGACGGCCTGGACATCAACATTGAGCTAGAACTAAGCAAATTCACTAAGGTTACTCCTCTGGAATTGGCGCTTATCAAAGACCGTTTGGACGTCGTCCAGCTGCTGGTGGAGCAGGGCGCGAAGTTGAATACACCGGTTAAAGCGGAGAGAATCTGCGTGTGAAGCTTCCGGCGAACAACTATGGAGTCGATTACATCGACTTCTTCACCCTGACGGACACAATTGAAATGAAGTCCGGCCGGCAAAAGCTGCTGCGCCTGTCGGCAGAAGTAGACGATTACACGGATATCCTTATCGTGTGGCATCCGGGCTCACAAAAGATCGGCTACTACGATGTAGAGCATCAGGAATATGCTCCTTTGGCTAAATTCGCGGAGTTCATGGCCGATCCGGCCCTGTATATGACCAGAATTCTGGAAGGCTAGATTGCAGCCCTACAAACTGCACATGGGATCAGCTGGAGTATAATTCTATTAATTTCTGTGTCTGTAAACAATCTTTGTTATTTACAATAGCAAAATAGGGTAATTGCCAGCTTTGTGTAGCTATAGCTTGTTTGCTGGTGGGGGTATCCCAACTAGGGTAGACTCTAATGGCCATTTTTCCATTTGCCTTAGTTGTTGTAAGGATATTATGTTTCACAAGAACATCTTTTGGGAAAACGAATTGTCCAAAGCGATTATTAGGTGCATCAAAAGTATTAATAACCAATAAGTCTGTGGCCTTTTCATATGAAAAGGCTTGGTTTTTATGATGACAATCTTTTTCCCATATTGCGACAAATTGTCCTGTTTTGGTTGGTGTTATTTTGGCAACTCTGAATCTGACCGATTTAGAATTCAGCTGGAATACACCAGCCCCATAATCAGAATTTTGGGGTTCTTCCCGGACGGATGCTATCGTTAATTGATTAGGTTCATACAAAATTTCTTTTACATAGGATAGTGCCTCAAAAAATCTATTCATTTTACAACTCCTCATTTTACTGCTTTAAAGAATCCCCCACAAATACTAATCCCAGTCCATAAAAAATGTGGACTCCAACTGTCCGTGTTCACACTCCGGGCAACTCAAATGAACAGGCACCAAGTGTTCCAAGGGTGTAAGCCTCAGGGTATCCATGCATCTTTTACAAGTATAGATCGTTACAAACTGAGATGTGTCCGAGCACATTTTCATAAATAATTCATTTCGGACAGCATTACAGGATGGGCAGACATATAAAGCCTTATAAGCGTCGAAGGTCGTGGCAGGATCTTTTTGAAAATGTTCAATCTGTTGTTTGAGCGCAAGGTCTTTTACAAATGAGGCAATGGACTCCAAGCTGAAATAATAGAAACCAATTCCAATATATATATCTTCAGTATATGTACAGTGATCACAGGTCAGTTTGTAGCCTTGTCCCATTTTACGCACCTCTTGGATTTATTTCTGTATTGGCTTATATGTGATTTTAGCACAGTTTTTGGCCAGGAGGATGGACGGATTGAGTAACTGTGAAGTTCAACACAATGTAGCGCTCATCCAGTTGTGGACAGACAAACGTATATTGACAAAAGCGACAGTGGTGTCATAAAATCAAAAAGCGACAGTCGTGTCACATTTTTGAGTGGAAGTTCTTTTAGCGATTGGAGGAATGAGGATGGCCAAAAAATCAGTGGAAAAGAGACAATTGATTCTGAGTAAAGCACTAGAGTTATTCGTTCGCAAAGGATTTCATGCTGTGACGATGAGCGATATTGTAGAGGAGTGCCAGATTAGCCGAGGTGGTTTGTACCGTTATTACAGCTCTACAGATGATATCTTCCGCGAACTGTTGCGTGCAAATGCCATACATACAGAGGAAATCTTTGAATCTATGATGGGGGCAGGCAAGCCCTATCGTGAAATCATGGAGCTGTTTTTGTCCGGGCAAAGAGCGGAGCTACGCCAGATTAATAACAGCATGATGACTGCAGCCTATGAGTTTTTCCTCTCACACAAAAGCAAATCAGACAGGGAGTTCTTACAGCAGCAGTACATACAATCAGCGGCTTTTCTCAGCAGGCTGATCCAGTACGGCAATGAACGGAAAGAGACGGAGTTAGCCTCCCCGGATATAGTTGCCAATCAGTTGCTGATATTTTTAGAGGGCCTGAGGGTGCTGGGTTTATCCGTTGATCTTACAGATGAATTTCTGGAGGAGCAGTTCAAGTGGTTTCAAAATAATCTGTTCGGAGGCCATCCCCCTTATGAAAACAATCCTTACAGTTAACGAGGTAACGAAGCAATACAGGAACAATGAACTCATTCTCAAAGAGGTTTCACTGGAAATAGAGGAAGGAAGCTTCACGGTTATCATTGGGCCAAGCGGGTCAGGAAAATCCACCTTGCTCAACATCATGTCCGGATTACAAAAGCCGAGCAGCGGAACTGTATTCTTCGGAGACAAAGACATTACACAATTCAGCGAACATGAGCTTGCTGATTTTCGCAGACAAGATATCGGTCAGATTTTCCAGCAATATTTGCTGCTCTCCCATCTCACGGCAGAAGAGAACATCAGGATTGGTGCGCCTGCATCGGGTGGAGCGTATTCTGTGCAAGAATTGGCGGAGATGCTGGATATATCTGGTGTTTTGGACCAATATCCAGGCGAATTGTCGGGAGGCCAGCAACAGCGGGTAGCCATTGCCAGAGCTTTGATCAAGAAGCCGCGTATGCTGTTTTGCGATGAGGCTACTGGGGCTCTGGATGAAACAAACAGCAGAAAGGTTATTTCTTTGCTGCATCAGATTTGTGTTAAATATGGTGTAACTGTACTTTTCATCACCCACAATTACGAAATCGCGAGAACCGCAGATCGTGTGATTACGATTAAGGATGGATCGATGATTAAAGATATACATCAGAAGAATCCTATTCCTGTGGAACAAATGAGCTGGGTATAGCGCGTGCAGACTGAAGGGGAATGGGGCGGAATTGGATTGCACTATTTAAAAAAGCAAATAGTTAGCCTGTTGAAGCAAAACCGTGCTTATGGAGCAGTGCTGCTGTTGATTATTTTGTTAACCTCTTTTATGTATTTTTTCGTGCAATTTTCAGTTGACCGGAATGTAACGAATATGGAGTACTACTTGAGAAATCAAAACCAGGAAGATGTCAGATTCCAGTTCACCGGCACAGCAGACAAGAACAGGGTATTGAAGGGGTTAGAGAATAAACTGATTACCGAGGAACGCAGCATTAAGAAAGTGAAGGGGGAGAACAAGACTTATTTTCTGCTTAGTGAACCTCAGCGGCTGAATATGCCTTATATCGTGAAGGGCAGGCTGCCGGAGCAAGCAGATGAAATTGCGGTCTTGCCGCAATTTCTGCAACAGAATAACCTGCAAGTTGGCGATTCATGGAGAATCGGAGAAGTAAGCTTTACGATTACTGGTTCAATGTATTTGCCGGATTACTTATCGTTTATACCCTTTGGTGAGGTTCAGCAAAATTATTCCGATGCTACGTTCGTTCTTGTCTTACCGGAAGTCTATGACAGACTAGAGGGGCAGGAGAGTCAATATTATGCCGGAGCCTTGCGAGAGGGCGTTGATCACCTATCAAAGGAAAGCCTGCTGGCAGAACCAGCTTTTTCTTATTTAGCATCGGCCGCTGAGATAGACAGCGATACAGAACTGCAAAAGGCGCTGGAATCAAATAATGGACTGGCGCAGTCTTTTTTGATTGTGCTCGGTTTAATATCTTTTTTCATCTTTTATATGTTTTTTAAACGATTCATGTCGCTGCACAAGCAAGATTTGGGCTGTTTAAAAGCACTTGGCTTTACCGGGAGGCAAATAACTTTTGTCCTGATAAGGTTTACCTTCGGAATTGCAGGCATAGGTTGCCTCTTGGGGATGGGGTTAGGATATCTTGGATCCAACGTGCTCATGGGCATGCTGGAAAGCACTTATTCCTTCCCGTTTTTTGAACGGGGGATTCATTTCGGGTCAGCCGTTAAAGGCATCTTATTTCCAGTCGGGGGAGCAGTTCTTATAACGTGTTATGCAGCGGTTCCGTTTTTGAAGCAAGAAACCCATGCTTTGTTAAACATTTCAGCGCAGCCGCGGCCGGTCAAGGGTGTCTTGCGGGCTGCCAACCGGGTAGTTAATCTATTGCCGGAGAAGTGGCGGTTGCCGTTCCGTGTTGCACTGCGAAAATGGAATGCCTTAATCCTTAGTGCTTGTGCGATTCTGCTGACTACCTTGTTGTTCTTGCTAAGTTATTCCTTATATCAATCCAGCGGTACAGCCTTGAATGCCCAAATGGCTGGCATTGATTATACCTATGACATTACCTATCCGGAATTTCAGAATGATGATGCGAATGCCAGATCCTCCCGGATGTATTATCTCCAGCAACAAGTGCAACTAAAGCAAAAGAAAGGCAGTATCATCTCAGCGCAAATGCTGGGACTCGATAGCGGGGGGACGCTGTTCACGCTGCTCGATGCCAATAATAACGGCCTCAGGATGGATAACCTGAAAGGAGTCATTGTCAGCCGCTCATTCAGCTGGTTATATGGCATCAAGAAGGGGGATACTCTCAACCTTATACTGGATCGGCAAAATGTGGAGGTTGTCGTTCAGTCGATCAGTCAAAACGGGGATACGGATACGATATATACTTCCAAAGATAACCTCGCTGGTTGGATGAAGGTGGAGCGTTCACTGCATTCGGGGGAGTTAAGTGATGAAATGAATTCTTCCGCCAACGTTAAAGTGGTAACTGCTGCGGATAAAAGAGCTGCGCTGGAAAGCAGCGCTGTTTCAAGTCGTTCAAGTGCTGTCATTAATCAAATGATTGGCGTTGTAATTGGCGTTTTACTGATATACCTGATTCTCCTGCTTAATTTTCAGGACAGTACCCGGGATATGAAAATACTCCGGCTGCTTGGTTACAAATCAGCCGAAATCAGCCGTTTGCTGATTGACGTGTACAGACCGCTGCTGGTATTGCTCTATGTTATTACTCTTCCGTTTGCGGTGTTTATTACAGAACGGATTTTACGGATTCTATCTCTTCAGACTGGTGATTATATACCGTTTAACCTGAATATATGGATGCTGATTCTTCCGCTGGCGCTTATTATGCTGCAATATATGCTGGTTATGCCGATATTCAAGGGTAAGCTGCGCAGAGGAAATAGAGACAACAACAGTATTGAAACGAATACCTGTTGAAATTTTGGTGCTGCGGATCAAAAAGATAAATTAACACAAACAGCGCGCGCCGATGGAATATCGGTGCGCGCTGCCTGCTTAGCATGATTCTGTTATTGAGTTAACAGGGGATAACTTGAGCACTATTCGACCTGGAACTGGTTCAACTCATCCTGAAGTTTTTTGGACAAATGACTGAGTTGCTGGGATAGTTCAGCGACCTGTTCAATGCTGTCCAGTTGTTCCTGCGTGCTTGCACTAACCTCTTCCGTTGAAGCGGAATTCTCTTCTGTAGTGGAAGAGATGATTTCCAGTGCCTGGAGAATTTCATCTTTATGTTTATGGACCTTGGAAGTGTTGCTGCTGATCTGAATCATGCGTAATTTCAAGGCCTCCAAATCCTTGTTAATGCTAAAGAATACCTGCTTCGTAGCCTCCACGGATTTTGCATTTTCTTCAGCAATTTCAAGACCCTGTGCTGTGTATTTAACGGATGCAACAGTTTTTTCCTCGATTTCATGTACCTTTCTGCCAATCTCCTGTGTGGCCTGTGCGGTCTGCTCCGCCAGCTTGCGAACCTCTCCGGCAACAACGGCAAACCCGCGGCCCTGTTCTCCCGCACGGGCGGCTTCAATGGAAGCATTGAGCGCCAGCAGATTGGTTTGTGTGGCAATTTGATGTACTGTATCCACAATGCTTGAAATTTCATGGCGGCTTAGATCAATATCATGAATAGCTGACGATATCGACTGGGTGGAGTTGTGATTTTCTTCCGCCCACTTGGATAACTGATCCAATACACCCAACCCCAGCTCGCTTTGGTCAGCAGAAGCTTGCACCATCGTTTCTATGGCTATGGCATCACTGGCGATTTCGTCAATTTGGCCCGACAGAGATCCGGTTTTTTGCAATATAGTATCTGTTTCGATCGACTGATAGTTGGTCGCATTGGCAATCTCATTAATGGCCGTCGCTGTATCGTTCATGGTTATAGCCGTTCTGGAAGAAATGGATTGCAGATCCTTGGAAGACTGGTTCAATACCTCAGCGGAGGTGCCGACCATCTGGAGCATACCTTGAATTTTCTGGACCATATTGAAGATTCCGTTTGAAATTTGTCCGATTTCGTTGTTGGAATGGGCATCAAACTGAACTGTCAAATCCCCGTTTTCCACCCGCTTGATTTTAGTGAGCAGTATGGGGATTGATCTGAGCAGGTAACGGAGCGTGAGATAAGAAAATAGAACGAGCAGGATCGCAGCTGCAGTAAACCCGCCAAGCGTAACCCAGGTGAACTTTTTTAATTCTGAGAGCACTTCACGCTCCGTAATGGTCAAACCTACGGACCATCCGGTATCTTTACTGATAGCATAGCCAATGTACCGGCTTTCTCCGTTGTCATCAATCAGTTGTACCCCGGATTCGCCAGCTATCATTTTCTTTCCGATTCCTCCAAGATCTCCCGGGAACTCATTAATCTTTTCCTTGGATACCTTAGTCTGGTCAGGGTGATACAGGATATCACCTGTTTTGGAGACGAGAATGGAATAACCTGTGCTGCCAAGCTTGTAGCTTTCCATTATGGCAGGGATGTCCTTAAAGGCTATATCAACCGCTGCAAAACCGATTAATGCATTGTTGTCATCCTTAATCGGATAAAAGATACCCATCAGCGTATCGCCTGAAGTGATGTCAATATAAGGATCGGAATAGTACAGTCCGTCTGCTGCGACTACCGGTTTGTAATATGGCCGTTCCTTAATATTAAAGGCTGCATCGGATGCCTTGCCGTCATTCAAAAGGTAAAAACCTTTGCCGTCAATACTTGCAATCCAAGCATCTGCAAAAGAGGGTTCTGCTTTTACAATGGCTGCCAGAGTCTTCACTACTTCATTGGCATGCGGGGAAGTTATAGCCATTTCCGGAGATTCAGTGGTTTCAATGTATTGTTTAAATATATCATTCGTTGCCATTTGTTTAACTTGTGAGCCCTTTTCCTTAAATAGAGCATCGAATTGACTTACGAGTGCCTGTGTCTTGGTCTGCAGCATGGATTCTTGTTGTTTCACAAGTATGCTTCGAGTGCTGGAAAACATATATGTTCCCAAGATCGAGAAGACGACAACAATAATAACTAAAAGTACAATGGACAAAGTATTTGCTATGCTTGGTGAGCCGAATCGCCATTTCTTTATTTGCTGCAACATATTACCATCTCCCCCGAATCTTTTCTGAGCTAAAAGCTCATAAGAATATGTCGGAAGATTGTAACCCTTTTAATATAGCTTTTATCTAAATGAACGAAATTTAATTTTAAAAAATAAGGATTTGGGAACTTAAATACGTTAAGTGCGATATATGCTGTCCTTATTCTGGATGGGTTTCCAGACAGGTGGAAGGAGATGGGCTGACTGTGGTTCAACCATGAATTTATATGGTCAACAAAAGCTCCATGGCAGAGCGTTCTCTCTGGGCAATATCGCTTAAAAGCTCGGATCCCCGTCTTAGCTCCTGCTGATTTCCGGTTCTTCCAGCATTGTCAATTGACGCTGATACATTGTTCCACAAGAGGGCGATTTCCGTAAACAGCAGATAAGCCTTTTCTATTTTTGAATTACTGAGCAAGTCTACACATTCTTTGAGGAAATCTCTGTATAGGTTGCGAAATAAGGCACCGCCGGTTCCGGCCTTTTCCATTAACATTGCAGTCAAACATAAATCTTTCTCCAAGTCCTTACTGCGAGCAGGCCATTTCAAAATTTCATTGCTCATTTTTTCGATGCCTTTATTGCCCATATTGCGGATCGGCGGATTCAAATAGTCGTGCGCATTATTAAGAATAGAGGATCGTATTGCAGGCAGAAGCGGTGGAAGGTCACCTGTCAGTTCAAGCGTAAAGGAACGGTTCCTGGAACTCATGGTTCCCTTTGCGTTCCTTGCCATGGCCAAACTGGATAACCGTGTGGCTACGAGCCCGCCTTGTTGGCCTGTGTCTGACATGTAGGCGTATTCGTCATCCATACCGTAGATCACGGCATAGTGAGCGGCAAAGTGTATTTTATTCGTAAAGTAATCTAAATAATATGAATCTAATTTAAGGCCTACGGGAACACCTTGCTCTATGCAGCTTTGCACATTCTGCCATGCTTTTGTGACAGAGGAAGTTTCCTTCACCTTCATGTTTAACTGGAGCCGGGATGCCAGGCATGCAGACAGTTCATCTGGCTTCGCTCTGCCTCCAATAAAAGGAAAGTCCATTCCCTTCGAATCCCAATATATAAATCCTAATCCTTGTCCAATTCCGAATAACATCGGCTCCGATAATTGAACGCCTGCATGTTGAAGCAGATTACCCATAGCTGTGGTCTCGCAGTGTTCTCCCTGATAAGGAGCAAAGTTTTCAATCCTCATGATTTTGACCCTCCAATTCCCCTATTAGTTCGTTGATCAGATTGGCGACAAAAATTTTTTCATTCTCGATGAGACTCATCGGGTGAAGAAAAAGAGCCCTGACGTGCAACGGCAACCGGTAGCCGCCTTGTGATTCATATTTTTGCGCGATGTTCCTCAATGACTCCTCCAGAAAAATCTGCCGTGTCTGCAATGCTTCTACAGCTTCATTTATCCCGATAAAAGGGAGAGCCGCCAGCCCGAGATCGAAACGGTTATCCCGTTCCCGTGAGGTAGTTAGGCTAAGGATGATTTCATTTCTCAAAGTGTGCATACCGTCTTCCAGCATGACAAAAGTGGACGGGAGAGGACCTTTACCAGACTTGTGGCCGGATTGTTCGGATCGGATCAGGCCTTTGTCTTTCAATTTCTGCAAACCATTGTAAATAGAAGTAGTGCCTATGTTCGCCCATTCCCGGTAACCCCGCTGCTCGATCAGCTTATTAATCTGGTAACCTGACGCTTGCTTGGATTCCGCAATAATTTGCAATAAGATGAATTCCACGTTGGAGAGACTATACATTTTCTTCCTCCTTATATTACATGAGTGTAATATAACACTAGTGGATTATAACGTCAATAGAGTTAATTTGGGGAACGGCCCAGTTTCGCCGGAAAACTCTGAACATGCATGAAACCTCGCAGATAAGAGCTGCTTCTGGTTGACATAAATGAGATATACTTGTATATTATTGGAATTGGATTACAATTGTAGTCATGGAAACGGGTAGAAGGGCGGAAAGAATATGTCTACGGAAACTCCAAGAATCTCGGATGCCGAGTGGGAAGTAATGAAGGTGCTGTGGGCAGAGGCCCCTCGCACTGCAGGTGAAATTATTGAAGTGCTGGAAGGCAGCCGGGACTGGAACCCGAAGACGGTACGGACACTGATTAAGCGTCTGACCGAGAAGCGGGCCGTCGGGTACAACCAGACAGGAAGGGTGTATTCATATTACCCGCTTGTACGGGAAGAGGAATGCGTTCAATCGGAGACCCAATCGTTTCTGAAACGGATCTACGGCGGAACTCTGCGTCCGATGTTGGTCAACTTTTTGCAGGATGAGAAGTTGTCCCGGGAAGATATTGATGAATTGAAGAGAATTTTGGATGAACGAAAGGACTGAGCTGCTTGCTGGAAGCTGCATACAATCTGTTCGTCAAGGTAGTGTCGCTGTCCGCGATGGCGAGCGTACTGGCTCTGCTGATCCTGGCTGCCCGGTTTCTGTTCAAGGATCGTTTAAAACCGGCCTGGACGTATCTACTATGGATACCGCTGATTGTGAGGTTGGCCATTCCTTGGGCACCGGAGAGCGCGTTCAGCATTTTTAATCTGCTGCCGCTGGAGAAAGAACTGGCGCAGACTACCTCCATTCCGTCAATGCAGCCGATGGTCGGCATTAAGCTTGAGGCCGGGTGGACCGGTGGAGAATCAGGCTCCCCGCCTGACGCTGGAACAGCAGGTGCCGGACTTTCACCGCTAACGACGATACCGGGTCTAATACCGGATAATCCGACCTCGCCGGTTAGTGTTATTCAGCCGGGGACAGGGAATGCTCTGGCTGCAGATGCAGGCTGGACGCCGCTATATTTGCTGGGACTGGTATGGCTTGGTGGAGCTGCAGTGGTACTGGGCCTGTTGGTCCGGGCGCAAATGCGCTTCACGGCGAGGGTTCGGCGGGAACCGGAGGTCATTTCTCCGGACATCCGAATGTTGTTCGAAACCTGTCTTTGCGAACTGCAGGTGCGTCGTCCGGTGAAGCTGATCGAGACGAGGCAGATTCCCGTCCCGGCGCTGCTCGGTGTTATTTGGCCCAGGCTGCTGCTGCCGGCATCCACGCTGCATACTCTGGAGGCAAGCGGGCTCCGCCATGTATTTCTCCATGAACTGGCGCATTTGAAACGCCGCGACATTCCACTGAATCTGCTGACAAGCTTGCTGCTGGCCCTGCATTGGTTCAACCCGCTGCTGTGGTATGCCGTACGCCAAATGAAAGCGGATCAGGAGGTCGCGTGTGATGCACTGGTCTTGACACATCTTGAACCGGAATGCCACAGAAGCTACGCGCTGACTCTTCTCAAACTGTTGGAAACATTACCTGGCCCGATCAGTCTGGCCGGAGCAGCTGGCATTTCAAGCAATAAAAAGGAAATGGAAAGAAGGATAATCATGATCACAAGGCATAAGAAAATCACAGCAAAGAACACGCTGTTGGGCCTGGCCGTAATTATGCTCTTAAGCGGCTGTAGCCTGACCGGGGCCAAGCTGAATTCTGCGCCGGTCCCGGAGAAGAGTACTCCTGCTGCTTCCCCGGCAGCTTCACAGGATAAAGATACCACTGCATCCGGTGTCAAAGGGACTCTGTTGGGAGAAAAAAACGGGATCACTGTGACCGCTAAGCCCACAGGGGAGAATACGCTTTTGCATGAAGTCACAGTTAATGTACGGGGTGAAGTGAGCCGCACGTTCTTGTGGGATGCCGGTAAAGACGAGACGCGGCCTCCGATCATTGATGAAGCTGACCTGAACGGGGACGGTACTAAAGAAATCTTCATTCGTATTACGACCGGCACCGGCACAGGACTTTATATGAATGACATTCATGTTCTGCAGCCTGTTACCCTGGAAGAGCTTGTGGTGGAGGATCCGGTCGAAGCGCTGAATCAGAGGCTGAAATCCTCCATTACACACCGCGATAACCATACCTATGTCTCTGCTGAACTGGATGGAAAGCATATGAGCAAAGTTTATGATTACACTGAGGCAGCATGGGGGGAGAAGGTCGGATTTGGTGCTATAGTTTCGTATGAGCTGACAGGCGGCCGTATCGTGGCCCGCTTGTCCGGCGCTGCGTCTATGACTGAGTTTCCGCTCGATGTTGTTGTTGTTTACGGCAAGGACCTGACCCTTGACAGCGTACAGATGTACTATGGCTCGTTCGTTGCTCCGCCGCTCAGCGAACAAGAGATCAAGTCCATGATGGAACAAAGGCTTCCTGCAACCGGCTGGACCTTTGGCAAAGACGGCGACCAATACACTGTGGATTTCACTGATCCGCCGAACGGCGAAGGGCAAGGTAACACCTATAAAATCAATCCGTTTACCGGAACGGTTTATGACGCTATCTCCGGCAATCCCTTGAGAAGCCTTGTAAACAGGGAAGCGATAGATTTGTGGGAGATCTCTGACGGCAGCAAATACCAGAAGGAGCTGTATAAGCTGCTCCAGCCCATTCTGGATACCGAAGGCTTCGAGCCGGTCAGCAAGGACTGGATTTCCGGCTTTACCGGGGATGGTTATTTGTTCGGTGAAGTCAGGAAAGAGGGCAGGGAATTCACGATTAAAGCCGATGTCTTTACCAGCCAGTGGGAAGAAATTCCTGATCCGTATAAATAGTTAAGCCGCATTTCAGATTTGCAATACGGTTACTAACTCGTTGTTACAGATTTCGCCGTTGTCACGGAAGCCGAAACTTTCATAAAGCTTTTGGGCGAAGGAATTTTCGCCTGCATAAGGGATCCAGCAGTAATTTGCAGGCCCGGCTGGAAAGGTGCGGATAAATTCCAAAATCTTTGTCATAGCTGCCCGGCCATAGCCCCGATTCTGGAATTGCTTGTCAATCATTAGCCGCAGGATGCAATAATTACCGTCTGCTACTGACGGGAGATCGTATCCGGTGATTCCATAAGTCAGCATTACAAAACCGACAGGCTGTTCATCCGCATAAATAGCAAATGGAAACGGATGACCCCCATTGGTGGTCAGAACATAACATGAAGCCATACTTGACAGATTGGACGCAACATAACGGCGTTGGTCTTCTGAAACCTCCAGATTAAAGATGGCACGCCGGTTTTCCAGCGTGATTTTTCTGAGCGTAATCATGTAATGTGTCTCCCTTCATTTTTCGTTTTGCGCCGCGGCCGCTTATATAACATACAATTTATACAAAAAAAGTAATAGACTTATATTGTATTTTTTTATAGACTAATATGTATCCATGGCTTTTTTAGATATCGTCTTATTTGGTAGTGTTGGCTACCCCCCACATAATTGTTCCGCTTTTATTATTTCGTTAACGTATAGCTTTACGCCGCCAGAACCTTGGCGGTTTTTTTGCATTCTCCGCGAAAAATACTTCTATATAGATTGAACTTAAAAACTTGAGATAAGGAAAGGAGGAACGGAAGATTAAAATTTAAAGAGAGTTATTCATAAAATTTAAGTTCTCCTGCAGTTATTCCGATATGTATAAAAGGAATATCCACAATCTGGATGAGCATAAACGGAAGGAGAAATATAGTAATGATTAATATCATCGATACATCTTGCAGACTTGGGAAAGAAGGCTGCTTGCTATCGAATACGCAGCAATTTATCCGGAAAAGTGCACCGAATCAACTATTAATTGAAGTTTTCCAGGACTGTATATTCAATATTAAAGAACATCTTTCCGGCACTTTTTTATTTCTTCTTACGGATGAAGAGGGAGTTCTGCTCGCGATGGATTACAGCCCTAACTTGGAGAGAACAGTGAGCAGGTCGCCTATTCACTTAGGAATGCTTTTTACTGAGGATCATTGTGGTGTAAATGCAATATCAGAGGCCATTGCCCAAGGCTGTCCTGTGTATTTACCGCCTGAAGATCATGAGAACCCTTTTTTTAAAGATTGGCATTGTTTTTCGATTCCTTTAATTGTTAATGAAGAAATTGTTGGTTATCTCGATGTCTCCACGATTAATTCGGATATGAAAAGTGAATTGATCGCGATTGCCAAGCTGATTCCGGCAGATATGTTGATCAATTACCAGGACCAGCTTGTAAATCAGGCCGCTGAACAGCTTTCAGCACAACTAAGTGAACGTCAATTAAACGTACTTGAACTGATTTCTCAAGGACTGACAGGAAAAGCGATTGCTTCAGAATTAAAAATCAAAGAGTGTACAGTGAATCATCATAAGAAAATTATTTTTGATAAATTGGATGTTCGATCCAGCTCAGAAGCTGTTTCTGTCGCGACCCGGATGTCATTGTTTTAGCACTTCCCTATAGTTTTATATAGTGGGAAATGATGGGGCAACATGCTAAAATTATCTGGTGTTTAAAAAAGAGAGAGACATCAGGAGGGTATAATGAAGAAAAAAGTTGGATTATTATCAATGGTAATGGTTTTAATGCTGATGATGGTTACGGCATGCGGGGGGAAAGATAAAGAAGTAAGCTTAGGTGTGACTGAAAGTGGTACATATAAGAATGATTACTTTGGTGTGTCCCTTAACTTCCCAAAAGAATGGGTTTTCCAGAACAAAGATGAGATGATAGAGACTATGGAGGCTGGCTTGGAAATTGTTGCCGGTGATAATGCAGACAAGAAGAAAAAGTTGGATCTGGCAAAAACCAAAACACTTAACCTGTTGATGGCTTCCAAATTTTCGTTAGACTCAGGTAAAGTCGGACCTTCCATTGTCTCTGTTGCCGAGAAGTTAAGCATGCTCCAAGGTATTAAGGACGGTAAGGACTATCTGGAAGCTTATATAAAGCAGGCGAAGGCAAGCCAGCTGCCGTATGAATTTGCAGAAATCACGACGGTAAAAGTCGGTGGCAAAGATATGGACATGTTGAAAGGTACCATTGATAACGGAGACTTGGGAGTAGTCACACAAGAATATTACAGCACATTAATTGAAGGCTATTCATTCAACTTTATTCTTACATACGTAGATGATGCGTCGAAGGCTGAAACGGATAAGATTTTGGAATCTGTTTCGTTTAAATAATAGGCTGGCCTATAAGTCCAAACTGTAATAAAACACAGAGCAGCGATTCTCCTGTTACCGGAGAACTGCTGCTCTGTGTTTTTTGGGTCATTAGCGGCTTGAAATGGAGGGAATGACATCTCTTTATTGGCGAGAGAGCTGCTATAATGACGTGGAGGAATACTTGAAAAAATTTGGACGACGTATATAAACTGGGTTTTCCTGAGAGCAGATTGGCATTTATTATGAGAGGGGACAATCAGATGGTTACATTGAATCATGCGGCGTGGAGCCGGTTATCCGGGCCTGAAAAACAACAAATGCTGCAGGAACGGCTGCCGAAAGGCTTCTCGTTCTGTCGGCTGGAGCGCTTTGAACGTTATGGGCAGAGTTTGGAAACGGGAGTGTGCGCCTATGAAGGGGTCGAATTTGTATTTGTTCCCGGCAACGAGGTAACCTTGGGCTGGGACGGATGGTCCGGGGAGCCGGACAGTACAGCCTCCAGGGTTATGGAAGAAAGTTTTGCGCTAATCAGGGTGGCGTCCGAGAAGGTGGAGGAGAGGCTGCGCGGAATAATGACTCCAGTCAGAAACGCTGTCATCCAGCCGATGTTGGTAGAACGTAATACCCAGTCTGTTGGCTGGACAGAAGTGACTGCCCGGGAGCTGGATGCAGAGAAACACGCCGAGCTGTTCGAGCGGTTGGATACGTTCAAGAACAATTCTAACGGAAACCGCGAATACTATCCTTCCTATCGTCTGGATCGTGATGGTGAACAGATCCGCATCTATCTGTTCAATGAAAGTGAGGATTTCGAGGATTGGGCCGATTACACATTGAAGCGGGAATTTGACATTCCGACTGAAGACGAATGGGAGTATTTGTATGGTGCTGGCTGCCGGACCTTGTTCCCATGGGGAGACGGAATGAACGATTCCATGCATCTTGAGCTGCCGAATGCTTTCGGGCTTTACTTTCTGGGAGATCCATATCAGAAGGAGCTGACCAGGACTGGAGACGGTGGGTCGATTGGCAAAGGAGGCGACGGTATGGTTATTCACAGCGGCGGTCCGGGCGAGTTTTTCAGTTATTTGACAACGGCTGTATATTACCATGACCATCATGAAGACGAACAGGAATGGATGGATTGGCTCGATCAGCTGCATTACCGGCGGATTGTGAGGCTGTAGTCTATACCTGGTAGATTTTAAGCTCCTGTTGAAATATTCTGTCTCCATAACGGAGGGTAAGGGGATATTGCTCAGGTCTTGTCAGCTTATAAAGTACAGACTGGCCTTCATGGTAAAAGACTTTGTGTTCGCACTCATCATACAGTTTTCGGGACAACTGCTGAATCAGCTTATGATTATGGGTAGCACGCCATCCGAACTGTACCATGCCCAGCTGGTCTATCGGATCTTGATAGGTGTCCAGGATAATGTAAGTTCCAGGTTGATCCTTATGGACATATTTAAGCACATGACCAGTATGGACAGGCTGTTCCAGAGCATATTCATAGATGTCATGGAAAGGGATTGTAATGTCCAGAGCGTCCATGATGTTCTGAAAGTTAGGATGTACCAAATATTCTGCCGCATCTTCATCCGGCCAATAAGCCAGTTCAGATAAAGGTGCCATTATTAAAAATTGTTGCTCCAAGCTGCTTCCTCCTTTTATTTCATAGTACCTTCAAGTGTAAGAGAACAAGGTTTGCTTGTAAAGGGAGGGGGCGTACTGCAGAGGCATTAATTACTCAGGGGAGGAAATATGATGAACCTAACTAATTTGTCAAAAAAAGAACGCGGGAGCCTGGCGATTGACTTTACGGAGGCCGAGCAGAAGGTTGGATTTCCATTATGCGAGGGCATAAAAAGCTTGTATACTCGCTCATTTGGGGAGATGGACAGCAGTGTTTTAAATCTCAGAGAGAAAGTCCATATCAAACCGCAAGGAACTCGCTGGGATACTTGGTTTTCGTTCAACAATTGTGAAGGAAACTGCGAGGTCATGTTGAGTATGCCCGGCTCGGAAAAAGAGCTTGCGGATTTTATTGCATACGGGTTTCGTGAATGGACCGGCGGCAATGATTTTGGCAAACGGATGATGATCGGTTCCTTGTTTGTCAACATCGGCGATATTTGTATCCTCCTTAATAATGACACAGGCAAGGTTGAGTGGATTGATTGCGGTTACGGTTATTTTGACACTTATGACGAAAATCCAAACGGTGTTCTAGCGGATTCGATTGAAGAATTTTTGGGGTTTTTCGAGTGAGAGGTAGAGTTTATCAAGCGATTCAAGCGAAACTAAATAGCCAGTCGCCACTTCCGGCGACTGGCTTCTTTGACTTGTAAGGTGTTTTGATCCCAGTCTCACAAACGGGGGGCTTTCCCATTGCTGTGGAAGAATTTTATTGTTTATATGGAATATAATGAAAAAATATTTTATAACCGATATACATAATAAAGGAAAAAATGGTTCTTATGTCTTGAGGATATAATTGGAAAACTGGCGAATCGAGGTGGATGGATGGGACTTTCCATGAGAATTGAAGGGCTGGATACGGAAGACAACATCATTGAATTGTATGAAGAATCGTTAGTATCTACCGAATATCTACACAATACTATTGGGAATGCGATGGCAAGGACCGGGGATACGGGGTATGTCCTAAGAATAGTCGGAAGAATAGAACCTTCCCTTAAGAGTGAACAGCGGACTACTCAAAAAAGTATTTTGGAACTCACCAAATGGGCGTATTTACCCTATGCTCCCGAAGCGGACTTTTACCGGAAGGTGTCTATTGTCTATGAGAAAGGAGAACAGATTGTACGTGAATTAAACTTTACCAAAGCTTATGTACTTAATTATGAAGAGAATTATGACAACCACACCGGTACAGGCAGCTTCCACTTAACCTTAGGGCAAAAACGGGGTGAACAGGGCAAGATCAATTTTGGTGAGCAAGAACAGGCAGACGCTGCAAAAGTGTTTACTCCACTATTACCTAACGCATTTCCTCCGAAGCCCCCGGCTTATTATGATCTCCTGAAGATAAGGATACCCGAACCTGTGGATGCAACCTCGGGAGCCGCACCTACGAGAAAAGAGCTTATTGAAGCCTTGTTCATTAAGAAGATGGGGACCTTTTCCGGGATGGCAGATCATGATACATATCTTAAAGAAGTGATTAAACGATATATGAAGGGCACACCTATTGCGCAGGAAGTATTTTTGAAGTATGTGGAAGATGACTCAATGAAAGAACTCACGGGTGTTGATGATGGTTCTTATTATCGTGATTCCAAGGAGAAAGTTTTTCTGAATATTAGAGGTGATTTTACTGATAAAGGTACAGGTGTAGTTTTCTTTCATGAGTATGGCCATTACATTGATCATGCTGCGGGCGATTTATCCGATGATAAGACCTTCCGGGAGAATTTAAGAGCTGATTTTAAAAATATAATGGAATCTCGTGCGAATGCAATGTATTTAAGCGAGCTGGATCCTAAACTAATATCGAAGCTAGGCAATACAAAAATAAGACTCGAAGACATTATGAATCCGGATTATTGGAATGGGAAGGAGAAATCATTAATTGATTACAAGAAATTATACGAGAAAATAAGTAAGGAATTAATGCCCAATAGCCTTTCTGCGGTATCCGATCTTTATAGTGGATTAAGTATAGTAAAGGTAAATAAGAATACCAAGAGAATCCTGGGGAAATGGCAGCATCCTGTGAAATATTGGACAGAAAATCCTGATAAAATATATATAGAAGCTCTTGCTCATTGTTATGAAGCTCAATTTGATCCAACTAGGCGCGCTAATTTTAGGAAGTATTTCCCAACTGCCTATAAGAGATTCGAAGAATTACTGGAGGGAGCTCATGACTAAGAGAAAATGGAAGCTTTGTGGAGTAATTGTATTCATCGTCTTAATTACAACTGGCGGTTGGTTATGGTATAGCCACTCCAGGCCGGAAGTTCGTTTATCTGGGGAAGCGGCAGAACGTAAGAAATTAGAGGAATCGCTAAGAGCGAAGGAAAAGCAGGTGGATTTTTATTTTCATGAAGTGAATGAATTGATACACGAATTGAATCAGGATAAATTAAGAGATGATCTTACAAAAGGAGGAGAAGAAATGAGCATAGACGGGCGATTGGTATGGGATATGTTGGAATCAGAGGAATATAAGAATATTTTGGAAGAATATAGTGAACATTATGGTGTTCTAAGTGAACATAAGATCCCTAAGACAGAGACAATAGAAGGTCTGCACTATAAGGTTAAGGAAAGTAGTGATTATGGCTATAATTTGTTACCCAAGTATTATGGCTGGACTGAAGCTGTGAATAATATAGATACGAAAGAGTTTCGAGATTTAAACACCCTTTACAATGAACATTTTGATGATGGTATTCCTACCGAGATGATCTTCGGAACTATGGAAGAGTTAATCGATATAGTGAATAGAAGTGTGAAAGAAGGCAGGGATTTGCTGCCAGAGTATTATCGGTACTAAAGTAGGATGAGACCGTATTTCCGTAACTTTAGCTGGAGATACGGTCTTATTATTATTCTACAAGAGATTCGGAGAGTTACTGGAGGGAGCTCATGACTAAGAGAAAATGGAAGTATTGTGGAATAATTGTGTTCATCGTCTTAATAACAACCAGCGGTTGGTTATGGTATAGCCACTCCAGGCAGGAAGTTCGTTTATCTGGGGAAGCGGCTGAACGTAAGGAACTGGAGGAATCATTAAGAGCGAAGGATAAACAGATAGATTTTTATTTTCGTAAAGTGAATGAATTGATACATACGTCGAAAGATCAATTGGTGTGGGATATGCTGGATACGGAAGAATACAAGGAGATTCTAGAAGAATATAATAAACAGTACGGCTACATGGACGAGGACGGCATACCCAAAACTGAAACTCTTGGAGGATACCGATACAAGGTACGAGAAAGCATTGCTGAGGGTTATAATCTGTTACCCAAGTATTATGGCTGGACCAACGTCTTGATGAGTTTGGATACGAAAGAGTTTCGAGATCTGAACACCCTATATGATGAACATTTTGGAGAGGGTATACCTACCGAGCAGATATACGGAACGATGGAAGAGTTAATCGATATAGTGAATAAAAGTGTAAAAGAAGGCCGGAATTTACTGCCGGAGTATTATGGACTCTAAAAAGCAGGTAAGACCGTATTTCCGTAACTTTAGCTGGAAATACGGTTTTATTTTATTCTATAAGAGATTGAAAGAGTTGCTGGAGGGCGTGCATGACCAAGAGGAAATGGAAGTATTGTGGAATAATTGTGTTCATCGTCTTAATAACAACTAGCGGTTGGTTATGGTATAGCCACTCCAGGCAGGAAGTTCGTTTATCTGGAGAAGCGGCTGAACGTAAGGAACTGGAGGAATCGTTAAGAGCGAAAGATAAACAGATCGATTTTTATTTTCATGAAGTGAATGAATTGATACACGAGTTGAATCAGAAAAAATTAAGAGATGATCTTACAAAAGGAAAAGACATGAGCATAGACGACCAATTGGTATGGGATATGTTGGAATCAGAGGAATACAAGAATATTTTGGAAGAGTATAGTGAGTATTATGGCGTTCTAGATGAATTGAATATCCCTGAGACAGAGACAATAGAAGGGCTGCGCTATAAAGTTAAGGAAAGTATTGATTATGGATATGATTTGTTACCCAAGTATTATGGTTGGTCTAGAGCAGTGATGAATATAGATACGAAAGAGTTTCGAGATTTGAACACCCTATACAATGAACATTTTGGTGATGTTATTCCTACAGCGGTGATCTCCGGAACGATGGAAGAGTTAATCGATATAGTGAATAGAAGTGTGAAAGAAGGCAGGGATCTGCTGCCAGAGTATTATCGATATTAAAGCAGCGCATGACCATATTTCCGTGATTTTTGCTGGAAGTGTGGTTTTATTTTTATTCTTCTATAAGAGATTTGAAGAGTTACTGGAGGGAGCTCATGACCAAGAGGAAATGGAAGTATTGTGGAATAATTGTGTTCATTGTATTAATTACAAGCAGCGGTTGGTTATGGTATAGCCACTCCAGGCAGGAAGTTCGTTTATCTGGGGAAGCGGCTGAACGTAAGGAACTGGAGGAATCATTAAGAGCGAAGGACAAACAGATAGATTTTTATTTTCGTAAAGTGAATGAATTGATACAGACATCGGAAGATCAATTGGTGTGGGATATGCTGGATTCGAAAGAATACAAGGAGATTCTAGAAGAATATAATAAACATTACGGTTACATGCATGAGATAGACATTCCCAAAACTGAAACTCTTGGAGGATACCGATACAAGGTACGAGAAAGCATTACTGAGGGTTATAATCTGTTACCCAAGTATTATGGCTGGACCAACGCCTTAATGAGTTTGGCTACGAAAGAGTTTCGAGATCTGAATACCCTATACAAAGAAAACTTTGGTGAGGGTATTCCTACAGAGGAAATCTACGGAACGACGGAAGAGTTAATCGATATAGTGAACAAAAGTGTGAAAGAAGGCCGGAATCTGTTGCCGGAGTATTATCGGTACTAAAGCAGCATAAGACCGTATTTCCGCGATTTTAGTTGAAGTGCGGTTTTATTTCCATCACAACGAGCCCGCGTACTACGCGAGCTCGTTATACCGATAAATATAATGGTTAAAAAACTTATATAAATTCCAGCAAACAAGCTTATCGAAAGAATTAAAATTCCTTATTCCTATGTATCTGTACCGATAGGAGATAAGATGCCACAAACATTACAACCGCAACAATTAAAGAGGCAATTCCTACCTCGCTGCCATTAAAATTTACATTATCCCATACCATTCTTAGAAGAACCCACACCACAATTCGGATAACCACTGACAAGCCTGACGACACAAAAATCATCATCTCACTTTTCTCAACTCCGAATCTTAAAATAACCGGATATAAAATGGAAATTGTTGAAATAGAGAGTGACAGGCCCATAGTATACCCAGATGACAAATTCAAATAACTAGTAGTATCTAAATCTCTTAAATAGAAAAGAACCGGAGTAAACAAGCTGATTGCAGTACCCATTAATATCAACATGATAAATGAAATGTATTTGGCATTGATAATAGTTTTCCTTTTTATTGGCAAGGTAATTTCTATCCTACTCCATTTAGATGCTTCATCGATCTGCAGAGAAGAACCTACATTCACAGGGAAAACCATAATCTGTGCAGCAATGACCGCATTAAGTACAGACGTATCGCCTGCCACAAAAGAAACAAACAACAAACATAAAGCTATTCCAAAGGATGTCTTTATGTTGTTCTGCATGGAATAAAAATTGTTCAACAGTAACCCTTGCACGTTATTCCTCCCCCTTTACCAGGAGCAGCATAATTTCATCAATAGATACATTATCAACAATAATACCGTCATATTTTCGCTCGAACTCTTTTTTATCTTTTACAAGAACGTCTGTTTGAAAATTCTTTACTCTGTACGCAAGTCTATCGGCTTTATCAATACGATTGAACTGATCTATTTTGCAGCGGGCCACTCCGTATCCATAAATCAAATCATCTTTCTTCGCAGTAAGGATAATTTTTCCTTGATGAATAAAGGTTATAAAATCAGCGATTTTTTCCAAGTCACTTGTGATATGGGAAGACATAAGGATTGAATGGCTTTCATCCTCCACGAACTCCAGAAAAACCTCCAAAATTTCTTCTCTGGTAATGGGGTCTAAACCGGAAGTTGCCTCATCTAAAATAAGTAACTTGGGATGATGTGATAATGCGACTGCAATAGCAAGCTTCATTGTCATTCCTCGTGAAAATTCCTTGATCTTTCTATCCATAGGAAGGTCAAACTTACTCGTGATATTTAAAAAGAAACCCTGATTCCATTGTTTGTAAATTCCGCCCATAACCTTTGCAAGTTTATTGGGTGTCACAACACCTGAAAAACTCGCAGCATCAAAGACAACTCCTATGTCTTCACGAATTCCTATGTCTTTGTCTGTCATAACCTGACCCAGAATTTTAATAGTTCCACTATCTTTTTTAACTGTGTTCAATATGGATTTAATGGTCGTTGTTTTTCCAGCTCCATTTTCACCAACAAATCCCATAATTGTTCCACAAGGAATAGAGAACGAAACATTATCTAAATGAAAATCAGAATTAGAATAGGTTTTAGTTAGTCCTGCTATTTCTAGACTATGATTCATTTTTTATCCTCCGCATAAAAGACAGTCAGCATTTCTACCATCTTTTCCAATTTAATTCCGCTCGTTCGGGCAATTTCAGCTGCAATAGTTAAGTGCTCTTCAATTTTCTTCTGTTGCTCTTCTTGAAAGACATCTTTATTGGAGGCAGATACGAAACTTCCACGTCCAACAGTTGTTTCAATGAATCCATCCCGCAGCAAATCTTCATACGCCTTTTGGACAGTAATGACACTGACTTGAATAGATTTTGCTAACGACCGCATGGAGGGAATAGGGTCTCCCGCTTGCAGTTCTCCACTCATAATCATTGTTTTTATTTGCGAGGTTATCTGTTCATAAATGGGCTTATTCCTATTACTGCTAATAATAATTTCCAAAAAAGTCCTCCTTTCCGCGAACAGTGTACTTAATGTACCAGTACAATATAACTGATCTGCTTGCTTTTGTAAATATTCCCTGTGTAGGAAGGTGTAAGTTTAAGTGGTCCCGAAGTAAGTCTCCTTGCTTCCAGAAGCTGTAGCTTAATAAATAATTATCGGGTTGATGCTTGTAGGATAACGTAGCTAATGAAGGGAGGGGGCCTTGTGAGTTTTGGTGGCGAGTGAAGTCACATCAGTCTCAATCAACTCGTGTAACCAGCGCTGTGACGCAGAGCCGAACGGCTCTGCCGTGCGGAATATCGGCGTGGAGTGTCTTCTGGCTGAATATGGCTAAATAACACTGGTAGCCAGTGTCACAGGTCGTAGGATTTGAGTTGCTGTTCAAAGACGGTATTGTAGTGGAAAGTTCGCGAATATGGGCCTTTTCTCAGTATATGGTAGAGTACACTCTGACCTTCCTCGTAGCGAACGGCATATTCGCATTCATCATAGAAGTGCCTGGACAACTGCCGTATAGTCTCCCCTCTGTTCACGGTGCTCCAGCCAAACTGTATCATATCAAGTTGGTCCAACGGGTCTCGATAGGTATTCAGGACAATGCATTCCGAGGGTTGTTCCTGATTGCGGAATACCAGCATATCGCCAGTATGTACAGGATTGCTGAAGTAGTGTTCATGAATCTCCTCCACAGGAACGGTTATACCAAGTTCATTCAAGATCGCCTGGAAATTCGGGTGTGTCACATAGTTATCATCCCACTCATCGGGATAAAACACCAAATCGCTGATCGAAGCTGTAATCCAAAATTCAATATTCATTCTGTATGCCTCCGTACTCGAACTCAAGGGATAAATTACTTGGAGATCATTATAACACCAAATAGATAGGGGGATTAAAGGGTGAATGAAACAGAGAGCGCGAAAGCACAGCAAATGGAACAACTGTCCGTTCACGGAGTGTCTTCTTCATCAAGCCTAACGTTGATCCTACTAACATAAGGGCTGATCCAAGTAGCCATTTCATGGCTTTGGGTCAGCCCCTGCATAGAGTAGCTTACTGCAATTGGTTGTATTCTGCGATTAATTCACTTAAAGACTTGCTGAATTTCTCGGGTGTGCCTGACTGATTTTCGCGGAAGAAAGAGCTTTTCAAATAAAAATCTTCTACACGCTGCTTCTTGTTGACACGTTCGATAATTTCAGCACCTGAAACTTTGACTTTCTTGGCTGCATCAACATATCTTTCGAGCGAGTGGCTAGAGAATCCTTCCGATACGACTCTTGTCTCGTCTGCCGCATATTCCATCAGCAGCTTGAGATCTTCCGTCAGAACAGCGTATTTCGCTTTGAATTTCGCCATATCCAGCTTCAGAATGTTGTCCGCCAGAATTCCCTGGTCATCCATCTCCGTTGCCAGGCCTTCCGCATCCAGTAAAAAGAGCATCACGGTGTAATTCAGATCCTGACCGTTATCCTTGTATTCTTGAAGACTGTTTCTTGTGCGTTCATCCTCCATCTCGCCAAGCAGCGAGAAAAACTCGCTCGAAGCTTCTTCATAGGCAGCCTCTGCCTTGACAATTCGGGTATGCATCGTCTTGCTTCCGGCAAACTGATCATCGACATAGCCTTTGATCTCGTAATACTCATGCGCTTCAGCCAGTGCGGCAAGCAGTTCTGTCAGGATTGGCTCCAGCAGGCTGACCTGGGCGTCCAGTTTCCCGAAGCTTGGCTTGTCGGTAGCGGCGGCGAACGCAGTCTGCATGGCCTTCTCACCGGATTCGCTTAGAGAGAGCATTGTGGCGCTGAAATACTTGTCAATCACCGGCTTGGCCTCATAACCGAACTCTTCAAAATAATCATTCAGCACATCCTGGAGCCGTCCTGTCATTGCGTTGTTCAGGTCTACATAGGCATTGTATTTGGCCAATTCCTGGGCCTCGAGTTCTAACTTGGCGGCTTTCTCGTCGATGGCCTCAGTGGGGGCAGGCGCTGAGCTTGAAGCTTGCGCGGTTTCCACGGCTGCCTTGGAGTTGTTGCCATTCGCACCTGTTTCATGTTCGGACTTGCTCATTGAACAGGAAGTCATTAGGGTGCTAATAAGTACTAAAGATGCAATCAGTGTAACATGGGACTTCACGATTATTATCCTCCAAATCTCTCAAAACAGTTAATATTATGTATTAAACATAATATATTCTTCGGCTGCTAATCCCTGAAAGTGAATATTTGAAAGAAACCTACTTTAGTGTTCCCGGTGATAGAGTCGGATTCGGGGAGAGAATAATTCTCATTTTTTTGAATTGAAGCACAGTTTATTTATGGATATACGCATGATCAAGGATTTATCAAACGTCAGATTAGAAACCATTTTTCTTGTTCATAAGTAGTTTTGACTTCATTGAAAATTTACATTTGTGCAGAATATGAAGGGATATTTTGTATGATGTCGAATTATGTATTACGGTATAACTATTAAATAATAATACCACTAAGTTTAGATTAAAATGGGAGAATAAGGAAAGGAGGTACTAAGTCCCACCTGTTGCGGATGTTCCATTACGGAGTCAACAAATTATATAGTGGTGATCCTTGGCCTAACTGATAGGAGTTAAAAATGCGCGCGAAATTGAATGCAATCCTCTTAGCTATTATGATTTTATTAACGTCAGGCAGCCTTCCAAATACAGTAGAGGCGAAAACAGCAGATGTAACATCATTAGCCAGTACAATGGGAAAGACGGTTATCTGCATAGATGCGGGACACCAGAGTAAAGGTAATAACTCTAAAGAGCCCGTAGCGCCAGGAAGCAAAACGGTTAAACCAAAGGTGTCAAGCGGTACGCAGGGCATAGCTACTGGTAAAACCGAATACAAACTTACACTGGAAGTGGCGTTGAAATTGGAGCAAGCCCTTCAGAAGGATTACAAGGTGGTAATGATTCGCCGCACTAATAATGTGGATATATCAAACAGCGAGCGTGCCATTAGATGTAATCAGGCAGGTGCCGATATGACCCTTAGACTACACGCAGATGGGAGCGTTAATCGCGAGATTCAAGGCATGTCCTTTCTCTATCCTTCTACTGAGATCCCATCTACGAAGAAGATTGCATCGCAAAGTTTGGAGATCACCAAGGTTCTGTCTAAAGCGGTGCTGAAAGAAACGCAGGCGGCATCGCGCGGATTAATTCCTAGGAGTGATCTTACCGGGTTCAACTGGTCAACCGTACCGGTTGTGCTTATCGAAATGGGATTCATGACGAATCGTAAAGAAGACATGAAGTTAAGTGAGGATGAATATCAGGACAAAATTGTTCAAGGAATTAAAAAAGGTCTGGATTCGTATTATAAAGTTGCTGCGAAGAATTAAACTCTATATATGAATCCCCCCGTCCATATTTGATGAACGGATTTCTTTCTGTCTTTTGCGGTTTACATAGAATATATATAAAGGGGAATACCAACATATTTAAGACAATTACAATTAAATTATCAATTCTTTTAATGATATTCATGTGTTTTGTAAGTGTGACAAGTGTAAATGCTGCAAGTAACGAAGTTACTGTGAGGCTCGATGGTACGAATTTGCAATTTGATGTTCCGCCCCAAGTAATAAATAATCGTGTTATGATACCGATGCGAGTTATTTTTGAAGCATTAAATGCTACTGTTAAATGGGATGATGCTACACTATCGATTACAGCCTTATCTAAAAACGGTGATGTGGTTAAGCTCTCAATAGGAAATGAATATATTTATAAAAATGATAGAAAAGTGACTATTGATTCCCCGCCAGTATCGATAAATGGGCGTACATTAGTGCCCGTTCGTGTTATCGCAGAGTCATTAGGCAGAGCCGTAAGTTATAGATCAGATTCACGGACGGTTATTATTGAGCCTGTTGACACTTCAAAAGAAGACAATTTAATAGAAGACACATCAATAGATACTTCAATAAATACTTCAATTAACACAACAACACCTGTACCTACAGAAGAGGCTGCTTATGAAAAAATGATTGCCCTAAAGGAACAATATCCTGAGGGAATGGCATGGACAAACGGTAATGTTTACGCGTGGAATGGTGGCATTTATAGTAGAGGTTATGGCTGTGTGGGGTTTGCTTTTATATTAAGTGATGCGGCATTTGGTAACTTACCCGCTCGCAAGCATACGGATTTTAACAATATTCAAGTTGGAGATATTGTGAGGATTAATAATGATACCCATTCAGTGATTATTCTCAGCATAGATGACACAAATATTACCCTTGCGGAAGGGAACTATAATTCATCTATTCACTGGGGACGTATGTTTACTTTGGAACATATAAAAGCTGTAGGCGATTATATTATCACAAGATACCCTGAGTAAAAATAAGGGCTGGCTCCCGTAAAGGGGCCGGCTTTTTCGATCTGACAAATGAACATTTATGTGAAAATGGGGCTATAGATTAAATGAGAACATTACATGTTTTTCTACTGTTACTGTTGTGTATTACGTTGAACGGATGTACTAACTTCCAATCAAAACCGGATATAGGTTTGCCCCGTATTAACGAGTCGGACTCAAGCGGTTCCTATCAACGTGAATTGGAACAATTGAAAATTAAACTAAGTAACAGTAAAAATCAAGATTTAAAGAATGAGATAAGACAAAGTAATCTGGATCAGTTTATTTCGGGGTTAGTTGCTCTATTAAACATGCAGGACAGTATTAAAATAAAGGATAGTGAACTTAGTAACAAGTTTGATGAAGTAGTTTTTGCATCGACTAAAGCGGTAGTACATGAAGGCGGAAAATTTAATATCAAAGTTGTTAATTTCCAGGCGCCTCTAGGTCTAAAGGGTAAGCTCGAGGATAAATATACAGTTATTCAGTGGTGGAATGATGAGCAGCATGTACATGCCCAATTAGTTGTGAATGAAGATTCAGAGATAGTTAGAGATTTTGTGATTCGTACTTATAACGATAAGATAGAGCTTTTATTAGGAGGTTACCTTTCTTTGTATTCACCTACGCCCGTATTTGTATCGTCGTGGGAGCTGGACAATCAGAAATGGACTGAGAAGAAACATAGTTTCACTAACACAATTAGCTCTAATGATTTTTGGGACCTGAGTATTGTAGATAACACACTTATTGTTGAAAACCAGCAGTATATAGGAATGAATATAGAGATCTCAGAGCATACAAATGGATTTGTAATTACAAGTGATAAAGATGCAAGTGTAACCGTACAATTTTCTGGAAAAGGTGTTGAGGTACGGCAAGCACTGAAATCATTTAATGTTGATGGGGCAGAACCGCAAAAAATAGACATCAATCAATACACCGTAGACAAAGACCAATCCTTTACTACCAATCTAAAAGGCTGGGGGAAAGTGAAGTTTGTATCCACCGTAAGGAACACAAATGGTATGGATCAGGCATATTTTTTCCTGTTGGATAGTGAAGAGCATATTTTGTATTCGTTTCCTGTATTTAATGGAAACAGCAGAGGAACGCTGAAGGCGATCAAGGGAGTATCTTTCAAGGATGTGAATCTGGATGGATACACTGACATTGCGATCATCGGTGAGTACATAACAGGGGACGGCACTGAGGGTGTAACTCCATTCCCCGTAGCAGGTATTTATTTTCAACAATCAGACCATAGCTTCATCACACGGCTCGAACTGGATGAGGAGATCAACGGGAAAGGGCACAACCGGACGCTTTATGATGTGATTCAATATGTAAGTAAAGCTGTATCGGCCTCGTAGGCTCATATCGGGGACAAATTCATTAGGGATTATTGACGTGTTTGATTTGGGTATATATTGGTAGAAGTACATATAGCCGCATTATTGGCGCAATCACGAGATACATTATAAATGAGAGAGGCGGAAGAATATGCACTCATTATCTGTAGCAGAATTGGTGGATTTGGAGAATCATGCTTGGGAAGAAGTCAGAGAGCTGCTGAGTCAAGGTACTCGCACCTATCGGCTGACAGCAGCGGAACCGGAAACAGCAGCACAGACGCTCGTTCGCTTACAGGTAAGCACCAAGTCTTATCTGGGAGCGATTGCTTACGAGACCGGAGGGATCGTTTTTGAGCATGGTTGGATTACACTTCTTGGCGCTGGCGGCGAAGGCATCTATGGGAGTCTTACTTCCTGGAATGGTCTTGCAGCCTCACAAGATATTCCTGCATTGCCCGGCCTGCTGATTGTGGCTTATGATGCTGCAGGCGGTTTTTTTGGACTTGATGTGGGACGGTTCGGGCAGAGCGGGCATGTATATTACTTTGCCCCGGATACGCTGGAATGGGAGTCGACCCAATTGGCCTATTCCGGGTTCATCGGCTGGCTGGCGGAAGGGGATCTTGATCTGTTCTATGAGACATTCCGTTGGGAAGGATGGGAAGAGGCGGCCCTGAAGCTTCAACCTGGTCAGGTCTTTGGCTATTATCCTCCGCTGTGGACTAAAGAAGGTAGCGGTCAATTTAGCCGCAAAGCGCCAATTCCTATACTGGAAGCTTGGCAAGAGGCGAGGTGTGAAGGCAAAGCGTGAGCAAGAGAAAAGCAGGAAAAACAGGCAGAGCAGTGCTTAAGATCGTAAGTATTGCCGAAGAGCCGCTCGAGCAAATTCCTTATGTCAGTGCTGCGGCGGGCGGCCAAGGGATCTCAGATGAATGGCTTCCATTCTATTGGCATTCCGCAAAAAGTTCAGTACGGTGCTGGGCTTATCGGCAATCATGATTTGCTGTCCCGGGAAGGGCAAGCCGAGCTTGCGTCTCATACCGGAATTCACCTGTTGTTCTGAACCATCATCGACCTGCTTCCAAATCTTCCGGGAATAGCTCAGATCAGCCGTTATTTCGTGCAGCAAATGGGCGGCAACGCGATTATCCTTGAAAGCTACGCTGCATCAATATTTTGAGAGCTTGAATATCGGCCTAATAATCATGCGAATCCAATAAGCAAATACAGTCGTTCCTGTCCATGAGGTTCGCTTATTCTGTAGGTATTGATCATTGATAATATAAGTCCGGGTGGAAGCCGGGCTCTTAAGACCGAACTTTTCCCACTCAGCAGGGTCATTTGAACCTCCGAGCCTTTCAAGCATATTCTCCGACGCGCTATTTATTTTAGAAGGAATTTGCTCGTAGACTTCGGTGATTTGCGCATGAAATTCGTCGATCGGATTGCGGCTGGCAAGGCTCTCCAGGTGAATCCCTTCGCGAAGGTAAGACACATATGCAAGATGTTCAGCCCAGAACTCGTCGATATAATAAAGCCTGACTCGCTGCTCCGAAGGACTCATCGGCTTCTCACCTGTCAAAATTCGGAGCCGCTCCTCGTATAAAAGCCGCCTCTGATCCTCCACCATATCCGAATAACAGTTCAGTTCCTTGTGGATATCGAAGTTTTGGCCCATAACAATACGCTGAATACTGGTGATCTTGCTGCTGAGCCCCGGTGCTTCAAGAGCCTCATCCTGCCTGGGAGCGCGAACCGCTTTATGGATGCCGAAGCGAAGCAGCAACTCGTCCTCCAAGCTTACATAAAAAACGGAAGCTCCCGGGTCGCCTTGGCGGCCGGAACGCCCGTGTAACTGGTCGTCGATCCGCACGCTTTCGTTCACATGGGTGCCAATCACGTACAACCCGCCAAGCTTGGCGACTACCTCTGCTTGTGCGGGGGCGCCGCCGCCGAGCCGGATGTCGACGCCGCGTCCCGCCATATTTGTAGACACCGTCACTGCGCCGGGTTCTCCAGCTTTGGCGATGATGCCAGCTTCTTCAGCGTCATTTTTCGCATTCAGAACATGGCAAGGTACGCCGGTAACGGCTAACGCCTCTGCCAGCATAGCAGACTCTTCGACGCTTGATGTACCAATGAGAATTGGACGTCCCGTCTCATGGACTGATGAGATCTCTTGTACCAGTGCCTTAAGCTTGGCTTCTTTATGGGTATAAATCCGGTGCCGGTGGTCGATCCGGATGTTTGGCCGGTTCGGCGGGATTTGCATGACCTGCATTGCATAAATATCTTCGAATTCTATTGCAGAAGCATGCGCGGTAGCCGTCATCCCACAAATCTGCGGATACAGGCTGATGAAGTGTTGAATGGTGATCGTCCCGAGAATTTTCCCGCTGGCTATGGAGTACAGCCCTTCTTTGGCCGTAAGCGCGGCTTGCAGCCCGTCCGGCAAATACCGGTTCTCCGCCACGCGGCCGGTATATTCTTCGATCAGCTCGATTTTGCCGTCCCGGACGATGTAATCGACGTCTTTTTTTAATAACGATTCCACATGCAGCGCGCAATTTAATGACGTTAGCAAGTGACCGTTATGGCTATCGTACAAATTGCCGCATCCCAGCAGTGATTCCGCTTTTGCAGCGCCTGCTTCATTTAAGTAAACGTTCCGCTGGAACTCGTCAAAGTCGTAATGCTCTGCTTGCTTGAGCTGCCGAGCCACTTCTGCGAAACGAAAGCTGTCGCTTCTGGAAGAGGCCGAATCGCCGCTGATGACCAGCGGCACCCGCGCCTCGTCGAGCAGCAGCGAATCCGCTTCGTCCACGATAACGTAGTGGAAGGGACGATGCACGGTATCGGCTTCGCTTAGTGCGATTGTGTCGCGCAAATAATCGAATCCGGCCTCTTTAGCCGTAACGTAAGTTATATCCGCGGCGTACGCTTCCCGTTTCTCAGGCAATTTCATGCCCGCTTGAACCGAGTATACCGTTAACCCGAGGAAACGATAGATCGGGCCCATCCACTCCGCATCCCGCTTGGCCAAATAATCGTTAAAAGTCAGTACATGAACGCCTTTGCCGGTCAGTGCATTTAGATATGCAGGCATAACAGCAGAGAGTGTTTTTCCTTCACCGGTATGCTGCTCGATCAGAAATCTCTCATGTAGAGCTATGGCAGCCATGATCTGGACATCGTAAGGCTGTAATCCGAGCGTTCTCTTCGCTGCCTCACAAACTAGTGCATAGGCATCGACAAGCAGCTCGTCCAAAGGCGTACCTGATTTTGCTTCTTCTTGCAGCCGGAGGGATTCCGCTTGAAACTGCCCATCGTCCCATGCTTCCAAATTCCGTTTCCTGATAAGCTCCGCTTTGCCCTGGTAAACTTTCAGCTTTTTCTGGTTATCGAGGTCTTTGAATTTTTGCATCAACTTGACGGCTATATTCATATTATTTTGCTCTCCCCTCGGTAGAAATACGCTTATTTCTGTACAATATTTACGATGATGCCGGGAAACAATGGGGTTGAAAGTAATGGCGAACACATAATCCGTTTTAACATCTTTTATAAAATACTTCCCCGACGGGTAACTTGAAAGCTGCGGCAATTTTAAGAGAGAGCGTAATCGAAGGGGAGCAATCTCCTTTCTCGATTAACCCTACTGTCTGGCGAGTGGCTCTGATGTCATCCGCTAGGTCCTGCTGCAACTATCTGAAGCGGGCCCTCAGTTCACGAACGTTGTTAACAAGCACACGAGAGTTCCTTTCCAGTTATTGGTTGGGAGTGATTGTAACTTATGTATTGTAAAATGTAAACACTATATTGCATTTTGGAAGCCATCTTAGTCATATAAAAGCCAAAAGAAGACGGCAACACGTTAAATCTGGCATTCCCCTAATCCAGTCACTCCAGCTGTCGGATATACGCTGAAAATGGTTTCAGATCAGGAACGTTGGGCATGTACAGAGACTTGTGATCCGCCAGCGTCATTGCATTGCCGCCTACGATGATCGAGGGTCGTTGCTTCCACCGCCAAGACCAAGAGCCTGGTTTGTGGTACGCCAGCGCCATTGGCTCGGAGAGAACGGAGCGAACCGCTCAGCCAACTCGGGTGCCGTAACAGTCGCCTTTTCCAATAAAATATAAATCATTTGAAATAATCTGCTGCTTTGCATCCGCTCACCTCTTGGTTTCAGTATAACTATAAAACTTGACAAATACATGTCAAGTTAAGACTTCCTGTATGAATCAAGCCGTATGCTGCTGCTAATAAATAATGCTTAGAAGTTGACAGTGGAATGTCCTGCTGGTGAGGGGCAAGCGGGATGAAAATGATAAAAACCGGTAGGTTCTATTTGAGACTGTGCCTGTGACGATGGCTTTGTCTTCCGGGTGATCCTATTATCATCGATAACGAACAACGGCTCCTCAATCCTTTCAGACATCTGCACGACTTTGGTTTAAAGCACTTCTTCGTCCCACTTGCATTCGGCCAGAAAGTAGCCGATCGTGGCCGATGACAATCGCTGTGTTCCGCGAGATCCACCACTTTAGCGCGAATTTTTTCCGCGGTCGAGGCCGCCAAATACGATGCAATAGTGGGATAAACGCATCAAAACCGATCATCAACGTCATTGCATATTCTTGAACGCCTGAGCACAACGTAAAGAAGTACATCGCTGTTCGAGCGATGTACTCCAGATTACATACTATTATGCTGATTACTCCTTCTCCTCGTCCCCCACCGCAATTGAATTCCCCTCATAACTAATAGATTCGCTCGCATTACCCCCATATATAATTTCATTCTGGAGTATGAACGAGGAACCTTGATCACTTTACTACCGTTATTATACGTGGTATATTATCGGTAGTAAAATTCAGATTTATCATAGGAGGCTAATTTATGTACAGATCAGGTCTAACCGTATGGTACAGCGTATCCAACTTAGAGCAAACAATAGCGTTTTACTCAGGCAAGCTTGGTTTCGAAGTTATCTTTCATGATGCGGAGAGTGGCATGGCCATGGTGAATACCAACACCAAGGACTGCGTAATTGGTTTTTCAGTGGCAGAGACCGTAGAACCAGCTACTTCTTCGACCGTATTTGAAGTATGGAATATCGAGGAAGCGATACAGCAGCTCGAGAGTAAAGGGGTAACTTTTATTGGTGAAGTCGAACATATTCCTGAGTTGACCAAGCTGGCCACTTTCGTGGACCCCGACGGGCATAATCTGATGTTATCCGAACCGCTTACAGAGTCTTGAGCAAGAAAGAAGAAGTGCTAAAGCTGAGTCGGGAGCTAACCGGGCAATGGACATTGCCCATCCTGCTTTCGCTTGACGAACGTGGCGGTCGCTTCACCCCGCTGCAGAACAAGCTCGGTATCGCGCCTTCCCGGCTAACCGCTAATTTGAAGAAGATGATAGCGGATGGTTTGCTCGTTCATCTATCTCCGCAAGAACGGCGGCATCCGCTCCTCCCCGAGTATGTGCTGACCGACAAAGGACGGCTCCACCGCGAAGCAGCCCGTGCCGTCCAACTCAGCGAAGAGCAGATTGGACATGGCAGACTATCAGACAAGGCCTGGGGCTTGTCTGTTCTGCTAACGCTGAACTATAATCACGAGCGGTTCCAGGATATCCGCCAGTCGCTCACCGGCATAACGCCTCGCCAACTATCCTTGCGTCTGCATGATTTTCATGACGCCGGTCTTATTCACAAGCAAGTGTCCGAAGAACCGCGACCTTCCTTCCTGTACCGGCTGGGACAGCCTGTTCAGCAGCCGATTCACCGGCTGTCTATCGATCTGGCATCCCTGATGTGAGTACACTGCCTATCAGATTCTACAGCGATTATGAACAGCGCCGCTCACCGAGGAGAGCCAGAAAAACCGGCTATTGTTCACCAGCCTTCTGACTCGACCACCTAGCTATAGCTAGTTTTTGAGTAGCTGCTGCAACTGCTTGTTGGCAAGCTGTTTGCAGAGAAGACCGAAAGGGCTGTGGCAACCTGCCACAACCCCCAAACCCGCGACCAACGCGACCTTTCAGATCTTACTCTTCTCCCGTTGCAATCGGATTCTCCTCATAAGAGATTGTGCAACGATCTTCCTTGGCTACACTTGAGAGGACTTGTGGAGCAAGAAGCCCGTGGAGGACGGGTCTGACTAAATAATACGGTTTGAGCTAAGGCGAAGTATACAACATAGCTGGGTCAAGCCGTACGGATCGCTCTTTTTCTGTTGATCGTATTACAAGTTGAATTCGTTGTTGACTTAGTGTTCATTCAAAAGGAGCCGTAAAGTAAACAACGAGTAGTTAAGGGCCGATTAGCCATTCCCACGAGGAGGGGCTGATCGGTCTTCTTTATGTGTGTACAGCGGCGAGGACGTACGTGTGCGAGGGGTTAAAAGGTACATGAAGGAGCATACCAACAAGCGCTCAGCGCGTGGTTTCCTGAAAATATTTACAGAGCGCGCATGTTAATTTCGTGTTGACTTCGAGCATAAAAAATACATCGCCTAAAGCAAGTTGCCCATATGGCGATGTATTCAAGATACGCATACTGCTATGCCTTGTCCGGTTGTTCTTCATCTCCGACAGCTATCGGGTTCCCCTCATAACTAATCCAGTCACTCCAGCTCCCCGCATATAACTTCACCATCCTATACCCGGCCTTAGTTTACTTTTACAATATTATGCGGTTATGTGTGAAGATATTTGTTAGAATAGGAGAACTGCAGGAGTTTACTTGACTAAAGGAGAGGTCTTATTGTTAAGAAGAGGATTTACACTTGTGTTCTCAATACTATTGTTACTATCCGGTAGTATTACAGCATTTGCTGCGGAGATAGGTAGCGGCGGAGCAGGGGGAGCAACCCCTTCCGGGATTCCGCTGGCAGGTTTGGAAGCTTTTGTCGATGATTATGTAAAAGAGTACATAGGGCAACAATCCGTAGGTGCGTCTATTGTTATGGTGAAGAATGGCCAGGTGGTACTGTCCAAGGGTTACGGCTACGCCGATGTGGAGCAGCAGATCCCTGTCTCACCGGATACAGTAATGGAGTGGGGTTCGATCAGCAAGCTTGCAGTTTGGACATCTGTGATGCAGCTGGAAGAACAAGGGGAAATTGACCTGAATGTAGATATCCGCAGCTATTTGCCGGAGAATTTCCTAACCAAACTAAAGTATGATGATCCCATAACGATGCTCAATCTGATGAACCATAATGCCGGATTCGAAGAGTATATGTTCGATATGGCCTATCAGTCCCCTGAGGAAGTGCGTTCGCTGGAAGAGGGGCTGCAGCTAGCCCAGCCGTCACAGATTTACAGACCAGGTGAGGTTGTAGCCTATTCGAACTATGGCAACTCACTGGCTGCATATATTGTGGAGAGAATCAGTGGTCAGCCTTATCATGAATACGTTCAGCAGCATATTTTTGACACACTGGGCATGAGGGATTCTATTGCTCATTCCGTCGTAGAGGACCGCCCGGAGCTGCTGGAGCATAAAGCTAAAGGTTATTTCTTCGATGGAGAAGGGTCCTTTACGCTGGGATCATGGAATTATATGTCCATGTACCCCAACGGTGGTAATAACGGCACTGCGGAAGATTTGGCTAAGTTTGCAAGGGCATTCATGCCTGCAGCCGGGGAACAATCCCCTCTGTTCGAGAAGCCGGAGACGCTGGGCACGATGCTGACCCAGAGTTATGCCTCAGCTGAAGGAATGCCGGGCATTGCACATGGATTCTGGGAATATCCCGGAATGCACCGGACGTTGGGACATGGCGGGAATACGATTGCTTTTGCCACCAATCTGCAGATCGTGCCTGAAGACCGGTTTGCGCTCGTAATTATGACTAATCAGGCCAGTGAATCTAAAATTGTACATGGTCTAGCCAAAGCGATAGTGGGCACACGTGAGCAGGCGGATGCTGTTGATCTGCCGGATACGTCTGAGGTTCAAGGTGAGTTCATGGCTGCGCGCCGCCCTGGACATGGCTTCATGACTCTATTCCCCTATCTTACGCTGATGAAGCTTGAGCCGCAGGGAGTGGACCAGCTCCAGGTATCACTTGCAGGCATGACTGGAAGCTATAAGCAGGTTCAACCTTACCTCTATGAGAAAGTGAGCGGAGACTCGGCACTCGATGCCTGGCCAATGCTGCATGCCAAGGTCAGTAATGGTAAGGTAGAGGCGATCTCGGTATATACCACTGATTATTTGCCGCTGCCTGCAAGTAAATCAATGCCGGTGCTGCTCTTGAGTGCCGCGTTGGCGGTGCTGGTCATCGTCTACTTCATTATCGCCCCGTTAGTATTGCTGGTGAAGGCGATTTTGAATAAGCGAAGAACCAGAACACGCCCTGCACCTCGAGCGTTCAGCCGCAAACTGGAGGCTGGCCTGACTTTAACGGGAACCGGAATTGTGGTGAACAATCTGGTTCTGGCCTTGCGGATGCTCAGTAACAATGAGCGTGCCTATGACGAAGTCTATCCTCAGATTTTGGTAAATTATGCTCTGACCGGATTGGCTGTATTGTTCTTAGCGGCGCTGCTGCTATCCTGGATGAAGAATCGGTTTGCTTCGACTGCCCGTGTCAAGTGGTTGGCCATTCTGCCTGTGGCGATGATGGTAGTTCTGGTGGGGGAGCTTGTACTCTGGCAATTCTACAGTTAAGCAGGCAGGGTGTGCTTGATGTTGTGACTAGAAGCTGCAAAGGTTGCCCATTGAAGGAGCGTTGTACAAAAGCCGCCGGAAACCGTGAAATCGTCGTTAGTCTGGAACGAATACGGTACCAGAACCAGGCTCGTGAGATTCTACGGGTGAAGAAGGTTGCGCCTTGGCCGTGCGCCGGATGACGGAACCGGAGAGTGTGTTTGGACAACTGGAGAATAACCGGGGCATCCGGCGATTTTGCCGATGCGGCATCGAAAAAGTGACGATTGAAGTCGGGTGGCTTTCCCTTGCCCATAATCTGCTAAGGCAAGCCACCCATGACCAAAAACGCAAAGCAGCGATCCTCCAATAACGGGAGAATCGCTGCTTTGCTCACTTTTTGTGGTCTTAAGAATGAAGAAAGCTGTGTCTAAGTCATAGAAATTCTACTTATGGGACAACCCCTTCAATTTGTTATCTCTGGCTGCTCCGGTGGCAGTATAGGACAGCTACTGCAGTATCCATGATCCGCTCTGAGCTGATAGGCCAGACAGCAGGTCGCCTTAATAGATATAATGCGGTGCGGAGGGTTGGGGTCCGTTCTGAATTTGGGCATGATGCGGAACGGATTGACGGGAAGTCCGAATACCTCCGGTTCGAGTTCCCAGGTCACAGATTTGAATTGCTCGATGATAAGGTTGCGTTGGCTCTCACCTGCTGCGTCCCGGGCTTCCTCTTCCATATAGGTATATAGCTGATTATAAATATGCTTCCATAGCATCACTGCCTTGGTCTGTGCGGCTTCGGCAAGAGCAAGAATAATCGGTCTAACATCATTCTTATAGAACAAACCAAGCTCATCTAGTAATTCTTCCCCAGAACTATGTTTTTGGCAGAGATCGTCCCGATTTTCATGGACAGGAAAGGAGAATATGGGGAATCCCTCAGTGCGGATGAGCTGTACAGACATGTTGCTCAGGCACAAGGCACGAGCCATCGGGGGTGAAGCCGTGAGCAGTGCATATTTGGCTCCGCAAATTCCGGCATACCAGCTGCAAAAGATAGCAGCTGCCAGACGCTTGTCATCTGTTCCGAGCATGGAAGCATAAGTTATGAGCAGATGCTCAGCATTTGCTGGCTGGCTTAATTCGGTAAGCGATAAAGTAACCACTGCATTCTCCGCAGCTTCCGAATGGATGAAAAAACGTTCTCCCAATTGCAATTTTTCGGTTTCGCACATCCTTAAATCCCCTTTATTCCGTGTTGCCTTCAAAGGCTTGGAGAACCGAATCAATCGCATAGCGGTTCGCCAGCGGAGACATGCCCACGTTAAACCAATCCTTGCCCGCCATCGTATACACCTGATTCTTCTTGACCGCGTTCATGTTCTTCCACAGAGGACTATCCAGCATGTCTTCATAGGTTTGCTTAACCTCAGCACTGTCTTCATTATTCAGCTGAATAATGAGGTGGTCGGGATTATACTCCGGCAATTTCTCAAGTGATATGGATAATGACAGATCTTTATCGGGGAAGTTCGGAATCATCTCCAGCCCAAGCGTGGTATGAATAAACTTTCCGCGATCGATCTGATCCCCATAGAGAATGAGGCTGTTAGGCATAACCATCATATACAACACGGTTTCATTGCCAACCAGATCATCAAGCTTCCGCTTGGCTTCAGCTTCTTGGGCTGCCAGATCTTGAATGACCTTCTCTGCAATGTCCTTCTTGCCCAGGACCTCGCCTATATCCTTCAGTTCATCACGCCAGTCATCGCGCTGTGGCAGCAGAACCGTCGGTGCGATCCCGGATAACTGGTCATAGTCCTTGTCAGACCACCAGACGGGAGCAAGGATAAGATCTGGTTCAGAGGCCAATATCATTTCAAAATTTGGGGTTTCTGCAATGCCCATTTTAAGGGTATCCTTGAGCGGTTCTCTCAGATAGGTTGGTAGATCCGTTTGGTAGTTCTGTACTGCTATGGGTGTAACGCCCAATGCTTGCAGAAACTCCGGATAGACTACGGAGAGTCCGATGACTTTGGTTGGATTGGCAGGGATCGTAGTCTCGCCCTTTTCACTTTTCACTACACGAGTGTCCGCTTCAGCTGAGGCGGCAATCTCGGCCTGTCCACTGTTATTTGAGCAAGCTGCCATTACCAATACCAGCACAATAGTCATACAGAACGCCATTCCTGTTCTTAACTGTATCATTTATTATGTAACCTCCTGATTTTCGATACCTTAAATCTCACTTGCGAGTGAGAATCAATATCACTGTTAGGAGTATAAAACAATCTTTTAGATTCGACTATTGACAATCACGCCAATATTTTATGTTCGATTACGCCAAAGAGACAACGCTAGGTCGAGAATCAGCTCCTGTGTGAACGATGTATACTCTGTCCAGGGAAAGGGAGGGAGATGGTCAATACGCGAATATCCGGCGGGATCAGGCTGCTTCCACGACTTCTTGTCCCGGAGCTCAGACCAGACGGCCTGCGAGTGGACATCCTCATCCACAATCAACAGGAGCCTGTCCGCATCCGCAGACCCCAGCTCTTCCAGCGTCAATGTCTGATAGCTAAGCTTGCGGTTAACAACGGACGCCGGGAGTAAATGCAGATCATCGTAGAGTACTTCACCCAAGCTTCGATTAGACAACACGGTAATCTTCTGACCGGATATTCGGGCAATAAGGAGCTTGTCCTTGGCGAGTTCATGATCTAAGTCCGCCCGGACAGCCTCGGCTTTGCGCTCATATTTGTCTAACCATGCCTCTGTTTCCTTTGACTTGTTAAGACATTTTCCGATGAATCTTAATTGCGTCCGCCAATCCATTCGGAGCCAGGATACGAAATAAGTGGGTGCAAGCTCTTGAAGCTGCTTCAGTATGTCCGGACTTAGCGATTGCTCCAGCCCCAGAATAAAATCAGGATGGAGGGAGGTGAGTTGCTGTATTCTGGTATCGTCATCTTGGGCAAGAGGCAGTACCGCACCAGGCTCATATTTACGGCGGTAATATTCAGTCCAAGGATGGTCAGCCGGAGCTGCGCAGGGAATAATATTCAGGGTAAGCAGTGCCCCAATCAGGCTGCCGTGGTATGCAACAATTTTCAGCTTGGCATTTCGCATGAATGTTGCCGGAGCTACACCGGTAATTTGCTTGAATTTGCGCCGGAAATAAGGAATGTCCTTGTAACCGACGTAAGCGGCAATATCCTTCAATTCATAATTCGTTTGCGGCAGCATAAGGCTCCTTGCTTGTCTGATCCGGTATTCGGTCAGGTATTCAATCGCGCTGAGACCATATTTCTGCTTGAACAGTCTGATGAAATGCCTTTCGCTAGTGCCTGCCTCGCCAGCCAGCAAACGAATGGAGATATCTTCGCGGTAGTGTTGCTCTATATATGTCTTGACCCGCTCCATAACAGCATCAGTATCGCTCAGATGCAGCTGGCTGGCATCGTTCAGCAGACTATACAGTAGCTCATAGAATCCGCTCTGTGCATGCAGCCATTGCAAGGGGTTTATGCTTCCCATGGAAGCGGCGATGGACTCACAGTGTTTGCTGTAAGTAATAGTTGAAGCAATTGCTGTTTCTCCTTCCAAGGGGAAGGGGATATGAAGCTCCGATGAGCTTGTCTGTTCCTGAAGTTCAGGCAGATCACGCTGACCAAATACATCAAACCGCAGAATGTATAATCTCTGGTCTCCTGTACCCTCTAGACGGGCTTCGATCAATTGCCCTGGCAGGCATACAAATACAAATCCCGCCCTGAGTTCACTATACTTGCCATCTACCGTTATCCAACCCCGGCCAACTATTGGAATCAGGAGCATATGCGATTCAAGAAATTGCAGCCGAAGTGACCACTCTCCATTGGGTCTGTTGTTCTGTGCGATGCTTCGAAGTCTGAACCACAACTGATCAAGCTGTTCGAATGTTCCTTCAGGCGGGACGCCATCCTTACTGTTCATTCTTAGCACCACCTTCCGCTATGCATCAACGGGCCGATCCCGGAATCTGAGGCCGCAAGCAACCGGGATAAGGCAGCCTTTTCCCGGTTGAAGCCAGTGATTGGCTGAACAGAATAGCTGCTGTTTACTGGTGAGAGCTTCATGCTTCACACTACTTTCCATTCAAATTTGAAACAAAAAACGGGACGTTTATTTTCTATCCATATATTATACTATTTCTTAATCCGGAACTTCAGCAGACTTCACAGCTGTAAAAACCATTATTTTCATAACCAAAGGGGAGAGTGTAAAGAAAAAACGCCTGCCTATACCGGCAGCCTTGCTGGTTATCGTGATGCTTGTGGAACAGCTCGAACTGTATCCTTAACTGTCAAAGCAGCCCCAGATTCAATTGAACCGTAAGTTGGTTAGTAAATTAGTCCACCGTAGCAAAATATGTCGTGTAGTAGGACGAAATATAAACAATCCATTGACAATAACAAAGTTATCCTATAGGATTTAAAAAAGACAACTGACTGACTAATCAATCGGGAGGAGGAGATGGATTGCCTATTGATGAAAACAACGGAAACATAGATCGTAGAACTCAACTGATGAAGATAGCGCTAGAAAAGTTTGCCCGACACGGATATCATCAGACGAAAATATCTGACATCGTTCAGGGAGCGGGCGTAGCCCAAGGAACCTTTTACTGGCACTTTAAGAGTAAGGAAGCCATTGCACTGGAGATTATCGAAACAGGCAAGGAACAGCTGCTGCAAGTGATATCCCAAGGTTATCGTCAAGATCCCGGAGATATTACAGATATGGTAAAAGCTTCAGAAGTTCTGTTCCACCGGTTGTTCAGTTTCGCCGCAGATAACCGCCATCTTATGGAGATCCTCCTGATGGGAAATGGGGCCGACCAAACAATAAGGAACCGTATTTCGGCTACCCGAAATGCGATGGAGCAAGCTTTTCGCCACAATATAGAAAGAGCGATAGAGCTTCAAATGCTACCTGAGGGAATAGAGGTTGAGCTTCGCGCTGCTTTGTTGATGAGTATGTGTGACGGTTTGCTTTCACGCTGGTTATTTGGCTCCGAAGAAATTCATACAAAGGTTGCGCAAGCCTCTGCACAGCAATTAGCTACTGAATTGGCCAATTTCGAATTTTACGGATTGTTGGGAAGAATATAGATAAAGGGAGAGAAACGATATGATAAAACGTAAATTAGCTGTGGTTACAATAACAGCTCTAGCAGTGTTCGGCCTGGTTTTAAGCGCTTGCGGGGGGAACTCGGACTCGGGAATTAAAGCTGCAAATGAACTGGAACAAATTAAAGAAGCGGGTGTGATCAAGGTCGGTACAATGGGGACCTATCCACCGTATACCTTTTTGAATGAAAAGAAAGAAGTAGATGGCTTTGACCCTGATATCGCCAAGGAAATTGCCAAACGTCTTGGAGTGACAGCAGAATTCACGACTCAGGATTTCTCCGGGCTGATCCCAAGTCTGCAAGCGAAGAAATTCGACATCGTGATTAGCCAGGTTACGATAACAGATGAACGTAAGAAGCAAATTGATTTCACGGATTCTTACATCACGAACAATGTCAAAATCATCGTCAATACTAAAAATACAGATATCACGAAGCTGGAAGACTTCAAAGGGAAGACGATTGGGGTTGGACTCGGAACGAACGATGAAACCTACCTGCGTACCGAAGTGCTGCCAAAAGTAGGTGATTTCGAGATCAAGACGTATGATGACGTCATTACCTCACTGAAAGATCTGGATGCAGGACGGATTGATGCTACCATTAATAATCTGTATGCCTTGAAACCGGTTGTGGATGAGAATGGCTTTCAGATTAAAGCGGTTGGTGAAGCGATCAAATCCGATATGGCGGGTGTAGCTCTTCGCAAGGAGAATACAGAACTGCGGGATGCAATGAATAAAGCTTTGGCGGATATGAAGGCAGATGGCACCTACGATACTCTTTTTCAAAAATGGTTCAATGAGACACCCGCAAAATAAATGTTGGAGCGCGCGCCCTATGGCGGGAAGGGGATAGTATCTATGCAACTCGTGTTCGACAACCTGCCCTTCTTGTTGAAGGGAGCCGGTTTTACCTTACTGCTGACGCTTGTCTCCATGTTCTTCGGTCTGATCATCGGACTAGTGGTGGCTATCGCCCGCCTCAAAGGGAATCTGCCGATTCGGTGGATCGCCCGTTTCTATGTGTCTATCATTCGCGGTACACCGCTCCTGGTACAGATTGTAATCATTTATTATGGGCTTGTGGATTATGGAATTACACTCGGTTCCCTTACAGCAGCCTATATTGCGCTTAGTGTGAATGCCGGGGCTTACTTGTCTGAGACGTTTCGCGGGGCCATTCTGTCTGTTCCGAAGGGACAATTGGAGGCTGCTTATTCAACCGGGATGACGCCATGGCAGGCGATGCGCAGAATTGTACTGCCCCAGGCCATGCGTATTGCCATTCCGCCTATGGGGAATACGTTTATTGGTATGCTGAAGGAGACCTCACTCGTTTCAGTTATCACGGTCAGCGAACTGCTGCGCCAAGCACAGCTGCTCATTGCCCAATATTATCAATATATGCCTTTTTATCTGGGGATCGGAGTGATGTATTGGATTATGAGTACAGGGCTGGCCTTCATCCTGGAACGGTTCGAACGGAGATTAGCCAAAGCTTACTAAACATGGAGATGACGTTAACATGATAACGACTACAGGCTTATCCAAGCATTTTCAGGATCATGAAGTGCTGAAGAGCATTAATATAGAGGTGGCAGCACAAGATATTGTCGTCGTCCTGGGACCGAGCGGTTCAGGCAAAAGCACATTGCTTCGCTGCTTAAATGGTCTGGAGGACATCTCGGGTGGCAGCTTTGAAGTAAATGGTATTGTGGTGGATGCCACAGCTTCCAGACGTTTGCGTCAGCAGGCCACCAGGAATATCCGCAAGCAGAGCGGGATGGTGTTCCAGCAATTTAATCTATATCCGCACAAAACAGCGCTCGGCAATGTGATCGAAGGTCTGATCACCGTGAAGAAGCTGCCGAAGGATCAAGCTGTAGCTATAGGGCGAAAGCTTCTGGATCGCGTTGGACTGGCGGACCGTGAAGCATATTATCCTTCCCGGCTCTCTGGCGGACAACAACAAAGAGTGGCGATTGCCCGTTCTCTGGCTATGGAACCCGCTGTAATGTTATTTGATGAACCTACTTCTGCGCTTGATCCCGAGCTTGTGGGTGAGGTGCTGAGTGTGATGCGTGAGCTAGCTCAGGAGGGCATGACGATGCTGGTCGTGTCGCATGAGATGAAGTTTGCCCGTGAAGTGGCGACCAAAATCATTTTGATGGCAGATGGGAACATCATCGAAGAAGCGGCTCCGCAGCGGTTTTTTGAAGATCCAAAAGAGGAAAGGACGCGGAGATTCTTGCGCCAGATCAACGAAATTTAAGGAAGAAGGTAAAAATATAGTGAAAGTTTCGACAATTTGGAAGGGTAAACGGATGTTTAATTCTATAGGACCTTCAGGTTATTCTGTAGAGATGGATGCAACTCCCAAATACGGCGGGAACGGCGAAGGCATGACTCCCATGGAATTGCTGCTGGCTGGTTTGGGAGGCTGTATGGGCATCGATATCACGATGATTCTGGATCGATTCCTATCTGGGATCACACGTCTTGAAATTGAAGCAGATGGAACACGCAAGGAAGTGAACCCTTCCGGATTCACAGCAATTGATCTGTTCTTTCATATCGATGGGGATGTCCCCGATTACCGGCTCTGGAAAGCCATCCTGATGGCTGAGGAGAAGTATTGTGCCGTCTCTGATTCACTCAAGGCAGAGATCCGCTTGCATTTAATCCTCAATGGAGTAGAGGTAAAGAAACCAGAGAAGGCAATCTAATGCTATGATTGGACTGAACCAGAGACCTGTGAGACTGCTGGTTCAGTCCTCCAAATTCCTTATACATATATCGTGCTAATTTTACTCTTCCCCGGTAGCCACCGCATTCTCCTGATACGAAATCCAATCACTCCAGCTCCCGGGATACAACCTCACATTATTGAATCCCGCACGCTCCAGTGCCAGTACATTCGGGCAGGCGGTGACGCCGGAGCCGCAGTAGACGATGATCTCAGCGTCTTTGTCCAGCTCGGAGAAATGCTCCTGCAGCTCCTCGGCACTTTTGTAGCTTCCATCAGCATTCTGCGTTTCTTTCCAGAAGAAGTTAAACGCACCAGGGATATGTCCGGCTTTATTGTCCAAGGTTTCTTCCAGACCCAGGAAGCGTTCCCGGGCGCGGGAATCGATCAGGACCGGAGTGAGGCCGGCCGGAGAAGCCGAAGGCTCCATATTAGCAGATACCTGATGTACTTTGTTCACGTCAACCAGCATCTGCAGCTGCACATTTGCCTGAAACGAGCTTGGCACCCGCACCGGCTGATGCTCCGTTACAGGGAATTTCTCTGCCTTCCATGCGCTGAAGCCGCCTTCCAGAATGAATACCTGTTCATGCCCCAGGTAACGCAGCAGCCACCAGAGCCGCGCAGCATTCATGCCACTTTCGTCATCATAGGCGACAATGCGTGAATCATTTCCGATTCCCAGCTTCGAGAGGCGTGCTGCAAGTACCTGCGGGTCGGGGAGGGGGTGGCGTCCGCCATGTTCTCCCACAGGGCCTGACAGATCCAGCTCCAAATCGAGATAGACCGCACCCGGAATATGCTCTTGTTCATAGCTTTCCCGGCCAGCCTGAGGTTTACCGAGCGTAAACCGGCAGTCTACTATGGTCTGCTCCGGCTCATAGAGCCTTGCCAGCAGCCATCGTTTGGAAACAGTTGCGTCCATATGAATCCCATCCTTTGCATATATCAATATGAAATTTATTATAGCGGAAAAAATCAGAGGGTGCTCAAGATATGCTCCAAATATACTAATCCCGCTCCATAAACTGCGCTTCAACGGTATCGCTTGCTGGCGGTAGCTGCATTCCTTGCTTCCAGATCAATATGGGGTTGTCATCCTTGGGTCCATAATAGATGGCTTGAATCTGAGTGGAAGGGTCTGTACGGTTAGCGTTTAATTGTTCGAAATTTACAAAGTCGTACCCGTTGCCAAGCCCAATCGCAGCAGACTTTTTGGTTTTGATGACAGGCCGCATTGGAGTTATATAGTAGATTCCGTCCCCCTCCAAAAAACCCATAACCTGATTTACCAGGTAGCCATCGGTCATTCTCACATGATAAGCGATTTTTCCGTCTTTGAGCCGGCTAACATCAGTGATCTCGATGACACTGGAGGGGACTTCGGCAATATTCCAGCGGAATAAGCCAACATACCCTAGAATGATAACACCGCACAGGGCTGTGGCCAGAAGCAGACCTTTGAGAAATGCCGCAGCTTTGGAGCGGTGCCAGTAGCCTTTGAAGCTGACCAGACCGGTGCTTTCCTGTTTGTTCTTCACTATGACCTCAAACGGCAGATGGCTACTCTCTTGCAGCTTGTGCAACGCGGTTGTACATTGCTCGCAGGTAGCTAAGTGAGCCTCAATCGATTCCCTGGTATCTGCGCTGCACACCTCATCATAGTAGAGCGGCAGCAAATCCCCGACGACTCCGCAGGACAGTTTGTTCATCAATTTTCCTCCATTAATAAGTCTTGTATGATGTTTCTAGCGCGGTGAAATGTAACCCTGGCCCAGCTTTCCGTTCTGCCAAAAACCTGACTGATATGGTCAAAGGATAACTCTCCAAACACCCTCAGTGTAAAGACTTCCTTATAAGGTTCTTTCAGACTGTGCAGTAGCTTGTGGATTCGCAGGGCTTCGGTCTTGTCGATCAGCTTTTGTTCAATCGTGAAACTGTTCTTGTGTATTTTTTCCTGCGGATCGCCCGGTTCGTAGCGCTTTTGTTTGTCCATATAAGTGAAATAGGTGTTTTTGGCGATTTGACACAGCCAGACACTAATTTTACAATTGCCTTTGAACTGGTTAATATTTTTCACTGCTTTTACAAACGTTTCTTGCGTAATCTCCTCAGCAATCTGCTTACTTCTGCTTAAGGATAGCGCAAACAAGTATACGTCCTGAAAATATTGCTCGTAGATTTGTTCTACATCGGTCACATGTTCACCACCTTACATATAAGACCCGCTCACGGGAGATTCGTTACAAAACAATTAAGAGAGGGGCATAAGCCTACGGATACTATTGTAAGCCAAGTTTGGCCGGAGTGGAGTGGAACGTTGAGGAAGCGGAGCGGGGGTTGGAATAATACAACCTATTTTGTAGAAAATAGCACACGCCGCGCCGTGCTGCGAATCTATGATACACATAAAGATAGAGAGAAAATCGAATTCGAGCATGCCGTACTGCAAAAGCTGGGGATGTTGTCTTTACCCTTCAAAGTGCCTGTTCCTATCGGGACACCGGCCGGAGAAACTTTGGTTCAGCTGGAGGACGGGGCTGGTAAATTTAGCTGCTTGTTCGAATACATAGACGGAGATTCGCCCACTGAGCAGGAGTTTGGCTATTACGAATCCTTCGGGGAGGCGGCAGGTACATTGTCTGTAGTGCTAGCAGAGATAAGTCCCGGACTTGCTCCGGTCTACCGGCCTTATTATGAGCTGCGGCAGGCTTATCCGCTATGTACCGGAGAAGTAATCCGTGAGCTGTGTCTGCAACCGCCAGTTCCCTTTACTGAACTTGCCAAGGGATTGGAGATCCTTTACAGCGCATATGAAAATATCGCGGGTTCGCTGGCTGAACTTAAGGGGTTGCCGCATCAGCTGGTGCACGGAGATTTGAATGCTTCCAATCTGCTGGTGGAGACAAGCGATCACCGGCAAGTAGCTGCGCTGCTTGATTTTGAATTTTGCACCTTTGATGTGAGGGCGATGGAGCCTGCGGTAATTCTGTCGGGGCTATTGGGTCATGCGGAGGAAAGAGCAGCGGTCCGGGATTTTTGCCGGGGGTTCAGCACAAGGGTCCTTCTTACCGAAGCCGAAATCAAGGCCGTTCCCGTGCTGATGCTGCTTAGAAAAGTTGATGTGTTCCTGCACTTTGTCACCCGCTATCTGGAGGGCACGGATGAAGCACATGTGCTTCATGAACAAGTGAAACAGTTATCCGCAGAGGTAACCCAGCTGTCAGTTGGAGCTGTACAAATTCAAGAAAATCTGCTGGAAGAGCAAGGCGGAGCTTGATGCAGCTGTCTCCCGGTATGGATCATGGGTCTGCGCTCCACAGCCAGCACCCCCGGTTAAGCGCATTATCTTAATCGTCGAGCTTCAACTCCATATAGAATTACTGCCAGCTTTCCGCTGTACGGAGGTTGACGATTTTTCTGGAAGACGGAAGGTAACGTAAGGCAGTTACTTTGGACTCGTGGGCCAGAATCAGGCTGGTCATATAACCGTTAACATGAAAAGCCCCTTGGGCCGAGGTTGTAACAAGCCAATTCAGAAAACTGAAATAATAGAAAAACCGGTATCCCCTTTGAATTAGTGTATTGTTGGACCTTTGATTTGTGGGATGCCATCAAAAAATTACGAATATCGCTCAAGGCTTAGGAGTGAGAAACGTCTGAATATATCGTTGTCGAGGTGAAGAGCAGCTTCTAACATGGAATTGGAGGAGTGTATGTTAAAAAGAAGAGGTGTGAAAATTACACTCTGCCTGCTGGTTGCACTGATTGTATTGGCCGGGTTAGGAGCCGCATACCAATGGTATGGTTCCACACAGGACAGGAAGAATTATTCACCCGCCGGAGGTCTATATCAGGTAAAAGGAGGTAAAATGCACCTATATACTGAGGGTGCGGGATCAACGACTGTGGTGTTTGCAGCCGGGTGGGGAACAGCAAATCCTTACGCCGATTTTTCTCCATTGTACGAGGGTCTGAGGCAGCATGCGAAAATTGCGGTCTATGACCGCTTTGGTTACGGATATAGTGACTTAACCGGCAGAAAGCGGGATATTGACTCCATCACCGATGAAGTTCACGAGCTGCTGCAAGTTTCCGGTCAGAAGCCGCCTTATCTTTTTGTCGGCCATTCGCTAGGCGCGCTGGAAACCATCCGTTATGCCCAGCGGTACCCTGAAGAAGTGAAGGGGATTCTGCTGATTGACGGGGGAAGTCCTGAATACTATGAGTCTAGTCCGGAGCTTAAACTTGTGTCCGGAATATACAAGGGGCTTCGGGCGACCGGTATATTACGGGCATTATATCATGTGAATGGATTCGCAGAATGGGTAGCGAGTGACAGCAATGGGGATAAGCTGCTGCCCGGGAAGCTAAAGGAAATAAACCGCAAGGCGGTACTGCTGCTGGCGGGCAACCGGAATATGACCGATGAAATTCGCCAGAGTCAAGAGAATGCCCGCGTTGTGCTGGCTGGCAGCAAACCGCTTCCGGTTCCCGTCACTGTCTTAACTGCAGACTATTTCGGCAAGCTTGACGATGATGCCGCCTGGATGGACAGCCAAGCTGTTCTTCCTGCATGGTCCGTTAAGGGCAAACAAATCATCGTGCCTGACAGCTCCCATTATATTCACAGCTATCAGCCTCAGCGGGTGGTTGAAGAGCTGCTGCAGTTAGTTGAAGGGGAATAGCTGATTCATGTAAAAGAGGGTACACCTTAGGCCGGGGTGTACCCTCTTTTTGATATAACGGCAGCCCATAAACTCTAGATCAGACGATATCCGGAAGGCAGCTCTCCGCTGTCGCGGATATTGCGGATTTGCGCTAACGTCAGCCTTTGATTGGTGGAGATGATTGATTCCACGTCGTTGCCGTTGATGTAATCATCCAGATCACGGATACTGTGATTTCCACGCAGTACACGGAAAATGCCTCTGAAGCGGGTTCTGCTGAACAATACAAGCGTAGCATTGCTGCTGGTGGAGAAGAAGCGCAGGCTTTCGATCCCGTCGAGAATGTTGTCTGTATTACGGATCCCGAGATTGCCGGTATAAATTCTGCTCCGTCCTCTGTAGTTCTCCTCCGAGTATACAGTGAGCCGCGGGTAAGTCTGCGAAATATGAACCTCTCGTTTCATTTTCATTCCTCCTAAAAGTTTTGTGAGCATTGCTTCCAGAATCTTCAGCGTACAAAACTGATTTCGGAAGCATGGGTTTAAGCTCTGTGAAATCAGCGTGTGTTGAAGCTCATTCCACTACTATTCTATGTTTGCTTGAGAGGAAGTCTTGGACGAGGGGCTATAGGGCCGCCTTTTAATGGAACCCAATTCCTAAAAAATGGCTTTACATCACAGTGATACTAGTGTACTATGTAACTAACACACCGATACAGTATTTCTTTCTCCAATATTTTCACTTTTTCAGGGAGGTTGCTATGAAACAGTCAATGAATACACAGGGACTTACAACACAAGGGAAAGATTCCATTGTGCTGCAGATGAATCAGGTGAGTAAGGTTATCAAGGGAAAGGCGATAGTAGATCAGCTGTCTTTTGACATCCGCAAAGGAGAAATTGTCGGGCTGCTCGGACCTAACGGTGCCGGAAAGACAACGACGATCCGCATGATGACCGGCTTGATCAAGATGAGCGAAGGGGATGTGCTGGTTCAAGGACATAGCATCCGTAATGATTTCAACCGGGCAATAGCCCATATCGGAGCGATTATTGAGAACCCTGAGTTTTACCCGCATATGACCGGGCTGGATAATTTGAAGCAGTATGTACGGATGAGTGATGATGTTCCGGAATCGCGGATTGAAGAGGTTGTGCAGTTGGTTGGACTGCAGGAAGCGATGAGCAAGAGGGTAAAAGCCTATTCGCTTGGGATGCGGCAGCGGCTAGGTATTGCCCAGGCACTGCTCCATTCGCCGAAGCTGCTGATTCTGGATGAGCCGACGAATGGTCTGGACCCTGCGGGAATACGCGAAATGCGTGATTATATGCGGACAATCGCTGAAGTTGAAGGGATATCCATTCTCATTTCCAGCCACATGCTGGCGGAGATTGAACAAATCTGCCATCGGGCCGTTGTCATTCAGAACGGGAAGCTGGTGACAGTAACCAGGCTGGGTGCAAGGGATGAGACGGAAGGAGAAGTGTCACTCACTGTTCGGGTAGGCGGGATGGAAGCCGCACAACGAGTTATACAAGAGATGCAGGGAGTGGGGCTGGGCAGCGTGGATGAGGCCCGTTCTGAACTAAACATACGGCTGCAGGACATCAGGGTGCCTGAGCTTGTTGAGGCATTGGGAAGAGCCAATGTTGGCGTGTACCGGATTACGGAGAACAAACAAAGCCTTGAGGAAGATTTCTTGAAATGGACGGGGGGCAACCGCATTGCGTAAATTTAATTATCTGGTGCTGAATGAGTGGCTGAAGCTGTCGAAGAAACGTTCTTTTTTCGTGCCGCATGTACTGCTCATTCTGCTGCCGCTTCTGTTAGGCTACATGATCAAAGCTTTTTCCGAAGCTTCATTCGCCTCTGCTTCCGAGTTTACGGCGGTGATGCTGCAGCCAACCGGAATAGGCCAGGTCGTCGCAATACTTGCCATCATTGGAACAGCAGGGATTGTATCCAAGGAGTATAGTCAAGGAACGATCAAGTTTCTGCTTATCCGCGCACGCAGCCGTATGGCTATTCTAGCCTCCAAGTATGTAACGGTGCTGCTGTTCGCGCTGAGTCTGACTGCAGTTGCCGCCGTGGCTGTCTATCTCTCGGGTGTCATTTGGTTTGACGTTGGCGGGGGAGAGTCGGGAATAAGAGATATACTACTTTCGCTGCTGTACGGCTGCGTGTACACGGTCGTATATGTAACGCTGGCGTTTATGATCGGGGTGCTGACGACCTCCACGGGAGTGACCATCGGGATTACGATGTTTGCACTGACCTTGGATAAAGTAGTAATTTACCGTGATTTTTACAAATACTTTCTGTTTCCGAATATAAATCTTAGTGTCTACCACAACAACGCAGCGCCGTTGCCGGGAATGACTCTTGGCTTTTCCATTGTTATGCTGGCGGTCTATCTAATTGCGTTCCTGCTGGCGGGGTTTGTGGTGTTCAGACGAAGGGACGTTGCTTGATGACCATTGAATTTGACAACAACCAGCCCATATATATTCAGATTATGAATTATATCAAAGGCGAGATTATCACAGGCAAGCTGAAACCCGGCGATAAAATCCCCTCGGTGCGGGAACTGGCCGCAGAATTGCAGATAAATCCAAACACGGTGCAAAGAACCTTTCAAGAATTGGAGCGTGAAGAGATTGTGGAAACACGGCGGGGAATGGGCAGATATGTTACGGGGAGGGAAGAGACCATTATGACCATAAAAAAAGAGATGGCCCAGGACGTCTTGGACCGTTTTATCCGCGGCATGGAGGAGCTGGGTTTCCAGGGGGAAGAGATCTTGACGGTCGTGGCGGAGAATATTGCGCAAAGGAATAGTAAATAGGGGGATTGCCAGGGTGGACAGTATACTTCAAGTACATCAGGTTACTAAAAAATACGGCTCGAAACAGGCGCTGCGCGGGGTTTCTTTTGAACTCGGTGCAGGAAGAATCACCGGACTGCTCGGCAGCAACGGCAGCGGGAAAAGCACACTCATGAAGCTGATTGCCGGGCTGGCACAGCCAACCTCAGGCAGTATGTCTGTGCTCGGTGTTCCGGTAGGGGAACAGAGCAAAGCATTGGTTTCGTTTATGCCGGACCGGCCCCTGACAGATCCTTGGATGAGTGTGGGAGATGCAATAAAATTCCAGCGCGACTTCTATCCGGATTTTGACCCGGTCAAAGCCAAACGTATGCTGGAGTTTATGAAGCTTAGTGAACGGGATAAGGTGCAGACGCTCTCCAAAGGGATGAACGAACGGCTGCAGCTGACCATGGTCCTCTCGCGGCGGGCGAGTTTATACATGCTGGATGAACCTATTGGCGGAGTGGACCCTGTGGCGCGGACGAAAATTCTCAATGCGCTGATGGAATTTTACGAGGAAGACAGCAGCATTTTGCTCTCGACGCATCTGGTCACAGACATCGAACGGATCTTTGACGAAGTTATTTTTATAAAAGAAGGAGAAATCGTCCTGCAAAGTGATGTGGAGGAGTTAAGGCTGCAACGGGGAAAAAGCATTGACGAGTTGTTCAGAGAGGTGTATGCGGAATGCTGAAGCTGATAAAATACGATTTTAGACGGAGCCGTGACCGGATTCTTGCGTACTTTGTAATCGCAGTTCTGGTGCATGCCGCCACATGGTATTGGAACAGAAACATGGGGGTTCAATTGGTAGCAATCAATCTGACCACCTATGTCGTAGTGGGAATCAGCCTCCTGCTCACTAGCGCGATTACCTATGGCCGCAATTTGAAATCCTATCACCGCCGGCTTCTGCCAGTGAGTTCCCTGTATACTATCTTGTCACCGCTGCTGCTTCTCTGGGCGCTGCTATTATCCGTTGTTATCATCGCAACCCTGCATCTTGGGATCTATATTCTCGTATATTCGGCGGATTTCCTCCCGGGAAATTTCTGGCCGGTATTCCTAAACTGCATGCTGCAGCTTATCTGGTTCTCCGGTTTAACGCTGATCTCCATTATGTTTGCCATCACGTTGGCCAATAGTCTGCGGGTCAAGGGCAAGTTATGGATTATTATTGCTGTATTGGTGGTATTCCAGAATGGGCTATCTTATCTTGAACAGCTATTGTTTAAAAGCTCCCTCGCGAGTGTGGAGAGCATGTTCGAGTTTGATATTCTTGAAATGGACTCGGTTCGCAGCGGGATTACATTCTCCTATCCACATCTTAATTACTGGCCGATGTTATTTGAAGCGGTAATTGCAGTTATTCTAATCTATGCGATGAATGTGCTGCTGAAGAAAAGGGTTGAGGCTTAAAGCGCCACTCCATTTGTGAGGGAGGCAGAGGATACTAACTTATCATGCTGCATTTGGCTGAACAAAAGCAGGGCTATTAGCCCTGCTTTTCGTGTTTGCACACCAAAAGACGTCCTTGAAAGAGGACATTCGGTTGTGCCGTATTATCCATTTTGCTGGGCGCTGCGCGTGTTAGTCCAGCTTTCCAGCTCCCGGAGGAGTTGCTCTTCTTCATCCTCCTGCAAATCCAGTCTTACCCCATATTGATATTGGCCAAGTCCGAACATCCAGCCCCAGCGTACACTTCCTACGAACTGAAGTTTGTCTTCTGCCAGCTGAAAGTGGATAATTATCTTCGTATCGCCTGCAGTGAAGCGGAGATTCAGCGAAGTCCGGATTTTGCACCCTGAATGGCTAAGGTCAAGCAGTACGCCCTCCGTAAGCTTGCCTGCCCCGGGACCGTTGTTACCAGCAGGAAGTTCAAGCCAGCATTCGATGGGCTGGTTCATTACATATCGGAACGGTTCTTTTCTGCTGGAGTCGTCCATTGTTCACCTCCGCTAGTTTATTTGCTATTATAACGAAATGGTATCATTTGAACAATCTCCTAAAGTGCTATTTTTAAAAAAGAAAAGTTTTACTTATTTGTTGAAACGAGAGAGGAGCAGATACCCCGTGTATCAATATGACAATGAAAATTTTACCGGGCATAATTTTGATTACGCCGAATTGCGTGATGGAGAACTGAACAGCTGTACCTTTGATAGGTGTTCTTTCAAGGGAGCTTCTATGGAAGAAATGACTTCCAGCGGCTGCCGTTTTGTGGATTGTGATTTTACCGGCGCTTTGCTGAATGCCTCGCTCCATAAAGGAGCGGCGTTCACCAATTGCAAGTTCTCGGGAGCAAATCTGTTTGTGTCTAAATTCGAGGATTGCAAAATGGTCGGCTCCGATTTCTCCAATGCATATATGGACGGCATTACGCTGATCAGCGGGGATTGGTCTTACACCAATTTGCGGCATATTAACCTCAGCAGGCAGGACCTGCGCGGCATCCGGTTTGCTGAGGCGGACATGCTTGGCTGCAATTTGCAAAAAAGCGATCTGCGCGGTGCAGATTTAAGCCGGGTACAGCTGGCCCAGTGCAAGCTTGCGGGAGCGGATCTAAGGGATGCTAAACTCGAAGGGATTGATCTGAAAAGCCTGGACTTAAAGGGAGTTAGGCTCGATGTGGAGCAGGCGGTGCTGCTGGCACGCTCGCTGGGGGCTAAAGTCGGCTGATATTGGATACGCGAACAGCTCCACTCTGTAAGATAAGGGCGGAGCTGTTTCTCTGTCTACTACGCTGCTTTTAAGATTGAAGATTTATAATTTCTGCGGCTTTATCCGATAAAAAAATTAACGACACTATTCTGCGAAAGATATGGGGAGAATGTGCATGACGTTTAACCTGCGGACTTTTTTTGCCAGTGCCTTTGCGGTAATTATTATCTTGCTGACTGCACTGCTTATTTATGTAATCGGGAATCAAGCTACGAAATCTGTGGAGGTAAGTATCGGGGGATCGCTTGCTGCAGAGGCATATCAGATGTCGGAGAAGCTGGATCATTTCATGTGGTCGCGTTCCGGGGAAGTGGAAGTGCTGAGCAAGCTTAACGCTTTCCAGAAGCCGCTGGACACTCAAGAAATCAGCGGATTGCTGAATCAATTGAAGAGCAGTTTGCCGGTGTTCACCTGGGTCGGTTACCTTGACCCGAAGGGAACTGTGCTATCCGCAACGGACAACATTCTCCTTGGAAAGGATATCAGCCAAAGACCCGTATTTCAGGAAGGCCGGAAGGGTTTGTTCACGGGTGATGTGCATGATGCCGTGTTATTGGCAAAGCTCTTGCCTAATCCAACCGGAGAAGCCTTGCAATTCGTGGACGTGAGTGTCCCGGTCTACGACAAGTTAGGAATGCTTAATGGTGTACTGGCAACACATTTGAGCTGGGAGTGGTCGCGTGAGGTAGAGAATTCTATTCTAGACCCGCTCAAAGAACGGATGAAAGATGTGGAAATCTTCGTAGTCAGCCAGAAGGATGATACTATACTGCTTGGGCCTTCTGGGCTGGCGGGAAAGAAAATGCCGAATGAAACGCTGCAGAAAGCCCGGAACGGCGGGAATTCATGGATCGTGGACAGCGGCAGCGGAAAAGATGCTTATCTGACCGGATACGCTTACGGGGACGGTTATTTGAATTATCCGGGTTTGGGCTGGTCAGTTCTGGTTCGTCAGCCAACAGATGTTGCTTTCGCAACGGTACACCAGCTCGAAAGATTTATCATATTAAGTGGATTGGCAGCTGCCGTGATTTTCGGAATTCTGGGCTGGCTGCTTGCCGGGTGGATTGCCCGTCCCTTGAGTCAAATTGCCAAAACGGCAGATTTGCTCAGCTCGGGTGCCAATGTGGAAATCCCCGCCTTGTCCCGCTTTAAGGATGTGGCCATCTTGTCAACCTCACTGCGGAATCTGGTCAGCAATCTGACCAAAACAGAGAATAAGCTAAGCTATATGTCGGATATGGCTCTGCACGATGTGCTAACAGGGCTGCCGAACCGTGCCGGATTGAACGAATTTTTGGTTCACGCGGTGAACAAGGCCAAATTGAACCGGACAACCCTCAGTTTTCTATACATGGATCTGGACGGATTCAAAAAAGTGAATGATACTTTCGGCCATGCTACCGGAGATGTTCTACTCCAGCAGGTGGCTGTGCGGCTGCGGGAGTGCACCCGTGACAATGAAATCGTTGCCCGTCTGGGCGGAGATGAATTTGTGATCATTCTGAATACTTCTGCAAGCAAACCCATGCAGGAATCGGAGGTTGTTGCAGCGCGCATCATCAGCAAAGTCAATCTGCCGGTCGTCATTGGAGGCGATACCATACAGGTCGGATGCAGTGTCGGAGCAGCCGTATGGACTCCAGAATGTCTGGACACGGCCGAAACTCTGCGGCTGGCAGACGAGGCTTTATATATTTCTAAACGCAGCGGGAAAAATCGGATTACATTTGAAGCCGCTTGCTAATAGGCGCTGTACGCCCAAAAAACCTTTCTGTGTAGATATAGCGGTTAACCTGCCGCTGTATCCTAAGAAAGGTTTTTTTGTGTTGCTATTCAAATGAGATTCTTAGTTGTAAGTAAAACCCTCAGCGCAATTTTTTTCGGGGGGAAGCCCACCATTTGATCCAAAGGCTCCCTTCATCATCATGAAATAATTTAATGCCAAACCATCTAAGGGGTGTCCACAACTCTTTAAAATAATATGATGGCATAGTCCAATAGACCCTCCTTAATAGTTAATTTTCACTATATACTACCCCAGTTTTTAGTAACTAACAATAGCTTTTCTATCAATTTCAGGTAAAGTTTTGGTAAAATCAGGGCCGTTTATCTTTAAACTGGTTACTCTATGTATGGTGTAGGATCAACAATTGATAATTCATTACCCCTTTATTCATATAGCTAAACAGCTATCCTGAATTCATAGGAATAAGCACAAACTATTTGGCAGAATGCGCATTTAATATAAGGAGAGGAAGTGATGAGAGGACGGAGACCGGATTCATTTCCAGAATTATACCCTAGCAACCGAAGATATGAAGCGCAGCCATATTGCGGCAGCGGGATATGCGACTGATCCCAAGTATGCGGCAAAGCTGTTTCAGATAATGAATACCTATAACTTGTACGCATATGATGAAATTAAGGAGGAGGATGAGATGTCGGCGGAAGATAAGCAAAAGCTTGCAAGTCTGGAAAAAGAGCTGAAAGAGCTGCGGATTTTGTTGTCCGATCTTACTGCCAGCAGAGATATGCTGAAGACAGATGTACAGGAGCAGGGGCGGGCGATCACAGGTGTGATTGACCGCCTTTCCCTAATCGAAGGCCAGATGGTGATGAATGTACCGGCATGTGCAGTGCCGGCTTTCAGTGCTGCAGTGACGGCGGGGCTGTTGGATACGCCCACCGGAGGCAGCTTGGATTTCTACCGGGTTCTAACAGTACTGCATCCGGCGGGTTTGCTGTTATCCTTGAAGGAGGGATGAACATCATGTATAACGATGCGCTTAACAATGTGCTTGCTTTCGCATCGGTATTAGCCGTGTTTGTAATGGCTCTTGTTCAGCTTGTGAAGAATAGCGTGAAGCTTCCGCGCAACCTTGTACCGGCGGTTGGCCTGGCAATAGGATTATTAGTCGGGGCCATTGCCTATCCTTTTACAGATATGAATCTGGTGCTGCGTCTGTGGGCAGGCGGACTGGCAGGATTGTCTGCCACGGGCCTGTTTGAACTGGCTTTTAACAAAAGGGATGGAACAACTAAAGATTAATATCTTTGCCTGACGATTCTTCCGAATCTATTTAAGATTTACTATTAATTATTGAACCTAATGGTGATAAGTACAAGCAATCGGTAAGCTCTTTTAATATGATGTGGTATGCAAGAAAGGAAAGGGGGTGCTCATCATGGGAACTTATCTTGATGCTCGAACCTCGCAGAATGCGAGCATAGCGAACTCAATTGCGATTCCGATTCTGCTGCTGAATACTCCGCAGCTGTTCGGACAAATTGGCTTAGTCACCGAAGGTGCAACAACGAATCCGCGAGTATTGTTAAAAGGAACCATCTCTTTGACGCTTCCGCTGGCGCTTGCTGGTATTACAATTACAATAGTGAGAGGAACACTTAGTACCGATCCGGTTGTATATTCTGCTACCTCTACGTTTAGCCTTAGCGTCTTGGCGCCACAAGTCATCACGTTTTCAGCTGCAGACTTTAACCCGCCGATTACTCCTCAATTGACGTACACTGCTTTCGTTAGTTCCAACCTGCTCGGCACGATTCGTGTCGGTCCGGAGAGTTTTGACGGCATTCTGGTCTCCGATTAATTTAAGGTTACTGTGTCTTGTCATGCCTGTAATATTGGGCATGACAAGATGTAGATTTTGTTTGAAGTGCATATCAAAAGAACCGGTGGGAGCCACACCATATATGGATGAAGCTATGCCTCAACATTATTTTTTGTTATGGCCTAAATTTAGACCGTTTCGCCCAATCTGTTAAGCCAGTCAATACATATTCTACCTTGTAGTAATCATTATGAAGGAGGTAATCTCATGGGTGCAGATTGCGGATACGGTGGTAATGTTGGTGGCGTTCAACATTGTCCGGTAAGTCCTTTTACATCAACAGGTGCAATTCTTGTTCTTTATATCCTGTTGGTCATTATTTTGAGTGCCTGTTTCATCTAAGCTGGATAGCACATCGGCGTGTTCCCGGGCTTTTTGCCGGGGACGCGCTTTTTTCTGGTCTAGTCCGATTTACATAAAGCACCAAAACATTTATATTTGAGGATAATGGCGAAACAAGGAGATCATTATGGATTTCAGGAAAATAAAAAACGGTGAAAGTCTGCCGCTGGAGCTGCTGCTGTCAGCTGATCCTTCTCTGCCGAAAGTGGAGGATTATGTAAAAAGAGGTGTTTGTTATCTCGCAGTTAACAAAGAGGACGTTGTGGGAGTGTATGTGCTGCTGCCGACAAGACCTGTTACGGTTGAACTGGTAAATATTGCGGTTGCTGAAGAGCAGCAGGGCAGAGGAATAGGTAAACAAATGGTGATGCACGCCATACAGACTGCCAGACGGGACGGGTACAGTGTGATGGAAGTGGGCACCGGTAATTCAAGTATAGGGCAGCTTGCGCTGTACCAGAAATGCGGCTTCAGAATAGTAGCCGTGGATATGGATTTTTTTACAAAACATTATCCTGAAGAGATCTATGAGAATGGCATACAGTGCAGAGATATGCTACGGTTATCCCGAGATGTATGATGGGGATGTGAGATGCCCATTCTTGTACAATTCGCTGTATCATTAATTTATTGGAGGAATTGTTGTGACAACTATTTATAAGAATCTAACCGATCTGATTGGCAATACACCCCTGCTGGAGCTGGCAAATTACAGCAGTTCCCATGGGGTTGAAGCTAAGCTTATCGGGAAACTGGAGTACTTTAACCCCGCTGGTAGTGTAAAGGACCGTATCGGCTTTGCAATGATCAAAGATGCTGAAACCAGAGGGCTGATCCAAAAGGATTCGGTATTAATTGAACCTACCAGCGGCAACACTGGGATTGGTCTGGCTTTTGCGGCTGCTGCACTTGGTTACAGGCTGATGATCGTGCTGCCTGAATCGTTCAGCGTGGAACGCCGCAAACTGCTGAAGGCACTTGGAGCTGAGCTTATTTTGACCCCGGCGGCTGATGGGATGTTAGGCGCGGTTACCAAGGCGGAAGAGCTGGCTGCAACAATCCCGAATTCTTTCATTCCGCAGCAGTTCAGCAATCCGGCCAATCCACAAATTCACCGCGACACAACTGCAGAAGAAATTTGGAAGGATACCGGCGGGGAAGTGGACATTTTTGTGGCTGGGGTAGGTACTGGGGGAACCATTTCTGGTGTCGGAGCAGTATTAAAAGCAAGAAAACCGGGCGTGCAAGTAATTGCTGTTGAGCCGGCAGATTCGCCGGTCCTTTCTGGTGGTAAGCCAAAAGGGCATCAGATCCAGGGCATTGGAGCCAATTTTGTGCCCGATAATTTTGACCAAGACGTGGTGGACGAAATTTTTCAGGTTAAGAACGAGGAGGCATACGAAACGGCGCGCAGTCTGGCCAGAACAGAAGGCCTTCTTGTAGGGATTTCCTCCGGAGCAGCTGTTTATGCCGCATCGCAAATAGCTAAACGCCCCGGGAATCAAGGGAAGAACATTGTTATTATCCTGCCGGATACGGGAGAACGCTACTTGTCCACACCACTTTTTGATGGCGAGGAATAAATTCTTCTGCAGGACGTAACTCGGACGACCCAATTTTCCCAAGTAGAACAAAAATCGAGGCCCTATATCCAGGGCCTTTACATATAACAACGATAAAAGAGCTGGATAGAATATAAGAATCAAAGCCGTACAAACAAAAAAATATCTGGACAACTATTAATTTATTCTTTTTTATCTTTAACAAAAAACAGGAAGTGCTAACAAGTGTAGATAAGCCAAATAGAATAATCGATGGTCAAAAGTTGGAGTCAAAAGGTATGAAAAACAATCCGGCTATAGCAAGACCATATTGTAATCGAGTAAGATAAATTCTGGTTTGTTCATAAATATCCCTCCTAACTTTAATTAATACGATTATAGAGAGATACACAAATGGCGGTGGTTACAGCTACAGTTATTTTAAGGGGTTGTTGGAGCCCACAATGCCCTGTTTGTCGCCGCCGCAGTCACTATAGTGCCTGCTGGCTGCTCTAGAAAAGGCACAACAACAGGAGGGGGAATGGATCGGTATTGGCAAACGGCTATCAAAATTAGTACGGAGTTGCGACTGAATTTAGTAGTAATAGATTATTATACTTCGCTGCATGCTTCTGCTCATCGAGGTTAATTCAATACAAAGCATCCTTATAAACGCCGTATGGAAGGCCGAACCATATCTTTCGATATTTTTCAACAGCAGACAACTCACCTTGGAAGGCTTTTTGCAACCCGGCAATATACAAATTAACATGTTCAGGAACTTCGCTGCTAACTCCTGTCATTTCATGTCCTGTTAATTCCCAGTACATTTGTCGGAACATTTGATTATGCCCTCGTTCATCATTCCGGAAAGTTTATCATTTCGCTCCCCTTGGGCTGAATTCCTCATTTGTGTTGTTGAACTAACGTTTCACGTTAGCTTAGATTGTTTTTTTAAAAGATTAACTGACAATCCTTATGCTCCCATACATCAAATAAGTTTCCATCTAGGTCCTCAAAAACAAAAAACTTGCCGTAAATGCCTTCATTGCTAATAGGTCTAGTCGTAACCTCCTCAGATGTTAGTTTCATGTGTAATGATTCAATGTCATCTGTAAAAAATGTTACAACCCACCGTGACCGTCCGTTTACTTCAAAAACTGCTCTTGTATCATTATCAGATTCAATTAAATCAATTATTGGACGGTTATCCCTAAATAAACTTATATAATTCCCTCTATCGTTTCTGATGTTAAAACCAAAGTGTCTGACAAACCACTCTGCAGATTTTTTTGCATTTTTAACCGGAATTACATTGTAGGCGATTCCTAAGATTCTCCCATTTACCATACTATTCAGCCCCTGTCATAAATTTATCTCTAAAATTATTTCAAGGTGGCTACCATATTATCCTGCCCGCTAGCTTAAAGAAGCTTTTTCATGGAGAGACATAGTGATTGTTGCGCAGTGCGAAAACACTGGCGGTAGACTCATATAGCGAAGAAAGGGATGAATGAAATGACCCAAAACACATGGGGATTACAATTCGTGAAAATCGATACTGAAGAAAATGAATTTAAAACATTACTGGCTTTGAACAATGGTTCCGAAGCCAAGGCTCGGAAAGGTATTTAACCAGATCAAAGCGGAGCTTGCAGAGAACCAGGGAGAGCCTGATTGAGTAGTTGATTTGCTTGATGAAGATGATAGCATTGTGGATGATTTTGTGATTACCTCCGACCAAGCTAAAAACAATAGCGTCATTGCTCCGACATTCAGTTAATGCGTAGAACGAGAGTACCGGAGAGTAGACGCATTTAGCGAATCAATATAATCAAGTTGTCCTGTTTTTCAAGAATGAATAAATCACATAACTAGCTGTACAGGCAATGAGGTACGAAACGTAGGTAAAGCCTATGTTCCAGTCATTTTGATAAACAACTTTCCCTGTAAAAACAAGAGCGCTTTCAAGGACAGTTTTTACGAATGTTACTACAGGGATAACAATCCAGGCTCTTCCAACTTTATTTGTCAAGTGTAGCGTGAAGACAGAAAACACTGCGAAAATCCCGAAATTGTAAGGAATAAAGGATATAGTGCTGTAATCTTTAGGTGTAACGTACCACCAATTCATATGGAATCCAACATCATTGAAGAGGAAGGCGAGTAGTGCACCAATTATGCTAGCTTGTATTACAAAAGGCTGATTCCTTTTAAGCAAATGTAGCCCAAACAACCAAGGAAGAATGAATCCCAAAAGTATATTTAATAACACCAAAATCACCTCAGATTAATTATTGCCACAAGTTGCAGTGTATAGGCATAATTTAGCTTTTTTAAGCAAAGAGGAGACTAGGGTAGGGGAGGAAGCCCAATGACACAAAGGGACTGGCAAAAGGAAGTTGCGACAAACGGGCCATTTGATGGATTATGGCGGCATCGTTGAGGGATACTCACCAGAGTCTGTTAAAATTGCCGGAGCTTACTTCGTTAGGGAACGATTTGAATTTAGAGCATACATAAAATAACCCGCCGGGCCGGCGGGATTTTCTTTTTTGCCATCACCTTTTTTGAAGGCATCAACTATTTGACGAAGTTGGCAACATATTAGTATGGAACTCCTGATATCAATCTGGATAGAGCCATTCTGAATATATCGTGGTCGAATACTTGGTATTGTCGATTTTGATCAAGCAGCCAATTCGCAAAACCTGCGGCTGTTCGATAGTTAGCGAAATCTTCAGAATTAACCCCATATTCAGCTAATTTAATCATTATTGCGTATTCCTCATCAGATAATTGAATGCCTAGTTGAGAAAGTTGTCTCTGACGGATTCTTCGTGCAGAATCATCTTGTATTACCCGGTGTTTATTGGACACTTGTCCTTCATGAGGCCGATAGTACATTAAATTGTGAGGGAGATTTGCGAATTTCACGCTTGAGGAAAGCCTGTTCCACAATTCGTAATCCTCTGCATGAGGGTAATTATAATCATAACGAATCCCGAGTTGATCTATAGAACTTCGGCGCATCATAACAGAAGGATGTAGAATGCAACTGTAAAATAACAGCCAGACCTTAATTTCTTCGTGATGCATAGGATTTAACTTGACGGGCCCGAGGTAGTTCGTTGTATATCCTGTTCCGCAAATATCTATGGTGGGATTAGTGTCCATAAAATAAGCCTGCACTTCCAAGCGATTTAGTGCGGCAATGTCATCACTGTCCATACGGGCGATGTACTCACCTTGGGCCAGATCGAGTCCTTGATTCAGCGAAGTGACAATCCCCATATTTTCACTATGAAATATCTTTTTTACTCTAGTGTCCATTATTTCATGTATAATTCCCGCTGATCCATCTGTCGATCCGTCATCGATTATTATCAATTCTAGGTCGTTTAGCGTTTGCAATAAGATTGTGGTAACTGCTTCTTGTAAATACATAGCGCTATTGTAGACAGGCATAATTACAGATATCCTTGGCACCCAGCATTCCTCCTAGTTTCGGTGTGTCTTATCATCACGTTATGATGAAACAAACTAATAAGCGACAGGAGGAAAGAAAAAAGGGCTTAAGGTCAGTGTGTCTTTGCTTATATGATAAACTCCGTAAATACTGGACTTCGCAACATTCCTGATTTGGTCCAGTTCCTCATTCTAACTTTTGCCCGCAGTCGCGGTTCCAGATGAATAAACTCTTTGTCTTCGCCTTTCACAAGCTGCTGGGCTACTCCACGAAATGCTTGCTTGTGAAGCGGGGATGCTCCGAACTCAATAATCCCCGCCGGGCGCAGTTTACCGGACGTGCCGGACGGGACCGCGGCAAGCCAGCCAAACTCCTGTTTGCGGTAGCCAGTGATATAAACCTCTGCATAGGTCCAGTTAATGACCTTCTGCCATGCGTGGGATCGGCGTCCAGCCTCATAGGTGCTGTTCTTTCGCTTGCCCACCACACCCTCCATACCTCGTGCCTTGATCTCCTTAAACAGAGCCTCGCCAGCACCGTTTATATGCGGCACAACGCCGTAACTCCCAGAGGGGAGGGATAAGCTTGTTAGTATCTCCTTGCGGTGCAGCAGCGGTAGTCCGCGCAGATCCTTACCTTTGTATTGCAGGATATCAAAGATAGCGTAATAAGCCGGAAGCGTGGCCGTGAGTTGCTGAATCTTGTCTGCCCGCCGTGACTGAAATCGACTCATGACGGACTCAAAATCAGATACGCCGGTTGCCGGATCTATGCAGGCGACCTCACCGTCTAAGATTATATCGTCATCAAACGGAAGCTGCAGTTCCGGGTACTGCCGGGTGCAGTCGTTATCATGTCTAGTGTATAGCCGTACTTTGTCGCCTTGTTGGGAATAGATCAGCCGATGCCCGTCTATCTTTGGTTCGAATATATATTCACTGTGGCTAAAAGGACCAGCAGCAGTTTGTAATAACATAGGGGAAATAAACATAAAAAACCTCCTCTATCCAATTATAGCGCTTGGCTATAAGGGAAAGAGGAGGTAAGTGATGGTAAGGATTATTCTGATGCTGTATATTCACTTACTTCATAGGTAAGTATTTTATCAAATACGACATAATCTTTACGCTTTTTGAAGGGGCCTTTGTTGTTGGTATGTTTATCAATTGCATACATCCCAGGGCCTCTACCTGCATCACGGGCATCATACCAGGTTAAGAATGCATCTACTTCAGCGATCGGGAGATCGTATTCCTTTTCTACTCCATTTGTCATCGTAATCACCAGTATAGCTCGATCACCTGGTTGTTCTGGTGTCGGAGTTGGCGCTGGCGTAGTACTAGAATTGTTTACACATCTAGTGATGGCTATTCCTATCTTAATTATAGTTCAATTTTCGTTGACTTGGATAAATGTACTGAAAAAACAAGAGCAAAGAGACTAAAGGCGATCTATAACTCTGCGTACTCCACGTAATTTGGTCCTGTTACCTATTCTGGAGTATCGATTGAGTTTCAAAAGCCCGTCAATCTAAAACTTGTCGGCGGGCTTTTTTTGTGGATAAAAGAACGTGTGTTCGCATAAAATAAGCTCATGGAGGCGATAGTTATGGGCGTGAACACTGGCGAAAAGATGCTCACGAATGAAGAGAGGGAAATGGTTCGGGACTTAATATTGCTCCCTTACATAGATACGATGGTCAGCAAGAGCATGAAAGAAATTCAACACTCGGGTAACATCCTTAGCCGATCATACCTATTGGCTGGCCGCTATGTTCAGAAGCGAGTTGTGCAGGATGTCTACCGACTGAGGCAAGAACTTAAACGCCGGAACATCAAAGTGATCGAGGATACCCAGGATGATTTCATTACATATAGTATGATCTACTTTCGCGGCTATCAAGAGCGTTTTGGCATGACTCGTGACGTAATGCGTACTGAGATCAGCTTAAGGCTCACTCGATACACAGCTGATCTCGGCGATGTCTTAAAAGAGCAGATGATATGAGCAAAAAGCCCCTACTGGCCGTAATGGCCAGCAGGGGTTTATTTATGAAACAGACCGGTGGCTTCTATAATAGAAAAAACAGTGTGATACAATATCTTGCCCCGCTGCACAGAATTCTGATATTTACCACCCCGTTTACCACCCTTTCGCATTATTGATGCGGTAAGCCTAAAATTATAGTTATGTGTTGATCATGAAAATCGCGTAGGTATGGGGTTCATAAAACAAAAATCGAGGCTCCCTTTCGGGAGCCTCTTTCATGGGAGAGGAGAAACCGGACGAAGAGCTTATGGGGAAACGTAAGCCTGCTCCGCGGTTGTCTACGACATTTTGTGATGTCGATAGTTACATGATGTCCCGGTTGCTCCAGTCTTATACCTGTGTACGTTAAAAAAATCTGCCGGCCTCATGTGACAACGGTAGACAATCTTTTTATTTCAATAGACAATTGTGGTACTATAGGCTTGGACTTGTGCCTCAATCGGCATAATAAATAGAGACATAGAGCAGGTGGATAATCGGTGAGAGTTGTATCGGGAAGTGCAAAGGGGAGGCCCCTGAAGAGTGTTCCGGGCAGCGGAACGCGGCCTACAACCGACAAGGTAAAAGAAGCGTTGTTCAGTATGATCGGTCCTTATTTCGAGGGTGGAGCAGCGCTTGATTTGTTTGCAGGTACTGGCGGTCTAGGTATTGAAGCCTTGAGCAGAGGGATGGACAGTGCGGTATTTGTGGATATGGAGCAGAAAAGCATCGACACAGTGCGTGCCAATCTGAAGGCGGCTAAGCTGGAAGCGCAAGCTGAGGTTTACCGCAATGATGCCGGCAGAGCCCTTAGCGCGCTGGAGAAGCGGGGACGTTCGTTTGATCTTGTGTTCCTGGACCCGCCGTACAGGCTGAAGCATGGGGATGAGCTGATGATGGCGATGGTGCAAAAAGGTCTGCTCAGATCAGACGCGGTCATCGTGCTGGAGCATGAATCAAGCTATGCCTATCCGGAGGATATTCCGGGGTTCTATAGAACCAGACAGGCCGTATACGGCGAGACGACAATTTCAATTTATCAGTATGAATCCGCTCTGCGTGAAGAGGCTGTGAGTGGTAAGGAGGGTAATGATGAGTCTGCAAATTAGAAAAGAACGTGTTGCCATCTATCCCGGGAGCTTTGATCCGGTTACGATGGGACATATGGATATTATCCGGCGTGCAGCCAAACAATTCGACAGACTGATTGTTACCGTGCTTAACAACCTAAGTAAGAATCCGATGTTTTCGGTAGAAGAGCGTACGGAGCTGCTGCGGCAGGCCACTGCGGATATTCCGAATGTGGAGGTTGACAGTTTCCGCGATCTGCTGGTAAATTATCTTCGCCAAAAGGATGCTCAGGTCATTGTCCGCGGCATCCGCACGGTTACCGACTTTGAATATGAATTGCAGAATGCATCCATTAATCATAATTTGGACCCTGAAGCGGAAACGATCTTTATGATGACCAATCCGAAATATTCCTACCTTAGCTCAAGTGTGGTCAAGGAAATCGCCCACTTTGGCGGGAATGTGTCGGATTTTGTGACCCCTGAGGTAGAACAGGCAATGAAGCTTAAATTCAGCCGTTTAGACGGCGGAGCCAAGTAACAGCAGATACAGCGGCAGACAGAGCGATGATCATCATCAGCAGCAGCGATTGCAGGCCAAGCAGCTGGGGGACAACGCTCCATACGTTCAATGCTCCCAGTGTTGCGGTCGATTCGGCAACCTCGGGAACCGCCACTGCCGGCAGTACGGTTTCACGGAGATTCATCAGCGGGTTCCATAATAATAGGGTAAAAGCAAAGGCAAATACTCCATGCAGCAAGCGGACGGCGGCATAAGGCAGGAAAGAGATTTTCGCCCTTTTTAGCAAGGTAAGTGCTTGGAGCTGGCCGCAAATTCCGCTCCAGCCGAGAGCGGCTGATAGCAGGGCCAGGCCTGTGATCCCCATGGAACTAAAGTCGTGAGGTGCTGTCAGTTCTGAGGTCAGAGCATTTGCTCCGAGATGAATCTCCAGAAAACTTGCCGCCAAAGCAGGAGGCAGCTGCGGTATTAGAGAAATAGCAATATTTATGACAACAGCAAACATAATCATGTACCCGCCGATGACCATCAGGTTCTGAACGGCAGTTGAGACGGATTCCCCGAGCAGCCTGCCAAATCCGCGGCCATCTCTTGCCCGGGCTTCTGATACAGCCTGATGAATCCGTCTGGGCAATGAAGCCGTTTTGCGCTGTGATGGAACTACCGTCGGAGCTTCGGTTTTCGGCTGACCTGTGAGCAGGGTCGCGGTTACGCCTGCGGCAAGTCCCGAAATCCAGTGGATGGCCAGCAGGGTATATCCGGCGGCAGGACTGTGCAGAAAAGCAACGCCGACTACAATGAGCAGTGTAACCGGACTGGCGAAGTGGGCGATGGAAGCCAGGCGTCCGGCCTCCTTGTCCGTAATGCTGCCCTGCTTATGCAGCAATTGCACACCGCCTGCTCCAGCCGGGAAACCGGCGGTCATTCCGAGTGCGAGTGTCCAGCCTCCGGACCCCGGAAGGCGGAAAATCCTGGTCATCACCGGCTCCAGCAGTACTCCGAGTCCATGCACGAATCCCGTGGCTGTGAGCATTTCTGATAACATCAGAAAGGGTAGAAGCGCCGGGAAGACAAGTGTCCACCAGAGCTTCAGACCCTGAAGGGAAGCCTGGAAGGAGGACTCCGGCGATAAGATAATCGCAATGGCGAGCACAATGGCAACGGCCCCGGACAGAAAGGGAACCGAGGCTGAAGTGAACCGGCGTATTTTAAAGTTATTCATTATGAGCATCACCTCTTCATAACTTAGGACATGGGCTGAGACTGTTATCAATTTATGCAGGGCAGACAACCATCATGCCACAGCGGAGAGGATACAGCTCCGAAGTTTATTTGGAGACATAAGCATAGAGCCGCGGGGAAAGAAGGGAATTGCATTGAGGCAACTGAAACGCCGGGTAGGCGTTCGCGCCATAGCCTACTTGTTTACTTTTGTGGTTATACTCTATGTGGCAGTATTTATGAATACTCCATATCTCGTGTATCAGCCGGGCAGTGCCTCAGAGGTGGCGCCGATGATCAAGGTGGAGAATGCTGATCCGCAGGAGCAGGGCACATTCATGATGACGACCGTATCTGCGAGCTACGCCAATGTTGCCCTATTAGTGGCTTCTGCGTTTAATTCCAATGCGGAAGTCGTATTGAAAGAGGCAAGGCTAGGGGATAAGAGTGAGCAGGAATATGCGGCTGAGCAGGTATATTATATGAGCAGCTCCCAGTCTTCTTCCGTTCAGGCGGCCTATCATGCTGCGGGCATTCCTTATGAGGATGTTGTAGACTATCTGTATGTATTCTCGATTCCGGAGGAAAGCAGCCAGGAGCAATTTCAAATAGGCGACAAAATCATCCGTGTTCAGGGGCAATCTGTGCCTGATCCCACTGCGCTCTCTAAACTGCTCTCCTCAAGCAAGGTTGGCGATCAGGTAGAAGTCGTGCTGCAGCGGGACGGTAAGGAAGTCAAGGAACAGGTAACACTGGTGGAGGTTAAAGACAAGGAGACTGCAGCGGGCCGTCCTGGATTTGGGGTTGTGATTGGCGCGGTGCAGAAGGTACAGCCGAAGGAAGCAGGAAAAGCGGTCAGCTTTGTGGATACCAGTGTTGGAGGACCCTCGGCAGGCCTAATGTTTACGATGGAAATTTATAACCAGCTTACCAAAGGCGATTTAACCAAAGGTCATCGGGTAGCGGGAACAGGAACTATTGACGCTGAAGGCAAGGTAGGAGCCATTGGCGGAGTGAAGCATAAGATTGTTGCTGCAGACCGGGAGGATGCGGAGATTTTTTTCGTGCCGGTTAAGAATTATGATGAAGCCAAAGCCAGAGCGGATAAAATAGGCACATCTATGAAGCTGGTGCCTGTATCCACTCTGGATGAGGCACTGAAATATATGGAAGAGCTGCCGGTCAAACCCTAACCGGCGGCAGTAAGAAATCGCTGTACAAATCAGCACGCTGAGGATTGGTGAAAGCTCCGGCATACGCGGCGGAGGCTTGGAGATCGCGTTCAAGCATGGGGTGTGAGAAATGGGCAGGACTCAGGACAACGGGAAGTGAGGCACTTCTCTTCATGTTCTTGAGCAGCTTTCTGCCGCTCTCGCTGAACCCCAGAACCCGAATGTAACCGGGGCCTTGAGCCAGACGGGAAGGGGTCGTTTCCTCCCTGCTGTGATTCAGCAGGGCATGCAGCAGCAATCTCTGCAGCCGTGTATGCGTGTAGCGTCTGCTCTTTAATAGTTGTAGCAATGCGCTGACCGAGAATTGTTCAAGCTGCGGCATGACTCTCAGCAGCCGGTTCTCAAGCCCTTCATTCATATCCTGCAGGGACCTCAGCTCTGCGGCAGTATGCGTAGTCAGCACATGACGGAGCTGGATGCGGAAGTCTTCCAGGTTCAAAGGACCTCTGCCGGCTGCATGCTCTCTTTCCAGGATGGACACGCTATATTCTGGCATGAATTCTGCAGGTGAGCCGCCTTCATTAAGAAGCTGGCGGATCGCTGTGGCGCTGGCAATCGAAGACCCCGCCTGCAGCGGGTCATGGAAGCCTGCGCCAGTGCGCGGCACAGTAAGAGGTCTGATGACACTGCCGAGACGCCGCAGGGCGATCAGGTAATGCAGGCCGAGACTGTTGTTTGGCTGCCGCAGCAGTTCTTCGGCATCGAAGGGTTTCTTCTCTCCAAGGAGAGACCCTTCCCAGACTGCCGCCGCTGCTGCGCTATATGCGGCGGGGAAACTCGTGCCTAGCGCCATGAGGCGGCGGATCTCGCTCTGAAGCTCGCTGCTTTCTTCGGCCAGAAATCCGGCCAGCGGCAGCAGCTCACCCAAAGTGCCGGCTTCGGAGCCGAAGCACAGGCTGTCCACGACCCCGGTCGCTTCCAGCAGGGATACAGCTCCGAAGGCGAACCACTCTGCCGGTTGAAGCGCATAAGCGACCGGCAGTTCAATCACGAGATCGGCGCCCATATGCAGCGCCATCTCCGTACGGGCCCGTTTACTGACCGCAGCCGGCTCGCCGCGCTGGGTGAACGGGCCGCTCATGACGACGATTACGCTGTCCGCGCCGGAGATTTTTTTGGCTTCGTTGAAATGATGGACATGCCCGTTATGTAAAGGGTTGTATTCTGCAATTATGCCGACGGTTGTCAAAGCTGCTTCACTCCGTATTCTGAGAAATATGGTGATTTAATAGTTATATCATAATTGTCCCTCTTCCTGAAACAATATAAAGGGAAAGTGGTTGACAAAGTTCGGTAATAATAGGTATAATAAATTTTGTTTGTTTGGAGTGATGATTATGAAGATTCACTTTCGCAAAATGGCAAATGCCGATGAGCCACTGAATATTCATGAAACTATGGATGTCAGCGAGCTTGTCAAAGGGCGAAAGGATATACTTGCTGTTGCACCGCTCTTGGTGGACCTTAAAGCGCTGCCCGCGGATACCGATTGTGTGAACGTGGTGGGAAGACTGAGTGGAGAGGTGGACATGTTATGTTCACGTTGTCTCACCGAGGTCAACAGTAAGCTGAACATTCCTTTTGCGGAGACTTTCAAGTGGCTTAAGGAGCCAATTCTTCCCGAAGATGAAGATGATGAACTCATTTACATCAAAGATGAGACTGTGGAGCTTGTCCCGTTCGTGGAAGAAAACTTCGTACTGCACTTGCCGGATTCGGTATTGTGCAAGGCAGACTGTCTTGGTCTTTGTCAGAAATGCGGACAAAACTTGAACGAAGGCACCTGCAGTTGCGACAACACAGTGATCGATCCTCGACTCGCTGGGTTGAAAGACTTTTTCAAATGAAGTATGACTAAGACCAAATCCCGCGATAGGCGGGTTAAAACCGAATTAGGAGGTGTAACACAATGGCAGTACCTCAACGGAGAACGTCCAAAACACGCCGTGACAAACGCCGCACCCACTTCAAACTGGTTGTGCCGGGCATGGTGAAATGCGAACAATGCGGAGAGCTGAAACTGGCTCACCACGTATGCAAAGTTTGCGGAACCTACAAAGCAAGAGAGATCATCAAACAATAGTTTCTAATAAGAGTAGCACTTCATCTAATGGTGGGGTGCTATTTTTTTGGGGATGGGTAAAAATCCCCTCCGTTACCTGTGTGGCTGAAGCCGCGTGGTTATGCCGCTTTTCAGGCAAAGCTTTATTTTTGCCGCAGCATGCTTTATACTACATATTAGTACCAGGTTCTAAACGAAGTTTATGACCTTTATATGGATTGATAGCGGCCTTCTCGCGGCCGGATGCTAAGTTCAGCATGTGCCAGGAGGTGAGCCGCCATAGAGCGGATGTCCAAGAAAGAGCGCCAGCAGCAGCTGCTGGGTATTATCGATGGCAATCCATTTGTGACCGACCGGGAGTTGACCCGGCAGCTCAAGGTGAGTATTCAGACCATTCGTCTGGACCGGCTGGAGCTGGGGATTCCGGAGCTGCGTGAACGGATGAAGCAAATGGCTGAACATTCTTATGATCAGGTGCGCTCCTTGCCTGCGGATGAAGTGGTCGGTGATATTGTCGATCTGCAGCTGGACAAGAGCGGCATTTCCATATTTGAAATTCGTGAGGAGCATGTCTTCTCCAGGAACGGGATCGCTCGCGGCCACTACGTGTTCGGACAGGCCAATTCGCTGGCGGTTGCCGTGATTAATGACGAAATTGCCCTGACCGCTTCAGCCGACATCCGGTTTGTGCGCATGGTCCGGTTAGGCGAGAAATGTATTGCCAAAGCGCAGGTGCGTTCGCTTGCTGGCCGGAACGGCAAAGCTGAGGTGGACGTATTTACGTATGTCGGAGAAGAACTCGTGTTTCAGGGCCATTTTGTAGTGTACCGGTCCGCAATTGAAGAATACAGCGAAGGGGGAAACCGCAGTGCTGATCGCCATTGATGCCATGGGAGGCGATAATGCTCCTGAATGCAATGTGGAAGGGGCATTGTCCGCGGCCGCGGAATGGAGCGATACGCAGATTGTGCTCGTCGGTGACGAAGCCAGACTTGAGCCGCTGCTGAAGAATAAGCCGTCCAATGTGATGGTGCGTCATGCGGGGGAAGTGATTGGCTCCGATGAAGAGCCGGTCAAAGCAGTCCGCCGCAAGAAGGATTCATCCATGGTTGTGGCTGGACGCATGGTGCGTGAAGGGGAAGCCGATGCTATGATCTCTTCCGGGAACACAGGCGCACTGATGACCACGGGACTGCTTGTGGTGGGGAGAATGGATGGAATAGAGCGCCCGGCGCTTGCTCCGATGATTCCGACGCTCGATGATGTTGGCGTACTTGCCCTTGATCTGGGGGCCAATATGGATGCCAAGCCCCAGCACCTTGCACAATACGCGCTGATGGGCAGCATCTACCGCAGCAAAGTGCACGGAATTGCTAAGCCGCGCGTAGGGCTGCTGAATGTGGGGACTGAGCCGGGTAAAGGGAATGAATTGACCAAAGAAGCGTATCCTCTGCTAGCCGCTTTGCCGGGAATTCACTTTGTCGGCAATGTTGAAGCACGTGATGTGCTGACGGGCAATTGTGATGTGCTTGTTTGTGACGGGTTTGCGGGTAACATTCTTTTGAAGACACTTGAAGGTACGGCGGGCGCTATGTTCTCTCTGCTGAAGGAACAGTTCAGCCGTTCGCTCAAAACCAAGCTGGGTGCGGCTATACTAATGCCGGAGCTCAGAAGCCTTAAAGGTAAGATGGATTACAAGGAGCACGGCGGAGCGCCGCTGCTCGGTCTAAGCGGTCTGGTAGTGAAGGGGCACGGTTCATCTGACGGCAATGCGGTCAAGAATGCAGTGAGACAAGCGCGGATTGCGCTGCAGGCGGGTCTCGTGTCCAGCATATCCAAGGAAATTAGCGGGAAGTGAGTGACGATATGAAACAGTTGCGTCCGGTAGGAATAATTGGTACAGGAAAATATGTGCCCGAAAAAATATTAACCAACAGTGATTTGGAAAAGATAGTCGAAACGAATGATGAATGGATTGTCAGCCGGACAGGGATCCGTGAACGGCATATTGCCGCTCCGCATGAGGCGACCTCGGATCTTGCTTATGAAGCTGCGCTGAAGGCGCTGGAATCAGCAGGCATGAAGGCGGAGGATCTGGATCTGATTATTATAGCAACAGTCACACCTGACAGCTCGTTTCCGTCAACAGCCTGCATTCTGCAGGACAAACTGGGGGCCAAAGGAGCAGCGGCCTTTGACTTGTCCGCAGCCTGTTCCGGCTTCGTTTACAGTCTGGCAACAGCAACCGGATTTATCCAGAACGGGATGTATAACAATGCTTTGATCATCGGAGCGGATACCTTGTCGCGGATTACGGATTACACGGACCGCAACACTTGCGTGTTGTTCGGAGACGGTGCAGGAGCGGTTATTCTCGGCGAAGTTCCGGAAGGCAGAGGTTTTCAATCCTTTGATCTCGGTGCCGAAGGCTCCGGCGGCAGTCTGCTGAAGATGGAAGCGGGCGGTTCGCGTATGCCGGCTTCCCAGCAGACGATAGACGATAAGAAGCATTTCATCTACATGAACGGCCGTGAGGTGTTCAAGTTCGCCGTTCGGGTGATGGGTACTGCTACCGAGCGTGTGCTTACCAAAGCAGGTCTCACGAAGGAAGACATTGATCTGTTCGTGCCGCACCAGGCGAATATCCGCATCATTCAATCGGCTATGCAGCGTTTGGATCTGCCGGAAGACAAATGCGTAATCAACGTGGACAGATACGCCAATACGTCTGCGGCTTCGATTCCGCTTGCGCTGGTTGAAGCAGCGGAAGAGGGCCGGATGAAGGAAGGCGACACCGTGCTGATGGTTGGCTTCGGCGGCGGCCTAACTTGGGGTGCCTCGGTACTGAAATGGTAAACATATAAACGAGCAATGAATTCAAAGAACTCGGTGTGCCTGCCGCTTGATTTGCAAGCCCGGCAGCTGCACCGTTTACGGGAAGGATTTCGAACTTATGGGTAAAATCGCATTTGTCTTTCCCGGCCAGGGTGCACAGGCAGTTGGGATGGGTAAGGATGTATATGACGCTCTGCCGGATAGCCGTGCGGTGTTCGAGAAGGGCGATGAAGTGCTTGGGTTTCCGCTGAGTAAACTTGTATTTGAAGGTCCGGACAGCGAACTCAAGCAGACGGTAAACACTCAGCCTGCGCTTGTAACAACCAGTGTAGCTTATCTGGAAGCACTGAATAAGCATGGACTGAAGCCAGACTACGTTGCGGGTCACAGTCTCGGTGAATACAGCGCTCTTGTGGCTTCAGGCGTACTGTCTTATGAGGATGCAGTCAGCCTCGTACGTCTCCGCGGACGTTTCATGGAAGAGGCGGTTCCTGGCGGACAGGGCGCTATGGCGGCTGTATTGGGTGCAGAACGCGAAGCTTTGGCTGAGCTGTGCAACAATATTTCCGCAGAGGGCAACCCGGTTGAATTGGCAAACGTCAACTGTCCGGGTCAGATTGTAGTGTCCGGATCGCTCGAAGGTGTGAATGCTGTCGTTCAGCGTGTGAAAGAAGCCGGAGGCAAGCGGGCGATTCCGCTCGAAGTCAGCGGACCGTTCCACTCTTCTTTGATGAAGGAAGCTGCCGAGCGTCTGGCAGCTGAACTGAAAGGTGTAAACTTTAATGCGCCTTCAGTTCCTGTAATTGCCAATGTTACTGCCTCGCCGGTTACCGATCCCGAGGAAATCCAGAGGCTGCTGGTACGCCAGGTGTTCTCGCCAGTACTCTGGCAGGACAGTATAGAGTGGCTGATTGCAGCCGGTGTGGACACCTTTGTTGAGATTGGCTCTGGCAGTGTGTTGGCAGGACTGATCCGCAAAATTGACAAGAATGTCAAGGTGGTCAATATTAACAGTCTGGAAAGCATCCAGACAGTCAATGGCTTAGCTTAACCACAGCGAAGGATAAAGGGAGGGGGAATACAGAATGTTCTCAGCATTAAGAGGCCAGACAGCCCTTGTAACCGGTGGCTCCCGCGGCATCGGCCGCAGCATAGCGCTTGCACTTGCAGAGCATGGCGTAAAAGTGGCCGTGAACTATTCCGGAAGTGAAGCTGCAGCGCAGGAAACAGTAGCCCGGATAGCAGAGCTAGGCTCCGAGGGGATTGCCCTGAAGGGGAATGTAGGCAAAAGCGATGAGGCGGAGAATCTCGTCAAAGAGGTCTTGAACACTTGGGGCAAGATTGACATCCTCGTTAATAATGCCGGCATCACCAGGGACAACCTGATTATGCGCATGAAGGAAGAGGAATTTGATCAGGTCATCGAAACGAATCTCAAAGGCGTGTTCAACTGTCTAAAAGCAGTCACACGTCCGATGATGAAGCAGCGTTACGGGCGGATCATAAATATTTCTTCGGTTGTGGGTGTGACGGGGAATCCTGGGCAGATTAACTATACTGCTGCAAAAGCAGGGGTAATCGGCATGACGAAAGCTGCGGCCCGCGAGCTGTCTTCACGGGGAATCACCGTGAACTGTATCGCTCCCGGTTTTATTGACACTGATATGACCCGTGAGTTGTCCGATGAAGTCCGCAGTGAGCTGATTAAGGGAATTCCCCTTGCTGAGCTTGGGCGGCCGGAGGACATTGCTATGGCGGCGGTATTTTTGGCCTCGGAAGGGGCTGCTTACATGACCGGTCAGACACTTCATGTGGACGGCGGTATGTACATGTAAGACCAAACCAGCGTATAGGGATTAAGGGAGAAGCGGGAAGAAGCGCCCGGAAAGCGTTTTTTACGCTCTATGGTATTTTGACTTCATATCTCGTATAATACCAAAAGAGGAGGTGAACCGGATGTCCGATGTATTGGAGCGTGTAAAACGCATTGTCATCGACCGCTTAGGTGCCGATGAAGCTGAGGTAACATTAGAAGCGTCTTTCAAAGATGATTTAGGTGCTGATTCTCTTGATGTAGTAGAATTGGTTATGGAATTGGAAGATGAATTCGATATGGAAATCTCTGATGAAGATGCAGAGAAGATTACGACCGTGGGTGAAGTTGTGAAGTACATACAATCTCATACCTAGAGTCATATGATTGAGGGTCCCGTCCCTGCTAGGGCGGGACTTCTCCTCATTTTACAGCACAAATGAAATGCAAAAGGATGCATATTTGCACCTTTACGGGGAAAATAACAGAACCGCAGAGGGGTTGATTTTTGCGGCGACTGCAGTTTATATAGACTATTCAGAGAGCATGTATGTTCAATTATGTTGAAGTATACAGCCTACAGATGGGGTGATTGCGTTTGAGTCATAGAGTGGTTATTACCGGTATGGGCGTGATGACGTCACTGGGTAAAGATTTGGATACGTTCTGGGATAGCCTCATGAGCGGGAAATCCGGTGTTTCCAAGGTTGAAGCCTTTGATGTCAGTGAATACACTACGCAAATAGCAGCTTCGGTTAAAGACTTTGATGCGGAAGAGCGTTTTGGCCGCAAGGAAGCCCGTAAGATGGACCGTTTCGTTCAGTTCGCGGTAGCAGCCGGAGAAGATGCGCTGAAGGACAGCGGACTTAAGATTGGTGAAGATATTGATGCGGAGAGAATTGGTGTGTCCGTCGGATCAGGTATCGGAGGTCTGGGTACTTGGGAAGACAATCATAATCTCCTGCTGGAAAAGGGACCAAAACGGGTCAGCCCGTTCTTTATTCCCATGATGATTGCCAATATGGGCTCCGGCCAGCTGTCGATCAATCTTGGTGCAAAAGGTCCCAATACAACAACTGTGACAGCCTGTGCAACAGGAAGCCACTCCATAGGGGAATCCTTCCGCCTGATCCAGCGCGGTGACGCGGATGCGATGATCTGCGGCGGTTCCGAAGCTACCATCCGCCCGACAGGGATGGCAGGGTTCTGTGCCATGCGGGCGATGTCCACCCGTAACGACGAGCCGGAGAAGGCCAGCCGTCCATTTGACAGCGGCCGTGACGGTTTTGTAATGGGTGAGGGTGCCGGGATTCTGATTCTGGAATCGCTGGAGCATGCCGAGAAACGCGGGGCGAAGATCTATGCCGAAGTGATCGGCTACGGTCTGAGTGCGGATGCCCATCATATGACGGAGCCGGATCCTGACGGCGCAGCACGCTGTATGAAGATGGCGATCCGAGATGCCGGTATCGCACCGGAAGAGATTGATTACATCAATGCGCATGGCACTTCTACGCCAGTAGGCGACAGATCGGAAACGGCTGCCGTGAAGAAGGCGCTTGGAGATCATGCTTACAAGGTTGCAATCAGCTCCACGAAATCAATGACAGGTCATTTGCTTGGTGCTGCCGGCGGTGTGGAAGCAATCATTTGTGGTCTTTCCCTGCAAAATAACATCATTGCGCCAACCATCAATCTGGACAATCCTGATCCGGAATGTGATCTGGATTATGTTCCGAATGAACCGCGCAAAGCTGATCTGAATATTGTTATGTCGAATTCGTTCGGATTCGGAGGACATAACGCAACCGTAATTCTCAAAAAATATAATCAGTAAGGGGACAGTGCAGTGAAAGGAGACCTGAAGCAGCTACAAAGTCAACTTCAAATCCAATTTCACGATGCTGTACTTCTGAAGCAGGCCTTTACCCATGCCTCTTATGTGAATGAACACCGTTTCAATCAGCATCAGGACAATGAGCGTCTAGAGTTTCTCGGAGACGCTGTTCTGGAGCTTACGGTTTCTGAATATTTGTATAAGTTGCTGCCGGACAGACCGGAGGGGGAATTGACTAAGCTGCGGGCCGCTATTGTATGCGAGCCTTCACTGGTCAAGTTCGCTGAGAGCTTGGGTTTCGGCAAATATGTATTGCTGGGCAAAGGGGAAGAACTTACGGGCGGACGTACTCGCCCGGCCTTGCTGGCCGATGTGTTTGAATCCTTCGTGGGAGCGCTTTATCTCGACCAAGGGCTGGAAACGGCGCGGCGGTTTCTTGATCATCATGTATTTCCACTGGTGGAGACGGACGGCAAGCTGCAAATGCAGATGAGCGATTTCAAGACGGAGCTTCAGGAGCTGATACAGCATCACGGATTGGGTACGCTGGAATATCGGATTATTGAAGAACGGGGACCGGCGCATGAGCGCGAATTCGTCTCTGAAGTATATATGTCCAGCCAGTCACTCGGCAAGGGCAGCGGCCGATCCAAGAAGGAAGCGGAACAACAGGCTGCGGCTGCAGCACTTTTGCGTCTGAAGGAAGACGGCGCCTGAGTGATGTGGAACTTAGATAAGGTAGCTAGCAAAGAGCGGTAAAGGTCTGAATCCGGCAGGAAAAGCGGAATTTAGACCTTTGCTGCTCTTTTTTAAATATAGTTAGATTGAACAAGCTTTTTAGGAATTAATGGATATCGTGTAAGAAGTGGATGAATTCACGTTGAAATGAAAGGATTTGCCCTTTTTTGTGGTTTGACAATCTTTATTGGATAGGTTTAACATGTAATTAATTAAATAAATTACCATAATAGGGATGTTGAGGCTGGGATGTAGTGATGCCTGAGACTGTATTTGAATGTCAGGAGAAGATGCGAAGACTTGCAGTTAAGATTGTGAAGCATTATCGCGGCAAAGGTCCGGAGAATGTAAAGGTTAGGATGGAGTATGAGTCCTTAATCATTATTGAGATTCGTGGAATTCTCTCTAGTTTATCTGAAATTTTGCTCAAAGAAGGTGCGGTACATTTAGTTACAGAATACTGGAAAGTGCTGAAGCCTTATTTGGAGAGAGAGTTTATGGCAGAGATCGTAGAAACGCTTGGCAGCCCCTTTACATATACATGGAAGATCGAAGACCCAAATCAAGGGGATAGGGCAATCATTATTCAATTGAATAAATCGGTTTGATTAGAGAGAATGGACTTTTGCTCCTTAGCTTTTTAATAAGCCAGTACATTGTGTATTTCTGATTATACCTTGTATTGGCTTATTTTTGTGTTGCTATAATTGTGCAAAAAATCACAAGGAGTGGTGAGGAACTATGGAGAATAAAGTGCTGACTGTATGTCCGTATTGCGGAAGTGGTTGTCAGATGAATTTACTTGTTGAGGAGGGGAAAATCGTAGGCGCTGAACCAGCGGATGGAAGAACGAACGAAGGGAATCTGTGCCTTAAGGGTCATTATGGATGGGATTTTCTGAATGATCCGCAGATTCTTACCGCCCGTATCCGCAAGCCGATGATTCGTAAAGCAGGGACACTGGCAGAGGTATCCTGGGAAGAAGCCATTCAGTATACAGCCGAGAAACTAACAGCAATCAAGGAAAAGTATGGACCGGATGCAATCATGGGAACCGGTTCAGCCCGTGGCCCGGGAAATGAAGCCAATTATGTCATGCAAAAATTTATGCGCGCTGTTATCGGAACCAATAATGTTGACCATTGCGCTAGGGTATGTCACGGGCCGTCCGTAGCTGGGCTTACCTATTCGCTAGGGGATGGCGCAATGTCCAATTCAATTCCTGAAATTGAGGACACGGATCTGTTGTTTATTTTTGGATACAATGCAGCGGTTACCCATCCCATTGTGGCGAGAAGAATTGTTAGTGCGAAGCAGAAGGGCGCAACGATCATCGTAACCGATCCCCGCAAGACGGAGTCGGCCCGCATTGCAGATACTTGGCTGCCCCTTAAAGGCGGAACGAACATGGCGCTTGTCAATGCCTTTGGTCATGTGTTAATTGCTGAGGAGTTATACGACAAGCAGTATGTTGAGAAATATGTAGAAGGTTTTGCGGAATATAAAGCCAGTGTACAGAAATATACACCTGAATATGCGGAGAGCATTACAGGTGTGCAAGCGGCTGAGATCCGCAAAGTAATGCGGCAATATGCGAGTGCGAACAAGGCGATGATCCTGTACGGTATGGGGGTATGTCAATTTGCCCAAGCCGTGGACGTTGTAAAGGGTCTGGCCTCACTGGCGCTTCTGACCGGCAACTTTGGCAGACCTGCCGTCGGGATTGGTCCGGTCCGCGGCCAAAATAATGTACAGGGTTCCTGCGATATGGGGGCATTGCCAAATGTCTATCCGGGATACCAGTCTGTTACGGATGACAAGATCCGTAAAAAATTTGAAAAGGCCTGGGGAGTGGCTTTGCCTCGCAAAGTCGGGTATCGGATTACCGAAATTCCTCATCTCGTTCTAAAGGAAGACAAGGTGAAGGCCTATTATATTTTTGGCGAAGATCCGGTGCAGAGCGATCCGAATGCCTCAGAAGTGAGAGAGACGCTGGATAAATTAGAATTTGTAATAGTCCAGGACATCTTCATGAACAAGACAGCCCTGCATGCCGATGTGATTTTGCCGGCCACCTCCTGGGGTGAGCATGATGGGGTCTACTCTTCAGCCGACCGTGGATTCCAACGCATCAGAAAGGCCATCGAGCCTCCCGGTGAAGTAAAGCCCGATTGGCAAATTATCAGCGAGCTTGCCACGGCGATGGGATACCCGATGTCCTACCGGAACACGGAAGAAATATGGGATGAAATGAGGGGGCTCTCCCCGTCGTTTGCCGGAGCCAGTTATCGGAAGATGGAAGAACAGGGCAGTGTTCAGTGGCCTTGTCCGTCAGAAGATCATCCGGGCACACCGTATTTATATGAAGGGAACCGGTTTACCACTTCCAGCGGCAAAGGACAGCTGTTTGCCTGTGAATGGAGGGCACCGCTGGAACAGCCGGATCAAGAATATCCGTTGTCCTTGTCCACAGTGCGTGAGGTAGGGCATTATTCGGTTCGGACGATGACCGGCAACTGCCGTGCCCTCAGTCAACTGTCGGATGAGCCTGGTTTCATCCAGATGAGCCCGGCGGACGGATCAAGCTTAGGGATTGAAGACGGCCAGCTTGTACATGTTGTATCCCGCCGTGGCAGAGTGTTAGCCCGGGCACAGATCAGCAACCGTGTTAAAACCGGGGCCACCTATATGACCTACCATTTCTGGATTGGGGCCTGCAATGAGCTGACGGGTGATTATCTGGACCCGGTATCCAAAACCCCGGAATACAAGTATTGTGCGATCCGCATTGAGAAAATTGCAGATCAACTGCGCGCAGAACAACAGGTTCAGCAGGAATATGAGGCGCTCAGAGCGCAGATGCATGTGGAGGCGAGACCGGTATGAATAATGTACAGCCGAATCCGTTTGTCATTGCCGAAGCGGGCAAATGCATAGGCTGCAAGGCGTGTGAACTGGCATGTTTCGCAGTTCATAACGATCACAATGGGGTTGGGGCGGCTGTGGGTACCGTTACGGTACCGGTGATTCCCCGCCTGCATGTCATTCGAACAGAGAGCTTCACACTGCCGGTCCAATGCCGTCAGTGCGAGAATGCGCCTTGTGCAGAAGCCTGTCCGGTTCAGGTGATCCGGCAGGAGGAGGGGATAATAGTTATTCATGAAGAGAGTTGCATAGGCTGCAAAGGCTGTGCCATGGCTTGTCCGTTTGGTGCCATCAGTCTGTATAAAGCATACAGCAACGGCAAGGTAGTCCCGCAGATTCAACTAAAGGAGCGGCAGCATAGTGCGATGGTACGTAGCGCCAAAGTGATCGCCTATAAATGTGATTTATGCCAGACCAGGGACCATAAGGACGGAGCTATGGGGAACATTCCGGCTTGTGTAGAGGTCTGTCCGGTAGAGGCACTGTCACTGGTTCATCCGGATAACAGTGTATCCAGGTCGCGGACAGCAGCAGCTATGCGACTGTAATACCACTTCAATTCAGAAAAGAAGGTTGCACTATGCCGTATAAGGATCCAATCATTCATATTGACGAACAATTATGTACCGGCTGCAGACGTTGCGCGGCTGTATGTCCTGTAGATGCCATTATTGGCGAACCGGGCCACCCGCAGACTATTGATGCTCATCGCTGCGTCGTTTGTGGACAGTGTGTGCAGATTTGTACCGCTTATGCTGCGGACAACGAGTCGACGGCAGCCTCACGAGCGGTAAAGTTACAGGAAAGAGGACAGCTCCCCAACGTGCGTGAGCCTTTGTTCGCTGCTTATTCGTCAGGGGATATCCAGAAGGTAAAAGCTGTTCTGGCTGATCCGAAACGGTTCAAGGTGGTGCAGTGCGCTCCTGCGATCCGAGTATCTCTGGCGGAGGAGTTTGGGCTGCCCTTCGGCACTTTAACCCCGGGGAAAATGGCGGCTGCGCTGAGACGGCTGAAGTTTGACCGGATTTATGATACAAATTTTGCTGCGGACGTGACGATTATGGAAGAGGGCTCAGAGCTGATTGGCAGAGTGATGTCAGGAGAGCGGCTGCCAATGTTCACCTCCTGCTGTCCAGCCTGGGTGAAGCATGCGGAGACGGCAGCACCGGAGCTGCTGGAGCATTTGTCCAGCTGCAAGTCCCCGATGCAAATGGGTGGAGCCTTGTTCAAGACCTACGGAGCGGAGCTGGATGGAATTGCACCTTCGGATATTTTCAGCGTCGCGGTTATGCCCTGTACCTGTAAGAAATTTGAATGCAGCAGAGAAGAAATGAGTGTGGATGGTTGCCGGGAAGTGGATCTTGTTATTACTACAAGGGAACTGGCCAGCTTAATCAAGGATCAAGGCATCGATTTCATTCATCTTCCCGACGAGCCATTTGATTCACCGCTGGGCAAATACTCTGGAGCAGGCTCGATCTTCGGCGTCACAGGCGGTGTGATGGAAGCTGCGATACGAACGGGGTATGAACTGATCACCCATGAGCAGATACCCAATCTGCAATTGGATTTTGTCAGGGGAGAGGAAGGCATCCGGACGGCAGAAGTTCAGATTGGCGATTTGGAGCTCAAAGTGGCAGTAGTTGCAGGACTGAAATATGTGGATGCTGTTTTGGCAAAAGTTGCAGATGGCACCTGCCCGTATCATTTCATTGAAGTGATGGCTTGTCCCGAAGGCTGTGTCAGCGGCGGCGGACAGCCCAAGCTCCTGTTGGAAACGCAGCGGAAAATTGCTTATCAGGCCAGAAAGAGTGCCGTCTACCGCCACGACTCTCATCAGAAGGTCCGCAAATCCCATGAGAATCCAGATATTATCAAATTATATAAGGACTTCTTAGGTGAACCGTTAGGCCATACTTCACATCATTTGCTGCATACCAAATTTGTTGACAGAAGTCTTAAGGAGGAGATGTCATGAACGGGTTTGTCATTGCCGATCCCGATAAATGTATAGGTTGCCATACTTGTGAAGTGGCCTGCGTAGTTGCACATTCCGGGAATAATATGTTCCTTCAGGAAGAGAGCGGTGCTGACTTCTATCCACGGTTGACTGTCGTCGAGACCGACGAAGTTACGGCACCGGTGCAGTGCAGACATTGCGAGGATGCTCCTTGTGCTAATGTGTGCCCTAATGGGTCCATTACGAGCAAAGACAACAGCATTTTCATCAATCAGGATAGCTGCATTGGTTGCAAGACCTGTATGCTGGTATGTCCTTATGGGGCGATTACGATGGTTCCGGCACATAAAAGTGGCCAAAAGCAACTTCAATCCGGGCTTCGTTCCAATACTTCGGGTGCATGGAGCCGCAAGGAGAGAATCGTTGCGAACAAATGTGATTTGTGTGAAGACAGCGGCAAGGGCCCGGAATGTGTGCGGGTATGCCCCACAAATGCTCTCCAATTTATCGTTCCAAGCCAGATTGAGGATTCCATTTCCCGGAAAAGACTGGCCAGTGCGCAGTCATTGCAGCAGTTCGGCGGTTTTTCGCGCCTCTAATTCAGTCACTATTACGCAGAAAGCAAGGTGGAGCGTTTGTCCGATATCTTGGTCGATCACTTTGGTCGTTTACATAATTATGTACGTATCTCCGTTACTGAGCGCTGCAACTTGGGCTGTCAGTATTGCAATCCGGGCAGAGTAGAAAAGGCTGTGGAGAGTAACCCGCTTACCTTTGACGAAATTGAACGGATCGTAAGGGTACTCGCTGAGATGGGGGTAACCAAGGTGCGTCTTACCGGAGGAGAACCGTTGATGCGTCCGAACCTGGAAGAACTGGTGGCCAGGTTAAGGGCCATCTCAGGGATCGAACGTGTCGGTCTGACCACGAATGGACTGCTGCTCGCCCCCAAAGTGCAGAAGCTGCGTGATGCCGGGCTTACAGATCTCAACGTCAGCCTGGATTCTCTAATTCCAGAACGCTATTCCAGAATCACTGGGGGCGGCGATGTCAGCAAGGTGTTGCATGCTTTAGCAGCTGGTTTTAAGGCTGGCTTCGAGGTACTCAAGCTGAATATGGTCTTGATGAAAGGTGTAAACGATGATGAAATTGAATCCTTTCTGCAGCTGACTCAGAAATATCCGCTGCACGTACGCTTTATTGAGTATATGCCCATGGGTCATGATATCAACGGATGGGAAGCGGGATATATGCCTTTGGATGGAATACTGGAGCGTTGTGCCAAGGCTGGTTTTAGTCTTGAAGCAGGCCCGGACTCGGGTAGGACAACTGATGAGCCGGCTGAAAAAGCAGCAGATTCCGGCCCTGCCCGTTATTTTCGCATCCAAGGTGCGCCAGGGCAATTTGGCTTGATTCATCCGGTCAGCCAGCATTTCTGTAATTCGTGTAACCGGCTGCGTATTACAGCAAATGGCCACGTTAAGCCGTGCCTCTTCTGGAACGAAGAGCTGTACATCCGGCCTTACATCGCTCAATCAGAGCTGCTGAAGCAATTGTTCCTGCGCGCCTTGGAAGCCAAACCTGGCCAGCATATTATGATGGACCAACCGGGCACCAAGCCACCCCAGAAGGCCACAATGCGTCTGATGTCGCAAATTGGGGGGTGAAAAACAATTGGACGACGATCCAACGTTTCGGGTGGAATCGGATGCTTTAGGGAGTGAAGCGGTTCCCAGTGGGGCTTATTATGGAATTCACGCGGTAAGGGCGCGGGATAATTTTGCGGTCAGCGGCCGGCAGGTGAATCCGCGGATCACGCGGGCCATTGTAATGGTGAAGAAAGCGGCAGCCAAAGTGAATGGCAGGCAAGGGGGGATTTCCGAGCAGGCGGCTGCGGGTATTCTATCCGCTTGCGATGAAATTCTGCAAGGCCAGATGGATAAATACTTTATTGTGGATGCGTATCAGGGCGGAGCGGGAACGAGTACGAACATGAACGTTAACGAGGTTATAGCCAATCTGGCCATCGAGAAACTTGGTGGGCATAAAGGGGATTACCGGCTGATCCATCCGATAGATCATGTGAATCTCTATCAATCTACCAATGACGTGTATCCCACTGCCATGCGAATTGCGATGATTCCGCTGCTTCGCTCGCTTAGTGAAGAGTTCGCCTCTCTTCAGGAGGCATTGCAGGAGAAGGAGCGGGAATACGCCGATGTGTTAAGGTTAGGACGGACTCAACTCATGGACGCACTGCCCATCATGGCCGGACAAAGCTTTGGTGCTTATGCCAAAGCGGTTGCACGGGACAGGTGGCGGCTGTACAAGGCGGAGGAACGGCTGCGGGAGATTAACCTTGGAGGAACGGCAGTGGGCACAGGAATGAATGCCCCCCTTGCTTATATTTATGCCATTGCGGAAGAGCTGCGGGAACTAACCGGAATGGGGCTGTGCCGCAGCGATTTTCCGATGGATGGCACACAGAATATGGATGTGTTTGTGGAAGTCTCAGGTTTGCTCAAAGCCGCTGCGGTGAACTTGCTGAAGATATCCGGCGATTTCCGGCTGCTTAATTCCGGGCCCTCCGGCGGAATTGCAGAATACATCCTGCCGCCTATGCAGGTAGGTTCTTCGATCCTGCCCGGTAAAATGAACCCGGTCATCGCAGAGATGGCCGGGTCAGTTGCTATGAAGGTGATCTCCAATGATACAGCAGTCACTTTGGCGGCGGCCAGCGGACAGCTGGAGCTGAATGCCTTTGCCCCTTTAATCGCAGAATCTCTGCTTGAATCTCTTGAAATTCTTACTGGGGCTGTACGGCTCTTTCATGAGCGATGCGTGCGTGGGTTGAAAGTCGATACTGCGCATTGTCTCGAGCATTTGGAACGCTCCGGCGTCATGGCTGCCGCAGCGGTGACGTATCTGGGTTATGACGCCGCGGCTGAACTGGCTACGTCTGCGGCGGCCTCGGGCCGGCCGTTAAAAGAGATATTGCTGGAACGCGGACTGATGACGAAAAAGCAGATCGATGCCATTCTGCACCCGCTGGAGGTTACCAAACCAGGCATCCCTGGAAGATTAGGAGATTTATAAAGGTTCTAGGATAACGAAGGAGCGCATGTTATGAGCTTAAATAATACCCCGCGTGGAGAACGAATGCACATTGCAGTCTTTGGACGGCGGAATGCCGGCAAGTCCAGTGTGATTAACGCTTTAGGCGGTCAGGAGACATCCATTGTTTCTCCCGTAAGCGGGACAACGACAGATCCGGTCTATCAACCGATGGAGCTGCTGCCGGTGGGACCGGTAGTGCTCATTGATACCGCCGGATTGGATGATAGCGGAAGTTTGGGCGAACAGCGGATTCGCAAAACAAATCAGGTTCTGAGCAAAACCGATCTGGCGTTGCTGGTGATAGATGCTGTCCACGGAGTAGCCGGATTTGAGCACAACCTTTTACAGACCCTGTCCGTGAAGAAGATTCCGGTCATTCTACTATTGAACAAAATAGACTTACTCGAAGAGCATGGTAACGGTGAGGAACACACTGTAGTGGCGGCAAAGGCAAAGGTAGAAGAGCAGCTTCATTTGAAGCCGGTACTATTCAGTGCTCTCAGCAATACTGGGATCACGGATTTAAAAGCCGCAATCGTCAGGGAGCTGCCGAGGGACGAAGACCGGTTCCGGCTAGTGGGAGACCTGCTGAATCCCGGAGACTTGGCTGTTCTGGTAGTGCCGATTGATAAGGCAGCACCCAAAGGAAGACTGATTCTGCCCCAGCAGCAGACCATTCGTGACATCATGGAATGTGATGCGGTTGCTGTTGTCACCAAGGAACAGGAGCTTGGACACACACTCAAGACGCTGGGGCGCAAGCCAAATGTGGTCATCACGGATTCACAGGCATTTCTTAAGGTTCAGGCAGATACCCCAAAGGATATCCCGCTCACGTCCTTTTCCATATTGTTTGCCCGCTACAAGGGGGATCTTCCTCAGCTTGTACGCGGGGTTCGCGCTATTGGTCGTTTGCAGGATGGAGACCGGGTGCTCATTGCGGAAGCCTGCACGCATCACCGGCAATCCGATGATATTGCTTCCGTGAAGATTCCCCGCTGGCTGCGGGAACTGACAGGCAGGCAGCTTCAAATTGAACATGCCGCAGGCAGCGATTTCCCCGCAGGACTCGGCGGTTATTCACTGATCATTCACTGCGGAGCGTGTATGTTGAACCGCAGGGCGATGCTGGGGAGGCTTGAAGAGGCGGAACATGCGGGTGTTCCGATTGTGAATTATGGTGTATTTATTGCCTACGTGCAGGGGGTATTCCCAAGAGCCATCGAAATGTTTCCGTCCGCAATGCTGGCCTGGGAGGAGGGGGTATATAACCATTAATGCGTATATTAAAGCGGGGGTGCTCCAAAAGCCATCTGGATGGCTGCTGGAACACCCCCTTTTTGTGACAGCGTACATTGGGTGCGGCCTAAAACCGTAGATCTCGTTCGCCGTTATGGATACGCTGAAGTTGCTTTAAGGTCGCTTTTTTGACCGATTCCTTGGGAATGCGCTCCAGATTGTCATGAATCGTCTGCTCTCCAATGGCCCGCATCTCCTCATCGGCGTAATCCAGCAGGTATTCCTGAAACGTCATCAGGGAGTTCGGCTGGCAGACATTATGGATTTGGCCGGATTTGGCCAGCTGCATGAAACGGTCTCCCGTTCGGCCTTCCCGGTAACAGGCGGTGCAGTAACTCGGCACATACCCGTCCTGGCAGAGATTTTTGATAATTTCCATAGGGGAGCGGTGATCGCCGACCATGAATTGCGGTTTGTCATCTTTATCTTTGTTCACACTGTATGCGCCAACACCTGTGGCGGAGCCTGCGCTGATCTGGGAAATGCCGAGTTTGATGATCTGATCCCGAAATTCAGCGTCTTCGCGTGTAGAGAGTATCATACCTGTATAGGGAACGGCTATTCGCAGAACGGCGACGATTTTGGCGAAATCCGGATCGCTGACTAAGTACGGGTAATTGTCCAGGTTCACATTCTCTGCTTCGCGCAGGCGGGGGACGGAAATCGTATGCGGTCCGCAGCCATAGGCCTGTTCCAGATGCTCGGCATGTTTTAACATAGCTATCGTTTCATATTTATAATCATAGAGCCCATACAGAACACCAATACCAACATCCTCGATACCGGCTTTCATGGCCCTGTCCATGGCGGTCGTATGCCAATCATAATCACTTTTGGGTCCTTGCGGATGGTATTGCTTGTAACTAGGTCTATGATAAGTCTCCTGAAATAAAATATAAGTTCCAATTCCCGCCTCAGCCAGCTTGATATAGTCATCGAATGTGGTTGCAGCGATGTTGACATTGATCCGGCGGATACTGCCATTGTCCAGCTTCGTAACGTAAATGGTCTTTATGCAGTCGAGAATATACTCGATGGAACAATTGCGGGGATCCTCACCCGCTTCCAGCACAAGCCGTTTGTGTCCCAGAGACTGCAGAACGGTAACTTCCTGGGCAATTTCATCTGAGGTTAAGCGGCTGCGTGTGAATTCAGAATTGGAATGTTTGTAACCGCAGTATACGCAATTATTGACACAGTAGTTGCTGACATAGAGCGGTGCGAACAATACAATCCGGTTGCCGTAGATCTGCTCCTTGATAGCTCTGGATACCTGATAAATCTCATTGAGTGTTTCCTGATCTTCCACATTTAAGAGGACAGCTGCTTCTTGTGAGGTCAGTCCTTTACATTGTCTGGCTTTCTCAAGAATTGCGGACACCTTGGCCCGATCTGATCCGGCATTTTCTCCAAAGCGCAGCGCTTCTTTGATCTCTTCGTCCTGAATGAAATCCGCCGGACGACTTTCATTAACTCGGCTCACGAACATCCACTTCTTTCTGGGTTCATTAATAGATTGACAAGCAGACTTGGACTCTTCCAACTCGATTTCGAGATGACAACAGGCTGATTCGGTGGCTTCCTTACAATGGAACATGCTGTGCAGAAGAACGGGATAGATGATTCAGACTATCTCCCCGGCCCATATCCACATGGAATCCGGCAGCTTCAATCCGCTGTTCAAGACAGAATCTGCATTGGGCGGATTCGTCGCCCATACAGATTTTGTTATTGTAGAGCGTATATTGGGCTCGTACAGTCAATGGAGAGAGATTAGGCATGACCACATTTGCGCCTGCTTGCAACGCCAGCTCCCGCCCGTTCGGGTGAGCGGTTCCCATGGCTGTTGTAGCAGGGATTAGGGCATTCGGCACGAAGAGCCGGGCAAGAGCAATCATATCCAGTGTATTTATTACTGTTCCGGCCGGCTCGTCCTTTAAGGGTGTGGCCTGATGCGGCAAAAAAGGGCCAATGCCGATCATATCCGGTTGAAGCGCCTTAAGATACAGCAGGTCTTCAGCTAAATCTCCGGGCGTTTGGCCTGGTAAACCAACCATGAAGCCTGCACCCACCTGATAGCCGAGGGACTTGAGCGCCTCCAACCGATTCCGGCGGCTGTCAAAGGTCATGGTCGGGTGCAGGGCTTGGTACAGCTTACGGGAGGCCGTCTCATGGCGCAGTAAGTAACGGTCAGCTCCGGCCGCGAGCAGTGTAGCGTAAGTCTCATCATCCCGTTCACCAATCGACAGGGTTACCGCGGTATCCGGATAGAGCGTTTTGATGCGTGTAATGAGCTCGGCCAGCTTCTCAGTGGTGTACCAGTCGTCTTCTCCGCTCTGCAGAACAAAGGTACGATAGCCCAGTTCATACCCTTCCCGGCAGCATTCCAAGATTTCTTCAGGTTGGAGCCGATAGCGGCTGACTGTCTTATTGCCGGAGCGTATGCCGCAATACAGGCAGTTTTGTTTGCAAATATTGGAGAACTCGATCAGCCCACGCAAAAATACACGGTCGCCATAACGTTCCATTCTTCTCAGATGGGCCAGGTGATGAAGCCGCTTTTTTAGATTTTGGTCCGGGTTCCTCAGCACAGCAATGATCTCTTGAGCTTCCAGTGATTCTTCTTCATATAATCGATCCAGCAATTGTTCCGTTGACATCACTCCCTATCCTGGAGGGGATTAATCATATAACCAAAAAATAACAATTGCGAACCCCTAGAAAAAATTGTAACAAAAGTAAAAATAGAGAACAGTGAGTTTTGTGCTTGAAATTTGAGGTTCATGGAGGAGGGAAAGTGGGACAGCCGGAGATACGATCCGGACGGGTATACACATTACATGAATTCTGACGAATAAAACCAACGGTGGTGATTCCCAGCTGTTCCGCCAGCTCAAGTGCTAGTCCGGTGGGGGCAGATTTGGACAAAATCATTTCACAGCCTATTTTGGCTACTTTCAATAAGATTTCCGAAGAGATCCGTCCGCTGAAAACAACAATTTTGTCATTGAGCTTCAAATGTTGCTTCAGGCAGTAGCCGTAAATTTTGTCTAGTGCATTATGACGCCCAATGTCACTGCGGGCCAGCAGCACCCCGCCGGTATCGCAAATTGCAGCAGAATGAACGCCACCGGTGCGGTGGAACAGCTCTGATCCGGTTTGCACCTCTTCCATTAAGCGGAAACAATCGCCGAAAGAAAGTGACACATGTACCCCGTCCGCAATTTTGGCCGTTCTGGCATCATTAATGTAGACGAAGCCATGCCGGCTAGACCCGCAACAGGAAGTTACATATCGCTTGGCGAATAGCTGACGGTGTAATGGGCTTAAGTGGTCTATAGTTACGTGGACGAAACCTTCTTCTTCCTGACTCCAAATCGCCTTGATATCATGGAACCCTCTAATGATTCCTTCGGATGCCAAATAACCGATAACCATGTCCTCGATATATTCAGGCGTGCATACCAGAGTAACGAATTCATCGCCGTTTATTTTGATTGTGACCGGATGTTCCGTTACGATAAGATCTTCCTCCATCGTGATATGGCCACTGCGGTAACGTATAATTTCCCCATGCCGCTCGGATCCCAGTTCCAATGCAATCACCCTTTTTCGTTAGAAATTTGAATATCTCAAAAATTCCTCAAATGATAAATAATACCATCTAAAAACACACCCTTACTACATCACTTTTTCTAAAAAGTGTCAATTTAATATCTCACACACTGCCTTTGTGTTCATCATGAATCAGAGCTATTTTAGGAGTTGAACGCTATGGTATAATGGGTCAGAGGTGATAGGCGAGTTATGTTTTTGAAACGGATTGAATTAGCGGGCTTTAAATCATTTGCCGACAAAACGGAAATGGAATTTGTACGCGGCATAACGGCCGTCGTTGGCCCGAACGGCAGCGGTAAAAGCAATATTTCCGACGGCATCCGCTGGGTGCTCGGTGAGCAGAGCGCCAAATCGCTGCGCGGCGGCAAGATGGAGGATATTATCTTTGCCGGAAGTGATGCACGCAAAGCCGTGAATTACGGTGAGGTGTCGCTCACGCTGGACAATGAGGATCATGTCCTGCCGCTCGATTTCAGCGAAGTTACAGTAACGCGCCGTGTGCACCGCAGCGGTGAAAGTGAATATTTAATCAATAAGCAGGCCTGCAGGCTGAAGGATATCACAGAGCTGTTTATGGATACCGGCATCGGACGCGAGGCTTATTCGATTATCGGACAAGGCCGGATTGAAGAAATTCTGAGTACGCGTTCCGAGGATCGCCGCGGTATTTTTGAAGAGGCCTCAGGTATTGTTAAGTATAAATCTCGCAAAAAAGATGCGGGCCGGAAGCTGGACGAAACTGAGCAGAATCTGCTTCGGATTCATGATTTGATCAGCGAGCTGGAGGATCAGGTAGGCCCGCTCAAGGATCAATCAGAGAAGGCTATCCGCTATAAGGAGCTGCGCGAGCAGCTGAAGCAGCTGGAAATCTCCGTGTATGTGCACCAGATAGAAGGCATTCATACCGCCTGGAAGGAAGGCAATGCCCGGCTTGAAACGCTGCAGGTAGAACAGCTTGAGCTGTCCACTGTCGTTTCGGCCCATGACGCTAAGCTGGAGAGCGGGCGTTCTGAGCTTCGGGCGCTGGAGGCGCAGGTAGAACAGCTGCAGGAACAGCTGCTTCGTTACAGTGAAGCCAACGAGAAAAGTGAAGGTTACGGCGAAGTGCTGAAGGAGCGCAAGCGCAACCTGGAGAACAACCGCGAGCAATTGATGCTTACACTCGGCTCGGTAGGTGAACGCTCAGAGGGTAGACAGCGCGAGCTGGCAGAGCTGGAGCATAAGCTGCAGCAGTCAAGACAGGCTCTGGAGGAGCTGCGCGCTCAACTGGCAGATGAGGAAGCCCGGCTGGAAGGAGTGGCCGGGGGGATTAGCCAGAGCAAGGAAGAGAAGCTGAAAAGCGCCTTGCTTGAGCTGATGAACCTGATGGCCCAGGCTCGCAACGAAATTCGTTACGCGGATCAGCAGAAGGAAGCCTTGGAGCGGCGGATGAGCCGCAGCGTTGAGGAAAGCGGCAAATGGGTTGCGCGGCTCGCGGAGCTGTCTGCTTCGCAGAAGGGTCTGAAGGATACCATTGCCACTCTCGGCAAAGAGATTGGAACGCTGCGCGGCGCCTATATCACGGAGAGCGAGCAGACCAGTAAACGCCAGAAGCTGCTGGAGGAAACGCAGAGCGGACTCCGTAAATGGGAACAGAAGCGTGAAGCCCAGGTTTCCCGGCATGAGACGATGAAGGAAATGCAGGATGATTTTGACGGATTTATGCTTGGAGTCAAAGAGGTCCTTAAGGGAGCGCGCAAAGGCCAGCTAAGCGGTGTGCACGGTGCAGTAGCGGAGCTGATCTCCGTGCCGGAACGGCTGGAGCTGGCCGTGGAAACAGCGCTAGGCGCATCGCTTCAGCATGTGGTTATGGATAATGAAGCCGTCTCCCGTCAAGCGATTGCCTTCCTGAAGCAGCGCCAGCTGGGACGGGCTACATTTCTGCCGCTGGATGTCATCCGGCCCCGGCAGATTACCGGCAGTGACCGCAGTATGGTGGAAGGTGCCGAAGGTTTCGTTGGCATCGGCAGTGAGCTGGTCGGTTATGAGGACAAATACGCAAGCATTGTCGGCAGCTTGCTCGGAAATGTCGTGATTGCAGAAAGTCTGGAACAGGCTAACCGGATCGCCGCCAAATGCCAATACCGTTACCGTGTAGTTACGCTGGAAGGCGATGTTGTCAATGCCGGCGGTTCGATGACCGGGGGCAGCCAGCATAAGAAGAACAACAGCCTGCTGAGCCGTAAACGCCAGCTCGACCAGCTGTTCGGTGAAATTGAAGAAAGCGAACGTCAGATTGTCAAGCTGAAGCAAGGCATGGCCAAACTTCGCGAGGAGCAGGAGAACGCTGCGAAGAAGCTGGAGCAGCTGCGCCATGACGGTGACGAGAAACGTCTGGAGGAGCAACGGGTCTCCGGTGATTTGAAGCAGCTCGAACAGGAACTGCGCCATGTTCAGGAGCAGGTGGATGGTGCGGGTGCCGAACGCAGCGGATTTGAGAGTGAAGTCCGCAGTCTGGACGAGAGCCGGAATCAGGCGGTTGCCGAGCTTGCACGGCTGGAGAAAGAAGAGAAGGATTCCCATGAGGCCATCCGCAATGCCGAATCGGAGCGTAAGGCGAGTGAAACGGCTAAGGAAGAGCTCCAGGGTAAGCTGACCGGCATGAAGGTAAGTGAGGGTAAGCTGGACCAGGAGATATTCTCACTGGAGGAACAGCTTAGACGCATGAGGCAAGATGCCGGATCGCAGGATAAAGAGCTGCGCCAGAGCCGCAGTCTGCTTATGACCATTGAGAAGGATCTCGAAGAGAATTCACGCGAAGCGGTTAAACAGAAGGAAGATCTGAACAACTACCGCCTGAAGAAAGAAGAGACGGCGGGTACGCTTGACTTGGCGCGCGCTGAACGCGCGGCGTTAACCCGTAAGCTGGAGCTCGCCGAAGGTGAAACCAAAGACCAGCGGCAGGCTTTAAAGGCCGTGGAGGACAAGCTGCGTTCCACCGAGGTAGCTGTAGGACGGCTTGATGTTGAGCTGGACAACATTCTCCGTAAACTGAGCGATGATTATGAGCTGAGTTATGAATTGGCGAAGCAGCGTTATCCGGTTCCCGAGGATGTGCCGGCTGCACTGCTGGAGGTGCAGCGTCTGAAGCGCAGTATATCTTCGCTTGGCGAAGTGAACCTGGGGGCCATCGAGGAGTATCAGCGCGTGCATGAACGTTATACTTTCCTCAGCGGCCAGAAGGATGATCTGGTCGAGGCCAAGACAACACTTTACCATGTCATTCATGAGATGGAAGAAGAGATGTCCAAACGCTTCAAGCAGACCTTTGATGCCATCCGCCGTGAATTCGGCACGGTTTTCTCGAAGCTGTTCGGCGGCGGACGGGCGGACCTGATGCTGCTTGATCCCGAGCATATGCTCGACACAGGCATAGATATTGTCGCCCAGCCTCCCGGCAAGAAACTGCAGAATCTGCAGCTGTTGTCAGGCGGTGAACGCGCATTGACCGCTATGGCACTGCTGTTCGCTATCCTGCAGGTCAAACCGGTGCCTTTCTGTGTGCTGGATGAGGTGGAAGCGGCACTGGATGAAGCGAACGTAGTCCGCTTTGCCCAGTATCTGCGCGAGTTCTCGGAGCAGACACAGTTTATCGTGGTTACCCACCGCAAAGGAACCATGGAGGAAGCGGATGTGCTGTATGGTGTAACGATGGAAGAAGGCGGCGTATCGAAGCTTGTCTCGGTGAAGCTGGAGGATGAGGAAGCGGAGATTGCCTGAATGGAAGCATTGTATTTCGGAAAAGAACCGGGGAATCTGGTGTCTTAACGATAAGAGGAGGAAGAGCATGAGTTTTTTTAAGAAACTGAAAGAAAGTATTTCCGGTAAAACCGAAACGGTTACCAAACAGTTCCGCGACGGTCTGGAGAAGACCCGCAAGGGTTTCGTTGAGAAGGTATCCGACCTCATCACCCGCCGTAAAAAAATAGATGAAGAGTTTTATGAGGAACTGGAAGAGATTCTGATCGGTGCCGATGTCGGGGTAAATACGGTAATGTCACTTGTTGAAGAGCTTCGGGCTGAAGTGAAGCAGAAACGGATTGAGGATGCGTCGGAGCTGCAGCCGATCCTCTCCCGCAAACTGATGGAGCTGCTGCGCGGTGATGACGACAACAGTCTGAAAGAGAATCCGGACGGAATCACCGTTATTCTGTTCGTCGGCGTAAACGGTGTCGGCAAGACAACAACAATCGGCAAGCTGGCACACCGCTACAAACAGGAGGGTAAAAAGGTTCTTCTTGCCGCAGGCGATACCTTCCGGGCCGGAGCGATTGAGCAGCTTGAGGTCTGGGGCCAACGGGCCGGTGTGGACGTCATTAAGCAGCAGGCGGGCTCTGACCCGGCTGCAGTAATGTTCGATGCCGTGCAGGCAGCCAAACAGCGGAATGTGGATGTGCTGATTTGCGATACGGCGGGAAGACTGCAGAACAAGAGCAACCTGATGGAAGAGCTGAACAAGATCTTCCGGGTCATTCAGCGTGAAATTCCCAGCGCCCCGCATGAGGTGCTGATGGTGCTGGATGCGACTACCGGTCAGAATGCCTTGACGCAGGCGAAGCTTTTTGGTGAAAAAAGTGGAGTTACCGGCCTGGTGTTGACCAAGCTGGACGGGACCGCCAAAGGCGGAATTGTTGTGGCGATCCGCCAGGAAATGAATCTGCCGGTGAAGCTGGTTGGGCTGGGCGAGAAAATGGAGGATTTGCAGCCATTTGATTCCGGACAGTTCGTCCATGCCCTGTTCGCCGGGATGATCTCTGACGAAGATCAGAAGGAAGCGCAGGAGTAACTCGCCGCAGGCGCTTCAAACGAGGATGAACTGTGATTACCATAAAAGCCCTGCAGAACGGTTCGGGACTGACCCCCGTACATGAGACAGGGATCAAAACACCTTGCAAGTTTAAGCAGCCAGTCGCCGGAAATCCACTGGCGACTGGTTATTTAGTTTCGCTTGAATTCGAATTGAGTTATAGTAAGTAATGTAGTCTCGAACGGTCTGTTCAACGATTGCCGTCGTTGTACACGTGAGATCTTCGAGGTAGAACGTTTCAGACTTTAGGGTGGAATGAAACGATTCGATGGGGGCATTATCAGCGGGCGTTCCCTTGCGGGACATGCTCATGGTAATGCCTTTTCCTTTTACTGCAGCCTGGTACACCTGAGACGTGTACACGCTGCCTTGGTCGCTATGAAGCAGCATATTTGCCCGTTTTGGAAGTTGATTCAGCGTATCCAAAACCAAAGACGTGTCTTGCTTGTCCGCTATACTGTAAGCCACAATCTCCCCATTGTACAGGTCCAGAATGCTCGAGAGGTACAACATCTTGCCTCCAAACGGTAAATAGGTAATGTCCGTGACGAGCTTTTGCAGATGCCCCTCTGCATGGAATTGCCGCTTTAGCAGATTTTCTACTGGATGTGCGGGCTGCCCCGTGGTCTTGCGTTTCTTCATCCTTACGCGGCACTGTAGCCCTTCACGCTGCATAATCTGTTGAACACGTTTGTGGTTTATGGATTCTTCTGCCCGAAGGAGTGCAGTGATTTTCCGGTACCCATATCGGAATTTATGCTGTGCGCAAACCTGCCTTATCTTCTCTACTGTAGCATCTGAACGCTCGGTTTCTACGGCTGCTTTCCAGCGGTAGTAGGTGGCTCTTGCAATCCCAAGCCATGCGCAGGCCTCAGTCACCGTTACTTCTTCTCGAATGGACTCGATCCAGGCAATGACGACTTGTGGTTCCACCCCCTTTCCAGTTCCCTGTACTTTTTTAGCACGTCCAATTGCTGCTTTAAGAATCGGTTCTCCGCCTTTACTTTTTCTAGCTCCGTAGAGTGTTCTGGACCTTTTCCGTAGCTGTACTGTTTACCCACGGGCTGCTCCAGACGATGTACTTCGCCTTTTCGATACCATCTCATCCATGTCTTTAACTGTGTCTTGTTCCGTATTCCGAGTTGCTCCATTACCTCTCTTACCGGAACTCCTGCCAATCTCATCTCGATGGCTTTCATCTTTAATTCTACCGGGTAACTCACTCTAGTTGCCAACGCAAAAACACCTCCAAGATTATCTCCCTATCTTACGACAGGGTTCCATTCTCTTGAAGGTGTTTTGATATGTCTCACGTTACGGGGTCAGTCCCTTCACGTTCTGCAGGGCTTTTATCATGACTGATTGTGTGAAAAAACAACTGCCCCCAGGTTTTTTTGTGAAAAAGCTGGCCCTTTTTAAATAGAAGGAACGGATGCTTTTACATTTGGATACCTATACTAAAAAAACATTATATGAAAAATTCATAATAGTACTGCTTGTCAGCTCACCTGCATACAATTCAAAGTATAATTCACTTTCGTGCTCCCGAAAACTAAACTCATGAAAAAGGAAGCGATTCCACGATTATAGATGGGGTATAAACTCCATTTTGTTGTTATATATATTGACATGAACAATATTATTTACGTATTATGAGAGTAGTATTTAATATTTTCATACTTAATTCTCAAATTACGAACCAGCTTGTCAACAAACATCACACATTATAATGATTCGAAAGGAGTCGGGCTCATGTCCAAACTTGATCCTTTGCCCGGTCTGTCTCCGTATCCGCTACAGCATTTCTATGATGAAATGTATGCCGGTGAACGAAGCATCCGTCCTCATTACAAACATGTGAACCGCATGTTTTCCGGGATGAGCCCTGAAGAGCTGCAAGGCAAGCAGAAGCTGCTGCAGCGCCGGATGATGGAAGAAGGTATAACCTTTACGCTGTACAACCCGGCACAGGATCATCCGATGGAACGAACGATTCCTTTCGATATGATTCCGCGGATTATCCCCAAGGGGGAATGGGAGAGGCTTGAGGCTGGCATTGTCCAGCGGATCTCGGCTTTGAACCTGTTTATCCATGATATTTACCACGAGCAATACATTGTAAAGGACGGGATTGTCCCGCGCCGCATGATTATCTCCAACTGTTATTTCCGGCCGGAGATGGCGGGACTGCGAGTTCCCGGCGGTGCTTATGTCACTACCTCCGGCATTGACCTGATCCGCCATCATGACGGAGAGTATTATGTGCTCGAAGACAACCTGCGTACTCCTTCCGGCTTTTCCTACCTGTTTAAAGGCAGATCACTCATGAATCAGCTTTTCCCCGAATTGTCTTTCGCCAGCTCCATCCGGGATGTGGATCATAGCTTAAACCGTTTTCTGTCTGTGCTGCGGAGTTTATCTCCGTCGAGGACCAAAGATCCGGTTATTGCGCTTCTGACCCCGGGAGAATATAACTCCGCTTATTATGAACATGCTTTCCTGGCACAACAGATGGGCATTCATCTTGTAGAAGGCCGTGATCTGGTGACCCAGGACCTCAAAATTTATCTGAAAGAAATGAATGGGCTGCGCCGTGTAGATGTGTTGTACCGGCGTTTGGATGATGACTATATCGATCCGCTGGCGTTCCAGCCCAGCTCCCTGCTTGGTGTCGCCGGACTGATGAATGCCTACAGGGCAGGCAACATTGCCATCGCCAATGCACCGGGAACCGGAGTAGCCGATGACAAAGCCATATATGTCTATGTTCCAGATATGATCCGGTATTATCTCAATGAAGAGCCGATTCTGGGCAATGTCCCCACCTACCTGTTATCACGTCCGCAGGAACGCCAGTATGTGCTCGATAATCTTGCGGAGATGGTCGTGAAGGAGACCTCACTCTCCGGCGGCTATGGCATGCTGATTGGAAGTGAAGCTACCAAGGAGGAACTGGTTGATTTCCGGCTCAAGATTCTCGCTGACCCTGCCCGTTACATCGCTCAGCCGATTATGTCGCTCTCGAGAGCGCCGGTATTGTCAGGAGGGACAATGGCTCCGCGTCATGTTGATCTCCGTGCATTCGTGCTCATGGGTGCGGACCGCAAACCGCATGTGATTCCCGGAGGGTTAACCCGGGTTGCCATGAAGGAAGGCTCGCTGGTCGTGAATTCTTCACAAGGCGGTGGGGTCAAGGATACCTGGGTAATGGCCTGAGGGAAATGCATATGGCTTCTGGAGCATAAAATGCCGAATCACTATGTTAGATGAGGGAGTGGCGAAGATGCTGAACCGTAATGCGGAGGCTTTGTTTTGGATTGGCCGGTATATTGAACGGGCAGAGAATCATGCGCGGCTTATCGATGTGCATTATCATATTCAACAGGAAGCGGACTTCCAGGCGGAAGGGAATAAATGGTCAAGGCTGATTGATGCGCTCGGTGTCAGAAATGAATACCTGCGGCAATTTGACAGCTTTTCGGAACAGGATGTGTTGTCCTTCATTACGCTGGATCTGGGCAATTCCAATTCGTTATTCTCTTGTGTTCATCAAGCGCGCAACAATTTGCGCACTCTGCGTCAGCATTTGCCAAGCGAGCTGTGGGATATAGCCAACGGTTTTAATCTGTGGCTCGCAGAGCAGTCGGTAGCGGATATTATGCGGGGTCCGCATCATTTCTATCAGCAGGTCAAAGAGCGGGCGGCGATGTTCCTCGGGGCAGAGATGTCTGTCATGCTGAGGGGGAATGAATGGCATTTTATTGAGAGCGGCCGCTTTCTGGAACGGGCAGAGAACACGACGCGGATTCTGCAGGCGGTCACTGTACAGTGCAAGTCTAAGGATATTAACGCGATTTATACCCAGCTTCAGGCGGTGCTGAAATCCGTGAGCGGATATCAATCCTTCCGAAGGTATTATGCAGATGCCATGTCACCGGAGAGTATTCTGGAGTTCCTCATTGTGAATGCCTCTTTTCCCCGTTCGATCCGCTTTTCATTCCATAAATTAGAGGAGCATTTAGCTAAACTCGAGCTGGATACTTCTGAGAAGGGCTCCGGGCATGAGAAAGTCATTCGCCAGGCCGGAAAGATCAAAGCAGAGCTGGATTATATGGAAAAAGAAGAAATGTCCGGTGATCTCGTCGAGGATGTACTGCATTCGCTGATGTTATCATGCCAGAGACTGGGGAAAACGATGGAAGGCGCCTTTTTTCGCCGCGAAGGAGTGCGGATATGAAAATTCAGATCCATCATACGACCACCTACAGCTATCCCGAGCCGGTTACGGACAGTGTCAATGAAATCAGGCTGACGCCGCGCACGAATTACCGCCAGTCCTGCTACCATCATGAGGTTGAGGTGTTTCCCCCCGCCAATTTGCTGACTTACGAGGATTTCTTCGGCAACCGGGTTCATGCTTATTCCGTGAATAAGCCGCATACGGAGATGGTCATCCATACAAAGGCGACCGTAGTGACTTTAGATAAAGCACAGGGTAACGATCTGCCGCATCTTCCGCTGGAAGAGCAGGTGAGACTGCTCAATGATGAGAAATTCCAGAACCGCTATGTTGAGTTCATCTTGCCGACACGTTATACGGAAGTGACTCCTGAGCTGGTTGAATTTGCTTCACAGCATCCCTTTGACGAAGCCGATGATATGTACGAGTGGACCAAAAAGCTGTCTTCGACCATCTACGAGCAATTTACGTATGATCCCGAGGCAACCAGTGTGAACACGACTGTGAAAAAAGCATTAAAGCTGAAGCGCGGCGTCTGCCAGGATTACGCACACTTGATGATTGCAGTCTGCCGCAGTGTCGGTCTGCCTTCCAGATATGTTAGCGGGTATCATTTTGTCGGTGATTTGCAGGGAGCCAATGCCAATTTCGAGCAGGCTTCGCATGCCTGGGTAGAGACGCATATTCCCGGCACGGGCTGGCTTGGTTTTGATCCCACCAATAATGCGGAAGTAAGCTGGCGTTATATCAAACTTGGGCATGGCCGTGATTACAAGGATATTGTACCGGTCAAAGGTGTCTACCGCGGAGTATCGGGCACGCTCACCGTGAAGGTGGATGTCCGTCAGCTGGGAAACTAAATGTGCAGAATCCAGGCCCCACATTGTGGGGCTTAGTTTTATATCTAATTGAGACAACCGGGTCATATCCTCTTGTTTTGTGCATTTTTAGTGCAACTTGCTGCTGGTTTGCACAAATTTTGCATAACCTGATTATAATCAAGGCCGATTTGGGTAATCTTGAAACAGAGCCACTTAGATGGACGAATCGGAAGGAGAGTGTACATATGAGCCCAAATATAGCTAAAAAGCAGCGTTTTCTTGGAAAAACAGCCATAATCACAGGTGCGGGCTCGGGAATCGGCAGAGCGACGGCGATTCAAATGGCGCGCGAAGGGGCAAATGTAGCCTTGTTTGATCTGGTGAATGAGCGTACTTCGATCCTGGAGCAGAAGCTGAACAAGCTCCGCAAGGATTGTGCACTGGCCATTGACGTAGACACCTCGGATGAGGAACGGATGAAAGAAGCAGTGCGCAGGACTGTTGAGCATTTCGGAGGTCTTGATGTTGTGTTCGCCAATGCTGGAATCAACGGAGCAGTGGGTCCGATTGAGGAACTCAGCCTTAGTGATTGGGAACGTACTATATCGGTCAATCTGACCGGAACCTTCCTGACGCTGAAGTACAGTATTCCCCATCTGAAGGATAAAGGGAAAGGCAGCATCATTATCACCAGCTCGATTAACGGCAACAGCAGATTCGCCAGCTTCGGCTGGTCCCCATACAGCACAACTAAAGCCGGTCAGGTAGCCTTTGCCAAGATGGCGGCACTGGAGCTGGCCAAATTCAAAATCCGGGTCAATGTAATCTGTCCGGGGGCGATCTCCACCAATATTGATGAGAGCACGGAATTTAATGAGGATATGGAAGCTATCGTGATTCCAATTGAATTTCCGGAAGGGGCACAGCCACTCGCAGATGGACCGGGCAAGCCGGAAAATGTAGCGGATCTGGTTGCTTTCCTGGCCTCGGATGAATCCATTCATATAACGGGTGCGCAGATTGTGATCGACGGTGCAGAATCCCTGTTGTCCTAACCCATAACGCAGCGGGTGATAAATCATCTGCTTCCCAGCAAACAGCCTTAAACGGTGATCAGATCAATGATCAGGGTTGAGGCTGTTTGCTGTATTTTTCTTGTTGTAAAACTTACAGGTTATGGTCCATGCCTGGATTGACCCGGACTCATAAGTAATATTATGCTATACGGTTGATTATGAGCTGCTGGGTGCATTGCTGAAACAAGCCTCGGCTACACTCTAGGGTATTTCATAGAATCGGATGCTGATCAATAAGAGGAATGAAGCACTGCCGAAAGGTGGTGTTTTTTATTTTTTCACAAGAATAAAAACTAAACAATCTAATTAGATGGTTGTAAAATAACAAACAAAATGATAATATGTCTATATTATATAAAGTGGATTGGGTGATTGAGTTGCCGGAAGGAAAGGGTTCAGTCAGTATTTCGGAAAAATTCTGGAATGCCTCGATTGAGGAGCTAAAGCAAGGTTATATTTATGAGACGCGAGACCGTTCGGGAATCTATACCTGTCTGGTATGCGGTGAAGAATATGAGAAGGGTATTATCTATAAGGATGACAACCATTACTATGAGGCAGAGAAGTATGCTGCGCTTCATGTGGCCAATGTTCATGGCACCATGTTTAATTGGCTGCTCGGAATGGATAAGAAGCTTATAGGGCTGACGGATCTGCAGAAAGGGCTGCTGCTTGCATTTCATCAGAGCCTAAGTGACGGAGAGGTCGCCAAGGAGCTTGGAATCGGCAGTACTTCCACGGTGCGGAATCACCGGTTCACACTGCGTGAGAAGGTCAAGCAAGCCAAATTGTTTCTTGCCGTCATGGAGCTGGCTGAGGAGAAACCGGGTGTTTCTTCACCATTTGTAAGTATCCCGCGCTCGACTTCCATGGTCGATGAACGTTTTGCTATTACGGAAGAGGAGAATGCTGAGATCCTTGGGACTTATTTTAAGGAGGGACTGGATGGCCCGTTATCCGAATTTCCCAAGAAGCAGAAGCGGAAAGCCGCCATTCTTCGCCAGCTGATTAAGAGGTTTGCCGCCGGCCGCAAATACAGTGAGAAAGAGGTTAACGCCATTCTGGGTGAAGCCTTCCCCGATCATGTCACACTGCGGCGCTATCTGATTGATTATGGCCTGCTGGACCGCGAGGATGACGGCAGCAGCTACTGGGTTAAATTATAGAGCCTGTGCCCCGGGACAGAGCTTATTATTGAAGGAGAGATCAGGAAAAATGGAAAAAGCAAGACGCAAAGAACTGGCCTATGATTATGCCCACTCTCATCGGCCGATGGGTGTATACCGGATTGTGAATACGAAGAACGATAAGTCTTTTGTAGGCAGCAGCCTTAACCTGGAAGGCGTATGGAATAAGCATAAATTTATGCTCGATATTAACAGCCATGACAATAAATCGCTGATGGCCGACTGGGTAGCGTACGGGGAAGAGTCCTTCCGTTTTGAGATTCTGGAACAAATCAAACCGGAGGAGGATTTTGTGGCATCCGTGTCCGAGCTGGCCAAATACAGAAAGCAGCTTCCTGAGCTGGAGAGCAAATGGATGGATCAGCTGTCTCCCTACGGAGACCGTGGTTATCATAAACCGAAGCAGAAATGAAATGACGTAGCGCCTGTGTTAAAATAAGAAGCAAAACGGGTTGTGAACACAAGGAGCGGTACGATATGGGCATGCTGTCATGGCTGGCGGAGCAGCGGATTCAGGAAGCGATGCGGAGCGGGGAATTCAAGGATCTTCCCGGGTCTGGAAAGCCGCTGGAGCTGGAGGACTTGTCGGGGGTTCCTGAGGAACTGCGGATGTCATTCAAGATTATGAAAAATGCCGGACTGCTGCCGGAAGAGGTCACACTGCGTAAGGAATGTGTAACCCTTGAGGAACTGCTGGCAGCATGCCGCAATAGCGGGGATACTGGTTCCGGTGAGCAGAAAACGCTGGAGAACAAGCTCTCCATAAAGAGACTTCGGCTGCAGGAACTGCTGAGGCAGCGGGGGCTGGAGAGCAGCAGCTCCATTCTGGAATACGGCGATAAAATTCGTCAGAAGCTGCTGAGTGAAGAAGAATAAGTCTGCGCCCGGAGGGGCGCAGGCTTATTTTGTTGTCTTTCGGCATATCTGTATCCGGTTGGGAGAGTTCGAATGCAACTTTATGAAGCATCTTGAAATTTAAGATCGTTTCGCCCATGATGATTAGGCAGGATAGATGCAATATGCGCTGCCAATTATACCAAGTTAATCACAGATTATGGAGAGAAAAGATGAAACAGCTTCCTATTATGCAGGTGCTTCCTGACCTGAAATTGATACTGAATAAGAAAAAAGCAGCTGTACTTATTGCCGAACCCGGTGCGGGGAAGACGACCGGAACCCCTCCGGCTTTTTTGGAGGAGCCTTGGATGTCTGGCAAGAGTATTCTAATGCTGGAGCCCAGAAGGCTTGCAGCCCGTTCAGCGGCTGTCTATATGGCAGCCTGCCTTGGAGAGAGTGTGGGACAGACGGTAGGCTACCGGATGCGTATGGACAGCAAGGTTGGCAAAAACACACGGATTGTTGTTGTGACCGAAGGTGTGCTGACTAGAATGCTGCAAAGCGATCCTTCGCTTGGCGATGTTGGACTTATTATTTTTGATGAATTTCATGAGCGCAGTTTACATGCTGACCTCGGGCTGGCACTGACGCTGGAGGCCCAGTCTGTGCTGCGTGAAGATCTGCGTATTCTCATAATGTCGGCTACACTGGATGGAGAACGGGTGTCGGCGCTGCTTGGCGGAGCGCCGGTAGTGGATTGTCCCGGCCGCACCTATCCGGTGGAGACGATTTATGTTCCGGGATCAGGCACCACGCAACTGGAGCTTGCTGCGGCTGCGGCAGTCCGCCGGGCCCTGGATGAGCAGCCCGGTGATGTACTGGTGTTCCTGCCCGGCGAACGGGAGATCCGCCGTACGGAACGTGAGCTGCAGAGCGGGGCGCTTCCCCAAGGGACGGTGCTGCGGCTGCTTTATGGCCAGCTCCCGCAGGCCATGCAGGATGCGGCAGTGGCTCCAGCCGTGCCGGGTGAGCGCAAGGTTGTATTGGCGACTTCCATCGCCGAAACAAGCTTGACCATCGAAGGGGTGCGCACGGTGATTGACACCGGACAGCGGCGTACGCAGGTATTCTCTCCGCGCACCGGCATGCCGCGGTTGACAACAGTGCCGGTCTCGAAGGCATCGGCTGACCAACGCCGTGGCCGTGCCGGGCGGACTGCTCCGGGAGTCTGCTACCGGCTGTGGAGCAGCGAGGAGCATCTACGTCTTCCGGACGACAACGTACCGGAAATCATGGAAACCGACCTGGCGCAGCTCGCGCTGGAGCTGGCGCTGTGGGGCGTACGCGATCCTGCCGCGCTGCCCTGGCTGGACGCGCCGCCCGCCGCGCCTTACGCGCAGGGCGCTGCGCTGCTGCGCCAGCTCGGCGCGCTGGATGCCAGCGGCGCCATCACGCCGCACGGCCGCAGCATGGCCGCGCTTGGCGCGCACCCGCGTGCCGCGCATATGCTGCTGCGCGCGGCAGAGCTTGGCGCCGCGCCGCTCGCCTGCCGGCTGGCGGCGCTGCTGCAGGAGCGGGACCTCTTCAAGGGTCCCGCCGCTGCGGACAGCGACCTCACGCTGCGCGTGGAGGCGCTGCTTAGGTTCGAGCGCTCCGCCGAGACGGGCGGAGCGGACCCGGCGATCTTGCGCGCGGTGCAGCGCGAGAGCCGGAATCTCCTGGCGCAGCTGCAAGCCGCGCCGGAAGTGCCCCGAGACAGCAGCGCCACAGGGCTGCTGCTGTCGTTCGCCTATCCCGACCGGGTCGGGCAGAAACGCGGCGATGGCGCGTTTCTGCTGGCCGGCGGCCGGGGGGCGGCGATGCGGGAAGGGCAGCCCCTGTCGCGTTCGCCCTATATTGTTGCAGCCGGCGTGGACGACCGCGCCGGACAGGGGCGAATCATGCTGGCCGCAGATCTGCCTGAAGAAGAGCTGTTCCGTCATCATGCGGGCAGTTTTACTGAGGAACGGGAGGTTTACTGGGACAAAGAGAGCGGAAGCGTCAAGGCGCGCCGGCGTACGCTGCTGGGCGCTCTGGTATTGAAAGAGACCTCGCATGAGCGGCCTACGGCAGAAGAGACGGAGGATGTCCTGCTGGGGGTGATATCCGCAGAAGGTCTGGAGCTATTGCCTTGGGATAAAGGAACAGTGCAGTTGCGGCAGCGGATGGCTTTCATGCATGGACTGCGGACGGATTGGCCTGATGTGGCGGATGAAGCCTTGCTTGGCTCGCTGGATGAATGGCTGAGGCCCTTCATCCAAGGCATGCGCAACCTGCGTGATCTTCAGCGTCTTCCCTTAAGCCGGGCGCTTGAAGGAATGCTGGACTGGAACAGCAGACAGAAGCTTGACAAGGAAGCTCCGACACATATCTCGGTGCCCAGCGGATCTCGGATACCACTGGATTACAGCAATCCTGGCGCGCCTGTACTGGCAGTAAGGCTTCAGGAGATGTTCGGGCAGGTAGATACACCGAGAATCGGCATGGGGCAAGTTCCTGTACTGCTGCACCTGCTGTCACCGGCGAGACGGCCGATGCAGGTCACCTCCGATCTGGCGAGCTTTTGGCGCAGTACCTATTTCGAGGTTAAGAAGGATCTCAAAGGCAGATATCCCAAGCATTATTGGCCGGATGATCCGCTGCAGGCGGCGCCTACAAACCGGACCCGTCCGGTTAAATAGGGACGATGAATCGTCCCACACGGATACACCCGGTTAAATAGGGACGATGAATCGTCCCACACGGATACACCCGGTTAAATAGGGACGATGAATCGTCCCACACGGATACACCCGGTTAAATAGGGACGATGTATCGTCTCACACGGATACACCCTGTCAAATAAGAACGATGAATCGACCTGCACGGATGCAGCTTGTTGATTAGGGACGCCTATTGTACGCAGAATAACAAAACTATGAATTTTCAGGGAATTGTGAAGTCTTGCTCCTGTAAACTGTTTGGTTCAGCCGCTAAAGGGTAATAATGTAGCGAACCACAATTACGAAGGAGGGCTTCAAGTGACTAACAAAATTGTAGGAGTTTTCGATACGGAACAAGAAGCGACCAGAGCAATTGAAGGGCTTCAAAGTCGAGGAGTCAGCAATGACGAGATCTCAGTAATCACAAGAGACCGCGATGAATTAAGAAGTATTTCTGATGATACAGGCACGATGGCTCCCGAAGGGGTAGCGACAGGCGCGGCTACAGGTGGTGTGGTAGGCGGAATTACCGGGTTGCTCGCAGGAATCGGGGCATTGGCCATTCCGGGGATTGGTCCCATTCTGGCGGCTGGACCTATTGTAGCAACACTCACTGGAGCAGCTATTGGTGCAGGTGCCGGTGGTCTGGTAGGCGGATTGATTGGTCTCGGTATTCCTGAGGATGAAGCTAAGGAATATGAAGGATATGTCGACAGCGGCAAAATTCTTGTTCTCGTAGATGACAACGGCAGGGGCCGGGATATCCACCAGGTATTCAGCGGCAGCCAATCTCTGAATTCCAGTCGATACAATAACGTCTACAGCGATCCTACAGTGGATGGCACCTTGAACAACAGGGATACAACCGATACTTATAACCGTAACAGATTGTAAATAAAGTTAGATTGCAAGGGGCTTTATCAGTCTTCTTGACCCCATATTTGAACTAACAAAAACGGTTCTTCCGCTGACAAGCCGGAAGAACCGTTTTTTTATTGTATGCGTGCCCAGAAGCACGCATTATCTAGTTGGTGAAAGTCCAACCAAAGGAGGGGCCAAGCCACCTTTGTAGCTAGGATGCCTGCTCATGGCGAAATCTGTGTGTAGAAGCGCATCGACAAAAGTATCGGTCAGAGACCGGGCGAGCAACAATCCAGGCCGCAACATCAAGTGAATCCTGCCGCGTCGTCAAAAAGGCCCTGCGAAGGGGAAGAGAGGGTGCCGAGTCTCGGTACAATAGACGAAGGCCAAGGAAACTGTACAGAACTTGGAACAACAGTGAAGAATCCTCCGGCGTATAGGGAACGGCATGGTTTGAAAGATAATGCAGTGAACTGGGGAGACCCTCCCCCACACGGGATTTTTTTTTTTTAGAAACCCGTAAAGAGGCGCTCTATAAGTCCAGAAGATGAAATGAACCGTCTGTGGGAAGGGAGTCCGAGGGGCTCATAGTACCGAAGAACCTAAGGACAACATAACCTTAGGGAGGGAAGGAGCCCTGCTTTGTTTATGCTTTTGGAGGAGGTACGAGTGAGTGAATGCCAACCGGCTAACGACACCCAAGGAAAAAGTTCAACAACTCCAAGAAAAGCTAGGTCATGCGGCCAAGGAGAACAATAAGCGTAAATTCCATGCCCTGTACGACAAAGTCTACCGCTGGGATGTACTGTGCGAAGCCTGGAAACGGGTGAAAGCGAACAAGGGAGCTGCGGGAGTGGATGCCGTGACGCTCGCAGATATTGAGGAACAAGGAGAAACAAGTTTCCTCAAGGAATGCGAGCGAGAACTGAAAGAAGGCAATTACCATCCGCAGCCCGTACGGCGGCACTATATCCCGAAGAAAGATGGGAAGCCAAGACCGCTAGGCATACCAACTGTGCGCGACCGAGTCATACAAATGGCAACGAAACTCGTGATTGAACCGATCTTTGAAGCAGACTTCGAAGAAGTATCCTTCGGATTTCGTCCGAAGCGAAGCGCGAAAGGAGCGCTAGAGCGAATCCGGAAAGCCTGCAACCGCAAAGGGAATTGGGTAGTCGACGTCGATATCCAAGGTTACTTCGACAATATTAATCAAGAGAAGCTTATGAAATTGGTACAGATGCGTATCAACGACAGGCGGATCCTAAAATTAATACGGAAGTGGCTTCATGCGGGAGTGATGGAAGAAGGAAACGTAAGGCGTTCCGATTTAGGAACACCGCAAGGTGGAGTCATTTCACCGCTTCTGGCGAATATCTATCTGGACTACTTTGACCGACTGTGGGAGAAACACGGAAGTAGAGTGGGAGAACTGACAAGGTATGCAGACGATTTTGTAGTGGTCTGTAAAACCAAAAAGGACGCCGAACATGCGTATGAGCTCATACACAGAATCATGGAACGTCTGGAGTTGACCCTACACCCAACCAAAACCCGCATCGTAGGCCTATGGACAGGAGAGGAAGGATTCGACTTCTTAGGAATGCATCACCGGAAGACCAAAGCAGAAACGTCCCAAGGCAAGGTGTACTACACCACGCAGCAGTGGCTAACGAAAAAGGCGGAGGAACGCATTCGAGGAGTGGTCAAAGAAAGACTGGCTCCACCGAGTATGCGATCGAAATCATTCGCGGAGCATGTAAAGTGGCTCAATCCAAAGATTCAAGGATGGAGAAATTACTACTACACGAACTACAGCCAAAAGAGATTAGCCAAGTTGGATTGGTATATTCTGCAGCGATTAACCCGGTGGTACGCGAAGAAGAGACAACGAGGGATTTGGATGAGCTCACGATCTGAGGTCAAGTATATTGCCAACATGTATGGATTGAAAACGCTATTGTGATCTGCATGCCCATGATTGATGAACATCGGAAAGCCGTATGAGGGAAAACCTCACGTACGGTTTGATGAGGAGGGGCTGGTTAGGCCAGCCCTTTACTCTAGAGAAGATCATGCATTGTGAAAGTTGTGGATCACTCGAAAATTTGATGAGCCACATGCGCGGCTACTTGATCGCATAAAAGCGTCGAAACTTTGTCAGTATGCTGCACAGAAAGCACATTAGAAATCGGTGCGACAGTTATGGATGAAATGAGAGGCACATATGCATCTGAATTTGCTGCACATGGGCTAAATGGCGGAATTAGAGGCATATATGCATCTGAATTTGCCGCACATGGGCTAAATGACGGAATGAGAGGCATAAACTGCTTTTGAATTCGCCACACACTCGCTAATGCGGAATCCAGAAGTTACACAACAATATAGTTCAATCTAGTACACCTATTTAAGTCAACCATTTCACACTAACCTCAAATAAGCATGCCCATTTGAGGTTAGTGTGATTTTCATTTTGTTCCACCTACTTCCCAATCTGTTCCACCTTGTCGCAACTCTATTCCCTAGCTGTTTTCTTCTCTTCGCCTAAGGGTTCTTGAACACGGCGGCAGCGCACCATCCATCACAGCAACTACTATAACCCTAATTTCAACATATGAAAAATTCACAATAGAAAAACCATAAAAATCACTCACCCACATTTCAGCGAGAATAACCACCATTTTGTCTTCACTTATGTCATTAAACAAGGAAAAAGTAAACCCCAAGCAAGCAGGGGCTTCAGGTTGTGAAAATTGGTAAATAGTGCTTTACTAGAGTTATATACGATAGAGTGTTTAATAGAGTTTCCTGAAGAGGTTTGTAAAAATACAAGTAAAGTCATTCCACTACAAGGAGGGGTTGCCGATGGCATTTATGATTGCCCAGCGGGCTTTTATTAAAGTATATCTGATTACGATGGTAGAACAGCACAAGGGATACGGTTATCAAATGCTGGAGGATTTGCGGAGAGATTTCAAAGCTCATGGCTATTCTCCTCCCCAAAGTGAAATCTACCGTGCGCTCCATGAACTGGTGCAGCAAGGAATACTTTACCGCACTAAACAGTTGAAGGGGAATGATCCTAAGGTCGATTTCCAGGAAATTGTCTTATATCATTTCACGGCCGATGGGGAGGAAAAAGCCAGGCTCTATAAGAAGCAGGTGAAGACAGATCTTGACCGCTGCCTCGGTATATTAAACAAGGCGGTAGCGGATAATTTCTAAAGTCAGGAATCCTCTTTTTCTGCATCCTGCCCGGGAGGTGTGACCGGAGAGCTGGCGCTGCCGTAGTCCTCAACGGAATCCCAGGCCCCGGCATCATCAAATCTTCCGCTATGCTCCTGTCGTCCCTCGCCTGCCCCGGCAGGAGGAGGTGTCATTACCTGTTCTTCTACGGGACGGTCGCTTGAGAGCTCTCTGCCGGGAGAGTATTCTACGGCATAGGCTGTGTAAGGAATGGCCTCTAAACGTTCATAAGGGATGTTTTGTTTGCTGGCGGTGCAGACACCGTAGGTCCCATCCTTCATTCGCTGCAGCGCTGCTTCTATCTCTTCTAATTCTTCTGTAAGAGCTTTGTTAATACCCAAATCTCTGCTTCTTTCGAAGGTCTCTGTGCCTGTGTCAGCCGGATGGTTGTCGACGGAGGAGAGTTCACCGGTTGAGATTTTGAGCGAATCACCGAGCAGGCTGTTTTCTTCACCATTACTGGAGAAATGTTGTTCTAATTCTTCCTTGCGCTCTTCTAAAGCAGCTTTAAGTGTGGCCAGCTGCGAGTTACTTAAGTGGCCCATTATGTGATCTTCCTTTCTGCGAAAAGAGTAGTATTGCTGATGTATTCTTACCTTACCCTTTTCGCGGGGAGGGCAATCAATGAAGCTATGAAATCAGAACTGCAACTTTAGTGATATTTTCAGGTTGCACTCAGCCTGTTATAATGGTTACTGCCGGAGAACACAGATAACTTGGAGGTCACTTAAATGGATGAACATATGAAACGCCGATTGGACAAGCAGAGAAAGCTGTTCAGCCAGCTCGGCATTACACTTGATGCACTGACGATTCATGAGAAGGAATTTGGTATGAAGCTTCGTGGTTATGATGCGGAGGAAGTAGACACTTTTCTGGACAGCGTAATCAAGGATTACGAACGATTTTATGCGACGATTGCCGATTTGATGGATAAGTGGCAAGAACAGCAGATTGAATTACGCGAAATGAAAGCTGAGACCAAGGCGATTCCAGTTGCTCCTCCGATCGTTAGAGGAATTGATCCGAGAGAGTTGGAGGATGTTATCATCAAACTTGAAAACAATATCCGTCAATTAAAAGATAGACTGCCACAAAGTGAAGGCTACTTGTGACAATAAAAGTATATATCGGGATGCAAGATGGAGGTTGAAACCTTTGCCCAAGAAGCAAACTTGGAGCTTAAAGATCCGTGGCAAAATTGCGGTAGGCTATGTCTTGATTTTATTAATGCTAGGCCTTTTTCTGCTGATCGTATCCAGTAGAATTACCGATCTTGAGAAGGAAACAGTTTTCCTGAGTGACCATGATATAGAAGTGCACGAGCTTACATATCAAATTGAAAAAAATGTCTTGGATATGGAGACCGGACAAAGGGGATATGCGCTCACCGGAGACAATTCCTACCTGGTTCCATTTAATAGCGGCCTTGCAGCTTGGCAGATCAATCTTGCCAAGCTGAATGGTCTGATTGCAGACAATCCGGACCAGCTGCGGAATTTAGGCGTTATTAAAGAAAATATTCAATTATGGATTGATCTGGCCGGACAGCCAGTAGTAGATCTAAAGCGGAATGGTGAGGATCAAGCCATAGCTAAGTTTTTTCGTAATGATACCGGCAAATCGGTTATTGACTCGATCCGCTCGCAGTCCGACTATTTCCGGGATAACGAGCGGAAGCTAACCAATGAACGGATTTCGAATTTGAAGGAGAGCAATAGCAGACTTCTGATAACCATGTATATTCTATGGACACTGGTTGCGCTGCTAACGCTCTTGATTACGTATTTAATCTCTGCAAGTATTGTTAATCCGCTGCAGCATGTGATCCGGGCGATTAATGGGATCGCTGGAGGCGGCAGTATGTCTGAGCGGATAAAGGTAAAGACCATGGATGAAATCTATGATCTTGGTGAAGCTACAAATAGTCTGCTGGATACTGTGCAGCTGGAACAGTGGAGCAGTGAGCAGCAGACTGCCATGTCCGTAATTCTGCAGGAAGCTACAGATATTTATTTGTTATGCAGGTCTTTTATGAATAAACTGGCAACAACCCTTGAGATGCAATACGGTGCCATTTATGTTATGGATCATAAGGAACGTTATAAATGTATGTATTCCTATGCCGGTGCTGAGAAAACAGAATTCCCGTTTGCAGAAGATTCGATCTTACCCGGTGTGGGTCTTGTGGGACAATGTGCAGTAGATAAACGTATTAAAATAGTTGAAGATTTGCCGGAGAATTATATCAGCATTAATTCTGCCCTGGGCAGAACGGCTCCCCGCTTCGCAGTCATTGCACCGATTATATTTGAGAATAAAACTGTGGCTGTTTTAGAAGTAGCCTCATTGACCCAATGGGCATCGTATCACCATGAGCTTTTGTCCAAGCTTCTGGACATGATGGCGGTTTCTGTGAATTCAGTGATGACCCGTATGGAAATCCAGAAGCTGTACCATGATTCTCAGGTTATGAATGAAGAGCTGCAAGTTCAATCGGAAGAATTGCAGGTGCAATCTGAGGAATTGCAGGTGCAGACCGAAGAATTGCAAAATCAAACGAATGAATTGCTCACGGTCAACCGGGAACTGGAGAATCAGAAGGCCGTTGCAGAGAATGCCGCAGTGGAACTGGAAAGATATAATGAGCAGCTGGAGTTAAGCTCCCGCTATAAATCGGAATTTCTGGCGAATATGTCGCATGAGCTGCGTACTCCGCTGAATAGTATGCTTATCCTATCCCAACTGCTGGCCGAGAACCGCAATAATAACTTAAACGAGGAAGAACAAGGCTATGCTTCGGTCATTCACAATTCCGGCACTGATTTGCTGGTCATGATCAACGATATTCTCGATCTGTCCAAGGTTGAAGCCGGCAAAATGATGGTGGAAATGGATGCGGTTAATCTTACGGAGCTGCCTACATTGCTAAAGGGGTATTTTGGTAAAACCGCCGAACAACAGAGATTGGAGTTTTCTGTGAACATCGGTGGAGAGGTACCAGATCTTTTTTATACCGACGAAATGCGGCTGCATCAAATTCTGCGCAATCTGCTCTCCAATGCCTTTAAGTTTACGGAGGAAGGTTCCGTGCAAGTTGACATTACCCGGATCGAAGCTTATTCTGACCCGCAGTATAACCCAACTGAGCCAGTTTTGGCTTTCTCCGTCAAGGATACGGGAATCGGGATTTCGGAAGAGCATCGTGAGCTGATTTTTGAAGCTTTCATGCAGGCAGACGGTTCAACTGTACGCAAATTTGGGGGAACCGGATTGGGTCTGTCAATCTCCCTGCAGCTGGCCAGATTACTGGGCGGGTATATTTCACTGCAAAGCGAGCTGGGCCAAGGCAGCACCTTTACACTATTTCTTCCTTGCCGTTGCCTTGAAGCTGACATGGAGGATGGACTTCAGCCTCCGGGCTCCTGGTCATCCGTTGCGGCGGCACGGGAGCGGGAAGTCACTCAAAAGCCTGAGAAGGCCACTATAACTGTGGACACAAGTTTGTTTGAGAAACAATATGAGATGCTTCAAGGCAGGACTGTGCTGATTGTTGATGATGATCTTCGTAATATTTATGCTCTTAAGCAAGGGCTGGAGCCTTATCAGATGAATATCCTGACGGCACAGTCAGGCTTTGAGTGTTTACAGATTGTCAGGGAACAGGCAAATGTGGATATCGTACTGCTCGATATTATGATGCCGAATCTGGATGGTTATGATACTCTGTCTATCATCCGTGAAGAACTCCTGCTTCCGGATCTGCCGATTATTGCAATTTCAGCTAAAACTATGAAAGAGGACCGTGAGAAGTGCCTGGCGGCGGGCGCAACTGATTTCATAAGTAAACCCGTAGTAATGAAAGACGTGATTACCCGAATGTGCCGATGGATTACAGTTGAATAAGCTTAGGCTTATGAGTTTGCTTGACTTTTGAAAAATTACCATTGACGGCGATATGAACTATGATTTATGATAGGCTCATAAATGATCATTTATATGTAGTTGGCGTGTTACCGTAAAGGGCATGAGCCAAGGATTGTCTTCATTCATTTGAGACGGTTCTTGGCTTTTTTTGTTGCCTGTAGCTTGAATATTAGGGGGAGGAGGGGAGAACTTGTCACGGGAAATCGAACAATTTCAAGTGCAGCGTGTGATTGGGAATAACGTTGTAATGGTCCAGGGAGAAAAGAATGGCAAGGAGTATGTCATTATTGGCAAAGGCATCGGCTTTGCGGTGAAGGATGCCGGTGTGATTGAAAGCAACGATCACCGGATCGAAAAGCTGTTTCGCCTGGAAGACCGGGAAGAATGGAGCCAGTATCAAATACTGCTTGAGGACATTGATCCTAAAATAATGAAAATCACCGATGAGATTATCGGAGATATCACCTGTCAGTTTCCCGGCAAGTTAAACGACAAGATTTATTTGGCGCTCCCGAGTCACATCCAGTTTACCATCTACCGTCTGAGGGGCGGGATGGATATTATTAATCCTTTTTTACAGGAAACCAAAATGACTTTCCCGAAGGAATTTGAGATCGCTTTCAAAGCGGCAGAAAAAATCAGTGAAGAGTTTAAAATACAGATTCCTGAGGACGAAGTAGGGTTCCTCACCTATCATGTATACTCTGCTGTGAGCAATGTTCCGGTTGGACAGCTGGTGAAAGCCTCCAATATCGTGAATGAATTGATTGAGATGATCCGGGAGGAGCGGAAGATTACCTTTGAGCACGGCAGTATGAACCATGTCCGGTTGATGATTCATCTGCGTTTTTCGCTGGAACGGATACTGCAGGGATCCTTAATAGATAATCCCTTCGTGAAGCACATTAAGAAGGAGTATAAAGCGGAATATAAGCTGGCGCAGAAACTCGGGAAAGTAATGCAAAGTTCACTGGAAGTGGAAGTTCCTGATGAAGAATTATGTTTCCTGGCGATGCACTTGCACCGGCTATTCCAAACTTTAGAGAAGAACAAATAGCAGCTTGCGAGGAGTGGCGCGGATGTTTCCCAAATGGAAATCCAAAAAAGAAGAGCAGCATACTGAACAGATCATAGAAATTACAGCTCCTATTAGCGGGCAAGCGGTTCCTTTGAATCAGGTCCCTGATGATACCTTTGCCGGCGGACACATGGGCAGCGGAATTGCAATTGAACCTGCTGAGGGGAGGCTGAAGGCTCCGTTTGACGGTAAGATTGCCCATATCGTGAAATCGAATCACGCATTGATTCTTGAGCATCCGTCCGGATTACAGCTGCTGTTACATATCGGAATCGACACGGTCAGCCTGAAAGGCAACGGATTTGTCAGCCATGTTGTTACCGGAGACAGCGTAAAGGCAGGGCAGACCTTGATTGAATTTGATCTTAACGCTATACAGGCGGCAGGACTTGCAACAATCTCGCCGGTAATCGTAACGAGTATGGAGGAACATCTACCGGAAGTAGAGTGCCTCTATGGTGCAGTCACAGCGGGTACGAATATCGTTCTACGGGTGGCTTCAAAGCACTGGCATACTTGAGCAGAACCAATCATGAAACCAAGGGGATGATATTATGTTAGCTTTTTTACAAAAGTTAGGTAAGTCTCTGATGCTTCCGGTCGCAACATTGCCGGCAGCAGGGATTCTGCAAGGGTTAGCTTTGATTAATTACGAAAAAGATTGGCATCTGGGGGCTAATGTAGGCGGATTCCTGAATCAATATGTTGCTCCATTCCTGAATGCTGGCGCGGGCGCCATATTCAGCAATCTCGCTTTAATATTTGCCATCGGTGTGGCTATAGGGTTCGCCGGAGACGCTGTAGCGGCATTGTCTGCACTTATTTCATATCTGGTTCTCACCAAAGTTCTGGAAATAGTACCCTTGCAGTTCTCATTTATCAACGACAACGTTGTGCTGAATATGGGAGTGCTTGGAGGGATCTTCGCCGGTGCATGGGCGGCCTTCCTCTATAAAAAGTACCACAATATCAAGATGCCGGACTGGCTGGGATTCTTCGCAGGCAAACGTTTTGTGCCGATTGTGACTGCCGGTTCCATGATGGTGCTTGCCATATTCGTAGGTATGATCTGGAGTCCTATACAGGATGTAATCAGCGATTTCGGGAACTGGGTTGTGGGTCTCGGCGCGGTGGGCGCATTTATCTTCGGTACAGCCAACCGCTTGCTGATCCCTATCGGATTACACCACGTACTCAACACCATAGCCTGGTTTCAAATTGGTGACTTTACCAATGCAGCCGGTGAACTGGTACACGGGGACTTGACACGTTTCTTCGCCGGAGACAAAACTGCAGGTATGTTCATGACCGGGTTCTTCCCGATTATGATGTTTGCTCTGCCTGGTGCAGCCTTTGCTTTTATCCATACCGCAAAACCGGAGAAACGTAAACTGGTAGCCTCAATCTTTATTGGTTCCGCCATTGCTTCCTTTTTAACAGGTATTACCGAACCGCTTGAGTTTTCCTTTATGTTTGTTGCTCCGCTTTTATATCTGGTGCATGCCATTTTGACAGGATTATCAATGGCCCTGATGTACATCCTTGATGTTAAGATGGGCTTCGGGTTCTCCGCCGGTTTGATTGATTCCTTGCTGCACCTAAAGCTTACTACTAATGCATGGATGCTAATCCCGATCGGACTTGCGTTCTTCGCCTTCTATTATGTGCTCTTCCGCTTCATTATTGTGAAATTTAAGCTGAAGACGCCTGGGCGGGAAGATGAGACCGAGGATGAAATTGTGGAAGTGTCCGTTGGCGGGGCTTCGGCAGCCGTTTCTTCCCAAGCCGCAAAAATTCTGGAAAACATCGGCGGACCGTCCAACATCCGGAATATTGATGCCTGCATTACACGGCTGCGGTTAATCGTAAACGATGATAAGGCGGTAAAAGATGCTGCACTTAAACAGCTTGGCGCTTCAGGGGTTATGAGACTTGGTCAAGGTGCGGTGCAAATCGTATTTGGTCCAAAATCAGAACAGATTAAGGATGATATAAAGAAGCTTATGTAATAACTATCATGTGCGGGCATCTCTGATGTCCGCATTTTTTTTGTGAGGCGCCTCTTGTAATATATATAATACCGAGTATAATACTTGGTATAAAAGAAGTAAGGAGTCGGTACACATGTCAGTCAATGATTATCTGGATCTATATAACTACGCCAAAGCAATTAACGATGGACAGTGGCAGGCAGACATCATTGAGAAATTAAAGAACTTCAAGGAAGCTTCCGAAGAACGGGAAAGAGTGGAGCATGTCCAGGAACTCTGGAACCGGTTTGATCATATAAACCTGATGCTGATGGAATTGTTCGCCAAGTTGAGGGAACATGAGGATGCTGAGGACAGTTACCGGTGGAAAGAAAAGATTTGGGAGTTGAAGATGGAGCGGATTACACTGGCTAAGCAAATACAGGAGAGATATATCAAGATTAGATAACAGATGAATTGACACCATTAGTTGGTCATGCAAAATAATAAAAAAATGACATATTCGCTGCATCCGATAATTGAGTTTATTAAGGGTGAAGCGTAAGCCGTCATCATCGGTCAACACAAAGTTCCCTTCAACAGCTTCACTTTTACGCGTAGGTATTGGCATCTGCTCAAGCATGAAGAATGGGATAATAGCATACATCATAAATCATTTTCTTGGGCTTCGCGAAACATTTCCGGCATCCATCGTTGATCACCGGAGTAACGGATGACGTGGCAAAGCTCATGAAAGAATGTTTTTCGCTGTTCTATGTAGTTGTCTCGTCTGTCGATAAAAATAACCCTATTCTCATTCTCGCTAAATGGGCTATTGTCGTAATAAATGATGTCACTCCGAAGATCGCGGCAATCTTGTCTATATCAAGATCGATAGGTGCACATACACCATTTGACCTGTAGTGTTCCTCGATCCATTGTTCCAGAGGAGGTTTGAAGTAGTTGGAAAAATCATGTAATTACCTCGGATGAGTACGTATGTTCTATTTTGAGGTAAAGATAAAAGCCATTGCTGGCTTTATTAATATTTTTCATTCGCCCTTTAGTTTGAATACACCATCTGAATATGTACCTAATTCGTAATTTTGTATGCTGACGGTATGGGAAAGGCTTTTCCATTCAGGTAGGTAATCTATATAAATTTCACGAATTGATTCAAAATAAGTTTCTGTATCCTTCAATAAATCCTCAATCATTACTTTTAATTCTCTATCCGTTAAATCAAAATGCCCTTGCCCTTCATACTTCGCATCAATTAATGGTTGGGTTGATAAGTCAATATCAGATCCGCTGGTACCCATAGCTGAAAGAGTCTTCCGGAAAGTTATTTTATTGATTACAAAATTATCAGTAACGACACCATCTTCCATAGCATGTTGGAGAGCGTTAAAAACTAGCGCATTAATAAATTGTTTATTTGTTATATCTTGTGATTGAAAAGCTTGATTTTGGGTCTTAAATTCACTATCGGCTAATTCAAACTTGTTTGATAGTTCATTAAATTTTTCTTCTATAGAACGACTTTTCATAAAAGAGAAAATCGAAAAGGTGACAGAAGCTACAGTTATTAGAAGAAGCGTTGAAATGAGAAAAATCTTTGTTCCATTAGTAACTTGGCGTGGTTGTTGTTTCTGTAATAAAACGGGTTCGTTGGGTTGTTCCATAAAAATCTTCCTTAAATTATCCTCATCGGCTGAGGGATTTGCTTATTTTTTTGTGTCTTCTATTTCCTTAAGCATTCTTGCCGGCAATGGCGGATGATAGTTTGTTTCCTGATCTGGACCTTGCGGACCTTGGCGAGGTCGAGCTTATGGAATCTGTTGTCTCCGCCAACAAATGGACTTATATGATTGATTACCGTAATCGGCGCGCTGTGCTTGATGATGCTGGCTATCCTAAAAAGACTTTAACGTGCAAGCGTATAGCTTCAGGCTTCGTCTCATATTATACGTTGTTAACTTCTGTCCTTTTTTCACCATTAAAAAATGCACCACTTAGATTTCATCAAATAAAACAGGGGGTTTATTCCAATGTCTATTCTAAGGGGTGCACTTCAAACTGGTCGGCGGGCTTTTTTGCTTATTTTATCTTATTTTAAATTATCTATTGCGTATTTTGCTTCTTCTTTGGTAAATTTTTCTCCGTATTCTGAAATCAATTGATCGTAAATAGCCGAATCTGACATACTCATTTCTTCTGCATATAATTGTGCCTTTTTCAATGCATTTTCTTTCCAATCAAATACAATGTTATCAATGGCATATTTAGCGGCTTTTTTATCAAAATTCTCTCCATATTCAGAAGTCAACTGATCATAAACGCCTGTCTTTGACATATTCATATTTTCTGCATACATTTCCGCTTTCTTTAATGCCGCCTTGTATTCCCTAGGGATACTTTTCTCTTTTGCCTTGGCTTCAGCATCAGCAGCTTTTTTTGCTTCCTCGGCCTCCTTGGCCTTTTTCTCCTCTTCAGCCTTCTTAGCCTTTTCCTCAGCGGCTTTCTTTTCTTCTTCACTCGAGGCAGATGGTTGACTTGTAGGTTCCGTCGTAGCCTCGGCTACAGCTGCTTTAGCGGGTTCTACAGTAGCTGAGGGCGATGGATCAGCAGAGTCTTTATCGTCACCCATACTCCCAATAACTCCAATCACAAGAATCATTATAACCCAAAACCACCATTTTTTATAAATCGGCTTTTTCATGTTGTTCCCCCTAATTCTGATAATAAATTACAAAAATAGTCTATCAGAAATGGGTAATATTTACTATGTATATTACAAAGGACATTATATATAAAGGCCAGCCATGCACGACCGACTCGTAGCGGGTTCCCGCGACTCACTCTCCAAAATCGGGGAGTGAGTTTCGGCCGGTTCCCTACCGGCCAGCAATGGCAGGGTATTTATTTGTGTTCAGGAAAATTTCCCCTATCGTCACATACATAATGTGGAAGGTTGAGGATTTTAGAAGGGAAGTTAAACGGCGAATAGATGAAGCGCGTAATGCCGGTGCGGAGTATGCAGATATTGTTTCTGGAGATATGTACCGAGAACTTGGTGGTTATCCTGGATCAAGTCATAGTATGCCTTTATGCTGCAAAGCAATGTATGATTATAAAAAGCCCATTGATATAACTTTGGAGGCGCCGCCTAAAGGGAAGGGAGCAACCCTCAAAATTCGTTAATTATTTGAAGATAGCAGCAGTTCCTTTTTTCATAAAAAGGGGCTGCTTTTTTTGTTTGTGGTAAGATGTTTTTGACGTTCTCTGATACAAAAAAGCTCCAGGCTTCGTCTTACTTATAGCTGCAGCTGATAAGGAGGATTAAAACAATGGATATTCCGGAATCTGATATATTCAAAGCTCTATTTTATGAACACTATCCTGTGGTACGGCGCAAACTTGCTGCTTTGGTACGTGATGAGACGGCAGCGGACGATTTAGCCCAGGATGTATTTTTAAGACTTTACCGCAATCCGCCGGATGACCCCGGAGCGCTCGGTGCCTGGCTGCATAGAGTGCTTACCCGGATCGGATATGATTATTTGAATAAAGTAGCCAGAGAACGGCGGCTGCAAAATAAGCAGGAGCTCCTCTTCGATATTGGGGCCTCGCCTCCTACAGGTGAAGAGGTGGTGCTCGCCAAGCTGGACCAGGAGGATGTCAGGACCTGGCTGGAAAGCCTGCCGGACAGAGACAGACAGGCGCTGTTGCTGAGGTATTCGGGTTACAGCTACGCAGAGATCGCCGGAGAACTCGGTGTAAAGCCGCCGGTTGTCGGAACACTGCTAAGCAGGGCCACAACGAAGCTAAGGCAGCACGCGGTAGAGACGCTCCCACAGACGACTAGACCGTGAGGACAGCGGCGTTTGGAATTTTGCTTCATATATTACTTAGGAGGAACGAACAATGACTAATCCTATAAAACATGAATCAGATCAGCTGAACATGGATGAAGCTTGGGCCAGGCTGCAAGATAGCATTGCGCAGGAACCGGTAAATCCGGTATGGGCAGCATGGGGCCAACAATCAACGACACACAATGATCCCTTAATAAATGCTGCTTCTACAGCAGGTACAGCCGGCAGTAGGGATGCAATGACGCAGATAACAGGGCAGGCTGATTCTGCTACGGAAGGCAAGAAAACGGGAAGACGGACTCGACGGCCTCAGATGAACCGCCGGCGGAAGTGGGCGGCAACAGCGGCCAGTGTAGCTATCTTCGCTGCTATTCTCGCCACTCCGGTAGGAAGCACGGCTATGGCAGCAATCCTGAACCAATTCCGGATGCAGGAACCAACAGTTGTGAATGAAAGCGATCTGCGGAATATCTTCAATCAGATTGCCGAGGGGGGAACTGTCGGCGAAGCTGCCAGTAAATTCGGAGCGGTCTCGAGTTCGTCCGGAACCATCGATGGAGCGGTGCCTATTAATGATTTGCAGAAAACGCTGGGGTACAGCGCAGTCAGCGGGGAAGGCTTTGACCAAGTCAAGTCTGCTTGGATTAGTCCTTCCCAGGAGATGACCCTTATGCTGAACGTCGACGCAGTTAACGAAGCGTTGCTGCGCCTGGGATCAGATCAATTGCTACCGGAATCTATAGATGGCAAGCCGATAACTCTGGCTATTCCTGAGATCGTCCGCTACGATTTATCCACGGACAATCAGCATTGGGCGAGCTTTACTCAGATGAATACGCCAGTAGTGACGGTAGATCCGTCTATCGACATAGAAGAAGCCGTAAAGGCTGTCCTTGACTTTCCGCTTCTCCCGGATCATCTGAAATCCAGTTTGCAGCAAAGCCGGATTCTATCTGGCGACATTCCATTGCCGCTGATTAAGGGGCAGTTCTCAGAAGAAATCACTATTGACGGGACACCGGTTATTTTTAATAAAAACGAATATAGCAGTGGAGCGCAATATAGTGCGACTTGGGTGAAGAACGGCCAGTTGTTTGAATTCTCCGGAGGAGAAGTGTATTCGGACAAAGATAAGTTTATGACGAAACTGCAGGAGCTGATCACATCATGAGCATTCCCGCAATAGAAGCCAACTCGTTGACCAAAGAATACAGCAACGGGCGTGGTTGCCGGGATGTAACGATTCGTGTGGGGAAAGGGGAAGCCTTTGGCTTCCTCGGCCCCAACGGTGCCGGGAAAAGCACCTTTGTGAAGATGCTGGTTGGACTTATCCATCCTACAGGCGGAAGCGCCTCTTTGTTAGGACATAAAATTGGTACGATGGAAGCCAAGATGAAGATCGGTTATCTGCCGGAGCTGTACCGCTATCAGGAATGGCTGACCGGGGAAGAGGTCGTGCGGCTCCATGCCAGATTATGCCGGATTGATAAAACTGTGGCCGATCAAAGAATTCCTCAGCTGCTTAATGAGGTGGGGATTGGACAACGCGGACGGGACAGGGTCAAGCATTACTCCAAGGGAATGCAGCAGCGGCTGGGACTGGCTTGCGCGCTGGTGAACGAGCCGGAGATCGTTTTCCTGGATGAACCTTCATCTGCGCTCGACCCGATTGGACGCATGGAAGTCAGGGGTATTCTGGAGCGCTTGAAGGAGCGCGGGATCACTATTTTTCTCAACTCTCATCTGCTTGAGGATGTTGAGGTGCTGTGCGACCGGATGGCACTGCTGAATAACGGTCTTATCCTGCGGCACGGCACAGTATCAGAAATATTAAATAAGCGAACGAGCTGGCATTTTAAAGTGGGCGGCTTTTCGCCTTTTTTGCTGTCCTGGCTGAATGATTTTACCGGACTGTCCATCAACATCTCTTCGGGTGAAGACAAGCAGGAACGGGACTCCTTGCAGGGAACGGCTCCTGACAGTGGAATTGTATGGCTGGAAGCAGAGCTGGAAAGTGAAGAGCAGGTGGGCTGGCTGAATGCGGTTTTTATAGAACAGGGTTTGACTTTATATGAAGTGAAACGTAAAAAAGAGCGTCTGGAGGAATGGTTTATGGATGCGGTATCCGGACTGAGTCACAGGGGGGAGCGGGAATGAGAATTATACTCGGGATGACCTGGAAGGAAATGCTCCGCAAAAGGGTGATGATGCTGACCCTGGTGATGACAGTGATCTTCCTGTTTGCTTTCTGGTTTGTGGCCGGCACTATCGGAGGAGATCGACGTTTTGGCGGCGGGTCCGGGATCATGAATGGCAGTATTCTTATTGAACGGTTTACGAATGGGGCATTTATACTGACGTTAGGGTTTTTCTTCGGATCGTTTGTCATCGCTTTTCTGGCGATCTTCAGCTCCTTCTCGGCCATTGCCGGGGAAGCGGAGCAGGGAGTGATGCAGGCGATGCTGCCCAGACCGATTCCACGCTGGAAATGGTATCTCGGCCGCTGGCTTGGCTATGTCACGCTGGGGTTACTCTACGCACTGATACTTTTCGCGGCTATTCTATTCATTACGAATGCCCATGCCGCAATACCTAGAGATATGTCAGCCTTGGTTAAAGCCTTCCTGATTTTTGCTTCAAGTGTTCCGCTGTTGATCACATTGTCGATGCTGGGCTCGGGATTTTTTTCCGCGCTCGGGAACGGGGTATTTATGACGATGCTTTACGGTGCGGGCTTTCTGGGAGGCATGATTGATAAGGTGAGCTCATCGCTGGGCCTGGAAGGCGATGCACTTCATATGCTAAACAATATGACAGGCTTCATGTCAATGCTCATGCCGGTTGATGGTTTGCAGCGCAAAATGACGGCAGTGCTGTTCAGTCTGGACGATCTTGGCGGTATGGTCTCGTTCAGTGGCAGCGCTTTTTCACTTCTTAATTTGAACTCAGTTCCCTCGAATTCATTTGTGGTCTACGCTGCGGTTTATACTGCTGCTCTTTTCACAATCGGCTTGCTGCGGTTTCAGCGGAAAGATTTATAAATACGGTTTTCCAGAAAATATGAACAACAATAAGCGCCCTTTTTATTCCGGCTGCCGGAACAAAAAAGGGCGCTATTGATGCTGCGGACCCCATATCATTTGGTTGCGCCGATCTCAATCCACTCTGTAGACCAGTTGCTGATTTCTCCAAGAATAGGAGCCAGGGCAGTGCCTTTGTCCGTCAGCGAATATTCAATGCGTACAGGCATTTCAGGATAAACTGTACGCGTGATAATGCCCTCATTTTCCATTTCCTTCAAGCGGTCAGACAAAACCTTTCCGCTGAGATTGGACAAGCAGCTCTCGATTTCACCAAACCGGCGAGGGCCATTCATTAATACAAATACGATCAGTGCAACCCAACGTTTGCTAAGCACATCTACTGCTTTTTCAAAGCGTGGACACATCTCGAAGTCATTCATTAAGATCACCTCTGCATTCATTATATCATAAACTTACAATAAGTAATCATAATTATTTAAATATATATTATAACTTGACGAAGTTATATTACAATGATAAACTAACTTACAAATAGTTACTCGAAGTTAAAATTAAAAATATTTAAAACTTTAGGACGGTGCACTTATGATTAAACCTGATATCCTTTCTATATTGCAGAATAAGATCAAACGGATAACGATGGATGATTCCACTAATATACTGGTCGGACCGATTACGCTGCCGGTGAATCTCGATGGAGAAACAGTCACTTTTAAATGGTACAGCTGGTTGAAATCGGATGACGTTGAATTGCAGGGCGGGGATTCTATAGAAGCAACTGAATTATTGATTTCCCGTTTGTCTTCCATGAATCTTGCTGATAGTCAGCAGTCCAGTGTACTCGTTTACGGTGATTTCGAAGACTCGGACGAAGCTTTGATCCGCATGCACAGCATCTGCCATACCGGCGATATTTTCGGCAGCAAGCGCTGTGATTGCGGCTTCCAGCTGCGCCAGTCGATGAAGATGATTGCCCAGCACGGCTCCGGTGCGTTGTTCTACCTGGCCAATCATGAAGGACGAGGCATTGGTCTGTTCAGCAAGGCAATGGCCTATATTCTTCAGGAAGAAGGTTATGATACTGTGGAAGCCAATCTGGAGCTTGGCTTTGCCGATGATTCCAGAGACTATAAGGATGCCATCAGCGTACTGCAGCATCTGCGCAGCAAACCGGTGACACTGATTACGAACAACCCTAAGAAGATGGACGCCTTGAAGGCTGCCGGCATGAACACGGTGAAAAGAATTCCGCTATGGGGTGACGTTTCCGTATTCAATGAGAAGTACCTGCGCACAAAGGTAACGCGGTCCGGCCACTTGGAAGCTGTGAAAAGTAACGATTTCTTTGAAGGCAGAGTCGCCAAATAATGCTGTTATCCAGCTACATTCCTGATTTCCCCGCAGAAACGGATGCCGTTTGTAAATGGACGGTATAACCGTTTCTGCTTATTTTACGATAAACGGGTAGTGCTTTTGTAATCCGTGCATTATAATGGGGTACTGAACCCAATCTTTAGCTTAGCGAGGTACAATATGAACGCCATTCAAGTGCAGGACTTACGCAAAACGTTTAAAGTCCAAAAGAACCGCGAGGGCCTCAAAGGGGCCTTCGCTGATTTGTTTAAGAGGGAATACTCCGAAGTGACGGCAGTGAAGGACATTTCGTTCACGATTCCTCAAGGTGAAATCTGCGGATATATCGGTGAGAACGGTGCAGGCAAATCGACCACGATTAAAATGCTCACCGGCATTCTCGTTCCGACCGCTGGCAGCTTGACTGTAGGCGGGTTTGTTCCGTATGCCGAACGTGAGAAATTTGTGCAGAACATCGGGGTAGTCTTCGGGCAGCGCAGCCAGTTGTGGTGGGATATCGGCGTGATCGAGTCTTTTCAGCTGCTGCGCAAGGTATACCGGGTCTCCGAACAAGATTTCAAAAAGCGGCTCGATGAGCTAGTGGAGCGTCTGGAGCTGCAGGATCTGCTGAACCGGCCGGTCCGCAAGCTTAGTCTCGGCCAGCGGATGCGCTGCGAGCTTGTGGCAGCATTGCTCCATAACCCCTCGATTCTGTTCCTGGATGAACCGACCATTGGTCTCGACATTGTCGTGAAATCGGAGATCCGCGAGTTTCTGAAGGACATGAACCGGGAGCATGGAACAACCATTCTGCTGACTACTCATGATCTGCAGGACATTGAAGCGCTCTGTTCACGGGTCATTATGCTCGATGATGGGCGGATTATTTATGACGGCGGTCTGGAGGACTTGAAACAGCGCTGGGGAACCGGGCGTGAGGTGGTATTCCAATTTGGCACAGCTACAAAGCTCAGCCGGATTATGCAATGGACGGAAGGCATGCCGGTGACCTGGACGGCCGAGAACGACCTCGCCGCCAAAGTCTGGATTCCGCTGGAGCTGAATGTATCGGATGTGCTGGGACGCGTGGTAGGCCAGGCGGACATAACAGACATCAAGATTATCGAAACCAACACGGACGATATTGTCCGCAGCATTTATCAGTCCGGATCGGCGGAGAAACCGGAAGAGATGATCGCGGCTTTGCAGGAAGAGAAAGAGGTCATACATGTCGGACAAGCTTAACGCCGCTGTTTCCAGCTCCGCGGGTGGCTCCTCTTCCTCTGGAGGACAGCCGGAAAATGGACGCAGACTTCTGCTGGGCGCTTATTTTGATTTTATCCGCATCCGCTTTCTAACCATGCTCGCTTACCGTGTTAACTATTATTCAGGGATTCTAATCTATACGCTTAATATTGGGGTGAACTATTTCACCTGGAAGGCCATTTATGGGAACGGGGAGTCACTTGGCGGGTTTACAGGAGCGCAGATGACCACCTATGTGGCCGTCTCGTGGATGGCGCGCGCCTTTTATTTCAACAACCTGGACCGGGAGATCTCCACGGATATCCGTGACGGCAGCATCGCCATCCAGTTCATTCGTCCTTATAACTACGTATTGGTCAAAATGATGCAGGGACTCGGCGAAGGGTTATTCCGCTTCATGATGCTGATGATTCCGGGGATGGTCATCGCCATTCTGTTATTTCCGGTGCAATTGCCGACAGAGCCTTCGGCCTGGGCCGGCTTTCTGGTCATGCTCTTCTTCAGCTTCCTGATCAGTTCACAGATTAACGTTATCACAGGGCTGTCCGCTTTCTTCGTGGAGAACAATGAAGGCATGATGCGCATGAAGCGGGTCATTGTAGACCTGTTCTCCGGCCTGATTATCCCGATCAGCTTGTTCCCGGACTGGCTGTCCGGTGTGCTGAAGGTTCTGCCCTTCCAAGCCATTACCTACCTTCCGGGTTCCGTATTTACGGGCCGGGTACAGGGTGTGGGCATATGGAATGTGCTCGGTGTCCAGGTGTTCTGGTTCCTGGTGCTGCTGATTCCAATTGTCTGGCTATACCACGCGGCGCGTCAGCGGCTGTTCGTGCAGGGAGGGTGAGGAAGGTTTGTATTATCTGGGATTGTTAATCGAATATTTGAAAAATTATATGAAGACCCGGTTGACCTACCGCGCCGATTTCTGGGTGGAGGTCATTTCGGATCTGCTGTTTCAAGCGACTAATTTTATTTTTATCCTTGTGATCTTTATGCATACCGACAGCCTGGGCGGCTGGAATCAAAATGAAGTGGTGTTCGTATACGGCTTCTTTATGGTCCCGTACGGCGTCTTCAGCTGCTTCGTGAACATGTGGGGCTTCAGTGAGCGCTATATTGTCAAAGGCGAAATGGACCGGATTCTGACCCGGCCGGCGCATAACCTTTTTCAGATCTTTCTGGAGAATGTAGACCCGCCAGCCCTGTTTGGTTCGATCATTGGACTGATTATTATGGCAATCAGCGGTGCGAACCTCGGACTGCCGTTCGAGTGGTGGACGATACCGGCAATGATCCTCCTTACGCTTAGTGCGGTAGCCATCTATACGGGGATTTACACCACGCTGACTTCATTGTCATTCTATTCCGATGCCCCGACCGGCATTCTGCCGCTGATGTACAATATTCAGAGCTATGGCCGTTATCCGGTCACAATCTACAACCGGGCTATTCAGGTACTGCTCACCTGGGTAATTCCGTTCGCCTTCGTCGGTATTTACCCGGCGGCGCTCTTTCTGGAACGGGATGAGATGCGAGGAATGGCGCTGCTGACTCCTGTAGTCGGTGCGGTATTCCTTTGCCTTGGCCTTGTTTCTTGGAACTACGGGGTTAAACGGTATAAGGGAGCAGGCTCCTAAAGCAGCTTATCAGCTATAAAATAGTATCAGCAAGGCAGACAGGAGGAAAGACACCCTGTCTGTCCTTTTTTTGCCTCAATAGAATTGGTATGGTGGATAGAATGCAAAGTGGTTATTTCCCGGTACAGACCGAACAGGTAAGCTGGCTGTGTGGTTTAAATGTGCTAAGGGAGTGATCAAACATGGGTGTCGTTGGAGCCGAGTTTAAAAAAGGGTGTTTGGATTCTTTGCCGATTGTCGCCGGTTTTATTCCTGCCTGTTTTACTTTTGGGCTGGTCGGCAAGGGACTTGGTCTTGGAAGTCTGGAGGTTTTTCTGATGTCGGCACTGATGTATGCGGGCACAAGCCAATTTGCTGGCGTCAAGCTGCTTGCGGCAGGGACGGCGGCGCCTCTTATATTGCTGCTGACCTTGGTTATTAATTTAAGATACCTGATGATCAGTTTGTCCTTTTCAGGGTCGGTCAGACGAAACCTCAGTACTGCGGTGAAGGCGTGGATCGGCTTCAGTCTAACAGAAGAGGTCTATGCGGTAAGTATGCTAAGCGATAAGCAGAGTTTAGGGCAGGAAGCAGCGGACGGGCAAACACCGGAGTTGCCGCTGCATTATCTTCTTGGCCTGCAAATTCCTCCATATGCTGCGAATCTTGTGTCCACAGCGGCTGGTATATCCCTTGCAGCCTATATTCCGGCCGCTTTTTTACCCGCGCTGAACACCTCGCTATATGCTTTATTGATTGCATTAATTGTTCCTCAGCTGCGGGGCAACAGGCGCAATCTGGTGATTTGCCTGTGCTCGGCGTTGTTCTCCTGGCTTCTGCAGCCCTACCTTGGGAGTTCCGCTGTGCTTGCCGCCATGCTGGCAGGAATGGCTGCCGGCCTTCTCATTCCAGTTCGGGTTAACAGGGCTGTGGAGGAGGCCGCATGAACATTGCCGTGATTGTTGGCATGGCGCTGATCACCTTTTTGCTGCGATTCACGCCGCTGCTGCTTACCCGTGATTTCCTTCCGAAAACCGGTAAAATCAAGATGATGCTGGATCATTTGCCGCTGGCTGTACTGAGTGCCTTAACGGTGCCGGGAATCTTCCAGGTAGATCCTAAAGCTCCGCTGATCGGTATCGCTTCCGGCGCTGCCGCTGTTATACTGGTCTTAGTCCGTAAAATACCGCTGCTGCTTGTTGTTCTGGGTGCGGTAACAGCGGCAGTTATAGTAAAGGTGATATCATTAAATTTCTGATAAATGATGAAAATGTGGAGGGGTGACCGATGAAGCATGAGCTGCTGATCACGCTGGACAGAGATAGGGCAGTACCTTTAAACCGGCAGATCTATGAGCAGATTCGGACAGCTATCCATTCCGGAGCTTTAAGTGGAGGCGATCCTTTGCCGCCAACGAGAATGCTGGCTAAGCAGTTATCCCTCTCACGAAGCGTGGTTCTGCAGGCATATGAGCTGCTTCAAGCGGAAGGCTACCTGGAAATGCGCAAAGGTGCGGGAACGTTCGTTACGGGTCTGCAGTCTGAGCACGGTTCATCAGGCGATGACCCTGTCATGGAAATGACAGTGCAGGAGGACCCTCAAGTTCACTTAAAGAATGAACTGGACCTCTCTTTGCTTATACCTGATCCAATCATGGATCATGCAGGCCCTGGTGCCGTGTTTTGTGATTTCCGCCATGGTGTGCCTGCCTGGGATGCCTTTCCCATGGACAGCTGGCAGAAAGCGCTCATGAACGCCTGCCGCAGCGCCACCCCTCAGACACTGGGCTATGGACCTGCGGAAGGCTCATTTTCCTTGCGCCAGGAAATTGCCCGGCTGCTGCGTTCAACACGTTCCATTCCCGTGACTGCTGAGCAAATTGTGATTACAGCGGGGGCAACGCAGGCTTTGGATATTTTGGCGAGGTTATGTTTGAGCAAAGGCGACGGCGTGATTATGGAAGATCCCACCCACCATACGATACGCGAAATATTCAGGTTCTCCGGCGCTGAGATTATACCGGTAACGGTGGATGAGGAAGGCATAACCGTTGAAGACTTCGACAAACGTGTTCTTCAAGCGGCTGAAACAGGTCAGGGCAAGGTTCCAAAGCTGATTTATGTCACGCCATCCCATCAGTTCCCGCTCGGGGCAACGATGTCATTAAGCCGCAGGATTCAGCTTCTGAAATGGGCAAAGTCGCATGACGCATTAATTATTGAAGATGATTACGACAGCGAATACAGATACGATGGTCCGAAGCTGTCAGCACTTGCCGGTCTGGATTCCGGCAGCAGGGTGGCCTACATCGGCAGCTTCAGCAAAATCCTGTTTCCGGCGCTCCGCATAGGCTATATTATCCTGCCCCCATCCATGATCCCGGGATTTCTGGCGGTCAAATGGCTTGCCGACCGGATGTCTCCTGCTCTGGATCAGGAAGCGCTGGCTGAATTTTTGAAGTCTGGACAATATGCCCGTCATGTTGCCCGAATGAATAAGCTCTACGCCGGGCGCAGAAGTTGTCTGCTTCACAGTCTGAAGAAGGAGTTTGGCCCGCGGGTGCGTACGTTTGGTGAAGAGGCAGGCCTGCATGTGCTGGTTGAGCTGGATTCACCGGCAAATGAAAATGATATAGCGGCAGCTGCGCTTCGGTATGGCGTACGTATCTATCCAGCCTCTTCATACTTCGTGGGCTCCAAGCCGCAGAAGCCCGTATTTCTGCTGGGCTACTCCAATCTTACGGAAAGCCAGCTGGAGAGCGGGGTGCAGGCGATCCGCAGGGCGGAAGCCGATGCGAAGACAATGGGCTTGCACTGATATGGCACTTGTAGGGTTTTGAAAAAGTTGAAAGATCATCACTAACATAAAAATGAAATTGGCGGAATTGAGGAGGTACTGGATGAAATCATATATCCTTGGGGTAGATTTGGGTGGAACGAATATCAAAGCAGGACTGTTTGATACCGATTTTACAGTAATCCGGGAATTGTCAACGGCTACTGAAGCCGCGAAAGGACCGGCATTTGTGCTCGAACGGATCCGAAATGCGGTTCATCTTGACGGAGGAGCATGGAGTTGCTTTGGAGCAGATCCAATGCATGGGAATGGGTGTCCCCGGTTTGCTTGATCCGGAAGAGGGACTGTCCATCTTCTCTCCCAATTTTCCGGATTGGGAAAACATACATATTGTAAATGAAATGAAAAAGTTCTTCAGCTTTCCTGTATTTATCGATAACGATGTGCGAGCCAACCTGTACGGTGAATGGCAGTTTGGCGCAGGCAGAGGGTATAGAAATCAGGTGTTGCTTACGCTAGGAACGGGACTAGGTTCAGGAATCATCGCTCAGGACACGGTGCTTTACGGTACTACCTTCAGTGCCGGGGAAATCGGGCATATGAACATGTACAGGAACGGTCGCCCTTGCCGCTGCGGAAGCTCCGGCTGTCTTGGGAGGTACGTGTCCGCTGTAGGCATGGTCAACACTTTTAAGGAAAAGCTGGGTGAAGGCAGAACCAGCATCATTCAGACGTGGACAACCGGTAATAATGATGCCATAACCGCTCTGATGATCTCTGAGGCGTATGATCTTGAGGACAGCCTGGCTGTCGAGGTGATGCATGAGACAGGGGTTTTGCTTGGGTTTGGACTGGCCAATGTCATTAATCTGCTGAACCCGGACGTGGTCATTATCGGCGGGGGAATGGCGGCGGCAGGGGACAGGCTGCTGCGCAGCGCCCGGGAAACGGTAAATGCGCATGCACTGAAACTGGCGGGCGGCAAATGCAGGATTGTTCAGGCTCAGCTTGGCAGCAGGGCCGGAACGCTGGGGGCTGCATACTACGCGTATAAGAAGGTTCAGGAATGAAGCTTAAATCTATCACACTGGAGTATTGATAAAATCGAAAATGATATCGAACAGCCGCTTTCCGCTCCAGAAATGGACTATGTAATCCGATTTGAGGAGCCTGTTAAGTTTGCCCAAGCACTGCCGGAAAGTGAAGATCCAACGGAACAGCCCATCTCGTCTGTTTATACATCTATTCCCGATACTCATATCTATAAACAGATTAATGGACAGCAGAGTGAATAGCAAACACTGAAAAAAAGCAGCATTCTGCTTGAATGGAGGAAGACATGCCATGAGTTTACCTGTACAGATCCGTCCTATGACCCAAGAAGACATAGAGATGATCTATGAAGGTTTATTTGATCACGATATCAGTAAACCACTAGAGTATATCAAAAGCTGCTGGGAAGAAAACCGTAGTAAAGAAAGAGTGACGCTCCTGGTGTTTCTTGAGAGTAAGCTTGCAGGCTGGGGCCATGTGGTGCTTCACCCGCAGTACCCATACTTTAGAGAGCACGGAATCCCTGAAATCCAGAACTTTGACATTATCCCCCCGCTCCGCAAGCTGGGCATAGGAAGTCTGCTTATCGAGGCGCTGGAAAAAGAGGCATTTATGCAGTCGGACACGATAGGTATAGGCTTCGGGTTGTATGCTGACTATGGCACTGCACAAAGAATGTACATCAAGCGCGGCTTTGTCCCCGACGGCAGAGGGATAATGTATAACGATATGCCCGTAGTTCCAGGAAGCCAAATTTGTGTGGACGATGACCTGACGCTCTTTTTAATCAAAACCAAATCATAAAACATTTAATTCCGATCAAAATAGCGCATGCTATGCTATATAGAGCGGACAGAACAAGCAGGAGGGCGAAAATGAAACGAGAGATCCAGCATGTACCCTATGGCTATGAACCACCGGCCAGCGAACGCAAAGGAACGCTAGTTTTCTATGATTCCTTTGAGCATATAAGTGATCAGGAGCTGGCTGAGGCAGCCCGGACGGCTACGGAGCGCAAATTCACCAAGCTGGTGCTGTATCCGTTGCATGAAGAAACAGTAAGGCGGATGACGAAGGAGCCTGTACAGGCTTATTATAAGCGGGAAGACCGTTTGCATGAGTGGAGAAGAGAACAGGGACTTTCATTTATCACTGTGGAAACACTGGAGGGAAAACGGAAGAAATATACGCCGCTCGATTCTGCGCTCCGTCATATTAGCGACGTGTATCCTTCGCCGTATTTCCTGTATCTGACACCAGAGATGGCTAATTTGTTTGCTTCTTATTCCTCCTTTGAGGAGTGGATCGTGAAGCTTCGGCTTATTCTGAGCGAAACTCCATCTACTGTTCATCCAAGGCTTGAGAAATTTCGCCATCGCTGGGATGATGCGGGCGACGAAGAGAGGAAATAACCTGTGGCAGGAGTTGGCCAGCACATTCAATGCCAGTCTCAAGCAGCAGTGAAGACCCAGGTCTCATTGCTGCTTGTTTTGTTGTTGCCGGTAACAATGTCTGCTGCGGCTGCTGTCATTACACGCTATACAGCGTTATTGAGTGCTTCCCTGTTTGCGTCTGTAGTTGTACATTCTCCACTGGTAATGGATAAAGCAGCCAATGCAGAATCCAAGAATAGCGACAGTTGCTGCGACCGCTACCAATGCGGTGAAGCTATATGCGGCAATATTCCAGCCTGCCAGGAAGCTGATCAGACCAGCGGCAAGACAGAAGACGGCTATACTTTGATTAAATTGCTGCTGCTCCCAATCTTCGTGCACATAAGCAGAGCGTTCTTTCTTGAGGAAATTTACCCCAACCTTCATCACGGGATTGTATCCGAACAGTAAACCGGACAAGCCGGCGGCTAGGGGAATCGCAAGTATCCAATGTTGTCCTGTAAGCCAGGTTAATAGTACGGAGATCACGATAACTGCCTGGTTGGTTTTGACCAATGGTCTGGGGATTCCTTTGGATTTGATATCTTTGCCCATCTAATTCACACCTTTCGCATTGGAATTTATTAAATTATAGCGGATCCCTCTGCCACTAGCAATCAGAAAAGACTTTTTTAATCTCAAAATTTCCATCCTTTAGTTTTTTTTGTCTGCCAATTACCTTCTGCAAAAAAAAGACTTAAACGTGACTTCCAGCGCCAAACCGAAAGAGTCATGAAGAATTCTGAAATCTGGTATGTTAAAGTGTAAATAGTTAACAACACAGGAAAGAAGGGTTGAATATGATCTATATTGTGCTGGTCGACTGAGGCTTTATCGATACGGATTGTAAAGAATTCGCGCTAAATTTGTAAGCTGATGCTAGCGGATGAAGTCTATGCGAACAGAAATTTTCGCTATTTTAGGAATCAGGAGGATATTCAGTGGATGGCCCATATACTAGTGGTTGAAGATGAACAGCCGATCAGCGATTTGATTTCCATGAACCTTAAGCTGGTCGGACACACATATTCCAAAGTTTATACCGGTTCAGAGGTTTCAGGAATTCTAGAACAGGAGCGAACGGATCTTATTCTGCTTGATGTGATGCTTCCCGGTATGGACGGGTTTGAAGTGATGCAGCAGATTGCCCACTTGCGGATTCCGGTAATTCTGATTACGGCCAAAAATGCATTGGCAGACCGCATCAAAGGGTTCGAGTTAGGTGCGGATGATTATATTATTAAACCCTTTGAAATCCTTGAGCTGCTGGCCCGTATCAATGTCGTTCTGCGCAGGAATGAACAAACTGCCTCTGCTTTTATTTGCGATGAGGTGGAGGTCCGGTTTCCGGAACGTCAGGTCCGGGTAGACCAGTTGCCGGTGGATTTGACCACCCGGGAATTTGAGCTGCTCGAAGTATTGATCCGCAACCGGAATATAGCCCTCTCTAGGGAAAAACTGCTTGAATTGGCCTGGGGTTATGATTTTGCCGGCGACACCCGCACCGTGGATGTCCATATCCGTCAGCTGCGCAAAAAACTAGGCTGGGAAGAACGAATCAAAACCGTATTCAAGCTGGGCTACCGCCTGGAAGTTCAGGTCTAGCCATGCGGTTCTGGCATAAGATTCTCCTCTCCGTCCTCGTGCTCTTCATAGCAGCCCTCGATGTAAGTGTAATTATGGTGATGAAAAAAAGCTGGCAGCTGAACATGGCCAGCGAGACCAAGCGGGCGGCCAGCGAGCAGCTGCTGATTGCGAATAATATATACGAGAATCTTGATTCTATCCTGGCACGGGGCATCACCCTCACCCCTGTCTTGCTGCTCAGTGTGGCTGAGTCATATGGTGAACACTACCGTACACAAGGAATTGGCTTGGAGCTGCGGGAGAACGGACGGCTAATCTACCCGAATACGGGCAGAAAGGACGGTATGCAGGATGAACATACCATCCGGTTATCCATGCCGCTTCCTGCTCCTTACCAGCATTTGGAGCTTGCCTATAAGCGCGACATCAGCGGGCTGTATGCCCAGCAGCAGGAGCTAAACCGCTTCTTTGTAATGATTAACTGGATTGTAGGTCCGGTGCTGGCGCTGCTGCTCTATCTCCTTATCCGCCAACTGACCAAGCCGCTCAAGCAGCTGTCGGAGACGACCAAGACGATTGCCGAAGGTGATTATTCAAACCGTGTGGAGCTGCATAGCAGAGATGAATTCGGGGAACTGGCCTTCAATTTCAACCGGATGGCTTCGGTGGTGGAGCAGCGGATGACTGATCTCTCCGACATGGCCGAGGATAAACAGCGGATGGTCGATAATCTTGCCCATGAACTGCGTACACCGCTGACCAGTATGCAGGGATTCGCTGAATTTCTCACTTCGGCGAACATTGGCCAGGAAGAACAGATAAAGGCCGGCCGCTATATTTGGAGTGAAACGGTCAGGCTGAAGAACCTTGCCTTTAAGCTGCTTGATTTGTCAGTCCTCCGGCACCAGCCTCTGGTGCAGTCAGAGGTGGATGTTTCCGGACTGTTCGAGGCGGTAGTGCAGACGGAACAGCAAAAATTAACAGAGAACGGAATACTGTTACAGATTGACAGCTCCATCCCCACCGTGTGGGGAGATGCGGATCTGCTGGCATCCTTTCTGGTGAATTTGATCGAAAATGCCATGCATGCTTCAAAGCCAGGCTGCCAGATCCGCTTGCTAGCCTATAATCAGAACGGGGAGGCTGTGCTGGAAGTGCGTGACAGCGGAAGCGGGATGACGGCGGAACAGAGCAAGCGTGCCTTCGAGCCGTTCTATCGGGCGGACCCGGCACGTTCACGGACCTATGGCAATGCCGGTCTCGGTCTCTCCTTATGCCGGCAAATTGCCGAGGCGCATCAAGCCAGAGTTGAGCTGAAGTCTGTTCTTGGTGAAGGGACAAGCATCCGCATCTTTTTACAACTCCATAACAACTGTCCTCCTACTCCATAACATCTTGGGATTAAGGTATAGACAGATTTAACATCTTTGATCCCAATGGAGGTAATACAATTGAGCAAGAACAAAGTGTCCGCTACGTTAGCTGTTATCCTATTCTCAGCAGCCGTGCTCGCAGTTAGTGCGACTCTCGTCCCAAGCTTTGTGAACTCCGCAGTCGTCGCCAAGAACAGTCCGGAAATTCAGGGTAGTGCCCAGCTGGCTTTAACCGGAAGCACCGTCCCTGTGCTGAAAGTGGAGGCACCGGCGCCGGTGTCCACTGTGAAAGAAGACCTGCTTAAGCAGATGACTGAGGCGCAAATCCAGCAGATCTATGACTTCATAGACAAGCCGGGCGATCCTCATACTTCAGGCCGGGAAATGACCGAATCAGAAGGGAAACGCAGACTGGTTCTGGATGACCAGTATGTGTATGATGGGCTCCGCCCCAAACAGCAGCTGCCGTTAAAGCCGGGGCAGGCAGAAATGTATCTGGATTTGGAGACCAATACATACACATACCCGGAGCGGAGTTTGACCGATGAAGAGCTGCTGCAGCTGATTGACTGGGCCTATCGGGTCAATTACATCTCGTCCAAACGAACTGTGACGGCGCCCCCCCTGCCGCAGGAATTCAGCAAGGCTGAAGCGCAGGCGCTGGCGGCTGAAAGTGTGCGCAAGCTGTTTGATGCCGATATTTCCAAGCTGCAAACGACAGTTATTCTAGATGAACTAAGACTGGACAAACATCCAACCTGGAGCGTTCATTGGTCTCCTTATAAGTGGCAAACCCTGCGAGGGCAAGGCAAGGAATTTTGGCAATATCACGTTATAATTGATGCGAAAACCGGGGTCGTGATGGATACGACAGCAATTAATGTGGCGCTGAAAAGAACTCCCATCGACAAAGCCGCCGCCAGTGCCATTCAAAAGGATGCCAGCTGGATTCACAAAGCCACCCAGGTCGTTACGGACAAGCAGGGGGAAACCAGAACTATCGTCAAAGCATATCTGACTGATACCGAGGTTAACAACAAACGCGGGATGGTAGCAGTAAAACTGTTGTTGGAAGACGGAAGCAGCTATACAGCGGAATTCCGCTATCCGAATCAGGCCCTGCGCTGCCTTCTCTATGACGCTGCCGACAAGGCCGATTAAGCAGGAACCGTTTCAAAAAATCGATTACAAAGTTCCAAATAACGAGAAAACAAACTTTTCAGCCCTTTCGCTTCCCTGCAGGAAGCCGGAAGGGCATTATTCGTTCCGGGTGTCAGAAGAAAATCGAGTTTTATATAGAATTACACAAAAACCTGAAACCATTTCTAAACATAAAGGATTAGCTACTGTTAAACTATAAGAGATGGCTGAAGTAGCAATAAAGGTATCTATGGGTATGACCGGTTGAGCTAGCCGCGAACGATAGTTCAGTGAACAACGAGCAGTGATGTAACCGATCGGCTCATTGATGATTTGATTAAAAGTCGGACTATAAAAGACGATGGGATATTGACCCAAACGAACCTGAGGTATTCATTCGGTGGCTTAGGAACACGTGGATAAATTGATTGTTGAACTAACGTAGAAATTATACCATCATAATTCCAAGAACAGGCTGCCGCGGATCCATACGACAGCCTTTGCTAACTATAGGACAGAAGATAGGGTTCCAATATGGTGGTATTATAGTATTGGCAAAAACTAAAAATAGAAATTCAAAATGGAGTGATCTTAATGTTGATCCAATCATTTGAAGACGAAACACTTGAGCGAACCTTGTCCATATTTGTCGATGATATCCGAGCCATTCTTAATAGAAAGTTGCGAAGCATTTACCTTTACGGTTCGGCCATTCACAATGATTTATCCCCGGGATACGGGGATTTGGATTTTCTCGTTGTAATTGGTGAGGACCTTAGCCAAAATGAAATCGAACTTTTAAACAAACAAAGATCCATTTACAGATCATCCCTTCTTAGAAGATCCGTCGATAGACAGGTTCCCAACCTCTACACCGATATGCTTGAGGGTGCCTTTCTTACGATTAGTATGCTGAGTGGGGAAAAGGGCAGCGGCTTGTGGTGGGGAACAAAGCGTGAATCCGTCTGGACGGAAAATCAATTAGATCTGTTCACCCTGTACACGATCAAGGAGCAGAGTATCTTGTTGTATGGTAAGTCCCATCTAGACAATGTGCCATCGTACTCGAGGGAAGAGTTCATTAGCTTTTTTAAAGAATATGCCAAGTGCATGCGGAAGTTTGGCAAGGGAAATAGCCTACATTCCGTTGACTGGCTTCTGTTAGCTTCCAAATTTATAGCTTGGTGGCAGGAAGGTGTCATCCTGTCTAAAAGCCAGGCAGCAGATTGGGGGCTATTACATCTTAGTGGCGGATGGAAAGAGAATTTGAAGCGATGTAAGAAGCTAAGGAAGGATCCATCCATGGTAACATGTCTAGAGTATTCCGAATGGCTGAGTAATTTGGAGCCAGCCATAATAGAAGCATCACATGATCTGGATAGAACTCTCGAAACAACTATTCACTAAAGTTAAAATCTTTATAGTCTATAAAAAGAAAGTTAATAATAACTTTTCCGTTAACAGGAAACGAAAGCTCACGCAGGTTAGTAGATTAAAACCTCCCTTTAGAAGCAAACATAGATGTAATAGCTTCTAAGGGGGGAGCGGAATAGTTGCTCATCTGACGGGGGCTACAGTGAAAGAAGCTGCAACGTTGGGGGGATTGTTGAATAAGGTATACCATTGTAATATAGTAATTTAACAGTGAGATATTGGAGGTCCTTATGGAATTCAAAACTGCAAATGTAAACCATCTTCCTGCAATTGTCCGTTTATTAGCAGATGATGAATTGGGGGCTACCCGTGAGCGTTTTGAACACCCACTGCCCAAAGCATACAGTGATGCTTTTGCAAAGATTGAACAGCAGATTGGTAACTCCATAATCGTTGATAATTGATGTATGGAACAAATTGGTATTATAAAATATGGTTCACGGTGTGCATTTAAGCGCGCAGCGTCGCATGTTATAATAGTTTTATCTTCAAAAGCCGAAAAGATTCCGACCTCTATAGGCGGAGATGAATAGGCGTTTTCACCTATTCAGCGAACATATGTGCTATATTGTGAGAAAATACTACAAAAGGGGGTGTCGCACATGATCGTTCATCAAGCCTATAAATACCGCATCTACCCGAATACCGGGCAACAGCAACTCAGTCGTCGAATGTTTGGCTGTTGCCGCTTTGTATTCAATCATTTCCTGGAAGAGTGGAACCAAACCTATGCCGAGACAGGCAAAGGGTTGTCCTATCAGACCTGTGCGACACAGCTCCCCGTCCTAAAAACACAATATGACTGGCTCAAAGAAGTCGATAGTATTGCTTTACAGTCTGCCGTTCGGCATGTGGCAGATAGCTTTGACCGCTTTTTCAAAAAGCAAAATCAAGCGCCGCGCTTCAAAAGCCGGAAGCATCCAGTACAAAGCTACACCACGAAATTCACGAACGGAAATATCGCCATTGAAGTCAACCGATTGAAGCTTCCCAAGCTCGGCTGGATGCGTTTCGCCAACTCTCGGAAGCTGGAGGGTCGTATACTGTCCGCTACGGTACGGCAAAACGCCAGCGATAAGTATTTTGTCAAGCAGATGCACATATCGGCATTGACTTGGGGCTTAAGGAATACGCTGTGTGCTCAAGCGGGGAGCATTTTGCCAACCCCAGGTTTTACCGTCAATACGAGAAAAAGCTTGCGCTGTGGCAGCGGCGTTTGACGAGACGCACACCAGGGGGCTCCAACTGGAAGAAAGCCAAGCAACACATTGCCCGTATTCACGAACACACTGCAAATTCCCGGAACGATTTTCTCCACAAGATGACAACGAAGCTGATCCGTGAGTGCCAAACGATCAGCATCGAACATCTGCGTGTGGCGAATATGATTCAAAATCCCAAACTCTCCAAGTCCATCGCTGATGCGTCCTGGGGCGAATGGATGCGTCAGCTGACGTATAAAGCATCCTGGTATGGACGAACCCATCCACCCCTCCAAGCGTCAGCTAAGTGGTGGAGATTCAATTCGTCGCATTATGTCGCATTATTATATGAAATATATCGATCAGGGTGCATTAAAACTAGCTCGGAAAGTTAAAAAAAAGATGACCGCATAACCCAAAAAAGCGTAGTGTTGAAACCAACAACTCTGCGCTTTTTTTGTGCAAATTACCTACTTTTGTATGGAAACTGCCTTATAATTAAAAAATAATGAACATCAATTAATAGAATAAAATGGGGGTAAATATGGATCAGGTATTACATAAGATAGCCAATTTGATTAACGGTGAGGTTAAAAGAGTCATCATTGGGATTTCGGGTCATGGTGCATCTGGAAAGACAACGTTTGCCCATAATTTTTTAAAGCTTCTGGAACATGATGATGTGAATTATATTAATACTGACCCCTATATTATCAGCTCTCAGCTTAGGAAATACACTTTTATCGACTATGAATATAACAATGAACATCATCATGAAAAAATGACTGCTTGTCACCATGCTGCTCATAATATATTCGCTTTAGAGAGAGACATTCATATGTTAAGAGATGGTTTAGATTTTTATACGATAGGCACGAATTATACAAAGAGTACGTTAATATCTTCACACAACAAAATAAATATAGTGGAAGGCATGAGTGTAGCCTTTACAGACCCAAATTTGTATGACCTGAAAGTTTACTTATATACGGATGGAGAAACCGAGTTGATGAGAAGGAGTATACGTGATGTTTCTGAAAGAGGAACAGATATTAATTATTTAAGAAAATCGCATGAAGAGCGTAGAATTCAATATGATTTATTTATGCACCCGTATCATCAAAAATTTGATGTAGTTTTAAAAAATTCCAATCAAGAGTATATTCTTGAAAAAGGCTGTTTTAATTTAAAATGGAAATAAAGAGAGATTGGAAATTGAGATTATATGGAAAGTCGACATAAATAATGCATGCTACAAATGGGTGAAAAGAGGTACTGATAACAAGGAGGTCACTATGAAAAAACCATTATTTCGAGCACTAATTGTAGGACTAATATTTGTATTTGTTTATTATGCTATTCAATTTATTCAAGGGGTGTATCTTACAATGAACTCTGTTCCAGATATTGTAGATAAGTACAAATCGCTTGATTATCTACAACGTGAAATCGCATTTGGAAATGCATATAGTCCAATGTGGAGAATGATAGAAGTCACTGTTTTGATGCTACTTGGAATAGTTGTTTATTATATAGGGAAGTTATTGAGAAGGACTAGCCCTAAGAGGCGTAAGTAAGTACATTGCAACTAATAAGGGGTATAAACAGGATGAGCAAAGGTAGAATCGTATTTTTAAACGGTGTTACGAGTTCTGGGAAAACATCTATAGTAGATGCATTACAGTTAAAATCGCACAGTAAGCACATCATTTTAAGACCCTCTTTCCTTCGGGATTGAGGTTTTTTTTTGCTAATAACTGAACGACGAAAGCACCGTCCAATTGTGGGGAGAACTTCCTTCTTTCGGATGGTTTATGACGATCGTCACTTATCATATGACGGTCTTCTTAAATATATTTACTACGGGAAATAAATTAGTCAAGAAGGAGCGGGAAGGTTGAATAACGAAATAGAAATCAAGCAGTATAGTGTTGGAAAAATATTGGGTTTATGGGCTTTAGTCACGTTGCCAATGTTCTTTATTCGATTCGGACTGATGCCGTTTCTGGTGCCAATCGTCAGTTTTCATCCGCTTATTGTCTTTTGGATGCTTATGATTGTCGGCATGATCTGGCAGTTTGTACTATCTGTCATCATCTTGAAAAAAGAACTGGGCAGTTTAAGCTGGGAGAAGCTGAAAAAAAGACTGTGGCTGAATCATCCGGTTCATCCGAAAAAATTTAAAGTTTACAAAGTCGCTTATACATTTACGCTTCCAATCATCCTATACGCTTTTTTCTTTGAAAACTCAGGTATGTTCCAGTTTGTAGGAGAAGCGCTCAACCGGATTTTCCCGTTTATGGCTCCTCAGGAGTATACAAAGATACAAAATCTGATGGCTCCTGAATTTGTCGGTGCCTGGTATCTGCTCGGTATTGCGCTTGTCAGTTGTTTGTTTAATTATTTACTGGGAGAAGAGTTGTTCTTCCGTGGCATTCTGCTGCCGCAGATGAAGGGAGCCTTTGGAAGATGGGATTGGGCCATGAACGGCGTTTTGTTCGCTTTTTACCACCTGCATAAAATAACAGATATCCCTATGATTCTCATCGGATCGATTTTTTTCGGCTTTTTAAATGTCAGATATCGCAGCTTTTGGCCATCCGTCATTATTCATGGGGTGGAAGCCATACCAGTGCTTGTAGGCGTTATTGCGGCCATTCTAGGAATCATGCTGTGAAGTGAGCGATTTCTAAAGGATGTGTGGTTTCATGAATATTTCAACAGTTCATACCCTAAGCAATACGAAAGTATCGAGATTATTTTTCTATGGACTGGCATGCTCTTACGTGGTCCTGCTATTGCTTTACTTTGTTTTATCTCTATATAAAGGCTTTGCGGTGGTTACGATCCTGATCGCGCTTTATTTCTTAAGACACTCGAAACGAGTGTTAAATCATCCCGAGTATCATCCCATTGTAGCCATATCCCCGATTGTCGAAATCGTTCTCCTCTTTCTTCTATTCCTGGGAAGCAGAACAGAAATCGAGAGTATCGTATTTGTTCTCTTTATTGCGGATCTTCTCTTGAACTACAAGTCGTGGTACGCTTTTCCGTTTGCCTATGGCGGATATTTAGCCTACATTTTTTTGTGGTCACCAGGCGGAGAAGATTTATGGCGGAATATGTTCCATATATTGAGCTATTCGTTTTTGGTAATACCAATCTGGAGCACCAAGCTGCTGCTCAATCAAAGGGATATGAACCTTCGATTAAACGAATCGTTGATCCAGGAAGCTAAAACGAGAGAAGAGGTGGCCGCATTAAAAGAGAGAACGAGGATTGCGGAAGAGGTTCATGATACGGTGGGACACACGTTAACTACAGCGATCGTCGCCCTTGAGGGAGCCCAACTGCTCTTCGATAGAAAACCGGAGGAATCTCTTCGGAAGATCCTCATCGCACGCGAGCAGCTGAAGCAAGGGCTCGGTAATATCCGTCAGGTTGTCAAAACATTAAAAGCAAAGGAAGGGACTATTGGCGACTTGGGGCTTAAGGAAGGAATACAGAAGATCATGACCGATACGGAGAAGCAGACGGGCGTTCAATTTATTTTGCATTACGAGGAGGTCACCCATCTAATCTCTATTCAGAAGTATGTTATGATCAACTTCATAAAGGAATCGATCACCAATGCGCTAAAACATGGCAAAGCAAGTGCAATGGAGATCTCTGTCCTTGAGCAGCAAGATACGATTCATATTAGGGTAAAGGACAATGGAATCGGCAGCGATTCATTCATATATGGGTTTGGTCTGAAAACGATGGAAGAAAGAATTGAGGCCATTGGAGGTCAATTAACTGTGCAAAGTGAGCCTATGAAGGGATTTGCACTCCATGTCCGGATGCCTGTTGCAAGGGGGGACGGTTAATGGATAGCGATCGCAAAATCAGCGTCATGCTTGTGGATGATCATAAAATTATGCTTGAAGGTCTGGAAACTTTGCTTTCGATAAGATCGGAGATAGAGATCGTTGGGACGGCTCAAACCGGCGAAGAAGCGCTTGAACGGCTTCACTCGGTTGTTCCGGATGTCATCCTGATGGACATCCGTATGCCGGGTATGGGAGGCGTAAAGGCAACCGAAGCCATTAAGGAGCTTCACCCGCATGTGATCATACTCATCTTAACGACCTTCGACGATGATGAGTATATTATAGAGGCTTTATGCAACGGAGCTTCCGGTTATTTGCTTAAAGACATTGATGGAGAAAAGCTTGTTCAATCCATCGATGAAGCGCTTTCCGGAAATGTGCTGCTTACTGGTAAAGTGGCAAAAAAGCTTGCTCTCACGATCCGCAATAAGAACAGGGGGTTTGAAAAAGCAGGTAAGGAACTTGAGCTAACGCAAAAAGAACTTGACCTTGCAAGGCTGCTTATTGAAGGGTATAACTCAAAGGAAATTGCCGGAAAATTATTTTTGACTCAAGGAACGGTAAAGAACTATTTAAGTGACATTTATTCCAAGATCGGTACCAATGACCGGGCTAAAGCAGTCTTGTTATTAAAAAGATATTTATCAACATGAGAGAGTGGAGGCACCGTAAAGTTTAATTTTAAAATAATTTCGCGTTGACATTTAGGCCTCTTCCGTGGTTTTATTATGTAGACCGATTGTTATAAAAGTAAAAGGAAGTGTAGAGCTTGTCGAACAAGCACAATGCACGAGAGGCGATTGTGAACACCGCTTCAAGGTTGTTTTTCACCCAAGGCTATCATGCCACCGGGCTAAGTCAGATCATTAAAGACAGCGAATCGCCGAAGGGATCGCTATATTATTATTTTCCCCATGGCAAAGAGGAGCTGGCCTTGACCTGCATTAACCGGACCAGTGAGATCGTTGCTAAGCAGCTGCGTCATTATGTGGAGAATGGCAAAAGTGCGGCAATCGCGATTCAAGATTTTATTCTGGAAATGGCTGCTGCTGCTGAGAGCTCAACCTTTAAAGGTGTTGTTCCGTTCAGCTTCTGGCTATCTGTAGAAACCTCCTGCGTCAGCGAGGAGCTGCGGACGGCATGCCAAGCCGTATTTAACGACTGGCAGGACGTCGTCATGCAACGGCTGCTTGCTGAGGGTAAAGATCAACAAATGGCAGCCGATAAAGCTTCCGTTGTGATCTCATTGTTTGAAGGTGCACTGCACCAGACGTTGACACACCGCAATACACAGCCGCTGCTTGCTGCTGCTAGAGCTATACCAGCCATACTGGATTGACAAGAAAGCATATAGAGAGAAAACTATACATTTTCAGGAGGATACAAGAGTGGAAGCAACGATGCAAGGAAAGAAGCAAACCCCAGAAAGAAAGTTCAAGACAATTCCGATCCTCGTGTCCTTATTGCTCGCCGGATTTATCGGCATGTTCAGTGAGACTGCGTTGAACGTGGCGTTGACGGATTTAATGCAGGTTCTGAATATCACACCTACAACGGCCCAATGGCTGACAACAGCTTACTTGCTGACACTCGGAATTCTCGTTCCGATTTCAGGCCTGCTGCTGCAATGGTTCACAACAAGACAGTTGTTTATCGCTGCAGTAAGCTTCTCAATTCTGGGAACCTTCCTGGCTGCCATTTCGCCAAGTTTTGAGTTTCTGCTTACGGCACGCGTCGTTCAAGCGATGGGAACTGCACTGCTCCTGCCGTTGATGTTCAATACGATTCTGCTCATCATCCCTGCCGAGAAAAGAGGGGGCGCGATGGGATTGATAGGACTCGTGATCATGGTTGCTCCAGCAATCGGCCCAACCATTGCCGGACTATTGATTGAGAGCTTAAGCTGGCACTGGATTTTCTGGCTGTCGCTGCCGTTCCTGGTTGCTGCACTGATCTTCGGAATTCTGTTTATGCAGAACGTTTCTGAAGTGACGAAGCCGAAAATTGATGCACTTTCCATTCTGCTGTCTTCGTTAGGTTTTGGAGGCATTGTCTACGGATTCAGCAGTGCCGGTGAAGAAGCGGGCTGGGGAAGCCCGAAAGTTATTATTGCCATCGCTATCGGTGTAGTAGCACTCGTGCTGTTCGCTGTTCGCCAATTAACGATGAAGCAGCCGATGATTAATCTGCGTGCATTCAAATATCCTATGTTTACAGTCGGCGTGCTTATGGTCTTCATCTGTATGATGGTTATCCTTTCATCCATGCTGATTCTTCCGATGTATCTGCAGCAAGGCCAAGGTTATACTGCCTTTAAAGCCGGCCTGCTCCTGCTTCCTGGCGGAATTATTAATGGTCTGATGTCGCCGATCATGGGACGCTTGTTCGATAAATATGGACCTAAGTGGCTCGTGATTCCAGGGTTGGTCCTTGTAGCGGTATCCCTGTGGTTCTTCTCCAGTATCACTCCAACATCCACCGTTGTGTTCGTTATCGTGCTTCATAGTGCGCTGATGATCGGGATTTCGATGATTATGATGCCTGCCCAGACGAACGGGATTAACCAGCTGCCGCTGCAATATTATCCCGATGGAACTGCCATTATGAATACACTTCAGCAGGTAGCCGGTGCAATCGGTACTGCCTTGGCAGTCAGCATCATGACCGCTGGCTCGAAGAGCTTCATGAAGACCGTAACTAATCCAGCCGATCCTATCAATATTGTTCCGGCATTTACACATGGGGTTCAGAACGCCTTTATCTTCGGAATGATTATGGCTATTGTTGGACTGGTTGTCGCCTTCTTCCTGAAACGTGTCATTGTACAGCACAAAGCACAAGGCATTATGCACTAATAAGAACATTTGCAGTTTTAGAAGCACATCCGCAGCGCGGGTGTGCTTTTTCCATATGCTGGACGTTATTTGTAAAATAAAGTATAGTATACATAGAATAACGATGTATTGAGAAACGGTGTCAGACTTTGGTCTATTTGAATCCTGAAGGGAGTGTTAACAAAATGAAAGTCAGCAAAGAAATGCTGAAGGGCAGCACAGGGACATTGATACTAACGCTGCTGCTGGACAAGCCGCAGTACGGATATGAACTGATCAGGGAGCTGGAGCAACGTTCGGAAGGTGTGTTTTCTTTAAAAGAAGGCACACTGTATCCCATTCTTCATGCGATGGAAAGTGAGCGCTGGGTAGAGTCTTACTGGGTGGAGGTTGAGGGGCGGAAGCGCAAATATTACCGGATATTGAAGGAAGGCGCGGAGGAGCTGAAGGAGAAACAGTCCGAGTGGCGCTTATTTAAAAAAGCGGTGGATACTGTACTTGGGGAGGGTGGAGCATAGTGGAGTCGAAAAGTGGGCTGGAGCAGTATTTGGACAACGTATGCGGTGAAGTCAAAGCCAAGAAAATGCATGCCGAGATCCGCAGCGAGCTTAGCGGTCATTTGGAGGATCTAATGCTTGAGCAGGAAAGTCTTGGTGCATCCCAAGCAGAAGCAGAAGTTTTGGCGATTGCGCAAATGGGTGATCCAAAAGCTGTGGGAAAGGATCTTCATCATATTCATAAACCAAAAACTCCATGGGGTTTGCTGGGAGCTTTGCTGTTGTTCTCTGTGATTGGATTGCTGGGGATGAGCTCATTGGAAGCAAGCTTTATGAACAACCCGAGAGTTCCTGCAAGCTTTCTGCCGAAGCAATTTAGCTTTATGTTGATCGGGATTGCTTTAATGACTGCCTGCTATTTCATCAATTTCCGCAGGCTTCAAAAGCTGTCCTGGCTGCTGTACATCTTTTCAATAGCAGGGATAATCGCAAGTTTGAAATGGGGCCTCTATGTGAACGGGAGCCGGACTTATTTTTTGGTTTTTTGGGGAATCGTGCTCAACCTGGTCTCCTATAGTCCATATATTGTGCTGGTTGCGCTGGCAGGCATCTTCTCAAAATTTAAAGCGGATGGCAAACTGGGAACTAAGCGGAATTTGCTCCCGGAGTTAGTTATTCTCCTTGGACCGGCGGCGGCCTACATCATTGCTGGCCCCATACCAGTGTTGTTGCTGTATTTGGCCTGTTCTCTGATATTGTATACTTGGCTTTCCGGGGCCTGGTTGCGTTCGACGTTGATCGGTGGTTTTTTTCTAGCGGCGGGCCTCCGGTATGCGTGGAATAATCAACAGATGAGAGACCGGATTCTGGGTGCAATCAATTACAATATCAATCCGGAGTCCAGTGGTTTTGTCTATCAGACCCTGAATGAGGTAATTGCATCAGCAGGCTGGAGCGGACATGGCTTCGGTGCTGAATTCGAGAGGCTGTCCTATGCATATTCAGATATGCTTCCTGCTTATCTGGTATACTGCTTCGGCTGGGGCGGCGGGCTGGTGCTGCTGGGTATAACTCTTTGGTTTTTAATCAAGCTCTTCTCTTCAATTCAGGCAGTGAAAGATGATTATGGCAAGAGTGTTATTATTGCTCTATCACTCATACTTGCTATGGGACTGTTCTACGGTCTGCTGGTGCTAAGCGGCAAAATAATTCTGACCAGCATTCCATTTCCGTTCATGAGCTATGGCGGCCATGTTCTCATTGAATATGCGGCGCTTGGACTGCTTATGGGCATCTACCGGCGCAAGGATATCACTCCTGCTGAACATGAATCACGTACTATACGGGGGGCATTATGACACAGAAGAGCCAATTCGGTTCACATTGGAATAGAAAGATCCTGCTCAGCTTATCCATTCTTCTGGGTGCGGCGGCAGGATACTCAGCATTCGTAGCTCAGCCTGCTTACGCCGCTGGTACACAGCAATCCGCAGCCGTTTACAAACAATTCCAGACGTATGTACAGCAGTCTTCCACACTCGCTAAGGCGCGCAGCTATCTCATCAATCATATTGACGAAGCCGGGCTTTGGTATGCTACCCAAATGACTTTGCAGTTAGAAAATGCGCAGAAAGCAGAATTGCCAAAATATAGGGGGAAGTTAGAAGCGGAGGCCGTTCGGCAGGCGATTGACGCAGCAGTTCGGAAAAATGGACTTACCTATGCCTCCTTGCTAAACAACATTAAAGATCCCAAGATACGTGCAGTACTAATTGAAGGACGAGATAACGGGTATATAATCAGAACCAGTGAAGGCATGTACTATCCGGCAATGAATTATGAAAGCTATAAGGCATTTAAGCCTTATATAAAGACTGACATAGGAACATATTTAGATATGATGGCAGCAGAATCGAACAGGCCTAGTCTCAAGGAGGCTGCAATCATAATTAGCTGGAATGAGCTTTTGGCGAGGACACTTGTAATGGAAGAATTCGTTAGCAGGTATCCGCTCTCTGACAGGCTTGAAGCGGTCAAACTTGCACTGTGGAGTAAAAAAGTAAATCTGTTCATTGGCTCCGGCAATTCACCTGCGTATGATTATATCGAGGAGGGGGGGCCGGTTATTATTAACTCTGAACTCCGGCAAGCTTATGAAGCTGCAATTCTGACCGGCAGCGGAGACAGCGAACTTCTCAGAACCATAGAGGAGCTGCTTGCACTGCTCGACCGCAATAACAATGAGTTTACTCCTGATGTTCAAAAGTTTATCAATACGTACTTGGACCCGAACTAGGGGAAGGAAGGAGCTCTATCTAAATTATGAAGCAGCATAGGACAGGCAAAAGGCTGACGGTGATCATGCTCTTACTGATCTTGGGGATGACCTCAGGCAACACCGAAAGCTCTGCAACAGCGGCAGGTGAACCCGGACAGAAGGCAGGCGCATCAGCACAGCAAGTTAGCACCCAGAAGAAGAAGAACCTGCCCAATGGTTTTGTTTATCTGGATGAGATCATTCCAACCGCACAATATGAAATTCGTTATTATAGCTGTAATAATTTTACCGGTACACGGATTGACGGGTACAAAGCTCCTCTGGCGATCTTCTCGAAAACGGCGGCGACGGCATTGAAGAAGGTTAGTGACGATTTGGAGCGAAAAGGATACATTCTTAGAATATATGACGCTTACCGCCCGCAAAAAGCAGTTAATCATTTTGTCCGCTGGTCGCAGGATGCCGGAGACATTAAGATGAAGCTGCAGTATTATCCGAAGCTGGACAAACAAAATCTCTTCAAGCTTGGTTTTATCGCCAAAAAGTCGGGACATTCCAGAGGCAGCACGGTTGATCTGTCTCTCGCCGACAAAAAAACGGGTGCCCTGGTCGATATGGGCAGCCCGTATGATTTTTTCGGCGAGATCTCCTATTATAATACTTCACTGGTCAGCGCCGAGCAGCATGCCAACCGCAAGCTTTTGAAAGAGGCTATGGTGAAGCATGGGTTTAAGCCGTACAGCAAAGAGTGGTGGCATTTTACGCTGATTAAAGAGCCTTTTCCGAAACAGTACTTTACCTTTAATGTAGAATAACAAGCATGCTACGCAAAGCCTCCATAGCCATGACTGTTTCACAAATCCGCCCTGCGTTTTCCCGGCATTCGGTTCATGCTGGCGTTCAGCGGCATTTTTCCCAGCAGTTCGGAGGCGACGATCCCCAGCAGCACTAGCGCTGCCCCGGTGTAACCTTGCATGGACAGCTGTTCCCCGGCAAACCAGAAGCCGAAAAAGGCAGCAAACACAGGCTCGAGGGAGAAGATCAGGCCGGTACGTGTCGGGGTAGTGTACTTCTGGGCTACCGGCTGTAAGATAAAGCCGCAGGCGCTGCAGAGAATGCCAAGCGCAAGAATGGCAATCCAGCCTGGCATGGAAGACGGCAATGACGGTGTCTCGAAGACAGCAGACAGCACAAGGGCGTACCCACCGGCAAAACCTAACTGCAAAATGCCGATATTCAAGGAGTCGCAGGTTTTTACCGCTTTTCCTGTGACCAGGATCTGTACAGCATAAAATACTGCTGACAGGATGCACAGCAGGTCACCCGGCTGCACATGCAGCGAGGAATTTAAGGTCAGGAGCCCGATCCCCGAAATGGCCAGCACAGCGCCAAAGATCTGCGGGGGAGCGACTCTTTTTTTGAAAACAAGTACATCAATCAGTGGAACAAAAATAACGGTCAAAGCGACCAGAAATCCGGCATTGGAGGTAGTAGTCGTCTTCAGTCCGAAGGTGATGCAGGTGAATACGACCAGCAGCAGGAATCCGAGCAGTGCTCCATATTTCAGGGTTCTAAGGTCTATTCTGCGTAGACGCTTGTGAAACAAAATGGCCGCCAGCACAAAAGCAAGTCCGAAACGCAGTGCAATCAGATTAAATTCCCCCAGTGTATCCAGTCCCATCTTCATGAAGATGTAGGAGGAACCCCAGAACATCGTTACTACAATGAGCATTAGCTCAGCCTTAAGCGGCTTCATCTCGTCATCATCCTTCTTTACGTCAAGTGATTATAGTATAATATGGCTTATTACATAAGGTAACTGAATGTTTATCATAGGAAGCATGAGAAAAATTCATGAAAGTTAAGAAGGGGGACGGAGTCCTTGAGCATCACTAAATATGAGGTGTTTCTGAAGGTTGTGGAGCTGGGCAGCCTGACTAAAGCTGCTGATGTTCTGGGCTTTACCCAGTCCGGGATCAGTCATACCATCAGCAGTCTAGAGATGGAATTCGGCTTTTCGCTGCTGGTAAGAAACCGCTCAGGGGTCAAATTAACAGTCAACGGTGAGCAGGTAGTGCAGCCTATCCGTGAAATTCTGAAATGGAATGAGCAGTTGAAGCAGCAGGTTGCCGACATTCACGGGCTGGAAACGGGGACGATTACGATTGGCACGTTTACCAGTGTGTCTGTGCATTGGCTGCCGGGGATGATTAAAGAGTTCCGCAAGGAATACCCATATATTGAATTCAAGCTGATGGAGGGCGGCTATCTGGAGATTGAGCAGTGGATTGAGGCTGGAGTCGTCGACTGCGGTTTTATTTCACTCCCCACCCGGGATAAATTTGAGGTGTTTCCCCTGAAACAGGACCGGATGCTGGCCATTCTCTCCCAAGAACATCCCTTGAGCAAAGCACCATATATGCCGCTTGCGCAAATGGCCTATGAGGATTTCATTATCCAGAAGGCCGGATCGGATTATGATGCCAGACGTGTATTTGAGCGGGCGGGAATCCAGCCGAATATCAAATTCACGGCCGGAGATGATTATGCCATCATTGCAATGGTGGAAAATGGTCTCGGCATCAGTGTTCTCCCTGAAATGGTCATCTCGCGCCAGAATCATAATGTAGCTATGCTGGAGCTGGAGGAGCGCAGTTTTCGTTCGCTTGGTATTGCCGTTCATTCTATGAAGTATGCATCACCGGCAACCCGGCGTTTTTTGAAGCATGTACAGGTTTGGCTGAAAGATTATCCGGAGTAACTCAATTGGCTGGAGGTTGAAATGGAAGCAAACTTTGATAGACTGCGCACGCAAGCAATGAACATTGTCGCAATTCCCCAGCATTACCGTTTGGTGATGGAAGACAGCACGCCAACGCGGGATGCTCCAACCGTTGGATGAGCACAGGCTTGCCCCGCTTCTAACACCCGAGGTAGCCTTAGAAATCTATAAGCGTTATATGGATGTCAAGCTTAAATGGATTAAGGATTCTAATGCGGAGCGGCCGGTATACCGGCTGATTTACGAACTTGTTACTATTTCACGGTCTGAGCCTTCTTCTGGATTCGTCAACCGTAAATTGAGATACATTGATGCCCGAAGCGGCGAACTGATTTGGGGGAAGTATTTAAAGGGCGAAAGGAATTTCAGGTTGACGAATGTGAAACGGCATGAAAGAATGTACGCGTGTACATTAAGCGGTTACAAAGTCATTTGCCACGGAATTCGTCGTTCGTGCTTCATCAAAGAAAAGTGAACCTAAGGAGGAATAAGATGAAACAGCTTCGCATCGGAATGATTGGCTACAAGTTTATGGGCAAAGCCCACAGCAACGCCTACCGCAGCCTTCCCATGTTTTTTCCGCAGACACTGAGACCTGAGATGTCTATGATATGCGGGAGGAATACCGCTGCGGTGCAAGAAGCAGCTTTACAGCTCGGCTGGTCTGATAGTGTGACCGACTGGAAAGAGCTCATCTCCCGCGAGGATATTGATCTCATTGATATCAACGCGCCCAGCAATGCCCATAAGGAAATTGCTCTGGCGGCAGCCAAAGCAGGCAAGCATATTTTCTGCGAAAAGCCGCTGGCGCTGAATCTTGCGGATTCCCGTGAAATGCTGGAGGCTGCGACGGATGCGGGCATCATTCATATGGTGGGCTTCAATTACCGGTTCTCACCGGCAGTCAGGCTGGCGAAGCGGCTGATAGAGAGCGGAAGACTCGGGAAGATCTATCATTTCCGTGCCTGGTTTCTGCAGGACTGGATTATAGATCCGGATTTCCCGCTGGTGTGGAGATTGCAGAAGGAGATTGCCGGTTCCGGCTCGCATGGCGATCTTGGAGCACACTTAATTGATCTTGCCCATTTCCTGGTCGGCGATATGCAGGAAGTAATCGGAATGAGCGAGACCTTTATCAAAGAGCGTCCGCTAGCCGCTGAGATGACCGGCCTAAGTGCGAAGGCAAGCAAAGATGCCCCCAAAGGAGAAGTGACCGTTGACGATGCGACACTGTTTCTGGCCCGGTTTGTAAGTGGTGCTTTGGGCAGCTTTGAAGCTACCCGTTTTGCTGCGGGTCACCGCTCGACCAATTCCTTTGAGATTAACGGCAGTCTGGGCAGCGTGAAATTCGATTTCGAACGGATGAATGAGCTGGAGGTGTACTTAACCTCGGACGACGAGGATGTACAGGGCTTCCGGCGTGTGCTTGCCACCGATCCGGCCCATGATTATGCCGAAGCCTGGTGGCCGCCGGGCCATACCATCGGGTTCGAGCATACGTTTATCCACGAGATGCTGGAGCTCTCCACCGCCATTGCGGAAGGACGCCAGCCGGAGCCAAACTTCCATGACGGAGTAAAATGTCAGGCTGTTCTGGAAGCTGTTGAACGTTCTATTGAACAGAGACGCTGGGTGGAAATATCCGAAATGTAATTATCAATAAAACATCATTATAGATGTAGGAGAGAACTATTTGCGCGCCCCGGAAGGAGTAATCCCTTTGTATTGCTTGTAGAGCTTGGTGAAATAATTGGGGTTGTCGCAGCCCACTCTCCCGGCAATTTCTGTCACACTCAAATCCGAATCCAGCAGCAGACGTTCAGCTTCATGGATCCGGCTTAAGTTCACATAGTCGATAAAGGTGCGTCCGGTCAGCTTTTTGAAGGTTTTGCAGAAGTGATAAGGATTCAGATTGACAAACTTTGCAGCCCATTCAATCGAGATCTTCTCATCAAAATGAGCTTCCAGATACTCCAGCAGCGGTTTAAATCGTTCGCGGTTAATGGAATGGCGCTCGCTCTGATGCCTTTCTGACAATTGCTGCGGCGGAAAGCTGCGCGACAGCAGGGTAAAGAACAAATGCAATTGGTTCTTCACGACCAGTTGAAAAGCAGGGCCTTTACTGCGCACCTCGGCAATGATGGCTTGCAGCAGGGGATAATAACAGAAGCAAGCCGGGTTCAGATCGGCGGGTTTGACCGGAAACTGAAAACGGTTATTCAAATAGGGTGCTACGAATTGCTCATGCTGGGAGTCCTGGTTTCTGTCTTTGAACAGTGAAGCATGGAACACGATGGATACGTAAGAAATATCTCCGCTGTATAAACTGTAACCGACATGCAAACCGCCTGAAGGAACAATAATCACATCACCCGGCCCGGCTTCATAAGGTTTGCTGTCCACATGAAAGATCGCATGGCCTTCCTGCATCACAATGATTTCGAAATGCTCATGCCAATGCAAGAAAAGGATATTCTGTTCCACTTTTGCCTCCCGGCACTCATTAAAAAAAAGGCGGAACGGATAGGTTTTCTCTTCGAGCTGAGGGTATTCCTTAAGCTCCTTTGGATAAGTCATGACTTCTTTCAACTCCCCCAATATTGAGCTATATTAACACAAGATAAGACGAGAATTCTCACCAAATGAGCTATATACTTGATTTGCTGAACTTAATATAAACCAATATTGGAGTGGTACACAAGATGGAAGATACTATGAGAATTGGAACACTGGTTGGTGGGGGAGATGCTGTAAGAGTAATTCCACAAATTATTGGACACGGATTTGAATCCTTCAGTCTTACCTTTTGGCAGACCACCGGAGAGACGAATCTGACAGAAACCGCGGCGCGTGTGCGGGAACTGGCTGCTGAGCATGATTTTGTCATCTCCTCAGTCGGCATATTCGGCAACCCGCTAACCGGTTCCGGCGATAATGCGGATACCCTGGCCAGCTGGGAACGTTTGATTGATCATGCCCATCTCTTCGGCACCGGTATGGTATCCGGGTTCACAGGACGTCTGACAGGGCAGTCAATAGATGAATCAATACCTAAATTCACGCAGGTCTTCGGGGAACTTTCCAAGAGAGCGGCTGACCGGGGGGTTCGAATAGCATTTGAGAACTGCTCGATGGGCGGCAATTGGGACTCCGGAGACTGGAATATTGCGCATAATCCTAAAGCCTGGGAAAAGATGTTCAACGCGGTTCCGGCAGATAACCTCGGTTTGGAGTGGGAGCCCTGCCACCAGATGGTCGCCCTGATTGATCCGCTCCCGCAGCTGCGCAAGTGGACGGATAAAATATTCCATGTCCATGGGAAGGATGCTACAATCGCCTGGGACATTGTCAAGGAATACGGCATTCATGGTCCGAAGCCTTATGTATGGCACCGGACCCCGGGTTTTGGAGACACGAACTGGGCTGATGTGATCACGATATTGCGCCAAGCCGGTTACAAAGGTACCATCGACATTGAAGGCTGGCATGACCCGGTATATCGTGATGAGCTGGAGATGACCGGACAAGTTCATGCTCTGAACTATTTGAAACACTGCCGCGGCGGTAGCTTTGTACCCAATCCGGTCTAATACAGAAAGCAGGGAACTACCAATGAGAGCAAAATACCGTGTAGCGATTGCCGGTTGCGGAGGAATGGCCAATGAATGGATCAGCTATGCGTTGAAACGCCCGGAGGTCGAAATCGTTGCCCTAGTAGATATCCAGCTGGAGTCGGCACAGGCTATGGCCGGGAAATATGGGCTTTCCACTCCGGCCTTTACGGAGATACGGCAGGCCATTATAGAAACGGGTGCCAACCTTGTGTTTGACGTCACAGTTCCGTCCAGTCATTATTCTATCGCAAGTACATCACTTGAACTGGAATGTGACGTGTTCAGCGAGAAGCCCTTGGCTGAAACGATAGAGGAGTGTAATGAGATTGTCGCGTTGTCGGAACGTACCGGACGAACACATGCTGTCATGCAGAACCGCAGGTACGATCCGCGCATCCGCTCGCTGCGCGGGCTAATCGAAGCAGGTACGGTCGGCCGGACGGGTTATATCGGAGCGAGTTTCTTTCTCGCACCCCATTTCGGCGGTTTCCGCGAGGTGATGAGCAGTCCGCTCCTGCTGGACATGGCCATCCACACCTTCGATCAGGCCCGTTTCATCAGCGGAGCTGATCCGGTTACAGTGTACTGCCAGGAATTTAATCCACCCGGCTCCTGGTATGAAGGCCAAGCCGCCGCTATTTGCATCTTCGAAATGTCGGATGGCTCTGTATTTTGCTACCAAGGGTCCTGGTGTGCGGAAGGTGCACCCACCTCTTGGGAAGCGTCGTGGCGGATTCAGGGGGAGAAAGGGGTTATTCTCTGGGATGGTGCAGGCATGCCATATGCTGAAGTAATCGCAGGTGGTGACCAGTCCGGCAAGTTCATCCGTGACTATGAGCAGGTTGAAGCACAGGCCGTTTCGATGGATGAGACCTTCCATCATGGCTGTCTGGAAGAGATGTTCCTTTCGCTCTCCGAGCAGCGTCCTGCTGAAACAGACTGCAGGGATAACCGCTACAGCATGGCGATGGTATTCGGCGCCCTTGAGAGTGCCAAGACCGGCCGCAAGCTTGAAATTGCTGAGGTCATGAACCGTTCTGCGTAGCAAATGCAGCTTGGGTAGAAGCAGGTGGCAAAGTTGTGCGAACCTGAACACGCCTGTTGTCGCACAAGTGTTCACGTAAATAAAGCAGCCGTATCCGCAGACATGTCTGCAAATACGGCTGCTTTTTGTTTATTGAGTAAAGATTACATCCTAGAAGCCTTTGTATTGAGGCTCCTCTTGTTCCAATTCGGTTACTCGTCCTTCAACCTGCTGCACAATTTGCTGCGTCTGTTCCGCCGCACTTGTGAACAAAGTTTTAGCCTGCTCGTTTTGAGTCTCCATCGCGAATTGCTCCAGACTCGCTTGCGCGCTTTTCAGCGATGACAGGCAAGTCTTCACTTGTGAAGATACAGTCATTAGATATTGCCTCCTCTTAGGTAGTTAGCAAACTGAACGAGTCATAGTATCCACAGGTTAAGGTGCAGAAATACAGGAAAAAAATAGTAATTTAAAGCATTGGTCTTTTGGATTAAATAAGAAATTATTTCTTGGTTAGGTCTGCGCCTTTTAACAAATAATGAGCGTGTTGACATGCGGTGATTCTAAACTTAGGAGGTAGTAATCATGCCGGAATGGCTTGAGGTGATTTGGCGGACAATTTTCGCGGTGGTTGTGCTCTTCTTTTTGACAAAGCTGCTGGGGAAGAGACAAGTTTCGCAGCTGTCTTTTTTCGAATATATCACTGGAATTACAGTAGGTAGCTTGGCGGCTTACATATCCCTCGATACCGATAAAACATGGCATTTGGGATTAATTGCGCTGATCGTCTGGGTGGCATTCTCCCTTGGTATCGAGTTTCTGCAAATCAAGAGCAAGAAGGCCAGGGATTTCATTGACTTCAAGTCAACTGTGCTAATCAAAGACGGCAAAATTCTGGAAGGAAATATGAAAAAAGAGCGTTTAACAACTGACGAATTGCTGGAGGAGCTGCGGAAGAAGGATGTCTTCAAATTGGCAGATGTTGAATTTGCGATCATGGAATCGGATGGAGCAATTAACGTCCTGCTTACCCGGGAGAATCAGGCGCTGACACCAAAAGATATGGGCATTAAAGTGGCTCCTGAAAAGGAATCACAAGCCGTCATTATGGACGGCAAGATCTTGGATGAACCTTTGGACACGTTGAATCTGTCCCGTGGCTGGCTGCAGGGCCAGCTTGAAAAGCAGGGTTTAACCGCTGAAAATGTATACCTCGGCCAGGTGGATTCCTATGGCGAACTTACCGTGGATCTATATGCGGACAAGGTACAGGTGCCCAAGCCGCAGGATAAACCCCAGCTATACGCACTGCTGAAGAAATGTGAAGCCGATCTGGAACTGTTCAGCCTTTCCACCAACAATAAGGAAGCCAAACAGATGTACGAAGAGTGCTCCGGCAAGCTGCAGACACTGCTGCAAAGTTTGAAACCTTATATCCAAAGCTGAATAGTTTAAGTCCATATAGCCCTACAAGACGAGCAGGCCAACAAAAACGAATGTTTTTTGTTGGCTTTTCATATGCTCAGCAATGTACACCGTGGATGATTATCCCGGTGTTCAATATATCACATAACTGTAATAATCAGGGGTGATGCTATGCCGGGATAGATACTGTGCTGATTTGAAGAAGCGGAAACAGGGATGAATTCGTAAATACCGCAACAGGTACTGAAAGAATATACCCTATTGGAGGTAAATGTTAACGTGAAAATAAAAAAACGATTTGCATTCTCTGCAATGATTGCGCTTTCGGCTATGCTGGTTCTCGCAGGGGTGGGTGGAAGTATTCCATCTGTTCAAGCGGCAAGCATCTTCAGTGATGATTTTGAATCCGGCAATGCCGGCAGCTGGACCCATACGTCAGGCTCATGGACAGTGGTGCAGGAAGGAAGCTCTCATGTCTATTATCAATCGGGCAATACGGAAGGGCGCTCCTCGGCGGGAAACAGTAGCTGGACTGACTACAGCGTGCAGGCAGATGTTAAAATTGACAACTTTAACGGCACAAACCGCACTTATCTCTGCGGCCGTTATACAGATGGCAATAATTATTACGCGGCTTCGCTATCCAACAGCAATGGAGGTACGCTGGAAATCCGAAAGAAGGTCGGCGGCTCCAGCACTACACTTGCCACTAAAACGGACTTTCCTGTCACTGCCGGTACAGTGTACACGGTTAAGCTAGAGCTAAGCGAAAGCACGATCAACTTTTATGTGAATAATGTCTTGCAACTGAATGCACACGATAACAACTTGACTTCCGGCGGTATCGGACTGGTCGCTTATAAAACAGCAGCCAAGTTCGACAATGTAGTTGTTTCTACTATGGATTCCACGACACCAACTCCTTCACCTACCGCAACTGCAACCGTGGCACCGACGGCTACGGCCAGTCCTACTCCAGCACCATCGGCTACTCCGACAGTTGTACCCACAGCAACAGCAACCGTTACACCAACACCAACCGTGGCACCAACAACGGCACCCACTCCGGCAACGGGTTCACTGTATGTCTCACCGAATGGAGCGGCCGGAAATGCCGGAACCATCGGCAGTCCTACGACCCTGGCTTCAGCTATTACCAGAGTAGCCCCGGGAGAGACTATCTATCTGCGCGGGGGAACCTATACTTTTTCCGCTCCAGTGACAATTGAACGGGAGAACAGCGGAAGCACCAGTTTGCGCAAAAATATTGTGGCTTACGGAAACGAAAAACCAGTGCTTGATTTCTTCGCCGAATCCTTTGGGTCTACTGAACGCGGACTGCAGATTTATGGCCATTATTGGAAGGTAAAGGGGCTTGAGATCAAAGGTGCCGGAGATAACGGGATCTTCATTGGCGGCAATTATAATATCATTGAGAATGTAGAAATGCACCATAACCGGGATTCAGGGCTGCAGATTAGCCGCTATTCCTCCTCACTCTCCAATATGAGCGACTGGCCCAGCTATAACCAGATCATCGGAGTATACTCCCACGACAATTTCGACCCGGACAACGGGGAGGATGCTGATGGTTTTGCCGCCAAGCTGACGATTGGACCGGGCAACGTCTTTGACAAGTGTATTGCCGCATGGAATACAGATGACGGCTGGGATTTATATACCAAATCGGAAACAGGCCCGATTGGCGTAGTGACGATCAAGAACAGCATTGCCTACAAAAATGGCCAAACCTCAGATGGAAGCAGCACGGCAAACAGTGACGGCAACGGATTCAAGCTGGGCGGGGAGAAAATTTCTGTGAATCATATTGTGCAGAACAGCATCGCCTTCCAGAATAAAAAACATGGTTTCACCTACAATAGCAATCCGGGCTCCATTCAGCTTACTGGCAATACCTCTTGGAGCAATGGGCAAAGCAATTTTGCTTTTGACACAGGGACACACCAGTTTACCAATAATCTGAGCTTTGCCGGCGGCTCCAGTGACAAAACCAGCGGTACAGATGTTCTCAGCACCAATGTCTGGTGGAAGAGCAATGCCAGCACGAATGCCAAGGGACTGGCCGCGAGCAGTACCGACTTCGCCAGCTTGACTCCTTCAGTCGTCAGAAATGCGGATGGTTCCTTCACACTCGGCAACTTCCTGAAACTGGCCAGCGGCAGTGACCTCATTGGCTCGGGCACACCAAGCGGCACGAATATCGGAGCTACGCTGCAGTAATCTTTATAGCAAGGAGGGTAAACCGGACTGGATGGAAGAGCGTTTTTATTTCTCGGTTAACGGCGCTATACTATAGTGGAATGGCTATTATTACATTTGGTATAGAGAGGAAGTTGTTGATCTTGGAATATGTGAAACTGGGATCTACCGGTCTGGATGTCTCGCGGGTTTGCCTCGGCTGCATGAGTTATGGCATTCCTGAACGCGGGTCGCATGCCTGGACACTGAATGAGCGGGAGTGTCGTCCGTTTATCCAAAAGGCGCTGGAGCTGGGCATTAATTTCTTTGATACTGCCAATGTATATTCGGACGGAACCAGTGAGGAGATACTTGGGCGGGCGCTGAAGGATTTTGCCTCCCGCGATGAAGTGGTCATTGCCACCAAGGTGCACGGCAGAATGCGGCCGGGACCCAATGGCGGCGGGTTGTCACGCAAAGCGATACTTAGTGAAATTGACCACAGTCTTAAGCGGCTGGGAACGGATTATGTGGACTTGTATCAAATCCACCGCTGGGATAACCAGACGCCTATCGAAGAGACGATGGAGGCCCTGCATGATGTTGTGAAGGCGGGGAAAGCCCGTTATATCGGAGCTTCCTCCATGTATGCCTGGCAGTTTCTCAAGGCGCTGTACGTTGCAGAGCAGCATGGCTGGACCCGTTTTGTCAGCATGCAGAATTATGTGAATCTGCTGTACCGTGAGGAGGAACGGGAAATGCTGCCGCTTTGTGAAGCGGAAGGCATCGGCGTGATTCCCTGGAGTCCGTTGGCCCGCGGCCGCCTTACAAGGGACTGGGAAGAATCGAGCCCCCGTTCCGAGCGCGATGAATTCGCCAAGCAGCTTTATTCACAAATGGAAGAGGCGGACCGGATTGTCGCACTTCGGGTGAAGGAAATCGCCGAGGAACGGGCTGTCCCGCGTGCTCAGGTGGCCTTGGCTTGGGTGCTCCAGAAGAAACCTGTGGCCGCTCCGATTGTCGGAGCCACCAAGATGGCGCACCTGGAGGATGCTGCAGCAGCGGTGTCCCTTCGTCTGACCCCGGAAGAAGTCCGCAGACTGGAAGAACCGTATATCCCGCATCCGGTAATCGGGGGATTGAACTGAATCTTTACCCATGATGCATTAACCTTAAGAGCCTGCTGGTGAGCAGGCTCTTTGTGCTGCGAGCGGAAAGGGAATAGATGCATAACTTCATGAACTATTGGAAAACTAAGTATGATTCTCTAAAGATCAGAGGAGGTGAAGCGAGATGACAGCCAGCATACTGGAGAATATAAAAGAGCAGCTTACAGGATGCAGCGATGCCGTATACCAGTCTATTATCGTATATGGTCATACCTGCATGCTGGTCTATATTCCGTCCATTGTAGATACACTGAGCCTGCAGGAGTTTGTGTCATCACCGCTCAAATCCGAAGCGAATTCCGAACCGGATTGGCCGAATTTTCTGGAACGGCTCGACCGGGGATCTGCTTTTGCCATTCCTTATATTAAGGTATTTGACTCCGATCGGGCGGTAGAGCTGATAGTCAGCGGCAATCCGGTCCTCTGTATCGAAGGGCTGCCCTATTTATATTATTTCGAGATTGCCCACTATCAGAAACGTTCCGTATCGGAATCACAGAACGAGCTGGTTGTCATCGGCCCCCAGGAGGCCTTCATCGAAGATATTGACACCAATTTATCGCTGCTGCGCCACAAGATTAAACATGCCGATCTAAAGACCAAACATTTCTCTATCGGCAAATATACAAAAACCGATGTGTATGTGGTGTATATCGAAGGCCTGTATAAGCCTGAGCTTCTGGCTTCAATAGAAGATACGTTACGCAAAATGTCGATCGACGGTGTACTTGGCATCAGTTATTTGGCAGAGCATATGAAACAGGGGAGCTTCTCGCCTTTTCCCGTGTTCCAGTATACAGAACGCCCTGACTCAGTGGCAGCCTCTTTAATGGAAGGGCGGGTGGGACTGCTGCAGGATGGGACTCCATCCGCTCTGCTGACACCGGTAACTTTGTTCTCACTGCTGCAATCCTCCGAGGATTATTACCAAAGCTTTTATGCTGGCAGCTGGATCCGGCTGGTCCGCTTCTTTTTTTCTATTATATCCATGCTGCTGCCTGCGTTGTATGTTGCGATTACAACCTTTCATTCGCAGATCATTCCTTCTGATCTTTTGATAACCATTGCCGCGGCAAGAGAAAACATCCCTTTCTCTGCCTTGACCGAAGCGCTGATCATGGAGCTGACCTTTGAAGCACTTAGAGAAGCAGGAACCCGGATTCCTAAGCCAGTAGGGCAGACGGTATCCATCATTGGCGGTATCGTAATTGGGCAGGCTGCGGTTCAAGCGGGTATTGTTTCTGCACCGATGGTTATTGTCGTTTCCATTACCGGGATTGCTTCTTATATCATTCCCCATTTGGAGCTGGGTTTGACTTTCAGATTACTGCGTTTTGTGCTCCTGATCCTGGGTGGAACGATGGGGTTATTGGGCGTATTTGTGGCTGCTTTTATGATTTACGGCCATTTGGCCAACCTTAAATCCTTTGGAACTCCTTATTTGCAGCCGGTCGCTCCACTTGTATTACAGGATTGGAAGGATACACTGCTTCGTGTTCCAACCCCGTTCATGAATAAGCGCAGCACATCCTTTACAGACAGGAAGAATCAAAGGAGACAGAAGCGGCAATGAAACTTATAAAGCAAGCCGTCATTATCCTAATGCTGCTGAATCTGACTGGCTGCTGGTCTAAGGTGGAGCTCGATGAATTGACTTTTATTTATGGATTATATATTGATGTTGGCAAAGAACCCGGAACAGTTGAGGTATCCATCAGCTCACCTCTACCCAATAGGCTGATGTCAGGTACGCAAGCAGGGAGCGGAACCGGAGACGGCAAAGCCTACACTTTGGTCTCAAAGACCGCGCGTACTATTCAGGATGCGACTATCATGATTCAAAAAGATCTTTCACGCCATTTGGAGATCTCCCATATCAAAATTGTCGTCTTGGGAAAGGAATATGCCCAGCAGGGAATCGGGAAGGTGCTGGAATGGTTCGAAAGAAAACCTGAATTTCCCCTGGACACATATATCATGGCTGCTCCCGGGAAAGCCAAAGATATTTTTAAGTTAACTCCTGTGTTCGAACAGAATCCCGACCAGGTGCTGATGAATATTGCGAATGAGAATATCCTGTTCAGTACAAGCGTTAAGGATTGCCTGTTAGCTGAAGCCTCAGATATGGGGTATGCGATGAATTATCTGTCATTCGGTAAGAAAGAAGAAACAAGCGAGCAAGGGAAAACGGAGTATTGGGCAGGTGTGCAAGGGGTTATGCTGTTCCAGGACGCTAAAATGAAGGGGATTCTGGATGTAAAGCAGAGCAGGGCTTTGGCATGGGGGGCGGGACGTCTGGCCGGAAGATTGGAGCTGCCTGAATATACGATAACCTGGGATGAGGAAGGTAAGGGTTCCGCCAGCGCTATATTCCAAAGCAACTCCGCCTCAAGAACTGTGAAAATGACAAGCGAAGGCCCTGTCTTTCAAATAAAGGTGAAAGGGAGAGCAAGTATTACTTTTCTTGAAGACTCCGAGGGGCGTAGTGCTAATGATCTTAGTCCCTTAATAAAAAGAAAACTGCAGGAGTGGATTGTAAAAGAAATTTCGAATTCGGTCCGGTCTGTTCAAGAGGCACAGGTTGACGTTCTACAGCTTGGAATGGTGGTGGAATGGAAATATCCGAAGGCGTGGAATAAGCTCCGTGAACGCTGGACTGATTATTACGCTAATGCTGAGATTAAGGTAACGGCTGACTTCACAATCGAAGATTTTGGTTCGGAGAGATAAATGAATTTCCAAGGAGACGTTATGACTACATCCAAATGGCAGATGTTCCGCTTTACAGTTGTCTTTCTAGGCTCACAGAGCTCGATGTTTTTGATTCCGGGTTTACTCTCAACCTCAGGCTTCCAGGGCTGGATTCCGATTATTGCAGGCTGTGGGCTCGGAATCATTCCGCTTTTTTGTACGGTTCAGGTGGGGATGCTTAAACCCGGAGAGGTGTGGGTCGATTTTGGCAAGGAGATTATGGGCAAATGGCTGCATGGGGTAATGGTTCTTCTGCTGCTGATCTGGTGTGTTTATTATGTCTCCTTTGATATTGAAAATTTCGTATTGTTCTTCGGTGCAAATTATTTGCGCGGGACACCACCGCTGTTTATTCAGATTGTAATTGGGCTGGTGATTATGTATACGGCATACCTAGGTTTTTCGACGATGGCCTACATGACCGACGGGATATTTCTGATCTTTCTTTTATCCACCGCTTTTAGCTATTATTTGTTTCTGTCCAACGCTGATTTCTCGATGCTTCCTGCTTTGTTTCATTACCCTGATCCAGGCGTTGCCTTCAAGGATTCAATTATGACAACGTCCTGGTACGGAGAATGGGTGGTGTTATTGTTTATTGCCCCGGATATCCAAATCAGCAACAAAATGCTGAAACGGTTGATTGCTGCGGGAATTGCGGTGATGTTGACCGTACTCATTATCTGGGTGATGACCATACTGAATTTTGGCCCGCATTTTGGCAAGGAGCTTCAATTTCCTTATTTGCAATTGATCCGCAGTACTTCACATGATGATTTAAAGGGCAATTCGGACCCGCTGCTCATCGGGCTTTGGTCTGCTTCGATGTTTATACACAGCGCTTTTTTGATATATGTAGCGCATAAATGTGCTTTGTACTTGACCAAGCAGAAAGCAAAAAAAGTGATGATCCCTTTCCTGACGATCGGTTCGATCACAATTGCCTATCTGTATTCGCTCAATGTCACTCAATTCAACAAGAATTACAATGCCTTTGGCACTGTGATTATTTGGCTGATTGTGGAATGCATCCCCGTGTATTACTTCATTGTTGCTTTCATCCGCTCCAAGATAAGTACGGCGTCCACATAACCGCAGGAGACTTATCTATTATAAATTGGAGGCGCTTTCTGGTATGATTAGGAATTAATACATACCACTAAAGCGATGGGATGGTGCCTGATTTATGAATCTTCAAGAAGCAACTCAATTAATAGAATCGATAAGAGTCAATCTGGCTAAAGTAATTGTCGGCAAAGAGGAAGGTGTGAACCTTCTGCTGACAGCATTGCTCGCCAATGGACATGTGCTGCTGGAGGATGTTCCGGGCACAGGCAAAACGCTGCTCGCCAAAACACTGGCCCGCTCGCTGGACTGTACGTTCAAGCGGATTCAGTTCACTCCGGACTTATTGCCCTCTGACTTAAGCGGCATCAACTACTATAATCAGAAGACCGGGGAGTTTCAATTCCGTCCGGGCCCGGTATTCGCCGGCATTCTCTTGGCCGATGAGATCAACCGGGCCACGCCGCGGACCCAGTCCAGCCTGCTGGAATGCATGGAGGAGCGGCAGATTACGATCGATGGTGTGACCCATGAGCTGGAAGCGCCGTTTCTCGTCATTGCTACACAGAATCCGGTTGACAGTCAGGGAACTTTCCCGCTGCCGGAAGCGCAGCTTGACCGATTTCTGATGCGGATCATGACCGGCTATCCAACCTTTGAGCAAGGGGTTCATATTCTACAGCGGTTCCGCCAGAACAATCCGCTTGATCACACGACTGCGGTAGCAACCGCCCGGCAGATTCAAGAGATTCAGCAGCTTACGGCTGCAGTGAATGTCAGTGACGATTTGCTGGCTTATATGATCCGGATCGTCGAAGCGACCCGCACTGCACCGGGGGTTAAGCTGGGAGCCAGCCCGCGGGCTGGCTTCGCCTTGCTGCGTGCTTCCCAGGGGTATGCATTGATTCAAGGCAGGAATTATGTGATTCCGGATGATATCAAGGCAGTGGCAGTTCCCGTCCTTGCCCACCGGCTGGTGCTGCAGCGCGGCCCGGGGTCCCGGGAGGGGCAAGCGGTAGAGCTGGTGCTCCAGAAGCTGCGCGAAGTGGAGGTGCCGGCAGAGCCGCTCCCGGCTACAAGCGGCGGAAGGGTGGAGTAAGAGATGGCACTGCCCTGGTTCATCCTCAGCACACTCCTGATGCTGCTGTTGATTTCTGCTGTCTATCAGCGGCATGCGCTGAAGAAAGTCAGCTACACCCGCTATTTCTCGGCCAAAACCGCTTATGAAGGAGAGCAGGTGGAGATGGTTGAGGAGATAGCCAACAATAAGCTGCTCCCATTGCCCTGGCTGCGGCTGGAGTCCAGCATAGCCCGGGGTCTGGAGTTCGGCAGCCAGGAGAATCTCGGTGTCAGCAGCGGGGAGATTTATCAGAACCACGTAAGTATGTTTTTTCTGAGGTCTTACCGCCATATCAAACGTCGCCATCAAGTCCGTTGTCAGCAAAGAGGCTTGTTCAAGCTGGAAAGCGTCACGATGACCACCGGAGACCTCTTTGGCATGAGCCGGAACAGCAAGGCGTTTTCCCTGCAATTGGAACTGCTGGTTTATCCGGAGATTATAGACCTTTATGAGCTACCTCTGCCGATACACAGCTGGCTGGGAGAACTGCCGGTCAAAAGATGGATTATTGAAGATCCTTTTCTGACGGCCGGAACCCGAGAGTACAGTCCAGGGGATTCGCTTGCGTCTATTAACTGGAAGGCAACGGCCAGAACCGGGCATATGCAGGTGCATCAAAAAGATTACACCGCCGATTCCCGGCTGTTCCTCTGTCTGAATGTTGAGATCAGTGACTCCATGTGGAGAACCGTTACAGATAAGGAACGAATTGAGCTGGGAATCCGTTATGCAGCGACGATAGCAGAATATGCAGTAGGGCACGGGATCGACACCGGGCTGCTTAGCAACGGGAGAATGGACGGTGGAGGTGAACGGGAGCCGGTGACTGCAGACCCGATGGGCCAACTTGAGGATGTACTGGGGCTCTTGGCCCGGCTGAACCTGGACAGGACGCTGCCTATGTCAAGACTACTGGAGTTAGTAGCTGAAGAAGGGCATAAAGATAATGATTATCTGATTATTACCTGTCACCGGGGCCCAGAGCTTGAGCTGGCAGCTGAGCAGTTAAGACTGCTGGGAAATGGAGTGGAATGGCTCGACATTCCGGATGAGGGGAGAGAGTATGCATGAACACTGCTAGAGGTCCCCGAATGAAAGTGTCTATGACTTTATGGCTGGCTTGTCTCATAGAATGGCTTCTATTTCTTCCGGTATGGGTTCTGCTTCAAAGCTACCAGCAGTCCGGGCAGGCTGTCCTTCCATGGATGTACATTCTGCCTCTCCTGGCGCTGGCCGGGGTGCTGCTGCGGCATTTATGCAACCGGAAGTGGAAGCAGCTGCTTTCCGCTCTTCTACTGGGGGTGGCGTCAGGATTTTTATTCGGTGAATTGTCCATTTTTGCACTTCCTTTTATTGCTTGCAGCGTGTTGTTTGCTTATCTGGGGATGACTGCCGCTTCCCGGAATAACCGGAATGGAATGTACATTGCCGGAATTGCCGTTTATTTTACAGCTACAATCATCAATACCCGGATTCCTGTACTTGAGTCCAACCTGTCCTTGTTAACCTGGTGTGGAAGTCTGTGTCTGGTATTAGTACTGTTGGATACGAATACCAGCTTTCTTCGCTACAGCTCTTTTGCCGGTGAATCTGCGCGCCTGCCTGCAGGGATAAGACGGCATAACCGGATGTTTGTCTTGCTGTTTATTGTCGTGGCCGGCTTGCTTGCGGCAGGCGGGGGCAAAGCTGTAGGCATGCTTCTATGGAATACAGTCCGGATGTTTTTGAACTGGATCATCGCCTTGTTTAACGGAACAGAGGAGCCGATTCAGCCTGAAGCTGCTCCTCCGGCGCAGCCACTAGAGCTGCCTCCGGCCGAGACTCATGAACCGGGTTTGCTGGCAATGATCTTCGAAGTCTTGTTTTATGCCATTGGAGCGGCGGCAATTCTAGCTTTGCTTTATTATGGCTTGCGTTGGCTTTACAGAAATACAGGCGGAGTGCTGCGCAGAGCACTGGATGCCCTGCTGTCCATGCTGCGGAGAGAAACGCCGCAGGAGCATCATGCCTTTCAGGATGAAGAAGAGAGCATCTTCGCCTGGGGAAAGACTGTGCAAGGCATTCGGGATTACTGGAGCAGCCGGTTGAAGCTGCGTAGACACAGTGACCGCTGGGAAGGAATGGATGGAGGCCGTGAGCGGGTACGCTGGATGTATCGCCGTTGGCTTAACGGCAATCGGAACGAAGGATATGAAGTGAAAGGATTTCTTACTCCACAAGAGACGGGAGCGGATGTGGAGGAATGGACTGGTGGGAAGAACCGCCGCCGTAATGGAGACAGCAATACCCCGGCAGTTCCGGAAGGTTTGCTTAGGCTTTACAATCAGGCGAGATACGGAGAGGAGGAGCCGCAGGCAGCTGAAGTTTCAGCTTTGAAGGACCGGCTGAAATAAATCTCATATATAGATTGAACTTGAGAATTACATGTAGGGAAAAGTGGCGGAGGGGAATTTTGGAACTGCAGGAGCGACAGCGTCCGCCTTTAGGTTTGGATTTCTACCGCGATTCGCGGTTATTTCAGGAAATCCAAACCTAACAGCGGCCGGAAGTCCAAACATTCTCTGTAGTCACGGTCATTCCCAAAATAGAAGAATTATAAGTTCAGTCTATATAGTTGGATACGGAGAGGAGTGGAGAGGATGGCCCGATATTTGCGCGGGGAGCTGGCAAAAGAGGCTAACGTGAATATTGAAACGCTTAGATATTATGAGAAGCACGGGTTGCTTCCGGCACCACAGCGGACGGCATCCGGTTACCGGCAATATACGCAAGAGACATTGAATCGAATCGTCTTTATCCAGAATGCCAAGTCTTGCGGGTTTACGCTGAGAGAGATCAAGAAGGCACTGGTGAAGTCGGCAGACGGAAGTATCGGGATCGCTGATTTTATCGCAGTTATTGAGCAGAAAGTCATTAGCATTGACCTCGAAATATCAAAGCGGGAAAAGACGAAGGCGCTGTTAGGCGATCTGAAGAGCAACCTCGAATCTGCCGAGAGACATCCGGGGGTGCAGGAAACCTTGCATATTCTTAAGATGGAGCCATAAAGAACCTAGAATACAGATTGCCTCTTGACTGCGTACCATACTACAGGGTTTACAATCCAGACAAAACCTTGTAGGAGGAATGAATAGGATGCAGACACCGATCGAACAGCTTCAAGCTATGAAAAGCTTCTTAAAACAAACAGGAAGCAGTTTAGGAAAGCCGGCAGAGCAAATTCGTTCTGAAATGGCCGAAGCTGCCAAGCAATTGCCGGCGCTTCCGGGTGATGTTCAAGTGAAGAGAGTAACGATCCGGCAGTTCGCTGCTGAATGGGTCATCGCTCCTTGCATTGAAACGGAAGGAAGAAAACGAGCAATCCTATATTTTCACGGAGGAGGGTTTATCTCCGGGAACTGTGAGATCTATCGTGATCTGGCAGCAAGATTATCTGCAGCCTGCAGTGTTCCTGTACTTACAGTGGAATATCGGCTTGCCCCGGAGCATCGTTATCCGGCCGCAAATGAAGATTGCCTCAATGCATACCGCTGGATGCTGGCGGAGGGATATTCGCCGGATGACATTATCCTTGGCGGCGATTCGGTAGGGGCCACTCTGGCTTTGATGACAATGATCAGTGTGCGGGATGCAGGGGAGAAGCTGCCTGCAGGGGCGTTTCTGCTCTCGCCGCATAGTGATCTCGTACATTTGGACGGATATTCTTATGATAGTTTGGCTGATTCAGATCCTACGGGGAGCCGGGAGGGCAATCAGAGAATTCTGGAGGATTACTTAGGAGGTTCTTCCGGGGAGAAGCCAGCGATACTCTCTCCGTTACGGCTCAATCTGCACGGTTTGCCCCATCTGTACATTCAGGTTGGCGATCAAGAAGTGCTGCTCAGTGATGCGGAACGTTTGGCCGATCGCGCACGTGCTGATGGAGTAGAGGTTACACTGGAAGTATGGAAGAACATGTGGAGTGTATTTCAATTCATGGCCGCCCTGCTGCCCGAAGCGCAGCAGGCGATCATGAACATCGGCAGCCATACAGGGAGAATCTGGGGAAAAAACAGCTAACTTGCCTGATAACAGCAATCACGAGGAGTTACAGTAACAAGCGCAGAAGCATGAGTGAGAGAACCCCGGTAAGCACGGTTCCCAGCAAACTGCGCGTCTTTATGGCCACCCAGAAGGTGGGCAAGGCGGCGATCAGTTCCACATTCGATGACAGTGAAGTGAATTTGCCTTCCTTAATGAACAGCTCCTGGGCGACGAGCGCTGACATAATCGCAATGGGTACATAACTCAACCAGCGCATCCCCCATTCGGGAATGGTGATCCGGCTTAGCAGCATCATCGGAAGTACCCGCGGAATGAACGTAACCAATGCGGCTCCGAAGATAATCAAGAAGATATCCAGTCTTATTTCCATTTTTGCATTACCAACCCTATCGTAGGTGCAATTAGAGCTGCAGCGATCACACCGAAATTAGGCGACCACAGGATGGAGACACCGACCGTAACCACTACGGCAATAGCTCCTACAATAAGATCCAGTGCATATTTGTTTCTACTAAGTATGGTCAGTACCAGTAGTCCGATGAACATAGCCGGAAGCGCGAAATCCAGTCCCCACTGCTCCGGGCTTGAGATCCACTGTCCCAGAACAGCACCTGCGAGGTTCGCGAACAACCAATTCAGGTAGGCGGTGACATTAAGTCCATGCATCCATTTCTCGCTGATGTGTTTTTTTCTCGCACTCTCCTGAATGGCGACACCAAAGGTTTCATCGGTTAAGAGTGCGCCTATCAGCAGGTTTCTCATGGGTGTGAGGTGGCGGAAATAAGGGGACAACGCAGCACTTAACAGCAGGTGGCGCAGATTCACAAGCAGGATCGTAATGATGATGCTGGCCCCCGTGCTTCCTGCGGCTATCATTCCCGCCGCGATGAATTGGGCGGAACCGGCGTAGAGAATGATGGAAATCATAGCTATTTCAGCGATGGAAAGACCGGCCGTTTTCTCGACAACCCCGGCGGCAAAGCCGATACTTAAATATCCGAGCAAAGTGGGGATACAATCCTTAACTCCCTGCAGGAAGCTTTCCTCCTTGCCCTGTACGTCAATAGTTTCTGACGCCTGTACAGGCTCCAGTTTCATGGTTGCTCCTCCTTTTTATCAATGGAATCATCAAGATGAAATAAAAACAGATTATATTAATATCTAACAATTAACGGTGGTTTGCAAGGGTATTATTTCTGTAATACCTGATAATGAATCGGCTTGAGGCATGCATGAGGCATTGGGGAACAAGAAAGTCAGCGAAGAAGTGATTGATGGAGAGATCATCTGTTTGCTTCAAGTAATGTAATCTGTGCACTAACTTCACGAAAAAGTCCCGCTGCAAAACTATCTGCAGCGGGACTTTCTACTTGAATTAATCCTCTTATTTGAGCACCAGCACACCGAACCCTTCCATACTGTAGGTTCCCGAAATGTTTTCTCCTGTTAGTAAATCTGTTCTCTGTTCTTTGAGTGAGATCACTGCAGGCTCTTCGCTGTAGTTCAGCAGGAAGGTGAGGCTGGCGGATTCGCCTTGACGGATTTGCAGCTCGACCTCACTTGGCAGCTCCAGCCAATGTTCAGCCGGTGAACGTAGATTTAGAGCACCAATGATTCTTGTCGCAGCTTCTTCATTGAATACAGCTCCGTAATACCACACCTCACCTTTACCGCGGAGATTTCGGGTAACGGCCGGTTTTCCTTTATAATAATCGGAAGCGTACGTCGCCATGACTTCCACGCTGTCTTCTTCCACGTGAAGGATATCGTTAAAAGCGTCGGCTCCCGTCAGTGCTTCAGGTTCTTCAGTCCAACTGATAAAGGTGGGACGCCGTGTACCTTTAACAACAGTGAATTCTTCCACTGTTACCCCGCAGAGCTGTCTTGCCGCCCCGGGAAAAGGCCGCATATAGCAATGTCCGCGCTTATCCTTGTATCCGGTCCGGCAACCGAAGATCAGTTTCCCGCCTTGCTGCACATATTCATCCAACAATGCCGCTGTTTCATCTGTCATGATGGCCGGATGCGGGTAGACCAGCACTTGATAACGGGCTAGTTCCTCTACGGTTGTAGTGCGGCCCAAGTAGATTATATCACTGGGAATATGCTGCCGCTGCAGAGCTTTGAACCATTCCTTGTTGCTCTGCCACATGAAAGGACCGTGCCAGACATCATATTCACCGTCCCATTCATTGTCATAATCCCGCAGAATGGCTACTGTGGCCTCAGCATGTGTCCCGATGATCTCTTTGCCGGATGCCGCCAGCTCCTGGCCGATGCGCGCCGCTTCCCGGACTCTCCGGTTGGGCTGATTATGGTAATCATTGAGGCCATGCCAATAGATCTCATTGCCCATGGTTGCCGTTCTCCAGCGGAAGTACAGCACCATATCTGCGCCATGGGCGATGGATTGGTATGTCCAAAGCCGCATCTGCCCCGGTTTAGGTGAGGGCATGTCCATGCGGTTCACCCAGCCGCCTGGACCGGATTGTTGTTCCATGATGCAGAAGTTGGGGCTGATGGAACGCACAACACTGAGGGACAGGCTCCAGCTCCGGTCACCCAGAGGATTTCGTTCAGCAGGATCAGTATGAATGCTGGAGAACTGAGGGTATGAATCATAGCTAAAAAAGTCCAGCAGCTCATTACTCATTTGATGACTGTCCAAATGGCCGAATAACCCGTTCGTCGTAACCCATTGATCCGGCGCAGCTGCACGGATAATGTCGGCCTGATTCTTGGCAAACGAAATCGTATTATCAGAGATAAACCGCTTCTCGTCCAGCGCCTGATGCGGATTAGGCTGTCTTGGGACCGGGGTAGGGCGTGGTAAAAAGACCTGAGACCAGTTAGTGTAGCTCTGATTCCAGAAGACTGAACCCCATGCCTCATTCAGTTTTTCCAAGGAGCCATATTTATCTTGCAGCCACTTCCGGAAAGACTTGTGATCACTTTCGGAATAGAATTCACTGATCTCGCAGTTCAGCTCGTTGTCGATCTGCCAGCCGGTTACTCCAGGGTGATTGCCATAATGTGCTGCAAGCTGAGCTACAATCCGGGCGCATAACTCGCGGTATTTGGGGCTGCTGTAATTGTAATGCCGGCGCATGCCATGCTGGAGCGTAACACCTTCATAAGTCACATTAAGTACTTCCGGGTATCGTTCGGTAAGCCAGGCAGGAGGCGTAGCCGTCGGTGTACCCAATACCACCTTGAGTCCATGGCGGTAAGCCAGATCAATGGCGCGGTCGAACAGTTCAAACTGATACACGCCTTCTTCCGGTTCAAAAATGGACCAGGCGAATTCACCCATACGGACAATCGTGAAGCCTGTTTCCACCATCCGGCGGTAATCATCTTCCCACATCTCTTCCGGCCAATGCTCGGGGTAATAACATACGCCCAGCTCGAACCGATCTGCTGCTACTGGTTTCTTCATAGGTTCCTCCAAGTGTAAAATTATGCTTTGAATATTCTACAAATCCATTGTATTATCAGGTACATGAAAACTGATATAACATAATATTGCTATTATATGACTATATTGCGTGTTTGCTTTCCAAGTATAGAATAGAGGGGGGACGAAATGAAAAAGCAATGGGTCTTGCCCGCCCCGGCTTACGCCCACTATGTATGCTATCCGGAATTTCTCGGGCATTACAATCATTTTCCGCAGCATGCGGAACGGAGAAGCGAGGGAGTACTGAACAGCTACAATCTCCATCTGGTATTTGAAGGGACGGGTTATGTTTTTCAGGAGGGAGAACGGATTCCCATGGGAAGGGGAAGCGGCTTTCTGTTCCCTAGAGGGGCATATCAGCAATATGGCTCTGATCCCCGCAGACCCTGGGAAGTGCGCTGGGTTCACTTCAATACAGCCATTTCCTTGCCGCTACTGGAGGAAGCAGATCAGTCGCGGGGTTATTTCTTTACATTCGATCCAGATGCCGGGCTGGAGTCTATTTTTGATGAGCTGTTCGAGCTTAGCGCAGTCCATGAAACCCGGAGTGAACCTCGTTTCTCGGCTTTACTTTATGAAATTCTGGTTACACTGTTGCAAAATTCCGAGCCGCTTCATGGATCGGTGCCCCTGGAGATCCGACATTCCATTAGGCGTACAGCCGACATGATTCATAAGGATTGCCAGCGTCCCTGGACACTGGAGAGCATGTCTAGGCTTGCGGGTTACAGCAGCTATCACTTTTTGCGGCTCTTCCGGTCCATCATGGGTAAGACACCGAACCGTTATTTGAGTGACTGCCGTCTGGCCAGGGCTAAGCTTCTGCTGGTGTCTTCCGATTTGTCTGTTGCGCAGATTGCAGATCAGACCGGATTTCATCAATCCAGCTACTTCATCAAAATGTTCAAGCTGGCAGAAGGTATGCCTCCGAGCCAGTACCGCCGGACTTTCGGCTCTTAGTGACGCAAACGATTAGGGTATATTAACGGTCACCGTTCTGAAAACAGCGCATGTTGCGCTGTTTTTTTGCAACATTGGCACAAAAAGGTTACAAATTCGCATCATAGAGTTACAACTTGGTTACATTTACCTTCCAGCCAACAACTATAATAATTCTAGTTAATAGACTTGGGAGGGGAAAGAAAGTGAGAAAGCATAAAAATACATACGTTGCTCTGCTCTTAAGCACCATCGTTCTCGGTCAAGTGGCCGGAGGGATAGCGGCTCCTTCTTCGGAAGCAGCAGGCACAACACCAGCAGCAGCAACAACAGCAACCGTCAAAGTCAATCCGATTCAATTAGGCCAAGGAGTCACTGCCGCATTGGAGGATGTTAATATTTGGCCGCAAACCGGTGGCAATATTCTGGCCTATACGCTTAAGCTCTCTAACAACGGCAGTTCTAGTGCCAATATGACGCATTATTTTCCGCGTGTAGTCACTCCGGGAGGTTCAGCCATTCCCGCTAATCCAGTAACTGCTGATGCGCTTAAGAAAAAGGTCGGAGCCAAGGACAGCCTGCGCGTGACCTACTATGTCAATGTCGGTCAAACGACTTCGCTGCAGGGAATGAAGATTGCCATGTACGTATGGGACGCCAAAGCCAAGGGGTATCTAAAGAATGCGGGTTCTCTGGCGATTCCGGCGGGCTATTCCACAGCCGCTGAACGCGGCAAGATCCTGAGCACCACTATGAATGACATTCCAGTTACAGCAAGTGCGGATTCCCTGCAGCTCTATAAATTTAGCGGAAAAGTGTACGCCAAGGTAGGACTGAGCATTACCAATAAGGGCAGTAAGGTTCTGAATGAAGCCGGATACACGCCATATCTCCAAACGGCAAGCGGCACCTCTTTCGAGCTGACAGTGAACAGCGCACAGGCAGGTTACAAGATTCAGCCGCAGGAGAAAAAGAGCATTTACTATTTGGCGGAAATTCCCGCAGCCCTGAATACCAACAACATGAAGCTGCAGTTTACACAAAAGGATGAGACCCTGAAGCTTGAGCTTCCCAAAATGTCTTTCAAGCTTCCAGTTGCGTCTACTCCTAATTTTGTTGTGAATCCAAGTGCTGTCAAAAAAGTCGGTATTAACAGCAATACCGTGGAAATGCAGCTGGTGAATGCTTCGGTTTATTCAGAAGACGCCCACGGAGTATGGTCCTTTCAGTTACGTCTGAAGAACGCCGGCAACAAGGCGGTGACCCTGCCGAGTTACGAGCTTGCCGTGAAGTCGACCAAAGGTACAGCATTTCCGGTGAACGCCAAGGCACTCAGCGGGCTCACGCTAAAACCGTTGGAAACAAAGGTTGTTCCGCTTACGGTGCAGGTCCCCCTTGAGGTCGAACAAGCCGGGCTGCAGCTGCAGATGATTGAAGCTGTCAGTGCCACAGAAACGGCCGGCCCAACCACCGGCCCAACCACTGGCGAACCCGCTGGTACACCTGGGACGGTAGCGGCGGCGTCTCCCAAACTAATTTTTCCGGTAGCCTACTTTACCATTCCTTATGCGCTTCGTGCTGATGTACAAAAGGGGGAGGTCTATAATCGCACGAATCAATTTGGCTCCTTCTCTTACAACCTGACGTCTTTACAACGTTATCCTTGGAAGGATGATGATATCGTCATGGCCAAGCTGAACATCACCAACACCCAGTCCGTAACCCTTACGCTTCCCGAACTTACGGGAGCGATTAAGCTGGGTACTAACGATTTAGCGGCGACCACGGATCTGCTGATCGATAAAGAGGCGGCAACACTGGCTCCGGGCAAGTCCGCTGAGATTGTAGTCTTGTCCAAGGTTCCGTATACAGAGGAATTCGAAAATGTACGAATCAATTTATTCAGTACCGTCAATACCGAGAAGGTGCCGTTCCTGGACCTCAGCATGAGTAATTCACTGAATGCAATAGATAATATTGACCGCGGAGGCACCTACAAAATCAGCGGCAAAGGTAAAAATGCCAATGTTCAGGAGAGCCGTACGACGGTTTACGAGGGGACCAACTCCAAAATTGTGTACACGGAACTGCTCATAAGCAGCCAGGAGAAAAGACAAAGCAAGATGGCCCGTCTGCAGGCGTATTACAGAACGAAGGACGGGCAGTTCTTTGATGCGAAACCTAATCAACCCGACAATGCTGCAACACCTGGGGGTATGCAGCTGGTTTCATTCTGGGCGAAGCTGCCGAAGGCGGTAAGTGCCGAGGACATCTCACTGGTATTAGGCTCCGGGGTGACAGGAAACAAATTAAGTGAGAGCGGACAAGAGGCTACCGGCTTTATTAATGCAAGCGCCCTGCTGCTCACACCTAAAACCACTGCGCCGGCAAGCAATTTAACGAAGATCACTTTCTTCCCCTATAATTTATCGGTCATCAACTCAGAAGGCAGACTTTTGGAACTAAACGACACCATCAACATCACAATGACCTATGATCTAACCCGGGATAACAGCATCGACAGTGGCGATTTAGGACATAAGCTTGTGCTTAGAATGACGGATCCCTTTGGCGTAACACAGGATAAAGTGCTGACTATAGGTACAGATCTGACAGAAGGAAAGAGCAATACCTTCTCGATGTCCTTCAGCAAAAGTCTGTACATGAAGCTCAAGGGCGGCACTTACAAATTAACTTTATTTGATGAATTCCAAGGCGAGCGGCAGGAGCTTGGGGGCCAGGTGTTCAACCTGTTCATCGACCGCCAGCTGATAACTGAGAAAGATACCAACGCTAAATGACAATGGAAGAAGGAGCAGCTTCTATGTTGCGAGTAGAAAATATCAAGCACTCTTTTAAGACCGGCAACGAATGGACCGCCGTGCTTCACGATATCAGCTTCAATGTAAAGCAGGGTGAAATGGTTGCCCTGCTGGGCAGTTCCGGTTCCGGGAAATCTACAATGCTGAACCTGATGGCCGGTCTTATGAAACCGACTGAAGGCCATATCTTCATTGCGGATCATGATATTGTTAAGATGGGAGAAAACAAGCTTTCCGTGTTTCGCCGCAAGCATATCGGATTTATCTTTCAAGCCTATGAGCTCATTACCAGTCTTACCGTGCGCGAGAATGTGGAGTTGCCGCTTGTGTTCCAGTCCGTCTCGCCATCAATCCGTAAGCAAAAGGCGCTTGCGCTGCTGGAGCAGGTCGGCATACCGGACAAAGCTGATTTATTTCCTTCCCAGCTGTCCGGTGGCCAGCAGCAGCGGGTAAGTATTGCCCGCTCGCTGATTACGGAGCCATCGGTTATCTTCGCGGATGAGCCGACAGGGAATCTGGACTCCAAGACTGAGGAAGAAATCATCGACATCCTGCTCAAGCTCAACCGGACGATGAACACTACTTTTATTGTTGTCACGCATGAACATGAGGTAGCAGAGCAAATGCAGCGCATCTTTTCCCTGCGGGACGGTTATTTAATTACCGAAGAGCAAAAGGCAGCAGAAGCGGAACCTCAAGAGGAGGAGACGCAGTGAAGATCAGAGATATAACCCGTATGGCCTGGGATCAGGTCAAACGGCGCAAGGTGGTTACCGGGCTGTGTATGACCGGACTTTCCATCGGTTGTGCAGCAATCATTGTTGCGCTTAGTGTTGGACAATCCGCACAGAACTATATGACCGAGGAGGTCAATCGCAGTTTTAAAATGGATGAAATTATGGTCTCTCCAGGCGGCGGTATCCCCTCGCATGGCGGCGGAGACAGCAGTAAGGCTCCTGCCGAAACAAACGAGAACCTGAATCCAGGTAAGCTGACGGAGCAGAAGCTTGAGATTATCCGCGGTCTGGATCATGTAGTCGCAGCCGCACCGTTTCAAGATGTCGGCTACATGCAGATTGTCACGGTCGACAACAAAATAGGCGATGCCAGAGTCATTGCAACAGACTTAGAGATGCTGAATAAGTACGGCCATACCTTCAAACAGGGAGGAGGCTCAAATCTCCCGGGTATGACTGTGCTGAATTATGGGGCAACACTTGGCCTGATTGACAATGAAACCCGTATGAAGCTCTATGAGCGTCTTTCGGCAGATCCTTTTAACCAGGAATTAAATGCTCAATACACCAGTATGAGCCTGCTCCCTTCAGAAATGTATAGGCAGCAGCTTCAGATACAGGCGCAGGACTATAGCAGCGCTTCAGGAGCCATCAAGCTCAGCTCACCGCTGCAAGTAGGGGGGATCCTGGCTAAACCGACGGGAACTAGTGATGAACGTGCTTCTTATGACAAGATTATGTATATCTCTCAGGATACTGCGGTTCAACTCGGGAAAGAGCTTGCTTTTGACAATATGTCGGTCATTAATGTGCCTGAGGAAGGTAATTACACCTCAGTGACGGTTAAGGTGGACGACGTTGACAACATTAAGCAGGTAGAACAGATGATTCAGAAGCTGTCTTTAACCACCAGCAACAATCTATATCAGATGGATCAGCTTAAAGAGCAATTTGATACAATCAAAATGGCAGCGCTTGGAATAGGTGTTTTTATTCTAGTCATTGCTTCCATTTCCATTATTGTTGCCATGACCATGTCCACCCATCAGCGTAGACGGCAGATTGGGATTATGAAGGTGCTGGGCGCGAATATGGGGCAGATCCGCAATATGTTTATCACGGAAGCTGCACTGCTCGGGCTTTTGGGCGGACTATTGGGTGTCCTCTTTTCTTACTTGATCGTATACGGTCTCAACAGGCTTGTGGGTACAGCTGGTGATGGTATACATTTCATTATTCCGGAAACGAACCTTCCTATCGGACTTGTATTTGCTATTATGACAGGTGTGCTGTCGGGGATCTATCCGGCGATCAGCGCTTCAAGAACAGATGCGCTTACTGCTATTAAGCGGGACTAGCTATTTTTAAATTGAAAGGACGCCGAACAATGAAGAGGATAATTAAAAAGACTCTGAAATGGGTCATTATTGCGGCCATCGTGGGTGTAGGGGGATATTTACTGTTCACCAAAGTGATCAAAAAAGAAGAACCTCAGATGGTTATGGAGCCTACGCAAGCGATCAGCTTTCCGGTTACTCAGGAGACCATAACGAGTACTGTTCAGGTGAAGGGGAAATCACAGTATCAAGAGGAGACTCTGGTCTACGCTCCTTACGCTTCAAAGGTTACAGCGTGGAAGGTGGAGAACGCCGGCCAGGTGAAAAAGGGAGATGTGCTATTCACTCTGGACCAAAGCACATTGCAAAACGAAATTGCCACCACAGAGGCTGCCATTCGCAAAGCGCAGCTGGAGGGGGAACTGAATTCATTCGTCAGCCAACAGGACGCGGAAACTGCAGCTCCAATCGGAACTGAAGCAGAGCGGCTCAAAGCGCTGGCAGCCCAGGAAACGGCCCGAATGAATGAGGAATTGAATAAGGTCAACGCAGGCATTCAAGAGCGGGAGCTGGCGGACAAAAGGAATAAGCTCAAATCGGCGGTCTATCATGCGCCTGCAACTGGCATTTTCCTGTATGACAGCAGTAAAGAACGGCCGCAGATGGTGACGGACAATCAGTACATCGGCAAGATTGTTGATCTCAGCAAGCTTGAATTTATTGCACAGGTCGGGGAACAGGACATCTTCCGCATCAAGAAGGGCATGAAGGTTAAAGTCAAGATGACTGCAATGAAGAATCTTACGCTTAAAGGTGAAGTGACAGAGGTATCGAAATTCGCCACTACAACCAGCGGGCAGAACTCAGCAGCAAGCCAGTTGCCGCAATTTGAGGTGGTTATTTCTCTCCAGCCGGATGAACATTTAATCGGCGGCCTCAGCCTTAGCGGCGAAATTGAGACGTTGCGTAAAGAGAAAGCCACGGTAGTCTCCAGCATCGCTGTTATGCATGAAGGAGATCTGGCATATGTAATGCTGGATAAAGGAAACGAACAGTATGTACGGCAGGAAATCAAGGTCGGATTGGAAACTACGGACAAGACGGAAGTTATTTCTGGTCTAAAGCCCGGGGATAAAGTAGTTATTCAGTAGTACAAATAACGGGCAGTCTGTTGATATAACAACAGGCTGCCCGTTTAGCTTGTTGAAGGCTGTTGAGAGTGTCTCAACAGCCTTTTTGTTACTTGTTAAGCGAACTTCGCCAGCTTGTGATATTCTGGTTGAGCTTCATCAGATCGGGTACGGCTGTCCGCTGGTCGGTCAGACGGTATTTATCCTTCAGTGCAAGAATGCGGTAGACACTCTCATCAATTCGTGACTCCTCGAGGATGCCGCTTTTAACACTGTCCAGCAGCGCTTTCCGAACCGCTTGCTCATTCCCGTATTCATGGGCGACAAGAAGGATATCACTGCCCGCCTGTACGGTATCGACAGCTGCGGCAGCCAGCGTGTAGTGCCCGGTGATGGCGCCCATGGTGAGGTCATCGGTAATAACCACTCCCTGAAAGCCCATCTCTTCACGCAGCAAGTCTCCGATAATGGCCCTGGACAAAGAAGCAGGCTTATCAGCATCAAGCTCTGGAAAAAGAATGTGCGCAACCATTACCGCATCCGCATTCTCCTGAATGGCTGCCTCGAACGGCTGCCATTCCAGTTTGGCCAGCTCCGCAGCAGTTTTGTTCACGACCGGCAGTTCCAGATGGGAGTCGACGGATGTGTCGCCATGCCCGGGGAAATGTTTAACAACCGGCACAACGCCTTCACTGGCGATTCCTTTCATCTCAGCAATTCCTAATCTGCTGACGAGGTCCGCAGTGTTTCCGAAGGAACGGTCGCCGATTACAGGATTATCGGGATTGCTGTTTATATCCAGCACAGGGGCAAAATCCATATTAAACCCGGCTGACAGCAGCTCTCTGGCGAGCAGCTTGCCCATCGTTCCGGCAGCACTGGAATTGTTGGCTGCGCCAACGCTCCCGTTTGACGGAATTGCGGCATATTCATCAGGCATGCGGCTGACCTTGCCGCCCTCCTGATCTACGCTCATGAACAGCGGAACCGGATTCTCCGCGTTGCTCTTCTTCAGGTCATTGATCAGGCTGACCATGCCCTTCAGGTTACTGATGTTGTCTTTATACAGGATAATTCCGCCGACCTTGTCTTCGGCAATCATCCTTTTTGCCTGGGTATCTAGCTCGGTGCCGTCAATGCCGACCAGGAGCATTTGCCCGATTTTCTCCTCCAGTGTCATATTTGCCAATTTGCCATCAATTGTATCGCTGCCGCTGGCCGCTGATTGCATTGGTGTCGCTGTTGCTGTTGCTGTTGCAGCCGCTGTTGCGGAAGGTGCTGCGGTTATGTAGTCCGTGGGAGAAATATTTCCTGTCTGCATATTGGCGCTTCCTGCGCATCCGCTGATGGCAAGCAAGACGGTAAGTACGGCAGTCACAGGAAAGAGTCTGCTCCAGTCTCGCGGGGTGAAGTGCCGGTATTTCAGCCAAATCATTTTCATTCGCAATTAATCTTCCTTTCGTTTGCCGATTCACTGGCATGGATGATAAGATGGAGGAGAATTTACATAAAGCTTGTTTCAAGCAAATTACTCTAAAGGACGAGGTGAGGGACCCATGAAGGAAGAATTAATGAATACATTGAATGAGCAGATGAATTTTGAATTTTATTCTGCTCACGTTTACCTGGCGATGGCTGCTTATTGTTCAGGTGAAAGTCTGGACGGTTTCGCCAACTTTTTTCTGGTACAGGCCGAAGAAGAGCGGTTTCATGCCATGAAAATTTACAAATTCCTTAATGACCGCGACTATCGCGCTACGCTAGCTGCCTTACCGGAGCCGAAGAACGAATATACATCCATGCTGGATGCCTTTGAGCATGCCTATGCCCATGAACAGCAGAATACACGGAAATTCTACCATCTGGCCGACCTGGCACTGGATGCACGTGAGCACGCGACCATCTACTTCCTCAAGTGGTTCATTGATGAGCAGGTGGAGGAAGAGGCGTTGTTCAGCAATATTATCGCCAAGCTAAAACGGATTGAATCCGATAGTAACGCTTTCTACATGCTGGACGCCGAGTTTGCGGCGCGTTCATTTACTCCGCCGGCAGAATAAATGCTTATTGTAAGAGTAGCAGCTCTACCATAGTTTAGCAGAAAAGGGATCTGTCTTATAGGACAGGTCCTTTTTTGTGTTTACCCTGTGAGGTGTGAGAGCCCGCAAAGCCTTTCTGTATAAGAGAATAAATCCGCTTCCCGACACCAATCACTGTCAGATGTTGAACTAGGGCAAACAATGTTGCGCATTGCAAAACACTTCCTGCTTCCCAACTATATTTGGCAGGGTTAACTAATGCGCCGCCCGGCAACACTGTTTCTCTAGACCCACCCGGATGTCAGCGTGTAGTATAGAACAATACTATTGTTTGGAGGTTCTTTTTTTTGGAAAACTACAGCGACATTAAACAAAGTGAAAAAGGGGCCTGGCTCAGTTTATTTGCCTACATTCTTTTATCCGCCGTCAAATTGTTCATCGCAAGTGTCTCGGGTTCCCAAGCTCTGCTTGCAGACGGATTGAACAATAGTACGGACATCATTGCGTCACTCGCCATCCTGACAGGTCTTAAGATTTCCCGGAGACCTCCTGATTCCAATCACAGCTACGGGCATTTCAGAGCGGAGACGGTAGCCGCATTGATTGCTTCATTCATTATGATTGCTGTAGGGTTGCAGGTTCTGTATCAGGGTGTTAACAAATTTGTCCAACCGGTGCTGGAAACGCCAGATCTTATCGCTGCCTGGACGGCTGCGGGTTGTGCGTTGGTGATGCTGGCCGTTTACGCGTACAATATCAAGCTTGCCCGTGAACTCAAAAGCAATGCCATGCAAGCGGTAGCTCAGGATAACCGTTCGGATGCGCTCGTAAGCATAGGCGCTTTTATAGGGATTATCGGTTCTCAGTTTGGAATTCCCTGGCTGGATCCGCTGACTGCGACGATTGTCGGGCTTCTGATCTGCAAGACAGCCTGGGATATTTTCCGCAAGGCTAGCCATGATTTAACGGACGGCTTTGACGCAAGCGAACTGGAGCTGATGAAGCAAACCGTTGCCCAAATCGATGGCGTAGAGTCTATAAAAGATATTAAAGCACGTATTCATGGCAACAATGTGCTGGTGGATACAACAGTGTTGGTGAACTCGAAGCTGAACGTGGTGCAGAGTCATGATATTACGGAAGAAATTGAAGACCAATTGAAGGACCGCCACCAGGTTTCCAATGTGCTTGTACATATAGAGCCGCTGTAAATATAGAATGGATACCAAAGTCTGATATGCCCGGCGAAAGCCTGTGCAGTCAGGCTTTTTTTGCAATATAGCCTACGGGCAGGATCCTCATTCTAGCGTATTGCAATTTTCTGCATCAACTCTCTAATGCTTGACTAATACGTCTTGTATATGTATATAATAACATTATGATATTAACAAAAAGATAATAATTAAATCCGCAGCTGCAAAGGAGTTTGGCGATGTCAAAACAACCGGTCACTGACCGCAACGGTATAACCGAGGAACAATTCCTAAAAACATATGATGCCGGAATGTATGAACGTCCATCCGTGACGGTCGACATGCTGATTTTTACCGTGATGGAACGGGAACAGGATAATTACCGGAAGCTTTCTGAGAAATCACTGCAGCTGCTGCTGATTCAACGGGGCGAACATCCTTATTTGGGAAAATGGGCGTTGCCTGGCGGTTTTGTCGGTATAGATGAAAGCCTGGATGAAGCAGCACGCCGGGAATTGTTCACAGAAACGAATATAGACAATATCTATATGGAACAGCTGTATACCTGGGGCGAGGTGCAGCGCGATCCGCGGATGCGGGTCATCAGCTGTTCCTATATGGCTTTGGTTGATCGGACTGCGCTGAATGTGCAGGCGGGGGATGATGCGGCGGATGCTGCCTGGTTCGAGCTAGCACATGAGATCCTCCAAGTCAGCCGGAGAGAGCTGGAACAAGGATATGAGCTGGACCAATTTATCAAGATCACTCTGCAAAGTGATAAGGCGACTTTATCAGGAGTGGTCAAAATTACCGAATCCGTTCAAGGCCATGTCAGCAAAATCCAACGTGAGATCGTGGAGAGTGAAGGCTTAGCTTTTGACCATTTGATGATGGTTCAATATGCGATCGAACGCCTGCGCGGCAAGGTTGAATATACGGATATTATTTTTAATCTGATGCCGCCCCTGTTCACTTTGTCGGAGCTTCAGCGTGTCTATGAGATCATTCTGGGCAAAGAGCTGCTGGCCGCCGCCTTCCGCCGGAAGATTGCTGACCGTGTGATGGAAACTGAGGATTTCACCAGAGATGCCGGACACCGGCCCTCTAAGCTGTACCGATATAACATGAACCGGGGTTCCAATCAATGAGATGAGGAGAGAGCAAGATGGAGAAATTCACCTATTTTTACCGCAGCGGCTCACCATTCTCACAATGGTATCCCTGCCGTTTCACGGTGGGAGAGCTTCACTTTAATAGCACTGAGCAGTACATGATGTACAGTAAGGCACAATTATTTAAGGATGAAGAGCTGGGATTGAGAATCTTGCGGGCCACAACTCCCCGAGAGCAGAAGGCATTGGGGCGTCAGGTGAGAGGTTTCGACAAAACCATTTGGGAACAACACTGCAAAGAGATTGTCTATCAAGGAAACTGGGAGAAGTTTATTCAGAACGAGGACCTGCTGCAAGCGCTGCTGGATACTAAAGGAACCACGCTGGTAGAGGCCAGTCCGACGGACCGGATCTGGGGTGTGGGTTTAACGGAAGAGGATCCGAGGATACGAAGAAGAACTACCTGGCGCGGCACCAACTGGCTGGGGGAAATCCTGACGAATCTTCGCGAGGAGTTTACCCGTTCTACTATGTAATCGTTAAATAGATTACCAGTACAAGCAGACCAAAAGTTGCCATCCAGGACAGCGGGTGATTGGGATTTAACCCCCAGCCGAGCCCTGATGATTTCGGAACAAATTTACCTGTAAATGCTGAGATAAGTATTGATCATATGTTGAGAAATTGCAATAACTTCTGTGCGGCATTTTGGCAATGAGAGCAGTTGATGTCAGGAGGCAGACCCTCTCATTTATTACAATGCTCCGGCACAGTTTATACTCGGCTAATACTTTATGATATGATTTGAGTTAGAACGTATAGATATGAGCTGTACGCTAAAGGAGTGGTTGAATGAAAATACTGCGCATGCTGTTTTCCGGAGCTGGAGTGCTGCTAGTATTGGGATTGGTTAATTTCTACATCGGTCTTCATCTCTGGGTTCTGCTGGAGAATTGGCTGCCGGGTATTCCAGCAGGTGCCTACTGGACGGTGTTTATGGTTATTGCTTTTGCCTATATGATCGGAATGGTGCCATGGCCAAAGGCTGTGAAACCGGCAGCCAGATTCTTCAAAGTGATCGGGTCCTATTATTTGGCCTGCATGGAGTTTGCAGTAATTGTGCTGCCGTTGACAGATCTGCTCTACTGGGTGCTGGGACTGATGGGGGTTAACCGTTCGGCATTTACTTATGAAGCAGGAGCGACGCTGGTTCTGTTGCTGGCCATCTTCCTCATCTGGGGTTCACGGAATGCCTGGAGCACTATTGTACGCACTCATCCGATCAAAATTGAAAAATCCATTGGAACAAGTACACCCCTTACGGTAGCCGTTGCTTCGGATTTGCATCTGGGGAATATTGTAGGCAACCGTCATTTGCGCAAAATGGTCTCCGAGATCAACAACATGAAGCCGGATATCATTCTGCTGGCTGGAGATGTGCTGGATGACAGTATCGAGCCGTTTATCCGCAATGGAATGAGTGAACAGTTAAAGCTGCTTAAAGCCCGTCATGGCGTATATGCCGTATTGGGAAATCATGAATATTACGGCGGCTCGATCAAAGAGTATACTGAGCTGATGGATAGCATAGGTATCAAAGTTCTGCAGGACGAAGTCGTGGAAACTGCGGGCGTCTATATTGTCGGCCGGAAAGATAAAACCGCGGAAGCTATGGAGGCTGGCGGCAGACTTAGTGTCTCTTCGTTGCTGGAAGGTCTGGATCTCTCCCGTCCTGTAATCATGATGGACCATCAGCCTACCGGTTTTGATCTTGCTGCAAAGGCAGGGGTGGATATCCTCTTATCCGGACATACACACCGCGGACAGATTGCGCCTAATCACTGGATTACCAAACGCCTCTTTGAGCTGGATTGGGGCTATCTGCTTAAGGAGAAAATGCATGTAATCGTCTCCTCCGGCTATGGCACCTGGGGGCCGCCGATCCGTCTGGCCAGCCGCTCCGAGCTGATCAAGCTGGAAGTTTTACTGGAGGGCAGCAAACAGTACAGTGAGGAACCGCTGTCTTCACAGACAGTGCTCATTTAAGCTGTACATGATTTTAATGCGGGACGGTAAAGCTAAAGCTCAACATATATAGAATAACCCCTGTGGCTTCAATGGATTAGCTGCGGGGGTTAATCATATCCAAGGAGTGTTAGTCTTGAAATACATAGAATTTGGAATCGGCAACCGGTGGATAGTCAGAACGGAAACAGAATTTGAGGATGGAACGGAGACGGAGCAGCAGGGGATTATCCGGCCGATCCATTTCCATTCGCTGTACCTGAGGATATGGATAGGGAAGACTGTATTCGTTGCCGATCTTAAAGAAGGCTGCAAAAAAGCAAGGAAGAGCAGAAGCAAAATCAAAATAGTTATCGGAATCAGCAGCTATTAGAACTGTTATAGGATTGACAGATGCGGTAAATTCACGTAGATTGAAGTAGTTAAGTTATTAACTATATGGAGCTGAGCGGAATTTATGGACGATCTACAAAGATATGTAATAGAGCAGCCGCTATATACGGAGGCATTCTTCACATTGGTTGAAGTAACTTCAAATGTCGTAGCGGTATCCGAGAAATACTGGCAGAATCAGGGTTTGAACGGAGCGCGTATCCGTGTTCTGGTGGAAATCGCCAAGCATGGCGGAATTATACTGCCTTCGGTGCTTGCCGAGAAAATCGGCGTGACCAAAGCCAATATCAGCCTGCTGCTTTTGCCGCTGGAGAAGGACGGATTGATCAGCCGGGCAAGCCATGCTACGGACGGCCGGAAATCGGTCATTTCTATCACAGGTAGCGGACGTGCACTGCTGAAGGAGCATCTTCCGGAGAACCGTCAGGCGGTTGCCGAAGTCATGAAGCGGCTGGATGAAGAGGAACTGCTGGAGTTGATGTCATTGCTGCACAAACTGAACCGCTCTATATAAATTTGGAGGTATAAAGCACCGGTGAAACTCTCATCTTAACATTCAATCCGATAGGAGAAGTAAGTAACAGCTTTTTTTGCTTATATAGTTAATAGCTTAACCAAATTCCATGAACCATAGAGAGGGTGCAAACCGATGAAGACTATGATAACGGGAGCAACTGGCCAATTAGGACGCCTGATTATTGAAAATCTGCTGCAACGAATGCCACGGGAGCTGATTGTTGCAGGTGGCCGCCATCCGGACAAAGTTATAGAAATACAACGTCAAGGAATAGAAATACGTTATGCCGATTATGATGTCCCTGAAGGGCTGGAAGCTGCATTCCATGATATATCCCAACTGCTGCTAATTTCAAGCTCACACACGGATGACGGCATTCGCCTTGCCCAGCACAAACGGGTTATTGAAGCAGCAGTCAAAGCAGGAGTTTCGCATATCCTCTATACCGGCTTTGCCTTCCCGCAGCAACGGGGTAATGTTGCTTCCGGCAATGTCCATACGCTTACAGAGCGGGTGATTCTGGATTCCGGGCTAGAGTACACCTTTCTCCGCAATGCATTATATATTGATTTCGTGAATGTGCTTGGTTTAAAAGAAGCTATCCGCAGCGGTGAGCTGATTACACATCCGGGGGACTTTCGGTTCAACTCCGTTTCACGCGATGATTTGGCCCTGGCTACAGCCGCTGTTCTTGCCGGCTCCGGGCACAGCAATCGGATTTATGAGCTGGCTGCACCACATACGTGGAGCTTCAATGATCTCGCAGCAACGCTGACATCGCTGGCAGGCAAGCCGGTAACACATCGGGAGGATGCCAGCGTTCAGCACTGGATTTATTCTTTTCTGAAGAAGATTGATACTGTCTCGACCTCGAATGACCTGGAGCAATTAATGGGGCGGAGCATCACTTCGCTGGAGGACAGTCTAGTGCCTTTTGTTTAGTCTATATTATTTTTCCAATGGATATATCTCATAATGCTTCCCGTCACTGGGAGCCATGGCTCCTGGAACTCCCCATACACTCTGGTGGATATTGTCTGCATCTACTACGGAATAGATATATATCCAGTCTTTTTCGTTGCTGAAGCGAACCTCCAGGTGATAAGGGTTGTATTGTCTTCCTGCTTGCCGGCTAATTTCCCACACTTCACTAGGGTATTTCACCTCTAAATATTGGTTAAGTTGTTCTGTTTTTTTTGATACCTGATAATCAAGCCAATAGGGACGAACTGCAAAAAACACAAGCAATAGTACAGTTATCGAACCTGCAGTAATTAAACTGATCTTCCTAATCTTATCTGGTAAAAGCAATGCTATAACAAATATAACAATGACAAAAATAATTGAGGCTGTGATTTCCATTGCTGTTATTGGATGCAAGAAAAGCCCTCCTCTTATGATCAAGCTAAATATTCATGTAGCCCCTAAAGTTTTAATAGTGCCTTAATATTAACATGCGGTGTGACGATTTTCAGTAATTTAGAACATAATGAAAGCCAGCTTGCCGGACTCCCGGTTGTCTTAACGGAGCAATGTTGCTACTATGGTGACAGCTAAGAAGGGATATGGGAGAGGTGTTCAGATGAAAAAAATATTGGTTGCCGATGATGATCTAAATATCCGTACACTGCTGCGGCATGTATTGACCCGGGAAGGGTATCTGGTCGTTGAAGCAGGCGATGGCCGGGAAGCAGTAGGGCTGATGAAGGAGAGCACGGTGGATCTTGCCGTCGTGGATGTAATGATGCCGCAGATGGACGGGCTGGAGCTGTGCCAATACATACGCGAAACGTACGACATTCCGATTATTCTCCTGACGGCGCGGCAGCAGCTCAGCGATAAGGAGCAGGGCTATTTGCGGGGGACAGATGATTATGTGACCAAGCCGTTTGAGCCAGAGGAGCTGCTATTCCGCATCAAAGCGCTGTTCCGCCGCTATTCGATAGCCTCCGATGACAAGATCCGCCTCAACTCGCTCGTGATCGACCGCAAAAATTATGAAATCAGTAGCGGGAACGATGTGCTGCTGCTGCCAGTGAAGGAATTTGAGCTGCTGGCGCAGCTAGCGCAGTATCCGGGGCGTCTGTTCTCGCGCAGCGAGCTGATTGAGCTGGTATGGGGAGCGGATTACGAGGGCGACGAACGGACAGTGGATGTGCATATCAAACGTCTGCGCCAGCGGTTTGCTGACTATCAAGAGGATTTTGTGATCCGCACGGTGCGCGGAATCGGTTATAAAGTGGAGATGGTGAACGCATGAAGTCGCTTTATGTACGGATGAGTGTGCTGTTTTGCTCAATTATATTGATAAGCAGTTTTATGGGGTTTTTCGCATCCAACTTCTATTATCAGGTCAAGATCAAACCACAGAACGATGCCAAACTCACGAAAATGGCGATAGGTTTGCAGCAGTTTGTCCAGGACCATCCCGATGCGGTCGGAGAATATCTGCTAAGTACGGCATCCCTGGGGTATAAATTATACTTGTCCAATGGTCAGGGCGACGAGAGGTTTTATGGCTTGCCTTTCCGCAAAAATGATCTAGGCGAGGATGTGCTGCAAAACGTGCTTGCCGGAGAGGTCTACCATGGAGTGGCGGAGTTTCCGAGCCAGGCGTTTGTAACCGGTTTTTTTGATAATCAGCTCAGCAACTCGATAGGATTGCCGGTGCATATCAACGGCCAGACCTATGCCCTGTTTATGCGTCCGGATGCCGAGGTGCAGTTTGGGGAGCTGCGGATCTTTTTTGCCGTGTTGCTTGGGGTTAGTATTCTGTTCAGCCTGTGGTTTGTCCTCGTTACCGTGCTGCATGTGGTTAAACCGATTACGAGGCTGACTGCCGCAACGAAAAGGATTTCCAAAGGGAGGTACGACATCCGGCTCAATACCCGGCGGCGGGATGAAATCGGCCAGCTGGCCTCCCATTTTATGATCATGAGCCAGGAGCTGGAGCGGACGAACCGGGCGCGTCAGGAGTTTGTCGCCAATGTCTCGCATGAGATCGAATCGCCGCTGACCTCCATTCAGGGCTTTGCCCATGCGCTTAAAGATTCTGCATTGCCGGAGAACCAGCGACTGGAGTACCTCTCCATTATTGACGGGGAGAGCCGCCGCCTCTCGATGCTCAGCAAACAGCTGCTCACCCTGTCTTCTCTGGATTATGACGAGAATGCACTGCAGAAGAAGAGCTTCGATCTTCGTGCGCAGCTGCGCCAGGTCGTGCAGATTATGGAGTGGAGACTTACGGAGAAGGAGCTGGCGGTTCGTCTGCATTTGGAGGATATAACACTTCAGGGGGATACGAATCTGCTCTATCAGGTGTGGATGAACCTGCTGTCCAACGCGATCAAATATACACCCTCAGGTGGAACCATCACCCTATCCGCGGAAGCCACCGGGGGCAGCTGTAAAGTTACAGTGGCGGATACCGGGGAAGGAATATCAGCCGCAGAGCTGCCGATGATCTTCGACCGTTTCTACAAAGTGGACAAGGCGCGTACCCGTGACAGCAACAGCAGCGGGCTTGGACTGTCTATCGCGAAGAAAATCATCGAAACGCACGGCGGCACGATTGAAGCATCAAGCACGGTCGGTACAGGCACTGCCTTCACCGTGAAACTGCCGCTTCTGTAATTGTTTATTCATACTCCGTTCATTTTCATCCTCTACACTGTGTTTATACAGAGCAGAGGGAGTGGTTTTATGTTTTTAGCTTTAAGGGAAATGAGGCATTCCAAAGCACGTTACAGCCTTATCATGGTCATCATGCTGCTGGTCTCCTTTCTTGTCCTGTTCGTTACCGGGCTGGCCAGAGGACTTGCCTATGCCAATATTTCAGCAGTGGAGAATATGCCGGCTAACTATTTTGTCGTCCAGGGCGACGCCGATCATGCCTTCAGACGTTCTCAATTAAGTGATGCCGAGCTAATTGCGGCACGTTCAGTTGTGGGCGAAGATAAAGCAACACCGCTTGCGGTCCAGACGAGCACGGTTACATCGGACAATGGGGAAGCGAAGGCGGACATTACTTTTTTTGCCGTAGATATGAATGGTATGCTTGCTCCTAAGGTGGTGCAGGGAACCGGGATATCGAATGAAGCCGGGGGCAGCGCAGTTGTGGACTCCCAGCTTGCACAGTCGGGAATTACCCTAGGAAGCACCATCGTTGATCAGGCTTCAGGGATGTCCTGGAAAGTATCCGGAATTGTGGACGATAGTTCGTACAGTCATACCCCGGTTGTCTATATCAATAATCTGGACTGGCAGGAAATGAAGCAAGGGGCACGGCAGGAGAAGGCTGATTCACAGTCTATGCCTTACAATGTGGTAGCACTCAGCGCATCTTCTGCACAAGCTGATGAAATTACTGCCAAACTGGACAATGTGGAGGTCATCACGCAAAAACAGGCGATCTCTAGCGTACCCGGATATTCGGCAGAGCAGAATTCTCTCATGATGATGATTGTATTCCTGTTTGTCATCGCAGGCGTTGTACTTGCCGTGTTCTTCTATGTGATCACGATTCAGAAGACTAGCCAGTTCGGTATCCTGAAGGCCATGGGCACCAAAATGTCCTATCTTGCCTGGAGTGTGGTAGGGCAGGTAATGATACTGTCCGTGGCCAGTCTGGTAATAAGCCTGCTGCTGACCTTTGGTATAAATAAGGGGCTGCCGGACTCGATGCCGTTTCAGTTGGAGAGCTCGACGATTATTTTAACCAGCGTGTTGTTTATCGGCATGTCTCTGCTGGGATCACTTATTTCTGTAGCAAGAGTTGCTAAGGTAGATGCATTGGAAGCGATAGGGAGGGCTGGAGCATGAGTGCCAAATTAATCATGAAGCAAGTGACCAAAACGTATGGGGACGGAGACAGCACGATGTCGGTCTTGAAGAATCTTGATCTGACGGTCAATGATGGTGAATTTGTAGCGGTTCTGGGTCCTTCGGGCTCCGGAAAAAGCACCTTTCTCTCGGCGGCCGGTGCATTGCTGACACCAACAAGCGGGGAAATCCTTATCGACGGGGAGCCCCTGGGCAATAAGGGCAAGAGCGAACTAACCGAGCTGCGGCTGCAAAAAATCGGCTTTATGTTTCAAAGCGCACAGCTGTTGCCTTATTTAAAGGTTGAGGAACAGCTGCTCTATGTAGCCAAGTTGGCAAAGCTCAGCACCAAAGAGGCCAAAGTGCGGGCTGCGTATTTACTCAAACGGTTAGGCATTTGGGAGCGCCGCAACCACTATCCCGAGCAGCTGTCCGGCGGAGAGAAGCAGCGGGTGGCGATTGCCAGGGCCTGGATGAACAAGCCGGCGATTCTGTTCGCAGATGAGCCTACTGCAAGCCTTGATTATGAGCGCGGCAAGGAAGTGGTGCGGATGATTGCTGATGAAGTGAAGAGTGAGGGGAAAGCGGCAGTCATGGTAACCCACGATGAACGGATGCTGGAATGGTGTGACCGCGTGCTGCATCTGGAGGATGGAGTACTGGTTGAGTCTTAAGTTTCTATGAGAATTAGACTGGCGGTTTACGGTCTGGATTAACCGGTGCAAGCAGCTTCTCGATAAAGACGGTTATGGCCATGGTAGCAGCGTTTTCTTTGCGGCTGATGATTGAGAAATTTCTCTCCAGCAGCTGATGCCTGATCCGCAGCTCGCTGATTTCGCCCCGGGCGAGCTCTTTGCGCACAATCCATCTCGAGAGCATGGCGATTCCTAATCCAGCAGAAACGGCTTCCTTAATCCCCTGGCTGCTGTTGAATATATAAGACCGCTTATGGGAGATTTGGGCATGCTGCAGAAAATGATCGCTGAAGGCACGGGTGCCGGAGCCAGGCTCCCGCAGCACCCATACCTGATTCTGGAGCATGTCTTTATCTACGGCATTTGCGGCCGAGAGGGGATGGCTACATGGAGCTACAATGATCATTTCATCCTTCATATAGGGAATCACGGACAGCTCATGGTCCGACGTTTCGCCTTCAATGAACCCGATATCAAGGATGTTCGATTTAATGGCGGCAATAATCTCCTCGGTATTGTGAATCGTGACCTGCAGATTCACCTGCGGGTATTGATTGGCGAACCCGGCAATTCTGCCAGGCAGGATGTACTCTCCAATCGTAAAGCTGGCCCCGATATGAATACTCCCCGTGACTTCATCGCGCAGCAGTTGGATTTCCCTGCCTGCTTCTTCATAATGCGAGAGGATCTGCTTCACATGTTTATAGAGAATAGCTCCTGCTTCTGTCAGCCGGACTTCCTTCGGGGAACGGTGAAGCAGCTTGGTTCCCAGTTCATTTTCCAGGTTGCGGATATGCAGACTCACACCGGGCTGGGAGAGGTTCAACAGCTCCCCTGCACGGGAGAAATGGCGCTGCTCAGCTACGGTTGCAAATACACGCAATGCATCTACGATCATAATTATACCTCATTATTAGCCTTGGAATTCTTTGCGTATGGCCGTTTGTTATCCATTTTAACATATTTATTATCATCAATCATAAGTTTTTGTAATGATAGAAATAGCAAAGACGTATTTCACTTCCCTGCTGGCTGCCCTTATAGTGAGATTACAAGTTAGCAACGTAATTGAACACAAACAGGGAGTGGTTTGAGATGAATCATGCACATCAGCTTCAGCGCTTGAACGATAAATACAGCGGATTTTTTCTAGGAATCCTGCTTACAGGACTACTGGCCATAGCGGCCAGATATTTGGCGCTGCTGCCTTACCTGGGCATCATGGGCCAGCTGGTAATTGCCATTCTGTTAGGAGTTCTGCTTCGTACAGCAGGATGGGTACCGCAGCAGGCGGTGCCGGGCATCAGCTTTTCCAGCAAGAGATTGCTCAGAGCAGGGATCATCCTGCTCGGGATGAGATTGAACCTGTTTCAACTTGTGCAGGCCGGTCCCAAGGTGTTGGCGATTGCCGTGATTAACATTGTATTTACTTTATTCACCGTTTATGGACTCTGCAAATGGATGAAAATTGATAGGACACTTGGACTGCTGACCGCTTGCGGAACTGCCATATGCGGAGCGGCAGCCGTTGCGGCAATCTCTCCTGAGCTTAAGGCCTCGGACAATGAGACCGCAATAAGTGCGGCAATTGTAGCTGTGCTGGGGACGATATTTACGCTGGTGTATACGTTGATTTACCCGGTGTTGTCCCTTAGTCCAGAAGGATATGGGATATTTGCCGGAGCCACTCTTCATGAAGTAGCGCATGTGATCGCCGCTGCCGCTCCCATCGGTGAAAAGGCAGCAGACCTTGCGGTGATCGTGAAGCTGACCCGGGTAGCGATGCTTGTTCCGGTTGCACTGGCTATCGGAGTCTGGGAAGCCTATAGACAGCGTAAAACAGAGAGGGAATTTAGGGGGCAAATGGCGGCTGTACAGCCTGCACATTCCAAAATTCAGTGGAGGAAACTTCCGGTTCCCTGGTTTATCGGCGGTTTTTTGCTGATGAGCGGCGTAAATACGCTGGGAATCATCCCTGAGCAATGGGCGGCTGATCTGATTATCCTGGCTTATATGCTGTTGGCCATGGCGATGGCGGGACTCGGGCTTGGTGTGGATATCAAGACCTTTGCCCTAATGGGTCAAAAGCCGCTGCTGGCTGGCTTAATCGGCTCGTTACTGCTCTCGGGACTTGGATTTCTGCTGGTTCATGTCCTTGGACTCGCATAGTCCGGTTCTCCCCTCTACCTAGTGCTGTTCCGGTAAGCAGAGGGAGATACTCCGGTAGATTTCTTGAAATATTTCGAGAAATGGGCCAGCTCCATACCCACCTGCGCAGCGATATCGGAAATGCTGGAAGTGGAGTAAGAAAGCTGTCGTTTGGCCAGCTCCATCCGCTTGAGCTGCACATAATGCATGGGCGGAACCCCCATGTATTTCTTGAAATAGGGGATGAAATAGTTCGGATGCAGATGAACCAGCTCGGCCAGCTCCTCTACCTCCATAGGCTGCGTTAGGCGCTGTTCAATGTATTGCAGGACGTTCGCTAGCTGTCTTTGACCATTGGTATGAGCCAGCTCACCCATGAAATCGGAATATCCGCCGTCCTCCAGGCAGAGTGCCAGCAGATGAAGTAGTGCGGCTTGATTCCGCATGGTGGAGAGCAGGTTCTCTTCCGGAAACCGTGTTATCATCTCTGTGAAAATCTCTCGAATGGCATCCGGCTCCGCAACATCGCATATGTACAGCTTGTTGCCTGTATGAAACAAGGGCCATTCTCCGATATGGGCATCAAAATGACAAAAATACCGCTTATAGGGATTGTCAGGGGAGGTTTCTGTAGTTTGCGTCGAGCCTGCCGGCATGATCATCAATTGGCCGGGGCGCGGATAATGGGCTTGCCCGTTCAGGATCACCTTACCCTCGCCGCCATCAATGAAATAAAGCCTGTTAAAGGATGGCGTCTCATTCAAGCGGTTCCATCCGGGGTATCTGCTGCTTAAGTGGGCATGGGTAACGGTGACGGTCAGATTCTGCAGTAACGCTCCTGTAAGGTTGCCGGATTGATTCATCATATAACTCCTTTAATGTGTAATAAATCCAGTATACCGCTTTCATTTAACTAAAACATCTTAATTATGTACAAAAAAACCTTAATTCCGGTCATGTTCACTGTCTGGAAATAGGGTTATTCTCATATCATAACTCACATAGGAGTGATTCATAGGATGAAGAAGGTTCGTTATGGAATTATTGGAGTTGGAAATATGGGCCGGGCCCATGCGCTCGATCTGATTCATCAAGTAAAAGGAGCTGAGCTGGCGGCTGTCTGTGATACAAGCCCCGAACGCCTGGAGTGGGCAGCAGAGCACTTGCCTGATACGGTGCTCAGGTTCAGCACACCTGCTCAATTATTTGCCTCCAAAAGTATTGATGCCATATTAATCTCCACTCCGCATTATGATCATCCGCCGCTTGCGATCGAGGCGCTGAAGCACGGCTATCATGTATTAATTGAAAAACCCGCCGGTGTATATACGAAAGCCGTGCAGGAGATGAACGAAGCCGCTGTGCAAAGTGACCGCAAATTCGGCATTATGTACAACCAGCGGACCAACCCGCTCTATCAAAAGCTGAGAGAGCTGATTCAGTCCGGTGAGCTGGGTGAGATTCGCCGCACCAACTGGATCATTACTGACTGGTATCGTTCGCAGAGCTATTACAACTCCGGGGGCTGGCGGGCTACATGGGCTGGAGAAGGCGGCGGTGTGCTGCTGAACCAGGACCCGCATCAGCTGGATCTTTGGCAATGGACAACCGGAATGATGCCGAAGCGTGTGCGTGCATTCTGCCAGTTTGGCAAGTACCGCAATATTGAGGTAGAAGATGATGTAACCGCTTATGTCGAGTATGAGAACGGAGCAACAGGCCTGTTCATCACCACTACCGGGGAGGCGCCGGGAACCAACCGCTTTGAAATCAATGGGGATAACGGAAAAATCGTCGTGGAGAACGGCAAGTTGACCTTCTGGCGTCTGCGCATCCCAGAACCGAAGTTTAATGCCGAATTTGCCGAAGGCTTCGGAAGACCCGAATGCTGGAAATGTGAGATTCCGGTTCCAGAGGGCGGAGGAGAACAGCACAAGGGAATCTTGCGCAACTTCACCAATGCCATTCTGCATGACGAACCGCTGCTTGCTCCCGGGGAAGAGGGGATTCACGGCCTGACACTTTCGAATGCAATGTACTTGTCCGCTTGGACTGACAATTGGGTCGATCTTCCAATTGATAGTGATTTGTTTCATGAGAAGCTCATGGAACGGGTGGAGAGCTCTACCTTCCGGAAGGAAGCCGCAGAGCAGCGGGCGTTTGACGTAAAAGGCACTCATTAATGTAATTATAGGATAGACAAACTTAATAAGGGGTGAATTGCTCACATGCAACGTTCAACAATAGCCGCACAAATGTACACGCTACGTGATTTTACCAAGACCGCAGAGGATTTAAGGGCAGCTTTCCAGAAGCTGAAAGTGATGGGTTATCAAGCTGTGCAGATTTCCGGAATTGGTCCGATTGATCCGCAGCTGGTCAAACAATACGCGGATGAAGCTGGGCTGACCATCTGCGCGACCCATGTGCCGTGGAACCGGCTGGTGAATGACCTGGACGCATTGGCTGCAGAACATAAGCTGTGGAATTGCAAATACATCGGCCTTGGCGGACTGCCGGGAGAATATCAGAGCAGCCAGGAGGGCTATCGGACATTTGCCAAACTTGCCTCCGGGATTGCGCGGACCCTGAAGGAGGAGCATGGCCTGCAATTCGTTTATCATAATCATGATTTTGAGTTCGAACGGGTTGACGGGGTTACGGGTATGGAAGTGCTGCTGCAGGAATCCGATCCCGAGGTGTTCGGCTTTGAACTGGATATGTATTGGGTTCAGGCCGGGGGAGCCAATCCTGTGGACTGGGTTCACAAGGTAAAGGGCCGGATGCAGGTCATGCATCTAAAGGATATGGCTATCATCTCCAGGGGACAGGTTTTTGCTGAGATCGGTGAAGGAAACATGAATTATGAAGCTATTATTGAGGCCGGCCGTGAAACAGGTGTGGAATGGTTTGTTGTTGAGCAGGATGTCTGCCGCCGCGATCCTTTCGAGAGTCTGGAAATCAGCCTCAAATACCTGATTTCGAAGCTGTGACCGGGAGGGTTGAAGATGAGCAGAAAAGATGGAATGATGTATGCACCTACTCATGAAGCTAGACCGGTTGTAATACCGGGTGAATTTATGATCGCTGCGATGGCGCTGGATCACGGTCATATCTATGGGATGTGTAATGGTCTGGTCGAAGCAGGCGCCCGGTTGAAATGGGTCTTTGATCCCGATCCGGAGAAGGTAAAAACCTTTGTCAGCACTTATCCTGGTGTTCAAGCCGCACGCACCGCCGAAGAAATTCTTGAGGATCCCGAGGTCCGGCTCATTGCAGCGGCCGCGGTTCCTTCCGAGAGAGGGGCGCTCGGACTCAAGGTGATGGCACACGGGAAGGATTATTTCACTGACAAAACGCCATTTACCGCAATGGAACAGCTGGAAGCAGCACGGACTCAGACTGCATTCACGCGGCAGAAGTATATGACTTATTTCAGCGAAAGATTGCATGTGGAGAGTGCGGTGTATGCCGGACAGCTGATTCGGCAGGGAGTGATCGGCCGTGTGCTTCAGATCATCGGAATGGGCCCTCACCGCTTGAGCGCATCAAGCCGTCCGGATTGGTTCTTCCAGCGGGACAAATATGGCGGTATCCTCTGCGACATCGGCAGTCACCAGATTGAACAATTCCTGTATTATGCGGATTGCCGCGATGCCAAGGTACTGCACAGCAAGGTTGCCAACTACAACAATTCTGCTTACCCTGAGCTGGAGGATTTCGGCGATGCAACACTTGTCGGCGACAACGGAGCGACGCAATATTTCCGTGTCGACTGGTTCACACCGGACGGACTGGGCACCTGGGGTGACGGCCGAACGATCATTATGGGAACGGAAGGGTATATCGAGCTGCGCAAATACAGCGATATTGCCCGCTCCAACACAACGGATCATGTCTATTGGGCAGACCGTCAAGGAGAGCATTATGAGCATGTTGCCGGCAAAATCGGCTTTCCGTTCTTTGGTGAGCTGATACTGGATTGCTTGCAACGGACGGAATTCGCTATGACCCAGCAGCATGTCTTCAAAGCGGCGGAGCTATGCCTGGAAGCTCAGGCCCAAGCGGTAAATCTTACGCCCGAGACACTCATAAAGGCTTGATAGGAACGGAAATAAAATTGGAAGGTGCACAAGATGACAATACTTGGAGCAGCCATAATCGGCTGCGGGGCAATAGCTCCCTTGCACGCCAAGGCGATCGCGGCACAATCAGGGGGACAACTGCTGGCGGCCGTAGATATTGATGGGGCCAAAGCGGCAGCATTTGGAGAAGAATATGGCTGCGGTGCGCTAACGGATTATAATGAGCTTTTGAACAGATCTGATATTGATATCGTCCACCTGTGTACACCGCATGATCTGCATGCGCAGATGGCGGTCGATCTGCTGCAGGCAGGCAAACATGTCTTAACGGAAAAACCGATGGCGGTTGACCTGCCTTCTGCCCAGCGCATGCTGAAAGCTGCGGAGCACAGCAAAGGCCAACTCGGCATCGTATTTCAGAACCGCTACAATGAACCCTCTATCAAAATTAAAGAGACCATTGAATCCGGTGTGCTTGGGCCGCTTGTATGTCTGAAGGGGATTGTCACCTGGCATAGGTCACCTGAGTACTACAAGGAGAGCAACTGGAGGGGGAAATGGACCTCAGAGGGCGGTGGGGTGCTGATCAATCAGACGATCCACACGCTGGATCTGCTGCAATGGTTCGGCGGTGAGATCACATCCGTGCAGGGAAGTGTAAGCACAGATGTCTTGGACGGAGTTATTGAAGTGGAGGATACGGCACATGCATGCATAACCTTCAGGAATAAGGTCAGAGGACTTTTTTACGGCAGCAATGCCTACCTGGTTAACTCACCTGTCGAGCTGGAAATAGTGTTCGAACAAGGGACGATGCTGCTGCGGAGGGATTGCCTGTATCTGTGGAAGGACGGCCGGGAAACGCTGCTCAGTGAGCCGGGGGTGTCAGGTATTCAAGGCAAGTCGTATTGGGGAACGGGGCATCAAAGACTGATTCATGACTTTTATGACCATGTCCGCGAAGGGAGACAATTCTGGATTGACGGATCAGAAGGACTCAAAACACTGGAACTGATCGCAGGCATATACAGCTCCTCCGGGAATGAAAAAAAGACTCATCCTTGGCAGACCGCTCCCTCAAATTGACTTTAGACAGATTTAGCCTTATCTTCTTAACATACGTTATAGTATGTAGAGATTTATAGATAGGGAGAGGGATTACAGGTATGGAACAGGCAATGTTTGCTGGAGGCTGCTTCTGGTGCATGGTTACACCCTTTGAGGAATTGCCCGGTATACACGGAATTGTATCAGGCTACGCCGGGGGTTCAGTCGAGAATCCAAGCTATGAACAGGTCAAGACAGGCACTACAGGACACTATGAGGTAGTGCAGATCAGTTTTGATCCGGCACTTTTCCCGTACGAGAAGCTGCTTGAGTTGTTCTGGCCGCAGATTGACCCGACTGATGACGGAGGACAATTCCAGGACCGGGGAACGCAGTACCGGACTGCGGTATTTTATTATAATGAAGAGCAAAGACTGGCAGCTTTGGCTTCCAAAGAGCAGGTAGCGGCCAGCGGGCGTTTCGAGGGACCTGTCGTTACGGAGATCCTGCCCGCACCGGTCTTTTACCCGGCAGAAGACTATCATCAGGATTATCACAAGAAGAACCCGAAGCATTATAAGGAAGACCGGGAACAGTCCGGCCGGGATACTTTTATCGCGAAGCACTGGTAAGTACAGAAGAAGACTGATCAGGATCAGCTGGACGGAGCACTTTCCGTTCAGCTTTTTTAATTATAAGAACTTATATGCTTCACGCTATAAATTATCCTTCTAATTCTCGCTGAAACGGATACCGTCCTTTTGAGGACGGCGAATCCGTTTCCACTTGCATTCACTTTCAGGCTGCTCCAATTCCTACTTAATACTCATTCTTAAATTGTTGGAATTCCACATTCTTTCTACACATTTGATGGGTAAACTTCTAAGTATCCGTGATAGCTATGAATGGAGGGATACACATGAAGAAAATCATACAATTAAGCGCTGTGACCTTGCTGCTTGGTACGGTGCTGACCGCCTGTCAATCGGATAAGGAATCAGCAGCTCCGCAAAGTGAACAGAATTCTTCTGCTGCAATTTCTATGCCCTGGATTGCGACCAAAAACACGACCCGGATCAATACCTCGGACCCGGTTCAGGCAGCAGTACTGGTGTCCCGGTCTTTATGGACGGCAGAAACCAAGGCCAACCGTCCTGCAAGCGTAGTCCTAACCAATGCGGATAACTGGCAAATTGCTGCAGTGAGTACTGACTTAATCCACCATCCGAGCAACGGACCGGTCTTGTTCTTGAGTAAAGACGGCATTCCGGAGGTTACCTTAGAAGAGCTTAAGAGGCTGAATCCGCTGGGTGCCGAGAGCAATGCGGGCATCCAGGTCGTTCTGGTAGGATCCGTCGCGGACGGTGTGGAAGAGCAGCTTAAGGCACTGGATTTAAAGGTGGACAAGATAGAAGGCGAAGATCCTGCTGCTGTAGCTCAGGCGATTGATGCTTATTATGCCAAAGTATCCGGCGAACTGCCGCAGAGTGTAATTATCGGCTCAATGAACAGCCCCGAATATACGCTGCCTGCAGTCAACTGGATTGCGCATATGCCTGAGCCTTTGTTATACGTAGCGAAGGATGATATCCCGGCCTCCACGGCAGAGGCGCTCAAAAAGCGCGGAGGCAATGCTGCCATTTACCTTCTAGGCCCAGCTTCTGTTGTCTCGGGAAAAGTAGAGGAGCAGCTGGGAGCATATGGTACGGTAACCCGCATCTCTGGTGATGATCCTTATGCGAATGCGATTGCTTTTGCCAAATTCAAGGATGAGGTAAGCGGCTTCGGCTGGGGTATCACGACTCCGGGCCATAACCTATCCTTATTGACGAAGGATTCCACCATGCTGGCCATCTCCGCTGCGCCATTCTCCCATTTGGGAAAACATGCACCGTTAATCTTTACGGAACAAGACGGACTACCGGATTCGGTCATGAATTATATGATGGAGCTTCAGCCCAAGTTCAAGGATTCACCGGCAGAAGGTCCCTATAATCATGCCTGGCTAACCGGCGATACCGGCACAATAACCAGCAGTACACAGAGCGAAATAGATGACATGCTCGAAATAACCTCCGCCTCTGGAGACAATCCCCATTCGGGGCATTAAAGCAAGCTGGCTGGCTGCGGGACATCCGTGGTCGGCTTGTTCTTTGTTTTTAGGTATAATTGAAAAAAGAATAAAGAAACTTGGCCACGAAAAGGGTGAACAGCTTGTCCAAAGCACAGGTTCTCATCGTTGACGATGAATGGAACATGCGTAATTTGCTGCGCATTTATTTGCTGCAGGAGGGTTTTTCTACTAAGGAAGCCTCCACCGGGCACGAAGCCCTGACCATGATAGAGAAACATAACTTCGACCTGATCCTGCTGGATGTAATGATGCCTGACATGGATGGCTGGCAGGTCTGCCAGGCGGTAAGGGAGAGCAGTCAGACGCCCATTCTGATGCTTACCGCACGGTCTGAAACGAAAGATAAAGTACATGGCCTGGGCATCGGTGCGGATGACTATTTAACCAAACCGTTTGAACCGGAAGAATTGCTTGCGCGAATCCATTCTCTCCTGCGGCGTTCGAATATGTTCCGGGTTTCCGCGTCACAGGAGCAGGCGCTGGAGCACCCGGAGTTAAGGATTTATCCGCAGGCACGAGAAGTACAGGTTCAAGGTGAGAGAATCCTCTTTACCCAGAAGGAATTTGATCTGCTGTATTTGCTGGCGCGCAGCGGGCAACGCGTGTTTACCCGGGAAGAATTGGTGGAACAGCTCTGGGGCAATGACTACGGCGGCGAGACGCGGGTTATTGATACGCATGTTAAGAATATCCGCGAGAAGCTGCTGAAGGCAGGTCTTTCCTATGTTCCGGTGCAAACCGTCTGGGGGCTCGGCTATAAATTCCAGATTCCCGGTAATGTCGAATGAAAAACAACATCATCGGCTTTAAGCTGGGTGTCGTGATTATGTCGGTGTTTCTGATTGTTCTGCTCTCACTCGGGATAGTGATAGACCGGATGTTTACAAGCTTTTATTACCAGGAAATGCAGACGGAAGCTGAGGAACTGGCCTCCCATTTCACAGCGATGGCCGAATCCAAAGATACCACGAACGGTCAAATGATGATGTCCTTTGCAGAGTTTTCCAATGTCAGTATCTTTAACATCTCTTTGGATGGCAACGTAATGCTGCACTCCGGTTTTCACGATTCTACAGATCGCTCCTTTATCCGGGCTCAGGATATGCAAGCTATTTTCACCGGACAAAGGGTAAGTTTCTTGTACAAAGACCCGTCCGGCTACCGTTATTTTGTTACTGGACAACCCATCTCAAGCGTTGACATTATTACCTCGGCACTTTATGTGATGTCTTCCACGGAGAATATGGAACATTCCCTGTCTACGGTGAGAGATATACTGCTGCTGTCTGGTCTGGGCGCCTTTGTGCTTGCTTTAGCCATCACTTGGTTTATCGCCCGCATATTATCGCGACCGCTTGTCCAAATGCAGAAGGCTACGCGCAAGATTGCGGCTGGTGAACTGGAAACGCGGCTCACGATCAGCAGCAACGATGAGATTGGCTTTCTTGCTGTTGCCATCAACGATTTGGCTATGGATCTGCAGCACTACAGGGATACACGTCAGGAGTTTCTCGCTAATATTTCCCATGAGCTGCGGACGCCGATCACCTATCTGCAGGGGTATGCCAAGGTGGTCAAGGGAGGGCTGTATGAGACGGAAGAAGAAAAAACACTCTACTTGGACATCATCGACCAAGAGGCGCACCGGATTCAACATCTGGTAGACGATTTGTTCGAATTGGCCAAAATGGAAGAAGGGAAAATACCGCTGAATCTGGAGGAGGTCGATTTGGCGCTGCTCGTCGATCAGGCGGTCCGCAAAGTCGAATTGACTGCTAAAGAAAAAGGGTTGCAGCTAAATTCCAGCTGTACCGGTGAATCGTTCGGTTTGCAAGGGGATGGCAAACGGATGGAGCAAATCGTAATGAATCTGCTGGAAAACGCTATCCGTTATACCGATGCAGGAGAGGTCAGCGTCCAGCTGGATTTTCGCGTAGACTCAGCTATATTTATCGTCGAGGACACTGGGATTGGCATTCCTGAGGAGGAGCTTCCGTATATCTTTGACCGGTTCTACAGAGTAGAGAAATCACGTTCACGGCAGTACGGAGGCACCGGTCTGGGGTTGTCCATTGTGAACAAATTGGTGGAATTGCTCGGGGGCGAGATTGAGATTACCAGCAGGGCCGAAGCCGGAACACGGTGTAGGGTTGTTTTTTATAAATAGCCGGATTTCATGGCCGTCTCATTATATGGTCACGGACCCGAACCCGGTCCATAAACAAGACCGGGTCCGGGCACGTGAGCATAATGTGAATTATTGAGGGGATGGTGACTGTAGTTGTGTCAGCAAGCTGCGGATCGTCTGAATGACGAGATCAGGTTCGTCGTGAATAATCATATGTCCGCTATGGGTTGCGACAGTCTGCTTGCTGTCTGTGGAAAGGTCCAACATTTTGCGCTGACCTTTTTGCCAGATATCTTCCAGCTTTTTACCGGCAGCTTCGGAGAAGCCAAAGCCTGCATAATCCTGAGGAATTCCTCGTGACAGGATTCTTACCGGAAGAGACCCGAGGTTCTGGCCCCGAATAGCGTCCTCTGTGGTATGTGCCAGATTTCCTTCTTGTTCTTTAGCTTTGAAGTAACTAGGCTTTGAAATGACATTTATGAACTGCCCTCTATCTTCTTTTGCAACCAGGCCATCCAGTAACACATCCTGGAATATACGCATAGCGCCTGATAATTTCAAGACTTGCAAGACTGATGCCGGGGGATTGCCTGCGAATTTTTCCGCAGTCAGAATAGGTTTGGTCTCGCGCTCGTCATCTTCCGGTCTGGCATCAATCAGTACCATTCCAGCAACCTCATCCCGGTAAGTATCAGCAAATAGCCGGGCATACATCCCACCCAAAGAATGCCCAACTAGCAGGTAAGGCCCGTCGATTCCCTCCCGTTCTAATGCCGTATGCAGCTCACGAACGATATTTTCTCCCGTGCGTGCTGTAGGTGCCTTCTCACTCCAAGCATATCCGGCTCGGTCGTAGCTCACAACAGTTGCGAATTCGGACAGCTTCTCAGGAATATCCCTCCAGGACAAACTGGTTTCACCGCTTCCGGATTCAAGAATAATGGTTGGGGAGCCCTGTCCTAATTTGTTAATGTGCAGCTTGTATCCGCCTGCATCAACCAGCTTGCCGGGAGGCTGGTATTTCTGTTCTGCATTTTTGGATGCCAGCCATTCATAAGCAAATCCCGACCCGAGCAGTAAAATTATGCAGGTGAGCAGGGTGAAAGTTACTTTTCTCCAGATCTTTTTTTTGGATCGTTTCTCCGGTTGTTGTGGTTGAATAGTCATAAAATAATGCTCCTCTTTCGATGTTTTATTTAATACAAACGTATTATATAAAACATTATAGCACATTGTATTATAAAAAGATAAGCAGGTATAATAGAGATATGCCAAAAAAAGTTGATCATGAGAAACAAAGAAAACGGCTTGCCGACGCCGCTCTGAGAATTATACATAACTCGGGTCTTGAACAAGCCACTGTCCGTAATATCGCAAAGGAATCCGGTTTATCGGTAGGGTCGATGCGTCATTATTTCTCTACCCAAGCGGAATTGTTCGCATTTTGCATGAATCTTTTTCTTGCGAGAATTGAACAGCGGGTGGAGGGATTCCAGCCGGAGGGCAACTTGCTGCAGGATATGAAACGTCTGCTGCTGCAACTGATTCCGCTGGATGAAGAGAGAATTATGGAAAGCGAGGTTTGGTTTTCTTTTAATGCCAAGGTGTTGATCTATCCGGAGTTATCGAAACTGAACGACCGGATGCAGGAAGAGGTGTACAAGGTTTCCAGGTTTGTCATTACAACATTAGTGGAACAGAAGGCGGCGAAGCCGGAGCTCGATATTGATCTGGAAGCGGAGAAATTGTATGCGCTGATTGACGGGTTGGCCATGCATCAGCTGATGCAGCCCGGGCGGTTGTCCGATGAGCGCCTTGAGCAAATGCTTGAGCAGCACTTACTTATACTGTGTGATCTTAAATAGGGGCCAATCCAATATCGGAGAGGCCCCTTCGAAGATTGATTAATGATTCATCCCGGCCATGCTGCCCATAATTTCCGGGTTGATCATGCCAAAGATCATGGCGATATGCGCCACCACCAGGAAGCCGCTGATCAGCATGAAATGCAGCTTCAGCTTGCTCTCTTCCGGATATTTGCGTCCTATCAGGCCGAGGTCAAGCAAGGCCAGCGGCAGCAGGAAGAACACGCCGCTCAGATAGAAGCCTACCGCTACTACGTCCACCCAAGTATGCCACTCGCCATTTACGGTGAGCGGGACAAACGCGGTAGGGAATAAATAGAGAAAAACGCCGGTAAAATAAAGTCCGGCAAGAATGCTGCAGATCCGGTTAAACGCTCTGAGCGGTCCGTTCAGCTTCTTGGTAAACAGGATGATAAATTCTGTAACGGTGATCGTCTCTGCAAAAATGACCGGAATCGCCATGAAAAGAATTAAGTTCCAAGGCTGGTTGTCCGCAAGCAGGGACATGTAATGCGTCATATTCATGTTAAGTCCTCCAGGAATTAAAATCACTTCACCTGTAATGTTAAAAGATAAGTATGTGGAAAGTATGGGGAAAGGCAGGTATGATTGAAAAAGCTGCAACGGATGAGGGGAATGAGTCTGCAGAAATTGAATTTGGAGGGAGCAAGGCGTACGTCAATGGGAGAACTGAAGAGTATTTTATTTGATTTGGACGGTACGTTAACCGACCCCAAAGAGGGGATTACCAAAAGCGTGGAGTACGCGCTGAACAAGTTCGAAATAGAGGTAGAGCATCTCGATTTGCTTATTCCTTATATAGGGCCGCCGTTATATGATTCTTTTATCCAGATCCAGGGTTTTACCGCGGATAATGCCTTAAAGGCTGTTGAATTTTACCGGGAGCGTTACCGTACATTGGGGATGTTTGAAAACAGTGTGATTTCCGGTATTCCGCAATTGCTGGAAGAGCTCCGGCTGAAAGGATACAAGCTTTATGTAGCCACCTCCAAACCAACAGTATTTGCTGAGGAAATCCTCCGGCATTACGGCTTGGATGGCTACTTTATGCACACTGTTGGCAGCAATTTGGATGGCACACGTTCCAAGAAGCAGGAGGTAATCCGGTATGTGCTGGATCAAAGCGAGATTGCCGCGGACCAGGCACTGATGATTGGAGACCGGGAGCATGATATTATTGGGGCAAAAGGCTGCGGTGTGGCCTCGCTTGGGGTAACCTTTGGCTATGGTTCGGAGGAGGAGCTTGTGAACGCAGGGGCCGATTATATCGCACATCAAGTAAAAGAGGTTGGTGAGATTATCTCACGTCTCTAGCTCAATACAAGGGGCAGCAGACGTTAATCTGTCGCTCAAAGCGTCTTTTACCCGTTTGGTTAGCTTACAAGGACAAAAAAACTATTTTTCACCTGTGTATTGACTTTTCCGTGTTTGATTGAGTAATATGTAACCAGCAACACCATAAACACCATAAACACCATAACCAAGGCAATGACCAAAGACATGAGTTCCTTCACGGACTGACCAGAGAGAGAAGTGCAAGGTGAGAGCTTCTTACAGAACCGGCCGGAATTTACCCCTTTGCAGCCGTGGCACTGAACCCCTCCTGCTGTTAGGAAGGCTGTAAATGTCACCGTCTTATCCCCGATATCGGATACCAATAAGGATCTTGCCGCTTTACTTCCGCCGAACAGCAGGGGGTTGCTATCGCGCAGATCAAATTAGGGTGGAACCACGAGCTAAACGCACTCGTCCCTTTCTGGGATGAGATGCGTTTTTTTGCGTTCAAACATACAAAAAAACTTGAAGAAATGGAGGCTGAATCATGGAGATCAAAGCAACACTGCCGGATGGAACAATTAGGAGGTATTCGCGTAACACCACGATTGCACAAGTCGCAGAATCCATAAGTCCTACACTGAAGAAAAATGCAGTAGCCGGTAAACTTGACGGCAGACTTGTTGACTTTCATCAACCGATTATACAGGACAGCCTCGTTGAAATCGTAGTGCTGGACAGTGAAGATGGCCTGATGATCCACAGACATAGCACAGCGCATCTGTTGGCTCAAGCCATTAAACGTATATACGGTGATAAGAACGTCAAGCTGGGCATTGGCCCGGTCATCGAAGACGGATTCTATTATGATGTGGACATCGAGAAGCCTTTGTCTATAGACGATCTGGCTGCGATAGAGGCGGAAATGGGCAACATTATCAAAGAGAACCTGCCCATAGTCCGCCGGGAGATCAGCCGCAGCGAGGCGCTGAAGACTTTTGAGGCGTTTGAAGAGCCGCTGAAGCTGGAACTGATCCGGGATCTGCCGGAGGAGGCAGTAATCAGCATTTATGATCAAGGCGAATTTTCGGATCTGTGCCGGGGGCCGCATCTGGCCTCGACAGGTGCGATCAAAGCCTTCAAGCTGCTGAGTGTAGCAGGTGCATATTGGCGGGGAGATTCCAGTAATAAGATGCTGCAGCGGATTTACGGGACTTCTTTCCCGAAGAAAGCGCAGCTGGAAGAGCATCTGTATATGCTGGAGGAAGCGAAGAAACGCGATCACCGCAAGCTGGGCAAGGAACTGGAGCTGTTTATGTTCTCCGAGGAAGCGCCGGGAATGCCATTCTATCTGCCGAAGGGCATGATCGTCCGTACTACATTGGAGGAATTCTCCCGGGGGCTTCAGCGGGAAAGGGAGTACAGTGAAGTCCGTACACCGCTGATGATGAACAACCGGCTGTGGGAGCAATCCGGACATTATGATCATTTCAAAGATGAAATGTACTTTACAGATGTAGATGAGAACAAGTTCGCGCTTAAGCCGATGAACTGCCCGGGTCATATGCTGATTTATAAAAACAGCCTGCATTCCTACCGGGAGCTGCCGATCCGCATTGCGGAATACGGCCAGGTTCACCGCCATGAATTCTCCGGCGCGCTGAACGGAATGATGAGGGTCCGTACCTTTTGTCAGGATGATGCCCACTTGTTCGTTCTGCCAGAACAAATTGAGGAAGAGATCGGCCGGGTACTCGCCTTGATTGACCATATCTATAAAGTATTCGGCTTTGAGTACAAGGTAGAGCTGTCCACACGGCCGGCAGATTATATGGGAGCCGAGTCACTGTGGGATCAGGCCGAGTCGGCGCTGCAAAAGGTGCTGGAGAAACGCGGCATCCCTTATCGGGTGAATGCGGGAGACGGAGCTTTTTACGGGCCGAAGATCGACTTTCACATTCTGGACGCGCTCAAGAGAAGCTGGCAATGCGGAACTATCCAGCTGGATTTCCAGATGCCGGAGAAGTTCGACCTGTCTTATATCGGAGAAGATGGCCAGAAGCACCGGCCTGTCGTTATTCACCGTGCGGTCTACGGCTCCATTGACCGGTTCATGGGTATTCTCATTGAGCATTACAGCGGGGCATTTCCGGTATGGCTGGCCCCTGTGCAGGCCAAACTGCTGCCCGTCTCCGAGCATTTTGCCGATTACGCTTATGAGGTGAAGCAAGCGCTGGAAGCGGCAGGAATCCGGGTCGAGCTTGATCAACGCAAGGAAAAGCTGGGCCTGAAGATCCGCGAAGCTCAGCTGGAAAAGGTGCCATACATGCTCGTCCTTGGAGAAAATGAGCAGAATTCCGCTACTGTCTCCGTAAGACAACGCGCAGTAGGCGATCTCGGCACTGTAAGTGTTCAGGAGATTATTCAGCGTATCCTTAGCGAGATTGCCGCCCGGCAATAGGTGTTTCTACATTATAATGTAACTCCAGTGACTGCTCCGTTTTCATAGACGGGGCAGTCATTTTACGTAAATAGGCAGACAAGGATGTTTCGGGTATTTTATAATAATCTCGGGCTTGATGAATAGACAATACTGGAGGCGTCCTTTGTGATTACAAACAACATCAAACAACTAAACGGCAAGTTTATCAAGCTTATTCCTATGGAAGCCGATCATAGGGCGGAGCTGCTCAAGCTCCTGCACAATCCGCAAATCTGGGAATACACCTGGCGGAAAATAACAACAATCGAACAAGTGCGACAACTAATAGAAACTGCGCTGCGCAATAAGGAGAATGGGGCCGACCTTCCTTATGTCATGATTGAACAAGCTTCTGGAAAAGTCGTCGGCACCTCGCGGATTATGTATTTGGACCGGATTCACCGTAATGCGGAGATTGGCTGTACGTGGATTTCACCGGAGTATTGGAGAACGCCAGTCAATACCGAATCCAAGTCACTTTTGCTGCATTACTGCTTCGAAGAACTGGGGCTGATCCGGGTCAATTTTACGATAGTCGGATACAATCTGAGATCACAGAAAGCCATTGAACGTATTGGCGCTGTAAAAGAAGGCGTTCTGCGCAAGCACAGAATTACGTCGGAGGGCACCGTTCTTGATAACGTACTCTATAGCATTATTGACGAGGAATGGCCTGCGGTCAAAGAGAATCTGCATTACCTGCTGAATGTTAAATATTCGTAGAACTATCCTCAATTCATTGGTATAATAGAAACATATATTCCCCAATAAACGTAAGTTATCAGTGGTACCCAGCCCATATTTCTCCCTTCATGGGGCAGATATGGGTTTATGTTATTTTGTGAGGGCTATGCAAAAATGCTCCTAAACTACGAAGTGATGGCGAGGTTGGCGCAAGGATGAACTGGTCTGATTTTGGTGAACGGAACAAACGCCTTAACCCCCTGTGGACGCTGGGGGCGGGCATGAATCTTGGAGAGCTGCAGCCTTATAAGGAAATGATTGCGCTGAGTGTGTTGCTGCAGGTCTATTATCTCGAGCTGGAATCCAATGAAAGAAGAGCCAAAGAGGATATTATTGAGCTGGCCTGGAGCTCATTGGAGCGGTTTAATATTGCCAGGTTTGGCACCATCGAATCTGTGGAACGGCTGGTAGACGGGCTGTTGTGGAGCGGGGGCGGCGGGGATTTCGAAGCCTATTATTATGAAGATTCAACCCGGCAGATGACTCTGCAAAAGTACAAATACTTTACGGTAGACGAGGATGCGACCCGCACCAGTTGGGAAGAGAGCGGCAAGACAGTTTACCGCCTTTCCGAATATGCGATGGAGCTTATCTTCATGAGCCATGAGATTATAGAAGAGTTCCAGATTAGCATTAAACTGCTGGAGATCCAAATGCATATTAAGCATGGACGCGTCACCCGGGCGATGCAGGATGTGGGTGAACTGATCTCGCGGGTTCGGAAGATGACCCAGCAACAGCAGGAATACCGCAATGCGCTGCGGCGCAACCCGAAGCATATGTTCAGCGAATACGGGGTTATGCGGCATCAGCGGCTGGAGGAAATTCACCAGCAGTTTGATGAAGAACGCAAGCATTTTGATAATATCCACCGTTCCCTGGCCCGGTTGGCGAATGACGAGAAGGATGTTATCGACTTTAACGAGCTGCGCCTGTTATCCGAACGGGTGGAGCTGTCAAGAAAAGTACATGACGAGCTCGCGGAGGTTGTGCTTAGCATTTTTGAAGCCGAAACCAATTTAAGACTGAACTTTCCAGAGCTGTTCTGGGGAGCAGCCGGTTTTAATTTCCGCACGAATGTATGGGAGGAATGGGTGAAAGCCGAAGGCCTGCCGAGCGGGGACAGTCTGGAAACCTTGATTAGCGGACTGTTCACACCGAGCCAGGACTTTATCTACCCCCTCGCCTGGGCTTGGGAAGAACAGGATGTCGGTTTTCTGCCCGAAGAATATCTGGATGAGCCCGATGAAGAAGGGGAGGAGCAGCTTGCAGCTTATACGCCTAAGTCTATACCTTGGACTGAGGTTGCGGAGCTGTGGAAACCGATTTTTACCGAGCTTGCCGGCAAAGGACGTTTTACGTTCAAAGCGGATGCTTTCTCTCCTGAGGAACAGTCCCGATGGGCGCGGCTCCCGGATGCCATTGACCTGTGGGTACAATTCTTTCATACAGAGGTCATCATACAGGAGTATAACGAAGACAACCCGGGCGGAAGTGACGAGTGCCAGAAGCTGATTCAGCGGCTGCTTACGGATTGTCCCGAGCTGGAAATGCTGCGGGGTAAAGTGCTGCGGACAACCATACTTGAACCGGATCAGGGGACAAGCGTGAGTTGGCCCGGTCTGGAAATGAGCCCTTATACCATTACTATAGTAGAGAGGTGAGAGAATACAGCATGAGCTATTCATTGGAACAATTGCAGCAGGCTTCGCGGCTGTTTTTTGATCTGCTTCGGCGGAAGGTCATATCCCTGGATGATCCGGCCGCAGTGGAATGCCTGCAGGATACGGGGGCCTATGACGCCTTGCAGTATATGGCCAAAGAGGGAGGCTGCCGGATTATGAATTCCGGTCACCGCCTTCACCTGCTGGTCAATCCGCTGGGATCGGGGTTTGCGTCTAACTTCACACAGCTGCGGAATAAATACTCACGGATTGAACGTAAAACCCATTTACATATTATCAACGTCATTATCCTGGTTTTTCTGGCGGAAATGGATCAGGATGAGCAGCACTTTAAGCCCGGTCAGGACAGCATGTCCTATATCCAAATCTCCGATCAGGTGTCCTCGCTTCTACAAGCATGGATCGAGCTGGATGAGGAAGGCAGCTTCAGCAAGCAGTGGCGTCTGGATATTCAGGCAATGCATAAAGTATGGGCAAGCCTTTATATGCAGACCAAAAGCCAGGAGGAAGGCGATTCTCTGTCGAGAGGCTCCGGTTCACGGATTGGACTGATTCATGAAGGGATGAAGCTGCTGGAGGAGGAACATCTGGTGTTTATTTCCGAGAACGAGAAGCGGATTTTCCCCCGGGAAGAGTTATATGAAAGAATGCGGTATCTGTACCACGATGTAGACCGTTACAAGGACTTGAAAGCTCTGATCGGCCGGACCTTGACGGAGAAGGAGGGGGAAGGTTATGCCGCGCATTGAACGAATCCGTATCGCCGGACTGAAATACGAGAAGATGCTTAAGAAGTATGATGATATGATTCTTGATCTTTGCAATGAGGAAGGCCCGGCCAATACCCTGATTACCCTAATGAACGGCGGCGGGAAAGGAGTGCTGCTGCAGTCCATCTTCCAACTGCTCCTGCCTAAGGCGGCTTGGGGGAAAGACAACGAGAACCAGGTCGAGGCTTTTTTCCATAATCATAAAAAACAGCTCAAGCCCTATACCTTCCACGTAGCGATTGAGTGGCGGCTGGACAACAGTGAGCGTAACGAATATATGACGACCGGAATTGCCATGACTGCCCACAGCTCGATAGATCAGCTGGAGATTAAGGTTGACTATCTGCTCTACGCGCTGATGGATTATGAAGAGCAGGCTGAGCTGACCCTTTCAACGCTGCCGCTGTATGATCATGCGGAAGGCGGTCCTGTAAGTTTTGAGACGATTCAGCAATTTGTACGGGAACGGCGGAATGAAATTGTTGCCTTCGGCAGCCACAGCTCCGATCTGAAGAAGTACTACAGCTTCCTTGCTGAACGCGATATTCATATCGGTGAATGGCGTAACATGAAACGGATCAATGGTGAAGAGGGCGGGATCAAGGGCTATTTTCAAAAAAATGAGGCCTTTACCAACCACAATCTGTTCGAGAAGCTGATTATTCCGGAGATTGGCTCCAGTCTGAACGAGGGTGTCAAAGAAGAGGATGGGTCGCTTCAGCGGATGTTTATCGATACCGCAACCATTGCCCAGAGACTTCCGATGCTGGAGCAGAGGGAAAAGGCTTTTGCCGAATTCACTACGCTGGCTGCACCGCTGTATGAGCTGGTCGAACAGGGAACGGAAGCCGAGCGGAGCTTCAGAGAGACTGAACTGCTGGGCCGGCAGATGTCCACGGTCATTCACGAGGAGCTTAAGAACGCAGAGGCGGAACGCAGCAAAACTGCCGATGCATTGGTTCAGCATCACCAGGAGGCGCGCCAGCTGCGTTTTGAGGGCGATAATCTGAAATATCTGCGCAGCAAAGAAGAACAGGATCTTAAGCAGGATGAATTCACGAGGATTTCAGACAACCAGACACGGGCCAAGTTGCGGCTGGATGAGTCGAAGCTGAAAGAGAAAAAGCTTGAAGTAGCTTATTATCTGGCCAAACGCAGCGCGCAGCTCCGCCAGATCGAGCAATGGCAGAAGGAAATTGAAGCTATCGAAGGCTCGCTGGAAATGAAGGAACGCCAAGAGGTTATTCAGGGAGCGAAGGAGGAGCTGCGGCTGCAGTGGGACAAAGTTTTTCAGCTCTGGCAGGGACAGCTCTCGTCGTTCGTAACCCGCCAGCATTCTCTGACAGCTGAAGAAAATGGCTTACGCAAAGAAAGAGAAAGCTTGCTGCTGGAACTGGGCGGTCTGGATAACCGGATCAATGAACTTACAGGGGCTATCCGCCAATACACCGAGGAATTGGGCGTTTTTGCCTCACGCCATGGGCATGAAGCAGCCGGGGCGCCAGGAGCTGCGCTGCAGCGCACGTTAATAGCAGCTAAGACTATCGCAGACAATATCAGCGGCTTTAACGAGCAGCGCAAAACTGCTGAAGAGCGTAAGCTCAATCTGCACCAAACGCAGACTGAGCTGAAGGTGAAGCTGAATGCCGGGCAGAGCCAAAGCGAAGAGCTTCAGAATCTGCTGGAGTCACAGATGAACAGGGAGTCTCAGCTCTGGTCACACCTGGTCGTGCTGCTGGAAATGTATGAAGAGCATCACCAACTGGGAGTTACGGCGCTATTTGAAGCAAAACCGGCCATTCAGGAGCGGTTCATCCGCAGGCTGGATGAAGCTGAGCAGCAGGCGAAACGGCTGAGAAGGGATTATTACAACCAGCTGATCGATGTAGAGCTGCAGCAGGAGTCCTTCTGGCTGCCGAATGCGGATATCCTGAGAGTGAAGGACACACTGGATTCACTCAAAATCAGTTCCATGATCGGCAGCTCCTACCTGAATGACCTGCCTTACCTGAGCCGTGAAGAGGAAATGGAACGGCATCCGCTTCTTCCTTACGGAATTATTGTGACGCAGCGCGAAGCTGCCAAGCTCCAGCCGGATACGCTGAAAGAAGTCCTGCTCAAGTCAGCGGTGCCGGTTTTCATCCGGGAAGAGATGGCGGAAGCCGCATCCGGTCCTTTCCTGCTGCTAGCCAATCAAGGCCCGCAGATGGTTCTGCAGCCGGATCATTTCCAGGAATGGAAACGCGGAATATCCTCCAGTCTTAAGCAACAGGAGGAGGAGCTTAAGGATGCGGAAGCCTATCTGTCCAAGCTGAAATCGGCGCGGCAGGAATTCGAGCGCTTGTTCCAGAGTGAACATACCTTGGCCCTGAAAGCCAAACTGAATACACTTGAATTACTGCAGAATGAGCTGAATCTAAAGCTCGGAGATTTAAACACGGAGATCAGCAGGAATGAAGACAGCCTTGCGGTTATTCAGAGAGAGCTGGTACAATCTGAAGCCGATCGGACCGAGCATGAAGAAAGAGCACAGGCGCTGCGCCAGTGGGATGAACGGACAAAGAAGCAGGAACAGGATTATAAGGATAAGCAAAAAGCGGTAGAACGCAAAAAAGAATTGAGCAAAGAAATCGCCAGCAAGGATCAGGGGCTGGTTCAGGTAAAGGCCGAGCTGGGCAGTACCGCGCAGGAGCGGGAGAAGTGGATTGGAGATACCCGCTATGCGCTTTTTCCAAGGCTGCAGAACTGGTTTCCCGAAATTGCCTTCCCCGGCGAATATCCGGCTGCTCCTGCTCTGGAAGAAGAGCCCGTACTTGATCCTGCTGCTCAAGATACGCTAATGCAGCTGCTCAGCACGGTGGAAAGCCTCCAGCAGTCCTTAACCCAGAATGAACTGGAGATCCGTACGAGAGCGGGGAATATCAAACGGGCCGGTGAACAGCTGGCGGAGATCGAAGCTGCAGTGGTCCAGGTGGATCAGGATTGGCGGAATGCTCCTCTTCCAACGGATACAGCCGAGGTGATTTTGACGGCCAGAGCGAGACAGAAGAACGAGACCGTATATCTGGATGAGGACTACCAGCTTGTCCACGATTCGTTTATCCGCGCCCAGACCATTCTTGAGAATCTGCAGAAGGATCTCCGGAAATCCGAAAAAGCGATTAAGGAAAAACATGAACGTGCTGTAGAAATATGGCATGATCCGCTGGATCAGAAGGAAGAAGAAATCAGCAGGCGTTTCCGGGAGAATGAACAGCTGCTGAACAGCTGCAAACAAGCCTTGAGCGTTATGGATCAATGGATTCAAACATTGGTAAGCCAAAGCAAAATCATGGATACCCATGTTGAGGGTCGGGTCCAACTGCGGGATGTTCCTGAAGAGCTGCAGCAGCAGGTAAAAGATAATTGTGAGCCGCTGGTATCTGACTGGCTGCTGCGCAGCAAGGAAAGCCGCAGCGAGCGGTCGGAAATCTCCCGTAAGGTGAAGGAAGAGAAGGCGTCTTTAAGCAGCAAATTGGCGAAAAGCGGCTGGAATGCTGAGCTGGAGACCAAAATCCAGGAACGGCTCAACACCGTACATTGGGATGACTTCTCGATAGCCCGTCAGGTGCTTGATTCCATGCTCCAAAGCTCGCGCGATCAGATTGAGAGCATCCGCAGCGACAAGGAAGGGATGGAGCTGTCCCGCAAGCTGTGGGTTGGCCGCGCCGCCAAACGTGTCGTGCAGATTGTCGATATCCTGAAGCGTATGGAACGCCGGATGATCATTCTTAATGAGAATGGCCATGCTTTTCCATTGGTCCGCCTGAATTACAAGAACATTACGGTGCCGAAGACGAGCGATGATATCGAGCCGCTGGTCAGTGATTATTTCAACCGCTGCATTAGCGGGCTGTTGGAGAAATATGCCAAGATTGAGCAGGTGCCGGCAGCCGCTGTCAAAGAGATGATCAATGACGGAAAGATCGTATATGCCGCGATGCAGAACCGTTTCCCGGTGCTTCAGGTCTACAAGCCGGTGACCGAGAACTATTTCCTGTATGCGGCTCCCGAAGAGTACCACTACTCCGACTGGGAAGTTATTAACCGCGGAGCACTGGATGAGGCTGTTGGCAGCGGCGGGCAACGCCAGTCTGTGCAGCTGCTGGTTGCTATGATGATCATGACCCATAAGCGGGTCAACCGTGAGAACAAGGGCTGGACGGTTTTCCTGTACGATAATCCATTTGGTGAGATGGTTTCGAACAACGTACTTGATCCGGTATTTGAAATATCCAAAGCACTCAAATTCCAGTGGCTGATCGTTACGCCGCCCGAGCTGGTGAAGAATGATGTCAGCATCCGTTTCGGCGTGTACTGGCAGCTGTATTTTGGGGGAGATAAAGGAGAAATGCTGGAATCCACGCTCATTAAGGGTGGCCGAAAGCTGATCCCTGCTTCCTTGTTCTGACCCTATCATAAGTCAATCGCGCTATCTAACGGCAACTATAGAAATAAAGTAAGAGACCCGGCATCACGCTGAGTCTCTTTTTGTTCTATCAGGCTATGTTTTGAATATACTATTCTCGTATGGAAGGAGAGATGAAGGTTATGGAAATTCGGATGAGACAAAAGACGTTTATTATAGCTTTAATTGTACTGCTGCTGAGTATGCTGCTGCCCGCTTTTAGCTTGGCCCAAACTGCCGTGCCTGAGCACACGGACTCTTTTTACGTAAATGATTTCGCTGGTGTGATTGATGTGAAAACCGAAAATTACATCGTCAACTATGGAATTCGTTTGCATCAGCAGAGCGGATCACAGGTTGTGCTGGTGACAGTGGACTCTACAAATGGAGCTGCGATAGAGGAGTATGCAACCTCGCTGTTCAACGCCTGGGAAGTAGGCTCAGCTGACAACAACAAGGGTGTGCTGCTGCTCTTCTCGATCAAAGATAACGAGTACTGGGCGGTTAGGGGCAGAGGCATGGAGGACGAGCTTAATGACGCTGTTTTATCGCAAATTCTTTCCCAGTCGCTTGCGCCGGACTTTGCCAGGAAGGAGTACAGCTTCGGGGCACGCAAAACTTACGGGTCACTGATCCAAAAGCTGGGCGGAGTCTGGAAGGAGCAGGTCGGTTCCAAAACCTATGTGTCCGATAATGCCGGAGTTCTCAAAAAGGTCAGCAAGCTTTATCTCAACCAATCCAGCAACCGTTTCAAGACAACGACCGGAAGCGGCATTTATGTGGTTACGGTTAAAAATTCCGCAGACAAAAACCTGCAGGAATATACGTATTCGAAATTCGCCTCCATTGGTGCGGGATCCAAGGATGTAATGCTGGTGCTGGACATCGGCGGGGACAATTACCATATACTGCAAGGTAAGGACATCGACGGTATGCTGACCAATGAGGCGATGCAAAATATTCTGGATACGGTGCTTGAACCGGAATTTGCCCGAAAAAATTACGCAGGTGGTTCGGTAGCAACAGTCAATGCTTTGCACAAATTCTTGTTGGCCAGAGCAGATATTCCCCAGAGTTCCATAGTATCAAGTTCAGAGACTATTGCCGTTTCCAGTACGGCTGCATTACCGGCTGACAAAGCAATGGTGGTGGAAAACCAGTCTGGTTCTCTATCCAAAGGTATAATAGTCAGCGGTCTGTTTCTTGTGTTTATCCTGTTGTTTAGCCTTGCGATAGTATGGCGGAACAGAAATATCGCACTATACGGTTATGGCAGCCGCTGGTATAACCGCAGTCATCGTCGGCGTCGCAGAACTACAAATCAGTTGCAGAGCAGCTTGTGGCAACCGGGCTATTTAAGTTCCGCGTTGACGAATCACGGAGACGGCAGTTCAAGCAGCGGCAGCCGCAAGGAAAGACACGGATGAAATGATGGCGGAAGAGGCCATATCCAATGCCTGATTGACCCTATAAGGTCAACGGGCATTGTTTTTTTATGTGAAATTTAATATTACTTTGTTAGTCTAACTCTTTGATCATCTTGAAATTATGCAGGATAACACCTTTCCGCTCCACCGCCTGCATCTGAACGGACCTGTAGCCGTGATGTTCGAAAAAAGGCTTTGCCGTGAGGCTTGCATCGACAGTTACCTGGAGCAGTCTCAAGCTTCTGGCCTCGGATTCAAGTGCTTTTAACAATTCCGAAGCAATGCCTTTTCCCTGAAAGTCTTTATGCGTAAATACTCTGTCCAGATATCCCTCAGGTGACATATCCGCAAAACCGATGATGCTGTCATTGAACTGGACTATATAAGATATGTGGCTGCTCAACGATTCTTTCCAGGCATTCTGCCGGGTTTCCCGGTCAGCGCTATCTGCCCAGGCATCAAGCTGCAGCTGAGAATAATCCTTTTTATTTACAGAATGAACCGTCTCGTAGAACAATGTAACAATTTGTTCAATATCTGAAAGCCGAAACTTTCTAATCTCAAAATTTTTAAAAATCATTGAAACTCCCCCTCCAAACGACAATTATCCTCATTATAGTACATCTGTTTCCTAACCTTCAGCAGCATAATTGAAAAAAATGAAACTTTTAATCTTTCATTATCGTCTATGATGAAAATATGTGGTTTCATGCTTATTACCATTAATAGAAGTATTAGGGAGGCTTTACGAAGTGAGCGTATCATCATTACCACAGCGCAATGCTGTAAGCAAGAAGAAGAAAAAACCGGTCCGCAAGCGCAAGAAAAAAAGCTTTTTACGCACACTCTCCAGACTTTTTTTAATCTTGATCCTATTACTAATCGCCGGCGGGAGCTGGCTGTATTTTGCGCCTTCCGCGCATAATCTTCGCTACTTGATCGCAGATACGCTAATTACGACTCAGCACCGCTATATGGCGAAATATATCATTGGTGAAGAAGAACTGAAAGACCGGGTTAAGGAGTACAATGAACGCTTTGTGCATATGGGAGATGAGAAGGACACCCATACCATTGTTCAGCCGCCGGTAGAGGTAGAGAAACCTCTGGTCGAGATTGAGGAAGTGTCCGGCACGGGGTATTCCGGTTATGTCATGACCGTTAATGATCCGACCAAGGTACGGCTGGGTGTTCCCGGCAAAATTGGGTCGGGCGAGAAAGTGTCCAGTATGGTGTCACGAACCGGAGCGATTGCCGGTGTGAACGGTGGCGGCTTCGCTGACCCGAACTGGAAAGGCAACGGATTTAAGCCGATAGGTCTCGTGATTTCGCAAGGGAAATTGTTTTACAATGGCTTGGGCGGAAAAAAATCAACACAAATCGTCGGCCTCGATAAGCATGGCAAAATGATCGCCGGCAATTATTCGCTGAATGAGCTCAGTGATCTTGGTGTACAGGAGGCAGTGTCCTTTCAACCGAGATTGATCGTCAATGGCAAGGGCCTTATTAAGAATGCGGCCGAAGGCTGGGGGATTGCCCCAAGAACGGCGATGGGTCAACGTGATGACGGTGCCCTTCTATTTGTGGTGATCGACGGACGACAGCCCGGATACAGCATCGGCGCCAATCTATATGATGTGCAGCAAATCATGCTGAAGCACGGAGCGGTGATCGCTGCCAATCTGGACGGAGGTTCATCCACTGTACTTGTTAAGGACAACGAGATCGTTAACAAACCTTCTTCGCAACACGGAGAACGTTATTTGCCTACGGCTTTTCTGGTGTTTGAACACCCGGAGCAGGCGGATATTACGAACATCTGGGAAGGCCTGGACCCTGCCAAAATTGATGCTGGAAAGAAGCGGACACATTAACTGCCGGTACGCAAGACAGAACAGACGTGGAACGTTAGAAGGTTCTATGCTACGATATCTTCTGTGATGCTGAATTATCGCTTAAGGACCGGAGGGGGAACAGGGTTGACATTGCAGCAGCTCCGCTACGCAATTGAAATTGCCAACAGCGGCTCGATGAATGAAGCGGCCAAAAGGCTTTTTGTGTCGCAGCCCAGTCTCTCCAACGCCATTAAGGAACTGGAGAGCGAACTGGGAATTACTATATTTGAACGAAACAACAGAGGGATCAGCATCTCTGCTGAAGGGATGGAATTTCTGGGCTATGCCCGGCAGATCATTGAACAAACCGAGTTTATGGAGAACCGGTATACCGGCAAGAAACGCAGCCCGATTTATTTTTCCGTATCGACCCAGCATTATGCTTTTGTCGTCGATGCGTTTGTCAGGTTGATGAACGAGCGCAATGTGGCGGAATATAATTTCAGCCTGAGAGAAACGCAGACCTATGAAATTATCGAAGATGTCCGCACATTGCGCAGCGATCTCGGTATTCTGTATATCAACGAGAGCAACTATAAAGTGATGAACAAGCTGTTCAGTGACGGGAACCTGAAATTCACCCCGCTGTTTAATACGAACCCGCATGTTTATGTCAGAACGGGCCACGCACTTACCGCCAAGGAACGGGTTACACAGGACGAGATTCTTCCGTTCCCCTATATTACCTTTGAGCAAGGGGATAACAATTCGCTGCATTTTTCCGAAGAGATGCTGAGCTTCACGCAGATTCAGAAAAATGTTAAAGTGACCGACCGGGCCACGTTGACCCACTTGTTGCTGGGGAGTGACTCCTATACGATAGGCACGGGCATTATGGCCTCTGAGCTGAACGGCGAAGGGCTCGTAACGGTTCCTTTTGACAGCAATGAGGTGTTCACGGTTGGCTGGATTGCCCACAAGGACCGCAAGCCAAGCGAAATCATGTCCGGGTTCATTGAAATTCTGAATGATCTGGTGTCTGAACAATATTTCGACTTCAATCAATCCTTACTATAACAGCAGGAGGGACGTATGATCAGTCCAGTTATCGGCTCCAAAAGAAATGCTCCTCCCTTTCGTTACGACATCGTCGGCAGCTTCCTGCGAACAGATGAGATTAAGACCGGCCGTAATCTGTTTGAACAGGGTGAAATCACGGCAGAGCAGCTTTATGAGATAGAGAACCAAGAGATTTCCAAGCTGCTGGAACAGCAAAAGGTGCTGGGACTTAAGGCGGTCACAGATGGTGAATTCCGGCGTTCCTGGTGGCATCTTGATTTCTTCTTCGGGATCCACGGCACACAGAAAATCAGCCTGAACCAAGGCGGCAGCTCGAAAGAAACTGCCCAGCGGGCGGAGAGCTTCAAGATTGCCGGTAAAATCGCCTTTACGGATCATCCTATGATCGGGCAATTTATCAAGACGCAGCAGTTAGCCGGAGATACGCCGGTAAAAATGACGATTCCTTCGCCTGCCTTGTTTCATTTCGTGCAGGATTATAACGGGAATGAAATTTATCCGGAGCGTGAAATGCTGTACGCAGATATTATTGCAGTGTACCGGGCAGCGATTCAGGCTTTCTATGATGCAGGCTGCCGCTATCTGCAGCTGGACGATACGACTTGGGGAACTCTATGTAGCGGCAAACACCGGGCGCATCTGCGCAGCCGGGGAATTGACCCGGACCAGCTGGCGCAGGACTATGTGCGGCTGATTAACGAGAGCATTTCTCTACGTCCGGCGGATATGACGATTGCCCTGCATGTATGCCGGGGCAACTTCCGCTCCACCTGGTTCGCCGCTGGGGGATATGAGCCGATTGCCGAAGTGTTGTTCGCTCAGGCAGAGGTCGATGCCTTTTTCCTTGAATACGATAATGAACGGTCCGGTGATTTCGCTCCGCTACGGTTTATCCGTGAACAATTTGTAGTACTGGGGTTGGTGACTACCAAACATGGAGGCCTTGAGAGTAAAGAGCAGCTTAAGCTCCGAATTGAAGAAGCCGCCCAATATGTAAATATGGAGCAGCTGTGTCTGAGTCCGCAATGCGGATTTGCTTCCACGGAGGAAGGCAATATGCTGACCGAGGAAGAGCAGTGGGATAAGCTGCGACTGGTTATTGAAACCGCTAATGAAGTCTGGATCTGAATAGAATACAAGTTACCCCCTGAGAGACCGCTCCTGAAATTAGGAGCGGTCTCTCATTACTGATTCGTTAGTTAGCAAGGAGACGGGAATCTGGCAGCTTCGAAAGAAGTGGTGACAACAAATGAAAATTGATCTATAAAGCCTGGAGTTGTGGTGGTGGCAAAGATTACAACCCGATCGCCGCGTTCAGTTTCAAGATCGTAGAAACACTTGTGGCGTTGCTTCTGTTTACATTGGTGCCGCAATCATGCTGTAGGAAGGTTGTTCAGGATAAAATACATCAGCGGAAGAGTAGGACAGTGTTCGCAACCAACTGCTGAAGATCCTTTATCCGGTTGGGAGTTTCTCTTGAAGAATGATTCAATAGTTCACATAGGGCAATGAGATCCTCCAGCTTGGAGAGAAGCCGCCAGTTCTTATCCAGAACCGTACCGTGCTCCTGATAGGCTGCAATAAAATGCTTCTCAAAGACAGAATCAGCCGCTTCATAACGCAGGATGTTGCCAATATCAACGTATCTGTTCCAGGAAAAAGCGAACTCCCAATCCAGTACAGCTGACACTGAGCAGTCTGCAGCATCCCGCTGCATCAGAATGTTCAATCCGTTAAAATCAGAATGGACGAGGACGGGGCTGGCATGGCTCCGGCTTTCCTTCAAGGCTGTAAGATTTGACTGGCAGAAGGACCAAACTGCTTGTGTCAGCTCATTACCAAGCCAGCTCCCGCAAGGTTTATGGAAGAGGCTGTCCTCAACGAAGGCGAGAAAACCTTCGGCATCAGTATTGAACGGCTCGGAGATCCGCAGGTCTTTGCCGAAGAAACCAAACTCCGGGAATGTGTAGTTATGTATGCCGTTTAGAACTCTGCCGGTTGAAGCAGCAGCTGATGCAACAGCTGTTCCGGTTTTTAATACATCACGTAAGTGAATTCCTTGTTTCCATTCCTGCACAGCCCACGGCTGATTAAAAATGGTGCAGCTCGTATCAACATGAATGAAATTCGCTACAGGGACAGTCGGACTTATAAGTCCGGCAATGGCCAGTTCTTTGTAAGCGATCCTCCCATCCTCTCTGTACAGGCGAAGCACAAAGGGGTCAGCCATTCCCTCCACAGTGATCTTATAGTTGGAATTTCGAAATCCAGTAGACATTGCTTCAGCATAAGTTACTCGTTTCCCGGAGAATACAGGCCCGACAATCTCCTTAATGTGCTTAAGCTCCAGTGAAACAGGTCGCTCTGTCCGTTCCCAGCTCTCTTTCATCTCATCAGCCTCCTTAATGCTATCGTAACATACGTATCCGAGCTTCATACAGTATTGAGTCGTAGTATCAGTCGAGCCGCTACAATCCGGCCATCCTTCAAGCGCTGCGCCGCAGAGGGGAGAATGAACAAGAGCTGATGACGGAAATTTACGCAATTTGTCACGATAAGGACAAAAAAATAATGAAATACAATCAAAAACGTTTGTTTAAAATCTCTATCAATTCACTCTCAATCAACAGGAGGGACCGCGGATTCCCGTGTTAATTCAAGGGCTGGGAGCGGAACAAATACTGGCTTTGTTAGACTTTTTCTAGCAAATGGGCTGCCCTTTACGTGATCGTTCGATCAGAGGTATAATAGAAGTCGACTGTTTATAATTAATGTTGGAAAGTGAGCGGAAACTATATGGGTCGTAAATGGAATAATATTAAAGAAAAGAAAGCATCGAAGGATGCCAATACAAGTAAGGTCTACGCCAAGTTTGGGGTAGAAATTTATGTAGCCGCGAAGAAGGGCGAACCTGATCCGGAATCAAACCGGGCGTTGAAGGTTGTTCTGGAACGAGCCAAAACGTACAATGTGCCGAAAGCCATTATCGACCGTGCTTTGGAAAAAGCTAAAGGTAGCGGTGATGAGAATTATGTTGAACTTCGTTATGAAGGCTTCGGACCAAGCGGCTCAATGATCATTATTGATGCGCTCACGAATAACGTTAACCGTACAGCTCCCCTGGTGCGTTCCGCGTTCAGTAAGAATGGCGGCAACATGGGTGTAAGTGGTTCGGTAACGTATATGTTCGATCAAACAGCCGTTATCGGTCTGGAAGGCAAATCTGCCGATGAAGTGATGGAAATGCTGATCGAAGCGGACCTGGACGTTCGCGATGTATTGGAAGAGGACGAGGCTGTCATTGTCTATGCCGCGCCTGACCAGTTCCATGCGGTACAGGAAGTGTTCCGCAATGCAGGTATAACCGATTTCACCGTGGCAGAACTAACCATGCTTCCACAGAATTATGTCGCGCTTGCCGAAGATGCCGAGGCTCAATTTGAGAAGCTGATTGATGCTCTGGAAGAACTGGATGATGTACAGCAGGTATATCATAATGTAGATTCCGAAGAATAGCAGCACTGATTTCATCCGAAGACGGCCAGCAGATGTTTTATCTGCATTGGCCGTTTTTTTATGAGACAGCAATTATGCCTTTAGGGACTCAATGCTGGAAAGAATAATCTGGCTGTGGAAATGCCAAAATAAGCTGGAACACTAATAAGTATCCAACTTAAAGGAGGCAACAATGTGCCGCATGAAACAACGCCGGATAAAAACCTGATCAATACGGTGGAAGAACTGGAGAATGCACCCGTCAACAGCCAGGAAGCCCAGCAAAGGGAACAGAAAAAACTCGACAACCGCAAAGAGTCGCTCCGGGATGATAGGACGACTTATAAGAAAAATGAACAAAACACGTATAAGTGATCCTTCCACTTGAGTAGCACCAAGAAAAGTGGCAGAAGATATCCTGCCGCTTTTTTTGTCATTTATACACCATTTGATCTAGCACATCTTAATAATCCAGAAGGCGTCCATTATCATGCCATTGACCGTACATTTTATTTTCTTTAGTGTTTATTATAAATTTGTCTAATCTACTCTCAAATAAATCAGGCTGCTTAATATTGCTTTGTATCGTGTCGATCCGTACTCGTTGATAAAGAGCTGGAAATGCCATAAAATTCTCATACACTTGCAGCCAACCCCTCAACGCTTCTCTCGATATTGCTGTAATTAGATTTTCAATTTGCATAGATGAAAAATATTCTCCTTTCCTGGTATTCATACCTCCATCATAGCAAAGGCGGCTTATTTTTAGTATAAGTTTACGACCATGATACATAATCTTACTGCCTTCCGGGCTTCGGTAAAAGACGCACACCATTCCATCTATTTACATTATATTAGTAACATTTGTAACTGACTTGCTGGACAAAAATTGATAAATATAGATTGTAAGCGTTTTTATAACATGACTGGGGGAATGGTTGTGAAAAAGGTAACAAAGTTATTGCTCGTAGCCGGTATTTCATTGGCAGTTGTAGGAGTAGGCAACAGCAACCTGCTGAATGATGTATCTTCAGCCGCCAGTGCACCGCTCAAGGTAGGCCGGGTAGAAGCGGCAGCACATGGCACGAAATGCTTCACAGTAGCTGTTGCCGTTGTTCAAAACGGTGTAATCGTGGCTGCCTCGCTGGATGATTATCAATTCCTTAGCACAGAGGTGGCCAAGGGAGTCCCTAACTCCGATGCCGATTTCGGACAAAATTATAAAGATCCTGCAATGGTTCTGGCCTCCAAGAAGGCCAATAACAAATATTACAGTGATCATATGAAAGAAGAAGCCAAATCCACAGTTGCTTATGACAAAAACTTAGCTGCTGTTGAGAAATTTGCGACCGGCAAGACGATTAAATCGCTTGAAGCTACGCTCGCTAAGAAGAGCAAAGAAGAAATGGTGGATGCTGTCAGCGGGGCTACGCTGGTGGATACCAAGGGCTACTTAACGGCTATTCTGAACGCAGCCAAAGCTGCTAAATAACTCACTCGCTTGTATAGATGTAATGCTTAGACTCCTTCACGGCTGCTGCTGTGAAGGAGTTTTTAATTCTAAATAAAGTTGAACTAAAGAACTACCTAGAGGCTAAGAACACTGCCCTTATCAACGGGCAAGCCGTATCTAAGTTATAGATGAAGTAGATAAGTGGGATTTTTTATGCTATATTTTTCACATGGCTTTTAACAAACGTACGTTCCTATAATATAACTAAAGAGAGAAGGTGCACCTCAGAATGTCTGAATTCCGCCTCTTAAGTGTTGTGCATGTCTTTATGATTAGAAACCAGCAGCTGCTGCTCCTCAGGCGCTTTAATACGGGACATGATGATGGATATTACGCGCTCCCGGCGGGACGTCTGGAACGTGGTGAAGGGGTAATGGCCGCCGCAATTCGTGAGGTTCAGGAAGAATGCGGCGCTCTAATTGCTCCCGGGGATTTAGAAATGACAGGAGTAATGCATATTAAAACTTCCCATGACGAACGGGTTGATTTTTTCTTTATCGCCAAGCAGTGGTCAGGTGAAATAAGCAACGCTGAACCCCACAAATGTGATGATCTTCGCTGGTTTCCATTAGACCGCCTGCCAGCTAATCTTCTGCCTGTTGCCGGTCAGGCGCTGGACCAATACAGGCAGGGAGTATGGTTCTCGGAGCATGGGTGGAACCAGCAATGAGAGAGGAGTAAAAATTATGCTGACTATGATTAAAGGGCCTTATTTGCAGTGGCCGACCGAAGAGTCGATGACCTTTATGTGGGAGACCTCTAAGCTATCTACATCCAGAGTGGAAGTGATGAGGGCAGAACGTATACATAGCGGTTATCAAGGAAACTACAAGCAGCCGGAACAGATCCTTACCAGCGCTGAAAATTCAGGATTTACCCAAATCCATAAGCTTACGGTCAGCGGACTGGAGCCTGGAACGATTTATTTCTACAAGGTGTATTCTCAGAATGAGCAGGAGGCGGCAGAAGCAGGGCCATTTCCCTTTAAGACAGCTATGTTGCCGGGTGAGCCTTTTTCATTTACGGTAACCAGTGAAACTGGCGGTTAGAGCGGTTTTGATATCACAGGCGGAGAGATCAACAACAGCATTTTTGCCCAGATGAAAAGATATCGTCCGGACTTCAGCCTGTTTATCGGTGATATCGTTAACGATGGAACAAATTATGCCGATTGGAATCAGTATTTTTTTAGTCCCGGAAAAGAGCTGCTGCAAGACACTCCCAGCTTTAGCTGCTTAGGCAATCATGAGAACGGAGGCTCATGGTATTATGACTTTTTTGCTTTTGCCGCCCCAAAGAATTATTATTCCTTCGATTATGGAGACGCTCATTTTATTGCACTGGACAGCACGGATTTCATAAATAATGATACTTATCCTGACAGCTCGGGCAAATTTCAGGCAGGAAATGCGCAATATGACTTTCTGGTTCAAGATCTGCAAGATACTTCTGCCAAATGGAAAATTGTCTACTTTCACTATTCTCCTTATGTGTCCGGCGGGTATCAGGTTGAAGCACTGCGGGCGCTTTGTCCATTGCTGGAGCAGCATAGTGTGGATCTTGTACTCAGTTCCCATACGATTGTGTATGAACGAAGCTATCCGCTGCGCTCCGGCAAGCTGGATTTCAAGGACGGGATCGTATATGTCGTAGCTGGGGGAGCCGGTGCAATGCCAGAATGGCTGCTGCCCAAGCGGGAATGGTTCACATCACAATCGCTGGCAGTGCCGCATTTTCTGCAAGTAGCCGTAACACCGCAACAATTGGAAATTCGCGCGATCGATCATCAAGGAGCACTATTCGATAAATTTAGTATTTTCAAGGAAACGGATGGGTCGAAGAAGTTCATCTGAGTTCTGGTAAGGGATGCGGAGATAAGAAAATAAGCCGGTTGTCTCAGTAGGTAGCAGACTTAAACAGGGAAATAAATCTATGGTGCACTCATCCAAAATTGTGTATGCTGGAGTTTGTTTGGAGGGCAGTCTCTGAAATACATAGCAGGAGGATTTGCGCAGTATGGAGCATGCAAGCATAAGTATGATAGCTATTCTGGTCATTTGCGGATTTCTGGCCGGACTGATTGATTCTGTAGTTGGAGGCGGCGGGCTGATTGCAATTCCGGCACTGCTGTCTGCGGGTATCTCATTACCCTTACTGCTCGGGAGCAACAAATTAGCCGGGACGTTGTGCTCCTTCACAAGTACCGCCTCCTTTATGCGTTCGGGGAAGATCAATTTTCAACTGGTCAAAGTACTTATTCCTTTTTCCATTATTGGTGCAGTGGCAGGTTCACTTACAGTCAGGCAGGTGCCCTCGGAGTTTCTGAAGCCGCTGGTTATTGTCATGCTGGTCGTGATCACAATTTATACTTTGTTCAAAAAAGCTTGGGGAGATGTATCCACATTTGCCGGCAGCAGCAAAAAATCACGTCTAATCGGTATTGCAGTCGCTCTGCTTATCGGTTTCTATGACGGATTTTTTGGTCCGGGAACCGGTTCCTTTCTGATCTTTGCCTTCCTGATGATGGGGTTCGAGTTCGTGACAGCCGCAGGAAATGCTAAAGTGCTCAATTTCGCCAGCAATATTTCAAGCTTATTAACCTTTGTTGCGTTAGGGTCGGTCAGTTATTCCTACGGACTGATTATGGGAATCCCGATGGTGATCGGGGCCATTGTCGGGTCCAGAATTGCCATCCGCAAGGGTGCCGCATATATCCGTCCGTTATTTATTGCGGTGACGGTCATCTTGATCAGCAAGCAAATCTGGGATACGATGCATTAACAAGAAGAAATGGCGGAGAAGAGGGGCAATTCCGCAAATTTAGCTGATTTTCACCGCAAGTTCGGTCAAAGAATACATCGTAATGGAACGGTTCTTCGATACAAACGGAAATGGAGTGGTACACAGTTATGACTAATAAGCTTTACTACGAATCTGCCTTTTTAAAGGAATGGCAAACCAAAATCAGCCGTGTGGTTGAGAAAGAAGAGGGCTTGTATTTAATTTTGGAAGAGACGGCCTTTTATCCTAACGGTGGAGGGCAGCCCTGTGATACGGGGTTTATCGATGAACTTCCAGTCCTTGATGTTATTCTGGAGGACGATGAAGTACTGCACAAGGTAGAACGTTTGCCTGCAAACAACCAGCTCAGCTGCCGGATTGATTGGGACAAGCGGTTCGACCATATGCAGCAGCACAGTGGCCAGCACCTGCTCTCAGCCGTATTCCTCGATCTCTGCCAGGCCATGACATTAAGCTTTCACCTTGGCAGTGAATATGCCTCGATCGACATTGAACTGCCGGAGCTGGCTCCCGCTCAGCTGGCGCTTGTGGAACGGGAGGTCAACCGGCACATATACCTGAATCACAGCATTACAAGCTATTTCGTAAATGAAGCAGAATTGGCGCGTCTGCCTCTTGTGAAGCAGCCCAAAGTGATAGAGAACATCCGGATAGTCGAAATCGATGGTGTAGAATATAACGCCTGCGGAGGGACGCATGTCTCTTCTACAGGAGCCATCGGTATGATCAAGCTGTTGAAAGCAGAGAAGCAGAAGGGCAATATCCGAATTACTTTCAAATGCGGAACCCGCGCACTGGAGGAATTTAATGAGAGTCTGCAAATTCTCAGCGTACTGTCCGCCAAATACAATACGGGCAAGGATGAAATCATTGACCGTATTGAGAAGTGGGAGCAGGAGCATAAGGATCTGCAGCTGGAACTCACGGCATTGAAGGACCAGAATGACAGCTTCACCGCCCGGGAGCTGTTGTCAGCCCTGGAACCGGACAGTCATGTGATCTCAGAGATCTTCGAGCAAAGATCTTTCAAGGATTTGCAAAGCCTGGCCCTTAAGCTGACTGCACAGACGGAGCTTCCGGTCTTGCTGCTGTCGGCTGCGGAGAACAAGGTGGTGCTGGCCCACAGCGGCAGCTCTGAAAATTCCTGTGGAGCCTTCTTCAAAGCCAGCCTGGGAGAATTCCAGGGTAAAGGCGGGGGCAGTGATAAGATGGCGCAGGCCGGTTTTCCGGGATGGGAGAATGCACTTGCCTTTTATGAATTTGCCAAAAAAGAATTTGTCTAGACGAGATCCCCTGATGCCATAGAATTCACGAAGCCGTACTTTGAATCACTGACAGAAGTATTTCTCAAAAATAAACTTCTTAATAAAAAATGGCCGTATCGCTAAAAAGCGAATACGGTTTATTGGCGTTGGGGGTTGCTTGTTTTGCAATTAATATTTTCCCAGCCACTTAAGGATTATTTAATAACTGCTCCTTTATAATCGCAATAGAGCTTGTAAGAAAGGGGTTCAAATCGTGTTTCTAACCATACTCAAGAAGGACCTGAAGCGCAAAAAAGCAATGAATATCGTACTCTTCGTGCTTATCACCTTAGCCTCCACTCTGGTGGCAAGCAGCAGCAGCCTGATGTATTCCACATCAACGGCGATTAACAGTTTTATCGAACACAGCAAGGTAGCGGATTTCAACATTACGCTGGCCAACAGTCCGGAATACAATCATGACATTGAGGTTTGGGCCAAAAGCGACAAGAACATCAGCAAATCTTACTCTGATCTGCAGATTGGACTGTTGTCCAAGGAAATCAGAATGCCGGAAGGCCGAAAAAGCATAGCCGGGAATATTGGTCTGGTGCTGTCCAAGGTACCCGCTGAGGTAAACCTGGTGTTCGGAGCTGATGATGAGCGATTTACCCTGCAGAAAGGGGAAATTGCCTTGCCCATGAGTATACAGAATGCAACCGGTTTAAAACTGGGGGATAAGGTTGCTATTGAGCTAAAGGGCATAACCAAGACCTTTACAGTTACCGTGTTCTTCAAGGATGCATTTATGGGTTCGGATCTGCTAAGTCTCAAGCGCATGATGATAGCGGCTGAAGATTTCGCAGATATCCAAAAAGTGCTTCCGGGAGAATCATTGTCCAGACAGTGGAGCTTTACAGCTGTACCTGGAACGAACTCCGCCATGCTGTCAGCGGATTTTTCGAAGGAGGATTTGCCGATAAATTTCGAAATTGAAAAAGCGCTGGTGAAAACCTCTTTTCTGACAGATCAGATTATTTCCGCCATGTTATTTGTAATCAGTGTGTTTTTAATCTTCATTGCCTTTTTGACTTTGCGGTTTACGATTATCTCCACCTTGCAGGATGATTATAAGGAGATCGGGGTGATGAAGGCGATCGGCTTCAAAAGCTCGGGAATCAGGGGACTTTATCTGGCGAAGTATTCAGGGCTGGCTGTTGCCGGTGGTACTGCAGGGTTCTGCATCAGCCTTCCGCTGACAGAACTGATGTCCCGAAAAATATCGCAATATATCATCGTGCCTGGCGGCATCGCCGGAATGCTGGTTTCTATAGCTAGTGCAGTTGTTATTGTTGCCGTAACACTTCTGTTCTGCTCCATGTGCATGCGCAAGATCAATAAGGCGTCACCGATTGATGCGATCCGGCAGGGCCATACTGGAGAACGGTTCAATGCTTCCCGGAAGATATATCTGCACAAAAGCAAAGCCTTGCCTACAGCCATGTTCCTTGCCCTCAGTGACGTACTGAACCGGTTGAAGAGCTACACTGCCTTGATTCTTACCTTCATATTAAGTACAGCAATCATCATCATCCCGATTAACCTCACGAATACCATCGTAACGCCAAAGTTTATTGGTTATTTCGGTACTACCGTAGCAGACTTTTATACGAAAAGTGAAATCATAGAGAAACCCGTAACAGAGGTTCAATCAGAGCTGGCTCAGCTAACCGCGGACTTCCGTGACAAAGGGATTCCCGTATCGCTGAGCGCTGATTATACGATAAACACCAAGTATATTTCTGATGATGGTCTGAGCAACCGGCGGATCAGCGGAACTAAAACGGAGCCATCCACAGATAGTCCGTACCTAAAAGGCGTTGCACCGAAGCTGAAAAATGAAATTGCCATAACCAGTATTATGTCCAAGAACTTCCAGAAGGGTCTCGGTGAGAACATAGAGATGGAGATTGACGGCATCCGAAATACGTTTCTGATTACCGGCATATTTCAGACAATTACAAATGAAGGATATATGGTGCGGCTGGCGGATGATTTCACACCTTTGCAAGTGGCAGCCTATCAGTATGCAGGTAATATAAAGCTTCCGGAAGATCAAAAAGCAGCGGTGATCCATGAGGTGAAGCAGCAGTTCAGCGGACTTGAAATCATGAGCGCTTCAGATTTGCTTAGCGTAACTACGGGCGGTTTCATGGGACAGCTGAAAAATATTAATACGTTGCTTACTGTCGTTGTGTGTCTTATTACATTCTTTATTACCAGTCTCTTTGTGAGGCTGCTGATTACTAAGGAAGTGCAAGGAATTGCGTTGATGAAAAGCCTTGGGTTCACGAACGGAGAGATTCGTGTATGGCAGGTGCTGCGCATTCTTATCCTGATGTTAGGTTCTGTTATTCTGGGTGTTCTGCTGGCTAATCATTTGGGTGAAGTGCTGATTGGCCTCATCTTTAGTATGTTTGGGCTGACTGAAATAAACTTCAACATTGTGCCCTTGCAGGTCTATGGGTTATATCCTCTGCTGATTCTGGTTGTAGTGGTGCTTGCCGTGTATAGCAGCTGTGGACAGATTAGGAAAATACAGGTTTGGAACATGAACCAGGAATAAACAATAACAGATTCATACGAAATCTATAACTGGAGGAAAATCATATGGCTGCTGTATTGGAAGTTAAAAATTTATGCAAAACCTATATCGTGAACAAAGGACAGAATAACGTACTGAGAAATATTGACTTAACGCTGCACGAAGGTGATTTTGTTTCGGTGATGGGCCCGTCCGGCTCTGGAAAATCAACGCTGCTCTATACAGCGAGCGGGATGGACCGTTTGACCGCAGGGGAGGTTCTATTCGACGGGCAGAGTCTTTCACAGTTGAGCGAGAAGAGAATGGCTGAGCTGAGGCTGCATAAAATGGGATTTATCTTTCAACAAATGCATATGCTGAGCAACTTGTCTATTTATGATAATATCATTCTATCAGGCTATCAGGCGCTTAAGAACAGACAGGAAACACGAAGCCGGAGTGATGTGAATCTTTATGCCGATAAGCTGATGAAGCAACTGGGCATTATAGAAACTGCCAGCCATGATATTACTGAAGTATCAGGTGGCCAGCTGCAGCGGGCCTGCATCTGCCGGGCGCTGATTAACGAGCCGAAGATGCTGTTCGCCGATGAGCCTACCGGGGCTTTGAATTCGAAGGCAGCCAAGGAAGTGATGGAGGAGCTGTGCAGGATCAACCGGGAGGGAACCACAATCATGATCGTCACGCATGATGTGAAGGTGGCGGCACAGACCGATAAAGTATTGTACATGGTAGATGGTAATATACAGGGGGAGCTTCGTCTGGGCTCTTATTCCGAAGACCAGAGATTAAGAGAACGGGAACGCAAGCTGAATGAATGGCTTATGGGCATGGGCTGGTAAATCGCTCTCGATTGAGCTGGCCAAGCGGAAGAACAGCAGGGAGGCGATGCCGGTGGCGGAGATTCTGATCATCGAGGATAATAAAGAACTGGCGGACATTATTAAGGATTTTTTGCAGGGTGAAGGGTATTCGGTAATAGTGACAGCAAGCGGCGAGGAAGGGCTGGCTTATCTTGCTGGGCATACGGTGAAGCTGCTGCTGCTCGATGTAATGCTGCCGGAGCTTGACGGGTTTGCCATATGCAGAATGGTCAGAGAGCAGCATAATCTGCCCATCCTGATTATGAGCGCCCGGCATGGTGACGACAATAAGATTATTGGACTGGACCTCGGGGCGGATGATTATCTGGAGAAACCCTTCACCGTCCAGTTATTAATTGCCAAGGTAAGAGCGCACCTGCGCCGCAGTTATGATATGAAGGACGACAAGCAGTTGCTGGCCGATGGTGAAATTGTGATCAACCGGACATCCATGACAGTCTTCAGGGGCGAACAACCTCTGCCGATGACCTCTAAAGAATACGAATTGCTAGTGCTTCTGATGAACAATAAAGGGAAAGCCTTGCGGAAAGACTGGCTGTTTCAACAGGTATGGGGAGCGGACAGCTTCAGTGAGCCGTCGACCCTGACCGTACATATCAATAAATTGCGCGACAAAATTGAGCAGAAACCCAAAGAGCCGAAACGGATTATTACCGTTTGGGGGGTAGGCTATAAGTATGAAGCGGTTTAACCGTTTGATTCTATGGGTCGTTCTGTCCGGACTCGCGGGAATTGCCGCCTTCGCAGGCTATGCGCTGTCTCCTCTCCGTACGGAACACAGCAAGGCATACCGGATTGAAGTGAACCGTATCTTGCATCAGGCAAGTCAGCAGGAAGGGCCAGCGTTTCCGCTTATGTTCAACGCTTCGGACTATTCCTATATCCGCAGTATGAGCTGGATGGACAAGGATGCGGAGCCGCTTGCGATTCAGCGTTTTTTTGACGGATCGGGGGTTAAGGACAGTGAAGAATATATTGTGAAGCCTATCTATCTTGATGAGAGATTGTCCGGATTCCTGCGTTTCTCTTATGAAGATGGCAGCAGCTACATCCGGGGGAATGTTGTACTCATTGTCATACTGCTCCTGATATTGGCTGCGGTTACCGGTCTGCTCCTCTATGTGAGAGCCCAGATTATCCGGCCGTTTCACAAGATCGAGAAACTGCCCTATGAGCTGGCCAAGGGGCATCTGAATCCTGGAATGAAGGAGAGTAAGAGCCGCTTCTTTGGAAAGTTCATCTGGGGACTCGATCTGCTTAGACAAACGCTGGATACCCAGAGACAAACCAATCATCGCCTTGAAAAAGACAGGCAAACGCTTGTTGCTTCGCTTTCGCATGAGCTCAAAACACCAGTAGCTGCGATCAAACTGTATTCCAGCGCCCTTAGCGATGGACTGTATGAGAGCGAAGCTAAACAGCGGGATTGCGCCCGGTTGATCGGGCAGAAAGCGGAGCAGATTGAACATTTAATAGCCAGCATTATTACGACCTCAGTATCATCACTGCAGGAAGTAGAGATTCAGAGCTCTGAGTTTTACATCCGTGATTGGCTCCAGAGGGCAGTACATAACCATAAAGAACGGCTTGATTTATTGAAGATTCGCCTGGAAATAGGGGGCTATCAGAATAAGCTTCTGTTGGGCGACCCGGATAAATTGCTGGAAGTGCTGGACAACATTATAGAGAATGCGATTAAATATGGCGATGGTACCCGTATAGGGATCACGTTTGAGGAAGAGGATTTCCGCCAGCTTATCCGGATTGAGAATTCAGGTGTTCCCATAATGGCTAACGAGCTACCCTACATATTCACAAGCTTCTGGCGCGGCTCGAATGCCGGGGATAAGCAAGGAAACGGCCTAGGCTTATTTATCTGCAAGCAGCTATTGCAAAAAATGGGTGGCGATATTTTCGTTGAGGCAAGCGGACGGGGTATGTGCTTCGTACTGGTACTTAGATACTAAATGTCGGACTTCAGGAGAACTGGGATGAAAGAGCTGAACTATAAAGAGTATGAAATACTCGAATCTTTGTTTAACCAGAAAAAGCAGCATATTCCGGCGTTATCTGTGCTGCGGGGGAATTATCCGGGGCGGGTATTTGCAGATGTAACGGAGAGACCGACCCTTGCAATAGTGTGGGCGACCGGCAGATGGATGTATGCCGCAGGTGACATCAACCCGGAGCAGAATAAAGAGGCAATGAAGCTGTTTTTGCAGGATGTGGTACTTCCCGATTGCAAAGCTCAGAACCGCAGCTGGTTTGAAATTTATACGGATGATTCCAGGGAGTGGGAGAAGTTGTTTCTGGGCGGAATGGACAAATTGAACAAATGGAACGTGGATAAACATCTCGAGTCAGTGTATGTGTTCCATCCTGAGCAATTTAATCGGAGACAACAATACACGAAACCGGATATAACCAGTAACCTGCGGATCGAACTCTCTGAGTATCCTGTTTTGCCTGATGCTTATCATCACTTGCCTTATGTACATACAAAGTTTGCTCAGCAGACAACCTGCGGTGCGGCGGTAAAGTTTGGAGAACGTACCCTTTCGATCTGCAAAAATAACGGGTTCACAGCCGGACGTGAATATTTTATTGACGTGGATACTTTCGAAGCAGCTGAGCGGAACAATGGCTATGCAGAACAAGCTGCAACTGCTTTAATCGACTTTTATCTGACAAGAGGGATGGCTCCGCTTTGGGAAACCACGCATGACAACCACCCTTCTCACAGACTAGCGTCCAAACTGGGATTTGCCCCTGTTGAGCACTACCCGGTTTTTTCTTTTGTGAGGGAGTAAGGTGCTACTTGTGTCTTGCACAGCGAACCGTTCATAATAGAAATGGATGGTTTGCTGTGCAAGTGACGTTAACAATCTAATATTCCGGGAGGATATCATATGAATTACCGTAAGCTTGGAAATACAGGGCTATCGATCAGCGAAGTCAGCTTTGGCACTTGGGCCATTGGCGGCGACTGGGGAACAAGCCGGGATGAGGACGGGTTGAAGGGACTGGCGCTGGCTATTGAGCAAGGTGTGAATTTCTTCGACACCGCTGATGTATACGGTTCCGGTCATGCCGAAGAGCTGCTTGCCAAAGCCACCAAAGGCAAAGAAGATCAAATACATATTGCCACGAAATTTTGCCGTGCCGGTGACATTCATGATCCTGAGAATTATTCAGCACGGAGAGTAAGCGAATACGCGGAACAAAGCCTGCGCCGCCTACAGCGTGAAGCCATTGACCTGTATCAGATTCATTGTCCGCCAATTGAGATTTTGCGTGACGGTAGTGTATTTGCTGTTTTGGATCAATTAAAAGCCGAGGGTAAAATCTGCCATTACGGAGTCAGCGTGGAAACGATTGAAGAGGGACTTCTATGTCTCGAGTATCCTGGCGTGCAAGCGCTTCAGGTTATCTTCAATCTGTTCCGCCAGCAGCCCGCACTGGAACTGCTGCCGCGTGCCGAAGCGCAAGGTGCGGGAATCCTGGTGCGGCTGCCGCTTGCCAGCGGCCTGCTCACAGGGAAGTTCAAGGAGGACAGCATCTTCCAGCCTGACGATCACCGCAGCTTCAATGCCAACGGCGAGCAGTTTAATGTGGGGGAGACCTTTGCCGGTCTGCCTTTTGTCAAAGGTGTAGAGCTGGCCCGTAAGCTGGATTGGATTAGCGAAGGCCGGGGGAACATGGCAAGAGCAGCGATGCGCTGGATTCTGGATCATCCTGCCGTCAGCTGCATCATTCCAGGATTTAAAAATGAAGCGCAGGTAGCCGATAACCTCGCGTCACGCGAAGTCCCTTCCTTTACGGCAGAAGAGATGCAGCGGTTAAGCCAGTTTTACAGCAACGATGTCGTTCCGCACATCCGTGGGGGTGTATAAGCCGACTCTATGACAAGGAACACAACCATCGGTCTGCTTGCCCATGTTGATGCCGGGAAAACGACCTTCGCCGAGCAGCTGCTTTATCATACGGAGGCCATCCGCAGCCGGGGCAGAGTGGATCATAAAGATACGTTTTTAGATACGCATAAGATTGAAAAAGCGCGTGGAATTACGGTGTTTGCCGACCAGGCTAAATTTAACATCGGAGATTCGTGCTACTTTCTGCTGGACACGCCCGGGCATGTCGATTTCTCGCCGGAGATGGAGCGAGCGCTGCAGATTCTCGACTACGCGGTAGTCATTGTAAGTGCTGTTGAAGGTGTGGAAGGCCACACAGAGACCGTATGGCAGCTGCTGCGCCGGCATGGAATTCCGGCCTTTTTCTTCATCAATAAAACCGACCGTGCGGGCGCTGACCCGCAGCGTGTATTGAAAGAAATCCGCCTACAGCTCAGCAGGGATGCTTTCATGCTGCCGGAACTTCAGGAAACCGGAGTAGACGAAGAACTCAAGTCATTTATGGCCGAACGCGATGATCGGCTGTTTGAGGCTTATCTGGACGGAAGTCTAAACGATTCTGACTGGCACGAAGCGCTCATCGCTTTAGTCAAGCGCGGCAATATCTTTCCGTGTATGTCTGGTTCTGCCTTGCTGGATGAGGGCATCGACAGCTTTCTCCGCAACCTGGATGCTTTGGTACATACTGAATATGATTACCAGCAGCCTTTTTCAGGAAGAGTATATAAGATCCGCCATGATGAAAAGGGAACACGGATCACCTACATTAAAGCACTGCAAGGCGTGCTTAAATCAAGAGAGGAACTGGCTTACGGTCCTGCCCAGGAACGGATAGAGGAACGGATTACCAGTATCCGCAAAATTTACGGGGCTAAGACAACAGCGGCGGAATGGGGCGCTGCAGGTGAGCTGTTTGCGGTCACGGGGTTAACATCCGCTAAGCCTGGAGAAGGTGTGGGGTTGTTGCAGGATCACCTCAGCAGCGAGCTTGTCCCGACATTGAAATCAAAGGTGCGGTTTGAACCGCCCGTGCACCTTAAGGAAGTGCATAATGCCTTCCAGCAGCTGGGTGCGGAAGACCCGTCGCTGAATGTGAGCTGGGATGAGGAATTGCAGGAACTGCATATTCAGGTGATGGGGCAAATTCAGTTGGAAATTCTGGAGCAGATTATGCGCGAACGCTTCAGTATCCCGGTGACATTTGGCGATCCGGAGATTCTGTACATGGAGACAATCCATAACACAGTCTACGGCTGCGGCCATTTTGAACCGCTCGGCCATTACGCCGAGGTGCATCTGAAGCTTGAGCCCGGCGCTCGCGGCAGCGGTATCTCTGTTCAGAATGAGTGCCACCCCGACGATTTAGCTGCCGGCTACCAGCACCAGATTGAGCAATATTTACTGGAAAGCGGGCATCGCGGCCTGCTTACCGGCTCACCGCTGACGGATCTGCGTATCACCTTGCTAAGTGGAAGAGCGCATAATAAGCACACCCACGGCGGGGATTTCCGGGAAGCCGCATTTCGGGCTTTGCGTCAAGGACTGGAGCAGGCGGAGAATATTTTGCTGGAGCCGGTGTATGCGCTCAAGATCAGGATAAATATCGATCATGTAGGCAAAGTAATGGCGGATATCCAGCAGGCTAGCGGGAGCTTTGCTGCACCCGAGATGACCGATCAAGTGGCAGTCGTCACGGGTACGGTGCCTGTCGACACCTTTATGAACTATTCCGTCAGACTGGCCTCAATGACGCAAGGCAAAGGCTCATTGTCGCTAAGGGTTGCCGGTTATCAGGATTGCCATGAACCGGAAACCGTTATCCTAAGTAAACAATACAATAAAAATGCCGATCCGGCTTACACCTCCATTTCGATTTTTTGCGCGAAAGGGCAAGCTTTCTCCGTTCCTTGGGATGAAGCGGAGGAATATATGCATGTGAAGCGTCAATGGTAAGAACCCTCTGGCCGGATTGCAACAAGGACATATGTCCTTTCCGTAGCAAGAAATTCCGCTTTTAATTAAAAGAACATAGGCCAAGATTTTGAGGGGGATTTACATGACAGTAACGATAGACAAGATCGCTTGGATTCACATCGTGGGAGGTAAAGTATTGGCTGCCCGTTCCCACGGAAAGGATACCTATTATTTTCCCGGCGGGAAACGGGAACCGGGTGAAACCGACAATGAGACATTAATCCGGGAGATCGAAGAGGAATTAACGGTCCGGATTGAGCCGGACAGCATCCAGTCTTTTGGCACTTATGAAGCAGCAGCCCATGGCAAAGAGGAAGGCGTGCTTGTCCAGATGACCTGTCTCACCGCAGCTTACACAGGGCAGCTTGCTCCGGCAGCGGAAATAGCAGAATTGGCATGGCTTAGCTATAAAGACAGGGAACGTGTTTCCGCTGTCAGCCAGATCATTTTTGATCAATTACAAGAAATGAAGCTACTCTCCTAATATTTTTCTTCAGGCCCGTTTCAGCCAATGCCATGGCTTGAAACGGGCCTTCGAATTATTGGCCTGTTTCTCCAAATCAACTCTTTCTTCCACTTAGGACATATGTCCTTCACGGATAACGCCAGATGTCATTTAATTAAAGCAGAGATCACATAGAGGAGAGAGAAGCAATGAGAGGAATTATTTTTGCATTCTTGGCCGGGGCCTGCATTACGCTGCAAGGGGTAGCCAACGCCCGCATCAGCCAGGATATAGGCACGTGGCAGGCAGCGACCATTACCCAATTAACGGGCTTTATTATGGCCTTTATCATCCTGCTGTTCGTTCGAGACGGAAAGAAACAAGGCTTCAAGCTGGTCAAACCTTTGTATTTAACAGGAGGTGCCTTCGCCGCTTTTGTTATTTTCAGCGAAGTGACCGCAATTCAGAATATCGGTGTTACCTTTACCATATCGGCACTGCTGATCGCACAACTGTTCCTTACATTTCTGATAGATAGCAACGGATGGTTCGGCGTGGTGAAGCAGAAGATGCGGCTGCCGCAATTTATTGGAATCGGCATGATGATCTTAGGTGTAGTCATTCTTAAGTTCTAGCCTTGGAGGGAAGCCGGCCATGAAGGAAATTCAAGATCAAGGTCTGCTGCAGACCTATTTGCAGAAACATCAGCTTGAGCATATTTTCATTGAACCGCTGAAGGCGCATCTGTCGTTGTACAGCTTTACGCAGGGGGAAACGATTTGCTTCAAAGGAGATCCTTCCGAGTCGCTGTACGTGCTGGTTAAAGGCAAACTCAAGATTTATACGACGACGGCCGAGGGCAGGACGCTGATTATCTGCTTCAAGACACCGCTTGAGCTAATCGGGGATGTTGAATACATTCAGGGAACAGAATTGCTGAACACGGTTGAAGCCGTATCGCAGGTTCATATGATTTGCATACCGTACAGATGGCTGAAAAAATACGGGCGGAATCATCCGCCCTTGCTGCAATTTTTGCTGGAGATCATTACTCGGAAATTCTACAGAAAATCCGATTTCCTCAGTTTGAACCTGATGCACCCCGTTGAGGTACGGCTGGCGAGTTATCTTTTATCCATCACCTATGATGAATCCGATCCTAAATTTACAGGGCAGTTAAGCACGATTAATCTGGTGGATACGGCGAATTTTATTAGCACCAGCTACAGGCATTTGAACAGGGTAATCCAGAAGTTCTGCCAGCAGGGGCTGACCGAGCGCAGCAAAGGCTACATTCTGGTGAAGGACCGGGAAGGGCTTAGCAGGCTGGCACACCGTAATATTTACGAGGCAACTACACCATACTGATGAACATAAAGAAGACGAAAAGGGAGTAATAGATAATGATACTGGGACTACTACTGGCCATGTTTGCCGGGGCGCTTGTGAGCCTGCAGAACATATTCAACAGCAAAGTAAATGAACATACTGGATCATGGTCCACAACAACATTGGTACTAGGGATGGGCTTTATTGCTTCACTGGTAATGGGACTCATCGTTGAAGGCAAAAATATGTTTACTCTTCAGCATATGCAGCCCTGGTATTGGATCAGCGGAATGATCGGGGTCGGTGTTGTCATCTGTCTGGTGCAGGCCACAAGGCTGCTTGGAGCGACTTATGCGATTTCGATTGTACTGACGTCTCAGCTTGGCTTCGCCCTGTTGTGGGATTCACTGGGCTGGCTTGGTCTGGCCAAGGTTCCGTTCACATTGAATCAGCTCATAGGGGTTCTGGTGATTGTAGGCGGGATTCTGGTCTTCAAATTAGGAGGGGGCCGCGAGCCGCAAAAGTCTGCCGAATCCCGCAAGCAGCGGCAAGCATTGCATACCGATTAATAGCAGTTATTCTTAGTCTTAGGTCTTTTTTGCAGCAAAAAGCGTGCACCGTATTGTTACGGTTGCGCGCTTTTTTTGTTACAGCTCTAGTGGAGTGCTTTACTGCCGAGCAGTGCGTTTTTCCACTTGCTGTAGACAGTCCAGGCGTCTCCATTGTCCAGTAAATGCTTGCAAGTATACACGCCTTCTTCTATGGAATTGACCTTTCCGGCCACGTGAAGCCGGGCTGCGCCGTTCAACAGCGTCTGATTGTAAAAGGCCATATGCCCGCCTCCCTGAAGCACAGCTTCAGCTGTAAGCAGCTGCCGCTGGGGAGTCCAGTCCATTTCAGGCACTACGGTTTCAAGTCCCAGCGCATCAGGATCAATGATATCCAGCTGTGCTATGCCGTTCGCAATGGAGTATATGCGGTTCGGCCGGTCGATATAGAGATCCTCAGAGCCTTCCACCCCTTGAACAACCAATCCCTTTTGATAGCCGAGCTTCACGATAAGTCTGGAAATCCGGTCGAATACAGTATTATGATAGATCCCGAATACGATGTAAGGAGAACAAGAATAGTCGATCAATTTCTCGGCTGTATTCAGGATCGTTCTCATGCCAATGTCTTCCCGGAGGCTGCGGATGGCCCCAAGCGGAGGACACCACTGCTCAGCCTTAGCGAAGAGGACGCCGCTTTCTTGTGCAGCTTCGATCGCGTCTGTCCGGGACAGCCTGGCAATCTCGATACCGGAGGCTTGAATGATGTCCTGTAGCGTAACCCCCCACTTGGGCGGCAAGGAAGGGGAACCATGCAGTGTGACCGGCACTCCCGCAGCAGACAGCAAGAAGGCGGTAGGAAAGGTGGCGACAAAAGAATTCGTTCTCCCGTCATAAGGCCCGGCACAATCCATGCCCTGCTGAACCGGCTCCCGGAGGGCAACCTTGCGGCAGACCGTTACGAAGGCTTCCAGCTCCTCGATGCTTTCCAGCTTGATACGCTCCGCAATTAGAAAGGCGCCAATCTGCACGGGAGAGGCCGTCTGGCCCAGAATGGATTCCGCAGCATAATAAGCTTCATCATAGCTTAAATCCCGGGCACCCCGTTTGCCTCTGGCAACTTCTTTTAGAATATTGATCATATGGGATTCTCCTTAAGTTTGATCCTGCAGCAGCTGATATACTTTAACTATCGACGTGGCGACATCAACTATACGCTTGCGTTCATTCATCGCCTGCTTGCGAAGAAGGTCATAGGCTTCGGATTCACTGATGTTCTTCGCCTTGGAGAGGATGCCTTTAGCCATATCAATCCATTTGCGCTCTTCGATCCGGGACAGCAGCTGCTCCCGCTCCTTTAGCCATTGATGGCGTTCGAAGCACTGCTTGGCGCTGAAATGAAGAATCCAGTGAATTTCCTGCGGGTGCATGAAGGGGGATAATATCCCGTCGACCCTGATATTGTCTTCACAGGCCGAGACAGATAATGTCGCGGTCAGGGAGGTGCACCACCAGACTATTGGTGCAATTTTGTGCTGGATCAGCGGGGTGCTCCATTCATTGATTTCGGTGATAGGTAAATGAAGAATGGAGGCATCGGCATCGCTGATCAGGGCCAAGGCCTGTTCCAGAGTATCAGCTACCTCGACCACATAACCGCAGGAGCGAAGAATGACGTCCGGGCTCCGGGACGAGAGCGCTTCTGTATCGTTCTCTGTTGTACCATTATGAATGACGAGCAGGGAATGCATAGTTTGACGCTCCTTTTACATCGTAATGATCGACGTCATGGATCTGCTATTGAACGTACAATATAAGTTATAATGTTATATTATATAACACACATTGAGCGTTGTTGTCGATAAATTAAATATATAAAAATTTATATGTCATAATTGTTGACGTATTACGAATTCATGTAGTATAGTCATTTTAACAAATTCATCAAATCTACGAATACAACGATGTATTCGGTCGAAGCGGCAATGGCGCCTGCTCTCACATCTGTTACCTGGAAACGTAATTTTCCGGCCGGAGTGAAGCGGGCTATTTCTGTTGTCTACATGGAGAGGAGAGAGACATATGTCAGCAATACGCAAAAAACTGATACTGGTCGGTAACGGGATGGCGGGGGTACGGGCGATCGAACATTTGCTCAAATTGGCTCCTGAGGCTTACGAGATTACGATTTTTGGTTCCGAGCCGCATCCGAACTATAACCGGATTATGTTATCTTCTGTCCTCGCAGGCGGAGCCAGCATGGATGAGATTATTATCAATGACCTTGAATGGTACCGCAGTTTTAATATTACGCTGTATACGGGCCACACTGTCACTTCCATAGATACTGTGGAGCGTAAAGTATATACGGATAAAGGGATAGAAGCCCGTTATGATGAACTGATTCTAGCCACCGGCTCTAACCCGTTCATGTTGCCGCTGCCCGGAGCAGAGAAGGAAGGGGTCATCGCATTCCGCGATATTAAGGACACCCGGATTATGCAGGAAACCTCGCAGAAGTATAAAAAAGCGCTGGTCATCGGCGGAGGACTGCTTGGTCTGGAGGCGGCAAGAGGACTGCTGCACCTGGGGATGGAGGTTTCGGTTGTACACATCCATGATTATATTATGGAACGCCAACTGGATGAAGCGGCTTCGGTGATGCTCCGCAAAGAGCTGGAAGAACAGGGCATGAAGTTCCTGCTGAAGAAGCAGTCAGAGGCGATTCTCGGTAAAAAAAGAGTTAAAGGTCTGCTGTTCACAGACGGTGAAGTGGCTGAAACCGATCTGATCGTGATGGCAGTCGGCATCAAGCCGAATATTGAGCTGGCACGCAAGAGCTCTATTAAGATTAACCGCGGCATCATTGTGAATGATTATCTGGAGACCAATATTCCCGGAATCTATGCGGTCGGAGAATGTGCAGAGCACCGGGGTATTGCTTACGGACTGGTAGCTCCGTTATATGAGCAGGGGGCTGTGCTCGCCAAGAGACTGGCGGGTGTGCCGACCGAAGGCTACACAGGCTCCATTACCTCGACCAAGCTGAAAGTATCCGGGGTCGATGTATTCTCCGCAGGCCAGTTCACGGAGCAGCCGGGGTCTAGAGCTTTACGCTATCAGGATGAGATTGACGGAGTCTACAAAAAGCTGGTCATTCAGGACGACAAGCTGATCGGTGCCGTATTGTTCGGCGATACAAATGACGGGGCACAGCTATTCTCCATGATTAAGAAAGGCGAGAATATTAAGGGGAAGGAAAAAGAACTGCTGCTTGGGATTTCCGGCGATGCACTTGCCTCGCCCAAAGGAAACCGGCTGGAGGGCATGGCTGATGACGAGATCATCTGCGGCTGCAACGGTGTGTCCAAAGGGGCGATAGCCGAGGCTATTCAATCCGGGGGCTGCACCAGTGTAGGCCAGATCAAAGCCTGCACGAAAGCTTCCGCCTCTTGCGGCGGCTGCAAACCGCTGGTAGAGGGACTGCTGCAGCTCTATGCCGGTGATGATGTGGTCACGGTCAAGGAAGGCATCTGCGGCTGCACTACACTTGGACGCGACGAAATTGTCGCCGAGATCAAGCGGATGGAACTGAAGACAGTCAAGGAAGTCATCAATGTACTGGATTGGAATAATGAAGAGGGCTGTGCCAAATGCCGTCCTTCATTGAATTACTATCTGGGGATGCTCTGGCCTGAAGAATATGTGGATGAGAAGGAGTCCCGGTACACGAATGAACGCTACCATGCCAATATCCAGAAAGATGGCACGTACTCGGTGGTACCGCGAATTTATGGAGGCGTGACCTCACCGGCTGAGCTGATCAAGATCGCAGAGGTTGCCGCGAAGTTCGAGGTTCCACTGGTGAAGTTCACCGGCGGGCAAAGACTTGATTTGCTCGGCGTCAAGAAGGAGGATCTGCCGAAGATGTGGGAAGAGCTGGATATGGCTTCCGGGCATGCCTACGGCAAGACACTCCGGACGGTTAAAACCTGTGTCGGCTCCACCTACTGCCGGTTCGGTACGCAAGATGCCCTTGGTATGGGCATTCGCTTAGAGAAAGCTTTCGAACGGCTGAATACGCCGGGCAAAGTGAAGCTTGCAGTCTCCGGCTGTCCGCGAAACTGTGCGGAAGCGACGATTAAGGATTTCGGCGTTGTCGCCATTGATGGCGGCTGGGAGCTGCATATCGGGGGCAACGGCGGTGTGCATGTACGGGCAACAGATCTCCTCTGTGTAGTGAAGACCGATGATGAAGTGCTGGAATGGGCTAGTGCATTTCTGCAATATTACCGGGAGAATGCCGGCTGGAACGAACGGACAGCCCAGTGGGTCGAACGTGTAGGTCTGGACAGCATTAAGCAGGCCTTAGAGCTTAAGGAAGAACGGCTGGCGCTCCAGGAAAGAATTCAGAAGACACTCAGTCTCACCACCGATCCGTGGAAACAAATTGTTAATGAGCCGGAGCTGCGCAAGAATTTCGAAGAACTCTCACAACCCGAGACGGTATAAGGAGGCCACTGCTATGACTATGACCAAAATGCTTGTTGGCAATTTGACGGATATCGACATCAGAGGCTCACGCAAGTTCAAGGTGGGAGACAAGGAAATAGCCTTATTCCGTCTTACTGGGGGTGAGGTGCTGGCCGTTGAGAATAAATGCCCGCACAAAGGCGGCGTCTTATCAGAAGGTATGGTCTGCGGTTCAAAGGTGCATTGTCCGCTCCACGACTGGCGGATTGACCTCCATAGCGGTGCTGTGCAGGCACCCGATTCCGGTCATGTGACAACCTATGAGGTAGAGGTAGATCACAGCAGCGGGCACATCTATCTGACTATCTAGTACAACTAGTGATTACAGGGGGAATAGTCATGGATTACGTGAAGCCTAGTGAAGTGTTATCCGCAATGATCGAAGCCGGCAAGGCCAAAGCGGAGCTGAGCATCACGCAGCTTATTGTACGCGGCAGCCTCGGGGGAGCGATACTGGCGTGTGCGACTACCTTAGCTTTTACAGCAACAGCTCAAACTAAGATACCTATGATCGGAGCACTTTTATTCCCTGTCGGCTTTGTAATGATTATACTGCTTGGACTGGAGCTCGTTACCGGCAGCTTTGCTTTGATTCCGCTGGCGGTGCTGGAGAAAAAGACGTCTCCCGGCCGGATGCTGAACAATTTCTTCTGGGTAATTATCGGGCACTTAATTGGCTGTGCAGTATATGCAGCCTTATATGGCCTCACTATTACAAAAATGGGGACCGATATGTCAAATCCGCTAATTCAGACGTTAATCACAACAAGTGAAGGCAAAACAACTGCTTATAAGAGTATGGGGGCAGAGGGGATGACGCTCGCCTTAATCAAGGCGATGCTCTGCAACTGGATGGTTACGCTCGGGGCAGTGATGGCAATGACCTCTAAATCCACAGCCGGAAAAATACTGGCGATGTGGCTGCCGATCCTAACGTTCTTCGGTCAAGGCTTTGAGCATACGGTGGTCAATATGTTCGTGATTCCTGCTGGAATGCTGCTAGGGGCAAAAGTCAGCTTTGGAGACTGGTGGCTCTGGAACGGTATCCCCGTTCTGCTCGGGAATTTTCTCGGCGGGGTGCTGTTTACGGGCCTGCTGTTCTATCTTTCGCAAAAAAGCTTTAAGTCCGGAGCTTCTTCCACAGCGGAGCAGCCGTCCGGACGGAGAGATGCTGTTATCTCAAGCACGGCAGCATTGGAGAAAAGCCTATGAAACAGGGAAGCATAAGTATTGTTGGAGCAGGACCGGGGGACCCGGAGCTGATTACAGTCAAAGCGCTGCGGCGCATTCAGACTGCGGATGTTATTCTCTATGACCGGCTGGTGAATGAAGAATTGCTCGCTTATGGCAGGAAGGAGGCACTGCGCATCTATTGCGGTAAAGCGCCGGGCCAGCATTCTATGCCCCAGGAAGGCATTGAAAGGCTGATGATTAAACATGCTTCCGCCGGCAGCCATGTTGTCCGCTTAAAGGGCGGTGATCCCTTCGTCTTCGGACGGGGCGGGGAAGAAGCGCTTGCCTCTGCTGCTGCGGGAATTCCCTACGAGGTCATTCCCGGCATTACTTCGGCCATCGGTGCAGCGGCTTCCGCTGGAATTCCTTTGACTCATCGCGGCCTCGCCGCTTCATTTGCCATCGTAACCGGCAGCCGCTGTCACGATCATGCTGCTCCTGTCCGCTGGGATGCGCTTGCTCACAGCGTGGATACCCTTGTCATTTACATGGGGGTAAGCCATTTGAGCGGGATCTGCGAACAGCTGCTGAAGCATGGGAAGGATGCTGCAACTCCTGTAGCGCTGATCGAGAATGGGACTACAGACCGTGAGCGGACGGTGACCGGTACGCTTGGCAACATCGACAAGCTGGCCGCGGTTATGAAGATCAGCAATCCGGCACTTATTATCATCGGTGAAGCAGTGAAAATAAGGGAACAGCTGCTGGCTCTGGAGAATGCCGCACGTTCGCAAATTGGATAAAAGTGAGTGCAGTCACAGGCCTTGGTTGAATATAAAATCTATACTTATTCCATAATCTATTTAGGAGCAACCTGCTCTAAAGGAGAGTGGAGGATATGCAAATTCAACTGGATCCCTTAACTTCCGGACGTCTTGGAGAAAGTCTTAATGATAAACCCGGATCCTTCAAATTGTTCTATGACACGGAAGATTGCGGCTGCAACGGTGTTTTGGTCTTGTTGATCGTAATTGAACCTAATATTACGGATATCGTCTTCCAGCAGCAACCGTTCGTCTTTCTCTGCGACCGCCAGCAGGAATCATTATTTGATGAGGTGATGCGGCTGGAGGCCGACGAACATTATCCATCCTATAAGCTGACAAGTGATTCCTCTTTATTCGGAAGCAATATCAGAGTTAGGGATGGCCGGCAATAAATTTGTCAGAAGACAAGACAAGAACATAATCCTTTGAGAATCCGCGCTCTGCGCGGTTTTTCATTGTAAGGGGCTCGGTTATTATCCTTCCCTTCGGACAAGAACGGGTCCCTTTGCCGGTGATGTACTCCTGAAATTTCTGTAAAAAGTGTGTTCCTTATGATGCCAGGAAGGACTTGATCTCTCAGAGTCCAGTTGTTTCCAGTTTCTTCATATAATTTTGACTGTGTACAATAAACTCTGCGGTCACCGGAGAAACGTACTGAAAGTCACGTACGGCAAGTACGACCTCGCGTATTATAGCTGGTCGAAGGGGAACAGCCGTCACTTTTGGCAATACCTCGGGCATATACAGTTCGGGCAGGATAGTGACCCCGACCCTTTCCTGCACCATGGAGAGGATTGTGGCCGGATCCCTCACCTCGAAGGTGACATTCGGTACATTGCCATGCTCCTGTAACAGTTTTTGGATGCCGTAGTCTTTAACCATAATAAAGCATTTGCCCCTCAGTTGATCGAAAGTGAGAAACGGTTCGTCTTTCAGCGGACTATCGTTTGAAACAAACACCTTCATTTGATCCTGAAGCAACGGAAACGTCTGTAGCTCTTTGTCAGGCGTGGTGGTAAAGCCGACATCTACTACGGAGCCGGAGATCCAGCTGTGAATCTCTTCGTAACTCCCCTCAAACAAGACAATATCAATCTGAGGAAACAACTCCCGGAACGAACCGATTATACCGGGAAGCACCTTAGCGGATACGCTGGGAATGACGCCGATGCGAAGCGTTCCCGCTTCCAATCCCAGGGAAGCAGAGGATTCCTCTCTCATACATGATGTAATACGCAAAATTTCCCGGGCATGCTGAATCATCCGTTCACCGATGTAGCTCGTGGAGATGCCGCGCCGGTTGCGGTGAAACAACAAGATTCCCAATTCCTTTTCCAGACTATTGATCATTTGCGATACCGCCGACTGCGTAAACCCCAAGGCATCAGCCGCTCTGGTAAAATTTTTGTGCTCCGATACTGCAATTAGAACTTGTAGCTGCGTAAGTGTCATGTTTTCTCCTTTGACATTAGTAAATACTTATTAAATATATAATAAAGCATAATTTCACTAATGGTATACTGCGTCGTATAATCTACCTTGTGAGCAGTGAATTAACTGTAAAAAGGGAGGAATATTCATGCATCCTGAGTGGAAAAGCATCTGTAATGATTTTATCCAGGCAACCTCTTACGCTGTCGGTGATTTGGAAAAAGGTTGGGCGGCGAAGTATGACTTTTCTAAAGCTCCGCCTACGTATTTGCGGTATGAAGACGCTATTGTGCATATCCCATTGGGAAATCCGGATTTTCCGGACGCTCCAGCCCTGTGGGAACTGCTGAACAACCGCCGTACCAAGCGTAATTTCACCAACGTGCCACTTTCATTGAACGAATTAAACCTATTGCTCTGGGGAACACAGGGAATTACTGCAAATATGGAGGGGTATCAACTTCGGACAACGCCTTCCGCAGGAGCACTTTATCCGATTGAAACTTATTTGCTGGTGAATAACGTGGTAGGGTTGGAAAAAGGACTGTATCACCTGGATGTAGAGCGCTGGACCTTGGAAGGGTTAAAACTGGAGGATGTAGCGCAGGTTGCCTATCTGTTTACGGAGGAGCAGGAGATGACCCGCCGGGCTGCCGTTAACTTTGTTTGGACCGCTATGGTTGGACGCACGGAAGACAAGTACAACGAACGGGCATATCGGTACATATGGTGGGATGCAGGCCATGTCTCACAGAATCTTCATACTGTCGGGAACGGGTTGGGGTTGGGGGTAGCCACCATAGGCCACTGGTTTGACAAAAACATGAATGAATATCTGGGTATCGACGGGAGCAGTCATCTCTCTGTTCTGATGGCATCCGTAGGCAAAACAACAGGAAAAGGCTGGAAGCATGATAGACGGCCTACTTAAGTAGCGTAAAGAGAAGGAGATGAAAATAATGAGTAATTTTGCTAAAACACCACAACCGCCGTATTATGCGGTTATCTTCTCAAGTCAACGTACCGAAGGAGATCATGGATACGATAGCATGGCAGAGAATATGGTAACATTGGTGTCCAAACAACCAGGTTTTTTGGGTGCGGAAAGTGTCCGGGATTCGCTTGGTTTCGGGGTAACGATCTCTTACTGGGAATCCTTGGATGCCATTAAAAATTGGAAAGCAAACGAAGCACATGGATTGGCACAGGAAAAAGGAAAAACGGATTGGTACAAAAATTACATCACAAGAATCTGTAAAGTAGAAAGAGAATACTCCTTGAATGAATTGTGAAAAGATCTTTTCCTAAATCTAAACCTTCGAGCGGATGCTAAGTGAGATGGAGTAAAATATCATCTGTATGCCAAAAACCCACCTATCTCAGCATTTCAGCATAGGTGGGTTTTTGGCATGTCTATTCGCGATGTTTAATAAGCCGTCCAGCCGCCATCTGCTACGATGACGGTTCCGTTCACGAAACTGGATTCATCGGAAGCAAGAAACAGTGCCACTTGAGCAATTTCTTCCGGTTTGCCGACCCGCGGGTTCAGGGCCAGTCCCGGCTGGGTACGCCCCATACCAAATTGATTAATGTTTGTCATTGTAGAGCCAATATTAGTCTCAACTGCGCCCGGTGCAATGGCATTGCAGCGGATTCCCTGCTGGGCATACATGAAGCCTGTATTCTTGGTGAAACCAACAACGGCATGTTTAGAAGCAGTATAGGTAGCACCGGCCCGGGCACCGTTTAATCCGCCGGCCGAGGCGACGTTGATGATTACCCCTTTTTGTTTCTCAAGAAAGAAGGGGAGAGCTTTGCGCGTTGAGAGCATCACGGAGTGCGTATTGATAGCGAAGACACGGTCCCATTTGTCATCTTCAATATCTCCGGCCGGTTCGAAATTATCCATAATTCCGGCATTGTTCACCAGAATATCCAATGTGCCATAGGTATTCACTGTAGTATCTATCAAATTCTGAAGATCTGCTTCGGACGCTACATTCGCCTTTACTGCAATAGCCTGGCCTCCGGCTGACTTGATTTCGTCCACAGTTCCTTGGGCAGTTTCTTCGTGAATGTCTGAAACCACGACCTTTGCACCTTCTTTTGCATAAAGAATGGCGATTGCCTTACCCATTCCTGAAGCTGCACCCGTAACCACAGCTACTTTGTCCTGAAGTCTCATCTGAATTCCTCCAGTGTCGCGAATATCTTCCAACCGCTAGTATCTTTTAAAGGTATCCAGTTTATGCAGAATCACTGTGCTGTACCTGTGGATCACTTCCTTAGGTTTATCTTCAAAAGCCGAAAAGACTCCGACCTCTATAGGCGGAGATGAATCGGCGGTTTTCAATTATTCAGCGAACATATGTGCTATACTGTAAGAAAACACTACAAAAGGGGGTGTCGCACATGATCGTTCATCAAGCGTATAAATACCGCATCTACCCAAATACCGAGCAACAGCAACTCATTCGTCGAATGTTTGGCTGCTGCTGCTTTGTGTTCAATCATTTCCTGGAAGAGTGGAACCAAACCTATGCCGGGACAGGCAAAGGGTTGTCCTATCAGACCTGTGCGACACAGCTCCCCGTCCTAAAAACACAATATGGCTGGCTCAAAGAAGTCGATAGTATTGCTTTACAGTCCGCCGTTCGGCATGTGGCAGATAGCTTTGACCGCTTTTTCAAAAAGCAAAATCAAGCGCCTCGCTTCAAAAGCCGGAAGCATCCAGTACAAAGCTACACCACGAAATTCACGAACGGAAATATCGCCATTGAAGGCAACCGGTTGAAGCTTCCCAAGCTCGGCTGGATGCGTTTCGCCAACTCTCGGAAGCTGGAGGGTCGTATACTGTCCGCTACGGTACGGCAAAACGCCAGCGATAAGTATTTTGTCTCCCTGGTTTGTGAGGTCGAAAAGACCCCACTCCCACAAGCAGATGCACATATCGGCATTGACTTGGGGCTTAAGGAATACGCTGTGTGCTCCAACGGCGAGCATTTTGCCAACCCCAGGTTTTACCGTCAATACGAGAAAAAGCTTGCGCTGTGGCAGCGGCGTTTGGCGAGACGCACACCAGGGGGCTCCAACTGGAAGAAAGCCAAGCAACACATTGCTCGTATTCACGAACACATTGCAAATTCCCGGAACGATTTTCTCCACAAGATGACAACGAAGCTGATCCGTGAGTGCCAAACGATCAGCATCGAACATCTGCGTGTGGCGAATATGATTCAAAATCCCAAACTCTCCAAGTCCATCGCTGATGCGTCCTGGGGCGAATGGGTGCGTCAACTGACGTATAAAGCATCCTGGTATGGACGAACCCTCCGGGTTGCCGACACCTTCGAGCCGACCAGTCAGCAGTGCCACGTATGCGGCATGATCCATCCCGAAGTGAAGAACCTCTCGATTCGAGAATGGACATGTGTAGCTTGCGGAACACACCATGATCGGGATGAAAATTCGGCTCATAATATCAAAGAGGTAGCGGTATAGCTATTACCTATAAAAATAAAACGTAGAACTGCGGGAACGCAGGGATCGCTTGCCCATAAAAGGAGGCTGCTCCTCTGTTCGCAAGAATCCACCCCTTCAAGCGTCAGCTAAGTGGTGGAGATTCAAGTTATTCTGGAAATAATTATGATAGTCTACGTGGAAGGAAGAGAGCGATTGTGAAGTATATCGGGCTGGATATTGGAACGACATCAATTTCTGGATTGGTGTATGATCTGGAGCAAAGAACTGTGCTTCATACCATTTCGGATGAGGGAGGAAATCCCCCTACGGGCACGGCAGAATGGGAAAGGCTGCAGGACCCTGAAAAAATTCTCCTGCAAGTGGAAGAGATTCTGGAGCAGCTGATATCTTGGGAACCGGAGGTGTGCGGGATAGGTTTGACCGGACAAATGCACGGCATCCTATATATAAATAGAAGCGGGCAACATGTAAGTCCGCTCTATACTTGGCAAGATGGCAGAGGGGGGCTTCCTTGCGAGGCTTCGCTTTCTTATGCGCAGAAGCTGAGTGAATCGACCGGCTACCCGGTCGCTCCAGGCTACGGGCTGGCAACACACTATTATAACCTGTTGCATGATCTTGTTCCGAATGATACCTCCAGCTTCTGTACGATTGCCGATTATGTGGCATTAAGGTTAGCAGGGTATAATGTGCCAAGAATCGACGCAACACAAGCTGCTGCGATTGGCTGCTACAGCTTACTTCTAAATGATTTTGACCGGACAGCCCTTGCTGAGGCAGGAATTGATCCGAAGGTGCTGCCACCGGTTGTACCCTCAGGAACGATAGTAGGACTCACGTCTCACGGAATTCCTGTATACACCTCGCTCGGAGATAATCAGGCAAGCTTTCTTGGAAGTGTCCCGGCTCCTGACCAATCGCTGCTGCTGAACATGGGTACAGGCAGCCAGTTGTCGGTGCTGCTGCCGGAGGGTATGGAGCAAGTTGACGGAATGGAAATGCGGCCTTATCCCGGAGGTGGGGTACTCATGGTAGGTGCTGCACTCAGTGGAGGTGAATCGTACGCTCTTTTAGAGCATTTTTACCGGCAAATCATCGAAGCTTATTCCGGAGAACCAGCGGAAGAGGTTTACAGTATAATGGATCGGCTGTTGCAGGATAATCCGGCGGGTAGCCAGGGGCTTACGGTACACTCGCAGTTTCTCGGAACCCGAACGAATCCTGAGACACGCGGCAGCATAGAAGGTATTTCTCTGGACAATTTCGCACCCGGCAATCTTGCCCATGCCTTTCTGGAGGGGATGGTTGACGAGCTGCATGCATTCTACACAGCTCTTGGAATGAAAACCGGCAAAACCTTCGATTATATAGTTGGCTCCGGTAATGCACTGCGTGCCAACACAGTATTATGTGACAAAGTCCGGTCGGCGTTCAGGATTCCTTTTAGTCTGAGTGACTCACAGGAAGAAGCGGCAGTGGGTGCGGCATTATGCGCAGCGGTAGGGTCAGGTTACCTAAGCAGCTTCAGAGAAGCCGCAGAATACATAACGCTGGAACAAAGCAATCAAACCTGCGAGGTAGAGATAAGCAGCAAGGATAAACTTCGCCTGATGGACAAATACGGTTTGTCTGCTCCAGAGCCACAGGAATCTGTTATACCGCTAATTAGTGATGCTGAGCAAGCAGAGCATACAGTACTTCCTTACACGCAGAGTGCAGGTTCAATGGAGTCCGGTTCCCGGCTAATCCCTGTACTGCCAGGGCAATCCATTGGCCCGCTGCAACTTGGAATGACCGAGACGGAGATCGCGAAAGCCGCAGCGGAATTTCCGTTATTTTATAAAGTTGAATATAACGACGCAGGATCGGCGGTATTCATCGAAATCGCCAATCCTGGGGAAGAGTGGACCTGCAGTTTTGCCGGGATTGATCTATTTGCTACCATGGCTGAGAAGCTGGCAGTTATTGTGGATCAATTATCTCCCTATGAACGGAATCCTGCGGAAACCGGATGCACCTATACTTTTCCGCAGCTGGGTCTGACGTTATGGCGGTCCGATGCCCTTAGCGAAGCGGATCTGCTTACTGAAGAGTATTTGTCGCTTCCTCCCGATATTTATGAGGATGAGAAACGGCTGCTGTATTTTGAATCGGTGTCAGTGTTTGTTCTATAAAAAAAGGAGGCTAACGATGAAACGGATGCCCTTTGAACGTCCAACTGAACATTATGATACACGGATCATGGATATTGACGAGAAAATCTGTGAGCTAATCAAGCAGCGGAAAGATATCTCCGGCAATAATCCGGGGTTTCCGCCCTTAGAGCAAATTTCTAAATGGGCGGCGGACTTCGAACTCTACGAGGATTTTTTAAAAGCGATATTCGGATCCTTGTTAAGTGAAGAGCATTTTAAACCGTTGATTGAGCCTTCCGGATTCAGACAACATATTCCCGTGCTTCAGTCTATTGAGCAGGGTGAGTATTTCTACACACTCACTTCCATGCGGCAATATAGCAATGCCAGCGTAATTACCTTCAATATAGATTGGGATGTTACTGTAGATGATCTGATCAGACATTCCTATAAGCACCACAAACATTTTGAGCTTGAGTTGGGTGAAGCTTATGACTGCCGAATGTCAGATGGCGGTAGCTCAACGGGGCGTGCCGCTTATAATTATGTGATCTCCCCGCCATTACCCGACAATATTTCGGGTGTGGAACTAAAATTTAAGGAATACATCGGACCCTTCAAGAACAAAGAGACAGGTACTGAAATTGTTTTTTGCGTGAAATGATGCTGATTTATCCCTTTACCGCCCCGCGATGTTTCCATAATGGGCTAAACAGACAACCTGCGAATATAAGCATATTTATGCCTGTTGTAATCAGGAACACCGTGCGTGGACCCGAAAGCTCAGAGATCCAGCCCGACGCTATAATGGCGAAGGGCATCCCCAGCTTGAAGATTGATCCCGTAATTCCGCTGACCCGGCCAATTAGCTGATAAGGGGTTGTCTCCTGGCGGAACGTCCAGATGCTTACCGTGCTTATCGTCTCAAACAAACCGTATAGAAACAGACCGAAGGCAAGTACATAAGCAGAATGCGACCAATAAAAGATGGTACTCGTCAACCCGACGCATAAACTGGATAACGTAATCAGCTGACCAACTGTGAAATACCCCCGCAATTTACCGATCAGCAGGCTTCCTGCCAGTCCTCCGATTCCAGCGGCCGAGAAAACGAGGCCAAGTAGCGCATTCCCGAGCTTCAGTTCATCCTTTGCGAAAAAAATAATTGTCGTATCCACCATCCCGGAAGTGCTGTTCAGAAATATAACGGCGATCGTCATCGTCCATAATAACCGGTTGGTGCGTAATTCAATCCAGCCTGCATACAGCTCTTTCCAGAAGCCGTCTCGCTTCGAAGAAGGCGATGCGGTCTCTTCATGGGTTCGAATACAGGAAAGTGTAATGAAGGCCATGGTGAAAGCAACCGCCGTAATCAGCAGAGATACATGGAGATTGGGTAGGATGAGCAATAAGCCGCTTAATACGGGTCCGGCGATCCCGACAAAGGTCGTCACGAAATTGTAGGAAGCATTTGCCGGGGTGAGCATGGACTTGGGAAGCGACTGCTTCACCATGGCAACCCGGGCGTTGGAATAGGCATACCCAAAGGTCATCAGCAGAAAACCCGCAATGTACAACAGCCAAAGAGAATGAATCCCCAGTTCGATAGCCGCGTATAACCCCGCAAGAATTACGATCTGCAGCAGAATAGCCGTTAAAGACCACCTTTTCTTATTTACCCTGTCTACCAGGACGCCAATGAACATCGCGAGCAGCAAATTCGGCAGGAATTCAATGCCCCTCATCGTCGACATAACCACGGAGGACTTCGTGAGATCATACAAAATGAGCGGTAGGGCAAGCTCATAGATCTTGTTCCCCAGCGCCATGATCGCACCTGTCCCAAGTAAAATCATAAAAGCCGGACTGCGCCAAATGGATATCTCCGGCTGTGCTTGCGTTATGTTGGATGACATTAGTTCATACACGCTCCTCTTTACGGATGGAATGACTCAAATTATACTTTTACAAAAGTGGCAGTAAAATAGAAAAGTGAATTTATTGATTTCGCCTTTTAGAGGAGTGACGATGATGGATATTGAAGATCATTACTTAACGCTGCATAAACAATATGAGTTAAAGCCGGATAAGACCTGGTTTCCCGTGTCGATGGATGAGCTTTCGGTTATCTTTGACTGCACGCGCCGCAATACGCAATTTCTCGTCCAGAAGCTGAAGGAGCATGGTTATATTGACTGGAAATCGGGACTGGGCAGGGGGAATACTTCACAGCTTGTACTTCTCCGGGACAAAGAAGAGCTGATACTTGAAAAAGCGCGCAGACGGGCGCAGCAAGGCCGGATTCGTGAAGCCTTCGAATGTCTGCAGGCTAGTAGTGACGAATCTCTGCATACGCAGTTCCACAGCTGGCTTGGTGACCAGTTTGGCATGCATAAACAGCGGAGTGATGAGGATGTGCTGCGGTTTCCCTTTTACAGGCCCGTGCCTGATCTTGATCCGCTGACAGTTGTCCGGAGAACGGAAGCACATATGATCCGCCAGTTGTTTGATACATTGGTGGAATACGATCCGCAGCAGCAGACCTTGAAGCCTGGACTTGCCCATCACTGGGAGTGTGACGAAACGAAAAGCCGCTGGACCTTTTATTTGCGCAAGGGCGTGATGTTCCATCATGGTAAAAGGCTGACAGCGGAGGATGTGCGGTTTACCTTCGAGCGTATCAGGAACTGGAGTACCGGCGATTTCCTGGCACAAAGTGTGCTGCAGGTGGAGATGAGGGGTACGTATAGTGTTTGTTTCCAGCTGGCTGAGCCGAATGCGCTGTTTGCGCATTTTATAGCCACCGAAAGGTTTTCGATCATCCCGAATGATTTGGAGCAGATAGCTGCGAGACATAACTTCGCCAGGCTGCCTGTGGGCACTGGGCCTTTTCAAATGACTGAGAATAATGAATCTATCCTGGTGCTGGAGGCCAATGAACGTTATTTTAATGGACGGCCTTTCTTGGACCGGATTGAAATGTGGGTATGGCCTAATTACGAAGAACAGCTGCGTAGCAGGGAGAGGTCTTCAGATCAAACACAGCTGCTGTATTTTGAAGCGCTTAGCAAGGGGGATTCTGACCGGACATTGAACCAATATGAGCTGGGCAGTACATTGCTAACGTTCAATTTGTCTAAAGACGGAGTAGTGCAGGACAGGCGGTTACGGGAGGCTATTCATCTTGCGCTGGACCGGAAGCAAATGATTCGGGAGCTGCAGGGGAGAAGAGCCGTGACTTCTTCAGGCTTTGATCCCGGGTGGAATGACTCCGCATATGGGAATGGCTCTGATTTGGATGCAGCCAAAGAACTGCTGCGATCCTCTACTTATGCCGGTGAAGTCTTGCAGCTATACACCTATGAGTACTTCAGCAATGAAGAGGATGTGCGCTGGATCCGGCAGGAGTGCGGCAAGCTGGGCGTTAAGGTGGAAATAAATGTGCTGCCTATTCTGGAACTGTCGCAAGCGGGGGTGCTCGTGCAGGCAGATATGATCTTCGTTGGCGAAGTGCTGGGCGGACAGCCCCCGATTGCATTAATTGAGATGTACCGGTCTCCTAACGGTTATATCCGCAACCATTTAGATGCTGCCACGTTGGCAAAAGTCGATGGACGAATCCGGGATGCTCTGGAAACTGCCGAGCCGGAGCAGAGAATGCAGATTTTGCGGGGGATCGAGGCGGAGCTGAAGCGGCAGTTCAGTGTGCTTTTTATGTATCATAGTGTGCAGACAGTCGGGCATGAGAAGTCGCTGTACGGGATCGAGATGAATGCCTGGGGCAAAATCAACTACAAGGAAATATGGATGAAGTAAGAATATATAATAGCTTCAAGAAAGCTTGTTCTATCATAAAACAATCAAAATATATTGTAAAACGATAAATTATATGTTAAATTCAAAACGGTCATTAATAAAGAAAGGCTAAAAGCTGCCCGGCGAGGAGATAACATCATTGAAACCAATAACACAACTTCTGCATTTTGGCTACCATCAGGCGATGAGCTGCATTTTTCCGATTGCGATCTTTGGGACCTTAGCTCTTTCCGGTTTAATAGATGTGCCTTTCGTTTACCGTTATGATGCCATTCTTTTCATACTGCTTACTGTGCAGTACCTCATGTACCGCAGTGGATTAGAAACATGGGATGAGATTAAAGTGATCTGTATATTTCACTGTATTGGACTGTTGCTGGAAATATATAAGGTGAGTATGGGATCTTGGTCATACCCGGAGCCCGGGCTTACGAAGGTATTCGGTGTACCGCTCTATAGCGGTTTTATGTATGCAAGTGTTGCAAGTTTTATGTGCCAGGTATGGCGTAGACTGAAGATGGACATGACCGGCTGGCCGGGGCTTACTTCTGCGGGATTACTGGGAGGAGCGATCTATCTGAACTTTTTCACACACCATTTCATTCCTGATTTTCGCTGGTGGCTAACGGCGCTTGTGCTCATTGTTTTTTGGAAAACTTGGATCATCTACCGGGTACGGACTGTTACATATCGAATGCCCTTGACACTGGCTTTTTTCATCGTAGGTTTTTTTATCTGGTTAGCCGAAAATATAGCTACATTCTTTAATGCCTGGAAATATCCTGACCAGTACCAAGCCTGGCAAGTGGTTAGCTTCAGTAAAATCAGCTCGTGGTTCCTGCTGGTCATCATCAGCGTTATTATTGTGGCCCAACTAAAACATGTTAAAGCTAACCGTATTACAAAAGGGTAAGGGTCTGGCTAAGATTAAGCAGACGGGACAGGATATCACAATAAAACAGTGGCAGTCCAGGACAATATCTCGTCCCTGGCAGCCGCTGTTTTTTGTTGTGTTCAGGTAACGCAGCGCATGAGTACAGGGTGGATTATTATTACATAAATCTTTCCCTAGTAAAAATTAGTTTGACAGTAGAAACAAATACCTTTATTTTTATATATATAAATAAGTTTCATCAGGGAAACATATTTTCCTTAATGCACATTATGAATCTTAACTATTCTTTGAACCAGGAGGAGAAACAAATGAGGAACCTGTGGGTGGAGAGAACGAGAAAATTAGGTGTGGGTGCATTGCTGTCCGTGGTACTTGTAATCACGGCCTGTAATGAGAAGGAGAGCGGGAACGCAGCAGAAGGGACAGGCAAAGACACCATTGCTGTGGTTACGACCATTTCACAGATTGCAGAGCCTATAACGATTATTGGCGGAGATAAAGTACAGGTACAGAGTCTTATGGGACCAGGTGTGGATCCCCATCTGTATAATGCCACTCAAGGAGATATAGCCAAGCTGGGCGGTGCGGATCTGGTCCTGTACAGTGGCTTGCATCTGGAGGGCCAAATGCATGAGGTGTTCCAAGAGATCGGCAAAACGAGGCCGACTGTTGCGATATCTGAGAGTATCCCGGAAGACCAGCTGCTCAAAAATGAACTGGGAGACACGGACCCCCATGTGTGGTTTGATATTGACCTCTGGAAGCAGGCACTTGGCAATGCAGCAGAGGAGCTCAAGAAGCTGGCTCCGGAGCATGCAGAATATTTTGAGAGCAATAAAGCGAAATACTTCGCAGAGCTGGACACGCTGAATACGGATTCAAAAGCCAAATTGGCACAGATTCCGGAAGCCCAGCGGACACTGGTTACCGCGCATGATGCATTCAGTTATTTTGGCCGGGCAAATGGTATTGAGGTAATAGGCTTGCAGGGACTGAGTACAGAGGATGAATTTGGCGTCTCTGACATTAACGATACCATTGACTTGCTGATTCAGAACAAAATTCCTGCCGTATTCGTAGAAAGCAGTATTAACCCGAAATCCATAGAGGCTGTGATTGAAGGAGCCAAGAGCAAGGGGCTGGAGGTCAAGCTCGGCGGCGAGCTGTTCTCCGATGCCATGGGCAATGCAGATACCGCTGAGGGTACTTATCTGGGAATGTATAAACATAATGTGGAAACGATCTATACTGCACTCAGCGGGGGAGGGAACTAAGATGAGCGATGTTCTAGTAGAAGGCTTAAATGCCTCTTACCGGCAAAATAAAGTACTGCACGATGTTTCCTTCAAGGTGCAGCCCGGCACGCTTACGGCGATCATCGGCCCAAATGGCGCCGGGAAATCGACCCTGCTCAAAGTGATGCTGGGCCTGCATCCCAAGCTGTCGGGCACCGTATCTTTTTACGGCTCCGCCTTCTCCAAGGTGAAATCACGTATCGGTTATGTGCCGCAGCGGGGCTCCGTGGATTGGGATTTCCCGACGGATGCGCTGGATGTAGTCATGATGGGGCTGTATGGCAAAGTCGGGTGGTTGAAATGGCCGAAAGCCAGCCACCGGCAGCAGGCATTACACGCTCTGGACCAGATGGGGATGGCCGATTATGCGCACCGCCAGATCAGCCAGCTGTCCGGCGGGCAGCAGCAGCGGGTGTTTCTGGCCAGGGCGCTGGTACAGGATTCTGACCTTTATTTTCTGGATGAGCCCTTGGCCGGGGTAGATGCCGCGACGGAGAAGGCGATTATGACGACACTCCAGCTATTGAAGGAGCAGGGCAAAACAGTGATGGTCGTACATCATGATCTACATACGGTAGAGGAGTATTTCGACCACGTGCTGCTGCTGAACCGTACGATTGTGGCCCACGGAAGTACCCGTGAGGCGTTTACCCAAGAGCAAGTGTACCGTGCCTATGGAGGTTCGCTTCGCTGGATCGGAGGCACCTAATGGATATAACCGGCATCTCACCCAACACACTCTGGGTATTATTCAGTACTTTAATTCTTGGGATCGCCTCAGGTTTGATCGGTTGTCTGGCGTACTGGAAACGCCAAAGCCTGATGAGCGACGCACTTTCCCATGCGGCTTTGCCGGGAATTGTGATTGCTTTTACGATCGTTGGTGTCAAAAGCGTTCCGGCAATGATCGCCGGAGCGGCGCTAAGCGCAGTGCTCGGTTTTCTCTTTATCCAGTGGATTCAATCGTCCACCAAAATTAAAGAGGATACGGCGATGGGAATCGTGCTGTCGATCTTTTTCGGACTTGGGATCATGCTGTTGTCCATTGTGAACCGGACGGCAGGCGGGGGTCAGAGCGGGCTGGATTCCTTCATATTTGGCCAGGCAGCTTCCATGACCGGTAAAGATGTTAAGATCATGCTGGTGCTGGCATTGATTGTGATCGCGTTCATATGGATCGGTTTCAAGGAGTGGAAGCTGTTTCTGTTCGATGCGGATTTTGCCAAGGGGCTGGGCTTGTCCGGGCGGGTGATGAACGGGATGTATATGAGCATGCTGATTCTTGTTATTGTCATCGGGATTCAGGCGGTTGGCGTCATCCTGATGTCGGCTCTCCTGATTATTCCCCCGGTAAGTGCGCGATACTGGACCCAGTCCTTCAAGCGGATGCTTATCATTTCCGCTGTATTCGGCGGGGGTGCCGGGGCCGTGGGAACATGGGTCAGCACACTGGGGAAAGGCTGGCCGACAGGTCCCTTTATCGTTCTGGTTTCGTCTTCTCTGTTCCTTGTGTCGCTTGTCTTTGGCTTTCAGAAAGGCTGGCTGGCGAAGCTTCTTCACCTGCGGGCGCAAAAGAAAAAATCGGCGGAATCAGCATATCTGCATACGCCTGAGGAGGGGAAAGCGGTATGAGCTACACAGCCTGGATCTTGCTTACAGCTTCACTTGTCGGCCTTACCTGCGGAATAATTGGAACGTTCCTCATCCTTAGACGAATGGCAATGATGGCGGATGCCATCAGCCATAGTGTGCTGCTGGGGATCGTCGTTGCCTTCCTGATCACCAAGCAGCTGAGCGGCGGTCATATGCTGATCGGCTCCATCGTCGCCGGATTGCTGACAGCCATGCTGGTCCAATTCCTGCACTCCCGCGGCGTAGCCCAGGATGCTTCCATTGGTGTAGTCTTCACCACATTGTTCGCAGTCGGTGTAGTTCTGATTGCAACAAAGGTAGGGAATGCGCATCTGGATGTAAAACACGCATTGATGGGTGAAATTACATTTGTTCCGTGGAATACAGTGGAGCTGCCTTGGATAGGTGCCGTTCCTCAAGCAACGCTAATGCTGTTCATCGTACTCATTATTGTGCTTGCTGTTATTCTTGCATTGTATAAAGAATGGAAGATTACATCGTTTGACCCGGCGCTTGCGGCCAGTCTTGGACTTCCGGTCGTATTGATACACTATCTATTCATGACGCTTGTATCGGTAACAACGGTGGCCTCATTTGATGCCGTCGGCGCAATTATGGTCGTGGCCATGCTGATTACTCCGGCTGCGTCTGCTTATCTGTGGACAGACCGTCTTTCAGTCATGCTGATGCTCAGCGCCGGTTTTGGCGTCCTCTCTGCAGTCGCCGGTTACTATATTGCAGTGTGGCTGGACACCTCGATTTCAGGCTCTATGGCCTTTGCTACAGGACTTGTATTTATAGCAAGCTTCCTGGGTTCTCCTTCAAGCGGCGTGTTGTCCCGGTTTTTCCGGGCTCCAGCAGTGATCGAGGAATAGCTTAAGCCAGCGTTGCGAGCTTGTGTCCTACGAATATGAAGATCCCCATTTTATTGCTCAAGGGCGATAGAACGGGGATTTTTAGGTTGAAGCAACCAAATCTACCGAGTCCACAAGGCTCTCACAGAATTATAACTATCAAAAATGATTGTCAAGCATTACACTAATATATGGATTTAGGCCACAATTTTCTCATTATATCAATTAAATTGGAAGGTGGATTATGCATAAACGGCTATGGAAGCTCTATACATTCACGTTTATCAAAACGCCAATTGCGGCACTCTTCATTATTGTCGGATTGGCTATGGGGATGTATCTTCTGATGAACAGCATTCGTATCCAGAGCTATTGGGCGGTTACTGGTGCTCATGTGGAGAAGGGGGAGTCAACGTTAATTACTGTGCAGGGGAACAATAATTATACTCAGCTGCATATGCAAGACAAGATTACCTGGTACATAAAGGAAAGTGGAGATCGTTACGAAGGAACCGTTCTAAATGTTGATTCATCAACAGATGCAGACAGGCTTGATATTGAAGTGACTGCTTCAGATTGGACACGGGCCAAGAAGGAGTCCGATACGGAGTCTGCTGAACCGCCCGTTTATGTTGAGCTTCCCCAGGGCCAAAAAACTGTATTCGCCAAGCTGTTTAAGAAAGGAGCGGTGGAATGAACCGTTCGATGCGCAGCCAGCTGCAGACTCTCTGGCCGATTATCCGCATTTATAAATGGAGTTTTATCAATCTGTTTATTTGTATCCTGGTAACCTCCGTAATCGGTATGTTATATCCCTTTATCTTTGGATTGCTGGTGGATGAGGTTTTCTATCACCGGAATCTTCAATTCTTAATCTTTATTGTCATCGGTTATGGGATGATCTTTTTGTCCGAGCAGCTGCTGCATACCGTTCTAAACAGTGTGTGGTCGTATCTGGTTACTAGATTTTCATTCGATATCCGGAAGAAGCTGTATGACAAGCTGATGTCGTTGCGGCCTGCCTTTTTCACCCGGAGTAAATCCGGTGAACTTATGGCAGTCATCAACCGCGATGCTGACGAAGTCATGAATCTGATTCATTGGAATATTTTTTACCTGACGGCCAACAGCATCCGGATGGTGACGGCAATTGCTTTTGTAATGGTTGCCAATGTGTATTTGGGTTTATTGATGCTTGTTGTAATTCCGGTCGTTGTGTTTACCATCATGAGCTTCAGCCGGGCAATGAAATCCCGGCTCACCAATCAGCGTGAACAGTACGGCCAGTTCATGAGCTGGTGTGTCGAGATGCTGGCGGGGCTGCGCGATGTGCGGCTGCTTGGTGCCGGGAAATACAGCACGCGAGTTTTTGTGAGTCATTTAATTAAATATATGCGTCTCAAGAATCAATCCAGCCGGATCGATTTCATTTCGGAACGAGCCGTCAGTCTAATCACCCTGGGCTCTGATCTGACCTTATACATAACTGCCAGCTTCATGATCGTAAACGGCCACTTAACGATTGGCGCATTTATTGCCATTATTGAATATTTCTCCAAGGGCAGCGGGCTGCTGAAAAATATGAGCGGAGCCAACAGCCGGATCCAGCAGAACAAGGTTTCGATTGAGCGCGTGTTCCAGCTGCTGCAAGAGGAGGAAGAGGATCAGAATCCGGGCGGACCGAAGATTGTGGTAACGAAGGGCTTGATTGAATTTAAGGATGTTTTGTTTGGTTACCGCCCGGAAACACCTGTGCTGCAAAATGTGAATCTGCGGATAGAAGGCGGGCAAACGGTAGCCATTGTAGGAAAAAGCGGCGGGGGCAAAAGCACGCTTATTTCACTGCTGCTCGGATTATACAAGCCTTCCGGGGGAGACATCCTCATTGACGGCACCTCCATTCTTGACTGTGATTTGAAATCGCTGCGCAAGGCTGTCAGCGTTTCTTTTCAAGAGCCCTTTCTCTTTGAAGGGACCGTTCGGGAGAATCTGCTATGGGGAAGCTCATTCCGGACTGACAATGAATTATGGGATGCTTGTGAGCAAGCATTTATTGCCGAATATGTGCGTGAGCTTCCGCAGGGACTGCATACAACCATAGGGGGAAGTTCAGGTATCTTCATGTCCGGAGGACAAAAACAGCGGATTGCACTCGCCCGGACGTTTCTGAAGCAGCAGCCCATCTTTGTTTTTGACGAGGCCACTTCTGCACTGGACGGGGAAGCGGAGAAGGTCATCAAATCCAGCTGGGGAAATCTTGGTGAACACACAACTACGATAATTATTGCGCATCGGCTTTCAACAATTATCACCGCAGATAAGGTGGCGGTCCTCGATCATGGACACATCGTCGGCTTCGATCATCACCGCAAGCTGCTTGCGGAGAGTGCCGTGTATCGTCAGCTTTTTTATGAGCAATATTCGGAAAGCGGGGCGGGGACAGCGGATGAACAAGTCTTTTCATAATATCAGAATCAGGTTGCAGTGGGTCCTTGCGTTTAAAGCTCAATGGGTGGACCAACGTAAGGAATGGCTGTCCCTTATCGTCTTTAAGGTGCTGCTGCTTGCTCTGGGGATGATCACGCCATTGTTGTTCAAGCTGCTCGTGGATGAGGTAATGGTCGGCCAGCACCTTAGTAAGCTATGGTATGTCTGCGGGGGCTACGCCGCAATTTATATTGCGGAAACAGTTGTTCTTGGGAGACAAACGGCAATCGGGAACAAGCTTTCCAACAGGCTGACCTTCGCCGTACGTCTTGAGGTATGGAGCAGTTATATGCGTTTGCCGTTCAGGAAATATGAACAGATGAATACGGGAGATCTGAAAGCCCGAATGGATCAGGATGTAGAGTCCGTAAATCGTTTGTTCAAGGTTCAGGCGCTGGAATACGCTTATAGCTGTGCAATGATACTGGTCGGTGCAGGGCTGATGATCTGGTTCAGCTGGAAGCTTGCTTTATTCGGTCTGCTGATGGTTCCGGTCTCCTTCTGGATCACCAGGAAACTTGGCAAAGGTGCCCGGAAAGCTGCTGAAACCAACCGGAATATCTATGGGCAGTATGAAGGCTGGCTGCAGACCGCCATTCAGGGCTGGCGTGAGATCAAAGCCAATCATATGGAGAAGCGGATGTCGCTGAAATTTACCGAGTATTGGCATGCCATCAGTAAATCATTTTTCCAGCAGCATATGTATTGGTTCGGAAACCGCGCGCTTCAAGCCTTCAAGGATTTTTTCATTACGCGGATGAACCTGTATTTCATCGGAGGGCTGCTCATCCTGCACGGCGAGATGACGATCGGAAGCCTGTTAGTGTTCATGAAGTATTATGAGCAAATGTTCACGCAGCTCGGCATCATCAATGATCTTGATATGAAATTTACTGCCGAACTGCCGGGTCTGGAGAAAGTGCAGGCTATTCTGGAAGAAGCGCCTGTCAAGCGCAGTAGAACCAGCACAACCAGTTCAAAGGAAGCTAATCAAGCTAAATCGGATATCCTAAGCTTCAACAATGTATCTTTCAAATACAGTGATATGACGAAGATGGTTCTGCGAGAGGTATCCTTTGATATCGAAGCCGGAGCAAAAGTAGCAATCGTAGGCAGAAGCGGTTCGGGGAAAAGTACTATTGTGAAGCTATTGTTAGGGATGTACGAACCTGAGCAGGGGAACATCCAAATCTCAGGCAAAGAGCTTCGTGATGTGGATGAAACGGTGCTGCACCGGACCCTTGGCGTAGTGATGCAGGACCCGGCCATATTCAATATGTCGATACAGGACAATGTAAGGCTTGCCCGGCCGAAGGCAACAGTAGAAGAGATACGGACTGCCTGCCGTCTGGCAAATATGGACGAATTCATCACGAAGCTGCCGCAGAATTATGACACGGTTATCGGTGAAAAAGGTGTCCAGCTCTCCGGCGGACAGAAGCAGCGGTTGGCTATGGCACGAGTTCTACTATCGAAAGCAGAGATCATCCTATTGGATGAAGCGACCTCTATGCTGGACCATGAATCCGAGACCGAGATTAACCGCACGCTTGATAATCTATCTGGCGAGCGGACGATGATTATCGTCGCACACCGCCTTTCCTCTGTGATACGGGCAGACCAGATTATTCTGCTTGAAGACGGATGTATTGCGGACCGTGGAAGCCACAGCGAATTATGGAGCCGCAACGTGCTGTATCGGACTCTTTTTCAGTATAATATGCAAGAGTCTGTATAACCAAGAAGCCCTCTGGTTTCCGCTTTGAAGCGAGCATTGAGGGCTTTTGTTAGGCTTAAAAAGCTATAATCCGGTTTATACCATCTGCGGGAATTGGATGAGTATAGCATTGCTTATCATATCCGCCATCATCAACGCTTCACGCTCGATACGGTCATACAGCTGGACACTCATCTTGTAGTCCTTGTTCAACATCGATACTGCTTCTGCTTTAACCAAAGCCAGGTGCGAATAGAACATTTGCCTGAACGCCTCTTTTGGAAAATATGGATTAATACGGGCAAGGAATTCAACAATTTGATCCGCATTGGCAAACCATTTTTTCTCTGCGGCGGCAACTGCGTTAGTATCACCTGCTTTCGCAGCCTTGACAAGATCAGCGGCGATTAACAAGTGTTCCTTGATAAGATTGGCATAAGCATTAGCTATACTCTCCCCGTAAAAGGGCTTAAGCGCGTTCCCCATATCCGTCGGATTCTGCAGAAGGCGCGCCAGTACCACATCGGTATCGGGCAATCCGAAAACAAGGCTAGTGATAGCCATTCGTGTCCAAGCCACATGCTGCTCCCATAATAAGCGCATATGGTTTTTGAATTCAATCTGAGCTTTGGTCAAGCAGATCACCTGTCCTGCATTTGCAGGAGCCATATTGGGCCATGCGTAAGACGTTCTATTTGCGGAGGGGCCAAAGCCCCCATAAGAATACATACAATCTAACCTCCCCTGAATACTTATATCCCCATAGTATGGGGATTCCGCCCATGTGTTCACAAACGGCTGCAAGAGAAGGTGGTTTTTACGTTTTTCCTAAACCAACAAACGAGATTCCGCTAAGCGGATATCTCGTTTGTTGGTGCAACAGTAGATTAAATTCGAGCGAGCGTGAAGCGGAAGCTGTACGGCCGGTTTGCAGGCAGAGTGAACTGTTCATGCGTCGGTGCACCCCAGCTGTCGTCCCCGCCGACACCCATTTGCCTGTAATTGACCCTCAGCACGGTTTTATCCGAAGCCGGCAATTTATAGACGTGATCGCTGGCTTCCAGTTCTTCTGGTTTCCAAGGGAGTACGTTGATTTCCAGCGATGTTGCATTTTCAATATGGATCCCTGATCCATTGTTGCCTTCTGTAACTGAAGCATATCTGACACCTGTCTTGTTCCCGCATTCCTGCGGCTTGAGGTAAGGAGTGAACTGTTCACTGACTTTGCCGCTAAAGCGTCCCAGACGGGCTCCAGTTTGCCGGTCCCAATAGTTCTCATGTGGTCCGCGTCCGTACCATGACACAGTGTCCAGGCTTCCATCCAGCACAAACAGCATTCCGAACTCTGGGATTTCCGGCAGCGAGCTGCTGCCCGGGTTCAGTTCCTGCGAAATCTCCACAGATCCGTCAGGACGGATTTCATAGGTGACCAGTAGAGTGGACACTGGATTTGTGGGCAGCAAGTAGGTTGCCGATACGAAACAAAGATTCTCTTGAGTCCGGGTAGTAAATTGAACAAGGCTACGTTCATAGGAAGCCTTTCTCCAGACTGCGGAACGTTCCTGCAGATGGTTGCCAAGATCATTATCGGTGACGGCTCTCCAGAAATTCGGTCTTGCAGGCTCAATTAGGCGTTCTTTGCCCAAGACTTGATAAGAGAACAAATCTCCGGTTGCCGTATTGAAAGAAAATGAAAAGTCAGCTCCTGCAATGATCAATGCTTCCTCTTGCTGAGTGATGCGAAGGGGATCTCCTGCTGGAGCGGGAAGACTTCCTGCAACTCTTGGAACTAGAATGAACTGTTCCCATGCAACCTCATGGTTGGCACCTGCCCATGCTGCTGCAGCAGGTTGAATGAAGGACAAGGTCAGCACTGCTTCTTTATCATTGGTTATGGAACTAAGCTCATACGGAATGATACAATCGACAGTCTCCCCCGGTGCAGCGGCAATCCGCAGAGAGCCCTCTTGCGAAGTTACGCCTTCCAATTCAATCTTCCAATGTAAATCATATTCTTCGATATCCGTAAATAAGAAGTTATTGCGGATTTGATAAAGACCTTTCTGAAGATCCTGGGCGGTGACTTTTATATTCTGATAGCATTTTTTGACCTCAAGCAGCTTAGGAGTTACAGTCCGGTCCGCAAACAGCAGGCCGTTGCCGCTAAAGTTCCCGTCATGTGGGGATTCACCGAAATCGCCGCCGTACGCCAGATATTCAATCCCCTCTGGAGTTGTAGTACGGATGGCCTGATCCACCCAGTCCCAGATGAATGCGCCTTGGAACACATCATATTTGTCGAACATATCGGTGTAGAGATGCAGTCCGCCGCAGGAATTGCCCATAGCATGGCTGTATTCACAGAGGATATAAGGCTTCTGCGGATTGTTTGTCGCATATTGTTCAACGCCGGCAGGCTTAATGTACATCGTAGACTCGATATCGCTCGCCGCTTCCGAAGGTCTGTAATGAAAAATACCTTCATAATGAACAGGACGGGTAGGATCGGCTGCCCGCAGATAGTCATGCATGGCAATAAAATTATCGCCGCCAAAGGACTCATTACCGAGTGACCAGATGATAACGGATGGATGATTTTTGTCCCGTTGCATCATGGAATTACAGCGGTCGATGACATTGGCGCGCCATTCCGGCTTGCTCGCGGGAACATTCCCCTCATGCAGCTCTTGTTGTCCATATTGCCAGCTGCCGTGTGTCTCCAGATTGGTTTCGTCGATTACATAGAGACCGTATTCGTCACACAACTCATACCAAACTGACTGATTGGGATAATGAGAGGTCCGTACCGCATTAATGTTATGGGATTTCATCAGATGAATATCGCGGATCATATCCTCTACAGACAATGCGCGCCCAGTGTCACAAGAGAACTCATGCCGGTTAGTGCCTTTCAGTACGATCCGTTTCCCGTTAATCTTCATTAAGCCGTCTCTAATCTCGAAGGAGCGGAAGCCAACCTTTGTGCTGACCGCCTCTTGAACGATCTCCTGACCATCCACTAGCGAGATCACCAAGGTGTAAAGGTATGGCTTCTCCGCACTCCATTTATGAGGCTGAGCTACAGGTGCCGACAGTTTAAGCTGCTGCAAATCTCCTTCCTGAAAAGATACTGCAGCAGCAACCGGAGCTGCCCAGACCTTTTGGCCATTGTTGTCATAAAGCTGCATTTGCAGCGAGTAATCTCCAGCTTTGCGGCTAAAGTAATCTTCCACTTTGATGTCCACGTTCAGCTCCGCATGCACAAACTCGTTGTCCAGATCGGTCCGGGCCCAAAAGTCGGCAACACGTACGGGAGGTGCGGTATACAAATAAACGTCGCGGAAAATGCCGCTAAGCCGCCAGAAATCCTGATCTTCCAGCCAGCTCGCATCACACCAGCGGTACACCTCAACGGCCAGCTTATTCTCTCCTGCTTGCAGATAAGCTGTAATATCGAAGTCCGACGGGGTAAAGGTATCTTCACCATAGCCGACCAGTTCTCCGTTCACCCATACATAAAAAGCAGACTCCACACCCTGGAAGCTGAGGAATACAGGCTGGCCGTCCCAAGCTTGCGGTACATCAAATGTACGTACATAGGAACCTACAGGATTATATAAAGTAGGGGCAAAAGGGGGCTTCAAATCCGGTTCTGACTCTGCCCAAGGATACCGCACATTGGTATATTGAGGGTAATCATAGCCCTGAAATTGCCAATGGGAAGGAACAGGAATATCCGCCCAACTGCTGTTGTCATAATCTGATTTATAGAAATCCTTGCTGCGTTTCTCAGGAGTTTCGGCAAAGGCGAATTTCCAAGTGCCGTTCAACGATTGATAACGGGAGGAGGATTGTTTATTTCCTTGGAGTGCTTGCTCAGCAGTCGGGAAAGACATCATCGAAGCATGCGCTTCCATTCGGTTCAATTGAAAAATCTCCGGATTGTTATTCCATTCGGGATATCCGTTGGCAGGTGGCTGATAGACTAGCTTCTTACGCACTTTAACATCTCCTTATATTGTTATATTCATATTATAGAATGAGAAAGGCTCAAGGTATATATAATGATATTCTTATCAAATAACACAATATGAAACTAAATTGGGCTTTCTTTCGCTAGAAATGAAGGCTAATATAGAAGCAACAATTAGGAAAGGAGAATCCTCGTGAAAAGCAAAATGATTTTTTGCCAGACTGATGAGACGATGCTGCTGCCCTTATATGCCACAACCATCGGATATTGGGAGCATCAGGCCGAAACTTTGCGTCCGGCTGGTTTTCCGGATTATCAGATGCATCAGGTGCTTGAAGGCAAAGGTGAACTGAATATTAATGACAAAAGTTACATCGTAGGCCCCGGGGATGTGTTTTTTCTATATCCTGAAATTCCGCATTTCTATACTCCGGTTAGCAGAGAATGGAAGCTGGCGTGGATTTCATTTAGCGGCAGAGAAGCTGCCCAGATGCTGATGTACGCGGGAATACGCGAGTCTGGACCCGGGAGATTAAGGGACGAAGCACTTTTGGAGCCTTTGCGGGAGATGCTTCTTTTGTCTAATGAACATCCGCTTGAAGATGATCTGGAATGCTCCAAGCTGCTGTACGCATTGCTGCTGGATCTGAAACGCAAGCTGCTGCCTTCTTCCAATGAGGAAGATGAAATGGAACGGATTAAGCCCGTCCTGCGGCATATAGAACTCCATCTGCACCGGCCGCTGCAGTTAAAAGAACTGGCAGAAGTAGCAGCGGTATCGCCGCAGTATTTGTGCCGGCTGTTTCAGCACACGGTTCATGAGCGGCCGGTAACGTACATTAATAAACAGCGGATTAACCGGAGCAAGCAATTAATGTTTAACGTTCGCGGTAAAAAAATCTACGAAATTGCCCGGGATGTCGGTTTTGAGAATGCCAGCTACTTTTGTGCAGTGTTTAAACGGATGACAGGGATGAAGCCTGAGGATTTTAAACGATTGCATGGTTTGGATTAAAGGTGAATACAGGGGGGGATATAAGCGGACCTTTCATGAATACTACATTACAAAAAAAAGGCAGCCCACGGCTGCCTTTCGTCTGCTCATTGTGCTGCATAAATAAAATGCTCAACTGTCCTTACTGTATCTTCGATCTCCGGATTTGAGTTGTCGATCATTGCGACATTCGACGCGGGCAGCGGCCACGCGACAGTGCGGCTGCCAAGCGAAGAGCGGAATTCCTGCCAATGCTGAAATTTCCAGTCATCCAAAGACGAGTGCCTGCCTTGAATACGTTCCCGGTACAAATCCTCGTTGGCCAGTCCGACCAGGACAACCTTGACCTCAACCTCGGGCAACGTAAGACCGATCTGGGACAGCTCATTGCTAATCCAGTCTGGGTCGGCGGCTTCCTTAGTAAAGGGTCCAACCACGAATACATCGCTATTCAGGCCGATATTATCAAGCGCGGCGTCCATCGTAATGCGGTAACCGAGGTCTCGGCAAAGTCTTTTATATTCTGCCGAATCTCTGTCTGTCGGGTCCAGTCCATGCATGGTCATAATGGCGTCTGCCGCCGGCCGCAGCAGAATGTCCATATCGAAGAAGGCGGCTTTGCGGCGCGAGGCTACAGCTTTGGCCAGCGTCGTTTTGCCCGCACCTGCCGGTCCCAGAAAAAACACCAGTTTATTCATCCATCTGCTCTCCTCAAATCCCGATTCAGTTCACACCTTAACCAGTATATCCTATCATTTTTTGCAATCCAAAAAAAGGTTGAACAGAGCCAAAGAGGGCGCTCAAGTTCAACCTTTTTTATACCCGGTAGTGTTCACCTTATTTGACAACTTTCTTGCCAGAATTCAATAATTTATGCCACTTTTTAAGGTAGATCACTCTGCGGAACATCGTTTTATCCTTCAATTGATTAAAGATATAAGCATCCGGCCGGGTATTTACCTCAATAATCCATGGCTTCAAAGCAGAATCCAATCCAATATCCAGGCCTATTTCCTTAAATCCGCTATGGTTTTTATGGAATTCTTTTGCCACCTGATCTCCTAAAGCTTTTAATCCTTTGATATAGTCTTTTTTCTTGTCTCCTTGCAGGTAAGGGCTAAGCAGCGTTTCCAGAGGAAGCGGTTTTCCGCTATTGTGGAAATTCGTAACGATTTTCTTGGGATGTGCCATTCGCCCGATATATCCGGTACATTCCCAATGGTTCGTGCTGTTCATTTGCGTCATAATGCGCACATCAAAGATACGATTTTGATAAGTAAGCAGATTTATTCCTTGCTGAACCAAATATTCACGCTTTAATTTACTGCTGCCGAGCGAAGTGAACAGAGCGCCGTAAGTTTTAAAATAACGGGGAGTCTCGCCTACGTGATAGGCATATTTATGTTCACTATACTTAATTACTTTGATTACACCATTTCCTCCGGTTCCTTTGACAGGCTTTACATATACCATCTTATGCTTGTTAAGCATGGACTGCAGGGCTTCATACGAATAGATCCGGCTATCGGGCACGAATTGGCGGAGCCGTGAATGATTAAGCAGCATTTTTGTTTTGGACCATTTGCTTGCAATGGTAATTGGTTTTTTGGTGGTCGCGGCTTTCTTGGACAGCATCAGCAGGTCACCTCGTTCTAATAGTGGAAGTATAGCTTTACACGCTTATTGCCTGTCTTACGGGAATGGATCATTCCGCAGCCTTCAGCACATAGGATATCGTATGTAAGTCATCGGTCATCAACCACAGGCAAAAGGACGGGGGGATGCGCGGAAGTTTCATGTATAATTAAGTTTAATAAAAGGAGGATTGCGACTTGGAGTTATCATTGAAATCTCTGGGTTTAAAAGTAGCGGAAGTTGGCAACAAAGCCTTGAATTTGTCCAAGCTAATAAACGAACAATTCAGCGTGCCCGATGGTGTAGTGCTTTCCCAAACTTATTTCGCATGTTCGGAAGCTGAACTGCAGCAGAAGTTGAATCGACTGTCTGAGCGTCTGGAGAGAATGCTTCCTTCCGCTGACGGCTGGGCCGTCCGATCCACGGCAATCGACGAAGACGGCGGAACGAAGTCCATGGCTGGTCAATACAAGACCGTAATTATTCAATATTCCACTCAGCTGCCGGCTGCAGTTGCTGAAGTGCATGAGGGGTCAATTCCTGTAATCATTCAGACATTTATTGAACCGGATTATTCTGGTGTTCTGTTTTCCTGCAACCCGCTTACGGGAGAATCCGAAATAATCATTGAACTTGTAGAAGGAAGAGGAGAAGCACTAGTGGGCGGGGACGCCAATCCAATGGTCCATTACCGGGAAGGCAGATGGAGCGATTCCAGCCCACTGTTTGAACAGCTCCTGCTGCATATGGAACCATGGATTATGAAAGCAAAAGAGCTAATGCGGCAGCAGGTGGATATGGAGTTTTGCATCAAGAACAAATCGCTTTACTGGCTTCAGGTTCGTCCTGTAACAACCGGAGTCCATACCGATTCGTGGGACTACGATTTTGCACATATCCCTGACTCCTTCCTTGAAGAGGACTGGTTTCTTCTTGATCAGTGCACGGAACCCGTTACTCCGTTAGTAAAGAAGTTGGATCCGGGCAATTATTTTCAAATGCCTTATTGGGATATACGGTTCGTTCAGCATTACCCTTACATCAGTATGAAAAAGAACGTTGGTGCCGCTGCGCCTTCACAACCGGACGACGGGACAAGCATGCTGCTTACATGGCAGGCGCTTAGAAACAGATACGAGCCGATCTTCGATCAACAGCTGAACGAAAATATTACGCAAGCCTCACTTGAGGACTTATGGGAGAAGACAGCTGTTCGGGTAGAGATCAACCGGTCTTATGTGAGAGAGTATTTGAACCGGGACTGGTTCATGGCACGACGCATCATTGGGAAGGAGCTGGAACAGCTCGTCAGCCGCTATGCTGGAGAGAATGCAGACGTACCGCTTTTATTGTCCTCGCTGATTGGAGAAGTGAACACGATCACGTATCAAAAAACGTTGCAGCTTAACCAGTTGGTAAACTCTGCGCGGAAATATCCTGACTTTGGAGAACTGTGCAACAAGGTTAGTAGCAGTGAACCTCATCCATGGGCAGACCAATTCGCTGCTTTCATTTCCCAGTACGGCTACGAGCTTCCGCATCCCTTGGGACTGCACCTGAAGACCCTGGCCGAGAGTCCGGAAACGTTGTTGTCCAGAATCACTGCTGAACTCCATACCCGTAAGGTATCTCATGAGGAGAAAGGTCCGGAGAGCTGGGAAGAGGCTGCTGCCAGGATTGGGCAACGGATGGAGCATGACGAGAAAACGGAATTTCATAGGCTGTTAACAGAGTATAGAGCCTACGTGATCCGAACAGAAGATGACGATTATTTGCTCCAGAAAGGTGCATCCTCTATTAGAAGAATCTTGCTCGAAATCGCTCAGCGATTAGTAGACTGCGGCAAAATAGAAAGCAGGGAGTCTATATTTTTCCTCTATCCCGATGAAATATATGAACTGATCTCTGGTTCCCGCCAAAGTGTGGAAGAATCGGAACTCCTTCAACGGGAAAAAAGCTTTGCCGCCGCAGTAGCAATTAACCCTCCATTACTTCTGAAGCCCGGAAATGCGCGCAAGGTGTCCGAAGACCAAAAACTGCAGGGGGTAGCTGTGGCGCAAGGATGCAGAAGTGGAAAGGTCTTTAAATTAATGAATCCGCTAGACCGGGAAAGCTACAACCAGATTCCGGAGAATGCGGTCATCGTAGCTCCAATCCTGACGCCCAATCTGACTTATGCGATCTTGGCCTGTGCAGCTATCGTAACTGAAGTGGGCGGTTTCTTATCGCACGGAGCTATTTTTGCCCGGGAGATGGGCATTCCGGCGATTGTTCAGGTAGAGGCTGCGACAAGTCTTCTCCAGAATGGTGATGAAGTACAAGTAGATGCAAAACGGGGAGTAATTGAAATACTGAAGCGAAACTCAAATCCATCATAGGAAGTGATCTTTCATGAAGCTGCCAGTCTTGAACCAAGGTCTTGCTGAACAAATCCAGCAGTCAGAAATTGCCTATCTAACCTCAAGAATTAACTCCATCCGCGAACGCGAAGGTAACCCGGAGGGTGTTGAGATTGTCCGTTTCGGCCACACCACTGGTTTCTATATCAGGACCATGCCATGGAGCCTGTTTAATTCCGTTAAAGGAATCTCTGATCAGGACGTGGACAAGCTGGAGGAGATCGTCCGATTTTACACGGCCAAAGACAGAGCCTTCCAGATCGATGTGGATCCTGTTCACTGTAGCTCCAAGCTTTTTAAAGGGTTAGCCGATCATGGACTTTACCAGAGTGGTTTTCATGCTGTACTGTATGGACTGCCGCGTCAAACGCCGTCTGAACTTCCATCCAAGATAACAATTGTCGAAATTGATAACGTAAATTCTTTTGACACTTATGCAGAAATCCATTGCCTGGCTTCCGGCATGGCGTTGTCCGATAAGTTTCATTTCGTGAATAATAACATAGGATTGCTGAATAGGCCGGGGTGGAAGCTTTTCGCAGGTTATTGGGAGGGGCTTCCGGCAGGAGTGGCTGCGATGCATATAAACGGCGATATCGCCTCCTGCACACTCGCCGCAACAATTCCGGAATACAGAAACAGGGGGATCCAGACTGCATTATTGCACAAAAGGATGCATGAAGCCCACTTGGCAGGTTGTCAGCTCATAACGGCTCAGGCGGGTTTTGGTTCTACAAGCCAGAACAATATGGAACGGGCCGGGTTTCAACTGGCTTGGACAAGAGCAGTTTGGATACGCATGGCATAGCTACCATTAAAATTAACTGCATTTCTCAACAAGAAAACAGCCAGTCTCCGGTTTATGGAGAGCTGGCTGTTTCTATGATCTCACCTAATTATGCTTGAAGAACCTCCGCAACATCCTCCCTGTGCAATGAGCAAAAGGCTGCAAATCCGCCACCGCGTGCGCGAAGCTCCTGGAAGCAGCCAACCTCAGCGATTCGTCCGTTCTCCATATAGATAATTTCATCATACAATCCCAACAATTCCTCATTCATATTATGGGTTATCGTAATTAAGGTCAGCTCTTTAAGCGTGAGCAGTCTGCTTTCGATTTCATAAGCGGTCTGCATATCAATCGCGGAAGTTCCTTCATCCAGAATCAGGATCGGCTTGCTGCGGATCAGCGCCCGGGCAACGGCAATCCGCTGCCGTTGCCCGCCGGAGAGCTGTGAGCCGTTCTCGCCAACGGTAGTCAGCAGTCCATCGGGCATCTTCTCCACGAACTTATGGACTCCGCTGGTACGAAGGGCTATTTCCATGACTTCCTCGGTAAATTCCTCGTGCAAGCAAATATTCTGCTTAATGTCCGTATCGAACATATAGACATTCTGATGGATGGTCGCTGTAATTTGCTGCAGCCGCTCTGGATCAAGCTGTTTGAGGTTGATCCCATCAAGGGTGATGGAGCCGTCATACCTGTCATAATACCCGCTAAGCAGTTTAACAAGTGTAGATTTACCGCAGCCGCTTCGTCCGACCAGTGCATATTTTTTTCCTTTTTGCAGGGAAAGATTGATGTCCGAAAGCACCTGATTTCCTTGCTGATAGGCAAATTGTAAGCGGCTGACCTCCAGATTCTCGTGGAACACAGGTTCGAGCAAACCTGACTTTGGCTGTGCCTCTTCGCTTGCCAGATCATTGATCCGTTGCACAACAGGTTTGACACCTTGAATTTTGGGCAGATTCTGCATCACGACCAGTACAGGTCCTACAAAACCGCCGCTCAGCTGGACAAGGGCAACCAGGCTCCCCGCTGAGAAGTCTCCGGAAATAATCAGATAAGCGGCAATAAAGACTACTGAAAACTGGGTGAGAATAGCCAGAGTTTCGGAGAGGCTCTCATTGGCGGCAAACAGCCGGTCAGCAGCAAAACGGGTGTTTGCGGCCGCGGTGTTCTCCTGTCGGAATTTCTGCTCCGTGTGTTTGCCCATGGCATAGGATTTGATCACTTCATAACCCGATAATAAATCCTTAACGCTAGTGGTAAAAATGGACATCCGGGCAGATACGGCGCTTTGTTTGTCCTGTAGGGCTTTGCCGAAGAGAGAAGGGACGGTAAACATCAGAATCATGCATACCACCAGGATTAAGGTAACCAGCGGGCTCAGGTAGAGGAGTGCAATGAGGGAGGCTGCAAAAACCACAACATTCTGCAGGGTAAGCAGCAGGGGTTGGATATAGTTATCCTCCAGCAGTTTGATGTCATTGGTGAGTGCCGACAAATAATCAGCCGTATTGGACGAAGTGAATTCTTCTGCATTCCTGCGGAATACTCCACGGAATACCCGCTCCCTCAGTGAAAGGGTCAGATTGCGGATCAAGGCTTTGCTGCAAATGGCATATATGAAACCGAACAAGCTTAGCAGCAGCAAATAAGCAACCGACAGGAACAGAATCCTTTTGAAAAGCAGCATGTCACCCTGCATGGCGGCATCGATTACCTTTTGCAGAATGATCGCAACCAGTACGCCTGCTGCCGAGGTAATGATGCTGAACAACAGGGTAACCGCGAGCAGCATTTTGTTTTGACGGATGGACTGTTTCATCAAATAGCCAACTCCTAGAATTAGATTATCATTAAATTTATAAGATGACAGTATCATATATATAATAATCAAGTCAAACATATTAGATGATAATCTTATTCATGTGCAAAAAAACTTCCCGCTAAAAACTCTCGGGAAGTCTGTTAATGCTATAGCAGAAAATGCTCCAGGTCAGCAATTAATTGCCGCAAGTTGTCTGAGTCCAGGTGATAATACACCTTGCCGTTTTTTTTCTCAATTCCGACCATACCGCAGGCCAGCAGCACATTCATATGATGAGACATGGTGGCAGCTGATAAGCCCATCTGATCTGCAATTTCCAGATTGTATTTCGGACTGACCTTGAGTGACGCCAGGATTTGCAGTTTGCTGTTATCCCCGAGTGCCTTCATCCGAAGCAGCAGAAAATCTTTAGAATCAGCATGGCCCTTGCTGGCTACCGGAAGCAGATCGATGAACAGGCCATAGTAGCAATGTTTGGCGAACATCACCTGTCCTAGCGGAACAATTAAGGATGGATGGACAGAGGGGGCATCGCTGAACATCTCCACCAGTTTAATGAATTGTACATCGTCCTGCCTTTGCACGGATTGAACATACTTGGAAATCAGCTTATTCAGCGGCTTCTCCAGTTCCCGGCTCACCTGGTCAAATGCAGACAAGTTATTGTTGATGATCCGGGCAAGCGCCTGGATTTGTGTACGCGGCTGCTGCAGCAGCCTCAACATTTTCCATTTCATCCCTTCTTCAAGAGGACTGTCGCTCAGGAAGGTGATAATATCAGCCAAAGATAGAATTCCGGATGGTGAGGTTTTCTGGAGATGGTAATTTTGCATGTCTTCCATGCCGAGCAGGGTCTTCCATATTTCTTCATGGAGCACCTCATCCGGCACTTCTGTAAGTGAGTTTAGCCAAGCCTTATTTTCACTGAGCAGCAGATGGAGAACGGAGAAGAAGGAGTCATTTTCATCCCCGAAAAAAAAGTCCGCATCCTTATCAAGCACACGATATTTAAGAAAGGTATGTATGTACTTGTCTACTATTTTCAAATGTTTGCTGTAGAAGGCTTCTCCGTCCAGCCCGAATTTGTTCAGGTCTTCAATCGTCCCTTTCTTGTAAGTCTCCACATGGTAACTGACGTAGAGTAATCCCAAGGTCTCAAAGACGGGATCCAGCCGTTCATGAATGTTGAGGTTCATAGGTCCTCCATAGGTTTATTAGTTTGGTGCTTATCTAATTCATTATATTTTCATTAAATAGGATTATCAAGTTTCAGCTTGACAGTCGCAAATATAAAGATATTATAGATATAATAAGTCTTTAATAACCATTGAGGAGGATGAGATTTATGATTTACGATTGCGCGATTATCGGTGGGGGACCTGCCGGGCTGAATGCAGCCCTAGTGCTTGGTAGAGCAAGAAGAAGTGTGGCTCTGATTGACAACAACCGGCCTAGAAATGCTGTTACACATGCGTCTCACGGTTTTATTACAAGGGATGGAGTAACACCGGCTGAGTTCAGGCGCGTGGCGCATGAGGAACTGCAGCGTTATCCGTCTGTAGAACATTTGCCGTTCGAAGTGGTCTCGGTCTCTCAAGCGCAAGGTGGATTTGAGATAGAGGATTTGGGAGGAGTCCGTGTTCAAGCCCGGAGGCTGATCCTGGCTACGGGTCTAAAGGAGATCTTTCCGGAGATCGAAGGCTTAAGTCCTTTATACGGTAAAAGCCTGTTTAACTGCCCTTATTGTGACGGATGGGAGCTGAGGGATCGACCATTGGCCATTGTCTCGGAATATCCGACCGTATTCCATATGGCTAAACTGCTCCTCAATTGGAGCAAGGATTTGCTTGTGTGTACACATGGCCAGGCGTCCTTGACCGAGGAGCAAAAAATGCAGCTTGAATCTAAAGGAATCGTCGTGATTGAACAACCGGTTGCGGCTTTCCTCGGCCAGAACGGCCGGCTTGAGCACATTCGTTTTGCAGATGGAACTATTGTGGCCAGAACTGGCGGCTTTGTAGCTCCGAAACTTGTGCAAAGCTCAACGTTAGGAGAGCAATTAGGCTGTGAAATAACGGAGCTTGGAGGGATTCGGACAGATGACAAGGGACAAGCTTCTGTCTCCGGTGTATATGCCGCAGGTGATGCTTCGTATTTCGGACCTTCCCAATTAATTTTTGCCGCAGCCGATGGCAGCCGAATTGGTATGAACGTAAATATGGATCTGACAGAGGAAGATTTCAACAGTTGAAATCTTCTTTCCGGTTAGTTACCGAAACAAAACAAGCAATTCTTCGTCTATAGGTAAGTAATGGAAACGGAGGGTTTACCATGTCACTGCCTATTCAAAATTCACAGAAGCAAGTCCGCACTTTCAGACTTACCGCTGCATGCGTGTTATTGAGTATGTGTCTTGCCACGCCTGCCCGGGTATCTGCCGATGCCGGAGCAGTTTCCCGAATGAGTAGCGGGCAAGCAGCTAAGGCAATTTCAGGTTCTGCAATTAAATCTCAGGTTGCCGCTACTGTCTCACCTTATGCACCGGTTCTCAATACGTTCAACATTGAGGGTAAACAGCTGAAAGCACTGGCGTACAGTGCGGATGGAACCCTGTTGGTCCAGCTGATGCCGATTGCCCGGGCCATGGGATATACGGTGGAAGATCAGGCTGGGACCGGTGATCTAACGCTCAGCAAACCGCGGCGTGTAATCAAGTTAATCCTTAACAACAGTACGTATAATGTGAACGGGCTGACTTCTTCAGCCAAAACACCGTTTGTCAGAAATGGTTCTACTTATGTACCGCTACGCCATTTAGCGAATCTGTCCGGCTATAACATTGTGCTGCAGGGCAAAAATACTTATATCCTCAACGTTCGTCCGGAAAATGAGCTGACGATTTCCGCTTCCGGTGAGCTGGAGGTATCTACAGAGCCTTATTCATTTTCTATCCGTTATCCCGTTCTTTCCGGTTCTGCGCACAAAGAGGGTATTGATAAGATCAATCACTTCCTCCAGAACAAGGCAGAAGGCTGGAAAACACAGGCCGAGCAAGAGCTTGCGCAAGCTTGGGCAGCACATCCGAGCAAGGACAAAATTATAGACTACGCGCATATCTTACCCTACGGGCTCCAAGTGGCGTGGACGATCGCTTACAATGAAAAGGGCTTGCTCAGTTTATACGCGGATACTTATCAATATATGGGCGAATCCAAGCAGGACAAAAGCATCCGGTACAGCTGGACCTTTGATCTCGCCACAGGAGAGGAGCTGTCACTGCAGCAGATTGCAGGGAATAATCCGAATTACCAGACACAGATTAATCAGTATATTAACCTGAAGATTGCTTCCGGGGAAGCAGGCCCTTTCGCACCACTTCAGTTTCCGGGAATCGAAACCACAAGTACAGGCTGGTATCTGCTGGATGGACGGATTGTCGTATATGTTCAGCAAGACGCTGCCCACTTCATCCATGATGGAATCTTTGAAATGCGGATACCGCTCTCCCGGATTTCGAAAACTGAGAATTGACATATCGCAAAATATCGATATAATAAATTTCATGAAACCTATTGATGTATTTAAAGCATTGTCCAATGAATCGCGGATTCAGATCTTACAATGGCTCAAGGAACCTAATATTCATTTTACACCCCATGAAGGGATTGATATGACGGAAACCGGGGTATGTGTCAGTCAAATTACCGATAAGCTGAATATGACTCAATCAACGGCCTCCCAGTATCTTTCGATACTGCAGAGAGCAGGGCTTATTACAACCAAACGTATTGGCAAATTTACGTATTACCAAAGGGATGAAGAAGCGATTCTCAATATGGCTGAATACATGAAGCAAGAAATGTAAGGCACAAACTGAGTTCTTGATCTAAGAATTCGGTTTTGTTTTAAGTGAACAATTCGATATTTCGTAATATGTAGAATTTTTATGATTATTCATATCTACAATTCGCGATATATCTTTATATACAATTACAACTTAGGAGCTGAACATTACATATGTCTACGAACTGGAAGATATACACACTCGCCATAATCAGTTTTTTGGTTGGAACCTCGGAATATATTTTATCCGGGATTTTAGATAAGGTTTCACTTTCGTTTGGTGTATCGATAGCGTCTGCAGGTCAACTGATTACGATTTTCTCACTGGTATATGCGCTCTGCACACCTGTTCTAATGGCTTTGACGGCAAGCATGGACCGCCGCAAATTAATCGTCTCTGCACTCGGTGTATTTGTTGTATCCAACATTCTTGCTTTCGTGCTGCCTGGGTATGGACTATTCGTGGCTGCACGCATCCTGATGGCGCTTGGAGCCGGAGTAGTCGTGGTTACGGCATTAAATATTGCTGCCAAAATCGCTCCTGAAGGCAAACAGGCCAGCTCGATCGCAACGGTCGTCATGGGATTTACGGCATCGCTTATTATCGGAGTCCCTCTGGGGCGGATGACCGCGGAACTCCTGGGCTGGAAGTTTGTGTTTGGCGGAATTGCTCTGCTGGGCATCTTGGCAATGATCATTCTCTCGTTCACCATACCGAATATTAAAGGAGATTCACCTGTACCGTTGCGTAACCAATTAGCACTGTTGAAAAAGCCAAAAGTAGCACTCGGATTGTCCATTTCTTTCTTCTGGCTTGGCGGTTATTCTATCGCTTATACGTATCTGTCGCCGTTCCTGCTCAAAGTATCGGGTATAAGCAGCGGCTACATCAGCGGGGCTTTGCTGGCTTTTGGGATCGCCAGTATGATTGGCTCAAAGGTAGGCGGCTACAGTACAGACCGCTGGGGAGTACACCGTACCTTATTCAGCGGAATGGCGCTTCATATCGTAATGCTGCTCTTGTTAGCTGTAGTTAAGGACTCTTTGGCCGGAGTATTGGCTGTATTGGTATTATGGTCATTTGCTGCCTGGTCGTCAGGACCGACACAGCAATATTATTTAACAACGATTGAGCCTGAAGCCTCTGGGGTTATGCTAGGTCTGAATCAGTCCATGATGCAGCTCGCGATGGCTGCCGGAGCGGGGCTGGGCGGTGTAGCCATCAATCAAGTTGCTTTGTCCTCCGTTACATGGTTTGGAGCTGCCGGCGTTGCCCTGGCGATTATTGCTGCTTTTATTCTGTATCGGCTGGATTCCGCACATCAATTGACAGCCTGCTCATTAGAATCTTATAATGAATTAACTTAAACGTATAAGTTGACCTTTAATTTTATTTATAAGGAGCGATTATTATGGAACTGGCAGCATTTATCCACGAACCGAAGGGGGCATTTTCCTATGCGGTTAATCAGGAGACCCTTCATATCCGTATTAAGACCAAACGAGATGATATTCAAGCCGTTAAGCTTCTTCCTATTGACCCGTACAACTGGAAGCCTGTAAGCAAAGGTTCACATGTATGGGAGTTTGCAGTAAAAACCATACAGCCTGTGGAGATGAAGAAGGAATATGTTACCCGTCTGCATGATTGCTGGTTTGCAGAGGTGCCGGGGTTCAAATGGAGCAGAATCCGCTATGGCTTTATATTGGATGACGGGCAGGAGCTGTGTTTTGCAGGATCCCATAGCTTCATCCCGCTGCAGGAAGACTCGGCGCCGCCTGCCGACCATACGAATTATTTCAACTATCCCTATATTCTAGAAGATGATCTTTATAGGGCACCCGCTTGGGTAAGGGATACCGTGTGGTATCAGATTTTCCCGGACCGGTTCAACAGGGGAGCTGCCGGGGAACAGGACAAACTGCTCGCTTGGGGCAGCGATGAACTGGACGGCCCTGAGAAGAAATTTGGCGGGGATCTGCAGGGCGTGACAGAGAAGCTGGATTATATCCGGGGTCTTGGTTGTGATGGGATTTACTTTACGCCTATCTTTGAGTCACCTAGCTCGCATAAATACGACACCAAGGATTATTTCCGGATCGACCCCCAGTTTGGCGACAATGAGAGCTTTGGACGGCTGGTGGAGGAGGCGCACAAACGGGGCATTAAAGTGATGCTGGATGCCGTGTTCAACCACTGCGGGCAGGAGCATCCCTTCTGGCAGGATGTATTGAAGAATGGACAAGACTCGCCTTACTTTGATTACTTTTATATCATGGACCCGGGCAAACCTGTGGTATCAAATTCTATGGCGGCTACGGCGGATGACGATGATTTGGGAGCACATCTGAACTACCGGACTTTTGGATTTGCCGAAAATATGCCAAAATGGAATACAGAAAATGCAAAAGCAAGAGAGTACCTGCTGAGTGTAGCTGTGTATTGGACTGAGCGATATAATATAGACGGCTGGCGGCTGGATGTTGCCAATGAAGTGCCCCATGATTTCTGGCGGGAATTCCGCAAAAAAATCAAAGGCATTAACAAAGAGATCTATATTCTCGGAGAAAACTGGTTTTACTCCAACCCTTGGCTACAGGGCGACCAGTTCGATTCGGTTATGAACTATGAGTTCACGGCAGCAGTTACCCGTTTCTTCGGGGTCCATCTTCAGAATCAGGAACGGTTTACAGCAGCAGATTTTGTATATGCGATTAACGGGCTGCTCGTCAGCTATCCCAAACCTGTGATGCAAAATATGTTCAACCTGCTGGACAGCCATGATACCGCACGAGTTCTCCACATCTGCGGGGACAATGCAGAACTGGTGAAGCTAGCCTATGTCTTCCAGCTTACGTACGGTGGTTCCCCAAGCATTTATTATGGTGGCGAAGTGGGTCTGGGCGGGGATGAACACCACAACCGGCAATGTATGCCGTGGGATACTGCGAAGCAAAACCAGGATCTCTATCAGACCATTCGCCGGTTGATTGAATTAAGAAAGCAATACAACGTGTTCAAGGAAACTGATATCTCCTGGCTGTCCATTGATGATGAGACCGGAAGCTTGATTTATTCAAAAGAATCACAAGGCAGCACTCTGTATGTGCTGATTCATAATTCACCGGTCGCGGCAAGCCTCAACCTTCCCGTTGATCTGAAGGATCAGGTGCTTCAGGACATTTTTGCCGGAGAATCCGTTCGCCTGTCAGATGAAATCAGCATGGAACCTTACTCCTTCCGGTTGCTGGCTCAATAAAGTAAAACGTAATAATTGTGGAGGTTAAAGTTAATGAATGCAGAGGGCAAACCAGCTATTCTAGAATCGATGACAATGTTTGTTCCACAAGACGCCAATCGCGGCATTTCTTTTACCAATAAGGAAGCGGCCTTTTACTTCACTCAATCGCACCTGACGAATCATCCGGAGCATGCCCATTTTGAAGGATTGAATGTGGCCAAGAACAGAATTTTCGGCGGATATTCTCTATTTATAGATAAGCAAAAGCTAGATAATCGAAAGTCGGATGTCTGGGTGTATCCCTATAAGATGCTTCGCAAACACGGGGAACGGACCGAAGAGCTCTGGATGTTTGATTATAAAAATGTAATAGAAGTAAGTCTGGAAGGCGGCTCCGGGCAGGCTGCCGGTATTGTTTTAAACGGTGAAGATGTTGAATTTATAAGCCTTAATCATCAGATTGCTCTGTTTGCCTCCATGGAGGGAGACTGGATTATTGCTGTAATCTCCAAAAATATCCAGCCGCTGTCTATAGACAACGGGATTATAACCAGCTCTGGCAACTCAGACGGCTTTTACATTGCGGTTGGCAAATCAGCCGCTGAGGCAACTGCCTTGATTCAGGATGCCCAGAAACATGCTGCCCGCTGGAAAGCGGATCGTGTGAAGCGGATGGAAGACTTTTTGAACCATAATGTATATGTAGATTCCAGCCCGGAGTCGCTCACCCTTGCGCTGAATTGGCTGAATCTCACGATGGATCAATTGGTGACAAGGCAGCAGGGAGAGGGGATCTATGCTGGTCTGCCCTGGTTCAATGAGTACTGGGGGCGCGATCAATTTATTGCTCTTCCGGGTGCAGCGCTCGTAAACGGACAATTTGAGACAGCCAAGCACATCCTGTTATCTTTTGCAGAATTTCAGGATACGGAGGAGTCGTCCAGAACTTTCGGCAGAGTGCCGAATATTCTCGCTCCCCAGAACATTGATTACCATACCACTGACGGTACACCACGTTTTATTATCCAGCTGCAGGATTATGTGAAATACTCCGGTGACACTGCAATCATCACACAGCTATACCCGGCGGTGCAGAACAGTATAGAAGGGTCGATTCGCAACTGGGTGGATGACAAAGGATATCTTACACATAAAGACAATGAAACGTGGATGGATGCCCGTGATGCGGAGTTGAATTCTTATTCGCCAAGGGATACCCGGGCCAATGATATACAAGCGCTTTGGTACAATCAGCTTCGGGCGGGCGTATATTTTGCGGAGGTTATGAACGATCAAGAAAATGCAGCCAAATGGGATGCGATTGCTGAGAATTTAAAGGGCAATTTCGAGCTGGATTTCCGTGATCAGGCACATCCTTATCTGGCAGACCGTTTGACTGCGGAGGGCGAAGCGGAATTCTCCTTGCGTCCGAACCAGCTGTTTGCTCTGGATATGCTCGAAGACAGTGAATTTAAGAGCAAAGTTATCCGCACCGCATGGGAGGAACTGGCTTATCCTTGGGGAGTTGCCTCACTCGACCGTCAGCATCCGTTGTTCCATCCCTTTCACCTAACGGAGCTTTATCACAAAGATGAAGCTTATCACAACGGCGCGGTATGGACCTGGTTAAACGGCATCGCCATGCAGCGGATGATTGAAGCAGGCCAGCCAGAAACGGCATACAAGCTGTTCCGAAATATGAACTGGCAAGCGCTGAATCTCGGTGTGGTCGGAGGACTGAGTGAGAATCTGGATGCTTACCCTCAGGAGGGTGAGGACTGGGCGAAGCTAACTGGAGCTTATTTGCAGGCCTGGTCCAATGCGGAGCAGCTGCGGGTCTGGTACCAATATTTTCTTGGCATCCAGCCGGATATGATCCGCCGTACGCTTACGCTTGCACCCAGAATCCCTGAAGAGATCAAAGATTTGCACTATCAGGTCAAAGTAGGTGACGGCAGTATTAATGCGACCTATTCCGCGGAAGCTTCCGGACAAACCTATCAATACAGCTTTAATGGAATTGGGCTGACTGTAATTATTGATATTTTGCCTTTTGAGATCGCGAGAATAGAGGTTGAGTCCAATACCATGCTGGAGATTAACCGGACTGGGCATACATTAAAGATTACTCAGCGTGATGCGGAGGACAAGATCATTACAGACGCTACCATACCACTATCAGAAGAGAGAACCCGGTGGCAGTCGCAAAGCGATCAGATCTTTAAGGATGTCAAATTTGCAGAGCCATTGCCTCTGAATACGCATCCGGTGATGCGGCGGTACAATGTTTCAGCAGAAAGCCCGAGTGACTAGAGGATGTCTTCAAACTGGAAGAGCTCTGGGGAAGCAGGGATTTAGTATTGAAAGTAGGGTCCCTAAAAGCCCACGGCGGGTTCGTTCTCGTAGAGGACTCAGGAGACGTTATGGAGAGTAAAGCCCCTGTTTATTCTCTTTTGCGGACCCAGGCGGCCTTATCTGCTCTGCATTAGATCTAAAAACGGCCAGCTGAAAGAAATAACTGCGCTGGAGTCCGTTGTCCTACTGTAACAGGCTAAAAGCTCCAAATAAGTGCAACTCGGTCCTTTCGTGCTCAGAGCACCCATGATTCCTTAGGGCATACAGCAGCAGGTTTTGGCGGGGAAGCGGTTTGAAGCTACGCCTTAGAATAAAAGAATGTTGAAGCCGCCCTTTTGGGCGGTTTTTTTAAAACATAATTTATTTGAGGACGGCGAAGCCGTTTCCACTTGGCAGAACAAAGGTTACGTTCGATGCCGCTTTCGATACGCCATTGGCGGCTCACCGACAATTTTTTTGAATACGGAGTTAAAAGTGTCGATATCCCGGTATCCTACCGACTCGGCAATCATGCTGATTTTGAGATCAGAGGTGCGCAGCCGTTCGCAGCTTTTTTGAATCCGCAGATGCTGCAGATAGGAGCCAAAGGACTGGCCGGTATGCTTGAGGAACATACGTTGGAGATGCCGGCTGCTCCAGCGGGATATTTGGGCCAGATGGGCAAGAGTGATTCCCTCGGAAAGCTTCTGCTCCATAAATAGAATGACCTGGGCGAAATCGGAAGCCTCGATTGTGGACCTGTCTTGATCCGCATATAGTTGCCTGTATACAGTGACTATCAGCTGGCTTAGCAGTGTTTGCAGCATAGTTACGGAGCCGATGCCAGGCACAGACATTTCGCGGTGTAGATTCAGCATTAGTATCTCTATCGAGCCGTCCCAATCCGAGACGGAAAAATAAGCTGATCCGCTGCTGCCGAGTGACTGCAGATGTTCTATAATTGGTGATTCTTCTTGCAGCAGGACGGACAAACGGTCCACCATATAATCATCAAAAAGACAGTTATAGACTATCAAACGGTCTTGTTCTGGATGAGATGTGGCCGGCCGGAATACGTGGGACACGCCCACAGGAATCACGAACAGCATGCCTTTGCGGACCGGAATAACAGCTTGATCCATGTGATGAAAACCCCGCCCTTCAGCGACGTAGCAATATTCAATAAAGTCGTGGGAGTGATAAGGAGCGAAGAAGTTTTCCGCGTAGCGGTTGACCAGCAAGTGCAGATTATTCTGCAGAAAACTCTCGCTTTTGAACAATTGTGCCGATCGTTGCATGTAATCTCCTCCCATAAAAAATGACATGATTTCAGGGATATATTGACCGTATTGCCGGGTAATGAAAGCGGTGCCGAAGCTATAATTATAGAGCAATGATTAAATTATAGCTATAGAGGGAGGATCACACCGATATGTTCGCAATAGAAAAACTTCGCTGTGAGTACAAACAAAACCCGCTCGGCATCGATCTCGCTGCAGCGCGAATCAGCTGGCAGCTGGTAACGGATCGCAGAGATTGCAAACAGGCTGCTTACCAGATTCAGGTTGCTATGGATAACGGCTACCGTGAAATGCGCTGGGATTCCGGCAGAGTGGAGTCATCGCAGTCCATTCATGTCGAGATGGAACAGGTGAAGCCGGAAGCGCGCACACGTTACTATTACCAAATTAGGGCATGGGATCAAGGCGGTGTGTGCTCCGGCTGGTCGGAGACTGCATTTTTTGAAACCGGGTTGATGGGTGAGCCATGGGAGGGAGAGTGGATCAGTGCTCCAACCGAGTATTTCACTGAAGATTCCGAGGTTTGCCCGCAGCTTCGTACATTCGTTGAGCTTAAAGGGATGGTTGCAAGCGCAAGAATTTATGTTACCGCACTGGGTCTGTACGAGCTGCAGTTGAACGGCCGGCGTGTCGGAGATCACTATTTCACTCCCGGTTGGACGAGTTACGGCAAACGCTTACAGTATCAAACGTATGACGTAACCAATCTCCTGTCCGGGGGGACAAATGTGCTAGGCGCGCTGCTGGGGAATGGCTGGTACAAGGGACATTTGGGATGGAAAAAGGAGGAAAAAATCTATGGATCAACAACAGCGCTTTTACTGGAACTTCATATAAAATATACGGATGGCAGTACGCAGCGCATCCATACCGGGCAAGGCTGGGAGGCGGCAGAAAGCGCGATCCGCATGTCGGATATCTATATGGGTGAGACTTACGATGCGCGGCTTGAGCGTAATCTTATGAGTACATCGGAAGCAGGATGGCATCCCGTTGCTGTCATCGGGCATACCAAAGATATTATTGTGGCACAGGAAAATGTTCCTGTAACCCGGAATGAGAATCTGCAGCCTATTGCACTGCTGACAACTCCCCAAGGTGATAAAGTTCTGGACATGGGGCAGAACATGGTCGGTTGGCTTAAATTTTCGGTACAGGGGAAGGCCGGGGAGACTGTTGAACTTCAGCATGCTGAAATATTGGACCGGGACGGCAACTTCTACCGGGAAAACATCCGTAGTGCGACGCAGCTCATCCGCTATACGCTGAAGGGTGGTGAAATAGAGAGCTATGAGCCTCATTTCACCTTCCAGGGGTTTCGTTATGTGAAGCTTACAGGCTTCCCGGAAACCGTTCAGCTTGAGGATTTCACAGGTGTGGTGGTGCATTCAGACATGGAGCGTACCGGGGACTTCCAGTGTTCGGATCCATTGGTGAACCAGCTGCATCACAATATTCTTTGGGGGCAGAAGGGGAACTTTCTGGATGTGCCAACCGACTGCCCGCAGCGGGATGAACGGCTCGGCTGGACCGGTGATGCGCAGATGTTTGTCCGTACAGCTTCGTATCTGATGAACACTGCGCCGTTCTTCACCAAATGGCTGCGGGATTTGAAGGCGGATCAGACCCCTGAAGGAGGTATTCCGTTTTATGTTCCCAACCTGACAGAAGCTTTCTCTGACGGCTGGGGAGAGACAAGCAACTCGTCGGCAGCTTGGGGTGATGCAGCTGCAGTCTGTCCCTGGACAATCTATGAAATGTACGGCGACAAGCGGCTTCTAGCAGAACAGTATGAGAGTATGAAAAGCTGGGTGGGATATATTCGCGCCCAGGGAGACAATCCTTATTTGTGGAATACCGGATTTCATTTCGGGGACTGGCTGGCGCTGGATTCAAAGCCGGACAGCTATGTTGGAGCCACAGATCCCAATTACGTAGCTACCGCATTTTATGCCTATTCGGTTTCACTGACAATTAAAGCAGCTGCCGCACTGGGAAATACAAAGGATGCAGATGAATACCGCGAATTACATCGTAGAATACTTGAAGCCTTCCATGAAGAATATGTGAATCCAGACGGGCAGTTATCCGTCCCCACCCAAACGGCTCAGGTGTTGGCGCTGCGCTTTGATCTTATAGATGGGGTAGCGAAGGAGCAGGCGATCCTGAAACTGGCAGAGCTGCTCTCCGAAGCCGGAGATCATCTGACGACAGGCTTTGTCGGCACACCTTATTTGAATCCTGTGCTTAGTGACAACGGGCATAACGACCTTGCTTACAAGCTGCTCTTTCAGAAGGATTATCCATCCTGGCTCTATCAAGTGACTAAAGGGGCAACTACGATCTGGGAGCATTGGGACGGGATCCGGGAGGATGGCAGCTTCTGGAGTGCAGACATGAACTCCTTTAATCACTATGCATACGGAGCAATCGGAGAATGGCTGTACCGTTATGTTGCCGGAATGGGGCCGGACGAAGCTGAGCCGGGATTTAAGAAGGTTCACATCCGTCCGAGACCGGGCCAAGGCATGGATTTCGCTAGAGCCAGTCTAGAAACCATGTATGGCACATTGGCTTCGTCATGGCGGCGGCTGGAGGATGGCGGCATGGAAGTTCAGATTACGGTCCCCGCAAATACAAGTGCGGTAGTTATACTTCCGGGAGCAATGCTGCAGGGATTGCTTGAGAGCCGCATTCCGGTGGAGCAGGCTGAAGGCATCTACAGCACATTGCCTGCAGAAACTGGTGTGCAAATAGAAATGGGATCGGGCAGCTACCTATTTACTTACGGGTATCCTTCGTAAATGCCGTAATTGCTGCCGTTCAGACTCGGCAGCGTCAGGCTCTTACTCCACAGTGAGAGCCTGATGCTGTTTTTTTCGCTTAATTATGCTTTTTGATCTTTGCACTTACGCTCTCTGCAAACGTCTTAACTGCAGACAAAACTTAGAGGAAAACATTAAAGTACAGCGCTAAACTTCTTTAAATTGATATTACGACTAATCAAGGGTATACCAGCTTTAGCTTAGCACTTGCATAAATGTTGTACGATTACATTAGAAACGAAAGGAGGAAATCTAAAATGGAAGAAGAAAATTTTGCTTTCACGCTGCACTTGAGCGCAAAGCCCGGCGAAATCTTTACTTTCGGCACTTATCCGCAGACTGTTGGCGGCGGGGACAGAACACCGATTAAGTGGCGGGTGCTGCAAAATTCGGGTAGTGAGCTATTCATTTTGAGCGAGTACATTTTGGATTGCAGGCGATATCATGGGGAGTATGCCGATATTACATGGCGTGACTCTGATTTGCGAAGGTGGCTGAACGATGAGTTTTATAATGCCGCGTTCAATGACTCCGAGAAGAGATTCATCAAGACTACACATTGCGCTGACAATGGAGAGGGTAGTGCAGACACGGAGGACAAGGTTTTTTTGCCCAGTGTTCTGGAGGTGAAAGAACTGACCTATAAACTTGATGAAGTCTCTTTAAGTGCGAAACGGCGGGCAATAGCAACAGAATTTGCCAGAATAAAAAAGAACGATGGATGCCACTTGTACGTGTATAATAAAAAAGTGAAAAATGACTATATCACCGAGGAGGGTGAAGAATTGGGCTGCTCCTGGTGGTGGCTGAGAACTCAGCTTGGCAATTCTTCGCGCGCGTTTTTTATTGGCCCTCGCAGCAGTATTCGCAGTTATGGACGTGTCAACTTAGCTTGTTACGGTGTGCGTCCCGCTTTAATAATTCATCTTCAATGATAACGATCGGCACTGGATTATTCATGGTATCGGCCATCTTTTCCGTAGAAATACCTCTCATAAGTTATTCTGCGTAATCTCTATAATGAAGGTGTATTGCATAGAAAGGAGGAGCATCGGCTACAGCTACGATCAGGCACCTACACATTTTGGAGGAGGAGTATCATGCGCAGCAAGTATCTTGCAGGCTCACTTGTAGTCATTCTGCTGATCTCAAGCTGGTTCCTGGCCGTTGGGCCTTTCGCACCCGTATCTGCGGCTGGCGGAACGAACCTGACGCTGGGAAAGCACGTAACGTCGAGTGGACAATCTCAAACGTACAGCCCGGACTTCATCAAAGACAGCAAGCAGGAAACCTACTGGGAAAGCACAAACAGTGCATTCCCCCAATGGATTAGTGTCGATCTTGGAGCAAGTACGAGCATGGATCAAATGGTACTCAAAGTTCCTGCAGGCTGGGAAACCCGTACGCAAACGCTGGCCATCCAAGGCAGCACGAACGGCACCACGTTTACAGATATTGTCGGTTCCAAGGAGTACGTATTTAATCCGGCGGTGGCAGGCAATTCAGTTACCATTCATTTTACCGCTGTCAGTACACGTTACGTCCGTCTGAACGTAACAGCCAATACCGGCTGGCCAGCTGCACAACTCTCTGAATTCGAAATTTATGGTACCGGCAGTATTACGCCAACACCGACTCCTACAGCAACAATTACACCAACAATTACACCAACAGCTTCACCAACGGTTACACCGACACCAACAGTCAACCCGACAGCAACTCCAACGACTTCTCCGGGCAGCAACATTGCCACCGGCAAACCAATCAGCGCATCCTCAAGCACACAATCGTACGTGGCTGCTAATGCAAACGATAATAATACGAGCACATACTGGGAAGGCAGCGGCAAGCCAAGTACATTAACGCTTGATCTCGGCGCAAATTACAACGTTACATCGGTCGTGCTCAAGCTTAATCCGTCCACTGGATGGGGTAAGCGCACACAAACCATTCAAGTGCTCGGCCATAACCAGGACACGACGGCTTTCGGCAGTCTGGTATCCGCACAATCGTATACGTTTAATCCGTCCTCCGGCAATACGGTCACTATTCCGGTGAACGCAACGGTCAAACGCATACAGCTTAACATCACAGCAAATTCCGGTGCACCCGCCGGACAGATTGCTGAATTTCAAGTGTTCGGCACACCTGCACCGAACCCGGATCTCCTGATTAGCGGCATATCTTGGACACCTGCCGCCCCTGTTGAGGGCAGTGCGATCACGTTAAATGCAACGGTTAAGAACAACGGCAATGCAAGTTCCGCAGCCTCAACGGTGAATTTTTACCTGAACAGTGAACTTGCCGGAACTTCCCCGGTAGGCGTATTAGCGGCAGGCGGGTCGGCGAACGTTTCGCTGAATATCGGAACAAAAGCCGCTGCATCCTACGCCTTAAACGCCAAAGTTGATAAGAGCAACCTTATTATTGAGCAGAACGACACCAACAACAGCTATACGAACCCAGCATCGCTTGTTGTCGCTCCTGTGACTAGCTCAGATCTGGTGGGTAGAGTATCGTGGACACCAAGCAACCCGGTTGCCAATAAAGCTGTCAACTTTACTGTGAATCTGAAAAATCAGGGAACCATGGGTTCAGCAAATGGTGCTCATGGAGTCACTGTAGTGCTTAAGAATTCTGCAGGTTCAACCATTCAAACCTTTAACGGCTCCTACAGTGGTACCCTTGCTGCCGGAGCATCTGTTCATGTTGCAATTCCGGGGACTTGGGCAGCGCTTAATGGCAACTATACCGTAACTACTACCGTTGCCGCAGACGCCAACGAAGTGACGGCAAAGCAGGCTAACAATGTAAATACAACAAATCTGGTTGTATATTCTCTTCGTGGGGCAAGTGTACCCTACACACGGTACGACACCGATGACGCTGCCCGAGGTGGAGCTGCAGCCCTGAAGAGTGCACCTACGTTCAATCAGGCATTGATTGCTTCGGAGGCTTCCGGCCAGCGTTATGTGGCACTGCCCTCGAACGGTTCTTATGCCCAGTGGACAGTAAGACCGGGTGAAGGCGGTGCGGGTGTAACCATGAGATTCACCATGCCAGATTCGGCAGATGGTATGGGACTTAACGGTTCGCTGGATGTATATGTAAATGGAGTCAAGGCCAAGACTATTCCACTGAGCTCCTATTACAGCTGGCAGTATTTCTCGGGCGATATGCCGGGAGATGCTCCTAGTGCAGGACGCCCGCTGTTCAGGTTTGATGAAGTGCATTGGAAAATGGACACAGCGCTGCAACCGGGAGATACGATACGCATTCAGAAGAATAACGGGGACAGCCTAGAATATGGTGTGGATTTCATTGAAATTGAGCCCGTTCCGGCGGCTGTCTCACGTCCGGCAGGTGCAGTTTCTGTAACGGATTACGGGGCAATGGCGAATGACAATAAGGATGATCTTGCTGCTTTCAATTCTGCCGTTACTGCAGCAGTTGCAGGCGGGAAAACACTTTACATTCCGGCAGGAACCTTCAACCTCAGCAGCATGTGGCAGATTGGCTCAATCAGTAAAATGATCAGCAACATAACAATTACTGGAGCGGGTTACTGGCATACAAATCTCCAGTTTACCAATCCAAATGCGGCGGGTGGAGGCATTTCGCTCCGAATAACAGGCAAGCTTGATTTCAGCAATGTGTATCTTAATTCGAATCTGCGTTCCAGATATGGGCAAAATGCGATTTACAAGGGTTTCATGGACAATTTCGGAACCAATTCCATCATCCATGACGTCTGGGTAGAGCATTTTGAATGCGGCATGTGGGTAGGGGACTATGGGCATACTCCGGCAATCTATGCCAGCGGGCTGGTGGTCGAGAACAGCCGCATCCGCAACAACCTCGCCGACGGAATCAACTTCGCCCAAGGAACAAGCAACTCCACCGTACGTAACAGCAGCGTGCGGAATAACGGAGATGACGGTCTTGTGGTGTGGACCAGCAATACCAATGGTGCACCTGCCGGTGTAAACAATGTCTTCTCCTACAATACAATCGAGAATAACTGGCGTGCAGCGGCTATCGCCTTCTTTGGCGGAAGCGGGCATAAGGCGGATCACAACTACATCATTGACACCGTTGGAGGTTCCGGAATCCGAATGAACACGGTGTTCCCGGGATATCATTTCCAGAACAACACCGGCATTGTATTCACGGATACAACCATAATCAACAGCGGAACCAGTAAAGACTTGTACGATGGAGAACGCGGAGCGATAGATCTGGAGGCTTCCAATGATCCGATCAAGAACGTAACATTCACCAATATTGATATCATCAACACTCAGCGGGATGCAGTTCAGTTCGGCTACGGAAGCGGATTTGAGAATATTGTGTTTAACAATATCAATATTAACGGTACTGGACTTGACGGGATTACCAGCTCGCGGTTCGCGGGGCCTCATCTGGGTGCGGCGATCTACACTTATACCGGCAATGGTTCTGCAACGTTTAAGAACCTGACGACAAGTAATATCGCTTATCCAGCGTTATACTTCATCCAAAATGGGTTTAAGTTGACCATTCAATAAGATTAACTAAAAGCTCCTGCCTGAGAATGATTCCATGAAGGAATATCTCGGGCAGGCCTTTTTGTATAAACCTGGATATCAATCCTGACAGAGTAGAATATTCATGTTATGATATGAATGAATAAATATAAATTCATTCATTTGCTAATTCACTAGGAAATTCGACTTAAACACAGAAGATACTGGAGGGGCTTCAATGAAAAAAGTTACTGCATTTATCGGAAATCATCAGAAGCATTCGACTTACAAGGCAGTATGTGAATTTGAGCGTAATCTCAAAGCTTATGGTAATATTGAGTTCGAAATCGTATTTCTGAAAGATTATCAGCTTGAATATTGCCGGGGTTGTAAGGTATGTTTTGATAAAGGGGAGGAATATTGCCCATTGCATGATGATCGTGACATTCTGATGGAAAAGATGATCCAATCAGACGGAGTTATTTTTGCCACTCCCAATTACGCATTTCATGTATCCGCACCAATAAAGAACCTGCTGGACCGGCTTGCTTTTACTTTCCATAGACCGCGTTTTTTCGGGAAGACCTTTACGGCGATTGTTAATCAGGGAATCTTTGGAGGCAACGCTATCGTCAAGTATCTTAGCAGTATGGGGGGGAACTTCGGATTTCGGGTCTCCAAAGACTGTGTCCTGACGACGCTTGAGCCCCGAAGTGAAGCTGCGCAGAATAAAATAACCCGGGAAATCAATAAAGCTTCTGCGAGATTTTACAAGAACCTTATGCGTCCAGCACCACCAGTTCCTTCTTTTTTCAGGCTGATGACATTCCGTATGTCCCGTACCAGCATTCAGCTAATGCTCGACGATAAGTCTAAGGATTACCGGTATTACAAGGAAAACGGCTGGTTTGAATCGGGGTACTATTACCCGGTTTCCTTAGGGCTTGTCAAAAAAATGGCTGGTCGCATTTTCGATGGAATGGGAAAAAGAATGGCTAAACGCTCATAGCAAATAACAGTAACTATATATCTATCTATCGGAGGGCAATAGAGTGGAGGATAAGAGAACAGAGATTTTTAACAATGGTAAAGCAATCTTCAGTACGAAAGGTTTTAAACAAACCAATGTCTCCGACATTACAAAAGCGGCCGGGATTGCAGTAGGCACATTTTATAATTACTTCTCTTCTAAAGAGAAGCTGTTTCTGGAGATATTCCTGGAAGAAAACGTGAAGCTGAAAAAAAGCATTATGAAATCCATCGACTTAAACGAGGAACCTCTGGCGCTGATCAAAAAATTAATAGAATTAAACATTAATGGAATGAATTCAAACCCGATCCTTAAAGAATGGTTTAACAAAGACGTTTTCGTCAAGATTGAGCAGCAATACCGTGAAGAGAACGGCGTCGATCAGGTTGATTTCTTATATGACAGTTTTGCAGAACTGTTCAGACGCTGGCAAGCTGAAGGAAAGATAAGAAATGACCTGGATGTTGAGCTGATCATGGCTTTTTTCACAGGAATTATTATTATAGACACCCATAAAGATGAAATCGGGATTCAGCATTTTCCGCAGATTATGGATTACATGGCGGAGTTTGTAATGAAGGGGCTGACTGATTATCCGCAGGCAAAACCCATGTAGATTGAAGTTAAGCAGCCGCAACAAGCTGCCGGGAGAACCGGCAGCTTGTTCACTGAATTACTTTGAGATATAGGTACCGCCGCCTTTAATGCAAACGGGCTTGTCGTTAATGGATAGCCAAATGTCCACGGAGGAAAGATTGCGGATGATCTTGCGGTCGACACTAAACTTCAAGGAACGGACAGCTTGAATATAATCCATGATTTCGACATTTGTTGCATACCATACATCGGAGTGACCGCCGGCTTTCCGGCAAAAGGCTTCGATCAGTTCCCAGTTGTTCTGACGCTCGAACTCAAAGCTGTGCCCCCAAACATAGCAGAGCCTGAACTTCTGCGAAGGTCCTTCGGTAGTAAAGCGCTCCCAAATCCCCTCAAGCTCGTCCTTGTGATGACAAGTAGGATGCCATTCCATAAAATCAAGAGGGACATCAAACTGCCTGGTGGAAACAACAGTACGGCTGTATTCAATACCTGCTGTTTGTAGCGGAGGGATGATAGCTGCCGAATACGAACCATAGGGATAAGACATTCCCCGAATCGGATAGTCTACAAGCTGCTCCAGCCGTCTGCGGTCTTCCAATAGCTCCTCTACCACCATGGGTAATGGCAGTCGGTCCAAATGCGGGTGGGTTACAGAATGCGCCGATATTTCATGATTGCGGGCTATGGCCCGTACATCATCATTCGTAAGAAATCCGGGAGCGTTCAGCATTGCGCTGTTGAGATGAAAGGTTCCTCTGATCCCATATTGATCAAATAATCCGGCCAGACGAATATCGTGTTTTTGCCCGTCATCATAACTCATGGTGAGTGCTTTGGACATCCCGCCAGGAAATAAATTAAATTTCAGCTTCATCATTACCACACTCCAATAATGTTCATTTATGTAAACAAGCCTGTATAGCCTTATTATAATGTAACTCCCCGGAAAATTGGGGGATTATTTGCAAATGAAGGCGCCCCTTCAGCCGAGTTTCTGCAGAGGGGACGCCTTTTTTACCACTATGAACCGTTTCAAAAAAGCACTAAATATCATCCGCGTCTCACCAAAGGGTTAAATGTTGTTCACTCCGTTTTTTTCTCCGTAAAAAAGTAAAGCAACGCCAGCAGCGGCAAGACCGTTCCGATCAGCGAGGTGAAGCTCCAGCCGCCATGAGCATAGGACCAGCCTCCCAAGGAGGATCCAATAGCCCCGCCCATAAAGAATATGGACATGAACAGACCATTTAGCCGGCCTCTGGCCTCATTCCCGAGTGAATAAATTGCACGCTGTCCAAGCACGAGATTTCCCGACACAGCCATATCCAGGGCAATAGCGGCGAGTACAAGCAGGAGAAGGACTGCTCTAGAATGGCCTTGAAGCAGAAAAGCCAACAGAAAGGAGAGTGTAGCCAAAACCATCGCCAGTCCGGTTAAACGGCGGGTCCAGCCTTTGTCCGCCAGACGTCCGGCGATTGGAGCGGCTACGGCTCCTCCCACACCGGCTAAAGCAAACCATGCAATTCCTTGCTGGGACAATCCGAACTCATCTGCCAAATGTAAAGGGACTGCCGTCCAGAAAAGGCTGAAGGCTCCAAAAAGAGAAGCTTGATAAAAGGCGCGGCGCCGCAATACCGGCGTTTGCTTGAATAAAGTAACCAGCGACAGGGTTAACTCTCCATAGTTCATTGCCCGCGAGGGCATACGTTTCGGAAGAATCCGCGACAGCAAGACCGACAGTACAGCAATCAGAACCGCGGAGATTGCAAATACAGACCGCCATCCCCAGAAGCTTGCAGTAAAGCTGGCTAATGGACGGGAGAACATAATGCCGAGCAGAAGTCCGCTCATCACATTGCCCACCACACGTCCACGTTGTTCTTCAGAAGCCAAATAAGTAGCATAAGGGACCAGAATTTGAGCGACAACAGAACCTAATCCAATAAAAAAGGAAGCCGTCAGGAACAGGGCTGCATGATGGACGAAAGTCGCGGCCACTAGAGCAATTATGACGACGATCAGCGAAACCACGGCAAGACGCCGGTTTTCGATAATATCACTAAGCGGTACAATGAACAGCAGACCCAGAACATAACCGATTTGAGTAATGGTAACTATTAATCCTGCTGCTGCTGAGGACAGCCCTGTTGCAGCACTGATCGGACCCACTAACGTTTGTGCGTAATAAAGATTGGCAACGATGATACCACATGAGGCCGCGAGCAGAAAGGTAATCCATCCCGGAATAGGCTGATCCTTAACTTCTTGTTCATTTTGCATTGTAATCCTCCTCGTTCATTAAAAGTTTGGTTTAAATAATATACTGAACGTTCAGTTCATTAATTTATAATCAAATAATATACTGAACGTATCGTTTTGTAAATAGACGATTTTGATTTTCTTTTTTATTGGCAATTAAGTATAATGAACGTATAGTATTTATAATTGTGGGATTGTGAAGTTATTTTGCGAAGGGACTGATAGTATGAATACCAAACGAGGGCGTCCACGTAACATGGAGACTCAGAGTTCGATCCTGAAATCGTCTTATGAACTGCTTCTTGAGCATGGTTTTGCGGCAGTAACCGTTGAGAAAATTGCAGAGCGTGCCGGGGTTAGTAAAGCTACGATCTATAAGTGGTGGCCCAATAAAGCAGCAGTTGTAATGGATGGCTTCCTTTCGGCGACTACAGAAAGGCTTCCGTTGCCTGATACAGGTTCGGTGTACAAGGACATTCTTATCCACGCCACGAATCTGGCACGTTTCCTGATTAGCCGGGAAGGCAAAATGATTACCGAGATTATCGGTGAAGGACAACTCGATGAGGGTCTGGCAGAGGCGTACCGCACACGGTATTTTCAGCCGCGCAGGCTGGAGGCCAGACAGTTGTTGGAGCAAGGCGTCAAGCGGGGGGAGCTACATGCAGAACTCGATATCGGGATATGTACGGATCTCATTTACGGGCCTATTTTCTACAGATTATTATTAACCGGTGAAACACTTGACGATGCCTATATTGAGAAACTTGTAAAGCTTGGGTTTCAGGGAGTTGCTCCCGATGCAACGCATAAATGAAAAATGACCGTGCCCAGGCGATTTTGCCAGGATACGGTCATTTTATTGAGCTAAAATATTTTGAACAGCAGATATATTACAGCGATGATTCCGGCGATGATCAGCCAGCTGGATATTTCATCCCACAGACTGGGAACGCCCCGGGAGTGAAGCTTCTGTTCGTTTACATCAAAGTTGGCTTTATGGCCTAAATGGTCTGTTGTACGGGGCGGAGGAGAGCTATTGCCATCAAACATATAAATCAGCTCCTTGCTTCATTATTAGTTAATTATACCCTTTTGAGAACATTAAAGGAAGGTTGATCTGCGGTATAACATATGAGCGCGGTTTGTTGCGTGTATGCTGCACCTTATAAAAATAAATCAATCGTTTTCCCGTTGAACGGCGTCTTACTTACATGAACTCTTTCAGAGGGCCTCTTCTACATGCCAGCACTAAAGAAAGAGAGGGGGAGTGGCGATGGTAGAAAATACTATGAAAGAGGTCAGAATGGTGGATGTTGCACAGATGGATGAAGAAGCTTTTTTTCAACGGCTGTATGTGGAGCACCGCAAGCTGTACTCGATCGCGTTCAGCTACCTGAGAACTGAAGCTGACGCGCTGGAAGTGGTGCAGGAAGCGTCTTGCCGGGCATGGATCAAGCGCAAAAAGCTCAAAGACGAGCAAGCCTTTACATCCTGGGTGATACGAATTACCATCAACTGCTGCATGGATGAACTCCGGCGCAAAAAACGTGTGTTTCCGGCGGAGACGCTGATAGAAACAGCGGCGCAGGAAATGAAAAGCAATGAACGGATTGACCTGGAACGGGCGATGGACCGGTTGAAGCCGAAATACCGGCATGTGGTGATTCTAAAATACTACCAGGACATGACCACTGCCCAAATTGCCAGTGTGCTGCAAAAACCGGAGGGTACGGTTAAAACCTGGCTTCGCGAGGGACTTAAGCAGCTGCGGGAATATCTGTAGAGATACGGGAGGTGAAAGAACATGATTGACAAAGAAGAACGCGTTCTGCGCCAGAATGTGGATGAAGTAAAGCATAAGGCTGAATCCCTTGAGGAAATGAAACTCTATAATGCAATGCGAGGAGGAATCATGCAGGGGAAAAAACGCGAAAAGCGGCGCAGCTATTTCTACGGAATGGGTGTAGTAATCGCAGCCGCTGCAGCAGCACTGTTTCTTTTTAGTATCAATGATGCTCCAGGAACGGAAGTTGCCGAACAATCTCCGCCGAGCTACACGGCTACCACTAAATCATGGACTGATTCCGCGAAGTTTAGCAGAGCCTCAATGAGAGATAGGTCTTTTCAAAGCATACTAGACCGGAATCTTATAAAGCCTGTCTACCAGAGCGTGGAAAAAAACGGCCTGCGGGTCGAAGTGATGGGCGCCGTCGCGGACACACGCAAGCTGTTTATTCTGTATAGTGTACACAACAATACGGACCAAACGGTATCTCATGCTGATTTCTCATTGGATTTTGGAGCTTTTGAAGCAGCGTCTGTCGGAGCGAGTTTAGAGATAACTGCTCATAGTAGTCAAATCAACGCGGGCCAAACCTCCTATTTCATCTATACGAATAACCTGTCACCCACGGTTGACTATCCTAAGGAAGTGACATGGAATGTGATGCTGTACCAAACTTCAGGCAAGGGACTCCAGACTAACCTGTCAATTCCTTTCGAGCTTGATCCGGACATGTTCAAGGAACAGACACGAACGCTACATCCCGAAAGCAATCTGATTGTTGATGGTCAGACCATTAAAGTGAATCAGGTGCTCTATACTCCGCTGAACACCTATGTGGATTTGGAATTTGAGAAGAATAATGATAAACAAGTCTTCAGCCTGATTGAGCCTGTACTGATTGTTAAAAGCGCAGGAAAGACGGTGAAATCGTACTACCCCGGGATAATTACAGCAGATAATTCCGAGGTCTATTCGGACCGCTCCAAGTCCACGCTTTACTTTAAGAACACCCAGGACGGCCAGCCGGACGCTGCCACATTGAAGACCTTCGGAATTGCCGCTCTTGATAAAGATCAAATGAAAATTAAAGTCGATCTAAGCAAAAAGCAGATGATCGAAGCTCCGAACACAGACCTTTCCATTATTGAATTTGAAGAGGGGGCGGAAGCTGGAAAGATCCTGTTCCAGCAAACGTTTAAGAAATTCCCATTGAACAGTATCATTAGTATGCGGCTGTCGGATACCTTTACCGATGCTAATGGTCAATCTCACAAAACGGCTGGTGAGAACGGCCAAATCAGTAGAAGTTCTTCGAACAAGGAGAGTACGGCCGTAGATCAATACCTCTATAATTTTGGAAAGGAAGCCGCTGAATACCCGCAACCGCTAACCTTAACTATTGAGCGGTATTGGAATCCGATTATGGACACGCAAACTGTAGAGTTCTCATCGCAAAAATAGGCGCTGTTTCCTGTAAATGGTATTTTAATTTAAACGGAATTTAACCTTTCACCAACCCGGCTTTTAAACTATGTCTTTTACAATAGAAGAGTAGGGGAGAGACAATTATCCGTTTACATTCAAAGACTTGTTACAGGGAGCAGTGAAACCAATGGAAGAGAAAAAGAAGTTTAAATTTTGGAGAATTGTTAGAAGTATTGGACTGCTATTATTAGTAGTCTTGATTCTCGGTGTGGTTGCCAATATGCTTGTGACCAAATACGAACAAAAGAAATACCCTGCATGGGGCCAACTCTTGGAAGTCTCCGGCAAGAAAATGCATGTGTACAGCAAAGGTGAGACGGGAAACACCATTGTTCTATTAAGCGGACTGGGAACGGCAGCACCTGTCTTGGATTTCGAACCTTTGATGAATGCGTTAGCTCAAAACAACAAAGTGGTCGTCCTGGAGCCTTTCGGATCTGGCTGGAGTGAGCAGACTTCAAAGCAACGAACGGTGGAAAACATCGTCGAGGAATGGCGGACTGCTTTGCAAAAGGCTAATGTAAAAGGTCCTTATGTTCTAATGTCCCACTCTATATCCGGAATTTATAGCATGTATTATGTCAATAAATATCCGTCTGAGGTAAAGGCAGTTATAGGCGTTGATCCAGCCTTGCCGCAGGCGATAGAGTATTTCAAAGAGTCTGCGCCCGCGATGCCAAAATATATGAGCTTGGCGGCACCAACCGGGTTAGCAAGATTGGCATCTTATGTCAATCCCAAGAGTATTCTGCCTATTTCTGCTGATGGAACTTATTCTGAAGAGAATTTAAAGCTGACCAAGATCCTCACTGCATGGAATGCCTATAATAAGAATGTAGTAAATGAAACAAACGAAATTAACAACAATATCAAAAAAACAAAGAACCTGTCATTCCCTTCAAACGTACCTGTAATGATTTTTACTACCAAGCCTGACAAAGTGAATGAAGAAGGCAAATCCAACATTACCTTTTACGAAACCCAGCTGAAGAATGTAGCTTCAAACAAGCTCGTCGTATTGGAAGGACATCATTATCTGCATTGGACGTATTCCAAGAAGATCGCAGAGGAAGTAAATGAATTCCTAACCACTGCATATCCAGGGAACTAATAGTTCACAAATGAGCCGCTCCAAACAAAGAAGTCAAGCACCCCTTACTAGAGGCGCTTGGCTTTTGATATTTCCTGCCTTGAATTTTTTCTTGCGATAAAGTTGCTCTCGACTAAAACAGCAATATAAGCGAATATAAATAAAGCAATACTAAAAACTAGAAACAACCTATGGGGGTACATATATGAGAAAGCCAATTATTGCCGTGGATATGGATGATACGATTTGTCATCTGGTCAAGCGGGCGATATACCATAACAACAATGATTTTCCTACGCATCTGCTGCGTTATGAAGATATGCTTGATTGGGATACCGATCATCTGCGTCATCCGGATTGTACTCAGGAAATTTTCTACGGGCGACCTGGTCTGTATGAGGAGCTTGAACTGTTCGACGAACATGTCGTCGGGGAAATGGAGAAGCTGCATAACGCTTATGATGTAATTATCGTTACGGCTGCACAGCCGAAGACTGTCGTAGAGAAGTGGAACTGGCTTCAGAAGCATATGCCCTTTATTCCAATCGAGAACTTCTTTCCTTGTAAGCGGAAGTCGCTGATTAACTACGATCTGCTCATTGATGACGGGGTACATAATTTGGTGCCAGCACTGCAGGAGGGAAGGAAAGTACTCTGCATTCCACATCCTTGGAACCTGAAGGCCCGGGAGCAATATGCGTTTCCGCTGCTTACCACCTGGAAAGGTGCCAAAGAGCAGGTTGATCTAATCCTCGGGGGTCAGCCCATTTTATCTTAATACAATCTTAATACCACAGCCAAAGTTGTAACACTATGCAGATTTTGCTCATGATATACTAGCGCTAAAAGCGAAGATATTGTAAAAGGGGTAGCCAAATGGCAACAAACCGCACCGGCTCAGCTTCCGTATTTGAACAAATTCCTGATATGCCGGAAGAGAAAAGACTTGGAAGACTGAAAATATTCTTCGGTTACGCGGCAGGTGTCGGCAAGACTTGTGCCATGCTGAGTGCCGCCCATGAGGAACAAAAAGCCGGAATTGATGTTGCTGCAGGCTATATTGAGTCTCATCACAGGCCGGAGACACTGATTCTGCTCAAGGGTCTGGAGCTTATGCCGCTACTGGAAGTCACCCATAACGGAACGCTTACAAAGGAGTTTGATCTGGACCGTGCGATCCGGAGAAGACCTGATCTTATCCTGTTGGATGATCTGGCCCATATCAATGCGGCTGGCAGAAGGCATAAGAAAAGATATCAGGATATAGGCGAGCTGCTACGCGCTGGAATCCATGTCTATACGACCATTAATGTGCAGCATATTGAAAGCCTGCAGGATGTAGTTGCTTCAATAACCGGTATTTCTGTAGATGAGCGTATTCCTGATAGTGTATTCGATAGTGCCGATCAGGTTGAACTGGTTGATATTGAACCCGATGATTTGATCGACCGCCTGAACAAGGGAAACATCTATCCGGATGAAGAAGCACAAAGGGCAAATGCCCATTTGTATAACAAAGAAAAACTGACTGCCTTGCGTGAGATTGCACTGCGGTACACGGCAAATCAATTGAACAGAATCGCTTCACACATCGGTACTCAGGTAAAAACCAACGAATATTATGCCAAAGACCATGTCCTAGTTTGCCTTTCTTCGGCGGCTACCAATAAAAAGGTAATCCGCACGGCGGCGAGAATGGCGGAGGCTTTTCACGGGGAATTCACCGCATTGTTCGTGGAGACACCGAAGACGCAAAAGCTAACCCAAAAAAACAAGGCGGAACTTAGGGCAAACTTTCGGCTCGCAGAGCAGCTTGGCGCACAAATTGCCACAGTCTACGGAGAAGATATTCCTGGACAGATTGCGGAGTATGCCAAAGCAAGCCGGGTTTCGAAGATCGTGGTGGGGCGCTCCCATAACAAAAAGAAGTGGTTTGCAAAAGCGAATTTGGCTGATAAGCTGACCGCATCTGCACCCAACATCGACATTTATATTATTCCGGACACCCAGCCTACGTTCTATAAAAGATTTCCGCAATATGTGAGCTATCCCGAGCTGTCGCTGGCTGATACAGCCAAGACGACTGGAATTCTGGTTGTCTGCACCTTAATCGGACTGTGGTTTAATTATCTCGGTTTCAGGGAAGCCAATATTATCACGGTCTATATTCTGGGTGTGCTGCTCAATGCGATGGTTACCGGAGGCCGGCTGTACAGCGCTGTGTCTTCGGTTGTCAGTGTGCTTGTGTTTAATTACTTTTTTACCAAACCTTATTTTTCGTTACAGGCGTATGGTTCGGGTTATCCGGTTACCTTCCTGGTGATGCTGTCGGCTTCCTTTATCACGAGCACTCTGACTATGCGGGTAAAAGAGCAGGCCCGGCAATCTGCGCAAAAGGCTTACCGGACAGAGGTGCTTCTGGAGACAAGCCGTAAACTGCAGCAGGCCAAAGACACCACGGCAATCATTCATGAGACGGCACAGCAAATGGTGAAGCTGCTGGACAGAACGATTATTTTTTATCCGGTGCAGCAAGACAGCTTATCTGAGCCGCTCGTTTTTTTAAAGGAAGAGTCAGCTGTAGACCCTTTGGAGTTTTCGGGCGGAAATGAACAAGCGGTTGCGGACTGGGTCTATAAGAATAACAAACGGGCCGGGGCTACCACAGATACCTTTTCGGCCGCCAGTTGCCTGTATCATGCGGTGCGGGGCGGCGATTGCGTATTTGCAGTGGCAGCCATTGCCATGGATAAGGAAGACCCACTTGAGGTTTTTGAGAAAAGTCTGATGATTGCCATGCTGGGAGAATGTGCGCTGGCGCTGGAAAAAGAAATGCTAAATGAAAAACAAAAAGAAATCTCGATCCAAATCCAGCAGGAACAGCTGCGGGCGAACCTGCTGCGGGGAATCTCCCACGATTTGCGTACCCCCCTGACCAGTATATCCGGCAATGCAGGAATCCTCATCGGGAATTCCAAGGTGTTGAGCGAGGAACAGAAGAAGGGGCTGTACACCGATATTTATGATGATTCCATGTGGCTTATTAATCTGGTGGAGAACCTGCTGTCCATCACCCGGATTGATAATGGGTCATTAAATCTGAATATGCAGGGAGAGCTTCTGGAGGAGGTTATTGCGGAAGCTTTGCTTCATATTCATCGGAGCAGCATAGATCATATGATCAGCACCGTACTTGATGAAGAGCTGCTTATGGCTAAAATGGATTCCCGGCTGATTATTCAGGTCCTGATCAATATTGTCGACAACGCAATTAAATATACCGGGACCGGGTCGCATATTACAGTCTCGGCGAGACGCGATAAAGAAATGGTCAGTGTAGAGATTTCCGATGATGGTCCCGGTATTCCGGAAGAAGCGAAGGCTAAGCTGTTTGACATGTTCTATACGGCGGATAATATCCGCGGAGATGGCCGCCGCGGACTGGGACTCGGGCTTTCATTGTGTAAATCTATTGTCACTGCTCATGGAGGCACTATAAGTGTGAAAGATAATGTTCCGCAAGGTACAGTATTCCGCTTTACCCTGCAGGCCGTGGAGGTGGTTGTTCATGAATAAGCCTTTAATTCTTGTCGTCGAGGATGACAAGCCCATCCGCAAATTGATTACTACAACACTGGAGACGCAGGGCTATAAGTACCATACAGCTGAAACAGGCCAGGCCTCGATTCTGGAGGCGGTCTCCAAGCAGCCGGATATTATGATACTGGACCTCGGACTTCCCGATATGGATGGCGTAGATATTATTAAGAAGGTTCGGGCATGGTCGAATATCCCGATTATTGTGGTCAGCGCCCGCAGTGAAGACCGGGACAAAATCGACGCGCTGGATGCAGGCGCAGACGATTATCTGACCAAACCCTTCAGCGTGGAAGAACTGCTGGCAAGGCTCAGGGTCAGCCTGCGGCGTATCCGCTACGATAGTGACAAGCTGCTGAAGGATGCATCTATTTTTACTAACGGAAGTCTCAGAATCGATTATTCGGCAGGCATAGTATTGTTGGACGAAGAAGAAATCCATCTCACTCCCATTGAATACAAGCTAATCTGCCTGCTGGCCAAAAATGTGGGAAAAGTATTGACCCATAATTACATCCTGCATGAAATCTGGGGCAGTCATACCTATGACATCCCTGCCTTGCGCGTATTTATGGCAACTTTGAGAAAGAAAATAGAGAAGCAACCTTCTCAGCCAAAGTACATTCAAACCCATATCGGAGTAGGTTACCGTATGCTGCAGGTTGGCGACGATACAAAGTGACCTGAGTTAATGCTTAGAATTCAGTACACTAATAGGGTGTATCTATTATTTTGTTATTATAATTATGTGTTAAAATGGTAATGTTACAATAATATAGAAAGGAGGTTGAGTGGTGAAAAATAAAAAAGTGTTTACCGTTTTAGCTACAGCATTTATGCTAACTTCCATCTCTGTTTCTGTATCGGCGGCAAGTTCTACACCAAATGCTTCGGATGCACCTGCCAGAATTGCTCAGGTTGTTCCAAGTAGCAATTTCGTAGATGATTTGAATACAACACAGACTGAGACTAATTCTACTGCTCAAGTTACTGATGTCCCTAATATCACTGTCCCTCTATCCGCAGAGCCTGTGCAAGTTCTGACAGAGAAAAACGTTGCTGCAAGAGGAAGTAATGCTCCAACTGACTTTTGGAACTTGGCAAATAACTCTTATGCAGGCTCTTTCTCTTATGTAGAGGACGATGAATTTACGAATAATTATTTTCCTGTTAATAGTGAGACAATAATATATATCAATGTTACTACTACCCCGGTGAATCATGGGGCAACTGGAAAATATAGAATTGTTGCTTATGAACTTACAACTGGTAATGTTGCTGCAACCTATAAGGGGACTGTTGGCGTAACTGCAAATGCAATGTTCTATAATCTCAATCAAAATAAGACATATTACTTTGGTATTTTAAATGATATGGATAGCCCAATAGATGGATCGCTTACAGTTTTTCACTAATAAAATATTATTTATCTGCCCAACGGCTTCGGCTGACGGGCATTTTTTTTATTCACTTTGTGAGGATTTTGGAACTGTAGGAGCAACAGCGGCCGGAAGTCCAAACATTCTCTGTAGTCACGACCAATCCCAAAATAGAAGAATTATAAGTTCAATCCACCAAACAGCGTTATAAATAGTGGAGATACTTGGTCCCCACAGAGAAAAGGATCACGAGCGGATAAAAACCGCCTGTGATCCTGCTTTTGAATGATACTAAAATAAATTAGAATACCTCGTAATTATGGCCATAGTTATTATCCCAATACGTTTGACCGCCAGTTGTATACTCAATCGAATATTTAACATTTGTAGCACCTGGAACATTGATACTGTAATTCCAGTTTTCAACACTATTGAAATTATTCAAAGAGCCCGTATAAACGGCGTAGGCCTCATGAGTCGTCGCCCAGTCGTCCGTTGTGTACAGTATTTTTACTGATTTCGCCGGATTCAGATTCTTCACATAGATATTTCCGCTGAATTCACCATTGCTCAACGTACTATTGGCGTTAAGCACATTGGGGGCTCCCAAAATCACGGATCTAAGGGGTACGTTATGATTCACTTGATTGTAATAATTCGCTCCCCCGTTGTTATCCCAATAGGTCTGGTTATTCACTTCGTATTTGATTGCGAATTTAATGAAGTCCAGATTCTTCAACTCTAAATGATCTGTTGAAGAATCAGTTCTGGAAATGCCAAAATGCCATTTCTCATGGTCTACATCCGTCGCCCCAACATAAGATGCACTCGTATCATACCAATTTGTGTTATCTGTCGTGTAGTGGACAGTCACATTCTTCACGGGTCCCAGATTAGCAACTTCAATATTGCCGCTGAATCCGACATATCCAGGTTTATAAATAACGCCGACATCTGAGTCAATAAGCTTAACCTCATTACCGCTGGCAAATGCCGATCCGGTAAAGGATACACCAAAAATCAGAGTAAACATCATCAATCCAGCAAAAAGTTTTTTCATTGCTTTCACAGTTCTCGCTCCTCTAATTTCAATTTTTCACATCTGATTCTGAGCCGACAAGGAAGACATACATTTGTACGCGGTATTGTTCTATCATCCCTCCTTTAACACTTCGAAACCAAAATGTAAATTGCAGAATGGAAATCAATTCCTGTAAATACAATAACTTTAACTAGGCTTAATGTAAATAGTAAATTAGTAACAAAAATTATATATTAAGTAAGGTGACTTTCGTACATGGAAGAATGTACAGACTAACTGGATACTGTAGTACGGAATTAACCGTCTTGGGGGAAGGCGGCTTTTTTCGTTCCAAAAAAGGAAGAACTCGCCGTCTATACGACCAACTTAATGCAATCTTTATCCGCTCATACAAACCCTGACCCTGAATTAATGCCGTGAGTGCTATTCTTAACCGGTAGCTAAATATGACATTCGGGAAAGGATCCTTAGGATGGATGAATTTTTGAAAAATGCCGGGTTGATCGCAATCATGATCGTGGTGCTTTATACCATTAAAAAGATTTACGACTACATTGATTTAAAGAGGGCAGGCGACTATGAAGATGATGAATTCTGACAATCTTAATGTAATCTTTATTCTCTCATGCAAACCCTAACCCTGAACTAATGGCATAGATGTTACGCTGAATCAGTAGTTAAAAGCAGAGATGAGAGAATGTTGGGAGAGGAGTGCGAAGGATATGATGGACATGTATATGGTGGTGGCACTCGCTGTGTTTTTCGGTATGTTCTACGCATTTGCACAGTGGTGTGGGCACGTTATCGACGATAAAGGGGGGAAAGAGCAATGACAGTGGTCCTGATCGCAACGCTGCTGTTGTTTCTCTATTTGGTCTATGCCCTGATTCATCCGGAGAAATTTTAGGCAGTGCGGTAAAAAAACAGCAAGACATATAGAGCATTGAGCTGAAGCTCATTAAATGGAGGAGGGGCATTCGTGGGTATTATACAAATCGTCGTAGTCATTGCCATACTGCTGCTACTGGTTAAACCGGTAGGAACTTATTTATATCATGTGTTCTCAAATGAACCAAACCGGTTGGATCGGATCTTTGGGGGATTCGAGCGAGGCATATACAAGGTAAGCGGCCTGAAAAACCGTGAAGGGATGTCCTGGAAGACCTATGCACTCAGCTTTCTTTCAACCAACATTGTGCTGGTTGTGTTCGGTTATCTGGTTCTCCGCCTGCAGGGCGGACTGCCTGTAAATCCAAATGGAATTACCGAGCTGGAGCAGACCCTTACGTTTAACACGGTAATCAGCTTTATGACTAACACTAATCTGCAGCATTACAGTGGGGAGACAGGTCTTTCCTATTTCTCGCAGATGGCGGTTATCACCATGATGATGTTCACATCGGCAGCCAGCGGTTTTTCCGTAGCAGCAGCTTTTGTGAGAGGGATTACCGGTAAAAATTCACTGGGGAATTTCTTCGAAGACTTCACTAAGGCGATTATTCGGGTGTTCCTGCCGCTTGCACTGCTTGTAACAATGGCTTTAGTTGCACTGCATGTTCCGCAGACATTGAAACCTACACTGGAGGTAACTACGCTGGAGGGTGCTGCTCAACAGATTGCGATCGGGCCGGTTGCCTCACTGGAATCCATCAAGCATCTGGGAACGAATGGCGGAGGATTCTTCGGGGCGAATTCCTCACATCCATTTGAGAATCCGTCACCGCTTACCAATGTGATTGAAATCCTGTCCATGTGGATGCTGCCCGCATCCTTGCCTTATATGTACGGACTGTTCGCTAAGAATAAACGGCAGGGCTGGGGCATCTTTGCGGCCATGATGACTTTGTTTGTATTGCTGTTGTCGCTCAATTATGCTGCGGAGATCAAAGGTAATCCGGCAATGGCAGACCTGGGCATTGAAACTTCTCAAGGCAGCATGGAGGGAAAAGAAGTCCGCTTCGGTGTACCGCAATCCGCCTTGTTTACGGCAGTAACAACCGCAGCGACGACAGGTAGCGTCAACAATATGCATGATACTCAAACCCCGCTGGGAAGTATTACGCCGCTTGCGTTAATGATGCTGAATAACGTCTTCGGTGGCAAAGGCGTTGGCCTTATCAATATGCTGATGTACGCCGTGCTTGCGGTCTTCCTGTGCGGGCTGATGGTGGGGAGGACGCCGGAATTCCTCGGCCGAAAGATTGAAGCGAGGGAGATGAAGCTGATCGCGGTGGCGATACTGATTCATCCGCTGATCATTCTGGCACCGACAGCAGCCTCATTCCTGACAGATCTGGGGCAAGGCGCTATTAGTAATAGCGGGTACCACGGGTTGACGCAAGTACTATATGAATACACTTCCTCTGCTGCCAACAACGGTTCAGGTTTCGAAGGACTTGCGGACAACAGCACATTCTGGAATGTGATGACTGGTATTGTAATGCTGCTAGGACGCTATATCTCAATCATTGCAATGCTCGCCGTTGCAGGTTCCCTGATCCGCAAGCAGCCTGTACCGGAGACAATCGGCACATTCCGTACAGACAACGGTCTGTTTACCGGCATCTTGATCGGTACGGTGCTGATCATTGGTGCGCTGACATTTCTGCCGGTCGTGGTTCTGGGGCCGATTGCTGAACATTTGACTCTACGGTAGGAAAGAGGGAGAAATAGAGATGAGTACTGTACAAAAAAAGAAGCTGCTGAGTGGGCCTATTATACGAAGTGCAGTCAAGGACAGCTTTATCAAGCTGAATCCGATGACGCTAATGAAGAATCCGGTCATGTTTGTTGTTGAAATTGGAACGATTATTGTTCTGCTGATGATTCTCGCCCCTGGTTATTTCGACGCAGAGGAGGCTAGAGGCTTCAATATAGCGGTCTTCTTCATACTGCTGGTTACCGTATTGTTTGCCAATTTTGCGGAAGCGCTGGCGGAAGGCCGCGGGAAAGCACAGGCGGATACACTGAAGAAGACCAAGCAGGATATTTCCGCGAATAGACTGGTAGGAGGCGTCATTAAGATAGTTGCTTCCTCCGAACTGCGAAAAGGCGATGTCGTTGTTGTCAGTCAAGGAGAACTTATTCCCGGCGACGGCGAGGTCATTGAAGGGCTGGCATCTGTGGATGAATCGGCTATAACAGGTGAATCGGCTCCCGTTATTAAAGAAGCCGGCGGAGATTTTGGCTCCGTGACAGGCGGCACGAGAGTCGTAAGTGATCAGATCAAGGTACAGATTACAAGTGAACCCGGCGAGTCTTTCCTTGACCGGATGATCTCACTGGTGGAAGGAGCCAAACGGCAGAAAACACCGAATGAAATTGCGCTGAACACGCTATTGATCAGCTTGACGATTATCTTCCTGATCGTGGTAGTCACCCTGCAGCCGATTGCCGCTTATCTGGAAGTAAACCTGGAAATTCCGGTCTTGATTGCGCTGCTGGTCTGTCTGATCCCCACTACCATCGGGGGATTATTGTCGGCAATCGGGATTGCGGGCATGGATCGGGTTACCCAGTTCAACGTGCTTGCCATGTCTGGTAAAGCGGTCGAAGCTGCCGGAGACATTAACACGATGATTCTTGATAAGACCGGCACGATTACCTTTGGCAACCGCATGGCCAGTGAATTTGTTCCTGTGGGTAATGAGACGGTAGAGGATCTGGCCGGGTGGGCAGCTGTCAGCTCGCTGAAAGATGAGACACCGGAAGGACGCTCCGTCATTGAGCTGGCCAAGAAACAAGGATACAGTTATGACAGCAGCCTTATGGCTGGAGGCGAATTTATAGAATTCCGCGCCGAAACGAGGATGAGCGGCATGGATCTGCAGGACGGCCGGATGGTCCGCAAAGGGGCTGTAGATTCCATTAAACGCTGGGTGTCCTCCCAAGGAGGGCAGATTCCAGATGATTTGGATCAGCAAACGAATGCCATTGCCGGCAAAGGAGGAACACCGCTGGCTGTTGCAGTTGATAACCGGATATACGGACTCATCTATTTGAAAGACACGGTTAAGCCGGGGATGAAGGAACGATTTGATGAACTGCGCAAAATGGGCATCAAGACGATAATGTGCACAGGGGACAATCCGCTGACTGCCGCTACTATCGCCTTCGAGGCCGGAGTCGACGGATTCATTGCCGAAAGTACACCGGAGAATAAGATCGAGGTCATCCGCAAGGAACAAAGTGAAGGCAAGCTGGTGGCGATGACAGGGGACGGCACGAATGATGCGCCTGCATTGGCACAGGCGGACGTGGGACTTGCGATGAACAGCGGAACCACAGCAGCGAAGGAAGCGGCCAATATGGTTGATCTGGACTCCGACCCGTCCAAGATCATTGAGGTTGTGGCGATCGGCAAGCAGCTGCTGATGACACGCGGAGCATTAACAACCTTCAGTATCGCGAATGATATCGCCAAGTATTTTGCGATTATTCCGGCCATGTTTACGCTGGCCATTCCAGAGATGGAAGTGCTGAACGTAATGGGACTAGGTTCTCCAAGCTCCGCGATTATCTCGGCATTGATCTTTAATGCAATTATCATTCCATTGCTTATCCCTCTGGCGATGAGAGGCGTATCGTATAAGCCGATGAGCTCCACCAAGCTGCTGAGCCGGAATATTTTCATCTATGGGCTTGGCGGGATCCTGGTTCCCTTCGTCGGCATTAAGTTGATTGACCTGGTTGTAAGCATATGGATTTAAGATCATTGCACTTAGCTAGAAGAAAGGATGAATAAATAATGCAAATCGTCAATTCAAGCGCAATAGAGCAAAAGCCTGTATCTAAAGGTTCTTATATATTTAGTGTGATAAGACTTAGCCTAGTGTTCATTGTATTATGCGGGATCATCTATCCGCTGGCTTCTACCGCGCTTGCCCAGGTTCTTATGCCTTCCCAGGCGAACGGGAGCCTGCTAAAGAATGGAGAAGGCCAAGTGATTGGGTCTGAGCTGATTGGCCAGAACTTTAAGAATCCGGCGTTATTCCAGGGCCGTGTATCCAGTATTGAGTACAAGGCTGAAGCCTCGGGATCGAATAACTATGGACCGTCCAATCCGGTTTTGCTTGAGCGCACCAGCGATTCTATAGCTGAGTGGAAAGCGAATAACCCTGACGTTCCGGTTAGTGAGCTGCCTATAGATTTGGTCACGAACTCCGGTTCCGGCCTGGATCCGCATATATCACCCGCTGCGGCTACGGTACAGATCCCCAGAATCAGCAATCTGACCGGTATTTCAGCAGATAAGCTAGAAGCATTGGTGGCAAAATATACTGAAGGCCGCGATCTTGGGGTGTTTGGTGAGGAACGTGTCAATGTGCTGAAGCTGAATCTCGCTTTAATGGAAACACCGGCGAATTAGAACCGGCTCACCCCTGCCTGCGCTTCCAGCGGACAGGGGTAGTTTCCGCTTAAGGATTGGAGGTTAACGAGTGGCACCCTACAAACGCAAAACCCCGGAAGAAATTCTGTATTCCATTTACCGTTTGCACCGGGGCAGGCTGAAGATTATCATCGGCTCCGTCAGCGGATCAGGCAAAACCTATCATATGCTGGAGGAAGGCAAGTTATTGAAAAAGCAGGGCATTGATGTTGTAATCAGTGCCGTATCAACGATGCAGAGAGCAGAAACCATGCAGCAGCTTGCCGATCTGGAGCGTGTCCCCAGCATTCATTGGCTGAAGGACGGCAAGGAGCAGAAGGATCTTCCTTTGGAGACTCTGCTGGAGCGCAATCCCGAGGTACTGCTTGTAGATGGCTTGGCGCACCGGAACCGCAAAGAAGCCCGTTTTCAGACGCGGCTGGAAGATATCCGTTATTTGATGGACAACGGCATCAGCGTGATTACGACCATCAATGTGTATGAATTGGCCGGAGTGGGTGAGACCATCTTTCAAATGACGGGAATCCGTGCAGATGAAACCGTACCGCTGCATACTCTGGAGCTGGCGGATGAGGTCCGCTTGATTGATGTCTCACCAGAAACCATTCTGAAGCGGATCGAGGAAGGTGTTTTAGGCCATGAGACGCATCCTGCACTATCCCGGCCCGGCAATCTCGGCGTGCTTCGTGAGCTGTCTCTGCGTCTGGTGGCCGAAGGTGTCAACGATTCTCTAGAGAAACATCGCGAAGAACATGGGCTCATTGGTCCTTCCGGCGCGATGGAGCGGATACTGGTATCCGCTCAGTACCATTGGAACGGGTCTCTTTATGTGAGAAGAGGCCAGCAAATCGCCAAGCGGCTCGGCGGTGATCTGATTGTGGTGACATTTGCTATTCCTAACCGGCCGCTGACGAAGGACCAGCAGACCTTTAAGCGTTCGATTGTAAAGCTGGTAGAGCGGGTGGGTGCCAGGTTTGAAGAGCTTCCTCTCACCCTTCAACGCCAGCTTCCTTCCGAACTGGTGCGTTATGCCATTAAAAACAATGTGACCCGGATCGTTATGGGCCACTCTCAAAAAAGCCGGTGGCAGGAGCGGTGGCAGGGCTCGATTGCTGACCGTGTGCTGCGCCAGACACGCAATATTGATGTGTTTCTGATGGCCGACCGGGCCGAGCAGGAAGGAGAACGGATTCTGCCGATCAAACGTAATCCGCAAGGAAAGAAGGAGCCTTTCCACCGGTTGACCAGTCAAGAGATGGAGAAGAAGATTGAAGTGATCCGCCGTGGCACCTTTAAGGTATATATCGGTGCAGCTCCCGGAGTCGGCAAAACCTACAAGATGCTTCAGGAGGGAAATATACTTCAAAGCAGAGGCATCGATGTTGTCATCGGGCTGCTGGAAACCCATGGCAGGAAGGAAACCCAGGAGCAGATAGGCGAATTAATAATGATACCCCGGGCCAAAATTCTATATCAAAGTACGCATTTGGAAGAAATGGACACGGACGCAATTATTGCCCGCCGCCCGGAGGTCGTCCTGGTGGATGAACTGGCACACACCAACGTGCCCGGAAGTGTAACCAGAAAGCGGTATGAAGATGTGATCCGTCTGCTCGAAAACGGCATTTCCGTCATAACAACTATAAATGTGCAGCATCTGGAAAGCTTGAACGACGCGGTAGCCCAATTAACCGGCGTACGCGTCAGGGAGACCGTGCCGGATGCGATTCTTAAAATGGCCAGTGAGGTCGAACTGATCGATGTAACGCCACAAATGCTGCAGGAGCGGATGCGGGAAGGGAAGATATACGCCTCAGAGAAAGTAAACCAGGCGCTGGAATCGTTTTTCAAGATCGGCAATCTCATTGCACTGCGTGAACTGGCGCTCCGCGAAATTGCGGATGATGTAGACGAACGGCTGGAGGCCTGGGACCGGGACAATTCCTTGCGGGGCCCATGGAGCAGGAAAGAGGTGATCTTCGTCTGTGTGGATCTGGGGGCGAGGGCAGAGCGGCTGATTCGCCGCGGATTCCGCATCGCGCATCGCTTGAAAGCCGAGTGGTATGTTCATTATGTGCACTGCAGTTCGAAAGAAACTCCCGAGGAGCAGAAACGGCTGGAGACGCTGCGTCGTCTAACAGAACAGCTTGGAGGGAATTTAGAGGTGACTATGGCAGAAAGCCGTAAGAACCTGCACGAGCATTTATTAATCAGGATCAATGAAGTGAAGACGACACAGCTGATCATCGGGCAGGTACGGAAGCCGCTCTGGCGGACGCTCATCAAAAAAAGCTTCGTCCACTATCTGCTCCGTCATGCCCGGCATATGGATATGCTGGTTGTGGCTGATCAATAGTAGAGTGAGGAACACAGAAGGAACCGATCCTGTAGATCGGTTCCTTTTACATTCTTATTTTAAAGTCTTATAATAGGAGAATGAATATTCATTCCGCTCTAATCTATACCGGTTTAATCCGGAACCATTCCAGTCTAAGGTAAGGGTGATTACACTGGCTACTAACAAACGGGAAGATATCATGAAAGCGGCCTTGGTGCTGTTTGCCGAGAGAGGATATGACGGCACAACCGTTCCGATGATTGCTGAAAGTGCGAAGGTAGGGGCAGGTACGATATATCGCTATTTTGCCAATAAAGAATCGCTTGTTAACGGATTGTTTCAACATTGCGTGCAAGTGTTCTCGGACACGTTAAAATATGAGGCCATTCATTCCACGCCAGATATTCGGGAGCAGTTTCATTATATTTTTCAGCGTTTAGTGAAGTTTGCCGATAATAATGTGAATGCGCTGCTCTTTATCGAATCCCATAATAGCGCTTATTATCTGGACGACCGAAGCAAGCAGGTGTTTGATGAGCTGCTTGGAACGTTTCGCCAAGTTTTGGAGAATGGTAAAAAAGTAGGGGTCATCAAAGAGTTCAACACAGATGCGCTGATTGCCATTGTATATGGTGCGTTCGTGATGCTGTTCAAACTGATTAAGTCTGGAGTGTTAACCGAAACCCCCGATCTGCTGGAAGGGGTCGAAGAAAGCTGTTGGAATGCCATTAGAATCCTATGATTCTAGTGTATTAAGGAGACTGCCAAATGACAAAAGTAAAGATATTTACAGATAGTCTTTCAGATCTGCCGCCCACCGTAATTGAACAATATGAGATTGGCATAGCTCCTGTATATGTTGTTTTTAGCAATGAGCTGATATTTCGGCATACGGTCGATATAACAACTGAGGAGATATACACCTACGTAAGAGAGAAGGGGACGATTCCCGGTATTGCCGCTCCAACACCTCATGACCTAAGTACTCTCTTTGCTCCTTGTATTGCTGCCGGAGACAATGTGTTATTCATCAGCATGGCCTCGGGGTTATCCCCAACCTACAAGAATGCAGTGGCAGCTGCCCAACAATTCCCTGAAGGAAGAGTTACTGTCATTGATTCCTCAAGCATTTCCTCAGGGACGGCAATGATGGTTCTGCGGGCAGTCGCAGCGGCGAGGAAGAGAAGACATCCCGCAACTATAACCAAAGAGCTGCACCACTCGCGGACAAACCTGGAGGAAGAAATGCTGCTTGATAAGCTTAACTTTATAAATCAGGGTGGGAATGTTTACGGATTGCATAATCGGATAAAAAGTCCTTTGAATTTAAAAAGTCCGGCAACGGTCAGGTCGGGGCGAATGCATTTCTCCATGAATGAGCCACAAGGCGGCGTTACAAAAGCGCTGGATAAGATGCTGTACAATGCACTTGACAACAAAGACGAGATTGACCAGAAGCTTGTGCTTATCTCACAGACGATGGCAGAGCAGCCAGCCGAATATTTAAGGGAAGCGTTGATTAATAAAGTGGGATGCGATGAAGTGCTTGTGACTTCGAGCATCAGCGGCTTTCTCTCCCGCACCTCACCACGAAGTTTGGGTGTAAGCTACTACCGCAGAGCTGATCAGGGCTGATACATTACGGAAAAGCGGGGAATACAGCAAATGAAGAACATGTATGCAAAATGGGCGACGCTTACGGAAAGAAGCAGCCATCTGGCGCTGTGGAGCACTTTTCTGAAATGGATTGTCCTGGGCGGCACAATAGGCGTATTGTCCGGAACGGCCTCGGCTTTTTTCCTCAAGAGTCTAGATTATGTTACTGAGGTTCGGCTGAATCATGGATGGCTGCTCTTTCTGCTTCCGGCGGGAGGTGCACTGGTAAGCTTTCTATACATGCGCTACGGCAAAAACAGTGCCAAGGGAAATAATCTGATTTTGGAGCAAATCCGGGAGGGTAATGAAACGATTCCGTTGCGGATGGCTCCTTTGGTGCTGTTTGGCACGCTTATCACTCATCTCTTCGGTGGTTCAGCCGGGCGTGAAGGAACTGCGGTACAAATGGGGGGCAGCTTGGCCGAAGGATTCGGGAGACTTATTAAGATCAATGCCCTGGACCGGAAAATATTGCTGATGTGCGGGATAAGTGGTGGTTTCGGCTCAATCTTCGGGACTCCTTTGGCCGGGACCATTTTTGGGCTGGAGGTGATTGCGATTGGACTCATCAGCCATAAAGCGCTGCTGCCCTGTTTCACAGCCAGTTTTGTGGGCGATCTGGTGACTACCCGCTTATGGAAGGTGCATCATACCCATTATCAGGTGGATGTTTTTCCAGATCTGGATGTAGTCGTCCTGTTAAAAGTTATCGCTGCTGCAATAGTGTTTGGTTTAGTCAGTATGTTGTTTAGCGAGCTGACCCACTTTTTAAAGCGAACGTTCACCTACATCTTTAAAAACCCGATGCTAAAGAGTGCGGTAGGCGGGCTCATTATTATTGCCTTAGTTTATGTCATAGGTTCCAGGGATTACTTGGGACTTGGTATTCCACTCATCAGCGGGTCCTTTGAGACAGAAATGCCGCCTTTTGCGTTCCTGTGGAAGCTCATTTTCACTGCACTTACTTTAGGCACAGGCTACCAGGGCGGTGAAGTTACTCCTTTATTCGCTATAGGGGCGACACTCGGAAACAGCCTGGCTGGTGTGCTTCATTTATATGCTCCTTTCCTGGCCTCACTTGGCTTTATTGCGGTATTCTGCGGAGCCACCAATACACCAATTGCCTGTTTCATTATGGGGATTGAACTATTTGGTTCCACCGGGGCGGTTTATATGTTTATCGCTTGTGTAGTCAGTTTTTTATTCTCAGGACATACCGGTATTTATACATCCCAGCAGATCGGCGTATCGAAAAGTCATCTGATCCCTATCCAAGAAGGGACTACCCTAGCCTCCGTCAAGGGTCTGCGCAAACGAAAAACAAAAGCCAGCGGAGAAAATCATACGTAGATTTGCTGATCAAAACCATGCTTGGGTTGAAAATAAAAAAAAGGTATGGTAAAATTCTGTTACTTTAATGACTGGAGTTGAAAAGGATAATGTAGAAATTTTCTTGCGAATCTTTTAAACAATAAAACGACAGCTGCGATTTTATTTCGCATGTGTTTTATTCTTTATACGCAAGAAAGTTACGCATTTCTTTTCACTCAGACGAATATCCTTGTCTAACTCCGCTTTGGGGCTGGATTTGCTGTATTTATTTGAGCTACAAGAAAGTAACTTTCTTGTAGCTCTTATTTTTTTATATACAGGAGGAATATATATGTCATTAATCAATGTTGCGAACCTGACGTTTGCCTATGAAGGCAGCTACGATAATATATTTGAGAACGTAAGTTTTCAAATTGATACCGATTGGAAATTAGGATTTACAGGAAGAAACGGAAGAGGGAAAACGACCTTCCTAAGCTTGTTGCTTGGTAAATATGAATATAGCGGAACGATTTCGGCTAAGGTCGATTTCGACTATTTCCCGTTCCCTGTCGAGAATAAGGGGAATAATACCCTTGACGTAATCAGCGATATCTACCCGGATTATATTCACTGGAAGCTGATGCGGGAGCTTTCTTTACTAAAAGTGTCCGAGGATGTGCTATACCGGCCCTTTGATTCCTTGTCCAACGGTGAGCAGACGAAGGTGCTGCTTGCTGCATTATTTATTAAGGAAAACAGCTTTCTGCTCATTGATGAGCCTACCAATCATCTGGATCTGAATGCAAGAAAACTGGTCAGTGCTTATCTGAATACCAAGAGCGGCTTTATCCTGGTCTCCCACGACAGATCCTTTCTGGATCATTGTGTAGACCACATCCTGTCAATCAATAAAACCAACATAGAAATTCAAAAGGGGAATTTCTCCGCTTGGTGGGAGAATAAAAGGCGGCAAGATCATTTTGAACTGGCAGAGAATGAAAAACTAAGAAGAGACATCAAGCGCTTGTCGGATTCTTCTAAACGAACGGGCAACTGGTCGCATGAGGTGGAGAAAAGCAAAAATGGAACACGGAATTCCGGTTCCAAGTTGGATAAAGGTTATGTTGGCCACAAGGCTGCTAAAATGATGAAACGCTCTAAAGCCATTGAGCAAAGACAGCAATCAGCCATTGCCGAAAAGTCTAAACTGCTGAAAAATATTGAAAACTCCGACAGTCTGGAGATTTCACAGCTTGATTATCATAAAAACGAGCTGGTTGAGCTTGAACATGTCTCGATTCAATACGGGGAGAAGATCGTCTTCGCAGATATCAGCTTTTCGATTGAGCAGGGTGAGCGAATTGCGCTTTCCGGTATAAATGGCTCCGGTAAATCAAGCATTATCAAGCTGATTTGCGGCGAGGAGCTAGACTACACAGGCACACTCAGGAAGGACAGTCAGCTTACAATATCATACGTATCACAGGACACCTCGCATTTACAGGGCAATTTAACGGACTACGCCAGAAGCAACGGGATTGATGAAAGCCTGTTTAAGTCGATTTTAAGAAAACTTGATTTCTCCAGAGTACAGTTTGAAAAGGATATATCTGCGTTTAGCGGCGGGCAAAAGAAGAAAGTGCTTATTGCGAAAAGCCTAAGTGAGAAGGTCCATTTGCATATTTGGGATGAGCCGCTTAATTTTATTGATATTATTTCCCGGATGCAGATTGAAGAGCTGCTGCTGGAATACACACCAACTATTCTTTTTGTCGAGCATGACAGTGAATTTTGCAACAATATTGCTACAAAAATCATTCATCTGTAATCCATTACCTGAATTTCTCAGGACCGGTCACTGCAGACTTTCTCGGCTCTCCCGAAATAACTCCTAACTCGTAACCCAATGAGTTCTTTCACGTATATGATATAACTATGATCCGGCGAAGCTGCAGGGATTGAATGTTAAAGGTCCAAACTAAAAGAAGTTGAGGTAATCCATCTTATGAATGAATTTACACTGCATGCCGATACAGCGTATAAGCTGGCTGAGCAGAAAGCTGCTCAATATTTTGCATCACTATTTACACAGGTCAAGAATAGGAGTTATGCGCCTGCCTTAACTGCAGACTTTCATTTGTGGAAGAAGAGCCATATTCATCATCATTCATGGCTGTCCTTTTTTTCGCGAAACCAAAGGAACCCCGGGTCTGCCGATTACCACCGGTATATTCAATGGCTGAACTACACGGGAAAATTAAATGATTATCTCGACCGAAGCATTTCCTATATCTACATGAGGGATCTGGGCAAAGCGCTGGATTCTCCAGACACTCAAAACAGGATTCAACGGATGGTTGCTGATATCAAAGATCAGTTGATCCCCTCAGGCGCAGCAGGCGGGCAAACACAGCCGGACATGCTGAATCTGGCAAAGCTGTACCGCTGGGCCCAGAAAGAAGGGGTAGAAACAGCCACGATCTGGGTGATAACTAAACTCAAAACTGTCTCCGCCAATCTGCCGGTGGAAATGAATCCCGAGCAAGCCCAACGTAAGCTGATTAAGATTATTATCGGGGTTGTCATGCATGTGATGGAAGAGATGGAAGAGATGGAAGATAACCTTGCCCCTGCAGAACGTGTCTTAAGACTTGATGAAGCCATCCGGCTGGGGTATTCCTATGGCCTTACCTATCCTTTCATTGACGATCTTTTAGATTCTGCGGTCTTAACCACTTCTGAGAAAGAACAATATTCCCGGTTGATCCGTCAAGCGCTTCTCAGCGGGATTGTCCCGGAGCTTGGAGAGTGGGATGGGGAAAAGATTCCGCTGATGGAGTATGTGCATTCGGAGCTGCGGGAAGCCTTTGAGTACATTAAGAACCATCAGCGGATGGAGACGCAGAAATCGTTTTTTGAGCGTTCCTATGTGTTTTTTCACTCTCAGGAAATAGACCGGGCAAAGAATCTGTCTCATGATGGTTATACCAATGAGGAACTTTATATTCCTGTAATCCTAAAATCATCTTCCTCCCGCTTGATTGTCCGCTCTGTAATCAGTGCGCCTCTAGATGACGGTTTTGATCATCGAACCTTCTATTATGGCTTATACAATCAGCTGGCGGATGATTTTGCCGATATGTCCGACGATATGCTGGGTGGCGCGGTTACCCCTTATACCTATTATTTAAAATACCGCGAGCAGCGCAACGATTTGATCAATCCCTTTGAAATGTACTGGACGGTCATTTCCCATCTGCTCCATAACGTGTTTCATTCTGATCCCAAAACTTGCGAGGTAATTCTGGACCGGGTCATTAACGGTCTGAAACGCTCTAAAGAACGTTTAGGCAGGGATAAATACAACGAAATCATGGAGATATTTGCGTCTGGCAGCCCGGAGTTCAAACGACTGGTAAACCGGATGGTTCATAAAGCAGTGGATGTCGATTTCTTCGACAAACTGCTTCGGGACCAGTTGCTTAACACATTGCGTAACAACCGGAAGGAAAAGGAGGAGTTTCACGATACGATCAAAACGGTGCGCGGAGTGATCAACAGCCAGCTCCTAATCCCAAAGCCTGAGCGAATGCAACCGATGAAGGAACTGCTTATAGATGCTGCTAATTACAGTCTCGAAGGTGATGGGAAACGAATACGCCCAGTCTTAACGTGGGTTATGGGCGTAAGAGAATATGGACTGGAGCCAGCGGAGATTGTGCCGCTGCTGAGATCCTTGGAATATATGCATACCGCTTCTTTAATCTTCGATGATCTGCCATCCCAGGATAATGCGTCAACCCGCAGAGGGCGTGAAACCTTGCATCAGGTACATGATGCTGCGACTGCCGAATTAACCGGATTGTTTCTGATCCAGAAGGCCACGGAGGAACAAGCATCTCTCCGTCATTTCGATCCGAAAACCGTGCTTGCGCTCATGCAGTATTCAGCACAAAAGACGGGGGATATGTGCATGGGGCAGGCGATGGATCTGCATTCTAAAGGCGAAGAGTTAACTCTGGAGCGACTGAATGAGATCTGCTTTTACAAAACCGGGATTGCCTTCGAGGCGGCGCTGGTCATGCCGGCTATGCTGGCCCACGTGAAGGAGGCGGAAATTGCGGCGCTGAAGAAATTTGCTTATCATGCGGGGATCGCTTTTCAGATAAAAGATGATTTGCTCGACCAGGAGGGAGACCAGCTATTGCTCGGCAAACCCGTTGGACAGGATACCGGAAACAACACTTCAACTTTCGTATCCATTCTTGGGCTGGAGAATGCCCGGAAAGAGCTGTGGGAACACTACTGTCTGGCCTCGGAAGCATTGTGCGAGCTGCCGCGGAATATTGCTTTTCTGAAACATTTATTAAATTATATGGTTAACAGGAACCGCTGAACTGCGGCTGAACCTGCCCGGAACGGAATAGGATCAAGTATTACCGGCACCCATACGGGTTGCCGGTTTTTTGTCGTCCTACATACTACAGCAGCTGTTATTCCGTTCATTATGGGGACCGGGAATTTTACGTAACCAGGCCAGATATGTTTTCTCCTCTCCGGCATCGGACTACCGGCAGTGCAGGGATGGAAGTGATCAATCATGAGCCATTTTTTTATTTACAGGTAACTGCGGCACTTCATATATTACAATCCGTGTTATAAAAAGAAGAATAAAGATGGATTTGGAGTAATAGAGATAAATGGTGTTATTTAGTATATGGTAAAAAAAGTAATGCAAGGATGTCTTATCAGTGTGAAATTAATTTTTTAGGAGGATTTGATGAAAAAACTTAGGAAGTCACTTCAGATTTTATCTCTAATGGTGGTAACAGCAACAGCGGTTGTAGTAGCTGACTCACCATCTGAGGGACTAGCTCAATCTTCAGAGGTAGCCATTACACAGCAAAGTAATCTTGTTGTTCAGCGAAATTTTGAAGTGAAAGCCCTTGGAGATATATGGGCAGAAGGCAAGCGGGAGCGTAGAGCGGCGGGGTATGCAGATGCACGAAAATTATTTCAGCCAACTGGTCTATATGCAAAAGCCAATGAACAAATTGAGATTGAGGTCTCAGGTGACAAACCAATTACAGCGATTATTGGGATGCATCAACATGATAAAGAGTGGGCGATTAGGTATCCATTAAAAACAGGTGCAAACACAATTTCCTCACCAAATGGCGGTTTGTTGTCTTTTGATAACAGCAACAATGAAGGTAGTATTAATGTAAATGTAGTGAGTGGGGGAAGCCCTGTTCCATTTTTTGTATTAGGTAAGAATACCAAAGAGGATTGGCAGGCAATGATGAGTGCTTATCCTGATGCACCTTCTGTTGTTCTTCAATCAGAAAAGGCTCTCTTAGTCTTCACATATGCTTCTGCTAAAGACCATATCTTGAATCAAGACCCAGATCCTGTTTTACAGACTTATGATAAGTTTATTGCAGCACAGGATAAAATTTCTGGACTATCGAATTCTGATTCTGATCCTAGACATTGGTTAGATAAGCATTTGATTGGCATCATTGAATCACCAACATACACAGGAGGAGCGTATGCATATGCAACCTGGGATGGAGCGATTATGCCTACAAATACTGGAGCCAATGCGGATGCTTTAAACCTTACAAGAATGGGTTGGGGGCAGTATCATGAGGCAGGTCATTTGAGACAACAAGGACCTTGGACATGGGATGAGATGTCTGAAGTGACAGTAAATCTATATTCTCTGGCTGCTAAGAAGGTTCTTAAACCTACTGAGCCTGCAAGGTCGCAGGGTGAGTACTTAACCGCTTTCTCGTTTGTAGAGCAGCCAACCAAGAATTTTAAAGACTCTAATTCAAAATTAGAAATGTTGTGGCAACTTAATCTTGCTTTTGGGGATAACTTCTACCCAGACTTACATCGATTATATCGTGAGATGGCAGAAGCTGAACTGCCAACAACAGATGTTCAGAAAAAACAGGCTTTTATTCTAAGCACTTCAAAAGTAGCGCACTATGACTTGACGCCTTTCTTTGACAAATGGGGTCTGTCTGCAACAGATGAAACACGAAACAAAATTAAATCATTGAATTTACCTCTTCTAACTGCACCGATTTGGTTTGGGTCAGAGTATAACATCATTAAACCGACTGATGGAATGGATAAGGTAAGAGGTATCATTGAGATAACAACAAATAGCCAAGAGACTTCAAGTGATTATGATGTCGCAATAAATGCATTTGATGGAAATACAAATAGTATCTGGCACAGTGAATGGAATAAACCCAATCAATTCCCTTACAGTATTACAGCAAAGTACGCAAATCCATCAACATTTTCCAAACTAACCTATCTGCCGCGACAAACCGGAGAAAATGGAATTATTACAAATTATAGAATCCTAACTAGTCTTGATGGGGGGACATTCACTGAGCTTGCAACAGGCACTTGGGCAAAGGACAACACAGAAAAGACAGTAACTTTCACACCTACTCTTGCTAAATATGTTCGACTTGAAGTTCCTCAAGGTGGTGGAACAAATGGTTTTGCATCTGCAAGTGAAATTAAAATTTTTGAAAACGATCCAATAACACCACAACCTGTTACAACGTATCTCAGCGATATTGATTGGTTTTCTGCCACAACAGATTGGGGAACGATTCAAAAAGATCGTAGTCTTGATGGAAATACACTTAAGTTAAATAACAAGACCTATACAAAAGGGTTGAGCACACATGCTAACAGTGAAATTGTCTACAAACTAGATGGGAAGTACACGTCCTTTGCCGCACTAGTTGGGGTAGATGGTGAAGTAGGTTCTGTAGGTTCTGTGGAGTTCAAAGTTGTTGTAGACAATCAAGTTGTATTCTTTAGTGGTGTAATGCATAATAATACAGAGCCAAATGAGGTAAACGTTAATCTTTCTGGAAAGAATGAGCTAAAGCTTATTGTAACTGATGGTGGAGATGGTATAAATAGTGACCATGCCGATTGGGTAAATGCTCGTCTTATCAAATAGTATTGAAGAATAAAAGTCTATTATAGGCTTGGTAAAAGCTTCGCCACGAATACACTAAAAGGTGATCTTCCATAGCGCTGTACAAAATAAGCCGGATTTCCTTATCGTATAGGATTTCCGGCTTATTTTGTATGACTTTCGCTTAGTGTTAGTTTTAGCGTTTTGTAGCGGTGGGCATAGGGACAGCATGGATTTTATCGGGAGTCATCGGATATGTACCGTCATTTCCTGGTTAATTGATTTGTTTATCGGTATGCCTCATCTCGTGTTTGCTTTGGAAAAACAGAATAATGCGGATGATCCGTTGTTATTGTATTATTCGATTCACATACCAGCCAAAAATTATATGAATAAGGTTTACAATCCTAACATATCAAACTATGATTTAGCTAAATATAGATGACAAATCTCATAGGGATTAATATTTTCATCACACTAACGGAGGTCGCAAGTTGAAGACAAAAGAGATGGTATTTGCCGCATTATTTGCTGCACTAATAGGGGTATTAGGAATGATTCCACCGATTCCACTAGGGTTTATCCCGGTGCCTATTACCGCACAAACACTTGGTGTCATGCTGGCGGGAGGTTTTTTAGGTAAGAAGACAGGAAGTCTTAGCCTGATTTTATTTATCGTGTTAGTCGCTCTGGGTTTACCTTTATTATCCGGCGGACGTGGAGGTTTCTCTGCATTAGTCGGGCCGTCAGCCGGTTATATTCTAAGCTGGCCCGTAGCAGCATTTTGTATCGGATATGCGACAGAAAAAGTCTGGTCCAATGTCAAAACATGGAAAGTTATCGTCATTAACTTAGTTTTTGGTGTGGTGCTTGTTAGTTTGATCGGTGCGCCGGTTATGGCTTTGATTACACATACCTCTATTTGGGCCGGACTTGTGGGAGCAACCGCATTTTTACCGGGGGATTGTATTAAAGCGGTCATAGCTGCTATTATAGCGCTACAATTAAAAGCCGTCAGTCCAATCGAAGAGAAGTGATGAACGATGAATCTGATTGAACCCTTACTGCGTTATGCAGAGCAGCAGCCCGACCATATCGCCTTAACCGATGGTGATGAGAGCCGTACTTATTGGTCATTAGTACGGCGTATGACTACAATTGCACAGGGTATACGGCAAAATGGCCTTCACCATGATAAGATTGCCATTTTATCTGCGAACCGCATTGAATTTGTAGAGGTGTTTTTAGGAGCTATTTATGCCGGGTGTGTTCCTATCCCTTTGGATCCTAAATGGAGCATAAATCAAGTGAACGCTGTTCTACAGCAATGTCAGCCGAAAATGATTTTTGCAGAGACCCATTCGGCAAAGATTCTAGACATACAGGACACGGCAATTCAACTTCTAACTTTTTCTGATCAGGATACAGGTTCAAGTTCTTATGACAGCTGGTTGCTCACTCTCAAGCCGGAAGCTGAAATGGATGAATCGAATGAATTATTGTTTATCGGCTTTACTTCAGGCACAACAGGTACACCTAAGGGGTATATGCGCACCCACTTGTCGTGGATACAGAGCTTCGAGGCGACCAAAGAGGCTTTCCGGCTAAACCGCATAGAGCATATGTTAGCTCCTGGCCCCTTTGTTCATTCCTTGTCTTTATTTGCGGTAATGCAGAGTCTATACAGCGGTGCAACCTTTCATATCATAAAAGAGTTCGATGCCGGCAAGGTTCTACAGTTGTGTAAACTGAATCCCGATGTTATTTTGTTCGTCGTGCCGACGATGATTGAAGCACTGCTCCAACAGAAGGATAAATTTGGTCAGACACAAATCCAGGCTTTGATCAGCTCAGGCGGGAAATGGTCAGAGATGTCTAAGAATAGGTGCAGGGAGATATTCGGCGCAGCGAAGCTATATGAATTTTATGGCTCATCTGAAGCTAGTTATATCAGCTACCTGGATGTTCATGCCGACAATAAGCCGGATTCAGTAGGCAAACCCTTTTCCGGTGTACAGATATCCATTCGTGATGAACATCTGCAGGAGGTAACCCCAGGGAGCATCGGGCAGCTTTATATTCGGAGTGAGATGATGTTCACAGGGTATTATCATTTGCCGGAAGAGACTTCAGCGGTTTTTCGTGACGGATGGCTAATCATCGGAGATTTTATGTATATGGATCAGGATGGATATTTGTATTTGGCTGGCCGCTCAAAAAACATGATGGTTTCCGGTGGTCTTAATGTTTTCCCGGAAGAAGTAGAGTCTGTGCTGCAGCAGATGCCGGAAATTCAAGAAGTGATGGTACTGGGAGTACAGGATGCCTATTGGGGTGAACAGGTGACAGCAATAGTGAAGTGGAGCGGACAAACGCGTTTATCTGTAGAACAAATCAAGAATTACTGCTGCCGGCAAATTGCGAACTACAAGGCCCCAAAACAGCTTATCACGGTAGAGCAGTTCATTTATACAAGTAGCGGAAAAATTGCCCGGCAGGCAATGAAAGACTACGCGAAAAGATGGTTGTTATGATAGAGGCTGTAATTGTGATCGCTAAACGGACGCCCATTGGCAGGATCGGCGGAGTGTTAAGTGCTCTTGAGCCGGAAGCATTATTAGCACCGCTTATTCAGCATATTGTCGCAGAAACGAATGTGCCGAAGGAATTAATTGATGATGTCATCATTGGCAATGTAGTAGGTCCAGGCGGCAACATCGCACGGCTTTCTGCTCTGGAAGCAGGACTGCCAGTGACGGTCCCGGGTGTCACAGTTGACCGGCAGTGTGGTTCTGGTCTGGAGGCAGTCAATCTTGCGGCAAGGCTGATTCAAAGTGGTGCTGGTGAGATTTATTTTGCCGGTGGAGTTGAGAGTACGAGCCGTGCCCCATGGAAAATGGCCAAACCGCAAACGCTAACGGGCGCACCACAGCTATATACACGGGCCCGTTTCACTCCAAGCGCCTACGGCGACCCGGATATGGGCATTGCAGCCGAGAATGTCGCCCGTAAATACGCGATTTCCCGTGAAGAACAGGACCGTTATGCTTTGAAAAGCCATCAAAAAGCCATTCATTCGCAGCAAACCGGCCGATTTCTGAAAGAGATCGTTCCTGTACAAGCGAATGGCGGATGGGTTACCCTAGATGAATGCCCCAGAGCCAATACTAGCCTGGAAAAGCTGCAGCAGCTGCCGCCAATCTTTCTGGAACAGGGTACGGTAACGGCTGGCAATGCATGTCCTCTGAATGATGGAGCGGCTCTGGTTCTGATGATGTCCCGTGAGAAATGCCGGGAGCTTCAGCTAAAGCCTATTTTGCGTATCGTCGATGCCCAAGCGGCAGGTGTTGATCCCAATTTTTTAGGCATGGGGCCTGTTCCAGCTGTTCAGAAGGTGCTTTACCGCCAGCACCTGAGTGTTGCCGATTTGGATATTGTAGAGTTTAACGAAGCTTTTGCCTCACAAGTATTAGCCTCACTACAGGAGCTTCAGATTCCGCAGGAAAAGGTGAATCGTGGAGGCGGAGCACTTGCCATTGGCCATCCTTACGGTGCTTCAGGCGGTATCTTAATCACACGGTTATGCTCCGAGATGTTATATAAACCTTATAAACGGGGGCTGGCAACACTAGGCATTGGTGGCGGGATAGGTCTGGCCACGCTGGTGGAGGCGGTCCAATGAACAAAGTCCGGCATCAGGTTCATATCACTGCGGAGTGGATTTCTGACTTTGCACAAAGTATCGGTGCTCCCTTGCAAATGATAAAAGGTGATCTGATCGCACCTGCCACAATGCCGATTATTTTCTGGCAGTTCTTCGATATTCCCTGGTTGAAGACGGATGCCCCCTTAATTCACGGCACACAGCAATTCACTTACCAGGAACCAATTACCGCAGGGATGATCCTGGATTGTGAATTATTCTTAACGAGGATGGATAAGAAAAAAGTTAGGCAGGAATGGATGACCTTTTATTACCACACGCTTGTTTATACATGTGGCGGTAATCTCATAGGGACGGCAGATACCCTATTAATCCGGGCAGGTGATTAAGATTAAGAAACGTGTAACTGCCGGGTCTGTCCGGCAATACGCGGCTGTCTCTAATGATACGGCTGCCATTCATCTGAATGCCGAAGCTGCTGTTAAGGCTGGCTATAAGCAGCCTATAGCACATGGTATGTATATCATGGGGCTGGCACAATCGTTATATTTAACCGATCATCCAGCACAGTGGATTACAACGTATAGCATGAAATTTCAAAAGCCGCTTGTAGTAGATACGGATGTGGTGTTTCACTTTGAGCCTCGCGACGGTCATATCGAAGTGAAGGTCACATTAGAATCTGGTGATGTGATTGCTTCAGGTACCTTTTCAGTGAAAGAGATGAAGTGATGGATAAAGTAGCCGTAATTACAGGAGCCACCAGAGGGATTGGGCACAGCATCGCCTTACAGCTTGGCGAATCCGGTTATAAAGTAATAGTTAACGGGACAAAGCAGGCGCTAATCGACGAGGTTGTGCAGGAGATTCACCGGACAGGCGGCGAGGCGCGGGGCATTTGTGCCAATGTCGCAGATCCGCTTGAGGTCACTGCGATGGTGGATGCTGTCATCGCTGAGTATGGCCGTATAGATGTATTGATACATAACGCCGGTAATTTGCATGACCAGCAATGTCTGCATATGACGGATGAAGAATGGAATTCGGTGCTGGATGTGCATCTGAATGGAGCTTTTTATAGCATTCGCCGGGCACTGCCTCATATGCAAAATCATGGCGGAGACATTCTTCTGATGACCTCCACTGCCGGTTTAACAGGTTCGATCAAGCAGGTGAATTACAGTGCAGCCAAAGCTGGAATGCTAGGTATGATGTGGACGCTCGCAGCCGAACTAAAGCGCAACGGTATTAGAGTAAATGCGATTGCGCCTGCTGCCTTAACAGATATGACCCGGCCTGTCATCCAGCATATGAAGGAAAAGTACGCCAGCCGCAATGAGCCGTTCCCGGAGTTCTGGCGGGTGGGGGAAACAGACGATATTGCCCGCTTCGCAGCCGCATTGCTGGCACAGCCGGATATTGAGTTAACAGGTGAAATCTTTGGTGTAAATGGTTCGAAGATAACGAAGTGGCAAAAGCCGGAGCCTGCCTTTACCGAAACCGGCATAGAGGCATTTTTGACAACATGGCGGCAGCAGAAGGGTAGTCATTAAATGCTGACATTCGATCACGTTCATTTTTATTATAAAAAAGGGCAGCCCGTCTTAGAGGATTTAAGCTTTACGATTGAGACGGGGGAGTTCGTGGCAATTGTCGGGGCGAATGGCTGCGGTAAGTCTACAATTGCCAAGCTAATGGATGGATTGCTGCTTCCACAACAAGGGGATGTAACCTTTCAGAATCTAAACACCTCCAGACCCGCGGACCTTAGGATGATCCATGAGCAAATAGGGTTTGTGTTCCAGAATCCGGAGGACCAATTCATTACTACAACGGTTATGGATGAAGTGATATTTGGATTGGAAAATATTCGTGTGCCAAGGAAAGAAATACGCAGCCGGTTAGATCAAGCCCTACAGGCTGTGCAAATGGAGGATTATTTGGAGTCGATGCCCCATCAGCTCTCAGGCGGTCAAAAGCAACGGGTAGCTATTGCCGCCATCCTGGCTATGCAGCCCCGGATTATTATTTTTGACGAAGCTACCTCTATGCTTGATCCGCAGGGGAGGGAGCAAGTGCTTTCGATCATGCAGGAGCTGCACCGCCAAGGCATGACCATTATCCACATCACCCATCACATGGAGGAAGTGCTGGCTGCGGGGCGTGTTTTACTTATGGATAAGGGGCGGCTTGTATTTGATGGAGATCCGGTTTGCTTTTTTGAAACGGTGCCCGTTGAAGACTACCAATTAGAACTTCCTTTTGCGGTCCGAGTATATCGAATGCTGCATCCAGACATGCCGCTAATGGTAGATTGGAAGGAGATGATCCGCTCACAATGGTCTACCAGCTAAACAATCTAAGCGTAAGTTATGCCGGTCGGGTAGCTCTGCAAAATGTCAGCTGCACGATTCAAGGCGGCAAGTGGATCTCTGTCATTGGCCATACAGGCGCCGGCAAGTCTACCTTTGTTAAAGTGCTGAAGGGGCTGATTCCGGACATTGCCGGAGAGTATTGGATTAATGATCATCCCATTCCCAAGGACCGTAAAGGACAACTAAAAGTCCTGCCTGATATAGGCTACGTATTTCAATATCCCGAGCATCAATTATTTGAATCGACGGTGTACAAGGAGCTTGCCTTTGCTCCTAAGCAACGTGGGGATACGCCTCAGCAGATAAAGAAGTCGATAGAAGTCATTCTTTCGCAAGTAGGTCTGACAGAAGATATCCTGCCATTGGTTCCGTTTCAGCTAAGCGGGGGGCAAAAGCGCCGTGTGGCTATCGCTTCCGTATTGATGATGGATCCGAAGCTGCTTATTCTGGATGAACCTACAGCAGGTCTCGATCCAGTAAGCCATGCCGCATTACTTCAGCTGCTGAGTAAATGGCAGCAGCAGGGTAATCGCACCGTTCTCTTCGTATCTCATCAAATGAACGATGTTGCCGAATACTCGGATGAAGTCATGGTATTTCACGAGGGGCAACTCATGGGGCATTATGAGACCGGCACTTTATTTCTGGAACAAGCAGAATTGCTGGAGCAACTCGGTTTATCCCTGCCGGAGCCTGTGCAACTGTTAAAGATAGTTGAGGAAATGTCCGGTGAGATAATTGAAGTGGCGAGCTGCAGAGAGCAGGATATTTTCGCAAAAGTGCTGCCCATCTGGCAGGCAAGGAGACTCTAAATGTCTAATACCCTGTTAATGGGACAATATTTGGAGACCCATTCCATATTTCACCGTCTGGACCCGCGGACAAAGCTTGTAAGCATGATTATCATCATGCTGAGCTTCCTAATGCTGGACACGTTCGTCAGCTACGTTGTCGCAACCCTTTTCTTGGCCGGCATTTTATGGTTATCCAAAATCCCGTTACTGGTCTTTTGGAGAGGCTTGAAGCCGGTCTTGATTATTTTGATGTTTACTTTTCTCTATAATGCCTTATCCACGAAGGGGAATATCATTTGGTCCTGGTCTGTTATAGAGATGACAGAAGAGGGTCTGCTGAACGGGTTACGTTTCGTTTGGCGTATTGTCTTAATCATCTTGCTGGCTTCTATTTTAACGTTAACTACAAAACCGCTGACTTTAACTCATGGGCTGGAGAAATTACTGGCCCCTTTATCCAAACTCAATGTGCCGGTGGAGCAGTTTTCCCTAATGATTGTGATTGCGATCCGGTTTATCCCGACGATTATGCAAGAGCTTGATCGGATTCTCCTGGCCCAGAAGGCCAGAGATTATGATATTTCAGCCTTAAAGCTGCCAAAACGTATATTTGCCTATATTCCGATTCTCGTGCCTTTGCTTCTAACGGTGATTCAACGTGCCGAACAATTGACTCACGCCATTGATGCGCGTGCTTATGGGAATGGGAAAGGGAGAACTTCCTATAAGCAATTGACATTTCAGCGTGTCGATTATCAAGCAGGGGGAGCAGTAATTCTAATGACCGTGATCCTGCTGCTGTTGAAAATATGGGGATTTTAAGTGGATAGAAGGAGAGATAACGATGAAATGGGCTACACGGGTAACTGAATTATTACAAATAAAGTATCCTATTATTCAAGGGGGACTTGCCTATCTAGCCTATGCAGATCTTGCGGCTGCGGTTTCAAATGCAGGGGGATTAGGCCAAATTACCGCTATGAGTCTCCCGGATGCAGATGCCTTGCGCTCGGAAATTGAGCGTGCGCGCACCCTGACGAACCAGCCCTTTGGTGTCAATTTTGCTATTGGCAACCACAATATTAATTATAGGGATCGGGTCCAGACCGCTATTGATGAGCAGGTCCACGCTGTGACGATCACTGGTGGAGATCCTACGCCGATACTAGAGATGATGCAGCCCACGGCTATTAAAACACTGGTGCTCGTTTCCTCACGAAGACAAGCACAAAAAGCGGAACAGCTGGGCGCATCGGCGGTGATTGTTGTCGGGCAGGAAGGCGGCGGGCATTTAGGGCGTGATGATGTTGGAACGCTGGTACTTGTCCCGCAAGTGGTCGATGCTGTTCAAATTCCAGTTGTTGCCTCAGGCGGAATTGGGGATGGCCGGGGCTGGATGGCTGCCCATGCACTTGGTGCTGAAGGTATTGAGATGGGGACACGCTTTATCGCCACTCAGGAATGTGTGGACGCCTCTGCCTCTTACAAAAAAGCCTTGATTGAGAGTTCCGAGGCGGATACAACAGTGATCAAACGTTCCATCCATTCACCGGCCAGGGTATTGCGAAGTGCCTACACGGAGAAAATTCTCGAAATCGAGCGCGTAACCCCCACCTATGAAGCACTAAAAAAATATATTAGCGGTGAAGCCAACAAACGCTGGATTTATGAGGATTGTGAAGAAGAGGGGTTTGGTTGGGCAGGTCAAGTGACCGGCATGATCCATGATATCCCAACCGTCGCCGAATTGATCAATAGAATGGTTCAAGAGGCGGAGAAGGTTCGCGGAAAATGGGGAAGCTAGCGTCCACGGAAAGTCCGGCGCAAGTCCTCGGTCCATTTGTCCGGGATTTCCCAGGGGATAAAATGTCCACCTTCTGCATGGGCTGTGATATTGACATGGTTATACCAGGGTGCGCGATCGCTGTCCAGGAAGTTCTGTATGCGGTTTTCGGTTGTGATCCCTGGCGGATTTTCGTAGCCCACGAAGCTAATACCGGTTGGTGCCTCAATGACAGGCCAGCGATCATGAGCAGGCGTCCACGGATAGCGGTTGGCGTTGGCGTAGACGCGTATTGAGGTTTCGATGGCGTTGTTAACCCAGTAGATTGTTGCGTGTGTAAGGATGTCGTCCTTGGAAAAAACATTCTCAACGTTACCTTTATTATCACTCCATCTTGCCCAGCGTTCCAAGATCCATGCGAGCATGCCTGCGGGCGAATCGCTTAGTCCAAAGGCAAGAGTGGCGGGATCAAGGACATGTACGGCGAGATGCGAGGCGAAACGGCGATCCAGATTTAGAATCCCCTTTCGGATGTCTTCAGGGATATTGCCGGGTATAGGTCGGCCTCCTGCGAAATCCCAAGCGCGCTCCCCGTTGAAGAAGTTAAGTTTCAGCGCTGACCCAATGTGTATCGCATAGAGCTCATCTGGATATTTATGTCCCAGTTGACCTGTTACGAGAGCGCCTACATCGCATCCTCCTGCAGCGTATTTAGTATAGCCGAGGATATCTGTCATGAGTGTATGCCAGAGATCGGCAATTTTCCAAAAGTTCATATCCGGGTTGTCCGGCAGTGGCGCCGAAAATCCGAAACCGGGAAGTGAGGGGACGATTACGTCAAAGGCTTCGGCTGGATCGCCTCCGAAGGCGCCAGGATCCGAAAGCTGATCAATGACCTTGGACCAGTGCCAGAATGTCCAGGGCCAGCCATGAGACAAAATTAAGGGTGTAGGGTCTGGTCCTACGCCTGGTTTACGCATAAAGTGCACAGAAACTCCCTCAATGTCTACTTTATAATGTTCATAGAGGTTTATCGCTTTCTCGGCTTTGCGCCAGTCAAACTCGTGAATCCAGTAATCAACGAGTCCCTCAAGATAGTTCCTGTTTACCCCGTAAAACCAGTCATCATTACCGGCGTCTAAAGGCCATCTCGTAGACTTCAGACGGGTTTGAAGATCAGCAAGCAATTCATCCGAAACGTGGATCGGAGTGGGTTCAAGCGCAAATGGAGCTTTTGTCATTAGTGTTCCTCCCTATACGTATGAAATATATTTGCTAACTGCTGCATGACTATTTTAATTTCGAAGAAAGGAAATATCCCTCTATGGGACTATTCGTTCCCCAGTTCGGCCAGATGCTGCAATGCGGGGATTGCGGATGTAATGGCCTGTTGTTCCTCCAGGCTGAGTCCTTGGGTGAACGTTGAGAGCTGTGCCATGCGGTCCAAGCGACGTGAATCGATCACATTTGCGCCAAGTCCGGTTATGTGCACTTGAACGACCCGGCCATCATTCGGATCCGGGCGGCGCTCAACGAGCCCGTCCCGTTCAAGCCGGGTTACGAGCTGTGTGATTGCCGACTGCGTAACCTGCTCAGTGGCTGTCAGCTCAGTCAGCCGCATGGGGCTTTTGCGCGACAAGGTGTGCAGGACAGATAATGTTGTGAAGCTTAGTTTTTCAATGGACGGCAACCGAATCAGGATCCTAGTCAAATTTTCGAGCACCAGGGTTAAATCGGCGACATTAAGGTCATTAGGATGGTTTTTAGGTTTCATGCTGAAATTATATCACTAATTAATATAAGTTACTAATGTAAATATGTATGATTTATTTAGAATGAACTTAATAACTACACAAAAGGGCAAAAGTTTCAATCTATATAGCTTCCTAATATCCACTATTGAGGTGAAGATCCATGAAGCAACCAGAGATAAGAAAAGCCACCGTCAAAGATGGCATAGCCGTATCAAAGATTATTACTGAATCATTTAAAAGACGAACCGAATTACTTCTGGTATCAGAAACAGAATATCCCAATCATGCTGCGTTCGAAACGGAAAGGATGGCAATAACCAGAATTAACAATTCAACGGTTAAAATTTTATTTGTGAATGATGAACCAATAGGGACCATAGGCACCCGGCGGGATGGAGAGATTGGAATTGTTGATAGACTGGCTATCCTCCCATCCTACAGAGGTGAAAATTACGGAGGATTATTATTAGAGCATTCAGAAAATGAATTATTTAACAACGATTGTCAAGAAATACATATTTCCTTAGTTGCCAGCTATCAAAATTTAAGGAGGTTTTATGTTGAACACGGGTATACCTGCATAAGTTCAACAACTCTATCAGGCTTACCCTGTGAGGTGCTTTCATTATGTAAATATAATAGATGAGTTGTGCTGAGATGGACCACGATGCATCACCAGTAAGAGAGGAAGACCGATACAGAAGCCTTTATACAATTTCTCCAGGATCTTCTCTCTGCCTATTCGAATGAAAAAAACGCCTTATAATCTTACTGGACAGTCAAAAGTTCTACAGAGCTAAGAAACCATGAGCAAACAGGCGAAAAATAGACTTGCGTAAATAAGCGGCAACGCTGGCTTCGGAGACCACGGCATGGGAGGGCGTTCGCAGGTAGCGGAAAAACAGCCCTGAGGTGCGGCCTGAGAATTGCAAGGCCACCAGTTGGAGAGTCTCATTGCAATGCACTGGCACATCACAAATCCCTCAATGGCCTGGCTCGTTTTCTGGATGCGCTGCTGATCATTCTTGTAACCCATTTGGCGATTAGATTGTGGTCTATATAGTTGCGATATACCACAGCATATGATATTTTTGTATGAAAATAACAGGATTTTGTACACGCTCTAAAGTTCACCTTGTAATGTTAATATCTACAAGAGGTTGAGATTGTTTTTACTACTGATTAAATTAGGAATAGGCCAACAAACGACCACCCTGTAAATGAAGTAGGGCTGTCTCTTTAACATCATCAGGAAAGCGCTTACACATCTTATGAAAGGAGAAAAATGAATGCGGGAAAAAATCATAATCATTGATGATGATACTGAACCTCGCAAAATATTGGTTCAATCCTTACTAGAGCATGGATATGATGCTGTTGGATATCCTCACGGCGGACAAGCATTGGTAAGCATCATTCATTCTCACGATCCTGATTTAATTATTCTTGACCTGTCAATGCCAGGCGCGGGGGGCTTGAACTTATGCACGGAATTGCGCAAATTCAGCGATAAACCAGTACTTTTTACAAGTCATCATACTGAAGATTATCTTAGGATTGAAGCCTTGAACCGGGGGGCAGATGAGTTTATTGCCAAACCCTCCAGCTTTGAAGTATTGCTCGCCCGGGTCAGAGCACACCTCCGCAGGTATAAACGGGCTTTCCCTGTTAATCAACGTCATTTAATAGTTTTTCCAGGCCTGCAGATCGATCCTACTACCCACTCAGTAATTGTCTATGGCAAGGAAGTCTCTTTATCTTCTAAAGAATTCCGACTCCTTGTTGTTCTGGCAAAGAACCCGAATCGCGTATTTCACACCGAAACCTTATATGATCTAATTTGGAAAGACATTAAGCATGGGGACATACGAACCGTCATGGTTCATATTTATAACTTGCGGCAAAAAATCGAAAAAAAACCGAGTAAACCGCTATATATTCATACTGTCAGAGGTGCCGGCTATAAATTTAACGGATCGGTTTCACTTTTGATGGAATCCATGGATGCGTAGTATTAAAACACCGCTTATCGAATAATCAAAGACTTTGCTTAAAAACTTATTTCATTACTTTAACTAGACTTTAACATAAGTTGGTAAGATGGACTTGGATGCAAACGATTGCAGTCCGAAAAAAACCAGATTTTTAGCAGCAGATCGCTTGCTGGTTTACGGATCACGTACTCGTTTCATATCAAAGGGTACAGGAGGAGAAAAAAACTAATGGTGAAAAAGAGTTGCAAAGTTTTACTAAGCATGATGCTGCTCTGCTCAATGCTGGGGAGCGTTGCAGTATTGCCAGCGGGCCAAGCAACAGCGGCCACATTGACCCCGACAGCACCGTCCATAGAAGCGTCTGCAACAACCAGCAGCGCGCCGGTTAATAACACGATGATGCAGTTTTTCGAATGGAATACACCTAAGGATGGTGGACATTGGAACCATCTTGCTGCTGAAGCGGCTAATCTGAGCGATGTGGGGATCACGGCAATCTGGATACCGCCTGCTTATAAAGGCCATGTGGGAACAGACGATGTTGGTTATGGCGTTTACGATTTCTACGATCTGGGTGAATTCAACCAGAAAGGAACCGTACGTACCAAATATGGTACGAAAGCTGAACTGAAATCGGCGATCGAATCGCTTCACAACAACAATGTTCAAGTCTACGGCGATATCGTTGTCAATCATTTGATGGGCGGCGATCAAAGCGAGAATATTAAAGTGACGCAAGTACATGGGAACAACCGCAACCAGACGATCGGCGAGTTCAATACAAACGTTTGGACAAAATACAATTTTGATGGCCGCAACAATGCCTATTCCAATTTCAAATGGAATTGGACGCACTTTGACGGTTCAGGGGACTACGATAAAATTTACCGCTTTCCAGGCAAAGCATGGGATTGGGAGGTTAGCACCGAGAACGGTAACTATGACTACCTGATGGGTACCGACATTGACTATGACAACACTGCAGTTGCAGATGAAATAAAAAAATGGGGCGTATGGTATGTCAACGAAATGGGTCTGGATGGTTACAGACTAGATGCTGTTAAACATATCAAATACGGCTTCATGAAGGAATTTGTAGAAAATGCCCGTACCAAAACAGGCAAAGAGTTGTTCACTGTCGGTGAATTTATCGGTGGTACAGCTGAATTGAACTCCTACCTGGGTAAAGTGAATCAAAACATGTCCTTATTTGATTTCCCGCTCCGCAACAACTTTGCGGCAGCCTCCAGTTCCAACGGAGGTTATAGCATGCGCAACCTGGCCAGCGGAACATTGACGGGAACAAATTCGGGTAAATCCGTTACTTTCATTGAGAATCATGATACGCAGCCTGACCGTTCAGATTCTCATGGCGCACAGGTTCTTGATTGGTTTAAACCGCTAGCTTATGCGTACACTCTGACACGACAGGAAGGTTATCCCTCAGTATTCTATGGTGACTACTATGGAACCAGAAGCAGCAACACTGCTGGTCCTGGAACAGGGAAAATTAAATCGCTGAAGAGCAAGCTTGATCCGCTTCTCAAAGCACGCAAGGATTACGCTTACGGTAAACAAAACGACTATCTTGATAGTGATGACATGATCGGCTGGACTCGTGAAGGTTTGGCTTCCAAACCAAACTCGGGCTTGGCAACAGTCATGACAGACCGTGCCGGCGGATCGAAAACTATGTATGTGGGAACAAGCCACGCCGGTGAACAATGGAAAGATATCACAGGCAACTTCTCTGATAAAGTAACTATCGGCTCTAGCGGCAATGGTACATTCAAGGTTAAAGACGGTTCTGTATCGGTATGGGTACCAGATGTGGCAACTCCAACCGATCAAGCCCCTACAGTACCAACAAATGTACAAGGAACAGCAGTAGGCACTACCTCTGTAAATCTGAGTTGGACAGCTTCTACTGACGACAAGGGAATTGCTAAATACGAGGTTTATCGTGACAGCGCTCTCATCGGTGAGTCCGCCAGCACTACTTACAACGATTCAACAGTAGCAGCTAACAAGACCTATTCCTATACAGTCAAGGCAGTAGATACAGTCGGTCAGAAATCAGGATTCAGCCCTGCGGCTGCTGTTACCGTTGGCGGCGGAACGCAAGATCAGCTTCCAACTGTGCCAATGAATGTGAAGGGAACCGCATCAGGCACAATATCAGTCAACCTGATATGGAGTCCTTCTACGGATGACAAGGGTATTGTGAAATATGAAATTTTCCGTGACGGTATGCTGAAAGGCGAAGCCACGGGAACAGCATATTCAGACAACACTGTAGCAAATGACAAAACGTATTCCTACACAGTCAGAGCTGTAGATACGATTGGACAGAGATCAGCATTCAGTGCTCCTGCTGCCGTTAAAATCGGCAACGGCGGGCAGCAGCAAGAAGTAAGCCCATTCAGCTGGGATAATGCAAACGTTTACTTCGTTATGACAGACCGTTTCAACAACGGTAATACCAGCAATGACAACGCTTATGGCAGACCTAAGACAGATACCTGGGGCTCGGATGTGGGTACATTCCACGGCGGAGATATTAAAGGTTTGACCAAAAAGCTGGAAGAAGGTTACTTCACCGATCTGGGTACAAATGCAATTTGGATTACAGCTCCTTGGGAACAAATGCACGGCTGGGTAGGCGGTAAAGACGGTGACTTTGCTCACTATGGCTACCATGGCTACTATGGACTTGATTTCACTGCGATGGACAAGAGCATCGGTACCATTGATGAAATGCGCGAGTTCGTTGACCTTGCCCACACCAAGGGAATTCGTGTTGTCCTTGACGTGGTGATGAACCATGTCGCTTATCCGACACTTGTGGATATGGCGGAATACGGATACGGTGACCGCGGCGGACTCGCCGGCAACTGGATTCCGGATAAAAGCCAAGGCCAGAACTGGCACACGCACAATAACATTATGAACACAAATAATTCCAGTGCATGGGCTTCCTGGTGGGGAAGTAGCTGGATTCGTGCCAACACTATTGCGGGATACGATCAATGCAGCGGTAACGATCAGACGCTGTGCGTAGGGTTCCTGCCTGATATCAAGACCGAATCCACTAGTGGTACCGGTTTGCCGCCGCTACTGAAGACGAAGTTCAACAAAGAAACAAGCGGTTACGACAACTGGATCGTTCCGGCTGCCAAGCAATACCGCAAAGACCTGAACGTCGCCCCTAAGGATTACATGATCAAATGGCTGTCTTCATGGGTCGAAGAATTCGGAGTGGATGGTTTCCGTATCGATACTGCGAAGCATGTTCAAGCTGATAGATGGAAAGAGCTCAAGACAAGCGCAAGCAGTTCCCTTGCGAAATGGAGGCAGAACAACCCAACGAAACCGGGAGCAGACTGGACAGATAACTTCTGGATGACCGGGGAAGTGTGGGGTCATGGCCTCGGAAGAACCGGCACTTATTTCGATAACGGATTTGATTCCTTAATCAACTTCTCCTTCCAAAGCGCAAATATGAGCGACCTGGAAGGGCTCTTCTCCCGGTATGCAAGTGAATTAAACGGAGATCTGCCTAACTACAATATGCTCAGCTACCTTTCTTCCCACGATAAAGGGTTGTACAACCGTGGAAACCTGATTCAAGCAGGCACCGCGCTGCTGCTTCTTCCGGGCGGAGTGCAAACATTCTATGGAGATGAGACGGCAAGACCGTTCGGAGCTACCGGCTCTGACCCGGATCAGGGTGCGCGTTCATCTATGAACTGGAGCGGTATTCACCAAGGTGTTCTGTCACACTGGCAGAAGATAGGACAATTCAGAAACAATCACATTGCTGTAGGCGCAGGAACTCATAAGAAAATTGCGGACAGTCCGTATACATTCTCACGCATCTATGAGAAGGATGATATCCTGGATAAAGTAGTAGTTGCTACAGGAGTCTCCGGAACTGTGGATGTGAATGTATCCGGCATCTTCCCGGATGGCACTACTGTACGCGATACTTACACGCAAAACGAAGGGATTGTAAGCGGAGGCAAGGCTAAATTTACCGCTGGAGCCAACGGCGTTATTCTGATTGAAAATGTTGGCGTAAACAAAAGGTTCCCGGTTCTGACGGCTTCACCAGCAGGCGGTAAATTTAAAACCGAAACTACCTCTGTAACGCTTTCGATCAAAAATACGGACAGCGGCAAGTACACGCTGGATGGCAGTGATCCGATTAACGGAACTGCATTTACCAATGGAACAACAATCACAATTGGCGCAGGCATGGCCATTAATGACACGAAAACACTGAAGATGTACGCTACGAATGAAAATGGCGAAGGTACGGCGTCTTACGATTTTACGAAGGGCGATCCTAACGCCAAGCTGGAGGTTTATCTCAAGAAACCGGCTGGATGGGGAACACCTTCCATCTACTACTACGACACAGCACCTAAGGACAATGACCCAACCTGGGCTACAGCTCCAGCTATGACAAGCGCTGGCGGAGACTGGTATGTCTACAGCTTCGACACGGCTGAACAAGCTACAATTATCTTTAAAGACAGCACAGGCAAACAAGTGCCAGCTCAGAACCAAGCTGGATTCACCAGAACAGCAACAGGCTGGTATGACGGAAGCGCTTGGTCCGATAATGATCCGCGTGTCGTGACTAAACCGACGGCTCCATCGAACCTGGCTGTGTCTGTAAAGACAGACAAGACAGTAACATTGACTTGGAATGCATCTACCGACAGCTCCGGAATTGCCGGATACGACATATACCGCAACAATGTGAAGGTTGGTTCGTCGACAACTGCAACTTATAAGGATACAGGCTTGACTGCAGAAACAACGTATTCCTTTAAAGTTATTGCCAGAAGCCAATCCGGCGGAACCTCCAATCCGAGTAACGAGCTCAGCGTTAAGACCAATCCGCCTGAACAAGGTACGGACAACACCGTTACTGTTTACTACAAAAAGGGATACACAAATCCTTACATTCACTACCGCGCTGAAGGTGGCAACTGGACAGCCAGTCCGGGCGTGAAGATGGAGGATTCTGAAATTCAGGGATATGCAGTGCACACGATTGACCTGGGAACCTCACCGGCAACACGCGCAGAGGTAGCATTCAACAATGGCAGCGGTCAATGGGATAACAACAATCAGAAGAACTATTTCTTCGACATAGGCGACAATACCTATGACGCAGGTAAAGTGACTGCCGGTAAACCGGGAACTGCAAATCCGGGCAATAAAGTTACCGTGTACTACAAAGAGGGCTGGACGAATGTAAACATTCATTATCGCGCCGAGGGTGGCACTTGGACGTCTGCTCCTGGCGTGAAGATGGAGAATGATTCGTTGAATCCCGGTTACAAAAAAATAACTGTTGATATTGGAACCGCTAGCCGTCTGGAAGCTTGCTTCAATAACGGAAGCAATGTTTGGGACAGCAATGGTCAGAAGAACTACTTCTTCAACGCAGGCGACAATATTTACGTTCCTGGCAACAACAATGCTCCAGGACAAGTGAAGCTTGGGGAAAAACCGGTGGGAGCTGATACGATTGCCCCTTCTGTCCCGTCTAACCTGGCTGGCAATCTAAGCAGTGGAACGCCTAAGACGATCACCTTGACTTGGGGGGCCTCAACTGACAATGTCGGGGTAGCAGATTACCAAATAACCCGTAAGGCTGGTATAAGCACGGAGACATTTACGGTGAAGGCAACAACATTCATCGACAGCACGGTAACGGATGTTACAACTTACAAGTACCAAGTCCGCGCTCGTGATGCTGCAAATAATTTCTCTGCGAACAGCAATGAAGTAATCATTCAAGTATCGGGTGCGGGTGATAGCATCGCACCTTCGGCGCCAAGTAATGTAACAGGTACAGCAACTACTACCAGTGTTGCCCTTCAGTGGACAGCTTCGACGGATAACGTTGGTGTAGAGGGTTATGAAATATATCGTAATGGAGCTAAAGTGGGTACTTCAACAGTTCCAAGCTATTCCGACACAGGATTAACTAAAGAAACTTCGTATAAGTACACAGTTAAAGCTTTCGACGCTGCAGGCAACCTTTCAGCTGCCAGCAACGAAGTAACCGTTGAAACTTCAGCCGGAACCGATACAGAGGCGCCAAGTGTTCCAGCCAGTCTTATATCGACCGGTAAGACAACTTCAACAGTGAGCCTGTCCTGGGCAGCTTCAACAGATAATGTGGCTGTAGCAGGTTACGACATCTATCGTGATGCAGTAAAAGTAGGAACTTCAACAACTCCTGCTTTCACGGACACAGGTTTGGCTGAAGAAACATCGTATACCTACACGGTAAAAGCTTTCGATGCTGCAAATAACTTCTCAGCAGCAAGCGCTGAACTTACAGTGGTAACATTGAAAGGAACGATCGTTATTCCTGGTGGTGACAAGCCATATTCCACTAATCCTTCATTCGGTAAACGCGTATCCACTCCGATCACAATTGATGGAGTGAACAGTGGTGAATGGACAGATGACATGCTGATTGCCATCGACATGGCCGGTGACGACCCGCGTACACTCGGCAGCAACTGGTCTCTACATGAAACGCCAATGGATCTTAGCCATCTGTGGGCTGCATGGGATAGTGAGTTCGTGTATCTGGCTTGGCAGTATGTAGATGTTACAGACATCGTTGATCCTGCCAATGCTGGTTCTGCAGGCGGTACACCGATCCGCTCCATGGATATGCCGCAGACGATTGCCATTGATACAATTCCTGGTGCTGGTGCAACAAATGATATGTGGAAGAAGAATGGAAATAAGCCGCTCTGGGGCGGACTGGATCTTCCTGATTATCAGTTCAACATCGCTTCGAATATGTTCCACTCCGGTTACATTTCCAGAGCCGTAAACGGTTTGTTCCCTGTTGACGATGCTGGAGTGAACTATAAGACAGGCGCAGCAGCAGGTATTACCGTTAAATTTGCTAAAGGCAAAGGTTATACATCCCTGTGGGGCGTGAAAGATGCTGATGATGTTAATGATTCAAGCAAGCTTATAAACTTCATGGCGCTTGGCCACGATCCAAATCGTGACACATTCTATGAAGCGAAAATCCCGCTTAGCGCACTCGGAAATCCGGATATTGAGAATGCAGGTATTGGTGTAATGCTGCACCAAGGCGAGTTCTCGCCAATGGATACCCTTCCTAATGATCCAGCGACTTCCGATACGCCAGGGGTTTCAGAGTCCAACTCCCCTAAAGAGTGGAGCGACATTGATTTATTGATTTCTCCATTCGCACGCATCGGCAGATAATAGCGGACGGCTATTATTGAATTACACATTCCCTGTAACAACACAAAGAGGTCGGCCAGTTTTCTGGCTGACCTCTTTTCAATGAGACACCGTCATTGAATAAGTGGAAACGGCTTCGCCGTCCTCAAAAGAACGCCCCCAGCCGCACATGCTGTCCAAAAGGGTACTCAGCGTTTTACCGTGAGCGGAGAGGCTGTATTCAACCTTTGCGGGGATACTGGGGAACACTTTCCGTTCAATTAATATGGCCTCTTCCAGCTCGCGGAGAGAACATCTTAAAGAATACGAGAAACTGTCTGCTACTGGGACGTGTTGGCTATGATGGGGAGATTGCGCATACAGTACTTTACCTGATGACGAACCCCTTCACAACAGGCAGCACCTTGTTCCCGGACGGGGGTAATCTTTTGCAGTAGGATTACCGTCAAGTGAAAGGGAGAACTTTGCGGACGGTGGTCCCTCCATGAAGACCGCCCTGAAGCATAATCTGCTCGTAGGGGAGGGCCGGGTTAGCGATCCGCCACAACATCCGGTCCACTGCGCGATACCCGGTTTCCGTCACAGGCAATGTGGGCCGGGCGATATCGGGCAGGATGCCAGGCAATACTGCTTCAGGCTCCAGTCCAATCAGGGAGAAGTCGCCTGGAATGGTATGGCCTGTGATTTGACAGGCCAGATAGGTACGGGTCAGAGCGTCCTGTGAAGCACACACAAAGGCAGTGGGGGCATAACGGCTGATCTTTTCCTGCCATCTGCCTGTCCATTTATCCTGCGGCCCATCCAGCTCAAAGATATGGAACTCATCTAAGGGTAAGCTCATTCCGGCTTCATCTATTGCAGTGTTGAAGGCTTGCCAGCGCATCCGGTATCCCCGGCTCCGCCGGATATCTCCGATATACATGATGCGGCGGTGTCCCATGGCAATTAAGTGCCTGATTGCTTGCTGCATAGCGTCATACACATTCCAGATCACGCTGTCCACACCTGCTCCCGGAGGCGGGAAATGAAGCAGAATGCGCGGCATGGGCAATCCGATCAGTCGGGCTTCCACAGCTTCAGGGATAACCGGGCTGATAAATATTCCATCTGCATACTTCAGGTTGTTCCTGTCTCTCCAGGATTTGAACCTTCCCGGCTGCCAAAGATCATCTGGCACAAAAACAACTTCAACCGCATGACCGGCTTCAGCCAGACGCTGCTGTACACTCTCCAGCAGAATGCGGTGCAGCTCCGACTTCAGTCCCTGGTCCGCTGCAATCAAGAAGATAAAGCGGCGTCCCGCACCCGCATATAGTGGTGTATTTTCGAACAACTGGCTGCGTTCCTGTTCTTTGGTATGATAGCCGAGCTTGTCGGCCAGCAGACGAACCTCATTTCGGGTATGCTCCGACATCCCGGGCAGCCCGCGAAGTGCCTTAGAAACAGTATGAACGGTTAATCCCAGCTCATCGGCAAGCTGTTTAAGGGTGATCTTTTTCTTGATCGGCATATCGACCCTCCTACAAATGAAACAAAAATGGGAGTTAAATCAATAAAGGCAACGGCATTGGAACACCCTGATATTACGCTATAGTCGGACTGGTACAAAGAGGATCTCGTGCAGGACCTATCGCCTATTATGGAAAGCTCCTGGCCCGGAACAGCGCTTCTTTCTATCTAGCTATCTGAGGAAGGAAACACTTGGTTAACTTACTTGTCAGACTTATTGGAATAAGTTTGGTATAGCAACTTCCGGGTTCGTGTCTGCTTCATAGTTGATATCTGCATTCTCAAAGCCAAACAACTGGAAGAACTCTCTGCGGTAGCCTTCCAGGTCGGTAAGTTCATTCATATGCTCTGTGGACAATAGTTTCCAGAGGCGGGTTACCTCAGCTTGAACGGCAGGCGACATTTCCCAGTCATCAATACGAATACGTCCTTCCTCATCCAGCGGAACTTCTCCACCTGTATAGAGACGATCTGCAAACAGTCGGTATGTCTGTTCAATACAACCTTCGTGCAGCTCCAGTTCCTTCATGACTTTGAACAGGACTGAGATGTATAAAGGAACAACCGGCAAGGCGGAACTCGATTGGGTCACCAGCCCTTTACTAACTACGACGAATGCGCGACCGCCATGAACCTTCATCTGCCCGTTAAGCTCTCTGGCGGTGGCTTCCAGATGATCCTTAGCCCGGCCGATGGTTCCGGAGCGGTAGACTGCATCCGTAAGCTCCGGCCCGATATAGGAGTAGGCTATCGTTGTCGCATCGTCTGCCAGCACACCCGCTTCCCGGAGAGCATTAATCCACAGCAGCCAATCTTCACCGCCCATCACTTTGACCGTGCCGCGGATTTCCTCTTCTGTGGCAGGCTCAATAGATATGGTGCTTACTTCACCGGTATGGAAGTCTACCGTTTTATTAGTGTAGGTGTGCCCGATGGGCTTCAGCGCAGATTGATACACCTCACCGGTCTGCGGATCACTCCGTCGTCCAGTAGAAACACTGTAGACCACAAGATCGACCTGTCCCAGCTTCTGGCGGATCAGCTCAATAGTTCGCTCTTTGGTTTCTTGCGTGAAAGCGTCACCGGCGACACTGTATGACTGCAGGCCAGCTTCTTCGGCAAGCCGTTCAAACGCCGCTGAATTATACCAGCCAGCGGATGCAGTCCGTTTTCCGTTGGGACTGCTCTGCCGATACACGCCCACTGTGCTTGCGCCCGCACCGAAAGCAGATGTAATGCGGGAAGCAAGACCATATCCGGTTGAGGCTCCAATTACCAGAACATTACGGGGGCCCTGGATCTTCGGCCGTTTTGTTATCGCTTGTATTTGCTGTTGAACTTGGCTGGCGCATCCCTCTGGATGTGCAGTTGTGCATATGAAGCCGCGTGTTCTTGGTTTGATTATCATGGTCTATGCTCCTCACTTTATATATATTGTCGTGACAGGAAACACTTGTTTGTATTCAATACTTCTCATATGTTTATTACTGCAAATTCGACAAAAATACAATATACTCCCTTTTTATTTCAAATGCACAAAAGGAAGCTATTCCTAAATTTTGAATGGTGTCAAATAAATGAAGTCCTCCGTAGTGAACAATCTGATTCGTTAGAAACAAAGTGAATCATTGAGTGAAAGATGAAGGATAGTTGAATCAAACAAGGAGTAGTTTGCCATGGCAGAGCTGCTCCCTTGTTTTCATTAAGCTCAAATTAGGTCGTAGGCACCATAGCTTATCCACCTTCATCTCCCAGCCATAGTAGCAGTATAACAGATACATATATTTTCATCATCTGTGGTGCGTCGTTTGCGCTGCATGTATGGCTAACGGGAAACGATAGTTAAAAACAACCAAACCAACTCGGCAGCCATCCAAAAGGAACGGCTGCCTTTGATTGAACTAACGGCAGGATGGTTGAATAATACACAGGTGTATAATAGAACAAAGATTAGATATTGACGGAGGGGTTCTATGATATGTTGACTGAGAAGCAGAGATTACTTTTCGAAAACTTAAAAGGAATTAAAGATACTAATGTTGATTTATCAGTTGCAAGCTTCCACCCTCAATCAAACATTCGATGGACCGATTCCGATGAGGCATATCAATTTCTTCGAAATAAGCTGAACTCCGAAGAAGATCTAAAAGCACTTGCTGTAATTCAGAATGAGCTCGTTGAGCAAGTGATTTATCGCATTATGGAAATGATTGATGGTTATGGTGGGTTGAACTTTGAAGTAGATTTGATCGATCAAGAGACTAAGCAGTCTTTACGAGATGGAATACAATTACACGATAAGTTCATGGATCATTTATACAAAACTGAATGAAAACTATAGTTTAATAGCGGTTGCTTCGGCAGTCGTTATTATTTGTAGTAGCGGGCAGTTTAGTTCAATCGGTTTCGTAAGTACCTTAAAGCATATACATTCACGGAAGCAGGAAAGTACAGGATCTATGTGGAATAATTTACAACTACAACTTATCGTATTGGGAGGTCGTGAAATGGCGTTTCCGACACATATTGTATCGGCAGGCGGAATTGTAGAAGATGGAAATGGTAATATCCTATTAGTAAAAGCCCATAACGATGGTTGGGTGTATCCTGGTGGAATAACTGAAGTTGGAGAAAACCTGATTGATGGCGTGCTTCGTGAAATCAAAGAGGAAAGTGGAATAGATGCCACTGTTAGCCATTTAATTAGTGTTGTTTCGAATACAGCGGTCCATAAGTGGTATGACGGTGTGACTAATGTTCCTACGAAGGTCATGTTTGATTTTGTGTGCATAGCTGTGGGTGGAGAGTTAGCTACTTCTGATGAAACCAGCGAGTGCAGGTGGGTTCCAAAGGAAAATGTTCTGGATTTGATTACTTTACCCGCCATCCGTATGCGTTATGAAACTTATTTGAACTATAATGGCTCTGTGAATTATATAGAGTACGTCACTGCAACAACGTCAGAATGTAATGTCAAACTTCAAAGGCTTGTTTAGTTGTACGAGCGCTCGTGTTTTAAAAATCTTTGCACTAACCGGAAACGATAGTTGAAAAAAACCAACTCGGCAGTTCAGTCCAAAAGGAAAGGCTGCTTTTGATTGAACTAAACATTCCTGTAAGGCCTAAGATTTGGTCTTTGTCAAAAAAGGAGCGCCTCGGTATGATGGGTTTGTCGACGGGTTTATAACCCAACACCATCAAGGAGGCGCTCTTATTATGAAGTTTAAACAATCAGACGGTCAAAATCAACGCATTGAACGAATTTCCACATCTCACCTTGTTGTGGGTATAGATATCGCGAAGGAAACTCATGTTGCACAAGCGGAGAACCGCGATAATTCTCCCTCCAAAAGTGATCCGAAGGATGCGCTTGTCATTGCTGATGTGATCAGTCGAGGCTACTACTATGAATACTCGCGACAGGCTATCGTCTTTCAGAAGTTACGAACAATTATGAGTGACCGGGAATATTGGGTGACGAATAGTGTACGGCTACAGAACCGGATCATTCGCTGGTTAGACATTCGGTTCCCCGAGTATTTCTCGGTGTTTAAAAACTGGGCATGCAAACGTTCCATAGCTACGCTTAAAGAATTCCCTTCTCCGCAGGATTTAGAGTCTCTTTCCGTATCAGAGGTGATCACGAGATGGAGAGAGCATATGAAACGGGCTGGTGGCTCGACTGGCATGCAGAAGGCTGCGCAGCTCATCGCTCAAGCTAAGAACAGTATAGGCGAAACGACTGCTCTAAATGAAGCGAAACAGGATTTACAATGGCTATTACAAGAGTTCGAACGGATGGTAGAGATACTAGAGAGAATTGAACCGAAAGTACTTCAGGGAAACGAAAGGGACAGATTGTGCTTTCTAAAAGGGGCGATGCTACGCTGCGAAAATACCTGTATCTGGCCACGCTCCAACTCGTTGGAAATCATCCGATGTTCCGACAGCTGCATGAGAATAATGTTCAAGTCAAGCAAATGAAAAAGCAACAATCAGTATTTAAACTACTTGGAAAACTGGCACGAATCATCATTGGCATCGTTCAAAGGGGAGAAGCCTTTTCTCCTGGAAAAGCTGCCCCTACTTGCATTCAAGCTGCCTAAGACTGATTAAGCGATCACGTATATTGACTCATTCGTAGGATTTCAAAAAGAAAGCACGGAGGACCGAGTTCCTGCCCGATAAGGGCTCAGACCCGTCAGCTAAACGTTATCGGTCTCCACGCCTTGGTCAGGTGAAACGAAGGAAGGTAAGGGCATAGACCCGTAGAGTCATGGGATGGTGAACCCCCAAGGAAATTGTGGAGTATGCGTGCAGAAGAATAACACTTGGAGAGCTGTTCCACACGCTTCTTCTGTTCCCGCATACCCAAGATCGAGACAACGGTGTCTAATGAGCTTAAATTAATGCTAGTCTTTTTTGTCTTCAGTCTCCCGATAGCAAGTGTTATCCTTTATGTGAATACAGTGGCACTTCTGAAAAAAATTAAGCATGGTGATGATACTTTTGGAAACACCTTTTGGGGCGCCGTCTTATTTGGATATATTTTTTTTTGGACTTGTCCTTCTAATCACAACAAGTTCAGAGCATTGAACTATCGGGAGACGTTAGTGGGGCACCGCCAGCAAAACGCAGATTTACACTGTTAAGAGGATTTGAACATTAAAATAACCAGTTTTCACCCCGCTAAGGGGTAACCGTTAGAAACGAAGACACATACAACTTTTTTTGAAAAATTAGTAACTATACAATTTAACGTGCTAAGACATGTACATTCTACTAATGAGATATAGCACCGGGGTGCATCCAATGAGAGGTTTCTCTTTAATTCAAATGATCCCGATTTATAAAAAAGAAGGAGCACTTCGCTCCTTCTTCTTCTTTGGATATTTCCGCTACCAAGTACTAACAATATTGAACGTTTAAGCCACGTTAATACCGGAATGAGGTCTTGCTCAGATACCTTACACCTACCTCAACCTACCCCAACCTACCCCAACCTACCCCAACCTACCCCAATAACGCTATTGAGAATATGCTGAATTATTTGTGATTTATAAATTGGGCTCCCGTTTTGCAAACTCTTGTAACATCCCTCTTATTTGTTCTACCAATAAAGCAGGCGCTTTCTTTGGGGAACCCGTGTCAAACGGAGGCTGAGGATCGTATTCCAAAATCAGCTGGACTCCTTTACTCATATCATCTCCCAATTCCCATGCTATTAATTGAAGTGCCATATCAATACCAGAGGAGACACCGGCTGCTGTAACGATTTTGCCCTGACGAACCACTCTTTCATCTGTTGGAATTGTTCCAAGAGATTGAAGCAGGTCGAAGGATCCCCAATGACTGGTGGCTACGATTCCATTTAACAAGCCTGCGGCGCTCAAAATCAGAGAGCCGTTACAAACCGACGTGGTCCATTTCGTAGTTTCATGTATTTGGCGAATCCAATTTAACGTTTCTTCGTCATTCATTGGAGTTTTATAATTTGGCGGACTGCAACCTGGAACAACGAGAATATCAGCTGAAGTAACTTCAGAAAAACTGTAATCGGCATGCAAATAACCCATATTTGAGTCCAGTTTGATTAACCCTTTTTTCTTAGCGACAAACTTCACTTCACATTTCAGTGTAGCAGCAAATACATCGTATGGACCAATTGCATCTAATGCTGTGATTCCATCGAAAAGCATGATTGCGATTTTCAAGATGATCTCTCCTTTGGAGTGGGATTCTATTCTTACAAACAAACTATAACATACCCATACGGGGTAAGGGTATGTAATAATTACATCCACGCCATTCAACCTTTCTACGGCATCATGATTGGAGACTGGTGCAACAACAGAATAGGATTAATCTACTATGAGTGCTTCCCAGCGGGAGCAACATTCAGTGGTGCACCGTGGTCGTTGGAGTCAGACTAGCGGATGGGCTCTAATCGCACCATAGTTCATCGACCTTCCTCTCCCAGCCGTACTTCCAGTATAAAATACCGAGCTAAAATTTTCATTCTCTGTGATGCAGCGCTGATTTTGCGCTGCATGGTTGGCTAACGGGCAGCATTGTGGCACCGTTCAGTATGAAAGTGTTTGACTAATTTGAATATCAATCTATAATTATGAAAGAAAATTGGACTTGGACAGGACACAGACAGATTGTCCTGATTTGTGCCCTCCTGAATGGATTGAAATGCCGACATGCTTCAAAATGGCCGAGGGCTATGAGGAAAACGATAATCGGTATAGCTGTATGTATATTCACAGCAAGCTTCCATAAGTAGGAGCTTGTTGTTTCATTTTTAGAAGGAGAACAGGTCAAAATGACACTTAAAAAAAGAATCTTTTTATTGTTCTTTCTCAGTGCGTTTATCCCCTTTATCAGCATATTTGCAATTTCTTACTATACCATTGACTCCATTTTCGCAAATAAGATCGATGATGGCATCCGTAGCAATTTACAGCAGGTGACATCCTCATTGGAGAATTCAATCACCAATCTGAATCACGTTACGCAGCAATTGTCTTACAGTGGCACTGTAGGCAAAAGGATGGATGAATTTTTGAATCCGTCCTCCGATATCTTCGAATTGATCGATGCCAGGGACGAATTAAAGAGCGGATTAAGCGTTGTCACGTTTACCAATCCAAATATCGGTTTGACCTTATATTACTTCCAGAAAGAAGGCACTACGCAGTTCGGTAACTTTCCGGTCAAGGATCGTTTTTCTCCTGAGTCTTTGCCTGTGCTCTTCCAAACCTATGGAATTAAGTACTATGGTCCCCATATCAGCATGAATCGATTCGATGACAAACTTGTTCTGTCTGCTATGCGAAGAGTACAACTTCCCAAAAGGGACGATGCGTACATTTACGTAGAATCCGGCTTTCGTCTTACAGAGGATATCTTGGGTTACAATCAATACAACGGCGCTTTATCTCATCTGATCCTGGATGGAGAAGGCAACATTGTGTACAGTGAAATACCGGAAGCCATGAAGGTCGGGGAGAATTTCTCCAGCTTAACAGTCGACCCTGTGAAGGACGGAATATACCGCGGGTACCACTGGTTTAAAGAGGATTCCTCACAGAAATGGAGTGTCGTATCGGTCATTTCACAGGCTCAATATCAACAGGAGAAAAACCAGTGGCTGCTTCAAATATTGCTGGTCGCTTTATTTTTCCTTGGTTTTACCGTATTTCTTGCTTGGCTTCTGTGGAAGATGGTCTACAAACCACTCGGACTCTTCCATTCCGAAATCAATGGGATGTCCAAGAATCCACAATCGACAGGGAGCCGAGCTCGAACTCAGATTCCCGAATTTGATTTTCTGCTGGGTGAATTTTCCAATATGCAGCATCAAATCGGTGACCTCTTCAAGGAAGTGCAGCAGAAAGAGAAGATTCGTGCAGACCTGGAAGTGGAAAAACTGCTCTATCAGATCAACCCGCACTTTCTGATGAATACACTGGATACGGTGCACTGGCTGGCCGTCATGAACGGACAAGGGGAGATCGACAAGCTGGTGCAGTCCTTGAACAAGCTGTTGTATTACAATTTGGGCAAATTAGGGCAAGTATCCACGATGGAAGAGGAAATTGATGCGTTAAGGCAGTATCTGATTTTGCAGCAAATTCGATATGACTTTGAATTTGATGTCCGCATTACTGCAGATGAACAAGTGCTTCAAATTCCTGTGCCTCGCTTTATTTTGCAACCGCTGGTTGAAAATTCGCTATATCATGGACTGAGTGACGAAGGTTTTATTCAAATTGAAGTTACACGCACTGAAACGTTGAACATTATGATACAAGATAATGGTGCAGGCATGACCGAGGAAGCCATTCATAAACTGCTGAACAATCGTGTAGCTGAACAACAAAAAGTAGGGATGGGTATAGGACTCAATTACGTTCACCGTATGTTGAAGGCACAGTACGGGGATCAAGCACAACTGGTGATCGAGAGTGAAGTGGGAACGGGGACAAGCATACTGCTCATATTGCCTATTAAAGGAGAAGATATCTCGGCATGATTAAGGTATTGATTGTGGATGACGATAAGCTGGTACGCAAAGGCATTAGCTCTGCGATGCCATGGAACGAGTTCAACATGGAAGTTGTAGGAGAAGCAAGTAACGGGGCGAAAGCACTGGATTTTCTGAAATCCCAACCGGTCGATCTAATGTTGACGGATCTTGCCATGCCGGTAATGTCAGGGATTGAACTGATGCATGCTGCGAGGCGGCTCTATCCGGAACTTCATATCGTTGTGTTAACACTGCATCAGGATTTCGATTATATCCAGGAAGCGCTCAGGCTGGGAGCCATCGACTATATAGCCAAAGTCCAGCTGGAAAAAGAGCAATTCGAACATGTTCTGCATCGGATACATACCCGAATTAACGGGTTGACGAACACGAAAATAAAGATGCCTTCACAGAATGTAATTAATGTCCATTATCGAAATGTGTATGCACTTGTTTCACTGGATCGCAAATCAGAACATACGTGGACAATGGAGCTAACTGCGCATGAAGATGAGATAAGGTGGGAGGTTGAGCGGAATAGCTGGATGTGGGCAGTACCCCAGTACGAAGAGGATCAACTTTTTCATCAATTAAAGGAATCCCTGAATCAAGTCCCCCAAAGTACGTTGTTGGTTTTGTCTGATGTACAAGAGCGAACGTGGTCGCAAATCAAAAACTGGATTATGAATTATACAGAGACGTCTTTATTCTATGCGTACAACCCCAGTGACCAAGTCATTCCCGTTTCGATGAAAGAGGGAGACATATTTTCAAAAGAACCGCAGGATGAGGACATTGACCGGATTAAGCAAAGTTGGTTCCAAACACTATGGACCCATCATGACAGTTACTACAACCAACTTATTGACCAGTTCAAATCATTACGATTACATAAAGGTCAGTTGATGGGATTGCTGTACTCGATCGTTATGGAGTGGAACCACCTTTTTGCCCAAACTACGCTTGGAAGAATCTCCATGATCCATTCTTTCGAGTCCTGGTTCGAGGTCGAAGAGTGGATCAAGCAGACTGCTGCAGGCATTCGAAAGACCGATGAACAGACTTCATATTCACCGGAAATCATCGATGCCGTGAAAAAAGCGGTGATGATCGTGCAACATGATTTGGAGCAGGCATATACAGCTTCAGGTCTCTCCCAACAACTCAACATCAGCCGAAGCTATTTCAGTCAATGTTTCAAAGATCTGATGGGGAAAACCTTTAATGAGTACTCCCGGTTCATCCGGGTAGAGAAGTCCAAAGAGTATTTGCTCAATACGAACAACACGATTTTCTGGATTGCGGAGCGAGTAGGTTATACGGATGAAAAATATTTCAGCCGGATTTTCCGTGAACTGACAGGTCTTCTGCCAAGCGAGTATCGGCAGCTAGGCAGAGGAAATAAATAGCGGATATCTTCCCAATGACCGAACATCCATTTTATGAGAAAAGTGACCGTATTCCATGATCGTTGTAGGCTGTCATGTAAATGATACGAAAGACATTTTATCGATTTTTGATAAATGAAGGCCGACAGCTTCCTGTTTTAGGAGCTGCTGGCCTTTGTTTTTGATCAAGAATAAGGATAGATAGACGAATGTAGGTCAGTAGGTAGGGTATATGCTCACAAGCTAACCAATGTATTATATTACCGACTGAAAACTGTAACCATATCTCTATCCAAACGGACGTGCAATCCCTATCTCGATTGGTCTTCAATCCATTTTATAATGAAAGCGTAAACAAAATTGATATCAGAATAAAGGGGAATCGAACTAGATGAGAACAAAATGGTCCATGAAAAGCAAACGGTTGACGAAGCGACTGGCCGTGCTGTCCATGTCTGCCTTGATGGTTGCAACACTCGCGGCATGTGGAGACTCTTCCAATCCTCCTACTGCAGAGGAAGCAGGCAAATATGAGGTAACGCCGGGAGATCCGTTCAGTGCCTATAAAGACGAAATCACCGTAACCATGGGACGGGTGACCACAGCCAACCCGAAACTGCCGGCTGGAGATACCTATGAGAACAACGCGTATACTCGGCTGGTCAAAGACACGTTTAACGCTCAGATTACAGATCAATTTGAAGCCAATGGTGAAGATTATAGCCGTCAAGTTTCGCTCGCCATCGCCTCCGGGGAATTGCCTGACATGATGCGCGTCGATTCCAAAGATGAACTGAAAGAACTGGTGGATAATGATCTGATTGAGGATCTGACAGCCATTTATGATCAATATGCTACGGATAACATCAAGCAGATGTACGATTCCTATGATGGCCGTGCATTAGACAATGCGACGATCGATGGACGTTTGATGGGCCTACCGGCGACTTCCCTGGATTCCGCACCAACGATGGTTTGGGTCCGTCAAGATTGGCTGGATCTGCTGGGAATTCAACTTGATGCAGACGGAGACGGGACCATCTCGCTGGATGAAGTGGAGAAAACAGCGCTGGAATTCCTGAAAAGAGATCCTGGCCAATCCGGGAACCCGGTAGGTATTCCATTTGTGAACACGCTGAATACAACAGATTATAATGGCTCTGCTTATACCATGCTGGGTGTTGCCTCAACCGAGGGAGCGTTCCCGCAATATTGGATGAATAGTGAAGAGGGCAAAATCGTGTATGGTTCCACGACAGAAGAAACCAAGCAAATGCTGGGCATCATGGCGGATTGGTTCAAGAATGGCATCATTGACCCGCAATTTGGGACCCGCACGTTTGATGACATTACTGCACTCTACACCAATGGCCAAAGCGGTATCGCTTTTGGACCGTGGCATATCCCTGACTGGGGACTGATCAGCGTGAAGCAGATGGATAAAAATGCAAAATTCTCGGCGTATACGTTGGAGGATGCAGACGGCAATGTCAACGTGGCACATGCCAATCCATCCAATCAGTTTATCGTGGTGAAAAAAGGATATGAACACCCTGAGCTGGCCGTTAAGATTGTAAACCTGTTCTACGATAAACTGGCTAATGATAAAGATGCCGCAGCAACCATGCCGGAAGCTGCCAAGTATCAAGAGACCGGGGTAGACGGTTCTACGAGACCTTTTAATATCGAAGTCAACTCGGCTACATCGCTGCTGGATGATTACTCTGACGTCGTTCGTGGGATTAAAGGAGAGATTGGCCTGGATGAGGTTCGTACAACCGAATCGAAGAACAATATCGGAAGCATCAAAACCTATTTAAGCGACATGGATACGGATGACGCGACTGCTTGGTCGAAATATCATTCGCGGATCAACGGAGTTGGACTGATCGACAAACTGACACAGGAAAAAAAATTCGTCTGGATGACACCTGCTTTCTCTGGAACTACATCAAGCATGAAACAGACGTGGGCCAATCTGACGAAGTTGGAGCAGGAATCATTTATCAAAATCGTGACCGGTTCAGAACCGCTCGATTACTTCGATACATTCGTCAGCAATTGGAAGAAACAAGGTGGTGATCAAATCATTCAGGAAATTGAAGACGAGGTCGCATCAAAACAATAAACATCATGAACAGTGGCAGGGCTGCGATACGCAGCCTTTCTTGAAGAAAGGGGTTCATCCATGAAACAGGGGAATTTGAAAGCAAGGGGCCGGCTTGGCGCTGGTGCCATGTACCATATGATGATGCTGCCAGGCATTTTGTTTTTGCTTGTATTCAGCTATGTTCCAATGGTCGGCATCATTACGGCTTTTCAGGACTATATACCCGCCAAGGGCATGTTCGGCTCCGAATTTGTAGGGCTGAAGCATTTTATTTATATGTTTAAGCTGCCGGATATCGCGCAGGTCGTCAGCAATACCTTGGTGATTGCTATTGGCAAGATTCTGCTCGGAACGATGATGGCCATCATTTTTTCCGTTTTGTTAAATGAAATTCGTATTAAATACGTAAAAAAATCTGTGCAGACGATTGTTTATCTGCCGCACTTTCTATCTTGGGTTGTACTGGCATCCGTCGTTGTCAACATGTTCAGTTTGGACGGAATTGTGAATCAAATGTTGGCGTTCTTTGGCCTGGAAAATATTAATTTCCTTGGCAGCAACACCTGGTTCCAGCCACTGATTATCGGAACAGACGTGTGGAAGGAGTTTGGTTACAGTTCCATCGTCTATTTGGCTGCTATTACGTCGATTGATCCCGGTATGTATGAAGCGGCAGGAATGGATGGAGCCAGTTGGTGGAGAAAAGTATGGCATATTACGTTGCCGGGCATGCTCCCTATTATTCTGCTCATGGGTGTAATGAGCCTGACCAATATTTTGAGCGCCGGTTTCGATCAAATCTATAATCTGTATAACCCGGTTGTCTATGAGTCGGGCGATATTCTGGATACCTATGTCTACAGGATCGGTCTCGTTGGGCGACAGTATAGCTTCGGTACGGCTGTTGGCTTGTTCAAGTCCGTGATCGGCATTGTTTTACTCTTGTCTGCCAACCAGTTGGCCAAAAAATATACGGACCGGAAAATATTCTAAGGAGGCGAAACCTGTGTCCTATTCTGCAAACTTAAAAGATCGAATTGGCCGGTTTGTCATCTATGCCATCGTCATCATGCTGGCATTGGCCTGCCTTCTTCCGTTATGGAATATCGTTGCCATTTCATTCAGTAGCAGCGAGGCGGTATCAGCGAATGCTGTAGGTCTCGTTCCGGTCAATTTTACAACTGCAGCGTATACTAAAATTATTGATGATCCACAGTTCTGGCGTTCCTTTGGCATATCTGTTCTACGTGTCGCGCTTACCCTTGTGCTTAACATGACTCTGATTATTTTGATGGCTTATCCGTTATCCAAATCGAAAAGGGATTTTAAAGGCAGAAACATTTATATGAATATTATGATTTTTGCCATGTTGTTCAGTGGAGGCATGATTCCGAGTTACCTGCTGATCAAAAACCTGGATATGTTGAATACGATTTGGGCACTTGTTCTGCCAGGCGCTGTCCCGATATTCAGTGTCATCCTCGTGATGAACTTCTTCTCCGCTGTACCTAAAGCGCTTGAAGAAGCAGCGTTCATCGATGGGGCGAATCCGCTCCAGGTCTTGTTCAAAGTGTATGTTCCTGTGTCCATTCCTGCGCTGGCAACAGTCGCTCTATTCAGTATCGTGGGTACATGGAATGACTTCTTCAGCGGTTTGATCTATATGACCAAAGTCAGCAATTATCCGCTAATGACCTATATTCAGTCCCTTAACGTGAATATTGCCGATTTGCTTCAAGCCGGCACGAATTCCAGTGAGCTCAGCAACCTGACTGAAATTTCGAAAAAAAACCTGAATGCGGCCAAAATCGTAGTCGCTGTCATCCCGCTATTGCTGATTTATCCGCTGCTGCAAAAATACTTTGTGACTGGCATTGTCGTAGGATCCGTCAAAGAATAACGAGATGCTGTGAGTTGATGAAAATAAACCACGTTTCGTGTGAAAGAGAGGTTGAATGAAACATGAAAAATAAAAAATGGTGGAAAGAAACCGTAGTATATCAAATATATCCACGGAGCTTTCAAGATAGTAACGGAGATGGAATCGGCGACTTGGAGGGCATTGTGTCCCGATTGGATTATTTGCAGGAACTCGGCATCGGTGCGATTTGGTTATCACCCGTTTGCAAGTCCCCTCAAGATGATTATGGGTATGATATTTCAGATTATCAGGATATCGATCCGATGTTTGGGTCTTTGGAAGATATGGAAACGTTAATTCATGAAGCCGGGAAACGAGACATTCGGATCATTATGGATTTGGTGTTGAACCATACATCGGATGAACACCCTTGGTTTCAAGAATCCAAAAAAAGCAAAGACAATCCGTACCATGACTACTACGTCTGGAGAGATGGCGTTGAAGGAACGCCTCCGAACGACTTAGGGTCCACATTCGGTGGCTCAGCCTGGGAATGGGTGCCTGAGATCGGGCAATATTATTTACATCTATTTTCTGTAAAACAGCCGGATCTTAACTGGGAAAACCCCAAAGTCCGACAGGAGATATACAACATGATCTATTGGTGGATCGACAAGGGTGTTGGTGGTTTTCGACTTGATGTGATCGACTTAATCGGTAAAGAACCGGATTTGAAGATTACGGGAAACGGGCCTAATCTGCATAAATATATCAGGGAACTGAGCAAAGCGACGTTTCAAAAAGCGGAAGACCTGCTAACCGTTGGAGAAACATGGGGCGCCACTCCGGAAATCGCCAAACTGTACAGCAACCCGGACGGCAGTGAGTTTTCAATGGTATTTCAATTTGAACACATCGGCTTGGATGAACAAGAAGGCAAAGGAAAGTGGGATCTAAAGCCTTTAGATGTTATGTCATTAAAAAAAGTGCTGTCCAAATGGCAGACGGAGCTCAAGGGTGACGCCTGGAACAGTTTATTCTGGAATAACCACGACTTGCCACGAATCGTTTCACGTTGGGGAAATGATGGAGAATTCAGGATCGAATCAGCTAAAATGTTGGCCACCCTTCTTCATGGCATGCAAGGTACGCCATACATTTATCAGGGTGAAGAATTGGGCATGACGAATGTTCAATATGCTATTGAAGATTATCGGGATATAGAATTGCTCAATTTTTATAAGGAAAGAATGGGGAAAGGTTATCCTGAACGCAACATTATGGAGTCCATCTACGCCAAAGGACGCGATAACGCACGAACACCTATGCAATGGGATACTTCCGATAACGCTGGTTTTACACGAGGGGAACCATGGATTAAGGTGAATCCGAATTATAAGCACATCCATGCCGAACAAAGTTTGAATAACCCCGAATCCATATTCCATTATTACCGGAAGTTAATTCAATTAAGGAAAGATCATGAAGTAATCGTATATGGTGAATATGAGCTGATCTTTCCAGAGAATCAAGACGTGTTTGCATATACCCGAACATTGGATGGTACCAAAATTCTTGTCGTATGCAATTTCAAAGGATATACGACCGAACTCCCGCTTCAGGGACAATTGGCACAGACGAATCAGCTGTTGATATGCAATTATACAGGTGATATGACGGAGAGCGAATTGCGTCCATACGAAGCAAGAATGTACCTTAGCCATGATAAAGCATAATACGTTAAATAAAGTTTAGTCCTCAAAACTGCTATTATATTCAAGATCCGGTATTGATCTGATATGGATCTGCCCGATGTATAAGGCACCCAACGATGATAATGGTTATGACATCAGTGATTACTGTTCCATCATGGCTGAATTCGGCACGATGGCGGACTTTGATCAATTACTAAATGAAGTTCATCACTGCGGCATGTGAAACTTATTATGGACTTGGTGATCAATCATATAAGTGACGAACACCCGTGGTTTATAGAATCCAGAGGTTCGCTGGATAACCCTAAACGAGATTGTTACATCTGGAGTTATGATAGAAGAAATAACGGAAAAATTAAATGGAAGATTTGGAAAAGTGAATTTGATCCGTCTTACAGGCGGATACACTAATCTTACATTTCTTATCGAGGGTACTAATCCATTATTAGTGGCTAATGAGGTAAATTGTTTGAATTTTTTACAGGGGTCGGGAGTTATACCTATCATTCATGATGTATTGGACATTTCTAATATGAGAATTGTATTAATGGACTATAAGAATGGTATTCATGGACACTCTAATACATACAAACCACTTTAATGAAAATGGCAAAGGGATAAGAAAAAGTAATATTGCTATGTTAAAGGATGCGGATTTAGATTTGAAATACGTACCAGTTGAACTAACTAAGCAGTCAAAGGAGATATTATGTAGGGCTGAATGGGGAAATCCTTTGAATGATATAGCTTGGGTATGTTGGTTTACAAAGCTTCATTACTCTGAAAAAGCACTTTTACTGAATACAGCATTTATAAATGAAAACCTATCCCATTATCCCTTAACCATTTCGTCAGAACAATTAAAAGCATGTTGTTTATATAAAGTATTGAATATCCTTATAAGGGTAAGTAATGCTCCTGTAGAAGTTCAAAACGAATGGGTTAGACGTTTAGAGTGGACAATTAATACAGATTTTTCTGACGTATGTCAAATGATTTCTTAACGGTCTATATAAAAGGGGAATTCTATCTTAAGAAAAGCCAAATCCATTGTTAGGATTGGCTTTTCTTCTTTATATGCTGATATAACCCACCGAACTAAAACATGCTGAAGGGTTTGTTTTTTTCTGCAGCGTGTCTAGTAGCTAGGACGAAAACGCGACTTTTTTAACATGTCTAATTTCTATGCATTGATTTGTTCAGATGTACAGGAAAGATAATACTACTATATCCTACTATGAAATTGCATCGGGTGAACAGGGAGGAGGAGGATGAGCGGATTCTACAGCGGTTGGAAGTCCAAACATTCTCTTTAGTTACGGTCAATCCCCATATAGAAGTAATGTTTATATAAAGGATATTCTACAGAGTCCGCGAATTAGACATTATCCGGAATTTCGAAAGCCCGTATTAACAGGGGGATACGAATAGAACTCCGGCAAGCCATCGGCGAAAATGAAACAGACGCTTACAGCCCAGTATCCAACCGACGATGAGGTATAACAGAATGCGGTGCACTGGGAATTGCATCAACAAGATCCATTTAAAGAGGTTGGGAGGTATAAAGATGCCAAAAACGATATTAGTTGTAGACGACGATGAAGAAATCGTAAAACTCATCACAAAGAGTTTAAGGTACGAGCAATTTGCAATAATTTCGGCATGTTCCGGGAAAGAAGCCTTATCTGCATTGGAAGAAAACCACATTGATTTCATCGTTCTTGATATAGTGATGCCTGATATGGATGGACTTGATGTCTGCAGAAGTATCCGAAAATCTTATAATGTTCCAATTTTGTTTTTAAGTGCGCGTGATAAGGACATTGACAAAATCGTCGGGCTTGAAATAGGAGCAGACGATTACATGACCAAACCTTTCAGTATTCGGGAGCTTGCCTCCAGGATAAAGGCCCACTTCAGAAAAGTGGACAGGCTGTTTAAAGAGTGGGATGAACTTAGTACCAGTAACGAAAAGGCGGATGCTCCGCTCATTTTGAACGATAAGACGTTTGAAGCATTCCTGCATAGCAGGAAGCTCGACTTATCAACGAAGGAATTTCAAATTTTGTCTATTCTTATGCGTCACCCCAATCATGTATTGACTCGTGAGCAGATATATCAAAACGTCTGGGGAGACGAATACGGAGAAATAAATACCGTAACGGTCCATATAAAAAATATCCGTAAGAAACTTGGTCCTGAATATGACTTTATTAAAACCATATGGGGCATAGGATATAAATACACGGAAAGAGAGCAATAGTATGAAACTGAAAATAAAAATTCCTCTCTTATTCCTGCTGATGCTTATAATTTTTATGTTTTCAATTGGAATGTACCTGAAGCTTGTCTTTGCAGTATATTCCCCTATACGCAGTTCATTGCTGGACTCACGATATATTGCATTGCTCCTGCCCATATTTGGCATTGCCTTTTTCATATTTATTATTCTGATTATCTATATTCATTTTTGCATAGAGAAACCCATTCAGCTTCTGAATACCAGGCTGGAAGAAGTAAATATTGTACATCCAATGCCTCCGCTAGCTTTGAGGAGGAATGACGAGATCGGAGAACTTTATAAGCACTTCAATAAGATGGAGCATAGGCTTCAACTCGCCCACAGAGAGCAAACCGATATGATTGCCGCAATCGCCCACGATTTGAAAACACCCCTGACCTCTATTAACGGTTTTACTGAACTGCTGGCTGCACACAAGGACTTACCAGAAACGGAAAAGCAGGAATATTATGAATTGATTCAAAGGAAGTCAGGATATATGGTCGAACTCATCAATGATTTCTCCAGCTTCACCAAAGAAAAACTGGAGTTGGAATCCATGGTAGCTAAACCTGTAAATGCATCAAAATTATTCGAAAAAATTGCCCTTGAATATGAGTACGAGCTGGCGGGACTTGACAACGAGCTTACTTGCCGCCACTCATTCACGGACAATATATTACTAATGGTCAATGAACCGATGATCCGTCGGGTTTTCGGCAACCTCTTTAGCAATGCTGTAAGATATGGAGGGAAGAATAAGCTGAAAGTGTATATGACCGGATACCCGCTAGGACATTATGCCTATTTCCAAATCGAGGATAATGGGATTGGAGTGCCGGATAAGGATATTTCTTCTCTGTTCCTCAAATTTTTCACTGTGGATAAATCGCGGCAAATCCAAAAGGGCGGGCTGGGGCTGGGTCTAGCAAGCTGTAAATCCATTATTGAACATCACGGTGGCGAAATTGTTGCCTACCCTTCCGAATATGGCGGTTTGGGGATAAGATTTAGCCTTCCCCGGGCGGCACAGCGCTGACCTTATTTTTGCACACATATTCTTTTACAACAAAGTTAAAGGCTGCTGCCACACACACCCGGGAAGCTGCCTTTTTTGTTTTTTCAGCGGTTTATAGTTTTTTATATTCTCTTTATAAACATTTATTTTTCTTTTAAAGAAGCTTTATCTTTGTGTTGTAAAAATTACTTGTAGTAAAAAAACTACAATCACTAGAACTGGAAAAGGAGAATGCTACAATGTCAATTGAGTTCAGCCGTTGGCCCAATAACTACATGATGTCATACCAAGTCACCAAAGCTTTGGGTATGGCAAGCCTAGGTGCTACGGACGTCACCGAGATCTACGAGGCCTGCAAAAAAATCGACCCCGATGATAAGGATACGTGGCACAGGGAATGGCTCATAACCGCCCAGGCACTGGAAAGACACGGCAAGGAGGCCGAAACAGCTGGAAACTGGTATACAGCACGAAACTGCTACATTCGCGCCTGCAATTACTACAGAATCGCAGAGTATGCGGTGATGGATGATGACATCGAGAAAATCCGTATCTTTAAGAAGGTAAATGAACTCTTCGAAGCTGCCGGAAAGTACTTCGATGTCCGCCCGGAGAAGATTGAGGTTGATTACGAGGATGTCAAGCTGGAGGGGTACTTCTTTTCCCCTTCCTGGATAAAAGGTCCAAAGCCGACTCTTTTTGCTCTTAACGGTGGCGATGAGTGGTCAATTGAAAATTATTTCTGGCTAGGTCCCGCCTTCATTTCGTGTGGATATAACTTTCTGGTCTATGACCAGCCTGGCACCGGCCTCTCGCTGTACGAAAAAGGAAAGGGGAGACGGGCGGATAGTGAGGCTTTCCATTCCCGGGCAATCGACTTTCTTCTAACACGGCCGGAAGTCGATCCCGATAAGATTATCGTGCACGGGGAGAGTTTTGCGGCTTACGACTCGCTGCGATTCGCTTCGTTCGATCACAGGATTGCTGCCGTCATCTCCGACGGCGGTACGCACGCCTTCGACTGGGGTGCCATGCTTAATTGGATGCCGCCGAGTCTGGCCGCACACGGCATGAGAATTCTAGGGGCAAAAAGCTTGGAGGATTTTGCGGGGAATCCGCGTTTTGCCTATGATCTTGAGGGCAAGCTCCACCAGATAGAATGTCCGCTTCTTGTAATGCACGGAGCGGAAGAGATATTGGTTCAGCCAAATCCCCTGACACAAGCCTTGAAGAATTACGAGCAAGCGGGTTCAAAAAACAAGACGTTCTACCCGATAGAAGATAGACGACTTGGCGGATTAGAACACTGTCAGGTAGACAACATCAACGTGCTGCATGAGGTAGTGCTGAATTGGCTCTGCTCAATTGGGCTTGGGCCAGCCTCGCCTCGCTTAAGCGATTGCCAGGACATCATAAAGTAGATTTATTGAAAGGTTTCTAATTGAGCTTGTTCAGGAGTGTCGTACTTAGATTCCTGAATAAGCTCTCTCTTATGGAGGAGTTGCCGGAAACTAGCACTACAAATCGAAGCTTTTATTTATATCCTTAATAAGCCTTGATTGTTTATAATATGATGATAAAACAGAGAGATAAAAGCAACAGCTATGTGCATAAGGAAGGAGGATCGTTAATCATGGTGCTGCATAAAAAACAAAATAATCATCTCAGGCTGAAGCGGATTTATGAGAAAGCTGAGCCAGAGGATGGGTACCGGATACTGGTAGACAGACTGTGGCCCCGTGGCATTTCCAAACAAAAATCCGCAATTGACGAATGGATGAAGGAGATTGCCCCCAGCCCGGAGCTGCGAAAATGGTTCGGCCATGAGCCAGGGCGGTTTGCGGGATTTACAAGCAGCTATATCAGGGAGCTGGAGGAAGACCCGGAGCGCGGCAGACTTGCTGCAAAGATTGATGAACTGGTGCTGGAACAAGAGGTTACTTTGGTCTATGGAGCAAAAGATCCCGTTCATAATCATGCGAACGTCCTGCTTGAATGGCTTGTTTCCCGATAAAATACAGGCCGCCCCCAGATCGACTAAGATCCGGGAAGCGGCCTATGTGTTTTATTACTAGTTGTTGTCCAACTGCAGGGCGGGGCCGAAAAATTCATAATGAATTTGTTCTTCTTTCATTCCGAGCGCATGCAGTTCACGAATCATCGCTTCCATAAAAGGTACCGGACCGCAAACATAAGCATCACCTGTAATGTCTACATATGTCTTTAGGACTTCACCTGTAATTACGCCATCCGGACCACCGGAATAGAAGGTTTTGGTCTTAACATTGCTCATAACAGATGCATGTTTCTCGACATCTTTACGGAAAGCGGCCAGTGCTTCATTCCGCGCAGAATGCAGGAATACAGTCGGCCGTTCCGGCGTTGCTGCCGCAACGGTTTCGAACATGCTTATCATCGGCGTGATGCCTACACCACCAGAGATAAAGGCCACTGGCGTTGTTTTGGTGGCATCCAGCAAAAACTCACCTGCCGGGGCGCTTACTTCGACGGTATCTCCTTCTGCAACCTGCTCATGAAGATAAAGCGAGACGACACCATTCGGATCATTATCTGCTTCGCGTTTCACGGAAATGCGGAATTCATCCGCTTTTGGTGCTTGTGAAAGGCTGTACTGGCGGATCATGGTGTACTTCTCCCCAGGGATTAGAACACGCACAGAGATATACTGTCCTGGCTTATAATCCGGTACATTGGAACCGTCTGCCGGTTTGAGGTAGAACGATGTAATGTTGGTGCTTTCTTGTACTTTGCGCGCAACAGTGAACGGTTTGAAGAAGTTCCAGCCATTTTCCTGTTCCCGCGCTTCTTTGTACATGCTGTCTTCAACGCCGATAAAGGCACCTGCGATGACGCCGTAGGCTTCTTCCCATGCTTTGAGAATGTCATCTGTGGCGGCATCACCCAGCACTTCCTTGATGGCTTTCAGTAAAAATTCGCCGACGATCGGGTAATGCTCCGGTTTAATGCCAAGACTGACATGCTTGTGTGCAATCTGGACAACCGCAGGCAGAATATTCTCAAGGTTGTCAATGTGGACGGCTGCTGCGTACACCGCATTGGCAAGTGCAGCCTGCTGGCGGCCTTGCGCCTGGTTGGCATGGTTAAATACATTAAGAAGTTCTGGATGGGCTTCGAACAAATTCCGGTAAAACACAGATGTAATGGTTGTGCCATGTTCGGCTAATACGGGTGCTGTGGATTTGACAATATCCCTGGTTTCCTGTGATAAAATAACGATCAGCTCCTCTCAATTGTTACAAATTTAATATATACTCATTTTAAGTTAAAAGATATATTTAAAATACCACTTTAACAAAATGGACAATATATATGATATTATTTGTAATAAATATCACTTACTATACCTACAAATGGAGGGAAATATGAGACTTACTTTGTATACAGATTTTTCTTTGCGAATCCTCCTCTATCTTGGATCAAAACAGCAAAGTGAGCTTTCAACCATACAAGACATTTCGAACGCTTATCATATATCTAAAAATCATTTAATGAAGGTCTCACACGAATTAGGAAAGGCAGGATATATTGAAACTGTAAGAGGGCGGGGGGGAGGCATACGGCTTGCCCGGACACCTGAAGAGATAAACATTGGGGAGGTCGTACGCCGGATGGAAGACGACTTCTATCTTGTCGAGTGCTTCAATCCTTCAGGCGGCAGCTGTCCGATCTCCCCGGTTTGTGGACTTAAAGGAGCGCTTGCCAGAGCACTTCAAGCCTATCTGCAGGTACTTAATGAATATACGCTGCAGGATTTATTAATCAACAAAGATGACCTGCGTGCTATTCTTCAACAGCAGGAGAAGGTCACGCCTCCGCTAACAACAGCCGTTCTTCATCCCGGCTATGAATGGAGTTCACAACCAACAGGGCATGGAACTGATGAATCGCCTCAGGAGTGAGGCCGTCTTCAGCAAGCATTGCTTTCACATCTTGTACTATGATTCGCAGCAGTTCATGGTCACGTGTCAGCTGTTTAACTGCGTCTTGCAAGTGAGGACTCTTCTCGGCCATTTCCTGATAGAAACCCTCTTCCTCCGCATCGGCGTGGCTAATGATTCGCGTCTCCCAATACTCAATCAAATGATCGGCTGCTTGGCGCGCCACCTCGAATTCTTTTGCTTCCAGAAGCTCTTCCACTTCTTCAGTTTTAGCTATAGCACCAGACAGCCCGCCTTGATGAATGGCATGATGGGCGTGCAACTGGCGCAATGAAGGACCTGTCATGTGGCTCATCCTCTCGTTTTTTTTTCAGTATAGCACACCAGAAAGCAGTGGAATTCCCGCTAAGGAATTCCCCGGATCACAAACAGGGAACTCCCTAATAGGAACTAATATCCTTAATCATCAAGTCCACAACACAGCTTTTCTCTCAGCGGGGAAGGCTTTTTTTGCTTTTTATTCAGATCAAGGGAATTCCCGCGGCGCAATAGGCGATTCCCTAATGGGAAGTATCGCCAGGGGGATCCATAATGAGATTAATTGAATGAATGTATTTTTTTTACGCAACCCTGTCCTTCATTCTGCAAAGGAGTGTTCGTAATCGATGAAGAAAAAATATGGTCTCAACTTTTTCAAGCCAATTGAAAGCTATTCCGGGAACTGGTCCATTCTTGAGGAGAAAAACCGGGATTGGGAGAATATGTACCGCCAGCGCTGGTCTCATGATAAAGTAGTCCGCACCACTCACGGAGTCAATTGTACAGGTTCCTGCAGCTGGAAGGTATTTGTGAAGAACGGAATTATTACCTGGGAGAACCAGCAGATTGATTATCCTTCCTGCGGGCCGGATATGCCGGAATTCGAACCGCGCGGGTGTCCCCGTGGAGCTACATTTTCGTGGTATGAATACAGTCCTCTACGTGTGAAATATCCCTATGTTAGAGGGAAGCTGTGGCGTCTGTGGCAAACGGCGCTGTCCGAACATGACAATTACGTCGATGCGTGGGCCAGCATTGTAGAAGATCCTGCGAAGTCTGATCTTTACAAGAAGGCCCGCGGCAAAGGCGGCCATATCCGAGTGGGATGGAACGATGTACTCCACCTCATTTCGGCACAATTGATTTATACCATTAGAAAATATGGACCCGACCGGATCGCCGGCTTCACACCTATTCCGGCCATGTCGATGGTCAGCTACGCTTCTGGTGCGCGCTTCATCTCGCTCCTGGGCGGGCAAATGCTGAGCTTCTATGACTGGTACGCCGATCTTCCTCCGGCATCTCCGCAAATTTGGGGGGAGCAGACAGATGTACCGGAATCTTCCGACTGGTACAATGCTGGCTATTTGATGATGTGGGGGTCCAATGTGCCGCTTACCCGGACACCGGATGCACACTTCATGACGGAAGTGCGGTACAAGGGAACCAAGGTAGTATCGGTGGCACCGGATCTCGCGGAAAACGTCAAATTCGCCGACAACTGGCTGGCGCCAAATCCCGGTACGGACGCCGCGCTCGCTCAGGCCATGACGCATGTAATTCTGAATGAGTTCTACAATGAGCGCCAGGAACCGATGTTCCTGAATTATGCCAAGCAATATACAGACATGCCTTTTCTGATTTTGCTGGACACGCATGAAGATGCCTTGAAAGGCGGACGTTTCCTCCGGGCGAGTGACCTCGGTGAGATGTCACAGCATTCAGACTGGAAACCGGTCATCTTTGACAAGTCGGCCAGTGAATTTATCGTTCCCAATGGGACCATGGGCCAGCGCTGGGAAGAAGGCAAGCAATGGAACCTGATCCTTCAACGTGAAGATGGAAGCAAAGTGGAGCCGGCGCTGAGTATTGAAGGTCATGGAGAGCAGTGGGCAGAAATTGTATTCCCTTACTTCGACAATGCCGGTAACGGTACGTTCAGACGGATGATCCCGGTCAAAACAATCCAGCTTGCAGACGGTACAGAACGGGTTGTTGCCACTGTTTATGATTTGATGATGAGCCAATACGGCATCGCTCGTACAGCCAGCCCGCTGAATGCCAAGGACTACACTGATGAATCCTCTCTTTACACGCCTGCCTGGCAGGAGAAAATTACGAGTGTGAAAGCAAGTGTTGTCGTTCAAATCGCCCGGGAATTTGCCCAGAACGCGATTGATACGGGCGGACGTTCGATGATTATCATGGGGGCTGGGATCAATCACTGGTTCAACAGTGACACCATTTACCGTTCCATCTTGAATCTGGTGATGCTCACCGCTTCACAAGGAGTTAACGGCGGGGGCTGGGCGCATTATGTCGGTCAAGAGAAATGCCGCCCGATCGAAGGATGGTCAACGGTAGCCTTTGCTAAAGACTGGCAGGGTGCGTCCCGTCAGCAAAATGCCACATCGTTTTTCTACTTTGCAACAGAGCAATGGCGTTATGAGGAGAGCGGCACGGATTCGCTGAAGTCGCCAACTGGCGGAAAGGTAGCTTATCAGCATCCGGCTGACTATAACGTGCTGGCTGCACGTCTCGGCTGGCTGCCGTCCTTTCCGCAGTTCAATAAGAACAGTCTTTTGTTTGCGGAAGAAGCTGCACAGCAGGGCAAGAAATCCAATGCCGAAATAATTGACCACACGCTGGAAGAGATCAAATCGCGTAAAACCCGCTTTGCGGTGGAAGATCCGGGCGCTCCTGAGAATTTCCCGCGTTCACTGTTTATCTGGCGCTCGAACCTGATCTCAAGCTCCGCGAAGGGGCAGGAGTATTTCATGAAGCATTTACTGGGAGCTTCCGACGGGCTGCTCGCCGAGCCGAATGAAGAGCAGAAGCCGGAGGAAATCATCTGGCGGGAAGATGTGGAAGGCAAGCTGGATCTGATGGTTGCCCTGGATTTCCGGATGACCACAACGCCGCTGTATGCGGATATTGTTTTGCCTGCGGCCACATGGTATGAGAAAACAGATTTGTCATCAACAGACATGCATCCTTTTGTTCACCCGTTCAATCCGGCTGTGAACCCGCTGTGGGAATCACGTTCGGACTGGGATATTTACCGCCAGCTTGCGGAGGTTTTCTCCGAAATGGCGAAATCGCATCTGCCTGGCGTCTACAAAGATCTTGTCTCAACACCTCTCGGCCATGACTCAGTAAGCGAGATTTCACAGCCTATGGGCCATGTGAAGGACTGGGCCAAAGGCGAAATAGAAGCGATCCCGGGCAAAACAATGCCAAACTTAAGTATTATAGAACGGGACTATACCCAAATTCATGATAAGTACATCACGCTTGGACCCAACCTTGCAACTGGCAAAGCTGGGGCACATGGCATCAGCTTCTCTGTCGCCGAAGAATATGAGGAATTGAAGCAGATAAGCGGAGTTCATTACGATGATTCGATCAAAAACGGCCTGCCAAAACTTCAAACTGCCCGTCAGGCGGCAGATACGATCCTTCATCTGTCATCGGCTACCAATGGCCGCGTATCCCAGAAGGCTTACGCGCAAGCAGAGAAAGATTCGGGCGTCGAGCTCAAAGATATCTCGGCTGACCGGGCAGCAGAGAAGATTACGTTCCAGAGCATCACCGCTCAGCCGAGGGAAGTCATTCCTACACCGGTATTCAGCGGCTCGAACAAGCAGGGCCGCCGTTATTCACCGTTCACTACCAATATCGAACGTCTTGTTCCTTTCCGTACCTTGACAGGAAGACAGCATTTCTATATTGACCATGAGATCTTCCTGCAGTTTGGAGAATCGCTGCCAGTCTATAAGCCAACCTTACCGCCGATGGTCTTCGGACCGCGTGACAAGGCTGTGAAAGGCGGACAGGATTCGCTTGTTCTACGGTATTTGACACCGCATGGCAAGTGGAATATCCACTCTACCTACCAGGATAACCAGCACATGCTGACCTTGTTCCGCGGGGGTCCAACCGTATGGATTAACAATGAGGATGCCGAAGCGCATCAGATTTCCGATAATGACTGGCTGGAAGTATACAACCGCAACGGTGTCGTAACCGCACGCGCAGTCGTCAGCCACCGGATGCCGAGAGGCACCATGTTTATGTACCACGCCCAGGACAAACATATTCAAGTACCAGGCTCTGAGATCACGGATACTCGCGGCGGAAGCCATAATGCTCCTACACGAATTCATTTGAAGCCTACTCAGATGGTGGGCGGATACGCACAGCTCAGCTACGGTTTCAACTACTATGGTCCAATCGGCAACCAGCGGGATGTCTACGTAGCCGTACGCAAAATGAAGGAGGTTAACTGGCTTGAAAATTAAAGCGCAAGTAGCAATGGTAATGAATCTGGATAAATGCATTGGCTGCCACACATGCAGTGTCACCTGCAAGACAACCTGGACTAACCGTAAAGGCGCGGAATATATGTGGTTCAACAACGTTGAAACGAAGCCGGGGATCGGCTATCCGAAACGTTGGGAAGACCAGGAGCTCTATAAAGGCGGCTGGAAGCTGCGTAAAGGAAAACTGGAGCTGAAGTCAGGCAATAAGCTGTCCAAGATCGCGCTCGGCAAAATCTTCTACAATCCAGACATGCCGGAAATGAAGGATTACTATGAGCCGTGGACTTACAATTACGAACATTTGACGAATGCAGGCGAGCAAAAACATTCCCCGGTCGCACGGGCACATTCGGCGGTAACGGGTGAGAAAATGGATCTGGAATGGGGGCCGAACTGGGAAGATGATCTCGCTGGAGCGCATGTAACGGGACCGCTGGATCCGAACATCCAGAAAATTGAGGAAGAGATCAAATTCAACTTCGAGAAATCTTTTATGATCTATCTGCCCCGCCTATGTGAACACTGCCTTAATCCGAGTTGTGTCGCGTCCTGTCCTTCCGGTGCGATGTACAAACGGGATGAAGACGGAATTGTGCTCGTCGACCAGGAAGCCTGCCGCGGCTGGAGATATTGCATGACGGGCTGCCCGTATAAGAAGGTGTACTTCAACTGGCAGACCAACAAGGCGGAGAAATGTACCTTCTGCTTCCCGCGCGTGGAAGCGGGCTTGCCGACGGTCTGCTCCGAGACTTGTACCGGCCGGATTCGCTATTTGGGCGTTCTGCTGTATGACGCCGACAAAGTACTTGATGCTGCTTCGACGCCGGATGAGAAGGACCTGTATAAAGCACAATGTGATCTGTTTATGAATCCGCATGATCCGGAAGTAATCGCTCAGGCAAGAAAAGACGGCATTTCGGAAGACTGGCTGGAGGCAGCCCAGAACTCCCCGGTCTACAAGCTTGCCATCGAGCACAAGCTGGCATTCCCGCTTCATCCGGAATACCGGACACTGCCAATGGTTTGGTATGTGCCGCCGCTTAGTCCGATCATGAATTATTTTGAAGGAAAAGATTCGCTGAAGAATCCGGATCAGATCTTCCCGGCTATCGAAGAAATGCGCACTCCGATCCAGTATTTGGCCAACATGCTGACTGCAGGTGACACGCAGACGGTCAAAGAAGCCTTACAGCGGATGGCAATGATGCGCTCATATATGCGTGCCAAATCTACAGGTCAGGACTTCGACCTAAGCCGTCTGGAACGTGTAGGCATGACTGCGCATCAGACGGAACAGATGTACCGGCTGCTCGCTATCGCCAAATATGAAGACCGCTTTGTGATTCCGACTTCCCATAGAGAACAGCATATGAACCCTTATCGTGCTCAAGGTTCGACCGGCTATGGCAATAGCATGGGAGATACGGGCTCCGGCTCCGGCTGTGACGGCTGTGGCCCGGCCAGCACTGCAGGAACTACGATGAAGAGCGGCAAGGAAATGTATGAAGAGAACTTCTACGGAGGGATTTGGCGTGATTGATCTGATCAAATTATACGATTTCAAGCAATCCTTCGGATATTTCGCCCTGCAGCTTATGTACCCGGAGAAGCTGGATTTTCATCCGGCTTTTCTGGAAGAGGCGTTCAGCAGCGGCCACCCGGGTTACGCCCATGTGCACACCTACTGGTCAATGATGCAAAACTTCAGCCTGGAAGAGATTCAGGAGAGTTATGCGGCCACTTTTGATTTCCAGAAAGACTGCGCCCTGTACATGACCTATTTTAAATTTGAAGATGCCAAAGAACGCGGACAGATGCTGGCCAAACTGAAGCTGTTATACGAGATGTTCGGGCTGCAAATGCCAGAAGGTGAGCTGCCCGATTATCTTCCGCTGATGTGTGAATTTCTGTATGCTGCAGAATGGCTTGAAGATCCGTCGGCACCTGAGAATTTCGGCATGCTGATTGCGATTCTTGAGGATGGCACCTATCATCTGCTCAAGGCGCTTGATAAGAATAAAAGTCCCTATTTCCATCTGGTGAAGGGATTGCGTGAAACATTCAAAGCTTGTGCCCGACAGGAGGCCCCCAGTCAATGAATATGTTTGCTCAGTTTCTATGGGTTATTTTCCCTTACATCTGTATGGTGGTCTTTATCGGCGGACATATCTTCCGTTACCGCAAGGATCAGTTTAACTGGACGGCGAAATCCAGTGAATTCATTGAAAAGAAACAGTTGAAATATGGAAGTATCTTATTCCATCTTGGGATTATTCCGGTCATTTTTGGCCATATCGGGGGTCTCGCCATACCGAAGTCATGGATGGAGGCCATCGGTGTCAATGAACATCTTTACCACATAGGCGCGCTGTATATTGGCGGATTTTTCGGAGTAGCTACGTTACTGGGGATGATCATTCTGACCTCCCGCCGTTTTACGATCAAGAATGTCCGCCGGCTCAGCAGTGCCTCCGATTTGATTGTCAATTCACTGCTGCTCTTTATCGTCTTTATGGGAATGTACTCCACAATCGTAACCAATGCTGTACAGCCCGAGTTTGATTACCGTGAGACGATTTCCGTCTGGTTCCGGGGCCTCTTCATGTTCAGACCGGATCCGTCACTTATGGAAAGTGTGCCGTTTTCCTTCAAGCTGCACATCCTGTCCGGCTTCGCCATTTTTGCCCTTTGGCCGTTCACCCGCTTAGTCCATGTATGGAGTGTTCCATTGAATTATGTAGGCAGAAGTTATATTCTATACAGAAGAAATAAATCGAATTAAAGGAAAGTAAGCGAAAACTTCTTTCCCTGTTCAATTAGGAGAGAGAACGATGACAAATACGGTGAATTACCAAAAGGAGCTAGATCAGATCCGTAAGGTTTTAGGTTATGATTTTATGTCAATGGCCCTTGCTGAACCGGCAGAATATGACTATGTGATCCGATGGAAATACGCCTCCGGCAATACGAATGACCGTTTCAAACGGATTGTACTGCAATCGGGAAGAGGAATTGCGGGAATCGTGTTCAAGACCGGAAAACCGTTCTTACTCTCTTCTGTACAGAAACATGTGCAGCCTGATACCTTGTTTAACTATCCCATTACTAAGATGGAGAATTTGAACAGCATTGGCGCTGTCCCCATATGGAACGATGCCCGTGTCGCAGGTGTACTGCTTGGAGGATTCAGGGGAGAAGAGCAGGTAACCGAAGAAATGCTGCACGCCTTGGAGACAGTTGCGCGTAAAGGTATTGGAGACTTGAACGGGAAGGAATTGTTGCTGAGTTGAGGGTACCCGGAATGGATCTGCCGAATCTGTTAATGACGAAGCTGTTTGAGAACAGCATGGAGGCCATGTTCTTTTTTGACCGGGAAGGGAAAGCCCTGGCAATGAATCCGGCTGCAGAAAATATCGTAGACAAGGATATCCTGAAGCAGCTTTATCAGGGAAATCCCCAGGCCCTTTGTGGAACTTGCCGGGGGTATACCAGTGAAACGGAACTGCGCACCTGCCTTAACTGTTATTTCAATACTCCGGACTCCGAGGATTTCACATCCTATCAAGTTTACCTGGAAACCAAAGACAAAGGGATTGTTCCTTATGCCGCTACGTTTCATACCATTGATTACGAGCAAGGTATCCGGGTATTTATGCTGAGAGATTTAACCAGACAGTTCAAAACACAAGAGAAGTTTTATCAGAACAAAATGATGAAACATGTGATAGAAGCACAGGAAAATGAACGCAAACGGATATCCCGTGAGCTGCATGACAGTGTTGCCCAGGAGTTGATGAGCGCCGTCATTGATCTTCGCGTGCTCAAATATATGACATCTGACGAGCAACTGCTGAGGAAAGTGAAGCAGACTGAGGTATCAATGACCCGGCTGCTGAATGATATCCGCAACCTCTCAGTAGAGCTTAGACCTGCGGCACTCGATGATTTCGGATTGGAAGCTGCTTTCCGGTCCCACTTCAAACGGATGGAACAAAGCTATGGCCTTGTAATCGAATATAAATCTCAGCTTTCAGAGAAGCGCTATGAGAGTGAAATCGAGACCGTCATGTACCGGGTTTGCCAGGAAGCCGTTTTGAACGCGCTAAAGTATGCCCAAGTAGACACGGTCAAAGTTTCTCTTACAGAGAAAGACGATGTCCTGCGGCTCCTGGTCGAAGATGAAGGAACCGGCTTCAAATTGGGGGACGAACCTAGCGGAACCGGACTTGGCCTCTTTGGCATGCAGGAACGGGCGGAATTGGTTGGCGGTACTTTCAATGTAGATTCAGGTATCGGCAGAGGTACAAGAATCCTTTTACAGGTTCCTGTAGGATTTGCTCAAGGGAAGGAATGAGATTCTGATGAAGATCGTCATTGCAGACGACCATGCGATAGTACGCAGCGGATTCTCCATGATCCTGAATTTTCAGGATGATATTGAAGTAATCGGAGCGGCGGCAGACGGAAGAGAAGCTTATGCCATGGTAGCCAAATTCCGGCCGGATATTCTGATCATGGATCTGAGCATGCCGCCGGGAGAAAGCGGACTGACTGCGACAGGCAAGATTAAAGAGGATTACCCGGATACCAAAATCCTGATTCTGACGATGCATGATGATGAGGAATACTTATTCCATGTACTCAAGAACGGAGCTTCCGGATATGTCCTCAAAAGCGCGCCGGACGAGGAGCTATTGCTGGCCATTCGGACCATTTATGAAGGCGGGACCTACATCCATCCCAAGATGGCGACTTCTCTAGTCCGTGAGTTTATCAAAAAGGATAAGACCGTCAGCACAGAAGACCTGTTCGAACTGTTGTCGAAACGGGAACTGGAGATCTTGCCGCTAATCGCCAAGGGATACGGCAACAAGGAAATTGCTGAGAAGCTGTTCATCTCCGTGAAAACGGTCGAAGCCCACAAAGCTAAAATCATGGAGAAATTAAATCTTAAAAGCCGGCCTGAGCTGGTTGAATATGCATTAAGGAAAAAAATGCTGGATTTCTAACCGGTGAATGGAGGTTATGCTTGCGTGCCGGATTTTTCAGAATTGCAGTTTACAACACCCGCCATGCGCATTCTTGAGAATGAACACCGTTATCTGTCTTTTCTTATGGAAGAATGGCATGCCATCGTGCTTTGGTTTGAACAGGAAACGATAAGTGTGGATGAAGGCAGGACACGGGTTCAAGAGCTGCGTAAAGGGGTCCTCGATTTTACCGGTCCGCTGAAGAAGCATACAGCGAAGGAAGAAACACACTTTTTTCCGCTGCTTGGCACTTATATCGGTTTTGAACAGGGGCCGCTTGTCGGTATTCAGGAGGAGCACAGCGAAATTGACGATTACATCGGCCATTTCCTGCATCACACGGGTGGCGGGATAGAGCTGCTGTCACTTGAAGAGATGCGCGAAGCTGTGAAGTACGCCGGAGAAGCTTTTGAAGTATTGACTGTGCACTTTGTAAAAGAGGAGAATGTCATTTATCCGATGGCCGAAAATCAGATGAATGCCTTAGACAAAGAGCGGTTATGCCAGAAACTAAATACACTCATCACCTGAAACACAGGAGGGGTTGTCCCAAAAGCCTTGAAATGGCTGCTTGGGACAGCCCCTTTTTTATGCTTTGTAGCTAGCTGCGACTGAACCTTTACTCTAAACTTGTCAGTTCAAGTTATATAGAACTTAAGAAGGTGAGTCCAGTGTCTTCATACAGGGCGAAGATGTTCCTGCCTATTTTCAGGGTTTACCCTGTCAGGGAAAGGGTTCTCCCCTATATCTGAACAGGGGGATCGGCGGATACAATGAGATCAGGAAATACGTATCTAGAAAGACAATCAGGAGAATAAATGGCGAAAAGGTGAGTTGAATGATTAAAAAAATGCAGTTGCTGCTACAAACATTAAACTTGATTCTCGGATTCATGGTATGGGTTATTATTTCCTCCCTGATGCCTTTTATTTCCGAAGACATCAGCATTCCACCAGGAAAATTGGCGATGGTCACCGCAATTCCGGTTGTCCTGGGTTCGATTCTAAGAATTCCGCTTGGCTATTATGCAAATATTTTAGGAGCACGGGTTATCTTTATGACCAGCTTTATTCTGCTCTTGTTTCCGGTCTACTTTATTAGTGAAGCTTCTACAATGACTCATTTAATTATTGGAGGAACTTTTCTTGGAGTCGGCGGGGCTGTATTCTCAGTAGGGGTTACTTCACTGCCTAAGTATTTCCCTAAAGAAAAACATGGTTTGGTAAACGGGGTTTACGGAATAGGCAATATCGGAACTGCCGTCACAACCTTCTCTGCCCCGTTCGTAGCCGCACAAATCGGCTGGTCGCCGACTGTCAAGATGTACCTGATCCTTTTACTTATCTTTATTGCGTTGAATTTCTTTTTCGGGGACCGGCACGAACCCAAGATGAAAACACCAATCATCGACCAAATCAAAGGCGTTGCCAAAAATGAGAAGCTCTGGCTGTTCTCGCTGTTCTACTTTATTACCTTCGGGTCTTTTGTAGCGTTTACGATTTATCTGCCGAACTTCCTGGTCTCCAATTTTGGACTGGAAAAGGTGGATGCAGGCATGCGCACAGCCGGCTTCATCGCAGTTGCTACCTTTTTCCGGCCGGTAGGTGGCTGGCTCGGCGACAAATTCCAGCCTTTGTTCCTGCTGATTGGCACATTCAGTATCTATACGGTTGCAGCGATCATTCTTGCATTTATGCCTTCCATGGGTCTGTATACAGCGGGCTGTCTTGCCATTGCAGTAAGTGCGGGAATCGGAAACGGTGTTATTTTCAAATTGATGCCTTTGTACTTTAATAAGCAGGCTGGAATTGCCAACGGGATTGTGTCAATGATGGGTGGTCTTGGCGGCTTTTTTCCGCCGATTATGCTGTCGTTGATTTATTCGGTCACAGGTCAATATTCCATTGGATTCATGCTGCTCTCGCAGGTGGCCCTAGCCAGTCTGGTGCTGGTGGTATGGCTGTATTATCAGGATCGGCTTGCGCTTACCTCTGAAGTGTTCAACTCGACCGGGCAGGGGATTCTGGTAACCGATGTATCAGGACTTATTAAAACCGTGAATCCGGCATTTACGAAGCTCACGGGCTTCACCGAAGAAGAAGTACTCGGCAAACAGCCCAGTATCCTGAAGTCAGGCCGCCAATCCAAGGATTTCTACAGCGGCATGTGGAGTGAAATCAGGGCGAAGGGGATGTGGCAGGGCGAAATCTGGAATCGACGCAAAAATGGTGAGGAATATTTGCAGTGGCTAAATATCAGCGCTGTCAAAGACGAGACAGGCGAAGATGTCCGCTATGTGGGCACGTTTAGCGATATCACGCAGAAGTAACCGAAAGGGACGATGCCAGATGAATGTACATCCACCACAAGATCAACGGCGGCGGCCCATCCACGATTTGCGGATATCTGTAACCGACCGGTGCAATTTCCGGTGTTCCTACTGCATGCCAAAAGAAGTGTACGGTGAAGATTATGCCTTCCTTCCCACAAGTGAACTGCTGACATTTGAAGAAATTCACCGCTTGACGAGGTTGTTTGTTTCGCTTGGTGTAAGCAAAATCAGGCTGACCGGCGGTGAACCGCTAATGCGGCGGGGTCTGCCCGGTCTTGTTGCCAAGATGGGCTCTTTGGACGGTGTAGAAGATATCGGTTTAACGACCAATGGGGTGCTGCTAGGGCAACAGGCGGAGCCTCTATACGAGGCGGGACTACGCAGACTGAATGTAAGCCTGGATGCACTGAATCCTGAGCTATTTGGGAGAATGAACGGGCGTGGCATCAAACCCGGTTTTATTTTAAAACAGATTGATCATGCTATAGAAACAGGTTTTGAGGTCAAAGTGAACATGGTGGTGCAAAGAGGTCTGAACGAACCGGAGATTCTGCCGATGGCCCGCTATTTCAAAGAAAGAACTATAACGTTGCGGTTCATCGAGTTCATGGATGTCGGCAACGACAATGGCTGGAGCTTTGAAAAAGTCGTAACGAAAAAAGAAATTATGGAGCGCCTCCAAAGTACATTCGAGCTGGAAGCACTCGATAACAATTATTTCGGTGAAGTTGCCCAACGCTACCGCTATAAGGGCAGCAAGGCAGAGGTTGGTTTTATTACTTCGGTATCTGAGTCGTTTTGTTCTTCCTGCACGCGCGCCCGGCTGTCCTCTGACGGCAAATTTTATACCTGCCTGTTCGCATCAAGCGGTTTTGATCTCAGGAAGATGATTCGCAGCGGGGCGGATGATCAAAGCTTGCTCGAAGCTATTAGGAACGTCTGGGAGCAGCGTACAGACCGCTATTCTGATGACCGGACGGAACAAACCGTAAGGAATAGAACAAAGATAGGGATGTCCTATATTGGAGGTTAAAGACTGATATTACGATGGGAGATGAATTGTGCCAATGAACGGAGCACAGCTGCTAATTCAGATGTTGATAGAGAAGAAAATTGACACCCTATTCGGATACCCCGGCGGTGCGGTATTACCTTTGTATGATGCTTTGTATGATTGCGACAGCATACAGCATGTTCTCGTTAGACATGAGCAGGCAGCGGTACATGCCGCTGATGGATATGCCAGAGCAACGGGACGCCCGGGAGTAGCGCTTGTTACCAGCGGGCCGGGTGCCACAAATGCGGTTACCGGCATTGCTACAGCCTTTATGGACTCGATTCCGTTAATCGTCCTGACGGGCCAGGTATCCACCGATCTCATAGGTCTGGACAGCTTTCAGGAAGTAGACATTTATGGCATGACGATGCCCATTACCAAGCACAACTATATTGTCAGGGAGGTCGCCGATCTTCCGAAGATTGTGAACGAGGCATTCCATGTGGCAACAACGGGACGACCCGGCCCAGTCCTCATTGATTTGCCGAAGAATGTAATGGCAGCAGAATTTAACATGGAGGAACTCTCTGGCAATCAGGATTCCCAGCCATATATCCGGGGTTATCAGCCAAAGCATTCAATTGATCTTCTGGATATCCAGCTTGCAGCTGATCAGTTAAACCGTTCTGAACGCCCGCTTATTCTTATTGGTGGAGGCTGTATGACAGGTAATACTCCGGCGTTGTTAAAAGAGTTCGCCGAGCAATTCAACCTTCCTGTAGCCAGTACGCTCATGGGTTTGGGTGCCTTTCCATCCGGGCATCCCCTACATCTGGGTATGGTTGGGATGCACGGAACAGTCGCGGCCAATCGTGCGCTGCAGGGTGCTGACGTGGTGTTATGTCTCGGGGTTCGTTTCAGTGACCGTGTTACAGGCAACCGTAAAGCATTCTCGCCGGGCTCTTATAAGATCCAAGTCGATATTGATACTTCCGAATTAAATAAAAACGTTGCAGTCGATCTTGCTATTACAGGAGAATGCGCAGATGTGCTTGCCGGACTGTCTGAAAAAATACATATGCAAGAACCTGCTGTTTGGAATCAGCAAATCCGGATCTGGTCCAAGCGTTCAACAAAATCACCCCGGGTGAAGGATAATAAGCTGACTCCGGTTGAGGTGATAAGATGTATACAAAATGCAACAGATGGCGATGCCATCATCTCTACCGACGTAGGACAGCATCAAATTTGGACGGCCACACATTATAATTTCTCAGAAGCCCGTTCTTTCCTGACCTCCGGCGGGCTTGGGACAATGGGCTATGGCTTACCGGCTGCAATTGGTGCTGCAGTAGCTTTTCCTGACCGTCAAGTAGTGTGTATCACGGGAGACGGAAGCATCCAGATGAATATGCAGGAAATGATGACAGCGGTCGATCTGGGCCTGAACGTTAAAGTCGCTATCTTCAAAAATGGCTATCTGGGCATGGTAAGGCAGTGGCAGCAGCTGTTTCTTGGCCGCCGTTATTCTTCCGTACGCATCAGTTCACCCGACTTCGTAGCCTTGGCCAAATCCTTTGGCGCTCAGGGGCTCCGGGCCGATAATCTTGCCGAGGCCGAGCATATTATTGATCTTGCCCTCCATACGGACGGACTTGTCGTCATGGAGTTCGATATTACCGAGGAAACGAATGTATATCCCATCGTACCTCCGGGGTCCAGCAATCAGGACATGATTGTTGAATAACATCAGACCAATTCAAAAAGGATGTTTCTCTATCGAATCACCGGTAGAGGAACATCCTTTCTTTTGCTGCCAACCACTAGAAGTACAGCACAAGCACAGACACATACAACATAAGGGAAAAGCCAATTTCAATCATTCCGGTACGCTTGGCGGTGATCCCTGTCTTGGGGAGAATGGCTGCCCGCAGCAGCAGGATAACAAGTGGAGCGAGCAATGAAGGGAATAGCAGCAGACCAGCCACAGCGAACAGCAGATGATACAGAACAGATCCGTAATAGAAGCGGATGTTATTTCGTTCACGAATAACCGTTTTGACATACAAGGCGGTCCCGATAAAATAGAGTACGTTGAGCAGGAACAGCTCTGTCACGGCTCCCCAGCTTTCTCCTTTGCCGACATAAAAGACAGGATAAATGATCAGGCAAAATGCCAATATGGCGCAAATATCATTAAGCAAGGCACGTTCATTTTTGGTTTTTGCATAATACAGATTAACAGCGAACAGGGGAACAAGCGGCAGAACAAATCCTAACAGCTTAGGTTCAGCAATCACCAGATATAGGATAAAGGGCAGAAGCAGAATCCCGTAAACCCGCATGGGCTGTAGGTAACGCTCCAATTTCCCTGTCTTTACCCATTGCAGCAACGGGAAGCTGAACAAATAAATCAGAAGCCAGCAAACAAACAGGGGAATATGTATAAATTGCCCTTTCGATGAAGCAACTCCGAACAGAAATGGAAGGATAAGCATCGCCCAAGCCCCGTGCTGGTTGGGTATGTACTTCCTCATGAGAACAAAACCTCCTTCCCTGAAAATAAACGACAACCATAGGTTGCCGCACTACTTAACTATACGTCCTTACCTATGTTGTTATAGTGATTTGAGACACTAAGTATCGATAATGTATGAATAACAGACATTTACCTCGTGCATAGTAAAGAAGAACGCTGGTAATGAAGTGGAATAAGAAGGGAGTGCTGTGGAGCATGAAGGAAAAAGAAATTAAACAGAATGCGATTGAAGCGGACCAGTTGAACTTTCACGACCAAACGGACGATGTAGTCCGTAGTGTGTCTGCCCCAAAGGGGATCGACGAAGCCGTTGTAGCTATGACCTCACATATCAATAAATACGATGTACCGGATGAGCTGGAAGACAATAATTAATGAATCGAGCGCGTGCAGGTTAACCTGATACGCGCTTTTTTATATGGCCTGATAAACTTCCCTGACGATAGCTGTCAGGGAAGTTTAATTATAATAGGTTTATCAAATGTGATTGGAGTGTTATAGAATGCAAACCCAAAAAGCTTATCTTTATGTATTTAATACAATGTCAGACTGGGAATACGGATATTTAATTGCTGAACTAAACACAGGCAGATATTTCAAAAAAGATTTAGCGCCTTTAAAAGTAGTTACGGTAGGAGCTGATAAAGAAATGATTTCTACGATGGGAGGACTGAATATAAAACCGGATATTTCCATTGATGAGTGTACATTTCAGAGTAAAGATCTTTTAGTTTTACCCGGAGGGAATACTTGGGGAGAAGATATTCACCAGCCTGTCTTAAAAAAAGTTGGCCAAGCTTTACAGCTAGGCACTATTGTTGCTGCAATTTGTGGGGCAACTGAGGGTCTGGCGAATAATGGATACCTAGATTCTAGAAAGCATACAAGCAATAACTTGGAGTATCTTAAAATGGTCTGTCCGAATTATAAAGGAGAAAAATTCCATGAGATAGGACCTGCTGTATCTGGTGAGAATCTGGTTACTGCATCAGGGGTAGCTTCTCTGGAATTTGCGATGGAGGTACTGAAACAATTAGATGTATTTACACCAGATACATTGCATTCATGGTACAAACTCAATAAGACTCAACAACCTGAATACTTTTTCCAGTTAATGAGTTCAATATCCTTGTAAGCGTGCAATCAACATGTGATTATACATTATTGCGAAAATGTTGGGGGGAAACACCTACATATTTTTTGAATAGCCGCGAGAAGTAAAAAACATCATTGTATCCAAGGGAAACGGCGGTATCTTTAATCGATCGATCTGTATTCAGCAGTATATTTTTGGCTTCGGAAATTTTGAGACGGTGAATGTACTTATTAAGTGAGTACCCGGTATGTTTCTGAATGATACGCCGGAGCGTAGATATCGAAATGTGGTAGCGTTCGCAAAATGCAGCAGCATCAAAACTTTGATGCAGGGATGCCGCAATATCATCCATGAGCTTGGTGATATAGTCGGTCGAATCAGTATTTGGCTGGCTGCTGTGTACAAATTCATACAAAAGGGATTCCAGGAGTAAGGAAGCCCGGTCCAGATTGCTTGGAATGCCGCTTTCCATCAACATGAAGATTCGATCAATTTTGCTCTGCTGTTCATCACCCAGTCCTGTCTGGCGAACACGGTAAGGTTCGGTTAACCAGGTGGAGAGCCACTCCTCAATTCGTGATCCTTCAACTGTGAAATAGAATTCATCCCAAGTCTCTTGCGGGTCGGGTCCATAGTCAAAGGTGGCATCTGGAAAAAAGACAAAAAAAGAACCTTTATGAACAGGCTGCTTTTCCTTGTTGTTAACCTGATACGTGCCCTTGCCGCCTGCAATGTAGACGAAAGCATAATGATCGAATTGTGCATGGGGTCGATAGAGCGAGCGGTTGGGGAGGTGCCCCACATTGACGATCGATAATGATTTTAGCTGCAGCTTACTTTCATCTGTCGTGCGATCAATAATGCGAATAGGCTTAGAACTGATTGTATAGTCCATGTAGGTGGTCATGATGGTTATTCTACCTCCAGAAGAGTCATGTTATCTTAATTGTATAATAAAATATGACCAATATATAGGAGGGTTCACGCGGCATGAGTAAAAAGAAAATTGGACTGATCGGAGCCGGCTCTATCTCCGACTTGCATTTGCAAGCCTATCAGGGGAATAAACATGCAGAACTATATGCTATATGTGACTTGAATCAGCAACGGGCAGAAGATAAAGCGAAGCAGTACAATATTCCGAACGTGTATACAGATTATCATGATTTATTGGCCAATCCGGAAGTGGAAGCGGTCAGCATTTGTACGTGGAACAACAGTCATGCAGAGATCAGTATTGCAGCCCTGCGTGCCGGTAAGCATGTGCTAGTGGAGAAACCTTTATGCCGCAGCGTTGAAGAAGCGAATGCCATCCAGAATGCGGTACGTGAAACTGGCAAATTGTTGCAGGTCGGATTTGTACGCCGTTACGACGCAAATGCGCAGCTTGTAAAGAACTTCATTGAGAAAGGTGAACTGGGTGAAATCTATTATGCTAAAGCTTCTTGTATCCGTAGACTTGGGAATCCGGGTGGCTGGTTTGCAGATGTTGAACGTTCCGGGGGCGGTCCATTAATTGATCTCGGAGTCCATGTTATTGATTTGTGCTGGTATATGATGGGGCGTCCAAAGCCCGTTTCGGTTAGCGGCAACACGTATCATAAATTAGGCAACCGCGCGAATGTGAAGAACTTATCCTTTTATCAGGCAGCCGATTATGATCCAAGTATCAATGGAGTGGAAGATATGGCCAATGCATTAATCCGTTTTGAGAATGGGGCATCACTTATGGTTGATGTCAGCTTTACCCTTCATGCGAAGTCAGATGAGCTTGCTATTCGTTTATACGGTGATAAGGGCGGAGTGGAAATTGAGCCTGAATTGACCATGATTACTGAAAAATATGACACTATTCTGAATGTAGCTCCGCAAACAGACAGCAAATCCATAAATGTGCCGGAGGCATTTTGTAATGAAGTGAATCACTTTCTGGCCTGCCTGCAAACTGGTGCAACACCGATCAGTCCGGTAGAAGATGGCTTGCAAATCATGAAGATATTGTGCGGTATCTATGAGTCTGCGAACAAAGGACAAGAAGTTCAGCTCTAATAGAATTTCAGGAAAAGAGGGTGAAACCATGAAACTGGGAGTCAGTTCATACAGCTTGGTAAATGAGTTGGAATCAGGTGAAATGGATATTTTGGGTGTAGTTGATTGGATTGCCGACCAAGGCGGCGAGCATATTGAGATTGTACCCATTGGATTCGAATTGACTGGTAATCCTGACTTGGCGGACGCTATTCGGGAAAAGGCAAAGTCACGGAACATAGATGTCTCCAACTATGCCATCGGCGCTAATTTTGAAACAGATTCACAAGAAGCCTTTGAGCTGGAAATCAAGCGGGTAATGGGTGAAGTCGATGTTGCCGCAAGACTGGGTGTAACTCGTATGCGCCATGATGTAGCCAGCAGTAGCGATACTTCGATCGGCAACTTTCATCGTCAATTGGACCGCCTGACAGAAGCCTGCGGGCGAATTGCCGATTATGCAGCACAGTACGGTATAGTAACCAGCGTGGAGAATCATGGCTATTTTATACAAGCCAGTGACCGGGTACAGGCATTGATTCAGCGCGTAAATCGGACAAATTTCCGTACAACGCTGGATGTGGGCAATTTCATGTGCGTGGATGAGAACTCTGTGGTTGCCGTGAAGAACAATATTGCATATGCTTCTGTGGTGCATGTCAAGGATTTCTATTGGAGACCTTCGTATCAGAATCCCGGGGAGGGCTGGTTCCAAACGGCAAGCGGTAATTATTTAAGAGGTGCAATCGCAGGCCATGGAGATATTGATATGCGTGAAGTGCTTCGTGTGGTTAAAGCGTCAGGATATGACGGATATATTTCACTGGAATTTGAAGGGCTTGAGGAATGTAAACGGGGAACCCGGATAGGTCTTGATAATGTGAGAAGGCTTTGGAACGAAAGTTAATCTGCGATGAGATCAGAACCCAATAAAGAGGAGGCTTAATAATGAATTTGGCAAACCCGATTGGTATAATGGTCGATAGTTTGCGTCTTAACTTGCGGGATGGACTGGCGAAAGCTAAAGAGCTGGGAGCAGATGGTGTACAAATCTATGCAGTTGAAGGTGAGATGGACCCTGAGAATCTGTCCCCGCGAGAGCGAAAGGAATTGAAGAGTTATATCGAATCCCTCGGTCTGAGTATTTCAGCATTGTGTGGTGATCTGGCTGGCCATGGCTTTCAAGATGCAAAGGTAAATTCGGCGAAAATCGAAAAATCGAAGCGTATTCTCGATTTAGCAGTTGATCTGGGAACACAGATTGTTACCACGCATATTGGTATTGTTCCGAATCAGGTGAATGATCCAGTCTATGATACGATGCAGCGTGCGTGTGAAGAACTTGGTGTCTATGCCAAGAGCTTGGATGCCTATTTTGCAATTGAGACTGGACCGGAAAAATCTGCACATTTGAAGCAATTCCTCAATTCGCTGAGCACGAATGGCGTTTCTGTCAACTTTGACCCAGCCAACATGGTCATGGTAACGGGGGATGATCCTGTTCAAGGGGTACACAATCTGAAAGATTATATTGTTCATACGCATGTGAAGGATGGCATCCGTCTGCGGGAAGTAGATCCCCGTGAAGTCTATGGAGCGTTAGGCTATGAGCCGATGAGTCACGACCGTATTGCTGAAGATGCTGCATCTGGCGCAAGCTATCGGGAACTGGCTTTAGGGGAAGGCCATGTGGATTTTGATAACTATTTCAAAGCGCTCCAGGATATTGGCTACACCGGGTATTTGACCATTGAACGCGAAGTGGGCGATCAGCCGGAAGCTGATATTGCCAAAGCGATTGATTTTATCCGGCGATATCGTTAAAGAAATAGGGCAGTGTTGAATACAACCAAAAAAGGCGAGTCTCTGAATAATGGAGACTTGCCTCTTTTTGTTGTTCTGCGTTTAGCTTAGGCAACCTAGCCAAGTGAACACACCTTCGGCTAAATCCCAGCCACCGTCAGCCTCTTCATACTCACCAAACCCTAGGGTTATTATACTTTTGGAAAATGGGTGTTGACTTAGAGTTAACTCCAGAGGGTAAACTCCTCTATGTAGCTATAGCAAATTGTTGACCGTTAGAGATATGTACCAGATACTAAGGAGTGAAGAAAACATGTGTAGAACTCATGTACTAAGTGTAGCAAGTGCAAAAGCACCTTTTGAAAAAACAACGATTGAGCGAAGAGAACTGCGGCCCAATGACATTTTAATTGATATTCAATTTTGCGGCATTTGCCATTCCGACATTCACAATGCTTTTGATGAATGGGGCGGCGGAATTTTCCCGATGGTCCCCGGGCATGAAATGGCCGGAGTCGTAACAGCTGTGGGTACTGAAGTCACTACATTTGCTATTGGCGATCGAGTGGGTGTCGGCTGCTTTGTGGACTCCTGTGGAGAATGTGAGTACTGCCTACGTGGTGAGGAGCAGTTTTGTACGAAAGGCGTTGTGAACTCGTACAATTCATATGATTACGATGGTAATGTGACCTATGGCGGATACAGCCAAAAGATCGTGGTCAAAGAAGCGTTCGTTGTCCGCATCCCCGACAGCCTGGCTTTGGATGTGGCAAGCCCGCTATTATGCGCAGGCATCACCACTTACTCTCCTTTGAAAAAGTGGAACGCCGGCCCAGGCAAAAGGGTTGCTATTGTAGGTATGGGGGGTCTTGGTCATCTGGCGGTCCAATACGCACATGCCATGGGTGCTGAAGTAACCGTCCTCAGCCAATCTATGAATAAGAAAAGTGAGTCGCTGGAGCTTGGCGCAGATCAGTATTATGCAACCAGCGATCCCGCAACATTTACTGAGCTGGCAAATCATTTTGACCTCATCTTAAACACAGTATCTTCAAATCTTAATGTCGATGCCTATCTGTCTATGCTTCGGATCGACGGAACGCTTGTAAATGTCGGTGCACCAACCGAGCCTGACAAGTATCAAGTATTCTCACTAATCATGGGCCGCCGCAGCATTGCGGGTTCACTCGTTGGCGGAATTCAGGAAACTCAAGAAATGCTCGATTTCTCTGCAGAGCATGGGATTGCTCCAAAAATCGAGGTCATTTCTGCTAACCAAGTAGACGAAGCCTTCGAACGTGTTGTCCGCAGTGATGTGCGTTATCGTTTTGTCATCGACATGTCTACCTTGTAAGGACGAAGTTTCATGCAATATAATAGTTGATGCAAACCGGGAGGTGAAGCGAGTATGGCGTTGGCCATTAAACAGGTAGCAGAGAAATTTGATGTTTCTCAGGATACACTCCGTTATTATGAACGGATTGGGCTGATTCCTCATGTAAATCGCAACAAAAGCGGCAACAGAGATTATACGGAAGAAGACTGCAAATGGGTTGAGTTTATCATCTGTATGCGACATGCCGGTCTCTCGATAGAAGTATTGATTGAATATGTCGATTTATTTAACCAGGGTGATGAATCCGCCGAGGCCAGAAAAGATCTATTAATCGAAGAGCGCAAGCAGCTCGCCATAAGAATGGAAGTCATGAAAAAAACGCTGGAACGCCTGGATTCTAAGATTTCAAGGTATGAGGAAACTATAGGAAAAAGAGAAAAAACACTAAGAAGATCTACTGAGCAGTTTGATAACGAAATCTAGGATTAAACACCTGTGTACGATCTCTTTAAGGCGTAATAAAAAGCGAACCCGCAGCTACAGTGCTGCTGGTTCGCTTTTGTTGGTTAACTTTTCGCTGCTGCAATGGTCATTATATATCAAGTTTAACGTTATCTATAAGTCATTCATCATTTCATTAACGTAGGTGCTTTTCAACGATTGGACTGTGGATTCCCTGTTTATCGAATAAGAAATTTTATAGATACAGGAGTATATCACGTTCAGGACGTATTCAAATGCTATTTGCGAGGAAAAGGTTCCGATCTTGGCATGTTTTACTTCGTCATTTGGCACTTGAATACAGAGCGTACTGAGTTTTGCCAGTTCACTTTGATTGGTAGCTGTGATAGTGATAAAAGGGATCTGTTTACGTCTGAAGTGCTGAGCGGCTCTTACATAAATCGGTGATTTTCCGTGGTAAGTCAAGAAAATCGCGCAATCCTCTTCCGTCAAATTAACGGTATGATACACCCATTCGTACAGCTCCGTAGCGATCACTACGTATTTGTTGATTTTAATCATTTTATTCTGAAAACTCTTCGCGCGGATTTGGGAATCGCCCAAGGCATAGATAAAGATCCTTTTGGCTTGCTCCAGCATCCCGGCTGTTTGGGACAGCAAATCATCATCCACGTAGGCAAAGGTTTTGTCGATCGTTTCCTTCATCAATTCAGCAATTTCTTTCGCCACTTGAAGTGGAGATTCCTCATCACTAAACGGATAGTTAGGGTCGACGCTGGAAATGTTCTGGGTATATTGCTGGAATTCCCGGGCAAGTTTAATGATGAACTCTTTAAATCCGGACAGCCCGAGTTTATGGGTTAAGCGACTGACCGCTGAGTGCGACGTATAGGTAGCCTTTGCAAGCTCCTGAATATTTAAATGCAGTATGCTTTCTTTATGCATCAGAATATAGGCAGCGATACTTTTTTCATTTGGTGTAAAGTTATGCATTTCCGATAATTGGGTCAATATCTTCAACTAATTCACTCCTATAAACATTTTGTTCAAAAAGCTACCGGGATCTAACCAAGGAACTGGTGAATTGTACCGTTTTGCCGGCTGATCCTTTACGTTAGACTGAGTTCTTCTATAATAAATGAAAAAGACCTGAGGGGGAATCCATATGCTTACGATCGGTTATATCGGGAATGGCAAAAGCACAAACCGTTATCATCTGCCTTTTTCATTAAACCGGGAAAATTTAAAGGTGAAGGCGATCTACGCCCGTAATCCGGATAAAGGAGAGTGGGAGAAGGCGCAAGGCGTCCTTTACACTGATGAACTTGCAACTTTAATGAACGATGAAGAGATTCAGTTGATCGTGATTTGTACACATATTGATTCGCATTATGCTTATGCCAAAATGGCGCTTGACCACGGGAAGAATGTGCTTGTCGAAAAACCTTTTATGCCAACCAAAGAAGAAGCAGTCTCAATCTTCCAATACGCCAAAGAGAAAAAGCTGGTACTCCAATGTTATCAGAATAGACGTTTCGATTCGGACTTCCTCACGACCAAAAAAGTTATCGAATCAGGCAAACTGGGTGATTTGCTGGAGGTGGAGATGCATTACGATTATTATCGCCCGGAGACCCCGAATTCAGTTAAGTATTACTCCAAAAATAACAGTTATTTATACGGACATGGGGTTCACACCATTGATCAGGTCTTATCCTACTTTGGGGAACCGGAATATATACATTACGATGTTCGTCAACTGCTGGGAACCGGCAGAATGAATGATTACTTTGATCTGGATTTCTATTATTCTACACTCAAGGTATCGGTTAAATCGAGCTTCTTCCGCTTGAAGGCGCGGCCAAGTTTTGTTGTATACGGAAAAAAGGGGGTATTCGTTAAACAAACGCAGGACCGCCAGGAAGAGCACCTGAAATTATTTTATTTGCCCAAGGGACATGCTGATTTTGGCATTGATTTGCCGGAGCATTATGGTACCCTGATTTATCTGGATGATGCAGGCCAATATCATGAAGAAAAGGTCGTCTCTGAGAAGGGCGACTATGCCCGGGTATATGACGATATGTATCAAGCTATCATGCAGGGCAAAGATAAGACAATAAAAGATGAAGAAACGATTGCCGTTATGGAGATCATCGAGAATGGGATAGAGGGGTGCAGCTAGAATGAAATTAGGAATCGTGGGAGCCGGCAATATAGTGATGGAGTTATTAAGTTTTGTTCGTGATATTCCTACTATTTCATTACAGGCCATCTGTTCAAAACCTGACCATCAGGAAAAATTGCTGACCCTGCAAGGCCAATATGGAATCTCTCAGATCTTCTACAATTATGCTGAGATGCTTGGGAGTGATGAAGTGGATACGGTCTATATCGGGCTGCCTAATCATCTGCATTATTCCTATGTGAAAGAAGCTTTACTGAGAGGCAAGCATGTCATCTGTGAGAAGCCGTTCACATCCAATTTGGGTGAATTTCTGGAGTTGAAAGAGATTGCACTTCAGAGTGGATTAATACTGGTAGAAGCCATCACGAATCAATATTTAAAAAACTATCTAAGCATGAAGGAATTTCTGCCCAAGCTGGGTGAGCTTAAAATCGTGGAATGCAATTATTCCCAATATTCATCCCGCTATGATGCCTTCAAAGCAGGAGAGGTGCTGCCCGCGTTTAACCCGGAACTATCCGGGGGAGCGTTGATGGATATCAATATTTATAATATTCATTTGGCAATAGGCCTCTTCGGAAGCCCGGAGAAGGTGGAGTACTTTGCGAACATGGAGCGTGGGATTGATACTTCTGGCATTCTGATGCTTGATTATGGTAAATTCAAATGTGTCTGCATAGGTTCAAAAGACAGCGCAGCTCCTAGTGCAGCTAACATTCAAGGCAATAAAGGATATATCCGCCTGACAGGCTCGACAAACAGTATAGATTGCTTTGATTATGTTCCCAATAAGGAGCAACCCATCCGGGTGGATCGTAAAGATCATCCCCACCGGATGTATGATGAATTCATCGCCTTTGACCGTATGATAAATGAAATGGATATGGAAAAGGTTACGGATAGGCTCGAACATAGCGAGAGAGTCATGCGTGTGATAGAGCTTGCCAAGCTGTCTGCCAATCTTGTGTTTGGACCGGACAGATCAAAGCAATAAATATAAAGAAGGGCCACTGAGAAATTCGGCTTCTTTAATATATTCATCATTAAATTTAGCCACCGAATTTCCATCTGCCATTATGGGGATATTACATCACCTATATCAAAGCTGCAGAGTAAAACACAATTTGATGCACACAACTTATAATTATAATATTTATATAGTTGGATGTGAATCAACTTAATCGAATAGGGGTGACCCACAGCCATAAATGACTGCTTGGGACACCCCCTGCCGTTATCTACACTTAATACCCTTATTTACTGCTCCATAAGGCTACACGGTCTTGAACGAATTTGGTGTAGCCTTTTTCCATTTTCTCAACGCCGGCTTTATCCAGTTCAGCCATGTAGGCATCCCAAATTTTATCGAATTCGGCCGGTTTCGCCAGGATGGCCTGGGGAATGCGTTTCCACGTAATATCCCTCATTTTGTTACCCAGAATGGAGACTTCATCCTCGCCCGGAATCGCGATATTCCATGCCGCTCCATAAGCTTTTTCGGTGAATTCTTCTTCTTTCGGGAACAAATCCTTCCAGGTGGTAGCCTTATAAGCGGCTAAGGTTTCTTTTTCGACATCGCTGTAACCCAGTACAAGCTGTTCCGGGAAATTTCTAGTGTAATAGTTGCCGGTTGAGTCCTTGGCGCCATCACCGTAGTGGACCATCATATTCCAGTAGAAGCCGAGCCCGGATTCTTTTGTAAACGCCGTATTGTCGTTGTTAATCCGGTCCTGAACTTCTGCAGGAATGACACGTTTGCCGTTCTCCACTACATAATGCTTTCCTTCAATCCCCCAGTTGTTCAGGATTTGTCCTTCATCGGAAGCGAGGTAATCCAGGAACTTAATCGTACGGACCGGATCTGGATTCGTGCTGGAGATCGAGATGCCGTAACCACCCATGAAGCCGGTAGGCCAGAAGCTGGTTTCCTTATATTCTTTCGTAAGCGTTACGGGATAGTGGCCGTAGGTCTGATCGAATTTCCCTGCCGTCTTGAGTGCCTGCTGGGCGTCGTTGTAGTCCCAATCCTGGTCAATCAGGCCGAGCACCCGTCCGGTGGCTACTTTAGCTTTGTATTGGTCATACTTCTGGACGAAGCTTTCCTTATCAAGCAGGCCGATGTCATTCATATGGTTCAGCCAGCGGAAGTATTCTTTCTCCTCTGGACGGCGGAAGTGGTAGATGGCCTCATGTGTCTCCTGATCGACGTAATATTCCCCGTCATCCGAGCCGCCTGTCGTGGCAACCGCAGGGTTGGTGACGGAAATATACATATGCCAGTCATCTGCGTTCAGGGAAACCCCAATGTTTTTGTTGCCGTTCTCATCGGTGGGATGCTTCTCCAGATAGGCTTTGATCACATTCTCATAATCAGCAACCGTTCTGATTTCCGGATATCCGGCTTCTTTCACCACGCGGTGCTGCAGTTCGAACCCGCCCCCGGCCACGAATTTCTTCTCATCCACTGCTGCCCAGGTCGGAATGGCATAGATGGACTGGTCTTCATTGGTATACTTGGCCCGGGCGAGGTTATCGCCGAGCACACGTTTGATGTTGGGCGCATATTTATCAATTAATTCGGTCAGATCGATGACCGCTCCGGCGTCGACAAGCTTGCCGATATCCGCTTTAGCGGAAATAATATCCGGATATTCGCCGCCGGCTGCGATCAATGCGATTTTTTGCTGCGGGTCACCGACAGCAAATTCCGCATCGAGGGTAACACCTGTTTTCTCTGTAAGTACTTTACTGACTTCGTCTTTCATATTGTTCCAGTTCGGATTCGGGTCCTCCGCGAAGAAGGAGAGGGTAAGCGGACTTAAATCTTCGGCTTTCGCCGTAGCCTCTGCGGTGGCGCTGCCACCATTTGTAGCCTTAGTGCCTCCGGCATTCTCTGCGGTATTCTTGGTATTGTTCGAGCCGCCGCAGCCAGCCAGCACACTGAGGAGCAAGGTCAAGACCATCAGAATGACGTACGGTTTCGCTGTCTTTCTTGTCATAAATAGAAACCCTCCCTTTTTCTGGTCACAAAATGTATTGTATACACAGGCTAAGCCTGCCGATACCGGAGACGGACTAGCTTTTTACTGAACCCAAAGTCATGCCTTTGACGAAATAGCGCTGCAGAAACGGATAGACGACCAGAATAGGTACAGTGACGACGATCGTGATCGCCATTTTGACCGATTCCGGAGAGATTTGAGCCATAACCTCGGTCATATTGCGGCCGCGGAAATTATCTGCATTGGTCGTCGTGCTCTGGATGACCTTCATCAACTCAAACTGCAGGGTGGTCAGCTCATCCTTGGAACCGTTATAGAGGTAGGTATCTAACCAGGAATTCCACTGGCCGACAGCCAGGAACAGGGCGATGGTTGCCAGCGCCGGTTTGGTTAGCGGGAGAATAACCCGCCAGTAAATCGTAAAGTCGTTAGCCCCGTCCAGCTTGGCGGATTCCTGCAGGGCGTAAGGGAGGCCATCGATGAAGGAACGGATGACGAAGACATTAAATGCACTTACGAGACTGGGCAGGACATAGACACCGAAGGTCCCCATCATATGCAGATTTTTGATCAGGATGTAGATGGGGATCAGTCCGCCCGAGACGTACATAGTAAGCGCCAGAAATGTGGAGACAAATTTGCGGGCCTGAAAGTCTACCCGGCTCAGGGTGAAGGCCAGCATGGAGGCACTGACTAGCCCGAGGATCGTGCCGATGACGGTGCGCAGGATAGAAATTTTAAGTCCGGTCATTAGCCCGGAATAGGCAAAGATCGTCTCATAGTTCTTAAAGGTGAAGACACGGGGGAAAACCGTAATCCCGCCTTTGATGCTGTCTGTGGAGTCGTTGAAGGAAATCGCCAGCACATTCAAAAAAGGATACAAAGTGGCTATGGTCACCACAGTAATCGCAACATAGACTACCAAATCGAAGATGCGGTCCGACCAAGACGCAGCGGCCATTTTTTTGTTCAGCATAAGGGCCTCCTATATAATGCTTTCCTTCGTTATTTTTTTGAAAATTCCATTGGCCACAAACAGCAGAATCACACTCACCACAGAGTTAAAGATGTTAATAGAAGTACCGAAGGAGAAACGTCCCATGCCCAGTCCATAGTTCAGTGCATATAGATCCAATGTCTGCGAGAAGTCGCGCACCAGATTATTTCCTAGCAGGAACTGCTTCTCGAAACCTATACTGATTAAATGCCCGATTGAAATAATGAGCAGTATAACAATCGTAGTCCGGATGCCGGGCAATGTAATGTTACGCACCTGCTGCAGACGGCTCGCACCATCCACCCTTGCGGCTTCATACAGCTCCGGGCCTATACCCGAAATGGCTGCTAGATAGATAATCGTGTTCCAGCCCGTTTCCTTCCAGACATCAGAAGCCGTGACAATCCCCCAGAAGAAATGGCCTTTGGCCATAAATTGAATAGGTTCACTGATAAGATGAAGGCCCATCAGCAGATCGTTCACCGCACCGTTGTCGGTAGATAGCATCTTGCTGATAATCCCGGCGGCAACTACCCAGGATACGAAGTGGGGAAGATAAGAGACCGTCTGTACGAAGCGTTTCAGAATTTGCAGCCGCATCTCATTCAGAAGGATGGCGAATATGATGGGAATGATGAATCCGGCAAGCAGGCCCATGATACTCATAGCGAGCGTATTGCGCAGCGCATTGAAGAATTGCTCATCCTGGAAAAGCTCTCTAAAGTACTGCAGACCGACCCATTTCTGCTCGAAAAAGGATTTGCCGGGTTTGTATTTTTGAAAGGCCATAGTCCATCCCCATAACGGCAGGTAGTTAAATACAAATGCCCAGAGCACAAACGGGATGGCCATCATATAGAGATATTTCTGCTGTAGAAACGTTGCCCAAAAGCGTGAGGCAGGCTTCTTCGGCTCCAGCTTCATTTTGGTGGTGGTAATCGCTTTCATTTATGTCCCTCCTTCGATATGGCATTATCTTAAGCTACAGTAAATCAGGGAAACACCCGAACATTTTATATAAAAAACAGGGGGAAATCAGCTCTTTTCGTAAGCGATTTCTGAAACTTCGTGCTCACACAGAGCTTCCTCTGCGGTAGACGGAAGGAGAGATCCCTTCAACTTTTTTGAACTTTTCGCGAAAATAATCCACATCGCTGAATCCGACTTCGCTCGCAGCCTGATGGATTTTCCAGCCCTGATCCAGCAGCTCCTTGGCTTTTTCAATGCGGACCTTGTCCAGATAGCTATTGAAGGAAAGGCCTGTACTGTTTTTGAAAAGCTTGCCCAGATAAGCGCTGCTGTAAGTAAACACATCCGCCAGCGTTTCGAGTTTCAAGTTCTCATTGTAATGGCGGTGAATAAGGTCTAGCAGTCGCTTCATTAAGACGTCCATATCGTCTCGGGTAATTACGCCGGCATACTGCTCCAGCATAGTGGTGATGTAGCGATACAGCTGGGGCAAGGAGGTGTGTTTATAGATTTGCTGGATTTGCTCATCCATCCGGTTGTGCTGCAAAGCCAGCTCACTGTATTGGAGTGAGAGTTTGTTGATCAAATGCGTGACCATTCGTACATAGCGTGATTTCATAGCCATCTCGGAGTAACTGGCGGCGATCATCAGTTCACCGGTTTCCTGGATTAAGGAAGGGAGTACATCGAAGCTGCCGATATCCATGGCGAAATACAGGCGCTCCACCACAGAATCAAGCCTGCATTCCACTTCCTCCGGTCTGACCTTGAGTACTTTCTTCAGCTTTAGGGAATCCGGTCCAATCATACCTGACTCGTCGTAGAAAAAATGCTCCTTCATCCGTACCAGTGCGGATTGGCGGGAGACGGGAAGCTCCTCCAGGGTATCCACCATATCACCCGCTGTGATGATGCATTCAAGCCCATGGGCAGTTACGGCTTGCTGTATATTCTGTACCATTAATTTGCGTACAAGCTCCTTCTGATAAGAGGGCTGCAGGAGAACCCCCAAATAGGAGTCCAGCGAGAAGACAATCCCCCACGCCTGTTCATCAAAGCTTGCTGCAAGTCTGGCTTTTACGGCCGTTGAAGGCCCGTTGTCCGCATTGTCCTGGAGCAGCAGCCGGATCAGGACTACCTGATAGGAATCCCATAGCAGTCCTACTTCATGGATGGATGCCTCCATTGATGGCAGCATCTGCGGGCTGTTCTCCATCAGCAGGGATTGAACCAGCATTTCACGGCTCCATACCTTGACGGCAGCATGATTCTTGCGATGGGAGCTCCGCGCATCCAGCTCAGCGGACAGTTTTGCCAGATATAACTGCAATTCCAATTCATCTACCGGCTTAAGTAAATAGTTATCAATGCCAAAAGCCAGTGCACGCTTAGCATAGTCGAAATCGGCATAACCGCTGAGGATAATGATGTGCATCTCCGGATCGTTTTCCCGCAGCTCTTTAATAAGCTCCAGACCATCTCTGCCGGGCATCCGGATATCTACAATCATCAGATCAGGACTATAGAGTTCATATTTATACTTGGCTTCTATGGCGTTCGCCGCTGTATCTATAATCTGAAATCCACTGCTCTCCCAGTCCAGCAGAGCAGTAAGTCCTTCACGGATTGCCAGCTCATCATCCACAATCAACACACTATACATAAGAATCGCTCCTCAGGGGGATGGCAAAGCTAATCTGCGTTCCGAATCCGGTTTGACTGGACAGGGTAAGTCCGCATTCCGGGCCGTAGGTTAACTGAAGCCGCAAATGAATATTGCGCATCCCGATATTATTGGTTTCATAGTCATCCTTGTTCTCCAGCATCTGCCGGAGTTCTTGCATCCGTTCTTTGGAAATACCTATGCCATTGTCGGATACCTGCACCTTGAGCTGTTTGTCTTCTATACGGATATCCACCCGGACCATACCGCCGTCAATCCGGTTCTCCAGCCCGTGGATCACACAATTCTCCACCAGGGGCTGAATGATCAGTGGCGGAATCTGAATACTGTGAGCCTTGGGGTCTACTTGAAGCTCATAGGCTAACCTATCATCATAGCGGAATTTCTGAATGATCAGGTAGCAGTTTACGGTCTCCAGCTCGCTTTCCAGGCTGATCATCCCATTGCCGACCTCCAGGTTTTTGCGCATCATTTTCCCGAGCAGCCGCACGACCTGGGATATATCAGACTGGCCCCTGACTAGAGCTTTCATGCGGATGGATTCCAGAGCATTGAACAGAAAATGGGGGTTGATCTGGCTGGCCATCATTTTGAATTTAATCTCATTCTGCTTCAGCTCGATTGCATTCTTTTGCCGGTTGGATTCCTGTACCTCGCTCATGAGGTCGTTAATATTCCGCACCATATGATTGAACTGTCTCGCCAGCTGGCCGATTTCATCTTTACCGTCAATTACCAGCGTAGCACTTAGATTACCGGAAGCGACCTTGGAAATATGTTTGCTTAAGTGCAGCATCCGTCCGGTGAGTACCCGGGAGAAATAATAGATAAGCAGAATAGCCATCAGTAATGCAGAAATAATGACAGCGGAAGCCAGTGAGATAATCCGGTTGGGTTCGCTCACGATACTTTCAACGGAAAAGATGGAGATGATGCGCAGACTGTTCAGGCTTCCCCCTGGATGCCAATCATCAATCAGCATTTTGAAAGGTTTGCCCTCAATCGTTATATCATAGGGACCTTGTCCGGCGATCGCGGCAGATACAGGGCTGAAGTTAATATCATCCAGTGATTTGCCCAGCGTATCTGCACGGTTGGAGGCTACTATATTGTCGTTCTCATCTACTATTATGGTTTCAAAAGTCTCCTGATTCAGGATGGCATTTAGTTCGTCCGTATTCACATTTACAACTAAAACTCCAGCGGTACGCTGCTTCAGAAAATCTACTTTGCGGATCAGACTGAGATAATACCGGCCGTCGCGGTTGTCACGGATATAATTCCAGCAGACCAGGCCTTTCTTGGCGATAGCGGTTTGATACCACTGCTCCTGTGTGACCGTATCATCCGCCTGCAGAAACTCCCAGTTGTCAAGAATCGTGGGGTTATTGATATACAGGCGGATGCTGGAGATCTCTTTGTACAGACGGATAAAATCACGAAAGTCAGGATAGTCCCAATATGCCTTCACAACATCATAGACCGACTCGTACCGGTGGTTGGCAGCTTCCTCCAGCCGGCTGTCATTGGACAGCCGGTAAGCAATGTCGAGCGGGACGCCCAGCATTTCGCCGGTCCGTTTTTTCACCCGGTCCACATTGGCTGTAATTTGCTCCAGAGCATTGTCCATCGCCATATTCCGTAGTTCACTCGTCAGAAATAACCCAACAATCAACACTGGAATTAAGGCGACACAGCCAAAAGACAAGAACAGCTTCGTCCTGAGCCGCAAATTGTTCATTAGAGTGATGATTCGGGCATACACAAAAACAAACACCTCCATTAATAAAATTGATAGCGCTTTCAATTAAGCGCATCGTTAAACTATCATCCATTAAATGTAATACAATATGCATTTATTGTCTCGTGAAAGAACTATATAGATTGAATTTGGAAAATTAAAAAGGGGGGAAGTGAAGGAGGAGAAGTTTGGATACTTACGGAGCGACTAAAGAAGCTGAGAAGTAAGATGGGTGAAGCAGGAAACAGCTATGTTCAAGGAGAAAGTAATGGGGAACCAAAGATCAGGAGTAACAACATAGGGTTGCATAGATTACCATGATTAGGAGTGAAAGAGTTGCAGACAAAGATTAGCCTTGAAGGCGAGTGGAAATTGCAATTAGATAAGGAGAAGCAGGGACTGCAGCTGCCTTTTTCTGATTTCATTACCTTGCCGGGAACGACATCACATGCCCGCAAGGGACCGAAGAACGAAGAGGTTCTGGTCAGCGCTCTGACAGATGAGTACCTGTTCGAAGGGTCGGCCTGGTATTCGAAGGAAGTAGTCATTCCAGAAGAACTCGCAGGAAAGACTTGTTTTCTATATTTGGAGCGTACCAGGCTTACGACACTCTGGCTGAACGGTCAAGAGATTGGCAGCCGTGATAGCCTGAACACCGCGCATGTATATGATTTGACAGGGAAGCTTCAGCCTGGCAGTCAGACACTCACTGTCCGGGTCGATAATACCGGTTATCCGACCAAAGGCGGACATATGACTTCGCCGGACACTCAGACCAACTGGAACGGAATCACAGGACGCATCGAGCTTCAGTTCTACGGCAAGTCCTATTTGAGCGGAATTCGGCTCGATCCGAATCTGCCCGAACGTTCTGTCCGAATCACAGGAACACTGGAAGGAACGGCTGTAACAACGATTGCTGTATCAGCTTCCAGTTTTAATAGCCAGACAGCCCATTCAGTGGCTGAGCAGGAATTCACAATCTCGCCGGGGAACTTTACGATCGACTACACGTTAGGTTTGGATGCGCTTCCTTGGAGTGAAACCGCACCCAATCTCTATAACCTTAACATCCTCCTGAAGGATGGAGCAGTCGGAACCGGCGAATTGTATGAGTCGTTCTTCGGCTTGAGGGAGTTCAAGGCGGACGGCGAGAAATTCACGATCAACGGGGAGAAGACTTTTCTCCGCGGTAAACATGACGGGCTGATCTTCCCATTGACCGGATATGCCCCGACTGACGTAGAGGAATGGCTTAGAATCCTGGGGATTTCCAAATCCTATGGTATCAACCATTACCGCTTCCACACTTGCTGTCCGCCGGAAGCGGCCTTTACCGCTGCCGATAGGCTCGGGATCTATATGGAGCCGGAGCTGCCGTTCTGGGGAACGATTACGGAACCAACCGACGAGGGTCATAACCAGGCGGAGCAAGACTATCTGGTCAGTGAAGGATATGAAATTCTGAAAGCGTTCGGCAATCATCCGTCATTCGTGATGATGTCGCTAGGCAATGAGCTGTGGGGCAGCAGAACCAAGATCGATTCCATTCTCAAAGACTATAAAGCATTCGACAATAGACCCCTGTATACTCAAGGCTCGAACAACCACCAATGGGTTCCGGAAATTCTGGAGCATGATGATTTCTTCTGCGGAGTGCGTTTCTCGAAGGATCGTCTGTTCAGAGGCTCTTATGCGATGTGCGACGCACCGCTCGGTCATGTCCAGACTGCGCTGCCGGGTACGATGAAGGATTATGACGACCAGTTCGTTCCACCGTCCCTGCAGGGCAGGGAGATAGCAGAAGCTGGAGGCACTGTCCAAATTCAGTATGGTACCGAAGCCAAGACGGTGCAGGTCGGAGACACATCCGGGGAATGGATTCCGCATATTCCTGTGATCTCGCATGAGATCGGGCAATACGCGACTTATCCGAATTATGAGGAAATCGGCAAATATACAGGAGCGCTCAAAGCTGGGAATTTCAAAATTTTCCAAGAACGGCTGGAAAGCAATGGCCTGGGACATCTCGCGGGCAAATATTTCGCGGCTTCTGGACAGCTGGCGGCTGCTTGTTACAAAGAAGAGCTTGAGGCCGCTTTCCGCACCCGGAGACTTGCTGGCTTCCAGCTGCTGGATCTGCAGGATTTCAGCGGACAGGGTACAGCCTTGGTTGGTATCCTCGATGCCTTTATGGATTCCAAGGGAATGATCACGCCTGAAGATTGGCGCACCTTCTGCAGCGATGCTGTCCTGTTGGCAAGATTCCCGAAATACAACTACGTCTCCGGAGAAGTCTTCAGCGCCAGCGTCGAGCTGAGCTGGTTCCGGCCCGGAACACCAGACTCCCTTGTGCTGCAATGGGAGTTGACCACAGATGGCAGAACGCTGGCCGAAGGCTCAAGTGAAGTTAACATCCCGGCGGGTTTGAATTACATCGATATCTGCCAGCTGGTCATTGATCTTCCTGCCGTCCAGAGGATGACCAAAGCTGTACTTACTCTGAGAATCGCCGGATCAGATATCCGTAAATCCTACGACCTGTGGGTATATCCAGAGAAAAGCAGTTCCGTGCTGGATGGCATCCGCATTTTCGAAGAGCTTTCCGATGAGGCACTTGCGCTGCTGGAGCAAGGTGACAACGTGCTGCTCATGCCGAAACCGGAGTCGCTTCATAACGCTGTTGAAGGCTTCTATTGTACGGATTTCTGGTGCTACCCTATGTTTCGCTCCATCTCTGAGAGCATGAACCGCCCGGTACCTGTTGGTACCCTGGGGCTGCTGATCGACAACAGCCATCCTGTGTTCCGTGATTTCCCGTGTGAACAATATTCCACGTACCCTTGGTGGAGTATCATAGAGAACTCAAAATCAATTATCCTGGACGGAACCGATCGGGAGTGGAGCCCAATTGTGCAGACAATCGACAACTTTGAGCGTAATCATAAGCTGGGGTTCCTTTTTGAGTGCCGAGTAAGGGCGGGCAATCTGCTGGTCTGTGCCCTCGACGCCAGTAAAGCAGGCGAAACGCCGGAAGGAAGACAATTCCTGTCCAGCGTAGCCGGTTATATGGCATCCAGCGAATTCAAACCGCAGTACACAGCAAGCGTATCAGAGCTGCACAAGCTTATTCAATAAGCATCAGGCCCAGTTCAATCTATATAGATCTTAAGTTCAATTTTACAGGGAGCCGTTTATGGGCTTCCTGTTTTTTTAGATATACAGAAGTAGAAGAAGGAGAGATTGTGATAGGGAGATCAATCAAGCATATTGAAAATAGATATCGAATAATAACCTCGCAGAGTAGGCTTTTCTTGCCCGTTAGTGCTCATAAAAATAAATTGTCAAAATCATGCTTTATTTGGGAGTATTTTGTTGTAAATTTGTCATTATTTAGTTATAATTCTATTAATCATCAATGAGTAACGACGTCAATCTAGCAACATGAAAGGATGAACAGAGTGGCACTGGAATCGCATCATCTGCAGCTCGAGTATGAATTCTTAAAGGCTCTGAGGAATGCTGAAGTTCCGCTAGGAGCCAGCACTCTGGTTCATACGCTGGGGAAGAAATATGAACTCAGCCAGGCAACCATCGGACGCAAGCTGATGGAATTTGATTTCGAGGGCTATACCGTTCTGGAAGGCCGGAAAGGGCGTATTCTGACGGAAAAAGGAACAAGGCGCATTGAATATTTGGAGAAAGAGCTGCACCAGAAAAATGTGAATTCTCAATTCCTGCAGCTATTGAATAATTCAGGAGAGTCCGCACTGGTGGATGTGTTAGTGGCCAGACGGGCGCTTGAGCGGGAAATTGCCGCACTGGCTGCACAGCGGGCTACAAAGGAAGAAATCAGTCTGCTAGAGGCTTCTATTGCAAGTCAGAACAAGCTGTTATCGCAAAATATCATTCCCTATGAAGAAGACCGTGAATTTCATACTTTACTAGCACTTACGGCGCGTAATCAGGTATTGCTCCATGCGGCTCAGCTGGTATGGCAAACCGGCAAGGACTTCCTGGAAACCGCCTATATTCGCCGTACGGTGGGCAGCGAGCTTGTGGTTGATCACCGTAAAATTCTGGATGCCGTTGCTGCGGGTTCACCTGAGCAGGCGGAAGCGGCAATGGTTATGCATATCAATCAAATGATAGAGGATGTCAAACGTTATTACGCTATCCAAAATCAGGAACAGCGCAATTTGTAAATGCTTTGAATAAAGGAGTGGAAAGTGTGGAGATCCATTACCGCTTAGGCATAGATATTGGCGGAACCTTTACGGATGCCATTGTTACAGACGGGCAGGGCCAGATTGTCGCGGCGCTCAAAATACCCTCGATAGCCGATGCTCCCGAACAGGCGATATTCCAGGCATTAGACCAGCTGCAGTCGAAGGGAGTGGACACACGCAAAATTGAGCTCTTCGTACATGGTACTACACTTGGCGTAAATACGCTGATCGAACGCAGTGGTGCAGTTACCGGGCTGCTGGTGACCAGAGGTTTCCGGGATGTACTCGAAATACGCCGCTTGCGGCTTGAGAATACAACTAACCTCTATGGGGATAAAACGCTGCCGCTTGTCCCGCGTCAGCTTGTAAAAGAAATTGATGAACGTCAGCTCGCAGACGGCAGAGTGCTCACCCCACTGGACCCGCAACAACTGCTCCAGGCAGTGGATGAATTGATGCAGGAGGGGGTTACGGCGCTGGCCATCAGCTTCCTGCATTCTTATGCCAATGCCGGGCATGAGCAACTGGCCGAACAGCTGATCCGTGAGCGTTATCCGCAGCTGTTCATCTGCAGAAGCAGTGCAATCTGGCCGCAGCAGCGAGAGTTCGAGCGGACGCTGGCCGCAGTGATGAATGCTTATGTAGGCGAACGGATGGGGTCTTATTTCAAGCGTCTGCAAGAAGGAATCGGACCCTACGGCGTATCGGCGACGCTGCTGTCCACCATGTCAAACGGTGGTATGATGACCGCTGCCCGCGCTGCGTCCGAGCCAGTAAGGACGCTCCTGTCCGGTCCTGCCTCGGGTGTGATTGGCGCAACCTTTATCGCGGAGCAGGCAGGGATTAACCAGGTCGTTACCTTCGACATGGGCGGGACAAGCGTAGATGTCGCCTTAATCGACAAGGAGCCTGCTTACTCCACAGAGAATCAGGTGGGAGATTTCCCGGTCATCATCCCTGCGGTAGATGTAACCGCCATCGGAGCAGGCGGAGGCTCGATTGCCTGGGTTGATTCGGTCGGGGTATTGAAGGTAGGGCCACGCAGTGCCGGCGCCAAGCCGGGCCCGGCGTGCTACAACCGCGGCGGCAAGCAGGCAACAACCACGGATGCCTATTTGTATTTAGGCATTCTGCAGGCCGACCGTTTTCTCGGCGGCCAGATGCAGCTGTTCCCTGAACTGGCTGAACAGGCGCTTACGATTTTGGGTGACCAGCTCGGGCTAACTGCCAAGCAGACGGCGCAGGCCATTCTGGATGTGGCCACTGCGAATATGTATGCCCAATTCTCACCGCTGATGGCGCGAAAAGGAGTCGATCCCCGTGACTTCACTCTGCTTGCCTATGGGGGGGCCGGCCCGATGCATGCTTTTCTGATGGCACGTGAAGTTGGCATCCGCCGGGTGCTAATTCCACCTTCTCCTGGCACGCTTTGTGCTCTGGGCTGTACGGTTGCCAATTTGCGCAACGACTTTGTCTTCACACTTCACAAGCGCAGCCGTGGACTGGATGCCGAAGAACTTCAGACACATTTCTTTTCGCTTGAGCAGCAAGGACGCCGCTGGATTGAGGATGAGGCTAAGGGCGGAGTAACCCTGGGCGGTACATACGTCATTTACAGCGCGGATATGCGATATGAAGGACAGGCATTTGATCTGGAGGTTATCCTCTCAGATTCTGATATTTCTGATCCTAAAGAAGCGGAGATTAAATTCCACCGCAAATATGAATCCGTGTTCGGAATCAGCCAGCCGGAGGCGGAAGTCATGTTTGTCAATCTGCGGGCAAGTATCGTCGGGCTTCTGCCAAGTAAGATTAGGGCAGCTTCTCCGCAGGTAGCAGGCAGTGGAAAACCTGTGGAGACCCGGGGAATCACTTTTGACGGATTGGATTACCAGGCTAAGGTGCTTAATCGGGAGCATCTGAACGCTGATACAAGAATCTCCGGTCCGGCTATCCTTGAGGAATATGATACGACGGTGTTTGTACCTCCCGGCTACACAATACACGGAGATGCTAACGGAAATATTATCGGGGAGGCAGATCTATGATTACGGATAAAGTCTTCCTCGAAATCTTCAATAACCGGATTCAGGCAGCAGTAGAGGAAATGGCCAACGTTGTGCTGCGCACCGGCTTTACCGCTTTTGTCAAGGAAACGGGTGATTTCGGCACCTACCTGTTATCGCCGGAAGGCGAGACGTTCGGCTCTCCGCTGAATACGGGATACAACCTCTCCCTCGGAATTCCTGCGGCTACCGCCATCAAGGCAATACACCAGTGGCAGGAAGGTGACATAGTCATCTGTAATGACCCCTATACCACGGGGGGGATGGTTACCCATCTGCCGGATATTCACCTGATTAAGCCTTATTTCCATGACGGCAGGATCATTGCTTTTGGACTTTGCTTCGTACATTCTTCGGATGTCGGCGGAAAGGTTCCGGGCAGCGTATCGCCAAGCGCCTATGACATACATATGGAGGGCATCCGGATTGCGCCGGTCAAGCTGTATGAGGCTGGCCGCAGGAATGAGCAGGTGCTCCGGCTGCTGCTGGACAACAGCCGGATTCCCGGGCAGAACCTTGGCGATCTCAATGCGCTTATGGCAGCGCTGAACAGAGGGGAACAGCGGCTGAAGGAACTCATCGGCAGATATGGTGCGGAGCAGGTGGAGCAAGGCATTGAGAATCTGCTGGAGTATGCGGAGCTTAAAGCCCGGGCGATCATTCAGGATATTCCCGACGGCTCCTATGACTTCTGGGACTATCTGGAGAAGGGTCCCGGCGGCTATCCGATCCGGCTGCGCTGCCGCATGACAATTACCGGCACGGATATCTATCTGGACTTTAGCGGAACCGACCCGCAGGTTAGAGCTTCGTTTAATATTCCGACCCATAACCAGCAAGGGCACTATATGCTTGTGCCGGCGTTGATCCGCTACTTCCGGACACTGGATCCGGCGATTCCATGGAATTCCGGGATGGTGCGGATGGTGCGCAACTACGCGCCTCCGGCATCGGTGCTCAATCCGGAACCGATGGCGGCAGTAGGTGCGCGAGCGGCGACCTTTATCCGGGTGATGGATGTCATTACAGGGGCGCTGAGCCAGGCGCAGAGCAGCAAGGTGCCGGCTGCAGGAGCAGGTCAAGCCTGCATTGTGATGATGGCAATGACCGATGCTTCCGACGGCAAGAGCAAAGTCGGTGTAATTCAGCCGATCTGTGGCGGATCAGGGGCAAGACCGATGAAGGATGGGATTGACGGGATGGATTTCGCCGTAGGCCATTTGCGGAATATCCCGGCTGAAACGGTTGAGGCGGAGATGCCTGTACTGATTGAACGTTACGGTTTAAGGGCGGATTCAGCCGGAGCCGGCAAATTCAGGGGCGGCAGCGGCATCGACCTGCGCGTCAGGATTCTCAGTCCGGATACCGTGATGACCGCAAGAAATATGGAACGGATGGAATTCCAGCCCTGGGGCCGCTTGGGAGGTGGTGTAGGTAAGCATGGAGAAGCGATATTTAATGAAGGCCGGCCAGATGAACGCAACCTTGGCCGGATTGATGAGCTTTTACTACAACCGGGAGATACCGTGACTTTTCTGTCCCAGGGCGGCGGCGGATATGGAGATCCTTATGAACGGGAACCTGCATTCGTACTGAATGATATGCAGAAAGGACTTTTGTCGGAAGATCAGGCGCGGGAGCAATACGGTGTAGTGCTAAATTCAAATGGCAAAACCATTGATGAAGCATCCACTAAGCTGCTGCGTAATGGCCGCAGTAAGAATCGGGAAGCTTTCAGCTTCGGGGAAGCCCGGACTGCGTTTGAAACGGTGTGGACGGATAAAATGCAGCTCGCCGTGAACGCTGCTCTGAGCAGCTATCCGCTGGCACTTCGGGATTATTTGAAGAGACAGACGATGGCAGAAGCTGAGTCCAGAGTTGCTGCGGGCCATCCAGTTTCGGCTTCAGCAGTACCAGAGATCATGGAAGAATTGCGCAGGGGAATAGGGCTGCGCTGATGACAACAGCGGCTATGACCGGAAGGCGACAAAATTAGGAATTATATTAAATAACCTGAAGGAGAGAACCGAATGAGTACTCAAAAACTTAAACGCTCTTATATCTTACCGGCAATGTCGCTTGCCATGATTGTGGCACTATCAGCTTGTGGAGGGGGAAACAACGCGAATAACGCTACCGGAAACAATATTGCTGATAACAATCCTGCCGGGAAATCGGAAGATTCGACAGCAGCCGGCAGTGGTGAAAAGGTCAAGCTGACCATGTTTATCTGGGCCGGCTCCAATCAGGATGTGGTTCCTAAAGAAGTCGTAGCAGAGTATGTGAAGAACCATCCGAATGTTGAGGTGACCTTCGAAGAATCCTCCAATGCTGTAATGTATCCTAAAATGCTGGCAGGCAAGCAGGCTGACCCGAACAATCCGATTGTAAACTTCGGTTATTTCAACGCAGATGCTTCAGCCAAAGGCGTCAATGACGATATGTGGGAGCCGCTTGACCCGGCCATAGTCACCCATATGAAGGACATTCCCGAAGCATTCCACACCGCTGATAACAAGGGCATCGTCTGGGGCGTGTCGAGCTTTGCGCTGGTCTACAACAAAGATCTGGTAAAAACACCGCCGACAAGCTGGAACGACCTGTGGGGAAACGAAGAGTTCAAAGGGAAAACTGCATTGTGGGATTACATGTTCTATTCTTATCTGTCCCCGCTTCTGGCTGTAAAAGGGGAAGAACTCGGCGCATCCTACGAGAATCCAGAGCCGGCCTTCCAGTTCTGGGCGGATAACAGCGAGCAGATCGGCACACTGGTTACCTCGAACGACCAGCTTAAGGGTCTGCTCGATTCGGGCGATGCCCTGATTGCTCCGTTCAGCTCACAAGTAGCACAAACTTGGATCGACGGCGGCTCGCCGCTGGCCGTAGCTTATCCTAAGGAAGGTGCGATTTCCTTCCCTTATTCGCTGCAGGTTGTCAAAGGTTCTACGCCGGAGCAGGCAAAAGTGGCCAACGAGATCATTAACGAGCTGCTTAGCGCAGATGCGCTGTCCCGTTACGCCGAGGCGACAGGCACTCCAGTGACGAGCACGGCAGCAGTCATCCCGGATAAATACAAGGATGATCCATCCTTCTCCGTTGAGGAGCAGAGTAAGGGAATGAATCCTGACTGGGATACGCTGGCCAAGAACAGCTCCGCCTGGAAGGAACTGTGGGACCGTCTGGTCAAAACAAAATTATAAACCGGCTGCTGGCAGCAACCGGAGAGATGGGAGTTGGGACAATGAGTGACGGAGTGGGGCCGATTGCAATCGAGACGCGTGATGTGAGCAAGCGTTATGCGGGAAATACGGCCGTTAATCAGGTGTCGCTACAGGTGAAACGGGGAGAATTCGTCTCTCTGCTCGGGCCCAGCGGCTGTGGGAAAACCACGCTGCTCCGGCTTCTCGGCGGCCTGGAGCAGCCTGATGAGGGGACTGTGCTGCTGTCAGGACAAGATGTCTCGGGGATTCCGGCTTATGGACGAAATACAAATATGATTTTTCAGCAACTGGCGCTGTTCCCGCATATGGATGTCTACAATAACATCGCTTACGGTTTGAAAGTCAAAAATACCCCGAAGCACGAAATTAAACAGAGGGTACAGGAGATGCTGGAACTGGTGCAGCTCGGCAACTACAGCCAGCGCGCCGTCTCCCAGCTATCCGGCGGACAGGCGCAGCGCGTTGCCATCGCCCGTGCCTTAATCAACAAGCCGGAAGTGCTGCTGCTGGACGAACCGTTGTCTGCACTGGATTTGCAGCTGCGGCTGGATATGCAGCGTGAACTGAAAAGGATACAACGTGAATTCGGGGGCACGTTTATCTTCGTTACCCATGATCAGCATGAAGCGATGAACATGTCTGACCGCATCGGTGTCATGCGGGGCGGCAAGCTGCTCCAATATGCGACGCCCGATGAAATCTACGAACGGCCGGTGGACAGCTTTGTTGCCAAGTTTATCGGCGACACCAACCTGCTTCGGGTGAAGGTACTTGGTGCGGAAGAAGGCCGGGTCTGGGTTCAAGCCGGCGGCTTGAAGCTTGCCGTACGCCCGCAGGAAGGGCTGCCCCCGCTCCCTGCGGGGAGTACGGGTTCACTCTCCGTCCGTTACGAGTATCTCCGGATCGGAGAAGCGGCAAGTGACTGCGACAACCGGCTGGAAGGAAGAGTGACCGAATGTGCATATGGCGGTGCAAGCATCCGCTACACGCTGGATATGGGTGGCCATATCCAGCTGCATGCCAGCACACTGTATCAGCGGGGGGATGCCCGGTATGCTCCGGGCGACTCGCTGCAAATCGGATTCAATCCCGAAGACGGTCTTCTCCTGCCCGTTGATGGCCCTCCACTAAGAGTGGGTTCCTTATGATGAAGGCTGCCGGCAAGCTCGCGGGTCTGTTCTCTCCGGGGAACCGAACCTGGGCGGCTCAGCTGCTGCTGCTGTTGCCTGCGCTTGCCTTGATGGGCATCGTGTATCTAGGTGGACTGCTGATCTTCGGCCGGTATAGTTTTGATCTCTACGAGAACGGGAGGCTGATCCGGGACTGGAATCTCGATTCCTACCGTTCTTTCCTGGGTGACCCTTATTATTGGACCTTGATAGGTACCACCTTTCGAGTCGCCGCCAAGGTAACTTTTTGGAGTCTGCTGCTTGCCTATCCGCTAGCCTACTGTATTGCCGGCCTGAAACGGAAAGGCTTACAACAGTTCTTCTTGCTGCTAACATTTCTTCCGCTTCTCGTCAGTGCTGTTGTCAGATCATATGGATGGCAGCTGCTATTGTCTAAGCAGGGTTTTATGAACTGGCTGTTCATAAAGATGGGACTGACGGATAGCGGATTTGAGATGATGTATAACGAGACCGGGGTTACCGTTGCGCTTGTACATATCTTTCTGCCGTTTATGGTGTTCCCGATCTTGAATGTGCTTACCCAAACCGATGATTCACTGAAAGCGGCAGCCCATGATCTGGGCGCAGGTCAATGGCGCACGTTTCTAACCATTACACTGCCCTTGTCCGCGAGGGGCATTGCGAGCGGGGTGCAGATTGTCTTTACACTCTGCCTGACCGCATTTACAACGCCTCAATTGATCGGAGGCGGGCGCGTCATGACGCTTCCGGTACTGATCTATCAGCGGACATTGGATACGAACTGGCCGATGGCGGCTGTGGCGAGCCTCTTTTTGTTTGCTTCATCGATCTTTGTATCATTGATTGTGAACAAGTTAGCTGACCGGCTGATGTTCCGGCGTACCCGGACGGGAGGGCAGACCCATGACTAAAAAACCACGGGATTACAAATGGATTCTCTACGTATGTGCAGGGGCCGTCGGATTGTATCTGCTGCTGCCGTTGTTGATGATCCTGGTAACCTCAGTGAGCAGCGGAGCCTCCAGCAAGTTTCCGCCCGAGGGGCTGACGCTGGAATGGTACAGCCGTCTGGGTGATCAGAAGCAGTTTCTGGAAGCCTTCCGGAACAGTATGCTGTCTTCAGCGGGTGCAGTTCTGCTGGCTCTGGTTACTGGCACAATGGCTGCGCTGGCGATAGTCCATTATCCTTTTCCGGGCAGGGGACTTTTACGCGCCTTTTTCATGTCGCCAATGGTAATGCCCAAGATTACATTAGGTGTGGCGTATCTGATCCTGTTCTCAAAGATGCACATCGCTGGCGGATTATTTGCCCTGATCCTGGGGGAGGCGGTCATCGTCCTGCCGTTTGTCCTGTCCATTGTTGGCAGCGCTCTCGCCAATCTCAATCCGGCACACCGCGAAGCTGCCGCCGATTTGGGGGCCGGACCTTTTCGCATTTTCTTTACGATCACATTGCCGCAGCTGCGGCTTTCGCTTGTTTTAGCCGGTTCGATTGCCTTTGTCTTCACCTTTGATCAGGTCGAGACGGCACTGCTTATCTTACGTCAGGGAAGTTATACCTTGCCTATACAGCTCTTCTTGTACATGGAAAAATGGCAGGATCCTACGGTCGCTGTCGTGTCCATGGTGCTTATCGCTTTTGCACTTGTTCTGTTTTTTGCAATCAAACTGCTCATCCGCTCCGCACCGGGTCTGGAAAAACTGCTCGGCAGCCGAACGAAGAAAAGGAGGTCTTGAACCTGATGGACAAGCAAATCTCGAATCCTGTTTCCGGAGTCAACCGGCCGCGTGCCGCTGAACTTATGGCAACCAGAGGTCTGGCCGCTCTTGTGGCGACCACACCGGAAAACATCAACTATATTCTTGGCTCGCAGCTGCGGGCCAGCAACTGGACGATGCAAATTTATGCTGTACTGCCGCGTGAACCGGAAACCCGTCCCTGTGTCATTATTCCTACCAACCGGCTGGGTGTAATTGCGCAGCTGGGGATTACCGGAGCAGATTTATATGTGTACAGCGATTTTTTTGTGGAGGGGTCTATCGAAGGCAAGCCATCTACTCCGGATATTGATCTTTTTTACACTTTGCTGCAAAATACGACAACCTATGCGGGGCCGATTGAAGCGTTGGAAGCGGCTCTTGAAGCTCTTGGGCTCAAGGGACAAGCAGTAGGGGTGGATGAAATGAGAATTGCTCCAGATCTGCTTGCTAAATTTGCCGCTGGACTTCCCGGCGGACAGGCTGTTGCAGCCTACCAGCTGTTCCGCCAGATCCGGCAGATCAAAACACCGTTTGAAATCGAACGTCTGCGGAAGTCTGCAGTTCTGAACGAGACGATTGAGCAGCAACTAATCGGTCTGATCGCCGCGGGTGTGCACGAGAAGGACTTGGCCGACCATTACCGGCTTGCCGTGATGAAAGCAGGGGGCACCCCCGCGATGACGGCAGTTGGTGCGGGTCCGCGCAGCGCTCTGCCGCTGATTGAGAATTATTTCCGCGTCATCGAGCCGGGGGACCAGATCCGTTTTGATCTCTGTCTTCAGTTGGACGGATACTGGGGAGATACAGGCCGGACTGTAGTGCTTGGAGAAGCCACACCTTGGATGGAACAGCACTTTCATGCAGTGCGCAGCGGCTGGGAGCAGGCGCTTGAAATGATCCGCCCCGGCGTAAAAGCATCTGACGTCTTCCAGGCAGCTGTAGCCAGAGTTCAGAAGGAAGGCATTCCGCATTACCGGCGCCAGCATGTGGGGCATGCCATCGGCCTGGAATTGTACGATGATGTAACTCTGTCGCCCGGAGATCACCGCATTCTGCAACAGGGGATGGTGCTGTGTGTGGAGGTTCCTTATTATGAACTGGGCGCAGGCGGATTTCAGATTGAAGATACGATCGTGGTGACAGCAGACGGCTACGAGTTCTTAACCCAGATGGAACGAAAGCTGTTCCGCAAATAACAAGGAGGGTTCCGGTCACCCTGTCCTGTTCCGACAATCGGAGTTTCTCCAGCAAAGAAAGTAGGGAGCAATGAAAATTCAGCAGGGTTCAAAATCGTTCCGAAATATTAGTCTTGCCCTGTTTGCCGGAGGTTTTGTCACATTTGCGCTTCTTTATACCCTGCAGCCTTTGATGCCGGAAATTACCGAAGCGTTTGGAATCACGCCGACGGAATCCAGTTTAACCTTGTCGGTCACCACTCTATCCATGGCATTGACCATGCTGTTCATCGGTTCCGTATCCGATGCGGTTGGCCGCAGAGCCATTATGACGGCCTCTCTGGTTGCAACTTCCGTGATCGCCATCATTTCCGCTTTTAGCCCGTTTTTCCCCGTATTGCTGCTGTTGCGTATATTACAAGGCATTGCGCTTGCTGGATTGCCCGCTATAGCAATGACTTATCTTGTGGAAGAAATCGAACCCCTCAGTCTGGGTTATGCAATGGGTCTTTACATTAGCGGCAACTCCATTGGAGGAATGGGGGGCCGGATCATCAGCGGGTTGTTGACCGACTGGTTTGACTGGCGCGCAGCTGTCGGTGTCATTGGCGTGTTGGGTCTGGCTGCGGCTTTGATATTCTGGAGGGTGATTCCGCCTTCGCGCCATTTCGTGAAGAAGACAGGCAAGCTGGGCCAGGTGATTCCACTGCTCTGGTCGCAATGCCGTAATCCGCGGCTCCTTTGTCTATATGGGCTAGGTTTCCTGCTAATGGGCAGCTTTGTCTCCTTGTTTAATTATATTGGCTTCGAGTTGACCGGTGAACCGTACAATCTTAGCCAGTCACTGGCCGGCAGCATTTTCGTCGTGTATCTGATGGGAACCTTCAGTTCCACCTGGATGGGGCGGCTGGCTGACAGGTATGGCCGTACCGGTGTCATTAGGTTAACCCTTGCCATCATTTTAACGGGAGCACTTTGCACGATGCATCCCTTCTTATGGGTCAAAATCATCGGCCTTGCGCTGTTCGCCTTTGGTTTCTTCGGTGGCCATTCCATTGCCAGCAGCTGGGTGGGCCTGGTAGCTGATGATCATAAGTCGCAGGCCAATGCACTGTATCTCTTTTTCTACTACGTAGGCTCTAGTGTAAGTGGTACAGGCGGCGGGTTGCTGTACAGCCATTTTGGCTGGTTCGGCATCATCGGCATGATCGCAGCCTATGTGGCAATTAGCCTGATGTTATGCGGCTTCCTAGTGCATAAGAGCGGGGAGAGGGTTTCAGAAACTTTAATTCCATAAACTAAGAAAAGGCAGCCGACGGACGGCTGTCTTTTTTGTATAATCGCCGATTGAGGATAAACTATAAGTTCATCAAATCACGTCCGTTTTCAGCAGTGAAGGAAATATCTGCTTGTCTACTTTCCTTAAAAAACTTGGTAAGGTAGAGGTTAGCAATCAATAAGAGGTGAAAAGTTGTCATGAATAAGAAACACTGTTTGTTCTGCGATGAGATTGTTCCCATTAAACCGGAAGGCGATTACGATAGATATATTGGCTGTGCCTGTTCACCCGGCGGTTTCTATAGCCTGCGGAGAGACAGCTATGAACCTATTAATTCGTTGCCGCACCCCAAGAAACGCGACATGCTTCATTTAATATCAGCTTATATCCGGGAGCTGACCGATTGTGATGAAAAGGTCACTCTAGCCGCCAACGACTTAGAGTCGATTGCAAATTCTCCGAAAATACCCGTTACCATTGAAGATAAAGGAAACCGTCTATTGCAATATTTATACAGACATTCCGAAGGGCCGGAGGAACCTGTTGTCATTCAACCACTCTCCGGCAGCTATAATTTGACCTATTCGCCCAATCTGCAAGAGCTGGTTTATATCATTGATAAGCTGATCAACGAGCAGCTGCTTATCAGGGAAGGTATGTCTTTTAAGCTTACCGGCAAAGGCTGGAGCGAAGCCGCTGCGAACGCCGGAGGGAAAAAATTAAAGCCTTGCGTCGTTCTCATTTCGGATGAGGGGGATTTGCGCACGGAGTGGCTGGAAATACTGTTGCCGAAAATCGAGCAGTGCGGTTATTTGCCGCGATTGCTTACACATACAAAAACGCAGAGCCGTGAACAGTATTCCTTGGAGCTTATCGCGGACAGTAAGCTGATGATTGCGGACTTATCCGGTCAATCCCCCGAGGTGTATTTTGCAGCGGGATATGCGCTCGGTTTAAACATTCCAGTGATCTGGACCGTAAACGGGAGCGATGCCGATAACCTTTTTGTACAAATCCAAGATATCCGTCCGATGGTTTGGGATACAGCCGAGGAGCTGGCAGTATTACTCCAGCAGAGGTTGAGTTTATAGAGTACGTAATAGGTGAAATGCTCAACCCCTTCAGTTTATACGAAGGGGTTGATGTGCATTTCCTTATGGCATAGGAAGTCTAGCAAGCGGTTTCAGGAGGTGAAGATGTAAGTGCTTGAGGATGAGATAAAAATAGATTTAATCAGTGTGTTAATTTGTGGTATAGTCTAAAATAATGTGAAAAAATACATAAAAATCTCAGATCATACTATCCAAGGTTTCCTATGAAATATTAATAATAGGGCGGTGGTTTTATGGCAACTATTTTTAAGAATGAAGCAGCTGAGAAAGAATACGAGCTTACATATCAGAGAAGTATAGATCGTTTTGACATGGAAGTGTCCTCACGCTATATTCCGACTTCATATGGGATGACGTATGTGATATGTATCGGTGATCCGAGCAAGCAACCACTTGTACTCCTGCATGGAATGACCATGAGCAGTACTATGTGGTTCCCTAATGTGAAACAACTGACGAAAGAACGCTGCATTTACGCCGTTGATGTGATAGGTGACTTCGGTAGAAGCAAGCCTACCTTACCCATAAAGAGCAGGAATGCTGCCACGCAGTGGCTTCTGGAGGTTCTGGATTCACTGATGTTTACCAAGGTGGACTTAGCCGGTCACTCGATGGGTGGTTTTCTTTCATTAAATTTTGCGCTAGCACATCCGGAACGAGTATCTAAATTAATGCTTTATGCTCCAGCAGGCACATTCCATAGGATAAGTGTTAAATTTTTCACAAAGATCTATCCTGCTTTATTATTACATACAGAGAAGTGGATCGATAATGCATTTTCATGGTTCTCTGCAACAGGTGATCCGTTGGACCCTATATTCCGGGCTCAAATTATTGCAGGTTACTGTAATGCAAAACCACTTTTGCAACTGATGCCTTCAGTATTTAAGAAAGCGGAATTCCAAAATTTTAATATCTCCACATTACTTCTCATCGGGGACAAGGAAGTGATTTATCCCGCTCAAAAGGCATTAGATAACGCTCGAATTATGATCCCGCATATGGAAGCTTATTTGATAGCTGGAGCAAGCCATTCCCTGACCATGGAGCATGCGGAGGAAGTCAATGCGCTTACTCTTCAATTTCTCAGAAAATGAGAACATATATATTGTGTCAATTTGTAAGAGGATAAACTAATGGAATCACGCTGCGCGCGCTTTTTTGTGTCGTTTATATCGATTCTGTTTTTCCATTTGAATCAGTCATATGAAAAAATCCCCTCCAAGTATAACAGTAATGTCCAGCATTTTACTGTATTCCTAAAGGGAAAATTATCACTCGAAAATAGTACCTTTTACTATCTGTTCACAAGCTGGTCAATAATCTTCAGGATGACTTCCCGCTTAATAGGCTTGCTGACATACTCGTCCATCCCGGCAGCGAGACATTTTTCCCGATCACCTTTCAAAGCATTGGCTGTGACTGCGATAATCGGGGGACAGTTCTCCTTGTGTTCTTCTCTTATCAACTTCACCGCATCGAAGCCGTTCATAATCGGCATGTGCAGATCCATTAAAATGAGATCAAACTTCTCTTTGTGTGCTGCTTCAACTGCGTCTAAGCCGTTTGAGACAGGGGTGATTCTATGACCTAATTTTTCAAGTGTTTTGGTTAACACCAGTTGGTTGATGTAATTGTCTTCAGCAAGCAAAATATTAATCTCTCGTGTAATAGGGTGCTTGTACGAGGAAGATTCTTGAGCGGGAATTGCCGCTGTTTTCTTGGGCTTGATGGTGAAGGTGAAAGACGAGCCACTCTTGCCGTCACTCTCCGCGTAAATCTCGCCGCCCATCATACCGATAATTCTGCGGCTGATAGCAAGGCCCAGACCAGTGCCTTCGTGATTGCGCGTCATAAAGCTGTCAATTTGGGCAAACGGTTCAAAAATGTCATTCAGCCGCATAGGATCAATCCCAATGCCCGTATCTGTTACCGTAAAGGCCAGCTTTGTCGGATCTTCCTTTAGCAGCTTCACTTTTACCGATATATTGCCCTTGGAGGTGAACTTTACGGCATTGCCGAGCAGGTTCAGGAGAACCTGTTTCAAACGGTCGCAGTCTCCGTAAATGTAGTCCGGAACATCGTGATTTATCGTACTGGAGAGCTCGATTTGCTTTTGATCAGCCTTCATAGAAATAACAGCGAAGCTGTCCTTGATGCATTTGCGAAGAGCAAATGTATCTTCTTGCAGTTCAGTTCGGCCTGCTTCGATTTTTGAAAGATCAAGAATATCATTGATGATATTGAGCAGGGTATCCCCGCTTTTGCGGATGATCTCCACATAGCCTCGTTGCTCTTCATTAAGGTCAGTTGTATCAAGCAGAATATCCGTCATGCCGACTACCCCGTTCATAGGGGTGCGGATTTCGTGGCTCATCATGGCAAGAAACTCACTTTTCGCTCTGTTCGTAGACTCGGCAGCCTCCTTTGCAAGCAACAATTGCCGCTGTTCAGAGATGTCCTTACAGATGAGGTAGAATCCGATATTTTGATTACTCACATAAATTGGTGCAATACTGGTAAGCACTTCAACAATCTGGCCACTTTTGGTTCTAAGCGCATTAATGTGCTGTTCAACCGAATCATCGTACAGCGCTTTTTTCAGAATCTTCTGGACATTCTCGTGGCCAATTAGACTCGAAAGCTCCATCCCGATTAGATCGGCCTCTATGGAGTAGCCTGTGATCTTTTCCGCCATACTGTTGGCGTTAATAATTCGGCCGTCTAGCCCAAATGAAATCACGGTGTCATGATTGTATTTTTTGAGTGATGTATACCGCTCAACTGACTCCTGTAGGCGCTGCTCGGATTCCTTTTGCTTGGTAATGTCAATGATTTGGCAAATGTAATACAATGCCTGGTCCGCCTCATCACTGAAAAGCTTGAGAGATAGCAGCCCCCACAAGTCGTCTCCATTTTTTGAAATAAACCGCTTTTCGAGCTGTACGTTGGTTCGGTCACCCATGAGCGTCTTGAGTTGGTGTATAGTTCTAAAATCATCATCGGTATGGGAAAGGTCTTCCAACCTCATGCCGTCAAATTCTGCAGTGGAATAGCCAAAAATCTGTTCAATGGCGGGGTTAACAGTTAAAATCACACCTTCTGGCCCAACAAGGGCGATGCCAAAGGAGGCGTGATCAAATACCTGTTGGTTGAATCGTTCCTGGTTCAGGTTTACGCGATGCATGGCGGCCTCCATAGGGTAAGGTAATGTGTGCGTCAAAAATAGACCTCCTATATGGAAGGCCCCAATCTAATGAAATGAATATAACTCCGAAATTGAATTACCCGATTGATTTTTTATTGAAACAGGAAGAAAATAGAAACACCTGTAATATAATTTCAAGCTAGGAGATGAATTAGAACAATGTACAATCAAGCCGAAAGAACGCTTACTACCGGACGGTTGATTTTAAGACCCTTTAAAGAGTCTGATGCACAACGTGTCAGTGAGCTCTGCAATAATTACAATATCTATAAAAGTACATTAACTCTACCTTATCCATACTCCAATGATTGTGCATTATCATGGATTCAAACACAAGAGGCTAATTTTAACAGTAATAAATCCTATGAGTTCGCCATTACTGATAAAAATACATATGAGCTCTATGGAGCAATAGGACTGTCAAATAACCAATCGCACAAAAATGGCGAACTAGGGTATTGGATAGGTGAGGAATACTGGGGGAAAGGATATGCGACAGAAGCAACAAAAGCTATCCTTGAGTTTGCCTTCACAGAAAAGCACTACCATAAAGTGTACGCGAGATACTTTGCTTCAAATCCAGGCTCTGGACGGGTTATGCAGAAATCGGGCATGGTGAAGGAAGGTGTTTTATTTCAGCATGTCTATAAAGAAAATAAATTTGTAGACCTTATTCATTATGGAATTATTAATTCTGGAGAATGTTATATAACGAATTAAAACAGCGGTAACCTTGGACGAGAGATACAGTCCTGGACTACCGCTGTTTAGATTATTACGATGGCTATCAGCATATCTGGAATGTTACAGACGAAACTGTTCATTATAAAACGGCTCTACCCCCGCTTTAAGATAGTCTCTGTATGTTTCAACATACCATTCAAGGCATTTCGCTTCCCCGGGTTTAAATCAGAGGCATTCCGCTTTAACGCATCGCGGATGGGGATGACCTCTGTCATTTTTCTGCCGCTTTTCACTTTACGAACTACGCAGGTCGGGATGTAATCGACGTTAGTGATACTTGTGTTTCCTTTTTGATCCTTTTTGATTTTGAGAGTTAGAATGATACTGCTTTGTGTATAAGGAATATTCATTAGCTTAGTCGAAACAAAATTACCCAGTGAATAGATAACAAATTGTTTCTTTCCCCGAACCGCTAACGGTTGAAGAACATGCGGGTGAGAACCCAGGATGATGTCCGCGCCATTTTTAAAGAAGAGGTTGACCAGCTGCTTTTGCCTCTTGTTTGGAGTGTACTTATATTCGTTTCCGAAATGCAGATAAAGCAAGACCAGGTCAGCTTTCTTTTTTAAATTTCGAATTTGCCGGATGATTTTACCGGTTACTATCCGATTGACCAGCCATGGCTGACTCGCCGGTACAGGAATCCTGTTGGTTCCTGCCGTGTAGGAGAGAATTCCGATCGTAATCCCTTTTACGTTTTTGATAAGAGTTTTCTTGGATTCTTCTAATGACTTAGACGTTCCGGTATGGTCGATTCCAGTATGGTCCAGAACCTTTAACGTGCGAATCAGACCCTGGGTACCATAATCCATGCAGTGATTGTTCGCAGTTACTAATACATCGAATCCGGCTTCCTTAAGGGCCGGGGCCAATTCGTCTGGACACTTGAATATCGGACCGCTTGAACGCAGACTTTTCCGGCTATTCCGCCCGTTTCCGGCAAAGGTGGTTTCGAGATTGCCAATCGTCAAATCAGCCTGTTTCAGATAAGGAGCAACTTTTGCGAACAGGGGGCCGAACGAATAGGTACCGTCAGCTTGTTTAGCATCTGAAATAATATGACGTTTGACCATAAGGTCTCCTACAGCATTTATTTGTATTTCCGTCATCGTTATCCACCTTTTTATTGTTTTGATTAGGATATGGCGGAAGGGGGATATGGGTTATTAATATTCACAGCAGAACAAGGGCTGTTTCGGGACATCGAAAGCTCGGAATGAGGCTTATTTTTTCTTTTTTTATACTTTTTTATATAAAATGTGACCCTACGCATAATCACTTCATTTGTATCGTCTAAATTTATGGTATACGAATTTTTTCTCAAACTTTCATAATTTGATTCAAATCCTCTTTTTTGTTTGGCGGCCATAATAGAATATGGTTATTGATAAACATTATCAACCAAACATTGGAGGTTAACGAAATGAGTACACAGTTCAAAAAAATCGCCGAGGATACTTTCTGGATAGGCAAAATCGATAACCGTCAGGTTCCCTTTCACCGTCTGGTACTATCAAAAGGAACGACCTATAACTCATACCTGTTGAAAACAGGAAAACCGACTGTCATTGATACTGTAGATATGGAATTCGGACGTGAATATGCCGAGTGTCTGGGTGAAATGATTGATCTTCTGGATATTCATTACATCGTGATTAACCATACAGAGCCTGATCACTCCGGTGGACTGGCGGCGCTTGCTGGCAAGGCTGCAAATGCCACAATTGTTTGCACTGAGATTGCCGTACCGGAATTGCAGGAAATGTACAAGCTTCATAGCCGGAACTTCCTGGTGGTTAAAGACGGAGATAAGCTGGATATCGGAGGAAAAACACTTCTGTTTAAAGAAACACCGTACCTTCATACTGCTGAAACGATGATAACCTATTGTATCGAAGATCAAATCTTATTTCCTTGCGATATCTTCAGTACGCATGTTGCGGTGGAGAATCTGTTCAGCGATGAAGCCGGATTTGATATCACGGAAGATTTCCAGGGTTATTACGCCGCTATTATTCATCCTCACAGAAGATATGTAAGAACACTGCTGGAGGCTGTCAAGGATCTTGAAATCCGGATGATCGCTCCTTCCCACGGATTTGTGATCCGGGAGGACATCCGTAAATATATCGAAATGTACGCCACGTTGAGCCGCGAAACCACTCAAGGAAAAAAGGCAGCCATTGTGTATACCACCATCAAAAACAGTACCAAGAAGATGGCCAAAATTATACAAGACTGCTTGCAGGAAAATAATATTGCGACAGAGGTCTGGGATGCGGATAAAAGCAGCGCTGCCGATATTCTGAACAGCATTGCGTCAGCCGATGCAGTCTTTATCGGCAGCTCCACTAAATATGCGGACATGATCGGAAACCTGGAGAACATTCTGAAAGAAATGCAAAACATGAATCTGGAAGGCAAACTTGCTGCAGCCTTTGGCTCATACGGCTGGAGCGGTGAAGCCATTGAAGTCATTCAGGATTATCTGAACGGAACCAACATGACGGTGCAAAGTACTTCTGATGTGATTAAATCCACAGGGATGACACATGTGGAGTTCCCTTTAAGAATCAGATTTTCCCCTAAAGAGCCTGAGAAAGTACAAAAAATTAAAAATGCGGCTGAATTTGTATCGGATTTGCTGCTGAGTTCATTTTAGGAAGGAGGATTATAGGATGACAAAACATTACGTTATTGTCGGCGGCGGAGTAGCCGCCGTCCATGCCGCTAAAGCGATCCGTGATCAAGACGCAGAATCGGAAATCTCGATCCTCGGAGAGGAAGACCAACTGCCCTACAACCGGATTAAACTGACCAAAGGCCTGTTTACCGACCTGCACAGTGAGAAGGTGCTGATCAAGAAGGAAAAATGGTATCGCGATAATCGTATATCCGTAAAGACCTCTACGCGAATCAGTTCTGTCCACCCGGACCGGCAGCTGGTGGAGACAGAAGACGGGCAAAGTGTATCGTATCATAAGCTCCTGTTGTGTATGGGAGCAAGGAACCGCGCGCTACCGATTGAGGGTGCAGGCCTGAACAACGTTCATACCCTCCGTGATATGAATGACGCGGACCGGCTGAAAGACAGCCTGCAGGATGGCAGCCGTGTAGCCGTAATCGGCGGGGGAGTACAGGGAATCGAAACCGCTTGGGCGCTGCATGAAGCAGGCTATCAGGTAACGGTGATTGAAGCATTTCACCGCCTGATGGGCAGACAGCTTGATGAGAAATCCTCACAGCTGCTTAAGGACACCCTCGAACGATCAGGTGTTAAGGTTATTCTGCAATCAGGGGTGGCGTCTATTACAGGGACAGAGTTTGTTACCGGAATTACGCTGGACGATCAGTCTCACTTCTCCTGTGACCATGTAGTTTACTCTATTGGTATCGTGCCGAATACGGCGCTGGTAAATGGCTCGAATATTCTAGTCCGGCAGGGCATTCTCGTAAATGAACAAATGCAAACAAGTGATCCGCATGTGTACGCAGCCGGAGATGTTGCTGAAATTAACGGGCATGTGGAAGGACTGTGGGGCGGAGCGATCGAGCAGGGCCGGATTGCCGGCAATAATATGGCCGCTAATCTCACTGTTTATCGTAGAGCTGTTCCAGTGACCTTGTTTAATGCCTTTGGCCTCTCACTATTTTCAATAGGCAACGTTGATGAACGGCAATGCGATATGGCGGTGCGCGGAAAAGACAATGGAGCTTATACGCTCATCTATGTGAAAGATAACACAATAACCGGGGCGATATCCTGGCAAGGCGCAGCTGCTTCCCTGGTATATAAAGCCGCTGTCGAGCAAGGCACCACGCTTACGGGAATTGATCTCAACGGTAGCAATATCGTGGAAATTATGGCTGAAGTACAAACCAGATTGAACTAAACTACCAACTTTTTAGGAGATGATAATGATGAAAAAATACATCTGCCAACCCTGCGGTTATATCTATGATCCGGCAATAGGCGATCCTGATGAGGATGTGGCTGCAGGCACAGCGTTTGAAGACTTGCCTGAGGATTGGGTTTGTCCGGTATGTGGTGAGGATACAAGCCACTTTGCGCCGGTTGAGGACAAAAAGTCTTCTGCTTCCTAAAGAGAAGCAGGAGTTGTACAAAAAACGAACAAAAGGGGGGACAGTTATGAATGAGCATTCTTGCCAACACGCTGCAGAACCTTGTACCCGCAAGGTGCCTATTTTCGCTGCGTTGAGCGATGACGATCTCTCCCGGATCAGCGCCATGATCAAGCACCGTAAGTTCACTAAAGGTCAACCGTTAATTCTGGAAGGGGCGCCGTCGGATACGCTGTACATCATTCAGCGGGGGCATGTGAAATTATCCAAAACAACTCCTGAAGGCAAGGAACAAATTCTGCACATCCTGACGAACGGGGATTTTTTCGGGGAACTGAGCATATTTAACAGCGATGAGCTGAGCAACTTCAGTGCTTATGCGCTGAAAGACACCAATATTTGCATGCTGACCCGATCCGATATGGAGCAGTTAATGACTGATAATCCGGATATTTCGCTTAGGCTGCTGAAGAGTGTTACCAAACGACTAGCCCATACAGAAAATCTGGCGCAAAGCCTGGCAACCAAAGATCCGGAAATACGGATTGCTTACATGATCATGGAACTCAGCGACAAATATGGCAAGCAACGCGGCGGTCATATTCATATTGACCTTCCGCTGTCTCGTGAAGAACTGGCCAGTTATGTCGGGGTCACCCGCGAAACGATTAGCAGAAAATTCTCAAGGTTCGAAGATTCGGGTCTTATTGAGCTGATTGGAAACAAGCAGATGGTTATTATAGATCCGGCAGGTTTGGAGAGTTATATGGGGTATTAAGATATGGAGCAAGCTCCGATACTTGTCGTTCCCGGAGGTTTTCAGTATGATGAATACTGTATAACTTGTCCCTATGGGCTCGATTAATCGGAAGATGGCGAGGAACCCCAATGCAGAAAAGGAATAGCAGGAAATTTTTCCGTATTCGGTTAGAGGAAATGATTCAAACCTTGCGGCATGAAATTCGTTCCGGGAGTATTGCAATCGGCAGTTATCTCACTTCGGAGAGTGACCTGGAGGTGCGCTTCGGACTTAGCAACGCTTCCGTGCGCAACGGGCTTAAGGTGCTGGTGGACGAAGGTTTAATTGAGAAAATCCCTCGCGTTGGCAATCGGGTACTCTCTCCGGTGCCGGAGGGCAGAACGGCGATCAAGTTCGGATATGTGAACACGATCCCAAAGCTCGTAGAGATGCAAGAGCTTCTGAATGAGTTCGGCAAGCGGTATCCGCATATCGAAGTTCAGCCGCTCGAGTTGTCTTCAGGAAACTACTCATCATCGCTAAAGGAACATTTGCAATCGGAAATCATGGATGTCGTACTGATGAACAATAATAATTATCAGGATTTTGTGGAGCAAGGCTGTACGGAGCTGCTGGAACCGCTGGAGGAGCAGCCGGACACCTACCGTTTTCTTTCCGATCCGTTCCGGTATGGTGACCGTAATCGCGTTCGGCCCTTTATTTATTCTCCGGTCGTGCTTTGTTATAATAAACACCATTTTAAGGAAGCCGGCGTATCACCACCTGACAGCAGCTGGACCTGGGATGATTTGTTCGCTTACGGCCGGAAGGTAGCTGAGGGTCAGAATTGGTACGGATTTTATTTTTACTTGCCTTCCCGCAACCGGTGGCCGTTGTTCCTGCTGCAGAGCGGCACGACGTTTGAGGCAGAACAGGACGGCGAAGGCAAATTCCGGCTCAGTGGCTCAAAGCTAATCGACAGTTTAGGTACCATTCGAAAGCTGATCGGCATGAAGGATGTATTTCCAGCCGTACTGTCCGAGAGCGACGCGGATGCGGAAGCGTTATTCTTGCAAGGCAAAGTATCCATGATTATGACGACTTATTACTTCTTGAATCAATTGCGTCATTCCGATCTGGCATTCGATATTGCCCCGCTGCCCAGGCTGCAAAATGCCAATACGCTGCTGATCATAAACGGTCTGGCGGTTAACAGTAAATCGCAGAATAAGGATGCTGCCATGCTTCTCGTCGATTTTCTCACCTCGCATGAGGCGCAACTGCTCCTTCGGCGCAAGACGCTGAATATTGCAGCCAGCCGTTTGGCGATGGAATGGGAAGGGGAGGAAGCCGGTTATCGTCCGGCCCGCTTTCAGTTATACCGCGAGATCTTTCCCACCTATCGTCTGGTCACGGAGCTGGGCTTAAGCAACCGCCAGTTAAAAGACATTCAGCGCGATATCATGATGTTTGTTTCTGGCTTGCTGAATAACGATGAGTTATGCGGCAGGTTAGAGGAAACATTGAACACGATGGATCAGGAGACTCCGCTCTCTTGAGTAGTGCATTGTGATTTGAAAATTACGGCACAGGTTCAGTTCTGAACCTGTGCTTTTTGCTTTGTTGAATGATTTGTTCATCAACAATTACTAACTCATAAAAGACTCATATAAAACATAAATACATATTGACTGCGCTTACATTGTTATTATATGATTCATTAGAAGTCAGTTATGAGTTAACGCTGACTCGTAATCATTAAGGTGGTGTAGCTGCAACGATGGAGAAGGACGGCGTTTATTTTCACAATGTTTCGGAGCTGGTACATAAACCCTATCAATCCGGATTGCACCTGCAGCGTTTTCCGCAGCAAGTGCGTACCGGTTTGTCAGAGAAAGGACGGACCAAGGCCATACAATCGAACGGCTGTGAATTGCGGTTTGTCACCGAATCCAAGCATGTCAGAGTGACCATCGGCTCGAATGATAGCAATGGACGCGTCGTGGTATGCAGAGGGGATTTTTTTCATTCCCAGCATTTACTGCAAGCCGGTGCGGTAACCACCCTGCATTTGGAGCAGCCGGAACGTTTCGCGGAGGTGCCGAGCGGGCGGCTGAATCAGTCTGGATTTTCCTCTAACGTGTGGCGTTTGCATTTTGACCGCTTCGGGGCTGTCTTCTACGATGTGGATGCATTTGGCTGCGAAGTGCGCGTGCCAACTCCAGATGAGGTACCGAAGCTTACAATGCTGGCATACGGATCTTCCATCAGTCAGAGCGCAGGATCCACGCATCATTTCAATGGATACTTGCAGCAGACGGCGCGCAGACTCGGCGTGGATGTGCTTAACCTTGCACTCAGCGGATCCTGTTACTGCGAGAACGTTGTTGCCGATCATCTGGCGGAACGCGAGGATTGGGATTTCCTGTTTCTGGAGCTTGGGGTCAATATGCGCGCAGTGGTGTCTCCCGGGGAATTTAAGCGCAGGGTGTCTTACATGCTGGACCGGGTTATCGAACGCCATCCCGCCAAACCTGTTTTTGTCACTACGATTTACCCGAATCGAGCAACTTATTTTCTTGATACAAGTCATCTTCTTCATGTCCAAGAGGGGATTTTTAACAAAGCGCTGCTTCATTGCTTTGAAAGCAGTAAACATCCGCAGCTGCATCTGCTGGATGGCGCAGCGATTATGTGCGATCTTACATCGCTCACGTCCGATCTGATTCATCCTTCGGATTACGGACACACGCTGATGAGCGAGCAATTAGCAAAGCTGCTGCAGCCGGTGATTGAGCCGCTCCGGACATCTAGTCATTCTAGTGCCGCTGACCAAAATTTTGTAACAGGGAGTTGATGAACATGAAGCGTTGGATGCTTACCATAGCGGGAGTTTCATTATTAGCCGCCTCTATGAACGGATGTTCCACTTCAAATAAGGGAGAAGAGGAACAAGCAGGGGAGAATCCGGGAAAGAACACTGCATTCTCCATATCGTTCCGCAGCGGAAACATTTCGTATGCAGACAATCACCCCAATATCAATGATGACAAATGGGTTAAAAAGCTGGAGGAGCTTACCCATACAGATCTTAACATCCGTTTGATGCAGCAGAAAAATTTTGACTCGCAAATGATCCAAATGTTCGCGATCAACGACATTCCGGATGTCGTTCAAGCAAGCTCCGGGCTGACGAATCCCCAGTTGGCCGGTTCCGTGGAGGCCGGAGTATTCATGCCCCTTAATGAACTGCTTGAGAAGTATGGGCAAGATCTGCTCAAGAAAGTTCCTAAGGACGCTTGGGAAAAGGAGACCGATGCGAAAGGCAACATCTACGCGATTCCCGAATGGCTGTCCAATCCATCACGCCGGGCGACTTGGATTCGTGAGGATCTTCTGGAAAAAACGGGGCTGCCAGAGCCGAAAACAGTGGACGACTTCCTGAACGTCATGCGTGCCTTTAAGAAGCTGGGTGTGGAGAATCCATATATGGGCCGGGAGGACTTTGTATATTCGGATATGTTCTTCGGGTCTTACGATACCTTTGGCAATTTCTTTATGAAACAAGGGGATCAAATCGTACCGAAATTTATGAATATCGAGAATATGCAAAAGACGATTCAAACGTATAAGACAATGTTCGACGAAGGACTGATCAACAAGGAATTTGTCACGATTAATCCCACGAAATTCAAGAACGATATTCTCTCAGGCAAAGCGGGCATCTGGAACATGAATGCCAATCTTTTGATCCAATGGGACCAGCAGCTAAAGGAACAGATACCTACCGCGAAAATGAAACTGATCGCCTCCCCGACAGGGCCGGATGGGAAGGGTGGACTTCGCCTTGTCGGTACGGTGCCGCGAGCCTATTTAATCAACAAGAATGCGAAGGACCCTGCCGGAATCGTCAAGTTTTTCAACTGGATGGTCAGTGACGAAGCGGAAAAGTTCTTTACCTTCGGGATTGAAGGGGAAAATTATACGGTAGAGAACGGCAATATTAACTACAAAAGACCGAAAACCGCCGATGAGGTCGACGAGGAAACGTTCCGTCAAATCCTGCTGTGGTTCGTACAAGATACAACCTACAATAAAGGCGCGCTCAGCCTCACCCCTGAAGGAAAAGACTTGATGAAGCTCTACGATACGGTACTTGCGAGTGAGGGGCGTGACGGGATTCAATTCGAACCCCAGGTGCAAGGCTACCAGAAAAACCCGGATATTACTCCAGGGGGAGATAAACTGCCGCCCGTCATATTGACGCATGTGATCAATATGGTATACGGCAAGGAGCCAATTTCCGATTATCCGAAGGTGGTGGAGGAATGGCTGCAAAAAGGGGGGAGTGATGTCGTCAAGGAAGCAACTGAACGTTTTAACAACAACGACGGTGTCATTTTGTCCCGGCAACAATAAGCATTGATAATATCTATACCTTGTCAGGGAGGAATTCATTTGAGAAACGGACTGCGCAGGAAAGTATTTCGATTCAGCACAAGAGTATTGTTGTCCTTGATATTGTTATGTCCACCCCTTGAATTGCAAGCGCTTACTCAGGTACATGCAGAGACACTGGTGCCGATCTCTTCATCGGCTGAGCCTCAGCCGGTTCCGGTTCCGGAAGGCGTTGAGCTGTATGAAGATGTGCTGATTGGAAATGCTGGAACACGTCCGATTTATACTTCGATAGCCGTACCGAAGACCACGCCTCACGCACCGATGCCGGTGATGGTATACATCCATGGGGGAGGCTGGAACCACGGAGACCGGAAGCAAGCCCTTGCCAGTATCTGCAGCTATGTGACCAAGCGGGGATACATCGGAGTTTCACTGGATTACCGGTTAACCCCGGAAGCGCCGTTTCCGGCGCAAATTCAGGACGTGAAGCTGGCAATTCGTTATTTGCGCGCACATGCAGCAGAATATCATCTGGACCCTAGCCGAATCGGTGTATGGGGTACGTCCTCAGGCGGTCATCTTGCTTCGCTGCTCGGTACAACAGCGCAGATCACTTCAGGTGAGACGATCACACTGGATACAGGACATGTCGTCAACGTTCCGGATTTGAGCGGGAATGGCGGTTGGCAGCAATATTCCGATCAAGTCCAAGCCGTTGTCGATATGTACGGACCAGCAGATTTCACCACAAACTTCGCCAATAGCTACAAATCCGTGAAAGCGCTTTTAGGCGGAAATAACGCCTTCTCTGTGCCGGACCAAGCTCGGCTGGCCATGCCTGGCACTTATGCCTCACCGGACGATCCGCCTTTTTTCATCCGCCATGGTGATGCCGATGCGACGATCCCATACACGGACAGCGTTACGTTCTCCAATCAATTGAAGGATGCAGGCGTAAAAGTGGTCGATGTCAAAATCGTGCCAAAACAAGGACACGGCTTCACCGGCGAGGCGGCTGAACAGGCAAGCGCTGAGGCGTGGGCCTTTTTGAATCAATATGTGAAGAACCGTACCACAACAACACCTCCGGGTGAGGTTCTCTACCGGGACCTCACTAGTCTGACGCCGAGCGACGACGCGGTCATCGACAGCAGTAAACCCGCCGGCAACCTTAGAAGTTGCACCGGTAACATTTCTTTCATCCGGTCAACGCTGGCAGAACCCATCCTTCCTTACGCGACGGTAAACGTAACAGCCAGTGACAGCGATGGCAATATCGCAACGAATACTATTGATAATAACTTGTTTACCCGTTGGTCCGCAGCCGGTAACGGTCCTTGGATCGAATACGATTTAGGCGAATGTAAGCCGATCGGCTATTTAGGTATTGCCGTTTATAAAGGAGATACGCGCACGAGCCAATTGAATATCGAAACTTCAAGTGACGGTGCGGTATGGACTCCGGCATGGTCCGGCGCCAGCCGGTTCATGACTACAGAGATGCAGGCATTCGATCTCCCGGACACAGAAGCGAGATTTGTACGCATTGTAGGTCTTGGGAATTCCGATGGCAGTGCGTTTACAAGTTTATCGGAAGTAGATGTCTATGCGCCGTTTGCGAATGGCGATACACCTGTAGCCAGTATCCCGAATTTCACGCCGGGTCCGCCCCGGGAACCGGTCCCGTTCACAGCTCCAGGATTAACCGAAGCTGACGGAACGGTACATCCGGTTCATTCCCCGCATGTGACAACCGGCCGTGTCCTGAATGTGCTGAACTATCATGCCGATCCCGCTGATAACGATACAGACGACGGTCTTGCCATTCAAGCTGCCATAAACAGTGCCCAGCCCGGTGACGAAGTCTATTTGCCGTCCGGGGTTTATAATTTGAACTCGACACTAGATACCCTTGTCAATTTGAAGCTAAAGTCTGGTGTGAATCTTCGCGGTGAAAATCAATCCGCAACCATTCTCAAAACGGCACTCAACAAGGTGAAAAACAGTGCGCTAATGAAGGTATCCGGTCAGCACGATCTGTCCATATCTAATCTCACCTTAACCTCTACCTGGAAGGGTAACTACACAGCAGATCATAAAGTGAACAATCCGGACGCCGGCGGTCCCGACAGTATGATCACCATTGCGAATTTTGGTGAGCTTCCGTCCTACAACATCACGGTTGACGGGATTACTGTTGAGAAATACTCGCGTATGGGCGTGCGTATCGACAACAGCCGTGATATTGTTGTACGCCGCAGTACGTTCCGCAATGCGACGGATGTAGGTCCGGGTGGTGCCGGCTACGGCGTGTCGATTCAGGGCATGGCCAAACAGGATCGTAACGGATACGATAATGACACGCTTTGGAACGTAGTCGAGGATTCTCGTTTCGAAGGGCCTTATTTGCGGCATGGTGCGCTGATCCAATTTGTTGCACATAACAATGTCCTGCGAAACAATCAGTTTACGAATACAAAGCTGGATGCCATCGATCTGCATGGGGAACTCGAATATTTGAACGAGATATACGGCAATGTGATTAGCGATATTCCTTACGGCGCTGCGATCGGACTGGGAAACACCGGCGGAACAGCACCCAGCAACCACAGTAAGACAGGACCACGCAACTATATCCATGACAATACGATTCGCAATACAAGAGAAGGAATCAATGTAACGATGGGTACCCCGGATACAGTCATCGAACGTAATCTGGTTGAAAACACAGCCCACATAGAGGACGCCAAGGGCATTCGGGTACTGAACGGTCCGGGCACGATCATCAAGGAGAATGTCATTCGCAATAATACCGCGCCTAATTATTGGGCTGTCTCGCTTGAGCATGATCCCGGCGACAGCAAAGCAAATAATATCGGGGAAGGTGACCCGCAGAACGTTCAATTGATCGGGAATTTGCTGACCGGCAATACGAACGGCATACGGCTTCTTGCTGGAACCGGGATCACCCTGCAGGGAAATTTCGTTGACAGCGTAAGTCTCAATTATTTCAAAAGCGAACATGTGGTGGTAGAAGGCTGGCCTTCCAAAAACGAAGCTAACCCCTAAAGAAAACACAAGTACACTCACAGAAACCCCATATTGCAAGCGCTTTATTGTAGGTAGAATAAGGATAGATTCAATCACTATTCGAGGAAATGGAGGTAAGACGATGCCACATATTGAGATCAGAATGTACGAAGGCCGAACGCGTGAGCAGAAGGAGGAGATAGTCACTGTATTCACGCGGGAGCTATCCCGGATTATTGAACGGGAGGAGCGGTTCATAACCGTCGAATTTGAGGAAATTCCCCTAGATGAGAATGCTCCGGCAAACCTGTTGAAAACAGGACCTGGAGGAAACGGTCATGAAGGCTAAGTTAACTGGGGTAGACCTTATTAACTACAAGGCCGATACGAAAAAGTCCCTGCTCTTAAACATGTGGAAATTCAGAGCGCTGTACGTGATCGCAATTCCCGGGATTTTGTACTTTATCATTTTCAAGTATGTGCCGTTAGCCGGTTCAGTTATTGCGTTTCAGAACTACAACATTTTTAAAGGCTTCACAGGCAGTGAGTGGGTGGGGCTTGAGCACTTTAGAACCATGTTTCAATACCAGGATTTCGGACGGATCTTAAGCAATACGATTCTGCTGGGCTTGTATGATCTTCTATTCGCCTTCCCTGCTCCGATATTGCTTGCGCTCCTGCTGAATGAAATCCGTCTTGTGTTTTACAAACGCTTTTTGCAAACAGTGGTTTATATGCCCCATTTTCTGTCCTGGGTAATTGTCAGCGGAATCGCTTTGGGCATTCTCTCCCCGGGAACAGGGATCGTGAACCAGGTTTTACAGGCTTTCGGGTTTGAACCGATTTATTTTCTTGGTGAAAATTCATACATTCGCACGATTCTGATCAGTTCCGGCATTTGGCGGGATTCCGGGTACGGTACGATCATTTACCTGGCCGCATTAGCAGGAATCAACCCGGATCTGTATGAGGCTGCAGAAGTAGACGGAGCCGGGCGCTGGAAACAAACCATGGCGATTACACTCCCGTCTCTTATACCGACAATTATGATTTTGTTCCTTCTCCATATCGGGAGATTTCTTGATCTTGGCTTCGAGCGGGTCTGGGTATTCCTGAACGCGCTTAATACCGGGAACGGGGAGATTCTGGACACTTATATCTATAAGGCGGGGCTGCTGTCTCAGCAATACAGCTATACAACAGCAGTGGGGCTATTCAAGTCGGTAGTGGGACTCATTCTGGTGCTCATCGGCAACATTTTGAGCAAGAAAACAACCGGTGAATCGCTGTATTAATCGCTCTTTATGGAGGTAGGGATGATGAGAGTACGCTACACTCGCGGCCAGAATCTATTTAATGTGTTTAATCTTTTGTTTCTGACCGCCCTTGCTTTGGCTATGTTTCTGCCGTTTCTGAATGTGATTGCCCAGTCCTTCAGCAGCTCCGAAGCAATTATTAATGGCAGGGTAGGCTTGCTGCCCAAAGATTTTACGGCGATCAATTATCAGTACGTCTTCAGCGATCACTCCATTTGGCGGGCGTTCGGTGTCTCCGTCTATATTACGGTGCTGGGCACCGCCATCAATCTGATTGCGACAGCGTCTCTCGCTTATCCGGTGTCGCGTCCGGAATTCGTAGGGCGAAAATACATCGTCATGATGGTATTGTTCACCATGGTATTCAGCGCCCCCCTAATTCCGAACTTTATTCTGATCAAGAATTTGGGGCTTATGAACTCCCTATGGGCACTCATGATTCCCGGCGCCATCAGCGCATTTAACTTCTTCGTGATGAGAAGCTTCTTCATGCAGCTGCCGCAGGAACTGATTGACTCCTCCCGGATCGACGGGTGCGGCGAGCTGCGGATCATCGTCAGTATGGTACTGCCGCTGTCCAAACCGGTCATGGCCTCATTGGGGATTTTCTACGCCGTCGGACATTGGAACACTTACATGAGCGCGCTGTATTACATCAACAAGCCGTCCTTATGGCCTCTGCAGGTGATGCTGAAGAAGCTCTTCGAGACGGACGATATCAGCATTGATCCGGCTTCCTCGGTCTATAGCTCTCTGGCACACACATCGCCTGAGGGTATCAAAATGGCCGTTATTATTGTCGCAACTATTCCGATTATCATGATTTATCCGTTTCTTCAACGCCATTTCGTTAAAGGAATGATGGTCGGCTCCGTGAAATCCTGATCTATTATAATATGATAGAATAGGAAACGCATGTAGCGAGACGAATCGGAAGGTGGTATCCATGGATGAGATGTGTATTGATCGTAGACGACGAGCCCATGATTCGAAAGGGACTTTCTATCATGATCTCTCAATGCGGCGGGCATCCGTATAACATCAAGCTGGCCCAGAATGGAGAAGAGGCAATTCAGCTCATTATGGAGGAAGCGCCGGATTTTCTGTTTACAGATATCCGTATGCCTAAGGTAGACGGACTGGAGCTGTGCCGGCGATTGTCGGAGATGGAGACGGATATTCAGACCGTTGTCATCTCGGGCTATGGAGATTTTGAATACGCCCGCCAATGCGTGTCTTATGGAGTGAAAGAATATCTCCTGAAGCCCGTAAGCAAAGGGAGCCTTCAAAATGTGATCGCCAAGTTAGAGGCGAATAGAGTGAAGCTGGAGAGCTTTGTCTCTGTCGCCAAGCTTGATGAATGGGTCGTGCGTATGGATGATGCCATCTGGACCTTGGATAAAGAGAAGCTTCACCTTGTATTAAAGGAATGGGAAACGGACTTCCTCCAGCGGAAGATGAGCCGAAGCCAGCAAAAAGAACTTCTGGAAGAGGGCTACACCTTGCTCGTGAAGAGGCTCCATATCAATTCGGTCACACCCCGTAATAGTGTGCTGGACTTGTCTGCAGCATCCGGACCAGATCAGTTATTCCACTGCTTCGCAGAAGCGTCGGCAGCTATACTGGAAGATCTTCGGATCAAGCGCAAGGGCAAGGCAAAGGACCCGATAGAGGAAGCTAAAGCTTTCATAGAAAAACATCTCGCCCAGGAAGTATCGCTGGAGGAGGTGGCGGAGGTGCTCGGTCTGAATGCCTCTTACTTCAGCCAGTTGTTTAAGCACTCGACAGGAGAGACCTTTGTACACTACCGCATTAAACGCAGAATGGAGAAGGCCAAAAGGCTGCTTGCCGATGCAAGCTATCGGATAACCGATATTTCCTATGAGGTCGGGTATGCAGACCACCCTCATTTTACGAAGACGTTCAAGAAGTTCACGGGGCAGGCTCCGTCCGAGTATCGCAACCGGCTGGGAATTGATTGATGAGAAAGAGCCTGTCGAACAAGCTGTTTGCCTCATTTCTGACCGTCATTGTTCTATCCTTGGCCATGGTAGGATTTATCTCTTATTTTCAGGCTTCGGCTGAGCTTGATAAATCTTCGGAGAAGTCCATTGCCCAAGTGATCAGGAGCGCGTCCTATCAAACGGACCTGTATTTGCAAAATTATGAAAAGGCCAGCGATTCCATCCTGTCCTACAATCAGGTCAAACAATTCCTGGATATGGACCCGGAGGACAGCTACTCTTACTATCAATATACAAATGATATACAGAAGGATTTATTTCGATCTTTATTCATTCTTTATCCTCAAATTAACCTGATGTACGTTATTGGTGAACACGGCAAGGCCATTAGCGACGATAACTCCTATCAGGCGTATAGCCTGAAGTTCAATCCGCTGGAACGCTACCGGTTCTTAAGCAAGCATACGCCGGAGAGCGGCCGCATCACCATTCTCAACACGAATGTGATGAATGAAGGGGATCAGAACATTATAACGATGGTCCGCCGGATCAGAGGGGTTTCGTCCTATCACCCCAAGGGCATAGTGGCTATCGAATTCAAGGCAGAAGACCTGGCCCGTATATGGGAACCTCTTGATTTGGGACAAGGCGGGTCCTTCTTTATCATGGACGAATTCGGCAAACTCCTATATCAGCCCGAAGGAAATGAGAACCATCCAGGGTTATCTGCCGGTCACATCCGAAATGTATTTCAGCACCCCAATGACTCTGTTGTGGAAAAGGTAGACGGGAAAGAGTATTTGTTCGTGTCGAGAAAATCCGATTATTCCAAATGGCAGCTTGTGGTATCCATACCGGTTGGCGAGCTGCGCAAGCCCATCTCTACCATTCGTACGACCACGCTGGTTGTAGGAGTTCTCACCCTTATCGGTACTTTGTTGCTTGCCACCTGGTTCGGACGATCCATCACGAAGCCGATCCTTATTCTCAAGGAAGGCATGAGGCAGACGGAAAAAGGCAACTGGCGCAGGCTTGAGATGAATGGCCGTCAGGATGAGCTGGGGGGGTTGATGCATAGCTACAATCTTATGGTGTCCCGGCTGTCCGAAATGATCGAGCGGGTATATGAAGCGGAGCTTACAACCCAGAAGGAGGCCCTGGAGCGTCATCAGGCTGAATTTCAGGCACTTCAGCTGCAGATTAACCCGCACTATCTGTATAACACGTTAGAAACTATTAAATGCTACGCCGTTGTTCAGGATTCGGACGAAATTACAGAAATAGTGGAGGCCATGGCGTTCATGCTTCGTTACTCCATCCAGACCAATCTGGAGGAGATTACGATTGCCAATGAGCTTAATCATGTACTAAGCTACATGACGATTCTCAAGCACCGGAACGGCAGGGAGTTCGAAATTGATGTTGTGATTCCGCCGACGCTGCTACTGGCCAAGATGGTCAGGCTGACGCTTCAGCCTTTGATTGAAAATATTTTTCAGCACGCGTTTCCTGATGGGATTGAAGACAGGCATTATATTCGTATCGACGCCAGAATAGAAAGGGACCGGTTTCTCGTTCTCGTAGAGGATAACGGAGCAGGGATGTCCCGGGAACGGCTAGATAAACTCCGCGAGAAGCTGAACCTGAACCAGCTGGCGGATACAGAAGGTGACTCTCTCTATCATCGAGGTGGGATCGGGCTGATGAACGTCCACCGGAGAATCCAAATGGTATTCGGAGAACAGTACGGGTTAAGCGTCGAAAGTGAGGAGAATGAAGGAACACGGATGATCTTATCCATGCCTGCGGAGTGAAAATACGGATGATTAAGAAAAAAACTACTACTTGGAGGAATATGTAATGAAAATTGATTTGACTGGTAAAATCGCCCTGGTTACAGGGTCCAATGCAGGGATAGGCCGACAAATTTTAGAGACGCTTGCAGCTTCCGGCGCCAAAGTCGCCGTAAACTATCTGTACGGTTCTTCGGAGGAAACGGTCAAAGCCGTCCGCCAGGCTGGAGGAGAAGCTTATGCATTTCAGGCGGATGTCACAAATCCAGCCCAGCTGGACAATATGGTGAAGGAAATAGAGGCACAATTCGGCGGAACCATCGATATCCTCGTCAACAATGCCGGAGGTATGGTCAAGCGGGTTCCCAATACTGAAATGGACGAAGAACATTACAACAAGGTGATGGACGTCAATTTTAAATCATGCGTGTTTGCCTGCAAAGCGGTTGCACCGGGAATGATCGCTAAAAAAAGCGGTAAAATCATCAATGTATCCTCTCTCGCGGCTCATGACGGCGGAGGACCGGGCGCTTCCATCTATGCAGCAGGCAAAGCGGCGGTATGGTCTTATACCAAGGGACTTGCCAAAGAGCTCAGTCCTCACGGGATTAATGTAAACGCTATCTCTCCCGGATTTATCGGTCAGACCGCATTCCATGCCACCTTTACTGCAGATGCGGCAAGACAGGCGACAATTGCAAAGATTCCATTGGGCCGGGAAGGCGCACCGCAGGATGTGAGCAACGTGACACTCTTCCTCGCTTCAGAGCTGTCGGATTATCTGACTGGAGAAATCATTGAAATTAACGGAGGCTTGTTCATGCGATGATGAACCTTAAGGAGAAAGCAGACACTTTTTCCTGGGTTGGCCCTGTGGTGGATAAACTGAAGAGGGAGCTGGACCTTTTCCGGGATGAAGAGATTCGGCTTCCGGCAGAACCCGGCGGCTGGTGGCACCAATATGTGTGCCCCCGGCATCATACCGAGCTAATCTTTAATGCTGCGGAGCAGGACACGTTTGTCTTTACTTGTCCGCAAGGCTGCAAGCTGGAAGGCGAGCCTTACCGGGGAGCCTGGCTGGTATACCGGCATCAGGCGATAGCACGTTATGCACTGCAGGCTGCCGCGGTATTCGCCGCAGACGGGGAAGACTTCTATAGCGGCTTGGCCCAGAAGATTCTTGTTGGATATGCGGAGCAGTTCCCGCTGTATCCGGTTCATCCCGATGCCCAGCCCTGGATGCTTAGCGGCCGTGCCTTTCATCAGGCGCTGACGGAAGCGATCTGGTCGACCACACTTATTCGGGCTTATCTGCTTCTTGTGGACCATGGAGTAACGTTCACGGAAGAGGAAGAGTTGAAACTGCAGGTGTTCTTCACGATGCTGGAGGAGAGCATGGAGCAATACCGCCACATTCTCATTCACGAGAAGAAGAATGCAGAGAACAATTATACCGCATGGCTGAACGCCAGCCTGGCCTGCGTATATGCCGCCAAAGGTACCCGGGCAAAACTCGGTTCCCTGCTGGAGGGGGAAGGCGGTTTCTATCATCATCTTTCTATCGGCGTCAAGCCGGACGGCTTTGAATTTGAAGGCAGCACGTACTACCATATTTTTGTGCTGCGGGCTTACCTCATAGCAGCCGAGATGGCCGGACGCTTCGGGGTTGACCTATATGATGCCAAAGGGGATCAGGGACAATCCATCCGCGGTATGTTTCAGCTGCTGGTAGAGCTTAGCGGCGACAACGGGGAGCTTCCAGCTGTGCATGATGGTCCTTATGCACGCATTCCTTTCGCGCGGGAAATCGTTGAAGTACTTGAAATAGGGTGTACGGCTTACAAAGACCCCACCTACCAGCCTATACTGGCGAATGCTTACCGGTATTTATACGGAAAGGAAGAGCGGAGCGGTCTGGAGGCGGTGCTGTATGGAGAAGGAGAGCGTAAGGAGCTTCATTCTACCTCCACGGCAAGGGTTTCTATCCTGCTGCCGGATTCAGGCTTCGCCGTGCTCCGTCATCCGGGCAACCCGCTGTCCGTACTGGCAGACTTCGGTGAGCATGGCGGATCTCATGGGCATTATGACAAGCTTCATATCACGATTATGCACCGGTTGGGAGAGGTTGCTCCCGAGCTTGGCATGGTTCCTTACGGTTCTATATTGCGCAAGGAATGGTATGCCGAAACCGCGAGTCATAACACGGTCACCATCGGAGGCTGCTCTCAAGCAGCCCATACCGGCAGCTGCAGAGAATTCCGGCAGGAAAGCGATGATACGTATTTATGGATTCGCTCGGATGGCGCCTATGAAGGAGCGGTTCTCGACCGGCATCTTTTGTTGACTGACGGTTGGCTGCTGGACTGGTTTCATGTTGAGCAGACAACGGACCGGAAGCAGGATCAGGAGGTGGACTTATGGTTACATCCGACAGGAGATTTGCTGTTACCGGTCGAGTCCCGCCGCATCCGGAAGGACTCCCCGGCAGTCCTCGGACAGGAAGCGGGCTATGGTTCGGTAGAGGTATTGTCCGTACTGCAGAATGAGTCGGACTGTGCGTTAAGCGCCAGGTGGAGCAGCCGTTATGATCAAGTGGGCCACGCTGCGGAATATGAAGTTTCCGCGTGCACTCTGCTGGCACCCGGCTCCATTCTGCATGAAATCCGCACACCGGGTGTAGCTGAAGACCCGAGCAGTCTGATCCGGGGCATCATGCTTCGGCATAGAGGCCCGTCGGTTGATTTTATTACAGTTTATCGGGCCGGTCATGAATCTGCTGCACTAAAGCTTGTGAGTCAGGCGGGCGAAGAGGTCCGAATCCAGATAGAAACAAACGGGCAAAGAGTTGTCTACTGCCTGAATCCCAAAAAGGGACTGATTCAGGAAAAGTCCCTGAATACGGAGGAGTAGAGATGTCAGAACCTTTATTTCAACCTGCCAGCGGCGTGCTCGACCTGCCTTATGGGCCTGATGAACATTCGGATGTTGGAGAGAACCCGCCGCGTTTTACATGGATGCCCGCAAGTCTGGAGGAAGGGATGTATGAGCTGCAGATCTCCTCATACAAAGAGTTTGAGCCTGAATACACGCTGACCTACAGTCAAATTCCCTATAATCTGTTTACTCCGGATAAACCGCTGGAACCAGGAATGTATTATTGGCGGTACACTCTTATCGGAGATAACCATATCCGTTCAGAGTGGAGCAAAGTAAGAGCTTTCGTGGTTGCGGATGAGCTTCCGCTAACGCCTCTGCCATCCAGAACGGAGCGATACACCGCTGCTTCCGGCAATCATCCGCGGCTTTGGCTTCAGGCGGAACAACTTGAGTCCTACCGGGAAACCATCCGCCAAGATCCTGACTTAACGGGCTGGAGTGACTTCCTCAAGCATTCCGTACTGCCCTGGACAGAACGAGCGCTTATTCCCGAGCCTGCACCGTATCCGGATAACAAGCGTGTCGCCAAGCTATGGCGGCAGATGTATATGGACTGTCAGGAAGTTTTCTATGCTGTTCGGCATCTAGCCATAGCAGGGATTGTGCTGGAGGACGAAGTGCTTATTGCTAAAGCCAGAGAGTGGCTGCTTCATGCTGCAAGCTGGAACACGGAGGGTACCACCAGCCGGGATTATAATGATGAATGCTCCTTTCGCATAGCCGGAGCGTTGGCATGGGGCTATGATTGGCTGCACGGCTCTCTTACGGAAGAGGAACGGCTAAAGGTGCGGCAGGCACTGCTGCGGAGAACCGGTCAGATCGCCTTCCATGTCATCGAACGCTCCCGAATTCATCAAGTGCCTTATGACAGCCATGCCATCCGTTCTTTATCCTCCGTGCTTGTTCCCTGCTGTATTTCCATGTTGGGCGAGGAGGAGGTTCAGGAATGGCTTGATTATACGCTGGAGTACTTCTCCGCCATGTATACCCCATGGGGTGGCAAGGATGGCGGCTGGGCCGAAGGCCCGATGTATTGGACCACTCAAATGGCTTTTGTTACGGAGGCGCTTAATCTGGTCCGCAAATACATGGGAATCAACTTCTATGAACGTCCCTTCTTCCGCAAAACCGGCGACTTTCCGCTCTATTGCTATAGTCCGGATACCTTGAGGGCCAGCTTCGGGGATCAATCGTCGCTGGGAGATCCGGTCAGTCTCAAGACGGGCTTCAATATCCGCCAATTTGCCGGTTTAACGGGAAATGGACAGTACCAATGGTACTATGAACGGACAAAGGAATTGAATCCAGATAGCCAGATGATCTTCTATAACTACGGCTGGTGGGATTTCCGGTTCGATGAGATGGTTTACCGTACGGATTATCCGCAGATTCCTTCAGAACCACCGCTGGCCGCAGAGCCTCTCAAGTGGTTTCAGGATGTTGGCTGGGTCGCCATGCATCACCGGATGGAAGCTCCGCAGGAACATATCATGATGCTGGCCAAGAGCAGCCGTTACGGTTCTGTGAGCCATAGCCACGGGGATCAGAACGCCTTCCTGCTGCATGCCTTCGGCGAGCCTCTGGCTATCGAAAGCGGCCATTACGTCGCATTCAACAGTACAATGCATATGCAGTGGCGGAAGCAGACCCGCTCCAAGAACGTTATTCTTATTGACGGAAAAGGCCAATATGCCGGCACAGACAAGTCGAAGAACATGGCAGCCTACGGCAAGGTGCTGAAAGCGTCCACTGCACCTGGGATCAGCTACACGCAAATGGATGCAACGGAAGCCTACCGGGAGAATGTACCCTATATCAAACGGTATGTGCGGGAGATCTACTTTTTTGACAGCGCTTATTTTGTCATTACAGATAGTGTTGATCTGGAGTGTCCCGGAAAATTGGATTGGCTGTTCCATACGCTCTATCCCATGAAGTTAAAGGACCAAACCTTCAAAGTAAAGGGCCAAAAAGCTCAAATGGAGGGCAGGTTTGTCTACAGCTCCTCTGGAGATATGGCGCTTAGTCAAAACGACCAATTTACCGATGTAGATCCGAAGGAATGGGAAGGGCTGCCCGGGCACTGGCATTTGACCGCATCCACTCAAGAGGCTATAAGCCATCGGATCGTTACGCTTCTGATTCCCCAAAAATCTGGAAGCCGGGATTACGTATCATACTTCATGGACGATCAGGACCATGGGGTTCATGTTTACTTTACCAATCAGGGGGTTACCCGCCGGGTTGAGATTCCTAAAGCATATTAGTCTAAAAAAACATTTTCATTTGTGTATGGCACCCATTGTACAAGGAGAGGGTTATCATGAAAAAATGGATTGGCGTCTGTCTGACTGCTTTAATGGCTGCTACAGCCGTTGCAGGTTGCGCGGACAAGGACAAAGAAGAGACTGCCGGAGGAGCGTCAAATGCGCCGCAAAAAACTAAATTCTCCATCTCGATGCGGACACTGGCTTTTAACTATGTTGAGAAATCGCCTAATCTGAATAAGGATAAATGGGTGAAAAAACTGGAGGAGATGACAAACACCGATCTGGACATTGTGCTGGTGCCTCATAAAGAATTCGAGCAGAAAATGGTTCAGATGTTTGCCACTAATGATATTCCGGATGTGGTTCAAGGCTCGGGCGGTGTGAACGGCAAGGAAATGGCCGGTTCCGTTGAAGCCGGCGTGTTCATGCCCTTGGATGATCTGCTTGAGCAACACGGTCAGAACCTGTTGAAAGTAATCCCGAAGGAAGCCTGGGAAAACGTCACCTATCAAGGGAAAATCTACGCAATACCGGAGTTCCTGTCCAATCCGTCCCGTCGCGCGACTTGGATTCGCAAGGACCTGCTGGATCAAACCGGCTTGCAGGTTCCAAAAACAGTCGATGAGTACTTGAATGTGCTGCGGGCTTTCAAAAAACTGGGTGTTGATAACCCTTACATGGGCCGCCAGGATTTCAAATATGCCGATGCTTTCTTTGGCGCTTATGATGTTTTTCCGTACCTGACGATGTTCGAGGAAGTAAACGGCCAGGTTCAGCCGAAGTTTATGGATAACGAAAATATGATGAAGGCGTTACAAACATACAACACCATGTATAAAGAGGGGTTGATCAACAAGGAATTTGCCACCATCAACCCGACCAACTACAAAAATGCGATTCTCTCAGGCAACGCGGGCATGTGGACGATGAATGCCAACGAGCTGCTGCAGTGGGAGCAGCAATTGAAGGCTACAACGCCATCCGCCAAGCTGGAGATTATCCCGTCGCCAGTTGGCCCTGACGGAAAAGGCGGCTCTTATTTGTACGGCTCCGCTACGCGCACCTACTTTATCAAGGAAGGTACGAAAAATGCTGCGGATATTGTGAAATTCTTTGACTGGATGCTAAGCGAAGAGGCGGAAACCTTCTTTACCTTCGGGATCAAGGGCGAATCCTACAAAGAAGAGAACGGTAAAATCGTATATACGGCCCCCACGGATTCCGCTGCCATAGATGAAGAGCGCTACCGTCAGTCTTTCTTGTGGCTGGTGCAAGACACCACGTATAACAAGGGTGTTCTGAACATGACGGAAGAAGGCAAAAACCTGATCAAAGTATATGATACGATTCTGGCTAATGAAGGCCGGGACGGGATTCAATTCGACCCTCGTCTGGACGCACTAGTGAAGAATCCAGACATCGCTCCCAACTCGGACACGGCTCCTCCGGTGCTGCTGACGCATATGGTGAAGATGGTGTATGGCAAGGAACCCATCAGTGACTGGCCGAAGGTTGTGGAAGAGTGGCTTTCCAAGGGCGGCGAGGACGTCATCAAGGAAGCTACGGAAAAATACAACTCTAAAGCGGGCGTCACCATGCCCCGCAGATAAGATAGCCCTCCTGACAGTTTAAACCGATGCGGTTACCATTTATTCGGATGGAGATCCATTACTACAGCGAGCTTATAGGCGTGCTAAACAAGCTGTCGAGATTATTCTCGGCAGCTTGTTTTGCAGCGTCACAGGGTGAATCTACTTCTTCAGGGTTGTCAGCATACTCTGGATATGGCTCTCCATTAGCTGCCGGGCTGTTTCGCTTTGTCGTTCCTCAATGGCAATGGCGATCAGAACATGATAATTGGAAGCTTTCGTCCGCATATTGGGCAGCGTATTGGTCTGCTTGCGTCCTTCGGCCAGCAATGGAAGAATCGAATTCAGCATCCGCGCCACTACCGGATTTGCTGCTCCTTCGGCGATTAACTGATGAAAGGCGAGGTCTGTCTCGAAGAAGGGGCCACCTTCCTCCATTTGCCGCACCATTCGCTCTGCCAGTACCCGCAGCCTGCGGATCTGATCGTCATCGGCCCGCTGCGCAGCCAGAGCGGCAAGTTCAGGCTCAATGAGCAGTCTAGCTTCCAGCAGATCCACTATCGAAATGTTTTCCAATTCCTCTAGGGCTACCGCCGGATCATCCAACAGCAGCGGATCGTTTCGTACATACATCCCACGTCCGTGCTCAATGCTGACATTCCCCTGACTTTCTAATATCCGCAGCGCCTCACGTACTGTAGTGACGCTAACGGAAAAATCGACAGCTAGCTGCTGCAGAGTAGGGAGCCGATCTCCCGGAGCCCATTCCCCATCAAGGATTTTCTGTTTCATAAGCTCTATAGTAGCCTGAAACGCGGTCTGTTTGATCTGTTTCATGTTTAGCCGTCCTTATCACTTGGAATGAATTCATTTTAGCATAGGAGCTTCTTGAGGATAAGTAGATATGTCTATGTATTGATTTAGTATTGACTAGTAAACAACAAGATAATATGATTGTAGCATAAAGATCGTATCAATATCTAAAAAGTAATTACATTTAACGTTGGGAAACGATGCTACGTACAGTTTTCTGTGTAAAACGGCAGAAAAGTAAGTTATTCTATTTTATTCAAGAATAAAGATGTGATCTTTATGTAGAAACTCTATCAGTGATGAAGCAGAAGGAGGAGGGGCAATGGAGGTAGTAACCTTTGGGGAAACCATGGTACTTTTGGCACCGGACCGGATGGTTCCCCTGGAGTATGTGAACGGCTTTCACAAGCATGTTGCCGGAGCCGAAACCAATGTGGCAGTTGGGCTTGCCCGTATGGGACATACCGTGGGCTGGTTCAGCAAGCTCGGAAATGATCCATTTGGACGCTATATTAGGCAGGTCGTAAGAGGACATGGCGTTGATACTTCCGAAGTCAGGATTACAGACGAAGCGCCGACGGGAGTGTTTTTCAAAGAACAAATATCCCCGGATAAAATACAGGTGTACTACTACCGCAAACAATCGGCTGCCAGCCTGATGCACGAGGATGAGCTTAATGAGGCTTATGTTGGAAAAGCCCGCTTCCTGCATGTTACCGGCATTACTCCGGCGCTTAGCCCGGAGTGCAGGAAATTAACCTTTCGAGCCCTCGAAGCGGCAAAAAAACACGGTGCTGCCATTGTGTTTGATCCCAATATCCGCTGGAAGCTTTGGAACAGAGAAGAAGCCTGCGTTGTGCTTAACGAAATAGCGGCTCTTGCCGATTACGTGTTGCCCGGTATTGATGAGGGACAGTTTCTGACAGGATGCTGTACGCCTGCAGACATCGCAGACCGTCTGCTGAAATCCGGCGCCGGTGCTGTCGTAATCAAGCTCGGCGCGGGCGGAGCTTATTACAGTAACGGACGAATCTCGGGAAATGAACCAGGGTTTCGAGTGAAACGGCTCATTGATCCGATGGGTGCCGGAGACGGTTTTGCCGCCGGATTTATAAGCGGATTGCTGCAAGGGGAGGACCTGCCCTTAGCGGTGCGACGCGGCAACGCGGTGGGTTCCATTGTTGTCGGGGTAAGCGGCGATGTGGAGGGTCTTCCGACACGGCAGGATGTGGATCTTCTCCTGGCAGGGGGATCCGACTTGGAGGATATTATCCGGTAAATGAGGGGCATTCCAAAGGAGGAGGAAGGAAATGGACAAAAATCTTCAGATTGAGCGGTTGATAACTTCCGGACTGGTCGCCGTTATTCGCAGACCAGAGCCTGAAAGGGCGGATAAAATTGCCGCGGCACTGGCAGATGGGGGTGTCGGAGCGCTGGAGATTACAGCCGATACGCCGGAAGTGTACAGGTTGATCGCGGACATGAAGGCGAAATATGGAGATCGCCTGCTGGTGGGAGCGGGTACGGTGCTGAAGTTGACGCAGGCCGAGCAGGCTATCGCGGCGGGAGCCGATTTTATTTTTTCGCCAAATTTGAATGAGGCAATTGTGGATCTCACCTTAAAGTACGGGCGAATCTCCATCCCAGGCGTGATGACGCCGACCGAAGCTGTCAGAGGGCACGAAGCGGGTGCAGATCTGCTAAAGGTGTTCCCCGGCGGTTCGCTGGGCGCCTCCTACATAAAGGAACTGCAGGGGCCTCTTGGTCATATCCGGATGATGCCGACAGGAGGCGTGACACTTGCGAATGTCGGATCCTTCATTGCCGCCGGATCTGTTGCCGTCGGTTTAGGAAGCGCTCTCGTAGACCGGAAAGCGGTGGAGCGGGGCGACTATGGGAAGATAACAGAGAACGCCCGCCAGTTTGCGAAAGAAGTCAGCAAGGCCAGAATGAACAACACAAAAGGAGCTGAATAATTGATGAAAATAACCGGATTTGAGACCTTTATCGTTCCTCCCCGCTGGCTGTTTCTGAAGATTGAAACCGATGAGGGTATATCCGGCTGGGGAGAGCCGGTGGTCGAAGGCAAGGCGCATACAGTTCAGACCGCAGTGGAAGAGCTGATGGATCTTTTGATCGGACAGGATCCTCAGCGGATTGAAGACCTATGGCAGTTGATGTACCGGGGAGGATTTTATCGTGGCGGGGCTATATTAATGAGCGCGATAGCCGGGATCGATCAGGCGTTGTGGGATATTAAAGGGAAAATCTACAATGCGCCTGTGTACCAGCTCCTTGGCGGCGCTTGCCGAAGTTCAATGCGGGTGTACTCCTGGATAGGCGGAGACCGCCCCATCGATGTCGTCAAATCTGCTCTGGAGAAGAAGGCCGCCGGATTCACGGCGATTAAGATGAACGCCTCGGAAGAGATGCAGTTCATTGATACACATGACAAGGTGTATGCAATCGTTGAGCGGGTCGCCGCCATCCGGGAGGCCTGTGGACCGGAATTCGGGATCGCTGTCGATTTTCACGGGCGGCTTCATAAACCGATGGCACGGGGACTGGCCAGAGAGCTGGATCCGTACCGTCTGATGTTCATTGAAGAACCGGTACTGCCGGAAAACAACGAAGTACTCAGGGAAATCGCACATCATACCAGCACTCCGATCGCGACGGGTGAGCGCATGTTCTCACGCTGGGATTTTAAAAATCTGCTGAAGGATGGGGTAGTCGATATTATTCAGCCCGACCTGTCCCATGCGGGAGGCATCACGGAATGCAAGAAAATATTCGCTATGGCCGAGGCGTTCGATGTTGCGGTCGCTCCGCATTGTCCGCTTGGGCCGATCGCTCTTGCCGCCTGCCTTCAGGTAGATGCGACGTCTTATAATGCGGTCATTCAGGAACAAAGCCTCGGCATCCATTATAATCAAGGAAATGACCTGCTGGATTATATCACCGATCCTACCGTCTTTGCCTACAGTGACGGTCATGTCAATATTCCTTCCGGACCGGGTCTTGGCATTACGGTGAACGAGGAGTATGTGCGGAAGATGGCGGAGACGGGCCACCGTTGGAGAAATCCGGTATGGCGGCATCGGGACGGCAGCATTGCTGAGTGGTAAGGCCAATTACAATATTCAGGAGGATGGTCATGTCATTTATGCCGAATTACTGGGAAGATACCGAGACGCTGCAGATAAACAGGAAAGCAGCCAGAGCTTATTATATCCCATACGCGTCAGCTGCAGACGCGCGCCGCAGAAAGCGGGGGCGTTCCCCGTATTATCAGACGCTGAACGGCCGCTGGAAGTTCAAATATCACGCCAGCGTCAGAGAGGTCAAGGAAGATTGTGTAGCCCCTGAACATGACATTAGCCGATGGGATGATCTGGTGGTTCCGTCCTGCTGGCAAGTAAACGGTTATGATCAACTGCATTACACGAACATCAACTATCCCTTTCCGTTTGACCCGCCTTTCGTGCCCAATGATAATCCTGCCGGACTTTATGTCAGGGAGTTCACACTGCCGGATAATTGGAACGGCAAGGAGAAGGTAGCGGTATTTGAAGGAGTCAATTCATGCTTCTACCTGTGGGTGAACGGACAATTTGTTGGCTACAGCCAAGGAAGCCGGATGCCGGCCGAATTCGATATATCGCCTTATGTCCGTCCTGGTGTGAACCGGATGGCCGTCATGGTGCTGAAATGGTGCGACGGAAGTTATGTGGAGGATCAGGATCTTTGGAGATTCACTGGTATTTTCCGGGACGTCTACCTGCTTGCCAGGGATTCCGCTCATATCTCCGATGTATTCAACCGCACGTCTCTGTCCGCAAGCTTCGATAGTGCGGAGCTAAACTGCAAGGTGGAGTCAACAGGCAGGCTTGAAGTTGAAGCTGTTCTGCAGGATGCAGACGGTGCTGAGATAGAGCGGACGCAGGCCGTGATCGAAGGCCAAGGTACGTTGAAGCTGCATGTGCAGAATCCCGTGCTGTGGAATGCAGAGAACCCGCATTTATACCATTTATACTTGTTCGCAGGCGATGAAGTTCTGCATTTTCCCGTAGGTTTACGCGAAATATCCATTCAGGATGGCGTGTTCACGATCAACGGTCAAGCGGTAAAGCTTAAGGGTGTCAATCGTCATGACTCCCACCCGGAGCTTGGACAAACGATTCCGGTCAATCATATGGTCCAAGATTTGCGGCTGATGAAACAGCATAATATCAATACCATTCGAACCTCGCATTACCCGAACGACTCCCGTTTTCTAGAGCTCTGTGATGAATACGGCTTCTATGTGATCGGAGAAGCCGATCTGGAATGTCATGGCGCGCTTCCAGCAGGGGACTTCAACTGGTTCACGCGCAACCCCGAGTGGGAGAAAACTTTCGTCGAGCGGGCAACCCGGATGGTGGAGCGGGATAAGAACCACCCATGTATCATCATTTGGTCCATGGGCAATGAATCCGGTTATGGAGAGAACCATATGGCAATGGCCCGCTGGACCAAAGCAAGGGACGCTTCTCGTCCTATTCACTACGAGGGTTCGGATCCCCGTCACGGCGGCAGCCCGGATACGGAGGTGCTCGACATGGAGAGCCGGATGTATGCCTCCAGCGGGGCGATTGCAGCGTACGCGTCCGATCCGGATACGACCAAACCGATGTTTCTGTGCGAATACAGCCATGCCATGGGCAACGGGCCCGGCGATTTGCAGGATTACTGGGATGTGATCAACCGGTATCCAAAGCTGATGGGTGGATGTGTCTGGGAATGGGTGGATCATGGCATCAAGATTATAAAGCACGGACGGCTTTATTATGCTTATGGGGGAGATTTCGGCGATCAGCCTAATGACGGCAACTTCTGCATTGACGGTCTGGTTGCCCCCGACCGGAAGCCGCATTCCGGACTGCTGGAACTCAAGCAGGTGATTGCCCCCGTTGTATTTGAAGCCAAAGAAATCGGATCGGGGCTCATAGAAATTCACAACCGCTATGATTTTAGGGATCTGTCTCATGTGAGAGTTCTGTGGAAATTGGAAAAGGACGGTGAAACGGTAAATCAAGGTGAAATCAGTGGTTTGTCGGCCGGCCCTCACGGCTCGCAGACAGTCGAAGCAGGCTTCGGAATTTCGGAGGAACCGGGGAGGTACTTTGTTACTCTGTCGTGCAGGACGATAGAAGAAACCTGGTGGGCATCACCCGGCCATGAAATTTCCTTCGGCCAGTTTGAACTGCCGGCTAATCAGCCTGTGCTATTCCTACCTGAGGCCCGGTCACCACTCCAAGTGGAGCGCCGGGACGACCGGCTTGTCATCACGGGATTTGACTTTAAATACGGCTTTAATCTTGGCGCCGGTACGTTTGACAGCCTAGTCAAGAACGGAATGGAGATGCTGCTTGCGCCGCTTTCTTTTGCGGTATGGCGCGCCCCGGCAGATAATGACCGGTTCGTGAAGCACGAATGGATGCAGGAGGGGTACGAACGGGCTGTAACCCATATTTACCGCGTGGACACGATCCGGCAGGACGGTGAAGCCGTAGAGCTGGAAGCGGACTTCTCGATGGGAGGCTATTTGCGTCCGCCGTTCTTGCGGGGAACGTTCCGCTGGAAGGTGGACGCTACAGGAGAGCTTTATCTCCGTACTAACGTAACAACCAGAGACGGTATTCCATTCTTGCCCCGGTTCGGGCTATGCGTCGTGATGCCGGAAGGGAATGAGGAGATCGAATATTTCGGCCGGGGACCCCATGAAAGCTACATCGATAAGGGACATAGCACTAAAATTGGGAAATACATGACTACCGTCGATGAGCAGTTTGTGGATTATATCATGCCCCAGGAGAACGGTTCCCACAATGAAACGGAATGGGTTATTGTCTCGAATGAGCTCGGCATGGGACTGAGATTCCAGAGTGACCGTCCATTCTCCTTCAATGCTTCGCATTATACGCCGGAGGATCTGACCCAAGCCTCGCACCAATACGAGCTGACCCGCAGGCCGGAGACGATTGTCCATCTGGATTATCAGATGAGCGGCGTAGGCTCCAATTCCTGCGGTCCCGCGCTGCTGGCTCCCTACAGGCTGGATGAGAAGGAGTTCCAGTTTGAGCTGAATATTGTACCGGTGTTCAAAGAAGACGAATAAACCGGGTTTACCGGATTTGCGGAAATAGGTAAGGGGGACCGGATCACGTAGATCCGGTTGCCCTTTTTACGCATTGGTAAGGCCAGTCGATGCTGTGGAGGGAACGAAATGAAAACGAAAGCTTCACACCCCCGGAACAAAGGCAAACCGCAGGCATTATCAATAGGCCGAAGCATGTACGCCAAGCTGCTGATGTTCTTCACAGTCATTGCGTTGCTTCCGTTGGCCGTAATGGGTTATTTCTCCAATCATAAATCGTCGCAGATCGTGAATTCACAGTTCGGGAGCTACGGAATGAACGCCATTGAGGAGCTTAAGCTCCATTTGGATACCAGCATCGCGCAGATGGACAATATTACGGGCAATCTACTGAATTATTTGATCTCTGCACCCATGGTCATCGAAGATGGCGAAACGCTGAACTATAGCCGATATAAGGAGGAACAGGCGCTCCAGCGATATCTTATATCTTTTGAAACGGTCAATATTGTAAGTGTTTCGGTTGTGATGCCTTCGGGCAAATTTATCGGAAGCGGCGGACTTGATCAGGCAAGGCTTACGGAGTCCTCCTTCTGGCACCAAGTTGCCGGGAATGGCGGAAGACAAGTTATCATCCACCGGCCGGATTACTATTACCGCTTTGTAAATGACAACATGGTCATCAGCCTGGTTGTGCCGGTCAAGGATCACTTCGGACTCCCGCCAGGCAGCCGGATTCTAATCGACACGAAGGCGGATTCCGTGGTGAATCTGCTTCGGGCGTTTCAGCATAATATGAATGCTCACCTGCAAATACGGGCAGCGGACGGAAGCGTGCTGCTGCAAAGCTCGGAGAAATACAGTAGTTCGGAGGACGATATTGTCTGGTCCGGCGTTATGGAGCGGGAGGGCTGGACTGTCGAGGCCAGAATGCCGCATGCTGAGTTCTATCGCTCCTCGGGCGTGATCCTGAACTATACGCTGATCGTTGCGGGCTGCACGCTGCTCTTCGCCATCGCGATGGCCCATTTTTTCTCGCTTCGGCTTACGCGGCCCATTCAAAAGCTGACCCATTCGATGCGAAGATTCGGACAAGGGGAGCTGTTCATCCAGACCCCGGTGCTCACAAGCGATGAACTGGGCTATTTAAGTCAATCCTTCAATCGGATGACCGGACAAATCCAGGATCTGGTGCGTGAGATCAGCCGGAGCGAAAAGCTGAAGAGCGAAGCAGAACTGCGGGCGCTTCACTACCAGATCAACCCCCACCTGCTATTTAACACTCTGAACAGCATTCAGTGGAAGGCGAGGTTGGCCGGGCGCCGCGATATTCAGAAAATGATTGAGCATCTGGTTGCCGTCCTGGAGAGCACTTTTGCAGTGTCTAAGACACTGGTGCCGCTTGAGGAGGAACTGGCTTTAGTGCTTCATTTTATCGAAATCCAGCGGCTCCGGTACGATGATGCCTTTAGTTTCAAGCTGGAGGCCGAGCCGGAGCTGAGGTCCTGCCTGGTGCCGCGGATGGTGTTCCAGCCGCTACTGGAGAACATCTTTTTTCACGGCTTTACAGACGGAGCAGGTGAAATTAGGCTGTCACTCGTCTCCGGATCAGGCGAAATTAAGGCGGAGTTAACTGACAACGGGATCGGTATCAAGCCGGAGCATTTGCTCTATGTGAGGAACGGCCAAGTCATTCCGGGCAAGAAAGGAGGACTTGGCATGCGGAATGTCAGAGAGCGCTTTAACATGCATTTTGGCGAAAACTGCGATTTTACGATAGAGTCCGAACGAAACCACGGAAGTAAGGTGATCATACGATGGCCAAAGACTTACGGAGAGATTCACCCCTGAAGGTGCTTATCGTTGATGATGAACAGCTTGTGAGAAAAGGGCTGAGGATGACAGTCGACTGGGGCAGACATGGCATGGCAGTCGTCGGCGATGCACCCAACGGCATCCTGGGCTGGGAGAAGGTGGTCAATCATGAACCCGACATTGTCATTACTGATATCGTGATGCCCGAGATGGACGGAATCGAGCTGGCTCATAAAATTAGACACAGATATCCCCATGTCAAAATCCTGTTTCTGAGCTGTCACCGCGACTTTGCTTACGCACAGCAGGGGATCCAGCTCGGTATCTCTGACTATATTGTAAAAACCAGCATGGGCGACGAGGAAATGGAGCGATGCCTCGATAAAATCCGGCGTGAATGCGGGCTTCATCTGGAGAATCAGTCCTCCATGGCAGCCTCTGAGGACGAGATGCAAATTGTAATGGAGTGGCTTCGGGTACAGGATATCACTGCAGACGAGAGGCTGGTAGCCAAGCTGAATGGAGATTGGGGTTGGATGACCCGAGGCGGCTGCATCTTTCATTTGTATAATAATGGAAGCGCTAACAATTCCAGTTTTTCGACTTCTGAGCAAAAAGCATGTCTAAAGATTGGTGAGGCATTTCCACCCGGGTCACCAGGACGTGCGTTCTTACCGTGTCCAGACGGTACTGCATTGCTGGCCTGCCACTGGGCGGAACGGGATACGGCGGAGCATGAACTGCTGCATCTGAAGAGTTCACGTAATCCCGGATTGGGATGGAGACTGGAGGGGCCGGTTGAGGGCGGGGTGCGATGGATAGAGGGCGTGCTGCGTCTGTTGCGCCTGCGGGCAATCGAGCGCGAGACCCGTCTGGTCAGCCGCCAGCATAAGGAGGATATTCTCAGCGCTATTGACTATATCAACCACCATCTGCATCTCGATCCCCGAGTCGGCGAAATCGCCGACCGGATCGGTATAAGCCGCAGCTACTTCAGCACCGTATTCAAAGAAGCGACAGGCAGCAGCCTGATTGATTTCCTTTCACAGAAAAAGCTGGAACGGGCACAGAATCTGCTGGCAATGACAGACTACCGTATGGAGGAAGTAGCGGAGAAGATCGGGATTGGAGACGTCAAATATTTCGCCAAATGGTTTAAGAAAAGCGTCGGATTCGCTCCGGGACAATACCGCCAACAAACAAAAAGACACCAAAATCCAATGAATTGACCCTTCGCCCGTGTAGAAAACGGGCTTTTTTATTACATTCCAATAAAAGTGAACCTTTTTCGAACGGCAGTCGGATTTGAAACCCCTTACATTTCTCTTATGATGGTATCAACCCACTCAAGGAGGTCAAACAATGCATAACAAAAGAGGGAAAATGCTGCTTTCCACGCTTTTTACAGCTTCCATGGTGTTAAGCGCCTGCTCTGGTTCCAACACACCAAGTAATTCCGGATCGGCTGGAACGGATCAGGGGGGAGAGGAGGAGGTGAAGCTTGTCGTCTGGATCTGGGAGCAGGCCAAAGCCGGGATTGATCTAAATATGGACCGGTTCAAGGAAGCTTATCCCAATATCGAAGTTGAGTTCCAAACCATGAAATCCACCGATCTCTATCAGAAGTATTTGGTGTCCTCCAATACTGACGACGCGGTGCCGGATGTGCTGGCGCTCGAATCCACGAATCTATCACAGATGGTTGAGATCAATTCGCTGCTCGACATTACCGAACATGTGGCTCCATATAAAGATAATATCGTGCCCTACAAATGGAAGGACGCCACCATGGACGACAAAATCTATGCCATGCCATGGGACAGCGGCCCGGTGGTGATGTTCTACAGGAATGACCTGTTTGCTAAGGCCGGTCTGCCGACCGATCCCGATGAGGTCGCCGCCAAGATTAAAACTTGGGACGATTATTATCAAGCCGCCAAACTGGTGAAGGAGAAGACGGGAGCGTTCATGTACGGCGATTCGAAGACCAATTCCAGCAACCGCGTGTTCGAATCTATGATGTGGCAGCGAGGCTACTGGTATTTTGACGAGAACGGCAAGGTCTCGGTCGACAGCCCGGAAGTAAAGGAGATCACGGATTATTTGATCAAGATGCAGCAGGAGGGGCTTGTCTATGACGCCCGCGCCAACTCCGATCCTTGGGGCAATGCCATCGCTGAGGGTAAAATCGCCAGCGTAGTCGGCGGTTCCTGGCATGACGCGATCATTGAAAAGCAGTACTCGCCGCAGGATTCGGGCAAATGGTCAGTTACGACGATGCCGAAATGGTCAGAGGACGATAAATATGGCGGGGCTAACCAGGGCGGTTCCAACATGGCGATAAATAAAAATTCGAAGCACCCGGAAGAAGCCTGGAAATTCATCGAATTCATGCTCGGTGATAAGGAGTCTCAGACCAAAATGATGCTGGAGGCGGGGCTATTCCCTTCGTTGAAGACGGTATATTCCGACTCGGCAATGGACAAGCCATTTGATTACTTCAAGGGCCAGCCTATCTTAAAAGTGTATGCCAAATCACTGGAGAGCACCTATCCGCTTGCTTACACCTCCGATTTCCCGATGGCCAACAAGCTGATGACGGACGTGTGGGCAAAGGTGTTCCTGAATGACGCCTCCTCCGGAGATGCGTTAAAGACAATGGCCGATGAACTCCGGCAGAAGACCAAAAGAGAGTAGACAGCAGCAAGGATCAAGGAGATGAGAAAATCTATGGGTAAGACAAGATGGAACAGACAGATCCGTTACGCTCCGTATCTGTACATTTCCCCATACTTTATTTTATTTGGCATCTTTTCACTGTATCCAATTATTTATTCGTTTTATCTTAGTCTCACGGAATGGAACGGTGCAAGTGACAAGCTATTCATCGGGCTGGACAACTATACGGCACTGCTGAAGGATCATTACTTTTGGCTGTCGCTGTGGAACAGCTTAGTCATCTTCCTGATGTATGTGCCGCTAATGCTCTTTCTTGGCTTAATCTTTGCCAGTATGCTCAACTCCAAATGGATGGTGGGCAAAGGGTTTTTCCGGATGGCTCTGTTTGTGCCGAATTTTGTGTCGGTGGTCGCCGTATCATTCGTATTCGTGCTGCTATTTAATACCCAAGACGGGCTGATCAACACGTTCCTGCTGAACCTCAGTTGGATCAAGTCTCCGCTTCCTTGGCTTGATTCCCCGTGGTGGGCGCGTTTTTCTGTGGCGTTAATGGTGTTGTATCGTTGGCTCGGCTACAATATGCTGCTGTTGCTGACCGGTCTGCAAAGTATTCCGAAGGATCTGTACGAAGCGGCTTATGTCGATGGAGCGACGAAAGTAAAAAGTTTCTTCTTCATCACCATTCCTTTGGTCAAAAAAATGCTGCTATTCTGCACCGTGCTGTCCACAATCGGCACCTTTTCGCTCTTTACCGAGCCGTACATTCTCACCAAAGGCGGTCCGCTAAATTCGACGCTGACGCCGGTGCTGATGCTGTATAACGAAAGCTTTCAGAATTTCAACTTCGGCTACGCCTCGTCAATCGCTGTCTGCTTCTTCATCTTGATGATGAGCATATCGCTGATCCAGATGCGTCTATTCGATGAGAAATAAGGGGGGGGGGAACCGAATGACGCTTTTGACTCAAACGAAAAAGAAGTCTGCGGCGAAAAGGGCCGGCCGTTCAGCTGAGAAGGGCCTGACCGCTGGTGCAGCATTTGTCCTGATGGCCGTGGTCTCCCTCATCACGTTGTTTCCGCTGTTCTGGCTATTCAGCTCATCGCTGAAAGATATCAGTCAAATCTTCGTTAATCCGCCGATCTGGCTGCCGACAACGCTGCATTGGGAGAACTTTACTGAATTGTTCGTGAACCGTAAATTTGGAATTATCACCTGGAACAGTCTGCTGCTGTCCACGACCATGACGATTACTGCGCTGCTGTTCTGCAGCCTGGCCGGGTTCGCCTTTGCCAAATACCGGTTTCGCGGCAAGGACATTCTGTTCGTCTTCGTGCTCGCTTCGCTAATGATTCCTCATGAAGCAACGATGGTTCCACTGTTTGTCATTTATAAGAACCTGCATCTCATCGACAACATCTGGGGAGTAATCTTACCCGATTTGGCCAATGCTTTTGGCATCTTCTTCATGCGGCAGTATTGCAGTTCCATTCCCGATGAAATGATGGAGGCGGCACGAATCGACGGGTGCAGCGAGATTGGGATGTTCCGCCGGATCATTCTTCCCAACCTGAAATCGGCGTTCGCCGCCCTGGGGATTATCCTGTTCGTCAAGCAGTGGAACAACTTTCTGTGGCCGTCCGTTATTCTGCGCTCCCAGGAGCATATGACGTTGTCCGTAGCGCTGAAGGCGCTGGAGGACAGCAACAATACACCTTATCATCTCATCATGGCCGGTTCGGTGGTAAGCGTGCTGCCGCTGCTTATTATCGTTCTGATTTTTCAGAGACAGCTTATTTCCGGCATGATTGACGGTGCGATTAAAGGATAAACACGAATAGATTAAAGAGCTGGACATAACCTCGTGAATGGGAAGGAGTTACGCAAGCCATGAAATTTGGTGTTGATTATTATCCCGAGCATTGTCCGCCCGACTTGTGGCAGCGGGATGCAGTAATGATGAAGGAGATGGGCATCGAGGTTGTGCGGATGGCGGAGTTCTCTTGGGCGAAGATGGAGCCGAGTCCCGGCATCTATGATTTCGGCTGGCTGGACGAAGCCATTGAACTGCTGGGAGAGCAGGGGATTACAACCATGCTGGGCACGCCGACGGCGGCTCCGCCGGTGTGGATGATGGAGCTTCATCCAGATCTGTATCCCCTGAATGCGGAAGGACAGAGGGTAGGCTTTGGCGGTCGGCATCATGACTGCCAGTCGCATCCAGACTACCGGAAGCATATTAAAGAATTTGTGCGGACCATGGCTCAGCGCTACCGGGACAACCCCTATGTTGTCGGCTGGCAAATTGACAATGAGCTGGGTAACAGTCACCGTAATTTGTGCTATTGCGATCACTGCCGGGCAAGGTTCCACCTATGGCTGGAGGAACGGCATGGGACGATCGAAGGCCTGAACGAGGCGTGGGGAACGGTGTTCTGGAGTCAGACCTATACCTCTTTCTCGCAGATTCCCGTTCCACTTGCTTCACCTAACAGCCATAATCCTTCGCTTCTGCTAGATTGGAAACGATTCTGCTCCAGTCTGGTCGTCGAGTTCCAAAAGTGGCAGGCGGATATACTGCGGGAGGTATGTCCCGGCCATCTTATTACGCATAACTTTATGGGCTTCTTTGACAAGACTGATTATTTCGAGCTGGCGAAGGATCTGGATTTCATCTCCCACGATCAATACCCGATGCTGTTTCTGGAGGAGCGGATCAAGCGCAGCTTGCCCTCCCACCTCGGCATGGCGCTCGATCTTATGAGGGGAACCAAAGGGAAGCCGTTCTGGGTGATGGAGCAGCTCGCCGGACCGACAGGGACGGAAATTCTCGGCTCAACGCCCCGGCCGGGGCAGATGCGGCTCTGGACCTTTCAATCCGTTGCCCATGGTGCGGATACCATCGTCTATTTCCGGTGGGATACCTGCCTGTTCGGCAGCGAGCAGTACTGGCACGGCATTCTGCCCCACAGCCGTATTCCGGGTCGCCGATACGAGGAAATCCGCGACAGCATAGCCGAACTGGCTCCTCATATGGAGGCTTTCCGCGGGGGACTTCCCGAAGCCGAGGTGGGGATTGTGTTCAGCTACGACCAGGAATGGGCGCTGCAAATCCAGCCGCATCATCCCGACCTGAACTACGTCGCACATCTGCACCGTTATTATAAAGCATTATTCGATCACAATATCCCTGTAGATCTGATTTCCGAAAATGACGATTTCTCAAAATACAAAGTGCTGATTTTTCCGCTTCTGTTCGTCACCGATTCAGAGCTATGCCGAAGACTATATGAATATACAGAAGCGGGCGGGCATGTCCTGCTCGATATGCGGACCGCAGTCAAGGACCGGAATAATGCCGCTATTCCACTGACGCTGCCGGGAAAATATTCGCAGCTACTGGGTCTAAGCATCTACGATTACGACTGTCTGCGCCAGTTCGGGCAGAGTGTGAGATGGCTGAATGATGAGGGGATGTCCAGGGCAGCCCAAACGGAAGATGAAGGCGGGAGGTCTGGAGAGGAAGCGGAGCTGTGGTGCGATGTGATCACAGTGGAAGGCGCAGAGGTACTAGCCGTATACGCCAGGGATTTCTATGCCGGGACACCGGCGGTTACCCGCCATACATACGGCAGGGGACGAGCCTATTATGCCGGGACGGAATTGGGGCCGGAGACGATGGAAAAGCTGATCTTGGAGATGATTGGCGACGCTGGGGTCTGTGGAATCGCAGCCGCACCGGAAGGTGTCGAGATTACCCGGAGACGGGGAAAGGACGGTACTTATTTCTTTGTCATGAATCATAACCGGACGGTGTGCGAATGGGATGTTCCAAAGGGATGGAGTCTGGTTTCGGAAGTAAGTGGAATGAACAAGGGTTTCAACCCGAAATTGAAGTCTGAATCCTCCAAGGAATGGCATGAATTCAATCCCATCCAGCTTCAGCCTTTTGATTGTGCATTGTTTCTTGAGATCACCTGATTAAGTTGAACTACATTAGCGGCGGTTCATAAAATCTAACTAACAGACGGACACAGCTATTCTGCGTCCGTCTGTTAGTTTTTTTTGCCATCAGATCTATAATGAATACAGAAAGACTAGGTATGCATCGACAATCATAATATATCATGATATATTATTATGTAAATCATGAATAATAAGAGTCAGGAGATAGTGAAGGTCATGAACGAACCGACGTCTTCTAAGCCGATGTATGAGAAGATTTTTGACGAAGTGAAGGAGAGCATATTGACTCAAGCCTATAAGCTTGGAGAGCGTGTTCCTTCTGAGAAAGAACTGGCTGATAGCTATAATGTAAGCCGTATTACCAGTAAAAAAGCGCTTGAGCTGCTGGCCGCCGAGCATTTGATCGTCCGTAAGCCGGGCAGGGGCTCGTTTGTGGCCGATCCGGTCGCTGAACTTCAGGAGCTGCCTCCCGGAACAAGTACCGGAATCCCTGCAATCAATGTAGAAGAGAAGACCATCGGGCTGATCATCACCGATTTTGGCAACAGCTACGGTACGGGGCTGATCTATGGCATGGAGCAGGCTTCACGCGATAATGACTGCTTTCTGGTCTTGCGGAGAACCTTCGGTATTCCTGAGAATGAAGAGCAATCCATCCAGAAGCTGCTCAACCTGGGTGTGGATGGGCTGATTATCTTCCCGGCGCAGGGCGAATATTTCAACGCGGAAATACTAAAGCTGGTCATTGGCCGTTTCCCCCTGGTGCTGGTGGACAGACAGTTAAAAGGGGTAGCCGCCGCATCGATCAGCACGGATAATCTTCAGGCAGCGCTTGTAGCTACAGAGTATTTGTTTGATTTGGGACATACCCATATATCATTTCTTTCGCCTCCGCCGGTCGATACCACTGCCGTTGAGGACCGGATTGAAGGCTTCATACAGGCACACGCCCAGCGGGGAATCATGGTCGATAAGGAGCTGTGGGTCAGTGACTTAACCTCGACATTGCCGAAGTTTTTTAACCCGGATAATATCGAACATGATCTCGTACGCTTGGAATCCCATCTGAAGAGTCACCCAGACATTACTGCACTGTTTGCCATCGAGTACAATATTGCTTTGCTCGCAAAGACAGCAGTGGAACGTTTGGGACTACGCATCCCCGAGGATATCTCCATTATTTGCTTCGACAGTCCGCCGACACAGCTTGGAGGAGGTTATGCCTTCACCCATATGCGCCAGAATGAAGAAGAGATGGGTCGGCTTGCGGTAGAGAATGTGCTGACAATTATGAACGGGCATTCTGTGCCGAATAAGGTAATGCTGGAGGCGAAGCTGATCCCCGGCAGTTCGACCGGACCTGCAGTTCGAAAGTAACGGTAATAGATTAAGACGAACCCATTCAATCGAATGGGTTTTTTTATATCCAGATTCTTGAAATGATATATCATTAAGTCTAAAATATTGATTGACATATTATTTATATACCAATATACTATTTAATGAAAGCGCTTAATAACAATACAAAAGGGAGGTTGTTTCTACTGTACTCCTCAAATGAATTACCCCAATCCATTCAGCGTCTGGCTGCACGGGTTCGAACAATATTGCAGGACCGCCCAAAACTGGCAGACATGTTCGAACAATGTTTATCGAACACCTGGAATACAACAATAAAACGCAATAAAGACGGAAAGACCTTTGTCATTACTGGTGATATTCCTGCCATGTGGCTGAGGGATTCTGCCGCACAGGTCAGGCCTTTTCTGATCCTTGCCGCAGAAGATGAAGAAATAGCAGAAATGATCGAAGGCTTGGTTAAGCAGCAATTTGCTTTTATCGAGATTGATCCTTATGCAAACGCTTTTAATCAAGAGGCGGATGGACGGGGGCATCAGGATGATCTCACGGCAATGAACCCCTGGATCTGGGAGAGGAAATACGAAGTAGATTCCTTATGTTATCCGATCCAGCTCAGCTATTTACTGTGGAAGAATACCGGACGGACCAGCCAATTTGATGCCTCTTTTGTAAAAGGGGTCCGGCGGATTATTGAACTGTGGACCACCGAACAGAACCATGAGCGCGATTCCCTCTATACGTTTCAGCGCATGAATGGAGCATCAACGGATACATTGGTCCGTGAAGGCAAAGGCAGCCTGACGGCCTATACAGGAATGACCTGGTCCGGGTTTCGGCCAAGCGACGATGCCTGCGAATATGGTTATCTCATCCCGGCCAATATGTTCGCTGTCGTTGTTCTCCGGTATGTGTGTGAAATTGCCGCTGAGGTGTTAAACAGCTCTGAGCTTGCGGCTTCTGCGCAACATCTGCTGGAGCAGATCGAAGAAGGTGTCCGGCAACACGGGACTGTTAACCACCCTGAGTTTGGGACTGTGTATGCCTATGAGACAGATGGACTTGGTAGTGTGAATTTGATGGATGATGCCAATGTTCCCAGCCTGCTCTCCATTCCTTATCTTGGCTACTCTCCAGTTGATGATCCTGTATATATGAATACCCGCAGCTTCATTTTGAGCAAGAGTAATCCCTATTTCTATTCAGGCATAGCCGCAGCAGGCATTGGCAGCCCCCATACCCCAAACCGCTATATCTGGCCAATCGCCTTAGCAGTACAAGGAATGACTTCAGGTAATACAGAGGAACAGCAATCCATTCTTGACCTGCTGGCGCAGTGTGATGACGGTACCGGGTATATGCATGAAGCTTTTCATGCAGATGATCCCGGCGCGTACACCCGTCCCTGGTTCTCTTGGGCCAATATGATGTTCTGCGAGCTGGTGCTCATGCGCTGCGGAATCGAAGTAAGTGCAGCTAAATGAACGGCAACAATGACATACCAAATAGTCTGAGGGGGATGAAAACAATGAAGAAATGGTTGATAACAGCACTTACTCTGGTGACGGTCTCTGGCCTGGCAGCCGGGTGTGGCGGAAATTCTGGTAATTCCGGGGATACCAATGCAGGGAAAAGCGGAACAGAGCAAGGCGGCAAGAGTGCAAAGAAGACAGAGCTTACTTTCTGGGGGGACTGGGGCGGAGAAGGCCAGAAGCAGTTCGAAACGATGGTCGATGCTTTTAACAAATCGCAGGATAAAATTCACGTGAAATACGTGCTGCAGCAGGATATGATCACTAAATTTCTTACTGCGGCCACGAACGGCGGTGCTCCTGACATACTTTTCTGGGACCGCTGGCGGACTTCACTTTATGCGCCCAAAAATGTGCTGCATCCGGTAGATGACTATTTAACACGTGATGGGATCTCCAAAGATGACTTTTACAGCGAATCGCTCAACGAACTTTCTTACGACAATAAATTATACGGTCTGCCGCTTACAGTAGACGCTCGTGCACTATTCTACAATAAGAAGCTGCTGGCCGAAGCCGGGCTTCAGCCGCCGACGACTTGGGATGAGCTTGAAGCGGCGGCTGCGAAGCTGACGAAATGGAACGGAGACAAGCTTGAAGTAGCAGGCTTCTCCATGGCAGACCTGGGATTGTTCAACATGTATCTCCAGCAGGCGGGCGGCACCATGCTGACCGAAGACGGGAAGACCAACTTCAACAATGAGCAGGGTAAGCAGGTGCTCGAATTCTGGGACCGGATGATGAACAAAGATAAAGTCTACAAAGTGGGCTTTGAGCTGGGGCTCGGAGAAGGCCAGGATGCTTTTGTTACCGGAAAAGTCGCTATGCTCTATTCAGGCCCATGGATGCTCAGCACTTACAATAAATACGGCAAAGACCTGGAATACGGCGTTGTTCCTCCGCCAGCAGGCCCTAACGGTGACAAAGGCAGTGTGATGGGCGGCTTCGGCCTGGTTATTCCTGAGGGCTCCAAGCATCACGATGAGGCCTGGGAATTTATCAAATGGTGGACGGCTAACAAAGACAACGCTCTGCTGTGGGCTAAGACCAGCTTGAACCTGCCTGGCTTCAAGCCTTCGATGGAGGACCCGTTCTTCAAGGATGATCCGCTGTGGAAACCTTTTATGGAAACCCTGGAATTTGCTAAGGTCCGCCCGTCACATCCCGGCTATTCCGTGATGGAGACGGACGCATTGGCGCCGAATCTTCAGCTTAACCAGCAGAACAAACTGAGTATTGAGGACACACTTAAGAAGTCTCAGGAGCAGGGAGACCAAATGCTTAAGGATAACGAAGTTGTGAAGTAGCAGTTGTAGCGAGCAGGGAGGCGGTGCCTCCCTGCTGTTATGGAACCTTGCCGCATAATGAAGGGGGGAGTTGTATGGCTTCCATGAGAAAAGTGGAAAGACATCAGGCGCGGACTGCTTATTTGTTCATCACGCCTACAGTGCTGCTGTTCGTGGTCTTTACAATTATTCCAGTAGTAATGGCCTTATATCTCAGCTTTACCAATTATGATGTGCTTAGCCGAAATGACTGGATCGGGCTTGATAATTACCGGCGGCTGGCTCATGATGATCTGCTGTGGAAAACCTTCCGCAATGTGTTTCTGTATTCGCTGATTTTTGTGCCGCTCAATATTCTAATTTCACTGCTACTGGGACTGCTGCTCAGCCGGGCGTGGCGCGGGGTGAAGCTGTTCCGCACCTTTTATTATTTGCCTACGCTGACTTCAGCTGTCGCGGCAGCAACGGTATGGATCTGGCTGCTGCACCCGGAATTTGGGCTGATTAACGGTTTGCTCTCCTATGTTGGGATTACAGGACCGGCCTGGTTGTCCGAGACAAGAACGGCCATGCTCTCAATAGTCCTGCTGACACTCTGGCAGTCCGTTGGCTCTAATATGATTATTTATCTGGCAGGTCTGCAAGGCGTTCCGGATTATCTGTATGAATCGGCCCGGCTGGATGGTGCCAACAAAATGGATTGCTTCCGGTATATCACTTGGCCGCAATTACGGCCGACAACTTTCCTGGTCAGTACCATGGCCATCATCGGTGCACTGCAGCTGTTTGACCAGGCTTTTGTTCTGACGCAGGGAGGGCCGGCCAATGTCACGAAGACACCGGTCTATCTGATCTACCAGCAAGGCTTCAACCAGCTGCAAATGGGCTATGCTTCTGCGCAGGCTTTTGTACTGGCGATGGCCATCCTGGTCTTTTCACTGATCAATATGCGGATATCCAAAGCGGAAGAGTCAGTCATTTAAACAGGGCTGCCCAGGAAAAAAGGAGGCTTACAGCTATGGGTGTTACCGGCGGCTCCGCCCTGAAGCGGGGCATTAACAAATCCATTTATTATATCGTATGTATCGTTATTGCTGTTGCCATGTTCCTGCCATTTTATTGGAGCGTACTAACGTCCCTGAAACCGGATGAGGAGATCTTTGCGATGCCGATCCAATGGTTTCCGAAGCATTTGACCTTTGATCATTACCGCAAAGCATTCTCGACCGTGCCATTTGCTTTATTTTTCTGGAATTCGCTTGTTCTTGCCGTATCCGGTGTACTGGCCAATTTATTCTTTGGCTCCCTCAGCGGCTATGCTTTTGCGAAACTGAAATTCAGGCTGAATAAGCCGGTATTCCGGGTCCTCCTGGCTGCGATGATGATCCCCGGCATTGTAACCATGATTCCGACCGTTTATGTGATGCGCCATATTCCATTCGCCGGAGGCAATGATCTTTTCGGCAGTGGCGGCAACGGACTGATGAACTCCTTCTGGGGCATTATTCTGCCGGGCGCATCCGGGACGTTCGCGGTGTTCTTCATGCGGCAATTTTTCCTCACCCTGCCCAGCGACATGCTGGAAATGGCCCGGATTGAGGGCTGCGGTGAATTTAAGATCTTTTGGCGCATTTATCTGCCGCTCACGAAACCTGCACTGGCTACCTTAAGCATCTTCACCTTTCAGGCAGGGTGGAACAGTTTCCTTTGGCCGATGATCGTCTTAAATGATCCGGATAAAGCGACCATTCAAATGGGGCTGCAGGCCTTTTCCTATAACTTTCAGACCGATTACGGGCCGATGATGGCCGGTGCGCTGGTCGCGATTCTGCCGATACTGGTGCTCTTTTTGGCCCTGCAACGTTATTTTGTACAGGGCATTGCGTTCAGCGGTATTAAAGGGTAAGCAGCTACTGAAACCAGATCAGATATGAGGAGAGAGAGCCTTATGAAGCAATTGAAAATTGAGCCACGACTGTGGGTGGAACGGGCGGACAAGGCGCAGGAAGCGCTGGATCATTATTTCTGGAACGAAGACATGGGCATGTACAACATTGAGACGCCTTGCCCGAATGGAGAATGCAACACTATATTTCACTATTGGTGGATGGCCCATGCCGTGGATACGTTGGTGGACGGTCTGCTGCGGACAAGAGACAGACGGTACGAAGAGCGTCTCGCCTCGCTGCATGAAGGTCTTCTCCGCCGCAATGGCGGGAGTTGGCCAAATGAGCTTTATGATGATATGGAATGGATGGCACTATCATGGCTACGTGCGTATCAGGCAACGGGGAAGGAGAACTACAAGCAGACTTCATTAATTCTGTGGCGGGACATCAAGTCGGGCTGGAACGATCATATGGGCGGCGGCATCGCCTGGCAGAAATCGCAGCTAGATTATAAAAACACCCCGGCCAACGCGCCTGCCGCCATCCTGGCTGCCCGGCTGTATCAGGCCTTCGGTGATCCGCAGGATCTAGAATGGGCAGAACGGATTCTAAGCTGGCAAAAGAAACATCTCGTCGACCCGGAGACCGGTTTTGTCTGGGATGGGCTGAACCGTGAGGGGGATGGCATAATTGATAAAGACTGGAAATACACCTACAATCAAGGAGTGTATATAGGCGCCGCAATTGAACTGTACCGGATTACGGATCAAGCCGGCTACCTTGAAGATGCCCGGCAGACCTTCACGGCAGCCGTTGAAGAGCTAACCGGTCCGCAGCTCAGGGTGTTGCCGGATGAGGGCGGCGGAGATGGCGGTCTGTTCAAGGGCATACTGGTCCGCTATACCGCCGAACTTGTAAAGTCCGATCCTGAGGCCAGAGAAGCTGCATCCTTTCTTCACAGAAATGCGGAACTTCTCTGGGAGAGAGGGAAGGCGGCGGAAAGTGCGTTGTTTGGAACGGACTGGTGCCACCCGCCCGGCGGCATTGTACAGTTAAGCTCTCAGCTCAGCGGCATAAAGCTGCTGGAGCGGATGGCTGAGCTTGGCACTATTACCGGTGAATAATTAACGCCAGATGGGGATGATTCTATGGACATTTTTGCTGAAGCTTCAGCACAGGCGGACTGGAAGGCACGTGCGGACTGGCTCCAGCGTTGCCTCCAGCAGCATTATTACAATGAAGAGACCGGTATTATGAATCAGTGGTTTCCCAAAGAGCATATCCGTCTGGACGACAACTTCTATTATTGGTGGCAGGCCCATGTGATGGATGTGCTTCTCGATGCTTATGAACGAACGGGAGATCCCGCAGCTCCCCTGCGTATCCGCGAATTCAGCCGCTGTCTGCGTGCTTATAATGGCGGTACCTTCTCCCATAATTATTATGATGATATGGAGTGGACGGCTCTTGCGCTGCTGCGGGCGTACCAGGCTACCGGGGAAGAAGAATACAAGAATGCTGTGCTGGAGCTGTGGTCTGATATTCAAACCGCGTGGAACAGCCATTTCGGGGGAGGAATGGCCTGGAAGAAGGATCAGCTGGATTATAAGAACACCCCGGCTAATGCGCCCGCCGCCATTCTGGCTGCCCGTTTGTACGGATTGTTCCGGGATCCGGAGGATCTGGAATGGGCGGTCCGCATTTACGAATGGAACAAAGCCCATCTGGTGGATCCCGGCTCCGGCTTTGTATGGGACGGAATCAACAGGCTGGGAGACGGCCAGATTGATTATGACTGGGAATTCACTTACTGCCAGGGAGTGTTTCTTGGAGCGGCGCTGGAACTGTACCGTGTTAAAGGAGAGCAGCAATATGCAGACGATGCTCTGTGGACAGCCGACACAAGCATACGCCGATTATGCCACCCGGTTACACTCATGCTGCCTGATGAAGGCATTGATGACACCGGATTGTTCAAAGGAATTCTGATCCGCTACTGGGTTCAGCTGGAGAAGCAGTTTCCTGGAACACTGCCTATCCGTAAAGTTATTCTGGCGAATGCCCATGCTATATGGACGAAAGGACTGGACCACGAGCTGGGACTCTGCGGCCCTTCTTGGGAGCATAAGCCTATACTGCCGGTTCAGCTCAGCGTGCAGCTGAGTGGATTGATGCTGCTTGAAGGTGCAACCGCTTTGGAAAATCAGCAGAACGAGTGAGCAGGGGATTTCAGCTTATCTAGGATACATTTCTAATCTAACCATACTGAGAATCGCAAACAGCACGTTTCCATTCCTACTGGGAGACGTGCTGTTTAATTTGCAGGCTTCTATTCTTTCGTCATAAAAACACTATGGGGGTCTTGAATATAATCTGTAAACGGACTATAGTATTCAGCTCTTGTACTCAGTTAGCAGAGTTGGCTAATGTACGGTTTAGCAATCGGTCCAAGGCGTTCGGTTCCTTTGAGATTCATTCTTGTCCGATCCATTCTGTATTTATTTTTTATATGAAGAACGTCATAATGAATTAACGACAATTATAAGTACAACAATAGTGGACGGCAGGTGATTTGAATGAAGGAGATCCTTCGTGAAGTTGGAATGATTGCAAGGGCATTAGATTCTATAAGTAATATAGAGTTCAAGGAATTAGATCTTACGAAAGGGCAGTATTTATATCTGGTTCGAATATATGAGAATCCGGGAATTATTCAAGAAAAGCTGTCGGAAATGATAAAGGTGGACCGAACAACAGCAGCACGTGCGATTCAAAAGCTTGAAATCCAAGGCTTTATTGAAAAGAAAGACGATGAAACGAACAGGAAAATCAAAAGGCTATTTACAACTGAAAAAGGTAAGCAAGCGTACTCTTTTCTGAAGAGAGAAGGGGATCATACCGATTTGGTTGCGTTAGCAGGATTTTCTGAAAAAGAACAAGAAACATTGTTTCGTCTTCTACTAAGAGTCAGAAAAAATGTTGAGGTCGAGTGGGAATTCGTAAAGAAGGGGAATAAAAGGGAGTACTGATATCAGAAGCGGCAGTCTAGGATTTTATTTTCCAATCCAAGACTGCCGCTGGTTTATTATTAAATTCAGTTAGAGTTTAACTTCTTCATTCCGGCTTGGATCGCTGTATTTATAAATACCAGGGTTCAGTTCAATCTTTTCATCAAAGGGAATACCTTTGTAGCTATCGATATTAACCCCTGTAGATACCATACCCTTAGGTGTAATTTCAGGTACTATTTCTTTGCCGTTAATCCGTAGCGTAGTTTGGTTAACACCCTTGAAGCCAGGGGATTCGGAATGGGACTCGACCATCAAATTATCGCCCTCTGTATAATACGTGAATTGAATTTCAAAGCCATCCACATTAAGTTTGGCGGACTGCTTTTCTTTCTTAGGTTTATTTAGCGTGATCCAATTCTTAGAGGTATCCCGTTTCTGAATGACAGCATCTTTCAAATTAAGTTTTATTGGAACGTCCGACCAGTTCTTATACCACTCCGAAGTTTCAAATTGAAATAAATGCTGATAGCTTCCGGGATGATCCCCTTTTAAAACCCGATCCCCGGCGATTGTTTTATCCCCTATAACCAGCTGAGCAGTTTTGTAGTGGACAATTCCTTTTTTGAGCGATTCTTCTTCATTGATTAGGATCTGGATATCTAAAGGGGTGATCACCAGCTGATCGAAGGTTATGCCTGTCTTTGCCTGGACTTCAGGACTGGTAGACAATTTCTTAGTGTACATAGCTTCACTTGCCTTTTTTCCATCTGCTTTAAAATCAAACTTCCAACTGCCTGAAATCCGTTTTGCTTCTTCAATGTAACTGAAATGAAGACTGGCGTCCTTCCAATCGGATTCAGTCATATCGAATACTTGTTCAATAAACAAATCCGAACCTTCGTTAGGCATGATGGTGGGAACTGCTTCTTTCACTTGACCACCAGCATGAACTACCAGATGCGGGTTGCCACGTCCCAAGTCAGACGGTGATGCAGCGACCCTATAGCGGATAATGGTTTGATTTGAAGCTTGTCTAACGGATTCAATATGGAGGGTTGGATACTGTGTAGATCCGGTAACAATCGTATCTCCAGCTTGATGATTAGATTTTAAGGGAATATCCCTATTACGGAGAAAAATAAGATTTTCCGCTTCAAATTTGTAGTCTTTTTTATCATCCTTTAATGTATCAGGGGTTTCGTATACACCAAGGAGTTTCTTGCTTTCCGGGTCGTATTCTAAATTGCCGTATACTTTTGCCTCGCTACCGGATTCACTTGTCATGGTATTTTTCTCTGTAGCAATTCCAATATATTGGCTTAGGTCGGTTTTAGTATCCAGAGATATGAGCATTCTCATTTTTTCTCCATCCGTCACCACACCGTTCAAGTTCATTGTAACTCCAGAACTGGAAGCTTGGAGATCATACTGCTGGCCAATACCGTTTTTTAATGCATTGGTCACACTACGGCCGCCAATTTTATCCCAATTGACCGTCACACTAGCGTATACAGGAATGGCGACAAGCAAGATACATGAGAAAACGATACTGATGGGAACAACCTTCGCACGATGTCTAGGAATATTCTGCGAAGGCTGCAGATTTATTTGGCGTTGATAGGCTTCTTTTTCTATGGCTGTCCACATTAAATCATAATCCGGCAGGGGAATGTTCTTATCCTTTTCAATATACTGATTCATTACTGCTCATCTCCTTTAGTTGAGTTCCAGCCATTTTGCCCTTTAACAGCTTAAGCCCTTTATTTAGTCTGGATTTTGCAGTTCCTTCGGGTATGTCCATCACTTTAGAGATCTCGGGTACAGTCAATTCGTTAATAAAACGAAGGACTACTACCATTCTGATTTTGTCGGGAAGCTTACTATATAAGCCTTGAATTTCTTTTTTAGTTTCCCGGTGATTTAAATGCTCTTCGACAGGGTTGGAATCCTGAGACCTGGATAGTAAATAATTACGTAATTCTTTCATCACTCCTGTTTTACGCCTTCTAATCAGGCTGTTGCACTCATTCGAAGCAATTCGCAAAATCCACGATTTCAGGTTTCTTACCTTTGATCTATCTGCCAAAATCACTTTGACAAATACCTCTTGGCTAATATCCTCAGCATCAGCTTGATTTTTCATCAAATAGTAGCAAAAATAATAAACATCTTCTTTATAGAGCTCGAAAATTTCCCGGTCAGTCATTCTGCTGCACCCCCTTTTTTGTTGTTCTCATCAATAAGACAGATAGAGGCTAGCAATCGTTCATTTTATGTACACTATAGTTTTGACAGTAGACTCCGAGAATGAGAGAATATTGTTTTGTAGAGGATACAGATTTCACAAAAATTTGGAGGCATATCAATGAATCAGCGTTTTCGTATTACACGATCAATGCAGGAAAACAATGCGGAGCCATCCATCTCTTTGGATGAATGCAAAGATTACTTTGCAGCAAAGCCCGACTTTGCATACTCACAGGTTTTTACCGTAAAAGGCCCGGAAAGCAACATGTCCATTGATGGAGACTTTTGGATGTGGAAGCAGGGGGATGTGGAAATTCCTTTCCGGCTTTACATGGGTGATTTGTATGTAGCTATTTCCAACGAAGCTGTAGTTCCCAAAATGATTGAAATTGCAACGGAACTGCAAGCTGATATAGTTGAAGGGTAAAACACCAATCAAGGAGGCCATTATGCTGCCGATACATCCTCAAGACATCCAAACTGTGATCGACCGCCTCACCGGTCAGGAACTTTACCTGCACCTTGAACTCACCACAGGCGCCTACGCCAGTCATTTGGACAGCAGCCGGCCAACGGCTTCGGCGTTCATCACCAACGCGGCCGTCTCATATACGCACGGCTCCATCTCCGGCACAGGTCCTTACCGGGTCGGATTAAAGACAGCAAACGGCTGGATTTATGCAGAGGGCCTTACGCATGTTGATGAGAATGAGCATGAACGCCTAATCATGGCTGGGCACGACAGTCAAGGAAAGCTAATTGTGTCATTGCAATTAAGCCGGGACAAGTTCTAATGAAAGCGGAGGATCAAGCAGCCATGAATACTAAACAAGCCAAACATGAGCGCATCTTAGTGGTATTTCCCCATCCCGATGACGAAGCATTTGTTGCAGCAGGGACATTGGCTATGTACATAGAAGGCGGCGCTCAAGTCACCTATGCTTGTCTGACACTAGGGGAGATGGGCCGCAATATGGGCATCCCGCCGTTCGCGAGCCGTGTCAGCTTGCCAGCAATCCGCAAGGAGGAACTGACAGCGTCTTGCCATGCGATTGGCATTCAAGACTTAAGGATGCTCGGCTTCCATGATAAAATGATTGAGTTCGAAGACCAGCAGCTGCTGGACTCCCGCATCCTGTCACTGCTCCAGGAATTGACCCCGTCACTGGTCATCACCTTCTATCCAGGGTACAGTGTGCATCCCGATCATGATGCCACCGGGGCAGCCGTCATCCGAACCATCAGCCGGCTCCCCGCGGCAGAAAGGCCGCTTGTGCACTGCAGCGCCTTCGCCAGCAATCACGAGACGGTTATCGGGAAAGCAGATGTGACCGTAGATGTAACATCATTCCTTGTTAATAAAATGGCCTCGATTACAGCGCACCGTTCGCAATTCCAAGCGGCGGAACTCGTTGGCAACCGGGAGCTGAGTGATGAAGAAATCCGCGGCAGGTTCGGCACAGAACAGTTCTGGACCTACCGGTTCGATTCATCTATATGAATAGAAACAGATTTATGGACAAATCCCCCTGCCCAAAAGGCAGGGGGATTTGTTATTTTCCACTTAAATGCTGAACCAACATTCCAACAAACCGCTTAGCCATTTGTTTATCCTGAAGTTCGCCGTTCCAATCGCCCTTGGGAATCAAGCTCATTTTCTGAAGTAAACCCATCATAGACATGAAGATAAAATGAGCGGTCTTCAAGGGCTCAGTATCTGACTTTAACGATCCATCTTTAAAACCAATGTCCAGAGCATCCATTAGGAAATGACGTTCTTTTTCCCGGTTAACAAAATTATTATACTGCACTTTGAGTTCATCGCTTGAGTCATAGGCTTCATAATGCAGATCGAAGAGAAGAATAAACTTGATGTACTCTGGATGTTGCGAAGCATAATCAATCCAAGCCTCCAGCATCGAAGCAAGCATCTGCTTACCATTCATTTCGGCTGAAGCTGCTCTTCCAACAAATTGGGTCATACTCTGGAGGATTTCCATCTGGACCTCAAAGATCAGTTCGTCTATGGATTGAAAATGCTTATAGTATGTAACCCGGCTTACTCCGGCTACGCGGCATACATCTTTAATATTAACTTTGAGAAAGCTTTGCTTCATAAAAAGTTCCTTAGCCGCAGCAATTAGTTCTTCCCTGTTTTTGTTTCTCAAATTCTGATGCCAGTTCTCAGTCATAGGCAGCAATCCGTTCTTTATCATTTTTTGGCTTTCGCAAGGTTAAGAAAAGCGCAGATGTAAGGATAAGTGCACCAAAAATATAGGGTATATTCATGTGTTTGTCAAACAACTGCCCTGCTAAAATCGGCCCAAGTATATTTCCTATGCTGGTATACGTTGTATTTAATCCGGCAGCATATCCTTGCCGGTCACCAGCTGAGTTGGCAATCAGCGTACTTACCGTTGGTCTTAAGAATGCATTAAAGGCAAAAAACAGGGCAGATACTACGATCAGATAACCTAAATTAAACTTGATGATCATCAAGAGCAAACTTATTGCCGTGATCACCAAAGATAGACGTATAAGTTTCATTTCGCCTAGCCGCTTAATAAGATAATCAAGCAGCCAGATCTGCACAATGATGCCTATAACTGCACCTACCGTAATGATAATTGAGATTTTAGTGGCATCAAAACCGTACTTTTGTTCCACAAATAAGGCATACACCGTTTCATAATTCATCAAACCAAATGTCATGATCAGAATGAGCAGGAGATAGCGGAAATACGAAGTCCGAAAAGAATTTAAGATCAGGTTGCGAAGGGGCTCCCGATGTACCCGTGTACTAACGGATTTCCGTCTTTCCCTGGGAAGTGTCTCTGGCATAAATATACTAAGTAGCGTAGCTGCAAGTCCAAGCCCACCCGCAAAAAAATAGGGGACACGTATGCCAAACTCAGCGATAATCCCCCCTAACCCTGGACCAAGTACCATACCCAAATTCATGGAAGCCCCCAATAATCCCATTCCTTTAGCGCGGGTTTCCTGAGTGGTAATATCAGCGACATAGGCCATATTGGAAGGAACCATTAATCCAATACCTATTCCCCCGATAAATCGGGCAATATACAGAAGCGGTAATGTCGCAGATACAGCAAACATCAGATCAGAAATGACCGTTAAAAACAGACCGGATATGATCATTGATTTTCGGCCCCACCGATCTGAAAGCTGCCCGCCTATAGGTGAAAAAATAAACTGTGCGGCTCCAAAAGCAGCAATAAGATACCCGGCTGCAGCCCCTGAGGCATTAAATTGTTTCAAGTATTCAGGAAGAATGGGGATGACCATACCTTGTCCCAATAAAGCGATAAACAGATTCAGCATTAGAATGAAAAGTGGAAATCTGGCAGACTTAGGTATGCTGCTCATATCAAAGCCCTCCTGTGAATGGTTTACACCAAGTAATTAATAACACAATGTAAACCATTCTAATTGAAACAGAACCCATTGTAAATGATAAATACAACTCTTTTAACGGATGAATATTTGAGAAATTAGAAATTACCATATGACTCCGATGGCTACTTAAGCTATAATGAGTTCTAAAAAAAGAAAATGGGGCGTTATGAAATGAATCAGTATAAAGGTGAAAAAAGCCTGCTCTCAGAGAAAAAGGAACGTTTCTCCTCCAGCGGCTTTATTTTCGCGGCCATCGGCAGCTCGGTGGGTCTGGGGAATATGTGGAAATTTCCTTATATTACAGGAGAAAATGGCGGCGCGGCTTTCTTCCTGCTCTTCATCGTCTGTCTGGTGCTAATCGGCTTACCTGTTCTGTTGGCCGAACTCGCCATCGGACGCAGCGGACGCGGAAGCGCGGCGACGTCGTTCATCCGTGCCGGAGGCGGAAAAGGGTGGAAGGCAGCTGGAATACTGCAAGTGATTGCACCTTTTCTAATCCTCTCCTTTTATATTATTGTTGCAGGTTGGACGCTGCACTATGCAATGATTGCCTTCAATGGACAACTGTTCAGCACGACTGATTATGCAGGTGAATTTGGCTCATTTATCTCAGGGTACTCGCCGATTGTCTGGCAGGGTGTAGCCATCCTGATTTCTGCGGGAGTTGTTATCCTTGGAGTATCGGGCGGGATTGAGAAGTTCAATAAAGTATTGATTCCCGGCCTGGTTGTTCTCCTTATTGTATTGATGATTCGTGCGCTGACCTTACCGGGTGCAGATAAAGGGGTTTCCTTCTTCCTCAAACCGGACTTCTCGGTACTGACAGCAGAATCCGCGCTAGTCGCTTTGGGACATGCCTTCTTCTCGTTGTCACTCGGCATGGGGATTCTTTTGACCTACGGTTCTTATGTAGATAAAAATCAGTCGCTGGGCACCGCTACACTTGCGATAGGAGCCGGAGATTTGATCTATGCGTTTATCGCCGGATTGATTATTTTCCCGACTACGTTCTCGTTTGGTATTGCTCCTGACCAAGGGCCTTCGCTGATTTTCATCGCTCTGCCGGCGGCTTTCTCGGCTATGCCTTTCGGTTCGTTCTTCGGTGGTCTGTTCTTCATCCTGCTGGCGATTGCCGCCTTGACCTCAGCTGTATCGCTGCTTGAAGTGCCTGTATCCTTCGCGATGGAGCGCTGGAACTGGAGCCGTCAACGTTCGGTTTGGGTATTGTCTCTGGTCTGTTTTCTGCTCGGTATTCCTTCAGCTATGTCGCTGGGAATGTTCCCTGAACTTACGTTTGGCGGTAAAGCCCTGTTCGACTGGATGGATTTCATCACCTCCAACATTATGCTGCCGCTTGGCGGTCTGCTGATCACCATTTTTGCCGGTTATTTCTGGAAGGGGGCAGCAGAAGCGGCAGGACTACAGGCGCGCTGGTTCCGCATCTGGTTATTCATGCTCCGGTATATTGCACCGATTCTGGTATTCCTGGTGTTGCTGCATACCTCGGGAATCCTTAAATTCTAATTCAACAACCATTCATTGCAGAATGAACAAAAGAACTCTTCAACCCATGTGGTTGTAGAGTTTCTTTGTTTAGAGCATCACCTAAGACTCTTCCAGTTGTCGCGAGTTCCTGTGCCGCCAACTCATACATACCAAAGACAATGCAATGACCGATAGGATCACACCAAGCAGTCGAAATCCCCCAGCGCTGAACTTACCTCCCATTATGATGCCCAGCAATAAGGAAGAGAGAATGGTTCCCAGATATCTTGATGTCATAAAAACGCCGGATGCTACACCGATCATTTCTTTTGGCGAACTTTTGAACAGAGCCACTTGCATACCGACATTGTTTAACCCGTTCCCAACACCGAATGCAGCCAACGACACACATACACTGATAACCGGTGAAGTGGGGTTCATGGTCACCATCCATACCGAACCTAGTGTCATTAGTATTCCGGATGTCAGCAATGCGGGCCCTGGTCCTGACTTATCAATCCATCGTCCGGCTAGTGGAGAAACAATAAGCGAGCACAAGCCTAAGCTTAACATCAGAATCCCTGTATGGGATTCGTTGACATGACGTACCATTTGCAAGTAGGACGGAAGCCCGAAAAAGAGTGAGTAATAAAGTACGTTAACAAGCATGAATTCGATATTAACCCAAGTCATCTCAGGATATTTGGCGAATGTGCGCAAAGGAATAAAGGGTGATGCCGCTTTTAACTCATGGCGTACGAAAGCCACCAGTGCAAAAAGGCCAATCAGTCCGATAATGACAGGACCCAACGAGACATGGCCAGAAGATTTTGCTGACAGTAATCCCACCAGCAAGGCGACCAGACCTACGATAAAGAGCAGAATCCCTGTCGCGTCAATCAAATCACACCATTTACGGAACGACATCTGGGATGAAACGGATGTTGGCGGTTCGTCCTTAGGAATCATCCTCCAAGCTAACACAAAGCTCGTAACCACGAACGGAATATTAACGAGAAAAATCGCAGACCAATCCCACCATTGAATCAAAACTCCACCGATAAAGGGACCGATAGCTGCCGCACCGGATAGGAAAATGGACATCACGGACAGCGCAGTCGCCTGTTTCTCCGTAATATGAATTCGCACAATGGCCATTCCAACTGCAACCATCATGCTTGTTCCGATGGATTGCACAATGCGGAACACAATGAGCCACCCAAAGGTGGGGGATAGCGGAGCTAATAATGATGCAACGAAGGCTACAACAAGACCGGTTAGAAAGATCTTTCTACGCCCGAATAGATCACTGGCCTTCCCCATGACAGGTTGAGCGATAGCACTCGCAATATAGAATGAGAAAATGATCCAGGATACCTCTGTAAAATCAAGCTGATACACCTTTTGCAGCCTTGCTATAGCCACGGAAATCATCGAAGAATTTAATGGGTTCAAAAGGATCCCCAGACCCACGGAGATCATCAGCCACCTGCTGCGAGCATTCATTTTTGGTCCTCCCCAAGTGTATTGATATCATCGTACTTGAGATCGTTTATTTATTCCAACGCCTTTTATGTTATGATTTCATAGACTAGAAGGAATGAGAGGGGTATGAAATGGAACTTCTTCAACTGCAGTATTTTCTCGTAGTAGCCCGGCTGGAGCATGTGACCGAAGCAGCACGGACCCTGCACGTTACCCAATCCTCATTAAGCAAAACGATTCAACGTCTGGAAGAAGATCTGGGAGTCCCGTTATTCGACCGGATAGGAAGGAAGCTACGCTTGAATGAGTTCGGAAACCAATTCCTCCGCAGGGCAGAAAGGGCTTTGTTTGAACTGGAACAGGGAAAGCAGGAGCTGCATGATCTTTCCTCCCCGGAACAAGGCACTCTTGAACTTGCGGTGACTGCCGCGAGCACATTGCCAAATATCCTTCGGGAGTTTCGAAAAAAGCGGCCAAATGTCCAATTTCATGTACAAATGCTGACCACGCATGAAATGGTTAAGCTTCTTCACAGCGGAGAAGTCGATTTCTGCTTGTCCTCACCTGCCATAGAGGAGGAGGAGATTGAATGCCAAATAGTCTTCATTGACCCCATTCTAGTAGCGGTTCCCAAAGGGCATCGGCTGGCAGACCGAAGCAGCATTTCCTTGACAGAACTGAGAGATGAAGAGTTTGTCGGTGTAAAGAGAGGTTATGGTACCCGCGATTTAGTGGACAATGTATGCAAATCTGTTGGCTTTGAACCTAGATATGTGTATGAGGGGGATGAACCAGCAAGGCTAAGTGCCCTTGTGGAGGCAGAAATCGGCATCGCTTTTATACCAAGCACGGCAAGGAATTCTAGGGAACAGATTCACTATCTCCAAGTGAAAAATCATGACTTGGCGCGTGAGATCGCATTATTATGGCACAAAAGCCGTTACATTTCACCGGCTGCTCTGGAATTCCGTGAGGTCGTTGTAAACTATTTTAAGCCATTCACCTGAAAATACAGGCGATGGTATTTTTGTAAAATGTATTTCTCGCTGAAACGGCTACCGTCCTTAGATGACGGTAGCCGTTTCACTTGTTTGACACAGAAGTGTTTCTCTTCTCTATCGACGCCGCTCAGATGATATGTTATCATGATAAACTGATAACGTGTTAATGAGCTAAAGCGAAGCATACAGTGTGTCATTTACTAGGGGGATTAGAGAGATGAAGAGAAAAGGATTATTAATTTTATTCGTAGCTATGGCAATTGCAGTGATCGCAGGCTGCTCCGGTTCAAAAGGTGATGACGGCAAACTGGTGATCGGTATAGATGATAAGTTTGCTCCGATGGGCTTCAGAGATGACAACAATGAAATTGTCGGTTTTGATATTGACTATGCAAAAGCAGCAGCCGAGAAAATGGGCAAAGAGATCACCTTCCAGCCAATTGACTGGTCGGCCAAGGAATCGGAGCTGAACAGCGGACGCATTGATATGATATGGAACGGGTACACCATAACAGACGAGCGCAAAGAGAAGGTATTGTTTACCAAGCCTTATCTGGAGAACAGCCAGGTTGTAGTCGTGCTGGCGGATTCAGCGCTGTCGAAGCTGAATGATCTGGCTGGAAAAGAAGTCGGACTGCAGAGTCTTTCGTCGGCTGCCGATGCCCTGAATGCCAGTCCAATCAAAGCAGAGATTGACAAGGTATCCGAATTCCCGGACAATGTGCTTGCCCTGACGGACCTGAAGTCGAAACGCCTGGATGGAGTGGTTATCGACGAAGTGGTGGCTAGATATTATATGTCTAAGGAGACCGGTACTTACAAGCTTCTGGATGAATCACTGGCTCCTGAGCAATACGGCATCGGGATTAAGAAAGGCAATGAAGCACTGCTTACTGAGCTGCAAAAGGCTCTGGATGAACTAAGCAGTGATGGAACGGCTGCTGAAATTTCAACGAAATGGTTTGGCGAGAACAAAGTACTGAACTAGATTGTTTCCTTTAGGAGTCGGTTGAAGATATGAATATAGATTACATTATTAAAATTGCCGGGCCGATGCTTGAAGGTGCACGGACGACTGCCTTACTGTTTCTGATTGTCATCGTGCTGTCCATTCCGCTAGGGATGCTGGTCACACTGATGGCCAAGAGCTCAATCAAACCGCTAGCCTGGCTTGCGCACACTTATATTTACGTCATGCGCGGAACTCCGCTACTGCTGCAGCTGCTATTCTTCTGCTTCGGCTTGCCGCAGATTCCGGTCATTGGGGAATATCTGGTCATGGACCGCTTCGTTGCGGCCAGTCTTGGCTTCATCCTTAATTATGGTGCTTATTTTGCCGAGATCTTCCGTGGCGGGATGCTCTCGATTGATAAAGGACAACATGAGGCGGCCAAGGTTCTCGGGCTCGGCAAATGGCAGACCCTTCGCAAGGTAATTCTTGCCCAGATGTTCCGGGTTGCATTGCCTGCGGTAGCCAATGAGTCCATTACTCTGGTCAAGGACACTGCGTTGCTCTATGCCGTAGCTGTACCGGAGCTGCTGAATTACGCGAAGACGGCGGTGAACCGCGATTTTACGGTGACCCCATTTGTAGTTGCTGGCGTTATTTATTTGCTGATGACATTAATACTAACGCTGTTCTTCAAGGCACTGGAGAAACGTTTCAAATTTGAGTAGAAGGGCTGTCCAATTATGAGTAGTATGATTGAAGTTAAGCAATTGCAGAAATCTTTCGGCAGCCTCGATGTGCTGAAGAAGATTACCTTTGATGTGAAACCGGGAGAAGTCGTGGCAGTGATCGGTCCTTCCGGTTCCGGAAAAAGTACGATGCTGCGCAGTCTTGTTCATCTGGAGGAGGTTACCGGCGGAAGTATCCTTATCCATGGCAAACCGTTGGTAGAGAACGGAAAATACTCCAGCAATGCAGATATAAGGGAGATTACCGCGACCATGGGCATGGTGTTTCAGCACTTTAATCTGTTCCCTCACCTTAGCGTACGGGGGAATCTGGAGCTTGCTCCACGAACGCTGAAGCGGGAGGGCACTCAGGATATTGCCGCGAAAAGTAAGGAATTGCTCTCCAAAGTAGGCCTTGCCGATAAAGCGGAGGTGTACCCTTCTATGCTGTCAGGTGGACAGAAGCAGCGGGTAGCTATCGCCAGAGCGCTGATGCTGAACCCGGACATCCTGCTGTTTGACGAGCCGACCTCGGCACTTGATCCCGAGTTGACCGGAGAGGTGCTGCGTGTCATCCGCCAGCTTGCGGACGAGAACATGACCATGATTATCGTCACGCATGAGATGAACTTTGCCCGCGATGTGGCGGACCGTGTATTCTTCATGGATAACGGGGAAATTGCCGAATCGGGAACACCGGAGCAGATCTTTGGCAGCCCGCAGCTGGAGCGGACCCGGACGTTTTTGAATCAGGATTAACAAGAGCATCAAATATGAAAACAAACTAACACGTATGAATAAACGGAATATTCAGCATCCTATTACTGTAGTATACATGATGCATTTCCAGAGGAGGCTACCCGAGATGAGCCAGCAGAAGCAAAGAAAAGAAGCTGGGTGGAAATCCCGAAAGCAGGACCAGCACCCCCATGGTAAAATCAAGTCGCTGAAAGAGCTTTCCAGCGAGTATGATGCGGAACATACTACATCGTAACCTAGCACAAGGCGGTAGGCTGCCGAGTTCCTTCGGCAGCCTATTCGGACCGCCTGCTGATCTGGAGCATTTGCCAGAATACATAGTTCCAGACTGGGCTATTTTCTTCCTTTGCCTGGGATTGGAATATGCCTAATGGACTCAATAGGGTGATACAGCAGCATCCATGGACCAGAATAACGCATTACGTCCTTGATTTTTTGACGGTAATCTTGTTTGTAACAATGGATAGGACATTTTGCGCAAGCCGTCTTCTCCTCACCGAATCGACAGAGCGAAAGTCTGTTCCTCGCATATACATTTAACTCCTGACATTCCTCACAGAAGGCCGTTTGATGATGTTTTTTCCTGCAATAGATACGAATCATTTTTGATACCAATTCTTGTTCTCTTCGAATTCTAGGCCCCTCATTCAATTGCTTTTTCACTTCTCTTGTCATGTGCGAAAGATTCCTTTCATTGTTATAATTATGACCACTCCTTCAGCAGAACTGATTCGGGATATCAGTGAATTAGATGGTGATATCCCCCCAAAGAGCCGAACTCCTTTAATGGAATTCAGGCTTTTTGTTGTTTTACGGCCATGTATCCCGCCTGCGGATTCTTGCGGAATTTCAAGGGAGAGAGACCTATGATGCTTTTAAACGTCCGGCCAAAATGAGTTGAATTCCCGAAGCCGACGCTTTCGGCAATAGCTGAAACTTGCCAATTGGATTCTTTCAATAAATGGCAGGCTTGTTTGATTCGAACATGGTTCACATACTCGATGAGGGTAAACCCTGTTGATTCCTTGAAGGTCCGGCTAAGATGGGAGGGACTGACATGGAAACGGACCGCGAGCTCCTCCAAGGTCAGGCGCTGATCATAGTGGTGATTGATGAAATGGGTGATATGGGAGATACGCTGATAAACCTGGTTGGTGGAGCAATTCATATACGGACGTCCGCTGTTTAATAAGCGGTGTATGTATATTAAAAGCTCGGACAAAAGGATTTTGAGATAGAAACCAGACTCCGGAAATTCATTCGCGGACTCGGCGGCCATCTTTGCAAATATCGCTTCGACATAACCTTGCTCCTGACCCTTTAACCGGAGGGAGCCAGAACCGGATTGGAAAGCGGACAACGGATGAAATGACAAGTCCCCGCTCAACAACCCGCCTAGAAACTCTTCTTTAAAAAGCAGTGTTACTCTCTCGAATTTTGCACCATTGGGATTGATCAGCCGGTGTTCGTCCTTTTTTCGGATGAGCAGCATGGAGCCGCCCACAAGCTGAAACGGCTGGCTTCCGATATGATAATGAAGTTCGCCCGAGACAATATACAGAATTTCATAAGCATCATGATAGTGGAATGAAGGAATGCTGGAATAGGATTTACTTTCTCGGCTGATATAAAAGGGATCAGAATGAAAAAAGTTCATATCAAACACCTCTCCGGCACTCCGGTAATTTAATGATATTCTCATTGTAGCCGAAGCGGTTTGAATTGTTAAACAAAATGTTAACAGCAAGATATGTTGAAAACGGCGGTTTTTCAATAAGATTCTCTGAGAATCCTGAGGCGGGCATGGGATATATTCAAGAAAGCGGGATTCCTAATGAATCCTCAAGCGAATCCGTTCATTTGAACGGGAAAGGGGCTGCAAAACCATGCAAATCCAGAAAAAGAGAGGAAGTAATCCGAAACAACTATTCTTTATGTTCTTGGTACTTCTGTTGATCCCCTGGTCATTCCCGGCAGACTCACTGGCCGGCCCCGTGACGGGCAAGCCCAAGCAAGCCTCTGTTGTACAGAAGGAAACTGCTGCTGCAGAAGGCGTAATCGCCGAATGGGTGTTCAAAAACAAAGGAGAAGCAGGAAGCCACCCAGCCACCGGAGGAGAGTACATGTCTTCCTCGAGCCTTCAACAGGCTGGAGGGTATTTCGAAAACTTCGACAGCAAAGCTAAAGATATCAGCTATCAGGGCTGGGACAAAGGTGCGGGCAAAAAGTATTGGCTGGCAACCCTTGCTACATCTGCCTACAAGAATATCAAATTATCCTCAGAACAAAGCTCCTCCGGTTCCGGTCCTAACGATTTCAAAATACAGGTAAGTTTGGACCGGACAGTATGGACCGACGTGCCGGGAGGTACTGTTCAGATGAAGACCGTTTCAAGCTACAGTTGTCCGGGTCAATCCTGTAAGCTCAGCAAGCTGTCTCTGCCGAACGCAGACGACAAGGAACTGCTGTATATCCGCTGGCTGGTCAATTCTAATCTGGCCACGAACTCCAAAGATAATCCGGAAGGCATTGGTGAAGGCGGGTCCAGCAAAATCCGGAATATTCGTGTGACGGGTGATCTAATCCCTGGAAAAACACCCATAACGCCGACAATTGATAAGTCTCATTCTCCTGGAGATGGAGCTGGAAAAGTATCCGTGACGGCTCCGATTGAGGTTAAATTCAACAAATCAATACAGCTGATGAATCAAGAGGCCATCACGATTCGAGATGACCAGAATCAGCCTGTTCCAACCCTTACCGCTGAGGTCATAAACCAAACGACCTTGCGCATCGGGCATGGCGGACTAGGTCAAGGGAAAATGTACAGAGTTTCCATTCCAAAAACCGCGGTCCAAGGAATAGACGGCTCTCCCATGATCCGTAAGGTCGAATGGAGCTTTACGACTCAACCATCCGCGTCTCAGCCAACTCTTATCAATATGACTTTCAACGGCGATACCAAAACGAGCATGTCATTCGCATGGTACACGGATTCCTCAGCGGAGACAAAAGTTCAAACTGCTGAAATCGCAGTGGGAACCGGAAACGAATTTCCGAATGATGGCGTTCTCGAATTTACCGGATCTTCTGAGGAAATTTCAACTTATATGACCAAGAGCGACAGAACGACCGGAAAGAAGAAAAAGTTCTTCAGCCATAAAGCAACCGCAAACGGATTAAAGCCGGGAACCAAATATGTTTTTAGAGTGGGTGACGGCTCGGTTTGGAGCTCCATCGGATCATTTGAGACCGATACGGCGACCTCACAGCCTTATCGTTTTATTGTCGGCTCCGATTCGCAGGCTTCAAGCAAATCGGGTTTTGAACCCTGGGCAGATACCTTCAACAAAGCAAATGAACATATCGGTAACCCCAAATTTCTGATTAATGCCGGCGATTTGGTCGACAACGGTGACCTGGAGGAGCAGTGGCAGTGGATGCTCGGGCTCGCACAGCAGTCACTGATGAAAGTACCCTTCGTTCCTGTGCTTGGCGGACATGAGGTGTCCGATTGGGACGGGGATGAAACAACGCCGAATAACAACTTTTACAACCACTTCAATCTGCCCCGGAAAGTGGTGGAAGCAACGCATGACGGCTCGGTGTATTCTTTTGAATATGGGGACGCTCTTTATATGGTATACAACTCTCAGTTTGACGGAAAGCTGAATGAAGATGGCTCTGTGAACTGGGATGATGAGAAGCATGAGCAGTTCTGGAACCAGATTGATTGGATGCGGAATACAGTTGCTAAGTCTGATAAGAAGTGGAAATTCGTTGCATTTCACAAGGCGCCTTACGCATCCGGTGATAATTCTGCACAATGGGAAGGGGATCGCGTTAAATTTTTCAGAAAGAATCTGATTCCAGTCTTTGACGAGCTTGGCATTGATATGGTGTTTGAGGCTCACGATCATATGTATATGCGTTCTTTCCAGATGTATGGGGATAAGGTTATTGATCCGAAAAAGCTGGAGAAGGATGAGGCAGGCAACGTTGTTAATCCGCAGGGAACGGTGTATTTGATGCCCAATGCTTTTGGAAACAAGTTTTATTACAAAAATGAACCGTATGACGACTTTTTTGCAGCAGTAAATAAGCAACCCGAGAAAAAAATGTTTACGGATGTGTCGGTTTCAGCTCAAATTCTAAAGTTTGATGCCTATACGGCTGCTGTAGAAGATGAAGGAAAGAGTGGCTATGGAAAAAACGGGTTAAAGGTATACGATCATTACGGCATCAAACGAACGGACACCAAACCGGCTCCCGCGGAGGAACTCAAGGTGAAACTTCAAGGGACCAAGGCTACATTAACCTGGAAAACGCCTTTGACCAGCAAAGAACAGATAAGGGGATTCCGTATTTATGAAAAGGATGATAAAATCAGCAAGTATTGGAGCCTTTATGTGCCGGTAAAGCCGGGAACGACGCAATACAGCACCGTTATCGAGCATTTAAATCCAGAGATACAATATAACCTGGTGATCAAGTCCGTCGGCAGAAGGGACAATTCCAGTCCAGTCATGGTAAGCACAACAGCTAATTAATTTGATTCATTCTCCATGCAACGACTCATGTGCAAGCATCCTTGCATGTTACGTCGTTGCATTTATTTTGTTTGTTCATACTCCGTTCACATTGCCGTTACAAGGAGTACATGTTTGTCATGTAAGCTTTGCAATAACGGCCCGCTTAAGGCAGTCCAATACACAGATAAGGACAGGAGAAGATGAGTGTGAAACGAGAAGAAGAGGGTACAAAAAAAAGGATGCGCAAACCACTTCGCATAATCCTTAAATCTATAGGAGCTTTAGCAGGATTAATGGTACTTTTTCTAGCCGTTGTTTTTATCGTTAATCTGGTTTGTAACAAAATTGAACAAGGGAAAATAGAACCTTATGGCCAGTTAGTATCTGTAGACGGAAAACATATGAATGTGCTGATCCAAGGGGAAGGCGAAGAGACAGTCGTGCTCCTGCCGGGTTTTGGAACAGCAGCTCCAGCACTTGATTTTAAGCTGCTTGTAGATGAACTATCTCCGTTCTACAAAGTTGTCGTGGTTGAGCCGTTCGGCTATGGATTAAGTGATGAAACCGATAAGGAGCGGACCGCAGACAATATGGCAACTGAAGTCCATGAAGCTTTGCAGCAGCTCAATATTGACCGGTTTACGCTAATGGGCCATTCCATTGCAGGTATTTACGGATTGAATTATGTTAACAAATATCCAAACGAAGTAAATGCATTTATCGGAATCGATAACAGTGTGCCAACCCAAGGCGGAATGGATGCTGGATTCCCATTAAAAACGTTTAAATTCCTCAATAAATCCGGTCTCTTAAGATTGATCAAAAAAGTAGGGGAGGACCCCTATGCTTCGTTACCCTTTGATGCTCACACCGTAGAGCAATCGAAAATGATTGCAAATAAAAATAATAATAATGACACTACCTTAAATGAAATGAAAAATATTTCTTCTAATTTTAAAGCGGCTCAACAGTTGAAATTCCCGAAAAATCTTCCCGTTCTATTGTTTATCCAAGCAGATAATAAATCTGTTGAAAACTGGATACCACTACATGAAGCGCAGGCCAAAGACTCTGTACGTGGAAAAGTCATAAAACTCGATGCAGAGCATTATTTACACCACACCAAATCCAAAGAAATCGTTGAAGACTTCAGGGAGTTCATGGGGCAAGCAAGCTGAGACGAGTAGGGGGAACGGACATTTAGCTTAGATGCAAACCGAGATCACAAAATTATAGCGGTCTTAAGTAAAGCTTCCCGCCGCAAGACGGGAAGCTTTTTAATCTGCCCATCAGGCAAATGAGCAGATATTTGATGCATTAAAAAAAATAAAATATCCTATTGAAACGTTTCCAAAATGGTGATAGAATAAATCCAACAAGTAAATGAAACGTTTCATTTAGTGAATGAAACGTTTCCAAATAGAAAGGCAGGTGCAACATGGCTAGTATTAAGGAGGTTGCTGATATTGCCGGCGTTGCAGTTGGGACCGTTTCCAGAGTCATTAACAATCACCCTTCAGTCAAACAGGAAACCCGCGAGAAGGTACTAGCTGCGATCAAAGAAATAAATTATGTACCAAATGAGGTGGCAAGAAATTTTAAGATGCAGAAGTCTATGATGATTGCACTTTTGCTTCCTACAATAAGGCATCCCTTCTTTTCCGAGCTTGCCTACTATATTGAAGATGAATTGGATCGTCATGACTACAAATTGATTCTCTGCAACAGCAAGGGCAAGCCCGAAAAAGAAATATATTATTTTGATATCCTGAACCAGAATAAGGTCGCAGGGATCATAGCCATTACTTACAACGATATCGAACATAGTGTTGTCAAAGACATCCCGCTGGTTTCAATAGACCGCCATTTCAAAGATGAGATTTCCTGCGTCACCTCGGATAACTATAACGGCGGGCGTATCGCGTTACAAGAGTTGCACAAGGCAGGGGTACGGCATCCGGCTTACCTAGGTTATATTGCGACGTCAATCCGGGGCGAAGTGGATTTGAGAAAAGTCGGTTTTATGGATGCTGCCAAGGAGCTGGGACTGCCCCAAGCCGATTATGAAATTCCTGATCTCGACGAGGATCTATTGAACCCCCATCTTGATCAGATCTTAACGGCTGCACAGTATAAAGAAGTTGACGGGGTGTTTGTGAATGGTGACATGCTGGCGGCTCGATATATTAAGCGGGCACGGGAACACGGAATCCATGTTCCTGAAGACGTGAAGGTAGTAGGTTATGACGGAATTCAGAAAGAAGATTTGTTTTATCCTTTCTTGTCCACCATTGTACAACCTGTTGAAGAAATGGCCCGGACGGCAGTACGTCTACTAATCCAAAAAGTAGAGGGCGTGGAGCTTCATAAGGATCTCTACCGCCTACCGGTAACCTTCAGAAAAGGCGGGACCACTTAAGGTTACAATATTCGCTATAGAACGTTGTTCTTATAGCGAATGTGACAATATATGTAAGTGCTTTATATGTTAAATATGCATAAAGGAGGAAACTTAGTGGTGGGGTCTAAACTGAAAAATATGCCATTAAGGCTAAAGAAAAATTCAGAAATCAAGCATTATTGGTTCATGCTCATTCCGGCTTTGGTTTGGTTGATCATGTTTCAAATCGTTCCTATGTTCGGAGTTGTAATGGCTTTCCAGGATTATAATCCGGGTGCCGGTTTTCTTCATTCAGAATTTGTCGGATTAGAGAATTTTCGGTACATGCTTGAGTTAGACGATGTGCGTCAGGCCTTAATCAATACGCTTATCATAGCATTGGGGAAAATTTCAGGGAATTTGCTCATTCCTCTCATTTTCGCTCTTATGCTTAATGAACTTCGCCAAAAATACATGGTTAAGTTCGTTCAAACTAGTGTCTATTTGCCGCACTTCTTATCATGGGTTATTTTGTCAGGGATCATGATTCAAATCTTTGGCTTCAATGGCCCATTCAACCGGGTGTTGGAAATGTTCGGATTTGAACCGGTTCAATTTTTCCAGCAGGCTGGTTTATTCAGAGGATTTATTATCGGTTCAGATGTGTGGAAAAACTTCGGCTACAACTCTATCATTTATTTGGCTGCCTTAGCAGGCATTGACGGTACTCTCTATGAAGCGGCAGGTATTGATGGGGCAAGCCGCTGGAGAAAATTATGGCATATTACTTTGCCGGGAATCCGCACAACCGTTGTTCTTTTAGCCATTTTGTCACTCGGCAGCGTTCTCGATGCTGGTTTCGACCAAGTGTTCAACTTATATAATCCGCTGGTGTACAGCACGGGTGATATTATCGACACCTATGTTTATCGCGCCGGTTTACAAGATTTGGACTTCAGCTTGGGTACAGCGGTCGGATTATTGAAATCGGTCGTCAGCTTTATTCTTATTGTTAACGGTTATCTGTTAGCCAAGAAGCTTTTAGGGTATCGAATATTCTAATCTAGGAGGGAGAAAGTTGGTAGAAAACAGATCACTGGGGTCGAGGGCTTTCGACATTTTCAATCTAGTATTCCTTTTGTTAATGACACTGCTTTGCTTAGTACCCATATGGTATTGCCTAATGATCGCTCTGAGTGACAAGGCGGCGGTCCAGGCAGGCAATGTGTTTTTTTATCCTATCGGATTCAACTTGTATTCATTTCAAGTGATTCTGTCCGAATCTAAGTTTTTTAGAGCAATATTTGTATCGTTCGAACGCGTTATTTTGGGCTCCGCTTTCACGATGCTGGCATTAGTACTTGCTGCCTATCCTTTATCAAAGTCGAGTAAGCTTTTTCCGGGACGCAACCTTCTGATGTGGCTATTCGTATTCTGCATGCTCTTTAACGGCGGGTTGATTCCTTGGTTCATTACTCTGAAATCATATAATCTGATCGATAACATCTGGGGATTAGTATTATGTGGTGGAGTCCCGATATTCAACTTGATCTTGATTATGAACTTCGTTAAGAATTTGCCGGAGGAGCTGGAGGAAGCAGCCAAGATAGATGGGTCTGGTCCTTGGAGATACCTGTTCAGCATATTATTACCTCTATTAAAACCCGTACTGGCTACCGTTGTTTTGTTTACCATGGTGGGATACTGGAATGACTTCTTCCAAGGCATGGTTCTCTCCACCCGTGAAGAAAGTTATCCGTTACAAACCTATATCCAGCAACTCGTAGTTTCCACTAATCTGCAGCAAATGGCTTCCATGTCCCTTGAGCAAATGAATCGTTTGTCCAAATTGAATAACGATTCGTTGAATGCAGCCAAAATTTTCGTAGCGATGATTCCTGTACTGATAATCTACCCGTTCTTGCAGAGATATTTCGTGAAAGGCATCACGCTTGGTTCCGTAAAAGGTTAACTTGTAGTTTATGGATGTTGTCCGAGGAGAAATCCTTGAACATAAAAAACAAAAGGGGAGTTATATGCAGATGAAAAACAAAAAGGTTTATGCTGCAACTTTGTCGTTCGCTTTGCTACTCATGGGGTCTCTCACGGCGTGTACTGGAAATGCTGACAATGGCAAGTCTTCTTCGGAAAACAGTTCTAATTCTACTTCAAAGAATAGTGCTGCAGAAGTACCGGCAGAACCTCTTGGAAAACAACCTCAGTTAACCACACTTACAAGAGGAGTCCCGCTCGATCCGAACCAGAAGTACCCTGACGGCCAAGACGTAGATGACAATGCGTATACGAGAATGCTGAAGACAAAATTCAATATTGAAATTAAAAATGCTTTTACCGCATCTAATTCAGGCACAGATTATCACCAAAAGGTTGATCTTGGGATCGCAACCGGAGAAATTCCGGATTACTTGACCGAGCTGACTTATACAGAATACAAAGCGATCGTTAAAGCAGGCTTAGCAATGGACATTTCCGAAGTCTGGGAAAAATATGCGAGCACGAAAACAAAAGAAGTGTACAAGTCTAACCAAGAACTCTTTGACAGCTTAGTTAAAGAAGACGGTAAAATGTATGCCATTCCTTCCTCAAACCCAATGCCGGATTTCCTGTCCGTGATGTGGGTTCGCCAAGACTGGCTGGATAAATTAAAATTGAAAGCGCCTACGAATTTGCAAGAGCTGGAAGCCGTTGCAAAAGCTTTCGTTGAGCAAGATCCAGACGGAAACGGAAAGGCAGATTCGGTTGGACTTGCAGGTCCTTCGATTGACGGTAAATTATATCAAGACATGACGAATTCTAACTTCGCTTATCACTTTGATCAAATTTTCGCTGCGTTCAATTCCTTCCCAGGCATCTGGGTCAAAGACAGTGAAGGTAAGGCTGTCTATGGATCCATTGTGCCTGAAACTAAAACAGCACTGCAGAAATTAGCCGATATGTACAAGGCAGGGTTGATTTCACAAGGCATGCTCACTTCGAAGACGGAAGAACTGGTGTCGAACAATAAGGCAGGGTTGTTCTTTGGTCCTTGGTGGTTCCCGTTCGGTGATCTTGGAAACAGCTGGAAGAATGACAAAACCGCGAACTGGCAGCCTTATTCACTGGCCTCCGGCAGTGATGGAATCTACTTGGCGAAGGGAGGCAACGCTGCCCGTACCTTTACAGTCATCAGTAAGGATAACAAAAACCCTGAAGCCGTTATCAAAATGCTTAATATTTACAAAGATGGTCTTTACAAACATGTTGATCCGGCAGAGCAAAAGGTACTGGGAGATGCTTCATTCCCGATGTACCAAACCTTCTCCATGGCTGATGGTCCTGCCATGGTCCTGAAAGAGACAACCAATTATCTCGAAGGCAAAAAGACAGCGGATGAGATTCATACGTATTTCCAAGACTTCGATGCTTACACTGATGATGCATTCAGTAAGATTATCGCTTCCAAAACGGAACCATTTGATAATATGAGCATCTCGGGCTGGGATTTCTCCGGAGCAAAAGCGGACGATTTCGGTACGGTTTGGGCATTTGGCGTAGGCTTGAAGCCGTACGTGGAAGGTAAATTCCAGTTCATAAACACCTTAACCTATGAGCAAACCAAAACAATGGAAAAACGTTGGTCGAATCTCAGCAAGCTGGAGTATGAAACCTTTTCCAAAATTATCGTAGGCCAAGCTCCAATCAGCGCATTTGATGAGTTCGTAAGCAAGTGGAAATCTCAAGGCGGCGATCAGGTCACGAAAGAGATCCAGCAGTCGTTAGATAAGTAACACGTTAAGAGAATATTGAACAACAATGAGTTCTGTCAAAAACAGAACTCATTGTTTCGATAAGACCAGTACGTTATAGAGATAAAACTAAGTTATGAGGAGAGAAGAGATGTCATCTGAAGTTATACAAGCAGAGAAATACAGACCCAAGTTCCATTTTAGTCCGCCAGCGAATTGGATGAACGATCCGAATGGTTTGGTTTATTTCAAGGGGGAATACCACCTCTTCTATCAGCATCACCCTCATGGAACCAGTTGGGGACCGATGCATTGGGGACATGCAGTGAGTAAAGACCTGATCACTTGGGAGCATCTCCCTGTTGCACTTGCATCCGATGAGCTGGGAATGATTTTTTCAGGTAGTGCAGTGGTGGATTGGAACGATTCAACCGGTTTCTTTGACGGGGAACCCGGTCTTGTCGCTATTTTCACGCATCACGCCCATTCTCCTGGAGGGATTTCAATAGAGAAACAAAGTATTGCCTTCAGTAGAGATGAGGGAAGAACTTGGATTAAGTATGAAGGGAATCCCGTCCTTACTTCGGATAAGCATATTGATTTCCGGGATCCTAAGGTGTTCTGGCACAAAGAAACTGAGCAGTGGGTGATGATTGTTGCCAGTGGTCAAACCGTTTGTTTATACCGTTCTCCCAACCTGAAAGAATGGAGCTTCAGCAGCGAGTTTGGGCAAGGGATGGGTTCGCATGACGGTGTTTGGGAGTGTCCGGATTTATTTGCATTACCCGTTGACGGAGAGGAGACGGCATTGAAATGGGTCATGTTCGTGAGTATTGGAAATGAGCCACATATTCCGGAAGGGTCTAGAACCCAGTATTTCACCGGACACTTTGACGGGTTAGCTTTCATACCGGATCAATCCTCTCAAACGACTCGCTGGATCGATTATGGAAAGGACAATTACGCTGGCGTAAGCTGGTCTGACGTCTCGGCTGAAGATGGACGCCGGATTTATATCGGCTGGATGAACAATTGGAAATATGCAGGCGAAACTCCAACTGAAGGATGGAGGGGAGCCATGACATTTCCAAGGGTACTGACTTTGGAAACGAGGAACGGCTGTATTACATTGATTCAGCATCCCGTCAATGAATTGGAATCTATCCGGGTGCCTCAGATTGAATCGGAAGGGAGTTCCTCTGCTGAGCTCGATTCAATTTGCAAAGGCATGGAATTAGAAACCTATGAGCTTGTTGCCGAATTCAAATGGACTGCGACCGTGGATTCTATAGGCTTCAAGATCAGAGCCTCGGGCCAGGAGGCAACAGTCGTCGGTTACTCCGTTAAAGAAGAAAGCTTATTTATCGATCGTACTCGTTCCGGAAATATTGATTTTCATGAGGCTTTTTCGGGTAGACATCAAGCAAAATTACAGTCCAGCCAGCAGTGCGTGAAATTTCAACTTATAGTAGACCGGTCATCCGTCGAAGTCTTTGCCAACGATGGAATCCTCGCGATAACGGATTTGATCTATCCTTCCTCCGACGCATTGGGTTTATCGTTCTTTTGTGAAGGCGGGGAGTTACTGTCCTATAAAATTGCAATCCATAAATTAGGCTGAACATTAGAACAAGGCGAACTCACAGGAGTTCGCCTTGTTCTGTATCCTAGAGGAAAGCCATCGTTACATAACAATTAGCATCGCAGGTCGATTTCAAAGGTTTTAATCTCATAAGGTTCAAGGACGAAGCAGATGCTAGCATCGTTATGCATTTCGCCATCTGGTTGTTCCATCAAGTTCGTTTCTCTCCATCCATGAATTTGCAGGCTGCTCGTCAGCTCCAGCATGTTGGAGCTTCCGGAGTAATCGTGAATACGCACGATGAGGCAGTCTGAATCCTCTGCTTTTTTGACAGCAGAGATCATAGCCGTATCGCCGGACAAGGCGAACATGGAGCGGCTTGGCTGCTCTGCATGTCCCTCCGTATAGCGAATCGGGGCATTCAGGAACCAGGCTTGCTTGACGGTCTGACCGGTCAGCCAATCTCCTTGATGCGGTAGAAGGGCATAGGTGAAGCGATGCAGCCCCTGATCGGCATGCGGATCAGGATGAGTAGCGCTTTTGATCAACGTGAGCCGCAGGACATTGTTTTTAATATCATAACCGTATTTGGAGTCGTTCAACAGGCTGACACCATAACCCTTGTCGGACAAATCTGCCCACTGATGCCCGACAGACTCGAAGCGCGCCCAATCCCAGCTCGTATTCCAATGTGTCGGCCGTTTCACGTTGCCGAACTGAATGTCATAGGTTGCCTCAGTAGAGCGGATGCCGACGGGGAAAGCCACCTTCAGCAATTGCTGCTTCTCGTGCCAATCTACTTCGGTCACATAGTCGATGCGCCGGTTCCCGGCATAGACAATCAGGTTCTGCGTAATTGTAGAATTACGGTACTGCCAATTGAAGCGGATGACGGCCCGAAGCGGCCCGGTCTCAATCACTTCGATTGCTGAGCAATCTCGAATCTCAGTCATTTTTTCCTGATAGAAGATATCAATATCCCAAGCTTCATGTGCCAGAGGTTTATCCTCAAACACCTGTAATAGGTTGCCGTTAGCACCCTTGGCCAGTACTTCCCGTCGTGCTGCTTTATCGTAAATGCGGGTCAACTGCCCGGCTTCGTTCCATGCCAATTGATAAAAAGGGGTTTGTATTCCAAGTTCTGTATGGCTGAATGGAGACAACTCCGAATTGATAGATTCAGCTTCGCCATGGAAATGTATGGTTGTATACCCGAGCGAAGGAATATCTTGCACTTCAATATACCAAATGCCTGTATCCAGCTGTGCATTCAAGCATAGCCCGGCATCGCTTAACCAATATCCCTGCTCCATTCCGGCCGAAGCGGGAATAGCTACAAGCTCCGTAATACTCCATGGTGAGGAATTCCACACCGAGAAACTGCCTGCCGTTTTCCCTGCTGCGATTGCAGCCCGGGCTTGTGTGTCGATCTGACTGCCGATCTGCCACGCTTCCTCGTATTCGACTGTACTGTCTTCGTACACCTCACGGATGGATGAGCCCGGAATGATGTCATGGAACTGGTTGCGCAGAATGATTTTCCATCCGGAGGTCAGCGGTTTGGCTTGATACAGATTCCAGTCTTTCTGCAAAATGCTTTGCAGGGCATTCAGCCACTCGGCTTCACGATAGGCCAGTTCGAGCTTACGGTTCATCTGTTTGTTATAAGCTTGGCTGGTATACGTCCCGCGGTGATACTCCAGATACAATTCGCCGTCCCAGGTATGGATGTATGAATCGGTATCCGCTACCGTCTGCTGCAGCTTTTCGAAATAGGCATCTGCACGTCCGGTCGTTACCTTTGGGAGTCCGGGCAACAGATCCAGCCGCCGCCGCATCTCGAGCATTTCGCGGTTCACGCCGCCACCGCCGTCACCATAGCCATAGGACAGCAGCAGCTCCTGATTCATCTCCTTGTCGCGGTAGGCATCCCATATTCCTTTAACCGTCTTGGGGATGATCTTCCCGTTATAGGTGTAGAACCATGAACCCGGCTCAGACCACGGTTCAGGTGTGGTGATGAAATGGGTCAATACCTCGGAGCCGTCTATGCCGCGCCAATGGAAAGTATCGAATGGCATCCGGTTATACTGGTTCCAGCTGATTTTCGTGGTCATGAACGTATGAATGCCCGATTTTTTCAGAATTTGCGGCAGGGACCAGCTGTAGCCGAATACATCCGGCAACCATAAGTACCTGCACTCCGATCCGAACTCCTCCTTTAGGAAGCGTGTACCGATCAGCAATTGCCGAACCAGAGATTCGCCCGAGGTTAGATTGCAGTCCGCTTCAAGCCACATGCCACCGCCAGCTTCCCAACGGCCTTCCGCAATGCGCTCCTTGATGGATTCATACAGCTCCGGGTAGTCTTCTTTCACATATTCATATAGCTGGGGCTGTGTCTGGAGGAAGACATATTCCGGAAACATCTCCATCAGCCGCATCACCGTAGAGAAGGACCGTGCACATTTCTCGCGTGTATGCTTAAGCCGCCACAGCCAGGCAACGTCAATATGGGTATGGCCAATACAAGTGATGGTAACATCGGATAGTTTGTCCATGGCTTCCAGACAGGCGCTAAGATTATCTCTGGCTTCGTAGACAGAGATGAAAAACGCCTCTGATTCGGAATCTGCCCAGTCGATCATGCGTAGGGATTGCTGGAGCGCCTGCAGCAGCTTCGTCCGCTCCGGCACATTTGGATCCAGGATTTTTACGGTTTCAAGAATGGCCGTTCCGGTGAACACAAGATCGTCTATTTTCTCATCCAGCCAGCACAGCTCCGCCTGTTTGAAGGTATGGGTCTGATTGCGCGGTTGTCCGCCTCCTTCAAGACCGGACCATAACCGGAAGAGCAGCTCAGCTGAGTGGCCTGCCGCCGAAGCAGGAAGGAATACTTCCTTATGATTGGAATCGACGCCTTGAAAAGGCTTGCCTTCCCAATAGAATAGGGATTCAAATCCGGAGTTGTTGCCGCCTCCCGTATCGCCGAAATCGAACAAGCCGACGATTCGCTTATTTTTCCAGGATACAGGAATTTCAGCATCTGTACGCAGCCACAAATAGAGATCCCGGCCAGTCCAGGTCTCGTTAATGTGCATAGCGTGCCAATTAGCTTCGGCACCTGGCACAGTAGGATTTATATCTTCCCGGTGGTCTTCACAAGCAAGAAATATGCTCAGGGTCTTCCGGTCCCGGTAACGGAGTACGGATAATTCATGAATACGTGCCTGTAATTTGTTTTCGGTAAGAAACATCGTGTGGACCCCCAGTTCATATTATCGGAGGGTGAAATGATTTATAGGGAAAGATCCAAATTGGGATAAAAAGTGAATAGTATAGGGGAATGCGCTCATTATAGCGGTTTCTTTTCCTTTTGACAATTGAAAGTTGAGGGGAAGGCACCGCATGTTCTATTTATTGCGCAAATTTAACGAACGGTGATACACTGAGTTGAAAATTGGCTCCGAAGGAGGCGGTCAGGCGCGAATGTCCAAGATCCGGACCTTTTATCAAAATCATCTGAAGAAAAAAATGTTTAACAAGATCCTCCTGTTCTACTCCATGGTCATGGTTCTCTTGTTTATTAGTGTCTCTATTTTGGCTTACCGCTATTATGAGCAGCGGCTCGTACGGGAGCAAATGGATGCGAGTCTTCAGGAACTAGACATTATCAGCATCAGTCTGAATCAGCAGAACGAACGGATGTATGGAGCGGTGCAGCAGATTTACACGGATGCGATGATTGGAGATGATCTGAAGTATTTCTTGGCTCATGATTATGAGAACTTCATCAAGTGGCGTCTGAATCAATATGCAAACAGCTACCGGACGGAGCGCAACAGCTTTGATTATCATTTACGCCTGCTGCTGAAGGAGGAAGCATCTATCTCGAACATCGTGCTGTACAGCTCGGACCAGGACTTTTATTACGTTCTGAACCGGGAAACGCAGCATTTTTACGATCAACCGGCGTTATCAGCCTCACATCAGAACTGGTACGAACGGTTCCGGAATCAGCCCTGGCAGTATATGGGCAACGAGCCGTTGTTCGAGGGAAAAGCCGCCGGGGAATCAACACCTTACAGCTACGTGAATGTGCTCAAGGACCCTGTGACGCTGAAGGAATACGGTGCCATCCTGTTCGAACTCAATACAAGCCGGATTAAAGGGCTGCTGCGGGAAAAATTGAACAATACGGGCAGTCGGATAATGCTGATCACGTCGCAGGGACAAGTGATTTTTGATTCGCAGGGGCGATACGATAATACCGTCTATCCGTATTGGAAGCAGATGACTAAGCCTGGCGATTGGGTGAATCTGGAGGAACGCTCCAAAGTACAATTGCTGAATATCGGGAATACAGGGATGGTCGCTGCTGCCATCATTCCAGAGTCTCAAATCGTACAGAGCCTTCAAACCTTACGTTTTAGTCTCACAGGGATCGTGGTCTTATGCATCATTATCAGCATCTCAGTGACGTTCACCGTTATCCGCCGCTACTCCAAAAAAATCCACAGAATTATCGTCTACATGCGGCGCTGGCAGGATGGCGATTTGAGCAAGCGGATCAAAATGGAGGGGGAGGATGAACTGCAGCAGATCTCGCAAAGCTTTAACTATATGTGTGACCGGCTGGAGTCCTATATCCAGACCGTCTACATCTCGGAGATCAAGCAGAAGAACGCACAGCTTGTGGCTCTGCAGGCGCAGATCAATCCGCATTTCCTGTACAATACGCTCGAGAGTATACGCATGAAGGCCATCAGTTCAGGGGCCAGGGATGTCGGTCAAATGATCTATATTCTCGCAACAATGTTCAGGCATTTGATCAAAAAACAAACACATGTCACTTTGGCCGAAGAAATCGAGCTATGCGGGATGTATTTGGCCTTGATCCAATACCGGTATGAGAACAAGCTGCAGGTGGAAACGAACATCGAGATGCCGGTCGCCGGAAGTATCGTGGTTAAACTGCTGATTCAGCCGATTATCGAAAATTATATCGTTCACGGCTTTCGGGCGGATGACGACGATAACCGGATTTCCATCACAGCTGCAGAACAGGAGAGACACATCATTATTCGTGTGAAGGATAACGGGAAAGGTATTGCGCAAGAGAAATTGATAGAGCTGCGCAAAGCGCTGCAAAGTGAGGGGGGAGCACCTTCGCGATCAAGTGATTCCCTGGGTCTAAAAAATGTACATGAACGCATTCGTTTGAATTATGGCAGCGAGTTTGGATTACGTGTGATCAGTGAGCAGGACAAAGGCTGTGAGGTTATCATCGAAATTCCATTCACAAGGGAGGACTAACCGAATGAGGAACGTATTGCTGGTGGATGACGAGCCACTCATTGTCGAAGGAATGCAGTCCATCATCGATTGGAATGCGAATCATATGCAAATTGCAGATACAGCGCGCAACGGGGTGGAAGCGCTAGCAAAACTGGACGGCTTATCCGTAGATCTAGTTATCACGGACATCATGATGCCCCAGATGACAGGACTTGAGCTGATCCGTGAGGTCAAAGTACGTAGTCCCCTCACTAAGTTCATCATTCTGAGCGGTTATGAGGAATTTAATTACGTGCGGGAAGGCATTACGCTGGGTGTCGAGAACTATTTGCTCAAGCCGGTCAATATCGACGAATTGGAAGCGACGATTAAGCATATGCAGAATGATTGGGAGCGCGAGGAAATCAGACAAATTCAAATGGATCAGAGCTGGAGGATTCTGAGGAATAATATATTGCAGCGGTGGGCTAACGAAACCATTGATGCCAAAGAGTTCCGGGAGCGCGCGCAGCTGCTGGAAATCCCCTTGACCAAGTCAAATTACAGCGCTGCTGCGCTGCGAATCGTAACCGATCACGAATTGGATGATCCGCAGGTTTACAGACCCATAATCGCCGAGCAGTGTGAAATCATAGGCAGAAACCAATTACCACACGGCTGTGAGATCATCTGCTTCCCTGATCAGGAAGGAGATATCATCGTGCTGTTCGCTTCAACCGGCATGGAAGAAGAATGGCAATATCATGCGCTTCGCGGGATGCAGCAGTGGATCACCGCAGATACAGGCGCCTGTGTATGGGGCGTGAAAGGGCAGTCCAAGCAATCCTACCTGGGGTTTCCGCAAAGCTGCAAACAAGTGAAGCAGTGGCTTCAGAATCATTTGTTTGGCGAGTCAGAAACTTTCGTAGTGATATCGGACAACGGAAGAGAAGCCGATCCTGCATATGAGCAAAGGGAGCCCGTTATGGATCAATTCCATAAGTTGCTCCGGGACGGGAAAAGTCTTGAGGTTGACCGGTTCATCGACGACTTCTTTGAAGTTCAGGCAGAGGAAGGGCACACGGCAAGAACGCCGTTCTTCAACTCCGCAATTCAGCTTATGCTGGCGGCCAAAACTTTGGAAAAGACTCCGGATTACGGAGGCGTATTCGGTCCCTTATCCAGAATTCATACTCGCAGCGGGCTGAAGCAGCTGGTGAAAAAGGTGATCCATCAAACATTTGATACCTACCATGCGACAGAAAGGGATTATAGCCCGCATGTGATGGCTGTACTCGATTTCGTAAAAAACACCTACAAAGAGGAGCTTTCGCTGAAGACGCTCAGCCAGAAACTGGACCTTCATCCGAACTATCTGGGGCAGCTGTTTCAACAGGAGGCGGGCACCAGCTTTTCCGAATATGTAAATCAGTACCGGATTGAACGTGCCACTCATCTGCTGCTGTACTCGGACAAAAAGACAGCAGAGGTAGCTACGGAGGTAGGCTATTGGGATACATCTTACTTTTACAGGCAGTTCAAAAAATATGCCGGCGTTTCCCCCACGGAGCTGCGTTCGATGTATATGAAAAGATAGGCCGTAACCTGTAGGTTTTAAAAAACACACCTTGCGAAGGTGTGTTTTTTAGTGAAATGAATGCGCTATCTTTAATTAATCCATCATTTTATTGTATTTTTCAACTATCTCGGCGGCTGCCCGGCTTTCATAATAAAGACAGGGGTGAACGGGAAGATCCAAAACACCAAATGAGCTGAAGTTAACCATTGTTGATTATAGGGGATAAACAGTGGATGAACTCAGCTACAAGTGAAACAAAGGAGGGACAGCCGTGCTAGGCATCTTGAAGAAACTGATGAAGAATAGGGCGTTTCTTCTGCTGGTATTGCCGGGAGCAGCGTGGTTTATTATTTTTGCATATTTGCCGATGTTTGGGACGATTATTGCCTTTAAGGATTTCCGGATTCATCCGGGGGGGTTTCTTGAAAGCGTTTTTAAAAGCGAGTGGGTCGGTTTCAAAAACTTCGAGTTTCTGTTCTCGACCGACGATGCTTATATCATAACGCGCAATACGATTCTTTATAACGTCGGTTTGATCATGCTTGGACTGGTTCTCGCGGTTACGCTTGCCATCATTATGAATGAGCTGTTAAATAAACGGCTGGCGAAATTATACCAAACCGCGATGTTTATGCCGTATTTCCTCTCATGGGTTATTATTAGCTATTTTGTATTCTCGTTCCTGAATGTAGAAAAGGGCGTGTTCAATCAGCTCCTTGTCTTCTTTGGCGAAGACCCGGTCAGTTGGTACAGCGAGACGAAATTTTGGCCGTATTTTCTTATCTTTCTGGGTCTCTGGAAAAATGCCGGATACGGGAGTGTCGTCTATCTTGCAGCAATCGCCGGGATCGACCGCTCTTATTATGAGGCAGCTATGATCGACGGTGCTACCAAATGGAATCAGATCAAGTTTATTACACTGCCGATGTTGAGGCCGCTTATGATCATTTTGACAGTTCTGGCACTGGGCGGCATCTTCCGCTCGGATTTCGGCCTATTCTACCAGGTTCCGCGGGATTCCGGCGCACTTTATCCGGTCACCAACGTTATCGACACATTCGTGTATCGGGGACTGACGATCATGGGCGATACAGGTATGAGTACAGCTACGGGCCTTTATCAATCCGTTGTCGGTTTGATTCTCGTTCTGCTCGCGAATTACGCTGTACGCAAAATTGAAAAAGATTATGCCGTATTCTAAAAAAAATCGGCAAGGGGGGTGCCTGCAATGAATGACTTAAGCGAATCTATGGAGAGATCGTTGCTCTATGCTCCCAGGAAGAAGACCAGGGACATTAATGCGATTAGTCCATTATGGAATTTTATATTTAATGTAGGGGTGTGCTTATTCGCCCTATCCTGTATCTTCCCGTTTATATTTATCATTATCATTTCCTTTACGGACGAGAAGACGTTGGCCATCAAGGGCTTCAGCATCCTGCCTGAGGTGCTCAGTCTGGACGCCTACCGGTTTCTAATGCGGTCCGGTGAACAAATGGTCCAATCCTTGGGCGTGACCCTGGCCGTAACGGTCATTGGAACTGTTCTGACGCTGTATCTCGTTTCTACATATGCGTACGCAATTTCACGCAAGAACTTTGACCAGCGCCGGTTCTTCAGCTTTCTTGCTTTCTTCACCATGTTGTTCTCAGGGGGACTGGTCCCGGGATATATCGTCGTTACGCAAGTACTTCACTTGCGGGATTCCATCTGGGCGCTGATATTCCCATCCATTCTGAACGCATTCTATATTATCGTTATGCGCACCTTCTTTACGACAACTGTACCGGATGCGATCATCGAATCGGCCAAGATTGACGGAGCAACCGAATTTGGCATCTACACACGTATTGTGCTGCCAATCTCACTGCCGGGTATTGCGACTATCGGGCTGTTCAGTACACTTGGCTTCTGGAATGACTGGTTCAATGCGCTTCTGTATATTGATAATCCAAATTTAATTCCACTGCAAACACTTTTAATCCGGATTCAGAACAATATGGACTTCATCGTACAGAACAGCAGCCAGGTAGTATCTTACGACATTGCTGCGACCTTGCCGACAGAAACGGTCCGTATGGCGATGGTTGTGCTGGCTACGCTGCCAATCGCGCTGGCGTATCCGTTTTTCCAGAAGTATTTTATCCAAGGACTTACGATTGGTTCGGTTAAAGAATAAGTTGGATAAGTTGAATCTGTCCGATCCAGGGCAGTGACAATAGATATTTATATTGATTAGGGGGAGACATATGAAGTCCAAGAAAATGGTATTGCTGATGGTTGTGTTTCTGTTTGCACTTGCTTCCACGTTGGCTGGCTGTGGCAGCAACAACACGAAGGAAAATAGTAATGGGAATACGCCGTCAGAGACCCAATCGGCTAGTCCAACGGAATCCGGCGACCAGACCGGGGATAAGCTGGACCCGGTGAAGCTCAAGGTATACCTGATCGGTGGTCCACAGCGTGACCTGCCAACGGTTCAAGAGGAAATGAATAAATATTTGACAGACAAAATCAACGCAACCGTTGACATCACAATGATTGACTGGGGCGACTACTCGAAACGTTTACCAGTTATCACTGCTTCCGGGGAGAATTACGATATCGCGTTTACCTCATCCTGGGCTTTTGACTACCTGCCGAACGCGACTCGGGGTGCATTTTTGCCAATCAATGATTTACTGGAAAAATACGGTCAGGATATTATAAAAGAACTCGACCCGCGTTTCCTGACCGGATCGCAGGTGAATGGCAAAAATTATGCCGTGCCGGTGAACAAGGAATTGGCTTCACAATGGGTATGGCGTTTCAACAAACAGTATGTCGACAAGTATAAGATGGATATTACAAAAATCCGCACCCTAGAGGATCTCGAACCTTATTTGAAACAAATCAAGGAAGGCGAGCCGGCTGACATTACACCACTTGCCGTACCGAAAGGCTTCAAGCCATATATGCCGTTCGACTTCCTCCTGGGCGATGAATTCCCGGTTGGTATGAATATGAATTCAACGGATGGTAAATACGTCAATATCCTTGAATCCGGTGAACTGAAAAGCTCGCTCAAAACCATTCGCAAATACTATCAAGCCGGATATCTGCGCAAAGATGTTGCAACTCTGGAAGGCATTGATAACATCAAGACAGGCAAATGGTTTGCTGACCGCGAGCAAACGCAGCCTTATGCAGAATTGGGCTGGTCGAGAAGTGCGGGTTATGACATCGTGACCTCTCCGATGCAGGATCCGGTAATCTTTACAGGCTCCGCTACCGGCTCTATGCACGCAATCTCGGCGAATTCCAAAAATCCGGAACGTGCGATGATGTTCTTGAACCTGCTCAATACGGACAAATATTTGCGCAATCTGATCAACTACGGTATCGAAGGTACGCATTACAAGAAGATCTCTGAAGACGTCATTGAAGATCTGCCGGCTATGAAAGACGGATACCAGATGCCGGGATTCGCATTAGGCAATCTTTTCCTGACCTATAGCCACAAGGAAGACCCTGCGGATAAATGGGAAGCGTTCAAAGAATTCAACAATTCCGCCAAGGTTGCTCCAAGCTTCGGCTTCAATTTTAACCCTGATCCAGTGAAGACCGAAGTGGCGTCTATCTCGGCGATCGTAAAAGAATTCTACCCACCTATCATGACAGGTGCAGTCGACCCGGATGAACATCTGCCGAAGGCAATCTCCAAGATGAAGGCTGCCGGTCTGGATAAAGTTATAGCAGAAGCACAGAAGCAATACGACGAGTGGAAAGCAGCCAATAAATAAGAGGAGGATGGCATGAAAAAGATAAGTGCAGGTTTTATCTTCTTAGTTGTGATGTGCGCTGCATTATCCACTTCTGCGTTTGCAAAACAGCCTTATTCATCCTATTGGTTTCCAGAGCAATTGCTTCAGTGGAGTCCGGTATCCGACCCGGATGCAGCATTCAACCGCAGTACAGTCCCGCTGCAGGACCGTTTTGTGGGAGCAGGGGTCAACCCGCATGCGACTAAAGCGCCTAAGGTCATGGCTTTATCGGCACTCAATTCGGGAACAAGCGGAGTACCCTCACAGGGCTCGGACAAATTCGGGGCGAACACGTTTAGCTATTGGCAATATGTTGACAAACTGGTCTATTGGGCGGGCTCGGCCGGCGAAGGGATCATCGTGCCTCCAAGCGCCGATACGATCGACGCAGCTCATAAGAATGGCGTGCCGATCCTCGGAACGGTATTTTTCCCGCCAACAGTGTATGGCGGGAAATATGAATGGGTGAAGCAGATGCTTCAGCAGAACAGCGACGGCTCCTTTCCTGCCGCTGACAAGCTGATCCAGGTGGCGAAGCATTACGGATTTGACGGCTGGTTCATTAACCAGGAGACTGAGGGTGGAACGCCGGCTGACGCACAGCAAATGAAAGCTTTCCTGAGTTATCTTGAATCGCACAAGTCTGCATCTATGCACATCGTATGGTACGATTCTATGACTAAAGAAGGCAGTATCAGTTGGCAGAATGCATTAAATGACAAAAATGCGATGTTCCTGCAGGACAATGGGAAGCAAATAACAGACAGCATGTTCCTGAACTTCTGGTGGAAGGATCTAAAAAGCTCGGCGGAGAAGTCCAAAAGCCTGGGCAGAAGTCCGTTTGACCTATATGCAGGCATTGATGTTGAAGCCAAGGGTTACGATACGAAGGTGAACTGGAATCTGCTGTTCCCGGAAGGAGAGCCTGCAGTTACTTCACTGGGGATTTACCGCCCGGACTGGGCTTTTAACAGCGCTGAGAGTATGGAGGATTTCTTCATCCGCGAGAACAAATTCTGGGTGGGTCCAAACGGAAATCCGGGCAATACTGTGAGCAGCCAAGCCTGGAAAGGAATCGCGAACGATGTGATCGAAGCATCCCCGGTAAACGAGCTGCCCTTCATCACCAGCTTCAACACTGGAAGCGGCCAGAAATATTATGTTCGAGGGAAGCAGGTGCGGGATAAGGGATGGAACAACCGGAGCCTGCAGGATGTCCTGCCGACATGGCGCTGGATCGCAGACAGCAAAGGAACACCGCTTACACCGGTGCTCGATTGGTCTGATGCATATTACGGCGGCAGCTCGCTGAAGGTATCAGGTGTGCTGAGCCATGACAATGCGACACATCTGAAGCTCTACAAGACTGATTTGAAGGTTGAAGCAAGTACGAAGCTGTCGGTTACGTACAAAACGCAAAGCAAGCCGAGCCTGAAGGTTGGCCTTGCTTTCGCAGACCATCCCGGCCAATTTGTCTTCCTTAACCTGAAGGATAAGACATCGCCAGGCTGGATTACAGAAACATTAAATTTGACCCCTTATAAAGGGAAACGGATCGTGGCGTTGTCACTGTATTTTGACACCAAGGATACGATAAGTGATTATGCCATACAAATTGGCCAGCTCTCCATCCAAAATGCCAACGAACCGATTCAACCGCTCACGGCTGTTCGCGAGCTTAAAGCCACTCAATCCGATTTCCGCAATGGGATGTATGGAGATGCCAGATTGCAGTGGAAACCGCTTAACCAGCAGGTGAAGCAGTACGAAATCTATCGTGTACTGCCGGATGGCAATGAGGTGCTAATGGGTGCAACGCCAAATCATGTGTTTTACGTCCCTGAGATGAGAAGAATTGACAAGGAAGCGGTCACGGTATTGAAGGTGGTTGCGGTCAATGGAAGATACGAGCAAGGTCAGGCCTCCAGCGTGCAGATCAGCTGGCCGGCTTATCCGAAGCCGGCTGCGGAATTCAAGGCCGATCGGACACTGGTGGCTCCAGGGGAGACGGTAAACTTCACCGACCTGTCGACCGAAGTGACAGAAGGCTGGTCATGGACCTTCGAAAGCGGAAGCCCGGCTGTCAGCACCTCGAAGAACCCAGTGGTAACGTTCAATCAGGAAGGCGTGTATAGCGTGACGCTGACTGCCACCAACAGCTCGGGTCAAGACACAATGACGAAAAAGGCGCTTATCACCGTAAGCAAGGAAGCCGGTGCGGTGAAGAATCTGGCACTTGGCAAAACTGCAACGGCCGATCATACCTGCGGGGAAAAGGAAGGAGCGCCTAATGCCGTAGACGGTAAAGTGACGGACAACAGCAAATGGTGCGCACTTGGCAATCTGCCTCACTGGCTTCAAGTCGATCTGGGCGCCGAGCATCAAATCAGTACCTTTGTCATCAAGCATGCTCAGAGCGGAGGAGAGTGGTCCGGGTTTAATACCAGCGATTACACCATTCAGGTGAGCAGTGATGGTACGAACTGGGCAGATGCCGTCAAGGTCCATGGAAACACGGCAGCCGAGACGACTGACGCGATTGCGCTAGTTAAAGCCCGCTATGTAAAGTTAATCATTACTAAGCCCTCACAAGGTGCCGATACAGCCGCGCGAATCTATGAGTTTGAGGTAAAGGGACTGTAATATAACACTTAAAATATCATCCTTATAATGAAGCAAATAAACCGCACGCCCTTCAATAAGGCGTACGGTTTATTTGCATTGTCTATTGATCCACTTCATGCCAGATAGAAGCGGCGTCAAAAAGCAGCGGTGATTTTTGATTAACATCTTGCTGATTGGGATTCGCACCTAATTTTTGCAAGAGTGAGGCGATCTTCGGATTGTTTTCGCCAATAGCATAATGAAGCGGGGTTCTTCCCATATAATCGCCCTGATTTAGATCAATGCCTTCCGGCCAATTCAGTATTGCATGACCAAATCGATGTATTATTGCCAGACGCTTGAGCTTCCTCTGATTTTATATATCGTGAATTGAAGGCCCTACCCACACCGCTGCATGTAACAGTAGAGGAAAATAATCCCTTTTGTCGAATGTATGTATGATGAGAGAGCTTGAATTATTTTCTGGGGAGAAGTGGACAGACATGATTAAACGTAAGAGGATTGTTCTTATTGTGGCCGTATTGACATCCATAATGCTAACCGGGGCAACTAGAATCGCTCCAAATCTTGAACAAGCACCCGAATTAAATATCAGAGTGCAAAAAATCGATTACCCTAAACCCTTGGAACCGTTGACAATCTTTTGGGCAAAAGATAATGAGGGGCTGTATAAGACGATTTTCGGTCCGGACAAGACGAAGACCACTATGGTCATGACCGGTATTTACAGCAATATCTTGTATGAAGATTACGAGACATTATATTTTCTGAAGCATGGGGTTAACCAGACAAGCGATATCTACAAGCTAGAAGTGTCCTCCAAAAGATTGACGCGCCTGACCAGCTTAGGGGGAATCGATCAATTTTTCCTCAAGAACAAGAGCATCTATTATATCACCAATAGCATGACTATCGAATCTGGCGTGTACCGGATGGCGCTGGATGGAAAGTCGAAGATTAGAGTTAGTTCAACCCTATTGGATGCGCAGGATAAAAGGTATCGGTATTACATTGGCTCAGGAATACAAACTGATGGGTTGGACGTCTATTTTCCGCTTATGCGACAGCCCTTGCCGTCCACTGGCGAGAAGTATATCGTGCAGAAAGACGATGAAATCGAATTTAACTGGAAAACCCCGAAGAACAATGAGGAGCAACTCTCTACTTATTTTTTCTATATGACAGATTACATGGGTGATGCAGATTCCGATTCGTTCGTTTTTGTAGAGCATGATGAGGAGGCAGACACGATTTACCTTCATCTGTTTAAAAAAGGTAATGAAATTGTTCGTAAAATAATCGGTTGGGAACTTGAGCCTTTGGACATCTTGCACGGATGGGCGTATTTCACCGCAAAGGCTGAAAACTTGGAAGCGGGAGGGACTTTCGCCATTCGGCTGGACGGTTCAGGACTGCGTCAGGTCGGTAACAATGAATTTTTACTATCCGACTACTTAGGTAGCATTAAGCGGAATCTTGTGTTCCAGAACCGTAACGACGGCACATTTACGATTATGAAGGAATTATGATTTCATTAGAAGTCGCCATATTGGCGGCTTTTTTTGTAGTAACGATATAAGCCGAAAGTGGCAAAATGCTAATATCCCAACCTTTCTTCCTGTGATATGATTATTTAATATATTTGTTAGTAGGGGATGGTGCAAATGTTAGATCAGCGAGTATACGTCCGGTTCCCGGAGGAAGCGGATGCCGAACAATTGACAGCAATGTTCAAGCGCAATCGGGAGTTTTTTGAGAAGTTTTCCCCAACCAACCCCGATGAGTTCTATACGGAGGAGCAGCAGCTCCAAATGATTAAGAAGAGTAAGGCCGATAGAGCAGAGGACCGGAAATATGACTTCATAGTATGCCACATGGCGGACGACCGGATTATTGGTAACATAGGGCTGTCCTTTGTTGTGCGGGGTCCGCTTCAGTGCTCCATGATCGGATACTGCCTGGACCAGGATTATAACGGCAAGGGCTATATGACGGAGGCTGTGAAGCAGGTGGTGCGCTATGCCTTCGAGGAGCTGAAGTTTCACCGGATCACAGGGGAGGCCTCTCCCCGGAATCCCGGATCCATGAGCGTGCTTGAGAATGCCGGCTTCCACAAAGAAGGTATCGCTCAAAGCAACGTAAAGATCAATGGGGTCTGGGAGGATCATCAGGTTCTGGCCATTATCAATCCCTCCGAGCGCATCTAGATATGGGGCCAATGGATGATCCATGTATGGAAAACATTCAACGCGGTGCTGAATAATATTACATATTGAAAATTACGTGGGTTCTAGCAGCGAGAAAAATCTTTAGGGAGGACATCTTTGTGACTTACTTTATATTGTCTATCATCTCTGCTCTCATTTGTTGGCCTGTGCACTATTCCTTGGTTAAAAGATACGGGACCTCTAGTTGGGTTCGTTTAATTCGCAAGGCACCGAAGGAGGCGTCCAAGCGTAAAAGGTTTATTGCAGAGGTTGCCATCATAAATATTATAGCTTTCGCAGGCATCATATTTTTAGGTTTATCCCTTGTAAGCTTTTGGGAAGCTCTCAAGACTATAGGCCCCTAACTTGAACAATTATATAATCGACCTTGATTGGCTTTGTGCCTATCGAGGTTTTTTTCAACAATCCATTATAAAATAAAAAAATTATCGTATCATATCTTCGTCACTTCCTTCCGAAAGTAAATAGAAAGACCTTATCAAAGTGTGATAAATTTGTTTGACTATAATAAACAACAAAGAGCTTATTTGACATCAGAAGGGGCTGGCTAATTTATGGACCAAATCATTGTATTCAAACTCGGAAATGAAGACTTTGGACTCGATATCAATACTATCGGGGAAATCCAAGATTCTAAAAAATCCACACCGCTTCTATTCGCCGAACCTTGGCACGAAGGGTTTGCAACTATTTACGGAGAACTCTACACAGTCATTAACCTGAGAATAAAACTGAATATTTCTCGTCAGGAACGCCGTGAACAAGACAAGTTCATCATCTTGCATACACATAAATTAGCTTTTGTTGTTGATTCTGTTGAAGACATTGCCTCCGCTGCTGATTCTGTCGTTCATGAACCTCCTGATAATCCCAATAAGCAAGTGATCGAGTGCAGGTATGAATCCAAGAATCGTATGATTTCTGTCTTGAATGTCCAAGCACTTATTGATTCAACACTTCTTAAGGCAAGTGAGTAACGATATCCATACAATTTTCTGGAACCCGCCATATAACTGGGTCCCGCGCCTAATTGTTCTGCCTTGGAGGACAGGCTATGATAGAAAGTAACTCATAACAGCACTATAAGGAGCACTTTATGGATATGGATCACACTTTAGAAACAATTCTGGACGAAATGAAACAGGAGATTGACAAATGGATAGCCTATATTAGCAATAAGGACGCAGAAAAAATCGTGAAACGTACCAAGCTGCAGGTGGGAATTCACGATCATGCTCTGCTCGAATATGCCAAGGGCAGGGTTGACGTGACGGATGATGAGCTCAATTTCACTTTACCTGGAGGTAAGGCCATCCCTGGCGAGTTGCTGAGCGAGGAAGAAGTGCGAGAGCAGATTGTCCCTGAGCTTGCTTCTTATATGCAGCATAAATTGAATGCGCTGCCTTCGGCGCTAATTGATTATCAATTTACTTTTGACGGCAAGTTTCGAACGCGGGAAGGCAGAGTCAACGTTCGTATTCTCGAATACGTCGACGAGACGAAGAAACAACAATTGCTGGAACAAATCTCCACCTATATTTCGGATAAGCTCGAAGCCGGAAAATATCCGACTAAACCCTTAGAGACATTCTTCCTCACCAGGCACCTGTTGGACGAGGGGCTGTTCCCTGACACAGATCCCGGTGTAATCATTTCTATTTTCGAGAACATTCAACATGTGAATAAAGGGAACAAGCATCTTGCCGAGCATCGCAATAATGTTACCGGGGCTTTGAGGAATTGGGTAGAGAAGCATTGGTTACCCTGTTATTTCGATAATATAGGGACACAGTGGCAGAAAGAATATAAGAAAAGAAGCGATGCCCGGCTGGAAAATACGGAGAAAGGTCCGATTGAACTGGCTCTCTATGCTGCAATCCTGATTCTTAAATACGAACCTTCCTATAGTAGAAGTGTGGGGCTGGACATTTTGAATTGCGCTATCGAATTGGGAAGCTCCCAAGCAAAACGTCTGACAAAGGAAGGCAGTGGAACGTTCTCCAAGGAGGACGTCAGCTTTCGCGATGAACTGGCGGAATACACAGCCAACGACGTGTTTGCCGAGGTGACCATAGCCATTAAGCAAGAAACGGAGGAGAGCTACGCGCGGGCACTCCGGTTTCTGACTCACTTACTAAGCCTGGGCTTCCCGAAAAGCTATCAAATCAAGCTGAAATCAAGCGTCAAGCAATGGCTGCCGATGAAAGGATTGGCCAAGTCGAGCACGCACCGCTTCTTTGCCAACGCTATGGAATATCCGAATTTGCACCCCTTACTGGAGGAGTACGCCCGGGTGGCGATGGAAACATTCGAATGGTATACGGATACGGAAGGCGAAAAAAATTGTATGCCGGGCAGTTATGCGGTCTTCGGCCTTGGACTCACAGATAGGATTTATTTTCCATTAGTAGAACAATACATGGGGATGGTTGACGAAGAACACCAGTCCGTTCAGAATCACTTCACAGTCGCGTTGGCCGAACGGCAGGGCATTCACTTGGAGACAATTCCTACGCTAGTGAAATGCATGCTGCATAGCACGGATTCGATGAAGCTGAAGATCCAAACCGATATGGAAGCTGAGGCTCATCTCCGGCTGCTGCTTGATCAAGTACGCGGTCTTCAGAACTATGAGGTGGAGCATATCGTTTATTTGATCTGGGGCGGAACGGACAAACTGAAGAAGATAGCCGCCAAAGCCGAAGGGGATCGGGAAAAGTGGCTTTCCGAGCTGGCGCAAGCCACCCGCCATGGTTAGCCCTGGGGCTTATTGGGATGGCAAAAGTTTAATTGGGGGAGCATCCTCTTCCTTATAATTCGGAATGAGTTGGACGAGACCTTTGTCTTCGTCAACAACCGGAACTTCAATCAGATTCCGATCTGAAATTGGAAGTTGAGAATCAGAAATTAATTCCGAGCTAACGTTGTCTATCATTGGTGATTCTACATATTGTTCATTGAGCGTATCCGACTTTCCAAAGACGAAGACAGTAGTAAATAGTAGGGCACTCAAACTTATATATTTGATACGTAATTTCATTATTCCTACCTCCATAGACGATTAAATTGAAGATTTAACTATATTCTACATTAAAGTGGGGGAGGATCGTAGCAATATCATGGAGATCGAGTCCTCTCGACCGCATCATTTACAATCAAAGATCCGTTAACTGCTCTTGAAGCAGTTAACGGATCTTTTTATTTTATAAGTGCAAGCACAGGAATAAGTGAAAATCAGATTGACAAAATAATCAATCAGATATATTGTAGATATTCGAAGTCTATTATTTATCTTGATTATAGATATATTGTATCTATAATGTAGTTTATTAATCTTGAAAGGATGATTCATAACTCATTCAATCGAAAGGGATAACTGTATCCATACACGCCTTGCAGCAGCTCGCTGCATCCGAATAGTACTTCTGAAAGCGGTGAAGATAGCTTGACTAATAAACCCAGCATTATTGTTGCCTCCCTGGTGGTTGCCAATTTTTTAGCCCAATTGATGCAAACGATGTTAAACACGGCGTTGCCGCGTGTCATGCAGGATCTTGCAATTCATGAGAATCAAGCACAGTGGCTGATTACAGTGTATTACCTGATGATAGGTATAACTGTTCCAGTTGCCGGATTTTTGATCGGAAAGTTTACCACGAGGGCCTTGTTCATGGCTTCTGTCGGAGCGTTCACAGCAGGAACACTGATTGCCGGGATCGCCTGGGGTTTCCCGCTAGTCCTGACGGGGCGTTTGGTTCAAGGCATCGGTGCGGGTCTGCTGTTTCCGCTGTTTCAGACGACAATACTAAGAGTCTTTCCGAAGGAGAAAATCGGTGCAGCGATGGGAGTAGTCGGTTTGGTCTTGGGGCTGGCTCCGGCGCTTGGGCCCACTCTGTCTGGGTTCGTGGTTCAGAACCATTCATGGAGACTGTTGTTTTACGCTGTGGCGCCGCTTGCAGCCGCCAATTTATTCTTAGCGCATTTCACGCTGCGGAATGTAGGAGAGACTCATCAGACTAAGCTCGACACCAGGTCCATTATCTATTCTTCACTCGGATTCGCCGGTATTTTGTATGGATTTAGCATTGTCGGGGAAGAAAAGGGAAATCCCGCTGTCGCTGGGGTCATCCTTCTGGCTGGATTCCTGATCGTGGCGGTGTTTATTAAAAGACAGCTCAAGCTCACGGCACCTTTGCTTGATTTCAAGCTGTTTCGGCACCGATCCTTTACCCGATCTTCCATTGTGGGGGTGATCTTGTTTGCGGTGATGGTGGGGGTTGAACTCCTTCTTCCTCTGTATGCACAGACGATAAGAGGCTTAACACCTCGGGAGTCCGGGCTTATGCTGTTGCCGGGTGCATTGCTGATTGGTGTCTCCGGTCTGATCTCAGGCAGACTATATGACCGGTTTGGGGTTAGCCGCGTAACTCAGGGAGGATTTATGCTCATTCTGATCATGGCATTAGCTCTTGCCCTCACGTTATCAATAGAGACGTCCTTTATTCTACTGGTTATAATGTATGCCCTGCTTATGTTTGGAGTAGGGACAGTGATGGCTCCAATTACGGCCTATGCCATGGCAAGTATCCCAAACACCATGGTTGCTCATGCTTCTCCAATGACGATCACGCTACGCTCGCTCAGCAGTTCAATAGGAGGTGCCTTACTTGTAACGATAATGACTTCAACTGCGAGCGCCAGTTCCTTATCCTTTCCGCTGGATATGCTCCAAGGCATCCACATTGCATTCTGGACATTGACGGCTTTTGCCGGATTAGGATTATACTTGTCATTTCATCTGCAAGAAGCGAGAAGGCTCAAACCTGCTAATATTTGATTTCTTAAATCAATCCTGCATTACCTGGCAGAATCCTCTGCCGGGTTTTTTGATAATTCCAGATTGAACGTCTCGTGGATATGCATTCTGAAATTTCAGACTTTAGAAGGATGTGCACGATGATGAGGTCAGTATAATTAGGAATTGAAAGGAGAGTCATTCGATTCATTAAGAAAAGTATTTTAGACAAATTGGGGGTTGAAAAGATTGAATAGGCATGAAAATAGCTCCAATGCACCAAGTCTGTTTCGCAATCGGTTCCTGCAGACGATTTTATTATCAAGTGTGCTCCTGCAGATCGGCATCTGGGTACGTAATTTCGCTATTCTCCTATACGTTGCGGATAGAACAAACAATGATCCCTATGCCATTTCGCTAATCAGCGTAGCTGAATTCGCGCCTATTTTTGTTTTTTCTTTCATCGGTGGCACATTTGCCGACCGCTGGAGGCCGAAGCGAACGATGATCTGGTGCGATCTACTATCCGCGGTGTCGGTATTCGTAGTACTTCTAACTATCCATTACGGTTCCTGGCATTCCGTTTACCTTGTCGCCTTCATCTCAGCTATTCTTTCGCAGTTCTCGCAGCCTTCAAGTATGCGATTGTTTAAGTATCATGTGCGGGAAGAACAGCTGCAGCAAGGGATGGCTTTATTCCAATCGCTGATGGCTATCTTCATGGTGCTTGGTCCTATGCTTGGCACCTTCGTTTACAGCAAGTTTGGCCTTGAAACTTCGATCGCTGTAATGGGCGTGGTATTTCTGCTTTCTGCACTCGTCCTTATCCGGCTGCCTGAGGATAATATGGAACCTCAGACAGCTGCTGTAAAAGGGCAGTTCCGTAAAGATTTTATTGAAGGCTTCCGTTATGTCTGGCAAAGCCAAGTGCTGCGTATGCTTGGACTTGCGTTTATTCTCGCGGGACTCGCTGTTGGCATAGCCCAAGCGCTCAACCTGTTTATTGTAACGGAGCGGCTAGGCAAAAGTGAGGAGTTCCTGCAATATCTGCTGATGGTGAATGGTGCAGCCATGCTGATCGGGGGCGGGATCGTAGCCGTATTCGCGAAGCGGGTTCCACCGCAGCTACTTCTTGCGATAGGGATGCTGGCAGGCGCGGTCTGTACGGTCATTGTCGGGTATTCGACGAGCGTTCCGGTTACGCTGACTGTTCAATTTCTCAATGGGCTTGTTTTCCCTTGCATTCATATTGGGATTAGCACAATGATTCTGAAATGGTCACATGCTTCCATTGTCGGCCGGGTGAATGGGGTTCTGAATCCGATGTTCGTTGGGATGATGGTCGTTTCCATGTCTTTCGCTGGTGTGTTAAAAGATGCCTTCTCGCTGGGTACGATCTATAGCGGAGCAGGATTATTATTTCTTCTTGGCGCACTGGTCATGTTGCCGATCATGAACCAAAAAGCACCAGATCACGCACATATGACACAAGAGACATAATATCGAGATCTCTATAAGGTTTAAATGAAGAAGAACCGGCCATCAATAAGTGGCCGGTTCTTCTTCATTCCATGGTGGTTAACCTTCAGGGAGTACCGGCAAGAATCGGGATGGTTGTTTTAAGCTCGGCCATCTGACTGGCCAGGCGGTGCCCAGTGTGACTTACCCGTTGGATTCTGTTCTTTTCTTTGACCATAGTTTTCGTATCACATGAATACTGAGCAGCAGTAAAGGCAAAAGAAGCCCTATAGATAACGTATAAGATAACCATACTGTCCCATCCCACGTTTGTTGGTAAGGGACATTCGGATATATGACTACCGACATGACAACCAAGATCATTCCGAGTGGTGAAACTAGAGGCCGATAATCTTCTAATTTAAAAATTTGAGCAATGGCCAACACAATTACGTATATGTATATAGTGACCCTAAAATAGAGCGAAATAAACCACATGATGGCCATGATGGCTTCAATGCGCTGCAGAAAATTGCCGATGTTGATTTTCTGGGCTAACGAATAGCTTGGAAATATACTTTTTGCCGTTAAATCAGCTCCTAAAACCAAAATCGACAATGCAACAATCAGGACCATCATCAGCCCGCCAAGCATGCTTCCGTTGAAAAAAGCTTTACGGGCATTATCAATACGATTCACAGCCGGAAAAATCATTAACAAAGCGATATGGGGTAGAAACAAAACACTGATAAAGGATAGTGCAGCAGGCCAGATCGGCCCTATTCCTGCTTCCAGCACGGGCTCGACATTTTCCAGTTTGATCTCAGGCCCAATTAAAATAACTAAAGAAATATAAAGAAGGATAAATAAGGGGAACAATAGTTCAGCAGAACGGGCAAATGTTTCAATTCCAAGCCGTGCCCCCATGACTACAATGACGGCAAAAAGAATATTTACGGATTGAGCCGGCGTTTCCGGCATGATTTGGGTAGTTAGAAAATTTCCTACATCATACAACGCTGAGGCAGGACCACTCAAGAAAAGAGTAACGATCAATAGAAGAGAAATGGTTTTGCCCAACCATTTTCCGAGAAGGGCTTCAATGATCTCAACCAATGTCATCCGTGGATAAAGGGTCGCTATTGTGTTGTAAATCCATACGAGGAAAAAACCGGATCCCACGCCAACAAACGCAGCGATCCACGCATCCTGTTTGGCCAGGAAGGCCATACCTGAGGGAATGACAAGGATTGCGCTGCCGATCGTAAATAAAGTCGTTAAGACCATAAATTGACGTCCGGAGATTTTGACTTGCTTAGACACCACTTTCACCTCGTTTTTATTTTATTAGACCGATATGGGTTAGAAAATCAGTGAATGGTTTATACACAATTGTAATCCAATCCAAAGGGGTGGGAATATCCCATTGCAATGCCTTGGCGCTGCTGATCCCCACCCCAAGGAGGAGCAGGATGGAAAACACCCATAGCTCCTTTTTTAACCTTTTTCTCAACATGTAGGGAACTTCGAGAAATATGATCGCAGCAGCGGACAGCATTATTCCCAGTATGACCGCCATCTGGGTTAGCATCGTTAATCACCTTCTTTCGCATGGTAAAATGATACCGATTGGCAGCCTACTTCTTAATTTCATTCAGGAATGAGCTTCCAGTCGTACCCAAGCGTCGAATCCTGAAATCAACTTTGATGTTCACCGGCAGTTCTGCAAAGTACTCATTATCCCAATTTTGTTTCAGTGACTTCCAAGCCTTCGGGTTACTGCGGTGAATGGCTTCACCGAATCCGAAAATGTCAGCTTTGTACGATTTTTGAGCCTTCTTGATGGCAGACTCTATCACTCCTGCTATCTTTTCTTCGCTTCTCTTCTGAAGGTCATAAATCGTGCTCACCTTAGTCAGATCCAGTTCGCTACACTCAACTTCCCCCACGTTGGCTTCAATCTTAAGGTGAATATTGATCTGGGGCTCCCCTCTATAAATGTACCCTTTCATGGAGGCATGGGTCCGGATGATTTCCATTACGACTTTGCCACCTTTAGGACAGGCTACAAAGCCAACAGAGCTTTTCACTTTGCCGAGGATGAAGTTGTAACCCTTACTTTCTGTTTCATTTAACCAGCCGATCAATCTGTCTTTTTTGAATACAGCAAGCCCAGAAAATTGTAGGCTAGTAGGGGGGGAGATCTTTTCGACATTCTTTTTTGTTTCTCCAGAGTCTTGATCTCCAGCGATTTGAAGTCCAGTCAAGATAGGCTGCTTTCCTTCACTTATGAGATCGGCCATTAATTGGTCTAAGGTTACCGTTGTACTGGGGGACCAGTTTTTTTCCGAAGATTCCAGGGATGAGAATAGCTTGTCTGCTGGAATAGGATCAAAGGGCGTCATGATTTTGAGCGTATCCTCCGCACTTGCGCCTTTCGATATTACAAGGTAAAAATCGGAGCGGAATTCATGGTCCCTGGACAGGAAGTCCATGGCTTTTGCTATTCCTTCCATGGCCATCGACTCGCTGATCACGCATATGCGAAGGTGGGGAAAATAGATTTTTCTAGGGCTTAGCGTTGTTATTTTTCGGACCGCTTCAAATACGGTATCGGCTTCCGATGTATACAATATGGCGGGGGCCCGCCCGCTTGCCCCTTTTTGGGTAGATACTTCTCCAGGATCTACGACTTGGACAGAAACCCGGAATTGATCTCCCTGTTTATCAATTCCCAAACCAACGGCGATTGCAAGCTCATTCAATTCTTTGCGGTTCCAACAGCCAGTCAGAAGCGTGCCCAGTGTAAGAATTAGAAAAAGAAAGGCCTTCCGTTTCAAGCTTGTCCACTCCTTTCCATCCGCACTTGTCTCCTCTGGTTTAATCCCGTGATTTTCGGGATGAAGCGTTGTTTTGGCGATTCACGTTCTTCTGATTAAGTAACCGGGGACGGGAGACCATCATCCAGTGCGGGAGCCGTATTAACGTATCCTTGTTGTCTGCCGGGATCAGGGGCGCAAGCGGACTCATATACGGAACGCCGAAAGAACGAAGGCTGCACAGATGCAGGATGAGGGCAATGCCTCCGATGATGATCCCGTACAGCCCAAATGAAGCGGCTAGTCCCATCAAGGGGAACCGCAGCATACGAAAAGCGATGGACATATTATAGGCAGGGAGAAGAAAGCTGGAAATCGCGGTAATAGACACGACAATCACCATTGCTGCAGATATGATGCCCGCCTCGACGGCTGCTTGCCCGATGACAAGTGTGCCTACGATAGAGACGGCTGCCCCGATGTACTTCGGCATGCGAACGCCAGCTTCCCGCAATATTTCAAAGGTCAATTCCATCATGAGTGCTTCGATAAAAGCGGGGAAGGGAACAGCCTCCCGCTGTGCTGCCAGACCGATCAGCAGTGAGGTCGGCAGCATTTCCTGATGGAACGTAGTGATGGCAATATATAAGGATGGACCGAACAGGGAGATAAAAACCCCGGTGTAACGAATAATCCGGATGAAGCTGCTGATGTCTGCACGCTGATAATAATCCTCTGCCGAATGCAGGAAGGATACAAACAGCGCAGGTACGACAAGCACAAACGGGGTTCCATCAATTAGGATAGCGACCTTTCCTTCCAACAGTTCGGCGGCGATGACGTCTGGGCGTTCGGAGTTGTACACTGTTGGAAAAGGGGTGAAAGTTTCGTCCTGGATTAACTCCTCGATATACCCGCTTTCGAGAATACCGTCTATATCAATATGATTCAATCGCTCATGCACTTCCTCGACCAATTTATGGTTCGCGATCCCTTTGATATACATGACAGCGACATCGGTCTTGGTCACGCGACCGATTTGTTTTGTTTCCAGCCACAGATTCGGATCTTTAATCTTGCGCCGGATCAAGGCCGTATTCGTGCCCAGTGTTTCCGAAAATCCTTCCCGCGGTCCACGAATGACATTTTCCGAGGCAGGTTCGGTGACACCGCGATCCTTCCATCCACGTGCGCTGACCACTATTCCCTTTGTCTCACCGTCAATCAGGATGATTGCATCCCCGGACAACAGAGCGTTATATAAGGTATCAAAGTCGGTAATATCCCGGATGTCACCGATGGTCAGAGCGTAATCTTTCAAAATCTGCAAGACATTGGAGGAGATTTGAATCCTGCGGTTCACGTCCTCAGACAGGCTGCTATCGAGCATCATCGACTTCATGATGAAGTCGGAGACTATATTTTTATCCACCAAGCCGTCGGTATAGAGGATCGCGATGATTTGGCTCCCGTCCTTGCCAATGCGAACTTCTCTGATGATAATGTCGGTGCTGTTACCGACGGTTTGTCTGATCTGCTGAAGGTTTTGTCCAAGACATGCACTGATCGGTTCCTCTGAATGTGCAGGTTGACTCTCGCTGTGCTGGACCTGGGGCTTTTTAACTTTGTTAAGGGGGTTGCTTTTACGAAAACGCATGAACGTTCTCCCTCTCCTTAAGGATTCTTTTAATCCAGTATGGGCGCAGAGGTCTCCTGATAAACTTATTGTTGGAATTTCATTGTAGAAGGCGGGTACAAATCAGAAGTGACTGCACCTTTATTGAATATGTAGAACCTGAAGGACAATTAAGGATTCGATAAAAAAACAGCCTGATTTCAGTGAGTCTCCACCGAAATCAGGCTGTTTTTTTAATGTAACTCCAGGGATCATCCTGTTGTTCCAAACCTCTATTTCTTCATACTAATCTGAAAAACATCTCCTGCCTCGCCGCCGAAAACAATCATCCCGCCTTTTGGGAGAGCGACTGGCTTATCTTTATTAAAGATAGAGGAGAACACAAGCATTCCTTTCTCATCGTAAACGACGAATCCTCCGGTTGCAGGAGCATCAACGCTCATCATTTTAGCAGCTGATTTGTCACCGATTTTGAACCATACGGCATGACCGCTATCCTCAATCGTGCAGATTGAAGTTTTTCCGCCGTAGATCGGATTAACAGCATCCTCACTTAGATAAGACTGACCATCTATTGTCAAATACTCTTTGTTGTTCACGGTATGGAAGCTCAAATTGAAGGCATCCCTTCCGCTCATAACCGGAATTTCAACGGCATTTACAGCTGTATGCTCATCAACAATTTTAGTGCCTGATGCATAGCCGTTTTCACTATCCACAGCTATATTTTTGACTAAGATGGCAGGGGAGAGATAGAATAGCGAATTGATCTTTTCTCCCAACTCATAGTAATTTTTACCGTTTCTTTTTTCCCATGCGGCTTTGGTTGCCGGTTGCAGAGGATTGGCTTCAAGCTTCTGATATTCATAGGTGACCATAATCGTTTGCCCGATTCCAGGGATATCCACATATGAATCAAGCTTAATATAGGTATTTCCATTTGATTGTTTGTCAAAGCTTATCGTCACATTGCCATCGTTGTTTTTGAATTGTCCTTTGCCTGTATACACATAGGTTTGTGGCGGGATAATCCCCCCGACCAGAGCGGGAAGCTTCATCTCTCCGTTCTTCATCTCCACATCTATCGTTGTGCCAACTGCGCCGTATAATCCAGAATAAGCGAGCTGCTCCTCAGGCATGTTGACCTTCACAGATGGTTCAAAGGTTCGATCCGGCAAAATCTCTTTAATCTTGCCTTTGTCCTGCAAATATTCAAGTAGAACGTTAGATGCAAAAATACTATTGTAGATCGAACTCCCTCCCGATGACAGGACAGCGATTGAAATATTATGCTCAGGCAATGAAGTTAAGGCAGCATGATACATAATGGTATCCCCGCCTTTGGATAAGGCCTTGATGCCGTAATCATCAAACGGAGCCAAGCTAACGGCATCCCAGCCTAAACCATAGTTATAGATGTTTGTCTCCTCAGGTACCCATAAGCCATTTCTATATTCAGGATTTTGCATCGCGGTGGATGACTTCTCTGATAAAATATTCGTCCGATTACCGATCAAAACATCCCCGAAAATTGTAAGCTCTTCAGCAGTGGAGTAGAGCCCGCCTGCACCAATGACGTTGGCATTCTCAACGGGTAAAGCCTGTTCCATTGTAGGGTAATAGGTTTTCGCCAGTTTTTCTCTGTCAAAAGCACTAAGCGGCGTTTGGGTGGAGATTAATTTCAGCGGCTGGATAACCTTCTGATCCAGAAATTCGGTATAGCTTAAGCCGCTTACTCGTTCCACGAGGATTTCCAGCAGCTGAAATCCATCGTTACAATACACCGAATATTCGCCCGGGTTGGACTTTAAGCGCTCGGATTGAAGCCTCAGCAATAACTCATCATGACTGCGGGTATCATTGTCATCGAACAGCATGCTATTTGCATAATGAGTTCCGTAAAGCCCTGACGAATGATTCATAAGCATGCGTGGTGTAATTTTCTTATATCTTTCGTCGGCCATGGTAAAATCCCTGATATACGTGACAAGCGGTTGATCAATATCTATTTTGCCTTCATCAGCCAGCATCATCGCTGCTGCCGTTACATGCATTTTGCTGACGGAGCCGATACCAAACATCGTGTCCTTCGTAATTGGAGCGTTGGTGGCTTTATCCTGGACACCCGCGCTGTCCGATAATACAATCGATCCCGAATCCATAATGGCGTACTGCAAGCCGGTTACCCCATAGTCGGACACGATTTTTGCAGCCAGTTTTTGAGCCTTCTCCTGTACGGTTTCCTTGCTGATTTGTGCTGAAGCCGAACTCATGGGTATGACCACGAGCATAGCTGCCATTACTACAGTAATGATTTTCTTCATGATAACTTCCTCCTTAGGTTCCTTTACCGGAATTCACCGGGGTTTAATGGTCTGTATTCAGCATACAAGAGAGGAGGCTGGTATATGCAAAAACACCCCGAAACGCTAAAAAACAATCCCTAAACAACAGCTTGTTTAGGGATTGTTCGTTCAAAAGGGCAGCATGACCATATTGTGAAAGGTTTTTTGCTTGGTTTCAATAGTCATGTGGCCGCCATATTTATCACAGAGTCTGGCGATATTCATGAGCCCGATGCCATGATTCTCCGGGTTAGGCTTTTGGCTGCGCAAAGGAACGACTTCATTATCCATATGGTTAAGAATGTGTATGAACAGAGCGGATTCATGGGAAAATATCTTGATCACGACGTACCGGTCCTCTGCGATTTTCACATGCTTGGAAGCTTCAATCGCATTATCCAGCATATTTCCGAGTACGACACATAAGTCATAGCGATCTATCAATATCTCAGGAGAATACAAGTTCAGCTTCGTATCTATCCGAATGCCATTCGCTTGGCCGATGTTAAGCGTATTAGTAACGAGGGCGTCTATTACCAAGTGGCCTGTATTTACCCGCTGATAAGCGTCTTCGACTTTATTTAACGTCGTTCGGATATGCTCTAATGCTGCCGCTGGCTCATTTCGCTTAATACACTCCTCGATATAGAGAAACTGCTGGTTCGTGTCGTGAATTATTCTTTTGATCGATTTAAAGCTGTGTACAGTCTTTTCATAATTTGCATCCTGGTAGTCCATCTGCTGCTGCAGCTGGGCATTCTCATGCTTGAACTGGAATTTATCAATAATCGTATCAAAAATGTAGATGATCATCACGTTTATAAAAAGAAATCCAATAGCAGAAAGGAAATAATGGACGTTCATCTCATTGTAATTCGTGAGCACATTCAACTGGTAGATGCTGATGATAGGGACAAGTATAAATAATATATAGTAACGATAATGCAAAGAGAAGCTTCTGCGTTTCGCAATCAGCCGGATAATCTGAATGACGGCAAACATAATCGTGAAGCTGAGCAGGGTGGCCTTGAATAACAAGCTCTGATTCTGTTCATTTACTGGATCAAGACTGGTTAGGTCAACCGAATCCAACAGATAAAAAAAATAGATCGAAATAAAATTAACAATAGACATTAACACACCATACAGCACAGTAAAAATGATCTTTGTTTTCAGTTCCACAGTATAGGCTAACGCCAAACTAAAGATGACCACTAAAGCCAGGATCGAAGAAATCACAAAGGAAACCGGAACGGAAATATAAACGTAACCAAGCACCCCGAAAATAATAAAGTATATCCACCGCTTTTGCTTTTGGGCAGATTTGTCGAACACTGAGTTAAAGAAATAAAGGATCTGAAGGCACATCACAACCTCAACACACAACCCAAACATCCAGTTGTTCGTAATCATCTCAATAGACCTTCATTATCATAAATTTGGTGTAACAATCCTTAACCTCTTTCAGTTTAGAGCGGCCGATCGGCAGCTCAATCCCACCCGACATAAGCACAACTCCGCTGGAGAACTTCCGCACATGAAGCAGATTGATAATAACGGAACGGTGGATTTGCAGGAAGTTGTTGTGTTTGAGTGCCAGAGCATAATCGGCAAGTATGCCTTTACTTTCATAGATTTGATTGAGGGTAATAAAATTCAGCTTACTCTTTATGGTTAGGCTTTTAGCTGCTTCGATCGCAATGATATCATCATGCTTCAGCACAACTTCTTCAAAGGCCGACTTGATGATCATAAACTTTTTATCAAGGGCTTGGAAGTACTGGCATAGCTTGATCATTTTCTCCTCCAACACCTGGGGAGTAATAGGTTTGATTAAATACTGGAAGGTCATTACGTCAAAGCTTTCCACCATATATTCCGGGTAGCTTGTCAGAAACATGATTTGTTCATCCAGGTGTTTTAAACTCCTTATTTGGCGGGCAGTCTGAATCCCGTTTATACCACCCATTTCAACATCCAATATTAATATGTGAAAAGGGGGTTCATTACGCTCATAATGAGAGACAAGCTGCTCCCCCGAGCTGAATTCCTCAATTTCAAAATCAATATTCACCTTGATCGACAATGCAGTCAACAAGCCTCTGACAATCTCCCTTTGCTTGTCCTCATCATCACAAATAGCCACTCGATACATAGTGGATACACCTCTCATTTCTAATGCCGTTTGTTCTAGGAACTTGTTCTAACTATAATACAAGCTTTCGGGTTTAAATGAATCATTTTTGGATGAACTGCAGATTTAAATCCCTCAAGTGCATGTGGAAACGAATCCTCTCAAATTCCTATGTATCAAAACTGCAGTATGAAAAGCGCACTGCCAGCAATTGCAGAACGCTTTTATTATTTCACCAGAATTTAATGAAAAGTGATTTGAGTCTTTGCATAATTTACAATTCAGCTATTTTGAATATGACAAAGCTGCTCATATTTACCTGCTGATTTCCGGCAAATGGTAGTAATACAGCATTAGTAGTACCTGTATTTGTGAGACGTATTGCATCACCGGCATTAATTGGAATGATCCCTTGCCCAACCAGATGTACATCATTTGCCGTGCTTGTGTTATTTCCGGAAATGGTTATGGATTGTTCAAAATTATTCACTGTGACTACAAAAGCAGCACCTGGTAGTAGAGGATCCCCTTGAATGTACAAAATGTAGTTAACATAATAAAATCCTGATTGCTCTGCTATTGCCGCTCTTGCACCAGCATCAAAAGTAAATCCTCTTTTCGGATCTGATATTAGTGAAGATAATGGTATAGAAACATTTGGAGGTATAACTGTTGGAGCTGCAGATCCTAACACCAAATCTGCAAAAGCGCTGGATAAGGTTCCCTGAGGGCCAGTAGATCCTGTTGGTCCTGCTGGACCAGGTAATCCTTGGGGGCCTGTTGATCCTGCCGGGCCAGGTAATCCTTGAGGTCCTACTGGTCCAGCTGGTCCTAGTAATCCTTTTGGTCCAGCTGAGCCTGATAATCCTTGAGCTCCTGTTAGTCCTTGAGGTCCTGCTGGTCCTTGAGGTCCCGTTGATCCTTGAGGTCCTGATAATCCTTGAAGTCCCTCGGGACCTTGAGGCCCTGGTACTCCTTGGGGTCCCGGTAATCCTTGTGGTCCCTGAGGTCCCTGAGGTCCTTGTGGACCTGCTATTCGGTTTTTCACGCCCATAATATCATCCCCTCTAATCGATATGCCGTTAGTATATATACCCAGGAGTTTATTTGTCTGGGCATATTTCAAATTGGGCAAATACCTGATTTTTGAAATGTGATGTTTATTTAGCGTAATTAATCATATTGTGGGTTATCACCTTAAATGGGGGCATCCTAATGTGGATAGAATGGTCTAATGATTCAGAACATATTGTTTTACCTAATAAATATAGTTTGCAACTGGGTGCGCAGATTCCTCCAATAATAAAATTTCACTTTGGTTCGTTTGAAACAGAAAGAGAATTGACATTAAGTACCCTAATAACTAAGAATACAATCGTTTTACCTATATCAATCAAACTCAATTTTATGATTCCTGATACACTTCCTTATGATTTAAGAATAGATGAGAATGGTCTGCATCTTGGCCCGGTAATTGCTATTTTAACTTCGAGAGTACATGTTTCCCCAGGCATTAGAACAAAGTACCTTGAATACCTGTGGGATTATAAGAATTTACAAGGATTAATTTACCTTTGTCCCTTAGAGGGGATTAATCCTGCGAAAACAGGAATAGAAGGTTACTACTATCAACCAGATGAATTAGGGAACACAGGAATTTGGAAGAAAGGGGTATTTCCATACCCTAATGTTGTCTATCGCAGGATTGGAGTAAACAGAAACGATAAATACGACCACTTGCTGGTTACTGTTGGCCAGAAGATCTTTAATCCAAGCTTTTTAGATAAATGGGCAGTTTGGAAGGCTCTTCAGGATAATCCTAAGATAAATCCCCATCTACCTAAAACAGCAGTATTGAGAAATGCAAAAGAGGTTATTTGCATGTTAAAAGACTATGGTTCAGTTTATCTTAAACCGGTGAGCGGCTCCTTCGGAAGAGGTATAGTAAAGATCGAATTAACCAGTAAGGGTTACCTGTGGAAGCATAAAAATACAAAAAAAAAGTTGAGTCAAAAAAAATTAATAAAGATATTGTGTTACCAAAAGAGGCGGCGGGCTTACTTGTTTCAGCAATCAGTAAGTTTGAAGGTCCATAATAAACACGTCGACTTTCGAGTTATAATGCAGAAAAACAATACACAAACCTGGAACTGTACTGGCATTATTGCTAGATATGGTATGAAAGGAAAGCACTACACCAATGATGTAAGTGCGCTGGAATTGGGAGTGGATGGGTTGAAAAATGCATTAAATTTAAATGATCAACAGATTAAACTCAAGACTCAGGAGATTCTGTCTTTATGTACTTTGGTTTGCGAAAACCTGGATGAGTTACATGGACCCTATGCAGATTTAGGGTTAGATGTGGCAATTGATACTAATTATAAGGTGTGGTTACTGGAGATCAATTTTAGGCATATGCATAACATCGCTGCACTAGTTGGCCAACAGAGTAGTATGTATAGTAAAGTAATAACACGACCGTTAGAATTTGCAAAAGCATTTGCCGGATACAGCACTCCATAAATATAGTTTATTATGGACAACGTTTTTTAGCTTTATCAACTTATTCTATCTTTAGATTACCGGTTTATTCTAACCGGTTTTTTTAACGTGCAGTAAGAACTAACGATGATACCCTAGTTAGCGTTTCATTCTTTAAAGATAGGGGTATATAAGCTATATTTTCGAAATATAACCGCAAGCAAGTCACAAGTTGGGAAGTGAGGGGCGTCATGGATTCTGCAGTCAACATCCTGCTCGTAGACGATCACCCGGAAAACTTGGTTGCCATTGAGGCCGTTCTCAGCGGAGAACCTTATCGTCTGGTTCGGGCATATTCCGGTATTGAGGCTTTGCGCTGTTTATTGGAAGAGGAGTTTGCCGTCATTGTCATGGATGTGCAAATGCCGGAAATGGACGGGTTAGAGACAGCCAGCATCATCCGGACCCGGGAGAAAACCAAATTCGTCCCCATCATCTTTATGACAGCCACCAGCAATAAAATGGAACATATCTTCGCAGGCTATTCCGTTGGTGCTATGGATTATATGACGAAACCCTTCGTTCCGCAAATTTTTAAATCCAAAATCGAGGGTTACGTCAGTATGTATGAAGCTAACAAAACCCTTCAGATCCAAAGTGAAATGTTGAAGAAACAAACGAGGCAGTTAGAGAAAACCAATCAAGAGCTGATCCAAGCCAAGGAAACTGCGGAGATCGCTTCCCGTGTGAAATCAGAGTTTCTGGCCATGATGAGCCATGAAATCCGGACTCCGCTGAATGGGATCATAGGCATGTCTGATCTGCTTCTTGCCTCCGATTTACCGGAAGAATATTCAGAGATGGCAGGGATCATCCATACAAGCAGCAATGCACTGCTTTCTGTCATCAACCATGTCCTCGACTTTTCAAAAATTGAATCCGGAAAAATGGAATTGGAGGAGGAACCATTCTCTCTTCAGCACTGCCTGATTGAAACGATTGATTTGTTTACAGCTAAAATCAGGGAACGAAATCTGGAAGTGGTGGTGCTGGTTGATCCTTCGCTGCCGCCATGTATAAAAGGGGACATGAATCGCCTCCGTCAGGTGTTGAATAATCTGGTGGGTAATGCCGTAAAGTTTACGCATGAAGGCAGTGTATACATAATGGTAAACAAGCTCGCGGAGACGGAGAATTCGCTGACGCTTGAGTTTATGATTAAAGATTCCGGGATCGGAATCCCTCCGGATAAGATAAACGAACTGTTTCAGCCGTTCTCCCAGCTGGATGCCTCAACTACACGTAAGTTCGGAGGCACGGGGCTCGGATTATCGATCAGCAAATCCTTGGTGGAACTAATGGGCGGCACGATCCGGGTAGAACCGTCGAATGAACCCGGCGCAACATTCATTTTTACAATTGCAGTCAAGACGCTCATGAGCCCAGTTCAACCTCCAGACGAGTCAGATCGGAAGCCGCTGCAAACGGATGCTACGACCGACAACCATACGCCGGCTCCGATTCGTGTCCTGGTTGGAGAAGATGACAACGTAAGCCGGAGGCTAATGAAACAAATGCTGGAAGCACTCGGCTTCTTTGCCGATTTGGCGGAGAACGGTACAGAGGTACTGGCAGCTTTGGAACAAACGCCTTACGATCTGCTTTTCCTCGATCTCCGTATTCCCTTTAAAGAGGGCTGGGAGACTGTACAAGATATCAAAACGAAAGTTATAGACAAACAAACTGTGATCATTGCCATGACGGCTAACGTTTCTAAGGAAACGATGCAGCGGTGTTTGTCCTCGGGCATGGACGATTTTATCGCCAAGCCTGTTCGATCAGAAGATATAAAACAGGTCATTCAAAAATATGTGATGAAAAAGGGGCAGTGTTGAGTTTATGAGCAATCAAGACCAAATCAACGAAACGAGCGACGATCAAATTGTCGTCGGCGAACTGCTCAACGCCTTAATGGCGATGAAGAAAGGCAACTTCTCCTACAGAATGCCCTATGACCGTACGGGTATGGCTGGAAAGGTAGCGGATACGTTTAATGAGATCATGGATATTCAGGAAGCTCTGGTGTCTGAAGTCCAGACAGTAGCCAAGGTTGTCGGAAAAGAAGGGAATCTTTCGAGAAGGTTTGTGCAGAAGAATCTGGGTGGATCATGGGAAACAATTACAGATTCGTTAAATGGTCTGGTCATCGACTTGATTCAACCGACGAGTGAGATGGTCCGGGTTATTAACGCCGTAGCCAAAGGCGATCTGTCTCAGAAGGTGGAGCTTGAAATCGAGGGACGAGCTCTTACGGGTGAATTCCAGAGAACGGCAAGCAACATTAACATGATGGTGAATCAGCTCAGTACCTTTGCCTCCGAGGTTACTCGTGTGGCGCGCGAGGTCGGTACGGAAGGTATCTTAGGCGGCCAGGCAGACGTCAAAGGGGTGTCAGGCACCTGGAAAGATCTTACGGACAGCGTGAATTATATGGCGACAAACCTCACGGATCAAGTGCGTAATATCGCGGCGGTAACCACTGCCGTCGCCAACGGTGATCTGTCAAAGCAAATCACGGTTAATGCGCGCGGAGAAATTCTCGAACTCAAGAATACGATTAACACGATGGTGGACCAGTTGTCCATGTTCTCCTCCGAGGTTACTCGTGTGGCGCGTGAGGTTGGCACAGAGGGCAAACTCGGCGGGCAGGCGGACGTTAAAGGCGTATCCGGCACTTGGAGAGATTTAACCGAAAGTGTTAACTACATGGCGTCCAATCTGACTAACCAAGTGCGCAACATCGCAGTTGTTACGACTGCGGTCGCAAATGGCGACCTGTCGAAGAAGATTACTGCTGATGTGCAAGGCGAAATCCTGGAGCTTAAGAACACCATCAACACAATGGTGGATCAATTGTCGACCTTTGCTTCCGAGGTTACCCGGATGGCGCGTGAGGTCGGTACGGAGGGGATACTCGGCGGGCAGGCGGATGTTAAAGGCGTATCCGGCACATGGCGGGATTTAACGGAAAGCGTTAACTACATGGCGTCTAACTTAACCAACCAGGTGCGTAACATTGCGGAAGTGACCACCGCCGTTGCCAAGGGCGATTTGTCGAAGACAATTACCGTTGATGCGAAAGGCGAGATCCTCGAATTGAAAAGCACAATCAACATCATGGTGGACCAGCTCAGCAACTTTGCCTCCGAGGTTACCCGGGTGGCTCGGGAGGTTTCAACGGAAGGAATCCTGGGCGGGCAAGCGGACGTTAAAGGGGTATCCGGCACTTGGAAGGATTTAACTGACAGCGTTAACTTTATGGCTGGTACGCTGACCGATCAGGTGCGCAATATCGCTGAAGTGACGACTGCGGTTGCGAAAGGGGATCTTTCCAAGCAGATCACGGTTAATGCGAAAGGCGAAATCCTTGAGCTTAAGAACACAATTAACACGATGGTGGAGCAGCTTTCCACCTTCGCTTCCGAGGTTACCCGGGTGGCGCGCGAGGTTGGTACCGAGGGCATGCTGGGTGGACAAGCCCAAGTTAAAGGCGTTGCAGGGACATGGCGGGATTTGACCGAGAGTGTAAACTATATGGCTTCGAACTTGACCAACCAAGTGCGCAACATCGCCGTCGTCACTACGGCCGTCGCAAACGGGGACCTGTCCAAGAAGATTACGGCGGATGTCCAAGGCGAAATCCTCGAGCTCAAAAATACCATCAATACGATGGTGGACCAACTTTCTATGTTCTCTTCCGAGGTTACGCGTGTGGCGCGGGAGGTAGGTACGGACGGGAAACTGGGCGGACAAGCGCAGGTTAAAGGGGTTGGAGGGACCTGGAAGGATTTAACCGAAAGCGTTAATAATATGGCCCGGAATCTGACGGACCAGGTGCGGAACATCGCGGACGTTACGACGGCGGTAGCAAAGGGTGACCTGTCCAAAAAAATCACCGTAGACGTCAAAGGCGAAATCCTTGAACTCAAAAATACGATTAACACAATGGTGGACCAGCTCTCGACCTTCGCCTCCGAGGTTACGCGCGTAGCGCGCGAGGTTGGCACAGATGGAAAACTCGGCGCGCAAGCGGAAGTTAAGGATGTTTCGGGTACGTGGAAAGATTTGACCGATACGGTTAACTATATGGCCAGTAACTTGACTATTCAGATGCGCAACATTGCCGGCGTTACAACGGCAGTTGCGAACGGGGACCTGTCCAAGAAAATCACCGTCGATGTAAAAGGTGAACTATTGGAACTGAAGAACACGATAAACACGATGGTAGATCAACTAAATTCGTTCGCATCCGAGGTTACGCGGGTGGCGCGGGAGGTCGGTACGGACGGCAAGCTGGGCGGACAAGCTCAAGTACGCGGCGTCGGCGGAATCTGGAAAGATCTCACCGATAACGTTAACATCATGGCGACCAATCTGACAGATCAGGTACGCGGGATCGCCAAGGTCGTGACCGCAGTTGCAAACGGCAACCTGAAGCAGAAACTGACTGTAGAAGCCAAAGGCGAAATCGCCGAACTCACGGACACCATCAACAATATGATCGAGACGCTGGCCACCTTCGCCGACCAGGTGACTACCGTAGCGCGGGAAGTAGGTGCCGAAGGGAAGCTGGGCGGACAAGCGAACGTGCCTGGTGCAGCCGGTACTTGGCGCGATCTCACCGACAATGTTAACTACATGGCGAGTACGCTGACCACTCAGGTACGTGCGATCACCAATGTCGCCACAGCGGTGACGAACGGTGATCTGTCACGTGCGATCGACGTATCCGCATCCGGAGAAGTCGCAACGCTGAAAGACAACATTAACGAAATGATTCGGAATCTGAAGGAAACGACCCGGATCAATACCGAGCAGGACTGGCTCAAAACCAACCTCGCCAAATTCTCACGGCTGCTTCAAGGACAAAGAGACTTGTATGCGGTCAGCCGTATGATCCTGTCCGAGCTGGCTCCGCTCGTGTCCATGCAGCATGGTGTCTTCTACATCAATGAACCGTTTAACGGCGAACCGGTGCTGAAGCTGTTTGCCAGCTATGCTTACCAAAGCCGCAAACATTTGGCGAACGAATTCCGTGCCGGGCAAGGCTTGGTCGGCCAGTGCCTGATTGAGAAACAGCGGATCCTGCTCACTAACGTGCCAGGTGACTATGTCGTGATATCGTCCGCTTTGGGAGAAGCAGCCCCTCTCAACATCATTTTGCTGCCGATCATATTCGAAGATCAGGTGTTGGCGATTCTGGAACTCGCTTCCTTCCGGCCATATAGTGATATCGACATCGCCTTCTTGGATCAGCTTACGGAATCCATCGGAATCGTGATTAACACGATGCAGGCGAACCAACGTACGGAGGAGCTGCTGATCCAATCCCAATCACTCACCGAAGAGCTCCAAAAACAGCAGATGGAGCTGCGGAATACGAACGACGAACTCGAAGATAAAGCAAAGTTGCTCGTGCTGCAGAAGGCGGAAGTGGAAAGCAAAAATCATGAGGTAGAGGTGGCCAAACGATATCTGGAAGAGAAAGCGGAACAGCTTGCCCTCACGTCCAAGTACAAATCTGAATTTTTAGCCAACATGTCGCACGAACTTCGTACCCCGCTGAATTCCTTGCTGCTCTTGGCAGAACAGCTTGCCGAGAACCCGGAGGACAATCTTCACGAGATTCAGGTGAAGTTCGCGAAAACCATTCAGGACTCTGGACTCGAATTACTTAATCTTATTAACGATATTCTCGATCTGTCCAAAATCGAATCAGGCACAATCACGCCAGATTACAGCGATGTATCTTTGGCCGAACTGACAGACGGGCTCGACCGTACCTTCCGCCACATGGTGGACGCTAAGAAGCTTGACTACCGTATCAAAATTGATCCCGGCGTGCCGGCAAGCTTAGTGACGGACTTCAAGCGGCTTCAGCAAATTTTGAAAAACTTGCTTTCGAACGCCTTTAAGTTCACGGAGCAAGGGCAGATTATGCTTCAGATCCGAAAAGCGGGCGAGGGCTGGCACCAAGAAAATGAATCGCTGAATCGTGCTAAAACGGTCATTTGCTTCTCTGTCAGCGACACGGGGATCGGCATCCCGCATGAGAAACAGCAGATCATTTTCGAAGCCTTCCAGCAGGCAGACGGCAGCACGAACCGGGAATATGGCGGAACAGGCTTGGGACTTGCAATATCCCGGGAAATTGCCGAGATGCTGGGTGGAGAAATCACCCTGTACAGTGAAGTGACCAAGGGAAGCGTATTTAATTTGTACCTGCCAACTGAAGCAGAATTCACGGAACCGGAGACCAAGAGGATACATGTTCCAGAGGTGATTGATATCACCCCGCCCAAACGCAGAAGCAGCCTAGGCAGAGCGGCGGAAGACACTTTGATTGACGACCGGGATAACATTGAGCCGGGTGACCGTGTATTCCTGATTGTGGAGGATGATCAGAAGTTCAATGAAATTATTCTCGATCTTCTCCACAAAAAAGGAATCAAAGCTGTCATTACGGCCAGCGGCTGGGATGTCCTGGAACTCGTTCAAAAGTACAATCCGATCGCCATAACGCTGGATCTGCATCTTGGTGGGGATACGAACGGTTGGCTGGTACTTGATCAGCTAAAGAACGATATCCATGTGCGGCATATTCCGATTTGCGTCATGACCGTTGACGAGGACGAAGTGCTTCTGCTGCAGAAGGGGGCTCATGATTACTTCCGGAAACCCGTGACGAACGAAGAGCTGGAGAATGCTTTGGATCGTCTGAACCAATTCGCGGACAAGAAGGTTCAAAACTTGTTGGTGATCGTCAATGATGAGCAGGAGCGCAAGCAAATTGTCGACCTGCTAAGCAATCAGGATCTCAAGATTACGGCAGTGGACACAGGGCGCAAAGCGTTGAACCAGATCAACACAAAAGATTTTGACTGTGTCGTGCTGGACAACAGTTTGCCGGATATGAATCTTATCCGGTTCGCCCGGGATATGTACAAGAATGCTAAAAACAAAAGAGTTCCCGTCGTAGCCCGCCTGAGCAAGAAGTTGACACCTGCGGAGGAGAACGAGTGGGATGAGTTAGTCAAGATGGTGGTTCTCAAAGAGGTGAAGTCGAATCTCCAATTGATTGATGAAACGACTCTCTTCCTGCACAGTAAGGCGGAGAACCTTCCGTCCGGCTCAAGGGAAAAGCTGGTCAAACTGCATAATTCGGATGAAATGATCGAGTATAAGAAAGTGCTTGTTGTGGATGATGATATCCGTAACATTTTTGCACTCACGTCAATTTTAGAACGCCATCAAATGAAAGTCATTCCTGCTGAGAACGGCCAGGATGCCATTAACCTTCTGGAACAGAGTCCGGACATCGAAATCGTGCTGATGGATATCATGATGCCGGGAATGGACGGTTACGAAACAACCCGCGCTATCCGGCAGAAAGAGCAATTCAAGAACCTGCCCATTCTTGCACTCACGGCGAAAGCCATGAAGGGAGACCGGGAGCTGTGCCTCGAAGCCGGCTGCTCGGATTACATCACCAAACCGGTCAACAGCGCACAGTTGTTATCTATGATGCGCACATGGCTAGACCAATAACCCATACGTTCGACAAGAAAGCCCTCGTCTTAAAGTTGGGACTGACCCCCGTACATGAGACAGGGATCAAAACACCTTGCAAGTTTAAGCAGCCAGTCGCCGGAAATCCACTGGCGACTGGTTATTTAGTTTCGCTTGAATTCGAATTGAGTTATAGTAAGTAATGTAGTCTCGAACGGTCTGTTCAACGATTGCCGTCGTTGTACACGTGAGATCTTCGAGGTAGAACGTTTCAGACTTTAGGGTGGAATGAAACGATTCGATGGGGGCATTATCAGCGGGCGTTCCCTTGCGGGACATGCTCATGGTAATGCCTTTTCCTTTTACTGCAGCCTGGTACACCTGAGACGTGTACACGCTGCCTTGGTCGCTATGAAGCAGCATATTTGCCCGTTTTGGAAGTTGATTCAGCGTATCCAAAACCAAAGACGTGTCTTGCTTGTCCGCTATACTGTAAGCCACAATCTCCCCATTGTACAGGTCCAGAATGCTCGAGAGGTACAACATCTTGCCTCCAAACGGTAAATAGGTAATGTCCGTGACGAGCTTTTGCAGATGCCCCTCTGCATGGAATTGCCGCTTTAGCAGATTTTCTACTGGATGTGCGGGCTGCCCCGTGGTCTTGCGTTTCTTCATCCTTACGCGGCACTGTAGCCCTTCACGCTGCATAATCTGTTGAACACGTTTGTGGTTTATGGATTCTTCTGCCCGAAGGAGTGCAGTGATTTTCCGGTACCCATATCGGAATTTATGCTGTGCGCAAACCTGCCTTATCTTCTCTACTGTAGCATCTGAACGCTCGGTTTCTACGGCTGCTTTCCAGCGGTAGTAGGTGGCTCTTGCAATCCCAAGCCATGCGCAGGCCTCAGTCACCGTTACTTCTTCTCGAATGGACTCGATCCAGGCAATGACGACTTGTGGTTCCACCCCCTTTCCAGTTCCCTGTACTTTTTTAGCACGTCCAATTGCTGCTTTAAGAATCGGTTCTCCGCCTTTACTTTTTCTAGCTCCGTAGAGTGTTCTGGACCTTTTCCGTAGCTGTACTGTTTACCCACGGGCTGCTCCAGACGATGTACTTCGCCTTTTCGATACCATCTCATCCATGTCTTTAACTGTGTCTTGTTCCGTATTCCGAGTTGCTCCATTACCTCTCTTACCGGAACTCCTGCCAATCTCATCTCGATGGCTTTCATCTTTAATTCTACCGGGTAACTCACTCTAGTTGCCAACGCAAAAACACCTCCAAGATTATCTCCCTATCTTACGACAGGGTTCCATTCTCTTGAAGGTGTTTTGATATGTCTCACGTTACGGGGTCAGTCCCGTTAAAGACGGGGGCTTTTAGACTGCCAACTAAACGATTCCCAAGAACACAATATAACTAATTTCCAGACCGATTGGCCCATGGAAGAACTGCCATCGGAATAAACAGGTGATTATCGGAGGCTATCTACTTCTCCAAATTTATATTACCTGAAGCTGAGTGTACACTCAGTGTAGAAGCTTCCGTATTAGCTATGCCTACCGTGCCCTTCAGGCTTTGGCCGCCGCCATCCGTGTGAATCTCTGTGGATGCTTCGATGCCTAAATTGATCTTGCCAGTTTGGGTAGATGCATCAATCTCCCCCGTGAAACCGTTGACGGTGATATTGCCTGAATCAGCGTCCAGCATGATTGTCTGTCCCTCGCCTTCAAAGGTAATATTGCCGGAAGCTGTGGCCAAACGGATGGATTCAAAGCTTTGTTCCGGCAGCTCCAGGTATACGGTCTCATTCTTTAAATGGATGAATCCGGATGCCGGTTCAACGTTAACGGTAAGCACACCCGCCTCCAGCGCCGCCGGCAGCCCGCCATTCGTTTTCATACGGAGCTTCACTTCTGAATCTTTGGAACGGCTCACCTTAATGGATTGTCCTTCAGTTTTCACTTCAATCTGCTGCACCCTGGAGCCCTCGAAAGAAGCTGTTTTCTCCACGGTTTTGTCCCCGCAGCCCGCAAGTACGAGGATCAGGAATGCTGCCGCGATGAGGACAAACCATTTGTTGCCTTTATATTTTGTCATATGGATCTCCTTCTTATTGATAAATTACCGGTCTGTAAGAGCCGGATGGTTATGCCTGCAACGAATAAAAGAACAGTCAACATGAGATAAAGCGCAGTGTTCCTTTCGAATATCCCCAAAAAGTCAAGTGAGGGCACATGATTGAGCGGTCCCACATACCACCAGAGCAAATAAATAACCTCAAACAGCTTCTTTGAGCCGCCTAATGTGCCCAGTGCAAGCGCCAAAGTCGGAATAAAGAGGATACCCGTTCCCCAAGCCAACAGGGAAGCCATCTGACCCTCCACGATAAAGCGGGTGATTGCACCTGTCGAAAACAGCAAGGTGATGAGGACGCCAGAGAGCCATTCCGTCAACCACTTCACCAGCGGCGAACTGCTGGACAAGATAAGTTCAGTGGTAAAATTATGTTTATCCCGCGTACCCAACTGCGACCATAAAGCAAGAGGCCATATCATAATAAAGGGCAGCCAGTTGTTTATGGAGTTTGACGTAATCAGCATAGGCCCCGAAATGAGCGCTATGGCGGGCAGCGTCCACCACAGGGACATGCCTTTCAGCATAAGCTTCAGCTCGGCTTTGACCCGCCCGGGCAACCTTGCACTCTTCACTTTTACTGCTGGAGACAGCTTCAGCGAGACACTGTGTTCTATGCGCGCAAGCGGCAAAGGTGTTGTTTTTTCCTTGCCCGAAGCAAGTAGAGGATGAACTTTGGATGAGCTTTCCGAGTTTTCAAAACGCCGAAATAGCAGGGCAGAGAGGACGACACCTACTATACCCGCAGCTATCCAGACTAGCCGGATTAGGATAAGCGAATGATCCCATGCTGCGCCTTCCCACACAAACGTGGAGATCGGGCCTTGTGTCGGATAATATCCAAAGCTTCCGCTCTCCTCAATACTAGAGAGGGTAGGATAATGCTTAGCTGCACTATGGGCCATCGTTTTCAAAATACCGTTGATGCCGAACAAATCCCCCCAATCGCTTGGCGCGGCAATGGACATCACACCGATAGCGATCCATAGGCAGAAGAACAGCACATTTCCCATAACTCCCTTCAAACCGGGAAACACATCAAACAGGACGGTTAAAGAAGAGAGCAAAAACAGGGAGGGGAAGGTTAAATAAAAAAAGGGAGCCATATAATCCATCAGCCGGAGTTGGGAATCTTCTGCCCTCAGCAGTTGCATGGCCATAAAGGCCACCAGCAAGACAGCTCCAATCACCAGCATTACCACAAAATTGGCCGCCGCCTTACTAGCGATATACCTGATTTTTCGGACAGGGGTGGAGGCAATTAACGGCCCGAGCTTCAGGCGCACATCTCCCGATATTTGGCTTCGAAGCATGAAAAAACCGAATAGCCAAAGCATCATTGTGGACAGCATTGCCGCAAGCCCGCCCAGCCAGGCCGAGTTATAGATCCCTCTGACTCCGCCGATATAAAAGATTTCATACCCGGCAGCAGCATCCGGTACGCAGGCATAGCCGGCAAACACACTGATTCCTATGACGAGCAGGAAGGAATAGCTGCGCATCTGACTTTTCAAATTGCTTTTGATTAAATAAAAGTAGGCAGAGAGCGTTCGGATCATGGCTGAACTCCTAACGAGGACACTGTATACAGGTACGCATCCTCCAGTGAAGCGGGCAGCAGGGTGGCGTTTGCGCTGGGGCGCAGATCAGAAACGATCCGGGTGTGGATGCCGTCGCTGCGCTGAATGGCGCTGCTTATCGTGTATTTGGCCTGCATGTCCGGCAGGGCGGAGGCAGGCAAGACACAGTTCCAGACTTTCTGCTCCACACTCTGAATCAAGTTCTCCGGTGCCGCATGCTTGACAAGCCGTCCCTTAGCCATCAGAGCGATGGAGGGAGCGATGGACTCAATGTCGGTCACGATATGTGTGGATAAAATAATGATTCTGTTCCCCGATAAGCTGGACAATAAATTGCGGAACCCAATTCTTTCACCGGGGTCCAACCCGACCGTAGGTTCATCGACAATGAGCAGCGACGGATCATTAAGCAGGGATTGGGCAATGCCCACCCGCTGTCTCATGCCGCCCGAGAACCCGCCGAGTAATCTCTTCCGGTCATTTGAGAGATTCAAGATTTCCAGCAGTTCGTTGATTCGTGACCGGGCAGACTGGGCGGATAAGCCTTTCATTGCCGCTATGTATTCCAGAAATTCAAGCGGGGTCAGATTCGGATACACACCGAAATCCTGTGGCAAATATCCCAGCTCCTTCCGCAAACCCTGCGGCTGTCTGGCAATATCCACACCGTTCCATTTGATGCTCCCTTGACCGGGTTTCTCAATAGTCGCTAGCATCCGCATTAATGTGGATTTACCTGCACCATTGGGGCCAAGCAGTCCGGTCACACCCTGTTTGAGCTTCAAGGTAATGCCGCTGAGGGCCTGCTTTGCGCCGTAGCTTTTCGATACCTGTTCAATCTGTAGTTCCATCTCTATTCCTCCGTCACAATCCAATTGCCATACCATTCCTTGGCGGCGTAACATAAGATTAGCCCACAAAAGTAAAAACAAAGCAAAATTGCGGTTAAAAGGAAACAGCAGGGAAGAGAAATTCCAAAAGGAATGATAAACTGAGAGAGTACTTATGCACTCAGGGAGGAAATACTGTTGCTGAATGACAATATGAACGCAGAGAAAATTCTACTGGTCGATGATGAGCTGGGGATTTTGACTTTGCTGGAGATTTCGTTGAAGAAAGAGCGCTACCATAACATCACAAGCTGCTCAACCGGGGAACAAGCATTATTTTTCGTGAAAAATCATACCTATAACCTGATCCTGCTGGATGTAATGCTGGGGGATGTGAATGGCTTTGACCTGTGCCGTGAGATCCGCAAGCATACGGACACACCTATTATTTTTATCACCTCCTGCGCAAGTGATTTTGATAAATTGACCGGGCTCGGGATCGGCGGGGATGATTATATTACGAAGCCTTTTAATCCGCTTGAGGTCATTGCCCGGATCAAAGCTTTGTTCAGAAGGCAGAATCTCACCCAAGCCTCTTCTTACGGGAATTCGGAAGGTACCGGGGACAAAGAATACAATTACGGGCGTTTTATTCTGAGGCCTGCGGACGCCGCATTGATCGTGAATGGACAGACTGTGGAATGTACGGCCAAGGAGTTGGAGCTGCTCAGCTTCTTTTGCCGGAACCCGAACCGGATCTATACGACCTCTCAAATCTATGAACTGGTATGGGGCAGCCCCGGGTATGGCGATGAGAAAACAGTCACTATTCATATTTCCAAGATCCGGAGAAAGTTGGATGACAATCCGAAAGCCCCTGAGCTGATCATTAACCTGAGAGGGATCGGTTATAAATTTGTGCCGCCGGTCAAGGGAACCTGAGATGAAAACGGGATTTCGGTTCAGTGTCCATTTTGCCATCGGATTAATTGCCTGGATGCTTGGACTCGGCATTACCATGATGATTACCGTGGATGTGCTGTTTCCTCTGCTGGGCCTTCTGGAAGGGCAGGAGTATTATGATCTGTACATTCTGGCGGTATTTGTACTTAATATTACCGGATGCAGCGTACTGTTCGGCTGGTATTTCGGGAGTCCGTTAAGATTCATGATGTCTTGGATTGCTTCCTTATCGGGCGGGAATTTCGAACCTCCGCCTGCGGCACAGAGCATCTTCAAACGGAACCAGAAACTCAAATCCAGATACCGGCTGTACAGTGAATTGATTGTGAACATCGAGTCGCTGTCCGCCAGCCTGAAGCAGTCCGAACTCGAACGCCGCAAGCTTGAAGATAACAAAAAAGATTGGGTGGCCGGCATCTCGCATGATCTCAAAACACCGTTAACGTATGTCACGGGATACTCAGCTCTGCTTCTGAACGAGGAGTATAGCTGGAACGCGGATGAACAGCGGACATTTCTGCAAGAAATCCAGTCCAAAGGGCTGCATATGGAGGAATTGATCAGCGACATTAACCTCTCTTTTCAGATGAATGAGGATCATGCCTCCTTCCCCATGCATTTTGGCACGCTGGAGTTGATCGGATTCCTGCAGCGGCTGATTGCCGATGTTGGCAATGATCCGAGAGCGGTGTCCTACCTGTTGAGCCTGGAGGCAGAGATAGAGTCGCTGGAGCTTGTTGCCGACGAGAAGGTGCTCTACCGGGCATTGCAGAATATGCTGATGAATGCTGTACTTCACAATCCGGCAGGCACTGCCATTCACGTGACTGTGCGGCGGGAAGGGGAGGAAAGTGCGAATATCATGATTTCCGACAATGGCACTGGTATGGACGAAGATACGCTGAACAATCTGTTTCAAAAATATTACCGCGGAGCAAAAGGCAGCTCCCATAAGCTGGGAACAGGACTAGGTATGGCTATTGTAAAAAACCTGATCCTCGCACACGGGGGCTTCCTGACTGTAGATAGCGAAGTAAGTAAAGGAACCACATTTCATATCCGTCTACCTGTCCGGGAGCATGAAAAGTCTACTTGAGCTTGAGAGATCAGTTGAAATTTTAAACAAGATATGAAAAAATAAGTTGCTGTATCAAACCCGGAACTTCCATGAGCAGTATTAGCTGACTTCGGACAAACGGATAAAATTGAATAGGGGTGAATATGATGTTTTGGACATAAAAGATGAAAAACACCTTATTAGGTTCTTTATATTTAACTTTAGCTTCCATGATCTGGGGCGGTATGTACGTTGTTGTTAAAATTGTAGTATCGGTCATACCTCCATTAGAACTTGTATGGATGAGATATTTAGTAGCCATTGTTGCACTTCTAGTTATCGGCTTCATCACACGACAGAACTGGCGAATTGAGAAACGTTATTTTATCTTAATCGTAGCTATTGGGCTCATTGGTAATACGATTTCAATTGTTGCACAGGAAACTGGTACCATGTTATCCACAGCACAAATGGGAGCCATTATAACTTCTTCAACCCCAGCATTCATGGTTATTTTTGCTCGCCTTATTCTTAAAGAACAGTTGACACTAAAAAAGGGAATCTCTGTTTTATTAGCGACAATTGGGGTGCTTCTCATTGTTGGAATTGGTGATGTGAATTTATCCAGTACACTTGGAGGTATTGCCCTGCTTATTGCTGCATTAACATGGGGCCTCATGTCTGTACTTGTAAAACGTTTGCCAAGTGATTACTCACAAATTGTGGTAACCACCTATTCCATCTTAGTAGCCTTAATCGTGTTGACTCCTTTTGTATTGCCGCGGTTACACGAGATTAGTATCTCTCAACTGGCTCACCCGACGATTTGGGGAGGACTCTTATATTTGGGTATTGTTTCAACAGCAGGCGGATTTCTACTTTGGAATCGTGGATTACAAATGCTTAACGCTTCAAGTGGAGGAATATTTTTCTTCTTTCAACCCCTGGTTGGAACATTACTTGGATGGCTTGTTCTAGGAGAGAACATAGTTGTAGCGTTTTGGATCGGCTCTATTCTAATTCTCACAGGTGTTCTATTTGTTATCAACGAGAAAAAATAGTATTTAGGAAACTCCATTCGAATGTATGAAGTGCACATTCCTTTCGGAGTAGGAGAGCCCTTATGCAGGGCTCTTTTTCATATTCCTAAGTGGGAAGATCATTCGGCGATATGTTCTTGCAGCCACTGTCTGAAAAATTGCAGCTGCTCTTTGGTGTGAAAATAATGTTCGCCATGCTCCATCACGCCCAGTTCACAGTGAAACCGATCACTAAAAGCAGAGACTACGTCAAACTCGCACAAGTTATCGTCTGAGCCATAAAGAATTGCAGTTGGACTTTTCCATGTATTGATAGGATGTGATTTAACATATTGATAATAATCCCAATAAAGTATTTGTCCGATAGGGGTGGAAACTTCTTTTTCAGCTTTTAATTTCTCTTCACTTACGTTGAACCATGTCATCATACCTTTGATAATTCGCTCCATATCCAGAACTGGAGAAAGGAACAGAGACTGCTTAAGCGGTAACTTGTTGTAAGAAAGCAAGCTAAAGTATGCCCCCATACTACAAGCAAAGATACTGATGTCATTCGATAGATTTTGTGCATAACGCATGATAATCTCAAGATCATGAACACAATTTTGAACTTTGCAAGCGTATTTCTCTTCTTCGCGGTCACCATGCTCAGGCAAATCAAAGCTAAGGACCTGATACCCCCGTGCCGATGCTTCTTCAGCAAAGATAACAATCGCATCATCTGCTTTGTTGGACATATTACCGTGGACAGCAATAAATAGTTTGTTTGATTTCTCACCCCATACTATTGCTGGGATGCCCTCAATTTTCAATTCCTGCTTCATCATTTCATTACCTTCTTTGTAAAATATTAATAGCAATTATACCATGAATTAATAGTTAATTAAGGATATAATTGAAGTAGCAGGTCGCGTGGATGATCACGCGTCCCTTTTTTTGCTTTATTCAAATCATAGTTTTGACCATTTCAATTTAGATTGATACAATTAGGCAACTATGTCGAATGACTTTAAAAACAGGTGGTGATCTAAGCTTGCAACATGAAAACGAACTTTTGGATGTATGGTTGTCTTGGTCCCGCATCAATACAAATTTAAGTGAAAAGTTAGAACAAGCTCTGCTGAACAATTATAATTTATCTTTGAAGGAGTTTTATGTTTTAAATTTTATAACCAATTCCGGGGATAAAAAATTACGGCTACAGCAACTTCAAGAACTTGTGGGACTAAGTCAAAGTGCTACATCGAGACTCGTAGTAAGAATGGAAGCTGAAAAATGTGGTGCTTTAGAAAGACATATATGTGAGGATGATCGGCGTGGTATTTATACTCGAATTACAGAGTTAGGCGAGAATAAATACCAGCGGGCACTTCAGACCTTTCATCAGGTCTTACAAACAGAACTGAAAAAAGAGGGATTTAATACAGAAGTAGAGAATCTCACGAAAAAATTGTTTTTGTGACCCGTGCAGAGATCTTATTATTGGAGTTGAGTGGATGGTTAAGTTTAGGAATAAGACTTGACATAATTATTTTCATCCGTTAAATTATATGCATGCGCATGCTTATTTATTGTTACTGTAATTCAATTCAGCTGATGAGGAGTGGGTAGCTATCAAGGTGTTAGTGGTCGGATCGAATGGACAAATCGGACAGCACCTTATTCAACTGTTGAAAGAAAGCAAAGATCACACCGTCCGGGCGATGGTACGGAATAAAGAACAAGCCGATGCATTTGTACAACAGGGAGTCGAAACTGTTCTCGCGGATTTGGAAGGGACAGTAGACTCCATTGCAACGGCCGCCAAGGGTTGTGACGCTATTGTGTTTACGGCTGGATCAGGTGGAAAAACGGGTGATGACAAAACACTGTTAATTGATTTGGACGGTGCAGGAAAAACTATTGAAGCTGCTGAAAAAGCAGGCATTGACAGATTCATCATGGTCAGTGCAATTCAGGCGAATAACCGGGACAACTGGCACCAGAATATTCTACCGTATTACGCAGCTAAGCATTATGCAGACAAAGTGCTCGAAAGCAGCAGTCTGACATACACGATTATACGTCCAGGAATTTTGTTGAATGAACCAGGAACGGGAAAAGTGTCTGCTGCGGAGAATATCACTGTTGGCAGTATCCCTCGTGAAGATGTAGCACGTACCATTGTGGCTGCTTTGGAAAAGAAGCACACCTATAAGCGTGCTTTTGATCTGATTTCTGGTTATGATCCGATTCCTGATGCATTGCAAAAGTTCTGAAAAAACCATAACCTGAAAGTACATACATGCTTGCGCATGCATGATAACTTTAACATATAAGAGCAAAAGGGAGCGTTTATCCATGAAAGATTTGTTTAGTCCGTATTCTTTTAAAAGTTTAAATTTGAAAAACCGTGTTGTGATGCCTCCAATGTGTCAATACTCCGTCGACAATAAAGATGGAATTTCCACAGATTGGCATTACATGCACTATGTTAGCCGTGCTGTAGGCGGAACTGGTTTAATCATAATTGAAATGACTGATGTGGAGCCCGATGGGCGCATTTCCGATTTCGATCTTGGTCTTTGGTCAGATGATCAGATTCCGGCTCTGAAACGGATTGTAGATGCTTGTCATAGTCACGGTGCCAAAGTGGGAATCCAAATCGCGCACGCTGGACGCAAGGCGGAAGATGCTGAAGTTCCCGTAGCCCCGTCAGCTATCGCTTTTGATGAAAATTCTAAACAACCCCGGGCACTTACCACCGCAGAAGTAAAAGGAATGGTTGAGAAATTCCGCACTGCTGTAGCTCGAGCTGTCCAGGCTGGATTCGATACTATCGAGCTTCATGGCGCGCATGGCTATTTGATCCATCAATTTCATTCTCCGCTTACGAACAAACGGGACGATGAATATGGGAAAGATCTTACATTATTTGGCCGGGAGGTCATTCAGGCTGCAAAGGCCGAGATGCCGGAGGACATGCCACTAATCATGCGTATATCAGCTAAAGAATACGTTGAAGGTGGTTATGGGCTTCAGGAAAGCCTTGCTTTTGCCAAGGAATATCAAGATGCAGGAGTAGACATGTTTGATGTTTCATCAGGTGGCGAGGGAGCTATTGCTGCATGGGGCAGACCAGGAACTCACGCAGCTTATCAAGTACCGCTCGCTAGAGATATCAAACAAGCACTCGATGTTCCAGTGATCGCTGTTGGAAGATTGGATGATCCAATTTTGGCGAATGCAGTCATAGGAAATGAAGAGGCAGATTTGATTGCTGTCGGAAGAGGAATGCTGAGAAATCCATATTGGGCCTTAGAAGCTGCATCAAAGCTGAGAAAAGAAACAGCAATTCCTAAACAGTATACTAGTGGATTTGGATTCTAAGCCCGATTTGTCGAGAAATTAATGGGTTTAATACGAAAAAAACTTAGGAGGTTTATGATGTTTAATACCGAATCAGTACAACCATTACTCCGTCCCTTTACTTTAGGAAATCTTAATCTGTCTAATCGGACAGTAATGGCGCCAATGACCCGGAATCTGTCGCCCAATGGGGTTCCTGGAGCAGACGTTGCTGCATACTATCGCCGGAGAGCCGAAAATAATGTGGGTCTGATCGTAACAGAAGGCACGGTTATTGATCATGCGGATGCATCAAATCAGGAGAATGTCCCTTTCTTTTATGGTGAAGAAGCATTGAATGGCTGGGCAAATGTTGTGTCTGAGGTTCATGAAGCCGGCGGCAAAATTATCCCTCAAATCTGGCACATGGGTGCACGGGGCAACGTCAATGATTATTCCGAGTCCGAAATCAGTGACATCGTTGATGCTTTTGCACAATCGGCAGCTGAAGCCAAGCGCATTGGTTTTGATGGAATTGAAATCCATGGAGCTCACGGCTATTTGATTGACCAGTTCTTTTGGGAGAAAACTAATGAGCGTACAGATCGTTACGGAGGCAGCATGATTGCACGTACCCGCTTTGCGGAAGAAGTCATCCGGGCTTGCCGCCAAGCCGTGGGTCCCGACTTTACCATCGTGCTGCGCATCTCACAGTGGAAAGGAACGGAATATACAGCCAAATTAGCGAAAACACCCGACGAGCTTCAACAATTTCTGCAACCTTTGGTTAACGCTGGAGTGGATATTTTTCATTGCTCGACACGTCGTTTCTGGGAACCGGAATTTGAAGGCTCTGACTTGAATCTTGCTGGTTGGGTTAAGAAGCTTACAGGCAAACCAACTATTACTGTGGGTTCGATTGGCCTTGATGGTGATTTCATGACTCTTTTCACCGAAGGAAAAGGTGCAGAGAATGCAAGTATCGAGAGATTGGTTCAAAAGCTCGAAAATCAAGAATTCGATCTGGTTGCTATCGGTAGAGCCTTGCTTGTAGACCCTGCATGGGTCAGTAAAATTCGGGATGGGAAATTGGATGAATTGATTCCATTTACTCCTGAAGCACTCAAAACTCTTTATTGATCGGTAAATAAACCTCTATATAGATTGAACTTATAATTCTTCTATTTTGGGATTGGCCGTGACTACAGTGAATGTTTAGACTTCCGGCCGCTGTTAGATTTGGATTTCCTGAATTTAGCCGCGAATCGCGGTAGAAATCCAACCTTGCCCATGCTTCCGAAGCGAGCTTTCCTGCGGAAAGCTTTCAGGCGGGCGCTATCGCTCCTCCAGTTCCCAAATTCCCCTCCGCCACTTTTCCCTAAATGTATATTCTCAAGTTCAATATAGAAAACAAAAGACTGGTATTATACCGGTCTTTTGTTTGTTTTTCTTTTGTTCGTCAATCCATGTAACAGAATATGCAGCCCCCAAATGTTAAATTAACGGGGACACGGGTGGAAGTTCGGGCTGTCCGACTATCTATACACGTTGAATGGTACAATGTGAATATAAATAGAAATTAACACTACCCGGAGGGATGTTTGTCATGAGCGAATCGAATCAGGAGTATATCGTAATTTCGGGTGCGAGGGAAAACAATCTCAAGAACGTATCCTTGCGCATTCCAAAGCGGAAGATCACGATCTTCACCGGGGTGTCCGGATCCGGCAAGTCATCGATCGTCTTCGATACGATCGCCGCAGAATCCACACGATTGCTGAACGAGAACTTCAGCATGTTCGTGCGAAATTTTCTGCCCCGTGTTCCGCAGCCGGATACAGATGCGATTGAGAACCTAAGCATGGCTGTTATTGTGGATCAGAAGCGGCTGGGTGGGGGATCCCATTCCACGTTAGGCACGATTACTGATATTTCTCCCATTCTCCGGCTTCTCTTCTCCCGCGTAGGCCAGCCCTATGTTGGACAAGCGCACATATTCTCGTTTAACGATCCGCAAGGTATGTGCCCCGAATGTAACGGACTTGGCCGTCGGCTTGGCGTCGACATGAGCAAGGCGCTGGACAAGTCAAAGTCGCTCCATGAAGGGGCTATTCTGCTGCCGGACTATTCAGTGAACGGCTGGGAATGGAACATGATCGTGCAGTCAGGAGACTTCGATCTCGACAAGAAATTGAGCGATTATTCGGAAGAGGAACTGGAGCAGCTGCTGTACGCCAAGGCAAGAAAAGTTAAGATGGATTTCGCCGGCAAGGCAACAAATATTACAGTGGAAGGCGTCATTGAGAAGTTCACCAATAAATACATCAAGCAGGATGTGAAGATGAAGTCCGAGCGCACACAGAAAGCTGTTGCGCCGTATATTTCCGAGGGGCCTTGCTCCAGCTGCCACGGTGCGAGACTCAGTCAGGCTACGCTCAGCTGCAGGATCAATGGTCTCAATATTGCGGAGCTATCCTCCATGGAGGCCGGGAACCTCATCCGCGTCATTCGTGAGATTGATAACCCTGTCGCCGTGCCGGTCGTCAAGTCGCTGACGGAGCGGTTGCAGCATCTGGTGGATATCGGACTTGATTACTTAACGCTGGACCGTGAAACGGATACTTTATCCGGCGGCGAGTCACAGCGCGTCAAGATGGTTAAGCACCTAAGCGGCAGTCTTGTGGATGTCACCTACATCTTCGATGAGCCCAGCGTGGGTCTGCACCCCCGTGATGTTCACCTGTTAAATGAACTTCTGCAGAAGCTGCGTGACAAGGGCAATACTGTGATTGTTGTCGAGCATGATCCCGATGTAATCAAGGTGGCGGATCATATCGTCGATGTCGGGCCTCACGCCGGCAGCCATGGCGGCAGCATTGTGTATGAAGGAAGCTTCCAAGGCCTGCTGGAAGCCGGTACGCTGACAGGCACACATCTGAAACGTCCGCTCCAGTTGAAGCAAGAGTGCAGGCAGCCTTCCGGTAAGCTGTCCATCAAGGAGGCGACACTTCACAACCTGCGGAACGTGAGTGCAGATATTCCAACCGGAGTGCTGACAGTAGTAACGGGTGTTGCCGGTTCCGGTAAGAGCACGATGATTAACGAAGTCTTCCTCAGTCAGCATCCTGACGCTATCGTCATCGACCAATCGGCAATAGGAGTGTCAACACGTTCGAATCCCGCGACTTACACAGGCATAATGGATGATGTGCGTAAGGCGTTTGCATCCGCGAACAAGGTGAATCAAGGCTTGTTCAGCTTCAACTCCAAGGGGGCTTGTGAGAACTGCCAGGGACTGGGTGTTGTGTACACAGACCTTGCCTTCCTCGACAGCGTGAAGCTGCCCTGCGAAGTATGCGGAGGCAGACGATTCAAAGAAGAGGTGCTCGCGTACAAGCTGAACGGCAAGTCAATTGCAGAAGTGCTGGAGATGAATGTGGAGCAGGCGTTGGCGTTTTTTAAGCTAAAAGAGGTTGTGCGAAAGCTCCAGGCGATGAGTGATGTGGGGCTGAATTATATTACACTCGGCCAGCCGCTCAGCACGCTTTCAGGCGGGGAATGCCAGCGCATCAAGCTGGCCAGCGAGCTGCATAAGAAGGGCAGTATCTATGTGATGGACGAGCCGACGACCGGCCTGCACATGTCAGATATCGGTCACCTTCTGGAGATCATAAACCGCCTCGTGGATACCGGCAATACGGTGATTGTTATCGAGCACAACCTCGATGTGATCAGCCAAGCGGACTGGATCATTGATATGGGACCGGATGGAGGCAGCAAGGGCGGCCAGGTTGTGTTCGAAGGTACACCTCTGCAGATCATCCATGCGGAGCAGTCGATCACGGGAAGATACCTGATGTAATTAATGGCCGGAAGAGTTAACGAATTAATTTAAGATGATGGTAACTAACAATACCGCCCTCGAAAAGGGCGGTATTGTTAGTTACATATGAGGTTAGAATTGAAAGTCTTCATCCTTCAGCGGTTCCACGTTAAGCGCCCGGATATATCCGTTGCCTTTCTTCGAGAAGAAGTCATGCTGCTTGGTGTGGGTACTGATGCCGTTCTGAACAATCGGATTGATCTCTTCCTCGTCGAACAGAGGATCATGGCCCAGATTCATCATCGCTTTGTTAGCGTTGTATCTGAGGAAGGTCTTAACCTCGTCCACCAGTCCGATGGGAGCATAGATCTGCTCCGTATAACGTTCTTCATTCTCATGCAGCAGGCGGAGCAATCCTACCAGTGTCTGATGCAGGTCGCGCTGCTCGTCTTCCGCAATTCCGTCAAAGATTTCCTGCGCGAGCACACCGACATATACCCCGTGAATGCTCTCATCCCGCAAAATAAGGTCGATGATCTCACCGCTGCAGGTCATTTTACCCTGGCCGGCCAGATACAGCGGATAGAAGAAGCCGCTGTAGAACAAGTAGCTCTCCAGCAGCACGGAGGCCGCCATAGCGAGATACAGGTCTTTAGGCGAGTCTATATTTTTGTAATATTGTGATATGGTCTCCGCCTTGAACTGCAGGTACGGGTTCTCTTCCACCCAGCGGAATACACTGTCTATCTCCTCTGTGGAGGCTAATGTGGTGAAGATGCTGCTGTACGACTTGGCGTGAATCTGTTCCATCATGCCCATGAAGCCCAGCACGGCCTTGCGCTGAAGGCCTTCAACATGCTCCATAATCTGGGGCATGCCGACCCCTCCTTGAATCGTATCCAGCAGTGTCAGTCCGCCCAGCACCTTCATATAAGAGTCCTTTTCCCGCTCACTGAGCGTGAGCCAGGACATTTTATCATCGGACAATGGAATTTCATCATCCGTCCAGAATTGCATAATGTTCTGATTCCAGAACATCAATGAGAAATCGTCGTCGGGACGGTTCCAGTTAACGGCTTGAATAGCGCTCATAATCGTGCAATCTCCTTTTTTTACGGCAATAGCCTTCCATTTAGATCGAGCAGGTGAGGCATTCCTCGACGGACAGCTTTTTGGTCCGGGTGTAATACAGCGACTTCAGTCCTTTATGTGCTGCATACAGGTAGGAGCGGGCCAGTTCCCTGGTGGATACATCGCTGTTGACATGCAACACGGTCGAGATGCCCTGGTCGATATGAGGCTGAATTTCCGCGATCAGGTCAATGACCTTGAACTGATCCATCTGGTAAGCCGATTTATAGAAGAACACATTGTCCGGCCGCAGGTACGGCATCGGATAGTATGTGGTTGAATTGGCATAAGTCCGGGTCTCAATCTGCTCCACAATCGGCATAACGCTCGAAGTGGCATTCTGGATATAGGAAATACTGGCTGTTGGCGCAATCGCCAGGCGGTAAGCATGGTACAGACCGTTAGACATTACTGCATCCCGCAATTGTTCCCAGTCTGCAGGCGACGGGATATACATATCCCCGAACAGCTCCTGCACTCTTGGTGTAGCCGGACGGTAATCCGTTGTCAGGTAACGCTCAAAATAAACGCCGGTGGCGTAGTCTGATGCCTCGAAGCCATGGAAAGATCTGCCGGTTGCAGCAGCGATCTCCATGCTCTTCTCCAGGGAGTGGAAGTTCATTGTCATGAAGAAGGTCCGGGCAAAGTCGCGGGCTTGCTCGCTTTCATAAGCGATGTTGTTCTTCGCGAGATAGCCGTGAAGATTCATGACGCCTAGACCAACAGAGTGCATCTCTTTGTTCGCTTTAGCTACGCCAGGGGCATTGGAGATACTGGTCATGTCGCTGACGGCAGTCAGGGCGATCATACCTTCATGTACGGATTCACGGATCTTGCCGTGCTCCATCACGTTGACAATATTCAGGGAAGCCAGATTACAGCTTACATCGCGGCGGATGGTATCCTCCTGTCCGTAATCGGCAATCTCGGTGGTCTCCTGGAGCTGGAAGATTTCGGTACAGAGGTTGGACATTTTGATCTGTCCGACATTTTTCAGGGCATGGGCCGCATTGGCGTTGCTCTTGTTCATAATATAAGGGTAGCCGGATTCCAGCTGGATCATGGCAATTTTGGTCAGCATATCGCGTGCACTCATGGCCTTCTTTTTCTTGACACGCGGATCGGCCAGCAGCTTATCGTACATGTCATCCAGATCCATATCGTCGAGATGTGTGCCATAGGCTTTGTACACAGTATATGGGGCAAATACATGCAGCGGTTCATTGTCCTTCGCCAGCTTATAGAAGCGATTCGGTATGATCAGCCCAATGGACAGAGTTTTAAGCCTTGTTTTCTCGTCGGCGTTAATCTTCTTGCTGTCGAGGAATTCCAGGACATCCCAGCCAAAAATGTTATAGTAGGCTGCTCCTGAGCCTTTGCGTTGACCCATTTGATCAGCATAGGAGAAGCCGTCCTCCATGAGCTTGAGCACAGGCATGATGCCCTTGGCTGCATCCTCGACACCCTTGATCGTCTCCCCGCGTGAGCGCAGCTTGGACAGGTTGACTGCCACACCGCCGCCGATCTTGGACAGCTGCATGCAGGTATTGAGCACGTAGTTGATCGAATTGAGCGAGTCGTCCATTTCGATAAGGAAACAGGAGACAAGCTCTCCACGCCGGCTTTTACCGGCATTCAGGAAGGTAGGAGTTGCCGGCTGCAGACGCTGCTCCATCATCGAACGGGCAAGCACTCCGGCAGTATCGGCGTTGCCGCGTCCCAGGTGGAGGGCGACTGCCGCCACACGATCCGGGTAGTGCTCCAGATATTGCTTGCGGTCATTGCTTTTTACAGCGTAGTCCATGTAGAATTTCGAAGCTGCCATATAGGAAGGGAAGCTGAAGTTGTAGCTATGGGCGATCTGGTAGACTTGCTCAATTTCCTCTACGCTGTACTGCCCGTAAAAGTTCTCGTAGAAATCCTGTTCAATCATGTAATCGACCTTAGCTTTTGTATTTGCAAAAACCAGGCTCCGCCGCTCTACATCCCGCATAAATTCGGCTACTGCCTCAAGGTCTTTGTCCAGTTGAAAGAAGCCGCTCTCGTCCCGCTTCATTAACATGTTATTCAGTTCAATATGCCGCAACCCGGCTCACCTCCTGTTTAATTCGTTCCACATCGCCAAATGTACCCGATAACTCAAATTTACCGATAACCGGCACATTGTACTGGTCTGCAATCAAGTCTGCACTGTTTGCGAACAGCTTGCCCCAGTTCTTATTGCCGCTGGCAGCAATGCCTTTCAGATTGGCATAATTATTCCCCAAGAAAGCAGACACCTTCTCTGGAATCTGTCCAAAGCCGGTGGTATATGTAATTAGCACATAGGGCTCGTCAATCGTCATATGCTCCTCAATCTGCACAGCCGGCAGCTTCAGCTTGCCGATGAAGCGTTTGACGTTTCCTGTTTTTGAATCATACGCGACTAGCATGGTGTCAGTCCCCCTGTAAATATTGAAACTACTCTTAAAATTGTAAAGATTGAATTGCTTAGTTTTAAATACTGAAAAATCATATTAACACTATATTTAGTGTGCGTTGTTTATTTTAATCACTATATGTTGGAAAGTCAATATTGACAAACCGCCTTATTCGTTATAAATCCGACTAGTAAGCGCTTTGCTAGAGGAGCGGAATCCCATAACTTCAGGCGGTGCAAGCACTTTTCCACTTCTGAAGTAGCTGACACGTTTGTAAGGGGGCTACCCATTACCTTATTATCTGGTCTTTATACGGTCCGTTGACTGAATATTGCTATAATCAATCAAAATATAGCAAGATCCCATGAAAGAATATCAATATTATTATATTTGTGTTTCGATTTGAAGTTGGATCAGATTACAAATACCCCAATAGAGGAGAACCCTAAAGATGGTTACGTTATTACTAATGATTATTTATCTCGCATTTATGGGTCTGGGATTGCCAGATGCTTTACTAGGCAGCGCTTGGCCCATTATGCAAGACGATATTGGTGCTACAACGGAAATGGCAGGTTATATATCGTTAATAGTCTCATTCTGTACGGTAATATCGAGTTTATTTGCCAGCAGATTGTTGCACAGATACGGTACGGGGAAGGTAACCTTGTTCAGTATACTCTCTACGACTATTGCTTTGCTTGGATTCTCTATTTCATCAGATTTCATATTTCTAATTCTACTTGCTATTCCTTTGGGCTTGGGAGCAGGTTCCGTGGACGCTGCACTGAGTAACTATGTAGCACTGCATTTCAAAGCCAAGCATATGAGCTGGTTACATTGTTTTTGGGGAATTGGAGCATTTACGGGTCCAATTATAATGTCGTTTTGGCTGAACCGTGATAACAACTGGCGTGCAGGATACGTTACAGTAGGCTTACTTCTGCTTACTATAGCAGTGATATTATTGGCCTCTTTGTCTTTATGGAAGATTTTTGAGAAGGGAAGAATAGAAGAGGGAAGCGATGAAAAGAAGCTTGTCAGTAACAGGGAGGCTTTGCGAATCCCAGGGGTGAAAATGTCCATGGTTACCATGCTCTGTTACAATGGCTCGGAAACAGCTGCTGGTCTATGGATGGCATCTTTTTTTATTGGGAATAAAGGGGTTTCTCCTGGCACAGCAGCGGCCTTATCCTCCTTATTCTATATTGGAATTATTATTGGAAGAATCATATCAGGATTTCTGTCGACAAACGTATCCAGTAAAAACCTGATAAGATATGGTGGAATCGTTGGCTGTTTTGGACTTTTGATTCTTGTTTTACCTGTCCCTTATTGGATTTCTGCAGGTGCCCTATTTATTGTAGGATTGGGCGGAGCACCAATTTATCCAAGTATTGTTCATTCCACACCGGAACGTTTTGGCAAAATAGCTTCCCCAAGTGTCATTGGACTTGCAATGGCAAGCGCTTATACTGGTTCAACACTTATCCCATCGTTGATGGGGATATTTGCAAGTCAATTGGGAATGATTATGGTTCCTGTTATTCTGCTCATTCTTTTTAGCATCATGCTGGTATCTTCTGAAATGGTTAACATAGTTTACAAACGTAAGGTTCGATAGGACAAGCGCATTTGGAACTGCTGGAGCGATCCTTTTATAAAGGTCAAATAGAAAGCCGCCTAAATGGCGGCTTTTTACGTTCTCCCCAAAATGGGGAAATCTTAAATTCAATCATACTCAATGTATATTTCAATCTCCCTTAGTAATCTCAATGAACTTGCTGGCCGCGGTCGTCAGCGGCATGTTGCGCATGGTCATCATGCCCACCCGGGCTGGGGGAAGCTGAACATCCAGTTGAATCTCGAAGAGAGAACCTTCCTCCAGCTCCTTGGACACGAATTCCCGGGTCACGAACGAAATGCCGAGTCCTTTGCGGGCAAACTCTATCAGCAGGCCAACGCTGCCGACCTCGAATTCGGGCTTCAGCTCATATCCGTAGCCTTGAAACAAGTCCGTAATCGCCATACGTGCACGGCTGCTGCGGGAGAAGAGGATAATGGGGTACTGAAGCAGTTCCTCAATCGAGAGCACCTTCTGGTTCAGCTCGGCATAGTGGCTGCCCGCGATGAAACAGTCCTGCAGCTGAAGTCCCTGCCGCACCTCAAGCTGGGGATCAGTAATCGGCATGCGCACTACGCCCAGATCGACGAGGCCTTCTTTTAAATATGAAATGACCTCCGGCGTCGTTCCGTGGATCAGATGAAGCCGGATGCCAGGGTAGCGCTGGTGAAAGATTTCGATAAAAGGCAGCAGATAATGCTTGAACAGTGAATCACTGCCGCCAATCCGCAGTTCGCCGTTGTCAAGGTTTTTGAGCTCGGCCATTTTCTTCTCGGCTTGGGTGATAAGGATATGGGATTGTTCAATATAGGAGTACAAAGTGGCCCCCTCAGGTGTCAGCACGACGCCCTTGGAATTCCGGGTGAAGAGGGTAAGGCCGAAGCTGTCCTCCAGTTGCTTAATCGCATGACTGACGCTTGGCTGGGTAATGTACAGGGATTTGGCGGCTTGGGTCAGGCTTCCAGTCTTGGCTGCCCAGTAAAAAACCTTGTATAGCTCGAAATTGTTCATAGACATGGTCTATAGCTCCTGTGAAATATATTAATTACTTGTATGGATCGTATTTGTATTATAGTGTAACCAGGAAAGATAAACCAGAGCAAAAGGAGAATGGAGATGGAGGCAACCACATTTGTTTTATTTGGAGCGACAGGGGATTTAGCCCGAAGAAAAATCTACCCCGCGCTGTATAATCTGTTTCTCGACCACAAGCTGCACCATTCATTCTCTGTGATTGGTCTTGGCAGAAGAGAACTTGCTGATGAAGCCTTTCAGGCTATGGTGGAGCGGTCTATCCGGGATTTCTCCCGGCGGGAAGTGAATGTTTCTGCGTCCGTGCGCAGCTTTCTGAAGGCCTTCCGATATAATGTGCTGGATGTAGGGCATACAGAGGATTATCTTAAACTGCTGCAGCGGATTGAGAAGCAGGAAGAAAGCATGGGCAGTTCCCCGAACCGGATGTTCTATTTATCTGTCGGTCCTGAGTTTTTTGAGCCGATTGCCTTGAACATTAAGGAAAGTGGCCTGGGTGCCGCCAAAGGCTGGAAACGTCTGTTGATTGAGAAGCCCTTCGGACATGACCTGCAGTCTGCGCAGGCGCTGAATCTGAAGCTGAGCGAAGCGTTTAGTGAGGATGAAATTTTCCGGATCGACCATTACCTGGGTAAGCCTATGGTGCAGGAGCTGGATGTATTCCAGCAGACGAATCCGGTGCTTCACGCACTCTGGAACAACCGCTACATTGCCAACGTGCAGATTACTGCGGGGGAAACGGTGGGCGTGGAAGAAAGAGCGGGTTATTACGATCATGTGGGTGCACTGAGAGACATGTTCCAGAATCATATGCTGCAGCTGCTGATGATGCTTGCGATCCGCTTGCCGAAAGACAGCTCCGCAGACGAGGTGCGCTACAAGAAAAAAGAAGTTATGGAAGCCCTGGAACCGTTGGAAGAAGCGGATATCCAGTTTAAAGTGATCCGTGGGCAGTACACTGCTGGTACCATCAAGGGCAAGCCGGTTCCAGGCTATCTCTCTGAACCGGGAATTCCGGCAGGTTCGATGAACGATACATTTATTGCAGCCAGACTTACGATCGATGATCCATTCTGGAAAGGTGTGCCGTTCTATATCCGAACCGGGAAGAGAATGAAAGAGAAATCGACACGGATTGTGATTGAATTCAAGGAGCCGCTCAAGCAGAACTCGTCAGCCGCCGAGGATGATATCCCCAATCTTCTGGTGTTCGAGATCAGCCCGAACGAGGGGATTACGCTACAGCTCAAGGCAAGAGATCCCCAGCATAAGGGGAAGTTCAAAGCAATGCATATTGACTTCCATACCAGATCTATTGAGATCCCTGAGGCTTATGAGAACCTGATTTATGATGCCTTACACGGAGATCCGTCATTTTTTGCACATTGGAATGAGGTGGAGCTGTCCTGGAAATGGGTGCAGCCGATCCTGAATGCTTTTGACAAGAATACGGCTCCTCTTCATTCCTACGCTGCGGGCACGTTCGGACCTGAAGAATCGAACCAACTGCTGGCGAAGGATGGAAATCACTGGTGGCTCGACTCTGCGATTGAAGAAGTAAGCGAGCTATCTTTGCCTGATGCTTCAAATTTTTAAAACTAATATTAGTTCAACTAAAAATGGAGGTTTACGAATATGAAATTTTTTATCGATACTGCAAATGTGGAAGACATTAAAAAAGCATACCAAATCGGTGTACTGTCCGGAGTCACAACGAATCCTTCTCTGGTAGCCAAAGAAGGCGTGAAATTTGAAGACCGCATTGCCGAAATTCTGCGCACTGTGCCAGAGGTAGAGTCCGTATCCGCTGAGGTAACACCGGATGCCGTCACTGCGGAAGAAATGATTGAACAAGCGAACGAGCTGATCAAGATCAATAATTATGATAAAAACATTACGATCAAGCTCCCGATGACGCTCGCAGGCCTGGAAGCCTGCCGGTATCTGACTAAAAAAGGCGTGAAAACAAACGTGACGCTGATCTTCACGGTGAACCAAGCGCTGCTGGCTGCCCGTGCAGGAGCTACTTATGTATCGCCATTCCTGGGCCGTCTGGATGATATTTCAGAGGATGGGGTGCAATTGATCGTAAAAGTTGCCGAGCTATTCCGCATTCATAACCTGGATGCGCAGATTATCGCTGCTTCGGTCCGCCATCCGGACCATGTGACCCGCGTTGCCATGGCCGGTGCGCATATTGCCACTATTCCGTTCAGCGTGATCGAGCAGATCTCCAAACATCCGCTGACCGATCAGGGACTGGAGAAGTTCGCTGCCGACTGGAAGAAAGCGCCGCAGGTCTAATTGTCCTGCACATATCATAGGGAGGTTTATTGACGATGGGTAAACAGCAGATTGGTGTGGTCGGCTTAGCCGTCATGGGTAAGAATCTGGCCTTGAATATGGAGAGCAAAGGGTTCTCGGTGGCACTGTATAACCGTTCCCGGGAGAAAACCGATGAGCTGCTTGCAGAAGCAGCGGGCAAAAATTTCGCAGGTGCCTACAGTATTGAAGAGTTCGTTCAGTCTCTGGAGCTGCCGCGCAAAATCATGATTATGGTCAAGGCCGGCAAGCCAACCGATGATACGATTCAGCAGCTGGTGCCGCATTTGTCGCCAGGGGATATCCTGATTGACGGCGGGAACGCCTTTTTCCCGGATACGCAAAGACGGAACAGAGAGCTTCAGGCTCAAGGCTTTCGCTTCATCGGCGCAGGGGTATCGGGCGGTGAAGAAGGGGCGCTGAAGGGACCCGCCATTATGCCGGGCGGACAAAAGGACGCTTATGAGCTGGTGGAGCCAATCCTGACCGCCATTTCGGCCAAAGTGAACGGCGATCCGTGCTCCACTTACATCGGAGAAGATGGAGCCGGTCACTATGTCAAAATGGTCCATAACGGCATCGAATACGGCGATATGCAGCTTATTGGCGAAGCGTATCAGTTATTGAAGGATGTACTGGGACTGGATACCGATGAGCTGCATCAGATTTTCTCGGAATGGAACCGAGGCGAGCTTAGCAGCTATCTCATCGAGATTACAGCCGACATCTTCGCCAAAGCAGACCCGGACACAGGCAAGCCGATGGTCGATGTGATCCTGGATTCCGCCGGACAAAAGGGGACGGGCAAATGGACGAGTCAAAATGCACTCGATCTGGGCGTTCCGTTGTCCATCATTACTGAATCCGTCTTTGCACGCTTCATCTCTGCCATGAAGGAAGAGCGTGTGGCTGCAAGCAAGCGCCTGAAGGGACCTGAGGTCAAGAGCTATGACGGAGACGCCAAGGCATTCATCGAGGCAGTCCGCAAAGCGCTCTATGCCAGCAAAATCGCTTCGTACGCCCAAGGCTTTGCCCAGATGAGAGTGGCTTCGGATGAATATAACTGGAACCTGAACTACGGCAGCATTGCGATGATCTTCCGCGGAGGCTGCATTATCCGCGCAGGCTTCCTGCAAAATATCAAGGACGCCTATGACCGCGACCCTGAGCTCAAAAACCTCTTCCTGGATGAGTATTTCAGCAGTGTGGTTCATAACTACCAGGAAGCGTGGAGAGATGTAGTTGCGATTGCCGTCAAAAGAGGAATTCCGGTTCCGGCCTTCGCTTCCGGGCTGGCCTACTATGACAGCTACCGCTCCGAACGTCTCCCGGCCAACCTGCTGCAGGCACAAAGAGACTACTTTGGAGCGCATACCTTTGAACGGGTGGATCAGCCGGGAAGCTTCCATTTTCAATGGATGAACAACAACGAATAATAAGCTATCATCAGATATAAATATCTTTGCAGAAGTCCGGGTGAATAAGCCCGGGCTTTTTTAGCATCTGAGGGATTACGGAGTAAAGAGCCGCTCAACCTTCATTGAGTCATTTAGTAGCTCGATTTCAATGATTATGTGGGATACATAAAATAAATTAAAGTAAACAGCCAGCAAATCCACCACTTTTAATGAGTTGGTGATTATGCACCGATCTGCGTCCGTAAGTGAAACTGCCCCTAAGCTAAGGCTGTAGCCCAGATGAGAATCCCTCTAATAATATGTTGTAAATGCAACAATAATATTATAAAATATTAAACATGGGCGACAAGTTAAAAATTGATGGAATTGCAGAATATCTTAATCTTATATAAAGGAGCTTCCTAGAATGTCAGTAATAATAAAGAAGTGCAGCCGTGAAGATTTACAAATACTACAGCAAATTAGCGTTGAGACATTCAATGATACGTTTAAACATCAGAATTCACCTGAAAATATGAAAACCTATTTAGAAAAAGCATTTACCTATAAACAGTTGGAAAAGGAATTGAGCAATGTTTTTTCAGAATTCTTTTTCATCTTTTTTAATGAAGAACTTGCCGGATATCTAAAAGTAAACATCAATGATTCCCAATCTGAAAAAGCAGGTGATGAGTCACTAGAAATTGAAAGAATCTATATAAGAAACAATTTTCAAAGAAAAGGGCTTGGAAAATATCTAATAGACAAAGCAATGGAAGTAGCGGTGATACAAAATAAAAAGATGATCTGGCTAGGAGTTTGGGAAAAGAATGAGAAGGCCATTGATTTTTATAAAAAAATCGGTTTTGTTCAAACGGGAGCTCACTCTTTTTACATGGGTGATGAAGAACAAATTGATCTTATCATGACCAAAACATTCGCCTGAAAGTTATTCCTAACTGTGCGATTCCCTTCATATTGCCCCTTACAAGGTGCTGAACACGATATTGCGCAGCTTGCGCGTAATTGCCATCGTGCCGGCATCTTTTTTTTGAATCATAAATAGTATAGTCAGACCTTCTTGAGGACTGTTGCTGAAGTACGCCCCCAGCCAGCCGTCCCAGCCGTATTCACCTTGGCTGCCGATAAATCCGGCTTTTCCGCAGTCGGTCATGATGCGCATCTGATTGCCGTAGCTATGTCCGCGCAATGTATGCCACGTATCGAAGCCTTTTTGCTGCCAATCGGTTAAAGCTGCAGACGTTAAATATTTAACTGTTCCGGGCTTCAATAGTTGAACACCTTTTAAGCTGCCTTGATTCATTAGCATTGTTGTAAACTTGGCGGAATCGTCAATCGTAGACACAAGTCCCGCTCCGCCCGACTCAAATGCCGGATCAAGGTCCATCTGATGGCCAATGCCCAGGTGGCTTTCCGCATACAGCTTCAAACCGCCTTCACCATCATCCTGATAGGTTTTCACAAGGCGTTCTCTTTTTCCTTCAGGCAGCCAGAAACCGGTATCTTTCATTTCCAGCGGTTCGAAGATTTCCTTTTTCAAAAATTGCCCATACCGCATGCCGCTAACCGCTTCCACAATCGCACCAAGGACGTCTGCCGAGGTTCCGTATTGCCAGTACGATCCCGGCTCGAACGAAAGAGGGCCCTTACCTAGGCAGTTTGCAAATTCCATTGTGCTCATCGCGTTTTCACTGTACAAACGGCTGCCCAGTTCTTGGAACAGAGCATCCGTATACTGTCCGGCTTTGTCCGTTCCGCCATATACCAATCCCGATGTCATGTTCAGCAGATCGTGAATGTTGACTTCCCGGCTGACAGGCACCAGTTCGCCATTTTTTTCGACCTGTTGATTTTGGAAGCCCGGGATATAACGGCTAACAGGATCGAATAAATCAATATCCCCACGCTCGAGCAGCATCATGACGGAAGTGGCGGTAATCGGCTTCGTCATCGAATATAAACGAAAAATCGAATCCCTTGTAATAGGACGTCCCGACTCAAGATCGGCCAAGCCGTCTTCATGGTAAAAAACTTCTTTGCCGTTTTTGATCAGCATGAAGTTTGCTCCTGCGATTTCCTTGTTGCCGATACTTGTTTTCAGCGTTTTTTTCAATTGGTTGGTTAAGTTTGACTCCAGCATGTCACTTATGTCTCCTTCTCGAATAACTTCACTTTAACTAAAGCGGATGTTAACCATTCGTTATAGAAAATATTAAGCGCTTTCGGACAGATTGTATAGTGCCACGGTGGAACGCAATCCGGTTAACCTGCAAAACGAATACAATATAACTCTTATTCCACCGAATAGTTTTCCATAAGATATGCTGTCTCCTCGGCATTATTTGGGGTATATTGGAAGGAGTAAATCAATCCAAATGTAGTACCGGACAGGCTAGCTCAATGATTTCGCGGATACTCATTGGACGAGCATGAATTCAGCATTGTGATGGAGGAGAAAAATAAATGTCAGATGTAGTGATCCGGATACCCGTTGAATCGTGGTCAATAACGGAATTGACGAAGGAGACATATTGCTGCTGTTTCCAGCCTGTACAGATTTGGGGAGACGATGTTGAGGTTGAAATCTTCCTGCCCACGGCAATCGGAAGTAAGGAAATGGCAAAAGATGCAGCTATAAGTGCCGTTCCTTTATTGGAGAAGGAGCTTGCCTGGCTTCAGATGAACAAGGGAGAACTCGGTAAGGCGATGGAGTGGGCTAAAGAGCGGGCCGAGGAATGGATATGGGATGACCCGGATTTTGTTGAGCTATCAGACAATGAAGGCTATGTGGAGCTGGACGGGCATACTGTTAGAGTCCCTATTTCGGATGAAGCTTTTTTAAACAGCTTGTTTCTATGGAGTGTTGTTTTTGAGCAGGTAGATGGTGCCGGTTCGTTTAAGATGTCAATTGAGCTTGGGAACAAACCGGATTATTTTGCCGGACATCGGATACATATGGACATAGATGAACACAAAAATTTTGTAAACCAAGGTTTATAAGGAGGATGGGGACATATGACAGAGAAGGCGAAGACACTGTGGCAGCGCATTATTGCCAAAGGCAGCCGGAATAATCCGGGGTACGAAGCGAGTTTGAATTTACAGCCTGGCGCTAGCAGAGAAGAACTTGATGGGCTTGCCAGTACGCTGGAGGTTGTACTTCCGCAGGAGTTGAGGGACTTCTACAGCATATATAATGGTCAGGATTGGGAAGCAGGCTCGGAGTGTTTTGTCCGAAATCTATCGCTGTCGCCGCTTGAAAAGATTCTCGAGGATTGGGAATTTCTAAATGAAGAGTTTGATCCGGATGACATGGAACCGGAGATTGCCCCGCAGATCAAGCCGTTCCTGTGGAATCCGCGGTGGATCCCTATTGCCAGCAACGGGGGTGGCGATCATCTCTGTGTAGACACGGACCCAACTGGAGAAGGGACCTTTGGGCAGTTGCTCTATTTTTATCATGACTGGGGAAACCGGTCTGTTGAGGCGGCAGGCTTGTTTGACTTTATTGAACAATGCTTGAATGAAGAGGAGTGAGAAGATAGAGGTAGATTCTGCATAGAACCATAAAAAATGGTATCCTCAAAAAGTGAAGGGGCAGCATAGCCTTATGAAACTAGGACATATAATGATTTTCGTCAATGACATGACAAAGGCGAGATGGTTTTATTCTGAATTACTAGGTTTGCAAACACTGTTAGAGCAAGAAAACAAGCTTGTATTTGCCCTTGACGGCTGTCAGCTTATAGCTTTCAAGTGTGAAAAGACCAAAGAAATTGGAGATTATTCAAACGAGGCTAGAACAGTTTTGGTGTTTGAGGTCGTGTCCGTTGAGCAAACTTATAAGGAAATGAAGGATAAGGGTATTCAATTTTTGCATGATAAACCTACTGAAGGGCGATATGCTGCTTTCGTTGATCCGTTTGGTAACGTGCATGAAATCGCTGAATCGTTCGCAATATCGATGTTTTCTGAGGGCAGCTGATCTTTGATGAATTCAAACAAACGGAGGCTATTTTCCTTGTCGCTGGGGTGGTAGGTGTTTTGGAGGTGTGGATCAGTGAAGGTATGAACAAGCCGCGTCAGTTGATATCCAAGTGTCTTTATTAGGTATTAATGAAGATGGATATTTGACAGTTGGGAAGCATAAAAATAGTGAGACCGGAATACCGGATGCAGAATTCACAAAAAACAACTCGAAAGGGAGTAGGTTATGGACATCGAAAAAATCAAACAGATTATAAATTCTGGGGAGATGTATGATGACGCAGGTGATGATGTAGCAGAAGTTAGGTCACGCGCTTTAACCATGTGCCGGGAATATAATCAAAAAGTAAATACAAATGAAGGCTACGATATGTCTATATTGAAAGAATTGTTTTCAGACGTGGGTGAGAATGTATATATTGAATCTAACTTCCGTTGTGAGTTTGGATTCAATATCTCTATGGGACACGATGTGTATATTAATCACGACATGATTATTCTTGATTGTAACGAAGTGAAAATTGGAAATGATGTCTTTATTGGGCCACGAGTGGGGTTATATGCAGCAAATCATGCGGAGGATCCGTTTGAACGGGCGGATAAAGGAGTCTATTCGAAACCAATTACTTTAGGGGATCGGGTATGGCTGGGGGGAGACGTTAAAGTTACTCAGGGTGTGACTATAGGCGAAAACAGCATTGTTGGTGCTGGAAGCGTAGTGACCAAAGATATTCCTCCTAATGTCATTGCTGCAGGAAATCCGTGCAAGGTTATTAGACCGATTAAATTTTCCGATCGTCCTTGGAGAAGATAAGTATATTGAATGGATTTTCCGGACGATCTTGAAGACAGGGTATTCATCAACTCATTTAAATGGGTTGATTTTTTTTGCCCCAAATAGAGGGAATCGGCTAAAAAGTCTGTTCTTATCCTATTGCCACAAAGCCTGAGGTTATCCTTCCATCCATCCTTATCCCCTTAATTCCGGTTATAAAATCATTCTTTACCGTCCGTTCTAATTATGTTATATTGTTGGCATGGGAGGAATACGCAGATAAAAAGCCACGTTTCATTGAAAATGAATATGGCCGTCTAGACATACTGTTTTTTTTGCCCAAATAAGAACGATCGTTCTAAAATGTACTTAAAGCTCATTTACACTAATTTCATGTTATGGAGGAGAGAATATTATGAAGTATACAGTTATTACAGGAGCAAGTTCAGGGATTGGATATGAGGCGGCATTGGCGTTTGCTGCACGTGGCAAAAACTTAATTTTGGTTGCTAGAAGATTGGACAAATTAGAAGAACTCAAATCAGCAATTCAGGATATTGATCCTACTGTTAATGTTATTGTTCGTACAAGTGACCTGTCTGTTACAGATCAGGCCCACACACTGTATAGCAGTCTAAAGGAATACCAAATTGAGACCTGGATTAACAATGCGGGGCTCGGTGAAGCTGCTTTTGTAGTTGAGCAGAATTTAGATAAAGTTGAAACTATGTTACGTGTTAACATCGAATCCTTGACGATCCTTTCTACACTATATGTGCGAGATTATGCTGATGTAGAAGGAACTCAGTTAATTAACGTCTCTTCCGCACTCGGATATGCCATTGCTGTTGGGAATGTTGCTTATTCTGCATCTAAATATTACGTTAGTGCCTTCACAGAAGGGCTTGCAAAAGAACTAGAAATGAAAGGCGCAAAACTAAAAGCAAAAGTTTTAGCACCAGCAATAACGGAAACAGAATTCGTGAAGAAATCATTAGATGCTGAAGAGTTTGATTACAAAGCAAACATGCCTAAGTACCACACTGCCAAACAAATGGCGGGCTTTATGGTGGATCTTTATGATAACAACGAAGGGGTCGGGATTGTAGACCAGAACTATGATTTCAATCTGAGGGGCAGAATCTATCCAATAATTTCAGAATCTTAAGTTCAGAGAACCGGATAAAGGTGAAACATGGCGTACAACTGAAGATTGTGCGCCATGTTTTTAGTCTAAAGATGTTCGATGCTATCCCCAATTTAGCAAAGGAAGAGGATGAATATGAGAGCAGCTCAAATACAGAAATATTCAAAAATAATACAAGTGGAATTAAATGATGTTAACATACCAGAGATCAATAGCCATGAGGTACTTGTCAAAGTAAAAGCTGCAGGTGTAAATCCACTGGACATCCTTAATCTGAATGGCAGTGTTCGGATGATTGCCGACTATAAGTTTCCATTAACTTTAGGGAATGAACTATCAGGAATTATTGAAGCCGTTGGAGATGATGTTTTGAATTTTAAGGTTGGTGACCCTGTTTATACGAGATTGCCGCTTATTAAAATCGGTGCTTTTGCTGAATATGCAGCCGTGAATGAAGATGCTTTATCCATCATGCCTGAAAATCTATCTTTTATTGAAGCAGCTGCAGTACCCCTTACTGCCTTGACTGCTTATCAAGCATTACACGATGTACTCCATGCCCAACCGAATAAAAAGCTATTCATTCCTGGAGGAACCGGAGGTTTTGGTGCTATGGCAATCCCCATTGCCAAATCAATGGGATTATATGTTATTACAAGCGGCAGTGAAAGAGGAAAATCACGTACACTGTCGATCGGGGCTGATCAATTCATAAATTACAAGGCAGAGAATTATGCTAACATACTGTCAAATATCGATTATGTGATCGACACCTTGGGTACCCAAGAGATCAAAGCTGAACTGGGCATTTTAAAACCACAAGGGAAACTGGTATCATTGAAAGCAGGACCTAATTATCGCTTTGCGGCTGATAATCATTTTCCGGTGTGGAAAAAAGCATTGTTTGGCCTAGTAGGTGCTCGTTTAGATTCTTTAGCGCGTAAGAAACAAAATGAATATCGTTTTTTATTTGTGCAAGACAACGGAAGTCAATTACAAGAAATCACCAAACTTGTTGAAAAAGAAAATATTAAACCCTCTATAGATTCAACTTATACGTTTGGTGATATTAACAAGGCGTTGCTTAAAGTGTCGACGGGCCATTCCCAGGGCAAAGTTATTCTGACCTTCTAAATAACAAGTAACTTAAGCGACGTTGCTCGCGTGTTCTGAGTAAAAACAAATTATATCCAACGCCCAGAAGCAAAGAATTCGAAAAGGGGAAATAAATATGAGAATAGAGTTACATAAGCAAAGTGATATTGATATTTTAACTGATATTTGGTATAGAGTCTCAATTCAAGCACATGATTTTATCGCTCAAGAATATTGGCTTTCTCAAAAAACGGAGATGAGAGATAAATACATTCCCATGTCGGACACCTATGTAATTTACAATCAAGCAGAAATTGTTGGGTTCGTTTCTATGGTTGATGACTATTTAGCGGCACTTTTTATTGATACGTCATATCAAAAAAATGGTTATGGAAAAGAATTAATTAATTTCATGAAAAGTCAAAAATCAAAAATCACATTAAAAGTATATAAAGAAAATACTTCAGCAACACGCTTCTATGAGAAGAACGGCTTTACTATTAAAGAAACTCTATTAGATGAAAACACTAATCAGGAGGAATATCTAATGGAATGGGAGGAGTCATAAAGGATACAAGTTCTTGTCCTTTGCGCAGGACAAGAACTTGGTCTGATTGGCGAATAGATCAATGTCTAGTACCATGGATTGAATTCATCCAGAATTCGGACTCATTCTTGGCGTATCAAGTCAAACAAGCAGCTTCTCCATAATCATCACGTCAGTCGGCTTTCCATCTAAAATTCCTTGGTTCTCAAATACACCGACTTCACGATATTTCATTTTTCGATACAAACCTTGCCCATTTCCATTGAAAGGGAAGGTAAACAAGACGATTTTATAAAACTCATTTTTTCGGGCTTCTTCTTCTAAAGCTTCCAATAGTATGGATCCGATGCCTTGGCCTCGATACTCCCTATGAATATAGATGGACAAATCAGCCACTCCACGATATGCGCAGCGAAGAGAATAATGATTTAAAGACGACCAGCCAATGATGCCCTGATCATCTTCGGCGACCAGAATCGCAAATCTTCCTTGATGATCATCAAACCAGTTATTTATGAAGGGAAGATCTTTCGTTTCTTCTTCAAGAGTAGCAATTCGATCTTCGATGCCTTGATTATAAATGTGAAGAATATCCTCTACATCTGCATAAGTTGCCTTCCGAACGCTAATGTTCTGCATATCCATAACCTCCAATCAGTTTAAGGTTTTACTGCTTTAATAACGGCTGAAACGATGTATTGGTCAACATTGGCACCGGGAACCCAGTCTTTTATAAATATTCTGGACTCGTCTTTAGGCTCAATCCTGATATCAGTAAAGCCGGTTTCGCGAAGCAACGCTTCAACAACTGTAATGGAAGAGGCACCGGAGATACAACCAGAGTAGAGTTCATCAAGATCATTTTTAATTTCAGGTGGAAGTTCCGCCGTAGTTACGATGTCCGAGATGGCCAGACGACCGCCCGGCTGAAGGACCCGGTAGGCTTCACGGAACACCTGTTGTTTATCTGGCGAAAGGTTAATAACGCAATTGGAGATAATCACATTTACTGAATCGTCGGCGACGGGAAGATGCTCAATCTCGCCCAAACGAAACTCAGTGTTCATAAATTTCCCTTTAATAGAGTTCTCCCTTGCGCGGCTGATCATCTCAGGTGTCATATCCACACCGATTACATGGCCTTGGTCACCTACCTGCCGGGAGGCCAGGAAACAATCGAATCCGCCACCGCTCCCGAGGTCCAGAACATGTTCACCAACCTGCAGTTCAGCAATAGCTTGAGGATTGCCGCATCCAAGGCCTAAATTGGCACCCTCGGGGGCTGCAGCCAGTTCTTCACTGGAGTAGCCCATTTTAGCGGATATGGCATCAAAATCAGAAGGGGAGTCACAGCAGCTGTCGGCTGGGGTGCAGCAGGAAGAGGCAGCTTCAACCTTTTTTACGGCGATTTTTTGGTAGCGGCCCCGTACATTCTGGCGGATCTGGTCATTTGTGATTTGGGTCATGATTGAACACTCCTTTAAAGGTTTGGATTAGATGTTCACATTATTGTTGAAATAACTTGCAAAATGCAAGTATAAGTCAAGAGGAATCACCCTTTTACCGGTGCACAGCAATTGATGGATTTCCCCATAGCTTCGTTGAACAGCTTAATCGAACGCAGTAAAGTTTCTACTTCAAACTCACTCATATTCGAAAATGCTTCATTCAGGTAGGCGTTCATTTGTTGATCAATCGTTGTTGCCACCATTTTCCCTTCGGGAGTAAGCGCCAGAGTATAGACTCTTCGATCTGCCTTGTCAGCTGTTTTTGTAACCAGCTTCATTTTCACCAAAGATTGGACTTGTCTGCTAAAGGTTGTAATATCGGTCCCGAGTGTTTCAGCAACCTGTTGCATGGAGGGACTATGGCTCCGATCAATTTCATACAGCAGATGGCTTTGGCTCGCGGAGAGATTACATCCGCCTACGCTGCAGCAATCTTTATTCAGTAATCCTAAACGACGGGTCATGATTTGGAATAATTCTCGTGGGGTTTCCATTGTTTTCACCTCTTGACTTAAGTTATATCTTAATTACTTGTAAAATGCAAGTGTAATGTGAATTCGCGAATCTTTTTGACATCTTTCAGCCAGCGAATGATCATCATCTACACAAACCAATAAAACAATGGATTAGTAAAAGAACAATATGAACAAGATACCAACTGTTGTTTGCTACAAGTGACATTTAGGTTATTGCTTATATAAGCGCATAATTATATAATGATGTTCGAGGTCCGATCTAATTTTCTTGAAGGGAGAGCTGAGATACGTGCGGTGTAGACATTACTGGGGGGTAATTACTTGGTAGCTCTTGCAAGCCTTATCTTTATAGTCACATTGATTTTTGTCATTTGGCAGCCTAAAAATCTGTCCATTGGATGGTCTGCCTGCGGCGGGGCGATACTAGCTTTGCTTGTCGGGGTAGTCAGCTTTAACGATGTTCTTGATGTGACTCTGATTGTCTGGAATGCTACCTTGGCATTTGTGGCGATCATTCTGATCTCGTTGATTCTCGATAAAATCGGCTTTTTTGAATGGGCTGCCTTACATATGGCAAGAGCTGCCCGCGGGAACGGAACCCGGATGTTCATCTATGTCACCATTCTTGGAGCAGTAGTAGCCGCGTTTTTTGCCAATGATGGTGCGGCTCTCATCTTAACTCCTATTGTGCTCGCAATGGTCCGTGCACTCCATTTCGACGAAAAAAAAGTATTTCCGTTCATCATTGCCAGCGGGTTTATTGCGGATACAACATCATTGCCGCTGGTTGTAAGCAATTTGGTGAATATCGTATCGGCAGACTTTTTTGGACTGACCTTTATGGAATATGCCGGGCGGATGTTATTGCCAACCTTATTTTCCTTAGGTGCAAGCATTATCTTGCTCTATCTCTTCTTCCGTAAAAGTATTCCAAGGAACTTTGATAGCTCACAGCTGAAAAGTCCTCAAGAGGCCATTAAAGACGATCAAATGTTCAAGTTGTCCTGGGTTGTTCTTGCTGTTCTGCTGGTGGGATACTTTGTCAGTGAATTCCTGAACATTCCTGTTTCTGTGGTGGCTGGGATTATCGCCATATTTTTCCTGATCATGGCAAGAAGAAGTCCAGCTGTTCCGACCATGGAAGTGGTGAAGGGCGCACCTTGGTCGATCGTATTCTTTTCCATCGGCATGTATGTCGTCGTGTATGGGCTGCGAAATGCAGGCCTTACGGATGTATTGGCTGATGCCATTCAGACTATATCGGAACAAGGGGTGTTTGCTGCTACGATGGGGATGGGCTTTATTGCCGCAATCATCTCCTCAGTAATGAATAACATGCCTACCGTTATGATTGATGCCCTGGCCATTGAGGCTACGCAGACCTCGGGACTAATTAAGGAAGCCCTGATTTATGCGAATGTCATCGGTTCTGACTTAGGACCGAAGATTACACCGATTGGTTCACTGGCAACCTTGCTGTGGCTTCATGTGCTTTCGACCAAAGGTGTGAAGATATCCTGGGGAACGTATTTCAAAACAGGTATAATTCTGACGATTCCCACGCTTTTCATCACACTGTTGGGCTTATATATTACATTGATTCTATTTTAACACTAAAGGAGATATGCATCATGGATAAGAAAACCATTTACTTTTTGTGTACAGGGAATTCCTGCCGGAGCCAGATGGCCGAAGGTTGGGCGAAAAAATACCTGAGTGACGACTGGAATGTATACAGTGCGGGGATTGAAGCTCACGGTTTAAATCCGAAGGCCGTACAAGCCATGAACGATGTGGGGATTGATATTTCAAGTCAAACCTCGGATATTATTGATCCGCAGCTGCTGAATAACTCCGATCTCGTGATTACTTTGTGTGGAGATGCCGCAGATAAATGTCCAATTACCCCTCCTAAAGTGAAACGTGAGCACTGGGGATTTGATGATCCAGCGAAAGCGCAAGGAACAGATGAAGAAAAATGGGCTGTCTTTCAGCGGGTTCGTGACCAAGTGGGTGAGCGCATCAAACAATTTGCTGAAACCGGTGAATAATTGAGGGGAGAATTATAATGACAAATTATCACGAACTAATCGAAGGCAAAGTATATATCGGCGGGGAGAATGCACTGCTTGAAGCTCTTCAGGAGCAAGAGATTACCGATGTGTTTGATTTAAGAGATACCGGTACTAAAGCAGAAGGCTTTCCTGCCAAAGTAACCCGTCATCATTTTCCGATTGTGGAAGATGAGGGCGGCCAGGAAGGTTCAATTCAAGCGGCGATCCAGGCGGTAACAGCAGCAGTGAATAGCGGAAAGACTGTGTATTTTCATTGCGCTGGAGGACGGAATCGTACGGGAACGGTAGCCACAGGTGTATTGCTCGAACTTGGTCATGCTGCAACGGTTGACGAAGCTGAAGCCTTGGCCAAAGAAAAGCGTCCAGACATCAACATTAAGCAGGATATGCGTGATGTGCTAAAGGGCTTTTATCCATCCAAGTAAAGTATAGCCCTTGATAGTTCAAACGATCTTGAGTTAAGAATTACATTAAATCCTTTGAAAGAAAATAGGGTTATTAATCAACTCATTTAAAATGGGTTGTTTTTTTATGTACTGTAACTTAGGGAAAACTATAAGTACATATTCATTTAAAAACCCGCACCTGGCGCGGGTGTGCAGAAATAGGGGATAACTGGATACTAATTATGGGCAGTATATATATAATCTCTCTTGCAAACCTTGTAAGACTTCTTCCGGCATTTCCCTAACCTTTATATCCTCACCGAGGAAAAGTAGCCAATTTGTTATTTCGGTCATTTCTTCAGGCTTGTTAACATTGATAAAAGTCTTTAGAACGGCTGTGGTCTGGTAAGGATTCGTATAGGAAATTGAAACCTTTAAGGGATGGTATTTTTTGAACTGGGCAATCGCTTTTGGACCAAGCTCAAGGACCAGATTGATTACTTCTTCCTGTTTACTTAGCTTTTCTAATATCTTTTTTTTACTTAATCTTTTTTTCGTCGGGTAGGGTATGACACTAGTGAGATGGTCGACAGGAAAAATCTGCTTCTTTTCTTCTTTCAAGTCAAAACCTTCGATCAGCCAAAGGCTTTTTTCACGATAAAGGTGCAAGAGATAAATTGGATACGACTTTATTACCTTCCCTTCTTTGATAGTAATCAATAAATAGCTGTCTGAAAGAAGGATTTGGATCAGTTTTTCTAACATGGGATGGGGGAGGTCTGAAAGATCAAGCAGGTCGGGATTATTGGGGTTGGTCCCTTCAAAAAGCAAGCTTTGATTTAGAAGAAAAAGCTCTTCTTGCTGGTTTTCTGAGATGAGGCCCAGTAATTTTTCAGATAAAGACTGACGACTTTTTAGATAGGGAAGTTGTTGATTTCTAGTGGCCATAAAGGCAATAAAAAGGGCTTTGACCTCATTATTGGTAAAGCGAACGACGGGAAGTACTGAGTTGCGCATGACAAAATAACCCCCATCCCGTCCAACTTCAGCGACAAGCGGCATCCCTAAAGCCTCAATTTCTCTGATATCTCTAATAGCTGTCGAACGGGAGATGTTAAATTCCCGCATGATTTCAGAAATTGTAAAATGGGCACGGTTGTTGATATACCGCATGATGATATTAATTCGTTCAACTTTTTTCATCGGACTCCTAAACAGTATCATTTTTTGACATGATTTAAGGCTATCATATACTTATCAAGTGAAGAAGACAAATCATTTGATTAATTTAACAAGAAGGCAGGTTTTGAATATGGCAGAATATACCTTAGAAGAAAAAGACAGCTTTACTGTTATAGGTTTAGGTACGGAGCTCACAAGTGATTACACAGACTATGCTGGCATAAACAAGGAAAAGTCTGATTTTTGGCAAGCCGTCAGCCAAGATGGAAGGCTTGATTATTTAAAAGGCATAGCCACAAATGAGTACATTTTTGCCGTGAACGAAGCGGTGAATAGCAAGATGATGCATTATGCTGGCGTCATGACCGAGGCTGCTGCACCAGAAGAAGCCAGAGTTATTCAATTTCCTAAGGGGGAATACCTGGTTGTTAAAGGAGAAGCGAAGACGGCTGATGAACTGAATAATAACCTTGCCGGCCTTGCCTTTGGTCAAGCCTTGCCGGAAGCAAAGAATGTAGCCTATGTTGGCGGGCCAAATGCAACGGCTCTGATGGGGCAGCGAAACGGATTAGTTTTTGGTGAAATGTGGATTCCTGTTATAAGGAAATAAAGAGTATAGAAGGAGGCATAGGCATGTCCTATATCGTTGATTTTAAAAATGTGTCTACGATTGGTTTAGAATCTTCACCTGTAGTAGAAACGCTTGCCGGTTTACGTGCGAATGAAGCCCGTTACTTTATGAATAAGTACAAGCATGAATTTACGGTTGTCCCAGCCAGTGAAAGCCAGGAAACCCTTGCTTATGTGAACCGGATTTTGAAAGAAGAACGTGATATTGAGTTTGCGGCCAAACCTTTAGAAACATCGCGTTTTCAAGTGGAAAATATCCAATTTGCCTACGTCTTTTATGAGGATGGTCTTGCGATCAATGTCATGTATACGGTGGATGACCCTAAGAAGCGGGCCGTTGGTTTTAAGCTTTCTGAGGGGATGGAGGTTCCAAAGGAGTTAGAAGCAAAGTTTAAGTTTGCCAGGCAGAAATCTAAACTAGCTGGGACCATCCGGGGTTCGTTTTTTGTAATTAAAGGAGAATATTAAAGTAATTAAGGACCCGCGCCCCGCGCGGGTTTTGTATTTAAAGTAAGTTGTTTTATGGGGCTACTGCGGAAGAAGGATATTTCAATTATAATTGTTTATCACCTTCCTGTTTATAGGCAGAAACTGGTAAACTGTATATATATTGAAGAGGTTTGGACAAAAGATTATTATAAATACGTTATAGCTAGAGGAGAGATATTATCACTTATAACGAGGTTGTTAAAAGCGTTGATGCGTATTTACTACCATTAATATCAGAGTTATACGGGTTGGAAGGATATGAAACCGCTCTGGTTAAGGCACATGACGGAGGGCGGAATGTCGTATACACCTGTGAGAAAGAGGGCGCTGACGCAAAAATACTCAGAATTGCTTTTTTACCGGACAGGAGCCGGGAAGATTTTCTGGGAGAACTTGAGTATATCAGGTATTTATTCGAGCATGGAGGTAGTGTCTCGGATGTAGTCAGCTCCAGGAAGGGGAATCTGCTGGAAGAGATCACCCACAGTCATCATATCTTTTTTATCAGCCTGTTTAAAAAGGCCAAGGGGAAAATGCTTGTAGAAAATAATTACCAGTACCGGGAAGGCGCTCCAATTACCGAATATTATTATAATTGCGGTAAAGTCCTGGGGAAACTGCACCACATATCGAAAGAGTATACTCCTATCCATCGCCGGTATAGTTTTTTTGACAAATACAATGCCGAATATATTGATAAACTGATACCCAGCTCCCTATCTTTGCTTAAAAAGAAGTTGGTAGGGCTCCTTGATACCTTACAAGGATTGGATAGGAACCAGGAGACTTTTGGGTTGAACCATTTTGATTACAACGATGGGAATTATTCGATAGATTTTGATACCGGGCAAATAACCGTATATGATTTCGATAATTCATGTTACTGTTGGTATATGTTTGACTTGGCCAGTATATGGGGAAACGGAATGGGCTGGATACAATCAGAACCAGACGCCGGTAAACGCAAAAAGTTTATGGAGGATTATTTTGAAACAGTCCTCGCAGGATACAGATCTGAGACCAAGATCGAAAATTCGATGTTGGATACATTGCCCTTGTTTATTCAAGCAAACTTCTTGGAGAATATTATAGATGCGTTCGAGGTAATGCGAAACAACGGCGAAGAGCCGGAGTGTGATGAGGAGCTGTCGTATCGTATAAAATGCATGGAAGACGATATCCCGTATTTCGGATTTTTCCATGAGATTTATTCGTGTGAAGAACCTTTTCAGTATGAGGAGCGAGATATTTAGTCTTTTTATGCATCAGAAGCCGCCATATTGACGGCTTTTTTTGTTTTTATGTAATAAGTTCTTTTCCCAAATACCTTTAGTTCAGAATCAAGATAAATGCAAAAAAGTCGAATGTAGGTCTAAAATGCGTTTTATTGCGAAGAACATCATTCCATTATTTGATACACTTTGTGCATATTTGGATGCGGGGTTTGATCCGCTAAATATGAAAGACATGACCGGAGATGAAGTGTCAGGATGAAGTCAAAGCTGTACAAATCAGATACGGTCAAGAAAGGGGGATCATCACAAGACTGAGCAAAGAGAACATTTTGAAGATATGAAGAAAAATGAAGTTTCGCTGTTATGGCGGTTTCATGTTCAGATTTTCCCCTGATTTCTAAAATGAATTTTAGATAAATAGGAGGAGTTAAGTACATGAGTATAAAAGCTATTTCCATCAAGAAACCTGTGCTTGCATTCTTTATGTCATTTCTAATGGTAATTTCGCTTGCAATTCCCCCATCTCCGGGATATGCAGAGTCAGCGGGCAGTCAGACCGCCCGTCAGGCGGAATATCTTGACCGCGGTCTGGTTGCGATTCTGGCCGACAACGGCGTGTTCTTGAGCTGGCGGTATTTAAATACGGATCCAAATGAAATCGCTTTCAATGTATATAAAAACGGATATAAAGTCAACACGTCGCCCATCAGCGATGCCACGAATTATGTGGACACAACAGGCGCAGACAGCTCACAGTATCAGATTTCCGCCGTCATTGCCGGCAAGGAAGAAATGCAGCCGGAGACGGTATCGGTGTGGCATAGTGATTATTTACCCATTCCGCTGGATAAACCGGCCGACGGCCGAACCAAAGACGGGGGCACGTATTCCTATTATGCCGGTGATGCTTCCGTGGCGGATTTGGATGGTGACGGCGAATTTGAAATCATTTTCCTGTGGAGTCCGAGCAATTCGAAGGACAATTCCCAGGCCGGCTATACCGGCAATGTCTATATTGATGCTGTTAAACTTGATGGCACCAAGCTCTGGCGGATCGACCTGGGTGTCAATATCCGCGCCGGAGCTCATTATACCCAGCTGATGGTATATGATCTGGACGGCAACGGCAAAGCCGAGGTTGTCGTCAAAACAGCGGACGGAACGAAGGACGGTCAGGACACCGTGATCGGAGACGGAACGAAGGATTACCGTAACGACGGCGGGTATATCCTGACGGGCCCGGAATATCTTACGCTGTTCGACGGACAGACCGGAGCAGCCGTGTCCACCGTAGAATATGAGCCTCCAAGAGGCGATGTAAGCGCATGGGGCGACGGATACGGCAACCGTGTAGACCGGTTCCTGGCCGGTATTGCCTACTTGGACGGCGTGAAGCCAAGCGTAGTCATGGCCCGCGGCTACTATACGCGCACCGTGCTCGCGGCTTATGACTATGTTGGCGGCAAATTAGTGCAGCGCTGGACCTTTGATACCAACGAGGCAGGGGCACAATATCAGGGACAAGGCAATCACAATTTAAGTGTGCTGGATGCCGACGCTGACGGCAAAGATGAAATCATGTACGGCGCGCTCGCGATAGACGACGACGGAAGCTTGCTGTATAGCACCGGACTCGGCCATGGCGATGCGATGCATGCCGGCAAGCTCGATCCGAACCGGGACGGCTACCAGATCGTCAGCGTACATGAACACACGAATGCCGAATACGGGCTGGAGATGCGCGATGCCGCTTCAGGAGAAATTATTTGGGGCCAGTATACAGGGAAAGATACCGGCCGCGGAATGTCGGCGGATATTGATCCGAATTATCCTGGTTACGAATCCTGGGCATCCACGATTGTCAACGGACAGATGGACCCTTTATCCCGCGGATATGCGGCGAACGGAGAAGTCATTTATGAACAGAATGAAGTGCCGCGAAGTGCAAACTTTGCGATCTGGTGGGATGGCGATCTCCAGCGGGAGCTGTTCGACCACGAATGGAACAACAGTACAGCGAAAGGTATTCCGCTCATTTACAAGTGGGATTACGGGAATAAGCAGCTGAAGGAAATCCTCCGGGCAGCAGGGAGCTTAACGAATAACCATACCAAAGGAAATCCGGCACTTCAGGCGGATATATTGGGCGATTGGCGTGAGGAGCTTCTGCTGCGCAGTGAAGACAGCACGGAATACAGACTTTATACGACGACAATTCCGACAAGCTACCGGATTCCCGCGTTGATGCAAGATCCGGTATACCGGCTGGGTGTAGCCTGGCAGAATGTAAGTTACAACCAGCCGCCTCACACGGGATTTTATCTCGGGGCGGAAGCGACGGAATTCCCTAAAGCGAATTTGGCTCTTACCGGCGGAAAAGAAGTACCGGAGCAGGTCTATCACTTTGATTTCGGTACAGACCCTGCGGCTGGTACAACCGCCGTGCAGGATACACTCTATGCACAAGCTACGGGTTACGGATTCGAGAAGACAAGCGGAATTACGGTGGATGCAAACCATGTTTCTCTGCCGGAAAACGCCAAATTCGCTGTAGACCTGCCCAATGCCAATTACAAGGTAACGTTCAAACTGGGCGATGATGCACGCGACTCGAACGTAGGCGTCAAATCCGAATTCGTTCAGAAGCTGGCCGTAACCAGCGTGAACGCGGGAGAACCCCGGATCTATTCTTATGACGTTGCGCTGGTAGACGGCCAGCTGGAGTTCATCTTCTCCGGCACGGCCATTGATGTGCAGGAAATCATCATTGAGAAATACCCGGAGAAATCACCGGGAGCCGCGACGACGATCTATTTGGCTGGCGATTCGACGATGCAGTCTTACAGCGCGCTGCAGGCTCCGCAGGAAGGCTGGGGTCAGCAATTCGGGCGCTATTTCTCTAAAGGCGTTGTGGTCCAAAATGATGCGATCGGCGGCAGAAGCAGCAAATCGTTTATGGTTGACGGCCGTCTGGATACGATACTAGAGCGGATCAAGCCGGGAGATTTCTTCTTTATTTCCTTCGGCCATAACGACGCCAGCGCAGGCATTCCGGACCGGTATGCAGCTCCGGCGGATTACAAAACATACTTGGCCCGTTATGTGAAAGGCGCCAGACAGCGCGGTGCAACACCGGTGCTGCTTACTCCGGTAGGGCGCAGAGATTTCAATACAATAACTCAAGAATTTAACGTAAGCTTCCCGGAATATGTGAAGGCTGCCAAAGAAGTAGCGGAAGAGCTGGGCGCGCCGCTGATTGATTTGAGCCAGTTAAGCGTTACGTATTACGATAAGATCGGCCTGAGTGCTACGGAGAAAATCTTCCTGTACGCCAATCCGGGCGAATATCCGAAGTACCCGAACGGTGTGGGCGATAATACGCATTTCAGCAGCTACGGTGCGCAGGCCATTGCCGCATTAGTTGCGGGAGCGGTGAAAGACATGGATTTAAGCCTTTCGCCGTATGTCATTGACCCGGACATTTTGGAACCCGAGCCGGAACCGGAGATCCAGGTCTATGAGGAAAACTTTGAGGGCGATCCTGCCGCCTCCGAATATGCGCTGGTCAATGCCACAGGTATCGGCGGGCAGATGACGGGAACGGTCGCAGAGCAGAACGGGAACAAGGTGCTGTCCCTTAGCGGTTCCGGCTCCGGACACCGGGCGAAAGTGTTCCGCCTGTTCGATGCAGTGAATGGCGACATCGTCAATGTCAATTTTGACTGGCATTCCGGCAATGTGGGCGCATCCCCGTCGGAAGGACATCTGTCACTCCAGGATGCGAACGAGAATATTATTTTTACTCTGTTCACAAAGTCCGGCACCACAAGTCCAGATACGAAAATCCATTATTTTGCAGGCCCATATACAGCAGACTATGGTACCGGCACTTCAGCTGTTCCAGAAGGCGGCACAGCCACGAACATCCTAAAAAACCAGTGGGTCAATGTGGATGTCAATATTAATTTTGCCAAGAAGAAGATAGATTTGACGTTGACTAGCCTGGCGGACCCCAGTGTCACACAGACGATCGGGGATATTCCGATGAATCCCGGTGTCTACGCCAATAACGCAAGGGCACTCCGCTTTCTGGGAACAAGAAAGGGTGGGGGAGGCACATTGAACTGGACCACTCAGATCGATAACGTGAAGATTGAAGGGACGAAGCTGCCGCCGGTTGCCGGCAATCAGAAGGCATTGATAGCGCTTCATGACAAGGTCAAAGCATTGGATCTGTCGTCTTATACAGAAGCATCCAAAGCGGTGCTGAATAAAGCTTTGGCGGCTGTGGAAGCGATCATCGGTACGGAAGCGACGCAGGCCCAGGTCGACCATGCAATGAACATGCTGACGGTCGCGAGGGATTCGTTAACAAGCGAACCGGCAGGTGAGATAAGCGAGTACAAGTTTGATTTTGGCTCTGGGAACGCTGCTGAAGGATACACAAAGGTAGACGCCAAAAGAGCTTACCTGGAAGGAAACGGCTATGGCTTTGCCAATACTGCGCTACTCCAGGACGAGAACCGGGAAACCGGGGATGACCTGAAGGAGGATTTCACCCGCGTGAACGGCACCTCCTTCCTGGTGGAAATGGAGCCGGCCAATTACCGGGTAACAATGACCATTGGCGATTCGCAAGAATCGACCAACGCAGGGGTTGTTGTAGAACAAATGCCCAAATTGCCGGTTACAACTGTACCGAAGGGTGAATTCAAGGAAATTTCATATGACATCGCCCTGATTGACGGCGTCTTTAACTTTGAGTTCTCAGGCAGCACGCCAAAGATCAACGCGCTGAAGATTGAGCGTCTGCCGGGCAACGGTGCGGGCGATCAGCCGGTTATTTATCTGGCAAGTGATTCCACGGTAGCCAATTATGCGGAAAGCCATCGTCCGCAGGCCGGATGGGGCGAAACGCTTAAAGGGTACTTCGATCTGGATCAGATCAGTATCGATAACCGGGCTGTAAGCGGCCTAAGCAGTAAAACCTTCCTCGTAGGCGGATATCTCAACAACATTCTGCTGGGCATTCACGAAGGGGATTATCTATTCATGCAGTGGTCCCATAATGATTCCACACCATCCCGCCCTGAGCGTTACCTTACACCTGAGCAGTTCAAGGTGTATCTGAAAGATTACATTAAAGGCACTGTACAGAGAGGCGGAATTCCGGTTCTGGTTACGCCGGTCAACCGACGCGATTTTACCGGAGAAGTATTGAACAAGAGCTTCCCGGAATATGTGCAGGCAATGAAAGAGACGGCGCAAGAAACCGGAGCATTACTGATCGATCTGAATCAGGCCAGCTGGAAATATTTCCAGGAGCTTGGTCCTGAGGGTACCAAAGCTATTTTCATGTGGGTAGGTACAACTGAGGACAATACCCATCTTCAGATGAACGGTGCGGTCAAGGTATCCGAGATGGTGGCACGGCTTGTGCAAGAGCTGGATATTCCGCTGTCTGACCTTGTCACACTGGAAGAGGAACCATCGGATACGACAGCACCGCATACGACCGCGGCAGTAGAAGGTGAGTCGCGGAACGGGTGGTATGCTTCAGCGGTAAAAGTAACATTTACCGCAACGGATGAAGACCCGGGAGTTGACGCGACCTATTACCAAGTCGATGGCGGCGAAATTGTGAGTGGCACGCATCTAATTCTGAGCGGTGAGGACAATCACACCGTGACCTACTGGAGCGTTGATCTGGACGGCAACAAAGAGACCAAACAGTCGCTTTCGGTGCCGATTGATCTCGCACCTCCGGCCATCGCGATTCAGGGTCAAACGGAATACACTATTGATCAACACGTAGATATCACTTACACGGCCGCCGATACAGCCTCCGGCGTGGCCGAGCCGAATGGCGTAATGGTGAATGCCCCGGCTTATACGCTGGAGCCAGGCTTGAATTCAGTAACTGCAGCGGTCTATGACCGTGCGGGCCGGGAGAGCAGCGTTGACTTCAGCTTCGGAGTTACTGCTACCTTCGTAAGCCTGGCAGAGCTGACACGCACCTTTGCAGCCGAATCGGAAGACCCGGGTGCAGGAGTGGTTGCTGAACAGCTTGCCGGTAAGCTGCAGCAGGCTGAACAATCGGCGAATGCACGTGATGGTGCGACGGCGCGCCAGCTGCTAGTGGCATACGGCAATGAAGTTGATGCCAGCAGTGATAAGGTGTTTACGGCTGAACAGGCAGACGCGCTGCGTAAGTGGGCCGTATGGCTCAGCCAGGTGACGCCGCTGGCGAGCAGCGCTCCAGGCACTCCAGTGTTGTCCGACAATAACGGGCATGATACGGGTCTTAGAGACGGAGATTACACTATTACGATGAATCTCTGGTGGGGCAATAACGGGACTCTTTTCAAGCTGTACGAGGATGGCAAGCTGATCAAAGAAGTGCCCCTGACTGACCACTCTCCATCCGCCCAGTCCGTGCAGATTGATATTACCGGCAAGCGGAACGGAACGTATGTCTATACCGGTGAACTAATCAATTCACTGGGTATGACGAAAGGTTCGCCGCTGACTGTGACCGTCACCGATGCATCCCCGGGGCAAGCGGTATTATCGAACGACAACTGGGATGGAGACGGCAGCTTTAACGTCAGTATGAATCTGTGGTGGGGGACAAATGCTACCGAATATGAACTCTATGAGAATGGAGTTCTGGTAGACACGCAACCTCTGCAGGCTCATACGCCCGGCGCCCAATCGGCAGTAACAGCAATCTCCGGAAAGGTTCCTGGATCCTATGAATACGAGGTTGTATTACGCAACACGGCGGGTGAAACCAGAACGGCGAAGATGATCGTAACGGTCCAAAAGTAACTGGATGAGGCTCGACAAAACACAAAAAACCGGCTGCTAAATGATCGGCAGCCGGTTTTTTGTGTTGATATAAGTGAAAAAGTGATTACTTAATGATGAGACTAAGGGAAGCGGGAAATTAAAAAAGAACCTGAGTAATTTATCAGGTTCTTCTATATTGCATATAAACAGACTCGATGATATAATCAGTCTGCGTCTTTTTTAACATGTATAGACATAAATATAACATCTTACATTTTAAATGTACCATGCCGCTGAACTCTTGTCAATTGTTTTTTTCTCAATTTAATGATTAGGAGAGATGTTAAATGAGTTCTTTTGTTCTCGGATTTCAGGAAGTGGACAATACGCAGCTTTTGCTCGTTGGCGGAAAAGGGCTCCATTTAGGGGAATTATCAAAAATAGCAGGAATAAATGTACCCGAAGGATTTTGTGTAACAACAGCGGGATATCAAAAAACCATCGCACAAAACGAAACGTATTCTGCTTTGCTCAATCAGTTAACCTTGCTAAAAGTAGAAGATCGGGATCAAATTAGTGAAATCAGCCGGAAGATTCGACAACTCATTATGGAAGCAGAAATCCCTTCCGATGTTGTGAAAGCAGTAACTCACTATCTCTCCCAGCTTGGTGATGAGCTTGGCTATGCAGTGCGTTCTAGCGCGACTGCCGAAGATTTACCGCATGCCTCTTTTGCGGGTCAACAAGACACCTATTTAAATATCATCGGCAAAAAAGCCATCCTGCAGCATATCAGCAAATGTTGGGCTTCGCTATTTACGGAACGCGCGGTAATCTACCGTATGCGGAATGGATTTGATCACAGTCAAGTTTATTTATCCGTGATCGTTCAAAGGATGATTTCCCCGCAAGCTTCAGGGATATTGTTCACCGCTGATCCAATTAGCAACAACAGGAAGCTGTTATCTATCGATGCCAGTTTCGGACTCGGAGAAGCACTGGTTTCTGGTCTGGTATCTCCCGATTGTTATAAAGTACAGGAAGAGGAAATCGCCGTTAAGATAATATCAACCAAACAATTGGCTATCTATGGACTACCAGAAGGCGGCACTGAAACCCGGCAGCTCGATCCCGATCAGCAAAAGGCTCAAACACTTACTGAACATCAAATTTTACAGCTGGCACGGATCGGAAGACAAATCGAAGCTTATTTTGGCTGTCCACAAGATATCGAATGGTGTCTGGACCATGATACCTTTTATATCGTCCAGAGCCGGCCAATCACTACTTTATTCCCGATTCCTGAAGCAAATGATCAAGATAATCACGTTTACGTATCTGTCGGCCATCAACAAATGATGACTGATCCTATGAAACCATTGGGCTTGTCTTTTTACCTGTTAACGACTCCTGCACCTATGCGTATAGCTGGCGGAAGGCTGTTTGTGGATGTCACACCACATTTGGCTTCGCCAGTCAGCGGAAAAGTGGTAATAGATGCCTTGGGGAAATCCGATCCGCTCATAAAGGACGCACTGATGACCCTCGTAAAGCGGGGGGATTTTATCAAATCATCAACAGATGGTGAAAAAGCACCGGGGCCAAGTGGGAGCAACAAAGGCATGCCTTCTGCGGGATCTCAACTACAAACTGAAATCGACCCGGCTATTGTTCGTGATTTGATTAAGAGTAGTGAAGCTTCAATAGAAGAGTTACAACAAAACATCCAAACGAAATCAGGATCGGATTTATTTGATTTTATTCTGGAAGATATTCCGCAATTAAAGAAGAATCTTTTCAATCCGCAAAGCTTGGATATCATTATGGCTGCTATGGATGCTTCATCCTGGGTCAATGACAAAATGAACGAGTGGTTAGGTGAAAAAAACGCAGCAGATACGCTTTCCCAATCTGTACAGAACAATATCACTTCGGAAATGGGCCTGGCGCTACTGGGTGTAGCAGATGTGATTCGTCCTTATCCGGAAGTCATTGATTATTTACAACATATAACAGACGATAACTTTTTGGATGAACTGGCTAAGCTTGATGGTGGACAGGAAACCCAAGACGCTATCTATGCATATCTGGCCAAATTCGGAATGCGATGCAGCGGAGAAATTGATCTTACGAAAACCCGTTGGAGTGAAAAACCAGCTACACTTATTCCTATGATTCTCAGTAATATCAAAAACTTTGAGCCAAATGCTAGCAGTCGGAAATTTGTGCAAGGGCAGCAGGAAGCTATGGCTAAAGAACAAAAGTTATTAGAGCGTTTGAAGCAATTACCGGATGGTGAACAAAAAGCCAATGAAACCAAACGAATGATCGACCTGATCCGTAATTTCAGCGGTTACCGGGAATATCCAAAATACGGCATGGTTAACCGCTACTTTGTTTATAAGCAGGCTTTATTGAAAGAAGCGGGACAACTCGTACAAGCGGGCGTCATTCATGGAAAGGAAGATATATTCCACCTCACTTTTGAAGAACTTCGCGAAGTCGTACGCACAAACAAACTAGATTACCAGATCATCAGCAAACGAAAAGACGAATACAAATTGTATGAAAAACTAACTCCACCACGTGTGATCACGTCGGACGGTGAAATCATTTCGGGTGAGTACAAACGAGAAAATCTGCCAGACGAAGCTATTGTAGGTCTAGCTGTTTCCTCCGGAGTTATAGAGGGGCGGGCACGTGTCATCTTAACCATGGAAGATGCTGATCTGGAAGATGGAGATATATTAGTCACCGCATTTACTGACCCTAGCTGGACACCATTGTTTGTATCCATAAAAGGCCTAGTCACCGAAGTAGGTGGACTGATGACCCATGGAGCAGTTATTGCACGAGAATATGGCTTACCTGCAGTTGTCGGAGTGGATAAGGCTACCAAACTGATAAAAGATGGGCAAGTAATTCGCGTGCATGGAACAGAAGGGTATATCGAAATATTGTAATGGCTGAATACGTCATATATGGCCTTAGCTGCAACCTGTCATAGATAGAAGGGCGGGTATCCTGTCGTTCGCAAGTTGAAATCATCGTGCAATCTGCGCAGGCGGTAAGCGTTCATGGCGAATTCACGCAGCTCCTCAAGAATGGTGTAATTCGCCCATGCGCCTGCGACAGCACCGATCCCAGGCACCATCTGCAGCATTTTCCGGAAGTCAATGGCGTCACGATACTCAATCTGAAATGTCTCCCAGTCCATATTCCGGGAGTATTCGGCGTCGGAGACCCACTGTTCCTTTTCAATATGCCAATGCGTGATGGAATAGAGCAACCTGGCACGGTTTTCCGGTCCCGAAAACGTCATTTGAAATACCTTGAGAATGAATACCCGCTCGGAGAAGTGATTGGTGTCATAACCGTAAACATGAGCTAGCTCGAACAAAAATTTCATTTTGATCGCAATTAACGCTGGAAAGTCTACCATACTAAGCATAATGCCGCCAGCTCCCGTTCCAGCGCCTTCGGCAACCGCTATTTTTTGGTATAAGGCAAACAACTCTTTCGCTTCCTTATCGGCAGACTCCAGACCCGGAGTGCTCTGCACCGGACGGCGAGGCGTATATTCCGCACCGAACAATGCCGTGCGCACGATTGATCGTATAGTGGTCGTAATGATGTTATGCACCTTCGGGGGAATTAAATGATTTATTCGATTGCCGATTGTTTTCGATGTTTTTTCCAGCCATCCCGGCGGTTTGAACATTTTTTGTTCCCAGTTGGCAACTTCCCTTTGTACTTTATGTTCGTAATTCATGATCAATCGCTCCTCCAAAAGACATAGCCATATTGTAACGAATATCTCCGTGATTCGGAACAGACCGCGGTAGGTAGCGGACCTCGACTAAAGTCCAGCATCACATACAGGGATAGATTAGAATGAACTGTTCAACTCAAAGGCCATTAAAGGTTTCTTTGGCCATAATATCGAACATTTTCATAATCACAAATATAGCAGGGTTGAAAAATCCGCACTTCCATGCTTACAAAGTTGTCAGGAGGATTGCACTAAATGAAACCATCAATACAAAAAATTCGCGATTTAACTTTAGTACGAAGAGCGGGAAGCCCCTTATTGGTCATAGGCTGTGATTCCAGCGCAAGTATCGGGAACAAGCCAATGGATGCTGTGCAGACTCCGCCGGATATAGTCGGCTATTATACAGCCAGAGTTGCGGTTATGGAAGTTCTGTCCGTGGGCGCGGACATACTTACCGTAGTGGATACCCTAGCTGTGGAAAAGTATCCGACAGGGAGCGAAATTATCCGCGGGGTACAAAGGCTGCTGGACGAAGCTGGACTCACGGAGGCTCATTTGAACGGCAGCACGGAAGAAAATTTCAAATCATGCCAGACCGGCTTAGGGATTACCGTAATCGGGGAAACCGATGAGGAACGGCTGAAGCTGATGCGGTCGGTTGCCGAAGACTGCGTGGTCATGTTGGGGGAGCCGCTGATCGGGAGCGCAGTATTGGAACAAGAGGCAAGACTATGCAGTATCCGGCAGCTGCAGTCACTAGTAGCCTCGCCTGAGGTGCATGAGATTCATCCGGTCGGCTCTAAGGGGGCCGGGTATGAAGCTAGACTTCTGGCTGAGCTGAACGGCTGCGTTTTTCAGGCAGTTCCAGGGATCACAGAAAAGCTGAATGCCTCAGGAGGTCCGTCTACAGCGGTGATTTTTTCAGCAGCAGAGGAAAAGCTTGAACACCTCCAATCCGAAATTGGCGGCGAGATGGAGATTATCGGTCGTTTGCTACCCCTCAGGCGATAGAGAAAGCAACAATGATGTGAGGGAATCCCATAATGGTATTTAAGATAGTAGATGAGGATATCTGGTTTGCTCGATAAAGCAATGTAGATTCTTCTTTAGTGTAAGAATATTATAAATAACTCAATTTTGGAGGAGTCTGTATGCCATATTGTAAAGTCAAGAATGCCCATATCTATTACGAGGAAATTGGTAAAGGCAAACCGATTATAATGATCCATGGTTTTACACCAGACCATCGTTTAATGAGTGGGTGCATGGAACCGATATTTCAAGATAATTCCGATTGGCGTCGTATCTATCTTGACCTGCCTGGAATGGGACAAACAAAGGATTACGATCAAATATGTAATTCAGATGATATGCTGGAAGCAGTTATAAATTTTATCGAAACTCTGATCCCAAATCAAGATTATCTCATAGCAGGCGAATCATACGGTGGATATATTACAAGAGGAATAATTAATAGACATAAAGATCGTATTGGTGGTGCTGCACTGATTTGTCCATTAATAATTCCTGAACACAAGAGAAGAATACTTCCCGAGCATTTAGTTGTTCATTCTGATCGCGAGTTTATGGACACTTTAAGTGAAGAACAAATAAGTGATTTTAGCGCAAATCAAGTCGTTCTCAATGAATATAATTGGAAAAGGTATTCTGAAGAGGTAGTGGCAGGTTGTAAAATCGCTGACTACGATTTTCTTAGCAAGATTCAAAGAAACTATGGATTTTCCACCAATATCGATGAATTAGTTTTCGATAAACCAACAGTATTTACTCTTGGGCGGCAAGATGCAGTCGTTGGTTACATAGATGCTTTTAGAATTTTAGCTAATTATCCTAGAGCAACCTTTGCCGTTCTAGACCGAGCAGGCCATAATCTTCAGATTGAACAGGCTCTATTATTTGAGTCGCTTATGCGTGAATGGCTTGAAAGAGTAACAGAGTTTGGATTTTAGTTGTGTATTAATCCGTTGAACTAACATTAGCTTGTCAATGGAAGAAATAAATATCCTTTCTCCTGCGATTACTCTCCATCTAAATTAGGGCGACTTATTGAAAATAGAAAGTACCTTTGTTACTGTTATTGATATACAAGCTGAGAAGGAAGGTACGTTATGTCATTAACAACTCAAGTGTTTAAAGCAACAGAGCCTCATGTGAAGATCATCGGGCGGACCCACTACTATAACGAAGTACTGTGGCTGGCTCTCTCAGGCGGCGGGGTGGAATTTTCATTCTATGGCAGAAAAGCGGAGATTACTTTAAAAGGTGATGCTGTCGCCTCAACCGGTAATAACTTGGCTCGAATTGGCATCAGCGTAAACGGGAAACGGGTAATTGACGATCAACTGGACACACCGATTAAAACGTATACTGTATTTGAAAGCGATACTGTGCAGGATATAACGGTAACGGTTATTAAACTATCAGAGGCTGCGATGTCAACAGTTGGAATTCAAGAGATCGCGGTCGATGCTGCGGATGGCATTAAGCCAACCCTGCCAAAATTACATACAATTGAATTCATCGGCGATTCCATTACCTGTGGCTATGGCGTTGATGATGAATATGAGCTGCATTCTTTTTCCACGGCTACTGAAGATGTCACAAAAACCTATGCCTACCTGACTGCTCAGCAGCTTCAGGCTGACTACAGCATGGTTTCATACAGCGGATACGGTATCATCACAGGCTACACAGAAAACGATCAAAAGCTTACCACTCATCTTATCCCGGATTACTATGAAAAAGTGGGCAAGTCTGAGGGGGAATTTGAGGGTACACTCCTGCCCCAAGACGTATACTGGGATTTCAATAAGTTTACACCTGATCTGATTGTCGTTAACCTCGGAACGAACGATGATTCCTATACCAAAGAGGAAGCTAGTAAGCAAGCAGAATATGCCCGGAAATATATTAAATTTCTAAAAATGGTCAGACGCAACAATCCTCATGCCTCAATTCTGTGTACGCTGGGGATTATGGGGGATAGACTGTATCCTTATGTCGAACAAGCGGTTAGCGGGTATAGCCGGGAAACAGGCGACAGCAATATTAGCGCAATGAAGTTTGATGAGCAGCTGGCAGCTGACGGGTACGCCGCCGACTTTCATCCGTCTCAAGCTACTCATAGTAAAGCGGCGAATAAACTGACTGCTCAGATCAAAGAGCTTATGAAGTGGTGAAAAATGAAGAACATTGTAGTCATGTGTTCATTTATTTTTCTGATTCGATAGGTATTTCTGCCTTCCATTACTATTTGACCTAGGCATAACACCGTAAGGCTTCTTCAGAAGGGTATAAAGAATTTCCTTTGTAACTAGTGAGCTAGGTACGGGATGTCCTCCGACATGATAATTCCTCCAATTTTCCAAATAATCCAGCTGCAATCTATTCAGTGAATTCTCAAACGCGCAACCCTTTGTATACTTGTGATTACGGTGATCTAATCTTGTATTATATAAATCGGGACGGAGAAATTCCATCCCGATTTTTGCATTTTATTATAGAGGAACTTAGATGTGGTATTTCCGTGAGATTTTAAAATAAATCGTGCATCACCCTCATATGAACTTCCATTCATAATTGTTACTATAACGGTGTAGCAAGATAATACAGATTAAATTAGGAGGGTTATAGATGTTGAAATGGAAGCGTTCTCTTACAGTCTTGGCCATGACAGCCTTGCTGGGAACGATGGCGGCATGCGGAGGCGGCGGGGCAAAAAACAATGCAGAAACTTCTGCAGAGCCTGCTAGCACAAATACTGCCGAAAAGGGTGCACCCAGCAATGAACCTGTTAAGCTACGAATTATGTGGTGGGGATCCCAGCCGCGACATGAGGCGACCTTGGCTGCGCTGGACTTGTACACAAAGAACAACCCCAATGTTACGTTTGAGCCGGAGTATTCCGGTATGGATGGATATTTGGACAAATTATCGACTCAAGCTGCGGCTAGTAACGCACCAGATATCATTCAGCTTGATCCGGGCTGGATGCCGGACTGGATGTCACGTAACCAATTGGCTGAGCTGGCTCCTGAGGTTGATGTAAGTAAATTTGATGAGAAATTACTGGCCGGAGGCCAACTTGACGGGAAGCAATATGCTGTTCCCCTGGGTTCGGTAGCGTTCGGTATGGTGTATGACAAGGCTGCTATGGATAAGCTTGGGATTGCGAATCCGGCCAATGGTTGGACTTGGGATGATTTCTTCGCCTTGGCCAAGGAATCCAAATCCAAGCTGCCAAGCGGGCAATATTTTACCTTGGACTATGCAGGCAACTACTTCATGTATTCGGCCTACCAATACGCCAAGGGTAAAGGCCAGGTCATCACTGATGATGGTCGCTTTAACGTAGATCAAGCTGCCTACTTGGAATGGACCAAGAAGTTTGAAGAGCTGCGTAAGGAAGGATTGGTTCCTCCGGCAGACGTAAACGCATCCGACAAGGAAAATGATCCGCAAATGGACTTGATGGCAGCTGGCAAAGTTTTGTTCCGGTATAGCTTCTCTAATAATCTGGGCACTTGGGACAGTATTAAACCAGGCGCTTACGCACTTGTAACCATGCCGCGTTCAGAACAAGCAGGCGGATGGTTGAAACCATCCATGTACCTGTCCGTCTCCAAAAACTCCAAGCATGCTGAAGAAGCTAAAAAATTCATCAATTGGTTTGTGAATGATCAGGAGGCAGGTAAGATTCTGCAAACCTTCCGCGGCCTGCCGGCTAACAAGGAAATTTCCACTTCCCTGGAAGCTAGCATGAGTGATTTGGATAAGGTTGGCTTAGAACTCCTCCGTGCTACTGAAACGGATGGACAGACCTGGTCGGCCGGAGCGGGAGGCTGGACGAACTTTATTGACAAAGATTGGGTACTTGTCCGTGATCAGCTCAGTTTTGGAAAAGTTACACCAGAGAAAGCCTTTGAGCAGTTGAAAGAAGCGGCGCAATCTTACGAAAAATAATTCAAGGCCCGGAACAGCCTTGTTCCGGGCCTTGAATTTATTTCTGTGTAGAGGCTGTACCGAATATTCCGGCCATGCTGGCGCAGGGACAAAAAAGATCAAGTGGAGTTTGAGGAATAGGGGGAGTGTACATGGGTAATTCTGTGTTGTATCAACCAGGAGACGGGTATCTGGCCTGGCTGCAGTACCGCCGGATCACAACGGGAGCAAATGTTGATCAATATGCGGCATACAATCATCTTGTTGTGACTGAGCAGGATGATGTTGTTATTCGTTCTGCAGTGGACGAGCTGACTCAAGGCATGGAAAGATTCACAGGGAGAAAAGTATCCATCTCTGGAAAAACAGAGACAACTCCCAGTATCATTATAGGAACCTTCGGAACTGGCTTAGCGATAGATGAATCATTCAGCACTGGTGTAAGCGGTGCTGTTAAGGCAGAGGGTTATGCGCTTCAAACGGACAGCATTACCGGTAATATCGCCATCGGAGCAGCTACTCCCGCAGGTGTATTATATGGAGTGTTCCATCTGCTGCGAATCATGGGTACAGGGGGCTCTGTGCAGAATTTGAATATTTTAGAGAACCCTGTCAATCAGCTGCGTATGATCAACCAGTGGGATAATATGGACGGGAGTGTGGAACGGGGCTATGCCGGGGAATCAATTTTTTATGAAGATAACCGGGTAATAAGCAATCTTCAGCGTATTCAGGATTACGCCCGACTGCTGGCCTCCAGCGGAATCAATGCGATCGCCATCAATAATGTGAATGTCCACCGGGTGGAGAGCAGGCTGCTAACAGAATTCCTGCCGGACGTGGCGAAGCTGGCAGCTATTTTCCGCAGCTATGCCATCAAGCTGTTTCTGAGTATTAATTATGCTAGTACCATAGAGCTCGGCGGTCTCTTAACGGCAGATCCATTGGATTCCAACGTTCGTGAATGGTGGAGCGCGGCAGCGTCGGAAATATATGCAGCAATACCTGATTTTGGAGGATTCCTGGTAAAGGCCGATTCGGAGAACCGGCCGGGACCGTTCACCTATGGAAGAGATCACGCCGACGGGGCCAATATGCTGGCTGAAGCGTTGAAGCCGCATGGCGGAATTGTAATCTGGCGATGTTTTGTATATAACTGCAAGCAGGATTGGCGCGACCGTACCACGGATCGGGCGCGGGCAGCCTATGATCATTTCCAGCCGCTGGATGGACGCTTCATGGACAATGTCATTTTGCAGGTGAAGAATGGACCGATTGACTTTCAGGTGAGAGAGCCAGTCTCGCCGCTGCTAGGTGCTATGCCGAAGACGAATCAGGTAATCGAATTTCAGATTGCCCAGGAGTATACCGGCCAGCAGCGTCATGTGTGCTACCTGATACCCCAGTGGAAGAAGATTATGAACTTTGATACGCAGCTCCAAGGAGAAGGAACTACTGTCCAGCACATTGTGGAAGGAGATGTTCACGGCAATCCTTACAGCGGCTTTGCAGCCGTCTCGAATATTGGAAATGACAGAAATTGGACGGGACATCTGCTGGCACAGGCGAATCTGTTCGGTTACGGCCGTCTGGCCTGGAATCCGGAGCTGTCTGCTGAGAAAATTGCTGTGGAATGGATTACGCTAACCTTTGGCAACAATGAGCTTCTGCTTCAGACCATACTAGACATCCTAATGAACTCCTGGGAGATTTATGAATCGTATACTGCCCCGCTAGGCGTTGGGTTTATGGTCAATCCTGACCATCACTACGGCCCTAATGTGGATGGATATGAATATTCAATGTGGGGCACCTATCACTTCGCAGACAGTTATGGTATAGGTGTGGACCGTACTACTGCAACAGGAACCGGGTATACCTCCCAATATGCCCTTATTAACATGGAACTGTACGAGTCGCTCGAGAGCTGCCCGGATGAACTGCTGCTTTTCTTCCACCATGTCCCATATACCCATGTGCTTCATTCTGGCAAAACTGTGATTCAGCATATTTACGACACACATTTTGAAGGCGCGAAGCGGGCAGCTGGATTGTTAGACGCCTGGAAGCTAGTCAAAGGACATATGGATGAACTTGCGTACCAGCATGTAGCAAACCGTCTTGAGGAGCAGGCTGAGCATGCTAAGGAGTGGCGGGATAGAATCAATACGTACTTCCTCCGGAAGAGCGGCATTGCTGACCAATGGGGAAGAACAATTTATTAATGATTCATGTAAACGGGAAGCGGTGAATGCCGCTTCTTTTTTTAAAGTATAAGAATTTATATGCTTCACGCTATAAATTATCCTTCTATTTCTCGCTGAAACGGATACCGTCCTTTTGAGGACGGCGAAGCCGTTTCCACTTGTCGTTATATTTTGAAAGAATTCGAGCATTCCCCTCCTTTAGCGGATGATATGCGGATTATATACTTAAAGTATAAAAATTAACCACAAGAGGTGACCACAGATGAACCGTTCCATAGCCACTATAGCCCACTCTGCTGCGAAGACGAAAAAAAGCTCATACTTTCGAAGCAGATGGAACGCTCCGCTTGCAGGCTATTTATTTATTTCGCCCTGGCTGATCGGATTTCTAGCGCTTACGGCATATCCGTTATTTTTATCACTGTACTATTCGTTTACCGACTACACTTTAATGCAGCCTATGAAGTGGGTTGGGACCCGCAATTATGAGCGTATTTTTACAGCGGATCCTAAATTCATCCAATCTGCTAAGGTAACCTTCACTTATGTGCTGGCTTCTGTACCTTTGAAGCTTATAGCGGCCCTCTTTGTCGCTATGATACTCAGCAAGGCGGTAAAAGGAATCAGCTTCTACCGTACGGCGATCTATTTTCCATCACTTATCGGAGGAAGTATCGGGGTATCGCTGCTCTGGCGCAACATTTTTGGTGTAGACGGGGTCTTTAACAAACTGATTGGCGTGTTCGGCTTTGAAGGGAAGGGCTGGATTACAAGTCCCGATACGGCACTTGCCACGCTGATTCTGCTGACGGTCTGGCAATTCGGCTCCACCATGGTTATTTTCCTGGCCGGCCTGAAGCAAATTCCTAATGATCTGTACGAGGCTTCTTCTGTGGACGGGGCCAATAAAGTAACTCAATTCTTCAAAATCACATTGCCGATGCTTTCACCGATTCTTTATTTCAACCTAATTATGGCAGTTATTGGAGCCTTCCAAATGTTCACTTCCGCATTTGTGATTACGAACGGCGGGCCGATGAACTCCACTTATGTGTATGCGATGTACTTGTATGAACGGGCATTCAGCCGTTACGAGCTGGGGTATGCTTCAGCACTTGCCTGGATTATGCTGGTCGGAATTATTGCAGCCACTGTACTGATTTCTTACACCTCGAAGTATTGGGTATTCTATGAAACAGACACTGGAGGGAAAAAACGCAAATGACAACACTAAAATTGAAGCCTGCGTTTCGCCATCTGTTCATGATACTCTTCAGTTTCATTATGGTTTACCCGGTTATCTGGTGGATCGGTGCATCACTGAAACACAGTACAGAGCTTGGCTCGCCGTCGATTTTTCCAGCTGTCCCGCAATGGAGCAACTTCACAAAAGGCTGGAGTTCGGTTCCAGGACATACGTTTACAGATTTCTATCTCAATACCTTCGGACTTGAGTTTGCCGTAATCGTCGCAACACTGTTATCCTGCACACTCGTTGCCTTCGGTTTTGCGAGATTGGATTTTCCGTTGAAGAATTTCTGGTTCTCCATCCTGATGCTGACCTTAATGATGCCTGGACAAGTGCTAATCATCCCTCAATACGCATTGTTCTACCAGCTTGGCTGGGTGAATACGTATCTCCCGTTTATTGTCCCCCATTTGCTTGCCGGTGGGGCAGGCGGCAGTTTCTTCGTCTTCCTCCTGATTCAATTTATACGCGGTGTTCCCAGAGAACTTGACGAATCGGCCAAAATTGACGGGTGTTCCTGGTTCGGTATCTTTTGGAGGGTTGTTATGCCTCTCGCCTTTCCTGCGATTGTTACGGTGACAATTTTCTGCTTCCTGTGGAATTGGGACGATTTCCTGGGTCATCTCCTGTACATCAACAGCGTGGACAAGTATACTGTTGGACTCGCGCTGCGTATGATCAATGACTCGCAATCAGCGGCGGAGTGGGGTCAACTGCTTGCCATGTCACTAGTGTCAATTCTTCCAGCAACTATTGTCTTCATGTTCCTTCAGAAGTACTTTGTTGAAGGGATTGCAACAACTGGAATAAAAGGATAAGATGCAAGTGGAAACAGCTTTTCCGTCATCAAAAGGACGGTATCTGTTTCAGCGAGAAATAGAAGGATAATTTATAGCGTGAAACATATAAATTCTTATCTTTTTAAAAAACTTCAGTCCGTTAACGGTAAAGCTTCGAATACCCTTCGCAGCTTTACCGTTTATTGTGTCTGAACCGGAGTTGAAGGAAGGTAGAGCGTTTGATCAATCCCTATAAAAAATATAGAATTGACCGTCTATTTTTTCATAGCTTTGCCATAGTGCTTATAGTAGTAATTGGTGTTACCGCAGGGACAAGCTACAGCAATTCTTCAAAGGCATTGGTACAGACCACCTCGCATTACCAGCAACAGCTGCTTGATGAGTTGAATAATGAAATTACGACCAGGTTGGTCATGATCGAACAAATTTCACTGTCCAGCTCCCGTGACAGCGAGCTGATCAACTTTCTTCTGAACAGGCAGGATGAATTTGAGAGGTATCGCAGGCGTGCGGGTGTAGAAAGCGCACTCGCGAATTTGACCTATGCCATTCCTCTGATTCAAGGAATTGACCTGTATATGGATAATCCTATCCTGAGTGAGCGGCAAAACTACATTCAGTTCCGGAACCTTGCGGATCTTAACAAGCAGGAAGGGGCCGAATGTCTGGCGAAGAGCGATTTCTGCTGGTCCAAGGAGTATAATTACCCCAGTGTGCAAGGCGATATCCCTGTTCTTAGCTTTTTCAGAAAAATAGTCTACGAGAATGACTATCTGGGAGTCCTTAAGGTCCACATTAAAGCCGACGAAATACGCAAACTATTAAAAGGAAATTCCGACGGATCTAACCGGATCATGGCAAGCAGCGAAGGACAGCAAATTATGAAAATAGGCGATGCGCTGGACCAGAACGACTGGTCCCAGTGGATTGATCTGAAAAGTAACAAATCCGGGTATGTCCATATTCCGGCAAAGGATGGAGCGCGTGATACACTGCTCGTCTACTCCAGAATGGATAATTCCATCTGGACACTAATTGAATTTACGTCTTGGAAACAGATCACGGCAAGCAGCCTGAAGCTGGCAGAATGGATCGGTTTAATTGGTATTGCCGCAGTGCTGTTGGTACTGCTCTTGACACACTTTTTAAGCAAGCAATTTACCAAACCGATCAAAAAGCTCGTAACTGCGATGCGGCTGTATTCCGTAGGAGGCGACAATGTAGAACTTCCGGTGGATTATGAGAATGAATTCGGTTATTTATTCTCCGGTTACCGGAAGCAGAACGAACGGATTGAAGAACTGTATCTCTCCCTGGAGCGCCGTTATGAACAGCAGCGAAAAGCCGAAATTGAGGCACTTCAGGCTAATATCAATCCACACTTCCTTTATAATATGCTGGATCAACTCAACTGGATGGCGATTGAGGCCGGACAAGACGAACTTAGCCGCATTTTGGAGCTGATGGGCCGTATGTTTCGGATCGGCTTGTCCAACGGCAACAGCTTCATCACAATAGCAGATGAACTGCTGCATATAGAGTGTTATCTGGAAATCCAGCAGCTTCGCTGGGGAGAAGGGCTTGAATACAGGATTGAGGCAGCGTCTGAGCTACAGGAGTTATACATTCCGAAGCTTACACTACAGCCGTTCGTGGAGAATTCTATCGTTCATGGATTCAATAAACAGAAAAGCGGCTATGTGTCTATCGTAATGGAGAGAATGGGAGATGCTCTGCATATTGTAATCGAGGATAATGGTGCCGGACTCAAGCAGCCTGAAGACAGGTCCCATAACCGTCATACAGGAGGCTACGGTATACGCAATGTGAGAGAGAGAATTTCCGGTTACTTCGGGGAGAGTTATGGAATTGCACTTGGAGAACGTGAAGAAGGTGGAACAAGAGTGGAAATAACGCTCCCGCTGATGACAGATCCTCTAACCAAAAAGGACTGATCCCTAATAGATAGGATCCATGGTCAATATACAAACGCACATATTACTTTGGTAAGCGCTTCCGTTGACATGAGAAGCAGCCGTGCTTTCGTACTTAAGGAGTTAAGGAGGTAAGCGTAATGTGGAAAATCGCAATCATTGATGATGAGCGCCAAGTCCTGAAGGGGATGAAACGGGCGATTCCCTGGGATGAGCTGGGAGCTGAGTGGGTTGGAGAGGCTATGAATGGAGAGGACGGACTGGAGGTAATTCGCCGTACCCAACCGGACATTGTGATCACTGATCTTTATATGCCCGTGATGAGCGGTCTGGATATGATGGAGCAGCTTAGAAAGGAAGGATTCCAAGGTAAAATCATTATTCTGAGCGGATATTCAGATTTTGAGCATGCGAGACAGGCTCTAAGGTTTCATGTGACCGACTATGTCTCTAAGCCAATCAGTCTGCCGACGTTAAAATCGATTCTAAGTAATGTCGTACAGGAACTTGAGGAAGCGGAAGAGAAGCGAATCAGGCAGTGGGAGCTTGAGTTTAAAATGACGATGTATGAGCCTTTTGTTGAACTGGAGTGGGTTCGCTCCGCAGCTGTTGGTACCCTGGGCCATGCATACAGAGACAACACACCTCTTCCCCCGTCATATCTTTTTTGGCAGGAGCGCAAGCATGTCACTGTCGGCATCGAGCTGATCCGTGATGAACGAGCCAGATGTCTATCCGTCTCCGATTGGAACCTTTTCCGGTTTGCGGTCAGCAATATTGCTTGTGAAGTAGCACGTAAGCTGTTCCCGGATCTGGAATACACAGAGCTGCACAGTACCAGAACATTACTGATTATTCATCCGGATGCAGGGCAGCTCGAACAGTTAGAAGACAAGCTGGAAGAACTGGGAATCCGGCTGATTGACAGCATCGGCAGCTATCTCAAGCTGGTTACACGTATAGGAATCGGGGGAGTGAAGGATACATGGACCAAGCTTTCCGACTCGACAGAGGAAGCTTTCCGCGCGATGGATCAAAGAGCATTACGGGCCGCTTCCGCACATGAAGTGTATATGTACCGGGAGAACAGCAGCAGCGAACCGGGAAATGTCGCCCTTTTTCCGGTCAAGTTCTCGTATAAGCTGGCAACAGCAATGAAGGCATCTCAGGAAGCGGAAGCCCATCAGCTTGTGCTGGAATATATAACGGAAATGAAAAAGCAGGAGGGGATATCACAGGGATACGTACAAATGCTTGGAAGCGAGCTATGGGGAATTATTACCTACTCGTTGTATGAATCCGGCTTTGTACTGGATGACCTGTTCACCAATGACCAGATTGCCAAGGAGATCAGCAGCCTGATCGTACCGGACCAGCTGGCAAGCTGGCTTATGGACAAAATCACCAAGATCTGCAGCAACAGGCAATGGAAAGGAAGCAGCAAGCATCGGCAGGTTGTCGATTTCATGACCAGTTACATTCATGAGCACTATGCGGAAGAGCTGACACTCGCCGAGCTTTCGGATAAGGTATTCATTTCGCGGAACCACTTGTCTATTATTTTTAAAAATATTACTGGAGAAACCTTCAATAACTACCTGACCCGGGTTCGGATCGAGAAAGCGCGGGAGTTACTCATGGAGCGGAATATGCTGGTGTATGAGGTGGCGGAACGGGTCGGCTATAAGAATATTCCCTACTTCAGCACATTGTTCAAGAAAATAACCGGTATGAACCCTACAGAACTTATAAAAAGCTAACGCTCCCAAAGGACAGCATGCTCTATAAACGGAGAGCAACAGCGACGTTTCTCCGGCAAGTACCTGGTTCTGTTTGATGCCTTGGGCCAGCGGAAGTGTTATAGAAGGCTTGGCCGGCGACTACTGGGAAGCAAACGTCAAGTAGCGTTGGTGATTATAAGTGACACGCACAATGAGGATGGGACTGACCCAAAAGCCATGAAAGCATGGTGGGAAGAAAACGAAGTTCAATTGGAAAAGCAACAACAATATGAAACTGAAGTGAAAACCGGACCGGGTAGGGAATTATCCCTATCCGGTCCGGTTATTTTTTTCATCCACTTTGTGCTCTTTCAGCAGATTGCAGGCAAGCGAAGGCTACACGGCTAAACGATCAAGGAACTTATAAGCGTCGCTATTAAACTTCCAAACAACACCAAATTTATCAACCAACATTCCGAAGCAGGAAGACCAAGGCATTTCTGATAACGGCATAATAATATAGCCTCCCACAGACAAATTGGAAAAGTAATTTTCCAGTGCCTGTTTATCATCAATAACGATACTAATCAGTAAATTGTTGCCTTTAACCAACTCGCCTGTTACTTTCTTCATCGAAGGCAGAATATCCGACATCATTATTTGTCCACCAGCGAATTCTAACGATGACTCCATAATCATGTTCAACTCATTTTCTGGCATAGGATAGTTTGGATCTTGTGGAAAATCCTTGAATTTCACTTTTTTTACTTTACTTGAATTCAGAGCTTCTGAATAAAACTCAATGACCTGCTCTGTATTCCCATCAAAGTTCAAATATGCAATAACTGACATGAAAAAACCTCCTTCTTGTAATACATGAAGTATAAGCTATAATAGGTGACAGCTATTTTGTCACCTATTATAGCTTTGGGATAATTTTTTTACCTTAAGAAGATTATCTGGGAGGGACAATATGAATAAAATTGAAAGACTAATATCTATAGTAATGATCTTGCTGCAAAAGAATGTTGTTTCCGCAACCGGATTTGCACAATTATTTAACGTGTCCAAAAGAACGATTCTACGTGATATGGAAACTCTCAGTTTGTCTAACATACCTATTTATTCTATAAATGGAGTTAAGGGGGGATACGGGATTATGGATGAATACAAATTAGACAAACGACTGCTAAGCAGTAAAGACTTACAAAATATCCTAACCGCACTGGGCGGATTGGGACAAATTCTATTTAGTGACGAAGTTGAGCTAACTCTTAAAAAAATTGAATCGATGATAGGCTCAGCAACCTGGAAAGGTTCAATTCACCTGTCATTTTATGAATGGGACGGTCGTTCTGAAATTCTTCAAATACTAAAGACTTGTCAAGAAGCAATAGTGCAAGGAAGATTACTTACATTCGATTATATAGATCGAAGTGGAGGGAAGACGAATAGAATGATCGAGCCATACCAGCTTCATTTTAGTGAAATGAGTTGGTATTTGAAGGGGTTTTGTTTAAATCGAATGGAATATCGGACTTTTAAATTGTCCAGAACGGATAATCTTAATATCGATATCAAAACATTTGTTCCTAGAGATTTTTTGACTGAGCAAAAAGCCGAACAACATTATCAACCGGAATTAATTACAATTAAAGCATTGATCTCGCATAGCATAAAAGATCACTTTATTGAAAGATACGGGCAGAAAAGAATTGAAGCCTATAATTCTGAATTTTTAATAGCCACAATAGATGTGCCGCAAAACCATATCGGATTCCGGTTTTTGGCTAGTTTTGGATCTGAATTAGAAATCATAGAGCCTCAAACATATGTTGAAGATTTTCGAGAGTTTCTAAGTGCCATGATAAAGAAATATGCCTAAAGAATCCCCATTGAGGCATTAATGCGCTTTCCTTGAAGTCTAATAAATAATACATACGGATTGACTCCCGGGGTTAACGCCTTTAAGCCTGTGAGAGTTCGTAAACGCAGGTACGATAGCTGAAATCAACGAAAACATAAAAAAACCATAGATCATATATGACCCATGGATTCGTATGTCATTTTTTTCAAGACCTTATTCAACATCATAGCAAATCAGCAATTATAAGTCTATATTTTTTTTGAGAATTAATTTACCATCTTGTTATAAGATGATGAATGGAGATGGTGAAAATGCTCAAAGAAATATTTGTTAAGAATGCAATGACGTATGAATATCCGCCGGATGGAGGGATAGTACCGATTATTGACCCGTATGATGGATGTACAATTGGATGTCCTTATTGTTTCCAATTAGAAGATGAGACTTGGAATACTGACTTGAATGTTAAAGTTAATATTCCAGATGTTTTGCAAAAAGAACTTATTCAATGGAATAAAGAAGATACTGTGTACTTGGGTAGTAAGTGTGATCCCTATATGGAGATAGAACGGAAATACCAATTAACAAGAAAATGTTTACTTGAATTAAGTAAGTTAAACTTGAAATGTATGGTTACAACTAAAGCCGGATCAAAACTCATCTTTAGAGATATTGATGTAATAAAACCCATGGGGAACAAATTCACTTTACTTTTAGGATTAACTAACCTGCAACAGTTGAGTGAAATCGATGATTATACTCTTATGAGTAATATACAGACAGCAAATCAGTTACACCGAATGGGAATTACTGTATGGGTATTTATTACTCCGATTTTACCTGGTATTACTGATATAGATTCAATGATTAACGCAATAGATCAAGACATTCCTATATTTTTGGATAAGGTTAGATTAAAACGAAACACTAGACCAGCACTAAGGTTGGAACGTTTCATCGACAATCATTACCCTCATTTAATTAAGACTTACAAAGACATAATCTATAATAATACGGATGTTTACTATGAAGATATCAAAGAAAAGTGGGGTAAAACTGAGAGAGTAAAGTTTGTATTCGAGTCAAGTAATTCAACCGGCTAAGGGTAGTCTTTATGAGAACGATTGGTTATGTACTAATAATACTTTTTATTATTTTCCTTTTATCTGCTTGTAATAGTAGCAATGTTAATTCCAGTGACTTCCATCCTTCTTCCAAATCCGATGTGTAGCAACCCACACCAGTGAGCCGCCTTCAGAAGAAATAAAAGTAGAAGACAGAATGATTGTCCTCCAAGGATTCCAACGATTGACGGCATGAAGGTGGGGCTTGTACAACTGCCCGGGATGATGACCGGGATGATTATTTCTGGAGCCAATCCGGTCATAGCCGTGCGTTTTTAGCAGCTATTCACCTTAGAAGGTTGGTAACATCTCTTTTACTCAAGAATGCCGGTATCTACAATTTTAATCTCTACTTTAGGATGGAATCGTACTTTACGATAATCCTTAGACCAATTTTTCTCCTTCCAGACATTGTGATGATAAGCAATAAGCTTTCTCCCCACACCAAAGATATCACAGTTAGCCTTTTGGACTTCTTCCACAACCGATTCAGCTTCCTTTGTGAGAATTTCCGAAAATGCTTGATTTATTTTTTGAAGATCTTTTTCTTTTAGCAAACGCTCTCCGGGAAACTCTTCTACGACGGCTTGAAGTTTTAATTCCAAATTGACTTCAACACTTTCGTCAGCAGAAACCGATACCTTGAATTTCCGTTTCACTTTTTTCAAACCTACATTAATGGTAATGTACTCCTGTATATTATCCGGATAGCCCAGATCAATTTTCTTTGTAAATCGCGCATTTTTTCCCTTTTGCCCCATCAGTAGGACTAGTAAGATTGACTGATCCGGGTTCGTCATCCCACTATAATACTGATCATTAAAGAGGGCCAATCCTTTCGTGATAATCTCATTGCCTTCTATAGCTATATAGGGAAGAGCAAAGTCCTGTCCAGGATCCTTCAGGAACCGGAACACGGTATCTAACGTTTCTTTTGGAAATACACTCATTTCCTCAAGACTTTCAATCTTTTGTGTAATGAAATCGCCAATCTTTAATTCCCCAACCATCTTTTGTTCAAGAATGTCGGAGGCATTTCCTTCGGCTATAATTACCCTAACGTTGGATGTCGGGTTGGTTGGATCCCTAAAGTTCACATCCAAATTAGAGTAAAGGCCTTGCTTTGCCACTGACTTTCCAAGTAATTGAAAACCATTTTTAAGAAATCTTATGTTTCCCCTCACCCGATTACGCATCTCATTGCTGGCACTACGCAGGTTATGTCCATAACTCGTATGAATTTCGTTCGTAGTGGATTTTTGCTCAATATCAGGCGGAATGATTAATTCCACAGTTTCTTTTATCATTCCATTTTCAGTTACATCAAACCCCGCACTGTAGGCTAGATGTAAGTCTTTCAAATATTCCCGGTCCCAGCATCCGGTGAGGCTGAGGGGGGAAAGAATAATCAGCACCGATAGCATAACCTTTCCTAATTTCACGTACCATCTCATGCAAGGCCACTTCCTTTTCTCTTTATCATTAGAGAAATGATTAACATTACCAGCGGGAGCCCACCAATAAAGAAATAGGCAGCATATGTAGAGGCTGTATCCAGTAGATGAATGCCAACAGAAGTTACTGGCGCAAGCGCGATTATAAATGTAGTGATTTTCACAAATGGAGTAAAATTCCGATGGCTTTTTCGTCTCAGTAAAGCACTGAGCCCCATGGACGCTGCATAGCAATAGCTTACGATAGAACATACAAGGGTTATGGCCCAGATCGGCAAAAACAAGATATCTGCACGGTCTATAATGAAAAAGCTTAGAGATTTCATTAAATAAATGACCGGTTCGGGAATCATTTTGATTTGCTCGGAGTTAAAGAACATCAGACAGGTAGAGACCACAAAGAAATAGAATAGGGTCACAAACAAGTTAGAGAGACTGACTGTTATCAATTTTTGTTTATCTGTACCTTCAGACAGCGGGTAGATGATCAGCATTAATTCGAAACCATACATAGATATGGTTGTTTCCTTTGCTCCTCTTACGATATTCCAGAAGCCTTTTTCCAATAGCGGTAACATATTTTCCAGATGGGCTTGAGTTAATCCATAAATGATAAATAAAAATAGTGGAATAAAAAGCACGGAAGCCAATGTATAAAATCTTGCTAATACAGTCAGCTTTTCTCTTGCAAGATAGAGTGTCATGATAGAAAAAAGACCTAGTACAGCCCATCTTGGCGTAGTTTGCAGCATCCATCTCCGGAGCACCTCAACGGCACTAAGCATAATATTAGAGCCAAGCAGAATAAAGTAACCAATATACAGAATAATCAATAGACTGCCAATAATCGGGCCTGCAAGTTTCATGCAAATACCGAATAGGTTAAGTCCGGGGAATTTCTTCAGCAGGACCCACAGAAGAATGATGACAAGTTGGGTAATAACCCCTGCAACTAAAACAGAAAGTCCACCTCCACCTTTGGCAGTTTCGTTAAGTTTGTTAGGAAGAGACAGAATACCAACACCGATTTGGGCTTGAATAATAAAAAGGAAGAGTTGTCCCCTTGTGATCATTTTTTCTTTTTGAGCCACCGTATCAACTCCTGTAAGTACTATGTAGATTAATGATCATTTATCCGTTTTTGGGTTGCTTGAACTCTTTCGGATGGACCAAATTGGAAAGCGTACGAAGGTATCTTTCAGGCCTTGAAATTTCAACGGACTTAATGGTCTCAGGTAGGTTTGCCCAAACGATTCTAGCTTGCACAAATGTATGAAAATGAGTGTTAACCCAAATGATATCCCAATATATCCGAATAATGAGGCAGCAATCATCAATGGAAACCGCATAAACCGGATAGCAGAGCTCATTTCGTTGGAAGGGATAAGAAAAGATGCAATGGCAGTCAACGCAACAACAATAATCATCGAATAAGAAACCAATCCCGCCTTAACAATTGCATCCCCGATAACCAACCCCCCAACAATCCCAATAGTTTGACCTACACGACTGGGCAGACGTAGTCCTGCTTCCCGTAGCAGTTCGAATATAAGTTCAAGCAGCATCGCTTCAATCAGCGGAGGGAAAGGGACCCGGGTCAATAAACCTTGAATCGAAAAGAACAATTGCAAGGGAAGGACATTGGAGTGGAAAGAAACGGTGGCAATGTAGAGCGCTGGCAACTGAAATGCTGTTACAAAGCCGATCAGACGGATAAACCGGACAAAAGAAGCGATCATCCATCGATTGTTATAGTCATCCGGTGTCTGATAAAAGCTGAAAAAGCTCGCCGGCAAAATCAGAGCTGTAGGGTCCCCATCCAGCAGTATAGCCACATATCCATCCAGCAAATAAGCTGAGGTATGGTCCGGACGCTCCGTATTGATTAGTTGTGGAAATATGGAGAAGGAGTTATCCTCCGTTAATTCCTGAATAAAGCCAGTGGAGATTATCCAATCGAGCGAAATTTTCTTTATCCTTGATTCTACAATTTTTATCAATTCTGGGTTGGCCATATTCTCCATATAGACTAAGCCTACCTGCTTGGGGGCGAATTTCCCAAGTGTGAAGTAGCGGACAATAAGGTTTGGGGAGGCGATTTGTTTCCGAATCAGGTATAAGTTAACCTTCATCTGTTCAATAAAACCGTTGTGAGGTCCCCGAATAACCCCTTCATTCTCAGGTTCGCTAATGCTTCGTTCATATTTGGCAGGAGTGAAGAGGACATAAAATTCAGACATTCCTTCTAAAAAATAAAGACAGCTTCCTTCAAGAAGTCCCTGAATGCCTTGGTTTAGTTCTGTTTCCAAACTGAAACTAAGTGTTGTGAAAAGCTCAGAAAGGTCTTTGTCCTGATTACGGCTAAAAGGAACAATCACGTTCCGTTCAATCAATTCCGTGTCAGTGAGGGACTCCAGATAAAAGACCAACCCTTCCCTTCCCTGAAAGGATAAGCTTCTTTTTTTGAGGTCACTTGTATAGAATAGTGCTGCTTCGATATAATCGGAGTTTTGATCTACAGAAGGAGATGAGGTCTGAGTTTGGTTAGTCATTATAAGGCGCTCAACTTTCGATTAGTTTTGCGGTTAACGTTCCCGAATGATTTGCAGAATATTCCTGACGGGAACTTTAATGTGCGATATAGAAGAATATTGGGGATGATGTTGAGCCAGCAGACGTTTCTGTTTTGTTTTCCTAAGGACATGAAGTGGAGCAAAAATGAGCAAATCATCGATCGCTTAAGAGTAATACCATAGAATGCGCATTCATTCGCGAAGTGGTGGCATTTTGGGCTTCATTTGCCATCCGCAACGTTTTACATTAAATGGTCACAGGCGTAAGATTCAAATCAACAACCGAATGTAATATAACTGTTCTCAAATGGCTGAATTCCGATAATGGGAACGGGGGAACCAATGGTGAATGTGGCTTTTGCTCAGATAGCTGCCGCTCACTTGGGGTGAATCCTTGCTGCGTGCTGAAAAGCCGCTTCTTACAAGGTAGGGCAATCTCGCTGCCCGAATCCGTCAGCTAACCCCGTAAGCCTCGAAGAGAGAGGATGAGCGCCATGATCGATTAACCGACCACGGAGAGCCCTGACGCTTCTGTGGTCTTTTTGCTGCGCATGCAGAAAGGGAAAACGATCTATATGAGAGTTTAGAAATCTTATAACAACGAAATTCAGAGTGATTAGGCACTATCTAAAATCCTTTAAAGGGGGGGATTGGTATCGTTACTGTATTTATCGTGTGCTTCTGGGTTGGATTGCTGCTTCTCCTTAGCGGCGGATTTCATGGGCATGGCCTGGCCGGTCATCTGCATGTGGGAGGTGGCGATGCTGGTGGTCCGGGCTTTGTGCCCATACTCCCTCTAATGGTGTTTGTCACGGTCTGGGGCGGCAGTGGTTATGTGCTTACCCGGTTCAGCGGAATGAATATACTTGCAGTGGTGCTGATCTGCACCGGGGTTGCCTTGCTGCTGGGCTGTCTGATATATGCGGTGCTGGCCCGGGTGATGACTCGGTATGACAGTAGCATGAATAAAATGGATTATGAGCAGGCGGGACAACTCGGGTACATCAGCATTTCTGCAGGGGATGGAGCAGTGGGAGAGATGAAATACGTGCTGCATGGAACGATGCGTTCCATTGGAGTACGGGCAGAAACCGGCCAGCAGCTCGCCAAGGGTGACAGGGTGATTATTTTGAAGGTGGATAAAGGATTAGCGGTAGTCACCCTCTTCGAGAGGGAAAACGAACAATTATAACTAACGGGGAGTGTCGAACCAAATGGTTATTCTTTATTTAATCTCGGCAATTGTTGTTGTTATCCTGCTGGCTTTGTTCAGTATCGTGAACGCTTATAAAAAGGTTCCGCCCAATCAGGCGATGATTGTATTCGGCCTCGGCGGAAAAAGAGTGGTTCAGGGCGGCGGGACGTTCGTCATTCCCGGCTTCCAGAACAATAAGACCATCTCTATGATGCTGATGAGCTTCGATGTCATCCCAGCGCAGGCAATGTTCTCCCGGCAGGGCATCAAGCTCAACCTGGAGGCGGTAGCCCAGATTAAGATTAAAAGCGATCCTACCGCTATACTTACTGCCAGTGAGCAGTTTATCGACAGGCCGGAAGAGGACCGTGAGACGATTATCCTGCATTCGGTGGAAGGCCATTTGCGCGGCTTGATCGGACAATTAACGGTAGAATCCATTCTAAAGACACCTGACGAAATCAACAGCAAGATGCGGGAGACCTGCTCGGAAGACCTCGACAAGATGGGGCTTGAGGTAGTCAGCTTCACCATTAAGAAAATTACTGACGACAAAGGGTATATCGACAATATGGGGGTTCCGGAAATTGAGCGCATCCGCCGCGATGCCAGCATCGCCAAGGCGGAAGCAGAACGCGACATTCAGATCAAACAAGCCGAGGCGGAGAAGGAATCCGCCATTGCCAAAGCCAATGCACATCAGGCTACCATTGAAGCTGGAACCGCAGCCCGCGCCAAGGAATCTCTGTTCGAGAAGGATTTGAACATTAAGCAGGCAGACTTTAAGCTGGAAACTGAAGTGAAAAAAGCACAGGCGGATCTTGCGTACGAATTGCAGCAGAACAAAATTAAGCAGTCGCTGGTTACCGAACAGGTCAAGATTACGCAGATGGAAGCGGAGGCCAATAGGACCGTCCGGGAAATCGAAGTTGAGCTGAGACAGAAGGAGCTGGAGGCCACGGTGATCAAGCCTGCTGAGGCGGAGAACCAGGCTACGATCATGAGAGCGGAAGCGGCTAAGCAGCGGAAAATTCTTGAGGCTGAAGCAGAGGCGGCCACAATGACCAAACGGGGGCTGGCAACAGCGGAAGCAGAACTGGCGAAGGGAAAAGCCAACGCGGAAAATGTTCAGCTGGCCGGAGCAGCGGAAGCGGGGGCACTGGAGAAGAAAGCTGAAGCGTACAAACAGTTCACGCAAGCCGCCCTTATAGTGGAATTCTTGAAGGTTCTGCCAGAGCTGGCTGATAAAATCGCTTCCCCGCTGGCCAAGGTCGATAAGATTACAGTGATTTCCCAGGATGGAGCTTCATCCGGCATAAACAAAATTACCGGCGATATCGCCAAAATCATGGCCCAGGTTCCTGAATTGACACAGACGCTTACCGGTATGAACGTGACAGAGGCTCTCAGCGGGCTACTCGGCCGGGATAAAGAGCAATAATTCTAAATTTCCTTGCATAAGCACCTCTCTATTATGGAAAACTTCTGTAGTCCGAATAAACAGCATGATTCCGTTTTTGGAGACTTATTTTGATTTCCTAGGAGGTTAATTATGACAAATCAGGATCCGCAGGAGCTTCTTAAGCGAAAACACGAAATGGATGAGCAAAAAAGGCAGTTCACAAATTTTTCCCGAAGTGTTTGCGGCCACGGTGAGTTAGAAGCAGGGCAGGAGTTCAGTACTGACCGGGTGCCTGACGATCAAAACCGTATGAAATCTGTTGAGAACAAACGTGATTGATAAAGCTATAAAAATAAGCCGATCCTTTTCTGGATCGGCTTTTCGTTGTCTAATGGATGAACCAGAGTTACCTTAAATAAATTTTCCACGAAACAGCTTTGTGATAGATATCTTTCATGATACAGTGAAAAAAGGGTGTAGCTTAACTTTAAAAACTTTCTTGAATTAAACTGAGGTGCTCAATGAATCGAATTTTAATGGTTGAAGATGATGATAATTTGGTGTTCGGTATTGATTATACTTTAACGAGTGAAGGATATACCGTTGTTATTGCCGGTAGCTTGGAAGAAGCAAGGAAGGTATTGAAAACAGACACAGTCGATTTAATCTTGTTGGATATAAATTTACCTGATGGTTCAGGGTATGACCTGTGTAGGGAAATCCGTACATTATCCCAGGTTCCGATCATATTCCTGACAGCTTTGGATGAGGAGACAAATGTTGTTGCTGGACTTGATTTGGGTGCAGATGATTATATGACCAAACCGCTCCGTACCAAAGAACTTCTCTCTAGAATAAAAGCCGTTTTAAGGCGCAATCATAAGCCCACGGATGAAGCGAATAGATGGATATCCAACGATATTGAAGTTCGAGTTCTAGAAGGAACTGTTCTTAAATACAATCAGGAACTTTTATTGACGGGGCTGGAATATCGATTGCTATTAATGTTAATGACTCACCCTAAGCAAATTTGCAGCAGAAGTATCATTCTTAACAGTCTGTGGGATATGTCAGGAGAATTCATTGATAACAACACCCTTTCGGTTCATATTAGAAGGTTAAGAGAGAAGATCGAGGATGTTCCTGCTGTACCGAGATACATCATTACCGTTCGAGGAGTCGGATATAAATGGAATGCAGATGTTGTAGGGAGATAAACCATGAATGAATTCTTCCGTAATCCAGAGTGGAAGTCTATTACTGTTAAAGCGATCGTATTACAAGTTATGTTAGCAGTAATCATGTTCTTTTATATGAGTTATCAAGTCAGTCAGATCAATAAGGCCGTGGTTAATCAGAATGCTGCATTGATTGGTTATGTTTTGAAGCAAGCTCCACAACTAGAAAATGAAATTATCCATTTTATCACTCAGGGTGCACAAGAAGATGAAATCGAAGAGGGAAAACGCAGCCTGGCTCAATATGCATACAAAGATGATATGCCCGTAAACAATCAACCTGTACTCTCGGATACCGCCTTACCCATGAAAACGGCAGCTCACGTTTTGCTTTTTAGTATTCCGTTTCTGCTGTTATTGGGATGGGAATACCGCAAAATATTTGATAAGATCCGAACCATAACCTTTGCAGCGGAGCAAGTTGTTGAACATCAGTTTGATCAACCGCTTCCGGAGAAGGATGAAGGCGACTTTGGTGCACTAGGACGAAACTTTAACGCGATGGCCGAAAGGTTACACAACAGTCTTCGGCAACTCCAACAAGAGAAATCGTTTCTACGAAACCTGCTTTCCGATATTTCGCATCAGCTCAAAACGCCGCTTGCATCCCTCATCGTTTTTAATGAAAATTTGCTGAATGATCCTCATATGAAGGAAGAAATGAGAACGAAATTTCTGGATCGAAGCCGTCAACAACTAGAGCGAATGGAATGGCTGATTATCAGTTTACTGAAGCTGGCACGGGTCGAAGCCGGAGCAATAACGTTCCAGATAGAACGAGTTCGAGTAAGAGCAATGATCGATCATGCTGTACATTCGTTGCGAATGTTATCCGAGCAAAGGAAGCAGAAGATTCACCTTCATGGTGGAGAAGATATGTATGTTTGGGCGGATGAAGAATGGCTAACAGAAGCCTTGATTAATTTGATTAAAAATGCACTGGAACATACGCCACTAGAGGGCGGAATTGATGTTACTTTAGAAAAAAATTCATTATTTCAGACAGTAATCATTCGAGATCAAGGAGAAGGCATTTCCCCAGAAGATTTGCCTCACATTTTTGAACGATTTTATAGAGGGAGAAACACGACAAAGCCGCAAAGTCTTGGCATTGGCTTGTCCTTATCCAAGTCCATTATTGAAGAACAAGGGGGGATGATCACCGTTGTAAGTCAGTTAGGGCTAGGAACAGAATTTAGAGTTTCGTTTAATACCTGGGATAGTGGAGGAAGCTTACAATAACGTAAGCTTCCTCTTCACTGTAATGTAAGCTTCGATCTTTATAATAACAAACATACAAAGAGGCACATTAGCTCAGGAGGCAAACAGGTGGAAATACTAAAAACGATTAATTTATGCAAAACCTATGGAAGTGCAGAGGCAAAGGTTGAAGCTTTAAAAAATGTCAATTTCTCCGTTCAGCAGGGAGAATTTGTTGCCATTGTAGGAGCCAGCGGGTCAGGAAAAAGCACCTTAATGCATCTCCTAGGTGGAGTGGACCGCCCGTCTAGTGGACAAGTCATCATCGCTGGTACGGATCTTTATACCAAAAGTGAAGAGGAGCTCGCTATATTCCGAAGACGGAAAATAGGATTTATTTTTCAATCCTACAATCTGATCCCGGTCCTATCTACAGAGGAAAACATCAAATTACCAATGCTATTGGAGAACAAAAGGGTAGATGATAAGTATGTCCAGGAATTAATGGGTATATTAGGTCTGACTGAGCGAAGACATCATCTTCCATCCGAATTGTCAGGCGGACAGCAGCAAAGAACGGCGATTGGGCGTGCGTTAATTAATAAACCGTCGATTATTTTGGCAGATGAACCTACCGGAAATCTAGACAGTAAAAGCAGCAAGGACATTATGGATTTACTTACGTTTTCCGTTAAAAAATATAATCAGACCTTAATCATGATCACGCACGATTTGAATATTGCTAAAATCGCAGATCGAGTCGTAAGAATTGAAGACGGAGTCCTTCTACAGCCAAATGAGGTGAGTGAACGTTGAAAAGCTACACAGCTCTCACCGGAAAGTACTTGAAGGGACAGAAAAAAAGATCGCTGCTTACGATCTTCGGTATAATCTTGTCGGTTACGCTGCTTACATCCATTGGTACAATTGGGATGAGCTATTGGGATAAGTCAGTCAGACAAACCCTGCGGGACTTCGGAGATTATCACGTCTCTCTCAATGGTATTTCGGGAGAAGCGGTCCCAAAAGTCAAAAACAATGCTACCGTAAAAAGTGCAGGCGTCATCAGTAGAGAAGGATATGCTGTTATTAGGGCGTCAAAGGAGAAGGAAAAGAAGGAAGATCCGTTTGCCGCACCCTACCGGTACCTGAATGTCAAGCGATATGATGCGAATGCAATGCAAATGCTTCAGTCACAGCTAGACTCGGGCCGCCACCCGGAAAATTCGGATGAAATTATCCTCTCCACATCGAGTTTAAGTTATTTTTCAAAAAAACCAAAGCTTGGTGAAACGATTACGCTAAACCTTGGAATCCGGAAGGTATCGTCAACGGGTGAAGACAAGAAGATAAGCGGACTTGGCGATTTTGGTTGGGATCTCGACGAAGCCTTCCAAGCACAATCCCAAAAAGAATATACTGTTGTAGGCTTTATGAAGCCCTTAAGCACAGGGAGCTGGTCTTCCAGATACATCTTTCCTGCAATTACTTTCGATGATAACAAAAACATCGATAACAACAAAAATTACTTTATTTACGTCAAAATGAAATCTTTGAATGACATCAAAGAAAAGACGGCAGATTTGATGTCCTCTTTACAGCTGAATGATGTCGAACAAGGTTCTGCTATACAACTGGATAGGGAGAGCTATATTAAAAATGTAAGAATTGAGTACAATAATGAGCTGCTTAGATTGTATGGCAAAAGCATTTATGAAGGTGTGAATAACAGCTTAATCCTATCATTCGCTGCTGTCATTGCGATTATAATGATTTGTACGATTGCAATGATTTATAATATTTTTCATATTTCTGTACTGGAGCGGATTTCACAATTCGGTATGTTACGATGCATTGGAGCTACACCAGCCCAAATTCGCAAAATTGTGATGCAAGAAGCGGCCCTGCTGAGCTTGATCGGCATACCCATTGGGATTCTCACGGGAACTCTTTTTATGAAGATATTGTTTTACAATATCAGCTTGTTAACGTTAGGTTTTTTACATGATATGAGAATGGTCATTTCCGTACCGATTCTAATCTCCTCCGGTTTATTGGGCTTGCTGAGCGTATTCCTTTCCGCTGTTGGACCAGCTAAACAAGCAGCTCGCGTATCACCTCTTGAAGCCCTGAAAAATGTGGGAAGCACGAAGGTTGAAACTATCACTAAGGTCAGAAAGTCTCTGTTCGTTAATAAGCTGTTTGGCATCGTAGGGCAATTCGCCAGCAGAAACTTGCAACGGAACAAGAAACGTTTTCGGATTACAGCCTTTTCCATGATTATTAGTATTATTTTATTTATTGTCTTTAGTGGTTTGGTTGATTTCATGCAGCGAACAACACAGCTCTCAGGAGCGCAGTATTCTTATTCGCTTTCCTATGATGGTCCTTCAAAACGAATAGACAATACTGTGTATCGGGATGTTTCTAAGCTTGATGCTGTTCAACAAGCCTACAAATTTTACAGTAATCAAGTAGATGCAATCATCCCTAAAGATAAGATTAATCCCAAATATTATGGATTTCATAAGGAGCGATACGTCGTTGACGAAGGGGAAGGTTATCGAACAGATAATAATTTCCTTGTGTCCTACGGAGTCAATGGCTTAAATGCTCTGCAATCCAAGCTCACGGCCGGGAAGATTGACAAAGAGAAAATGGATCAAGAGAATGGTGTTATCGTCCAACAAAAAATAAAGATGATGACAGAAGAAGGCAAACAGCTAATTCTCGATCAAACCCAATTTAAGGTTGGAGATCACATCAAAATTCGAACAGTTGAAGGAAGTGATAAAGAATATCAAACTGTGACAGTGACCGGAATCGTCGATCAAGATTTGTTATCAAAGGAATATACTAGTAGCCATATTGTTACATTCATTACGACCCCACAAGTATACACCAATATTATGGGTAGCAATATTTACTCTAGAATTTTTATCCTTGCTAATTCCGATATATCAAATCATCCTATAACGGACTATCTTAAATCATTAACTGAGAAAGACGCTGGTTTTAACTACAATGATCGAGTGGCAGAGGTCGCTCAAGCTAAAAACGACGCAAAGACTTTTAGTATCTTGCTTTACGGTTTTATCGGTGTCATTGTTCTAATTGCTTTCTTGAACATTATCAATACAGTAAGCACGAATTTAATTCTTCGTACGAATGAATTTGCAACCCTCAAGGCCATCGGCATGACGCAGAAGGAAGTGAGGAAAATGATTATTTTAGAAAGCGTATTTTATGGATTGTTTGCCGCTGTAATAGGAACTATCCTAGGGACAGCGCTGGATTACGGAATACATCTTCTCTTCACCGGTGCTTTAGATGCAGAGTGGGTGTTCCCATGGTCCAGTATCGGGATCGCTTTCGCGGGTTCGCTGATCACAACGTTTCTCGCAACAATTAGTCCGATGTACAGGTTGAAGAAAGTAAATATCGTAGATGCTCTCCGGAGCGAGAATTAGGATCGGTTGGTTAAAAATAGTAACACAAAGCCAGCTATAAATAATGAATTTAAAACAGGCACCCTTTATCATACGGGGTGCCTGTATTTTGAAAATACAGCTGTCTTAGGAATCCCTAACTACAAATGTCCTAACGAAAGCGTTAGAAAAAAATACATTGTCTTTTTTCTGGTAAAATAGAATTCATACTATAAGCCAGGTAGAAGGAGTGCTGCAATGATTTATTTGAGAAGCTTTAAGCTTTCTGATTATACGGATCGGAATCCCAACATATACCCTGATTATGTATTTAAGCACTTGGCTGGAGAAGTACTTTTGTTTGATCGAATTACTGTGTTGTATGGCAATAACGGGAGCGGAAAATCCACTTTACTCAATGTAATATCCAACAAGCTGGGAATTCCGGGGGCCGAAAGAATGACAAGCTATGGGCATAGTATTTATGCTCAGCGATTCCTTGATTTGAGTAGCTATCAGCTTGGGCATGATGAGCACGAGCATGAGATCAGGCAACTTCCAAAAGGAAGCCGGTATCTGAAATCAGAGGATATTTTATATGAGATCAAGAAGATACAGCAATCTTCCGTGCTGCGTGAGGGAATAATAAATGAGCAGATTAACAAAGGGATGAGCAAGGCTCAGGCGGCACAACATGAAGCTACGTATGCGTTTAAAAAGAAGCTGGAGGACATTCAATTTTCACAAGAAAAATACTCTAACGGAGAAACGTCCATGCAGTTTTTTGAGGAATATCTGCTACCAGGGCAATTGTATTTATTGGACGAGCCGGAAACGTCACTTTCTCCTGCCAATCAAATACGGATGGCCGAACAAATAAATGAGCTGGCACGATATTTTGATAGTCAATTTATTATTGCCACGCATTCTCCCTTTGTTTTAGGCACATTACATGCAAAAACTTATAATCTGGATGCCAAACCTCTTCAAACAGCAGAGTGGTTTGAACTAGAGAATGTACAATTTTTTTATCGGTTTTTCAATAAGCATAAGCAATTGTTTGAATGAGAGTAGGACAGACACAGATTGTAGCTTTTCATCTGAGAAGGGTTTGCTCTAAGACCTTCCTCCGTAAGCTTGATTTCTGAGTGAATCTGATGAATGGATATCATATGATTGATAAAAAACAACTGGGGATTAATACTCGGTTGTTTTTTTACTGTCTGCGTATCAGGGTTGATAGAAGGGGGGAATCGGATAGCTAAAAATTTGATAACAGACAGAAGTTAGAGACGATGATAAAAGTTTCGAAGGAATATTTTGAAGAACTAAGAATCTTGTGGTTATAGAAATGGAAACTATAAATATAGACCGGCATTATCCGAACAACCGCTATTGACAAACCACTACTTTGTGTTACTATATAGTGGTAGTAAGTAATACTTAATACCAGTCATACAGAATAGCAAGGGGGATTGTGTTGGAAAACCTGACGGAAATGCTCAAAGGCGTGCTTGAGGGCTGTGTCCTTGAAATAATAAGCCGCAAAGAAACCTATGGCTACGAAATCACGCGGCGGCTGAACGCCCTCGGCTTTACAGATGTTGTGGAGGGAACGGTGTACACCATCCTGATCCGGCTTGAAAAAAGCAAGCTGGTGGATACCACCAAAAAACCCTCCGACATGGGTCCTCCGCGAAAGTTTTTTGCGCTCAACGATGCGGGGCGTGAGGAGCTGCGGAGGTTTTGGGAAAAGTGGCAATTTGTTGCATCGAAAATCAACCAATTAAAGGAGGAGTAGGAACAATGCTTGATTCGATCATAAAATTGATAATTGGCGATATGGAAGAAAAACGGGCCTATAAACAAATGATGAAGAGGGTTGATGCCTTACCGAAAGATTATCGGTTTGCATTTCGCAAAATTCAACATTATATGTTTAGCGTTGGCCCCCTAGGCGGCGGTGACATGACGATATTTACGGACTTGACGATGTTTAAGGACTTAGTGGATTTATTTGAAGCAAGTGCGGCAGAGGGCAGGCAGGTTCTTGATGTCATAGGCAGTGACGTCGGCAAGTTTTCTGATGAGTTTATGCGTGCGTCGGTTACCAATACCGAAACAATGCGGGAAAAACTAAACAAAGAGATTATGGAAAAATTTAATAAGGAGGGGCAATAACTATGCTGGAGCTTATCAAAAAAATGATCGGGGATAAAAAAGAGTATAAGCAGCAAATGGCAAGGGTAGAAGCGCTTCCTGAAGACTATCGGTTCGTATTTGAAAAAATCCATGGATACATGTGGAGTTTCGCAGTAGGAGACGGCTCTGATATGTTGAAAATTCAGCACGAATTGATCGAGTTGTTTGAAGCGAGTGCGGCGGACGGCAAACACGTTCTCGACGTGACGGGCGAAGATGTTGTCGGGTTTTGCGACGAGCTTCTGCGCGGCACGAAAATGTGGACCGATAACTTTCGCAATAAATTAAACCGCGACATGATGAACAAACTCGGAAGGGGGGACGATTCTAAATGAAAGACATCGCAATTCAAGTAAAGGATTTAAAAAAATCCTACAAGACCACGGAAGTCCTAAAGGGAGTGAATTTCGAGGCGCGGCGCGGCGAAATCTTTGCCCTGCTCGGCTCCAACGGCGCGGGCAAAACGACGATTGTTAAAATTCTCACCACGCTGCTTAAACAGGACGGAGGCACTGCCTTCGTAAACGGCTTTGACATCGCGTCAAAGCCCGACCATGTACGTCAGTCGATTAGCTTGACAGGACAGTTTGCTGCCGTGGACGAGATATTGACCGGGCGGGAAAACCTGATCATGATTGCCAGGCTCCGACACCTGACAAATCCGATTCAGATCGCGGAGGATTTACTGAACCGCTTCGGCCTGAACGAAGCCGCCAAGCGCAAGGTGTCTACTTATTCGGGCGGTATGCGCCGCAGGCTCGACATTGCCATGAGCCTTGTGGGAAAACCGCAGCTTATTTTTCTCGACGAGCCGACCACCGGGCTTGACCCCGAAGGACGCAACGAGGTTTGGAAGACAGTCAAAGAGCTTGCGGATAATGGCACGACGGTATTCCTGACCACACAGTATTTGGAAGAAGCTGAGCAGCTTGCAGATCAAATTGCCATTCTGCATGAGGGCAGGATTATTGCGAGCGGCACCCTCGCGGAGCTGAAAAAGCTGTTTCCGCCCGAAAAAGTGGTGTATGTTGAAAAACAACCCACATTGGAGGAAATATTCCTCGCAATCATCGGCAAAAAGGAGGAAAAGTAAATGGAAACGATTAAGAAACACTTTTTCAGCGATATGAGCGTTATGCTTGGACGTTCCATGCGCCATATTTTCCGCAGCATGGATACCATCATCACGGTCACCATCACTCCGATCGCAATGCTGCTGCTGTTCGTTTATGTGTTCGGCGGCGCGATTCAAACCGGCACGGATAACTATGTAAATTACCTGTTGCCCGGCATCCTGCTGATTGCGATTGCAAGCGGTATTGCCTATACGGCTTACCGTCTGTTTATGGATATGCAAAGCGGCATCTTCGAACGGTTCCACTCCATGCCGATTGCACGTTCGGCCGCGCTGTGGGGGCATGTGCTGACCTCATTGGTGTCCAATGCGATTTCGGTTGCCGTCATCATTCTTGTAGCGCTCATTATGGGTTTCCGCTCGCCGGCGGGAGTATTGTCATGGCTTGCCGTGGCCGGTATACTTGCGCTGTTTACGCTGGCCTTGACATGGATCGCGGCGATTGCCGGACTGTCCGCAAAATCGGTGGACGGCGCAGGCGCCTTTTCCTACCCGCTTATCTTCCTTCCATTTATTAGTTCGGCGTTTGTGCCTACCGAATCAATGCCGTCGGCTGTCCGCGTTTTTGCCGAGAACCAGCCAGTGACTTCAATAGTGGAAGCCATCCGCGCACTCCTGTCGGGGCAACCTGTCGGGAATGACATTTGGGTTGCACTCGCGTGGTGCTTAGGGATATTGATCGTCGCATATCTATTTGCAATGCGAACATACAAACGGAAAGCGGCTTAAACAATGTAAAGGAACTGAATATGTCAGTTATCAAAGAGCCAGACGCTAAGACGCAGAGCCGATAACCGTGAGTGAAATCACAGTTGCCGGCTCTTTATTTATGATAACTCCCTAAGCTACATGATTGACGGCAAAGGAGAATGCGACAGTCCCCTAATTAGATCAACATATCCTTCAGAAAAAATTGCTGTAGCCCTCCCACATTTTAAGTTATTACAAAATTCATTTAAGGGAGTACATTTTCTTGGGATGAGAGAAATGAAAGCGGTTTTAGACAGTCAACGAAATCATGTCGTAATAAAAAAGAGAAATACTTTTTGGTTCAGAATAAAAAGAGATGCCATCCTGTATGCCCTTTTGCTGCTGCCTCTGTCGTACATTGCCATTTTTAAATATGCTCCCATCTATGGCTTGATTATGGCATTCCAGGATTACAACATTTTTGCAGGAATCGGAGGGAGCGAATGGGTAGGACTGGATGTGTTCCGGTTTATTTTTCAGCAGGACAGCTTCTATCGCGCACAGAAGAACACGCTTGTTCTGAATGTTCTGGATTTGATCGCGGGATTTCCGGCGTTCCTGACCATTTGCGCAGCGTATCCGTTAACGAAGAAGCGGCTATGGGGGGAAGAAACTTTATTTTATCAGCATTGGTCTTCACTATGTATTTCAGCGGCGGTTTGATTCCCTCCTATATTTTACACATACCGAAATACTATCCGTCCGCAGAAGATGTTCTTTTCACCGGGGCCGTCAATTATGGTCCTACCCGGCAGGTGCAGGGGAAAAAGTAACAGCAGACAAAAGCAGAAACCACAACCCGCACAAGCAATTTTGTAGGCTGTGGTTTTTTAGCTTCGGTTCATTGTTATAATAGAAGGCGAAGTGATACCCAACGGACGAAATAGTGGGAGAGTACGATAGAAAATCACCAGAGCGAGCAAATGGCTCTCAATTTCGTCTGATTAAATGAAGAAACAAGGGGGGAGAGTTTGAGAAAATCTCTGTTTTTGATAATTCCGCTCTGGCTGGCAAGTACTTTTTTTGCAATTTGGCCAATTCATGCGGATTGGGCATACAATTTTGTTGTAAACGACGGGAAATCCTATATCATTTCTGACAATCAAGTGGAAAAGGAACAAATCGGTTCAATAATAGGCAAAGTTACATCATTTTCAGACAAGGAAGGCACATACTCAGGTAATTTTTCGAATTACTATCCGAAGGGCACTGAATATTATAATATCAAAGATTTGGACAAAAATGAGGCAATTGCGATTAAGATAAATGATGGGTCATTCATTAAAGCTAATTATGAGGGTGAATATGCCGGTTCCAGATTTGATTGGGAAAAAGTTTTATGGTATTCCGCCGGCTTAATCTTGCTAGTCCTTGTCATTGTCATTGTCATTGTCTTTGTGAAAAATAATTGGAAACGAATCTAATAATAAAATGAAGGATCGTTAAGACGTTAGTTAAATAAAACAGCGACAGTCTAGGATTTTATTTTCTCGTCCTTTATTGTCGCTGTTTCGGCTTCTGGTGTCAGTCTAATTATTCATTGGTGGCATCGTTAGGATTCATTTCAAAAATGGCTCAGCCATCCGGATCATTTCTTCTTTACTAAAATACTGTCCGCTCATCTCGTCCATTTGATAGTGGACAGATTCTCCGGACAGGTGATGGGAATATGAAATCCATTCACCACACATAGAGCTCACTGAGCTTAATAAAAGTGGCAGCTTCCGGCAGGCTGCAGCAGCTTGAACAAGCGGCGGCTTTGTAGTCTGGGGCTATAGTATAAGTCTGTAAGTACATTGATTCCGCTTGCGTGATCAGATTAAAGCTGCCATCTTCACGCTGCTGTACCGTAAATGAATCAAGCGGCCGGGACAGCCCGGTACCAATCGCCTTGATATAGCTTTCCTTTAAGGTCCACAAGTCATAAAAAAAATCCTGCCGCTCTCCGGCAGACTTGCCTTGCAGCGCCTCTCGCTCCTCCACAGAAAAAAACCGCTCTGCTATTTGAATATCTATAGGCCGTATCTGCTCAATATCTACTCCGAGAGAACCCTCATTCATTCCCCAGATCATCAACACCCAATCTCCTGAATGAGACACATTATACTCAAAATCAGGCAGCCCAGACACCCCCGGTTTGCCGAATGGATTCTCCTCGAATTGAATTTTGCCATTCCGTTGACCGAGCTGGCTGCAGAGGATGTACCGCACCAGTATCTCGCCAAATAAAGAACGATAGGCATCTTCCTTATGGAAAAACCGGGCGAGACGTGCGCGCCGGACTTCCGATACCTGTGCTGTAAAATAAGCATAGCTCTCCAGACTTAGCTGCTCCGGGAGCTTAAAAGCAAGAATTTTGGACATAAACAACACCTGTCTTAGGAGATTTTAATTTGTTTTCGTTATTGTGAATGTTGCGAAATATGAAGTCCGTTCTCTAAACAGGACAGCTATACGATTCTAGCATATTATTTTGAACTCACTCCATATCTAAATTGGTACTAATAGCTCTTTCCGGAATTTGCACATTATCAAACTACTGGCATATTACGACATAATAGGACGTCGAATGCTGCAGATACATACACAATTCTGTTATTTTACTTTAATTTAAAATAATTATTTTTATTGTTATATAGTCCTAAAGAATGGTATTTATTTAAATATTTTCATAGTATAGTTGGTATTATCAAGACGTCGTCAAAATTAGTTTTAATACTACAATGATATTGAATAAAAGCAATATTACGGGAGTGATATCATGTCATTGGAGAATGAATGTGAAGATAATAAGGCGGATATTGCCATTATTGGCCTCTCCATCCGTCTGCCTGGCATTGATACCGTTTCCCAGTTCTGGGAAGCAATCCTGGGTGGAGAAGAGGTGGTTGCAAACACTTCCTCGCAGGATAAAGCAGAAGTTGCTTCTGCGGAGGGAAGGCAAAACTTTATTCGCACAAACACCAACATTCGGAACATTGAGAACTTTGATGCTGCTTTCTTTAATTTCAACATAAGAGAGGCGTCCTTGATGGACCCACAGCATCGTCTGCTTCTGGAGATGGCTTGGGAAGCGCTGGAGGCGGCGGGATATGATCCGGGAACCTATGAAGGTCTTATAGGGATGTATGCGGGCGTGTACGCGAACTATTATCAAATGTTCAACCTTATGCCGCTTCTAAATGGCAACCGAGCAGCCTCCGAACTCCAAATGCAGATCGCAAGTGAGAAAGACCATGCGGCGACGATGGCCGCTTACAAGCTAGGCCTTACCGGGCCAGTGCTGAATGTTCAGTCTGCCTGTTCCAGCTCGCTGGTTGCTGTACATTTAGCTTGTGAGAGTCTGCTCACTTACTCCAGTGACATGATGGTATGTGGAGGTGCAACACTCGGCATTCCCCAAGCCAACGGCTATTACTATCAGGACAACGGGTTGTTGTCCGCTGATGGGCATCTCCGGGCGTTCGATAAGCAGGCTACCGGCACATTGTACAGCGACGGGGCAGGTTGCGTCGTACTGAAACGATATAGTGATGCCCTTGAGGATGGCGACACCATTCATGCCGTTATTAAAGGTTCAGCCGTCAATAATGACGGAGCCCTCAAAGCCGGATATGCAGCCCCCGCAGTCAAAGGTCAGATTCAGGTTATTGAACGCGCACAGATGAACGCCGGCGTAAGCGCCGCGGACATCTGTTACATAGAAGCACATGGTACCGGCACTCCTCTAGGAGATGCGATTGAGCTTGAGGCACTACATGAAGTATTTGCCAGACATACTGAAAAAAACGCTTTTTGTGCTTTGGGTTCGGTTAAATCTAACGTCGGTCATACGGGGCCATCCGCAGGTATTGTTGGGTTAATCAAGACAGTCATGGCCCTGCGAGAGAGGATACTGCCACCCGCTATTCACGCAGATACACCACATGACAGGTTAATGACGGGCCAGAGCCCGTTTTATCTGAATCCTGTTCCGCTGGAGTGGAGCAGCCCCAATCAGCGGCGTCTTGCTGGGGTCAGCTCCTTTGGGCTTGGAGGTACCAATGCACATGTTATCCTGCAAGAAGCGCCGGTGTTGCCGAAGGAACCTTCCTTGCGGCGTAGCAAATTGTTCGTCCTCTCCGCCAAAAGTTCAGAGGCGCTCAAGAGGCAAAAGCAATCCTTGCAGCAATTTCTAAGCTCTGCTTCAGAAGAACTGTTAGCGGATGCAGCCTATACACTGCAAACCGGACGGAAGCTGTTTGAGCACCGGGCAATTTGGCTATACGGCTGCGGAGGTGAGACGGAATGGATGGAACGGGAGACTGGGAAGAAAGATAACCCCGATCTTGCGGGCATGCCCTTGTTCCACTTCCCGGATCTATCCAATTTCGAGGCTCCTGAGCTTGGGGGTTGGATTGCTGAGGAAATGGTATTCTACAACAACTTCGTGCAGGGTAAGAAACTGGCAGAGGAATGGTCCGGCAAGGGAGATTCGGCATTGCAGGAACAAGCCACATACGCATTAACCGTGCAGATCTCCTTATTCAAACTCTGGGAGAGCTGGGGAATCCATCCCTCGGGCTGCCAGGGTACGGGCAGTGGCTTATTTGCCGCCGCTTATGCCTGTGGCCTCCTGACTTATGCGGATGCTTTGTATCTTGGCTGCTCCTTTACGGCCGCACTCGCAACTTCGGGGGAGGCGCAGGGTACTTTTGTCCGAAGCTACCGGCAACGTGTCTCCAGTCTGAAAACGGGGCCGATGAAGGTTCCACTCGCAGCACCGCCGGGGAGGGGCCCGATGACTCATACGGAGTGGAGCAACAGCGATTTTTGGACAGCGTATCTGACGGATGCCCTGGAAGACGGAACCTCATTACAGACCAGCAGTAAGAACGAAAAAGATCGGCTAGTGCTTGATATGAATCTCGGTGAACCTTCGGAAAGTCATGGAACCACCGAATGGAAGAGCGTTTACCTTCTTCTCGGCAAAGTCTGGATGGAAGGCTGCCCCGTCAATTGGAAGGCTTATTATCAAGGGGAACGCCGCCGCCGCATTGAATTGCCTGCCTATCCATTTGAAAGAACACGCTGCTGGGTGGATCGGGATGATTCTGCACTTGATACTACCGGACCGCTTCAGCCCATTTCGGAACCCGTCAACTTGCGGCCAGAGCAGTTGGATGGATACATCGCACCAAGAACAGAGGTTGAACGGGACTTGGTTGCAGCTTGGGAGCTGTATCTGGGGGTGTCCCCGATCGGAATCAACGACAATTATTATGAACTGGGAGGCAACTCGCTGCTGGCAGCTTCCTTGCATGCACATATATGTGAACAGTTTTGCGTGACGCTTAGACTTGAAGTTTTTTTGGAGCAGCAGACGATAGCCCGATTAGCCGAATCCATTGAATCCTGGAGATTGAATTCTATATCTGTGAAAGGCGGACACTGATAATGGATCTTGTGAATAAGGCATTGCATCGTTTAAGCCATCCCCAAAAGAGAATTTGGTATACAGAATGCCTTCATCCCCAGACAGCCGTACATCATATTGGTGGCTGTGTCCGTATTCACGGAACGCTCGACTTCCCCCGTTTGGAAACTTCGATCCAGAATGTGATTCAGTCTCATGATGGCCTGCGCCTGCGTTTGCGGGCACAAGACGGTGAACCGCAACAATATGTAGCGGATACTACTTCGCAACAGCCGTTGCCCCGCTACGACTTCAGCTCATATGCCAATCCCCAGACGGCTTATGAGAGGTGGGTGAAGGCAGAGGCGGCAAAACGATTTGAACTTTTCGATTCTCCTTTATACCACATTGCTACCTTCAAGGTGGGGGAGCAGGATAATGGTTTTCTCCTGAAAGCCCATCATATCATCTGCGACGGCTGGTCAATGGACCTGCTGACCAGACAAATTCTCGGACATTATGAATCGCTGGGCAGGGAAGACATTTCTGACTGTGCCGTGTCTGAACCCTCCTATTTGACTTATCTTGATCTCGAAAGTCAATACCTGAGCTCTCAGCGCTGTCAGAGCAACAAACAATTTTGGGAGAACAAATTTGATGTTCTTCCCGAACCGCTGTTTGACAAAACTGCCACTGCTCCAGCCGGCAGGCGCTATACCCGCCTGCTCGACAAGCAGGCCACAGAGCAGATTATCCGTATTCTGCCAGAGCTTAATGTGTCATTGCCCCTATTTTTATCTGCCGCATTCGGGTTGGTACTAGGCAAGTATTACCAGAGAGACGATCTAATCCTGTCCATACCTGTATCCAACCGCTCTGCTCACACCAAGGCAACGGTTGGCATGTTCACTGGCAATCTGCCGCTGTCGCTGCATCTTAAGGACGGCCTGTCTATACGGACATTTTTACAGCGGGTACGCCGTGAATATTCACGTAATCTCGCCAATCACAAGTATCCGTTCGATCTCCTTGCAAAGCATCTTCAGTTGCGAAAAAAAGGGCATGGCAGCTTATACCAGGCCGCTGTGAATTATTATAATACCCATCTGCTGACAACCGTGGACAGCATGAGGATTAGCAATGAGGAGTTCTACTCCGGCGAGCAGGCTTATCCTGTACAGTTGATGATCAAGGACTGGTCCGAGGATGGCACGTTATTGTTCACTTTGGACTACCAGACACAGATCATTGGCAAGGAAGAGGCAGAAACGCTGGTGGAATGTCTCCTGCATGTGTTGAACCAGATGGTGCATACTCCAGACCTCCCATTGAAGGAACTAACACTGTCTACCGAAAGGCAATGGGAACAAACTTTGATTCATTACAACCAGCATTCTATCCATAACTATCCACTTGAAAAGACGGTTATGGATCTATACGCAGATCAGGTTCGGCTCCATCCGAATCGGATTGCCGTTAGCTGTGCTGATGAGAAGCAGACCTTCGCAGAATTGGCGCAGCGGGTCAATTGCCTTGCGGCAGCCCTGACTGCAGAATTTCCGCAAGTGTCAGGCGTTATAGGCGTACGGATGCATCATTCTCCCGAACTGGTCATTACAATCCTGGCGATTCTTCAGTGCGGCGCGGCTTTTCTGCCGCTTGACCCCGGAGTTCCGGCCGCCAGAGCGGAGTATATGCTCCGAGACTCGGAAGCAATCTGCCTGTTGACTGATCTGCCAGAGGAACCGGCTTCCGGCTGGCCTATTCCAACGCGCAATCCCCGGCATCTGCTCCGGCATAGCCCGTTGCCTGCGGGGGAACAGCAGAGGCCGAGTCCTGAAAAAACGGCTTACATCCTATATACCTCGGGATCTACAGGAGCACCCAAAGGGGTGAAAGTTCTTCATTCTAACCTGGCCAACTATATCACTTGGGCAGCGGCAGAATACTTGACCTCTGAACACGAGGTGTTCGCCTTTTATTCCTCAATCGCCTTTGATCTGACGCTGACATCCTTGTTCGTACCACTGGTCAGCGGCACTCAGTTGAGGATATACCCTTCCAGCGGCGAGGACTATACCTTGAGCCGGATTCTGAGCGAGAACAGAGCTACAATAATCAAGCTTACCCCTTCCCATCTTGCGCTTATGGGGGAAGAACGGAGGCCGAATGCTGCCTTGCGGACACTGATTGTGGGCGGGGAGAGTCTCAAGACCGGCCTTGCGGCAGCCGTTCAGCAAGCCTACGGGCCTAATCTGGCTATTTATAACGAATACGGGCCAACGGAAGCAACCGTAGGCTGTATGATTTACCGTTATGATCCCATAAAAGACAAGGGAGCGGCGGTTCCAATAGGAGTACCTGCTGCAAATGCGAAGCTATATATATTGGATAGGAATTTGCGGCCGCTGCCTCCAGGCGCGAGGGGAGAGCTCTACATTTCCGGCCCCGGTGTTGCGGCTGGCTACGTCCATCAACCCGAGCTGACGGCGGAACGATTCTTGCCGGATTCAGTGAACAAGGGCAACCGGATGTATCGTACGGGGGATCTGGTCCGGTGGGGTGAAGGCGGAGTGATGGAATATATCGGCCGCTGCGATACCCAGCTTAAGGTTAGAGGCTACCGAATCGAGACGGAAGAGATTGAACATCACCTGCTGGAGATGGAGGGTATCCGTAATGCAGTTGTCTTGACGGAGGGTGAAGGTCCCGGCATGGAGCTGGTCGCCTGTATTGTCGGAGGCTCGCTTACAGCGTTGGATATCCGCAGCCGTCTGGCAGGCATCCTGCCTGGATACATGGTTCCGGGACGCATCATTTTTAGGACAGAGATTCCGCTTACTGCTAATGGGAAGACCCATCGGAGGCAGCTTGCACAAGATTTAAATGCCGCCCCTGCAGAGGTCCAGGAGTACGAAGGGGGGACTCAAACTGAACGGCTTTTATCCGCACTACGGACCGTTCTGGAGCGTAGGGAAATCAGCCTGGAGGACCGTTTTTTTAATCTGGGCGGGGATTCCATCAAAGCGATTCAGATTTCAAGCCTGCTCAAAAACCAAGGACTTCAACTCAGCGCGGCAGACATTCTGGATCATCCTCTCATAAGCGAAATGTTGCTGCATCTCACGGAAGATAAGGCGGTTCAGCCGCAGGGTCCGCCGGAGGGAATCATCCCGTTGACACCGATCCTGTCGTGGTTTTTCTCCCGGGAGCTTAAGAATAAAGACTACTATCTGCAATCGATGCTGCTGGAGATCAGAGAAGATGTTGCCATGCATACCCTTGAAGAGAGTATAAGGCAGTTGATTCGGATGCATGACTCCTTGCGCTTGCATTATGACTCTGTAAAGCAGCAGTTATCCTATAACAACGACCTTTCTGTGCGTGAGTTTAAGTTAAATGTACTTGATTTGACCGAATTTGATTCTAAACAACGAGAGCAAGAGTTCCTGTCGTATACCACCGTACTGAAGGCAGGCATACGCCTTACTGAGCAGGATCAGTTCCCTTTCCGCGCCTGTCTGATTATGGAGCCGGGACGTGCTAATCGTCTGATGCTGGCGGCTCACCATGTCTGTATAGACGGTGTCTCATGGCGGATTATTATGGAGGACTTGGGACGATTGCTTCGGGGAGAACACCAGTGGCTGCCCAAAACATCATCGTACAAGCGCTGGGCGCTGGCGCTGAGCGAACGCGCTGAACCGCTGGTCCAGCGGGAGCGGGAGTATTGGAACGGAAATTACAACCTCCCAGATGATCATTGGCTTTGTTTAGGGCAACCGGGTAGTGGACGTACGACGCTTCGTACGCTGACGTTCGGCCCTACTGAAACGGGGCTATTGCTTGAACAGTGTCGGCAGATTAACGGGCTACAGCCCCAGGAGCTGCTGCAGACTGCGCTTGCCCTGGCACTTCATGATAACTGGGGCTGGCAGACGCAGGTCATTTGGCTGGAAGGACATGGCCGGGAGCCCTTGTTCCCTGAAATTGATCTCTCGCGTACCACTGGCTGGTTCACCAGTCTGTATCCGGTCAGAATTACGGTTGAGGCAGGTACAGGTGTAATCGAGAGGAGGGATAACATCCTCCAACAGTTCAGGGCGGTGCCCCGCAAAGGTCTGGGATATGGCATTTGGGCTTATGGATTAGGGCAGATTACACCGGCTGTTCCCCGGATTTTGTTCAATTATCTTGGGGAATTTCAGGAGGATTACGGAAATGGGCTGTTGCGTGTTCTGAATGAGCCAACAGGACCGGATATGGCTGAAGACAATGCAACACCATTCGTACTGGAGATCAACGCTTATATTCTGAAGCGCAGACTGTATCTGGAGTTACGTTATCCCTCCAGTATGCCGGACAAGGTCATAGAGCAGTGGATGGAGCGGTATGAAGCCTTCTTTGTGGAACTTCTCACTCAACCGCCGGTTCAGAGGGAGCCAAACTGGACACCGGCCGATTTTGATGCGGTAGATATGACGCAGGAGGAATTGGATTCGTTATTCAAGTAACAGGGGGGATGGCATGAACCGCTTGCTAATCAAAATGCTCTGTGCCTGTATTCTGCTTGGCATAGCTGCGCTGCCGCCAGCTTCGGCAAATACTGCTGGCAGCGGGATTTCGGCTGAGTCCGTCGACGAATATGTGCTTAAGCTGATGGATCAGATGGATCTTCCCGGTGTCTCTGTAGCTGTGCTTCGCGGTGACAAGACTTATGTTAAGGGGTATGGCAAAGCTGACACCAGCCGGAATATACCGGTAACCCCGGACACCTTGTTCGAACTTGGCTCCAACAGTAAAGCCTTTACCGGCGTCGGTCTGCTGCTGCTTGTCGAAAGAGGGCTTGTAGACCTGGAAGCGCCAGTAACCCGCTATCTGCCATGGTTAGCACTGCAAGCAAAGGGGGAGTCTGCCGAACCAACGGTTGGGCATTTCCTCCACCAGACCAGTGGGCTGGGCAGTGATTCCGTTGCGCTGATTGATCCGTCCACCGAAGATACCGCACTCAAAGATACGGTGCTCGGACTAAGCGAGAATCCGCTCTGGTATAAACCGGGGACTCAATTTCTGTACTCCACCGGTAATTATGATGTGCTTGGCGCGATTATTGAAGCTGTGAGCGGGTTGTCCTATGAATCCTATATGTCCGCTGAAGTTTTGCAGCCTTTGGGTTTAGAGCAAACATCCGCAGGAAGAGCGATCTTGCAAGGTGGCACGAAAATCTCCCAAGGCTACAAGCCTGGACTTATCGGCAACAGAGAGTATCAAGCCCCCGTCTACCGCGGGAATACACCCGCAGGCTACATTTTGTCAAGCGCTAAGGATATGGCCCGCTGGTTGAATCTACAGATGAACCCGGCAGCAGCACCTTCAGAGCTTAGGAGGGCCATTGCCCGTGCGCAGATTCCCGATGTAACGGTCAAGGCAACAGAAACTCCTCCGTACACGACACCTTTTAGCTATGGAGGTGGCTGGCTTGTGTTTAACAAAGGAGATCATACCCTCTTTTCACATGGGGGCAATAATCCCAATTACTCTTCTTACGTCTTGTTTGATCCAGTACAACAAATCGGAGTTGCTGTCCTGGGGAATCGGAACACGACGGCGACTTACGCCATCTGCGAGGGACTGTATGCCTTGCAGCAAGATCTGAAACCTGCCGCTGCACCAATGGATACTATGGACACGGCGAATCTCGCAGGACGGATCATCATCCTCATTTGTGCGGCTCTTTGTCTCTGGATGATCTACGTATGGGTCAAGGATCTGCGCTTGATCCGCAATGGCAGACGGATGCGCAGGGGACCTTCTTTCGCCCTATACGCCAAGACATCCGGTTTGGTTATCCTAGCCGCTCTTATTATGGGCGTGGCCTGGTATATGCCCAAAATGCTTTTTTGGGGCTATCCTTGGAGATTTATTGTCGTTTGGGCACCGTTTACGATAGTCCCGGCTATGATTTTGATCGCAATTACAGGAACGATGTTCTCGGCCTTAAGACTGTTAAAAATGTGGTTCCCGCTACACCCAGCGGTGCAAACGGACCGCCGGACACACCCGCAAGTGATTCAAGAGGAGGCTTCCTTATGACTATCAAGCTTTTTACAATTCCGTATTCCGGTAGCTCAGCAGCCATTTACCTGAAATGGAGGACTCTGCTGCCGGAAAATATCGAAGTGGTACCCCTTGAATTTCCAGGCAGAGGCAAACGGTTCGGGTCCAAGCTATGCGACAGTATGGAGGAATTGATTGACGATCTTGTACAGCATATTGGCAGCCAGCTTCAGGGGAGTCCATATGCGCTGTACGGACACAGCCTGGGAGGACTGGCGGCTTATGAACTGAGTGTGCGGCTTCTGGAGAGCGGACAGGCACTTCCGGTACATGTCTTCCTCTCTGGCTGTAATCCCCCGCACCTGCGTTATGGAGAGGAGCAACTGCATAAACTGCCCGACGAGCTATTCCTTCAAGAAATTCTCAAGCTGGGCGGTACTGCTCAGGAACTGGTTAATCATTCGGAGCTAGTGAGAGTTTTTTTGCCGATCATCAAAGCGGACTATAGAATCTACGAGTTGTATGCCGGTAACGGCCGGTGCGTGAAGCTTCCGGTGGATTGTACAGTCATGCTCGGCACCGATGATCCCTTGATGCCTGCGGAGAACGGGATAGAGTGGGAGCAGTATATCAGCGGGAGCATGGTGATCAAAAATCTGCCCGGCGGCCACTTTTTTATTCATGACCGGCAGGATGATGTGATCGCCGCCATTCAGGATGCACTTGCCGTTCATAAGTGAGGAGGCCCAAGATGAAGGTTGAGAAAAACAACGTCCAAGATATTTGGCCGCTGCGGCCACTGCAGCAAGGGATGCTGTTTCATTATTTGCAGGGGGAATCCAAAAGTGAATACATGGAGCACCTTGTCCTTAGCCTGCAGGGGCAAGTCGATAACCGGCTGTTCAATGAGGCCTGGCTCGCTGTCTACCGTGCGAATGACGCATTGCGGTCCGTGTTCAAATGGGAGGGTCTCCGGTCACCTGTGCAGGTGGTGCTTCGGAGCCTTGAACCGTTGCCGGAAATCTATGATTTCACGGGCGGAATTATCCCTGATGAATTTATGGCCGTCATTTCCAGTGAAGATCAAGAGGCTCTGAAGCAGAGTAAGAGCATAGAAGAACGGATGCAGCTAACTGCAGAAATCATTGGCAAACGGAACCGTACGATGCGTTTCGACCTGACCCGGGAAACCCTAAGAATCGTATTATGTAAGTTCGACGGGGAATGCAGATTGTTCTTTACGTACCATCACATTGTGCTGGATGGCTGGAGTCTCGGCATTGTGCTGGAAGAATGGCTTCAAACCTACCGGGCACTCGCTGAAGATCAGGAAGTGTCCCTTTCAGCAAAGCCGGGAATGAAGGCTTATCTGGCTGCTGTCAAAAACTCACGCGAACCGGAACGCGAAGCGGTGTATTGGGCCGATTGCCTGCGGGATTATGAAATAAAGCAAACGATACAGCCGTTCTACAAACCCCGGCGTTCGGGATTTAAACGGGTATCCCTGAACATACCGGGAACGGCAGCGGCGGGAATGCGGCTATTTTGCCAAAACAATGGCATTTCGGTAGCCACCTTGATGAATGGTGCGTGGGGCATATTGCTCCAGCGGTTCAAACATGTTGATGATATTGTATTTGGCTCGACGTTATCCGGCAGGGGTGTTAGTCTTACCGGCATCGGGCGTATAGTCGGGCTGTTGATCAATACGGTGCCGCTGCGTCTTTCCAGCCGAAAGAGGGAAAGTGTTCAGGAGTATTTCGCAGGTGTTCATTCAGCAATCGCGGCCAGGCGTCCATATGAAATGGCTGGTCTGTCTGAGATCCGGGAATACGCTGGGATTCAAGGTACGGAGGAGTTATTTGATACCTTACTGGTCATGGAGAACTATCCGCTGGATAAGGTGCTCCTAGAGCAGCCGATGGCAGACTCAGTACCGGAAGATCTAACCGGGCAAGTTCCGTTGTCGATCAGTTCCTTTGAAATGGTGGAGCACACTCATTATCCGCTTACTCTGCTCATTCGGGAGAGCAGCGGTTTCGAAATGGACTTCATCTATGATCAGGAAAGCTATGAGTATTTTGTGGTAAATCAGATGTCACAGTGCTTTGTGCAACTGCTGCATAATCTTGTCGCGCAGCCAGAGGTCCAGGTGTCAGACATTAGGATCGCTGAACCTGACGCATTAAAAATGAACGGACTGTTGTCCGCCGCCGAACCCCTGAAGCAGTTCCGTGAACAATCTATTCCGCAGTGGTTCACCACGATGGCACGGAGCCATCCCCAGAACATTGCCATAATTCATGAGCAAGTCAAGTGGACCTATGCTGAGCTTGACCGGATGTCTGACCGGGTAGCCGCTGCACTGATTCGTCATGGAGCCGGGCCGGAGCAATATATTGGAATCGAGTCTCGGCGGAGCCCGGAGACGATCATGGGACTGCTCGCGATTCTGAAATCCGGGGCGGCTTATGTGCCTCTGCACCCGGATTATCCCGAAGAACGGATCAGGTTCATGATCGAAGATTCAGGAATGCGGCTTATGCTGTCAGACACGGATAGCCGGCTTTCTTCTATGAAATCCATAAATGTTGATACGCTGTGTTACCAAGATATCCTTGAGAAAGAAGATCCAGCACCGTTGGACAGCTTCCCTTCTCCGCATGATGGCGGACACCGTCTAGCCTGCATTGTTTATACTTCCGGATCTACCGGAAAGCCCAAAGGTGTAATGATCGAGCATAGAGGCATCGTGCGGCTGGTCAAGCATACAGAGTTTGTGAATTTCAGCATCAGCGATGTGATTTTGCCGACATGTCCGTTTGAATTCGATGTCTCCAACTTCGAGATCTGGGGGGCACTGCTGAATGGAGCGTCACTGTACCTTATGGCTCAGGACAAGCTGCTGATGCCTCAGGTATTAAAAGAAACGCTGCTCCAGCAGAAAATAAGCTTGATGTGGATGACTACACCGCTGTTCAATCAATTAGCCAGTGTGGATGCTTCGCTGTTCCGTTCCCTGCGTTATCTGATTATTGGTGGTGATACGTTGTCGCCAACACAGATTAACAAGGTGAGACAGGCCTGCCCGGCTTTGGCACTCGTCAATGGCTACGGTCCTTCCGAGAATTCGGTGCTGTCCACCACATTTGCAATTGAACGGGAATATGAGACCAGAATTCCGATCGGCAGACCTGTCTCGAACTCCACTGCATATATTCTGGACCGGGATCAACAGTTTTTGCCTGTGGGAGCAATTGGTGAACTATGCGTCGGGCTGGAAGGCGTGGCAAGAGGGTATCTGAACAATCCTGAGCTAACCGAAATCAAATTTATTCCCGATCCGCTTTATCCAGAGTACAGGATGTACAGAACAGGGGATTTGGCCCGATGGCTTCCCGATGGAAATATTGATTTTCTTGGGAGAGCCGACAATCAGGTGAAGGTTCGGGGATACCGGATTGAGCTGCAAGAAATCGAACATGAATTAAGCCGGCTGCCCGGAATAGAAGACTGTACGGTTATTATGATTCAGTCATCTGACCGGGAGAAGGAGCTGGCTGCATATTTTGTCGCGGGTGACACACTGCAAGCAGGTTCGCTAAGAAAAGCGTTGCTCGAACGGCTGCCATCCTATGCGGTGCCTACGCGTTACATGCAGCTTGCTGCGCTGCCGCTGACGATCAACGGGAAAATTGACAAGAAGGCGCTGCGCAACCTGCGGTTCTCTTCCTCAGTCACCGGAGGTACACCTGCAAAATCATTGGCCTTTATGGAAATCACGGTGCTGGAAGCCTGGAAGGAAGCATTAGGGGTGGAACAGATTGGACTTGATGCCCCCTTTTTTGATATCGGCGGGAATTCGCTCCTGACGATCCGTATCAGCGATAAGCTGCGTACCTCCACCGGTATTGAACTGTCGGTAACCGATTTATTCCGATATCCAACGGTCAGAGAGCTCGCCGCGTACATGGCGGCGAAGCAAACCGAAGGGAGTCCGAAGAACGACACCGATCATGTAGCTGTTACCTCTCAAGTAGAGCAACAGCCGATGGAAGGTGCTTCCGCAACAACCCGTGATATTGCTGTTATCGGACTTGCCGGAAGGTTTCCAGGTGCTGCCGATCCGACGAGTTTTTGGCACAATCTGCGGGATGGGAAGGAGAGCATTTCGTTCTTTTCCGATGAAGAATTGCGCGCTGCCGGAATTGCCGAGACGCTGTTGCGTGACTCCAGGTATGTGAAGGCCAAGGGGATGCTTGAGGATATCGAATACTTCGATGCGGAGTTGTTCCATTACAGTCCGCAAGAGGCCGAACTTATGGACCCGCAGCTTCGCATTCTGCATGAACTCGCCTGGGCGAGCCTGGAGGATGCCGGGTACGATCCCATGCGGTACCGGGATGCCATTGGCTTATTTGTGGGCGCAACGGTCCATTTGAACTGGGTAAACCGCCTGTTCGATTCGCTGGAGGACGATACAGAACGCTGGCGGGCGGCAAATCTTAATGTACATTCCTTGAGCATGCCCATCTCTTATAAGCTCAATCTGAAAGGTCCGTCGTTAACCGTAGAAACCGCCTGTTCTTCGTCTCTAGTAGCGGTACATCTAGCCTGTAATTCCCTGATGCAAGGAGAATCGGATCTGGCGCTGGCAGGAGGGGTGTCGATCTCAGTACCCAAGAAATCGGGCTACACCTACCAGGATGGCATGATTAAATCGCCGGATGGGCACTGCAAAGCCTTCGATGCTGATGCCAAAGGGACAGTCAGCGGCGACGGTGCAGGTCTTGTGGTGTTAAAAAGGCTGGATCAGGCTGTTCGGGATGGCGATCATATCTACGCTGTTATTAAAGGATCTGCGATTAACAACGATGGAACGCGCAAGGCTGGATTCACGGCACCTAGCGTTCAGGGACAATTAGAGGTTGTGACGGCTGCCTTGGAAGCCGCAGCCGTCCCTGCAGAATCCATCAGTTACATTGAGACGCATGGTACGGGCACCCCACTGGGTGATCCCATTGAGATCAAGGCCTTGTCCGGGTTGTTCCCCGCCTCCAATGGAACTGGAACAGCCATCGGGTCAGTCAAGACCAATATCGGACATCTCGATGCTGCTGCGGGAATTGCCGGATTCATTAAGACAGTGCTGGCACTGCATCACAAGCAGTTGCCTCCCAGCTTGCATTATATGCAGGCAAATCCAGCAATCAGCTTCGACAAAAGTTCATTGTATGTCAATGCCAAGCTTCAGGATTGGCTGCCGCCGGAAGGTTCGCCGCGCCGTGCCGGCGTAAGCTCCTTCGGAATCGGCGGAACCAACGCGCATGTCGTCCTGGAGGAGGCACCGCTTTCCGTCACCGCAGATCATGGGAACAGACAGAACCGGAGTGAGGGATCACCCGAATTGTTCCTATTATCCGCTGCGACAGAAGAAGCCTTGCTGCAAAAAACAGAAGACTTGCTCTGTTATCTCAGTTCGGCAGAAGGTCAAGAGCAACAGCTTGCTGATATCGCCTATACGCTGAATACAGGCCGTCAAGAATTGAACTGCCGGGTGGCATGGATTGCCGCGGATGCAGCTGAGCTTGCTGCCGGCCTGCGTGCTTTCCAGAGCGGAACACGCAACATTTCCCGTATCCGGGAGGCTGTGCATGTAGTATTCGCATTCCCGGGCCAAGGAACCCAGCATGCAGGAATGGCACGTTACCTGTATGATACGCAGCCGCTATTCCGGCTTGAAATGGATCGCTGTCTGGAGCTGGCCTCACCGATCTTGGCGACCGATTTGCGGTCCATCTGGCTGCCGCAGCAGGGGCCGGACTCGGGAGGGTCAACACTGCCGGCAACAGCTTTGAAGGCTATCGACCAGACCGAAATTGCCCAGCCGCTGCTGTTCATGGTGGAGTATGCGCTGGCCCGGCTTTTGCAGCATTGGGGCATCTCACAGACGGCTATGATCGGGCATAGCCTCGGTGAATACACGGCGGCCTGCATCGCAGGCGTGTTGACGCTGGAGGAGGCTATCCGGCTGGTGATCCGCCGATCCTCGCTAATGCAGCAGATGGAACACGGCGAGATGATTAGTATTGGCCTGGGGCATGAACGTTTGCTTCCACTGCTGGGCGAAAGGCCCGATCTGTCCGTGGCTGCGACCAACAGCCCGGAACTCACAGTGGTCTCGGGACCGCCCGCATCCATTCGTGCCCTGTCAGCCGAGCTGCGGCAAAACGGCCATGAGCCGTTCCGTCTGCAGGTATCGCATGCCTTTCATTCCGCGATGATGGAGCCGATGCTCGGCCCCTACAGCAAAGCGCTCCAAGAAATCAAATTGGAGGCTCCGGTAATTCCGTACATCTCCAATGTTACGGGTGGGTTCATCACAGCTGAACAAGCGGTGGACCCTGAATACTATGTGAATCATATCCGGCAAACCGTCAGGTTCTCGGAAGGCGTGGCAACGCTGGCGGAACAGCTTGAGCCTGTATTTCTGGAAGTCGGCCCGGGCCGGACGCTGGGTCAACTGATCCGCCGCAATCCGGGTATCAGCAGTAATAGTAAGATTCTTAGCATAGTACCCAAAGCCTCCGAGGCACAGGCTGCAGGTGTCCATCTGCTTCAGGCCTTGGGCGACCTATGGATGAGCGGGGTGGCTATCAACTGGGAGATAGTATTTGAGAACCGCAAAGGACGGCGGGTTTCCCTGCCGGTATACCCGTTCGAGAAGCAATATTACTGGAAATATCAGCAGGGGAAGGCAGAGAATATCCAACCGGACAGCTCGCTTTCCCGCAAACGTCCGGTTTCAGAATGGGCTTATGCCCCCGACTGGAGTGAGCAAGAGGGCCGCTCGGAAGACAAACATCCTGCCTGCAACGGACAGACGGTGCTGTTGTTCACTGAGCGGAGCCTTCTCTCTGACCAGCTTGCAGCGTTGCTGGAGGAGCAAGGGGACCGTTGGATAAAGATCTACCCCGAAGGGACCTTTCAGAGGGAATCTTCTGCTGAGTACACCCTCGATCCCGGCAATCCGGCCCATTATACTCAATTGTTTGATGTGCTTGCCGAAGCCGGGATACAGCCGCCGGAACGGATCATTCATCTGTGGAGTCTCGGGTTGGGACAAGCCGAAACCTTGGCTCAGGCCCAAGTAGCGTCCAGTCGAAACGGGGGGAATCTTGCCGACATTGAGGTGCTTAACCGCTGCCTGTACAGTGTACTGGAACTGGTTCGTGCGGCCGCTGTAGCCGTGCAAGGGAAGCCGCTGGAGCTTACGCTGGTCACAAATCAAATGGAACGGGTCTATTCGAACGACATTGTAGATCCGCTAAAAGCTACCCTGCTTGGAGTAGCCAGCGTTATCCCGCTGGAGTACCCGCATATCGGGGTGCATACACTGGATCTCGATAAGGAGTCCGCCGCCGCGAATCCCGGACTTCTGCTGACACTGCCTTTCAAAGGATCGGTTAGTAAGGCTTGTCCGCTTCCCACTCGGCAAGCGCTGCGGTCCTCACACCGATATGAACATGGCTTCATCCGGGTGCCCCTTCCCCGGAGAACCCTTCCGTCCGGCGCTTTGCGCAAGGGAGCGGTGTACCTGATCACTGGCGGACTTGGCGGAATCGGCCTTGCGCTTGCCGATTATCTGGCTAGTCAATATCAGGCCAAGCTTGTGCTGGTTAGCCGCAAGCCGCATCCGGTACAGGATCGGCTGGAACAGCTATGTGTGAGCGGAGCAAAGGTGCATGTGGAATATGCCGATGTCGCTGACCGAGCTTCGATGGAACGCATCATTTGCGCTGCGGCGGAGCGCTTCGGCCCGCTGGACGGAGTATTCCATGCCGCAGGAGTGCCGGATGGAAGCATGATCCACATCGCAACAAGAGAACAAATCGCAGCGGTGCTGCGGCCCAAAATCGCAGGTACCACAGCCTTATATGAGGTGCTTGCAGATATGCAGCAGCCACCGGCATTTCTCCTGCTGTTCTCTTCGATCAGCGGCACGTTCGGTGCTTTCGGACAGAGTGGGTACGCAGCGGCCAATGCCTTTATGGACGGATTCGCCCGTGCACATGCCGGGGAGTCGTCTGGAATGCGCGTAGTCAGCATGGATTGGGATACTTGGAAAGAGACGGGGATGGCTATCGAGGCTGTGAACCGATATAACGGCTCCGACAAAGATGATTTGGATACCCCAGCCTTCAAAGAAGGGCCTACGGACCTTCCGCTGCGCATCACCCACCCGCTGCTGACCTCCAAAAGTGAGACAGCAGGAGAGACGCAGACGGTTTATGTGTCCAGATTGTCGGCAGAGCATCATTGGGTACTGGACGGCCACCGGATGCTCGGTTCCTCCATTTTACCGGGAACAGGTTATGTAGAGATTCTCAGGGCATCGTTTGAAGAGTTAACCGGAGATACCGGCCTGAACATTGTAGAACTGTTTTTTGTGCAGCCGCTTGTAGTCGAAGAGGTATGTGAGCTAAGAACCGTTTGGTCCAAAAATAGCAGCGGCTGGGAATTCTCCATGTCCTCCATAGGAACGGCAGGAGAATGGGTACAACATGCCAAAGGCTGCGCGGAGCGCCTGGATGAGCAGACTGATCGGACACTCAGCCACGCAGAGCTCAATAAGCTCCATAACTGCCTACTGACAGCAACGGTTCCTGTAGAAGCAGAACGATCCGAGGAGGGCACGAAGGTACGCATGCAATATGGCCCTCACTGGAACAACATGCGCCGGTTCTTCCGAAACGAGAATGAAGCTGTTGCCGAATTGTCACTGCCAGAGGATCTGGCAAGGGACTCGGCTGATTACGGAGTTCATCCCGCTCTGATGGACCGGGCAACGAGCCTGCTCAACGAACAAACGGAGGACCGCCGTGCTTATCTGCCTTTTGCGTATAAGAACCTCCAGATTCTCCGGCCGTTTCCTGCTAATCTCTGCACCATTGTGCAAGAAGGGGAACAAAGTGAGGAAGCTCGGACGTATACCTGCCGCATTACCGATCTGGAAGGCAGTGTACTCATGGAGATTGAAGAATATGTCATGAGAAAAGTCCGTGACCAGTCACTGTCAGACAAGTTGCCGCTGGAACGCGCAGGAACGTTGCCTGCGTTCGGCAATTACCGGCTGGGATTAGCCGTCCCAGGTGAACTGAACAGCCTCCATATCCTGTCTGAATACCGGATACCTCCGGAACCGGATGAGGTAGAGATTAGAGTGGTAGCTAACGGCCTGAACTTCAAGGAAGTGCTGTATGCACTCGGTGTGCTCAAGCTACCGGATACCTATGGTTTCAGCTTCGGCCTGGAATGTGCAGGAACGGTAACGAGGGTGGGGGCAGGCGTAACCGGTTGGCTGCCTGGAGATGAAGTGATAGCGATAGCCGGAGCAAGCTTGGGCAAATATGCGCGAGTGCCGGCAAGCTCGGTGGTGCGCAAGCCTTCCCGGATATCGTTTGCTGAAGCGGCAACCCTGCCGATTGCCTTTATGACAGCTTACTACGCGCTAATTATCCGCGGACAGCTCTCCTTGGGCGAGAAAGTGCTGATTCATACGGCAACAGGCGGCGTGGGTCTGGCAGCCGTGCAAATCGCCCAGTGGGCTGGAGCGGAGATTTATGCAACGGCTGGCACCAAAGAGAAACGAGACTACCTGCGTTCACTAGGTATCTCGCATGTGTACTCCTCTCGGGATCTTGCTTTTGCCGACCAAATCCGTGAGTCTGCCGGAACGGTAGACGTGGTTCTGAATTCCCTGACGGGAGAGGCTGTCGAAAAAGGGCTTTCCTTGTTGGCCCCGCATGGCAGATTTCTGGAAATGGGCGTAAAGGACATTATGGAGAACAGCAAGCTGGGAATGCGGATTTTCGAGAAAGGAATTTCTGTGTCAGCCATCAGCATGGACAGCGGACTGCCAGGCTACACAAGGCTTTTCCGCGAGATTACCCGGCATGTGGAAGACGGCACTTTTACACCGCTGCCTGTGATTCCCTACCGGTTCGCAGATACGGAAGAGGCTTTCCGGTATATGGCATCGGCCAAGCATATCGGCAAAATCGTCATTACCCAGGAACATGCCGCAGCTCAAAAGCCGGAGACGGTACAGCTCCAGGGTGGAATGACCAATGCTGAAGGAATGGAAGTGCTTGAGCATATTTTATCCAAAGTCATGAGTGCAGAGTTGTCTCCCGTTCAGTGGCTGTTGTCAACGACCGACCTGAACACCCGGTATTCCTTACTTGAGGCCAACACGCCGGAGGGTATAAGACCTGCTAATAGGCCTCTTCCTGCGGGACGCAAGCGGAAACGTATGGCTAGCAGCACCGAATATGCACCACCGCTTACGCAGACGCAGAAGAAGCTGGCAGAACTGTTCATGGACTATCTGGAGCTGGAGGCGATTGGGCTGCATGACAACTTTTTCGAAGCGGGAGCAAGCTCACTTGACCTGATTCAGATTAATGCCCAAATCAATGCTTTGTCTATCAAAGATACGTCGATTGTCAAAATGTACTCCTACCCGACGATTCATCTGCTGGATGCCTATTTGTTCGCGGACAGGGAAGACCAGACGGACAAGAGCGAGGTTCTCAAAGATTCCGAAGACCGCAAAAGAAAGGCAAGCCGCTTGAAAACACTGGAGTCCATCAAGGGAAGAAGGTGACGTGATGAGTGAAGAGACCGCAGAAACCGGACTAGAGATTGCTATCATTGGCATGAGCGGTAAATTTCCGGGCGCGGATAATATCGAGGAGTATTGGAATCTGCTGATACAAGGCACATCCTCGGTAACCCAATTCAGCTTCGAAGAGCTTCGGGAACAAGGGATTTCTCCAGAACGTTTGAACCATCCCGATTACGTCAAAGCGAAGCCTTACCTGGGCAACGTATACGATTTTGATGCTTCTTTATTCGGATATGCCCCCTGGGAAGCCGAGAACATGGACCCCCAGATCCGTCTGTTCCACGAAATTGTCTATCATGCGCTAGAGAATTCGGGCTATCACCCCGACCGCTATGACGGCCAAATAGGCATGTATGCCGGGGCCCCGCTCGACCTGAAATGGACAAGTGATCATTTGTCCCGTCACGGAGACGGAGAAGATGTGCTGGAGTCGGGCATCGTGTCGAGCAAGGATTTCTTAAGCCAACTGATTTCCTACAAGCTCAATCTGACGGGACCCAGCTACACCCTGTACACCGCCTGTTCAACCTCACTCGCAGCAGTCCATCTGGCTTGCCAGGGTCTCCTGCTTGGAGACTGCAATCTGGCCGTTGCCGGGGGGGTGACACTGGAGCAGCCGGGCAAGTCGGGTTATCTCTACCAGGAGGGCACTATTTATTCTAAAAGTGGCGTTTGCCGCCCTTTCGACAGCCGGGCCGATGGCACCATCTTCGGAGAAGGCGCAGGCGCGGTGGTGCTTAAGCGCCTCTCGGAAGCTATAGAGGACGGCGACCATATCTATGCCGTGATTAAAGGCTCGTCGAGCAACAATGACGGGCGTCGAAAAGTAGGCTTTGCTGCCCCCAGCCTGGAGGGCCAGAAGGAGGTCATCCGCTCGGCCTGGAACCTCGCCGATATTGAACCGGATACCATCGGTTACATCGAAACCCACGGTACCGGCACCAAAGTCGGTGACCCGATTGAATTTACCGCCTTACAGCAAGTGTTCGGGCAGGAGAGCCAGCACCGGCCCATCGGCTCGGTCAAGGGCAACATCGGACATCTTCATGCCGCTGCCGGGATTGCCGGCTTGATCAAGACTGCTTTGTCTCTGGAACGGGAGTTGATTCCGCCGACAGCCAATTATGCTGAACCCAATCCGCTGCTGGAGATGGAGAAGTCGTCCTTTTACCTCAGCCGGGAACCTGTGGCGTGGCCTAGAGGGAAGCTGCCGCGCCGCGCAGGCATCAGTTCGTTTGGCGTTGGCGGCACCAATGTCCATCTAGTTCTCGAGGAGCCGCCTATCCGGGCACTCAGTGAGCCGGCGGAGCTTCCGGCGGTTCTGCTTCTCTCAGCCAAAAGCCCTGCTGCCCTGGAGCGGATGCAAGGCGAACTGGCAGATCATTTGGAGAACATCTCAAGCAGCGTACCGCTGGCTGATGTTGCGTTCACGCTGCAAATGGGACGGGGGCAATTCAAATACCGGCTAGCCTGTGCTGCAGCGCAGACGGAAGAGGCTGTCCGCCTTCTAAGAGGTTCTGAAGGTGTTGGAATGATTCGATCTTCTCAGGAGCATATCAACCGTCCGGTGGTGTTCATGTTCACAGGCCAAGGCTCGCAAGTCATGGGGATGGGCGCAGAGCTGTACCAGCGCCATCCGTCCTATCGCCAGGAAGTGGACCGGCTGTCGGAGCTGCTGCGGCCGAAGCTTGACCTAGATATCCGCCGCTATATCGGCGTGGCGGAGGCCAAAGCTCTGACTCTTGCTGGCACTTCCTCCGATTCGGAGCTAGACCAGACCTGGCTCGCTCAGCCCGCATTGTTCGTTTTGGAATATGCGCTTGCCCGTGCCTGGATGAAGCTGGGCGTCCGCCCTTCCCACATGGTGGGACACAGCATCGGGGAATATGTTGCGGCAACACTCGCCGGGGTTTTCACCCTTGAGGATGCTCTCGATATTGTTGTGGCTCGCGGACGACTGATGCAGTCCGCCCCAGGTGGAATGATGTTAGCCGCAGCTATCCCTGCATCTGAAGCTCGCCGTTATGTCAGTGCAGACGTATCGCTCGCAGCTATTAACCAGCCGGGGTTATGCGTATTCTCAGGCGACGAAGAAGAGCTGCGGCTGCGGCAGGAGGAGTGGAGCCAAGCGGGGATATTCACAGCAAGGCTGAACACCTCTCATGCGTTCCACTCTGCACGGATGGATGCCATTCTGGAGCCGTTCGGCGAAGTGCTCCGCTCCAAACACCTGAATACCCCCGAGCTGCCGTTCTATTCCTGTCTGACCGGAGAACCTGTCACTAGCGAGATGGCAGTGAATCCCGAGTATTGGACCGCGCAGCTTCGCGGGACGGTGAACTTCTCGGCGATGATCAGCGGCTGTCTAGCCAATGAGGACAATGTCTTCCTTGAAGTAGGCCCAGGCCAGACATTATGCCGTCTAGCGAAAGCTCAGAGCGGAAGTGACCGGCTGGTGCTGTCCAGCCTGGGGGCCACGGCAGCAACAAGTGAAGCAGTCGTTTTCGTGCAGACCTTGTCCCAGCTATGGCTGGCCGGGGTACCCGTCCAGTGGGAGCAGCTCTATCCGCCGCAGTCCCGCCGGCGGCTGCCCCTGCCTATGTACAGCTTTGACCGGCAGACCTATCTGCCCCGGCCAACACTTCCTATGTCACTCCAGGCGGCAACGGCGGAGCCGGACATTTCCTTGCTCTATCTGCCTGCATGGAAGCAGGAGCCGCTCCCGGACGCACCAAGCAATCCCCGTTCGCATCCTTTAACCTGGCTCATTCTGCGGGGAGAAGGCCGAACAGTCGAACGATGTAAAGAACGGCTTGTTGAACAGGGAGACCGCTGTATTGAGGTGCTGGCTGCCACGCAGTATCGACGGCTCGCACCGGATCTGATCGAGCTGAATCCGGTCCATGCCGGGGATTACCAGCGGCTCGCCGATGACCTGCGAAGGGACGGCATTGTCATCGACCGCATTCTCCATACCTTGATGCTGGAAGAGCAGCCGCAGCCCGGAATTCCGTCCGCTGCAGAGATGACGGGAGCATCAGCAGCCGAGCGCGGATACCTGTCGCTCATTCATTTAGTCCCCGCCCTGGATAAGGCTCTCTGCGGAGCGCAAGTCCAGCTAACAGTGGCGGCCAGCCGGATCTTTACAATCTTCGGAGCAGGAGGAGGTGAGGCGGAACGACGGGCCATCCTTGGGCCGCTCCTGGCCTTGGGCCAAGAGCAGCCCGGCTGGCAGGGCCGGCTGGTTGACTTCCAGCCTGAGGAGCCCGAAAGACGTCTGACAGACAAGCTTTGGCTGGAGCTCATGTCGCGCCCCGGTACTTCGATAGTAGCCGCTTACCGGGGCGGGACGCGGCTGGTGCAGGCTTTTGAACCATTTACAGCTCCAATTCATTTAGGCGAGCCTGCTAACTTCTCCGAAACAGCGGCAGCGACACCCGGGGAGGTTTATCTGGTTGTCTCTCCCGCTGGTGGCGCGGAGTTGATCCGCAGCTTTTTGGCAGCCCGGCCTGGTGTAGAGGTCATAGCATCCGAAGGTCTAGGATCAGATCAGCTTCGCCAGGCCATTGCGGCAGCGGCTGGTATCTGCGGCCGGATTGACGGGGTGGTATACGAACCGGAGCTGCAAGCCTTGGAATGGCGGACACTTGCGGTGTTGTCTACGGCGGTGAAACCCAAGGTTCCAGCGCCCCGCACCTTCCAGGAACTGAACAAGCTGCTGCAGAGCTGCGGTGCTGAGATCGGTTTTGGCTGGATATTATCCTCCTTATCTTCCGTAGTTGGCGGACTGGGCCTCACCGAACTGGCAGCGGCGGCAGGCGTGCTTGATGCCGCTGCGGAAGATGCGGGCAGCGGGAATATCCCCTGGCTGTCGCTGAGCCGGGATTTCATCCGCAGCACGGCAGCACCGGGTCCGGGCATTACCCGGGAACAGGAGTATGTCTTATATGAGCAACTGTGGCCGATCCGGGGACAGATCAGCCGGGCTATCATTTCTGCCCAGCCTCCAATATTCCGGTTGAAGAAAGCCTCAGAGGGACAGCCACTTCCGGCGGAAGCCCATCCCTCTGCCCATCCTTACCATGCTGCGGGCAGTCGTGAGCGCCCGGCTTATCTGGGGGCATACAAACCTCCAGTGACGGAACAGGAGGCTATCATCTGTGAGATTATAGCCGAACTGCTTGGAGTACATCCGGTGGGAGTGGACGACCATTTTTACGATTTGGGTGGACATTCGCTGCTGCTGACACGACTCCTGTCACGAATTAAGGATGTGTTTCGCGCCGAACTGCCGCTTCGTACCGTGATGGAGAATCCAACAGTGGAAGGGATGATCCACAGCTTGGTGAGCGAGTGGGGAGATGCCGGAACCGTAGCGGACATTGCAGATGCCTACCGGGAATATCAACGGCTGACCTATGAAGGTGTACAGTGAGCAGAATTTAGGACGGAGGAAGAACGATGGAACAGAGGATTGGCGTTGTAGGCTCAGGTGTGATGGGAAGCGGCGTAGCCCAGGTCTTCGCTCAAGGAGGGTACGACACGGTAGTTGTAGATGTATCAGAAGCGCAGATGCGCCGAACCCGGGAGAAGATCCGGGAGAGCCTTCGTTTTCAGAAAATGATGACGGGTGTGGCCCCGCGGGAACGTGCCGAGGTGGTGCTGGACCGCATCCGCTTCACCCAAGAGATCGAAGACCTCACTGCGTGTTCGTTCGTGGTGGAGAATGTGACCGAGAGCTGGGAAATCAAGCAGAGGGTATACGAACAGCTTAACAAGGTCTGCGCGAAGGATTGTATTCTGGGGGTCAACACGTCGGCGATTTCAATCACCCGAGTTGCTGCATTGGTGGAACACCCCGAACGGGTTGTCGGGATTCATTTCATGAATCCGGTGCCGCTCAAACCTATGGTTGAGGTCATCAAAGGATACCATACCACCCCGGAGACGCTGCAGATGACGCAGGAAATGCTGGGAACCCTCGGCAAGCAAAGTGTAATTGTTGACGACTCGGTCGGGTTTGTGACGAACCGGGCGATGATGATTTTTGTCAATGAGGCCATCTTCATGGTGCAGGAGCAGGTGGCTTCTCCGGAGGATATTGATATTTTGTTCAAGCAGTGTTTCGGGCACAAGATGGGCCCTTTACAGACAGCCGACCTCATTGGTCTGGATACCATTCTCAAGTCACTTGATGTGCTGTACGAAGGGTATAACGACAGTAAATACCGCCCTTGTCCCTTGCTCAAAAAAATGGTCGATGCCGGGCTTCACGGTATGAAATCCGGTCAGGGTTTTTATTCTTACAATTGATTACAGGAGGCTGATCCCTATGAATCATGAGGAAATCAAAGCACAGGTGACTACATTTCTTACCCGCTCACTGCGTACCAAGGAACTTAAGGAGGACGATAACATCCTGGAGCTGGGCCTTGTGCATTCCCTGTTCATGATCCAGTTGATTATGTTCATCGAGAAGACCTTTCATCTGGAGCTGGAAGAAGAGGATTTGGACATGGAAAATATCAAGACCGTCCGCGATCTGGTAGTTCTGATTGAACGCCATCAACCTACGGGAGCTGAAATCTAATGACTACGCCGCTAAAATCGACCTCCGTCCCTACCGCCCTTACCGTCCGCCAGTTTGTTGACACGCACATCCTGCCGCAGGCCGCCCAGATGGATCAGGAGCAGGAGATTCCGCGCGTATTGTTCACTGAGATGGCAGCCGAAGGACTTACAGGCCTTGCGATTCCAGAAAAATATGGGGGAACTGCCGTCGACTACGCCACACTTGGAGCCATTCATGAGGAATTGGGCCGCGGGTATGCCTCGGTGCAGAATGCCTGTACTGTGTTCGGCATGGTCTGCAAACCGCTGGCGCGGTTTGGGTCGGAAGCCCAGAAGCAAAAATGGCTGCCCGCCATCGCGGCTGGCGAGGTAATTCCGGCGATTGCAATCACCGAACCGATGGTGGGCAGCGATATTGCCAAGCTGGAGACGGAAGCGGTGCAGGAAGATGGACAAATCATCCTGAATGGCCGCAAAAAGTACATCACGCTCGGGCAAATCGCCGATTTGTTCCTGGTGTTCGCCCGCTTGAACGGGCGCGGGGTCGCTGTACTGGTGGAACGGGGAACTCCCGGTTTGCAGATTGATCCAATGCGGGGGCTGATGGGGCTGAGGGCCAATATGGTTGCCGAGCTGACCTTCGAGCATTGCTGTGTGCCTGTGGAAAATTTGGTTGGCAAAATCGGCTTCGGCTTCACCCATGTGGCGAACTATGCGCTGGATGAAGGCCGTTACACCACCGCCTGCGGCAGCGTCGGGTTGGCACAGGCCTGTCTGGAGCAAAGCATCCAGTATGCCGGTGAGCGGTTCCAGTTCGGTGAACCCCTGCGCAAGCATCAGCTTGTGCAGAAGATGCTCAGCGAAATGATTACGGAGTCCAAAGCCGCCCGCGAGCTCTGTGCCGCCGCCGGGAGACTGCGGGAGCAAGGTGATCCGGCGGCTATCACAGAGACCTTGGTCGCCAAATACCATGCTTCCAAAACGGCTGTCCATGCAGCAGATCATGCCCTGCAAATACACGGCGCTTCAGGCTGTATGAGCGGCAATCCGGTAGAACGGTTCTACCGGGATGCGAAGATTATGGAGATTATTGAGGGGACTTCACAGATGCATGAGCTGCAAATAGCACGCACCTTCCGTTTGTGACACAATGCCGCATCTTTGGCAGAAGGGTGAGGATCGGATGAACCATCAAGCAGACCTGGCTTTATTATTCCCTGGATCAGGGTCCCAATATAAAGGAATGATGCGGAGCCTCTATGAATCCTCAAGCAGGGTGCAGGACACCTTGCTTGAGGCAGATGAAATTCTCGGTTTTGAATTATCCCGGCTGATGATGGAGGGCAGCACGGTCAAGCTGAACCGGATCGGGCATATGCTGCCGGCCATCTGTGCGGCGAGTGTTGCCCATTACCGCCTATACCGGGAGCAAGGCGGACCGCTTCCAGCCTACATGGCGGGACACAGTCTGGGCGAATATTCTGCACTAATCTGCAGCGGTGCCTTGTCCTTCAGGGACGGGCTGATGCTGGTCCGCTTCCGTGCCCGACTGGCGGAAGCGGTTATGGAAGCCACGGACGGCGCCATGAGTATTATGAAATCGGTTGATCCTGCACAAGTCGCATTGCTATGCCTGAAACTGCAAGCTGAAGGGCGGGAGGTCAGCATTGCCTGTCAGAACTCCCGCAGCCAAATCGCGGTTTCCGGTCAAGACGCTGCACTGGTCGAGCTGGAGCAGCGGGTAACAGAAGCGTCAGATTATGCACAGATCAGCCACTTGATTGGAAGCGCCCCTTATCATTGTGCTCTAATGCAGCCGAGAGCCGCTGAAATGACGGAGGAACTGCTCAAGTATAACTGGAGCCTTCCGGCATGTCAGCTTCTGTCCAATGTAACCGGACGGCCTTATACATCTATCCAGGAAATGCAGGGGCTGCTGGCGCAGCAGCTATACAAACCGGTGCTGTGGCAGAACTCCATCATGTATCTGCTGGAGAACGGTGTTCAGACATTCATTGAAATGGGTCCGCAAAACATCCTCAAAACACTGATGCCCGAAATTTCTGGGCAGACCCGTGTATATGCCCATGATGAAAAGGTGGACCGGATGACCATTAGAGATCACATAGCTGCGTCTTCAGCCATTCCTGTGCCCAGGCACAAGGCTGAGACAAGTCCACCAGCCGCAGATTTGCGGCTTAAAGCAATAAGCATGTGTCTCACCCATGCCATGACCACCCGCAATAACAACCAGGCTGATGTTCCGGTTATGCCGTCCTTGGAGCTGTATACGGAAGTCAAACAGATGAAGCATGAGCTTGATCAAGGGGAAATAGCACTTGGAGAAGAGCATGTTGCCCTGGCAATATCCATGCTGCAGGCTGTGTTTGAAGATAAGCGTACCCCGGACAGTGAACGGGAGCTTCGATGGCTGCAGATCAAGGAAAAGACCGGTGTGGAGCGGCAAGCAGAGATTACTCCCATTGCAAGGAGGGGACCGGAATGAGTCTGCCTACTGTAGAAAACGAATTGCTGCATACACTGCGCGGCTTCAATGATACCGCTGCGCCTTATTCACAGGACACCACCATTGTCCAGCAGTTTGAAGCACGCGTGGCGGAGCAGCCGCTCGCACCGGCTGTATACGTGAAGGAGGCCATCTACACTTACGCGGAATTGAACCGTGCGGCGAACCGGCTGGCTCATGCGCTGCGGTCAAGCGGTGCCGGAAACGGGTCGATTGTCGCCTTAATGCTTGAGCGTTCTTTTGACATGCTGGTTGCCATATACGGTGTACTCAAAGCCGGAGCTGCATATTTGCCGCTGGATCTGGAGAGTCCGTCTATGAGGCTGCAGACCATGCTGTCTGACAGCGCCCCGGGCTGGGTCATTACGGAGGGTGGCGTTTCCCGTCCGTCTGTGCTGCCTGCAACAGCAGAATGGGTCCCGCTGGATAGTCTGGCAGACCGTGATCTGCCCGAGACGAATCTGCCGGACGGACCAGATCCAGGTGACCTGGCTTATGTAATCTATACTTCCGGTTCCACCGGCAACCCCAAGGGTGTGCTTGTGGAACATGATGCCTTGACCAACCGGATCGAATGGATGCAAAAAAACTTCCCCATTACCCGCAAAGATATCCTGTTCCAAAAAACAGTATATACATTTGATGTCTCGGTCTGGGAACTGGTCTGGTGGTCAACCGCAGGCGCTGCGGTCTGTCTTCTGCAGCCGCGCAAGGAAAATGATCCGCGCATGTTCGTGAGACTGATCGAGAAAACAGGGATCACAGTCATTCATTTTGTTCCCTCCGTATTGCGTTTGTTCCTTGAATATATCGGCAGCGATTTTGCACTGGAACGCTTGCGCAGCCTGCGGTATGTCTTTTGCAGCGGAGAAGCGTTGACCGTCCCGCTGGTTAGTCAGTTCTATCATACCTTCCCGCCCGGACAAGGATTGAAGTTGATCAATCTCTATGGTCCTACGGAAGCAGCGATTGATGTAACCTATCATGTCTGCGAGCGGAATGCTCTGGACAAACCAGTTCCCATCGGACGCCCCATTGACAACATCCGCTTGTATATTCTGAGGGATGATTTGACGCTTGCATCTATTGGAGAGACAGGACAACTGTATATCTCAGGAGTGGGGCTGGCACGCGGATATCTGAACCAGCCACAGCTAACGCTGGAGAGATTCGTGCCCAATCCCTATGAACCCGGACAGCGCATGTACCGTACAGGCGATCTCGCCTCATGGACTATGGATGGGGAGGTCATGTACGCCGGACGGGAGGACGATCAGATCAAACTGCGGGGACTCCGCATTGAGCTGGGTGAAGTGGAGAGCTGTTTGCTCCGTGCAGCCCATGTAAAAACCGCCGTTGCCGGGGTGCGCATAGGTGATGCCGGGGAACAATTCCTAACCGCCTTTGTGGTTGCGGCTGCGGGCGCGGAGCCCATTCCGGAACAGGACAAGCTGCGGGCGCTGCGCGCCGAGCTTGCTTTGTATTTGCCTGCGTATGCGATTCCGTCAGAGATCATCTGGATGGATGAAATTCCACTGAAACCAAACGGCAAGGCAGACCGGAGCCTCCTGCTTGCCATCCACGGGGGTAAGGCCGCACAAAGCTAAGGGGGCGGAATGGAAGATGATAAACAACGAGCTGTATGACAGATTATTGCGCAACAAAGGCATTTCAGTTCCGGGGAACAAGCACACCGCAATTCCCCGTACAGGAGAGTCTGGTTCCTTCGGTTTGTCCCCCGCGCAGCGCGGGATCTGGTTCCTCCAGCAGCTGCATCCGGGCAGCGCCGCCTTCAATAACAGCGCAGTACTGAAGATCGAAGGGAACCTCGACACAGACTGCATGCGGGCAGCACTGCACTCCCTGCTGGAGCGCCACGAACTGCTGAACGTGAATTACAGACTGCACCAGGGCGAACCGTGCGCCTGCCCTCACGCAGGAGACTTAGCTTTTGAAATATTGGGAGCGGAGGGCGGCGGCAAAGCCACTTCTTCCGAATGGCTGCATGCCGAAATCACACGCATTGCAGGCAGTCCGATAGACCTGGAGCATGATCCGCTAATTTCTTTTACACTGCTGCAGGTGGGTGAGCAGGAGCATATCTGGATCATCCGCATGCACCATATTGTAGCGGACGGCTGGTCGAAGGGGATTCTCCTTCGTGACTTCACACGTCTGTATGGAGCAGAGTTGGACCGGACAGCACCAGACTTGCAGCCGCTTACGATCCAGTACCGGGACTATGTACGGTGGCTTGAGAGCCGGAGTGAAGATACGGCGTATGCACGGGACCTGGCATTCTGGCTGGATAAGCTGGAAGGTGCGCCTCCTATGCTGGACATACCCGCCGATTTTAAACGGCCAAGCTCTATGTCGGGCTTGGGAGGGATGGAGTCGTTTCGGATAGAGCCTGACGTGTATGAGCGCATTGGCAGCTTTTGCCGGAAGGAACGCTTATCGGTGTTTCATTTCCTGCTGACCGTCTTCAAGACGCTGCTCTTCCGGTACTGTGCAGAAGAAGATTTACTCGTCGGAACACCGGTAGCCGGACGGACAAGAACCGAGCTGGAGCCGCTGATAGGGATGTTCGTGAATACTGTGGTAGTCCGTACGCAGCCGCGGGACGACCTGTCTTTTATAGACTATGCAAGGAGCGTTCAGGAAGAGGCTTTGCTGGCTTTTGACCATCAGGACCTGCCGTTCGATCTGCTTGTCGAGAGACTGAACCCGGACCGCGAGCGAAGCGTACAGCCTGTCTTCCAGACCATGTTCCAGCTCGATAATCTGGAGATGCCTGTTATGGAAGCGCAAGGTCTCCGCTTGTCAGCCGTCCCGCTGGACATCGGAATTGCCCAGACTGATCTGTCCGTATCCTGCTGGGAGGAGGACGGAGGACTGAGGGGGACTTTTGAATTCAGCTCCGATCTGTTCACAAGAGCAACGATGAGACGAATGATCGGGCATTTTATCCGGCTGGCGGTGGCAGCTCTGGAAGATCCGCAGGAGACGCTTGGACGGATCAACCTGCTGGAGGCTTCAGAAGAGAAGATGATTTTACAGACATGGAACGAAACAGAGCAGCCAGTACCGGAACATGGATTTGTAAGTTGGATCGAGCACAGAGCTGTCCAAACTCCAGAGAAATGCGCGGTGCTTGAGGGAGAACATGTACTTAGTTACCGCGACTTGAATCAGTGGGCGAACCGTCTTGCGGCACAGCTTTTAGACAAGAGCCTGCACGCGGAGACGCCGGTAATCGTCTGCCTTCCCTCCTCGGGACGTTTTGTGGCAGCTGCACTTGCCGTATCCAAAACAGGAGGAGCAGTGGTGCCCGTTGATCCTGCGATGCCCCGGGAGCGTATCCGGCAGATGGTGGAGGAGCTTGGCGACGTGTATGCACTTAGTGATTCCGTCCATTCCGAGTTGCTGCCGCTCCCGCCAGAACGAGTGATCTTGCTGGAGGAACAGATCCCAGTGTTCGGTGAGCAGGACGAGCGGGGACCAGACAATGGATTATCGCCGCAGACGCTCGCTTTTATCATCTTTACTTCCGGTTCGACAGGGGTTCCTAAAGGAGTCCTTCTGGAGCGGCGCAGCATCGACAATCTGGTCCACTCCTTTCTTTCATCGTACCAGGCGACGGACTTGGATCGTCTGCTGCCCATTACATCGGTTGCTTCAGCCAGTTTCATCGGAGAGTCGCTGCCGATTCTGGCTGCCGGAGGGACACTCGTCTTGCCGGATACCGAAACAGTGCTGCACCCGGGCAAGCTGCGGGCCTACATGGAGCGGCATCACATTACGATCCTCAGCACCGTACCCTCTATGGTTCGGCGTTTGAATAGCGACGGCGGAACCTCTTCCCTGCTTCGCCTCATTCTGAGTGGTGGAGAGACTTTGCAGTCCAGCCATGTGGATAGGCTAAGCGGAATGGATATTGCCAACGGGTATGGACTATCAGAATCCGGCGTGTGCAGTACGTATAAGTTACTGAAGCCCGACCAGGATGGGGAGCAAGCCGTTTCCGCCTCACTGGGCAGACCGGTAGCCAATCAGCAAGTCTACGTGCTGGACTCTCATCTACGGCCGGTTCCGATTGGGGTCAAGGGACAAATCTGCATCTCTGGACATGGCTTGGCCCGCGGATATTTGAATCGTCGTGACTTGACCGAAGCGGCATTTGTTCCCCATCCGTTCCGTCAAGGCGAGCGGCTGCTTCTGACCGGAGATACCGGATATTGGCTTCCCGGCGGCGAGCTTGCCTTTATCGGCCGCAGCGACCGGCAGGTCCAAATCCGCGGGTACCGGATTGAGCTAAGTGAAGTAGAGCGGCATTTGTGCACATTCCCGGAAGTCGAAGAGGCGGCCGTGCATCCTCAGCCCGATTTCGAAGGCAACCTGCGGCTGATCGCATACTATACGGTCCGCAGCCAAGCGAGCATTATCAGCCAGCAATTGGCGCATTGGCTGGAGTCGCGGATTCCTTCATATATGAAGCCAGCTGCTTATATTCAACTGGAGCATATTCCCTACAATGCCAATGGCAAGCTGGAGGTTTCTGCCCTTCCACAGCCTGGCGAGAGCCTTGCCCGTAGCGGGGCCGCCTATGAACAGCCCCAGAACGCCACTGAGAAAAGCATTGCAAAGGTCTGGGAGGAGATTCTACAGCTCCGGCACTTTGGCGTGGAAGACAACTTTTTTGATCTGGGCGGACATTCGCTGCTGCTCGCCAAAGTGCATGACCGGCTCAGCCGGGAATTCCCCGTTCCGCTGACGCTGGTGGATTTGTTCAAATACCCGACGGTCCGTTCACTCGCCGGATATCTCAGCGAAGGCTCGCGCGATGCTCTGGGGACTTACATTTACGAGACGGCCGCGAAGCAAAAAAACGCATTTCTCCGTTACCGGAAAACAGCTTCTTCCGTAGCGGTTCGCAGCACCATAGAGAAGGAGGAATAGATGCTATGAGTCATCCTGAGTATCCTTATAACGGAAATGAAATTGCGGTCATCGGCATGGCGGGAAGGTTCCCTCAGTCCGAGAACCTGGAGGCCTTCTGGCGCAATCTGACCGAGGGAAAAGAGTGTATTTCCCATTACTCCAGCCGGGAACTGGAGGAGGCAGGCATTGACCCCGGAATACTGAGTCAGCCGAATTATGTCCGGGCTAAAGGGGAAATCGGCCAGCTCGATGCATTCGATGCCGCTTTTTTCGGGATCAATCCCAAGGATGCGGAGCTTATGGACCCCCAACACCGGATGATGCTCGAATGTGCTTGGGAAGCGCTGGAGCATGCTGGCTACCAATCCTCGGAATGCGGAGGCTCCGTGGGTGTTTTTGCCGGAAAAAGCATGAGCTCATATCTGTTCCTGAACCTCTATCCTCATATTCAAAAAATGCTGGCCACCGGCAATTTGCAGGCAGCCATCGGCAATGACAAGGACAGTATGGCTACAACGATCTCCTATCGCCTGAACCTCAAAGGCCCGTCTATGGCGGTGCAGTCCTCGTCGTCCACCTCGCTGGTCTCCGTCTGCATGGCAGCACAGAGCCTGTTGACCTATCAATGTGACATGGCGCTGGCTGGTGGTATCACGGTTGGCCCTCCTGAACGTGCAGGCTACCTGTTTGAGCCTGGAGGAATTATGTCGGCGGATGGGCACTGCCGCGCTTTTGACGAGAACAGCAGCGGATTTGTTCCGGGCAACGGTTACGGTCTTGTCGTGCTGAAACGGCTGGATGAAGCGATCCGCGACAAGGATCATATCTGGTCTGTCATCAAGGGGTTTGCCGTCAACAATGACGGAGCGGATAAAATCAGCTATACCGCGCCAAGCGTAGGCGCACAATCCGAAGTCATCGCTTCGGCCCAGGCGCTGGCAGAGGTTCACCCGCAGACGATCGGTTACGTTGAAGCGCATGGCACCGGCACCCGAATGGGAGATCCCATTGAAATAGAGGCGTTGACCCAAGCGTTCCGCCTTGGCACGAATCAGCGAGGGTATTGCCCGATCGGTTCGGTCAAAACAAACATAGGGCATCTCGATTCTGCCGCCGGCATTGCCGGATTCATCAAAGCGACGCTCATGCTGCACCACAAGCAAATTCCGCCGACGCTGAATTATGAGCGTCCTAATCCGGCGATTGACTTTGACGGCAGTCCTTTTTACGTAAATACAGGGCTTACGGATTGGCCCGAGCAAGCCTACCCGCGCCGCGCCGGAGTGAACTCGCTCGGTATGGGCGGCACCAATGCCCACGTGGTTCTTGAAGAGGGTCCACGTATGTACAGTGCACCAGCCGTGCCGGGGTGGCATATTCTCCCAGTCTCAGCGAAATCCGAGACCTCCCTGGCTGGTAATCTGTCCCGGCTGCAGCATTATTTGCGCGAAGAGACGCAGACGAAACTAGCGGATGTGGCATATACACTGTCGGTTGGCCGGCAGGCTTTTGGGATCAGGGCGGCTGTGGTCTGCTCCACGCAGGAAGAAGCTGTCCTGGCAATGGAGGCGGCTGACCCGCAAGCGGTATACCAGGGAGAAAGTCCTTCCAGGAACCGTCCTCTGGTGTTTATGTTCACGGGGCAAGGCTCGCAATATATGGGGATGGCGGCAGGCCTATATGCTGCTGAGCCGGTTTTTCGCGAGTATTACGACCGCTGCGCAGTGCAGATCCAAAGCCTGACGGGGATGGATATCAAGCCATTGATGCAATCCGGGAAGAATCACCCGCAAACACTGGACGTGAACGAGACCGCGCTTACCCAGCCGCTGTTATTTGCTGTTGAGTACGCTATGGCCCAGCTCCTGATCAGCCGGGGACTTCGTCCACAGGCCATGATCGGCCATAGTCTGGGAGAATACGCCGCAGCCGCAATCGCAGGTGTGTTCCGTCTCGAAGATGCCGTTCTGCTGGTCTGCCGCAGGGCAGAGTGGATGTCCCGGACCGAAAGAGGAGCGATGCTGGCAGTTGGGCTCAGCCGTGAGGCAGTAAACAGATATCTACAAGAGAGAATTACGCTGGCAGCAGTCAACAGCCCAGGTCTATGCGTGTTGTCGGGAGAAGAAGCCTTCATTGCCGGACTGGAACAGCGGCTGACGGAAGAAGGGGTTTTTAATAAGAAACTATCCACCTCTCACGCCTTCCATTCGCCGCTGATGCAGCCGATGGTCGCCGCTTATCGTGAGTTGTTGATGCAGGTGGAATTAAAGGAACCCTCTGTTCCAATAATGTCCTGTCTTACCGGTACCTGGCTGAAGGCTGAGGAGGCTACCGATCCCGGATACTGGACCCGGCATATTCTCGACCCGGTTGTCTTTATGGATGGACTTGGGGCCCTGCTGCGCGAAGGAAACCGGTTGTTTGTGGAATTAGGACCAGGCTCCACATTATGTGGTCTGGGGCGGCAGAACCCGGCAGCGGCTGAAGACAGTGTGTGGGTGCCCGCCTTGCGTTCTGTCCACGGACAGGACGGGGACACGCGGGTGTTGGCACAGGCTATAGCCAACCTATGGGTATGCGGTGCAGATCTGGACTGGGGGCTTTATTTCGGAAATGAGACGCGCCGGCGGGTTCCGCTGCCAACGTATGCGTTCTCCCGGCAGAGCTACTGGGTATATCCCGAAGCTGCCCCGTCCGGCTCAACCGCCTCGGTTACGGTTACGTCAGGGACACAAACATCCGGGATATTCTTACCGTTCAGTTCCATTCCCGAGCAACGTCAACCCGGATCACGCCATGCCCGCCCCAAGATAACGGCAGCGTACCGTGCGCCGGAGGGGAGCATCGAGCAGCAGCTTGTGGAGATTTTGGAACGGGAGCTTCATATTCAACCGGTGGGTGCGGATGATAACTTTTTCGAGCTGGGAGGCCATTCGCTGCTGGCCACTCAGGTGCTTGACCGGATTCGGCAAGCTTTGGGCGTACAACTGTCCATCGAGAGCATATTCCTGCGTCCGACTGTAAGCGGAATGGCCCAATTGCTGGAGAATACCTCCGGGGAGACCCGCAAGGAGCAATCCATTGCAAGTTTGTTCCAGGAAGTGGCTGCCATGAGCAGTGGCGAAATCGCCAGCAGCCTTGCAGAGGACAAACTCAAACCGAGCGGAGGGAAGGGGTAATGGCCGAACAAGTAGCCTTATCCTCATTGTCGCCTGAGCAAAAACAATGGTTCCGGCTGCAAATGCGTGAACGGGGAATTCCCGTGCTGCAAATTCCCTTGGAAAAACAAACACGCGATGACAATGGATTACCGTTGTCCTACAGCCAGGAGCGTTTATGGCTGATGGAGCAGCTCGGCGGCACCGCCTCCAGTTATCATCTGCATCAGGCCATCCGAATTACCGGTGCGCTTAAGAAGGGGCATTTGGAAGCCAGCCTGCGCCTGCTGGCGGCCGGTCACGAGAGCTTCCGGACCTCATTCACCGCCAAAGAGGGGAAGCCGCAGCAGCACATCGCCGCTGACAGCGCCATTCCGCTGCTGCAGGTCAAGGTCACAGGGGAATCAGAAGCGGAGCTGCTGCACCAGGTCGAACAAGCGGCCCAGCCGCTGCTTACGCAGCCGTTTGATCTCGGCAGACCGCCATTGCTGCGCGCCGGATTGTACGAGCTGGCAGAGGATGACCACATGCTTGTATTCGTCATTCATCATATTGTTGCCGATGGCTGGTCGCTTAGATTGCTTACAGAAGAATGGGTGCAGCTCTATAACGTATTATGCAAGGGGCAGAGCCTACCGCATAATCAGCGTGAATACGACTATGCCGATTATGCCTGCTGGCAGAGAGAATGGATGCAGGCAGAGATGCTGACGGAAGGTCTGCATTACTGGAAGGAGCAACTGCGGGGCGCAGATCCTTTCTATACAATTCCTTCACACCGCCCGCGCCCGCGCTTGCTGACCTCGGGCGGAGATAGCTGCACGCTGCGGATCGAAGCGGAGGAGCTTGAAGCGCTCAGAGTTCTCGCAAGGTCTGCAGGCGCCTCGCTCTTCATGACTGTACTGGCTGCCTTTAACGTGCTGCTGTACAGATATACAGGCAGGGGAGATGTTGTGGTTGGCACTCCGACGGCGGGAAGATGCCGGGAGGAGACCGAAGAGATGCTGGGCTGCTTCGTGAACAATGTGGTGTTAAGAACGGATATCCGCGAAGCAGGCAGCTTCACAGAGGTCCTGCAACTTACCATGCAGACAGTGCTTGGAGCTCTGAAAGCTCAGGAAATCCCGTTCGAGCATGTACTGGATGCATTGAATCCGCCCCGGGACTTGGCTTATTCGCCTTTATTCCAGCTCTTTTTTATCTTCCAGCAAGGCGATATGTCACTGGATCAACTGGACGGTGCTGTCTGCACGCCGCAGAAGTGGACTCAGCACTCTGCCAAATTCGATATCACACTGGAAGTTATCGAGCATCCTCACCATTTGGATGTAATGCTGGAATACAACACCGATCTCTATGACAAAAGAATAGCAGAAGGACTGCTCGCTAACTATGTCTGGATGCTTGGGCATTTGCCGGCGAAAGCGCAGCAGACGCTCCCGCAGCTTCCATTGATTTCTCCGTTTGAAGAAGCGGAGCTGCATAAGGCAGGCATCGGCCCGGGTGTTGTTTACCCGGAGCGATCGACACTGTATTCACTGGTGGAGCGGCAAGCCGCAGCCAATCCGTCGGCCGTGGCAATTGTATGCGGCCCCCGTTCCTATACTTATGCCGAATTGTATGGGGCGGCAGAGCGGTTAGCAGCCTATTTGCAATTGTCAGCCGGCGCAGGGCCGGGTCATCGCGTTGGCATCTGCGCCCGTCCTTCGTTCGAGCTGGCGGCAGGCATCCTTGGCATTCTGATCAGCGGCAGCGCTTATGTTCCGCTCGACCCGGCCTTTCCAGAGCAGCGGCTGCAATACATCGCGGGCCACGCCGAACTGGACTGCATTCTGGTAGATCATCCTGCGGAAGCCGAGCGGTTCGGCAACCACCGCTGCTGCGACATCAGCCCAGGCAGCCTGTGTTGGCAGACTAATAGTGCTCTGTCTGACTCCAAGGCATCTGAAAGACCGCATCACGCTTATATGATTTATACCTCCGGGAGTACAGGCCAGCCCAAAGGGGTAGCCGTGACTCACCGGAATGCGGTTCATTTCCTGTATGCCATGCAGGAACTGCTGCATATGACATCCGAGGATTCGCTGTTGTCTGTCACGACATGCTCGTTTGATATTTTCTTGCTCGAACTGTTTTTGCCATTATCCGCAGGGGCAACGCTGATCTTCCCACAGGAGGGAAGCGGCGATCCAGGACTGCTTATGGAGAATATGAATCGTTATAAGCCGACCTTTATGCAGGCAACACCGGTATTGTGGCGGCTGCTGCTGGCAGAGGGCTGGAAGGGTTCAGAGCACATGACGGTACTCTGCGGCGGTGAGGAACTGAAGCCGGAGCTTGCTGCACAATTGTTACACCGGGGTAAAGCGGTATGGAACCTGTACGGCCCCACCGAAACGGCGGTATGGTCTCTGGCCCACAAGCTTACGCCGGATGACCTCCTGTACAAAGTCCCGATTGGCAGACCGATCGGCCGTACAACCTGCCTGGTCCTGGATGAAGCGCTGGCTCTTGTGCCATTCGGAGCCGAAGGCACACTGTACATCGGAGGTGACGGCGTAACGGACGGCTATCACCGTCAGCCGGAGCTGACCGCGCAGAAGTTCATCATGAACCCGCTGGACCAGGCGGGAGGGCGGCTATTCAATACGGGGGACCGGGTCCGGCTGCTGCCTGGAGGAGAAATGGCTTATCTCGGCCGTAAAGACCAGCAGCTCAAGCTGCGGGGCTTCCGCATCGAGCCTGCTGAGATTGAACAGCAGTTGAACCTTCAGCCAGAGATTGCGGCAAGCGCCGTAGTCACTTGCGACGACGGACAGGGAGAACAACTGTTGGCTGCGTATTGGGTGCCGTCCCCTTTAGCCTCTGGCAAGGAGAGCATTCCTGACGAGACAGACTGGAAGGAAACACTCCGCGGGGTGCTTCCCAGTTATATGATCCCGGCACGTTTTGTTAAGCTTGCTGAGCTGCCTTTGACACCAAACCGCAAGGTAGACCGGCAATTCCTTTCACGGCTGCCACTGGACAAGGCGGTGTTAACCCGCAGTTACACAGCGCCGCGAAGCACAACTGAGATCCGGCTCGCCGAGGTATGGGGTGAGGTGCTGAACCTGACCAGCGTGGGAATACACGATCATTTTTTTGATTTGGGCGGTAATTCTTTGCTCGCTGTCAAGCTGCTGACTGAAATCCGCTCCAGGATGCAGGTGGAGCTGACGCTCCGGGAGCTGCTTATCGCCTCCACCATTGCCAACATGGCAACTGAACTGGATGATGCTGCGGTGGCACCTTTGTCAGAGACGGGAAGCTCAGCCAAAGTGGACTTACCCGAATTTATAGTGTCGCCGCAAGAGGCCTTTGAACCTTTTCCTTTGACCGAAGTGCAGATGGCCTATTGGAGCGGAAGACGGACAGGCAGCGCCGCCACTCATGTCTATCAGGAGATGGAGTTTGCGGGTCTTGATATTGAACGTTTCGAACAGTGCTTCCAGACGCTCATTAAGCGGCATCCTATGCTGCGGGCAATGGTCATGCCGGACGGCATGCAGCAGATTCTGGAAGAGGTCCCGCCTTACCCGGTGAGAATGGCAGACGCAAGCGCCTGCTCCGAAGCGGAGCGCGTCTCACGGCTGGACGACATTCGTCAAGTGATGTCGCAGACCATTCATACCGGCAGTTGGCCGATGTTCGCCATTGAAGCGACCCGGCTGCCCGAAGGACTGACCCGGCTGCATATCAGCTTTGACCTTATGATCGCCGATGCGCTGAGTTTTCGGATTATTCTGGAGGAACTGGCTGCGCTGTATGCCGGAACAGCCCAATTGCCGCCACTGGAAGCAACTTTCCGTGATTATGTGCTGTCCTTGCTGTCCGTAACCTCTGCAGACCGTTATAGAATGGCGCAGACCTATTGGCAAGAGAGACTTCCCCGCCTCCCGGCCGGTCCGCAGTTGCCTGTTGCGGTTTCTCAAGGCCTCAAGCGGCAGGAATTTAAGCGCTGGAAGGCCGTTCTGCCGGCCAGTCTCTGGTCGAAGCTGTCAGCGGCGGCACGCAGACGGGGGTTAACTTCCTCCGCATTGCTGCTCGCCTGTTATGCAGAAGTGCTTGCGCTGTATGCCAAGCAGCCTCATTTTTTGTTGAATTTAACGCTGTTTAACCGTCTCCCGCTGCATCCGCAAATGGAGCATCTGGTTGGAGATTTCACAACCATCAGTCTGCTGGAGGTCGATTACCGTGAACCTCTTCCTTTTGGCAGCAGGGCTGAACAGCTCCAGAAACGTCTGTGGACCGATCTCGATCACCGCCTTTACAGCGGCATCCGTGTGACAGAACAGCTTATGGCCCACAGCATTCTGAGTGAACCGGTTCCGGTGGTGTTCACAAGCCTGCTGGACTTATCTGACAGGGAGAGGACGACAGCCGGATTTGATCAGATCTTCCAGCGGAGGAATGAAGCAGAGACGGAAGCGCGCAGTCTGTCGGAGACACCTCAGGTATGGCTGGATCACCAGGTAGCTGAACGGGACGGCGAGCTTCACTACAATTGGGACGCGGCCCTGAGCAAGTTCCCGCCGGGAGTGCTGGATGAGATGTTTGCCATCTATGGAAGCTTGCTGCGCCGTTTGGCAGAAGATGAAGAGGCCTGGGAGGAGGTCCTGCCGCTGGCCGATTCGGGTTCAGCCGGATTCGCACACCGCCTGAAACTGGCGGAAATTAACACACGGCACCAACACAAACAGGAGACGCAGGACATTGCCCTGCATCATGGCTTTCAGCGGATGGCCCGCACTCAGCCCAATGCTCCGGCCCTGCTTGTGGGCGGATTTACGTTCTCTTACGGAGAGTTGAACCGCAAAGCCAATGCTATAGCGCATCAGTTGGTGGCGTGTGGCATACAGCCGGAGACATTGGTTGCCGTAGTGATGGAAAAAGGCTGGGAGCAGGTGGCGGCGGTCCTAGGGATCTTAAAGGCCGGAGCGGCCTACCTGCCGGTAGATGCAGGTCTGCCAGCCTACCGCATTGGAGAGCTGCTGGAGCTCGGACAGGTTCAAGTGGTACTGGTCCAGTCCTCTGTCCCTGTAGGTGATTGGGCCACTACCGGTATTAAGACCATAGAGGTCAACGAAAATACCGGAAACGAAGAGACGCCGGAATATGGAGGCAATGCAGACGGAATAGGCGAGCAACTGGCCTACGTATTATTCACTTCCGGCAGTACAGGAACGCCTAAAGGGGTGATGATCACCCATATAGCCGCGGTTAATACGTTGACCGACATTAACCGCAGCCATGGGCTGAACCCGCAGGATGTCGTGCTTGGACTTTCTTCGCTAAGCTTCGATTTATCCGTATTCGACATCTTCGGCTGCTTGGCGGCAGGAGGCACACTTGTGCTGCCAGAGCCGCAGCGGCTACGCGATCCGGCACACTGGCTGGAGCTGATGCAGAAGCACCGGGTCACGGTCTGGAACAGCGTTCCAGCCTTCATGAACATGCTGCTGATGTATGCCGCATCTGAAGTACGGCTGGATTTCCTCAGACTGTGCCTGCTCAGCGGAGACTGGATTCCTTCTACTCTTCCGGGAGCCATCCGCCGCCTGAGTCCTGAGGCGGAGGTGATTGCGCTTGGCGGGGCAACCGAAGCAGCGATCTGGTCGATTCAGTTCCCGGTTCACACTGTCGATCCGGCTTGGACCAACATTCCCTATGGTCTGTCCATGTCCGGCCAGCGTGTATATGTGCTGAATGCACGGATGGAAGAATGTCCAGTATCGGTGCCGGGAGAGTTATATATTGGCGGTCTGGGCGTTGCCAGCGGCTACTGGCGGGATGAGATCCGCTCTGCAGAACGCTTTGTCATGTCGCCTATCACCGGAGAACGCCTCTACCGGACGGGGGATTGGGGCCGTTATGGTTCAGACGGGGTCATTGAATTCCTTGGACGCGACGACCTCCAGGTCAAAATTAGCGGCTACCGCATTGAGTTAAGTGAAATCGAAAGCACCTTGAAGACCTGTCCCGGTGTTCAAGAGGCTACTGTGCTTGCTGAAGGAGAGGAGGACGCGAGTCGTCTGCGCGCTTTTGTGATTGTCGGTTCGGAACGGCAACCCTTGCCGGACCCGGCTGCACTGCGCTCCCATCTGCGCTCCCGGCTTCCAGGCTACATGGTTCCTTACAGTATAAGCATTCTCGAAGAATTCCCTTTGACTCCCAACGGCAAAACTGACCGCAAAGCACTGCTTGCCATTCTGCCTGAGACGATTGAACCGGCAGCGGGACCGACGCAATCCGTACTGGAAGAAGGTATTATCTCCATTTGGAAGGAGCTGCTGAACCGTCCGCATGTCGGCAGGGATGAGCATTTTTTCGACCTTGGCGGCAATTCGCTCAAGCTGGTTCAGATGCAATTGAAGCTGCAGGAGATGCTGAACCGCGAGATTCCTATTATCGAGCTGTTCAGACATACCTCCGTCGCAGCGCTGGTTGAATTTTTCGGAAGTGCTTCAGTGGACAAGTCCCCTACAGGTATGGAGCAAAAAGCGGTGGACCGCGCGGACAGGCGGTTTCATGCAAGACAAACGCGCCGCAGATGATTTTGAACATAAGGGAGGAAACACAGTGAGCAAGGAACAGTCGGAGCAGGATATAAGTAATGATATCGCCATCGTCAGCATGGTGTGCCGGTTCCCCGGGGTGGATTCCGTGGAGCAGTATTGGGAGCTTCTCGCTAGTGGAACGGATGCGCTGCAGCTAAGCCCCGCACCGGCAGGACCAGGCATAGAACCCCTGAGCCGCCTGGGGAGCGAAGGTCTGATCCCGGTGAATACTTCATTGAAGAATACTGAGAAATTTGATGCTGCCTTCTTCAAGCTGACCGGCAGGGAAGCCGAAATCACCGATCCGCAGCATCGGCTTTTTATGGAGAGCGCCTGGGAGGTACTGGAGAAGGCAGGGTATAACCCGCTGAATTATCCCGGACTGATTGGTTTGTTCGCAGGAGTCAGCACTAGTACTTACCTGATTAACCACTTGCTTGCGGACAGGGACCGGAACGAATCCGTCAGTGATTTGCAGCTTATGATCGCCAACGACAAGGACCATATGACCGCCCAAATTGCCTATCGCCTAAATATTTGCGGACCTGTCGTTGCCGTACAGACTTCTTGTTCGACTTCTCTCGTAGCAACGCATCTGGCCTGTGAAAGTCTGCTCAGCGGACAATGCGACCTTGCACTGGCAGGGGGCGTGACGCTCAAATTCCCGCAAGTTCCGGGCTACCTGCACCGCCAAGGGGGACTGACCGCAGCAGATGGGATGATTCACGCTTTTGACGCAGAGGCTACTGGGACTGTATACAGCAATGGCCTGGGAATCGTCGTCTTGAAAAGGCTTGAAGATGCACTGCGGGACGGAGATACGATCCAGGCCGTAATCAAAGGCTCGGCAATTAACAGCGACGGCGCTAACCGGATCGGCTACGCTGCTCCCGGTGTAGATGGCCAGGCGGCGGTCATTGCTGAAGCCATGAGCATCGCCCAAGTCCAGCCGGATGCAATCAGCTACGTTGAAGCTCACGGCAGCGGCACGCCGCTTGGAGATGATATAGAGCTTGAGGCGCTAAGCAGAGCGTTTGCAGCGGCGCGCTCCAACCGTTTTTGTGCAATTGGTTCGGCCAAAACCAACATCGGCCATGTCGAGATGGCTTCTGGGGCAGCCGGTCTGATCAAAACAGCCTTGGCGCTCAAGCACCGGAAAATTCCGGCAAGCCTTCATTTTGAGACACCGAATCCCAAGCTTGAGGAGCATAGCAGCCCCTTCTACGTGAATGATATGCTTGCGGACTGGGATGCCGGTGAACATGGGCGGTATGCCGGAGTCAGCTCCTTTGGACTAGGTGGAATCAATGCCCATTTGGTGCTGACGGAAGCACCGGTTCAGGCGGAAGGGGATGCGGAGAACCGCTGCGAGCTTCTGGTCCTGTCGGCCAAGACAGCAAGTGCGCTGGAGCGGATGTGCGCCAATATGGCGGCTCATATAGAAATACACCCGCAGCTTAATCTAAGCGACGTGGCCTATACCCTTAAGACAGGACGGGCGGTATTTGCCGTTTCAAAAGCTATTGTTTTTCGCGGGCGCACCGATCTGCTGGAGCAGCTAAGGGCTGCGGGTGTAACGGGTACTACACGTCAGGGGTCTGCAGCGGAGGGCAAGCCGGCAGTTTGTCTAAGCTTCTCACAAAACTGTGTGCTCTCTGCAGAGGAGGCCCGCGATTTATACGAATCCAATCCGACATTTCAGCAGTTGATTAGCGAACTGTCCGACCAAATCCGCCGCTCATATCCACTCGACCTGAGACATTATGTTCGGTCCGCCCTTGCACCTGAAGCTTCTTCCGCTACCGGGAGGATGCTGTCGTTTGCGCTGCAATTGGCGCTTGGCCGCCTGTTCCTTGGCTGGGGCATCCAAGCCTCTTCCATCGTTGGTACAGGAATAGGCGACTGGGTCAGACTGGTGTTGAAGGGCGAATGCGCCTTGGAGGATGCTTTACATCAGCTCATCAGCGAAGACAAGGATCATACTTCCGGTCATGCACCTGAACAGGTGGAGCAGGTCTATGTCCTGAACCTGGGCAAGCCCAGCCAATCCGACGGGCAGATTGCAGCGGCAGGCCAAGCACCAGGACTATATTGGCTGCAAAGCGAAATCGCCCGATTATGGCTGGCAGGCGCTGAACTGGATTGGGCGCTGTATTACGAAGGAGAACACAGACGCAAGCTGGAGCTCCCAACCTATCCTTTTGAACGAGGTGTATTCTGGATTGGCCCTTCCAGCGGACGTTCCACAGCAGATGTTGAGAGTGGAAGCCGCCAAGGAAACAGAACGGCAGACAATAACTATTATCAGCAGAAAGTCAAAGAAATCTGGGAGCAGAGCCTTGGGCTCGAGATCGCGGATGGACAGGAGACCTTCTTCGAGCTGGGCGGGCATTCCCTGCTGGCGACCCAAATTTTGTTTGTGATGAACAAGACCTTCTGTACAGAAATTACGCTCCAGCAATTTTTCGATCACCCTACTGTGGACGATCTGGCTGCATTGGCAGCGGAGCAAGCCGGGCAAGGCATCAGTGCGTATACTGATCTTCCTGAGGTGCAGATTGCTTTGGCGGAGCGGTATGAACCCTTTCCACTGACCGATGTGCAAAAGGCCTACTGGATCGGCCGTTCTGAGGGCCTGGAGCTTGGAAATGTATCGACCCATATGTATTTTGAAAATGATGTCGCTGACCTTAATCTAAGCACGTTCCAGCAGGCGTTCCAAGCGCTGATTGACCGGCATGACATGCTTCGCTCGGTGATTCTTCCGGATGGGCAGCAGCAGATTCTGCCTCAAGTTCCCAGCTATATAATCCGTTCCTATGACATCACCGCTTTTGGGGAAGAGGAGCGAAGCGCCCATGTGCGGTCTATTCGTGAAGAGATGTCGCACCAGGTGCTGGATTGCTGCCAGTGGCCGTTGTTTGATGTCCGCGCGACGCGGCTGCCTGAAGGCCGGGTCCGGCTGCATATCAGCGTCGATCTGCTAATCGCTGATGCCTGGAGCCTGGAGCTGCTGCTGCGCGAGCTCTCTGTACTTTATCTGAATCCTGCCCATGCCTTCGAGCCGCTGACCTTGTCCTTCCGCGATTATGTGCTGGCCACTGCAGAGATTGAAAAAAGCGAATTATTCCGCCGCTCCGAGACGTACTGGAAGGGCCGGCTGGACTCCCTGCCAATGGGACCGCAGTTTGAACTTGTGAAGGAACCGTCCCAAGTGCTGAAGCCGGAATTCAGACGGCGGCAGCATGTCATCTCCGCACCACACTGGAAGCAGCTCAAAAAGAGAGCGGAAGGTTATGGCATTACCTCTACGGTGGCTTTACTGTCTGCTTTTTCGGAGGTGCTGACGTTATGGAGCCGCAAGGCGCATTTCGCCCTTAATCTGACCTTATTCAACCGTCTGCCGATCCATCCCGAAGTGGGCGAAGTCATTGGGGACTTCACCTCCCTGACTCTGCTGGAAATTGACAACCGCGAACCGGGTGCCTTCATCAGCCGGGCCCAGCGCCATCAGCGCAGGCTGCTTGAGGATATGGATCACCGCTATTTCAGCGGTGTGCGGGTGACAAGGGAGCTGCTGGCCAAATACAAAGAGCCATCGAAGGCGATTGTACCCGTAATCTTCACGAGCATTCTGAATCAGACAGAACAAGTTGCGACCGAAGGCCAGCCCGCCCAGGCCTTGCAGGAGGATCGCTACAGTGTCTCGCAGACTCCTCAGGTGTGGCTGGATCACCAGGTGCTGGAACGGGATGGGGAATTGCATTTCAATTGGGATTCTGTAGATGAACTGTTCCCGGCCGGCATGCTGGACGAGATGTTCGCTGCATATTGCGAGCTGCTGGACATGCTGGCTAAGGAAGCCCAAGTCTGGGATGAACCACTGCCCCTGAGTATGGAGCTTTCGCGCAGTATGCCGCACCGCGAACGTCTTCATGAGGTTGCAACATTCCATACCCGGCCACTGCTGCCTAATCCGTCACCCGGATCACTGCTGGAACGTTACCACAACAATGTACGGCAACGACCGTCCGCAGTGGCACTTATCACTTCTGGAGGGCAGCTTAGTTATTCCGAATTGAATGACTATGCCGATTACGTTGCCGGTCAGCTTATCCTAAATGGAATCCGTCCGGGCGAACCGGTGGCCGTTGTGATGCACAAGGGCTGGGAGCAGATTGCTGCCGTGCTTGGGATTCTCAAGGCTGGCTGCGCGTATCTACCCGTGGATGCCTCGCTTCCCCAAGCCCGGATAGCTGAGCTTCTGCGGCTTGGACAAGTCGCAAATGCTGTCATTCAGCCCGATTTGGATCACTCAGATTGGCCGCAGCTTATGCACGTTGTTCTTAACGGACAGTGCAAGCCGGACGGCAAATACGGGGCAGAGGACCCAGAGGCGGCAGACCGCCTGGCGTATATTATGTTCACTTCAGGGAGCACGGGCGTTCCCAAAGGTGTCATGGTCAATCACCGCTCTGTTCTCAATACCATTGAAGATATTCTTCACACTTATATAGTTGGACCGAATGATGTCATGTTCGGCCTGTCTGCGCTGAACTTTGACCTGTCCGTGTTTGATATCTTCGGCATGCTCTCTGCAGGAGGCACACTCGTTCTGCCAGACAAGGATCATCTCCGGGACCCTGAACATTGGCTGGAGCTGATGAACAGGACAGGTGTAACCCTCTGGAATACAGTTCCTGCACTCCTCAGCATGCTTACGGAACTGGTCAAAGATACGAATTCGCCAGTCTGCAGCTCGCTGCGTCTTGCTCTGCTTAGCGGTGACTGGATACCACTGGGCTTGCCTCAAGCAACCAGCCGGTTGAAGCCAGGGCTTGAGGTGGTCTCGTTAGGCGGTGCCACCGAAGCAGCCATCTGGTCGATTGCTTACCCGGTTCAGGAGGTGTTGCCTGGCTGGACCAGCATTCCTTACGGACGTTCACTCGCCAATCAACGGGTATACGTGCTGAACGAACGGATGGAGGAGTGCCCTATTGGCGTATGCGGGGAATTGTATATTGGGGGAGAAGGCCTCGCTATGGGCTACTGGCAGGATGAACTGCGAACCCTGGAACGATTCATCCGTCATCCTCTGACCGGCCAGCGGCTCTACCGCACCGGCGATCTCGGAAGATATGCGGAGGACGGAAATATAGAATTCTTGGGCCGGGAGGATCTGCAGATTAAGGTACGCGGGCATCGCATTGAGCTAGGCGAGATCGAAGCTGCCCTGAAATCCCATCCGTATATCAAGGAGGCTACCGTAATCAGCCAAGGGGAAGGCGAACGCAAACGGTTGTCAGCCTATGTGACTGTAGACCGTGAACAGGCTTACGGTGTCGAGGGGATGGCCGGGCAGGAATTGATTACGGGTGCAGTGGACCGGATGTTGTTCAAGCTGAATGAACCCGCATTGCGAAATAATCTATCCGGTAAAAGCTACAGTCTGGCCGATGCAGTGGAAGGCAACGATCCCTTCTTGCGGCGGCGCAGCTACCGCAGCTTTGTGCAGGAGCCGATTTCCCAGCAGCAATTCGGGGCATTTACGTCCGCTTTGTCACAAAGGACTTTCGATGGTCTTCCTTTTCCCAAATTCCAATATGGTTCTGCAGGCGGGCTGTATCCAGTCCAGGTCTATTTCCATCTGAAGCCTGGAGCGGTAGAGGATCTGCCTGGCGGGCTGTATTATTACAACCGCAAGCAGCATCAGCTTGTACTGCTCGAAGAACATCCAAGGATGGATGCTGCCATTCATGCACCGGGGAACCGTGAAGTTTTTGAAGCTTCGGCCTTCCAGATTTTCCTGATCGGCTGCATGGATGCAATCGTCCCTATGTATGGACAAAAGGATGGGCTGGGCTATTCGATGATGGAAGCCGGGATCATCTCGCAGCTCCTGGAAGATAAAGGCCCTGAACACGGAATTGGCTTAATTCAAATGGGTACCCTGGGCTTCGATCACATCCGCCCAATGTTCCGGCTGCGTAGTAACGATGTATATCTGCATTGCCTGCTTGGAGGCGGGATTACGCCTGAGCAGATGACTCTGTCTGGACAGGTGGAAGAGATGAACCTCTATTCTTCCAATAAAACCACTACTAAGGAGAGCAAACCGGACATCGGCAAAGCCCTAACCGGTTATTTAAAAGAGAAATTGCCTTCATACATGGTGCCGTCGGCTATACAGGAGCTGGAGAATTTCCCGCTGACAGCCAATGGCAAAGTAGACCGCAAAGGGCTTGCGCTTCTGGCACCGCAGCTCCCGGAAACCGATGAAGCGGCTGCTATGACGACCGGCGAACTCCCCTCTGGATCAGCTATGTTGCTGCAGCAGATTGCGGATGCCTGGCGCAAAGTTCTGAACCGTCAGGATATTGGCCTGCACGATAACTTCTTCGATCTTGGTGGTGATTCGATCAGTATGGTTGCGCTCTTCCGCGAATTACAGGAAGATTATGGTAGCAGGCTGACTATGATCGAACTATTCAGGTATCCGACGATTAAAGATCTCTGTGAATTTCTGCTGGAAGATGCAGCAGATTCACCGCCGCAGGATGACTTGCCCCTGGAGCGTGAACGGGCTGATTCCCGGCGCAGTTCCCTGGCCCAGTTAGCCGGCAAACAGCGGCAAGGCCGATAAACAACCTAAATTCAGGAGGGAACAGAACATGAAGAAATTTATGCTGCTATTATTTATTGCGCTGCTGGCCTGTCCGAGTGACACTGCCTTATCGGCAGCCGCTCCAGCGGTCAAGATCTCGTGGAATGGAACACCGATAACCTTTACAGGGGCCTCACCGGTTCAGGAGGGCAAGACCTGGCTTGTACCGATCCGGCCTGTCTCCGAAGAACTGGGTGCAGATTTGCAATGGGCTGCCAAAGAAAAGAAGCTTACCCTGTCAACATTTGCCCGAACGGCAATACTGGTTATCGGCAGCAAGCAAATGAAGGTCAATGAGCAGACCATTACTCTTCATGCAGCCCCTAGACAGCACCAGTCCGCCATCCTCGTTCCACTGGAGGCGCTGGAGGCGATTGGGCTTGTAACAGCCTGGAATCCGGCGAAAACCGCAGTGGATCTGAAGCCGGAATTCACCGTTGTTAAAAAGTACGTTTTCCCAATTCAGGTTGCAAGCATCCGTTACCGCGGCCAATACGAGGAAATTACCAAGGTCTTTACCCTGCTTGACAGCAAAGTGAAGGATGTAATCAATGGTCAAGGCATGAGTTTGTATTATGAGCAGAATTATGAACTAGGACATGACACAGAGATTTGCATTCCGGTCAGCAAAGCTGTGGAGGGCGAGTCTATAGAATACAAGGGCCAGAAGATTCCGATAGTTACCAAAACGCTGGAAGGCGGTTATTTCCTGTCGGTGGTTCACCAGGGAACGCCGGATACGCTGGGTGACGTCTGGGCGCAAATGGACTTATATGCTAAAAATACAGGAGTCCAGCTTACATCACCGTCACGGGAAGTATATGTGCATGAGGATCTGAAGGATTACCGTAAACAGGTTACCGAAATTCAGCTCCGGTTCAAAGACCTATGAAGCATTATAACGAAGGTACGTTTTGCTGGGCCGAGCTGGGCAGTGGTGATCCGGCAGCATCCGCTGCATTTTATACCGCATTATTTCCTTGGAGCACACAAACGACAACTATGGAAGATGGGCGAAGCTACACGGTATTCCAATCGGACGAACAAGATGTGGCTGCCATGTATTCCTTAGGTGATCCCAAGCTGGCCTCTTTCTGGGGCTGCTACATTGCTGTTCAGGACGTGGAGTTCTCGGCTGCACGTGCCCAGTCACTGGGAGCGGAAATGCTCATTGCCCCAAGACGCATAGGGGACAAGGGCACTATGTGTGCATTCCGTGATCCTACCGGAGCGATGGTGGCCTTATGGGAAGCGGCAGAGCATCTGGGATCGGGCGTTCAGCACGAGCCGTACTCTATCGACTGGCATGAGCTGTATACAACTGATCTGAACGCCGCCGCTCATTTTTATACGGAACTACTGGGATGGTCAATGGAAGAAGTACCTACTCCGTCAGGCCGTTATCTCCAGTTCAAAGTTGGAGCAGACTACGTAGCCGGCATGAAGGCAATTCCCCAGGATATGGCGAACATGAGCAGCGGCTGGGGATTATATTTCAAGGTTTCCGGATGCGAGAAGGTCGCTCAGCAAGCGGTAGCCTTAGGAGCTTCTGTGGTGATCTCCCCAATGCCTGTGCCGGGTGGCGGGACATGTTCCACTTTGCAAGACCCGCAGGGAGCTTTCTTTTCGATCCAGCACGGGTTCTAGGCGCAAATTGTTCCGGGATAGTCCTAAACAGCCGTTTGGCTATCCCGGATATTTCAAAAAGAATAGTGAGGTAGTGACACAATGACCTACTTGCAAATTACCAAAGAAAACATCGAACAAGAACATATCTGCTGCGCCCTGGGCGCGAAGCAATATGAGCAGGCAGTCCGGGACAAAAAGCAATGGCTGAGCGAAAGGATGGAGGAAGGGCTGGTTTTTTACCGGCTGAATGACCGGGCGAAGGTTTTTATTGAATATATGCCTGCCGAGAAGGCTTGGATCCCGCTTAATGCCCCTAACTATATGTACATTAACTGCCTGTGGGTATCTGGAAGACACAAGGACAATGGTCATTCCAAACAGCTTCTGGATAAGTGCAAGGCAGATGCCCAAGCCTTGGGCATGGATGGCATTGTGCATATTGTCAGCAAGAAGAAAATGCCTTATTTGAGCGATAAACGTTTTTTTGAGCATATGGGATTTCAAATCACCGATGAAGCAGATCCTTATTTCGAGTTGGCGGTACTCAAATGGAACGATGAGGGGGAGTACCCGTCTTTTGCACATTCCGTGAAGTCTGCGCCAGCCTCGGGCGACGGGATTTGTATTTATTACACAGCACAATGTCCTTTTGCCGTTGGTGTGTTGGAGGATTTGCGGTCAGTGGCGAAGGAGAGGGGTATCCCGTTTACGGCTCATCTCCTGACTACCCGGGAGGAAGCCCAGGCCGCCCCTTCGGTCTGGACAACCTTCAGTCTGTTTCTTAATGGTACGTTTAGCACTCACGAGATTATGAGTCCGGGCAAGTTCGCGAAACTGCTCGACAGCTCCAAATAGTAAGGATACAGGGAGGAAGAAACTTGAATTTAGCTTATCTTACCGCTTCCGATGTGATCCGGCTGCTTGAACAGGGTGAGGTGAATTCCAGGCAACTGCTGGATTACTATTATGGCCGGATGGACCTTGTGAATGAAGGGCTAAATGCCGTAGTGCAGCAGCAGCGGGAAATTGCCTACGCCCAGGCGGATCAGGCCGACCGGGACAGAAAAGAAGGCCGGAGGTACGGGCCACTGCATGGCCTGCCGCTTACGGTCAAGGAGTCATTTAATGTCAGCGGGATGCTTACAACCTCTGGTGCCCCGCATTTAAAACATAATATTGCTACAGAACATGCGGCCACGGTGCAACGATTGATTCAGGCCGGAGCGATCGTTATGGGGAAAACCAACGTGCCGGTGATGACTGCAGACTGGCAGACCTATAATGATCTATACGGCACGACCAACAACCCTTGGAACACAAACTTGACACCAGGGGGTTCATCTGGCGGCAGTGCGGCCGCTTTGGCGTCTGATTGCACGCCTGTGGAATTCGGCAGCGATCTGATCGGCTGCCTGCGGATTCCTGCGCATTATACCGGTGTATATGCCCATCGCTGCAGTCTTGGAATGCTGTCGCTTAGAGGACATGTTCCCGGAAATCCTCCCGGTGATCCAAGCGAGCCTGATTTGTCGGCGGCTGGCCCGCTGGCCCGAAGCGCCAAGGATCTGCGGCTGATTATGGATGTGCTGTATGATCCCTGGGTAGATGTGCCTGTCCCTCCTGATTTCCGCACTAACACATTAAAGGAGCAAGCGAAGATTAAAGTCCTGACCTGGTTTGAAACTCCGGAGCATGAAATAGATGAACATATTAAACGCAGATATGCTGATTTTACCGCAGGTTTATCAAGGATGGAGGGGGTGGAGGTTCACCACGGAATGCCTCCTGAGATCCAGATGGACAAGCTGTTCGACCTGGCTATGCAGCTGTCTGGACGGCTTGTCGGCACCTCGTTCAATTCAAGGCAGCGCCTGACTGCAAGTCTGGCCTCCCTTGGCTTGCGGGCATCCCGTTTGGTGACGAAGGCTTTTCCTGAAGGGCTAGAGGACTATTACCGGGCAATGAATCAGAGTGAGGGAGAACAAGCGGAAACGGACCGTCTGCGTCAGGAATATAACCGTGTGATCACTTCCTTACTTCAGGAATATGATGTTCTGCTGCTGCCCATCAGTCCGGTATTGGCAATTCCCCACATGCAGCAGGCGGTAACTAGAAGGGTTCTGGAAGTGAATGGACGAGCAACTGGTTATAACGAGCATTTAATCTGGAATATCCTCGCGACTGTCTTTGGACTGCCTGCCACAATTTTGCCGCTGAACCGCTCTAACGATGAATTACCTTGTGGAATCCAGATCATCAGTGGGCATTTCAAGGATCATATCACCATTGACTTTGCCGAAATATGCGAGTCATTGACAGAGGGATTTCAAATTCCTCCTGGCTATTCATAACTCTACTGCTCACCTTACATCTTCAAAATCACGATAAATATTATTTTCATCTTCAATAGTTTACGGATAGAAATGAGTAATAAAAGCACAGGGCCGCGGCTATGTGCTTTTTATTTGGCGGCTGCTTATGCCGGGCAGTGCATGTATAGCCGCTCGCCTGATCTGTTATGTAATCGGCTCAAGCCGGTTCACTATGCGATGCCTCGCGTTCTGCGGCCGATTGTACCTCAAGCTTACGGACAAGGGAGGGAAGTGAAAAAAGGTAGAAGAAGCTGACGGCTACTGTACATAGCCCGAGTATATAGTGCAGCCAAGTCACCGAAATCCAGGCGGGAAAGGCCAGGGCGACAATGCCCAGTGCCATGGAGTGGCCCAGCATTATGACCGGATCAATCAAAGCATTAACCCTGCCCATATTACGGGCAGGAACCAATTCGGGCATCCAGCTGCCAAGAACGATATTGATTGGCGCAATTGCAATACCCGCGAGCAGAATAATGACTAAGTATACCTCGACCTGACCGGCATAACCCAGCCCCCCAATAAGCAGGCTGGCTACGAATAACCCCGTTATAAGCACCGGAGTCCGGGTGAAGCGGGCAATGAGACGAGGACCGAGAATGCTGCCCAGCAGGAAGCCGATGCCAAGAAAAACGGTAATCATCGAGGAATAGACGACATAATTATCGGGACTCAGCTTATATTTCATTGCAAAAATCGGAAGCACAGCAAACACACCATTTACGATCCCGAAGAACAAAAATCCGCTGATAAGTACGAGCAGCAGCCGATTTCCGGTGATATAACGAAGACCCTGCCAGAAATCTGTAATGAGGTGCGAAAAGCGAAGCTCCCGAATGCGGTTCTTGCCGTTAGGCATCCGGGCATTCTCGGGAAAATCCCCCCAGGCCAGCAGCAGACCCGAGATTAGAAAACTGGCACCGTCGGCGATGATAGCGCCTTCAATTCCAACAAAATGATAAGCAGTCGCTCCCAGGCTCATCCCGAATAACATGAACATTCCCATAACGATCTGGTTTAACCCCGATGCCTGAACATACTGGTCATGACCGATGCTTCCCTGCAGCAGCCCCATCTCAGCCGGACCAAAAAATTTGGATATCGAGCTGCGCAGAAACAGGACCAGAAAGCATAGCACGATTAAATCATAATGCACGAATACCAGCAGCAGCAAGGTCAATCCGGCACGGATCCAATCGCTGTATGCGGCGATATGCTTTCGGTCGAACCGGTCGGCCACAACACCAACGATCCAGAATACTGCCAGTGTAGGCAAGGAATACATCAACTCCGCGGTCGTTGCCAGGGAGGGGCGCTCGCTGAACCGGTCTACCAGATAATAGGCAAAAGCCATGTTACCGACCACCGTACCCAGTTGGGAAGCAAAAGCCGCAATAAACAGCTTGCAGAACACAGGATTGCGAAAAAGTGACTTCATTGAATCTCCTCCCTTAAACCAAAGAAATCCATTGCTTGGCCGGCTGACGGTTGAAGCAGACTGTACAGATAGTGAAGTAGTGCATTGAATTGCATACCGGTATCCGCTTGCCTGGTGCCAACCGTGATGGAATGTGTAACGATACCTTCCTGAAAGGATGAGACCACCCTGGATATCTCACTAAGATCCATGACTGGAGTTAATTCACCGCGGCTTACCCCCGTCCGAAGCAAATCTGCAAAACGTTCGATGCCTCTTTCGTACCGTCTTTCAAGCAGCTCTCTGCGTGAAGAATCACGCCAGCCGACTAGAAAATACTCGTAAAAAGCAGGCATCATTCCGCCGCCCTCCATTTGCTCCAAATCATGAAGCTGCTGGGTATAGAGTGTGATAATGACCTGCCAAATGGATGATGAAGCAGCCTTCAAGTATTCAAGATACTGTTCATACTCAAGATCCTGACGATCCAGCAAGGCTTCAAAAATTTCCTCCTTCGTTTGATAATAGAGGTAAATCCAGCCCCGGCTCATGCCAGCTTCCTCGATAATATCCTTCAGCGAGACCGCGCCGTAGCCTTTTCTACTAAATACGCATTTAGCAGCATCCAATATCTGCCGGCTTCGCTGTTCTTTCCGGTGATCCGTCAATCGGGGAGACATTTACCCGCCACCTTTCTAAGTATCCAAAATGAACCGCGTGTCATTATTATTTTAATGACACGCGGTTCATTTTGCAACAAATAAATAGGAGGCTGGAAGAGGAAGGCAGTCAGCCGTCCTACCGTGCCATGTTATAGTATCGAATCTGAATTCCAAGGGTCAGACTGTTGTTTCCGGAGTTGTAATTCCAGTTGGTGCCGCCTTCTACAGCCCAGTAATGTCTGATAAAAAATCCTTTTACATACTTAATTTAGTATTTAAGGGTGATATATTAAAATTAGATGGGAAAAAGACGATATATAGGGAATTAAAGGAATTGCATGAAGGAGATGACACAATGGCAATGTCAGCCGTTAGCTATGAACATTTGCATATACTTCCTTTTGAGATGAGACTGCATCATGTGACGTTGGTCAAGAAAATCAATGACCACGCCAAATTGACGTTTACGGGCATGATCTCGGAAGATAGGGAAGAGCATTATGTACGGATGGCGGATGAGAATACCCCGGTAGAGCTTCTGTATACCGACGAGAAAGGAAATAGGAAGCGATTGTTTCATGGCACGATCCTCAAACTCCGTGTCAAGGTCGATAAGGAAGCCTACTGGCTGGAAGCGGAAGCCATCTCTCATACCCACGCAATGGATCTCAAACCGCAGACGCGTTCCTACCAGAACAATTCTATGCTCATTCCCGATTTAATGCAGAAGATCAGCGGGTACTACCCCAATGGGCAAAGCTTTAATACGTTTGTGGAAGATAAAAGACTGGATGCGTATACCCTGCAATATCAGGAGACAGACTGGCAGTTTCTGAAGCGTCTGGCCTCCCGTTATCACACGGTGCTGGTTCCTGTATCCACGGAAGACAGCGTTCGCGTGTATTTGGGCATTCCAGATCATCGGGACGCAGGCAGGATAGAAGCTACCCATTACCGGATGTACAAGGATATATTAGCCTTCAAAAAAGAGGCGGGAAACGGAGAGAGCGGGCTTAGTGAACGGGATTATATTTGTTATGAAGTGATGCTGAACAATCAGGTGCTTGAACTTGGAGATCAGGTCACCTTCAAAGGCCAGCAGCTTCACGTGTTCGAGGTACGGACCGAAATGAAGCAGGGTCTGCTTACACATCACTACACCCTCTGTCTGAAACGGGCAGCTTACCGGCGCATGAAGTATAATTCCAAGCTGATAGGCTCTTCCCTCTCAGGAAAAGTCATGGAAGTGGTCCGGGATGAGGTCAAGGTGCAGCTCGATTACGATCAGGACTGGAGCCTCGCGATCGCTAGCCCTTTTCCGTATTCCACGATGTATGCCTCGGACGATCAGACGGGATGGTACTGTATGCCGGAAAAAGGCGACACTGTCCGGATCTATTTCCCCAATGCGAAGGAAGCAGAAGGCATTGCACTCAGTTCTGTGCGGAAGAAGGTGCCGGAAGAAGCAATGGCTCCCGCATCCAAGCCGGGCAGTACATCCGCTGCTGCAGGCAGACACAGCCAAAATGTGACGACGACCGTAGTCCAGCAAGAACAGCTGCAGCCTGTTATTCATTACGACAAGGATCTAAAGGAAGATTTAATGGCCAATCCGAACACGAAGTTCTTGTTGACGCCAACCGGCCAGAAGATCACGTTCGAGGAAGATAAAATCATCATTACCGGTGCGACCGGGGGCGCAACGCTTACTTTAACGAGTGCGGGCACGATTATTCTGAATTGTGAGAATAAGATTACATTGCAGGCCAGCAAGCAAATTGAAATGGTCTCGGAATCCATTATGATGGTTGCCAACCAGATTGAAATGTCCACCAAGGACGGAAACGGCGGCTTTACGATGGATCAGGGGCAGGTCGTGATTAAAGGCATCGAAGTGCTGATGAATCAATAGAACACACCGAAGAGAGGAGCGCACGGGATGCACGACCTGGAGATATGGAACCATTTTATAGAAGAAGATGTCCTGCCTCAGCGAAATGAGCAAATTAAATCCTTACATACCTATTACGTTCAGCATAAAAAACAGATCACCACCCAACTCGTCCCGCTGTTTGACCAGTTCTGCGAGAAGGTACAACTCCAGCAGCAAGAGGGGAAATTAATGAAATGCGCCTATCTTCATCTCTCCCTGCTCCGGACGAGCCTGAACGAAGGGAAGCCCGTCTATATGCTGGAGGCCAGCGACAGGGACACGGAAAGCAAGGTGCAGCTGACACCTTTTCATTATGATGCAGGCTGGATCTACGGATTCGCGGACGCTTGGGATCAAGCATGTGAGGAGAAACGCAGACGTTATTTAAACCGTATTCACCGCCATTCGTTCGAAGTCTGGAAGGCCCGGCAGCTGTATCCGTTCCACATCTATATGGTACATGCTGTTCGTTATGCCATGGATACCATCCGGCAGCTTGTTTCTTTCCAAAACCTGGAGAAAGACAGTGCATTTGAAGTGCGTGTCGGTCAATTTCGGGACCCTGAGGTCAGTGAATCTGTGTACCGCGTCAATGAAAGGCAACGTTCCTCCATTACTTGCAAAGGGTGGCTGGAAAATAAGTCAGATCAGGAATACATCTATGAACATATTGCCAAGGTCAACTTGTCCCGTGGCTATTACGAAGGCGTTGATCTGAGTTATGCAAGGTTTGAAGAGGTGACGCTGACCGGAAGTCATTTCGGGGGCAGCCGAATGCTCGGTACCCGCTTCGAGCGCTGTGTGTGCGATCAGGCCGATTTTCGCGAGAGTCTTCTGGTGGATGCGGACTTTCGCGATTGTGACCTGACTTCTGCAAGGTTCGACCATGTGCTGGGAATTCGGGACATGGCGGCAGAAGCACATGGCTTGGTATTCGGCTTGAATGGCGTGTTGTTTCAACAGGCCAATCTGACGTTTGCCAGCTTTCAGGGCGCGAGAATTGCCGGAGATTTCACAGGTGCACAGCTGGAAGGGACGAATTTCACAGGTGCAGACTTGACGGGAAGCCGAATGCTGGAGCGGGATGCTGCTTCGGTAACACTGACCAAGGAACAGCGTGGCACGATGATCTGGGTGGGGGAGGCGCAGCATGAGTAGCATGAAGTACTTCGTGCTGGAGCATGACCGGCGCTTGCCGGCAAATGGAGTGAATCTGGCATTCCCGGAACGTATGCTGAAAGGTTATGGGTATGCCGGGCCACAGGAAATCGTCTACACCAAGCCGGGCAATCTCCTCTCTGCCAGCAGTCTGATCGAACATCCGATATTGCTGGTCAGCGAGGAGCTGCGGGCAACTGTAACTAAGCAGCTACCGGACATTCCTTATAAAAGTGTGGTCGTAATGGACCTGGAACAGCAGGGGCAATTTTATTATGCATGGATGGACTTTCCGGAAATTCCTTGTCTTGCACCTGACCGCACAGAGACGGAAAATGGACGGATTCACACCCTTTGGGCAGACACAGAAGCATTAAAGGAAACGGCAATTTTTCAAATTCCATATTACCGGAGTCGTGTGCTGGTTGCACGTGTGGACATCGCTGAGAGCTTGCTTAGAAAAAGTCTGTATGGCTTAAGTGTCAGACCGATCCGGTTGACGAGAGGAGAAACTTGAAATGGGAATTATGGATACCTTGTTGACGAAAAGCACGCTTAACAAGCTCCTGGAATCCCCGTGGCGAAGCGAGGATACGTATGTGACGGCGGGGGCGTATATGCATTGCACGCGAGGCACACATGAGGAAGTGCTGAACAAGCAGGACCCGAACGGTGTGTACATCAATGGCAGGCCGATGTTGACGGTGAAGGATTGTGCGTTATCCACCTCGGAACCGGGAACGGTTCAGGGCGCTATTCCCTTTGACCGAATGGGACAGGCGCTCGATGGAAACTTCTATTCGTTCGGCTATTGCCGGAGTGATATGAATCCGCTGAAGGCGGCTGAGAAAACCTTGGGTTTTACAGATCCTTCGTATATGGTCGACCCCGATCCGGAGGAACCCACAGTAGGCCAGTTTATTTATCCTTGTGCGCCCAAGCTGATGCCAACGGTGCTGGGACCTTCTTCTGCTGGAGGCCCATCCCCTGAACCGCAATTCAAGCTGTCAGGTGCAGTATCTGCGCTGACCACATTGCTGGAGCGCTTAGCAGGCGCTCAGACAGAGTGGACCAACGGCAGTCCGAATGTTTCTATTCAAGGGGTACAGGCGCTGACCAGCAAGTCCTGCTTATTTTGCCAGTATGGAGGTCAGATCCGGTTGCTCACGAATGGAATGGACCCGGCGCCGCCTGAGTTCTCCGCGAGATAAAGAAGAGAGGTGATGGTGAGGGCATGGGAGCAGAGTATCACGGGGATGGCTACGAGCTGCAGTGGCCTTATGAGCTAAAAGCGATCCGCAGTTTCCGGATTGAACGGAAATTTAATACACATGCGCGGTGCACGTTTACGGCGGTCATGACGGAAGAAGAAGCGGAAGCCTGCTTGCTGAGAAGCAGCTTCGAGGACAGCCTTGTCTTCCGCAAACCGACCAAGCCGCGGGTGGAGAGCTGGTTCGCCGGCGGCATTACGAATGTAGATATCCAAATGGAAGACGGGATTTCGCATGTGCAAATCGAGGCGCTCTCACGCAGCTATGCGATGGATATGGAGCCGAAGAACCGGTCGTACCAGAATAAGCATCTGACTTATTCGGAAGCCATTGCAGGGCTTGCTGCGAACTATCCCGGAGGGGATGCGCACAATATGGCGACGGGCAAGCAGGACGCCCTGGGCACCTTAATGGTTCAATACGGTGAAACTGACTGGCAGTTTATGAAACGGCTGGCTTCCCGGGTGGGGACAGTGATCTTGCCGGATGTCACACTGGATGCACCGCGCGTCTATTTCGGCGTGCCGGACCTGTCCTGGGGAGAGGAGCTGAAGTCCAAACATTATACGGTCATAAAGGACCGGGCCGCCTATGAAGAGCTGAAGGCGCATGCGGAAGGAACGGAAGCGGATCAGCTCCATGAGGGGGATTTTGTCCGTTACCGGGTGGTCAGCGGTCAATATTGCCAGGTCGGAGACGATGTTCTTTTTAAGAATCAGATGTGGGTCGTCTCCGAATCGGTGATCAGCTATGAATCCGGGCTGCTACAGTATGAATATGTGCTGGTGAAACGCCAGACATTGCGAAGGAAGTCGCGGCGCAATGAGGCGATTCAAGGGGTATCCCTTGAAGGCAGGGTCGTGAAACGGGCAAACAATATGGTGAAGGTGCACCTTGACATCGATGCCGGGCATGACACACAAGGGAACTGGTGGTTTCCGTACTCTGGGGAAGGGAACAATATCTTTCACTGTCTGCCGGAGGAAGGTGCGCGGATCAAGGTGTATTTTCCAAGCGGGGTAGAGAAGAAGGCGATAGCGATTAACTCGGTTCGCGGCGGGAGCGAGGAGATGAAGAGCCGGACAGTGTTCCAGAAGCCGACGACGAAGGTGTTCGAGATGCCGGGCGAAGCGAAAATGCAGCTGGGAGACGACGGCGTCCTGTTCCAGAAAGGGACGGTCAGCCTGCATTTAGATGGCGGGAACATCACCGTTAATGCCAGCGAGGATCTATTGCTGGTAGCGAGCAATCGGATGGAGCTGGGAAGCGGGGACGGAAAGAGTATACTGGAATCCATCCGGATGCGGGCAAAGCAGCAGATTACGCTGCAAACGAACGCCGCCCATTATATGGTCGTCAGCGAGAAGCGGGTGGGCATCCATAGCAGCAAGATCGACTTCCAGAAAGTCGAAGTGGATTACATGGAGCTGCTGACGGATGCCGAGCTGAAGGAGCTGTATATTGACGAGCTGGCCAAAGGTGAAATCATGATGCAAGAAATAGATTTAAGCCTTAAATTAGGTGCGGCCACGCAATTAACAGAAGGACAAAGAGCCGATATCCGCTCCAAAGTGGCGGCTGAAGCGAGCAGCAATCCGGGTACACATGAAGCGGCACGAAGCTGGATGGGCGGGAAGGCGGCGGAAGAACAGCAGAGCGCCTATAAGAAGAGGTATGGCCAGCAGACCGCCAGCGAGCCGGAGAAGCAGGGCGAGGAAGAAAAACAAGCGGAGCTGGAGAAGAACCAGCAGCTCTATGAGGTGGAGGACCGGAACCGGACAGCGGTTCATGCCTGGAATCAAAGTGCGGAGAGGATCATAGAGCAAGGCAGAAAGGAAGGTAAATCGCGAGCGGAGATCGAGGCGTTGATACCAGCGCGGCCAGAACTGGCCGCAAGCGCACCTCAGAAAAACAAGCAGCCGGGAGTTATGGAGCGACTGCTGGATGCAACGGGAATACGTCATCTAGTGGACAAGATGAAGCCTGTCCTGGAGCCCGCGCTGGATGACTGGCTGCTGCAGAATGTCGTGCCGCAGAAACCAGATTATCTGAGCAAAAAAATGGAGAAAACAGTATACTTATCTCGATATACGTTCCAGGTATTAATCCTGGACCCCCAAATGCTAGTCGCGGAGTTCAACCTCTTATTCGGCGTGGTGGCGATCATCTCGGCGATTCCGACAGCCGGAGGATCGTTATATCTCTTGGCGGCTGCAGACATCGCCTATAGCGTAGGCGTGATCGTGGTCAACGTGGAGAAGTTGAACGATCTCAAGAACGGAAACGCCTATACGAATCCGACCTTCCTCGGCATGGACCAGTCACTGCTGGATGGACTGGGGATTGGCATCGCCTTTGTGAGCCTAGCCAGCCTGCTCAAGCACGGCTTGTATAAGGCTGCAGATAAAATAGCGAACCGCAAGAATATTGCGGCGCTGGATGATGCTTTGAAGGCATTGACGAACGAAGCGGACACCACTGCTAGACTTAAAACAAACCTGCCCAATGAAATGGTGGTTAAAGATGGCGGTTTGATGGATGACTTAGCAAAGAGCAAGAGTCTTGCAGGGGCAGATGACGCCAGGACAGTGGGAAAACCAAAAGCGGAGGGTTCGTCGCGGTCGGTTGAGGGGACGGGTGATGGTGTACCTCCATGGCAATCTAAGATGCCCATGTTTAAGGAGGATTGGGATGATTATTTTCGAGCTAAGTACGGAGATGGGAATGTTAAATGGAAATTCACATCAACACCTGAACTAGAAAAACATATAAGGGATAGGGAATTTTACGATCCTGCTACTGGAGAACCTCACAAAAATAAAAAAGGGATTGTTGGTGCACATAACGAGAAAGAGTTTTACAAAAATGATGTAAAAGTTGTAGACTCAAATAAGGTTTACGATATTTATGGAAGAGAAGTGAAGGGAATTACACAAGTTGAATATAGTGTTCCAGAGCTGGATGCAAAAACAAGACAACCGACTGGTAACTATAATCAAAAAACTAATACGAAAACCATTTATGATCCAGAGATAATATCAGATGGCGAGTACATTAGAAGTGGATTGGAAGCTGCAGAGGATGCTTTGGCAAAGGAGTCATCTGGAGTCTTGCCAACTGTTTGGTTAGGCGTGGATTCAAAAGGTGTATCATGGATTGGATATTTCAGAAATGGCAAAATTGATTCGTTTTTTCCGGCAACACCTAATCCATAGGAGGAAGAAGAATGAAAAACTTATTAGATTCTACTGATTTGGTCAATATAGAGCATTCACCAATTCATCATTTAATTAATGCTTGTTATCATCAAGGATCTTTTAAAAAAGCTGTGAAGTATTTAAGTACTAAAGTTGGTTTCGGTATTGATTTGGGTGATTTTACTTTCTGGAACGATTTGGATGAATATGACAAGGCTTTATATGAAGAGGAGTTTAACGGTATTCATATTGAACTTGGAAGTGAATCAGTAATTCTTGATTATGAAATCTTTTATTATTATCTTGAGTTAGCTGCGAAAAGATATATTGAAAAAAAACAGGAGGATGAACAAGATTTTCAAGAATATTTCGAAAACATGAAAAAAATTCTGAACATCAAGGGTATTGTATAGCTTAAACGTTGGTGCGGGCTACCCAGTGCCGAATGAACCCACCAATTCAACCAAAAACACATATAACCTATGTAATACCCGTATAAAGATTTCTCCATTTCGGCTGTACGCACATCAAATGCTTTAATTTTATAACCTAAATATCGATATTCCGTTACATTGAACAGGTCGATTATGGTCAGATATCACCATGATTGACCTGTTTTTTGTTATGTTCGCTTTCTCGCAGGATTTTCAAAATGCTATGTAATTGCAGAATACGCACCGCCCCGATAAGAAAGATGAAATAGCAATGTTAATCGCATCTTTTAGGGGAGATACAGAGGATTTCAATTCCGCATCAGAATCAACACAGGAGAACACTTCCTACATCAGCAAGAATTTCTTTGAGTTTGTCGGCAACGGGAGTATGAAACCAACCGAGTTTCAAAAGGAAAGAACAAGACATGTATCGAGCGGCGGCAACTCTAACAGAACGTCAAGCAAGCTGATATAATAATGGTAATCGGAAGAACCAGTTACCACCTTCTTTATTTCCAAGTTTAAGATAACAACTTAGGGGACGGGTAATGATGCTAAGATACCTAGAACAGGACCAGAATGGGATGAGTATTTCCGTACAAAATATGGCGATAAGAATGTGGACTGGAAAACTAGTTCTGAGTACAAGCCATATGGTGAAAAGTATATTCCTTATACACCTAAAATCAGATCCAATGCTGTAATCACTAAGCCGTCACTGCCTAAAGGAGGAAAGCCAGAAGGAAATTATGCTCCTATTAAAGGTAAAGATGTCAGAGGATTAAAAAGACAAAATGAGGCCGCGAGTGTGCTAGCGGAAAATGGATATCGTACGACAATGCTTGATGAAGTCCCCAATGGAAATGGATTTGATGGAAACGGCTATGGTATTGATCCTGGTAAAAGTCCAGACTTCATTATTGAAAGGCAGGTTTATGATTGTTATGCGCCGGATATAGATACGAAACTAAACAACATTCTCAGAACCCTCAGAGAGAAAACTACAAAACAAGCGAGAAGAATAGTATTAAATTTAAATGATTATCCTGTTAAAAAAAGAACTGAGCTTATTGAATTTATAAAAAGTCAAACGAAAAAAGATTTAAAACATTTAGATGAACTATTGATCATCGAAGATCGCCAAGTAACTAGAGCGTACTGGAGGTTTGAGTAAATGGACTTTTGGCTATCTATTGGTTTTAATTTGCCTAGAGAAGAATTGAGTAAATTACTCTATAATATGATAAGCGAAGTATTATTTGTAGAATTAATTGATTATGAGGCAGAAGTAAGGGATAACTCTGATACTCAATGCGTAAGAGTCGGTTGTACATATTTTTCAATGAGCATTAATTTAGATGATGAGGATGAATATATAGAACGTTATCGTAAGCTGAATCTTGAAGCGCATGGTGTAGATACAAACGTTGATATTAGTATCCAATTTATATCACGTACTTTTGATACCGGTTGGTTAAAATTCCTTGAACTTATCGGGAAATTATTACAATTTAGTAGTCAGGATTTAGTTGTTGAAGATGATTCCTCATATCCACTATTGAAGAGAATTGACGGGTGTTTATTTATAAATAGTAGGCTAGATGAATATCGAGCGTGGTATATGAATAAAGAAAGTCTAGAACTACTGAATTATCCTTATGAAGAAGAAGATTTCTTAATAACAAGTGAAGTAGAAGAGTAGAGGTTTGTCCAGATTTTTGGTATCTACCAATAATTCTGTGTAACCATATTAACCACGCCACAATGCGAGCTTGCCGTCCGTGTTGTGGTTTCTTTTTTATCTGCCGCTTTATGCTAAAAAATATAGTCATACAAGTGGCGGCTATTCAAAAATACCCCACCCAGTGCCGAATGAACCCATCATTCAACCTATAACACACTTAACCCATGACTATTGTACCCGCGGGTTGGATCAGACGCTCCGTTACCGTCGACGCGATGAACCGGCACGTCCTTCACCGATCACCGGTGAGGTGGAAGCCCGAATTATTGCGCTAGCTTGTTCCGAGCCTCCAAAGGGGTACGCTCGCTGGACAATTCGTTTGTTGACGCGTCGAGTCATCGAACTGAATATTTTGGAATCTGTCGGACGAGAAATCATTCGGACGACTTTAAAAAAACAAAACTTAAACCTCACCTGAAAAAACAATGGTGCATTCCCTCCAAATCGAGTAGTGAGTTCGTCGCTCGGATGGAAGATGTCCTAGAGACCTACGCCCTTGCGTATGACCCTGAAATCCCCCTCATTTGTATGGATGAACAGTCGATCCAACTGTTAGATCATTCACGGCCTCCACAAACCATGAAGCCTGGACAGGTTCCACGAGAAGATTACGAATATGTTCGCAAAGGAAGCTGCAGCCTGTTTCTGTTCACGGAGCCGCTCGCCGGGTGGCGTCACGTGCAGGCTTCGGAAAGACGGACTAAATCCGATTGGGCTCTGCAGATCCAGGAGTTACTGGAGGTCCACTATCCAGAGGCGAAACGGGTTCGGCTGGTGATGGAGAACTTGAATACTCATACGATCTCGTCCTTGTATGAAACCTTTGCACCTGAACACGCATTAGCCTTGGCAAAACGTTGGAAATCCATTACACCCCTAAGCATGGCAGCTGGTTGAATATCGCAGAAATTGAACTCAGTGTTCTGACGATTCAATGCCTGAACCGCCGAATTGCCTCCATTGAAGAATTGCAAGTCGAGGTGTCGGCTTGGGAAACCGAACGCAACCGAATCCAAAAATCCGTCGATTGGCAATTTACCACTGAGCAGGCACGAGGCAAGTTAAAGCATTTATATCCTGAAATTTGATCTGGTCAAAGTACTAGTCTTGATCTTTTTGGTGGGGGGTGGGTGACGAATGAATCCATCATTCAACCAATAACACGTATAACTCATGTAAAATGCCACAATGCAAGCTAGCCGCCCGTGTTGTGACATTTTTTTACTCATCGCACTGTCGCGGCGGCTATTTGTATTAGCCCCCCCCTCAGTACCGAATGAGCTGTTAGAGCCAGAACTAAAACATTGGATGATAAAAGCTATAGAAGTAGGGCAGTTTACTCCAGATGCTGATTTTGGTTACGCATGGAAGCAAGCACAAAAAGAGAAAGAATTAACACAATCAAAAAGAGTGGTTGCAGCAAATGATTAAACATGAACTTACGGAAATTAAACTTATGAAGCAAGGGCATCCATATAAAAATCCTGGTGCATACAATCCTGACTCGAATTCCTTTGGTTTTGATCCTCCAGGAGCACACGACGCAGCTGATCCTCAACCTAAAGGTGAGTTTGATGGAGCGTTTAGCTATAATCTTAAAGAACAAGGGAAGATAGAAAAACAACTAGAAAATGACAAGGGAGAATAAATGTGGGATATTTAAATCAGGCGATTAAACGTATTTCCGCAATAGATTGGAGCTGTCTTGGCGAACAGGAAACTATGTCACAAAGTTATTTGTGTCGAGAGTACTTAAGAAGAGCAACCAAATTTTTAAGAGATTATCCAGGTACTTGTGTACCTCCTTTTATTATGATTTCAAATTCGATCACTGAGCCACAAGAAAACATTGAGATGATTGAAATAGTATATGAAATAAATAATTCTTACCATAGAGCTCTCGTTACGAGTTATCTTGAATTATGCGCTCTTATTGATGAAAAAAATCCAATTGCTATGGATAACAAGGATTTGTTTGAACCAGCAATAAAGCTATATGAAAGAGGTGGCTTTTTCTATAGAAGGGAAGGATATATATATATAAATGGTATTTCTATTATAATTGCAGATGTTGCTTGGGATGAACAGGAACCACTAGATATTAGTGATGAAACCTTGGATGCGCTAGATAATGGTTGTATCGAGTAAAAATTGAACGGGAAGATGATGATTTAAATAAAGTTGTAATGCACATTGATGCAATTTATATGTTGGTGAATTGCCTCTTCTACGAATACTCAAAGAAAATTCATATGACCAATTTAAGGATATAACTTTCACGGAGGTAAATAATGGGTTTGTAATTGTAGAAAAAGAATGTGTTATAAGTATTATTAAGGATACTAAGAAGATATATTTTGTTGAACATATTTAAGAGTATTAGGGTCTATCAATAATTTTGTGAGTCTGTCAATTATTTTGTATATCCAGTCTTTCAATACCACAATACGAGATAGCTACACTTATTGTGGTATTTTTTGTATATTCCCCATCCTAGTTGTTAATGATTTGCCCCCACCCAGTGCCGAACGAATCAGGCGGCAGATTCCAATTAGACATTACCCATGCAATATTTTTGTCAGCCGATAACTGAAAACTTTCAAGAGCTGTCTTTAATGAAAAGAACCCCACATTCTTCAGATCTATATCTTTATCATTAAAGTAGAAGCTATTTTTATCATCAGAAAATAGGGCATTCTTCGAAAGTAAATTATGCAAAATGCTAAACTCAAAAATGTGTATAACTACCAGGAATGTAGTCCAAGCGATCTTTTCAGTTCTACGTATATTAACGTATAAAACTTGAAAGGGGAAATGAAAGATGGCAACAATTATAAGTTATGGTTCCAAAGCGTTAAATCCATTAGGAGCTGCTGTATTAACAATTCCACCGGGACAAAATGTTGGAATACTTGATACCTCAGTAGTTATTCCTCCGGAAAATCCTGCATCTTTCTCAAATAGAGTTGAGTTAAAAGCAAGTATTAACATTGACCAGATTGCAACTCCTGATAATTTCAATGTTGTAATTCTCAGAGCTGGGACAGTAATATATCGCTCTCATATTCGACTTGTGGGTACAGCAAATCCTGAAATTAAGCAAATAAATGTTCTGTGGGTTGATGGTGCCCCTTTGGGCGTTATAAACTATCAATTGGGTATTGAAAATTCGATTCCGGGCACTACCTTCATCAATATAGTTGGACCAGTAGTATTTACTGCAACAGCTATTGGAGGAGAGGGCGTAATTTAAGTCGTGCACTAAGATTTTCGTTCAACCAGGTAACAAAAGCGACATTCGCCGGAGTAGTTCATTACGCCCCTGTGAAAAGCATTGGACAGTTGAACCGATCTGGTTCAGCTGTCCTTTTTTTCATGGCTTATACGTAATTAGAACGATTGCTGAAAAGGGGGTTATGCTGTATACATTTATCTCCGCAAAGCTTCCCAATGTCTGAGCCAATTAAATTACTTACAGATTCGATAACTGAAGAAATAAAAAACCACTCACGCTCGGAAATCCCAAGCTTAAGTGGTTAATCGTGCTTTTATATCTTATAACAACCTTAAGTTGTCGGGTTCAACGCCCCTTGATACTCATTCATTAAATTGTCGATAATCTGCTGTACGGACAAAATCTCTTTAATCTCATGGACTCTGGACCCAGCAAAAACTAAACCGTTCTTAACATCTCCTCTAAGGGAAGTAAGCAGGGATTCCATTGTACAGAAGCGATGTGAACAAACCTTTAGACAATCATAACATTTGACTATCTTTAATTTGGCATTATCACTGATCCGGTCCGTAAATTCATTCCGAATCGCTCTACCTTCTAGACCCACTGTAGACTTGATGAGGACAGTATCTCCCTGCTGAGCATCTACATACTTTTGCTTGAAGGCTAAGGGAGCATCACACTCATGGCTAGCCACAAAACGGGTACCCATTTGAACACCAGATGCGCCAATCCGAAGGGCTTTTGCGATATCATCCCCTGTCAGAATCCCACCCGCAGCAATAACCGGAATCGAAACGGCCTCTAAGACTTCAGGAAGGATATCAAACATGGCTCTGTCTGTACCTAAATGGCCCCCAGCTTCGAACCCTTCCACAACGACTGCGGAGGCACCAAGTCTTTCGGAAATTCTGGCTAATTTGGCGGATGAAACAATAGTTACTACAGGAGTACCATGTTCTTTACCCCAAGCATAAATATCTCTAGAAATTCCGGCTCCGGAAATAATAAAGTCAACCTTTTCTTCCAAAGCAACCTTCATTTTTTCGGCAAAATCCTTTACTGCGAATAGTACATTCACACCGATATAGCCAATCCCTTTAGAGAGTTCTCTTGTTTTGCGAATATGCATTCTCAGCTCATCAGCAGTGATCCCTGTACCAGAGATGGTGCCGATCCCGCCTGCATTAGCTACAGCAGCGGCTAGTCCACTTAAGGATATGCCTACGCCCATTCCACCTTGAATAACAGGAACTCTGGATTTAATATGTCCGAATTGGATTGTTGGAAGTTTCAATTACGCACCTCTTTCACAAGTTGTAGATATCATAAAAACTCCTCTGGAGTAATTAGCTATAACTTAACACAGTTAAGTCTTTCCCGATGTGACTGTGAGCATGCTCAAACCATGTTAAATATCATGTCTTTCAACTGATTTCTTTTATGAAATTTATAACGCCTTTTGGGCAGATGACAGTTTTTAGAAACAAGTGAAGCTTGCTTTAATAATCAGTATGGATCAATTTTATATTCGTATTCATCATTGGATTGAAGGAATCTCCGCTTTCTAATTTTAATGGATTCATCCTAATGAAGATAAATCCAACTCAATTCAGGGGCTGCAGGCGATGATAGAACTGGGGAAGAAGCAAACAGGCGGTATTTAATGAAACTAACGAATGATAATCTCCTGTTTAACTATAAAGTAGAGGCAGGAAGATATCATGGTAGAGATATTCCACATGATGCACATGGGGGATGAGAGACGCCAGTCTGTCAGATCCGGGGAAACTAAAAGCGGATCTCATTTTGGACGAGCTTGCTGAATGCCAGAAAGATAACGGCGGACAATGGGCTGGGCCTATTCCAGAGAAATATTTACATTGGATCGCAACAGGAAAAGGGATACCAGGCAGGAGGCGGCAGCATTAACGGCATGGATTGTTATGGTCCGCTTGATATACAACCTACTCAGCGTGGGCTATTCTGGTATGGAGTTCATTCGGCTGAGATGCTATTTAGAACGTTAGGAACAGGTTGTGTAAAGGTTTCCGCTATCACAAGTGGCGATCACGACCTCATTACCGGTCCGGATTTGGAGCATTGCTGCACAAGAACACGAAAACACAATTTATCGACAAATCCAGCCATCCGAAACCGTATTATGCCAGCTTGATGGAGAAAATTATGAAGCTGTTCATAACAGGAATATCTGATATAGATACTGAACAAACGCTTCAGATACATTCGTTTCCTGGAAGCGGCCAATGAAAGTCGTGAATTTGGTTTAGAAGTCTATTTATAGGTGGAGGTACCTGAATCAGCTTCAACGTACAAGTCAATATTGGAGGACAAGAATCTGTTCCGATAATTTATGGAAAAGGCAACCCGCTAGGGCTGCCTTTAATTTTACGACTGATACTGCCAGTTTCTTCAATTTATTAAACCCACCGACCAGTTCTTCTTAAGAACGAAACATTTTATTAACCTGCGGTTGTTGCAACCAATCCTTCAGCGTGGTCAATTGGAGATCAGGGACAATCACGCGATCTTTAACATCATAATAGTTCAGGGAATCAATATTCGTTCCAATCCAACGGTAGAAGCTCGCAACACCAGATGCTTGTTTTTCTCCCATCACCGGCGTGAGAGATGCTTCGAAATCATCGTAGCTCAGAGACTGGAATGTGACATTTTGGCCCAGTGCTTGTGTAAAGCGATCCCCGAGTTCTGCACCAGTCAATGCTTCAGGCCCTGGAGCCAGTATCGTTAGACCTGCCAGCTCAGGATGACTTAATGCATAATAATGATATTGCGCCGCGTCATCGGAGTTGATCCAAGGAATAGATATATCCGCTGGCACAGGGTAGAACAGCATCCCATTATTGATAAGCCCTGGGATCAAGAAGTTTTCCATGTAAAGCGTTGGTTTTACCAAGATGGTCGGAATTCCGCTTTGTTGTACGTATTCAATCATTTCGCGCTTTACATCCAATGTTTTGGTATCGGTAGGCTGTTCTGGCAAGAAGCCATTCGAATTGACGACGATCAATTTTACGTTTGCTTGCTTTGCGGCTTCAACAGCATTGGTGATGTGTAGTTTGATCAATGCTGTGTCATATTCAATGGGCATATTCAAGAAAATTTTATCAACACCAGCGTTAACTTCTTTTAAGGTCTCCAATGCAGACAAGTCGCCAACATAAGCATCGATACCTTGTTCTTTCAGAACTGCTGCGTTTTTCTCCTGACGTGTAATTGAACGAACAGTTACTCCTTTAGAAGCTAACAATCTTGCTACTGCTCCACCTTGTACCCCCGATGCTCCATAAACCAAAATGGATTCCATATATCCAACATCTCCTTAAAGTATATTTCATTGGTTGAGTATCGAACTAAATGTTATATTTATATTAAACAACCAACAAACTTTATGTAAGTACGCACATTAGAGATATCTGGTATCTCTCGTGATACTATTGGAGGAAAACTTATGGAGACAGAACTATTGGGAAATTGCAGCCCATGTCCAGTCGAATTTACAGTCAATATCATCGGCGGAAAATGGAAAATTATGATTTTATATCATCTTTTAGATAATGACATGATCCGGTTTAATCAACTACAGAAAAAGCTTTCTTCAGTAACACATCGTACATTGACGCGGCAGTTGCGTGAATTGGAGGAGGATGGTGTGGTCAATCGAGTTACTTTTGCTGAAGTACCACCCCGTGTAGAATACTCGTTGACGGATAAAGGGAAAAGTCTCACTCCCATGTTATTACAAATGCGAGATTGGGGACTTCAACATATGTGACGGCAATAAAAAACCTCGAATTTCCACAACAACAATTGGGATCATATAAGAGACCGTGATTTTTCTTGATTTGGATAAAGGAAACGACCATCCGTTTGTTAGGATGGTCGTTTATTTTAAAAACTTGCCGCTTCAGCAAAGAGTTGAATTTATTCTAGATAGTTCTTCGAGTAATTCGAATTGAAGACATGGCATCATTATTAAGATAGGTAGTACTTAGATTATCATTTGTTACTAATGTTGAAGAACGTCCTTTAAAGTCCGCATCTGAGTAACCTACAACATCATAAGGTCCAACAATCTTAATAGAGCTCACTGCATCATTCATACCAATATCTTTAAAGTTCGTAACACTACTTGTCAATTGCTTAGAGGTCCCTGAAAAGTTAGAATCTTTGTAAATATAGACCCCTTGTTGCGCTAATGGAAAACTCGGGTTTGTTATTACTTCATAATCAATTATAGCTTCTGATAAATCGGCTTTTCCTGCAATATTCCCTGTATCTAAAGGAATTACAACAGATCCCATATAATCATCCGCATCTGTTGATGATGAATCATAATCCTTTACTTCCAACCACAACCGAGGACTACTATTAGACACTGCGATATGAAGTGTATTCGAACGCTCTGAAAAAGTAGTATTTGCGGTTTTTTGGTCACCACCAAAAATGACGGGGTGCGGTACATTTAAAGCCGCATCCGCTTTCATCCACACTCTTTCACTTATATATCTCTTTCCACTTAGTGGATATGTGTCCATACTAATATATATATCAGGTAGATTATTGCTTGGGTCCTTATAAACTTTAGGGGTGACAGACTTGAGGGTTACTTTATGTGTCCAATAGAGATTGTATACATATTCATGCGAGAATGTCCCTAATCCATTAAAGTCAATATCAAATAAATAAGCTGGATCGGTGAAAAAGATTCCCATTCCTAGTGTTCCATCTTGGTCTTTATCAGACCAGTTCCAAGGGGCATTTGCATGGTTGTTGCTTGTGTGTGTATTTGGAAAAACACCAAACGATTGAAAAGGCGTATTGTTATATTGAAATTTCCTCTCCCATAATTCATCTATTGGCAGGATTCCATAATTATAAGTGTGTTTCCACTTTGGTGAAAATTGATTAGGCTGTCCAGAATATGAAGGCTCTCCAAATTTATAGACAATCCCATCATCGCCAACATCTTCGTTACTAGTATAAGCACTCACACCATGCCCATGGTTCTCACCAAGTCCATTTGAACTTATAAACACCTCTGGATGGGTTACTTCAGAGTAACGAACTGAAGTACTTTCAATTCCAACGTATCCTGGCTGCACATTAGGATCTTTTAAACGATACCGTAGGAAATCAGAATGACTAATTGTTTCCATTGCCACAGGAACACCATAGCTTCCATCTTTTCGAACTGCCATCATCATTCCTTCTAAGTCATTTTCGTGTTGTTCGGCGGAAACAGGTCCATCATCACGTGCATGATAAAAATAATAGCCTAAAAAGAGATGTGTCTTCGTTTCTTGAACAGAAGCATATACATATGGGACTTGAGGGACTACTCCTATTGTTTCCCATTGATCAGCCATGTTCCAGTTCCCGTCTGCATTAAATTTCGCAATTAAATCCGCTATCCCACCAGCAAAATCCTTATTAATATCTTGATAAATAACAGGAGAATATCTTGTAAGATAATCCCAGTAAGGTTTTCCATCTGTACTTAAACGATCGAATAAAGGACTGTGGCCGTTCATCGTTTGTGACTGTGCACATTCTGCTGAATTTGAAGAATTTTCATTTAAGTTCATGGATAATCCTCCTTTATAAATATGGTATGATTTTCTAAACACTTTCCAACTAAATTTATTAAAGCAAGGTTGTAAATATGATATAAATTTCTTAGCGGGCCTCAGCGACTTTCCAAAACTGAAAATCAGTTACCAAACAGTAGGTTCAAGTAATCGATGAGATGAAGAGGAGTAAACTGAAATGAGGACAATCAAGTGCATGATGGATCACCTGTACTGGGCAGACGGACGCATCTTGGACGCGCTCGAGGAGAGTGAGACGAAGAACAAGGACCTGCTGATGCTGGCTCGGCATATCGCGGTCGCGGAATATGTTCTACCAATCGAATTGACTTGAAAGTGATTTTGAAAAGTTTTAAACGAATGACTATCTAGATATTTACTTTCTAGACGATTAGTGTATAATACCAATAAACCAATTCTTTCCTCTAATAAGAGGGGGCACAACACCATGTTGTGCCCCCTTATTTATTTCCATGGAGGACTGTTCGGTAACCAATTAAGAGGTAGGAGGTAATGATCCTGATGTGAAAGAACTTATTAAGAGCTGCTGATCTGAGTGGGAGTTGGCGGCCGTTACAACCAAAACTAGAACTTTATTTACTGTGTAAAATATAAGAGGACAAGAATTTCGTGAAATTCCATCGTCACGCAAAGGCAGTTATGAATCCCGTTGCTCGTTTTAGTCAACTCTGGATATGTATACATAGATGGCACTAACACCATCGGCATATCAAGCCGTACAGCGTACGATCTGCGATGCTCGATATTGCCGTCTGGCAGCACACAGATTTCTCCAAGCGTTAATATAAGGTATACGTGTTGAGAAAAAACACATCGCTTTACCCTTCTAGATGTAATAATCTAAAGGGGGTTTTTAAAAAAAGAGAACGTAGCTATATTGAATTAAAGAGGTCGCTATAGCCTACCATAATAAAAACAAGATATCCACACCCTTGTACAAGGAGCAGATTCTATGAAAACAATCGCCATTATTGAAGATGATGAACATATCGGAAATATTCTGGCAGAAACTTTGACCCGTGAAGGATATGATGTTGTCCGGGCTTACTCAGGTACAGAAGCAATCTTATTATTTCAGCAGTGGACACCGGATTTGGTGTTGCTTGATTTGATGCTCCCTGGACGATCCGGTGAGGAATTGCTTCCTGAATTAAAAGGGATTCCGGTAATTGTAGTCAGTGCCAAGGCCGGGATTGATGATAGAGTTAATTCTCTGTTAGGCGGCGCCGCGGACTATATAACCAAGCCCTTTGAGATTAAAGAATTGCTGGCTCGAATTACCGTTCAGCTTCGTAGTCGAAGTGACCATGCCTCCGTCCTGACCTTTGGCGATTTAACGTTAAATAAGACCTCTCATGCGTTAAGCGTACAGGGCCATCCAGTGCATTTGACAAAAACAGAATTTGCAATCATCAAACTTCTGATGCTAAACCCAACGCAAGCGATAGCAAAATCAGTTCTGCTTGACCGAATCAGTATGGATACAGCTGACTGTATGGAAAGCTCTCTAAAGGTCCATATCAGCAATATGCGCCGGAAACTCCGTGAAGTCAGCGGGAATGAATACATTGAGGCCGTATGGGGAATTGGCTTTAAGCTGTCTGAGCATAAATCTTAACTGATTCTTTACTGTTTTCTTTACTGCCTTCTTAACTATTTCTCGATACACTCCATACATCAGTAGTAAGGAGGCGATTTAATGGATTATTGTTTAACAACCAATAACTTAAAAAAGTCATATGGGAATTTTAAAGCTTTGAACGGGCTGACCATGAAAGTGCCCAAAGGCTCAATTTATGGTTTTGTAGGGAGAAATGGGGCCGGAAAGACAACGCTCATTCGTTTGATTTGTGGTTTACAGCAGCCAACGGCAGGAGACTATACGCTGTATGGTAAAAAACACACCGCTAAGGATATAGTGAAATCCCGCCGTCGTATGGGTGCTGTGGTGGAAACGCCGTCGATTTATCTCGATTTGACTGCGGAGGACAATCTCAGAGATCAATATCGTGTATTAGGACTTCCTTCGTTCCATAATATCCCGGAACTGTTGCAGTTTGTGGGACTGGGGGATACAGGAAAAAAGAAAACAAAAAATTTCTCACTCGGTATGCGCCAGCGTTTGGGCATTGCCGTCGCTCTTGCGGGGGATCCCGATTTTCTTGTTTTGGATGAACCCATCAACGGACTCGATCCACAGGGTATCATTGAAATGCGTGAGCTACTTTTGAAACTTAACAAGGAACGGCAAATCACTATTCTAATCTCCAGTCATATTCTGGATGAGCTATCCAGATTGGCGACTCATTATGGTTTTGTTGATCAAGGGCAAATGGTTAAGGAAATCAGTGCAGCTGAATTGCACGCAGCATGTCGGACATGTACCTGGCTTAAGGTATCGGACACGGGTGTGCTCGCCCGTGTGCTCGACCAGCGGGGAATAGAATACATAATTCGTACGCAAAACGAAGCCGTTATGTATGGAAAAGTGAGCGTAACCGACCTTGTTATGGAACTTGCAAAAAATAATTGCGAAGTCTTTACTTTGAACGAGCAGGATGAGAGCTTGGAAAGCTACTTTATCGGTCTAACCGGGGGTGGCGAAGTTGAATAAGTTGTTATCTTCCCATTTCTCACGCATGCGGAAAAGCAGAACGCTCCTGTCTTGCACAGCGGCTATGATGCTGTTTGCCAGTGCAATACTGTTCATTATCTACAGAGAAACAAGAATGAGCGATGCTAGTCTGCAGCTTCATGAACTGCCCCTCTTTCTTTTTAACATTGTAATTGGAGGAGCTCTGGCTACGTTTATAAGTCTGTTTTTGGGCACGGAATACAGTGACGGTACGATGAGAAATAAGCTGATCGTGGGACATCGAAAAAGTGACCTTTATCTGTCCAATTTAATATCCAGTTTTGTTGCGGGACTGATTCTTGCCCTTGTCTATATTGTCATTCTTATGGTAGGCGGCATTGCGGTACTTGCTTCTTTTGAGGCGGATTGGAATACAATATTGCTGTTACTAATAAGCAGTGTATTGTTAATACTGGTATATGCTTCTATTTATACCATGATGAGCATGCTGTTTCAGAATAAAGCCGCGGTGGCGGTGACTGCCTTGATTGCATTTTTTGTTTTGCTCATAGCGGCAACCCAGCTTCAGAGTCGGCTCAGCGCAGAGGAATTTTATTCAGTTGACACACTTACGGATACAGGGAAGTATGTACAGGAATTGGTGGCGAACCCCAGTTATCCGCGTGGCACAAAAAAGGCAGTATATCAATTCTTATATGATTTCCTTCCGACAGGTCAAGCCAATCAAATTGCTATGGGGAATGCAACGGATTTTATCCAGATGTGGGTCTATTCTCTGGCAATTACAGTTATGACCACAGTTATTGGATTGTTAGGGTTCCGTAAAAAGGACATAAAATAATGGAGTAGGTGTGGAATGAAAATCGGATTGTGGCTCTTATTCGGAGTATTCGTGTTAATCATTGTATTTCTTGTAGGGAAGGTGTACCTTTTACGGAAGTCTACTCAGGAAATAAAGAACTCGATCGACGATATCCTCACATCCGATACCAATATATTGATTAGTATTTCCAGCCGTGACGGACAGATGCAGCAGTTGGCGCACAACCTGAATACCCAACTTGGTTTGCTGCGCCAAGAACGTCACCGTTATCAGCAGGGCGATACTGAATTGAAGGAAGCAATCACAAATATATCCCATGATTTGCGCACCCCTTTGACTGCAATATACGGTTATCTTGATTTATTGGAAGGGGAGAATAAGTCGGAATCCGTACAGCGGTATCTTGACCAAATTCAGAATCGGACCGAGGTCTTAAAGCAATTGACCGAAGAACTTTTCCGCTATTCATTGATCACTTCGGTGCAAGAGATAAGCTATGAGAAGTTGACCCTGAACCGGGCGCTGGAAGAAAGTTTGTTATCCTATTACGGTGCATTTAAGACACGGCAAATTGATCCGGAAATCGAGCTTCCGGATTCACCGATTCACCGGTCGCTTGATCCCACTGCCCTCAGCCGTATTTTGGGAAACATCTTAAGCAATGTAATTAAGTATAGTGATGGTGATTTGAAGGTAAGTTTACGTGGGGATGGGAAAATCACTTTTACCAATTCCGCTAAAAAGTTATCTCCGGTTACGGTGGGCAGGTTGTTTGATCGATTTTATACCGTTGAAGACGGCAGAAGCTCCACAGGATTAGGATTATCAATCGCAAAAATTCTTACAGAACGTATGGAGGGATATATAAACGCTTATTATCAAGATGGAAATCTAACGGTTGTATTGTATTTTCCTAAATAAAAGCAGAATGCCGCAAGCGGCGAGGTAACTTTGTGCCATATGTGTAGGCAACTTTATGTCATTGGCAAACCATCGTCGGTAGGCAAGAACATAGTTCTATAAGAACCCGCGCTCCGCGCGGGTTTTCTGTTTTAAGGGATCAAGTTCTTGTCCTTTTCTCTGGACAAGAACTTGATCCCATTGCCGAAAATGGACAAGAACAAGAACATGGTACTATGCCGATTAGATGATTATCTAAACATATTTGTTGATACATCGGACCTGAAATTACACAAAGTTGATTTTTTGATAAAAGAACATGCATTATAAGCCTACCAAATGTAGTTTTCCACCAGCTTCAGTGCTGTGTTTTCTTTTGAAGATGTGAAGTGTCCGTGGCTTCTACAAAGGGATGGGGAATACTGGTACGCATGATTCTTATCATCAAAGTATATCAACGTCAAATACAACTTTTCTCATTTCCCATATTGTATTTTTACTATGGGAATTTCTTACCCTCATCTATACTGTTCTCGAAAGAACTCACTGATTTCTGTTATTCCGACGAAGAGAGAAGTTCTTGTTCTATAAGAGACTTAAGACCAATCAAAATGGACTTTAAAATTCAACGTGCTGCTGGTTTTTAGATTGTGTTATTCTGTCTATTAGTGAACTCAATTTAGAGAGCGGGATGTTACTTGAAAAGAAATATATTATATATTGAAGATAATGAGAAAATAGGCAGTTGGGTAAAAGAAGAATTGGAACAGCGGGGATTTTCAGTTCAGTGGCTGCTTTCTGGTGAAGGAGCTGAAAAAGAAGTGAATCAGCATGAAATCGTTATTTTGGATATCATGTTACCCGGTTTAGATGGATTTACTGTGGGAAAACGATTAAAAAAGGCAGCTCCTGCTGTTCCTATTTTGTTGTTAACTGCCCGAACATCGATAGATGATAAGGTAGAAGGTTTACAATTTGCTGATGACTATTTAACGAAACCATTCCATACGGATGAATTAGTTGCAAGATTAGAAGTATTAATCCGTCGAAGTGGCGGAACACATTCCGAACGTATTTCATTAGGGAATTATATTGAAGTAGATCCAGAAGTTCAAATGGTGTTTGACAAAATCACAGGAGAAGAAATTATATTGACAGGGAAACAACATCAAATTTTAATGTACTTCTTACGCCACCCTAATCAAGTTTTACCAAAAGAACAAATCTATGAAGCCATTTGGGAAGAAACTTATATAACAGGTGATAAAACATTAATGGTACATATCCATCGACTGCGCCAAAAGTTGGAACGTCATCCGGATTCCCCAGAGATTATTGAAACGTTGAAGGGAATAGGTTATCGGGTGAAACTATGAAACAGACTAAATCATTATTTCGCCGTTTTCTAAAAGGACATTTTCTATTTATCTTTTTTCCTCCGATTGTACTTATTTTCTTATCTGCGTTCATTGAGTCTCCTTTTAATGAAGAAGAGCTGAATAAGTTAAATTATTTTTACGTTGTACTGCTTTTGTTTGGTTTTATTATTGTAGCATTTGTGGTAATATCTTGGATTTTCTTCTTGAGGCTTCGTAAACGTCTCACCCGCTTACAGGAAGTCATGTCATTTTCAGCTAATAATTTTCCTAAACCAATATCTGTTCAAAGAGATCGTATGGATGAAATAGACCAGTTAGGAAGTTCTTTTAATTGGATGATTCAGCAGCTTGAAGACAGCCGCAAGCGAGAATATGAAGAGGAATTATTACGACATCGGCTCATTGCGAATTTATCTCACGACTTACGAACGCCACTTACTATTTTGAGAGGACATATCACCAGATTAAATAAAGAAGCAATAAGTTTAGAAGGACAAAACTCATTAACAGAGATGAACCATACGATTACAAGAGTCGGAGATCTAATGGATGATTTACTTTCCTATACATTGCTTACATCAGGGAAACATCCTTTTGGGCCCATTTCAACAGATATTGGACGTTTAGTAAGAGCATCTGTTGCTGCGTGGTATCCTGTATTTGAAGAAAAAGAAATTCAGGTTGATGTTGATTTACCGGCAGAAGAGACTTTTTATTGGAAAGCAGATCCTAAATGGATGACACGGGTTCTGGACAATTTATTTCAGAATATTCTTCGCCATGCAGCAGAGGGGAAATATGTACACATTATGGTAGATGTAGAAAAAGAACAGATCCTTGTTGCAGACAGAGGTCCAGGTATGGATAACTCTTCCTATGAGCGTGGGGTGGGGATTGGTTTATCGGCTTCAAATTATATGTTGAAAAAAATGAAGCTGAAAGCTGACTTTACATCAAATGAAAATGGCACAAGAGTGGTTATTGGTAGAGCTTAACCTAAAGGTAACCCAGAATTAAACAGCATGATCACCGGGATGTAACTTTGCTTCTTTATAATTAGAACCATAACAGAAAGGAAGTGTTATGGTTGCTTACAATTGATAACTTAGTCAAACATCGCGGAACTGGGGAAATCTTATCAGGTATTAGTTTTAAAGCTAGACCAGGTAGAGTAACTGGTTTTTTAGGTCCAAATGGGGCAGGTAAAAGTTCTACACTTCGCATCCTGCTTGGATTAGATCGTGCCACCTCAGGGAGTGCGCTAATTAATGGAAAGCCATTTGCAGAATTACATAATCCTCTGGCAACAGTAGGTGCCGCACTTGATGGATTTGGAGCTCATCGTATGCGAACAGGACGGGCACATTTGCGTTGGATTGCCCGTGCCGCAGGATTGTCCCGCTCACGTGTCGAGGAAGTTCTGGAAATAGTAGGTCTTACTAATGCAGCTGGTAAAAGAGTGGGGAATTATTCCCTTGGTATGGGGAGAAGACTTGGAATGGCAGCTGCATTACTTGGTGATCCACAAATATTGATTTTAGATGAACCCGTAAACGGGCTCGACCCAGAAGGAATTCGTTGGATTCGGACATTTTTACGTGAACGTGCTGATTCTGGAAACACGGTGTTACTGTCCAGTCATCTAATGGGAGAGCTTGCAGAGACTGTTGATGATGTGGTAATTATTAAGCATGGAACAATCGTTGCAGATGGAACATTGGAAGAAGTAATAGGTAACCATTCCACGCTGGAGGAAGCCTTTTTTGCCCTGACATCTGAAAATGCAGGTGAGGTTGTATGAGAGCATTCAACGCGGAACTATCTAAATTGTTCTCCCTGCCGGGCATTTGGCTTGCCTTGCTTATTGGAGCATTTGCCCCAGCGGTCATTGCTGCCTTGGACAGTATAGCAGAAAAAGATGCGATTATAGCTGGAGTTAGCACACGGCTATCGGAAGTTGGATATATTGGCTTAGCTCTTGGTGTGCAAGGCGTTATTATTCTTGGTGTGCTTGCTGTCAGCAGTGAGTATTTGACAGAGAGCAGTGAATCTGGTGGAGGACAACAGATTACAACAAGTTTAACCGTTGTTTCATCCCGATTTCTTTTTTTGCTGGCAAAAGCAGGCGCTGTGACAGTGATCAGCATACTGCTATGTATTGTTGCTATTATGACAACTGTGTCTGCAACGCATCTTATTCTCGGCGAATATGCCCCTGCATTTGAATGGTCCAGACTTATCGGTGCAGTTTGTTACTGGACATTCACTGCTCTTTTAGCACTTGGGATTACTTTGCTAACTAAGAATGGCATCATCCCGCTTGCTGTGCTCATAATAAATTCTTCCGTTGTATCATTTAGTGTCCTGCTTTATAGGGTTACAAAGTTGGCGTTTTACTTACCAGATAGGGCTGGCGCTGAAATGTTTATGTTTACGAGCGACAGACTTCACACCCCGTCCACAGGCAGTTTATTCGACAGATTTCACACTCCCTTCACAGGCGGTGTAGTCATGTTTGCCTGGGTAGCCGTTATTTTCATTGTTGCAGCTATTGTATTCCATAGGAGGGACGTTGCATCATGAGTGTCTCACCTAGTAGAAAGATAACACAAATCCTTGGTGCTGAACTGGATAAATTAGTTACATTACCATGGATATGGCTCACTCTTATGGGGACGTTCATTCTTAATTTAGCTTTAACTGCAGCTTTTACTTCTGTTGGTCTACAAGGGGCAGCAGGAACGCAAAGTATACTGAATATAGGACTTGCTTCTATGGGACATATTCAAGCAGGGTTCATTATTCTTGGTATCATAGCTACTTGTTCGGAGTATACGGGTGGACAGATTCGAACTACTTTAACCACGATACCTTGGCGCGGGTTCCAATTATCCATGAAGCATTTGGCATTGGCCATTATATCTATTCCTGCTGCGTTTATTATTGCTGCATCAGGTGTACTATATACTTTTATTATGATGAGAGACACAGCCGTAATGATTGAAATAGACACAATGATAATAACATTAATAGGTGCAGCAGGCTATCTAACCTTAACCACACTTCTCAGTGCAGCTATAGGTGCTTTATTAAGACGAACCACTCCTGCTTTAGTGGTACTGCTTGGTTATTATTTCATTGTCAGTCCATTGTCGAGAGATTTTCAACCTAGTATTAGAAATTATTTTCCGGATACGGCAGGATATTATATGTATATGCCGCCTTCCTCTGATGTAATAAATGTCCTTACACCTATGCAAGGGACAGGTATTTCAATGGTATGGACACTGATCTTTTTTACAGCAGCTATTGTATTTTACCGTAAACGAGATGCCTAAGTTTATTCCAGCGATGAATTCCACGGGATGTACTTGAGAAAAACTCTATATGTATCGTCAACGAACTGAAAACGTAAACCAGTATTGTATGATATAACTTCCAAACCACCAGCAACGTTTTAGTGGGAATAGCTTAGGAACAAAAATACTCTCTTTTATCTGCTTGTATAGCAAATAGAAGAGAGTATTTATTATATTGGATAAGTAAAGTAGTACTCGAAGTATTTATTTTGTAATTCCAAAGCTAGTATTAGTTGTATATTTCGGTTCATTGCTATGCAGGACATAAGGTTTGGCTGTCATAATAACATTCCTTCTGTGCCTGTTCATACTCCGTTCATATTGCCGTAACGAAGGGGACATTTTGGTTGTTTACACTTTGAATATGTCGCTATATAGATTGAACTTGAGAATTATATTTAGGGAAAAGTGGCGGAGGGGAATTTTGGAACTGGAGGAGCGATAGCGTCCGCCTTTAGATTTGGATTTCTACCGCGATTCGCGGTTAAATTCAGGAAATCCAAACCTAACAGCGGCCGGAAGTCCAAATATTCTCTGTAGTCATGGCCAACCCCAAAATAGAAGAATTATAAGTTCAATTTATATAACGCGGCTCTACAGATATAAGGACAGGAGAAGATGAACGTGACAGGGACCGGTGGAAATCAAGAAAGGGAACAGAATCCGCAAAAAACAGAAACTATGGTCGAAAATAATAGGAGGTCTTCTCGGGGCGCTTGTGCTGTTCATGGTCATCTTGTTTATCGTTAATGTGATCAGTAACGGGGTCGAGAAAAAGAAAATCGAACCATACGGCCAGTATGTCAATGTGGATGGTAAAAAAATGAATGTGTTTATTCAAGGCAGCGGCGAACAGACAATCGTCCTTCTTCCTGGACAAGGAACTCCGTCGCCAGTGCTTGATTTCAAATTGCTGATCGATGAATTGTCTCCAGAATACAAAGTCGTAGCGATTGAGCCGTTCGGATACGGGTTGAGCGACGAAACTGAGAAGGAAAGAACAACAGAGAATATCGTCAGTGAAGTTCACGAAGCAGTGCAGCAGTTGGGTATTGACCGTTACGTTCTTATGGGACATTACATCACTGGACTATACGGAGTGTCCTACGTGAACAGCTACCCGGATGAGTATACTAAAGAACAAATGCGTCTCATTTCGAATCAAGTCGCGACCAATCCAACAATGATGGATGAGCTCAGACATCTCGGTACCAATTTCAAAAATGGAGAACAGCTTACCTACCCTAACGATTTGCCGGTGCTTCTCTTCGTCCAGTCGAATAACGAGAACAATGAGCAGTGGGTTCCGCTGCACGAGGCACAAGTCAAACAATCGGCACAGGGAGAAATGATCCCGATGGAAGGCTCACATTACCTGCATCATACGAAATTCAAAGAAATCGCCGGGGCATTCAAAGCGTACATGAAGCAAATACAACCATTCAAATAATAAGAGGAGAGAGAGAGTTTGGCACAAACAGCAGGAGAGGAAGTAAGGAAGGGTTCAATAGTAAAAAGAGTGCTGCATATTTCATTAAAAGTAATCGCCGCAGTGGTTATCGCTATTCTACTTTTTATCGCCATCGTATTTACCGTAAACAAAATCAGCAGTCATTCAGAACAAAAAAGAATGGAACAGTATGGTCAGCTTGTGTCTGTAGATGGTAAGCATATGAATGTTTTCATCCAAGGCAAAGGCGAAGAAACCGTAGTGCTTCTTCCCGGTTATGGAACAGCGGCGCCTGCACTTGATTTTAAGCCACTCCTATCAGAGTTAAGCCCTTATTATAAAGTCGTCGTGATCGAACCTTTTGGTTACGGATTGAGCGATCAATCCCGGAAGGAGCGCAGTTCAGCCAACATTGTAAGTGAAATTCATGAAGCGTTACAAAGTCTCCGGATCGATCGTTACACCCTTATTGCCCACTCCATTTCCGGGCTCTATAGTCTGGATTATGTGAACCGATATCCAAATGAAGTGAAAGCCTTTATCGGGCTGGACAGCAGTGTTCCGTCACTAAGTGAACAGAAGATTGATTCGTCTGATACAGAACCGGTTAAATGGTTCCGCAACCTGGGCTTCGCCCGGTTACAATTGAAACTGAGTGCTGACCCTTATGAAGGACTGCCCTATGATAAAGCGACTAAAGAACAATTGGACATCTTGATACGCAAAAACATGTATAATACAACTCAATTAAATGAGGCAGTGAGCATGTATTCCAACTTTAAAGCAGCAGAAAAGCTTACTTTTCCTGCCAATTTACCAGTTCTTTTCTTTCTTCAGGCAAATCACCCTACGACGGACCGATGGATTCCGGAACATGAGAAGCAGATCCAGAACTCTGTACATGGAGAAGTGGTCTTATTGGACGCGGGACATTATCTGTATCGTTCCCATCCAAAAGAAATCTCTGAAAAAATAAGGGATTTTACGGGAGGAATAAACTCAACAGATTAACAGACTGGTACCATCATAAATCGCGCGCTGCGCGATTTTTTTTGCGTTGCAGTTGCTCTCATTTACGAACAAAAGGAGGCGAAAATGATCTTTCCTCCATTCCAGAAGGCATTGTTATATGAAGTGTAGTAATGGACCGTGGAGCGGATCTGTAGCCCGTTGTTGTCCAGACTGTTGCTGCCAAAATGCTGGAGATGATAGTCATAGGTTCTCTCAGCATTATAAACCGATTTCTCCGAAATATTGAACCCCTATCCGAAATTCGAGCCATATATAACAGAGATTTTATATTTTATAATGTAATTCATAATAGCTATTTAATTACATTAAAGAATTTGGTTTGCAATAAAAAGGATTATATTTCATTTTATGAAAGGAGAATATGAGTTGCCGGAAGTATCAATCATAATCCCGACAAATGAAAAAGCTTTCTACCTAGACTTATCTATCGCAAATAAAAATTATATATAGGATAGGTGAATAAAGTGATTGATTTATTACAGTTACAAAAAAGAGTTTATCAGAATAAAATTGCGAAAGGATTTAATGTTACTGATATTTTTCAAGAATTTTGTTTTATATATGGCGAATTATCAGAAGCTTGCGAAGCTTATCTGAAAAAGAAAGACGATTTGGGTGAAGAATTGGCTGATGTTGCACTCTACTTAATAGGACTTTCGGAACTTCTAGGAATTAACTTGGAAGAAGAGATAGTGTGTAAGATGGAAAAAAATGAAAAAAGAATATACCAAAATAAAGATGGTGTACTTACAAAAGTAAAAGAATAAAACTATTCCTCACTCGGCAAACGGTATGACACCTCATGTAAAGATAGGGACACATCTAATTGAAGCAGGTGACTACATCATTCCAACCAAAGAAGTTTTACGCTTAATGGACAAAATGATGAGAGTAGTTTATTGAACACAACTCACTGGAGTTGTGTTTGTTTTTTTGTCGGTGGACAAAAACATCGTCCCCTAAGAGTCCGCGCCCTGCGCGGGTTTTCTATTTTACGGGACCAAGTTCTTGTCCTTTTCTCAGGACAAGAACTTGGTCCCATTGCCGAAAATGGACAAGAACATAGTACTATTACCGATTTGATGATTATCTAAGTAAAATGTTTATGGAGCATCAAGGTTAATCTCACAACGGTCATTACCGGGATATGACTGGAAACTTTGGGTACGAAACGGTGATACAGTTGCACAAAAATGGCCAACTCCCGCAAGCTTTGTTCTGTCTGAATGATATCTGTGCCATTGGGGGTATTGAAGGCCTACAAGGATCTGGTCCTGTCTGTACATTAAAACCTTGCAGTACTCGGTGTTGATGTCATGCCGACTGTATCGGAGCTCCTAAGTCTGCCAACGATCCGGCATCCGATCTTTGCAATACGGGAGTGTTCACATCGAAGAAACCTCCAACCGGTAAATACTTCTTCGTGGTATCCGCTTCAGATGGAACGACAGTTAAGACCAAAAACGTGACTCTAATACGCGATTTTGTGAGTAATGATCGTAAAGTAGCAAACAACTTGAGCAAGTCCAAATCAAAACCCAACCTCGATTATAGTCGGGGTTGGGTTTTTTTGATTGCGATGAACAGAAGAGAAAGGGTGAATATAAATGTATTGACCATATTAGGGTTCATGGGTATAATTTACAATGATAATAGTAATCATTACTATTTAATATCGTTTTGTTCCTGTTAGAGAATCAATGAATCTACGTTTTTAAGGATGTGAGATATGCGCCGGGAAATCTCTTTTGTTAAAGCAAGCCCTACACAGAATATGACCATCCTAGTCAGAAGCAGCCATGAGGAAGACGAATACGCACCGATTGCCCTGAAAATGATGTCATACGACAACGTATATGCCGAACAAGTCGGATTCATTAAGAAAACTATGCATCCTGATGCAGATGCAGCTCTCCGCATGGCCGGCGGTGAGTTTTGCGGAAATGCCTGCATGGCCTTGGCCGTACTGATAGCCCATCAGCAGACAAACTCCAGTGACTGCAGGTCGGTTAAATTGGAGGCTTCAGGAACAGATCAATTGATTCAATGTATGGTGACGAATACTGATGAGGGTTATTGCTGCAAGGTCATGATGCCTGCGCCCCGGAGCATTGAAGCCAAGATATTCAAGTATGACGGCAATCAATTTATGGTCGGTCTAATTCAGTACTCCGATTTCCTTCATGTGGTATTAGAAGTGGAGCGGTTTACTAAGCCGGTCAAGAAAATGGCACAAAGCTTAGCGAAGTTGCTTGAAATCACGTCGACCAATCAACTGATCGGCATTCTGCTGTACAAGCCAAGCTCCGGCGAGCTCTTACCGCTTATTTATATTCCTATGCTGGACAGTATGGTCTGGGAAAGAGGGTGCGGATCAGGAACAGCTTCCATTGGTGCATATATGGCCTGGAAGAACATTGCTCCCTTTGAAGGGGCTATACTGCAGCCCGGTGGACTCATCAAGGTATCTGCACATCTGGACAAAAGTGAACTCACCGGCTTAAGCATTTCAGGCAATGTCAGCATCGTAGCAGAAGGAACAGCATATATCGATCTTTAATCACTGGAGGAGAGAGGAGAAGGTTGGAGATGCTTTTATCTACACTCTATGAATTTGCAGCCAAGTTCCGTAAGATGGCAGATGAGTTTGATGGTACCTCCGGGCGAAGTGTGGAACTTACGGGTATTATAGACGATTACACCGGGTTTATTATGAATCCTCGCAATCAGGAAATTTGGGAAAAGTTAGAACCACAAAGCTCCAAGGAAGTGATGCGGCTTACAGCAGAATTAAGAGAGGTTTCGGCGAGATGCGTGTCCATTATGGAAAAGTACCGCGCTCTACATGTCTTGAACGGGAGTGAGGAACGAACCGAATATTTTGCTAATATTGAATCCGGTATTGAGCGTGAATTCGGAAGCTTTCAGATCGATTCAGAGTCCAGGGTAGTCATGGTAGGAAGTGGCGCGTTTCCAATGACGCCGATGCTGATAAGCAGACGTACGAATGCAGAAGTCCTTGGAATTGATATAGACGAAGAAGCGGTAATCCTGAGTAATAAAGTGCTAAGCAAGTTAGGAGATTATTTGCCGGTACGTCTTGTAACAGGGTTGGTTATTCAGTATGAAACGGAATTGAAGCAGGCAACACATATCATATTCAGTTCAACCGTGGCGGAAAAGTATAATCTGCTGGACCAGTTGTATGCGTTAACCGGCCAGCAGGTCGTTGTAGCAATGAGATACGGGAACCGGTTAAAATCCCTCTTCAATTACCCTATGAAAACTGTTAATGAGACGAAATGGATACTTGCAGAGCAAATTCTGTGTCCTGATCAGGTTTTTGATGTAGCGCTGTATTGCAAGTCTCAGCCGGGATCTTAACAAAGGAGGCTGTATATGGACGACTTCAAGCGTGTATTATTACTCGGAACCGGGCCAGTCACCATTCAGCTGGCTGTTCTGTTCAAGAATCATTTCCAGTCCCAGGTTGGAATTGCCGGAAGAATCTCACACAGATCAGAACAGGTTATGGCCGCACTTCGTGAGAGCGGGAACCGGTTATTCACTGCAGTACAGAACGAATCACACCGCCTAATGAAAGGTGAATGCTGTGCGGACCAGGTATTTCAAGGCTATGAGTCGATAACGGGGGCTTGGGATACTGTAATTTTATCCGTAACAACCGATGCATATCTGCATGTATTGCGCAGTCTGAACAAAAATCTGTTACTGCAGGTTAAATGCCTCATTCTAATTTCTCCTACTTTGGGCTCTAACAGCTTAGTCCACAATTACATAAAAGAGATGGGGTCTGAGGCAGAAGTTATCAGTTGCTCCACTTATCTGGGGGATACTCGCTGGATTCACGGTGTACCGTCGAACGGTGCCATTACTACCGGAGTTAAAAGAAAGGTGTTCATCGGCTCTACTCGGGGCACTTCATACAATCTTGATTCGCTGAACCAGCTTTACAATGTATTGGGGATTACGCTTAGTGTCATGAGGTCTCCGCTGGAGGCGGAGAGCAGGAATATCTCCTTATTTGTTCATCCGCCGCTTGTCATGAATCACTTCTCGCTCAGTGCAGTCTTCGCTCAGAGTCCCGGCAGGAAGTATGTATACAAATTATTTCCGGAGGGGCCGATTACCCCCCGGTTAATTCATGAAATGCTGGAGTGCTGGAAGGAATTATCGGGGCTGTTCGAAGCGCTTAACCTGCCAAGCTTAAATCTCCTGAAGTTCATGACAGACGATAGTTATCCGGTCCGGGCGGAAAGCTTACCACAGCATGATATTGACAACTTCTTGTCAATGGAACCTATCCATCAGGAATACCTTTTATATATCCGTTACGCTTCCCTGCTGATCGATCCGTTCTCTGAGCCGGACCAGGAGGGAAAATACTATGATTTCTCCGCAGTTCCGATCCATCCTGTATTTATAAACAGGGAGGGAGAATGGGACATTCCACGGATGCCCAAGGAAGATTATTACCGTATCAAAATCATTCAGGGGATCGCCGGTCAGTTGAAGCTGAGTTGTCCAACGATTGACAAGTTCATTGAGCGTTACGAGCAACAATTAGTGATTACCGCTCATGCACTCCAAGGACAGGCTGTATCCAAGGCATTTCATGTCCAATCATTTTCTGAAGATATCAGAATAGTAAATATGGGGGGGTTCAAATGAAAAAAAGATATACTATTATCTTGGCAGCACTGGCATCAATGGCTGTATTAGCCGGATGCGGGAAAGCAGAGAACGGACAGACGAATGCATCCAAGCCAAACCAAGAACTGGTTTACGCCACTGTAAAGGATATCAATGATATGAATCCGCATTTGTATCCCGGCTCTATGCCTGCGCAAGGGAAGGTGTACGAATCGCTGGTTGAGAATACACCTGAAGGAATTAAGCCCTTGCTTGCAGAGTCATGGGATATCTCGGCGGACGGGACTATCTATACGTTCCATCTGAGAGAGGGCGTTACCTTCCATGACGGAGAGCCGTTTAATGCGGAAGCTGTTAAACAGAATATTGACGCAGTCCAGCATAATGCCGTCAAGCATACCTGGATCAAATTGTCGACCAAAATCGTGAATACCAAGGTCATCGACGAATTCACCTTTGAACTGACCTTGTCTGAGCCTTATTATCCGGCATTGCTTGAGCTTTCCATGACGAGACCTTATGTCTTCCTTTCCCCGAAGGACTTTATGAATGGGGAAACCAAGGATGGGGTTAGCGGTTATAACGGCACAGGCCCTTACCGGCTAACAGAGCATAAAACGGACCAGTATGCGGTGTTCGAGGCCAATGAACATTATTGGAACGGCGCACCGGAACTCCAAAAAATCACGGCAAAGGTGCTTCCGACAGGGGAAACGACATTCCTGGCCCTGCAAAAAGGAGAAGTTAACTTTGTCTTTACCGATGACCGGGGGACTGACAGTATTGATGCGGAGGCCATGGACCGGCTGGCTGAATCCGGAGACTACCAGGTAGTGAGAAGTGAGCCGATGAACACGAAAATGATCGTGGCCAACAGCGGCAAGGCAGACAGTCCCGCACATGACAAAGCCGTCCGCGAAGCCATCTGGCATGCCATTGACCGGGAAACGATCGCCCGGCAAATCTTCAACGGCAAGGAGACTCCCGCCGGCACCTTATTTTCTTCCAATGTGAACTATGCTGATCTCGGACTACAACCGCGGGCCTATGATTTGCAGGCAGCAGAGGGTCTGCTGGAAGAAGCCGGTTGGACGCATTCAAGCGGAGATATCCGCATGAAAGATGGCAAAGCCTTAACCATGAAACTATATTATGATGCGGCTTCCTTATCCCAGAAGACACAAGCGGAACTGATTCAGAATACCGTTCAAGGTATAGGTATGCTGCTGGAGCTGATTGGTGAGGATTCTTCCTCTATTGCGAACCGTAGATCAACGGGGGATTATGATTTGTTGTTTAACCAGACATGGGGACTTGCCTATGACCCGCAAAGTACAGTCTCTGCATTTACTTCGGAAACAGCTTATTATCATGCCACAAAAGGTATTGCCCAGGCGGAGCAGCTTATCAGCCAAATTGAAGAGGTCATGGTGACCACCGATGAGGAGAAACGAAAATCTCTGTATACGGATATTTTAACAAAGGTCCATGAAGAGGCAGTGTTCATTCCGCTTACAAATGGTAATCTTACCGTGGTTGCTCCGAGCAGTCTGCAGGGAATTACCTTCAAGCAGACTCAATTCGAGCTGCCCTTCGAGAGCATGCACTTTAAATAAACCGGAAATGGAAGGGGAGGTCTGTATGAGCGGATTTATCCTCAAAAGGACACTGCTGGCAGTTCCGCTGCTTATCATCATTTCGTTTCTGACCTTTGCTCTGAATCATCTGTCGCCGCTGGAACCGGCTGAGGTTGTTCTGCGGTCACAGGGAGTACCTCAAATTACCGAAGCGTTAATCGCAGAGACCAAAACAGCACTGGGCATGGACCGGCCGTTTCTGATCCGTTATTTCGATTGGCTGGGCTCCTGCTTCCGGCTGGATTTCGGCGAATCCTATATAACAGGTACTCCGGTGTGGTCCCTGCTCGGGCCAGCCTTTCTTAATACTCTGAAATTGACGATGGTATCAATCGTTGCGATTTTTGCGCTGTCCGTCGGACTCGGAATCCTCTGTGCTTTGAAAGAAGGCAGGCTGCTGGACCGTTCAGTACGCGGTGTTTCGTTCTTCCTGACCTCCATGCCGTCCGCATGGCTTGCAGCAATGATGATCTGGTATTTCTCTGTCAAGCTGGACTGGCTGCCGACCAGCGGCATGGATTCCTTAGCGGGGTACATCCTGCCGGTGATCATTCTGACCGTCAGTTATGCCGGAATCTACTTCCGTATAGTCCGAAGCTCCATGTTGAGCCAGTTATATGAGGATTACACGCTATATGCCAGGGCTTGCGGGCTGCCTGAACGGAAAATTACGATGCGTATGTTAAAGAACTCCATGCAGGTCGCCGTATCAGTGTTCTGCATGGCCGTTCCGATTATTCTGGGAAGCACAGTAGTCGTGGAAAGTATCTTCGCCTGGCCGGGACTGGGAACATTGACCGTGAATTCAATCCTGGGCCGGGATTTCCCGGTCATTCAGGCTTATGTTCTGGTTCTGGCTGCCTCCTTCGTGATGTTTAACACCTTGTCAGATCTCATTAATGCAGCATTGAATCCCCGATTGAGGAAGGAGTTCTAGATGACTGTATTTCATAAAATGTGGAGCGACAAGTTGGCTGCCTTATCTCTGACGGTCACCGCACTGGTCGCAATCATTGGAATTTGTGCGCCCTGGTTCGCACCCTATAGCCCGGAACAAGTTCGTATGGAGCTGCGTTATGCTTCACCGTCCTGGCAGTACCTGCTGGGCAACGATCATCTGGGACGCTGTGTATTGTCCAGATTAATTTACGGAATCCGTCCCAGTGTCCTCTGGGTGTTTGTGGCGCTGGCGGTATCTGCAATCTTTGGAGGCCTTCTCGGATTCCTGGCGGGCTATTTCAGGGGCAAGACGGATAACATCATCATGAGAATCTGCGATATCATGCTCTCCTTTCCCGGTTATGTGATGTCGCTGGCTGTAGTCGGTATATTGGGACCGGGAATCCAGAACATTCTGATTGCCTTCGTCATTATGAAATGGGCCTGGTTTGCACGCGTCATCCGCACCTCGGTCATGCAGTATGCCGATGCTGATTATGTAAGATTCGCTAAGGCGCTTGGAATGGGCAACTTTGCCATCATCATGAAGCAAGTTCTGCCGGTAGCGCTTCCGGATATTGCGGTGATCTCCAGTAGCGCATTTGGCACCATGATCCTTCAAATCTCCGGCTTGTCCTTTCTCGGATTAGGCATTCAGGCTCCTCATGCAGAGTGGGGAATGATGCTGAATGAGGCCAGAGGAGTAATGTTTTCACGGCCAGAGCTTATGCTGGCCCCTGGACTGGCTATCGTTATCGTAGTTTCGGCGGTTAATTTCTGCTCCGATGCGCTGCAAGCGGCACTCGATCCTAAATTACAAAGGAAAATCCGCAAATTCCCGCGTAGTTTGGCAATGTTCTCCGCCAAAACAAAAGGGGAAGAGGTGGCATAGATTCAATGGTTACGCTGGATGTTTCGAATTTACGGATATGGGACAACCTGAGCGGCAAAATAATCGTTTCGGATAGCTCATTCCAGGTTAGACAAGAGAGCTGCCTCGCTATTGTGGGGGAGAGCGGCAGCGGAAAGTCTGTCACCTGCCGGGCAATCATGAGGTTGAACAAATCCAATATTCATCAATCAGGGAGTATGCGGCTGAACGGGGTTAATCTCGCTGAACTTTCCGAAGCGGAAATGCGAAAGCAAAGAGGCAGGCAGCTGTGTCTGATTATGCAGAACGGCATGCGAGCCTTTGATCCTTCAAGTGTAGTCGGAAGTCATTTCAGAGAGACACTGCAACAGCACTATGGCTGGAACCCGAGTGATATAACGTCCAGGATGGCCAAGGCAATGGAGAGCGTCATGCTTAAAGATCCGGTTGCCCTCATGAACAAATACCCGCACCAGCTTTCCGGGGGGATGCTGCAGCGGATGATGATTGCGCTTGCTATTGTTCTTGAGCCCACGCTGATTATCGCCGATGAGCCTACGTCCGCCCTGGACACCCTTTCACAATTTGAAGTGATGGAACAGCTGATTTCCTTGCGGGCAAACACAGGGTGCTCCATGATCTTTGTTTCACATGATTTAGACATGGTGAAGCAGATCGCTGACGACATTGTGGTCATGAAGGACGGCGAGATTCTGGAGAGTGGAAGTGCAGCTGATATATTTTCAAATACCCGACATGAATATACCAGGCACCTAATAGAAGCAAAGCAAGTGCTGAACCGGCATTTTAGCAGCAGGATGGGGGGCTTAGACCTTGTTGACCGTTGATCAGGTGGAGAAATCCTATGCAGGCAGGGGGTTGTTCTCCCGCAAAAGCAAGAAGGTATTACACAATATCAGCTTTACATTAGAAGCAGGCGAGGTATTAGGGATTATTGGCGAAAGCGGGAGCGGTAAGTCTACCCTGGGGCGCTTGCTGCTTGGCATTGAGAAGCCTGACCGCGGGACCATACAATTCGAAGGAATAAACATAGGTGAGCGGGCAGGCAGAAGGGGGAAGATCAGCGCGGTATTCCAGGATTATACTTCATCGATTCACCCCTATTATACTGTTGAGAAAGCCTTGGCTGAACCCCTTCAACTGTTGGGACAGAAAGGCAGGGAAGTCGAAGAGAGGATTGACCTCCTGCTGCGTCAGGTGGGACTGGACCCTTCTTACCGTAAGAAATATCCCCATGAACTGTCAGGAGGTGAAGCACAGCGGGTGTGTATTGCCAGAGCAGTTTCGACGGAGCCAAAATGCATTCTGCTGGATGAAGCAGTCAGCTCACTTGATGCTTCGGTTCAATTTCAAGTGCTGGAGCTGCTTAAGAAGCTGAAGGAATCGTACGGGATGAGCTATATCTTCATCACTCACGATATCCAGGCAGCAGTCTATCTGTGTGACCGCCTGATGTTTGTCCGCTATGGACAAATCGAGGAGATCGTATCTGCCCACCAATTAAACGATGTCCGGTCTGAGTATTCCAAAGACATGCTTCGGATGGCTTTACGCTTAGCCGGCCCAGGTGAAGACCGCAGCGTTGACCTGGAGAACCGGAAGGAGAGAATACTGTGAAGGGAGCCCTGTCCTGGCCCTTTCTGCGCCTGTATGTATTGACCCTCTTATATTTCAGTGCAAACTCTATTCTTAATGTAATCATCCCTCTTAAGGGAGAGTCCCTGGGCGCCAGTAACTCAACCATTGGCCTAGTTATGGGAGCCTATTTGTTTACGACCATGTTTCTGCGGCCCTGGGCCGGCCAGTTGATTCATCAGCTGGGTCCGGTTAAAGTACTGCGTGTTATTTTGGTAATGAACGCAGTCGCTTTGTCTCTTTATACATTTACCGGATTAGGCGGATATTTTGTCGCCCGAATGCTGCAAGGGGCATGTACGGCTTTCTTCTCTATGTCGCTGCAGCTGGGCATAATTGATGCCTTATCAGAGAAAGACCGCTCGCAAGGCATTTCCATGTATTCGCTTTGTGCATCGATGCCCGGTGTAATAGGTCCTTTACTGGCTATTAATATCTGGGAAACCGGGGAAATGAGTGTTTTTACAATAACACTTGTCGGAATGGCTGTCCTTACTGGAGCTGTAGGCTTCAGTGCCACGATGAAGACGGAGTCGGATAACCGGCCGGCTGCTCAGAGAACCGGCATGCGGGGTTCGTTTACCCAACTGTTCACGAATCCACATTTATTTCGCTGCAGTATACTAATGCTGGTATCATCCATTGTGTTTGGCGCAGTCACAACCTTTATACCTTTGTACGCAGCTCAGATTAATCATGGCAGTGCAGCCGTATATTTGATGCTGCAGGCGGCGATGATTGTCGCGGCACGGTTTTTTTTGCGGAAAAAGATTCCTTCAGACGGACGATGGCATCCTGTGTTTGTAACTTGGATTATTCTCGCACTCACGGTGGCGTCCTTATGCACGGGGTTTTCTATTGTCGGCGGATTTGCAGTCTTTTATAGCGGCGCTTTATTAATGGGATTAGCCCAGGCCATGCTTTATCCGACCTTAACAACTTATTTGACGTTCGTGCTCCCGGAGAATAACAGGAATGTGCTGATCGGTTTATTTATTGCAATGGCTGATCTCGGCGTATCGCTTAGCGGAGTGATTATGGGACCGGTTGCCGATTTATTATCATATACCTGTGTGTACCTTATTTGTTCATTATTGGGAGGCTCGTTATTATTCTTTATATATAACCAGCAAGGCGAAAAATTCAGAAGCTCCGGTTAACGGAGTGATCGCTGTGACTGCTGGGCATAGGTAGCACCTAAAAAGCAGCATTCTCATCAAGAGAATGGCTGCTTTTTTGTTAGGTATATTGCATTACTTCATCAGCTCAACCTTAGTCCCTCGACAAGCATGGGCCGATATCATGCAGGGAGCCGCATTCAAGGTATCACTGTGAAAATGTCTTCAAGCTTTGCTAAACGCCATGATCTACAGTCCATCATGCAAACAGTAAACGGTGGTTCAGTCCAGCCATTTCAAATATATCCGATGACCATGTTTTTATTGGAACTGTATTTGGAGTGGGGTATAAATTCTTGGTGAGTCATGATGTTTAATAGAGGCGGATTGAGCAGAAAGCTTCTTATTTCCCATGTCGGTGTTGCCCTTGCTGCTCTTCTGTCTATTGTCTTGCTTGTGAACTTGGTAATGAACATCTCGTTTAACCAATATCAGAAGAACCAGCAGCAGACAGAAATACAAGGTTTACTGGATGATTTAGAAGACGCTTATAATGTCTCTACCGGCCACTGGAATACAAACATTTGGATGACCATTTCGCACCAAGCGATGATTAGTGATTATATGGTTCGTGTTTATGACCAAAACCGTCGCTTGATTTGGGATACTAGTCAAATGGGCATGCAGATACAAGTGAATTCCCAGTCTGCACAAGACACCATTAAAAAAATAATCGTAAAAGGAAATCAGCAGGTAGGAACATTGGAATTTCTACCAGAGAAAGAAACGTCGCAAAGTCTGGATCAGCAGTTTCTGCGAATGTTTAACACCTTGTTATGGGCCGCAATGATACTCGTAATTGTCGGGACGTATCTGTTCAGCCGCTATATGGCCAAAAGCATTAGCCGACCTCTCTTAGAGATTAAAGATATTGCTTCGAAAATGAGGGAGGGGGATCTCAGCTCCGGGTTGAAGTGTTAAATCAGAATACTGAAATTGATGGCGTGGGGCGTACACTCAATCATTTGGCTGATGGATTGGAGAAGCAAGATCAACTAAGGAAATCACTGACCGCTGATGTGGCCCATGAGCTGCGAACACCCTTAACAACAATTCAAAGCCATTTGGAAGCCTTTCAGGATGGCATTTGGGAACCGACGCCGGATAAATTACAAGTGTGTCATGATCAAGTCCTGCGACTTGTCAGGCTCATCAGTGATTTGGAAAATCTGGCTGCTGTAGAGAATCCAATGGTTCAGCTTATGACGGAGGTCGTCTCACTTAACGAAATCGTTAGTGAGTCTTTAAATACGGTATGCAGCCAGTTTGGGCAGGAAAGACTTTCAGCTGACCTGATAAGTAAAAGTGACGTTTGGATCACTGGGGATCGTTCGCGGCTCCTTCAGGTATTTGTAAATCTGATAAGCAATGCCTTCAAATACACGAGTTCTGGAAGTGTTCATATTGAAGTGTTAAAAGAGAATGCAGAAGGCGTCATTATCGTTTCCGATACCGGAATGGGTATATCTAAAGATGAGCTTCCCTTTATCTTTGAACGTTTTTACCGCGGAGAGAAATCAAGGAACCGGAAAACTGGCGGAGCCGGAATAGGACTTGCAGTTGTTAAAGCCATAGTGGATGCTCATGCCGGCTCTATTCATGTTGAAAGTGAGATGGGAAAGGGAACTACCGTTCACGTTCGTCTTCCATTAATTCGATGAAAGGATGAGAGAAAATGATGATGGGTTATGGCTTCGGATTTGGAATATTTGGATTAATCATCAATTTTTTACTGATCGTAGGTGTAATCTATTTGGTGATAAGATGGGTTAGGGGAAATGGGAACTCACGATTTAATGACAATACACCAAGAAGAATCTTAGATGAACGCTTTGCAAGAGGTGAAATCACGGAAGAAGAATATTACCGGATGAAGAGCATTTTGCGGGATTAAAAATTAATGGAGATATGGTAAAATAACAATGAGCCCTTCACTCTTGTGAACGGCTCTTTTGTTATTTATAATTCTAGCTTGACTTATTATTATCATTTAAGATATTTTTTATACGGCCAAAACATGATCGGAATTAGCAATAAAGAAAGGATACTACCGGTATAAGAGAGAGTTGAATAGCTCGAATGTGCAACCACCATACCTGATAATGCTCCTCCGGAGGCACCCGCCAATGCTATTAGAACATCTACAGATCCTTGTACTTTGGCTCTATTCACAGGCGTAGTTGAATCTACGATTAAAGCAGTTCCACTAATTAAACCGAAATTCCATCCCAATCCCAAAAGTGAAAGAGCAACTATTAACATAACCATGGAGTTGGCAGGTGCAAGTGCAGCTACAACCCCCGAAGTAAGTAATGTTACACCTGAAGCAACAGCCATTATCTTGCGCCCAATTTTATCAACCAATATCCCAGTAATTAAAGACGGGAGATACATTGAACCGATATGAAATCCTATAACTAAACCTACATCTCCCAGCCCATGTCCATGATGCTTCATATGTACAGGTGTCATTGTCATAATGGCCACCATAACAATCTGCGTTAAAATCATGACCGAAGCCCCAAGAATTACACCTCTTCGCTCTAAAGACTGTTCCGATTGATGATCAGGATATTGTTTGGTATCAACTGAATGTACGGCGAGAGCATTCGCGATCAAAAGCGGATCAGGACGAAGAAATATGAGAAGTACAATACCAGCTAAAATATATGCCACTGCTGCTAAAATAAATGGCCCGCCTAGACTTGGAATCCCAATTGAAACCGCAAACTCTCCAGTTGTGTTAACAAGATTCGGTCCGGCTACTGCTCCAATGGTTGTAAATACCATAGCCATGCTTGCTGCCGTTGCTCTCTGTTTAGAGTTTGCTAAATCCGTACCGGCATAGCGTGCCTGTAAATTGGTTGCTGTTCCTGCACCGTAAACAAGAAGGGCGGGAAGGAGCAGCCATATGCTATTTAAAACGGCAGCTATAATAACGCCAATGGCTCCTATACCACCTGTAATAAATCCCAAACCCAATCCAAATCTTCTACCATGCTTCTGAGATATTCTACCGACCAACAAGGCTGCGGCTGCTGAACCAAGTGTAAATAATGCTGTCGGAACACCAGTGAAGTCATCTCTACCAAGCATATCCTGAGCCAGTATCGCTCCTACAGTTACTCCAGCTGCAAGTCCTGCACCTCCAAAAATCTGGGAAAAAATCACGGTAATCAATGTCCGTCGATACAGCTTCCTCTGTTTATCAGGTGATTCAATGTAACTTTTTATTATATCTTGTTGTTTAGTTGAAGATTTCGTGATCTGCATTAAAAACATCCTTCCACAGCATTGAGCTAATAGTATTGAACAACTTTAGAACGTCACCGTCTTATCAGCCCACTCAACAAGTTCTACGCAATCATTCATTGTGGAGATAGGACACTGAGTTAAATCTTCCAACTCTCTAGACTTCAAGCATGCCCCGCAAGCCAACAATTCTCCGCCTTGATCATTAAAAGTTGTCATTTGTTCAAATACATTATGTTGTGGATGGGTAATAGACTCACATTCTACGGCTTCTCCCATTAAGAAAAACCTAACTTTATGTTGTTTCTTTAGTGCCGCGTTAGCGAATCGAAACGCATTCCACGCTTTCTCGGACTCTTTTGTTTGGAGAATAATCCCTAACTTCATGGAGCTAACACTTCCTTACCTACATAGTCATTCCATTCATGAACGCTTTTATCCAAACGATACGCATCAAATCCCTGAGCTTTAAGCAATTCAATAGCTTTAATAGCCATTAAACAATAAGGTCCACGGCAATAAGCGACAATTTTAGTGTCTTGTGGCAAAGCGGATAACTGATCAGCCAGTTCTTCAATTGGGAGCGATATTGCTCCTGGAATATGAGCTGCTTCATATTCATCGTTTGGTCGTACATCCAGAAGAGTGACCTCTCCAGATTCTAAGCGACTTAGTAATTCATCCATTGACACTGCTTCAACTTCTAAAAATTGGCCCATAAATTGATCCTTTATGTGTTGTATTTCAATTAACTGTTTTTCTGATAGATCATAAAAAGAGTTCAAGAAATGCAAAACAGCTGGATCGGCTAATTCATAATAGACGAAATTTCCACGCTTTTTATAATCGACAAGCTTCGCGTAATAGAGCGATTGCAAATGCTGCGAAACATTTGCGATAGACATAGAAGTAATTTGTGATATTCTCTCAACTGATTTTGGACCTTGTGTAAGTACATCAAGAATCTCTATTCTTTTCGGACTAGATAGACATTTACCAATGCGAGAAAATTCCGTAAATAACACATTTTTAAATTCTCTCTCGTTCAAACTAACCCCTCCTGTCTATTCAACTAATTTATTGAATGCTTTAACTTTATGCTGTTTCTGTTTAAATGTCAATTTACTTTTAGACAAAAATCAACGATTAGTCCAATATCTTAAAATAGAAGTGTGCTGAAGTAAGTACACCTTTTAAATCCTAATAGTTGTATGCTTTAACTATTAAACCGAAAAATGGAATCCAAATTTTCCTGCATTCGTATTTAAGAAAACAGACCCTTTAATAAGAATTTGCAGCCCATAGTTTGCTACAAAAGAATAAAACAATTCCTCCTCAAGCTTCTTGGTGTGTGCCCAAATTTACAGCTAGGTATGCGGGAACGGATTTAGAACCACTAACACAGCAGGCAAAATATGGTGCTACACGATGTCAAGACAGAGAATTTAATATCTTTAAATTGTGAAAATAGTTACAAAGTCAGCGCTACCCGAGGAATAGGTGGGGGGCAAAGCCCAAGCGAAGGCGCGGGAGGGGAACGAAGTTCCCTCCATTATTCGCTTGGGGATAAGAGCAAAGCCTGACGGTTATACACCGCTGCGGGTGTAAAGTTCTGCAGAGATTGATGAGGCAAGTAGTGGTTGTGCAAATTTGATAGGAATATTGATGTCCAACTATGATAAAATAAGATTAATGCAGTGACTTTCAATAAACTTGAAATTTAGATCAGAACGTTATATGGTCAGTTATATAGTTGAACAAAAGGATGGGTTGAACACCTATGGATGATAAACAAATTGCTGAATTTTATAAAGAACAATTATTTTTGCAGTACGCCCGAATTGGAAAATGTTTATCCAGCGAACGAAGATTAGAAATTTTGAATATATTAGCAAACGGACCTAAGGCAGTCGAAAATTTGGCTCACATATCTGGAATGAATGTCGCTAATGTTTCGCGTCATCTTCAGATTTTGTTAGATGCCAATTTGGTACGCTTTTCAAAAAAAGGAACCTATGTTATCTATTCCTTAGCAAACCCATTGGTTGCTGAATTTATGGTATCTCTATGGAAGCTTTCTGAGAACCAGCTCTCTGATGTGATACGGATTAAACAAGACATTGAACAACACTTTAATACTGTTCACACCATCTCTAAGCAGGAAGTTTTAGAACGGATGAATAAAGGCAATTTTGTAGTATTGGATGTACGTCCGAGAGATGAATATGAGACGGAGCATATTGATGGAGCCCTTTCAGTACCTATGGAAGAACTCGATGCATATCTTGATACAGTACCGGATAATACCGAGATGGCGACCTACTGTCGCGGTCCTTATTGTGTGTTCACAACCCAAGCTGTTGAGAAAATACAAAAGAGGGGATTCAAAGCATATCGTATTGAAGAAAGTGTATTGGAATGGCGATCTAGCTAATATAAAAAATACTTCAAAAGAACATCAGGGATGGTGTTCTTTTTTGTTGATTTTAGTTTAATACAATAAGTTCACGAAAGTATATTCCAATTAAATATGGTGAATTATAACAAGGATAAATTCCTTTATTATATTATTCAATTATACAATAGATCAATATAATAAATTGATGTATGCTGATAAAGCACTACACATGTAAGGATAAGGGAGGAAAAAACATGCGAAAGATGAAAGCGATGCAAATACAAGCCAAGGGAGAAAAAATGAAATTGGTCGAGATACCGATACCTCAACCAGAGATGGGTCAGGTTCTCCTACGGGTTGAAGCGTGCGGTGTATGCAATGGAGACTCGAGAACGATTATGGGAGGTGCCCCAACCTATCCCAAGATTCCAGGGCATGAAGTAATCGGAATTGTAGAAGAGCTTGGAGATGGCTCGACAAAATGGAATATTGGAGATCGTGTGGGTATCGGATATAACGGTGGCCATAGTCACGTAACAGGTCTAACCATGAATGGTGGGTATGCAGAATACATGGTTGCATTTGAGGATTATTTAACAAGCATTCCAAAGGAAGTTACCTCTATTGAAGCAGCCCCTCTTATGTGTGCAGGTGAAACAACATTTAGCGCTATTAGAAACAGTAAAGCACGACTTGGGGACCTAGTAGCAGTCTCAGGTATTGGTGGCCTAGGACATCTTGCTATTCAGTATGCACATAAGGCTGGTTTTCGAACGGTTGCTATTTCTCGTGGCATTGATAAAGAGAAACTGGCTCGAAAACTTGGAGCGAATCATTATATTGACTTAGAAAAAGAAAATCCTGCTGAGGTTTTGAAAAGCCTGGGTGGTGCCAAAGTCATTTTGGCTACAGCGCCTAATCCCAAAGTTATATCTTCACTAATCAACGGACTGGGAACCGATGGAGAACTTATCATAGTCGCGGGTTCGAGTGATCCTTTGGAATTAACTTCAATGGATTTCGTGCGAGGGCAACGTACGGTTAGAGGTTCGTTTACTGGACAGGCAAAGGAAATTAATGACACTATTCGCTTTAGTGTTTTAACTGATGTGCGACCGATGATCGAAGTTTTTCCACTGGAACAAGCTAGTGAAGCTTATGAGAAAATGATGGCCGCTAAGACACGGTTCCGTGCGGTGTTAAATATATCCTAATAGATTATATGAATAGTATTAGTGATTTTCGCTGTTAATATAAAGGTCACGTAGAAGATTATTGACAGATATCATTTCATACACTACAATTCAATTGTATGATTGAATATTTGAATATTGATTATTTATTCATACATTAATTTACTATTAAACGGAGGTAGTAAGTATTATGCAAAAAGCATATCTGGAGATCACTTTAAAGGTTGAACCGGCAAACCGTGATGCGGCAACAAAAGTGTACACTACGTACAAAGAACCATTTTTAAAAGGAATTGATGGCGCTCTGACAAAAGAGCTGTTGGTTCGTGATGATGATGTACAGGTTTTACATTGCTTTAGCAGTGAAGCCGATGCAAAAGCTTATCTGCAAAGTGATCTTTTTAATAACGATGTTGTAGTTGGTCTAAAGAATTTGTTGGAAGCAGATCCTGAAGTCAGAATTTACGCAGCATACTAATTAGAACTCAAAGGCCTCGTCATCGGGGACGAGGTCTTTTGTAAACCAATGTAATTCAAGTGATTAATTGAATGGAGTAAACCACTTTATGTTGAGGAGGAATATTAATGGGTGCAACAGCTTTGACTAAATATACTTTCCAAGAATATATTACTTCTGGTGTTTCTCTAGTTGACTTTTGGGCATCTTGGTGCGGACCATGCCGAGTGCAACTCCCAATTGTTGAAGAACTAGCCACTGAAATGGTGGGGCAAGCGAACATTGCTACAGTCAATGTGGATGCTGAGCAAGAATTGGCTGCCCAATTCGGGGTGCAAAGTATTCCGACTTTACTTCTGTTTAAGGATGGTAAGTTAATTGATCAAATGGTCGGTGTGAAACAAAAAGAGTTGCTTAAGGATAAAATTCTGAATGCCGCAGGAAAATGAGGATTTTTTACACGAAATTAATTCTGTAGATGAGATTGAAGGCTTTCTGAAAAAACACCAATTTTGTCTACTCTATGTATCTAGACCAGAGTGTACTGTATGTCATGCAATCTTACCAAAACTGCTTATAATGCTTGAGAGCTATCCACAAATCTATGTAGGACACATAAACGCGAGTAGAGTAGAACAAGTAGCCGAAAGATTTCTTGTGTTCAGTGTTCCTACTATAATGATTTTTATTGACGGCAAAGAGTATCTCCGAACAGATCGCTTTGTTCGATTAGAACAGTTATCTGAGCAAGTTAATAGTATGTATAATTTTTTATTCAGTTAAACTCAGGAACTACTAATGTCATCTGCGATTGCTTGTTATAAATAATATTTCCTTTTAATATTTATCCTATTATAATCGTTGTGACCCTAATCTACCTACTGGTAGGTAGATTAATAAAATCAGAAGGAGATGCACATAATGAAATTTGAAAACAAAACTGTAATTGTAACTGGCGGAGGAACAGGGATTGGAAAGACAACAGCACAACGTTTTTTTGAAGAGGGAGCCAATGTCGTAATCAATGGCCGGCGCGAGGATGTTCTCAAGCAAACTGCGCTGGAAATTGATCCATCAGGCAAGAAGGTCATTGCTGTAGCCGGCGACATCAGCTTGCAGGAAACATCGAGAAAACTTGTACAAGCTGCTGTAGAAGCTTTCGGAGGAGTCGACATACTGGTGAACAACACTGGGAAATTTAATCCGACACCGTTTCTTGAACATACAGCAGAGGATTTGCAATCGTACCTGGATACCATTGTTAAAGGAACATTCTATCCTTCTCAAGCAGTTATTCCGGAAATGAAAAAAAGAGGTGGAGGAGCAATTGTTAATACTGGCTCCATGTGGGCAATACAAGCGGTAGAAGCCACTCCATCGGCTGCATATTCGGCAGCTATGGCAGGAAGACACGCATTGACAAGAAACTTAGCGGTGGAGTTAGCTGGAGACCAGATCCGAGTAAACGCAGTGGCACCTGCAGTCGTTGAAACACCGATCTATAATACGTTCATGACTGAGGAGCAAGTAGCAGAAGTATTGCCTAGCTTTAATGCCTTCCATCCCATCGGTCGAAATGGTACAACAATGGATGTAGCAGAGGCCATCTTGTTTCTAGCCAGTGATTCGGCTTCTTGGATCACCGGTATAGTAATGCCTTTGGATGGCGGTGTTACTGCTCGTCTTCGATAATAATCTTTGAATGGGCTGATCACGTTAGGTGGTCAGCCTTTTCTATAAAACTAAGAGGGGATGGAGGGAATCTTGACAGTATATTTACTGGATGGTAGATTTCAATTATGAATAATAAGAAAAATACTTTACAATATATTATGGATACAGGCCTTACCCTGGTTCAAGAACGGGGCTATAACGGGTTTAGTTACGCTGACATCGCTGAAGCCATAGGAATTCGTAAGGCGAGCATTCATTATCATTTTCCAACTAAAAAGGACCTTGTCCAAGCTGTACTGATTCGTTACCGTAGAGAGTTCATAGATAAACTTCAACGAATCCATGAAGATGATAATAGTTGGAAAAAAAAGCTAAAATCATTTTTTGATTTATACCGAGAGACACTAGAAAATAATACTAAACTTTGTTTGTGTTCAATGATGGCTGCTGAGTTGAATTCTTTTCCTGACGAAATACGTAACGAGTTAAATATATTTTTTGATGCCAATACGAGTTGGATCGAGAAGGTACTAAGTCACGGAAAATCAGATGGCGAATTCAATTTTTCAAATGAGCCTTTGGATCAAGCGAAAACACTTATTGCTTTCGTACAAGGTGCCCAACTAATGTCTAGAACTTCAGGTCAAATCGACTATTATGATTCACTTGTCTTAAGTTACATGCGGATTTTGTCTAATGAATAATGTTCTCTTGTTTTCTAATCGGGTAGGCGCTATCCACTAATTGAGAGGCCGTCTTTTCACACCACTGTACTAGGTTCGTATACGGCGGTTCAACCGCATAAGTGCAATTACGTAGACGCTCGCACTGCGCAGGAAAAAGTATAATAACCTGCCTTTGTGAGCTTATTGTTTGAAAGGAGCCCGATAGTACTGGGCTTCCGGTGAAGTACCAACCCCAGACGGGCGTTCCCCCTGTTAAGTCTGCTATCCGAGTATTCCCAGCAGACTCAAGATCTTACGATCTGCATATATTTGAGTTCATCAGGTTACAGACCGGTAGGCGAGCAAGATATTGCTTTTGTCGATCAAGGGAATGAGACGACGGTCGTTGAAACGTTCGACGCGGAGAGCTCCAATCCCGTCGAGTTGCAGCAAGCAGGCTGGCAAGCAATCATGGACAATTTCAAAGCCTATACCGAACAAAACTAATCATCGCGAAGAAGACGCCGGGGAAGATTTCCCGGCGTTTTTCTTTTTAACCCTATTACGCTCCGTTAGTCTTAACTTTGTGCCGCATCCATGTTCATGTAGTTAATAGCCCACAGATGACCGTCCAAGTCCACGAAGCCCCAATGATACATGAACCCATGATCTTCAGGTTCAGCGTGTAATTCCCCCCCCAAGAAGAGCGCGGTATTCACGATTTCATCGACCTTTTCCCGGCTCTCGAAGGCCAATGCGATCGTCATCTGCGCATATTTGCTTGTATCGACGGATTCCTTCTCCGTGAGCGTATTAAAGAATGTTTGATTGATCAGCATGACCTGCAGGTTGTCGCCGATCACGATGGCTACCGAATTCTCATTCTCAGGGAATTGCGGGTTGATCTCGAATCCGAGTCCGGTGAAGAACGCTTTCGATTGTTCTACGTTTTTTACAGGCAGGTTGAAGCTCGTGAATGCGGACGTTAATGCCATTTTCAATACACCTCTTCGTCAAATTAGTTTGTGTTCATTTATGCCTTCGTTTATATAGACGACAGCCGATCCGGGAATTCATCGGTCTCATGGATTCGGTCGTGGGGAGTTTGAGTTTAGGATATTAGCGCATTACATATAACTGGAGCTACACTCCAACGTTTTACTAGTTAGAGTGCAGCTCCATGAAAATGAGTGTTTTCAATTACTCTAAGATAGGAAGATCTGCGGTATTCATCGGAACTGGTTCAGTACATACTGGTTTTCCCGCCATAGCTGCATGGTCAAAACCGCCAGTCTTTTCAGGAGCATATGGCCAATCCAACCATTCACCTTGCTTGTCTGCAGGTATGATAGGTAAGGTGATGGAAGATGGATGTGCAGCATCGTGATAGATGGTTTGGTCAGCAATCACATAGTCCTTTAAAAAACCAACAGCTGTCTTGAACTGATAAAAAAAGTCCTAGACTACTGTTGGGTCAATTAGTACAAAGGCTATCTAAACCGGTTACTCCCAATATTATTGACTGATTAAGTCTAACTCGAAAATAAGTGAATCTCTATCAGGATAATCATATTGAATTGCCAAATCGCCTTTAGTAATTTCTTTAAATCCAACTTTTTTGTAAAAGCTGTGTGACCTAGTTGCTTTGGATGGAGTATCCAAAATCACCTTAGAAAACCGATGTTTCTGCGCAAAATCAAGCATAGCTTCGTAAAGGCCTGTTCCTATCGCAAGCTCTTTGCCGCGGTAATCTTTATAAACAAAAAATTTCTTTAGTACAGCAATATCGTCAGTTTTCTTTTGCAACCCGATTGAGCCTACAACATCACCGTTATCGTTTAAAGCTACCCAAAATTCACCTCCATCTTTAACATAGTTCGATTGAATATCTAGTATATCTGGTTGCTCTTCAACACTAATCCCTACACCATATTCATCATTTTGTACATGCAATATTAGTTTAATGACTTCTTCTTTATATCTATCAGTATAAAACGTAATCATTTTATTAACTCCTTTATGTGTATTTTTTTAAGAATACTACTTTTTTATTTGTAATGGAACGTTAGCTTAATGCTCCCGACAGTCTAGTGCTTTATTTCCTTAGACTAATATTTCTTCTTTTGACAAAAGTGATTCCGCTAGATGATGCGCAGTTCGAAGACACTGGCGGTAGATGCATATAGCGAAGGAGTGAATGAATCATGAATATCAGTTTGGAGTTGGAAGACAAATTAACAAGAGTTGTGGTTTGCTTGCGCTTTGAACAATGTATTGAAGTGAATATCACAGAGCACATTGTCACTCGACAGTTTAGCGAAGGCGGTTTTTGTATAGACAATACTTACTTTAAATTGTACGCAGGTCAAATAGGACAAGTAAAAAACTATTATGTTGAGAATGGCTTTGGAGCTGAAACGTTTATTATTGGTTCAAAATCGTAGAGGTGAAGAACTATTGATTAATAGAATAAAATCAGATGTTGAAGCGCAATTGACAAAAGCAATTATGTTTAAAGAGCGTGTATCAGATACAAAGAAAAATTATATTAGCGAAGTCGATAGAACACCTTGGGGTGAAGATAAGTATTCCCATATGAACTGAATGTATGAAAATACTGAACAATAGACGAATACTGTGACGAAGGGAAGAAAGATTATGGAATGTAGAAACTGTGGTTCAGATCGTATGGATTGGACTCACTTAGAATGTACTGATTGCGGAGCGAATGAATCGAATGGATATGATCCATCAGCCAGTAGATTAGGGATTTGTATTGTTTGCGAAGAAGAAAAATTAATAAACACAGATGAAATTTGTAATCATTGTTTCGTTTTTGAAAGTGTCACGAAGTCAGAAAAAGTCTAATCAACAGCACAAAAGCACGTTATTACTGAAGCTTAGACGCAAACTGTGCAGTAATGGGGGGCGTTGCCAAATATATAATCGACGGCAGCTGTGAACAAGATAATAAAGTCCTAGACTGCCGCTGTTTAATTAAACTAACGTTTCTCGTTAGTTCAATCCTTTGTATGCTATTCCGTCAATCATCATAAGACAATCAGAGTCAAAAAACTCTGTCGTAGATGTCATTCTAGCAGGGAATTTATCCTTTTCAAAATACTCACAAAAAACCTGTTCCATTTCAGGTAAGTCCTTAATGTACTTTAGGTATACATTCACCTTAACAACATTATCCAGTGGTACATCAAGTTGATTAAGAGTCTCTTTTAAGTGAGAGAAAGTATTGTGAATCTGTTCTGTAAAGCTCTGTCCAAAACCCCGATGTAATCCGAGAAACACATAGTCACCAGCCGCAACAGCAGATGAATAACTAAATGGTGTTGAAATTCGATTTATCATATACATGAGCCTCCTATGTATTAAGTTCCATATTATATTTTAGAACATACGTTTTTAAATGTAAATATTTACTTTTTGTTGGCTCTCCACGCAATCCTGCCGTTAGCTTAATGGGACGCGCATCAGTCTAGTACTTTATTTTTACAAAAATGGTTCCGCTAGATAATGCACAGTACGAAGACACTGGCGGTAGACGCATACGATTCACCAAGGAGGAGGATTACATTGATTACAGCTAAGAGCTATTTCAGCGGAGCTGGCGGCATGGATTTGGGAATGATTGAGGCCGGGATTGAGGTCATTGAATCATATGAAATTGACCGTGCTGCCTGCGACACGCTGCGGACAAACTTCGGCCATACAGTGAACGAAAGCGACATCACACAGATTACGGTGCTGGACCAGCAGGACGCTGATGTTTATATCGGGACATTCCCCTGCACGAAATACAGCGCTATTGCCGATATTCACGGGACCCGAACGGGTGATGATTTATTCCTTCACTTCTTCCGGCATGTGGCGCTGGCCCAGCCTGAAGCCTATATCATTGAAAATGTTCCAGGGATGAAGAAGTTTCAGGTTGTAATGGAATGCATGACGAAACTGCCGAACTATTATGTTCGAGTGGAGTGTCTAGTTAACGCGAATATGTGGCTGCCGCAGGAACGTAAGCGGCTGATAGTTATCGGAACCAAGAAGCCGTTCGACACGCTGCGATACCCGGAAGGGTCGCCGCTCTCCATGCGGGAAGTTATTGACGTTGGGGCAGAGGTATACACTCCGGATTACGTGCAGAAACGGCTGGACGGTAGTTACCGGGACAAACCGATTGTAACGGGGCTGGATGGTAAAGCACCGACATGTGTAGCCCATTATGCTAAAGACCGTTCTACACGCTTGGTTGATGATGGTAAAAGCGTCCGGCCGTATTCGGTTCGAGAATATGCGCGACTCCAAGGATTCCCGGACTGGTTCCGGTTTGCTGGGACTGACAATGACGCTTATCGACAGATCGGCAACGCCGTTGCTGTTCCGATGGGCAGATGGGTGGGGCAAGAGCTTCAGCGATACTTTACTGCGTAGTCCGATGTTACCGAGCTGTTGACGCATTTAGCGCAGGAAGGAAGGTGCGGAACGGAATGGGCTATGGAATGAAGATGTATCACAAATCAAGAAATTTATCAAGTTACTGGATCATATCCAGGATAAAAAAGTTTATCTGTAAATTGATCGGTCATAAGGTTGTTAACAAAAAGGGCAATTGGCATAGCTATTGCCTGTGCTGTGGTAAAAACAAGGTTTGGGGATAAAAACAAGCTGTTTCCCTCTGAAGAAAAAGCTGTACCAGCAACTTCTAGTGATGAATTGTCAAAAGAAGATGAAATGAAACTAGCATTCATGATGGAAGGCATGGAGCGTCGATCCATAGTGAATTTAATAGAAAATAATTGATGCGCAGTTCGAAGACACTGGCGGTAGATGCATATAGCGAAGGAGTGAATGAATCATGAATATCAGTTTGGAGTTGGAAGACAAATTAACAAGAGTTGTGGTTTGCTTGCGCTTTGAACAATGTATTGAAGTGAATATCACAGAGCACATTGTCACTCGACAGTTTAGCGAAGGCGGTTTTTGTATAGACAATACTTACTTTAAATTGTACACGCAGGTCAAATAGGACAAGTAAAAAACCATTATGTTGAGAATGCCTTTGGAGCTGAAACGTTTATTATTGGTTCAAAAGAAGATGATATTCGTAGAGGTGAAGAACTATTGATTAATAGAATAAAATCAGATGTTGAAGCGCAATTGACAAAAGCAATTATGTTTAAAGAGCGTGTATCAGATACAAAGAAAAATTATATTAGCGAAGTCGATAGAACACCTTGGGGTGAAGATAAGTATTCCCATATGTAACTGAATGTATGAAAATACTGAACAATAGATGCATATTGCGCATTAGGGAAGAGAAGGTCGTTTTGATAACGAAATGATGTTTTTGTCCTTATCATCACCATGATCCGCATTTTCTTCTATCTCTTTTTTCTCATCGTGAAACTCAACAAGAGAATAGGCCGTTATGTAGTCAAATGGAGTGTAATTATTACTTGGTAATTTTCTTGTGAGTAATATTTTTACAATGATGATTCCTAATAAGAGATTAACAATGCCGAATGCTCCAACCAATATTAATTGTACCAAGTTCATTGGTTACACCGCCTTTGTTAGATTTTATAATTTAATGTTAATTTTTTCAACTTATATGATTGCCGAGTGCTATTCATTCGACCGAGATTTAATATCTCCAAACGCCATTCGTGAAACATTAACCCATTTGATCAATGAGTTTATTCGTATTGAAAAAACGTTAAGCGGACTAGAGTACCAACAAAGTTCATCATCTGTACGTGGTCAGATTAATTTGATTACATCGTTCATACGGGAGGAAATTGCTCCAAACGAGAGTTATTATGAGCATCTAAAAAACTTAGTCAATACATATTCCTTGCAGGGAGTATGGCGGGTAGAGGATCTTAAGGTTCAAAAACATCAGGCAGAGCGATCCATGAAAAAACGAAATTCGTAAAGAATAGTAGACGCAAACTGCTCACTAGCGATTTCCAAAAGAGCTCGTTTTGATGGACCCAATATAATAACCAACAGCTGTCTTAAACTGAAAAATAAAGTCCTAGACTACTGTTGGTTTATCGAACAAGCGTTTCCCATTACTTCAAAAGATCTTGATAATTGGGGGGAAGTCATTCTTATTTGGTCCTCTAAGATGTTCGAATTTTGCCGACAGAGTTCTTTATGTTTTTTATCATATTCCAAATACGAAATTGAATTTATCAGATGGCCGACCGGTCTTCCAGAGTCAGGTCGCCATTCTTTTTGGTTCATGGCAGCAAAAACAAGCATCGCTTGCATGGTGACCCTCACCCTTTATATTGAGGCTCTTCGTTTTCTAATTGTTGGACACGACCTTCCACTTGTTGCACGATGGAATGGTTTTGCTGCGCGGCATTCGTGAAAAGGGTTTTGGCTTCTTGATTTTGGGTTGCCAATGCAAATTGTTCGAGACTTGCTTGAGCGCTTTTCAGCGAAGCGACGCATGTTTATACTTCAGACGCGACTGTCATAGAAATCACCTCCTTACAGGGGGACTGGAAATCTCGGCCGAATAACTTACGTATTCGAGTTCGTCTTTCAGCATGGCGGAAAAAAAGATTTCATTGTAAACGAAGCATTTGGTGAATTTTTTCAATATTCGGCATTCAAACTGTTCGGCTTGAAATAAGCTCATATAGCTGTCCTCGTTTCGTATATATTCACCGTCATCGTACCACTGCATAAACCGGTTATTCCACTTTGTACGATCGCATAGATAGGGCTCCATCACAATAACTTTCCCGCCCGGTTTCAAGACCCGTTTGAATTCAAGCAAATAGTCTTTGATTTGGTCGTCCGTTATATGGTGAAGAACCGCAACGATGAAAATGTAATCGAACGTTTCATTATGCACGGAAATCCGTTTACCGTCAAAAATCATAAAGCTATGGCCAGGGTAAAGACGTTTAGCAAGCGTAACCCGACTAACATCCGGTTCGATGCCAAGATAAAAGCCGGGTTTGCATATAGAGCAATTTGCCCCGGTGCCAGAACCAAAATCGAGAATGAGTTTATTATCCAAACAGACATGGCCTTCGATGTGGTCATGGATATATTTTTTCGTAAACCATCGCGGCCGGACAAACCAGTGGTACATTCGTGGTGAAAGAGGCATGATCGTTCATTGCACCGCCTTTTTTAACGCTAATTTAACTCATTACCGGCATAATAATGCAAGGGAAAAATTGTTAATCTATCCGAAAGCTGCACGATCCTTCCAGTTTGTAATCCAATATGCTTTCAGCAAGCGGTGATCATGGACGGCAGGATTATGGATGAAAAGGCATGACCTTTTACACAAACCGCTTGCCACTATCGGATTGAACCGAGCCTGGTTAATGAATTGGAGAAATTGGACGTCGCGTCAAAAATGTGTTTCTTAGCTAGGTGGGTACTTACGGACAATTGTTCGTCGATCTGTTTGACGACAGATCAAAGTGCCTCAGCCTGCCACATTGATAAAATGCGAAGCGGATTTGGAGATGTTTGCTCTGTCGACCCCAAAAAAGAGACGAATGAAATGTACGAGCAAAGCGCGAAGGAATTGTAAGACGTCATTTCGGCAGTAAAACCGGTCTTGCATCATTTAGAAACGGATTTGATTACAAAAAGGAGGCAGTTAGGCGATATGGAAAAATGAGAACAAGAAAAAGCTGACTCCGGTTCAAAAAGGAATACCAGCAACTAAAAAGAGAACCAGCCAGGCCCATTTTTCAAAACTGCATACGGCTTTTGTCTCCGGCGGGACGATCTGTTTGATTGGGCAAGTCATTCAGGAGATGTTTGGCCATTAGGCCGGTCTTACCGAGAAAGAAGCCAGTAATCCGACCTACCAGCGAAGCTGACACTCGCTGGTTTTACCCCATAGTGGAGGTATTAAAGTGCTGCTAGAAAAATGGAGATAGTAACCGGGCAAAAACCTCTTTCAACTTTTGAAATGTGAACCTTTTTTCGAATTCCGACAGCAGCATTTCATTGCTTACACTAAGATCCCGATAAAAATCTTGCACTAGGCGGTTAACAACCTTCCCGTCAAAAAAGAGTGCATTGAGTTCGAATTGCCCGCAAAAGCTGCGCATATCCATATTTGAGCTGCCTGAGCAAACCAAGTCATCGGAAATAATCACTTTTGCATGGATGAATCCTTTTTGATAGCAATAAAACCGTACGCCCGCCTTCAGCAATTCCTTGACATAAGACAAAGAAGCATAATAAACAAGCTTTTTATCGGGAACGGACGGTATGATGATGCGAACATCGATTCCGCTGACAACTGCTGTTTTCAGGGCCAATAAGACACCGGGATCGGGAACGAAATAAGGCGTCTCAATATAGATCCGCTTCTTTGCTGAAACGATTAAGGAGAAAATAAGCTCCAGGATCGTCTCGTCCGGACCGCTTTTTACGATTTGCACCCATTCCCTCCCTTGACTATCCTGAACGGGGTAATAGGCGGATTCGGTAATGATTTGTTCTTTCACCAGGAACCAATCGATCAAAAAAGTATATTGGATCCACAGCACCGCATCACCTTTAAGGCTGAAATGAGTGTCCCGCCAGTAGCCGAATTTCGAAGCCTTTCCCATGTATTCATCTCCTATATTCAAACCTCCGAAAAAACCGATTTTTCCGTCCACAACCACGATTTTGCGGTGATTACGGTAATTGAGCCGTTTATCGAAGAAGGTCTTCAGCGGAGGAAAAAAACACCCCGTTTCCACGCCGGCATCATGCAGCCGTTTCAAATAGGCTTTTCCCAATCGACGGCTGCCGATGCCGTCATATAAAAACCGCACCTTTATCCCTTCTTGTGCTTTCTGGATCAACAACCGCTCAAATCGTGTACCGAGACGGTCGTCGCGGATAATGTAGAACTCAATATGGATATGGTGCTCGGCCCTGGAAATCGACTCCAACATCGCCTCAAAGGCCTCTTCCCCTTCGGTATAGACCGTCGTTTCATTGCAAGCGGTAATGGGTACGGATGGTATGTTTTTGAGCGATGCATGCATGTTGTTCTCTCGCCAATTAGCTGTCTCGTGCATATTTTTCGTTCTCTGTTTGCAACGAGCAATGAGGCCTGCCTTTAGTTGTGCCCAGTGCTTATTTTTCTTTCGCCGAAGCGTACGGTAGCATGAGTATTCTTTCGCTACAAAATAATAGAAGAGGAAACCGAGCGGCGGAAAGATGAACAAAATGATAAGCCATGCAATCGCTTTGTTCGATTGGCGATATTCAATGATGATTATGGATGCAATTTGGACGATAAATAACAAGAGAACCAATATGATCCAAAGCAATGGTTCGTCTCACCTCCTCACAAGATGCCCGATCGAGCTTCTTCAATATAGCTGGTACATATACGCCGATAAATGTTCTTTGTATAGAGTGACCAATTTATACGCAGGATACTAATTGTGATTTTATGGATAAGGAGTAAGATGGGTGGGAAGCAAAACGCAACGATCAGATACTTTAATCATCGGCATTGACGTCGGGTCAACAACCGTCAAAGCAACCGTTGTAGATCCGGCAACCAATGAAATATTGTGGTCGGATTATCAGCGTCACCACACCAAACAGGCGGAAAATGTGCTGGAATTCCTGGTTACGATCGGAAATGAATTTCCAGACGTTAAGCAAGAAAACATTCGCGTGTTTATGACGGGCTCCGGTAGCGGACCGATTGCCCCGCATATCGGAGCGAAGTTCGTTCAGGAAGTGAATGCCGTTACGATGGCTGTCGAACATCTTCATCCCGACGTGGGGAGCGTCATTGAACTCGGCGGACAGGATGCCAAGATCATCATTTTTAAGGTGAATGAGGAAACGGGGAACAAACAGGCGCTGACATCCATGAACGACAAATGCGCATCCGGCACCGGCGCCACGATCGACAAGTGCATGATTAAAGTGGGAATGCCTATGGAAGAAGTGGGCAAGCTGTACTTCGACGATTCGAAATTGCACCATGTAGCCGCCAAATGCGGCGTGTTTGCCGAAACGGATATTGTCAATCTGGTGAAAAGCGGGATCCCTTCCGCCGAAATCATGTGTTCCTTGGCCGACGCGATCGTCATGCAGAATCTTTCCGTCCTCACTCGTGGAAACACGTTGCGGCATCGCGTTTTGCTGCTTGGAGGACCCAACACTTACCTGCCGTTTCTACAGGAATGTTGGCGGTTGCGCATTCCACAAATGTGGCGGGGCAGGGGATACGAGTATCCCCAAGACATGCCGATCGAGGAACTGATTTTCGTGCCCGACAATTCCCAGTACTACGCCGCCTTCGGAGCCGTCATGTACGGCATGCATGAACCGGTCGGCGTGGGCAATTACAAGGGATTGGAAGATTTGAAACAATTTATCGCTCACGGCCGGAAAGCGAAACTGGGTGAAAACGCCGGCCCGCCGCTGGTAAAAGATGCATCGGAACTGGAACAATTCCGCAGGGCGTATAGCATTCCCCGCTTTACGCCGGCTGCCTTCGCACCCGGGCAAAAGGTGAGGGCGGCGATCGGCCTGGACGGTGGTTCCACATCGTCCAAAGCCGTTGTCGTCGATGAAAGCGGTGAAATTCTGCTAAAGGAATACCAGCTTTCCAAAGGCAATCCGCTCGAGGATACGAGAGAAATGCTGAAACGGATTCGCGACAAGGTGAGGGAACAGGGAGCCGAATTGGAGATCATCGGTTTCGGCGCCACCGGTTATGCGGCTGATGTTCTGGAAAAGACGCTGAAAGCCGACGTCAACATCGTCGAGACGGTTGCTCATATGATGAGCGCCGTAAACGAATTCGGCGATATCGACGTCATTTGCGATGTTGGCGGTCAGGATATTAAAGTGCTCTTTCTGAAAAACGGGGATTTCCGGGATTTCAGGCTGTCCAATCAATGCTCCGCCGGGAACGGGATGCTGCTGCAGGCAATGGCGGACCAGTTCGGCATCCCGATTCAAGAATATGCGGATACCGCGTTCGCGGCGGATCTCTCTCCAAAATATTCATACGGTTGCGCCGTATTTCTCGATGCGGATCGGGTTAATTTTCAGAAGGAGGGGTATTCCAAACAGGAACTGCTGGCCGGGCTCGCCCTCGTCCTGCCGAAAAACGTATGGCAGTATGTCGTGCAGATCCCGCGCATGGCGGAACTGGGCAGCAAATTCGTTCTGCAGGGAGGGACGCAATACAACTTGGCCGCCGTCAAGGCACAAGTGGATTACATTAAACAGCGGGTTCCCGATGCGGAAGTATACGTTCATCCTCACCCGGGAGAAGCGGGAGCGATCGGGGCGGCGAGGGAAACACTGGGTGTGGTGAAACGGCGGGGATATTCCACGTTTTTAGGATTGGAAGCGGCGATAATGCTGAGCTATGTGTCGCGCAACGACGAATCCACGCGATGCAACTTCTGTCCCAACAATTGCAGCCGGACCTTTATCGATTCCGAGACGCCGGACGGACAGACCGCCCGTTACATCTCCGGCTTCAGCTGCGAGAAAGGGACCGTCGAAGACCAGGAAGCCGTTGTCAAACTGAACAGGCATCGGCAGGATCTGAAAAAACATTACCCGAATTTGGTGGAATATGAAGCTCGCCGCATGTACCAGCATTTTTACGAGCCGGAGCCGCTGCCTGAATCCGATCGTCAGGTCCAAGACGTTCGGCTGCAGCGAAACTGGATCGGAATGCGAAAAACGTCGTACCGGCGGGATTTTGCACGTTCCTCCGCTGAAGCGGCAGAGCTCAGAAGCCGCATTCGAATCGGTATTCCGAAGGTGCTTAACATTTGGTCGACGGCGCCATTTTGGCGGACCTACTTCGAAACGCTTGGCATCGACCAGAAAAACATCGTGTTCAGCGACAACACGAGCGAGGAAATGTGGCAGCAAGGCGGCAAATACGGATCGATCGATCCTTGTTATCCGTCGAAGGTCGCCCAAGCGCATGTCCACAATTTATTGTTTAAACATCATGAGAAAAAACCGCTCGATTACATTTTCTTTCCGTGTACCACGCACATTCCGACTCATCTACATAACGTGATGGATTCGGCAAGCTGTCCCATCGTTGCCGGCGCACCTAATGTGATCAAGGCGGCCTTTACGAAAGAAGTCAACTTCTTTGAAACCAAAGGGGTTGCCTATGTCGATCCGGCGGTGACCTTTACGGAACCAAACCTGCTAAAGAAGCAGTTGTTTGAGGCTTTCAGGGAGAATCTATCGATTACGGAGGACGAGAGCGATTTTGCCGCGGATCAGGCTTGGAAGGCGATGGACCTGTTCGATACAGAGATGCAAGAGAAAGGCCATGCGATTCTGGAGCAGGTGGAACAAGATAACCGTCTCGCCATTCTGTTGATCGGCCGCCCCTATCACTCCGATCCGGGCATGAATCACGGCATATTGGAGGAGTTTCAGGTACTGGGTTATCCTGTCTTGTCCATGCGTTCCATCCCCAAGGACGAAGCATGGCTTCACCGCTTTTTTAAGGGCGACCTGCAGAGCGGGCGGGTGGAATATGCGCTCGAAGTGACCGACGTGTGGCCTGAAAACTTCAGTTCCAACAGCGTGCAGAAGGTGTGGGCGGCCAAATTCGCCGTGCGGCACCCGAATGTGGCCGTCCTGGACTTGTCTAGCTTCAAGTGCGGTCATGACGCCCCCACCTACGGGTTGATCGATTCGATCATCTCCACCGCAGGTACTCCGTATTCGGCTTTGCACGATATCGATGCAAACAAACCGAGCGGCTCGATTAAAATCCGCGTCAAGACGTATGCCCATAGCCTGGGGCTTCATGAAGAACGCTTGCAGGATTTGGCCAAGAGAAAGGCGGAATTGCAGCAGCTTATCGAGCAGAAGTGTTCTGAACTGTTGAAAAAAAACATCTGATAATAACCCCACAAATCATATCGAACAAGGAGTGAACAAGTTATGGCTGTGGAGAAGAAGACGCTTGAGGACGAGCTCCGATTGTTTCAGGAAGAACAGGAAAAGGCGCTCGGTCTGTCAGCAAAGCATCAGTGGTTTGATCCCGTTTCCCGCCGTTTTTTGGCCAAAGACAAAGCGATTACAACCATTCTGTTCGGCGGGCTGACGATGGCTCATGATTATTTGGTAGAAGGCGCTTTGGCGGGGCTGGGCTACCGGGTGAAGCATATGGACTGCCCGGATAGTGATTCGCTTCGATTCGGCAAGGAGTTCGGGAATCGCGGACAATGCAATCCGACTTATTTTATGGTTGGAAATTTGATTAAGTACCTGCATCATCTCCGCGACGTGGAAGGGAAATCCAAGGAAGAGATCATCGGAAATTACATGTTCGTGACCAGCGGATCATGTGGCCCCTGCCGTTTCGGCACGTATGTCACGGAATACCGGAAAGCGTTGCGCGATGCGGGGTTTGATGGTTTTCGCGTTCTCTTGTTTCAACAGACCGACGGTTTGAAACAAGCCACCGGCGGTGAATCAGCCCTTAAATTGGATACTTCGTTTTTTGTCAGCTTCCTGAAAGCGGTCCTGCTGGGGGATATCCTAAACGCTCTCGGTTACCGCATCCGTCCCTATGAAGTGGAGGCGGGTTCAACCGACGCCGCCCTGGAGCGCTGCAAGCAGTATTTGCAAGATGCCTTAAGCCGGAGAAAAAACTTGATTCCAGCGCTCATCCGATGCCGCAAGGTTTTGCAAGCCGTTCGGGTAGACCGGACGAGGGTGCGGCCGAAGGTAAGCATTATCGGCGAGTTTTGGGCGATGACGACGGAAGGGGACGGAAACTATCAATTGCAGCGGTTTCTGGAAAATGAAGGGGCCGAAGTTGAAGTCCAATCGGTTACCGCCTGGATCCTGTTCCTTATCTGGGCAGGACGCTATGATACCCGAAAGCGGATGAGCTTGCGGGAGGTGGATTCCGGACGTCACGGATTAAAAGGGAAAAATCCCGCATTAACGCTGCGCATGTTAACTCTTGCCGATTGGGGGATTCGGGCGATTTTCCAGACATATGCCAGAATGATCGGCTTGCGCGGATATCATTTACCTGATATGGAGGAAATCGCCAAGGTTGCGCATGACCATTACAACAACCAACTGCGTGGCGGTGAAGGCCATATGGAAGTGGGCAAATTGATTCTGAACGTGGTCAAACGGAAAGTCAACATGACCATCTCCGTCAAGCCTTTCGGATGCATGCCGTCTTCGGGCGTATCGGACGGAGTCCAATCCTTGATCACCGAGAGATACCCAGATGTGATCTTCCTCCCGATCGAAACGACCGGGGACGGAGCGATCAACGTTTATAGCAGGGTGCAGATGATGCTGTTTAAGGCCAAACAGGCGGCAAAGAAAGAACTCGACGAAGCACTGACGAAGAAGGGGTACACGGAGGAAATGCTGCCCAAAGGATCAAAGTTTACCAATCCGCTGCGCGCAACTCGCCACTTCGTGGCTTGTACGGCCGCAAACGCAGTATACGACATGCCTATAGGATTGTTCAACCGGTTTTTCTTCCGAACCAAGAAGAGGGAACTGGGAAATGTAAAGCATAGTTGACCATTGGAAGGAAATAGGGAAGAGTGATGTAAAGCGCAATCTATACGGCTCTTCCCTCCAATTAGGAAAAATCTTTATAAAGGGGGATTCCTATGATTGCAAGAGGGAAAATGGCCAGTATTCTAGCGTTAAGTCTATGTTTGCTTGTTACCGGCTGTGGGGAGGAAACCGGCGAAAGGACTAATCAACTGAACGCCAAGTCAAACATTAAGGTAAATCAAACCGCCAAACCTGTGGTATTGATCATAATTGATTCTTTAATGGACAAGTCTCTGCAAAAAGCGATTCAAGAAGGCCGCGCACCCGCAATGCAGTATCTGCTCAAGAACGGGCAATATTTTCCAAGGGTCGTTAGTTCGTTTCCCACGATGTCCGTGACAATTGACAGCTCGTTATTGACAGGAACGTATGCGGATCGGCATCATGTGCCTGGACTCGTTTGGTATAACAGCAAAGAAAACCGCATGATTTTCTACGGCAATGGTGCCAAGGAATCGCTTAAGATCGACCAACTGCAGGTCTTTATGGATGCCGTTTATCAGTTAAATCAAGTTCAATTGAATAAAAAAACGAAAACGATACATGAAGAGTTAGCTGATAAAGGGAAAGACTCCGCATCGATCAATACCGTGATTTTCAGAGGAAAAACGGAGCATGCCTTAACTGTGCCGCGATGGATCGCGTACAGTACGCGTCTGCCGGAACAACTCAAAGTAACGGGACCGAAATGGTTATCCTATGCGGCGCTTGCGCGACAAGACCCTAAGAATGAACGAAATACTCGGATCTGGAAAAAATTAGGGATGAATGACGAATTTTCGGCGCAAGAGATCGTATTTCTTATTAAACAAAATAAACTTCCGAATGTTACCATTGCTTACTTTCCGGAAAATGATAATACCCTTCATAGAAAGGGCCCTTCCGAGCTGGAGGGAGTCGAGAAAGCCGATCAAGCATTGCAAGACGTGCTGAACGCTTACGGTTCATGGGAGCAAGCTTTGAATAAAGCGACATGGATCGTCATGGGTGACAGTGCGCAAAGCTATGTATACGATGATCGTGACATATCCATTGTTGATTTAAGGCCGCTTCTGGACCGGTACCGCATAGCGAAATTAAGTGAACCCGTAAGGCCCGAAGAGGACCAAATCGTGATTTCCGCTAACGAACGGATGGCCTATGTCTATGCGATAGATTCCAAGTTGGAGTTATCCGACATGGTGAAGCTTTTGAAAAACGAGGACAAGCTCGACATCATCGCTATGAAAGATGATAAAAACATTCATGTTACTTCAGGGAAGAGCGATAAAATGTTTTCTTATCGTCCCGGAGGGAAATACGTGGATGAATATGGGCAGTCGTGGACATTATCGGGTGCCCCTAAGATCGCGGATATTTCGATAACAAACAACCGGATCAGTTATGGAAAGTATCCTGACGTTCTCGCGAGATTATATGGGGCCATGCATTCTCATGAGGGTCGATACGTTATCGTTACAGTGAATCCCGGTTATGAAATCGTCGGTGAAAGTTCCCCTACTCACATCGGTGGAGGTGCCCATGGTTCACTGCATGAATTGGATTCCGTTGTTCCATTAATCGTATCCGGAACGAATACCCGGCCTAAAACACTACGAATAGTTGATATCAAAGACTGGATTCTTAAATTGGTGAACGGATAAATTCAACATAGATGGTCCATGGGAATGGGGCCCTCCACTGATGGCACTAGCCGTAATGGATACGATCCAGGCACATCCCATGGATTCGTATCTGGATTTTACATAATTACGGCAAGAATGGATATTTTAATTGATGTAAATTATCATTAGAGGAACGTAACATGAAACTATGGATTCCCCCAATGGAAGCGCAGAAACCGAAGCAACCGATGAAATGTCAACACTGCATATGGGGGCGCTGGGACGCTCTCAAACAATTTTGCTCTAAAATTAACTGCATTAAAGAGCAATGAATGAGCATGTACCTTACATGCTGAAGGAACCGGGAATGGAAAAAACTGCTTAGGTGTGAAAGAATAACCGGTTCTTTCTTATTTTTTTGTATGAGGTTTGTAGCACATCAACTTTGGATTAAAGGCTTTAAAACTTTTAAAGACGCTTGCAATTGCTCTGAGCATTGTTCATACATTTTTTTAGCTCTTTCATTCTCCGTCGACAAACTGAACATTTCCAGATCAGCTTCGCATTTTTTGAGCAAAGCATATAATTGTGGTTTATCTTGTGGCTTTGGAACTTTAAAGTTATCGGCATACAAATCGACCGTCAGCTCACCGTAAGAATCAACTTGACCGAGAAATACATTTTCGACAGTTAGCCCCATTTTCTCTAGAGCTCCATCAAGCCAGCTGCGAGTCAGATTTAAGGTATCTAACGGTTTATCTAATACTTTTCCATCCATAATGACGGCTTGTGACTCTTTTTCTGGAGCAACTTTGATACCGAGATGTTTTGGTGTAAGCGGCTGATTCTCCCTCTTAAGCAGAACATTAATCGCTCCATCAGACTCCATAATCGCAAATTCCACCTCAGATATATTGAATACATCTTTTTTACGTAGCTCTTCCAATAAATCATCTGTTGTTAAACGTTCCTTTTTCATATGATCTTCGAGTATTTTTCCGTCCTTTATTAGAACGGCAGACTTAAAGTCAATGAAGTCTCTTGCTTTTTTACTCTTCATCTTTAGATATTCAATCCCTAAAGAACAAGCGATCCATACAATCAGTGCAATGAGTCCTAAATGCCAATACTTATCCGTATCCAAAGAAATATAAGCAGCTAAGCTGCCGACGGTTATCCCCGTAATATATTCGAAGAACGAAAGCTGCGATACTTGTCTCTTCCCCAGTAATTTAGTTAAAAAGAAAAGCACAACCACAGCAAAGAGTGTTCGTACTATTACCTCCAACCACTCCGGCATCACAATTTTCCTCCTTTTTTGAATCAACCCTTGTTTATTAACACTCATTATTTGTCAAAAGAGGTCCATTCAATCCTAAATCAAGCTACTTTTTTATGGAAATCGGTTAACGTGAAACGCTTGTATTTTTTTCCTGCATAACTAAGTTATAGTTGAGACAATAGGAAACGTCATGCAAAAATTCAAAATAGAGGAGAGAAACTTAATGACAGTAGCCTCACAGGTAAAAACATGTTTATCTTCTTTAAAAGGTGCTCAAGCGAGCCTTGAGCAATTTGCACTTGAAACACAAAACGAAAGTGCAAAAACTTTATTTACAAATGCAGCTGAGCAAACACAACAAATCCTAGCACAGGTTGAAAATCGGGTAACCGAATTAGAGTCTGAAGAACCTCAATACAAAGGCTTCTAGCTATCATTTGAACAATCAAAGGGGTCTTAAAGCTAGCAACTGAACTGCGACCCACAAGATGTACACTTTGAAAAAAAGTGGCCTTCTTGTGGGTCATTTGTGTTTTAATCTAAATAACAAGTTATGAACGGAGAAGTTTACCATTGAAGAACGAATAACGTATACACAGAAACAATTGGAACAATTAGGGAATAATCCAAATGTCCTGCGAGTTGCTGAAAAGACGATTACCTATTCACCAGCATTTAAGGTATCAGCAGTACAAGCCAATCAAGCAGGCATGTTTCCTATCGGCAAAGATATTCTTTTTGTCAAAGGATACGAACAAATAACAAAAGCAATGCCAATAAGAGTCCCTTCGAACAACATTTTATCCAACCGGGAATCTGTCGATGCGATCGAACATTGGATGGTATATACCGCATCCGGAAATCGGTGCCATCATAATCGATACGTGCATCGGATATCAATAAATGAGCAATGTCTCTTAACGAATTACCGGTCTTCAGACCGCTTGGAACAAATTGAAGTGAAGAGAATGTGACTGTTACGCATTCCGAAACTTACTATGAATTAACTATGCTTTACACGACACCGGACGCCTAGGATTTGGAGGCTGCGGTGGAGTCGATCAGCTGGACGTCTTCCAGGATCGCTAATGCATATGTCATGACTACACACTCTGGGCGGAACTGTTCGATGACCTGGAGTACCAAAGAGTGAAGCAGGATCACAAACCTAATGGAGTATTCCTGTCAACGGTGTGGATCGTAATCCCATAACTTCATGCAATTTGTTGGCGAATACAAACCTGTAATATTCGAAACCATGCTGTTTCTAGGTGGGAGCGAAACTGAGTTGGTCGGCAGATGGACAAATGAAGCTACAGCCATAATAATGCACGATATACGCTATCAGAGCTAAGACCTGAGTTAGCCCCAAAGCGTGACGAAGTGAAGGACCGGCAGCAATAGCTGGTTCTTTTTTGTGCCGGCTAAATGCTGGTTTTTGTATCTTTTTAATCCAATTAACTGTGTCTGAGTTGTAAAATTTTTTAGTCAATTTGGTAAAATAAAGTTATTTTAGGAATATGTATGTGTCTAATTAATTGACCATAGGAAAAAGAAGAGCTATAATTGGTATAAACTGGTATATTGAGGAGTGGAGTGGGAATATGCTAAAAGCTTCATTCTCATTAGATAATTGGACAGCAATGATTGATTGTAGCAGACAAACTTTTCGGAATAAAAGCAGTGTTGCATGCGACAAGCCCACAAGGGAAAGAAGCCAAAAAGCTGAAACGATCTTTGGTTTATTATTTTGGCTTCAGTCTTTGTGCGAATGGTATAGCCTTACAGAAATTGGGGGATTTTATAGTAATGCAAGAGATTGCATAAAACGATATGCAGATTTGAGCTGGGTTAAGCTTGAGGACGAAGAGTCTCTAGCCGAAATCGAATACTACAAGAGTATTGCCGTTGCGAATGCTTTTGTTATTGATTTGCTTGAAGGAAATAAAGAAGTATTGCCAGAATACGTGAGTTTCCTAAAGGCATGTGACAGGGAAGAATTGACCGCTGGCTTGTTAAACATCTTGGACTCGGCTTTGAAATTCAGTTACTCAGTGGATTGGGCTTTGGAAGAGTTACATGGTGGTGTGGAGAAAGCTAATGATAATTCACATGCTGTGGATGTTCGCTACTACGTAGAATATATTCATCTGTTATCCATTTACTTATTTAAACGGGGGAAAACAGAATATGCAATAACCTAACATTGGAAAATATCATATTAAGTAGTAAACTTGGAGATGAAACAGGCTTCAAAAAGGCTGCTGCACTTTATGAGCTTACTTCTATATACATATGTACAAAATACGGGTTTTGTGAATAAGTATCAAGTAAATAAACCGGACCAGTCTAAATTCAAGCAGTTTTTGCATCTGATCCGGCTTAATTATGCCTGTGGTATTATATAAAGATATTTTACAACTCTTTATCATTTTTTTAGAATATTAATTTCTTTTACCTATGATACTTTTCATTTATTTAATGTGTTCATTCAAGACGATATTCTGTAATTAGACTGTACTTGGTTATGTAACTCGATTCGTCTGAATTATCAAATGAATTTCTCCGGATCTTACTTAATTCTGATCATGCAGTCCCAACTGCACGATTTGCTGTTAATTCATTTATTTCTTTACCTATTGATTCAATTAGTCCTGTTAATTAATTTGGCAATAAAATTTCATTTACACTGTTAGCTGCCTCATTATTAGGTTTACTGATTACATTTTCTCAGATTAGCCTATTTTTCAACTCATGTCACCTCCCTCTTTTATCATTAAATATTTACCATATAATAGCATTTTAAAACATGATCCATCTGAATATTTTGAATTCATGTCAGGTATTTTAAATTCTTCATCCTTCTGCTGCCTAAACCAAAATTTCATACTGGTTGTAGCATGAAATATCTGTTTACGCGATCAAATAAGCACTCTTATACACAGAACAAAGTAAAACAGGCTGCCTCTTGGGCAGCCTGTCGTAGTTAATGTTATTTCCGAACCGAAAAAATGAACTTCTCCAATGATCCTATATCGGTAATGCTCTGATTACAAGCATCGCTCTCCAGACATACGTACTGGCCAATAGAAGAAATATTATCCGGCGAAGCGTTCGCTGGCTTGGTCTTAACCGTGAGGAATGCAAGCTCTTGATGACGATTACAGAACAAGCAGTACCCTTTCTTGTTAGTGGGCGTGATTCTTCCCTCGATACCAATGAACTGTCCTTCGAACGGATAGACAATAAATAATTTGTTCGTAGCTATGTCTACCCAACTCAGATACGTTACATATCGGAAGTCGATAGATCCTAAGTCAGGCACCTTCAGCTTCTTATTCTTAGGGAATAGTTTCTGAATCTGCTTCAACGTAATCGGTGGAAATGGCTCCAGACAGGGTTCTAATGCGCTCAGGTATCTCTGGAAATCATATGCACTTTCGAAGGTCGTTATTTGTTCGAGCATTTGCTGCTGATCATTTGTAAGATCAGGAATGGCTTCAATAATATTCGCTGCTGCACGATATCTTACAGTCTTCAAGACGTTTCGATCCGCGACGGTTCGCAGCGTTTTCTGCAGAAAATCCGTTTGTTTCTTAATGACGTTATATTGATGGTTTCTAATAAATGGTGTATTCATAGCTCTTCAGCCCCTTATTTTTTATATAAAAAACATAAGGTGCAAAGCCTATTATTAGAAACGATAAAGTTAAGGTTGGGCGATCGTATCCATCCTACCGCCCCCACGCAAAGTATCGCCCCAGATTAGGCTTTGCATGAGGACTTCCTAGCTAATGAGCAATTCTGCTTTGCCATCAGTAAAACCCCCAATCAAATTCACATGTGAAAAGTATATCAAGAAACACCAGGAGGTGCAATTTCTCTGTTTCCCTCTCACCTATTTTATTACTAACACATGTAGCGGTATCAAGATAAAAATACTCCCCGCTCTCTTGAAAATGTACCTGTAAGCTTCAATTCCTCTCCGCTCTGCATGCTCATACCTCAGCTCAAATGGAGATAAGCTCTTTACAATAAAGGGACCGTATAAATTATGCGGTCTTTTTAGCATGTTATCTGTAATAGTCAATGAGTGCGTCACTCAAGCTTAAGCAGGTATATTGAACGTGTGGTATCTGAAACTGACAGGCGCCAGGTGCACTTGAAGCTTGGAATTAAGGGGCAAAACGTTGTCTCCGAAGAGGTTGGGCACGGGTCGTTGATGAGACCTTGAAGGCATATGGCCACATCGACATTCTCGTCAACAACGCCGGTGTTTCTGACCCGACTCCATTTATGGAACAAGCCGTGGAACGCTGGGAGAAAACGATGGGCATCAATGTAACCAGCATTTTCCTTGGACAAAACGCAGTCATTCCGCACATGATCGCGCCGGCGGAAGCGGCGCAGGTCCATACACTGCCAGTAAAGGTACCGTACGTATGTTGACCAAAGCTACTGCTGTAGATTATGCCAAGCGTAACATCCGCGCCAATCTTTACATCCAGGCTATATTGAAACTCCAATGACCGAGGATCTGCTCAAGGATGAAAAAATGAAGCAGTGTTTCTTCGCACAGACTCCGCTTATGCGCCTGGGCACAGCTGAGGACATCGCCAAAGGCGTTCTGTTCCTGGCTTCGGATGATTCCTCCTACATTACAAGTGTTGAGCTGCCAATTGACGGCGGATACTACGCCAAATAAATAATTATTGGGCGCGATTCTGTCCTCTACGGCTGCAGGTTCCGGCGGCTTACCTGGAGTCGAGCAGCGCCAAAGACCGCCAATAAGGTGAAGCTGGAACTGGCCGATGGGAGCATTGTGCTCACCTGTATGTCCCTCTCCCCAAAATGACGGAGAAATCTGTACGGATCAAGGGATGGCATTGAGCAGAACAATACGTTGCCCAGTATCTAATTAAATAATTAAATAGTCACATAGCAAAGTGTCCTCCTGGGACGAGTATCGTCTCCCCTGTAGGACACTTAAATCTTGTGATGCACCGCTATACCGCCAAATGTACTGCACCGTCTTTGTAAATATCTACTCTTTGCGCGCAGAGCAGCATGCCCAGTCCATTAGCTTGACCTTTTTCTCTTAAGTCCCTCTCTCTGCGTTCCCAGATTTCCCTGTCATGGATAATGTCATATAAATAGTAGCTCTCGGAATTAGCACCTTCCATCTCTTCCACGAAGATGAAGCTGCCTGGAAAAAGTGCCTTGAACCACTCAATAGCTTCCGTATGTGAGCTGAATACAGGGAGATCCTGTTCAAACCGCTCCGACAAATAACGTTGCTTCAGCCTGCCGATTCTTACGTAATAGTCATCAAGCGTTTGTGAAGTAATCATATCAAATCCCCCTTATGCTTCACTAAAAACTTTTTCCAAAAATATCATGTTCTTCAGCAGAGGGATATGATATTCTTCATTCTCGGGCACCAACAATCACTGGCACCACACCATTTATAATAGGGAGGCTATCTCTTTGGAAAACACGGATTGGATCTCACTCGCGGCAATGGTATTCACGTTGCTGCTCATGCTCAGGGTAATCAGTCTCAATAAGCGAGTCAACGAATTGCAGTCACAGCTGGAACGGATCGGCAGCCGGTCAGCGATGGATGGAGGTTTTATCAAGACGGGGATCGCTGCCCCGACGCCGCAATTTGTGCAGAATATGGATTTAATGCCGGATTTGGAGAACAGGCTGCGCCTGCTGCTGGCCGAAGGCAAGAAGATACAAGCCATTAAAGTACTTCGTGAAGCGCGGGACTTATCCCTAAAGGATGCCAAAAATTATATTGATGATATGGAGCGGGAGAAATAAGAAAAGCAGTACCCCCTGAATCAGAAACGGCTGCGCCTTCCTTAAAGGAATGGCGCAGCCGTTTCTTTGCAAGTATAAATAATCCTATATATCCTTACTCGAGAAGATACGTAACGAAATCAGATAAGAGCCAAATAGGATAATAATATAGGCCAGACCGCTGATAACCGGGATCAGAATGCTCTCGGTCTTGCCCGTGGTGACCCAGTTCGCCAGATCAGGTAACCATGTCATGAGCTTGGTCAAAGCGGCGAAATTAAGCATAATTAACATGATGAAAATAAAATTGACCACCTGAGTCCCTTTTTGGCCCAGCCAGTAGTGCAGCGGCAAGTACACTGCGGCTAGCAATGGGAAGCTCGCAATGCACAGGGCAAGCTCTCTCCAGGCAATAGGCTCTGTGGCCCGCCCGGCAATGAAAGCAACACCATACAGCAGCAAGGTACAAGCTAAACTGAGCAGGCAAGAAGGAAGCAGCACCAAATATTTGGCCATTACAATCTGCTGCCTCGGCATAGGAAGACTGATCAGGAATTTCTGATTGTTCTGCTGCACATCCACTGTACATGAATTGATTAAAATCAGCATGGCCGGAAACAAGGCGAACATGGTGTAGTTGTCAAAGTTGGTGTAGCCCATAATGATATAGTATGGAACAAGCAACAGCAGGAATTTTTGCAACAACATGAAGTCTTTACGGATTAGATACAGCGAGTTATACATGCACATCACATCCTTTAACAGTAAAATACATGATTTCCTCCAGCGTTGGCGTCTCACAAATTGCATTATCCTTGAAGAAGCGCTCCCCCTCTGCCCGGTTCCCGACCAGACCCTCGAAGCCGAGCGCACTTTCCCGAATCCCAAGGAACAAGCGGCGGACATCGCGGTCAAGCAGCTCCTTGCCGCCTTTGACCAGCAGATATTTCTCAGTCAGCGCTTCCTTCATCTCATTGAAAACTATCTTCCCGTCATTGATAAAGACGATATAATCGGCAATCCGGTCAAGATCTGTTGTGTTATGCGTGGAGAACAGAATCGACTTCTTCTCATCCTGGATATGTTCAGTGAGCAGATCCAGCATTTCTCTGCGGAACACAGGATCTAGACCCGATGTAGGTTCATCCATAATGAGTAAATCGGCTCCATGTGATAAAGCAATTGCCAGCGAGAATTTAATCTTCATTCCTTTGGACAAATCCTTAATCTTCTTGCCTGGCGGAAGCTTGAACAGCTCCTGGTATTTCAAGTATGTATTCTCATCCCAGCGGCTGTAAAAAGGAGCAATAATCTTCTTCATCTGCTTAACGGTAAGCTGCTCGTAGTAAATATTCTCATCTGACACATAACCGATTCTGCTCTTGATGTCCGGTTGATGCTCCTGGTTATCAAGCCCGAATAGGGTGATCTCTCCCTGATCCGGATGAACCATGCCCATGATCATTTTAATCAGCGTTGTTTTGCCTGCTCCGTTCGGGCCGATCAGACCGGTAATATACCCTTCCTTCATCGCCAGTGAAATATCCTGCAGCGCAAAACGGTCATAATGCTTGTGCAGGTGATTCAGCTCTATACAGTTACTCATCCCTTCTCCTCCTCAAATAGCAGTTTCAGCATGTCCACAATCTCGGTGTATTGGAGTCCAAGCGCCCTGCTCTCATCAATGACTTCCTTCAGCTTAAGCTCCATAATCCGCAGCCGCTGCTCCTTGATAAATTCCTGATCAGCCCCGGACACAAAGGAACCCTTGCCGACGATGGAATTGATCAGCCCTTCTCTCTCCAGTTCCTCGTATGCCCGCTTCGTCGTGATGACACTGATCTGCAGCTCTTTGGCCAGCAGGCGGATAGACGGCAGCGGTGTCCCGGATACCAATTCACCCTGTAGAATCAGTTGGCGGATCTGCCCCACAATCTGGGCGTATATCGGCTCACCCGAGGTACTCGAAATCAAAATGTTCATGTTGCTGCACCATCATCCTTTTGTAACAATGTAGTTAGTGTATATATGTAATATATACATTATATATAAGCATGTCAATAATATCCTATTATAGGATGCAAACAGGCTGAACCCTCAATTGCTTGCGGGTTCAGCCTGAAGTGAACAGTCTCTTCTCATCATCTTCAACCAATAAATCCGGTTGTTCTTAAGAAATGGCACACGATGTCCAACTGGTACCCTACCCGTAAAGAGAAGTCCAGACTCCAGCAGGTCTCAACGGTGACCGCCTTCGTACCGAGAATTTCCTGAACCGCCTTCCGCGAGGTTCCATTTCGCTCACGCCGCCGGATATTGAAATGATAGGAAGACTTAGTTATGGACCGATTCATTCGTTTAACGATTTGCTTAGCCACTCTAGCTGTACGGCTTCCTGGGCTAATAATTAAAGTCTGGCCAACCCGTTTGGGATTTTTTTGTGAAAGTCCGTTCGCTTCATGCAGATCCAGATACCACGAAGGGCCATGGTGCTGTGCCAGCTGAAATAAGGCTCCTGCCAGCGAATGGCTGGCCTTCGATTTACCACGGTAAGGAAAGGTCCGGTTTAAATCCGGCTTGCCTCTGATCTTCTTACGGTAAGCCTTTTTATTCACCAGAGGGACTATAATAAGTCTGCCTTTTAGGAGGATCAGTTCTCTGCGGGTGAACATTCCCGCCAGATTTTGCGCTGCACGGATGCTGGCCGGTTCATTCCCGTGTATTCCAGACACCACCATAAAGACCGGGCCGGGACGTGGGCCACTTACGACATAATAGGGAGTTGCATAAGACGTATCTGGCGCAAGCATACTTTTCTCGACGAACACCAAATCTCACCTCCGGAGCGGTTCCGTAAATGAATATCTATATATAAGTATTCGTATTGCTGCTTAAAGTTTGGACACTCCGGGAAAAACATCGTCCATTAGCCTCAGCAGGCTCCTGTCTAGACACAAAAAGCCCGGTTTCCCGGGCTCTGTTAGTCATACTTTTATGCTATTGATACTGCGGGAGCCAGTCGCCGTGGGCAGCTATCAATTCATCACACATGTTCACAATATCATCCATCGACAGCTCTGCCGCCGTATGCGGGTCTAGCAGGGCCGCGTGATAGATATGCTCTTTTTTGCCGGTGATTGCCGCCTCGATGGTCAGCAGCTGTGTGCCTATGTTCGTGCGGTTCAGAGCGGCGCATTGCGGAGGCAGATCCCCTACAAAGGTAGGTGTAACCCCGCTGCTGTCCACTAGACATGGAACTTCGACACAGGCCTCCCGTGGCAAGTTGGTGATCAGCCCTGTATTCATTACGTTTCCGCCAATCTTGAACGGTACATTTGTCTCGATTGCTTCCAGAATATAAGAGGCATATTCATGCGAGCGTTCATGCTGAAGCTCGTGGTTGCCGACGAGTTCCTCGCGCAGCTGCTGCCAGCGGCCAATCTGCTCCACACAGCGGCGCGGATATTCGTCGAGCGGAATCTGGAAGCGTTCGATCAGCTCCGGGTAGTTCCTTTTTATAAAATAAGGATGGTATTCCGCGTTATGCTCAGACGATTCTGTAATGTAGTAGCCGAACTTCTGCATCATTTCATAACGTACCATATCTGTGTGAGGCTCCAGCTGTTTCTCTGCCGCACGGCGCTTAATCTCCGGATAAAGATCCTTCCCGTCCTTCGTGACCTCCAGCAGCCAGGCCATGTGGTTGATTCCGGCGATCTTCGCCTGCACTCCCGTCTGGTCGATTCCAAGGTGGCCAAATAATCCGGGGATACACTGCTGCACACTATGACACAGTCCTACTGTCTGCACACTGCCATAGGTGTTCATTACATTCGTCAGAACGGCCATTGGATTGGTATAGTTCAGGAACAGCGCATCCGGGCAGACCTCGCGTACATCCGCAGCAAAATCCAGCATCACCGGGATGGTGCGCAGATTGCGGAAAATACCGCCGATGCCGACCGTATCCGCAATTGTCTGCCGCAAACCGTATTTCTTCGGAATTTCAAAATCGGTTATGGTGCAGGGATCGTAACCTCCGACTTGAATCGCGTTAATGACATACTTGGCGCCGCGCAGCGCTTCTTTACGGTCGGAGTAAGCGTTAATCCTGCATGTGCTGCCGCTGCTATTCTTAATGGAGTTAAGCATGTTCTCTGAGTCCTTTAGCCGCTGATGATCAATGTCGAACAAGGCAAGCTCGAAACCCTGCAGCGCCGCTGTCGCTATGCAGTCACCCAGAACGTTTTTGGCGAAAACAGTGCTTCCTGCACCGATAAATGTAATTTTGGACATGAACAATACGCCTCCTGTTGGTTGCGGTAAGAATGCCTGCCTTAAGCAAATAAGGAGTTTATGCAGTGGTGAATAGGGCAGATGATTGCAGTAATGGCAGTCATTATCCGCTGTTTCCTTGCTATATTCACTATAAATTAGAATGCCGGAAATGAGTATGGAGAAATACAAGTGAGATATGGATCTTTGTTGCATTTGGAATCGTGATGTAGTAGCCTGAGATTAATTGCAATATCAATATGACTCAGTCATTTATGTATGGGAGGCCCTTCAATGAATCTCGAACATTCGTACTTCACTGCCAGCTTTAATCTCGTACCAGAAGAGCAAGACATGGCCGTATTATTCAGTGGTGAAGGCAGACCCGTACCCGGTCACAAGATCGGCCCCTCAGTGCATGATTATTTTTTGATCCATACCGTGCTGGATGGTGAGGGCTTCTTTCAAAGCGGGAATGTCTCGCTGCACTGCCGGACCGGAGACACGTTTGTTATTTATCCGGGGTCCCTATTCAGTTACCAGGCAGACAAGGACAGCCCTTGGCACTACGTATGGGTAGCCTTACAGGGTGAAGCTGTTGCGGCACTGCTCTCCGATGCCGGGATTACCAAGGAACGTCCGCTGCTGCATTTGGGGAATACCCGTGAGCTGCACAGCCTGTACGAACATATTCGCTTGGCCTTCCAGCAATCCCCTTATCCCCGCCTGGAAAGCCTGGAGGCCTCCGGCTGGACCCGGCTGCTGCTCCACCAGTTTGGTCTGGCCAACCTCAGTGTCCTTCCAGCCCGTCCCAAAGAAATGCCTGAGGTCATTGACCGCCAGATCGACCAGGCGATCCGTTGGATCTCGCTGCAGTTCCACCAGCAGATCAGCATCGACCACATGGCGGCGACGTTGGGCTATCACCGGGTGCATCTGTCCAAGGCATTCAAACAAAAGACCGGTTTGTCTCCCAAGCAGTATCTGCTGAAGATGCGGATGGACAAAGCCAGGGAACTATTGGGGGGAACACTCACCATCGATCAGGTGGCCTCATCTGTCGGATTCAACGACGCCCTCTACTTCTCTAAGCAGTTCCGCAAATACACTGGCATGCCGCCGAGCGAGTATCGCGCCGTTCTCCGTGAGAGTTAAGGGGAAATGCTGAACAACCCTGACGGAATTCACCGGCAGGGTTGTTTTAAAACCTATTACTTTCTTACCGTCTTGTCAACATATTGACCTGTCAATGGATCATAGTGAGGACGTTCCCCGGCGATCTTAAGCTCAATCCGTTGCACCGAATACAGTAGCTCCCCGAAACCGATAAAAAACACGCCAATCAGGCAGGACCAGATGAACAGATAGATACCGGCAGATAATGTACCCATATTCATGGCGACAGGAATCGAAGCAATCAATCCAAGAACAATTATACCGCCGCCTAAATATTTTAAATGTTCGCCTTTCATTGACTTCCTCCTATCTGCAGAACAGACTCATTATAATTTGTTGAAATTCATCCCGATTAGACCTGCGACAAAACTAACCAGCAAGTAGACAATGATCATCACAAGCAAAACTTTAAACAGGTTAACCGAGCTTTTCATTGTTTGCTTCACCTCCTGTTAGCCCGCCTAATGGGTTTCTTATTTATCCGATGAAAGAAAATGAAATCCTAAATTATTCCAACGGCTACTCGTGCTAATTGTAGTGTTTCAATACCTTCCCGTCAATGTTGCTCCTTGCAGCGTATTAGTTAATTGATGCAATTAGGGTGATGCGGTATACTGCTGTGTAGACTTTATACTAGTGCAGAAAAGATTAAGGAGGTTGTCTAATTGAAGGAGATTCGTATGCAATCAAAAGACCGCGCCGTAAGCTTCAGACTCATTGAAGAGTCCGGAGAATTTATAGTGTTTGACATGTCATTGTTTGGCCCTGCGCGGGATAGAACAATCTACAGCGGAACAAGTTTTGAAGCGGCCTGGAAAGCTGTCGAGGCTATAGTAGGGGTAACGGCTATACCGGACGAATTCAAACCATATGCAACATTGAAGTAACAAGCAGAACGCAATTTTTTATGACATGAACATATAAATTTTAAAGAAAGGGTCCCAGGATTGGGACCCTTATTTATGTAGTCGCTTGAATAACATCGTCAATCATAATCCAATCATATTCATACTCAATCTGTAATTTGACCTGTCGCATTTGCAGGTCCACTGACATGACAACGCCCCTGATCTTATGATCTTTCTCTGGATCGAACAGCGTGATCGTGATCTGTTCGTTGTAACGCTTGGAATAAGCAAGCACTTGATCTATCAGCTCCCATTCCTGAGCATCGAGCACGGGTTTGCTTCGCAGGCGCTGTCTTTCTTCATCCTGGATGATCCGGCGCTTGTGCTCCGGAGTCATCACCCGGCTGCAGTCGAATATGCTGTCAAATTTCTTCATGTTGTCTGACCTCCTCAGTCCCTATAAATAAGAACACTTGTTTGTATTATAACCATCTTAGAGAAATTAAAGCAACGGAAAAATCCGCCAGTTGAACACTGGCGGACTGAGAGCTAAACGTTATTAGATTGAATATTACACCAAGAAAGGTATGCCCGATTCACCGCGACGACCAGGTTATGGGGACAATTATTTCATGTTCTCCACCGGCAGATTCATAACGAAGTACTGAATAGCCAATTCTTTTTCAATCGTCTTCAATACATCTTCTTTCGTACTCTCGTACACAAACGTTTCCTGCTTTAAATAAGTCAATACAATATTGCAGCTATGGTCAAAACTGGCGAGAGCTTTGCTGTCTTTCTCTTCAAGCTCCAACCGCATTTGGGTAACCAGAATCAAATATTCTTCAATCAAAGCCATCCGGTACGCATCTTTCAATACGTCAGCTTGTCCCCAAGCATACATGCCCCCCTCTATTACTTCAGAAGAGTGCTCCACATACTCAAGACTTGAGTTCAATAGCAGCAATTCGATCCGTTCAAGGATTTCATGATAAATCCCTTTGATAACATTCCTTGTATCCACAGCCATTCACCTCTCCAACTCCATTTTTCTGAGAAAATCAACCTATCCGTCCTAACTGGAGGGTGCTTGGGTCTAGATTCACTGTAAACAGTTTCTTTAAGAATAACCCGGTTTCAAACTAATGTATATAATAATAATACAATATTGTAACCAATAGGTCTGTTAAATTCTTCTAATCCTGTTTAATGATAAGTAGAGATCATAATGCCACAGTTTCAAAAGGAAGTGAAACGAATGAGAAAAATAGAAATACAGTCGGCCTTGGAGCAAAGTATGAAGCAGCGTGTTCATCTTGTGAGCGGTGAAACTTTTACCGGCCTTTGTGAAATTGATCATCCTTCGGATTCTTTAAGCATTTCAACAAATAAAGGTATCCTTACGGTACCTTTTTGGACCATAAAACGTTTTGTTCACAGCAGAACATAGTCAAACCAGCCTTGCTTTTTTAAAAAAATCAACCCGCCAAGATACGGACTGGCGGATTGTTTAATGTACGCATTTCATGCAATTATTAGCTGAATTTCAATCCCAAACTTATATCTATAATTTACCATCCAAATGCCATGAATACAAGAAAATTCAACTGTAGCCTGAGCACCACCCGTGTGACGGGCAAGCCCGCCCATATCGGATTTTCACTTCAGCTCTTCGGCCGGTATGACGGCATGAATGACGAAGGTCTCAGCGTGACCATGACCTCCGGCAGAATCCGGCCAGAAATGACAGGTGAGGGTTTTGTGTTCCCGGGAGTGGTTCGGGCCTTGCTCGATGACTGCACTACAACCAGAGAAGCTGTTACCCTGCTGCGCAGCATGCCGATCTCCGATTACAGGAACTTTCTGGTTTCCGACAGGCACGGTTCAATGGCATTGATCGAAGTAGCTGGGGCACATAAAGAAATTAAGGTTTATGATGCCAGGGCGGCGAGCCTTCCCCAGCTTATCGTATCCACCAACCACTATACGCTGCCAGCCATGCAGCAACATAACCTTCAGCTGATGCATAACTCGCAAGCGAGACAAGAGGCGATGTACTCTACTCTCTGGAAAGCAGGAACGGACTACAATCCGCTGGAAGCAATGAAACAACTGGCAGAGCGGCAGCCGGCTGGCCTGTTATTCAGGTCCGGTTGCCGCTCTATTCATACTTTTTTCTCCGCTCACTGCATGGCTTTGTTTAGGATGGAATGTACAAAAGCTGTCTTGCCCTCCGTATAGGCTTCTCTGTCATTGCGGTATTGTTCTGCCAGGGCCAGCTTTACTTCCTCATACGCCCGAACCGCAGCAGGATGACTCCGCAGATAGTCCCGGAAAGCAATATGCTCCAGATAACCTTTACCGTCCTTGGGACATACATAAAGATGATATTGCATCAAACCGTCATCCTTCTCGCACTCAAATACCTCTCTGCCCTCAATCCCAAGATTTCCAAGATGCACATAACCAAATTCCCGGAACCTCTCGACAATACCAGGCAGTGCCTCATAGCTCTCCATCACAAGATCCAGGTCTATAATCGGTTTGGCCGCCAAACCTTCAATTGAGGTGCTGCCCACATGCTCGACAGCAATGACAAGATCTCCAAGGATCTCAAGCATCCGCTTTTTGATTCTGCTGAATTCGGCCTTCCAAGCGGGATTATAAGGAACCACTTCAATAGGAACAGGGCTTACAGCGATGACCGTCACCTTCTTTGCTGGGTAGTTATTTTATTGTCAGCTTACTCTAAGCCTTCGCTCTTTGTAAATGATCCGGTACACACTCCAGAGAGGCTACGCACCCCCGATTTCAGATGGCTGGGATAAAATGCAAACCAGTTTCTCATACTATCTGTTAGCAGATGGAGGTGAAATCATGCCCAAAAATAGTGCCGATCCCAAACACGACCGTGCAAATAATAAAGCAGATAAGAAAAACAACCAGCAAAACCATGCACATCTTACTGAAGAACCCCAGATGTTAAACACCAATAAGGCTGAAGATTATGTTCCCAGTTTGAATGGTGTCACCAAAAATGAAACTTAAGCTGTAAAATTGTACAGCACACAGGCTGCTCCCCCGTCGTTGAATAACGGGGAGCAGCCTCTTCTTGTCTCCAAGTAAATATTTTTAGTTTTTCATTCAGTTGACTTGTCCCGTGGCTGAATGATAGGCTTTTCTTCTAAGCCTTGTTAAGGAGAATGCCCGATGAAAAAAGCGACCATGAAGGATATTGCCCGTCAGGCGAACGTTTCAGTAGCTACGGTCAGCTATGTGCTGAATAATGTGAAGAACCAGACAATCCCTGACCCGACCCGGCAGATTATACTGCAAATTGCCCGGGAGCTGAATTATGTCCCGAATCTCGCGGCGCGTTCCCTGGTCAAACAACGGACCGGACTGGTCGGCATTCTGATTAACCGGACATCCGCTTTGCCCTATTGGAAACGCCAAAATTACATGTCGCTGGTGGAAAGTCTGGAAGCGATGCTAACAGAAGCCGGTTATCATACTCTGCTTGTCCGTTTAAATCCCCTTAATCCTGCGATGGATGTAATCCGTGAACGCAAGCTGGATGCTGTCTTTGTGCTGGACGTTATGGATGAGATGTTCTACCGGATATCCGCCAATTTTGTGGAAGGCGTTCCTCTGATTCTGCTCGACAGCATCATCGATGACAGTCTTTTTAATCAGGTTAATTATAACTATCCCCAAGCGTTGCAGGCCGCTGTATCTTCCTCCACAGCTCCCTCCTGTCTGGTCATGGAGAGTTATCATAACAAGGCGTTAGCGGAGTGGATCCTTGCTGGATCGGGATTGCCGCGGGAGCAAGTTCATATTGTCAACAATTCCCAAGAGGCACAAAGTGAACTCGTGAGCTTTTTGACCCTTAACCGGGATAAGCATATCATCGCCATCAATGAATATTTGGCAAAAGCTGTTGAAAAAACTGCCTTGGCCTCTTCAATTACAGCCATTTGCACCTGCGGAGTACCGGAAATCCTGCTGGACAGTACGACAGTCATTCAGTTTCAGAACGATAGAGCACTGACCGCCTACGAATTAATGACATCTGTTATTCGCGAACAGTACGATTCCAGTCTGACAGGCAGCAATCAATTTTTGGTTGAAGTTCTCCAATAAATTCTTTATAATAACTTAAACGTTTAAGTTAAGTGATTACGAGGAGGTTTTGTTGATGAATTCTACCAGCGCTGAGATCGTGAATGCCCCTATGCCCCAAGTGAACTATCCGGTTTTACGTAAAAACAAAGTTTTCCTGCTGTTGTTCACAGCCAGTACGCTTACGATACTGGGAAATGCCTTTCACAGTCTCGCTCTTAGTCTATGGGTACTGCAGGAGACTGGCAGTGCAAAAATGATGAGCATCATGACTGTCAGCAACCTTGTCATCTGTTCGTTGCTGGGCAGCGTAGCGGGCACCCTCGCCGATCGCGTCAACCGCAGAACACTGATTGTATGTGCCTATCTGGTACAGAGCATCACTGTACTGGGAATCGCTTACGCCCTTACCAGCCCTAATCTCTCCTTCGTCCTGATTGTTTGTCTTACCGGAATTGTAACCTCTGCCGGACAATTTCAGTCTCCTGCCTTTCAGGCTTCCCTGCTGACTGTTGTCGGCAAAGAACATATCCAGCAGGCAGCAGGCTGGATGACCTTGTCAGAGAACATCTCCCGTACTGTTGGTTACGCGCTCGGCGGAATCTTTGTCGCTGCCTTCGGTGGCGCTTGGGCGATCTTTGTAGATGGGATGACCTTTCTGTTAGCCTTCCTGCTGGTGCTAGCCTCAGGCTCATTCACTGGTGTTACAGCCGCACGTGGACCCAAAAAAACGTTCAAGCAGGATATTTTCAGCGGTTTCCGTTATATTTGGAGTAATCCATTTGCTAGAGCTGTTACCTTACTGCTTCCCGTACTCACACTATTTTTCCTCTCCTGCCTCATGCTGACACAAGTCATGGCCGTGCAGGTATGGAAGGCAAGTCCGTTTCAGTTCGGTCTGATGGAGAGCTGCATCCCGCTCGGGTACATGCTTGGATCGGGCTTGATATTGACTGCCGGGAACAGGATCAGGCACCGTGGTCTGCTGGTCGCTGTCAGTCTCCTGCTGCTGGGTCCGCTGTACGCCCTGCTGTCGGCTATTACCTCAATGATGCTGGCCATCCCGCTCATTCTGCTAATCGGCTTCACCTTCTCATTCAGCACTTTACTAATTAATATCATCCTGAGACTCGAGGTGCCTGAGGACCTGCAAGGGCGGATGTTCGGTGTACTGGGGTCCTTAATGAGTGTAGGTCCCCCTTTGGGACTTGCTGTCTTTTCTTCGTCAGCCGACCATTTTGGAGCCTCTGGAACCATGCTTGCTGCCGGTCTTATCCTTTTTCTGTTCGGCATCGGAGCTGTATCCCGACTTAAAGTAGTTCGTGAATATAAATAAGAACTGGAGTGAAGTTCATTGGGACATACTGAATTGATTATGAAGTACTTGCGTGAAAATCCGCTAAAAAATGTAACCCCGTTAAAGATGATGACCGCTTATCATCAGGTGATAGACAGCTATCTGGTTCAACAGCAGGAACACTGGGGTATTCTGTTGCTTCTGCCTGCAGACGCTTACTCTTTTGATCAACGGATATATCCGGATGCCGAGAAAATAGTGCTGATGGATTACAGTAGCCCCGAAGTGCTGCCCGAGCTGCTACAGCGATTGCCCAGAGAAACGAATCTAGTCTTCAAAATTCAGGATCAGACACGGATTGCGATTGCCGGTCAATTTCCGCTGCACAAAGTACGATGCTTTTATTCCTATAGTTCTACAGCAGAGCAACGGTTCGCTCCGGACGCCGAAGCCGTACTGAACGAACAGATGGATGAACGGCTGCTCCCATTATGGCGGGCGAATGATTACAGCAAGGAAGAAATTGAGCATTGTTTTGCAGACGGCGCTTTTTCCATATCTATATTCCGGGGAGACACGCCACTCAGCACCTGCCTCGTCTTCCGCAACGAGGAACAAATCTGGGAAATCGGGGCCGTGCGTACGGCCGAAGCCGGCAGAAGAAGCGGACTTGCACAGCGGGTCGTCCGCACTGCGGTATTCCATACGCTGCAGAGAGGTTATATTCCAAGATATCAGGTGGAGGATACCAATATCGCCTCCATTCGTTTGGCCGAATCCGTCGGCCTTACGCTAGCTGTGAAGCTGGAGCATTGGCTAAATTATATAGAACAGCCGAAATGATCAAAAATTAATCACCGTAATATTCTGGAAATTGTTATATAATGCGAGGAGCAGCAATACCAATTTACTTATGAAGGAGTTTGTTCATGAGCTATCAACCGTTTGGACATCAGGACTATTACACGCCGCCACCGCCGCCGGCACAGACAAATGGTAAATCCATTGCCTCATTGGTGCTTGGGATTCTGTCCATTGTGTCACCATATATCGGGATTCTATTTGGGATTATTGCGATTATACTTTCTGCGATTTCCCTGAAAGAGATTCGTACCCGTTATGAAGAGGGAAGAGGTCTAGCCATCGCCGGCCTCGTCTGCGGGATTGTCGGGACGATTATTTACACCTTACTTATTTTACTGTTTTTATTCGCCCTTTTTGCTTTTAATGAAATAGATTCTGGTAGCATATTCCACTTCAGCACCAACAACATCTGATAGGCTGTAAGAAATGCAGGATTTTCGAGTAAATGGACTAAAAAGGAAGCTGAACCGGTTTCGATAATCGGTGTCAGCTTCCTTTTTTATTGCGGCGGGCAGCCTTTGGTCAGATGAATATTGATATTTTGCTGCTGGCGGTATTCAGTCGGAGTCAGTTGGAATCTTTTACGGAACATCTGAGTGAAATGGCGCATGTCCTGATACCCCACACGTTCTGCGATTTCAGCCAGCTTCAGCTTGGGGTTCAGCAGCAGCAGCTTTGCTTGTTCCAGCCGCAGTGAGGTGACGTATTCTTTGTACCCCTGCCCTGTCTTTTGCTTGAACAACTGGCTGAAGTACGCCGGGTTCAGGAACACGACAGAGGCCATCTTCTCCAGCGATAGATCCTCGTTGTAATGCTCCCTGATAAAATGCAGTGCAACGTCAATGGCCTTCTCTCCGCTTCCCTTCAGCGGTTCCGCCTCAAACGCTTGTGAAGCGGATGCTTCCCTCATCCGTTTCACGACCTGCGGCACGGTATTGAAATCATAACTCAAGCCGGAATGCAGGATTTGAAAAGGCATCTTCAGATAATGGTTGAGATGGGCACGAAGCTCCTCCCGAAACGGTTCAGTCCGCTCGTTCTCCCTCAAGGTAACCAGGCCGAGTAAACTCTGCCGGTCGAAATTGACGACAAAACCGTTCCCATGCAGCTCGATCAGCTCGGAAAGTACATTCTCCACGATAAAATGCTCCAGGCGCGCGCTTTTTTCCCCCGGGTCCAGCTGTACCATCACCAAGTAAAAGTTGTGATAATCTTCGATGAACGGACCAATATCCAAATTGCCGATATCAAGGCCAGAGGCCAGCCGCTGGAATACACCTTCCCGCAGAAATTTGAGGCTAGCCTTCAGCCTTTCCCCCTGCCGTGAAATGTCGTTGTCCTTCTGGATCTCCAGCGTCAGATTATTGATAATCTCCTCCAGCTTGTTTTTGCCGATCGGCTTGAGCAGATAATCCCTCGCTCCAAGACGGATCGCCTCCTGTGCGTAGGAGAACTCACTATGAGCGGAGATCACGATCCATTTCACATAGGGATATCTGCGTCTGGAAATTTTCATAAACTCAAGGCCATTCATACCCGGCATTAGGATGTCAGTCAACACGATGTGGATACGCTGTTCTTCCAGCACCTTGACGGCTTCTTCGGCCCTTTCAGCCACAAAAACCTGATACTCCGGATACAGATGCTTAATCGTGCGTTTGATGCCTTCGCGGATAACCCGTTCATCATCGGCTATGAGAATGTTCACTTGTATGTGTCTCCCTCCACTCTAATCGGAAGCATGATGGCAACCTGTGTCCCTTCTCCGGGTAAACTTTGAATCTGCAGACCGTAACTATCCCCTAACATATACTGCAGCCTGCGGTGGAGATTCTGCAAGCCGATGCCGCCTTTGCCGCCTTCTTTCGGACTGTCTCCGTTTAGCGAATCCTGCAGCCGCTCCAGCTGTTCCGCATTCATGCCATTGCCGTTATCTTCAACGAATAACTTCAGAACATTCCCTTCCTCACGGGTGTACACCTTCAGGATACCCTGACGGTTAAGCGATTCCAATCCATGCTTGACAGCATTCTCGATCACCGGCTGTACCGTCATCTTCGGAACGCGGATATTCAGCCAGCGCTCATCGACTTCGGCGACAATCTGCAGCCTGCCTTCAAGACGGATGGAAATGATCTTTAGATAATGGCCGATCTGCTCCATCTCTTCCTCAAGGGTAACTTCCGCGCCGTCTTCCCACTGGCTGCTGTAACGGAACATGGAGGACAATGAGAGTACAAGCTCTCCCAGTTGCTCATTCCCCTCCTCATCAAGCATCCAGTAAATCATATCCAGTGTGTTGTAGAGAAAATGCGGGTTCACCTGGGACTGCAGCGCATGCAGCTCGGCGTTCTTCTCACTGACGGAAGAGAGCTTGACCCGTTCGATCAATTCCTCAATCCGCCGGACCATCCGGTTGAAAGAAGCGACGAGAATATTGATTTCCTGATAGGAAGACACATTAACCACGCCCCGGAAGTTTCCGATTTCCACCTGTTTCATCTCCCGGATCACTTTCTTGAGCGGTGAGGATATGGTCTGCGACACAATCGAAGCAATCAGGGTGGATACGATAATCAGAATGGAAATAACAATCAGCAGATATCGCTTCATCTCGATCAATTCCACATTGAGATCTTTGTCCGGAGTGATGCTCATTACCCACCACCCGGAGAAAGACAGCTTGGAGGCTACAATTAAGCGGTCTCTTTCCTGCTGCACAATGACATCCTTATCCCCCTGCAGGGACGGCAAATTCTCCACGACTGGTGACGGGTCCGTAGCCGAGGATACAAAACGCCCATCCTGAGACATCAGATAAACCTGGCTGTGCGCTCCCAGCTTCAGATTATCCAGCGCATCAAGAACAGGCTGCGGGTTCGTTTCGTACAGAACGATGCCTATCGGCTTGTGTTCATTGAGATCATAAATTTGCCGCCCGAAAGCGAATACAGGACTGTCCTCGACCTCATCAATGAGCGAATGCTCGTACACGCCGAGCCAGACCATTTTCCCCGTAGAAGCCTTAAGCTCATGGTACCAGTCCTCGGTGTGGTACTCCGGGTCAACCACGTTCATGTAGTTGCCGTAATTATAAATTTTGCCTTTGTCCATGATGACATGGATGCCTACCAGATCGTCCCGCGAATAAAAAATCGAGCCAATGATATTTGTGATAGTCTGTTCATTGATAAAAGCCACTGCCGGTTCATCAGTTGTTTCATTAAGCAGGCGAACCATCTCAAAGTTATTGCTGAGTGATTTGGACAGGGAATCATACCCCTTGTAGAGCAGGGTAAACAGCCCGGCCGTTTGAGCGACGTTCTTCTGCGACAGATCACTGATCTTTTCATGCAGCTGAACAGTAGTCCGGTTATAGTACAGCAGGCTGACAATCAGCAGAATACTGGACATGCAAAAAAGAAACAGCAGAAACAACCGATGGTGGATGGAATGAAAGCCATTTCGCATAGGACTCTCCTCCTTTCAACATCTTGTGTCTGCCGTTCCCTATTATAAATCCAATACAAATTTAATTGCAACGCCCATTAACCCTTAACAGCTCCTGCCACCATCCCTTTTGTAATCCGGTTGGACAGGAAGAAGTAGATCAGGATGACCGGCAGCGCGCCCATGACGAGGAATGCGCCGATATTTCCATAGTTGACTGAATACTGGCTGACAAAAGTGTAGACCCCGAATGGCAAGGTCTTCAGTTTCTCGGAAGAAATGAAGGTTGCCGCCAGAATATATTCGTTCCAGATGTTGATGAAGGTCAGGATGCACACCGTCATCACCGGCGGGATTGAAACCGGAAGAATAATGCTGCGGAAGATGCGGTATACACTGGCTCCATCGATAAATGCAGATTCCTCAATTTCATGCGGAATGTCTCTCATGAACCCGGATAGGATGAACACGGCAATTGGCGTGGAGAATGCAATATAAGGCAGAATCAGTGATAAATGTGTGTTCAGGATATGCATATTTTTGAAAATGATCATCAGCGGCAGCAGAGTCGCCTGCATAGGGATCATCATACCCATCAGAAAGACCATCATTACAATGTTTCCATATTTCCAGCGGAACCGTGAAATCGCATAGGCAACCATGGAGGCCAGCACAATGACGAAAATCATCGTAACCGCCGTAACAAACACACTGTTGGACAAGTATTTCAGATAACTCCCCGAAGTATAAGCTTCGCTGTAGTTATGCCATTGAAACGATTTTGGAAAGGAAAAGAAGCTGCCATCCATAATTTCTTCGTTGGTCTTCAGGGAATACAGCAACAGCCATAACAAGGGATACAGCTGGGTCACTACAGGAATGGCGAAAAGAAGATACACGATTCCTTTTTTGAATTTTCGCATGATCGCGCACTCCTTTTCTAATTGAATTTCCGCTCGATTTTATTGAATACGGTATTGATGAATCCGGTAAAGACCAGGCAGACCACAACCAGGAAGGTGGCAATCGCACTGCCGTATCCATACTTGAAGGACATAAAGGAACTGTTATACATATGGGTAGAGATTACATCGGTAGCATGTGCCGGGCCCCCCGCTGTCATGACCATGACCAGATCGAAGGCCTGCAGTGAACCGATAAACGCCAGTACAATTGATATTTTAAAGATCGGAACGATCAGCGGCAGGGTGATGTAACGGTCCGCCTTAAATCCATCTGCTCCGTCAATTTTAGCCGCTTCATAAAGCTCATCTGGAATATTGGACACCCCGGTATACTGAATCAGCAGATGGTAGCCGAAGAACTGCCAAAGCGATACGAAATAGAGTGCGAACATGGCAATCTTGGGTTCAGTGAGCCAGTTATGTGTCCAGCTGTCCAGTCCCAGGGAGATCAGAACCCCGTTCAGCATACCTCCTGCGGAAGCCGGATTGTAGACCGTTTTCCACAATTGGCCGATAATGACGACGGAAAGAATAACCGGTGTGAAATAGATCGAAACCAGAGTATTTGCTCTTTTCAAATAACGGTTAAGTAAAATAGCCATAAACAGGCACAGTGGAATTTCCAGCATGGAAGCCACCGCATACAGCAGTGTTCTTCTTACTGATGGCCAAAAGACAGGATCATTAAAAAACATATCTTTAAAATTGCCGAAACCGATAAACTCTGCAGAAGTGAGACCGTCCCACTTCAATAAGCCTGTATACAATGAAACCAGTATGGGAACAAACACAAGGCATACATATAAGAGCAGACCTGGCAATACGAAGACGGCTATTGTTCGTCCTGGCACCTTTAGTACTTTCATCTTTCCCGCCTCCTAAACAAGCAGATTTCTTTTTCTATGTCCATCATAGATCGATGCGAAGAAGCTCTGGTCAGCTCGCTTCGCATCGATAGATCATGGGAATGTTTCTATTGCTTCTTATTTATTAGCTTCGAATGCGGTTTGATGTTCCTTGCCCACTGCGGCGGAATCCACTTTTTGCACAAACAGGTTCTGAATGCTGCTCAAGTGAACTTGCGCCGTTGCCGGATTCATCGTATTGTCAAACGCCAGGTCACCGCCTTTGACTTCATTGAACAGGCCTGCAATGTTAATCGCAAGATCGGAGTAACCGGCAGCTTTCAAATCGCCATCTACTTTTTGGCCCAGACCTACGGCATTTTTCAGTTCAAATTGCTTCTTAGGATAGTTGGATGCGAAGAAGTTGAGGAAATCCTTGGTTTCCTGCAAATGCTCGCTGTTTGCGGAAATGGCAAATGCGCTGCCTGGTGCAAGCATAAATTCATTAGGGTCGCCTTTACCGTTAACTGTAGGGAATTGGAAGGCCCCTACTTTGCCGGCTACAGATGAAGCATCAATGGCTCCGGTTTCCCATGAACCGATAGACCACATTGCCGCTTTACCTGTTTTGAAGATATTGCCGCCTGCATTGGCATCAATGGATGTTGCACCATCAGGGAATGCGCCGGCTTGGACCAACTGCTGGAAGGCGTCTACTGCTTCTACGAATGCTGGATCTTCGAACGTTTTCTTGCCGTCAAGCACCTCTTGCAGGAAACCCGGGCCGCCGTTGGTACGGAGCAGAATGTTCATGAACAGGAATGAGCCTGTCCAGGAGTCCTTTTCACCGATCGCTAGGGGTGTGATTCCTTTCTCTTTGAGAATCTTTACATCCTTAAGCATTTCTTCGAATGTGGTTGGCGGGTTTGCAATTCCGGCTTGCTCAAACAGCTCCTTGTTGTAATACACCACCTCGATATTGTTGCCGTCAGGCAGTGCGTACACATTATTATTGAAGCTGTAGTAATCGAGCAATCCAGTTTGATACGTATCCTTCAGTCCGTTCTGCTCCAGCATATCGTTCAGTGGTGCGAACAATCCGGCATCTACAAACGGCTTCATTTGTGCAGCAGGGTTAACAATGGTGATGTCTGGCACTTCTTTGGAGGCCGCTTGTGTTTTAAGCTTTACTTTTTGCTGGTCTGTGTTCAATGTATCCAGTTCAATATGAACGTTCGGTTTTTCTTTTTCATATTCGGCCACCAATTCGCGGATCATTTTGTAGGCAGGTGTTGCAGGGTCAGGATAGATGTTCTGGAAGGTAATCGTTACTTTTTTGCCGCTGTCTTTGGTAGCTTCCGCAGCGCTTTTGGTGCTTTCCGGAGCTGCGTTGTTACCCCCTTTGTCATTGTTGTTGTTGGAGTTGCCGCATGCCGCCAAGGTTAATGCCATAGCAGCAGTTAAACCGATGGAGAATGTCTTTTGCATTTTTCTGTTGACCATTTGTTTGTTGCCCCCTGTCTTCGTGATATGTTCATTATCTTTCGATTAAGCGCTTCCAACAAGGTGGGAACTGCAGAATAAAGGTTTGTTTTTTCTATATATAAAATAAAGCTGTTCAGTGAAAATAAAGTATTAGACTAGAGTTGTTGATTTAGACTGAACAATTAATATAAAGCAGCGGCAGACCAAGACTTGATAAATAAAGCCTTAGACTGCCGCTGTTGTCATTAAACTATCGTTCCCCATTAGTTTAATAAACCACCTATTCAATTATCAGCTATCAATAACTTTTTCGATTCCATCCTCTTGTAAGTGTCGGATTAGACAAATGCACAATCAGCTGGACATCCCAGGTTCTCGAAAACTGTGCGCGCGGCAGAATCTACCGGCAGGAAAACCTCAATTTGCGGATATAAGCGGCCGCCTGCAGAAATCGAAATCTGTCTGTAGCGTACGGGAATAAGGCCTCCGGAGCTTTCCATTCTGGCTAGAATTGTTTGTATTTGATCAACATTTCCCCCTACATCCGGCACACTCAGATATTCGCACGCGTTATATTTCTGAACTCTATCCAGCATTTTTTGATACCACGCATCATAACGCGAGAGTATGTGCTCACTCTTAAAGGCTTGTATTCCGTTTATAATGTGCTCCTCCCACTGCTTAAACGACGCCTTGTCAAACGTGGAGCGGGACCGGATAGGAAAACCAGTATTAAAATGTAAATCGACCCTATTCATTAAACCGTCATATGAACGGTCGAGAGGGATTTCGAACAATTGATGAAAAGGCTCATTTAATCCCTTGATGTCCTGAGTATGTGTTACGACCATGGCTGGAAAAGGAATACTCCTCATCGTTTGCTGAGCCCACTCTAATGCACGCTCCAACGACCGTCCATACAATTCGGTCTGAATTGGAAGAAAACCGGCTGCCATAAGCAAATCGTTGCGCTCGTCGGATGTACACTCAAGATATTCTGCAATATTTATTATCGTCTGGCGGGTCGGTATGCGGCGGGTACGTCCAACCAGCAGATTTTTATACGAAGGAAAAGCCTCGTCGTTCAGCTCTTGTTGAGTAAATCGTTTCAAGGACGGTTGAGGTCGATCGACAAGCTTTTGCTGGCGTTTTATCCGCAGGGCTTCAATTTCTCCCATTACGATTCTATGTCTGGAATTCTCCGTATCCATCTTCTCTTCCTTTCTCTTATGAAGTGTAGTTCTGCACTTGGGCCGAGCCTTCATTTAAAGTATACTCCTCATTGAAATGAAGGTCATCTAATGACCATAACCAACATGGAGGAAAACCGATATGATTCGTACTATTGTTGTTGATCCGCGTGCCCCGTCTCATTTGGCCTTCAAGGAAGTTGACGCCCCGCAGCCTAAGCCATGGGAAGCGCTTGTGCAAGTGAAGGCCGTCTCACTCAACCGCGGTGAAGTGAGTGACGCTAAAAATCAGGAAATATCTAGCCGTCCTGGCTGGGATCTCGCCGGGATTGTCATCAAGCCGGCAGAGAACGGCGCAGGACCGCAAAAAGGGGCCAGGGTTGTTGGTTTGCTCCCGATGGGAGCCTGGAGCGAGCAAGTGGCTGCTCCCGTATCGTTGTTGACCGAAATCCCAGACAAACTCACTTTCACTATGGCGGCTACCCTCCCCGTAGCAGGGCTCACGGCTCTTTATGCACTTCGAAAAGGCGGCATGCTGCTTGGCAAACGAATTTTCATTACAGGCTCTAGCGGCGGAGTTGGGCTATTCGCCCATCAGCTTGCAGTCCAATCCGGCGCATACGTTGTAGGTACGGCAAGCACGGAAGAGAAGGCTGAGCTTGTTCGGGAGGTTGGATCCGACGAAGTGATCATTGGATATTCCGCAATTTCATCAGCCAGCAAATTTGGGCCGTACGATCTGATCATCGATTCAGTAGGCGGCAATACACTGGCGGCGTTGCTGCCGCAGCTAGCGCCCCAAGGGATTTGCGTTGCAGTAGGATTTTCTTCCTCAAATACCGCAATGATCGATATGAAGAATATGGTGACCAGCGGAGGAAGAACCTTGTACAGCTTCTTTTTAGGTGAGGAACTCACTCGTCAATCAGCCGCGGACGATCTGAGTTTGCTGGCCCGGCTGGTCACAGATGAGCGGTTAATCCCACGAATCCAAGTGGAGGCGCCCTGGACCGAAATTGACACGGTTGCCCGTAATCTTATGGAACGGAAATTCTCGGGCAAAGCCGTGCTTCACTTAGATTGATTATATAAGTTTGCAACTATAATCCCAGGAATCTAAAAACGAATCTGAAAAAGAAACGGCAGTAGTACACCCTTACTCGTTTGAGTGGGAGTACCGCTGCCTTTCAATGAACCCGGCTATTTGACCTTTATATTTCGGTTGGCTTAATGAAGTGCTCACCAGTCTAATACTTTATGTTTCAGTCTGACACTTTATTTCTTCGGACAAAAGCATGCATATTGGGATTTCTCTTCCCTATATTGGCATGCCTTTGCAGAAAAATAGCAGCAGCCCGGGATGGATCATCCGTGGCTGCTGCCGCATCATTAATGCTATGAAGTTTAGATTTCATAGTGCTTCCGCAATACAGATTGTAGTAAACGCTCTAGTTCTCCACCCGCCACTGCTTAATCACATTCAGAAGCCCTGGCACATCCAGCCCATCCAGTGAAAAGGCTTTGCGCAGCAGCTCATGGGGGATGAATTCATCATATTTGCCGAGATATGGCGCTTCATCCTTGCTCAGCAAGGAAAGCGGGTCCGTCGCAGCGGTTGTTTCAGCCATGATCTCTTCCTCCAGCGTATCCGCATCTACACTGCCGGCGACTACCATATAATAAGGCTCCATCGGTGTGATGGAACGAAGCCCCAGCCGGCCTTTCAGGTTATTCTTCAGCAGCCGTTCCAAAGTCCGGAACTGCCGGCTTCCCGCCCACGGCAGGATGAACATGGAATCGCCGCCTGCCGGCAGGACGGATCGCGTGAGCAGACCGCTCTCCTTGGCCAGGCGGCGGGCCCGTTCCAACCGGGCCGCTGCGCTTGGCGCCAGATACGGATACAGCGCCGTCGCTCCCAATACCTCACGGATTTTGGCCATGATCCGGGTATGCACATCACCGCCAGCACCAAGCCAGAGGGTATCAACCTTGCCGCGCGAGCCTTTGACATAGACGGCCTTATGTCGGTTGTCTACCTCCTCCACCTTCCACAGCTTGCCCGCCAGCGTGAAACAGTAGCCCGGTGGGGGTACGGTGGTAATGGAGCCGATTTCCTCGGTGCCATTATAGACGACATGCTCCTCATCGTCTTTGAATACAGCAAGAAAACGGAAATTGTTGACGATCTTCTCACCGGCCAGCCCGATCAGCAGTCCGCCTTCCTCCAGTGTCTCAATATGGCCCATGCCCACCATGTACTCCATGAAGGTATCGTAATCCGCCGGGTCAATTCCCCGGAAGGACGGCAGGCTCAGAACAGCTGCTTTCAAATCCTCCGGTTCGGCTTCCCCCATGCTCTTAAGAATGCTCATCGTCTGATGGTACAGGAGCCCAACCGGCAGCTGGCGCACATTCAGCGGCTCTACCCACTTCTCCCGCACATACAGCTCAATGACCGCAATCGCCCGCAGCAGCGTCCAGGGCATCCGCGCGGGCAGCTGCGCCTCCTCATCCTCCTCCTCCGGGGTGACGAAGATCATCTCCGAAGCAGAGTCACCGCGTCTGCCGGAGCGTCCCAGCCGCTGGACGAAGCTGGCGCAGCTGTAAGGTGCCCCGAGCTGCAGCACCCGCTCCAGCTCGCCAAGATCTATGCCCAGCTCCAGGGTAAGCGTAGCTGCGGCTACCGCCGGGCCGGGACCTTGCCGGAGCGCGGCTTCCGTCTCTTCGCGCAGCATCGCGGAGATGCTTCCATGATGCACATGGAACACATCCCGCTCGCCGCGTTTGGCTGCCATGCGCCGCATCTCCAGAATCGCCTCCTCGGCGTCCGTGCGGCTGTTGGTGAAGATCAACGCCTTCTTCAGATGCGTATGATCGTAAATGAACCCGTAATAGGCCTGGCGGGCCCGCTCCAGGTGTTCAGCCTGCACCTCATCCCGCGCATCAGGGAAGGAGAAATGCTCCACACTCAGCCGGAGCTTGCGCCCCCCTTGCGGTGCGGATACCTCCACGCTCTCCCGCGTTCCGGCGGCCAGCCACTCGGTCACGGAAGCATAATCGCTCAGTGTGGCCGAAAGGCCGATCCGCCGGGGATGGCAGCCGGCCATCCGCGAGATCCGGGCCAATTGGCTGAGCACCTGGATGCCGCGGTCCGCCCCCATAAAGGCATGCACTTCATCAACAATTATGAAGCGCAGATCATGGAACAAGGCGGGGATCGCATTCGGGCGGTTCATGAGCAGCCCCTCCAGCGATTCAGGGGTAATCTGCAGCACCCCGGAAGGATTCTGCATCAGCTTCGTTTTATCCGCTTGCGGTACATCGCCATGCCAATGCCAAACCGGGATATTGCCTTCCCGCAGCAAATCATTTAACCGTGTGAATTGATCATTGATCAGCGCTTTGAGCGGCGCAATATAGAGAATCCCCACCGAATCGGACGGGCGCTCATAGAGCTCAGTTAATGCGGGGAAGAATGCCGCCTCCGTCTTGCCTGAGGCCGTACCGGAGGCAATCAGCAGGTGGTGCGGGGTATCAAACAACACGCGGCAAGCATCTACCTGAGCCTCGCGAAGCGTCTCCCACCGGTTCTTATAAATAAACTCCTTGATGAAAGGAGCCAGCCTGTAGAACGGATTGTCGCTCATAGGTCAAACTCCGCAAGAAATCCGTCCAGTTCGTTTTGCTCAGTCTCCGCCGGGTTTGCGGTGCGCTCGCCCACCAGCTTCTCGAACGAAATCTCCGGATGCTGGTGAAGGGTGTGTAGCAGATCCATGAAATCACGCACGACCTCGCGCGGGGTCAGCAGTTCGTCAGCGCCCAGTCTGCCCACGGCTTCTTCCATGAAATGCACCAGCTGCTCTTGGGCAAGTCTCGCTTCATAGCCGTAATGCAGTGCGTGGATATCCCGCAGCTTCTGAAGCAGCACCAGAATTTCCTCATGGGACAGCATGTCCAGCGCAATAATCGGTCCGGTGAAATTATTCAGCTCGGCTGAGCCGTAACGGCCCGCCACCAGCCGTGAACGCAAAGCCTCGTAGCTGAACAATCCGCGCCGCCCGTCTTCAACGAACTGCGGGGTACCTCCAATAAAGATGCCCAGCCGTTCCGCTTTGCCCTGCATCGTATCATTGAACATTGTCAGCAGCTTTTCGTAGTTGCTCTGGCGGGAAATACTGTTGGTAATCTTGTAGAGGTTAACACCCTCATCTATAAAGAGCAGCAGACCTTTATAGCCGATGGCACCTGTAAATTCGGCCCATAGCTTCATATAATCGTACCAATTGTCATCATCAATGATGACGCCTACGCCAAGTGCCTTGCGCGCCTCGGTGCGGGTGGCGAATTCACCGCGGAGCCAGCGCAGCGCATCCTGCTTCAGCTCATCATCGGCAAGCTTATGACCGTTCCAGTAAGCCGCCAGCACCTTGGCAAAGTCAAAGCCATGCACAAGACCGCGCATCTCAGAGGCTACTGTATAAATTCGCTGCTCCACCTCTTCGCCAAGCTGCAGAGAGTCAGGTCCATACCCCTTCTCCTGCATCACCGCCTGCTGAAGCGTCATAATCCACTTCTGCAGCATGATTTCGAGTGCTCCACCGTCTGGACGGGTCCGGGTCGACAGGTGGCTCATCAGCTCCCGGTAGGTTGCGAGGCCTTGCCCCTTCGTTCCTACCAGCCGCCGTTCAGGCGAAAGATCGGCATCCGCGACCACAAAGTCCCGGTCCATGGCGTAGTTGCGGATAATTTGCAGCAGAAAGCTTTTGCCGCTGCCGAATTTACCGGTAATCAGCTTGAAAGCCGCTCCGCCTTCAGCAATATTGTCCATATCCCTGAGGATGGCTTCCACCTCGGGACGCCGGCCGACAGCAATATGTTCCAGTCCGATTCGCGGCACTACACCCGCCGTGAGCGAGTTTACGAGTGCGGTTGTCATCCGTTTCGGTATTTTCAGTTCATTCATCTAGGGATTCACCTCTTCAAATATTGCAGCACGGGCATAAATTCCTCAGTCAATTCCTCACCGTCGATCAGCAGATCGCCGAGCATGTCCATGGCAAGTTCGTTAATTTCGTCAAACAGCAGCTCCGGCATCGTCCCCCCGGCAGCGGCCAGCTTCTGCACAGCCTTCATTCCATCCTCATCCGCGAGCGCGGACACCGCTTGCCGCTGCAGAGGTGTCAATACGAAAGCAAATGCCTCCCACTCATTGTCTGTACTGCTCGCGGCAGCGGGCGATACTGGAACACTTAGGGTCTCGGGAACAGCATAAATCTCTTCTATAGGATCCTCTTCTATAAAGGAAGGGACAGCGTAATCAAGCTCCGAATCCCCGGAATTCTCTGAATCCTCCAACTCTGCTGAATCCTCAGGCTCCTCTATAGTGAGCAGCGTCCGGACAATCTCGGAATCGTTCTCCAGCCGTTCAAGCTTCCTCTTGTCAATAACGACAGCCGGACCTTTCCCGGCTTGCTCTGCCTTGCGGAATTCCCGTTTCAGAAAACGGGTCACCAGCTCGTCCATATCCGCATCGACCTTAACGTCTTTCAGCCGTCCGCGGAAGCCCATCAGCTCACGCAGCTTGTTCTCGGTGAGCCGGAAAAGCCGCGTAATCAGGCTGCGCAGCGGCGGAGATTTACTGATCCTTACGACAGGCACAAGTACGGAGTAGCCGTAGAGCGATATATCATAAACTGCACTACGGAACAGGTAACGCTCCCGCAGTACCGGCGGGCCGGGCGGGAACATCTCCACCAGCTTGGACCCATGTTTGCGGGCTACATAGGCGTCTATTAATGCAACCACTTGAGGAATATAACACTCAGCCGCCGCTTTGCCTTCACCGGTGTAGAACTTGGATTTGCTGATATCGTAATCCGACATGACCGTCAGCACTGCAAAGGTCAGCTGCTCCGGTGCAGTAGTCAGGCACCTCATCAGCTCCAGCTCTGCCAGATCTCCGGCAAGTCCGCGCGTACGGGCAACGATGCCTGACAGCGGCACGTCTAATTTATGCACGAAGATGAAATCGGCAATCCAGCCGCCAAGATATTGATCCAACCGCTTGTATTGATCCCTGTAAGCTTCCCATAGCAAGGACAGCTGTCTGTACCCTTCCTGTGGTTCTTCCCAGCCTACTCCGTTAATCAGTTCATAGACATGCAGAAAAATATAAGAGAGATCAGTCTTCGGATATCTGCCATGTCGGACTTCATCCCGCCAGAAGAAATACCATCTGTATTGCGCTCCCGTCATATGCCCGTATGTAGGCCAATAACTCTTAAATGGAACAAACAGTGTCGCGGCTTCCCTTTGTTCCGCCAGTTCACGTGCCCGGTGTACAAATTGGCTTTCCGTAGTAGTTACCGGTTCCTGCTTCTCTTCCATATCCCAGAGCTGAAGCTGTACCGTCTCCTTCGGCGGTTCTTTCTTCTTCATCTTGGCGGCGGCTGACTGCGGCTGCACATTCCCGGCAGCTTCCCGTGGCGGAATCGGCACATTACTCTCCGTGCTTTCCCAGACCAGCTCTGTAAAGTGCGGCAGCTTCCCTTCATTATTCATTCTTCCATCGCTCCAATCCTGAAACGTAATCCGAGAAGACCCTGCTCCTGCTCTTATGAAAAAACGGTCCTGTTCACATGGTGTGAAGGAACCGTTTTGTTCTTCTCGAATTATCCGAAACCGCTGTACATTTCACATCTAATATTAGCATTGTTGCAGGATTAACATCAAGTAGATCCGGCAAGGAATACTCTCTTAGAGCAGCTCAGTTCCTTTCGTTTCCTTACCCAGAAACAACACTGCCAGCGCACCGATAATAATGGTTACGAAGAACAGCATAAAGATTGAACTGATGCCGACCTTATCGCCTACCAGAAAACCTACCAGCAGCGGTGCGATCACACCGCCGATCCGGCCAAAGGAGGTGGCCAGCCCTGCTCCCGTCGAGCGGATTGATGTCGGGTACAATTCAGGGGTATAAGCATACATGCCGCCCCATGCGCCAAGGTTAAAGAATGAGAGGCAGATCCCTGCAGCCATCAGCATGCCCTCGGTTGTCGCATTTCCGAACCAGGCAGCGCTGACTGCTGTGAGCAGCAGGTAGATTACCAGTACAAACTTGCGCCCGAACTTTTCAATGAAATAAGCGGCTGTGAAGTATCCGGGCAGCTGGGCAAGCGTCATAATCAGTACATACTCAAAACTCTTAACAAGGCTGAAGCCCTTAATCACCATTACCGTAGGCAGCCACAGGAACATGCCGTAATAGGAGAACACCACCGTGAACCATAAAATCCACAGCATGATCGTTGATTTACGGTACTCCGGCGACCAGACGATAGCAATGCGTTTACTCAGCGAAACCGGAGCTTTCCTAATTTCCGCAAACCGCGGGGAATCATCTATGGCACGCCGCAAATATAGCGCATAAAGTGCCGGTACGGCACCTATGCCGAAGGCGATACGCCAGCCGTAATCCGGAATAACAAAGTAGGCAATCAAAGCCGATAAGATCCAGCCTACCGCCCAAAAGCTCTCCAGCAGCACAACCGCCCGGCCTCTCTCTTTTGCAGGCATGCTTTCCGACACCAGCGTTGAAGCAACAGGCAGCTCTCCGCCCAGCCCGAACCCGGCTACAAAGCGCAGTACACATAATATCCCGAAGCCTGTAGCAAAAGCCGATAAGCCGCTGGCCGCCGAGAAGATCAACAAGGTCCATAGCAATACTGACTTGCGTCCGAAACGGTCGGCCAAAATCCCCGCCGCTGCCGCCCCTGCTGCCATGCCCACCGAATTAATACTGGTCAAAAATCCAATCTGCTCCGGTTCAAGCGACCACTCCTTGGCGAGCGCTGCAACCACAAAAGAAATCATTCCGACATCCATCGCGTCAAACATCCAGCTTAATCCCGCACTGAACAGCAGCTTCCTTTGCTTCGGATTTCGCAGTAGCGTCATTTGATTCAAGATCAAGCACCTCTTCCCTTACTCCGACTATTCTACCCTGATATTGCTAGTTTCTCTTACACATTCTAAGAGTGCTGCTTCTAAAAATCAAGGAATAAAGCAGCATTAAAGTATTGCCGGGCCAGGGCTTGAAAATAACAGGTTTGTACAGAAATTGCCGAGATCATCAGCATATTTTGCACAGCATCCCTTTGCGGTCTTGTCAGATGGCTCAGCCGGTTCATCAATTTATCCATTGCACTTCTTAGTGAGCTGTCCGTTTTCCAGGAATAATCTCTGTTTGCACTGCGTTCAGCCATCCCTTGAGCCTGCAGCGCAGGGCTGCGCTTAATCTCTTCGAACAGCTCCGCATACCCGTGATACAGCTGCGCCGGTTCAACCAAATCATCATCATCCCGTTCCGGTTTCAGGAAAAGCAGGCGGAATAGCTGACGTATACTTTCGAAATCAAGTGCTGCTTTTAGGTCATCAATGATAAATAGCAGCGCAGCCTGATTAACCGAATACTTTTTCCCTTCCCTCGGTGAGCCGAGATATTCCTTAAAGTCGCGCTTCACCCAATTTTGCATAGCGCTGGCACTCAGTGTGGAATACTCTATGAGATGTCCAAGAGCAGCAATGTCCGAGAGCGAGAACCCTTTGACGTTCCCTCTTTTTATGATCTTTTGCAGGATCGGCGGGATATCCGTAGAGAGGAACGCAGGCAGGGACATCCCCTGTTTCACCTCTTCGTGATGAAATTTCGTCCAGACCTCCTGAAGAATATGCAGCGGTTTTTGCTCTGAGCTTCCGGTCAGCGAGAGCAGCAGTCCAGACATTTCTTTTCGGCTTAAAGTAAAAGCTTCCATAGATGGCACCCCTTCGCCATTTGATATTTTAATGAAAAGTTCGTACAATAGGTTCAAGTGAACTCATAATATGAGTATAACCTATTTTAATAACGAGAGGGATGGTAAAGATTTTATGGGTATAGGACTTAGTTTGATGTTGGTGGCCATTTTGATTATTTTAACCGCTTTTTTTGTAGCCACGGAATTTGCAGTAGTAAGATTGAGAGGCAGCCAAGTAAGTCAAATGGTTCTCGAGGGAAAGAAGAATGCTTTAGCTGTACAAAGAGTTGCAGCGAACCTTGACGGTTACTTGTCTGCTTGTCAGCTTGGGATCACAATCACTGCCCTCGGTATCGGGGCGTTGGCAGAACCTGCATTTGAGCAGCTGCTGATTCCTTTATTCGATTTGGCTGATATCAGTCACAGTGTGAGCGAACCTATTGCCTTTGCATTGGCATTTATTATTGCCACATTCCTGCATGTCGTAGTCGGAGAACTTGCACCGAAGACGGCCGCTATCAACATTCCGGAGAAAATCGGTCAAATTACAGCCCCGCTGATTATTTGGTTCTACAAAATATTGTACCCTCTGATCTGGCTCATGAACGGTTCCGCCAATCTGCTTGTCAGCTTGTTCGGGATGAAGCCAGCCAGCGAGCATGGCGATGCGCACAGTGAAGATGAGATTCGTCTGATTCTGTCCGAAAGCTATGAAAGCGGCAAAATCAACAAAGCCGAATATGGCTACGTGAACCGGATCTTTAATTTTGATGAGATGCTGGCCAAAGAAATTATGGTGCCGCGGACAGACATGGTGTGCTTGTTCACCGACCACTCGCTGGCGGAGAATTTCAACATCATCCGTAAAGAGCAGTACACCCGATTCCCTGTCGCTGACGGCAGCAAAGATAATATTATCGGGATGATCAATACCAAACAGCTGTACCTGCAGTATGACAACAACCCGGATTTCGATTTCAAAAGCCTGATATTGCCGCTTCTGACTGTGTCTGAGGTAACCCCGGTGAAGAACTTGTTAACCCGTATGCAGGTAGAACGTGTGCATATCGCCCTGCTGCTTGATGAATACGGCGGAACATCCGGTCTGATTACGATTGAAGATATTCTCGAGGAGATTGTCGGGGAGATTCGTGACGAATTCGACGGGGATGAACGCAAGAATATCGAGAAGCTCAGCGACGTCAATTACTTGTTCGACGGCAAGGTTTCTCTCCTGGAGATCAAGCAGCTGACAGGTCTTGACTTCCACGATGATGAAGTAACAACCATTGGCGGCTGGTTATACAGTCACCTAAGCGAGCCCACTATCGGCAAAAGCATGAATTACGAACATGTTACGCTTACCGTCCGTGAGATGAACAAAAACCGCATCCGCAAGGTTGAGGTGCTTATCGGGGATAAGGACTCCCTGGAATCTGGGCAGAAAACGGAATAATAGCTAAATATATATCAATAAGGCAAAGGCGCTCTGTCAGGGAGCGCCTTTTGTTGTAGCTGAACTTAGTTAGACAAAATCCTGCTCATATAATATTCGTCCACCCAATCCCCGCTGACCATCAGTGATTTCTTCTTGATGCCTTCAATTTCAAAGCCGCGCTTGGTGTATAATGACACCGCTCGATCATTATGTGTCATAACGGTCAGCTCCAGGCGCACAATGCCGACGCCGGTTGCCCAGCTCTCCATCTCCCGGAATAAGCCGCTGCCGATACCCATTCCCTGATAATCCGCCAAGATGCCAATCACAATATACGCGCTATGCTTATTACGTCTTAGGCTTCCTCCACGGACGGATAAGTAACCCGCCAGCCTGCCATCTGCCACGGCGCCGAGCAGAATCGAAGTTTCGGCTTTGGCGAAGCTCTCAATCATCTCTGTTACTTGCTGCAATCCAGTCTGCCTCTCATCCGGCTCCAGCAGCAAAAATGAAGATTCCTCATCCAGCCGGTGCTGCAGACTCAGGAGTTCAGCAGCATCCCCGGGAACCAGCTCTTTCAGCGTTATATTCATCATTTCCCCCTGCTCAATCTTGCTCGGCATAATACTAATTGCTGATGTACTTCTTCCACACATCGCTTAACAACGGCAAATCATTAATACATTTTCGTCAGGGTCCTTGAAGTTAAACCAGTGATCATTCTCAATGTCAGTCAGGATCTCCGCACCGCTGGCTTTGACAAAATCATAAGCAGCATCGATGTCCTCCGTATTTAAATGAAAGGACGGCACCTTCAGAACCGACTCGGCCGTGAAAATTCTGCTGTCCAGCACAATACCCGGTCCTTGCATCGGCACCACATACAGATGACCGAACAATACCTCACCGTCTAGCGGAAGCCCCAGCAAGCTGCAATACCAGTTCTTTGATCTTTCAATATCACTGACCGGAATGAAGACGGCGCCAATCTGATTCAGAATCGGACTTGTCACAGCAAGTACAGCCTCCTCTATGCTTTCTCAGAATAGGTATTACTTTTTAGTAATTCGATAAAATATGCCAATTTCCTCCCCCCGCAAGTTGATCGATTGGAACTTATGATATAATCTGGACAAATGATATCAAGACGTCAGGAGAATGAATTTGGCTAATCTATTCCTCGGGCACCTAAGGCTGACGCCACCAAAAATACTATCGCTCGGATTCATGCTGCTGATTGCGGCAGGAACAGTACTTTTATGCCTCCCGGCAGCTTCGACAGGAGACCGAATCTCCTTTATCGACGCCCTCTTTATGGCAACTTCAGCGACCTGTGTCACCGGTCTCGCTGTCATCGACACCGGAACACAGCTGACGGTGTTTGGACAAATTGTCCTCCTGGTGCTGTTCCAGTTCGGCGGTCTCGGATTTGTGACCATGGCCACGCTGATTACACTTGTACTCAATAAACGGATCTCACTCAAAGAAAGGCTGCTGCTACAGGAATCCATGAACCAGAACTCCATGCAGGGCATCGTCAAGCTGATCCGCCGGGTACTGATCTATTCCCTGGTCATACAGCTTAGCGGATCAGCCCTGCTTGCCGTAAGATTCATGCTGGATATGCCTTTCGGAAAAGCGGTATATTACGGTTTGTTTCACAGCATTTCTATCTTTAACAACGCCGGATTTGATCTCTTCGGAGATGTGCACGGGCCATTCAGCGGTCTTACCCGCTACGTGGAGGATCCCATTATCAACATCACTTCCATGCTGCTCATTTTCCTAGGCGGTATTGGGTTTATCGTGTTATCCGACGTAATCGACTTCCCCAAACGCAAACGTCTGACCTTGCATTCCAAGGTGGTTCTCTCCACTTCAGCCATCTTGATTCTGGTCGGGGCGGCAATTTTTTTCTGGCTTGAACTGAACACCACGCTAAAACCGCTGCATGCCGGCGGCAAAATAATGGCCTCTTTCCTGCAGGCGATCACCCCCCGCTCCGGCGGGGTGACAACCATTGAGATTCCGCTCTTGCGGGAATCCACTCAGTTTCTGATGATTCTGTTGATGTTCATTGGTGCGGCGCCTGGATCAACCGGTGGTGGGATTAAGATTACTACCTTTGCCATACTGGTAAGTACAGCATATGCCAAACTGCGCGGGAAGGAAGACATCGTCATGTTCCGCCACCGGATCTCCAAAGAAAACGTGTACCGGGCCATCACGATGACACTGCTCTCATTGATGCTGGTAGTCATTGCCACCATGCTGTTGTCCGTGACGGAGAGTGCGGATTTCCTGACCGTGTTGTTTGAGGCGGTGTCCGCTTTTGGGACCTCAGGCATTACAATGGGGCTGACTACGGAGCTGACGACTATAGGGAAGGTTATGGTGATCATTCTGATGTTTGTCGGACGTACCGGACCGCTGACACTTGCCTATGCGCTTAAACCGAAGAACAGCAAGGAGCTCTACCGTTATCCTGAAGGCAATATTACGATCGGGTAGAGCTTTCGAACTTATACCTATATAAATATAAAATGCGACCGTTCACCGGCAGTGGATGCCTTCGTCGGTCGCATTTTTGCGATGCTATTCTTCTTCCTGAATGTCCTGGGTATCCAGTGCGGCATCCAGCAGCTGATTAAACAGATCGTCATCATTCTCCAGCAGCGTGTCAATCTCCAGGAACTGCTCTTCGCTCCCCGGTTCGCCGGCAAAGCTGAAGCTGTAATCCCATTCGCTTCCCCGTTTGCTGAAGAACGTAATTTCATACGGAGACTTATGATTGTCGAGCGTGAACACCGTCCTCCCGACATAGCTCTTATCTTCTTCGCGTTTCAATTCCGCTTTTATAATTTGTACGTTCATGCGCTTTCCTTCCTTTCATCTGATCGTCCACACTCTCCCAGTATAGCATTGAAATGAAAGCAAATCCCTCTCTTTCCGCTGCAATTGACTTTTTTCATCCGGCGGTTAATAATTTAATACAATGCTCATACAGCACTAAAATATAGTAAATGGAGGAAACCCAATGCTCAATTTAGAAGCGAAGCTTAGCAAATATGCAGATCTGGCAGTCGAAATCGGCGTCAACGTTCAACCGGGTCAAATACTGGTCGTCAACGCTCCCGTTTCAGCAGTAGAATTCGTACGGCTTATTACGGCCAAAGCCTATGCCATAGGGGCAAGTCTGGTCAAAGTAAACTGGAGTGACGAGAGCATTACCCGCCAGCAGTTTGAACATGCCGCACCGGAAGTCTTCACGAAGGCTCCAACGTGGTACGCGGGAGAAATGACCGAATTCGCCGAGAATGGAGCCGCTATTCTGACAGTAATCGCCGAAGATCCCGACGCACTAAAAGGCATTGATCCGGAACGTATCGCCAATTACCAAAAAACACGCGGTGCTGCGCTTACGAAATACCGTGATTACCAAATGTCCGATAAAATCAGCTGGAGTATTGTTGCCATCCCTACACAAGCTTGGGCCGACAAAGTGTTCCCTGATGTTCCGGCCGAAGAACGTGTGGATAAACTATGGGAAGCTATCTTCCACACTGTCCGTCTTGACCGCGAAGATCCGGTTGCCGCCTGGCAGGAGCATCTTGATACACTAGAACAGAAGGCTAATGTGCTTAATGCCAAGAAGTATAAAAGCCTGCATTACATAGCACCCGGCACAGACCTGACTATCGAACTGCCAGAAGGTCACATTTGGGCGCAAGGAGACAGCATCAATGCCAAAGGCCACACTTTTGTCGCCAATATGCCAACAGAGGAAGTGTTCACAGCACCGCTTAAGACAGGTGTTAACGGCACGGTCAAAAGCACCAAGCCGCTCAGCTACGGCGGCAACATTATTGATGATTTCTCCATCACCTTCGAGAACGGCCGCATCATCAGTGTAAGCGCCGGTAAAGGCCAGGATTCACTGGAGTATCTGATCAGCCTGGATGAAGGAGCCAAATATCTCGGCGAGGTTGCTCTGGTGCCTCACCAGTCCCCGATCTCCGAATCGAATATTTTATATTTCAATACCTTGTTTGACGAGAATGCTTCCAACCACCTGGCTATCGGTACAGCTTATGCCTTCTGCCTTGAGGGCGGTAAAGAGATGACCCAGGATGAGCTGATCGCCCATGGCCTGAATACCAGTGTCACCCATGTTGATTTCATGATCGGCTCACCTGACATGGATATTTACGGAATTACAGCTGACGGTACACGGGAACCGGTATTCAAAAGTGGAAATTGGGCGTTTTAAACACAGACTACAGATAGCGGAGGAGCAAAATCATGTTGAGTTTCAAGCAAAAGCTGGAGAATTACGCACTGCTGGCTGTAAAGATCGGAGTCAATATACAGCCCGGGCAGACGCTCGTACTGAATGCAGACATCGTTGCCGCAGAGCTTGTCCGCCTGATTGTGCGGAAAGCTTATGAGGCCGGTGCTAAGCTGGTCAAGGTCAATTATACCGACGAGTTCGTCACACGGACCCGCTATGATCTGGCCCCGTCGGCCAGCTTCCTTGAACCGCCGAAATGGCAGGCGGATGAGCTGGAGGATCTGGCACGCAACGGCGCGGCCATCCTGACGGTAATCTCCGCCAATCCGGATCTTCTGAACGGTGTAGAAGCCAGCCGGATATCCGATCATCAGCGCACCGCAGGCCAGGCTATGGCCCCGTACCGTGAAATGATGATGAACAATTACATCAGCTGGAGCGGCATCGCTTTTCCGTCTCCATCCTGGGCGGCCAAGGTGTTTCCCGATGCACCGCCGGAAGAACAGGTTGGCCTGCTCTGGGATGCGATCTTCAAGGCGGTGCGTGCAGACCAAGAGAACCCCGTTGAGGCTTGGAGCCAGCATTTAGGCGGCTTAAAGCAGCGCTGTGATCTTTTGAACGCCAGAAAGTACCGCAAACTGCATTATACCGCTCCCGGAACAGATTTGACTATCGAATTACCCGAAGGCCATATCTGGTGTCAGGCCGGAGCCGTGAATGGACGCGGGGTCTCTTTCCTGGCCAATATTCCGACAGAAGAAGTATTCACTGCCCCGCTCAAGACTGGCGCTAATGGCAAAGTCAGCAGCACGAAGCCGCTCAGCTATGGAGGCAACATCATCGACCGGTTTACGCTTACCCTGAAGAATGGCAAGGTCACTGACTTTACGGCAGAAGTCGGCCAGGATGCACTGGCTTCCCTGCTGGCCATGGATGAAGGAGCCGCTTACTTCGGTGAAGTAGCGCTGGTCCCTTACCACTCTCCAATCTCGGAAAGCGGCATTCTCTATTACACTACACTGTATGATGAGAATGCTTCATGCCATCTGGCACTTGGTGCTGCTTATGCATTTACCTTGCTGGAGGGCATCTCTATGACCAAGGAACAGCTTGCTGACAAAGGGATGAATCAAAGTCTGACCCATGTGGACTTCATGATGGGTTCCCCGGAAATGAATATAGACGGAATTACAGACGATGGAACTGCTGAACCTATCTTCCGCGCAGGTAACTGGGTTTAAGCAAGTTCTTAGGCCATTATGTCCTTTCGATGAATACCTTATTGCTACACCCCATTACTCTCTGTAGAGAGGGTAACGGGGTGTTTTTGCGCTTGCCTGAATAGTTAAAGGCATAATTAACCCAAATTTAAAGTTTTGTTCAAATAATATTCACAATATTGTTGAAATTAATTCACAAATATGTCACAATACAATTAAGGATTGTATTTCCAATCCAGTTTAGGTGTTGGATGAAGCCAATCAGTGCTGAATGATACTCACAAAACTTTTAGGAGGTCATCCTGATGAAAGAGTCGATATCCCAAGAGCTGGAACGGCCGGAGCATGAACGTCCAAGTGTTCAAGCCCCTACAGACTCAAGCATTATCGCATCCAATGCAATCAAATACACAGCTTACATCATGCTACTATTCGGTTTCTTATACTTTCTGATTGCATACCTGGCTCCTATGCTATGAGGTTGCTTCATTATATAGCTTTAATAGAAAGCGCTTACGGCTTTTGAGCTCCTGCTGGAGTCCATTAGCCGTTTTTATTTTTGCGTTGTTACATCTTACTGTCATCCAATATGAACCAAGTTCATATGGTTTTAATCTTTAATATTGATATTAATATTTCAATACTACTTGACATGTGAATAAATTATCGGTATGGTGTGAATGAATTCACACTTCACAATAAGGAGTAATCTATGCCAAAAAATACTTTCTTTCGTTTAGATGAAGCAAGGCGCGAGGAAATATCTAATAGTGCTATGCATCTTTTTGTTGATAATCTTTACGAGGATATAACTATGAAGATGGTTTTGGATAGTTTGTCCATGCACCCCGGAACATTTTATCGGTATTTTGAAGACAAAGATGACCTTTATTGTCTGTTAATACGTAATGTGACCCAGAAAAGAGCTGCGTATTTTAATAACAGTAATGAAGATTCCCTTTTCCGGTTTTTCCTTACTGGCTTATTTGGTAACGTTAATGGCATTGTGACCGAGCCACTGAATGAGTTGGAAATCAAACTCACTGCAACACTTTTTTACATTCCCGAGAACATTTTACTTAAAATATATCTGAATGTGCTAAAGGGCGAGTCATTCCCCTTGATCAAGGATATTTTACGCCGAATGAGGGTTGATGGATATCTCCGACCTGATATTGACGACGACCTGATTTCTTTTATGTTTGAGTCCATGCAGTTTAATTTAGTCATGTTTTTTAGGGAATTCGATATTAAGGACTCTATGCTGCAACATAAGATTAGCAAGTACTTTGCTGACTTTATGGGTCATGGGCTGCTTGAAGATCATAAATATTCTGAAATTGTTAGCGATATCAAGAAAGCCAAGGAGTAGATATGATTCACTGAAGATAGGATGTAATAGTTTCACAGTTTTGATAAGCGCTCATAACGCAATGTATGTATTTCACGCTCGCCACTTTTCTTAATTAAGGGGGAACAAGAAATTGAAAACTTATGACGCATTTCCAGAACCAATTGGCGGCTATACTGTCGGTCGAACCCAGATGGATTTTGAGTACACGGCATCAGATCACTCAAAAAGAGAACTGACGGCGTTTGTGTACTATCCGTCCGACAGTAGCGAAGGTAAGACTACATCAACGTACATGTTTCCTGAAGTCTACGAAATGTTTAATGAGCAGCCACTTGTCACTGCGTATCTTAAAGGGAAGGATGTTTTCTCTATAGATATCCAGACCCAGTGTTACGACGACCTTGCTCTCTCCGGGAAGGAAAAACGCTATCCGGTGTTATTCTATGTTTGCGGCGGGGGCGGTTCTCCAGAATGGGGTACAGTGATCTGTACGGACTTGGCAAGCATGGGATATGTTGTGGTAAGCATCGGCCATCAGAATAGCACGATGTATAAGCGTAAAGATGGGCGCCTGTTTAATGTGTCAAAGGATTTTTCGGATGTCATTATGGCGTTTTCTGAAGATCCGGAGATGCAGGCGTTGGCTGGTAAGATGGAGATGCGGCCTGACGATGAAACTGCCATTGAGATGTGCCATAACGTGCTTACACTGCCGATACTTGCCAAGTTAACAGAGTATAGTGAATTACAGGCAGAAGATGTAAGGTATGTAGCCGATTATCTTTACAAACTGGACTCTGGAGAGCTGAATTCCATCTTTAAGGGCAGATTGCTCTTTGACATCGGCATGGGCATAGTCGGACATTCTTATGGAGGGCCTACGACGGCGATTGTTTGCCGGGACGACGACCGGTTCGCCTGCGGGATTGGCTTGGATAGCGGTGCGTTTGGCCTTCTCGACAGCGACCTTAAGAAACCCTTCTTGCTACTGTTTTGTGAACCTAACTATAACATGAATGCGATAATTGGCGCTAACAATAGCATGGAAACCTATTACTTCTCTGTTGATCGTGTTGCGCATTTAGATTACTGCGACATCGTGTTTACCAGTGTTAATGAGGAACTCAGAGGCGAACGGCATGCTATGGAGATGCGAAATCTTGTTACAGACTATACGAAGAACTTTTTTGATCATTACTTACTGCAGAAGGCTGCGAGTGTGGAAAGTCTGGCATACGATGGCGTGGACTTGATCAAGAAGACCAGCAACAAGTGACATAACCGGGAGGTTGCTGATAAACGCATCTCAAAGAGCTAGCCGTACAGACACAAAGCCGATAACCCTATTACGCGGGTATCGGCTCTCTCATATTTCAGGCTATGAAAATTTCTGTTCGATAAAAGTTTTAAAATACCACTGCTCACGGTACAGATGTCCTTGCAGTGCTGTCCAATATAGTCCACTACCCGGCGCAGGGATAGGTTGTAATCATTGGCAGAATAAATGTCGCTTATGACTGTTTCCCCTTTGTTTTGCTGAATGAGGCACTCCAACAAAAAACAACGCTTATCATCTCTTTGCAGTTTGCAATAAGTTCTTCCTGCGATTCGCCCAAGGCTTGTTTGAAAACTCCATATAAATGGAGCCGCATCTGTAGATAATGGAAAGGCATTAAAACAAACTTCTCAAGATCACACAGGTGCAATATAAATTACAAATTGACAAGTGATTACCAGGACAAGGCTTTGCTGATCCAGGCTATGGCAGCAGGCGACCAGTTGGCATCCATTCTGGAGCGCAGCCAAGCTATAGCTTCCTCGCGGGAACCTTCATAAGGGGTAAGGCCGTGAATTTCCATCCAGTGGCCTACGGTCTCAAACGAAGTGCTGCTCCAGCCATTTACTTCTCCCAAGTCATTTTGGCGTGCCTGAACTCCGGAGATTACAATATCAAGGGTGCCTTGCAGCTCTGTGACCGCATTGTCAAAAGCAGTCTTCTTTTCCTTTGCTTTCATATCACCCAAAGAACGCAGCTGGCGGGTATCTATACCCTCGTTGGCACGGATCACCTGCAGCAATGTCAATGCTTCTCTGCTGGCCAAGCCGTTATTGTACCGTTCTTCCAGTTCTTTAGCGCTGCCAGCGGCTTTTACAAATGCCGGAAACCAGTCCCGCGAGACGAGAATTGCCTTTTTCTTAATAAATTTGCCGTAGCCGGCCAGTCCCTCACCCGGAAACTGTGCACGCCAGCCCCATGGATCCAGCTCTGAACCGGTATGCCAGTTCTCGGCTTTGGTCAGCCCGTTTAATGACGGATGCTCCGGAATCAGCGAAGCAAGAGGTACAATACCCAGCTTGGCAATGACCTCACTCATCTCCTTATATGTTGTTACACCGCCCTGCACTTCCACGTTTTCCATCTCACTTTCCCCCTAACGGAATGGTTAAATCACTTAATGATGTTGTTCTGGACTGCTTACACTGTCTTCATGCAGCTGATCCCTGCAATAAATGTATCAATCAGCCGGGATAAGGTGATCTCCAAATCGAGCGGCAGGCCGAAGCCTCCCTTGTTCTCCAGTGCAGTAAAGCCGTGCAGAATACTCCGCAGTCCCCGAACAGCATGCAGTTCTCCTTCTTCCCCAAGCCCGTAACCGGACAGCACATGCAGGATTAAGGATAAAATCTGCTCACTTGTCTCTTCCAGCAATGTGTTCCCTTGATCTGGTGCTCGCAGCGTTGTTTCGTATAGACCCGGATGCTGCCTTGCAAAGTCCACATAAGCCTGCCCTATAGCGTGAACGGCTGCATCACCGGCTATCCCCTCAGAGGCCTTAGTCATCGCAGCGTGAAGCTGTTCCAGGCCGTGAACGGCCAACAGAGTCCGTAGCCCTGCCAGTCCGTTAACGTGATTATACAACGACGGAGAGCGTACGCCCAGCTTGGCCGCGAGTGAAGCCAGAGTGACTTCTCCCATCCCCCGCTCATCCGCTAATTCTGCCGCAGCCAATACCAGCGTACGTGTATCCAGTCCAGCCCTTGGTGACATCTTATCTCCCTTCCTTTCCTAGTTGCAATTGAGCTTTGCTCACAGCCTGTTTCATGGCTTCCCCTGGCGCCTTCAGCAGGTTGCCGTGTCCAACGGCAAGCACCGCTGCAGACGTCCCTGCAAGCTTAATTGCGCTGGCCACAGCCTGCTCCTTATTCCAGGTAGCCATTGCCGGAAATGGAAACCATGGTACAACCGTCCCGGCCACCGCAATTCCCCTAAAGGTCTGAAAAGCATCCCCTACAATCAGGGCCCCGCTTCGCTGATCCAGAAAAGACATTGAGCCTGGTGTATGGCCGGGAGTACTGATTGCGGTTAAAGAGCCGACGGTATCTCCGTCATGGAGCAATATATCCGGTTTGGTGGATATTTTAGGTAAACTCCCTTTAATCGGAGTCTGCGGTTCACCTTGTCTAAGCGAACGGTCCCCGCCCAGTAAAGCTGCATCCCGCTCAGATATATATACTACAGCGTCAGGAAGCCGTTTCTTCAGTTCATCCAGCGCTCCAACATGATCTCCATGAGCATGGGACAGCACGATTCGGGTAAGCGGCAGGTTTAATTTAGCAGCTGTACGGAGGATCCCTTGGACACTAAAAGACATCGCCGCATCAATCAATGTTAATTCCTGCTCTTCTACAACAAGATAGCAATTGACCGGAAACCATCCTGGCATCCAAGTAAGCTGCAGCAAATTTCCTTCTTGAGTGATTCTCATAAATACACCCCTTAAAAACTAATGATATTAGTTACAATATAAACTAATTTTATTAGTTTTGCAAGAGACAGCATCTTTAGGAGCTCATCCGTCTATTCCAGGTGCTTATCCGCATTTTGATTGGAGCGTTTAATCATGAACCATTGCATCCAGGTAATCCCGAAGAAAAAGACAACGGAGCCAACCAATGTGCTCATTACACTCGCAACTACATCAACTTCGTCCTTACCCAACAGGTCATAGCTGATCATCAATATTGCCCATATCAGCGCACCTGCAGCTCCACTGATCAGATTGGTTTTCTTGAGCCGCTGTACTTCCCCGGCCTTGCTCGGCAGGAGGAATAGTCCACCACGCATGCTCCGGAGCGTAACATAGAAACAAGCTGCCATCAGGATTAGGAAGCTGTCCAGCCAATACTTCAGATCCAAGTGCAGAACAAATACTTTAACAAAAACACTGGCCGCTATGCCCACAAACACAATCGTAAACCCGTGCGCCATTAACTTATGTACTTCACCTTGAATCCGCTCATCCTTGATCCCCTTACCTTTCATAACTACTCCTCCCAAAATATATCGTTTAAAGTTGTTCCCAGTTCCTTGCAGATGGCAATACATAACCGGATTGTCGGGTTGTAATTTCCCGCTTCAATCAGTCCTATCGTCTGTCTCGTCACGCCCACCGCCTCCGCCAGCTGCTCCTGGGACAGGTCCTTCTGAATCCGCGCCAGTTTCAGTTTGATGTTCTTCTCACTCACCAGAGCCCTCCCGGAGAATAAATTCACTTACCGCTCCATTGTAATCTATAACCGTCATTATGTACAATATATATTGCATCTACATTTCAATCCCATAGAAAAAAAGCATCCCGCAGGATGCTTCAATAAGAGCTAGTCCAGGTGTTAGTCCGGATTTTTGTTCCTAACAGCGGCTTAGGTGTTTATTCCACAACTCCACTCTCCGGATAGCTGTCTACAACTGTAAGTAGCTGAGCGGCTTCCTTGCGTGGACGGCTGGCGGGAATAATCTCCGGATAACCGGCATGGATCATCGCAATCACTTTCTCTCCCGGCTTCACACCAATCTTGCTGCGGAATTCCGGAGCGTAAATATAAGGATCCGTCTTCCAAATCGTACCTACTCCCCGTTCCCATGCCGCCAGCTGGAAGTTCTGCACAAGTGCGGATGCAGCGGCAAAATCCTCATCCCACTCTCTTTGACGCGGGTCCTCAGGGATCACGACGACTACTGTTAAAGGAACCGATGAAAGATATTCTTTGCGTTTGGCTGCAAATTCCGGATCAGCTGCCCCGCGCTTCAAGAATGAATAAGCAGCATCCCCAAGGAATTCCGCCCCTTCCCCCTGAAAAGCAATAAATCTCCACGGCTGCCGAAGTCCGTGATTTGGCGCCCATACCGCGATATCCAGCAGTTCCTCAAGCAGGCCTGCAGGCAGAGGTTCAGACTTAAACTGTTTAATGGAGCGGCGCTCCTTGATCACTTCGGCAATGCTGCCGTAAGCTGCAGACTGGTTCTGATTCATAAGGATTCCCTCCAGCACTAAGTTATGATAACCATTCTCAGTGATTGTACATGATTCCAATTGCTTTTTCAAACTTGGGAATGTCCTGATCATGCGCTTCAAGCCTATCCTGTATCTTGGAGGTAAATACGCTTCTTTGCTGTACAGCCAAAAAAAAGCACCACCCGAACGGGCAGTGCCTGTAGCTCTTTTCGATCAGCCGAAACGGCCCATGATATATTCCTGGGTCATTTGATTCTCCGGATTGCTGAAGACTTTCTCTGTCTTGTCGTATTCCACAAGTGAACCTAGGTAAAAGTATGCGGTAAAATCCGAAATCCGCGCAGCTTGCTGCATATTATGCGTAACAATAACAATGCGAAGCTCTTCCTTGAGTTCCTTGATCAGTTCTTCCACTTTACCGGTCGATACAGGGTCGAGTGCCGATGCCGGTTCATCCAGCAGCAGAATCTGCGGATTAACTGACAATGCGCGGGCGATACATAACCGCTGCTGCTGTCCGCCGGACAACGCCAACGCTGAATCCTTCAGGCGGTCCTTGACCTCGTCCCATAATGCCGCACGGCGCAGACTGCTTTCCACAATTTCGTCCAGTGCCTGCTTACCTTTAATGCCATGGTATTTTGGACCAAAAGCAATATTGTCATAAATCGACTTATAGAAAGGATTCGGTTTCTGCCAGACCATGCCGATCTTTTGCCGCAGCTTGATCACATCAGTACCTTGAGCGTTGATGTCCACGCCGTCAATCCAGATGCTCCCTTTCGTTGTCGAACCGGAGATGTCGTCATTCATACGGTTAAGGGAACGAAGGAAAGTCGATTTACCACAGCCCGACGGGCCAATAAGTGCAGTAACAGTATTCTGGCCAAAAGGAAGACTGATTCCCTTCACTGCTTCATATGTGCCGTAAAATATACTTAGGTCCTCTGTTTGAAATGATTCACGCACCACAGGTTCCGCTATCCCCATCTCTTACTCCTCCTAAAATGTTTCTATAATCAAAGTTTTAGTTCATTCTTTTGGAAGCAGTCAGCTTGCGGTAAATATATCTGCCGAAATACCTTGCGGCCAGATTGAAGATCAATACTGTAATAACGAGCACGGCCGAAGCTCCGGCTGCGATTTGTACGGCATCAGGCGCCAGCCCTTCGCTGTTGACTTTCCAGATGTGAACAGCCAGGGTTTCAGCCGGACGGAAAGGATTAAGCGGTGAAGTTTGACTAAGCGGATTCCAGTTGGTGAAATCCAGACGCGGGCTGCTCATGCCCGCCGTGAACATCAGAGCGGCCGCTTCACCGAAGACACGGCCAGCGGAGAGAATCGTACCAGTGATAATCGTCGGCAGTGCCACGGGAAACAGTACAGAGGTAACAATCTTCCACTTGGATAATCCAAGGGCAAACCCTGCCTCTTTCTGCTGCTTGGGCACTGTACGGAACGCCTGCTCCGTAATACGCACCATCAGCGGCAGATTAAATACGGTAAGTGCGAGAGCACCGGATATTAAGGAGAACCCCAGATTGAAGGTGTTTACGATCAATAAGAGACCGAACAAACCTACGACAATGGAAGGGAAGGAAGACAGGACTTCCACGATCAGGCGGATAAAGTTCGTTAGTTTGCCTGGACGTGCATACTCCGCCATAAAAATCCCCGCTCCAAGACCTAGCGGTACAGTTATGATCAGCGTCAGCACCAGCAGGAACAGTGAGTTGAACAGCTGCGGCCCCACACCTCCGCCTGCGCGGATTTTTTGCGGTGCGGAAGTCAGGAAATCCCAACTGATATGGTTTAAGCCACGGATCAGAATATATCCAAGCAATCCAACCAGAATGGCTACAATGAGTAATGCGAAAAAGACGATAACGGTGGTGGCAACCTTGTCTGCTGTTCTCGGCTTCAAATTTTATTTCTCCTTTCGAGCATTCTTACGATGAGGACAAAAGCAAAGGTCATCAGCATAAGAACCAGCGCCATACTCCACAGCGCATTATTGTGCGTTGACCCCATCGTTGTATTCCCCATGCCAAGCGTAATTACGCTGGTCAAGGTTGAAGCCGATTCGAAAAGTGACTTCGGCACGAAAGGTGCATTTCCGATTACCATTTGTACAGCAAGGGCTTCACCGAAAGCACGGGCCATCCCCAGCACTACCCCCGTCATAATTGCAGGGAATGTAGTCGGAAGAATCACCCGGGAGATCGTCTGCCACCGTGTAGCACCGAGCGCAAAGGAGGATTCTTTTAAGTTTTGCGGCAAAGAAGCCAGCGCGTCTGCAGCCACGCTTGTAATCGTCGGCAAAATCATTACCGATAGGACAAGCGCGCCTGCAGCAACCCCGATGCCCTGCCCTGGCAAGGTATTACGCAGAAACGGCACAATGACGCTTAAACCCACAAAGCCGTAAACGACTGACGGGATGCCTGACAGCAGTTCGATAACCGGCTGCAGCAGCTTTTTACCCCAACCCGGTACAATCTCAGTCATGAACAGAGCAGCGCAGATACTGAGTGGACTTGCGATAAGCGCTGCAAGCAGCGTAACCAGAAATGAGCCGGTAATAAAAGGCAATGCTCCGTAAGAGGGATTGTCACCTTCCGGGGACCATTTTTTGCCGAACAAGAAATCAGAAAGCTTAATTTCACCGCTGGTAAAGTTAGCAATCCCTTTGGACGCCACAAAATACACCATCGATACAATGATTACTATCAATAGGAGTACACAGAAGGACATATAAGAACGCCCGATAAAATCTTCGATATGATGTTTTTCAATTTTGGATTTCTTAGGTTTTACACTCAAGCTGCTCCCTCTTTCTAAAGTGAAAAGAGAGGCAGAAGGATTCCGCCTCTAATCACATGAAGTTCTAATGGATGAAGTCTGTAAAGCTTGTCAGCCGGGAATTACTTGGTTGATACTTTGCCTTCTACATCACGGGAAACCTGCATTTTCGAAGCCGGGATATATCCAAGCTCTACTACATCGCCGTTCTGCACTTCATCTGTCATGATGTAGTCAAGGAATGCTTTGACATGTTCAGCAGGCTCACCATTTGTGTACATGTGCTCATAAGCCCACACCGGATATTTACCGGAGATAACATTGTCTACAGAAGGCTCAACACCTTCATAGTTCAGCGTTTTTACAGTTTCATCAAGGTAAGACAATGCCAGATATCCGATAGCCCCTGGAGTTTCACCGATCATTTTCTTAACAGTACCGGAAGAATCTTCTTGAATCGATCCTTCTTGGTCTTCTGTTTTAGTTCCAAGTGCAAAGCTTTCAAAGGTTGCACGTGTACCCGAGCTTGCTGGACGGTTGATGATTTGAATCGCTTGATCCGCTCCGCCAACTTCACTCCAGTTCTTAATTTTTCCTGTGAAAATGTCAACCAGCTGCTGTTTAGTCAGGCTGTCTACTCCAGCTTTGGGGTTGCTTACTGCTGCAATCGCTACAACTGCAACTTGATGGTCAACAAGTAATTTTGCTTTTTCTGCATCTGCATCCTTCAGCTTCTCTTCTGCGAACACATCAGAGTTACCGATATCTACTTGCTTCTCAGCAACCTGAGTTAAGCCCGTGCCGCTTCCTCCGCCTTGCACTTGAATATCAACGCCTGCGTTTGCATCCATAAAGCCTTCAGCTGCCATTTCAACAAGTGGCTGAAGCGCTGTGGAACCCGAAGCCAGAATCGATCCGCTTAATTCTGCGCCGCTGCTTTCTGTAGGTGTATTTGTCGCAGCTGCATTAGTTCCCCCATTATTAGTTGCCGCATTATTTCCTCCGTTACCGCATGCCGAAAGTGCTACTACACTGGTTAAAGCCAAAGCCATGATCCACGATTTTCTGAATTGCATTTTTGTTTGTTCCTCCTAAAGGTTTTGTGTGTGTCTGACCCATTGAATCTGCTTCTTACAAAACTCACTTTGGAAGCATTCCTCTTTGTGTATCTCTTATGACTCTTCCTATTCTAGAGCTCGTTCGTTAGAGAAAAAGCTTATGTTTGTAAAACGAAAGATAAAAATTCTAATAGAAAATGTATAACAGTATAGATATAATCTATACTAAGAAGATGTTTTATTAACTTATTGCCATCCAGACCGGAGGAAATTCATGAATATTGTGAAGCTGCAAATTGTAGTCCTGATTGAAAAATACAAAAAAGTAACGGATGTCGCTGCCGAAATGGGTCTAAAGCAGCCTACCGTTTCCTTTCATATGAAAAGCCTTGAAAATGAGCTTGGAGCCTCCCTCTTTCAATACCGCAGCGGGCGTGTGCTGTTAACCGATGCCGGACGGGCGCTTTTTCAATATGCAGTTCGTATTGTTTCCCTCGCTGCAGAAGCGGAACGGAGCGTCAAACAGTTCTCCTCCCTCACATCGGGGAGCCTTACGCTTGAGGCCGGGTACATGCCTGGTACTTACTTTGTTCCTAATATAATGTCACAATTTATCAATCTTCATCCGGGGATAGATGTGTCGCTTACGATACAATCGGATCACCTTGTGCGTGAACGGCTGAGGGGGCGGGAGATCCAACTGGGGGTACTGCAAGACAGTGATGGTGGAGATGACTCCTTTCATACACAGGTGGTTGCCCGGGATGAGGTTGTTCTTATATTTGCACCCGGTCATTCGTTTGCTCAAATTAAAGTGCTGTCCCCGGAGCTGGTGGCGCAGGAGCCGTGGATTCAGCATGATCCCGCTTCCAGCCTGAGAGCAACAGCCGACCAATGGGCACAGCTGAACAATGTGCGTGTATGGAATAATACTGTTGTGAATTCACCGGAGGCTTTTAAAGGGATGATTAGCGAAGGCGGAAATGTGGGACTATTCTCCAAAACAGGAGTTAAAGACGAGGTGGCCTTGGGCCGTTTAAGTTATGCTCCGCTTCCGGGGGTTTCGCCCGGGCTTGCAACTTATGTACTGGCTTGGCGGAAGGATTATACCTTAACTCCCTTGCAGCAGGCATTTGTGGAAATGGCTGCTGCTGAGAGCGTGTTGGTCTGATAACAGAACAGTTATATTGTAGTTAAGCACTATAGTATCTGGACGAAAACAGCAGCATCCATAACAATCTTAATTTACGCATTTTTTTTCAATCTTCGTCTACGCACTTCTTTTTTATTTAATGTCGTTAACTATATATATTAATTAATGATGTGAATTAAATAAACCGGTGATCCACTCAGGCTGATTGATTCAGCTCAAAGCAGACCACCGGTTCTATGATGAACATTTCTTATTAATTCATGCCGTTAACTATATTTCGATTCTCCGCAGAAACAGCCACCGTCCTTAAAAGGACACCAAAGCTATTCGTCGTAAAGTCAACGTTTCTCTGCTACCAGCGCAAACGTCTTGGGAATTCCTTTGTCGTAAACCTCAGACGACAGGTTGGGCTCCTCCACCAGTTCACGGATGACTAGACCACTAGCAGCGGCTGCCGTAACGATCTCCCCCAAAGTCCAGCGCCGCCAATAAACAACACTATGCTTCTCACCCGTCTGACCGCCTGAAGCAGGCATATACTTCGAGTAAGACACCTTCTTCTGTTCCAGCGCCGTATCAAAATAATCGCCGCTTACCTTGTGCTTCCGTACTTTAGCGGTTGATCCTTTAGAAGAAATCAGTTTGGTCGTCACCGGATGAAAATCACGCAGCACGAAGGTTCCCCCCGGAGCCAGCAAACGGCAGACAATTTCCATAAATGGGCTCAGGTCAGTGAAATAATGGACAATCCCCATTTCAGCAAAAACGATATCATACGTGCTGTCCAGCACTTCTTCGGGCAGCTTCAGCACATCCGAGATGATATAGGACAGCCCGACTCCGGCTTCCTGCGCCAATTCCTCCGCATACCGGGCGTTAGCTTCTGAGAAATCGGCAACAGTCACTTCAGCCCCCAGCAGCCCTAGGGCTACCGCCTTCATGCCGTTCGAGCCCATCAGATTCATCATCTTCTTCCCGCGAACCTCACCGAAATAAGCGTTTAACGGGAACAACCGGGACGCCGGGTCTTTAGTCAGCTTCGCTGCTGCCTCTGACGGAGTGCCGAATCTGCTGGTCCATGCGGCATAGGTATCCTCATTCCAGAGTTCTTCACTGGAAGGCGCAGCTCCCGGATTGTCTTGCGGTTCTTGCTCTAAGTCTTGATCCTTCATACTGTGAAATACCCCTTTATATTGATAAGTTGTCTGTTAGAATGTGTGCTTTAGGAGACGCTGGGCAGAGCCTCACTTCTCTTCGCCGCTTTCCTGCGTCCTGCATACAAATAGACTGCAAGTCCTCCCATTACCAATACTCCACCGGACCATTGGAGGATTGTCAACTGTTCGCCAAGCAGCAGGAAGGCCAGAATACTTGCACCAACCGGCTCTCCCAGAATATTCATCGAGACGGTAGTCGCCGAAGTGTACTGCAGCAGCCAGTTAAACAGAATGTGACCGAAGACGGTCGGGACGACTGCCAGCAAGACGAAGATTCCCCACTCCCTTGGCGGATAATCAAAGAACGGAATGCCCGCCAGCAGATTATAGACCGCAAAAACAATAACCGCTGCGATAAATACAATCAGGCTATACAAATACGGTGGCATGCGGGCAACCAGCTTCTGTCCGATCAGCAAATGAGCGGCAACCGCTGCTGTGCCGCCAATGGACAGCAAATCACCTTTTAAATTGTCAGAGGACAGGCCGATATCTCCCCAGCCAATAAATACAACACCAAAGATCGCAATGGCAAGTCCCGCTATGGCGGCCATACTGCTTTTTTCTTTATACAGCAAATAAGCTCCAAGCATAATAAACACCGGCTCCAGTGCCATGATCATCGTCGAGCTGGCTACAGAGGTGAATTTCAGTGAACCCATCCATAATAAAAAATGCAGGGCAAGCATCGCCCCGGACACAACCAGCAGCAGCCAGTCTTTACGGCGCAGGGCAAAAGCGGCACCGCTGTAAGGCCGGGCAAAGGGCAGCATCAATAGAGAGGTGAACAGCAGCCGGTACATCCCCTGAACCGATACCGGAGCGGATGACCATTTTATAAAAATAGAAGAAAAAGAAATAGCCACAATTCCAATCAGCATCAATAGCGGAATGGGAACAGGCGGTTTTTTTGAAGTCACGGCAGGCATCCTTTCGGCTCAGATAAAAGTCACTTATGTAAATTTACCTCAGAATCCGGAAAAAAGCAGCTTTTTTCATGAAAATCCGCAACAGAGGCTGCAGCTTTCTGAAAAACAACAAAAGCATGGCCTCCCGACCTGCGGCGGAAACCCATGCCTTCGTATGTTCCTCCGGTAACCGATGAACTCCTCTAACGTTAAGGTCTAAGTACGACCTTGATACAATCCTCTTCCTTGTCTCCGAATACCTGGTAGCCATACTCCGCTCTGCTGATTGGCAGCCGGTGAGTAATGATGTCTGTCGGATCGAATTTGTTCTCCTTAATCATCTTATAGAGCATCGGCATGTAATGAATAACTGGAGCCTGACCCATCTTGAGCGTAATGTTGCGTTCAAACAATTGCCCCAGCGGGAACATATTATAATTCAGCCCATACACGCCGACAAGCTGGATCGTTCCGAATTTGCGAACCACCTGGGCGGCCGTCCGAAATGCACTGAGTGATCCGCCTTGCAGCATCAGCGTTGTTTCGATTTTCTCCACTACAGACATCTTCGCATCTAGTCCTACACAATCAATCACCACATCCGCCCCGCCACGGGTAATCTCCTTCAGATGCACCTCTAAGTTCTTTATCTTAGCAAAATTAAAAATCTCGACATTATTCTTCTGCTTGGCATGTTGCAACCGGTATGGGATATGATCTACCGCAATGACCCGCGAGGCTCCCTTCATCCAGGCGAATTTCTGCGTGAGCAGTCCGACAGGCCCGCAGCCTAGTACAATGACCGTGTCTCCAGGTTTTACCCCGGCACTTTCCACGCCCCACCAGGCTGTTGGCACAATGTCCGAAAGGAACAGGAGTTTCTCATCCTCCATCTCGGCATCCTCGGGAATAACAAAAGGACCAAAATTACCGTAAGGAACACGCAGCAGCTCCGCTTGTCCGCCGGCAAAGCCGCCGTACGAATCGGAAAAGCCGAGATAACCTCCGGTATCCTTGGCCTCGTTGGCATGGTCACACTGGCTCTCCATTTCATGCTGGCAGAAATAACATTGTCCACAGGCTACATTAAAAGGAATGATGACGCGGTCGCCTTTTTTGACTCTGGTAACGTCCGGTCCGATATCTTCGACAATCCCCATCGGCTCATGGCCAATAATATAGTCGTCGTGCATGCCGGGGATTTCCCCGTTATAGATGTGAAGGTCCGAACCGCATATCGCTGTCGAGGTGATGCGCACAATGATGTCGTCCTTCTTTTCCAGCTTAGCGTCGGTTACTTCTTTAACTTCGACTTTCTTCTTCCCTTGATAGGTTACTGCCTTCATGTTGAGGACCACTCCTTCGGAAGTAGAGTTAAGAACTTAGCAAGGCTAAACTTGTTAGCAGCATACTATGTTATAACCCCAAAGTCCCGGTGTTTATCCGTTATCCTCCGAAGTCTCTCCTAAATGCTTAAGTACTCAAAGAAATCAAATATTTCTTGTAGCACCAGCCAGCCTGCAAGCGCAGCCGCTGCCAATAGAGCAATAAGTAACACAGTCCATACCCTAATATTGCGTTTCAGTCTGCTTGAGCGTTCCATCCCCACTTCATCATCTGATTTCCAGTACCAATCACTGTCAAGTTTCATTAACTCATCACCCTTCCGCTAATCCAGTGGGCGGATGCAGCAGCGGAGAGTACATCATCAGGGCATGATTTTCGGCCACCGCTTCATCCCCTGCAAGCTCACCACTGCGCGTAAATACTCTGCGGCGGATGCTGTTGCTGCGGACATAACCGCCCCATGGCTTCAGACGGATTACATGATCAGCCTCGTATATCTCATAATGATAAAGCAGCTTGTCATCGCATCTCCATTCGCCGTACAGATGAGTATCATCCAGGTGCAGCTTCAACTGATATGTCCGGTCTGTATTGTTCTGAAGCTGCAGATCCAAATAATTATATGCACAAGTGGCCCCGCTGCCGAAAGGTTGCGTCCGCTGTTCGTCGGGAAATACATCATAGCTGTGGCGGTGCCGCTCGGTCACGGTCAGCGGGGTGTGCAGCGTCATCCAGTAGATCAGATTGGACAGCTGGCATAATCCGCCTCCTGTGCCGGAACGAAAACCACCGTAATATAGAACCATTCCGTCCAAGTAACCTTTACGCCGGGTTGGCTTACCGATCGTTTGCCAATACGAGAAGGTCTCTCCCGGCGAGATCACCAGACCATCCAGCCTGGCGACGGCCAGACGCAGATTTGTAATCTTATTGTACTGTAGCTGCATGTCCACATTTCGCAGTCTGCGCAGGAGCGGGGTTGAATGCCCGGCTGCCTTATAGGGCAGTGCCTCAGACCGATGTCTTGTTGCCTTGTTACCGCGCTGGATAAACCATGTCCAGTATCTTTTCCAGGTGAAATATCGCTTGCCGGCGAACAATCTCAACCTGGACCGGCGCACTGGCTTCATCGCAGATTTCCCTGCATTCATTGGAATTCTACCTCACGCTCCGGCCGAAGCACAGCGAATCTCCCGCCCAGCACTGAATTATGATGCCTGACAATCTCTTCACCGCTAAAATTGGCGTTGCCGAAAGTGCTATGCGCATCCTGGACCAGTACGCTGGAATACCCCATGCTGTAGGCCCGTCTGGTGGTTGTATCGACACAGAATTCGCTTTGCATCCCGCATATGACAAGATTGGTCACACCCAAACGCTGCAGCTCCTCATGCAGCCGGGTACGGTGAAAAGCATCCCAAGTCGGTTTCTCGACTATGGAGTCTTCCTCCTTCGGTGTAATTCGGCCGCTGATCTGCCAGGTGGGCAAACCCTTCGTATACTCCTCATCCTCGGTGTGCTGGATATAGACAACCGGAGCCCCTGCGGAGCGGGCTTTATTCAATAGCGATATAATCCGGTCCATCACGCCTCCTTCATCATGCAGCTTCACATTATAAGAGAACATCGCTTCTTGGACATCGATAATTAATAAGGCTGTTGTCATGTATGATCCCTCGCTATTCCCTGGTTTTCCAATAATTATACCAGAAGACTGCCTGAAGAATCCCCCTTGAGATTTCACAAAATTCATCTCAAACATTATGAAATTGTCATCCTTTTTATTTCCCGCGCTTATTATGCCAGATGAGTGCATGAAGCTGAGGGAGCACCCGTGCCCGGTTCATCTCTGGATCGGCGATCACCTGATTAAACAGCCATTCCAGCCTACCCAGTAGACGTACGGAAATGTCACCTTCCTCCGTGACATCCTCATTGCCCGGCTGCAGGAACAGTGGCACCTCAGGGTATCGTTTATGCACTGCTTTGGCATATTCATAATCGCCTCCGTTAAAGACAACAACCTTCAGGCTATGGGCAGTTTTGCCTTTATCATGCAGCCTCCCCATAATGCCATCAAGGATCTCCCAATCCGTCGTCATACCTGAGCTTGGCGGCTTGGGGCTGATTGTCAGCACATCCACGTCGTTGAACCATTCCTGCCAGCGGCTGCCCTGGGTTTCGATTGCTGCTTGAATGCCCCGCTCGTGCAACCCCATGATGAAGGTACCCATCGCCTCACCAATTAGTGCAGGATTGCCACCGGAGATGGTTACACAGTCAAAATTATTTCCGGCTAGTGAGAGCAGTTCGGCCATAATCTCCTCTGGTGTAAGCATCCGCACCTTATCCTTGGCCGAACCATCCCATGTGAATGCGGAATCGCACCAGCTACAGCGATAGTCACAGCCATAGGTACGGACGAACATGGTTTTCACTCCGATAACTGCGCCTTCCCCCTGAATGGTTGGGCCGAACATTTCTATGACCGGAATCTTACTCACAGTCACAACCCCCATGCATCCGGTAGGAGGGTCCATCCTCCGGAATGTCCTCAGCCAGCACTTCCGCCCAGGAAGTGGGCGTCTCCCACAGCTTAACGGAATATAACGGCAACGCCACCTGCTTCAGCTTGTAGGCTATATAACACGCCATGTTCTCCACCGTCGTTCGGAAGGAGAGCATCGCTACCTTCGATCCCGTATTTATCAATGTATCCAGCACAGGCTCGTTACCCATCGCCAGAAAAGCGTGATCCAGCCGGTCGACCAGACTCTGCTGTACCGTGCTTTTAATATCGCTGAAATCAATCACGAAGCCTTCGTCCGAATGCCCCGCCTCCACGGAAGGTTTACCCTTCAGGACCACTTCAAGCTTGTAGGTGTGGCCGTGGAGATTGCTGCATTTCCCCTTATGTCCAATCAGCTGATGTGCAGCGTCAAAAGTGAATATTTTACAGACCGATACTTCGCCCAGCATTATAAGCCAACCTTCTTTCGCTCAGCCACATACTGCTCAAGACCACGCTTGCGAAGCAAACATGCCGGGCAGGTACCGCAGCCGCTGCCAATGATACCGTTGTAGCAAGTCAGTGTGTGCTGACGGATGTAATCAAACTGGCCCAGCTCGTCGGCCATCTTCCAGGTTTCTTTTTTATCCAGCCACATCAGCGGTGTATGAATGACAAACTCATAGTCCATAGACAGATTGAGGGTTACATTCAATGATTTCACAAACACATCGCGGCAGTCAGGATACCCGCTAAAATCGGTCTGGCATACGCCGGTGACGATATTGGCATATCCCAGCTGCTTCGCCAGAATTGCCGCAAAGGACAGGAACAGCAGGTTCCGGCCATCAACAAAGGTGCTGGGCAATTCATCCCCTTCACCGGATACAATTTCTATATCATCACGGGTCAAAGCATTGGGTGCCAGCTGATTCAGCAATCCCAAATCAAGAATATGCTGCTTCACATTGAATTTGGCGGCAATTCCCTTGGCAACCTCAATTTCAGCGGCATGGCGCTGGTTATAGTTAAAGGTAACGACCTGAACTTCCTCAAAGTGCTGGATAGCCCACACGAGGCAGGTTGTACTGTCTTGTCCGCCGCTGAATACGACGAGCGCTTTTTTATTCATTTCACACTCTCTCCTCTCCACGGTCTGGGATCATCGGTTATCCACTTTTTCTGGATATAGGTCATGATTGATCAGCCGGTGTTCGGCCATCGCCTCATACTTGGTTCCCGGACGCCCCCAGTTGCAGTAAGGATCAATGGATATTCCGCCACGCGGGGTAAATTTGCCCCATACTTCGATGTAACGCGGCTCCATGAGCGAGATCAAGTCATTCATAATAATGTTGACACAGTCTTCATGAAAGTCACCGTGATTGCGGAAGCTGAACAGATAAAGCTTCAGGGACTTGGACTCGACCATCTTTTGCTCCGGAACGTACGAAATGTACATCACGCCGAAATCCGGCTGTCCGGTTACAGGGCACAGGCTGGTGAACTCGGGGCAATTAAACTTCACAAAATAATCGCGGCCGGGATGTTTGTTGTCAAACACCTCGAGAATTCCCGGATCATAGCCGAATTTGTACTGCGTCCCTTGATTGCCCAGCAGGGTGACCTCTTGCATTTCCTCTTTCAATCTGCCTTCTGACATGACAAAAAACCCCTCTCTTTTCCCCCGGCTTACTGCCGGAACTGGAAAGAAGAACGAGATTTCGAAAACATGGCCCTACTAAGAAATTACGCAGCATAGCAGGAAATAAGTATAGGCATCTCCCTATACTCCCTTAAGCCCCCTTCAACCGGAGACTTTACCTATGCATCAAGATGTCTTAGTTTTTTATAGAGGGAGTTTGCGAACCTCTCCTGCGATGTACACGCAGACTTCTTCTTAAGCTTATTATTAACGTCTTGAACTATAACATGATTGGCAGAAGATTGACAACCCATAAGAATTTGCCTGCTAACAGACTTATTGCCATTGCTACTCTTTGCCGGTTCTCAGATCCATAGTACCAGAACGGTCATCCACAGCGGGAGCAGCAGACTCTCGAAAAGTAGCAGGCCATCACCGTTTAGAATACGATTTAAATTTTCCACGATTTCAATGCTTGGCAAAGCGGCGAAGAACGGATAAGTCCAGTCCGGCAGTGCCTGATATACGGAAGCATGCAGGAAAAAGACAAGCGCAGCAGGCTTCTGGCGATTAACACACGCTGCTTCCAGCCTTTGGACAGCTGCCAACCTTGGATTTCTGTCGGCAGGCTGCCAATCACTTCATCCACCCGACCCTTGGACACACCGTACAAATCGGCAAAAAGTTCAAGATTGTCGCGGATGAACTGCGTACATATAGATTTGGCAGCTCAAAGACAACCCCAATCTGAGCGCGAACCTTATTTTTTATATTGTGAAATATTCATGCCATTAATTAATATTTGTCCTTCACTGGGCTGAAGCAGGCCGGTCATCATGCGAATGGCTGTTGTTTTCCCCGCCCCTTTAGGGCCTGGAAAGCCAAATACTTCCCCTTCCCCAACTGAAAAGGACAGCCGGTCTACCGCCCGCTTCTCCTGAAACGATTTCGATACTTCCGTAAGCTGAATCAATGGCCTACCCACCTTTGCCTAAGGTTTGCTTTCCTTCAAGCTTATTCGTAGAAATTGAGAATATCCCAAGGAACTAATTAGATGTTGCAGAAATATGGATTCAATTTCAACAAAAGGGGTAACTTAGAATTTATAATCTCTTAAATAAGGATGGGATCAACTTATGGATCAAACGGTACAGAAGCTTCTAGATTGGCTCGATGCTCACGCAAACCAAACCGTTGTAATCAAAAAGCAGGAGCTTGAAGATCTCGATACAGTCCACTTTCAATTGGAAAACGTAGAGTACCGCACCGCTGAGGATAAGATCGATAATTATCTGGATGATGCGCTTATCTTAAGAGGATCAGGCAATACCCTGAATGGTGATGGTGAACTTGTGCCGCTTCCACAGCATAGTTATGAAATTGCCGTCAGCGGACTACATTTGGATAATATTAGTGAAGATAAAGCGGAACTCCAGACAGACAGAGCCAAGTATGCTCTCTCCACAAGCTAATCGGAATACTGAGAGTCCACTGCACATAACTTAATGCAAAAAAATAGGCCGCGGTAATTGCTACCGCGGCCAACAAAATGAAGTTATTCTTCTCCGATAATTTCTACTTCAGTCTCCAGCTCGACTCCGAATTTATCCTTCACTGCAGCCCGCACATGCTGAATAAGTCCGATATAATCGCTCGCAGTGGCATTATCTGCGTTGACAATAAATCCGGCATGTTTACGCGATACTTCAGCACCGCCAATCCGGGTCCCTTGAAGCCCGCTTTCCTGGATCAGCTGTCCGGCATAACGGCCCGGCGGCCGCTTAAAGACACTTCCGCATGACGGATATTCCAATGGCTGCTTGGATTCACGCAAATAGGTCAGTTCATCCATGGAAGCTTTAATTAAAGCAGAATCCCCCGGAATCAGCGCGAATCTGGCTTCCAGCACGATATATTCACCGCTCGCAAAGACACTTTGTCTGTATCCCCACTGAAACTCATCCCCTTGCAGGGTGACCAGCTGCCCTGTCTTATTGATGGCAAGCGCACTTTGCAGCACATCCTTAACTTCGCCTCCATACGCGCCAGCATTCATATAGAGAGCACCGCCAACTGTTCCGGGGATGCCGCAGGCAAACTCAAGACCTGCCAGTTCCTGCTCCAGGGCATACCTGGATACATCAATGATCTTGGCACCGCACTGGGCGTACAGAAGATCTCCATGAATTCCCATACCGTTTAAGCCTGAGGTCTGCAGGACGATCCCGCGGATTCCACCGTCACGGATAATTACATTTGAACCATTTCCCAGTACTGTAAGAGGAATATCATTCTTCCGGGCATATGTAACAATATTTTGAATTTCCTCATAAGTGGCAGGTTCAGCCAGTATATCTGCACAGCCGCCCATTTGGGTGAATACATAATCCTTAAGCACTTCATGGCTTTTTACCGTACCGGCTGGAGCCAGTTGCTGCAGATCCTCTTGAATTTTGCTGATATTCATCCTTCATGCTCCTTTTACGCTATGAAAATAATAAATCTTACCTTCTATAATGTTTATGTTGATTCAGCTTTACTTTGAACTATGGCAACCACAACTTTAACAACGAACAGGCTCCCTTGTCAATGACGGGAGCCTGCTGTGGTATGCCTGCTATTTTAAGTATGAAACAATTCTTACAGTTATATCCTAAACCTGTGACGACGCAGCTTGAATACGGTATTCGGCTCTACGTGCGGCTCGTTCCTCTTCTTTAAGACGGGGGCAGGTATAGCAGACACTTCCACCTTCGGTTCGATAATACAGACAGCAGCGGTTACGCATGTGTACCCTCTGCTCTGGATCGGCAAGGGATTCAATCTTACGTACCTCTACATCAAATGGATTTCTGGGAAGCTGGAACACATCCGCAGCCAGGCCTTTCCTCAGATAACTGTAGTCGTCCTTCACGTGAATCAGAAATTCCTTATTGCTGTTGCCTGCTGCAAGCATTTCAATGTAGTAGTTGAACTTAGACGGGAGCTGACCCCAGATCTCCCCCAGTCTCAAACCGCTGGCGGCAGACATTGTACGCAGCAGCGGGCTTGCTGTGTTCCTGTAGAACTCTGTAAACACTTTATTACGCCAAGTAACCCGACCCTGTTCGTCAGCAGGCGCTGGCTCTATCACCCAGGAATTCAAAGAGAAGGCAATACGGCAATACCCGCTCGCCGGAATGAGATGAATGCGCAAATTAGATAAGTTGATCGCCGGCACATTGGAATATAACGAGACCGAATATTGTACTGCCAGCGCCACGCTGGAGAACCAGCCGCCGAAGTATGCAGCCACAGCCTTATCGTCCAGTGCCTTCATCAGCGGTCTGTAGCAGTCCATAAATGCTCTCATACCCTCTACATTGATCAAATCCTGCGCTGTAAATGAATACCTCGCCTCCTCTGGGGGAGATGGATAAAGATCAAATTTGCTGCCTATGTCCTTTATCTGTGCCTCATTCATTCGGTTTCCTCCTTAATTCCCCTAGCTAATCCTTCAATTGTCAATTACATGCCGACAGCTTTATAAGCAGCAAGCTCGTAAGGAAGGCATAAAGGTACACCTGTACGCGGATCGGGAACGATATCACATTCGATTCCGAATACTTTGCGAAGCACATCTGGTGTCATAACCTCCATCGGGTTCCCTTCGCTGATTACGGTGCCCGACTTGATCGCTACCATATGCTGCGCGTAACGGGAGGCATGGTTCAAATCATGCACCACCATAATGATTGTGCGGCCCTCTTCCTGGTTCAGCTTCTGCAGCAGCTGTAGTACTTCCAGCTGGTGAGCCATGTCAAGGAACGTCGTCGGCTCGTCAAGGAACAGGATATCTGTCTGTTGCGCCAAGGCCATGGCAATCCAGGCACGCTGGCGCTGTCCGCCGGAGAGGCGGTCGATTGGACGATCATGGAACTCTTCCATCCCGGTAACGGAAATCGCATTGGCGATAATCGCACGGTCTTCAGGGGTCATAGTGCCGAAGCCTTTCTGATGCGGGTAACGCCCGTATCCAACCAGTTCGGATACAGTCAGTCCGTCCGGAGCCGTCGGGTTTTGCGGCAGAATGGCCAGTTGACGAGCCACTTCTTTAGTAGATAGGGTATGAATCGATTTACCGTCGAGCATAACATTGCCGCTCTTAGGCTTCATAATCCGTGCCATCGTCTTAAGAATCGTGGATTTCCCGGAGCCGTTCGCTCCTACCAGCGCTGTGATCTTTCCTGTTGGGAGAGACAGGTTCAAACCTTTAACAATCGTAGCCTCCGCATAACCAATACTCAGCTGTTCTGTATTCAAACGTTCCGACATGATCTTCACTCCTTGAAAGTTTTATGGAGCATGAGCTCCTTTTGGATTAGCAATGTAATAAAACTGACTTCGTAAGCATCCGCTTAGTTTTATGGAGCATTTTGCTCCTTTAGATAATCAGGCCTTTGATTTGGCCAGTAAATATAGGAAGTAGGGAGCGCCGATCAGCGCAACTACAATACCTGTCGGTATTTCAGCCGGCTGCAGAATCCAGCGGCCGATAGTATCCGCGGTAAGCAGCAACAACGCGCCGATTAAGGCACAGGCAGGCAGCAGCACCTGATGCTTCGGTCCAACGAGCCTGCGGGCGAGATGGGGCGCAATCAGCCCCACAAAGCCTATGCCGCCGCTTACGGCGACACAGGAGCCAGACAGCGCAACTGCGGCGGCCAGCAGCAGAATGCGTTCCTTCTCCACCGGCATGCCCAGCCCGGCCGAGGTTTGGTCCCCGAGGTTAAGTACATTCAGCACCCGGGCTTTGTAGAACGCAAATGGCAGCAAAATGGCTATCCATGGTGTCAGCGCAAGCACAAATCTCCAGTCGCCGCCCCAGATTTTACCGGCCATCCAGATCGCCACAAACTGATAATTCTGCGGATCCAGCCTTAACGACAGGATCAATTGGAAAGCATAGATGCCCGCACCTACAGCGATCCCGATAAGTATCATTCTTGTCGGCGAGAGGCCATCCTCGCGCCGGAAAGACAGGAGATAAATAAGTGCAGCCGTAAGACTTGCTCCGGCCAGCGCCAGCAGCGGAAGAACAAAGATTGGAGCTGCCGAGGTTACCGGAACAAATGAGATAAAGATAATCACCGCAAACCCGGCACCGGCATTAATCCCCAGTGTGGAAGGCTCTGCCAGCGCATTGCGCGACAAGCTTTGCAGAATGCAGCCGGAAACCGCAAACCCTGCGCCGACAAGCAGCGAGATCACTATGCGCGGCAGCCGAAAATCAAAGAGAATCAGCTTTTGCTGCTGCGTTCCCTCTCCAAGGACTGTGTGTAAGACATCCAGCGGTGATAATCGCATCAACCCGGTGTTCATACTGACAACAAAGATGACCACGATAAGAACCGCAAGTGAGGTCAATATGGCTGCTTCCCGGATACGGCGTTGTTTCCCGGTGGGTGAGTGCAGAGCTCTGCTCATGACAGCTCCCCCTTCCGTCTACTAGCCAAGTAAATAAAAAACGGCACGCCGATCACTGCGATTAAAGCACCTAGCGGTGTTTCATAAGGCGCGTTAATCATTCTGGCTGCAATATCAGCAAATACAATCAGTAGACTGCCGAGTACTGCAGAGCAGGGAATAATCCAGCGGTAATCGACACCAACCAGATAACGTGTAATATGGGGGATGATCAGCCCCACAAAAGCAATCGGTCCAACCGTCGAAACCGCGGAACCGGCGAGAATCACTACAATAATAATCCCGGCTGTTTGCACTAGCCCGGTCCGCTGTCCAAGTCCCGCCGCTACATCGCGTCCGAGACTAAGGAGAGTAATGGATCGGGAGATCAGCAGAGATCCTATCAGAGCTGCCGCAATCCAGGGAAACAAAATACGAAGCTGTGTCCAATTCGTCCCGCCGATCCCGCCTGCCATCCAGAAGGCAATATCCTGGGACAAATGAAACAGAATCGCGATTCCCTGGCTTACCGCCAGCAGCATAGCACTTACGGCGGCTCCGGCAAGAGTCAGACGCAGCGGGGTTAAACCGCTATGGGAGAGTGAGCCAATCCCGAACACAAGAATGGCTGCCGCTGCAGCGCCGATGAAGCAGTACAGCATAATGTAGAGAAAGGAAGCAGATGGCGCAAAAGCAAAAGCTAACGCCAATCCTGCACTAGCACCGGCATTCAGACCCAGTAAGCCGGAATCTGCCAGCGGATTGCGGGTCATGCCCTGCATGATTGCTCCTGCGACGGCGAAACAAGCACCAACCAGCGCTCCCGCCAAAGCACGGGGAATCCGCAGTTCCCGAATAATCTGATGCTGCTGCAGCTCCGGATTAAACCGGAAGACTGCCTCCCATACCGTCGCCAGTCTAATATCCGCGGCACCTACTGAAACGGAAAGTGCCAGACCAAAGACGACAGCGGCAAGGCCCAAAATCAAAATAACTACCGCAGCAACCGGCCTTGTCTTCAGCGGTTGATCTCCTGACGAATTTGTATTGTCAGCTATAGAACGTGTGGATGACACCATAAGTTTTCCCCTTAATAGGATGAGTTCAATGTTTTAATGAGAACAAATATCATTCTCATTATCGCAAATATCTGAATTATGTACAAGCTTTCACAGCTCGCACTTTCACTGTGAACGATTAAGTCAATGTCCTAAAAAAAGGTGCAGGTCATTGTATCTCAAGATACAAGAACCTGCACATCCCTCCACCGCTGAAGAGTTCTCTCTACACACAGTTAAGGCTGATTATTTCACGAGAAAACTCAAGACATCATCAATGGTTTTGGAGTTGGCAATGGCTCCGCTGTACAACCAGCTGCTGTCCGCGCTAAGTTCATGAACTTTTCCAGCCTTAACCGCAGGGATACCCTTCCAGATTGCACCGTTAAGAATGTCAGAGGCTTCGGTCTTGTCACTGTTCACCAGGAAGATATGATCTGCGGTCAGTTCAGCCAATTTCTCCAGCGTGATCGGATTCCAGGTCGCTCTGGATGCCGCAGGGATATCAGTAACCAGGTTGGGTTGCTTCAAACCCAGATCCCCGTACAATACAGCACCACTGCTGCGTGTTTCATCTACTATAAAGAAGTTCTTCGACACCAGCCACAGAATGGCGACCGAATCATCACCAATGGAGCTGCTGATTTTGGCTTTTGCATCTGCTGCTTTTAGATCGTAGTCTGCAATGGCTTGTTCAGCCTCAGTGCTCTTGTTCAGGAGCTCACCGATTTTGAGCAGCGATTTGCGCCAGTCTTTGCTAATCTTGTCACCAAGGACATAAGTAGGTGCGATTTTGTTCAACTGGTCATACAGACCGTTCTGCACACTCGACTCAGACTGCACAATGTGGAAATCCGGTGCAAAGCTGGTCACAGCCTCCAGCGGAAGATCATAGCTGATGGTTGGCACATCTTTAAGCTCAGCAATCAGATATTCCTGGGTTCCGTTTGTCACGGACCACTGCGCTACCGGGGTAACGCCCAGTGTTACCAGGTAGTCTTCCATGTAAGAAGCAAGGACGCGCTGCGGATTCGCTGGTACTGTGACTTTATGTCCCATGGCGTCTGTCACCGTTTTCTCTGTAGCCGGTGCCGTTGTTTCCGTTGGCGCTGCCGTTGCTTCAGCCGTAGCCGTAGGTGCGGCGGTAGCTTCCGTTCCGGAATTTGCAGCTTTCTCATTATTGCCATTGCCGCAAGCGGACAAGAACAAAGTCATAGCCATACATCCGATCAATGCGAGCTTCATGCTGCCTGATCTCTTATTGTTCATCGAAAACATTAAATACCCCTCCTGTATGCACATGCATTAGTGGTCAAAGGTGTCCGAGACCTTCGCCTTACTTTTTAAATGATATTGATTCTCATTATCCCTGTCAACAAAATTATTCGTTCTATAAAAAAAGGTTGCCTCCGCAAGCTACGGAAACAACCTCTGCTAACCATATTTAACTGCCTATTTGTGCAAATGATAGGGCACTGTTGATACAACTATATCTTTTTGATTCATTAGATAAGAGCGAATGAACAAGCTGGTCTGATTATGCAGGATCGCCTGCCACCAATGTTTGGTAATGAACTGTGGAATCAATACGGTAATATGATCTGTAGAAGCGGTCTTCCACTCTACGGTATCGATAAATTTCACCAGTGGGCGGATAATGCTGCGGTAACGGGAACGAAGTACAATCAGGCGTACACCCGGGTTCCATTCCTCCCATTTTTGCTCCATCTTGTGAATTTCCTCTTCATCAAAACCAACGTAGACTGCCACCACATTATCTGTTAATGACTTCGCATAACTGATCGAATGCAGCACAGCGCGTGTCACACCCGCAACCGGAACAACAACGGTACTTCCTTTAATCAGCGGTTTATCCGTAGCAGGACAAATGCGAAGCTGATCGGCTATATTCATATAATGACTATGAATGCGGTGGAATACGAACATGACAACCGGCAGGAAGATGAAGGCCATCCACACGCTGGAAAACTTAGTGATGATAAAGATAAGCGTAATCGTCAGGGTGGTCAGCATACCGATTGTATTGACTACAAATTTATTCTGCCAGCCTTTCGGCTTCGTTTTGAACCAGTGCACCATCATGCCAAGCTGCGACAGCGTAAAAGGGATAAATACGCCGACTGCATACAGCGGAATCAGCCCTTCTGTATTTCCGTGGAAAGCAGCTACAAGCACAGCCGACAATACTCCGAGAAAGATAATACCATTAGAGAAGCCCAGGCGGTCTCCCCGGACCATGAAGGCATGAGGCAAATATTTATCTTTGGCAAACATGAACGCGAGCAGCGGAAACGCCGAGTAAGCTGTATTCGCCGCCAGGAACAAGATGACGGCCGTTATCCCTTGGATGAAAAAGTACAAACCGCCCCGGCCAAACGTAGATTCGGCAATTTGCGACACGACGGTGGATTTCTCATTAGGAGTAATCCCATACCAGTATGCCAGCAGCGTAATGCCGGTGAACATCAAACCGAGGATGCCTCCCATCAGCATCAAGGTTTTGGCGGCGTTTTTTTCCGCTGGAGCTTTGAAGTTCGGAATGGCATTCGATACCGCCTCTACCCCGGTGAGTGCCGAACAACCGGAACTGAAGGCTTTGAGCAATAGGAACAGACTGACGTTGGAAACGGCGGAACCGATCTCCGGGATTTCGGCATGAGTCCCGCCTGTAATATATTTGTACACCCCGGCAATGATGAGTACAAAGATAGAGACCACGAACAGATACACCGGAATGGCAATAAATGAAGCGGACTCCGTCACCCCGCGGAGATTGATAATCGTCAAGATCAGAATGACGGAGACTGCAATAAGGACAGTATGATTATGAAGACTCGGAAAGGCCGATGTGATCGCATCCGTTCCCGCCGAAGCACTAACTGCAACTGTAAGAATGTAATCTACTAATAAAGAGCCGCCAGCCAATAGGCCGGTAGGAACGCCGAGATTGCTTTTTGCCACGATATACGCTCCGCCGCCTTGCGGATAGGCAAAGATAGTCTGGCGATAGGAAAAAATAAGGATGGCCAGCAGGCCCAATACGGCTAATGCAATCGGCAATGAATACCAGATGGCGGTGAAGCCCGCGGCCACCAGTACAATGAGAATTTGCTCCGTTCCGTAGGCCACAGACGAGAGTGCATCGGAAGACAGAACAGCCAGTGCTTTCACCTTGGATAACTTTTCATGATCGAGTTCGTTCGACTTCATCGGACGCCCGATCAATAGTCGTTTTACCTTGCTTACCATTGTAGTAACAGTTCCTCTCTTTGTTGAGTTGAAACGGTAATACCGCGCGCCGTTTTCATTGGCAGGTTTCATAAATGCAGGCACAAAAATAAGCATACGGAAATGATCCGCATGCTTACGCATGCTCATTATCCCACCCTTGCTTACGAGGTTAGCTGGCGGATTCGGGCTGTGGTAGCCCTACGGTTCCGGTCAAATTGACCTGCCTCCGATTCACCCCATTGACGTTGCCGCCAAATTTGGTTCCCCCGTTTTTCCTTGCGGAAAATTCAGCGCATATTCAACTTCTCACAAGGACTAATGATAGTCTACAATAGCTTTTCAGTAAAGCGGTGAAAAAAATGAAAAAAGAATGAAAAAACATCCAAAAAGCTCAAATCCAAGACCCGGGATAAGTGGATCTTTCATTCTCTTTCATTATCCCAGCGTTCCGTGATTTTTGAGTGTTTTGGATGTTAATTGTGACAAAAATTTAGGGAATATTTATGCTCTAAATTCTGCTTAGCCTTTTCTTATTCAGCTGGCTCTTCTTGGCGCCCGGTCCAGAGCAAAATTGCGATTAGAGCAAAAGCAATCAACGCAAGCAGAGGTACTGTAATGAACCCTAAAAAGTTCAAATAATCCTCATTGCAGGGTACACCAATTGTGCATGGCAAGATTTTACTGAGTGCAGGAATTTTCTGCTCTGCGTAATGGTACAGGGAGATACTCCCGCCTATCAGACATAAAGGCAGCACATAAGGAATGATGCGTTTATCTCCCCGGTATGTGGCAATTCCGAGCAGAATCAGCTGAGGATACATAAAGATACGCTGGAACCAGCACAGCCTGCAGGGTTCATAATGCAGCACTTCACTAAGATACAAGCTTCCTGCTACAGCAATTACCGAAACAAACCAGGCCAGATATAGGCAGTGGCGTCTGCAGAAGGTAGAGAATTTCATCATTTGGCATCCGCCGAATCAAGGGCGATTTGCACCTGTGAGTCGATAGCTTCGATATCAAAGGCCTTGTCTACTTTCACTCCATTAACAAATACAGTAGGAGTAGAGGTCACTTTGCTGTCATCGGCTAACTTCATATCTCTCTGTAGTTCACTTTCATAGGTGCGTTCCTCAATGTCTTTACGCAAGAGGTCAAAATCTATCGGCAGGTTCTCCTTCTGCGCCAGGCTTACCAGGAAATCAGCGGTCGCCCACTCTTCGCTCTCCTCGCCCTGATTAGCATAGATTGCGTCAGAATAGGTCCAGAAAGCTTCACTGTTCTGATGATAGACAGACAAAGCTGCTAATGAAGCTGTTTCGGAATCCGGTCCGATAAAGGCCATATTTACGAAGTAAAAGGCCGCTTTGCCCGGAGTTACGTATTTTTCAACAAGCTGAGGTTTGATGGTACCGGTAAAGTCTGAACACGCCGGACATTTATAATCCCCGAATTCAACAATTTTGACTGGAGCATCCTCTTTTCCAAGTCTGTGCATCTCGCTGTAATTAAAGTCAGAGTTCGCTTTTGGAATCAGCATGATAAGAGCGACAAAGATAATGATAACTGCTGCTACAGTGCTGAAGATCAGTATTTTGGTTTTTTGCTTCTGCTTTTCCTGTTCTGCCCTGCGTTTCTCCTGCTTGCTCTGTTGGGGAGCCGCGGCACTGTTTCGTTTGTTTTTGCTCAAAGAGAGTTCCTTTCCGTCCACTCAGGACCCGGGTAATGAAAGTCATATAATTTAAAATTATATAATTAAAGTTCTCTCTTTGGCAAACTTCCATAGCAAACTTCAGCTCACACCATCAATATTATAAAAGGTAAACTTCCTCACAGGATAGAAATGCTATCGCAATGGAAAAGAGGACCAGCAGATCATTATAATTATTCTGATGATTTAGCATTTGGACCTTCCTTTCTCGGATAGATAAGTACAATTACACACAAAAGGCACTGCGCTTATTCTGCGCTAGTGCCTTTTGTGTGTAATGCTTAATAAGTTTATGCTCCAGCTTCCTCCGTCAAAAACTGCAGCTTCAATAGCTTAATCCGGGAAATCCGCTTATTCTCGGTTTCCTCTACCACGAACAGATGGCCGTCGAATTCAACGGTTTGCCCTTTTTGCGGCGGATTGACTTCTAACTTGGAGTATAGCCATCCGCCTATAGTATCATAGTCTTCCGTCTCCATATGAAGCCCCAGTGAGTCGTTGATCTCTTCAATCAGCATGAGGCCGTCTATGGAAAACTCATCCTCCCCCAGTTGCTCAACACCGGGACGCTCTTCATCGAACTCATCCTGAATTTCTCCGACAATCTCCTCCATAATATCCTCAAGCGTAACCATACCTGACGTACCGCCGTATTCGTCAATCAGAATGGCGATTTGAGTCTTCGCCCGCTGCATCACCTTCAGGAGTGCACTGATCTGAATGGACTCTGGAACGGTAAGAATCGGACGAATCAATTCATTGTACTTCGGCGCCTGATCCCGGATGAGATCCTTAATGTGGATAAAGCCAAGAATATGGTCCTTATCGCCATCACAAACCGGATAACGTGTTCTCATTCCGTCAAAGGCAATCTCAAGGTTCTCTTCTGCCGACAGATGACTGTTTAGACAGATCATTTCGGTTCGGGGGATCATAATCTCTCTGGCCATCGTATCGGCAAATTCAAAGATATTGTCCACCAAAGTCATTTCTGTATTGTCGATCAGCCCGCTCTTGTTGCTCTCCTGCATGAGGATGCGGATTTCTTCCTCTGTATGCGCAGTGGCCAGCTCTGAGGCCGGTGCCAGACGGAAGAAACGCAGCAGTCCGCCTGCTAACCCATTGACGAGCCAGATAAATGGATACATGATCCTGTAAAAGACGTTCATCGCACCGGCCGTTAGCAGAAGCACCTTCTCCGCTTTGTTCACCGCAATCGTCTTGGGTGCCAGCTCGCCTAGTACAATATGCAGCACCGTGATGAACATAAAGGCAATAATGAGGGAGATCACATATACGGTTGTTTCACCGAAGCCTAGGCTTGTTACAAGCGGTCCCACAATCGTAGCTATAGCCGGTTCACCCAGCCAGCCGAGTGCGAGCGAGGCAAGCGTAATGCCAAGCTGGCAGGCGGACAGATAAGCATCTAGATTGTGGACAATCTTTCTTGCTGCGGGTGCTCTTTTACTGCCCTCCTCAATCAGTGCTTCAATGCGGCCGCTTCGTACCTTGACCATCGCATATTCAACCGAAACAAAAAAGCCATTAAACAGCACAAGCAAAAGAATAAGACCTACATGTAATATACCGGGTAAAGGGTCGCTCAATTTATACTCCTATCCACCGTTCTTCGTATCAGGTGGATAGGCCCACCTCCTTCGATTTTTCAAAATGTTAGCTAGTGAAACGCCAAACGTTCCTTTCAGTTTCAATTTCCCAATGCCTTCAACTCCTGACTAGAATCACGGATTATAAATATATACATTATTATATTATTACTCACTCCATAAAAACAGGTGTAAACCGGAGTAAAAATATGATCTAGTTTTCCTTCTTATGGACATACTCCGTATAAAAGGTATAAAACAAGGTTAACGAATGCAAAAAAGGTTGTTGATACGCTTTTATATATGTTAAATCTTTCGCACCCGCTCCGTCAAACTTGTTGCCTTCAGCGTGATTATCTAATCCTCCAATTTCACACAAAAAACGGCATCCCCCATTTACAGGCGGGCTGCCGTTTGCAAGTTGTGTTCTATGGATAGTTGTTCAGGTGGATTAACGGAAGTTTCGGGCGACCGGTGGATTTCCGATGACTCCCGGATACTGGTAAGCAAGCGGCTCATCGAAGGTAGCATAATCGAAATAAATCATCAGCAGCACAGTTCTCTGTCCGGTAGCCGGATCACTGATAATGATATGATCCCGCCCGGCTGCTTCCAGCACACCTTTGTAAACCTTGGCATTCCAATCCTTGTTGTTCTCATATGTGAAATAAAAGGTCCCGATCTTGCCCAGGTTGAGGCGGAAAATGTTCTCAATGTAGGATTGTTCAAAGGCCGGGGCTGTGGTAGGCACCACGCTTCCTGTAGGCGTCATGGGGCTCCCGCTGGTGACCTGAGGTGGCATGCTGCCCATGCTCCCCATGCTGCCCATGCTGCCCATACTGCCCATGCTGCCCATGCTGCCCATGTGGCCGCTGGCAGGCATTCCACCTCCGTTCATGCCAGTGGAAGAAGAAGTGCTGCCAATCATATAAGTAACGGGACGGTAAGGTTGACCTATCATTTGTGTAAAACCTCCTAAAAGTTTTGTCAGCATTTGCTTCCTTGATTAACTTCGTGTAGAACATGGTGCGACAGCACAATTTTCGCTTGCCAGTTTCAGCGGGAGAGACAGATTACGGAAGCACGCTGACTCTCCCCGCAGGGCCGGCTGTACTAATATACAGCCGGGCAATCCGCGCTGGTTGGTGTAAAGAAGCAATGGGCTTTGTAGCGGCCGGTGTTCTGCTGGTTATACCAGGTGGCAGGACAATCGCCTACAGGACGAAAGAACCATAAGGCATTAGAGGCCGGCCATCGTCGTTCTCCGGCAATCACTCTTTTGGCCAGGCGAATGTCGGATTCCCGGGCACGCTGATAGAAGTACCCCTTCTGAGGCGCTTCAAAGCCACCTGGACTTTGAAACACCATATCGTTCATATTGCGGATATTGTTGAAGTCCAGGCAATTGCCGAGAATCCGGTTGACGCCGACATTCCCGACCATAAGCATCCCGGCTTCTCCGTCCTCTTCGGCTTCCGCCCGCATCAGCCGCGCAAGCACCTTCACATCTTCCGAGTTCGCTTTGATGACGGCCACACATTCTCCTCCTTTTGCTTCGTAGCAGTTCTGAAGGCATCCGCTCCTTACCGGACTTCTTACCTGCCTCGCAAGCTTCCACATCTCTTGACTGCTCGATGTATTGTATGTGCATTCGCCTAAGAGGTGACAGTTCACGCCTATTTTCTTCCCGTTACCTGGATAGCTTAGTTATGGCTCATAAATCATTTTGCGCGTCATTCCGCCGTCAATGATAAGCTGTGCTCCTGTAACGAATTTATTATCCGAAACCTCATCTCTATTGTAAACCGAACCAAATACATATCACAGACAGTTAAATTAGTCAGCTGTGGAGTAATGCAGGCTGCGCTGAAACCCGTGATACCTTGTGCCTTGGTAAGTCAGCACACCTCTGTCTCCCTCAGCGCTCATGCCGAACTCATTTCCGTCCACTTTAAATTCCATCCTGACACCTTCGTCCGTCTCATAGGTTAAATAGTAGGTTGTACTGGTGCGGCTGCTCTGATTCTCATCCTGAAGCTGCTGCTGGCGGACTTCACTGCGCTTGCTGACGATCCGGGCAGGAACGGTCAACAGGGGTGAGCTGTTGTTCCGGCTCCATTGAAGCAGCCCCCTGCCAGCAGATACAGCGACAATGCCAATCATCAGGGCGAGAAAAATCGGTATTACCGTCCCGGTAAGATCAAACATCCAAGAAGAATCCGGGCCTATCCCCATGACTTATTCCTCCTTAATCCCCATTTTTCAGCTTTCCGCATAACTGCAGTCGCTTCTGTACATGTATATGCCTGTTCCGGTTCATACAGCATCACAAATAGATGAAAACCATATTCGCCGTCAGCTGACGACAGGCTACAAACCAAAAAGACCACCCGGCTCTCAGATTTGAGAACACAAGTGGTCTTTAAAAACGTTCATTCTGCCTATCAATATTAAGCATGTACAAGATCTAAGAGTTGCTTGGTTTCGTTCTCTTCTTCCGGAAGCATTCCGTTGTCCGCCCAGCAGGCTCTGCATTGTTCTTCAGTTTCACAGAGGTGTGCATCATCACAGTTATAGCATAATTGCAGAAGGTTTCTAGTCATATAATCCGTTTCAAAAGTTGTCATTGTAATCTCTCCTATTCGGAATGAAAGTTTGTGAAAAAATGAACTTGCTTTCTATGTGTTAAATATATCACACGGACAGCGCTTTGTCATGTGATTTTTTTCACATTTTTAAAGAAAATTTTAAATACGTTTTTTTGCTTCATTTAAAGCCCAGAGCATCAATACATTCGGTGGGTATAGCTGTCTTGCAGTGAAGCTTTTACTTTTTCTGCGTTCATGCCAGGAAGTTTGGCGTGGTCAGATATCATCTGAGGAACATTCGGCAATTCAGCCTTCGCAATCCAAGAGTCTGGATTCCACAAGCTGGAGCGCTTTAACGATTTTGCACAATGCATATAGCATTCTTCCACTTCAATGACTATGCCTACCAGCGGAGTCCGCCCATGAGATTCCATTCGGACAAGCAGCTCTTCATCACGGACAATATAAGCACGACCATTCACTCTGAGCGTTTCTTCCAGACCCGGAATGAGGAAAATAAGGCCCGCGTTTGGATTGGACAGAATATTCCTTAACGAATCCATTCGGCGGTTACCCGGCCGTTCAGGTATGACAAGATGGTTGTCATCCAGAACAAGCACAAAACCCGGCGCATCCCCTCTGGGTGAGACATCACATAACCCCTCCGCATCGGAAGTGGCCATGATCAACAATGGTGACTTAGCGATAAACTGGCGGCAATGCTCATCCAGGGCATCAATCGCTTTGTTCTTCACCAGTTCGCTTGGATAACCGAGTATAGCACGTAATTCCTCTTCTGACTTGATTGTATTAAAATCATGCATCTTCTTCACTCCATATGTATGAATTTCATAGATTCACCTGCTACTTATTGTAACACAGGGAAATAATGACAAGTGGAAACGGTTGAAGCTAAAATTCTTATATTTTGAAAAAAAGAGACTGCAATCTGCAGCCTCCCCGCTAAATCAACTTACATTACCTTCCAGCTCACGCCCCCATTGGTTGTCTGCAGCAGGATAGATCGCCGAGTTTCTTTTTTCTCAATTAAGAGCCAGCCAACATCCCTTGAAATAAACTGCAGCTTCACAATCTCCGGATATTCCAAGAGCTTGGATTGCAGAACGCTGCTGGCCGGAAGTGTTGTCCAGGTTGCTCCCGCATTAATCGTCTTGTACATCAGATTTCCTTTCAAAGCCCAGCCGAGTTGAGAATTTAAAAAAGCAGGAGCCAGGTGGCGGTTGATCCCTGTCTGGATGCCCAGACCGAACGTAGTAAATGTCCAGCTTGCTCCGCTATTGGCGGTAAAATATCCGTTATATGTGATGGTAGCATCCTTATCTTTCTGGCAGGCCACCGGCAACCACCCGGATGCGCTGTTATTGCCGAAGAATTCCGGTTCTCCGGTGACCACTTTGTCGCAGCCTCTCCACTGTTCATTCACTAGAAACTCCGGTCCCTGACTCCATGTTGCTCCACCGTCTTGAGTCATGTAAATCTTGGGCAGCGCTCCGGTCTGGAGTGTCACGAATCCACGGTCTGTATCCTTAAAGATCATCCCGGTCGTCACGCCCGCCATCGGAATTGCAAGATTTGGCAGCTTCGGATTATATTGCTCGTTCTGCATAACCATATTCCAAGTGGCCCCCCCGTCTGCCGTTGCATACAGCGCTTTGCTTGCTTTAGTGGCATTAATATCCCAGGAGGTCATCAGCCAGCCATGGCTCGGAGAACTGAAGTAGATGGAAGAGATCGTATTCGCATCCGGAAATGAAGAGATTTTCCAGCTCAGTCCCCCATCGGTTGTTCGGAGCACAACGGTTTCCGTCGTTCCAAAAGCACTTCTTACAATCCAGCCGTTCTCTAGATCCGTAAAGAAGATCTCTTGGCTGTACACCGGATTAGACAGAAACTGCACATTTACAGAAGGTGAAATATTCGCCCAGGTTTCCCCGTTATCTTTGGTCATGTAGATCCGAAGTTCATTTTTGGTAACACCCCAGGCCAGTCCTGCAGAATCGGTTAACAATCTGAAATCCGTAAGCCGGGTCTGAATTTGATATTTAGGTGTATCTTTATTGACTAAGTTTTTGGCGTCGGGTGTAATCAGGGTAATCGTCTGCCCTTCTTCCGGCGCTTCCGTCGGCTGAGGTGGCTGAGTGGGCTCAGGAGCAGGAGAAGAAGAGCAAGCCGAGAGTATGAGTAGGCTCAGGAGAACCACCAGTAGCGTTCTCAGAACCTTGAAATCTGCTGTTTGGGATGACAAAGCTCTCTCTCCTCTTCTGTTATCGTTTATTTTTGATTCAGTTTGCTGTTTTTGTATCCGTACAGAAAATAGATCAGTAGTCCGACAGCCAGCCAGATGACAAAGCCGATCCAAGTCTCTCTCCCCAGATTATACATTAAATAAGCGCAGGTTGCCGCACTAAGCAGGGGGATGTATGGCACCCAAGGCACCGTGAACCCTCTTTTCAGATTCGGATGGGTACGGCGCAGCACAATTACACCCAAGGACACCACGAGAAAAGCGAACAGTGTTCCAATGCTGGTCAGGTTAGCCAGCCGGTCCAGTGGAACAAATCCGGTGAGCACGGCGATCAATCCTCCGACCATCCAGGTGCTGCGCACGGGGGTATGCGTTTTGGCGCTTACTTTGGACCAGCTTTTCGGCAGCAGCCCGTCCCGTGAGATCGCGAACAAGAGACGGGTCTGGCCGAAGAGCATAACAAGCAGAACCGTGGTCATCCCGGCAATAGCGCCTACAGAGATTAGACCGGCAATCATATTCTGGTCCACGAATCGCAGGGCGTAGGAAACAGGATCACTGACATTCAGGCTTTGATAAGGTACGATCCCTGTCAGAACCAGCGAGACAGTAATGTACAGCACGGTGCAGATTGCAAGGGATGAAATGATTCCGATAGGCAAATCACGCTGCGGGCGCTTCACCTCTTCCGCAGCAGTCGATATGGCATCAAAGCCGATATAGGCGAAAAAAACGGTAGCCGCCCCATTCACCACCCCATGAAAGCCAAATGGTAAAAATGGCGTCCAGTTCTCCGGTTTCACATAGAAAAATCCCGTAACTATGAAGAGAAGCACTACAGACAGCTTAATCACAACCATAATTGCATTAAAGCGGGCCGTTTCCTTGACTCCGCGAGTCAACAAATAGGAGATCAGCAAAATAATGATCATGGCGGGCAGATTTAGATAAGTGCCTTTGTCCGCATTATAAGCCCCGGAGAGTGCTGTGGGCAAATGCAGGCCGAAACCATCCAGCAGGCCCTGGAAGTAACCGGACCATCCACTGCTTACCGCCGCTGCCGCAACCCCATATTCCAGCACCAGATCCCAGCCCAGAATCCAGGCCAGTAACTCGCCGAAAGCGACATAGCTATAGGCATAAGCGCTGCCGGACACCGGGAGCGTTGAAGCAAATTCTGAATAACACAGTGCGGACAGCACGCAGGCAAACCCGGCGAGAATGAAGGAGAGCACAAGGCCCGGCCCGGCATGCTCTGCGGCTGCGACTCCTGTCATAACAAATATCCCGGTGCCGATAATGGCCCCTACACCAAGTGTTGTAAGATCCAGCGCACCCAGTGTCTTGCTCAGTTTAGCGCCATCGGCGCTTTGAGGCGCGGTCAGCGGTTTTTTGCGGAATAAATCCATTCTTAAATTCTCTCCTGTCGATGATATGAATGTGGAACTCCTAGGGTGCCGTGGTCAGCAGCTTCATGCCCAGTCCGACAAATATAACTCCGGCTGCGATGTTGGCGCCTTCCTGCACACGGGGCTTCTCCAGAAATTTGCTGCTGAAGGCACCGGCAAAATAAGCAAGCGCTCCGAAGATCAGAGCGGTCAGCACAATAAAGATAAGTCCAAGCACAAGCATCTGCAAAGGTACAACACCATAGTCATAATTCACGAATTGCGGCAGAAAGGTCAGAAAGAAGATGGCCACTTTGGGATTGAGAATATTCATAATCAGTCCTCTTCGCAGCAATGCCCTTTCATCCTTCTTCTCGCCATCGTTCACTAAGAGCGTTGCTTTACGGTGCTTCAATGATTTGTAGGCCAGGTTAAATAAATACAGTGCACCGGCAATCTTAAACAGGGTGAACAGCAGCGGAGATGTCTTCACAATGATTGACAATCCCAGTGCTGCAGCCAAAGTATGTACTGTATTCCCCAGTGCCAGTCCAACAGCGGTGTAGACACCTGCTTTCCGGCCATTCGTAATCCCCTGGGTAACAGCGAAAATAAGATCCGGACCCGGAATAAGGATCAGCAGAATGGCAGCCCCAAGGTACATAAATAGTGTAGCAATACTAAACATAGCTACCTCCTCTCTGCGAAAGCACGTTGTTAGCTTGCCCGTTTTCGGGTAATGGATTAAAAACAAGCTGCTTGAAAACACTAACTCCAGAGCTTATGATGGATAGGATTGGACACAAAAAAATCGAAATTCGGAGGAGATGGAACAATGGCCCCCCCATTTAAGCCCAATCGTGTCGTAGTTATCGGTACCGGTGCAGTCGGTACAACAACCGCATATACGCTGCTTCTGCGCAGACGGATGCCTGAATTGGTACTTATCGATGTCAATCACCAGAAAGCGCTGGGTGAAGCACTTGACATGAACCACGGCATGCCGTTTGTCGGCGGTGTAAAACTGTGGGCAGGAACCTATGAAGATTGCCGGGAAGCGGATATTATTATCGTAACCGCCGGCGCCTCCCAGAAGCCGGGTGAGACCCGGATTGATCTTCTGCGAAAGAACATCTCGATTTTTAAAGATATCATCCAAAAGATTACGAAATACAATCAGCATGCCATTCTGCTGATTGCAACGAATCCGGTAGATATCCTGGCTTATGCCACTCTTAAGATCAGCGGCTTCGACCGCAGACGGGTCATCGGTTCCGGTACGGTGCTTGACAGTGCACGGTTCCGCTATTTGATCGGTCTTCATAAAGAAATAGATCCCCGCAGCATTCATGGTCAAATAATCGGTGAACACGGTGACTCCGAGCTTCCGGTATGGAGCCTTGCCAACGTGGCCGGCATCGATTTGGGCTTTGATGAAGCGGAACGCAAGGAGATCTTTGAAGACACCAAGAACGCCGCCTATGAAATTATCGACGCCAAAGGTTCTACCTCATATGCGATTGCTCTTGCCCTGGACCGGATCGTGGTTTCCATTCTGAACAATGAAGGTGCTGTGCTGAATGTCTCCACGCTGCTGAACAACTATAACGGAGTTTCAGATGTGTTCCTCGGTGCTCCATGTGTCGTTGACCGCTCCGGCGTTCGCGAAGTGCTGGATCTGCCGCTGAGTGAAGACGAAAAGGCAATGTTCCAGAAATCTGCAGAGAAGCTCAAAGCGGAAATTTCCAAGCTTGAATTGTAACCATTTTACTGGTTAGCACGGGGTTGTCCTGGTCATTTCAATGACTGGGACAGCCTTGTTTTATGCTTCCCGCACGCAAAAGAAACCGCCCTTCAAGCGGATGGAATATTAACCCCGCGAATAGAAGGACGGATTTTCCTTAAGTACTATAACATGAATCTTTTTTGCCTGACAATGATATTAATCTAATGCTTTAAATTTCCAAGAGCGTTCCCGACCCTTGAGACAGAGTTATTTTGTGACTAGCAATTTGTAATACTCTTTCAGCACTTGTTCCGCTTCCTTACCGTAAATATCAAATCCATTGTTGGACGAAGCCTCTTCCAGAGCGTAGAGCTTTGTACTCCAATCCCACCAGAAGAAACCGGCGAACCAAGGCTCATTCCAAAAGGTTTCAAGTGCCGAACGATAAAAGTTAGCCTGCTCGCTTTCCGAATGAGGCAGATCCTTATGCGTAAAGTCCCACGGCATAGTGGCACAGCCGAGTGCGCTGCGGCAGCCAATTTCGATAAAAACAAGCGGCTTGTTGAATCTTTCGGCTAAAGCCTTAAGCCGGGGTTTCTGCTTCTCCCAGACAGTGAGCATATTCGCATAGGAATCACCCGGCACAGAGGCTACAGGATAATATGCGCTGGTTCCGATGAGATCGACCGCATCGAGCCACTGAATCCCTTCTTCTTTGCCATGATTGGCATTGTAAACGATGGGGCCGGTATATAGGCTCTTCACCTCACGGATAACTTCCCGCCATTCTGCTTCCCTATATTCTGTAGCTACCATTTCACAACCTATACAGAACATTTCGCAGCCCAGCTCCTCTGCCAGCTCCGCATAATGCTTCAAGAAATTCGTGTAGGACTCGAACCAGGCTGCCCAATAGGCGTCTCCATCCTCAGGAAATCCGATCCGCGCTCTCCAAATCCCGTCTCTGGAGTTGACTACAGGCTTCAAGCAGACCTTCAGGCCCAGCTCCTTCGCGTTTCGCACCGCATGTTCGATATCCCGATCTGTCGGCGTATAACCGTAATCAAAGTGAATATCTGTTGAGAACACTGTATCCTGCCAGGTCCAGAAGGACAAAGCGATCCACTCACTTCCGGTATCCGCCAGCTTTTTCATCGAATCCGCTGCATAATCTTTCCGGTACTCTCCTCTTTTTGTTTCCCAGCCATAAGTCATTCCTTTAAAAAAAACTTCCTTCATCCCCAAGTCCTCCTATTAGTTAGTAATAACATGTTCTTTCGTGTACCATTTTCCGTAAATCATTGCTACAGAAATTAAACATTAGATGTAGTTCTTTAGTTCAAATAATATAGTTATTATTAAAAACCTTAATAACAGTTAGAATAAATCAAACAATTAATAATAACAAGTTATTTTTGTTATAAAAAAAGGCCCGAACCGCGTGAGTCATTTAGCGGCCGTGCCTATCAGTGAGGATAACAATTATTCTATTTGCTGGTTGACCTCAAGATAGGATGCGAATTCTGCATCCACTTCCAAAATGACCACATATCTGTGTTTAAGCTGGCAATTGTACAAAACAAGATATAATTAACATATTATTAGTTATGTAAACAATTCGAAATAATGATTTTTCTAGTTCTTCTGCGGAAACTGAATCTGCAGCCTGGACATGGCTTCTTCCTTCTCCCGGCTTGTAATATGCGTATAAACCGTTGTAGTCTGTATGGACGAATGTCCCAGCAGCTCCTGCACAGTACGCAAATCCGCCCCCTTGCGCAGCAGCATTGTGGCAAAGGAGTGACGCAGCTTATGGCTGGAGTACGGCCGGCGGTGAACCATCGGCACTTCCTGCTGAAAACGGCTAAAGGTGTCTGCAGCTATGCCCTGTATTCCCCGTATCGAGAGTCTGCGTCCTTTCTGAGAGATAAACATCGCCTCCTCTTTGCTAAGCCAAGGGGTGAGACGTTCGTTCAAGGCTTGCTGCAGAAAAGGGGCGACATCCTCCGGCACTGGCACATTGCGCCATTTGCGTCCTTTGCCAAATACACGCAGTGTACGCCGTTCTGCATTATAATCACTCAAATTCAGCGTATGGACTTCCCCCACCCGCAGCCCCATATAGGACATCAGTAAGAAAACAGCCAAATTGCGGCTCCGGTATTTGCCTTCTACAGCAGACAAAAACCGCTGCAGATCCACTTCATCCAGATAGACCGGCTCACGGTTTTTTTCGGTTTTGGATTTCTTGATCCCGGCCGCCGGATTGGCTGTCAGCAATTCCAGCTCGATGAGTGCCTTAAACAAACAATTAACCGAGGCATGCTTGCGGTTACGCGTCGCATCGCTTACCCCGCGTTCACGGACCGAGGTCAGATAGGACACTACTTGAAGCTTTTTAACGGATTCCAGACTTCTGCCATTCAGGCTCCCAAGAAACTCCCGCACATCAGCAAGATAGGATTTCTGTGTGTACGCTGTAAATCCGGCATCCTTCATCCAGATCAGAAAGGCCTCAAGCTCTTCTTCATAGTCAGGCCCCAATTTGTTCATGTATGTCCTCCTCCCCCATGATTTCAACAACTTATTGTACCACGGAATTTAATACACCTTCATTAGTATTTGTACTTCTCCACATTGCCGCATGTTTCTCTACCGTCAGCAAAAATTCCTGAAGTGCCGGCGATTTCCATTTCTTTAGATGGTAGACAGTCTGTGTAGCAACCCGCTGCGATTCATCATTCCAGTTCAGCCGGGCCAGCTTGCCGGCGGCCAGCTCGCTTCTTACCGAAATCAGCGGCAGGAATGAGATGCCGAGGCCGGACATGACACACTGCTTGATCGCCTCGATACTCCAGAATTCCAGCTTAGGATCGGGAAACACCCCCTGGCTGTTCAAATGACGCTCAAACAAAATCCGGTAGGTACAGCCTGTTTCTGTAAACAGGATGGTTTCATTCTTAAGGTGCTGCGGTTCGACACTCTCCTGCTGTAGCAAAGGATGATCCGGCGGTGCAATAAGCGTCATCTCTTCATGAATCAATGTTTCACTGCACAAGTCTTTATATTCCGCCTCCGGCTGCAGCAGAAAAGCCAAATCCAGCTCACCGGAGCGGACGGACTCTGCCAGCTCCCAGCAGACGCCTGGTTTCAGTGTGATTTGAACCTGCGGATATTGCCCGCGGAATTCCTTAATGATGCCCGGCAGACGGAAGGCGGCCAGCGATTCTGGCGCACCAATCCGCAGGACTCCCGATACCTCATTCTCTGCACGCAGGGCATTCTGGGCCAAAGAGTGCATCCGGTGAATTTCCTGCGCATAAGGCAGCAGGCGGCGGCCGGCATCGGTCAGAATAATTTTTTTGCTGATGCGGTCAAACAAAGGCTGGCCAAGCTCTGCCTCCAGCGCTTGAATCTGCGCAGTAATACTGGACTGGGCATAGTCCAGCTTTTGAGCAGCACGGGTAAAACTGCCTGCCTCTACGACTACTAGAAACGTAAATAAATGCCGCGATTCCATATGACTCTCACCAACCTTCCCGGAAGGAATGTATCATCGGTTTTTCGAATGGATAATATTCAAATTTTCCGTTTTTCCTATGGATACATTATCTGATACTCTATAACTAAATTCAAGGTAAAAGGAAAGCGGGATCTTATTTATGAAGGAAACTCATACATTGCAACGAAACATCGGTATGCCGCAAGCCATTGCCCTATACATTGGAGCCGTGCTTGGTTCAGGTATATTAATCGTACCCGGACTGGCCGCGGAAATGGCCGGTCCGGCTTCCCTGCTGGCCTGGGGATTCATGACCCTGCTGATTCTGCCTCTGGCTTTGTCTATGGGTCTCCTCTCCGCTAAATTCCCAAATGCCGGAGGTGTGTCCCATTTCGTCACTTTGGCCTTCGGTCCCAAGGCCGGAGCCTTGGTGGGCTGGTTCTTCCTGATGTCGGTGCCCATTGGCGGACCTGTGGCTGCGCTGACAGGAGCCGGGTATATGACGGCCGCCATGGGCTGGGGAGATGGAGCCCGAATCGCTATCGCCGCCGTGATGCTGGCCATTGGCCTGATCACGAACTGGATGGGCATGCAGGTCGCAGGCAAAGTACAAATTGCCGTCGTAATCGCAATCATTGCTGTGCTGGTATTCTCGTTTGCCACCGCACTCCCCCGCATGGAAAGCACGCATTTCACGCCTTTTGTTCCCCGTGGCTGGTTAAGCATCGGGCAGGCGGCAGCTATTCTCTTCTGGTGTTTCATCGGCTGGGAGGCAGTCTCCCATCTTTCAGAAGAGTTCAAGGACCCGCAGCGTGCAGCTGTTAAGGGGGTCACCATCGCCGCTATTATCGTAGGGGTGCTCTATTTCTTATCCGCGCTGGCTACAGTTGGAACCCAAAGCTACCTCCGTGGAGGCGCTGATTCCTCGCTCGTCTGGATCATCAGCCAGCCGCTTGGCGCATGGGGCGGCTTCATCGCCGGTCTTACCGGCCTGTTCATCTGCACCGCGACGATTATCGCCTATTCCAGCGCTGCATCACGGGTGGCCTTTGCCTTGTCCCGTCAGGGCTATGCTCCCAAGTGGATGGGACGCCTGTCCAACCGGTACAAGACGCCCACTGGGGCTATTGGTTTCTTGTTGCTTTGTTTTGCTGCAGTACTGCTCCTTTACGGCAGTGGCCTGCTCTCCATCACCACGCTGATCCAGTTCCCCAATGCCACTTTCATCCTGACGTACATTGGAGGCTGCGCAGCCGGAATCCGGCTGCTCAAAGGCAACAGGCTTGGAGTAACGATCAGCTGGATATCTTTTATCGCCACATTGGCGGTGTTTCCATTTACGGGGTGGGCAATACTGTATCCGCTGCTGATTACGATCGTCTTTATCGTCGTCGCCGTGTTGGGCAATAAACGCAGCTCCGGCAGCGGTTACTCTCAGACACTGGAACATCGTTAGTCGGCGCACAGGACCCTTGAATAGAGCAGGCCGCATCCTCTTTGCTGGGCAAGGAGGGTGCGGCCTGTTTTCTTTTGAAGGGACTGTCCAAATAACGGAAAGGATGCGCAAGCGGGAAGATCAACTGGAATGTAAGCGAATCTCTGCTGACTGAGGCGGTTTCCGGCAGTGGAAGTGCGGCATAATAAATGAAGGGTAACGACTTTACGCTGATTCTAAACAAGCGACCGCCGCCCACAGCAGCTGGTCACTTTCACTCTGCAGGGCAATACTTTCAGCGGAATCGTATGCGGAATGCTCTTCGAACATTTCATTGGCCTGCTGTTCAGTGATCGGATAGTCTTTCAATCGTTCTTCCTCCCCGGTTAGTCAATGAATATACGCTTTATCCCTAGCAAACCGTTCGCTTTTGGGCTAAAAGTTTTAGGGAGGTTAACGGGGACTGCTACGCGTTTCGTTTCAGGAAGACCGCATACGGTTATGGATTGAAGAGAGATAGAACCCATATTTCATTAAAGGAGACGATAAACATGCCCGAAAATAAAAAGATCGTTCTCGAACCGGCAGCGCAGAAGTTTGCCGATGACAATGCAAAGCCCCCTTTCCTTCCAGACCTCGGTCCTGAAAAGGGCCGAGAAACGGTGGATACCGTTCAATCCGGTGAAATAAAAAAACCGGAGACCGATATCCAGGATCTCTCTGTTCCCGGTGGACCCAAAGGTGAGGTTCCGATCCGAATTGTTCGTCCGGTTAACTCTTCTGCTTCATCACTTCCTGTTATCTTATACATTCACGGTGCCGGTTGGGTATTCGGTAACAGCCATACTCACGACCGGCTCATTCGTGAACTGGCCGCCGGCGCGGATGCGGCCGTTGTTTTTCCGGAATACAGCCTGTCCCCGGAAGCTAAGTATCCTACAGCAATTGAGGAAATTTATGCGGTGCTGGAATGGATCTCCAATCATGGTTCCGAACATGGTCTTGACAGGGGTCGATTAACTGTAGCTGGTGACAGTGTCGGAGGCAATATGACTGCGGCCATCACGCTGATGGCCAAAGAACGCAAAGGCCCGGCAATCAGCAAGCAGCTGCTGTTTTATCCGGTAACCGACGCTTCATTCGATACGGAATCGTATCACCAGTTCGCCGAAGGTTATTTCCTCCAGCGTGAAGGGATGAAGTGGTTTTGGGATCAATATACAACAGATCCGCAGGAACGGGCTCAGATTACCGCTTCCCCGCTGCGGGCCAGCCTAGAGCAGCTCAGCGGTTTGCCGGAAGCCCTGATTATTACGGGAGAAGCCGATGTACTGCGGGATGAAGGCGAGGCCTATGCCGCCAAATTGCGTGAAGCGGGCGTAACGGTAACAGCGGTACGGTTTCAAGGCATCATCCATGACTTTGTCATGCTGAATGCGCTCGCGGACACGAATGCTAATAAAGGAGCACTGCTCTTAGCAACAGCGTGGCTGCGGCAGTAGTGCTGAAAGAAACAAGACAAGATATATGTAACGTGAAATCAGGCCAGCTTCGGGTGTATTCCGAAGCTGGCCTGATGCCTTAAAAACGGCTTAATTTCAGTAAAGTGTGCAGCTGCTCAGCAGTTATTTTTACAAATAAAATATTTAACCGCCTTCCCGCACAAATCCGCTGAAGCTGTAGCCTGGGTTAGTTCCGATTGTTATTTACGCTGACTGTAAAATTCCGCCGCTTTGGTCAGCATGTCCTTCAACGAACTGAAGGAAGTCGTATGACTGACATGCTCATTCAACTGATCCTGGGGCAGGGATTTCAAATCCTCCGCCGAAGATGCAGAGAAACCTCCGCTTTGCAGCAGCTCCTGCAGTGACTCAAAAGGCGTAAACTGTTGCAGAAACGATCCTGACAGCAACTGATCCAAAGGGAGTTTCTCCATCAATTGATCCAGCGGCAGCTGATCTAGTGGCAGCTTTTGCAGCAGATCGCCCACTCCGCCTTCTTTAACCGTATCCACCAGACCTTGTATTTTCTCACCGAATCCTCCAAAATTGAATCCCATAACAAGCCCTCCTGTAAAATCTTAGTTGCCCCTTATTACCCCAATCTGGACCGGTTGAATTACTTATTTACATATTAATTATTATGTTAACTAATAAACAACTTCCTTATTTTAGAAACTTAATGAGCATTTATACGTCTAACTAAATATGAACATTCACAAGGAGATGACTCTTTTGCCACAAGTAAAAACAATTCTCACATCACTTCTCGCTGTTTCCCTATTGTCATCCGGTACCACCCTAACGTTGCAAGGAACGGCCACTGATACCGCCTATGCAGCATCCGCCAGCGCCACTTCTGTGAAACCCGCCAAGGACACCTCACTCCCCTTAAAGTGGTCCACAACAACGGACGGCATTGGCATGTATGACAAACTGCCTATCTTGAACGGTATCCTCTATTACTCCGCCTACCCTACACTGTACGCCAAAAATATAGCTACCGGCCAAGTGAAATGGTCCTACAAAAATGGCGGGGAGCCTCAGATCGTGACGAACAACTCCGTCTTTTTTATTGACAATAACGAACAACTCGTAAAAGTATCCGCTGACACGGGGAAACTGCTGTGGAAGGTGAAAGTGTCAAAGTTCCCCATAGAAATTGGTGCTCAGGTCCGTCTGATTAACGGAAAAATATATTTCTCCAATGAACGTGGCGGTGTAGCTGTCTACCATCCGGTTACAGGAAAGAAAATTTGGGAGAATACGGATATTCCCATGTATGTAGGGACCATTTACGGAGAATATAAAGGCGCACTCGTCGTCTCCAGCACCGTAGATAATATACGCACACAATTTTTCGGACTAGATCTTGCTACTGGCAAGAAGTTATGGAGAACAGAAGGCTTTTACGAATATGTGGGTGTTCAGGATGGACATTTGCTGCTGCGGAAACAAGTAAAAGAACATTATGATGCTGAAACCACCCCTGTTGCGGGTCATGTATTAACACTGGTCCAATTGGACCCGGCAACAGGCAAAATATCAGGCCAAGAAGACTACAAGCCTCTGAATGACATTGACAGAATGAGCAATTACTACACTTCCATTCAGAATCCATATATCTACACGGTAGTTGGAAATCTTGATAAAGATGAATATACGCTAACACGGTTTACACGCAGCCAGGACAAAGAAACAGCGGAAAAAAGCTATGAAAGCTATGGCAGATGGCTGGCCGGCCCTACAAACGGAATGGCATTTTTTCAAAAAGGAACCCAAATCACCGGAGTCAATCTTAAGAATGACCGTGTTGTGAATTTCAACAATCCGGCAAGCAAGGTTGAACGTCTGCAGCGGGTTGGCAAGGCTGTATTCGCCATTTACGAGAACGGGTACCTCTCCATTAATCATGCGGATACCGGAGCCTTGTACGGGATTATCAAAACCGGAGCCGGCTACCACTATTTTGGCAATGTTACGATCGAAAAAGGAATCGCACTGATCCCGACAGAGCGTAAATTGCTGGCCGTAGCCTTGCCTAAAGAATTGCAGTAAATGATCTTTACGTTTAGCGGTTCCTGCGAAGAAACTCCCCGATTCTCCGGGCAGCTTCCAGGAGCCGCTTTTCTTCTTCAACCAGCGCGATTCTGACGAACCCTTCTCCCTGCGAACCAAAAGCATCCCCCGGGATTACAGCAACACCAGTCTTCAGCAGCAGCTCTTGAGCAAACTTGCGTGATCGGCCAACTTCACCTGGAGTTCCCCAAGCTTCCGGAAGCCGTGCCCAGACAAACATTGTTGCTTTGGGCTTAACAACAGACCAGCCTTCCAAAGACAAAGCTTCAATGAACACATCGCGCCGATGCTCATAGAGCGGAGCCACCTCCAGTTCCCCACCTCCAGCCATCGCCAGCTCCAGCGCACATACCGCAGCCTCCTGTACCGGATTAAATACCCCATAGTCTACATTGCTCTTCAGTTCACGGAGTGCGCCAACAGCTTGGCGGTTGCCGGTCATAAAACCAACGCGGCATCCGGCCATATTAAAACTCTTGGAGAACGAATGAAATTCAACCGCCGTCTCTAGGGCTCCAGGTACTTGCAGGATACTTAACGGACGGTAGCCGTCAAACCCCATCTCCGAATACGCCAAATCATGAATAACCAGCACCTCCCATTTCCCGGCTAATGCAATCAGTTTCTCCATGTAAGCCAGATCGGCCGTAACCGCAATCGGATTGCCGGGAAAGCTGAGCAGGATAAAAACCGCCTGCTGCCATATCTCATCAGGAATGCTGTCCAGATCAGGCAGAAAGTCATTTTGTTCCAGCAAAGGGAGCTGCCAGGCCTTGACCCCTGCAATCGCCAGTGAGCCGGAATAAATCGGATACCCCGGATCAGGGACAATCGCCAAATCTCCGGGGTTGCAAATGGACAAAGCAAGATGGGCCAGCCCGTCCTGTGAACCCATCAGCGCCACCAGCTCTTCCTCATCATCCACTTCAACATTAAACCGCCATTTCATCCAGGCTGCCGCTTGCTTGCGGAACAAGTCACTTCCTTTGGAAGCGGGATAGGAATAACTGTTCTCCCTGAGAACTGCATCACTTAACGTTTGGCGAATCTCAAGAGCAGGTGCCTGATCCGGACTGCCGATCCCAAGGTCGATGACCTCGATGCCCGACCTCCGTGCTTCTGCTTTCCATTCGGATACCTCCGAGAATATGGATGAACCCAAATGCGATAGTTTATCCGATCGCCATCCCCGTTTGGAACTGCTGTATGTCAAAATCAAAACCCCCAGCTGTTTTTCCAATTAGTATAGCATGATTTCTTTCACCCGGTTTTACACAAAGCTCACATCAGAAGGCCGCAAACAGTTAAAACCATATTCTAGATTAAATACCGTATTAATCCAATATCAACCCTCAATTCGGCACAACCAGATGGTTAGATGAACCTATTAAAATGGATCTCAGATGAAACAGCGTATAATTTATGTTATACGCTGTTTTTTTTGGCGTTAAATAGACTATTTGCATATACTCTCTAAATCTCGTTTGCGGCAATCATTTGGATTTCTCTGACATCATTTCACAATGCGTGAAGGATAAGAACTTGTACCCTTAGCCGTAATATTTGCGTTAACACTACCAAATACAATAAGCTTTTATTTAGGCACGTTCTTATATTATAAATTTAGATCGTTATCTAATCTGAAATAGCACCATGTTGTTGTCCTTCGACACCTCGGTTCAGCAAATCCCAAAATTGTTCAACCATGACCGATGCCGGATACGGCATCGAACGGATTATCCACCATTCCAATACACCCACTGCCGCTGAAATTAAAAATTGGACCGTAATGTCCCTGTTCAACTCCCCATCGAGTTTGATCGAATCCAGATGCTCGTTCAGTCTTTGCCGAAACATTGTCTCCATTTGGTTTCGAAAAACCGTGTTTCCCTTGCTCGTCAGCATTAAGGAATAGAAAGGAGCATGCTGCTCCAAATATTCAAACGTGCGTAATAGCGTAGTTTTGGAAGGGAGATGAACCATCTTATCATCTTCAGACATACAATTGCGTAGTAACTGGTTAATCTGAGCTTCCATGTGTTGATCGCGCAAATCGTACTTGTCATTGAAATGCAAATACACCGTTCCTCGATTGACATTCGCTTCCTCAGCAATTTGATTGACCGTTATGCTCTCGAATTCCTTTTCTGACATCAGCCTCATAAAAGCATCAAAAATCGCTTGCCTCGATTTTTGAATACGCCTGTCCATATCCTTCTCCCCTTTATCCCATACAGAATGAACACATCGAAGTCCTCTGTTGAAAAATCAACAACCGAGCTTATTTTAACCATTGAACACCATTTATCGCTCTGGTACATTCACTATATAAAACATATGTTATTAATTCAACACATGTTCAATTTAAGAGGAGGTATACAAAAAATCGATATTTTAATTTAAAAGAAATCAGGAGGGTTTACAAAATGAAACTTACAGGAAACACGATTTTCATTACAGGCGGCGGTTCGGGAATTGGACGTGCATTAGCAGAAGCTCTCCACAATCTTGGGAATAAAGTTATTATCGCTGGTCGGAGTAAAGAACGTCTGGAGGAGACAATCAAAGCGAATCCCGGCATATCCGCAGTGGAATTGAATGTACAAGATCCTGCCAGCATAAAGGCGGCCGCTAAGCAGTTAATCGAAGAACACCCGGATGTAAATGTTTTGTTTAACAACGCCGGCATCATCCAGTCCGATGACGCGGCGGGCGTGATTGATGAGGATGTTTTGGTTTCGACTGTCAAGACAAACTTGCTAGGTCCAATTCGTATGACTTCTGCATTGATCGAGCATTTGAAGTCCAAAGAAGAAGCGGTTGTCATCAACACGACTTCGATACTTGGATTTATGCCATTAGCGGCGACTGCTCTATATTCCGCAACGAAGGCAGCACTTCACACCTATACGCTGTCCCAACGGTACATGCTTAAAGACACAACGGTAAAAGTATTAGAAATTGTGCCACCATGGGTTCAAAGCAACAACGATGAACCGCGTGCGATGCCACTTACATCATTCATTGAAGAAACTATAAAGGTACTTGGTACGGATACGGACGAAGTTCTGGTTGAAGAAGCAAAAATGTTTCGAAATAATCCTGGCCCGAATGAAGGTGTTTTTGTGACCCAGTTTAACGATACGATGAAGTCTAAACCTCCAAAGATTCATTGATCCACCTATAATTCTTTGAATCTGCCAGTAACCCCGGCATCAAGCGCTTTGACTCAGAAATGGCTTGGCTTGCGGCCCGTTCAATTATCGTTTATTTTGATCTCAATAGCGACAGGTCCTTTGCATTAATATTAATAGACACCTCTTTCTCCCTTCGTTCCTTTCACGCTGCCCTCAATTTGGGCATACGATAAGATATCAAGCGCGAAGGTGGAACAGAATATGTCTAAGAACAAACGCGGCAAAGCATTATGGCGGACTCCCTCCCGGAGCAGAGGAACCTGCCCGATCTGTGGCAGTACGCGAATCAAGCTGCTCTATATCGGCAAAGGTGTTACCGGCGAGAAGCTTAATGTCTGCAAGAAATGCGAGGGCAAACAAGCAGGTTGAGAAGATTATGCCGGAGAAAGTAATCTTCTTTCTGAATCATAAGACAGGAAGAACAAAGGGGAGTGCCGGTGTTGCGGCACTCCCCTTTGTTCTTCTAATTAATTCAATTCATGCTGGGGCACCCAATTGCGGACACTGTTATCTTCAAGAATTCCCAGAGTAACATCCGAGATATGCGGGTCGGCCAGCAGCTTGTCCCTTACCTTGAACTTGATATCATCTGCGTCGGCAAGTGTCATTCCCCGTCTCAGCTCAATCAGTCCCTCTACATGGTAATTCCCTTCACCACAGCAATGCATGTATTGCCGATGGCAGCCGAGCCTGAAGATTTATTGCCTTTTTTGATCAAACTCCCGTTTGCACCTCATTCGGCTTTATCTGCCGCAAGTGATTTGATTTGGCCTTTTGCAGTTGGTCTATGGTTCTAATTAACCCGTTGCGGCCAAATTCTATCACTGGCAGGGGAGGCATTGAATTAACCTGTTCTCTTCTGCTACACGCTCATTTCAATACAATCTGATGGTACGCTCCCCGCTTGCCGTATCCAGAATCACTTCCCGCTCATGCTTCCAGGTAGGGCTGCTCAGCCCAAGCACGTTCTCCGGATCCCGATCCTCACCCCGAATCATAACCGAGTAGTCCTGGTTTTTCAGCTTATGCATGAATAATCCAAAATACCGGCTCCGGTAAAATTCTGCGAAATATTGGCTTTCCCCTAGTGTAGCGATCCGGTATTTCACAACCAGCAACTCTTGATTCCGGGGGAAATGCAAATATTCATATTGCCAGCCCATAAACGACGAGCAGAAGTATTTCACCCCGAACAACAACAGGATTAAGGAAACTGTCAGGAACAGGAGCAGCTGTTTTTGGAGCAGAGCCAGAGACACACTTAGCAGGATTACATGATAAAGGACAATATATCCCCCCGATGGGTGAAGCCGCGGTCCAGGCGAATAATCCAACAGTCCAAGAAGGACAAGTAGTACATCGGAAGCAAGTAAGATTCCAAGTAAACGAAATGCTATTTTTTTGCGGGCAGTCAGCTTGGACAACATAAGGCCCTCCCTTTTCCATCAGTAATATGCCTAATGATATAAGCAGGAGCAGATGCAATAAAGAGAAATTACCAGGTTTTTCTTTCCTGTTTTATTGTTTTAATTGCCAGGTTAGTCATGCTTCACATACGGGTCTCGGGGAAACCCGGTTTGATCCACAGCCTGGAGATGTCCAGAAAACCAAAAGATCCCGTATGCAAGCCGAACAGACTCTGATTCAGCTGGGCTCTTTTGTTCATATGACAGCCATAGAGGACCCAACAATTCTCGCGCAGAATCGCTTCCGTCCGCTCCAGAAGTTCGCCTCTGCCTTCTGCAGGCAGTTCTGCAAAATGCTCCAGTTCCCGCTGTAATTGGTCCCGCTGACTGTCTTGAAGCAACGCGTGCAGATGGTTGGACTTGTTCACAAAGTAATTAATCATTCCCCACTGCCAATCATCTTCGAGTACCTCTTCCGCAAACAGGAAATCCGCCTGCTGCTTGACTTCCTCCATGTTGTATTCCTTGTAGGATATCAGGCAAATATGCAGACCGATTCGCTCCGCACGCTGCTGCAGCCACTCAGCTTCTTCAAGCTCATCCTTTCTGGGAACATAAGCAAGCGTTATCTCTACTCCGCTGTACCCGCTGGATTCCAGCAGCTTTGCCGCCTCTTCAAGTGAATGCTCTTTCCAGATTATGCGGCGGCTATTCCAAGGCAGGAAGCTGTCTGCCGGTGTAATCCGGTTACCGCCCAGTTCCCTGATCAGCGCAGAAGGGTCATAAAGAAGACGCATCGCCTGGCGAAAAAGCAGATTGTGCTGAATGCCCTCTTTGCGAAAATTCACGATAATATATCTGCAACCCAGCGCCGGGTAATCAATACTGTTGCCGGAGCAACCATCCGAATAGGAGCCTGAAACGGCGGCATCCGGCAGCTGGTATTGGCGTGTACCGGAGCCCTGATCCGGCAAATACCAGATTTCGACCCGGTCCAACAGCGGACGAATGCTGTAGTAATCATCAAAGGCTGCAAGCACAAGCACATCTTCATTCAAATTCATCAGCCGGTAGGGACCTGTTCCAAGGGGTTCCTGGTCATTATCAGCATCAAAGGGCAGAATCGACATGTGAATGGAGCTTAAGAGATGAAGAAAAAAGAGATTGGGAGATGATAGATTGAAGCGGATCCGGTGATCCCCCTCAAGCTCTACTTCTTCAATCCCCCGAAAGTGCCATAATGCCGAACTGTCCAGCTCCACCAGCCGCTGCAGCGTACTTTTCACATCCCGCGAGGTCATCACCCTGCCGTGATGGAATCGAACACCTTTGCGCAAATAGAAGATATAGCTGGTATGGTCCTCATTCGCTTCCCACATATGGGCCAGTGCCGGGTTAAAGGAATCGCTAACGGCATCATATGTAACTAAAGTACTGCAGATTTGTCCGATCAGATAGGCTTCAAAAGCTGTGTATACAAAAGCGGGGTCAAGCTTCTCCATGCTGCGGTTGCGGGTAATCCGCAGGACATCAAGTCCTGTGGTCGATTCTGTCTCGCTCTGATAGCCCATTTGTCTATTTAACAAGGTTAATAACCTATCCTTTAGCGGACCTTTGACCTCAGGCAGCCCAATTAACTCGATTGCCTGCTTTATCTTCCCGCTGCTAATCAGCTCCAAAAGATAATTCTCCAATATCTCTTCCACAGTGCGTAAAAAAGTCATCGCCGAGGTGTGGCCTCTTCCCCGTCCTGCCTGCCACTGGATGAACCCCTTCTCCTCGAGCTTGCGCAGAATAAATTTCACGTTGCGTGGCGTGCAGCACAGCACAGATGCCAGCAGCTCAATTGTCACCGGAATAGGCACATGAATAGTAAAGGGATTATTAATCTCTGAGGCAACCCGTAAATAATGTGTAACGTTATTGTCCATGATCCATGCTCCTTTAAAGGTGAAACGGGGAACGCAATCCTTACACTTTTACTTCCCCCTTTTACCATTACAATTATACATAAAGCAGCTTTGATTAGCAGGTTTAAAAATTCAGCAACCAGAGTAGGAGATTCACATTATATGAAACAACATTTGCAGCACATCCATCCCTTAGCCTGGACCATTATTATCGGGACAATGTTTGGACGCCTGGTTACCTCCATGAGCATCCCCTTCTTATCCATCTATCTCACCCAGGTGCTTGGCGCTTCCGCGACCCAGACAGGCTTTACGGTAGCTGTCAGCTCACTGGCTGGCGTGCTGATCAGTTTCTATGGAGGTTATATCTCCGATGTTATCGGGCGTAAAATCGTAATGCTGGTCTCGGTCTTCGGCTGGGCCTGTGTATTCTTCGGCTTCTCTGCCGCCCAGTATTTATGGGTATTCTTCCTGGTTAATACACTAAACGGCCTATGCCGTGCCGTATTTGAACCTACTTCTCGCGCCTTACTGTCGGATATTACCCCACCGGACCATAAACTGCTCGTGTTCAATTTAAGATACGCCGCCGTCAATCTGGGTGTTGTTTTTGGTCCGATTATTGGCCTGCAGCTGGGATCTGCAAAATCGACCTTCCCGTTTCTGATTGCCGGAATTGTGTATATCGCTTATGGGCTTGTGCTGTTTATGCAGTTCCGCATCCATCATTCCACTCTTCCGCAGCGTTCCGAAGTCCGTGCTCCAAAGCTGCGCGAAGCACTGGCAACGACCACCCGGGACCGGGTATTCCTGCCCGTACTGCTGGGTACAATCTTCTGTGTACTGGGATATGGGCATTTCAGTTCCACACTGGCCCAGTATTTAGCAATGAATACCCATTTCACGAACGGAGGACAGGTCTTCTCCTATATGCTGTCCCTAAATGCCGTAACTGTACTGGTGGTCCAGTACCCGATTGTCCGCACGGCAAGCCGATTCTCACCGATTGTCCCTTTGATTCTGGGGAATCTTTGCGTAGCGCTGAGCCTGCTGCTGTTCGGAATTGCCGGTGGAGTGGCACTGCTGATGTTCAGTGTCGTATTGTTCACCATTGGCGAGGTACTGCTCTTTACAATGATGGACATGCTCATTGACCGGATTGCCAAACCGGAATGGAAAGGTACATATTTCGGAACCATAGGCTTTAATAATCTCGGCAATGTAATAGCTCCTATCCTGGGGGGGCTGCTGCTGGATCAATTCGGCGCCGCAAATGGACCGGCTGTCTTTGTGCCCCTGGCCTTAACCACCGCCTTGGGGCTGCCGTTCCTCATTACAGCCCACAAACGACTCAAGATCAGAGAAATGGGCGCTGGTGATGTAAACGTATAGTAACCAAAAACCCGGATAAGCTTAGAAGCTTGTCCGGGTTTACTAATGATGAACATTGCACACGCAGAGTGGAATTTGTTCGTTTAATCACACATTAAAGACATACTTTGAAAATAGCCCCCAGTAGTCGTAATCATATTCTTGCGGATAGCTTATCAAATGTTTTGAACGATAAATCCAAGTTTTAAGATACTTGCCCATCTCTTAATTTCCTCTTGAGTCGGGTTCCACGCATGTTCAATATCTCTGAACAAAATCCAATCTCCCTCAACTATAGTTTACATAATATTATTTATGTAACCTTATTCTCATAAACTTTCTTTCTGGTAACCAATGTCATCCGGTTCAAGAGTTCCGTTCACATAAGCATATCTCATCAACACATTGCCAATGAACATCCCGGGGGAAATCTGGATAGACAGTTCAGCCGTAAGGACATGATCCTGAATGAAGTATCTGACAATGTTTCCGACAACCGGTTGATCAAACCATATACCTGCATCACTTTCATTGAACTTAAAAGGATAATCCTTGCCAGAAACTGAGATCGTGTATTCCCGCTCGCCGTTTCCCTTTTGCAGCACAGAGGAAATTTCATTTCTTACACTGTCTTTAGGATCGGAAACCGGAATCTCTGTAAAATCAGCAGTCAACACATGAACCTCCGATTCACGTACACCTGTACCAGTAGCTGTCGTAAGTACAACAGCAATTTCATCTCCCTCTACGCCGTTCAAATCACTGAGGATGACCTTCGGATAAAAAGAGGGGTTGGAGGTATTGCTCCATTCATAATCTCTGGACTCATTATCGAGTTGAACAGTCAACGGGGAGTAGCCGCTCTCCGGCTTGCTGACCCCGTACACAGCGATTTTCTGAGCTTTATCTTCCGTCAAAAGAACCTTATGATTACCTGTACTATTATTCTGCTCCGCATTCTGTGACTTGTCCGTTGTACATCCGCTAAGTAAAATAACCCCTGCTGCTACAGCGCTAGCAATCTTGTTCACATTACTCCTCCTCGCACTGCCCCCAATAGGATTGATAAAATGTCAATGCTTAAATTATCGCATAAGCTTTAGAGGATAATGTGTAATTTTAGTTGCAAATCATTTAAATTCCAGTAACTATTTGCAGAGCTTGATCATAGATACTTATGCTGCAAAGCAGTTATTTTCTGCTTAATGTACTCTCTGAGTAGGGGCGGTTCAAGAATCTCGATATCGGTGAGCAGCGCCAGCGCCTTCAGACAGGCATTCTCATAGCTGTACATATTTACAGTCAACAGGAGAAATCCATCCTCTTCACCCTTTTGCATAACCTCAAGCCTGTTAACAAGTTCCTGCTTACCCTGTTCTATGCGAAGGACCACCGGATAGTGTTCTTCAGCCCTCCGGCTTTGTTTAAAGCTCTCCTCCCCGCTGCTCCAATACTTCTCCAAAGAAAACTCCGCCGGAATTCTATATTTTTCCTCCAGTAATTGTACCGCTTCGAACCGCTCGCATTTAAAGGTGCGCATGCCCTCTGCCTCCTCGCAATAAGCGGCCAGATACCAAGCCCCTTGTTTGACTACGAGGCCGTAGGGAAGCAGTAACCGGGAAGAAATTTCGTTATTGACCTTTCGGTATTGAACGCTAATCTTTTGTGATTTCCACAGCGCAGCACGCAGAGTCTCCAGACACGGCACCGCATTCCGTTCCGTCCACCAAGGGGTATCATCGAAATAAAAGACATTTTGGGCTTTGCGGATATCCTCCTGATAAGCGGCTGGCAAGGACTTTTCCAGCTTTAATAACGCGTTCCTCAACTTGAGGCCCGATTCGCTGTTCCTTCCTGATTGAAAGCCCATTCCCGTTAAATAGAGCTGAACCATCTCGTCCCCGTGCAGCTGCCGCAGGTTGACCGTGTAGCCCTCCATTAGCGAAATCCCGCCACTCGGCCCAGGTGCAGATATCATGGGAATTCCAGCCTCCGCCAGAACGTCTATGTCTCTATAAATGGATCGTACCGAGGTTTCTAGTGCGGCCGCCAAGTCACTTGCTTTCATTTTCCCCCTGGATTCTACCAGTAACAATATCCCAATCAAGCGATGCAAGCGCATATATTCACTCCTGTCCTGCCCACGAAATTATTAGGGTTTGAAGCTTCTCGAATTCTTGCCACTCTGTTGTCAACAATAGCAGTGTACTATGAAATATATCAGAGAGAAGGAGCTGCTGCAAATGAATATTGGTATATTAGGAACAGGTTTCGGAGCATATCATGCCGCCATATTAAAGAAACTGGATAGCATTGACCGGGTTGTCATCTTTGGGAGGAACGAAGACAAGCTGCATAAGCTGAAGGAAGAGCTTGGGGTTGAGATCACATCGTCAATAGAGGACATTATGCAAGATTCCAGACTGGATATCATTGATATCTGTCTACCTTCCCCACTACATAAGAAATACACTCTAGAGGCAATGAAAGCCGGCAAACATGTAGTTTGTGAAACTCCGGTTGTGCTAAGTTTAGAAGATGCGACGGCAATGAGAGAGGCTGAGCTTCAATATGGGAAAAGAATTCTCGTCAATCAGTTCATCAAATTTGATCCGGCCTATCAATATCTGTATGAAACCACACAACAGGAGAAGTATGGCAAGCTGCTGCATGTGTCTGTCAAAAGAGAAACCCCACCACTTTGGGGGAATCTGGGGCTTGGCACCCTCCCTACAAATCTGATGATCCATGAGCTGGATTTCATCACCTGGCTGCTGGGTTCAACTGCTCCCTCCTCCGTATGGGGAACAAATGGCGGCAAGGAAGAACAAGCACTGGTCCGTGTATCCTTTGAGGAATCCGGGGTCTCGGCGGAAGTTAGCGTTTCTTCGTTTATGCCTGATTCTTACCCCTTTACAGTTGGATATGAGGCTTACTTTGAACAGGCAAAGCTGGTCTTTCATGAAAGTGATGACATGCAGGGAAACATCGATTCTGCATTGTATGAATACAGCAAGGCCGGCAAGCAAGAGATCGTTCTGGAGAAACAGGATCCATACAAGCTAAGCCTCCAGCATGCGATTCACTGTTTACAAGACGGCTCGGAATCCGTCCTTTCGCTGAATCTAGCACTCCAGTCCATGGAAATAGCGCTTGATTTGAAGCAGCGGTTAACCGGCTCTACAGACTAAGTACGAAATCAGTGAATTAATTTTTAACGATCGGGGCTGTGCCCCGGTCTTTTTCCTGGGTTTAGTATGCAAGTTCGGTGTGTGTAAGGTATGGCTCTGGAGTATCAAAGAAACGCTGTAGTAAAGGGTTTCTGTTGTGAATTTTTCATATGTTGAAATATTATCTAATAAATACAAGCATCAGACTGGCCTAAATAAAAGAAACGGCGGCAGCCATGGACGAAATAAAGTCCTAGACTGCCGCTGTTTTTTGAGCTATCGTTTCCCTTTAGATTAATGACCTGTCTGAAATCGGAATAAAATGCTGCCAACTACACAAATGTCAAAACAAATGGACTCCGCCTCTACCGGAAATTTTCTACACGCTCATGCAGAAAGGCGCCTAGCGTGCGTGGCTCTCTGCCGAGCAAGCGCTTCACAGTGTCATTTGGACTTTCTGGCACCACCGTAGACATGGTTTGAATTTCCACAACGTGGTTCGCAAGCCAAGGAGGCATATGACCGTGCTCGATAAGATTACGGAGTAGTACTTGAGGTTCCATGTTGATGTAACTTATCGGCCGATTAAGCAGGGCGGATAGTTGACTCGCGATCTGGGGATAACTGAAAATCTCCGAACCAGTAAGCGTATATATTTGGCCTGATACCTCGCGGTTGGTTAGGACTTCTGCGGCAACATCTGCGATATCGCGACAGTCAATGAAGTTACACGGTGAATCGCCCATGGAGCCAAAGAATACATTTTGGGTTGTGATCGTTGGTGCAAGGCGCATTAAGTTTTGCATGAACGCATAAGGGCGCAACACGGTGTGGATGAGGCCCGATTCCCTCAGCGTTTTCTCAATTTCTTGATGCCAGCCCGCCACAGCCACTGGAGAGCTCTGCTCAAAGGCAGGGCTGGATATTTTTACGATGTGTTTGATTCCAGATTCGGCGGCAATCTGAATGATCGAAGTTTCCAATTCGATTTGTCTTGGACTGTTAGACATAGCAAGGAAGAGCTGGCTAGCACCTGTAAACGCGCGGCGCAGCGATTCTGGGTCGGAAGCCTCCACCCATGCGACCTCGATAGTCAATCGGCCTTTTTCTCCGATCTGATCACGCAACTTCTCTGGCTCTCTGCTCAGCGCCCTGACAGGTACGCCTAGATCAACCAAACGTTCCAAAAGCGCACTGCCTATCGTACCTGTTGCTCCCATAATAACTATCATTTTTTTCTTCTCCTTTTGGATGAAAAATTAGTTGTGACGGCAAGACGCCACCGCCATGTCACTATCGTGCTTGCTATGAATCCAGACAACGGGAAATCGATCCAGACACGTTCGGCCCAGGCCAAGTGATAGCTTGGAATCATGATTTCTAGTGAAACAGATGTCACCCATGCAGCGTATAGGCCAACCGAGGACCCGGCCAATGCGAACACCCCTACCACAACCAAGTGAGGTGCACCGATGACCCATCGCATATGCCCCACCCGGCTGCGCAACAAAAGGCCAATCATCAAGGCCATCAAGGCCGATGCACCGCCGATTGTGGTCAATGCCCCTATTTGAAGCCCCCTATTGGCACTAACCAATCCCCCGATACCTGCCATGATGGCGGGAGCGGCATAGGCCATTACAACTTCACGCCATAGTACAAAAGTCTTTTTCTTGGAGCCAACAGCCTTGATGCCGTAAACATCATCTGACTGATTCGGGTATTTCATCTGGTTCATTTAGTTGCTCCCTCCTTCTTTGAAATAGTTCAATGATTGCTTTCAGTGAAATATAATTAGGTTCCTAACTATATAAGAGTAAAAATAGGCTAGCATCACTAGCCCATTTTACTCATTACTGATTTTTCCTTTTGGTTTCGGGCCTAGTTCGCCCGTAAGTGCTGAGATGCCTTGTGTAACTCGGCCTAGCAAGTCAAGAAATACGCTGCGCTCCTCGATATTAAGTAAGCCCACCATTGCTTCCAGCCAAGCGAAATGCTCAGGAGCCATTTCACGGAGCTTCTTCGCTCCTTCTTCCGTCAAAATGACCGTTCTCTGACGGCCATCGTCTGAGCTTAATCGCCGGGAAACTAGGCCATCCCGTTCAAGAATGTCGATAAGACCAGTCACTGTAGCACGTGTAACGCCTAGATGCTCCGCTAATTGCGAAGGCAACTCTTCTCCTTCGTTGTCTTCAAGATCTGCCAATAAACGATATCGCCCTGTTGATAAACCGAATCTAGAGAAATGAATCTCCGAGGCATGCCCAAGCTTGGCTCCCGCTGCCATTAGCCTAGACGCGACGAGTATAGCCTGTGCGTCTATGTCTAGGTTATAGCGATCAATCTGACGCTTAGATTGTACAAGTGATGGAATAGCGTCAATGTCATTTATTATTTTATTATTGTTGTTCATATATATAGTATGGTCCCTAATTACTTTTGTGTCAACACATTTTAATAACACATCAACACAATTTCCAGATATGAAGAAAGGCGGGGCCTCATCAACCGAAGATGATACCAAATATAATGGAGTTATACAGTTGTATTTGGTTATGTAGTCCTGCCCGTTAATCCTTTACAATATAACGATAAAATAGAAAAGAGCTGCTAAGACAAAACGGTATAGCGCAAACCATTCCAATCGAAGCCGTTTAATCAGTTTGATAAACGTCACTACTGCAATCATTGCCACAATAAAGGATGTCATAAAGCCAATTAACATTAGAAAAAAATCGTCAGAATTCAGCAAATCGCGACTATCGTACAAATCCAACAAGCTTGCACCAAACATAACAGGCACGGAAATGAGGAACGTGAAATCTGCAGCGGCTTTTTGGCTAGTGCCAAGCAAAAGACCACCCGAAATCGTCGAACCCGATCTCGAAAATCCCGGCCACAATGCCAAACACTGGAACAGGCCAATCCCGAAAGCCTGTTTATAATTAATCCCATCAATCGTATCAGCGGTTTCAGTTCTCCTACTCCGTGCAGCAATGATCATCAATACTCCACCCACAACTAGACCGATCAAGACAGGGGTTGGGCCGAATAATTTGCTTTTTATTGTGTCCTTGAAGAGAAGATATAGGATTAATGCTGGTAACATAGCCAAAATCATATGAATGACATTTAATCCCTTACTTTTGGAAAAGTCCATTCTAATCATATTAGCCCCAATCTTCAAATATCTCCTCCAATAAAGAATTAGAACTGCCATCACTGCACCCAACTGTATAACAATTTTAAATGTTATTGCCGCGTCTCCCTCAAAGCTAAGCAAATTGCCTGCTAAAATAAGATGTCCAGTAGACGATACCGGTAAAAATTCAGTTAAGCCCTCAATTATGCCGAGTATGATTGCTTTAATTACATCACTCATCAGTGGATAGCCCCCTTTCGAAAATAAGCTCGTACAACAATTTCTAGTATAAGGGGGAGCATATCTATATTCCCATCGCTTAACATAACAATATTCAATTTAGTATGACATAATTGTCACATTGCTCATATTCTCTATTGAATAAGTGATCATTAAACAAAGACGACTAGTTAACATAGTATTGATTATGTTAACTAGTCGTCTTCGTCTTCTTTTATTAGTCAATTCATCGCCTGAGCAAAGCTCGTTATCCTGTCCAAAGCTAACCCTGTATTGCCTTTTTCCTTTCCTTTGGCGATCCGGAGAATTAATTTGTCCGTTGCAGACATTTTATCGGTATAAATCTCATCTCCGAATACTTCCTTCACAAGGGCTTTGCTGTACAATTCTTCAGGAAAAGCAAGTCGGAGCTCTTGCTCCGCCTGCTCTCCCTTCAAGCCTGCGCAAATGAACAGCCCGAGTCGTTTGCTCTTTAACATCTCCTTATTCTCTCGGGAGAATTGCGCCATTTCCTTGCGGATTTTCCCGTAATAGACGGAGCCGCCTAAAATAATATTGTCATACGCAGTAAGCGGCGGAACTTTGACGTACTTAAGATTGATCGCTTCCACTTCGCCCTGCAGCTGGGATTTCAAGAGATAGGCTGCCTTCTCTGTACATCCGTATTTAGTGGCATACAAAATCAATGTCTTCATTATACCCGCTCCTTATCAGCTTCCAGAATGGAATTATCCTGATGCTATCGTTAGCATCGCCTGCAAATGACGTGAAATCAAGGCTTCCTTCTGTTCCTCCGGGGGATTCTCTACAGTCAGTCTGATAATCAACCCGAAGGCTGCGCTCCAAATAACTTGGGCAGTCAGCTCCAGTTCACGCTCACTTTGTGACCCCAAGCCCTTGAACCTGCGGAGTGTTGCGCACAGCATGCCGATTGCTTTCCGTTCCTGTGAAGCCCCCATATGCAGCACCGCAGTATGCCTGAGGACTGCCGCAGAATCATTAAGCAATATATTGCGGTATTGTGTCCCCTCCGCTATAGCCATATGGATAAACTGCGACAAAGAGCGGCTCAACGCCTCCTCCGGTAATAATTCTTCACTGTTATGTGCCGTGGCAGCGTTCAGTTTCTGAAGCAGATTGCGATACCCTTGCTCCAGCAGTTGCCCGATGATATCCTCTTTCCCCTCAAAATAGTGATAAATAATCCCAGGTGAATACTCCATACGTTCAGCTATTTTGCGGATCGACAGCTTCTGTATTCCATTCTCGGCCACTAATTGGCCTGCCGTTTCCAGAATCAGCATCCGCATAGCTTCCCGCTCACGCTCTTGCCGGCCTTCTTTGCTCATGGTGACTCCTTTCAATAATCCGATTCATTAAACAATGTAATGTTATTAAACAACGTTCAATATGTAATTCAAATATATATCTGTACAACTCGTATTGTCAACATGTATAAAACTTTTGAATGGATCAGCAGCGGTGCATATAATGAAATAGGCTAACTTTACAGCGGCTACAAAACAACCGGTGCCAAGCTAGCCCATGTACTGCTCTATGAATTAATCCGCTCCAATACGCTACATCATCCCCGTTATCAGCAAATTTACGCCTGTTACGTTTACAAGCACTCGCATGATCTATAAAGTATGGATCACGCCTCTTGCTCAAGCTATAGTGGATAATGATGCTTCAGACTAATCTCCTTATGAAATAGATGTTTAATTATCGTACCTCTTTTTCCAATCGTCAGAACATTCCTTAAAGGTTAGACCTGTCACTTCTTCAAGCGTCCTTCCGTCCAGCGAATAGGCGCTTCCCATTAGCAACTCGCCTTCTTTAAGCGGGAACGAAGTCCCGCCAATCACTTCTCCATCGGCCATCAGGATGTTAACATTGGTGGTATCCGTCAGATATATTTTTTCGAGCGGATGATTAGATACGGTGAACTTATAAATGGTTATTTTTTTGCCTAGATAATCATCCGGGGAAGCGGCTTGAACACCCCACATCTGCTGATAAGGGGTCGATTCTGGACTTCCATACAGCAGCTTTTTAGTCAACGTGTATTCAAAAGCCTCGTCTTCTGTAGAGATGATCTTATAGCCTTGCGCCTTAACATAGTCATATGCAGTTTGTTCATCCCTTGCAGGTTCTTTACTGCAGCCCATTAGAATCAGTAACATAAAGCCGATCCATATGCCAAAATATCTGTGTGATCTCATTTCACCCCTCCATTTCTTCAGACCAAGCAGGTGCTGGAGTTGCTACAAAGACGCCCTCCGCCGGCATCAACACTCCGAGCGGCAAGGTCCGATGGGCGGAAAAATCAGCAGAGATTTCTTCCCCTTCAATTATGTATGTCCTTCGCAGCTGCCGTTGGCGAGAGTTCAGAAGTTGAGGATACTCCGGTCTGAACCGCTTCTTGCGCTACATCAGAAGGCATATTCGCAAGCTTGTCATCACCATTCTTACAACCCGTAAATAACGCAGACGATAGCGCAATACAGACGATCCACAATTATTGTTTCGTCATATCCATCTAAAACTGCCTCAATTACCAGACGCTGGAAAACAGCAAAAGTTGCGATTTCAAACAGTATCAGATATACCGTTGTGGATGAAAACACTTAGAGTGAAGCGCAATTTATTTTTTAATCTTATTAATACTTAATGTACTGAAGTACTGACTTGGGTTACCTTGCTTTGGATTAAAGCGCTCTTTAAATTCTCCATGCGTATAGCTGCCGATCACCCGGTGCCAAAAGTTGCGGGCAGGCGTATTGGCGCGGATCTGCGACACCTTCCAGTCACCCGGAAACATATCAAACAACCGGTGGGCTGCCCATGTGCCTACACCGCTGCGGCGGTATTTCTGCATCACAAAAAATTCAGTCATGTAGTACTGCCCTTCCGGGTTGCGAAGCAGACGGTCCACCAGTGCGAATCCGGCAATATGCCCATCCACCGTAAACAAATAAGCGAATTTATTGTTGCCGCTGTTCCAGTAAGCTTCAAGTCCGGGATACGCCGGAAAGCCGCCATCACGGTCTACCTCAAGATCCAGGTAACGGGTAAAGTCATACAGATAGAATTGCATGAGTCTGCTGATCGTCTGCTTTTGCTCCTTGGGAACCAGTTCGATTCCAAGCTCCATTAGGTTCACCTCTGCCATTCACGTTTACTTCACATCATATAACTTTGTCACTTCTGGAGCAAGCGCACCGCCCTCTCCGTTTACCGGAATCAGGCCATATGTCGATAGAAGACATTATGTCTGATCCCAGAATGGATGTAATAGATATCTGCCTGCCCTCTCCGCTGCATAAGACTTACACTGTGGAGGCGATGAGATGCGGCAAACATGTATTTTGCGAAACGCCGGTTGCCCTTGAACCGGAAGATGTATAGGCTATGCTCCCGGATGAGCAGCAATACGGCCGCAGAATTCTCGTCAATCAATTCATCATATTCGATTACGTCTATGAGTACTTGTATAAAGCGCTATACTTCCGAGGGCCAAGTAGATATTCCCGCTAATCCCGAACAATTTCTATGAAAAAAGCTTGCTACTTGAATGGAAGTACATCGCGATTGAATCCGTTGACTTTTGCCGCCCGTTATGTGATTTCATCCTTTTTCCTGGTGATTGTGATTAGGTAAAGATATGTGTTGTAGGTGGGCGAATGGGCTAGATGAAGCATTAGGTTTTGATTTTTCTATTGTGAAATATTCATATAATGAATTTTTATAGTAATGTGGAAAAAGGGGACTTATTCGTTGATGCCGACGGCTCGTGATTTATCTCTTTTAGACAAAACCGGAAGATTGTTAACATAATTATTATTATGTGAATTCGTGACCTTCCCAAAATCAATACAGCGGCAGCACTTCAAGCAGAAACCTATACATCCTTATATTTGAACAGAATCATCTGTTCTTGCTGCCGCTCTTTTGCTCTTTCATCGCATCCGTAGGATACTCCTTGCCATTGGCTTGCTTCCCCTCAACTCCGGGACATTTTAAGCACGCATTTGTCTAGCTTATCCACCGATAATCCAGCTCCAGCTTCGTGCCCCTTCCCCTTGACCCTGCGCAGAATCCATCTGTCCAATGTTGATGTTTTCTCCGGATCAATCTCATCACCCAGGATCTCCTTGAAGATGCCCTGTTGTACAAAACCTCAGAATGAGCTTGCTTCAGTTCCTCCTCCGCCTTCTCCCCTGTCATTCCTGCATAGACGAACAATCCCCAGCCGCTTGTTTAACAGCTCCTGCTGATATTTGGACGTAAACAACGCCATTTCCTTGCGGATTTTGCCAAAGTAGATGGAGTTGCCCAGAATTACCGTGTCATATGAAGCCAGGGCCGGCACTCTGGCCTATTTTAGATTCATAACCTCAGCCTCTCCAAGCCTGGATTTCAAAAGTATTGCGGCCTTCTCTGTACATCCATATTTACTGGCATACATAATCAATGTTCTATTCCTCATAATATCCGCCCCTATTCTATGGGTAATGAGTTTGAAGACTATCCCGATTCCTGTACATTGCTCAATACAAGGTACAAACAAACAATAACACCCAAATGAAACGCAGGGAACGCTACCAGCTCTACTGTAGATACACTTACTCCCGCCCTCAGCATCCCAATGATCATGGCTGTGATGGAGGTTAGGAGAGCAGCGGCTTTCACTATGACTACAGAAGCAAGCAGATAACCATAAGGCCGCCTGCGAATGAGCAGTACCCCGGTAATTGCCGTGAGCGGAACAACAATAGCTAAATCGAGTGCCTGAATCACTAATGTGCTGTAATGCTCCAACCCTACAGGGGCTGTCTCTTCCCGTAAAGAACTAGCAAGCCTGCCCAGCCATAACATCATAATCATAAACGCGGTAAACAGCAGGAAAACGCCGATGCTTGTGGCCGGTAAACTGTGTTTAAAATAACGTTCTACCTTCTCCCGCTCTAGGGACAACAGTGTCAGAATAAAAGCAAATAAGCTGGCTGAGAACAACATGACATAGATTAGAAACAGCTGATTGTACATAGACAGGAAGCTGTAAGACGCATAAGTATATGTAAAATATCCCAAGGCTCCAGCTAACAGCAAACGTCCTCTGACCCTCCCTCTGAAGCTCATAACCAGTGACACAACCAGCAAAGGAACCCCCAATACCAGCGTAACTCCATCCTGGGCTATCGCCTGAGCAGCAGCGGAAACTGAATCGTGTTTATATATCCCACTACCATATAATTCGACCTTGTCACCCCAGATAGAGGTAAAAGATTCAGACCTTCTTGCCGCCTCCGGGCCGTGACCTGACAGCAATCCGTACCCCGACGTAATTATCGCAAGGAGAATAATTAAACCCGTTAAAATGCCAACTGATCGTCTATATTCCATTGGCGTCTCCCCCTGGTCGAATAGTCAAGCAGAAACGGCTTTGCCGTCCTTTAAAGGACGGAACCGTTCCAGCCCCCGATTCCTCCGCTGTTGTCACCCGAATGAACTGCGGCAGCGACTGGCTTAGCTTCTCCTCAGCCGATTCTTCATTCTGCGAAGTGTGTAATCGGGCTGTTAGTCCATCAATCAACTTCCTGTACCCCTGCTGTAGAAGCTGCTCCACAATAGCCTCCTTTCCCTGAAAATAGTGATAAATGATTCCGGCGGAATAGTCCATCCGTTTAGCAATCTTGCGGATAGATATCTGCTTCATCCCCTTCTCGGCCACCAGCTCACCGGCTATTCTCAGAATCAAATGACGCATCGCTTCGCGTTCCTGCTCTTGCCTTTGTTCTTTGCTCATGATTTCAAAATTCCTCCATTTGCGTTTAGAGCAGTGAATTTAACACTGCAATGTTTTTGAACGATGTTCAATATACATTATATGGTACTATACTGCTGCGGGATGTGATTATTTTGATATTCTTAAGGAATCTCATTTCCAAATTGTATAATTTCCTAACAGAAATAGAGCCTGAGATAGCCCCGGCGGGCATCCCAAGCTTTAGATTTATCATTCAGTTGCCGAATTAAGTTAACATAATTATAGGGTAGCATTAGAATGAATTATGAAGATTACACACCCTGCTGATCGTCTGCTTTTGCTCCTTGGGAACCAGTATTCCAAGCTCCATTAGGTTCACCTCTGCCTTTCACGTTTACTTCACATCATATAACTTTGTCACTTCTGGAGTAAGCTGCCTGCCTCTCATTCCCGGTCCAGCACAAAACATGATATGATAGATTTAGACCGCAACACTTTAAACCTAAGCAAACTATGAAAAAGGTGATTGTTATCAGCATCCAAAAAAACAGCGACCGGAAAAATCTCGACCAGAGGCTGCATCTTATGCCATGGTTTGTACAGCAATTCATTGACTATAAACGGCCGGATCTGTCGCCTTCAACCCTACTGGAGTATATCCGTGATTATGAATCTTTTTTTGGGTGGCTGCGTGTGGAGGGTCTGTCAACGGCCGGCAGTAATGCTGAAATCACTCTGCTTGATCTGGAAACACTCCATATGGACAGTATTGTCGGCTACCGGCTGCATTTAACTACCCGCGCCGAAGGAACGAACACCCGGGTGACGGTATCCCGCAAGCTGTCTGCTCTGCGCTCCCTGTTCCATTACCTGAGCCAGATTGCCGAAGATGAGAATTTCTACCCGCTGCTGAAGCGCAATATTATGGCCAAGGTGGAAATCAAACGCATTCATAAACCGAAAGATACCGCAGCCAAGCTAAAGGGGAAAATTCTCGAAGACGAGGAACTGCTGGAATTCGTAGGTTACATCTATGAGGGTTATGGCAGGGACGTTGAGGCTAACAAGCAGGCATATTACTCCTTTCAGTTGAACCGGGAACGGGATGCCTGCATCGCCAGTCTGATCTTGAATTCCGGCCTGCGTGTATCCGAGGTGGTTAATCTCAACGTGGATGATCTGGATGTGAATAACAAGCTGCTTTATGTATACCGTAAGGGCAATAATGACGAGACCTTCAAAACACCTGTGTATTTCCGCGAGCAGGCCAAGGATGATCTCTCGCTCTATCTAAGTCTCCGCCAGGCCCGCTACAAGACGCCAAAGAGGGAAAAGGCGTTGTTCATTGCATTGCCCAATGGCAGCCAGGAAGGGAAACGGATGACAAAACGGGCGATTCAAGAGATGATTATCAAATACGCCAAACGTTTCGGAAAGCCGTATTTGACTGTGCACAAGCTGAGGCACTCTTTCGCCACGGACTATTATCTGCAAAATGATATCTACAAAACCAAGGAGCAGCTTGGACACGCTTCGACCGAAACTACCGAAGTCTATGCCCATCTTACGGACAAAACGATGTCCGAAGCGATTGAACGGCGTGTAGAGAGCTGATGGCATCACTGCTGCTCTGAAGGAAACATGTGAAGCTGCATTCGAGCGGAGTTTTGTTCTAATGCTGAAGAGTATTTAATTTTTATTATTGTAAGGAGCATACCCATGTCAGAGAATTACAATTATTCACCATCCGGCCCGGCCGGAGCTTCTCTCGTTTTGCAATCTGACTGCGAGAACTGTTTTGGCTTGTGCTGTGCGGCGCTGCCCTTCGCGGCTTCGGTAGACTTCGCGATGAACAAGAACGCCGGACAGCCCTGTCCCAATCTGCAGACGGACTTCCGTTGCGGTATTCATACCGCTCTGAGAGACAAGGGCTTTCGGGGCTGCACAGTGTATGACTGTTTCGGGGCAGGCCAAAAGATATCCCAAATCACCTATGGCGGCAAGGACTGGCGGCAGGCTCCCAAAACATCATCACAGATGTTCGAGGTATTCCCGGTAATGCGTCAGCTACATGAACTGCTGTGGTATCTCACCGAAGCACTTCATTTCCAGTCTGCTGCCCCGCTTCATAGTGCGCTGTCTACCGCTCTGGAGAAGACCGAACAACTCACGAACCTGAAGGCCGAGGCGCTGCTGGCGCTGGATGTTGCTGCACACCGGGGGGAAGTCAACGAATTGCTCCTGCGTACCAGTGAACTTGTGCGTGATACGGCCCGGAGGGAGCTGAAGTCGGTTCCCAAACGACAAGCAAAATATGGCCGCGGCGCGGATCTGATCGGCGCCAAACTGAAGGGTGCGGATCTGCGGTGCGTAAGCCTGCGGGGAGCCTATCTCATTGCCGCTGATCTCAGCGGTGCAAATCTGCAGGCTGCTGACCTCATTGGCGCAGATTTCCGGGATACTAACCTAAGCGGAGCTGATCTGACCGGCAGCCTGTTTCTTACACAAGCACAGCTTAATGCAGCCAAGGGCAATACCTTAACCAAGCTGCCTCCAGCGCTTGCCCGTCCTGGTCACTGGACATAGGATCTTCAACAATAGCAGCCCCAGTCTTCCGTTACCATGGAGGACTGGGGCTGCTGCTCCTTATGACTTGATTTTGAAGAGACTGTTCAATGAAGCGCGGATAGAATTTTTTGGGTTTTCTATTGTGAATTTTTCATATGTTGAAATTTTGAAAATAATTCCGTTGCTGCCACAAAAAATCAGCGATTGCCGCACTGTCGTTGATGCTGAATTGCCGGATTCCCGGCTCAATCCACACGTTGTCCTTCATTTCCTCCCAAAATGCGGCAGCGACCTTATTCTGCGCATTGTTCAGCAGGCTCAGGTCTTCTTCGTTATGAACCAGTACTATTTTAGGATAAGCTTCGTGTTTGAAGCCCTCAACGAGCACATAATCATAGCTGGAAAAAGCTGAAATCAGCTCTGCCAAACTGCTGCTGCGTTCTTCGATCACCGATGTTTTTCTGCCGCTGGTGATGGCAATTGCGGATGCTCCGGCCTGCCGTTGCTGCCAGGTATCTGTCCCCGGATGATCCATTTCATAGTCATGGGCATCATGTTTAATCACCGCCACAGTGCAGCCGTGCCGCTGCAGCAGCGGAATCAAGCCACAGATCAGCGTAGTTTTGCCGCTGTTTTTATAGCCGACAATCTGGCATACGGCAGGTGGACTCTTGTCGCCACCGCCATTCGATTCCGCACCCGTTCGAAGACTTCCCACGGGAAACCGGCTTGTCCTGCCTGCATTTCTGCTGCAGGTATGGCTGTTCTTGCTTTTTCCATCCCTGCCTCTTCCTAGCCTTGAGTTGCCAATGTTCAGCCGCGCAAAGTCCCGGCCTGTCTCACTTCTTTTCTTGCCCCGCTTCATCATGTTTCTGCTTCACCCCTGATCTCTAATTCACGCACGCTCCCGCATGGCTGGTAGAGTCCATTCAGCCCTGAAGTTCTCCCGGCAGCTTTAGCACCCTTACCTTAGCGCCGGCGCTCAAGCCGCGTTCTTCCGGCGGAACGACAATCAGACAATCGCTGTCCTTGATCGTTACCATGACCGAAGATTCGTCGATCGCTGCCGGATAGGCATACAAGCAGCCGTCACGGAATTCCAGCCTTGCGCGCACATAACGTGTATAATTGTTCACCTTAGAATAATCTGCGCCAAGCACAGCCGTCCATTCCGGCAAAAAAGGCAGCGTAGCCCCCTGCATCAGGGAAATGACCGGCCGCGCAAACAGATGAAAACCTACGAAGCAGGCTCCGGGATTTCCGGACAGTGCCAGCAGCAGCTTGCCTCCGCGAACAGCAGCTGTTGTGACGCTTCCCGGGCGCATCGTAACTTTATTAAATAGCATGTCGCCGCTGTTCTCCCGGACCAGATCACCCATAATATCGTAGTCCCCCACCGATACACCGCCCGTAGTGATCACCATGTCATAGCTGTCCAGAGCCATTTGCACTTTGCTCCGGGCCAGCTCCAAGTCATCTATGATTGCACCCAGCATGACAGGCTCACCCCCGGTCTCCCGCACCAGCGCTTCCAGCATCGGTGAGTTGCTATTACGGATTTTTCCGGGTTGAAGTGGCTCATCTACCTCCAAAAGCTCAGTACCCGTAGCGAAAATCCCGATCTTAGGCCGTCTCAGTACTTTGACAGTATGTACTCCAAGCGCTGCCAGCGCAGCGATCTCACCCGCAGCAATCTTCCCTCCTGATTGAAGTACAATCGCCCCTTCTTTTAGTTCAAAACCCTGCGGGGTAATATTGCGGCCAGCCTGCTGCGGCTTGCGGAGACCGACAAAACTTTTGCCATCAGCTTCCCGGGTTTCCGTGATCTCCAGCATCACAACCGCATCTGCACCTTCAGGCACCTGCGCCCCTGTCATAATTCGCGCGGCTGTTCCGGACGTTATACTCACAGCAGGTACAGCTCCGCATGGAATATCATCCACGACTTCCAGCCAGACCACGTGGTCTGGCCCGCAATCCTTAGTATCCCCGGCGACCAGCGCATACCCGTCCATCCCTGACCGGTTAAATGCCGGAAAAGGATGCGGCGCAATCACCGGCTCGGCCAAAAAACGCCCGCAGCTCTGATTCAGCGGTACTTCCTCACCATCCAGCAGTTTTGCATATTCAATCACCCGGGCTTGTGCTTCTTTAACCTGGAGTGCTTTTCGATGAAATTTACGATCCGGCGTATCCTGTCTGCTATTCATAAGAACCCTCCGTCCTCTGTCTCATGTGGCATCATGTGCTTACTGTTTGCTGCTCCGGTACAGAACTATTTTAACATGAGGCCCGGGAAAGTGATATTGGATATGAGTGTCTGTTCTCGGTATTTCCCCCTTAGCTTTACAAGACAAAGAAAAAAGGATACCCGCTATAGAAGCGAAGGTATCCTCTAATCCCCATTTGGGATGCAAAAAAAACAGGTGTTGAATTACGAAGCCCGGATCACTTTGACATCTCCCGGAATTACTTTCTCGCCCTCATAAAGCATAAACCGCCCGTTCTGCCATTCCACCCGCAGCAGCCGGTAATCATCGGACTGGTACTGCCAGACATGCTGCTCTCCGCCATTGGTATACGGCGTCTGTCCTGTTACCGCTGCGAACCCTTCGTATTCTTCCTCAAGGTGGAACGTGTAACCATCCAGCTCCAGCGTAGAAGGTACCTCAGCAGGATCATCCAGCCGCCCGTCAATCGGTTGATACAGACTGTACTGCAGCTGTTCACGCTCCTCGATATAGAGATAGGAGATCTTGCTTCCGTCACGGAGTGTCAAGACAACCGCATTGCGGCCGCTGGTTTTCGTCCGTCCCGTTACTTCATAAGTAACCAGCGACACTTCGCAAATATCTCCCGGGGAGAGATTCAGCATACTTTTTGGTGCAGCCGGTGCTTCTGTTTTGGAAAAAAGATTACCTATACGTTTCCATATACTCAAACTCCATCATCCTCCTGCTATATTTAACCTCGTATATAAGCCGCAATAATTAATGCCCCCGTTACATGCAGCGAGCCAGCCAATAATCCATAACCGATTTTGCCCAGCTGGGTGCCATAATCAAGATTAAGCTTACCCCAGCGGCTCAGCAGCAGGCGGACTGACTTTTCAAGGAAAAACAAAAGAACAAAAGATACTATCGAGACAATAAGCGCATCTCCCAGACCCTTTGAAGTGGAAATGGATGCCGATAATATGTAGGCTTGGGCCAGCAGTTTCAGTACGAAACGCGTTGTGACCGCCATATTACCTGCCTTCAGTTCCTCCAAATCATTATAACGGGTAAACAGCGAATCCACGAACATCAGTACACATAGAAGCACTGCGCCGCTCACCGTCCATACAACCATGGACACCAGTGTTTGGAAATCCATTGCTTTAGCCCCCGCTTATTCAGATTGCTGCTCCTATCCGACCACATAGAGAAGGCGAAGGAGAAACCGCTAGTTCCGTCTCCCCTTCGCCTGTGAACACCGGCTTTAGGACCGGTAAGTCCATATCCTATTGTTTGTCGTATTGCTTCATCAGCGCAGCCAGCTCATCTTCTACAGCTTGGTCCTTGCCCAGCTTCTCGAATTCATCGTCAAGCGATTTGTTCCCCGAGCTCATCTCATTGCTGGCTTCTGCCTGAGCTTCAGCTTGCAGCATTTTTTCTTCCATGCGCTTCAATCCGGCAGAAGCCGAGTCAGAGCTGAAACCGCTCATTGCCTTATTAATTTCTGTTTGCGCCTTTGCGGCATTGAAGCGGGCTACCAGAGTCTCACGTTTGTTCTTCATCTGTGTGAGCTGCTTGCGCATTTCATCCAGCTTGGCACGCAGGTTGTCGGCTGAAGCTTTATTCTGCTCGAAGCTTGTTTTGTACTCCACCAGCTTGACTTCAGCGGATTTCTTCTCTTCCAGCGCGCGGCGGGCCAGATCGGCATTGCCGGCTTGGGCTGCCGTATGCGCCTGCTGGTTTCGCTTGGCTACAAGTGCTTCCTGCTCTTCATACAGCTGTTTGAATTTCTTCTCGATGGCGATCTGGGCAGCTACCGCTTTCTCAGCATCCTCCAAATCCTCGGTCATGTCACGGATATATTGGTCCGTCATTTTGACCGGGTCTTCCGCCTTGTCAATAATCGCATTCACATTGGACATGGTCAAATCACGCAATCTTTTAAATATAGACATCGGTTCATTCCTCCAAAATAAAAGTTAATTTCTCATTTGGTATCTTTTACGCAGAGTGGCGAGAATCGTTTCAAATTTATTGCGTTAAATATTGATCCACCTTGCTGTATACGATTTCTACAACTTTAGTGATGTCCTCTTTGCTCAAATCATCATAATGAATGCCCATAACCACCGTGACCGTCTTACCCAGTGCAGCCGATACCTTGAGCGCGATGGCTTCACTGATTGTATGTTCTTTGTGATGGGGGACGGCAGAGGTGGATACGCTGATGTTATCACCGTCAACATATGCGGTGCTTGCCGCACCGATATGGCGGACTCCTCCGGTAATGAGCAGCAGTAAATCACGGCCTACAGCTATTGCAGACAGTTCAATGTCCTCTGGATGGAACTCATAAGCAACCAACCCGATCTCCCCCTTCCCATTATATTAACCTTGAAGCACGAAGATATCTCAGGTCAGCGGAAAAACAGTACCTGCAAAACTTGGGAGAGCTCACACAATACCGCGGATCTCGTCCAGGGAAGAGATGTTCTCTGTTAGCATGAACTGCTGCAGTTCCTCCACAAGCGTGCTGCCTGCCCGCAGGTTCATGAAATTATAGGTTCCAACCTGGATAACCGTTGCTCCGGCCATAATAAATTCTATAATATCCGTTGCCGAGGTAATTCCGCCCATACCGATTACCGGAATGGACACCCGTTTGGCTACCTGATGCACCATACGCAGCGCCACTGGCTTGATCGCCGGACCGGACAGTCCGGCATACAGATTATTGAACACGCTGCGGCGGCGGCGGACATCGATCTTCATCCCTGAGATCGTGTTGATCAGCGAAACCGCATCCGCTCCCTCTTCCTGGCACATCACAGCCATTTCGGCGATATCCTCGGCGTTGGGTGACAGCTTCACGGCGAGCGGAAGTTTCGTTGCTGCTCTGACCGCACGGACGACCTCCTGTGCAGCAGGAGTCTTGACACCGAAAGCGATGCCTCCTTCTTTTACATTGGGGCAGGAAATATTAAGCTCAATCATGTCCACCGCAGTTGTACCGGCTAGACTCCGGGCTTCGGCATCCCGCTGGATCAGCTCGGCACCGAGCACATAATCATGCAATGTATTGCCGCCAAGATTCACAATCCGCGCAGTATCCAGGGTCTCCCAATAGGGAAGTTCCTTGGCCAGAAACCCTTCCACTCCAGGGTTCTCCAGACCCACACTGTTCAGCATACCGGAAGCCGTCTCATAGACACGAACACCGGGGTTTCCGGCCTTGGCGTTAAGAGTAAGACCTTTGCCGGAGATTCCTCCCAGCATGGACACATCATAAAGCTTGCCATACTCACGGCCGAAGCCGAAGGTACCAGAAGCCATGACGATCGGATTCTTGAAATGTACGCCTGCTATATTGGCAGTTAAATTAATCATGGAAGAGCACCTCCTCCGCCAAAAAGACCGGCCCGTCCGCACATGCCTTACGCTGCCCGTCTCGGCAGGACACACTGCATACAAGACATGCACCTATCCCGCAGGCCATCCGGTTCTCCAGTGAAAGATACACGCCCGGTATTTTGCCTGCAGTCTCGGCTGCGAAGCCTTTTAATTGTGCTGCTTTCAGCATAGGGTGCGGTCCACAGACAAAAATATGATCATAGCTGGTAAAATCAACATTGTCGAGAATCAGGCCGCCGACATTGACCGTCAGCTCCGCCGCCAAGGGACGAAATGCTTCCGTACGGAAGGCTTCCCGGCTGAATCCCAAATAAATGTCGCTGTTCGGAAGCTTCTGCGCACAATAATAAAGCGGAGCAATGCCAATCCCCCCGCCTACCAGAGCAACCTTCCCCTCAACTTCGGGAAAGCCACTGCCAAACGGCCCTTCAAGATCAATGTTATCTCCGGGTGTCAGACCGGCAAAGATTTCAGTGCCTTCCCCGACCACATGATAGAGAAATTCGACACCGTCATCGTTTACTTGATGTATGCTAAGCGGTCTGGACAACAGCGGATAGGCTCCCCATGCCCGCAACATGTAGAATTGACCCATTTCACCGCCGTAATTCCCTTCAACCCGAAGGTGGTACACTCCATCAGCCAGCCGCTCGTTAGTTATAACTGTCGCCACGTTATCAAGCTCCTTCAAATTTAATCTTATTAACCATGCCCTAGAAGGAATTTAAAATCTGTGACATATTTCACATTGGTAGAGTGCTATTTTCTGTGCCATACCCCGCGCTCATAGGGTTTCGGCACATTCGCTTCGTCTACCCCGCCAAGCGCTTCCTCTGCATGCAGCGCCCAGTAAGGGTCACTGAGCATTGCCCGGCCAATAGCTACGAGTTCCGCCTTCTCTTCGGCAACTATGGACTGGGCTTCTGCGTAGTTCTCAAGACGTCCTACCGCTATAACCGGAACCTGCAGTCCGCTTCTGATATATTCAGCGAGATCCACCTGATAAGCCGGACCCGCGTTAGGTCCGCCATTAGAGCCGACCGGTCCTTCTCCGCCAGAAGATACATGGAACATATCTACGCCAGCGTCTTTATACCGGCGGCAAATGTCCAGAGCATAGGCTTCATCATAGCCGCCTTCGACATATTCTCTGGCTGATACTCTCATCAGCAGCGGCATCTCTGCGGGCAGTACTTCTCTAACTGCTTGGACCACCTGTTCGCCGAACAGTGCTAAATCAGCTCCGTACTCATCCTCTCTAATGTTGGTGAGCGGTGAATGGAACTGATGAATCAGGTATCCATGGGCACCGTGAATCTCTACCGTGTCAAAACCGGCTTCCACTGCCCTGCGCGCGCCCTCACGGTAAGCCAAGACAAGCTCTGCGATCTCTTCTTTAGAGAGGGCCTGAGGTGTTTTGGACTTCTCATCGAACGGAATTGCCGACGGAGCAACCGGCGGTTCCGCATCCAGAGCCTTGCGGCCTGCATGACCTAACTGAATAGCAATTTTGGCGCCGTACGCATGGACCCCATCCGTAATCTTACGGTAGGCCGCTATCTGGTCATCGCTCCAGATCCCGGTGTCGTGGTTAGTGATTCGCCCATCTGGATGCACACCGCTCATCTCTACAATAATAAAGCCGGTTCCGCCAACGGCGCGGCTGACATAATGCACGAAATGCCAATCATCCGGTATTCCGTCCTGCTTGTGCACCGCATACTGGCACATTGGGGGCATAACTATCCGATTCTTTAAAACTAAAGCCTTCAATTCATAAGGCTTGAATAAATCAGTCATTTCCGATTCCAACCTTTCCGGTTATCCGATTTATAGTGGAAGCGAATCTCCCATTTCATTAGTATACACGTAAAATTCACGGCAATAAATCTCAAACTGTGAGCATGGAAGTCCAGCATAAATTAGCCTCCGCTTGGGGATAACAAGGGAGAAACAGCAGTGCGCGAAGTTACATAGGAGGTGTGGATGAATGGATAAGCTGCTAAAAGGGCGGAAACTGCTCATTCTCTTAGCAATTACAATGGTTCTGCTTAGCCCCGCGACCTCTGCAGAGCTTGTTTCAGCCTCTTCTCCCCTGCTGCAGCAACCGGAAGAGCACGGAACCCCTCAGCCACAAAATGCTGCCGAAGACGAAGTAGAGGCTATCGCACCCGGTTCTTCTTCTTCCGCAGCGGCTGCCCGGCGGCAAAAACGCAGCAGAACTCTGACTCTAAGCCAGCTGATGCGCAAATATCCGGAGACGATTATGACCAAGGGGCCCCGGAACAGGATGATCGCCCTGACGTTTGATGATGTTCCTGACCCGCGTTTCACACCGCAGCTGCTGGATGTTCTCCGTAAATATCATGTGAAAGCGACCTTTTTTGTCGTCGGAAGCCGGGCGGAGAAACATCCTGCACTGGTGCAGCGGATGATCAGGGAAGGCCATGTTGTCGGCAACCACTCCTATAATCATCCGGAATTCGGGAAGCTTAGTGTAAATGAATTCCGGACACAAATTGTGCGTACCGAAAATATTATTGCTGCTCTTGCCGGGTATAAGCCACGATTAATTCGCCCACCGTATGGAGATATCAGTGAGCAACAACTCAAATGGGCAAAAAGTCACGGCTACAAGCTGATCCATTGGAATGTTGATTCTTTGGACTGGCGGGGGTTGTCAAAATCACAGGTGAGAAACAACATTCTGTCCCATGCGGGCAAGGGGGCGATTGTGCTGCAGCATGGCGGCGGCGGCCAAGGAAGCAATCTTCGGGGGACGATCCAGGCGCTCCCGGAAGTTATTAATATCTTGCGCAAGCGGGGCTACACTTTTGTAACGGTCCCCCAGATGCTTCAGGTGGATAAAAATAAGTAACTATTTAATTGGCTTTAGCCTCTACGTTGTTCATTATTTCAACTGATAATAGCAAAAGCTTCGCCGTCCATTTAGGAACGGTGTTCGTATGAAATTAAAATAAAAAGGAAACGAGCTGCCATGATCTCCGGCATTCATCGTTTCCTTTTGAGTGTGGCTTAATAGCGGCGTGGAGCCTTAAAAGCAGACTATTCAATAATGTACAAATTCACGTACTGAAATCCAAAATCCGATACGAAGCTTTGGCTTCCGGGAATAAAGATATCTATACGGTTGCCTTTGATCGCACTTCCCATATCCGTGGCCGTGGCCAGAAATGCCTGCTTCGGCAGCCCGGGATGCGAATGTCCGGTCACCAGCACCTTCGTGCCGAGCGGAATCACATTCGGGTCTACAGCAATCGTGCCCAGCTTAAGCGCATCGCCGAAATAATCGACCGCCCCCCATTTGCCGTTCTCACTGGCTGCTGAGGAGTAAGCTGTAGCTTTGGCCTGAATAATCTTGGCATAGTTGAATTCTTTCCCCCAGGCTTGTACTATATTGGATTCCTTCTCCACGTTCAGGCTGGTCGAAATGACGGAAGCTGGGAACGAGGTGTCTGCAGCAGCAATAAGTTTATTCTCACGTGGAATGGTGAGCTTAAGCCCCGGATAAATATTCATGCTCGCAACCGACTTGTTGGCGTTCATGAGTTCATCGACACCGATACCGTAGTAGTTCGATAGTGTATAATAGGTGGTAGTTTCTCCTGCAATATGTACGCTGTCCGCCTTGGCGGGGACTGCATGCAGCAATGTACTGATGCCAACAGCAGCAGCAAGGGCTGTAATGGCTCTGAATCTGATCTTCATATTTGCCTCCTTCATTAGTGGGTGCAAGAGGGTTCCCGTGAGGGAATATCTCGCACCAAGATAACTCTGGACGTATGTACCTTCTTCTTATGCCTTATGCCGGCATATCCAGTGCAGTAGTTTGTAAACTAACAGTATTGAATATATCACAATTTTGTAACCAATGCCTAAGAAATTGTTACCATTCTGATAGAATTTACTTTTTCTCCACGCATTCAGAGGAATACTTTTACATAGTAATTATATTTTCCCATTACATTAAGAGGTTTTTTAAGATATTCGGATATTATCCGCGAAAATTTTACACAGATTTAACAATTCCCCCTTCGGCAAATAGTAGAATGGTAGAATACGATAAAGTTATTAAGACATTGAAGCACACTTGGAGGGTCTATGAACGCAGAAGAGAAAAAAAACAACCATAGCAGTCCAGCTACTGCTTACCTCAACCGGGACTTAAGCTGGATCGAATTTAACCGCCGTGTACTGCTTGAAGCGCAAGATCTGGATAATCCGCTGATGGAACGCGCCAAATTCCTCGCGATCGTATCCAGCAATCTGGATGAGTTCATCAGTGTGCGTGTAGCCGGAATTCAGGATCAGATTAGAGCCGGCTATACGAAAAAAGATTTTACCGGCTATACCCCCTCCGGATTGTATAAACGTCTGATCAAGCGGGTCACCAAAATTATTGCCGACCAATACCGCACCTTCCGCGATATCTCCCGGCATTTGCATAAAGAAGGCATTGTCTTTGTTAACTATGAGGATCTGACCCATGCTCAGGAGTTGTCGATTGAGCAGTATTACCGCGACATTATTTTCCCTGTTCTGACTCCGATGGCCGTTGATCAGAGCCGTCCGTTTCCGCTTGTGCACAGCCAGTTCATCTATCTGGCTGTGGTGCTGACCCGTAAGAACAGCCAGGAAGAGGATCCCTATTTCGCCATCCTGCAGATCCCTTCCAACCTGCCGCGGTGTATTCCACTCCCTCACCGTTCCAACAGCAAAAAACGGCAGTTCGTCTTTATTGAGGATGTTATCCGCCATCATATTCAAACGTTATTCAGCGGCTATGAGCCGGTAGCAGTCAGCGAGTTCCGTCTAACCCGCAACTCTGATCTGACGATTGATGAGGAAGGCGCAGAGGATTTGCTCGAAGAGATTGAAAAGGAGCTGCGCAAACGCCGCCGGGGTGTTCCCGCCCGGCTTGAGGTGCAAAAAGGGATTCATCCTTATGCCCTTGAACAGCTGCAGGCCGAGTTCGAGCTTGAGGATTTTGTCTTTGAAATTGACGGGCCCCTTGACCTAGGGTTCCTGCGGGGATTCGCAGGCAGCCTAAAGGGCTTCAGTTACCTGTTTGATGCTCCGATAGTGCCGCAATATCCGGCGGAATTTGAGGAGAATGAGGATTTCTTCGAAGTGCTGCGCGAGCGCGATGTGCTAGTGTACCATCCATACGAATCCTTTGATGCGATGAGCGACTTTATTATTCAGGCTTCCGAGGATGAGCATGTCATGGCCATCAAGATGACCCTGTACCGGGTCAGCGGCAACTCGCCGCTGATTACCGCCCTAGCCAATGCCGCAGAATCGGGCAAACAGGTTACCGTGGTAGTAGAGCTGAAAGCCCGGTTTGACGAAGAGCGGAACATTGCCTGGGCACGCAAGCTGGAACAATCCGGCTGCCATGTTGTCTATGGCCTGGTCGGGCTCAAAACGCATGCCAAAGTAACGCTGATCGTCCGCCAGGAAGGGAACGAGCTGCGCCGCTATGTACATGTCGGTACCGGGAACTACAATGACAGCACAGCCAAAGCCTACACCGACCTCAGCCTGTTCACTGCCAATAATGAAATTGGGCTGGATGCCTCAGAGCTGTTCAACCAAATGACCGGTTATTCCGCCAATTATGACTGGAATGCCTTCATCGTCGCTCCGACCAACATGAGCCTGTCGCTGCAAAAGCTGATTCTCCGCGAAGCCGAGCACGCGGCAGCCGGCAGACCGGCACGGATTATAGCCAAGATGAACTCTTTGTCCAATCAGGAGGTCATCGACAGCCTGTACAGTGCAGCCCAGGCCGGTGTTTCCATCGATTTGATTGTACGCGGCGTCTGCTGCCTGCGCCCGGGCATTGAAGGCCTGAGTGAGCGGATCACAGTCCGCAGCATCGTCGACCGTTTTCTTGAGCATTCACGCATCTATTATTTCGAGAATGGCGGCAAGCCGGAAGTGTATTTATCCAGCGCCGACTGGATGACCCGCAATCTGACCCGGCGGATTGAACTGATGTGTCCGGTGTTAGACAGTGGCATCCGTAAGCAGATCGTCAAGATTCTTGATCTGTCGCTTAAGGATAACGTGAAAGCCAGCTTCCTTCAGCCGAATGGATACTACGAAAGGCCGGACGACAAAAAGGCTCCCTTCCGGAGCCAAGTAGCCGCTTTGGAGGTCAGTCATTGGAAAGGGAGCCGAGCTTTACCTTCACCGACCAAGCATTCTTAAATGCTTTTAGGGCGTTCTCAATGTCTTCCTGTCCGATATGCACCTCACCTACACCTTCAAGCTCCAGATGAAGAGTATTGCCGTGCAGCTCAGCATTCAATCCGCGGATTACACCGATCTCGGTGCTGTCCAGAGCAATGCTCAGCTGTACGAGCGTACCCAGCTTATGAATCCACTCCTCGTCGGAAGCCAGTAAAATGTCCTTATGTGTCTGGGACAATTTCTGCTTCCGGCTTTTTGTGCTGTAGGAAGCAATAAGCGCACTGAGAATCAATTGCCGGTGGGTAAGACCCCGAATCGGTGAATTCATCAGCCAGTAGCGAGTATGCCGTTTCGACTGGTAGTAGTTAATATTCGACCCTGTACGATGCAGCATGATGGAGACATAGATCAGCATCTTCTGCTCTTCGCGGTCACCTTCATGTCCCAATGCGCCAAACAGACTAATCGCAAGCTTGCAGATATGTTCCAGATGCCCTTTAGAAGTGCGGATATCGAAGCGGATTATCGTATCCAGACTGAACTCCAGCGCACTGTCACACACCGGCTGCTCAGGATTTAAGAGGTCATGCAGCATGCCTTCCCGCAAACCTTCCCCGCTGATGAGTGCCTGACTGGCTCGGATATAGTTGTAAACTGTATGGAAAATGACCAGCCCCGACACAATGATGTCCGCCCGGCTCTTGGACAACCCTTCCATATCTTTCCGTTTCTCATAAGGCGTATCAGGCAGTATCTCCATAAACCGGTCTATCATTTCACTGGAGAGTACATAACCATGAGAATTCGGCAAGGAATACTCCCTCATCTTCTGGTCCAGCTTGCCTAATGAACGGAGCGTTCCCCCGAGGCCGTATAACGGCAGACCAGCACTGGTGCCCAGCCACTCATGCTCGACTAGCCTGCCAGTCACATAAGCCTGGAGCTTCTTCACTTGTTCGCTGTTCCAGTTGCCTTGGTGGCTGAACATGAGGTTGGTGTTGACCGCACCGAATGGAAAGGAAATGCTGTGCTGATAGCGCCGTCCGCGGAACAGGGTAACCTCCGTACTGCCGCCGCCAATATCAATCACGAACCCGTCCTGAACATCAAAGGCATTAATGACGCCAAGAAATCCAAAGTAAGCTTCCTGATAGCCGCTGATCACCTCAATTGGAATCAAGGAAGCCTCTGAAAGGTATGTAATGATCTCGGAAGAATTTGCGGCGTTGCGGATGGCCGCTGTCGCTCCTGCACGGATCCTATCCACCTCAAAAGCGCTGCAAATCTCCTTGAACTGGCGCAAGACAGGAATAATGGTGTCCATATCTTTCCGCTCGAGCCTGCCCGCTTTTGTAATCTTCTCACTTAGCCTTGCAGAGTATTTGCATTCCTTGATGATTTTGTAACCTCCTTGCCGCGTTGTATCATAAATCACAAGACGAATGGAGTTGGAACCAATATCAATGATGCCTATCCGGCAGAGATCATCGCTCATCTGTATGTACCCCCTTCAAGTTGATCGAGCATATTTATATACTATATCACCCATTTAGGTCTTAACCAAAAGCAAAACGGCCGCCGGAGTTATTTCCAAGGGCCGTTTTGTGCGTTTCTATAAGACTTTGCTGAGGAAATCGCGGGTCCGGTCATGTTTCGGATGGCCGAAGACTTCCGCGGGTGTCCCCTGTTCTACGATATAGCCGCCATCCATAAAAAGAATCCGGTCACCCACTTCACGGGCAAAGCCCATTTCATGAGTGACAATAACCATCGTCATCCCATCTTCGGCCAGCTTCTTCATCACTTCCAGCACCTCGCCGACCATCTCAGGGTCAAGCGCCGATGTCGGCTCATCGAAGAGCATCACATGCGGCTGCATGGCCAGTGCACGGGCGATGGCGATCCGTTGTTTCTGCCCGCCGGAGAGCTGAGCCGGGTAAGCATCGCGTTTATCTTCAAGCCCAACCGTCCGCAGCAGCTGCATCGCAATTTTTTCAGCTTCCGCCGGCTGTTGCTTTTTTACTTTGAGCGGAGCCAGCATGATATTCTGCAGCACCGATTTGTGCGGGAACAGGTTGAACTGCTGGAACACCATGCCCATTTTTTCACGCGTTACATTAATATCATGTTTCTTCGCTGTGATGGACTCGCCTTCAAAGGTGATTTCTCCCCCAGTGGGCTGCTCCAGCAGATTCAGACACCGCAAAAAGGTGCTTTTGCCGGAGCCGCTGGGTCCGATGACCACCACGACTTCGCCTTTTTGGATTTCTAGGTCAATGCCCTTCAGGATTTCCAGCTTGCCAAAATGTTTTTGCAGGTTGTTAACGGCGATCATCCGTATTCAGCCTCCTTTCGAGAATGCCAAGCAGCTTAGATAAAGTAAATGTAAGGATGAAATACATGATGGAGATAATAATCAGCGGTGTAAGCCCCTCATAAGTAATGGCTGTAATATTTCTGGCCTGGAAAAGAAGATCCGCCACCCCGATCATCGACACAATGGACGACTCCTTAATGATCGTAATGAACTCATTGCCGATAGCCGGCAGCACATTCTTCAACGCCTGGGGAAGCACGATGTAGCGCATGGTCATCCCTTGTTTCATCCCGAGAGAACGGGCTGCTTCCATTTGGCCGCGGTCCACGCCTTGAATACCGGCACGGAAGATCTCGGCCAGATAAGCGGAACTATTAATCGTGAGTGTAATCGCACCGGACTGAATCGCCGAAAATTCCAGACCTAACTCCACTAAGCCGTAATGGATAAGAAAGAGCTGTACCAGCATTGGCGTACCGCGCAGAAATTCAACCCATGCAGTAGCTATAAACCGCAGCACGCTCCACTTGGACATGCGCAGCAGGGAAACTATAATTCCCAGGACAAAGCCGCAGAATACCCCAATCAATGCCAGGAGCAGGGTATATTTTAAACCGGAGAGAAAAAGATTGCGGTATTCATATGCCATATCGAATAAATTCATTGCAGGTCTAACCTCCTGTCTTCAAGTAGGATTTCAAAAAAATAGAAAACAGCGGATCACCGCCATTTTCTGAATAGTGTAACTGTACTCTGCATAACTGTCTTTACTTCTGAAAGTGCCGGAACCCGAGCTTCCTTTATTTGCTTATGGAAAGGTCACTTGCAGCCGATACGTACTCTTCAATTTTGCCGTCTGCCGTCAAACGTTTCAAGGTTGCATTCACTTGATCCAGCAATTCTGTATTGCCTTTCTTCACTCCGATAACGTATCCGTCATCTTCTACCACAGGTTTGGCGTCAGTAATGACGAGGCCCTTCACGTTCTTCACGAACGATTCGGCAACAGGCCCTTCCATAATAGAAGCATCTACACGGTTAGATTGCAGCTGCATAACAATCTCAGTCATTTTGGTCAGCGAGGTCAGCTTCGCCCCTTCAATTTCTTTGGCGATATCTTCCTGAATCGAACCTGTCTGAATGCCAATCTTGGTATTCTTCAGGGCATCCATAGTAGCAAATTTATCTTTATCAGCTTCACGAACGACAACCGCTTGCTCTGCTTTAAAGTAAACATCGGAGAGGCCGACTGCTTTTGCACGTTTTGGTGTATAGCTCAGTCCGGAGATAACGATATCCACTCTTCCGCTCGACAGCTCATTCAACAGGGAATCAAAAGGAAGATCCCTGATAACCAGTTCAGCACCCATATCAGCAGCGATGTCCTTGGCAATCTCGATGTCAAAGCCTACGATCGTATCCTTGCCATCTATCATTTTATGGAATTCGTAGGGCGGAAATTCTGCGCTGGTTCCCAGCGTCAGTGTTTTGGCTGCAGTTTCGCTGCCCGCGTTGCCATTCGATGCCGCAGTTTTATTATCATCATTGTTATTGGTACCACAGCCGGTCATAAGTCCTACCGCCAGCAGCATGCCTAAAGAAAGTTTACCCCATTTTTTCATCTGTATATCTCCCCTATCCTGTTTTGGTACTCTAAGTTGTGCCTTTGACCGATTTATTATAAATCACTCCGCATGAATATGCAAAGACAAATTTGTGACAAAGCCCCCGTAAATCAAGGTTAGAAGAATATGGTGTAAGCATGCATTACGTTCCCTCATTTTGCACACACCCTGACTTGAAGTATATACTATTTACTATCTCCAGCTACTTCCTGGAATAAACGGAATTGGTTCACAACGACCTCTGGAGTGGTAATAACATGCAAACTGTGTGAAAAGGATGCCTGCGAGGTCAGTTTGTTCGAAGTGGTTTCAATACTGAGAATGCTCACAAACATAAGCTTATGCTTTCGATGTCAGTTTATTCGAAGTGTTTCAATGATGAGAATGCTCACAAACATAAGCTTATGCTTTCGATGTCAGTTTGTTCGAAGTGTTTCAATGATGAGAATGCTCACAAACATTTAGGAGGTGCAGGCCATGCTGTTGGAAGCAATGTACCATGTTCCCCGTGACAAATGGGCTTATGCCTACGATACAAAAACTATACATCTGCGTGTTCGCACCAAACGTGACGATGTGGACTGTGTAGCAGCCCTTACAGGTGATAAATATGATTGGGATCATACTTTTTATGAAATCATGATGGAAAAAGCCGCTTCCGACGACAGATTCGATTATTGGGAGGCTGCGGTCCGGCCTAAATATAAACGGCTCAGCTATACTTTTCGCGTCAGCAAAGGACAGGAAAATGTATATTTGCTTGATAACGGCATCCGTTCGGAATGCCCTCAGCCACCTAACCACTTCTACGAGTTTCCCTATATACATCAAATTGATCTGTTCAAGGTTCCCAACTGGGCCAAGGATGCGGTGTTTTATCAAATTATGACCGAACGTTTCGCCAATGGCGATCCCACCAATGACCCGGAAGGAACCGAAGCCTGGGGCGGAACTCCGAAGCTGGATAATTTTTTCGGCGGAGACTTGCAGGGAGTACTGAATCATCTTGACGATCTGGATGAGCTGGGTATCAATGCTGTATATTTCACTCCGCTCTTCCTCTCCCCTTCCAACCATAAATATGACATCATGGATTATAAAAAAGTCGACCCTCATTTCGGAGATAATGAGCTGCTGAAACATGTAGTCGAGGAATGCCACCGAAGAGGAATACGGGTGATGCTGGACGCCGTCTTCAATCATTGCAGCGACAAGTTCCCGCCTTTTCAGGACGTGCTGGAGAAGGGTGAATATTCGGTTTATAAAGATTGGTTCCATATCAACTCCTTCCCGGCTGAGATAGTCGACGGTATTCCTACGTATGACACTTTCGGCTTTTTTGGCAATATGCCCAAATTCAACACAGCTAACTTCGAGGTCAGAGCCTACCTGCTGGAAGTCGCCGAATATTGGATCAAGGAGATCAAAGTAGACGGGTGGCGGCTGGACGTTGCCAATGAGGTGGATCATCATTTCTGGCGCGACTTCCGCAAAGTAGTGAAATCCGCCAATCCGGAGGCCTATATCGTTGGGGAGGTGTGGAGTGACTCCCTTACGTGGCTGCTGGGCGATCAGTTCGACTCGGTGATGAACTACCCGTTCTCAGGAACGGTGCTGGAATTCTTTAATGGCGGTATGGATGGTATCACCTTCGGACAACGGATCGGCGCTTTGTTGATGAGATATCCGCAGCAGACAAACGAGGTGGTCTTCAATTTGCTCGGCAGCCACGACACTCCCCGTTTGCTGACGGTGGTAGGAGAAGATAAACGGCGCCTCAAGCTGGCGGTTGTTTTCCTCTTCACCTTTATGGGAACACCTTGTATTTACTACGGGGATGAGATCGGCCTGACCGGATCAGAAGATCCCGACTGCCGTAAATGCATGGAGTGGGATGAAAAGAAGCAAGACCGCGAGCTGTATGATTTTTACCGGATGATGATCTTCCTGCGCAAAGAGCACAAAGCCCTTCGGGAAGGCAGATTCCGCATTCTGGTAGCCTGTGAAAATGACCCCTGCATCGTGTACGAACGTGCGGATGAAATCATTCATTTCACGGTCTGGATGAACAATTCCCCGGAGCCTCGCACGCTTAGACATCCGATGGAAACTGATGACTGGCAGGATGCGCTTACCGGCGAACCGGTTGCCCCGAAAGAGGGGATTATGCATATCTCGCTTGACCCTTATGGTTACCGGATTCTGTGCCGTGCGTTAAATTGAAGAAACAGGCGTCAGCCCATAATAAAACCAGTCAAGCACGATAAAGTGTCTGACTGGTTTTGTTATGCTATATCCACTCGAATTTAATTATTGTGTAATTTTGTTGTATATGTCGATATACTGCTGGGCGGAAACATTCCAGCTGTAGTCACCGGCAAAAGCGTTTTTCGTAACTTTTTTCCAGTGTTCCGGCTTGCGGTAGAACGATACAGCCCGGCGCAGTGTATGCATCATGTCATGTGCGTTGTAATCCTTAAATGTGAAGCCGTTGCCTTCGCCAGTTTCCTCGTTATAGGCATGAACGGTATCATTAAGTCCCCCCGTCTCACGGACTACAGGAATACTTCCATAACGCAGCGCCAGCAGTTGGCTGATTCCGCAGGGCTCGAACTTTGATGGCATCAGGAACAGATCGCTGGCCGCATAAATTTTGCGCGATAAAGCGTCATTGAACAGAATCTGCGAAGAAAGCTTGGTCGGGTACCGCCATGCCGCTTCACGGAACCAGCGTTCATAGGATTCGTCCCCTGTGCCAAGCAGTACAAATTGAATATCATCGTAATACAGCAGCTCATCCAGCACGCGTGTCAGGAGATCAAGGCCCTTGGAATCAACCAGCCGCGTAACCATTGCGACCATCGGAATATACGGGGCTACCGGTAGCCCTAACTCCTGCTGCAGGCCCAGCTTATTCTCAGCCTTCTTCGCCAGATTTGAACGGTAACGCGTAAAGATTTGCGGATCGGTGTTGGGATTGTAGCTCTTGGTATCAATGCCGTTAACAATCCCGCTGAGACTGTCTGCCCGGGAAGAGAGCAAGCCATCCAGACCATATCCATAATAGGCCGTACGGATTTCTTCCGCATAAGTCGGACTGACCGTAGTCACATGGTCACTGTGGACAATCCCGCCCTTCATATAGTTCACGTTACCGTAATACTCTACACCGCTGAAGTAGCTGTCATCCAGGCCAAGCAGCTCACCCAGCACGGAATAAGGAAACACGCCTTGGTATAGCAGATTGTGAATGGTAAAGACAGTGCGCATTTCGCTGTAGAACGGAACATGCCGGTAATGGCCCTGAAGCAGCATCGGAATGACTGCAGCATGCCAATCATGGCAATGCAGCACATCCGGCTGAAAATTAATGGCCGGCAGGCATTCCAGAACCGCCCGGTTGTAGAATGCAAACCGTTCACCATCATCCAGATATCCATAGATGCCGTCACGGCCAAAATAATATTCATTGTCGATAAAATAGACCGGAATACCCTCGTAAATAATCTGTTCAATGCCGCAATACTGATTTCGCCAGCCGACAGGAACATCCACTACGGCTACATGCTCCATTTGCGAAGTGAACTTCTCCGGAATTCCCCGGTATTTTGGCAAAATCACCCGTACATCCACTCCTGCGCCCTTTAGCGCCTTGGGCAGAGCTCCAATGACATCAGCCAAACCACCTGTCTTAACAAAAGGATGGGCTTCGGCTGCAGCAAATAAAACTTTCATTCAGATTCCCCCTTAAATGTACGAATTCTCTATTTCAAGCTTGTTTGACCACCTTGCGGCCGGATTTCTTGAGCACCAGAAATCCAAGTGCCGGAATGGTCAGCTCTATGCTGTTCAGCTGGTTATGCCATTCTTGCTTGCTGCTCTTCATAGGCTCATTGCTGGCACCCGAGCCGCCAAACCGAATATCCTCAGAGCTGAATATCTCCTCATAAGTTCCCGGGCGGGGTACGCCAATCCGGTACTGACGCCGTTCCACCGGCTGAAAATTGATAATTACAAGCAAGGTATCAACGGGTCTCTTGCCTCTGCGGATATAGGACACAATACTTTGGCCATTATCGTCGGCATCAATCCACTGATAGCCTTCCATATCATGATCCAGCTCCCACAATGCTTTTTCCGCCAAATACAGCTTGTTCAGCGCAGCGGTATAGGCCAGCATTCCGCGGTGGCTTTCATAATCCAGCAGCAGCCAATCGAGCTGCTCCTGATCCTTCCACTCGATAAATTGTCCGAATTCTCCACCCATGAACAGCAGCTTTTTGCCGGGATGGGTAATCTGGTAGCCCAGCAGTAACCGGAGACCGGCAAATTTCTGTTCATAAGAGCCTGGCATCTTGTCCAGCAGCGATTTCTTGCCGTGGACCACTTCATCATGAGAGAGCGGTAACGTATAGTTCTCGGCATAGGCATAACAAATTGGGAAGGTCAACAAATTATGATGAGCGGGCCGTACCCCGAAATCATGTTCTATGTAGCCCAGTGTGTCATTCATCCAGCCCATATTCCATTTGTAATTGAAACCGAGTCCCCCTTGATGAGCTGGAGACGTAACGCCAGGCCAGGCGCTGGATTCCTCCGCCATCATCAATGCTTTCGGATAATACTGGAAGATTGCTTTATTCAGCTGTTGTATGAAACGTATGGCTTCAAGATTCTCAAGACCCCCGTTTTGATTGCGTCTGAACTGATGGCCTTGCTTCTCAAAATCGAGCCGCAGCATGCTTGTAACCGCATCAACTCTCATGCCATCTATATGATACTGCTCGAACCAGAACAAGGCATTTGAAATCAGAAAGGAGGAAATTTCCGGCTTGCTGAAATCAAAGGAAAGCGTGCCCCAGCCCGGCTTCTCGGCCAGCATAGGGTCCGCATACTCATATAGTGGTGAACCGTCAAACATTCTCAGTCCATGTGCATCCTTCGCAAAATGGGCCGGAACCCAGTCAAGAATAACCCCAATGCCTGCCTGATGCAGCTGATCAATTAAATACATCAGCTCATGCGGCTCTCCGTAACGGCTCGTTGCGGCAAAATATCCGGTTCCCTGATAACCCCAGGATAAATCATAAGGATGTTCAGCCAGCGGCATAAACTCCACATGGGTATAACTCATCTCCTGCAGATAAGGGATCAGCAGATCGCTCATCTCCCGGTAAGTGTAGAATTCTCCGTCTTCCTTCTGACGCCAAGTCCCGAAATGCATTTCGTAAATGTTCATCGGCGCGTTATATGGTGCTTTATTCCGCCGCCTCCAGGCAGCGTCTCCCCAGCTGTAGCCGCTAAGCTCCGCCACCACTGATGCCGTCGCCGGACGCACTTCAGCCTTGAAAGCATAAGGATCAGCTTTAAGGAAGCTTTCGCCATTCGCTGCGACAATCCTGTATTTGTAAAAAGTTCCCGGCTCTATGCCCGGAAAAAAACGACTCCAAAATCCTGAATCGGGTATCTTATATAACGAGTCCACGTCCTGCGTTCCATCCCAGCCGTTATGATTACCAGCCAGTCCTACATATGTCGCATGAGGAGCCCACACGGTAAAGCGTACGCCGGTCATTCCTTCTTCAGCGGCAATGTGCGCGCCCAGCATCGTATAGCTGCGATAATTCGTGCCCTCATGGAACAGGTAAATATCTTCAAATGACGGGAGGTTTTCTGCTTCTTGTATGTCAGGCAAATCATCACCACCTTATTATATAGGATGCACCTATAACATTACCCGAATGTTGGGCGTTTGAAAATGATTTTACAAGCAAAATAAGCTTTCACAGAATAAAGAAAATATTCATGTAATCTTTCTTGCGGTAACGCAATATATTTCACCTATGTCGTTTCAAGCGCTTGTGGGGAGTTTATATTACAAGCATTGACAAAAAAATGGGAGGGATAACAAATGAGTAATAAAAAATGTATCGCCATGCTCCTGGCGGGTGGTGAAGGCCGCAGATTGGCCCCCCTGACCAGCACAATGGCAAAGCCTGCAGTCCCTTTCGGAGGACAGTATAGAATCATTGACTTTCCCCTCAGCAACTGTGTGAATTCCAATATCGACACTGTAGGCGTACTGACGCAGTACGAAGCTACTTCCTTGCATCAACATATTGGTGAAGGGGAGCCCTGGGGGCTTCACAGCACAACTGATCAGGGGGTCAGACTGCTTCCTTCGGGAGTTGAAGGCCGTGAGAGCTATTCTGGAACAGCTGATGCCATTTATAAGAACATTGAGTTTATTGACAATCAAAATCCTGAGCATGTACTGATCCTCTCGGCAGATCATATTTACCATATGGACTATCGAAAAATGCTGGATTACCATATCGACAAATCCGCCAAAGCCACCATCTCGGTAATGGAAGTGCCTTGGGATGAAGCAAGCCGCTTTGGTGTGATGAATGTGAATGAGGAGCTGCAAATTTCTGAATTTGCCGAAAAACCAAAAGTCCCTAAAAGCAACCTCGCTTCGATGGGGATTTATCTATTCGAGTGGAAATACCTGAAAGAACATCTTCTCCGTGATGCCGCAAATCAGGCTTCCAGCCATGACTTCGGCAAAGATGTGATCCCGACGATGCTGGAGGCCAATGATGAATTGTTTGCCTTCCGTTTTGAAGGCTACTGGAGAGATGTAGGTACAGTAGGCAGCCTCTGGGAAGCGCATATGGATCTTCTGCAAGCCGATAATGGCTTTAAGCTCGACAACTCGAAGTGGCCAATGTACAGCCGGGCCCGCCGGACCAAACCCGCTGCAGTTAAACCACGTATGCCGTCGCAGATCAAAACAGCAGATTGCCTCATAAATGAAACTTGCCTTCTGGAAGGCAGCCTGCAGCGCTCTGTAGTGTTCGGCGGCGTGGAAATCGGCAAAATGACCATGATTAAACAAAGCGTTATTATGCCGGGTGTACGTATCGGCCGGGGCGTAGTAATTGAAAATGCAATTATCGGTGAAGGAGCTGTTATCAAAGACGGTGCTGTAATTAAGGGCAGTGTGGACAACATTGTCGTTGTCGGTCCTAATGAGATTGTGGCCGCCAAACCTGTCATTCGTACTCAGCCTTCCCGCCTATTGCAGGAAGTGTACGAAAAAACCGGACGTCTGCGGGCTGAAGGACTTCCTTCTTAAGTTATCAGCATCCCGTCAGTCTCCAACCTATACAAGAAAAAGCAGCAGTCTCTGATAACCGGAGCTGCTGCTTTTTTCTTGTATATTTACTTCCTGTCGCTTTACACTCATAAAGAGCCTATTACAGTAATTCGGGTCCGGTTCCACCCTCTGCTGCAACTGGAGGCTGTTCCTCGGTCAGCGGCAAAATAACAGTAACCTGCGTTCCTTTGCCCAGCTCACTATCCAATTCCAGCTTTCCGTGATGAAGCTCCACAATTTGCTGGGAAATGGCAAGCCCCAGTCCGGTTCCTCCGTTCAGCGCGTCGACCTGGAAGAAACGATCGCGGACTCTGGAGAGGTGGGCTTCGCTGATGCCAATCCCGCTGTCCCTGACAATGACAGCCAGCTCCTCCTTGGAGAGAATGTGGGTGGACAAAACAATGCTGGAATCTTCGGGGGAGAATTTCACGGCGTTGTCCACCAAATTCAGGAATACCTGTTTCAGCCGGTTGGCATCTCCTTTGATATAGATCGTCCCTTCACATTCCAGCAGCAGATGTATACGTTTCTTCTCCGCTTTGGCCCATACATTCAATATCGTCTCCTGAAGCACCACTTTGATATCGATAAGAGCAATGGATAACTTCATCTCATTCTGCTGCAGCTTGGAGAAGTCGAGGATTTCCTCCACCAACCCGATCAGCCGGTCGCTTTCCTTAGATATAATCCCCATACCCAGCTTAGTTTCCTCCGGGTCGTAGCCACCTGAAACCAGTGTTTCGCTCCAGCCTTTGATACTGGTCAGCGGCGTCCGCAACTCATGGGAAATCGAGGAAATGAAATCATCCTTAATCTGATTGCTGCGGATAATTTCATCTGCCATATAGTTGAGTGTGGTTGCCAAATCACCAATCTCATATTTGTAGTCACCTTTGATCCGGGTCGTAAATCTGCCTTTGGCCATCTGCGCCGATACTGCCGTAATATTATTGAGCGGCTTTACGATGGAATTGGCAAGACCGAAGCTGAAGAGCATAACAATAGCCATTACTGCTCCACCGATACCGATGGATACCAAGGTAAGATTCAGCAAATCTGAGTTGATTCTCTCCATGGACGTAAGGTACCTTACAATAAAAGAATCGCGGCCGTTAATGTGCAGCATTTTGGATACCGCCATAACGCTCTCATTCGTCCCTGCTTGTCTGCCTACCCAGCGTCCGATGCTTCCGCCAACCGCTTCTGATACATCGCTGGTAGTAATCGTACGGTCAGGCTGAAATGGCGTAGATCCGGTAAGGATATCACCGTTTAGGGTCAGTATTTCCAATTCCGTATTATCCATATCGAAATATTCAAGCAGCTTCTGAAAATGAACGGGCGAACCCTCGTTGGAAAATGTAAATTTATAGAAGTTTTCCGATATTCCGATCTGGGTAGTGATTTTATTATAAACACTATCGTAATAATACGTCCGGATGGCCAGCAGAAAAATAACCTCAACGAGGAGGAGCGCCACGAAGACTACAAGAATATAGTGCAGTACAATCTGTCTGCGCATCCCCTTCTTGATCATTGTCCTTGACCCTTCCATTTATAGCCGTGTCCCCATACGGTCTGTAGGTATTCGGGTTCTGAGGGATTATTCTCAATCTTTTGGCGCAGCCGGCGGATATTTACATCAACAATTTTTGGATCGCCCATGTACTCCTTGCCCCAGACATGATCCAAGAGCGAGTCGCGGCTGAGCGGCGTGTTTTCTTTTTCCAGGAAAAATTGCACCAAGGAAAACTCAGTTGGCGTCAGTTCGATGCCTTCTCCGCTGCGCTTAAACTGTTTAGAAATCAGATCGAGCGTAAACGGCCCCGAATGAAATGAGACCTTTGCAGACTGCTCCCGGTGAACATTGACACGGCGCAGCAGCGATTGTATACGGGCGATCAGCTCCGTAGGACTGAATGGTTTGCTGACATGGTCATCCGCACCGACTGAAAGGGCGTAAACCTTATCCTGCTCCTGGACTTTTGCCGTAAGAAAGATAATCCCAAGCCGTTCATTCGTTTCCCGGATGCGTCTGCACACCTCAAACCCGTCAATGCCGGGAACCATTACGTCCAGGAGTGCAATATCAATATCAGGAACCGTAGTCAGCTTGTGCAGTGCTTCATTGCCGTCAGCGGCTTCCAGCACCTCAAATCCGTTGCGCTTGAGATTAATAACTATAAAACTGCGGATGGATTCTTCATCCTCCAGGATTAATACCTTACTCATCGATTCCCTTCCTTTCTATAGGCGAGGTGATTTTATTGTTGTCGCCCCCGCTTGTGTTCTGCTCAACTTCTCCCCGGTAGCCGATAAACTTATCAAGATCAAATCCTAATATTTTCCATCCACTGCTCTTTACACGCTCCCACTCCGCCGGAGAAAAGAATGAGATTTCTGCAACCGTCTCACCGGTATTAGACAAAATAAATTTAAGTGATTTGTCCTGAACCGACTTGGTATCCACTGTAACATTCTCATGCCATTCCGGTAAAAGATCAATCCTGAAGCGGTCCGACGGATCACGATATTGCAGCGCGGAAAAGGTTAAGCCGTTTTTGCCGTCCCATTTGTAATAAGAATTAAAATAGGGGATCGTTTCAGGATCAAAATATTCCCAGCCCTTCGGCGGCTCCAGCAATCCGATTTCGATAACACCGTCGCCGTCGATATCCTCGCTGACAATCTTCCTGTCCTTAAAGGTCCGGGCATCTCCGGGGATCACCACACGCAGCTTATTATTCTCCATCACTACCACTGTCGTGTATGCTGAGCGTGAATCCACTGCCGAATCCAGTACTATACCTTCTTTATGCTCTGCCACTTTACCTGAGACAATATTGTAATAATTACTGAAATAAGGATCAAGATCGTCAAGCTCATCCAAAACCTTAAAGCCGTCGTTGTACTGATAGGTAGTAATTGTCGCAAACTCATTGCGTTTAAAATATACAACCGTGATGTCTTCAATCCCGTCTTCATTGAGATCATCGACCATATATTTCGTGTAGGGCTGGGAGAGCACTTCCTCCAGTTCTCCGCCGGAATAGGAGTAGACCACCATCCCTTTCTCTACACCGCGTGAATAACCGGCAATGATATTCTGCTTCCCCTCACCGGTTACATCCCTTAAATCAACGGAATCCAATTCCGTTCCGCCACCGTCAAATACCAGCTTCTTCTCCCAGACATCATCCCGCTTCTCCAGGATCATGCCGTGAATCAGTACGGCCTCGTTCTTCGTCGAATAGAAGACGAGCGTCTCCATCGTTCCGTCCTTGTCCAGATCCTCAGTGAAAATAGAGCTGTCATCGTCACTCACCGGACGGATCAGCGAAGCTCCCGCCGGCATGTGGGACGTGATCGCCGTCATCAGCGAAGCCTTGTCGGCAGACAGCTCCGGCGCCTTCATCCGCAAAACAGGATCGCTGATGAAGGTGCAGCCCGACAGTATGGACAGAGAAAGAGCTACCGCCGCCAGACGTCTCAGAACTCGATTATTCAACTTCATCACTCTTTCCTTGTTTCGTGGTGTAATGTTTACAGATGCAAGCGTTCTTGTGATGTCAGACGGCGGCCCTTTACATCATGTTTGATCCGGCCGTCTTCAAGCACCCACAGCCGTGTAGCATAACGTTCCGCCAGCTCTAGGGGCAACACCGTCACTACCGTCAGCCCTGTCTCTTTGCAGAGCTTGCGCAGGGTTTCCAGCACTCCCTCCGCTGTACGCGGATCAAGACCGGTAACCGGTTCATCTGCCAGAATCACCTTGGCTCCGTGAACCAGTGCCCGGGCAATCGCCACCCGCTGGCGTTCTCCGCCGCTTAGCTGGCTTGTCTTCATCTTGGCCTTATCCAGCAGACCCAATAAATCGAGCTCGTCCATCGCGCCCATGTAGTCGTCTGAACGGACCATTCCTGTTACCATCCGCCAGAGGGGTGTTTGTGAGGACTGGCCTATCAGCACATTCTTAAGCGCAGTCCGGTTCGGATTGAGCTCTGCATTTTGCTCCAGATAAGCCCACTCCCGGCGGATCTTCCGTTTGCCGGTAAAGACATTTCCGAGAATATTGACTCCATCCACCCTGAAGTTCCCTCTGTCCCATTTCTCTTTCAGCGCAAGGCAGCGCAGCAGCGTTGACTTGCCGCTCCCGCTGGCTCCCAGCAGTACAACAAGCTCACCTGGTTCTAATTGAAAGCCAATGTCCTGCAGAACAGGCATTTTTTCTTCCCCGACTGCTTTGGCTAAATGTTCAACTGTGATCATAGTTCAGCCTCTCCCTGTCTTTGACTCTACTCTATAGTGTACTCTGAAAGCGTGATCGATTTCCATGCGAGCATCCGTTCTTATCTTACCTCAATTCAGCTGGCGTGGCGAGAATAATAACCCTGCTAAACCGAACAATATATAAAAAGCGCCCAGCAGGACAAAAACACCGCTTCCCCAGCCAAATTCTAGCAGCAGTCCGCCGATGCCCGGTCCCACAATGCTGCCGATACTAAAATGAAAGGAGGAAACCACATTTGCCGCAGGCAGCAAATTGCGCGGAAGAATATCCGCAGCGTAACTTAGACCCAGCGAGAAGAAAGAACCTACCAGACCGCCTGCCGCCATCAGCACAACCAGCGTCAGCAGGAAATGATTACCGGACAGCGGCAGCAAGGTAAAGGCCAGACCGCCACTCACACCGGAAAAGATCAGAATCTTCTTTCGGCCGTAGCGGTCGCTCCATAACCCCAGCGGCAGTTGAAGCAGCAGACCGCCAATACCGGCGAATGGCAGCAGCGCAGCAATCTGATCCGTGCTGTAGCCAATGCGCAGTCCGTACACAGGGAAATTGCTGTTCAGACTAGCTTCCATATAGCCGTAAAGAAGTGCAGGAATCAGGGCATACCAAGCGAGGCTGTAGCTCCGCCCGAAACGCCGCGCTTGTCCCTCCCCATGCTCCACTTTATCCGGGTGAGAATCCGGCAGCTTGATAAGGACCAGCAGCAGCACCAGTACAAAAAGCACAGCGATGATCAAAAACGGTGCAGCCTGGCCATATCGCAGCAGGCTGATCCCAATCGGGCCGAGACTAAATCCGAGTCCGTAGGACATCCCATACAGCGAGAGATTGCGCCCCCGGTGCTCCGCAGGTGTCATGAGCAGCACCCATAGCTGCGCGGCATAGTTAATGGCTGAGTCTCCAATGCCCACAAACAGGCGCAAGACAAACCAGACCTTGATGCCCGGCAGCAGCGGGAACAAGAGCAGCGCCACCAGCACAAGGCTGAGCCCGGCAGCGATCAGCCTCTTGAAGCCGATGGCGCCAAGAACCCGCTCGGCTACCAGCGTCATCGCAAAAGAGCCTACATATAAAGCAGCGGCATTAAGGCCGTTGAGCGAGGAAGAAACCCCTTTTTGCTCCAGCAGAATGGAGAGCACCGGAAGCAGCAGCCCTTGGCTGAGCCCGGCAGCGATAATAACTGTAATTAGAATCATATAATTCCATTTGTTGTTCAGTTTGCTTGTTGCGCTGAGCCGGTCTGACACGAATGAATCCTCCTAAAGGTTTTGTGAGCATATGCTTCCTTAGTCACTTCGAACAAACCTGGCTTCGGAAGCTCAGGGCTATGTAATACAATAGTTAAGCCAACGGACGTGAAACGGCAAACACCGAACATTATAGTGGACAACCCTCTTCAAAACAAGAGATAATATATAGAAGTGACGGATTTCCCTGGGGGTGTATGCTTCATGAGCTATGAACTAAAAATTGATGTCTCGCCTGTATATGAACTGCTGGACAGTTTCATGATATATGTTACCGGTAAATGGATCTCCAATCTGGATATAGGTCCCGACTGGGTCCGTGATCTCGACGGCCGCATACCGCCGCAGCAGGTATCCGCTCTGAAGCAGGCTGCCGAATGGCCTTTTACTGACTATGATGTGCTGTATGCCTGGGCTTATAACCGCGGGCCAGGCTCCAAAGTGCTGCAGTTCCTGGACGAACTGGAGTCCTCCTCACTGGAGGAGCGCTTCGGGCGCCTGTCTCCCCTGTTCCCCGATTTTACGATTGAAGAATGCAAACGGATCAGGGACAGCTATGCTCCGCTTCTTCGCCTTTGGTATGATCAGTACTTCCGTCATGTGGAGCATAAGATTCTGCCGCTGCTGATCGAGGACGCCTCGGAGAAGAAGCTGCTGGAGAGTAAAATGGACCCTGGAGCGCTGATTGAATACGCCTCAGGCGGAGTGGTAGTCGGAGACATCCCGGATTTGCAGACTATTGTGCTGCTGCCTACAGTGCACAACAGGCCGATTAATACGTATTGCTTCTATAATACCTTAATGATCATTCAGTACCCTGTAGATGTGCCTTCTGAAGACGAGGACGAGCCGCCTACCGTACTGCTGCGCCTGACCAAGGCGCTGTCGGACCCGACGCGTCTAAGACTGCTGCGCTATGTGGCTAATGAGCCCAAGACCCTATGGGACATGCAGTCCGATTTGAGCCAGTCCAGTGAAATGCTTATGCATCATTTGCTTATCCTGCGGGTCGCCGGTCTCCTGCGCGTCCATCTGGGCAGTGAAGGAGAAGGCAATGAACGTTACAGCATCCGCGCGGACGGCGCCTCGGATCTTCAGATGTTCCTGGAATCCTATATTCGTTTATAATAACAGTACCAAACAGAGATAAGCGAATGCTTACGAAGCGAGTTTTGTACGAAGCCCGGCCGATAAGTATCTGCTAACAAAACTTTTAGGAGTGAGCGTTATGAAATATTCAACACAGCAAGTAATTTTCGATTTGGACGACACCCTGGTGCACTGCAACAAATATTTTGACCTCATTCTGGGGCAGTATTTCGAACTCATGTCCGACTGGTTCAGCGGCTTCGGTCCTACTACGGGTGAAGTCCGCACCAAACAGGCCGAGATTGATGTAGAGACGGTAAGCACCAGCGGACTGGCCAGTGAAAATTTCCCCAAGTCCCTCATCGCAACCTACCACTATTTTTGCGCCAAATTTAACCGGCCGACCGATCCCTATCAGGAGCAGCAGCTGATGAAGCTTGGACTCAGTGTCTATGATCAGGAAATCGAAGCCTATCCGGGCATGGTGGAGACGCTTGATTCATTGAAACAGGACGGTCATGATTTATATCTGTATACCGGCGGCGACGATACGATTCAACAGCGCAAGATTGAACAGATGAAGCTGGATGTATATTTCAACGACCGGATTTTTATCCGCCAGCACAAAAATGTAGAATCGCTGGAAAATATTCTGAGCAGTTACCCGTTCGAGCGCCAGCGCACCTGGATGATCGGCAACTCTTTGCGCACCGATGTACTCCCAGCCGTGACCGCAGGCATCAACAGCATTTATCTGAAGCAGCAGAACGAATGGCTCTATAACCTGATCGAGCTTCAACGTGAAATGCAGCAATCTGTAGTAACCATTTCTTCCATTCACGAAGTAACCCCGGTAATCCGGACAGCGGCTCTGCGGCAAAATCACGGGTGACAAAAAGACAAGTCCTTGTTACAAATGACATAGGCAACCTCCTGGCAGTGTGATTATACTGTTTGAGAAGATTTTCATCTCATGCAGGAGGTAGGAATGAACAAGAAGACGAACCCTAAGAACGCTTCGGATAACAGACGCTTACTCCCCATGCTGCTGGCTGTAGTTGTGGTTATCCTCCTTGGTGTGCTTGTCTATATCACGACGGGCAACAAAGACGATGAGGCCATAGTATTCGACAACCTGCCTAACTACACGGATGTAAAAGGCACCATCGTGGTTGACGGGCTGAAGTATGAGAAGCAGCCGCATCTCGGAAGCGAAGATGCCAAGGTCAAGGTCATTGAATTCGCCGATTTCAAATGCCCTGCCTGCAAGAAATGGACGGCAACTTATCTGGATACGTTCATTAAAGATTATGTAGATAGTGGCAAAGTACAATTTTATTTCATGAACTTTGCATTTATTGACCGGGATTCTTATCTTGGCGCAAGTGCCGGCGAAGCCATCTATAAGCAGAGTAACGAGAAATTCTGGGAGTATCTTCACAAGCTATATGAGAATCAGGGTGACGAGAGCAAGATCTGGATTACCCAAAAGTTCATCCTAGACTTCGTGAAGGATAATATCGATGGCCTGGACTATGCTCAATTTGAGCAGGATGTTCAGAATCACACCTACATGTATGATGTGAAGGAAGACTTTAAGATTGCCGGCTCTTATGGAGTGAATGGCACACCTAAATTCATGGTGAACGGCGTTCTCCTGCCGAACTCTTCATATGAAACACTGGCCGCTGCAATCGAAGCCGAACTGGTCAAATAAGAAAGTAATGCGTTTAAAAAGAGGATGCGCTCCGGCCGGAAATCATTAGGCCAGGGTGCATCCTCTTTGATTGCTCGTAAGATTTAAACTTTGCGTTTTATTCTACGGTCAGTTGACCTGTGCTCACATCAGAGAGTACCAGTTTGCCCTCTTGCGGCGAGCCGTCCTCGCCGGCAAGCTTCAGCTTGCCTGTTTTGCCTTTCTCAATCAGCGCCTTGACCTGGGCATCACTAAGGGTGCGGCCGTGATTTTCCTTCCAAATGACAAATTTGCAGCCTTCCTTGTAATGGGAACAGCCATACCCTTTGCGGCCCATAAAAATCGTTCCACCGCAGCCGGGCCGCGGACACTTCCCGATGATTTTTGGTCCGTCATCCCCTTTGGCCGCAGCCGCTTTTCCGGCAGCTTCCGCTCCTGACTCTCCAGCCGCTTTGCGGGGCTTCGCCTCAACCGGTTTGCCTGCCGGCTTGCGTGCCGCACCGGCTCCGCTTCGTCCCTTGGCTCCGCCTTTCAAGGATGGCGTCTCCCCTTCAAAGGAGGTTTTGGCTGCCCGGGACTGTACCCGGACTTTGTCCACAATCATCGAGGCGAAGCGTTTGACGTTCTCCATAAACTGCCCGTCCGCCGCCGTGCCTCTGGCGATTTCATTCAACCGCCGCTCCCACTGGCCGGTCATTTCCGGTGACGTCAGCAGTTCAACACCTGCACCACGAATAAGCTCAATGGCAGTCCTGCCCTTTTGCGTAATGGCGATTTTTTTGCCCTGCATTTCCACATAACCCACGTTCTTAAGCCGTTCAATCGTCGCCGCGCGCGTAGCCGGTGTGCCAAGGCCGGAGTCCTTCATCGCGTCGCGCAGCTCCTCATCCTCAATCTGTTTGCCCGCACTTTCCATTGCTTTCAGCAGCGTGCCCTCCGTGTAGTGCTTAGGCGGCTGGGTGTCCTTCTCTTTGACGATCGCATCACTGCACAGTACCTCATCAGCAGGAACCACTGAGAACGGTTCATTCACTTCAATTTCTTCTTCCTCTTCATCTTCCTTGCCTTTGCCCTTGGACGGCTTGGCCTTGTCCTTCTTCTGATCGCCGTAAATCACTTTCCAGCCGAGGGACAGCAGCTCCTTGACCGTAGTTTTGAAATTTTCGTTCTCCACCTCAGTAAGTACGGTATGAACCTTATATTCAGCAGCCGGATAAAATTGCGAGAGGAAGCGGCGCACAATCAAGTCGTACAGCTTGGCCTCATCTGTGCTAAGTCCCGATGCTTTGCGGTTAGTCGGCAGAATGGCATGGTGATCTTCAACCTTCGAGGGATTGCAGATAAACTTATTGCCTTTATGGACCAGATTCCGGTTGGCGCCTTTGACCCATTCGTCATACGATGTTCCTTGCAGGGCGGAAAGCGTCTTGTGCATCTCCGGGATGTTCTGCTCGGTCACATAGTTGGAGTTGGTCCGGGGATAGGAGATCACCTTATGCTTTTCATATAATGCCTGAGCAATATCGAGCGTTTTTTTGGCGGAAAAAGCATGCTTGCCGTTCGCCTCGCGCTGCAGCAGCGTCAAATCATATAACTTAGTCGGATACTCTTTCGTCTCTTTGACCTCATAAGAAGCTATCCTGCCCGGCTTGCCCTTGACCTTGGCGGCCAGCGCTTCAGCTTTGGTTCCATCCGTCAGGCGTTCCCCTTGCCACATCCCTTTGTAGGTCATCTCGTTCTGAGCGAACTGCCCCTCCACTTCAAAAAATTTAAGCGATGAAAAAGCTTCGATCGTCTTCTGGCGGTCATAGATCAGCGCAAGTACTGGAGTCTGCACCCGCCCGACGGACAGCAGCACATTATGTTTGGTCGTAAACGCCCGTGAGCCGTTCATGCCAATCAGCCAATCCGCCTCGCTGCGTGCTCTGGCGGCTTTGGTTAGGTTTTCGTACTCTGAACCGTCCCTCAGCTCCTGGAACCCTTTACGGATCGTCTCCGGAGTCAAATCGGAAATCCACAGCCGTTTCACTGGCTGATTCAGCTTCAGATGCCGCTGTATCAGCGAAAAGATATGCTGCCCCTCCCGCCCCGCGTCGCAGGAATTGACCAATAAGTCGCTGCGTTTGGCCAGTTCACCAATAACTTTCAACTGGTCAATGGTACGCGCATTGGGTACCAGCTTGAACTGCTCGGGGATGATCGGCAAATCATTGATATTCCATTTTTTATATTTGTCGTCATAGGCTTCAGGCTCGGCCAGCCCGATAAGATGTCCAATCGCCCATGTGATGATGTACTGCTCCCCTTCCAGATAGGAACGGTAATTTTTGGCCTTCGGTTCTATTGCGGCGGCGATATTCCGCCCCATATCCGGTTTCTCCGCAATAATGAGTGTCTTCAAAAAGTATCGCTCCTTAACCTTTCATTCTTCCAAAATACGTCCAGTAGTCTATTATACCATTATGTTTAACGTATTACCTGCTATTAATCAGTATAAATTGAGCACCAAATACATGCGTTCATGGAGAATACCAAGCTTTTTTATCATTAAATACAAAGAGCGGCTCCAGCTTCCTTTGCAACTCCAGTTAACGGTGATGGAACCGGATGTGAATAAAAAATACCCCGCTAGTATAATCACTGACGGGTTGTCGTTTTATTTTTGCAGGTCTCTTAATACTGCCCCAAGGTCAGCGGTATACTTGGTCAACCTTAAGCTTATCTCTGTACGCATAACATCACGAGTTAGTCCAAAGCGTTCCTGGTACCCCCGGCAAAAAATTTTATAATATACCAAAAATTCCTCCTGTTCATCCGCCAGCACCCTGATATTCCGCTGCTTCAGCTCTTTTTGTAACTGATAGGTATCCTCAATAATTCTGCGCTGTATGGCTTGCCCGGCCATTAAAAAGGCGCGTTTAAGGATGTTTCCTGAATGTTCGATCTCCTTCAGGCTCTTGCTAACCATAGTATCTAGGTAAGGGAGCAGTATGAGGTCACGAACCATTGTCCGTTCAGCGACGGTTATCATTTTACTTACCTCATCATCCTGCTTCTGCTCATACTGCTCCACATGTTCGGTCATTAACATTTTGGTTTTCCATCTCTCATTCCCGTTTAATTTACTCATTTATAATGTCCTCCAATCTGTTCGGCCCGTTCCAGGGCAACTCCAGATTCGAGCAACGAAGAAGCACGTATAAGCGCTCGGCTACCGTACCGGGTTTTGATTTGATCAATTGCCCGTTCTCTGTTGTATGTGCGGATACGGTCATCAAATAAGGTAAGCTGCATGACACTGTCATCGCTCAAATGCGATATAGATATAGCTAAACGGCTTATAGGCATACCGGTCCAATTATCACAGAATAAGCGATATGCCGCTGCTGCCACCTCATGAGTTAAAGACGATGGCTCCGGCAGTGTCATTTGTCGGCTGTATGAATTTGATTTATCACCATCGGTTTCTGATACCGCTATAGACACCGTTGCTCCCATATAACGGTATTTCCGCGCTCGTTGGCAAACCTCAATCACCAATTCAAGCAAGACAACCTCAATTTCAGGTAGTCGGGTATACAAATTCCAGCGTAGAGCCTTACCGTGTCCTACTGATTTGATCTGATGGCGTATGCCGGTAACTACCGGGCTGGGATCTATGCCACGGGCAGTCTGCCAGTAATACTCCGCCTGGATATCACTCTGCTTGCCCATGGTCGTGCGCATTCTCCGCTTAAACTCACCCAACTCCATACGGGCGATATCTCCAATTGTGGTAATACCCATGCGGTAAAAATTTTTGCTCATTCGACCAGCCACCATAAACATTTCATGCACTGGCAACGGCCAGAGCTCTTTATCTAAATTGTCGTAATCAAGCCTGAAAATTCCGCCGTCCTTCTTCTTGGCAAAGTTGTTTGCCATCTTAGCAAGTATTTTTGTCGGTCCAATCCCCACTCGGGTCCAAACACCAGTTGATAACATGACATGCTGCTGAATGGAGTGAATTACCTCCTGCAAATCTCCTCCAAAAAAGCTCAATGAGCCTGTCACATCCAAAAATTGCTCGTCGATACTGAAGGCTTCAACAAGGTCGGTATACCCGTGATAGATTTCTGAAATCAGCAGAGAGACCTTTATATACGTACTCATCCGTGGCCGGATGACCACGAGATCCCGGCATTTAGTCATTGCCTCTCCCACTCGTGACGCGGTGGTTACACCATAGGATTTAGCTATGGGGCAGGCCGCTAAGACAATGCCGTTCATCCGCGTTGGATCTCCGACTGCGACAGGCTTATCTTTGTATTCAGGGTGGGCAGCTTTTTCAACGCTTGCGTAAAACGATTGGCAATCTGAAAGTAAAATGATTCGGTCCTTAGGCATATCGCTGCTCCCGTGATGGATGCCACGCGAGGATATTAGAAAGCAGAAAAACTCGTGGACGGCAGACTGTTAAGCAAGTAGCCCGAATACGCCCATTTCGTATGTCCAATATTTCAATTCGCCTCTGAGTGATCTCTCCCAATTTGTCCAGGTATATAATTTCGATGGTTTGGCCGATGCTCATTTTCATGATTGATCGCCTCCGATAAAATAAGAACATTTGTTTGTATTATAACCAAACATACGTTCCTTATACAATAAGTAAGATATTCTTCGAATGGGATAAAAAAGAAAAAGAATTACTCACTTACCTTATTGCATACAATGAAAAAGATTAAATTACAAAAAAACCCACCGGAGGCAGTGGGCAATATTAAACTATTTTTCTTACTCTATTAAAATACATTGAACCAAATTATCAAATTTATCTTTACTTGTCGAAATTTCTATACACATTCTCTCTAATCTCAGATTCCTTTTCATTCGAGATATTAAAGTTGATTTTAAAATTACTAATAGTACTTACTCATGGTTCGAGGATATTTGAGGGTGAATAGCAATAAAATCTTGAAATCGTGTCAGGAGTTTTTGACTCTCATTTTATTAGGTTAGTAAAATGATCTTGTTCTCCTTAGTAACAAAGTCCGTAAAGATTTTAAGTAAAGAGCACATAGGGGAGTTTCCTTATCACACTCTATGAGGTCGCTCCCAATGTTTTATGTTTTTTATCCATCTATAATAGGCGCAACCTGTATACGTATTACTTTGACAAAGGCCGGACTAACTTCTTTCCTCCTAGGCAATTTCCTTCCGAGTCTTTTTCAGATCCAAACGTTCCTGAAGTAGCTCGGGAAACAGAATCGTTGTGACATCCAATCTCGATGTTGTCATAAACAAGGCAGTTGGTCAGGATAAAGGCTTTCAGCGCTTCCTTACTTACGTCTTCTGAAGTACCATCGCATTCGGTGTCTTGTTCCTCGCCCCGGTTGCCTTCGCTGACATTCCCTCCGGAAACACTTCCACTTTCTTCATCTTTAACTTATTGCCGTCTCCCTCGCCGGTCAGCCATTTCTACCTCCAGACTCTCTCACTGATCTCTATCCACATGAACGTTGTCAGTCTCAGCCCAATTCTGCTGCCCTTCTTTACCTTGATCGAAATGAACTTGATGAACTTTGAAATGTCTTAGAGGAGTCTGGCATCGACGATGATTTAGAACCCTTTTATTATTTGTTGTTTAGCGGATCTCGTTCAGGAGAATTTTGCGCTTTGGAGTGGCCTGACAAATCCCTTGTTCAATACGAATACCCTTAGAGTTCGCAGAAATGGAACCATTATTATTTTTACCACAACATTCGGGGTGGCGATCAGCAGGGAAAATGAAGCTTTTGGTTTCTCTGCTGCAGATGTCCCCCCTGCTGCCATTGTGGCAACCGGGCAAATTCAGTATACGGTTGAAATCTTCACCAATGCAGCTGCCACAGATACATTAATAACGTTCAGGCGAGAAACTTCAGCGGAATTGCCGCATCAAAACCGCCGCAAGCTGCTATCAAACTTTCAATTCAATTCAAAGTCCCGGCAATCCGCATAACCGCTTCTGTAATATCCAGTACTTCCTTAGTACTGGCTTTGCGGTCCATATATTCAACCTTCTGCGCTGTAGCATCCTTGCCTACAACAATCGCAACCGGAATACCGATCAGGCCGAAATCCTTAAATTTCACCCCGGCACGCTCATCCCTGTCATCATAAAGCGTGTCAATCCCTAGAGAGGTAAGCTGCGCATACAGTTGTTCAGCCACCGCAATCTGCTCTTTGTCCTTTGTTGACATCAGTAGAATATGAACATTGTAAGGCGCGAGCGCTTGGGGCCAGATAAGACCCTGTTCATCATGATTTTGCTCGGCTACGGCAGCCAGCAGCCGCGAGATGCCGATCCCGTAGCAGCCCATAATCATCGGAGCGCTTTTGCCTGAATCGTTCAAATACGTGGCTCCCAGCTTCTCACTATACTTGGTTCCCAGCTTGAAAACATGGCCGATTTCAATTCCCTGATGAAAGTGCAGTACCCCTTTGCCGCAATTCGGACAAGCCTCACCCTCCACGGCATTTCGGAGATCACCCGCATGCTTGAGGCTGAAATCCCGTCCGGGTACGACACCGCGCAGATGGTAGTCTTTCTCTCCGGCACCTGTTATGCCTGACTCCATGGCCGCAACTGCCGAATCAACCAGCACGGTCAGCGAAAGACCGACTGGACCAATATAACCGCTCTCTACTCCCGCGGCATGCTGCACAGCATGATAATCTGCCAGGGAGATGTTGCTAACCCCGATCATTTTGGCCACCTTATGTTCGTTGACCTCATGATCACCGCGAACCAGTACGGCATAAAATTGACCGCCAGCTTCATAAATCAGCGTCTTGATGATTTCCTCAGGCTGGATATGCAATTCGAGCTCGAGTTGTTCAATCGTCCGGATGTCCGGCGTATGGAACTTCTCCACCGCAGGTTGGTCCCCTCTTATCGTGCGTACTTCTTGCACTCCCTCAGGAGACCGAACTTCAGCCAGTTCCAGATTTGCAGCATAGTCGCAGACGGAGCAGACGCCAATGGTGTCCTCTCCGATTTCGGAAAGCGCCATAAACTCGTGGCTCCCGCCTTCACCGCCTATGGCCCCGGAATCGGCATGTACTGCCCGGTACAGCAAACCGCAGCGTTCAAAAATCCTTTGATAGGCGTTATACATTCGCACATAAGATTCGTCCAGCCCATCCCAGCTGGTATCGAACGAATAGGCATCCTTCATCAGGAACTCCCTGCCCCGCAGCAGCCCGGAACGCGGCCGGCGTTCATCACGAAACTTGGTCTGAATCTGGAACACAGTCAGTGGCAGCCTCCGGTAGGAATTGATCTCCCCCCGCACCAATGAAGTTATTACTTCCTCATGGGTTGGCCCCAGTACAAACTCCCGGTCATGACGGTCTTGAAGCTTGATCAGCTCCTTGCCGTAGACCTCATATCGCTCCGACTCTTTCCACAGCTCAGCAGGCTGCATCGCGGGCATCAGGATCTCCTGTGCACCCGCGGCATCCATTTCCTCGTGGACAATTTGTTCAATCTTGCGGAGCACGCGGCGGCCAAGAGGCAAGTAGGTATAGATTCCGGCCGCCAGCTGGCGGATGTATCCTGCACGCAGCAGCAGCTGGTGGTTTGCGGTCTCGGCTTCAGCCGGAGCTTCGCGAAGGGTTGTGGCAAGTAGTTGACTTTGACGCATAAGGTTCAGCCCTCTCTGGTTTGGTTAACGCAATTTCTCAAATCTTCTTAAGAAAACGCAAAAAGACACATTCGTCAGGGACGAATGCGTCGTGATACCACCCTATTTCAACCGCCAATCTGTGCCTGGCAGTCCTCAAATCCGGATAACGGCCGGGGCCGGCAGCACCTTAATGTCTTCCAAAGTGCAGCAGCTTTCAAGGCAGGGTACACTTCTCTCGCTTCATGAAGGACCTTTCAGCCGGTGAGTCCCCTCTCTGATCCAAGCGATTCCAGAAACGTAGATCCTTGATCAACGCTATTACGCTATTAGTATGGTATTCAATTTAAAGGATAATGAAAAATTCGTCAAGCCTGCTGAGAGGTCCATCAGTTTCCAATCTCTCCAATTTCAGTGCAATTAATCCTTTACAATGTAAAATTATATCAGAATGTATGTTAATTCTTTCATATTCAAATATAGACATATGAAATTATTGTGTCAATAAACCGAATATATCATTATAACATTCAAGGAGCAGCTGCTTACGACCTAATCTGCTTCTATGCAATCAAGGGGGAGTCATAACAATGTACACAAATATTAGAAAAATCATCCGCAAACTCACATCCCGTTCACTTCAGAGGAGGATGATGTTAATCTTCACGATTATGCTGGTTATCCCAGTCCTTCTCGTGAGTTACTTCTCCTACTCCAGTGCAAGCAAACAATTGGAGCTGAAGATGCAGGAATCTACACAGGCCAGTGTGAATTTGCTAAAAACTACAATCAATGAAACGGTAAATGCAGCTATGAAAAATGTTCAGCAGCTCAGCCAGCAGCTCACTTCCGCGGACATTGATGCTCAAACACCGGAAGCCCGTGAACTCATTGAATTGTTCATGAAAGAACATCCAGAGCTGGAGATCCTTACGGTGGGTAATGAAAAAGGCTCCTGGATGAAGGCTCCGGATCCCGGCAAGCAGCAGGATTACGATCCGCGAACCAGAGAATGGTACAAGGCGGCCATGCAAAATGCCGGCAAAGTTACCATCGTGGATCCATTCGTTTCCGTCACTACAGGCAACTATAACCTGTTCATCTCTGAAACACTAAAAGACGGCAAAGGAGCAGTCACCACCAGCCTTAGCCTTAAAGCGATGAGCGAACGAATCAACCAGGTGAAGCTGGGAGATCACGGCTACTACTATGTCGTTGACCGCAATCATAAATTTGTGTCCCATCCCGTCAAAAAAGCAGGAGAAGATATCGACGACTATGTGGTGAAGCTGCTTACAAATGAGGGTGGAACGCTATCCTATACTAATCCGGATTCGGGTCTTGAAATGCGGGGATATTACACGACTGATCCAATTACCGGCTTCACGATTGTCGGTGTCTTAACCACACAAGAATTCTCGGATGCCTCCCTGCCTATACTCTATACCGGCTTAATGGTTCTTGGAGCAGCCCTGATTGTTGCATTGGTATTGATGTACTTTATTGTCCGGGCAATCTCCCGTCCTATCGCCAACCTCAACAACTCGGCACGCCGTGTAAGCGAGGGTTATCTGAATGAACGAATTGTGATTGACCGTACAGATGAGATCGGCCAATTAGCTGAGAACTACAATCTCATGGTCGACTCCTTACGGAATATCGTGATTGATATCTCGGATACGTCCGGACTCTTGGCTGCTTCGAGCCAGCAGCTGACAGCAACTACCGAGGAGAACTCCAAAGCAACAGCCTATGTAGCCGGGCTGGCAGAGGAGTCTTCGAATGGTGCCGAAACTCAAACCGCAGCGATGATTGAAACGTCGCGGGCGATGGAAGAAATGTCCTCCGGCATTCAAAAAATAGCCGAAGCCGCCTCATCCATCGTTGATTCCTCGACCGATACAGGAGCAGATGTGCTCGTCGGGAGCCGCAAGATCGAGCAGGTCAGCAAGCAGATGAACGCCATCCGGGAATCCACACAACTGTCAGCTGAGCTGATTGGACAATTAAATGGCCTAAACAGCGAGGTCTCGGAAATGAGCAGCGCCATTTCCACTATCGCTGTACAGACTAATCTGCTCTCATTGAATGCAGGAATCGAAGCCGCACGCGCCGGGGAACATGGCAAAGGATTTGCAGTAGTTGCCGCCGAGGTACGCAAGCTGGCTGATCAGTCTAAAATGACTGCCGGCAATATCCAAGACACTATTGTTCAGATGACTGAACTAATCGATCAGACCTATGAAACTATCCAGAATAGAGTGTCGGCAGATGTCGAGCTTGGGATGCAAGTAACCGAAGAAGCCAAAGAAGCCTTCGCGAGCATTGAACATTCCACAGCCAAGATCAACGGACAGATCCATGACATCTCTGCGATCACTGAACAAATGTCAGCAGGTGCAGAAGAAGTCGCAGCATCTGTCCAGGAGATCTCGAACATCTCGCGTTCCGCTTCCGATGCCTTCCAGAATGTAACAGCTGCTACCCAGCAGCAGCTTGCCTCGATGGAAGAGATCACCTCTTCATCGGGTGAGCTGTCCAAAATGGCCGGAGATTTGCAGCAAAAAGTCGAACACTTCAAGCTTGAAGATTAGGCAGCCGCCTAATCTTCACCTGTCAGCTAAATCAGCTCTAATTTAAAGAAGCCGTCTTCCACAGCTTATACTGTGAAAGACGGCTTTTAAGGTTTCATGTTCAGATATTCATTATAGATTAGACGAGAACTGTCGATCCCATCAGATATTTATCGACTTCACGTGCAGCTTCGCGTCCTTCATTGATCGCCCAGACCACAAGACTTTGCCCGCGGCGCATATCACCGGCGGCAAATACTTTATCCACGTTCGTGTTGAACTTGCCGTAACGGGCCTTCACATTGCTGCGGCGGTCTGTCTCAAGGTTCAACTCCTCGATCATCTCTTGCTCCGGTCCGTCGAACCCAATCGCAATCAGCGCAAGCTGAGCCGGATATACAGCCTCAGTACCTGGAACCGGCTGATAAATCTTACGTCCGGTCTCATCCACCATCCGGCGGATTTGCACGGTATGAAGTTCCTTAAGGTTGCCTTCTTCATCACCTACGAATTTCGTAGTCATGATGGAGAATTCACGCGGATCATCACCGAAGATTGCCTTGGCTTCCTGCTGTGCATAGTCAAGCGTATACACATTCGGAAACTGCGGCCAAGGATTGGCAATCGGATCTCGCTCAAGCGGGGCTTTGTCATGCGTACCAAACTGGGTAATGCTGTTGCAGCCATGACGGAGCGAAGTTGCCACACAGTCAGAACCGGTGTCACCGCCGCCAAGCACAATAACATCCTTACCTGCAGCAGAGACAAAGTTGCCATCCTGCAGATTGGAGTTCAAGTAGCTCTTAATCGTGCCGTTCAAATAATCCATCGCATACATGACGCCCTTAAGCTCAGCTCCCGGGACGTTGAAACGGCGTGCCTTAGTCGCTCCGCCGCAGAGGACAACCGCATCAAATTCATCGACCAGCTGCTGTGTCGGAATGTCTTTGCCGATCTCTGTATTCACTACGAAGTTCACGCCTTCGGCAGCCAGCAAGTCAACACGGCGCTGCACGACACGTTTGTCCAGCTTCATGGTCGGAATTCCATATGTCAACAGGCCGCCTACACGGTCACTGCGTTCAAATACAGTTACAGTATGTCCTGCCTTGTTAAGCTGGGCCGCTGCAGCCAGACCAGCGGGTCCGGAGCCGACGATGGCTACTGACTTGCCGGTACGCTTCTCCGGCGGACAAGGCACAACCCAGCCTTCCTCAAAGCCCTTATCAATGATGGCAAGCTCTATCGTCTTGATCGTAACCGGCTGGCCGATCAGACCGACGGTACAGGAGCCTTCGCAAGGTGCCGGACAGATGCTGCCCGTAAATTCAGGGAAATTGTTCGTCTTATGCAAGCGTTCGAGTGCTTCCTTCCACAGTCCCCGGTACACCAGATTATTCCATTCGGGAATGAGATTGTGGACAGGGCATCCTGAAGTTCCGCCAGCCATATCAATACCTGTATGACAATAAGGGGTTCCGCAATCCATACAACGGGCGCCTTGTGTCCGAAGCTCGTCCTCGGTTAAATGATGGTGGAATTCTTCCCAGTCTTTCACGCGCTGTTCAGGATCCCGGTCTCCTGGGAGCTGGCGCTTATACTCCATAAATCCAGTAGGTGTAGACATATTTACGTTTCCCCCATCCGTTCTCTTCGTGTTGATGTATAGTACATTGTAACATATTGCGGCAGACTCATGTCGTTTCAGCGCAATGAAGTACCTGCACATTCTATACTACTTTTAAGTTTAGCATTTCTAATTTTAATTATAGTAGCATTCTATACTTTCGCACTGTAATGGATTAATCTGCTGATTATTTGTACTATTTCACATGTTGTGTCAGAGAAAACGCTTTTTCTTCAAACCGTACGTTCATAAACATAGAATCGGTAATCATACGGATTTTTCTCATCGCGAATTCCTGGGGTGTTGGAAATCTCTGTCCACTCACTCCACTCTACCTCAGGAAATTTCGTATCGCCTTCAAACTCATGTTCAATCCGGGTCACAATCAGCTTATCGGCATACGGCAGGAACATCCGGTAGATCTCCGCACCGCCAATAATCATCAGTTCATCACCCTTGCCGCCTTCAGCCAGCGCTTCCTCCACGGTATGCACGACCTTTGCTCCCTCCGGAGCATAGCTGCGGTCCCGGGTAATAATAATACTCGTTCTGTCCTTAAGCGGCTTGCCCCCGAGCGACTCCCATGTCTTACGGCCCATTAGCATTCTTTTGCCAAAAGTTTCGGATTTAAAAAAGGCAAAATCACGCGGCAAATGCCAGGGCATATCATTGTCCTTGCCGATTACACCGTTAGCACCCATTGCCCATATCATGCTGATGCTCATATTTTAGCCCCCTTTTCAAGGAATCATCAGAAATGTATCCAACAAAGACTATATGGCCACTGGTGCTTTAATTCCCGGATGATGAACATAATCTGTAAATTCAAAATCTTCAAAGGTATAATCAAAAATACTGTCCGGCTTTGTGAGAATCTTCAGTGTAGGCAGCGCATAAGGCTCTCTGGACAACTGCTTGGCGACCTGCTCCAGATGATTTGTATAAATGTGCACATCGCCTCCGGACCAGATGAAATCACCAACCTCAAGGCCGGTCTGCTGGGCGACCATATGTGTGAGCAGGGCGTAGCTGGCAATGTTAAAAGGCAATCCCAGGAAAGTGTCCACTGAACGCATCGTCAGCATGCAGGACAACTTGCCGTCCGCAACATAGAATTGGAACACAAAATGGCAAGGCGGCAGCTTCATCTGCTCAATCTCTCCCACATTCCAGGCACTGACGATATGACGGCGGGAATCGGGATTATGTTTGATCGACTCGATCACATTCGAAATCTGATCAATAATCCGGCCGTCGGCGCTCTCCCAGGACCGCCATTGGGACCCGTATACGGGTCCCAGCTCCCCGTTCTCATCTGCCCATTCGTCCCAGATCGAAACACCGTGCTCCTTCAGATAGGAAGTGTTCGTCTCTCCTCTAAGAAACCACAGCAGTTCATAAACTACCGATTTCAAGTGAATGCGCTTGGTTGTCACCAGCGGAAAACCCTCTTGCAGATCAAAGCGGAGCTGGCGCCCAAATACGGATATCGTACCGGTACCTGTCCGGTCGCTTTTTTCCGTGCCATGATCCAATATATCCTGAAGTAAATCCAAATATTTACGCAACAGTCAGCGCTCCTCTCCTCTTTTTCTTTAATCATTTTACCATGAGCTGGCCGCCTTGCAACATGCCAAAAAAAAGGCATTATCATACTCGCCATCTTTGCTGATACATTGGGAATGGACAACATTATTTCCATGAATGAAGAGATCGGATCATCCGCAAAATAAAGACCGACATATATGAAGAACAAATTCTCAACAAGAGGCGGTGAACTGGTATGCAATGGATGCGTTCCTTTCTAGGAATGGTAAATAATCGAAGAACTATTATGTCTTCTTTATTGGCATTAGGTGTTGGAGTTACTGTTTTTGGGATTAGACAGCGGCGCAGATTAAACGGGAATGCCTGGAATCAGATGATTCAGCCTGTGCGAAGAATATTCTAAGTACAAAATTAATAACATCAAAAATAATCAGCCGGGTATCTAATAAACCGGCTGATGATAATATGAAGAAGGTGATATTCAATGCCCCGAAACTATATAAATGGATACAACATGTATTATGGAGATTGCGGAAAAGGAACAGCGATTGTATTCATTCATCCTCCGGTATTGACAAGCTTGAATTTTCAATATCAGGTGAGAAAATTGTCGGCAAATTTTCGAACGGTCGCTTTTGATATTCGGGGCCATGGTCGAAGCGAGGCTTCCAAGAAGGAAATTACCTATCCGTTAATCGTTGAGGATATCAGGCAGTTGATGGATCATTTGAAGATCGAAAAGGCATTTTTGTGCGGATACTCAACCGGCGGCTCGGTTGTACTCGATTTTATGTTAACCTGTCCCGATCGGACATTGGGAGGCATTGTGATTGGCGGAATGTCGGAAGTAAGCGACAATAGGTTAAGAAACAAAATAGCGCGCGGACGCTTCCTCTCTCAAATCGGCGCTGTCATTGCAATTGCCCTCTCCACTGCTTGGACTCAAGCGAAACCCAAGCTGTCTTTGATGCGATCAATATTTAACGATGCTAAAAAAACAAACGCCAGAAACGCTGAACAGTATTATCAATACAGTTTGAATTATAACTGTACGGCAGATTTGGGAAAGATACATCAACCCGTATTGTTGATTTATGGAGAAAAGGACACACCCTTCCACCCTTACGCCATGCTGCTGCAAGAACGACTGCCTGTAAGTGAGCTTGTTTTTATCAAAAACACCAAACACCAAATTCCTACAAAAGCAGCGGGTAAATTGAACGTGCTAATCGAGCAGTTTATTCATCGCTGCGGGCAATGATATAGGAAAGCATTTGAAATAACCTGCAGTACATCTACTCCGTTCTCTTTGTCAAAAGGTTAAGCAAATAAGCTTTTAAATCGATAATTCGTAAATAGTCAGGTTTTTGATCCGTTCCGGCGATGATCAAGGGAACAAGCGATTCCATTTTACGAATGGAACCGTGCCCGCCGCCACCCTTATGCGTTGGAGAACTTCTGTCCGCCAATTCATATCCCGGTTTTGCTGTGACCACCAAAAATTCCCCTTGATGTGAATGGAGCGCACCTGACAACCGCTTCAGCACATCGGGATACTCATCATAATTCAGTGAATGAGCAGCAGCGTTTACCTTGATATCCAGTACCTCACTGTTCTGTTCGACCGTCCATGATTGTCCATAAGCATCAGTCAGATTGCCTTTGGCTTTGAACTTGAGCTGTTTGACTGTTGATCCCTGAATTACGTAAATCCAATCCTTTTCTTTCCAAGCAATAAAATCGATACGCGGGTCATTCTTCAGTACATTTGCCACATCTCTAAGGGAACGATCCGCTTTTAATGAATACACATAGGCCATGGTTTCATTGACTGCGAGAATGATTTCGGTCTCCTTTGTTACGGGTTCACCCGGACGTAAAACTTGGGCATCTCCAAACAAAGAAGGCAGATCGATTACCGGATTTTGTTCAGCAGGCAGAATTTGAGTCATTCCACTGTCCCCTACAATGATGATAATCGCATCCTGCAAAGCTTTTTCCGGCGAACCGAATGTTTCCATCAGAGACTGAAGCTGTTGATCCAACTTTCTAACCCCATTTAACTCCGTAGGGCCTTGCTTGTGCAGCTTACGGTCCATATCGGGCAAATATACAAATAAAAAATCCGGCAATGTCTTGTTTTTAATCAAATATTTCACGGCTTCTATAGCGAAATTATTATTAATCCCCATCCGGTTTATCACACTATCGGGCAAATTTTTTATACCTTCAAACGGATTAGACAACGAACCCAAGGAGAAAAAATCCGGACCTTTCACCTGAATTTCTTTCGGCAAAGAGGCAGCGCCTTGAATCCAGCCAGGAATCGACAACTTATGATCGGAAGCCCCCCGGTAAATCAAGCCATTTATCGATCCGGACTTTAAGTCCAGCCGGGCTAAATCTTCATAGATCGTGGGTAAATTCCGGTTTAAGTGACTCCCGTTTAAATGGATTAGCGCATCGGTTAAAACCGGGTGAATTCCGTGTCCGAGCACTTCCAGCGGCCCGGTCCCGTAATTGATTATTTTCTTGTTGTCCGCAGAATACCAGGTCAGACCCGGTACACGGTGAACATCCGGATACTTTCCGGTGAGCAACGAACTGTCGATCGTGACGGACATCGTGGGAAAAGAACTGACGAGGTCTTTATAATATTGCCCGTGATCGATCAGGAATTTAAAGGCGGGAAGCTCTTGCTTTCTGATTCCTTGGTCGATTGCCTGAGCCATTAAAGAGTCCGCAACAAATAAAATGACTTTCTTCGTATTTTCTTCATTTGCTGATTTTATCCTCATTAAATCCGTTTCTTTAGGTTTCGGATTTTGGCATCCAAAAACCAGGATAAAGATAAGCATCGCCGGCAAAATTCGATTCCACTTTTTTCGCATAACAGATCACCTACTTAATATACATTTTGTCGCGGAGATCTAAATGTTATTCAAGGGATATATTGGATTTCAGCTCGCAACCGGAGCAAACTGTTCCATAAAGCTGATCAGATACCGGATCAAACCGTAGATCTCATTTTCATCATTGCGGTACTGCACCATATTCCCGGACGAACTAATTATCGGCTGATCCAGCCAAACTCTATGCTGTACGCCAAGCCTCTATCACGAATCTGACGGCCTCAGAAGAATAGGGCAAGCTATACTTGGGATATCGCAAGGCATTGGAATATACGATATAGTCATGGTTTTGGCCTTTTTTATTCACTAATCCTCAGTTCTACTTTTTGTGACGTTGCCTTTAACACAGCCCTTCCTCCTACTGGAAAAGTAATTATTGGCGAGGTATGCCCAAAGTTCACATCGGCGATGACAGGGAGTTGTGCCAGCTCCTTTTTGGTGTTGATAATTGTACGCAGTGACTCCTGTGTCACTCGTGATGCTCTTTGAAATCTGCCTATCACAATCCCTTTGGCCAGTGCGAAGCCGGGCTGAAGAAGCAGCGACTGCAGATCGCGGTCAAAGTTCCCCGGGCGGGATTCATAGTCATCTTCCACAAAAAGAATCGCGTCCTTCAGGCTGGGCATATACTCTGTCCCCTGCAGCAGATTCAGTGTGCATAGATTACCACCAATTATAATGCCTTCCGCATAACCTTCGTGAATGGCATAAGGCCCGGCGTTTGCTTCGAATACACGATTTTCCTGATCTAAGAACCAGGCATCATCGCTCCACTGCACCGAAGGCAGCACATCCACTTCTTCATCTTCCATCATCATTTTGACAAAATAATCTACAGTGTATTCAATCCCGTGACGCATGGACAGTGTAGAGAAATGAGGACCGGAGTAGGTGATCAGTCCTGTTTTGGCATAAATGGCATTCTGCAGCACCGTAATGTCGGAATAGCCGCATAACCGTTTGGGATTTGCTGCAATCAAGCCGAAATCCAGCCCCCGCAGCAGCTGGTTGCAATTGAAGCCACCAAGCGTCGTCAATATCCCTTTTACCGCAGGGTCGCTGAACGCGCTGTGGAGATCCTCAAGTCTGGAGTCCACCGAAGACGAATCGGAGTCATCTCTTTCATAAGCATGCTTGGAAAAAGAAACGGTAAACCCAAAAGCCTCCAATTTCTTTGTTGCTGCCACGATTTGCTCTTCTGCTATAACCCCTAAGCTCATGGAAGGTGAAATAATCCGGATTTCATCACCGGCTTGCAGTTTTGCTGGCTTCATAGTCTTCACTCCCCTTGTACTTGATTTGCTCCAGCAGCAGATCTGTAAGGTCATTTACAGGCAGCGTACCGTCTGCCACATAGTCGGATGAGGGGAGAACGGTATGAAGCATTGCCAAGTATGCCTCCCGGCCTCCACGCAGGTATCCTTCCATCTCCCGGGTCACATCGCTGCTTGCGGAATCTTTATAATCTCGGATGAATCTTCTGGCCATAGCCACATCAAGCGGAGTGTCGATAAATATAGCAAAATCAATAAGCCGGCTTAGTTCATTATGTACATAGGCGAAAGGATAATCGAGTAAAATATACTCCGGCCGGTCCGCTCGGGCAAGCAGCCCTTTCAGGTCAGCCACCAGGGGCTCAAGCTTCCACTCGTTATAGTCTGCCCCACGTTCCATCCACCGGTCAAACTCATCAGGCCAAGGGAAATCATAGTCATCAAAAAACAAAGCAGCCGAGTTCACCAGCCGCTCCTGCAAGATTCTGACGGCAGTCGTTTTGCCGCCCCCTGAGACGGCTGCTATGGCGATAACACAAGTTCTGTGTGTAATGTTCCTCTCCTCCTTATTTACCCGCTTACGATGAAAGGACAGCTGTATAGGCCCGTTTCTTTCTTGATCTTACCACAAGTAGTTTCGGCTGCCATCTGAATAACTATATGTAATGCGTTAAAAAAAGAGGATGTCTACCAAGCCATTTGCATGGCTCGGCGGACATCCTCTTATTGTTGTCTGCCGAAGCAGTCTATAATTTATAATTTATTATTTAATTACGTGAATTGGGTGGCCTTCCACAAGCTCAGCCGCTTCCATGACGATTTCGCCAAGGGTTGGATGCGCGTGGATTGTCAATGCGATGTCTTCGAGCGTAGCGCCCATTTCAATCGCCAGACCCAGTTCAGCAATCAGGTTGGAAGCTTCGATACCCACAATTTGTGCGCCCAATACGAGGTTGTTCTCGCTGTTTGCCACAATCTTGATAAAGCCATCCGGAGCGTTCAAGGAAACTGCACGGCCATTACCTGCGAACGGGAATTTGCCGGCTTTTACTTTGTAGCCCTTATCCTTCGCTTCTTTCTCGGTCAGACCCACACTGGAGCATTCTGGATCGGTGAACACAACAGCCGGGATGACTTTGTAGTCAACAACGGATTTGTGTCCTGAGATCGCTTCAGCAGCAATTTTGCCTTCGTAAGAAGCTTTGTGTGCCAGAGCAAGGCCTGGAACAATATCGCCGATTGCATAGATGTTAGGAATGTTGGTACGGCCCTGATGGTCAACTTTGATCAAGCCGCGCTCGTCAAGTTCCATACCGATCAGATCCAATCCCAGCTCGCCATCCGTATTTGGACGACGTCCTACAGTTACAAGCAGGTAATCCGCAGTAATTTCCTTGGACTCGCCGCCCACGGAGTATTTCACGGTTACTTCCTTGTCGTTCTGTACAGCACTTTCCGCTTTGGCATTAGTAACAATCTCAATCCCAGTCTTCGCCATGTTCTTGGCAACCAGACGGGTCATATCCTTGTCAAAGCCAGGCAGAACTGTATCCAGACCTTCAATGATGGTTACTTTAGTGCCAAATTTGGAGTACATTTGGCCAAGCTCGGCTCCGATGTAGCCGCCGCCGATAACGATCATGCTCTTCGGAATTTCCGGAAGATCAAGCGCTTCGGTCGAAGACAGAATACGTCCGCCAAATGGGAAAGGCTTCAGTTCGATCGGACGGGAACCTGTAGCAATGATACAGTTGTTGAATTTGTAGCGGGGAGATTCATGTTCATTGAACAAACGGGCTTCGTTTGTATTGATGAACATAGCTTCACCGCTGAATACTTCAATTTTGTTGCCCTTCATCAAACCGGTTACGCCGGTTGTCATTCTTTTGACAACGCCGTTTTTGAATTCCTGTGTTTTTGCCCAGTCCACTTTGACGTTCTCGGCAGTGACACCGAAAACTTCACCGTGCTGTGCAGCTTCGAATTGATGGGCTGCAGAGATCAGAGCCTTGGAAGGAATACATCCGCGGTTCAGACATACACCGCCGAGTTCCGATTTATCCACAATCAGAACCTTCTGGCCGAGCTGGGCGGCACGAATTGCCGCCACATACCCGCCGGGACCTGCACCAATTACCAATGTGTCGATTTCGATTGAAGCGTCTCCGACTACCATTAATTACACCTCCATAACTAACATATCAGGATTTGCGAGCAGGGTCTTAATATAATTCATGAAGTTCTGTGCTGTTGCACCGTCGATGATGCGGTGGTCAAAGCTCAGGGACAGCGCCATAACAGGAGCGGCTACGATTTCGCCGTTCTTCACAACTGGTTTCTCAGTGATACGTCCAGTACCGAGGATCGCCACTTCAGGGAAGTTGATGATCGGTGTAAAGAACATACCGCCAGCGGAACCGATGTTGCTGATGGAGATTGTGCTGCCTCTCATTTCGTTAGCTGCCAACTTACCGTCACGTCCACGCACAGCCAGATCGGTAATGCTGCTGGCAATCATCCAGATGCTCTTACGGTCAGCATCCTTGATAACCGGAACGATCAAACCGTTGTCTGTATCTGTAGCGATACCGATATTGTAGTATTTCTTGTAGACAATTTCATTGGACTCTTCATCAATCATGGCGTTAAGCGCCGGGAATTGACGGGAAGCGGCCACGAGTGCTTTGACGATAAACGGAAGATAGGTCACCTTCACGCCTTTCTTCTCAGCAACTGGTTTCATACGGGCACGGAAAGCTACCAGCTCGGTAACATCCACTTCGTCCATGATGGTAACGTGAGGCGCAGTGTATGCAGATTTAACCATCGCATTGGAGATCGCTTTACGGATACCCTTGAATGGAACGCGCTCTTCTTCAAGGCTTACATTGCCGGATGCTGCTGGTGCAGCTTCTTTGGCCTTGGCTTTTGGTGCTTCCGATGCTGCTGGTGCAGCAGCAGGTGCAACTGCTGCCGGTGCAGCGGAGCCGCCTTTCAGGAAGGCTTCAACATCTTCATGAGTGATCTTGCCGTTCTTGCCGGAGCCGTTCACCTTGGAGATGTCAACACTCTGCTCACGGGCAAACTTGCGCACACTTGGCGTAGCAAGTACATCGCGGTTTGGAGCAGGAACCGCTGCTGGTGCAGCTGCTGCCGGTGCGGATTCTTGAGCAGCCGGAGCTTCAGCGTGGCCGCCTTCCTGCTGTGGAACTTCGCCTTCTGCAGCAATGATCGCTACAACTTCGCCCACACGGCATACCTGTCCGTCCTTCACACGTACTTCAAGCACTGTGCCGTTAACAGGGCAGGGCACTTCTACTACAGCTTTGTCATTCTGTACTTCCATTACGATATCGTCATCGGTTACTTTGTCGCCGACTTTGATATGCATCTTTATAATTTCGCCTTCATGCAGACCTTCGCCCAGTTCAGGGAACCGGTATTCAAAGTTTACAGCGCCGCCAGTTGCAGGGCTGCTGGTTGCCGGAGAAGACTTAGTGTCAGCTCCGCCTTTGGCTGCATCTGCTTCTTGAGTAGCCTGTGCTTCCGTATGGCCGCCCTCCTGCTCAGGAACATCGCCTTCTGCATCAATAATTGCCACTACTTCGCCTACGCGGCAGACTTGACCGTCTTTGGTGAAGACTTCAAGCACTGTACCGTTGACCGGACAAGGAACTTCTACAACTGCCTTGTCATTCTGTACTTCCATTACGATATCGTCATCGGTTACTTTATCGCCGGCTTTGATATGCATTTTGATAATTTCGCCTTCATGCAGACCTTCGCCCAGCTCAGGGAACCGGTACTCAAATTTTGCCACCTTGATAACCTCCTAATAGTTATATAGCCGATGCTTCTTCAACTAACTTCTCAGAAACTCGCTTCAAAAACATCCGCTTAGTTTGTGAATACCTCAAAAGCAAATCAGAAACGGGTGCCGCCCTTTTACAAGGACGGCAAGGACGTTTCTTCTTAGAATTCCATAACTTTCTTAACAGCTGCAACTACGCGTGCTGGTGTAGGAATCCAACTATCCTCGATTTGCGCGAACGGATAAATGGTGTCCGGACCGGCAACACGAAGCACTGGCGCTTCCAGATGAAGAATAGCTTTTTCATTGATTTGTGCGATTACCTCTGCAGCCACACCGGAGCTCTTTTGCGCTTCTTGCACAACGATCGCACGGTTTGTCTTCTTCACAGAAGCAACGATGGTATCAATATCAATCGGGCTAACCGTACGCAGATCGATAATTTCAGCCTTGATGCCTTCCTTTTCCAGCTGATCGGCCGCTTTGGTAGCAGTATGTACCATTAGACCGTAAGAGATAATTGTAACATCCGAACCTTCGCGGACAACATTTGCTTTGCCCAGCTCGACGGTATATTCACCTTCAGGCACTTCTGCACGGAATGCATGGTACAGGTTCAAGTGCTCCATGAAAAATACCGGGTCATTATCACGGATCGAGGCAATCAGAAGTCCCTTTGCATCGTATGGATTGGAAGGAATAACCACTTTGATCCCCGGGCTTTGAGCGATCAGGCCTTCGAGGGAATCGGTATGCAGTTCAGCCGCTTTTACGCCGCCGCCAAATGGAGTACGGAATACTACAGGAGCATTGAATCTGCCCCCCGAACGCCAGCGCAGGCGTGCAGCCTGAACGACGATTTGATCGAGTGCTTCAAAGATGAAACCAACAAACTGGATTTCAGCAATCGGACGGAATCCTTGCACGCCCAGACCAAAAGCCAGACCGCCGATGGCGGATTCAGCAAGCGGAGTATCAAAAACACGATCTTCGCCAAATTCTTTTTGCAGCCCTTCCGTTACACGGAAGACGCCCCCTACATTCCCTACATCCTCACCGAAGATAAGAACGTTAGGGTCACGGTTCAGTTCAACGCGCATTGCGTCACGAATTGCTTCTTTCATATTCATTTGTGCCATTGCCTGATATCCCCCTTATTCAAAATCGGCTTTTTGTTCTTCCAGATGTTTCGGAGTTACCTCGAACATGCTGTCGATCAAGCCAGGAACGGTCATTTTTTCGGTTTGCTCTGCTTTTTTAATCTGCTCGTTAACAGTCGCTTTCGCTTCTTCTCTTACGCGCAGCGTATCTTCTTCGGTCCAGAGGCCTTTCTTCTCCAAATACTTGGCAAGACGGGCAATCGGGTCCTTCTCGTTCCATTGTCCTTCTTCTTCTTTGGAACGGTATTTGCTGGCGTCGTCGGAAAGGGAATGCGGACGGAAACGGTAAGTCACAGCTTCAATCAGCGTAGCTCCTTCGCCTTTGCGTGCGCGTTCTGCAGCTTCCTGCACCGCGGAGATTACTGCAAAGACGTCCATGCCGTCGATCTTAATACCGGGAATACCAGCTGCTACTGCTTTATGTGCGATGGATTTGGCAGCCGTTTGCTTCGCGAACGGAGTCGTAATCGCATAGCCGTTATTTTGAACAAAGAAGATTACCGGCAATTTGAAGCGTCCGGCAAAGTTAAGACCTTCATAGAAGTCGCCTTCAGAAGAACCGCCGTCACCAGTGTAAGTAATAGCAACGTTTTGTTGTTTCTTCAATTTGAAGCCCATTGCAATTCCGGTAGCGTGCAGAATTTGTGCACCGATGATAATCTGAGGCATAAGAACATTTACACCTTCAGGAATCTCACCGCCATGTTGATGGCCGCGGGAATATAGGAAAGCCTGGTATAATGGAAGTCCATGCCATACCAGCTGCGGAATGTCACGGTAGCCAGGGCATACGAAATCTTCTTTCTGCAGGGCGTATTCACTGCCCACCATGGTTGCTTCTTGTCCGGATACCGGCGCGTAGAATCCCAGGCGGCCTTGACGGCCCAAGTTGACCGCACGGTCATCCCAAGTACGGGTAAATACCATACGATACATGATTTCTTTCAATTGATCATCGGTAAGTGTAGGCATCTTATCCTTGTTGATAACTTCTCCATCCGGGGAAAGTACCGAAAGGGCCTCTACGTCCTCTGTATACACTTCATAAGGAACTCTAGTCATCATTTTCACCTCAATAAAAAAATTTGAATACCATTTGAATATCAGTGGCCTCTGTTATAGAATTATTATACACCTGTTTTATCTGTTTCGTCAAAGAAATACGCATAAAATTTATGTTTTCATAAATTTTGTATGTATAACAGGTTGATAAATATCCTATAACAGATTAGGGTTTTTTAAGCAAGTAAATGATTAATGCCACATTTACCGCTTGGGTAATTTTAACGCACCGCTACGTTTAATGCAAAATCCGACAAGAAAGGTGACGATTCAGCTATGAGCGAACCTGTTTTTCTGAAACGTACAATTATTAAGCAAACATTATGGAGCGAATTTCTCCAGGAAGAACGCAGGCTGCGCATTTATCTCCCCCCCGGTTATAACGAAGTCCTCAGTTATCCGGTAGTGTACTGCCAGGATGGGGAGGAGTTCTTCAACTTCGGCCGCATCGCTACTCTTGCCGGGCAGCTGATTGTGGAAGAAGATGTGGAACCTTTCATTATTGTTGGAGTGGAAGTAAATGTCCCCGTGCGAACACAGGAGTACGCCCCCTTTGGCAGCAGGTTTAAGCAATACCTGTCTTGCTTTGCCGAAGAGATTATTCCCTTCATTGAACATAATTATCCGGTTCGCCGCACCCCTGATGAGCGGATCATCGCCGGAGACTCCTTGGGCGGCAGTGTTTCTCTGCATTTGGCACTGGCATATCCCGGGCTTTTCACCCGTGTCCTTAGTCTTTCCGGTGCATATTATCCGGAGTCACGCGAAATCATTGAGCAGGAAGAGGACCTCTCCTGGCTTACTATTAATATGGTAGTAGGACTGCAAGAAACTGAATACCAGACGGATACCGGAGTTTACGATTTCGTGCAGATGAACAGGGATACCAAGGCTTTGCTGGAATCGCGGGGCGCTACAGTATCCTACCGCGAAAAAGACGGGCGTCATCTCTGGGGATTTTGGCAAAAAGAGCTCCCAGAATCATTACTCTATTTCTTTAACTCATGAAACAGGTAAAATGGGCAAAATAGTGAACATACTGCGAACATATGTATGTTTGCCAACTGATTACGCTTTCAAATCATGACGGGCATTACGGTGCCCTTCCTTTTTTTGCAAGGGCGCCAACCGATATTCTGGAATGTGGCGCCCTGTCTAGAGCTTCTCTGCAATAATCCGCTCCAGCAGTACATCACAGCCGGCACTGATCAGATCATAGACCTGCTCGAAGTTACCGGTGAAATAAGGGTCTGGAACCTCGCGAAGCTCTTCATCCGGCAGCAAATCCATGAAGAACAGCAGCTCAGCGTCCTTCCCCCCGGGAAGCTTGCGGACATTCTCCGCATTCGACTTGTCCATGCACACTATATATTGAAACTTTTCAAAATCACCGCTGCTAACCAGGCGAGCTGTCATATTCTCATAGCTGATTCCCCACTGATCGAGAATACGGCGGGTTCCTTCATGCGGTGCTTTGCCAATATGCCAGTCACCAGTACCGGCAGAATCCACCGAGATTCTATCGGATAGCTTGCGTTCACCAATTTTATGGCGGAGCACCGCTTCTGCCATAGGCGAGCGGCAAATATTGCCCAGACAAACGAATAATACACTTACGATTTCTCTCACCTCCTGCAATTGTTTCCTCAGTTATTTAATCTGCACATTTCATAAACGAAACGTACTCTATTCATTTTAGCGTTGTCCGCATCAATTGTACAACTTTTCAATCTGCATTATACTTGGTCAGGATGACAAACTATATAGCAGATTTAAAGGAGGGGATTGTATTGCCATCCAAACGTGTTGTTATCTTTGCCGGCGGCGAGCTGTCAGAGGAGTTTTTACTTCTATTAGATGAAGAAGATTTTATTATCGGCGCTGACCGTGGTGCCTTGTTTCTAATATCCCATGGGTATACACCCGACATTGCCGTTGGCGATTTCGACTCTGTCTCCCCGGAAGCCCTGCAGCAGATTGAGGCAGGAAGCAAAAAAACTATCACTTGTGACCCTGTGGACAAGGATTTGACCGACAGCGAGATGGCACTTGAACTTGCACTCAACACCCAGCCCGAGTCGATTCTGCTGATCGGTGTGACCGGCACACGGATGGACCATACACTGGCCGGGATCCAGATGATGACAAGAGCACTACAGCGCCAGGTAAGCTGCTCTGTGATGGATACTCATAATTATATCACCCTGACCGGTTCACAGGCGCTGGTGCATGAGCGGGGGTATACTTATGTCTCTTTACTTCCTCTGACTCCTGAAGTTACAGGGATTACACTTCAAGGTTTCCAATACCCGCTTACCGATGCCACGCTTAAGCTTGGCCAGTCTCTTGCTGTAAGCAACCGTCTGTTAGAGGGGTGCGGAACAGTTACTATTGAGAGCGGTCTGCTGCTGATTATTCAGAGTAAAGATTGATTTACATATGAATTTGGAGACATCGTTGTAACCTTTGTTTCAAAACGAAAAAGCCGGGATAACCCTTGTCACAACAGGGTTTTCCGGCTTTTTTATATCGAGATAACCGTCAAATATTAATATTTTGTAACTTTTAATGCGATTTTAATAAAACGCTTACAACCCATACCCAGCTTGGTTTTGAACCCTCTGTTCCATATTTTAGGGCATGTATAACCTGCTATACTACGAAACAGAGAAAGACGAATGAAAGATAGATACAAACCTGGGAGGTATTACAACATGAAAAAGCAACAATGGTTTAAGCAAGCAATCGTCGTAGGAATGTGCACCACAATTGGCCTGAGTACACTGATGGTGACAGGAGCCGGTACAGCACCCGTTGCTGCTGCATCCGTGACGTCGTCCTCTACTGGACAAAAGGTTGTTAATTTCGGTAAAAACTATCTGGGTACCCGTTATCAGTTCGGCGCATCCACTTCTACTACCAGATATTTTGACTGCTCTTCCTTTACCAAATACATTTTCGCCAAATATGGCGTCAATCTGCCGCGCACATCTGCAGCGCAATCGAAAGTCGGAACTTATGTTTCCAAAGCTAACCTTCGTCCAGGCGATCTGGTATTTTTCTCCAGCGGCAGCAGAGCTAACGGCAGAAACGTAACTCACGTAGCTGTATATGCAGGAAATGGCAAGATTCTTCACACTTATGGCTCTCCGGGTGTAACGATTTCGGATTTGAACTCCGGAAACTGGAAAAGAACCTACCTCAAAGCCCGTCGCGTACTGTAGTTTTCTATTAAATATTTTTTAGCGCTTACTCTGCACCGGAAGTCACTCCGTCTCTCCCCCTTCCGGTGCGCGCATTACATATCCGGTTCCACGTACGGTATGAATCAGCTTATTCCGATGGCCCTTGTCCACTTTCAACCGGATATGCCGGATGTAGACATCTACTACATTCGTATCCGCTTGAAAATGGTATCCCCAGACATGCTTTAGAATCTCGCCGCGGGGACAGATTTCCCCCAAATGCACGGCGAGGTAATACAGCAGATCAAATTCTTTGGGGGTCAGTGTAAGGGAATTTCCGTCCCGGCTAACCAGCCTGCGGCTGGGGTCCAGCACCAGTCCATCGACCTTAAGCCTTGTCTCATGGCCCCTCCGGTGTCCGGTGAGCCATAACAGATTCATTACCCTGCATTTGAACTCGCCTGCATGAAGCGGCTTCTTCAAGTATTCATTGCCGCCCGCCTCAAAAGCCGCAACTACCTCTCCTTCCGAATTGCCGCTGGATATGACTACTACTGGCAGAAACACGCCGCGTTCTCTAAGATCCGCTATAATTTCCCATCCCTCCCATCCTCGGGCGTCGTACAGCTCCGTTAAGAGCAGTACGGGCTCCACTCTGGACAGCATTAAGCGAAGATCCTCAAGATCTTCGCTTAATGCTGTTTGCAGTCCAAGCTCATGCAGAGTGAGCTCAATGAATTGATGCTCCTCTTCCCTCCTGGTTCTGTCTTCCGCAGATTCTTTACTGCCAAGGATTGCCCCGGGCGCAAACCATACGACTACCTCATTCATGGACATCCCCGCCTCACTCATCGTTCGATAGCGGCCGTGCAGCCGCAGATATTCATTAGAGTTCCCGCAAAGCAAAGAGACCATTCCTAAGAAATGGTCTCTTTGCTGACTTCTATTAACAATTATTTCACAAAATCAATCTCCTGAAAGCCAGCCACCTCAGTGTCCCAGCGTTCACGCACAAAAGCCTGATGACTGGGGTGATTATTATAGGCCTCGTAAGCCTCCTGATTATCAAACTCCATCGAGAAGCCAAAGTCATATTCACATTTGGCACTCACCTGGCGCAGCATCTCAAAATTGCGCACCACCGGAATAGCGCTGAGAATATCCTCTCCGGCTTTCAGAAATGCCGCCGTTTCCTCAGAATTCACCGGATGTTTTAACGTAAAGATTGCCATGTGACGGATCGTTCCATTGTTCATTCTATTCTCTCCCCTTCATTATCCGAAATACCGGTGATAAAAGCTGCGGGCTGCTGCAATATCACTGGTTCCATGAATCAAAGCCCGTCCATCAGTGAAAATGACCATGCGGTAAGGCCCGTCTGTATAGGAAACAAGATAAGGATTGCTCTCTACCTTGCCGGCCCCCAGTCTGGACAGCCGGTCTGCCGTTTCCTGCAGATTAAGCTTCTGCCGCCGTGCCGGACGGATCTGCACGGTGTCCCGGCCACAGAGCACATCGCTCCGTTCCGTATTCGCCGCGGTCAGATAAGGATAAACCGGCTGGCTGCCGCAGGACGGACAATCACTCTTCTTGGCAGCTTTGACACCGATCTCCTGATGTTCATTGCGCCACACATCAAAGGTCAAGAGCTTGTTTCGAAGCTGTTCCTTCCGTCCTCCGAGCAGCTTCAGCGCCTCTGCTGTAGCGTTAGCAGTAACGAGCTGCACTGCCTGCGGCAGAATCCCCGCCGTATCACAGGTATCCCCACCCAGAGGTATAGTCCCCAGCAGGCAGTTCAGACATGGTGTTTCTCCAGGCAGAATCGTATAGGTAATACCATAGCTGCCTACGCAGCCCCCATAGATCCAGGGAATACCGTACTTCATCGCCATATCATTTATAATAAGCCGGGTATCAAAGTTATCAGTGCCATCCATGATGAGGTCCACGCCGTGAAGCAGGCTTTCCAGTTCTTCAGCACGTACATCCAGCACATGCGCTTCAACCTTTATTTCGGAATTGATGTTCTCCAGCCTGGCTTTGGCCGCTTCCGCTTTGGGCATACGCCCGATAGCGTCCTCCTCGGTGTACAGCTGCTGGCGCTGCAGATTGCTCCACTCCACATAATCACGGTCGGCAAGAATCAGGCGTCCCACTCCGCAACGCGCCAGTGTCTCGGCAATCCCCGTGCCAAGTGCGCCAGCTCCAACAATAAGTACACTGGAACGTGCTAGCCCCTGCTGCCCCTCAATCCCGAAAGGTGTAAAGCGTACCTGGCGTGAATATCGTCCATCCCGGCCTGAAGAATGGACAGCAGACTCTTTTTCATGTTCATTATGGCTCATCCCGGAAACAGCCCCCCATATTTAAAAGCCGGGGAACAGCACCAATAACATTGCTCTTCCCCGGACTTTGAAATTCAACTATACAGATTGCGCCGACCACTGCTCAACATCCCAAGTCTTTGTCACCCAATCTTCGTAGAAATCAGGTTCATGAGATACAAGCAGAATGGTACCTTTGTATTCCTGCAGGGCACGCTTCAGCTCTGCCTTGGCGACGATATCAAGGTGATTTGTAGGCTCGTCGAATAGAATCCAATTGCTTTCGCGCATCATCAGCTTACATATACGCACCTTCGCCTGTTCACCACCGCTCAACATGCTCAGCGGACGGGTAATATGCTCATTTTTCAATCCGCAACGGGCCAGATGGGCGCGCACTTCATGCTGGTTGAGACTGGAAAATTCATTCCAGACATCATCAATCGGTGTAATGTTAGCAGCCTTAACCTCCTGCTGGAAGTAGGCGGAACTGAGGAAATCGCCCAAGTACGTTTTTCCGCTGTATGCGGGAATCACGCCGAGAATCGTCTTCAGCAGCGTGGATTTACCTACACCGTTGCAGCCGACAATTGCAATCTTCTCCCCGCGTTCTATCGTCATATTCAGCTTTGGCAGCAGCGGACGGTCATAGCCAATCTCGAAGTCGATGCCTTCGAACACAGTCTTGCCGCTCGCCCGGCTTTCCTTGAACGAAAACGTCGGCTTGGCCGCTTCTTCTGGACGTTCAATCCGTTCCAGACGGTCGAGCTGCTTCTCACGGCTCTTCGCCCGTCCCGAGGTGGAAGCACGCGCCTTGTTTCGCTGAATGAAATCCTCTTGCTTCTTAATGAATTCCTGCTGCTTCTCATAAGCATCAATATGCTGGTTCTTGTTCATGTCAGCCATATCAAGGAATTGCTCATAGTTGGCCGTATAGCGGGTCAGCTTGGCAAATTCAAGATGGTACACGACATTAACAACCTTGTTCATAAATTCTGTATCATGGGAAATCAGCAAAAAGGCATAAGGATACTGCTTCAGGTAGTTAGTAAGCCAGTCAATATGCTCTACGTCCAGATAGTTGGTAGGCTCATCGAGCAGCAGCACATTCGGTTTCTCCAGCAGCAGCTTGGCCAGCAGCACCTTAGTCCGCTGTCCTCCGCTGAGCGAAGCGACATCACGGTCCAGGCCAATTGCCGTCAATCCCAACCCGTTGCCCATTTCCTCAACCTTCACATCAATCAAATAGAAGTCTCCGATATCCAGCTGTTCCTGGATTTCCCCCATCTGTTCCAGAAGCAGTTCCAGCTCTTCCGGAGAGGCATCGCCCATTTTCTCGGTAATCGCCATCATATCATTCTCCAGCTCAAGCAGCGGCAGGAAAGCATCCTTCAGCACATCGCGCACGGTTTTACCCGGCGTAAGATTGGTATGTTGATCCAGATAGCCATAACGCACCTTGGGAGTCCATTCCACTCTCCCGCTGTCCTTCAGCAAAGTTCCGGTCAAAATATTCATCAGCGTCGATTTACCGACGCCATTCGCCCCCACCAGACCAACATGCTCTCCGTCGAGCAGCCGGAAATTCACATTCTTGAAGAGCTGCCGGTCTCCGAAGTTGTGGGAAACGTCTTCTACTGTAAGTAAACTCATAAATTCTCCGTAAGCTCCTATCTATATTTAAAAATAAGCAGTATTCTGTCAATACATACAACGACCATTTTAGCACAAGTAAGCGCAAGCCTGAAATAGGAATTTAACTGAAGGAAAGATATATTGCAATATAATTCCATTCATTTACGTTCTTTTCTGAAAAAAACCATAGCGTTTTTCATAATTCTTCTTCTTCATGCTTTCACTTAGCAGTTCATCCAGAACCTCCAGCAGCTTCCCTTTCCGTTGAAAAGGATCCTGCTGGAGCGGCAAATTGTATACCCTCCCAATACCGAGCGCAGATTCCAGTAACAGTGCTGCTGATTTCCCGGCAAACGGCAGACAAATCCGCCACTTCGGCTGTGGTACAAGCCCGTTGCGGCGCAGCCAGTGAAGAGTATCTTCCAGTCTCCATTCAGCTCCCGATGTAATCAGCATCGGAACCTCGCTGTCCGTGAACGCCTCAAACGCAGCCTCATAACCGCCTGTTCCAAGGTCGAGTACTACAAACTGATATCCCCTCTCCAGTATTTCTTTCATATTCCCATGTTCTGGACGCTGCCAGAAATGCAGCTCTTTCCATTCCAGAGGAAGAACTTTACTGGTGGGGAATCCCCCGGCCACCGGAAAATCAAATAGGCTGCGGATACGATCATAAACGGATGAATCCGGGCTGAAATCCACCCAGGCCGTCATCCCCTTCCTGGAAAGGCTGCTGGCCACTGCCAGAGAGGTATGTGTCGTGCCGAGGCCCGAAGCTGTCCCGAGCAGCGCCACAATGATCATTTCCCGTTTCGTCTCCGGACCGGAAACCTGCATCTCCCGGAATGTGTAATTCTCCACCGCTGCTTCAATCGGCTCCAGCGCACGCAGCACCTCCTCGGCGCATTGATATCTTTCTTCGGGATGATGGCGCAGCAAACGTCTGATGACAGGAATCAGCTTATCTGGAATTACCCGGCGCAGCTTGGCCTCCATGCCCGGTTGCCAGCGGCTGTATTGACCTGCAGAGGCCATATACAACATTAGCGCTCCCAAACCATAGAGGTCTGAGAAAGGCCCGCTCTGCCCGCTGCCGTATTGTTCCGGGGCGGCGAAGCCGACGGTCCCCAGCTTCTCGGTATCTTCACCTGCACCGCCTCTGTAGCTGCGGGCAATACCAAAATCAATCAGCATCAGCGAATTCGATCCGGTCAGCATAATATTGGAGGGCTTCAAATCACGGTAAATAATCGGCGGTTGATGCCCGTGCAAATAACACAATACCTCCAGCAGCTGTTTGACATAGCTGATCAGCCGTTCAGTCTGTATCGGTACAGGATGCCCGTCCATATATTGGCTAAGGGTCACACCTTCGATATAATCCATAACCAGATAACAATATCCTTCTTCATCCGGAGGGTAGAAGTCGGCAACTCTCGGGAATAGCTTGTGGTTCAGCGAGATGAGCATATCTGCCTCCGCCAGAACGGATCCGTAATTCACTTCGCCTTCAAAGCACATGCTTTCCTTCACGGCCCAGCGTTTGCCTGCCAGCCTTATATCCTCCGCTAGATATACATAACTCATTCCGCCCGTACCGATTAAAGCAGTGATTTGGTACCTGTCTCCAAGAAGCTGCCCCACTACAAGCTTCGATTCATAATTCATCCTTATTTCCTCCTTGTCCTAGCCTGATACAAACAAAAAAAAGAGGGAGAGCCACCGTTATACAAGCTTAATCCGGCGATTCGCCGGAAGCGTAGATAACGGGATGCTTTCCCTCTAAAACTAAATTATTTATGGAATGAACTACTGCTGTTACCTAAACAAAGATTCACTTAATACTTGATCATATACAGTGTAATCTCGTCACGGTTATGAAACAGCTGCTTCGCCCGCTGAATCTGCATCCGTTCACCTTCAAACATACTGATGATTTCCTTAATCATCGCCAGTGGCTTCTTATGCATTAGCTTCACTGTAACAACCGCCGTTCCACCCGGCGTGAGACTGTGCAGCAGCCCCGTAACCAGCTTCGCCATCAGCTTGGGGCTCCAGCTCATATCGCAGACCAGCAGATCAAACTCGTTCTCGCGGAATTTCACTTCACCCGCATTTTTGCGCAGAATCTTCAGTCCTGGCTGATTGCGCAGCGATTCATGCATCAGTGCCGGGTCAACTGCCGTCACCTTGAGGCCGCGTTCCAGCAGGAATGATGTCCAGCCGCCCGGAGAAGCACCAATATCGACCGCATTGCGAAAGCTGGAGAACGGAATGGCAAATTCCTTCTCCGCCTCCATCAGCTTAAACTTCGCGCGTGAAATTTGTCCATCCTCCTTGCGGAAACGGATCATTCCTCCGTTCCAGCTGGACAGGTTGTCCTCAGGCCGGGACACTCCGGCATACAGCGCTTCTCCGTCTGCATATACAGATATCACCCACGCCGGTTCCTGTACGGTGAATTCCGCACCCAGACTCACGAGCTGCTCCTGCAGCCATTCCCGAAGCTCGCCGGGACTGTCCTGCCAGAAGGAGCTTCCGCCTTTGCGCACATGCAGCGAAACCTTCCCGCCTTCCAATTCTTTGCGCCGGCTCAGATAGGCTACAAGCCGTTCCAGGCCAGACGGGTTGCCCTGATCCTGGAACTGCACGGGTTGAATATGCCGCAGAAAGATCGGCAGATTCTGCGCCAGCAGGCTGGATACCTCTTCCGGCTCCGCTTCCAGTGTCGCCAAGAAGATCTCACCCGGCAGCAGCAGCGTACTCTTCACCGCGCCGAACAGGCGGCGGAGCTCTTCCTGGGCATAAGGTGCAAAGCCGTGATTGGCGGTGCAGATATAACGTGAAAGGGTCTTTTCTTCCGGAGCAGCTGTCTGCTCACCGTTCTCTTGTATACTATCGTTCAAATCATTTGCCTCCAGGTCTGATTTTAATCCAGGGACGACCGCTATCCCATTCAACTTCTACGGGAATATCAAAAGTAGCCAAGATCATTTCTTTGGTTAATACTTCTTCTTTGGGGCCGGAGCCTGCCAGCTTCCCGTCACGGATCAGCGCCACATGAGTAAAGAGCGGCACAATCTCTTCCACATGATGTGTAACGTAAACTACGGATACATCACGCTGCTTCAGCTTGTCGATCTCGGCGAGCATTTTTTCCCGCTCGTATAGATCAAGGCCGGCACAGGGCTCATCCATAATCAGCAGCTTCGGTTCGGCCATCAGGCAGCGGGCCAGCATCGCCTTTTTGCGTTCTCCTTGGGACAAGGTGCCAAACGGATGATAGGCCATTTCTCCGAGATTCATCTCTTCAAGCAGCCTTTTCGCCTGATCCTGAACAGATTGTGGAATCGCCTGATAAAATCGCAGATAAGCATAAGCACCGGTAGCTACCACTTCCCACACAGGGTCGGTGAGCGACAGCTTTTCCATCAGTGACGGGCCGATATAGCCGATTTCCTTGCGCACTTCCCGCAGATCGCACTGGCCGTATTTATAGCCCAGAACCTCAACAGATCCGCTGCTTGGAAACAAATAACCAGTCATCATCTCCAGAATCGTTGTTTTACCGGAACCGTTCCGTCCAAGAATAACCCAGTTTTCGCCTTGCTTCATTTCCAGCGACACATCGTAAAGAATCTGGCTTTGCTCCCGTCTAAGGGTAAGATGTTGTAAAGATATCATTTATGAGGTCACTCTCCTTATGTATTCCAGCACTTGTTCTACAGAACCCACTGCATAATGAATCTCCGGTTCAGAGCAGCGGTCCGCCGGGACCACCAGCAGTGCAGGGACACTTGAAATACGGTAGAGGTTCACGAGCTCCGGAAGCATGTTCACATTCCCGCCAGCCATTATCAAATCCTGGGGCAGCAGATGAGCCGCTACCTCCAGCATCCGCCGGGCAGCCTTACAGGTCCCGCAAAGCGGGGTATACAGAAAAACAACAAGTGGTTCACGCCCCTGCTTCAGCAAATCCAGCAGCCCGGATTGATCCATTTCAGTAATTTCAGTCATATGCATCCCGCTCCTGCAGCAATTCCCACTAGTTTCTCAGCTGTGATCGGGCCATGATGCAATACGCTTCCCTCAGGTCTTGCAGTATACAACAGCTCATACATCTCTTTGCGGCCAGCTGTACTTGAGGTATGCAGATAGATCTCCCGGGGATACAAGCCTTCCAGCACGATTCGTCTGGCCATTTCAGCCCCATTGTAATCTTCCGGCCCCATGTCATAATCCAGCGCCAGGATACCGACCTCGCATTCACGCAAGAGCAGCAGACATTCTTCCGTTGTCCGGGCCAGCGTGAAGCCGGTAGGCAGCTTTCTTAGATCATCCATATAAATATTTATCACGGTCTGTCCTCCGCTTCATACCAGTCCAGCACGGCAGCAATCTCCTGACGGTGGGTGCCGTCCGGCCCCTTTCCGGTTTCCAAGGCAACTGCCAGATGACGAAACGGCTCTGAGGTCAGCAGCTTCCGCAGATTCTCTGCACCAATATGGCCTTGTCCGATTTGCGCGTGCCTGTCACGGCGCAGCCCATAGGGATAAAGGGAATCATTCAGATGTACGGCAACGAGATGCGGCCAGTAATGCAGCGCAGCCCCCCGTTCCAGCAGTTCCTCCGTATGCTGCGGATTCCAGATCCCCGATGCAAAAGCATGACAGGTATCAAAACAAAATCCGATCTTCTCCGGAAAGCGGCTAAGCTCGCGTACCTTAACCAGCTCTTCCAGCGTCATGCCTTCATTGCCATGATTCCCGGCCTGATTCTCAATAAGCAGTTTGGTCCGGCCATTCCAGGCGACCAGCGTGTCATTCATACATTGTATAATATTTTGATAGCCTTGTAACGGCTCTATTCCGGCAAAATGTCCGAAATGCACGACTATCCCCAGCGAACCGCAGGCCTCTGCGATTTCCAGATCATTCAACAGCGACGCTACCATGATCTCACGGGGAGCCGCACCTTTGGTACCGGCCGCCATATTCGTCGGGTAAGGGGTATGCGCGATAGACACGATTCCCTTCTCCCTGCAGAAGGCAGCGCAGTCCTCGGCATCCCGCCTGTCCACCGGCTTCAGCTTCAGACTGCGCGGATTCTTCGGAAAATATTGAAAACATGCCGCACCGCTCTCCCAGGCGAACCGGGCCGCACGCCCGTATCCGCCGCGAATGCTGACATGAGCCCCGATTTTGGGGTTATTCTTCATGCTGGCAATCCGGGCAATAGAACACTTTACGCCCGGATTGCTCCGTCTTAATTATCGTTCCCCCGCCGCGCAGGCATGGTTCGCCCTCACGGTCATATACCTTGCACTGGTCATTGTAAGAGCCGGTAACTATATCGCCGGCCATAAACGGCATCTCCATATAACCGCCGATTTCCGTTGCCTCCGCCAGTACCTTGCGGATACTCTCATACAAGCGTGTAATCGCCTCCGGCGATAGATTCTGAACCAATACCGAGGGCAGCAGCCTTGCCTCAAAAGCAATTTCATCGGCATAGCAGTTGCCGATACCGGCCATAACCTGCTGGTTCACGAGCAGGCTCTTAAGTGCGCCACGGCGTCCCTTCAGTAGTCCTGCGAAACGTTCCGCGGTCATTCTGCGGTCCAGAAGCTCAGGGCCCAGCTTGCCCATTGCCGCTTCGCTTTCCTTAACCGACAACAGATGAAGGTATCCGAGCCGCAGACCCATAAAGTACAGGATGTTCTCGCCAAAGGCCAATTCCACCTGTGTACTGCGATCCGGACGTTCTTCCTCTGTTCCATAGTAAAGCAATCCGCCGAGCATTAAATGCAGCAGTAGCCTGCGGCCATCGTGAAGGTGGAACAGAATATGCTTGGCACGGCGTTCTACAAACACAATGCGCGCACCTACCAGTGCATTGACAAAGGCTTCAGTGTCCATATTTATTGTTTTTTCTCTATTCACAGTTACACCCGTGATTGGAACATTTATAAGATGCTGGCTAAGCAGCTTTCGGTAATTCTCCATTTCCGGCAGTTCCGGCATATTCACATCGTCCCTTCTAGGTTGGTAAAGCAATCACAACATTGACATTATACACCGAGCCTTACCATAAATTCAGCTAAATCAGCATAAATTTCATCTGGTGTTACGCCTGTTATCTGTTGATAATGTTCATAATTGTCCGCTGTAGTCAGGCCGGTAAGCACCAATATTGTCCGGCAGCCGGCTTTTACCCCGGCCGAAATGTCAGTCCGCATATTATCCCCGACAACTACAGCCGTCTCCGGTTTAATTCCCAGCAGCGCCGTTGCATAGGTGACCAGGTGCGATTCCGGTTTGCCGATGACTACAGGGGACACACCGCTTGCGGCTTCGATCGCCGCCCCCAGTGATCCCGCTCCCGGCATGATCCCATCATCGGAAGGCAGCATCAAATCCGGGTTCGTCAGCACAAATTTCGCACCTTCCTGAATCCAGCGGGAAGCCTGCGCCAGTGAATCATATGTAAAAGAACGGTAAATCCCTTGCACCACATACTCCGGTTTCTCCGTCACAATTGACAATCCTGCAGCTGTACAAGCTTCAATCAATCCCTCTTCCCCAAGTATCGCCACCCTTGCCTTCGGTGATTCCTCGGCAATATAACGGGCTGCAGCCATTGAGGAAGTGCAGACCTCTTCCGCCTTAGCTTCAATGCCCATCCCGTTCAGATGTGCGGCGACAGCCGCCGCTGTCCGTGACGAATTGTTTGTTACAAACAGAAAGGGGATTCCCGCTGAGCGCAGTCCTGCTATCAGTCTGTCAGCGCCGGGAATCATCATGCCTCCGTGAAATAATGTCCCGTCAAGATCAATCAGCAAACCTCCGATATCTTTCATACCGCTCCCTCCATCCCCAGAATATTAATTAATGCAATTAATAAATCACTCAATTAATTAACATTAAATAAACCACAGCAATAGCAGACAAACCCGCAACGGTTCGGCATTTTCTCTACTGCTTCGTGCTGTTTTAACGAGTCTAATCTTTAAAATTTAACATACATCGTCGAACGATAGCGAACCGCTGTCCTGTTGGTCTTTTTATGGCAGTACAGTGTCATTTCCTGCGCTTTCCCGGAAAATAATTTAATTCCCCGGGCCATTTCCCTCTGGCTTCAGGGAGTTTCGCCGATACACCGGAAAGGTGCAGAACTCTTCTGCAAGCAGTGTATTCGGGAAGATCGCCTGCGCTTCTTCCAGCAGTGGAGCAAGCTGTTCCTGCGAGATATAACGCGAGCTGAAGTGTGTCAGTAACAGTTCCCGTCCTTCCGCTTCATGAGCAAGCATAGCCGCCTGCCGGGCAGTGCTGTGATGATATTGATAGGCCATATCCGCCAGGTCATGGGCGAAGGTTGCCTCATGGACGATAAGATCAGCACCCTGTGCCAGCGGCAGACTTCCCTTACAAGGCCGTGTGTCGCCCAGAATGGTCACGATGCGTCCTTTTTTCGGCTCGTTGACCACATCTGCAGCGCTAATAAGCGTTCCTTCATCGGTAATAACATTTTCACCTTTCTTCAGCTTGCCGTAAAGCGGCCCCGGCTTCAACCCATAGCTTCGGAGCAGTTCGGTATTGAGACTCCCCGGACTGTCTTTCTCTGTTACCCTGTAACCATAGCTGTCAATCCGGTGCTCCAGCAGGCCAGCCTCCACCTTAAAGCTGTCGTCTTCAAACACGAGACCTCCGGTATGCTCTACAATATCAAGCTTATATGGAATACGGGACTGGCTGACGGATAATGAAATATCCAGAAAAGCCTTCAGGCCCGGTGGACCATATACAGTTAGCGGAGCAGTTCCACCCTGATATCCGCGGCTCGACAGCAGACCCGGCAAGCCAAACAGGTGATCACCGTGCAGATGGGTAATAAACAGCTTCTCCAGCTTACCCAGTCGCAATGGAGAACGCAAGACCTGGTGCTGAGTGGCTTCTCCACAGTCAAACATCCAGAAACTGCGCCGTTCCTCAAGCAGCCTTAGGGCAATTGAGGTAACATTGCGCTGTAGGGTCGGCACACCTGCATTAGTGCCCAGAAAATAAACCTCCATAATAATCCTCCTCTCTTTTTTCTGTAAAGACAAAAACATCTTCCTTACACCTATGAAATGCATTCTACCTCTTTTACGATGCGAAATCATCTTTCTCTGCATTTCTTCCGCTCCAGCTTCGTTCCCAGCAAAAAACCTCCCGATTACGGGAGGTTCCGCTTAGAAGGATTTCACCTTCAGACCAGTCCATGGGGAGTGGGAAGCTTACAGCTTCTCTACGTTGAAATACTGCGCTTCTGGATGGGCGAAGACCATCGCTGATACCGACGCTTCCGGCTCCATCATGAAGCCTTCGGTAAGATGGACGCCGATATCCTCCGGCATAAGCAACTTGAACAGGGGCCCTTGATCCTCCAGGTCCGGGCAGGCGGGATATCCGAAGGAAACGCGGATCCCTTGGTACCGCGCACCATGTCTCTGCTTCATCGTCATATCTGCAGGGTCCGGGAAGCCCCAGGTATCCCGCATCATGTGATGAACACGCTCAGCAAGCCCTTCAGCAACCTCAAGCGCCACTGCCTGCAAAGCATGAGAACGGAGGTAATCCCCCCTGTCTTTCAGTTCGGTCGATAATTCACGGACACCATGACCGGCGGTAACGACCAGGAACCCGACATAATCCATAATTCCGCTCTCCACTGGCTTCAGGAAGTCGGCAAGACAGAGAAACGGCTCGACATTCTGCCGCGGGAAAGTAAAGGTATGCAGAACCTCTGCAGTGTTCTGCGGGTTATAGATCAGTATATCGTTGCCCCGGGACTGTGCCGGGAAAAATTGATACATGGCATGAGGCTTAATGGTGCCCTCCAGCATCGCGTGATGCAGGATGTCATCCACTGTCTCCTTCAATTCCACGGTGCGGGCATCCCCTGCGGCAAGCTGTGCTTCCACCGAACCGCGTAATCCCAGGTGATGGCCCAGCAGCATCTGCATATTCACATATGGAATGATATGACCAAGCGGATAACCCCTTAGCACATGGCGCTCTACGTCCGGCGGAGTAAATACAGGTGCATCTGCTGAAATCTTGGACCGGACGGCCCGGGTCAGCACCGGAAGCTCCTGCTGCGGTGCCACCGCAACCGCCGCCTCCGCTTCAAGGCGGACCTCTTCTTCGATCTTGGCCCGCTCCAGCGGATTCATCAGCCGGTTAGCGATATCCAGACCATCCATCGCATCTTTAGCGTACAGTACCAGGCCGTCATATTCAGGCCGGATACGATTTTTAGTGAATTTACGGGTCAACGCGGCACCGCCTACCATGATCGGCACATCAATACCTGCTGAGCGCAAATCCTGGGCAGTCAGGACCATCTGCTGCGCCGACTTGACGAGCAGGCCGGACAGGCCGATTGCATCGGCCTTCTCCCGGCGGAAAGCCTCAATGATATTTTCAGGTGGTACTTTTATACCCAGATTAACGATCTGGTAACCATTGTTGGAGAGAATGATCTCCACAAGATTCTTACCGATATCATGGACATCCCCTTTGACGGTGGCCAGCATAATCTTGCCTTTCACCGATGTCTCGTCCTTCTGCATAAACTGCTCCAGATGGCCGACAGAGGCCTTCATCACTTCAGCGCTTTGCAGCACTTCAGCGACAATCAGCTCATTGTTGTTAAATAACCGCCCCACCTCGGACATTCCAGCCATAAGCGGCCCGTTGATGATTTCCAATGGACCACTTTTGGTCAGCGCTTCGTTAAGGTCAGGTATCAAACCTTCCTTCGTTCCTTCAACCACATAGGAAGCGAGCCGTTCCTCCAGCGAAAGATTGGAGATCTTCTCTTTCTTCTCAACCTTTTTCTCACGGAAGGCGGCAACGAAGGCAGACAGAGTCTCATCATTCGTATTGTAAATCAGCTGTTCAGCCAGATGACGCTCTTCTTCCGGGATGGAAGCATAACGCTCTACCTTCTCCGTATTCACAATGGCATAATCCAGTCCGGCCTTCGTACATTCATACAGGAAGACCGAGTTCAGCACCTCACGGCCCGCTTCCGGCAGTCCAAAAGAAACGTTACTGATCCCCAGTATCGTATGCACGGAAGGCAGGGCTTCCTTGATCATGCGGATGCCATCAATAGTCTCTTTAGCAGAGCCGATATACTGCTCATCCCCTGTACCAACAGGGAACACCAGTGTATCAAATATCAGATCCTCTGCCGCCAGCCCATATTTGTTCACCAGCAGATCATAGGAGCGTTTGGCAACCTCCAGCTTGTCTTCCGCTTTAATGGCCTGTCCGGATTCGTCAATCGTGCCTACGACAATCGCAGCCCCGTATTTATGAATCAGCGGTGTAACCAGTTCGAATTTTTCTTCACCATCTTCAAGGTTAATGGAGTTAATAATCGCTTTACCCTGGCAATATTGCAGCGCCAGATCAATAACCTTGGGATCGGTTGTATCGATCATCAATGGAACCTTCACCTTTTTGACTACCAGCTCCAGAAACAGCTTGATGTCCTCGATCTCATCGCGGTCCGGATCCTGTACGCAGACGTCAATGACCTGAGCTCCACTTTTGACCTGTGCCCGGGCAATCTCCGAGGCTTCCTCGTATTTCCCCTCCACGATCAGCCGCTTGAATTTCCGTGAGCCGAGTACATTCGTACGCTCTCCTACCATATAAGGACGGTTGTCACTCTCAACATAAACAGGCTCAATGCCTGACAATGCCGGCGGATGATTTCCCTCCAGCTGGCGCGGCGGATAAGCTGCTAATGTCTCAGCCATCGCCCGGATATGATCCGGTGTCGTTCCGCAGCACCCGCCGGCAATATTCAGCCAGCCCTTCTCGGCAAAACCGGCCAGCTTGCGGGCAAGTGAATCCGGTGACTCATGATAGTTCCCGTTCTCATCCGGCAGCCCGGCATTGGGATAGCAGCTAACTGCTGCCGAAGAGATTGCCGAGAGTGACCGGATATGATCGCGCATAAACTCGGGTCCGGTTGCACAGTTCAGCCCGATGGAGATCGGCTTCAGATGCTCCAGCGAGATATAGAACGCCTCAATATTCTGTCCAGCAAGCGTCGTGCCCATCGGTTCGATAGTACCCGAGATCATGACCGGCAAAGTGATGCCTGCCTTCTCAAAGGCGTTGCGGATCCCAATGCTTCCGGCTTTCACATTCAAAGTATCCTGGGAAGTTTCCAGCAGCAGGGCATCCACTTTGCCGTCAATCAGCGCTATAGCCTGCTCCTCGTAGCTATCCACCAGCTCCTGGAATGTTACGCCTCCGGTGACCGAAAGCGTTTTTGTTGTCGGGCCCATCGCCCCGATTACGTAACGCGGGTGATCGGGCGTTTCAATCTTTTCAACAGCATTTCTGGCCAGCCTCGCAGCTTCCAGGTTAATCTCCCGGGCCCGCTGAGGGATATCGTATTCGGCAAGCACAACCGAGGTTGCGCCGAAGGTATTCGTCTCGATCAGATCTGCGCCTGCTTCAAGATATTGCTCATGAATAGTCTGTATAACCTCCGGACGGGTGAGCACAAGCATCTCATTACAGCCATCCAGCTCATCCCCGCCAAAATCCTCTCCGGTAAGTGGCACCTGTTGAATCATCGTGCCCATTGCTCCGTCTAAAATCAGTATCCGCTGCTGCAAGCTTTCAGCAAGTGTGTATTTAGCCACTTCATATCCCCCCAGTAAAACATTAGAGTAAGTTTAGCAGAATAAAGCGGAATCGAAAAGCCTTCCTTTCCACTCTGCATAATAGTTTTTCTTTATAGCCAGCCGCTATCTCTATTTCATTATGGCTGCACTGTAAGTTCTTTAGTCGGCATAGAGTGCTGTGTTCTAGCTGTTACATGCGAAGTCACATCATATTTGCCTTCCTTCATCAGGATCGCCTCAGCTTTATATGTACCGTTGCCGGAGAGCTTGCCTTCAAGCTCCTGCTTGTCTTCTTCATTATTCTTATTCACAATCTCAAAAAGCACCGCCTTCGCATCATCCACAGCTTCACTCCCCTGGGAGACCACAGCCTCAAAAACCACCTTTTGATTTACCGATACGTCCACCGGATTCCAGCTCAGTTCGACGTGAATCGGCTCCATAGAGTGCTCTGATCCGTCATGCATATGGCTTGATTTCCCACTATTACCTGAACAGCTTACAATCATTGACATCGTCACAATCGTAAAAAGAGTAATCAGCTTCTTGGGTTTTATCATCCGGAGTCCTCCCGACCAAGGTAGAATTTATAATGATATTTCCAGCTTGTGGTTGCATTCTTTTACTATTATACACAACATATTCGCAATTTTAGAAGATTGCTTAAACTTTCACGCCTTTTTCGTGAAGTTAGTCATATACAGATGGATTATCTCCCTATTATAATTGGCCAACCTCTTTGTTTGAGCGCAAAAAAGCCAGCATCCCATTAGGGATACCGGCTTCTCAAAGGTTACACTATAGCGATTGTACCAGGGGGAGGAGCTCAGAGAGATGGCCGATTCTATAATCCGGCTGAATCTCAGGATTTGGTAATTTGCCGGTACGGTTGATCCAGACAGTAGTCAGACCAGCGGCCAAGCCGCCCTTAATATCCGTCGTGAGTTTGTCGCCGACCATGATCCCTTGTTCAGGGGTTATATCCAGCAGCGAAAGAGCATGCAGGAAGATATCCTTGTCCGGTTTTCCTTTGCCAAAGCTGCCTGAGATAACTACATGATCAAAATAGGGGATAAGCTCAGGCACTCCGTCGAGCTTCTCCTGCTGCAGTGACGGGCAACCATTCGTAAGCAGCAGTAGTTTCACCTTACCACGTAGTGCATCAAGCACCTGTAACGTCTCTTCATACATGTACGGCAGGCTACGGCGCTCGGCAGCAAACCTGTCTGCCAGCGTTTCGGCAAGCACCTCATCTTCGACACCGAGGGAGGCCAGACCACGCCGCCACGATTCTTTACGGTATACAGGAGCCAACTGTTGGAGCTTACGGAACTCCGGCTGTTCTCCAGCTGAGAAATTGGACCAAAGTGCTTCATAAGGATTAATCCCGATCATCTTTGTAAAAGGGAACGTCTCATAAGTTTCATAAAGATTCCTGGCTTCCCTGCGAACAGCAACTTCAAGCTCTTTAGGATCAATGGAGTCACCTGCAGCTTCACATGCATTGCGGAAGGCTTCTTCAACACTCCGTTCATCCCAGAGCAATGTATCGTCAAGATCAAATAGTACGGCGGTAATTGGCATTAGATTTCTCCCTCTCCCTACGCTGTTATATCTTCCTACTCGTGTACTACTTCGATGTTATTGGCTTTGCCGAACTCCTCCAGGCGTACACCCATGGCCTCAGTGTTATAGCGGTTAATCAGCTTGGAGAAAATCCACTGTTTGCGCTTGCCCTTATATTTAAGCACGACCACTCCACGGGACAAAGTGATCTTCTCAATATCTCCAGCTTGCAGCCAGCGTTCACGGTTATACTTAATCGTAGACACTCTGTTGCGCTCAACCTTCAGATACGGACGCCGGAAGAATAGAAGTGCCGCCAGCGCAAAGTAAAGAACGACGCCCAGCCAATTGGCAAGGATGCCACTGCCTCTGGCCTCGTCGATCGAGCCTACCACCCAGAACATAATTCCAAGCAGCATTAGAACAACAGGAAATGCAATGTTGCGGCCCTTAAAGATATCACTATTTTTCGCAGCTGATTTTGACGAAGAAGCATAAATGGAATCCTTGCCCTGCTTCTTTCTTTGCTTGTTGATCTGCTGTGTGTTGCGTTGAACCATTCTTTCCCAAGAACGGGCCATGTCAGTTCCCCCTAGTCATCCTGTAATATCTATGAAAAAGACACACTGGACTAATGTTTGAGTCCCTTGTTGCCTTGTTCATGCTCATCATTATCCACGATTTCAATAGTGTCGAGCTGGGCCCGGAAGTTGCTGCGGATGTTGCCCAGATAAATCTCGCGGAGCTTGGCCCGTTCAGCCAATTCCTCTTCACTCAGGCCGCCATTCTTCTGTTTGCGTGCCAGTTCATTGATGCGTGCGACCAATTCGTCAATATTCAATGCTTTCCCCTCCCCTATAAATTCATTCTAACTTTGCCATGAGAAAAAGAGCTTGTCAAGGTCTACCCCCTGAAAGCTCTTTACGTCAGTCTATACTGCTTATGATGAAGTTAATACACAGGCAATGTCAGTATATCTCCGGCCTGAATGTTCCCGTTCTTCAAACCGCTTGTTTTTTTAATTCCTTCTATATATACGACCGTCTTCATTCCCGCTGGTTTGTTCTTAAGGGCGATACTCCAGAGCGTGTCTCCGCGTTCAACTACTACCCGCTTTTCCTGCTTCACTAATGATGCTGAACTCGCAAAAACATTACCAACAACTGTAAATCCCGATACAACAAGCATAAAGACCAGCATTAGCTTCACCAGATACTCTTTCCGGCATAGTCCTATGATCTCCGAAAATAAAGCGGCGGCGGATTGTTTCATTTCATTCATATGATTAGAAGCAGAATGTCCTCTAGTTGAATTAACTTCACCGGCCTCTTCGTAGATGCTGCGGTATGTACTGTATTTTAACATTGTCATCGTCCTCCAAACACTTGTTCTTACTTTCGAAAATAATATAACACGAACATGTGTTTTGATCAATAGATTTTTTAGAACAATTGTTCGCTTTTTTCCGTATCCATAAATGTGTCAGTTTTCAGCACCGGCATTGCCTTTTCCCGCCATTTTCAAACCGTTATTGGATACTAATATGGTAAAAGGCTACTATTTCCACTATTAATCTCAGATTGTTAGAACTTATGTTTGTACGAACGGAAGTTCTATGTTATAATTTTCCCAAACATACTATATGGGGTTGATTCCGATGTCAAAGATTTCGAGTCGTCAGCTGGCGATCCTGGAATTTATACGTAACGAAGTCCGTAGCAAGGGTTATCCTCCGTCCGTCCGGGAAATCGGTGAAGCTGTAGGATTGGCCTCAAGCTCCACAGTGCACGGCCATCTGGACCGGCTTGAGAAGAAAGGCCTTATCCGCCGCGACCCTACGAAACCGCGTGCAATTGAGCTGCTCGGCCAGGAAGATTCCGAGAATGTACATCAATTCGTACAGACGGTTACCCGTATTCCTGTCGTAGGTAAGGTCACCGCCGGGGTGCCGATTACCGCAACGGAGAATATCGAAGATTACTTCCCACTACCTTCCCACTATGTGGGAGATAACAAGGTATTTATGCTCTCCGTTCTCGGTGACAGCATGGTGGAAGCAGGTATTATGAATGGTGACTATGTAATCGTCCGCCAGCAGCAGACTGCTGACAACGGCGATATCGTCGTTGCCATGACCGAAGAAGACGAAGCTACAGTCAAGACATTCTACAAAGAACGTGACCACATTCGTCTACAGCCGGAGAATCCGGCTTATGAACCCCTCCGTCTTAACCGCGTTACGATTTTGGGACGAGTTATCGGTCTCTTCCGCGATATCCATTAATATTTTTGTTCATATTTAAGGGCTGCTTCACTTGAAAAAGTGAAGCAGCCCTTTCCCCTTTTCAAATGGTCATTTTACTCATCACGAACATTTGTTCTGTTTATCCCATATAACAATTCCTTCGAACAGCAACAGCACTCCGCACATATTCTGATAGCAAAGGAGTGCTGAATCTATGCCTAATTATCGGATTATTGTTGATTTGTCGCAGCGCATGCTTTATTTGCTTGACAATAACATCGTTACCAGAGGGTTCCCTGTCGGTATTGGCACCATGCTTACCGTTACACCGGCGGGAGAATACACTATCATTAACAAACAGCCTAAGCCTGGCGGACCCTTCGGTGCATTCTGGATGGGTCTATCCAAACCACATTACGGCATTCATGGAACGAATGACCCTTCCTCCATCGGACATATGGTCTCCCATGGCTGTATCCGCATGTACAATGAGGATGTGCTGGCCCTTGCAGCAATCGTGCCTATTGGAACACGGGTTACAATAAGGGATTAACAGCATGGTGATCAGACAAAAGCAAAAACACCCTAAGGATCACAAAAAAATGATCGAGGGTGTTTTTCATTGTGCTTAATATGGGTCCTTCCTGTCTGCCGATTCATACCGGTCGCGTATTTCACGATTTTTAGCATATATGTACAAATCCAAAGCTATTATTCCTCTCCGGGCAAGTTTAACCAACAGTACGAATGCGTAAATACAAGCTACAACCGATATGAGCCACATCAATACGCTAAACACGCCAATTCCATTAAGGAATAAATTTCCTCTATGCACAAACAACTTTCACTCACTCCCCTGGATTCTTGAATATGAAAATACCCCACCATTCTGGCAGGGTACTGTTATTTCGTCACTATACTATTGTTTGGAACAAATTGTATATGATCTTTATTTCATCAGCTTCAGCTTAGGCTCTATCGGAAAGGCTGGTTTGTTGTGTTTCGGCAGCCTCATCAGAGGAACCATGTCCGGGACCCAGCAAATTCAGCACAATCACACCAATGACGATTAAGGTTATTCCTATTACGCTGCCTGTATTTATTTTTTCTTTCCAGATCAGTACCGAGATAAGAACTGTAGCTACCGCCCCGATTCCAGACCAAATTGCATAGGCCGTATTTAATGGAATAGTCTTCAGTGATAACGACAAAAAGAAGAACGAGCAAATAAAACTAATCAGCATTACGATTACAGGAATAATTTTGGTGAATCCTTGCGATGCTTTGAGCATCGAAGTTCCTACAAGTTCGCTGGCAATGGATATCGCCAAAAACAGATACGGCACTTACTTCTCCTCCTTTACTCCGTCCATCAATTCTTTGTAAATGCGTTCTTTTAACTCCTGATCTGGCGGTGCCAGTCCAAACTTTTCTGCAAACCAGAGTCCGTCGGTCACCAGTCGGGCAATGGTTGCACGAAGTGGATCCACACCGTCATTTTCAAAATTGTGTTGCCATTCAGCATATTTCTCCTGCATGTTTGTCAACAACCCTGGATTCGTAAATAAAGCTGCTGCCAGCACCGAGTTCATGTCACTGCCTTCTCCAAAACCATAAAAAGTAGATTCAATGTACGCCCTGCTCCATTTACCAGCTTCTCGCTGGTCATGCTCTACACGGCTCTGAACATCTTCCGTAAAGTTTCGGGTCAGCTCATCCACCATACCGGAAACCAGTTGTTCCTTGTTAGGAAAGTGATACAGTAAACCGCCTTTGCTCACGTTGGCCGCTTTGGCCACAGCTTCCAGAGTTAAGTGCTCCACCCCTTGATCACGAACAATGGAGGAAGCCGCTTGCAAAATCATTTTTTTCTTAGAGCTGTTGTTATGTACAGTCACCTTATCACCCCCATTTGAACTGTACCGTCTGGACGGTTTTTTGTCAAACAAATATAAGTATAAATAACCTGACTACTCCGCAAGCAAAAATATATTGTGAATACGCTATCCGCTTGCAATGCCCACAAAATGGGTAATAACTACCATATAGTTTGAAGATCAGCTATTCGTTCCGCTATTGGCCGTTCTCTATAAGTTTGGTTACGCGCATATGTCTTATCCATACTTATGTAAGGTGAATGAATGGGCTATCCTAGAGTTATACAGGAATTCAACCTTACAGGCGGGAGGAAAAAGATGAAAAAGAACAAACCATTCTATACAATTTGGTGGTTCTGGGTGGTCTTAGTAGCCGCCGGCATCATAGGGTTGGTTACCCTCGGGAACGATGACAAGTCAGATGATCATACTTCTTCGATTACGGCGCTAGCAACACCGATGGTTACTGCCAAGCCAACAACTGAATCAAGTCCATCTCCAGCAACAAAACCAACGACTAAGCCTACAGCAGAACCTACAACTGCCCCACCCCTTTCACCTTCAGCCGAACGAACTGTCAACGCCACTCAAGCAACGTCTGCTGATCAAGTACCTTTATCTGCTGACGAGGTGCTGGCTTTTACTGCCAATCTTACAGGTAAAACTTTTATAAAAGACGTAAACGTCGGGACAGACAATATAACGGTTACTTTTTTTGAGACTTACCAAGCATATAAAGAAGCGAACCCAACCTCCGGCATTACAAAAGAAGATTACATCGATTACTTTTCTACAGGCGACCAAATAAACAAACTGCTCATGGAAGAAACAAGCCGATTATTTGCGCAATTCCCCGGAGCTGCTTCGATTGACATGGTGATTCCCTACGATGGGCAAATCTATTCCGTAGCTCTCACGCAAGGAGAAATCGAGCGATTTTATAACGTGGACTTCAGTACACTGGCTTCCAATGAGATATGGAGAGAGAAAGTAAGCAATCCACACTTCAACAAAAGAGACCGGCAACAATTCGTTGAGCAGTTCATCCAAGTAAATTAATAAGTAGTTTGTGATGTACACCGATTAATTGTATAATCTACTAAATATTAACTAGGAGTGACCGCAATGAGTAAACTCACGCGTTCAGACAAAGCTATCGTTTCCTTTTTACTTGGTTTCGCCTCCGTGTTCATTATTGCATTCTTCGTAATTCGATATATTGTGCAAAATGTTTCATTTGCTCCATAAAATCCATAATCACTTTCGGCACCTGTATGGGAAAAGCTTAAACATAGACATCAATACCCCGTCATTATAAACACTGACGGGGTATTGTTCGTCAAAGGATGGTGAACTATTTTCCAGTTACAGTAGCCGTAAAGACTAAAGGTCCGGAGACAAAAGCAGTAGTTGCCGGAGTCTGATTCTCAATGATCAATTGATAGTTTTGTACACCCAGTGGCGCTGTTTCTATAAACAATTCTTCAAGTGTTATATTATTATCAAAGACATTAGTTACCAGATTATAGTAAATTTCAGTACCAGCCCGCCAAATACGCACAAGAAGTCTAATATTTCCGGCTCCGACTAATCTAACACCAATTAAGGCCCTTAATTCCACCCTATGGTTGAATGACTTGGGATTTGCAGGGTCAATAAACACCGACAACGATGCAATCTGTACGCCTCCACCATTATTAGGAATAGGCAAACTGATACCATTAGTAATAGGAGTTACAACATTATCACTATACGCAATAACCGTTTCTGCCATTTCATCATCTCCTCCCAGTTCTGCTTTATACTATTCTTGGGAGATGTTAATGCGTAGATTAATAACACCCGGCTAAACATCTTTTTTAGTTATTGCGCTAAGTAAAACTGACAGGATCGGAGAAAAATAATGAATAACATATTAATAGTTGAAGATGATATCGCTTTGAGCGATGGTATTGTAAAGAATGAAATCACAGGTATGCAAAATACAGTAGTAGTGATTGGCGGAACACTTAGCTTGATTATTGGTTTAATTGGTGTACTGATTTGCAAATGCGATATTAACTAGTATTTTGACCCGTCGCCAGGAATTTGCCATATTGCAAAGCATTGGTATGACCAATAAACAATTGAAAACAATGCTTATCTATGAAGGGCTGTACTTTGTACTTGGTACCAGAGTATGCTCAAGCTTATTAGGAAGTCTATCCTTACTCTTGATTGCAAAACCCTTTACTGATTTAATGTGGTTTATGAGTTATAAATTCATTATCTGGCCCTTGCTCGGTGTACTGCCTATTCTATTATTACTTGGAATCTGTATTCCACTAGCCGGCTATTCTCTAAGCGGCAGAAAAAGTATTTTGGAACGGCTTCGGACAGCTGAATAAATAGCTAATTTCTCTTACTTTTTTTATCTTAATACAAACAATCTATCATTCACTCTCATAAGCTGTATTAGCTACATGAGAGGATAGGTGAAATATATGAGTATTCAATTTTTAGATATGCGTATTGCCCAAGATAGTACATCTGATACACCAGCGTTAGGGCTAAGTTCATCTTCTTTTCCCTACACGTTTGGAGATATAGGATTACAGACAACAAGTGTTTCCCCTGAAAATGTTGGCTTGGTCCGGGTGACACTAAATGCGTATGCCCGGCTAACGTTATCCGCTTCTTCAAGTTCAACTGTCGTCCCTAATGCTACCTTTACCATACTGCGAAACGGTACTCAGATCTTTTCCACCGTCTACCAAAAGCCAGCTACGCAATTTGAGTCTATCTATGAAATGAGCGGACTGACCGCCGTTGACTACCCTCCTGCTGCAGATGTACTTTCAGGTCAACTCAGATATACCATTTATGTAGTTACTAATTATGGCATTACTTTAGGAGCAAGATGCTTCAGTGGGAGCGCAGTAGCAGGTAATGGGTAATGATCTTTTTAGTTTGTATCCCCGGAGACTACGGGGATTTTTTATTTAGTCACTCTCATCTAACTTGATCCAATCCCAATCATCCTCTGAGGCCCGCAGTTTTATACCTCGGCGCTCCTTGTCTACACTTATAAATCTCATAACAATCCCCCGGTACATTTGCAGCATACTTCTCCTAAGAATAATCGTCTAATACGAGTAGCTTCTGCACAGCATGGTCCAAATGTGCAAAAAAAGAACGTCCACCAAGGACGTTCCCTAATTTTCTTTATTCATTTTCAACATTCCAGCTAATTACGCATTACTTTCTGTTTTACGCTCTTGACTTGCATGTAATGTTTTCATTGCAAATCTTGCTATTGGCTGCGCAACCAACAGTTCAATCCAAAAAGCTATCCCAAAGTTTCTTGGCCAGATGTGAAGGAAGTTTTTAAACGGTTCTAGGCTTATTTGTTTGGTCCCAACCCATGTACCGATAATCCGATAATAAAATAGATAACACTGTGACATTCAATAAAGTATTCAATAGAACCCTGGCGTTAAATCCGTCGGTTTGTCCCATGAATTTTGGCATTACTTTCCCAACCACTGGTCCTGCAAGTAATCTTACCAATAAAACTACGATTATCCACATGAATGGAATAATCTTTAGTGTATCTATATACACTTCCTTACTGAAACCAAGTTCCAACCCCACAATAATAGGAGCAATAGTATTTACTGAAAGAATTGAAATAATCAATAAAAATAATATACCTTCTTTTGCGTTTCTAGGCAGTCTTGTGTCTCCATGCATGTTTGTCATCTCCGTGAATAATATTTCAGATGGCAGACGTATCATGAGACATATATTTTCGGTCAATAAAAAGACCGATATCTCTACACACTGATCTAATAATCATAACATTTTCTTCAAATGAATGTAAGATGTTCTACTGAAACTTATTAGATTCCCCTGTTGGTTACTTCAATAATAAATATTCGTAGTATGGTCCAGACATGCATCTCTACAAAGGAGATCAAATGCGTTTGCTCCACGCGCAGTATTTCGGTTGCCCGCTCATACCAATCATGCCTCTTCTTATAAAATAAAGCACATGTTACAAATCTTAAGATGGTAGTATTTGGAGTATGGAGGTGTATACTTGACTACTACTACATGGATTTCCATTATGATAATAATCATCATAGCTGCTGCACCCTTGATTCTAAAGCAGAGTAAGAAAAAATGAATCACTGATAAAGGGGATTGGGCGGTTAACCCCCTCTGTGTGTTATTATGAAAACAAAGGGGGAATTACCTTGAGAATACTAAATAAACTGTACACCGAGTATTTAATTATCCCTCGTACCTTTCGTCTGTTGATGTTGTGGGAATGGATCATTTTATTTTTTATTGCCGGGTATAAATTTGGCTGGTTTAATTGGAGTTAATAAATAGTCCGGTAATTTTTGAATCAAATACGACCTTCGTACCGTCAAATGAATTAATTTATACCCTATTCCTTTTTTTGCACAGCAGATGGGATTCGGATAGGAATCGAGAGTTTAATGCCTTTACCTACTCAGAGTAAGCACTTAGACTTTAATTAATGGGCTATGACAGCCCCTTAAACCTAATTATACAAAATCTATACGATAGACCTTTTTTCACTCATGGATAAAATTTTCCCTCAAACAAAAAAACCTCAATAATTACGCGTTAAGGGCTCCTTTATTTCAGTAATGAGTCATGTACTGATCTCTTTCCCTCTCGTAAACTTAGGTGTCTTTGATATCTCCTCTGTAATATTCGCCCTCTTGGAATATCCGTGGTTGTTTTTTATCCATTCTTTACATCGCATACGTATAAGTGGAATAAACACTGCCTTCATTTGCCATAGTTGCAAACCTAACGCCTTCCGTTTTTTCAGGAATAACTTCGTTGCATCCGAAACATTTATGAGGCTTCCGTGTTTTAACTACCTTGTCAAGTAGAACGTCCATCTTACTTATCCTCCCTTGGAGGCAGAGAAGGGCTGTAACCTACTCTATCCCCTTATGTCATGTATCTTCGCACTGTGCATTAACCTCAACGCAATCAGATTTGTTATAAGTGCTTTAGTCATAACATTATTGGATTCATGCTGCCTTGGATATTTGGACTTATATTTCCTGCTGCTCGGAGAAACAAATCCTAGCCTTAGGTCTGGTACAACTCCATTCCCAAGACTGTTTTGAGCCTTCTCTTCACCACGTATAATGAAAGTAATTGAAAAACGTGAGAGGAAGGACAGGGAAAATGAATGATAAAGTGTATACTAGGCCGATTGGAGTGCTGGATTCCATACAAGTTCCTGTAGAATCACAATCTAAACCTCGCAAACGTGGAGGAAGTCCCAAGACATATCGGAGTATTTTGTATTTCTTAATATCATTGCCGATCACGATTGTCTATTTCGTGTTTATGGTGACAGGGCTAGCGTTATCCATTGGATTAACACCAATTTTCATCGGCATTCCCTTGTTTTTTGCAGTAGCTAAGGGATTAGATTACATCGTAAATTTTGAACAAGAGCTAGTAAGATCATTGCTGGATATTCCTAGATCGACCGAGGAACACAGATCAGATATGCAGAAGGAGGTAGCAAGCTTCCTTCAACGAATAAAATTGGGTTTTCATGGTGCGGATTTTGCACGTAACATCATGTTGATTATGGGGCGGTTCGTTTCCAGTATTGTCTTCTTTTCACTTACGGTAGCGATGGTAGCGACTGCATTGAGTCTGATTACACTACCTGTGCTTCATCAGATTTTTCTGCAAACGATGGATTTGAACATTCTTGAGAATAGTGTGTTTGCTTTGTTTAATATCCACTGGACATTACCTCAACAGTATATTTCTTATGTTGTAGCTGGATTGGTCGTTGCCGTGATCGCATCTTGGGCGATTCGGTTGCTTATGGATGTACAGCGTAGAATGCTGCTTGTACCCTACGAGGAAGTACAGCAGTATTAATAGTAATGAAGAGGGTTGTCCCTAAGCCATGAAATGGCTGTCTGGGACAGCTCATTTTTTTAGTGCGCCCAGTATTAGCGCTATCTCTTGCATTAAAGTCCCGAATGGCGAAGGCAGTTTCACAGTTTGCGTCTACTGCGACACTGATCTACTCTTTAACACTACTAAGCGTGTTATATGCCGCCTCTGCCATCTCTCTATGGCTGGCGGTGAGCAAATCCGACACGGCAACAATGCCTTCCAGTGATCTTCCAAATACGTAGACATAAGAGTGGCAAATACAGCAATATCCTTATCTTCAAATGATTGAAGCAAGCGCAACTCCTTAGCCTTTAGGCTCCGGCCAGCAGCCGTGCTGAGTAGGTCAACAACTGGCTTAATCTGACTCTGGCGTTCTTGTTTCTCGTGTTCTTTCTGTTGTAGGATTGCTTGTTTCCGGGGAAGCTCTTCACAAGCGTTACTGAGAACTCCACGTCAACCTCTTCCGCGAACCAAAACATGATGAGTCGTCGCAAAAGATCTTTCTTATAATACTGGAACTGCCTTTTGATCGTCAATAGCCGCTTTTACGATATCTCCAGTAAATTCCCCTCTGTCTGCTTTAGTTGGATTTGATTTTGTGATGAGCAAGGAGATCCTTCTTCCAATCTGGAATTTCCTTTTGGCCTTCGGTTTATTTGATCCCAGACTACTATAGGTCTTTTTCTCCTTAATCTGCTTTTCGGCTTCCAGAATGTTTTATGTGCTTCCTGCCTGCTGTCGAGCTACTTTAATCTTGGATCACCCCCTATTCCGGGGCTGAAATGATGTGCAAATAACTTCTTTATGCCCGCATCTATTTGTGGTGAGTTTGTGGTAACCCATCTCCTCGAAGACAAATCGCCCTTCCTTCCCACAAAAAGAAAAGCCCCCAACGCTTACGCGTCAAGGGCTGCTGTATTCTAGTAAAGAGTCATGTACTGATCTCTTTCCCACTCGTGAACCTGGGTGCGGTAGATATCCCACTCGATTTCTTTCAGCTCGTAGAAGTGAGCCAGTGCATGTTCGCCGAGGGCTTCGGTGATGACATGGCTGCGAATCATTTCGTTCAGCGCTTCCTTCAGATCGGATGGCAGGCTAGGGATGCCTTCTTCAATCCGCTCTTCTTCGGACATCACATAGATGTTACGGTCGATTGGAGCCGGAAGATCCAGTTGGCGCTTGATGCCGTCAAGACCTGCCTTCAACATTACAGCAAGTGCAAGGTAAGGGTTAGCTGCCGGATCCGGATTGCGGACCTCGATGCGAGTGCTCAGCCCTCTGGAAGCAGGGATACGGATCATCGGGCTGCGGTTGCTGGCGGACCATGCTACGTAGCAAGGGGCTTCATAACCGGGAACCAGACGTTTGTAAGAGTTCACTGTCGGGTTCGTGATTGCAGCAAACGCACGGGCATGCTTCAGAATACCTGCCATGTAGTAACGGGCTGTCTTGCTCAGGCCAAGTGTGTCGCTCTCATCGTAGAACACATTCTCTTTGCCTTTGAACAGGGATTGGTGAGCGTGCATACCGGATCCGTTCATTCCAAAAAGTGGTTTAGGCATAAAAGTAGCATGCAGGCCGTGCTGGCGGGCTACCGTCTTCACGACAAGCTTAAAGGTTTGAATTTGGTCAGCAGCTTTGATGGCATCAGCATATTTGAAGTCAATTTCATGCTGGCCGGAAGCAACTTCATGGTGGGAAGCTTCAATTTCAAAGCCCATCTCTTCAAGAGTCAAAACGATTTCGCGGCGGCAGTTCTCTCCAAGATCCATCGGCGCCAAATCGAAATATCCGCCTTGGTCATTCAATTCCGTAGTCGGGTTCCCTCTCTCATCAGTTTTGAAGAGGAAAAACTCAGGTTCAGGTCCAACGTTCATCGCGGTATAACCCATTTCTTCGGCTTCTTCCAGACAACGCTTCAGAATACCACGCGGGTCTCCGGCAAACGGTGTTCCGTCAGGCATGTACACATCACAAATCAGACGGGCAACCCGGCTGTCCGTCACCCAAGGGAAGATTACCCATGTGCTGAGGTCAGGATAGAGATACATGTCGGATTCTTCAATCCGTACATAACCTTCAATGGAGGATCCATCGAACATCATTTTATTGTCGAGCGCCTTTTCGAGCTGGCTAACAGGAATCTCTACATTTTTGATCGTTCCGAGCAAGTCGGTAAATTGCAGGCGAATAAAACGGACGTTTTCTTCCTTGGCGATGCGCATAATATCCTCTTTAGAAAAGCTCACTATACCCTCTCCCTTTCATGTCTCTTTATGTTATTTATTAAAAAACCGGGAAAGTTCGCCTTGAATAAGAGAGACTTGTCCCGGTCTTTTACCGGAAACCAGTTCCTGCTTCAGCAAACGATGAAGCTGTGAATCGGACAACTCTCTACGTCTAACCTCTGTATCAGGGGTAATAACCGTAGCTTCTTCGGATTCCTTCGTGACTGGGTTCATCACCTGCTTGATGCCGGCAATGTTAACACCCTTCTCGATTAATGCTTTGATTTCCAACAGGCGTTCCACATCATTAAATGAGAACAAACGCTGATTGCCGGAGGTACGAGCGGGCACTATCAGACTGTGCTGCTCATAATAACGAATTTGTCTGGCAGATAAATCGGTTAGCTTCATTACAATACCTATAGGAAATAGTGCCATATTTCTGCGGATTTCATCACCCATGACTCATCCAACCTTCCAATGATCTTTTTCTCATCTCATTGTACATTTCCTGGTTTCGCGTGTCAATGGTGTGTGAGTTTTTCTTACAGAAGATTTCTATCCCGCATACTTTGCAGTGCCATCAACACACCGTACTTCACATGAGAATAGGTTAATCCGCCTTGCATATAGCCAATATAGGGCGCCCGGATCGGCGCATCCGCAGATAACTCCAAGCTGCCACCCTGAATAAACGTTCCTGCCGCCATAATGACAGGATGTTCATAACCGGGCATATCCCAAGGCTCAGGCACAACATGGCTGTCAACGGCTGCAGCACGTTGAATCCCCTGCACAAAGGCAATCAGATGCTCCGGCCCGTCAAAAGCAACCGCCTGGATCAGGTCCGTACGCGGTTCATCCCAGGCTGGTTTGGTCGTAAACCCGCAGCGCTGAAAGACAGCAGCTGCAAAGATACTCCCTTTGAGCGCTTGCCCCACCGTGTGTGGAGCCATAAAGAGCCCTTGGTAGAGTCCGCGTGTTGTTCCCAGCATCGCGCCCACTTCTCCGCCTATCCCCGGTGCTGTGAGCCTGTAGGCCGCCAGCTCAACAAGATCGCTGCGTCCGCAAATATATCCGCCTGTCTCAGCGATTCCCCCACCCGGATTCTTGATCAGTGAACCTGCGACGAGGTCGGCTCCCACCTGGGGAGGCTCAAGCTCTTCCGTAAATTCTCCATAACAGTTGTCTACGAATACAATGACATCCGGTTTCAACGTTTTCACTTTTGTTACCATATCGCCGATTTCAGCGACCGTAAAGGAAGAACGCCAATCATAGCCCCGCGATCTTTGGATTCCGATAACTTTTGTATGGTCATTTATAGTAAGTGCTACTTCGTCCCAATCCACTTTCCCCTCGGCAGTTAAAGCGGTCTCACGGTAGCCGATACCAAAATCGGCCAAAGAGCCTGTCCCGTCACCGGGCTTGCCAACTACTTTATGCAACGTATCGTATGGGCGTCCTGTGATGTACAGCAATTCGTCTCCTGGACGCAGGACGCCAAAAAGCGCCGTAGAGATGGTATGCGTACCAGAAGCAAAATGAGGCCGAACCAGCGCTGCCTCCGCACCAAATACCTCAGCATATACAAGATCCAGTACTTCACGGCCCCGGTCATTATAGGCATAGCCGGTAGAACCGGCAAAATGAAAATCGCTCACCTGCTGCCGCTGGAACGCCTCAATAACCTTCCATTGATTGTGATCCACTATCCGGTCGAGCTTTTTTACCGCACTTTCAATTTCAAGTTCTGCAGCCTCCGCCGCATGTAAAATATCCTCTGCAAAAACAGCCATTTCCCCTTGTTCTCCCCTTACATTACATTTACTTAACATCAAGAATTAGCCCCACACAGTAGGATTCGGCTTCGAAAACAGAAGGAGATATCCATGCTTTGTGGGGACACTCAATGCATTCCTTAATTTATTTGAGACTTGCTCAAAATGATGGTTTATTCCTGCACTACGAACTCCGTTAACTTGTAGCCCCATTTCTCATAATCCTCTTTGTTTAAGCGGACATTGTAGAGCACATCATTCTCCTCGTACTGCTGCTCGAGCACCTCTCCTACACGGTAGAGCAATGAAGACAGGTCGCCACGGTCACCCGGAATCCGGAAGGTCAGAGTATCCCCTGCCAGCGAATCTTCGATGATCTCCCGGATCAGGGTTAGATCCTGAGGGTTAAAAGCGCTGATCTTTAAATATCCCGGGCCCGCAGGAAGCATTTCCAGCTGTTCCGGCTGACAGATATCGCTTTTGTTGAACAATGTAATTTGCGGCTTTCCGGCAGCTCCCAGATCCGTGAGAATCGCTTGGACAACCTCCATTTGTTCCTCACGCATTGGAGAAGAGGCGTCGACTACATGCAGCACCAGATTCGCTTCATTCACTTCCTCCAGAGTGGCACGGAAGGATGCCACCAGATCATGCGGCAGATTCTGTATGAATCCAACCGTATCTGTTAACACAACCTCTTTGCCTGAAGGGAGCTGCAGTACACGTGAAGTCGGGTCAAGTGTGGCGAATAGCTGATTCTCAATATATACATCCGCATCCGTAAGCTGCTTCAACAGTGTCGATTTTCCAGCATTTGTGTATCCGACAAGGGCCACCTGTACGGCACCGCTCTTGCGGCGGCGTTCACGATGCAGCTCACGGGTCTTCACCACTTCGTCGAGCTGGCGTTTCAGTTCATCAATCCGGTTGCGGATGTGCCGGCGGTCCGTCTCCAGCTTGCTTTCCCCTGGTCCTCTTGTACCGATACCGCCGCCGAGCCTGGACAGGTTCTTGCCCTGCCCGGAGAGGCGCGGCAGCAGATAGGAGAGCTGTGCCAGCTCTACCTGAATAATACCTTCCCGCGTCTTCGCCCGTCCGGCAAAGATATCCAGGATCAGCTGGGTGCGGTCGATAATTTTCAGATCCAGAGCTTCCTCCAGATTGCGCACCTGCGCTCCGGACAGCTCCTGGTCAAAGATTGCCGTATTCGCACCGAAACCATCTGCAGCCATCCGCAGCTCTTCTACCTTCCCCTTGCCGATGAACCATTTGGAATCAGGAGTTTCCTTGTTCTGGCGCAGCACGTCCAGCACTTCGACACCGGCTGTCTCTGCCAGCTGCACCAATTCCTGCAGGGAAAGCTCCGGGTCGATGCCGGTGCGCTTAATTTTGTCCGTCACCAAACTGACTAATATTGCCCGGTCCTGGATATCTGTTTGTGTATCATGTGTTGTCGCCATGCATTCAATGCTCCTTATCTCCATACCCCACTGAGGTATATCATCCGTTAATCGTATTTTGTTTTACAGCTTAAAATCTTCAGTCCGCAGTGTCATCAGCTCCTGCTTGCCGGGGCTGTTGCTCTCGTACTGGTTCAGCAAACGTACTGCTTGTGCACGCACGGCTTTCTCAATCGAATTGCGCACAAAGCGCGCATTGCTAAAGGCATGAAGGCTTTCCGTCTTCTCCACCAGCAAATGCTGCTTTAACTTGAGTATCGCCTGCGGCATCAAAATATAATCGCGCTCTTTGGCCATAAGTTCGGCAATCTGCAGCAGCTGATCAATTGTATAGTCGGGAAATTCAACCTGTATAGGAAATCTTGAAGGCAGCCCCGGATTGCTCATCAGAAAATAATCGATCTCGCCGGAATACCCGGCCAGGATCAGCACAAACTGGCTGCGGTGATCCTCCATGGATTTTACCAGCGTATCAATGGCTTCTTTTCCAAAATCCTTATCCCCGCCGCGGGCAAGACTGTAGGCTTCATCAATAAATAGGATGCCTCCGAGCGCCTTTTTCACCAGGTCACGTGTCTTCTGGGCGGTATGTCCAATATATTCGCCGACGAGATCTGCTCTCTCTACCTCGATCAGATGCCCCTTGCTTAATACACCCATTCGCTGGAACAGCTTAGCGACAATTCTCGCTACCGTCGTTTTACCGGTTCCGGGATTGCCCTTGAAGACCATATGGTAAGCCTGGCCGCCACTGGCAAGCCCTGCCTCGCTGCGCATCTGGGTGATCTGCAGAAGCGCATATATCTCAAATACAAGCTCCTTGATATTATCCAAGCCAACAAGACCATCAAGTTCCCGGCTTAACTCCTGGAACAGTCCGCTATGGCCGTGATTTTTGGGGAGCGCGGTTCCACTGCTGCTGTCGATCACCGCACTGCTCATCGGAGGGGGATCTTGATTCCGCAGCACAATATTGATTTGCCTTGACGGTCTGCCTTCCTCCCGCCCGCTTGCTGCCGCTACGCGTCCGTTCACCTTATTCACCTCATTATCCAGGGCTGACTGCTCTAAGTAAGTCTATTCCGGTACATGAGGTCTTATTAGCAGTTTCAGGATTTTTATACTTAGCAAATGATTTACAGAAATAACTGCTGCAGCTTCCATTTGGTGTAGGCCAGGATTTCACGGGATTTATACTTGGCCATCGACATTACCTCTGACTCTGTAAGCCCCAGCTCAGGTGCAGCATAGCCCAATTCTCTGGCAATTTCCTGCGCCCGCCGTCCATGAAAATTATGCGTAATAATAACCGAAGACGTCATCCCCTCACGCTTCATGATTTCCTGGCTGAACAGCAGATTCTCGTACGTGCTGGTAGACTTGTTCTCCATAAGAATATCTTCTTCCGGCACACCTTGCTCCACCAGATAATTCCGCATTCCTTGACCTTCAGTAAATTTGTAGTCTGGATCATCCAGCCCCCCCGAAACAATAAAGGTGCTGAACATTCCCTCCCGGTAGAGCTTTAGCCCGCAATCCAGCCGCTCCTTTAGGCCCGGGCTTGGCTTATCCCCCCACATGGACATGCCGAGAATAATACCTGCATCCGCTTTCGCCATAGGCGATGTTGTAGCTGCACTGTTAATGTTATTAAACACAACCGCACACCATAGGAGGCCTGCTGCCACAATCGTTATACCTGCAATAAGCAGGTTGCGCTTACGCCGGGAGCGGCGTTTTCTGGACACTTTGCGTATTGGGGATGAACCTCTTTGGTAAACGTACCATTCCATTTTTTATTTCCTCCTGAATTCTCCGTGATGGAATAATTCGGCACGATGCTTCAGTGAGAGAGAGAAATAAGGAAAGGCATGTGCGTCAATACTGCGTAGAATGCTCTTGGCTGTTGCCCAGGCCAAATTATAGTCGCTGTCCGTAATGTCTTCCCTTTCTAGCGCTTCCTCAAGCTCATCCTCATCCAGCAAAAACACCTCTCCGTTCCAAAGAACCACAACGTCCAGGTACAAATCATCAAACCATGGAACGCCTTGATCCGTGACGCCTTGAACTTTGCAGGTGTCAATGTACCATTGTACGATATTCTGTCGTTCGTCGAACATAGCCGTCACAATATAGTGGCTATCCTTGGGAAAATATTGCAGCCAAGAATACCCTTTGTCCGCTATGCGGTATGTATGCCTTCCATAGCTCTTCCACAGTGGTTCCTTCAGCCCGTAAATCGTATAAAGAGTGATATAACCGCTGAATTCCCGGGTTTCCACATAGCGGCAGGCGAAATGTCGGCGCGTAATCCGGCGCCAGTTGGCCCGGTCTCCGAATTTACGTTTCATATGAATTACCCTCTCAAGAAATGGTGTCTTCAGCTTAACACATTTAAGAGACACACTCAAAACATCCCGTAAAAAAACAGAACTGCCGGTAACGTAATCAAAGGTTACTGCTTCTGGATTAAAGGAAATATTTAAAGGTCCATTCAAAAAAAAGGACTATCCTTCCCCATCTTGGAGGGGTATGAACTGCACCCCGTCAAGTAGACAGCGTAAATAATAAAAGATCCTTAAGCGGCCTTAGTCCTGAATTCATTGGGACTGAGGCCGTTTAGTTTTGCCTGTAACCGTTCGTAATTGTAAAAATGTATGTAATTATCAATGTCTTTTTGGAGCTCTTCAAAGGTCCGGTAGGTATGCAAGTAATACTTCTCACATTTCAGTGTCCCCCAGAAGGATTCCATGGGTCCGTTATCAATGCAGCAGCCCACCCGGGACATGCTCTGCGTTAGTTCTGCCTCGTCCAGCATCTGCTTAAAGTGCAGAGAGGTATACTGGAAACCACGGTCGCTATGAAGTAAGGGGTGGGTCTCTGGTGCTGCCTGCAAAGCCAACTCCAGCGTCTTAAAAACCAGCGAATTATTATTAGAATGACCCAGAACGTAAGCAACAATGGACTTGTCATGCAGATCTTTTATTGCACTTAAATACGCCTTCCGCCCGTTACCATATTTAAATTCCGTTACATCGGTTACCCACTTTTGGTTTGGCATTTCCGCCTCGAATTTACGGTTCAGTACGTTCTCTGCAACCTGCTGAGGCGCAGAGCCTACGTACTTCTTCCTCTTTCTGCGGATGACGGACTGGATGCCTTGGAGCCTCATGAGACGGTACACTCGCTTCGCGTTAATGACTCTACCCATTTGTCTGCGCAAATGCAGGGTCAATTGACGATACCCAAAGATTCGTTCCACCTTCTCATACAGGAGAAGCATGGCCTGTGTAAGCTTCACGTTGTCGGTCTCCCGGGAACTGGGTTCACGATTCAACCATTTGTAGTAGCTTGACCGTGAGATCCCTGCGATGTTACACAAAAGCTGAATAGAGCAAGACTCCTCTTGCTGAATGGCCTGAATAGCCAGGTAGATGTTCTCCTGACGAACGTGACTTAGCGTCTCCTCCTTTCGAGTTCCTCTAACTTTTTTAGAAAAGCATTCTCTGCACGCAGCCGCGCATTCTCATATTCCAGCTTTTGCATCGCGAGTTTGTGGCGATCTGCTTCTGTGAGCTCTTCAGGTGCTTTGGTACGTCCTCTGCCGTCTCGTAATGCCTCTTCGCCCCCTATTTCGTACTTCTTCACCCAGCTATATATTTGTTGGTAAGAAACCTGGAAATGGTTTGCTGCCTTTGTGTAGTCTTGTCCATTCGACAGGCAGTACAGCACGATATCCATCCGTTCCTGCCAAGTGGTTACGCGTCCTTTGGTCATAGCTCTAGTTCCTCCTGAATTAGCTGTTAAGCTGCTGCTATGACCATTATACTTCTTAATCCAGTTGGCGAGTTGGGTTCGACTTGCGATCTTATACTTGTCGATGATTTGATATTGCGACAATGCCCCCTCCATATAATCTTTAACGGCCTGGCGCTTAATTTCCACAGTATATTTTCGGTTGCAGGACCGGACTTCCAGCCCCTCAAAACCGTACAATTGATAACGTCGTCGCCACTTCACTAGAGATGTTTTAGATAATCCGTACTTTCGAGCTGCAGCCTTGAGCCCGATCTGGCCGCATTCAACCTCTTGGAGAATCGTTAATTTTTCAAATGCTGTAAACTTCTTTTGTTCCATAAAAATACTCCCCATACAGTAACAGGTTTTTATTATTTCACCTGTCTACTATATGGGGAGCATATCAGTAAAGGATAGTCCTTTGGATGTTATTGAGGAGATTGACCCTCATTTGAAAATCCGTTCTCCGGAACTGTTCCCGCCTCAGTACTGTTATCCGTACCAGCATTTCCTGAACCGGAGGTTTCAACAGGTGTAATAGTTGGCAGCGGGGTTGGTGGAAGCGGAGTAGCCGTTGCTTCCGGCGGGGTTACAACTCCACCCCCGTTACCGTTGCCACCTCCATTGCCATTGCCGTTCCCATTGCCATTTCCATTCCCGTTACCATCGCCGTTGCCATTCCCGTTACCATCGCCGTTGCCATTCCCATTGTTTCCACCGGGATTGCCGTTGCCTTCGCCGTTTCCGTTACCCTGTCCGTTGCCTTGATCATCTGTCGGAAGATTCGGATCAGGCGTTGCTTCCGGTTCCGGTGTCTGCAGTTCATCCTGAACCATTACGGTAACGGTGCCCGATGGCTCGCTCTCCACATCCAGTTCGGGATAATAAGCTGTTACATAATATTCGTAAGTCAGTCCAGGCATGGCACTAATATCACCCATTGTGAGAGACTTTGTACTGAGAAGTGAAGTGAATTCCGTCTCCGAGGTTTCCCGGCGGTAAATCCGGTATTCCACTCCTGCAACCTGAGCCGCTTCCCAGCCAAGGTTCACAGTCAATGTTGAAGGATCATATTCAGCGGATAGACCCGTGACAGGCTGTACCGTTTCTGGAGTAGCCGTTGGTTCGGGCGCACTCGCACCTTCCGGTTTAGGGAAAGATTTTTCCGGAATCCCCTCCAGAGCCTTCTCCATAACTTTACCCCAGAAGGCCGCTGCAAGCGGACTGCTGTTCTTGAGCAGATGTGTCTTGCTCGGCTTGTCATAACCCATCCACACTGCTGCGGTCCATTCCGGTGTATAACCGACAAACCACACGTCACGGTTGGATTTGATCCCGTCGTACCCGCTCTGGGTAGTACCGGTCTTGCCGGCAACCGGACGGTTGATTTTCGCTTTTTTACCTGTACCGTCCTGTACAACTTCCTGCATCATTTGGGTCATTTGGTAAGCTGTATCCTTACTCATCACCCGCTCAGGCTTTGTATTGGCCTTATAGACCGTGTCCCCGTCACTGTTGGCAATCGATTTAATCGAATACGCCTCACGCAGTTCACCGCCGCTGGCAAAAGCACTGTAAGCCTGAGCCATTTCCAGCGTATTGGTTCCTTTACTCATCCCGCCGAGGGCGAGTGACAGGTTCTTGTCTTCATCGCTGAGGCTGATCCCCAGCTTCTTCGCAAACTGGAAGCCGGTATCCACACCAATCTCATTCAGCAGCCAGACCGCCGGGATGTTCTCCGACTTCGTTATCGCCTGACTCATGCTGATCGTTGATGAGTAGCCATGCAGGTTTCTCGGACAGTATTTGCCGAAGCACTGCTTTTCATTGCTGAGTATTGAGGAGCTTGAGAATTTCCCCGACTCCAGAGCAGGAGCGTAAGAAACCAAGGGTTTGAAGGAAGAGCCCGGAGAACGACGGCTGCCATTAACACGGCTGTAGCCCTTCTTCTCATAATTCCGTCCGCCCATCAGCGCAACGATGCTGCCATTCTCCTGGTTGATGATGGTCATCGAACCCTGTACCAGCTCCTCATCCACACTTTTTTCGAAATTGTCGCTGTCGGCAAATGCATCTTCTACCGTCTGCTGGGCGTTTTTATCCATCGTTGTATAAATTTTGTATCCGCCGATGTTGAGATCATCTTCGGTTAATCCAAACTTATCTTCCGCCTCGTCTATAGCATAATCAATAAAAGCCTGATAACGCTGTTTGCTTTCGGGCGGTTTGTAGTTGTAATTGACCGCTGCGGCTTCAGCCCGCTCCTGTTCAGTAATTTTCCCCTGTTCATACATCAGTTGGAGCACTACACCGCGGCGTTCCTTGGACAAATCCGGATTGCGCAGCGGATTGTAACGGGACGGCCCCTTCGGCATAGCAGCCAATGTGGCGATTTGCCACAACTTAAGTTGGTTAAGATTGCTTTGACCAAAATAACGGATAGATGCTGCCTTGATGCCGTAGATTGTGCCACCAAAGTTAATCCGGTTCAGGTATAACGTAATAATCTCATTTTTGGTCTTCTCATTCTCAAGCGCTACAGCAATGGAAACCTCAGTCGCTTTGCGGAAAAATGTCTTATCGCGTGTCAGAAAGATATTCTTCGCAAGCTGCTGGGTGATCGTACTGCCGCCTTCCACCATGCTGCGTGCAGCGATATCCTTGACGGCTGCTCGGCCGATCGACCATAAATCCACACCCTTGTGTTCAAAAAAACGTTTGTCTTCTGTAGCAACAAAAGCCTCGATCAGCTGTTTCGGAATATCTTCATACTCTACCGGATCACTTTTTTCCAGTGACAGTTCACCGATCAAATTTGCATTGCGGTCAAAAATCTGTGTCGGCGGGTTCACGCTTAATTTATCCTCGTTCTCATTCAGCAGTTTCTGCCCGTTCAGCATAATAAACAGGTAACCGCCAAGCGCACAAAAAATCGCCAGCGCCGTTGCAAAAAATAAACTCCACAGTACGCGTTTCTTGGTTAGAAACTTCTTCTTTTTCTTAGGCTTCCCTTTGGGACTCGCAGGGGTGGTGCCCCTGTCTCTATTGCGGTTCGTCCTGGAAAAATCGTCTCTAGACATGCTGCCTCCTGACTCCCTTTCGGAAACATCTTGAAATTGTATACACGAATGAAAAGAACAACCTTCACAGGTTGCTCTCTCGCACTCTCTATTCAAACGCTTTATAAACAAAAAGGTTTCACTACAAGGTTGTAAAAAATGTTATTCTTCGCTTCCGCTGTCCTGCATCAGCGATACGCTGCGCTGTGGCGTGAAGGTGGAAATGGCATGCTTGTACACCATTTGCTGGCGTCCGTCACTGTCGATGACAATTGTAAAATTGTCAAATGCTTTGATGATTCCCCGGATTTGAAAGCCGTTGGTCAAATATACTGTAGCAGGGATATTCTCTTTACGCAGCTGGTTCAAGAACGTATCTTGGATGTTAATGGACTTGTTCATATGACGTACCCCCAATGGTTCAATTAGATTGTTCAGAAGTATATTCAAGACCTGAGAGAAACTTTCCTGCTATTATAGCACGTATTTTTGCAAAATTCTCTGAAAAGTTTTGCTCATTGAAATCGTCGATCCACTGGATTTCCTTCATGTGGCGAAACCATGACAATTGTCGTTTGGCGAATCGGCGGGTATCGCGTTTCAGCAGTGTCACAGCCTCGTCCAGCGTCGTTTCTCCCGCGAGATAAGCGGCAATTTCCTTGTAGCCCAATCCCTGCATGGACACAAGAGTTCTGCTGTAGCCGTGATCCAGCAGTCCTTTCACCTCGGCGACGAGACCTTCCGCCAGCATCTGATCGATTCGGTCTTCAATACGTTTATATAGTATTTTCCGGTCCATTGTCAAACCTATGAGGCATAACTCATATGGAGACTCCTTCTTCTGAGCCTCATGGGACGCCGAAAGCGTAACCTTTGTCTGGTGATGAATTTCCAGTGCACGGATGATTCTGCGGCGGTCATTCGGATGCAATCTGGAAGCGCTGGAAGGGTCTACAGCCGCCAGTCTGGCGTGCAGGGCTTCTGCTCCATGCTCCTCGGCAAAGGCGTCCTGCTCGCTGCGGAACGCCTCATCCGCCACGGCCTCAGAGAAGCGGAAACCGTAACACAGGGATTCAATATACAGTCCCGTTCCACCCACAATAAAAGGAAGCTTGCCCCTGGCGCTGATCTCCTCGATCAGCCGGACGCCCTGCACCTGAAATTCTGCGGCGGAATAGGCTTCTTGCGGATCATGGATATCAATTAAATGATGCGGAATCCCCTTCATCTCCGCTGGTGTGATCTTGGCTGTGCCGATATCCATTCCGCGGTAGACCTGCATGGAATCACCGGAGATGATCTCTGCACTGTATGTCTCCGCGAGCTCCAGGCTTAGCCTTGTTTTGCCGACTGCAGTCGGCCCCAGCAGTACCAGAACCTTAGGTTTAGTCTCAGTTGTCAATGTGTATCACCCCGTACGATGTTTTGGAGCTGCTGCGCAGCTGTTCGGTAAAGCCCAGCCGTGAGAATTCACCGCTTAAGGCCTTCTCTTTGAGCAGGACAGCCTTACGTGCTACTCTGACTGCCTCAGCGACACTCTCCCCGGTCAAGGCCGCTGTGTTAGCGAAACGGCGCAAGGGGGATATCGCCGCAGAATCCGTCAAGGGAACCCGGAACATCGGGTCGAAGTAGACGATATCGACACTATTGTCCGGCTGTTCCCGCAGGTACCCCAGATGTTCGCTGTGCACAACCTGGATGCGGCGCAGCGCTTCGTTTACTTTCTGCTGGCCGGAAATGTACTGGCTCATGCCTTCAAGCAGCAGCGCATACAGCGGCAAGGAGCTTTCCAGCGCAGTCACCACGGAATCTTCTCCGCCGTGGACGGCAAACAGCAGAGAATCGCTGCCAAGCCCCGCCGTACAATCCAGCACGCTGTCTCCCGGCAGCATTCCGGCAGCTTCCAGCATGGGATCAGATTCGCCCTTCAGGATGCGTTTCGCCCGGACAAAGCCCATACTGGGATGAAACTCCATCGGTGGCAGACCCGGCGAGATCAGCCGTACCGCCTCCTGCAGAACTACCAGAATCTCCTCGTCCCCGTAACGTTCCGCCAGCTTTGGCATGGAGAACCTAGCCCTAAGCACATAAGGTGCACCCGTGCGCCCGGCAAGCTGCTTAGCCCGCAGCTCAATTTCCGGTATCGGGTCAAAGCCCGTTGTTATAATCATGATGCCTCCGATCTGGTACGCATTAGAGCGCTAAAAATAGAAATGAACAGAGATTGCAGATCAAGAGCTGTAAGTGAGCTGGCTTACCTCAGTGCAGCTGCACTTACATGACACGTTTGAACAGCTTCTCCAGGTCATAGGAAGAGAAAGAAACCACGATCGGCCGTCCATGCGGACATGTATATGGCTGGCGGCAAGCTGCCAGCCTGGACAGCAGAGCCTCTACCTCCTGCTCTGTAAGCTTTTGATTGGCCTTGATGGACGCCTTGCAGGAGCAGAGAATGGAGGATTTCTCACGCAGTTTGGCCAGGTCGATGTAACGTTCGCTCAGCACCCATTCCGCCATTTCCTCAATGACCGCCTTCTCATCTCCCTCAGGGAACCAGTACGGCAAGGAACGGACCAGAAAAGTCTGTCCTCCGAAATGCTCAAGAAATACACCTGCCTGTTCGAACCAATGCAGCCTTTCACTGAGCTGGCGGCTCTCCGAAGGGGTGAATTCCAGGGTGATCGGCAGGAGAAGCTCCTGCGAAGCATCCTCGGGACGCCCGAATTTCTCATAATAATATTCATAATTAATCCGTTCATGTGCCGCATGCTGGTCAATCAGATAAAGCCCGCTGTCATTCTGGGCAATAAGATATGTCCCATGATGCTGGCCGATATAATTCAGCTCAGGGAACTGAGGAAGCGCAGGATCTTCACTGCCGGCTGGAGCATACAGCTCCTCTGCTGATGGCATCCCTCCCCGGGTCGGCATTGCCCCGGCAGGCTGGCGGTAGCTGCCGCCAGTCCCTTCACGCGGCAATGAAGAAGTACTGCCGCTGTATGACGCAGCAGTCTCCCGGGCCACCGGCATTGCGCTCTGAGGCTCTCCTGTCCGCTGCTGTGTGTTGCCCGAGTAGCGTTCTCCTCCTGCAGCACCGCTACCGAAGGAGGAAGCACCGCTGATTCCGCTGTTCCAGGAGCCCGGTCTCTCTGCAGGATGGTTAGCATCCAATGTACCCGCTTGCTGCAGATCACTCTGCGGAGCAACACCGGAGGGCATATCACTTCGCGGACCAGCGGTCCGCGGGTCTTGACTGTCTTGGTCATTACGGGCCATTCCTGGCAGGCCATCGGCTGGCTGAGGAATGGCTCCTTTCGGAAAGGCAAACTGCTCCTGGATAAAGGAACTGCTGCCCTTGGCGCCTATTATTTCTTTGCCCGGCCGCGGAATCAGACTCTGGCCCAGCAGAACCTTGCGGATCTCCTGTTCAACAAATGCGTACAGTTCGATCTCCTTGCTGAAACGCACCTCCAATTTCGCCGGGTGTACATTGACGTCGACGAGAGACGGATGCATGTCCAGCTGCAATACGAGCAGCGGATAGCGGTTAATCGGCAGCAGCGTGTGATAAGCCCGCATAATAGCCGCATTCAGCCCGTTACTGCGGATGTATCTTCCGCCTACAATCGTGGTGACCGCATTGCGGTTGGAGCGGGTCCACTCCGGCCTGCTGACAAAGCCGGCAATCCGGTAATCCGGATCTTCTGCTGAGATCGGCAGCATCGCCTTGGCCGCTGATGTACCGTAAACGGCAGCAATCACCTGTAACAGATCGCCATTGCCAAGTGTATGCAGCAGCTGATTACCGTTGTGATGCAACGTAAAGGAGATGGACGGATGAGCCAAAGCCATCCGGTACATCGCATCCGAAATATGCCCCAGCTCGGTTTGGATGCTCTTCATATATTTCAGCCTTGCCGGTGTGTTGAAAAATAATTCCCTTACTGCAAGATCACTTCCCTTGCCGGAAGGTGTATCCTCGTTGCGGATCAGCTTCCCGCCTTCGATATCAATCAATCTGCCTTTACCATCATCACTGCTGGCAGTCAGAAGGGACACCTTCGAGACAGCGGCGATACTGGGCAAAGCCTCGCCGCGGAAGCCAAGGCTCGTGATCAGGAACAGATCGCGTCCATTCGCAATCTTGCTGGTCGCATGGCGGTAGAAGGCGGTCTCGCAGTCCTCTGGCTCAATACCTGAGCCGTTGTCTTTGACGCGGATGCTCTGCAATCCGCCCTCTTCAACAGAAACCTCAATTCGGGTGCTGCCGGCATCAATCGCGTTCTCCACCAGCTCCTTCACAACGGAAGCCGGCCGCTCCACAACCTCACCCGCTGCAATCTGGTTGGCAATATGCTCGTCCAGTACATGAATTTTAGCCATTTTGTATTCACCTCGCCAATAGTGATGTTTGTTCTTCGCTAGAATTACGCTTACTTGGAAAAACCCTAAGTTACAGCTCCTTGGCTTTTTGCTTAAGCTCATTCAACAGGCCCATTGCCTGCAGAGGGGTCATATTCATCAGATCTGCACCCTGAACAGCGGCAACCAGCTCTTTCAGTAGCGGATTTTCTTTAACAGGTGCAGGTGCGGAAGCCGCTCCACCTTTACGGTTCCTGCGCGGCTCTTCTTCCCCAAAGATCGACAGTTGTACGACTTCAGCGTCTTCTGCATCCGGCAAGGAGGCCAGCGAGACGGCAGCTTCGGTGTAAGCTGATCCGCCTGATTTGCTCACGGCGGCTGCATTGCCCGCATGCATGAAGGCAGCATCCTCTCCTGATGGCAATACATCCGTGTCTTGCGTCCGGCTTGCAGATAGTCCACTTGCCTGTTCCTTCACACTGTGACGACTCTCATAGGCAGTTCCGTATTGCAGCGCAGGCGAGCCCGGAGGTGCCGACTGCTCAATGCTCTGGAGCAGACCATATGCCCGGTCAATAATACCTTCCGGCAATCCGGCCAACCGGGCACAATAGATGCCATAGCTGCTGTCGGCAGCTCCCGGCACAAGCTTGCGCAGGAAGTTCACTTTGTCTCCGCTTTCTTGCACGGCCATAGAATAATTCTTCAGCCCTTGCAGGCTCTGCTCCAAATGGGCCAGCTCATGAAAATGCGTCGAGACCAGTGCTTTGCAGGCAATGGTATCATGCACGTATTCAATAACCGCCTGGGCAATAGCCATGCCCTCGCTTGTTGAGGTGCCCCGGCCCAGCTCGTCAATAATAATAAGGCTGCGCGATGTTGCTTTCTCAGTCATGACCTGAATATCGGCCATCTCCACCATAAAGGTGCTCTGCCCGCCGATCAGGTCATCCGCCGCTCCAATCCGTGTAAAGATCCGGTCTATCAGCGGAACCTCCGCGCTTTCTGCCGGAACAAAGCAGCCGATTTGGGCCAGAATGCAGATCAGGGCCACCTGGCGCATGTATGTGCTTTTGCCAGCCATGTTAGGGCCGGTGATAAGCAATATATTGCCTTCATTCTTGCTCAGTGTGCTGCCGTTTGCTATAAATGCAGAATCTTTCAGCACCGCTTCTACTACCGGATGCCGTCCACCTGTAAGACTCATGTCATAACCGTCGGATAGCTTGGGTTTTACAAACCGGTGCTCGGCGCTGACCGCAGCAAGACATTGATACACATCTATTTCCGCAACCTTCTCCGCCAAGGCCTGCAGCCGGGGAATTTGTGCGCCAATACGGTCCCGCAGCTCGGTAAACAGGCTGTATTCGAGATCAGTCATTTTGTCCTGGGCTTCGAGAATCAGCGCTTCTTTCTCTTTCAGCTCAGGGGTAACATAACGCTCTGCATTCGCCAGGGTCTGCTTGCGTTCATATCTTCCTTCCGGCAAGGAAGCAAGATTGGAGCGGGTAATTTCTATATAATAGCCGAAAATTTTGTTGTAGCCGATCTTCAGCGACTTGATGCCTGTAGCCTGGCGCTCCTTCGCCTCCAGCTCGGCGATCCAGCGTTTACCGCTGCTGCTCGCTTCCCGCAGCTCGTCCAGGCGCTCATGATAGCCTGTCCGGATAATTCCCCCGTCCCGCACAGACACCGGCGCATCTTCGGTAATTGCCCGCTCGATATCCTCACGCAGCTCTGCACATTCATCCATGGTGGAACCGATCTCTCTCAGCGTCTCTGAACCTGAAGTCAGACACATATCTTTCAGGGCCGGTATTTGTGCCAGTGACTGCTTCAGGGCATTCATATCGCGTCCGTTGGCACTGCCGAAGGCGATGCGCCCGACGAGCCGCTCCAGATCATAGATTTCTTTCAGCGCCCCGCGCAAATCCTCACGGACAATGAACTGGTTATAGAGATAATCTACTGCCTCCAGTCGACGCTCAATCGGAGCCCGCTGCAGGAGCGGCTTGTCAATTCTGCGGCGCAAAAGACGCCCGCCCATCGAAGTTTCGGTGCGGTCCAGCAGCCAGAGCAGTGAACCTTTTTTGGAGCGCTCGCGCACCGTTTCAGTGAGTTCCAGATTGCGGCGTGTGAACGGATCCAGAATCATATAGTTGCCAGGCTCATACGGCGAAATCTGGCTAAGCTGTCCCAGGGAACGCCGCTGGGTTTCACTCAAATAGGAAATGAGCATCGCCAGACATTTGCCCCGTTCACTCTCCAGACGCACCCAGGCCGCTTCGCCGAACTGGCGGCGGGCCAATTCCTCTTCGCGTTTCTCCCAAGGTGTGTACACGACCGGCTTCGCCAGAAGTGAGGCCTCACTGCGCAGACTCTCGAGCAGGTTAGCATCTCCGATAATCTCGGCTGGCTCATAAATGCCGATCTCGTCACGCAGCCATTCCGAACCTGAAAGAACGGAAGTGACATACAGCTCACCCGTAGTCAAATCGCAGGCAGCCAGAGCCATCATCCCGTCCTGCTCGGTCACGCAAACGAGGTAGTTGTTGCTTTTGTCCGTAATAATTTTGCCGTCCATTACTGTACCTGGTGTGACTACGCGGACAATATCCCGGCGCACCATGCCCTTTGTTACAGAGGGATCATCCAGCTGCTCGCAAATCGCAACCTTGTATCCCTTTTCGATCAAACGCTGTATGTAACCTTCCGCGGCATGGTATGGCACTCCACACATCGGAATGCGCTCTTCGCCCCCACCCTCACGGCCGGTTAAAGTAATCTCAAGCTCTTTCGAAGCGAGAACCGCATCCTCGAAGAACATTTCATAAAAATCGCCCAGCCGGAAAAAAAGGAAAGCGTCCTTTGCCCCTTCCTTTACCTTTAAATACTGTTCTATCATCGGCGTATATTTTGCCATCATTGACCTCCATACCTATCTTCTGTGTTCTCTATTATAACAGAAACCTGCAAGGCAAAGTCACCCCGGGAAGTCACAATAAGAGAACACCAAGAGAACACCAGAGCTGGAACGCTGCCTGCATCGGGTGCATTACAGATATTGTTAATTATAGCCATTGAAGATCAGCATGACCATATGATGTGCTTTTTCAATAATTTGCTGTAAAATTATAAAGGAATTATTATACATTACTGAAACTGAAGGAGGTACAAGCTTGATACGCAAACTGAATGAAGCCGACCGGGAAAATTTGATGGAACTGGTAGGCAAAAATCCGGCTATCAATTTATACATTATCGGAGACGTGGAAAATTTCGGGTTCGAGCAGGATTTCATGGAGCTTTGGGGAGAAAGTGACTCTGTAGACGGGCCGTTAAAAGCAGTGATACTGCGTTTCTACGGAAGTTATTTGCCATATTCAGAGGGGCCTTTTGATGCGGAGGGTTTTGCGGAACTGCTGGGCAGAAACAAAAACGCCGAAATGATCTCCGGCTCTTTAGAGGTCGTGCGGACACTCAGTAAATGGTTGAATATCCGGCAGGAAAAAGAGATGCTTTTCGCCGAGCTGACAGAGATGAATGAGGAAATCCGTACAGCGGCATCCGCTCCTGTGCCCATCCGAAAAGCCACGACACAGGATGTGGATGCTATTTGTGCATTGACGGATGTTATTTCAGAGTTCACCAGCAGTCCGGAGGACGCGCGTAAAACCCTGCATAAAACGCTGGAAAGCGGAACCGGACGCACCTACTTCGTCGAACAGAACGGGGAGGTAATTGCTACTGCGTCAACCGCAGCGGAAAATTCGCGGTCGGCGATGATAGTCGCCGTAGCCACCCACCCGGAATACAGGGGACAAAAATTAGCTTCACGGGTAGTCGCACAGCTTTGTGCCGATATTCTGGCCGAGGGAAAATCACTATGCCTTTTTTATAACAATCCTCAAGCAGGCTTAATCTACAAAAAACTCGGTTTCCGTGATATCGACAAATGGTCCATGACTTATTTACATAAAGAAAATCAACTTACAGGCGCAGGTATATAAGCCTCAGGGCGACAGAATTTCCAACACGATTACCGCTGATTCCTCATGGACTCTTTCCCGGTCCACAGCGGACGGATATCCCGCGATTCATCCCAGGTCTGTTCCGCGGAGATGCAGCGGAACAGCGGTTCTACGTAAGGGGCTGCGCGTGCGTAGCCGTCCAGTGCGCGAAGCTGGTCCTGCAATGGAGCCCAGGCGGGGCGCAGCGGATCTTTGCTGCCGCTGTAATAGGCGGCATGCAGCTCTTCCCGGTCCAGCGGGCGCAAGGTCAGGTCTTCATAGCGGCTCACGATCAGGTGAGCCAGGAAGACCGCGCCTTTGGCGATGACCGGGGACACCAGGAAGCTCGGCAAGGTCCGGTATTCAAAGCCGCCATGCGGCTGAATACGGAAATCGCCGAGCACCCCGTAACGCGGACGCCGCGCCGCAGCCCGGGCGTCCTCCAGCAGCAGCAGCGGCAACGCCAGATAGTTGTCGAGCGCACGCAGCAGCGGCGCCGTCAGCCGGACGCCGCTGAAGTGCAGGTGGCCGCCTAGGGCCCAGCCCTGCAGCGGCATGCCTCCCGCCCGCCAGCGGAGCGAGCGGTCGGATACCATCCGGTCCGCCGTGGCTGCGGCGGACATCAGCTGCGCCAGCAGTGCGCGCGGTTCCCCGCGCGGCGCAGGGCGCAGCTCGGCGACCGGGAACATGCCGCGCGTTCCCGGAGGTCCGGCGTCGCAGCCCGCGACGCCGTCTACGGGCAGGAACCGCGATGCGGGCACGACGCGGCCGGAGGTTTCCCGGAGCAAAAGAAACTCCGGGTCCATGCCCATCAGCATGCCTGGACGGCCAGGCAGCTCCCGGGCCAGGTCGCGGTCCAGCGCCAGCGACGCTGTACGGTAAGGCTCCGGCAGCGGCTTGCCGGCAGGTTCCGCAAGCGGGAGGATCTGTTCCACAAGGTATCGCCTTCCCCCCATAGCCTTTAGCCGGACTTCACCACTGTCCAGGCCCAGGCTGTATAAAGCTCTAACAGCAATTCCCCTCACCAGTCCGGCAGTTCCGCGCCGCTCCGGGACGGGACTGTAATGCGCCTGTTCACCGAGTATTCCGTAATCTCCGGGATTTCCAGGGTCTCCATGATCTTCATGGCTATCAATTTCACCCTCATCTAGCAAGCTAACACCGGTGCCCCCGGACACACTATCCCTACCGATTGAGGCAGCTGGGCGGGTATTCCCCGCTGCAGCACTCATGGCCCGGCCGGTACCCAGCGGTGTGATCACAAGCACCGCCAAATTGAATACTTTAACCAAGTATTGCTGTTTGTGTCTGTCCATATCGGGACCCTTCTTATATGTATGGCCATTTGCAACAGCTATTCTTCCGGCTTGCCCTGCATCCCTCTCCAAGCGATTCCCGCCGGCAGACAGAGCAGCCTCCAGTCCACAGCGCCGCAGCCGGAGCTCTTGTTGCTCCGGAGTTAGCTGCAGGTACTCCTTTAATCCTTCATTCACGCTGGCTCCTCCCTAGTGGTTCGTTCCCCTAACTTTAGAAATAAATAAAAAATAAAAAGGAGGGCATTCGCCCTCTCGCCGCCGCCCTCACTACATATAATGGATTATAACCCACCCGATATTCAGTTGGCGGCGGCGCATTCCTTCCTTACAGCTCATCATCCAGGGCGTCAGGATCCAGATCATCGAAATCAAAGCTTTCACCGTCGAAATCGTAATCCTTGTCTTCCGGATCATCCGTTTGGTCAGTGACAAACACGCGAACCTTGGTCTCAGCCACCAGTTCCGCTTCGAATTCCCGCTCTACGCGAAGTGTCACACTGCCGCCGCCCGGAGAGACACCGGCTTCCACACAATTGGGTTCCTGCGTTGCCTCCGCAGAGACCTCTACCGTGGAAGCACGGTGTCTCGGATCCAGATACGACAGCGGAATGAGCTCCACATAGGAGACCGTTTCCTTGGCTACCTCGGTCTGCTTGTTTTTGTCGTACGAATACCAGATGTTCACATCGTAAGTACCGATTACTTCGATTCCGTTTCCGGCGGCAACCGCTTCGTACTGGTGGTTAATAATCCAAGCCCCCAGAATACTTGTCGGATGATGTGGCGGAGTCACGGTATGAGTTGCGGTAGAGAACTTACGACCTTTGCCGCAAATTGCCTTCGTAATGATCTCCCTTGTTTGACGTTTATGACTTAATGACATCTTTAAACCTCCTCCATACAATCATTCACTATCAAGTGTATGCACGTTCTGGGCATTTGTTGATTGTTAGAGTAGAAATAAATTTGGGTAAGCCCTCCATGCGCCCCGTTATAAGATTCATAGTTCATTTTATTGCAAAAATCCCCCGGTTATGAGTACATAGCAAAAAAACGGACAGCCCATAGGGCAACCGTAGAACTTCCGTTAAGCCGCGACTCCACTCCCGCTATTGTAGCCGTTATTCTTAATATCAGAACAGCAAAGACACCCGCAGCAACCGCCTGCGGGTGTCTTCATACGGGGTTTTATAGCGGTATTACCCGCATAATCCCCAAATCCCGGTGCCTGCTGAGATCAATGAAATCCTCATCAATATTAACCAATGGCCGCAGCGGATCATGCGCGAGAATCATGATGATTTTGCCTATCCGCCCATCCGAGAGCACTACTTCGTTGCCTATCATTGACTGCATCAGCTTATTGATAAAGACACTGCAAATATAAGGGTCAAGCTTGCCGTAGACATTATCCTCCATCTGCCTCAAAACCTCATATAAAGGCGAGGCCTTCCGGTAGTAGCGGTCAGAAGTCATCGCATGGAAAATATCCACCACGGCAACTATTTTACTGAAATCCGTAATCCGGTGACCCAGAACACCGAAAGGGTATCCGCTGCCATCCATGCGTTCATGATGCTGCAGCGCAACGAGTGCCTGCATATGATTGGTGCCGACCGTGTCCCTGATCATCTCGTATCCAATAGTGGTATGCTTTTTCATCATCGCAAGCTCTTCTTCATTCAGGGGTCCGGGCTTGGACAAAATTTCAGCAGGTATCATAATTTTCCCGATATCATGAAGCGTTGCGGCAATGGTCAGCATACTTAGTTCTTCCGGTTTCAGCTTGAGCCACTTCCCCAGAAGTGTAGACAAAATTCCGACTGCAACATTATGTCTGTATGTATAATCATCCTTAGACTGCAACGCAGCCAATATTCCGTAAAAATCGTTTTTCTCACTAACCCGCTGGATAAAGGGAATGACTTCATTGCGCAGCTCAATCATGGGCAGCCGTTTGCTCTTGTTAAAACGTAGTTGCTCAAAGATACTCTCCATCGCAGACGTGCACTCGTCAACCGCAATCTGATAGAAAGCTGCACTGTCCACTTGAACCACATCATGCGGCTCGAGAAAGATTTTGTGCTGACTGATCAGACGGATATGATCACTGCTTAACAAAGTCAGTGCGGGCAGAACAAACACGCCATTATGATTGAAGAGATTCTCAACAAGCTGTTTACCGATATATTGTTCATTGCTGTTGTTCAACAGTCCTCACCTACCTGCGCAGAAATTCACCTATGCGAACTGTCTGCAGTAATTGGAACTTTCACTGCCCCATCTTCTAATGAATAACACGTTAATCCTGTTGCCTGAACAAAAACTGAATGACGGGACAATTACCAGCTCACTTTTAGTTCTTACATTTCTTATCGTTATTTTACGCGGCAATGTTAATACCTCACCGACATTTACATTTTTTAGATTACGAGGATCACCGGAAAGTGGCCGGTCGTTTCAGCGGTTTGGCTTCAACCGGAACCTTATGGCGTTTGGCAATTTTCAGATAAAGCGCCAGCTCCCGGCAGAGCTGCAGAATCGCAGAACGGACCTCGAACTCTTCACGGGTTTCCGGCAGCTCCATCCGCTCGAACTCCTGCTCAAGCGCATCCAACAGCTTCTCCGTCCGTCCAGTGTATTCCTCTGCCAGTACATCATTAGAGAGCTGATCGAACAATTCGGCAACCATATCTCCATGCGGCAGCTGCCGGTACACCTGGGAGAGTAATTGCATCATATTCTGGATCGACTCCAGTTGCTCCTTTCGCATATAGAAATAAATATTCCAGGCCTCATCCGGATGAATCACATGGTTTTCCATTTCCCTGGACGCAGCCGTCAGCCCCCGCTGTACGGCCTCGTTCGCACCGATAAGCTCCTTACCGTCCCAGATATAACCCGGGTCCCGCAGCGTCCTTGCCATTTGTACAAATATAATCGAAAAGTACTTGTCGACCTCCTTGCGGATACCCGCAATTACCCCGCCGGTCTGCGGCATATAGATCAGATTGACCAGCCCCGCCGATCCCAGGCCCACAACCAGCAGCTCAATCTGCTGCAGCAGAACATGAAGTGACAGTTCAGCTTGTCCGAACACGCGGAACACGATTACCGAGCTGGTAACGATGCCCTCCTTAAAGCCCGATTTAACGATCAGCGGGAAACCGAACAGCACATACAAGCCAAGTACCCAATAATGAAAGCCCAGGATGAAAAACAGAATACAGCCTAAAAAGAGTCCCACAAGCGAGGCTGAGAAACGTGCCATTATCGTTCGGAGACTCCTTTTACGCGTAGTTTCCACTCCGAGGATCGCAAGCAGGCCTGCGCTCTGCGCGTTAGGTATGCCTATTGCGGCTGCCAGCAGAATGGACAGCAGCGTCGCCGCCGCTGTTTTGATAATTCGAAATCCCATGTAAATACCTCTCCTTGGCGTTTCATCATTCAGGTAAAGATATAAACATGGTACAAGATTTTCCGGGGAGACACAATATGACATGTTTCTCACCGTCTCGACAATAACAGCTTCTCCACATAGACAACCATCTGGTACATCGCCGTAGCCACCGCTGCAATAATCAGCAGACTGGACATGACAAGAGTGAAATTGAACACCTGAAAACCATATATAATCAGATATCCAAGCCCCGACCTCGCTACCAAAAATTCACCGACAATTACACCCACCCAGGACATGCCAACGTTTACCTTCAAGGTAGAAACAACCGTAGGGAAGGATGCCGGCAGGATAACCTTGAAAAACTCCTGTACTCTTGTCGCCCCAAACGACCTGACCACCTTCACAAGATTCGGGTCTACGCTGCAAAAACTGTTATACACAACAAGAGTCGTAATGAGAACAGTGATGGATAAAGTAGTGATGACGATTGCAGTAAATCCGGCACCGAACATCACGATAAAGATAGGCCCCAGCGCCACCTTAGGCATACTGTTGAAAACGACCATGTACGGGTCAAGCACCGCTGATAAAAAAGGCGACCACCAGATGATCACTGCCAGCAATGTTCCAAGCAGCGTTCCGAGTACAAAGCCGACCACGGTCTCCCCTACGGTTATGCCCAAATGCGGCCAGAGGCTTCCGCTGATCATGTCTTCCCAGATCTGACGGAAGACCTTCGTCGGATAGCTGAACAGCAGTTCGTCAATCCAGCCCAGCCGGGCCCCTGCTTCCCATAGCAGAAAAAACAGCAGCAGCAGACTGCCACGCACGGCCATGACCCTGCTCTGCCAGCGCCGTTTTTTCTTCCTGTAATCGTTATGTTTCTGCTCCAGCCATTGTGCGCGGGAAGCCGTTATTTCGCTTTGCTGACTTGATTTCATACGTCTTCCCTCCCAGCCAACTCCATTTCCTTCCAGACGCCATGAAAAAGCTCCGCGAAACCGGGCAAGTCCCTCGCATACAGCGGGGGCGTATTGCGGATTTCCTCCGGAACGGTAAATATCTTACGTATTCTCCCCGGGTTCCGCTGCAGCAGTATCACCCTGCTGCTGACGGCGATCGCCTCTGACAGATCATGGGTAACCAGTACCGCAGTGGTCCCGCGGCGGCGCAGCGTCTCAGATACCAGATCCTCGAGCTGCAGCTTGATTTGATAATCAAGCGCAGAGAACGGTTCATCCAGCAGCAGCAGGCCCGGGTCGGTAGCCAGTGTCCGTACCAGTGCCACACGCTGGCGCATACCGCCGGACAGCTGTGACGGATAGGCTTGCTCTTTGCCCTCCAGCCCCATATCCTTCAGCAGCTCCAGCGTCTTTTGACGTGTGTTTTCGTTCAGATTTCCGGTGAGCTCCAGTCCAAGCAGAGCGTTGTCCATGATCGTCCGCCAAGGAAAAAGGTAATCTTGCTGGAGCATATACCCTACCTCCGGGGAGGGACCCTTGAGACGATGTCCGTTAACGAACACTTCGCCGCGGGATGGACTGAGCAGCCCGGCTATGATCGACAACAGTGTCGTCTTGCCGCAGCCGCTCGGCCCGACGAGACTGACGAACTCTCCTTGTTCTACACTGAGGCTGAGGTCCTCAATGGCCAGAGAAGCCTCGCGGTCACCCAGATAGGCATGCGTCACTTCCTCCAATTGCACTACTGGCAGCATATCAGCCCCTCCTAACCCTTAGTCTGAAGACAACGCTACTTGACGTTGTCTTTCGCATTTTCCGCAAAGCTGTTGTTCACAATTTTCTCCGCCGGAACCCGTTCTTTCAGCTCTCCGGCATTATCCATAACATCCAGCAGATTGTTCCACTCTTCGCCTTCCACGACCGGATCGACGGCATAGGTGTCCTGCTCTTTATAGCGCTTGATCGCGGAGATCACAATCTCACGCTCCGTTTTATCAAAATACGGAAGTACCGCATCGGCAATCTCTTCCGGACTATGCTCTTTCACCCATAGCTGTGCACGCTGGATTGCATTGGTAAATTTTTGCACAGTATCACTATTTTTCTTGATATAACTACCCTTGGACATAAAAGCCGTATAAGGTAGGTAACCGCTCTCCACCCCAAAGGATGCCACCACCTGGCCCCGGTCTTCCCTCTCAAAAATGGAAGCCTGTGGCTCAAACAGTTGTACATAATCACCTGTCCCGGAGGCAAAGGCACCGGCAATATTGGCAAAGTCGATATTTTGAATCAGCGTGAGGTCCTTTTCGGCATCAATCCCTTTGTTAAACAAAGTAAAGGCACCCGCCATTTGCGGCATACCCCCTTTTCTTTGTCCGAGGAAGGTCGACCCCTTTACTTTATCCCAGTTAAAGTCCGCATCCGGTTTGCGGGCGAACAGGAATGTACCGTCCCGCTGGGTCAGCTGGGCAAAAGTGATAACGGGATCATCCGCTCCCTGCTGATAAACATAAATTGAAGTCTCCGGACCAACAAGCGCCACGTCAATGGCTCCTGAGAGCAATGCGGTCATTGTTTTGTCACCGCCGGGTATAGTCTGAAGCTCCACATCCAGCCCCTCTTCCTTGAAGAAGTTCTGGGATAATGCCACATATTCGGGCGCATAAAAGACGGATCGGGTTACTTCGCCGATCTTCACTTTTACCGCAGCCGAGTCTCCGCCGCAGCCGGCGAGCACTGAAAAACACAAGGCGAGAATCATGAGCGACAGTGACAGCTTTTTCTTGTTTTTCATTCTTCATTCTCCTTTCTTCCCGGGTCTTTTTGCCCTTGTTTACAGCATATGCGAATACCAAAAGAAAGGTTAAAGAGAGTAACTTTCAAGTGAAAGAACTGGCGCGATTCGACTAAGATATCAATAAAGCGCTTACTATATTTTCATATTAATGAAGCTATTTATTGGAGGGGTCCGCAACAGATGAAATACAAGCCTTTGACCTTGCCTAATCGCTCATGCTGCGCACTTTGACCATTTGCAGGAATATCACTACCATGCTTGCCGGATGCTCTGACAACAACACAAACGCCGTCCAGGCTACCGCTTCTACGGCACCAGAACTTTCACCTGCGCCTTCAAGCGGCGGATTACTTGAATGATTCCGGTTAGCGGCAGCAGGCAAAGCATATCTACGAAGATCAGGTATCGGATAGAAGCGAGGCAACAACTGCCAAAAACGTGGCATGGTGGCAGGAATTCCGCAAAGCGATAATCGAGGTAAACCGCTAGCTTATATCGTGTGGGAGGTATGGGAGAATTCAGCTGTTTACGTAGGGGGCCTATCTGGATCATGCCTTTGATTCGGGGTTTAATTTCAGCCTGGCCGAAGCAGTGCTGAATTCTGCCAATACAGAAAAAGACAGTGGGATTGCCTTTTACTCTGGAGCGAACTTATAAGCTATATTCGCAGATTTCAGGGGGGAGCCTTAGCCAACTGGCGAACAATCCGGATCATGCCAGAATGGCGCAGCTATTCTGCTGACCTTGCCGGACAACCCGTTTATTTATTATGGGGAAGAGATAGGAATGCTTGCAGTGAAGCCCGATGAAGGCCTACGTGAGCCTATGAAATGGACTGCCGATGGTCAAGGAGATGGCCAGACCACCTGGGAGCAGGCGATGAATAACACCGCTAATTCCGGTGCTGATGTGGAGAGTCAGCTGCAGAACAGAAGTTCTCTGCTGGAGCATTAACGTCAGCTTATTTCCTTGCGCAATGAAGTACCTGCACTGAGAGACGGTGGAATTCGCGAATATTCTTCCGGAAACAGAGGCATTATGGCCTTCGAACGGATCACTGCCGGAGAGCAGGTATTGGTGGTTCACAATTTAACTGGCGGGACACAGAACATTTCGCTACATCCCGGCACGAACACCGTTACTTATTCTTCAATAATCAAGACGTTCCGGGGAAAAGCGGGTCAGGCGGACAACATGCTTACACTGCCTGCTTATTCCACAATTATTCTGGAGTAAACACTGGAGATGTTTGCAGCACCCACTCATAGAGAGCAGAGCATATCTGCGCTTTCGTAACCGGAATGGCAACCATCCAGTCCTCCGCGGCTTCGCAGCTCATACGCAGCAGCCAGCCGCTGGAGGTATCTTCAATAAAAAAGGCATGCTGGAGCTTACACTCCTCTTTGCTGCGTGAACACAGCTTAAGCTCTCCTTCAGCCGTTTTGTTCTTCATGACCTTCGCAAGCTGTGCGGATTGCAGCAAATCCCCTGTTTCCGCTGTCAGACATTCTGCCAAAAAACACAAGCTGTAGGTTGCGGCGCTTTCTTTTAGCTCCTCATATCTCCGTCTGGACAGATGCAGACATGGTACATCCTCTACGGTAAACTCTGCAGGCTCAAAGCAATTAAACAGATAATAACAAGCACGCTGCACCTTCTGTGGATCGCTCAGTCTATAGACGAAGGAATCTGAGGGCTCAATGCCTGCGATCAATGTTACATCCTTATGTACCTGCAGGCAGATATCCTGTACTTGCTCACCTTCACAGTATTTTAACCGGCATATTCGGTCCGCGGATGCTGCCATTTGCATCAGATCCGAAATTTCCTTCCCCGCTGGCTTATCTGGGAACAGAAAATTAGCTAAATATACCTTATCCTTTTTATTCACATTGATATATCCTTCCCGGATCCCGCTAACCTTGGAATCACACTGCAATAAAAAAGTCCCAAACTATAAAACTTGTAATCTTTATGTTATCATAAGCTAATTTTAAGGTAAAATTAAGAAACGAGGGGTATGATCTATATCATGAAATACTTGTAGCGAGGTGATTTCAAAATGAGAATGCTCATCACATTTCAGAACAAGCTTGTACCTGTATACTTCACTACAGAAAACAAACAGCCCACCCAGAAGGTTATCCGGTTGCTGAACAGCACGCTGGAGCTCAAAATCCAGAAGGGCAAAAGTGCTCTTCAGAAATGCTTAAATTCTCTGATTAGTATCGAAATTAAAGGCTCTGAAGCTATATTGCACAGTTATAGTGAAAATGATTCATTGGCTCTATCCCTCTATTAATTAGAGGGGTATTTTTTTATGCAATAAAAAAGCACACCCCTTCATTAAGATGGGATGAGCTCCGCTCGTTCTATATGTTGGCCGGGTATCTGTACGTCAGCGGCATATCTCAACTAATCCGGTGATTTCTGTTCTCTTCCTTTTCTGCCTTCTGAATCCGCAGTTTGAACAACTTCACTAAGTTGCGACGAGTCTGCTCTTCGTGACAGTTGTCCAGTTTTTTAATGATAAAACGGTCAATGGACATATCAATCGCTCCTTCTTCAATAAGTTGTATTGCCAACCTGAGGTGAGGAAATCTTTTCCTATAATCCTTGTAACACCTATATAACCGGGTCCTGTATTCCTTAAACTTTGCCCAAAAATGAAAAAGAAGCTGAGTCAGAGCGCTTTTACTACATATTGATGTTCTGCCAAAAAAACAATTCGTTTATAAAGAGATGTAGTAGCCCTGCAAAGAAAAGGCCTTTGCTGTCGAGCGAATAAAAATTTATTTCGACTGTTATTTACAAACTAATTATTAAATGCTATATTATTGATAGTAAGTATTAAATATATATTTAAGGAGAAATCATATGTCTAATGTACTTTTCATCAAAGCCAATAACCGCCCTGCAGATCAATCCGTAAGCGTTCAGCTTTACAACGAATTCCTGGCAAGCTACAAGGAGTCCCACCCGCAAGACGAAATCACTGAACTGGATTTGTTCGCGGAGCAACTTCCTTATTATGACAACACGCTGATTACCGGTGTTTATAAAGCTGCACAAGGCTACGAAGCTACTCCTGAAGAAGCTGCCGGTGCTGCACTGGTTAAGAAATACCTGGATCAGTTCCTTGCCGCTGACAAAGTAGTATTTGCTTTCCCGCTCTGGAACATGACCGTTCCGGCTGTACTTCACACTTACATCGACTACCTGAACCAGGCTGGCACTACATTCAAATACACTGCTGAAGGTCCAGTTGGCTTGCTGACTGGCAAAAAAGCAGCTGTACTCAATGCCAGAGGCGGCATCTATTCCGAAGGACCGGCAGCAAGCGCTGAAATGGCCGTCAACTTCATCATGGGCAACCTGAACTTCTGGGGCTTCAAAGATACTACTCAAGTGATCATCGAAGGCCACAACCAGAACCCTGCACAATCCGCAGAAATCATCGCAAGCGGATTGCAACTGGCCAAGACTGCTGCTGCATCGTTCTAAGAACACGCCAGCATTAAAGGTCCGGTTCTAAAGATAGACATCTGCACTTTAATTAGATATATGCATTGCAATTAGCCGGACTTTTATTTATATATAGCAAGGGCGCAGCTTCTCTGGAGCTGCGCCCTTGCGTTACAAGAGGGGCTCCTTACAGCCATTCTAAGGCTTCAAGGGACCCTCTTGTTCAGGTTACTGTAGCTTAATTATACTGTTCCTCAATATTCCTCCAGCTCCCGGCGCCAGCCGGAATTTCTGGAACGGGAAGGCGCTGCCTTGGTCGCAGCGGCTGCTGTTTTGCGCTTCTGCTTCACTTCTTTGCTGCTCTGGTACAGCAGCTCCTTCTGGGTTTTGCGGTAATTCAGCAGCCGTTTTTCTTCCAGCTCTCCGGTCGATACTGCCGCGAGGACTGCGCAGCCCTCTTCTCGTTCATGTCTGCAATCGCTAAAGCGGCAATCTGCTGCCAGACTGCTGATATCCCCGAATGCGAGATCAAGTCCGCCTTCATCCTCCCACAGCTGCAGTTCACGCATTCCCGGGGTATCGACAATGATACCGCCGTCCGGGAGGATGAACAGTTCCCGGTGAGTGGTCGTGTGCCGCCCCCGGCTGTCCCCTTCCCTGACATCCTGGGTGAGCTGCAGGGTTGCTCCGCTAAGCCAGTTAACCAACGTTGACTTCCCGCAGCCCGAGGAGCCGGTCAGGGCCACTGTCTGACCGCTGCCAATATAGGGCAGCAGTTTATCCCGCCCGTCTCCGAGCAAGGCGCTGACTGCGTACACGGCCACTCCGGGTGCTGCCCGCTCCATCTCTGCAATTTTGCTCTCTGCATCATCACACAAATCCGCTTTGGTCAGCAGGATCACCGGGTTTGCCCCGCTGTTCCAGGCCATGATCAGATATCTTTCCATCCGCCGGACATTAAAATCGTCATTTAACGCACTGACAAGGAATAAAGTGTCTACGTTGGAGGCCACAATCTGTTCCTCATTTGTATTTCCCGCTACCTTCCGCGAAATCACACTTTGCCGGGGCAGCACGCCATGAACAACGGCATGTTCTCCGCCATCCATCATCACCAGCGACACCCAGTCACCGATTGCCGGATAATCCCCGGAATCGTTTAAGGTATGTCTGAGCCTGCCTGCCAGCTCCCCCCAGGTTTCTCCCGTTTCTGTCATAACCCTGTACTTGCTGCCGAAATCGCCGACAATTCTGCCGGGTACAAATGTTTTGTTTTCCAGACTTTGATGCAATTCGTTCCACTTGTTCATCCAGGTTTCATTCCAGCCATATTGTTCTATTGTCATCTAAATCCTCCTGATTGTTTAGTTCGTACACTCCCGGCCCGGCTTCGAAAGAAGCCGGCGGCGGAAATAAATCACTTCGTTTCTTCTGACTAACGTGTATTACGGGAACACAAAAAGCCGCCGGAATCCTCATTCCGGCGGCGGACTTCACAGAAACTCTCCCCTGCACTATGGCAAGGGACAATTTCTGTGAAGTCAAGATCAGAGCATGCCGGTCCCCACCACGAAGAGGAGGATCAGCACATTTCTGTGCGTGAATCCGGTATGCACGAATACAATAACCGTATCCGTACTTACCGATCCACACAAAAAAGCCGCCGGAACACATACGGTTCCCGGCGGCTCTAAAAGGCATCGTAGAGCTTACCCGCAAAGCTGCGTGTTACTTACACTGCAGCTGCTGTTCCCGGAAGACACGTATCCACAACAGTTGTTACCAATCGCGCAATTGCAATATAAACTGTCATATAACATCGTCTCCTTCCGAACTAATATGCTGTAATAATAAACTTGCCGGCAGCATATTGTCAACATCAAAGCTAAAGAATCCCCTTCAACTCATCAAGCTCATGGATGGTTTTCCATGGATGCACATCCAGCTTGTCATCCCATTCATGATTACGCTTCAGCCAGATTGTTTCCATACCCGCCTTGCCTGCACCCCAGATATCGTTCACCGGATGATCGCCGATGAACAGCGTCTGTTCCGCTGTTGTGCCCAGACGCTCCAGTGCAAGACGGTAAATAGCCGGATCCGGCTTGCTGATTCCGGCTTCGCCGGAAATGACTATCGTCTTAAAGAAGCCGCGCAGTCCAAGAAGATCGATTTTGCCATATTGGATCTGTTTCTTGCCGTTCGTAACCAGACCCAGAATATACCCCTGCTCCCGGCAGTAGTTCAAAATATCTTCGGCGTACTTCATAAGCGCTCCGTGCCCGGTGTAGGTCTCATCATAATAGGCCCGGATGTCCGCAGCCGACACTGCCTTCGCCCACGGCAGCACCTCGCTGAGCTCGGCAAAAAAACCATCCTTGTCCCGGTACCCGTCGGCATCCCGCACAATAATATCCTCTACTACCCGCCGTGCTTCTTCCGGCTGCAAATGCCCGAGGAAATCACTTACAAATTGTTCGCTGAAACTGCGGAAGGTTGAATCACGGTCCATGAGCGTGTTATCCAGATCAAACAGTAGTGCTTGTACTTTGTTCATGCAATAATTCTCCTAATCTATAAATTCTTCCGGAACGTGTTACCAGTAATTCATTGTACTATGCCAGCATGAACAAAGAAAAGACCGTTCTGCTGACAGGCACCTCAGTGCCCCTCAACTGAACAGTCTTCCTCGTGTTAAGTGTAAATCGTTCATTCATTCAAAATGCTCCGGGCGATGGGTCAGCATCATCTCTTCCTCCGTGATGTACAGCGGAAATGGCGGTGTTTCTTTCAGATAACGTTCAGTGTGCAGCAGGCGGTAATGAACCTCCGGCAGCCAGGTATCCTCAAGCAGCGGCAGCTTGCCGGTGTCGTTAATATAATTATCCACAGCCGACTGAACCATATCAATATAATAAGGCACCATCTTGTCAGCTTCCTCAAAAATTTCGAAGGTTTCCCGCGACATGTAAAACTTTTGATGAGGCACTCCGCCCAAATATCTCTTGAGCCGGATAAGGTCAATGCTCTTATCCTCCAGAATCAGTGCGGTACGATTGATCGGAGCAGGCATATCTTCTTCAAATTGCCTAACAGCTTGCTTGATCTGCGGCAAAGTAACAGTGAGATGAACGGGAGGTGTATTTTTTTTCGCGCGTTTGAATATCATACTGAAAGTCTCCTTTCGAAGTATATGTCAGATAACGCTTACAATTCCAGTTTATTCGTTATTCGGACATTTAATCAGTCGAACCTTCAATTGTCACAAAAAATCCCCATATATTAGATCATTATTTGACATTTTCCCAGTGAGTCCACATCTCCGGAGGGTTAAGCTCGTATTTGTCATTTTCCCGGTACATAAACTGGTGCATGATGAACTCCCGGCGGATCGTGGCATAATCTTCATGGAATGGTTTGATAAACTCGTTGATTTCTTTTTCCGTATACATCACACCGGGTTCAAGCTTCTCAACCATATATTGCAGTGCAATCAGCTTCTTCTTGTATTGTGCGGGAATCTGGCGCAGCCGGCCGTCTTTGGCAAAAAAGTTGCGCAGCACTGAGTCCTTCAGACTCTTGTCTGTAGATAACTCGTCCATATCGTCTGCCCCCTTGGCAAAAATAAATTTAAGCGATGCCTCTGAACCCGCCTTGATAAACTCGGGGTTCAGCGAAAAGTAAACCGTATTCTTGTCTCTGCGCTCCTTGATCATTGCGGCCTCACGAAGCTTGGCAGCATGATGGGTTACGGTAGGCTGTGATAAATTAAGTTTCTCTGCCAGCGCCTGTCCGTGCACCTCCCCCTTGGACAGCAGCAGCAGCATGCGCAGGCGTGTCGGGTCGGATAAAGCTTTATGGTAATTCACAATTTTCTCCAGCTGCATCGGGGTCACTCTCCTATAACATTTGCAAGCAATTTTCACAATCAAACTATGTTTAGATATATATCTAATTATACTCTAATCCAAACTCCAGAGCAATAACGATTAGCTGAATATGCTGCACAGATAGCAAAAACATTAAATTTAAGGTACGATTTAGAGAAAAGAAAGTATACACCAGGAGGTTGCCATCCATATGAAAGACGTCATTATTATCGGGGCAGGTCCGTGCGGGCTTTCGGCCGCAATGGAATGCCAGCGCCAAGGGCTGTCCAGCCTGATTATTGAAAAAAACTTTATTGTCCACTCCATTTATCTGTATCCGACCAGCATGCAGTTCTTCAGTACAACCTCTTTATTGGAGATTGGTAATGTACCTTTTACCTCACCCAATGACAAGCCTTACCGCCATGAAGCACTCGTCTATTACCGCCGCGCCGCCGAGCAGCATGGGCTCGATATTGCCGCTTACGAAGAAGCGCTCACAGTCGAACGTCTGGAGGACGGAAGCTTCGCAGTACATACGATCACTAAACGGGGGGAACAGCTAACCCATGCAGCCTCAAACGTGGTGATCTCCACCGGTTACTTCGACCAGCCCAATATGATCGGCATCCCCGGGGAGGAGCTCCCTAAGGTCACGCACTATTTCGGTGAAGCCCATCCCTATACGGGGATGAAGGTTACTGTCATCGGCGGCAGCAATTCAGCTGTGGATGCGGCACTTGAGTTAATGCGGGTGGGCGCTTCCGTAGATATGGTTTACCGGGGAGCCAGCATTTCGCAGAACATCAAACCGTGGGTACGGCCAATCTTTGAAAGCATGGTGGCTAAAGAAAAGATAACGCTCCATCTGGAGTCACGGGTAACCGAAATCACCCCCGGTTCAGTCATTGTTACTAAATCAAACGGTGAGACACTTGAACTCGACAATGATTTTGTACTCGCCTTAACCGGCTTCCGCCCCAGCAGGACACTTTTGTCTTCCGCAGGGGCAATCATGGACGACGAACAGGATAAACCTGCCTATAACCCGTCCACGATGGAAACTAACATTTCGGGACTTTATGTAGCCGGAGTTATCGCCTCCGGACGTAATGCAAATGAGGTATTCATCGAAACCGGACGGGGTCACGGGAAGCTGATTGCGGATCACATCATTTCAAAACGGCTTATTTAGGATAAGGAGTGTTTCGTTACGATGGATATCACCTCGCTCCTCCTGCTGGGCCTCGCAGCCCTCGGCATTATCAGCAGCAATTCGCCGGTAACGATCGCAATGGTTGTGCTGCTGCTGCTGAGGGTGCTTAGACTGCAGCAGGCTTTTCCGTGGCTCGAAAAGTATGGCCTGACTGTCGGGATCATCATCCTTACCATTGGCGTGATGACCCCGCTGGCGAGCGGTAAAATATCGCTGCAAATGATCTGGCATTCCTTTTACCACTGGAAATCGCTGCTTGCCATTGGGATCGGTATCCTTGTTGCCTATTTGGGCGGGCGTGGAGCAGTGCTTATGGGCAGCCAGCCTACGATCGTTGCCGGCCTGCTGATCGGCACGGTTATCGGTGTCGCTTTCTTCAAGGGCGTACCCGTAGGTCCGCTGATCGCGGCAGGTATCCTCTCCCTGCTGATTGGACGTGGATAATAGTTTAAAGATGGAGACAGGCAGGCCACTCTACTCACTGTGAGCGGAGTGGCCTGCCTGTTTGGCATGTCCAGATGGGGATGAAGCTTATAAACCTGTTCCCTCAACCCGGTATTTCTCCTCGAGTTCTGAGCGGTAATGGGGGTCATAGCGAATGAGCTTGGGAAGTGAGCAATCGGGCATTCCGCTGTCGCTGCCGTCCGGATGAGTGCCCGTTGGCTCAGTTAGGGCCTGTTCCTTGACTCTTCTGACAACCTCCTCGTCTATTTCTACCGTTTCCTCATCCACAACTTCTGCATCAACAATGCTAAGCGGGACGAGCACTGTATTACAGATCTCCATGCCACTGTGTTCTATGAATGACACATGAATGCTCAAGCTGACTGAGCCGCAATCTATAGCCTGCATTGTATAGATCCCCAATAAAAGGTCATTTGGCATTTCAGGCTGCTCGATAATGACTCTGCCACTGGTATCTTGTGGATAACCCTTCGCTTCCCCGTCCCAATGGATCCCTGCTGGAAGCTGCAGTGCAAGTACCGCTTGCTTCACCCCGCCAAGTGGCTCCAAATGGACCCAGAGGTGATTCATTCCCTCTTCATTCTCCAGCACAGATTTTGCAAGACGCACCTCGATCGTAATTTCTGCTCCAGTCATTGGGTATTGCCTCCCTTCAGCAGCCGGTTCACCGTTTCAACCAACTCGGACTTTAACTCTGCAGATATGCGCGGACTAACCGTAAGCATCACATCTTCATTAATGACTAGGGTCTCATTGCGGAAAATATGCTCCGTTTGGTAGAAACGCAGACGATCGCCAATCTTAGCCACTTCCTCCGCAGGCAATTCCGCAAGCTTCTCTTGAATATCTGCCAGACTCTCCCCGCTTTTGGACAAGGTGAGGATCGCCCGCAAATATTCCAGATGCCGGCCGGTATAGACCCGTTTGTTGCCGAATAATTCCAACGGTGGCAGAAGCCCAATTTGCGTATAGTACCGTATCGTTCTTAGATTCATATCCGGCTCTTCCCGCTGAAGAAGATCGGCAAGCTGTTTGCCGGTATAGGTATTCATCCAACCATCCTCCACTTCGCAAAAATGATTTAAACTTCCGACATTAGTTACACTTCACTGTTATAGTTACAGTATACTGTAACTTAAATTCAAATGCAAAGAAAAAGCGGCTCCCGAAGGAACCGCATGGCAGTACACTCTATTCATGCATCCAGCCGCTGCACATTGAACAGCCGGGCGTAACTTCCGTCAAGCGCCATAAGCCCTTCGTGGGTACCCCGCTCGGTGATCTCTCCATTCTCCAGCACAACAATCTGGTCTGCATGGGTAATCGTGGACAGTCTGTGGGCGACAATCAGCGTTGTGCGCTCGGATGAAAGCGACTGGAGCGCCTGCTGGATCAGATGCTCCGATTCCAGGTCCAGTGCCGAGGTAGCCTCGTCAAGAATAAGCACCTTCGGGTCCTTGAGAAATACCCGCGCAATCGCCACGCGCTGTTTCTGGCCTCCTGACAGCTTCACCCCCCGCTCTCCTACCTCAGTTTCATAGCCATCAGGAAGCTGCATGATGAAATCATGCGCGTTCGCCGCCTGCGCTGCAGAGACAATTTCCGCCTCACCAGCCGCCGGATTGCCGAAGAGAATATTCTCACGTACCGAACCGCTGAACAGGAAATTATCCTGCAGTACCATGCCGACAGTCCGCCGCAGACTCTCCTGTGTCAGCCCCCGGATATCATGTCCATCCATTCGCAGATTGCCTTCACTGATATCATAGAACCGCGGGATCAGACTGATTAGGGAGGACTTTCCCCCGCCGCTCATCCCTACAAAGGCCACCGTCTGTCCGGGGTTTATCCGCAGATTAATATCCTTCAGCACATATTCGTTCTCATCGCCATATTTGAACCATACCTGATCGAACTCTATATCTCCTGTCGGATTGTTCAGCGGCTTTGCTCCAGGCTGATCGACGATATCGTAAGGTTCGTCCAATAGCTCCATGACCCGCTCCAGCGATGCAGAGGCTTGAGTCAACACGGTGGAAGAATTGATCAGCCGCCGCAGCGGGGCATACATCCGGTCCAGGTAACCGAAGAAGGCAACAAAGGTACCCAGCGTCAGATTGCCGTGTATCACCTGATATCCCCCATAACCGATCACAAGCAGCGGGGCGATGTCCGTTAAGGTATTGATAATAGCAAAAGTAACGGCGTTCCAGCGCGTTTGGGCCATCGCCTTTTCCAGAAACTTGCCGTTGATAGCCTCAAATTGCTTCTGGTCCACCCGCTCCATCGTGAAGCTGCGGATAATCGCTATGCCCTGAATCCGCTCATGCAAATAGCCTTGAATCGCTGCCAGCGCCTGGGAACGGTCCTTGGTCAGCAGCTTGAGCCGCTTATAAAGTGTGTTCACGGCAATGCCGTACAGCGGCAGGATGGCTATGGATACAAGCGCCAGCACCGGATTGAGGTAGAACATGAAACCTAGTGCAAACACGAGCGTGAACATATCCAGCCACACGTTCATCATCCCGACTTCCACGAGATTCTTTGACTGCTCCACATCATTGATGAATCTGGATATAGCCTCGCCAACCTTAGTATTCTGATAGTAACGCAGTGACAGGCGCTGCAAGTGGCTGTACAGCTTGTTGCGCATGTCGAACAGCACTTTGCTTGTGATCAGCTGGGCAAAATACTGACGGAAATACTCAACAGGACCTCTAACAATGACGAATAGGAATAATGCGCCTCCGAGGACATACATCAGCTTCGAGACACGTTCCGCGACAGTCAGTGCGGAGTTGCTCAGAAGATCATCCACCACATATTTCAGAATCAGCGGCAGTGTCAACGGAATGCTAAATTTGATCATACCGATAATAAGCGTCAGCACAATCCATTTCATATAAGGCCGGACAAAAACAAAATAAGATTTCCATTGTTTCACAGATGGTTACGCCCTTTCTCTTCACCTTGTTGACTGGGTACTGTTGACATTTGCGCTCCACAGTGTTTTTATAATTTTAAGTCCATCAGTACGATTGCAGTACCTGAACTTCAGGAGGATAACGATGTCTAGACAATTTGTGACAGAAGCGGTCATGATGGCAATTTATGGCCAGCTTCTCATCCCGCAAAGCCCTGTAGAATATATAGTGCCCTATACAACCATCATGGAATTGTATGAACTGCGGGACAGTGACGAGCCGTTAATGAACCGGGCGGATGATGATCAGCACGTCAAATTGAAGATCCGTGAACTGATCGCCTATTTCGAGGAACCGCTCAATTCCAAGAAGATCAACCGCTGTCTGGCTGTTCCATGGGCCAAGAGCTCCGGCATTCTGCTAGGAGGGCAGGCACAGATCACCATCATCAACAGCATTGATAATGCTACATACGGAGAACTGTTTGATCCGATTGAAACTGAGCTGCTGCTCTCTTCCCAGCGTGAGAAAGTACCGATTCTGACCGACCAGTTCGAGCTCATTCAGCGCATCATCGAAGGCGGAGTCCCCGTCCAGGTGTATGACATTGATGACTTTGATTTCGCTATGGAGGAAGAGACTTTCCGCAGCTCGCACTAATGACGTTTTAGAATTTATAGGCCCAACCTTATAGATTCTTGTATCCGTAAATTCTCTATCTGAAAAAGCCCCTGCCTTTTGGCAAGGGCTTTTTCAGACAGCAACCTGTGCTGTAGCATAGCCAGACTGCACTGGGCAGAATTACTCCTGCACTCCACCGGCCACCGGCAGAAGCTCATACTGGTAGTCGATATCATCCTCAGCCTCCACATAGACAATGGATAGGCTGTATCCCTCCATATACCACAAGTCCTGCTCTTCCATATAAAAAATCAGGCCTCCCTGCTCAGTCTTCACAGCAGGACGTCCCGGCAGTTCGGTGGCGATCCCCAGTGAAAACCCGGGATGCAGGCCTCCTCCTGAACTGTAACGGGGAAATAACCGAATGTGCGCCCCTGTCTGCAGATCTAATTCCCGCTTAAACCAGGTGGCGGCTTCTGGGCTGATTACCATCTTCATGTCTTTTAGCTCCTCCCGTTTTTACTTATCATACTGAAAAAAAGTCCATATTCCAAATTATCGCAACGTATTTTATCATACTGCTAATTCGAAATTTGTTCAAAATTACATTTGACAATTCTTAACTGCGGATGATAAACTCTGAACATAACGAAGCGTCTTCAAGTTATTACCAAAACTAAGGAAAGGGTGAGCGCGGTGTTTAACCTTGTTAAAGTTGATTTTTATACTATTGTCGGCAACTGTACACAACTGAATACCAAAGCAGCCCAAGTAGTGGAAAGCACCTGAAGAATCATGTATGTAACGCGTACATCTTGATTTCAGGTTATGCAAGTCTCTTCCATGTCTCAGTGCTGTCTTAGCACCGTTGACATGATAACTGCTGTATATCACAGGCATATCATCCGTTTTCGGATGATATGCCTTTTTGTATGCTGTTAAGGGCTGAACCACTATTGACACCATTCCAACAGCCGACAATACTTCAATACGAAAGGAAGGGATTTCCCTTGTTCTCCGTTCTCCGAAATCTCGGTTGGTTCTTCCGCCGGGAGAAAAGGCGCTACACTGTAGGCCTGATTTTATTAATTGTAGTTGGTGTGCTTGAACTGCTGCCTCCTCGTCTGCTCGGCAATGCCATTGACGAAATCGTACGCGGCTCGATAACCTCCGGTTCCCTCATGAAGTATATTGGCCTGATCGTCCTCATGCTTCTAATTATTTATTGGATCACCTACATATGGATGCATAAACTGTTCGGGGGTTCCAACCTTGTGGAGCGTCTGCTCCGCTCCCGCTTTATGAATCATCTCATGACGATGACTCCTTCCTTCTTCGAGCGCAACCGTACCGGTGACCTTATGGCCCGGGCAACCAATGATATCCGGGCCGTATCGTCAACCGTAGGCTTCGGGATGCTGACTCTGGTAGATTCAACGGTTTACCTTACTGTTGTGCTGCTGGCCATGGGCTTTCTGGTCAGCTGGAAGCTGACACTCGCGGCAGTGCTGCCGCTTCCGCTGATCGCCATCGCCATGATTTACTATGGTAAGGCCATTCATGACCGGTACAGTCTGGCACAGGATGCCTTCGGAGATATGAACGACCAGGTACTGGAATCCGTATCCGGTATTCGTGTGATCCGGGCCTACGTACAGGAACGTATGGACGAGAAACGATTCTCCGACATTACGGAGGATGTATACCTCAAAAATATGGCGGTAGCCCGTGTTGATGCCTTTTTCGAACCAACGATCCGCTTTTGTGTGGGACTAAGCTATATTATCGCGCTTACCTACGGTATTTATCTTGTATTCCGCAATCAAATTACACTCGGAGATTTAGTCTCCTTCAATATGTATCTGGGGATGATCGTGTGGCCGATGTTTGCGATCGGTGAGCTGATCAATATTATGCAGCGCGGCGGAGCATCCCTTGAACGGATCGATGAGACGCTGAATTCCCGTCCCGATGTTGAGGATATTGCTCATCCGGTTCCGGTTGAACACCCGACGCGTATTGAGCTGAAGGATGTAACGTTCCGTTACCCCACTTCGACCATCGACAATTTGAGCGGCGTCAGCTTCTCCCTCTCCCAGGGACAGACGCTCGGGGTAGTCGGACGCACAGGCAGCGGCAAATCGACATTGCTGAAACAGCTGCTTCACGAATATCCGTCCGGTAAAGGCGACATCCTGATCTCCGGTGTGCCGATTGGGCAAATTGCCCTCGACCGCCTGCACGGCTGGATGGGTTATGTGCCGCAGGAGCAAATTCTGTTCTCCAAATCGGTTCGCGAGAACATCCAGTTCGGCTACAATAACGCCAGCGACGAACGGATTATGGAAGCCATCACGGCAGCAGCTTTCCAGAATGACCTCGGTACCTTGTCTGACGGCCTGGATACCTTAGTGGGTGAACGCGGTGTCTCTCTTTCCGGAGGCCAGAAACAACGTGTCTCGATCTCCAGAGCCTTTATCTCAAATCCCGATATTCTGATCCTGGATGATGCGCTTTCTGCCGTTGACGCACGTACAGAAGCCAAAATAATCGAGAACATCCGCTCGGAGCGGGCCGGCAAAACCACGCTGATCTCCACTCACCGTCTCTCTGCTATTGAGCATGCCGATCTGATCGTTGTGCTGGATAACGGACATATAACAGAGCGGGGCACCCATGAGGAGCTGCTGAACATGAACGGCTGGTATCGTGAGCAGTTTGACCGCCAGCAGGTGGAGAACAATTTAACGAATGAATAAATGATGAGCATAGGCTTTTTGAAGCTCCCTAAAAACGTTTAGGAGGTGTCCCTGTTGACACAAAGTACGGGCAAACGCCTGCTGCAGTACGCATTAACTGCCAAAAAAACATTTATCGCAGCACTACTGCTGCTTACTATCGGAGTGGGAGCCGAGCTGGCAGGGCCTTTTATCGCCAAGAGCATGATCGACAATCATCTGCTGGCCATAGAGAAGCCCTACTTCCAGACAGACTCTTCCAAGGATGCCGCTGAATATAATAATTCCTTCTACAAACGCGGGGACCGGTTTGCCGAAGGCGAAGCCAAGGGCCAGGAAATCCGCCTGCTACAGGTTGGAAAAAGCTTCTACTTTATCAATGAAGCCGTAGCGCAGCCTGAAGGCGAGCGGACCTTCCGTGACGGAGAGATGCATATCCAATACGGAGACACTCTGAGTGTCTATCCTGCCGAGAAGCTCTCGGCAAATGAATTATTCGCTTTTTACAAGCCTGAATTCCCCGGCATTTATAAACTGGTAGGACTGTACGCGATATTCCTGGTCATCTCGATCATAGCGGAATTCGGTAAAACCTACTGGCTGCAATCGTCGGCCAATCAGGTCATCCGCAAGCTGCGGACCGATGTATACGCCCATATCCAGCGGCTGCCGGTTTATTTCTTCGACAATCTGCCTGCGGGTAAGGTCGTCTCCCGGGTTACGAACGATACAGAAGCGGTCAAGGATCTGTTCATTGCCGTATTATCCAACTTCAGCACAGGGATTATCAATATTATCGGCGTTTATGTCGCCCTGTTCCTGCTGGATATTCACCTCGGACTGGTCAGTCTGTTCATTGTCCCGATTGTGATTCTCTGGATCGTGCTGTACCGCAAAGTTGCCACCAAATACAATACCATCATCCGCTCGCGGCTTAGTGAGATCAACGCCATTATCAATGAATCGATTCAAGGGATGTCAATCATCCGCATTTTCCGCCGCCAGAAGCAGAGCAGTGAAGAATTCGAGCGCCTGAACGATGATTATCTGAAATATCAGAATAAAATGCTTAACCTGAATGCCTTCACTTCGCACAACCTGGTGAACTCGCTGCGCAGCCTCTCCTTTGTACTGGTATTATGGTACTTTGGATTCGGCAGCCTGGATGGCTCTACCTTTGTGTCGCTGGGTGTGCTGTACGCCTTCGTCGACGTGCTCGGACGGATGTTCCAGCCGATTACCGGGATGGTCAACCAACTGGCCAATCTGGATTCCTCGATGGTCTCTGCCGGCCGCGTATTTACACTTATGGATGAACCCGGCGAACCGGTGACCGATGGTTCCATGCCGCGTTACAAGGGAGATGTGGTGTTTAAAGACGTTTCCTTTGCTTACAAAAAAGACTTCGTCCTGCGCGACATTTCCTTTGAGGCCCGCTCTGGTGAAACTGTCGCTCTGGTGGGGCATACCGGCTCCGGTAAAAGCTCGATCATCAATCTCCTGTTCCGCTTCTATGATCCGCAGCGCGGAAGCATTACCATTGATGGTCAAGAAGTTAAAGATCTGCCGAAGCAGTGGCTGCGAAGCCATATGGGTATTGTGCTTCAGGATCCTTACTTGTTCACAGGGACCATCGCTTCCAATGTCAGTCTCGGAGACGAGCGGATCACACGGGAGCGGGTGGAACGGGCACTGCGGGAAGTCGGTGCGGATAAGCTGCTGGCTCATCTGCCCAAGGGCTTCGACGAGCCGGTGGTGGAGAAAGGCAGCACGCTTTCAGCCGGCCAGCGTCAGCTGATTTCATTTGCCCGGGCGTTGTCCTTTGATCCGGCCATTCTTATCCTGGATGAAGCGACCTCCAACATCGATACGGAGACAGAGAGCATCATACAGGAAGCGCTGGAGGTGCTGAAGAAAGGCCGCACCACCTTCATCATCGCTCACCGCTTATCCACGATCCGCAGTGCGGATCAGATTCTTGTCCTGCATCACGGTGAAATCGTTGAGCGCGGCAGCCATGATGAGCTCATGGCGCTGGGTGGACGCTACTTCCGCATGTACCAGCTTCAACTCGGTGCCGGTGCCGAAGCAGTAGCCAACTCGGCTTCCGCATCTTCTTCCGCCTCTGCCGCAGTCCTGCAGCCTTCGTTCAAGCAGGGCTAGTGATTCAACAGCTTCTCCCCAAAAAGAGACAGTTCCTCATGTATTGAGGAGCCTGTCTCTTTTTAATTTACTTAATAGTAATACTTCCTGTAAGTTTGTAATCGGATCTGCTGCGAGATATCCTAAAAATGAATTCATGACCAAGGCATACGCACCGTAAAACACACCTAAAGAGGTAAACGTTTTTTGATTTTTAAAATAAGACATGCCCACAAAACAGAAAAATAGAGCAACGGCCCCCCATACTCCGATAAAATATGTAGAACCAACTCCAATGCTTATGAATATCATTAGCCAAATTATTATTTCTTTGACACTAAAGTAATAGCGGGAAACGGATTGATAAATAAAAAAGAAGCTTATTATTTGAATTATCATTATTAAATGGATCATTTTAAACACCACCAGTCTTCACACGAAAAATCCCCTTTACCACCAATTGTCATATTAACTTAATGACACTTTCCAGTCTATCACTAAACTTCCCTTAGTCCTGCTAAATTGTATTTGTATACAGAACATTTGTTCTATATAATGGAAACTAATTCATAGGATTGGAGTGATTGATAATGATTACTTACAATATAAGCAAGAAGCAGGCTAGACTTTTTTTGCTGCAGCATCAGGGGCTAATCTCCGGTGGTCTTCCTGGCGGCAAGACGGGGATTTATGAATTCGTGCGCCATGTAGGCTGTATTCAGTATGATCCGCTCAATATTGCCGGGCATAATCATGAGCTTGTGCTTCAGGCACGGATTCCCGGCTTTATTCCCTCTCAAGCCAATGAGCTTCTGTACCAGGACAGGCTGCTGATCGACGGCTGGGACAAGAACATGTCGATCTATTGCACAGAGGACTGGCCCTGCTTTCAGCGGCTGAGGGAAGCAGCCTCCGGGCGTCACCAGGGAAATGAACCTTTGGAAGCAACGGTGCTGCAAGTCCGTGATGCGCTAAGTCAGCGCGGCCCCCTCTCTTCTCTGGACCTGGAAGGCAAAGAGAAGATTAACTGGGCCTGGGCCCCTGCCAGATTGTCTCGGGCAGCTCTGGAAACCATGTACTTCCGGGGTGAAGTGTCCATTCATCACCGTGTGCACACACGCCGCTACTACGATTTCACGTCACGCCTGCTGCCGGAGCAGGTCGTTGCAGCAGCCGATCCCAATCCCACGACTGAACAATACCATGACTGGTACGTGCTGCGGCGCATTGGCAGCATCGGACTCCAGTGGAATAAGTCGGGGGACGGATGGCTTGGCATCTCCGGTCTGAAGAGCAAAGAGCGGACCGCGGCAGTGCAGCGTCTGCTGCAGAAGGACAGCCTGCGTGAGGTGCAGGTGGAGGGTATTAAGCTGCCGCTTTACATGCGGACAATGGATGCGCCCGAGCTTGAAGCTGTGCTGCAGCTGGGGGAAGAGGCTGAAGATTCAAGAAGTTTTTCTCCGGGAAGTTTCGCCGCTGCTCTGGCTCCCTTGGACAATCTGTTGTGGGATAGAGAACTGATCCGGCAGCTGTTCGGATTTCATTACCGCTGGGAGGTATACAAACCTGTGTTGGAACGGGAATATGGTTACTACGTGCTTCCGCTCCTCTATGGTGACCGTTTTATCGGCCGGTTTGAGCCGGTCATGAACAGAAAAAGCGGCATCCTTACCATTACCCGCTGGTGGTGGGAGCCTGAGGAGGTGCTTACTGCAGAGAGGGTACCCGCACTGCGGCAAGCTTTGTCCTCCCTAGCGCGCTGCACTGGAGCATCCGCTATTCAATTTGCCCCGGAGGTAATCAAGGCATGTGGACTTGAAGCGCTGGAGACAGCAAATCTGTAGCACAGCTCCTCATTAAACACAAAAGAACTCTCCTATGAACAGCATTTCTGCTATCTGGGAGAGTCTTTTTGCCCTTCTATGTATACACGTTAGCGAAGCGGTTTCTGCACGATATAATCTACGAAGCCCTGAGTGATCAGTTGACCGTCATATATTCGCTCCAGCACCCTGTCTTCCTTATACAGCAACTTCATCCCGCTGAACAATTCATCCGGTTCTGTAGCGGTATAGTAAGAGTGGATCACCGGCAGATCATCGTCAAACTGCTCGTACTGGTTCTGTCCAAGATCGCCGCCTTCACCGCAGCGGAAATCATTCACCGTCAAAAAGTTAACAAACATGATCCCACCAGGCTTCAGCACTCTCTTCATCTCTTCTATGGATTGGACGACCTCCAATTTCCTCATATGAAAGATAGAATTATAGGAGTAGACGAAGCTGAATGACTCATCATCAAAGGCAAGCTGCCGCATATCCCCTCGCTGTATATCCAGTTCATAGCCCTTTTCTGCAGCCCAGGTCTGAGCTATATCTATTTGCTCCGGATTACAGTCTATGCCGCTGGCCACATACCCATACTGGGCGAATAAGCCAAGTGGAGGACTGTCTCCACCTGCTCCGCAATCCAGCACAGTCCGCTCAAGATCACTTTCATTACAGAAACTAAGGTATCTGTACAGTGGAATTTGCTTATAAACTTCATTCACATTAAATCCTCCTCCTCAAGACCCAATTTCGTGTACATCTCCGTGCAGTAGCCCTGCAGCTTGATTTCCAATCTTCTGGCCTTGTTCTTGAAACGCTTCAGCTCACGGATCATGTGGGCCCTGCCGGCCGGAGTGAAGGTCTCCTGAATGCGTTCCTTGAAATAGTCATGGACAATATGGTTGCGCTGCTTCCAGACTGCTTGCAGCTGCACCGTCTCCTCTTCCGAGAATGGAAAATGATGCTGGATTTCTTTGATGAGCTGGCCGAGTGAATTGCTGAGTTTGCGCTGATACAGATCTGCGAGATCCGCTTCAGTAGGTGTCTTCCCCTGAGACAGCTTCGTAAGCAGCAGCAAATTGGTCAACTGCTGCTCAAGAGCCTGACAATAATAGACTGCCAGCCCGAAATAAGCAAATAGCTCTTTGGATTGTTCACTCTCCGGTATTTGTGTATCCTTCATCTTTCCTCCCGTTTCTCTCTCTTCATTTTTTCATAAAATGAATTCTAATGGCTTCACGCCAAGTCTGTTTCTCACAAGTTTTTGTTAACATCCATTCGGCTGGTGCGGTACAAATAAAAGCAGATCAGCACGGAAATATAGGCCAGCGCGTGGGCGAAGGAACCCAGCAGTGATGAAGCAGGCAAATCATCCGCGTTCATCAAAGCATCCATAACCGGTGACACCGGCGGCAGCAGGATAGGCATGACAGGACCCGGGACAAGCTCCTGCAGTTTGGTACCGCCTATAGACAGTGTGATGATGATCAGCATTGATCCCGCAGCATAGCTGTTTTTGGAAACCCAGGAGGACTGCAAATAGAGCGAGATTGCAATTCCCAGGAACCCCAGCAGCGCATGTCCGGCTAAAGCAAGAAATAAACGGTACCCTCCCACGGGATCGCTAAAATTCCCCGTAACTATAGGATACAGCACAATCACGAGGCTGAGCAGCAGAGTAAGCACCCCCATTGTCAGCATTTCCCCAATGCTGTGCTTAACCGCACTTCGCAGATGAACCACAGCTACCTGCCGCTGCACCGCCTGCTGATGATTCAGAAAGCTCAGTCCCAGCCAGGCACAACCGACGAATAACATCACTGCCGACGCCGCATAGCTGTTCATCACCGGGTTAGGCTTATAGGAGTAGAGAATCAGCACAGCGATCAGAGTTCCGGCAACGGGAGCGAAATACCGCTGAGAAAAGGTATAACTGCGGAGAAAATACGCGATCAGCGATCTCATAAAGGTTGTTCCTCCTGGACAGTCTTCGGGTCCATCCATTGCATAAGCCCCGATAAGCCGCGGCGCCGTTCTACAGAAATCACCGATCCGCCCGCATCAAGCACATACCTGAGACATTGATCTGTCCATTCCCTTTCCACAGTTAAACCGGAACATTCCATCCCGTACTCATCCCGAACCGCTTCTATACAGATCACCCCGGGCATCTCCGCCAAAGCCGATTTTTGTTGAGGAGCATTAGCTGTGCACATTATGTATGTGGAAGGCTTATCCTGCAGATCCGCTGTTTCTGATACCTTCATGACCGTTTGGCCTGCTTGAAGCACATGTACGCCATCGGCAAGGGTTTCCACACAAAGCGGCTCATGAACGGAGAATACCATCGCTGTACCGCCTTGCTTCAACTCTTGAAGAAGTTCAATCAGCGTATGCTGTGCCGGAAGATCCAGGCCGGACATAGGCTCGTCAAGCAGCAGCAATTCTGGCTTCGGAAGCAGACTTTGAATCAGATTCACCTTTTGCAGCATACCTTTCGAATAGCTGGTCATGGGATACGTCCGGAACTGCTCCAGATGAAAAGCCTCCAGTAGCGCTGTTATGCGCTCTTTCAGTCCCGCCTCCGGCATCCCGCCGATCCGGCCCATACTGCGTAAGTACTGTTCAGCAGAAAATTTAAGACCCGGGAAAGCCTCGGGTGCATAACCAATCGAAATCGTCCCCTTGCTGCGCTCAATTACCCCGGATGTAAGCTGGGTAAGTCCAGCTAAAATGGAGAGCAGCGTACTTTTGCCGGAACCGTTACGTCCGATCAAAGCCAGAGCCGTTCCACTTTCCACCGCGAGTGAGACTTCACGTAAAACTGGGCGTCCTCCATAAACCTTGGTAGCCCGGGTAAGTTCAATCAAAGGGCCGCTGCAGTCCGTCAATCGGTGTTCACTAATACTTCGAAACGCCATTCGGCTGTCTTCCCCCTTAGCCAGAAGCCAAGCTTGCTTAACGCATCTAATGGACAACTGGTTCTTCCACTCTATAATTCGCCGGAACTGCACTGAATTCCTTTGAGAAAGAACAGATTGAGGATCCATTCCATACAAAAAAACCAGAACCGTCAGTATAATTACTGGTTGGTCTGGTCTTGTATAGTCTGCTGCAAAACAGAAATTTTAATTTATGCGTACACCTCAACGACATCGCTGATTAGACGGCAAGCTAATGCGGCATTGCGGCAGGAATCGATGCATTCCTGGCAATGAGTATGCTCATGTCTGCTGCTCTCGTCGGCACAACGTTCGCAAATTTCAGCACATAAGCGAAGGATTTCCGCTACAAATGGACTTTGGCGGGTCATTGCCTGAACGGCGAAAGAGCAAATGTCCGCGCATTCCCGGTCAAGCCGGATGCTCTCCCGAAGTGATGCTAGATCATATTCTTTCAGGCTTGAGACATAGCTGTAGTTACAGGCGTTCATACATTTTATACAAGCGTCAATGCACTCCTGATATTGAATTCGGGTCATAGCCTAATACCTCCTGCAATTATTATAGGGTATGCCTATCTATTAACCTGCAAGAAAAGGAACGAACCAATTCCCCTGTCAAAGGAAGCTTAATTAAAGGCTCCTCTTCACTGTACCCGGCCGGATCAAAGTACGCTTCTCCAGCTGAAGCAGCCTGCTGCGCAGCTCGCTTGAAGAGAAGTGCTCACCGATAAATACTGCAACATCAGGGACATCGCCCTGAGGAGTTATTTTCATGAAATCAGCTTCCCTGTAGGCATATTGGAACAGAAAGCGGCTCGCAGTGTCATTAAAAGTTACGATCCCCTTAGCCCGGTATACATCCCGTGGAAGCTCCTTAACGAACTGCTCGAACTCCTCACTGTTCACCGCACGTTTAAAATAATGGGTATATGCCATTACATGGTCATGGGTATGATGGGATTCTCCCCCAGTCTCCGTACTTAAACCGCCGTCTGCCGGACCGGCTGCTTCATCCTCTGCATCCGCCTCTGGACGGGCCTCCGCATGAACTCCGCCGACGCTGCCAAGCAGCACTTCCGGCTCCAATTCACAGCGCACCGCAGGCATGATCTGTGCGTAGGCATTCCATTTGCGCAGCACGGCGGATATCTCTTCCGCTTCCTCTATGGTTACGCGGTCGGTTTTGTTCAGTATCAGCACGGACGCGCAGCGGATCTGCTCCTGCATCAGCCTGTAGGTAGCGCCCTGCTGGGACCGGTACAGCTCCAGCAAATGTGCGGTATCCACAACGGTAATCAGCCCTTTAAGCTCTACCAGCTGATACAGCGAGGTTTCGGTTACGGCATCTACGATTTCCAGCGGGTTCGCCGCACCTGTCGCTTCAATGATAACAACATCGGGTGATTCTTTCTTCACCAGCGTAGTCAGTTCCGTACTGAGATCACCGCGGCTTGTGCAGCAGATGCAGCCACCCAGCATTTCTGCCATCGGTACGGATTGTTCAACCAGCAGCCCGTCGAGGTTCACCTCGCCAAGCTCGTTCATGATAACTGCCGGGCTAAGTCCCTGTGTCTTCCAGTGAGCCAGCAGCCTTTGCAGCAGAGTCGTCTTGCCGCTCCCCAGAAATCCTGACAATATGTAAACTGGCAATGCCTGTTCCAAGTTTCATCTCTCCCTACAAAATTCCGTTATGGTAGCGAGTGTACTACAAGTGCCCATATGCACGCAAGGAGGCCGGAGTCGAGCGGGGGATTTCGACTCCTGTCAAGGCCGCAGCTTGTCTTTGACTAATCCTTCCCCTAATATGGGTTAAAGAAGGATTAGGCTGAGCGCATGCCGTCCCGTTGGACAGCTGTCAGCCATAATGAATGATGAAGGAGCTGGTCTGCATGTCATCTGTAGAGGAACACCGGCGTGAAGCGCCCCAAACGGTGGCCTGCCATATTATAACGGTCTCGGACACGCGTACCCTGGAGACCGACACCGGAGGCGCCCTGATAGAATCTATGCTTAAAGAGGCTGGATTTGTAGTCACAGGCCGCGACATCGTCAAGGACGATTACGAAGATATCCGCGAGCTGGTCTACAAAAGCTCCGTGCACTCCGGCATCGAAGCCGTACTGCTGACCGGGGGAACAGGGATTTCACCGCGGGATACCACCTACGAAGCCGTCGCTTCCCTGCTTGACAAGTCGCTGCCGGGCTTCGGGGAGATTTTCCGGCTGCTGAGCTTCACGGAAGATATCGGCTCCGCTGCGATCCTCAGCCGGGCTATAGCCGGGACGATCGGCAATACGGCTATCTTCTCCATGCCCGGTTCCACCGGTGCAATTAAGCTGGCCATGGAACGGCTGATTATTCCTGAGCTGCGCCATGTCATGCGTGAAATATATAAACAGCCGTAACTGGAATATAGGACAGAGTAATGGAATGCCCATTTTTACTGGAGGATGAACAAATGAGCAATCCCATAAAGAGATAACAGATCTTGCAGATCACAATAATGCTGCCCTTAAAGGCGAAAGAACAAATGCGTGTACTTTATTCACGCGGTGTTCTTTCGCCTTTTTCAGCTGTGGAAAAATCCGTTGACAACCGGGGCTGTGAAATTTATACTATTGAACACTTTACGCGAAAGTGGTTTTTGATTAACCAAATGGTTAATCGGAAAGGAACGAGATGAGCTCACTCTTAACCTTGCAACGCAAGATCAAAACCGTCATTAGTCCGTATCATGAACTGCTGTGCAGTCTGCATGTGCTGCATCAGCCTCAGCATCATCCGAAACGGCTGCATTGGGCCAGGGAACTTACAGCGCAAATGCCGCACTTGTTGTGCGAGGAGATTCAGACTATCGGGAAGATATCGGACGGATGGCTGTCCCTGATGACACCAGAACGTCCCGGCTCCTCCTTGACATGCTCAGAAGGCATCGCACTGCTCAAGAGTCTGCCCGATGCAGAATTTATGCACCTTTTGCTGAACAGCAAGGTCTCGCTTGGAACGATTCTTGAATGGCAGCAGGGCAAGTTAGCAAACCCTCACGGAGAACAGCCGGATGAAGCCGGGCTGTTTCTGCTGAAGAATCTGAAAGACGTCCGCCACCTGCTGCTTGTTGTGCTGGAGACCTACGAGAGGGAGTATTTCCGCAAGGAATGGGATTACATCGCTCCGTGGATTAGCACAGCCGCCACACAGTTTCAGGCAGATGTAATCCGCTCGGCTGAGAAGGCACTGAATTCGCTGCACCCGCGCCTGCTCGCCGGGAACGGAACCTTTACCGCCCAGAAGGCAGTCACCTACTATTTTCCCTATGAGCGTCTGCAGCAGGTGTATGTATTGCCTTCAACCTTCATCCACCCGCATCTGCTAATGGACTGGAGCGAGGATACACTGACCCTTCCGCTGGCCGTGGATATCCCTGGCCTGCCTTACAGCGAAGCACCTCCGGAGGATCTGCTGCGCCAGTTGAAGGCGCTCGGTGATGGAAGCCGCCTGCGAATTCTAAAGCTGCTGTGGCAGGCTCCGCATTGCACGAAACAGCTGGCCCCGCTTCTCGGCATCTCAGAAGCGGCTGTATCGAAGCAGTTGAAGCAATTGGTTGAGGCCGGACTGGCGGGTTCCGAGAGGAAAGGCAATTACTTGTTCTACTTCTGCAACAAGGAAGCCTTTGACAGTCTGATCAACCTGCAAAGGCAATTTTTCGAACAATAACGTTGATTACTGAAAAAGGAGTTGTTTCTTTGTGTGGCAAACCGCAATCGCAACCGCAGTCAGGAACCAGAGATCCAATCTGAGAGCTTACCCCTGGACCTTTACCTTCGGTCATATTATTGAAGGAGGCTATCTTGTCCTCATTTCTTATTTCTCGTATTACTATTTGATCCGGGGCGAACTGGATACGCAGTTCTCTGTTTTTGCAGGCAGCAGCAACTATCTGGCCTATGTAATCATTGGAGGAGCACTAAGCATTTTCTCCACCAGCATGATCATGAATGTCTCCCGTGCGCTGATGACAGAATGGCGGGAAGGAACTCTGGAAGCGCTGCTGCTCTCCCCTTCCAGGCGGAACGGATATTTTCTGGGCAACGCCGCCCAGCAGCTGTACCGCAGCGGTTTTGAACTGATCACGATCCTGTTGTTCGGATATCTGGCAGGCCTTCGGCTCCCCACCCCCCATCTGTTGTCGGTATTGACCAGCGGACTGCTTTTCTTGCTGTCCTGCTATGCGATGGCTCTGGTGCTGGGAAGCATCATGCTGTACACAAGAGATACATACATCGTACAAAACACTTTTTTTGCGGTAACTACGCTGCTCTGCGGATTTCAGTTCCCGCGGCAATATTTGCCCGGTTATCTGCAGCAGGCAGCCGAGATTTTTCCGCTGACCTCTGCACTTGAGCTTCTGCGCAGCAGTCTGCTTACCGGGGAGGAAGTTGGACTGCGTGATGTTCCCCTGGTCCTGCTGCTGTCGTTCCTTTACATCGCAGTAGGCTTATGGTGCAACCGGCGCGTTGAGCGTGGAATGTTTGAACGATTTTAGCCAGTGAAGGAGTGAATAGCAAATGATTCAAATGAATGAGGTTACCAAAACGTACGAAACGAGGAACAGAACCGGCTTATTCCGCTCCGAGCTAAAAAGAGTGACTGCCGTTAAAAACCTGTCGCTGAACATTGATAAAGGGGAAATTGTCGGATTGCTGGGCCTGAATGGTGCTGGCAAAACGACAACCATCCGTATGTTATCCACCCTGCTTGATCCCACCTCAGGGAATATTCAGATTGACGGCGTCTCTTTGGCCGGAAACCGGCGTGATGTGCAGCAGAAGGTCAACATGATAGCCGGTGGAGAACGCATGCTCTACTGGAGACTCACAGGAAGAGAAAACCTGCAATATTTCGGCAAATTATACGGTCTCAGTGCTTCCAAAATTCGTGTGGAAAGTGATCGACTGCTTACTGAAGTCGGCCTGACTGAAGCCGCAGACCAGCCTGTGGAGCAATATTCCAAAGGAATGAAGCAGCGCCTGCAGATTGCCCGCGGTCTAATCAATGACCCGCAATATTTATTTCTCGATGAGCCGACACTCGGGCTGGATGCGCCTATTGCCAGGCAGCTGCGCAGCACTGTGCGGCAGCTCGCCAAAGAGCAAGGCAAAGGCATCCTCCTGACCAGCCATTATTTGCAGGAGGTTGAAGAGCTCTGCGACCGGGTGTATGTACTGAATCGCGGCGAGCTGCTGCTGTGCGACAAGCCGGAAGCGATTGTCCGGCAGGTTGCCGGATCGCAGACCGCCCATCTCGATGTCACCGGTTGGGATGAAGCCTTGCGCCCGCAACTGCTGGAGCATCTGGGCCAGCTGGGCCATCCGGCAGAGCTGGCGGGCAGCTGCCGAAGCGATGAATCCTCATTCGGGAGCGATGCCTTCTACCGCATCTCCGTGCAGACCCCTTCCGCCGACAGGCTGATTACGGAGCTGCTGCCCTGGACCGCAGCCAACGGTCTGGTGATCACCGGTTTTTCCTGCGACAAGCCCAATCTGGAGGATGCGATCATTTTGCTCTCAGAAGGACGGGTGTCATGAGGCCCGGCGGTTTATGGCTGACGGTTGCAGCCGAGCTGCGCAAGCAGCACCAGAACCGAACGAAGGGCCGGACTGTGTTTTTCTCCCTGCTGTTTTGGCCGGCGCTCGCCTTTTTGACTTCCTATTATTCGATGAAGCCTTATCGCAGCGGAGAGGGCTCCACGCTCTCGCAGGTTATCCCTGACGGCAGAATCCCCCTTTTTTTGCTGAGCGGTTATCTAGTCTTTCAGCTGTTCTGGACAGCTGTAGAATCGGCATGGCTGTTCGAATTGGAGCGCAAAGGCGGAACGGTGGAGACCGTCTTCCTGACCCCGTCCTCGAAGATGGGTTTTCTGTATGGGCGTTCTCTGTATTCTCTGCTTCACGGCATCTGGATGTTCGCCTCCTTTTCACTGCTCACCTTCATCTTTGTAGCGGATATGTCCTCTGTAAACTGGCTAGCGCTGCTGCTGGTCCTCCTGGTAACGCTGGCAGCGGCCATAGTCTGGGGAGCCTTGCTCTGCGCGGTATCCTTGTTCTCCAGGGAATCTTCGTTTCTGTACTATATCTTCCAGGCACCGATGCAGCTGTTCGGGGGCGTACGCATACCTCCGGCGGTCTTCCCGGCTTGGGCTACAGGATTATCTGCACTGTTCCCGGTCACCTACAGCTTGATTCTGGTACGCGGGGCACTATATAACAACATCGGCACAGGCTGGTGGTGGTCTCTCGTCATCCTGATTATCGGCAGCCTCGCGCTGATCGGCTGCACCCGCTACACGCTCCACCGGGCAGAAAGACATGCCAGAATGAAAGGCAACTGGACTTTATTTTGATACTATCACAGCATTACGCATGGATAAGATTTAGCTCACCTTATACACAAGAAATACAGATAGAAACAGGCCAGCCGGGAATCGGGCTGGCCTGTTTCTATCCGTTGCGGGATCTCCCTCAGTTTGCTGGTTCTTTGCATTTTACCACCATTCAATGGGCACCCATATGTCCCCAAAGTCCGTTAAAGAACGCTTTTACCTTTTTAGAATATTTGCCCCTCTCTTTATCCATCGAGGTGTACACAATTGGAATCCCGGCTTTGTTGCCCGTTTCTGATTCTGTCACAGACGTTTCTCCTGGTGCGACCGCTCCATATACGTCCGGAATATTGCCTCTTAGCTCTGCCCGGATGGTGAATAATTGATCTGCATCATGTTGTGAAGGCTGGTAAGAGCCTGTCAGCATAGTTCCTACAGTCCAAACGGCAGCAAGCCAACCAGCAATATAGCGCTTCATATCCGATACCCCCTAAGCCAAGTATTCTTAGATCCTGTTAACTATAGGATGGCTGGGGGTTCAAAATATATACAGCAGGATTAGAGTAGCGGGGGATCCGTATGTACGTCTTTATCGGGATCCGTGGTTATCCAGCGTGTGAAGACAACCTTTAATCCCGCTCTTGTAGGAGCACAGACATGAGGACCCGCCTGTACACCGGACTCATAAGGAAAACGGGCGACCCGCAGGGTCCGCCAGGGATGCGACTGCGTTCTGGCTCTGATGATGACTGCATCCTTCATGCGCGAAGCGCGGAAAGTTACGGTCTCTCCGGCCCATTCTGCCACGGGAGACAACGACCAGTCGGAGTATCCGTCAGTTACAACCGCACCGGCATGAGGCACGCCATCATTCATCTCTATGCCTGCTTTAATCCAGACTGTAGGGCTATGCCACAGCATAATTCCCGCCTGATCATATAGTTCCGTGATGTCCTGCAATGAAAAGCTGATCTCAACAGCTTCTCCCTCCTTCCATGGAGCCAGCAGTGCATGCCCGTTGTCATGCTGAAATTCATACATCGTTTTTTGCCAATAATCGCTGCCCTCTACTGCTTCGACAATCAATTGATCTCCCTGTACGGTACAGCTCTTCGGTTCATTGGTCCATATCCCGTCCTGCCAGTTGTTCGTCTTTACCATTTAGGCACCTCCACATTCCGTTTTCACATCAGCCATTAACTTAGCTAGGCACAAGTTACCATAACAACAATATAACCTAACATTGCGTCGGGATGAAGCTTATAAATGCTGTCCGCTTAAGTTAAACACGGTGTGGAGGCAAAATAATACCTGATTTATGCGGGAACGCTAATGAATTTTCTATCAACAGCTCTGCCTGATCCGAACTATGGAGAAGCATTATTGCCAAGTGTAAGCTTGATTCTGTGCAAATAAACCCGGCAGAAGAATCCGCCGGGCTTTGTGCTTATATTCTTTTAAATAGTGAAAAATAATATATATAATGGCTTACAGGTTGACTTTGATCTTACAAGTCTGGATGCTCATGTTTCGCTTTCAGACGGTTCCAGCGGCGTTGTACTTCGTTCTCAAAGCTGCGTAGCGCAGGCTCGTTCTCAGGCTTCAGCAGATGGCGGGTTTTGCCCATCGTCTTCAGCCATGCGGAGACCTCCACCCGTTTATTCTTGTCTTCCGGATTATACGTAATGTTCGTCGATCCTTGCTCTACTTCATAGAGCGGGAAGAAACAAGACTCGACAGCCAGGGATACGATGTCGGTTCCATCCTTGTCTTCAGACATCCAGTTCAGCGGGCAGGCAATCAGAATCTTGCCATAGACCAGACCTTCATTCTGAGCATACCATTGTGCTTTGGCCGCTTTCTTCAGCAGATCCTGCGGGTAAGCCTCACAGCCGGTGAACACATAAGGAATGTTCGTAGCCGCCATAATTTGCGCGGTGTCTTTATGCTGTGTTACTTTGCCCTGCTGGGTTTTCCCGATGCTGGATGTCGAAGTACGGTGTCCGAGCGGTGTAGAATACGATTGCTGTGCGCCTGTATTCATATAACCTTCGTTATCGTACTCCACGATGATCATCTTGTGGCCGCGCAGCGCTGCACCAATGGCCGGTCCCATACCGATATCCATCCCGCCATCGCCGGTAACCATGACAAAGGTAAAGTCCTCTTGCAGGCCCAGTCCATCCAGCTCACCGCGGCGTTTCCGTTCCCAGAACATTTCCACCACACCGGACAGCGTAGCTGCACCGTTCTGGAAGAGGTTATGGATAAACGTCGATTTGTGGGACGAGTACGGATAACCTGTTGTGGTTACCATTGCGCAGCCCGTATGATAAAGCGCTACGATATCTCCTTCAATCCCTTTGAAGAGCAGCTCCAGGCCCGAGAAAATACCGCAGCCCGGACAAGCGCCATGACCCGGTGACAACCGTCTAGGTTTCTTCATCAGGCTACGGACCGGAGGCACCTTCACACTCAGCTTGCCGGTCACTTCATCCTGCTTCACCGTAATCAGGCCGGTCTTGAGCGACTCGAAATTCATCGGTTTCAGCAAACGTTTCGGAGCTTTTTCAGCTTCACCAGGATTATGTCCATAATAATCGAACGGCACTTCTACACGATCCGCGACCACAGCGTCCATGGCGAGCTGGAAGAAATGATGTCCATCTTCAGCGAAGAAATCCTTACCGCCCAGTCCATAAATGCGGCTGATTACTTTGGTAGTGGTGTTGCCGTAAGTGAACAGGGCCGCCTTGATTTCGTTGACCATATTGCCGCCGTGTCCGCCAACAGAGTCAGCGCGGTCCCCGACAGTGATCGCTTTAACATTCTTCAACGCTTCGGCAATTTGCTTCTGCGGGAAAGGACGAATCATATTTGGCGAGATCGCACCGGCTTTGATGCCTTGCAGGCGAAGCTGATCTACCACATCCTTGATAATTTCGGAAGCGGAGTTCATCAGAAATACCGCTACGTCCGCATCCTCCATCCGGTATTCCTCAATCATAGGGTAATGGCGTCCGGTCAGCTCAGCAAATTCCTGGGCGATTTCCTCGAACACTTCACCGGCATTGTACATCGCTACCGATTGCTGGTAACGGTTGTTGATATAATCCGGTTCATTCATATAAGGACCTACCGTAACCGGATTATTGCGGTCCAACGTATCGGTAAAACCGGTTGGCGGCTGTTCGCCTACGAACTTCTGAACATCCTCGCGGTGGGCGAAAGCCTGCACACGACGTTTCTGGTGGGAGGTGAAATAGCCGTCAGAAGCAACCATAACCGGAAGACGGACCTTGGCATGCTCTGCCAGCTTCAGCGCCATCAGGTTCATGTCGTAGACGGACTGCGGATCACGGCACATCAGGATTGGCCATCCGGTGTTCAGGGCAAAATACAAATCCGAATGGTCGCCATGAATATTCAGCGGACCGGAAATGGAGCGGCAGACCAGGTTCATGACCATAGGCATCCGCGTACCGGCTTGTACAGGCAATTGCTCCAGCATGAACATATAGCCTTGAGCACTGGTCGCGTTGAATACGCGTCCGCCTGCTGTAGAAGCACCATAACAAATCCCTGCCGAGCTGTGCTCGCCATCCGAAGGAACCAGCATAATATCATGCTGTCCGCTAGCTTTCATCGTATCAAGGAACTGGGCAACCTCCGTCGACGGGGAGATCGGGAAATAACCCATGACATGGTAATTAATCTGATGTGCGGCATATGCCGCCATTTCATTTCCTGATTCATACAGGAATTTCTGTTCCACCTTGGCGGAACCTACTTCTTTTTCATAATCAATAGCCACTGTTCATTCCACCTTTCTTCAGAAGATTAAGACTGCGATATAAGATCGAATTGATGATGCACCGTATGACTGTCCGCATAGCCTTCCTTCTCACGCAGAATGGACAGCGCAGAGGTCGGACAGGCGCCTACACATTTCAGGCAGCCCTTGCAATATTGATAGTCAATGCCCAGCAGGAACATTTGCGAGCGGCCCTTGCGGTCGAGCCGTTCTTCCCAGACAAAACACTGATCGGGGCAAACAGTATCGCACTGTGCACAGTGGATGCAGGATTCATTCTCATATGCAGGAATCATTCCGGAACGGGAAATACTCAGATTCTTGAGGAAGCTGCTGCCCGGGTTAATGATGGTACCGCCCATCGGCTGGGTCTCATAGCCCAGCGCTGAAATGTCGGAACGTACATATTCCGGCATGCTGTCGCCCTCAGGCAGCTCAAAGTCCATAAACTTCACTTCATTGAAGCCCCGTTCAAAGGTGGTAATCGCCGATTGTACAGCTTGCGGATATTTTTTGCCAAGAGATTTCTCAATTACGCCCTTCATGGTTTCGGTATCCAGGAAAGGACAAAGCCGGAACAACGCACCCAGCATCGCCATATTGACCCGGTTCTTTTCTTTCAGGGCAATGCTTGTCGCATCGATCACCGCGATCGTGCCTGCCTTCATCTTGAGCAGCTCTTTCAGCTCCTCCGGCGTCTTGGCCGAATTCACAAGAACGGTACTGTGCTCATAAATGCCGCTGGTCACATTGACGGTTTTGGCCAGTGCTTCATGGAAAACCCCAACGACGTGTGGACGCTCAACCGGCGAAGTATCGCGGATATGTGTGTCCAAATCACAGAAACGGATATGGGCCTTTACTGCTGACCCCTTCTTCTCCGAGCCGTAAGACGAAAAACTGACGCCGTTCAGACCCGCGCCCACCACGCCCGCTTCCGCGAGCATCTTACCGGCCAGATTCGCTCCCAGCCCTCCAATGGACTCCAGACGAATCTCAAAGAAACCGAGATCGTTCAATTTTGGTAATTGTACCACCGACATAACCCCTTCCTTAGTGTCAAGTAGAATAACATCCTTTTGACTTTTTCAACGATTGTAACTTGAATTTGCAAGTCGCGAAGTGACATATCTTGCATTTTCCACGCTTTGGGAATCACATTTATTTATGGATTTTAGATGATTTCTTTATACGCGACAGAGTGGCGTTACTTTAATAGAAGGTAATCTGCCATACAAGCAACAATATATGAAAATTGTGTGAAAAATCCGTGTTTCCCAAGGTTTTTGTGGATACAAGGTCACCCTTAATTTAGCAATAAAATTAAAAATTAAGATGTTAAATTTATCACATTAATCATGATAAATATCACAGTTAGCATACACTTCCCAGCAAAAAACGGGTCTGAAAATCGCAAAAGCCCATCCGGAGATGGGCTAGGATTGCTGTAATTCTCAAAGGTTTAGTAAGTCCACCAGTTACCCGACATCACAATCATCGAGAACAGCTTGATGCTGTCTTCATAGTAATCTTCCGCTGCGCTGCCTGCCGTATGGCTCCAAAGTGAATTCAGCCAGCTCTGGTTAGCCGAAGAGGTCATGGCACTCACCCCGAACGGAGCATAAAAAGCACCGCTGTTGTAGCTTCCGAAGGTGGTCCCATTGAGCTTGTAGCCATCCTTAATATTGCCCGGCGTATTGCTGGCTTTAGTCTTGATCCAGCTGCTCAGCTGGTTAAGCTGGGATAAGGCCCGGTTGTCTCCTGAGATCAGGTAATCGGTTGTAATCCGCCATGGGGTACGGCAGGAATTATAATTATAGTGCCCGTCGTTGGCATCCTCAAGGAAATTGGCTGGCGCCGGTTTGTAGACCCCTCCGGAATAGACCACGAAGTCGGGCAGCAAACCGGTGGTAGCGCTATAGCCTGTATACAGGCTGTTGATGATCGTATAGGTTTTATCTGTAACATTTTTCCAGCGGGTATCCCCGGTTGCCGCTTGAAATGCCTTTAAATGACTCAGCATAAAGTCCGATGGCCGGGTAGCGGTATTGTAAGAGCCGCTGTTCGCCCAATCGCCGAGACGGATGGTCCACTGCGTCTGATTGATTTCATCGTCCATAATTGCATTAATAATATGATTGGCTGCCTGCAGATAGTTAACTGTGCCGCTGCTGCCCCACTGCTTGTCTGCGAGCAGGAGCGAGTAGGCGATATCCATATCACCGTCCGTAGCAGAATCTTCCCCCTCGATATTCTCAAAGCTGCTGTTCTGCTTCCACGACATCAGGTAAGGATTAAGAGAGCTGGGATGTGCAGTGTAATAATTATACAGTCCATCGAAATAAGTCTGTGCGTTGCTGTCATAACCACCCATAAGTACCGTGAACAGCATACCGTAGCCATGGGCTTCGGAAACGGTTTCGCCAGCCGAATTATATTTAACGTAATATTTGCCTGTGCCTGCCGGTTTCAGATAAGCCGCTTTCCAGGCATTCCATTTTGTTTTTACAGAGTTGTCCATACTTGTCTGTGTGACATGGTTAGGCTTGATTGTGCCGCTCGTATAAGTCGTATGCTGAGGGAAAGGTTTGTTTACAGCAGCAAATGCCGAACCAGCCGGTAGGAGAAGTAGCGCCAGACAGAGTAACAAGAAGCTTTTCCAGCCAAGTTTATGCTTGCCTCGACTTTTCATAAATGATTCACTCCTCAATAGTAGAATAAGAATCAATTGCGAAAATAAACCGGCGAAACCAGAACTCCCCCCTCTCAATTGGATCAATGAAACTTTCCGGCAGCAGAAATGAAAGTTAAAGCGTTTTAACTTTCATGACAAAAAAGATAATTCAGTTTCCTGAATTCGTCATGAAAGTAAGAACATCTTTAATATATAATCTCTGTTATTTTCTGTCAATCCGTATTGTGTCTTGCACACCGAATTGAAGGTAAAAAGCTGCCCCATCCGCAGATTGCCTGCAGGGGACAGCTTGTCTATCACATTCTATTAAAAAGCCTCTTCTACTCGATATCCTGCTGCATATGCTCTGCAATCAGCTGCTGCTTGCGGTCCCACACCTGCTCGCTGAGATTCACGCGGTACACCTCAGGATTAAGTATGCGCAGATACTCAGGCCAGAACAGGTCGAGCTGCTCCTGATGGTAGCGGCGGATCTCATCCAGCTCCGGTAATTTATAAACCTGGAAACCATTGACGTAGATTGGCTCCAGCATCGGCAGCGCCTCGTAACGTTCCACATGCTTCTTCATATAGGGGTGCAGCGGATTGAACAGCTTCAGCCGGGCACCACTGCGCGGGCCCGTTTCTTCAGGGAAGCTGATATAATCGGCCAGCGCCTTGCCATTGGTGCCGACAATCCGGAACACTTCCTTCTTCCCTGGCGTAGATACTTTCTCGGGGTTGGAGGAGATTTTGATCGTTGGTACCATTTCACCGGAAGGGGACTCCATCTCCACCAGCTTGTACACTCCGCCTAGGGAAGGCTGATCAGATGCCGTAATCAGCTGTGTTCCCACACCCCAGGTATCTATGGCAGCTCCCTGCGACTTCAAGTTCATGATCGTGTTCTCATCAAGATCATTGGAAGCGACGATCTTCACATACTGCAGTCCAGCTTCATCGAGCATCTTGCGTGCCTGGCGTGACAAATAGGCCAAGTCTCCGCTGTCGAGCCTGATGCCGTTCATGCGTTTACCCTCCGCCTCTAGCTTCTTCGCGGTGTTAATCGCATGCGGCACACCGCTGCGCAGCGTGTCAAATGTATCCACCAGCAGCGTAACGCCATCCGGCAGCACCTTGGCATAAGCATCAAACGCCTCCTGTTCGCTGGCGAAGCTCTGTACCCAGGAATGGGCATGTGTGCCCTTCGTGGGTATGCCGAACATTTTACCGGCCAGCATATTGGAGGTGGCATGGAAGCCGCCGATATAAGCCGCACGTGCTCCCCACACCGCCGCGTCGGCTTCCTGAGCACGCCGCGTGCCAAACTCCAGCAGAATATCATTCGGTGCCACCTGCTTGATACGGGAAGCTTTGGTGGCGATCAGCGTCTGATAGTTCATGAAGTTCAGGATGGCTGTCTCCACAAGCTGAGCCTCCATGATCGTTCCTTCCACTCGGATCAGCGGCTCATCGGGAAAGACAAGCGCTCCTTCCTTCATGGAATGGATACTGCCCTGGAAATGAAACTGCAGCAGCTCCTCCAGAAAAGCAGGTGCATAATTCTCTTCCTGCTCGGACAAGTAACGGATGTCTTCCTCAGTGAAACGCAGTTCACTGATGTACTGAGCGATCCGCTCCAGGCCTGCGAACACAGCAAAGCCGTTCCCGAAGGGAAGCTTGCGGAAATAGGCTTCGAATACGGCCTTGCGTTTGTGGCTCCCGTTGACCCAATGGGCGTACATCATATTAATCTGATATTTGTCCGTATGTAGAGCAAGCTCTCTCCTCATATCCTCATCTCCTAGTATCTTCACTGCTGCATCTGCAGGTCTATAGTTTTCTCTATTTTGCAGTAACCACTTTTGCTCCGAGGCTGCCCCGGAAATGACCCAGCGCCCAGACATGCCCATCGGCATTGAAGCTCGCTACAGCATCTTCGTGTATGATGATTTCAAAACCTTTGTTATATGCATCCACTGCAGTATGCAGCACACAAATATCTGTACATACCCCTATCAGATGCAGCTCGGCAATCCCGCGTTCACGCAGTTTCAGCTCCAATTCCGTGCCGCTAAAGGCGCTGTAACGGGTTTTGTCCATCCAATAGATGTCTTTCTGGTTCGCTTCATATACGTTATGCAGCTCCCCATACAGCTCACGCCCCCGGCTGCCGCGCAGATTATGCGGTGGAAACAGTCTGCTCTCCGGATGATAGGAATCATTGGCTTCATGTAAATCAACCGCCATCACCACGAAATCGCCACTCTTCACAAATTGCTCCGTCAACTGGTTCACTCTGGACGCAATGTCTATGCCGGGCTGTCCAACAGGCAGGCTGCCGTCAATAAAATCATTGGTGAAATCGATCACGATTAATGCCTTCATCTAGTGACCTCCTAAAAGTTTTGTGAGCATCTACTCCATTGAATAGCTTCGTACAAAACTGCTTCGAAAGCATACGCTAAGTTTTGTGAGCATCTACTCCATTGAATAGCTTCGTACAAAACTGCTTCGAAAGCATCCGCCTGGTTTTGTAAGTATCTGCTTTAAGTATAAATTGATAATAATGGCTCGTGGTCCGTAAACATATAGAGCTGGGCAGGGCGCTGGGAGTATTGGTTGGAGCTGAGCGGATTGCCTGCTTCATCGCTTACTTCCTTTAATATACCCTGCCTGCTGCGGGTTGACGTAATTTTGCGGATAAAGTTCGGTTCCTTAAATTCCGGCACTACGGTCTGAATGACCTGATACAACTCGCTCAGCGTAAAATGCCGCGGTAAAAACTGTCTGGCTATCGTCGTCTGCAGCATTTGCTGCTGAATCCGCAGATAGGCGTCGTTAATAATATCACGGTGGTCAAAAGCCAGCTCCAGCTCTTCGAGCGCTTCCTGCAGTGTAAACAGCCCTACCTCACCCGCGTCATCGGAGGCTTGTCTCTGCTCCAGCATCCACTCCTCCACCAGTGCGAAAAAGGCGTGGCTGATAATCCAGCCGCGCGGATCCCGGCCCGGTGTACTGTAGACACCAAGGTATTCCAAATGTCCGCCGTCCACACCGGTTTCTTCCTTCAGTTCACGTGTGGCTGCATCATATATAGATTCATCTTCCTGGCAGAAGCCACCCGGCAAGGCCCACATGCCCTCGCAAGGCCATTTCTTCCGACGGATCAGCATGACTTTCAGTTCGCGCAGCGGAAGTGTCTTCGTGACCGTCTTCCGTTCCCGCTTGGTCAAGGTAAACATGACAATATCGGCCGGAACTCCGTCCGGTGTACGGTACTTTTTGGCGTTATAGTTTTGTTCCGCGTTCTCGCTCACTCTAGATCATCCTTTGCTGCAGCTTTAATTTAACTGTTCGTATCTTTTAATGTACCAAACCTGAACTTCTAAAATCAATTAATTATGATGTCCTACCTGAACAAAGGGACGGATCTGCATCCGCCCCCAGAAACTTATTTAATCGCCGCATGTGGACGGAGGCGCTTCAGTGCCGGCTTCCACATTGATTTTTTCCGACACGGTGTCTCGGATTACAGAAATAACGAGCTGCAGCAGATAGTTAATATCGCTCTGGCTCTGCTGAAATTCGTTCACGACCGGTATGCCGTCAATTTCATCCTGCAGCACTTCAATTTCACGCTCAATCTTGGCCACCATCTCTTTATTCTTGAAGCTCTCAAAGGCCACAATCTCCTTCTGCTTCTTCTTGATCGTGGCGATCAGTCCCTGCACCCGCTCATGATTCAGAATCTTTTGCTCGGCCTGCTGGAAATGCTGCACCTCTTCGCTGGTCGAAATGAGTGAAGCGAGCTCCTTGGCTTTGCCCATAATATCCTCGCGCACGATCAGATCGCGGGTATTGTAGGTCGGCATGCCGTATTCGTTCAAACGCGGTTCTTCCTGGGTCACTGACATCGCTCCATTCCTCTATAATTAGAGGACAGCCGCGGCTTCCGCCACGCAATCCCCTTTAATGTACCATGTTTTCGTATCGGTAATTCTGACTTGCACCAAACTGCCGATGAGATCCTTCGAACCTTCAAAATGCACCAGTTTGTTGGCACTGGAACGGCCCGAAAGCACTTGAGCGTTATTCTTGCTCTCCCCTTCCACCAGCACCTCGACCAGTTCGCCCAGCATCCGGTCATTGCTGATCCGGCTCTGTTCTTTAATGAGGTCATTCAGCCGCTGCAGGCGCTCGCTCTTCACCTCAGCAGGTACATTGTCCTCCATCGCAGCTGCAGGCGTACCCTCGCGTGGTGAATAAATGAAGGTATAAGCCATATCATATCCTACTTCACGCACCAGCGACAGTGTTTCTTCGAACTGTTCCTCGGTTTCACCGGGGAACCCCACGATGATATCTGTCGTCAGCACGGCAGCCGGCACACTGGCCTTAATCTTGCGGACAAGCTCCAGGTAAGCCTCGCGTGTGTATTTGCGGCTCATTTTCTTCAGAACGGCAGTACTTCCGGACTGTACCGGCAGATGAATATGCTCTGCAAGATTGCCGCCTTTTCCCAGTACTTCAATCAATTTATCGTCAAAATCGCGGGGATGCGAAGTCATGAAGCGGATGCGTGGAATGTCGATCTTGCGCATATCGTCCATGAGGTCCCCGAATGTATAATCCAAATCCGTAAAATCCTTGCCGTATGCATTCACATTCTGCCCCAGCAAAGTCACTTCCTTAAAGCCCTGACGGGCCAGCTCCCGAACCTCGGCGATGACATCCTCCGGACGGCGGCTGCGCTCCTTGCCCCGGGTAAACGGTACGATGCAGTAGGTACAGAACTTATCACAGCCGTACATGATATTCACCCAGGCACGCATCCCCTCCCGCTTCTTCGGCAGGTTCTCGATAATGTCGCCTTCCTTGGACCAGACTTCAACTACAAGCTCCTTGCTATAAACCGCTTCCTTAACAAGCTGCGGCAGCCGGTGGATATTGTGCGTGCCAAAGATCATGTCAACGAAGCCGTATTTGGACATGATACGGTTAACCACGCCTTCCTCCTGTGACATGCAGCCACAGACTCCAAGCAGCAGACCCGGTTTCTCTAGCTTCAGCGTCTTGAGATGGCCCAGCTCCCCGAACACCTTGTCTTCGGCATTCTCGCGGATCGCACAAGTATTCAACAGAATAATATCTGCCTCATTGCGGTCTTCGGCGGCTAGATAACCCATTTGCTCCAGCATACCTTTCATCGTCTCCGTATCATGCTCGTTCATTTGGCAGCCGTAGGTGGCGATGAAATAATAATGCTGTTTGTGGCGGTTTATCTCCCGGAATTGCTCCATGGCCTGGTTAGTATCGGTATCTTCAAAGTCTATAACTTCTATTTCCTGCTTACCCCTGCGCTTACCCTCTTTATAGTCCGGGTTGGAATTGATCTGTACGGTACGTCCTTTAATTCTATACGTAGTTTTGCCTTCTTCTTCACTGATGACTTTGGCATCAGAAAAATCAAAATACTTCGAGTAATCTTTCGAACCACCCTTGCCGAATTTTAAGTCCGGTGAGTTATTCCCCATTGTCATTATTCCACGTCCTTTATATTGAAGCTTTGTAAAATAAACTCTAGAATTTTATTCTTGCTAATAAAAAATTATAGCATAAGGATAAAATGCAATCCAAGTTTTACAATTTTAAAAGACAATCTGGTAGAATAAATTAAATCCCCTGATACAATTAGAATTCTACATACTAATAAACCCTCCTACATAATAAGTAAGAAGGTTCGTCTAAAATTATTATTCCGTACATTTATTATCTGCTATTATCTGCGGATATACATCCGTAAATAGACCAAATCGAACTTGGAATCCTTGACGCAAATACAGTAAAACATCTTCATAGCTGCACATCATCTCCCCTGAAAAGTATTGCTTGTTCCAAGTTTAACAAAGCACCGCTACACATACGTTACACATTTCTACAAAAAACCACATATTACGATAAAATATTATATATTTTTCAGATATAATCATTCTATAACGCAACGTAGAGGGGTACAGCAATGGCTTATATTTCAAGGGATGACACCGACATCCATTATGAATACGAGACGGCAAAAAACACCAGTGACCGCACAGAAACCTTGGTACTTATCCATGGTCTGGGCTTTAATCTGAGTAGCTGGGACTTTATGGTTCCATATATGACTGACAACTACCATATTGTAAGATATGATCTCCGGGGACATGGATTGAGCGGAAGCTCTAAGACTACCCTTGATAAACTGGCCGCATTATTTGTCGAAAATTTGCGAATGCTGCTGGATGATCTCCAGATTCAATCCTTCCATATCATCGCCCATGGGGCAGGGAGCATTATTGCCCTTTATTTTGCCAAAGCGTATCCGGATCGAGTAAGAAGCACTGTTCTTTTGTCGCTTCCCTTGTTCAATTCGTCTGGGACAGCCAATAAATATAAGGATTACCGCAAAAAGCTGATGACTTATCAATCCATGCTGGCGCTTGCGGATCACGTGATTCCTAACGCCACCCTTTATCCGCGCCATAGCGCTGAAACGGAAGCGCTGTACAGCGCTTTTGCCAAAGTCACCTTTGACGTTTATCTGGAACTGCTGGATTTCTTTGCGTATGCACATAACGAGATTATGGATCTGTTCAAACAGCATACCCATCCGACATTAATGTTGACCGGGGAACAGGACCCGATGTATCCTCCCTATCTGTCCAGCCTGATTGCATCGGCCAATCCGAATTGCCGGTTTATGACCTTGTACAATGCATCCAACATGGTTTTTTATGATCAGCCGGAGGAAACCTTTAAACAGATTGAAGTCTTTCTGAAGAGTAAGTGGATGAACAGGGCTCCTTTGGACCCTTTGCTGTTAAATTTGCATTCCGAATTACTGGACATGGTTAACAATAATCCGGCCGATAACGCCCCATCCGTACAATTGAAGATCAATTTACTCAACAGATTTACGGTTGCCGTAGATGATATTCCGATTATTAGTGGCTGGGGAAGGAGAAGCGCCAAGGATTTGCTGATTTATTTGCTGCTGAATCCCGTCGTCACCAGAGACCGGCTCTGTGAAGAATTATGGCGGGATATGGATCTTGTCAAAGCCAGAGGTCAGCTTCGGGTATGCCTTACCCATCTGAAGCAGCTGCTGAACAATGAAGCCACGAAGCTGATCTACAGCGATAAACAGCAAATTGCTCTGCAGACTGCCGTAGACTCCGATGTGCTGACTCTGCTGGCGGAGATTAACCGGGCTAATGAGGAAACTAATCCTGAACTGAAGGAGCCACTGATTCATTCTGTTTTTGCGCAGATCCAGCCTGACCTATTCAGAAATCTAAACCAGGAATGGAACCTGCACCTGAGAGTTAAGATAGAGATTCAACTGGTTACACTTGCCCATCAGCAATCAGATTATCTCGCGTCTCAAGGCAAGTTCACTGCGGCTATAGCGTTTTTAAAATATGTACTTTTATTTAATGCGGAAGAGTTCGATGCCTACGAGCGAATCGCTAACCTGTATGAACAAAACCATCAAAAGCATGAAGCGAAGAAATGGCGGCTCAAGGCGGAACAGCTGCAGCACACCAAAAGTATGTAAATTGTTAAATCATCATTGCTTCGTTAAATAGACACAGGCATTATTGCCTCCGTACCCATGGCTTGTAATCAGTACTTCGGATGTGGCTTTCTGGAGAGTCTTTGTGATTAATGGAAGATGCTCATAGCCATGTTGATCTGTCCGGATGGTTCCGGGAATAAAATGATGCTGAAAGCCGAGCAAGGAGGCAATAATCTGCGCCAGGCCGCTGACACTGAACGGATGGCCGATCAGCCCTTTGATCGAGGTCAGCGGTACTTCATGCTGAAAGATATCCCTGGAGACTATATCCTCGATTCTGTCATTAGCGTCGTAGCCCAAGGCCTGGCTGTTAAAATAGTCAGGTCTTTTGTTGCCCAGCACATCATTTACCGCCTGCTTCATATTCCTTCCGGTTTTGTCCTGGCCATTCACCGATTCAGCGTCATTATTCGTAGACACGGCATCTATATACCCATAAATAGTTGCATTGCGGCTAAGCGCATGTTCCTCGGTTTCCAGAATCAGGCTGGCTGCCCCCTCCGACAATATGAAGCCTTTGCTTTTTTTGTTGAACGGCGAGCCGGAGTTCCAGATTTCCTGATTGAATGGCAGCGCTCTTATTTTTCCGAACCCGTACACTGTCACTTTATTGTTGCTGCTATCCGCTGCCCCTACAATTGCCGTGTTTATCTTTCCACTTTGCAGATACAGCATGGCGTCCTCCAGCGCTTCAAGTCCGGCAGTGCAGCCGGTCGTTACCGTCTTCGAGATTCCTGTCAGATGAAAAAAGCTGGAGATGGAGGAAGCCAGACTGTGATAATGCACCAACCCGCAGCAGTAAACAGGCATTTCTCTGAACTTGCCGGCAGATGCGTAATGGACCATATCCTCCAGCGGAGTTGTACCGCCCATGGTGGTCCCAAAGAACACCCCCGTCTTATTACCAGGGTCCGTCAAATCTAGTCCAGCCATCACTAGTGCTTCGGCGCTTGTACTAATGGCCAGCTTGGAGATTCTCGGCAGAACCCGGTACTGCTTATCCTCCAGCGTCCCCAAATCCCCAAGAACTTCACCAACCCATAAAGGCTCCTGATTCGGTGTAATATCATTTCTGGCTGTGAAATCATACTCGCCGCTGATCAGATGCTCCAACAAATCGTTGTTGTTCTCTCCATTAGGAACCTTCACGCCAAAACCGGTAATTGCTATTCGCTTATTCATCGTTCTCCACCCTTTTCCTGATAATTAATAAAAAGAAAACACAAAGAGGACTTCTCCCACTTGCGCGTTTTGGATGCTCCATCCAAAACTCTCCCATGCGGTTGAAGCCCTCTCTCTCATGATTGCCTTCCTCCTAAAGTTAGCCGGCTTCCGTTCAGTTCAGTGTCTTTGTAGACTCGAACGTAAACGGAATGATCTCGTCCATTCTGCCGCTTTGCACTTTGGCCGGCCACTGCGGATCACTGAGCAGCGCTCTGCCGACCGCCACCAGATCAAATTCCGCTTGTTGCAGCTTCTCCAGCAGGCGTTCGATGTTATCTTCCTCATTTTCCTCCTTCACCGTACTGGTGAACTCGCTGTTGAGACCTACAGAACCTACCGTGATGGTTGGTTTGCCGGTAATTTTCTTCGTCCAGCCGGCCAGATTCAGCTCGGAGCCTTCGAACTCCGGCAGCCAGAAGCGGCGTGTGGAGCAGTGGAAGATATCGACTCCGGCATTGCTGAGCGGTGTCAGGAAACGGGACAGCTCTTCCGGTGTTTGGGCAAGCTTGGCAGAGTAATCTCCGCTCTTCCATTGCGAGAAGCGCAGCACAATCGGGAAATCCGGTCCAACTGCACGGCGGCAGGCATCAATAACCTCGACCGCAAAGGTAGTCCGCGCTTCAAGATCACCGCCATATTGATCGGTGCGCTGATTGGTCTTCTCCCAGAAGAACTGGTCGATCAGATAACCATGTGCCCCATGCAGCTCAATGCCGTCAAAACCAATCCGCTTGGCGTCTACGGCCGCCTGGGCAAAAGCAGCGATGATACCGTCGATCTCCTGCTGCGTCATCGGCTCTGTAATCTGCTGGCCGGCCAAATTCAGCCCGGATGGACCAATTGGCAGCGCTTCAGCATTCGGCAGCTCGCCAATGTTGCGGGCCATGCCGACATGCCAGAGCTGCGGAATGATTTTGCCGCCGGCGGCGTGAACTTCCTCCACAACCTTAGCCCAGCCGGCCAAAGCAGCCTCCCCGTGAATATTCGGAATATTCGGATGGCTGACGGCTGACGGATGGTTGATCGCTGTGCCTTCGGTTACAATCAGGCCCACTCCACCCTCTGTACGTTTGCGGTAATACTCGGCAACTGCTTCGGTTGCTACCCCGTTCGGTGAATATGCCCGGGTCATTGGCGCCATTACGATCCGGTTTTGAAGGGAAAGCGTTCCAACCTGAAAAGGTGTAAACAATTTATCGGTATTCATATACTACCTCCATTTAATAATATAATTACTTTAAGTAAGGATATTATGACGCTAGTTGAAGGCAATTGCAAATCCTGGCAGCAGATCTTCAGGACAGCCGCTGCTGCGCAAAAAACCGGACAAAGGCAGATAATCTGCCCATGTCCGGTTGCCCTTCGCTATGAAGTGTATTTTATAACTCCAGGATGCCGGCTTTCGGTGTAACATGGAAAGCCGCCGCCAGATCCGCCAGCTGGCGGTCGGTAATTTTCTGTTTGATTTCTCTGCCAGCGATCAGGTTATAGACAATCGCCGCTTTCTCAATCGTTTCCACCAGACCAAAGGTAGCATCCATCGTGCCGCCGGTCACAAAAATGCCATGCTGCGGCCAGATAACTACCCGGTATTCCTTCATTTTATCAGCTGTTGCGCGGCCGATTTCACTGCTGCCGGGAACGATCCAAGGAATAACACCCACGCCGTCCGGGAAAACCACCAGACATTCGGTGCACATTTCCCATAAGGTTTTGGTGAATTTCAGCTCATCCAGATCATGCGTGAAGGTCATGGCAATGACATTGGTAGCGTGGGTATGCAGTACGATCCGGTGGTTGGGGTCCACCTTCAGGCGCTCAATATGGCTCATGAAATGGGAAGCCAGCTCGCTCGTTGGCACGGCGTTGTTGCGCAGACCCCAGAGCACTTCTACACTCTCGCCGCTGTCCGTGACACGCAGCACCCCGAGATTGGCTTCCGGGTCTTTGATTACATTCCTGAAATATTTGCCGGAGCCGGTGACGATGAAATATTTGCCGGCCAGCTCAGCGACCGGGAAGGTCAGGTTAATCGTCCGCAGCGGCTCCCGTACGTTAATGTATTTAGCTACCTCATCCTCTTCCAGCAAATAGCTGACGTTGCCGCCGTTCAGCTCATCCCAGCCGAGCGACCACATGTGATGGGTAATCTCCGACATTTCCTGAATAAATGGCGCCTCGATGCCGGCAATGTATCCTTTGGACTTCATTACGGATGTACTCATATGTCTTCTCTCCTTTATATACACTGCTTAATTAGTCACGTCTTGGTTAGCCGTTGCCTATCTTGCCGCCAGCACTTCCTGCTCGTAGCTCTTGACCTCAGCCAGCCATTGTTCACGGACCGGTGTATTCTTCGAAGCGCAGTAATAATCCCACACCGCGCCAAATGGATAAGACTTAAATTCTTCGACAAGTGCGAGCCGGGAAGTGTAATCACCGGCCAGTTCAACAGCCTTAAGCTCCGCTACTGGTTCCAGCATCGCACGCAGTAAGGCTTTGAGCGTGTTGCGTGTGCCGATAACCCATGCCGCAATATGATTGATACTGCCGTCGAAGAAGTCCAGACCAATATTCGTGCGCGGCAGCAAATCTCCGCGGACCAGCTCCCGGGCAATCTCCAGCAGTTCATCATCCATGGTCACCACATGGTCACTGTCCCAGCGGACCGGTCTGCTGACATGCAGCAGCAGCTGCTCGCTGAACATCAGAATGGAGGACAGCTTATTCGAAATCACTTCAGTCGGATGGAAGTGACCGGCATCGAGGCAAATCGCTTTGCCCCGGGTCAGCCCGTAGCCCATATAAAATTCATGCGATCCGACCACATAGCTCTCCGAGCCGATGCCGAACAGCTTGCTCTCCACGGCATCAATATTATATTGTGGATCAATCTCTTCGCTGAACACTTCATCCAGCGATTCTTTCAGCCGTATCCGCGGCGCCAGCCGGTCCACCGGGCTATCCTTATAACCGTCAGGCACCCAAAAGTTGGTGACGCAGGGTTGTCCAAGCTCACGCCCGAAATGCTCGGCGATCCGCCGGGAAGCCTTGCAATGCTTAATCCAGAAGCTGCGGATGGCTTCGTCTGCATGGCTCAAAGTGAACCCGTCTGCCGCATTCGGATGGGAGAAGCAGGTCGGATTAAAATCAAGTCCAAGCCCCTGCTCCTTGGCCCAGTCTACCCACGATGCAAAGTGGCGCGGTTCCAGCTCGTCCAGATCCACCTTTTCATCTGTGTCGGCATAAATCGCATGCAGGTTGACCTTATGCTTGCCCGGAATCAGCGATAAGGCCTTCTCCAAATCCTGACGCAGCTCCTCTGGTGTGCCGGCGCGGCCGGGATAACTTCCGGTTACGGCAATCCCGCCGCTAAGCTCCTTATCCTTAAACAGAAAACCTCTAACGTCATCTCCCTGCCAGCAGTGCAGTGAAATCTTGATCTGTGCCAGCTTCTCCAGTACTTCATCCACATTAATGCCATGAGCGGCGTACAGTATCTTGGCTTCGTTAAAGCTGTTCATGATGCTCTGATCCATGGTGCATCCTCCTAAAAGTTTTGTGAGCATCTGCTCCATCGGTTTACTTCGGGCAAAACTCGCTTCGAAAGCATAGGCTTAGTTTTGTGAGCGATGCTTCCGGGAATACTCTTCGAGCAAACTTGCTCCGGAAGCATACGATTTAGTTTTGTGAGCATCTGCTCCATCGGTTTACTTCGGGCAAAACCCGCTTCGAAAGCGGAGCTTATGCGCTTTCACCTGCAGCCGTTTCCGCTGCATTCAGCTCCTCCCAGCGGACCAGCAGCCCGCCAAGCTGCGGCATAGGCCGGGGTAGATAGGATTTGATCTCAAACGATTGCCCGATCAGTGCTCTGGCCTCGTGGATGTCCGAGACCTTGCCCGACTGGATCAGCTGTACCGCAATATTTCCCAGTGCGGTAGCTTCAGCGGGTCCTGCAAGGACCTCCTTGCCGATTACGTCTGCGGTCAGCTGGCACAGCAGCTCGTTGTTTGCTCCACCGCCGACGATTTGCAGCACTTCGATGGCTGTGCCAGTAAGCGCTTCGAGCTCTTTCAAATAGCTGCGATAGGACAACGCCAGACTGTCAAAGATGCAGCGTGCCAGTTCACCCGGCGACTGCGGAACAGGCTGGCCGCTCTCGGCACAGAATAGGCGGATTTCTTCTATCATATCGTCCGGATTCAAAAAACGCGGATCATTGCAGCCAATCAGGCTGCGGAAGCCTTCAGCGGCAGCGGCCTGTTCAGCCAGCTCAGCGAAGCTGTAGCGGTTGCCGTCCAGCCTGCGCACCTCCTGGATCAGCCACAGTCCCATAATGTTTTTGAGGAACCGGTAGGTGCCATAAGCACCCCATTCATTGGTATAGTTGGCTTCTCTTGCACTCCGGTTATTAATCGGCTGATCCAGTTGAGCGCCAAGCAGCGACCAGGTGCCGCTGCTGATATATGCTGACGATCGCCCGCTTTGCGCCGGTATGCCAAGGACGGCGGAAGCCGTATCATGGGTTGCCACGCAAATGAGCCGGCATTCCGGCAGATCATACTGCTGCATCAGTGAATCACTGATGCTGCCTAGATCTTCACCGGGCTCGGTCAGCCCGGCGAACTGCTCTCGCTCAAGCTGAAGCAATGCAAGCAGCTCAGGATCGAAATCACGGCTTGCGAGATTGAGCAGTTGTGTGGTCGAAGCATTGGTGACCTCGTTGATCTTCCGGCCGCACAATCTATAGTAGAGATAATCGGGCACCAGCAAAATCTGATCCGCCTTAGCCAGCTCCTCACGGTCATGGACATACAGCTGATATAACGTATTAAATGTTAACTGCTGAATCCCCGTCTTGGCATAAACAGCTTCCGGAGAAATGAGCTTCGCCACCTCTTCCATGACCCCATCCGTCCTGCGGTCCCGGTAAGCATATACCTCCTGGATTCGGTTTCCCTCAGCATCCAGCAGGACGTAATCTACAGCCCAAGTGTCAATCCCTAGGGTGCATTTCGTCACGCCTCCGGCTTTTGCTTTTTGCAGCCCGATAAGGATCTGCTCCAGTAAGTAATCCACATCCCAGAAGCAGGAATCGTCGCGCTCGGTGAATCCATTGCTGAAACGGTGGATCTCCTCCAGGGTGAGACTCCCGTCCACGATGGTTCCGAGCACTAGCCGCCCGCTGGAGGCGCCGATATCGACGGCGATATGATTGTTCATAGGGAATCTCCTTATTAAAAGATGTTCTAGAGGATTTTGCGGAATAGGGCAATGACTTCTTCTTTGGTAGGAATGAATGGATTTCCTGGTGCACAGGCATCCTTCATCGCATTTTCAGCGAGCAGGTCAAGATCAACCTCATCTACACCCAGCTCGGATAATTTGGCCGGTATGCCGACTTCCTTGGACAGCGCTTTAATTGATTCGATTACGAAATCGGCGCATTCCTTGTCGCTTTTGCCGTTCACCTGCAGGCCGATCGCCTTGGCGATACTTCTGAATTTCTCCGGTACATATTTGGCGTTTTCTTCTTCTACATATGGCAGCAGCATCGCATTGCACACCCCATGCGGCAAATCATATACTCCGCCAAGCTGATGCGCCATGGCATGCACATATCCGAGTCCGGCATTGTTGAAAGCCAAGCCTCCAAGGAAAATTGCGTAAACCATCTGCTCACGCGCTTCAATATCATGGCCGTCTTTCACCGTGCGGGCCAGATTGGCAAAAATAAGCTCCACCGCAGCTAATGCCGTTGCATCGGTGACCGGATAAGCTCCTGGCGTCACTAATGCTTCAATAGCATGAGTCAGGGCATCCATTCCTGTTGCCGCAGTAAGCGCGGCCGGCTTGTCGACCATCAGCTCAGGGTCATTCACCGAGATGGTGGCAATGCTGTTCTTATCCACCATAACCATCTTCACCTTGCGTTCCTCATCCGTAATGACATAGTTGATCGTCACTTCGCTTGAAGTTCCGGCGGTAGTGTTCACCGCAATAATAGGCAGCGATTTATGCTGTGACTTGTGTACACCTTCGTACTCTGCGATATGTCCGCCATTGGTAGCAACGATGCCAATGGCTTTGGCTGTATCCTGCGGCGAACCACCGCCGATAGACACCAGATAGTCGCATTCATGCTGCTTCAGGAAATCAACGCCGTCATGGACATTTTTACAGGTCGGGTTAGGCTTGACTTCATCATATACGACATAATTAATTCCTGCTTCATCCAGAACAGCCAGCAGCTTGCCGGCGATTCCGCTCTTGACCAGAAACTTATCGGTGACCACAAGCGCTTTCTGCAAATTCAGCTCTTGAATGTACGGGCCGATTTCCTTCAGACAGCCTTTTCCCATAATGTTGATAGAAGGAACATAATAAACATGAGTACTCATTGATTGACCAGCCTCCCAGGCAATTTATATACAGCGTTTACAAGTTAACACTCTTTCCTCTGCAAGCTTGGTTTCATTCGGCTGTGGCACTTCAGGCTGGTCTCTGAAGATTCGCAGCGGACCGGCTCTGGCGCTCCTCTAAGAGGCATGCGCTTTCAAAGGAATAATGATATCCTCATCGTATCGCCCCCGATCTTTGTTGTCAACATTTAAAATAATAATTATGTTGTTTTTATTTGTTTATTGTCTGTTTCACGAAGGTTATAATAGAATTAATGTTGTTTCTCCTTAGTTTATTGCAAAACACAGATCGTTAGGTCTATATTTATAAAATAGTTCTAACTCCGGAAAGGTGATTATATGCTCGCAGCTGAAAGACGCAAAAAAATAATAGATTTGGTGCATCAGGATAAAAGAGTTCTGGTCTCTGATTTAAGCCGCATGTTTGAAGTAACGGAAGAAACGATCCGCAGGGATCTGGAGAAGCTGGAAAAGGACGGCATTTTAAGCCGCACATACGGGGGGGCTATGCTGAACAGGCATACCAATGAGGATCTGCCGTTTGTCACCCGGGGCGCTATCAATACTGATATCAAACGCAACATCGCGCTTAAGGCGCTTGAGCTGATTAATGACGGTGATACGTTGATGGTCGATCCCAGCTCGACTTCCTTTGAATTCCTCAAGCTGCTGGGCAACAAAAACAATCTGACGGTCATTACGAACTCCATCAATATTTTGCATGAGTTCGCCAGCTCCGGTATGAATATTATTTCCTCCGGCGGATCTTTGCGCCATCGTTCACTCTCTCTTGTGGGCCCAGTCGCCCATGACACAATCCAGCGCTACAATGTCGACACTGCCGTGATCAGCTGCAAGGGTATTGATATGGAACGCGGTATCACCGATTCCAACGAACCGGAGTGCGAGCTTAAGAAATACATGCTGCGCCAGGCCGAAAAGGTTGTTCTGCTCGCCGACCATACCAAATTCGACAAGACCGCCTTTACACAGCTGGTCCAGCTTAGCCGAATCGACGTGCTGATCACGGACCGCAAACCGTCAGAAGCCTGGCTCAAGCGGCTCGCGAAGGAGCATGTTGAGGTGCTGTACTGACCTCTGCGGGAAGGCCTGGACGCCCAGGAAGATAGTTGTGGCAATAGGAAACGTATGAAAGCAATGGAAGAGTAAAAAGTGGCAATACGAGGATATTACTGGGGCAATAACAGGGCTACAATAGGGGTGTTATAAAAAATAAGAGCGGCACTTCCCTCCTTTAAGGATGAGAAAGGCTGCTCTTATTGGGATAGTTCATGCTTAGAGTCGGTAGTCTGTACACGGTAGGGTTTAGACACGACAGAGCGGAGCTTCATTTGCCGCATGTACACACTCACGGTGCGTTCGGTAACGGTATAGCCCTCTTGGTGCAGCAGACGGGTGATCTTCGGACTTCCATAACGCTTTTTATGATCGGCAAAATGATACTGGATTCGCTCCATGATCGCTGCTTTGCGGAGTTTCTGTGTGCTGGTTTCTCCCGTCCGCCACTTGTAGTAACCGCTCCTTGAAACGTGTAGGGTGTCGCACATCTTCTCCAAGCGAAACTCGGAGCGATGGTCCTCCATAAACTGGAATCTTAGTTCCTTGGTTTGCTGAAGATGTTCACCGCTTTTTTTACAATCGCCAGTTCTTCTTCTGTATCGGCAAGTTTGAGTGCTTTCTCCTGGAGCTGACGGGTCGCCTCTTTCAACTGTGCTTCGAGTTCCCGTACCCGGTCCATGCTCGCCACCGGTTCATTCTTTAGCTCCCGATATTGACCCATCCACTGATGCAGCGTACTTTTCGGGATGTTAAGCTCTTCCGCTAAGTCACCCAAGGTCTTCGTCTGTTCTTGAATGAACTTCACGGTTTGCTTTTTGAATTCTTCGTTATACCGTTGTCTTTGTTCTCCCATGTGAACACACCTCCGTTGCTATCATTATCGGTCCGTCCGTTAACGGGTATCCACTATTTATTCTAATTGCAGCGCAATATGTGCATGGCGGCGGTTCTATACAATGCGTACCGGACTCCAGTGACGTTATTTCGGAAAATACCTTGTTTCCGGTCACAAAGCGGACTCCAGAGATGTTATTTTTCATTCCCAGCGCCATTTCGCCGTTTTTTCCGGGAATAACGGCTATACGGTCCATAAGAAAGACATTACGGCCTATTATTATAGAATAGCGGCTTTACGGTCCGTTAGCCGGTCTGGTAACGCAGAATGCTGTATCGTTTGAGCTTAGACAACAGTTGCATGAGTTGCGTCAGTCGTATCAGTCGCATCAATTTACGTTAGTCACGCCTTTCACATCAGTCACACTTCTCACATCAGTCACATCAGCCACCCATTCACAGCATCTAAAACGTCAGACAGCAGCCTCGTCTCACTACCTACCCAATCTGCCTGATTACATTACCTCTCCCTTAGACAGCATGATGTTAAGAATTGTCGTATCCGTTGCGGCAAGGCCTTCCTGGACCAGCCTCTCCATGTTGCGGATCGTATCTTCCACCTCTTCAAAAATCACCCCATCCCTATCGGTGGGCGAAATATTGTTCATGGCCAGTGTAGCTGCCTGAATTGCTGCATTGGTAGCTGTGGAGATTTTCAGCGCGCAGGTGGATTTCGCACCGTCGCAGATCATGCCTGACAATGAGGCTATCGTATTCTGTATCCCGTGCTTAATCTGCTCCAGGCTCCCGCCCATCAGAAAGATGATCCCGCTGTTGGCCCCTACTCCGCCTGCGATGCCCGATCCGCATAGCGGGGACAGACGCCCGATATAATGTTTGACATGGACGGTGATCAGATTGCTGAGGGCCAGTGCCCGCGCCAGCGTCTCCTCGTCTTTGTTCATGAGCCGGGCGAGCTCAATCACCGGCAGCGTACACGCTATGCCCTGATTCCCGCTGCCTGCCGTTGTCATCACCGGCATTGCACTGCCGTCCATCCGCGCATCGGAGGCTGCAGCCGTAGCAGCGATAACCTTGTTGGCCACATCATTGCCAAACAGATTGACCGCCGATTGCTGCAACATTTTTTTACCCACCTGCAGTCCGTAATCTCCCCTTAATCCCTCATCGGAGATGGCCTTGTTCATTACCGCACCTTCCAAAAGAAACTGAAGGCTGGAGAAATCGGCGGTCCGGACGAACTCAAAAATCCCGTCCAGGGAAACCGCATAAACCTCAGGGTCCAATTCCTCGGATCCCTCACAATCCGCCTTGTCTTTTGGCAGATCAAGTGTGATCCCGTCCTTGGACAGAAAGATCACATGCGTATGCTCTTTGGCAATAATCGCTGTAGCTGTGTGGCTCTCACTGTGTACCCGCGCCTCAATATACAGTTTCTCGGGCGTGTTTTTCAGCTCCACTTCAAGCAGCTTCCGGTCAATGATCTCGTTGGCTTTACTAAGCTCTGCCTGGGACAGCCCTGACAATATCTCGAGCTTCTTATGGGAACGGTGAATCACCGCCCCCAAGGCAGCTGCAATGGGCAGACCGTTTTGTCCGGTACCGGGGATACCTACCCCCATAGCATTTTTAATAATATTCCCGCTAAGAAACAGCTGAATCGACGTGATTTCTTCCTGAACCAGCTCCGCTGCTAAGGAGACTGCATAAGCGACGGCGATCGGCTCCGTACATCCCTCCGCCGGAACTACTTCCTTTTTCAAAACATCCAATAAATTAACCATGTTCGATATCACCATTTCCTCTTGTTGTCGGAGCATTTCTTTATATAGTACAGGAATATTGCCGAGAGATCGACCCTTCTTCTCTGGAAATTGTCCGTTCATGCCATTTCTCTGGCGGTCTTAACCTGTTTGCATTGCAAAAAAGCAGCAAGCCCCAATACCGCGATGGTATTAAGTCTTGCTGCCTTTTGTTATCCTATGTGCTTCCAGAACTTCTTATTTGCTCTCCACTGCATGGCCGCCGAATTCGTTGCGCAGTGCGGCGACCACCTTGCCGGTGAACGTATCGGTTTCAAGCGACCGGTAGCGCATCAGCAGCGCCATGGCGATGACCGGTGTCGCTGCCTGCAGGTCAAATGCCGTTTCCAGCGTCCATTTGCCCTCACCCGAGGAGTGCATAATCCCTTTGATCTCGTCCAGCTTGGCGTCTTTGGAGAAGGCGCGTTCTATCAGCTCCATCAGCCATGAGCGGATGACGGAACCGTTGTTCCACACGCGGGCAACTTCTTCAAAGTTGAAGTCATAACCGCTTTTCTCCAGCACCTCAAAACCTTCGCCGATTGCAGCCATCATGCCGTATTCAATCCCGTTGTGCACCATCTTCAGGAAGTGGCCGCTGCCGGACTTTCCGGCGTACAAATACCCGTTCTCCACAGACGTATCACGGAACAGCGGTTCGACCACTGCCCAGGCTTCCTCGTCTCCGCCAATCATATAGCAAGCGCCATTGCGGGCGCCTTCCATCCCTCCGGAGGTTCCTGCATCCAGGAAATAGATTCCCTCCTTGCTCAACGCCTCATGGCGGCGGATCGATTCCTTGTAATGTGAATTTCCGGCCTCGATAATGATATCGCCTTTAGACAGCAGCGGTGTAAGCTCAGCAATAACAGAATCGACAAACTGATGCGGAACCATAATCCAGGCAACCCGCGGGGTTTCCAGCTTATTAACAAGCTCGGCGAGACTTTTCGCCATAGCTGCACCTTTAGAACCCATCTCCTCCACCGCAGCGGCATTCACATCAAACGCTACAACTTCATGATCATGCTCCAGCAGGTTCTGGCCCAGATTGAAGCCCATTTTTCCTAAACCGACTAATCCTACTTTCATTAGATATCCCTCCGAAAAATATTAATTGGATCTTATAAAACCAAGTGCGCAAGTAGTTACAATGGGCTTAATCAAGCACCCGGCCGGATGGCCACAGGATCGGTCTCATGAACATCATTCGGCTCATGCTGCTCCGCAGGGAGCTCTTCATCCAACCACCAATGATCCTCTTCAAGCAGCTCATCGGCTGCATCTGGTCCGTAGGAGCCCGCAGCATACGAATGAAGCGGCAGAGTGCCTTCCTCAGCGGCTTCAATAATCGGCTGCACCCACTGCCAGGACAGCTCGACTTCCTCCCAATGGGCAAAGAAAGTAGCATCTCCAAGCATAGCATCGTAAATCAGGTTCTCGTAAGCTTCCGGCAGATCCGGATTGCCGGATTCATGCTTGATGCTGACCGGCTCCAGCTGCCCGTGCTGGCGCGGATTTTTGGTGTTCAGCTGCAGCGAGATGCCCTCGCCGGGACCGATTTCGATCACCAGCAGGTTAGGATCAAGATCCAGCTTCCCTCTGTTTTTGTTATGCAAATCATTAAACGGTTCTTTGAACTCTATAACGATTCTTGTTGATTTCTCTTTCATCCGTTTACCGGTACGGATATAAAACGGCACCTCACTCCATAATGGATCATCAATCCAAAGGCGGGCCGCGATATAAGTCTCATTCTGCGAAGAAGCTTCAATACCCGGCTCGGAAGTATAGCCGGCTACCTCATTGCCCCGGATTTCACCAGCGGCATATTGTCCACGGACCACATGCCGGTCCACATCTTCTTTCAGCAAGGGACGCACCGAGCGGATCACATGCCGCTTCTTGCTGCGGACATCTTCCGGCGTACTGCCCTTGGGAAGCTGCATCGCCATCATCATCAGCAGCTGCAGCATATGGTTCTGGAACATATCGCGCAGAGCGCCGGCTTTGTCATAATAACCTGCCCGTTCCTCTACCCCAACCGTCTCAGCGGCTGTAATCTGAACATTAGCGATATAGCGGTTCTGCCACAACGCTCTCAGCACCGGGTTCGAATATTTCAGCACTTCAAGATTCTGGACCATCGGTTTACCCAGGAAGTGGTCGATCCGGAAGATTTCCTCTTCTGTAAAAGCTGCATTCAGGCTGTCATTCAGCTCCCGCGCCGATTTCAAATCTCTGCCGAACGGTTTCTCGATGATCAGGCGTTTCCAGCCTTTGGTGTCACCGAGTCCGCTTGTGTTAATGTTGCCGGCAATCGGCCCGAAAAATTCAGGACCTACAGACAAATAAAACATCCGGTTCTCCGGAATGCTCAGCAGTTCCTCACGGCGCTGCACATGCGCCAGCAATTTCTTATAATCCTCCGGACGTCCAACGTCCAGGACGCTATATTCAAAAGCCAGCAGGAAATCCTGCAGCTCCGCCGATTCTTCTACCTTCCGCCGGGAAAAGGTGCGCAGCGAATCCAGCACTTGCGCTTGGAAGGTTTCGTTGCTGAGCTCTCTTCTGCCGAGACCAATGACCGAGAGAGGACCGGAAAGCTTGCCATCTGCGAACAAGTTATATAATGCAGGGTATATTTTACGTTTTGCCAAATCTCCTGTGGCGCCAAAAAGTACAAAGGTTGATGATTCCACTTTCATTCCTCCCGTTGTTATCAAATGTTTATGAGGTTACTTATTATTACTCGCAAACTTTTATAACACCCATCATACGACTGCAAAAAGTATCCGTCAACCTCATTCTGACATTTACGAAAAGTACTTATTTTCACGAACTTATCACTATGTTATAGTAAGAAGGATATTAATAATAACTGTTAGGGGTGGGAAAGGCTATGAAGCAGGATTTCAAACCGTTGCTCGCCAAGGTGGAACATGCCTATCATATCATCGGGAAGAAATGGGTTAATCTTATCATCCACGTTTTAATGGAGGGGCCCAAGCGCTTCAGCGAGCTGCATGCCATCATCCCGGATTTAAGCAAACGAATGTTGAATGAACGCTTGAAGGAGCTTGAAGAGTGCGGGTTGCTAAATCGTGTGGTCATCCCGGACCGCCCCGTAAAAACGGAATACTCGTTAACGGAAAAAGGGCAGGAGCTTGGAGCAGCACTCTGCCATGTGGAGGTATGGGCGATGAAATGGTTGTAGCTCCAGCCCCCTACCGCAAAAAAGAGGAAGTACCCAAGCCTTAAAGGCTTCTGGTTCTCCCTCTTTTTGGGTTACTATTGCTTGTAAATGTCTTTCAATTTCTAAATACTGTTCAGAATGTACTCTGCCAGCACGTCTTCCGCCGAAAGCGTATTGCTATAGACCTTCAGTTCGTCGATTAATCCTTTGAACGGTGGATTCCAGTAATTAATGCCCAAAGTAAACACGGCATTCTTATTGGTAAACACATCCGGGAAACCCGTGCCGGAGAATTTCTCCGATCCGTTGATGTACACTTTGACTTCACCTTCACGCACTGTAAAAGCGACATGTGTCCACTCATTCAGCGGGATTAGCAGACCGGTCAAAGCATCATACCAGGCCGTTCCTGACCACAGCAGCGTCTGTCCGCCGGCATTTTGCAAGACCAGGCTGATCCAGCTGTCCGTGGTGCTTGCACCGAAAAAGGCGGTAGTGAAATCCGTCAGCTGCGCAGGATTTAACCACATGGAGACAGAGTAGGTGCTGCTGTTCAAAAGCCCGTCAGGCAGCCGGATCCCGGATGCACCATCGAAGACAGCCGCCTGTCCGGCAACACCTGTCCCATAGGTAATACTGCCGACCGTTGCACTGTCCACTTTGTCACCAGTTACCTTGCCCGCCGCAGACAGCTGCAGCGAATCCTGCAAATTGCCGTCAAACGCATAATAGGCTATTTTCCCGTCTGTAACCTTCACTTGATAGCTGGACGTAACCGTGCTGCCATCTGTCGCCTTTGCAGTAATACTTGCATCCCCGACCTTCAGAGCCGTTACTACACCTGTAACTGCATCGACAACTGCGACTTCGGGAGTGCTTGAGCTCCACTCCAGCTGCTGGTTGCCGGCATTGGCAGGCAGTATGCTGACCACCGGGGTATAACTGTTGCCTACAGCTACTTGTTGAACTGCTGTACCGAAGGATATCGAGGTCACCTTCGTATCCGTTTCCGGCTCACCATTCACCAGCCAGCCCACGGCTTCCTCTGACAATGCTTTTTCATAGACCCGGAACTTGTCAACCAGACCTTTGTACGGGATATCCCAATAGTTGACGCCGAGGGCAAACACGCCGGAATCATCTGTAAATACGTTGGTAAATCCGCTTTTCGTCGATTTCAGCACACCATTCACATACATTTTGACTGTACCGGCATCGTAGGTAAAGGCCACGTGAGACCATACACCTGCCTTAATCTGCAGGCCCGTATCCGCATCCATCCAGGCCTCGCTGCCAAACCACAGCCGGGTGGTTGCGACACCGTTGCCGTATGGAAGCAGACTGATCCAGTTCGTATCGGACTCCGCTCCGAAGAACGCAGGCGTAAAGGCCGTCAATTCATCCGGATTCAGCCACATGCCCACGGTATAGGAGCTTCCGGAAATCAGACCGTTTGGCAAACGGATGCCGGAGCTGCCATCTAATTGTGCTGCCTGTCCGTCTTCACCGCTTACATAAGTGACCGTACCGCCGGTGTTGTTCACCCGCTCCCCCGTTACCGTCCCCGCTTCAAGCCGTCCGCCGCTTTCCTTGAGATTGCCCTCAAAGTCATAAGCGCCAACTAAACCATCCTCCAGTTGACTGCCGCTAAGTGCTACAACACCTACTGTGAAGGTTTTGGTAGCAGTCGCATTGCCAAGCCGAATCGTAGCTGTCAATTCCACAGACGTGTCACCGCTGCCGGCCTCCGGCCGTGTTACCTTCCCGTCATTTCCAACAATGGCTTCATTGGACGAAGACCAGGAAATCACAATACCGCGTACACCTTCGCTCGGCAGGGTTAGATCCTTGTACACTTTACTTGTGTTGCCAAGTGTCAGGCCGCTTGTAGCATTAGCCACCAGTTGCTCATCGCTTAGTGTTTCCAGCGCACTGCCCCAGACGGCAACACCTTGATCTGACATGGCGGTGAAGGACATGACATGATCTTGGCGCGTGGAATCCCACAGCTTGACGAATACACCTTTGTACAGCCGTTTAACGGCAGTGCCGTTCTGTGTCTCGTTGATGAGCAGATCAGCATAATAATCGTCTTTCAGTTTCCAGGTCCCGGTCACCGGTCCTGTAATGGTTCCGTCTGCCAGGAGTTCAATACCAACGCTTGATTTAATTTTGGCACTGATATCCTTGCCATGGTTGATAAACTGGTAGGCACCGGCAATGTCTTCCGCCGCTACTTTGCCGATAGTTTCGCCGGAATAACGGTGCGGCGCGGCCACCGGCCAGCCGTCCTCGTTCATAAACATCTGATGTACGCGAAGCTCATGAGCTTCGCCCCGGTAAGGGAACCGGGTATGGAAGAAGTTAAACGTCTTCCCGCTGTCTTCATCGTAATATACCGAATTGTGACCGGATGAGACATAGCCATAGACCGGGAATTCCGGATCGCCATTCACGTTGGTGAACAGGAAGTTGCCCAGCAGCTTGTTGCCGTATGCCGAGTGGTCACCATCTGTGGTGAGCACAGCATCCTGCCCTGCTGCATCCTTGTAAGGTCCGCTTGGGCTGCTCGAACGGAACTGCCGCATACTGTAGCCGCCATCTGCCGCAAGACCGCCATAGGTTACATACAGATAGTAGTAGTCAGTCTTTTTGTCGAACATTACATACGGGCCTTCACCGGATTTATAATTGCCTCCCGAGATTTTGGTTCCAAAATAGCGGTCGATGATTCTGCCGTCCGCTGTCATCCCGTCTTCTCCGGGATACTTTGGCCCCCCGGTTGCAGGATCAACCTCCAGCACGAAAATCCCGCCCGACCATGATCCGTAGGTCATCCACAGCTTGCCGTCCTTGTCATAGAACAGCGTAGGGTCAATGGCGTTTGTGTACATTTTATTGTTATACGTACCGTCGGTATTAAACCAGGCCGGATTCATTGCCTCCAGTGTTCCATCATCTATCAGCGCCTGAATGTTGGTATTCGTCCATTTTTTGTTAACATCACTGTTCGTATCATAAGCTTCGCCTGCCGTGAAGCCGGAATACAGCACGGTTCCCCCGTAGGTGTAAGGTCCTTTAATATTTTGCGAAACGGCGTAGCCAATGGCTGAACGAATATAGGTGGAGGAAGTGGAATAATACATCATATAAGCGCCCTTGGTTCCATCCTCGTTTACATAGTCCGTATTCCAGAAAACATCAGGTGCCCAAACGGAGAAACCGCCTTTGCTGTCGGAATCGTTCTCCCCGGCCCAGGCGAAGGATTCCGCCAGATTCGCGGAAAGATCACCGTAGAGTACATTATCCGGCGTTTTATAGCCGTTGGTGAAAGTGCTCCAATTCATCAAATCTTGCGACTCAGCCGCCTCGATATGCGAACCGAAGACATAATACGTATCGCCGTCCTTCACAACTGAGGGATCATGCACAGATACATTGCTGAACACCGGCGCGGTCGCTTCCGGCGAAACCACCGGTGTCGCCGTTGGTGACGGCGTTGGTGTCACACTTGGTGTCGCACTTGGCATCGGACTTGGTGTCGCTGTCGGTGATATCGGGGTCCCTCCCCAGCTGCCCGCAGTCGCCGTAGCCGTTGCCGTTGCCGCTGGTGTTTCCAGCTTGATCAGGGAACTGTAGGCCGGGTCAAAAATCACTTTGCCGCTGCCTTGGACAGTAATCTGCTCCTTCACGCCGACCTTCAGATTTTTGATCTCTGTGCCCGCTTCCACACGCAGTCCCGTCTTACCGTTAAGCGTCATGTCCGTGATGCTGCCTCTGTTTAATACCAATGTCGGCTCACCCAGTGCATTCACGACTACCGAGTCGAAGCTGCCGCTAAGCTGTACCACCGAATTTTTGGACAACGTCTGTTCCACTGTAATTTTACTGAAGCCCGTCCCGGTTGCAGCTGCATCCTCCTCAAGCTTGACGCCGGACTGAACAATGACGTCCGTTACAGAGCTGCTGCCTTTGGCTATGACGCGCAGCTTCCCGTTCTTTTTGTTCACCACCAGCCTGGAAGCCGTTGAATTGCTCATGACAACGCTGTTTTCACCGCCGCCAGTGACAACTATTTTGCCTTCGACCTTTACGTTGTCGAGGGTAATGTCCCCTTCAGCAATGCCTTCGGTGAGATACAAGTTGCCCGCAATGCTGGCGTTCTTGAGCTCCACTCCGGCGGTGCTGACAATAACATTCCGGGCAGTCAAATCGCTGTAGGTTCCGCTCTTAAGGATGATTTTCCCGGACAGCTTACTGATTAACCGTAGTGCCTCAGCTCTCGTTACCGCTCGTTTCCCCTTAATGCTGCCATCCTCATACCCGCTGAGGAAACCGTCTCCCAGCAAAGTAAGTACAGCTTCCCTGCTCCACTCCGGCAGCTCCGCGGCATCCTTCGGCGCTGTAGCAGCGGCCGAAGCATCAAGCTGGAACAACCGGTACAGCATCACGGCCGCTTCCTGACGGCTGACCGTTTGGTTGGGACGGAAGGTTCCGTCGCTGTAACCCGACAAAAAACCGGCTGATACCGCTTTCATAACATCGTTATAATAAACGCTTCCTTCCGCAACATCACTAAACCTGCTCTCGCTCAGAGTCAGCAGATTAAAGACTCTGCCTACAAGTGAAACCCACTCTGCACGGGTGATGTTCTGCTCCGGTTTATAAACACCGTTCCCATAACCCGTGAGCAGACCATTATCTACCCATGTCTGAAAATCATCCTGTGCCCAGTGGCCTGTATAGTCAGGCGCTGAGATTTTGGCGGTAAGCTGCCCCGCCTTGCTGTTATCGTTCACAGTCCCGGAAGCCGCCATGATCGGCGAAGGTACAAGCAGCAGCAGCGCAAGAAACGAAGACGTTAGCTTGCCAGTCATCTTGTTCAAATGTGAGATCCTCCGATTCTAAAAAATAGTCATGCCTGGCCTTGCGATTACAATATCAGGAAATTAGCGGACTACTTTCTGGTATGCGGCACCTCCCCTTTTATCACCTACAAATAAAACGCTTTCATGTAGTCATTAAAAAAATGTTCTGCCGTAAGGTTTAGTTTATTTTAGATAAATTAAAACTAAAATATCATAAGTCGGCTTGAACGGTTTTATTTTAACGGTACAATCGACAATTAGTCAATTAGAATTTTATATTAAAATAAATCGTTTTATATTTATGTTGATTATAAACTTCAGCAAAATAAAAAATATGAAATGAAACGCTGTGATAAGCTTCAGGCTAGCAAACGAATGTATATCACTGCTACAGGAGTCGTTGACGAGGGAGTGCTTATGATACAATAAGAACACTAACGAAAGCCAAAATGTGGAGGTGGAAGTTCGTGTCAAAGTTTGAAACAACCGGGGTCATCACGGCGAATGTGTACAAGGTAAGCCCGGAGCAGAAAGAACAGCTGGAGCTTCTGGCAGAGGAACGGCTTCAAAAGGCACGTGAGGAGGCAATACCGAATATTCTCAAGCGGTACGAACAGCGGCAGAAAGAGATCCGGCAGTTAAAGGATTCATCGAAGAAATAAGCAAAAACCGATGACTATTATAGATCGAGTCGGCATTAAATGATAACGGGATCATTTATATTGTCACTACAAGTGGAAACGGCTTCGCCGTCCTCAAAAGGACGGTATCCGTTTCAGCGAGAAATAGAAGGATAATTTATAGCGTGAAGCATATAAATTCTTATCTTTTAAAAAAACCTGCAAGCACAAATGCGCATGCAGGCTTCTTTGATAACTATCCATGTACAGAATCCAAAAAATGCGAAGACTGCACTCCGCTTACTTACCGCAAGCAATGGAGGTCCTTGGGCTAATTCACTACAGTAATCCGTAAGGCCATATATTGCTTATTAGGCAGCTCGATGCGGTAGTCTCCTCTTACTAGCTCCTGCACAGCAGTGATGGTCATATTCCACGTATCGATAATTTCAAGCCGGTAATCATGATCGGGTGGCAAAATCAGCTTCTTATAAGCCGGCCGCTGATTGCCGTAATAATAGAGATAATATTCGCCTGCCTTCCCTGCACCTCCATCCAGCATGGGCATGGGGAGCGGGTCGATACCCTCTTCAGGTCCCTCCTCCATGATACTGCGGAGGAAGGAGATCCGCTCGGCACTGTCCCCGTGAAGTTCTCCCCCATGAGACCACCATAAAATATCGCCGGGATGCACATAGGTTTCGCCATGTCCGGCATATCCGCCCCGCACCGCCGCCTCCCAAAAACGCCGCACTAGCTCCTGGGCTGTGATATTGCCCCAGTCATGGTTGATATTGCCCTCATAACAACATTCATCAACAAGTACCGGCTTGCGGTAGGTATTGCGCCATTCCTTGACCCGCAGAAGATCAGGATGCTGAATACTGCAATGAGTCACCCACGGTTTGCCGTGATCATAGAAGCCCTGCCAGTTATGATTGGAACGCAAATGCTGGTATGGATCAAGCTCCTGCACCAGCTGAAAATAATGATCCCAGTCTTCCGTTTTTTTCGCCCGCATCAGATCATGTTCATTGGCCATCGACCACCAAATATTCCGGAAAGCCGCCAGCCGTGCAACGACATAACGCAAATAGAAGTCATCACTTTCACGGTCCATTGAGGAGAAACCCCAGCGGTCATACGGATGGAAAAGAATAATATCCGCCTCAATCCCCAGCTGCTGCAAATCCAGAATACGCCGCTCCAGATTGGCAAAAAAGACGTGATTAAATCTGCGGAAGTCCCAGCCCCCGGATACAGAGCCCTGAAAAGCATAGTCCGCTGGATCAACCAGATTATAGTCATAATGCTTGGGGAAAATGCACATGCGGATTTTATTGAACGGCCCGGACTTCAGCGTTGCCAGGGTCTGTTCCTGCAGTTCTTCCCTCTGATGAGTCCAGGCATAGCAAGTGGTGCCGAAGGAAAAATGTGGTGAGCCATCCGCATAGGCAAAATGATATTGATTGCTCACACGTACCGGCCCATGGTTACCTTCTCCAGCTTCCACGCAGACAAATTCTCCACTGATACCATCCAGCTCCGCGATGTTGCAGCGGGTTATATATGTCCAAGTCCCCACGGTGTCAGGCATGAAACGGACTTTATAGCGTCCTTCGCCATCATAGAAACCATCTGGCCGGAGCACGCGGTTGTTGTATTTAAACTCGGCGGTCAGGTCAACATCCACAAATGGATTGCCGCTGCAAGGCCCGTTCAGCTCCAATTCAAACAAACCCCAGCGTTCAGCTTCCTGTTTCATTCACAAGCCCCATTTCCTCTTATTACCTGCGCCATTATCCTTCCAGTGCTTTATATTCAAAAAAGTCAAAATACGCCTTTTTACTCTGCTGGTCCAGGTCCTGAGCGCAGACTCCTGCATAGGAGCCGGTGAACCCGAGTTTGCCGCCATATTCATCGGAAAGTGTGCCGAAATCAAGCGGTGTGCACATCGCTGTCCAAACCTCCCCGTCCGGGGAAGCATAGAACACGATATCCCGCCCGTTGATCTCTGCCTTGAGATAATAGCGCTCCCAATCCTTCACCGAGATTTGCATGGAGGAGATTTCATCGTATTTACCGGCTCTGCACAGCACAACGCCAAGGCTCACGCCGCGGATCTCATCGGCCGTCACCCGCAAATAATAATAGTCACTGTCATCGTAATAAAGTACCAGTCCCGCCATTTCCATCATGCTAACAGGACTAAACTCCATACAAGTGGACACCCTGCAGGCAAAATGCTGGATCGGGCGGGCGACTAGACTCTGATTATGCAGGGAAGCCAGCGATTCTCTGCCAGTCAGACGCAGAAAACCCGGACGCTCCGTCAAGCTGACCCATGAAGGATCAAAAGGAATACGAAGTCCCTGATAGGGATACCCTAGCTCTTCGCTATCGAACTCATCACGTTCCGGCAACGATTCAAAGGGATGCGGCGGCAGATCCGGCGCCTCTGTCACAAGAGCAGGCAGCTTCCCGCCATGCGCCAGCCGCAGCCAACCGTCTTCGGTCCATACACAGTGCTGGATCGCCGTCTCCCTGCCGAGCGGATTCATCGTCCCCGTCCCGGGAATCGGCCGTGTGCACAAATGGGCCATATACCATTCGCCATTTTGTGTTTCCACCAGTGACCCATGACCGGCCTGCTGGAAGGGATAGGTCAGATCATGGGCGGTCGTCATTATCGGATAATCGGGATCTGTTTCATAGGGTCCGGTCAAGCAGCGGCTTCTCGCCATGGTGACCATATGGTTCACACCTGTGCCGCCTTCAGCAACAAGCAGATAGTAATAACCATTACGTTTGTACAATTGTGGACCTTCCGTAACACCGGTCGGTGTCCCATTATAGATTTCGTGCACCGGACCGGTCAGCTTACCGGTTGAGAGATCATATTCCTGCATAATAATGCCGGAGAAATTGCTGTGGCTCTTGCGGAAATCCCAGCGCATATTAAGCAGCCATTTCCGGCCGTCTGTATCATGGAACAGAAAGGGATCAAATCCGCTGCCGTTCAGCCGGACCGGCTCACTCCATGGCCCCCTAATATCGGGCGCTGTAATGAGGTAGTTATGCAGATCCTTATACACGCTCTTGCGGGATTTCACATCCGTAAACAGCAGATAATACAACCCGTTATCAAATGAAAGCGCCGGTGCCCAAATGGAACCAGAACTTACGTTGCCGCGCAGATCAACCTGCGAAGACTCCGTCAGCACACGGGTAAGCGAGTGCCAGTGAATCAGATCACGTGAATGGTGGATCTCAACACCCGGGAACCATTCAAAGGTGGATGTAGCAATATAATAATCATCCCCAACCCGTAAAAAGGACGGATCGGGATGAAAACCGGTCAATACCGGATTCACAATCGGTTGCGCCATAAATTCTAAACCTCCAGGGATGATAGAATTGTCTATTTAAATTTTGGATTTACAGTTAATATCGTAGCGCTTGCAGCGGTTGAAAGTTATAATGAGTTATTATAAAATGTTTGTATTTTGTCATGATGGAGGAACTATGAAGCAGCTATTCGAACCTGTTATTTTCACGGATCACAAGTCGCTAATCTGGGACTATCAGCTATACACTGATGACTATTACAAGGGCTACTACCACTGGCACCAGTGCTGCGAGATCATGTATATCCACAGCGGTCAGGGCAATGTTGTCGTCAATCAGCAAATGTACGATATCCGCTCCGGCATGCTGTTTTTTTTCCAGCCTTATCAGCTGCACCGGATTTATTCGGAGGTCTCTGCGGAATACCCATTTGTGCGCAGCATTTTCTATGTGGATCCGCATACCGCCGAGAATCTGCTGAAGTACTTCCCCAAGCGCAAGGCGCTCTTCTCTGCCTTATGGCAGGGCAAGAACACCTATTGCGGATTTGATCTCGGCAGTCAGAATGAGGCCATACAATGGATTTATAACCAGTATGATCAGTGCCGGACCCATTCCCCAGTGGAAGATTCCGAGGATATTACAATGCTGCTTACGCAATTACTGAGCTGCCTGGGAACCGGCGGCAACATGTTGATCCAACCGGAGGAACGGCGGAATCTCCGCTATTCCGAGCAGATCATGAACTGGATCGAGGAGCATTACCAGGAAGAGGTGAACCTCGAGCAGCTCGCAGCGGAGACCCATTTGTCGAAGTCTTATGTCTCGCGGATCTTCCACCAGGAAACGGGAAGCCGCCTGGTCGACTATCTGACCGCCCGGCGGATCAAGCAAGCCTGCCGCCTGCTCAGCACAACGGACATGCCTGTGGAGCAGATCGGTATCACGGTCGGTTTCCCGAATGCCTCCTATTTCAACCAGCTGTTCAAAAGAGTCCTCGGCACCACTCCCCTAAAATACCGGAAGAGTAACTAACGGGTATCTTCGCTCACAAAAACAATATTGCGCGCATATTCATTGATCAGCATTAGGTCTGTGCGCGCCTCTCCTATCACTTCGCCATTGATCTGCAAATTGATAAATGATACACCGTCTACGCCCCGTTTTCCATCGTATCCATAAATACGGGAAGGTTGGATGTCAGCGCCGTCGAAGCGTACATTGCGGAACGTAATATTTTCGATGCCCGAGCCCGGTTCCGGATTGTAATCCTTGTTCATCACCACACGCAGATCCAGCAGCTGACCCTGCTCAATCCGCTCCACCCTGATATCGCTATACAGGATATTCCGCACCGTATTGCGGTCCCCGGCATTAATAGCCAATGCTCCCCAATAATTCTCCTGAGGTTCATGATGCTCCAGAATATCGATATTCTCGAACACAATGTTCTCGATCAAATCCCCGCTCCGCCGGTGATCTCCATGGGTGCCAATCATCAGCGGATGAGCCACATCGGCCCATAGAATGGAGTCCCGTACACTAATGTCCCGGCTGTCTCCATAGAAATCCCATCTGGAGCCGTAAATGGCGATGCAGTCGTCGGAATTCCGCATGAAGACATCACGGATGTCAATATCGCTGCTCGCCATGATGTCGATTCCGTCGCTCCAGCCCCGTGTGCTGAATGACTTCAGGTTGTTGATCGAAATCTTAGCAGACTGCCCGATAAACACACTGTAATGCGGCGGATCAATGACGGTAATTCCTTCCACATTCACCCGTTGCGAGAAGACAATTCGCACACCGCGAAAAGCCGAAAACCGGTGGAAGTCCGCCAAATAAATGACACCCCGCCCGTGGATGGTTACATCCTCTACTCCTTCACACACCAGTGAACCTACTAGGACTGACCCTCCGGCAAGATATACGGTCGTTCCTGAGGGCACCGGAAATACCGTTTCTTCGATGTAATGGGTGCCTGATGCAAAATAGAGTGTTTGCGGCATTCCGCCTTCGGCCTCTCTGGCCGTTGCGAGCAGGCTTAACAGATCAGGGGTCCGGTGAATCCCCGGCTGAATCAGGTGCACGTTGGCACACCCAGGCTGAGGCACATTTTCCTCCTGCTCATTCGCGAACAGATGCAGATTACGGAAACGGTCGCCGTTAATTTCCACCGAAAGCTTTTGCGGGCCATACAACAGGAAAGTGAGTTTGCGGCCATCCTGCTCAAATTTGATATTTCTTGCTGCCGGAGCAATGTTCACATGAGTAATTTCTGTATAGAGGCATGTAATTTCCACTTCAGCCATACCCTGCAGATCAAAAAAAGCGAGCGATGCCTGGCGGACCTGATGCATGTCCACTTTGACCTCGTAAATCAAAAGCGGCTGCCATTCCCCTCCAACCGGACGAACCTTAACCCTGAAATCCTCCCTGAGCGGTATGTTATTGGGAGCGTTATAGATTTGCACTTGGTTCATTGACCTGAGTCCCCCCTGTAATTTTCCTATTTATATTATAAAGTTCAGGGACTGCACAAAAGTTTGGCAACGTTATAAGAAAATGTTTGTATTTTGTCGCTTTAGCAGCAGTTGTGGGATTCGCGAGTGGTCTTTATCCAGCTATGATCATGACAATATTTCGATATTTTCGAATATCAAATCACAACTTTGACCGTACGGATAGCGATATACTGGGGGCACATCTAATCCAATGGAGGAATCGCAATGAGTAAAACGTATTGGCAGGAAGTCATGGACAGACTCGATACAAAGGTAACGCGCATGGTGGAGCAAATCGGCGGCAAATGTCCTCATTTCGCCGGAGCAGACGGCAAATTTGACGATATCGGCTCAGACTGGTGGACGACGGGCTTTTGGCCGGGCCTCCTGTGGATTATGCATGATATGACCGGAAAGGACCTGTACAAGGAAGCCGCCTGGCATTGGGACGCCACACTTGAGGAATGGTTTGTTAAACCGACCGTTGAATTACATCATGATGTAGGTTTTCAATTTCTGCCGACAGCCGTAATTAAGCATACTTTGACCGGAGATGAGGATGGGCTGCGCAGAGGACTTGAAGCCGCCAATTTCCTCGCTGCACGCTACAATCCGGTGGGCAAATTCATCCGTGCGTGGAATGAGGATAAATACGGCTGGGTGATTATCGACTGCATGCTGAATATCTCTCTGCTGTTCTGGGCGAGCAAGGTCAGCGGCGATCCGCGGTACAAGCATATTGCTGTGAGCCATGCCGAAACGGCGATGAAATATGGCGTCAATGAAGACGGATCGACCAAACATATTCTTTCCTTCGATGCGGAAACCGGAGAATACATCGGGAACTTTGGCGGGCAGGGCTATTCCGCCGAATCCTGCTGGAGCCGCGGGGCAGCCTGGGGACTTTATGGCTTCATCAACACTTACCGCCACACCGGGGATGAGCGTTTTCTGGATACGGCCAAGCGGATTGCCCATTATTTCATCGCGGCATTGCCTGAGGATCAGGTGCCATATTGGGATTTCCGTTTGGAGGATGACAAGCGGATGTTCAGAGACAGCTCGGCTGCATCCATCGCTGCCTCCGGATTGCTGGAACTCGCTGAAGTTGTTCCGCCCGGTGAGAAGAGACTTTACGCTAATGCTGCAGAACGGATCTTGCGCTCGCTGACAGAGAACTACGCCACCTGGGACCAGCCGGAGCATGAAGCCATTTTGCTGCACGGTACGGGCAGCGGAACCTCCTTCATCGACGTGTCACTGATTTATGGAGACTACTACTATGTGGAAGCTGTCTCGAAATTGAACGGATGGAAACATCGCATTTTCTAAGCTTGAGAATGAAGCATGTGACCATAAAAAACGCCTTGCTCTCCCTAAGAGGACAAGGCGTTTCTTATTGACACTAATAAGTCTATTGATGCTGTGCATTAGCTTCGCTGATCAGTTTTTCAGCTTCTATTGGAGTTAACTTTCCAGCTTTCACCTGTCTCTCGCAATAAAGCTTTATTGCAGCCAGCAATTCTTCTTTGGTATCATAGGGACCGATGTCTGATGTATTCCCGTTGTCATCGGAAATTGTCATTTCGTGAGCTGTAGATACCTCTATTTCTCCAGGGTTATACGACAATATCATGTCATCTTTTCCATCCACCGATTTTGAAACCTTTACCCCCTTCTTAATATCCTCCAATATCCCCTCATACATGGCTATGGCCTTATTAACCTTCTCAGGTGTCCATTCATACCAGCCATCGGTCGGATTCCAGCCTTTTCCGCCAATGATGGATTGCAGCGATTTCTTTTCTTCCGCAAGCCATGCTTTATATTCTTCATAGGTCCACCATACAACCTTTGGCTTTGGATTTGCTTGTTCATAGGCTTCTTCACTCGTCCACGTTTTCCCGTCATCGGTGCTGATTTGAACTGCCCCAGTTTCATCGCTATAGGAATAAGCAGTACCAGACGACTGACCCGTTGCACCTGCCTCACCCTCAGAATCATCCGAATAGGCGAAGTCTTCATTGTCCGCAATACCGAGTTCCTTTCTTTTCTCTGCGAACTCCTTCTGCAATGCTTCCTTCTCGGCTGTTGTCTTGCTGAACTCTTCCGTGCTCCGCTTTTTGATACCGGCCAGTTTGCCATTCTTATAGACTGCATATACATCTACTGTTCCATCCATCATGGACTGGCCGACTCCCGCCTGTTCATCAAAGAAATCACGGACTTCTTCATTTTGATACATTAACTCATGGCTTTTAGCATCATAGACCAGGCCGTAGGGTTCATAAACCGCCATCGAATTCTCTTCAAAACCACTGCCGGAAACAGGCTTAGCCGCACTGGTTGCAAAAGCAGTGACGGTACCCGCAATCAGCAGCAATGCCGCAGCAGATCCAAAGACTGTCGTTTTTTTCATTTTCATAATCGCGATAATCCTCTCTTCAATTGAATTTTTACTGAAGCTGTTAAATAACGGAGTCGCCTTGCTTTTCTTCTCCTCCATCCCAATCAGCGTCATGGCATACGCCGCTTTTATGGGTTCTCCGAATGTCCTCACAACGGTTTCATCACAGGAGAGTTCAATATCACGATTGACCAGGATATACATCACCCACACCATAGGATTGAACCAGTGCAGACACAGGGCAAATGTCAACACCAGCTTTGTCAGAGCATCAAAACGCCGGATATGCACAAATTCATGGGTGAAAATATACCGCAGCCGCGTTTCATCGGTCCAATCCATATCTTTAGGCATGAGAATTACAGGCTGAAAAACCCCATAGGTTAATGGCGCTTTGATTTTATCCGATTGCCTGATTTGTACCTGCCGGCGCAGGGGATGTTCCTGCAGCCATCGAGCGGCGAAATCATTCCCGACCGGCAAAGAGGTTTGAAATTCTCTGCGGCATTTAATATAGGTCACGATAAAAAACAGGGCAAAGGCACACATTCCCAGCAGCCCAATGACCGTAAGGAGTGAAATGGATGCTGGTGCTGGTGCCGATGCTGGTACCGAAGACGTGACATTTCCAATGGACTCCGCTGTCCCAGAAAAATTCACATAATGTAAGGTTCTTGTTGCTTCTGCAGGAGGCGGGGTTGATGATGTTGTCTTCAATACCCGTTCCAGCCTATCTAAGCCTGTGTAGAAGCTGAAGGTAGACGGGATCGAGAACGGAATAAGCAAGCGGCAGAGCACCACGCCCCAAAGTACAAGAAACGTTTTCTTCGGCAGCTTATGCAAGGTCAATGCACGAACAACCACGATCGCAATAATGAGTACAGCCGCAGTAAGGCTCATTTGAAAAACATCCATAAGCCAGCTCATTTCAGTTGCTCCACTAGCTGCTTGAGTCTGGCAATTTCATTAGCGGATAGTTTTTTCGTGTTCAAAAGAGAAGCAAACAGCAGCTCTGTGGAGCCGTCAAAGACCTTGTTAATCAATTCAGCCGTTTCTTGTTCCTGTACCTGTTCTTTAGGAAGAATAGCCCGGCAGAGGAAATTAGGTTCAAGCCGTTCTATGGCGCCCTTGTCGATACATTTTTTGATTACGGTGTAGGTGGTGTTCTTGTTCCAGCCCACCTGCTCACTCAGGATTTCAGCAAGCTTCTTGGCGGTTATGGTGCCTTCCTTCCATAAAACATCCATGACTTTGAGCTCAGAGTCAAAAAGTTTAATTTGAATGTGGATCATCTCCTTTCAGACTATTGCAATAGTTTGTAACACCATACTACTACGATCGTCTACAATAATCAAGACTATTACAGTAGTTTCTAAATATTTTTTCTCTTACAGGATTTCCTAATCTCAAAATAACAAAAACGGTTCCCCGGTCATGATCTAACCGGAGAAACCGCTTATTCTGGTGTTTCTCTATATCAGGTACCCGCTTGTTGCAGGAGCCCTCTGCTTATTGTTCATCCAGCCATAGGATAGCTGTTACCCCGCGAGGGTAATATTTGCTGCCGGTAATTTCCCCGGAGATAATCTGGTCGCTCCAGCTCCAGATGGAAAGCTGCGGATGTGTGAGCCATTCCACATGCGCCCGGTCCGCTTCCCGGCCGGCTTCACTCCATTCCAGCCCAAGAATTTGTCTGGCGATGAATTGGCAGAGATACACTTTGCTCAGCCAGCTGTTGTTGCTGGTGGAGGAGATTTTCCAGCCGCCGTTCTCGAACAGGCAGACACCCTGCACAAGAACCGCCTCGAGATGCCGCTCCAATGCCGCGATATAAGCGCCGAACCGGCCTCCGCGTTCCAGTGCTTCCTTGCAGCCTGTGAAATACGGGAAGACCAGACCTTCAATAGCCGGGATGATCTTCGAATCATTCCCTTCCCCAATCACTGCCGGGATATAACCCTCTTCTGTCACGCTGGCAACAATCGTTGCTGCGCAGCGTTCCGCTTGAACTCCGGCTGTTTCTGACAGTTCTGTGTTTCCATTCTCCCGGAAAATCTTCTCCATGGCCAGATAAGCCGCCCAGCACTTCCCGGCGAGATAGATGTTGTTGCGGGCCTGGCCAAGCGAAACATCCAGGCTGTCATAGGTGGTAATTTCGGCACCACCCATTGTGCGCGAGCTGTCGAGGCCCATAATTCCGTTCCTTTGCTCCGGGTCCGGATGATCACGGTTCAGCATACTTTGCAGGCAGCTCTCCAGCACAGTCAGATTCCGCTCCATCCAGGAAAGATCGCCTGTATGCTCCAGGTAGACGGCCGACGTAAGAACCCAGTTGACCAGCTGTTCATGAGTCATATGCGAGAAGCAGCCGTCAATGCCGTACATCTCATAGGCGGAATAGCCAGGACGTGATACAGCATTTGCCACCCCCATATCATGGGTAAAGCTGAGACCTCCAGGGTACTCCGTTTGGTCGCCAGGGAAGCGGACCGTATCGACGTAGCTGAATCTGTCCACGAACATATCCAGCTCGTTGCGCACCGTCCATGGATTCATCTTCAGTTCATAGAACAGCTGATCGACGGTAAGGTCGAAGGTGTTCATCATCCGGTATTCGCCTTCATTTACGATCCAGAACGGCTTGCCCTTGTAGTCCAGCAGCTGCGTCGAGCCGTAATAGCTGCGGATAGCGTGAGCCAGCATAAAGGTCTGATCCCTACTAAGGCCTGTATTTTCCAGAAGGCTGTTCGCCTGCAGCGCCTGCTGCTTCAATTCATCAAAATGCGACAACGCATATTCAGCCACGGACTCCACATTGTTGAAATAGCGGTTGTAGTAATAGGAAGCATCCATACCGGAGGTAACGTAACCTGACCGGTGGAAGCTGACAGCGAAACGGTAGGTCTTCCGGACGCCAGGCGGAACATCCATGACAAGAGCTCCTACCCGGCCAAGGCCAAAGGTCCAGTTCTCCTCCAGCTCCGACAGCAGAATATCCTCCAATTTGAAATGCATGGCCGACCTTGCCGTTCCCTGCTCTGCGGCAATCGCCACAAATCTTCCTTGCCCGACACCGGCAAGCTCTGCGGAGCAGTCATCCAGTCTTCTCATCGCACTATAGGGATCGTTGCCCTGGAAGCCAAAGAATGCACGCCGCTCAACTTCACCGGCAGTGTTATCTACTTCAAATTCCACCAGCAGCGCCGGCAGCAAAATCCCCTTCAACTCTTCTTCTGAGGCCGTCTCGGGGTCCGGCACGGACCGCACCGGCGAATAAATGCGGAAGGTCAAATCACCGACCTGCCAGCTGTCTGTAGTCAGCTTGAAATCCCGGACAATTTCCCCGTCCGCAAACGGAAAGAGGATCCGCGGTTTAGACGGTTTAGGATCAGGATTCTCGATATCGTAGCGCTTGCTCTCATCCTCCCCGTCATGCTCGTGAAACGGCAGTGTATCAAAGCCGCTGCCATCCTTCCGCTGCAGTCCGATAAATATATTCTGTCTGGGCGGCTTCCCGGCTTCCAGATCAAAGCCGCCTCCCGCACCCTTAAATCCTAATGTAAAGCTGGCAAAAGAGCCGATCGGTGAATGATGGGCGTTGAAAAACTGATTCTGCGGCATATCGTAAAAACACTCCCTCCAGGCTGATTCCCGGCGGCGGCCGGGCTCTATCTCTATGTTATCTATGCCGCCCTGGGTGCGACAGGGCCAAAGCCGCCTATTATTTGGGCAAATCAATCGCCTGGAGCAAGCTATGCTATAATAAACCCATATTCTATTCGAAAATGAGGATGGCAATGAAGTCAAATGATCCCGGCATTCAGCATTCCCTGGACGGCCGGATGTCTCCGGACATCCAGGCAGCTTTTCATATTTTTGCCGCCCACTGGCGCAAAGTAAATACGCAGTGGCAGTATCCAGTACATACCCACCCAATGTTTGAAATCAATATAGTTCTGCAGGGCAGGCAGCAAATGACGGTCGGCGGCCGCTCTTATGTTCAGGAAAGCGGAGATATTCTATTCATCCGCCCCGGTGTACAGCATTCCAGCCTCGGCGCGGATTCCGGCAATGAAATGACTTATTTCTGCCTGCATTTTGATATTGATGATCTGATTCTGCGGCGTTCCCTAATGACGATGGATACGGTCAGTCTCAGCGGGAGCAGCCCGGAGCTGCGGTCTATCCGTTCCGCGCTGGACATTATCATCAGCAGGGTGATTCTCTCCGAAGCCAGCGATTCGCAGTTGAACCGGTTAATGATACTGAACGCCTCATTGCAGCTATTCACCGCACTCAGCGGCTGGGTCTTGGCCGAAATGCCTGTTGCTTCTGGAAGCGCACTTCCGGGAGTCACGGAGAATACCGTTGCCCTGGCGAATGCCATCGAAGGCCTGTTGCAGGAATCCGTCTTCACGGCAGAAGCTACAGGCAGCCGTGGCGACGGTATTGAAGGCATCGCAGCACAGCTGGGTTATAGCCCGAATCACTGCAACCGGGCCTTCCGCCAGATCTACGGGATGTCTCCGAGACAATATCTCTCCGATCTGATTATCCGCCATGCCAAGCTGCTGCTGCTTGACAACAGCCTGTCCGTCGAAGCGATTGCCCATCGGCTCGGTTATCGCGACGTCTCCCATTTCAGCAAACAATTTAAGCGCTGGACCGGTCTGCCTCCAATGGGCTACCGCAGGCTTACAGCTGATCCTAAGCTGTCAAACGATAAATCAAGCTAAACATCAGGGAACCGGGAGGATCATATGAAGATATACAGCTTTGCCAAAGAGAGCGGTAAGTCCATTACGGCTTTCAATTCAAATTTTATAATGTCGCGTATTGTACAAACCGAACAGGCTGCCCATATCGGATGTATGCATCTACAAGAGAATGGCGTAATCGGTTATCACCAAGCCGTTGTGCCGCAGCTGCTGCTGATCATAGAAGGAGAAGGATATGTCCGGGGAGAAGCAGCAGAATATGTCCCGGTGCAGGCCTGGGATGCAGTATTCTGGGAGAAAGACGAATGGCATGAAACCAGAACAGATACCGGATTAACCGCGATTGTTATTGAAAGTGAGACGTTAAATCCGGAAGCATTTATGAAAATGCAGCAAGGCCGCCCCCTGTGATCTAGGGGCAGCCTCAACAATATATTTATGCTTAACCTTTGGTAGCGCCTGCGGCGATACCTTTAACAAAATACTTTTGCAGCGATACAAAAACAATCAGCACAGGCACAACGGACATCGCCGTTCCGGCAAAAATCATATCCCAGCGGGAGGAAAATTCACCGATATAGCGGTAGATTTCCACGACCATCGTTTTGGCTTCGCCTGAAGGAAGCACGAGCATCGGCAGCAGAAAATCATTCCAGATCCCCAGACCGTTAAGCACAACCATGCTTGCCGTAACCGGTCCCATAAGCGGGAAGACAATTTTCCAAAAAATCCCGTAACGGGAGCAGCCGTCAATCTCTGCCGCTTCCTCAATTTCCTGCGGAATGCCTTTGACGAAGCTGGTGTAGAGCAGGCAGCCAAAGCCGACGGCCCCGGCCACATAGACCAGAATCGGACCGGCAAGACTTCCGTACAACCCGAACATTCTCAGCTCTTTGAACAAAGGGATCATGTATGCCTGAAACGGAATCATCATCCCGGCCAGGAAATACAGGAACATAAATTTGGTCCAGCGGACATTTCTGCGTTCGATGGCGTAACCTGCCATAGGAATGATCAAGACCTGAGCAACGATCGAAACCAGTGTTAGAATCAGACTGTTCAGGATCGCCCGGGGAAATTCGGTTTCTGTGAGCAGATATTTAAAGCTGTCCAGATATAATCCCTTAGGGAACGCAATGGCATCCTTCATGATTTCAGCGTTGCTTTTAAAGGCAGACATCAGGTTAAAGAAGATCGGGAAAAAGAAAATGATCGCCAGCAGCAGCGTTACAATAAACAGGGAAATCTCCCAGAGTCTTTTTTTCGTATGAATCGTCATATTACATCTGCACCTCACGTTTCCGGAGGAATTTAACCTGGATGACCGTAATAATCATAATGATCAGGAACAGCACCATTGCCAGCGCCGTACCAAAGCCCTGCCTTAGTTCGCCAAAGCCGACTTTATAAATAATATAGGTCAATGTCTCGGTATCAAAGCCGGGGCCCCCATCGGTCATTACTGCAATCTGATCAAAAATCTTCAGCGCACTGATCATGGAGAGCACCATACATACGGTCATCGATCCGGCTAACAGCGGGAAGGTAATGTGGCGGAATTGCTGCCAGCCGTTCGCACCGTCAATGCTTGCCGCTTCATTCAGCTCAGCAGGAATGCCTTGCAGCCCTGCCAGATAGATGATCATGTAATACCCCGCGCCTTTCCACACCGTGGACAAAATGATCGAAATCATCGCATACTTCGGATTCCCGAGCCAGTCTACCATCCAGCTTCCCAGCCCGACACTATCCAGAATCTGATTAAACACACCAAAGTTGTAATTCAAAATCATGGCCCAGACAAACCCCATTACAATCCCGCTGAGCAGAGTAGGGAAATAAAAAATACTTCTGAACAGATTGCGGAACCAGCGCACTTTATCTACGAGAATGGCCAAGGCAATAGCGGCGATATTCTCCAGCACGACCAGGCTGACCGTCATAAGCAAAGTATTCTTCAGCGCGTTGTGAACGCGGGGGCTATGCCAGATTTCCACAAAGTTAGCGAACCCGATGTACCTCACATCTTCGCTGATGCCATCCCATGAGGTGAAGCTTAAATATATACTTCCTACAGTAGGAACAATAACGAACAATGTATAAATCAAAAATGATGGCAAAATAAACATGAATGCGTAGGACTGCCACTTCTTCTTTTTCTTCGGAACGGCTGCCGCCAGCGGCTTGTCTGCTCTCTCTATTGCTGTAGCCATAGTTACTCTCCCTCCCGGAGATGCGCCGGTGAAGAGGAGTGGTTCACCTTATACGAAGGCACTCCTCTTCCGGACGCTCTTTCTTTACTGTTGGTTAGCCTTCACTTGTGCATCGTATTCTGTATCGGCTTGTTTCATATAACTAGCTACATCTTCATCATTCACAACCAAATCCTGCAGCAATTTATAGTACCAGTTGCGGAACTGCGGCGGAATCTGGTTATCCCCCCACCAGTTGTTGATCGCCAGGGATTTGGTAACGTTAGGATCAGCAATCAAATCCAGGGCTATCTTCATTTGCTCGCCCGTCTCGTAGGTTACCTTCTCTTTAGTGGATGGAATGGCATTGACGCTGGCCAGATACGGTGAATATTGTTCAGGTGCAAAGAAGAAACGGATAAAGTCTTTAATGGCTTGTGTTTTGTCGGCGTCTTTGGCGGCTTCAGCGGACAGAGACCAGCCGGCAGGTGACGGAAGGCCAATTACGTTCACTTTGCCTTCGCGGTCAGGAATCGCATAGAACCCGAAATCGAAGTTTGGATCGGCCTCTTTAATTTGTGAGAACATCCATGTGCCGGAGTAGAGCTGAGCGGCTTTGCCGGAGACCAGAATAGATGCCGTCTGGTTGTCACCGGTGCTTAGCCAGCCCTTGTCGACGTAATTCTTGAACAGGTCTTTAAAATCCGTCATGGCCTTAACCACATTGGCATCTGTAAAGCTGACTGTTTTGGCCGTACGTTTGGAGTTCCAATCCGGATCCTTTGAATACACATCGTCGATCAGGAATTTATTCACCCAGAAGCCCATGTGGAAAATATCCTTACCGCCAACCACCAGCGGGGTGATTCCGCCAGATTTCAGCTTTTCCTGGATCGCCAGGAACTCATCATAGGTTTTGGGGAGTTCAGTAATTCCGGCATCGGTATAAGCTTTTTTGCTGTAAATAATGCCTTGTGGCACGTTGACGGACAGAGGAGCGTTCCAGACCTTGCCTTCTACTTGCGGAGGATTATCGAATAAATCCAGCAGGTCGGTTGGCAGCTCGACAATTTTTCCGGCATCGGCAAATACCTCGGTATCACGCATTTCCACCAAATCCGGGAATTCGCCTACCGCATCTTTGGTTTTCAGCCAATCGAGATAAGCGGCGGAGGTCGTTTCGCTGAGATCTTTAATCTTCACATTCGGATTAGCTGCCATAAAGGCTTTGACCGAATTGGCAATCGCCTGTTTCGTTGCAGGATCACCGGCGGCGTATCCGATGGTGAAACTAACCTCTTTCTTCGTATCCGTCGCTGCCGCGCTCGGAGCATTGGATGCCGCCGACTTATCACCGGTATTGGCATTCCCGTTATTATTGTTGTTGCTGCCGCAAGCCGACAGGATAGCCGTTGCAGCGAGCAGCGTCACAGACAGCTTTGTCATTGTTTTTGTAATCATCTGTAGGACAACCCCCTAATATTTTGTTAGCATCATTACAGGAAAACACTTCGTACCTTCGTACAAAACTGACTATGAATTTTGGAACCTGCTGTGGAACCGGAAGTAGGCTTCAGACTGGAAACTGGGGTTTGATGTGCGCATCATCTTTTCGAAAGCGTTTCCTTGCTACTAGCATAGCACCCGCCGATTCGGGTTAGAATGAAGTTTCTTAAGGCTCATGTGCGGTAAATTTAAGAGAAATAACCAAGCAGCAATGGCTGGTCCATTCCCAAAAAACTCAAAAAAACAGAGGTCCGGGGACCTCCGTCTGTATAAATAGGCTACTTTATAATCAAGTTTCTTCAAGATACTTGCCCTTATTAAGGCTGGTTTTCCTTTACCTGCCTGTCGTATTCTGCATCCGCTAGCTTCATATAATCTCTTACGCTGCCCCCCTTCACTACCATCTCCTGCAGCAGCTTGTAGTACCAGTTGCGGAACTGCTGAGGGATAAGATTGCTGCCCCACCAGTTGTTGATCTTCAGTGATTTGATCACCTTCGGATCCTTGATCAGGTCCAGAGCTGCCTTCATTTGTTCACCCGTATTATAGGTAATCTTGTCTGTGGTTGAGGGAATCACGTTCAGCCGGGCCAGGAAGGAGGAATATTGTTCGGGGGCAAAGAAAAACCGGATAAAGTCTTTAATCGCCTCTCTTTTGTCAGGGTCACCTGCGGCTTCCGCCGACAAGGACCAGCCTGAGGGAGACGGCAGTCCCACAATATTTATGTTGCCTTTACGGTCTGGTACAGCATAAAAGCCATATTCGAAGCTTGGATCAGCCTCCTCTATCTGCGAGAACATCCAGGTTCCGGAGAAGAGCTGTGCCGCCTTGCCGGATACGAGAATGGAAGCCGTCTCGTTATCTCCGGTGCTGAGCCAGTCTTTATTCACATAATTAGTGAACAGATCCTTAAAATCACTCATCGCCTGAATCACATTATCATCTGTGAAGCTGACGATTCCCGCAGTACGCTTGGAGTTCCAGTCCGGGTCCTTGGCGTACACCTCATCAATCAGAAATTTATTCACCCAGAAGCCCATGTGGAATATATCCTTACCGCCGACAACCAGGGGAGTAATGCCGCTCGATTTCAGCTTTTCCTGGATGTCCAGGAATTCATCGTAAGTTGCCGGCAGCCCGGTAATCCCGGCAGCGGCATAGGCTTTTTTACTATAGATAATCCCTTCTGGCATGTTTATGAAAAGCGGTGCGTTCCAGACCTTGCCCTCTACCTGCGGCGGGTGATCGAACAGTTCCACTAAATCGGACGGCAGCGGGACAATTTTGTCGGCAGCAGCAAAGGCTTCGGTATCACGCATTTCAACCAAATCCGGAAACTCGCCCACCGCATCCTTGATTTTCAGCCAATCCAGGTAAGCGTTTGAGGACATCTCGGCAACATCGTTGATCATCACATGGGGATAGAGCTGCATGTAGCTTTTGATCGCCGCCGCAATAGCCTGTCTGGTTGCCGGGTCACCGGCTGCATAAGCGATGCTGAATTGAACCTTTCTCCCGCTCTCTGCTTCAGCATCGTCAGCTCCTGTAACGTCAGCCCCATGATTCGCAGAATTACCGTTATAGCCATGATTACTTTCACAAGCTGTCAGAATGCCGGTGGTCATTAGCAGCAGTAAAGACAGCAGGTTAAACATTTTTTTACAGAACATAAGCAGGGACCTCCCGGATGTAATGTGGGATTATTCGCTAATCGGAAACAGCAGTGTAATGGAGGTCCCTATATGCTCACGGCTGCTGACGGACAATCCGTACGCCTCACCGAAGCTGGATCGGATACGCTCATGCACATTTTTCAAACCAACATTTTTGCTGGGGGCTTCGGCGTCATTCAATGATTGGGTAATACGCGCCAGTTCTTCCCTGTTCATGCCGATACCATCATCGTACACGGTGACCGCAAGGACATTCCCCCGACGTTCCACCGTGATGCCTACCTTACCTTTTCCTTTTAGCCGCAGGCCGTGCTGAACCGCATTCTCCACAATGGGCTGCAGCGAAAGTTTCAGAATCTGCCAATCCATCTGAATGTCAGCAGCAATGTCCAGATGAAGCTCATACCGGTTCTCAAAACGGACGGAAATAATATAAAAGTAATTCTGCAAATGCTCCAGCTCACTGCCAAGGCTTACACGGTCTTCCCCGTAATCAATGACATATTTCAGCTGGTTGGAGAGGGCAAGAATCATATCGGCTACTTCCCCGGCTTCCTTGTCCACCGCATTCATACGGATAACTTCAAGCGTATTATATAGATAATGGGGGCGGATCTGGCTTTTCAGCGCATTCAGCTCTGTTTGCTTCTGCTTGATCTGGGCCACGTACGCCTCATCAATATAGACCTGCAGCCGCTCCACCATCCGGTTGAATCCATGCGCCAGCCGGCCCATTTCATCATTGGTGTTCACGCTGACCTGAATGTCCAGTTTGCCCGATTCCACCACCGTCATCTGCTTTATGAGTTCACGGATCGGAGCGGCAAGCCTGCGGGAAAACCAGACCCCCATAATAATCATTACAAAGGCACAGATCAGAATGGCGATGTATACGGTGGTTCTGGCAGACAGAAGCTGCTCGAACAAGCTGCCCCGGTGGATCTTGGCGATTAACTTTCCCTGCAAGAAAGGGATATCCTCACTGAGGATAATCATTTCATTGTTCTGCTGAACTGGCTGAGCGATGACGTCTGAAGTCTCTTTTTGATTGCTGAAATAGACTCTGCCTTCACCGTCCAGCAAATACAGTTCATCCTTCTCCCCAAGATTCAGCTCTCTGAAGAACTGCTGGAACAAAGCGGTATCGATATCGAGAAAAAGTGTTCCTACAACCTTCGGTTCTTTAGTCACACGCCCTGAGGTATCAATCAGACTGCGCCCGATGGTGAACACTTGTCTTTGCGACTGGAAGAAATAGTTATCTATATGTGTAGGAAAGATTTCTACCTTCGAGGGGTTCTCTTCCATCTTCGCCAGCCATGCCGGGATTGGGACCGGTTCACCGGACAACGACCGGTTCTCTTTCTCCTGGGAATATATCTTGCCGTCAGACTGGCGGACAAATTGCACTCCTGTAATATAAGGATCGCTGAATAGCAGCGTCTTCAGAAAGGAGTCGATCGGAATGGTGTTGATCTGCTCCCGCTCATTGACATTGGTCGCCTGGTTCTGTGTATAGCTCTCAATAAAACCTTCATAACGGCCGGTATACATCAGCTTAGAGGTTTCATTATATTGATTAAATGCGGTATTCAGATTGTAGCTCATATACAGTACCATCTGCTGCAAATTACTGGTAGTATAGCGCTCCACATAGCCGGAGAAGGTCTTCACGGAGAAGAAGCTGAGTGCAAGCAGCGGTATCAGCCCGACCAATAAAAAGGAAGCGGAAAACTTCACGAAAATGCTCTTGGATCTGCGTCCCCAGATCAACACGAACACCCCTCTTTTCTCTAAGAAAAATATCTGTTAATTTCTGACTGAATGTTTATATTCCTGCGGCAGCTTGCCATATTTCTTCTTGAACATATCACTGAAATGCCGGGCATTATTATAACCCACCAGTTCGGCAATTTCATACACCATCAGGTCGCTCTGCAGCAGCAGGCGCAGCGCATGGCCCATTCTGACTTCTGTGAGATAGGATTTGAAATTTTGCCCGGTATGCTTTTTGAAGAAACTGCTGAAATAATATGGATTCATATAAACCAGTGACGCTGTTGACTCCAGAGTAATGTTCTCCGCATAATGCTCTTCCACATAAGCCTTCACCTGCATGAGCTGCGGCATCTCTTTCCCGCCAGCCTTACAGGCCAGCTGGTCATACATCTTATTGACGACATCCTCAAATGACTGCTGCAGCTCAGCATAGGTTGGCGCATCGGTCAATATCTCCAGCAGAGGCTTGTCGTCCTGAACCAGCAGCCCGGCGTCCACACCATAGCCGACAAGCTCCTGCTCCAGCTGAATAATGGCATTGTAGATATGGGAAACCGCCTGATTCCGGCTGTCTCCTGACAGAAGCTGTACCGCTTCCTGCAGTTTCCCGGAGCTCTCAGCAAGCTGCTCCTTATCCAGCGATTTAAGCGCTTCCGAAAGTGAAGCTTGTAGGGAGACCAATTCGGATAATGGGAACGAGGCTTCCTGGCGCTCCGCAATATCCGGGATAACCCGGTTTAATCCGGCAAAATATCGGGCCTTGAGGCCTTTGAGCGCACTGCGGTAAGATTCCACCGCCTCTTCGATGCCACTCACGGACTTGCCGACACCGATAGACACCTGCAGCTTCAGAAAGCTGTTGATTTTGTGGTGAAGATCTTCCATCAAGCGCTGCGGCTCCCCTTCATGCTCGTGTTGAAGCAGTATCCCGAAGCGCTCTCCTTTGCGGAACACATAACCGCTGCCCGCCTCTTCTACGGCTTCCTTGATAATGTTGGACAAAGCGAATTCTACCAGCTTGCGTTCGCGTTCCTCCCAGCGGGTGGGCATCCCGCTGTATTCGTCAATCTCCACGACACATACGGTGGCATAACGGCTGATGGCTATATTGCCCATTCGTGCCAGTGCCGCCGCCGCTCCTTTGCTGCCGTCGGTAATCTGTTCGAGCAATTCTTCAATGGTTACGGAATGATTCTTCCGTTCATAGGATTTGAGCATTTCCTTGTTCCGCTCTTCTTCCGTTTCCTGGCGGATTACGGCGACGGCTCTGCTCACGACCTGCTCCAGCTGACCGGTGTTCACCGGCTTCACCAGATAATCAAGAGCCCCGTACTGCAGGGCTTGCCGGGCGTACGAAAACTCCTGATAGGCGCTGATAAACACCACCTTGATCGGAAGCCCCGACTCATGAATATCGCGTATAATATCAATTCCGGTAAATCCCGGCATGCTGATGTCGCTAATTACAAGGTCGGGATTGCAGGCAGCTATCATTGATTTCAGCTCAATGCCGTCACACGCTTCTCCGACAATATCCAGACCAAGCGCATCCCAGGAAATAAGCTTCTTGAGCCCGCGCAGGATTACCGGTTCATCATCCGCCAGCAGCACCCGAATATTTCTGTTCATCGCTTTCCCTCCGCTTGTATGTTCGTTCATTAGTTCCCATCTTAGCAGACTAGCTTCCCCTATTGTACAGTGTCATTATAACCAGATTGCTCCACCTATACTTTACCACGGAAGAAAGGAATGCCGGGTGCAGCTTTTTTAACAGATAAGCGCAGTTTTTTAAGATGTCTTAAGCATCTATATGGGGAGCTTACGTGGTACAATACGGCTATAGAGTATACATATAAAGGGAACGGAGGTTGATCCTGCTGATCTATATTATTAAATTCGTCTACAGCTTCATTCTGCCGCCGGGCCTGTTTGTACTGTTGTTCGCCGCGGTAGCCGTGTGGTTATGGCGAAAAAACCGCCGCCCCGCCCTGGTGCTGCTGGGCATCACGCTGTTACTCTACCTGTCCATGACCAGCCTGATTGCCGATCCGCTAATCGGCAGTCTGGAGCGGAAATATGACCAGCCAAACACCATTGACGGCGATGTTATTGTGGTGCTAGGCGGCGGCGCTTCCTCCGGCAACCGGGATCTGGACGGTGAAGGCAACCTGCTGGGACCGGCGGCGAACCGGCTGCTGACTGCTGCGCGGCTGTACCGCGAGACCGGGCTGCCGATTCTATTCTCCGGCGGACAGGTCTATGCCGATAGCGGGAATGAAGCTGACATCGCCAAACGCCAGTTCATCGGGTTAGGAATCCCCGAGGCTGATGTACTGGCGGAGAACCAGTCGCTGAACACAGAGCAAAATGCCGTAAATACGGCTGCGCTGATGAAGGCTCACGGCTTTAGCCGTCCCGTGCTTGTAACCTCAGGCTTTCATATGGCGCGTGCCATGCTGGAGTTTGAACATGCCGGGCTATCTCCGCTGGCCTTTCCCACTGATTACATTGCCAGCCGGGAATCTTCCTTCTATCCCGGCAAGTTCTCCCCTTCCCCCGGTTCAGCGGAGAACACCGGAATCGCACTGAAGGAATATCTGGGGATTCTGGCAGCACATTTTTAAGAGCAGACACAAAAAAGCAGCGGCCCAAGCTTCCCCGGGCCGCTGCTTTTTCTGCTTCATTCTATTTAATCAGATCGCCATACTTCGCATTGACCATTCCGGCGAGTTCATCCGGTGCAAGCTCAATCTGCATACCGATCTTACCGCCACTAACCGCTATGCTCTCCAGCTCCTCCGCGCTTTGCTCGATATAGGTCGGATACAGCTTTTTCATCCCGACCGGCGAACAGCCGCCCCGGACATAACCGGTCCATTTCAACAGATCCTTCAGCGGGAGCATTTCAATCTTCTTCTCACCCGCAGCTCTCGCGGCTTTCTTCAGATCGAGCTCTTCGGCAACCGGAATGACAAACACATACAGGTTTGCTCCGCTATGCGAGACCAGTGTCTTAAAGACGGTTTCCGGCGGTCTGCCAATCTTCTCCGCTACCGCAGTTCCGTGGATAGCCCCGTCCTCATTATCATAGGTATGTATTTCATAGCCGATTCCCTTGGCATCCAGCATCCGCATGGCATTCGTTTTGGTTATTTGCATCCTTCATCAGCCTTTCCGGCAGCCCCTCTTAGCTACCGATTTTTTGCAGCGTAATTGCTTCTATCTATTATATCATGGACATTTACTTCATCAATAACATCAACCTTAACAAGTTCATGAATGACTTCAAACATTAACAACACCAATTATCAAAAACACCAAAACAGATAAGGTCCAACCTGTAAAAATCATCCACCGCCTAATCAAAAATGCTTAAACATTTGTAGCGGGAATATCACCCGCTAATTATGAATATATCCTTCTTTTGAACTATGTAGCGGGAATCCGTACCGTTAATATTGATGAATATTCAAATTCTATTGTTATAAGAATTATTAGCAGGCGAAATTCCCGCTAGTTACTCCAATCAGATTGTTCAGTTTTACCTAGCGGTAACTTTTCCCGTTAAAAAAGATCGGTGTTATGAGACGGTAGTTTGATGTTATACAACCGCTCATTGCATGCCTTCCTCCTAACCGCCTCCGTGTGGCAAAAAACCGCTGCCGAAATGTGCCAGCGGCTTCTACACTCTTTCCACTAGATCTGTTGGATCAAGGCAACCACACTCATTCCACCACTCCAGCTGGATCACAACATCCGCGCTCATTCCACCACATCGACTGGATCGGCAGCATCTATGCTCATTCCTGATTCAATCAGCGGTTATAATACGATTCTATCCCTATGGACGTACTGGTTTACTTGCTCGTCACTCCGCCAGAACAGCACGAATCGTGATAACCCCCGCCGGCGGAACCTCCATGGCGTAAACCCCGCTGTTCCAAGCCATTGACTGTATCGAAACCACGTTTCCCTGGCAATCCCGGACAATGACCTCCCGTTGACTTGATTCCCGGTCCAGTTCCACTACGATACGGGAGAGCAAGGTACCGTTTATAATCAAGACCAGATCTGGCAGGTCCCCGCTCAAGGGAATAACCGTATCCTGATAGGCAGCCATTGCCCACTTCTGAGACGTGCGGGCAATGACCAGCGGATACAGCAGTTCGGGATGATACGGTTCTAGAGATCCGTCTAACAGCACATCCCGATGCTGGCGCCAGAATGACAGCCAAAAGGCCAGCATCTCCAAATGCGGCCGCGGGAGCCGGTCCAGCCGGACCGAAATCTGCGGAACGGAGAACAACACATTGATAAACTGCAGCGCGGCATTAGCCGCAGACTCCTTCGGATGCCACATCAGCATATCGGCATGAGCCGCAGTGCCGCCGCAGATCAGGCGGATATCCAGTGTTTTGATCCGGTTCTGCAGAGCATCATTCGGGCAGTCGCCGGCACGGAACATATTGCCGTATTTGCGCATCAGCGGTCCGATGTAATTTTGGCGGAATTCGATCAAAATCTCCGGTTTCAGCTGCCGCAGACGGGAGATCACGCCGCCGAGCAGCATATCAACAGCTTCCGGCACGGAATGGGTATCGCGTCCGCTCCCATTCTGCGCTTGAGCATCCAGGGTCTGTACCTCATAAAAGCTGTCTACAAAGTCGAGCTTAAAGCCGTCAAGATCCCACTCCACCAGCGCCTGTTCATAGATGGAGGTCAGGTAAGCCCGCACTTCCGGATAACGCGGATCGACAACTCCAGCTCCAACCCCATCGTCGTAATACAGCAGCTTGTCACCGAAGGTCTGCCAAACCTCACTGTGCTTACCGATGAATGGCACGGCATACCAGAGCAAATATTTCAGTCCCAGCTCATGGACCACGGCCACATGGGCCTTCATATCCGGTATTTTACCGGGACTGATCCGCCAGTCTCCGCAGTAGGCATAACCTCTTGCCTCATCCTCGGTCTGCCATCCATCGTCTACGATAACCGCCTTGCAGCCCAGCTCTGCCGCAATTCTACACTCGGCTTCTATCTCTTCTGCCGTCAGCTGCTGATGAAAGCTGTACCAGGTGGAGTACATTGGCTCCCTGGCAGCATCCGGCACCGCTGACGGCTTGTTTCCTTGAAGGCCAGCCCACCACTCTGCCACCATCGCCAGCGATTCATAATAGGGGATGTTGCGGGAATCCAGACGCAGGACAACCTCATAATCTGTAAACGGAGAGCATGGCTCCGTGAACAGCGTCACAGCGCAATGAAAGGTGGCCGTCTCCTCATGAAGTCCTGCATGCAGCCGCAGCGGATGCAGGACATCTGAGCAGGCGAAGCTCAGGACATTGTTACCCGTGTTACCGTACAGACATACAACTGGTGCAGAGGAGGTGGACCTCGAAGCGAAACCTTCGAGCCAGTCGGGAATCAGTTCTCTGCTGCGTCCGGCTGCCGGATGCCATAAGCCTTGAACATCCAGCGCGGGGCAGCTCCAGCGCAGTGAAAGAGCAGCAGGAACTGCCTGAACGGGAGATTTAAGCGTTAGCCGGACATATTGCAAGCTGTCTTCCCCGCTCTCAAGAGCAAGCGAAGTATCGAATCCGTCAGCATGGCCTTCCAGTGTGATTTCATAACAATCCGTGGTTAAGGTCTTCAATGAAATCCGAACTCCTTTAAAGCGGATGAGGCCAGTAACGGGCTACATCCGGCAGGGGATGGTGATCTGTATACAGGTACCTATTCCGGATCGGCTGGCGATAGCTACGCCGTACCCGTTCCCTCCATGCAGTTTGATCCGGGAATCGACATTGCGGATGCCGTAGCCGATCCGGGGTCCTTCCGGTGCCAGAATCTGCTCTATGGTGTCAGCGTTCATGCCCACACCATTATCAATAATTTTGAATATAATGTCCGTTTCCCGCTTCTCCACGACAAGCCGGATTCCGATCGTACTTCCGAACCAGGCATGCTCTAGCGCATTCTCAAGCATCGGCTGCAAAATCAGCTTGACGGTCATATAATCAAGCGCCGCAGGATCAATATCATAATAGACGGACAGCCGGTTGCCATATTTGATGCACTGAATGGCAATATAGGCTTTGGCATGTTCAATTTCCTTGCCGACTGTAGTGAGAATTTCCCCGCGGTTCAAGGAGAGCCGGTAGAATTTCGCCAATTCCTGAACGAGAATGTGCAGCTTCTGAATATCTCCGAATTGTGCCAGACGGTTGATCGAGGACAGGGTATTATATAGAAAATGGGGATTGATCTGCGCCTGGAGCGATTCCAGCTCCGCTTCTTTTTTCTGGAGACCGGCAACATAGTTTTTGTGGATCAGCTCTTCGATATTGCTGCCCATCCGGTTAAACGCTGCAGCAATCTGTGCCAGTTCATCGTTTCCTTTATAGTGGATTCTTTTCTGGAAGTCGCCATCGCGAAAAGCATTCAGTGAACCAACAATTTTTTGGATTCGGCGGGAAAAATAACTGGAGACTCCAATACCCAGGAAAGCCAGCACAAAAGCGCTGATCAGGCAGACGATCAATGTCATCCTCCGCACGTTATTCGCACTTTCGTCGAACAGGCTATTCGGAATGTAGGCCCGCAGCTCCCAGCCCAGGCCGTTCAGGGGTTCACTCAGCAGCAGCCGGTTTCCGGTCCGGGAACCCTTCAGTTCCTCCGCTACCGGGGCTGATTCCAGCACCACATTTCCGCTGCCGTCCAGCACTTCAAGAGTCGTGTGCTCTCCAATCTTGTGATAATCCACGGAGTCCAGCAGGTCGCTTATTTGGACAGTCACGCGAACCAGCCCGATGTTCTGCCCCCGATGGACATCGTACAACTGTTGCAGCAGCGAAATATTGCCGTAGCTCTCATCACGCAGAATCTGGCGCCAGAGTCTTTGGTCCGCCATGCTTCCTTGGAACTCCAATTCACGGTACCAGTCTGTCTCCTGTATCCGTTTCAGATGATAAATCTCATAACGTTTAATCGAAAGCAGCGGATTCTGATCAATATCTGTGTAGTATAATTCCGGAAGGGTATCGTTCTGGAGGTAAAGGGACAAGCCGATATTGCTGGCTGTGTAATTCAGAAGATTTTCAAGCGTCGGCATCAATGTCTTCGTCATCGTCTCATAGCTGTACCATCCCTGCTCGTAGCGGCGCAGAGCGCTCTGCAGACTGTAATTGTAATACAGCATTTTGGAAATCCGTTCAACATCATCCGTACGGTAACGAATGTTGTCCCGTATCTGCTGCAGCGTGCCTTGTATATTTTCCCGTGTCTTCTCTCTAAGTGAGTTCACGGAATGCGCATAGGCGAACATGCCGACGGTAAGGACGGCAACCAGCAGACAGAGTACATAAGGTACTATCAGCTTATATCCAAAAGGCACATTCAGCATGCGGCGCATGTTATAGATGCCTCCGGTAATCGCCCGGACTGACGCCATAATAATCCTTGAACTGCTTGCTGAAATGAGACAGATTCTTATATCCGACCTGGTGTGCAGCTTCATAGACCTTCAGCTTCGGATCTCCGAGCAGCAGCTTGACGCGTTCCAGCCGCCTTATGGAGACATAATCGGAGAAATAAATGCCTGTCTCATCGTAGAAGATTTGACCCAGGTGATTGGGGGAGAACGAGAAATGGATCGCCGCATCCCGCAGCATGACGTTATTTTCCAGCTCCACCTCAATGTAGGCTTTAATTTCTTCGATAAGCTTGTATTTCTTGCCCTGCCGTTTCCGCTGAAGCCGTTCAGAGAGCTCAAACATCCGGCGGCGGAGCCAGGATTTCATATCCTGGGTTGTCTCAAATTGATATAAAATACTGAGATGTTTTCTGTCCAGCCCCAGCAGAATATAAAAGTCCTCGTTAATCGTATGCAAAAAAGCATCCAGTTTGGAGACAATGTGCAGAAACAGCTGGTAGATTTCCAGCTTGGTTTCCATTTTGCCGACCCATACGAACAGTTCCTCATTGCAATCGTCGACAGCGACCAGACGGTAAGAAGATACCGCCAGAAATAAAGACTGCAGAATATCATCCAGATCCTTCGCCGTGGCCGAGATCAGACCTTTGGCATCCGTATGGAGAATCAGCTTGCCCTTGCCCAGAAACAGCTTCAGTCCCAGCGCCTCTTTGGCCCGCCGGAAGGAGAGATGCAGCTTGGTAAGACTTGTCACAGGGGGACCAACCCCAATAGTCACTGTAAGCGGTGTCCCGCTGACCGCCATAGCAATCAGTCCCTGCAGCCGGCTGCTGTCCACCCGTTCTTCCACGATGAGGGCATACCGGAACCGGTCCAGCCGGCAGAACTGAATCCGTTCCTGTGCACAAAATTGCTCCACCGCTGTCTCCAGCCTTCTCTCCATCTCAGCCTTGGCTTCTCCCCCAAAGCCGTTCAGTTTCCAGGATAAATCATCCGGTTCCAGCAGCGCGGTGTACAGCACGGTCCGATTCCATGTAATCCCAACCTGCTGGAGCAGGGGCAGCATCTTGTCTGCATCCGGCATGCCGTCATCCAGCAGCTGCATGAACAGCTCCCGCTTCAACAGGGGCTCCGAATCTGAGAAGCAGCGCTGCAATTGGGATTGCGCATGTTCCCGGTCTAGCATGCCCCGCACCTCTTCAAGCGTCCTGCGCATATCTGCATCATCTACTGGCTTCAGGACATAGCCGGAAGCACTCATCGAAATCGCTTGCTTGGCATACTGAAAATCCTCATGACCGCTAACAAAGATGATCTTCGGCTTTGGGTTAAGCTCCAAGGCAAGTGCTCTGCGAGCCAGCTCCATCCCCGACATAATCGGCATTCTGATATCGGTGACAATGATATCCACGGTCTGTGACCTCAGCACCTCCAGAGCTTCAAAGCCGCTGCTCGCGGCTGCGCAAACGTCCATGCCCAGGCTCTCCCAGTTCATGAAGCGCTGCAGTCCTTCCAAATCCAGCAGTTCATCGTCAACCAGCAGCACCTTGTACATATCATCCCATCCTTCAAATCTGTATAGATGAGCTTAACCCATAGTCTGCCACGCAGTTCCTTATCCAACCTTACATTTTTTAGCAAAAGGGTATACTTGGTTACAGTATACCCCACAGGTACAGTAGACTCTAGCGTTATTTATTTCATCTTGCTGAGGTTGTTCTGCCATCTTTCCGTCTGGAATTTAAGCAGCTTGTCATAGCCGGCACGTTTAGCATCCTCATTGGCTTTGCTTAAGAGGGAGCGCACTTCGTCATCGCTTTTGGCATACAGCGCTTTAGCAAAAACCTCCTGATAGATATCGTTGACAGCCGTCGCAATCGTTCCCTCTTCCGAATCCGGCAGCGGGTCCAGATTCGCAAACTCCGTAAAGTTCTTCGAAGTATTCCATGTGACTTTTTTCTGGGCCAATGTCGTCCAATTTTGTTTCTCTTCCGGCAGCTGCGCATCCATCAAAGCCTTGGTCTGATCGATGAAGGTGGTATTGCCCACCCAATTGAAACGGCCGATTCTTTCCTTGTCTTTATCAGCCTGTGGAGTGTTCAGCCCGGCCTCATTCTGAATCGGCACCCCATCAGCATCCGATTCATCCCAGTACAGGCCCTGGCGTCCAAAATTCAGGATACGCTGTCCCTCTTCACCCGTTGCCCAGTCCAAATAGGAGAAGATCGCTTCCGGGTCCTTCGCTTTCTTCGTAATCACAAGCACATTCCAGCCGAGCGAGCTGTAATTGTTCGGAGTGATCTTCTTCGCGTCAAGCCCTGCCTTATGAATCGGCCAGATGATGTCGTACCCGGACTCCGGATCAAGGGTCCGCAGCGCGTTGTTCGCATCCCGGCCCGGATTGACCACATCACCCTCCACGAATACAGCAACCCTGCCCGTCACAAGCTTCTCTGTTACTTGATTGCCCGTTTGTGTGAACGCATCCTGGGTGATCAGCTTCTCACGAAACAGCTTGCTGGCGTACAGCATGTTCTCGGTGAATATCGGATCCTCAAAAATTGACTCCAGCGCATTTCCCACCGGATTCGCCTTGGGCAGATAAGGCTTATTCTCGGCAAAACCGCCATACATCGTATCAATGCCCCGGCCCTTAGCCCCAATCTCCAGCGGAATCACATCACTGTACTTTTCCTTGACCTGCTTCAGGTAGGCATACAGGTCATCATAGGTTTCCAGCTTCGGGGAACCCAGCTCTTTATAAATCTTCCGGTTGATAATCCACCCGCCATTGCCATTGGGACTTGAGGTGTACCAGTTCGGGAACTGGTATAGCTTGCCGTCGTCGGAGCGGAGCATGCCCAGCGTGGCTTCACCGGCATTATTTTTCAGATTCGGATATTGATCAAGGTATTCATCCAGCGCCACAAGCATTCCTGCCTGCCGCAAACGCTCCACATTGGCACCACGGTCCATCATAATAACATCCGGAAGACTGCCCGAGGCAATCATCGTGCTGAACTTGGTTTCTGCGGCACCGCTGGACTGGATGGGTGTCATATTTACCTTAAGGGTATCTCTAATCCAGGCGGTTGTGGAATCCTTGCCCCACGGCTCTGTAGTGTCCCAATCGTAATTGCTGTAGTAACTGAAAGTGACCGGCTTTACGGTGCTTCCTACCGCTATGGCAGGCGCAGTATCAGTAGCTTTGGCAGTTTCCGCAGCAACAGGTTCTTTTGTCGGTTCAGCGGTGCTTTGAACGGTTGCATTGTTCGCTCCGCCACAACCCGACATCAGCAGCACCGAACACAATACAGCCGTCATTACCGGCAAGCTCTTGTTACGCTTCAAATGAGTAACCCCTCTCTAATGCTTACTATACGCACGCAAACTCTGAATCATAAGCAAACCATTCACTTCAAGTGAAGCCGCCTATTCCTTTAATGAACCGATCAGCACACCTTTGACAAAATATTTCTGCAGGAACGGATAGACCATAATAATCGGCAAGGTAGCCACCATGGTTGTGGCCATGATCAGTGATTTGGATGTGACCGATTTCATCAGCGCCAGCCGGTCCTGAGCCGCCGCATTGGCACCGATGGACTGCAGCTGATCCGTTACGATATTGGAATTCAAAATCTGCTTCAGCAGAGTCTGGATCGGAATGAGATTCGGATTATTGATATAAATACTGGCCGAGAACCAGTCATTCCAGTGCCATACCGCAGTAAACAGTGACAGGGTCGCCACAACAGGTCCGGAAATCGGTAAAATAATCCGGATCAGTACACCGATGTGATTGCAGCCGTCAATCCGTGCCGACTCGGCCAGACCTGAGGGCAGCCCCAGAAAAAACGTCCGGAAAATAATCATGTTATATACGCTGATTAATCCGGGAATCACCAGCACCCAGAAGGTGTCCATCATGCCAAACTCGCGCAGCAGCAAGTAAGTTGGAATCAGTCCGCCGCTGAAATACATTGTAATGACGCAGAACACCATGAAAAATTTCCGGCCCATCAGCTCCTGTCTGGATAACCCATAAGCCAGAATGGCTGTGAACAGCACCGACAGAATCGTCCCGGCTATTGTCCGCAGAACGGAGACCAGGAACGCCTGACTGATCCGGCTGTCATGGAACACCACTTCATAATTGTCGAGCGTCGGGCTGCGTGGCCAGAATGTAATGCCGCCAAACGCCGTATCCGCGCCCGTATTGAAGGAGATCACCAGTGAATTCCAGAAGGGATACAGGGTGACGAAACCCAGCAGGATCAGCAGGAAATAGATGATCACTTGCAGTACTTTATCTCCCCGCGACAGCTTCATCATAACCTGTTCCCCGCTTTCCGATAGACTGTACCCACACTAGACCAAGTTTCCAAAAACCCATTCGACGTCCCTTTGCTTACCATAGGCTTGAGCCCATTTTCCTGGCCGCTTTGTTGGCGATAGCCAGCAAGCTGACGCTGACAACCGCTTTGAACAATCCTGCTGCCGCCGCATAAGAGAAACGGCTGTTCAGAATCCCCATGCGGTACACATAGGTGTCGATGACATCCGAGACGTCCCGCAGGATCGGATTGGTAGCCAGAATCAGAATGTCCTCAAAACCGGCATTCAGAATGTTGCCCACTGCCAGAATCATAAAGATGATAATAACCGGCCGGATACAGGGCAGCGTGATTAGCCCAATCTGCTGGAAGCGGCCCGCCCCGTCAATGGAAGCGGCTTCATACAAATGCGGGTCAATGCCGGCAATGGCTGCCAGATAGACAATCGCCGCAAAACCGATTTCTTTCCACACCCCCGTTCCAACGAGTATGCCCCAGAAGTATTCCGGCACTGACAGAAAGCTGATCGGCTCTGAGGTAAGATCCAGGCTCATCAGCAGCATGTTTACGCTTCCATTATCCGTCGAAAGCATCGACCCTACGAACCCGCCGACTATGACCCAGGAGAGAAAATGCGGCAAATAGCTGACAGTCTGAATGATCCGCTTGAACGCCATCCTCCGCACCTCATTCAGCATCAGTGCCAGCAGGATGGGTGCCGGGAATCCGAAGCATAGCTTCATCAGGCTGATGACAATCGTGTTGCGCATCACCGTCCAGAAGTCGGGCGAATTGAAGAATGCCTCAAAGTGCTTCAGCCCGACCCAAGGACTTTGAAAAAAACCGCCGAACAGCTGATAATCCTGAAAGGCCATCAGCACCCCATACATCGGCAGATAGCTGAATACGAAGATAAAGATCATTGCCGGTACAACCATCAGCTGAAGATCCCACTGCCTGATCCATCTGGACCAGGAAGAAACAGAATTCCCTTTCTTGTAAGATAAGGCCCTTGGTTCGATTTCCACATTTGTCATCCTTCCTGTGTCTTTGCTTTACACCTTAATCTTATGTCGCACAGGAAGGACGTACCAGTACCGTGGTCAACGAAAAATGTGGTCTGGCAATGATGACAATCAGCAGCTTGAATGCGGCCCAATTATCTATTCCTCTTCCTCCGGCAGCTTGATGGCCTTCACGTTGTCAATGTACAACGTACCACTGCCTTGGGTTCCGCTGCCTTGGGCCACATAGAAAGCAAATTCCTTGATAGAGCCCAGATCAATCACACCGTTGCCGCTGGTGGCCCACCCCGGTTTGGCAAAACCGGTAAATGGAAGAGTGACCAGCACTGGTGCAGTACCTTGGATCTTGAAGCCGGCTTCCCACACTTCACCGTTCGTCTCATGGAACTGGACAGCCAGCTGGCGGTTCGAGCCATCCGGCTGCAGCCAGAAGGATATCGCTTCCATCCCCGGCCATTCCTTGCCCATGCTGCGGTAGACCCCCGCGTAGCCGGGATTCCCGATCGTGTAATCCAGCTTCAGGCCGTAGGTGCCGCTGTTCGTATGGTAGGTGTCGAGTGTTACCGTCGCTGCGTTGCCTGAGATGTTGCGCTGCCATTTCGCACGCAGACTGCTGTTCGAACCGCCATACTCCTCAAAATCATCGATCATATAGCTGTCCACCGGCGGAGGGACAAACGGACCGTTTCCGGTTTCACCGTTGTTTAATGCGCGGGGATGGCTGTAAAGAGATTGAATGCCGCTGAGTGAATTTTTATCGGTCAAATATCCGGACCAGGTCATGAAATATACGTACCTCGGCTGTTTCTCCTGCAGCATCTCCATATCCGGCAGCTCCCCGTTCTCTCCGATCGCAATGGGTCTGCCGCCGCTCAGCTGCACCAGCTTGTTGTAATACGTATCACGGTAATCGTTGTTGTAAATATCCATCGCCAGCACATCCACCTCATCATGTCCAGGATAATAAGGGGCTGAATCATAGGCCCAGGAGCTTTCCGCATTCGGGCTCCACACCCAGATTAAATTGTCCAGCCCATGCAGGTTGGTGAAGCGGTCGTACATATTGTGCCACAGCTGCCGGAACAGCTCGGGACGCGCCCCCCACCAGAAGAATTCAGCGTTCATCTCGTGATAAGGCCGCCACAGCACCGGGATTCCTTCATCCCTTAGCTGCTGCAGATAACAGGCTACTTCGTCCATTTGTGCCGCCCACTGGTCATACAAGGCTGTACCGGGAGTTACGATATCCGTCATCTGGGCAACCGTAACATCGCCCGTGACACTTTCCCAGCCAGCCGTCGGCGCATCCATCGGCCTAGGCTCATGATAGGTCAGCGTCACCATGGCTCCCTCTTCGCTTTTCACAATGGCCTCGTCGATCATCGCCTGGCGTAATGCCCCGAAGTCCCCGCCGGTGTAATAGGCGAAATCCGAGCCCCACAATGCCGGGTAATACCCGGTCAGCTCTGCTGCCGTGTCATACCACAGGCTGGGTTGTTCGTAATAATTATGCTGCCCTGTATAAACGGCATTGCCCACCGTGGCATACAGTCGGTCCAGCAGCTCCACCGCCTCTTCTGAAGCATTCGGATTCACCGGATACATCTTCTCTGTGGTCACCTGGAGCGCACTCGCAGCTGACACCGCAGCGCCTTCGCTGACCGCCTTCACCTCGATGTCATACAAACCTTCCGGGGACAAGCCCTCCAGTTTGTACGCATATAGTGCTTGACCGGGAACATACGGCACCGTTACATGTTGCCACTCGGTATCGGCTTCTTTTTTATACGAAATCTGGTAAGACTTTACGCCAAAAGGACCTGTAGAAGCTTCCCATTCCAGATCGGCGGATACACCATCCTTACCCGTCACTGAGAATCCCTCGGGTGCCCCGGGTGCAAGCTCCAGCGGAAGCTGCGGAAGTTTGCCGACAACAACCTGATCAAGGAACAGCTCCGCACCCGTAGTGTTACTCACTGCAAGATGCATGGACTGGGCTGCTGCGCCGGTGAGTACCTGCTGCTCCAGCCGTTTCCAGCCTAAAGACGCCTCCGCTGGCAGCGGGTGCGTAATTATGTCGTTGTCCTGATAGACGGCAAGACTTACTGTAGCAGGCGGGACAGACGTGGCAGCTGAAGATCTGCTCCAGTACGAAACCAGATAAGAAGCATCACCTTCGGCGGCCATCTCAGAGGTCTTAATTCCTGATGGGTTCAGGAGCTTTAGCGCATACCCTCCCGAGTACGTGTCATAAGTTACTGTCTGCACGGTCCCCGTGGTTTCCCAAGGTTCTGTACTTCCGCTCTCGAAACCGCTATTAGAGACAAGGTTCGTCCCCGGAGTTGCTTCCAGTCCCATCACCGCATCTGAAATGTTGCCTGACGCATCCTTGGAGCACAGCATAATAGCGTACACTGAAAATGGATCCAGCTGACTTAGCGTATAAGTGTGCATTGTGACTGTCTCCTGATGGGGTATGGTCACTGTGCTCCAGTCCGGCGCGTCTGTTTTTTTGTACGACAGCTGGTAGGATGCTACGCCCATATCATCCGTTGATCCCGCCCAAGTCAGCTTTAACGCTTCCGGCTCATGCTCGGCCTGCCAGACACCGGGCGTTGTCGGCCGTTCGATATCCACATTTTCACGAATGACTGCATCGTCAATATAGTAATCCTTGCTGGTGCTGTTCCAGAACGATAGACGGACATGCTGATCCCCGGGAGCGGGGGTATACAGCAGCTGACGGTATTCCCAACTCGTCGAACCCGAGAACTGAAGACTTTGTTTGCCCTGCTGCGTGCCGAATGAATCCATATCAATTACAGCATGAGTCACTCCTGCTCCGGCGAATTTGACCCATAAACCGACACGATAGGTTTTGCCTTGCTGCACCGCCACAGACGCCGAGGCTCCCCCGGTATTCCGTTTCACCTGAAGACTTTTATCCCCTCCATGCTTTTCACTGGCAGTCACTACAGGGCTACCCCACTTCTCCCAGCCGACATCACCTGACTCAAAACCCGGATTACCGAGCAGATTCTCTCCTGCCGCACGCGATGGAGCAGGAAACACAGCGATCGATGCAATAAACAGAGCGACGGCCAGCCAACCATGGAACCATTTTTTGCCCGTTTGTGCAACCACTTTGTTCAGGCCTCCATTTGAAAAAGCCGGTTTATATTCGATATTGACATCGTCCGGCCCCTTCAATGTAAGCGTTACCATTTAACTGAACAAGAATCATTTGCAACGAAAAGTTTGTTTTAGCAACGACTAATTTGAAAAGGTCCCCCCTGCTGCTGTTTATCCCTGTCCGCAACTGCCGATGTACGAAAAGCTCCGTTGCCGCAGGAGACGGCGAGCACCTGTCCGCCTGCACAATCGACAGCAATCCCCTTCCAGCGGGGGGCGCCAAGAGATAGATTCTCCCACTCCTCCCAGGACAAACCTCCATCCCGGCTGCAGACGACCCGGGCCTCCGTTCCGGTACGAACCATCGGCTCACAGGCCAGAATCAGCAGGTCCTTGCCGGAGTTCCCCTTCCCCACAGCAAGCGCCGACACATTGAACCGTTCTCCCTCCCCGGCCGGGAACAGCTTGCTCCAGCTTTGCCCGTTATCCTCGCTGCGCCATAACCCTTCCGAGATAAATCCCGCATATAGGGTGCCTGCATGAGTGGGCGAAAACGCCACTGCATTTAATACAGAGGACGGGCTGCTGTACTGAAAAGGAAGTCCCGCACCGATGGATTGCCAAGTGTCCCCGCTATCCTTCGAGCTCCAGATCCCCTCCGTCCATTCCCCGAGCATAAGATGTCCTGCCTGATGGTAATCCGTGTCCAGCAGTTGATTGGCTCCACAGGCATTTTTGACCTGATAGACAACTACCGGCAGCAGCTCAGCTTCAATCCACTTCTTCTGATGCGGCAAAGTTGTTATATGCACCGGAGGACGGAATGCCGTCCGTTCCCAGGATTCTCCCCCATCTCTGGAGCGGTAGATTCCAGCTCCGGAGGCCATCTCACCGTCCACAAAAGCATAGAATGTCCCTGGCTTGCCCCTATCTTCACGCAGTGCCTGGACGAACAGACCCGGACCAAGGGAAAGTACGGCTGCCGCACTGCCGCCTCCGTCACGGCTCCGTGCAATGCAGGCCGTTCGCCCATGTCCGACAAGCCCGTACAGATAATGCTTGTCGTCTGTTCCGGACATGACGGCAGCAGTACTGCCTGAGTAGCCATCCAGACCCGGTAAATTGCGGAAGGTCTGCCCGCCATCCTCCGTGATCTTGGGCGGATGGTCTGCCATCGTGACGCAGAACTTCCCCGGCTGCACCGTGTCAGCGATCACCGCTTCCATGCAGGTCGTTTCCAGCCCCCGGAAATGATTCGCCCGCCAGCTCTTCCCCCCATCCTCGCTGATTGCAACTCCATACCAGTTGCATAGATAGAGGCGGTCCTTGCTGAAGCGGTCTACGATGATTTTGGAGATCGCCCAGCCTGTTGCCGCCGCCCGGGATCCTCCGCTGAAATGATCCATATACGCTGGAAAGCCGCTGAGGTCTTCATCGGAATAAGGATGGAGCAGTTGCCAATGTCCACCCCCGTCACAGGAAACATACAGTGGAATCGGCGGACACTCCTTCATATGCGGCCGCAGATCCGGGGCCGTGTACCATCTTTCCGTCCGATGGCAGTCCTGCACAACGGTCCCGTATCTCTGTCTGCCGGGCAGCAGACCTTCTTCCGTGGAAGACCAAGTCCTGCCGCCATCGGTGCTGCTCCGGATTCCACCCCAGATCGTAGCCGCCAGCAGATGCTGGTTATCAAGGCTGTCGAATGACAGCTCGGCAAAGCTGGGCCCTTCCTGCAGCAGCTCCCAGGATTCTCCCAGATCAGAGCTGACATACAGCTTGCCTGACCTGCCACGGGGCTGATCCTGAAGCAGACCCAATACACCGCCTTCGCCGACTTCTACATAATCCATGTTCAAATCGTCATCGCTTATTGTTCCGGCATACAAGACACCGGGAACAGAGGGGTGAAACGCAACGCAGCCAAACCGTTCCTCTGGAAGCCCCGTGCGTCTCCAGGTCTCGCCTTCATCCCGGCTGATCCAGAAGCCGCCGGTATACCCTCCGGCGGCCATTATGTCCGGGTGGTGAGGGTCTGCCGCGATCACCTCACCGTACATCCTGGTAGGACCATTGCCGTAGAATCCCATACCCGTGCAGACTTCCCGCCAGCTATGCCCGCCATCGGCGGATTTATGGACCGATCCGTAGAACTTCCGGCTCCTGACCTCCCCGGAGCAGCGAAACAGCACCTCCGGGTGATGCGGACTGATCGCAAAGCTCTGCACCTGATGGTGATACGCCTTCGTCAGCCCGCCATTCAGCGTTTCCCAGGTCTCCCCGCCATCGGAGCTGCGGAAGACACCCGCGACATCGCAGCGGGCGTACACAATCCCGCTTATGCCCGGGTGCTGAATAAGCCCCGTGATATACCCGCCTCCACCCAGTGTAGCCGGAGTCCAGACATGCGCGGTATTTTCGATATTATCCATAATGCTTAATACCTCCTCTACATCTCTTCAAGCTTACACCCGGGCTTCAGTTATGGGCATCCCTGCGAACAACGAATTGTGCCGCTGGGCAAGGAAGATATTTTCATCAAAAAGTTATAAAACTACCCATTCACACAAACAGAAATGGTAGTCATTGCATCTCTTATACTATCCAACCGGAAAGAGGTGTTAACTATGACAGAACGTGCAAGAATTCGCAGGGCCATTGCTGCACTGCGTGCGCAAAGAGCCATTCTGCGCGAACAGCTGGAAGAAATTAATGAGAATTTACGCAGAGTGCCTAATCCAAGCCGGGCCAGACGGGAACTTTTGGCAGCGAGGGTAGCTATCAGAGAAGCATTGCGTTTAAATGCCATCGCCATTCGGCTTTTGCGCAGTGTGCTGTAACCGGATTATGCTGAAGTTAGTGCAGTAGCAGGTATCCTGTGAAATAGTTTATCGGGCATCCTTTGGGATGCCCTTTTTTTGTAGGCTGATCCTTTATATCCGAAAAAAAAAGAGCACCGGGACTCTCCCCGAATGCTCTGTTCTCTGTTGCCAAGACGGCTTAAGCACGGCTTTCCTGCTCTTCCGGCTGTAGCCGGAGTGCCAGTTCTGGAAATCTATCTTCGCATGCTTTAATCTCTTGGATAATCCATTGCCATTATATCCATAAAAGGCACCTTGACCAGCTCTTCCTTACAGCTGAGATGCACCTTACCCGTGCGCGGGTCCATGCCGACAATCTGCCCCCGGACCTGATCTTCCTTGCCCCAAACCGTCAATAGCACTTCAGAGGCCTCCTGCATCGCTTCCGTCAGTTGATTGCCGATTTCCTCCAGCACAAATTCATCTCTTGTCGGCCGTTTGGCCACCTTTGCTTTTGCCACACTATTCCTCCGTTAAATTAAAACTGTTTCCACTCTACGTAGCTTAACATTTCCTGCAGGTCTGAACAAGGTAATCGTGATTTACTCCTTCTGCTGTAGAGAGTAGTTCCACTCATGTCACGAATCTCAGAATCGACCTGGGAAGCTGATCGGTGCAACTCATCAGCTCCAGTTCGCGCTCAAATAAAAGGAGTCGCTGGCGCTTCCCTGCCAACAACTCCTTTTGTTATTTTCTTTTATAGCTCTTAGCCCAACTTAATGTCATTTCTTGAAAACTCACCTGTCTGCGCCAAGTCCTATGAGTGGTTTCCCACTCGTTAACAGCTTGCTTATAAGGTGTGTAAAATCGCCAATCACTAATATCCCAGGAACAATAAATTTTTCGATAAAATTTTCCGAATGGAATGTCTTGAGAGTATCTTCGTACGGCCTTACTTGCCTGTCGTTTTATCCAACGACTTGCCTGGTCTTTACTTACGGGTGTTTTCTTAATGCTTCTACTCAAATCAACTCTAACCTCCTTAAGGGAAGCTAGAGTCCGTCTAGTAATTTCATTGATTCACCCCTTATTTTTCCATATCCAGATAATAAACCGATTAACTCACTGAAGCAACTATTCTTTTAGCATGTAATCCAGAAACTGCTCGATGAAATCAAAATCATTTACGGATCTTTAATTCGCTCTGATTCTGCATGCTGCTTGCTCCAAAGAAAAAAGCCGCTGATTAATCAGCGACCTCCTCTCAAAACATTAAAATATATTTGTGGGGCTACAAATGCTAAGAACCAAAATAAAATAAATATCGCACCAAGAATATTTCTAAGCCGACCCTTTTTCATACGGTTGATGAAATACCCAGGAATAATGAAGCTTGCCCCTAAAATTAGAAACGGCATGATCAGTAAACATAGTTCACGAATGGATAACATGCCAAAAACCCCTCCTGCTCAATAGTTCTGCAAAAGAGATTCCATACCTCGAAAGTATGAAGAACGGCTCCTCTGGCGAATGCGAAAACGTGTTGGACTCAATTCCGGAACTTGTCCACAAGCGCACTATACACCTCATATCTGTTCTCCCATACTATTTTCCGGTTATCGAATGGCTTACCGTCCAGCAGCGCTGAGATCACCTCCAGACAGACATGCCACCCGGAGAGGTCTTTGGCTGTATGGTCCGTAATTTTGCCTATGGTTTCGATTAATTGCAGGCGGCAGCCTTCCCGCTCCGTAAGCAGCTCAAAACGAACCTTGTCCTCTCCCCATATAAATTCCAATACGGAGTTCCGCTCAAAATCAGTAATCTCTAATTCCAAAAAGGTACCGTCCTGCATATCAAATTCGATGATCCCGCCAGTCCGTAAATCCTTTACCCTCAGCTCGGAGAACCATTCCTTCAGCAGTTCATTTTGAGTCAACATCGCCCAAACGCGATCCACAGAATGCTTGTAATGGAATTCAAAGGTGGCTGTGAAGCCTTTCTTAACCGCTATAATCTCAGCAATCATTGATAGTCCCCCTTTCCTGTGATCAATAATATGCTTATCCTTTAAACTGTAAAGTGATCCGCAAGAAGAAGTGATGCCTAAAGTTCAATAAATATAATTTTGAAAAAACCCAGATATTTCTTTTTTTCTTGAATATCACCTATAAAATGAGTATTGTCTTTTACATCAGGAACGCTGTAGACGGAGAACAAGATAAAATTTTCTCTTAAAGTCAGTGAATCCAGCAATGATTTTGCGATCTGGTTCATAATTGCTCCTGACTCCCCGACTTTAAATATCTCATCTGGCCGATTCATTGCATAATCCACAAAATCAGCTCTAGTCGGATTTGAGACTGCCAGTAGGATCAGAATGATTATCAATCCGAGCACCATACCCGTCTTTTTCTTAGTGGATCTGTGAGTAGTTCTTCCTGGGTTTACATCATAAGTCTTCTCCATTTCATCCCCTCCTGTGAAAACCTTAAACCATTTGGTTCTTTATGTAAATTGCAAACCTCTCCTTCAGTTTATGGTGCAGCGTACACGCAAACGGACAACCGCAAGGTTGCCCGTTCATTTAACCCGTATTTAGGATAGAAACTTATTAAACAACATAGTCTTCCAGTGAAATCCGGCTGCCGCCCAGACTGGCTTGAGGGCCCGCACCCACCCCAAGGGTCAGCTGTACCTGATCGCCGCTTAAAGTCTGATATTGGACCGACAGGTCATCTCCGGTGCTGAACTCCGGCGCTTTATTCGTCATTACTGTTGCAAAAGCAGGCAAGTCGCCAAATCCCAGCTCTGCTGCCTCTTTCACCGGAACAGCCTCCACGACAACTCCTCCCGGCATTCCTGTAGCCGTAACCTCCAGGTAGTCCTGCCGTTCTTTCAACTCGAAGCGCTGGGACAAGTAAACAGCAAAGTAGACTTTGCCTGCCTTCCCGAACAGCGCCTCCTGCGACTTGATCCACTCCCCTTTGGGCAAAACCCCTACGATGGAGTCTTTCTCTCCTTCCGGAACGGGATACAAGGAAAGGACCGTACTCTTGTGAAACAGCACCTCCGTATGCGGACTCTGGTGGCGGGGATCGCCTTCCCGATAGCCTTGACCGGGATGGAAGAAATACAGCCGGTTGCTCCCTCCCTGTACGCCAATTGGCAGTGAGAAGGCCCAGCGCAGCTGTTCGTTGTCAAATTCCTCTACCCGCCCCCACATACCTCCAGCCGCATAATCCTCCGTGATATAAGCGTATGAATGCAGCAGCGGCTGAGGATCCGGGTCACTTGGCACAACCTTCCGGGTCAGCTTCTTGACTTCGACAGGTACGCTCCGGTCCAAAGCAGCGGACCGTACCTGCTCCGGCGCTTCATAGAATAATAATCCGGCATATTCGGTTCGCGGCATCTCCGCAGGCAATTTGAAGTCTCCAAACTGCACATAATCATGCAGCACATTGCCGTCCGCCGGAACATCATGCGGCCACCCCCGGGAATGTGCGCCTACCCAGGCGCCCTGCAGGTAGAAGTGCCCCCGTTCCTTCCACAGATAATCCAGCATTTCTGCCAGAATGTCTTTGATTTTAGGGTCCTCTTCCAGCTCCCAGGCACAGGTAAATGCCTGCACCCAATGCCAGAACCACGGCAGGCTGCCATACTCCGGCATGCCATTCCCGCGGATATAGGCCAGTGTATTCTGCAGGCTGAGCAGTCCGTCTTCGCATAACTCCTCATCATCAAACAGCTTGCCGAAGATCAGCTTCGCTGCAGTATATTTAGCTTCATGATGCCCGAAGGTCACCACCGGTTTGCGGTAAAATCCGCTACGGTAGATATGGCCGATGGCCGTATGAAAAGCAATTCGGAGTCCTGCACTGAACTCGCTGGAATACCGCTTGCAGAACCAAGCCATCAGGCTGCCCATAATTTCCACCGGAAGCTCATGCGGCAAGGCCTCCCGCGGCACCGGGTTCAGGCCAAGCGGCCAGTGTCCGTATAGCGCAGTCCCGGGCTGTCTGTTCTGCAGCAGAACGGTTTCCAGCAGCACGGCTTCTGCTTTCTGCTTCGCTGCTACACGGTCAAAGGGCAGCTCGCGAGACGGGTCTGCGGCAGCTGCGAACAGGTAAGAGGCATAATAAAAATTATTACGCACATCATCGTGGAACCAAAGACCGCTCTCCAGCAGCGGACGGCTCTCCGCTTCCAGCGCTACATTATATATAATTTCATCCTGTCGAATTTTATAAGGACTCTGAGTATGATTGAAATCCACCATTACCGGCTTCACCCTCCATATTTTAAGTTTCTTTTTATCGATCCTTGCCCACTCTCAGGAATCACGACTTCAACAACATCCCCTTCACTCTCCCTGAACCTTGTATTTCAGTCTATTGTGCACGCTTTCGGTTCATATGGCAATCTCTAAAACGACAAACAAACTAAATTAAACGCACTAAAAAAGATTATCACTTGCCAAATGAACGTAAATGGATTAAATTGTACCTATACGAACGAAAATACGTTTTTGAAGGAGATTGAATATCCAATGGAAAGACGTTTCGCCTCACATCCCAACGAAGTTAAGCAGTTTGATACTGAGCGCCTGCGCAAAGAGTTCCACATTCCCGTTATTTTTGCTCCGAATGAACTGAAGCTCGTGCTTACCCATGAAGACCGCATGATCGTCGGCGGTGCCAATCCCGTAACCGAAGATGTTGTGCTTACCACGGATCTGAAGGAACTGGGAGTCACTTACTTCCTGGAACGCCGTGAACTGGGTATCATCAATGTCGGCGGCAAAGGTTCAGTTGTTGTAGACGGAACAGAATATGAAATAGATTTCAAAGAATGCCTGTATGTCGGCCAAGGTTCCAAAGATGTGGTGTTCAAAAGCGCAGACAGCGCCAAACCGGCGAAATTCTACCTGAACTCCGCTCCGGCTCACCAGTCCTATCCTACAACCAAAACTACACTCGCCGAATCCGAATCCGGAGCAATGGGTGGTTTGGAGAACTCCAACGAGCGTACGATTCACCGCTTCATTCATACCAATGGCGTACAAAGCGCACAACTCGTCATGGGTATGACGCAGCTCAAACCGGGCAGCATGTGGAATACAATGCCTTCGCATACTCATCCGCGCCGGATGGAAGCCTACTTCTATTTCGATCTTCCAGATGACTCTATCGTGTTCCACCTGATGGGCGAACCTACCGAAACCCGCCATATCGTGATGCACAATGAACAGGCCGTCATTTCCCCAAGCTGGTCAATCCACAGCGGTGTAGGCACACATAACTATACCTTCATCTGGAGCATGGCCGGGGACAACAAACGTTATGATGATATGGACCCCGTAGGTATGAAAGAATTACAATAGAAAGAAATCAACTACGGAAAGATGAGGCAGGCGGATGAACCCGATACGGAGACACGAGATGATTATGGAAGTTATGCTGAACCAGAAGGACGTAACGGTAAACGAATTGAGCGACAAGCTCCAGGTGACGGGAAAAACAATCCGCGAGGACTTAAGCAAGCTGGAGGAACAGGGATTGATCGTGCGTGTACACGGCGGTGCTGTATTGGCCCAAAGTGATCAGTTCGGCATTCTGCCTTCCAAGAACCCGCTGGATAAATATTCCGACGAGAAAACGGAGATTGCGCTGCGCGCGCTTGCCCATATCGAAGAGGATGACATCATTGCGCTGGACGGCGGGAGCACCACGCTTGAAATTGCCCGGCGGCTGGACAATATGCCTCTGACGGTCGTCACCAATGATGTGTACATCATCAGCGAACTGGTTCCCAAAGACAACATACGTCTGGTCGTTCCCGGAGGCTACCGCGTCCGCAACATGCTCGCAGGTCCCGAAGCTGTCTCATACGTGCAAAAGCTAAATATAGAAAAAGCATTTCTGTCGGCTACAGCCGTGCATATCGAGCATGGGCTGTCTATTTACACCGGTGATTTAATTGATTTCAAACAGGCCCTGGTCTCCACGGCCCGCAAAGTATTCGCCGCCTGCGATCATCATAAATTCGGGCATACCGCTTTGCGCACCTTCGCTTCACTGCAGGAAGTGGATGTGCTGCTTACGGACAGCGGCCTTGCACCCGAAACGGTGGAACAGTTCCGCAGTGCGGGCGTCAATATTGAATGCGGATAATAAATTGCACTTTATTTAAAAAACTTAAGTACAAATTCCACAATCCCCACTCAAAGGAGAGAATATTAATATGTCATCATTATTCAGTCTGGCTGGTAAAACAGCCATCGTAACGGGCGCTGCCCAAGGTCTTGGACAAGGTATTGCCCTTGCTTTTGCGGAAGCTGGCGCAGACGTTGTTTCTGCCTCCCTGAACACAAGTGCGGAAACCGTTGAAGCCGCCAAAGCTTTCGGCGTGAAAGCTCTCAGCATCGAAGCTGACCTGAGTGACCACACTACCCTGCAGGGCATGTTCGACAAAGCGCTAGAATTGACCGGCCACGTTGACATTCTGGTCAACTGTGCAGGCATGATCCGTCGTACTCCGGCCAAAGACCATAGCGAAAAAGACTGGTTCGATGTCATCAACCTGAACCAGAATACTGTATTCCTGCTGTCGCAAATTGCCGGCCGCCACTTCCTGGAAAGAGGGTCCGGTAAAATTATCAACATCTGCTCCATGCTTTCCTACCAGGGCGGGATCAATGTTCCGGGCTATACTGCAAGCAAACATGCTGTTGCCGGTTTGACCAAAGCCTTCGCCAACGAATGGGCCGGTTCCGGTCTGAACATTAACGCGATTGCTCCAGGTTATATGGCCACAGAGAATACCGCTCCGATCCGCGCGGATCAAAGCCGTTCTGACTCGATTCTGGACCGCATTCCTGCCGGACGCTGGGGAACTGCAGAAGATGTTAAGGGACCTGCCGTATTCCTGGCTTCCGCTGCTTCCGACTACCTGAACGGTCATATCCTGAATGTAGACGGCGGATGGCTGGCCAGATAAGTATTTTACTGAACTCAATAATAGAAACAGCAGCAGTCAGGGATGAGAAAGTAAAGTCCCAGATTGCTGCTGTGTTTTTGACAATCGTTCTCCGACAACTTCATTCTGCCCCTTATTCACCATAGTTCAAGAATGGCTGTACTCCATCCGACTTCTATATAAATTCAAGATTCGGACCTGCTCCTCGCTTAGCTCTTTAGCATTCCAATACATATGCATTAAATTATATTCGAACAATTCTTTTAATTTCATGAACAGCGGTAGTTTCGTAAGCATCTCGGAAGAGAGCTCATTCTCCTCTTTATATCCATCTACTAACGCCCTGGTAATGGATCTTTCATAATCTCTAAGGTTCTCTCCCCCTGAGAAGGAGAACTCCAGTGCAGAATAGATAGGAACGGCTAAATCGTATACATAATAATGTTTTTCACAATCTTGAAAATCAATCATCGTAAGGTTGGAGTCACTGTCTACAAGGATATTTTCCAGCCATAGGTCTCCGTGTATTAAGCCATAATTTGAATACTCCTGCGGTAGTTCCTTAATTTTGTTTACAACATCGTATGCAATTTCCCGTATGGTCTTCTCTTCTGTAGGAATGTACTTGAGAAAATCGTATTCTTTACACTCATGCCAATGATTGATATGTGCAGTAGTCTCAGAATTCATATATCCTTTACTGACTCGATGCATTCTGCCTATTTGTTGTCCAAGATCTCTAAATACTTTTTTGTTCCATTTTGAACGTGGCAGATGGATTCCTGATGCAGCCTGAAATACAACGACCCGCTTCTCTTCCTCTAACATTATTTTCCCAATGAATGAATTATTAATAGTGCCTATAACCTGGGGAACCCCTATGCCTTGGTTAAAAAGATAATTCGTCCAATTCACTTCATCTAATTGTTCTTGATAGGACTTATAATTCGTTATCCGAACAAAAAAAACACCTTTTTGAGATTGGCAACGGTACATTTCATTTGTTACGGCTTTAACATCATAAAAATTAATAGGATATGTATTATTTAGAAATCGCAAAATTCTTTCTTCCATACGTTGTTTACCTCAACTTTCTAAATGCTGCTTCATCATTCAACAAGATTATAACAAGCAGACTCCCTCTATGGCAGGTAAAGTTTCTTTATAAATAATTGTGCGTTAATTTCAAGCTGAATCGTCAATCTAAGCACGTACGAAAAAACACCCCGGTATCACAGGCAAGTGAGTTTGCACAGGTTACCGGAGCGTGGAGATTGATGCAGTATGAATCTTATCACACTGCCGGCGTTACGATTGGTAAGGTGACAATGAATGTTGTTCCCCTGCCAGGTTCGCTTTCTAACCGGATGTCACCTTGATGAAGCGATACGATCTGTTTAACGATGGCAAGCCCCATACCGCTGCCCTCATACTTACGGCTGTGGGAACGATCTGCCTTAAAAAACCGCTCAAATATACGTTTCTGGTCCTCGGGGGAAATACCAATGCCAGTATCGGATATTGTAACTGTCACGTTAGTGTTATCCTGTGTAATGCTGACGGTAATAATGCCGCCATCTTTGGAAAATTTAATGCTATTGCCGAGAATGTTGGTCCATACCTGATTTAGCTGGTCATGATCTCCCGTTAGCATAACTGCCTTCAAATCGAGCTCGAAGGTGATGTTGCGAGCCGACCATTGCGGCTGAATCGCGACAATGACCCGCCTGATCTGTTCATCAAGACTGAGTGTTGACAGAGTCAATTGCTGTGACTGCGATTCAAGCAAACTCAGCTTAAGCAGGCTAGCGCTCATCTTGGACATCCGATCCGCTTCATTGATGATAATATCGAGATAACGTATTCGCTCATGAACCCCGATGTTTTCTTGTTTGAGCGCTATAGCATAACCGGATATCGAGGTGAGCGGTGATTGGATTTCGTGCGACACGTTCGATACGAATTCCCTGCGCAGCTGCTCCAGCTGCTGCAGGTCGTGCGTCATTTCTTCAAAGCTGCGAGCCAGAGTACCTAGCTCATCCTTTTGCTTAATATTCAGCTTCACACTGAAATCTCCATCAGCGATACGCCTAGTCGCTATGGTCAGCTTTTTGATCGGTCTGACTAAGAACATGGCTGCAACCAGAATCAATAGGCTACCTGCAATCAACGAATAAGTTATAAAATTCAAAATCCACTTTCGGGTGAAAGCGGCAGAAGGGGGGCCGATTGATTCTAAAAACATCGCTTTCGTACCCGTTTCAGTTGTCAAAGGCAGCCCTAAGAGAACAGTAGCATAACCACTGGGATTTACTTGAACTATCTCTCCATCTATTACTTTTTTCAGTTGTTCCATACTCACAGTGACAGGTTTGTCTCCGTTAAGCGATCCAAAAGACTTGAATTTACCCGTTTCTTCGTAAATTCGAACATAAAAAGATTTGAGCTGATACATTCCACTTACGAACTCGTCCGCTTCAGTCAATGGAAGGGTTTCGTAAAGCCGGGCGACATCCTGGCCAAAGTGAAGTAAAGGCATTAGCATGTTTTCGTTCAATTTATCTTTATATACCCAAACGGCCACATACAGGGCAAGGACTGTGCCCCCGATGACGGAGACTAGAAATGTCAGGACGATACGTGTATATAAGGATCTGATCATTCGTAAACCTCAAGCCGGTAGCCAAGCCCGCGCACCGTCTCGATGCGAAACTGTGGTGTAGTCGCGAACCGTTCGCGCAGCCGTTTAATATGTACGTCGACCGTTCGGTCATCTCCAGCGTAATCGATCCCCCAAATTTGATCAATCAGCTGCTCACGGGTATACACTTGCCCCGGTGTTCCAGCAAGCTTATACAACAGCTCGAATTCCTTGAGCGGCAACGTGAGCGACTCCGTCCCTCTCATCACCTTATAGGTTTGCCGGTCAAGGATGACGTTGCCGAACTGGATCGGTTGCGTAGAGCCAATCCGGTATCGTTTCAGCAATGCCCTGACACGAGCGGTCAACTCTAACGGATCGAATGGTTTCGTCAAATAATCGTCCGTCCCAAGTTCGAACCCTTTCACTTTCTCCCAGGTTTCACCTCTCGCAGTCAGCATAAGTAATGGAAGATCAGGATTGGCTCTTCTGAGCTCCTTGCATAACGTCCATCCATCCATAATTGGCATCATTATATCGAGCACGACAAGATCAACATGCGTTGCGGCGTAGACGTTCAGTGCTTCTTTGCCGTCCACAGCTTCAACTGTCTCAAATCCGTCGTTGCGCAGAAACAAGCAAACAAGTTCGCGAATGTTCGCATCGTCGTCAGCAACCAGTATAGTAGGCATTCGTTCCCTCTTTTCCTGTTGTAGATCCTAGCATTATACTTTGAATCAACCCAAAATAAACGTTCAACTAAAGGAACCGTCTGTTAAATGCAATAACACAAACTCCTCGGGACGGGAACGAATATATTTCGCAATAATGGAGTGGGTCATCGGGGCAACCTGCTCAAATCGGTCAAACAGGGATTTTATCATTTGCATCAGTTCGTCATCCCGCTCCAGATCCATAAGCGTTGCATCTCCCCAGTTGACCTTTAACCTGCTGTTTCTCGCTTCAAGCTGCCCCCTGGTTTCCTCCAGCAGCGCTCCCATTCCCGGCTCGTCAAAAAACCGCACCCCCTCCATCATCCGGTCCCAATACCCCGGTATACTCAGCATGTAAGAGATCCAGGCATAATACTCGGCCGCCGATTTATAACTGTGACCATACATCACCCGGAACATGCAGAGTGCCTGTTGTCCCCTTGTCAGCTGCGAGATCACCTCTGCCTTAACCGCCGGCGATTTACCGCGTATCTGCATAAAAGTCGGCTCCATACACGCACTCCCAAGTTTTTCATCACCTAAGCTATAAAAGGATTCCCGATTCATCGTCACTAAACTCATTACATTCCCCTTTTCTCATTTAATAAAACCGAGAGCGAATAATTATCATACACTCCACAAGTCCGGCTGTTCACTATTTTATTTTACTGCCGATAGCTGCCAGTTCAACTTTGATTTTCTCTGCCGCTTCATTGTCCATTGCATTAAGGGGATTCAGCACAAGCTTATCCGAGATGATAATCAATCCCCGATGATAATACGTTTTCTTGCTAAACACATCCATTATCACTCTCAGGGGGACAAACGTCCGTCCGTTTTTTGTCACGATCATTGTGTTTTTTGCTGGGGAACGATCATTGACTGAAATGGTGGAATCCGCTTCATTGATTATGATCTTATGATTTCTGTATTGAATCGTGACCTCATGCTTCTTGGAATCAAACTGTACTGCGGCACCGAACTGATCTGATATAAAACGCAGTGGAACCATTGTTGTCCCTTTCCGCAGATAAGGGGTGATCTTTGAATTCGTATCATCTATCATTGTCTGCTTTCCTTTGGCAAGCACGTTACCCTGGCCGATAGACAGAACGATAGCGTCTCTCTTAATATCATCCACCAAGGAATTGATTGCTGCCTGCTGCTGGCCACCGTTTTGACATCGTTCACCCTTATACAGTTCCATATACTTAACGATAATGTCGATAGCTTCTGGTCGAATATCCTGTTTCAGACTTTTATCGGCAAGGACCGCCTCCGTATTATTCCAGCTGCACATTAAGCTCTCTTGGGACACGGCAAGCGCATGGATCAGGGCTACCGTCATACTGTCCGGCGACGCCTTCTTGGCCTCAGTGATCCAATACAAATCAGGATCAAGATAATGATCCAGAACCTTCATATAGCCAAGGACAAAAATCTCCTGCGGTGTCAGCTTCGCTTTATCCAGCGAATCTGCTTTCTTTCCATAAACAGATAGTGAATACTCCTCTGTCAGATCTCTATCCTCCCATCCTTGAACTGAATACAGCGCATTTATTACTGCCGCTTTTTGATCCAGCGGTGTGGTTCCCGACGATAAAAAATCGTTAACTTTCACACCTAATCCGTTCTTCAAGGCCTCAGTAACCATATCTACATCAAGATAAGCTTCATAAATTGCCGTCGAGGTTATGGGCGAGTCTGCATGCACAGTCTCCTGTTTATTTCCAAAAAAACAACCAAAAAAAACTATTGAAGCTACCAGAAACAATTTGCCTAGCCTTGAATGTAACGAGTTGCTCATAAAAATTCCTCCTTGGGATGATGGGATATTCTTACTCGTTCATATCGGGATTCTATGTGGACAAGCCGTTGCCTGTGCGGCAAATGCTATGATATATTTAGCCGACGAAGCAGGATCGGCATCACCAGATGTTAACATTAATAAAGGAGCCTTCGCATGAATGACGAGCTACTGACCACTTTTGATGACAATGGCAATATTACCGGGACCGCACCCCGTGATGAAGGCACCGTTTGGGACTCTGGCACGAAACCTTCCACTGCTGGTTCGTCAGCAAGGAACAGGACATGCTCCATATTTATCTTCAGCTGCGCAGCGAACTCAAAAAAGATTATGCCGGTCTGCTGGATATCACGGCCGCCGGACATTTATTATCTGATGAGGTTCCGGAGGATGGCGTCCGTGAGGTGCAGGAGGAGCTTGGAATCTGCGTTGCTTTTGAGCAGCTGATCCCCCTTGGGATCATCCCTTACAGCATGGACAAGGAGGGTTTTCTCGACAGAGAGCGGGCGCATGTCTTTTTGTACACAAACACCACCCCTTTAAGTGACTTTAAGCTGCAACAGGAAGAGGTTGCGGGAATTGTAACAGCCGATTTCACCGGCTTTCGAAGTTTGTGGCTGGGAGACAGCGCTACACTGCAAATCCAAGGATTTAGTGTGGAAAGCAGCGGTACGCGGATTCCAATCAGCCAGACTGTGGACAGGAGCCACTTTGTGCCGCATGAGATCAATTATTATCGGCGCATCATTGAGGGCATTGAGGCAGCCTTTGGCTGATTAGCCTTCTTCAATCATTACCTATTTTACCATTCCCTTATGGCATAGCAAGATTCTACCCTGCACCCGCAGGCTGCTTCCGTTTCCACAATGAAAAGGCAGGACCCTGATGACCGGGTCCTGCCTTTTGTAATTCTATCTATTTCTGTGCTACTTTCCGTTTCAGCATGACTAGCCCGTTCACAGGAAGTGCAACAACTCCCGGGGCTGGCTCGCCTGATTCCAGGTCTGTATAAACCAGACCATCCAGTGTCACTGACGCTTCAGTACCGCTAAAGTTCTGCAGGAAAATATAGTCATGTTCACCGTCTGTACGAAGCTGCGCCGTTACACCTGCTGGCAGTTCGCTTTCCAGCACGCGGCCAATTCCCGCCTTAGCGGTAATTGCAGCATACAGCTCTACGTAAAACGCCGCGTCTTTGACGCGGGTAGCCAAATGGTACGCTCTGCCTGCTCCGAGCTTGTTGAGTGTCAATGCCGGCTGCCCGGCGTAGAAATCGCTGCGGTAATGGCCTAGTGCCTCCGCCCCCTCCAGATGGATCAGCTCGGCAATTTCATGCGCATCGTAATCGCCCGAGAGCTTCAAGGCGTTGCCTGCCTGCAATACAAGACCGTTCACATCCCGGCTGTGCAAGCCTTCCGTCTCTTCAGCCCAAATGCCGAGCGTTCTGCGCAGCGGTCCCGGGAACCCGCCGAGGTGACACAAATCTGTTTCGCCTACTACTCCAGACCAGTAGGTTGCCAGGAAGGTTCCTCCCTGCTCCACATATTTCTCGATTCTTTGACCGTTCTCTTCACTGATCAGGTACAGCATCGGAGCGATGACCAGCTTGTAGCGTGTGAGGTCATCTCCTGAACCAATCACGTCAACTGGAATGCCCATCTCCCAGAGGGCACGGTAATGCTGCAGCACGGTCTCTTCATATTTCAGTCCGGAATTACGGATCCCTTGGGCATCCTTGATTGCCCAGCGGTTATCCCAATCGAACAGGATCGCCGTCTCCGCCGGTGTGACGGTGCCCACTACTTCGGTTAATCCCGCCAGAGTTTTGCCAACCTCGGCGACATCCCTGAATACACGGGTTTCTGCATGGCCGCTGTGATCGACCACAGCACCGTGGAACTTCTCGCTGGAGCCGCGGCTCTTGCGCCACTGGAAGTACTGCACAGAATCAGAGCCATGAGCGACCGCCTGCAGGGAAGACAGCTTATGCATGCCCGGCCGTTTCAGCTTGCTGACTGACTGCCAGTTCGTGAGCGAAGGCGTACTCTCCATCAGCAGGAACGGCTTATGCTTGAAGCTGCGGAACATATCATGGTTCAGAGCTGTCCAAGCCGCCAGCCGGACATCATCATCGTCCTCGGTGTAATGCCATTCCGGGTATGCATCCCAGGAGACGACATCCAGAATTTTGGCCAGCTCACGGTAATCAATACCGTCGATCATATGCATGTTGGTGGTCACGGGCAGATCCGGGTTAAAATCTCGTACGGCTGCAATTTCATGCCGGCAGAAATCAATCGTCCGCTCACTGACAAACCGCCGCCAGTCCAGGTTCAGGCCATGGACCTGTGTCTCCCCATGCGGTGCCGGTGAATCAATCTGCTCCCACGAAGTGTAGGTATGGCTCCAAAAAGCGGCCCACCAGGCATGATTCAGTTCGTCGAGGCTGCCCTTATATTTGGCCTTCAGCCATTCCCGAAAGGCGGTCTGGCACAAATCACAATGGCACTCGCCGCCGAACTCATTCGAAATATGCCAGCCGATGACCGCCGGATGATGAGCATACCGTTCAGCCAGCTTGGCATTCAGCGTTGCCGTTTTGTCCCGGTAGACCGGGGAAGTGTAGCAATGGTTATGCCTGAATCCATGCAGATTTCGCACACGGTTTCGTTCCACGCGCAGCACCTCAGGGTAGTTCTCGGACATCCAGGCTGGCCGTGCTCCGCTTGGAGTAGCCAGGAAAGCATATATACCATTATCAGCAAAAGTGTTCAGCACATGATCCAGCCAATCGAATGTAAATACGCCCTCTTCAGGCTCCAGCGATACCCAGGAAAAAATCCCGACAGACATTGCATTGCAGCCCGCCAGCTTCATCAGGCGGATGTCCTCGCGGAGAACTTCAGGATATCTCAGCCATTGCTCGGGATTATAGTCGGCCCCATGAAGCATCACGGGAGCCTTGCTGCTGACCGCAGGGAGTTTTTTGCTCATCATTGTATATTCATCCTCTCATTTTTGATCCGTGTCAGAATGAGACTTTTCTCTGATTCAAGTCATTCTGTGTCTCTGTCTTTTTCACGGACAAACGTTTATACTATTTATAATATAGGATAACCGCAGATTCACAGTAGGATTATACTCGCGATTAGATAGCACAAAATGAATATGAGGTGAACAGCTTTGCTGCCCTTTTCTTTGGTTGAAATGCCGCGTAACCTGGAGGACTTTCCCCTGTACCCTTATTCTGTCGGCAGGCACATTCAGTACCATCATGTCCGCCCGGCTGGATTCCCTGTCCATCAGCTCTTCCTGATCCGCAGTGGAAAGGGAATATTCCGTGATCTCACGGACGGAACAGAAACGGTGCTGGCACCCGGAATGGCTTTCGTTTTCCCGCCTGACCGCGGACATGAATATTACCCGTTGTCTCATGAGCCGTGGCATGTAGCTTTTACCGGCATCTACGGCAGCCAGACAGGGCCAATGCTTCACAGCCTCGGCTTATTGCCGCCCTCCGCCTATCATCTTGCGCGCTTCGAGGAATGCTGGGAAGCCATCGGCGGAATCTGGCAGACCGTAAATGGAGGGAATGTCAGCCGCCAGGAGGAACAGGCCACGCAGGAACTGTCCGTCAGCCTCTACCGGCTGATCCTTATGATGCGCCGGGGCGATCCTTCTGCCGGTACAGCCAGCCGCCTGGAAAATGAGCATGTCCGCAACGAGGCACTGCAAAAAGCGGTGAGACTAATCAATGAGCATTTCACCGAACCGTTACTGGTCGCTAATCTGGCTGCCGCCGTCGGCTATTCCGTGCAGCATTTCCAGCGACTGTTCTTGCAGGAGTATGGCGTAACCCCGCATAAATACCTCCAGAACCTGAGGCTGGAGCGGGGGCTTCAAATGATGACTGAAAGTCCCGGCATCCCTGTGCAGGATATCGCTTTGAATCTCGGGATGGAAACAAACTATTTCATCCGGGTATTCCGCAAGACTTACGGCTGCACGCCGGGTGTAATGAGGGAACGGCTGCAGCGAAGCCAGAGTCAAGCAGCGAACCGGCAGAAGCAATAAGTGCTTTTGCTCCAGATACTAGGCTCTAGGGCTATTTTTAAAATAACAGGTAAGATAATATAAAAAAACTCGTTGGAGCTGCCCCCTTTTTTATGGTATATTTTCTAGATCCAAATTTTAGGATGTCGAAGTCAACTAAGGGGGATGCAATTTGTTTTACCACAATCTCAGAAGAATGGGTCTCATTTTTGGGGTTCTGATTCTCTTGTCAAGCTGTTCCGCAAAGGAACCATCGAACTTATCAAAGGAAGTAAATGGCAATAAGGGTGTAAGCCCGGCAAATCCGGTCAGGGAATACATCATAAAGGACAGTAACAAGGTATTGCTGAGTGCCGACAACGTTAGTAATATGGATAGTCATATCATGGAATTGGCGCGTAATGAGATTTATGCCCGGCATGGATATATATTCAAACGTAAGGATTTGACTGACTACTTTTCTTCAAAGAAATGGTACAGAAAGAACCAAAACTATAGGGAAACTTTCACGGACATAGAAAAGAAAAATATCGAATTATTACATACCTATGAAGCAAAGTACGCAGCTTATCAGTTAATCGCAACACATACGGATGATTATCGTGTCAAAAATTACGAGGGTTCCAATACCTTTAAACAGCAACATATGGTTATTGATCTTAATGGAGATGGAATTAGTGATAATGTTGAGCTAAAGATCCCTGCTGCGAAAGGCGATACAACATGGACGCTTAAAGTAAATGGAGCATCTCTTCAATTTGACGGTGAAGACATGTTTCCTTATTTTGAAATTGTCGATCTTAATATGAATGATCCTTACTTTGAAATCGCTTTTCAATTTGATAGTCAGTATGATTTTTTTAGAGAGACTTATTTTTATTACTATGACGGTCACAAAATCAGATCCGTTGGTACCGTTCCCGATTTCGCCGCACATTCTTCTATGATTGACGGGCTTGGCACTGTTAAAGGGATTGACCGAGCGAAGGAGCTGCAGACATGGTATCGTGAACTCGTATTCCGGTTAGATGCAGAGCATCAGCTTCGTGAAGAAGAACAAGATTTCTACTCTATGTCTCCCCCTACTGTGTTAACCGCCAAAAAAGAACTAAAATTGCAAAAACTAAGAAACTCAGATGAAGAATTTCTTCAAATCAACCCTGGTGATCAAGTGAGTTTCTTAGGAGAAGACAACCGGGGTTATATTAAGTTTGAGCTCTCCACAGGATTAACTGGTTGGTTTCAGGTAGGGGATAAGTATGATTTCACGGATTATTTCGAAGGGCTGATATTATATGATTGAAGCAGCTTAAACTAACGAAGAACTAACTCTCAATAAAACAGCGGCAGTCCAGGACGTTTCTTTACCGTCCATGAACTGCCGCTGTTTGTATATATGGGGTCAATAAAAGAGCGTAAGCTCTGCCAAAGTAGCAACTCCTCCTCCATAACCTGCCACGTTAAGCCGTTACACCACCGCAAACTGGCTGTTGTACAACCGGGCATAGTGACCCCCGCTGTCCAGGAGTCCCTCATGTGTGCCGCTCTCGACGATGTCTCCATCCTTCATGTAGAGAATGAGATCGGACTCGCGGATCGTGGACAGCCGGTGGGCAATGACGAAGCTGGTGCGCCCTGAGATCATGGCGAGAAAAGCCTTCTGAATCCGAATCTCCGTCAATGTATCAATGCTGCTGGTTGCTTCGTCCAAGATGAGCATCGGCGGATCCACGAGCATAACGCGGGCGATGGTAAGCAGCTGCTTCTGTCCCTGGGACAGATTGTCTCCAGAACCGCTGATCTTCGTAGCGTACCCTTCCGGCAGCCGTTTGATGAAGCTGTGCGCATTCGCTGCTTTGGCTGCTGCTATGACCTCTTCCTCTGTCGCATCCGGTTTGCCATAAGCAATATTATCGCGGATGGAGCCTCCGAACAGCCATGTATCCTGCAGCACCATTCCGAAATTCCGCCGCAGACTGTCCCTGGTGATCTTATTAATGTCTATTCCGTCAATTTGGATTGTCCCGCTGTCTACGTCATAGAAACGCATAAGCAGGTTGACCAGCGTCGTCTTCCCTGCCCCAGTCTGTCCTACAATCGCTATACGGGTACCCGGCTTCACTTCCAGGCTGAAATTCTTGATTAGCGGACGCCCGGGATCATATGCAAAACTTACTTTATCGAAGGTGATTGTGCCCTGGCTGGTGTCCATGACGTGAGCCCCTGCAGCATCCGGCGTCTCCGCCGGGAGGTCTAGAATGGCAAAGATCCGCTGTGCCGAAGCCGTCGCTGACTGCAGCTGGGTGATGACACCGGTAATCTCATTAAACGGCTTTGCGAACAGGTTCGAATAAATCAGGAAACTGGACAAATCCCCGACCGAAAAATGCCCACCAATTACAAGCGCGCTGCCGATCATCGCAATGACCGAGAAGGTAATATTATTGACCAGCCGTGTTGTCGGATTAGCCAATGAACCGTAAAACTGGGATTTGACGCCTGTCTGGTACAGTTCATTATTACGGTCCGAGAAACGGGCGAATGAACGGTCCTCGTAGTGGTAAGCCTGCACCACCTTTTGCCCGCCGATAATTTCTTCCACATATCCGTTTAATCCGCCGAGGATCTTTGCCTGCTCACGAAACAGCTTCTGGGAACGCGTAGTGATGAACCGGGCGACAAAATAGGTTGCCGGAGCCGACAGCAGCACGACTACCGTCATCACCGGACTAATGTACAGCATCAGCCCGATTGCACCGGCAATGGTCACAATACCGGTCAGCAGCGTGGAGAAACCCTGCAGCAGCCCGTCCGAAACAGCGTCCATATCATTAACAAAACGGCTGATGCTGTCGCCCTGCGGATGATTGTCATGGAATTTCAGCGGCAGCACATTTAGCTTGTCAAACAACTCACGGCGCATATCGTAGACCGTCTTATAAGCTATCCGATTGGTGTAATAAGTCAGCAGCCAGCCAAAAAAGCTGCCCACAATATATACTGCAGCCAGGATCAGCAGCAGCCGGAGGATTCCGGCGAAATCAACATCGCCCGGACCCGCCATATGATCGACAGCCCGGCCGATCAGCAGCGGCCCGATCAGACTGGCAATCACGCTGATGATGGCGCAGATTACCGCGGTTATGGTCATGCCTCTAAAATGACTTGTATAGCCAAACAATCTCTTCCAGGTATTATTGCCCCTCATTGTCCCGCCTCCTCGCTGGAAAGCTGGGACTGGCAGATTTCCTGATAAACCCCGCAGCTCTCCAGCAGTTCCTGATGACTGCCTTTCCCAACAATCCGTCCTTCGTCAAATACGATAATCTGATCCGCCTGCCGCACCGTGCTGACCCGCTGGGATACCAGCAGCACGGTCGTATCCCTGCTGCTCTCCTTCAGTGCCCTGCGCAGTGCCGCATCAGTCGCAAAGTCGAGCGCACTGGAGGAATCATCAAGGATAAGGATCGGAGGGGTACCCACGACAGCGCGAGCAATGGTAAGCCGTTGCTTTTGTCCGCCGGATAAGTTCAACCCTCCACGCGCGACTGGTGTATCCAGACCTTCCGGCAGCTTGCGGATGAATTCATCGGCCTGGGCTACAACGGCTGCCTGCATCATTTCCTCCTTCGTCGCATTCTGCTTGCCCCAGCGGAGGTTATCGGCAATCGTCCCGGTGAACAGGAGCGCCTTCTGCGGCACAATGCCGATCAGGCTCCGCAGCTGATCCAGCCGGTATTCTTTGACGTTGACGCCGCCTACTCTGACTTCCCCCTCCACCGCATCATAGAAACGCTGAATGAGATTCACGAAGGTGGACTTGCCGGAGCCGGTGCTACCGATAAGCCCCACCGTTTCTCCGCGGTTGATCACCACTGAGATATCCTGCAGTGCAAGCTCTCCAGTCTTGTTGTAACCGAAGGATACATGCTCGAAAGAAATAGCAGGAGCTGCCGCTTCCATCACTGGCAGGGCGCTGTTCCCTTCATCCGAGATTGAGGTTTCAGCCGCCAGCACTTCATTCACACGATTCGCAGAGGACGCAGCCTTGGTAAAGAGAATTACCAGATTCGATACAACAATCAGCGCCAGCAGAATCTGGGTTACATAGTTGATAAACGCAATGATTTCACCCTGTGATAAACGGCCGGCATCAATGTGTATGCCGCCAACCCACAGAATGGCAATAATCGCTGCGTTCACCACCAGAGTAGTCATCGGGCCAAGCCAGGCAGAGATGCGTCCAACCCGGATCGCCGTTGCCGTCAAATCATCCGAAGCTTCATTGAAGCGCTGCTTCTCCCGCCGTGCTTCGGCAAAGGCGCGGATGACGCGGATACCGGAAAGATTCTCGCTCAGCACCAGTGCCAGATGATCCAGCTTCTGCTGATATTTGCGGTAGAGCGGCGAGCTGCGGGTAATGATAAAGTACAGGATGACGCCAAAAACAGGTGTGGCCGCGAGCAGAATCAGCGATAGCCGAAAATCGAGAATCATCGACATTATGATGGCCCCGATACAGATAAACGGCGCACGGACTACGAGACGGATCAGCATGGCCACAGCAACCTGCAGCTGATTCACATCACTCGTGATCCGGTTGATTAGCGACGGTGTACCGAAGGTATCCAGCTCGGCATAGGACAAGGAAGAAATATGCTTGAACATTTTGTTGCGCAGCGAAGTGCCAAAGCCTTGGGATGCCCGGGCGGCATAATATTGGCAGACCATCGAGCAGCCGAAACCGAGAAGCGACATCAGCAGCATAAGCCCGCCCATCCGGTACACATAGGCACTATCCTGCCCGCCGATTCCGTTGTTCACGATCAGCGCAACGATGGTCGGCAGCAGCAGCTCCAGGATCGCCTCCAGCAGCTTAAAGATCGGCCCGAGTATAACTTCTTTTCTGTACGGTTTAAGAAAAACGGCAATTTTGAACACAGTAACCCTCACCTAACTTATGTAGTATGTAATCACTATGAAATAGCGTTAAGACCCGTTATGATTATGTCATACCTGTTTACATATTAATAATATTGGTTTCGTATCAATGCCATACTTAATTCATATGCCAAATCCGGAGGTTTAACAAATGGATATCCGACAGCTCAAATACTTCTTGGCGATTGCTGAGGAAGGACAGATTACTTCCGCTGCACGGAAGCTGCAAATGGCCCAGCCCCCGCTCAGTCAGCAGCTGAAGCTGCTGGAGGAGGAGCTTGGCGTAAAATTGGTGGAGCGCGGACCGCGCAGTATACAGCTGACCGATGCCGGAGTAATTCTGCGGGGCCGGGCACAGCAGATTCTGGAGCTGGCCGATGCCACCACGCGTGAGATTAGTGATTTTGCAAGCGGGCTGCGGGGAACGCTCTCCATTGGGACAGTATCCTCCTCCGCGGCAACTCTGCTGCAGGATCGGCTCTTTGATTTTCACAAAATCTATTCCGGCGTCAAATTCGAAATCCATGAAGGCAACACCTATAAGGTGATTGATCTGCTCAGCAAAGGAATCATCGAGGTCGGCATTGTTCGAACGCCCTTTAACAGCACAAGTCTCGAATGTGTATATGCCGGGGCTGAACCTATGATTGCCGTGATGACTCAGGGTTATGACTGGACGGGCGGAGAGTCCTCCATTGATATCGGGGAACTCAAGGATAGGCCGCTGATTATTTACCGCCGCTTCGAGCAGCTGATCCGTGAAACCTGCCTGGAGCACGGATTCAATCCGGATGTGTTCTGCATGAACGACGATGCCCGCACCACGCTGCTCTGGGCCAATGCCGGTCTCGGCATCGGCATTCTTCCAAAATCAGCCTTCGGCCTCATGAGAAGCGACAATCTGCGTTATAAAGAAATCCGTGGCGAATCGCTCCGCACCCGGGTCGCCGCTGTCTGGATGAAGGATAAATATTTGTCGTCGCTGGCCGAGAAATTCATTGAATGCTTCAGAGCGGAGTAGGCATGGGTATGGATACACAAAATGAAAAAAGCGCTGAACCGGCATTACCCGGAACAGCGCTGGCATTTCGCTTAAACTTATTGGCTTGCCGGCCTATCAGCCAGATGAACCTCATCTCCAACGCAGATGCGCCCGGTTTGGATAACGGAAGCGTACACGCCGAAATGAAGCCCCAGCTCTTTGTTGACAATTTTCAGAAGCGAGGGGGTTTTCTCTGCAGTATCCGGGTCCATCGTCGTCATGACGCATCGCTCGCACAGCTCATTCACCTGCAGCTCTACCCCGCCAATCCGCAGCCTCCGCCCGGTCCAGTCTCCCTCAAACAGCGACTCATCGCTTAATGCAATCACAAAATTCCCGCGGAACCGGCGCTGATCGACCTCGCGTCCCCAGAGCGCCTCCAGTTTTCTCAGACTGCCATCGGTAACAAGCAGAATACTGGCCTCATCCACCGACAGCAAATGCGGATTCTCCGGGTGCGGTTGCTTCAGGCCGGACATGCTGACCGGGATTTTTGTCTGGCTTTGAATCTCCACAAGCAGCTGCTCGTCCCAGCGAAAGGTCCGCCCGTCCGCTGCAGTGACAGCCACCTCCCCCTCCCGGTAACGCGCTTGATAAGTGAGCATATCCGGTATATTGCGGGCCGTAACGAATCGCTTCCAGCCCTGCTTCCCTTCATCATAAAAAGAGCAAACCCGATCGCCTACGACGCCGTAGGATTCAATGTCGCAAGCCTCCAGCTGCTCTCCCGCGAACGATTTGACCGGATACCGGTTGATTTCACGGATCACACCAACAGTCAATGTCAAAGTCTGTTCCTCCATTTGTTCTAGAAATTACATAAGCTTATTGTACGCGATTTCGCTTTAAATTGTAGCTCTCTTGAAGCAGGCCCTCAGGCCCCCACAAAAAAAGGAAGCCTCATCTTTACGATGAGACGTCCTCTCTCCGGGCAGCCGTTGGGCGAAGCATTTTAGTGATGCTCCAGTTCGGCAAATGCCGCCATTCTATACCATGATTTTGCAAATATCATTAGTGAACTGTACAGGATCATTAACCTGCAACCCCTCGATCAGCAGCGCCTGATTGTAGAGCAGGTTCGTGTAAAGGCCCAGCTTCTCCTGATCCCCTTCGGCAGCAGCCTTCAAGGACTTGAAGACATCGTGGTTAATATTGATTTCCAGTACCTTATCCGCCTGCACCTCTTGTCCGTTCGGCATCGCTTTGAGGATTTTTTCCATCTCGATGGTCAGCTCGCCTTCCGTGGACAGGCAGACCGGATGACTTTTCAGCCGTTTGGAGGCTTTGACTGCCTTCACTTTGCCTGACAGAATACCCTGCATCGCGTCGAACAGCCCTTTGTTCTCGTTCTCCTCTTCTTCCGAAGGCTTGTCAGCGGCATCCGCTTCAATCCCCAGATCACCGCTGGATACATTTTTGAATTCTTTTTCCTTATAGTTCATGATCATCTTGATGGCGAACTCATCAATATCATCAGTGAAGTAGAGCATTTCATAACCCTTGTCCAATACCATTTCAGTCTGTGGCAGCTTCTCGATCCGCTCTACCGATTCCCCGGAAGCATAATAGATATACTTCTGGTCTTCCGGCATTCTTTCCACGTATTCAGCCAGCGTAACCAGCTTCTTCTCCTTGGAGGAGTGGAACATCAGCAGGTCCTGGAGGGTTTCCTTTTCCATGCCATAGTCATTGTAGACTCCGAATTTAAGCTGTCTGCCAAAAGACTTGTAGAATGTCTCATATTTCTCTCTTTCATCCTTCAGCAGGCTCAGGAGCTGGCTCTTAATCTTGCTCTTGATGTTCTTGGCAATCAGGGTCAGCTGGCGGTCATGCTGCAGCAGCTCTCTGGAGATATTGAGCGACAGATCCTCGGAATCGACCATCCCTTTGACAAAGCTGAAGTAATCCGGCAGCAGATCCCCGCATTTGTTCATAATCAGCACACCGTTGGAGTACAGCTCAAGACCTTTTTCATACTCCTTGGTGTAATAATCAAACGGTGTATTTTCCGGAATGAACAGGATCGCATTATAGACTACAGCACCATCGGCACTGATATGGATATGCTTCAGCGGTTTATCGAAGCCGTAGCGTTTCTCGGCATAGAAGTTGTCATAGTCCTCTGTGGTCAGCTCGTTTTTGTTCTTGCGCCAGATCGGCACCATGCTGTTCACAGTCTGCTCTTCTTTGGTTTCCTCGAACTCGCCTTCGCTGCCTTCCTTAGGCTGTCTGCCGGTAATATCCATCTTGATCGGGAAACGGATAAAGTCAGAATATTTCTTGATGATGGATTTCAGGCGGTATTCTTCCAGGAACTCATCGTAATTGTCTTCTTCACTGTTCTCTTTAATCTTCAAAATAATCTCGGTGCCGACGGCATCCTTCTCGTACGGTTCGATTGTATATCCATCCGCGCCCTGGGACTCCCATTTGTACGCCTGGTCGCTGCCCAGCGCCTTGCTGATTACAGTAACATCGTCCGCTACCATAAATGCAGAGTAGAACCCGACACCGAACTGGCCGATAATATTGTGGCCGTCCTTCGACTCGTTGTCCTTTTTGAATGCAAAAGAGCCGCTGTTCGCGATAATCCCCAGGTTGTTCTCCAATTCTTCCTGTGTCATCCCGATCCCTGTATCAGAGATGGTCAACGTGCGGCTGTCCTTGTCGGCAGTGACTTTAATGAAATAATCCTCTTTATTGAACACCAGCGCATCGTCTGCCAGCGCTTTGTAATAGATTTTATCAATGGCATCGCTTGCGTTGGAGATCAGCTCCCGCAGGAAAATTTCCCGCTGTGTATAAATGGAGTTAATCATCATCTCTAGTAGTCTCTTCGATTCGGCTTTAAACTCTTTTTTGGCCATGAATAAAATAATCTCCTTTCAAAAATAACTCTTCTGTTTGCTCTCTGGAAATTAGCACTCCACTCGAATGAGTGCTAACACTTCCTTTTATATACCATATTCTCGTTTTTGATGTCAATATCTTGCTGCATACTATTTAGATTGAACTTATATTCTTTTATTTTGGGATTGGCCGTGACTCCAGAGAATGTTTGGACTTCCGGCCGCTGTTAGGTTTGGATTTCTTGAATTAACCACGAATCGCAGTAGAAATCCAAACCTAAAAGCGGACGCTGTCGCTCCTCCAGTTCCAAAATTCCCCTCCGCCACTTTTCCCTACATGTAATTCTCAAGTTCAATCTATATAGCCCATTAAAAATCCACTTAACTGTCGTTCATCCGAGCATTTCACAGCGCCACCGTCTTCGCCTTTGCATCTGCCAGCAGCATCTGAATCAGCGATTGCAGCGGCAGTGATTTCCACTTCTTGGGATGGAGCAGCAGCTGCAGATCAAAATGAATTTCCGGATGGGCAAAAGACAGCTCCGCCAGGTTCCCCCGCTCGATCTCCTCCTCGGCGACGATTCTTGGCAGCAAGGCTATGCCCAGCCCGTTGCGTACGCAACGCTTGATCGCCTCCAGATTCGACAGCTCAAAGCCGATGCGGAAAATAATCCCGTGCTCCCGCAGCAGATTCTCGAACAGGCTGCGGTAAATGCAGCTCTCCTCGGAAACGATCAGCTCACAGTTGTTCAGATCCTGCAGTGTCACGTCCGCAAGTTGGGCCAGCGGATGGGTGGCAGGTGCAACCAGCACCAGGGGCTCATCTCTGATGATCGTCCGCTCAAGCACGGAGTCATTGGCATTCCGGTCCAGCATTAAGCCGATGTCCACTTCACCGTCCCGGATCTTCGCCACCAGATTGGCTTCCTGCTCGGTCTGCAGATGAATGTTCAGTCCGGGAAAAGTCGTGCGCAGCTGCTGCAGGAACGGCGGCAAATAAAACGCAGCCAAGGAATCAATGGTCCCGATCGTCAGCGTCCCGCCAATTTGCTGGGCGATCGTTTCCTTGGAACGGTCATACAAATCCAGAATCTCCACAAACAGCTTCAACAGCTCTTCTCCAGGTGGAGTCAGGCGCAACGCACGTCCATGCCGCTCTATCAGTGGAACCCCGTATTCCTTCTCAATCTTCTGAATCTGCATCGTCACACTGGACTGCGCATAGCCCAGCTCTTCAGCCGCGCGGGTAAAGCTCTGCCGTTTCGCGACTTCGCGGAAGGTCCGCATATATGTTAAATCCATAACCTCACCCTAACATCAATATTATTGATAACCCACATCATTTATTATAGCTAACGCCGATGGAATATTCCATGCTACAGTAAGATAAAAGGATTTCAACATTTTGGAGGACGATATTCATGTTAACAGAAGAACAGATTTATGGAATCTATGTTCCCGTGGTAACCCCGTTCAATACAGCTGGCGAGATTGATCTGGAATCATATCAGCGTTATGTGAACAACATCATCAAGAACAATATTCATGGTCTGGTCGTCAATGGAACCACTGGAGAATCGCCGACAGTCAACATACAGGAATTACAGACTCTCGTGGATGCATCACGGGAATTATTGAAATCGAGCCCGGTTCCGCTGGTGGTCGGCACAGGCACTAATGATACGGCCTCCACTATAGCCCGCACAGAGCTGGCTGCCGATTCAGGTGCTGATGCTGTACTCGTGGTTGTCCCTTATTACAGCCGCCCTTCCCAGCAAGGCATTATTGAGCATTTCCGCAAAGCCGCCGAAGTGGGCATTCCGGTCATCGCCTATGATATCCCGGGCCGCGCCGGAGTCGGCATGTCGGTTGATACCGCACGCACCATCCTTGAGATGAATAACGTAGTAGGTTTAAAAGACTGCTCCGGCTCTCCGCTGCTAGTCTCCGAGCTGTCCCGGCTGGGATCGAAGCCGGTGCTGTGCGGCGACGACCTGCAGTTCCTGCATATGCTGGGCTGCGGAGCCGCCGGGGGCATGCTGGCCTCGGCCAACGTGCATACCGCGAAGTTCCTCGGTATCTACGAGCAGTTCAAAGCCGGGCAGACCGCTGAAGCTACAGCAGCGTTCGACCAGCTGCTGCCGCTGATGAAGCTGCTCTTCAAGGAGTCCAATCCGGCTCCGATCAAATGGCTGCTTAGCGCCTACGGAGAGATTTCCTCTGATACGCTCCGCTTGCCGATGACCTCGATCAGCTCTGAGCTGCGTGAGGAACTGGGGGCTTATCTGGCCGGATAACACCTGAATCCATAACCGGATATTTACGCATAACAACAACCGCTACGGTGCAGTCACAGACTGTCCAAGGCGGTTGTTGTTATGACTACCATTTTCAGCGTAATCTAGGTATTATTGATTATCCGCTGCAACCGGATTCACCGCAAAAATAGAATGAATGTTGTCTTCCGGATCTGCGAAGAAGCCCGTGGTATGCCCCCAAGACATCGGCTTCGGTGCAGTGATCCCTGTAGCCCCTTTTGAAATAAGCTCCTCATACATCGTGTGAACAGCCTCCGGTGAATCACATTCGAAGTTAAGCTCGAAGGCTTGCCCTTTACGCTCTTCTATAAAGGAATAATGACCGTTTGTGTTATCCGCCATCAATGGTGTTGAACAAATCGCAAGGCGAATGCCGCCATTTACAAATTCAGCATAATGGTTTTCTTCAACAACGGTCTTAAATCCGAGTACATCACGATAAAAGCTAGTCAATCTAGGAACATCATGCGCCAAAACCGTAATTCCTTCTAATTTCAATCTCATACTCCCAATTCCACCTTTTCAGAGATATCAACTGTTTTATAATCTTTAACCATAATCTTCAATCAATGCTATTTTTCCATTTTTAATTTCAAATACCGACTTCCCTTTTAGTTGAAGTGTATCTCCAGTCTTTAATCCATTAGGTAAATCAACAGCCAGTATTGCTTCATAATCAACTTGTATTTCTATTCTGTCATCTACAGCGCTGTAATGGGTAATGGTCTGACGACGATTAGAGAAAACCTGTGAAGACTTTTCTGCCAGTTCTTTAAACTCTTGAATTCCCCTGGTCTCTGTCGTGATTTCACCATTGGAAAAATCTTTAAACAAAATATCAGCATCTAAAAGTCTAACCATGCCCTCGACATTAAACGCATTGTAGGCCTCAACATAATTATCAATGATTGCTTGGTTTTCTCCACTAATCATAGTCATACTCCTCTCTTAGATTGTACTCTATCCATATTCTTCAGATTGGATAGTTTTCCCTTTATTTGCTGTCTCGTGAAGCTTTCGAACCGGATAGCTAGCTGCCTGTACTCCTGCGATACCAATATAAAAGCTGTTCGGAGAAAATAAAGTATTAGACTGCCGCTGTTTTTGTGTAACTGACGAGACTCGCAAGCTTAGCAACAAATTTACTCAGCTTCACTTAGAACCATCTTTAAAATGAAAATGTTCATGGTGGATCCCGTCCATACCAACCAATTCACCACTCTTTTTATGATAGTATGCGAAGCTATTATTTATCGGCATTCGAAGTAATTGATAATTATCAGACGACGAAAATTCCCCAAACAAATTCATTTATCACATTGCTCACCTCATTTCACTTGATACTACCCCTTACTTTTCTCTATATCAGGAGCTCCTCTTTTATTCCAGTTTAGCTTACAGCTTCGAAAAGCAGAACTCATAACGCACAAAAAACAGCCTCCCGCTCAGGGAAGGCTGCTGTCTAATCTATGAGCATCCGTTTATTGCGATCTGCCCGCTTTGGCTGCAGGTCTGCCGCCTGGGCGGTTGCTGTGGTTGTTACCGGGTCTGCCGCCTGGGCGGCTGCTAGCACTTGCTCCGCTGCCGTTCCCTCCGCTTACTCTGCCGCTAGAACCAGCTCCACTGGCCGAAGCGCTCCCGGGTCTTGCACCCGCTCCTGCTTGATGAGCCGTTTCTCCGTTCGGTCTGCCGCCCTGGCCGCTGTTCTTGCTTCCGCCGGAAGTGCTGCCTGAACGGTTGCCCTGTGTGAACCATTCCGACTTTGGCTTGCGTGCCGGATTGGTCTTCGCCTTGGCTGCCGGCTTCGCAGGAGCTTTTGCCGGGCGTTCATTCAGCAGAGCCTGTGCGCTCTTAGACATCGGATACGCATGGTCCTTAACTTCAGGGATCGTCTTGCCGATCAGCTTCTGAATATCCTTGAGGTACGGGATCTCTTCGGCCTCACAGAGAGAGATGGCGATTCCGCTCATACCGGCACGGCCCGTACGGCCGATCCGGTGGACATAAGTTTCCGGAATGTTCGGCAGATTGAAGTTGATGACATGCGACAGCTCGTCAATATCAATCCCCCGGGCGGCAATGTCTGTAGCAACAAGCACGCGGGTAGCTCCGCTTTTGAAGTTGCGCAGCGCATTTTGCCGGTCATTCTGGGATTTGTTGCCGTGAATCGCTTGAGCAGTTATATTAATCCGCGTCAAATCACGGGTAACCCGGTCAGCACCGCGTTTGGTGCGGGTAAAGACCAGTGCCGAGACAATCGATTTGTCCTGAAGAAGGCGGTTTAATTGATTCTGCTTGTTGCCGTTCTCCAGCAGATAGATCGACTGCTCAATTCTGTCCACGGTGGAGGAAACTGGCGTAATCTCGATTTTCACGGGGTTTACCAGCAGTGTTTTGATCAAATTCGAAATTTCTGTCGGCATCGTAGCCGAGAAAAATAATGTTTGTTTTTTGCTTGGCATTTTGGCGATAATCCGCTTCACATCATGAATGAAGCCCATGTCCAGCATGCGGTCCGCTTCATCTAGTACAAGAATCTGCACATACTGCAGATCAACATGCTTCTGGGTAATCAGGTCGATGAGCCGGCCTGGCGTGGCAATCAGGATATCCGCACCCTGGCTTAATGCCCGCTCCTGAGCTTTTTGCGATACACCGCCAACAATAGCTGTTGAACGGATACTGGTGAATTTGCTGTAGGCCTGAATATTTTCCGAGATTTGCAGTGCAAGCTCTCTTGTCGGTGTGAGAATCAGCGAACGAATCCGGCGTCTGCCGCCGGTTGCAGAAGGCTGCTGGCTTAGCAGCTGAATAATCGGCAAGGAAAAAGCGGCTGTTTTGCCTGTTCCGGTCTGTGCGCAGCCGAGAACGTCTCTGCCGGCCAAAGCCGCGGGAATAGACTCCTCCTGGATAGGGGTGGGTGATGTATAATTTTCTTGGCTTAACGCCTTGAGGATCGCTGGGATCAAATTCAAATCATTAAAAGTCATGTTGTCTCCTTAATTTTAAATACATATATTATCAATCAGGTAACTGCTGTACCTTGTTTGCAGCGTCTCCACATAGCGCTCATCAAAGTCATAACACATAATGATAACACAAATTGAACAATAAGAGAAACATCATCGGAAATTTTTTACGTTAGTCCTAGTGTTACCTTCGTCCATTCCTTTCACGCCTCCTATTCCATCAGCAAAGCAGGGTTGTTCAGATTTGGTTTAGATTGCTGGTGTACAGTAATTATGCAAATCACAAATGACGCAAAGGAGCGCTTTGAATCATGGGTAAAAAAAGAACAGCAAATCCATCATTATGCACAATCCCCAACTGTTCAGCGAGACATTATGCCAAGGGCTATTGCAAGAAGCACTATAGCTATATGTGGTACAAAAACCGCGCCGCTGCCAAACTCAGCAAGACTTTGCTCGAAGAACGCAGCCCGTAGGAACCATCGTAAGCACTGCAGCTATATCAAAATAACCACTTTCTCATCTCACTACCCTCAACTCCAGGCATCATCCTAAACCCATAAGATAACAGAACATAAAAAAGCGGAGGATGGCTCCTCCGCGTCTTGACCTGCTTATAAATAAATACTAATCTACAATTTCAGCTGTGTCGCCGTTGTTAGCACCTGCAGCATTGGCTTCGTCGGTGTCGATATGCATATCAAGCGCAAATTTGTCCGATACGCGGGCAAGAACATTTTCCAGTACCAGGCCGCGTTCGCCGCCCAAACGTACTTTTAGAAGCTGCTTGTCGGCGATGCCCCAAGCTTCTGCTTCAGAAGTGTGGAAGTGAATGTGACGTGCAGCAATAATTACGCCAGTCTCCAGTTCTACTTCACCGGCTGGTCCCTTAAGGGTAATGCCCGGGGTGCCTTCGATATGTCCGGATTCACGGACAGGTGCTTTCACGCCGAGGCTGAAAGAATCTGTGCGGGAAATCTCCAGCTGTGATGCCGGACGGACAGGTCCTAGAATTCTTACTTTGTCGAATTTACCTTTGGTGCCGATTACTGCTACTTGCTCGTTAGCTGCAAATTGTCCGTGTTGGGAGAGTGGTTTGAACTCAGTCAGTTGATAACCTGCGCCAAATAACGCTTCCACATGCTCTTGCGTAAGGTGAATATGTCTAGCCGACACACCTACGGGTACAGTCTTGCTCATTGTAAAGTCACTCCTTGTATTTTCTCTAGTATCTGTACAAGCCATTGAACATTATACCTCTTATTACCCAAAAATAAAAAGACCCTCTGCACAATGAGAGTCCCTTTTTCGACATTTTGAGCTTTCGAAGCTGGATTGTCACGATTTTGTCATGTTCTGCTACTTTATGGTATTTTATGGTCGTTTAGTTTTGGCGGCAAATGCAGGCTTAAAAAACTCCAAGCATTTTCGTACAGCCACCCCTTCACTTGATCCTCCGGATAGTAGCGGAGCAGCAGCTCAGCAAACTCGGCGTATTTCCCAGGATGCTCCAGTCCCTCTACCCAGACATCAATCCCGTCAAAATCGGAACCAAACATCAGCTGCCTTGTCCCCCCCAGGCTGCAGACATGATCGATATGCCTTAGAAGATCATCAGCTTTGGCGCCGCCTCCATTTTTAACAAACCATGGAACAAAGGTAAGTCCCATCCGGCCGTCCATGGCAATCAACGCTTTGATCTGTTCATCGCTCAGATTACGCGGATGGCCGCACACAGCTGCGGCGTTGGAGTGGGAGGCGATAAACGGACGCTTGCTCCGCTCAGCCAACTCCCAGAAGCCTGCCGGGGCCAAATGAGACACATCCAGCAGCATACCGCTGCTGTTACACCACTCGATCAGCTCCCGGCCTTTTTCGGTAAATCCTCCATTCCGCTGTTCCAGTACGCCATCCGCTGCCCAGTTCGCATAGTTCCAGGTGACTCCAAGGAAGCGCACACCGAGATCGAAACACAACTGAGCATAGAATAGATTCCCCTCCAGACCGTCTACGCCTTCCAGAGACAGCAGCCCCCATCTGGGGGGCACTCTAACCAGTTCCACTGCTTCCTCCTTCCAGCGCAGCCACTGTAGGCCTCCTGAGCCTAGTACTTTGCCCTGGAATAGCTCAATTTGTCCCAGCACACTTTCAAAACTAGGTCTCCCTCTAACCATAGACAGATAAATCGCAAAAACTTGCAGGCCGACGCCACCCGCTGCAAGCCGTTCTGCAGTTACATCAAGCCGGCTGTCCTTGTCGAAATTAAGATGGGGGGAAGCCTGCAGTTTGCTCAGAACATCACAATGAAAATCCGCCACCCGTAGTTGCTCCGCTCTTCCCATGAGATCGGCCTCACTTTCTTACTTGTCATCCAGTTGCCGCGCCACTTCGCATCCAGCGCTCCTGCTTATAGTTTATGCAGAGGATGACCCGCACTTCACCTGCACAGCAAAAAACCTGTTTACATAGGTAAACAGGTTCATCCCGTAAGTTCTGGCATTCATTAATTATCTAGGCTCTACAATGAGTTTAATCGCCGTCCGATCCTCTCCATCAATCACTATGTCAGTAAATGCTGGAATGCAGATCAAGTCGACACCGCTTGGCGCGACAAATCCCCGGGCGATGGCAACTGCTTTGACTGCTTGGTTCAGTGCTCCTGCTCCAATAGCTTGTAGCTCGGCCGATCCACGTTCACGAAGAACACCCGCTAGTGCGCCGGCAACGGAATTCGGATTGGATTTAGCTGATACTTTTAATACATCCATAGTAAGTACCTCCCCTGGGAAAATGATGGTGTTCTTCCACTACTGTAGATGTTATTCGCGAGAGAAGAAATAATTCCTTCTTTTTGCGGACTACTCCGGAGAAAATGGTACAAAAGATACTCTTTTCCGATATAAAAAATATCACACTTTACCCAAAATCAGCGATTATTCCCGAAAAGCCTAATTCCTTGATGCCCTCATTAACTCATTACCCATTCATCTTCACGCAGCCGAATCTTCTCCAGACGTGTTGCCTTGCCCGTAGCCTCGTCAATCTCTGCGAATAAACCGTGCAACTGCCATTTACCTTCGTCAACCACAAATCTGGCCGGAAGCTGGGTAGTAAACTTATAGAGGACCGCATCCTTTTCCATACCCAAAATCCCTTCTCTTGAACCAACCATGCCGGCATCCGTCAGATAAGCAGTGCCTCCCGGCAGGATAACATCGTCATTGCTCTGCACATGTGTATGGGTTCCTACAACAATGGAAGCATGCCCGTCCATAAAATAGCCCATGGCGATCTTCTCGGATGTAGCCTCAGCGTGAAAATCCACCAGAATACACTTGTGATTCCGGCGCAGCTCGTCCACAATCTCTTCGCCCACCCGAAACGGATCATCAATTGCCGGCAAAAAGGTCCGTCCTTGCAAATTGACAATCGCCAGCTCTTTGCCATTGCCTTTAATAATCGTATATCCTCTGCCAGGTGTTCCTGCAGGGAAATTAGCCGGGCGGATGATCCGGGGCTCGTCGTCGATAAATTCGAAGATGTCCTTGTTATCCCATGTATGATTGCCCATTGTAATGCCATGAACGCCCCAGTTGAAAAATTCATTGGCAATAGCGGATGTAATACCCCTTCCCGCTGCGGCATTTTCTCCGTTCGCAATGATTATATGCGGCTGGTATTTGTTCTTCAGCGAAGGCAGCATTTCGCGCAGCGCTTTTCTGCCAGTATTGCCTACAATATCACCTATAAATAAAACTTTAATGTTGTTCTCCTCCTAAAAGTTTTAATGGGTTAATCCGTGCTGAATGTTCTTCGTACACATCCGGCTTCGTAAGCATATATTCTGTATGAAAGAAAAAAGGCCCCGCAGGGGGGCCGATTTCCTTGCTTATTTAGCGTATTCAACAGCCCGTGTCTCGCGGATAACGGTAACCTTGATATGACCCGGATAATCCAGTTCACTCTCGATCATCTTCGTAATATCGCGGGCCAGACGGAATGCTTCCGCATCGTCGATCTTCTCAGGCTGCACCATCACACGAACCTCGCGGCCCGCTTGAATGGCGTAGGACTTCTCGACGCCGTCGAAGCTTTCGGAGATTTCCTCCAGCTTTTCCAGACGTTTGATATACGTTTCCAGTGTCTCACGGCGTGCGCCAGGGCGTGCAGCCGACAAGGCGTCAGCAGCTCCAACCAGCATGGCAATAACCGAAGTAGCTTCGCAGTCACCGTGATGAGACGCGATACTGTTGATAACAACCGGATGCTCCTTGTATTTCTTCGCCAGTTCGACGCCAATCTCGACGTGCGAACCTTCCACTTCATGATCCAGCGCTTTGCCGATATCATGCAGCAGACCAGCACGTTTAGCAAGCACGATGTCTTCCCCAAGCTCACCGGCCATAAGTCCAGTCAAATAAGCAACCTCCATGGAGTGCTTGAGTACATTTTGACCGTAGCTCGTACGGAATTTCAGACGGCCCAGAATTTTGATCAGATCCGGATGCAATCCGTGAACGCCAACCTCGAAGGTAGCCTGTTCACCGTATTCGCGAATCCGCTCATCCACTTCTTTGCGGGATTTCTCCACCATCTCTTCAATCCGTGCCGGATGGATACGTCCATCAGCGACCAGCTTCTCAAGTGCCGTACGGGCCACTTCGCGGCGAATTGGATCAAAGCCCGACAAAATAACAGCTTCCGGCGTATCATCAATAATGAGATCAATACCAGTTAGAGTTTCCAGTGCACGGATGTTGCGGCCTTCACGGCCGATAATCCGGCCCTTCATTTCTTCATTCGGCAATGTAACTACAGACACGGTTGTTTCCGCCACATGATCAGCTGCACAGCGCTGAATAGCCAGTGTAATGATTTCGCGGGCTTTCTTGTCCGCTTCCTCTTTGGCCTGCTGTTCAATTTCCTTAATCATCTGAGCGGTCTCGTGGCGAACTTCCTGTTCTACATTGCTAAGAATGATACTTCTGGCATCATCGATGCTCAAATTGGAAATGCGTTCCAGTTCAGTGACCTGGTTCTTGTAAATTACATCAATTTGCTGTTGTGTTTCGTCAATTCGTTTCTCTTTGTTAGCTACTTGTTCTTCTTTTCGTTCAAGCGATTCCATTTTTTTATCCAGTGATTCTTCCTTTTGCAGCAAACGTCTCTCTTGCCGTTGGATTTCATTCCGACGTTCACGAGTTTCTTTCTCAGCTTCAGTACGGATTCTGTGGACTTCGTCCTTAGCTTCGAGTACCGTTTCCTTCTTCAGCGCCTCCGCCTCTTTCTTCGCGTTCTCCACGATGACTACGGCTTCTTTCTCTGCGCTTGAAATCTTAGCTTCTGCAAGGGATTTACGAATAAAATAACCGAATCCAAAGAATAATGCAGCTACAACGAGAACGATTATGACCCAGATTGCAGTTACCATCTGTTCACCTCCTCGTTGGTTCCTCCAAGGGAAATGCCTTGGGAATTGTGCAGTTGTTAAACTATCCGTTCATCACCATACAAAAAACCGGTAATACACCGATTGCCATACTGCACATGCTGCACATGCACACTGCCCGCCTTATCCGGCGATTACATTTCATATGAGTTGTACGCGAACCGGTACATAAGAGTCTGCTTTTTGGGAAGGAAAAAGGATTCTTAGTTTATGCCGATTCATGTTATATTTTATTATTTATAAAAAGACCTTGTCAAGAGAGTCGATAACCGCATTTAAGTCAAGAGAATCAGTCAGGGAAGTAAATCTCCTCTTCTTCACCCTCAAAATCCTCTTCCTGGCGTAAAACATTCAGTACCTGCCGTACCATTTCACCGGAATATCCGCGCCGCATGAGGAAGGCTCCGGTCTTTCTGCGCTTGTCATTAACGTCTCCGCGAATCAGATTCCATTTCTTGCGCCCTGTCTGCAGAGCACTCTCCAGTTCCTGTTCCGGAGAGATATTCTCCAGCGCTTCCGAGATCAGCGACTTGTCGATTCCTTTCTCCCGCAGCTCCTGACGGATCCATAGCTTGCCCTTACGCTGGTTTGCAATGCGTTGTTCCGCCCACTGCTTGGCATACAAGGGATCATCAAGGAAACGCTCTTGCTGCAACCGCAGCAGCACCTCGGCAATAATAGTCTCTCCTATTTCTTTCTCACGTAAACGACGGGCCATTTCCTGAGACGTCCGAGGCTTTCGTTCCAAATACCGCAGTCCCTCTACATAAGCACGCTGCCGTTCATCCGCAACAACAATTTCCACCAGATCTTCCTTCATGAACGAACTGCCGGTGATCATCCGATATTTAATCATGACATCTTCATGAACAGTCATGTTATATGCGCCGAAATGAATAATGTAACGGTGATCGGACTTCTTCTGCCGCTCAACCCGTGTGATGACAAGCAGCTCGCCTTCAGGGAAATTGTCCAGCGGTTGTTCTTCCTGTTCTTCCGGTTCAGGGTTCAATTGTATTACCATGGCTGTCTGTCACCTCATAGCTATTGATTCTTATACTCTTCTGATCTTATGAAAAAGCACCCTGTTAAGATCATTCACAGGGCGCCTAATACCTTATATATTATTCACTTAAATTTATTCGATTTCGAGCAGCAAGTTTTCTTCTTCCTCTTGCTCTGCAGCAACCTCAGATTCACTCGGAGCCGCTACAATCGTCGACAAATTGCTGGCTTCACGAATCTTATTCTCGATCACCAGAGCAATGTCCTGATGCTCTTTCAGGAACTGCTTGGAATTCTCACGACCTTGGCCTAAACGTTCACCCTCGTAGGAATACCAGGCACCGCTCTTGTTAACGATATCCATTTCAGTACCGATATCAACAAGGCTTCCCTCTCTGGAAATACCCTCACCGTACATAATATCAACATCAGCCTGCTTGAACGGAGGTGCAACCTTGTTCTTCACGACCTTGATCTTCGTACGGTTACCGACAACATCATTTCCCATCTTAATGCTCTCTACGCGGCGCACATCAAGCCGAACGGAAGAGTAGAATTTCAATGCCCGGCCGCCTGGAGTTGTTTCCGGGTTACCGAACATAACGCCAATTTTCTCACGGAGCTGGTTAATGAAGATGGCAATTGTATTCGACTTGTTGATCGCTCCGGACAGCTTACGTAAAGCTTGAGACATCAGACGTGCCTGCAAGCCAACGTGGGAATCTCCCATATCGCCTTCAATTTCCGCTTTCGGCACCAGTGCCGCTACGGAGTCCACGACGATAATGTCTACTGCGCCACTGCGGACGAGCGCTTCGGCGATTTCCAGTGCCTGTTCGCCTGTATCCGGCTGGGAGAGCAGCAGTTCATCAATGTTTACGCCGAGAGCATTAGCATACTTAGGGTCAAGCGCATGCTCTGCATCGATGAAAGCAGCTTGTCCACCAAGCTTCTGAACTTCTGCAATCGCATGTAGAGCAACAGTCGTCTTACCGGAAGATTCCGGTCCGTATACTTCAATAATGCGTCCTTTAGGAAGTCCGCCAATACCTAAAGCAATATCAAGTGCTAAGGAGCCGCTAGGTACGACTTCGACTTTCATATGCGAGGATTCTCCCAGTTTCATGATCGAACCTTTACCGAATTGTTTTTCTATTTGACGAAGCGCCATATCAAGCGCTGCACGACGATCTGACAATCAGACCACTTCCTTCACTGTTTATAGTAATATAATAACGTGTTTTGGAGGTCTTGCCAAGCTTTTTTTCGAACATACATTCGTTTTTTTTGTCTTCCGGGAGAATACTCCCTTTTATTGTAAGCCTCCTTCCGGATGTTGAATTCAATACAAATCCTTCAGTCACCGGAAATCAACGGCCTATGCTCGCAGGAGCTCCGCTGTAGTCCACGGCGCCGCATAAAACAAAAAACCGCAGCAGAGAGTTCTCAGTGCTACGGTTCTTCCGTATATACAATTATATACCGTCTTAGCAGGTTATTGCAAGGCTGATCCATCCGGCGGAGTAGCCACCTTGCGCTCCTCGAGCCTGCGCCAGAGACGGTATAATAGCGCTTTGACTGAACGCAGCCGGATGTTCTCACGCGTCCCTTTGAGATTGAGCTCATACACCTCAGTCTTTTGCCCCCGTTCGGCTAAGCCGACATAGACAAGCCCTACCGGCTTGCGTTCGGAATAGCCGGGACCGGCAACGCCTGTAACTGATAACCCGAAATCACTGTCCCCTATCATTCTTACCTGTTCCGCCAGCACCTCAGCCACTTCGCGGCTGACCGCTCCGGCAGCATCAGGACCCTCAAGAAGAGCAGCAGGCACATTCAGCAGCTTCTTCTTCATGTCATTGGAATAGCAAACTATACCCCCATTGAACATGGTTGCGCTGCCCGGAATATTCGTGATGCTCTCCATCAGCAAACCGCCTGTACAGCTCTCTGCGGCGCTTAAGGTCAGTCCGGCATCTGCCATCCAATCGACAATAAGCTGTTCCAGCGGCACATCTATATTGGCATACATATGCTCCGGCAGAATATCCTTGATTGTCTTCTCCAACACATCCAGCTTCTCCATGGCACTGTGTTCAGAAGTCGCTTTGGTAGAGATGCGGACCGTCACTTCCCCTTCCTTGGCATAAGGAGCGATAGTTGGATCAGTCTGACTCCGGATCAAATCGATCAATTTGTCCTCCAGCAGAGACTCGCCGATACCGGCAAATTTGAGCATTTTGGAGTAAATCGGCATTTCGTCTGTCAGTGCGTGCTGCAGCAGCCATGGTTTAGCCTTGTCCGTAAACATTGGCTTCATCTCACGCGGCGGGCCTGGAAGCACGATATAATACTTCTCTTCATGGGCGAACGCGATCCCGACAGCAAGGCCGATTTCATTGGAAAGCGGCGTAGTTCCTTCAATAATAAGTGCCTGCTTACGGTTGTTCTCTGTCATCACAATTTTTCGGTCATCAAAAAAATGCTGTACATGATCCATCGCAAGCGGGTCGATATAAAGCGAACGGCCCAGCGTTAACGCCAGTGCGTCTTTGGTCAGGTCATCTTCGGTCGGACCGATTCCACCGGTGAACAAAATGACATCTGCACGGCTCTTTGCAATCTCTGTTGCTTCCTGAATACGGCCGCTGTTATCCCCGACCACAGTTTGAAAATATACATCAATTCCCATCGCGGCCAGCTCTACAGATAAGAACTGGGCATTGCTGTTCACGATTTGTCCAAGTAAAAGCTCCGTCCCGACGGCAATTATTTCCGCTTTCATAGCTGGCTTTCTCCTCCTGGTTATAAAGTGGATGGGTGATTAAGTTCTAAGCATCATGAAGTTGGAGCAGATCCTTGTTCTTCACGAAATAATCAATCCCCGAATAAATAGTGATGAGCGCAGCGGCCCAAATGGCAATATCATCAAGAGGGATACTGACGAACTGGAAGGGAAAGTTGTTGAGCAGCAGAAGGGAAATGGCGACAATCTGCACGACTGTCTTTATCTTGCCCCATTTGCTGGCGGCAACCACTTTGCCTTCGAGCAGCGCTACCTGGCGCAGCCCGGTTACGGCGAACTCACGGCTGATAATCACAATGGCGATCCATGAATCGCATCTTCCCAGCTCAACCAGAGAAATCAGCACCGCAGAAACCAGCAGCTTGTCCGCCAGCGGGTCGAGCAGCTTGCCGAGATTAGTGACCATGTTATATTTCCGGGCTATATAGCCGTCTATACCGTCCGTGCTGGCCGCGAGCAGGAAGATTACAGCCGCGATCAGATGATTAATTGAAAGCTGGAACGAGCCCCAATGTAAAGGCTCCGGATAAAATCTGAAATCCACCAGCAAAAAAAACATCATAATCGGGATAAGGCAAATGCGGGCTAGCGTGATGCGGTTGGGCAAATTCACTGAAGTTCCTCCCCTGATCGTTACGAATCCGAAATTCCACTATTTTCTTCAAAACTGCTTAAGCAAGTATATTATAGCTATATGTACGTGTCAAAAAAACAGAAAGCACCCCGCAAAAACCGGTGCGTAAGCACTGCGGGGTACAAAAGCTTACTTTAAATTGTTAAACTGCAAATCCAGCGGCAAATCGGCTTTGCGCAAAATCTGAATAATTTGCTGCAAATCATCGCGGCTTTTGCCGGTAACGCGGATTTGATCTCCCTGAATCTGACTCTTCACCTTCAGCTTGGAATCCCGGATCAGAATATTGATTTTCTTGGCGTTCTCCTGATCGATTCCCTGCTTAAGGCCAAGACGCTGGCGCACTGTCCCAAGGGAAGCCGGTTCGACTTTTCCGAAATCCAGATTCTTGAGGGTAATCCCACGTTTGACCATCTTGGATTGCAAAATATCAATGACTGCGCCCAGCTTATACTCGTCCTCTGAGGCGATCATAAGCGCATCCTTTTCCAGCTTCAGGCTGCTTTTGCTGTTCTTGAAGTCAAACCGGTTATCAATCTCCTTCTCGGTCTGGTGAACAGCATTGGTCAATTCCTGCATATCCATTTTGGATACAATGTCAAATGAACTTTCTGAACTCATGAATCCACGTCCTTTGCTAACAATTATTCTGCTCCTATTATATGAGAAAGGGCTTCTTAAGTCTAATTATGGCAAGAATAAGGCACCCGCACCCCCGCATGCAAAACAGCCCCACAGATGTGGAGCCAAGTGCAAGCCTTTGATAATCAAAGGCTAAAAACACGCCCCCCGGCAATAACTACTGCCGGGAGACGTTCATACAGCGGCTTTATCTGCTGCGAGCGGGAGACCGAAACATATCCAGAATCCCCAGCACAATATGTGCCAGTCCGAAGCCAAGAATTCCATAGCCCCAGGCGCTCGGCGTCAAGTAATAACCGAGGAGACTGACGATAATGCCCAGCCCTGTTACAATCCAGCTAACGGTCATGAGAGTATACACCTCACTTTGGCGTAAGAACTGTAAATCACTCTTATATTCTCCAAAAAGCCAAAGTCTATACGTGGTTACCTTTATTGACCTGAATTGCTATTCTGGCTAGTAACGCTGTCCTGTGACTCATCTGTGTTTCCGGATTCACTGTCGGCTGAAGTGCCCTCATCCAGTTCAAGCAGAATGCGGGAGGAGGTTTTGCCGTCAGTGATCACTTGTCCGTTAACAGTAATATTTGTAGCTGGCGAGTAACCGGATTTAATATAGATCCCTTCACTGCCGAGTGTAAAGCTCTTATTCTCACCGGCAGCAGTGTTGCCAAAGCTGAGCTTCTCACCTTTGGAATTTTCACCCTTGTAAACTTCAAGCCAGCTTACACCGGTTGCTGCAATCTCAACCTGCACAGCGCTTCCGGAAGGAGCAGAAACTTTGTAAATCGTCGTTTTGCCCGATTTACGGTCCTGTGTGACCGTAACCGCCTGAGAGCTTGGTGAAGGAACTGGTGTAGCCGTCGGAGCCACAGTAGCCGTTGCAGTCGCTTCAGGGCTGCCTGCTGATTCCGAAGGAGACACCACTCCGCCCCCGACCGCTGTCGGGGAAGGCTGATTCTTAGAAGGATCCTTTTGTTCGTTGGTCAAATTCTCGGGAGCAGCATTTTCAGGATCAGCTTTGTTCATATTCGAAGAAGCGTACAAATAAATTACTACAATAATCAATATAGGGAAGGTCCACATCAGGACTGTCGGAAGCCACTTCGCATTCCGTTCCGTTTCAGGTCTGCGGCTGCGCTTCTGAATCACGGTCTCCATCGTTGTTGTTTCTACCGGGGCAGCCGGGACATTGCCATGCTCTTCCATGAGCTCGTCCGGGTTCACACCCACTGCCTCAGCGTAGGTTTTGATAAACGCCCGAACATAGAAGCTCCCGGGAAGCACTTTATAGTCACCCGCCTCGATGGCTTCTAAATATTTTTTTCGAATCTTTGTTACTTCCTGGACATCGTCAAGACTCATCCCTTTTTGCAGACGAGCCTCCTTCAAATGCCGGCCCAGTTCCGACATGCCATCACCTCCTAAAAGTTTTGTCAGCATTTGCTTTCTTGAAGAGCATCGTACAAAACCCGCTTCGAAAGCATCCGCTTTGTTTTATATTCTAAAGATCATCACTGTAGCTTGTCGTAAACGACTCGTACAATATCTCTTCGTTCGGCATATTGCGCAGCTCAATAATGATATCAAAATCATCAAAGGTATATTCGGATTCCCGCACAAAAATATCCGGATGCTCAATTACTTTTGTGCTGGGCATACTCATCACATTCTGAAGCAGATTATAATGCTTCTCATTGGAGCGGATCGTGCTTACAATCCCGTCAATAATAAAGACATTATGAGGGTTCATCTCATCCTCAGCCAGCTGGCTGCGGACCGTTTGCCGCAAAAGCGTCGAAGAAACAAATGTCCAGCGCTTCATGGCGCAGACACTACCGGCGATAATAGACTCCGTCTTGCCGACGCGGGGCATTCCCCGTAGTCCTATAACCTGATTCCCTTCCCTTTTAAACAGTTCGCCGAGGAAATCCACGAGCAGTCCCAGTTCATCCCGGGTAAAACGGAACGTCTTGCGGTCATCCGAATCGCGGTCAATATATCGTCCATGCCGGACAGCCAGCTTATCCACAAGCCGTGGAGAACGCAGCGCCGTAACCGTAATATTATCTACTTTTTTGAGCATTTCACCCATCAGCATAATCTTCTCGTCATCGTTTGTTTCCAGGAGCATTCCGCGCGTCTTGCCTTCCACACCGTTGATAGTCAGGATGTTGACTTCAAGCATTCCGAGCATAGAAGCGATATCTCCAAGCAGACCAGGTCTGTTCTTATGTATCTTGTACTCCATATACCATTGTTTATATTCCACTTGTTACACCTCATAGATTCCTTTTCCCTGCACTTTGCCATACATTAAAAAAACCTGCTTCGGCAAGCGTTCTGAAACACGGGTCATGTTAATGATATATAAAATGAAATTGAAAGGCAAGGACACTACTGTAATAATTGCAGAAAAGCTCCCGCGAGGGGAGCTTGTTCCGCATGCCTATGCGTTTTTCTTCGCCAGCTTGACCATGAGGGAAGCAATGGTATGCTTCTCATCGTCTGTACCGACATCCCACAGCTCTTTGATTGCCCGGTTGGAATAGTTTCCCGGATCGACTTTCTTATCAAGGAATTCCCCGATTTCGAAAGCCAGCTTGGAAATGGTATCTTCGCTCATCCCCATTTTTTCAGCTTGAATGACCCGTTCACCCAAAAAGCTTTTCCAGGTATCAAAGTTTTTCACTACGGTTTCTGTTGACATCTTAAATCCTCCTTCATGTTTACGGTCCGCCCGCCTTGTTCAGGTGACAGCCGCCTTACGTGAGATTTAAAAGCAACAGTTATAATATGTCTCGGGCGGTACGTTTTTATGCTGGAGCATTTCTCCAAGCCTCCACGCCAGTAACCGGATTCATCAGGTGATCCATCCGCCGTTCGGACTGATTACCTGGCCGGTAATGTACCCGGATTCAGGCAAGGCGAGAAAATAAACAAGCGAGGCGATTTCATGAGGGGAAGCCAGTCGTCCCGCAGGAATCTCTTCCTCAAGCATCCGCATCTCATCCTCCTGCAGATTGGCCAGCATGGCCGTATGGACAGCACCGGGAGCCACGGCATTCACCGTGACTCCTGAGGGTGCCAGCTCTTTGGATAATGCCTTAGTGAAGGCATTCACCCCACCCTTGCTGGCGGAGTAGGCAACCTCGCAGGAAGCGCCTGAGATGCCCCAAACGGAGGAGACATTAATAATCCGCCCATACCGCTGGCTGACCATATAAGGCATAAAAATCTGGCTGCACAAAAAAGTGCCTTTCAGATTCACCGCCATAATATCGTCCCACTCTTCCTCCGTCACATCAGCCAGCATGCCATAATGTGCTTTTCCGGCGTTATTAACCAGAATATCCGGCTGCATTCCGCTGCTTTCCAGCTTTTCTGCCATGCGGACAAGCTGGCTGCGGTCCTTCATATCAGCGGTCACAGTCAACACCTTGGACCCCAGCGCCATACAGCGCCGGGCCACATCATTCGCCGCTTCGTGCGAGTTCATATAATGAATAACAATGTTCATCCCCACGGAAGCAAAACGTTCGGCGATGGCCCCGCCAATTCCTCCGCTGCCTCCAGTGACAAGCACGGTCATTTCTCCTATAGGCTTGCTGCCCTCTCCCGATAACGCCATTAAGGACTCACCACAAGCGACACAGCGAGTTGTTCCCAGTCTACATGATCACGCAAGCGGGCATTGACCTCATCCAGCGTAATGGATTCATAAAGCGGCAGCACTTCAAACAAATCGCCGCCTCTAAACTGGTAGCGTGTGAATTCGTGAGCAATGCTCTCCGGCGAGTTCAGCATGCGCAGATAGCCGCCGATTTTCTTTTTGCGCGCCCGCTCGAAATCCTTCTCGGCGAAGCCAGTCTTCAGAATAACACTGATTTCTTCCTTCAACCTGCTGATGAGCCGATCCGGATCCTTCGTATCGCCGCCAATCGCCGAGAACGCGTACTGCGGTGAGCTGTTGAATTCATGTCCGAAGCTGTCGGAGATCAGTTCCTCGTCATAGAGCTTCTGGTACAGCGTCGTACTGCTGCCCAGCAACAGATCCAGCATTAGCTTAGTGGTCAGATCACGGCGGACTGCCGCTTCACCGGTGAGGCCTTCTACCTTCTCTTTAAAGCCGAAGAGACATTTCGGCATAGATACGGCGAGACGGCTTTCCTTGTGTTTCTCTGCAACATGAACGGGCTCCTCTTCAAAAATACGCGAGATTTCACCCTGCTTTTCGTATGATTTACCGGCCTGGTTGCTGCGGATCAGCTCGAATACCTTCTCCGGTTCTACGCCGCCGACTACAAACAGCAGCATATTGCTGGGATGATAAAAGGAATTGTAGCAGGTGTACAGTGTTTCTTTGGTAATGGTGGCAATTGATTCGATCGTTCCGGCGATATCGATATGTACCGGATGTTTGGCGTACATGGCCTCAATCAAACCAAAATAGACGCGCCAATCCGGATTATCCGCGTACATATTGATTTCCTGGCCGATAATTCCTTTTTCCTTTTCGACATTCTCGTCGGTGAAATAAGGCCGCTGTACAAAATCAACGAGGGTACTGAGATTGGTCTCAATATTTTCTGTGGCCGAAAAAAGATACACTGTCTGGTCAAAGCTCGTGAAAGCATTTGCCGACGCACCGTTAGAAGCAAAGGTGGCAAAAATGTCACCTTCCGGCTCTTCGAACATTTTATGCTCCAGAAAGTGGGCAATACCGTCAGGGACAGTGGTTTCTTCACCGCCGGCAACTTTGAAGTGATTGTCCACAGAGCCATATTTAGTGGCGAAGGTGGCATAGGTTTTCTGGAAAGCGGGCTTAGGCAGCACATAGACCTGCAGACCGTTATCCATAACCTCGTGGTACAGTGTTTCTTGAAGTCTTTCGTAATGAATCTGTTTCACCGCTATTCCTCCTTCCCTGTCAGGAAATAAATCGTATCCAGCTGGAACGTGTCGGCAGCCGCCTTCACATCTTCCACTCCGGTGCCATCGACTTGAGCCAGCAGCTCCAGTGCGGAACGGTCTTTTCCGGACAACTGACGGTTGAAATCAAACGAGATCAGTTCAAACGCCGAATCTTGAATTTCGGAAAGCAGATTGCGGATCATTGCCTTGGTCTGGTTCAGCTCCAGGTCACTGATATTTCCAGCCTTCAATTCCTCCAGCTGTTTGCGGATAATATCGACGGCCTTGCCGTAATTTTGGGTTTCGATCCCCGATTGAATGGTTCCAATGCCTTTATGTCCGTCATAGCGGGAGGACGCATAATAGGCAAGGCTCTCCTTCTCACGAACGTTGACGAACAGCTTCGAGTGAGGATAACCGCCTAATATTCCGTTATACATCAGCGCGGAGGCGTAATTGTCATCCTTGTAAGTTATGGAAGTGTGGAGCCCCATGTTAAGCTTGCCCTGATTAACATCCAGCTTCTCTTCCACAGTCCGGACCTCTGTAACGGCTACCGGTGAAAAGTTGGAGGAATACGCTGTGGTCTCCTTATGTGCACGGCCAAAATGGCGAACGACCAGCTTTTCAACTTCCTCAGGTGTAGTGTCACCAACGACGTAAAGATCGAGGATCGCTCCGTTCAACCAGGAATTGTAGGATTTATACAGGTTTTCTGGAGTAATGCTGTCAAGGTCGGCTCTTTGGCCAAGGGGATGCAGACGGTAAGGCTCCTTACGGCACATTTCTTCAATACAGCGTTCAGCCGCATAGCGGATCTTATCGTTAACAATCGCTTCCAGCTTTTTGCGTACCGTCTCACGTTCTGTTGCGACATACGATGCACGGAAGCTTCCGTCCTCCAGCAAAGGCCGGGTCAGTACTTCTCCTAGGAAAGCAAAAGACTCCCCGAGAAGGCTCTCTTTGCTCTGCACAAAGGAGTCGTTGATCGTATCCATCCGGAACTGGACAATCTGATAATCGCCTCTTTTGTAGATATCAAAACCAAATCCGGCACCATAAAGTTCCTCCAGACGTTCACGGAACTGGGTTGTTTCCGGATAGTTGGCTGTACCTCTGCGAAGCACAAAAGGAACCAGCGCTGTGGAAGTGACCGTACTTTCGTCCAGCGGAACCCCAGCATAAAGTGAAATGGCGAAGGTCTTGAACGCCTTGGTCGGCAATACATGAATGCGCATGCCTGCGGCGTTGCCATGTTGAAATCCATTATTTGTCAAGTCTAAAACTCCTTTACGGCGTGGATAGATGCTCTACAACAAGTTTATGAAGTATTATCCATTCTAAACCATTCCAAAGTAAGGAAGCAACCGGAAGAAAAGCTTACCGGTTGCTCTGGGTCGGTTTTATACAGGGGGTTAAATTGCGGCAAGTACAGGTCTGCTGCTACATGCAGAAAATATGCTCCCCGATTGTTTTCACCTGCGGACGGGTCCAAATCCATTTGGAAGTAGCCGTCTTCGGATTAAAATAATAAAGGCAGCCGCCTGAAGGATCCCAGCCATTAAGCGCCTGCTGAACAGCTTTGCGTGCCTGCTCATTGGGTTCTAGGTAGATCTGCCCGTCAGCTACGGCCGTAAACGCCCCTGGCTGAAAAATAACGCCGGAAGGTGTATTCGGAAAGCTTGGGGATTTCACACGGTTCAGAATAACCGCAGCAACGGCAACCTGTCCTTCAAACGGCTCACCCCGCGACTCCCCATAAACGGCATTGGCCATGATTTTCAAATCATTTTCGGTCAGGCCCATTGTATTCCCTGAGGACAGTTCCGCTGTATTCGACTTGCCGGAATCGGCAGTTTTACTTTTGTTTCCGGTATTTTTATTTGCTGTGCTGGTTGAAGGCTCTGTCGGCTTCCAAGCCTTGGTGGCATTGTACAGTTTCAACTTTGTTTTGGCACCGACGATACCGTCAGATTTTATGCCGAATTTCCACTGGAACCAGGTTACCGCATTTTTCGTTTTAGATCCAAATTGGCTGTCTATTTTGCCCGAGAAATACCCCAGATGCTTCAATCTTCCCTGCAGTTCGTAAACATCTTGTCCGGAAGAGCCGACCTTAAGCGGTGTTGTTCCAAAAGCAGGCAACGCCTCACCATCGGGAGCAGCAGTTTCCGACAGATCAGACGAAGCATGATACGGACTGGCGTAGACCGCACTCTGATCCTCAAAGAATAGACCTGCAAGCGGCAAGGTGGCCAGTGCAAGGGTTAAGCCGGCAAAAATCCATTGCTTATGTTTTTTCATTGGGTTCGCTCTACCTTTCTCTTGTAAGTTCAACATTGATGGCTAAAGTTATTATGACGACTGACAGGTGATCCTATGCATTGCAACCCGGAGAAGGCAAAAGATGAACCGACAGGAGTTGAGATACGGCCATGAATTTGCAAGATCATATTTTGCTGCGGAATAAAGCACTTATAAAAATTATAGAAATTATAGATATCCGGCAGAGTTCCTTCTGGATCATCCTATGACGGCATGGCTGATCTGACCGAAGATCCGCTGTGGAACAGCATTACCGCGGTAAAAGCGGGCCGCTTAATGGAAATAGACTTTGGACTGGCGTACTACAGCGACATCTTTTCGCTTAATGCTCAGCTCGAATACATCGTTGAACGTCTCCTTGCAGCGCCAAAAGCAAACTAAATATCACATGCAAAAAAGAGCTGATCCCGGGTAAGGGGACAGCTCTTTTGGCTATATTATGAGCTTATTCTGTTCTGTTGATATTGCTCCAGTGACATAAGTACTTCCCGCGGCTTGCTGCCTTCGTACGGCCCGATAACCGCTCTGGCTTCCATGGCATCTATCAGCCGCGCAGCACGGGTATAACCTACGCGCATCCGCCGCTGGAGCAGCGATACAGAGGCCTGCTTCGCTTCCAGTACAATTTGTACCGCCTGCTCATAGAGCTCGTCCTGCGGCTCCTGGTCCTCTGTGACCATGTCATCTACTTCAGGCACCAGGGTCTCGTCATAATTGGCTTCCCCTTGGCTGCTGACATACTGCACGATGGTCTCGACTTCCTGATCGCTCATGAATGCCCCCTGCACACGGATTGGCTTAGATGCGCCCATCGGCAGGAAGAGCATATCTCCGCGTCCAAGCAGCTTCTCGGCCCCCGGCATGTCCAGGATCGTCCGGGAATCCACATTTGACGACACACCGAATGCGATACGGGAGGGAATATTTGCCTTAATAAGTCCAGTAATAACATCCACCGATGGACGCTGGGTGGCAATAATCAAATGAATGCCTGCCGCCCGGGCCATCTGCGCCAGCCGGCAAATGGCATCCTCAACATCATTCGCTGCAACCATCATTAGGTCGGCAAGCTCGTCCACAATAACAACAATATAAGGCAGAACTGCAGCAGGATTATCCTTCATCAGTGTATTGTAGCCTTCCACATTGCGTGTGCCCGATTTGGAGAAGAGCTCATATCTCTTTTCCATTTCCACGACAATCTTTTTCAGCGCCAGACTTGCCCGTTTAGGATCCGTAACTACCGGGGCAAGTAAATGGGGAATCCCGTTATATACATTCAATTCAACCATCTTCGGGTCAACCATCAGAAATTTGACCTCATTTGGTTTCGCTTTGTAAAGGATACTTGTGATGATACCGTTGATACAGACAGATTTACCCGATCCGGTAGCACCGGCTACGAGCAGATGGGGCATCTTGGCTAAATTGCCGACAATCGTCTGGCCGGAGATATCACGTCCGAACGCGATCGACAACCGGGACTCGGCATCTTGGAACACCTGTGTTTCCATAACCTCCCGCATGGTTACGACGGATACCTCAGAGTTAGGCACCTCAATCCCGATTGCTGATTTGCCCGGTATTGGCGCCTCCATACGGATATCCTTCGCTGCAAGCGCAAGCGCGATATCATCCGTAAGATTGACGATCCGGCTTACCTTCACACCGATATCCGGCTGAATTTCGTAACGGGTAACGGCCGGGCCTCTTACCACCTCAAGTACCTTCGCCCGGACACCAAAGCTCTCTAGTGTAGCTTCCAGCTTGCGGGCAGTCTGCATGTAATCGTTCTGGTCTCCCGCCTTGGCTCCATTGTTAGGCTTGGCCAGAAGCCGGAAGGAAGGTAGCTTATACGGTTTGGGCGGCGGAGGAAGCGGGGCAGCAGGCACAGGGACTCCGTCTTCGCCAGCAGCCAGCAGCCCGTCCAGCTCCACAACCACAGGATCTTCCGGCGCATCCCCATCAGTAGCTTGGGTATCTGCCGGAACTCCGTCTAACACAGAACCTCTCAAGCCGTTCCCGCTTCGCGCCGCAGGAGAGAATTCGCTCCAGTCCTCACGGTCTTCTTCATTCAGTCCTTCTGAACGGATATGCTCGAAGAAATCGCGGATAATCGGTGTAACGGGCTCCAGCTCTTCTCCAGCGAAATCATCCTCCAGATTATCGAGGGAAGCACGCCCCCTCCCGGCATCGAGTCCGCTAATAATCGGGCTATTGGGCGGACCGTTAAGCAAATCTGCTGTGAGATCTTCCTCCCGGTCTTCTTCGCCTTGCCCTTCTGTCCGTGAAGTCCCGCTCAGCCAACCCCCAATCCGCCGGAAAAACAGCGGTTGACTTCGTCTTGGCAAAGCCTGCTCGTCCTCCTCCTCTTCATCCTCCTCAAGCTCTTGAACAGGATGTGGTGCTGGTGTTCTGCCTGTTCTGGAGGAACGGGCCGCAACGGGAACTGCAGCTGGACGGTTGGCCGCTTTCAGGCGAATCCCTTCCAGCAGCTTCCCAGCACGGACCCGCAGCAGCGAGAACAGCTCTACATATGACAGATTCGTGACCAGCATGAAGCTGATGGCCATCATTACAATCATTAGCAGCTTGGCACCAAGCGTGCCGAAAAGCCACAACAGGGCTGCGAACTCCAGCGCCCCGATATAGCCTCCGCTAATATCTTTGCCAAGCATATATACGCTGCTGTTGCTGGAACCGGGCGAAAGTGCACCGGAAAGATCAGTATGTATTTGCGCCATAACATTGCCAGGATGCAGCATCGACAATGGACCGAGCTTCTGCTCCATCGCTGAGATCGAACTCATCAGACACAAGGACAGCACAAGCAGCAGCACGCCGGAATGGCGGCTGTTCCAACTCGAAGGCCATCTTCTGTGAATCATCACCATCAGCCCGTAAAAAATACCGGCCAACGGCAGCACAAAATAAAAACGGCCTAATAAATAACCTGCCATACTCGAAAGAGAACGTCCAACCGCAGCCTCGCCGGACAATGCAATGACGGAAATCGTTATCAGCATAATGCCGTAAATTTCATATTTTAGAACACTGCCGAGCAGCGCTTTTTTCTTCTTCTTTTTTCGTTTAGCCACAACAGCCACCCCCGGAACAACATTATACCATATAATGGCGTGGCGTACCTATGTTCTGTTTTGTCAGAAAATGCATCTTTATGTTCTCTGTTCGCATTTCCCTTAAGGATTCCGGGGGTAGTTGTCATCTATCGTAAAACACGACGGCTCCCGGAGCGAATGCCGGGTCCAAATATTTGTCCAGCGGGCATTGAAGCAACCTTACAATCCGTGCTTGTCCCCCCTCCAGCGGTTCAACCTGCATCAACATTCCCTGAATGCTGACCTCCCGCAAGGGCTGTGAAAAGTGGATCGCCCCTTCAAAAACTTGTTCCATCGGAAGCACCGTATAGAAGGTCATTGAGTCAGCCCCCCCGGCAGCAACACATCTGTTCTTTGGAGATCATCCTTGGCAATCAGCCTATTCAGATGCGCCAGCGCTGCTCCGATACCTCCTACCTCATCCATCAGACCATATTTGACGGCATCAGAGCCGCCAACAGCTGTACCGATATCACGATTAAGCTCCCCTGTCTTAAACATTAAATCTTTAAATTGCTGTTCTGAAATATGTGAATGGGAAGTGACGAATCTGACCATCCTCTCCTGCATGCGCTCCATGTATTCAAAGGTCTGGGGCACACCTATAACAAGGCCGTTCATGCGGATTGGATGAATCGTCATAGTTGCGCTCTCCGCAATAATGGAATAGCTGGAAGACACGGCAATCGGAACTCCGATGCTGTGGCCCCCGCCAATGACTACGGTCACCGTCGGTTTCGACAAAGACGCGATCATTTCTGCAATCGCCAGCCCTGCCTCCACATCACCGCCGACCGTATTCAGAATTATCAGCAGCCCTTTTATATTTTTGTTCTGTTCGGCAGCCACCAGCTGCGGAATTATATGTTCATATTTAGTCGTTTTGTTGTGCGGAGGCAGTACGAAATGCCCCTCAATCTGCCCAATAATCGTTATACAGAAAATATCGGGTTCTCCCGTTGGAACTACCGTCTGCCCCAGCTCCTTCAGAACCCCCACAGTACCCGGTGGGATGGGTTCACTCGTTACGGGCTTTATTTCTCCCGGAAGGATCTCTTCATTCTTGCCAGTATCAGTATCTGCTGTAAAGTCCATTATGCACAGTTCACCCTTTCCGCTTACAGCGCTAATCTGCTGCAGCCGTACTATCTTTCAATAGTATGACATTCCAGGGGACTCCCTTATGCAATGAACTTCTACAAAAAATAGCTTGGTTCCTCCTATCTTAATAGTTATCCGCAACGGCTCCCAGCACAACACCGCGGATATAGGACTGCCCATTCAGGTTCTTCAGACCGGCTGCGGAGCCGGTGACCACGACACCCAGAATGCGGACATCTCCGGCTTCAGGTTCATTTTTGTCTTTTTTTAGGTATTGATGGATCCGCTTGTATTCACTGTGGTAATTGTCCTTTAGTTTAAGCCCGCTCTTGATGTGCTCAAGAAAATCATCCGGTGACGCCTCATCCCGGTTAGGCCCGATCCCAAAACCGTATACACCAGATGAAGATGCCATAGGCTCTGGGTCTATCATCCCGCCGTTCCCGTCTTCATGGGGTTCCAAATTGAACCGTGAGGTTTCATCATACGTATCGACCCAATACCATACAGGTCTCACTCCTTCAGGCAGCATCTTCTTCACTTCATCAAAGGAATAAGGCTTATCGAAAGATAAAGCCATCTCCATCAGTTCGTCAGGCTCCATCTTCGTAAGCAAGGAAAGGTCATTCAGGATTTTACCGTAATTCACTTCCGGAATATAATAAGCCATCTCCCTCTGTCCGTTGTAGGGATTGTACTGCCTGTTGTATTTATAGCCCTCCACTTTCATCTGCGGGTCAGTCCCACTAAGATGGGTTGTACCTCCATATGCACCGGTAGCAAACGGAAACCACCACTCGTTGTAATTGAACCATTTCTCATTCCACGGAACAGGTACACCTTCAATGATTTTGTACGTATTCACTTCCATGACACCCGACAGAAATCCACGGTTGTCTCTAAATCCGGACGGAAATTCATTGGGACTGCTGATCCTCATATACATCCATTCGCTGTAGCGGGACTCAGCCGATCTCCGCTCCACCAGCTGTGCAGCACCGAAGAAAATAGCTACCAGTGTAAGAATACTAACAAGCAGCGAAATGACAATGCTGCGGAACAGGCTTTTGCGTTTGGCTTGTTTCAGTGTATATACCAGATTCTGATCCTCTTGTTCTTCCCATGGAGCAGTCATTCAGCCTCACCTCCGTAATTTTGTTGAAACTGCTGTCTGGCGCGGTATAGTGAAGCCTTTACCGTCCCTTCCGTTATGCCTAAAAGCGCCGCGATTTGTTTATAGGAGAATTCCATCTCATATTTCAGCAATATCAGCTGGCGGTTCGCCGGATTCAGCTTTCCAAGAACCTTTTCGATAAGCACCTTTTGCTCCTGCTGCAGCAGCATTGATTCGGGCAGCTCATTTGCAGGTGCCTCAAGATCGATTTCTTCGGAATACTGGAACCGTGTTTGCCTTCGGCATAAATCATAGTAGCTGTTAATTGCCACCTTGTAGAGCCACGCGCTGATCTTATGTTCGTCAATCCCGTCAAGATACAGCAGTGCCTTGTACACAGTGTCCTGCACGATATCCTCCGCATCGGCGGTGCCAGCGCCCAAGCGGATTAAATACTTGCGGATTTCTGCCATTTTGGATTGAAGCTGCTGCTCCTTCAGTTTCGGGCCCATCTTGCACCTCCTTGGCTATATAACGATTGAAGGGCCTAAATGTTGTCCCTGCCAATAAATTATTTGGGCACATCGGCATCGGAGCCGGACCTGCCATTCAAATTTTGCATAGACACAGGGGATAATGCTGCACAACACAAAGACCCCTCCTCCCCAAGAAACCGTCCAATATTTCCGGGGAGAAGGGGCCTTTGGCCCTGCATATTTATATTATAAGAAGCTAGTTGCTTCTTACACTTCCATAATGATCGGGAGGATCATCGGTCTGCGGCGTGTTTGCTCATAGAGGAAACGGCCGAGTGAATCTTTGACGCTTGTTTTGAGCGAAGCCCATTCATTGACCTTCTCGCTCATCAGGCGCTGCAGCGTACTGGAGACAATCCGGTTCGCTTCATCCAGAAGTCCTTCGGACTCGCGCACGTAGACAAAGCCGCGGGAGATAATATCCGGTCCGGATACGATTGCTCCGTTCTGCTTGCTCAGTGTCACAACGACAACAAGGATACCATCCTGGGACAGCAGCTTGCGGTCTCGCAGTACAATATTGCCGACATCGCCAACGCCAAGACCGTCAATCAGCACGTTGCCTGCAGTAACCTTGCCGGCTTTGCGGGCTGATCCGCCCTGAATTTCAACAATTTCACCGATTTCGGTAATGAAAATGTTGCTTGGTTCCACTCCGACTGATTCTGCCAGAAGCGCATGTTTGCGCTGCATCCGGAATTCACCATGGATAGGAATAAAGTATTTAGGCTTCATCAGGTTGAGCATCAGCTTCAGCTCTTCCTGGCTGCCGTGACCGGAGACGTGAACGCCGGAATTGGAACCGCTGTAAATCACGTTAGCGCCAAGACGGAACAATTCATCAATCGTACGGCCTACATATTTCTCGTTACCCGGTACCGGCGTTGCCGCAATGATAACGGTGTCGCCCGGAAGAATATCCACTTTGCGGTGGCTGGAGCGCGCCATGCGTGTAAGAGCTGACATCGGTTCGCCCTGGCTGCCTGTGCACAGCACAACTACACGGTTGCCGGCCATTCTATTCATTTCCTCCGGTTCAATCAGCATGCCGTCCGGCACATGCAGATAACCCAGCTCGGAAGCGATGGATACCACATTCACCATACTGCGGCCAATAACCGTAATCTTGCGGCCAGTGGATTCAGCGGCGTTAACCACCTGCTGAATACGGTGCACGTTGGAAGCAAAGGTTGCCACAACAACACGCTGTTCAGCCTTGCGGAAGATATCTTCCAGTACGATGCCGACATTCTTCTCCGAAGGCGTGAAGCCTGGCTTCTCTGCGTTCGTGCTGTCAGACATAAGCGCCAGTACGCCTTTCTGGCCGATTTCAGCCATACGGTGGAGATTGGCAAATTGACCATTGACTGGGGTGTGGTCAAATTTGAAGTCACCTGTATGGACAACATTGCCTTCCGGTGTTTCGATGCATACTCCGACGGAGTCAGGAATACTGTGATTGGTTCTGAAGAAGGTTGCTTTCAATGAAGTTCCCAGTTCAATTTCCGAATCTTCGTTAATTAGAATCCGTTTCGTTTCTCCGAGCAGATTAGCTTCCTTAAGCTTGTTCTCCACAAGTCCAAGGGTAAGTCTTGTTCCATAAACCGGAACATTCAGGTTCTTAAGCACATAAGACAATCCGCCGATGTGATCCTCGTGTCCGTGGGTAAGCACAATACCTCTTACCTTGTCGCGGTTTTCTGTCAGGTACGAAATGTCAGGTATTACAATATCAATACCGAGCATATCTTCCTCCGGGAACTTCAGACCGGCATCCACGACTACAATGTCGTTTCCGTATTGAACGACATACATGTTTTTCCCGATTTCTCCGACTCCGCCCAATGCGAATATCAGCAATTTATCGTTGTTGTTTTTTTTGGACAAATGAATCTAACCCTCCTATGATGTTGGACGTCATACTTTTTATTTGTAAACAATGAGCTTCATTATTTCAGCGGCGCTGAACACATTCTTCAAATTGCCGATAGTTTCCACGATGAACAAGAAATTCCGTAAGTCTGCATAATTACGCAAAGCGAAAAACCCCCGAATTCGGGCAGTGAGCACCTTCTTGAAGCGGACAAACACCGTCAAACTTCACCGCCGCGCCCCTCGCGCGTAAATCTGGCAGCAATTGCACAGACTTATACAAGGACCTATCCTGTCACACAATGTAAAATTACATTGACGGAAGATTACCGCATATTTAATTTTTGCCGCACCCAGTCACTTAAGAACATTATACATGATTTTTTTGGCAAAAGACAAGTCATCGGCTTCGTAAGCCTATTCTTTCCTTAAAGAACCTGCATTATTTGAGGAAAAGACAAGCAGAAACTATGTTGCAATCCTTAACATTTGCGCTTATTTCACAACATTTCGACTGTTTGAGAATTAACCGTCAGCTTACAGTTTTAATACAAAAAGCAAGAAGCCGGTTCCCCACGCGGGAAGCCGGCTTCTTGCTGCAATGCTTATTCAAGAGATTTGACCTTCTAATTCAGCAGCGCTTTAATGAACTCGGCTTCATCATCGCTCGGTCCCACCAGTGGCAGACGCACGGATCCGACAGGAATACCCCGCAGTTCCAATGCATACTTAACAGCCGAAGGGTTCGGCAGCGGCTGCGGGCACTCAAACAACCCTTTGAACACAGGGAACAGTTGGCGGTGAAGCTCGCCGGCCCGGTGCACATTGCCGGAGATAAAGGCTTCGATCATTTCCGACATCTCAACTCCCACCACATGGCTGGCTACACTAATAATGCCGTGACCGCCGACGGCAAGTGTTGCCAGTCCCGCAGAATCATCCCCCGAGTATACGTGGAAATCATCCGCACAAGCCGAAGCGATCAGAGTAATCTGATCGACTGAGGCACATTCCTTGGTCGCCACAATATTGGGGATTTCAGCAAGTCTTAATGTCGTCGCCACACTCATGCTTACGCTGGTACGGCTTGGAACATTGTAAAGAATACAGGGCAAGCTTGTTTCCGCAGCGATCGCCGAAAAGTGCCGGTATAGCCCCTCCTGGTTCGGCTTATTATAATAAGGAACGACGAGAAGAACACCATCTACTCCGATTTTCTCCGCTTCCTTCGTAAGATGAATCGAATTCTTCGTGCTGTTGCTACCCGTTCCGGCAATGATTTTACAGCGTCCGTCCGCTTTCTCCAGAACGTAGGAAAAAAGCCGGAGCTTCTCCTCTTCGCTTAGTGTGGGTGATTCTCCAGTGGTACCACAGACTACCAGCGCTTCGGATTTCTGTTCCTCAATCAAATAGTCAACAAGGCGTGAAGTTGCTTCCCAGTTGATTTCTCCATCCCCGTCAAAAGGGGTTACCATCGCGGTTATTAATCTTCCGAAATCCACTTTGAATTCCTCCTTGTCAGCGGTGCAATTCAAACTTGGCATGCAGTGCGCGCAGCGACTGTACCATATCTTCCTTCTTCACCAGTACCCAGATTGTTGTATTGGAATCGGCAGACTGTAAAATCTGAATGTTCTGCAAGGTTAACGCCTCGACAATGCGGGCCATAATCCCCGGAACGCCGTTAATGCCTCCGCCGATTACCGAGACCTTGGCACAGCCGGACAAGCTCTTGGGACGAAGCCCCAACTCTTGCAGCGCAGCGATAGCCTGCTCCGATTTGTCATCGTTCACAGTATACAGCGCCTCCGAAGGCGTTACATTGATAAAGTCCACACTGATTTCATTGTCGGCCATGCTTTTGAAGATTTGCAGCTGTACTCCGGTACCGTTGCCGTCCGGACATTCCACGGAGATCTGTGTAATGTTACTGACATAAGCAATCCCTGTCACATAACGGTCCACTACCCCATGTGAAACATCGCTGAACCCTTCAGGATGAGTGACAAGTGTACCTTCGGCTTCCGAGAACGTTGAACGCACACGTACAGGAATCTGGGCCTGCATGGCAATTTCCACCGCACGGGGATGTATAACTTTAGCCCCTTGATAGGCCATGTTGCAGATTTCTGTATAGCTGACATAGGTCAGTTGCTTCGCATCCTCGACAATCCGCGGATCGGCTGTAAGAATCCCGTCCACATCGGTGTAAATATCGACCATATCCGCACGGAGCGCTGCACCAAGCGCAGTTGCTGAGGTATCGCTTCCTCCGCGTCCAAGGGTCGTAAAATCACCGGCTTCGGTCTGACCCTGAAACCCGGTTACTATAACTACTTTATGCTCTCGCAATTCCCGTAAAATGCGTTCGGTCTGCACATCAAGAATTCTTGCGTTGCCGTAGTTGTTGTCGGTAAGGAAGCCAGCCTGTGCGCCTGTAAGCACAGTAGAGCGGATGCCCTCCTGCTCCAGCAGACCACACAGTGTAGTGGCGGAGATTATTTCTCCGCAGCACATCAAAAGATCTTTCTCCCGGTCCGGCAGGGAATTCCCGTTCTGCACTGCCCAGTCAAGCAGCGTATCGGTTGCGTAAGGCTCCCCTTTGCGTCCCATAGCGGAGACGACAATAACCAGATCAAAGCCGCTGGCCATCTCCCGTTTGACGTGGCGGATGACATGCTCCCTCGCTGCCGGTGTGGACAATGAGGTTCCGCCGAACTTTTGCACCAAAATACCCATTTATAATTCCTCCATTACTTCTCTAAGCAAGCATGCGTTATATGCACTGAAGAACTGTCTCTATCCAAGGAACGGCTCATGTACGCAAGATCTTTACTTTGAAATGCTGAATAATAATATAACCTACTCATTTATAAGCCAATTCATTTATTGTCCGCTGTGCGCAATGTCTCGTCAGATATCGACTGCACCAACGCATTAGCCATAATCATCCCTGCGCTTTTTGGGGCAAACCTTCCAGGCAGACCTGGAGCCAGCAACGCCTTGATTCCATGCTTCTCCGCATAGCGGAAATCGCATCCGCCCGGGGCGGAGGCCAGATCGATAATTACACAGTGCTTCTGAAGACGTGAAAGTACCTGCGCGGTTATAATCATGCCCGGTACGGTATTAAAGATGAGATCAGCCTCCGGCACATGCAGCAGCAGTTCTCCGGTCATAAATGGCTTCCAGCCCATCTCCTCCGCACGTGCGTAATGCTCTTGCCTCCTGACGCCTATCTTTACACTGGCACCGAGTCCCTGCAATACCTTCGCCATTGTAAATCCGGTTCTGCCCATGCCGAGCACCATCGAAGAGGAGCCGTGAATTGTAAAATCGGTATTCTGGATGGCCATAACCAGTGCACCCTCTGCTGTTGGAATGGAGTTGTAAATCGCCACATCGTCCCGGTTCAGCAGTTCCACGAGCTTAATCGAATGTCTGGCGCACAGGTTGCGCAAATAACTTTTGGCTACACCGGCATACACTGTGCAATTCGGCGGCAACGCCGCGATATGTTCGTCAAGCAACTGTAGGCGATCCGAGGAAAATACGGCATTAATATTTCCTTCCTCGTCACACCCCACCGTAGGCAGCACCAGCACATCCGCGCTGCTGAGCAGTCCGGCCGAAAGCTGACTCATGTTCACTTCCGGACTTGGAGTTTCCCACTTATCAAACCCGGCGGCGCTTACCGTCGCTTCCATCTCTACGCATTTACGAATAACCTCCAGCTGTCTTGCGTCCCCGCCCAGGAACACGATCCTGATGCCAGTAAACATAAGGATGACGCTCCTTTCTAATTACACGGGACCTGCCCAAATCAAGTAATGACAATAGACGCGGCCAGGTCCAACCTTTGAAAGCTAAAAAAGAGCTGAACCGCCCTCAGAATGAGGGCGGCAAAAGTGAAGCCTATGTTCGAGCATGATTAATGTATCGAAACATGCTAATTATGCTGAATGAAACCGTTCGATAATCATCGGCTGCAGCTGATTGCCCTGCAAAGCTGCGTAGCAGGCCTCGGGTATGAGATCCATACGTGCTACAAGCGAGTTGGGCTTGCCTACAGGATTATCCTGGCCGAACGGCACAAAATAAATATGTTTGGCTACCAAAAGCTTTGCAATATTCGCCGCATTCAGGCCAAGGCCGTCATTCGTGGAGATGGCCAGCACTAGCGGCCGACCGTTACGCATCTGGGACTTTGCTGCCATCAGTACAGGGCTGTCTGTCATGGCGTTCGCCAATTTGCTCGTCGTATTCCCCGTGCAAGGGGCGATCGTCAGAACGTCCAGCAGCTTGGAAGGACCCAGCGGTTCCGCTTCAACAATTGTAGAAATGATATCATTCCCTGTTATATCTTTCAACTGTTTTAACCAATTTTCCGATGTGCCGAAGCGGGTATCCGTGTTCAGCACCGATGCGGAAACAATCGGCACCACATTTGCACCGTCGTCCATAAAGCGCTGAATCTGCGGCATCACTTCGGCAAACGTGCAATGTGAACCGGTAATTGCATAACCTACTGTTTTACCATGCCAATCCATTTAATCGTCCCCCCTGATTGTAGTCTCGTCAGATATCGACTGTACCAGCGCACTACCCATAATAATTCCGGCGCTCTTGGGGGCAACGATCCCGGGCAATCCCGGAGCCAGCATCGCTTTAATCCCGCGCTTCTCCGCATAGCGGAAATCACATCCGCCCGGTGCGGAGGCCAAATCAATAATTACGCAGTGCCTCTGAAGGCGGGATAACACCTGCGCGGTAATAATCATGCTTGGGATGGTATTGAAGATTAGATCAACATCCGGCACATGAAGCAGCAGCTCACCTGTCATAAAAGGCTTCCAGCCCATCTCTTCCGCCCGCGCATAATGCTCCTGTCTTCTTACCCCCACCTTTACGCTGGAACCGAGCCCTTGAAGCGCCCGCGCCATCGTAAACCCGGTTCTTCCCATCCCGAGTACCATCGATGTGGAACCATGAATAGTAAAATCGGTATTCTGAATGGCCATAACCAGCGCGCCTTCTGCTGTAGGGATGGAGTTGTATATCGCCACATCGTCCCGGTTTAGCAGTTCCACCAGCTTTAGCGAATGTCTGGCGCACAGGCTGCGCAAGTAGCTTTTGGCCATACCGGTATACACCGTGGATCGGGACGGCATCGCAGCGATGTGCTCATCCAGCAGCTGCAGACGGTGAGAGGAGAACAGCGCATTAATATTCCCTTCATCATCACAACCAACGGTTGGCAGTACCAGCACATCCGCATTGCCTAAGAGCTCTGCCGACAGCTCTGCCAGGTTCACCCCCGGGCTAGGGGATTCCCACTTATCGAATCCGGCAGCACTTACCGTCGCATCCATTTCCACACATTTCCGAATCACTTCAATCTGTCTCGCGTCCCCGCCCAGGAACACGATCCTGATGCCAGTAAGCATAGGGATGACGCTCCTTTCCACATACACTATCGACTATAAATCATCTTATGCCGGGGGCCGCCCATGGGTGAAGAGCAGAGAAGAAATACAGGGGAAACTGATAAATGGATTGACTCAAATCAAGGTCAATTCAACAAAAAAAGCCTGCGAAGAAGGCCTTTACAGGCTACATCCGCAAGCTCCAGGTATGAGTAAAACAAAAATTCCGTCTGCTATTTGCCCGTATGGCCAAAGCCTCCGGCGCCGCGTTGTGTCTCGGACAGCTCGTCCACCTCCACCATGTTCACGGACGGCACAGCCTGGAACACCATTTGGGCAATCCGCTCATTGCGTGCGATGGCAAACGGCTCCTGACCCAGGTTAATCAGTAAAACTTTAATTTCACCACGGTAATCGGCATCAATCGTTCCCGGAGTATTCAGACAGGTAATGCCGTGCTTTAGAGCAAGGCCGCTGCGCGGACGGATCTGCGCCTCCAGCCCGTCCGGCATCGCCAGCGAAATTCCCGTAGGGATCAGGGCCCGCTCGCCCGGAGCAAGCACAACCTCACCGTCCACAGACGCATACAGATCATAGCCGGAAGCCTGTTCTGACATTTTGCGGGGCAGCAGCACATCTTCGTTGCCGGGCAGTTTGTTAATTTGAACGTAATAAGACAAGATCATCTCTCCTAACATTGGCAATAGCTTTATCAGAGGAGCCGACCATCGCTAATGCGAGGGGCTCAGCAAACATGTGGTCCAGTAATCGATTGATATCATCCATAGTGACGAGTCCGATTTTGGTGATCATATCGTCAAGTGTATCATGCCTTCCAAGCATCAGCTCATTTTTGCCAATCCGGTTCATCCGGCTGCTGGTGCTCTCCAGGCTGAGGATCAGGCTTCCCTTGAGCTGCTCTTTGCCTTTTCTCAGTTCATCTTCGCTAAGACCGTTAACGGCAAGATCATGCATCATTTCCTTGATCAGCTCCGTCACCTCTTTGGTCTGCTTCGGCGCAGTGCCGGCATAGACGGTAAACAGGCCGCTGTCTGCCTGGGAGCTGTGATAGGAGTATACGGAATAGGCTAAACCGCGTTTTTCGCGAATCTCTTGGAACATTCTGGAGCTCATCCCGCCGCCGATGGCATTATTCAGCAGCACCATGGCATATTGCAGCGGCCCGCCGCCCTCTACGCCCGGGAGGGAAAGGCAAATATGGTTTTGCTCCGTCTTTTTGCGGTGAAACAGCAGTTCGCCATGGAAATCAGGAGCTGTCAAAGGCGCGGATTCACCATGATTATCGAATGATCCGAAATGGGCCTCCAACAGTTCAACCAGTCCGTCATTGATATTGCCTGCTACGCTGATTACCGTATTCTCAATGGTATACTGCTGTTTCATATACGCGTGGAGATCATCGGCCGTCATGTCCGCCAGCCGTTCCTTCAAGCCCAGAATGGAATAAGCCAGCGGATGCTCGCCGTACGCCGCAGCGCACATCAGATCATGTACCAGATCATCCGGCGTATCCTCGCACATGGCGATTTCCTCCAGGATGACATTTTTCTCCCTGGCCAGCTCTTCGGCATCAATCCGCGAGCGGAAAAACATATCGGACAGCACATCCACGGCGATCGGCAGATGCTCATCCAATACTTTTGCATAATAACATGTATATTCCTTCGAGGTAAATGCGTTGACGTTGCCGCCAATCGCATCAAACTGCTCGGCAATATCCTTGGCACTGAACCGGTCGGTGCCTTTAAAAAGCATGTGTTCGATAAAATGAGAAATCCCGTTATTCAGCGGGTTCTCATTGCGGGAGCCATTCTTGACCCAGATTCCAAAGGAAACGGAGCGTCCGGTAGGAATTTTCTCCGTAACCACCCGCAGGCCGTTCGACAATACTATTTTTTCCACTTCTACGTCCTCCTGGCATAGCCCTGTATCTATCTTTGTATTTGTTACGCGCGACTCTTATCCTACCAGAAATTAACCGCTCACTCAACTTCTGAAGGGGCCAGCCGCTCCGCTGACAGTGTTTCACTGACCGTACCCAGCTGAAGACCTTTAGCTTTAATCCCCCGGATCATGCCTCTCAGCGCTTTGGAGGAGGAAGCTGTCGGATGCATCAATATCAATGTGCCCGGCTCGGACTGGCTGCTGATTTTAACGACAACGGATTCTGGAGAAGGGTTACGCCAATCGACGGTATCCAGTGTCCACAGCACCGTTTTCAGCCCCAATGAGGCGGCGATATCCACTGTTTCCTGATCAAAATCACCGGACGGAGGCGCAAACCAGGTATTGGTTACTCCAAGACTCTCTTTCAGCAGACTCTTTGTTTTCTCAATCTCGGCGGTCGCCCGGGCCCGGCTTAAAGTGCTCATATTGGGATGGGTATACGCATGATTCTCCATCTCATGCCCGCGTTTCAGCATCTCGGCCGCAAGCTCCCGGTTATGGCTAAGCCAGCTTCCATCCAGAAAAAAGGTCACCTTTACCTTTTCCTCATCCAAAATGTTAAGCATCGGTACAATGAATTGATTGCCCCATGCTACATTGATCATCATCGAGACCATCGGCTTAGCCGGATTCCCCCGGTAAATCGGGTGAGCACCCAGATCATTCAGCGACACCTTTGGCGGGATTTGCCGGTACACCCATTTCAGACCCTCTCCCGGCCCCTGCAGCAGTGTACTGCGGTACGTGGCCTCTACATCCACTTCAAGGCCATTATAACCCGGAATTGCCTTCCACACCCGGTCTACAACAGCATCCACCGGTGCGGCATTCAGCTTGGCCGCTTTGCTTTCAATCAAAGAACGCAGCTCCTGATCACGCTCTTTCGGAATATTACTCCACACAGCCAGTCCATCCTGCGGCTTAAGCTCGGCCAGCATTTCCTTCACCGGTCCAAATGTACTGCCAAGGCCGATTACTACAGCAATACAGGCAAGCACAAGCGCAGCTTTTTCCGTCTTCATGACGTCTTTCCTCCCCGGCAGAAACGTCTCACGCTCGTCCCCGCACAGGGTGCAAGGACGCTTTGTCCCAGCCTATGTATGGTTGGAGAAGAATATGCATACAACCTGCGCCTTACGCAAATTAAAATAACCCCACAAAGTGGGGCCCGAGAAATATAAGGATAATTTATAGTGTGAAGCCTATAAATTCTTATATTTTTAAAAAAGAGCCAGAATGCATAAGCTTCTGTCTCTTCTCAATTATACAATTGACACTGTTTCCAAAAGGGAGAGGCCGGCTTACGCCTTTGCTCCGCTTTCCGAAGTCAATACCGCTTTGCGCGACAGATTCACACGGCCCTGCTGGTCAATTTCGGTAACTTTTACAGTGATAGTGTCGCCGATGGCAACAACATCTTCTACCTTAGCTACGCGCTCAGTGGAGAGCTGGGAAATATGCACCAATCCATCTTTACCCGGAATCAGTTCAACAAATGCGCCGAACTTCTCGATGCGTCTAACGGTACCCACATAAATTTCGCCGACCTGCACTTCACGCACAATGCCTTCGATAATGCCGCGGGCTTTCTGAATCATTTCTTCATCCGAAGATCCGATAAAGACACGGCCATCCTGTTCGATGTCGATCTTCACGCCGGTTTCTTCAATGATTTTATTGATAATCTTACCACCTGCACCGATAACATCACGGATCTTGTCCGGATTGATATTGATGATAATGATCTTAGGAGCGTATTTCGACAAGCTTGGTCTAGGCTCGGAGATAGCTTCCATCATTTTGCCCAAGATGAACATACGTCCTTCTTTAGCCTGCTGCAAAGCATCCTGCAGGATTTTACGGTCGATGCCGTCGATTTTGATATCCATCTGGATCGCCGTTACACCTTCAGCCGTACCTGCTACCTTGAAGTCCATATCGCCAAGATGATCTTCCATACCTTGAATATCTGTCAGGATTGACACATGCTCTCCATCCTTGATCAGACCCATCGCTACTCCCGCTACAGGGGCTTTGATCGGCACACCCGCATCCATCATTGCCAGAATGCTTGCGCAGATACTTGCCTGGGAAGTAGATCCGTTGGATTCAATCGCTTCAGATACCAAACGGATGGTGTACGGGAATTCGGTTTCACTAGGAATGACTTTGGACAACGCGCGTTCTCCAAGGGCTCCGTGGCCAATCTCGCGGCGTCCCGGTGCTCTAAGCGGACGTGCCTCCCCTACGCTGAACGGAGGGAAATTGTAGTGATGCATAAACCGTTTGGTTTCTGCCGGATCAATACCGTCAAGAATCTGTACATCACCCAGTGCACCCAGTGTACATACGCTAAGGATTTGTGTTTGTCCACGGGTGAACAGTCCGGAACCGTGCGTACGCGGAAGCAGGGAAGTATCACATTCAATCGGACGGATTTCATCCAGCTTACGGCCATCCGGGCGAATCTTATCATGTGTAATCAAACGTCTGACTTCATCCTTCACGATATCGTGCAGGACTTCCTTCACATCTTTAAGAAGTTCAGGTGTCTCTATGTATTTCTCAACGAAATACTCCACCGTTTCATTGTTGACCAAGTCGATGGCATCCTGACGGGCGTGCTTCTCGGCAATTTTCACGGCATCTACCAGACGGCTTTCAGCATAAGCGCGAACCTCTGTGTTGACATCAGCGTTAACCGCATGCAGCTTCACAGCCATCTTCTCTTTGCCGGCAACCGCTACCAGCTGCTCAATTGTTGCTACGATCTTACGGACTTCATCATGACCGAACATGATGGCTTCCAGCATTACATCTTCCGGCACTTCGTTGGCTTCCGCTTCCACCATCATGATGGCGTCTTTAGTTCCTGCTACCACCACGTAGATGTCACTTGCAGCCTGCTGTGCAACGTCAGGATTAATGATGAATTGACCGTCAATGCGGCCGACAGCCACACCGCCGATAGGACCATTGAAAGGAACATCGGAAATACTGAGTGCTGCGGAAGTACCGATCATAGCAGCAATATCCGGCGCACAATCCTGATCCACGCTCATAACCATATTCAATACTTGCACGTCATTGCGGAATCCTTCCGGAAACAGCGGACGAATCGGACGGTCAGTCAGACGGCTGGACAAAATAGCCTTCTCACTCGGTCTGCCTTCGCGTTTAATAAATCCGCCCGGGATTTTACCCACTGCGTATAATCTTTCTTCATAGTTAACCGTAAGCGGGAAAAAATCCAGATCTTTAGGTTCGTTAGACGCTGTAACCGTACACAATACAGCAGTATCTCCGTAACGAACCATTACGGCTGCGTTCGCTTGTTTGGCCAGTCGGCCTGTTTCCAGCACAAGGCGTCTTCCGCCAAGCTGCATTTCTACACGTTGTTCCATAAAATCCCTCCTTGAATGGTAGTAGACCCGCTGTACATTATCGCAGGTTCAGTGAATTGTCATTGTTGAAACGGATGTCTTGATCACTTTGGGGTCAAGGGCCGGTTCTCTATGTTTTATACAAGCAAAAACGGCTTGTCCTCCATAAGAGGTAAAATAGCCGTTTTTGCGAATAAGTTAAGCTTGCCTAATTGTAAAAGTTTTCCCTAAATTTTCAAAAAGCAACCCGGCTGTCCCGCTGTCGCTCCGAGAAGGACATACGGTATACAACCAGGCTGCTTTAAGGGTAATCTTATGGAAAATTAACGACGCAATCCCAGTTTTTCGATCAGGGCGCTGTAACGTCTGATGTCTTTGTTCTTCAAATACGCCAGCAGTTTACGACGTTGTCCAACCATCTTCAGCAATCCGCGACGGGAATGATGATCCTTCTTGTGCGTACGCAAGTGGTCAGTCAAATTAACGATGTTCTCCGTAAGGATAGCAACTTGCACCTCAGGGGATCCAGTATCGGATTCATGAGTTTTGTGCTCGTCGATCAATTGGTGTTTACGTTCTTGAGTCAATGCCATCCTGTTCACCTCCTTCATTATAATCGCCAGTAGCCTCGTCACCGTCGGTGAGAACGCGCAACCAAGCTATGGTTATGATGCTGTTTTTCCAGCAACGTTAATCAGTATAGCATTATCGGAAAGAAAAGTAAACGGCTTGTCCCGTGCAGATTAAGAATGATAGCCCAGCAGCTCTTTAGCCGTTTCGGCATCTGCAGCAATCTGTGAAATCAGGGCATCAATCGACTCAAATTTACGCTCAGGCCGGATAAAGGAGACCAGTTCTACCCTAAGTTCCTCTTCATAGATGTCTCCTGCAAAATCAAACAGATGCACCTCAAAGCTCGGGGCAATCATCCCCTCATGGAACGTTGGCTTCACGCCGACATTCATTACGCCGTACAGAACGTCTTCCTTATAAAAGACCCGCACTGCATACACCCCTTTAGCCGGGATGACATAAAGGTCTTCAAGCTGAAGATTTGCAGTCGGAAAACCAATCGTGCGGCCTCTCTTCTCGCCGTGCCCTACAACTCCGCGCAGATGATAGCAGCGCCCAAACCATGCGTTGGCCAGAGTTAGATCTCCGTTCTGAAGGCTCTTCCGAATGCCGGAGCTGCTTACCTTCTCTCCTTCAAGCAGAAAAGGAGGCACCGTCTCCACATTCATCACACCGTCCCCCAGCTCACGGAGCATATCGGCATCCCCTTCGCCCATGTAGCCAAAGCGGAAATCGAAGCCGATAACTGCAGTTACAATATGCAGCGGCAGCAGCATTACAGAGACAAAATCCTGCGGGCTAACCCGGGACAGCTGCTCATTAAATTCAATTACATACAAAATATCGACCCCCATGCCGGCAAGCAGTTCCTGCTTGTCCTTCGCTGGGGTCAAATATCCATCATAGTCACCTTTGCCCATTACATCCTTGGGATGAGGATGAAAGGTCATGACTGCTGCCGGTACGCCTTGTTTACGGGCCAGAGCTACAGCGGAAGTAATGACGCTGGCATGTCCGCGGTGCAGTCCGTCAAACTGGCCAAGGGCAGTCACTTGCGGCTGCGCCCACTGCGCTGCGGTCTCCGCTGGCATTGGATAACTTAAGGTTACGGTTCTCACGCTGTTTCTCACCTACAATTCACTAATAAAATTAATATTATGCTTGTGCGAATACCTTTACAGGGGCTATAGCTCCTGTGTCATCCAATTCATAAATGCCCAGGAACTCTCCCTGTAGATCATAAAGCCGAAAATGGCCGGCCTGCTTTACTTCAGGTGCTACGTAACGTGTTGAAAGGCGCTGCCCCTGCAGGGCGGCCTTCCTCTTCTCATCCATTACCGAATGCCGGGACAGATGGGAAATCGCTTCATCCGCCGCGATCAGATGTTCATCGAGTGTGCCTGCTTCTTTATGCTCGGCAATTTGCTCAAGAGTTAGACAGTGACTGGCAGATATCCCTGCGGACATCGTCCGTTCCAGCTTGACCATCACACCGGGCACTCCAAGCGCCCGGCCGATATCTACGCAAAGCGTACGGATGTATGTACCCTTGGAACACAGCACACGGAAGGTAATATCGGGATAATTGCCGCTGTACACCATATCCGTCATCTCAATTTCGTAAATCTCCACTTCACGGCTCTTTCGCTCTACAGTCTTGCCTTCTCTAGCCAGCTCATAGAGGCGTTTGCCTTCCACTTTCACCGCCGAGTACATCGGGGGAATCTGAGAGATTACTCCTTTAAAGGAGTTCAGTACCGCCAGAACTTCTTCCTCGGTAACTTTCACTTCATCCACACTTTCCGTAATGGTCCCGGTTAAGTCTTCGGTATCGCTTGCCATACCTAGTCTCAGTGTGGCTACATATTCCTTAGGCAGCTCCTGGATATACTCCACAACCCGGGTTGCCCTTCCAAGACAAAGCGGCAATACGCCTGTCACTTGAGGATCCAGAGTTCCGGTGTGTCCGATGCGCTTCATACCAAGAATCCGCCGGGCTTTGGCCACAACATCATGTGAAGTGTACCCTGCTGGCTTAAAAACAGCCAAAACACCTGTAAGCTCACTCATAAAAGACGTCTGACCTCCTCCAGCACCCGTGGTATTGCCTGCTCCAGCGTCCCCTCAACCCGGGCACCTGCTGCGCGGGTATGTCCTCCGCCTCCGAAGACTTGAGCCAGCGCCGCGACATCGACCTTGCCGGCCGAACGCAGGCTGACCTTCACAGCAGTCTCATCGATGACCTTGAACAGCATACCGACCTCTACACCGCGGATATTACGCGGATAATTAACAATGCCTTCAAGATCCTCATTGGCGGCATTACATTCGAGCATATCCTGTGGTGTTACATAAACCCAGGCAACATCGCCCTGCGGAGTTAATTGCAAAGTGTTCAGTGCCCGGTTCAGCACCTTCACCTGAGCTAATGTCATTTCCTCCAGCAACGTCTCCGCCAGCTCGGGACCGTTAACTCCCAGTGCCAGCAGCTCAGAGACAGCCGCCATCACTTTAGGTGAGGTATTGGTGTAGCGGAAGCCGCCGGTATCGGTCAGCAATCCTGTATAGATTGCTGTAGCAATATCTATATCCCATTCCACCTCAAACGTCTTCAGCAGGTCGAACAAAATTTCAGCAGTGGCAGCAGCATCCGGCTTAATCAGCGTAACGAATCCGTAACCGTTGTTGGTGGGATGATGATCAATGTTTGCGATAAGGGCATCCTGAGCAAAAAAGCGCTGGGTCAGCCCCACACGCTGAAAATCTGCACAATCGACGCAAATGACGTTACTGTACGTCCGGGGCAATTCACCGTCCGCCAGATTGACAATCTCATCGGCATGCCATAAGTATTCCATCCGTTTGGGAATCGGGCCTTCATTCAGCATAGTATATTTTTTGCCCAGACATGAGAGAAGCCAGCCCACCGCGAGGGTGGAGCTGACTGCATCTCCGTCCGGCTGAACATGCGACACTACAAGATAATCGTCGTGTTCCAGCAGAAACTTACGGGTCTGCTGGAGACTTTGTTCATAGCTCTGCATTCGCCGTCTCCTTTATTTTCCTAACTTTCTTGGTTCTTGCCGATCTCGCCGAGCAGCTTCTCAATATGGCTTCCGTAAGCAACGGATTCGTCCATCTTGAAGATCAGCTCAGGCGTGTGGCGCAGGCGGATTGCCTTGCCAAGCTCGGAGCGGAGAAAGCCATTGGCTTTCTCAATCGCTTTTAGCGAATCGCTCTTCTGCTCTTCGTCTCCGAACACGCTCAGGTATACCTTGGCCTGCGAGAGATCGTTCGTTACATCTACCCCTGTTACTGTTACGAACCCGATGCGCGGGTCCTTCAGTCCGCTTTGGATAAGCTGGCTCAGTTCTTTCTTGATCTGTTCGCCAACCCGTCCCGCTCTGATTTTAGACATCTATATTCACCTCTTCGCTTAGCGCTCTACCGTTTCCATAATGAACGCTTCGATAATGTCGCCCTCTTGGACGTCATTATAGCGTTCCAAAGTTATGCCGCATTCATAACCCTGCGCCACTTCTTTGGCATCATCTTTGAAACGTTTTAAGGTGTCGATCTTGCCTTGGAAGACAACGATACCGCTGCGGATCAAGCGCATTTCGGCATTGCGGGCAATTTTGCCGGAAGTAACCATACAACCTGCAATGGTACCCACTTTGCTGATTTTGAAGACGTTGCGCACTTCTGCATGACCGATAACGTTCTCTTTATAGATCGGATCAAGCATCCCTTTCATCGCACTTTCAATTTCCTCAATTACGTTGTAGATGATGTTGTGCAGACGAACATCCACTTTTTCTTGCTCGGCAGCCGCTTTCGTCTGGGCATCCGGACGAACATTGAAGCCGATAACAATAGCATTGGATGCAGCAGCGAGTGTAATATCAGATTCCGTAATGGCACCTGCACCGCTGTGAATGATCTTCACGCGTACACCTTCGACTTCGATCTTGGCCAAAGAGCCCTTCAGCGCTTCAACCGATCCCTGCACGTCCGCTTTAATGATTACGTTCAGGTCTTTGATCTCGCCATCCTTGATGTGCTTGAACAGGTCATCCAAGGTTACACGGGTATTCGTGTTCAGCTCGGACTGACGCTGGGTTGTAGAACGTCTGTCTGCGATAGCACGGGCTTTACGCTCATCTTCAAAGGCCATAAACGGATCGCCTGCCTGAGGCACCTCAGTCAAACCGGTAATTTCCACAGGTGTGGAAGGACCTGCTTCCTTGATCTTGCGTCCTTTGTCATTAACCATGGCGCGTACGCGTCCGAAGCAGTTACCTGCTACAAAAGCGTCCCCGACTTTCAACGTACCGTTCTGCACGAGAATACGGGCAACCGGTCCACGGTTCTTGTCAAGCTCAGCTTCGATTACAGTACCGCGTGCCCGTTTGTCCGGGTTAGCCTTGTACTCATTCACTTCAGCAACGAGCAGGATCATTTCCAGCAGTTCTTCCAGGTTGATGCGCTGTTTGGCCGACAGGTTAACGAAGATGGTGTCTCCGCCCCACTCTTCCGGAACCAGCTCATAGCTTGTAAGCTCTTGCTTTACCTTATCAGGGTCTGCACCCGGCTTGTCGATTTTGTTGACTGCAACGATAATCGGAAGACCTGCAGCTTTTGCATGGTTGATGGCTTCAACCGTCTGAGGCATTACACCGTCATCGGCAGCTACTACGATAATCGTCATATCTGTTACTTGGGCACCACGAGCACGCATCGCGGTAAACGCTTCGTGACCCGGTGTATCCAGGAATGTGATTTTCTTGTGGTTGATTTCAACTTGATAAGCACCGATATGCTGAGTAATTCCGCCAGCTTCGCCGCCAGTTACGTTCGTGGAACGAATGGCATCAAGCAGTGTTGTTTTACCATGGTCAACGTGACCCATGATCGTTACTACCGGAGGACGAGCCTGAAGATCCTCTTCGGAGTCATTCTCTTCAACGGTCTCGAAGCTGTCTTCATCCACTGGAATCTTCACTTCTACTTCTACGCCGAACTCACCGGCCAGCAGCAGAATGGTGTCAATATCAAGTTCCTGGTTGATGGTTGCCATAACACCCATCGAGATCAGCTTCTTGATCACTTCAGAAGCATCCTTATGAAGCAGCTTGGCAGTTTCACCAACGGTCATGCTGCCGCGTACGATAATTTTCTTCGGTGTGTTGTCAATCTTTTCGCGGCGTTCCATTGACTGGTTTCTGCCACGGTTGTTCTTGCCGCCACGGCCGCGGTAGTTGCCGCCTTTGCCGTCTTCAAAGCGCTTTTGGCCGCTGTTGTTGTTCGGTCTGCCGCCTGTAGTGTTTCTCTTAGCGCCTCTGTCACCGCCACCGCCACGTGAGAAGTCTCCGCCGGTGCCGCCGCCTTGAGCTTGCGGACGGTTATCGCCAGTGCGTGGTGCGCCGCCTTGAGCTTGCGGACGGGTGCCAGTCGAGCCGCCTTGCGGACGGTTGCCGCCAGTCGAGCTGCCTTGCGGACGGCTGCCGCCAGTCGAGCTGCCCTGCGGGCGGCTGCCGCCAGTCGAGCTGCCCTGCGGACGGTTGCCGCCGGTCGAACTGCCTTGCGGACGGCTGCTGCTAGTGGAGCTGCCTTGCGGGCGGCTGCTGCTAGTCGAGCTGCCTTGCGGACGGCTGCCGCTAGTCGAGCTGCCTTGCGGACGGCTGCTGCTAGTGGAGCTGCCTTGCGGGCGGCTGCCGCTAGTGGAGCTGCCCTGAGGGCGGGAATTTTGAGTGGATCCTGTTGTTCTGCGGGAATCTTGTCCGCTTTGGGGCCTTGGGGACGTCGTCGATTGGTTGTTGTTTTGGTTACTGTTCATACCTACCTGCTTTTCCGGTTGATTTTTGTTGGCATTCTGAGCACTTTGAGGTTCGGCTGTTACCGAGCCGGTAGTTACCGGCCGGCTGCTGGTGCCGGGATCCCGCTTGGCTGCAGCGTTTGACTTAATATCCTTGAAGAACTGTTCTACTTTGGTCACAGAGCCATTCTCCATGACACTCATATGATTATTCACAGGGACATCCAAACGCTTCAGAATTGTAATAATTTCTTTACTGCTCATGTTCAAAGATTTCGCGTATTCATAAACGCGCAGCTTATCTTTATTGTCTTCTTTAGTCAATAACTCCACCTCCGACAGTATCTCCGAGTTGCTTGGAGATCATTTCCGCGAATCCTTTATCCGTAACGGCCAGCACAACGCGCTGGTCTTTACCAATACTTGCACCGAGTTCATCCCGGTGAAATGCGATTACTAGTGGAATATCGTAGGTTCCGCATTTATCACGGAACTTTTTTTGGGTATTATCTGAAGCGTCACCCGCCAGAACGACCAGCTTCGCCTCTGAAGACCGTACCGCTTTAAGCACGGCCTCGTCGCCGGTGACAATCTTGCCTGCTCTCATCGCAAGCCCTAAATAAGAAAGTGCCTTACTCATCGTCCTCACTATCCTTTGCTGCCAAAAATTGCTCCTCCACGGATGCAAAATCCCGGGCAAGCTGGGCATAGATTTCAGGACTCACTTGACATTTTAACGCACGGTCAAGTGCTTTATTCTTTTGTGCCAGTTTAAAGCATTCAAGCTTGCCGCAGATATAAGCGCCCCGGCCTGACTTTTTGCCTGTCAGGTCGATCAGCACTTCGCCCTCGGGCGTTCTAACCACGCGAATCAGCTCTTTTTTGGGCATCATCTCCTGGCTGGCAACGCACTTGCGCAGCGGCACCTTTCTTTGCTTCATCATAAACGCCTCCCCTCTAGTGAGCAGGTTAATTAATCAATGGAGACGGAATCCTGATGCATTTCATCGCTTACCGTTCTAGGTCTGCCGTATTCCTGCTCTGCCTGGGTCTCGCTCTTGATATCAATTTTCCAGCCGGTCAGTTTGGCAGCAAGACGGGCATTCTGCCCCTTGATGCCGATCGCCAGTGACAATTGATAATCAGGCACGATGACACGGGCCATTTTTTCCGCTTCAAAGACTTGAACTTCAAGAACTTTGGACGGGCTGAGCGCGTTGGCCACATATTCCTGTACAGCCTCAGAATAACGGACAATGTCAATTTTCTCGCCTCGCAGCTCTGTGACGATGGTCTGCACGCGTGTGCCTCTTGGGCCTACGCAGGAGCCAACCGGATCCACTTCGGAATTGCGCGAGAAGACGGCAATTTTCGAACGGAAGCCTGCTTCGCGGGCTACAGAACGAATTTCAACCACACCGTCAAAAATTTCCGGAACCTCCAGCTCGAATAGACGCTTCAACAATCCGGGATGACTGCGGGACAACATAATCTGCGGCCCTTTGGTCGTATTCTCCACCTTGGTGATATAAGCCTTGATGCGCTCGCTTTGCTTGAACTTTTCTCCAGGCATCAGCTCGCTAAGCGGCAGAACCGCTTCGATTTTGCCAAGGTCAACATAGATGTTGCGCATATCCTGGCGCTGTACAAGCCCGGTAACGATATCATCTTCCTTGTCGATAAAAGCGTTATAGATAAGTCCGCGCTCCGCTTCACGAATACGCTGGGTGACTACCTGCTTGGCAGTCTGTGCAGCAATACGGCCGAAATCGCGCGGCGTTACTTCAAGCTCGGCGATATCCTCAAGCTGGAAGTGCGGGTTGATTTCCCGTGCAGCCGGCAGTGAGATTTCGGTCCGGGTATCCAGAACCTCTTCAACAATCAGCTTGCGGGCAAATACCTTGATTACGCCAGTGTTGCGGTTCATGTCCACACGCACGTTTTGCGCCGCATTAAAATTGCGTTTATAGCTGGAGATCAGCGCAGCTTCGATGGCTTCAAACAGCACATCCTTGCTGATGCCTTTCTCCCTCTCCAGTTCATTCATAGCTTCGATAAAATCCATACTCATGAAAATCCGGTCCCCCTTTCAAGACGTTAAAAAATAATGGCCAATCTCGCGCTGGCGACTTTGGCATACGGTACTACATGTTCTTTTTTGCCCGCGGAGATGAGCAGTTCCTCGTTCTCGAATGAGAGCAAACGACCTTCGAATTCTTTGAGTCCCTGAATCGGCTCATAAACTGTCACATACACGTCCTTGCCTACCGCTTTGGCAACATCCGCCGCTTTCTTAAGCGGGCGCTCAGCACCCGGCGAGGAAACCTCAAGAAAATAAGCCTCAGGTATAGGATCATTCTCGTCCAGCTTTGAGCTGAAATATTCGCTGATGGCACCGCAGTCGTCAATATCTATGCCGCCTTCTTTATCTACGAATATGCGCAAAAACCAGTTGGAGCCTTCCTTCACGTATTCAACGTCCACCAGTTCGAAACCATTGTCCTCGAGATAGGACCCGAGCATCTGCTCTACCGTTTGTTTAATTTTGGATTTGGGTGTGCTCAAAAGAAATTAACCTCCACGAACTTGTCTTTTGCTATATACCAAAGATAAAGAGTGGGTTTCCCCACTCTTTACACAACGGACTTATCTCATTATTACCAAAAAAATTATACCATAGTGCATCAGCACTGACAAGTGCTAGCCCTTGACTGCCACTTTTCAGGCATCCAATTTCACTTGTTTTTACCCATTAGCCCCGCAAAGCACTCGCAGCTTCCCCCCTACTAGGGGGTAGTTTAAAACAGGGATAGCTGGTTGCTTTCCGGCAGGCCGCGGAAGCAGCCCATCCCGGTCAGCAGCTCAATTACCGTCTTGCTCGCCTTGGATTTCTGCTGGAAATCCTCGATGGAGAGGAACTCTCCGGCATCCTTGGCGGCGGCAATGTTATAGGCGGCATTCTCACCGATTCCCGCAAGTGCTGAGAACGGTGGAATGAGGCTTTTGCCGTCAACGGTAAATTTGTTGGCATCGGAACGGTACAAATCAATATTTTTGAAAGTAAAACCTCGGGCTGTCATCTCAAGCGCCATTTCAAGAATCGGCAGCATCGCTTTTTCCTTTGGAAGCGCCTGGAAGCCCTTCTGTTCAATATCTACAATCTGGCGGGCGATGGCTTCATAACCCTGGCAGCAAAGTTCAATATCAAAATCAGCCGCCCGCACCGTGAAGTATGTCGCATAATATTCAATAGGATGATACAACTTGAAGTAGGCGGTACGAACCGCAGAAATAACATAGGCGGCGGCGTGCGCCTTCGGGAACATGTACTGGATTTTCAGGCAGGAATCAATGTACCACTGAGGAACCTTGCACTTTTTCATTTCCTCGATCCATTCAGCAGACAGCCCTTTCCCTTTACGCACGCTCTCGGTAATTTTGAAGGCCAGTCCCGCATCCATTCCAGCCTTGTAAATCAGGAACAGCATAATATCATCGCGGCAGCCGATAACTGTCTTGATGTTGCAGGTGTTGTTCTTGATCAGTTCCTGGGCATTGCCAAGCCAAACTCCCGTACCATGCGACAGCCCGGAGATTTGCAGTAAATCGGCAAAGCTGGAAGGCTTCGACTCTACCAGCATCTGGCGGACAAATTTTGTACCCATTTCCGGAACTCCGTAGGTAGCCACAGGGGTCCGGATCTGGTCAGGCCTTACTCCAAGTGCATCAGTAGAGTTGAACATGCTCATGACCTTCGGATCGTTCATCGGGATGGTTGTAGGGTCCACTCCTGTTAAATCCTGCAGCATCCGCATCATTGTCGGATCATCGTGGCCCAGAATATCGAGCTTTAGCAGGTTGGCATCAAAGGCGTGATAGTCAAAGTGGGTGGTCTTCCATTCCGCATTGACATCATCTGCCGGGAATTGCACCGGTGTAATATCCTCTATCTCCATATAATCCGGCAAAACGACAATACCGCCGGGATGCTGGCCAGTGCTTCGCTTGACCCCGGTGCAGCCTGCGGCCAGACGTCCCACTTCCGCTCCCCGCCAGCGCTTCTGATGATGTTCCTCATATTTCTTCGTGAATCCAAAGGCAGTTTTCTCCGCTACCGTACCGATGGTGCCGGCACGGAATACGTTGTCCGGACCAAACATTGTTTTGGTAAAGTTATGGGCGTTCGGCTGATATTCACCCGAAAAGTTAAGGTCGATATCGGGAACCTTATCACCCTTAAAGCCCAGAAACGTTTCAAAGGGGATATCCTGGCCTTCACCCTTGAGCTTGCCGCCACAGTCCGGGCATACCTTGTCCGGCAGGTCAAAGCCGCTTGGCACGCTGCCGTCGAGGAACCATTCACTATGCCGGCATTCCGGATTTACACATATATAATGAGCAGGCAGCGGATTTACCTCGGAGATTCCGAGGAAGGTGGCAACTACAGACGAACCTACCGAACCACGGGAACCCACGAGGTAGCCATCCTTGTTCGATTTTTTCACAAGACGCTCAGAAATCAGATAGTTGGCAGAGAACCCAAATTTGATAATCGGCGCCAGCTCTTTTTCCAGCCGGGCAACGACGACCTCAGGCAATTCCTCACCATAGATTGATTTTGCCGTCTCATAGCAGGTGTTGCGGATTTCGTCATCAGCGCCTTCGATAATCGGCGTAAACAGCTGGTCCGGAAACAGGTCATATTCCTCAAAGCGGTCAGCCAGCTCCACCGTATTGGTGACGACAACTTCCATTGCTTTTTCCGCGCCCAGGAATTCGAATTCGGCCAGCATTTCTTCCGTAGTGCGGAAATGGGCATCCGGCTTGCGCTGGTCTTTCAGCGGGCTGAATCCTGTAATCCCGTGAATCGTAATATCGCGGAACAGCTTGTCCCGCGGCTCCAGATAATGCACATTGCCTGTTGCAATAACAGGCTTGTTCAGCTGTTCGCCGATTTCACAAACCTTGCGCACTACGCCCCGCAAATCCTCTGCGCTGGCCACGAATCCCTTGTCTACCAAATGCATGTACATCGTCAGCGGCTGAATCTCCAGAATATCGTAGAACTGGGCAACCTCCATCGCTTCTTCAGTAGACTTATTGAGCACAGCCTCAAAGAACTCTCCCCGTTCGCAGCCGGAAATGACCAGCAGACCGTCCCTGTGCTCTTCGAGCTTGGACTTAGGAATGCAGGGAACGCGCTTGTAATACTCCGTATGCGACATGGATATCAGCTTGTAAAGGTTCTTCTTGCCAGTCGGGTTGAGTGCATAGATGCCGCAGTGAAACGGCCGGGTGTTCGACAGGTCATTGCCTACATAATCATTCAGCCGGTCAAGCCGGGTCATCCCCTTCATCTTCTCGGCATCAGCCAGCAGACCGTTCAGAATACCTCCCAGGGCAATGGTATCATCCACCGCACGGTGATGGCTTTCCAGCAGAACCTTATATTTGTCGGCGAGTGTATTCAGCCGGTGGTTCTTCATGCTCGGATACAACAGACGTGCCAGTTCCAGCGTATCCAGGGAAGGATTGGGCAGCACAGGCAGACCCAGTTTCACCAGGGAAGCCTGAATGAACCCCATATCAAATCTGGCATTATGGGCAACCAGGATACTGTCGCCTATGAACTCTACGAATTTCTTCAGCACCGGCTCCAAATCAGGAGCGTCCTTAACCATCTCATCAGTAATATTGGTCAGCTGCTGAATATGGTATGGAATTTTCTCATGCGGATTCACGAACGTTGAGTAGCGGTCTATCTCCTGGCCGCCGGTCATTTTAATCGCAGCAAGTTCGGTAATATTATTCCGGGTGATCGACAAACCGGTGGTTTCTATATCGAATACGACATAGGTGGCAGTCTTCAGGTCCAGCGGCTGAGCATTCTCCACAATATTTACCGAGTCATTTACCACATTGGCTTCGACGCCGTAGATCATTTTGATCTTATGCTTATGTGCAGCATGGTTGGCGTCCGGAAAGCTCTGCACAACCCCGTGGTCAGAGACGGCAATTGCCGGATGCCCCCACTTCGCTGCGGTCTTGACATACGCGTCAATTGGCGCCACTGCGTCCATCGTGCTCATAGTCGTGTGCAGATGGAATTCTACCCGCTTCTGCTTCGCATTATCCTTACGTGCCGGCGGTGCCGATACTTCGTTCAGATCCGATGGAATCATTACGAGCTCCGGAATCTGCATAAAGCGGTCATATTCAACCTTGCCGCGCGCTCTAACCCATTTGCCGTTGGCCAGCTGGCCCATAACCTTCAGATCTTCTTTGGTCTTCGCAAACATCTTCATTTGCAGAGAATCAGTAAAGTCTGTGATACAGAAGGTGAACAAGGTATTACCGTTCCGCAGCTCCTTGCTGTCCAGTCCGAAGATCGTACCCTGAATTGTGATTTTCTTCTCTTCATCCTGAATTTCCAGAATAGGTACAGCCTGCTCCTTGATTTCATATCCGACCTGAAGCTTAATGACTTCATTCGGATCTCCCTCATCAACCGGTTCATCCGGCTCGCTGGCCATCATCATCATTTCAACGAGTTCGCGCTGCTCCTGCTGAAGCTTCTGCTGGAACTCTTCATAAGCATCCGCTTTGCTGTTTTCGTTCTCGGCAATCTGCAGCTTCACTTTCAGGGGCAGGCCAAAATATTTATCGTAAAATTTAATTATGGCGCCTTCGATTCCCTTTTTACGGGCCAGCTCTAACGACATCGAATCATTTAGGCTGAGCAGAAGTGTACTGTCTTGAAGCTCCTGAGTGGAGCGGGTCAGCCAACCATTCACTGAAGGGATCTCGCGCTGCGCCCATTCCAGAAATAAACCCCAGTATTCCTGTACAAGCTCTGCTCTGCTTACTTTTTCATCATATAGAAACAAGAAGCTGACTTTGGCGATATGCTGTAGCTTCTCACGCATTCTCAAACAAAATGTCCGGTAGGTTTGTGCCGGAACAAGAGTATCTTTGGCAATGACGATGTGCCAGTCCCGGTTACCGCGGCTGATTTCCACACGTTCGATATGCCCGTCCAAAAAGTAGGGATCAATGAGTGCAGGCGGAATCTCTCCCTGCTTCATCAACAGCTCGAATCTTTTTCTTCTTTCCACGTTCTGTTCCATGCTTCCCCCACCTAACTTTTAAACAGATAATAAAATCTCCCCGCAAGTAGAAAGGGCTTCGCCGTCCTCAAAAGGACGGAAACCGTTTCAGCGAGAAATAGAAGGATAATTTATAGCGTGCAGCATATAAATTCATATATTTTGAAAAACCTAATTTCCAAAACCAAAGAAGACATAAGGAAGCCTTGAGTCCACTATTTTAAAAAGCTCCCGGGAGGTGAAAGCATTGGGTTCTTTCGGCCCGCCGACTCCTCTCCCAGAAGCTACATTCAGATACTGAAGAATTATATAGTATTGGGCAAAGAATTAATACGCCTTGGCAAAAACAACCGTATGCGCAGCGGGCTTCCCGCAGCAAATACAGGTATCCTTATTCACCGCAGGCTCAAACGGAATATTACGGCTGCCTGCACCCGTTTCTTCCTTGACTTTAGACTCGCATTCTTCGGAACCGCACCAGCCTGCCAATGCAAAACCACGCTGTTCTTCCATCGAATCCTTCATTTCTGCTAACGTATCCACTGAATAGAAATGGTCCTCACGGAATTTCAACGCGCGTTCAAACATTTCATTGTGTACTTGCTCCAGCATGGTATTAACCTCTGCGACAAGGTTCTCCTGCTGAATGATTTTCTTCTCGCCTGTAATACGCGATACCAGAACACAAACCCCGTTTTCCATATCACGAGGACCTAATTCAAGACGGACTGGCACTCCACGCATTTCGTATTCATTGAATTTCCAGCCTGGAGTAACATCAGCACGGTCGTCTACACGCACACGGATGCCTGCGTCTTTCAGATCCTTGAACAGCTCGTCCGTCCGTCCAATGACCGCTTCACGGGTCTTAGGAGGTCCGATTGGAATCATGATTACCTGTGTTGGAGCGACCTTAGGCGGCAAAGCCAAGCCGCGGTCATCCCCGTGCACCATAATAAGCGAGCCGATTAAGCGTGTTGTGGAGCCCCATGAGGTTGTATGAACATATTCCAGCACATTGTCACGGCTTAAATATTGAATATCAAATGCTGCAGCAAACTTGGTTCCCAGATAATGTGAGGTTGCCGCCTGTACAGCTCGTCCATCCTTCATCATGGCTTCTATAGAATACGTGTCAACCGCCCCGGCAAAACGCTCGGAAGGTGTCTTCTGTCCAGTGATGACTGGAATTGCCAAATAGGTCTCGACAAAATCACGGTAATTCTCAAGCATCCGCATCGTTTCCTCACGTGCCTCAGCTTCATTCTCATGCGCCGTATGGCCTTCCTGCCACAGGAACTCTGTGGTACGGATAAACGGCAGCGTACGCTTCTCCCAGCGGACTACGTTGGCCCATTGGTTGATCAATACCGGAAGATCGCGGTAGGATTGAATCCATTTGGAATACATATGCCCGAACATGGTTTCGGAGGTCGGGCGAATCGCCAGACGTTCTTCCAGCACATCACCGCCAGCTTCCGTAACCCAAGGCAGCTCAGGGTTAAAGCCCTCGATATGATCCTTCTCCTTCTGGAAGAAGCTTTCCGGAATAAAGACCGGGAAATAAGCATTACGGTGACCCGTTGCCTTAAGGCGGCGGTTCATTTCCTCCTGAATATGCTCCCAAATCTCGTATCCCTCCGGTTTGAAAACAATACAGCCGCGAACCGGAGAGTAATCCATCAGATCCGCTTTCTTAATTACATCAATATACCAGCGCGAGAAATCCTCGCTCTGTGGGGTGATTTCCGTAACAAACTGCTTATCTTTTGCCATATGATGGAACTCCTCCTAATGCCCTGCAAAGTGTGGCTTTGGTTTCACAACATCGTTCAAGTCCTTTGCGGGGACTGCCAAAGCTCATATTCATTCAAGTAAAAATCAACCGGTGATTAGCCGCAGGATATCATTATAGGTAACGGCGATCATAACCAGAAATAGCAAGGCAAATCCGACAAAATGAACCATCCCTTCACGGCTTGGATCTACCGGCTTGCCGCGAAGTGCTTCTACGCCCAGGAAGACGAGACGGCTTCCGTCAAGTGCAGGGATCGGCAGCAGGTTAAAAATACCCAGGTACAGACTTAGAATAGCCGCCCAATAGGTCAGGTATTGAATGCCTTGCTGAGCGATTTGCCCCGTCATCTTCGCTGTTCCGACCGGACCTGAAATATCATCCATATTAAAGTTATTAATCAGTGTTTTAAAACTTACAAAAATCGTTTTGGTCCAATCCACCATGGCAGTTCCTGATTTAGTAATGGTCTCGCCAAAACCTGGCTGCCTTGTAGGCAACTCAGGAGTGATCCCCACTTTGCCGCCTTCTTCACCCTCCATACTGCGGGGAATCATGGCCACATTTAAGGTTTCATCGCCACGCTGAAGTGTCCACTGCATCTCTTTACCTTTGGAAGCGGAAGTTAATGAGATCATCTTCTGGTAGTCTCCGCCAATCTGTTCTCCATTAATAGAGACGACAATGTCACCTTTTTGTACTCCGGCTTCCTGAGCAGGCATACCTTCGCTGAGATCTCCAATCTTCACAAAGGTTGGATTCTCAATGACGATACCGGCCATCTGCAGATGTACTGCAAATAGCACAAAAGCAAGCAGAAAGTTCATCACCGGCCCGGCAACGATGGCCAAAGCACGCTGACCTACAGTTTTACTGCCGAATTGACGGTCTTTGGGCGCAATCTGTGTCTGCTGACCCCGTTTGATCATCATTGCCTGTGGATGAACATCATAAGTGGTTACATCTCCATCGACATCAAGGCGGATCTTCAGCTCGTTCTCAAGGTCGGTATATTGCGCTTCCCCACGGATTACATTTCTGCGGGTATCGAGCGCGTCTAGAAAGATGCTTTTAACTTTGTTATCCTGCCCCAGTCTTACGGCAATCGTCTGCCCTGGACCGATCTCAATAATTTCGGGATCTTCACCGGCCATCCGTGCATAACCGCCAAAAGGCAGCAGGCGAAGCGTGAACTGGGTTTCATTGCGTTTATAAGAAAACAGTTTCGGACCGAAACCGATAGCAAATTCTCTTACAAGGATACCCGCGCGTTTGGCAAAGTAATAATGCCCCCATTCATGCACGGTCACCAAAACAAAGAACATGAACACCGTTAAAAAGACGACTCTTACCATTTCCATGCGTTACATTCCCCCTTAAGGTGTAAGACCGAAGTATGTCCTCTTAATTTATCATTATTCCAAGGCCTTGCACAAGAGAATCAACTGTCCCACCCAATTTTTCAGGGCAAAGCATATATTTCCATTTTTTAAGTACATAAAGTGATTTATTTAAAGTTTAGCTGCAAGCTCCCGGGTCATCTCATCGCAATGCTGAATCTGCTGTAAATCCGGTTGATTGACATTCACCAGGCGCTGGAGCACTTCTTCAATAATCTCTTCAATACGCAGGAAGGGAATCTCATGCCGGAGAAAACGGGCAACTGCAATTTCATTAGCCGCGTTGAAGGCTGTGGTTGCCGTCCCTCCCGCTTTCCCGCATTCAATCGCCAGCTTCAAGGCTGGAAACCGTACAAAATCCATTTCCCGGAAAGTCAGGCGTCCTATTGCGGCAAGAGACAGCCGCGCGGCAGGCGACTCCCAACGTTCCGGATAGGTCAGTGCATATTGGATCGGGACCCGCATATCCGGATTTCCGAGCTGGGCGACAATACTGCTGTCCCGGAATTCTACATAGGAGTGAATGATACTCTCCGGATGCAGCAGGACATTTATCTGCTCATAGGGCAGATCGAACAGCCAATGCGCTTCAATGACCTCAAGTCCTTTGTTAACCATGGTTGCCGAATCAATTGTTATTTTGGCTCCCATACTCCAGTTGGGGTGGCGAAGCGCATCCTCTACGGAAACCTTCTTCAGCTGCTCGCGGTTGTAATCACGGAAGGACCCTCCGGAGGCGGTGATGGTAATACTGGAAACATCCTCGCGGTTCTCACCGTTCAGACATTGAAAAATTGCAGAGTGTTCACTGTCGATGGGCAGCAGCCTAACACCTTTACGGTTGGCAAGCTCGGTAACCAAATGTCCTGCCGTGACAAGCGTTTCCTTATTGGCTAACCCAATATGCCGTCCGGCTTCGATCGCGGCAAGCGTTGACTGCAAGCCCACGCTGCCCACCACTGCCGTGACGACCGTATCAGCGTCCCCCCCTGCAGCAATTTCTACCAATCCCTCACTTCCGTAAAAAAGCTCAATACCGGAAGGCAGCTCCGGTCTGATCTGCTCAGCGAGTTCTTTCGTGGACACTGATACTCGGCGAGGCTGGAAGCGGCGGACCTGCTCCAGAAGCAGGGCGGTATTGCTACCTGCAGCCAAACCATCAACATCGAAAGAGTCAGGATGCATTGCAACTACATCCAGTGTTTGAGTGCCGATCGAGCCGGTAGATCCGAGAACACTTATTTTCTTCACATGTGAACCTTCTTTCCCGTCGTTTAATAGTAAGGCATAAGCATTACGATATGTACGAAAGGAAATACGATAATCCAGCTGTCGCAGCGGTCAAGAATTCCTCCATGACCTGGCAGCAGCGAGCCTGAATCCTTAATACCGTACACCCGTTTATAGGCAGATTGTACAAGATCTCCAAGCTGACCGAGCACAGCGCAGGACAAACCGATAAGCAGCGCGCGTCCGTAAGTCAGCAGATCAGGAACAAATATCGCGAAAATAATGGAAATTACGATAGAGATCAGTACCCCGCCAAGGGCTCCCTCTACCGTTTTATTGGGACTGATTGCCGGCCAGAGCTTATTTCTCCCAAAGCTTCTCCCTACAAAATAAGCACCTGCGTCACTGCCCCAAATGCAGCACAACAAAAGGAAGGTCCAGAAGAGCCCATGACCGTCGCCCGCAGCCCGGGCCGCAGCCATATAGGAAAAGCCCATTCCTATGTATACAATCCCTGTGAACAGGAGTGAAGTAATCTTAATATCCTGCTTATTCTTACTGAACACCGTCACCAGCAGGAACAGCAGCAACAGAAGCCATATGCCTTGTTCCCAGGACAGCCATGGATTCGCTCCGAGCAGGCTCCAAGGAATCATGTAGAAGGCTACAGCAGCATAACCAAGTATCGCAGTACCACCAAACCCCCGGACACCTGTCATTTTAACAAATTCATAAAACCCGATGAGCGCCATACCGGCAAGCAAAAGCTGATAAGCCCAGCCGCCTAAAAAACACAATCCCAAAAACACTGCTCCGGCAACAATTCCGGTGATCAATCGCTGCTTCAAAGATTCCCATCTCCCATCAGGCTACTTCAGTCCACCATAACGGCGTGTGCGTCTCTGGTACTCCGCCACAGCCTGCAGCAAATGCGTTTTATCAAACTCCGGCCAGAATACATCTGTAAACCAGAGCTCGCTGTAAGCGACCTGCCAGAGCATAAAGTTGCTGAGCCGCATCTCTCCACTGGTCCGGATCAGCAGATCCGGATCCGGCAGCCCGCCTGATAACAGTCGGCTGTCGATCAGCTCCGATGTAATCTCCTCCGGGGACAGCAGCCCTGCTTGGATATCCTGACCCAATCTGCGCATGCAATCCTCGATTTCTTTACGTCCTCCATAATTCAGGGCAAAATTTAATATAAGTCCAGTATTCCCTTGTGTCCGGGCAACGGCTTCTTCCATCGCCTTCCGGGTATGTGTAGGCAAAGCATCGGTATCACCCATCACGCGCACTTGTACGTTTTTCTCAATCAGCTCGTCCAGTTCAAGGGCCAGGAACTCCACAGGCAAACGCATCAGGAAATCAACTTCATCCTTAGGACGTTTCCAGTTCTCTGTAGAAAAAGCGTACATGGTCAAAAACTCAACGCCTAGGTCGTTCGCGGCAATCGTTGCACGTTTTACAGCTTTCATCCCATTCTGATGGCCGACAATGCGTGGCAAACCACGCCGTTTAGCCCAGCGTCCATTGCCGTCCATAATTACAGCCACATGCCGGGGAATGTTGTCCGGTGAAATCTCGACTGGCTGTGGCTCCTGCCTGTCTTTACGGCTCAGCCATGCTTGAATCCGTTTGATCATTTCCGTTTCCTCCAAGCTCTTATCAGAAAGAGACAAACCCCACCATAAACGGAGGGGCCCTGAAGTCTCTTGATTGTCATTATACTTCCATAATCTCTTTTTCTTTGGACAAGAGCACCTTATCAACTTCAGCTATGAACTTATCCGTTGATTTCTGAATATCTTCTTGGTGTCCGTGTGATTCATCTTCGGAGATGCCGTTCTTCTCCATTTTCTTGATATCATCGTTGGCATCGCGGCGGATATTGCGGATGGCTACCTTTGCTTCCTCACCGAACTTTTTGGTGAACTTCACAAGCTCAGTACGACGTTCCTCGGTTAGCGCAGGGATGGACAAACGGATGATTGTACCGTCGTTAGCCGGTGTAAGTCCCAGATCGGACTTCATAATTGCCCGTTCAATGTCGGAAAGCGATGATCTGTCCCAAGGCTGAATCAGCAGCGTCCGTGAATCCGGTGTACTGATGTTGGCCAGCTGGTTGACAGGGGTAGGTGCACCATAATATTCAACTTGAATGCGATCCAGCAGCGCTGTCGAAGCGCGTCCCGCCCGCAATGAGGCCAAATCACGTTTCAGCGATAAAATCGCTTTTTCCATACGCTCTTCGGCATTTTTCTTGACCGCTTGTGGCATTAATCTACACTCCCTTTAACAATCGTCCCGATCTTCTCACCGAGAACGACACGTTTGATATTGCCTTGCTCTGTAATAGCAAACACAATGAGCGGTATATTATTGTCCATGCACAGAGAGGATGCAGTGGAATCCATGACGCCAAGATTTTTGTTCAGCACGTCCATATAGGTCAGCTGCTCGTATTTCTCAGCAGTACTGTCTTTGAAAGGATCTGCTGAGTAGACACCGTCCACTTTATTCTTCGCCATCAGGATAACTTCCGCTTCAATCTCAGCTGCTCTGAGAGCTGCTGTCGTATCCGTCGAGAAGAAGGGGTTGCCCGTTCCTGCGGCAAAGATTACCACGCGGCCTTTCTCCAAATGGCGAATGGCGCGGCGGCGGATGTAAGGCTCAGCAATCTGCTGCATCGAAATGGAGGTCTGTACCCGGGTAGGAACATCGATTTGCTCCAATGCATCCTGCAGTGCAAGTGAGTTCATCACTGTTGCCAGCATCCCCATGTAGTCGGCTGTTGCACGGTCTATACCGCTTGCGCTTCCTGCGATTCCGCGCCAGATATTGCCTCCGCCGCAAACAATAGCGACTTGAACTCCAAGCTCAACAACTTCCTTGACCTGCTCTGCGATGGAAATAATCGTCTCGGCATCAATGCCATATCCGTTTTGTCCTGATAGTGACTCACCGCTTACCTTAAGGACTACTCTTTTAAATACCGGCTGTTCCAAATGTATACCCTCACTTTCTTACAAAAGACGGAACACGATTGTGCCTGTGTTCCGTTCATTTGATGCTTGCATTATTCAGTTCAATGAAGTTGTAATCAGTCTTGCTTCTTATTGATTAACTTGCGCCATTACTTCTTCAACAAAGTTGTCGACTTTCTTTTCCAGGCCTTCGCCCAGTTCAAAACGAACAAAACGACGGATGGAGATGTTTTCGCCAATGGTGCTGATTTTTTCGTTCAGCAGCTGGGAAATAGTTTTGTCCGGATCTTTAACGAAGGATTGCTCAAGCAAACAATATTCTTCGTAGAACTTGCTGATACGGCCTTCAACCATTTTTTCAACGATTTTCTCAGGCTTGCCTTCATTAAGTGCTTGTGCCTTCAGAATTTCTTTTTCTTTCTCTACAGCTTCTGCCGGAACTTCTTCACGACGAACATACAGCGGGTTAGCTGCAGCAATTTGCATTGCGATATCGCGTGCAAATTCTTTGAAGGAATCCGTTTTACCTACGAAGTCAGTTTCGCAGTTGATTTCTACAAGTACGCCAATACGTCCGCCAGCATGGATGTAAGATTCTACTGTACCTTCAGTAGCAATACGTCCAGCTTTGTTTGCTGCTGCGGAAAGACCTTTTTCGCGAAGCAATTCAGCGGCTTTGGTGATGTCATTATTAGCTTCTTCAAGCGCCTTTTTGCAATCCAGCATCCCTGCGCCTGTTCTTTCACGAAGTTCCTTTACTGCTTTTGCATCTACTGCCATTGTTATTCCCTCCAGATAATTGTCGTTTTATACCATTTTGGTCCATTATCCTAAAAAAAGGGCAGTGAGAGGTTATCCACCTGCCAACCACCCTTTTCATTTAAGTTCTTGTTTGATTCCGGCTGCTATTTAAGCAGTAGTTGTGTCTTCGCCCTGATGAGCTTCGACAACGGCATCAGCCATTTTACCAGTAAGCAATTTCACGGCGCGAATTGCGTCGTCGTTGCCCGGGATAACATAGTCGATTTCGTCCGGATCACAGTTAGTATCAACGATAGCCACGATAGGAATACCCAATTTGCGAGCTTCCGCAACAGCGATGCGCTCTTTACGCGGGTCGATGATGAACAGCGCGCTTGGCAGACCTTTCATGTTCTTGATGCCGCCCAGGAATTTTTCAAGACGATCTTTCTCTTTGCGGAGAAGGATTACTTCTTTCTTAGGCAGAACTGCGAAGGTACCGTCTTCTTCCCAAGCTTCCAGTTTCTTCAGGCGATCAATACGCTTCTGAATAGTTTGGAAGTTAGTCAGGGTACCACCCAGCCAACGTTGGTTAATGAAGAACATACCCGAACGTTCAGCTTCTTCTTTTACGGAATCTTGAGCTTGTTTCTTTGTTCCTACGAACAGGATTGTGCCGTTGTCGCCAGCGACGCTTTTCACAAAGTTGTAAGCTTCCTCTACCTTTTTAACCGTTTTTTGCAGGTCAATAATGTAAATTCCGTTTCTTTCAGTGAAGATATAACGATCCATCTTTGGATTCCAACGACGAGTCTGATGACCGAAGTGTACCCCAGCTTCGAGAAGCTGCTTCATGGAAATTACTGCCATCTTCACACACCTCCTAGTTTTGGTTTATTGTGTGTCTCCTCCGCCGTGCGTCATTTTTCTACAAGACTTTCTTCTGAAGAAAGCACCCCTTGTCGAAATCAACCGGCGTGTGTTTTAACACCGTCAATTACTATACCATAATAAAATAATGTATGCAACGATTCATGAAAAGTTTTGTGAATTCCAAAGTTCTAAGATAAATTATTTCACTGTAATCAGCTTATCAATGATAACATTATTACTCTCGCCTTTAGTAAAGCTGTACCGTCCATTTTGAATTTTTGTGTTGGCTTTACGGCTTACTGCCGTCTGAAGAAACTTGTTCTTATCCGTAATCACACCTGCTTTGACCAGCAAATCGGCAGTTTCCGTAAGTGTGCTGCCGGTAGGAATTGTAACAGATATCGAGCCGTTTACAGCAACCTCCGGAGTGGCTGGCGCAACTGGGGCACTTGATGGTTTCTTCTCGCTTGCAGGCTTTGACGGGGTAGCCGGCTTAGAAGGAGCAGCGGCAGCGCTTGGCTCCACCGCTGCTTGCGGCGTAGAAGCAGGCGAAGCTGGAGCGGCGGATTCAGTTGCTGACGGAACAACCGCAGCTGTCCCCTCTTTCCCTGATCCTTCTGTTCCCTCTCCTGTGTTACCTGTATTACTAGTGGCAGTAGGTGTTGCACTCGGATCGGTTACGGTAAGGTTCAGCTTCGCAGCTTCCTTGATTAGCTTCTCCTTGGACAAGGGAGCGGCTCCCCCGGTGATCATCACTTGCAGCAGTAATGCTCCGGCAATCAGGCCTGTACCTAGTCCGAACATGAAGGAACGATTCTTGATCATACCGTTTCCTCCTGCTTGGCCAGCTGCAGAATCAGTTGAACCTCTCCACGCTGAAGTCCTGCTGTCTTAGCGATAGCGTCAATAGACTTTCCTTGCTCATGCAGCTCGAACAATCGCGGATAACGCAATTTGATCGAGTTGACCGGCTTTGGTTTCGGCTCCGGCTGTTCTGCAGCGTGCTCTGTTGAAGGCGGTCTCACAGCTTCTGAAGCGCGGCTGGCTGAAGATTCCTTGGCAAATGAAGCTGTTAGCTGCAGCAGGCCCTTTTCTTCAGCCGTCAGACGCGTTTCAAGCAGCATTGAGTTCTTCTGCAGATCGGCAACTTGCTCCCGAAGTGAATTGATCTCCTCCTGCATTGCTGTTCTGTTGTTCTGGGATTGCTGTTTGATGCCGCTGACAAGCTGCAGCATTTTATCATTTTCCCGCTCGATGTCCGCCATATATAGTTCAAGCGCCGCTTCTGTTTCCTTTAGACTCTGCTTATCGGCTGAGTCTTCTTTTGCACGCGCCGGCAGTCTCAGGGCATAAACGATAGCGACAGCGCCTACCAGCACGATATATACCCATGGTTGCAAGTGCCCTATCTCCTTTTACATATCAAATTATATCCTCTCAGAGACTGAGATCGATCCGTCGGCCCTTATAGGGATGTTCAGCGTCGTGAGACGTCTGCTGTTTCTCTTGTTGATGGGAAGAGGACTGACTTCCCGCATGATTTCCCTGGCTATCATCATTGCGCAGCGCAGCTTCCGCAGATTCGTCAACCTCAGTGCTGCGATGGGCCAGCTCCGAGCTCTGCTTGACATTCTGTCCTGCGAGCTGCTGCTGATCCACAGCAGGACGATGCTGCAGCCCATGCTGGACTTTGCCCGCGTCAGTTGTCCGGGGCAGGGCAATCTGCAATTCCACCGGTTTCAGACTCATAGCAACCCTCTTCTCATAAATAGAAACGGACGGGCCGTCCCAAGATTCGCAAATCCTTCCGAAGCCTGCTGTACTTAGACATCAAGGATGGCCGGCCGCCTGTCGCTGCCCGCCTGATTAAACGTACGGCGCCAATGTGATATCGCCTTCACTATAAATAAATACAACCCGTTCCGTAGGATCCTTGACAAAACGTGTATATCTGCCAATTACGATTTTGGAACCTCCGTAAATGGTCTTAACTACTTCCACCCTTGCTCTAACCGTATCCTCGAGCATTCTTTCAATTTCTAGTACACGCTCTTTAATGCGCTTCTCCTCACGCATATGCGATTGCTTAGTGGCGTTCAGTTTAACGCGCAAAGCCACCTTATCAGGAGCAAGCTGACCATTGTTCGCCAATTGATTCAGCAGGTACAGCGCTTTGTTGGTTTTATCCTCATTTTCAAGCAGCTGCCGCAGCTCATGGCGCAGATCGTTAATCTCATTCCGGAGTTCTGGTACAACGCCAACCTCAATAGCCGTCGCCGTAGACATCGTATTTCCGATGGTTCTTGCTACAACTCTTTCACCGGCTTGTACAACTCCACCTACTATAAGTCCCTTTGATCCATTACAAAGCACATCCCGGCCTGCCCGGATATTAGAGTGCATAATACTTTGCGAAACGATAACATCCTCTCCGGCGACAACATTTCCATCCTGGATGAACGATACTTTTACATTTTTGCCTGCACTGACGAGTCCCTTGTTGTATCCGATAATTCCGCCGGCAATCTCGATCGATCCCCCGGAAATCAGTTCAGCACCTTCCACTCCGCCAACCACACGGATATCTCCGGCAGATTTAACCGTAAACCCGGTCAAGACATTGCCACGAATAACAACTGTCCCTACAAAATCAATATTTCCCGTACTGTAATCAACATCACCGTTGACTTCATAAACCGGGAAAACATTGACCTTTCCCTTCTCCGTCAGAGTAACGAGTCCGTCCATCGCGGCATACATCGAAGTTTCATCTTGATCGATCAAAACATTTTTGCCGACTTTAAAGTGTGCGTCTTTTCCCACCCGATACGGAATTTCCTCACCGGTAACCGTATTGCCGCTTTTGCCGGGCATCGGCGGAATTTTTCTGGCAATCAACTGGCCTTTCTTAACATTGTGAAGCCGGACCAGGTCCTTATAATCGACCTTTCCATCAGCTTTTTCGAGCGGTTTGCGGTCCTCCTCCATATCAATAGTAAGGACCACCCGCCCATCCGTACCATTCTCCGCGGGATCACCAATCGCAATTGGCACCCTGTTGAAGAAATACTCTTCTGGATTACTGCTGATTCGCTGTACAATATCCCGCTGAATACCGTAACGAATATTGTGACTGTTTAGGAAGCTTTCGAGATCTTCACTCGAACAGGAGAAGTTTTCATCCCTTTTGGAAAATTGGAGGTACGCAATCCCTTTATCCTCCGAAAACGTGATACTCACGTACTGGTTCAAAGCATAATTACCGATCAATTTTGCTCCCCCTTGTCACCGTCGCCCGGTTAATCGTTTTGCATGAGAAGATCGCGATTTTTCTCAAGCGTTCCTCTCAGCCGCAAAATAGCTTTTGAATGAAGCTGCGAAATCCGTGAAGGCGACAGTGACATCACCTCGGCGATCTCGCTTAATGATAAATCTTCATAATATAAAAGGGACACAACGGTCCTTTCTTTCACCGTTAGTTTCTCGATGCCTTTAGTCAGCGTATCGCGCAAATAAAACTCATTTACTTTGCGATCCGGATTTTTGGCTTTGTCATCCACCAGGATGGACAAGCGTGTCTCTGATTCTTCCTCGCGAATAGGATCCTCTAGTGAGCAGAGCGACATTACTGCTACGTCCTGCAGCATATTCTGAAATTCCGTCTCCGAAACATTCAGATATTCGCTCATTTCCTCGTCACTGACTGATCTTAGGTATTTCTGCTCCAGCTGCTGGTAAGCATCTTCGATTTTTTTGGCTTTCTCCCTCACGGACCTGGGAACCCAGTCGCTCTGGCGCAATGAATCAAGAATCGCTCCACGCACACGCCAGGAAGCATAAGTCTGAAACTGGAGTCCCCGCTTATAGTCGAATTTCTCGATGGCATCAATCAAACCCATGACACCGTTGCTGGCCAAATCATCTTTAGATACATTTTTGGGTAATCCGACTGCTAAGCGGCTGGACACGTAATCTACAATATGGAGGTAATTCTCAATCAGCTTTTTTTTGGCTTCGGGATTACCTTGCTCTTTCCACTGTTCCCAGAGCCCGTCAGTTTCCGATTGAGAAGCTTTATGCTCGTTCAACGGCTTTCACCCTTCCCAAAGTTTAGTCAGCGGGCATAACACGGAACAGGTGAGCCACTTCCGCAATAGCACACGCTTATTCTTCTTTCAGGTGACGAACGGCCTTGGCCAATTCTTCAGGATCTTTCATAGAGACCAGCTTAGGCGGCTGCAGCGGTGTAAAACCTTCTGTGCTTCCGCTTTCTTCGGCCGGCTTCGGTTTCAGCAGGTTTATTAATTCTTCATCCTCATCCGGAGTAATGACATCGAAATTGCCACCCAGCGCCTCATTGCCCTCTAAGCTTGTCTCATCCTCTTCTGGCTGTACAGACTGTCCAGCAATAAAACCCAATACCCAACTTAAGAGGAATGCAAGCACAAACCAAATAATAAATCCAAAACTGGCCCGAATTAAACTTGTTCCAAGTAAATTATGCCCATAGTTCACAAAAAAGGTAAACAAAAATCCTATCGCTCCGACGATGGTGTTCACTACTATTTTTCTGCTCATGGTTATATTTCCCTAGTGCCTTTTTGCACGCTGCGGATATAGAGTATACCGGTACTGCAGGAAATTTCAATGGTGCGGCCAAAATTGCCGCCTGTGTCCTCGGCAATCAAAGGGATCTTTAGCGCCTCCAAAGCAAGCTTACAGGATTCCACATTACGAGGCCCGATCCTCATGGTGTCATTCCCCCCGGCAAAGGCAAACATTTGAGAGCCTCCGGCCATCTTGGCCACGATCCTGCTGCGCATTGCTCCAAGTGCAAGCAAGCGGTTCAGAAGCTCCGGCACTGCGGTATCTGCAAATTTGGCAATGTTCATTTGTCCCTCACGTGCGATATCCGACGAAGGCAGCATCACATGCGCCATCCCCGCCAGCTTCTTCCCAGGATCAAACAATGTAAGCCCCACGCAGGAACCAAGACCTGTTGTACGCACAAGGCTGTCTTGGCTTCCTACATTAAGATCTGCCATACCTACTTTAATAATGCTTTGTTCTTCAATCATTATCAAACGGTACTCCTAGTGATTTAAAGATCTTCGGGAATGATTCTGGATCGGGAATAAGAAAGAACTGTCCTTCAATTTCGTCCTTGCCTTCCAGGAAAGTTGTGTCGATCAGCAAAGCATCATCGCCCATCTGACCGAACTGCAGCAGACCGTATCCCAGAATGGCCCCGGCCATGTCCATGGCCAGTGCAGGCACTGTAGGGTACATGGAAAGCGATGTGAAGTCAGCAAGTGAAGAAAGGTAAGACCCGGCGAGAATGTTACCAATTTCATTCAAAGCCGAAAGCTCCATTTCACCCAGCTCCTGCTCGGGAGAAATCTCAATACCGGCAACCCGGTTAAGCAGGCTTATAGCCGCTTCCGGAGTAAGAATGAAAAAGAGATTGCCCGGTGCTTCACCTTCGACCCGCAGGAAAACCGCATATACCAGTTCTTCTGCTCCTCCGACCTTTTCAGTGATTTCTTCAAAGCTCAGCAGCTGCACTTTCGGAACAGCCATGTCGATCGGTTTGCCAAGAAGCTGAGATAACGCGGTGGCGGCGTTACCAGCTCCAATGTTGCCCACTTCCTTAAGGACATCCATTTTAAAATCCTTGAAGTTTTTGAAAAGCTCCATATGTTAGCCCTCTAGGCTTTCCAATTGCACGATTTCGCCCTTGTTCAGCACCTCGTTCAAATTGAGCATGATCAGTAAACGTTCTTCTCCAATTTTGGCCACCCCGTCCAGATACTTCGCTCTGATGCCCCCCACAACCTCCGGTGGTGTATCGATGGAATCGCGGTTCAAGTCAATAACATCATTGGCCGAGTCCACAATAAAGCCAACTTCCATTGCATTTACATTGACGATAATGATACGGGTCTGATCAGTATGATCAGCTTCCTCAATTCCGAAACGGCCCCGCAAATCAATTACCGGAATAACCACTCCGCGCAAATTGATAACTCCCTTAATAAAGGAGTAGGTCTTCGGCACACGGGTAATTGGCATCATGCGTTCAATCGTTTGGACTTTCTCCACTTCGATGCCGTACTCTTCAGCGCCTAGTTTAAATACGATTACTTTGATATCTTCAGCCATGGAATGAACCTCCCTGTTCTATCCTGATTATTTAATAAAAGCGTTCGGATCAATAATAAGTGCAACCTGACCGTCACCAAGTATGGTCGCCCCGGAGATGCCTTGAACCTCAGGCAGATACTTGCCAAGATTCTTGATGACGATTTCGTTCTGCCCAATAAAATCCTGAACGGCCAGGGCTACGAGGCGTTCCCCTTTGCGGACTACTACTATTTCCGTTTCCTCTTCAGTACTTTCATCAAAATCAGGTACCGAGAAGAATTTGCTCAGAGAAAGCAGAGGGATATGACCGTTACGGAATTCAATCATTTTGTTGCTATGAATCGTGCGGATCTGAGTTTTCTTCACAATTCCAGTCTCCACGATGGAAGAAAGCGGGATGGCATATTTCTCAGAACCAAGCCGCACCAGCATGGCCGCGATAATCGATAAGGTTAGTGGAAGCTGTACTGAAAAGTTAGTTCCTTTACCAAAGGTGGAATAAACAACCACGTTGCCGCCAAGAGAAGTAATCTTGGATTTCACGACATCGAGTCCGACTCCGCGCCCTGATACGTCAGAGATAACCTCTGCGGTACTGAAGCCCGGTGAGAACAAAAGTTGAATGGCTTCATCATCCGAATAGCCAGCAGCCTGATCCTGAGTAAGAATTCCCTTTTTAACGGCAGATTTCAGGATTTTCTGCGGATTTATTCCGGCTCCGTCCTCCTCAATTTCGATAAAGACGTGATTGCCGCTATGGAAAGCTCGCAGATTTATCGTACCCGTCTCCGGTTTGCCGGCAGCAATACGCTCCTGTACGCCTTCAACCCCATGGTCAACGGCATTACGGAGCAAATGCACCAGCGGATCACCGATCTCATCAATAACAGTACGGTCAAGCTCTGTTTCAGCACCCGTAACGATCAGATCGATTTTTTTGTCCAGAGATTTGGCAAGGTCACGAACCATGCGGGGGAATCGGTTAAATACCGTGTCGACCGGTACCATGCGCAGCTTCATGACAATGTTCTGCAAATCGCCGCTGACCCGTCCCATATGTTCAACAGTCTCAGTAAGGTCACTATTCTGCACTTCTGTAGCCAGCTGTTCCAGACGGACACGGTCGATCAGCAGTTCACTAAACAGGTTCATCAGCACATCCAGGCGTTCGATATCTACGCGGATCGTCCTGGAAGGCGCTGCAACTGTTTTGGCAGCTGCCGCTTTGATTGTTTCTTCTCTGACCGGTGCTGCAGCCGGTGCCGCTACGGGAGCAGTTTCCTCTTGAACCGGTGCTTCCACAGTAGCGGCAGCCATATCCTGCACCATCTGTTCCAGTGTCTCTTGATCAAGGGCTAAAGCCGTAACCTTATCAATTTCCGATAAGTTTAGGATCATGGATTGAATTTCACTTGCGTCCTTTTGGGTTATGTAATAGAGGGAAAAGCCGTAATCGAATTTTTCCTGCTCTATATCCTGAACCGAAGGGAAGGATTTGACCACCTCTCCTGAACGTTCAAGGAGATCGAAAACCATATATGCCCGCACTGCTTTAAGCTGACAATCCTGACGGATCGCTACATCCACATACAGCACCTGATGGCCTTCCTGCAGCGACTGCTGCAGAACCGAGTATTGGAATTCATCTAAAAACACCGGAGCGTCTCCAGTCTTTTGAGCTGCAGCTGTAACCTCGGCAGCGGCACCGGCTGCAGTAGGAACTTCACCTCGAACAATGGCCTGAAGAGAAGTCACAATTGCCGAGACATCTGCCTTACCTTCGCCCCCAGCCGTAATATCCTCAACCATTGATTCCAGGGCATCCAGACTTTTGAACAGTGTGTCAAAAATGAAATCCTGCATCCGCAGCTTGTTATTGCGCACTAAATCCAGAACATTTTCCATCTGGTGGGTAAGAGAAGCCAAATCCTCAAAACCCATCGTAGCCGCCATACCTTTTAAGGTATGCGCAGAGCGGAATATTACCTGTACAATACTTAGATCATCAGGATTTGCTTCCAACCCCATCATACTTTCGTTCAATGACTGCAGATGATCATTTGACTCATCAATAAACATGGATAAATATTGGTTCATGTCCACTAACGAGCACCTCCCCTTCAAGTTCGCTTTTCCATTATTTAACGGCTTGCACCAGCCTTGGAGCAATTTCATGCAAAGGCAGGATATGTTTAACGCAATTCAATTCCACCGCAGATCGCGGCATTCCATATACAACGCAGGTTTCTTCACTTTCAGCGAAGGTTGAGGTTACACCCGAATCATATAGGGACTTCATCATCCTGGCACCATCGCTGCCCATGCCCGTCATAATCACCGCATGCCGTTCCAGCGTGGTAAGCGGCAATAGTGATTCGAACATCATGTCCACGGATGGACGATGCCCGTTGCGGGCATCCTCACTCGTAAGTTCAATCGCATATTGTCCGCCTGCTGCTGGAACAACCTTCAGATGATAACCTCCGGGAGCAATATAAGCCGCTCCTTGGCGAAGGATCATGCCATGCTCCGCTTCTGCAACCTCAAGCGGGCTGAAGGTATTAAGCCGCTGGGCCAATGATTTGGTGAAATTGGGCGGCATATGCTGGACAATGACTATCGGTGCCGGAAATTCAGCCGGGATGTTCTCCAAAAACGCTTTGAGCGCACGTGGCCCGCCTGTAGAGCAGCCTACAGCAACGAGCTTACGCAGCCCTTTAATACTGCCGGACTTCCGGTCAGCCGAAGCTGCAGGAGGTTCGGCGAACGTACCGGGGACACCCTCCAGTTGCAGACGTACATCAGGTGTGACTGGAGTAGAGTTCGCTTTGGAGCGGTTTTTTGCTTTTTCAGAAGATGCCGGGCTTGCCGGAGCTGCAGCAGGATTGACAGGATTTCGCGGGGATCCGCTATTCCCTGGCTGCTTATCAAGCAAATTCTTGCCCGTTTCCTTAGGGGACGCGGTCTTTGCCTCCGGCTTCAACTTGTTTTGTGCTGGTGTGCCGGGAACTTCCGCAGCTTTTGCTTTCTTGGGAAGTTCCTGCTTGCGTACAGGAGGATCCGCCAGAGGTTTTGGAGTAACCGCAGCTGGCGGCTTGTCCTCACTCTTGGAGGCGGATGCCCGAGCTTGACGCTGCTCACGGGCCATCATCGCTTCTTTCATTTGCTCCCGGAGAGATTCTCCTACAGCAATAATATCCTGGGAGTTGGAAATGGATGGCTTACGTATGAAATCAAATGCTCCTGACTCCAGCGCCATAATCGTTTCCTTCATGCCCTGCTCATTGATTCCTGAGAGCATGATCACCGGCAGCGGACGCTGGGCCATTATTATTTTCAGCGCCTCCAGGCCGTTCATTTCCGGCATCTCCACATCCATCGTTACCAGATCCGGAGAAAGCTGATTCACTTTCTCAATAGCTTCACGGCCGTTTGAAGCCGTAGCGGTAACCTGGAAGTTCGCGTCATTTTCAATCAAATCGGAAATGATCTTGCGCATAAATGCAGAATCATCAACAACCAAAACTTTATATGGCTTCATATCATTTCCACCTCTGCTCCTCTAATTCAGAACAATTATTATTTACGCTTCAACCACCTGTTGATAAATCCCTTTATGCCCTCTACCTTGATTGGTTCCGCTGAATCCGCGGCCAAATAGTTTTGGGCAAGCCGCTGTACGTCCTTGGCTGCTGCACTGTTCGGAAAAGCCACTGAGAATGGAACTTGTTTCTTAACTGCCTGAACAACATGTGCATCACTACTCATATACCCGAGAAACGGAATATCTAATTGTAAAAAGCGGCTTGCCGCCATGCGGATTTTGTCGCTGGTTGCTTTCGCTTCCCTCTCGTCTCCTGCTTGGTTCACAATCAGTCTAAAAGAAGTTTCGGGAAAAGAATTGTGCACTACCTTCATCAATGCATATGCATCAGTTATAGCTGTAGGCTCAGGGGTTGTTACCACAAGGCAATCATCCGCCGAGCTAATAAATTTGAGCGTTTCTTTGGAAAGTCCTGCCCCCGTATCGAACAGGATAAAATCCATAGTATCAGCAATTTGCGCAATCTGTGTTGTAAAGTAATTCAAATCTGATTCCGAGAGAGAAAACAGCTCATCCATACCCGATCCGCCTGCAATGAATTGTAGACCTCCTGGGCCCGTCTGAATAATTTGTCCGATATCCGCCTCTCTTTTCAGCAGGTGGTACAAATTATATTTAGAAGAGACACCCATTAACACGTCTATATTGGCCATTCCGATATCGGCGTCGAACAATAGCACCTTACGGCCCATTGCCTTCAGCGCTAAAGCAAAGTTCAGCGTGAAATTCGACTTTCCGACACCGCCTTTTCCACTGCATACGGTGATGATTCTGGCGGATACCCCGTCTTTGGGCACGAGTTTGGTGTCCTTGTTGGACACCAGCTGTCTCAAGGACTGCGCCTGATCCATTACGCCCCTCCTGTTCCCAGCAACATCCCTGATAGCTGCTCTTTGGTAGCCATTAGCAGGTCATCTGGCACATTCTGGCCATTAGTTATATAAGACAGCATAAGAGGGAAGTCATTCAGAACATTAAATAACGGACCATAGCTTCCTGTCTCGTCCAGCTTTGTGAAGATAACCTTATCAAGCTGATAACGGCCGAAATGCTCGGCGATCGTCTTCATATCGCGGCTTTTGGAGGTCAGGCTGAGTACAAGGAAAGTTTCACTCTTAAGTTCCTTGGCCAGCAGGCTCTGAAGTTCAGCGACGAGCATCTCATTACGGTAATTCCGGCCTGCCGTATCCATCAAAACGAGGTCACAGCTCTCCAGGCGGAACAACGCTCTTTGCAAATCTCCCGGGGACTGAACAACCTCCAGCGGAATATTCAGTATCGATGCATACGTGCGCAGCTGCTCCACCGCGGAAATCCGGTAAGTATCGGAGGTAATGAGGCCTACCTTCCTGCCTTGTTTAAACAGCTGCTCTGCCGCCAGCTTGGCGATTGTTGTTGTTTTGCCCACTCCGGTTGGCCCGGCAATGTAAACAATCCGCGTATCCGCCGCAATTCCTTTTGCAATTCGGCCTGACAAAAATTCATCCACCTGAGCTTTCAGCATTTCACCGAATTGATCAGGAGCTCCGGTACGCCCCTCATCATTCCAGCGGGTAAACACATTGCTGATCCATTCCTCCACCAGCACCGGGTCAGTCTCCTGGTCCAGTAAACGGATCTTAAGCTGTTCCAGCTGCTCGGGCAATTCCACTCCGCTTGAAGAGTAGCGGGCGATACGTTCCATCCAGTGCTTCATGTCCCTGATTTCGCGAAGGACATCACTTTCAGCTACCGAGACTGCGGGAGGATTGGGTTCAGCACCAAAGTTCTCGTGAAGTGCCGTGACCGATCCAGGCTGTTCCTTCGGAGCAGAAACCTGCATTGCATATGCAAGCTCTCTATCCAATTCCTCTTTCTGTTCCTCAACAGCAGTTACGGTTGCGGTTGCAGTTGAAGGTAGAACGGCTACATTCCCTCCTGCCTCAGCAATCCCGGTGGCTTCCGATATGGCAGCGGCAATTTCAGCAAAGCTCCGGCCAGCCGCAGGCTCCTTCGTGAGCGATGCTGACGGCGATGATGCTGTGGCGGCTTTCTGATAGGCCTGCGGCACTGCACTACGCGGAATATTCAGCGATTGTACAGGGGCCTTATCAGGTACAGCCGGCTTCCGCACCTCTTCTACTGCGGCTACAACTTCAATTTTTTTCTTTTTAAACATGCCCATAAATCCGCCGACTTTAACTTCCTTGGTGCTTAGGATGACGGCATCGCTTCCTAGCTCGCTGCGGATGGAATGCAAGGCGTCAGGCATCGTATCGACCACATAACGCTTCACTCTCATAAGTTCACCACTCCAACGCTTTGAATTTCGATATTAGGTTCCAGTTCGCTGTAGGACAACACTGGAATATCCTGCATCGTCCGCTCAATAACCTGCCGCAAATACATACGAATGGTCGGTGAAGTCAGTACGATAGGCTGCTGCCCGGACTGAAGCAGACGGTTGATCTGTTCTGTAAGCCGCTGATACACGGTTTGTGTCGAAACCGGATCCAGTGCCAGATAGCTGCCCTGTTCCGTTTGCTGCACACTTTCGGAAATTTTCTTCTCCAAATTAGGCCCGACAGTAATTACACGCAGCGTCTCTCCCACTTGGGAAAATTGCTGTGTAATCTGTCTCGACAACGACTGGCGGACATACTCGGTCAAGATATCAGGATCTTTGGTGTAAGTACCATAGTCCGCCAGCGTTTCGAAGATCGTCACCAAATCGCGGATCGAGATCTTTTCGCGCAGCAGCTTACCGAGCACCTTCTGAACATCACCAATTGCCAGTACCGAAGGAATAAGTTCATCAACCAGCACGGGGTAATTCTCCCGGAGATTGTCAACCAGCTGTTTGGTTTCCTGACGTCCTAGCAGCTCATGCCCATGACGTTTGATCAGCTCCGTCAAATGCGTAGCAACCACGGAAGGCGGATCAACTACGGTGTAGCCGGATAATTCCGCCCGTTCTTTCACCGATTCGTCAATCCAAAGTGCCGGAAGTCCAAAAGATGGTTCAACAGTCTCAATACCGTTTATAGATTCATCATCATAACCGGGACTCATGGCAAGATAGTGATTAAGTAATAATTCACCACCGCCGACATTATTCCCTTTAATTTTTATGACATATTCATTCGGTTTTAGCTGAATATTGTCGCGAATACGAATAACGGGCACCACAAGTCCCATTTCTAGGGCACATTGCCGTCTAATCATGATAATTCTGTCGAGTAAATCTCCACCCTGACCTGTATCGGCCAGAGGAATAAGTCCGTAACCGAACTCAAATTCAATGGGATCCACTGTAAGCAAGTTTATGACGCTCTCTGGACTCCGCACCTCTTCAATCTGCTTCTCCTCGACCAGTTGTTCCTCGGCCATTTGTTTTTGGTTTGCCTTCTGGCCCATGCTGTAAGCCGCATATCCCATGAGTGCTGCCAGGGGCAAGGTAGACATTATTGTAATCGGAGTGAAGAATCCAAGGAAGGCAATTGTCGCCGCAACGATATACAAGAGCTTCGGATAGGACAATAATTGGCCTGTCAAATCCTCTGCCAGGTTTCCTTCTGACGCCGCCCGTGTAACGATCAAACCGGAAGCGGTTGAAATGAGCAAAGCAGGAATTTGGCTGACCAGTCCATCACCAATTGTCAGTACGGAATATGTCGAAAGTGCCTCCTGAAACGACAGTCCATGAATAGTCATCCCGATGACGAAACCGCCGATCAGGTTGATCAGCAGGATGATGATACTGGCAATTGCGTCACCTTTGACGAATTTACTCGCACCATCCATTGCTCCGAAGAAGTCAGCTTCGCGTTCCACATTCCGGCGGCGTTCCCGTGCCTGCTGTTCATTAATCATCCCTGCATTCAAATCAGCATCAATACTCATTTGTTTACCGGGCATCGCGTCCAATGTAAACCGGGCGCCTACTTCAGCAACACGTTCCGAACCTTTGGTAATAACAATGAACTGCACAACAACCAGAATTAGAAAGACGATGAATCCGATAGCGATTTGTCCCCCGGCAATCCAGCTGCCGAACGTGGCAACAACTTCACCCGCATGACCATCCTTAAGGATCAGCTTAGTTGTGGAAATATTGAGTGCGAGACGGAATAAAGTTGTGATCAACAGCAAAGAAGGGAAAATCGAAAATTGCAGCGGATCCTTTGTATTCATTGCGACCAAAATAATGGTTAGTGCTATCGAAATATTGACAATCAGCAGTACATCCAGAAGCCAGACCGGGATGGGCAGAATCATCATAAGCACAATACCGATAACGCCCAGTAGAACTGTTAGATCTTTAGCTTTCAATGTCCTTTACCTCCCCCGGCTTATCTCCTCTTACCTTTAAGCTTGTATACATAGGCCAGCACTTCGGCAACCGCCTGGAACAGATCGGCAGGAACGACATCGCCAATTTCTGCTCTTTGGAATAATGCCCGTGCCAGCGGCTTGTTCTCCATAGTCACAACACCATGCTCCTTAGCCAGCTCTCGAATGCGGAGCGCCACATAATCCTGGCCTTTGGCTATAATCTGCGGAGCCTCCATTTTGGAACCGTCATATTTAAGGGCAACGGCAAAGTGCGTAGGATTCGTAATGATCACATCCGCCTTTGGCACTTCCTGCATCATCCGCTGCATTGCCATTCGGCGTTGGCGCTCCCTGATCTTTCCTTTAATTAAGGGATCGCCCTCCATCTTTTTGTATTCATCTTTAATGTCCTGCTTGGACATTTTCAGACTTTTTTCATGTTCGTACTTCTGGTACATATAATCAAGAACTGCCATAATAAACAATACAGCTGCTATTTTGATGCCAAGGTTCATGGTCATCTTTGCAGTGAAACGGTATACACCCTCCGCATTCACATGTGAAAGAGCAGCAAAACTCTCTTTCTCTCCCCAAAGCGTGCTGTAAACCAGATAGGCAATCAGCACCAGTTTAAAAACCGATTTCAGGAATTCCACAAACGAACGCATGGAAAATATATTTTTGAACCCCTTGATTGGATTAATCTTGCTGAACTTAGGCGTAATCCCCTCACCTGAGGCCATAAAGCCAACCTGTGCAAAATTTACGACTAGTGCGAGTAAGAAGGTAATCCCGAGCAGCGGGGCCAGCAGAATCAGTATCTGCAGACCATACTCGTTGAACATCTTGGACACATTTTCCGCTGTTACTTCCATCATCATGCGATTCTGAAAAACATCCATATACAAACTCATAAAACGTTCTTTCATGAAACTTCCGAACATCGTCAGACTAAGCAGCGCCGAAAATAATACAACCGCACCGGAAAGTTCGGCACTTTTGGCTACCTGACCCTTTTTACGGGCATCCTGACGTTTTTTCGGGGTGGCTTTCTCTGTCTTGTCCCCCCCAAAATGCTGAAGATCCAGTTTATATCGTTTCGGCTTCGGCATTACACTCTCTCCTTACAGTCACCTAAGGACTCTTCCCCATAAGCCCCAGCAAATTTTGCATGGACTCAAACATAATGTCGAAGAGATTCTGGAACAAGGCAGCCAGACTCGGCATCAGAATAAGAAGCAGCGCGAGACCTATAATAATTTTGAGCGGTACCCCGATGACGAATACATTATATTGCGGAGCGGTTCTTGCCAGAAAGGCTAAACCGATATCCGTAAGAAACAGCGCGGTAACCAAAGGTGCCGACATTTGAAAGGCCAGCATAAAAGATTGGGCAAAAGAGCGGACCAGAAATTCTGAAAGGCTGCCATTGATCATTTTGACAAACAAATCGTTGTCTAGAGGTACCCAGTTATAGCTGTATACGATCGCATTCAGCAAGTAATGATGTCCATTCATGCTCAGAAACAGCAGCAGGGCGATCATGTACTTAAAGTTACCTATGATTGGGGCCGATGCTCCAGTCATTGGGTCAATGACGTTGGCGATCCCAAATCCGATTTGAATATCAATGAAGGAGCCGGCCGTCTGAATCGTCATAAACATCAGATAGCCGATGAACCCGAGCAGCAAACCTATCAACGCTTCCCTGGCCACTAGCAGAATGTAGGTGAGGTCCTGCGGAACAACAATGCCGGTCCCCCTTGAGCTGAAGACAACTAAGGCGACAAAAAAGGACAATCCGATTTTGAAAGTTGCCGGCAGACTCTGAGAAGAAAACACTGGTATTACAACAAAAAAAGCGGAAATTCGACAAAAAATCAACAGAAAGACGGGAAAACTTTGCAGAAGGGTCTCCATATCCATAGTCTTAACCGATATACATGTAGAGACTGCCCAAAATTTGACTGGTGAAGTCTACCAGCTTCGTAATGATCCAAGGGCCGAACAGCAGTAATGCAAGCAGTACGGCGACGATTTTGGGAACGAACGCAAGCGTCTGCTCCTGAATCTGGGTTGTAGCTTGGAAAATACTGACTATCAGTCCTACCACCAGACCAAGAATCAGCATGGGAGCGCTTGTTTCCAGCACCAAATATACGGCTTGGCCGGCTAGACCGATAATAAACTCCGTATTCATCCCTTATGCCTCCTCTTATACGTCAGGTGTTAAAACTCATCAGCAGTGATTTTACAACTAAGTACCAGCCGTCTACCAGTACGAAGAGCATTATTTTGAACGGTAATGAAATCATGACCGGAGGCAACATCATCATCCCCATGGCCATCAGTGTACTCGAAACTACAATATCAATGATCAGAAAAGGTATAAAAATCATGAAGCCCATTGTAAACGCCTTTTTCATTTCACCAATGGCAAAAGCCGGCACCATCACTGTCAACGGAATATCATTGTACGTGGCGGGTTTGACCGTGGCATTGTTGCCCGTGTAATTCATAAACAAAAGCAGATCTTTGGTGTTCGTCTGTTTGAACATGAATTCCTTCATCGGTTCGGCTGCTTTATTAAGCGCTTCGGACTGAGTTAAGGTACCTTTCATGTACGGCTGCAGCGCCGTTTCATTCACCTGTGCAAGTGTAGGCGACATTATGAAGAGAGTAAGAAAAAGCGCCAATCCTACAAGCACTTGGTTCGGAGGCATCTGCTGTGTACCGAGTGAGGTTCTGACGAAACCCAATACGATGACGATCCGTGTGAAGCTGGTCATTAGAACAAGAAAAGCCGGGGCTACACTCAGAACTGTCACAAGTAGCAGAATAGAGATGGAACTGGTCCCCCCGCTGCTTGAGCCGTTACTGTCGCCTACTTGAATATTAATGTTCGGTATAGGATCTGCGTGTATCGGATGCAAAAGCAAAACACTGAACATACCGAGCAGCAGAAATGAAAGAATCAGCTTTTTTTTCATAAATCCCTCGACTCATCTTTAAGTGCATCATCCCGGAGAAGCTCTTCCATCTTTTCGTTGCGCTCAGGTGCAAGTGCAAGCTTGGATTGCAGGGTCTCATAAAAAGAGGATGTTTCACTAAGTTCGATTTCCTGAGATGGAACCTCACCGCGCACCTTGGCTTTGATTTTGGAAATGAGCGGCACCAGAAAGTTGTTCTGTCCTGACGACTCTTCTTCAAACGTAGAAATGATAAGTGCCACTTCCGCCGGGTCCGTGATTTTATCCAGCATGGATATATTCTCACCGACCCCAATCATGTAAAGGCTGCCGCCGATTTCAATAATCTGCACAGACTTATTGGGGCCCAGTCCGAGCGCACCCAGCGTTCGGATGGAGCGCCCGCTCATTAACGTCTGATTGCGGCGGCCAAGAAAACGGATCAGCAGCACTATTAGAATGACGATTGCCGCAAGGACAAAAATAACGTTGAGTAAACTCAGCAGGGGGTTACTGTTTCCCAGCGGTTCGCTGTTAGCCGGCATGTCTGATTCCTACACGCCCAGCGTTTTGTTGATCGCTTCAATAACACGGTCAGCCTGGAACGGTTTAACAATAAAGTCCTTGGCACCCGCTTGAATCGCGTCAATGACCATAGCCTGCTGACCCATGGCTGAACACATGATTACCTTGGCATTGGCATCTACTTTTTTAATTTCTTTAAGGGCGGCAATTCCGTCCATTTCAGGCATGGTAATATCCATCGTGATCAGATCCGGACGCAGTTCTTTAAACTTCTCAATAGCCTGCGAACCGTCCTGGGCTTCACCCACTACCTCAAATCCGTTCTTTGACAAAATATCCCGGATCATCATTCTCATAAATGCTGCATCGTCCACGATTAGAATTCGGTTAGCCATTTTTAAAAAATCCTCCCTAAGTATGCTTATTGTAATTTTTGAATTCGGTCCCACTGGCTGACGATATCCGTAACGCGAACTCCGAAGTTTTCGTCGATAACTACGACTTCACCCTTGGCAATGAGCTTGTTGTTCACCAGAATGTCAACAGGCTCACCAGCCAGCTTGTCCAGCTCGATAATCGAACCTTGCGACATTTCCAGAATATCTTTGATCTGCTTCTGGGTCCTTCCTAATTCTACGGTCACTCTCAGTGGTATGTCCATCAATAAATTTAAATTATTTTCATCAATATTACCAAAGGCTCCTGCGCTAAGATTAGCGAATTGAACAGGCTGTACATTTACATTGCGTCCAAGAGGCGGCGCCTGTGGTGGAACCTGTCCGTAAGGCATTCCCTGCGGCGGTACTCCATATGGCGGCACGCCCGGCGCTCCATAAGCGGGCATTCCTGCCGGTGGATAATAATAGCCTCCTTCAGGCATCCCCGGATAAGGCGGCATTCCCTGCGGCGGATATTGCGGCGGCACTTCGCCAGGTCCAGGCGGTGTCTGCTGCACTGGAGGTGCTGCAGGAGCCTGGGCAGGTGCAGATGCAGGCGCTGGTGCAGCAGACTTATCCGCTGTCGACACAGCCGCCTCCTGATCCGCCTGGCTGACATCACCGAGCAGCATGCTGACCATATCCTTGGCGAACTGAACCGGTAAAAGCTGCATAATCGTGGAGTCGATAAGATCCCCGATTTTCAGACGGAAGGAAATTTGAATCAAGGTTTCGTCATCCGGAAGACTGCCTACCCCTTCTCCACTCGACATATTCAGGATATCAATTCCCGGAGGCGAGATGTTGACGAACCGGTTGAAGATCGTTGACATGGAGGTAGCAGACGAGCCCATCATCTGGTTCATTGCTTCCTGCACGGCGCTGATATGAATTTCATTCAGCTCTTCATCCTTCGGTTCTCCTTCACCGCCAAGCATTAAGTCGGCAATGACTTGCGCATCCCTGATCTTAATTACCAATGAGTTAATGCCTTGAAAACCATCGACGTACTGTACATGTACGGCAACATGAGGCTTAGGAAAAGCTTCCTCAAACTGTCCGCGGGTAATGATGGACACTTGCGGAGTCGTAATATCTACCTTCTTACCCAGCAAAGTGGAAAGTGCAGTCGCTGCACTGCCAAAAGTAATATTACCGATTTCCCCCAGCGCATCCTGCTCAAATGGTGTCAGGTAATCATCAACTGTCTTTTCCTGTGGTTCCATTGAGCCTTCCGCGGACTGTCTGAGAAGAGCATCGATCTCTTCTTGGGATAAATAGTCTTTACTCGTCAAACTCTTCAGCTCCTTCACTGACAATCTCGTCTATTTGCACAGCTACACGCTCTTTAATCATCCCTGGACTTCCGATGAATTTCAGCTTGTCCCCTACTTTGATCGACAGCCCGGAATCCACGGTCTTATTGAGAGAGATTACGTCGCCGACGCTAAGCCCGAGAAATTCAGCTATGGATAACCTGGATTCACCCAGCTCTGCAACTATAGGCAGCTGCGCCCTGTGAACTCTCGAACGGATAGATTCAAGTTCAACCTCGTCCCGCACCTTCTTCTCAGAAACAAACCATTGGTGTACGGACAGCCTTGTCATAATCGGCTCCAGTACGACATGAGGGATACATAGATTGATCATCCCGGTAGTGTCGCCTATTTTGGTGCTTAACGAGATCAGCGCAATCGTTTCATTCGGTGATACAATCTGCATGAATTGCGGGTTCGTCTCCAGAGCTTCCATCCGTGGATTAATATCCAGAACCGTCTTCCAGGCTTCCTGTAGACTTTCAAAGCATCTGCTGAAAATTCTCTCCATGATGGTTGTTTCAATTTCGGTCAGTGCATTAATCTTGCTTGGTGCTGTTCCAAAACCGCCCAGCAGCCTATCGAGCATGGCGAAGGCAATATTCGGATGCACCTCCATGACCATTCGTCCCTCCAGCGGTTCCGCTTCGAAAATATTCAGAATCGTCATTTTTGGAATGGAACGGATGAACTCATCATAAGGGAGCTGCTCTACTTGTACGACACTGATCTGCACAAAGGTACGCAATTGGGCCGAAAAGTACGTCGTAAGATAGCGGGCAAAGTTATCATGAATCCGCGTAAGACTGCGGATATGATCTTTCGAGAAGCGCACGGCCCGTTTGAAATCGTAAGAGCGGATTTTTTTCTGGGTTTCTTCTTTTTTAAGTTCGTCGGCATCCATTTCACCGGATGAAAGTGCGGCAAGCAGAGCATCAATTTCATTTTGTGATAGTACATCAACCAATTCAATCACCCCCCATCAAACAATTAAACCCGCCAGCAGCTAAATAGAAGCCATAATGAATTTAGTGAATTCGATCTGGGTTATAGACCCTTCAGTCAAATTCTTGTTGATTATATTCACCAGCTTGCTGCTGATTTGATCTTTGCCGCTAGCACCATTCAGATCCTCTGGCTTGGTATCGGCAATCGCCTTAATAATTAGCGGCGTGATCTTAATAGCTTTTATCTTTTCGAATTCTTCCTTGGACTTCGCTGTATCCAATTGGAACGCGATGTCTACTGAAAGGATGTAATCGGGATCGGCAAGATTAGTTTTGATATCGGTGATTTGCGCCGTCAGTTCGACGATTTGATCAGCACTCATTCTGTTGGTTTCCACATTTTGAACTGCCGCTTTCACATCATTCGCATCGCTTGGGAAGATCTTATCCATTAGTAAAAATGCAGCTACTACGATGAGTGTTACCGCAAGTAAAATTGTAATGAGCCACGGCATCATCTTTTTCATGAGAGCTCCTCCATAGACTGGACTTTAATGGTGGCAGCATATGTGCCTATGTCCCTGTTATAATCTCGGATCTTACGTATGACCTCATCGGCTTTTTCAAGCACGATCAGTCTTTTTCCGGTTACCAGTGTAATGTAAGTATCCGGGCCTTCCTCTACCATTTCTACCAGCAAAGCATTTAAAAACATTGGCGTTCCATTCAATCTTGTTACCGAAATCATAACAGGCCTCCTAACAAAAATAGGGGGAGGAGTTCCTCCCCCAAGACTTCACAATACAGCAAGTTTATGATTATGGTTTAAAAATTAACGCTTGAGGTTAACAACTTCCTGAAGGACTTCATCAGAAGTTGTAATAATACGTGAGTTCGCCTGAAAGCCGCGCTGGGTTACGATCATTTCAGTAAACTCACCCGTCAGATCGACATTGGACATTTCCAGCTGACCGGAAACGATTTTCCCTGTACCTGCTTCCGCATCATTCGGAGTCGTTATCACAAGCTCGCCATCGGCATTCGCATTCAGCGTCATGCGGTACAGATTGCCGCCGATTTTCTCCAACCCTTGCGGATTGCTTACTTTAGCCATACCGATTCTAACGCCCGGCTCTGTTGTTCCGTCAGCCATCGTCTGTACGATAGTGCCGTCGCTGGAAATTGAAAACGCCGTTACCTCCGGAGCAAGTTGAATAGCCTCGCTATCGGAATTCAGAACATGCAGTCCATCGGAAGTGATCAGGTTGCGGGCTGCATCCATATGGAAATCACCGGCACGGGTCAGAAAAGGAGTCTCTTGATCATCCGAAAGTCTAACCACGAAGAAGCCGTCTCCGTCAATCCGCAGGTCGGTAGGATTGTTGGTAGTCATGGCACTGCCCGCCAGATGCATGGTGTCTACGGAACCGATGCTTACTCCAAGGCCAATCTGCTGCGCATTGACCCCGCCTTGACCGCCATCAACCGGAGCAGTAACGCCTGATACAGTTTGGCTCATGATGTCCTTGAACATTACACGGCCTGATTTGAAACCGAGTGTGTTCACATTGGCAATGTTGTTGCCGATGACATCCAGCTTGGTTTGAAATCCGCGCATACCTGAAACGCCTGAATACATAGATCTTAACATGATTAATATCCTCCCGGATTATAGAGTCAACGGACCCATAATTTATAAAGTAATTTATATTTGAGCTGTAGACACGTCAGTCGGTCGGCGTCCACTCCGGCTCTCCCGATAGGACCGGCCGGTTTATGAGATAATAACTGCACTATCAATTTGTGTGAACACATTGTCCTTCATAGAGCTTCCATCCATAGCTGTGACTACAGTACGGTTAGGCACACTGACAATTAGAGCCATATCCTTCATTAATATCAAGGATTCTTTGCTACCCTTGGCTGCAGCTTTATCCACTGCCGAAGAGATCTCATCCAATTGACGGGTTCCAAGTTCAATCCCCCGTTGCTCCAGTCGTTTCGCGGCATGATTGCTGAATTTCAGTAAATTCCGCTGAAGCACACTTTCAAATGAAGCTTCTGTTTTGACCGTATTCTTTGCTGCCTGCTGTCGCTGTAGAGCCTGAGGATGTACACTTGAGGGATACAGTTGTCCTATAGTCAACCTGTCGCTCATATTGTCCCCCCGCTCTCCCCGGCGCCGTCTTGAGTCTTATCGCTCACAGTTTCCACTTTAGATGCTGCATTCTGGATTTGTGTAATGTCAGTTAAGGCAATTCGCTCGGTGCCTACAACTGCATATTGCACACCCTTATTGACAACGATGGATTCCACATTTCCTGTCTTTGGAAGTTTGGTTTCCGTATCAGTCCAGGTGACATCCTTGCCGATCAATCCGGAGACCGAACCAAGCGACTGACTCATAGCCGTCATTTGGGTCGAAATATTCATAAGTTGCTCTACTGATGAGAATTGAGCCATCTGGGCGATAAATTCTTTATCCTCCATAGGCTGCGTGGGATCCTGATTCTGCAATTGAGTCATGAGGATTTTCAAGAACTGATCCTTGCCCAGGACGGAGCTCCCTGTTGTTTTCTTGCTGCTGTCAGGAACTACATAATTCCATTGATCTTTGGTAGTCGTTATCGGAGTCGTTGATTCCATTTCATTTCACCTCACTTTTTTCAAAATATTAAGCTTTGGCTGAAAAGCCTCCGCCTTCGTTACGGATATCCTCCTGGCCGTTTGCTACCCAATCCTTCCATTCCCCATTAAGCTCTGCAGCAAGCACCGCATCAGCAATTTCCTCACGACGTTCCTTGGAGCGACCATCCTGCTGTTGCCCTCCGGAAGCCGATTGACGTCCCTGCTGCCCGTTGAACTGGGAAAGAAGCGCTGAATTCTGCGAAACTTCCAATTTCTCGACCTGAAGTCCTTGAGACTGCAATGCGCTGCGCAATTGACTCATCTGCTGCTCAAGCATATCTTTGGCTCCGGAATGCTCAGTCAAGAACTGGGCAATCAAATTGCCGTTTTGCATCGTAATCTTAACATCTACTTGTCCCAAATTTTCCGGAAAAAGCGTAATTGTAGCTTCAGCTACCCCGCCTTTTTTTAGAATTTCAAGTTTCCCCGTGATCATTTTGTCCATTTCTTGAGCAAATTGATGAACGGGCACTTGGACTGTCGCTGCCTTCAGCGGCGCTGTGATACCGCCTCTAAGCGACAATTGTCCTGCAGTCACGACATTGTTCTCATCTGCAGTCCCATTGATCTCGGGCAAAGCTTCTTCTAAGATTCCGGATGGTTTAATCTCCGCTCCAGTCTTGGAGGCCGGTGTTGTGATCACCTCTGCCGCAGCAGCACCCGTATTTGTTACAGGCGTAAGCGGCTCTGCGCTCTCAACGTTAGCGGCAGTTGTGGCGGCAGCAATGCCGACAGTTGGTACAGGTGCCTTAGCTTCAAAATGATATACAGGCTTGTTATTCTCAGCCATTGCCTGTTGTTTCAATGTCACAGCAGGAGTATTGCTAAGGATCGTTGCCTCTACCGTTTTGGCTTTATTGTCCTGTACAGAAGTTTCTGCCCGAGTTAACTCTATAGCACTACCGTTATTCTCTAGGGCTGATGACTCCGCATGGACAACTGGTTTTGAATTAAGTTTATTTTCTGGAACAGCAACTTGGGCCATAATGACCGTGAACTCGTTCAACATCTCAATGCCCTCGGCCGCAATTTTTTCATTCCCGGTAACGGACGACTGCTGAATCAGATTCACTAGACTAGTAAGGTCATCCTGAACAACAAAACGCACAGTCTCTGAATTCTGGGCAAGCGGAGATAAGCCCGATGCAGGGTCGATGTCCATGTTTGCTGCAACAGTCTCAGCAGGGTTGTTACTGCCGGACAGCAGTGCCGATACCTGAATCAGCCAGCCTTGCAGGGCAGTGAGCAAAGCAGGGTCAGCGCTGATGTTGTCATCCAGCTTCTCAATATCCTGCAAAAGCCCTTCCAGCTGCTTAGAGCTCCCGGAACTTTCTGCATCCTTACCGCCCAGCGATTGACCAGCTTCTTCCCCCGTCGGGCTTGCGCTATTCAGCAAACCCTGCAGCAATGAAGCCAGGTTGCCCAGTAAAGGCGTCTCTGTTTCCTTTGCAATTCCTCCAGTCATACTCTGAACTAGAGTCTGGGCAAAAGGCATTGCCGTTGTTGTTCCATTTGCAGCAGTTGCTCCACCAAGGGCTGAAGCTGCTCCGGCTGCAGCAGAAGAAGTTCCTGCCGATGTTGTCAGGTTACCGCCAGAAAGTGATGGAACGACTAAACTCATTATTTTTCACCTCCTTTCAAGTGTTATTTACCACCCATCAGCCGATTTACAATTTTGGCAGTTTGAGTGCTATTTTTCTTCGTCATCTCGCCTAAGATTGAGGATCTTACACTGTCACTCACCGTGTTCAATATCGTAATCACCTTATCAGGGCTAATACTGTACATGGAACCAAGCAAGGTTGCCGCTTCTGTCGCAGGCATGGATGTGAATGTCTGGCTGAGCTTGTCCTTATTGAGATTAGCGCTTGAAGTTGTTGTGGCCACACTAGCCTCATTCTGCTTCAACCTCGATTGAAGGGCTGCAATAGCCATATCGGTAGAATCCGTCGTTTCTTTTAGCTTAATCGAGACATCTGCAGCCTTTTTAGGATCCATTTTTTCCAGAATCGCTGTTTTGCTGGCTTTACTCATGGCGCTGAAAACTTGAACCATTTCTTCGGTAGTTAAATTTTCCATAATCGGAGCTGCCTTGGAGGCTTTCATGCCCGCATACAGCTTGGCTAATTCAGCAACCTTCACTTCATACGGATCTTCCGTCTCCTCAGGAGCAACCTCCGCAGCTGCAGCTTCTTCCTTCATACCGTCAATCTGCTTTTGGAGCGCCTGAACCTGTGTTTGCTGAGTCGTTTTTTCTTCGGTCACCTGCTGCAGCTGTTTGGACTGCTCAGCAACCTGGGCCTTAAGTTTTTTGATCGTTGTTTCCGAACTTGCCTCCTGCTCTTCGCTTTGCGCTTCAGGATCAGCTGCAGTCTCGCTCCCCGGTTCGGCGGGAGGATCAGGAATCACCTTTTCGATAAAAGGGATCTTGTTTCCGATTGCCAGCACGTTGTTGCGGATATCCATATTAAATAGAGTCAACAACACACCAAGCAGTACGAGAGTGAATATGATCGGAATCATTAAGAACAAAAACCGCTCGAATTTACCTGCTGACTCTTCATTTTCAAATTCCATATCATTGTTAGCCACTAGCGGAAACCTCCCGGGTTAGAGGGATTTCATCGCGAAGCGGACGGTAGCCATCTCATCCAGTTCGTTTTGTTCCCGTAAAATCATATTCTGCTGAAATATAGTTTGAGCCTTGTCTTTGGCTTTCAGCCAGACCTTCTCGTCAAGGACCTTGGTGCTGAGATGATCCTGCTTATGCTGCACCTCTACATGAGCCCGGCGGATATCCAAATGCTTGCGGGTGATACAGGTATCCAGATAATCCATGTAATCCTGCATCTCTCGAATCTTGGCCATCGGTGTCTTTTGTTCGGCTGCACTTTGCAGGGACAGCATCAGTGTGCTGCGCTGAGAGATTAATTCATCAAGACTTTTTTCCTGGGCTTGCAATTCTCCGAGCGCACTTGAAAGCATCCACTCTGCCTGTGTTTTTTCGTTGCCTTTCAAGTCCACAACTTTTTGAAAAGTATAATGGAACCTCACTGCTGATCAACTCCTCGAGAACTGTGAAATTAATGATTGTTGAACCTCGGCCAGCGTCACTTTTTCGTTAACTTTCTGTTTCGTGAAATCCCAGATGCTGTCTATATAATGCATCGACTCATCAATCTGGGCATTGGAGCCTCTCTGATAGGCACCGATATTGATCAAGTCCTCTGAATCCTTATATACCGCCATAAGTCGTTTTACATTCTCGGCCGCGTCAATTTGCTCCTCGGGAGCAATATCCTTCATTACACGACTGATGCTGGCCAGTACATCAATTGCAGGAAAGTGGCCTTTATTGGCGATATTCCGGTTGAGCACAATATGTCCGTCGAGTATACCCCGCACAGCATCGGCAATGGGTTCATTCATATCGTCACCGTCAACCAGCACTGTGTAAAAAGCGGTAATGGAACCCGTTGGCCCTGTTCCCGCCCGTTCCAGCAGCTTGGGCAGACTGGCAAATACGGAAGGGGTGTAACCTCTCATTGCAGGAGGTTCGCCTACCGCCAGCCCTACTTCGCGCTGTGCCATAGCGTAACGTGTTACCGAATCCATCATCAGCATCACATTCAGTCCCCGGTCGCGGAAATATTCAGCAATCGTTGTGGCGATCAGTGCACCTTTGATCCGGATGAGTGCCGGCTGGTCGGATGTGGCAACAATAACTACCGAGCGCTGCAGTCCTTCCGGCCCTAAATCACGTTCAATGAAATCCAGCACTTCCCTGCCCCGTTCACCGATAAGGGCAATCACATTCACGTCCGCCGAAGTATTGCGGGCGATCATGCCCATTAGAGTACTCTTACCGACGCCGGACCCTGCAAAAATCCCTACCCGCTGACCTTTGCCGATCGTAAGCAGACCGTCGATCGCCCGGACGCCAATACTGATAGGCTCATGTACCCGGGGACGATTCAGCGGATTGGACGGAATATTGAAGGTAGAGCTATGCGGCATCCGGGCCGGAATCAGTGAGCCGTCAAGCGGCTGGCCCAATCCATCGAGCACCTTGCCAAGCAGTTCGGAACCAACCTGAACGCTCAGCGGTTTGCCTGTACCTACAACATCACAACCGGGACCTATCGCCTGCAATTCTCCAAGAGGCATCAGCAGCACTTTATTATCGCGGAAGCCTACAACCTCAGCTTGCAGCGGCTTATTGCCTTTTGAAGGATAGATGTAACAGACATCACCGATGCTGGCATCCGGTCCTTCTGACTCAACCATCAGCCCGATCACCTGGGTAACCTTCCCGTTAATTCTTACAGGATCGAAATTACGCAGCTGTTCTTTATATCGCCCACTGTCAAGCATCGCCTTCCCCATTTCTGTGCTCCTCGGTGTCTAATGCGATTCGAACCAGCTCTTTCTTAATTTCTGCAAGCTGAGTGTCGATTCGTGCATCAATGCTGCCGAAGGAAGAGCGGATCACACAGCCAAGATCCTTAACTGTGGAATCAGGCAGGATTTGTAGTTCGGCCTGCGAATCCACCGCCAGTGCCAATTCTTCCCTGGCCGCATTGACGAAAGCGAATTGTGCAGGTGAAACGCAGAGGGAGATAAGTCCCTGCTCGCGTTTGCGGGCCAGATTCTTGCGGATCAGATCCAGTGCGAACTGCGGTTCAACCGTCAGCTGCTTGTCCACAATTTTCTCGGCGATACTGCAGCTAAGTTCCACCAGGAAAGGTTCAGCCTCCTGAATAATGACGTCTCTACCGCGGTATGCTTCTTGAAGAACATTACGTGCTTCCTCCATCATCTCCGCAAGCTTCTGCACCATATCCTGTTCAGCCTGTGTGACGCCTTCCTGATACCCTTGCTGAAACGCCTCGGCCTTGATAGCTTCTATAAGGTGCTCATCCTGCTCCCTGCGCTGTCTCCACCATTCCTCAGCTTCATTCCGTGCCGATTCCACAATATTCTCTGCTTCCTGCGATGCGTTCCGGACCTGTCCTTCAGCGAACTCCTGAGCGTCCTTCAGCATTTGCTTGCGTGCTTGCTCTGCCTCTTCACGGGCCGGGTCCTGATATTGAACCTCTCCTGCTGCTGCTGTTTCTTCGTGAGCCGGTTCTTCAACAAGCCCTGCATGCTGCCTGGCTTGTTCCAGCCGTTTAAGCACATCTACAGGAACATATTGAGAATGTTTAATCAGCTTAGACAATGATGTCATCTCCTCCACCACGGGCGATGATAATCTCACCTGACTCTTCGAGTCTGCGGATCGTGCCTACAATGCGGGTCTGTGCTTCCTCAACATCACGCAACCGCACCGGACCCATATATTCCATTTCCTCGCGGAAGCTTTCGGCCATCCGTTTGGACATGTTGCGGAAAATAACATCGCGCACTTCTTCGCTGGCCACTTTGAGTGCAAGCTGTAAATCCGTATTCTCGATATCTTTGATAATGCGCTGGATGGAACGATTGTCCACATTGACAATATCTTCGAACACGAACATCCGTTTTTTGATCTCTTCGGCCAGCTCCGGATCCTGTATTTCCAGGGAATCCAGAATCGTACGTTCTGTCCCCCGGTCAACACCGTTCAGGATCTGTACGATAGATTCGATACCGCCTGCATTCGTATAATCCTGCGTTACTGTTGCAGAAAGCTTCTGCTCCAGCACGCGTTCGATTTGCGTAACGACCTCTGGTGAAGTACTATCCATAATCGCGATTCTTCTCGCAACTTCAGCCTGCTTCTCTTGTGGCAACGAAGAAAGAATGGAAGCTGCCTGCTCAAACTGCAGATAAGATAATACAAGGGCAATGGTTTGTACATTTTCATTCTGGATAAAGTTTAATATTTGATGCGGATCAGCTTTGCGTGCAAAATCAAAAGGTCTGACTTGCAGCGTTGCCGTCAGGCGGTTAATGACCTCCATAGCCTTGGTTGAACCAAGCGCTTTCTCCAGAATCTCCTTGGCGTAGTTAATACCGCCTTGAGAAATATATTCCTGAGCGAGGCATATTTGGTGAAACTCGGACATGATTGACTCTTTCTCGCCGCTGTCTACCTTACGGACATTGGCTATCTCCAGAGTCAACTGTTCAATCTCCTCGTCTCTTAGATGTTTGAATATTTGTGCCGATACCTCAGGGCCTAGTGTGATAAGCAGGATCGCCGCTTTTTGACGGCCGCTGAGACCCTGCTGGCTAGCTTTTGCCATTAGTTCACCTCTGTTCGTCTGCAAGCCATGTACGCAACAAGTTTACGAATTCATCCGGCTTTTTCTTCGCCAGACTTTCCAACTGCTTGCGAACCTGACTTTCATTCGTCACGCTCTCCAAGTTAATAGAAGGAAACTCGGTAGGAACCTGCAGCGGAATGTCTTCTTCCACTTCTTCTTCTTCTGTCTTCTTGCGGCTGCGGTAAATGAAGTATCCCCCGCCTGCGCCGACCAGCAATGCTGCCGCGGCAATGGCCCAAATCATCCACGTAGCAAGTCCGCCCGACCCTGAATCAGCAGCTGTATCTCCAAATTGTTGCGAGAATACCGAAACTTTTTTGGTCAAATCTGCGTCTGTATAAGTGACTCCTGAATCTGCTAGAGTAGCTCTTACAATATTGGTCAGAATATTCTTAATTGCTGCTGAAGTAGTGTCATCCAAAATATTTTTTCCTGTAGGTGGTTCAACCGCAACATTTATGGTTAAATCTTTTACAGTATACGGGCTAGCGATAATATCCTTGGTGATCCGGTTCACTTCGAAGTTCCGGGTCTCTGATGATTCTTCAGATGTAGAAGTGCCTGTATTAGTTCCAGATGGATAACCTGAGACATCTTCTGAGCCCGTACCCGCAACGCCTCCGGTAGTATTTCCTTGCCCCGAATAGGAATTGCTGATAATCTGCGAACTGATTTCAATCCCTTTCATATTCTCTGTATCTACCGGAGTAACAAGATCTTCTTTCCGGTTCTCTTTGTCAAAATTCAACTTAGAGAAGACAAGGACATCGACTTTATCTGGTCCTGTGAGCGTAGTTAGGAACTGTTTCACATTTTTCTTAACTTCTTCTTCAAATTTCTTTTGAAGAGCAAAGTTTTCTTCAACTTGGTTGGTAACTCCTGCCTGTCCGCCTTTAGCTGTCGGCATCAACTCGATCTCGTTATTTGCAATCGTGATGTTGTCAATCGGCAAATTCGGCACAGCAGTTTTTACAAGGTTGAAATAACCGTCAATATTGTCCTGTGAGGGTCTAAATCCTGGATCAAAGGAAAGTACAACGGAAGCCGAAGCCTGCTCCTGACCCTCTTGAGCGGCAAAGACCGTCTCTTTGGGCAAATTAATCAGCACCTTAGCATCCTTGATTCCCTGCATCCGTCTCATCAGCTGTTCCACTTCACCATTTAAAGCATTGTTGTATTTAACATCAAACTCACTGTCCGTCGTACCGATCATCGACGAAGATTCGTCAAACACTTTATATCCGATGGAACCTCCCTGCACGATTCCCTGCGAGCCAATATCCACTTTAATGCGAGCGGCTTCTGTGCTTGGTACGGATATGCTGTGTCCATCTGGACTTAACCGGTATGAAACTCCTTTTGTATCCAGGTAAGTCATGACTCCAGCGGAGTCTGTGCTGTCCAGATCTCGAAATGCTACTTCATATTCCGTTTTCGAAAGCCTCATGGTCAAAACTACGATTATTAAAATAATAATAAACAATGTAGAAAAAAATAAAATCTTCTGTTTAGCGCTAAATCTGTTCCAATACTGGGTGATTTTCTCCCGGTACTGGGCCAATCGTTCATTCACAGTGTCACCCCATCCGAAACTAAGCTAAGGATTATTTAGATTTGAGTTCTCATAATTTCCTGATAGGCTTCGATCACTTTGTTCCGGACTTGTGTAGTCAGCTGCAAACTCAGCAATGCCTGCTGGGAAGAAATCAAAGCCTCATCAATGTTGACTTCTCCCAATACGAATTTATTATTCATTTCCTTGGAATATTGCTCTTGCTCTGCCACTTGATTAAGTGCATCCTGCAGATAAGAACCAAAGCTTTGCTTGGAACCGCTAACCGCTTCTGACTCTGTAGCTACTGGCTTCATAGCAAGCGGTTGAACAGCTTGGCTTCCGATAGTTAAATTCTGTATCAACTGTTTTCCTCCTAAGATGTCATTTCAAAATTACCGTCCAATTTCAAGCGCTTTACTTACCATAGCCTTGGACGCGTTCAGCATCGTAACATTAGCTTCATAGGAACGGTAGGAAGACAGCATATCCACCATTTCCTTCGTGACATCTACGTTAGGCATATACACATAACCTTCGGCATTCGCATCAGGATGGCTGGGGTTATATACCGGCTTCATAGGTGAGGCATCATCAATAATTGACTGTACCTTAACCCCTTCGCTTTCACCATTCATCTTTGCATTCAATATGTTGGAAAAGCTTTTGTTCTCGGCTGTTTCCAGCACTACCAGCTTTCTCCGGTAAGGTACGGCTTTGCCGTCCACTACAGAGGCTCTGGTTGTTTCAGCGTTAGCAATATTAGAGGATATTACATCCATCCGCAACCGCTGAGCGGTTAAAGCTGAAGCGCTTATTCCAAAACTGCTACCAAAATTCACTATTTGCTACCTCCCCTCAACTGCTGTGCGCATTTTAGTGATATCACTGTTTAACAGATGTACATAAGAGTTGTACCGAAGCTGATTCTCGGCGCTTAACGCCATCTCGCGTTCCATATCCACATTATTATCATTGTTGTTCATCGAGGTGGTGTGGTCGGTAGTGACTACTGCTGACGGAACGGCTGTAGCCGATCCGAATTGGAAATGGCGGGAATCCGATATCTTCGCGTTAAGCGTTGACTTCAGCCCACTTTCCTGTTGCCTAAGCAAACTTTCAAAAGAAACGTCGGAGCGTTTGAAATTCGGTGTGTCGTTATTTGCCACATTGTTGGCCAAAACACTTTGTCGTTTATTGGCGGCATCAATGCCTGCCTGTAGTCTTTGAAAACTGACATTGTTTAGCAAACCCATGCAAATCCCCCCCTTCCAAAGCTATCATAATGAAAAGAATTCCACAACTTCTTCCGAAATCCTGCTACTTTCGACAAATAAAGCTAAATTTTTAACTTTTAATCCTAGCGCGCAGGTCGAAAGCTGTCGATGAAGATTTAAAATGTCAATCTCATATACATTGATTCTCTTAGAAATTGTATATTATTACAATAAGAAATAAGCCCTATCTTTTCTGAAAAGAGAGGGCTTAAAGCATGGTTTTTCAATTTTTTACCTTTTTCGTTCCAATATCTAACTTTATTTAGCATTTAGTGACATAAAAAGGTTGATTTTCACCGACTTTTGTCATGTCACTACTTCCATATACCTAATTTGAAGTAATTTCGAAGGCTGTCGGATTAGAGGATATACTGGCTTAAATCGCGGTCCTGTGCGATTTCCGACAGTTTTTCACGAACATATTCCGGAGTGATTACCATTGTTTCGAGAGTTAATTCAGGAGCTTCAAAAGATAGGTCTTCCAGCAGTTTCTCGAGAATGGTATGCAAACGACGCGCACCTATATTTTCCATGTTCTGGTTCACAGAGGCTGCAATTTTTGCGATTTCCTGGATCGCTTCCGGCTGGAACTGAATTTCAATATTTTCCGTCTTGAGCAAATTAACATATTGTTTGGTCAGCGCATTCTCCGGTTCAGTCAATATGGAGACGAAATCCTCCAGGGTAAGACTGCTCAGCTCCACACGGATCGGGAAACGCCCCTGAAGCTCAGGGATAAGGTCGGAAGGCTTCGCAATATGAAAGGCTCCCGCTGCCATAAACAGAACATAATCCGTCTTCACAGGTCCGTATTTAGTCATCACCGTAGATCCTTCGACGATAGGCAATATATCACGTTGCACCCCTTCACGGGAAACATCGGGTCCAGAACCTTTGCCCTGGCTGGCAACCTTATCAATTTCATCGATAAAAATAATGCCGGACTGCTCGGCACGGGACACGGATTCCTGAATGACGTCATCCATGTCAATCAGCTTCGCTGCTTCATCCTGAATCAGCACTTTGCGTGCTTCCTTGATCGGCAGCTTGCGTTTTTTGGTCCGCTTGGGCAGTAGACTGCCGAACATTTCCTGCATGTTCATTCCCATCTGGTCATTGCCTTGCCCGGCAAACATGTCCAGCATCGTAGGAGCGGTATCCTCCACGTCGATTTCTATGATGTCATCTTCCAGCTGCCCTGCCAGCAGTTTGAATTTGACCCCACGCCGGCGTTCGCTGAGTGAACCATCCTCGGGCTCTTCCTTTGTGTCTTCGGAGCTTGCGTTATTGCCGCCGAAAATCATTTCGAAGGGATTCCGCTGTGACTTGTTCTTGGAAGTAGAGGGTACAAGAATTGAGACAATCCGCTCATTTGCCAGCTCTTCAGCCCGGTCTTTCACCTTTTCTGTCCGCTCAAGCTTAACCATACGGATGGAGGTCTCCACCAAATCACGGACCATGGATTCCACATCGCGCCCCACATAACCAACCTCGGTAAACTTGGTAGCCTCTACTTTGATGAACGGGGCATTTACAAGCTTGGCGAGCCGGCGGGCGATCTCAGTCTTCCCTACCCCAGTAGGACCGATCATCAGAATGTTTTTTGGAACAACTTCATCCCGCAGCTCTTCAGCAAGCAAACTACGGCGGTAACGGTTACGCAGTGCAACTGCCACCGATTTTTTTGCCTGCTTCTGGCCAACGATATATTTATCGAGCTCTGCTACGATTTGACGCGGTGTAAGCGATTGATTACCCATTATGACTTCCTCCCTCTTTCTGCGGCGCCGTGCCTATAATTGTTCAACAATAATATTGGAATTCGTATATACACAAATCTCGGAAGCGATTTGCAGTGCTTCCCTGGCAATTTCGGCAGCTTCTAAATTTGGAGCATGGCGCTTCAGCGCACGTCCTGACGCCAGTGCAAAGTTGCCTCCGGAGCCAATAGCCAACACATCATCATCCGGTTCAATGATTTCACCATTACCGGAGATCAGCAGCATTCCCTCTTTATCCATCACAATCATTAAGGCTTCCAGCTTGCGCAGAATTCGGTCCTGGCGCCAATCTTTGGCCAGTTCCACAGCTGCCCGCTGCAGATTGCCGTGATGCTCCTCCAGCTTGCCTTCAAACTTCTCGAATAAAGTAATCGCATCGGCAACGGAACCCGCAAAGCCAGCGATTACTTGTCCTCTGTACAGGCGGCGGACTTTTTTAGCCGTCGTCTTCATGATGACACTTTCTCCAAAAGTAACCTGACCATCGCCGGCTATTGCCGAATGGCCATTATGTCTAACCGCACAAATTGTAGTCGCATGAAAGCTGGGTAACATGATTTTGCAACCTCCTAAAAGTTTTGTGAGATGCCATTGCAAAAGAACGGCTTAACACACCATAGTTTATGACGGGTTTGGTTCAGTGATCTCCGGTTCTGTGTAGGGAAGTCCTGTACGTGCAGCGAAATCGGCAATACTGTCCAGTGCACGCTGAGCCAGAAATTCATTTTTTTCCTTCTTACTGCGGATTTTCTTCTCAAGCTTAGGAAGCAGGCCAAAGTTGGCATTCATTGGCTGGAAATGCTCTGGATCTGCAGAAGTAATGTAAGCAGGCATGCTGCCCAGTACACTGTCCTCCGGAAAGATCAGGCCTTCCTCGCCAAGCGCAGCTCTGGCCGCGTTGATTCCGGCGATCATTCCGGAAGCAGCCGATTCCACATAACCTTCGACACCCGTCATCTGTCCGGCAAAAAATAATCTTTCTTTGCCTTTCATCTGATATGTGGGATGCAGCAGTTTTGGAGAATTAATAAAAGTATTGCGGTGCATTACGCCATAACGAACATATTCTGCATTCTCAAGACCCGGGATCAGTGAGAAAACACGTTTCTGCTCCCCCCATTTAAGATGGGTCTGGAATCCAACCAGGTTGTACAGTGTACCGGCAGCATTATCCTGACGCAGCTGCACTACTGCATAAGGCAATTTCCCAGTGTGGGGATTCATGAGCCCTACCGGCTTCATTGGACCGAACAATGCCGTTTGCTTGCCACGCTTCATCATGATTTCAATCGGCATACAGCCTTCAAAGTAAATCTCTTTCTCAAAATCTTTAAGTGCTGCGGTCTCGGCCGAGATCAGCGCATCATAAAAAACATCAAATTCCTCTTCCGTCATCGGACAGTTTAGATAGGCTGCTTCCCCTTTGTCATAACGGGAGGCCAAATACACCTTGCTCATGTCGATGGTGTCTTTCTCCACAATCGGCGCTGCAGCGTCATAGAAGTAGAAATATTCTTCACCGAGCAGCGCTTTAATCTCAGCAGACAAAGCCGGAGAAGTCAGCGGACCGGTCGCGATGACAACAATCCCTTCCTCCGGTATATGCGTAAGTTCTTCATTTATGACTTCCACCAAAGGATGATTGTGCAGCGTCGAAGTAATCTCACCCGAAAATCCGTCCCGGTCTACGGCGAGCGCGCCGCCGGCAGGAACGGCATGCCGGTCTGCGGCACCCAGGACAAGTGAATTCAAGCGCCGCATTTCTTCCTTTAATACACCGACGGCATTACCAAGACCATTTGCACGCAGGGAGTTGCTGCATACCAGTTCAGCGAACTGATCCGTGTGATGCGCAGGCGTCTTTACAACAGGTCTCATTTCATATAGTCTGACCGGCACTCCGCTCGAAGCGATCTGCCATGCGGCCTCACTGCCGGCAAGACCGGCGCCTATTACTGTTACTTTAGCTGTTTCTGTCAATTTCCTTTCCTCCTGTAGCGACTATTATTCTGCTAATTCTTCGTTGTCCAACACGGCCTCTGTATGATCGCACGAGGTGCATTGCAGCTTGGTCCCTTGCTTGTTGCGCTTCTCAACCATCCAGGAGTTGCATACAGGGCATGGTTTAATGGAAGGTCTATCCCAGGAAACAAAATCACAGCCTGGATACTGATCGCAGCCGTAGAAGACGCGTCCCTTTTTACTGCGCCGCTCAACAACCTTGCCTTCATGACATTTCGGACAGTTTACTCCGATATCCTTCACGATCGGCTTGGTATTGCGGCAATCCGGAAATCCTGAGCATGCCAGAAATTTCCCGAAACGCCCCAGCTTGTAAACCATCGCTTTACCGCATTTCTCGCAGAGCTCGTCAGAGACCTCATCTTCAATCTCGATCTCTTTCATTTCTTCTTCCGCGAAGATTAGCCGCTTCTCGAAAGACTCGTAAAACTGGGCCAGTACCTTCACCCAATCCTCTGCGCCTTCTTCTACATGGTCAAGATCCCCCTCCATGTGTGCTGTAAATTCCACATCAAGAATTTCGGGGAAAAATTCCTCCATCTGCTCTATAATCAGCTCACCAAGCTCAGTAGGCATAAATTTCTTCTCTTCGATAGCCACATAACCACGCTTCTGGATCGTTTCCAGCGTTGGTGCATAGGTACTTGGACGCCCAATACCCAGCTCTTCCAGCGTCTTTACAAGACGTGCTTCTGTATAACGCGGTGGAGGCTGCGTGAAATGCTGTTTGGGCTCAATGTCCTGTTTAATCAGATCATCTCCAGCTTTGAGCGGAGGCAGAAACTTCTCTTCATCTGTTGTTCCATCATCATTACCTTCTACATAAACCTTCATAAAGCCCGGGAATGAAACCTTCGAGCCTACGGCTCTGAAGATTGCATCGCCTGCGGCGATATCCACGGAGAGCGTATCCAAGAGCGCGGAAGCCATTTGACTGGATACAAAACGCTCCCAGATCAGCTTATACAAGCGGAATTGATCGCGGCTCATATATTCTTTGACGGTTTCCGGCTCGCGAAATGCTGATGTAGGGCGGATCGCTTCATGCGCGTCCTGCGAACCTGCAGCTTTTTTGGAATACTGGCGAGGCGACTCCGGTATAAACTTCTCACCGTATTTTGTCCCAATCAGTTCCTTGGCTTCATCCTGTGCCGTTGTGGACAGCCGGGTGGAGTCAGTACGCATGTAGGTAATTAAACCGACGGTGCCTTCTTTGCCCAGCTCCACACCTTCATAGAGCTGCTGTGCCACAGACATAGTCTTGGCTGCACGAAAACCCAGTTTACGCGCAGCTTCCTGCTGCAGCGAACTTGTCGTAAACGGTGCAGAAGGGTGGCGCTGCCTCTCCTTCTCTTTCACTTCATTTACTTTGAAAGCGGCATTCTTGATAGCTTCCAGAACTTCCTGAACATCGCTTTCCTGGCCCAGCTCTTTTTTCACTCCGTTCAGCTTATGAAACTTCGCTTCAAAACTGGAGTCACGAATGCCGAGCTTTGCGGTGATGCTCCAATATTCAGTAGGGACGAAAGCGGAAATTTCATTCTCCCGGTCCATAATGATCTTGACTGCAACCGATTGAACCCGTCCGGCGGACAGGCCTTTTTTGACTTTCTTCCATAATAGCGGGCTAATCTTGTAACCGACAAGGCGGTCAAGAATCCGCCGGGCCTGCTGTGCATTCACAAGATCCATGTTGATTTTGCGGGGTGTCTTAAAAGCATCCTTGACTGCTTGTTTGGTGATTTCATTAAAAACAACACGGCACTCCTCGGTATTATCCAAATCCAGCGCATGCGCCAGATGCCAGGCAATGGCTTCACCTTCACGATCCGGGTCAGCCGCCAGATAGACTTTTTTCACTTTTTTGCTGGCGTCTTTGAGTTCCTTCAATATGGAACCCTTACCGCGGATCGTGATATATTTGGGACTGAAATCATTCTCTACTTCTACGCCAATCTGGCTCTTTGGCAAATCTCTGATATGTCCCATTGAGGCCTTTACGATATATTTACTGCCTAAATATTTGCCGATGGTCTTCGCTTTTGCAGGCGATTCGACGATAACTAATGCATCCGCCATAGGTTGTTCCTCCTAAAAGTTTTGTAAGCATAAGCTTCCTAGAACTGCTTCGGGCATATCTGAATCCGAAAGCATACGCTTAACACAATCTCTTCTATATTAAATTACCTTATAAATTGCACCCGGTAATTGTGTTACCGCTTTTTTTATGATTAAAGATAACAGAACTGAATGCAAATGTCCAAAATCCCATTTCGTTCTACCCAACAGCTCATCCAACGTAAATGGGCCTTGATGCAGTATATGGTATAGGTGAGACTCCTCACTTGTCAATTTCTTTTCTGCCTGCTTGTCTCCGTTTTCCGGGTTAAAGAGCTCTTTCTCTCTCTGTTCCACCGGCTTTACAGGCAGATAGGATATGTATTCCTCCACGATGTCGTGAGCGCCGGTCACTAATTTTGCCCCTTGTTTGATCAGGTCGTTCGCACCCCTGCTTTTGGGTGAAGTCACTGGACCCGGTACGGCAAAAACATCTCTACCAGCCTCAAGGGCTGCATCGGCAGTAATTAGTGAGCCACTGCGGCTGTCCGCCTCTACAACCACCGTCCCAAGGGCAAGGCCGGCAATAATCCGGTTGCGCTGTGGAAACAAGCCTGGGTGGCTTTTAGTGCCTATTGGATATTCGCTAATTACAAGTCCGTCCTGAGCGATTTGATGTTCCAGTTCCCGGTTTTCTAAGGGATAGACCTTATCCAGTCCTGTCGCGACCACCGCAATCGTACTCCCGCATCCACGCAGGGCCGCTTCATGGCATACACTGTCGATCCCCCGGGCCAGTCCGCTGACCACAGTAAGACCTGCCCCGCTCAACTGCTCTGACAGCGTCTCCCCTACCTTACGGCCATAAGCCGTAGGCACACGGGTACCAACCATGGCAATCGCCGGGCGGGAGGCCAGGGGCAGGCTGCCTCGATAGTAGAGCACCCACGGCGGCTGCGGCGTCTCTTTCAGAAGCCCGGGATACTCCTCGTCGAGCAGAGTTACCATTTCTACTCCGCTTTCTTTCATTAGAATGTGACGACGGTGTATCCACTCGGAAGTATATACAGCTTCGAGACGCTGCGACATTTTCCCGCTGATTCCCACACGTTCCCAATCACCGGCACCACAGGTAAAAGCCACATCCGTTAACATACCCGCTCGACAAATTTTGTCGATACTCTTCCAGCCGATGCCTTCCACTTCATTTAATCCAAACAACAAATATCGCGAATCCATACGTACATCTCCCTCGTGAGGAAGGTCAGCCTTCCCTATTTTGTGATACCTGTGTCAGAAATGCAAGTTACAGTTCCTTAAACGTCTATACGGCAGCAGACTTGAACGCAAAAAAAGCAACCTTTTATCCCCATGAACAGGAACAAAAGGTTGCTTACCTTTGAACATATTATACACGATGCCCTGCTAAAGAACATACGTATGCTGATAAATATAATAGTAGAAACTTAGCTTCCAGTAAAGGCGCTCAGAATGCCGCGCTCTTCCAGCACACTTACAAGCGTAGAGCCCATTTCTGCCGGAGTAGGGGCCACCTTAATACCGCAGGATTCCAGCACGGCAATTTTTTCGCTGGCCGTCCCCTTGCCTCCGGAAATAATCGCACCTGCATGGCCCATTCGTTTGCCGGGAGGTGCGGTAACCCCGCCGATAAAACCAACTACCGGTTTGGTCATATTTTCCTTGATCCATACAGCAGCTTCTTCCTCTGCCGTACCGCCGATTTCTCCGATCATAATGACCGCCTTGGTTCCCGGATCCTCATTAAACAGCTTGAGAATATCAATAAACTCCGAGCCCTTAACCGGGTCTCCGCCAATCCCTACTGCCGAAGACTGGCCAATGCCGCGCTCAGTAAGCTGATGCACCGCCTCATAGGTCAAAGTTCCACTGCGTGAGACAACCCCTACGTACCCAGGAGTATGGATGTAGCCCGGCATAATGCCGATTTTACACTCTCCCGGTGTAATCACACCCGGACAGTTCGGACCAATCAGAACCGTAGAACGACCTTCCATGTAACGCGATACTTTCACCATATCCAGTACCGGGATGCCTTCAGTAATGCAAATGACCAGTTCCAGTCCTGCATCCACTGCTTCCATAATGGAATCGGCAGCAAACGCCGGTGGCACATAGATTACACTCGCAGTTGCCCCGGTCGCTGCCTTGGCTGCTATCACCGTATCAAATACCGGAAGGCTGACCTCACTGCCGTTCTCCAGCGTGATATTCACCGTCGTGCCGCCTTTGCCCGGTGTAACCCCGCCCACCATTTGCGTGCCGTAATCCAGCGCTCCCTTGGTATGGAACAAGCCCGTCGAACCTGTTATGCCCTGCGTGATGACTTTCGTATTTTTATCTACAAGAATGCTCATGTTTTAGGTCACATCCCTACTTAGTTTGTCGAATACGAGCACTGGTGCCCAAAGGCCCAGCTGCGATTACACAAGAGCAACAATCTTCCGGGCACCGTCCGCCATGGAGTCGGCAGCAACGATATTTAGTCCGGAACCGGCAAGAATCTGCTTGCCCAGTGCCACATTGGTTCCCTCAAGACGCACGACGAGCGGTTTGGTCAGACCAAGCTGCCGGGCCGCTTCCACCACACCCGTGGCGATAACATCGCAGCGCATAATTCCACCGAATATATTGACGAAGATCCCATTCACTTTATCATCGGACAAAATGATTTTAAAAGCTTCGGTAACCTTCTCGGTCGTCGCACCGCCCCCTACATCCAGGAAATTGGCCGGTTCGCCGCCGTAATATTTAATGATATCCATTGTAGCCATCGCAAGTCCCGCGCCGTTGACCATACAGCCAATGTTGCCGTCAAGGGCAATATAGCTGAGATCGTATTTCGAGGCTTCAATTTCCTTCTCGTCCTCTTCATCAAGGTCCCGCAGCTCCAGAATATCCTTATGCCGAAACAATGCGTTAGAGTCAAAATTAAGTTTGGCATCCAGAGCCATTACATTCCCGTCAGCTGTAACGACCAGCGGATTAATCTCCGCAATAGAGCAATCCTTATCCACAAAAGCCAAATATAGCGCTTGCATGAACTTGACAGCCTTATTCACCAGTTCTGTCGGAATAGCAATGCTGTACGCCAGTTTGCGGGCCTGGAAAGTCTGCAAGCCTACTGCAGGATCAATGATTTCCTTGAATATCTTTTCCGGATGAGTGGCCGCTACCTCCTCAATTTCCGTGCCGCCTTCTTCAGAAGCCATCATGACCACCCGGCCGGAGCCACGGTCCACCACGATTCCAATGTAATATTCTTTCACAATCTGGCAGCCTTCTTCAATCAGCAGCCGCTTTACAACCTTGCCTTCAGGACCGGTTTGATGGGTCACCAGTGTCTTGCCAAGAATCTCTCCGGCATAAGACCGGACTTCTTCAAGCGACTTCGCTACCTTCACACCGCCGGCTTTTCCGCGTCCGCCTGCATGAATCTGCGCTTTTACCACCACTACCGGTGTACCCAGCGATACTGCAGCTTCTACTGCTTCCTCCACTGTATAAGCTACTTTTCCGTTCGGTACGGCTACGCCGTACTTCTTAAGTACTTCTTTTCCCTGATACTCGTGGATATTCATACCGGAAGCCTCCTAAAGTGTTGCGGTGGCTTAAACAGGCAGCCTGCAGCCATTCCGCTTTCCGTTTTGATTGTCCAAAGCCGGGTCCAGACCGGTTTATTGCTACATATTCCGGCACAAGCAGAAAACCTAACCGCATCTAATAGAAACGGCGTGGCTTCTGCCAGTGACACAAGCTTTGAAATACAGATTTTCATCTATATTTAGCTATATGTCAGAAAAGGAAACCCAGAATATTGTAACATGTTTTAAAAGCGCTTTCCTCAAAAACTTTCACTATTTGCACACACATTTTCGCTTGATTTCATGCCGGAATGCGAACGATTATATTGACACAGCTTTCAAGAGCTATTTAGAGGCATTAATGTTAGCTTCGTGTACACGAGCCAGAAGGTCTTTAAACTGGCCCAGCAGAGCAACAAATTCATCTGCCGAGAGCATCGTTCCTTCCGCCATTTTCCCCGGGATGCATGCCGCTTCACCCTGCAGCGCCCAGCCCTTTTCTGTCAGGGAAATCAGAACCTTCCGCTCATCCTGCAAGGAACGCTCACGCAGAATTAAGCCTGCTGCCTGCAGCCGTTTCAATAGCGGCGTTAAGGTACCGGAGTCCAAAAAGAGGGCTTCGCCCAGTTCTTTAACCGTACACTGCTGTCTTTCCCAAAGCACAATCATTACTAGATACTGGGAGTACGTTAAACCGATCTTGTCCAGGTGAGGCTGATACAGCTTCGTAAATTCGCGCGAGCAAGCATAGATGGTAAAACAAAGTTGATTATCAAGCATTAGCTCAGGAGTTGTCGTTGTCTTTTGCATTTCTTCTTCACCTGCCTTTATGACATTATTTTATCACAATTCATCCGTAATATCATATTAATAGCGAAAAATAGATTGACTATTATTTTAATTGTGTTAAATTAAGTTGTGTACAATACATTATCGGATGAACGGGAGCGGATAATAATGATGACTATTCAACAAAAAATGTATGAAACTACAGTTAAAGCAGTAGGTGGAAGAAACGGAACTATTGAGTCGGAGAACCCTAAGCTGGCGCTTACGATCAGCACTCCCCGCGAAATGGGCGGCGCCGGCGGAGAAGGCACAAATCCTGAGCAGCTGTTCGCTGCCGGATATTCTGCTTGTTTTGACAGCGCGTTGAACATGGTGGCCCGGATGGGCAAAGTGAAGATTGAAGGCAGCGAAGTTACCGCTACTGTAAGCTTCGGCAAAGTTGAAGACGGAGGTTTCGGCATCGCTGTGAAGCTTGATGTTCTTGTTAAAGGCGTTGACCATGAAACTGCAGCCCAGCTTGCAGAAGCCGCCCACGGCGCCTGCCCTTACTCCCGCGCTACCCGCGGCAACATTGAAGTGGAAATAAACGTACTGTAAAGAATCTGCGTCCTTCCAATCATTCTCAGAATGAGAACAGAACAAGCCGTCCATTGGCTATGGGCGGCTTGTTTGCCGTTAATATATCTCATTATTCGTAATAGTCTATATACTATAAATCGCTAGTCCTCTGTCATGATCTGCCTGTCGAGATTGCGGTACTGCACTGCCTCCGCCAGATGTGCAGAGACAATGTCTACAGATCCCTCCAGATCGGCAATCGTCCGGGCCAGCTTAATAATCCGGTCATGGGCCCGCATGCTTAAGCCGAGACTTTCCAGAATGGTGTGCAGCATCAATGTGCCTTCCCTGCCCAAGCTGGCATAACGGCGCAGTGCCGCACCGGATAGTTCGCTGTTCCAGGATATCGGCAGAGTCTTATATCTCTCTGTCTGAATAGCCTGGGCTTTCAGAACCTCTGCGCGCATCTCTGCCGAGGATAATGAAGGCCCCTCACCACCCCAATCCTTCGGACGGGGAACATCCACCTGCATATCAATCCGGTCCAGCAGCGGTCCGGAAATCTTAGAGCGGTATTGTGCAATCCTCGCAGGACTGCAGGTGCATCTCTGCTGCAGCTCTCCGCTTCCCAAATACCCGCAATGGCATCCGTGAAGATAACACCTCTGGAATTTCTATATTGCAACGGAAACCTATGCTATTGACTCAAATAGATAACGTGATACCAACTAAAGCCGGCAGTAGAATACGACAAGGTAGAATTAACAAAGATTTACTAATTGCCGAAGTGGCCAAGGAGATTGGAATATCCCTCACAGCACACTCTTATATAGAAAGAAATATTCACGCCCCTTCTCTCCCTACCTTAAAAAAGCTATCAGCACTTTTGGATCTCCCTATCTCATACTTGGGTTGCTTTGAAAACTTACCTGAGCGAACTTTGGGTGAACGGATCAGAAAGGCTCGTGTTTACAACGGCATGACAATTAGGGGGCTTGCGGTCTGTTTTTGCGTAGATGCGAAAACTATAACAAACTGGGAAAATGATCGACATAAACCGTCTTGCATTAAGATGAAGGAAATAAATCAATACCTTTCGATATTACAAAGTTAATGGCTTGAAATAAAAGTCTGTAGACAAAAAGAAAAAGACAATAGCAATATAGAAAACGAAACCCCGCGAGCATAACTGCCAGCAACGTTTCGCTTTTTTTGTAGTAAATATTCCCTTATTCTGATAGACTACTCCCAGAACTACTCTGGGGGGATTTTATGAAGAAAAGAATTGCTTTATCAATGATTTTGTCGGTTTTACTGATTTTGCTTCCTGTTATCGCCAATGCGCATCCCGGAAGAACTGATTCAGACGGCGGACATTATTGTAGAACGAATTGTGCCAAGTGGGGGCTACAGGACGGTGAATATCATTATCACAATGGTGGAAAGTCCAAGTCAACTCCGGCCGCCACTGCAAAACCTACAGCGAAGCCAAAACCAACCGCAAAACCAACTGTCCAACCGGCGCCAGGACTTGCATTACCTAAAAAACAAAATGCCGGCACGCTGCAGGTCTATTTTTTTGATGTTGGACAAGGTGACTCTACTCTAATCCGTACTCCAAAAAATCAATACATACTTATTGATGGGGGCAACAATAATCAGGGTAAAAATGTAGTGAAATACCTGAACGCTCTTGGGGTAAAAACACTTGATGCCATGGTAGCTACACATCCCGATGCGGATCATATTGGTGGGCTGGACGACGTGCTGAAGGCTGTGGATGTGAAGGCTGTGTATGCACCGAAGGTTTCGCACACCACGGAGACTTATAAGGATTTTCTAACCGCTGTTAAGAATGAAGGACGCACAATTAAAGCAGTGACTAAAGGAGTTACTATTCCCTTGACTGGTGTTGAGGCGAATTTCCTGGCCCCTATTAATTCTTATGGGGATAACCTTAACGATTGGAGCGCCGTCTTAAAGGTTACATATAAAAACAAGTCCTTCCTCTTTACCGGGGACGCGGAATTGCAGTCTGAAAACGATATGCTTGCGGATGGTTTGAATTTAAAAGCTGATGTATTAAAAGTCGGCCATCACGGTTCGAATAGTTCAACCAGCAAAGCATTCCTTGACGCCGTCAAACCACAGTACGCAGTAATTAGTGTAGGTAAAAACAATTACGGACACCCGGATTCTGGAATACTTGCAAGGTTAAAAAACGCCAATGCTACCGTCCTTCGGACAGATCAAAAAGGCACAATTACAGCAATTAGCGATGGCACTAAAATCACTTTCACATCGACTAAGGGGGCATCCAAATGAGGAAGGGAATCGTTGATCGCTTCGAGGGTGAGTATGCTGTAATTGAGTTTGATGGAAAGACTGAGGACATACTAAAGTCTGAGTTGCCAGACGAGGTTACAGCTGGGGACACCTTGATTTTTGAAGATGGTAAAGTTGCAATTGATAAAGAGGACACTGCACAACGCAAGAAAGAAATTGATAATCTGATGGATGAACTTTTTGAAGACTAAAACTAAACCCCGGGATTATTCTCGGGGTCTTTTTATGTAGTCACATCTATAATATCCTCTATATTAATCCAGTCCCAATCATCCTCGCTGGTCCATATTTAATGCAGTGTCCCTTCTCATTTCCCTTTATATGTCGCTTATTTAAGATGATCTTTTAATGACTCTCCGAGTTCCGCTGTATATTTAGTCAGCCGCAGGCTAATCTCAGTACGCATTACGTCGCGGGTAAGTCCGAATCTCTCCTGATATCCCCGGCAAAAGATTTTGTAGTACGATATAAATTCATCCTGCTCATCAGCAATAAACCGGACGTTCCGCTGTTTTAGCTCTTTTTGCAGCCCGTAGGTATCCTGCATGATCCGGCGCTGTATTGCCTGCCCGGCCATCTGATAAGCTCGTTTAAGGACGTTGCCGGAATGCTCGATCTCCTTCAGGCTCTTGCCCACCATTGTATCTATATGTGGCAGCAAAATGAGGTCCCGTATCATCTCGCGCTCGTCATTCGTGAGCATCTTACTGCCGGCTCCCTGATCCTTATCCCTCTGATCGTACTGATCCACATGATCGGTAAGTAGCATCTTAGTTTTCCACCTCTCATTACCGTCTAATTTACTCATTTTGTACTGCCCCCTCAATGATACAACCAGTAATCTATGTTAGTTCCACGCCTGGCGCTCTGTGCGCCTCCCTGCGGCGCTGTATCATACGGCGTGTTTACGTTACCAGCCCTCGATAATTGCAGCACAGCTTACGCGGGGTATCCTCTAGAATAGTCCGCACCTCCAAAATAAGAACATTTGTTTGTATTATATGCAAACAAATGTTCTTTATTCAACCAGTAAGATATTCTTTGTCTGGGATAAAAAAGAAAATCACCTTCTTCACTCACTTTATTGCAGATATAGACATATTTGTTTAGACAATCCTTGTTTTAGTAATGTAAAGTAACTATTGGAAAAAAACATAATAAGGGGTGCGTTAAATGAAAAAAGCTTTTTTATTTATTGTTTCACTAGTTCTTTTTTTAGGTGTTATTCCAATTTCTAAGGTTTCAAGCGCAGAATCTAATACTCCACTCTTACAAGGCAATAGCCAATACGTAGTTACTAATGAAACTAATTGGCGTAATATCTCCTATATGTTTGATAGTGATTCAATTACATATGGAAAATCTATGGAATATAACAAGGATCATAATGTCGATTTTAACATGCCAACATTTACCATTGTAAGTTATATTCTCGATGCTCAATTAGACAGCTATGGGGCCTGTGCATTTCTATATTACCAACTTCAAGGATCTTCGGATTGGAAGGTGCTAGTGGGTTATGGTTATACAGGAGGGAATACAAGGAAAGGGAACATAATTACATTAAATAAACCTATTGAAAACGTAGCTAAAATACGGGTACAGGGAAGTGGACAATCTTTAATTTATACTGCCGAGGTGTACTCTGCTACTCCTACTCCAACTCCAACTCCTACTGTTGAGCCTACACCGACTACAACACCTTCACCAACGGCAACTCCAGTTCCAACACCAACACCAACAGCAACGGCGACACCTAGCCCAACTGCTACTTCAACTCCTACGGCAACCGCAACACCTGAACCAACAGCTACGGCTACGAGTACGCCAGCTCCAACGGCGACACATACACCAACCGCTACTCCAACGCCTTCAACAACTCCTAAGCCTACAGCAACTCCAGAGCAGCCTACAGGAGATCGGGCTATCCTTACCATCACTCTGGTTAATGGAACAGAAAAAGAATACGACCTACCAATTGCAGAAGTAGATGCATTCTTAACCTGGTACGATGCCCGTGATGCAGGTAGAGGCCCAGGAATGCATGCTATTAATAAACATAGCAACAATAAAGGCCCCTTTAAGAAGCGTAAAGATTATGTCGTATTTGATAAAATACTTACCTATGAAGTAAGTGAATATACAACATCAGAATAATCCTTCCCAGCACTTACCTCCTCTTTCCCTTATAGCCAAGCGCTATAATTGGATTGAGGAGGTTTTTTATGTTTATATCCCCTATGTTATTACAAACCGCTGCTGGCCCATTCAGCCACAGCGATTATATATTTGAACCAAAGATTGACGGACATCGGCTGATCTACTCCCAGCAGTCCGGCACAGTTCGACTGTACACCCGCCATAACAACGACTGCACCCGGCAGTACCCGGAACTTCAGCTTCCGTTTGATGACGATATAATCTTAGACGGTGAGGTCGCCTGCGTAGATCCGGCAACCGGCGTATCTGATTTTGAGTCCGTCATGAGTCGATTTCAGGCACGGCGGGCAGACAAGATTCAGCAACTCACGGCGACGCTTCCGGCTTATTACGCTATCTTTGATATCCTTCAATACAAAGGTAAGGATCTGCGCAGATTACCGCTACTGCACCGCAAGGAGATACTGGCGGGATTATCACTACCGTCTGGAAGTTTTGGAGTGGTGCCGCATGTTGATGGCGCTGGCGTGGCCTTGTTTGAACAGATTGAGACGCGAGGTATGGAAGGTGTAGTGGGCAAGCGTAGGAACACCATTTATGAAACTGGACGCCGATCCCATGCTTGGCAGAAGGTCATTAACTGGACCTATGCAGAGGTTTATATAACCGGTTATCGAAAACAGGAATTCGGCTGGCTTGCTGCAGTACCGTCCGGTACGTCCGGAAAGCTGAGGCCAGCTGGGATTATAGAGCTTGGAGTGTCACCGCTGCATAAGCAGGCCTTTCGTGGTGTGGCCAACCAACTTGTAAAGGGCGAGGATAAGGAGTTTATACATCTGGAGCCCCGGCTACGCGCCAAGGTGAGAATGAGGAACTGGACCAAATCCGGCATGTTGCGGAGTCCGGTATTCACGGAGTTTATTGTATAAAAAAGCCGCCTAGAATTATTCCTGTGCGGCTCTTCTACATGATCAATATTATCGTTTGACTGTACTCCGAAATGACTACAAAGTTTACTGCTAAAGGACAAAAATCCCCTAGCCGAAGCCAGAGACTAATCCTTAAATTTTAAATAAACCTGGAATATTGACCCCATCAGAGTCACTTCCCTTTTAATCTAACATACCCGAGTAACCGCAATTCTGCCCACATGAATACACAGTGCAATTAATTAAACTGATTAATGTTTATTCCTTGACTGTATTGTTCAATCACTTGTTTTTGAAGCATGAATGATGCTGAAGGGATTCCATTACAGAAAATCAAATGTTCTTTGGGTTGCAAGCCAAGCAAAGAATTCATCAGAAATGAATACATCATTTCATCATTTAAATTGTGAAGACTATCTTTAAAAGACTTACCTGCCAAAAAAACATTCCAAAGTTGACCCTTATACTCCTCGTACACAATTGAAGTAACAACACCTTCACCTGTTGAAGTCATAATTCTGTCGCCCTCTACAAACATATATGCCGGTGTTAAACTAAAATGATTTTTTGTGAATGCATGCCAAATCGAAACTTTAATTTGATATATTTTTTTCTCTGTTTCAATTTTAAATGATACTAGTGGTAAATTATTTACAGGACCTGAAATCAAAGCTACTGGATATACTTCAGAACCATGAATATTCAAGAGTATATCTCCTTCATGTGTGGGGGAAAAAACACTTATTTTTTCAATAGGTTTTTCAGTTCCATCCTTTAGAAGTACCGTAGTGCCCTCAATTACACAGGATTCATATTCAGGCTTAGTTGGCGGGTCCATAAGTTGCATTCCTTCTTGAATATTACCGTTGATATCGAGTTTCATTTTTTCACCCTTCCTTTTTTATTTATAATTTGATGAAATTCACTTTTTTATGCACTATGGCGTAGTAGCACATATTCCATTCTGTCGAGGAGTATTCTTGGCTGCTTTTCATTTGTCAGTTATAAATGGCTTACTTGCATCCTATTGAGCAAAATGACCAAGCGCATGATAAATGTACGTGGTCTTATTAATTTTCTTTATTGTGCATAATACGGAACAAAATCATCTGGCGCTATTACAGCTTCTTTTCTGCGGTGGGAATACTAGGATGGGAAAAGCAACAAGTATACTCGTACCATAAGCGTGGAGTCTTCCTGGAGCCATTCACTTGTGATTACTATTTTGAAATCAGAGACAATCCACAGTTGAGCAACGTGATCAATTTCCCGTTAGGTACTTTAAAATACATAACGCTACTACAAATAACCCGTCAGGCTTATGCCCGGCGGGTTATCTTATGTATGCTCTAAATTCAAACCGTTTTCTAACGAAGTAAGCTCCAGCAATTTTAATAGAGTCTGGAGTATACCCCTCTACTATGCCACCATAATCCATCAGATGACCGATTGGGTCCGGATCTTCCCGGTACCAGACTGAGACCTTTGATTGTGCCAGAGCCGCAACTAGGAAATCTGTATCGCTCTCCAGGACTTTGTAAATATTATTCATGCGACAAAAAGAGAGGGGATAAAATTTTCATTGTTTTTTCATACTCTTTTCTAACGTTTGTATAACAGTTTAAAAGTAAAGTCCTCAGAAAAGAGTATGGAACTTCGCAGGTAAACCACCCTTCCCCCCCTTGTATATTCTCTGTATAACTCAAAAAAGGTGAAATCGGCACTCCTCCATAATCCAAATTATTTCTATACTCATGAATTAAAAAATTGCGATGGTCATAGATTTTGTTGAATATTGTATAAGATTTAAAATAATCTTTATCAATTTCATCAACATCGTCGAGAGTGAAAAATTTATTTAATGGAACTTCTTGGCCTTTCCTAACTTGATCCAAAAGCAATTCAATTCGCTTGAAATAATGCTCGTATCTATTTTTCTCGTCATTTCTGTTAATTGAGTAATCATTATAGAATTTATCAATCTGTAGACACATTAATTCAGATTCTAAATTCGAGTAGTTTTTGATGAAGTATCTAAAATTCTCTCTATGATTATTATTACCCTTTTTATTGATTTTCTCAGTAAAATTGCTCAGATAATCCAAATAAGCAAAAATTAAAATACATGACTCATTAAAATAATCCCCTTTTAAAGCTTCAATATTTCTCAAACGCTCATCCATTTCATTAAAAATCGACATCATTATAATCACACTCCGATTAAGATAAGTAGAGCTTTAATTTGAATAATAACATTTTGTAAACAAAATGCTAATAACTTTTTAGCGCAGAAATAGAAAAAGCCCACTAGCCGAAGCCAGTGGGCGCATGTACCATCTATCCCTTGTCTGTATAGCCCTTACCAGCTTCCGGATTACTCACAATCCCCAATACTACAAGGATACCCAGAACAGCATTCACCGCCGCAGTAACCTCATCATATTTCTCGGGAGATAATTGCACCCCAAATATTACACCGATGGTCTGCACGCCCAGCAGCACAGCAGCCGTCAAAGACATCCACAATCCATAATTACGCCATTTGCTTTTCATCATTTAGCCCCCTTACTGGTGATTGTCATTGTTTTGGACTTAGCGTCATAGTCCACTGTAGCCCCTAAAGCCTCTGCCACGGCCCTTGCTGGTGTATAGGTTACTCCGTTATCTGCTACACCGTCGGCCACCTTCTTGCCGTTTACGATTACTGACACGGGTACGTCTTTTTTCACTTCGTCCGCCTCCCCCTTACATTTATCAATCTTGGCATATGCCGCTTTTACCTGTGCTGCTGTTGGCTCCTTGCCTGCGCGTAACTGAGAGGTTCTAAGGCCGAACGTCATTTGGAAGTGTGGCGCATCCTTGATGGACACGAAATCCCCGCCCCATTCGAAGCCTAACGCCTTAGCTTCCTGGACAACCTCTGACCAGTCTGCTACCTTATCACCGTCTCCGTCACGTTTCAGATCCCAAGACACCTGTTTCCCATCTGGCAGCAGCAGCGCAAAGTCAATAGCAAGTCCAAAGTTGTGGTAACTGGTGCCGCCCTTTGCGTTAGTGACAATAGGCCCGGGTTTTGTACGACCCTGGGCGTACAGGGCATTCTGCTCTTCAATGGTCCGCAGCCCTTGGGTAATGACTATATTGACCCCTCGGGCATAACTCCGCTCAATGAGGGCCTCCATGGCCGCTTTAAGGACAGGATGCAGCCCGATTAGACGTTTATGTGATTTGAGTTTTACCTGATCCAATGTAAGCATTACATCACTCCTTATTTCCCTAAAAATTGATTACCTGCTGCTGCTCCAAGAGCAATCAAAACAATGTATTTAATCATATCCATCCAAAGCTTTCGTTCTGCGCCGCTGTCCTTGTTAGCTTGCTGAAGCAGAGAGAAAATTTTGCTTTCTAGGCTGTCGAACTTAGCCATAATTGCACTGAACTGAATCTCCATTTTGATGGTTGAACTATTGATCTCCTTAATATTTTCATCATGACGATGGTCATTCTCTTCCAGTAGCCTCAGCTTAGTATTTGCCGTAACGTTCTCGGCAGCTAATCGGGCAAACTCACTGGACAGAGTGCTCAACCCCGCCTCTACTTCTTCAAGGCGTTGTAATGGCATTACATCCTCAGCCCCTCCCCTTACATCATCTGCTCCCCCGTCTGCCATCATGAATGCTCCCCTTTATCTAATTGGTGTATAAAAACAGCCCCCGGATCAGCTCCGAGGGCAAAATAAAAACGCCTCATTGGGCGCTAGCTCTGCTTACGCCAGCAATCCGAAGGCGTAAACCTCTTTATATGATTCCGTCGTATTGGTGAAGCGTACATACACGGCGTCGGCAGCTGCAGGCATCTTTACGATTCCATCGACAACGGCTATCATGCTGGAAACTGCTGCCCCTACTTCGACGGTGATCCCCTCATGGGCTTCCAGGTACAGCCGGATTGTGTTAGTAGACCTACCCAGCGGCAGCTTAACCGTCCGGCATTTACCGCCCGGATGAATGGCCATTACTCCGTCCCCCATGTTGGCCGCATGTTCTACCAGATCATCGGAAAAATGATCCAGGCTAAAATCCTCGTCGTAGTAAATGAGTTGTAGAGGCTTGTACGCCTTATTTAAGCTGATCCTCTTGGCAGCACTCAACTCGTCAAAGGTGAACAGGCTCGGCTGCTCTGTGAAGCTCACCTGGTACGGCTCCACATTCTGCACCATAACCGGCTCCAGGTCCTCCCATGCCGTAGCGACCTTGGCCGTATTACTTACCGGTGTCCGGCTACCGTCCTCATTTACCAAGGTATATTCCTGGGTCTGTTCCTCCCAGGCTGTAGCAATCCGGGCGGTAGTGACTTCGTTCACCGTCTCTGTACCGTCGTCCCCCAGGATCGGCTTGCCATAGTACAGCAGCTGGCCGTCTTCATTCGCCTTCTGCTTCTCTCCGTTGACCCGGGAAACTTGTTTATTTGCTGTAATCTGATACGGAAGAGACAGGCTGTATTCCGCAGGACCGGCCGGACGGTTAAGCCCGGTTACGGTGTGATCTTGCCGATTAAAAGTGACATTATCCATGGGTTCAATCCTCCTTAAAGTTTAATTAATGGGCGACCAGGTAAGCGATAATATACATATGTCGCACCGCCGCCCAGCCCAGGTAATGCTTTTCGGCTTCTGCGGTTCACCTGCAGACGAATAAGCAGTTCACCATTATAAGTCACTAATGATTGTGTACAAAAAAAGAATTCGGCTATTTGTTTACACCATTCTGGCAGATCATCGGTATACCAGGCTGTAGATAATTTGGCGACGTTAGGGGAGTCTGCGTAAGTATAGCGCACCACACTAGCGACGTAGTTATCTGTATAATTACTAGTCAGCATAAGGCTCTGCGGGTCCACTTTATAATTAAGATCATCCCCTGGACCCACTAAACGGGCAATAGCATTACTGTAGCTGTTTAAATCACCATAGGCCTTATTTGTTCCGGCTACTGAAACGATGCCTTGCATGCTCAGTAATACATCTGCGGTACCGGATAAGGGTGCAGTGATTGTAGTAGCCATATCTTGCATCGGTAGGTAATCCCCATATACGACAATACCGTTATCTTCGTCATTCCCTGCAAAAAGACTTTCGACTTCCCGGGTCGTTCTACGGATATATAAGATGCTGCCTAATCCATCGTCCCGGCGGGAATTTTCCGGCACAAGCGAAATGTATCCCGCTTTGCTTGTTAATGTGATTTCTACGGATATCGAATCTACAAAAAGGCTTGATGCCTTCGCGCCATCGGAAGCACCCGCGAATACAAGATAATGCACGAACCCCGCCGCGTCGATGACATTACTTAATGTTGCAATAGTCAGCGGATTGATAATGCCGTATGGATGGCTAACAAAATCGCTCCAAGCACCCCCTACACGGGCGGAAATACTAACATAGTTGCCTACGGGTTCTGCTCCGTATGCGTGAGCATTAAATGTAATTCTTGCAATATTGGCAGCTAACCAGGATACTTTTTCGGTTACAGTATAAGCTCCTGGAATCTTCCCATATTTGTCTTCGAACATGCGGATTATGTCAAAAGAAAATAAATTTTGAGCAAAATTTCCCGGTCCGGTTACGGTCGTAACTTTCAAAGAAGCATCTTTGCTCTTTATGGCATCGTAATCGGCCTGGGACAGTTCTGCCCCTGGAGCGCTTGGCGTGGCTAAAGTCGTCCCCCCTACGTGGTAGGCTCTGTTCGGGTTAGCAGCGGTGCTTCCAGCAATCTTACCGACAAAGTCGTCGGTTATTGCTACCGCACTAGGAACCAGTTTCTTTCCGTTCGCTTCTCCAGCTAATACAGATGTGTATACCTGATGCAATCCCCCCTGACCTACCGGCATATTAAGGCTGTACTCAATAATAATATCCTGAGCAATCAGGCCGCCTGGTAGGGTTCCCATGGTTAATTCCGCTTCATTTGTTCCAAGGCCCGTCCAGGTCCCGGGTACGGTTATAGAAGTGCCGGAAATAACGACCCGGACTAAAGGACTTGAAGTGCTGGCAGTCGTTTCCACTAAATAGTATTGATTCATATGATTTAACGTAAGTGAAGTGCTGAAGGTCACCGTCTTAGCTGTAGCGTCTATGCCCGTAATACTCATAGAATCGCCTACAGCATTTACAGTTGCGTCCCATATACGACAAGTGTCCGATACTGCCACTTTGCTCACATCATTCACTGGCCAAGTAAGGCCAATGCCCCCGCCTATACTATTTATTTTTGTCAGTGCCGTGTCTGAGTCAATAACCCCGCCAATAATCTCCCCAGCAAGGCCTCGCACTTTGATTTTATCGCCCGCTTCCCAGGCTGCAGCATTTACGCCGGTTCCCTTCGTAACAGTGATCCCGCGCTCCTGTGTTTGGTTCTGCACTCTAGCGACTGCGTAGGTTTTTTGTGCCGTCGGGGCGTCGCTATTGATCCGGCGCTGGGAGGTTAGCGCTGGCGTAATATCCGCATAGCCCAGGATAAAGTCAGCGGGCAACGTGGCGAAGACCGTACCCCGGTCTACATTTGAAATAGAAAAATCGGAAACTGAACCACCTTGCCAGTCAAAATATGTGTTGGGAGTTTGCCAAATATACCCTTTACCCAGTGTTAATTTTGTGGCTGGGGTGGTCATTGAAACAGTAGCGTTTTCAGCGACTTTTACTCCATTTACATAAATTCGAGTAATACCAGCACTGCGAGTAATTCTTATAAATAAGGAACGTCCATGAATTGCTTTCACATAAGAATAGCCTACAGATGATGTCCAGCCCGCAGAACTAGCCGTTAAAAAAACAATTGCCCTGTCTGTGTTTGCCAATTCTTCCCTTACTACAATGGTAGCCTGTGCCGTACCGTTAGAATCCAATAAGGCCAATAACTGCCGAGTCCCTCCGTTGGCAATGACCTTCGGTATATTTTCGTCTTCCAGAATAAAGTCGATAGTAAAGGTATCTTGTATTGGTGATGATAGATTGAGGCTGTTACTTGGGATTGTATTAGGAAACCGCATGCTACTGCCGGAAAGTGAAGGTAAATATGTTCCTGTAATTCCAGTAGGGCCGCCGACCTCTGCAATACTTGTACCGTCAAAACTAGCGTAAAATACATGATTTGCGTCCAGCGGTGTTTTCCGTACACCGACGTAGGTTTTCCTCATTGCCGTGGGTCTTTCCACTTGGGAAGCACCGCGAAGAATTTGGTCCGTACCGTCGATCAGCAGCTGCTCATAAGAGGGGGCAACCAGGTATGTCTTGTGCCGCAAGTCGGTAATGTCCCGGGCGGCTATGATGTTGGCATACAAACCGTCAGGTCTGTTTGCCGTGCTTAGGGCTTGAACTGAATCCAAGCCCCCACTTGTTGATGTTCCCGTGTTTTTAATTGTAATTTTGTTACCGCCGTCCTTACTAATGACCGTTACGTTATAGTTAGCGTCGTAGTAAAACAAATCACCGGTAAGAATTCGCGCATAGTCTACAGTGTTTAAGGTAAGTTGGCCAGTAGCTCCCGGTGCTATTGGCGAAGCCAGCGCCGACGATACGACAAAAAACTCCCGTGCCCCGTTCGGGTTTTTAACGCTATAGCCCCCCGAATTCCGACGGTTGATTTTGAGTAACGGAATCGCGTAAACAAATCCGTCATAGGTATTTAATAAAGCTTTAGAGGTGTGGGACCCATCGCCTGCAATGTAAAGTCCTTTATCTTCCACGGCTGTAGGCAATGCTCCATTACTAAAGGGTTTAGCAAAGTAAGTCCGATACCACGACTGATCCGGTGTACCTGTTAACCCAGGCAGAGGATTGGGTTTGCCGCCCTGCGCCGTTACTTTGGTTTTATCCCAGCTTGTGCCGTCTGCCCGCATCCCTTCTGGATTGACATTAAAATCAATGTCAGTCACAACCCTGAATCTAGTCTTCCATTCCTGTGTATCCGAATCGCGCCAAGCTTCCAAAAATACCAGATCGTCGCGTGTGCCTTCGGTTGGGGGTGCCGGAAGGTCAATACGATGCGCACTAGACAAAACACCTGTTACGCCGCCCTCTGCTGTCGGTGCTTTGATATCAAGCACATTCCCCAGAATTAGAAACTTACTATTAGGAGTATACGCCAGAATGTTCTGCCCCTGCACCATCCATGCGGCTCCCGGGACCTGAACCTCGCCTAGTACATATTGCGAAGTAAATACCCCACGGATTCCTGGCATGTCTAACACGCCGCTGTGTGCTGCAGCTGCAGCCAGGACGCCCGCGTCATTGGCCGATGCGTTCGCTATACCTTCTTCAATGTGCAGCAGGTTCTTCGCATTCAGCGGTGTACCCTGCTGGACAACGGCCCCGCTGCTGTCTACGATATGATCCTTCCAGGCTGTCTTCGTGTAGCCCATTAGTCAGTCCCCCTATACTCTTGTGAGTGTGTATTTAAATGTCACCAGCAACCCATTAAGCGCTGGCTTTACAATGCTGTCTGGCTGGTCATCCCAGACTTCGCCGTCTTTGTCGATCACCTGAAATTTTGTAATCGTACCGGCGACTGTTTCGGCCAAATAAAACTGCAGCGTGATTACGTCCCCGGTTAAAGTCAGCGAATGAATAGGCATTTGGGTAACCGCATTGCCTATCGTGTACGTTCCATATGCGATCATGTCCCGGAACCAGGCTTTTGTCTTGTTATGAGCGCTTATCGTTAGTGCCATTAAGTTTCCTCCGTTCCCGCGTTGATTGTGCCGGTTAGCTTGTAGGTAGCCTGCAACTGCTTGCTGTAGGCTGCGGTCATTGTTGCCCCACCAGAGTAATTGATTGCCTGATTAACCGGGATTATAGTCACCGGTGCTTCCAGTCCTCCAGCGTAAAGTGCACCTGTGACCGGGAAGGCTGCCTGCAGGACCCGTTCGAAGGTCTGCGCGATGCGCTCCCCGCTTGCGTATACTGGCGGCGTCGGAAGGTTGACCACCTTCGGACCGTCATAAGGAATGCCGCAGTAAAGTGTCTCGCTGGCGAATGACTGGAAGGGATAGTTGAGAACCGAATACTGCTCAGCTATCTTTATACCACTATTCCAGTCCGGCTCCTTGAGACTCACCGTCATATATCGAACATGAACGGGCCGAATATATTCAAAATTACGTTTTAACGCTTCCTGATCGATGGGTTCTTCTGTTGAAAACTGGAATTCGATCTCCTTGTTATTTATATCTTCAATGATATCCACCAATTTGCCATATTGACTCCCCAGATCACGTAAGACAGGAATCCGGAAAGGAGTATTTCCCCATCGTTTCTGGCGAATTCCTTCTCTTCTAGAACTCTCAGACCCATTCATTTTTCTTCTAAAATATATCCACTCCCATACCCATAAGGACCAAGTCGCCCGCGGCAGAAGGAACTGGTTACCAAGATCATCAATGGTCCGCTCCCGGTCTATCATCTCCTGTTCCAAAACAGAAAAGTGCCGGTCAACGATATCGATCTCATACCAATATGGCGGCAACATGCCCCGGTAGCGCTCTGGAATCACGAAAAAACCACCTCAACACGCGGAATGGAGGAAGGCGTCATTTCGACATCTTCCTCCATTCCGTTCAAAGTATAGTTTTCGTAATCCTCCACTCCATTTACAAGCAGCAACGAACCTACATAATTGTAAGCCAGTTTTGTTCGCTCCCTTGCGTATGCTAAAATCCGTTGCTGAATTGATGTGGCCATTTCATTCAGGTCTGCACCTTCAGAGGTTATTAAATGTGCTGACACCACTACGACAAAGACCGGCGCAGGATGCACCCCCAAGTCATGGCCGGCGATCCGCCGTTCCTCCCACATCCACGACTTGACGGTGTCTGCAAATGCTTCGGTGATTGGCTGCCCCTCCAGGTCCGTAAGATAGAGGTCAATGGAATTATCGTGCCGTTCTTTCTCACGGGCAATAGCCCCACCGACCCCGGCCATTTCCAATGCCCAAGTTTCATAATCCTTCCGCCGTCCGCTGCCCACTTCCGTCACAGCTCGCTCCAACATCCGGAGGCGCAATGTGTCGTCGTCTTCCCCTTCTTTTCTCGTCACCCCCGCTGCCCAACCATGGCCGTCCAAGAATTCCCCATCCGCCCAGATGGGAAAGGCCTGAAGGAAACCATATGTCCATAGCACCTGCTGCTCCGCAATCTCGATGGCCAGCGGATACCATAGATCGTAAAAATACTCACCTTCATCCGTTGGCGGCGGTGGTAGTCCCCGCTCAATAGCCAGTGCAATTGCCCGATTGACCCACCGCCGATATATATCCTCCGGGGTTTCCTCCAGGATCGCCATGCTTGGGAGCGCCGGCAAGTCTGTTAATTTAATAGTCATACGCCAATAACCTCCTCCAGTTCAGCATTGCCAGCAACGCCTATTAAAGAAATGCTTAGGTGCATCTCATGACCAGCTCGTTCCATTGACTTCACTTCAGCCCGTTGAATTTCGACGTGGGCCATCAATGCCTCTTCTATGTCCCGCTTAATCTCTACATCTTCCCAACCGGACCACTCGGACCGTTCGACGCCAACTTCCTCATCGTATAAAACATACCGAAAACGCTCAGTGTTCAATATCTTCAGGGCAGTCTGGACCAGGAACTCTGGATAGCTGCTAGTCTTTTTGGGGTAGCCAGCATCATCAAACACAGCGCGCCGATTACGGTAATCAATCATATAAGTCCATTTGTTGGCCGAGACGACCGATTCCATGAGCTCGACCTCGCCAAGGTCCGCAAGGTCCAGACCAGGAAACAAACTATCATCCGCCATTGCCGCCTACATCCTTTCCATGTACGTAATAACGCTGTCCGGTTAATCGGGAGACAATGAGCCGGTCACCCGCCTGCAGGGGACTGGGGAGAACCAGAATGCCCGTAAGCGTAGAGACCGCTGGCTGCTTGACCTCAAATACTGTATCGATGCGGCGCTCCTGCAGATACTCTGCAAAGACCAGCTTATCTGCGGTGTAAGCCTCCTGATCACCGTCAACTTGAATCGCCGGGCTCCCCGGCCAACTCAGCAGCGTAGCCCTCTCTGTATCCCGGGCATCGATATGACCGGCTGTCTTCTCCCGCAGCAGTTTAAGCGCGTCATTAAGCAATGCTATTCTCTCCTCTCCAGTTCAAGTTTTACGGTATACATGCCGTTCTTAAAGCTGGACTCCGCAGACTCTACAATCCATTTGGATGTATGATCCGTCTTAATGAGCACCATCCACCCGGCACGCAGCCCTGCAAGTGTATGGTCCTCATGTCTGACCGTTATTTTCTTGATCTGCTTAGCCTGCGACAAAGCCTTAAGGCGCTGTGTGGCGATAATGGCCGGGTCTTCCTCTTCCTCTACCTCAATGATTTCCTCCATCCGGCCCATAGCCTGCACGGCGCCGGATGCTGTTTTGGTTACAGATGAGGCGAGCTTGTCATCCTTGTACTTTTGAGCTGTGACCACTGTATAGGTCTCCTCGATGCTGTAACCAGCGGTGCTTGCTTCCATCTGTTCCGGGATAAATACAGGAACAAGAGTATTCGTCCCCTCTCTTACGACCTGTAAGTAAAAACTCTGATCCGTCCGGATTACATCGACATGGTACCGGTAGCCGGATCGCTCATACGCTTTTTGCAGTACATCCAGTATGACCTCACTATGAAACATGGTTCCATATCTTTCATCCAGGTTAAAGCCGAAGGCAGGACAGCGGAAATCAATCCCCGTGGATTTAACATATCGTTGCAGTTCTGCTCCTGCCTCCCCCTTTAGATAAGGACGAGCGCCTTTATTCTTAGCCAAATACCAACCAATTTCTCGGGCGTCGATCTCCCATTCATCTGTAAATTCATTTTGCTCAAATTTGAGAATCGGACCATGAAAAAACTGATTTTTACCGTGCAGCAACGCTGCTCCTTTTAACTGCTGTGAAAAGCACATTAATGTCCCTGCAGCTTTAAGATCAGTAGCATCTCGCAAGCGCACGGTCATACTGCGGGCGATCTCATCCCGCGAGGAAGACCAAGACAACTCTGTGATTGCATCAGTCAGCAAAAATCGACTGTTCTCCTTGCCGTATAAAACGGCGAAATTGTCCAAGTTATTTCCCTCCCTTTACGCTGGAGGTCTTATCCAAAATACGCTCCTTTTGAGTCAGGTAATCGAAATTGCCTTTGGCATTATCTGCCGCTGCTTTCTTCTCAGCCTTCTTCTGCTTCTCGCTCTTCTTTTTTTTATTCTTCTTGTCCGTCTTCCCGGTTGTGTTTGGGCGACTTTTGGATGATTTGGTGATGATCACGCCAGGCTTCAGGAGCTGCTTTGCGTTTGAGTATGATACGATTTTTACCGGATCGTACTCCACAAAATTAAAATTGATATGCAAATTAGCCTGGCCATCTTTATAAGTAGCCTCAAAACTCTCAAACCACATGGTTTGCGAGAACAGTGACTCGAAGTTGATCACAACCTGCTTGGCCTTCCATTGCTCCATCAGCTTCCACGCCTGCTCCGGAGATTGGTAGGCCACCGTCTCTTTGCCAGTTTCCCAGAGTTCCTCCCATGACCGGGGGAAGATCACGGAAAAAGAGACTCGCTTCAGCTTAGAAGTGAGTCTCTTACTTGTCTTTTCTCGCCCTGTGATTACAACAAACGTTTCAACTTCATTGCTGCTTGTGATCTGTATCTCCGCCGGCGTAATGGGGAAGGTGAATCGATTTTTGTCGCGGATCATGGTTAACATGCCTTACCCTCCACTTTCCAAAGCTTTATAAAACTCTTCGCCAAAAATCTTCCGGAACAACGCTCGACCCTGCGAGCTGTTCAGCATTTTCGCAAATTCAGCAAAGTTCGTTATTCCTTTGGCCAGTTCGCCAAAGTCGATGTTGATATTCTCAATGATGACATCCCGCATCGATGCAGGGGCTTGTGCCAGCGTCTTGGCCACTGGAATGCTGGAAGAGGACTTCATTCCTACTGCACCACCGTTTGCATAAGGACGGGCACCCAGCAGTTCACCTGCTTGTTTCCATAGGTCAAGCCCTCGCCCCCGTTTACCAGCGGACAAAGGAATAATCATTTCTGGACCGGCTTCGCCGACCAGACCGAGATGAGGGTCACTGATTAGGCCCCCAAACGCATATTTCTTCTTTTTCCGCTTCTTTCTGCGGCCAAAGAAACCGGAAATCCCATCGAAAAGTTTGGTTGCCAGCTTCTCACCACCGATCGTCCCCAACAGACCGCCAATCGCACCACCAACAGCTGTGCCGACACCAGGCATGAGGAAAGTGCCTAACAGTGCTCCAGTTGCAGCTCCGCCGGCGATCCCTCCTCCAATTCCACCGGCTACTTTGGCTGCCTGCCGTCCTCGTTTACCTTTGCCAGCAAAGAGGATATCCCAACCGTCCATAGCGTAACCAACCGGACGAACCACTTTGCTGAGAAGTTTTGTCCCCCTGGCAAAGGTCTTCATCTTAGCGGCTTGCCTACGCAGTTGATGTCCGGTTGCCCTGATTTTATACGCATCTGTGAGGTTACTGGCTTTGCTCATAGCCCTAGTGTAACGTTTCAGGCCTTGCTTCTTCACCATTTCAAGAGATCCATGGATGCCTTCAGCATAACCGGCTCCGTAGCCAATACGGTCATTGTTATCATCGATATAAGCCTTAGCTTGGTACGCATGAGTCCGCAGAGGCTGTGCGCCAACAATGCCACCATTGGCATAAGCGCGGACACCAAGCATTTGCCCTGCCCGTTCCCACAATTCCACGCCACGTTTGCGGCGACCGCCAGAGAGCGGAATGATAGCTTCCGGCCCCGCCTCACCGACCAACCCGATATGAGGCCGAGTAATAATATCGCCGTTAGCGTAAGCTGCTCCGCCGGAGGAGGTATGGGGTTTGTTTCCGGATGTCGGCGCTGCTCCCGAGGTAATTAATTGTTTGAACGCTTTACCGATTTCAGATACCACGGCCGTCACCGCAGGGTATTTACTCCGCATTCCGGCAGCAATCCGCGTAACAAAATTGCTCCCCCAGCTCTCGGCCTGGCTCGTGACGGTCTGGATGGAAAGCAAGTGCTGCTTTGTCTCGTCTGTAGCCGTTTTTACAGCGGCCCCGACACCGAACATGCTCGAACCCGCTGCACCAGCACCCTGGACAATTCCGGCGGTGCTGTTCTTCGTAGTTACACCTAGCTGCTGAGTCTGTCCAGTTGTTATCTGTGCAGCTGCTCCAACGGCCTGCACATTTTGCTGAGCCTTGCCTGATTCCGTGCTTTTCCATGCGCCAACAAAGGTATTCTTAATCTTATCGACAGTCCCCTTCACACCGCTCTCGTTAACGGCGCTGGTCAATGCAGTCTTTAATCCATCCTTGGCCACATTGGCTCGGAATACGTTGAAGGTCTCCTGCAGCTGCTTTTCACGCTCGGGCGTTAAGTTGCCAAAGGTGACCTTGGATTCAGGCGGAGGTTTAACCTCGGGCTTTTTCTCTTCTTTTTTCTTGGTGATGCCGAGCCAACCACCTATTGAAGCTGCCGCATCCTTAATGCCGCCAGCAGCCGAAACCACCCCATCTACGACAGACTTAGTGATTCCGCTAGAATCAGCTAGAGAACCCAATTTGTCGCCAACCCAACCGCCCGCTGTTGCTCCCAATACGGTTCCAAGCGGACCGGCGATAGTACCAACTATTCCTCCGACTACCCCTCCAGCCATACCACCTACCCTAGAGCCGCCTGTCGAGGAAAGTTCTGCCCTCAAGCCGTCTTCCTTTGAAGCTTGGTATAGATCATATCCGGTAAGGCCAATTCCAGCCACCGTCCCGAGTATCCCGGCAGCTTTAAGAGCCTTCTTCCCACCTTTAAACAATCCCCTGATTCCCCTGCCGCCCGGTGCATCTGGAATAACATCTGGGATCGGTGAGCCAGTCGGGAGCCTATTAGTGTTCCGGTAGGTTACACGACCAGTCCGCCGTTGTCCCACATCTGGAGTATCGATGTCAGGCATGTCCGGTGTGCTCGTCCTACGACGTGCAGAGAGAGAGCCATTCGAGTTACGGCCACTTCGGGTATTTGCACCACCGCTCCCAGATCGACCGCGTCGCCCTCGTCTCTGACCACCTCTGTTATTTCTCCCACCGCGATTTTGCCCACCAAGCCCTCCAGCCTCGTTGAGATAGACCACACTTGCATTTACAGTCATGGATGATAAGGAGCTCAGCCCGCCAATTCCTCCGTTGCTGCCACTACCTCTACGCCCTCGATTAAGCGTGAAGCGGCGACTTGTAGGGCCGCCTACTTCTTCGGATGGAGCAGAAGTAGGTGGAACACCTGCATTTCCCCAACTTAACCAACTCCGGACTTTACTAGCTCCAGCAACCGTTTTTTCTTTTAACCCTTTTCCGAGTTTTGCTACTTTAAAAGCAGCGATGCTACCTCCAATAAGTAACAACCCATTGTTAATTGTGTTGAAATTGTCATTGTAAAAGCTTGTCATTTTGCTGACCATGCCAACAATTTTTGAACCAAGTTCTTGAATATTATCTTTATTTTCTGTGAGAAGGGTATTAAATTCTTGAAGCACCGGAAGTACAGCCGTTGATAAATTCGCACCCAGTTCCTGCATTTGCTGATCGATCTGCGCACGGGTCTGGATAATATCTTGCATCGGATTTGCGGCCTGTTGAGCTTGAACCATTCTTTCCGTTGTTCCTGCAATCTCTGCAGGAGCCGGCTGAAATGGCACTTGGAAAGTCTTAAGCACAGCAAGTCCGTTGTCCTCTGCAGTAGCCGAGCCAAGCGAAACCAACGAAGCTTTCAGTTGACTCTGCGTTTGACTAGCCAAATCACCAACTAGGGCCATCAAAGCACCCTTTGCACGCTGCTCATCGCCGGAATTGATATCACCAGTGAAGGAAGCTGCTTGCTTCGCTGCATCAATCTTCCCAGCACCGCGAAGAGTAAAATATTTCTCCATGTCGCCAGCGTCGAGAGCCTTCACACCAAAAGTTTCCTTGATAAAATCGGCTGGCTTGTCAAAATTGAAGGCTCCTTCCTTCACACTCTGGGTCAAGAAGTTGGCCATCTGACCCGAGTTTGCGCCAGTGTTCTTAAAATATCCGGAATACTCCCAAAATGTATCGAAGAGATCTTTCTGTGGATCACCTACTTTGCTATAGGCGTACGCCATGCTGTCTGCAACAGAAGCATAGGATTCTTTGAAGGTATTCGCAGATTGCGAGAGCCCTCTCCCAATTTCCTCAATACTTGCATCTGGAATAAGAAATTGAAGTTGCACAGCAGATGAAAGCATATCGCCCGCCTTCGATTTATCGCGAACCATTGGGGATAAATCTCCCAGCATTCCAGCTGCTTGGGCTTGCGAAGCCACAAGGCCTTTGGCATGCAACTCATTACCTACTTGAAGAGCATTGAGCCGGTCCTTTTCAGGTAAGACCGTTGCACTGCGGGCAGCTTCGGAATAGTAGTCCATCACGTTTCCGAATAAGGCGTCTTTGATACCGCCGCCAATGAGAATCGCTCCAGCTGTTGCTGCCAAAGTTGTTAACTTTGAGGAAATCCCGTCTATAACCGGACTGACTCCATCTTGCGCTTGTATATGCACCCGAGAATCACTCAATCCGCGAATTTCTGAGTCTGCGCGAGATGCGGAGCGACGCAATTCATCCGCTCCCGAACGAGCACGCCGGAAAATATCATCTACATTGGATCGTCCTAGTCGACGTGTCTCGTCCGCAGCACCACTAATGCGACTACTTAAATCATCCGCTGCGCTCCGGGATCTCCGAAGATCCGATATCAGGTTATCCCCCATCTGCCCAGCGGCTCTCCGGAAATCAAGTAAATCATCGGTTGCTCCACGAAGTGCATTCCGCATATTCCGGACAGCGCCGGAAATAAGGTCCTTTGCCTCGAACGGGACCGTAACCTTTGTTGTAGCTGCTATAATCTTTCACCTCCATCCCGCCTATTTCTTGTTGGCCAGGCGCTTGGCTTCTTCTTCCGCGACCATGCTAGCAGCAAGACAGAAAAAATACTGCCGCTGCTTGTCTACCTCAAAAGGAAGAATTTCAGCCGGCAGCTGCTTCTGGTTTATCCAAAAGGACGCTACCCAGCTTGCTTCTCCATCTTGCTTGATGAGTTTTTTGCTTCTTTAAGCAGAGCTTCCTTCGTTTCTTGGAAATTTCGTACTGCCTTACTGAGCTCCGAATAATCAGCAGGATTATCAAATAAGCGCGGCGGAAGCTCAAACTTACTGGCGCACTTATAGGCCTTCAGCAACTCTGTATTGTTCCAATCAAATTCATGTTCGGTCGCCTTTACGATCATCACATCGATCTCATTATAAGATTCCTTCGGATCGCCATTATCTTCATACGCCAGCTCATAAGATCGACGTACCTCCATAGTAGTCAGACGGCGAACAGACCATTCTTCACCGTCCACCGAAACAGTGATGGTGTCGTCTTTACGGCCTTCTTTACCTTTAGCCAGGTACTTCTGCAATTTGTCGCTCATGTTCAATTCCTCCATATATTTTATATTGTTGTTAAATAGAAGAGGGCGGTTCCCCACCCCTAAGCCATGTAATCCGGAAACTGCTCTATAAAGTCAAAATCATTCGCTGTGCCAGACAGTGTAATGTCAATACCGTTGTTCTCGTCGATCTTGGCCACCAGAATGTCCATCTCATCGTGGATGTGGATACCGCTAATCATCACACGTTCTGTATTCCCAGTCTGACGGTCCTCGAGGGATCCGGTGATCCGTTCAAGGTACATTGTTTTGCCTGCCTTGAAATCTGCCAGCAACCGGTACCGCAGCCGGGATTCCAGTTTAGACATGACCAGTTTAACGGTGATTTCAAATCCGACGATCTGCTTTGTCTTGGACATCTTTCTCGCACGGATAATATCTAAGGTTTCCGGCTTCAGAATTACCTCTACCTCCTTGACCGTCTGGATCGGGTCCCCATTATCATCCTGAAGGGAAAGATTACGGCCAATTAGTTCGCGTTCCATGTATTAAGCCACCTCCCAGTCAATATTAAATATTTCAATCGCATCAAGCGGCTTGGCGGACAATGAGAAATACGCATAATCAATTTCGCTTTTCTTTGTCGGATGCTCAGTAAATGTAAATTCTGAGCCGATCGCCTTTTGTTCAGCGCGGATTTTAAGGTATCCAACTACGGCTGCGATAAACAAGCCGCGGCCTTCTGGATCATTATCCAGCTTAGCCTTGTTCTTCTTGCCAGCAGCGTAAATGTCGTTGAGGACCTGATCAATCGTCATAGACACTCGGATTTTTCCAAAGTCCTCTCGTTCACCGGCTCCCAGCGTGGTCAATGTGTTGACAGCCGACTCAATAATGTAATCATATCCATCACGTGTGGCCATAAGTGTGCCTTCGGAAAGACCTTTCAGAACCTCACTATGACTCCAGTCCACCTTTGCCTCGGTCATTGGCACCTTTACACCAGTAAAAGACTTATTTGCCGGTGTGCCTGCTACCAAGCCTGCGACCCATGCCGCCCATTGCAAAGAGCCGTAGGTCTTGCCATTAGTGTGTTCACCAGCTAAAGAGCAGTTAATGATATAACGGGCATTCGCCGCGCGGCTGCGCGTATTGTGAGCCTCGATGTCACCGTCTGTCGCGGCAGCCCCGGCGATAACCAACTGTGCCAGCTTGCGGGCCTTGGTCCGGCGATCCAGCAGCCATTGCTTGGCCGCTGCCTGCACAGCAGCGTCAGGGGAAGGCAGATACACGACATCAAACACCAGACCGTCAATCCGGTTAAAGATGCCACTCCAATTAGCGGCACTGATGGCTGCAGTGCCAGTAACGCCGCCAGCCAGCTTGGTATAGGCTACATCGGCCAGAGTCACGGCCCCAGTATCCTTGAAGCGGACCATATTCGATTTCTGGAGCGCCTCAGCGGCACCGGCCTTATCGGCCACCAAGAACGTTTCCGTATCAAAAATGCCCTTACTATCCCGGATAACGATCTCCTTTTTGCTGGAGTCCACCAGAGCAGCACGTACCATGTACTCGAAATCATTGCCCCGCGTCCCAGGATAACGGGCCTCGATGGTGTAGCTGTCCTCCACGGCGGCAGCGGCCGCCTTCTCGTTGCCATTGGTTACCCGGTACCCAATTACGGTCGCACCACTCTCTGCAGCCAGCTCCAATTCATCCACTTGCAGCCCTGTTTCCTTCAAGCGTTCCGCCTGATCCGTCATATCCATAGCTTTGTTCGGCTGGCCCCACTCGGCCTGATATGGCACCAGCACGCGGCCAGATACTGATAAGACACGCGACTTTGCCACCGCCTGCAGCTCCACATACGCCCCGGGTCTACTCCGTTGTATCGACATTCACTGTTTCCTCCTTTGTTGTCATACCCAAATAGGCCTCCACTCTCCGGACAACTTCCTGCTGCGAGAGCAGGGCATCATCCGCACAATCAAAAAGAGCGCCGGCGACTTCAAAGCGTTCCCGCTTCAAAACCACTGCGCTCTCAATCCATTCTTGTTTGCTTCGCTTGTTCAAATCACTCGGAACAGCATCAGTAGACTGGCGAATCTGTTTTCTTACACTCATGCTTAAGTTCTCCTCCCTTTTCTGTCCAAAAGAAAAACCGCTCTCTCCCTAAGCGGTTAATTCCTTACTATAGTTTCCCGTTAGCGTAACGGGATTTCGAGTTGCAAATCGGCAAGGATATTTCCTAATTCTTGGCGAGCAACCCCATCTAAACTTTTTAGCGGTAACGGAAGACTCGGATTCTTGATCAGCCCCTGCATTTCCGCAATTGTAGCAACGACGCGTAAACTACCGTACCTTTGAAACATCTGCCAAAGAGGGGCAAGAAAAGCAGATTGACTTTCAGCATTGATCGAATGCCCGCCCAGAGCAGCACGTGTTATACTTATGCAAATATCAGGATACAGACCACCAAGTACAGAGTACCATGCCTCGCACCCGGCATTTAAACCAACGGCCGCAAACGGATCTCCACTAGTTCCTATAGTCACATCCTTTGGTATATGAGCACGTAGTTGTTCCACTCTCTGTTTAGCAGAAACCAAATCAGGTACCCCGGGTATCTTTATGGAATGGACTTTTGGTAACCGCGCAATACGCCCATGCAAATGATCACTAAACCAGAAGTGAGTTGTACCTGGGTTATCGTACACACACAATGGTATAGAAAGAGATTTTGTTACTGTCTCATACAGTGAGTACACCTCATCATCAGTAAGTTGCTGATAGGAAACAGGCGCTAAAAGTACAGCATTCGCCCCTACCTTCTGGGCATCTTCGGCAAATTGGAGAACATCGCGTGTACGTAAAGCACTAATTCCAATCATTATTGGTATCCCCTCGGCATACTCAATTGCAAGTTGAGTAACACGCAGCCGTTCTTCCCTATTGAGATAAACATAACTACCAGTCGACCCTAAAACTCCAATCGAATCCACTTTTGCTGAGGCTAAACGTTTGAGCAATCGTATTAAAGCCATCTCATCTATTCCATTCTCATTCATTGGAGTTAGAGGAAATGCAGATAAGCCTGTAAACATAATAAATACAACCTTTCAATAGTAAAATGTCTTTAATACGAGCATAGACCTCGCACAAAAGGATTAAAAGGTACAATTTTTAATTATTTGACTAGGCCAGTCTAATGATTCTTTATTAACGTAAATTGCCCATTAGTTTAAAAAATAATCTAACAGTAAGTTCAGCTTTGCTCAATAAAAAAGTCGTTGATCTTATCAACTGGACATCCATCATCATTCACAAGCAGCTTTGGCACGTGTAAAAGGTATGAATACCTGAAGGTGACTTCCATCCGATCATTCAACGGTCGTGTGTGCGGGGCTTCAATTACCATCATGATGCCAAAACGCTGAGAGGCCACGCAGAACCGCTGCTGCCGAAGGAAAAGGATGAAGGGGGATAAGTCTAAGGGAATCGGCTCCCCGGCTTCCTCTGCCCCGCTACGGTCCATGTCATAATGAAAGACAAGACCCACATCCTCAATGATCCGGTCTGCCCTCGGTGTGTGTGCTTTATCGGACACCAGGTCCGTCTCAATGAACACGCTCGGACGATCAAACTGCCCTGCCATCCAGCGAGAGCGATTCCGCAAAATCGGAAGATCCGGGTAGACCTGCTGCACGAGTTCTGCCCAAGCTTTTAATCCTACATCCATCATGACAGCATCCTCTCCAGTTCCTTCTCCAGCCGTTTCATAATCAAAGCATTCATGCCGCCTTCCAGCTGTTGAACAGCAATATCAAAGTAATGTCTGCCAATAAAGGAACGCGGTTTAGCCATAAACCCGGTCTTTGCGCGAGGATCATATACAAACTTGCCGTTCGCTCTCCAAAATCCCGGCACAAAGTGAGCTTTGTGAATAGTGTATCCGTCATTGAGATGTCGCGCATAAGGAAGGTTGGATCCCACTTCAATAGAAATAGTATTGCGGTCCACATCCCACTCCCATACGTTCGCGTCCTCGCCGTGGGAAAAAGAGTTCCACATCAGGCCAGTATCAATGAGCTCTTGTTTATCAATCTCATCAACAACAAGGTTCAGCAGCGTCTCGCCCACGGCCTCCGCGATGTTCCGAAGGATTTGATTCACGCCTTCGTCACTCAGCTTCTTGAATTTCTTCGCCAGGCCGTCAAAATCATGCATGTTCACTGCCTTTCACCTCGCAAGTAACTAATAACTCGCGCCAGTAACGGCGCGGGTTAGAGTCAATCACCAAATACTTACGTCCGAACAATAACACTTCGTCGCTGATTCGGACGTCCGCTGTTTTTGCAACACCGATTGTCTTTTTGACAATGTATATGACAGGAGTGGATTCTGCCTTGGCATCAGTCTGCGTCTTAACAACGAAACACTTCAAGTCCGCAACCTTCCCTGTCTTCCGATCGCTGAACAGGTTGTCCGCATCCTGCTGGCGGCCGACCCGGTACACCACCAGCGGGGTATTCATGCGATGGTTCACAACAAATAAGCCGTGATGTTCCCGTCATCCGGCCCGGACTGCTGTTTTTTGACCCAGAGAAAAAGAATAGAGTCCACATCGGCATTGCCCGTGGTTTTCCCTTCAACTGCCTGTCGGGTATACGTCCAAGCACCGTCACTTTCCGCAGAATATCCACGGGCAACGGAAGCCAGGTATTCCTCACTGTCTTGCAAGGCCAGCGACTCCGCCAGCTTCACCCAGGCCAGCATAAGCTGTTTGTCGACAATCTCCGGGAAAAGAACAGGCAAATACAGCTCAATACGGGTCTGTGCATCATCGATGTACTGATCAAGCTGTGCGTCTGTCGCTTCCTGTACGACGCTGACACGGCTGCGGCTCTTAAGGAGTGTCGTTGTCAACATCCGGCACACCGCCGCCTTCCAGCGCCTTCAGGGCGGCGATCAGCTCCGGCTTCTTCAAGTCCGAAAAACCTTCAATTCCGGCTTTCTTCGCCTTGTCCTTCAGCTGCACCACCGACAAGTCCTCCAGCGGGATAATCTTCTCCTCATTAACTTCAAAATCCGGGTGCTCCCGCAAGTTCTTCAGCGCAGTCTCGTTTTCAACCAGGACTGGCTTAGCCGGCTCAAATCGGATACTATGCAGCCGGAGGGAGGCGTTTTTGCCCCTGTAGGTTACATATGGCATTAAAATTCCACCCCTTCCACATAGGCCAGAGCCTGAGGTTCTTCAAAGATGGCGTCAAAGTCGGAATGAGTGGCGTAGAATCGTTTGTCTGCATAGATGGCTTCCTTGCCCTCGGTCGTTTTGCGAATCTGCATGTCGTAGGTGTGAACCATGACGAAGTTAGGCTGGTAGGTAAAGAGGACAGCGCCCTCAGGCATGCTCCAAACCTCTTCCACATCATAAGAGTTGATCTTCTTCACCCCGCCTGTGATCTGCAGTTGAATGGAAGCACTGGTGTCCTTTTCCGCCAGGCGCTGCAGCCGCTCACTAAACGTATTCGGGTGCATGAAGTACTTGAAGACTCCACCGGAACGGAACCGGGTTGGAATGGCTCTCTCCACCTCAAACAGAATCCCTGTCTTCTCGGCTGCCGATAGCGTTGCCCAATCCAAGTAATGACCGGTCGCCTTGGCGATCTTCAGCCAGCCATCGTTGATTTTAAGGAATTCATAATCCGGATCAGTCGCCAGTGTCGCTGTGTCACCGTTAAAGGCAATATCCTGCATATTCTCCCCGTAGTTGTTCGCCATGCCGCGCATAATGATCTCCTCTGCGTTCTGGCCACGGACACGCTGTGTCTGCCGGATGAATTCTTCTGTTATTTCAAATGGCAGAACAACCGGCTCAACCGCATAAGGAATTTGCGGAAATGTGGGTGTTGCAGTGTTTGTAGCCATGACATTCTCTTTCTTGCTCCGGAGATTCCGGCCACGGACACCGATTTTGTCGATGGTACCGGAAGAACTCTTTCGGGTTTCATTCCGGATCCCTTTCAAAAATGAATTGCTTTCATATGCCCAATCAATAAACTGTGTAACTTCTTCATACGTAAGAGCAGTGTTATCCATTGGAGTGATGATTGTGGATTTCTGGATGCTGGTAGTAGCAATTGTGCCGTTTGTTCTCATGATTTGCATTCCCCCTTCAATTTACAGAAAGCGTCCGAAACTTACGGCGCCGCCTGACTTTTGGATTTCTTCTTCATCACCTTGCACGGAAGCACCGCGGCTATTCTTCACCAGTTGCACATCAGCTGCTAGCGTCTGCATTTGCTCTGTCAACGGGGCAAGGGCCATGGCAATGGTTTCTGTCAAAGAAGCTTGCTCCGGCGTGGCCGCGTCCTTTTCTCCGCCAGCAGGTTGTTCTTCCTCGCCACCCTCGGCCTTCTTAAGCTCTGCAATTTCAGCGGTCAGGCCTTCCACCTGTTTCGCTATCGGCGCAACGGCAGCCGTAACCGCCTTGGCAATATCTTCAGCTTTCAAATCGTCTTCCTCCTCGGACTCTTCCTCTACGGGAGCCGTTTTATTTTTCAGTTCAGTCAGTGCTGCAATAGCATCGTCTACATGTTTCAGGTTGCTAGTGGAAATCTTCTTGCCTGCCTTGGCAATCTGCTCTGGCGGTGTGCCAATGGCTTTGACGATGTCTTCCTTGGTAAGCACATCCTGCGCAATATCGACAAAGTCCTGCAGGGCCTCCCGGATGGTCTCCGGATCGGTTTCCAGACCACTTTGCCAAGTGTCCCAATTAAAAAGAACCGAGTTGAGGGCATCCTGTGCCGCCCAAAATTCTCGGTTCTTCCGGTTCTTATGATATTTATCTGAGACCGCGCCTTTCTCAATTAGGCCCAGCATCTTAGCGATTCTACTCAAGAATCCCTTGGATACCTCCTCTTCCACCTCAATCTCTTCCCGCTTACCGACACCCCACATACTGAATCCGGTTATCTCGCCTTTCTTGATGGAATCCCAAGTATCATCGTCAGTTACTTTCACCCCGGCCACCCAGGAACCTTTCGCAATGATTTGATCACCAATCTCCATATCACAAGGAGCAATGTAAGACTCAACGACATATCCCTTGTCCACTTCCAGGTCATGCTGCTTATCAATATTGTAGGTGTGCTGTTTCTCCATAAACAGATGTGCGGCTTTCTCAATCTCTTCGGCTTCCATCTCATCTTCATGGGCATCTAACACATCCGGCTGATATACCACACCGATTACAACCCGCTTAGCATCATCAACCTTGGCGATCTGGACCTGCTTCTGAATGGCGTTCTTCCCGTCAGCTTTAATGATAGCAAACGGCACGCCGTTGGCTCCCTTGTCTACCAGGGAGATGTGCGTGATCTTAGCGTCTTTCAGTTTATAACTCATGTTCTGTTCTCACCCCCCTTCATAAAGTGTCAAACCATTACAGATTGCATTGTGCAACGACACTGAATAATCTCCTCTGGCCGTCCGCTTGGATCGCCAGGGAACATAAGCTTGCTCTTACCGACTTCAAAGGGCTTGTCCAGCGGTTGCACCTGTCCATTGGTCTTCTTATGTGTCTTCCGGGCCCGATCACCCTTGGAAGACCGCCACTTCTTACCGTTGACAACATCCGACTGCTTCCAACCCTCCAGCTTCCCACCATTTGCAGCTGCTGTGCTCATGGTCCGGGAAACCGTGATGGCCCTCTCCATCGTAAAAGGACCTGCGTCTCCTTTGGCAGCTGCTGCACTAATCTCGCGAACCATTAAGGCCCGTTCAGAAGGTGTCTTTCCCTCCTTGATGGCCTTCTGGAATGCCCTGGTCATAACGTCCGCGCTGGTGCCGTTCATGTCTGGAACCAGCTTTTGCAGATTCTTTGCAAATCGTGAAGCAGCTTTGTTTTTGACGGACCATGTTTTGTCAGGATCAAGCTCTACCAGTTCCGTTTCTCCTGCTAAATGAAACAATGGGGTAAACGCATCATATACAGCCTGCTCGAATTGGATGGTGAACAGCTCTCCGGTCTGTACCGATGCCAGCACCTTACCCAGTTCTCCAATATCAATCAGCAAATCCTCGCTGAGTTCAAGAATAGCTTCGTGCAGTTCCTTCCCCTGCAACTCAAGGATCTCAACAATCCGCGTCTCTCCCTGTTTGTAAAGCTCCTCCAAGACCGCCCGCTCAGCATGGGTCAGTTCCAAGCCATCCAGGAATTCGGTATCATCCGCTTTGGCAATCTGCTCCCAGCATTCCTTACACATGGTTGACTACCTCATCATGACTCTGACGTAGCAGACGCTTGGCAATGGCGGATACCTGCTCCTGCAGATCATTCGCATCGGTGTCAGGTTCAGGCACGGTTAATGCAGGCTGGCTGTTTAAGAGCTGAGCAATTGGTGTATCTAGGTATTCTTCACTGTACTTGGACTCATCGATTGTGGTATCCAGCACTTCCTCTGCGATCGGAATCAAATCCCGGACCAGCATAATACCTTTATCTGCAATAAAGTCCAGCAACGCCTTGCGGTCTTCCGGATCAATGATGCGCGGGCCGCGCAAGGTAGCTTTCACACGGAAGATGCCCATAGCCGGGAACAACCGCTTGTTGAAAATCTCGTCCATGATCCACTTGCGGTAAGGCTCAAAGACCTGTTCCTCTGCAAACCGCAGCGCTGCATCCGCGGTCGCGCGGTTGTAATCCGAACTCTGGCCAACTAGGATCGGCGGCAGCCGGAACGAAGACAGGATGTCTGCCTTCTTCTCCTTACCGTATTCCAGGAATAAGGCATCCTGCTGAAGCAGATCATTCAGCTTGTCCAGCTTGATAGATACCTTTTCGATCTTTTCATCTACCAAACCACCCGTTTCCTCACCTATCGCCTCCAGGTACAGAATTCCCCCTTGCGACTGCGAACCCTTTACTTTTTGCAGCAGTTCAATAGACTTCTTGGTCAGACGGCCATTGGTTACCGTCAGTAGCATTGAGAGCATGCGGCCATTGCTGAAATAGGAAACGTTCAGTTCCTCCGCCTCTCGACTACCGACCACGCCCGGCGCATTCCCAAACCAACGCGGCTCTCCATACGGGCCGTCATTCCCCAACTTCAACGGAATGATCTGATTGTCTTGGCCCTCGGTTCCAAATGGTCTGAACCACACCACAGACGTCCCGCGCTTCATGGCATACTTCCGGGAGTAGATGTCTTGAGAGAACTCCTCGATCTTTTTCGTTGACCGAATCAGTCTCTTCCGCTTGATTGTTGCCCGATTAGTCTCCCTTGTGCAGCGCACATACTTGGGATTCATGCGGTAGAGTGTTGGAAACTCGCTGCCGGCAGGCCAGGCTACCTCCACATTTGCATTTCCGCTGCTCTCTATATCCTCAATTAATGAACTGATGATCTCATCCGGTGAATCCTCCAAATTACAGGTTTCAAGAAACTTTTCTGCACGATCCCATTCCTCTTTTGCCGTTTCATCGTTCTCCCCCGGCAGATATTCGAGCGCAATCCCATAGCCGGCAATGTTCCGTTTATATGCCTCAATGCACTGTGGGATGATGTTGCTGTTCTTGACCAGCAGCTTGCAGGAGGCAGGGTCGTTGCCAGGAGGGAAAGGCAGCAGCCCGTTCTGATCGTAGAGGTTTTCAAAGCTATCCGGCAGCTGAGCGCTGGAAGGGATATGCCTGTCCTCTGCTTTTGATATTTGGAACCATTGCGCCTCACTAGTCATGCTTACACCCACCCAACGCCATGATCATGTCGCTCCTCTCTCTCCTTTTTGCGCTGCTTCACTTGCTGCAGCAGATAATCAGTATGAATGCCATACCGGCGTGCGTCACAGGTATGGTCGTTTTGCTTAATGGGCTTGTCCTCGCCACGCTCGGCGGCTTTTTCATCCCATACGTAAGACACCAACTCCTGAAGGGAATTGGTGTTGTCAGCACAGATATACAACTCATTGTTTTGGAACCGGTTGGACACCGTCTGAATTCCATCTAGCACTGTATTCACGGCAGCTCGGATATTGTTGATACCGCGCTTCTTCAGCTCAATAATAAAAGCCTTTGCTGACGGGTCGATGAAGATTGAATACTCATCGCCGTCAATAAAGGCTTCCAGGTCATCAGCATATTCGCCATTTGTTTTCTCGCCCTTACGGCGGATGTTGTGATAATACTCATCCAACTCATAATAGATGTTCCCGCGGACACCGTACTTTAGGAATGCCGTTGGGTTATTGGCCCCGTAGTCGATACAAATGAACTTGCGGTCAAACTTGGCCGGAAACCAGTCCCGTGCCTTCTTATGGACCGAATCATCAAACTTGGAGAAGATTACTCCCTCGGCCATAACCCAAAGGCCCAGGATGTACCGCTGATAGAAAATCCCGCTGTACATGCGCCGGTACCGCTCACGCACACGCTCGGAGAGAGACAGGTTGTCCTCCATTGTGAAATGCAGGTGCAGCGCATGTTTCTTCTGAAGCTGATCGAGCCATTCCATCTTGAACCAATGATACGGGCCAGCGGGGTTGCAGTTAAACCACAGCTTGGCACCATCAATGGAACAGCGGGCGGTCGCCTGGTCAACAAAGGACTTCGGCATCAGGGCAACCTCATCGAAGAACATACCGGCCAGCGTAATACCGGCGATCAGATCCTGCGAGCTTTCATCTCGGCCGCCAAACAAGAAAAAGCGGTTGCTGATAAGCCCCCGGGTAACGGTCAGAACATTTTCAGATCGATTGTCATGAACATTATACCCACGGCTGGCCAGCATGCGCTTCAGCGGACCGATTACGTTACGCCGCAGCGCTCCGATAGTCTTACCGGACATACCAAATTGTTCACCTCGGAAGGTGTCCATCGCCCAGGCAATAAAAGAGAACGACATGCAGACCGTCTTCCCGGCTCGGACCGAACCGTCACAAATGATTGCATCCTTATCATGGTGCGGGCTTTCCGGTGTCCACCAGGTCAGAACCTTCAGCTGCTTCTGCGAAAAAGGAGACCACTTGAACGCCGGCGGCTTGAGTTTAAGCTTCGCCATCGTCGCTCCACACTCCCGCCGCCATACCCTTCAGCGCATCGATAAAGCCATCATCCTCGAAGTCTTCCTTACCGCCACCACCGCGCAGCATCTGCAGCTCATACTCCATGGTTTCAATACGGATACGCTTCTCGTCATCGGTTAACCGGTTCTTAAGCTCAATAGCGCGGATCTTCTTATCCTGAATGCGGGTCAGCGCTTCTTCCAGCTTCACAATGTCGTCCAGCTTTCGAAACCCTTTTTCCTCGATCTTCGATTCCATCATTTCATTCCGGCTATGCGGAATCTTCTTCGTGATGCCGGTCTTCTCGTCGTGGATCTCAGCAACTTCCTTGATGGCTTTCATTTCGTACCATACACTACGTTCTGTTTCAGAGAGGCCATCCATCAGTTCTTTAATTCGAAGCATCATACGACGCTCACGCAAGGAATACATAGCAATTGACTCATCAGCCTGAACGAGAGAGTCCGTATTTATCTGCTCTAATAACTGCTGCTCGGTTTCGGTCAGGGTATCCAGCCAGATGGTTTCATGCTCACCGGTAGTAACTGCCTTCTTGTTGCCAAGCGGCCCACCAGCACCGCCGCTGTTTCCTTTGGCATTCTGATTCCCTGGGGGAGCGCCGCCGCGATTACCAGCAGCGTTTTTGTTTCCTTTGGGAGCGCCGCGAAGTGGAGCGCTCCCTTTCGTTTCAATTGGAGCGCTCCCTTTGAATTCGGGTGAAACGCTCCCTTTGAGCTCATCTTCCCAGCTGTCCATTGTCTTCCACTTTCGGACTTTACTGTCTGAAATAGAAAGAGTGGCGGCGATGTCCTTTAGCTTCATCGTCCCACCGCTCTCTAACCACATCTGCTTTGCCTTGTCCCGCTCGGGACTGCGCTCTCTGGCCATGCTACATTTCACCACCCCCTGAACCGATATTATTAATAAAAAGGTGATTTGAATTGTTAATGAACTTAAATCCTTTAATTCTTCTATCTGTATCAGCACTTACTTTTATAACATTGATGGATTATATCAATCTTTTCTTGTTCAAAAGAATGTTAAACAATACATACAGAAAAATAAAGGTCGAGAAAGTATCGCGTTATTTATATACTACTGACGAGCTACTCCAGCGCTATAAACTAGTCCCAAAGAAAAACCTTAATTTACTTAAATTAAAGCTTGAATCGGAGGAATACAATAATACCTCAATGACTCAAATTATAGATATGTTCCATAAATTAGTGATATCTATTACAACAGCAGCTATTGCAGTTACAATTACTATCTCTGTAGCAAATCTAAGCTTCCTAAAAGACAATAAAATTCTTCAAGAAGATCAAACTTCATGGATTGAAAATGTACAAATCAATTTACTTAACTTCTCAAACGGCATGGGGTTTTATATTAAATTCCTCTTAGTTTGTTCCTTCGTTTTTGTTGTCTTTAGTTTGCATTCCCAAATTCAACATACAAAAAACAACCTCAAAAAGAAGCACCTGAGATTTATTGAAGAAGCGTTAAAGGAGGACGATTAAATCTCGTCCTTCTGCAGCTCAATATCTATCTCAATCAGCTTCTTCAGATCGTCCACCGTCTTGATCTCAATCCGGCCGTCTTGAAAGTCCTTGACCCACTTGGCTATGCCAGCCTTAACAATTTTGCGGTATTGTGCCTTGCTTTCCAAGATGCCGGCTATAACTTCAAGCTCATACTGTTGCAATAAATCTTCATCTTTTGTTCCCATTGCGTTCCCCTCGGCTTCCGTGTATATTTGGAAACGAGACAGCGGATGACTGTGAATGCCACGCGTGGCGCGCCGCTGTCTCAGCCGGGGGATACCCTGGGTGATGGGGAGGACGTTAGCGCGTCCTCCTTTAAATTTGGGCAGAAGAAAAACCGCCTCTAAGTATAGCAGGCGGTGCGGCCTTCATTTCAATTAATAAGGCGGTGTAATGTATGAAATAAACAAATTACCAAAATCTGTAGTTCTTGGTGCCATTGCCCCGCTACCTGTCATCATTGTGTGTAGACTATCTATTCCCAAAAGGCCCTGTGTATTTAAATCCTTGACTAGAATATCATAAAATGAACGTTTTCCGTTCAATTCATTAAATGCAGATTCAAGAACTCCTTTTGGAGAACCCATACTAAACTGTGGCGCTTGTCTCTGGTTATCCTCAAACCATTTTTCAGGATTTTGAAATAGTAACAACACACGAAGATGCCAAGGGGTCATTGAATCAACTAGGTTAAGAAACATAAGCTGAATGCTTTCATCAATATCAATACCTACAGCGGAATTAAGCACAGCATTTCTTAACGCAGTCAGTTTTTCTTCATGATGATTACGTAAAGCTGCCTGTGTTGCTTGTAAAACCGTCGTAACAAAAATTTCATTATCAATTAACGATTCAATCTGAAATTCTGAAATAGTCTCCCTCAGTTCATCAATTCCTTCAGCCAGTCTGATTAACCATGCATCCCTCCTTTTCGACAATGGGGGAGCTATTAATAATGAGAACAATTCAGAAGCTCCTCCACCAATAATGGGTATAGCAGCTAATCCCGCCTTAGCAATAGAATGTAAATAATCACCTGAAGTATTACCTAGATCCTTCTCAATCTCACTCACAGAAATCCTCCTCACAATAGACTCGAGTCTATTGTAAGTTATTACCGATTCTTTACGCTATGTGAAATCGCTATGATAACCATTGAAGATTAATTTGCTCAGCGATCCGGTGCATCATTAATGGAGGAACGCTCATTCCGCATACATAAGAAACATCTGCATCCATGAAATTATAATCGCTAGGAAAGGTCTGAATCCGAATCGAATCCATATCACTGATTCGGCATGGCTCATCTGACCTAAGAAACCAGGATGAGCTTGCCAATGTATTCGAGACCTTCTGATTTTTAAGGATGATCGTGTTATAATCGCTTGCCTTCCCCTTCTCTCGCTCAGTAATGTCCCCCATGCTCAGGTCACTTGGACGTTTCCTTTTCCAGCGATTGTAAGTTTTCTTCGAAGGATTCAACGGTTTCCCCTCACCGCTCCGGACATCCCGATATAACACAGGTGGTTCATTGAAATCCAAACGAAGCGGTGCGAATTCTTGATCTTCCCGGGCTGCCACAAAGAAAAGACGTTCCCGCTTTTGAGGAACGCCCATCGTGGCTGAATTCAGATGAAAGAGCTGTGGCTTATAACCCAACTCCCGGAAACGGGACAAGACCAAGCTCACAAAACCTTTCGCCTGCCCGCGGATCATCCCAATAACGTTCTCTGCAACGACAACGCGGGGCTGCAGCTTTTCTGCCACATCCAAAAAATCAAAAAAGAGGTCATCCAGCCGTTGCACGGCCTGCCCCTCTCTAAAACGATGTTCACTTCCCCATTTATCTTTCCTCTTGCCAGACATCGAGAACACGCTACACGGTGGTGATCCGTCCAGGAGGTCCAGGTCGAACAGCTCCGACGGCAGCTCCGCATCCGGCAATGCCTTAAAATCCTGAATAGGCATAAGGAACGGATACCGCGGGTTATGGTTCTGCCGATAGATCCGCATCATCTGTGGGTCTATCTCCACATTACCGAGCACAGTGTATCCCGCAAGCTTATAGCCCATTGTGGAGCCGCCACCACAGGAGAAGCAAGAGAATACCGTCTTCCCATGCTTCGGCGCGCTAGCAAGGTCTGATAGCCTCCAGTCCCATGCTGGCCTACTCATGAGGCACCTTCCTGGTCGAAAACAAATCCGCAGCGCGGGCACTTGCAGTCAAATCGAGATTCATCAAATTCACTCACATCCAGCTCCCGGTTTTGGAAGTCACCAAGTAGATCAGCAGCTGGCTCCGTGAAATCGGCGATTAACCTCTCAGCTTCTCCTATATCAAAACCGGACAGCGCCAGATCCGCCCCGCCTTCCTGCAGCTCATTCAGCAGCTGCGCCAGTGCCTCATCATCCCAGCGGCCAGACACTTTATTTAGCGCCAGATTTAGCAGCCGCTCACGCTCCGGGTCCAAGTTGACTACCGATACGGTCAGCTCCGTGCAGCCCTGCTCGGTCACCAGCACTTTGTAACGCTGATGGCCACCGACCATGTTGCCGGTCTGCTCATTCCACACGATCGGGTCAACGTAGCCGAATTCATCCAGGCTGCGGCGAAGCTTCTCGTATTCCGGATCTCCTGGCTGAAGGTCGACGCGGGGGTTATAGACAGCTGCATTGAGCTGGTTGATCGGTATAATTCTGATGTCCATAGTGAATGCCTCCTCTTTATAAATATTCTCAGAAATACATCCCAACTGGAACCACTACTAAAACGATAGTTAGTGTGACTAAACAGGAAGGGAGCGAAAAAGATGTTTACTATAATTCTAAGTACGACAATACCGGCTATCTGCAGTGCGGTCGCGGCGTATTACACGTGTAAAACAGCTGTAGTTAAATTCAAGCGTTTGAAGTAGGCAAAAAGGGCAGACTATGACGGTTTGCCCTTTTTTGTGTTGAGTTGGTTTTTCATCTTGGGGTAGGTGGAAACTTAGAGGGAGACGAAGAGAATCGGCCCGTCCTGCTCTTTTCCGCCCTCCACCACCTAACAACACGCTCCTACATTTAAAGCCTAAGAACGGCTCACAGAAGGCCATTAAAGAGCATAAAAAAAAGCACCCGTAGGTGCTTAATAGTTAATTTTCCTTAAAGCTGATATCTCGCTGCCTAAACTTTCAAAAACATCAATAAATTGTTTTGGCTCGAATTTCGCTGTATTGGCGTTAAACGATTGGTCAGTAATACCGAAATCTGAAGGACTGACCAGCATGTTATCTTTTAATATCTCGCTTATTTTACAAATATGGTTCATTACTTCTGTCGGGATAATTGAAGCATATCTATTCAGATATAATGTAATTTCATGATCTATCGTTTTTTTAAAACCAGTTAAAAATTCAAAATAACCTATTTCAATTTCCTTGGATTCAAATATACTAGTAGGATTCAGGTGAAGGACTTTTATTTTTTTCCTTATAAAGTCTCCATCAATGTATACGCTCAAATCCCTTAACAATTCATCTAATTCTATTTCTTTAGGCTCCTTGGTAATGATCTGAATATACGGCTGTTTCAGTTTATTAAAAAACACATCGTGACTTCTACCTAATATTGAGTAATAATCTTCGAGTCTCTTTTTGGTTTCATGTTTTTTAACCAAATTATCGATTATAATGACAGTTGCCAATATAGACAGAATGCTTACCATTACATTAATATTAAGACTCTTCATATCACTCATTTCAAAGCCATCAAGAAACAAGAACTGTACACATGCCGCTAGTAGGAATACAGCTCCAAATATTAGCACAATTTTTTTCTTCATAAATCCCCCTCCTTTCAACATCACATTTCGACATCTAGGAAGTATTTTCCTTCTGACATTTCACCCTGCCACAAAACTGTGCAGTTCCTTCCCATCTGCCCCATATGCAGCCCTTACACTTAGCCGGCTGCTGAGGTGGATCTTTTAAACGCCGCTGCTGTTGCTTCTTCTTCAAATTAATTCCCCCAATATAAAAAAGCCGCCCAATAATGAGCGACTTCCGAATATGTATTCTGTTCAATCGTGCAATGAGTCTGATCTATAGAACGGCGTCCGCTCTGCATCCGCAGCAAATGCGCTACGCTCTTTGCTTAGAATCTTTACGAACTTTGTTACAAAGGAGAACAAGACCATTTTACAGAGCTGCTGAGATCGAAGTCAAAAGCGCCAGAGACGATTTCAAACCTTTCCTGCTACGCTGACTCTAAAATCCTCAAAATCTCTAACTCTTTCATATCCACATATCGGTTAGTGGATTATACTGTAAAAAATGAGTTTGAGGAGACGATGTATTGCGAGAACTTATTAAAAAGGCAGTGATACGAATAGTAATCGTCCTTTCAATTGGATTGATCGGCGGTATGATCCTAGATCATTATTCGAAATAGAAAAAGCGAGAGGAGATACGCCCCGGTTAAGTGCCGCAGGTGCGGCCGTGCGTGTAACTCTCGCCTTATTTCCACATTACAAATATATCATGCTTAAAGCCTAATGAACGGCCATTGTGCGGTCAAAAGCCGGTCGAAAAGCGGCCAATTTTATTTAGTTCCTTAGTAATTCTGCAGCTTTGTCACTAATAGTAGAGTCTTTAGCGTTGTCCCTGTTCAAATCACCCTCTAGAATCCGATTCAACAGCTCACATCCATTATGTATTGCTGTTAAACACTCTTCATCATTCCATAAAATATCTCGTATTCTTTCACAACTTCTAACAAATCTATTTGCCTTCATTTCGGGAAGATCTGGACCTAGAATTTGCATGCGTATAATTCCCATTAAGTGATATTTAAAAGGTCGATATATATTGTCCACTTGATTTCTTCTCATAAACCATTCGATCCTAAATAAAGTATACGAGGCGATATAATAAGCAATAGGTGGATGCCCTTCAACAAAGACTCTACTTCCGACATCTTTCAAAAGTGTTCCATAATATCTACTTGATTGATGAGCACGCTTTAAAAACATAGCAGCGAATGAACGGATTTGTGAAGATACTGTAACAATCCGTATTTTCTCTATCCCAGCATCCGATCGAAATTGTTGCGATCTTCTCTCATAGTATAGTTTGTGTCTATCAGTAATTGCTGAGTAGAATTCCTCAAGATGTTTTTGAAAATCGGTTAGAGCAGAGAGTTCCTCAATTTTCACTGGAGTTTGTCTGTTAGTTGCTTTGGTAACTTTATTTTTAATAGTTGAATCAGGGGCTATGATCAGCTTTAGTGGAATTTGAACGGATTCGTCTATAGAATCTTTATTGTTGAATAAAACATGACTTGTTTGGCAGCCATTAACTATTTGGTAACCAGTCAAAGAAAACTTATCGCCAGTTATCTTTAGATCCTCCGCTACTATTGTTACACCATTATTCAAAACAACGAAAGCTTCTTTTTCGTCCGTCTTTAAAGTGCTGTCTATCTCGTTATTAACTGGATTATCACCTTGAAAATCCCGTACATTTTCAGTAAAAAGTGAACGAATCAAATTATTATTTTCATCTGAAATCAAATTTATGTATTCGTTAGCAGAAACGTAGCCCAAATAAGATTCTCTAATACTATTTATTTGCGGGAGAGTAACTCTATTTGAGAATATAAATGTTTTTGTTAAGTTGTTTTTTGCTTTACTGAATAATTGTTGCAGTCCCCTAGCATCAATTGGAGTAAATAAAACTTGGCCAAATATCGACAATTCTTCTAGTGACTCATTACCCGTTCTGATTCGTGTTATTAATTGAGAATCTTCAGCCCATTTTCCTGTTGAGACGTAATAAATTTTTATTACAGGATTTCCATGCTTGAATAATTCACTTTTAGTATAAATGTGTTTAATGCATTTTTCTTTTTCACTTAGTAACTCGTTTCTTGGCATTTTAGCCTCTGTTGAAAATAATTCTCTGATACCAAAATACATATCAGAGATTTCGGAACCTTTAAAATCGCTGCCTGATTTAGCTTGGACAAAAATAAATTCTGCTTCAACGTATCGGTTTATCCTAGCTAGTTCATCAACTTCTTCAATAGAATTGATTATGACACCGTTGACTAGCACTACTACTCCATCTAATTGGAGATCATTCCCACCAGCTACACTGATGCTTTCAAGTTCGAAATCTTCGTCATATTCACTTGCCGCTACACAGTAATTTGCAAAATGCTCAAATAAAGTTGGAACATCAATATCTTCTAAAAAACCTTGTTCCTTTCTAAAGGATCCTAATAAATTTTGAGTTATTAAATCCATATTACCCCTCCTTATGAACCAACAAATCATCATTGTTGGGATATGAATACAGTAGTTCAAATAAAAAAGAATAGCTAGTGCTTTTTTACTAGCTACTCTATATATTTATTCTATTAAAATTTCAAGGCCTAATGCACAAGCCAGTATATAAATAGCTCTGGATTTTACCCGCCGATACTTACGTTCGCTCATTCCCAGTTCGCCGCACAGTATTGAATCATACTCATCCTCATGCTCCAGGTAACGCAACTGTATGATTTCCCGCTCAGCCTTCTTAAGTCGCCCCATTGCCAGATCCAGCAGCATTGACTGTCGCTCCAGTTCCGCCTCCCTGTCTGTGTTCCATACTGCTATATTTTCCGTAGTCCGGCTAATTGCATTTGTTGATCCATGATACCGCGGCTCCGTACTGGCCGTAAGTGCCGCCTGGCGTCGTACAAATCCAATCTGTCGGTACACACGGACTGTTTCTAAGTATTCCTCCACCCTGCGACGGGTCTCTGTTTCGTCGATCGGGAGGATGTCAAAAGCCAGTTGGATTGCTAATTTGTCGCTTTTCCCCATGATAATCCCCTCACTCGTGGTATAATTCGAATGAAGGTAAGAGATTCGACCCCCGCCCCGCCAAGGTAATGGGGGTCTTCGCATATTATCGATTCTCAAAATCCGCAAGCTTTTCCCTCAGCTCCGCATTCTCCTGCAACAACCGCAGATTTTCTTCCCGCAAAGCTTCATATGACTCGAGTGAACCTCTGTCTTCTTCCCCAACTACCCGCAGTGTCCGGACCTCATTTTCTGTCTTAGTGAGATATCCTTTCCTTACAAGCTGCTCAACAAGTGAGTGAGCAGTGGAACGTGACTTTAACTGAAGGAGATCTGCCACCTCGGTAACAGATGGGGCATAGCCCTTTTGAGCGATAAAGCCTTTTATTAGTTCGAGTGTCTGTTTCTGCCTGTTCGTTAATGGCCCGCTGGTCATGACCAATTCCTCCTATCTGGATGAAGCATTCTTTTGATCCAGCTTCAAAGCTATGGCCAGTTGACACACTCTCCATCGATCACAGCCCAGCGCAGCTGCGGCGGCTCCACGCTTATGCTTAAGTTTGGGATAATGTTCAATCATCCAATTACACTCAAAATCTGAGATCCGGATATCTGTCTGAACCGAGAGCCGGTTGACTTCATGTTTCTCTGAAACTGCCGGTTCCGCAACATTCTCACGAAGCTTGTACGGGGAACGGCTGCCTTTCTTCTCCAATACTCCAATGCTCTTCAGCCGGCTCAAGGTCGAGGCTGTTGAAGTATAGCTGGTTCCGGTTGCCTTGGCCGTTCTACTCAGGTCTTCGCACAGAAGATATGCGCGCACGATTTCCGCCTGATGTTCGGTAAGCCGACCTTCCCGCAAATGCATTTCAATCAGTTCATCATCATGCTCCATTACATTAAGCTCCTTTCCATTAACTGCTGTTCCGCTTTCTTTCTCCGATTTTCTGAATAATATCGGCCAGAATCACGCCGCTCCGCGTGAGTTTAGAATCCTTTTGGATGAGTCCTCTTTTATTCATGATGGCCAACTGCCCGCGGGTAACAAGGATTAAGTTATCTGGATCGAAGTTTCGCCTGTCCCCATCTCCAAATATAATGGCATGTCCCCTCGGAACGGTGCGCCCGCAGTGCTGCTCCCAAATGATCAGGTGCTTCCCACGCCACTTATTAGGGTCGGCAATCTTGATGTCGACATAATCATCCCCGTTAACCCTCTCGGATCCTACAGGAACATAATTGTGAGGCTTATGACCCTTCTTGAATTGAGTAGCTTCACCACCGGCCCATAGCTTCTTCTTGCCTTTATTGGGTGGAATGTTGCCCGGTTTAATCCGGGCATCGATGCCGCTCTTCAAGCCGTTATTTTTGATAAAGGCTCGCATTTGCGAAGGCTGCAGCTCGACGCCGAAATTCGTATTAAATAATGCGGTTAGTTCCAAGACATACCGTCCCTGTATATGGGTACGAATATACTCCTTTTGCTCAGAAGTGAATCGAAACATCGATCATCCCTCCAGCATCTTAGGGATAGCTGTATTAGCATTCATCTTGTCGTCAGCCAGCTTTATGGCGTCCAACACCAGAGATCCGTTTGCGATAATCTGAGAAGCAACACTTGTTACTGCCTTTGCTCTACTGATCTCGTCCGCTAATTTTTCTCCGGTCAGTTCCTCATCGCTCAGTCGCTCTAATTGAGCAAATAAGTGATTATTCAGATCCCCCATAGTGTTCCTCATATTCATCCCCCTACCGATTTGAGTTCTGCACCTTCCGTTTCACCCATCGTTATCGTGGCCATGCCGTCCCAGGTTTCCCGTATCTCTCTGGCCTTTGCCGTCACTGCCGCAGCCTGCTTCGGCTGCAGGACGATCCCCATCGCTTCCTCGTAATGCTGCTGGGCCTTGGCATAGGCCCGGGAATGGACGAAGTTCATCCAGTTCCAAAATTTCGTATTCGACATCGACTTCACTTTCTGAAAAATGCGCCGGCGCTCCTGTTCATTCATGTTCCTCATCCTTCCGCTTCCCAGCCATTTCGGCCGCATAGAGCCGAAATGCTGCCTCATCCCCCTGATCAAGTGCCTGGTCGATTAACCGTCGCAGCCGTTTCTCAATGGCAGCCTCCAACACGACTTCGGCGTGAATGCTGAGCAGGGTCTCGTAATGCTCCCTAGTTAGATTGTTCAAGCCCGTTTGCATCGCCAGCTCCTCCTTTGTAAGAGAAGAGCAGCTTACGCTGCTCCTCCGCCATCCTTCATTTTTCTCTCAACCCGCTTCTTGTAGGCGCCCCACTTGGCGGATAACACAGATGGGCTAACCTCTTTCTCCTGGGCAATTTCCTTCCAGGTCTTCTTCAGATCCAAGCGCTCCTGCAGCAGCTCGGGAAATAGAATAGGTGTGCCGTCAATTTCGATGTCGTCATAAACTGGCCGATTGGTCAGAATAAAGGCTTCCAGCGCTTCCTTACTCACTTCTTCCGGAATACTTGCACCTTCGGGGTCTTGCTCTTCTTCGGAACCCTCTTCTACAACTTCGTCAGACTGGCCGTCAGATTGCTCCTCTAACCATTCCGGCTTCAATCCATCGTCACCAAGCTCTTCCTCGCTGCCTGGTTCTCCTTCTTGCTGCTCGTCACCCTCGGCCTGATCCGGCGAGCCTTCCCCTTCATCAACATCAAGCTGTTCACTGTCCGAGACTTCCTGCTGATCAAACAAATTGGCTTGATTTGGATCGTCGCCTTCCCGCTTTTCAATGTCCACCACAACACCGGAAGCATCGGTAGTCACACGGCGACCGGTTACTTCCCGGAAGATATCACCGTCATCTTCGTCAAAATCAAAGGCAGCTTGCGGATCGCCCATGAAGACATTGATCTTCTCCCCTTGATTGCTGCTTAGAAACAGGAAATTCTCCTGCATGACTCTCAGCGGAAGCAGCAGTTTAATCTCAACCTCCGTATCTCCGACCTTAATCCCCTTTGCTACCGTTGCGCTAAATTTCGCATAATCCCTAATCATTGCGATCCCGTCCCCTCTGATTTTATTGGAGTTGCTTAATTTTAATTTCAATCCGCGGCTTTGAGCTGTACCGCTTCTTAACAAATGCATCCACAACCTGACTGTCGTCCTTCCAGATGATGCCCTTCAGAGCATCCTTCACCCCTTTCAGGTAGTTGTCTGCATCCGGCTTAGTTGTTGGCAGGATTTCACCACGCTCAGCCGCTGCTGTCTTTTTCTGGCTGAAGCTCTTCGGAGTCGAACGGTAGGCTATCACTGCGATCCCAAGAGCGCCCTCCAGCAGTGCAGCCGGCGCAAACTCTCGCGCCGCCAGCCGAACGTAATCTTTGTAATCCCGGGACTTAGCCGGATCATAAGCCCGCGGGAATCCCCCGGCGGTACTGAATTTCGGCCTACCTTGTGCGACTGGCTCTCCGAGAACCGTAAACTCTATCATTCTTTCGACGCCCCCTTCTTCGCTTACGCGGAAGCATTCCAGGATCGAGTACAAACACTGTCCCAGCCAGCTGACCACCGTCACCCCATACAGAAAAGGAATGTCGCTGCTGGAAGATTGGATCAATGGGTTTACGTGTGCTTTTTGCCATCCTGTACCGCCTCCCGTTTCCGCTTGCCGATCGCAAGCTCAAATTCTGCAACGCCTTCGTCAATCTCTCCGGACTCCAGCTCCGCGAACTCTTCCAGGAGATCCATGCGCTCCGCTACTGCACCCGTGGCGATATAATGCCGGCGCAGCCAGTTATAAACGTGCCAATAATTACGCCTGCTCATTACACACCTTTTTTGATCGTCTTGGGCTTGCCCGTCTTACGACTAACCAAAACCAGTTCTTCAGGTGTGTCTCGCTCTATCAGCCAGCTTTTCGGGTCTACCCGATCAAGACCTGCCAACATTATTTTCTGTTTCCTGGTCGGCCGCTTCCCCTGTTTCATCCCGATCCTCTCCTTCAAGCCCATTTTCGCTTGTCCATATTTTTTAGATTCCCCGCAGGCGGCTGTGGTTGGTCCGTTTGCGCCTGCTCATAGTTGACAAATTTATTGAAATTCTTCATGAAGACAAGTTCGACGGTCCCCACCGGGCCGTTACGTTGCTTGGCAATGATGACCTCAATGATGTTCTTTTTTTCAGTTCCTTTGTCGTAATAATCGTCGCGGTAGAGGAACGCTACGATGTCGGCATCCTGCTCAATCGCGCCTGACTCCCGAAGGTCGCTCATCATTGGACGCTTGTCCTGACGCTGCTCAACTCCACGGCTGAGCTGAGATAGTGCGATGACTGGCACCTCAAGCTCCCGGGCGATTTGCTTCAGGGTTCGGCTGATTTGGGATACCTCCTCCTGTCGATTGGTTCCTCGCTGTCCGCGCCCCTGAATGAGCTGCAAATAGTCGATGACGATCAGGTCGAGGCCCTTTTCCTTCTTCAACCTCCGACACTTGGCGCGGATATCATTCACCGTAATACCTGGCGTATCATCAATGTGAAGATCTGCCTCGGAAAGTGCACTGACAGCTAAAGCCATGCGCTCCCAGTCATCTTCCTCAAAGCGTCCTGTCCTCATGCGGCTTGCATCGATCTGAGCTTCAGCACAGATCATTCTCTGAACAAGTTGCGCAGCGCTCATCTCCAAGCTGAAAATAGCAACATTCTCCTTCGCCCGTACTCCGACATTTTGAGCAATATTCAGTGCAAACGCCGTTTTACCGACTGATGGCCGTGCTGCCACGATTATTAAGTCGTTTTTCTGGAAGCCGGCAGTCATCTTATCCAGGTCTGCGAAGCCGGACTCAATACCTGTGATGCCGCGGTTTATGTCTCGGACATTGTACCGTTGCTCAGCCTCTTCCCAGACTTGCATTAACACATCCTTGATTCCAACAAACTCACGCACTGGAACTGTCTGGTCAGAAAGCTTGGATACAGCCGTCTCAGCCATTGCCACAAAGCCTTTTACATCCTGTTCTTCACCAGCGTTCTGGAGCAAATCGAGGGCTACATCAATCGCTTGGCGCCGCAGGAACATCTCCTGCACCCGCTCGGCGTAGTAAGCAACATTGGCTGTTGTTGGCACCGCATGCGCCATCTTGGCCAGATAACTAACCCCGCCGACCTTATCAAGTTCCTCGCTGTCCTGGAGTTGAGAGGTTAAGCTGACCAAATCTATCGGCTGACCGGCATCACTGAGACGACGCATCGCCCTGTATATCCGGGCGTGTCCGCCATCGCTAAACTCGCCACCCTGCAGGATATCTGCTACAGCATCATAGGCAGCTTGGTTGAGCATGACAGCACCCAACACTGCCTGCTCAGCCTGCAGATCGACCGGCATTTCAATTCCCGTCACCGCTAGAAAGGCGTCACGATCAAGCATCCGTTTCACCTCGAAGCTTCTTTCTCATAACTTCCCAGTAACCCTCAGGTGGTGGTTTATCGCTAGAACTCCACTCATCGAGATTGGCAAAATGTTGTGCAGCAGCTTCCTTGCTGCGCTGGCTATCTTGCAAATCACCCAACCGACCACGAATATTTGCAATCTTGGGCTCTACCGTTTCAGTCAGAATATAGCGATCAATATTCTCCTGGGCTGTTTCTGCCGGAAAATCTTTGAGATATTTATAATCTGCTTTCACCTTTTCGACAGAAGCATCAAAAAACGGGAAATGCTTCTTGATCTCTCGGTAAAGCTGAGCAATTTCAACCACTTCCACGCTTTTTCTCCTCCTCGATGAACTTTTCAAGCTCGTCGATCTCTTGTTGCCGGTGGCTTTTCCGACGCTCTCTTGAGACTCCCAGGGCGACTGTTCCCCGCTGTGAAGGCGCGGGGGGAGTTAGGTACCGCTCAAGAAATGAGGACAATTCATCCCAGCAGCCATAAATCACGGTTTTGCAATACGAGAACGTCCGGATCTTGTCCGAAGGTCTCCTCCGTTTAGCTTTCTTCCGGGCAATTGCCAGATCGATGAAAAAGTATACGAGATCCAGCGGCATGGCCTCGTTCGCAATCTCACGAACATGTTCCCAATCGGTAGGAACGGGACTGAGTAGCCCGTTGCGCTGCATGTAATACTTCTCGATTTGAAGGACACGCTGTTCGACTGTCGGTTTATCAAAGTCTATTTTGCCTGTGGAGACGGCACCCACAGCGGTGGAAAGAACCCCGGACCTTGAACTCAACTCTTTTTGATCATCTTCTTCCAAGCCATCAATCCATCTATCAATCAAAGTCTTTATAATATCTTTATTAGATCGGCAGTTTTCTGCCGCGTGATCGGCAATATTCTGCCTATCACTATCATTCAGAGTGGCAACATTCTGCCGATCTCCAATATCAGAGTGGAAGTTTTCTGCCGATCTGTTTTGATACTTTTTAGAGTTCTTAACACTGAAAATGAGGCCATATGGTGCTCTTGTCACTCGTATGTAACCATAATCCTCGAGTGTTTTGATCCAAGAACGGATAGTGCGGTTGCTTACCTCAAAGGTCTCTTCAAGCTCATTAATCCGGATAGGCTTGTTCCCGAGGACGATGCCCCAGACAGTTCCCTCTCTCTCCTTCTCCGCTGTCGTGGAGCTTATACACCACAGGAAAAGCCATATCGCGCTGCCTATTTGTTTGTAATGTTGTGGCTGCAAAAGCCCTGAGTATGTTGGAAACGGGTAACTGCCTTCGGGCATTCAATCATCCCCTGCCTAATATTGCGAATGGTTCTATATAGCGTGTAAGGATTAGGTCCTAATTACACCATTGACATGTACTTTAAATTTGCCGTTCAGACCGTGAAGCTCCAGCATTCCAGATTGCAGTCCTTGGCCAAAAGTCGTCATTACCTCGTTGATCATATCTGGAATGTGTTCTGGCTTACTCACAATGGCCACCTGAGCCCCAAGTGAATACGACAAGGCTTTTAAATATTCAATGATACCGTCAGGCCCTTGTTTGTATGCGTCCTCCAGTGATGATTCCAACTGATCGAATAAGACCTTTCTACTATCCAGTTCGTTCATATGGCGCGCTCCCTCTTCGTTTTTTCTTTCCAGCTCTTATCTCCCAGGCATTGTCCCCAAGAGACTTCGTAATGCCGTCGTCCTCGTACAAATGAGACGAATAATCCAGTGGCCCGTTCGTAGTACATTCCATTGAGTTCTGGAGCCTTTGGTTTCGGTGAATCAATAAGCGCAAATAGATCAAGTTGCTGCACCGCGTTCATTGTTCAGGCCCCCTATCGTCTTGAATGTAAATATAGGGATAGGCTGCTTTGATCACCCGAAAGCCAGGATTGCCTCGAGCGTAATAATCTCGCACCTCTCTTTTGAATGCCTCTTCATCGACTGGGCGTAAGGCCCATAACCGCTCGCCTATCATGCTTTTCCAAATACGCTCTCCGAGTGGACCGTTCATCGGTAGGCCACCTGGACGACTGCTCCAGTAAGCTCCATGATCTTGCGTTTGAACAGCTCAGCGTCACTATTGCCGTCAGACAAATGGAGCAGCCAAATCTCCTCCACACCGCGGGTATCATTGGCTTTCAGAAAATCCTTTACATGCTCCAGGCTGAAATGAGAGCGGAGCAGCCGCTTTTTCTGCGCTGGATGAAGCTCACCCGCCAGTACCCGGCGATTTACGATGTCAATGGAATAATTGCACTCAATCATAATGTGGGTGAGTCTTTGGAACTTGTACCGGCAGTAATAGCTATCCGTCAGGAAGAGAAGCTTATCGCCGTCCTGATTCGCCAGCAGCCAGCCCAGCGGCTCCGCTGCGTCGTGCTCTACGCCGAAACCCATGATTATCCAAGTGCCAAGCGTGAACGGCTCCAGCACCACCACGGCGCGCAGGCGGTGCCCGGACAAGCCAAGTGCATCCGCCGTCCCGCGGCTGGTATACACTGGGATACCGGCGCGCATGATGTCCGCCGCCGCCCGGCTGTGATCGCCGTGCTCGTGTGTAATCAGGCACCCGGCAATGTCCGTCATTCGGAACTGCAAGGCCCGCTGAATCGACTTATAAGGAAAACCGGCTTCAAGCAGGAGCGCGGTGTGGCCGTCCGATATTCGGTAGGCATTACCGGCGCTGCTGGAGCCGAGGCTTTGGATGTCTATCATTAAAAATCCAACTCTTGTTCCTTAGGAGGAACATCTGCAGCAAAACCATGAGGGTCATCGACAGGTTGCTTTGTACGTGGTGCCGGCTGTTGTTTCGTTGAAGGTGGAGTAGCATCCGGTTTGATATCAATCACTTCTCTGTTCGCATGCTCTGCAATCTCTAATTTGACTTCTTCAGTAGTCACATCAACACGCTCGTCATACTCGTTTTCTGTCGACCGATAAATGGCATCGACCAACAGATCACTATCATCACTCGTATTGATGTAAGCCTTGGCCGCGCGATTGATCACCGTCCGCTTCGCCATTTCCTGCGGAAACTTTTTGTGTACGGCTTGTCCTGTTTTGGACTGACTCCAGGAGGCATCAATTTCCTTTCGAGTCATAACCGTAAGGATTTCTTCATCTTCGAGCGTTTTGACCACGGCGTAGGCTCCCAGCATCTCATTGTCCCGATTTTCAAAATTGGTTTCGTGCTTGACCAATTTTTCGCGTCCGCCAGCAACTTCATACTCAAATACATCACCCTTATAAATCACGTTTGCCCAAATATCCTTTACGTTGGACAAACGTTTAAGCACAGCCTGTGTCCCAAAATAGGAGCGATTAAGCTGAAGCTTGCTGCCGTACACGATAAAGTAACATTGTGTCTTGGCCGGGGTTAGACCTTGCACAACCATATCTAGCAACGCATTTGCGACAGATTCCCGCGTACATACCTCCAGCGCAGGCTTGCCATTCTTATCCTGTACCTCCTGGAGCTTGAAGAAGGCGCTTTTTAGCGCATTGCTCGCATTGTAATTCAGAGGCAAGATCAACCCGTCATCCTGCAACCGTGTAAGGCTCCGATTAACATCATCGGTGATGTCCTTTTGAATAATTGTCACTTGATTACCTGTACTCAATCAAATCGCCTCCTGTGTATTAATCGCAGTATGACCGGTTGCAATGAGGGCAACCCGTAACCAATTCAGAGCCGGCCTTTTCGACCGTGATTCCGCTTGTATACGTACCCCCATTCCATCCAGTGCGTTCGAACGAAGCATAGATGTTTCTATGACAGCTCCAGCAGTTACCTGACTCTGGGGCAAAGTGTGGCGCTTGATTTTCTTGACAGTATTTTTTCTGTGCTATGATGCTTTTCTGTACGTCGAACAATTAAATCGCCTCCTGTATAGATACCGTCTCAATGCGTAGCTTCTTATCTGCTTCACTTACAACCAGGCGGATCACCTGGGCATCCGTTCCGATCAGCTTGGTTACTGCCTCAGCGTTATCAACAAAGATCGGAGCTGAGAATCCGTAATGAGTGCTCAGCGTGTTGATGATATCCAAGCCGACATTAATCCGGGCGGCATTATTCAGCCCGCCTTCGTACGGTACTCCCTTGTAGAGCGTGTCGCATGTCTCTTTAAGCCCACCGTTTACCTGTTCCTCGAACAACCGGAACCGGGCAAGCTTGAACTTGCTGTTGATTTTGGCATCCAGCAGATTGACCTTAGTGCGGGTGAACTCTTCACAAAGGAACAGTTCGTGCTGCAGGCGCTCATATTCAGCGGCCAGGCTACTCTCCTGCTGCTCCAGCTCCGTGATACGCTGCTGCGCCCGCCGGATGCCATCGAATTTGGCCAAATCATGCTCTAAGTCTGCAACTTCCTGCCGGAGCCGTGTGATCTCTTCCCTGACGTTTGAAGCGGCGGCTTGGCTGGATTGGCGCAGTTCTGTAATCTCTTGCTGGAGTCGGGCAGCTTCCGCTTGCTTGCCGGCATATTCCGGATCGGCAGCCGGGTCTTTCACGCCTGCGCGCAGTTCGCTCAGCTCCGTTTCAGCGGCACTGATCTCTCCCTGCAGGGTGGCAAGTGCATCACTTAATTGATCAATCTCACCCTGTAGCCGAACGGTCTCCTGTTCAAATTTCTCAGCATCAGCAACCGCTGCTTTCCCGTCAGCATTAATCCGGGCCTTGCGTTCAGACAAGCGCTGGTTATGGTCGGCCAACGCCTTGTCATGAGCAGCTTGTACCTGTTCCGCTGGCAGAGCCTGGCCACAGGTCGGGCAGCTTTCATCATGGTGATGTTCAAAGACTTCTTCTTTTAATGCTGCAAAGTCAGCCCGGAGACGTTCAGCTTCCTGCCGGCGCCCTGCCGCCATCCGTTCGTTTTGTTTGATACGCTGCTGCTTGTCCTCCACCGTCCGACGGTATTTATCCATCTCCAGATGGAGCCGATTAACTTCATCACGTTTGATGGCCACTTGATCCAGCACAGCCGACTGTAGACGGTTTTTAATGTCCAACAGCTCGGCGTCGATTTCCCGAAGCCGCTTTTCCTTTACCGAAACCTCCCCCCCGGAGAGGATACGAGAGACTTTCGCCTCCCGTGCTTCAATGCGACCACGCAGCGTGGCGATGTCTTCCCGGAGCGATTCCTCATCCAATCCAGCGACATCTGGCATCTGCCGCTGAACTTCGCTGATCCGCACCGGCAGCTCCTTAATCTCCTTGTTAATGGCGGCACTGCGGGCGGCCACTATCTTTTTATGGGCTTCCATCTCCCGCCCTGCCAGGATTGCAGGCAGCTCGGCCAGCAAGTGGTTGTCGTGAATGACCTCAGCATCCGTAAGATCGCCGGAAACCTCCAGCAGCACCTTGCGGCGTTCCTCCTTCTTCAACACTCCATTGAAATATGAAGGGCTGGTTAGCAACCTGAACAAATCTTCCTTGATGATGGTGTCGGCCTCAGCCTGGAACTCCCGCATGCTGAGTGGAACGCCATCAACATAATACGTAGTAGTGTGACCCTCAAAACTCTCAACTGGCGCGCCACGTTTCTTCGTCCACTTCTCGGCGTACACCCTCCGGAATATCCGCCGGGTGCCATCCACCAGGAGCGAGCCTTCAATTTCGTGCTCCAGTTTGTGCTGCTGAACCATGCCGACCAAATTCAGCTCTTTAATCTCGAATTTCTGTTCTGTGCGATTCTCGCTGTCCTTACCGAACAGGAGCCACAAGAAACCGTCGAATATCGTGGTCTTGCCTGTGGCGTTATCTCCAAAAATGTCAATATCCCGACCATTGGCCGGAACATCAAATTCCTTGATTCCTTTGAAATTACGGAGCGTCAAGCGCTCCAGAACGATACGTTTCAAGCGATTCCCTCCTTAGCTGCCGGAGTAACCGGCTGCGGGTATTTGATGCTATCCAGATAAGAGCGGATAGCATACTCCACTTCTGCAAGCTGATCAGGATCGGCATGCAGTTGGAATGTTCCGGATTGTTGCCGGATAGTAAGCACCGACGGAGAGTAATTAGTAGGAGGTTTAATTCCAACCTCGATGCGCTGACCACTGATGTCAGCAGAAAAGGCAGTTGACATTCCAAACACTTCCTCTTGTGTAATGCGCCCCCACCTGCTAAAATGGGGGCGAGAATATATTCAATTGTCAAAGAACTAAGATGGCCGCCTGCCCGCGGTCATTTTTTATTTTTCTAATAAGGGAGTAGGAGCATCGTGCTCAACAATGTTTTTCCAGTCAAGTATGACTGGTGCATTCTCCACGCTTGCGATTAAGTCACCATTTTCATCTTCAACATGAAATTCGGAATGAACATGCTCTTCGTAATTCACACCAACCTGCCGGATCTCAATTACTTCCCGGCCATCCACTTCCGTACCAACTTCAAAAATACGAGTCGGATTACTTACCACTGTCAATCTCTGAATGACTTGCATACGCTGCCTCCTTTCATATGTACTTGATGCGTCAGCCGCATCTTGGAATACCGGAGGGAGGAAGGTTACTTCTAAGCTCCGATACTCCAAGACAGGGGCCGAAGCCCTTGCTTGTCCTACTGAATGCCAGCAGCGGCTGCCATTTGCTGAATGATCGCGCGGCTGTAAAGCTTCCCTTCAAACGGAACCAAATCTTCTTGGCTTCCAGTGATCGCGCAGCCCGGCACATATTTGCGGAAGATAATCTTGTCGTCGTCAACAAAAATCTCCACAGGGTCCTTTATCTCCAAGTTCATAGTGCGACGTAATTCAATCGGGATCACTATACGTCCAAGCTCGTCAATTTTGCGTACAATTCCAGTAGATTTCATATAGTTAAGCCTCCGGAGAATTTATTTTTTGGTAGTGTTCTGTAAAGGCGCTTTGAATCTCTGAAGGTAGATTTCCGGTGACCTCGTCCCATGTTTCATAAGTAGCTTGGGCAATATCCCGTTTCCGCTCCAGCTCCAGAACCTCAAAGCGAGTTGATAATAGAGAATAAAGTGATTCGCGGAACAGTCTTTCTGCGGCGACCTTTTCATCGCTTACCTGTTTAAAACGTTCAGCCAGTGCCTGACCAAAGTTTCTTATCTGCTGCTCCGTCACGCCGCCCCCTCCTTGCGCTTTTCACGCTTCGGGGTTAAAATGGACATCAAGAGATTCTCTAACCGAGATTTCAAACCAAGTGACTGCCCCGCCAGGCGGTCATTTTTCATTTCCATTTCCGCAAATCGAATCATGTTATTCAGATATTCCTCTGCGTTTTCAACCTTTCCGGGCAACATCCTTTCCGGGTTCTTCCGGATCATCTGCAGGTTATGTACTGCATGTTGACCTGCTTCCCTTGCCTCAGCAACCAACTGCTCTCTTTCCAAAGTAATCCCTCATTTCAAGTATCTTTTTGATTTCAATTCCGCTCGGTGCTCATTCCACAACCCAGTGTAGGAAAAATCATATTTGCGGCAAAGAACCGCAGTATTATGGGAAAGAGCTGTTATCGCCTCAAGCTGTTCCATGATTCCATTTTTGATTTGCTCCCGATCACTGCGAGTAAGCTGTTCAAGACTCTTTGTAATCGGGAGTTTCAACAATGCTTGTAGAGCTTCCTGAACCTCTTCTATCGTTTTGATATGGGTTGAACTGGGATGTAGATCAACGTTATCAAGCCAAGGAACTGACGCACCACCGGTCACTTCAGCAGCAGCTGCAAGATAAAGTTGTCCATCATCGTAGTGCTGAGCTGCCGCTTTCATCACTGGTTTTGAAGCTTTGCGGGTTCCTTTTACAATTTTCCCGATTTGAGAAGCATCGACGTTAACTACTTTTCCAGCGCTATGCCGGTTTTCTCCAGCGCGTTTAAGCACTTCTTGTAGTGCTGGTCCAAATTGTCCGATTGCCAATTGATTTCGCTCTCCTTTGTCCGTTTTATGGGATGCTATCGGACAGAGGCATGATGTATGATGTTGTTAAGCAAATCCCCTTGCCGTATCCCCCACCCGCCGTTGCCGGTACAGCTCGGCGGGTTTCTCTCATGCGGTATCCCGCTCATTCTGCACTTCCTCTGGTCGATTCGGAAGCGGTGCCTCCTTAACGATCTGTAAAGCTTTGACCATTTTGCTCATGTCCGGCTCATAGGTAGCTGTGTATTCGATACCTTTTGGATTCTCCACACCAGTCCCCCCTTATTTGATTTTGATAAGCACATACCGGGAGTAGCCTTGGCCATGTTCCCGGTAATCAAGAGTCCAACCCTGCGCAATCAGTTGGTTAACTTCTTCGACCTTCCGTGTTTCCTTAATTTCACGAATATCTTTAATTTCCAAAATGGTTCACCCCCCTCGCTGATTAACTTAATGGTTGTTGTCCATATCACATTTAGGAAGAGGTGAGCGTTCTTAGTTTTACTTGTCCTTACCCCACCTCCTTATCTGAGATTTCTTCCTCTGTACACTGAAATTGTACTTTCAGGCCAGAAAAAAGTGTGTTTATGTCCTCTTTAAGAATTTCAGATACCTTGAACGCATCCGAAAGTGAAGGATTTGAATAACCGTTCTCCCAGTTACTTACACTTGCTTTTGAATAACCCATCAATTCTGCAAGTCCCTCCTGAGTGAAACCCTTCCTCTTTCGAGCCTGTGTCAAGGATTCATTTCTCATGTCCTCACCTCATTTGTACACTAACCTTGTACTTGTGAGTTGATTATAAAGTACAAGTTTAGTGTATGTCAACATACAAATACAAGTTTCATGTACTTTATTTATTTTCAAAGATTATAAATGTACAATATACTTGTACTTTTCATTTAGGGGAGGGCTAATATTGTTCCGAGGAGATCGACTTACCAAATGGAGGAAGATAAGAAAACTAACTCAAGAGGAACTTGCCTTAAAAATTAAAATGACAAAATCGGCAATAAGTAACTATGAAAATGGACACAGCAGCCCATCAGATGAAACTCTTGTTGCGTTAGCTGATACCCTTGATGTTGATACCGATTATTTATTGGGTAGAAGGGATATACCAAAATTCGAAACAAACATGTCCTTTTACGGCGGCCCTGACAAATACACTCCGGATGAACTTGACGAAATGGAAGCAGCTTTAATACGTTATCGGGAAATGAAAGAACGTGCTGCAGAACAAGCCAAAAAACAGAATGAATAAGCAAATCCCTCAGCCGATGAGGAAATGACATTGGAGCATTTAATAATGGGTTACGCTTTTCTAATACTAGGTCTCATAGGCTTTCTATCAGCTTGTGTTATGGGATCGGTGGCACTGTATAAAAAGAAAAATAACGCAAAAAAAAGATTTTTTCTTGCATTACTGTTCCTTGCATTATTTTTTATAGGGGCGTACGAGATTGGTTCTTCTCAGAATGATAAAACAATTGAAGAAGCACAAGAAGATGTCTCCTCAAAAGAAGATGGCTCAAGACAAATAGATGCTACATCGGATGAAATAAATCAAGAGCAACTAAACTATTTAATTGGAGTCAGCCCTACCGAATTCACATCAGCATTCAACACGATAACGGATGGTTATAAAACTGATTTTCTACACATAACCAGTCTGAAAATGGAATCAAAAGCATTTAACTATACCTTCACTGAGCATATAAGCATGGTTGGGACATTAAATTCAGAAAAGAAAATAGAAGAAGTTATGTTAATAGCAGATAAGGGCTTTAGCGAAGAAAATAGTGAAAATCTATTGACGGCCATTATGACATTAATAATGACTTCAAATATTACTTACAATTATGAAGATGCACAGGGCATTTTGAAAGATATCAGGCTCCTAGAAGATGATATAAACCTTCAAGACTTTGATGGAGCCACAGTTAGAGATGGTCTTAAATATAGGTTTAAAATCGAAGACAATAACCTTTCAACATTCAACATAAGAGCATCACAATAATACTTCAAGCCAGCAATGGCTTTTCTTTTAACACAAAAATAGAACATATGTACGTGTACAGGAGGTAGAAACATGGATTTTTGCAAATACTTTAAAACCCCTATGGAACAATGGATCGAGGAGCAGTACCGAGCTAATGGCGTTCTTAAACCACTAGATCTTGATATAGACAGGATCGCTATGATTTTCGGTGTAGATATCGTTTATTGCGACAATAGCCCATTTAGTGAGAATGAGGATAAAGTCATTTTTATTGACAGGCGCGATGACTACATAGAGCAGCGAAAAATCTTTTTTCACGAGCTTTGTCATGTCATCCGTCACTCTGGTGATCAACGTTGGATGCCAGAATTGTTTCGCGAAGCCCAAGAGAACGACGCAAACCGATTCGCGCTTTATGCAATGATACCGTTCTTTATGATTGAACAGCTGCAACTGCCAGCGAACAGAAGTGAGGTGATTAGCTTACTGGTCAGTGAATTCCAAATTCATCTGGATTTTGCTAAGCTGCGCCTCAAACAAGTTGAAGATCGAATAACCGAGTCAAAATTCTTATCAACCTATACATACACCAGCGTTACTCCGCCTAGTCTAGAGGCAACCATTCTCGAATCCCCTGTTACAGGCCTCGATTACCTTCAGCAGCCTCGTATTCATTCGTTGTATGGTTCAGACAATCTCTCCCGCCCAGAGGCTCTGGTAATCGAGCAGCGTCAGGGTTTCAACTGGAACGAGCCATTACTTCTCAATATGGAGCGACACTATAAGCTTCATAATTCGTCCTTCTATCGATCCAGACATGATGCTACTGTTCTGCCGGGTGACCTTTCACTCCCACCAAATCAAAGAGGGTATGTGACAATAAACTTATCCCGTGTTGCCTGGCGTCATGGTCAAACAGTAACCCGATTGATTTTACCAATGGAAGCTGTCGATGACGCTTTAAATTATTAATGGGAGGAAGTATGAATGCTTAATTTTACAAATGTATTGCATGAGAAAGATGTTGTTGTTTATGCCCGTGTATCTTCAGATGATCAGCAGGAACGAGAAACCATTGAAAATCAAATAGAATTTGCTCAGAAATATGGTGAGTTACATAAATTGAATATCGTGGGCTGGTACAAAGATGATGGAGTTACCGGCACAATTGGCCTAGAACAGCGTGAGGACGGAAAACAGCTGCTGGAGGATGCCAAGTCAGGCCGTTTCAAAACCGTGCTCATCTACAACATGAAGCGTCTTGGCCGAAAGGCACGCGTCACACTTGATGCCATTTACCAGCTCGAAGAACATGGTGTTAAAATCAAAAGTATGACTGAACCCTTTGATACTGGCGACCCAATGGGGCGATTCATTATAACCGTTTTAGCCGGTCAAGCTGAGTTTGACCGTGACACCCTCCTCGACACATTATGGCATGGAGCGAATCGTCATGCTCGATTAGGGAAATGGCTTGGTGGAATTGTCCCCTTTGGGTACCGAGTCAATGAAGAAAGATTTCTTGAAGTTAATGAAGAGCCTCTTCCTGGAAAACTAGATTTGTCTGAAGCAAGTATTATCAGACTGATGTACCATCTAGTAGCTAATGAAAAAATGTCAACAGTTAAAGTTGCTGATTATTTTAATTCGCTGCGAATCCCGCCCTCATATGTTGTTCATGGTCGGAAAGTAACAAAAGGTAAGCGCAAAGAAAACACTGCCGGAGTATGGAGCCCCTCACGAATCAGGAACATGATTGTTAATCCAACTTACAAAGGCATCCATGAATACGGAAGACGAGCGACTAGAGAAAGAGAACTAATCGTGCGTGAGGTGGCTTCAATTGTATCTGTAGAAACCTGGGAACGAGCTCAACAAGCTTTAAGGAATAATCAAATTGAAGCTTTCCGAAATCAGACCAGATTCTACTTATTACGTGGGGTTATTAAATGCGGATGCTGCGGCTTGACATATTATGGCGGCGCCTTTAATGGACCTAAAAGGAAACAAAAAGCTTATTATATGTGCGGCGGAAAGACCGCTTATAAGGGACCTCTTCAGGGCAAATGTTATTCCAAAAATATTCCTGCAGAATGGATCGAGGACTTGGCTTGGCAAGAATGCCTTCGTTTTATTAAGAATCCAGGGGAAGCTTTAAAAGAACTCGAAACAGGAATGTATACAAGAAAAACTTTTAGGACTAAATATATCGAGGAAAAAGCAATGATCCTAAAAAGAATACAGGAAAAAGAACCGGAGAGACAAAGTATCCTTTCCCTTTATCGCCAGAAGATGATTAAAGCAATCGACGTTGAAAAGCAACTACAAGATATTTTGTCGGAAACCGTAGCATTAGAATACCGCGTTAAGGAACTTGATAAATTAATGGAAGCAGAGCAAGACCTGGCTTACCAATTTGATTCAGCTGAAGAGCTCCTATCCGAATTAAGAGCGAAAATAGAAAATGATATTACTTTTGAAACGAAACGTGAAATAGTGAAAACACTCGTTGAAGAAATCATTGTGGAGACGATTGAGCCATTAGAGGGAGGACGCAAAAAAGCGATTGTGAATATTCGTTATTCATTTAATAAATCCAGAGGTGTTCTACACACGGGCAAGGATTCATAGAGCAGGCCAGCAAAAATTGGGCAGGAAAGGTAAATGCAGCGCGGGCACGGCTGATCGTCACTACCCGGTCCTCCAAGGGCTGCCTCAGAACCTCTAGTACATTGCGCGAGAATTCCGGCAGCTCATCCAGAAAGAGAATACCGCGATGGGCTAAGCTGACCTCCCCCGGCTTGGGAATCCCTCCACCGCCAATAAGCCCTGCCGCAGAGATGGTATGATGGGGCGAACGGAACGGGCGCCCCCGCAGCAGCCCGCTGTGGGCATCCTTAAGCTTGCCCGCCGCGCTGAAAATTTTGGTCACCTCCAGAGATTCACTGTCATTCAGCGGTGGTAGAATACTAGGAAGCCGTTTGATGAGCATCGTTTTCCCCGTTCCCGGTGGCCCCATCAGGATAATATTGTGCATCCCCGCCGCCGCAATGGTTAAAGCCCGCTTCACATGATTTTGCCCTAGAACATCACTGTAATCCTCCAGCATACCGTTGTCTTCAGTTATGGCAGATCCTTCATATATCACTGCCGGTATATATTTCAGATGATCCAGCGTAAGCGCCATGACCGGAGGACGCTCGCTGTTCGCAAGACCGCTGCTGACAGAAACCGGAAACGGCAGCGAATTTTGCAGGACATCCTCCTTTGTCACAGCTTCAGCTTCAGCAACAGCCAATCCTATGGGCAGAGAAGATTTAGTTTTGACTGAGCCACCCGATTCATCAACAGCCATTGTATTCACACTTACTATTTGCTCTACCTCGCTTCTCCTTGCGATGTCCGCCATGTTCATTACCGATTCGTGCTCAGGCTGCGGCAGCTGCCCCAAATGCTCTATCGCATACACTGTAATCCCGCTAATTAAAGCAGCTTCAGCAGCATTGCCCAATGGCACCAATACAGCACGGAATCCGGCGCGACGCGCTGCTTCTACCATCGGCAGCACACCTGTCACAGGGCGCAGGCTGCCGTCGAGCGCAAGTTCGCCGATCAGCAGCAGCTTTTCTGCCTCAGGCATCACCAGTTGGCCGCTTGTCGTCAGAATGCCCAGGGCAATAGCCAGATCGAATGCCGAACCTTCCTTACGCAGATCAGCGGGGGCTAAATTGACCGTAACACGCTGTTGAGGGTAACGATAACCGCAGTTTTTGACCGCCGCACGCACTCTTTCCACAGCTTCACGAATAGCAGAATCAGGCAATCCAATGATATTCGTCTGTGGTAAACCGTTGGCCAGATCAATTTCAACACCGATCATCACACCCTCAATCCCATACAGGCAGGCGCTGTGCATTTTTCCATACATAAAAAAACACCTCTTCTCCTGAAATACGCCAAAAATAAGCGTTGTCGTTTCAAGAAAAAGGGTGCTTCCTCATTTTCCGAGATTATATTATAACCAGTATACAAATGATCTGCAGCCGTGCGCAATAGCTGAACGGGAGATCATCCTCCAGTTATTTGCACAAATGTGAAAGAGCATTTAAAAAGGTGATGAATTAACCCTCTTCATTTACCACCACAGCATCCGTAATTTGCTCAAAAGAGAGCGGTTTGTAGCCCCAATGCTCCACACAAATATTAAAATGATTGTTTCCTTCATATTTCTGTCCATGAATATGACCATGCACATTCACGTAAGGCATATGTTTGTTCATATACATCGGTTCATGTGAAAGAAAGAAGAAATCCTTGTAGATCATCGGGTATTCACTAACCTCGTCGAAGCCCGAATCCAGCCACCATTTGCGGCTTCGCCCGCGGTCATGATTGCCGAGAATCAGTATCTTGTAGCCGTTCAGTGAAGATACTATTCCCGTCGTCGCTTCCAGGTTCATAAATGAGAAATCCCCAAGATGAAATACCGTATCCCCTTCCCCCACCACGGAATTCCAGTTCTCGATCATCGTCCGGTTCATCTCTTCCACACCACTGAAGGGACGGGACTCAAAATCAATAATCAGCTTATGCCCAAAATGGTGGTCTGAGGTAAAAAATACTTTAGACATTCGCGTACACCCAACTTTCACGGAAACTCCGTATATTCTGATTTCACAATTATGCTGAACTTAATTTTATTTACGCCATTCCCGTTTGTTGGAACGCTGGTTTGCATCCAGCTGAATCAATTCAGCGAGTGGCGGGACTTCTTCATGATCAATAAGCCATTTACGCATTTCTCTAATTGCCTCCACCTGTCCATTGCCCTTATCCCGCCAGGTTAGCAGCTCTATCACTTTAATAACCAGTGACAACAGGCTGTTGCTGTCGCTTTGGCTCTTTTCGGCCCGAATCTTTTGAATAAGCGCCTCATTCTCCCAATCAATCAATATCTCCTCGGCAATGGCTGGCCGCATAACGGTGAAGGTTTTGTTGCATTGGCTGCAGCAGACAACGGATAATGGCTCTCCGCCTAAATCTACAGCGATCTTCTGTTCACATTCTTGGCATGTAAAACTTACTTGTATATCAAATGGTTGATTCCTCATGCGGACAACCCTCCTCATGGCAGCATTAAAAGTTACAATAATGTTTACCCATTTCCCTTAAGAAATGACCCATGACACGGAAGTAATGTCAAGACATAAGCTCTAAAATGGACATTAAATCGACAAAAACCCGCTTAAAACGCCTCGCGAATATGCCTTAGAGCAGCAATACTCGTATCGTCATTCAGTAATACTGAAATCACATCAAAGGAGACCTGCCGTTCTTCCTGACCTGTGGCATGCAAATAGACCTCTGCCGTATTGCGCACCTGCCGTATTTTGCGGGTGTTCACAGATTCTTCGGGGGTCCCCTGCTGAGGGTTTCCGCTGCGGCTCCGTACTTCCACGAAGATCAGCCTGCCTTCAAGCTCAGCAATGATGTCAATCTCGCCGCTGCGGCAGCGCCAATTGCATTTAATAATATCGTAACCTTGGGAAGTCAAATACATTACAGCAGCTTGTTCAGCTGCTGTGCCTTTTTGTTTGCGGCTATACCGCCCGCCTGTGCCGTTTTCCCTCACTTGAGCCTCCGCTCTCCTGCAGAACGGTCACTCTGGTAGATATAGCTTAGAATCTCCGCCACCAAATGATACAGCTCAGGAGGAATCTGCTGATCGAGGTCCAACTTCGACAAGACCTCCACCAATGCTGCATCCTCCTGAACAGCAACCCCGTTCTCCTTGGCCCGCTGCAAAATCATATCCGCCACAGCACCTTGCCCTTTGGCCACAACTACCGGGGCTTCGCTTTGGCCTGGAGTATATTTCAGTGCAACAGCCTTCTTAAGGTTCTGTGAAACTTCATTTGGCTCACTCATATCCGGTAATCGACTCCTTTGTAGGAGTCAGGAACATAGTCTGCCAGCTTGGACACAGTCTTCATACCGGGTGCCGCAAGCGAGCTGGGCTCCGGCAAGGGCTCTGTGCGCAAGCTTAAAAGCTGGTAGCCTATTGACTCTACTGCGGATTGGACATCCTCCCGCCGATCCTCCAGCAGTTCAAGTACCCAAGGATCATTATTATGCACCTTGAGGCTTACGATCCGGTCGACCACTTGGACGTCAACCAGTGTCTGTCCCAGCTGCTTCATGTCCAAATCGAACCAAAGCCGGCAGTTCGCCGCATCCAGTTCACCCTTGCGGCCACGCCGCGACTGAATATGGACAGAAGCCGTTTCCTGTCCATCCCCGCCCCGCAGCGGCAGAAACAGCGTCACCTGTGCGAACGGTGCCGTACGGTCCGTGTTGAGCAGCAGCTGCTGTCCCGTCAGCTGCTGCACAAGCTGGCCTGCGGCTTCCTTCACCGCAGGCGGGGCATCGCTGCTCATCACCTGCAGCAGCACGCCCTTCAGCGTGTCGGCGGCGTCTTCACCCGCCGCCGCACCGCCCTGCAGCGCCGCCAGCGGCAGCGCTGCTTCACGCGTTCCCGCGGCCGCTGGCACAGGCCGCGCCTCTGCGGCTGCTGCGAAGCCGCCGCGCACCGCCTGCTGCTCGTGCTCCGCACCGAGCAGCTTCAGCACCCGCCCCACCCAGGACTCCGTGTCCTGGGTGGCAGCGGGCCCCGGCTGCGGCGCTGACGCAGCAGCCGGGCTCTCCCCGCGCGGCGCTGACGCCGCGGGAGCCTGGGTTTGCCCCGCCTGCGTCAGCGGGGCTGCATTGCCCTGCGGCGGCGCAGCCGCAGGCGCTGGCACTGCCGCCGTTGGCGCAGCCAATGGCGCTGGTGCTGGCGTAGACGCTGGCGCTGCTGCCGGTGTTGGCGCTGCCGCTGGCGTTGGTGCTGCCGCCGGCGTAGAAGCTGCCGTTGGGGCAGGGCTTCCGCCCGCAACGTTAGCGGGCGGCGAAGCGGCGAGCTGCGGCTGTGTGCCGCGCAGCTCGCTGAGCACGCCCTGCAGCTTCGTTAGCAGGGCCGTGCCGGACTGCTGCGCTGTCGGTGCACTGGCATTGCTTGCAGCAGCTTGCGCACGCTCCGGCTGAGCTGCGCTCCCCGGCTTTGCCGCATTCGCCGCAGGCTCCCCCTCTGATCCGGCAGATCCTGCACCGATTCGTACCACCGCAGGATCTGTTCCACTCTCTTTCAGCCGCGCCGCAGGATTCTGCGTGTCAGCTCCTTCAGCCGAACTCCCTGAAGCCGCATTTGCTGCCTTAGGGAGAACACCCGCGTCGGCAGATTCGTTGTCTGTCGGCACAGCCGCAGCAGTACCTGCCACGTTCTTGGCTGCGGCTTCAGGCTTAGCACCTTCGGCTTCGGGTGTGTTCGCGGCCATCGCTGCCGCAGCCTGTTCACCCTTCCCTACACCAGCCTGCGCTGCCGTAGACTGCACAGCTGGTTTGGCCCCGTCAGCAGCTTCGTCCGGCATAGCAGAAGCCGCTAAGGCAGCTTTAGCCGCTGCCGGATCGACATCAACCTCTCCGCCTGCCACAGCGAGACCAGTACCAGTATTGCCGGTAGAAGAAGGGGCAGCCGATCTGGAAGGAGCCGTAAGCTTCTCCGAACCACCTATGGCCTTTCCACCATCCCCTTCACTTTCCTGCTGTGCCCAGAGCGTAAGCTCCGTTTCAAGCTTGGTCAGCAATTCATGCAGTTTCGGACCAAACACAGCCTGCTGCAGCCCCTTCACGCTCTCCGCTGTCACAGGCAGTCCCCGTTTCACTGAGATCACTGCCGCTTCCAGCCACTCCGAAGTCGGCACGCCCTGCGGCTTGGCGTTCATCACCGCATCGAGCTTCGCCGCCGTCTCTTTGGTCAGGGGCAGGCCTCCTGATTGCATGGCCTGAATAATCTCCCGTCCTGCCTTGGAATCTGACAGCCCAAGTGATTCCAGTGCCTCCCCCATGCTCTGAGATGATGCAAGAGCTGATTCGCCAAGGGAGACCGGCTTCAATACGGGCAGCCCGCCCTCACCCGGAGGGGCAACCTGCAGATTTAAGGTTTGTCCAGGCTGCAGCGGAGTTTCCAGCTCCGCACGTACAGGTGTGCCTTGGATCTGAACGACCGCTTCTTTGCCGGATTCCGACACACTGAGGACTACACCACGAACGACCTGGCCTTCCTTAAGCTCCAAAGACTTGGCTTCTCCCGGTTTACTGTCTCCGAGCAATCCTCGAATCATAGATCCGATATTCATGCCTTTTCTCCTCCCTTCGTTTAATGTCTTCTTAGTATATCGACATTTAAGTTCTTTTTTTAAAATAACGTCTGCTGCTCCGCCAATATCCGGCTGATGAAGCTCCGCCGGTGCATAGGCGTTGGCCCCAAGGCTGCAATTTGCTCGCGGTGAAGCTTGGTCGCGTAGCCTTTATGTATTTTAATCCCATAGTCCGGGTATAATTCCTCCCATAAGCCTTCACAGAGCCGGTCACGGGTCACCTTCGCCACAATGGATGCCGCAGCTATGGATTGACTATTGGCATCTCCTTTAATAATTGAACGCTGAGGAAGCGGCAAATCCACTTTTTCCGCATCAATTAGCATGTAATCCGGCGTATGGCTCAAGCCCTCCACCGCCTTCTTCATTGCCAGCCGCGAAGCCTGTTTAATGTTAATTTCATCAATGACCGCAGAGTCAACGTGACCAACACCAACCGCCAGCGCTTGCTCCATAATGTGCTCAAACAGAACCTCTCTCTTCTTGGCGCTCAGCTTTTTTGAATCGTCAACACCCTCTATAATAAGGCCTTCTGGCAATATCACCGCTGCGGCGACAACATCCCCGAACAGACAGCCTCTGCCCACCTCATCTACACCGGCAATCCGGCAAAATGACTGCTCCCAGCCTTCTTTTTCGTATAACAACATATCTATAGTACTCACTGTTCATCCACCGCCAGTTTCACTTATATTCAATACTACTGCTTTTTAGCTTATCATATGAAGCCGTCAGGAGGCATCCTTCTTTAAGTTAATAAATAAAATTCTGCATAGGACCCATTTCTATCATGCTTCAAAAACAAAGACAACAAAAAGAGCCACCCCAAAAAGTGGATGGCTTATAATCCAATCATTATTTTACCGTGCTCAAGGCATCTCCAAGGTAAAGGTTCCAAGCTTTCCTGCCCGCAGTTCGTGGAGTAACGTACGTGACGCCTTCTCCAGATCCACTCGCCCGCCACTGATGAGGCAGCCACGTTTACGCCCTATCGCTTCCAGAACGGCAACGATCTCATCGGGGTTCTCCAGATCCTCAGGAAGCTTATCAATCCCGAAGCGTTCCTTAAACCGGGAACCATAATCTGAGACCAGATATTTGACAGCATAAAAGGCGATATCCTCGACGTTCAGAATCTCCTCTTTAATAGCTCCGGTTACCGCAAGGCGGTAGCCTACATCCTGATCCTCGAACTTTGGCCACAGAATACCCGGGGTATCCAGAAGCTCCAGATTTCCGCCTGTTTTGATCCATTGCTGGCCCTTTGTGACCCCTGGGCGGTCACCGGTTGCAGCGATACTCTTGCCTGCCATCCGGTTAATGAGCGTCGATTTGCCCACATTGGGAATCCCCACGATCAGTGCGCGCATCGCCCGCGGATTCATCCCCTTGGCAATTTGCCGATCAATTTTCTCCTTCAGCAGCAGTTTAACCTGTTCAGGGATTTCCTTCACACCTGTTCCGGTAGACGCATCTACAGGATGGGCGACATGCCCCTGGGCTTTGAAGTACGCCAACCATTTGCGCGTCGCTTCTGGATCAGCCAAATCTGCTTTATTCAGAATAATCAATCTCGGCTTGTCCCGTAAAATATCGTCAATCATCGGATTGCGGCTGGAAAGCGGCAGACGGGAATCAAGCAGTTCTATTGCAACATCTATCAGCTTCAGCTTATCCTCAATTTGCCGTCTAGCCTTCGTCATATGACCCGGGAACCATTGAATGGCCATTGCCGTCACCTCCTTTGACTTCTGTCAGCTTAATGGTTAATTACTGAAATGTCTTTGACCGGCCAAAAAATCAGATCTGCACGGCCTACAATATCGCCAAGCGGCACATAACCGATCATCCGGCTATCCGTACTGTCTGAGCGGTTATCCCCCATTACGAATACATGTCCTTCCGGCACTGTGCCGTCAGTAAAATCTTCGTTTGGGAAATCTTTATTATTGTACAAAGCATTATTATTATGCGCTTCATCAATCGCGCCTTGAATGTAAGTTTCGTTCACAGGTTCTCCGTTAACTGTAACGACATCCCCTTCGACTTTCACCGTATCTCCTGCCACTCCAATTACGCGCTTGATGAAGTCCCTGCCCTCTGAAGGTACATGAAACACAATCACCTCGCCACGCTGCGGAGAGCGGATGTCATACAAGATTTCATTTACAATTACACGTTCACCGGTATGGAAATTAGGCTTCATAGAAGGTCCATCCACAATAAACGGCTTAAATAAAAGCCAGCGTATCAGAATTACCAGAACCAATGCAATTGCTATCGCTTTAATCCATTCCAACACTTCATTCTTCTGTTTCTTGGGATTCTGTCCGCCGGACTCCACGATCTCCCCTTGTCCCTGCTGCAAATCCTGCTGCATAATTCACCGTCCTCTCTTCATCCTATATTCACTATACAACACAAAAAAACTCCTGCCAAAAACTCCTCCACGATTACTCCTTCAGGAGGCCTTTTCGGAGAAGCTGATCCTAAGGCAACTATTTTAATGTCCATTATTGGGGTCGAGAAGAACCGGATATAGCAACAAGAATAAACGAAAGGGGCTTGAACTCAAGCCCCTTTCCTTTGTCACTATTCTAGCGACGGATTTCTTTAATTCTTGCAGCTTTACCGCGCAGTTCACGAAGATAGTAGAGCTTCGCACGACGAACTTTACCACGGCGAGCCACTTCGATTTTCTCGAGTTTAGGCGAGTTGATTGGGAAAGTTCTTTCCACACCAACACCGTAAGAAATTTTACGAACCGTAAAAGTCTCACCAATTCCACCGCCGCGACGTTTGATTACAACGCCTTCGAACAACTGGATCCGTTCACGAGTTCCTTCGATAACTTTTACGTGTACCTTCAAAGTGTCTCCCGGGCGAAAACTCGGGATATCTTTGCGGATTTGTTCTTGCGTAATTGCTTGTAGGATATTCATTTAGGACTTCCTCCTTCCGTACAGGTGTTCATGCCTCTTCCGGAGAGACCATCGCTCTCCCTCATTATCCGCAGAGGACCACCGTATTCCACACAACAGAAATAATAATAACATAAAGAGTAGGCTAATACAACTATATTTTTAGAGCGGCAGCATATCCTTCTTTTGGGCTTTCGTTTTGCAATCCTTGCATAGTCCGACTACGCTTCCGTTATCCTGGGCATAAAAGATAAGTTTTCCGTTTCTCTTCTTGCATGAGGAACAGAGCTGCTCCGTGGAACTCTGCTTAGCTTTGCGGTGTCTGTCCATCGAGATCACATTGCTGGCCGTTGCAGTCTTTGGACTTCCGGCCCTCTTATGCCGTCTGTTAAACAGCCAGTAAACAACCACAACAAATAACAATACGATCAGGATTGCTGCATATCGCATCAGGCTCATCCGCTCCCTTGACTTTTTACAGTCAAAATAGTAATAGACCGCCCTTCATGGTGCCTGAGAGTCGGTCTGTTTTCTGCTGCCAAGCTCCGTTACACTTCTACACTTCGATTGCTCTGATTTCCAACCCGCCGTTTCAGCTTTACTGAACCTATCATCTACAGCTAATTTTAACACAATCGTTTATTGATTTGTAGTCGCGCCCAAAGGTACTGGACTTTAGTCCAGCACAGCAACCGGTCTCTAGCCTGTTATTCAATTATTTACCATAATATATAATAACGATTATACATAAGCAATATACAGACTTTTAGGAGGGGCTCCATTTGAAAAAAAATTATAAACCAGCAAAGATTGCAGCACTGGCTGTTTTCTCCATTGTACTATTAGCCGGCTGCAGAGAACTGCCTGGCAAGGAAGCTGCTGATAATCAGCTTGAACAGCGCTTATCCGGCAACTCCCAACAGGAAGTTGCTGACAGTAATGGGGAGTTTGAAGAATTCTCTAGTGAACTCGGGCAGGAGATCAGTGAAGCAGCAGCAGATTTAGGACACGGGTTAAGTGAAGCAACAGCAAACCTTGGGCAGGGTATCGGAGAAGCAATGGAAAATGTACAGCAAACTGCTCAGAATACTGCGTCCGTTGTGGCAGAACAGATCACAGCCGACAGTGTCAGCAAAGAACTTGTTGCCACCTCAAAACCAGGGTCCTCCTCTACACTTACCCTGGACAATGCAGTGGGTGAGGTTGAGGTCATCTCCACTACAGGAAATACCGTTAACGTAACCGCTACTATCGTAGCCCATCATGCCTCCAGCAAATATGCTCCAGAGTTGTTTGATAATGCTGAAGTATCTGTAAAAATTAGCGGTGACGAGCTTAAAGTATCCACCTACGCCAAGGACAGTCCCAAAAAGGATTTATGGTCCTGGGCGCACAAAAAATACGGCTATTCAGACTTCAGCATCAACTACCTGATTGAGCTTCCAGCCAGTTTCGACAGATTTGAAATCAATAATGATGTAGGTTCTATTGAGTTGAGCCAGTTGCAGGGCACCTTTGACATTTCGAGCGATGTTGGAGCCGTCACACTCCGGGATGTTGAAGTCACCGGCAAGTCTAAGGTAGAGACAGATACCGGAAGCATCGGGCTAAGTATCAATGAGATGAAAAACGGCAGCAGTCTCAAAGCTAAAAGTGACATAGGCAAAATATCCGCCTCTTTGGACAGCAGTCTCAAATGCACTGTGGAGGCCTCTAGCGAGCTTGGACATATTTCCGGTACAGGTTCCGGCAAACATGATTTAAACGGGGGTGGACCGCTGTTGTCCCTATCCACGGAAATCGGCTCCATCTCCATACAGAACTAAAATGAAAGATACCGAACCGATATCGAAATTTACGTATATACGCAAAAAGTGGGCTTCCCAGATTAGGGAGGTCCACTTTTTTTGCCTTTTAGATCAGTGCGATTGCCAGCAGTGTAAACAAGCTTAAAGTTAAAATTTCACTGCCGTACCCGTAAAAACCGCCGTAATAATTGCCTGGGTAAAATGCCGAGGTTTTCATTTTTCCGTTGCCCTTCGTTTTCAAATAGACATTGTTACGATCCACATCCACGATGATACCTTCATGCTGTTTTCCATCGGTTGTCATAATCCGTACCCTTTTGTTTTTGCATTGCAGACAATTATAATATGCTTCCACCGTAACTCCTCCTTTACTGTAGTGATTTATTTTATGACTGGAGGGATTAGCCGGTAACGGCTAAGTTACCATTGTGAAATAAATGTGAAATAAATAACTTGTGAACAATATGTGTCTTTTTCGTTGGAAAAGGTTTATAATAAGCTTACAAACAGTAAAGCGCTTACGGGCTTGTATATGCACTAATTCGAACTTAAGGAGGAAGAAATCATGAGTACAGCAGGGAGAAATTTTATTAACGAGGGAATACTGCGCATCGCCTTGTTCCTAATCTTCGCATCACTTACTTACACAGTAAGAAACTACGTCTGGGCCATTATCGTACTCACGGTTGTTGCATTATATGCATTGGTTACCGGGGTCATAAAGCTTACCCGCAGTGACAGTGAAGTACTAGAGCGACGATAACCAAGTGGAAACGGCTTTGCCGTCCTCAAAAGGACGGTATCCGTTTCAGCGAGAAATAGAAGGATAGTTTATAGCGTGAAGCATATAAATTCTTATATTTGGACAAAAAAACCGCTTCATACGGAATCTTGAATCCGTATGAAGCGGTTTTTTTAGTGTCGTATCGGAGTAACAGGATTTGAACCTGCGACCTCACCCACCCCAAGGGTGCGCGCTACCAGGCTGCGCTATACCCCGACGGTTACTCTGTAACTTCCGCGCCATTATCACGTTCTGCCAACGATTGCCCATACGGTCGTCACAGCTTTTACCAATCTCGCATTTATTATAGCGTATGGCCGTGCACCTATGCAATAAAATAACGCGCACCTGTACAAACTTGTTCACATGCGATATAATGCGAACATACATTCGCAATCGAACGGAGGCACTGTAATGTCCGCAACACGCAACTCACCCGCATCTATCACCGCAGAAGTCCGCAATTTCATCCGTCCTTACACGATCCTTCCGATGGTGAAAGCCGCATTCGAACGGGACTCCCAGATATTCCTCTCGATGCACACACTTGACCCGTACGTCGCGTGGCTGACACAGGCCCGGGAAAGATTAACGCAAGAAGAGCTCATGATAAAAGCGCAGGCACATCAGAGCGGAATTAGCATTATAGAAAAACAGCACATAGATGGCACGCTGCGGATTCGTTATCAATGCCAGGCTGGCATCAGTGACTTAGCGATCCCGGATGCCGAGGTTGCGGAGGAAGCTGCGGAACTTATGCGGCGGCTATTGGCGTTCTAAAACGAAAATAAACCGAAGTTCTCCGAGCTCTGAGTTCTGAGTTCTCATCAAAGCAATACTTTCTTCTGTGAAAATAGTTTTTAATACATTCTTAAAATTTTATAGATTTTCAAATCACGTTATGCTATACTCTTGGCACAAGGAAAGGAGGTGCGTTCACATCAAGCATGACATGCTGAACGTATCCCTTACCCGGACCAACGGCTGATCAACTGGCTTTGGTGGCGCGGGATACGGATCAAGGTAATAAAACAGCGCCTCGGGTAGAGAGACCGTCTTCGGACGGTCTTTTTCATGTCTTGATTAACAAAAACAGTAAAACCATTAAAGCAGCGGGTCATTGATCCGTCTGTTCTAATGGTTTTTTGGGTTACTGCTGCTATTACTATAGCACTTCTCCTATTGGACCTGTTGCCAGGGTCTGTTCTCTACTCAGAAAGGGGGTTACGATTTACGATTCGTATAAAAATCGATAATATCGCTTACTGTACGGAGCGGCTCCGCTTCCTTGTGGACAGTGTCCACGTCCGGTTTGAATTCTTCACGCGTATTCGTAGTCACTTTCAGTTCATTCCTTTCAATTGTTAAGCTAACTGCATCTAAGTTGCATTTCTTATGGCGGCACCTCTATTTATTACCCTAAAAAAAGGATAACTACGCACATTTGCTCTTATTTTTTTTGTGAAGCCTATATGTCTGCTAAATTATTCACTACATAACAAAAAACGCCTCCTCAACGTAATATACGTTAAAAAGACGTGTGATATGCCTTGTGCCATTAATTATTTTGTTGAGGCTTGTTCTGCTGCTGGCGTAAACGCTCCAGCGTCTTCTTATCCTTCACCGTTAATTCGGCGGTATCCAGGAGATCCGGTCTGCGCTCCAGGGTTCGTTCCAGAGCCTGCTCACGCCGCCATATTTCGATATTGGCATGGTGACCGCTCAGGAGCATATCCGGCACCTTCCATCCGCGAAACTCAGCCGGACGCGTATAATGCGGATACTCCAGCAGGCCGGTGCTGAACGAATCTGTTATCGCTGAGGTTTCATTTCCAAGGGCCCCGGGCTGCAGCCGCACCACTGAATCAATGACCGTCAGGGCGGGCAGCTCACCACCAGTCAGCACGTAATCCCCAATGGACAGCTCATCCGTTACGAGATGCTCTCTGATCCGTTCATCATAACCTTCATAATGGCCACAGATAAAAATCAGATGCTGCTCCTGGGCTAATTCCTCGGCGATATGCTGGTTATATTGTTTTCCCTGCGGGCACATAAGGATAATACGCGGTTTCACAGGAGAAGCAGACGTACGTTCCGCTATTGCTCCAGTACCATGCTGGCGCTCATCTCCGTTTACATCGTCGCTTTCGGGAAAACTTCCCCCGGCGATCTCCTCAGCTTGCTCTCCGTCCTGCGAGATGCCCAGCACATGTTCCACGGCAGCAAAGATTGGGTCAGGCTTCAGCACCATCCCTCCGCCTCCGCCATAAGGCGTGTCATCCACACTGTTATGCTTATTGCCTGAGAAATCACGGAAATTGACTGCGTTTAGGGAGACGATCCCTTTTTCACGTGCTTTGCCAAGAATGCTTGTGCCAAATACGCCCTCACACATTTCCGGGAAGAGCGTCAGCACATCAATTCTCATCATGGTAATAGTCCTTCCATCAGGTGAACGGTGATTTTCCGGGCTGCAATATCCACGTCAAGCACTACATCATTGATGACCGGAATAAGAATATCCTGTCCTTTGGCCGGTTTCACAACCCAGACGTCGTTGGCTCCAGGCTGCAGGATGTCTGTAATCGTGCCCAGCGGCTCGCTTCCATCCTCATCAGTGTATACTTCGCAGCCAACGATGTGGTGGAAGTAATATTCATTTTCCGGAAGCTCGACCAGATCATCACTAGGAACCTTAAGCAGGCTGCCTTTATATTTCTCGATCTGATTGATGTTGGTATAGCCCTTCAGTTTGGCAATGAACATCCCTTTATGCTCTTTGGCAGATTCCACGATCACCTCGAATTTCGGACTTCCATCAGCGGGGATAAGCTGCAGCTTTTTGCCCGGCGCAAAGCGGACATCCGGAAAATCGGTATGCGACAAAATCTTGACCTCCCCGCGAATGCCGTGGGTATTGACCAGCCTGCCTACGGTTAACTCTTCGGTCATATAATCCTCTCCTTCAAATATTATCAGCGTTACTGCTGCAATAGGACTCGTACATAAATGGCACGGCAACGCCTATTTTGGTTCTTTATACATTAATCTATACTGCTATATTTGAACAAAAAGGAGCCGGGATATACTATCCCTAGCCCCTCATTGAACGCATCCATTAAGATAAAATATCCACGGTAACGCGTTTATCGCTCTTGACTGCTGCAGATGTGACTACTGTGCGAAGCGCTTTGGCGATCCGCCCCTGCTTGCCAATGACCTTGCCGACATCATCAGGATGTACAGAGAGCTCATATACAATCAGGTGATCCTTCTCCACAGTCCGCACGATCACATCTTCTGGATGATCCACTAAAGCCTTAGCAATAACACCAACTAATTCTTCCATAGAGGACCCTCGCAATCAGTCATTATTTCTGTTGCTTCAGCTCATGGAACTTCTTCATCACGCCTGCTTTGGAAAGCAAGTTGCGGACGGTATCAGATGCTTGTGCACCTGTTTGAAGCCATTTAAGAGCTTTTTCCTCATCGATCTTAACTACTGCCGGTTGTTCAATCGGATTATAATAACCGATTTCCTCGATGAAACGACCGTCACGAGGGGACCGGGAATCGGAAACCACTACACGATAGAAAGGCGCTTTATGTGCACCCATTCTTTTCAAACGAATACGTACTGCCACGAAATTCACCTCCTTAAAAGAATATCGAAAGATTGGAAAGAGTTTGCTGGAACCCTTTTTTTGATCCCTCCCAAACCCTCCCTTAGACAAGGGCTCTGCCCTCTGGACACCCGGCTAAGTGCAATAAGCGTGGGCATTCAGACTGGCGGGACCTGGAATAGTTCGGGCAGGAATTAAGATCAAAAGATTAAAACCTTCTTGATCATCTGATGTTGTACAATGTCTGATCTAGGGGTAAAGCTTAAACCTTAAACTTAAAGACTATTAACATTAACGGAATGGGAACTTCATACCCTTGCCGCCGCCAAGGCTCTTAAGCTGCTTCATGGCGTTTTTCTTACCGCCCTTACCACCGCCGCCGCCCATCATACCGGAGAACTGCTTCATCATCTTGCGCATTTCATCGAACTGCTTGATGAGACGGTTAACCTCGGCTACGTTGGTTCCGCTGCCTGCGGCGATGCGCTTACGGCGGTTATGATTGATGATCTCAGGCTGGGCTTTCTCAGCTTTGGTCATCGAATGAACAATCGCTTCGACGCGGCCCATCTGCTTGTCGTCAACCTTCAGGTCCTTCATGCCTTTGGCTTTGTTCATACCAGGCAGCATGTCGAGAATCTGGTCGATCGGGCCAAGCTTCTTGACCTGATCCATCTGCTCCAGGAAATCGTCGAACGTAAATTCCGCATTGCGCATCTTACGTTCCATTTCCTTCGCTTTTTCAGTATCTATGTTGGCCTGAGCCTTCTCGATCAAGGAGAGCATATCGCCCATGCCGAGAATCCGTGAAGCCATCCGTTCCGGATGGAACGGCTCCAGCGCATCGATCTTCTCGCCCAGTGCGGCGAATTTGATCGGAGTGCCGGTTACCGCTTTGACGGATAATGCTGCACCACCGCGACTGTCGCCGTCGAGCTTAGTCAGCACTACGCCGGTAAGCTCAAGCTGCTTATTGAAGCTTTCGGCTACATTCACGGCATCCTGACCTGTCATGGCATCCACTACAAGCAGCACCTCGTCAGGATTCACGACGTTATGGATCTGCTTCAGTTCTTCCATCAGTTCTTCATCAATATGCAGGCGGCCTGCAGTATCGATGATCACATAATCCAGTCCGTTGTCCTTCGCGTGCTGGACCGCTTGTCTGGCAATCTCCACCGGGCTCGTCTGATCTCCCAGGGAGAATACTGGAACCTTAATTTGTTCGCCCAGCACCTGCAGCTGTTTGATCGCAGCCGGCCGGTAAATATCGCCCGCAACAAGTAAAGGACGGTGATTGCCCTTCTGTAGCAGCTTGGCCAGCTTGCCCGAAGTGGTCGTCTTACCGGCCCCTTGCAGACCCGCCATCATAATGACTGTCGGCGGCTTATTGGACTTAGCCAGCTTCGCTTGACTTCCACCCATCAGGTCGGTTAATTCCTTGTTAACGATATCAATGATTACCATGCCGGGAGTAAAGCTGTCCATCACTTCCTTGCCGATCGACTTCTCCTTCACCTTGGACACGAAGTCCTTGACTACTTTGAAGTTAACATCGGCTTCCAGAAGCGCCAGCCGCACTTCACGCATTGCTTCGTTGACGTCATCTTCAGTTACTTTTCCTTTGCCGCGCAGCTTGCTGAACACATTCTGCAATCTTCCGGTTAAACCTTCAAACGCCATATGCGGCTGTCTCCCTTCATGCTACTCTAACCTCTGCAAACGATCCAGGATATCCGTGAACCGCTGTTTATATTGCTCAGGCAGCATCCCATTGTCCGGCAGTCTGCGCAGTTCTTCTAAATATCGGTTGCGGTCTTCATGCTTGGCAAGAAGCCCAAGCTTCTCTTCATAATTCTCCAGCACTTGCTCCGCACGTTTAATATGTTCATAAACGGCTTGGCGGCTGATTTCAAATTCCGCGGCGATCTCTCCGAGTGAGAAATCATCGTGGAAATAATATTTAAGAAACGTTTGCTGCTTGTCAGTAAGCAGGCGTTCATAGAAAGCAAATAACAAGTTAATCCGGTTAGTTTTCTCGAGCCTATTCTCCTGACTCATTAAGGGCACTCCCTTCGTCAAGGAAAAACACTTTACAGCTTCACAACGTCCCTTATGATACCGAAAACAAAGAAAGATGTCAAGCATTTTTGCTTGTCATCTTATTCTTTATGCCCAAACCATAATTCCTGTCTCGAAATGCTCTGAATTAACGGATGGGAAGCAGGTAAATCAGCACCGCGAAAAAGTGGGTCACACTGCCCGCCAGTACAAACACATGCCAGATGGCGTGGTGGAACGGGAAACCTCTCCATACATAAAAGATGGTCCCCAGCGTGTACAATATTCCCCCGGCCATCAGCAGCGTCATGCCTTCTCCGGCCACTACAGCCGACAAAGGATTCCAGGCAATCACAATCAGCCAGCCCATCGCAATATAGAAGACAGTGGACATGAACAGAAACCTTTTGACGAAGTAGGCCTTGAACAATACTCCGAAGAATGCCACTCCCCAGATAATGCCGAACAGGCTCCATCCAAGCGTGCCACGAATGGCTACCAGCAAAAATGGTGTATAGGTACCGGCAATAAACAGGTAAATCGAGGAGTGGTCAAAGAATTCGAACAGATCCTTCGCTTTGCCCTCCCTGAGACTATGAACCAGTGTGGAATTCAGATACAGAAGCAGCATCGTCGTTCCATAAATGGAAAAGCTGACTACATGCCAAGCCGTCCCCTTTAGACTGGCAAAAACAACAAGCAGGACAAGTGCAGCTACACTCAGTACCGTACCTATACCATGAGTAATTGCATTGGCTACCTCTTCCCTGCGGCTGTAAGTATGCGTGTTTGCCATAAAAAAATCCTTCCGTTTGCGGTTTTCTTCTATTATATCGTTTTCCCGGAACTCATTCCAGCCTATAGCCTCATTTGGGTGTTACAGCTTGTAAAGCTCCGTATATTTCGCCTCGAGATAATCAGCCAGATAATCCGGGTTCAGCGGTTCGCCGGTCACTTGCTCGATAATTTGTGAAGGCGTCAGCGCCGAGCCGTACCGGTAGACCTTGTCTGTGAGCCATTCCTTAATCGGCAGCAGATTGCCTTCGGCGATCAGAGCGTCAAATTCCGGCAGCTCTTTACGCAGAGTGTTCAACATTTGCGCAGCATACATATTACCAAGGGAGTATGAGGCAAAATAACCAAAGTCACCGCCGGACCAATGGACATCCTGCAGTACGCCAAGCGCATCGGTCGGCGGTGTAATGCCGAGGTATTCCTGGTATTTGGCATTCCATACTTTTGGCAGCTCCTTCACTTCCAGCCCTTCGTTAAAGATCAGCTTCTCGATTTCATAACGGACGATAATATGCAGGTTATAAGTAAGCTCATCGGCTTCGATGCGGATGAAGGAATTCGCCACACTGTTGATCGCACGGTAGAAATCTTCTACTTCCACATTTGTCAGCTGTTCAGGGAAATGCTGCTGCAGATCGCCGTAATAACGCTGCCAGAAGGCCCGGCTACGGCCGATCATATTCTCCCACAGTCTCGACTGGGATTCATGGATACCCATAGATGCCCCTTGAGCCAGCGGTGTGCCGACCAGATCCTTGCTGATGTTTTGCTCATATAGAGCGTGTCCGCCCTCATGGAGCGAGCTGAAAATAGCACTAGTAACGTTGTCCAGCAAATAGTTGGTAGTGATGCGCACATCGCCCGGATTCAGCCCGGTTGCGAAAGGATGTACACTTTCATCCAGCCGGCCCGCTTCAAAATCATAGCCCATCTGCCCCAGAACAAAGAGGCCGAATTTCTCCTGTTGCTCTTTGGCGTAGATTTCGCTCAGGAATTTCGTGTCCGGCTTGTTAGGCGAAGCATTGATGGCTTCCACCAGCGGAACAAGGCGGCTGCGCAGACGATCGAAGATTTCATCGACTTTTTCGGTGGTCAGATCTGGTTCGTACATATCCAGCAGCGTATCGTATCGGGTGCCTTTGACACCCCAGTAATCAATGAACTCCTGCTTGAAGGCAACAATCTGGCTTAAGAACGGCTCAAAGGAGGTAAAATCATTGCTTTCCTTGGCTTCTTCCCACACGGTTTGCGAATGAGCCGACAGAACCGAATATTCCTCAAACCTTTTGGATGGAATGCTCTTGCTGCGCTCGAACTCCTTGCGGCAATCTTTCACGATTTTATTCTGGTTGTCGCTTAGCTGGCTGCTGACAGCCGGGCGGCTGAAGAACTCCGTAAACTCCCCCATTTCCGGCGAGGTCTGGAGTCTGAACAGTTCTCCGCTAAGCATACCAATCGTACCCGAACGGATCTCCACCCCTTTACGGGGTGCGCCTGTACGCAGATCCCAATGCAAAAGTCCGATTGTTTCAGAATACCCGCTGATTTTTAACAATAGCTCTTCAAATTTCTCCCACTCTTCTTTAACCGTCTGTTCCATATCCGAGCACCTGCTTTCTCTGTTTTAGCGTCTCCTCTTGATGATACTTTTTTAAATAAGTATAATCAACTTCAGAGCCTTACATCTCTAATTTGAAATACTTTATCATTAAGCCGATAGGAGTGTGAACAGAACATGAAGATTCAGATTACACCTCTGGCCGAGAGGAAGCTGAAGGAAAGGCTTGGGGATCAGCCGGGGCTTTTTAAACTCTTTTATGATACGGAGGGTTGCGGCTGCGACGGAATCAATGTTCTGCTGATCGTTAATGAAGCACAATCCGGCGATGTTTCCATTGATGCAGACGAGTTGTCTTTTATTATCAGCCGCCAGCAGGAGATCTTTTATGAAGAGCAAATGCGGCTTGATGCCGAGGAGCGTTTCTCTTCGTTCAAGCTGGACAGTCATTCACAGATTTATGGCAAGAATATTCTTGTAAGAGACTTGCGCAATACCGAAGCACCCCAGCCGGGTGCAGGAATTGCTTACGAAGTAACTCCCCGTTAACCCTTAAGCATCTATTCCTAAACCTAGGAAGCTATGCTCACAAAACACAGTGTATCCTTCCGAGGTAAGTTTTGCACGAAGTAAACCTAGGAAGCTATGCTCACAAAACTTTTAGGAGGAAGCATGGTCATGACTCAAATTACGAATATCCTGGAGTTCAACAAACAGTTTGTCGAGAAAAAAGAATACGAAGCCTATCTGACCAGCCGCTTCCCTGATAAAAAAATGCTGATCATCACTTGCATGGACACCCGGCTCGTAGAGCTGCTGCCCAAAGCAATGAATTTCAAAAACGGTGATGTCAAAATCATTAAAAATGCCGGTGCGATCATTTCCCAGCCCTTCGGCAGCGTAATGCGGAGCGTAATGGTCGCGTTATACGAGCTGGATGCGGACGAAGTTATTGTGGTCGGCCATTACGAATGCGGCATGGCTTCGCTGAATGCAGACAAGATGATCAACTCGATCAAAGAGCGCGGCGTTTCCGAACAGGTCCTTTCGACCCTGGAGAACTCAGGGATTAAATTAACCAAGTGGCTGCGCGGGTTTGACAATGTGGAGGAAGGGGTAATTCAAACTGTGGAGCTGATCAAGCGCCACCCCTTACTCCCCCCAAACGTGCCTGTGCACGGCATGATCATCGATCCGGCAACCGGAGCGCTTGAGCTTGTCTCGGACGGGTATGTGGAGAACAAGGCAACTCTCTGAAACTGCTGTTTGCGTGGATCCTGGATCCGCGCACTTTTTTTTGGCCATAATTTGTATTCCGGCATTTAATCTCTAAATTATTATATTAAAATTGAAACCTCCTAGGGCATACTACGTATTACCGGACAGACACTACAAATCCAAGACAACCTTTAGGAGGGTACTTGTACTCAATGAAACCCATGAAACGCGTAATGATGATTGTAATGGCCTTTACCCTGTTTTTTGCCGTAACCGCTCCTGACTTTGCGGATGCACGGCGTGGAGGCGGCTTTAAATCCGGATCCCGCGGATTTACCACCACTCCAAAGAAATCTACAACCAATAATGTGAAACAAAGCGATAGCACCAAAGGAACAACAGCCGGCACTGCAAAACGCGGATTCTTCAGCGGAGGCAGCTTGATGAAAGGCCTGATGATCGGCGGAATCGCCGGCTTCCTCTTCGGGGGCATGTTCGGCGGAATGGGCGCTTTCGGGAATATCCTTGGCCTATTGATTAATATGCTTGCCATCTATCTTGTAGTGGTACTGATCATGTCCTTCTTCCGCCGCAGAAAAGAAAGACGCAGGCTTGAGGAAAGGGATGGCCGTTACTAATGCCAACAACTGTTCTAAGCATGGATGAAATTATTAACGCCATCTGCCTGCATATGGCTGAACGCAAGGCAGTCCGTGTGGAAGATGTTCAGGTAGAGCTCAGCTGGGAGGAAGATACCGGGTACAGCGCAGAGGTGTGGATTCAAGGCCGAAGCCAATACCTGGTAGAGTCCAATATAACTGAAGCGATCCTCCGCTATATGCACAGTGAGTATGGCATCCGGGCTTACCGTGAAGATCTCAGACTGGAGCTGGATGAAGAAATAACAGCAATTGTCAACACCTGATTTTATTTTCGCAGTATTCCAAACAATAAAGGGACAGCCTACGGGCTGTCCCTTTATTGTTCTTCGGTTAATGTGAACTGCTAAATACTAAACGCATGATAAAGTAAGATGATCACTATACATAACGTGGAGAGGGCGGACAACCACGTAAAAAACAAACTCCAGTTATAGCTTTTCATTCGTCTTATACACAATCAGAATGGTGCTCCGTTGATGCTCCGCCCCGTCCCGCGAAGATTTGACTACGGAACCGTAGCACACCTTCACTACTTGTTCTTCCTGCAATCCCATCAGAAATTCATTTGCCTTATTTTCAGCATAGGAATTATCCGCATCTACAAACTCTTTTACTTGAATCATAATATTCTCCTTTAATAAATGTAATTATTTGATAGTTCAAATTCTATATAAGAAAACAATGAAGTGCTCATGGCGCATCACTCCTCTGGTAACATTTAATGTAAGAAACCTCTAAACATACAGCAAGGCACTTCGCAGTAAACTGCGAAATGCCTTAATATCAGTCAAGCTTAACATCCTATGGGAGAAGGGTCAAATGTTTTCACTCCATAATTATGAAAAAATCCATGGCAGCCCTGTGTAACAATCGTTTGGTTCTCTGCTGAGAAGCTGATATACTGTTGTGAAGGTCTCCATTTAAGGAGATCTCTATTTGCACACCCTTTTTTAAGGGCGGTACACCAAATTTTGAGGAGGCTGGACATGATTACGAATTACAAGATGGCAGCAGGGGATGTTTTTCTTAGAGGGGGTGAAATCTACTATGAACCATAGTCTTCTACTGCAAACCTCCCGGACTCAACTGGTAAAGCAGCTGTTATATTTTGATGAAGAGAGAAATGGATTTCTCAATCATTATTACCCTGGCAAACATCCTCAGAGAAAACAGGCGGAGGAACTGATTAACCGCTACTGCACTATTCTAGAGCAGCTTCTCTCGGACTATAGTGAAGAGAAATTATGCTCCAGTGTATTGATCGGAAGCCGGCTGGACCTCCGCTATTTGGAGGATGGTTATATAGACACCTACACCATTGTGTTCCCTGCATACACCGACCCGGCCGAAGGGAAGATTTCCTGGCTGTCGCCACTGGGTATGCAGCTGCTGATGGCCCAGCGCAATCATGAGTATGAGCTTGAAGTCCCTTCAGGGAAAATCTCTGTCATGATTGACAACATCAGCTTTGAGAATAGCGGCGAAGTGGATTCAGCAGTCTGAACAAAGAAAGGGGCAGCCGCCGGGCTGTCCCTTAATCATTTTCCGCTAATCCTTAAAATACTGGGTAATTGTCCCCGCACCGTTCTGCATCTTCACTTCCGCATACGCCCCGTTGATTAAAGTAAGCTGCGGCGGAACATGGCCGAAGTCAACATCATAGATTACCGGCAATTGAAGCTCCTCGGACAATTCTTTGTAACAATCCTCCACCGTATAGTTGTCCACCGGACGATTGGCACCGCTTCTCCCGAACATAATACCGGAGCAATGCTCGAACCAGCCAGCCAGTTTCATCTGTACCAAAGACCGGCGCAAGTCCACAGTATTCAATTCACAATTCTCCAAATACCACATGATCGGTTCGTTGTGAATCATGTTCTGCTGGAAATACTGCACATTTCCGAAAGGTGTCCCGATGATATGCCGGATCACATCTATGCATCCGCCAAGCAAACGCCCGGACAATGTTACTTCACCAGCAGTCACCGATTTCCAAACCGTCGGCTCATCCAAAAGAAAGATAAAGGGGGAATCAACGTCCACTCCCCCCTCCTGCTGATACTTTGCCGAAGAATTCTGCATAATCGAACCTCCACGGGGCGTGGACATTACCTTTTGCCACATGGCTGTAGTGTTATCGGTTTGCTTCCCCCGCAGATCTGCCAGGCTTGGACCGTGCGCTGTTGCCAGACCCGTCTGCAGCGTAACGGCAAGCAGCAGCAGACTGATATCGGAAAAACCCAATATCCATTTCTCCTGCACCAGGCTGAAATCTATATATTCCAGCATTTCAATCAATAATTCCCCGCCCCATGGCGGAATGATAAGGTCGATGGCATCCTCCTGCATCATGGCGTTAAATTCCTCGGCACGTATTTTGCCTGAAGCTGATTTGGCTTTATTCTGTTTAAATACCGTCTCGCCGCAATACACCCGGTATCCTTTTTCTTTCATCCGCTCACAGGCTTGCTCGAACAGCTTACGGTCTAGTGGACTTACGCCATATGAAGAAGCTGTCACACCGATCGCCGCCCCGTCGTTTAATAAAGGGTATGTAATCATTTTCTACCTCCTGAAAAAAATCCCGCAATCCACCTTTGATTCTACATCGAATAGCAAGTCTTCGGAAGCCCGGATTGATCTTATACAGATACAAACGGCAAAAGACATGACCAGAACATACGGCAGAGCTGCCGATGATCCAGATCATGTCTTCTATTCCTGATAGGGCCGGGATTAGATCAAAGAGATGGCAAGCAGCTCGAATAGCACAAGCGGTAAGATCACATTATTGTTAATCGGCGCGGGATATGGATAGTAGCCCGGACCCGGCGGGAATGGTTTGTAGTACGGATTATAGTATCCGCGTACAGATTGTGTGGTAGCAGTTACTGTCAGATACAGATTTTTGCTGTCCATCCCCGCAATGATTCCCTCATGCATGAGTCCGTCAATCGTCTGTACTTTCACTTTATGGTTTAAGTAGGGCTTGCAGGAGTGATGCAGAGATTCACGGACTCCGTGCAGGTGCTGGACTACAGCAGGGTCGGCTTGATAGATAACCGTCGCTTGCTGGCTGGAATTATATGTCGACATGTTGGTTGACCTCCGTAATTGGTTTTGCTTCAGTCTATGCTGATGCCTATAGTAAGGTGTCTTCCCTCCCATATCTTATAGAATACCGCCCCAGACAGGTCTCCCGGAAAACAAAATAGCCGCACGCGGGGCTAGTTCCCATGTACGGCTTGTTTTTAGGGCTACATTCCCTTTAAAAAGCCACTCCGATTCCGCCTTCGCCGGCATAGGTGCCCATAACCGGTCCCATGCTGGAGAATACGACCTCTTTAAAGGGGTGTTTTTCGAGAATGCGTTCTTTAATCTCCAGGGCCAGCTTCTCGCAGTTGCTGTGCACAATGGCAATAACCGCCTTCTCGTAATCATGCTGCTTCTCCTCAAGCTTGGCCAGCAGATGGTTGAGCGCCTTGGGCAGCCCGCGGGTTTTCTCCACCACCTCAACTGTACCTTCCTCGCTGATTTTGAGCAGCAGCTTGATGTTCAGCACCGAAGCCACCGCGCCCGACAAACGGTTCAGCCGTCCGCCCTTGATTACATTTTCCAACGTATCCAGCGTGAAGAATGCTTCCACTTCCCGGGATTTGAGAAGAATCATTTCTTTCAATTCCGCAAGGCTTGAATAGGTCACCGACCATTTCGCCGCGAAGGCGACAATCAGGGATAGTCCACCGGAAAATCTCTTCGTATCTATAACTTCAATCGCATTCGGAAATCCTTCTTCTTCATACATTTCCTTGGCGATCATCGCGGCCTGATAGGTGCTGCTAATATTGGAGGACATGCAGACGACCATAATGTCAGTGCCTGCTTCCACTTCTTTGAACTTATCCAGGAAGACTTGCGGACTGGGACTTGCTGTGGTCGGCAGATCCTTCGATTCGCGCATTTTAGCATAAAAAGCCTTCGTGTCCGTATCTTCCGGCATCAGCTCATGTCCGAAATGAACCGGCAGCTGGACTACAGTAATATCATATTGGTTAACGTACTCAAGGGGGATGTCGGAACCGCTATCCGTAATTATCTTGATGGGCATCAGAGTGCTCTCCTTTCAATTCTATATTATTATAGTCACCAACAGCACGAATCAATAGTACATTTTATAACTTGTCAAAACATTTCTTTTATGCTTAGGGGTATATTAACTCACTTTCCGGACTATTTTTGCTGTATGAAGAATCCCGGTAACTGAAATAGCAGTCGCCAGTGTACTTTCTTACCTTTCCATGTTGTGATATGGTAAATAAATCAGCGTATAGAAATGGAGTGTAACCATGGGCAAGAACAGAGTGTGGAACAAAGGTAAGCATAACGGAGGCGGACTGGCGAAGAAAAATGTAACGGACAAAGAATCCGCAGAATCGGCAACCCCAGCCGAGAGCGCTCCTGAGATTCCGAATCCGCGGATTGATACAGTAAAACCGATGAACCGCAGCAATTGGGTCGTTCGTCCGGCTAGGGTAACGCCTAAAGAAACGAAAGAATAACAAGTTGCAACAAGCAAATACCCAGTCAGAACACGATAATTCAGTGTTGGACTGGGTATATTTTATAAACTTAGCATTTTGGGGATGTGAAAATAATCTATGCTCAGACCACTGTTTCCCCTTCCCCTGAAGGGGTCTCAAAACCGTTTAAGCATCACGCACTATATTCATCATTATTAAAGTATACACCTTGTGCAATGAGTTAACTTGACGTATACTCCCATTAAGGGGGAGATGGATATGAGAAGAATAGGGAAAATCACGACGTTCACAGGAATTGGATTGTTGAGTCTTATTTTGATTGCCGTTCTTGCGATCAGCACTTTTGTAATCAAGAGACCGGTGACCACAACCTCCGAACTGGCAGAAGTGAAACCTTACAAGTGGAATAAAGTCAAGCTGGCCGGAAATGTCATCTCCAGTGATGGTTCAGAGTATTTTCTGTGGAATAAAAAAGGGGGAAACAATAACTGGATCATCTTCTTTTCCGGAGGCGGGGCCAGTTGGGACGCCACAAGCGCCGAGCATCCGATCAAGATCATGAATTTCATTAAGGGCGGGGATACAGGCAATTATTTTCCCAACATCCCCTTCTATATGCTCTCCTTGCTGAGAGGCATGATGGACACGGATAACCCTGACAACCCCTTCAACGGCTGGAATGTTGTATATCTGCCTTATTCGACCGGTGACTTCCATATCGGCAAGCACAATGCGGAATATAAGAAGGAAGACGGCACCCCCTTCACTATGCGCTATAACGGCAGCAATAACGTGCGGAGCGGCCTCGACTGGATTTATGCTAATGTGGATACGCCCGACAAGCTGCTCATCGCAGGCGAAAGTGCCGGCGGGTTCGGCTCCGCCTTCTGGGCGGAGGAGATTGCCAGTCATTATAAGGACTCCGAGATTTATCAATATTCCGACAGCTCCTTCCTGAAATCGGACAAATGGCCGAAGGTTGTGGATCAGGAATGGCACGCTGACTTTACCAAGACATTTGGGTATCCCGCCGAAGCGGATATCATCGGGGCAGCCTTTAAAGCCAACGGATATCTCCTGCCGCCCAATGCTATACTATTACAATCCTACTCGTTATTTGACGAGATCCTGATTCACTTTCAGAACAACATCAACGATTATAAAGGGCCACAGGACCAGAAGAAGATCAACGAATGGTCACAGCAAATGCGGGCATCCGTGCGTTCTTTGGACGCCGCGTTACCGAATTATTATTATTATCTGACTGACTATGGACTGGATGCTGAGAAGGGCACAACCCCGCACACATTTGCAACGCGAGAGACTTTTTTTCAAGCAGAGCAGGATGGTGTTACACTGCTGAAATGGCTGGGGGATGCGGTTAACCATCAGAAGCCCTATTCGGTGGGCAGCAAGTTCCTTGAGAAGTAAGAGTAAGCTCAGCAGATTTAAGATTTAAAGACATTTAGCACAAGGAAAAATAGCAAGAGGCAGGAGAGAAGATAGATGAAGCTGCGTGAAAAGCAGATGCAAATGACGCGGGAGATGATTAAGGATACAGCGCTGAACCTATTCTGTGCGCAAGGCATTGAGCGCACCGATATGGCTCAGATTGCAGAAGAAGCCGGTGTCTCCCGGCGTACTTTGTATCATCATTATAAGGACAAGGAAGAATTAGCCGCCCAGATCTATGTTGAGAATCTGGAGCGGATGTTCGGACAGCTGCTGTTTGACTTTCGTTTCGAGCAGCCCGAAGAATCCCTGGAGATTATTCTGGACAAGTATTTGGCGCTTAGGGAGCATCAGGAGTCGTTGATCTATTACGATGCCATTTTTGGCGTCTACTATAGCACTCTATCCAAGAATCCCGCTGAACTGCCTGATTTCAAGCAAGCGATGCAGGGCTGGTACACGCGCCTAGTGCAATTGGACACCGTACCGGTAGCTCCAGAGGAAAAAACAAGATGGATGGACATTCTGCTGAAGTCCACCCACCTGTATTTCATGTATTTACAAAAAGCCGTTATTATTGCCCACCAACGCGGCGGAGAAGTTACAGAAGAAGACATGGCTAACGATCGCCAGTTCAAAGATTTCATCATGCAGAGCGTACGGCATACCAACCATCACAAAACCCCTTAAGTGTGCTTCATGAGTACTTAAGGGGCAATGCAATCCACAGAAGTCAGCTTACTTCCCTTTCACCAGGTCATCATCAGAGGGCTTATGGACCTTCCGCTGGCCCTAACAGATGGAGAGAAAGGAAGTCTGACGATAATCGTCGTGCCCTCTCCTACTGCACCATCCACCTCGATACTCCCCTGATGCAGAGAGACAATTTTCTTCACAATCGCCAGTCCAAGGCCGTTGCCGTTATTGTTCCCGTTCCGGTCGACTTTATAGAACCTTTGGAATATCGCGCTGAACTCTTCCGGGGAAATACCGGTCCCGTTATCGCTAATGGTAGCGGATACTTCTGCTGCTCCTACGTCTATCCCGATACGGATGTTCCCGCCCTGCGGTGTAAACTTGATGCTGTTGCTAAGCAGATTCATCCAGACTTGCTTAAGCTGATCTTCATCTCCCTTGATTTTGACAGCCACCGGCAGCTCAAGATCAATGACGATGCCTTTGGCCGACCACTGCGGCTCGCAGGTTACAACGACGGTTCGAATTTGCTCATCAAGATTAAAGTCGCCTGCTTCGAAGGGATGGTGCTCGGAATCCAGGGAAGCAAGCTTCAGCAGATTATCGCTGAGTCTGGACAGACGGTCACTCTCCGCAATAATGATATCTAGGTATTCGCCGCGTTCTTCCTCCACTACCAGATCATCACTCCGCAAAGCCTTGGCAAACCCGGAAATAGACGTCAGCGGTGTCTGAATTTCGTGAGAGACATTGGATACAAAATCCTGCCTCATCTGCTCCAGCTGCTTGAGCTCCCCGGCCATCTCCACATAGCTTTGCGTCAGATCCCCTATTTCGTCCACCCGGTTCACCTTTAACTCTACTTCGAAATCACCCTTTGCCAGCCTCTTCGTCGCATTTGTCAGTGCTTTGATTGGCTCCACCAGATACCTGGCGGCAATGAGAATACATATACTGCCGAGCAATAGCACAAGTAGAAGCACGAAGAGCATCATCCGGTTAACGATATTTTCGTTCTCGGCGGAATACTGCAGGAACATCGCATGCCACTCCCCTTTTAGCAGAAACGGCATTCCGACGAATGTATCCTTATCATCAGCGCTGGAACGATAGAACTTTCCTTGCAGCACTTGTTTGACAGCTTCGGGGGTGATGATGACAGCCGGATTATCTTTGAGCCCATAGAAGGTATGTTCCCCGGAAGGATTGTACAGGTGGATCGGGTATGCGGATACCTTAACCATACTGTTCAGGAACTCATCCTTATCCTTAGGTTTGGCGTCATCATAGCGATGAATGATTTCCTTGCCCACTGCGATCATTTCGTTCTGACCCTCATAGCTTATTTGCTTCTGAAAGACATATAGACCAATGAGAAAAGAGCATATTAGGCTAAAAATAATGATGCCGAGAAACGTGAGAATGACACGAACATACAAGGTCTTGATCATGACTCAGGAATCAGCCGGTAGCCCAGACCGCGTGCCGTTTCGATTTGAAATTGCCCGTCGTTGCCAGTGAACTTATCCCTCAGCCGGCTGATATGGACATCGACGGTCCGGCCATCCCCTTCATAGTTCAAACCCCAGATCTGCATAATCAGCTGCTCCCTGGTGAAGATTTGTCCGGGGTGGCTGGCCAGCAGAAACAGAAGCTCGAACTCCTTCAAAGGAATAGTGACCGGCTCATTTCCACGGGTGACCTGAAAGGTACGGCGATTGAGCTCAACATTACCCACCTGTACAGTCTGGGAAGAAACGACCAGCGAGCGTTTAAGCAGCGCTTTTACCCGCATCACCAGCTCAATGGGATCAAACGGCTTGGTCAGGTAATCATCCGTTCCCAGTCGGAATCCTTTCACCTTGTGTGCCGACTCTGCTTTGGCTGTTACCATCAGAAGGGCGAGGTTGGCATCCCAGCGCCTGATTTCTCTGCACAGATCCCAACCGTCCAATCCTGGCATCATAATATCGAGAATAACGAGATCCACCCGCGAGTTCTCCACGATGGACAGCGCTTTGACGCCATCGCTGGCCTCTTTGATTTCAAAGCCTTCTTTTCGCAGGTACAAAGACATCAGCTTTCGGATGTTCGCATCATCATCCGCGATAAGTATAATAGCCACGATCATCCTCCTCTCTTAGGCTTATATTATATATGATTTGTTCCTGGCAAGAAATGGCCTTAGCCGAACTGCCAGCCCAGCAGATTCCAATGGTAGAAGAACAGGCACAGTGCCACAGCGGAAAGTGCCACAAAAGTGTAATGCACGCGTGTGAAATCCGTCCAGTACTTGTTCTTCCAAGCCAGCACAGCCGAGACAAGCAAAGCCAGAGTCATTCCAACGAATATCACAGGCATGGCTAAAACGAGATAAAATGAGGTACTGACGCTGCTGAGTCTCTCCAGCGTGTCCAACGACATAAGCACTGCAAATGTTGTGATAAAGCTTATTAGTCCCCAACCCGCTGTCGCTGCGGAGAGTCGAATCGCCCATTTTTCAGGATTCGTCATTACCTTGAGCTTGCGTCTGGAGAACAGTAGTCCCAGCAGAGCAGTGAGGAAAATCAGGCCCGAGACGCCGAGCAGGACAAGCCAGAACTTGTTCTTATCTATGAGCGGTGTGCGTTCCAGCGGCATATCCGGAATAGCGCCCAAGAGCATATGTGTGACTTTCCCGGAGTCGTCGGTGCGGAATCCGATTTGTTCCGTGCCTCCCTCATGCTGGAACAGATTAGTGTCCACAGGGACATACAATTGTTGTTCACTGCCACTTCCCAAGGACAGTTTATTGTCTGAGACGGTTACATTAATCTGGGCGAAAAAACTGAAAAATTTATCAATGTCGCTGAAATTGCGGCGTGTAAATTGATAGGAGCCCGCATACTTTTCTAGAGATTCCGCAGAAGCGGAAATCACTGGCTGCTGAGGTACAGGAGCAGGATAATATTTGTTAAAAAAAGCTTGAACCAGACCTTCTGCGGACTCACTGCCCTGACCGCCATTGTAGGAGACGAAGATGCCGACATTCTTGGCAGGCACAAGATACAATTCCGTGTTGAACATCGGGTCCGCACCGCCATGGGCAATAACATTCAGGCCGTTATACCGTTTCTCGGCGAATCCAAGATCCACTCCAGGCATACGTTTGTCGAATTGAAATGCCGTCGAATGCATTAATTTTGCCGTACCCGCTCTCAGAATCTCCTTGTCACCATACTTCCCATTCTGCAGATGGGCGATCATGAAGTGAGCCATGTCTTCTGCAGATACTGTACCTGAGCCGGCGGGACGAAAGCCGCCTTCGAATGTAGGTGTACCGGGAACAAAACTGCCGTTCTTGCTTGTGTAACCCAGAACTTCGTATGGCTTAAACTGCTCCGGCAAAGGCTCCACTACGGTTGCATGTTCCATATCCAGCGGATCGAAAATGTACTTTTTAATGTAATCATTGTAAGGAATTCCGCTTACTTCCTCCACAATCAGGCCCGCGAGTGTGGCGCCATAGTTGGAATAGGAACTGAGCTCGCCTGGCGGTCTTACCCGTGCCGGCATATGCTTGTCGAGCGTTTCGGAGATCGACCCCGGCAGTTTGGCAGGGTCCGTAGTGATTTGATAGCCAACGCCACCTTCTTCGAACCCGGCTGTATGTGTCATCAAATGACGCATCGTGATAGGCTCAGGATAGGTAGCTGGTATCTTCACTGATTTCAGGTAGGTATTAATATCGGTATCCAGATCAATCTTGCCCTGCTCCATCAATTGCATCACCGCCGTCCAGGTGAACAGCTTAGTGGTTGAAGCGATCCGGAACATGCTGGTTGCGGGATCAACCGGTACAGCTTTTTCCAGGTTGGAACTGCCGTATCCCTTCGCCAGAATAATCTTTCCGTCTCTCACAATGGAGATGACCGCTCCCGGAATGTGCAGCCTGTTCATATCTTCTTCCATTATTCCATCCACGAAGGTAGTCAGACCCGCACTGTCATCAAGATTCCCTGGTGCTTCAATCTGATGCACCTCTGGCTTGGCTTGAGCCGTTTCAGCCGAGGCCAGTTTCCCGGATAACATCAGGGTTCCCCCTAACCCGGCACCTAGAACAGCCAAGAGGGCCAGACCAGCGATTAGCCTTTTTTTCATCATCATAAACATCATTTATCCTCCGTATCATCATTTATTGGGATTGGATAAGCATCCGCCCTAACACTTATAGAGATTATCAAAGTATTATGAATGGAACGTTAACAAGCTATAAAAAAACAAACAAGACTGCTTTGCCGCCGCCAAGAGCGACAGAAAGCAGTCTATTTACAGTTACCGGGATTCAATTTATATGGCTAGCTATTTCAATACCGATGCGCTAAACATCTGTTACGGCTCAATCTTTAAAGAATAACGGTAAATAGTCCTTGTTCTTGAGCAGCATTTCTTCAAGCATCTGCTCCGCTACATTGACGGAATCTACCAAGGGATGGTTCGCCAAAGCCTGCAGAGCCAGCCCTCTGTCTCCAGTAACAGCAGCTTCAATCGTAAGCTGCTCATAGGTTTTCACCGCATGAATCAGCCCTTTGGCAGCCACAGGCACCCGGGATACAGGCAGTGGAATAGGCCCTTGGCTAGTGACGACGCAGTTCACTTCAATAGATGCATCCGCCGGGAGGAAATCCAATACTCCCTGATTGCGCACGTTGAGGGTCTGAATATCGCGAGTATCATTGTAAATGGATTTCATCAATAGTACTGCGGCTTCAGAGTAGTAAGCCCCGCCCCTTTTCTCCAGCTGCTTAGGTTTCTCCGACAGATTGGGGTCCAGATATAGCTCGAACAATTCATCCTCCAGCCGCTTAACCACCTCGGCCCGGGTTCCTTCATGCTCCAGGGCATGCTGCTGCTCCTCCAGCAGTTCCCTGGTCAGATAGAAATATTTTAAGTAATAGGATGGAATGGCCCGGAGCGATGAGATAAAGCTGGCGTTCCATTGGAATTGAGGCACGTTCTTGGCTGAATAACCGTCACGGTTATCCAGTAGCTCCTGCAGCTTATCCTCTCCTTTAATGTGTACCTGAGTAATCCAGTGCAGGTGGTTGAGGCCTACAAATTCGCAGTAAATGTCTCTGGCTGGCGTCTCATACAACTGCGACAGCCACTTATAAGCAGCAATCGGTGAATTGCATAGCCCGATGGATTTGACCTTGGTATGCTTCAGAATGGCTTCGGTAACCATCCCTGCCGGATTCGTAAAATTCAACATCCAGGCCTCCGGGCAAATCTCCTCAATATCCCGGCAAATGTCCAGCAGCACCGGAATTGTCCGCAGCGCCTTCATCATGCCACCCGGTCCGGTTGTCTCCTGGCCGATGATCCCGTACTTCAGCGGGATGGTCTCATCCCAGATCCGTGCTTTGAGCAGACCTACCCGCATCTGGGTGGTCACAAAGTCCGCTCCCACCAAAGCTTCGCGTCTGTTCAGCGTCTGCTCCACCGTAATGGGCAGACCCGACTTCTCAATCATCCGCTTCGCCAGATTGCCAACGATTTTTAACTTCCCCTCTCCTTCGGGGATATCCACCAGCACAATTTCGCGGACAGGAAAGCTCTCAAAATTGAGAATAAACCCTTCGATAATCTCCGGCGTATAGGAAGAACCGCCGCCAATCACAACGACCTTTAAGCTTTTATCCATGCTGTATTCGCTCCTTCTATGGAAAGCTGCTGTTCAAGCGCTTCATATACTTTATCCGCTATGGTCAATCCCGATTTCTCCATCGCGCGCAGGATCGCACCGCCCACAGGCTCCATCCTTAATACACGTATCGTGCAGCCTTCTGTCAGCTGCCCCGTGATGGCCGGTGCCATGTATTTCCCGCCGTTGCGGGTCAGCACACTGCCGACCAATACTACATCAAGTGTAGCTTCCTCCATTCCAAGCTTCTCAATGACGGCTCTCGCCGAAAGACCCAACTCAAGCCCTTGCTGCTGAAGGATCCGAAGCGCCACGCGGTCACCTTGATCCGCCGCTGGAAAGAGAAGCTTGGTCAGATCCACAGGAATATGTCTGCCATGATCGAGATAATCATGAAAGAGGCTTTCTACAGAGTCATATCCGAGCGTACCCAGCACCGCTTCCGTCAGCAGTGTCCGTTCCTCTCTGCCTTCCCAGGAGCGGATCACTGAACGGAATACCTCGACAGCCAGCTCGCTTCCGCCGCCAAAATCTCCGAATGCATAACCAAAGCCACCGCACTGCAGTTCTTGTCCCTCAGGACTAATTCCGAGGCAGTTGGTTCCCGTTCCGCAGATCAACACCACACCATACGGCTGTCTTGTACCCGCCCGCAGGCCGATAACGGTATCGCAGACAATCTCATAATTGGTGAAGCCCAGCGCTTTAATCATCGGGCGCAAAATAACATAATCTGCTTCCCGGTCCGCTCCGGCCAGTCCAAATGACGCGAACGCAATATCGCTGCGGCTTAGCCGCGCGCCTTGCAGCGCCTGATCGACCGATTCGGTAATGCTGGTCCGGGCCAGCTCCACATTGACTTGATGATTACCGCATCCACTCATTCCACTGCTTACAATCGTTCCTGACTCATCTGTAATTACAGCAATGGTCTTGCTTCCACCTGCATCTATCCCCAGATAATAGTTCAATCCCTAGTCACCCCTGACTAATGTCGCCTTTATATTTTGATGTAGATTTCCTGTAAACCAGTTCAGGCTTTAGCTGCACCCTGGTATGGCTGACCTCGCTGCCATTGATCATGTCCAGCAGGATCTTCACTGCATGCTGTCCCATCAGATCCGCCGGTTGACGGATGGTCGTGAGTGCAGGATGAACTTCCTGGGCAAAAGACTGGTCGTCATACCCGATGACCGATACATCATCCGGCACGTTGTAGCCCGCTTCCTTCAATGCCCGGATGACGCCAAGTGCAATGACATCATCGGCGGCGAAAATGGCAGACGGGATGTTGCCGCGGGCAATCATGTCCTGCATGAGGCCATAGCCACAATTGGTGCCGAACCCCCCTTCAATAATCATGAACGGAGACAGTCCGGCTTCGTTCATTGCATCTATGAAGCCCTCTTTCCGCTGACGGGCGCTGAGGAACACGCTTTGTCCGGTAATATGGGCAATACGCGTATGTCCAAGCGCAATCAGATGTTTGGTCGCTTCATACCCGCCCAAATAGTTGTCAACGTTGATCGTCGTAACATTACTGTGCTCCCCATGACTGTCAATCATCACAAAGGGGATTCGCTTGCGCTCCAGCTCAGTGACATAGGCCTCTTCTTCTAATGAAGAAAGTACGATGATTCCGTCTACACGATCTTCCTGGAACAAGAAATTACTTGCTTCTGAGAAGCCATTCACAGGCTCGGAATCAATGGATAGCGCCAGAAAGTAGCCGCTTAGCTTGAGACTTTCAAAGACCGATTTCACGACACTGTCGAACACCGTATCATTCAGGGCCGTCAGCGTTAATCCGATCACCCCCGTCTTCCCTCTGACCAGGGTTCGCGCTGCTGAGTTCGGGCTATAGTTCAATTCTTTAATGGCTTCGAGCACCTTTTGTCTGTTTTTCTCCCGCACCGATGAGACATTGTTAAGCACACGGGAGACTGTCACGACAGACAATCCGGACTTTCTGGCTACATCGAATATATTAACTTTCATAGGTAAACTCCTAATCTGATTTGGTTCTTTTTAGTATATCATGAGTGTTGCCGGACTCGATGTAGGAGTTTGCTTGCATTATTTGTTCAAATTCTTCAGGTTTTCCTGCCATCTTTCTGTCTTGTACTTCAGCAGCTTGGCATATCCATTCTTCTGGGCATCCACTTCAGCCTGATCGAGAATTGCCAGCACTTCTTCATCATTCTTGGCACTCAGGATGGCTTTGGATTTGGCCTTGTCGAATACATCCTTCACACTCTGAGCAATGATTCCCTCTTCACTGTCGCCTGGCGGGTCCAGATTAACGAATTCCGTCGTATTAAACTGTGTCTTCCAGGTGATTTCGAGCTGCCAGCGTGTCTCCCAGCTACGTTTGTCCTCCGGTAGCGTCTGTTCAAATTTACTCTTCGACTTATCCACATAGACTGTGTTTCCTGTCCATTGGAAGTCCACGGTGGAGTTCATCAATTTGCTTAGGCCTTCAACATCACTTGTATATTTATCTGTGAAAATCGGAGAGTCCTCATCATCCGTTCCGTCCCAATACAAACCTTCCGGACCCCACATCGTTACACGCTGTCCTTCTGGTCCTGTCATCCAATCCAGGAAGGCAAAAACCGCCTCGGGATCTTTTGCAGCTTGTGTAATGACATTTACGTTCCAGCCCAGCTGATTGTAATCGCCCGGGAAGATTTTGTTACGATCCAGACCCGCTTTATGTATAGGCCAGACCATAATATACCCTGCCTTCGGATCTGCCGCCTTCAGCAGAGCATCCCCAGCAGCCCCGAATTCGGTTGGACTCGATGATGCGAACACGGCAATACGTCCGGTGGTCACCTTCTCCGATACCTGCTCCCGCTTCTGTGTGAACGCATCTTGCGTCATCAGCCTTTCACGCATTAATTTACTCGAATATTGCATGGATTCACGGTATACCGGATCTTTAAAGATGGACGTCAGCTCATTGCCTTGCGGTACGGCCATAATCGAATTAAAGCGATAAGGACGGTTCTCCGCAAATGCCGAGGTTAAAATCTCAATTCCATCCGCCTGCCCGACTTCCAGCGGGATGACGTTCGGATACTTTTCCTTCACTTGCTTCAAATATTGATATAGATCCTCGGTAGTCTCTAATGAAGGCGAGCCCAACTCCTCATAGATTTTCTTGTTGACCATATATCCGGCATTGCCGTTAGGCTGCGAGGTATACCAGTTCGGGAATTGATACAGCTTGCCATCCGAGGAGCGCAGCATATTGAGCGTCGATTCTCCGGCCCATTTTTTCAAGTTAGGGTATTTGTCCAGATAATCGTCCAAGGGCACCAGCAAGCCGTTCGCACGCAGCTTCTCAATATCGGAGCCTCGTTCCATCCACATCACATCCGGTAAATCGCCTGAGGCAATCATGGTGTTTAGCTTCTGCTTGGCATTCCCCCCGGAGTTGATAGGAACGACATTGACTTTCTTAGTATTCTTTATCCATTTCGTAGCCGGATCTTCTCCCCAGGCTGGCATGGAGTACCAATCGTAATGCCCATAGAATGAGAACTCCAGAGGCTTATCGCCAAGGGCAAATCCCCCTTCCTTGTTGTTCCCGGTTGACGTTTCTCCTGAAGGCTTGTGGGTTGAGTTCGTGTTGTTGCTGCTACAGGCGGCCAGCATCGGCATGACCATCAGTGCAGTGGTCAGAAGCATAAACATGGATCTCCTCAGTTTTACCATCTTAAAAACTCCCTTCAATATTCTATCTATTGGTCAAGCATGACGCTTTGAACCCGGAAGCAAAGACCAGAGGGCCACTGGGCAACAGACTACTCTTTTAACGAGCCTACCAGCACACCCTTCACAAAATACTTCTGAACGAAGGGATACACACACATGATCGGGACGGTTGCAACCATCATCGTCGCCATGGACAAGGATTTGCTCGTGACGGTCTTCATTTGTTCCATGTGGCTTTTGGCCGCTGAATCCATCTGGCTCATCTGCTCGCTCATAATATTGGAATTGAGGATTTGCTGGAGCTTGGTCTGAATCGGCAGCAAATCAACATTGTTAATATAAATGCTAGGCATGAACCAGTCATTCCAATGATAAATGGCTGTGAACAGTGACAATGTCGCGAGCACGGGACCGGATAACGGAAACACGATGCGGAACAATACTCCCCAGTTACTGCATCCGTCTATTTTCGCGGATTCTTCCAGGCCCCCGGGAAGCCCCAGGAAAAAGGTTCGGAAGATAATCATGTTCCACACGCTGATGATCCCGGGAATGACCAGAACCCAGAACGTATTCATTAGTCCCAGTTCCCGAACCAGCAGGAACGAAGGAATCAGACCGCCGCTGAAATACATCGTAACGATGCACATAATCATGTAATACTTGCGCCCTATCAACTCTTGCTTCGTCATGCCGTATGCCAGAATAGCCGTAGCCAGTATAGATAGCAACGTTCCGACTCCTGTCCGAAGCAGCGTGATCACAAAGCCGTTCACAAGCCTTGAATCCTCGAACACAATTTTATAATTGTCCAGTGTGAAGTCGCGGGGCCAGAAGGTAACCCCTCCCATAACCGTATCCATTCCGTTGTTAAATGAAATAACTGCCGCATTCCAGAAGGGATAAAGAGTCACAAACGCCAATACCGATAGCAGAAAATAGATACTCCAGCTCAATATCTTATCTCCAAAACTCATCCTGTGCATGATGCAGCCGCCTCCTTCAAGTCATATCCCCGGATTACCATAAGCTGTTTCCCGATCTTCGTGCGAAGAGATTGGCCATAGTCAGCATGCCTACGCTTATGATCGCCTTGAACAGTCCAGCCGCCGTCGCATAGGAGAATCTTGAATTCTCTATCCCTATCCGGTACACATACGTGTCCAGAACTTCGGAGACATCACGCAATACCGGGTTGGAGCCCAAGAGCAAAATGTCCTCAAATCCCGCACTTAGCAAGTTGCCGATAGCCAGGATCATAAATATGGTAATGACAGGTAGAATGGAAGGAATGGTAATGTGGAAAATCTGCTTAAATCTGCTAGCTCCGTCAATGGAGGCTGCCTCGTAGATATGAGGGTCCACACCCGCAATCGCAGCCAGATACACGATGGACGCAAAGCCGATTTCTTTCCAGACATCTGTCGTTACGAGAATCGTCCAGAAATATTCTGGTATTGATAGGAAGTTAATAGGCTCATCGATCAGATGCACACTTTGCAGAAGAATGTTAATGCTGCCGTTATCGGTCGACAGGAGGGAAATGACAAACCCCGAGACAATGACCCAGGACAGAAAATGCGGCAAATAACTGATTGTCTGAACGACCCGCTTGAATGCAGCCTTTTTGACTTCATTTAGCATGAGCGCCAGAAGGATCGGAGCCGGAAAACCAACGAAAAACTTGAGCAGGCTGATCACCAGCGTATTACGCATCACGGTCCAGAATTCAGGAGCATTGAAGAACATCTCAAAATGCTTGAATCCGACCCAGGGACTATGTAGAAAACCTTTATAAATGCTGTAATCCTGAAATGCCATCAGCACCCCATACATCGGAATGTAACTGAAAACAAAAACGAACAACAATGCGGGAATCACCATCAGTTGAATATCCCATTGCTTGAAAAACCTTCGTGCCAGTGAATCCTGCTTTATCTTATGTTCTTTAGTAACTGAGACTGGAATCATTAACATCCCTCGCTCCCATGTGCTGTAAAATTAAAACCTTTTAACTTTAGTCCTAAAAAAATATCCACATAGTTAAAACCTTTTAACTTTCGTCCTAAAAATAAAAGCCTCCTTCCATGCCCGTGAACATTTCATACAGTGAGAGGACCTTTCCTTAAGGGGATTGTAAGCGCTTTTATCATGTGTGTCAATACCATAAATTTGTATCTGCTATAAATATTAAAACTTCCTCTCCTCTTCAATAATGTTAGTTTATATCACACAATAGACGACTTGTTAGTAGGATTATAAAACATTGATATGAGATTGTCGATACTTTTTGATGTTTTTAATTAAATTCTAGAAAAAAATGAGTGTTAAACCAATGAAACCAGAACATTCGCTTAACTTACGTTATGTATTATTACATATAACTTATAACTGAGGAGTATAGCAAATATCCATTGACGTTTCGAATTTCCGCGTAGAGCTTTCTGCCGCTGCCATTGCAGGATATTGGTTAGATAATTGCTGTAATATTATATTTGTCCAAAAAGCGTGTAATCATCCTTTGAACATGCCAAGCTTAAGATGACGAACGCATCCTAAGCTTGCTTCAGTTACCGGCAGCCCAGCACCTTCCCGGTGCGGGATCGTGCTGGGCTTCAGAGCATCGCACGCTAAGCCGAGTATTCCTCAGCCTCATCCCTGGACGGGGCTTCGCCCGACATTTGCTTCAGCAGCTTTTTCATCATGACCGAGGCCTTGACCTTGGTGTGCAGGCAGGGAGAAACTTCTATGGAATAATAGCCCTTGCGCACTGCTTCTCTCAATTCCTTCACCGTGGAGCAGGTGCACTCGAGCTTGTTCACTACGCTGCCATATTGCAGGCATTGATGGCTGTCGCTTCCGGCAATGACCGGAACACCCAGCTTGGCAGCAAAAGGAGTAATCAATGCACGGTATACCTCCGCTCCCTGCATGTAAATATCCTTGGCATTGAAATCAAAAGCATCCAGCCGGGCCAGCTGCTCCGGGTCCAGATGATGCAGCGGAGTGGAGCTCCGGAACGGGTGGCCTCCGATTTTCCACAAGTCCCGGGAATCAGCCAGATCCAGCAGCTGACGGAACGGTATGAAATGCCCCTCTTTGGTGTAGCCCTCAAGACTGAAACGGACATCCAGAATATGCTCCTTCAGCCCGATCAGCAGAATATGGCCCGTCTCGGCAATATCCACTTCCATTCCCGGGAAAATCTTTAGGCCGTCCGCCTCGTAATAATGGCCGTTATAAGGATACATACGGTCCAGCGTCTCATACATAGCGAAGAAATTCGAAGTGTTAAAATGTTCAGTCAGGGCGATGGCATCCAGACCGTTCGCTATAGCTTCCCTGACCATCTCCCGGAAATAATCCGGGGAGAAGCTTGATTTCTTGGACAGCTTGCCATGGGTGTGCAGATCTATATTCATAAATGGATTTCTCTCCTTTGTGCTTGAGGGTGAGTTTAATAGAGCAAATTTGGATAGGCATAACCCGCAAGAAACAGCAAACCTATATACACGGCAGAGCCTGCAATAAAAGCCCAGTCGGTTCGTTTCATAGCCAGATATGATAGCTTCATCTTTCGCACCTGCGGATTCTTCACTGCATAAGTATACCCTCTGGTCTCCAGCGCTTCGACGGTTGTCCGGGAACGCTTAGCTGTATTCAGCATCAATGGATAGAAGACCAGCACGATAATCCGAAAATAATAAGCGGCAGTGTGCCAGTACAGGATTCCATGCTTCAGCGGCCTTTGGCCTCTTAATCTGAACGAGAGCAGGATCTGGTGAAACTCTTCCAGCAGTGTGGGCAGAATCCGGTAACCGTAAGACAAGCTGAAGGCAAAAGCATCCGGTACCCCTAGAGAGGACAGTCCGTCACTCAACCGCTCCGGGTCCAGACTGGAGAAGACAGTAATGCTCGCCAGTGAAATGACGGAGAGCTTGAGCGTCAGCGTCAGCATGGGCAGCAGCGATTCCGCCCCGCCCCCGAAAAACAGTGACACCAGGAACATCCAGCCGATCTGGCTGATCAGCCCCAGGCAGAGAATAAATATGATATAGGGACTCACCCGGGACAGGATCGTCGTGATGACCATCAGCACAAACATACCGAGCAATATCGTCCGGTTGTACACAAACCAGGGCGCAATCGCGAAGAATACATACCAGATCAGCAGCGTGCGCGGGTCCAGCCTTCCGAGGAAAGTACTGCTGCTGTTGTAAGCATTGCCAAGCAGCTCCAGCTTGATCTGCTCGACTGAAATCCGGTTAAGTGCCCGTTTGACTGTTTCCACCATGCGTAACCGCCTCCTTTCTCCATTCCACATTCCGGGTAAATTCTTCCAGGCTGCAGCAGCTGCGGGGCAGCCCCAGGATCCGGCTCAGCTCCATGAGCTGGGTTTCAGCCAGCCCGGCGCGGCGCAGCAACGCGCCGTCGGAGAATATTTCATCCTTGCTGCCGTCGGCAATTATCATCCCGTCGTTCATTACGATCACCCGGCTGGCCCATTCCGCTACCAGCGCCATGTCATGGGTGGCGATGACCACAGTCTCCACGTGACTGCGCAGTGTCTCCAGCACCTCTACCATCTCCTGCTTCGTTGAAATATCCAGGTTGGCAGTAGGTTCATCCAGCAGCATCACTGCCGGACGGACAGCCGCGCCAATCGCCAGCGAAACCCGGCGCTGCTGCCCGCCGCTGAGCAGGCGGGCGTCACGCTCGGCCAGCTCCTGCAGACGGAAGGCCTCCATCATCGCTTCTACCGTTTCATCCGTATCCACGAGCCGTCTTGCCTTCAAGTAGTAGGCGATCTCTCCACGCACAGAGTCGTCGATGAACATATCCTCCGGGTTCTGGAACACATAGGAGGCAATACCGGAGAGGCGCTCCGGCGGCAAGCCGTTCACCTTCATTCCCTTGACATGAACGGTTCCTCCGGTTGGTGTGGTGATGCCGGCAATCAGCTTCATCAGCGAAGACTTCCCTGCGCCGTTGTTGCCGATCAGTGCAACCGATTCCCCGGAGCGCAGCTCCAGGTTAATTCCTTTCAGCACCGGATGAACCGTTTTGTGGATGGTCCGGTAGGAGAGCAGGACCTTATCCATCTTGACAATGGCCTCTCCCTTCCGCCCAACGGGTGCGGGAAGCTGCTCTGCGGCAATGGCGGACCATTCGCTGCCGCGGCGGCGCATGAAGCAGCCGCCGCTCTCCCCGGTGTTCAGCGGATAAAGCATTCCGCTCCGGGGTCCGGGCTGCAGCATCCAGGCTGCCCGGGTCACATCGGGCGGATAGATGCCCAGCGCCAGCAGTTCCTCCACCGAAGACAACGCTTCGCGCACCGGCTTGTGCCAGCGCAGCCTGCCGCCGTCCATCAGCACAACCGAATGGCAGTATTCCGCAATGAACTCGGCATGATGCTCGATAACGATGATGGTTTTGCCGTGCTGTTCATTCAGGCGGCGCAGGATGTCGTAGATTTGACGGGCATGCTGCGGATCAAGCTGAGCAACCGGCTCGTCAATGACCAGAATATCCGGGTCCATAGCCAGCGCTCCGGCCAGTGCAAGCAAATGCTTCTGCCCGCCGCTGAGCTGCCAGATGAATTCGCTGCCCATGCCGCTGAGTCCGGTCAGCGCAAGGGCCCGTTCCCCCCGCTCCCGGTAATCGGCCAGGCCGTAATTCAGCGGGGTGAAGCATACATCATCCAGCACAGTCGGACGGACCAGCTGATTCTCAAAATCCTGGTAGACATAGCCCATATGTCTGGAGAGCTGGCTTACGCTTTTCCCGGCTGCAGATTCTCCACGCAGCAAAACCTCACCTTCAAAATCACCAGTGTAATAATGCGGGATCAGACCGTTGAAGCATTTGCAGAGCGTTGATTTCCCCGAACCGTTGCTGCCCATCACCGCAATGAAGTCACCTTCCTCAAGCTTGAGCGATACCTCCTGCAGCACCGGCTGCTCGGCACCCGGATACGTAAACGTTACTTCCTTCAGTTCAAGTACCGGCTTACGCATCAAATTGGCCTCCCCCCTGCCGCCTGCGGGCAGCGCGGCGCAGCAGCACAATAATCACAGCTGCAGCAACAACCGCAGCGGCCAGCATACTCAGCCAGATCAGACTTCCCTCATGAGATTCGGCCCCAGGCAGCTCGAACTCACCGATGCTCCAGCCGGATTCCGACAGCAGCTCCGCACCAAGCGCCAGCAGTGACAGGATAATTCCGCCAATGACGAGCTTCGGTGGCAGCCAGGCACCGCTGGCGTATTTCATATTCCGTTCGCGGGGTTTCATTCCAAGCAAGGGTTCGATTTTTCCGTATAAACGCGGCACCAGGTATAACGTCGGCAGCAGCGCAAACAGGATGCCGGAGAACAGCACATCATTCAGAAAACCCACACCCTCAATGATTACAATACTTTCGGCCAGTCCTTTAACGGCTTCCAGCTCCTCGACCCCGACCCATACCTTGACGATGTCGATGACCGAGCTGAAGAACTGGTGGATGGCCACCCCGCTGATTGCCGCCACCCCAACCTGCCTGCGGTTCTTGGGATCGGAGACCATGCGGCCTGCCGTGTACATCGCCAGTGAGAAGGTAATGAATTTCTCCAGCTCTCCCAGCCCGCCGAATTGGCCGAGCATCAGTTCGCCGAAGATTACTTCACCAACAGCGGCACCCACGGCGGCATACAGCGGATGAAACAGCATGCAGAGCGTGAGCGGGATGAAGGCGAAATACTCGACAGACAGCTCAATCGGCCCAAGCTGCAGGCTTGGAATCAGCTCCGTGAACATGTTGGACAACCCGTACAAGGACATGGACAGCACAAAAATCATCATTTTTTGCGATTGGGTCAGCGTATAACGGTTTTTTAACGTACTCATGAACAATCGGCCCCCTCCAGGAAATTACCTTAAGTATAGAAAGTGCGTGTCAGCACAGCTTTTCCCGATTGTTAATGCAATGTAATGTTATTTTCAGTTTTTTTAACGGTGTAAAAATATTTACAACACACTGGGACCGTATAGTGGAAGCAGAATCTTCTAATCAGGAGGCCTTACCGCTATGTACAAAGACTGGAACCGCCGCCCCTTTTCACCGAATCAAAGGCTCCTTGCCGATTTCATCCCCAAAAATGAGCAGCGCGTCCTCTACATGACCGAGCAGGAGATCGCTAACGAGCTGGGCTTAAGCATCGCTTCGGTCTCCCGGTTCTGGAAAGCCGCCGGGTTCAAGCATGCCAAGGACTTCAAAAACCGGCTCCGTTTCCGTTTTGAATCCACTCCGTCCGAGAAAATGCGCGATGTGATGCAGCGGACCGGAAGCGGCTCCCTCCCGCAAAAACTGCTGGAAATCAGCTCGCATCATCTCGAGGAGACCAGCCGGTATTTGAATGACGCGCTGCTGCAGCGTGCGGTAGAAGCCCTGTCTGCGGCAAGGCAGATCTATGTTTACAGCCCCGGTCCCTGTGCGGGCCTCGCTGAGCTGATGGCTTACCGCATGGCCCGCTTTGGAATTACGATCAAACGGATGGCCCCGAGCGGTCACGAGCTGCTGGAAACGCTGATGCATGCCGGCAAAAAGGATGTTGTGCTGGTGTTCGGATTTGTCCAGCTTTTGCCTGAAACGGAGGTGATTCTCGATTACGCGCGCGAAGCGGGGTATGTGGTCATCCTGATTACCGACAGACTGGTCTTCCCCCGTTCCTATGATGCCGATATCGTGCTGTACGCGGGACGCGGCGAAGTATGGGAGTTTCACTCCATGGTTGGCCCGACCTACATTATCGAGAATCTGATCCTCGGCGTGGGGCTACTGAGCAAGGAGCACAGTCTGCGCAAGCTGGATAAGCTTCAGCTGCTGCGTGCCCGGTACGGCAGTAAGCTTCCCCGGAGCTGAGCCGGTTGAGCCGGAACTGAGGGCCGATATACCAGTCAGGTTAGTCTCGTTAGACACCAGTCACGCCATCACCCTGGTATCGCCACACTAAAAAGTCTAAAGTTACAAAAAACCGTCTAGTCAGAGGTGTGAAGTACCCCATTAGAGTAGACATTGGAAATGACATTGAAATAGACATTGGTATAGACAGTGGAATAAACCTTGGTCTATCTGGTGCCTCTGCTTCGGTTTTTTCAAGGTACCGCATATAGTTTGTCAGGATTTCAAAGGAACCGTTAAATCCAGATTAAGAGTTCGACAGTTGGGGTAGAGGTTCAGTCCAGCCGCGTCAGCGCGCAAAAAATCTTTGGCTCTTAATGGAGTAGGCCAAGCCGTTACACAACAAAAAGAGGAGCGCAGTTCATCCTGCGCTCCTCTTGATTTACATAACAGGCTTATTGCAATTTCATTCTGCCTATTGCCGTGCCGCCAGCAGCTCCTTGACCGCCTCGGGGTTATTAACCGGCTGGCGGCAGGCAAAGTTCCGGCATTCATACGCCGTCGCCTGTCCACCCACCGTCGGCTTGTCCGCCAGATGCGGCAGCAGCTTCCGCAGCGTATCCTCTCCGCTGCCTTCCCAGTTCACAATCAGTGCAGCATCCGGCAAGTATGCCTGCTGTATCTGGGCGAGCATGCCATGCAGTGCCGGGTCCTCCCGCTTACCGGAGAGCACCCATTCCCTGCCGCCGGAAGCCATCGCCAGATGGGCCTGCAAATACATTGCATAACCCGGCGGGTACTCCGATGCAGCGGAGGACAGCACCGCTGCGGTCCGCTCGGCAATTGCCTTCAGCTCCACATCCTGTGAGATCACTGACAGCTTCCACAGCAGCTTCGCCGCCACGGAATTCCCGGATGGGATTGCTCCGTCATACAATTCCTTTGAGCGGATCGGCAGCTCTTCACCATCATGACCAGTGAAGAAGAACCCGCCGCCTGCCTCGTCAATGAACAGCTCTAGCAGTCCGTCCTTGAGCGTTAACGCACGTTCCAGGTAAACAGCTTGGCCCGTAGCTTCATACAGCTCAGTCAGCCCCCAGAGCATAAAAGCATAATCATCCACATAGGCAGAGATTGCCGACTCTCCGTCACGGTAGCGGGCCAGCAGCCTGCCATCTTCACGCCGCAGCTTCTCCCAGATGAAATCCGCTGCCGCTGCCGCGGCTTTGGCATACTCCGGCTTCTGCAGCGCCTTCGCTCCCTTCGCCAGCGCCGTGATCATCAGCCCGTTCCATGAAGTCAGCACCTTGTCATCCTTGGACGGATGAATACGCTGCTCCCGGTACGCGAACAGCTTCTCGCGCCATTCGTCCGTGCGGGTCCGCAGTCCAAGCGGATTCAACCCCATCCGCTCAGCCATTTCATCCGGCAAGCCCTGCAGCAGATTCGGAATATTAGCACCTTCGAAATTCCCCTCCGGTGTAATCCCGTACACATGGCAATAGGAATGCATATCCTCAAGCCCTAGCGCTTCCTCAATCTGCTCACGGGTGAAGACATAGAACTTCCCTTCCACGCCTTCCGAATCCGCGTCCTCCGCTGAGTAGAAGGCCCCTTCAGGCGAGGTCATATCGCGCAGCACATACGTGAAGATCTGCTCCGCAATCTCCGCATACAGCGGCTTCTTCGTGATCTGGTATGCCTCCAGATAGGTAATAGCCAGCAGCGCATTGTCGTAGAGCATCTTCTCGAAATGCGGCACCAGCCATTCCCGGTCTGTAGAATACCGGGAGAAACCGAAGCCCACATGGTCGTACATCCCGCCCCGGTACATGGCATCGAGTGTCTTCTCTACCATCCGTAGCGCTTCCGGCTGATCATAGTTCTGACTGTACGCCAGCAAGAAAGACAAATTATGCGGTGAAGGGAACTTCGGCGCATTGCCGAACCCGCTGTATTCCTCATCGAATTGGCGGCGGTACAGCTCATAGGCTTCGTGCAGCAGTTCTTCGCCGGGAATTGCTCCTACACTGCCTTCGCTGATACTTTTCGAGTTCTTCCGGTCCAGCGACTGAAGGTCCGCAAGCAGCTCATCTCCAAGCTTGTCCAGCGCTTCACCGTCCTGCTCCCATTTGCGGTGAATTTGCTCCAGCACATCCATCAGCCCAATACGCCCGAACATCTGCCGCTTCGGAAAATACGTCCCCGCATAAAACGGCTTCTTCTCCGGCGTCAGCAGCACCGTCAGCGGCCATCCCCCGCTCCCGGTCAGCGCCTGACACACCGACATATACAGCGCATCAATATCCGGCCGCTCTTCGCGGTCAACTTTGATGGCGACAAAATTGTTGTTAAGAAGCTGGGCGACTTCTTCGTCTTCGAAGGATTCGCGTTCCATTACGTGGCACCAATGACAGGTACGTGTGAATCAACAACTAGCTATACCCAATAGATAAGAAGACAGGCTTGTTGTCGCGCTTGGCGATTTCAAAAGCTTCTTCGGACCAAGGGAACCAGTTCACCGGGTTATGTGCGTGCTGCAGCAGATACGGCGACTTCTCCTTGGCTAATCTATTGGGTACTTTTTGAGTTGTCATGGGGCATCACCTCGTTTCGTGTTGGATTTGGGTAAAGTGTTGCTTAGGGTTAGTTTACCCAAAATGGTGGGGGAGGGCGCAGTGAAAACAATTGAAGTATTTGCTCATGATAGTCATTAACACCACCATTTAATATACCCATAAGTAACTACAATCTTTAAAAAGTTTCTTTTGTCAGTATTCGAACACTTTCCAAATCAGAAAAATACCTTGTAATCGCCATTTCCAGGCATGCTTGTCTGTTTTCTGGGGTTCTTTGATTTATAAAACTTTTATTATAATAGGATGCCATATCATGTATTGTTCCAAATATCATAGAGCAAGCTTCACTCCAACCCTTCATATTATCTAATATAAATCAATGAATTTTGACACAAATATGATACAAGCTAACCGTTCTACTCGAACGATTATGATTGGTCTTCATTATTCTTAATTCTGAATACCCATATTCATCATCGATACTTGTATCTGATGAGAGCAAAGGTGCAGGATAGCTGTGATTCGTCACATGCGCAGAATATCTTTCCCAAAACGAATTGAAGTCTGCGATTTTGACGTAAGATAGGCATACATTGAATTTATTACCTGAAGTATCGTATGAAAAAATCTTATCCAAATGCTCGTTAATGTAGTTTGTACTTAAAGAACTAAGATTCATTGCTTCAATAACAGTAAACGGTAATCTGTCTTTTGACACGAATATATCAAGTTCACCAGAACCTTTGCCTGACGAAGAACTTCCTCGTCTAGTTTGGTCTTTTATGCTATAACCGATGGCTGCAAGCATGTCACCAATATAATCATTACGCTCGTCTTCACTTGCATTAGAATAATAATTTCTTGCTTGTAATGTTAAACAAGCTACAATTAAATTTTTGATAAAACCTTCTTGCGAATCGAGATCTCTTGTAAAATTCATAGAAGGAGCTTTGGGGCTATTCTTCAACTTTATTACAAATACATTTCTCCCATTAACATCTATGTTATCGTACTCAACCTCAAGTTCAACGGATATAAGGCTCAATGCAGTAGAGATAGGTTCTTTAGCACTGTCTTTAACCGTGAGGCTTAACCCAACAACCGCGTAATTGTTGATAAGCTTAGATACACCCATCACGATATACCCATATTCTTCGGAGTTGTCTAATGCACGCAACATAAGCAAAGCCAATTCATACGGCTTTAATTCCATCCCTACACCGACTAGGTTCTTAAACGATGTTGAACCTAACAACGTACTGATTGTATGTCTATCAATCATTATGCTTTAAACTCCTTAATGGAATCTTATTTACTCCTGTCAATTTCAGTATTCTGCCAAGAGTAATCTTTTTGGGGATTGGATCAACTCCATCCTCCACCCACAACTCACAGTCTTTATCAAAATCTAGCAAATCTATTTCCGTATCGTAGTACAAGATTATTTGTTCAAAATCTGAAGGTCTAGCAATAATGTAAATTTCTTGTTCGAATTTACGAACTCTAAAAATCGTATTCGCTGTATTTTTTATAAGCTGAAGGTTGTTTTTATCAAAATCATAATCATCATGTTCATGCAAAAAGTTTACAATATTAGTTCTTGAGCGATTCAGAATATCTTTAACGTAACTAAAAACCTCAGGATCACTTTTGGAATAGTGGATTTGAGCAGAACCAAAAACATTTTTTGACAGTGCTTTGTAAAGCTCTTCTTCTGATGATATCCCCCACTGAGCAAGCAGTTCTTTTGAAATGCTGATAGCTTCGCTCCCCGCAGATGATTGAGTTGCAAGTATATTCGCCAATTCATTTATATCAGCTACATTATATTTTTTTAAAACTTCATCATACTGTTCTGACTTTGCCATACTTTCAGCAATTTCTTCATCGTCATAGAACCAATGAAGATTTTCTATAAGTTCTTTAAAACACTTACTAACCCTACTATCTTTGCGGTTGTCCCTAATCCATGCGCAAGTGTTTCTAAATGTTTCTCTAAGCTCGAAACCGTTTAGTCTTATTAATTTATTGTTATTTCTAACATAGTCAGTGATTGTTGGAGCTATAGTTTCAAGCGATATAGTTCGGTTTAAGGGTATCTCAATTGCAATGCCTTCAAACAACATTTTTTCCCTTACGTCATTGCCTGAATACATAGCCGCGTCTTTTAGAATTTCATTAAGACTTCCGTCGTCAAAAAAGATTTCACTCTTACACATAAAATCCCCAACTTGATTTGGTAATACAGCGTATCTATCAAGTAAGTTTTCATCCTCACATATTCTGAAATGGTTTGCCAATTTTGAAACCCATTCAGCTACTTCTCTGTTATTTTGAAAGTCATATTGCTCAAGGACACTACTAATAGAGGCACAGTCACTTAAATCTATACAAATCTTCTCCCTCCAAAACTTCAATGCATCGGAGAGCAGTTTATCATTAAGATAATTTACTCTGCTGTATTGATCAAAGTAATTTGGATATAGGCATTTAGCAATATCCACAAATTCGTTTTGCTTATCATTTTTTCCTGTACGAAGATTGGTGATTGCTTTATAAAATTCAAGTTTTGTTTCTTGATCAATTGGGGTTTGAATAAGCTCACTAAATACATTATTCAAGTTAAATTCTTGCAACCCTTGCAGATAGTCTTTTGAGACCCTATTATCAAGCAATCTTGCTCTGAAATTAATACCTGCAATTAAGGCTATATCCTTATATACTTCACCGATATTTTTTTCAGCATATATTCTATCCAAAGGTAAAAAATCTCCGCATTGGTTAGGAAGAATGGATGGATTTAGCCCTAATTCAGCAATGAACTTACTTGAATTATGATATAGAAGAATAATTAAATCGTTAAGCCATTTTATCGAATCACAACCCAAACGAGTACTCAGGGTCACCAAATTACCACAGTCCTCAACCTCTTTAATTAGATCAACAATGCCAAAATTGCGGCACTCCACCCACAATGAGTTGTACCAGTTTTCGATTTCATCTTTTCGGGTCATCTTCGCAGGCATCAATATATTTGACAACTCCCAAACTTTACTTCTATATTCAGGAGTTTCATCTTTCATAATCAAAATGCTTGAGGTGCCCCAAACATCATAAAGAGAACAAGTTTCATCCAAACTATTATGAATGAAAGTAGTTGTTTTTATATGCTCTTTGATTGGATGAATAAGAATCTTCTCAACCCAATCTGAGTCGAGCCAATTTTTTTCGGATTGTTCAGAAATCTTAACAATATTATAGAGGTCTTTGTAACCTTCCTTTGCAAAATAGTCAAGCATATCGTTATATAGATTTATTGCTTTTATAATTCTGTTTCTGTTATCTTCTGAGTCACCACCTGAACGCTCGGAATGAATCAAGGGGATGCCGTCACGAGGCTCTGTGGGATTAAACAATGGACTATTTACAACTACTGGAAATGAGAAGTCATGAGTGCCTAGTAAGGGGAAATCGCAAAAAATCCGTGGCAATTCCTTATGTAGACCAATTAAATGTTTTTCATTTGTACTGTTTTTTTTAATTTCTACAGCGATCGATACCTCATCATTCGACTGCACAAAGACATACCTATTTTCAAAAGTAGGATTTTCACCTTTTGATTTTGCGATTTGCACCTCGGTAACATTAGCAGATTCAAGGTCTACAGTGAATCTTCCCCCTCTTCGAATCACTCTTTCATAATTATCCATACTAACGGTTATTGAACTTAACTCTGGCACAAATGCAAATACATATGGAATAGAAATCAGAAGATTTCTTAGGCCTGACTTTGCTGTTTCTATTCCTACTCTATCCAATTCGTAAACAAACTTCGTATTCATTTGATTCTCATTAACAGTACACTCTGTTCCGTTGTCCAGCATATCACAACTCTCACTTATAGCATTCATAATTGATGTTTTATCTTGTCCAGTCCTGTCTAATAATGTCTCGAAGGAACGAGGGCTTTCATTATCGTCTTGTAGATAACCATGCACCCAAACCTTTTCAGAAAGCAAATGAGTCGTCAAGAAACCTGTCCCAAATTTTCCAGTAGATTTCTTTTTATTCTCAGCGGTCAATGAGCGTTCTTTTGTTGAAACCTGTTCAATCAAAAAAACTATGTTTTCAGTCGTAAACAATCGACCATTATGGTTAAATTCAATAGTTTTATTAACTTCGCTAAATTTAATCTCGATATCAACGAACCCACTTGCATTAACGACATCCTTAGCATTTTGAATCAACTCCCATATCCATCTATACGATGTATCTGGACCATTGCTGTCTTTAAGGGCCTTGAGCTTATCGATAATTTTTGTTGCAGATTGAGCCTCGCTTGCACCTTTACGCAATTGTTGGATTTTCTCACGAAACTTCATAAACTATATACTCCTTATAATAAAATAGCCTCTCGATTTTCGTCGAGACAAATGGGACAAAGCTTCCATTGATCTATCCAAACTCACATCCTCCTACGTTGCAGGAAGATTTTTATATGTCCTATTTATTTCATTCTGGATAATCTTCCCGATGGTTTCTATCAATAAAACTTGACAATCTATCATTTATACACATGCTAAAACTACAATAAGCATAGACCATTTAGGTTTTAAATTCCAGAAATTTTTCCCATTTGCAACAAAAAAATACCTCCTCAAGTGACAGGAGCATCATTCTTAAGTAGTCCTATATATACTATTCTCAATCCAACAAACGGTATCTTCATCAAATGTCTTACGCTGAATTAATTACTTTGGTTATAACAAATAGCCCGAACTCTAGAAGCTTGGGGCAAAGTAGCTATTTAAACAGGTAAATGTGGCTCCAACTCACTACTCCCTAACCAACAACACACAGCACTCAACATGTGAGGAGAAAGTAATAAGAACGAATATATCAATCTTCATTTATAACAAACCGTCAGCTCCACCCGATTCCCTTCCCTATTATAAATAATCCGCTCCACCAGCTTCTTCAACGCCCGATTCTTCTCTTCACTTGTCACTGCTACATCCCACAACTCCCTAAACTGTCCAATCCGCTCTACGATCTGCTTCATCGTAGGATAATTACTTTCATCCACTACCATCTTCCGCAGATCCTGCATTTCTTCCTCCAGCTTCTGAATCTGTCTTGATCTAACCACCTTGCGCTCCAGAAACACCTGCTTCGTAATAATGTCCTCTTCATAGGATTCGTGTAATTTATCTAATGCCCGTTTGTGCTTTTGCAACTCCTGCTCCTTCACTGCAATCATCGTCTTCGTATCGTTATAACCGCGACCTTGGAGCTCGATCTCCTGCAACATGTTCGGGTCAACATTGATGATGCGCTCATATAAAGCATTAAAAAACTCTTCGTCCAACACCTTGCCCTTCTGCTCACATTTGCTGCCATCCTTATAATGGTGGTAGCATAAAGCACTCCAATATTGGCCCTGTTTCTTGCTTTGGCCCACTCTGAACTGCATTCTACAACCGCATTTTTCACAGTAGAGTAATCCCGACAGTGGAAATATATTTCTCCGGCTATTGGGATTCATTAGCCTGTTCTTCACTAAACGTTCTACGATGGCATCATGTTCTTCCTGTGTCTTCAATTTCTCATGTGTTCCCATGACCTTGATTCGTTCTTCTTCTGGAACTATCTCCACTTGACCACGTTTTGTTCGCGTTTTTCCATAGGTGATGTAGCCAAGATGAATCTCGCTCAATAGCAGCCTTTGTACGGTCACATTGGACCACCCTTTGTCCCTTCCATCCGGTTTAATGTTGTATGGCGTTGGTATTCTATTATCCGTTAACCAAATCGCAATATGCCCAAGATTAATTCCACTCAGGTATTTTTCAACTATGGCCCGATAAATAGGGCGCTTGCCTTCATCCACCAATACCGATTTTGTGTTCTTATCATAATAGTAGGGAAATGGTGGCTTACCGTTCGTCCACATGCCTTTCTTAGCTCCTGCTTCTTTTCCTTGCTTCATTCTGCGCTTAATCGTTTTATACTCGATTCTGGCGAAGATGGACATAAAATCAAACGATACATCGTCATTGTCCACTTCCAGATCGTATATCTTGCTTGGGGTAATGATCAACGTCTCCGAGTTCAAAAATGTATCTTTAATGAGTGCCCAATCCTTATTCTCTCCACGGCCTAGACGGTCAATATCCATGACGACCACACCATCATACAATTTGTCTTCGACATGCCGAAGTAACTTCTGCATTTCCTTCCGGGCCTCGATCTTTTCCCCTGAAGCCACCTCTTCATATAGCCTATAGGTCCAATTCCGACTTCCGACCAAGGCCAGAAGGGTATCCCGATGCTTCGAGAGAACGTCTTCAAATTCGCCATCATTACGAGATTTTCTTAGATATATGGCTACGTGCTTAATTGCTTTACTTTCCATAAGATTCTCTACTCCAAACGTGTTAAGATTTTGCCGCCTTCCAAGTAGAATGTTGAACATTTTTGAAGACACATTATCGAAAATGACAACTGTAAATTTTTGGAGGCGTAATGATGAAGAAATGTGAGTATGTAGTTAAAGAAATCAATCAACCATCCCGCAAGGCATTAAGAGAGTTTCATGAACATATTGCTGAACTCATTAGCCGAAACGCCCAAGCCGAGGCCTAAATGGACATACCTCTTCCCAAATCAAACCATTCTCCACAAGACAAGCCCGAAACTTAACAAAATAAAAACAAGCCGGTGCGCATTACCACTTTCGCACCGGCTTGTTTTATCTAAGGTTATTTTGGATGAATTCCCGCTCCACCTTTTTCAAATACTACAATGAATTCTCGAAAGAATATAGAAACATAAATCTGAGCATTCTTAGCTTCTCAACGGAACCTTCAGTAATGACTTGCTTAATGGCCGGAATCATCTGACTGTTGGTCACTCCGAATTTTCCAGGCTTTACATTCTTCAATGGAAAGTGGCCGCACTTCTTTGCCCATCATTTAGTTCTTACTGCAACTTTTACACATTTGCTTCATTTAATATTATTTCCTGCTGTGACGAATCTTCTTGCTGATGTTTGCCATCCCTTTGTTCAGGGACCATCTATGGTATCCCATGAAAATCTAGAACTCAACCTATGTTAATTCATGCCTATAGCTTCTTTAATTTGCGGGATAGATAAACCGTTCGCTTTCAGTTCTTTTATCCGAATAATGCGTGCGACGGTTTCCTCTCTTTTATATCTTCGTGTTAAATTCTCTTCAGCCTGTTCAAAGGGCAGCATACCTTCTTCGGTGTAATGTTTCAGCGTGCTATAACGAGAACCTGTAATTCTTACTAATTCACCTATAGACACATACTCTGAGTTTAGAATCGCCTCCATGGAACGTTGCCTAGACATGGATACCAACTCCTTTACAGTGGGCGCTTCGGAACAAGACGCACACCTTGAATCGGTATTTTCATCATCACAAAATGCGGCATCGCATCGTATAACAAATTATCAATTTTGATGGTCGCAATTGATCCTCTCTCAATAACCTTAACTTCATGTCCATAGGACTCTAACCTTGTAAGGACGGAGTTTAGCCTTTTATTAGAATTATCGAACCAAGCCTCTGTCTCTATAAAGACAGCTTGTGATCGCTCAAGGAAAGGGAATAAAAAATTGATACTGCTGCCCGCATATGTCATCATAAACTTCGACTTCATTTGCAGGAACTGTTTGATCCCTAACTCAATTCCATGATGGATTTGGATCCGAAACAATGACTTTGCCCATAAGTTACTACGGTATAGATCGTGCATTCTGGTATTGATCTTCTCCAGTTCATTCCGTGAGAAGACATCATGCATACATCCACTTTCGTGAAGCAGCCAAAGCATGCAAATGATCTCATCCGTTACCGTTCCCTCTTCCAAAATTTCTGCTCGAAGGTTCTCTGTAATGCTTGTATAAACCCCAATGTTGCTGCGATAGGCTTTCATTTCAACGCCCGCTGAATCATAATACATGTCGCTCCCTAACAAACTCGGAATTTCTTCCAACAAATTCATTGCCTTTAGATAATCTGATATCGCGATTTCAAACTTCTTTAATTTTTTGTTAGGCAGCATGGAAGCTTTTTTCAGCCACCATCCCAGATCACCTTGTACCTCAGCATGATTATGGAGCAAGGGTAATAGAATAGTTTCTCTGTAGAGCGTTGAACTGGATTGGTCAAGCACTTCTTTGCGGAAAGTTAGCTCGTTATCAGCTTGTGTAAAATATCCCTCTAAGTAGGCCTCCAAAATAACCGCAGCAGCCATAGAACGCAGAGACACTTTCTTTGCATTAGTCATGTAAAGACTACTCTGTGCATTTAATGCGGTCAGCGCAAAACTTTGTGCTAATTTTAAATCCATCATAGCCATCCACCCCTACCCATGATTTTGACAAGCCGGTTCGTGTTTCGTGAGTGTATGAAGAACTTTTTTTTGAATTCGTCTCAATACTACTTACTACTTACTACTTATCACTTACTGCTTACTGTATGACTCTTGCAATATATTGTCAAGGGTGCTACTCCATGGCTCGTTCAATGGAAAAAGTATTTAAATACAACAAATACCCCACGGAAAATTCCATAGGTTCAATCAGCATTGTTCTTGCTCCCAATATCCCACATTTACCCTTTACCGCGACAAATGGAGTTAAGTATTTCAAGCTTGTTGCCGAAGTAGTAAAGATCGAGATAGTTCCCGGAATTTACATGAATGCATGGGGCTATATGGAATAACTCCCGGTCCAACGATCTGCTTATACTCTGGAGACTATGTATTCATTAGAGCACATAATCAATTGCCTCAACCGACAAGCGTACACTGGCATGGTTTAGATATTCCAAAATGAAGTGGAAGGCGTACCGGAGGTTGAAGCTTCGTCTAGCATTGATCCAGGCTGTTATTTTGATTACCAAGCGAGGATATCTAAAATAATATTGATTCACACGAAAACCAAAATAGAAGTAAGCCCAAAGGATGCCACTGCAACCTTTGGGCTTAGACATCTTCATTTCTATCGGAGGCACCTTAGTCAACGGAGAACAGATTAATTTACATACAAAGCGAGGAATCGTTTTTGTATTTCCTCCGGATCCACGACTTCAATCGTGGTTGAGATCATCCAATAATGTCCGAAAGGATCCTTCACACTTCCCGATCGGTCACCGTAGAATTGATCCGCCATAGGATTAACGCTTGTAGCTCCAGCCGCAATCGCCTGATGGAACAACTTATCCGCATCGTCCACCTTCAGATGGATACCAACTGTCGTATTACCAATAGTTTCCGGCCCTAAAATGTCAAATTCTGGATATTCACCAGCAATTGAAATGTTGGCTCCGCCGATTGTAATCTCAGCATGAGCCACTTTGCCTTCCGGCTCCGTCAAGCGATATTTCTCTACGGCATCAAAAGCTTTCTTATAGAACTCAATCGCCTCCGCAGTATTCTTGATCCATAGAAACGGGGTTGCTTTATCCAATATAATCCACCTCTCTCTTTCCCGGAAGATGATAAGCCCTATGCAGTATCGTTTGATGCGCTTAAGCTGACCATTCCCGCTCACATACTATTCTAATCGCCCCTCAACCGAGCGTATAGTAAAAAATTGACCTTTTTAAAATAATTTTCCGTCCAATAATAACATAGTCTGCATTTGAATATGGCTAATTGTAGATCGCAACATGATTGTGATGCCTGCCTTGCCTTGAGAAATAATCCGTAGGACTGAGACCGGTGAAAGCTTGGAAATCTTTTATAAAATGCATCTGATCATAATAACCGCAAGCGATAGCGACATCCAACCAATTGACGCTTTCTGTGTGGTTTAATCTGTTCAATACCTCTTGAAAACGGCGAAGACGACAGAAGAGATTGGGAGTCATCCCCACTTCTTCTTTAAAAATCTGGATAAATCTCCGTTGGCTTAAACCGATTTGTCCGCTTACATCCGAGAGGGGTCTTTTATGTCGCAAACTCAAAAACTCGTTAAGTGCGAAGCTTACTGCTGGATGTCGTATCAGAGGTCTGGAAGCCAATTTCAAAAGATTTTCTTCAAGTATTCGAAACTGATCATCCACCGTTTTCAAGGGAAGCAGCGTCTCACGCAGTTCATGAGCTCTTGCTCCCCACAGTGTATCCAAGGATACACGAATATTATGTAGTTCATTCACTGGTATTTTAAGAAATGGATAGATTCCACCCGGTTTGAAATGTATTCCCAAAACCGTGGTCTCTGCGGAAGTATCAATCATGAAAAACTCTGAATGCGGCCCGCAAATGACAGAGCTGTCATACGTCCGTAACAGGCCGTTAGATTCTCGATCAAACAATTTAATCTTATACTCACATAGGTTGATCACGAGTTCAATCGAACCATTAGGAAGCGTTAGCTCCTTCGAATAAGGAGGACTATATCCTTCGAGATACCAGAAATAATCAACAAAATTTAATAATGGGGCTTGCGGAGTATAAGTGCGTAACTTCATGGCATATTCGCGACAGGAGCCATGGATGTTAAATCCACGGAGTCGCTCCACCTTTCTTAGGAAGTACTACCTTAAGCAACCTTAAGCTCTGGTACTTATTCAAATTAGCTTTGGAAAAATTATCTAGACATCCCCAAGAAACACCAATTAACTGCCCATTCCCCTATAAAATTATAGAGCAATTATTATTGATTCACGCGAACATCCCACCAATGGCAAGTTCTTATGGATCAACAACTAGCTATACCCAACAGATAAGAAGATAGGCTTGTTGTCGCGTTTAGCGATTTCAAAAGCTTCCTCCGACCAAGGGAACCAGTTCACCGGGTTATTTGCGTGTTGCAGCAAATACGGTGACTTTTCCATGGCTAATCTATTGGGTACTTTTTGAGTTGTCATGGGGCATCACCCCGTTTTGTGTTGGATTTGGGTAAAGTATTGCTTAGGGTTAGTTTACCCAAATTGATGGGGGAGGAACTATGTAAAGGCAGTAAAAACTTGAAAATCATTTAGGTCGTGTCTGAAAACTCTTCATTGAGTCAATTTGAAAATGGCAGCTACGTATACAGAAGCCAGGAATGACTTGGCCAACTTGTCGTAACGAGTAGCCACACGGCGAAAGTGATTGATTTTATTGAAAAAGCACTCACACTAGGTGGCGTTCTTTGTAGCGATACCAATCGACTTTCCATGGGTTTTGACTATTCGTTTTAGGCGGGATGGTGTAGGATGCCTGCTTAGCTGTAATCCAATTCCGAATCGCTTCTGAAATCGATCGCTGGAACGGAATCGTAGACTTGACTACCCGTCAGAAGAAAAGCGAGGGGGTTTCCTAATCCATCGACGAAGGTGTGAAGTTTGGTTGTCTTTCCGCCACGACTGACGCCGATGTGCTGATTCACTTCGTGTCCTGGGGCGTTTTTTTAGCACCGGCACTATGTTGATGGGCTTTGACTGATGTAGAATCAATGCTCAAGTTTTCAAAGTCAGGTTCGACCTGAAGAGTTTGGAAGATCGCGACAAGCAGTCCGGTATCTCGCCACTTGCAGAAGCGGCTGTAGACCGTTTTCCATGAACCATAGCGTTCCTCCGGTAGATCGCGTCAGGCAGCACCACTTCGAGCGATCCATAGAAAAGCGTTAAACATGGTTCTTTCACTTAATTTTGACGGACGTCCTGTTTTGTAGGGTGGAAACATGCCCTTAATTTGTTCCCACCGTTCATCGCTTATTTCGTACCGTCTTTGAATCATGCTTGACGCCCCATTCGTTTTCTCAAATCTTACCATCTTTTTTAGTTTTCAGACACTTCATAGTCAGAGGTGTAAAGTGCCCCATTAGAGTGAAAATTGGAATAGACATTAGAATAAACCTTGGTCTATCCGGTGACTCTGCTTAGGTGTGTTCAAGGTACCGCATATAGATTGTCTGGCGTTTAGAGGGACCCAATTCTGCAGTTGGAGTAGAGCTTCAGTCCAGCCGCTACCAGCGCAAATAAAATCTTTGGTGCTGCAGGAGTAGACCAAACCGTTACACAATCAGGACCACCCGTCCAACGGGTGGTTTGCTCTAGGGGTATAACCCCTCGTTGCCAAACTGCGCCTAAAGACGCTAGCCTGACCACACATTTGTTCAGGCTCAGTGTAATTTGTCATCCTCACTTACCCGTTAAACGGGCTTATTTCTTTTTGTTTCTTTTGTCACTGAATGGGTCTTCGTATTCTTTTACACTCAATTTATCTACGGCTTGGTCATGTGCTTCTTGTTCACGGATGTATTTGGCTACTGTGGCTTCATTTAAGCCCACTGTACTCACGTAATAGCCTTCCGCCCAAAATTTTCGATTCCCATACTTATACTTTAGCCCCGCATGCTTCTCAAAGATCATGAGCGAACTTTTTCCCTTCAGATATCCCATGAACGTAGACACGGCGATCTTCGGTGGTATCGCGACCAGCATGTGCACGTGATCTGGCATCATATGACCTTCTAGTATTTCTACTCCCTTGTACTTACATAGACGTTTGACGATTTCGATCAAATCTTTCCTCACTTGATTATAAATCTCTTTCCGTCTATACTTCGGGGTGAACACGATATGGTATTTGCACATCCACTTCGTGTGAGCTAGACTATAGCTCTTGTTTGCCATCTAAGATCATTCCTTCCGTTGAGCCTGAACATCTCAATTTTATCGGAATGGTCCTGGTGGTCAAACCCTCGTTCCCTCCACCCGCATAGCGGGTGGTTTTTTGTTTCGCGCGTTTCACGCACTCAACTGGCTAAAGCCATAACAAAAAGAGGAGCGCAGTTCTTCCTGCGCTCCTCTTGATTTACATAACGGTTTATTGCAATTTCATTCTGCCTATTGTCGTACTACCAGCAGCTCCTTGACCGCCTCAGGGTTAACCGGCTGGCGGCAGACAAAGTTCCGAGGTGTTTTTTTACGCTTGCAAGTGTTTTTTGAATTCCGCCTATTTTTATGCTTTAGCCAGCGTGAAGGTTGGCTTCGTAAAGCTAAGCTTCAAACGGTACAGCAGGTCTAGTGCTCCCCGATCCGAATACCGGATATCCCACTTTTGTTCGATCCATTTTCCGAATGTGTGGAGGTGAGCGACCCATGCTTCAACTGACTATTTTATACGAATAAAAAAGTTATATAATTGCAGGTCATACCTAGCAAACAATGTAACAACCAAGTCTTTGACTTTAACACAACACTTCTGTAAACCAGTCCGTTATCATTGTAATAACTTCAGTTGCATGGTTGGTTACGCAGTGGTTTCCATCATCCCATAGTTTAATTGTTTTATTCATAGAAAGAGACTCATCATAAATTCTTTGAATACCGGATGCTGAAAATAAGGGGTCAAGTTTTCCATGATTCAAAAAAAGCGGACATTTGATCTGGTTAGCATATCCTTCCATAGTCATGCCATTAATAAACCGTTCCAAGTCTTGATCCTTTTTATTAGTCAAAGCAGAGAATACATTTGTAAAGTGTGGCAAGAAGGACAGTATTTCTTTGGGAGAGTATGAGCCCCCATTAACAACACAAGCATCCAGCTTGTCACTAATTGCTGCCGTTCTGGCAACCAAGTAGCCTCCAAAACTGTAGCCAATCATCCCGATTTTCTCAAAACGTTGATCTTTGGATACATACTCAATTATTTCATTTAGAGCTTCTTCATTGTTCAATTCCATATACAGTTTATTGAATAATCTTGTTTCACCTTGGCCGGGCCCATCAATCATCAAATAGGCTATTCCTCTTTCGGAATAAAAATGGCTATAATTGTGATGCTCTTCACGCCATCCATCAGCACCACCGATAGAAATAACAACGGGTACCCGAACGTTTGCTTTTTCAGGCATTCTCAACCAACCTACCATTTGGCATCCCTTGTATGGAATTTTAACTATCTCGATTTGTGGAGTATATAATTTTGCCGCTTCGCTGTAGCAGGTGATTAATTTACGATACATATCCAGCTTTTTTTCCGTGTCATGAATTATTGTGTATTGTCCGACTCTATATGCTGCCGTTGCATTTAAGAAAAATGTTCTTGCAGTAAAAATACGGCCATCTTTTAAAGCCTTCTCCGCAAGCGATTGAGCAGTCTCTGCGATCTCTAAACATGTGTCAACATAGTCTCTACCCTTCCGGTGTTCTTCCATAAGCTTCAAATAATCAATTAAATCAAATCCATTGGGAATTGCCCTGTCTATGGGTACAGTTCGAATCGTGTCATGAAGCATCTGCTGATTTTTATCCATATCATTAACCACCTCTTCAATTGATTAGATATTCCCGATTCTATTTGTTCAGTTCATTGCAAGGTTGTGTTTAAGCCAGTCAATCATTTCCGGGAACACTTCATCCAAATAATTCATGGTGCAATGTTCCCCCTCTTCGTAATATTTAAGCTGCTTGTCTCCCTGTGCCCATTTCATTATCTTTTCTGAATGAATTTTTGGCGAGGGCATCACTTCATCCTTCCCTGCATGATAAAACAATAGAGGGACTTGCAGATTCGGAGCCATTTCAATGTCCCAATCAAATTGATGAACAGCTTCTTCCAGTGTCAAACATCCAGTCATATAAGTGACACCACGCTGCCAGATCGGATTTAATTGCTTTAAACCTTGGAGACCCCCGATATAAACCAGCCCGCTGTTACCTACCACGCATTTTACTCGTTTGTCATACGCTGCAGACACCGGAGCTAAATATCCTCCTAAGCTAAAGCCTGTCAAGGCGATTTTTTGAGTATCCATTTGATAGTCCTGTTGCTTCTCCACCCAGTCGATAATTGCTGAAACTGCTTTGTGATATTCTTTGACATCAAATTTCATGTCCTTCCACAGTTCTCCCTGCCCGGGGCCATCAAAAGTAATAAAATTGAATCCATGCTGTTTATAAAGAGTGCCCTGGGAATGGCCTTCAGCTTCCTTAATGTTATCCATTCCATTCACAAAAATGACCAATGGTTTGTTCGGAATTCCTGAAAGCCGTAAATAAGCAGGAATTTTCACACCTTTAAACGGAATCTCAATCCGGATTGGTTTTTCTTTGTCTTCATATAAACTGATAGCCTGTTTGTAGCTTCTTCTTGCCTTCTCTTGAGATCCTTCTTTCTGGCTGCAATCAATAAAGAAGATGTGTTGGCCAACATGATAGCAACCTACTGCCTCATGAAACAATGCTTTGGCCTTAGTACGATAACCTTCAGTTAGAGCCTGTTCTGCTTTTCTATGTAGTTCATCTCCTTCTTTCGTCCATTCTTCACACCACTGCATCCAATTTGGAATTCTAACGACGACTCTTTTCAATCTTCCGAAATCAATTCCGAAAGACAAGAATCTTCCGTACCATCTGTGATACACCTTCTTTTCATTAAAGATAAACTGAAATGCAAACTTCTCTTGCAGGGACAGCTTCACCATATAAATTCCTCCTCCAATATTTTATTAGCTTAATCTATTATAGCTATAGCAACTATTTAACAAAAAAAATCATTCGGCATTACCGCTTATTTTATCAAGCACGTTCATAAACACTTCGAAATCTTCGTCTGATATGCCTTTTCGAAATTGTTCATTAATAGACTTCACACAAGGAATCAGATCGTGAAACATCTTTTTTCCTGCATCAGTCAAGTAAATTCGGGTGCTTCTTCTGTCTTTATCATGGGTCTCGCGTACAATATAACCTTTTTTAGAAAGAACATCCAGAATTCTGGTCAAATTTGTTTTGTCTTTGTAAGTTTTGATTGCAATTTCAGTTTGAATCAGACCCGATTCTGTATAAAGTACATTAAGAACTGTCCATTGCTCAAAAGTGATATCATATCCTTTATCTAAGAAGGCGCTTAGAAGCTTTCTCTTTATGAGAACTTCGCCCTTAATAATTTTGAATCCGATCAATTGTGTGTAGTCATATTGAATGCTCATTTGTATAACCCCCCTTATTTTCATTGTCATAACTATAGTAGCTTTAACAACTAATCTTGTCAAGATTTGTCTCTATCAAAAAATTCCTGCAACCCATCTGCAAGAACTTCTTTAAATAATGACTCACACGAACCTCCTATCAATGACAAGTCGGTTAAAGGCACACTACGAAATAGATAGGAAGACAGGTTTATTCACGACCACGGAACCAGTTCACCGGAATATGTTCATGCTGTAGCAGATACGGTGACTTTTCCTTGGCTAATCTATTGGGTACTTTTTGAGTTGTCATAGGCATCACCTCTTTTCGTGTGGACCCAAAATAGACGGGGAGAGCCGCAAGAAGTGTAGAAGGAATACCAATACAATAATAGATTAAACTAATAACATGCTACATTCTTTTGTATATCTTTGCGGTATACGCATTGATTTTTTATTATTTTCGGATCGTGTATGTAAGACACTAGCAGGGGGCTAGTGCCTTTTATTTTATACCCTTATTTTTTAGCAGGCTTACAAATAAATGGACCAACCGGTTTGTTCGTCAATACTCTAGATGCTTCACGCACGTTCTTAGCAAAAACTAGCGGACGCTGAATTGCCTCCCAATGGATATACCATATATTTGGATTTGTGAATAACCAATGATTATGAAGAGCCGTTACTTTAATTCCTGATTTTCGAAGTCTAGAGATAAACGGATTTATTTCCTTAGTGAGTATCACTGACTCTCCAAGACATAACCCCCTGCCATCTGCACCCACACTCTCGAAGGAAATACCAAAAGGAAGTGTGAATAGGCCCTTAGAACGTCTGCCCAAAATTTTCACCTTAATATTTGTACGCAACTTAGTGGCTACACATACTCCGTTTATGACTTGTGCTTCACCGCCAAAAATTTCGGCAAACCTTTTACACTGTGGATTTATACTCATATCTTATCACTCCCCATCATTAGATAAGTTATAGTATTTTGAAGTGAAAACTTTTGTAACGGTGTTTATCATTTAGTAGTAAAAATTTAGTGGATTAACCAGTTGAATTCAGTTACTTTGATGTTGTATTAGTCAGGTCCATCACTGTAGTGTAATCAAAAATACATCGGATGCCTTGCTGTTAATCTGATACCAGCGGGCGAATCCACTCGCCTGTATGGTAGTTGACGGAATCTCAGCTTTAATTGTTTGTTGATCACTTGTGCAGTTGCAGCTTCTACGACTGAATAAATCCATTTTCTTTTGAAGCAGCGTTAACTTATTCTTTTGATCAGCTTCAGCATTACTTTAAATTCTTTGTATAGCCATACTAGTTGAGGTGAATGCAATAGTAATTACTAATGACCAACCAGGCTGGGTCTTATTTCTTTCCTGAAATTAATGTAACTTGGCTTAGACAAAAAAACCGAAACGAATCTATCTCGCCCCGGTTCTCTAAAAAAAGTATTCATCTCTAACTGTCACTTTGATTCATTACCTAAGCTCCGATAGCTTCCCAACTGCTCCCATAGCGACAGCTTCCTTAATTACGGGTACCCAGCTCAGAGATTTGCTTGGAGTACAGTGCATATTTGGGATCGCTAGAATAGCTTCGTTCACTTGGGCTGATTTTTCCATAATACAAATCCTCCATTAGACTCACCTGCCTTCCCTTCCTTAATGTTCTTTTTAACCATATTAGCGGATTTATAATTGGAAATTTTCATGTTGTTTAATTATATCGAGATGCTCCCGTGCCTATGGTTACGAGAGTAGATTTCATCATTTAGAATAATAAAGGCGTACTATCCATTCCTAATAAATTTTAAAACCCCTTTGTGCAATTCCACCTCTGATTTCAAACAGCGCCTCATTAATTGCGCCGCCTGCAATTGGAATCATTGAAATACCCGCTTTTGTCAAACCTATCAAAGATTCATATACAATTTTATCCACACAATGCACTTTATTGCACTATACATTTTTCCAAAAAGTAATAATCCTTTATAGTCTACTTGAGGATGCTGCTATAAACAATTTATTCACACGAACATCTCATCAATGGAGGCTTCTTCACCCCACGGATACCAGTCACTGTGATTATGGACGTGCTGTAGTAAGTATGGTGATTTTTCTTGTAGTAATCGGTTAGAATTTTCCCCTTCTCTGTTCTCCAATATATACCTCCTTCGACTCAAATGTATATAAATTCATATTGCTCAATGGGAATGAAAAAGACACTACAGTAGTGTTAGTGTCTTTTGGGGTGAAACAATATTAAGATAAATGGATACGAAATGCTTATCTCATATACGTTCGTGAATATAATGCTGAAGGTCAGGGCATAGAGGTCAAATCCCCCCTCTTTGCAACGACAGCTTGAGTCGATCTTATCACCATGCTCTACACTACAGGCTAAAAATGCTTGATATTATTGGGTAGTTTTACTTCGTACACTAGTTGGCTCTCTTGGACTGAAATTATTTTCCTACATACTCATCCATAAAGCGGTCTACTCTTTGGAAATATTCAGTCGGGTAGTGGTTGAGAGCATCGATATGTTCCGTATTTTGCGGGTACCATACTTCTGCATTTGGGTTATCTGTTAAGGACTCGTAGATAATTTCTGTATTTTTATAACTAATTTGCTGATCTCCAGTACCATGAATAAGCATAACTGGCTTGTCTTGCATCTTTTTCACCGCATCCATAGGAGATATGGAATCAAGATCAACCTTAAAGGCCCAATTTGCCATCCAAGTCGATGTATAACTGAAGGGAAACGCAGGTAAACCTGAAAAGAAGGGCAAACCCTCTCTCAGAAATAGACCGGCATTACGAAAAGAACTATCTGCAATTACGGCCTTGATATCATCACTCTCACTTGCGGCTAGCAAAGAAGTAGCAGCACCCATTGAAAAGCCGATCACTCCAATGTTATCACCTGTATGGTCTCTGGATTTTAAATAGCTCACCGCTCCCAGCAAATCGTACTTTTCATTGCGGCCCAGGGTAATCAAATCACCATCGGATTTACCTTGCGAGCTGAGGTCAAATGCCAATACATTGTAGCCTTTCGGGACGAAATGCTCTACTAACTTTCGAGTCCGTCCTTTGACTAAACGATTACTAGTGTATCCATGGACGACAATAATCGTCTGATCACTTGCTTTACCGGAAGGAAAAAAGGTCCCTCTAATCGTATTATCATTTTTCAGACTCTTGAACTCGACCTCTTCGTAGGGAGTTTTAGTGATATTCAATTCGTAGCTGACATTAGTGTCTTTAGGATGATGCAGCAAGGTGTCTACTACTTTATAAGATATAAAAAACACAAGAGCTATCACAAGCAAAAGCACGATCCCCAGACTCCATAAAATTTTCTTCCGTCTTTTCACACGAACGTTAAATGTCAGATCGGGTTGTAATGATGTTTGACTCATTTAGACTCCCCCAGTTTTTCTTTAGATTGTATGGGTGCGAACAAATAAAAGGCATGCCCCTTCAGATTTTCCCACTCGGGATGATTAAGAATATTTTCTCCAAGAGTTAAAGCCACTCCATTTAAGAAAGAGATATAAGCACGGGAGATCATTGCCGGAGAAAAGCTTTTGTTGAATTCTCCCATGGACTGTCCCTTGGCATAAACAGATTCGATCTTATCTGTCATTACCTTTATACTTTCAAGGACCTTCTCTGTAAGTTCAGGGAATCTTATTCGTTGTCCTAAAACAGATTGAGTAAGCCGTAATTCATTTGTATAGAAGTAGATATGGTCAAATTGTTCTTTTACCATGTTCATGATCAATACCCCCGGCGTCCCCTCTTGTTGTAGACAAGCAAGTGATTTCACCTGAATATCAGCAAGCGGCTCCATGACAGCGGCGTAGAATAAAGCTTCTTTACTAGGGAAATATTGAAAAATGGTTCCGGGAGTCACTCCCACACTCTGGGCAATGCTAGCCGTTGTGGTATTTGAATATCCACTTTCTGCAAACAGGACTACAGCTTCTTTTAGGATACGTTTACGCCGCTCCTGTCTTTTTTCTTCATTAACGGGTCTGGCCAAATATATTCTCCTCTCTTTAAACAAAACCCCAATTAATTAAATGATCATTCATTTAATTAATAATATATCTTTAATTACAACTAATAGCAAGAGTGAATTTATCTTACTTACGAGCAGGATGAACCTCAACAAATAAAAACAAGCTGGAGTGCCGCCCAACATGCGCCTCCAGCTTGTTTACATTAGATTCCATCAGCAAATGCTGCAAGAGATTCAACAATAATTGATTCACACGAATATCTCATCAATGACAGGTACGTGTGAATCAACAACTAGCTTATAAAGGAAGACGGGCTTGTAGTCGCGCTTGGCGATTTTAAAAGCCTCCTCCGACCAAGGGAACCAGCACCGGGTTATGCGCATGTTGCAGCAGATACGGTGACTTTTCCTTGGCTAATCTATTACTATCCCCATTAAACACTTCAACCATCATTAATGGCCCTATTTTATATCCTTGAATAAACGATTAAGATGATTGCAAGGAGTTGGAATCAATCAATAAATCGAACAGCGTTTCGACTTGCTTAAAATGAAAATCCTCTAAAATGATTCATTAGGCCTCCTTTCGCAGACTATCAATCTTTCTATGTATAAATTTTATGCGAAAACCGCATAAATATCATTATGCATTTTTCGCATAAAGTAAACTTGGCTTGGGTGATCACATTGTACAAAAGAATCCGCAACTTACGCGAAGACAAAGATCTAACACAGCAACAAATGGCTGAGCTATTACATATTACACAAGCCACTTATTCCCGCTATGAGAACGGAAATTTGGATGTCCCGAGTACCGTTTTAATTACACTGGCCAATTTCCATAAAGTAAGCATCGACTATATTCTGGGTCAGACAGACAACCCCAAGCGTTATCCCGGCAAAATAGAATAGTCCGCAGCAAAAACAAGCTCCTGTGACGAACCACGGGAGCTTGTTTATCCGTTTACCAATAAGTATGTCAGCTTGATAGGACAATCCGAAAATGGTAATTAAATAGCCTATCCCACTGCTTCCTCCATCCTCCCCAGCATTCTCATGCCGATAAAAACAAACCATGCAGCGAAAGCCAACTGAGAAACAAATACCATAGTAGTTCCAACTATCCACGGATAGGCTCCGATAAGATCCAATACCCCTACCACAAATCCAAAATAAGCTGCAGACTTGCCGAGCACACTTTTTCTTATCACGAGACACAATATGATGGTTGCCATGCTCAGTATGATCGCTACAGAGTGCATACCTCCATAGTATATGCTGATTACCAGCTTGTAGATATCAGGTGAGAGTTCAATATTATAGACGGGATAGACCAAACGCCCCAAGATAATGACCAGTAAGATATTAACCGATATGATAACAGCCAAAAGATTGCATCCCAGCGATGTTTTGATCTTGTCTACCTTCACCAATATCTGGTACAATGCAACGATTGAGGGTATCAATAATAATGTAGCAAAGAACAAAAGTTCGTCTGCCATTGAGAGATTGAACCGCCACTCCTGCAGCCATGTCACCAGATCCGCATCCGAGAGCGGAGAACTGGGCATTGGTAACATGAATAGATATTGTACAAAAAAGAGAATCCCCGAAAGGATCAATGTAATTCCACCAAACTTAATAAGGGCGGATGTGGGTTCCATCGTAATCCTCCTATTCTAATAATCTATCAACAGGATCATTACATGCTCAAAAGTTCGGTTTCATATTTTCTAAGCTTCTCCATTACACCGTCAACCCATTCCTGGTCATCCCATAATTTAGGATTATCAAGTTTTCTTCCCGCTGGGTGACCTGTTGCCAACGTATCTACACCATCTTTGTTTCCAAAGTACACATCCGCTATTGTTAATGACTTGTTAACAGATTGAATTAACAGCTTGCAGCTCATCCCAGACCCCTGTTTGAAAAGGGGAACTCTAAATAGTAACCGAATATTATACCATTACCACCCTTCAAATCCTGCAGTTGTTCTAACACCAACATTTTATTAGTGAACTGACGGAGATTTTCATTAGCGATGTAGTTTTCAAACGATACGGTTTCCTCCGAAACCCGCAAGGACCACAAATACCAATACAGCAATACCTAACTTAAATTTCTCCATAGTACCACCTCTTCATAAAGCATACAGTTACCTCGTCGGTCCGCGAAGTTCAAGACCTTTACATTCCGGTTTGTCCGCCATCAAAGCATTCCTTAGGTCAGCGGGTTCTCTCCAAATCTATTCCATAACAATGGGTACATTTCTTCCAGGTCTTCTTCTTCCCAATCATTTTCAATCTCTATTACTTCAAAATTGTAGCCTCGAGCTTCTAACTCATTATAAAATTCAGTGTTTATGTCATCGTTATACTCAAACGTACCGGTTTTTAGATAAATGTACGCGTCTGAAGCAACTGATAGCATCTCTTCCAATTGGGGGGCAAAAACATCCTCTTGCAAATTTTCTTCAGATAAATATTCTGCCAGAAATTCAGGATTCTTTATTACCTGATGGAATACTTCTTCTCCTCGGGAGATTAACCAACTCTAAAGTAATCAAATCCATCATCTGAACATCCTCCCATTACTACAAAAGCTGCCGCCCATAATGAAGATGTATAGGATTGTTCCATCTTATTCCTAAATTCTATTTCAAATTGAAGGATCTCTTCTTTACTAGACTTTGTTAATTCTTTGGTTAACCATTCAACTTGTTCTTCACCATACTTTTTTGAGTTATTTATCATTTCCCAGAATAAATCAGTCGTCATTGCATAGAACCTCCGTTATTATGTTTTTTATTGGGATTACTTAATTTTAAATTCATTTGTTTTATTACTTTCATCTCTTAGGATACTGTAAACCATAGAATTCAGTGTCTCTTTACTTATCGGATCGATGTTAATTATATGTTTCTCTATATCCAATAAACTAAATACCTTCTCTTCAATATCAGCCCTTTTATAAAAGAAATCCATTAAACCTTCCCTATTTTGGACATTATTCTTCTCCCCATAGCTAGAATTTTTTACATATTCAATCATCCAATCAATCCAATCAGGATATAAATCATAATTATCTGACAACCGTTCAGATGCAACTTTATCTATAATCCCTTTAGTATTATCAGTGCGCAAATGAAACAATATGGGGTTCAGTGGTTTTAAAATATTTGTCAATTTCGTTATACATTCAGAAATATATGTTTCTGATAAGTTACTGAAACGCAATAATTCATTTATAATGTGTTGAAATAAAACACTTTCAAAAATATAAACAATATCATCCTGCACTGCGTTCTCAACAAAATCATTAAACTTCATAAACATTATTCTTACAAAAGTATCACTATTCAATCTTCCTTCATATGCCTGATAAGACTTTAGTTTGTCTAATAATTCATTACAATCATCACTTATGTCCGGATAATAAATTTGATAGTATTCATCATCAATTTTCTCAACTAAACTTTCAATTAAGCTGGATTGTTCAGGATACTGAATAGTCAGATTCTTATATTCTTCTTCATTTAATAAAGCTAAAAATCTAAGGTCACAGGGATTTCTTTGAGCATAGTCCATGTCCACTTCAAGATAGACTCTCGAGTTGAAGCCTTGCTCCCTCAATTTTTCATTTAGCTTCCATGCAGTTGTTGATTTCCCACAGCCATGTAATCCTTCAATGTTAATGAACTTTGTTTTCATTTCATACCTCTTTCGTTAAAAAATAGTCCCCAACTTCATACCAGTGGTTAACTCGCACAAAACCTGATTCATTGACATTGTGTGGAGCAGAAATTTAGCGTAGCCTCCATAACCTTGTGCCTTGGAAGTCCTCAATAGTTAAAGATTCAATAAACTTGTTTTAATTATACTATTAAATGGAAGAATATTACGATTTCAAAATACACTTAGAAGCTAAAAAGCTCCCACCCAACTCTGGAGGAAGCTTCCTAGAATAATTTAATCTTTCGAATTCCAGAACGGATTCGTTAAAATGAAATCAAATGAGTAATCGTTATGATGTCATTTCATCGTTTTTTGTTTATTGATAACACATTTACTGGCTGTTTAACTCTCCTGCCTCATCATGATGAATAAGACATGCTGCTAGCAACCCAATGCACAGAATACATGCCAATAGAAGAAACGTAATTAAATAACTTGCATTATTCATCAATTGAAGCGAGATAATCGGACCGAAGCTTGTGCCTGTAAACAATATAAAAGTATATACGGATACAGCTATCCCGCGCATCTTGCCGCCCACTTGCCCAACAAGCGAAACAAGTGAAGGAACGGCTAGTGCGATCCCCCCCACAAAAAGGATGCTCATCACAATAAGAAGTGGCAGATTAGAAATCATCCCCATAGACGCCAAACCAATGATCGCTAGCAACAATCCACCGCGAAGCGTTCTACCTAAGCCGACATGCTTAGATATTCTTCCCGCGAATGGAGAAACGAGCATGCCTACTATGCCGATAATACGGACAGAAAGAATTTCTTGCTTGCTTAGCTCATATGGAGCTGTACTTAGATAGTTACCCAGCACTGTATACATGCTTACAAAAGACATAAGCAGAACGAATGCCACTAGATAACATAACACCAATTGTTTTTGAACAAACACTTTGCCAATTTGCTTAATAGGCTCCCAGATATTAGCGTGTGCCTGCTGGATACCTCCTTTGGGAAGGAAGAAGAACACTAATATGGCGGTCACCGCATAAACAACGGCAAGACTATAAAAAACAGCGTTCCAGCCATAATGCTCACTGAGTATACTACTAACCACTTGACCAACAATACCAGCAATCAGAAATCCTGTACTGATAAAACCAATGGTAGTTACCCGTTTTTCCGCTGGATACATCTCAACCGCATAGGCAAGTGCTACTGGAGAGAAGGTTGCTGCTGCTGCTCCCTGTAGTCCTCTTAATCCCAAAATCCATGCAAAGCTGTGAACGGTTCCCAGAATTAATGATATCAATGTCAGGAAAAGGAGCCCTGCAAATATAACGGTCTTACGTCCGTATTTATCGGACAGCGCGCCATAGATTAAGCAACCAATGGCAAAGCCTATCGAAAAAGTACTTCCCGCAGCGGCAGCATTCGTCGTGGAAATTTCAAAAAGCTGTGCAAACAATGTAATTAGCGGAATCGTTGCGTATAGACTGGACATGACAACAAGGCCGGTCCAGCAAAGGATAATGGTCATAAGCGTATAATTTCTAGTTGCACCCGTAGCATTGATTGAATTGTTCATATTACACCTCAATTATAAAATTTGTTCGAAGTTAGATTTCGTTGCGAAATGGGAGTTACATGGAAGCCGCAATTGAAAGTTTCATCTCTTTAATGTAATTAGATTATCTAACTATATGACCAAAAAAATCATCTGCCTGATCCAAGTCGTTTTTCTAAGCTTGCATTTAGTTTAACCAACACTTTTTGGAACACCGCTTGCTCCTCTTTATCTAATTCATCAACTAGGGATGCGCAAGTAGACCAGAACGTAGGCAATATTTGATTCACAAGCGTACTGCCTTCAGCGCTAATACGAACGTGAGTCATGCGGCCATCCTTGGCATACGGTTCACGAACAATCAAGTTTTTTTTCTCCAGCCATATTAACAAGGCCGTTACAGACGATCGGCGAATCCCCAACCGGTCTGCTATGGATGAAGGTGTCACCAACTCCTGATCTGCGTGAAGGGATAATAGGAGTAATAGATCCAGCTTGCTCTCCGTGATGTCAAAAGGAGCTAAATCAATATCCACCATGTCTAAAATGTTATCTCCCAGCCAGAGCATAATTAGTCCCAGATGCGCTGAATTTAGATTGGTATCGGATGAGGCTGTTCGCTCCATCAACTTCAAATAAGGTGATGTTCCAAGTCTCGGCAATTGTTGCTCAGTTGTATATTCCTTGGCAGGCTTTCTTTTCAATTTGTATACCTCCTTACTCCTATAGTTAGATTATCTAATTACTTTGAATATAACTGATTTCTTTTATTTTTGCAAACCAGATTAGAAACCAAAGGTAATCCTAAAGGCAGAGTTACCTAACATCAAGTATTCGAGAGTTGTACAGAATTCCGAAAATTCGAAGCTTGCTCTTCAGCTCGTGCCCCTCTTCGACCTGTCAACTATGCGCAGGTAATGACAGGACAATATGAAAGAAAAACAATATCATAGTACTTATAAAATTTCCGAAAAAATCTGAAAGAAGGCGCATAACATGTCAAACCAGTTTGTTAGCTTTTCAAAATTCGTCTCAGAGGGCAGCCATTACGAGATTGGCACTAAGCTGGCTCATACAGTCAGAAACAACCCGGAGCTTAGGAGTATCAATATACAAGGTGATTGTATGGATAGTTTTTTATTAAGAAAGAAACAAACCCTTTTAGATGAATTTTGTCCCGGAGTAAACGAGGAAATCCTTGGACTTTCAGACAGCTTAAAGATCCCACTGGGAAAATTGGCTGTATTTGCGGATCATGTAATAGAAGCTGGAGCATGCAGTCAATTCTCAGCTTTGCCAAGTATTACATCTGATGGGCACACTTTAATTGGCAGAAGTTATGAATTTTCTACTGAAGATGAGATGTGAGGATGCCATATATCTTTTGAAGAATATGCCTATACGAAGCAATGTAAACCTGCTAATTGCTGATACTTACGGAAATGCCACAATAGCTGAAACTGCCTGTTTCGGAGACGATAGGAAAATATCTTTTAGAAACAGTGAAGATTTCCTTGTTGCAACAAATCATTATGAGAGCAACGAAATGTTGCCTTATGATAATAACCGGAGAAGGCATTCTGTTATTCGATATAACACTATAAAAGATTACTTCTCAAAAAAGAAAGGATCTATTTCTGTAGAATCAATAAAGACAATACTGGAGGAAAAAGTGCCAAAGGGCGTATGTTGCCCATTTTATGAAGATGGTTTAGGAACCTTGCATTCAATGGTTTTTGACACGACGGAGATTAGCGTACAGGTGTGTTTTGGGGCAGCATCCCCGCAAAAATGGGAAACAATTTCCTTTAATAGTCCATGTGAAAATTCTAAAATACAAGTCCCCATAAATAACGAGTTCCCCCTAAACCCCAAAACCTTTTGGGAGCACTTAAATCCTGGAAGTATGGAGCAGTATCGTCTTCATCGGTAATCGTAGCCGCATATCACTTTCATGCAACCTGATGCCCTTCTGGCCGTATGAACTACAGTAAACTTGGCACATACAATACTCTAAAGGAGTGACGCAAATGAAGAAATATGGCTTAAGTCTGCTGCTACTCATCTTGCTGGTTGTACCGGGTTGCGGGATTGCGGAAAAGGTAGGAGACAGCGTCAATTTCACCGCCGATACAGCTTCTTATATGCAAACTTTGACGGAGTTCGGACAAGAGATGGGGACCTGGGCTACAGATGCTGCCACAGACCCGCAGGCCAGGGATGAATTAAAGGATAGGCTGGTTGCCCTCAAGGAACAGATCGTCCAATATGCCGGGCTTCAGGTTCCGGAATATGCGGCAGACCTGCATCAATCTATTGTCGGATACAATGAAACACTGCAGCAAGGACTGGATCAGGCCATAACTAACCTGGAAGAAGGAAAAGCCGCCTTCGAATCGACAGGTATTCCCGAGACTATAAACCAAGTCAACGAGCTATTGAACCAGATCACCCAGGTTATCCCGCAGTAACAGCCTAAATAAGCGCTCGAGGTATGGGAAAACATACCTCGAGCGCTTTTTCTTTTGTCCGCCGCATCTAAGGAAGCACGTGAAAAAGAAGTGGCAGGTTTCTCCACTTCTCTCAAATATTCATTTACGATGCTATTTCTGTTTTTTGTACACTAGTTACAATCTCTTGGCTGATAGGAATGACTGCCTTTTTATCCTCCTGCTCTTCAAAATTCCCATGTTTATCTAGCGTATAACAACTCTTTATCAGGTAGCCCTGTTGACAATTGGGACAATGACCAAACTTAAATCCATATTTAACATTAGTATCTGAAGCCACATCCTCACAAAGCGTCTTTTGTTCTGTGATATAATTTGTTAATCCTTCACCGTTGTTATTTTGTATGTATTGATTGATTTCACTTAATACCGGTTCTATCATTTCATCATTTACGTCCAAAAGTTTATGTTCCTGTAGATACGCTTTGTTACATGAAGAACAATGTGTCTTACCACTTGTCACCAGCAATCCGGCACTTAGACCACCTATTAATAAACCAACACATTGTATGAGGAATTTGCTGATGTTCACCCACTTATTGGGTTCAATATCTATGGCATTGCTCACATGCCCTCTTGAAAATATGCTTAAACTGCTATTATTAAATTTATAATCATAATAATTCAATAGAGTTATAGGTTCATCTGATTCTCCAAACACAAAATTGCTTATATGCTCCCCCTCAAACTTATAATTAATTTCATTGGATGATGAGACATATGCCATTTGATATTCTCCATACATAAACCCGCTAAATGAAAGTAATATGAAAATAAGCGAAATTAAGTAGCTGTTTTTATTCGGCTTTAATCCCTGTCTCACAGTTTTAGAAAAATATCCGAAGGTGGCTATACCTCCGAGAATAATCCCCCCTACCGGAATAATGAATAACACAGAAAAGCTGAAAAAGTTAAAACCTAAGAGACTCAAGATAAGCAATTGCACAATTACTGATACTGCCGCTGTTATTACTCCCCAAACCCATTTCATAAATAGTACTTCCTCCTCTTTCTGAATAAGATATATTTTAACATCTGATGCAAAATGCCCCAATAATAAAAATTACATCATTTTTCGACAGTTCAATCTTGTATTCCTGCCTGTTCAGCTGGCTTGGGCTGCGAGAAGATTTTGAGAATACGGCTGCCAGTGCTAATCCGCTTTATCGGCAGGGAAATGGGGATAAACACATTCTCTCTGCAAAACGCAGATAGGGTTGTTACCGCGCTACGCGATAACAACCCATTTTCAAACCAAGGAAATCAGTTGATGCAGTTACTTTTAAACAAACACATATTCACCAGCACCAACTTGAATCGTCTTCCCTTTTAACCCGATGGAATCTGTTTCAAAAATGACCTGTTTGAATTGGTTCTCATCCCCTTGCATAAAAGCAAAAGAATTATCTCCAATCTTAAGGGTGAAGGTGTTATTAACCTCTGACTGTTCAATTGGCAGTCCAAATAACTCTCCCCAATGTTCAGCGGCGGCTGCAGGATCTGAGACACGGAATACCGCCCTCACGATTTCCGCATGTCCCGCAGGATGGGATTGAATGACTCCGGATGCCGTTAACCGTTCCAATCGCTCTTCATCCGTCCCGTTCCATTGAATGATAAACGGATAGACCAGTCCTTGAAAGTCTCCATCAATGGTCATCATCCGCCACTCTATTAATCTTCCTTCATTATCCAGACGTTTACCATCGATTATAGGAGATAATGATAAGCCTGCCGCCTTCAAGGAGGCAGCGATTTCTTCAATATCATTCGTCCGGATCACAACTCTGCTTAAGACTTCCTGCTCAGGAAGAAGGTTAACCGCATCCCTCACTACAACATTGTGTTCGGTTGCCTTTGCTAATTCCAGATTCTCAATGCCGAGAAACTCAAGATACGTTAGCCCAAAATAACTTAAGGCATTATAGGTTCCCCAATCCTTATGAGAACCTCCCTTGAAAGCAACCAAACCATAACCGCCGAAGATTTCAACCGGTTTATCCAGATCATTCACATAGTGTACTAAATGATCCCATTTCAAGGTTGCCATTATTCCTTCACTCCCAGCTCAGTAGTGCGCTTCACGGCTGCCAGAACACTTCTTTGCAGTCCGGCCGCGAAATCACTGTTGTTCAGCTCGTACAAGCCGTGAATACCAACACCGCCAGGCGAATTATTAATATCAAGCAATTGTCTTGGATGTAGACCTGTCTGCTGCAGCATCACAACCGCTCCCATAACATTCTCCAGCGCTACCTTCCAAGCTTGCTCCCGTGGCAGTCCGGCGAGGACACCCGCATCCGCAAGAGATTCAATGAAATAATAGATATAATTAGGTCCAGCCACACCGAACCCAGTGAAGATATCTATATATGACTCCTCCAGATATTGTACTTTGCCGAACCCGAGCAGGAACTTCTCAACTTGATCACGAGTGGCGTAGGCATTTAAGGCTACACCACTATATCCGTAACCCGTATCAGTCAACGTATTGGGAATGACCCGAATGATTGGGCGTTCAGCTCCAAAATATTGTCCTAACTGCACAATCGTTACCCCCGCCACAATCGATACGACTGCAGCAGCAGGTGAAGCGAATTGTTGCACAATTTGTCCGAGTGCAGTCAAATCATCCTGTGGGCGAACTGCAACTACAATCAACTCTGCTGTTGAGAGGCCATGCTCCTGCGAACTATCCGTATTTACGCTGTATTTTGTATTCAACAACTGAAGACGGGCTTCATTAATATCGGATACACTGATTTGATCTGCAGACAGGCTATCATTGGCAATACTTGCGCGGATGATAGCTTCCGCCATCTGTCCTCCGCCAATAAAATGAATCTTTTGCTTGGTCACGTACGTTCACTCCTTACTTAATTATTTTTCCATGCTTCAGGCAAAATGAAACCATCATATTTCTCGATTCCAAGGATATATTCTTCAAACTCTTTGGATTCATAGGCAGCCTTCAAGTCCTTGGCCCACTGGGAATCTTCATCCTTTTTGTTAACCGATACGATGATTCTGTGCTGCATTGGCGTGTTTTCAATCTTGAGTGCATCCGTAATCTTTCTGTCAGGTGAATTCGCAATATAATTACCGTTCACAACACCATAATCCACATCTTGAAGGGAAACCAGAATTTGCGCCGGGTCCAAAATTTTAATATCAATATTATACTTATCCGGCTCCATGCTGTTAATGTTGAAGTCCGCTACACCTGCTCCTTCTTTAATTTTGATCCAGCCCAATTCCTCCAGAATACGAAGTGCACGCTCCTGGTTAACCGGATCGTTGGGAACCGCCACCGTTGTACCATCTTTAACATCGTCAAGAGTAGTATGATTTACGGAATAAAGACCTTGTGGAGCACCTGGTACATAAGCAATTCCTGTCATGTCTGCGTTAATTTCTTTATTAATGGCTTCCATGTAAGCTGTACTTTGGAATATGCTCGCGTCAATGGAGCCTTCCTTCATCGCCGGATTAACCTGCATGTTTTGCGAGAAGGTTTTAATGTCAACTTTATAGCCTTGTTTCTCCAGGATCGGCAGAATCGACTGACGGAATTGTTCCTCATAGGTTCCGACACCGAATCCAACGGTAAGCTTCTTCTTATCTCCAGAACTTTCTGCTTCCTTATTGCCGCAGGCCGTTAACACCGCCAGAACACCTATCAACATTACTAACATTAACTTTTTCATTACCTTCATCTCCTATTCAAATACTGAGTTTTTTAGTTGTTCTAACGCCTCATCTGTAACATTTAGCGGGATCGCACAATTTGGCGAGAGAATAAAAGGCTGGTTTTTCATTAACGTCAAAGCTTCCTTCGCCTGCTTTTGAATTTGATCTGTATTGTTTACTGCAAACAATCCATGATCAACGCCGCCTACTTTAGTAGCTTTAAGATTCGCTTCTAAACCTGGATTGCCTTCGGCTATAGTATCCCAGCTGATTCCATCAATACGATAATCATTGAATTTCTCCGGCTTTGCATGCGATCCACAGGTATGAAGGATGTTTTTGCCATAGCTTGCGGCCTCCAACACAATAGAATCATAGGGTCTGGAGAACTCATCGAACATCGCTTCATCAAATAATCCCGGATGTGCTGTACCTGTCACCGCATAGAACAAACCATCTGAACCCGCTTGCTGCAACTCTTTCACATAATCGGCTAAGGTTAAAGAAATTACATGTAATGCATGGTGTGCTGCCGCTCTATGCTCTTTAAACAACGATTCCAAAGTAACAGGCTGCTCAATGCCAAACACAGTTTTTGTTACATAAGCAGAACGCCCAACGATAAACAGCAACACCGTTAATGGCGAAAATATCGTTTGGATCAGCGGGGTGTCAGGTAACCCTTGACGAATTTTTCTGACCGCCTCTAAATGCTCCAGCAGCGATGCAGTCTGGGTTGCCTTTTTCACTTCGAGATCCCACAGGTTATCGGCTGTAGGAATAGCAGTCGTCTTCTGTCTTGGAAAGACAGTCTGATAATCCGTAAAGTCATACTGATTACCCCAAGCTTCAGCTAAATAAGTTGCTCTAGGATTAATTTTGACCCAGTCCCAATCATATTTTTGCGTGAAAGAAATCGTTGTTGCTGCTAAATCTTCTGCATTTTGTTCCTTGTCAATAAAATGACGCCATCCGCTGACAATGTGACGATCCGCCCGTTCTCCGGACAATATTGCTTTAAACCGATCCTGCTTACTCCATTCACTCATCTGCCAATCCCTCCATGTCTCTGTAATAACTAATAGCGGCGAATTTTTCTTGCCAGCTTGTTACCTAAAGATTGAATGCCTTGCACCAAAATGATGAGAATAAGAACGGTGGCAACCACAACTACGGTGTCAAAACGCTGGTATCCATAGACTATAGCCAAGTTGCCGACTCCGCCGCCGCCTACTGTTCCGGCCATTGCAGTTGCACCTATCAATCCGATCGTTGCTGTTGTCAATGACAGGATTAAGGATCCGACCGCTTCCGGCAACAGAAAGTACCAGATAACTTGAAAGGGAGTAGCTCCCATCGCCTCTGCGGCTTCCAGAATTCCCGGGTTCACTTCAAGCAGCGAGTTCTCTACCAAACGTCCTATATAAGGTGCGATATAGATAATTAGAGGTACGATCGCTGCGCTTGTCCCAATCGAAGTATGCACAATGGCCCGTGTAAACGGAACAATCGCAACCAACAAAATAATAAAGGGTAGAGAGCGAATGATGTTGATCATCGGATTTATGATGGCGTAAAGGGCTTTGTTCTCCAATACACCGCCTGGACGAGTGATTACTAGCAATATCCCGATTGGAATCCCGAGCAGGGAACCAAGAAACAAGGAGAACCCTACCATTTGAATCGTTTCTATTATGGCCTGCATAAATTGTTCACTTGTTACTGTGGTCGAAAACATAAGATTCTACCTCCTCTACACCGACTCCGCTTCTTTTCAGGAAAGCTAAAGCATTGTTAATCTCTGATTGCTCTCCATTTAATTGAATGATCACTGTTCCGAGTGTCGTTTCTTGAATCTCCGTCATATTCGCAAATAAAATATTGACCTTTATCTCGGAAGAACGAATCATCTCATACAGAACGGGCTCAGATGCATTTTCACCAACAAAATTAAGTTTATAGAGCAGACTTCCATGTTCTGCTTTTATTGATTTTTGAACGCTGGACGTCATGCTGTTTTGAATAACGGTTTTCACAAAATTTTGCGTGGTCTCATGTTTGGGTTGACCAAATACATCCAGCACGCTTCCTTGCTCGATGATCCGCCCCTCTTCCATCACAGCCACCTTGTTGCAAATCTCTTGAATGACAGACATTTCATGCGTAATGATCATCACCGTAATGTTGTATTCCGCATTGATTTTTTTCAAAAGCTGTAAAATAGATCGTGTTGTCTGTGGATCTAAGGCAGAAGTCGCTTCGTCACACAGCAGGATAGACGGATTCGAGGCAAGCGCTCTGGCAATCCCGACCCGCTGCTTCTGTCCACCTGATAATTCACTCGGGTAGCTTCCAGCCTTGTCACTTAATCCGACAAACTCAAGCAGCTCCTGTACCCGCTTGCGGATTTCATCTTTATTCTTTTTCAGCAGAACGAGAGGAATCGCGACATTATCAAATACTTTTTTAGATTCTAACAGGTTAAAATGTTGAAAAATCATGCCGATATTTTTCTTGGCCGCCCTCAGCTCTTTGTCGTTGTAGGTTCCTAAATCACGCCCGGCTACTAGAACCTGGCCTTTTGTGGGTCTTTCCAAATAATTGACTAAACGGATTAATGTGCTTTTTCCCGCACCACTATAGCCGATAACCCCGAATATATCGCCTTTTTCAACCTTTAAATTGATCCCTTGCAGAGCATCAATCGTAATATCCTTGCGAGTGAATGTTTTGTACACATTCTTTAATTCAATCATGTTCATTCCCCTCAATCATATTGTAGATTTAAGATTTAGGATTAAGCCCTCTCTAGCAGCTTCTGAAGTGCTTGCTCTGACAATGAAGCAAAATATTTAGCGGCAGGCAGTATAGCTGCCTCATCCACATCGAAACGGGGGTGATGCAAAGCATAGGCCGGGCCTGTTCCGATATTTACAAATGCACCCGGTATCTGCTGTAAATAATATGAGAAATCTTCTCCCCCCATTTGCGGCGGGATATCATGCACATCATATCCGGCTCCTATGGCGACCTCTTTGGTGAAGTCAGCCCAGTCCCCATGATTAATAGTTGCTGGCGGGCCAGGATACCAGTGCAATTGCGCCTCAGCCCCGGCTCCTGCAGCAATCCCTTCGATAATTCGGGTCATTTGTATAGGAATCTGGCGGCGGATCTCTTCATTGTAAGTACGTACCGTACCTTCTAATTCAACTTTTTCCGGCAATACATTCCATGTGAAGCCCCCGTTAATTCTGGTAACACTTAACACAACCGGCTCTAAAGTATTATTTTGGCGGCTTACGACGGTTTGCAGCATTGTAACAATTTGCGCAGCGGTCACAATCGAATCCACACCTTTTTCCGGAGTAGCAGCATGAGCGCCAACGCCTTTTACAGTGATTTCAAACCGGTCAACACCTGCCGTTAAAGCTCCCGACCTCGTTCCAAAAGATCCTGTTGGCAAGTCTGGTGAGTTATGTAAACCGAATATAGCAGCTACATCCTTGAGGCCTCCTGATGCTAAGACACTTTCCGCCCCGTGTCCTGTTTCTTCTGCCGGCTGGAACAAGACTCTAACTCTTCCCGGCAATTCACTTTCACGCTCTTTCAGCAACAAGGCAGCGCCTAAGATGGTAGCGGTGTGAAAGTCATGGCCACATGCATGCATTTTTCCTGGAATCTCTGAGGCAAAAGGTAATTCCGTTTGTTCTTCTATCGGGAGTGCATCAATATCACAGCGAATGGCCACAACAGGCCCGTCACCTTGTCCAATCTCTGCGATAAGTCCCGTCTCTAAAGGGAGGTCTAAAATATGTATATTGGCAGTTGTCAGCCATTCCTGCAGTTTCTCTGTTGTTCTGAACTCTTCATATGCCAGCTCTGGTTCTCGATGCAGGTTTCTTCGAACCTCTATTAATTGACTAGCTAAAGCTTGATCAATCTTATGCAGTGGCTTCATAGGTGAAGTAATCCCCTTTCGTTATGGGCCGATATGGTCTATCTCGTTTTCTTCCATCCCTTTGATTCGCGCAAGCGCAGTAGATAAGCTGCTTAGAATATGATCCCGCATTGCTTTTTCTGCACCATCTTCATTTTTGTCAGCGATCATTTGCAGGATATAATTATGTTCTTCATCCGCCTGTGTGTTCCAATCTCCATGCATGGAGACATAGCGACAGTAGCGAAGCGAATGATCTCTTAATTGATTCAGAACTTTCTCAAACGTTCTAAGTTCACTGATTTCAGATAAATAATCATGGAACTCAAAACCATAGGATACAAAATCCTGTTTATCACCTAGCTGGAAGGAATGTTTGATTCGCTCCATCATCGTTGTTAAATGTAGAATATCTTTATCTGTAGCATGCTTAGCTGCACTTCTAGCAATATAGCCTTCAAGCATGCTGCGAATCAGAAAAACCTCTTCCACCTCTTTGATAGTTACGGAGGCTACCCGCAACCTGCCATTTGGCTGACGAACGAGAAAATCCTCATTCTCCAATCTCTGAATGGCCTCTCTTAAAGGAGTCCGGCTGACCCCGAGCAACGCCGCCAAATTTTCTTCATTTACCGCTTGATTCGGCTCTAACTCACTATCAATAATTTTTTGTTTTAATGCATAGTAGGTATTATCCTTAGACAACCTTCGTGATCGTATCACCATACCTATATTGCTCCTCATCGATAATTTGAGAATGGCTTTAAATTTATTTGTATAATTGTATACAATTATTAAATTAATAGATTAAATAGATGATTATTTCAAAACACGTCTTTGTTTTTCAAGCTTTTTTCATACTATAAACCTATTATTCCCCCTAGTCAAGTGGGTATTATGGGTGAATAAAAGCTTTTATTGTATAAGAGGAACAGAATTCCTATCAAACAACCCAGTACCGCACCGGCACTGGGTTTGTTGTATATTTGAAGGGACGTTATGGAACAGCCCTTTTACTATTTTAAGGCTCAATCCCCCATACTAAAGTATCGTTTTGGTATAGTGTAACTTTCTCCCAATCGATGAAGGCGTTTTGAGCTCCGCCAAACGAGTAGTCGTCCACTTCATTAAAGTTTGACCAGTCGCTTTTCGCAGCACGGAATTGAATGTCACCACTCTGTCCTCCTGCTGCGATGGAGCCTGCATTTGCGCTAAAGGACAACTCCAGGTAAGTGTCAGCACCCGTTTTCGCCTCACTTAAAGGTGTGAAAGTTCCGGTTACATTGCTGCTTCCAATCTGCGCCCAATCCGTCCAGAAGTTCATTGCTGCGCTTCCTTCTTTCGTGAAATAATAACGTATTTTGAGAGCATTCAAATCTACTGCAGCTGTTCCTGTACTTACAATATTGAATGAAGCACTGATCGAATTGTCTGTTGCACTACTGTTATTTACTTTGTATTGAACCTTGAGTGAGCCTGTAGCCGGAGCCTGTGGAATTACGCTAACTTCAGTAGAGTTAACGCTGGTTCCTACGCTGTTTACCGCATTCACCACATAAAAATATGCAGTACCATTCGTAACATTGTTGTCTGTGAAGCTTGTACCCGTTACATTTGTTGCCACAGTCTCATAAGGCCCGCCGCTAACTGCTGCACGTTGTACCGTATAACCAGCCGCACCACTGGATGCTTTCCAGCTAATTGTGGCTTGATTATCGCCTGCCTTTACCGCTACATTGCTAGGTGCCTCCGGTGCTTTATCGGGATTCGTCGGATTATTCTTCCAATCCGGTAATTCATCCAATGTCACCACGTATTCGTGATTATATAGCTTATTCAGATGAGCCAATGAATTTGTTATTCCGTCTTTTAAGTGCTCTCCTTCCCAAGTACAGAACCAACTCCAATCGGCATTATATAGTTGTAATAGCTCAGGATCTGGAATGGAACCGTTTTCACTTAACGCTACAAGTTTATGATCATTACCCAGTGCTACAAGTTGATCGAATTTTCCGATCTGTGGACTGTAATCCCCTTTGCTTGGATAGGAATCGTAACTTACAATATCTACAACGTCATCCCCCGGATACCACTCTTCGGCAACGGAGTTCCATACCCAAATGAGGTTATTCAAGTGGTGCATATTCGTTAAACGATCATACACAATACGGTATAATTCTTTAGCTGGCCCCGGACCTTTTGCTCCCCACCAGAACCATCCGCCTTCGGCTTCATGCAATGGACGGAACAATACTGGAACATCCGCATCCTGCAATCTTTTTAATTGGACAGCTATGGCATCAATATCTCTTAATAACAGCTGATAATCTTCAGAAGCTTTATGTTCAAGAGCATAACTTAGGTCGAATGTGGTTGAGTCTGTGTAGAAACCTCTCCACCATTCTTTTCCTGGCTGATCAATGAGGTCTTTGGGTGCGTTCCAATGCCAAGCAAAAGTCACAATCCCATTTTGGCCGTCCCATTGGATGGCTTGATCAATCTCGTTAGAGGTAGTCCCCCGCTCGACTCGTGATGGTGAATAATCCATCAGATCAAATCCGACAACTGCCGGTTTCTTTCCGGTATTGGCTTGCAACCAGCTCACATTGTCATATTCCTGCTGTCCTGAAAGAATGGCTTTGCCATAATTATCAACAAGATAGCCCATCAATGCTTTAGCTTCCGGTGTTGCAGCCGGATTGACTAAAGCGTCCGTCACTTGGTGAGGGGCAGGAGCAGCTGCAGGTTCTACTTTGACATAATCAATTAGATACCAGCCCCAGTGATTTTCAATTCGAATTGTATTCTCTCCTGCATTTAATAACGCTTTTGTCACTGGAATTTCAGTAAATTCAGTCGTTTCCGCAAAATCAGCCACTCCGGCGGGCACTCCGTTTATAGACAGATTAGCCTGTTTATAGCCGTAAATCGCATTGTACCTGATATAGATTTGATATAGCCCCGTCGTTTCCACCATTGTCGTAACGGTTACAGAATCGCCAGCGGTGTCAAACCCTGTAACATACCCTGTGCCGGAAAAGCCGGAAACTGCCGTGTCGACAGTAGTTCCACTTAATATACCATCCTCTGCTTCATAAATCTTAGTCTGGGTGTTTGCGGAAGCTGCTGCCGGAATAACGGATAGAACCACAGATAGCAATATGAATATGATTCCAAGCCTTTTCATCATAATTCCCTTCCTCCCATTAATTTTTTTAAAAGTAAGCGCTTTCTATATTGATCTATCCCCTCCCTTCAAATGCTAGACTCCACTCTATTTTAAAACAAAACAAGAACAATATCATCATAATTTTGTATTTTAGGATATATTTGGTATGTAAAATATGGATTTGCCCATTAATCCGGGACTTCACTTCCTTCTCAGCCATTGGAACAGCCCCTGCCAATTCCAGAACCCTATATTTCTGCGATAGTTCCCCGAAGACCTGATCAGTAAAAGAAACTAAAAGACACTAACGCAGGTTAGTGTCTTTGTCTGTTCATAGCTTGCAATTTTATCATTACATAGAAATAGGACCCACTACCGGATGAGGAACATATGGCTCTTCCAGCGACGCAATTTCTTCAGCTGTTAACGTAATGGAAAGAGCGGCTACGGCATCTTCAAGGTGAGACATTTTCGTGGCACCGATAATCGGGGCTGTTACTGGTTCTTTCTGCAACACCCAGGCAAGGGCAATTTGAGCACGGGGTACACCACGTTGCTCTGCGATTGCTGCAACTTTCTCTACAATCAATCGGTCCGTATTTGCAGTCGCATCATATTTAGATTTCTGGACTTGGTCGGTTTCGGAGCGATGTGTGGTTTCCGACCAATCACGGGTCAATCTCCCTGAAGCAAGTGGGCTATATGGAATCACAGCGATTTTTTCTTCCTTACAAAGCGGCAGCATCTCTCTCTCCTCTTCACGGTATACGAGGTTGAAATGATTCTGCATGGATACAAACTTAGTCCACCCGTTGTTCTCAGCTACATGTAATGCCTTTAGAAACTGCCAAGCATACATGGCAGAAGCACCGATATATCTTGCCTTCCCGGCCTTAACAACATCATGCAAGGCTTCCATCGTTTCTTCAATGGGAGTATTGAAATCCCAGCGGTGAATCTGGTACAGATCCACATAATCTGTTCCCAGTCTCTTAAGACTCTTATCTATTTCACTCATGATCGCCTTTCGGGACAGTCCGGCACCGTTTGGACCTTGATGCATCCGGAAATAAACTTTCGTCGCCAGGACAATTTCATCTCGATTGGCATAATCCTTTAAAGCCCGCCCAACGATTTCCTCGCTTGTTCCGTCTGAATATACATTCGCTGTATCAAAAAAATTGATCCCATTCTCCAGAGCTTGTTTAATAATGGGACGACTCCGCTCTTCATCAAGGACCCATGGATGGACCCATCGTTCTGCTTCACCAAAGCTCATACAACCCAGACATAGCCGAGAGACATCCAAACCAGTATTTCCGAGTTTCATATATTCCATTTGATTGTTCCCCATTTCCACATAGATTTTGTTTCCTTCAAATGTAGCTTACTCCTTGGAGTTAACTCCAAGGCAAGCGATTTTATTAAACGCTGCGAAAGAATAGATGTCTTCATTGACCATAGCCGCTAAGCATGGTAATCGTTACGCTCTTAATAGAACAAAAACAATATAGAGAGGATGAACCTGATGTTGGAACACCATAGACAGACAATGGAGAATTTCGTGAACAAGCTGAAGGTTGCCCCTTCATGTCTGGCGGTCATCACCTCTGGATCGGTTGCCCGGGACCGGGCGAAGGAAACTTCCGATGTGGATGTCCATCTGGTAGTCACAGATGAATCCTACGAGGTACATGCAAAAAATAACAACCTGTCTTATGTGGACCGGGAGGCCAGCACATATGAAGGCGGGTACGTAGATGTGAAGGTGACTAATCTCCGCTTTCTGGAGCTGGCCGCTGAGCGCGGTAACGAGGCGACACGGTATGCATTTACCGGTTCGCAAGTGCTTTTCTCAAGAATACCTGAACTGGAGCGTATTGTAGCTCGAATCCCCATTTATCCCGAAGAGAACCGTGAGTGCAATTTGCGGGACTTCAGCGCACAGATTCACCTGCATGCTTTTTATTTCGCTAAGGAAGCCGCCAAAAATAACGATGCCTATCTAATGGCGCATACAGTAAGCAATCTGGTATTTTACAGCGGACGGATGATCCTGGCTTATAACCGTATGCTCTTCCCCAGCCACAAGGCCTTGCTGGATACGGTCGAGACCGCGCCGCACAAACCGGAGGATTTCAAACAGCGGGCTACAGAGCTTCTACTCCATCCGAACGTCAATAAAAGCACACGCTTTGCAGCGATGATGCTCTCTTTCCACAACCCCGGGCTTTCCTCAGACCAAGCACTGGGGATCTATGTAAAGAACAATGAGCGCAACTGGATAGACCAGCCTCCTCCCTTGTCAGACCGTTAATCCGCACAACAAAAACAGTCTGATCCCTAGACCAGCAACTCTGGCCACCGGATGCAGACTGTTTTCTTATTTACCTATAGCTCCAGGCCTGTTGGGCCACAGCCATCATTCGCGCTTGAAGAGTTACCCGTTCCAAGGAACGTTCCAGTCCAGCTTCACGGGTCCCATCCATTATTTCAGCGAAAGCTCGAAGCTGGTTCACGTAATAATTCATTGGCTCAAAATTTTGAACTGTACTGCGGTCATCCGGCAGATCATGGCGTATTTTCATAGGATAGAATCCTTTGAGCGGCCGTAAAAAATCGGGTACCGTCAGCACCGTCTGATCAAAATAAAGGGTATGCGAGGCGCGGTAAGGCAGCTCAAAGGAGATCAGACATTCCGTATCCAGCCCGCTGTCATACTTAAGCGCAGCCTGAAAGGTCCAGTCGCAGCCGTCCGGACCGTCAAATTGCGACTGCCCGGAGATTTGCACATGTTGAAGCCCCTCTATGTTCGCCACGAACTGTAGCCAGTAACAGCCCAGGTCAGCGAAGGCACCGCCGCCTTTTGACTTGATGCTGCGGTAATTCCCGGAATGTTGGTCCTTGGCAGGAATGGTTATACGGGTCTTCAGACTGCGCAGCTGGCCGTATTGACCGGAATCAATGATGGATTTGAGCGCCTGCTGCCAAGGATGATGGGCCACCATCAGACCTTCGACTAGCTTCGGGGCTGCAGGCTGTGCCGCAGCCGTCCCCAATTGTTCCGCCTCTGCGGGAGTCAAGGCAATTGGCTTCTCGACCAGCACATGCTTGCCAGCCGCCAGTGCCTTGAGGGCCCACTCTGCATGCAGGTCATTGCTGAGAGCGATATATACCGCATCCAGCTCCTTCATTTCCAGCAACGCCTCAAGACTGCCTGCAACTTGGGGGATGTTGTATGCGTGAGCCAGTTCCATTGCCTTTTCCGGGGTGCGGTTGGCAATAGCGGATACGGTAATATCATCAACATAACGAGCCGGTTCCAGCAGGGCAGGCCTGACGATATTCGAAGCACCGAGAATGCCAAGCCTGTAAGAGTGTGCCCCGCCTTCAGTCCTCATACATGTGTCAGTGCCGAATAGGTATTCAGGTACAGCACATTGCACTTAGAGCAGGCCGGGGACAACCCTTCGTCCAGAGTCCTCCGCAGCCGGTCATAACGCTCGGAGTTCCAAATATCCGTTAGGGATTGTTCGTTTACATTGCTAATAGACAACTCGGAAAAGAACTTGCAGGCGCTTACATCGCCATTCGGGGCAATATCGACCCGGGTGCTAAGCGCCAGACATTTCGAGCTGCTGCGGGACGCCATCGGCTTGCCGGCCACGAAATCCTCGATCTCATCGAAGTCCAGTCCCGGCTGGTAACGGATGCGGGTATTTTTCCAGGTGTGGGCATTGATCCGTTTCAGGTCTTCCGTCAGCCTGACCACATTGTCAGGTTTGATATGATACTTGAAGGCATGCCAGCTGCTGCGGTGGTCCGGGCTCAGCTCGGCAAGCCACTGGAAGTGTTCGTCATAGAACCGGTCCATTTCCAGACTGGTCTCTGTGGATATATACCAGGGGAAGCACAGCAGCACCAGATCGACACCCTTTTGCTCGAAGAATTCCACCATTTCGTACAGCTTGCCGATCATATTGTCATTGATCACATTATGCACTGATATTCTGCCTCTGAACTTCCCTTGCTCCCGCAAGGCAAGCAGCCGGTCCACAGCCTCGACCACTTTTTGAAAAGAGCCTTTTCCCCGCAGCAGATCATGTTCTTCCTCGAAGCCCTCAATCGGGATCAGCAGTTCCAGATTGTCCGAGATCGCACACAGCTCCTCTTCATATTTAGAGAGAAGAAGGGCATTGGTGCAAATCGTCGTATCTCTGGGGTGCGCCTGGAGGAGCTCCAGAATTTGCTGTGTATCGCGGTGAAACAACGGCTCTCCGCCCCACAAGTACAGTCTGGACTGTGCTTCATCGGTCTCCTCCAGCAGTTCGCGGATCATATCCAGCCTCATATCGAGATTCTGTTCGGTCTTGTCCATATCATGGTGATAGCCGGATTCATTCCACTGATAACAATGCTTGCAACGAAGATTACAACGGTTGGTCAGCTTGAGCGACATAATTTCCGGCATCACTGTCTTGAAGCCGGGATCAAGCTTCCGCTCTCTATGCGGAACGACGACATTTTTGATGGTGCGTTTCAGCGCTTCAAAGGACTTGGCGTCCAGCGCGACTTTGCTGCTTGGTTGCATTAGCTTCTCCCTTCTGCTGCATACAGACGTTCTGCATAGCTTTTGGCATAATCAGGATACTGTTCTCTGGATGTTAGGATGTTCTCCGATAACCCCCGCAGCAGTTCACGGTCAAAGCCAGCCTGCTTCCACTCTTCATAATGGATACCGAAGCCAAGCTCGACCCAGAGATCACTGTTAATTTGCTCATGGGGACCGAACGGGTCCAGCAGCACGAGCGGAGTCCCGGAAGACAGTGAATCGACCAAGGCACCACCACCCGGCTTACTGATGACTGCGGAGGCCTGGCGGATAACACCATACATGCCTTCTGGATAATTATGACAAGGAGGGAACCGGTTCTCCCCGCTGCCGCTCACCTTGGCAAAGGGAGGAAAGCAGTAGTGTCCGCTGCTGTCACGGAGCCATGTCCTCCACTGCGGGTCATTCATATAGTAGTGTCTTCCGTGGATTTCTTCGCCAATCTCCTCATTGCTGTAAGCAGCTATATCAAGCAGGTAGCCCGCTGCCTCCAGCTCAGAAAATTTCTCGCGGAATGTTCCGATTCCCCAACCTCCGCCATGAACAACCAATCTGCCATTCCTTGCTGGCATGGGCAGCGGCTCGATACCCGTGTCCATTCTGCACAGCACCTTCCGATTCACAAGGTCATACATGTTCACTTCATGGTAGCCCTGCGCATACCCGGGGTTCAGTTTGCGGAGGTTCTTCCAGGAAGGAGAGAGGTCCGCATCGATATAGAGCAAATCGGCCAAGACTTCATAAGCCGCCGTTTCCCGGTACATGTCCAGTACATGAACCCAGTGTCCGGAGAGTGTAATGAAATGCTGCCTTCCTTCCCCGCGCCAGCGTTCAAATAACGCTTTGACCACAGTGGGGTCAAGGCTGCTGCGGATATCCCCCGGTATTTTTTGCGAAGTCAGCGCCACGGCAAAATTCTCCCTGTAAGCTTTGCGGCTGTTATCTGTCGTCTTCTTCTTATCCTCAAACATTAAGGTTTCGAAGACCTCCACCTCCGCCTTGATTCCCAAAACCTTCAGCGCCCGTTCAATCAGCAGGCCAGGAACATAAAAGCCCAGCCCAAAGCCAGAACATAGTATCGTCACTGTATCCTTCATTGGCTGCTTCCCTTCATTTCCGCAAAATAGTATATCCGCTGCTTTGCAGCGCCTCGTCCAGCTTGACCGACAGCTCCTTCTTATGCGCAGTATCGCGGTAAGCGAGCGCCGCATACAGCTTGCCTTTGGTGCCTGCGGAGTGCTCCTTGCCCGGCGGATGAAGCGTACCTGAAGTTAAAGGAATTACGCCTTCCCCGTTTCCCGCGCCGAACAGAATATTCGCTTGCTCCAAATTCCGCAGCAGCACTTCATAAGAGGTTTGCCCCATAGAAACCAGCGGAACTTGAACCAGAACCGTATAGATGTCTTCCCGGTTCAGATACCGGTCTACGCTGTGCTTGATCAGACTCATCGATTTTCGTGCATTAATCTCGACCAGAGGCGCAATTGAGCCGTCGCGCAGCAGCATCGAATCCACACAGACGTCGCCATAATAGCCATCCTCGTAGAGTTTTCTCCCTATACTGTGCATGATTTCACAATAATTCTCCTGCTCCAGCCTATCCAGCAGCGGTTTGCCGGGAGACTGTGATTCTCCGAAGGCAAACCCATTGTTGACCAGTTGCTGCACAGACACAATGGAGATTGCACCTGCTTGATCAATATGAAATTGACAGGAGAAGTCCATTTCACGGTCGAGCAGCCGCTCCAGCACAAAGCGGATTCGCTTCTCCTTATTCCTGCCGGATTCCAGATACCCGGCAATTCTGCGCAGGGTCCGCTCGGAATCTACCAGCTGGTTTCCTTTGCCGGAAACACCATACTCATCTTTGATCAGGAATGGGCCCTTCTCCAGCAGTTGCAGTCCGGTATGCAGTAATTCCTGGACGCTGTCAACCGCTAACCCTACGTTCGGCAACGACAGGCGGTCCCGCATCGCTATCGAGTAGGATTTGGTGTTCACGCTGCGTACCGTCTGCTCGTCCGGCAGTTCGGGCTGAAGGCGGTAGCGCCTTAGGGCATTCTGTGTTCCGGGAAGCACGGCAAAGGGGGAAAGAGACGCTCCCCCGGGTATCATCCTGGCTAATGGGCCTTCCGGGTCCAGTCTGTCCAGCAGCTCAAATATATTCAGACTCTCCTGAGCAGCACCTTCCTCTTGCAATGTCATCGGATACACATTTGTAGTGAATGCATAACCGAGGGAATGCAAATAATCGGCCTGCGCTTTGTCCATGCCGTAACGGGTCAGCAGCACATCGCCGCTGCCGCAGAATACAAACAGCATTTCATCCATAGCCTGCACAATAGACATCCCGCTCAGGTCGGGAATGGAAGGCAGCGCGGCGAGGTCTTTCTCCCGCCAGTACCGTTCCGACTCAAAGCTGCCGCAATGCACCGTAGTCTTCATTGTCCGGTAAGTCCGGCAACATAACCCGTGAAACGGTCTACCGATTTCAAATGCTCCAGATCAAAGGTATCGAAATCAACTTCGACATTGAACTCATCTTCGATCCTAAGAATAAAATTAATAATCTGGAGCGAATCCAGAGCAGCGTCAATCGTCAAATCGGAGCTGCCGTCAAGCGTTTGCAACAACGCCGGATCCTCCTTAATTTCCGCTATGATTTCAATAACTTTTTGCTGCATGTGTATACTCCTTTCTGTGTGATTACTTGGATGGAATGAAAAGAATATACCAAATTTAATACTGTTAATATATGGTTGAATGCGCCAAAATATTCAGTTATACTAGATGGATTCCAGACTACTAATCTTACTTATTCTTCTATTTCTAGCTGAAACGGAGGTTCGTCTATGGAGGTTTTTCCGGTAGTTGCTGGGGAATATCTATTTGACACAAATTCACCGGTTCAAGTGTTGCTGACCGAAGAATCACTCACATCTGTTCTCCACCAGCATGATTTCATGGAGATCGCATATGTGCTTGAGGGAGAGGGCATTCAGCTTATCGACGGGGACAAAATACAGGTTGCAAAGGGCGATCTGTTTGTCATCCCGCCTGGGGTATCCCATGTGTTCCAGCCCCGGGATCTGAGTGGAACACAGCCGCTGCGGATCCTGAACTGTATGCTGAGTCTTGAGGTGTTCAAGCTTCCTGCCGCTTTGCCGGCGCTCTTCACGGGGCCATTCGATGAAGAACAGCAACGCCGGTTGCGGTTGCTGGAAGAACAGAAGTCCTGGTTCGGTTACCACGAGCAGGGAATGGAACTGGAGGCCTTGTTCCGCCACATGCAGGACTTACATAACAACAGCCCGTCGGCAGATCCATTGAGGCTGTACCCCTTATTGTTTGAACTTCTAAGGATTGTCGAGCCTTGTGCGGGAGTTCCTTTCTCAGACCGTTTACAGCAGGCAGATGATCCGCTGCATGATGTAATTTTATATATGGTCAGTAATTTCAAACAGAGAATTTCATTGAAGGAGATCAGCCGCTATATTTCCATGAGCTCGCGCCAATTTCAAAGACTGTTCAAGCTGAAGACCGGCAAATCCTATATCCAGCTGTTTCAGGAAATTCGTATGAAATACAGCTGTGCAATGCTGATGTTCACAGACTTTGGCATTCAGAAGATTGCGCTTGAGGTCGGGATTGGAGATATGAAATACTTCTACCGTTTGTTCCGCGAATACAGCGGGATGACACCGGGGAATTACCGCAATTGGGGGCACAGCCATTTCTCAACTGGCAAGGAGATGATAAGTTATGCTGAACATCCTGCCCGTTAAAAGCACTCCCTACCCTACGCTTCGCAGCTGTATCGATGACTGTATCCAATCAGTGGCTGAATGGCAGGGTAAAGACAGCAAGTACATGTACGGCAATGCCTGGCAGTTCTCCTTCAAGCAACAACAGTCTTCAGAACAGTCCATCATCGACCGGGTATCTACTCCGCGAATCAGTAAGGAGTATCTGGCGGCTTATCATGGGATAAATTTTACATATGTGAACCGGGAAGAGCCGGCGATGGACAAGTCTTTTCTGCTTGATATGCTAGAGAAGCGGCTCGCTGGCGGCATGCCTGTTCTGGTAGGATTCGATTCCTATAGCTGCCCCTGGTGTCTGGCCTACCGTAAGCTGCATACTTCACACGCTTGTCTGGCTGTAGGCGTCGATCGTTCAAGCCGGAAGATTTATTTAACGGATGGCTACTACGGCCGCCCCCTGGAAGCGGTGGATTTGGATGAATGGGAGTCCGCCTGCCATTTCTTCGCAGAGTTCAGCCTGTGCGAACCATCACGCCCCCTTGGGCAATGGCGCCTTGCCCTTGAGCATACGCTGCTGAATCAAGAGCATGAAATCCAGCCGCTCCAGGTTGCGGAGCATCTAAGAGCCTATGCTGATGCCTACCTCGAGACAGGAATAATCGCAGAGAACCCCGGGGAATATAGTGCCTATTTCTTGCTGGCTGCCAATACCCTTCCGATCACCCGGATAAGGTACAGCCTCTTCTTGAGTGCCATTTCCGCTGATCAAGAAGTGTCTGAGCTTACCCGCATTGCCGAGGGCTACCGGATTGCCGGGGAGACGTGGAATATGGTGAATCAATTTATGATAAAGGTGATGTGTTCGGGTAACAAACCGGCACAACGCGGCAAAATTCATAAGAAAATGCTTGAAATCATTCACTCGGAAGAAGCATTGCTGCTTGAGCTGGTGCAATTAGTGAACCAACCCGCATTCAAGAGTTAAATTTCCATTTCCCATAGACACCACTACAAATAGACCGCTCCTTATCAGGAACGGTCTTCTCTTATTACGCTTAGATCAAATAGATCTAAAGAATTCGGTAACTTCTTGAGTTTTTTTATCTCTGTTCAAGCAACTACTTCTCTAATTGTTCCATGACCAGTGCAACGAACGACTGAACATAACTTTCCTGCTGTGCCTTGGGTCTGCTGGCCATCCATATGGAATGCTTGGTCACAGCGTCTCCTGTTTCAACCTTGGCTAACGTCCCCTGATCAAGATAAGGCTGTGCCAACAAGGAAGAAACAAAGGTAATTCCATAACCGGCTATCACGGCCAGAACCGTCTCGTTCACACCATTAAATTGCAGTTCGATCTTGGGTTGCGCTACTTTTCTGTCTTCACACAGCCGAAGCAGTCTCTCTCTGGCCGCACTACCCTCCTCTCTCATAATAAACGCCTCAGATACCACGTCCTCAAGGCAGATCTGCTGCTTGGCAAAAGGGTGCTCGGAAGAAACCACAAACACGTACTCATCCTTGTACAATTCGCGATACTCAAAGTTTCCCGTATTATGTGTAGGGAACTCCATATCACTGTAAATAGCCACGTCCGCTTCAAAGTTAATTAGTTTCCCCATAGTTTCGTAAGAATTGGCGGTTGAAATCTGAATTCCAAGGTCGTGAAACCGTTGTTTAAATAAGGATGCCCATCTAGGAATCAGCAGGCTTGTAGCAAGGTAATTGCCTGCGATACGGATATTCCCCATCGGAAATTTGTGATAATCTTCAATCATTTGCTCTATTTGTTCACCCATGGCAAACAGTTTCTCAAGTGGCTGGATCAGCCTGTGTCCAAGTGGTGTGAGCGCCATCCTCTTTCCTCTCACTTCTAATAATGTAATATTATTCTCCCGTTCAAACTTACGAATCTGTGCGGATATCGCGGGCTGGCTGATATGCAATCGCTCCGAAGCCTTGGTTACACTACCTGTTATCGCCACGTAATAAAACAATCTCAATACATGAAAGTTCATCTGAATACCTTCCTAACGATATGAATGGAACGCTGTATTTGTGCAAACAGGAATTCGCAACTATAAATATACATTATGAATATTAATTATTATATAATGTTTATTTATATTCTCTTATTTTATACTTACATCTATAAATAAGGGAGGCTTCGAACATGACAGAAACCGTATTATATTTAACCCGCCATGGGCAGACAGAATGGAATTTGCAGAAAAGAATGCAAGGGCATCAGAATTCAGCTCTTACTACCCTGGGAAAGCAGCAAGCTGAATGGTTGAAGGAACGTTTAGAGGGAGAGAACTTAGACGCGATCTATTCAAGTAGCAGTCTAAGAGCATTCCACACTGCGCAAATTCTGAGGGGAAATCGAACGCTGCCTATTCAACAGTTGGATGAGCTGATAGAAATCAATATGGGGATATGGGAAGGAATGAAAACCGAGCAAATAGAGCAAGATTATCCCTTGCAATATGCTCAATTTTTCACCAGTCCTGATCTATATGTTCCTATAGGCTTAGGAGAAACGTATGAACAGCTAGAACAAAGAGTGATTCCCGCTGTTAAGTGCATCCTTAACGATAACCCGGGACAGAAGCTGCTCATTGTTACACACCGAATGACCTTGAAAGTCATTATGGCTCATTTTCTCAATAAATCACTACGGGAAATCGGGGAAATGCCGGATATTTTCTCCACTGCATTATGTAAAGTACAAGTAATAGACGGAATACCACACATCGATTTGCTGGGTGATACTTCACATTATCGTGGAGCACAAAACCAGGAAAGCAGAACCGGTAATGCTACTTGATAGCAAATGGGTGACCGGTTCAGGCTTAGCTAGGGCAAATTGCTCCTAAGGACTCCTAGCTTTTTCAAATTCAATATAATCGATAACATGCAGCTAAGTGAAACAAGCCCCATCCATAGGAATAGTGAATACGACATCCACACGCTAATCATGTAGTAATTATTGTTTAACAGATAAGGCCAGAACATAACCAATACCAGCAACATCGCTCTTAGGATAATAACAATAATTACTATAAGTCTCTTGTTCCTTGTCTTTTCAACCTGTTTATTTTGCTTGCTTCCTCCAGCTAGCTTAATCACCTTAAGAGTTAAACTAATGGCTGTTAGTAAGGCCAGGAACGAAAAGATCAAATCAAGCAATATGTAACTGTCATCGTATGTAAATTTATTCATAGGATTACCATTCATATTCTCATGCAGGTTATGTGCAATCAGCGATGGTGCAGTTGAATTTAAATTAGTTTATACTAATACGGCCTCAAATTTCTCAATATCAATAATAAAATGTGAGGAATAATTAGGATTACTTCCACTGTGACTAATCACCCGTTCCTCTGGATCATTACTCCAACCGTATGAATAGTATTGGTTCTCCTCTTCATATCCAGCGGTTTGGAGGTCCACCTCATGAGATTGCTGAATAGCTCTCCTCAGACCATCCGGGATATCACCCATTCCTAATTGGGCATTCATCCAATGCTCCAAATCCTTTATATTCGTCACCAAATATCCAGCAGCAATATTCCCATAATATCTGGGGGCATCATATTGAAAGCTTTTGCCGAAAAACACCCGGTATCCTCTGGTAAGCTGATCCGGTTTCTGTTCCTGACCTGTTGAAAAATAACTGTCCGTCATTTTTAGCGGTACCAGTATATTCTGAGTTACATAATTCTGATAGCTTGTACCTGTAACTTCCTCAATAATCATCGCCAGAATATCATAATTTACAGTTGCATACTGATATTCTGTCCCCGGGTATGTATCCAATGAAATATCTGAAATCTTATTTATGGTTTCGTCAAGCAGATTCTCAGTAGTACCTTCAGGAATTAACTTTATACTCCAAGACGGAATCCCACTTGTATGAGCTAACAGCTGATCAATTGTAATATTCACATTCTCTCCTTGAAAGGCTGGGACAAAACGGGGAAGATACTCTGAGACAGAATCCGAATAAGCCAGTTTCCCCTCATCTTTCAACAGAATAATAGCCAGAGCTGTAAATGCCTTGGTCGTTGATCCCAATTCAAACAATGATTCTTCAGTGACCTTCTTGTCTAGGTCAACATCTGCGTATCCGTATACTTTATAATCTGTATTGCCCTGCTTGGATGAGACTATGGCTACTCCTGGAGTCGCTGTTTTGGCCATAAGGGTCTCTACCATATGCTCCTCAGTATCATATTTCCCTTCCGTAAACAACGTTCCAAACGCGCCCCTGTCAACAGCGGCAGTAATGATTATGATAAGCAAGATTACACTTGCTAGTGCTAAGCCTTTTCTCCTAAATAAGTTCTTCATTGTCTCTCCTCTTCTTGTTCGAATTATTCCATACTCCGCACAGCCCCAAGTCATTAGAAGCTGCTGCCTGGAGCAACGCTCTTTATTTATATCTTAACGTTCTTCATTTGGTTAGACGTTCTATTCCTCTACTTCTCTGCAACTAGTTGACAGAAAACCTCTCCACTAACCGTTTACACAAATTTAAGACAACCAAGTGGAAACGGCTTCGCCGTCCTCAAAAGGACGGTATCCGTTTCAGCGAGAAATAGAAGGATAATTTATAGCGTGAAGCCTATAAATTCTTATCTTTCAAAAAAGCTCCCGCCAAAACATCAGCAGAAGCTCCATTGAACTATTTTTAGACATTTCAGGTCAATTAGTATCTTCGTCACTTTTGTATTCTAAGATATCGCCAGGCTGACATTCTAAAGCCTTACAAATCGCCTCTAAAGTGGAAAATCGAATTGCTTTTGCCTTTCCATTTTTTAATATAGACAGGTTAGCCATCGTGATTCCAACCCTCTCCGTAAGTTCGGTTACGCTCATTTTCCGCTTAGCCAACATCACATCAATATTGATTATAATCGCCATAGTTTTCACCTCAGACTGTCAAATCATTTTCAGATTTTAGTTCAATCGCCTCTGTTAAAAGGCTTTGGAGAACAGCAGCAAAAACGGCAATCACCATGGAGGCAAAGATAATAATCAATCCGATGACTATGATTCCAGGGGCATCATCCTTCTCCGCTATGAGATAGAAGAGTGGCATGCCTGCCACATACACGCTGCTGATTGTAATTGCACAGTATTTTATATTTTTTAATACTCGTACTGATAATTCTGAGAAAGCTTTGTTGTTGTCAATATAGCCCAGAAGTTTAAAAGCTTGATACAGAGCAATGTAGAAAGGAATCGCCGATGCATATAAATCGAGATAAACGAGAAATTGGATGTACGTCATCTCCGGATACAATTCTGCTGCAAAATTCGCGATCTCAGGTACCAGAAATATGCACAAAGCCAGAACCGGGATTCCAATCAGAATAACTGCTGCCTTTAAAAAGAGTGTTGTTCCTCGTTTCATAAAAAGCCCCTCACTTATGTTTAAATTTAATATGACTTTAGCACATAATTTATCGTTTTTCAATAAATAATTAGTGAATTTAAATATATTATTGTTGTTATAAGTAAAAGCCAATTAAGCTCCTGCAGCACTATGCGGCAGATAGTATCAATTTGTATACTGTAAAAAACACAAATGACCCGTAAGAGGGTCACTTGATGTTCAAAGTTTCCATCTTACGGGTCACCGTTCAGACCAGCTCTGTTGCCGGCTGTTTAAAACACTTTTGTCGTCCACGATTCGCAGTTCCATGTTTCTGTCACGATATCGCGGTAAAACTCGGGCTCATGGGAGATCAGCAAAATGCTGCCCTTGTACGCCTTGAGCGCACGCTGTAGCTCGTCCTTCGCATCTACGTCGAGATGGTTGGTTGGTTCGTCAAGTACGAGCAGATTTGTCTCACGGTTGATCAGCTTGCACAAACGGACCTTGGCTTTCTCGCCGCCGCTTAAGACCGTGATTTTACTCTCGATATGTTTGGTCGTCAGGCCGCATTTAGCAAGAGCCGCCCGAATTTCAAACTGCGTATAGGACGGGAACTCGGTCCAAATTTCTTCAATACAGGTGTTGTAGTTCGCATCCTTCATTTCCTGCTCGAAATAGCCGATTTCCAGCAGGTCGCCGAGCTTGACCGAACCGGAGATCGCCGGAATCTGGCCGAGAATGCTGCGCAGCAGCGTCGTCTTCCCGATCCCGTTCGCACCGACGAGCGCTATTTTTTGTCCCCGCTCCATGCGCAGGTTCAGCGGTCTGGACAGCGGAGAATCGTAACCGATCACAAGTTCATTCGTTTCGAAAATCAGCTTGCCGGAAGTGCGCGCGTCCTTAAAGTTGAACTGCGGCTTCGGTTTTTCCCTCGCGAGCTCGATAACCTCCATCTTGTCCAGCTTCTTCTGCCGGGACATCGCCATATTCCGCGTAGCCACACTGGCCTTGTTCCGCGCAACAAAGTCCTTTAGATCTGCGATTTCCTGCTGCTGACGTTTGAATGCAGATTCAAGCTGCGATTTTTTCGCCTCGTACACCTGCTGGAAATAGTCATAATCCCCCACATAACGGGTCAGTGCCTGATTCTCCATATGGTAAATCAGGTTGATGACACTGTTCAGGAACGGTATGTCATGCGAGATCAGAATGAAGGCATTTTCGTATTCCTGCAAATACCGTTTCAGCCACACGATGTGCTGCTCGTCAAGATAGTTCGTAGGCTCGTCAAGCAGCAGAATGTCCGGCTTCTCCAGCAGCAGTTTAGCCAGCAGCACCTTAGTCCGCTGCCCCCCGCTGAGATCATGGACGTCCTTATCCAAGCCGATGTCTGTAAGTCCAAGTCCGCGGGCGGTTTCGTCGATTTTGGCGTCGATCATATAGAAATCCTGGCTCGTCAATGTGTCCTGAATGGTTCCAACATCCTCGAGCAGCTGCTCCAGCTCCTCCGGGGACACCTCACCCATTTTGCCGTACATGTCGTTCATCTCTTGTTCCATATCGAACAGATACTGGAACGCTCCGCGCAATACATCACGGATCGATTGTCCCTTGGTAAGCACCGCGTGCTGGTCCAGATATCCGGTCCGCACCCGTTTTGCCCATTCAACTTTACCTTCGTCCGGTTGAAGCTTGTCTGTGATGATGTTCATGAAGGTGGATTTACCTTCACCGTTGGCACCGATCAGACCGATATGTTCGCCCTTAAGCAGGCGGAAGGATACATCGGTGAAAATCGCGCGGTCTCCAAACCCGTGACTCAGCTTTTCTACGTTTAATATGCTCATGTATTTAACACCTTTTCCTTTATTCTTTATACTCGTCATATTATAAAGGCTAAAGCGCCACAACTCCATACGGTTTTAAAAAATCGTACATTTCTCTTAAACCAAAAACAAGCCATCCCCTCATACGATCTAAGGGGAAAGCTTGTTCAATTATACCTCATTGCACTCTGGCTGGGCTGTCCCCGGAAGTATCAGAACGCCGCAATCCGCTGCTGGATGCGCGGAAACAAGCCAAAGGCATTCTCGTAAAACACCTTCTCGTGATGCTGCTCAGGTACAAGCCGGCGGACGAATTCCGCATACAGGTCAATTGGGGCAAGCGGCCAATCGGTGCCGAACAACATTTTCTCATAATGGTCGGAGTACACCAGTGCCCGGCGGAAATGGTCCATGAACAAGGGTTCGTTCATAAACCGTTCAAAATGGGGCCGGTCGCCGACGACAAGGCCGGACAAATCGGCATAGACGTTCGGATTCTTGGCCACCACTTCGGCAGCGTCCATCACCCAGGGATCGCCCAGATGGCAGATCATAAAGTTCACGCCGCGCTGCTGGTAGGCTAGTTCATCTACGGTAAGAGGATGCGAATACTTAAGCAATCCATTCATCGAATACGTATCGCCGGTATGAATGACCACAGGCACGCCGTATTTGGCAGCCAGCTCATAGACCGGTGTATAGATTTTGTCATAAACGTAGTGATGGTAGTACCCGGCATACAGCTTAATTCCCGCTACCTCGGGAGCTTGCAGCCGTGCTTCAATTCGGTCAAGCTCCTCTTGGACCTGGTCCCCTGCGAGCATGTTCGGGTTGATGCCAACGCATTCCATTAAGAACGGCGGAACACTGGCTTCCAAATCAAGGCCCATCGGATTGGGTGAAGCAGAGTCAGGAAAAGCACCCTTCGTCTGTTCCGTGACCCCCATACCAATGCCGAGAACTACACCGTTCTTGTCAAATTCCGCCTTGAGGCCAGCGGCTGTGTAATCGACCTTGGACAAATCCGCCGCTGTTTGATGAAAGCTGTCGATGTCAGACAGATGAATGTGTATGTCAATGATCGGCATTTATGCTCTCCTTTTCGTCAGTAGGACTGGTAAAGGCCAGCTTCAGAAGGCCCCGTACATCCTCTGGATTCAGAGGGATCTCCCCCATGATCAAGAAGGTTGGCTGTGTCCAAGCGGTTTCTCCGTTTAGAAGTGGAAGATGATGATCCACATCATGAGTGAACACCTTATTGTTCACATACAATGAAGCCCTCTGGTTGGGGTAATGATTCACAACATGCAGCATATCCTTACGTGAAACCGCACCGACCCGCAAGATCCCCTTGGAATCCAGCTGAGCTTCCACTTTCCCCAGAAGGAATTTGCCTTCCCCGGGGAATTCCATCCATCCTTCGGCAAAAACAGGTGAAGGCTTGAAGTAACTCTCCTCAGATAGCGAATACTGTGGCAGAACCACTCCACTTCCGTTGGTTACCGAATGCAGCATACAGAGCACCGGAACGCCGGGCAGCATAAGGTAATGCTGGTTGATTATGATCCCCCGGTTTGCTTCCTGCTTTTCGATAGAAGTGGTTAATCGCAGGCCTTTCCAGACATTTCCATAAACATCCTTCCGCTTCACCCACGCTGCGGTTCTCGGCTCCTGCTGCCGGCTGAATCCACCCATTCCGGAAATTCCTACGCCGAGACCACCGTACCAAGGATTCCACCAGGAACGCGGAATGGCTTCCGGGTAGGAGCTGTCCAGCCATTCTTCCCCTTGGTGCTTCAAGGAATGCACCACGCTTCCGAACTGAGGGGCAGCCGCTATCGAGAGTACTCCGTTACTCACCGTATAAATGGGACCCGCCGGACCTTCTTCGATCTCGCAAACAACTGTTGTTTCCGTCTGAGGGAACCAGAGACCCGACCGCTCCTGAATGCGATCCTCTCCGCGATAGACCACCCGGACCTTGTGACCAGATTCGCTGTGTCCCGGCGATCCCATTTCCTCAGGAGGGAGTTCAAAGCCCGCAGAGCGTATATCCTGCTCCCTTTGCAACTCGATACCAGCCGCTCTCTGCTCCGCTCTGCCATCGGTTTGCATAAACAGCTCAAGGCTTCCTGCAAGCGGGGTCATCTTTCGTTCGAGTAGTTCTGCCTGAAGCGCACCTGCCGCAAACGGATTTCCGCCGCCGAGTGTGAGTTCCAGATGATCGTCCAGCACCGGGATAACCGAATTCTTCTGCTTTCTGGCGAAGGCGCGGAATTCCGGCCACTTGGGAAAGGTGTTTAGTGCAAACACAGTTGCCTTTGTCCGCACGATCTCTCCAGCGGAAATCTGCCCAAGGTTATGCTCAAGCCCAAGCGTGTATTCCGGGCGAAGCAGCTTCAGCGAAGGGTCCCAGCAAATTCCGCAGGTGACGTTCTCTTCCTTGCAGAACATCCAGTTCTCCGTGACCTGGTCGCTGTCCCAAAGACCCGGATCACCGGCGTACGCATCGCCCATGTCCACGTAATGTCCCTGATACGGCAGGATCAGCCGCTTGCCAAAAAAGCCGAAATTCGTCAGTACATACATGTTATCATCTAATGCTTTGCTGCTGGTGTTGCAGATCTCATGATGAAACTCAGCGATTCCATTAGCGAATAGCTTAGCCACCGTTGTTATCTCCATACCCGGGAATTCATCCGACTCGTAGAGCGCTTCGAGAACCTGGCTCTCCCCTTCCGGGTAGATCTTCACGCTGACAGCCTGCTTCTTAGAAAATTCTTCTGCGAACGGCTTGCCTAGCTTCGGAAAGGTCCACCAGAAGTTATGGCTGGAGCCGGGATATTCAATCCACATTCCATTGTCGGACTTGTTCATATGGAGCGAGAAGGCACCGTTCACGGCGACCCACTGTTCACCCTCCTGCCCGCCGAAGCGGCCCTGCGTTCCCTTCATTAGAACGGATAGTTTGCTTGTGAAGGTGACCGCCTTTTGCCCAATTGGAACGGCCGTCACTTCAATATCTTGTGAGTAAAGCCCGTAGGACAACAGGGTGAAGGCTACCGGGATAGAGGCTTTGCTCTTAGCCGGAACCGTGAAGCGTATTGCACGTTCACCCCACTGCAGGAAATCCTTCTCCGGCAATTCAAAAGCGAACTCCGCTTCCGAGGCGAAGTTATTCTCCACGTTCAGATACAGCTCAGCCGGCAGGCCCGGATACAACTCCCGGGTTGGCAAAGCAATCTTCATCTTGACCGGAAATTTCGGAGCTACGCCAAGGCGGAACTCAGCCCGCTTGCCACCGATGATCCATTGGCTCGTCACAACCGGATGGGTCTTCTTATCATTCTGCTCCTCCCGAACCGGATCAAGCTCGAATTCACCCTCTACACTAACCGTTTCTCCCGCAGCAAGTGTATGTACAGCAGACAGGTCAAACCGGATGTTCTTATCATTCTGGCCCTTGATCTCAATCGCGAGTTCAGATGCAGAACGATTCTTGATCACATAACGAATCTTGTAAGCGGAGCCAAACACAAGATCATGATCGTCTATTTCAGTTGAGATCTCATAGTCAGGTGTATCAAGAGCGGTCAGCCCGCGACCGGACTTCTCGAATTCTGCCCGCAAGGAGAGTTCTCCCTTTTGCCAAGTATAATCAAAGAAATCAAACCCACGCTCCCGCCGGCCATCCGGCTGAATGGGAAGTTCGCGGGTGCTGTCTGCGTACCAATCCAGCTCCTCGAAATAGGGAGCAAGCGCTTCAGTCTGAAGAACGGTTGGAATGAAGTTCATCAGATGGACGTAATCTTCATTCTTTTCCCAGAAGAATCCGCATTTCTTATACATCGGCACAGCCTTGGTGTTGCCTGCCCAGGTAAACAGATCGAGACGCGGCCACCCCGCTTCGACGGTCTTGCGGACGGCGTTCAAAATCAGATTACGGCCTACCTTGTAACCGTGATAATCAGGTCGCACATTTAATAACGGTACGTACAATGCTCCCTCGTCTTGACGGTAATGTGCAAAACTGCAGAATCCGACCACCTCTTTGCCATCGACAGCGAGAAACACATGAAGATTGGCCGAAACCTCCATTTCCCTGCGCACACTGTCTTCTGTTCTGTGGTTGGTGCCGCCGCCCCAGCTTTCGTTACTGCGGTTCCACATCTCCGCGACCGCTCCAGCGTAAGAAGGATCGTATTCAATAATGCGGATTTGTTCCGTAGGGATAATTGCTGTCATGAACTCATCTCCTTATGTTTCAAATATGGATATGTAATCTACTTTAGCAGAGCAATAATAGCCCTATAAGTTCTCATTATACTATTATTTGGAAGACCATTACGAGGGCAAAAACTCTTATACTTAAAGAGTACATAGCTCAGTCTGACCCAATTATAGGAAACAGCGGCAGCCATGGACGACGAAATCATGTCCCGGACTGCCGCTGTTTTATTGGAGTATCGTCCTCTCCTAACCCTTCATGCTCAGCTTCTTAATATACGCGCTATCACGCTGACTAGTTTAATCTGCTCGTCTTGCGGCCATGACGTCCGCCTGACAAACCGGCATCCTATCCCCTTCCCGGCTCCGGCACTAGCATGAGAATGACAATACCTGCGATGAACAGGACGATAAGGCTGAAGACTCCCATGTTCGTGTGGCCGGTGAACTGTGCGGTGACTCCGATTAGAAGAGGTCCCAGAATCGATGCGAACTTGTCGAAAATATTATAAAACCCGAAAAACCGGTTAGCGTTCTCCTTCGGCACCATCCGTGCGAAGTAAGCCCGGCTCAACGCCTGAATGCCGCCTTGCGACGTGGCAACTAGCATCGCAAGCACCCAGAAGTCGAACACCGACTTCATGAAATACGCGTAGATACATACGATGATATAGACACAGATACCGACATATAGCATGGTTTTGCCCGAGAACCGATCCGCCAGACGCCCGTACAACATCGCAAATGGAGCAGCGACGACTTGCGTGACGAACAATATAATGAGCAAATCAGTCGATTTGATGCCCAGATCAGTCCCATAAGCGGTAGACATCGTAATGATCGTTCCAACGCCGTCGATATAGAAAAAATAAGCGAGCAAAAAAAGGAAAATCGCACGATGCTGCTTGATTTGCTTTAAGGTCTCGTAGAGGCGCTTGAAGCTGTTCGTGATGATTCGCGGCTCGCGGTTCAAGTAATGCTTCTGGTGTACGTTGCGGAGCATGGGTAAGGTGAAGATGCCCCACCAGAGGGCCGTAATGAAGAAAGCGATTTGGCTCGACACCGTGACGGAGATCGGCAGAATTTCTTGCTCAGCAAGAAGAATGATCGCAATGCTGATGATAAAAGGAATCGTACTGCCTATATACCCGATCGCAAATCCGCGGGCAGACACCTTATTCATCCGTTCGTTGTCGGTGACGTCTACTAGGAACGCGTCGTAGAACACATTGGAGCCTGCCGACCCGATCGCGATGAACATATAGCAGATGAGCAGCAGCTCCCAACTGTCGTTCGGAATAAACGTGAGCAGCGCGGTAGCGACTATACCGAGCAAGCTGAAGCAGGCGAAAAACGTTTTTTTGAACCCTTGGTAATCGGCAATTGTGCCCAAGATCGGGCCTAGCAGGGCAAGGATAAACGTCGAAACTGCAACAGTATATCCCAGGTAAGCCGTAGAATCCGCGGCACTGATGCCAGCACCCTGAGCTGCTGCTTTGTAGAAGAGCGGGAAGACTGCCGTCGAAATGATGATGGAGTAGGCGGAATGACCCCAGTCGTACCACATCCAGCTTTTTTCTTCCTTCGAATATGTACTCATAAACTGGACCTCCTGAATGAACCGAATGCTTTTATGTATAGGATATGTGAGTTTGGACAGGGTGAGGTGACTCATAAAGGAAGTATAAGGCTTGAAATCGCAAAAATAACATGATTTTTGTAAAAATTGATGGATATAGGTTTAATAAAGAGCGAGGAAAATGATTAAGAAAAAAAAACATTAGGCATTAGTCGTTACAGAGATAGGGACAGATACATATTATGGGTGTATAAGTTAAAGCAAAGGAGGAACAATAATGAGTGGTTGTGCAGGATTCGGAGGGTATACTTCTACTACTGTCATTTTGGTACTTTACATTCTGTTGGTAATTGTACTGAGAACGTTCTAAAATAATATTAAAAAAAACAAGAGCCTACGCTATGGAGGCTCTTTTCCCATTTATGTTATGTGTACAATAAAGTAATGACAAGCAGCTCGTACAGGACAAGAGTTAGAATCATCTCATCACTACTGTAAGAAGGACTTCCGAAAAAAGCACGCTGCCCTCCTTGCTTTGGAACTGCGAAATACAGTAAGCCTCTGTCACAATGCACAATTCTCCCGACGTAAACTTGACCGTCCAGGGTTTCAATTCTGACAATCTGATTACCATGTTGTTTGCATATATGCTGTAGGTGGCTCCTAATGTTTTTTAAGTTTTGAACAGATTGGCTGTCTGCTTGATACAAAACTTTTTGCTGATATCCTGCAGTTTGAAAACTCATAATTAACACTCCCTTCCTAATAAACTAATACATCATATGCCTAGTGCAATTACGTGGTTCGTTGCTTTAGAAAAAAGTTCTATGACCCTCCCCTCTTCCTTTTTATTTGAAATGAACCAGTTCTATTTGGTATAACTATAAGAAAACTGGTAAGGAGGTGAGCTCATTTGAACCATAAAGTGCTTAAAGTACTGAATAAGTTGTACAAGTATCCTAATTACAATTACGACAGAGAGAGGGAAGTAAGCCTCTACTTGGTGGATACCCTATCTCCTGCCGAACGGGAACTGCTGGAACAGCATCATTGGCAGGCTAATGATATCGGGCACATCACACATGATTCTGTGATTCACAGCCTGACCACGATGCAGGCGAATGCAAACCTTTCGTGGAAGGTAATTGCCGCCGCTTTTGTCACAGGTGTAGGAGGCAGCTTTCCACGTGGAATCTCCCCTTTGACCAGTTATCACCAAATGCTTCACACCCGCCCGCATCGTTATGAAGAAGCAGAACGTTTCCGCTTTTGTAAAGTGTGCGGGTTCAGCCACAACGATGAAGGCTGGACAAACGCATCCTATATTAGATATGCCATTCACTTAGGGAATACATATGGAAATAGTCCAATAGGCGCCTATGTGGACATAACCGAGTTTGCGCAAATCATAAAGAATGAGCCTATAATCCCGAGTAGTGAGGATATTGCCGTTTTTAACCGGCTGCTCCGCAATCTCGCTGAGGCGCCGGAGGATGAGACTCCAGGTAAATATGAGAAACGCCTAACCTCCATGAAGCTGGTTAAAGGAACGGCGGGTGTGCGCCGGGGTATCCTGCAATCACTGGCAACGGTCGGCATCCTGCCCAATCAAGTGCTGGAGCTTCAAGCTGATCGTTGGAGCAATAGGGAAGACATTGTAAACGGAGAACTGCAGTTGAACAATACGAGAGGCCGATCTGACATGGAAATGCCGTGGGCAGGATGGTACGGAGGCCTTGGGGTCGATTGGGACAAGGCGCAGCAGTTATTTGGCGAATGGATACAGCTTTAGTATTTAAGCCCTTGCCATTAACGGCAAGGGCTTATTCCCATTCATCTTATCAGTATTTGCAGCATCATAAATCCTACAAATTAATCTGCAAAAGCATCAACTAGAATATATCTTAGTGAATCTGCAAGAATTGTATTTGTTGTTTGAACGGAGAATGTGTCGCCAGGTTTGATTTGATTTTTATTGTATACATCAAAAGAACCGAAATTCGAATCTTGAACATAAAAGCGCAAATAGTTTCCAATACTTAATGACGATTCCCCCTCGTTGAGGGCCGTCACATTTACATTAATGACGGGTATTCCGGCTTTGTTGATTGTCGTTTGAATAGTGGAGTTTATAGGCCTAACCTTCGTATCGGATTTCCCGAGATGGCCCTCATCACTTACTACTCCCGAAGGCAAGTAGGCCGGATCGAGATTTAAACTTACAAGTCCTTTATTGTGATCCCAGGTAGTCTTAATATGGAGTGCTTTAGTGACTACGCTCAATGGAATGAACATACTTTCTTTGATTAAAGCTGGTACCGTATCCATCTCGGATTTCACATTATTTATTTCAATCTCTTTTGACCCAATTGTCATTTTTATAGTATAGTTCTTCTCTTCTTCCTTTAGATAGTTCTTTCTTGTGATCATAGCGTTTTTTGTCTTAGCATCATAATTCACGTCAGCAGCCAAGAAATCAGATATGCTGCGCAATGGAACCATTAGGCGATTTTTGTTATCAACATATGGTGCGTGGGGAGCGGTGTATGCCACATAGAACTGGTTAATTTTCAACAATAATGGTGATTTAACCGGTGCAGATGAAGTGGATGCTGCATTTGCTACAGGGATCGATGAACAAGTTGTTATCAGAAGACAAAGCATTATTAACTTTCGTTTGATGAGCACATATATCAACCTTTCGAGATAAAGTAGTAAAGACACCTTATGTGATAACACCAGAGAATATTTCCACGGCATCATAAAAATAAGGTGTCTTTAAATTTATTTACACTGAACAGTAATAATTATTTTGAAACCTTTATTGTTACATTGTTGCTCGAAACGGTTACATTAGCAAAATCGGTACCGTTGGACACAGGAGTATATGCGCTACCGTCTATGAGAATATTACTCAATATACCTGTAACTTGTCCAGCAGCGTCCCCTTGAGGCACTTCATTAACTACTGTATCCGCAATAGTGGCCAAATATTTCCAACTACTGGTGCTACTAACATAAGTGTTTGCTATTTCTGTTACGGCTGTAAGATATGTGTTTGTTCCGTTCCCCTCATGGTCAGCATAAAGAGCATAACCTCTTGTGGATAATCTAGTATTATTACCAAGATTTCGATAAATAGTTACATCTACATCTTTACCTGGAACGTATCCATTTTTATACCAAATTTCATTATATGGACTTATTCGATTTCCTGGAACTGTATTTCCATCTCCTTTACTTCCCCAATAGTAATTAATAGTTGGTTGCCACTTATTAACACCATATGCACTTGAAAATACAAGTCCCATATCTGACTCAATTGTTCTGTTAGTTGTTCCTGACTTGTCCTTTCCTACACCAGAAAAACCGCCATAAATATAGGTTCGGGCTGTAGGTCCTGTTGTAGTAGCAGGAGTACGAATAACAAAGGTGTTGATGCTTCCATTTTTTTGAACTGTTGCTCGTCCCCCGATCCCACTTGGAATTGTGTCGGAGGCAGCAGCAGTTACTTCACTCTGATCAGATGTTATTTCGTTTTGTGCTAAATATTCTATAGGGTAAGTTAATACGTATTCATCAGCACTTACCGAAGACCTCTCATAAAAATATCCTGTATCTCCCTCTACAAATGTATAGTTAAATGTTTCAGGAATTGAATTTAAATTATTGGTTTGTTGTTTGTTCGATGGTGAATATTCTTCAGATAAATTACGTGCTTTTGATATAAAAGAATCTAGCTTTTCTTGAGCCGGTTTAATTCCTTCGCTTTGAATTTCAATATTGCTTCCTTCAGTTTCTGCGCTTGCTATCGTTGGAACAAGAAGCATTGAACTTAAAACTACTAAACATATGCCTTTCTTCAAAATCATAATATTTCCTCTTTTCTATAAATTTTTCAATTTATATTTGAAAGCCGGCCAGCTATTCAAAACAAAATGACATGATTGATAGTATAGAGGATATGTATGACATCAATAGATATCCCTGACACAATATAACATTATATTCCATAGTAATCAATGGAATTTTTTCTATTAATTCTTTTTTACATTCACAGATTCAGTGACAGCTCCAGGATCATATTCTACCTAATAGTTTTTCGTTAACTAAAAGTCAGCAAAAAGCGGCACATTTAAGTGCCGCCTGCGAATTATGATCTATAAGAGTCATGTGTGGGACGAAACAAATCTTCCTCAGAATCTCTGACCATAGAAAAGTGCTCGACATTGTAGTGCCCATGTAACGTTTTATTGTGATGCCTGATGATCTGTTCTGCACTTAAAACATCAGTGTCCGTTGTAGAATGTCCATCCCCAACCAAGGTGACATCCATATTACTGACCGTAGCAGTCCGGACTGCAGTATCGATGCAGTGCTGAGTTTTACAACCCATAATGACCACATGCCCAATCTGCTGATCTTTCAGGTATGCAAGAAGTCCTGTCCCGTGAAAAGAATTGGTTGCCAGCTTATCGAAGATTTTGGCATCTGCAGACTTATTGATTTCATGGTGCACTTGAAAGCCTGCACCTTTTCCCTCCGCTACATCGAGGTCCCTTACAAACACAACTTCGACACCTGCTTCTTGGGCTCGTTCAATCACTTTATTAATATTCCGGATAAGCTGTTCTTTGTTAAATACCGCACTTTCCTGCTCATTTCCATCAATTAACTCTTGCTGCGCGTCGATAATTAATAATACCTGATTCAAATTGATTTTCCCCTTTCAGATGGCGGGGAACGTTAACGGACATGATTAGTTAGACGTTATCCCCATATTGTTTTTTTCACTGGCATTGTTTTTCATAATATCTAGCTCCCGAGAAAAAATAGTGTATCCACTTTAGAGTGAACATTTAGACTTTTTTAGTCAGGTACCGCAGAAAGTCCGGTAGGGTCTGGTGGATTCCTCTGGCAGTGAATTGTAGTCATCCTGATCTGATGAGTAGGCGTATGGGTTGGCAAGCACACCAAGGAGCCGCTCCAGCACACTAAAGTCCTCTTCTCTCACTGCTGCTTCGAGCGCTTCTTCTACCCGGTGGTTGCGTGGAATTACCGCTGGATTGCTGGCGCGCATTAGCTGCTGCGAAGCGTCTTGCGATTCCTGCTGCCTGCCCAGTCTCGCCTGCCAAAGTTCATACCACCCGGTAAATTCAGGTGTTCCATGCAAAACCGTTTCTTCCGGCTTATTTAAAGTTAAGGCCCGGAAAGTATGGGTATAGTCGGCACGATACTGTTGCATCATTTCAAGCAAGCCTTCGATAAGAGATTCATCCTGCGGTTCTTCATTAAAGATTCCCAGCTTCGCCCTCATTCCTGTGAGCCAATGGCTGAGGAAGATCTCTTGAAAATCTGCAATTGCATCCTCGGCAAGGCTGATCGCCTCGCCCTTGTCTTCATGCAGCAGCGGCAGCAGCGTTTCTGCAAATCTTGCGAGATTCCATGCAGCAATCCCCGGCTGATTGCCATAGGCATACCGGCCTTGAAGATCTATCGAGCTGAATACTGTCGCAGGATCATAGACATCCATGAAAGCACAAGGACCGTAGTCAATGGTTTCTCCACTTAGTGCCATGTTGTCGGTATTCATCACTCCATGAATAAACCCGACCAGTTGCCACTTAGCAATCAGCTCAGCCTGACGTTTGATCACTTCCCGAAGCAGCACAAGATAACGGTTCGGATCAGAATCAGAGCCAGCTTCCGGATAATGTCTTTGCAACGTGTAATCTGCCAGGGCCTGAAGATCCTTGTCAGTGCCCCATGCGGAGACGTATTGAAAGGTACCGACACGCAGATGACTGGCAGCTACACGAGTCAATATAGCACCCGGCTGCTCAGTCTCGCGGAATATCAGCTCCCCTGTAGTGACTACCGCCAAGCTGCGGGTGGTAGGAATACCAAGCGCATGCATGGCTTCACTGATAATATATTCGCGAAGCATTGGCCCGAGCGCTGCACGTCCATCGCCTCCGCGGGAGTATGGCGTTCTACCTGAGCCCTTAAGCTGAATATCAAACCTCTCGCCTTCTGGCGTAATCTGTTCACCAAGAAGCACAGCCCTCCCGTCACCTAACCTGTTAAAGTGTCCGAATTGATGTCCTGCATAAGCTTGGGCAAGTGAATCAGCACCTTCAGGAATTTCATTGCCTGCCAGCACTGCAGCTCCATTATCGCTACGCAACGCCTGAACCTTCAACCCAAGAGATGCTGCCAAGGTTTCATTGAAAATCACCAGCTTCGGCAGTCGTACGGAATCAGGTTTGAGCCTTGTATACAGCGATTCGGGAAGAGAAACATAACTGTTGTCGAAATTCCATCCTGCATCAATTTTCTCCGTCATAAAATCTCCTATCCGAAATTTATTATTTTTCACAAAGCATTTTCTCTGATCTCATTTAGTTCTGCTGGATTAAAAACACACCTGCATGATACAGATTGAAAAATTCCTCCGAAACACTTTGATCAAAAATAATCATGTCATCCGTATTTACGGTGACTCTAATCCCATTATCATATAATGTTCTAATAGGATGCACGTTATAACCTGCTGCCCTGCAAAGTACAACATTACTTGTCGGACATATATTAAGCTGAATTTTATGATCACATAACCAATTCATAATGATTTGCGAGCTGGCAGCAGCTATGCCGTGTTGAACTTGATCCAGTTCAAGTTCTTCTACAGCCTCTTTGACTAACTCAGCTGATCCAAATTCGCCTACATGCGCTTTTAGCAGCAATCCTTTTTCTTTCGCTTTTCTGTATACTTTTTTGAAGGAAGGAACAGCAAATTCATCGCCAAACATATCCAACGATTGGAAATAATTCTGAGCGAAATATTGATCTAACTTTTCATTTATCTCATCAATAGGAGTATAGGATAAGAATGTAATTTCCGGTACAAAAGTAACATCTGGAGCAACGCTCTGATGAATCCTTTTTAATGCTTTAACCAAATCCTCAATGGATTGATCATAAAAAGCCTCTTCTCCTATTGAAACGCTCATATGAAGCAGCTGAACACCATCCAACTTTGCCTGCATAAATGCGGCTTCGATACGTTTTTCATACCCTAATCTTCCCTGAAATAATGGTTTTATGTATTGCGCATTCCATTGATTCATTTCGCTCAGGTCATTAAACTTCGGACAATCAGGTATTTTCACCCCGGCCCATTCTTCGATATACTTCTTATTACCGCCTCTTGGAAGATGGTTGTGCAAATCCCTTTTGGTATTTTTCTCATCTCAGCCAAATCATTACTTTCCAACGCTTTACAAAATCTATCCTTCATCCAGCACCTCCTAAATACCGCTCCTCCAGTTCCAAATCCCCCTCCATTGCCCCTTTTCCTTATCTCAAGTATTTAAGTTCAATTTATAGTCGCTAAAATTCCTTGGATGTAACCGGTCAGCTCTTGTGCCGCTTGCTTATGGGCCAATACTCCCGGATGGCTTCTTGCACCTATAGTTTCATTCGTCATATTCGGAAGTTGAAATACAGAAACCTTCTTGTCGCCTGTTCTCTTGGCATAACGGTCTACACCACGATGAATCGCCGGCATCATTGGGATGCCCAGCATTCCATAGGCCCAGATGATGTGCGCAGTTTTATTATTAGTTCTGAGCTTCAGAAGAAACTTCTCAACAGCCAACTCGAATGCCGCCAAATCCCCTTCATTATAAGTCCCGTCCTCATTTAGCCGTTGATTATGAATCTTCCCGCTATCTTCATCGTGCCATCCCGGAGAATGAAAAGCACCGTCATCATTGGTTCCGAGATTAACCACCACCACATCCGGCTGCCAAGAATCAAAATCATTTGCTGAAAAAGCTCCTAACGCTGCATTTTTCGCACCGGCAAGCAGCCCGCATACCTGCTCGTAGGTTTCAGGAAGATTGGCATGCGGATTATTATCCCAGCTAGTAAGCACGCCCCATCCGCTTTGCGAAATAACCCGATATTCTGCGTTCAAAGCGTCAGCCGTCATTGCCGTATAATTATGTATTGCGCTGAACCACATCGGAATCCAGTCTTCTTCACTTTTGGCTCCGACGACGCCTTCCCCGGAAGTAATGCTGTCGCCAATAAACTCAAATTTATAGGGCTTAGCTTCAACAGGTACAAATCCCCCATCCGTCTTCACGGCGTGGATTTGCATGTAGCAGCCCGGATCTCCGCTCATAGCCTGCACATCTTTTACAACCCGGACATTCTTCACAGCATTCTCATTCATCCCTCTGAACACACAGACCCAGTACCTTCCCGCGGTTAACATTTGTCTGCTTACAGGTACAGAGTTGATGAGTATACTAATCCAAGGCTCGTACTGATCATATCCGGACTCCACTTCAATCCAGAGCTCCGAAGCCTTTACGTTGAATTCAACCGCACTTCCTGTCCAGAACAAGGTTACCGGGTCCAGGCAGCCTGTTGTTCTGCCATGAACCTTCAAATGTTCGATCCCGGAGCATGGATATGTCTGCAATGCTTCATTTTTGTGCATCAAATTCCCTCCAATTTATGGTTTTAACCCACAGGAGATCTGTAAACTTCTCTACATCCATTGATACATCATAACAATGGAGGAGATCAGGTTAGTCAGCCCATGCAGGACCCAACCTGGTATAATCGAGCCGGCAGATAACTTCTCGTCCAACAGTCCGATACTCCAGCCCACAAAGCCTGCAAGAATCATTACAACTACAGAATGAAATAATCCGGCACTACTGTATAACATAACAGCATGTACGGCGCCAAACAATAGAGCCTGGGCACTGTTCCCAATTGCAAATCCGAACTTCGAGTTTAGCCGTTTGCCAATGAATCCGCGGAACAGAATCTCTTCGGACAAACTCGTCTGCACCCATGAAAAGATCAACGCCGGAATCAGACCCTTAAGACCTGTACCGTAAAACTGCGAGCTGGCCAAAGTATCCTTATCCAGCATATAGATTGTAGTAAGCATTCCCAAGCTGGTGAATATAGTCACTGTAAGGATGAAGCATAGGATGAACTGCTTCCTGGAAACCACTTGAGGTTTCTTCCAGCCAATCCACTTTACAAACGAAGATGTCTTTCTGCTTGTAAAGAACCAGTATGCATAGGGAATAGAGGTGAACAAGATAAGCTGAAGGACTGCACTGATGAGCAATGACAATGTCAACGGAATAACCTCCTTTAAATAAAGAACAGCCTCACTTTATCATGGACTGCTTCTCTGAAACGGGAGGAGACCGTAACTTGCCCGGTTGATGGAGTAGTTGGCATCTGATAGCTACCCGGGCACTGGCAATACCGCCAGCATCATGAACTGCTGATCCTCATATCTGAAACTGACACTTCCTTGAAGCTGCTGAACGGCATACTCAATACTTTCGATTCCGAACCCTTTGCTGCCTAAGTTCCGCTTGCTGGATAAAAAGGAGCCATGTCCGTCCTCCGTAAGCAGAGATGCGGGATTCTTCAGGGAAATCACCAATAATCCGTCACTATAAATCACTTCCAGTTCAATTGAATACGGCCCTGGCTGGGGTAATCTCTGAATCCCTTCAATCGCATTGTCGAGGGCATTGCCAAGGATTATCGCAATATTCACCTCTTTGCCTGCAAGCGACAAGTCCTGAGGAATGCGAAAATGAGATTGCATTGCAACCTTATTCAGTTCAGCTATAGCGAACTTCTCGTTATAGATCGCATCAATAGCTATGTTTCCAGAAGAGATAAATTTTTCTCCCGGCCTATGCTTCAAAGCAACCTCCGCAACATAAGCGCTGGCTTCTTGTACAGCTCCTGCTTCCAGCAGAGAATGAATGAGGAGCAGAACATGATTCAGATCATGCCGCAAGCGCTTTGCTTCTTGATTCTCTTTCAGTTTACCTGTGTATTCCGTCACTTGCTGCTCCAGCACATGATTATGGAATTCTACCTGCATCCGTTTCATTAACTTATGGTACATAAACATTTCAGCAATGTTAATGACAAGAATACCTAACAGGATGATCACAAATTCAAGCGGGATATTGGAAGGCTTGAACCCATTCCCCCTTATATTGACAATAATAATGAGCAAAGAGCCGGCCGAAACCAGATTCAGCACAGCCCAATCCTGATTCGACAGTAACGTTGTGTTGTCAACTTGGAATAACCGTAACAATAGCAGGCATAACATGATGCTTAGCAAAATAAGAACGATGAAACTGAAAGACAGCCACAGGAAATTGGCATTATCCATTCTCTCGGGATTGAGCGGGATATGCTGAACCCCGTACCACACCAGCATTTCAATAACAACTGTAAATACCGTATAGAAACTGCTGAAGAACAGCTTTTGCAGCACACTGCCGCGAAAATAAACGGTCGTAATCAGACTATATACTAGGAGGTGAAGGACAACCGAAACAACCGGCGGCAAGCTGGCTGCGGTAAGTGATTTAACCATATAAACGAGAATAAGGCAGCCAACGAATGACTTCTTGCTCCTGTTCAGGATTAGAAATTTTTTTAGAAAAATATAGAATGCAAACCCCTGCGGAGCATAAATAAGGATGAGCATAAACACACCGAGCAAAAAGTAGGGACTATTCTCCTGAATGAAAGACATCTATCTAAGAAGCCTCTTTTCTATAAAGGCGTGGTACGACCGTAAAGAATCAGAGCTTCTACTGCGGCTGACAGGAAGTTCCACTCCGTTCTTCAATTGAATAAGCTCTTTACTTAAAGAACGGACATAGAGCCAATTTACAAGGTATCCCGTATGTACGCGACAAAAATCATGCGGCCAGAGCCGTCCCTCCAACTCCCCCAATTTGCCGTAATATGAATAAGTAGCGTTTTCAGTACACAGGACCAATTTTTTCCCCCGTTCTACCGTGATATACATAATGTCATCTACTTTTAAATTATAGTCCATATGATGAATTGAGAATGACAGCACATTGCTTCTTTGCATGCATTGCTGGACGGCCTTGACTGTCACGGCCTGCAGTTCATGTTCATCAATGGGTTTCAGCAAATAACGGAACGGATGAACCTCAAAGCTTCTTCTCATATAACTGGTGTGGCTGGTGACATAGATGATTAACACACCGGCATCTTCTAGCCGGATCTTCTCTGCGACTTCTATGCCGTTATACCCGGGCATCTCCATATCCAGATAAACAATATCGTAAGCAGTAGAGCTCATGGCCGTAAGCAAGGATTCACCTGACTCAAAAATCTCAATGGTGCCAGTTATCCCCTGCAGGTTCATCAGCAGCTTCATTAGCAATTCTTCCAATCTTGAGGCCTCTGTCCTCTGATCGTCACAAATGGCAATGTGAAGATTCATAATATGTATCCCTCCAAGTGAAACGTATTCTATCATATTATCAAATGGAAAAATATGAAGATCAAGTGTGATAAAAAGCGCAGATAACATTCCTATATAGGAATATCCTGTACAGGAGGAAGGTGGTCCACACGAAAACATCAGGTGGTTTCTTAATCTCTCAGATCAAACAGCTCCAAGGCAGAGTTTTTGAAAAAATGTTAAAAGAAAGCGGTGTGGACGCGTTTAACGGGGCACAAGGAAGGATTTTGTATGTGCTGTGGGAACACGAGAGGCTTACGATTTCCGAGATTGGCCGGCTTACCTCGCTTGCAAATACTTCTTTGACCAGCATGCTTGACAGAATGGAAGAAGGGGGGCTTATTGTTCGAATTCCAGACAACCATAACCGCAGGCAAACTTTCATAACGATTACTGAACAGGCCAAAGCATACCGTGAGGCTTACGATCTCGTATCTGAACAAATGAATACTTTGTTCTATCAGGGATTCACAGAATCGGAGGTTACTGCATTCGAGAAAATGCTGAGCAGAATTGTTGATAATTTGAATTGATGAATTGGAGGAACCCGAAATGGAGCAGCAAACTAAAGACGCTATCCTCAAATTAATTGAAAATAGCCGTGATGCCATTGCATGTTCAATTGACAGTGACGGATTTCCAAACGCCAAAAATATGTTCAAGATCAAACATGAAGGCCTAAAGACCTTCTGGTTCTCGACAAACACGTCTGCAATCCGCACCAGCCAATGGATGAACAACTCCAAATCTTGCATTTATTTTCTCGACGCCGAGGACTTTCACGGATTGATGCTTACAGGGCATATGAAGGTATTCCTTGATGATGAAACGAAGCAGAACTTCTGGAAAGAAGGCGACGAACAATATTATCCGCTTGGTCCAACTGATCCGGATTATTGCATGCTGTGTTTTACGGCAGAGAAAGGGAACTATTATCATGGGCTGCAGAAGCATTTGTTCAGCGTAGAGGAATTGCAGGAATATTATCGTCATGCCTTATAAGCCGTGCCCGGTACGAAAGTTACGTAATTTTTCCGTATCGGGCAACTATATAGATTGAACTTATAATTCTTCTATTTCGGGATTGGCCGTGACTACAGAGAATATTTGGACTTCCGGCCGCTGTTAGGTTTGGATTTCCTGAATTTAACCGCGATTTGCGGTAGAAATCCAAACAGTTACGTACGACGCATATATGCACGCACGGTGATGGGAGCGAAGATCGCTACGATTACAGCCGCTCCGACAAGGGAGAAGACAAGATCTGTGCCCATCGTCCCCGAGTTGACCAGCTCCCGGACGGCTGTCACCAGATGCGAAATCGGGTTAATATTCACGAACCACTGGAGCCAGTCCGGCATGGTATTGACCGGCACAAAAGCATTGGAAAGAAAGGTGAGCGGGAACAGCACAATCATGGATATCCCCTGCACACTGGAAGCCGTGCGCGCTATTACGCCGAAGAAGGCAAAAATCCAGCTGATCGCCCAGGAACATCCGATCACGAGGAGCGCTGCGATGGCTACATGCCCGATCCCGCCTTCGGGACGAAAGCCCAGAAGATATCCCATGACAAAAGTAAGCACAGTCGCTATGGTGTACCGGACGGTGTCGGCAAGCAATGCTCCTGCGAGCGGGGCAATCCGCGAGATCGGCAGTGATTTGAACCGGTCAAACACACCCTTTTCCATATCCTCCCGAAGCTGAACGCCTGTAACTATGGAAGTCGTAATAACGGTCTGTACGAGAATACCGGGGATGATGACCGGCAAATAATTATGCACATCTCCGGAGATCGCACCACCAAAGATATAAGTAAACATCAGCGTGAAAATGATTGGCTGAAACGTGACATCAAACAACTGCTCGGGTGTGCGCTTGATTTTCAGCAACCCCCGATAGGCCATTGTGAGTGAATTGCGTACCGATTGGCTAAAGCTCGAATGATTTTTCAGCTGGCGTTCGGCACCCGGTTTAATGATTGTACTCATACTGTTGTTCCTCCACTTTGTTCAATTTGCCGGACGCCTGAACCGCGTCCTCCTGTACACCATGGCCCGTGAGCGTCAGAAATACCTCATCCAGCGTTGGTTTCTGCACACTTAATTCGGCTAGCGGGATACCTGCTTCGCGCAGCGCGATCAACAGATCGGTGACCCGGTCGGCGTTGCCCATAGGTGCAGTGATTTTCGCCACTTCCATCGAAAGACTGGACGGTACCTGAAGCACCTGTTGCACAAGCCGGCGGGCATTCGTGAGATCTTGCGGATTCTGAACCTTTAAATGCAGCGACGAACTTCCGACAGAGGATTTCAGTTCATCTACAGTGCCCTCGGCAACCACACGGCCATGATCGATAACCGCGATCCGGTCGGCCAGTTGATCAGCCTCTTCAAGGTATTGCGTGGTTAGCAATACAGTTGAACCCGACTTCACCAGCCGCCGGATCGTGTCCCACATTTGGTTGCGCGTACGCGGGTCCAAACCGGTCGTGGGTTCATCCAGGAAAATGAGCGGTGGCTGCGCAATCAGACTCGCGGCCAAATCCAGCCTCCGGCGCATCCCGCCGGAGAAATTTTTGAGCGGGCGTTTCGCCGCTTCGGTGAGTCCGAATTCCTCCAGCAACTCTGCTGCCTTATGACGCGCCTCGGCACGTCCCAGTCCGAGCAAGCGGGAGAATATCACCAAATTCTCTGTCGCACTGAGCGACTCATCGACTGAAGCGTACTGGCCGGTCACCCCGATCAGCTGACGCACAATCTGCGGTTCCTTTACAACATCATGTCCGAAGATCCGCGCCGAACCTGCATCCGGTCTTAGTAAGGTCGCCAGCATTCGGATGGCTGTGGTCTTCCCCGCTCCATTCGGACCCAGCACACCGTAGATCGAACCGGTCCCCACTTTCAGATCCACACCGTCCACCGCCCGGTTATCTCCAAAGACTTTGACAAGCCCCTGCGCTTCAATGGCCCAATCTCCGTGGTGTGGTGCTTTTTTCGTTAATTGATTCATTTGCAATTCCTCCTAAACAACTGAATATATAAGGATGGTAAGCTCCTTATTTAAACTGAATATAAACCTGCTATGTATTTCCTCGGTGCTGCTTTATTATAATCCCGCACCTGCTAGGATCTTAACGGTCTGTGAGATGATTTAAATCTCGGCCTCGGGATGGATAAACCAAAAAAGCCGATCCTCTCGGACCGGCCCATAATCACTTCTTTTTCAAGGAAGTTTCAACCCTAGTCAGTTTCATCCGAATCGCTGAACAGCTCACGCAGTACACTCTTTCTATTTTCGAGAAAGCGTCTTGTGATCATGTAATGCATCGTCTCTTCATAACGAATTTCCCCAACCGGATCTTCATCGAAATTCAATATCTGGGCATCCGGATAACCGAGAAGAATCGGCGAATGTGTAGCTATGATGAACTGGGCTTCATGTTCCAGATCCTTAATAATACGGAGTAAGGCCAATTGCCGTGCTGGCGAAAGAGCCGCCTCCGGTTCGTCGAGTAAATAGATCGCCTTTTTGCCGAAACGATGATTAAAGAGTGCCAGAAACGCCTCACCATGGGATTGCTCGTGCAAGGATCGCCCACCATAATACTGTAAGCTCTGAGGCATAGTATCCAGATGAGAGGCAAAGTGATAAAAGGTCTCTGCCCTAAGAAAAAAGCCGTTTGTAACTTTGGGCAGCCATGATAAGCGAATATGATCTCCCAGAGCAGAGTGGGAAGCATCCACCTCGTAAAGGTTGTTCTTGCTGCCTCCAGCCGTATTAAACCCGCATTGATAGGCCATGGCCTCCAGAAGGGTTGATTTGCCCGATCCGTTCTCTCCCACAAAGAAGGCAACGTTTGATTTGAATTCGATGGTGCTGAGGTTCTTTAAAGCTGTAATGGAAAACGGATAACGGCTATGGTCCATTTCATGTTTCCTCAGAATTTCAAGACTGCGCAAGAACAAGGTACCCTCTCCCCACCATTTTTCTGCAATTGTTCCATCGTTGTACTTACCATACACCTGCGGGGAATGTTTGATCTTCCGGCCGCTGTAGTCGTAAGAATTTCTTGACTTCGTTCTGCTGTTCGCGGCTAAACGTCTATTCAGTCTCTGTGCGCTGCCGGGACGCCAGCCGCCGAAACTGAATGAAGATAAACAGAGCAGTCAGCATCACAACGATTCCTGAACCGAGGAACCATAGCTGCACGCCGTATTCATCCACCACGGGTCCTGCCACCAGAAGTCCAATCGGTGAAGACAGCATCATAATACTGGTCACGAGTGAAATGACGCGTCCCAGCATCTCCGGCTCGAATGAACGCTGAATCATCGCCATGAAGGGACCATTGAAGAAGGGTGCGGCACTGCCCATGAAGAACGAGAGAACCGCAAAGATCACAAAAGCATCCGGACCAATCAAGCCGCTGATTACACAGGTCAGGCCGATGACCAGCAGACCCAGGCTCATATAGCTAATATCACTCCACTTGGATGAGAACACCGACAGAAGCAATCCTCCCAAAATCATCCCGATGCTGAACACCGCTTCCACCAGGCTGGCACTATAGCCCCCACGGCCAAAATGAGACAACGTCATATAAGGAAATAAAGTCGCCAGCGGCATAAACGCGATACTGAACACTGCTGTAGCCCCTGTAATCAACACAATAGGTTTTGCTTGAATGAGTGCGCTCCAGCCCAGCCGGAATTCATGGATAAAGGAGGGTGAAACTGTTATCTGCGCTTTGGGCTGATGAATCTTCACCAGGAACAGCATTAGATTCGCAATCAGCGCCCCGGCCACATCCAGGAGCAATACCGCCCCAAGCGAAGTCGCCGAATATACTGCTATCCCAAGCGCTGGACCCATTACATTCGAGAAAGAGAAGACCATCTGCTGCCAACCCGCGACTCTTGTCAGCTCCTCTTCCGGTGCAATCAACGGAACGGCCGCCTGGAACGCCGGGGCATGAAAGGCCGAAGCTGCCGAACGCAAGCTCAGAATGACATAGACGATTCCGAGTCCCGGCTCCCCCAAAATGAAATAGAACCCTAAGATCAGACTGAAGAGCGCAATTGCGCTATCCGCAATAATCATCGTTAATTTACGGTTCCAGCGGTCCAGCCAGACCCCTACGAAGGGACCCAGGACAGCTTGCGGCAAGAATGCAGCCAATCCGGCAATCATCAAAACTGCGGCTGAACCTGTCGATTCCGTCAAATGCCAGATCACTGCGAATTGAACCATCGAACTCGTGAGTATAGAGAATATCTGTCCACTAAAAATAAGCGCGAATGTTTTTTTCCATTGTTTTTGCATAAGGTCATCTCCTTTGATTGAAAACTCAAATAAACTCATTCCATTAGCATAGGTACACTGAAACAGGCGCATAACAAATAAACTCATTCCCTTGTCTCAAAAAATGGGCGAGTTCACCAGTCTTGCACCTCCAATTACCGTAAACGTATGGAATGGGTCATAAGGAGCACCTCCTGAAAAATTAGGTTTATTATAACATCGCCTATCCTCCATGAGCCAGTTTCAATTGTTCTTTTACGAAGAATTTGATCTATCCCCACCACCCAACACCTCAAGCATCATCAAGACACCCAGCCGGAAACCTTGCGTGTATGCCGCAGCAGCATAAATGGATGTAGTTTGACCCAGCAAATCTATTAATTCCTCCAAAGCATCGAATTCTTCCATCGTGAGTTTCTTTTGATAGGCTTCTATTGATGCAGTAATTTTCCGGTTCAAATCACGGTATTCAGGACTTGTTGGGTGTATACATTCGTCAGGTCGGATGTTTCCATAGAATAGACTTTCCAATACACTGCTCATGATTTTCCTCCTATGAATTGCAGATGAAAAAGCCGAGAATAAAAGTTCTCAGCTGTATAGTACTTCATCTGACCATTGCACAATGCATTTTAGCGGTATAATCACTAAGTTATGCTACCAAAAAGAAACGGATGTCGTAATTAGCCAAAGACGAGATCCGTTTCCGCGAGAAATATAAGGTTGAAGTATAAATACTGTCCTTATAGGGCTGCTCTCCGTTTCACCTGTTCCTCAACCCTTTCCCCAATCCTTAACCTCCACCCATCCCCCATCCTTACTCCCCCGTTCGAACGCCGTACCCACCTCGCGTTGAAATGGCTCGAGCAGACTAGAATCCAGATCCAGAATAGGGTACACACGCATGAGCTGTGTATTGTTGGGATTGTTCAGATATTCGTTATCTTCATCTCCGGCAAAAAGCCGCCAGCCGCTGTCCTCTTCCCGGGTTGCAGGCGTCCGGTACATCCAGCGGACGAAGTTTCCGGGCTGCAGGCATTTTTTGGAGACAAAAGCTATCTTCTCACCCACCTCCACCCACAACGGGTCCCCTTTGCGGAGTACGGTCTGGGCAATATGTCTGGGTTCAAATTCCACGACATCACCCGCTTGATGCCCTTCTCTCTTGTTCCGGGGGAATAAAGAAGGATTCCGAGTATAATCGGCTCGTGTCTTCCACATCTTCTAGGGTCCATTCCATTCAGCATTCCTCCTGAGGTACAATTTTCAGGGTTGCCTTTGTCATATGGTATAATTAGCCAAATAAATGCTATTACGGAGGTAATGAATATGAAAAAAAACATTTCAGTTGCATTGATTCTCGCAATTTCACTTCTCTTTTTGTCAGCTAGTGCAAAAAATAGCCCCACTAAATATGTAGATGCAAATGGAAAAGAGTATACATATAGTCTTGAGTTAAGTGGCACAATGCCAAATGCTGAAAAGTCGAGTAAATGGGTTGTTTACACGAATGATGCTGATTTGACATTTGATGAGGCAGCAAAAAGTATATTGAGTTCTAATTCAAATGACTGGATTGATATGCATATTGTTTCAATGGAATAATATAGGCCTAAAAAAGCCCGGTGATGCAGGAGTTCCTGAATCACGCGGGCTTTGCATGGGTTGAGGCAGATCAAGCCTTGTCTTCTATTACTCTTTCACGACCAGCTTCAACGGTGCGGGAATCATCGGCTTTACAGTTTGCCCGTCCAGCACATCCTTTGCAGCTTGAACGGCCAACTGGCCGATTAATTCGGGCTGCTGGGCGATGGTTCCGGTCAGTTTGCCCGCCTCGATGGAATCAAGCGCGTCTTTGTTGCCGTCGAACCCGATTACGGGGATGTTTTTACCCGAGCTCTGGATTGCTTCAATTGCCCCTAGCGCCATCTCGTCATTGTGTGCGAAGACTGCCTGCACGCCAGGATTTCCTTCGATCAGGTTCTCCATGACCGTCAATCCTTTGGTGCGGTCGAAATCGGCGGTTTGCTTTGCCATGACCTCAAGCTGGGTATCCGCGATTTCATGGAATCCCTTACCCCGTTCACGTGTAGCTGATGCGCCCGGTGATCCTTCCAGCTCGATGACCTTCGCACCCTTACCCAGCTTCTGGACGATATATTCAGCCGCCATGGAACCGCCTTTGATGTTGTCCGAAGCGACCAGCGCTTTGACATCTCCTTTATCCGCCGAGCGGTCCAGTGTAATGACGGGGATATCCAGACTGTTCGCCGACTGGACCGCCGTCGAGATTGCCGATGAATCCACAGGGTTGATCAACAACGCGTCTACCCCTTTTTGTATCAGATCCTCCACATCATTGTTCTGCTTGGCAGAGTCATTCTGCGCGTCGATAACCAGGATCTCCACCCCTTGCTTATTCGCCTCCGCTGTCACGCCGTCTTTGAGGGCCACGAAGAAGGGATTGTTCAGGGTTGAGAGGGATAAGCCGATTTTCAAATTTTGCCCGTTGCCTTCATTATTGGGCTTGGCCCATTCCGGGGGCTCCAGGGAGCAGCCGGTCATTAGCAGCAGCAGTATAGACGTCAGGACTAAAGTGATTTTTTTCATAATAGAATCCCCCTTTTATGCGGCTTTCTTGCGGTCAATCAGTACGGCTATCGCAATGACAATCCCTTTGACCACCATTTGGTAGAAAGAAGAAACGCCCAGCAGATTCAGCCCGTTGTTCAGAATTCCGATAATGAGTGCACCGATTAAGGTACCCACAATACGTCCGCGGCCCCCGGTCAAGCTGGTGCCTCCCAGTACAACGGCCGCGATAGCATCCAGCTCATAGGAGGTTCCCGCCGTTGGCTGGGCCGAATTCAACCGGGAAGTCAGAATGGCCCCGGCCAATGCCGACAGCATACCTACCAGTGAATAAATCATAATTTTGATGCGGTCTACCTTAATCCCGGAAATTATTGAAGCTTTCTCATTGCCGCCGATAGCATAGGTCTTGCGGCCGAACGGCGTTTTGTGCAGTACAACCCACAGCAGAGCGAACACGATAATCATCGTCACAGCGGGAACGGGAATCCCTAAGAAGTACCCGCGGCCAAACAATTGGAACGTCATGCTGTCTCCAAGGCCCGTAATCGGGTTGCCGTCCGTATAGACTAGCGTTAATCCCCGGAAGATCGTCATAGTCGCCAAGGTAGCGATGAACGGTGCCATTTTACCCTTGGTAATCATTAGGCCGTTGACCATCCCGATCACTCCACCCAATACACAGCCGCCGATAATCGCCAGTATGGGATTCCAGCCCGCCAACAGCAAGTTGGCCATGAAGGCACTGGAGAGCGCGAGAACGGAACCCACCGATAAGTCAATTCCGCCTGTCAGAATGACAAAGGTCATGCCAAAGGCGATCAGCGCGTTGATCGCAACCTGCCGGAGCAAATTCAGAATATTAAGCGGCTCCAGAAAGCTCGGATTCAGCATGGACACGATGAGAACAAGAATAAATAACCCCAACAGCGGACCCAACTTCTGTGTAATCTGCCCCACCCGCAAACTCTTCTTTTCTTTGCCATCCGTAATTGTTGTCATCTCATTGCCCCCCTGTGGCTAATGTCATAATACTTTCCTGCGTAGCTTCCTGCCGGGAGAGTTCTCCGCCAATCTTCCCTTCATGGACCACTATTATGCGGTCACTCATCCCCAGAATCTCTGGCAGTTCAGAGGAGACCATAAGGATCGCAACGCCGCGTTCGGTTAACTCGTTCATGAGCTGATAGATTTCGCGCTTCGCTCCCACGTCGACGCCGCGTGTGGGTTCATCCAGAATCAGCACGCTGAGGCCGATACCAATCCATTTGGCGATGACCACTTTCTGCTGATTGCCTCCTGAGAGCTGACGCGCCAGTGTAGATGAGGACTCTGTCTTGATCTGAAGACGCTGAATGAGCAGGTCCGCGAAATCTTTTTCCTTCTTGTCTATGATTACACCCTTAGGGGCGAAGCTGGATAAATTCGTTACTGCCATATTGTCCCGAATGGAAAAATCAAGAATCAAGCCCTCATCCTTCCGGTCCTCCGTAACGAAGCCGATACCCGCTTGCATCGCATCATGGGGATTGCGGATTGCCACTTGCTTTCCCCGAATCTTCACCTCACCGCTGTCTAGAGTGTCCAGTCCGAACAACGCTCTCATGATTTCCGTCCGGCCTGATCCCATCAATCCGGAGAATCCAATAATTTCACCGGCCCGCACCGAGAAGTTAACGTCTTTAAATTTCCCCGTTTTGCAAGCATTCTTCACTTCAAGCACCACTTCTCCCGGCTGGAAGACACGCTGAGGGAAACGGTCCGTTAATTGACGTCCGACCATTTTCCGAACTACATCGTCAAAATCCGTGTCTGGAATGGCTTGGGTATCTATGGTTTTCCCATCCCGCATGACGGTGATCCGGTCGCATATCGTAAAGATCTCCTCCATCCGATGCGAAATATAGACGATGGAGACACCTTCTTTTTTGAGAGAGGCAATGACTTCGAATAATTTCTGAATTTCCCGTTCGGTCAGTGCAGCCGTGGGTTCGTCCATCACGATAACCTTGGCATGGGTCATGAGCGCCTTGGCAATCTCGATCATCTGTTTCTCCCCGACGGAACATTCCCCAGCCTCCTGGTTCAGTGGAATCGTCACGGAGAGCTTGCGGAATTGTTCATTTGCTAACGCTTTCATTTCTTTCATATTCAATAGTCCAAGTGAAGAGATTTTTTCCTTCCCGATAAACAGGTTTTCCAGAACCGTCATATCCGGCCATACATTCAGCTCCTGGTGGATAAAGGCGATCCCGCTTCGCTCTGCTTCTCTGGGGTTGGCAAAATAGGTTTCCCGCCCATCAATGTGAATCGTTCCCTGATCCCGCTGATGAAGACCAATCAGAATGTTCATCAGTGTGGATTTGCCGGCGCCATTCTCTCCCATTAGGGCATGAATCTCCCCATCCAGCAGCTCGAAATCTACCCCCGCAAGAACCGGGTTGGTGCCAAAGGACTTATAAATGTCTTTCATTGCAATGCGCATATCCCTCGAACCTCCTCCATATTAAAAATAGACGCCGGCTTGCAGGATGCAGTTCGCGTAAGGCTTCGCTTCGCCCGTGCGAACAATCACCTTGGCCTTCTGGGTCAACTGCTTGAATTGCTCATGGGTAAGCGCCTCTATCGGCGTTCCCCTGAATTTATCATTCACGTATTGCGAGGTTGCTTGATTATTCACGGCCAGTTCCTCGGCCACAATCACCTTTTCGATCACCATATCCTCCGCAATGACATCGACGACCTCTTGAAAGCCGGGGACGCCCAGTTTAAGCGCCAGGTCAATCTTGAGAACGCCCGCCGGAACCGGCAGTCCGATATCTGCAATGACAATCATGTCGGTATGGCCCAGGTCGGCCAGTATTTTGGAAATATGACTGTTCAATATTCCATGTTTCTTCATAATTAAAGACTCTCCTCGACTTCAGCTCTCATGGGCATGCCGCCTTGAGCGCCGAATTTTGTTACGGATAAAGACGCTGCACGATTCGCGAACTTCACGCTGTCCGGGATGGAGCTGCCTTCGGCCAGAGCCACGGCAAATGCAGCGTTGAACGTATCTCCTGCTCCAGTTGTATCTATAGCCTCCACTTGATAAGTGGGCACCAGCACCTCGCGCTCACCATCGTAATACCGCACACCGCTGCTGCCCTCCGTTATGAACAGCTTGCCCGGAAACTTCCGTAAAGCTTCTGCTTTATCCACCCCGCTGAACAAAATGGAGCATTCATGTTCATTCGGCGTCAGATAGGCAGCCTTTTCGATCACCGCTTCACTAAGCGGACGGGCAGGCGCTGGATTGAGCAGCAAGGGCACATTGATTCTCTGGCAGAGGCTGCTAACATACGATACCGTTTCCTCCGGAATTTCCTGCTGCACCAGGACCATATCGGCGCTGCGGATGGCGTCCAGTGCCCGTTCGACCAGAGCAGGCGTGACGAAATCATTGGCGCCTTTGACCACGATAATGCTGTTGTCCCCCTCAGCTAAAACGATGTGGGCTGTTCCGCTCTCTGTATGTGTAACCGGTTCCACATTGGTGGTAATAACGCCATTTCTTTTAAAATTGTCCATGATCGCTTTGCCGTAAAAATCGTCCCCGATACAGCCGATCATCGTTACCTCAGCACCCAGCCGTGCGGCGGCAACCGCTTGGTTCGCACCCTTGCCTCCCGGAACGGTGGTGAAGCGGTCTCCTAGAACCGTTTCACCAACTTGAGGCCGTTTGGAAGCGGTTACCACCAAATCCATGGAACAGCTTCCAATTACACAAATCTTAGCCATATCTTTCACCCTTTCTTACTGGTTTCTATTCTGCTTCGGGTAGTTTCCCGCTCGATGAAGCTGACCGGCAACTGAATGTTCTTCTCTTCCACCTGATCCTGCTCAATGAGCTGAATCAATAATCGGGCGGCCTCGCTGCCCATGTCACGCGCAGGCTGGCGGATAGTTGATAAAGATGGCGACATCAGACTGCTGAGCGGAATATCGTCAAAGCCGATAATCTGAACATCCTCCGGCACGGTTTTGCCCAGCCGGTGGGCTTCATGAAGAACCGCCGTGGCCACAATATCATTACTGGCGATCACGCCGTCCGTATCCAAAAACCGCTCAAACAGCTCGGTCGCCCATTGCTCTGCTTCGGTATAGGAAAAGGATGATGTCCGGATCACATTGTAGCTGATCCCCATTTCTTCAAGCGCTTCGGCCGCGCCCTGAAACCGGTCCTGCGCCGGCTTGACATGGGCCGGTCCTTGGATAATGGTAATCCGGCTGCTGCCTCTTGCGACCATTTCCTGAGCGGCGAGACGTCCGCCCTTCCGGCCATCCGCGTAAACGGAAGGACTGTCATTGGAAGTACGGTCCAGGAAGACAACCGGAATATTCATTTCCAGATAAGCCCCGCTGTCGGGAAAATTCGTTGAAGATATCACACCTACGACATTATTCTGTACAAAAGTGCGGATATAATCCAGTTCCTTCTCTTCATTCTCGTCACTATTGCCAAAAATAATCCGGTACCCATTCTCTTGCATGTAATCTTCGATGCCCCGTGCCAGCTGTGGAAAAAAAGGGTTGGTAATATCCGGCAGCAGTAAACCGATTAACTTGGATTTGCGTTTGTATAAAGACCGGGCCACTTCATTGGGGGAATAATTGCTTTGCCGGATCGCCGCCTCTACCTTTTTGCGGGTATCGATGTTGACATAACCTGATTCATTGATTACCCGTGAAACCGTGGCCACCGAAACGCCGGCAATTTTGGCGACATCCTTAATTGTAATCATGGACTGCTCTCACTCCCTTGTGTGTAACCGGTTACATGTTTTACATTTACAGATTAGCATATCGCGATTTGATTTTCAAGTACCAAAAAAAGGCACTTGCACGAAGCAAGCCCCCTCATACTTAGTACCCCTGTGGAATACGGTCTGGGCGATAGGTCTGGGTTCAAATCCACAACATTACCCAGCCATGTTCGCAACGGCATACCGCAGCAGCTGCTCACGTGTATCTAGTGGAATGTCATGAGGCTCATCCACCAGAGCATGCGGGTTCACCTCTATCTCTTCTCCAGCTTCTGCCTTTAAACGGGCAATCTCTTTAATGGTATCTACAGGACTGGAGTGACTTCCCAGCAAATGAGAGGTTAACCGCTCCGTCAACTCTTGCGAATTCTCCATCTTAAAGCACAGCTTCCCTTCTGTCAGCCGGATCTGCGACTCATACTGATCTCTTTGATCGGTCACGGTCCATCCCGGCCAAGCTGTGCGAATCTGCTGCAACAGATTCCCCGCATCCGGGGCATACCAGATATCTATCGTTCGTGCCAGCAAATCCAGGTGAAAGCCTTGATCCGGTGTCTCTTTCGGCCATTCGTTTAAGTCCAATTCTGTGCTGCCTTCCGATTTATTAAGCAATTCTACCAGCGAAGGCCCCTGCAATAGATAATCCTCCAGCTCCGATTGTACTGGGTATAGTCGCAGTTCCCCATCCAGATAAACCACGCTTGCCACCGTTCGGACCCAGCCGTCCCTGGATTCAGGCACCAGCGATAATGGTGTAATGGTCCTACTCACTTCACTGATGAGTTCTTCCACCGGATAACCCACATAAGCTGCCATGTCCAATATCCCGGAAGAAGCCCATTCAATGGTCCATCCCGGCCATAAGGGCTGCATCATCTTCAATAGATGCCGGCGCAGCGGAATCTCATAATGCTCGTCCTCTCCGCCGTACCACAATAAATGCCGGTGATCCAAATCCACACATGCACAGCCTTCCGCCCATGCATTGTCCAGCCAACCCTCTGCAGGCTCCTGCTGTTCAATAAAAGCCACAGCCGCTTCCGGTCCCCAGAACAAATCACTTGGAAGAGTAATTGCGCACCAATGGCTGTAGTACAAAGAGTAATTACCTTCCCGAATAATCATTAGATTGGCCCGATGTCCCATACTCTACCTCCTAGTGAATTAATGCAGTTTCTCCGATCTCAACTGCCTCAGCGGTGTTAATTCTTTGTGCACTTTTTCGCTTGATATATTATTCGGCTTAACTACCTCTTTCCCCTCTGAGGTTAAACCGCCCTCCAGCTTAATGATCCTTGGCATAATTCAAACCTAAGCGGTAAGCATGGTTAAGCAGCATTTCGAAATGACCGGGATTTGAAGCCATGGTCTCATATAAGAATTCAACCTTGGAATTGGAAACACCGCAATAATCTGCAATTCCTACATTCAGCAGATGAGTAATCGTTTCATCATAGTTACGCTTTTTCATCTGTTCTTTCGAAACGCCAGCCAAACCTAGCCACAAGACATGCTGATGATGAAGGTGGTTCGAACCGTACGCAAACCCATTGTTCCATACACGGTCAATATACCCCTTTAGCATAGCCGGCAAATGCCACCACCAAAGAGGAAAAATAAATGCCAAAGCATCATGCTCCTTCATCCGTCTTATTTCCATTTCTACTTCAGGGGAAAAGGACTGTTCCGCAACTAACCAATCGGGTTCATCTGCTCCTTTTAAAACAGGGTCAAAACCAATCCCGTGCAAATCCAATATCTCGTAGTCGTGGCCAGCCTCGGCAAGACCTTGTACGAAACGACCAGCCACCTGAAAGGTCAAGGAATCTTTTCTCGGGTGTGAAACAACGATTAATACTTTCATGCTTGTATCTTCACTACCTTTCTTGAGCAGCTGACTTCTAGCCATGATCAATGGCTGATGCTATTATAAACAGTAGGAAAATAATCTGGAAGTACGCACTTTTAAGTTCTATAGGAAGATACAGGTGCCATAGGAACATGGAAGTACCTTAGGTGGATTCCCCAGAAACTGACCTGAGTAACGGGTTGAAGTGATTGGTTGTTCTCAGCAAACCTAGCCTTTTTAACGGAGGATTAAGAGATGACTGAACAGATGAAAAATAGCGTTCAAAAGAAGTATCAAGTTGGAGTGGAAGCGGCTTTAGAAGTAATGGGAGGAAAATGGAAGCCTTTAATTATCTACCATTTGATGACAGGACGGAAACGAACGTCTGAGCTTCGTCGGTTAATACCCGGCATTACTCAAAAAATGCTGACCACTCAGCTCAGAGGCCTGGAAAACGATAAGATCGTTACACGAAAGGTTTATAAGGAGATCCCCCCTAAAGTGGAGTATGAGTTAACGCACTACGGCTGGGGATTAAAACCCGCGCTAGACCATTTATGCTATTGGGGTGAGGATCACCTGGAAAAGATTCATGGAGACAAATCCAAGGTTTTGGAAGAATTCCAAAACTGCTGTATTGAGTGAATTCAAGTTACTACTTAGCCCCCAGTTCATGAGAAAAGAGTGACGTAGCCACTGCGGAGAGAGGAGGCCTCCGATCAATCTTTAATGTCGAACACTAACGTTTTTCCAGCCTCCCTCTCCCTCCGCCTCTGTTACGTTTGCCAGCCAACGTAAGTAGTAATGTTCATCCAGCTTATCGAGACATATTTTATTCCTACCCGCATTCTTCAGCAATTTGCGTAAAAAAGACCCTTTCCGGGAAGAGTCTCTGTCAGGTTGATTCATTAATCCCAATTATTAAAAACTATCTCTTTAAAGTACTTGTGGTTTCCAATATTTAATCTGCTTCAGTTCATCTTGGTTCAGGTTTTGAATCATCTCTTCATTAACTCTCATTTCAAGATCCTCAAGCCCTAATATGCGATAAATATCGCAGCGATCATTACTTTCAAATTGCTCTCTGCATCGAGAAAAGGTATTAATATAATATGTATTATCAATAAATTCAATATTTCCATTTCTATATTCGCTTGCAAATGCTACGAAAGGATATTGTTTGTTCATGATTATATACACCTTACCAGATGCCTTAGCCAGTTCTCCAATGTAGTAATTTGAAGTGTAAAAAATCTCTATAACATTAACTATATCCAACCCTAATTCTTCTGAAAATTGGTGACAGAAGACTTTAAATTCTTTCTCCGTAATTTTTGTTGTGGCTAAACTCTTGCCAAATCCCGTAATACCTTCCGGAAGGATCATACTTGATTCTCCAATTTGTCTTGTACTCGTTCAATAAAATTAAGCAACTCCGACTGCTCTCTTCGATCTGCTATCATCGAATCCATTACTTCTACCGTCACATCACGGCCTCCACTTAAATTCGTAAACAGCGAACCAATGGTATAAATCGGCCCCCACGGTATGCCCCACCATCCGAACAATACACTAATTAACGTGAATTTGAGCCCTGTGCCCACTGAACCCATTCTTGGTTCTATGTAATAGATTGACGAACTCTTCCGGAAGGTCATGAAGATGATGGATATACAATATGTATACACGACAAATTTCCCGCCTTGTCCAACCTCCTGCTCTAATGTATCCCAAGGGAGTCCCCCCAGGCCAATAATATTCATCTTACAATTCCCTCCATATGTATGTATAGTTGCAATATTCTTTTGCAGAGTGATTGTAGCATAGATTCCACAATTTGTAATCGAACAATGGTCATGTTCCTAACCAAAGAAATCCACGCCATTCCGGCATATTAACGGGATAACTAAACATGCCGATGAATACACGATCAGGTGATTTCTTCTATTACTTTTAAGCTTACGAAAAAGACCCTTCCGTTGAAGAGTCTAATTAGAATCGGATGTTCACAGTAAATTATCTTCATACACCATAATGTATAACATATTTCTGTTCAGCAATCGCCCTCCTTAATAATGTTATTAAATCTGTCAGTTCCATTGATGAGGCTGATCTTCTATCTTTTGCCACAATGCTATAGAAAGCTTCTAATGATTCAGGCGGAATTAACGTGACTCCCCACCTCGCAAGCGCAAAATCCGGTCTGCTATAGGAGTGGAAGTAGGTTCTAATTAAAGTCAGGTCGCTCCACCAATCATTCAGGATATCATCATCAATTGCCACACAATGATATTTCATGGGTTCATAGCAGACAGCATAATCCTTATCTTTCTCAAAATCATCTATGATACCGAATTCCGCCACACAAGTCATAGGACTACCTCCTTTTCAAAGCTCCTTCATACTCAATTTCCGCCGTGTGCCACATTGGTTTAATTTGAAGAACCTGCCCGTCTGTATTCAATCCAATCCGAATGGGTTCCGTTGAATTTGTCAGCAAATCACTTGCTTTATAGTGGAAATCGTCAATCGATGCGAGTATTTTCTGCGCTTCCGGCAGTAGCTGTGAACCTTTTTCCGTAAGGACCATCCCTCTGGAGGTTCGGTAAAAAAGTACAAAACCCAGCCCGTTCTCCAATTGGACGGCGTGATTCGGATGAACTATAGTAACTGTTCGGTGAAAATAAAGTATTAGACTGGAGTCGTTGATTTAACGCGGTTTTTGAATTGAAGAATCGTCAGCTTTTGAAAAATAAGGTTTAGACTAATCCATTAAAAAAAGAAGCGACAGAACAAGACTTGAAAAATAAAGTCTTTGACTGCCGCTGTTGTCGTTCAACTAACGTTTCCCGTCAGCGTATTGCAAATCACTGGCAGTGAAACGCAGTTTAGTTCTTCAAACCTTCCTACTGGTTTGTGGCGATTGACCTCCGAACTCTTTTTTCTTCATTCTTATGCCCAATATGATGAAAGCGACATAGATTAGGATGGCAATAGAATCGATTAACGTATCCGTAAGTGCAGAAACATCATAAAATGCCGTTACGCCGAGAATAACCATCAGACGAACGAGCAGAAGTGACGCGATCGTCCATGCAGCAGGCCGGATCTTCGATCGCTCGCTTTGAAATGACAGGATAATAAATACAATACCAAAGACCAGATTCTCTGCGGTGATAATGTGCCAGACATACCTAAATATTATCCGTGTATCCATGGCTATATCATTCACAAAGAGCGTCGGCAGTACAGCGGATTGCCCGTTCCAAGCGTGCGTAACGGCAAACAGTATCGCAAGAACGCCAGCAATCAGATAATAATAATTCTTAATTTTGATGTCCATCACAATCCTCCTTAGTTATTCCAGGATCCTTCTTGTGAAGATCCCGGTAAATCTCCCGAACGAACTCTGCTAGCCGCTGGTCACTTTCATGATTAAAGCCCCTTAGCGTTTCAACTGCTACGTCGAACAACTGACTGACCTTTTCAAGATGTGCAATTTTCTTGCGTGTTTCTGCTTTTTTGGCATCAAGGAATTCAGCGACCTCCTGGTAATAAGCAGAATCTACACTCTGCATTCTGTGGAACTGAAACTTCCCCTTGATTTCTTCTAGAGAAAAGTCCGCATACTGCATGATTTGAATATTCATCAAATCGACGAGGTCATCCTTCGAATACCTACGGTAAGAATTGTGTTCCCGGGACGGCGATACGATTCCAATACGGTCATAGTACCGAAGCGTATCCTTCGGAATACCAAGTTTCCGTGAAACCTCTTTTATAGAATATTGTTTTTCCATACATTCACAATAACATTGGAGTGAACTCCAATGTCAATTCTGTTTTATTTTTTCTTTCACGCGGTATTCAAGCAATCCTTACAACTATCCTGCCCATCCCTCGGTTTTAAGGGTTTATCTCACATATACTCACTCATTCGTAGGATTTCGTCGCCTCGGAATACAGTTAACGTTCAGAAAGTAAGCTCATTAGACACCGTTGTCTCGATCTTGGGTATGCGGGAACAGAAGAAGCGTGTGGAACAGCTCTCCAAGTGTTATTCTTCTGCACGCATACTCCACAATTTCCTTGGGGGTTCACCATCCCATGACTCTACGGGTCTATGCCCTTACCTTCCTTCGTTTCACCTGACCAAGGCGTGGAGACCGATAACGTTTAGCTGACGGGTCTGAGCCCTTATCGGGCAGGAACTCGGTCCTCTGTGCTTTCTTTTTGAAATCCTACGAATGAGTCAATATACGTGATCGCTTAATCAGTCTTAGGCAGCTTGAATGCAAGTAGGGGCAGCTTTTCCAGGAGAAAAGGCTTCTCCCCTTTGAACGATGCCAATGATGATTCGTGCCAGTTTTCCAAGTAGTTTAAATACTGATTGTTGCTTTTTCATTTGCTTGACTTGAACATTATTCTCATGCAGCTGTCGGAACATCGGATGATTTCCAACGAGTTGGAGCGTGGCCAGATACAGGTATTTTCGCAGCGTAGCATCGCCCCTTTTAGAAAGCACAATCTGTCCCTTTCGTTTCCCTGAAGTACTTTCGGTTCAATTCTCTCTAGTATCTCTACCATCCGTTCGAACTCTTGTAATAGCCATTAAATCCTGTTTCGCTTCATTTAGAGCAGTCATTTCGCCTATACTGTTCTTAGCTTGAGCGATGAGCTGCGCAGCCTTCTGCATGCCAGTCGAGCCACCAGCTCGTTTCATATGCTCTCTCCATCTCGTGATCACCTGATACGGAAAGAGACTCTAAATCCTGCGGAGAAGGGAATTCTTTAAGCGTAGCTATGGAACGTTTGCATGCCCAGTTTTTAAACACCGAGAAATACTCGGGGAACCGAATGTCTAACCAGCGAATAATCCGGTTCTGTAGCCGTACACTATTCGTCACCCAATATTCCCGGTCACTCATAATTGTTCGTAACTTCTGAAAGACGATAGCCTGTCGCGAGTATTCATAGTAGTAGCCTCGACTGATCACATCAGCAATGACAAGCGCATCCTTCGGATCACTTTTGGAGGGGGAATTATCGCGGTTCTCCTTGTTTCGTTTGGTGGTTGCCGGATTCACCATTTCAACGCCTATGCCTTTGTCGGTAAGCCAATTGGTCAGGTTATACCCGTAGTGTCCGGTCGGCTCCATCCCGATTATGAGATCCTTTAAGCCGTGTTTCTGCCCTATTCCCTCGATCCACCGATCTAATTACGCTTGTGCAACATGAGTTTCCTTCGCGATATCTATACCCACAACAAGGTGAGATGTGGAAATTCGTTCAATGCGTTGATTTTGACCGTCTGATTGTTTAAACTTCATAATAAGAGCGCCTCCTTGATGGTGTTGGGTTATAAACCCGTCGACAAACCCATCATACCGAGGCGCTCCTTTTTTGACAAAGACCAAATCTTAAGCCTTACAGGAATGTTTAGCTTAATGAAGCGCCCGCCAGTCTAATACTTTATTTTCTCAGTCTACAACTTTATTTTCCGAGTCTAACAATTTATTTTTCATTAATTAGACTATTATAAATAGTGGATACTTTGTTCAATTTATGAGCATATATCCACTATATTTATATATGATAGATTCATTATTTAGACATCGAAGTATGCAACATATGATTCTATTTGTGGAGGGCGTAGCCCATAGCGGGAGGCGTAGAGTGGTTAAAAACCGAGCGTAATCAATTAATGTTGGAAGGTGAAAGTCGATGCGAGTACAAGAAGTTATTCTAATGGATAACAACAAACGTTACATGTTGATAGATGGAAATGGTTTACCTGTGATCCCTGTTTTGAAATACCTAAAATACTTAGACAATACGGGAAAAAGTAGAAATACGCAGAAAACGTATTGTTATGCGTTAAAGCAGTATTTTGCGTACTAAAAAGAGACGAATAAAGATCAAAATAATATTCGATTAGAAGACTTGGTGGAATTTGTTGGTTGGTTGCGTAGCCCTTTTGAAAGCAACAAGATAACTCCACTTAAACCGATTCAAACAAAGAGGACAGAAAAGACCATTAATCTAACAGTAACAGCTGTTACAAACTTTTATGATTACTTGTATCGAAATGAAGAGCTTCCCGATGATATGTCCGAGAAGTTTATGCGGGTATTTACTGGAGGAAGATCACGATATAAAAGCTTTCTGCATCACGTCCATAAGGACAAGCCGTCTATAAGAAATATATTAAAAATTAAAGAGCCACGCAAAAATGTTGAGACACTTTCAAAAGAACAAGTGCAGCAAGTGCTAAACGCAACAACAAACATCAGAGATCAGTTTCTCATCCAAGTGTTATTTGAAACAGGTTTGCGAATTGGTGAAGTCCTCTCACTCTATTTGGAAGATTTTAAGTTTGATTATAGAGGCCATCGGATTTTTCTAAAAGATCGAGGGGAATTACAAAACGGAGCCATGCTCAAAACAGGTGAGCGCGGAATATATGTGTCCCAAGCGTTAATGGACTTGTTTGATGACTACTTATATGAAGTCCTTGATGAGTTGGACTTTCGCTCCAATTTCGTTTTTGTAATTCTTCGAGGTGAAAATAAAGGTAAGCCCCTGACACTTACCGCTGTAGAAGCTCTTTTTAAGCGTTTAAGGGAGAAAACGGGAATTCGCAAACTTCACCCCCACCTTTTTAGACACACACACGCTACGATGTATTACCAAGAAACCAAAGACATAAAGCAAGTGCAGGAACGTTTAGGACATTCGCAGATTCAGACCACGATGAATCTATACGTACATCTTTCAGAAGATGACATTCGTAAGGATTGGGAGAAAGCACAGACAGCATTTCAGATCAATATAAAGGATTCAAGGTGATTGAATATGAAAAAAACTATTCTACGTACATACCGTGAGGAATTGAGCTTTCATGAGAGATTAGAGCAAGAGCTTTCTGCTTATCCTGAGAAGACCATTCATACTGATGGATCTATAAACGTGAAGCATGTAAATAATCCTTATTTCCTGGTCAATGATAAATGGAATGTTGATTTTATCGGAGATATCAAACAGCTTAAAAAGCTGGCGGAGAATTATAATCACTCAACTCAAAATATCCATTTTAAAATCAAAAGCTCTACGGTTAATTTGGAAGTAAAATATTTTTGGTATCACGAGCTATTTTATGCTGAGAAAGCTCTCGTCACTATTTTTGTGGGACAATGCTGGAGCGTATTTTCAAAATTCCTAAATGAATAGTACCCTACTCTGTTTTCCCTGCTTGACTTAGGTATTGATAAAGTAGAGCGTGAATGGCTATTTTGGTTGCATGAACAGAAATATAAGACACAAGAGATTCAAAAACATGCATTTCGTGCCGAAGTTACACGAAAAACACATTTGGCGGGCTATTTGTGATTGTTTCTTTCAAAGTTCTTACAATTAACAGACACCCGTGAAGAATGGGAAAAAGATCGCTGGGATGTAAGGATACTGCATGATAAATATGGGATCCACTATAACAAGAGTAATTCTGCTCACTATCTTGATTTCACGAAGATCGAAAGTCGGTGATGTGCAAGAAATTAAAGTGGGAGAAGACATTCCTGCAGAGATCTTAAATGCGTTATGGCAAGACCATAAGTTGAATGCAATGGATAACCCTTATGGGACATGCCACGCTCGTTTAAAAGGTGAATGCCCTCACATGGAAGCACCACCTTGCTTAACGTGTAATGGAGGAAGCCCATGTAAAGATTTAGCCATAGGCTTCTCTGAATTGGATGTACTGAAATATGAACTGCATATTAAAACCACATCAAAGGCTATTGTGGCAGCAAAACAACATGGTCGTGAAGATATGGCTGAGAAGAACGAGAAAAATCTACTACGTTATCAGGGGATTCTAACTAACCTTCAAGAAGGCAATATCATTTTCGGTAGACAAGACCGTATAAAAAGAAAGGTAAGTGCTGGAAATGGCTAATTACGACCGTACAGCTTATCTGAAGAGAATCCATGCCCAACGGGAAGGCGAGTACCTTAGAGAAGGTAGATCAGGCGATTAAACGCCTCTTACGAGCCAACAAGAGTATCAATTTCAATAGCGTATCAGAAGAATCGGGTGTATCGAAAGCGAGTTTATATAACCATTCAGATATCCGCGAGAGGATCGAATCCTTACGCCGTCAACAATCACAAGCACCTACTCCAAAGCAAATCAAGCGTGAGATGAATGATGCGAATAAGGATATACTCATCGAAACGTTAAAACGCAAAATCAAAGCACTGGAGAACGAGAACAAAGAATTACGAGAAGAAATGAAAAAGGCTTATGCTCAGATTTACGAAAAATATTCCGCAAAAAATATCAAAACCGAGCGTTTCATCTGTCGTACAGTGATAATATCTCTATGGAGGCATTAATGTGAACTATAAGGATTCGGTAATCAAGGCCATTTCCTATATTGAAAATCATCTGACCGATGAGAGTTTAAGCGCCAAGGTTTCGGAAGCTGCCGGCTATTCGCCTTACCATTTTCACAGGATCTTCCTATCAGTTACTCGATGCTCCGTCTCAGAGTACATACGCAAGCGGAGATTGACGCACGCGGCATACGATTTATTTCATACCAACCAAAGGATCATAGATATTGCCATCCAGTACCGATTCGAGTCCCAGGAATCCTTCGCCCGAGCCTTTCGGAAATTGTTCTCCATCTCGCCAGGACAATTTCGCAAGCAAAGGGACATGAAGGACACGTTGTTCCGGGCCATGGAGAAGCTTCCTTTGGATGAAGTGGGGCTGCAACATTTGCATAAGGGCTTTTCCCTCGTGCCAGCTTTTGTCTGCCTGGACAATCTGCATTTGGTCGGCATGTCGATACCGGGTGTCAATTCGGACGAGGTCGGAATGCTATGGCGGAGCTTTAGGCAGCGTGTGTTTGAAATTAAGCGAAAGCCGGATACGGAAGACATATTTTATGCGGTCATTGAACTTACGGGCGAGCAATGGGAAGTCACTTATACCGCTTGTGTCGAGGCGACCAGCGAGGAGAGTACGGTTCTCTTGGGAATGGTCGCTAAGCTGCTACCAGCGGCAACTTATGCGGTTTTTACTCATAAGGGGACATTAGCGAGACTCAACGATACGTTCCAATACATTTACGAAACGTGGTTACCCCAGTCAGGCAGCGTTCGTACGAATGCCCCGGAGTTCGCGCGTTACGACCAACGATATCTAGGACCGACGAACGAGGATTCGGTATTGGACATATATATTCCCGTTAGCTCGCCATCTTAGGAGCGTTTCGCTTAAGGAGAGGAAGAAATCAAGATGAACAAAAAAGCAGACATTAATGAAGGATACGCAGGATGCTGCGAGGTACAAATTACAGAAAACTCATTGAGGGTGACCTTTCCTATGATCGTGATGTATCCGACAGACTCACCGGAACAGGCTGATCGTCTAGGGCCGTACTCGTTGGAAGTGGCCAGAGACGCTACGCCGAGGGAGGGAAAGTTTAGGTTGGTCCTCATTTCACACGGTACAGGTGGTTCGCCGCTTGTGTACTGGTCGCTTGCTCGGCATTTGGCACGCAGCGGCTTTATCGTTGGCCTGCCCGAACATCCGCACAATAACCGCAACGATAATAGTTTGGAAGGTACGGTCCAAAACCTCACCTATCGACCCCAGCACCTTCGCATGGCAGCCGACTGGTTTTTTGAAGATGAGAGGTTTAAGGGGCTTATCCAGCCGGGAAGCCTCTCGGTCATCGGGCATTCCATGGGCGGCTACACCGCGCTGGCAGCAGCTGGCGGCGTCCCGACCTCCTTCCCTAATGAGAGCCCAAATGGGAAGCCGCAGCAAATCGATGTCCTTCGCGATTCGCGAATCCAGTCCCTGATTTTGCTGGCCCCGGCGTCCGTTTGGTTCCAGAATGAGGGGGCATTAAGCGACGTTCGTCTCCCCATTCTCATGCTGGACGCGGAGCGAGACCCGTACACACCTCCATTTCACGCACAGATCATCTTGAATGGTGTTGCTGAACCACGGATGATTCGCTATCGGACTGTGGAGAATGCCGGACACTTTTCCTTCCTGAGTCCTTTCCCAGCTGCGATGATTTCACCCGCCTTTCCCCCCTCACAGGACCCACCTGGCTTTGATCGCGTGCAATTTCACGAAACGCTGAAGACTGAGGTAGTAAAGTTTCTGTTGACTTATGATTAGGAAACGAAATGTATCGCAGGCGTATAAGTGTGCGCTACCCATCGGGAGGGAAATATGATTTTTAATAAAAACGGGGGTTTTTTTGACAGTACTGGCAAGTGGGGCTACATATTTCATTGAAAGCCGTTCGACAAATGAACATGACCATTCTGTCTACGGGAGTCAATTACGGATTCAAGCGCTCTATCCCGTTGGTGTCCGGCGCAACCGTCCACAAAATAATGGTATTCCGTCCACTGATCGAATTCAAGGAGGAGCGGCAAATAGCATGGCTTCAACTTTTAACACTTCAGCCCTCATATAGAGCTCTTTAGCTTGTTAAGAGAATTATACTGCGAGTAGTCAAATCCAGTAATTGACATGAATTTTACATAATAAGGTTGTCTTTCTCTTAAATCCTTCTCCCAATCTAGTTGATTTTGAGCGCTTCCATGTAATAGAATGGACTAATTAAAAGGAAAAGGATGCGCATAACCGATGCGGTTGAAGAAACCACGTACACTCAGTAAAAGATCCATATTATTTTTCTCACTGATCATGCTTGCCAAAAGCTATTTTGCTTGGTATTACTTGTTCGAAGACGGGCCAACCTGGACTACATGGTTCAAAGAAATTCCTTTTGTGCTATTGATCTTCTGCTTGATCGAATGGTTCGCTACAAAACGTAAAATAGCCATCTACATGTTTGTGAATTTGCTCATTACTGTTTTGTTCTTCTCTTTGATTGTATATCATAATCATTTTGGTATTATTGCTACTTCTCAGGTCATCGGTCAGGCGAAACAGGTCGGAGCTGTGAAGAAAAGTATTTTTTCGGTCATGCACCCTCAATATATGCTTATTTTTCTGGATATCATTATCATTAGTTTGGTTATGTTTAGCCGAAAGAAAGCAGTCGCCTGGAAAAAAGCCATGTCACGCCGAAGTAACCGCAAAGTGGTGGCTGCCTTGTTCTGTGTTTCTTTTGCGATCTGTGTAATGAATATTTTTCCGAACCAGGCCAGTATGAATGAAACCATCCAGGCTGAGCAAATGGGAATTCTCAACTATGAAGCCTACGCCCTGCTTGCAGAGCGTGAAGAAGAGCTTATTGAGCTTTCCAAAATTAATCAATCCGTCATTGATCAAACTAAAGGCATTGAGGCTCAATCTAATCCGCTCTTGTTCGGAGCCGCCAAAGGAAAGAACCTGATTATTATTCAAATGGAGTCTTTTCAGAACTTCCTGATTAACTTGTCGATTGACGGGGAGGAAATCACTCCGAATCTGAACAAGCTTGCCGCCGGGAATTTCTATTTCCCCCGTTTCTACCAGCAGGTTGGACAAGGCAACACTTCCGATGCTGAATTTATCGTGAACACTTCCTTTTATGTGCCACCGAATGGTCCAGCTACTGATATCTATGCTCCCAAAGAGCTTCCAAGCTTACCTAAGCTGCTGCAGGCGCAGGGTTATGATACGGCAACCTTCCATACGAATGAAGTTGACTTTTGGAACCGCGGGGAGCTTTATGAGGCATTAGGATTCGACCGCTTTTATGACAAATCTTACTTCGGTGAAGATGACACCGTCTTCTACGGGGCGTCCGATGAAGTTCTTTACAAGAAGACATCGCAAGAGCTGGCCCGAATGGACCAAAGTGCCCAACCTTTCTATTCACATGTAATCTCCATGTCCTCTCATAATCCGTTCTCGATTCCGGAAAGCAAATACAAAATGACATTACCGGAGCGATTTGAAGGAACGCTCGTTGGCGATTATATTCGTGCTCAGAATTACGCGGATTACGCGCTTGGACAGTTTATCGACGAACTAAAGCAGAACGGCGTATGGGATAACAGCTTAATCGCATTATATGGTGATCATCGGGGGCTTCCTATTTTCTCACTTAAGGATGAGGATAAAGTCTTACTTGAGGAAATTCTGAATCATGAATATACGGAACGCGATTTGATCAATATTCCGTTAATCATAGCTTCTAAGGGGATTACGACTCCAACTGTAAAGGATCAATTAGGCGGACAGGTTGACATTTTACCTACGGTATCCAATTTATTAGGGGTAACGCTAGATAACCATATTCATTTTGGACAGGATCTGTTAAATGAATCCGCCTATAACCTGCTGCCTCAACGCTATTATTTACCTACCGGATCTTTCGTGAATAACGAAGAGCTTTTCTTGTCCGGCAGCGGCTTTGAAGATGGCCAACATTATACTTTATCCGGAGATGGCGCTAAACCGCTTCAATCCACAGAAGATGAGTTCAATCGTGCCCTGGCGCTCCTTCAGCTGTCAGACAGTTATGTGACACAATTACCTGATAGAGAGGTTGCCGAAGTAGAATAGTAGGCACAGCCCTCGCGGCAAGGACAGCCCTACATAGCCCATTCAACCCCACCGTTATTAAACGGTGGTTTTTTTTGTAGGCACTTAACCCAATCAGCTGAATAATATGGTTTGAAAAGACAAATTAACGGATGAATGAGGGAAGCCTAATGGAACATTGGATTAGAGTAGAACCGCAGGTGAATGTATATGTAAATGATATCAACCCGCTAGGCAGGAAAACGATATTGTTCATCCATGGCTGGCCTGCGAACCACAAGATGTTCGAATATCAGTACAATCGTCTGGTGCCCATGGGATATCGTTGTATCGGAATGGATATGCGGGGATTCGGCAATTCGGATAAACCTTTGAGCGGATACGACTACAATCGGTTAGCGGACGATATCCGGTGTGTTATCGGGGCTTTAGGGCTTCGGGACATTACACTCGCGGGACACTCCACCGGAGGAGCTGTAACTATACGTTATATGGCCCGCCACAACGGGTATGGGGTGTCCAAACTTGCGCTTTTCGCCTCGGCTGCTCCCAGCCTGATTCAGCGGCCCGGTTTTCCTTATGGCACCACAAAAGAAGCTATAGATCAGATCATTCAAGCGACCTATCAGGATCGGCCCAAGATGCTGCGTGACTTCGGAGAACAATTCTTCTATCAAAAAGTATCGGAGCCGTTCTCGGACTGGTTCTTCCAACTAGGACTGCAGGCAGCAAGCTGGTCCACTATAGCCGTCTCCAACGCCTGGCTCGCCGAAGTATTATTTCAGGATCTCCCAAAAATACAGGTCCCTACTTTGATTCTTCATGGTATCCATGATCAAGTTTGTTACTACCCTTTGGCTGTGGTGCAGCATCAAGGGATAAAGAATTCTGTGCTTGTGCCATTCGAGAATAGCGGCCACGGATTGTTCTATGACGAATGCGAAAAATTCAACCGGGAACTATCCAGGTTTGTCGGGTAGCCTAAATAAGAAAGAAGGGCGGGATGCAGATGGGCAGCAATAAGGGTTATGAGCAATGGGCGATTTTTCTGGCTGCTGTCTGCGGACAGACCTATGCGCAATTTTCGAATACGGATGGTTCGTTCGCCGTGCCGGCGAATTATTCGGTCAATCATGTAATTAAGGCGAAATCCTTGGGCCATGTATGGGAAAACTTCGGGTTTATTATGGAATCTCCACAGGAGATAATTATTGCTTTTCGGGGGACCAGCTCGACAACCAATTGGATCTCGGACATCATCGCCTCACAGAGAAAATTCAAATATATTAAGGAAGATTGCCTTACCCATCGCGGCTTCACAGACATCTATTCTTCGGCCCGTGAAGGAATTCTCTCAGCACTGTCCAAGATCGAATCCGGCAAGACCTTATACATTACAGGCCACAGCCTCGGTGCAGCACTTGCAACCATGTGTGCAGTCGATCTGAGTGCCAATACGGATTACCGCTCACCTTATCTATTCACTTATGGGTCCCCCCGTGTAGGCGATCCGGCCTTTGCAAAAGTAAGTACAAGGTATGTTCCGAACAGCTACCGCATTGCCAATCCTTTTGACGTTGTGACCTACACTCCACCCTCTATCTACAAGCTGCCTAAGCGGGAGAAAAGGTACTATTACAGTCATGTCCAGACCCTCAACCCGCAGTCTTTCCAGAATGGTGCTGTTGGTCTTAATCATATTATCGGAAGTTATTTCACAGCGCTCTCCAAGCTTCAGCCGGAGTTTACCGAACAATTATGCCAGGCGAATCCCGGTTTCTGCCCGCTCATTGAAGTGAAAGTGCCAAACTAATTCAGGCCGCTATCCAGGAATTAGCGCCTTATTGTATCCATTCCATCAAGTACAACCGTTGCTTATCCACGTTAAGGATGACGATGCAGTAACTGCCGTCCTCTTTCTTTTTGTAATAATAATAATCACCTGCGTCATACTCCGTCGGGTAGTTCTTATAAAGCTTACCGTATTTAGCAATCTCTTTCTGGGACACCAGTATAATAGATTGTGTGAACCGCGATACTTCTCCTTCCAGGGAATGCCTTGATTCTTCAGTTATTGGCTGCCAGAGTGCCTGGTCTTGAACCTTTGCCAGTTGTTCTTCGTTATAATTCAGAACATAGTATCCTTCTCCATCCCCATGAAAACTCGGTTCACTTTCAAAAACAACTACTAGCTCTGCTGGTTTGGGGATCGTTATTCCCCACCTGCTGCTCCACATATCATAGGTTGCGGTATCGTTGTCATATATTTTATAACCCACACCTATACCGATAACGATTAAAAAAATGACGCCACTCCATATGGCTACTGTCTTCCTTCGCATTGTTGCTTCCTCCTGACCACTCTTTAGTATTGGCCGTTCCTTTCTCTCTTCACCCTTCCACTAATCCATAAAATCTCAAATCTCCGTCTTCAGTTTCCGCGATGTATATATCGCTCCGTTCCTTGACGCTGTAGATCTTTGTCCCAATGGATAATTGATTGGCCGTGCCATTCTTAAATTCCTTGCCATCTCCAGACTGTTCAATAATTTCCGTTACATACTGATCTTTATGAAGTTCTAATTCATCCACCCATGGAATCCCAGAGTTATAAATGATATCCGAGAACATAAAGATGTTCGCATTGGAATTGTCAGACAGAACATCTTCCGCAGTTGGATTGGATGTGCTCCATTCCCGGCTGACTGAACTTTTGTTGGAATTACAACCAGCTATAACAAACATGAGAATGATAGTGACCCATAGGATTGCAATCCGTTTGTTCATTTTGTCCTCCCCTGAGCTGCCAAAGTAGTCTATATATAAGTTTATTATACAATGAAATGGAAGAATATGACGATTGGCGTTCCCTATTTAAAATCAAGCAAAACACTCTAACCTGACATTACGTTGTAAGGTTAGTAACGGCAAAATCACTGAACTGTTGGTCACGCTTATCTAACAGAATTATAGTTTAGTTTATGACAGAAAGGGAGCCGCACTGGGTGCGGCTCCCTTTCTGTCATTCTCCAAACGTAAGAACCAATTGAAACTCCCCATCCGCAAGTGCGGCGCCAAGGCTCCCCCCCTGCTTCTCTACCAGTTGTTTCACGATGGATAAGCCGAGGCCCAGTTGGCCGCTTGCTCTGGAGTGATCACTGGTATAGGTTCGCTCGAACAGCTTGGGAAGATCCCATTCGTGGATATGATCGGTGTCATTCGCGAAAATAATCATTACTTTGTGATCCTCTGTAAATAAAGAAATTGTAAGCCGGTTTTTGGCATACCTAAGCACGTTCTGCAGCACATTGGAGAAAATTCGGATCATGGCTTTCTCATCCAGCCAGATACTCCGCACCGCTTCATCCAAGTTCAGCTGAACTTCAATGTTCTTCTGTACTAGGTCCGTGTGGAACGCGAGAATAACTTCGCTCAACATGCTGTACAGATAGAGGGGCTGCATATCCATAGGATAGTCCCCGGACTCCAGACTGGACAATTCATAGAACGACTCCACAATGTTGTTCATCACCGTCATTTTATGCAGAATAATGTCCAGGTACTCCTGACGCTCCGCTATGGGGATTGCCGGGTCCTTCAGCAGATTGGCGTAGCCTTGCATTGAAGTAAGAGGTGTCCGCAAATCGTGAGAAATGTTGGCGATTTCCCGCTTAATTGCAAGCTCTCTCGATTGATGGGTCACTTGTTCTTTCCTGCGCTGATCGAGCTGCCGGTTAATGGCAACCACCAGCTGCTCCATTTCACGCCCCGGCAAAGGCAGCTTAACGTTCAGGTGCTGCGTGGGAGGATGGTCTACTTCTGCCAGTTGTTTTCGTACTTGCATAATGCTCCGCCGCTGCAGCATATAGGGAATAAGAAACAAAGCAGCCGTTAAGGCCGCAGTTATGACGAGAGCTAGATGCATGTTCCTTATCCCCTCCTGGACTTATAGTCAGAACTCTTCTTTCTTGAACAGATATAGCCCTAGCGTATAAAAGACCAGCGTATAGACCGCCCCCACTGCCCACGGTTCCCAGGCTGCATAGCCCATATCTTCATAGGCATTAAGCAAATAATAAGCTGGTCCATGACTATGCAGCCACTCTGCCCATGTAAATCTGCCTTGGAGGTAACCCAGAATATAATGTGGCAGGAAATAGATGAGCAGGTAGGCGATGAGCAGCTGTGCATTTTTCTTCATGCTGGCAGCAAGACAGTAGTAGGTTGTGATTCCTGCAATCATGAGGGGCAGCATGTTAACCAGCATCCTCGTATATTCCGTGAGTGCATGATCCACATTGCGAACCATCAGGGTAGTTCCCAAAAGCAAGGACACTCCCACCAGTACAAGAGCGAATAAGAAGAATCCGGCCATTGTAATCAGCAGTTTGGCTGTATAGATGGCTTGCCTGCTGTAGCCATAGGCTACCGTATTCTTAAGCACATTCTTATTGTCGCCCATAACGATCAGCGGAAAGATGAAGAGCAATACGAACACAACCGGCATCATGCTTAGGACATTGCGGTAGAAGAAACGTTCATTCCCGTAAGGAAAATTAAGCTCTGACTGATTAAAAGCATAAAGGGCCACAGCAGCGCCAACCATTAGCAGAATATAGAGCAAGCCAGATAAATAATAGTTTCGGGTCCGGACGAAACGATACTGCTCGCTTTTCATCAGATTAAGCATCACGTTCACCTCCCAGCAGACTCAGGTAGTATTCTTCCAGGTCTCCTCCCGTGACATTTATCGAAAATACACCGATACCCTGACTATAGAGTACCCCGTTAATATGATCGGTCTTGTCCATACCGCCGAACAGCTGAATGTGATGATCCGGCAGGATTCGATAAGGGATGCCCGGGAAGTGCTTTTCCAGAATCGTGGCGGCTTTGCCGCTGTCATTCACAACCAGCTCAACGGTTTTTCTGGTTTTGTTCAGCAGTTCCTCTGCCGTCAGCTGCTCAACAATCCGTCCCTGATCCATGAAAACATACCGGGTAGCCACGCTTTGTAATTCAGATAACACATGACTTGAGATTAAGATCGTCACTTTTTTTTCCTCATTTAAGGTCTGAATAAGCTGACGGATCTCCACCTTCCCTTCCAGATCCAAACCGTTAGTCGGTTCATCCAGAAGCAGGAATGTCGGATGAGTCATCAGGGCAAGCGCCAGTCCCAGCCGCTGCTTCATCCCGAGGGAAAACGCCCTGAATTTCTTCTTCCCGGTAGTAAGAAGCCTCACTTCCTTAAGGGCTTGATCGATAGAGGTTTTGCCTGCGATGCCCCGTTGCTGGCGGTAATATTCCAGGTTCTGCCTGGCCGTAAAGTCCGGAAAAAATGCGGGTTCTTCAATGAGGGCACCTATTTTCCTGCGTTCCTGCCTAACCTCGGCAGCTTCACTTTTTCCATACAAAGTGATTTTGCCTGCCGTCGGAAAGACCTGTTCGGTAATACATTTGAATAATGTAGTTTTACCTGCGCCATTTTTACCAATTACTGCACAAATATCACCTGCAGCAATGTTCAGGTGGATATTCTGGAGTGCGTGTGATTCCCGGTAGGTTTTACTTAGTCCCTCAATCTCCAGTATACAATGCATCATCGTAATGACTCCCTTGCAATTTGATAATTCAATTGTATCCAGGTCACCCTTAATAAGCTTTAAGCAAAACCTTAAGAAACCTTAAAGAAGTTAAAGCTACACCACTTTGAACCCGATACCCCAAACCGTACGGATATATTCCTCTTCGGTAACCGCGGCGATTTTGGCCCGCAAGTTGCTGATATGTACATTAATGGTGTTATCGTCTCCAAGATACGTCCCCTGCCAGATATTCCGGTAGATCTCACTTTTCGAGAAAATCTTATCAGGCTTGGACAGGAGCAGCGCCAGAATTTCGAATTCATATTTGGTTATAGTCAGCAATTCGCTGTTCAAGGTGACTTCACGCCGCCGCTTGTCCATGATCAGTTCACGTATACGGATAATTTCTTCGTCAGGATTCACCGCATGCAGATACTGTAGACGCCGAAGCTGTGCCTCCACTCTAGCCATAACTTCTTCCTGATCAAAGGGCTTGGTAATATAATCATCCGCACCTAAACGCAGCAGCCCCACCTTGTCCTCCAGCGTACTTTTTGCAGAAATGACAATGATCGGAACCGTGGATTGTTCCCGGATTTGCGGAATCAACGTTTCTCCAGGCATTCCCGGAAGCATTAGGTCCATCAGCACCAGCTGGTATGCTTCAAGCGACAGCCGAAGCGATGCTTCACTTCCTGAAAATGCAGAGACGGCAGTAAGTCCTTCGCCCGTAAGCATACGGCACAGCAGGCGATTGATATCGGCATCATCTTCTATTACGAGTACTTTGATGTTTGAGTCATCCACTTAGGTTACCTCCAGCTACAATTATGTCCAATTCCCGCTCCTTCTCTGGAAACGTAATTTGCATTGGCTCTACTACTCTATTAATCTTAACGTATTGTGACATCATCCGGTAGACCGGACAAGGGGGAATCGTTCATGGAATGGGACAACGTATTCGGAATCAGTTATCAGAAGCAGCCTGGCCTAACGGAAACAGAGCTGGAGCAATTTATGCAGAGCTGGCACAAACCGCTAACGGCGCCGGAAATCGACGAAATCATCAGCCGGCAGCGCAATCCCTTCCCGGTTGCCCATCCGCTGCATGCGCAGTACGCTCCGTTTGACCCCGGCTTATGGTCCATCCCGCACAAAGCGCTGCCTGCAAGTTATCTGGACTTTCTGCGTTATTCTAATGGCGGGGAGTTTGTGAACGGGGAACGCTACTTTCAGTTTTTTAGCGCGGCTGAATTAAGACCCATGCTTCTGGCCTATGAGTTTCCGGAGTATATGCCGGGAGCGGTGCCCTTTGCGATGGACGGGAGCGGTAATCATTACATTTGGGATATGCGCATGGAAAGGGACGCCCTGGAATATCCGATTCTTGTATCCCATTCCGGCAACCTCGGCTACGAGGATTCCATTGTTATTGCGCGATCATTCCCGGAGTTATGCCACGGAACTACTTCAGTGGACGATGAACTGCACGGGTAGGACTGCTGGAGCAAGAAATAAAAAGCCTGAAATCGTCCCAGCGCTATGCTAAGACGACTTCAGGCTATACTTACAGCTTCTGTCTGCAACTATTCATCGCAAAAAGCACTAACGCGGGTTAGTGCCTTTGTACGCTCTTATGTACCTTGTAGTCAAGCTTATAGCCATCTCTTAAAGCTTTTATGGAATACTTCAATCTGATGATGTTCTGCCCATGCCTTCAGCGCTTTCATCCCCTGGTCTTCTTTTTCGGCAAAGGAGAAACAGGACTTATACGGTACAAAAACATTTCCATTCGGTTTAATTCCGACCACAGGCTTGAAATACCCTTTAATATACACAGCTTTGGTTTTCTCGGCTTCAATGGTCAAATCTTTTAAGATAATTGCACCAGGTTTCAGCTCGATATTCATAATCTGCCTGGCTGTGAAAAGCCGTTGCAGCAAAACCCCTATGATGGTAAGACTGAAGATGCTCCAAACATACGCGAAATAAAGTAAAAAGCTCCCTTCTTCCGATAAATAGAGCATTGAAAAGATCGCAATTCCTATCGACACACATAGCGATATAGTCATCATAAGCTCCGCAGGACGTCTGCCTTTGTATACCTCTACCGGGTCCATACCTTCACCTCATTCTTTTAATATCCTTGTTAAACCAATGAATATAACCACAACGGTGACAAGTTAAGGTGTTCGCGGAACGGTTGGCAAAATCAAGGTTCAAAAAACTTAAGAAAGCTGTATTCAGCTGCGCGTATCCATGCTCGAATTTATCATATTGGCAATGAACACAAGTGACATAAATTCCATTGGCCTGATAATAACCGGGACCTGTTGATTCCTTAATATTCTTGGCAAACAGCTTAAAGAACCTTTTCGCCTCATTTGGCATAGCAGTTATCCTCCATTTAAATATAGCTTTATATATACATACGCTTCCGTTATTTGGGAAGTTTCGATTACTTGCTTCATATAAAAAAACAGCCTGCCGGAAAGGCAGACTGCTGTAATTCCTATAACGATTCACGGATCACTCTCTTGTAAAAGAGTACCGACAGGAAGCCGAAGACCGAATACAGTACTGTATAGAACAGCATGACCAGGATCATCGGTGTAAGCATCTCAGTACCGAAGAAGAACCAGCCGGATTTGACAGCAAAGTAGCTATGACTCAGGCCGAAGACCAGCGGAATGCCGAAATTGAACAACTGCTTGAATTGGATGCCGCGTAGAAGGTCGCTCTGGGTAAAGCCCAGCTTGCGCAGGATCGTATAGCCGCCTTTTTCCTCCTCGCCTTCATCCATCTGCTTGAAGTAAAGAATACAGCCTGAGGTAATGAGGAAGGTCAGGCCCAGAAACCCGACGATGAACATAATCATCCCCATATTACTCCGCTGGTTCATTTCGTACTCATGCTGGGAAAAGCTTGGCTCCTGCGGAGCTTGGTTCTCGTAAATTTGATTCGCGGTGTCCAATTTCGACCGGTCGGTGATTTCAATCCCATAATAATTCGCTACCTCTTTCTTTTTTTGCAGTTTGGGATCGAGCACTTTAACCAGTTTCTGATAAACGGACTCATCCACCACGAATACTCCGGAGCCGGAGGCATAATAGACAGGCAGGGTAGGCTGACTGGATACACCGTTCAGCTGCAGTTTAATCGTCCCGCTTGAAGTCAGGAACCCAACCTCTCCGGTCTCTTTCAGTGTTATTAATTTTTCCAAAGCACTGCTGTAGCCCATGAGACGGGTCTCACCGGGTTCCAATTCTACACCTTCGATGCTGATGTCACTGACAACAGAGGTGGATAGGAGGCGGTCCCGGGAGGCTGTGAACGGTGAGAAGTCCATAATTTGAGTGGCATCTACATCCACCCCAACCGGATAGATATCAATTTCCTTGTACTTGATCTGCTCCTTATTGAGCGCTTGAATAAACTTCTCCTTCGCCTCGGTCCGGGCAAAGCCAAAATCATGCGGGGAACTTTCTTTGGCTGTCGCTTCCGCCGAATAATAGGAGATATAGCTTAAAGACAACAACCCGATGGCCAGTGCAGAAACCGTCGTGATGATCGTCAAGAGCAGCGCGTTCGATTTCATCCGGAACATGATCGATGAGAGCGACAGTACCTCGTTGATGGACAGGTAACCCTTTTTGCTCTTGCGGATCGCGTTGAATACAAAGCTGACCGAACCTTTATAGAAGAGGTAGGTGCCGACAATGACTAAGCCGAGAACCAAGATCATGATAATCATTAATTCGTTCATGGCATTGAACTTTCCGCCGAAAAGCTGGGTCGACAGATAATACCCCCCTGCAACAAATCCAATGCCTAGCAAACCCATGATAATCTCCCACAGCGACATTTTTTTAATCCGCTCCTGAGTCGTGGAAGTGACCCTGAACAGGGAAAGGATGCTCTGCCCTTTAATGAACACGTAGTTCATGATCATAATCAGCAGGTATATCGCGGCAAAAACGATTACGGTCTGCAGCAGCGCCTGCGTGGAGAAACGCAGCTTGGCCAATTCATCCACTTCAAGGATTTTGAACAAAATCATCAATATCAGCCGTGACATCACAAATCCCGCACCAATTCCGATGATCATGGAACCGAAATACAGAATCAGGTTCTCCGCACTGAGCAATTTGAAGATTTTACCCTTGGTGAGTCCTATCAACTGGAACAAGCCGATCTCCCGGCTGCGCCGTTTAATGAAAATCGTATTGGCATAGAGCAGGAAAATCGCAACAATGACCACTAGCAGCACAGAAGAGGTGCCGATAGCTGCCCCACCCTTTACCGAACCTTTGACTTCGTCCATGGCCGGATCATATTTAAGGGTCACAAAGGAAAAATACAACGCCACACCGAAGATCAAGGCAAAGACGTAAAGATAATAATTTTTAATATTTTTTTTCAGATTGCGCAGAACGATATAATTCAGGCTCATTGCTGAACACCGCCCAATACGCCCTGAGTCTTGATAATATCGTTGAAGAAGGACTGCCGGGACTCATCACCTTTGTTCAACTGCGTATAAATTTGCCCGTCACGGATAAACACCACCCGGCTGCAATAGCTGGCCGCCACAGGATCATGCGTAACCATGACGATGGTCGCCTGGCGTTTGCTGTTCATGTCAGAAAGCTTGTTCAGCAGATCGGAAGCCGACTTGGAATCCAGCGCCCCTGTAGGCTCATCTGCAAAAATGATGCTCGGGTCATGCACAAACGCCCTTGCCGCCGATGTCCGCTGCTTCTGCCCGCCGGATATTTCCGAGGGGTACTTATCCTTCAACTCGTAGATTCCCAGTTCGCCCGCTACCTGTTCAAACTTCTGATGGGCATCCTTCTTGGAAATACCTGTGATGGACAGCGGCAGCATCACATTTTCTTTGACCGTTAGCGTATCCAGCAGGTTATATTCCTGAAAAATAAATCCGAGATGATGCTTGCGGAATTCAGCCAGCTGTTTTTCCTTCATGCCCGTAAATTCCTTGCCTTCGATTTCGATCGTTCCCTGGCTTACGCGGTCAATGGAGGACAGCACGTTCAGCAGTGTCGTCTTTCCTGAACCGGACGCCCCCATAATGCCGACAAACTCGCCTTTATTTACTTGAAGGTCAATGCCTTTCAAGACCTCTTGTTTATTGAATTTCTTTCCGTAGGTTTTGTAAATTTTATTAGCCTGCATAATAATCATGTTTCACCCACTCCTTTTCTATAGTTCTATCATAAGCGGGATGTTGTTCTTTTTCCTGCGATTCGCCGAACAAAGTGAAGAGGCATGTGACATTGTTGTCACATGCCCGGTATCTCCTAAAAGGCCCAGCCATTCTCAGAATGTATGGGCTGGACTTGCCGTATCCGCCCAAGCCAGCGTTCCATCCGGCGACCAACGGATCTTCGAGATAGCATAATAGTCCTGCTGGCCTTCATGTGCAAAAACATCCTTATGCAGCGGCTCTCGCGAGAAATCGTTCAAATGTGTTCACAAGCCTTCAATCTTTACAAACTCATTCTCCCGTGGAAAAATCAATGTAAATACTGTTCCTTGCCCAAATACGGAATTCACCTGAATATTGATCCCCAGCGGCTCCGCTACTTGCCTAGTCAAATACAGTCCCATCCCGGTAGCGGCCCCTTCCTGACGCCCGCTCGTTGAGGTGAAGCCTTTATCAAATATCCGCGGCAGATCCTTAGGGTCAATTCCCCGTCCGAAATCCTCAACGGTAAGCACAACATGACCATCTCTTTCCGTGCTCAGGATGAGGATATCGGAAGCTTCACTGTATTTCACGGCATTCGTCAGCAGCTGCCTGAGCATAAAGCCTAGCCACTTGCCATCGGTCAGTACTTCTTCGGACGTAAGGAATACGTCGAAACCAATGCCTTTGGGAATACACCAGGATTTCAGCGCCCGGATCTCCTTGTTCAGAACCGGCTCCAGCTTGACCCTTTCGATAAATAGGTCATTGCGCATAAAGGGAATCCGTTTCTGGTGAAGCTGCTGGTCGAGCAGATGATGGACCCGCAGCCATTCGTACATTAACTGCTTCTGCAGCGTCTCGTCCGGAAGACGTTCGATCATCAGCTGCATTGCCGTTAGCGGAGTTTTGACCTCATGAATCCACGACAGCAGATCATCCTTCTCCGATTCCAGCAGTTGAAAATTCACCGAGGTCTCCTGCCGGTAACGTTCCGTTTGGGTGATCACCGCTTCCTGCACTACCTTTTCAAACGGGCTCTCGGCTTCACCCAGAACACCAAGATCATAAGTCTGATCCCAGGCTTCCATGTTTCTGTAGAACCGGGTCTCCTTGGGATATCGGAGAAACATAAATGCGGTACAGACCAGCAGATTTAGCAGTATTATGTACAGCATCGGCATTAACGGAATAGATGCATCGAGATAGACTACTAACAGAAGGAGCAGCTGCAGCAAGACGAGCAGGAGCAGCCAGCTCCGTTTCTCCTTAAGGTATTTCCAGATCATAACGCCGCCTCTTCAGTTGCCATATACCCTTGTCCCACCCGGGTTTCAATGTAAGTGTCCAGCCCCAGCGGTTCCAGCTTTTTGCGCAGCCGGTTCACATTCACGGTCAGCGTATTGTCGCTCACAAAATGCTCATTGTCCCACAGATCCTTGATCAGGTCTTCACGGTTTACAATCTGATCTTTGCGCTCTACCAGGATCTTCAGGATAAACGTCTCATTCTTAGTAAGCAGAGCAGCGCCAAGACTGTTGGTTACAGTGTTCTTCACATATTCAATCGTCGCTCCGCGCCATGTCTTCAGCTCCGTCCGCTCAGTGCTATAGTTGTACACCCGGCGTAATGTGGCTTGGATTTTGGCGATCAGCACCTCGAAATGAAACGGCTTCTGAATAAAATCATCGGCTCCCAGCTGCATAGACATCACCATATCGCTCGGATGATCGCGTGAGGACAGAAAGATAATCGGCACATTGGAATGTGCACGCAGCAGCCGGCACCAGTGGAACCCGTCAAACTGAGGCAGCTGGATGTCGATCACGACCAGCTCCGGTTTGATCACCGTGAATTCCTGCAGCACCTTGCCGAAATCCGAAATGCCATAGACCTCATAGGACCACTGGGACAACCGGTCCTTGATCTCATTGAATAACGTAACATCATCTTCGATAAGCATAATTTTAAACAAATAAAGCCACCCCGCTTTGAATCCTTGGACAGATTCATCTTTTTGTAGTGTCCATCTACATTATCATTAACTATTTCGTTATGCCAGGTCAATATTACTTAATCCCCTTTACAGGAAAAACCCGCTGCGAACAACGCAGAGGGTTCATTATGAGTATTATGCCATTTCATCCAAACGTACGAATCTAAGGTGTCTTGTCTTCAATTGCGGCAGCACCTCGTCTAAAGCCTCCAGCATAAAATGAGGTGCCTGTGAGTCTGCACCCACTGTCTCGCCGCTGTCATGCAGTAACACAACGGAGCCGCCAGTAATTTGGTCAAGCAGCTTTGACTGGAGGCGGGTCTGACAGACCCGGCTGCTCCAGTCACCTGCCGTAATTGACCATAGTGCAATCCGGTACTCCTTGTAACGGAAGTAATCAAACATATTCATTAAGCCCCAGGGCGGACGATAGTGGTCGGGTCTGGTGCCAACAATACCTTCTATAATATCTGCGGAACGATCCAGATGTTCACTGCGAATCGTTTTAGGCAGCATTAGCCAGTTGGAAGTATGACAATAATTATGTATGCCAATCTGATGGCCCTCACGGTCAATTCTGCGAACAAGCTCGGGATACCGTTCCGCTTGCGATCCCAGTACGAAAAAGGTTGCCTTAACCTGATGCCGTTTCAATAAATCGAGTAATTTCGGTGTATATTCCGGATGTGGCCCATCATCAAAAGTGAAGGCCACCTCTCCCTTTCCTTTACCTTTGCGGAAGACCCCCCATCCGGTCATCCGCGAAATTAAGCTTGGAATGAACATATAAAAAGCGGCAATACAGAGTATTCCTCCTATTAAATAGTTAAACATGGTTCGCCTCCCCCTTTATTGGCAGCTTATCCGGACAGACGCTGTTCGGGTGAGAAACGCTTCTTCAGCGATCCCCGCGAGTGAACCAGAAGCATGGGTACAAGCTGATCAGTGCGCCGGTCAATTCTTTTTCTTCCTTCCGGATGCATAGCTGACAGCAGCAGGCGGAGGTAGACTGTTGTAATTCTCATAAAAAATCCCGATTTCATCTGCTGCTGCTCAAAGCCCAGACCATGTGTCAAACCGCGATGGAGCAGCGTGATCCCCATTAACGCTTTCACCTGCTGGTACTCCGACTGCGATTCAAAGGCTTCATTAATTTGCTTCATTGATTTACGCAGCAGCCGGGCCGTTTGCAGTGCCGCACGATCCGAGCCTTCGGACTTAATAAGCTTCAGAATTTTTTCATTGTCCAGGTGAAGCTCCCCTACCCACTCTCCTTTATGGATAACTGTTGAATCCTGGCATACAATGGCCTCGCCCCGATGTTTTTTTAGCATCACCGAGCATATGCCAAAACGCGATGTACTCGCTCCCCGAAAATATGTAAGCACCGAAAATGCCTTTTCCCACATCATCCAGAGGTTTTGAACCGTAGTTTTCCGTATTTTGATTTCCAAATGATACACCTTCCTTACTTAGCTGTTCTTTTCCCTAATTACTATAGTAGTGATCAGAAATTTCTTTTTTCTTATGTAATTCTTACGTTATTCTTAAGTTGTTATTGCCCCTAATACTCTACTCCTTTCAATGCAATCCGCTGTGCTGTCATACTTCCTTTATTTGACGCTATGGATAGGAATCCCCCTGCAACCGGACCAGCGGTCACAGAGAAATGAGAAGGGAATGCAAGGGGGTAACGGGAAATTAAAGTCATTTTTGATTTAACATTTTATCAATGCTATGCATTTCAATTCTGTCCTTTTCAGTCCTGTGGTCTATAAATTCATGTTCTTCCTCGATAATGATTTCGTTTCGTCCGAAAAAACCAAGCAGCCTGCTCGCTTCTCTCCTTACGCCAGTGATATAAGAATTATTCTTCTGTTTATCCTCAATGAGTATCTCCTTATATTCGTCAGACGTAGTAATATAGGTTAAAGCTATGTATCTCAAAAATGAGTAACCACTACAATACTCTTCATAAAGCACATGCATAATCTCCAGTTGTCTTGAAGCATCCTCAAGCGTCAGAAGCTCATTAAGCAACAGTTCAAGCCTTTCTTGTTCAAACCTGCCTAGCTGAATAATTCTGTAGACCTGCTTCTCTGTTTCAAGAAAAGCGTATTTGTTCTTATAATTCCTCGAGATAAATTCGTAGTATTCCTGTTCACCCAAAATTTGCTCCAATTCATCATTGCTGTAAAGCCACTGTTCGAATTCTGCTATGGAGCCCTGATTTTTAATAAGAAAATATAAATAACGGTGTGCAGAGATTAAATCTAACATCTTGATCACCTTCACTTAATTATTGATATTCCATTCAATCTTCCAGACTCATAATCATTGAATGTAGACGGATGCCTTCCGGCAAATCTTCCTTGGCGACACTGATAAGAGATCTGGTAAACAATTTTCCTGACATTTCTTTGTCCGATGGATTCTGATCACTTGCAGGCACTGCCTCAATTTTTAAAATTGGTTTTTCAGCTGCGGCATGTTCAGCCGGAAATGTTAGCGATTTTACCTCAAATCCCTTTGTTACCGACTCTGTTTCCCCGATGCTCACGCAAATGAAATACTCTGTGGGGGTTTCCTTCACTAGATATCCGCCGGGTGCTGAATTTTCGTACTCTTTATACCGGTCCGTTACTTCCTTCGGTAAATTTTCGGTATTACTCCACTCCCAAGTAAAATCAGTCGAATGCTTGGAGTAGAGATGTTGTGTAAACGGAATACTTGCACTCTGTTTATTACTATCTATTTCTACAGTTTTGGTTTCAGTCTTAGTTTCCGTTACTCTATGATTCCCATTTCCCTCTATGTCCGCGCTGCACCCCAGCTGCAAGCCTAACATCAGCGTGATGATACAAGCTCCATATCTTGTTCTGGACAATGATTAATCCCCCTTATTGGCAAACTCCTTTTTCGCTTCTTCCCGGAAATCATACCACAATTAGCCTTTTCTGTAAGGCTGTTCTGCACCTCAGCTCCAGCAACATCATTCAAGAAATGTTCTTTTGTTCATATTATAATGGCTACATAGAACCTCAGCCTTTCCAATGTATCCAACCTTCTTTTCTTAGGTCTGGGAGCCTCGGCACTCTGTTTTGTCACCTGGAACCGGGTGGTCGGAATCCTTGGAGCGGTAAAAACAAGCGTGTACATCTATATTGTGCCTGTAGTTACGGTTGCCGCCTCTGCCCTGTTCCTGCATGAGAATATCACTTGGGTCACTGTAGCGGGAACCTTGCTCACCCTCGCCGGCTCCTACATTTCCGAGCGAAAAGCAATAACGGTCCACGGGAAGAGGATCGCTGCAAAAAGTGGGGATTGAGTTTTTCCGTATGCTCATTTGAACGTAAATCCACTGTGGATGGTGCCACCTGCCTGTTTCACCTGTTCGGTGATTTCTGCAATAATATACTATATGCATGCTAAGATCGCCTGTATTATTCATGGGAATACACTTTAGGAGGTCCTCATGAATATTACAGCTTTTATCATCTATTGCGTTGTTATCACCTTCACACCCGGGCCCACCAATATTGTGATCTTATCTTCAGTGCAGCATTTCGGTGCAAGAAAAACCATGAAATATGTATACGGAGCCACGATTGCCTTTGGCCTGCTGCTTGCCGCTTCTGCTGTGCTGAACCATGTGCTTGCCGGAGTGATCCCGAATATTGTGAGTATTATGCAGATCATCGGCAGTGTCTATATGCTCTATCTTGCCTATCAAATCTACAAGATGAATACAGGGAAGGCCACACCGTTCCACAATACCAATTTTTTGTCAGGCCTAGTGATGCAGTTTGTGAATCCAAAGGTGATCATATTTACTTTAACGGTGATTCCCAGCTATGTGATGCCTTACTATTCCTCCTCTTTAGCATCATTTCAGTTTGTAGCTATCATTACGGTTATCGGGTTTCTGGCGTTTATGACCTGGGTCATCTGTGGTACAGTCTTCAAGAAATTTCTCCAGCAGCATCAAAAAATAGTCAATGTTCTAATGGCGCTGTTTCTGGTATACTCTGCAATTATGGCATCGGGAATCATATAGAGAGTGTTGGGGGTGAGAGTATGGAGCAATTTACGTATAAAAAATCTGCAGATGTCCTTGCTCTGGCGGCAAGTTTTGCCGATTTCACCTATAAAAAACATTGCCACGAGGAGTATGCTGTCGGCGTAACCCTGCGCGGCATTCAGCAATATAATTTGAGCGACAGCTTCCAGTCCTCCCACAGGAATGGCGTCATGCTGTTTAACCGCGAGCAGTATCATGACGGCAGGTCCTACGATAAGGAAGGCATTGATTATGTTATGCTCTATATCAAGCCCGAGCTGGTAGCTGAGATCCTGGGGAAGAAAGAGCTGCGTTTCCAGACCCCTATCGTATACGACGTCAGCCTGGCACGAAGCATCTGCGCCCTCAGCCGGGCCATTCTGGACGGTAACGACGAAACGCTGTGTACGGAGCGGTTGATCAATCTAATCGGCATGTTATCCAAAACAGCGATGGACGCAGAGCAGCGGAAGAATAACCGGCTAGTGAAACAGGCGAAGGAAATGATGTACGGCAGCATCGGCAATGTGCTCAAACTCGATGATCTTTGTACAGAGTTTGGGATGTCCAAATACCAGCTGATCCGCGAGTTCAAGGCCCATACAGGGATCTCGCCCTATCAGTTTTTTCTGAATTGCAAGGTGGAACATGCCAAACGGTCCATTGAGGCCAGCAAGGATATCTACACGGCCGTAGCGGAATACGGATTTGTGGATCTGACACATCTGAACAGGCATTTCAAAAGTATGTTCGGGATTACTGCATATGAGTACATGACACAATTACAATAATACAATTACGGATCACCCTAGATGCCTATGGCATCTTTTTTTTGCCGTTTTATGGCTTGGATCTCCATCATAAATTTACTCTTTACAAAATATTGACTATGGGTTATTTTAACATTAAGTAATTATTAAATATTAACCAACTATCCATAAGATTTAAAATATTCAATCCTGAAATTGGAGGACAGTATGCAAATTGCGATGAAGGATATGTTACTGAACAATATTAATTTTGCTTACAATGAGGCCATCGAATTGATAGTGTCCATGGGAATGATCGCTTGTAAGGGAGAGCTTACCTCCATGGCAGAGGATTACAAGATTAAGATGGACCCACTCGTAGCAGCCTACTTTGAGGACGCACGGGTCCGTTTGTCACCTCATTCCTACCGGGAGCTTCAGTTTTTTTTCAATTATAACTTTTTCCATAAGGCACTCGATTTTGCTTTCTACGAATCCATCTGCACATATCCTGATCCACAGACTGCAGAAGCATGGATTGAACGGCTGGAGCAGAGACCGGCAGAACAAGTGGTAGCCGAAATGGTGTATGGCGTGTATTCCGATAAATTGGAGGATCTGCTGGAAGGCAATGACTGGGAGGAAGTCAAGAAGGATGTTCATTTGATGTCTGAGCTTGTGGCAAGAACGAAACCCCAGCCTGAGGTTGCCGGGGCGCAAGGACCGCTGCTTGAATGTCTTGCTTTCCCGGAAGAAACGAAACTGCGGTATATGCAGCTGCTCCATCAATTCTACAAGGATGTCTTTACCTATTGGAAAGAGCGGTTACGAATGGAGTCTGAACAAGCCACTCTACATTACGAAGCACTTTTCCTGGCCGATCCCGTCCGCTTCATTAGGGATATTAACAAAAATGAGCCTGCGCTGTATGATGAACCGACGACTTTTCATATCAGCTTCTTTTCGCAGGTGGGCAATCATTTTCTTAATTTCTGGACGGAGGCTGGAAGGGTCGGATGGGTGATATTTGGGGTACTCAACGACCGTGTATACGGACCTGCTGCTGACCGGGAGAAAACAGAGCTTTTCTTAAAAGCATTCTCGGATAAAAGACGCCTCGACTTCCTGCTGCTGTTAAAAAAACGCCCGCATTACGGGCAGGAAATCGCCGCGGCCCTTGGCATTACACCGGCAGCTGTAAATTACCATTCCAACTTCTTATTCTTTCTGGATCTTCTGGAAATTAAAAGAGAGGATCACCGCTTATATTACCATCTGCGCATAGATAGATTAAGGGAATTGCTGGCTTTAACCACAAAAGTCATGCTGGATGAAGATTAGACTGGCTTAACAGGAGTACAGGAAAATTTGAGAATAAGGGGAGTGTCCCTCGTGAGTGAATCAAGCCATGCAGCAGCCGGCAACAAGGAATCCGCTGCTGTTTCCAGCACAACTTTCCGTTTATTTAAACTTGGCAGGCCTTATTTAGGCTGGTACATTCTATTATGCGCCCTGGCAGCAGTCATCTCTCTTACAACGGTTGGTGTAGCCGAAGCTTTACGGCGAATTATTAATTCGGCTACAAATCACAATATGCCGGGCCTGACCTCCGCCACCCTGTTTGCCGTTGTCATTATGTTCGTCGATGCCGCAGCCAACTTTCTAAAAAGCTATTTGTCAGGTGTACTTGAGGTCAAGTCGACCTCCCGGCTTCAGGTATCACTTCTGGGCAGACTGCTGAACGTGCAAATGAAAGAGCTGGATCGTTATCATTCTGCAGATCTGATCAGCCGGATTAATGATTCCGCCTCTGCGGCCCAGCATGGAATCAACCAGAAAACCATTGACCTGTTCAGCAATCTGCTGCAGATTGCTTTCCTTCTCACCTATCTGTTATCGCTTCAATTTGCGTTAACCTTGGGAACGATCATCATTTGTTCCCTGGTTCCACTCGTCATGCTTCCCTTCACTTCCCGGCTGCGCTCCATGCATGAGCAAAGACAGAAGATCGAAACCGCGCAGCAAATGTTTATTCAGGATACGGTCCAGGGTGCCGAAGTCGTGCGTGCCTTCTCTCTTGCCCCCAGGCTGCACCAACAATTTGCCGCCCGGGTAAAACAATATTTCACTATTCATATACCGCTCACCCGTTTAGAAGCTGTTGGCTATAATATGCCACTGGTCGTTATCCTTGGCGGACTGCTCTACGTCCTCTCTTTTGGCGGATATCTGGTCATCGGGGGGCGTTTGGATGTGGGGGCTGTGGCGGCCTTTCTGATCTGTTTTGAGCAGATTTCAAATCCGGTCTCGAAGCTGGCCAACCTGTGGACGGAGTTGCAGATGTCTTTAGCGCAAGGCAAAAGGATGTTTGAAGTGCTGGATTTACCGGAGGAAGCGGCAAATTACGAAGCTGCAGCTTTAAATTCCCGGATGGAGATAACTGAAGAGCCCGATCCGGAAATGATCAGCCGATCCGATATTTCTTTTAACAACGTAACTTTCCGCTATGATGCCGCTCCAGTATTAAACAATGTGCAGCTTACCATACGACCCGGGAAGGTGACTGCATTAGCAGGCCCCAGTGGAAGCGGAAAAAGCACCCTGCTTCATTTGCTGCTCGCAGCCTATGAACCGGACGAAGGGGTTATCTGCTGTGGCGCTCACCCCTTAAGCAGAATCCCGCTCCGGCTCTGGCGTGAGCGAATTGCCTACGTGTCCCAGGAGCCTTATCTGTTCTCCGGCACTTTCCATGAGAATATAGCCTGGGGAAAATCCGGTGCCACAACGGAGGAGGTCATCCAAGCAGCCCAAAGAGCCGGCATCCATGAAGTCATTATGAGAACGCCCTTACAATATGAGACTACTGTTGGGGAACGGGGGTTAACATTATCCGGCGGGGAACGGCAGCGTCTCTCCATTGCCCGGGCGTTTGTCCGCGAGCCCAAACTTCTGCTGCTCGATGAACCCACGGCCGCACTGGACAGCCACAATGAGGAGCTGATTCAGCAAGCCCTCAGGGAGCTCATGCATGACCGGACAACAGTCGTTATTGCCCATAGATTGTCCACTATCCGTGACGCCGATCAGATTTATTTCATGGAAGCAGGATCTGTAGCAGAAACAGGCACACATCAGGAGTTAATGGCACTAGAAGGCAAGTACTTCAAAATGGTTGAGACTTCGATGAAGCAGAATCACGATTTGCTTGAGGTCAGGGAGGGTCTGGAATGAATGCAAAAGCGTCCGCAAAACTCAAGCTTGGATATGTACTGCGCAGGTTGATGACCTTCTCAACCCCCTACCGTATCGGGTTAATGGCGGCTGTATTACTGCTCTCGGCAAGGCTAGTCTTGGACATCGGCTTTGCAGCCATCCAGCAGGTGTTTATTGATACCATCAACAGCTCTAATATGCATTCCCTTACCCGCATTACCGTTATTTGCGCCATCGTCTGTTTTATCATTATTATCTGCCTCATGCTGCAGCATTACTTCCGCTTTATTACAGAGAGCCAAATGGCTTGGGCGATTCGCGCCAAGCTGTTCGACAAGACCCACCGGCTTCCCTTCCGCGAAGTCCAGTCCATGCATTCAGGAGATTTGGTCTCGCGCAATAACCGGGATGCAGGTGCGGCCATTGGCATGATTAACGGCATCGTCTATGATTTGGGCTATAATCTGCTTTTATGTCTCGTTTCTTTTCTGTACCTGGCGAAAATGGATGTCTGGATCGCGCTGCTGGCGCTCGGTTCGGGACCGGTTGTGTTTCTTTCCGGACGCTTCTTTGACCGCAGACTCCGCAAACTGTTCACGGAGATCCATCAGAAGGAAGCTGAGCTGCGGGGTATTCTGCAGGAAACGCTGCAAGGAATGAAAGTGGTCCGGGCCTTTTCCCTGGAGGACAATCTCTTGAACCGGTATGCAGCCGGACGTGAGCAGTTGAACCGGCTGCAGCGCCAAAGAGCACTGCTGAACACGCTGCTCTGGCAGTCCTCTGCCTTTATCAACAATATCGTAATGGTGGCCTGCGCTGCGCTGATCGCAGTCTCTGCCGTAAGAGGCGGAACAACAGCCGGTGAAGTACTCGCCTTCATCATTCTGATGGGACGGGTACAGTGGCCTTTTGTCCACATGTCCCAGACCTGGGGTGGTGTTCAAGAAGCGTTAGGAGCAGCCGACCGCGTATTCGCTGTACTGGATGCAGATGAGGAAGGAGCACCACATTCTTCCCCGGCTTCGTCCCCTCCTCCCCCCGCTTCGGAGAAGTCGGCTGCATTAAGCCTACAAGAGGTCAGCTATAGCTATTCCGGCCGAATAGAAACGGAGCCGCCGCTGTTTGAAGGCTTCAGCCTGCAAATTCAGCATGGAGAAACGGTCGCTGTTGTAGGTCCAAGCGGTTCCGGCAAAACAACGCTTGCCCGCTTATGCTGTGGATTGTATGCACCCGATGCCGGCAGCATCTCAGTTTATGGAAGAGCGGTTCAGGAGCAGCTGGAAGAAGCCCGGGCACAGGTTACTTATGTACCGCAATCCCCTTATTTGTTCTCTGGTACGATTAGAGACAATATAGCCTTCAGCTCTAATTCAGCCAGTGAACAAGAAATTTACGAAGCCGCCCGGCTTGCGGGCGCAGCCGAGTTTATCGCGAAGCTTCCGGGCGGATACGATACGGTCATCGGTGAACACGGCTCGAGTCTTTCCGGCGGACAACGGCAGCGAATCGCTATTGCCCGGGCCTTTCTTCGTGATGCACCGCTGCTTTTGCTGGACGAAGCCACTTCTGCTCTGGATAACGAATCCGAGCTGCTGGTTCAGGAAGCGTTGGATCACTTGATGAACAACAGGACTACACTGGTAATTGCACACAGGCTTTCAACCGTACGGAACGCATCCAGAATTGTTGTACTGGATCAGGGGGTAATTGCCGAGGAAGGCACACATGATGTTTTGCTCGCCCAAAACGGGCTTTATGCACAGTTATATAACCTCCAGTTTAAAGCAGCAGAGGCAGAAGCATCCCTATTTGAAGAATCACATGCAGCTATACTACCTGCTTAGTTTATAGTTGAAGCACACAAAGGCTCGAATCCCCGGCGCAGCTGCGCTAGGGTTCGAGCCTTAAATCATTCCGGCGGGGGTTGATTAACTCAGCATATTTATTGGTGTTTCCCCCAGTGAAGGGATGAGGAATTTATGATCGATAGGAGATGACATCACGATTAGAATCGTGTAGGTCCCGTATTTATCACATTGATTTCCGAACTCTTCAAGCGCTCGCGTAGAATCGCTAATCACTTTCAACAAATAGTTGTGCTCCCCGCTTATCCGGTAACATTCGACCACATCGGGAGCGGCCCGGCAGAAATCAAGGAATGCGTTACAATCTCTAGAATGAAACAATATATAGGCGGCAGCCTGCTTGCCAATCTTTTCAGGGGATATGATGGTGCGATACTCACTGATGATCCCCTTCTCCTCCATGCGTTTAACCCTCTCTGTAACTGCAGGCTGTGATAAGCCGACGTTTTTCCCCAGTTCTGTCATAGAAATTCTCGCTTGGCTCTGCAGGTGGAACAGGATTTGCTTATCCACATGATCCATTATAGTCAGCTCCTTTAAAATTCAGGTCAATTGGTTAAAACAAATATAATTTAATCGTTATACAGCCGAGTTACCTTTGTTACGTTATGTAACCAAGGTAACTTATTTTATATAATAAGCCTACAATAGTAAAGTGTCCAAGACTTTAACTATTCCGAGAGGATGGAGACCATGTATACATTATATTCAAACCCAAGTGATCCGCAATGTTTGTCGGGCCGCATCGATGAAGTATTGGATCGGACGCTTGCCGACAAGAGGTTGGTAGGAGCCGTCATTAAAGTGGCGATAGACGGAACAATAGTTTACAGCCGCGCTGCCGGTTATGCTGACCGCGGGCTGAACCGGCTCATGAGTGAAGATGCTTTATTCCGGCTCGCCTCGGTCACCAAACCTATTGTTTCCACGGCTGCCTTAGTGCTGGTTGCGCAAGGGCGCCTGCAGTTGGACGACCGTGTTGACCGTTGGCTTCCGGAGTTCCGCCCACGCTTGCAGAACGGCGAACTCGCGCAATTGACGGTCCGCCATCTAATGACGCATACGGCGGGTCTGTCTTACCGGTTCTTACAGGAAGAGAATAGTTCCTATCAGCGGGCAGGGATTTCGGACGGCATGGATCAGTCCGGAATCACACTGGAAGAGAATATGCGCCGCCTCGCCTCTGTGCCGCTTCTCTACACGCCAGGCACCGAGTGGAGATATTCCATAGCAACGGATGTGCTGGGTGCAATCATCGCCCAGGTCACAGAAACAACGCTTAGCGAAGCCATAGATTCACTGGTAACCAAACCGCTCGGCATGAGTGACACCGGGTTCATTGCAGCTGATCCAGAACGGCTGGCCACCCCCTATGCCAACGACTACCCGGAGCCGCGGCCATTACTTGATCCCGACAAGATTGCCTTTGTGGACGGTACAGCAGGCTTCCTGCTTGCTCCAGGCCGGGCACTTGATGCCGCCGCCTATCCCTCCGGTGGAGCCGGTATGGTTGGCAGTGCCGGGGACTTTTTGCATCTGCTGGAAACATTGCGCCAGGGCGGGGCCCCTTTGCTGCCGGAATCTCTGATTCATGAAATGACTACCAATCAGATCGGTGATCTGCCTATGCCCTTTTGGCCAGGACGGGGATTCGGTCTTGGCATTACAGTACTGAAAGACCCTGCCGCCGCAAACACTCCTGAATCACCGGGAACATGGCGGATGGGCGGCACTTATGGTCATTCATGGTTCGTCGATCCTACGCAGCGGCTCAGCGTTGTGGCATTTACCAATACCTTACTGGAAGGCATGTCCGGCCAGTTTACGGTTGACCTTTGTGACGCAATTTATGCCGGCATCAGATCATAGAGAATGAGTACAGGAGAGGGTGCTACTCAAATGAGCCAAAATACAACTTCTTCCGCACAGCATGACTCCGGCACTTCTGAGCGGCTCCCATGGGCTGGCTTGCTCGCCCTCGCGATGACGGGGTTTATCTGTATTCTCACCGAAACGGTTCCAGCCGGCTTGCTGCTGCAAATTGGTGATGGGCTTGGAGTCTCTGAAGCTCTAGCCGGTCAGCTTGTCACTTTGTACGCCCTCGGTTCATTGTTGGCCGCCATTCCTTTAACCGCCGCAACACGCGGATGGCGGCGGAGGCCCCTGCTGCTGCTATGCATTATTGGTTTTCTCGTATTCAACACCGTCACTGCCTTTTCATCTAATTATATATTGACACTGGCAGCCCGCTTTTTGGCCGGCATCTGTGCCGGTGTCCTGTGGGGGATGATCGCAGGTTATGCCCGCCGCATGGTGCCGGAATCACTTAAGGGGCGGGCCATGGCGGTGGCGATGGTCGGCACGCCTCTGGCCCTGGCCATCGGTGTCCCTGCCGGAACATTTCTTGGCACCTTCGTCGGCTGGCGTGCTGTGTTTGGAATCATGTCACTGCTTGCGCTGCTGCTGGTCTTCTGGGTGCTTTGGAAGCTGCCGGACTACCCGGGCACAAGTGCCGATAAGCAGCTGCCGCTCTATAAGGTTTTTGTTATTCCCGGAGTGCGGCCGGTTCTGGCAGTCGTTCTCGCTTGGGTACTGGCCCATAACATCCTTTATACCTATATTGCGCCATTTCTTGCGCAGGCCGGACTTACCCGGCGTATTGACCTGGTGCTGCTTATTTTCGGTATTACTTCACTGGCAGGCATCGGGATTACCGGTATTCTGATCGACCGTAAATTGCGTCCATTGGTTCTGATCAGCCTCGCAGCATTTACTTTGGCCGCCATTGCACTTGGCATAAGCAACCATCCCGTCGTAATCTATCCTGTGGTTGCTGCATGGGGATTGACGTTCGGAGGCGCTGCAACAATGCTGCAGACAGCAATTGCTGAAGCTGCCGGGGAGAGTGCCGATGTCGCCCAGTCTATGTTGGTGACGGCATGGAATCTGGCGATCGGCAGCGGTGGTGTGCTGGGCGGGGTTCTAATCGAAACGCTGGGTGTCGCCTCATTCCCCTGGGCATTGTTTATTCTATTGCTGCTTGCGCTGTTCACAGCTTGGCAAGCGAAGGTATACGGATTTCCGTTGAAGCGGCCTTGAGGGGATTGACATGTGAGAGAACCGGTCACCTGTGTTGCCGGTTGAGCCAGACAAAACAAATACACCGTCAGCAATCTGACGGTGTATTTGTTTTGTACTAATCCTTCTTGAACAAGTGTGCTCCCTTAAGCTGCACCCGCTTCTACACTCTTTTTGCAACCGGAATCCAGATTTCGCTTTTGTAAGTCGGGGACGTTACGTCTTTGCTCTCATTCCATAAGATTTCCGGCCCTTCGGTCTGCTCATAGTTGGAAGAAGGGAACCACTCGGAATAGATCCGTCCCCAAATATTTTGCAGGGTAGCCGGAAAAGGTCCGATGGACTCGAATACCGCCCAAGACATTGCCGGAACCTCCAGCACCGAGAAGGTCTCGGGACATCCCAGAGTGGTAGCCACTCCGATGTAATGATCCAGTTCCCCCTTTTCTTCCATCCGCCCCTCGGAAAAGTTTGTGGACGCGCTTATCAGTCCCAGGGGTACGACATTCGAAAGCTCCTTGAGCTTGGAGAGGGTTGGCAGATCCAGGCTTTGCCACATTGCGGAGATCTCCGGATTCACCCCCTCAAAAATAATAGGGACTCTCTTCTTGATCCCGACGATATGGAATGCTTCCTTCTCCTCAATCCGGTAATTCATTTCATTTCCTCCTCTGATCATGAGCTGAAAAGTCATTCGAGGAAAGGACTTCAGTGAAGGTCCTGCGGTTCTTGCTTCTGAGGGCAGAACACCGTGAAACTGCTGGAATGCCTTGGTGAAGGCGTCCGGTGAACTGTATCCATAATTCAGCGCAATGTCGATAATTTTGAGCTGACTGCTCTGCAGATCGAAGGCCGCGAGCGTCAACCGTCTACGCCGTACATATTCCGAAAGCGAAAGGCCGGCGAGAAAAGAAAACATCCGCTTGAAATGATATTCCGAGCATAATGCGCGTTTTGCCGCTTCCCGGTAATCAATCTCCCCAGTCAGTTGTTCTTCGATATAAGCCAATGCATGATTCATGTTCTCCAGCAGGTTCATCTTCGCTCCTCCTCTCCTCACATCCAGAATAGCAATAATGGTGCACAGTCACCCGACAATTCGTGCACTGTTAATGACGGGTCCTTAGAGATTTAGATCAGTGGTTATTCCACACCACGCACGTACTGCTCTATGTAAGTAACTGCATCAGCAAAATCTCCAGGCAATATTCATACTATAATCTTTTCTCTAAAACAGCTTCATCATGCTTAATATACCCGCAGCGTGCATATGTGGCAATCGCCGGATGATTCGTTTTTCCTGTCAAAATCTTCACTGTGCCTACACCGCGCAAGCGGAGCTTAGCTTCCAGAAAGGCAAGCAGTGCCACCGCCACGCCTTTCCTCCGGGCTGATTCCTGAACATACATTTCCGTAATTTCACCATGACTTGCTGCGTAGCAGAAGGATTGTGAGCTCTGCGCGCAGGCAAAGCCGACGACTTGGTCCCTTAATTCGGCAACGGCAACTAACTCGTTCCCAGTGTTCAAACTTTCGATAATTTCCGCCTCCGGACGCTTATCCCCGCCATTAAACTCATAATTTAACCTGGACAAAACATCCGCATCTTTTATTGTAGCCAGCCTGACTAATGGAAGCATTTATATTCACACCCTCAGCAAAAATATAATGAAACTTACATTCCCGCAGCCGCCTTAATTTGCTGCCTTTGGGTTGTGATTAACTCCTGTAAACGGTCTGTTCCGAACGCGCCTGCCGTGAAGGCATTCCCCTTGGGATAATATACCATCCGGAAAGAAGTGCCGTCTTGCAGATGCACCCGCAGGAACACTCCGTATTCATGTTTTGTTTGCTTATAGACTGCATCAAAACCAACATTCTTCAGAGGCAGCAGTTCACGAATAAATCCTTCGGAGGCCTCTTTAGTGAAATCACCAATCTGACTGCTATCCATACCGCTTTCCAGACTAACTTTGTCCACTTTCCCTGCAATATCCAGCAGGTCTCCGATAGTGGCTGCCTTTGGATTCTCTTCTACTTCATAAATCTTGTTATCCGCTACCACCCGATATTCGGATCTGTAGCCTTCCAGCGCATAGATCACTGTACCCACAGGAAGAAATGCGGCATCCCCGTTTTTGACGACATGATCGGTACAGGCATTATCACTCACCTTAAAAGACACTTCCCCAACCTTATCTCCCCGTTGATCCGCAGGTACCGGCTTGGTTGCATCATAATTATGAGAATACCTGATATCATTGATCATCAAGAAATCCACCCATTCAATCTCGGCATAGCAGGGTTCTGACGTCTGCTCCGGCGCTGCTTCAGGTGCAGCAGTCCCGGCTATTGGCTTCACACTCGCCTTATTTGTCGTCCCACAACCGGCTGCGAGCAGCAGCAATATAAGCAGTATTGAAATCGGCCCGCCACTTTTTATCCATTTCATCATCGTAATTCACCTCTGTTACTATTGACGGGCTAGTATACCTTGATGTTACAGCATTTACCAAAACTTTTTCATATTCTTATTAGTTATTCGTTATGAATAACTTTTTATATAAAAGTTCTCCATATGTGCTAAAATATAAACAAATAAAGGAGGGATGCTGATGAATAACCATAAAGTTAAAGCTAATGGTCATTATGTTGAATTAGATTCGCTCAGAGGCATCGCTTCTGTTCTGGTGCTTATTACACACCTGATGATTGTCTTCCCCATGATTTACTCGCCCAGTTCGCCGCAGGATAACCTGACTCTCTTCGTGCTCAAATATTTGCCGTTCACAAGGGCTCTGTTTATCGGCGGTCCGGAAGCTGTCAAACTATTCTTCGTGCTGAGCGGATTTGTTCTGGCTTTACCCTTTCTTAAAGGAACTACAATCCGGTACTTGCCCTACTTGCTCAAGAGATTTCTCAGAATCTGCATCCCTTTCTATGTTGCCATATGTTTAGCGGTACTTCTCAGCATAGTGATCCAAAGGAGCTCCATTCCTGAACTGAGTGAGTGGTATAATTCCATGAGCTGGACTACGCCGATCTCAGCCAGACTACTCTTGGGACATTTTTTCCTGATCGGCAGCTTCAATGTGAATGCATTTAACAATGTAATTTGGTCGCTGGTTCATGAAATGCGCATATCCATTCTGTTCCCCTTGATGATGTATGGAGTGATCAGATATTCATGGCAAAAAAACGTCGCAGCCTACCTATTGGCTGGTATTATCGGTTTTTATTTAGGCGGATACGGAGATACGGTTGGTTATATGCTGCTGTTTGTGGTCGGCGCATTGCTGGCGAAACACAGAGCTTTTTTCATCAAACATTATAAAAGAACCGGATCTCTCCCGAAAATCATTCTTTTTACCTTTGCCTATGCGTTGTATTCGCTGCATGCACCAGGAAGCAACCCCTTAATCACAGGTATGGTTTCCTATATCAACATGCTCGGGTGCGGCTCGTTAATAATCATTGCCTTATCCAGCGGGAGATTCTCAACAATCCTGAGAAATAAAATCGTCAGCTATCTGGGGCGGATCTCGTACAGCCTGTATTTATATCATTTCATTATCCTGGTAGCTTCCATTAAATTATTGTACGGAATCATCCCTATTGGCTTCATCCTCTTGCTAACAGCCGCGGCTAGTATTTCCATTGCTGCATTGTCCTATCTTTTTATAGAAATCCCGTCTATTAAATGGGGTAAAACACTTACACGCAGCAGGGATACCGCCATTCAGCAGCAATACGCACTTCCCCCATCACAATAAGGTTAGCTATTCTAAAAGGTGCAAAGTGATTGAGTCACTATGCCCTTTTTGGGCTTGACAAAAAAAACACCTTGCTCGTTTGGTATCATGGGAGCGCGAGCAACCATGCCAATAAGAAAGTGTCTGAACATTGATTAGTTGAATTTATTTAAGGAATCAATTAAGCGTCTTAAGTCGTTCAATAAACGCTGCTTTTCGTCTACGGTCCAGTCCGTCAAGGCTTCTTGTAAGATGCCATTTCGAGTGGAGTTAATTTGAGAAAAAATCTCCTTTCCGTGATTTGTTAATTCAGAAACACGAATTCTAGAATCATTCTTTGCCGGATAAGTATGGACCAATCCGGCTATTTCCAATTTATCAATTTGACGGCTAACACTGGAGTAATTTTTGCCCATCATGGCAGCCAAATCGCCGACACTAGTTGACTGAAGACGCCCAATGCCGATGAAAACACGAAAAGCAGCTGCTTCCATGTTAACGCCAGCATGGGCAATCATTTTCTTATGGCGATCTGACTGATTAAGCATTGTAGTCAATTCAATCAGTGTACTAAAAAGTTTATCTTCCATGTTCCTTATTTTATCATTATAACGGGACGAGGTGTCAATGGCGCATTCCAGGCTATTTCGATATCTTCTAAAGAAAATGTTGTTGTAGCGATGTGGATCTTTCCTTTTGAAGCAAGATCCAAAACACTTTGTGCAGATGACAGCATATTCAATTGTGAAACACTTCTGCCGCCACTGCCGACCAGCTCGATCGTAGATGCACGAAGTAATGAAGAGGGCATATTGATGGATTCTTGCCCGGACGCAGTTCCTATACTAACAAATCGCGTTGGGCGGCTCCTACCAGCTTTTGCAGCAGCAGAGAGAATGGCGAAGGCACTGTCACCCCAGAGATAATCGAGTACAACATCTACTCCATCCGCAAAAGCTGGCTCTAAGGCTTTCTCAAAAGCATTTTTGCCGTTGTCAGTATTCATGTCAAATGCAACGAATTCATCTGCTCCGATGGACTGTAGCTTTGTGTGGTTTCGTCCTGTTGCAATAATTTTTTTTGCGCCTAAATGTTTTGCAATTTGAATGGCCAAACTACCGGATTCACTAGTTGCACCGTTAATCAGAACCGTTTGACCAGACTGGAAATGCGCCCGATAGACCAAAGCAGCCCACGAGGACATAGCCGGGTTTGTGATTGCAGCGGCGGTTATTTCATCAATCTCTTTGGGTAAATGTATAATCATATTTTTTTCTACAATCGTTTGTTCAGCAAAACTCCCATAGGGTGCGGCAGGGAGCGCAAAGTAAACACGAGATCCATCTGCCAATGTGCCGACACCATCTGCACCAGCTACAAGTGGAAAGTTTGTTTCTGATGAATAATGCATGCCTAATGAACGAAACTTACTAAGTTTACTTAAAGCAGCGGCCGAAACGTTAACAATAACTTTGTCAGCGGATTCAATGGGGGCAGGAAATTGACCTAATACGGGAGGGATTCCCGCTTGCTTAACAATTGCGGCTTTAATCATTTGCATTCTTCCCTTCAATTCATTTATGTGCGTTTTGCACATATATACCATAACATAAATGTGTGCAAAACGCACATATTTTGCGGCCTAGTTTATGTATTGTATTTTGCTGCTGATGTTCACTCAAAAACCCGAACAATTTCTCGCCGATTTCGCGATAATTGCTCGGGTTTTCTGTATTCCCTCTATTCCTGCCATGAGGGATTCACCTGATATCTCTAGTGCGAAAGCTAAGTAACTAATAAATCAGTGCCCTTAACTCATTATGAATTCTCTCTGGGATCTCATAACCCTGTCCACTGTCTTCAGTATCTACCAGCAGACCCGTTATCCCCTCTTGTTCGCTATCCGAAATGTTTAGTACATACTTTTTTTGCGTGCCGTCAAGGTAAGAAATATGCATTAGAAAACATGTAACATAATTCAGTTCACCATTTATTTTCACTGCCTTGTTCAAGGCATTTGCAAAGACTTCAAGTTCATGTTCATCGGTGAAGGTTTTTTCAGTAAATGGTCCAGACTTGTCTGCCCCTTCTTTGCATAAATCAGCACATTCCAGCCTGATGCTCTTGATCCTGGTGTCCTTTATTCGGAGGCTTGTCAAGATCCCGATAAATTCCTGTTTGGTTTCCGCAGCTTTATCATTGTTGGAAAAATTCAAAATATATAAAATTTCTTCTTTATGCGGAATCACCGCATAATAGGTATCATGAGTCCCTGTAAGACCGGACGCTGCAGAGCCGTTGTCGGCATCCAAAGTAAATAATCTGCTTGTTCCCATGGGAATATCAAGCTCCTCCTCAGAAGTCAGCGAGCTGTGATTGGGCATTGCCATTTTCTTGAAATCAAAGTTCTCCACAAATTCACTGGCCGATACTTCGCCCCTGGCCTCACCTTGCTCATCTTTAATTACATAAACCTTCGGATCAGAAGTATCCAATCCCCAGTTTGCCGGCAAGTCCATATGGAGTGTAGACAAATCATAGGACTGTTGAACCGCAGGAACGGCTGCGGAGGTATCCTGCTGTTCTAACGCTGTAGGGGGTGAGCTGGAGCATCCGCCAAGCGTGACTGCTGACAAGATCCATACGATCATTATTTTTTTGGACACAAGCATTACTTATTCCTCCCCATTCATGTAAATTAATGTCCCCGAATATCAAACGAGGCATCATATCCTCCATCATACAAAATGATAAAGTAATAACCGGAGTAATCTGCGATGTCTTTTAATGTATCAAAAGTCAAAGAGCCGTGTTCTAAATGTACCGAATCCACAGAAGCTCCTGTAACAGGCAGGACTTCAGTGATGACCGGGTATTCTCTGCTCCGCTTGGCATTTTTGAAAGTTTCCTTACTGTAAAAGCTTGTCAGCTCGTCAACAGATAATGAAGAATCCACTAGAATTGCAGCCAAAAAGTCCAACCCGTTGCCGTTTCCATTCAGTTTGCCAAGTATAGACTCCCTTTCTACAATCGTGGTTTCAGGCGGGAGCTGATGTTTGCTAAATTGTTTCTCGAACTTGGATAAGTTCACATTGTTAACCAATGGCATGATCAGGAACAGGGAAACGAATAACACTATAATAACCAAAGGAATGACCAGAAGGGTTAATCCTATCTTCTTCAACATAACGGGTCTACTCCTTCACGTCTTGATAGCAGGTTTCATATTGGTCCTTTAGCAGGAGGCTTCGGCAAGCAGAACCTGACTCCTCATAGATCTCGGTTTTCACTTTCAGTTCAATATTCCGGTATTCATTATATTCTGGACTTTCATTGGTGATCGAGAGAATATCCGAAGCTTGCCAGTCCATGAAAAATTCGTCTTTGTGCTCGCTGGAATATATGATTTTCTTCACGCCTGTCTTGCTTTGCTCGACTTCGACAAGATACATTACACCGCCTGCAGCGCCACCATATGGGATATAATACGCGCGTGCATTATACTCACCTTCGGGTGACTCAATGGGACCACTAAATAGGGTAGCTTTCCCAAGATCCTTAAATTGATAGAAATATCTTCTATAGCCCACTAAACCTAAAATGATGATTAGTAGCAGAATTAATACAATCGTTCTTTTTTTCACACTAAACCTCCTATGTGTAAGGATCGCAGTCCATCCATATTGTACCATATAGGGTTTATCAGAATGGACTGGATTGTCATAAGTGGAAACGGCTTCGCCGTCCTCAAAAGGACGGTATCCGTTTCAGCGAGAAATAGAAGGATAATTTATATAAAAAAACCTGCAGACGCTGTGCCATCGTGGCACTGTCTGCAGGTTTCTCGAAAAAAAGTATGATTGCACTAAATGAACTTATTTAACTTCTGTTGCTCCAGTTACTTTACCATCCACTGCTGCGGATGCTTTCACATCTTCGCTGGCAAAGTAGAGGTTACCATCAATTGTAGCGGATTCATGCAGGTTAAAACCTTTTGCTTCAACATATACATCACCTTTGATCGTCCCGCCTTGCACTCTGAAGTTTTCACTTTGTACGGTAACCTTAGGTGCGGTAAGTGTGTAATTTGCAGTGATTTTGTGATCCGCATCCTGTGCATAAAGAGCAAGCTTACGGTAAACTGCGTTCTCAGCAACACCTTTATCATGGAACTCACCGGCTACAACAACGTCCTGATCAACAGTAACATCATTCAGAATAGCAACAATCCAAGTTCCTTCTGCACTTACAGCCTTAGTAAATGCAGCCGCTTCATTAACGATGGAAGCCGCCGATGTAGCATCTGTCTGAGCTGCCGCCGGAGAAGCCGTAGCAGCCTCATTTGCCGCTGGAGAAGCAGTTGCTGCCTCATTCGCCGCCTTATCATTGTTCGCACCACAACCCGACAATAATGCTACCGATACCCCTGCGACTAGCAAACTTTTAAATAGTTTCATCTCAAATCCCCCTAATTTTTTTTATAAATTTATTATATATTAAAATTTTATAATAGTCACGTGAATTATTTCACACTACTGTGTTTTTTCATATTTCGACAAGACATGATAGACCTCCCCGGTTTGCCGTAGGAACGCATAAATCCCCGCTTACCTTCAGCCTAAGGTAAACGGGGATTTATGTGTTCAATCCGTTCTTCAATTCAATCATTTCCTCCAGCAACAATCCATATCCCTGACATGGTGATTGTTATTCATATTTCGGTAGTCCCCGTGCGCTCCCTTTCGGAGTGTTGCTCCATGTCCTGCATATGGGATGAGTTCCCGCGTACTCGATGTCACGAAAAACGTTTTCACGGACGTTTTCCCTACTGTGAGCCATCGTGTTTAGTACGCTTCGCTAACCTTTTTCAATGGAATCACGCTCCTTCTTCCGCAAGATGAATCCTGCTTGAATAGCTGTTCCTTGGTCCTGGTTACCTCTGGATTCCCGCATACCCACGGTCTGCGAAAAGATGTTGTCACTTACACCTTCTCCAGCAGCAGCCGATTCCGGCATGCATCGCTAACGGTAGTACATCGGGGCCTCTCCTTTCCTACATTCATTTCTAAATTTAGGAATGAGTCCATCACCTGTAACCGCTTGCTGCTGTTCTTTTTGGTTACCATCTGGTGATGTCTATATCTTAACGCATTACACCTAAAACTTAAACCTTCATAATATTATGTATTCTGTCGCAATTCCTGGAAAATCCTGATCTCTTGCAATGAACCGCCCAGACCTAAGTATTTCTTTGAATTTTGGACTATTGTGCGTAAATACGCAAAAACCGCCTTGAGATTCCAAGACGGCTGGTGATCTGAAGCCAAAAATATTAATCCCTAATCAGAAATATGTATTCAAACAGCAAAATAAAAAAGGCGGTGAACATTCCTACCGAGTTAATCACCGTAAGTTCTGCCACATAATTCTCGCTTTGAAAATGAGAAAAGAAGGCGACAGTCCAAAGCACCGCAAAAAAAAGCGGGATCATTCCGGAAACAGCTCCAACGGCTGCCCGGCTGCCCCGGTAGATAAACAATGTAATCTCCGAAACGGTATAAACGATAAAAACAATGATCTCAGATAACTTAATCGAATCCGGAATGTGGAGCTTGAAAAGATGCATGAGAGCATACTGCAGAGCCAAAACAGTAAATAACCAGTTGTTAAACGAAATCTTCTTAAAGATCAGCATTAAATCGACTCCCTTAAACAGAGTAATCGGACTGCTGTCATATGGCACGGATGATCCTGAAGATGCAGGCCGATTCCATAATGATATCGCTTACATTATACTGGAAAATTTTATAAAATTCTGTGGATATCCTATGACATTTGATCTAAGCACGTTGCATCACCCTTTCGCAAGGCCCAATGAATCCCGGCTGATTGATCAGCGCCCTGCAGATCGCCACTCTGTTATCTGCTACCCGAAGAGTAGCGATTTGTATTCTTCTTTATGCAATTCTATTTTTGGGAGTTTGTGAAAAATAGTTCTTATTACTTATTTTACCATATATATTTGAAGTCACGAACAAGAAAGAGTAAACTTCAAATATTCCAATATATTCCTTTAAGCCGTCTTTGAAAAACATATTCACCTTAATAAGTATATATTGGAAAAGAACACTGTTATATATCAAATATATGACAAATCCGTTCCATGAGGGAAGCGATAATTCCAAGATAATAATTATGAAATATTAAACTACAAACTAAGGAGACGAACCATGAAAAATACTAAACAGATTTTGCTATCATCATGCCTAACTTGTGCACTAGCGATCTCATTCTCTCCGTCTGTATTTGCTTCCGAAGGTATAACTCAAGAAACTGTAACTTTAGACCAGCAAGTTTTAAAAGAACCCCACACAGTAGAAAATGAGCTAACAGAAGAAGATTTACAACATAAACTGATTTTTGACCAAATACAAAAAGAAGACGAAGAAGCTGCCTTAAACTTTGAATCTGAGGATGTAGCACAAGACAAAGCTTCCTTCTCCTCAACCCTGACGGAGATAGAGCCAAATTCCGAGATGAGCACCCAATCAGTTACTAAATCCTTTCTTAGGAGTCAATGGAATTTTGGCTCCAACCTTTTAATAGCGAGCGGATATTATTTATCAGGGACTTTTCTACAGCATTCCTTGCAGGACTATCCCAGTACATTGAAATACTATCATGGATCAAATCAAGCAAGTTCGATTCAGTATTCATCAGAATTTCAAAAAGAGTTAACAATCTTTAGAGCTCAATTACCGAAGAATGGTGCTACATATTACTCAAAAAACACATCAATTGAGTTCTCTGCAAACAGAGATCATTTTCTTGCACTGCATAGAGCAAATGCAACCTTTGCTGCACAAAAACTTTCAAGTGGCTGGTTTATCATCGCGACCGTTCATGATTTATATAATTTTGAATACTGGAATTATGGAAGCGGAATGGGCATACCAGCAAACTTTGTATCACTGGTAAATAACTATGCAGCCGATAACCAGAGACTAGGAGTAATCGTTCCTTATGACATTTTCTTCTACATTAACACCCGTTAAAAACTAGGGAAGTGGGAGCCAGGTACATTCTTGGTTCCCACTCTGTATGCTGAATAATTTCTTTTCAAAACTGGTATAGTATAGTAAGTTAATTATTATTTCACTTGTTTGGAGGCTAATTATGTTCAAGAAGTTGAGTCTATATATTTTTTTAATTTGTATGCTGACTTTAATAACTTCTTGCTCTACTGCCGTAGAGGACAATAGAGATTATAGAGAACCGAATATTCTTATATTGCCCGGGAAGTATCGGTTGTTTCAAAGTAGTGAAGAAGTCAACTTCATAAAGGGGAAGATGGATAAAGACCCGGTAGTGGTTGAACCCATAATTTCTGAAATTGGATGGAATAAGAAATACATTGTATTTATACGTTCTGAACCTGGAAAAGACACTTCAGAGACTCAAACTGGTGTGTTGAGTGTTGATAACGGCAAAATTATTATCTTAGATGGCAACAAGAACATCCAAAAATACCTAGAGGAAAAAGGTATGGATGACATAGAAATGTTCACTGTACAACAGTTGATAAGTGAGAAGAAGAAACGACTAGAAAGTGAAAATTAAGATTCTTAAGATATGTTGGGCAAGGAAGAACAAAGGACTGTCTCACTCGTAGAATAATCCACTTATTGGACAGCCCCTAGTGACTTGAAGCCAAACTCCCGGCTAGTTTTGTAATGCAAATTTCATTCCTTAACCTATCGCTCAGAATTCCAGGGTCCGCAGCCAGGAGGACAACTTCTCTTCCCTCTGCTTAAGATCGCCTTTTTCTTTGTGATATTTGCCTAGCCAGTGTTCGGAAGCCATTCGGCCATCCAGCATGTAGAGCACCCGCTCTGCCCCGGCAGCGACCTTGGCATCATGGGTAACCAGAAGAATTGTGGTTCCCGAACGGTTAATCTCCCCCAGGATTTCCATGATCTCACCGGCAGCCTTGGAGTTCAGTGCTCCCGTAGGCTCATCGCCAAACAGAATATCCGGCTGATTGATCAGCGCCCTGCAGATCGCCACTCTCTGTGATTGTCCGCCGGACACCTCTGTAATTCCCCGGTCAGCCAATGCGGAAATGCCTGTTCTTTTCATAAGATCGGCAGCTCTTGCATTGATGGTTCTGCGGCTGGTCTTTTTGGCCCGGTAAGCGGACAGGATGATATTGTCGCGGATGTTCAGATTTTTTAACAGATGCATCTGCTGAAAAATGAAGCCCATACTATGCAGGCGCAGCGCCGCCAGTTCGGTTTCGGAAAGGGCGCTGAGCTCCTGCCCCTTAAAAAGAACACTGCCCGCTGTCATTGTATCCATACCGCTTAATGTATACAACAATGTTGATTTGCCGGAGCCTGAAGGTCCCATCACTGCTGTGAACTCCCCCTGTGGAATCTGCAGGTTGATCTCTTTTAATACAGGCTGCTGCGTTCCTTGCCCGTTTGAAAAAGTTTTGTTTAATCCCTTAGTTTCTAATATATGCATCCAGTTGTCGCCCCCTCAATCGGCTATCTTATTCGTGAACCCGGACTTGTGAATGGGTCCTATACTTCCTATAGTAGTAACCGCCACGGCCAGCATGAGGCTAACCGGAAGAATCAGATAGGCCAGCACCGGATCAACCTCAAGCTGAATTCGGGAAGCACCCAGGAATGATCCGAGAACATGCACCAGACTTTGACCGATCGTTCCGGCCGTCAAGATCCCAAGCAGGCTGCCAAGACCGGCGATCAGCAGCGTTCTGGCCAGATATTGCCGGCGGATATCAGCGACCGTGAACCCGATGCTTCGCAAGATTGTAATTTGTGTGGAATCCTTCGCCAGCAGCATTTTTAGAAACAAGGACGTAATCAGTACCGCTATTGAGATGGAAATGGCGATCGCGAGTATAGTGACCATCCGCAGCTGCTTAACTGTATTCCCCAGGGTCTGAGCTAAATAGCTGTCCAGATAAGTGATTTTAGCCGGATAGAATGCCTCGGCCAGCTCTTCTATTTTCCCGGCGACCGGAATTTCAGGCTGTACATCCACCGCTACCACATACCACATTACAGTCTTTGGATCATAGGGCAGCTGCGCTTTAGCCGTCCGCCCTCCATTGGTGATATCCTGATAGATTCCGCTTACCGTCAACTTCCGTTCTTTCCCTCCAGCCTTGAGAAGAAGACTATCCCCGACCCGTTTTTTCAGCTCCTTGGCGTTCAGATCAGACAGGGCGATTGCACTTCCGCCTTCCGGGGCGCCGCCTTCTATGTATGACAAAGGAAAGATGGAGAAATCTCCTGTTTCCACATTGATATTCTCCCAGACGTCATCACTTCCCAATACCTTAAAGCGGGAGGTAATGAGCGGCGATAATTTTTTGATGTCCGGATCCTTCTTAAGTGTTGTGAGCATTTGTTCAAACCGCCGGGCGGTATCGCCTGACTGCTGAAGATCAATCCGGATGGTGCTCTGTCCTACGCCCATATAGGATATAAAGTGCGGGGAGCGCAGCGTATTCAACAAATTCACCGGCATGATGATCATAAACAGACAGATCACCACAACCAGCAGTAACACTCCGAACATGCTGAAGCGGCTGTACACATCTTTTAACCCTAGAAAACCATTCACAGGCAGCCATTTACGGTTGCTGAGTGTAAACGATGACGTATGTGTTCTCCCCACCCCGGCAGTACTTGACCGCAAGGCTTCAATGGCCGTGATCCGGTTGAACCTTCTAAGAATCAGCCTGCAAAAGAGCACAACAATCCCGAAGCTCAGACTGACAGCGAGTAAAGGAACGATATGCTGAAGCAGCCCCTTCGGAGCCGCGCCCAGGTACAGGCTAATGTTGGCTGTAAACAACCGTGCAGTAAAAAGTGACAATCCATAGCCGCAGCATGAAGCCAATGCGGCCAGTATGATGTATTTGGCCATATAGATTCTTCTGATATCCTGCCGCGGCAGCCCGATTGCTTTCATGACTCCGATCTCCCTGTAATCCTCCTCCATGGAGGCGATCATCGTAAATCTGAGGCACAGGATAGCAATCACCATAAGCAGGAGGCTCACCAGTATAATGACAAGGGCTATAATTCCGTCGGTTAGAGCATTCAGCGTCTTAAATAAAGGGTAATCAATGGTCGGTCCTTTATCCGGCAGGCCGGCAAATTGATAGCTATTACGGAACTCAGTAAGCTTGCTGCTATCCTTGAGCTGAAATTCAATCAGATATTCCACTTCGCCAAGCTTCCCCCGCAGCGCTGTGTAATCCGCCTCATTTACGACAAAACGTTTGGAGCTGACAATCGCCGGATTCATTTGGACATCCCGGACAAAATCAACGATCACGAACTCTCTGGTAAAGGACCCGGAGGTAACATTGACCTTATCCCCGATATTCAGCTGCTTCTGTCCCTTATAGTAGATAGGAACGGCAATTTCGCCGCGTGAAACCGTGATCACCTGATTATCCAGATTCAGCAGCAGATCGAATTTCTGATTCTGCTTCACAAAACCGATATCCATGACGCTGGCGGCTTCCGACTTTTGCAGATTGCCCAAGTACACATTTGAGCCGTCGACCGTAAGCATCTCAACCGTCTGCTGATCCTGTACAAGCGGATTTTCCGAAACAAACCGTTTAAGGGCGGAATCATCTAAGGTTCCGGAATGCATTTGCACAAAATGGGGAGTCTTGGATGCGGCCAGCAGCTGATTCAGCGAGCCGGTCAGTTCCATAATGATGTGCGAAGCAGAAGCAACCAGCAGCGAAGACAGCATAATAAAAATGAACAATCCGCCGGTGATGATTTTATTGCGTAAAACATCTCTTTTTACGATTTGCAGCAGCATCTGGCTGTCTTGCCTCCTTCTCTGATATAGAAACTCATGAATGTTGTTGTTCAAGAGCCCTAATAGATTTGATTCTTGGAACAATCACCGCCACAATTACTATCAGCAAACCGCAGACGATGAACAGGAGTCCGATACCCCGGCCTTCTCCTGTACCCAGCACCTTGCCCACTGAGGAAGCAAGACTTCCCCCGCTGCGCAGCAGCGGATTAAAAACATGATCTGCCAGCACTCCGGCAACAGCATAAGCGGCCACATACCCGAGTTGTGAAAGAATGCCAATGATCCCCCAAGCACGGCCTTGTGCTTCGGCGGCGATATTTTTTCGGATCAGCACGTCAGCACAGGTGTTAATGAAGGGGAGTGCCGCGAAGAACAACAATCCGGCTGCAGCGATAAAATATAGATTTGTAGTCAGACCGACCAGTGCAAAGAAACCTCCGGCGAATCCCAGACTTACAGCCAGCACCTTGGCATATTGGCCCTTAATGCTGAACATCCCGATGAACAGACTGCCGATCAGCATGCCAATTGCACTAACGGATTCCACTGTGCCCAGGGTTTGCGTATCTGTAAACGGCAGTAAGAGCGGGGTAAACAAGGTCTGGAGAAAACCCACATAGAATGTAACCACCGATAAAATAACCGTAAGCTGTAGAACACCTTTCACGGAAATGAGCGTATCCCAACCCTCCTTCAGGTCTCTTGCAAAGGACTGCCGTGTTTTCGCTGGAAACTCAGCCTGCAGGTTCTTTTTCACAGCCAGCACCGCAAGCACGGTCACCACAAAAGTAGAGATATCTATAATCAGCACAGCCTTTATATCCATGTAGCCAAGCAACACCCCGGCAATCAGCGGAGAGAGAAGATATTTGGAGGAGGCTGCAAGCTGGACCAGCCCGCTGGCCTTGGCAAACTGCTCTTCGGTCAATAATTCGGTAATGGTCGCCTTGTAAGCCGGTTCGAGCAAGGATACGAATATGGAGCTGAAGGCCACTCCGAGACAGATTTGCCAAACGGGCGGATCGCCCAGCAGCATGATAAACAGTAGGAAGACAAGTCCAAATGCGGAGCATAGATCACCCGTGATCATCATAAGCCGCCGGTCAAAGCGGTCAGCCAGCACGCCGCCGATTGGACTGAGCATAATGGAAGGCAAAAAAGCGCAAAGCGTTACTAGCGCTACACTGGCTGCAGTCCCTGTCATCTGGTAGACATAAACACCCAGCGCAAAAGCGGTCAGCCCACTGCCCATACTGGATATCCATTCTCCTGTCCATAACACCAGAAACTTGCTGAAGGATTTATTGTTCTGTTTCCCCATCCTTTATCCCCGCCTTTCCATCCTTTCCATCAGCTGCAGGCGGCTGCCCGAACATTTGTGTGACATAGGCGAAGCTGCCCTGTTTGGCACCCAGAGAGGTTTCCATAATATGAATGAAAGCCTCGATCTTGCGGAGAATTTCCTCCGGCTGCCACTGGAAGATACCTTCATCCAGCAGAAACTGCGAGGCCACCAGCAGAAACTCAACCGTTTCCCGGGGATAAGCGGTATGGAACAACTGCTCCTCGATGCCCTGCTCAATAACTTCTGTTAATACAGGTGTCAGGCGGAGAATGGTTTCCGTCAGGCTCTTTTGATGAAGCTGGGCATTCTCCGCCTGATGGAACTGCTCAATCAGTTGCTCCTTCCCTTCCGAGTCCGGCTTCTGTGCCATAATGATCCTCAGCAGCTTCTCGTGAACAGATAGCCTGTGATCGGAAGCAATCTCTTTCGCAGCTTCTACCCCGGCATCAATGAACCGCATAACCACCGCATCCATTACCTCCTCCTTCGATTTGAAGTAATAATAGAAGGTTCCCTTGGCGATTCCGATCCTCTGCAAAATATCGTTGATTGTAGTTCTGCTATACCCCTGGGTGAAAAAAAGCAGCTCTGCCGTATCTAAAATTTCGTTTCTGCGTTCTTCAGGTTCCTTGGAAATCCGCATAATTGTAATCCTCCATTTCATCGACCGACCGTCGGTCTATAATGATTATAGTGAGTCCCCCCTCTATTGTCAATCACTGGATTAAGAAAACAATCGCACGCAAAGAAGCTCCCGCAAACTTAGCTGCAGGAGTTTTTGTATTCATGTGATATTTACATCCTTTGATTAGACACTCAGCGTTTCCATTGCAATCTCCCATTCTCCGGCATCATATTTGATGTGATGGAGACTGGTATATGTACTAGGGTAAGCTTTGCCTTTATTCGACCACTCTACCCCATTTAAAATATGATAAATAATATTAATAACTCCGCCATGGGTTACAATTAAAATATTCTCCTCCCCCTTGTTGAGGAGCTGCTCCTCGCATAACTTCTTAAAGGTTGCCTGTATACGGTTAAAAAAATCAATCGGACTCTCCCCGCCCGGGAATTCCTCATCCATCCGCAAAGTCGAGAAATAGAGACCCGGATACTGCTCCTCTACAAGTTCATGAGCCATCCCGGCGATGAGGCCATTGTTCATTTCTCTCCAGTTGTTGCTGCTTTCGAGTGGTAAGCGGAGTTCACTGGCAATCTCGGTTGCGGTTTCAACCGCACGGGTTAAATCACTGCTAACCACCCGGTGAATGTTGTAAAGATTGTGGTGCGCTTTAAGGTACTGCCCCAGCTTCTGCGACTGTTCAATTCCTTCTGCAATTAACCCACGCTGGCTCCATCCACCGCGGAATCCCTCATCATCTTTACCGTGTCTGACCAAATAGATTGACATTGTTCTCCCCCCGCAACCATTCTGTTATATTGTGAGCTGTTCCTGATTTCACTTGAATACTGGATGGGACAGCCATTCCTCCCTCAGCAGTCCCATTTGAATTGAATCATAAAATTCTTTATTTGTATGTTAATATTATTGGTTGAAAGGCAAACTATCGCGAAAAAGCCGGGTTTCACCCAAGTGCTCTCCCGATATGATAATGAAAGGATCAACCCAATGAACCTATCCTCAATTTCTGCAGCGCTAACAACGCTCGATTTGCGCAGCTGTCTGATCAGCCGGGACAACAGGCTTGTGCTTGAACACTATAGAGCACCAAATATAGCCACTGAACTGGCCAAAATCAATTCCTGCACCAAAAGTGTGCTCTCCGCACTGATCTGCATCGCGATGGACAAGGGGCTGCTGCCGCAGCCGGATGCTCCGCTGACGTTATTTTATCCGCAGCTTAGCCTTGACCCGGATCATCGTAAAACAGAAATCACACTGGAGCATCTGCTCACGATGTCTGCCGGTTTCAACTGGACTGAATTTGGCGGGCAGAACTCATTCCCCAGGATGACCCGTTCTCCGGATTGGGTCCGGTTTGTGCTGGAACAGCCGATGTCGGACACACCCGGAACCCGAATGGAATACAACTCCGGCGTTTCCCAGCTGTTGTCAGCCATTCTGAGGCAAGCGGCTGGCATGTCCACCGCCAAGTTTGCCGAGCACTATTTGTTTGGCCCTTTGGGCATTAAAGATTATGAGTGGGAGGTTGATCTTCAAGGCGTTCATACGGGCGGGTTCGGGCTGAAGCTGCGGCCTTCCGACCTGCTGAAGCTGGGACTGCTCTATCTACAGGAGGGCATGTGGGAGAACTCAAGGCTCATTTCCCCTGAACGGGTCAACCGATCTACGGAAACCGCACTTCCTGTAGAAGCCCCCTACCGCGGCGGATATGGCTGGCACTGGTGGACTGATGTCTACACCTCTTCTGCTCAGGAGTCACCTGCAGCTTCCCAGGCATACTTTTATGCCCGCGGGTATGGGGGACAGTTTGTTTATATTTTGCCGGAGCTTTCGACGGTTGTGGTTCTGACCGAAGATCCGCGGCGGAAAAAGAAACCTCCTGTTGATGTGTTCCGTGAAATCATCGCACCTGCACTGCTTGTCCCGTGATCAAGCTTTCACTTTTAGTTTCGGAATTTGGTTAGGAAGACCATTCTAATTCATGCTGAACATTCTCCCCTTACAAAAAAGCACCAAAAAAATACTTAAACGCCTCCTGGGAATAGCCATCTTCACCCCGCCAATTGGCAACCGAGATAAAATCGCCGTTGCCGCCCCGTCCCGGGCGCGGCTCGTTCGATGGCGGCAGGATACCGGCGTATCCCCAAACCTCCATCACGACATCGCGTTCCTGTTTGCTGGAAGGGAAAACATCTTTCCAGCGTTTCTCCAGCTGCCGGGCAGCATCCTTCGCGCCGCAGTCCATAACTGCATCCGTCATTGCGGTGAGGATGTCCAGATCCTCCCTGCTGACATGCAGGTTCTCCTCCCGGGCAAGCATCTCCAGATCAAGCCAGCAATAGAGAAGCCAGTTCAGGCGGACTCCTCCCCATTTGATCCGTTCAAAATTCAGCACATTCCAGTCCTGATTCACGTAGGCCTTGTCTGAGATCAGCTGTGCGTTATTGCAGTGGCCGCATGAACTGAACATGGACGGTTGTGCAAGAAGCTCCCCATAGGTGTGCACAGTCAGCTCCGAGGTTAACGCCCAGCTCGACAACGCGCTCCGCAGATGGACCTTTCGGGTTGACAAGCTGTGCAAGAATGCTGTGGCCGCCCACTCTTTGCTGATAATCTTCTGGTGCAGCTCACATAACCTCTTAATCACCGCATCATGTGTGATGTTCACCGGATCGAACATAAGGCCCTTCTCTTTGGCATATTCAAAATCCGCTCCGCTGTAAGGAGACGGACTGCTCTTCCAGCCGCCGGATGTCCAGAAGGTACTTAACAATATTTTTTTGGCTTCTTTGTCCATGAAGTCTCCCCCAGTCCTTTAAAGGTTAATAGAAGGCTTCTGTTTCTAACAATATCAGTTCTGGAAGCGTCGCCTTCTGTTGATTATGTAACTGTATGTATTACCCAAATAAAGACAAAAAGACTCCGGCGTTTGCCAGAGTCTTCCTGAAACTATTATGTCTGCCTGTTTAGTGCTGCTGGACGCTATGATTCACGACCACATCATCCGAATGTCTGCCCCCGGCGAATTCAATTCCGTCCAGCGCGGACTTGCCTGGCAGAAGCTCCTGGGAAACAATATTCCCGGTGTGGTCCAGATACGATTCCACGTCTACAGAGCTGTGATACAGGCAAATCTCATCACTCCAATTGTCCCCGGATATCCGCAGCGCCGTAGCTTCCAGCGCAGACAACTCCCGGCCCTCCAGCGTGACCGGCATTCTGCTGATCCGGATCTGCGGCTGGACCGTCCCATAGGGAACAACAAGCGTTTCATAAACTGCTCTTCCCGCAGTGGACATGGACCGCTTCGCAACCGGATTCACGTAATATTGACCCTGCCTGAAATCAAGACCGCTCTCCAGTGTAAGCTGATCCTCAGCCTGCTCCTGTTCCGGGAATAGAAGCAGCACATTGCTGTCATTATGGTTCGTATGCACCTGCCGGCGGTCCCACTGGACTACCGCATCGCCTATTGGCAGGTGGAAATATTGCTCGTAGGTATGCTGCTCTTGCGCCTCAAACAGATCCACAATCAGCCAGTAACGGTTCTTCACAAAAACTACCTTACGGGAGTGGATAACAGGATCATCATAGCGGGTATAGCCATAATGGCTCGCGAACCAATAATCATAATCTTTGCCATGACGCGCATCCCATATTTTACAGGTTGCGGTTTGCGGCGTATTCCAATGCAGGCTGCGCACATGCTGATCCTGCCCGTCAACGACAACCGTGTTATGCGCTCTTGTCGATACGGCATATTTGCGTTCCTTATTCCATTCGAACAGTCCCATGCCGGAATCGGCCAGCAGTTCCCGTCCTCCGGCATAAAGAATCAGGCTAAGCGCATCGGAATGGGCATGTCCCCCAATGCCCACCCCTGCCCGCATCGCCAGATACATAGCCTCCTTCTCCCAGCTCTGCCGGGAGAAGAGGTATCCGCCAACGGGGAAGCAGGCGAAGGGTTCGGGTGCCGGTCCGGCTGGGATGGCCTCATAACGCCCGGCCGCTTCCGGTCCCAGCCGCCAGAGCAAGGCAAACGGCAGCTGGGGATGCCCCAGGAATTTAAAATCCCCTCTTCCAAACAAATAGGCGCCCAGGCTCATCGTGTTGCGCAGCTCGTTTTCCGCCTGTGCATCGGTATCTCCAAATCTGGCAAGCTGCATGTCAGGCGTCATCAGATGACTCTGCACTTCCAGCATTTTCTCCAAGATTTCACTATACTCCAAAGCCTCAATATTCAGTTTTTGAAACAGCGGCACCAGTTCATACAAGTCGCGCATCACTACCTGGTGATAGTTCGGGCTGCCTTCGAATTGTACCCCGTCCTCATAGACGTTGTCCCGGATGTGGCCCGGAAGCTCACGCCGCGCGTATTCCAGCCATTGCTGCGCCGGCTTCAGCTCCGGCAATAGCAGAGAGACCTGGATTAGACCGCGCAGCTGCATGCACACATGGTTTCCGCTCCGGGCATGGTATTTACGGACATACTCCCCATGCTGATAGAAGGATTTGATCAGCTTCATTTTGATCTCCGGAGTGAAAGCCTTTGAACGGTAGAAAACAATGAACGCTTCCGGCAGCATGAACAGCCGGACCCCTACCGACAATGGGTCCCAGGTGCAGTGCTCGCCCCGAAAGACACCTCCGCGCGGCACAGGGTTGTCATCAATGAAATCCTCCATCATGTTGCTGAAGCATTCGGCAAATTTCTCGTTGCCGGTCAGGCAGTATCCCCGGGACAGCCGCTTCAGATAGGCGAAGCGCGTCAGGTGAAGCTGATATTGCGAGCTGTCATACAGCCAGCTGTTCCAGTCATATGCGCCGCCAGGAAAAACTGCCCGTTTCTCTTTGAACAGTGGAATATCGCCTTCCGCGATCCGTTCTGCTTCCGCGATATCCTGCAGCGCTTCCGGGAAATCTCCATACCGGCTCCTTGCCTCCTTCATCAGTTGCGGCACCTCGCCAACGCCGAAGTAATACCGGGTGAGCTCAGCCGCTTCAATCCGGTGCAGGAAGGCATCCCTTGCTCCGGCTATATCGCCCTGTTCCATGAAACAGCGGACAGCCTCCATGCCGGGCAGCTCCAGATTCAGCATAGTGCCGATAAACTCTACATCTGTCGGCAGCGGTTCCGTATATTCTGGATCCTTGCGTAATTCCTTGTACCCTTTTTGCTTCATAGCTCTCCCCTTCTTAACAAAGCGGCGAATAACGCCTTATTCTTTGACCGAGCCGAGCATGGCTCCCTTGGCAAAATATTTCTGCAGGAACGGATATACGATAACGATAGGCAGCATTGCCAGCAGGATCGCCGCATTCTGTACATTTGGCCCCAAATTTGCGGCAAGCTGTGCATCTAGTGCCGCTTCGGCGGATATATTCGAGGCGCTGATCGCCACCATCTGCCGCAGCAGCGGCTGGATCGGCCAGCGTGTCGTATCGTTCAGATAAATGACTGCCGAGAAGAACTCATTCCAGTACTGAACCATAAAGAACAGCGCAAACGTGGCAATGATCGGCTTCGAGAGCGGTATTACTACCGAGAACAGGATGCGGAATTCTCCCGCCCCGTCGATTCTTGCCGCTTCATCCAGACTTGGCGGCAGGCTCTGGAAGAACGAGCGGATCACCATCACGTTGTAGGCGCTGGATACCGCCGGAAGGATAACAGCCGCATAGCTGTCGATCAGACCGAGATTTTTGACCACCAGATAGTTCGGGATCATGCCGCCATGGAAAATCATTGTGAAGAAGATCAGCAGCAGAATCAGACGTCGCCCCGGTATTCCTTTTTTGGACAACGTATAGGCCAGCATGATCGAGACAACCAGGCTTAGGCAGGTGCCGATCACTGTGATAATGACCGAATTTTTGATTGAGGTCAGAAAGGTATCGGCATTCAGCAGGTATTTATAGGCATCAAGCGTCCAGTGCTTCGGCCAGAGAAAGAAATTGCCGGCCATCGAATCTGCTGGCGGACTGAAGGACACCGCAATGATGTATAGAAAAGGCAAAATGACTGTAAGACTGATCAGAATAATGATCGCTGCAATAATTCCGTCAAACCAGGTTATCCGTGCTTTCATCTTGTCTCCACTCCCGTCTAGAAAATGCCTTCTTCGCCCAGCAGCCTGGCCGCATAATTGGCCCCCACCACCAGAATCAGACTGACAATTGATTTGAACATGCCTACCGTGATCGCATAGCTGTAATTGAACTGCTCCAGTCCGACATGGTAGACAAACAGGTCGAATACATTGGAGACATCCAGGTTAAGACCGTTGGACATCAGGAATATCTGCATAAAGTTTGAATCCAGTGAGGAGCCGAGCCGCAGCAGCAGCAGCACGACAATCGTACTTTTGATCCCCGGGAGCGTAATGTTCCAGATGTTCTGAAAACGGTTCGCTCCGTCGACCTTGGCCGCCTCATATAATTCAGGATTAATTCCCGCTAAAGCCGCCAGGAAAATGATGGTACCCCAGCCTGCATCCTTCCAAATGGACTGGAAGATGACGAGCGGCCTGAACCATTCATTGCTGGTAAGGAACATCGCATCGGTATTGAACCACTGTTCCAGATAGTGATTGATCACTCCAGATGGCCCGAAAAATGAGATGGTAATTCCGTAAATGACCACCCAAGACAAAAAGTGGGGTAGATATACAATGGTTTGTGACACCCGTTTGAACAGCTGCATCCGCAGTTCATTCAGCATAATAGCGAGCAGTATCGTAAAAGGAAAATAAATTACAATATTCAGCAAGCTGATAACCAGTGTGTTTTTGAGCAGAATATAAAAATTCGGAGTTCCGAAAAATTGTCTGAAATTAGCCAGCCCTACCCAAGGACTGTCCATGATTCCTTTGAATGGACTGTAGTCCTTAAAGGACAGTATTAGTCCCGACATAGGCACATAATGAAACGTCAGAAAATAAAGTATTCCCGGTGCAGCCAGCAAGTAAAAGGGCCACAGCTGCTTAAACCTTGAACCACGCAGCGATCTCTGCATTTTTTGCCCTCCCATCCATTATTCATGAACGGGACCCTGAGGCGCAGTCCCGTTCATGTCTATTTGTATTTTCAACTATTGATTATCGGCGTTATATTGATCCATCAGGTCCTTGGTGATTTGCGCACCTGTTCCCTTGGTCCAAGCGTCAATTTCCTTCTGCACATCATCCCAGGCGCCTTCACCCAGCACATATTTCGTCATGACAGCATTCATTTTCTTATAGCTGTCCGGATTTTTGCTTGCGGTTTCGGAATTGTAAGCCAGGAACGGATTTTCGATGCCAAACTTACTGATGGTATCCAGCGATGCCTTCTGTACGGCGAGAATGTCCGCTTCCTTGGATGTAGCATACACATATGGATCTATCCGGTTTTCCAATATAAAGCTATTGGGCTTGTCCAGATCCGCCTGCTTCAGCTGTTCTTCCGTCTGGGTAACAATCCCGTCCTTCAAACCGCTAGAATGAACACCGGTTACCCCACCTTTGTAGAAGGCTACGTTTTCTTCAGAAGCAGTAAAATCAAGGAAATCCACAATCTGCTGAATTTTGTCTTCCGGAACAGAGCTTGGAATCGTCCATAGTCCGTAATACCCGGTCATTACAGCAACGCCTTTATCTCCGGCAGGACCTTCAAGCACATCTATAATGGCAATTTCCGCGTTCGGGTCCACCTGTTTCAGCTTGGACAGATTGGCTTCCCCGAGATCACTTACGTTACCCGCAAATACACCGGCTACGCCAGCGAGAAATTTACCGCGTGCCTGCTGCTGATTTTTGAGCACCGGAGCATCTTTGTCGATTAGTCCCTGGCTCCAGGAGTCCTTCAGCCAATCCAGATAAGTCTTGTATTCAGGAGTCTGGAAATCCCGGACCGGAGTGCCGTTGTCCACCTTCCAGGTGAACGGAATGCCAAGTGCAAACTGGATCGGCATGACTCCGGCAAAAGGTCCCGGGGCATTGATACCATCTACCCCAAAGATCGAGAACGGAATTGTTTTTCCGCCGCCTGCCGGATCTTTTTCCTTGAACACTTTCATTGCATTTGTCAGCTCATCTAAAGTTTTCGGAACTTCAAGGTTGTATTTGTCCAGCCAGTCCTTGCGGATCAGCATGCTGGCTTCGCCTCCGCCATATAGGCCACGGGGACGCGGAACGCCGTATACCTTGCCGTCTACTCTTACATTCTTCCAGACCGCTTCATCAATCAGATTGATATTCTCGGTCTTTTCCAGATAAGGCGTCAAATCATGGAAGGCCCCCATCTTGACCAGATTGCTGAATTTGTCATCCTTCCCGCCGTCCATTAACAGCAGGTCGTAAGAATCTCCGGCAGATACTGCAACGGACAGTTTATCCGCGTACGCTTCGGAAGGAACAAAGGTGATATCCAGATCGACATTTCCGCGTTTTTCCAGATTCTCAAGCGCTTTATTATTTTCCGTGACCGGCGGATTGCCGAACAGAATCGTCATCGCCTTGATCTTCGCCGCCTTGGTGCTGCCCGCAGTCTGTGCTGTTCCTGCCGGCTGCCCCGAAGCCTCTCCCCCGTTATTCTCTGCCGCATTGTTATTGCCGCCGCAGCCGGCCAGCGCGGAAGCCATTAATACCGTAGATGCCAGAACAGGTACAAGCTTGTGTTTGAATTTCATTGTCATCCCCCGTTTTGTTTGATGTAATCCAGTGAGTCCCTGCTTACAATTTGGATTATAGAGAATCCGCTTACATGTGAACATGCCGATTTCGAGCCAAAGTGTATCCGTTTTTCAGATTTGCGCAAATCAGGGTATCCTTCACCGCAGCCTAGTACTATAATTTATTTAGACATCTCAAGAGACGGAAGTGAAGACATGTTATCTCCTTTTTTTTCATTTTTGACGCGAAGCTTCTATATCAAAATGATTCTGGTCATGCTTGCCATCTCCATCATTCCGCTGATTGTATTGTCGTATATTTCTGTAAGCGTCTCCAGCAGGACGGTTGAGGAGCAGGTGAACCGGCTGAATGCCCAGCTCGTAAATCAAGTTGTGGACCGGATTGAGCTGACCATGTCCAGATTCCGTGAGCTCAGCGAACAGTATTCGCGGATGTCCTCGATTCAAGGAGCACTGGTTTCGCCTTCCGATCAATATTTTGAAGAGGTTGTCCGCAAAAAAGATCTGATCTCCGTACTCAGCACCGCTTCGGCGATTATCGGCAATGTTGAAGGTCTGCAGGTGTATTCCGCTGTGACCGGCGAGATCCTGTCTTCCACCGAAGCCCCTTCGCCGATGGCAGCATCACCTTACAAACCTCTGATTGAGCATTATCTGGAGTCCGGTAAGCCGGGGCTTTTCTTGGATAAGCATTCATTGCCTGAGCTCGATATATTGAATAGTTCGACTTATTATATCTCCCGTATCCCGTTTTACCAATACGAGGATTTGCAAGGCATTTTGCTGATTTCGATGAAAAATGACGAATATCTGCGCCAGATCCAGAATATCCAGCTAGGCTCCACAGGCTCTATCGCTCTGGTAACCGATGACGGCAAATCCATCGCTACTACAAGCAAGCTGGGTGGAAATGCAGAGGAAGAACGTATCCACAGCATATTAAGCCATTGGAAGAATCTCCAGCAGCCAGGTCAGTTCCGCATGGACTCTTCAATTATTTCCGTCAAGCAGACGTCAACCTATGATAAATGGGTTGTCATTTCAGAGATTCCATCCAAGCAGCTCGGGGAGAGTACAGTGATTATCCGCAGAACCGTGATGTATTTCCTGATCCTGCTCGTTGGGCTTGGCGCACTTTCTGTTGTCGGCTTCGGTTATCATCTGTACCGCCCCTTGCAAGCCGTACGGCGACAGGTCGACGCCATCAAGAAAGGACGTTTCGATGCGCGGGTTACGCATTTTGCCAACAATGAAATCGGGGATCTCGGCCGGATGCTGAATACGATGGCTGTCCGCATTCAAGATCTGCTGGCAGATCTGCATGAATCGGAGGATTTGAAGCGCAGACTGGAAATCAGGGCGCTGCAGTCTCAGATTAACCCCCACTTCATGTATAACACGCTGAACACCATCCGGATGTTCGCGATCATGAAGGACTATGACGGGATAAATTCGCTGATGGGCCGTTTGGTCGCACTGCTCCGCTATTCGATGGAGAATTACGAGCAGACCGTTATGCTGCAGCAGGAGCTTGACTATCTTGAGGACTACGTAGGTCTGCTCAATATGCGTTATAAATGCCGGATCTTACTTGCGCTGGAGATTGAAGAACCGCTGCAGCGGCTGCAGATTCCTAAGCTGAGCCTGCAGCCGCTGATCGAAAACTCTGTCTTTCACGGTATTCTTCCCGCCAAGGTAAGCGAAGGCCATATTACTATTAAAGTCTTCTCTATTCCCGAATCGTCCGCAATCATGATCGAGATCAGGGATGATGGCATCGGTATGGAGGCTCAGGAGCTGGAGAAGCTGAAGCTTCATCTTCCCCGTGAAGAAATCAGCGACAATATCGGGCTGCAGAATGTCTGGATGAGAATGCGGCTGATGTTCGGCCGGGACACCCAGATTATGCTTGCCAGCAAACCCGGGGAAGGCCTGGCGATCACTTTCATACTTGAACAGGACTCGGTAAGAGTAAAGGGGGAACAGCATGAGTAACTACAAGGTCATCCTTGTTGAAGATGAATACCCGGCCAGAACGGTCTTCCGGCATATGATCGAGCAGCGCAGCGACCTGTTTACTTTTAGCGGGGAGGCAGAAGACGGCCAGGAAGGCCTGAAACTATTTCTGCAAAATAAACCCCAGCTGATAGTTACAGACATCACGATGCCGGGGATGAACGGACTCGATATGCTGCGGGAAATCGAGAGCAGCGGCCTGCCCCGGCCGCAGATTGTTATTCTGACCTGCCATCAGGATTTCCATTATGCCCAGCAGGCCATTCATCTGAAGGCGGATTCCTACCTGATAAAGGATGATTGTCTCTCCGACCCGGAGCTGCTGACCCGCACTCTGGAGGAGCTGACCCGCAAGGCTGTTTCGCTTGAAGAGACACGGGAAAAACAAATGCTGCTGGAGCAGAGGGTCCGCTCAAGTGAAATTGAGATTGAGCAGGGTTTGTTTCTGGAGATGCTCCGCAATCCCGCCAACGAATCGAGCTGGCTGCAGAGCCTTGAGCAGGCCGGTATTCCGGTTGGCCGGGGCCGATTTAGAGCCTTGGTGCTGGAGCTGGACAGAAGCTCCCTGCGTTTCTCCATGGACCAGCTTGAAGAACTTAAGCTCTGGCAGTTCGCCGGCGTCAACGTTCTGAAAGAGCTGCTGGACAACCAAGGCGTGGGCAAGGTAGTCACGCTGGACCAAGGGCGTTTCTTTGCAATCTATACGGACGAGCGCCGGCTGGAAGCATCCGGGCTGATGGAGCAGATCCTGGAGAGCTTTGCCTCTAATTTGAAGATAGGAGCCATAGCACTGGAATATGTCTTCGAAGCAGGGACAGGCAGTGATGCCGGCACGCTCAAAAAGCTGGCTTCCACTGCTTATCCCTTCTTCTACCAAGCCAATCAGACCTTAACCGGTGAAGAGTGGCAGCAATCCCTGAAATTCCAGCGCATTCCGGAGCCTAACAGCCGCTTCTGGATCAAGGTGCTGAAGACTGCCCTGCTGGAGTCCCACTTGAGTTCATCCGCGCTGGACCAGCAGCGCAGCGCCTTTTACCACCAGGCTGCAGAGCAACACTGGGAACCCGAGCAGATTAAATCCCTGTACCTGAGAGTATTTTTGGAGCTCAGTCAATTTATTGTCGACGCGGAGGGGGCAGCCGACCTGAAAGCTTCCTGCCGGAAGAAGCTGGAGGAATGCCAAACCTTCCATTCTGTTCATGACGCCATCTGCAGTTCCTTCCGCAAGCTGCAGCAGCTGCAGGGTGAGGGCACGAAGCTCGATGCCTCGATGTCGAGAATTATCCGGCGGATGCACGAGGATTTGGCTTATCCCTATAAGCTTGAAGAGCTGGCCGCCTCGATCAATTACAGCGTTCCTTATTTCAGCAGTATGTTCAAGAAAACCGTAGGCGAGAGTTTTATCCAGTATTTGACCCGATTGCGGATAGAAAGGGCCAAGCTGCTGCTCTTGACCTCCGATCAGAAAACCTTCGAAATCGCCGAAGCAATCGGGTTCGAGAACTACCGCTCCTTCAACCGCATCTTCAAAAAAGAAACCGGGTTCTCTCCCTCGGATTTCCGCAGGATCGGTGCGTCTGCCGAAGCCAGCGTCTAGAATCCGCTGGCTCCTAACGTCAAAAGGCGCCTTCAGCATTAAACTGAAGTCGCCTTTGATAAGTGGTGAAGCTATTCATTAGTCGCAGCACTCAAACCACTTTTTGCAGAATCAGAGGTTGCTTGCTCTATGCAGCCTGACCTACCTGTGATTCCCGACCGTTTTGCCGGCTGGATGGTTGACCTTGTTTCTGCGCATCAGGTTGTAGGCCAGATAGATTCCATAGATCAGGTATAAGATATTCAAGATGGAAACCAGCAGAACTTCCCGGTCCAGATTCTCATAGCTGACCAGCGCAAGTGCATCATAGGCAAAATGAAACACGATCAATGGAATAATGTGGTTTGTAGTTTCAATAAGCAGTGCAAATATGAAACCGAGCAGCAGCGCATTAATAACCTGCAAAAGAATATGTATTATATTACTTCCGTTTAATGCATTAGCCATATGTAGGACGCCAAAAAAGACGGAGGAGAACACGATGTAAAACACCGGCCCCTTGAATTTCAGTTTATCCCTGATGATCCCCCGGAAAACGGATTCTTCCGTAAAGCCCACCAGCATGGTGAAAATTACAATAACCAGAATGTCGACCGCAGAAATCTCAAAGTTGATGCCGCTCATAATAGGTTGTACAAGTGCGATAATAAGCAGCGGTACATAATAGAGAGCTTCTTTTGCCCTGGACACGCCAGTGCTTCTGAAGCCGAATTGGGCTAATGAGCGCTCTCCTTTTGTCATATACAGCGTTACAATAACAGCCATGACCAAAAATGCTACGGCTTGGGCAATCTTCAGCCCCGTATCGTCCAGTTCCATGATGGTTCCGGCTGCGGATGCAACTGAGATCAATACAATCAGCAGAACCCCCAGCATGAGTGAAAATAAAATCGGATGCCCTTTTGCAGTGTTTTTTACCATTACTCGTCTCCTCTGTTATACAATCTAGTGTTCATCGCCATACAAGGGCAATAATGGATTTATTGTAATCCTTTTCTGTGACTTGCGCCATATTTATCTACATAATTCCTCTATGATTCCTTTTTTTAAGCTTTAACTGTTCTCCCCAGTGGTCCATCATCCCAGACCTGCACTTCAATATATCTCTCCGGCCCATATGTGCCATCTCTGTTCCATTCCTGAGGCAAGCCATATTTCTGAATGAGCGCTAAGATTTCTTGGTAGGTGTAAACCTGCCTGCGATATTCCTTGCCGTCATTCACCCGCGGGCTAAAGGTGGGAAACAAATCGCCATAGGAGAATGAGAGGGTGTCCAGTTTAAACTGTGAAATAGGTATTTGTACAAAAGCACTTTCCTTATACCAGTCACTAAGCCAGTCGCATGGGCCAACTACCATATAATGCGGGGCTTTTCTTACAGGCTTCCCGCCTTTTGAGATGAACAGTTCTCTGGCTAATCCCTCTAACTCCCGTCTGCGCACTAAATACCCCTGATCTCGGCGGGAGGCCATCACATCGTTTTGTTTGCGGATTGATTCCAGAACTTCGTCTGCCTGCGCTTCGCTCAAATCGGATAAATTGGCAAATGGACCTCTGGACTGCTCATAATAATGATATAAATAGTCAGCGGAGCTCTCCATACTTACACCTTGCCTTTCTATAATGAATAGGATCAGAAGGAGGCTCCCGGCTTCATTTCATACAGTTGAAAGGTATCCTCATGAATTTCAATGGCGATCACTGTATCTTCTTTCTCAAAAAACTGCACATGTCCCATTCGGCGGTCTTCCAGTTCTGCCCATCCCGCATCATCTAATTTCTGAAAATAACTTTCGGGCGGGTATAGTCCCTGCTCTCCCCCGATATTATCCAACTCGTAGCTGACGCCTATTTTTATATTGGGGTTGGCGGAGTTTGTCGTTATTTCCCCTTGTTTTGCAGCCTCTGGAATTGGAAAGTCATCATGGATAGCGGACTCCGCATACCCTGTTTCTACATGCTTTGAGGTGGTGCAACCGTTCGCAAAGAGCAGTGAAGACAGTAAAATGACCGCAAAAAAGCATTTGTTCAAATCTGCCACTCCTTAATGTTCATTCATTCGATAGTTGTATATTTGATCTTCTCTGCCCAGCTTAAACTGCAAAGTATTGCCTTCACGTTTGATTAACTTCAATTCGTCTCCGTAATAAGGCACGTCGTTCGTTTCCGCATATTGCTGCTGTTCCTGATTCAACAGCTCCTTGTACAGCCTTCAAAGGTGGCATTGACACTCAGAAAGGTCCCAAGCCCTTTGGCGGTATAGACAGCATGAGCCGCATCCCAGCTTACTGTCTGCCCTTCCAGTGCCTGCACCACAAAGCGGGCAGGAAGATATAATTGCTCTTTATACCGGAACGGCGCTCCTCCTAATTGAACTGTTTTCCCATCAAGCACAGCAGTCTTGCTGCCAACCGTGACAACCACTGTTTTTTCCCATCCAACGTATTTGGCCCGTAGATCTGCCTTATCCCAGGCAACCTGCAGACCCGCCTCTTCCAGCAGACTTGCCGGGACAAACGTAGTGCCGCTCTTAACCAGTGCCGGAACAGTACCCTTGCCGCCATTCGCCACGTAATAAATGAACGAAGCATGGGTAGCCGCTGACGATATTGCCGGGAACAGAAACAGCAAAAGCAGTATTGGAGTAAACATCCATATCTTTCTCATTACCTATCCATACCCTTTCTTCACTTTACTTTATTTTCAAATTCACAGATAATTATAAGACTCATGGTTTTCCAAAAAGTTGCAGCTGCGGATGAGGAGGCAGGATATTTATGTTGGAGGGATGCGGACGTTTGCTGCTTAACTTCTATTTGGTTTGCTATAAAGTCATCCTTAATATACTGAGCCTCGACCGGACGCCGCTGTTTACCGTTCTCTTCGACAACCACATATTCTGCGGTTTCATCTCTCTAAAAACAATATTGCACTTTGAAATGATCCTGCTGCTCTCCAATCATCTCGTACAGGGTTATGATCTGGTATGTATAGCAAGTGAACGAATTCTTATCCGGTTCCATACCTTCAAGGAGCCTGGCCTCATCCTGCTTACTAATAGATAACGCCCGCCGTTATTTCTATTAAAGGAGGATTATTTGCTATGGGTAACAATCTGTATAGCCGCATAGAGGCGAAGTTCCAGGAGCGTAAGCTCAAGCCTTATTATGAAAAAATTAAACTCATCCGCCAGCTTCCAATGAAGAACTGGAGCGACATCCAAATCAGGCGTTGTGCCAGGGAAATGAAGCTGAAAGCCCAAAGTGGTGCACCGCTTGAGGATTTAATGATCCAAGGGGCAGCACTTGTAGCTGAAGCCGTGTGGCGATTCTTGCAGATCCGTCTCTTTGACGTACAGCTCGCAGCAGGACTGGCTCTGTGTGATGGTTATCTGGTGGAAATGCAAACCGGGGAAGGGAAAACGCTGGCTGCCATCCTCCCCGCTTACTTACAGGCGCTGCAGAGAAAAGGCGCTCATATCTTTACCTTTAACGATTATCTGGCTCGGCGGGATGCCGAATGGATGGGCCCCGTCTACAGGGGGCTGGGTCTCTCCGTCGGTTATGTTGCAGAGGGGCAGCATGTCGAGGAAAGAAAAGCAGCATATGCTGCCGATATCACTTATTTGTCTTCGAAGCAGGCTTGCTTTGATTACTTGAAGGATTCGCTGGTATATACTCCGGCCCACAAAGTGCAGCGCCCCCTTCACTGCGTACTGGTTGACGAGGCGGATTCCATACTCATTGATGAAGCCCGGATTCCGCTTGTCATCGCAGGAGAAACGGACAAGAAACGTGCAGGTAACCGTGAAATGCCGTTGATCGTGAAGCAGCTCATTCAGGGGCCGGATTATGATACGGACGAGCATGGGCGGAATGTACACCTGACGGAAGCCGGAGCGCTTAAGGTTGAGGTCATGCTGAAATGCGGAAATTTATATGAGTCCCGCAACTCGGATACGCTCGCAGAGCTTCACTGTGCGCTGCATGCAGAAGCTTTATTAAAGAAAGATGTCGATTATATTGTAAGAGACGGCGCCGTGCTGCTTATTGATGAATTCACCGGGCGAATTGCCGAGAACCGGCATTGGCCAGACGGTCTGCAGACAGCAGTGGAAGCCAAAGAAGGGCTGAGCATTCAGTCCGGCGGCAAAATTCTTGGAACCATGACGCTGCAGCATTTTTTAAGCCTCTATGCCCGGCTCTGCGGGATGACAGCAACGGCGTTATCCTCCGCGGATGAGTTTAGAGCCTATTATGCCCTGGATGTGATGGTGATTCCACCGCATCATCCCTGCAGAAGAATTGATTATCCTCATGTAATATTCACGCACCGTGAAGCCCAGCGGCAGGCTATTCTTAGTGAAATTTCTGCCATTCATAAGACGAAGCAGCCCATCCTGATTGGTACAGCCAGTGTGCAGGCATCCTGTCAAATGGCAGCCGACTTGCAGAATGCTGGCATTCCATGTAACCTCCTGAACGCGCAAAATGATCAATGGGAAGCGGAGCTGATCGCCAGAGCAGGCCGGCTGAATATGGTCACCGTTTCAACTCATATGGCAGGCCGGGGTGTCGATATTATTCTGGGCGGAGGCGATGCAGAAGAATACTGGGCAGTAAAAAAAACTAGGCGGATTGTATGTCATCGGTACAAATCTGCATGAAAGTGTACGTGTAGACCAACAATTGCGTGGCCGTGCAGGCCGGCAGGGAGATCCCGGCTCCTCCCGCTATATGATCAGCCTGGAAGATGATTTGCTCGTAAGGTTCGGCTTAAGAGAGTCGCTTCCAAAGGAATATCAGGACCTGCAACAGGATTCTCCGCTTAAGGGTTCCAGAATCTGCAACCTGATCAACCATATTCAGCTAGTCATGGATGGCCAGCATATTGAAATCAGAAAAACCTTAAATAAATATGCAGATTTGATCGAACAGCAGCGGCGTATTCTTTTCAAGAAACGGGAGGCCCTGCTTGGTGAGTTTTTGAGACCAACCCTCTTAATGACAAGAGTACCTGCAATTTACGAACAATTATGCCGCAGGTTCGGGAAAAAAAGGGTTGAGGACACCGAAAGATTCATCACACTGGTTCAAATTGATAACGGCTGGGCTAATTACCTGGCTTACGTTTCTTCTGTGAGGGAAGGCATTCATTTGGAAAGCCTAAGCCACAAAAATCCGCTGCATGAGTATCACCGGCTGATCATAAATGCCTATGCAACACTGGAAGAGAGGATCGAAACCGCTGTGGTGGAACTTTTTCTGACAACGGACTTTAGCTCACTGAAGATGGATTTCCAATTGGAAGCTTTGAGAGTCCCCTCAGCGACATGGACGTATATGATCAACGACAGCTTTTTTCAGAACAGAATCAATCTTTTATAAAAGGAACAAGCACTTTGATTGCGGGTCCGGTTTCCCCCATCGTCCGTCACGGTCTTTGAACTCCTTATTGACTGATGATTAATTTCATTTGTTCAACAACTCCGTCCACATCGTGGCTGCTTGTATCTATTTTAGTAGTCCCCATGTTCCGGTATAAGCTTAAACGTTCGATACTGCTGAGAATTTGCTCTTCCGGTCTATGGGCTTGCTCCATCCGCTGCCTTAGTGCAGTCTCCGAAGAGATCAAGGTAATCGTTTGTAGATCAAATTCCAGATCATCTAGCCGTTTCAGAAGACCTTGCAAGATCTCTACGCGATGAAGTACCCAACTGAAAATGACATATTCAAATGTAGAGTTCGTCAAGAAGCTTCTTAGCTGATATGTAATGTTATTCTCCACCATGGCTCTGTTTTCATCGTTTACGATCCAGGGATTCATCATCCAGCACCAATCGCCGTCCAGCCATACGGAATGATTTAGCACCCCGTTCAGACTTTTGCATACGGCGGATTTCCCGACACCCATTGGGCCGTTGACAACAATTAACTTTTTCATGACATCCTCCTGCAAAAGGTATTTACACATAGTTCCAATGAACTATTCTTTTTTATAAATTTCAGTAGGAAATGATCCCTTTGCATGATATAATCTCTTAGTCCATCATCGAGAATTTATCCCCATTGAAAGTATGGGTTTGCAGGAGGATCACTATCATCATGAACAATCAGATTAAAATAGTCAAAGTATCTGCAGAGATTGAAAAGGATGAATTTGATATTAAGGTGAGTCCTTGGCGATTGCTGCTTGAGACCAACCGTTATTACGAGATCAAACCTGAGCTTGGACCTGTAAAGAGAATCTATAAAGAGAAGCTTAATACCATTACCGATGAAACAAAGTCTTATGCCGATGGTTTTCTCTCCTGCTCCGCTTTTTGCATTGAAGACAGGGTTAACGAGATGCAGTTGGAAATCCTGCACAAACTGCAGTTGAAAATCAATGCCTTCAGAGATGAATTGCAGTTAAACCAAAAAGCAATCGAACAACAAAAATTCTTACCTATAATAGAGGGTTCAACGGAATAAATGAGAAGTGGATTTCCTCACAAAGTTAAAGAGCCGCAGGTGCGCAGTAGTCGCATCTTCGGCTCTTTGTCGTATTGTTCTATACCAGCTCTGCGTTTTTCAGGGCATGCTCCCAGCTTGGAAAATAATACAATGCGCTCCGCATCAGCTCCGGATCCTGCTGTTTTACCTGCTTTTTGTTGATTGTTCCGTTGGATTGAAGCTGCTTGATCCGGTTGATAACTTCATCAGATCCCAGTGTAATAACCACATCGCCACTCCTTTTCCTTAAGTCTTCTTCCATATTTTTCTCCATCCTGTAAAGTTCTATACAGATCTCTATTGAAAAAGAGTGCTCCATCAGCCATTCTCCCGGCTGATAAAGCACTCTTACATCATAAATTAATGGCTTACGAGGTAGGAAGCATCCAAGATGATAGCCACCCGTCCGTTCCCCAGAATGGTCGCTCCGGATAGATGGTTCAAGGTCCCGAGCATGGTGCCGAGCGTTTTGATGACCACTTCCTGATTGCCCAAGATTTCATCCACCGCAAAGGCAGAAATTTTGTCGACTGACCTGACAATGACAATCGAGATCGTTTTGGAACTGCGCTCAACACGCGGATAATGCAGCTTGTCCCGCAGCCAGGAGAACGGCACAATCCGTCCATGGTTAATTATCGCCTGCTCCCCTTGGATCGTCTGAATCTCTTCCGGGTGAATACGAACAATTTCAGCAATGTTGTACATGGGGAGAATCAATACCCGGCCTGACACCTTGACCAGCAACCCCTTGATGATCGCCAAGGTGAGCGGAAGCCTGATTGTGAATGTCGTCCCTTGACCCGGCTCTGTATCAATATCAATGATTCCGTTCAACCTTCCAATTTGGCTGCGGACAATATCCATTCCCACCCCACGTCCGGATACATCACTCACCTCGGATGCCGTCGAGAAGCCAGGCTCGAAAATGAGATGAAGCGCTTGAAGCGGCGTCAAATGTGCAGCCTGATCCTCTGTAATGATGCCTTTGCGAAGCGCGGAAGCCTTGATATTCCCGGCATCAATGCCCTGACCGTCGTCTGCCAGGGAAATCACTACATTATTCTCTTCATGGAAGGAGGACAAGGTAATGCGCCCCTTCGCCGGTTTGCCTTTTGACGCACGCACTTCGTGGCTTTCGATTCCGTGGTCTGCACTGTTGCGGATTAAGTGGATCAAGGGATCGCTCAATTCCTCGATAATCATCCGGTCCAGCTCAGTTTCGCCGCCCTGTACCACCAGCTCTATATCCTTTCCGAGCTTTTGCGCCAGGTCTCTGACCATACGCGGGAACCGGCTGAACAGCTGGTCTATAGGCAGCATGCGTGTCTTCATCACGCCTTCCTGCAATTCCTTAATGACACTGCCCATATGATCGGATACGCCACTGATGCTCTGCAGCGCTTTAGCAGGGTCATTGCGGATGCCGGCCGTCTTCAGATCCGCTAGTGAGGTCTGGTCTATCAGCAATTCACCGACCAGATTCATCAGATGATCGAGCCGTTCCACACTGACCCGGACCGTCGGCTGATTACCTTTGACCCGTTCTTCTGCCGGAGGCCCGGACTGTGGCATATTTGCCGGCACTTCTTTAGTTATTATCTCTCCGCCAGCAGCTTCTCCCGATTCGAATGGAGTAATCGCCAGAGTTTGCACATCTGAATCCCCCTCCAGCTGTGACTGGATCAGCTGCGGCTCTTTCGATGTTGCAACCACTACAGCGAATCTGCCGTAACGGCTGTCTTCATCTTTATTTACAACTTCACCTGGTGATAGTGAAGCAGCAATAACCGATCCGCAGACATCTTCGATCCGCTGCAACAGGATGAAATGGCGTGCTGCCTTCATCTGGCAATCCTCTTTCAGCGAAACGCCGATCATCAGTATCTGTTCCCCGGCGGCAGTGGCTTCCTCTACTTTAAGACTCTCAGCGGCACTTAACACAGGCGGGCGCACCGGCTCTTGCTCTGCAGGTTTATTAATCAGCGCTTTAATCTCCGAAACCACAGAACTGCAGTCATCATAAGCTTCCCCGCTGATATATTGGCTGCGCAGCTTCTTCATGGCATCCAGTGCGCTAAAGAGTGTATCAATCAGAATTGCGGTGATTTCCGGTTTTTTCTCACGTACCCATTCCAGTGCATACTCCACTTCATGGGTCAAATCACTCATTTCCCGGAAGGCCATCGTTGAAGAAGAGCCTTTGATCGTATGTGCGGCCCGGAACAGAACTTGGATCAGCTCGGACGAAGGAGATTGTTCAAGGGTCAACAGGGACTGGTCCATCCGCTCCAACTGGTCGTTCAGCTCTTCTATGAAAATATCTCGGTAGGCAGACAGCTCCATCATTATTTATATTCTCCTTTCTATCCGCCCAATATTTCCTCGAGCTTCAAGATTCCAATAAGCTGGTCTCCCTGTTGTCCAATGCCATGAAAAACACCTTCTCTACTTCGGCTATGCCCTCCAGTAGGCGGATGAATTTCTCCGTAGGTAGTCACTTTGTTCACTTTATCTACGATCAAGCCTACGAATTCATCCCGGCAACGGACTACGATAATCCGGGTTTCTCTTGTATAGGGCTCATCCGACATACCAAGCAGATTGCGCAGGCTCATGACACAGACTACTTTGCCCCGGAGGTTCACCACGCCCTTAACTTCATTCCTGGTGAACGGTATATCCGTGATGCTCAGCATCTTAATGATTTCATGAATCTCTTCGATACGGATCGCACAGGTCTCGGCACCCACGGCGAGTTCAATATATTGTTCCTTCTGCAGCGTGGACATATTGTCACCTTCAGTCTGTAAAATTAGTGGGTTTTGAATGCGGCAGCAGAAATGGCCAATTCTTCAGAGAGCTGAGCCAAAGACTGGCAGGTAGCTGCAGTCTCTTCAGAAGCAGCGGCGGACTCCTCACTAGAAGCCGAGATTGCTTCTACCGAACTCATAACCTCTGCAGCCTGTGCAGACTCTTCTTCGCAAGCCGCAGCAATTTCATTCACTTTAAGCGCGGAGTTATTCACCATCGCGATAATTTGCTCAAAAGCCTGGCTGGTCATCGAAGATTGCTCCACACTTTCGGACACGGCCCGGACACTTTGCTTCGTATTTTCCTGCATCGCTTTAATAATCTTCGTAATTTCCTTGGTCGCCTCGCTGCTTCGTTCCGCCAGCTTACGGACCTCATCGGCTACAACGGCAAAGCCGCGGCCCTGTTCTCCGGCACGGGCTGCTTCAATGGCTGCGTTCAACGCAAGCAGGTTCGTTTGCTCGGCGATATCGTCAATGACCTCAATAATATCGCCAATCTTACTGGAGTCATCTTCCAGCTGAGTCATCTTATGATTCACAGCCTGCATTCCCTGAAGGGATGTCTCAACCACATGTCCGCCTTCACGGGCAGTTCTGACCGTATCATTAGAGAGCTCTGCTGCTTCTTCTGCACTAACAGCCACAGAGTTAATGGCAAGCGACAGTTCTCTGAAGAGTTCAGTGATGTTGGCTGCCGCAGCCGACTGGCTGGTGCTGGTGCTGGAAATTTCCTGTGTGCTTGCTGAAATCTCCTCGGAGGAAGCGGCAACACTTTGCGAATTCATCACGATACTATTGATTAATTCCTTTAAGCTAGTCACCATCCGGTTGAGTGCAGATGCTAATTGACCCACTTCATCCTTGGAGGAAACCTCCGCTTGTTGCGTCAGATCTCCGTCAGCCACCGCGGAAGCGAGACTAAGCATCTGCCGTAAAGGTCTAGAAATTGAGCGTGCAATGAAAGTACCAATAATGATGCTGATAATGACCGCAGCGACTACCACGGCTATAGTAACAACCAGTGAGGTGTTATAGGTTTGTTCCGAACGATGGTTGGTGGCTTCTGCCAAGCTTGCATTGAAAGTAACCAGCTCCGTCAATGTTACTGCAACCTTTTCTGACTGCAGGCTCAGAACTGTTTTATTAAATTCGTTAAATGCTGTCATACCCTCATTCTCTGCGATGGACATGCCCTGCTCATAAAGCTTTAGATAGGATGGGTATTCGATATCGAACGTCCGCAGCAGTTCCTGCTCCTTCGTGGTATTGGCTACCGTACGGAAAGTATCGATTTTTTGTTCGATACTCTCACGGGCTGCAGCAATTTCGGTCTTGATCTTAGCCTTAGCTTCAGCTCCGCTCTCTGTACTCATATTCCGCAAATATAAACGTAAATTCATATAATTGATTTGTGCTGCAGATAGATCCCTTACGGAAATCAAATTGTTGTTGTACATTTCATTTGTGTTTTTATTCATCCCCCGCAGCGTCGATATCGAATAGATACCGAATCCCGCCAAAATCACAGCGACTAGCAGAAAAGCTGAGATGATTTTCTTTGCTGTTTTCATGTTACTGAACCACTTCATGAGTACTCCCCCTGGATACGATCTTTGTGTGTGCCCGGTATTTAGCTGTGCAATTACGCAATCTCCCAGCACGCCTCCCGGACAGCATAGATATATTTCGACAAATTTCGTCGATTTCTGAATAGTTTATTTTTGCATTGCCAAAAAAAATCCCTTCAATTACGAAATATACGGAATCGTTATTTGCGCAAACATTATTACAATATACATATTCAACCAGATATACACTATAATCACCTTTAACTTCAGCGGAAATGAGGGAGCTCTCATGGGAAATAAAGTACCCGTCAAAGAAAAGATTTTTTTCTCCGGGGGATTGCTGGGCCAGAATATTCTATACAGCTTTATGTCGATGTACATTTTGTTCTTTTACACCGATTTATTGGGCATACCTGCTACCACAGCCAGTCTAATTCTGGTGGTAGCCAGCATAGTCGATGCCTGTCTTGATCCGGTAATGGGGATGATTACAGACAAGACCCGCACAAGATGGGGGAAATTCAGACCCTATCTGCTGTTCGCCCCGTTCCTTATCGCGGCTGCTACGATTCTATGTTTCTGGGATTTCGGAGGTTCCCCCACACTGACGTTAGTAATCGCCTCCATCTCCTATCTGTTATGGGGTATGTTGTATACCGTATGTGATACGCCGCTTTGGGCATTATCCTCTGTAATCTCCAAAAACCCGGATGAACGGACGCTGGTAGTTACCTTAGGGAAAATTGGCGGTACCCTCGGAGCCGTAGCCGTTACCATTGGTGGCATCCAGCTGCTGCTTGCTTTCGGCGGCGAGAGAAACACGAATGCTTACCTTTATTCCGCAATCCTCGTAGCTGCTGTTGCGGCGGTCTCTATTTTTCTCACTGGATTAACCTCCAAAGAAAGAGTAGCCCCTTCGCCCGACAAGATTTCCTTCAAGACAAATCTGCAGACGATTTACAAAAATAAGCCTTTGCTGGCCCTGCTCGCCTCACTGCTGATTATCAATTTGATTAACGGCATCAGGCAGAGCATTCAATTGTATTATGTGATTTATGTCTGGGGGGATGCGGTGTATGTCACTCAGGTGGGGATCAGTCTTGTTGTAGGGATGCTGCTGGGAATGATAGCCACTCCGAAATTGCTGAGGTTGTTTTCCAAGAAAAAGATGTTTATCGCCTCTTGCCTTCTGGGCAGCTTATCCTGTGTTATTCCCTATCTGTTTGGGGACGAGAATAGGATGTTTGCACTTGTCTTCTTCGGGATCAGCTTCTTTTTTTCAGGGATGACCATTATTGTGAGCACATCCATGCTGCTGGATACGATTGACTATTCCGAATGGAAGCTGGGCTTCCGGGGGGAGGGTATTGTTTTTTCAACGAATACATTCATCACTAAATTTAGCGGAGCTGTCTCCAGAATCATCATCGGTACAAGCCTTGGCTTCATGAACTATGTTGAGAACCAGCCGGTAACCCCGGGTCTCCAGCATGGGCTCAGCTTTGTGATGTTCATCCTGCCGGCGCTTTGTTTTGTCGCTGCCATTATCCCTATCCTGTTCTATAATATTAGCGACAAGCAAAGAGATCGTATATTGTCCGATTTGGAATTTTCCCGAGCTTTATAATCGTCTGAATCTCATACAATATGAATAAGGAGTGAATGGATATGGATTCATCTGCATTGCATACCCTTATGGCCCCTCCCGAACTCACGGGATGCCGCAAAATATTATGTATTCAACCCCATCCGGACGACAATGAAGTCGGAATGGGCGGCATTATTGCCAGCTTCGCGGAAAAAGGCTGTGAAATCAACTACCTGACCGTAACGAATGGTGACCTCGGGGCAGAAGATGAGCAGCTGTCGCATGAAGAGATTGCCAAGATCCGGCGAGTTGAGCTGGAGGCAGCGGGGAGAATGCTGGGCGCTACGGAGTTTCATCAGCTGCAGCATGGAGATGGCACACTGGATCATGTGCCTTCATTAGCCGGGGAAATCGCCGAAATCATTCGAACCGTACAACCCGACGCCCTCTTCTGCCCCGATCCGTGGCTGGCCTATGAAGCGCATCACGATCATATCGTTGTTGGTAAGGCAACGGCACAGGCCTTTCTCCTAGCAGGACTTGCCCGTTATCCCAAAGGCACTTCAACCAAACCGTGGCAGCCGCAGGCCATCGGGTTTTATTTCTCGTCAGAGCCGAACACGGTCATTGACATCACCGGAACTTTCGAGCAGAAATTTGCTGCAATGTCCCGGCACCGCAGCCAGTTCAGTGATGAAATTCTGGCCCTATACCGGCTCTACTTTGCAGAGAAAGGCCGGCAGTTGGCCCGGGATAAAGATTTTGAAATGGGGGAAGGGCTGAAGGTGTTGTCTCCGCTGCACATGCATTGCTTCGTGGATGCGAAACGGATCTGAGGTCAGGAGGGTTCAGTGCGATAAATGTAAAAAGACACCAACGAAGCGTTGATGTCTTTTTACATTCGGGCTAAGGACTATCACATGCCCCTTCGTCTCCAGCCAAACACTTGCACATGTACAATGGCTTTGGTCACCCAATGCGTCAGTACATACAATACAATAAACAGAAGCACGAACGGCCTGAACAAAATCCAAATGATGAACCAGGCCAGAATAATCTGCCAACGCTTCATTCTGCGCACGAGCCGGGTAGGCCATAAAAAAATCCGTAGCAGCTTGTGCTGCTGCTGGAGCGCCTCCAGGAATTCGCTCTGAATCTGCTTATCGTCAGGGCTTAGGCGTACCGCATTTTTCATGTATGTTTCTTTAAGCTTGTAATCCCCGCGGTCGCCCGCAGCCCATCCCAAATATAACATCACATATGGCATTTCGGCTCCATATTGAACCGCTTGACGGTCAAGCTCGGCTGACTCTTTCATATTGCCCAGCAGTGCCTCTGTATAGCTTAATGTAGCCAAATACAGCGGACTCTCCGGTCTTAGTTCCAATGCAAGCCGCAAAAGCTCCCTCGACTCTTTGTATTTCTGCTTCTTGTTTAGAAGATTAGCCTTCAGAAAAAAGTAATGAGCTTCATAAGGATCAATCCGCATCGCTTCCTGCAGATTCTCATTCAGCGCTTTCTCGTTGTCCGTTTCGTAGTAGACACTGACGCGCACATACCAGGCCAACGTCTGCTCCGGGTCCCGGATCAGTGCCTCGTTCGCCCAATACAGCGCCTTTTCATAATTATCCATGAGATTATAAATATGGGCAATCAGTGCAAAAACATCCGGATCCTCCGGCTCTTCCCGCAGTGCCTGCTCTGCTTCTGTCAGAGCTTCCTTGTAACGTTTCCACTCGATGAGCTGATGTACCGCTTGAAGGGTATTTTGCTTAAATTGATTCTCCACTGTCAGCGCCTCCGTCACTCATCCCGCTATTTAATTCCGTGTTTCTTGGCATAGTCCAATACGATCTGGTAGTCCCGGTTGACATCGCTGAAGGTCGCATAATTCTTCGCGGTTGAGAACCATTCCAGTGTCGTAGCCTTCCGGGACTTCGCTGCTTTCTTCAGGTCATCATTTGTAATCGGCTGGATCTCTCCAGTCTCAAAGGTGCGCTCCATCGCAGATTCTATGGCATCGCTCACCACCTGCTCCAGATCGGCACCCGAGAAGAACTTTGTATCTGCTGCAATCTTGGGCAGATTCAAGGCTAGAGCAGGTTTTCCGGCCATCTTCAGGCCCAGAATAGTCTCACGTTCGGACTCCTCCGGCGGCGGGACAAACACCAGGTGGTTGAAGCGGCCCGGACGCCGCAGTGCGGAATCGAGATACCAGGGTGTATTGGTGGCACCGATGACAAACACATTCTCATTCTCGGCTTGCAGACCATCCAGCTCCAGCAGCAGCTGATTCACCAGCATCCGGTCATGATGCTGGCGCATCTGATGGCGGCTGCCGCCCATCGCGTCCAATTCGTCGATGAAGATGACGCACGGTTTGTTCTCTCTGGCTTTCTCAAAAATATTATGCAGGTTGTTCTCACTTTGGCCCACATACATCGCCAGGATGGCTTGCAGCTCGATATGCATAAAATTCGCTTCAATCTCACCGGCTACCGCCCGTGCCAGAAAGGTTTTGCCGCAGCCTGGAGGCCCGAACAGAAGCAGGCTGCCGCCCGCTTCTTTGCCGTAAGCTTTGAACAGCTCCGGCTGCTTCAGCGGCAGAATAAAGTTCATCCTGATCTTCTTCTTCACTTCTTCCAGACCGCCTACATCGGCGAAGGTTTCCTTAGGTTTCTCTGACTCGATAAGCGTTTGATCCTCTTTACTAAATTGAATGAGTTTCAGCCGCTTGCGCCTTTGTTCCAATAGCTCATCATGATCATCGGACATTCATCTCTCACCCCTATGGTTAATGAGATCAGTTTACCATATTTTAATAGGATTTGTTGTTACACCAGATGTGTTCTCCAGTGCTCCCAAGCGGTCAAATAGTCCTTCAAGTCCTGCGGATGGACTCTGGCACAGATGCCAATCCGGCAATACAGCTGGAAAACTACCTCTTCTATCAATCTGGAATGTCCTATTGCCTTCTGCTTGAGCTGGTCAAACGCCTTAAACAAGGTGACCCTATTCAAGTCATCCGGTGAGGAACAGAAAGCATAAGTGAAGTCATAGATGAGTGGTCCAACCATCGGCGAAGGGTCTATGACGCCCACCAGGCTGTGATCCTGAAATACAAAATTATGAACACCTGTATCGCCATGCAAAAGATACTTGTCCTCCGCGCCGGAGATTCTGCCGGACAAGGCTTGTACTTTATCATAATCCTCCGCAGGCAATATATCCCCCACATTGGAGCGTGCCTCTTCTAAACTGATTCTATTGAACTCAGCCCATGAATCCCGCGGCATTTCCAGGCGTCCCCATTGTGGCGCAGATGAGGTTTCATAATGGTTCAGAAGACCGATTACGATGCCTGGCAGCCAATCTATCTTGGCACCGCGGTTATAATGAGTTGTACCGGCAGTATAGGTATACAGAATGTAGTTCCCATGCGGATCGGTATACAGCAGTTTAGGCAGCAGTGAACTCCCGGGATACGCTGCCAGCAGCAGTTCGGCGCAGGAATTGCTCTGCGGCGTGTCTACCTTCAGCACATATTTCTTTTCCTTATTGACGGTCAGAATGTATACGAGACCTTCGGTCGTTCCTTTCATTTCCTCGTTGACTTGACTGTTCTGTTCAATCACTCCCAGGTCCTGAAGTGTATCAACTATCGCCTGGATATCAGGTCGCAATGTCATTCTAATCCGCCTCCAATTTTATACCTATTCTCTATTATAGGGACGGGTGATCCACAAGAGATAGGTATAGTTTGGATCTATTCAGACTTTGCACTTATTGGGCTTCTTATTGTAATTCCAGAGCGAATCTCAGCAGACGGCTGAGCGCTGCGGGCAGTACCGTAACATGGCCCTCTTGCGGGAATTTGACGAGGCTGACCTGCAAGCCTTCTGCAGCAAGCGGGGCGAGCAGAACCGGCAGCTTCTCGGCATCCTCAACCATATGATCCAGCTCTTCTGCGCCAATGGTGATCAGCAGTTTCCGCTGTAGTTTCAGCCCAGGGTACATGGCGGAGAACCGCTCCTGCTCAACCAGCAGGGAATAACCGCCCCACCAGACCGAAGGGCTGCCGGCAGCGTAATGGGTGAACAGTTGCGGCCGTGTGAACAGGGCATGCAGGACGAGCAGGCCGCCCAGCGAATGTCCGAACAGTGACTGGCGCAGGCTATCCACAGGAAACAGCCCGGAGATCAACGGCATGATCTCGTTCTGCAGCAAATCGAGGAAGCTGTCCGCGCCTCCATGTTCAGGCCAATCACTGCCGTCTGGCCGCTTCGGCAGTGATTCTAACTCCGCAGGCATCGTGAAATCATAGCAACGGCGGGTCATGTCAAAGGGTTCGCTGGAGGGATAACCGATGGCTACAATCACAACAGGATCATAGCCATGCGGTTTGCGTGTCTGCAAGCGCGCGGACTCTGCCAGCGTATGAAATACGGCATTCCCGTCGAGTGCGTAGATGACCGGGTAGCCCTCCGGCGGCGCTTCCCCGGAAGGATGGGAGATAAGGATCCGGTACTCCAGATTCCGCTCACCTGCGTAGAGAACATGCTCTTCGCAACCACGGTGCGGATAACTCCGTTCAAGTTCTTTACTCATTACACTTCCTCCTAATGATAACCATTCTCATTATTGGAGATTATAAAGGATACACGCCCGGGTATCCATGGACTCTATCCTGCTTCGGGCTTGGACAATGTGCTAAAAGCATCAATAACCGCTCTTCCAGCATCCGGTCAATCGCTACGGCCGGATATTCAAAATGCGTTCAACAAAAAGAGACACTACAATGTGTCTCTTTAGGAAATGCTTGTCTAATACGCCTGCCCTTACAGGATTACACAGCCAGCCGGTAATATGGCAGAGTAACTGTCGGCCTAAAGCCCAGCTTTTGCGCCAAATAATATGAACCTTGATTTTCCAAACGACAAGCCCATACCGGCTCCAGATTATGCTCCAGACAATAATCGATCAGTGCTGAGCATACAGCAAGTGCGCAGCCTTTTCCGCGGTGATTCTCCGCCGTTTCGATTCCGATCTCCAGCTGGCCCGCAGTGCGGCAAGACGCAAAAGAGGTAGCGGCAGCTTCTCCGCCTGAAACTAAAGTGTAGCCCATCCCTTGGGCAGCAAAATGCTCCTCATCCCGCCAAAAAAAACGGGGAACGACCGCTCCGCTCTGAGCCAGGAACTGTTCTCTGGTCGTACGCATGATAATGCCGTCAGGTCGCGGAAGCAGCGCCTTAGCATCCAAGTAGGCTTCTCGGTTGAAGCAGAAGTTCACTCTTGTATTCCGCTCAATGGCCCGGGAATTATTCTCCAGGGATGACATACCGCTATTTATCAGAGAGCTGTTATGAATAGATAAAATAGAATCAAGGATAGGAGTCCACTCTCCTGCCGGATCACTTTGCAGCCACTCCGCACTCTGTCTCATTCCTGCTAGATTAGTCATATAATCATGAAGTCCCCGTGTAAACGCCTCGTTGCCGGCCTCTCCAAACAATAAAGACATACCATATGAATGCACCACATAGAAGGCACGGGGATTGTGCACAGCATCTACATAAACGCTGCCGGGAACAAGCTGCTCAAGCACTGCCCGTGCAAACATTGTGTTAATATTCACATGATCGAGCAGCGGCAAACCCTTGAAATAATCCTTGTTTTCAAGTTGTAACATGTTATCCTCTCCCTTCTGTAAGTAGTCGATTGAAAAGCCAGCGGAAATTCCATTCATATACATGTGACATCATCCAATGATCATAAGGTGCCGGTATCCCCTTCTCCAGCCAGCGATCTGCGGATTCTCCACTCTGGGCAGCGTTTTCCGCGTAAGCCTGGATATCAGTAAGGTAACTTATCATCTCTGCAAGGCTTTCCCTGCCGGTGACCCCGCCATGCCCGGGAATAACCAGATTGACATCAATCTCGCGATCAATCCGTTCCAGGATCTCAATCCAGGCAACCGGAAAGCCGCTCAACATCGCCGGGTGGGAGTGGCTTAAGATAAGATCACCGGCAATCAGCACCTTGGCGTCTTCGATATACACCATCGCATCGCTTTCCGTATGCCCGCCGCCATAGGTGAGCAGAGTAATCGAACGGGCCGAGCCGTGAATGATCAGTTGCTGCGAGAAAGTAACGGATGCTGTCACTCTATGGATCATAGGCGTTGCCGCCAGCAGCGCAGTCTTGTCGGCAATTTCATAACCGAGTGCGCCGCGGAGCCGGGGATCTGCCGCAGCCTTTTTCCCTTGTTCCAGCATTTCAATTTGATTTTGCAGACCGCTCTGCCAAATATTCAGTTCTGGAGCCCCGCCTTGAATCAGCACCTCCCGGGTGAGTGCTGTGGAGATAATGATGCTGCCGGCAAATACCTGATTGCCATAATGATGATCTCCATGATAATGCGTATTGACTATGTATTTTACTGGCTTACCCGTAAGCAGCTCTGCCGCAGAACGCAGGAACTCGGCTGCCTGCGGAAGACTGAAGGTGTCTACAACTACTGTTACATCGCCCAGATCTATGATCGACGCGTTCCCCAAAGCTCCACTTCCGGGAATAACAATAGCGGCCCAGACACCTTCCGCCACCTGCTGCAATGTAAAATAAGGGTTCGTATGCTTGACCTCCTCTATATCTACCTATAATGGTGCGAATCTCTCATGCCTTTCTTCAGTGAGCGATCACAGATTTATCAGACATTATACTATATTATGGGAAGCTTGGAGTAATCATTTATTAGCACAAAAAGCAGCGGAGTGCCTCTTAGCACTCCGCCGCTTTTTTAACCAGTGAGTTCTGTCTTGAACTATGCTCTTTGCTTGCGTGTCATTACATCAAAGATTACAGCTGCGGCCAGCACGCCGCCACGGATCATGTACTGATAGGAAATACCAACGCCTAGCAGGTTCATGCCGCTGGAAAGTGAAGCCATAACGACCGCACCGATAATGGAACCGGTAACCTTACCTACCCCGCCGGCAGCGGATACACCGCCAACATAAGCAGCCGCAATAGCATCCAGTTCAAACAGCGTTCCTGCTGTGGTAGTCGCCGACTGCAGGCGGGAAGTGAACAGAATCCCCGACAGTGCAGACAAGAGTCCCATGGAGCAGAATACAATGTACGTAATTTTCTTAACGCTGATCCCGCTTAGATTTGCGGCTTCCGGGTTGCTTCCGACTGCGTAGATATGACGCCCGATTACAGTGGAGGTCGTCAGAATGTGATAGATGACAACGACGATCATTACGATGACTACTGTCCACGAGAAGCCGTTGTAACCTGCGAGAATCCAAGTGATGTAAGCAATGATCGCGGACACGAAGACCAGCTTAACGGTAAACATGCCGTTTGACAATACTTCGAAGTTGTATTTGAGCTTATTGTTCCGTTTGGAGAATTCAAAGTAAATGAACAGGACGATAATGAGTGCGCCGATAATCAGCGACAGCAGATTCAAATTGCCAACCTTGGCGATAGCCGGGATAAAGCCATTGCCAATTGCATTGAAATGTTCATCCTTCACGATAATGGTTCCTGTCTTCTCCGTTACGCGGAGCAGCGCACCTCTGAAGATCAGCATCGCTGCCAGAGAAGCCACAAAAGAAGGAATGCCCATCTGTGCAACCAGGAAACCGTTAAAGAGACCAACAATAATCCCCATGATCAAAATAAGCGGAATGGTGAAATAGACCGGAACTCCTGCCTGCGTTAAGAAGATGGCGGCAATTGCCCCCAGGAACCCGGCTGCAAAACCGACGGATAAATCGATATGCCGGATCACAATGACCAGTGTCATTCCGACAGCCAGAACAGCAATGTAGCCAGTGGCATCAATCAGGTTGCTTATATTCCGAGAAGACATAAACAGTCCATCCGTCATGATCGAAAAAGTCAGCATAATGACGAATAAAGCAATGTACATCCCATAATCCCGGATATTAACCTTGATCAATGATTTCGCTTCGTTAAATAATTTCACGGGTCTTCCTCCTATTGCGTAGCAAGTTTCATTATTTTTTCTTGATCTGCGTCCTTGGCGGACAGCTCGCCTTTGATTTTGCCCTCGGCCATGACATACACGCGGTCACTCATTCCAAGCACTTCAGGCAGCTCCGAGGAAATCATGATGATGCTCATACCCTCGCTGATCAGCTTGTTCATAATCGTATAAATTTCGAATTTCGCTCCGACGTCAATACCGCGTGTAGGTTCGTCCAGAATGAGCAGGGTCGGTCCTACAAACAGCCATTTGCCAAGGGAAACTTTCTGCTGATTGCCGCCGCTTAAATTACCGACCAGTTGTTCAACAGACGGGGCTTTGATATTCATTGATTTTTTATATTCGTTCGAAATCTTCACCTCTTCATTGGTATTGATCATCCCCTGCGAAGAAATGGCCTCAAGATTGGAGACTGAAATATTTTGCTTGATATCCTGAATCAAAAATAAGCCGTCGCCTTTCCGGTCTTCCGTCACATAGGCGATTCCCGCATTGATTGCGTCTTTGGTGTTCTTAAATATTTTTTTGGCGCCGTTCATATATAAGTCGCCATGTATTTTATAGGATTTCGGATTGCCGAAGATGCTTTGTGCCAATTCCGTCCGGCCTGAGCCCATCAGCCCGGCGATACCGACGATCTCGCCCTTTTTCACGTGGATGTTCACATCCTTGACCACATCCCGGCCCAGCTTGGGGTCAAATGCCGTCCAGTTCTTGACCTCCAGCACATCATTTCCGAAATGCTCAGTATTCCGTTTAGGATAGATATCATCGATGTCACGGCCGACCATGTTCTTGATAATTACACTTTCCGATATTTCATTCTTGGCAGCATCAAGCGTGCATATCGTCCGTCCATCGCGTAGCACGGTGACATGATCGGCTATAGCAATAACTTCCTTCAATTTATGGGAGATCATGATGCTGGTAATTCCTTGTTTCTTCAGTTCTCTCAGCAGTTCCAGCAAGTTCTCACTGTCATCTTCATTAAGTGCGGCTGTTGGTTCATCGAGAATAAGCAGCTTCACATCCTTACTGAGCGCCTTGGCGATTTCGACCAGCTGCTGCTTGCCGACACCCAAATCCTTAATCATTACTTCAGGATTGACGTTAAGATTCACTTTCTTCAGCATTTCCTTCGCTTTGACAATCGTCTGATTCCAATCAACGATTGCGCCTTTCTTCACTTCGTTCCCGGCAAAAATATTCTCATATACGGTCAGATCCGGAAACAGGGCTAACTCCTGATAAATAATTGCGATCCCGGTTCTGACGCTGTCGCTAATTCTGCCAAAGCTCTGCACGTTGCCTTCATAGACAATATCCCCTGAATATGTTCCATGCGGATACACCCCGCTAAGCACCTTCATGAGTGTGGACTTGCCGGCACCGTTCTCGCCGACCAGACAGTGAATCTCGCCTTTGCTAACTTTGAAATTGACATTCGAGAGTGCCTTTACACCGGTGAATTCCTTGGAAATATTATTCATTTCTAAAATATATGGATTCATAATTAGCTTGTGCTCCTTCACAAAACAAGTCTTAGAATAGAGGAATAGTGATAGATGTATCTATCACTATTCCGTCTAAACTATATTCAGGTGCGTTTACAGTCCCGTGAACTCGCTTGCTTCGTAATATTTTGAATCAATGAGTGCTGCTTTGACATTGTCCTTGTCAACGACTTGAACATCGGTTTGCTTCGCTTGTACTTCAATCTTGCCGTTATCGTAGGAGCCGGTTGTTTCAGGCGTTTTGCCGTCGAGAATGGAAACCCCCATGTTGATTGCATCTTTAACGAGGTTGCGCACATCCTTGAACACAGTCATTGATTGTTTGCCGTCAATGACGTATTGGATAGAAGCCTTCTCAGCATCCTGGCCGGAAATGATGAAGCTGGTCACTGCGGAATCCGAAGCGAATACGTCAGCAATGGAACGGGCTGTGCCGTCATTTGGAGCAAGGATGGCCACATCACCCTTTTGATCAGCGCTTGCAGCGGTCAAGTGAGTTTGCGCTTTGTTCTTGGCTTCGTTGGCATCCCAGTTTGTTGTCACCTGGCTGATGATTTTGCTGCGTTCCTCACGGGTCAGCTCTGCTTTATCCTTCAGAGCAACAGCTTCACTGGAGTTGGCGATGGTGAATGTGCCGTCAGCAATCTTCGGCTGAAGCACAGACCAAGCGCCTTCAAAGAACAAAAATGCGTTGTTATCCGAAGCTGCACCCGCGTACAAATACAATGGCTGGCCTTTGCCTTTGGCATGATCCACCAGGTATTGGGCTTGTGCTTTACCTACTGCGATACTGTCAAAAGTTACATAGTAGTTAACGGCATCCGTGTTGTTAATCAGGCGGTCATAGGCGATAACCTTGATGCCTGCTTTTTGAGCGGCCTCAGCTGCTGCAGCGGCGGCATCACCGTCTTGCGGACAAATGATCAGGACTTTAATGTCTTTGGCAATCAAGGCTTCTACGTTTTCTTTTTCTTTAGCAGAAGAACCTTGGCTGAACAAAATCTCTGAAGTATATTTTGTGTCTTTTAATGCATCCTTAAATCTTTGCTCATCCTGCACCCATCTTGGCTCATCTTTAGTCGGCAGCACGATGCCTACATCCACCTTACCGCCTGCACCGTTACCGCAAGCGGATACCAGCACTGCAAGCATCATGGCTACAAGCAATAGTGGTATCGCTCTCAAAGACTTTTTCATTCTAAAAAACCCCTCCCTGTATTTGGCTGGTGCTGTTGTTTACAACATGATGTTATCATTGGTGGTATCCTCCCGGAATAGAAAATTCTCCTTTGTTTCTTGAATATCCTCACATCACGGTCCAGCACATTATTTTCATCATAAAATACTGCACATGGCTATTTATTATAGGAAAGGTTTGATACAATTCTATTGACTTGTTAATGGCATAACATTAGCTTTCTCACATAATAGATTGACCTGAAAGGAAACGAAGAGATGATTATTCCAATCCCTGAAGTGAATTTTGACACTTCCCCTTACTATAATCCCGTGCTTAAAAATGTGGTCATTCTGGCTACCGGCGGCACCATTGCCGGAAGTGGGGAAGCCCACAAAACATTGAATTACGAACCCGGCGCCCTGCCGATACAAGACCTGCTGGACAGTGTCCCCCATCTGGAGCGGATCGCAAATTGCGCCGGAGTACAGGTCAGCAACCTTTGCAGTGCCGACATTACCAGCGACCATTGGCTGACGTTGGCTACATTGATCAACACCCTTGCCCTCCGCGAGGATATTCACGGATTCGTCATTACCCACGGAACCGATACCCTTGATGAAACCTCTTATTTCCTGAACCTGGTCATCAAAACCGACAAGCCGGTGATTATTACCGGATCAATGCGGCCTGCAACTGCGATCAGCGCAGATGGCCCTCTGAACCTGTTCCAGTCGGTGGCGTTGGCAGCGAATCCGGACGCTTCCGGTCAAGGGGTTATGGTTGTTTTTGCAGAGGGGATCTACAGCGGCAGAGATGTGCAGAAGGTGAATACCTTTAAAGCCAACGCCTTTGACGAGCGGGATTTCGGCTGCCTGGGCTACATGCGCGACAGTCAGGCTTTCTTCTATACAAGATCCCTTAAAAGACATACCACTGCAGCACAGTTCGACGTATCGGCTCTGAGTGGATTGCCTGAAGTGTCAGTCGCTTATTTCCACGTCGATGCCGATCCGGGCATACTCGATTACCTGGCTACGATCTCCAAAGGAATTGTAATTGCGGGAGCGGGCGGAGGAATATACAGCAAACCGTGGATTGATAAAGTCGGGAAACTTAAGAACAACAACATTCCAGTCGTCCGCTGCTCGCGGATCTCCAGTGGAATTACGCTGAAGGACTCTTACATTGACCTTTCCGCCAATTCGATTCCCTGCAACAGCCTAGTGCCGCAGAAAGCGAGAATTCTGCTGTCGCTGGCACTGACGCAAACTGTACAGTACGATGAAATTGCCACAATGTTCAATGAGTACTGAGAGTTAAACAACAAACCGCCCGTGGATTGTCCACGGGCGGTTTGTTGTAGGACTTATTCTTCAATTTCAACGATAATGTTAACGATAGATGCATCGTGGTTTTTAATGCGAAGTGGAGCTGTGAAGGCAGAAATTAGCTTTTTGCCAACCAACGGCGCTGGATTAATGTCTTCATAAATGAGCATAGTCTTCTCTTTATACTTTTCATGATCTAAGAAGGCATGGTGGACAAAATAACCGTTTCTTTTGGCTTCACTCATATTTTCAATGCTCAAGGTATCAATAGCCACCGCTTTGCAGTTTGGCAGCTTCGTCCGGATGTATTCAGCGGCTTCAGTAGAGACGGCGGGGAAATTATTGGCGTATTTCCCGAAATCAGTATCCCGGTATTTCCAGTGACTCGTGTTGAAAATCAGAAGATCCGCTTCATTCAATTCTTCATATTCCTTTAGTTTTTCGACGGTGATAAAGCCGTTCGGGCCAAGCGGGCAATCAATTAGTAGCGGCTTCCGGTAGATGAAGTCTTCTATCGGAATAGCATCTATTCCCTTACCGTTATTCATGTGATGCCACGGGGCATCGACATGGGTACCGGCATGAAGATAAATACTTAACACACTTCCGTTCCAGTCATCCCCTTTGTCTAAGCGCTCTCTAGGCTCTAATTTCACTTCTGGCAATCCTGGAAAAACAGGCATTCCTTCATAAATTGGATAACCGATTTCGACGTATTTTGGCATATTAGCTGCTCCTGTAGTTTAGTTATGACTGATTGGATTTCAGAAATTGCTCCAGTACACTGTCAATCATCCCGTGGTCTTCTCCGCCAGACAGGCCGGAGACGGAAATCGTTCCGATCGGACCGACGCCCCGGATCAGCAAAGGGAGACATCCGCCTTCGGCGGCATACTCCAGCGGTTTTCGGCTTATATTTCTTTCATATCAAGCTTGGTGAGCGGGAGTCCCAGAAAAGCGGCATAACGTCCGGCAGCCTGTTCCAACTGTTCTTTAAGGACGCCGTCCAAGGATCTAAAGGGGTATACTATCAGCTCGGCACCTTTTTTCTTGAGGGTACGTTTCCATATCCCGATGACCTGTCCATCCCATACAATCGTCGGCATAAATACACCGTTGTTGCCGGGAACAATTAGCGGAGCGGTCTCCGGCTCAAGGACCGCACTGCGGTCCTTGTAGCCCAGAATATACTCATCGAAGCCCGGAAGCAGATAGACACCGGAAGATTTACCGGTCTCTGTTCCTTCAACCGGTGTATTCGGCATCCAGTACTCACCGGATTCTATAACTTCGCTTATAAGCTCGTTGCTCACCGCGTCCAGTCCTGCTCTGGCATCCGTAAGCGTCATGCCTGTCCACCAGGCAAAATCATGTACGGTTGCAGGCCCGTGGGTCGTAAAATACCGCAGGGCAAGCTCAGCGAGTGACTCATCGAAGGACAGCTCCCTGGACCCGGTCACCCATTCATCCAGCAGGACAAAGGTTTGCTGCTTGCCGTGCAGAGGCCCAAAACAAATTAATGCGTTATACGCGCAGTGCCACAGGATATGGTAGCCCCGTTGGCTGGCAGTGCTGATCCCCTCATCCTCCAGCAGCCGAAGCAGATCAGGGCGCGTAACACACCGCCCTCCTTTTAAGGCATGATAGATGATCCTTCTGGAGCGCTCCAAAGTCTTATCGTCCAGCTCCAATTGTTCCAGCCTGCGTTTTGCCGCCCGCAGCAGCCGTGGAGCGCATAGCTGAAGCATCCACTTCACATCTTCAGGTGGTACACAATGAATGGTCCCGCGAAGTGACCAGGTCAGAAGAATTTCCCGTTCCGTGACGGCCCGCTCCACATCGGCCAATCCCGCCGATGCTGTGCGCAAGCCGATAGCCCAGACCGCCTGCATATAGTCCTGTGCCTGCAGCGCACCTAGTGCCCTTACGACCTGTTCCGGCTGGTGGAACGCGGGACTGCTGATGTGCTGGTTCAAGAGCCGAAGGCCGGCAATCCGCTTGTTAGTCACTTCTATTCTCCTTTGCTAAAACCTTTTGAAACCCTTTCTCTCCCCTAGTATATTGAACGGGCCGGTTAATTGTCTATCCGAAATACTACGGCCCAGGCAGGAAATTGGAAGTTGTCCAGCGAAGTTAATACCAAAAAGTGACTTTAAAGCGAGGCGGTTACACTGCAGCAGTTTATGATTGGACAATATGGAGGGTTTGATTACGAGAAATACCATAAAGACTTTAGAAACGGATTCTATGGAATAGAGGCTTGTTCATTCACCACCGCAGAAGATATGCAGCATTTAATCGAAGAATCCCGCAGCAAAGGATTTCAGGTTGGCGTACATTTTCCGTTCCGGGCTGACACCACCAGGCTACGCGATCCCCTATTCCTCTCCACAGACGGGCAGGTGCGTGAGGATGCCTATCAGCATGTCCGGGAAGAGCTGGATGTTCTGACAGCCCTTCAGCCGGAATATATTCTATTTCATTATCCGAAACCTGTGATTCTGGATGAACGTGTGAATTGGACAGGATGGCGGTTTGGAGATTCCCGGGAGTTTATCTATGAATCTGAAATCACGCTGGAAGAGCTGATAATGCGCAGCGAGCAACTCTTTGAATGGCTGAATGCACAGAGCCTTCAGTATCAATTTGTCCCCGTATTGGAATTTGATACATTAAACAGATATATTTACGACCACGATTTTTTCGAGCAATTATTGATCCGGTACCCCCGGATTAAGCTCTGCCTGGATACTGCGAGGTTATTTCTGCAGGACCAGCTCGACCCGTATTTTGACGCCAGAGCCATCCTGAGAAAGTTTACCCGCTATGCAGGTCTGATCCACCTCTCCAATGTTCAGGTGAATGACAGCGTGCACAACAGCCACTATCCGGTTCTTCCGGAATTAAGCCCGCAAGACGGCTGGGCACCAATCGAGGATTATTTGCGGATTATCCGTGAGGAGAACAGTGACGTAAAAATCATGTTCGAGCACCGCTCCGACCTTATTTCAGAGGAACAATTGAAACGCTGTTATTTATGGGTTGACGGAATCCTGAACGGAGCAGCGCAGCCGGACAGCGGGAACATTTCATTCTGATGGTCAACTCTCCATGCGCAATATTACCTGAATTGACATAAATTTTAAGGTTTTCATTGTATTTGTTCATTGCAGCTTGTAATAGAGACCCGAAAGAATATTTTTCTATGGACAAGGCCATGATACAATATGGAAGTATGCGCTTGGCTTAATTTAACATTTGAGGAGTGAAGCATGTGTCTGTTGATGTGTATTTGAATTTCAATGGGAACTGCCGTGAAGCTGTAGAATATTATGCTGCGGTGTTTGGTACAGAGGCTCCACAGATCATGACCTTTGGAGATTCGCCGCCAAACCCCGAGTATCCGCTTCCTGAAGAAGCCAAATCCTTGGTCATGCACTCCAGATTAAACATTGACGGCAGCAATGTAATGTTCTCTGATGTGTTTCCGGGCATGCCTTTTACGGTGGGGAACAATATCAGCCTTGCTCTGGTATCCCCCGATGAAGAGCAGCTCAAATCCTGGTTCCATCAGTTGAAAGAAGGCGGAACGGTAGTCATGGAGCTGCAGGAGACCTTCTGGAGCAAATGTTACGGCAGCCTGAAAGATAAATTCGGCATTGAATGGCAGATCAGCCACGAGAATGGCGAAGCAGGTAAGTAAGAATAATGCATCTTGATATATAAAACAGAGAATATAGAATCCCGCTCGTTTTCCGCAGGGTTCTCTATTCTTTTTTTGTGGGCAAGAAATCTCATTTCTTGAAATAAAAAACAAGCTGAGACGGTTGTTACAGGTTCGAGAGAAGTTAAAAATCTTTTTATTAATGCGTTTACATACTAAACTATGGTTTAATTAAACTACCGCTACGCATTTATTCCACTGTAAAGGAGTCGAACCTATGGAAATATCCTCTTTTTTGCTGCCCAAAGATCAGGTCGCATTTATTGCTTCCTCCATATCCATGCTGGAAGCTATGGAGCAGCTGGAACAGCATTATTATTCTGCGATACCCATCATTGACGATGAAGGCAAATATGTTGGAACCTTATCAGAGGGCGACTTGCTATGGAAGCTGAAGAACACAGCGGATCTCGGCTTTGAGAATATGCGCGAGGTTACCGTAAGCGAGATCCAGAGACATGTGCATAATGAAAGCGTGGAAATTCACGCCCAGATGGAGGATATGCTTACACTCGCCGCAGACCAGAACTTTGTGCCTGTCGTCGATGGCGCCGGAGTCTTCCTCGGTATTATCCGCCGCAAGGATATCATTGAATATTACACCCGGAATATAACTGATTAATTCGCGAATACAACCAAGGCCTCCCCCGCAGAAAGCGGTGGGAGGCCTTGGTTGTATTTTTACTTATAATATCTCAAACACATTGGTAAGTCTTGTTAGTTCAAAGATCTTCAACACATTTGAATTCAAGGATTGCAGTCTGATCGTGCCGCCATTCTCCACGCATTTCTTATAAGAGCTGACAATCACCCCAAGCCCGGTGCTGTCGATGAACCGGCAGCCGCCGAAGTCAAGCAGAAAGCTTGAATACCCAGTGCTGATATAACTGCGGATATCTTCTCTAAACTTGCTTGCTTCTTCTACGGAAAACATCTCCGGCATTACAATAATAATCTCGCTCATGTCATTTCCCCCTAATTATAAATTTCTCAACGAGGAATTCCAGCTCATTGGCCATGGCGCTGACCTCCTGGGCGGAAGAGACGAAATTGTTGACTGTCGCCGCTTGTTCCTCGGTTGCACTGGATACACTTTCGCTGTTCATTGCCGCCAATTCAGAGATCGTGCCCATTGAGTCAATGAGCTTGATGATCTGATCGGAGGTGGCAACCTCGTCTTTGGTAATCTCCAGGATTTCCCGCACACTATCGTTAATCATCTCCACCGATTCAATGATATGGATAAATGCATGATCCGTTTCATTAACGATTCTCACTCCGCCCTCCACGGCTTCCGAGGCGCCCCGCATCGAGTTCACAGCTTGCGCAATCCGGGAGACCATATCATGTACCAGCGATGAGATTTCGTTTGCCTGCCTGTGCGTTTCATCCGACAGCTTCCGCACCTCTCCGGCCACCACGTTGAAGCCGCGCCCGTGTTCTCCCGCTTTTGCAGCTTCGATGGCGGCATTCAGCGCCAATAAATTGGTCTGCTTGGCGATGGCATTAATGGTTCCGATAATAGTGGAAACTTTGCCGGACAGCTCGCTCACAGTCTGCAGCTGCTCTTCTGTCTCCTTGGTACTGCTGTTGATCGTATCCATCGCCTCAACCGTATTAATGACCTTGATTCTGCCATCCTGTGCAGCCCGGTTGGTGCTGTCCGCATTCAGGGAGGTCGCTGCCGCCTTGCTCTGAGCCAGCTGCACCAGACTGGAAAGCTGCACCAGAACCTGCGAGGCATTCACTACGGAATGGTTGTTATTCTCCGCACCGGCGGCAATTTCCTGAGTGCTGGAGCTGATTTCTTCAATCGACGCGCTGATTTCCTCAGAAGAAGCCGCCATTTCTTCCGACATGGAGGTTAGAACCTCCGAACCCGCCCTTACTTTCTCTATAATGGCTTCCTGCTTGTCAATCATTGTATTAAAGGAATCACTGAGCGACTGCAGCTCATCCCCTGATTTGATGGCCGTATGTACTGTCAAATCGCCATCACCAGCCTGAGCCATAGCCTTCTCCAGCTTCTTGATTGGACTGATGATATTCCGGGTGGTAAAGAAATACCCTGCAAGAAGAGCTACCAGAATAAAGGCAATCACAACAATCAGTGTCGTATTTCGGATCTCTGTTGCAGACGCCATGTATTCCCCGTAATTCGCAGTGGTCGCCACAACCCAGTTCCCTACAGGCTGAAAGGACACATATTTATAGACACCTTCATAAGTATAAAAGCCATGGGAAGCTTTGCCGCTTTTCATAATCTGTACAAGCGCATTTAATTCCTTATTGCTGTTGCCGTCCAGATTTTCTGTAAGAATCTTGCCTTTATCAGGATGATAGACCACAAGGCCTGTAAGGTCGATCATATATCCGTATCCGCTCTCGCCAATTTTCACTTCGGCTACGGGCGCGGAAATGCTGTCAAAGACGATTGTCCCAATCAATACGCCCTTAATAACATCATTCTGACGCAGCGGATGGGCAATCGCGACAATATGCTGATTGGTTTCCCTGGAGGTAAGGACACCGCTTATCGCCTCTTTCCCCTGAAGCGCCTGCTGAAAATACTCCCGGTCCTGCACATCCAGCTCCGGAGCTTCTGAACTGCTGGTAAGCAGCGCCTTGCCGTTCACATCGGCAACGATCAGCGATTCAAGCAGCTTGGCGTTGTCTTGCTGGATACCGGAAAGATAACTGAAAGACGCCTTTCTTTCTCCCTCCGAGGCTGGACTTGCAGCGAAATCGGCCAATGTGCTGTTTTGGCTGGCGATTTCAAGATAATTGCCTACCGCTTCAAGCTCGCTCTCAACAGACTTGGCGGCTGAACTTGTTGTTGTTCTTAATTCCTCTTCAATTGTCGTTTGCAGTGCATTTGCCGCCAGTTTGTAAGAGATGATACCGGAAACAAACAACGGCACGCTAATGATGAGGAACAAAAAAATGCTGATTCTAACCTTTAAACTTAACTTCACCGAATTCTCCCCTTTTCTATTCTCAGAAAACAGTCCTCAGAAGAAAGCCTGTCAATTAGGACATACATTCTTGCTGATGTACATCGTATTTCGGATCATCTCCACACTATCCGAGAAGCAGCGGATTAAGTACAGCCCTCTTCCTCCGTCATCCAGCAGCTCGTCACTACTGATATCCTGCGGAATAACGAGATCCCGGCCGCCGTCTCCGGAGTCTTCGACCTGAAGCTTAAGCAGCTCATCTCTAAGCAAATACCGGATATAGATCGGCTTCGTGCAATCGCTGAGATTTCCGTGATAATACGCATTCGTAATAGCCTCAACCAGAATCAGACGGATATCAAAAGCATAGGCTTCCAAATCAAGCTCTTCGATAATTCCGTCAATAATTCCCTGTGTATGTTCCAGTCCGTGAAGCAGCACTTCCTTATGTACAGCGTTCATAATTCACCCCTTGTCTCACTGGATATTCAGGCTCAGCCAGGTGCAGTCGTCCTGCAGACAAACGCCCGCAACCTTATCGTGCAAATATTCGTAATCACGGCCTAACTCCGCTTCTTCAAACAAAAGCTCCATACCGTCACTATAGAAGCAGAAACGGTCACCCGATCCAAATGCAACAGCCTGCTGCTCAAATTCACTGTCGCTAAACATGCCCAGCGGAGCTCCTTTGACTGTTATTTGCTGGCCGGGCTGCGCTTTCGGCACATAGATGAATTCATTGATCCCGGCCCCTGCTGCCTTAAGCACTCTGGCGGCGAAATCGAGATGAAAGCAGCAGCCGGCAATATAATCCTCTCCCAGATATTGTCCCGCTTTCAGATTCAAATCCTTCAGAACCTGAACCGGCTCTATTGAAGTGAGCAGACTGTCCAGGAACAGTACACGCAGCGCGGAGATGCTTAATGCGGCCGAAATGCCTTTGCCGGTGACGTCACCGATGATTCCGATGACCTGTTCATCATCAATTTTGTGAAAGATGAAGAAGTCGCCGCTGAGTGTTGTAGCAGGAACGTAGATCTTGTCCAGCACTGCCCTATTCTCCAGAGGAAAAGCAACAGCATGGCGGTGCTCTTGAAGCTTGACCGCCCGTTCAAGTTCCTTCTTGTTCTCCGTAATATCCCTTAATACCAATTGCAGAGCTACTTCTTCTTCATATACAATCGGTACGCCCGAGATCTCCAGATCAAAAATATGTTTGTCATGCCGGATAAAACGCTGCTCGATCCGAAACCGGTCCTTCATGGAACCTTTGGTTTTTAGTTTTTTATACTCCGTGCTGCTAAGCGGCTCCTCGTAAAAAAAATCATCGATGCCCCTACCAATCAGTTCCTTCTTTTTCCTGCCGAACATCTTCTCGGTCTGCTGATTTGCAAACAGAATCGTTCCCCCGCTGTAAACCAGAATGGCTTCAGGACAGAGATCAACCAGATCCCTGTAACGTTCTTCGCTTTCCCGGAGTCTTTGTTCGGAGCGGACCCGCTCGCTGATGTCATGAATAACGGTGTAGACACATGTCTTTCCTAACATCGTCATGATCCCCGTATGAATCTCCACCACTATGATCTGGCCTCCGGCTAACTGATGTCTATCCATAAATACCTGGTTTCCCAGATATTCTCCGCCGGGCACCGCCTTATCCACAAAGTCCCGATCCCCCGCCTCACCCTCTGCATTCAAGTCCGAGATATGAAGTTTTCTGAAATCACGGAGGCGGTAGCCATAGAAATCGCAGGCTGCCCTGTTCGCATCAACGATGCTTCCGTCATCCGGATCAACCATTAAGGTTATTAAATGGTTATTCTCATAAATACAGCCATAGTGCTCCATACACTGCTCAGGGCTGGGTGCGCCATGCTGATTCTTGCAATGTTTGTCTGTTGCCATTTCTGATCCTCTATTCCCCTTTAGCCTTGAGTTACCATTATATTCATTCCCTCCCCATAAAACCGTGAATTCCGACACATTAAGACAAATAACCAAAAAAAATAAACCCGGTCAGCGCCATGACATACATGAGCGGCTGACCGGGTTTACCGGCAGTATTTCCAACCAAGCTACGATTCAAATACTTAAGATTACAGCTCCGTCAAAATAATTGTTCCCTGCGGAGTTATCGCCAGGGTGTGCTCATATTGCGCCGACAAGCCGCCGTCAATCGTCCGGGCTGTCCACCCGTCCGCATCTACCTTTGTCCGGTAGCTTCCGGTATTTAGCATCGGCTCAATGGTGAACACCATGCCTTCCTTAAGACGCGGCCCTTTGCCTGCAGGTCCGTAGTGAGGCACCTCCGGGGCTTCATGCATTTCAGAGCCGATGCCGTGCCCGATAAAATCACGGACGACTGAGAAACCGTTCGACTCGGCATATACCTGAATGGCATGGGCGACATCGCCAATCCGGTTGCCTGCAACTGCCTGCTCTATGCCCTTGAACAGTGACTCCTTGGTCGTTTCCAGCAGCTTCGCTGCCTGATCGCTGATGTTGCCTATCCCGTAGGACCAGGCAGAGTCGGCCAACCAGCCGTTAAGGTTCACGACCATATCAATCGTTACAATGTCACCGTCTTTAAGCGGCTCATGTTTGGGAAAGCCATGGCAGATTACATCGTTCACGGATGCGCAGGTTGCGTAAGGATATCCATGATACCCTTTTTGCTCAGGTGTTGCCCCTTGGGAAAGAATGAACTTCTCGGCAAACTGGTCAATTTCCCAGGTCGTAATTCCGGGTTTCAGCATTCCGGCAATTTGCCGGTGGCATTCAGCAAGAATCTTGCCTGCTGCACGCATTTTTTCGATCTCTTCCATCGATTTCATGATGATCATCACATTCGCCTCTTCTGTACAGAACGCATTACTCACTATAATGGCTCTTGGATATGTTATGGGTACTCTTTATATTATGTAAGAAAACCGCCGAAAATCCAAATTCATTCTTCGATTATGAGATTAACCGCGAATCGCGGGTAGAAATTCTCTAGTACAATCCTCATTTCCCCCACAAAACAAAAGGAACCCATCCTCCGTATTGCATTGGAGAACAGGTTCCTTTGTTAATCAGTCATGGAAATTAAGCCCCGAGGTGACGGCCTTCACATAGCCGCTGCGGATGACAAAATCTCCGAAGTGTTCGCCCGCCGCGCGTTCTTTGGCAAAGCGATGAAGAATAGGCTCCAGCGTTTCAAGAATTTCATTCTCGTCGATATTTTCCTTGTACAGTTTGTTCAGCCTGTCTCCGGTAAAGCCTGCACCCAGATACATATTATATCTGCCCGGAGCTTTGCCGATAAAGGCGATTTCCCCCAGTGCCGGTCTGGCACAGCCATTCGGGCAGCCGGTCATGCGGATGACAATCTCTTCGTTGCGGAGGCCCGCTTCATCAATGATCAGCTCCAGCTTATCGAGCAGGAGGGGAAGATAACGTTCCGCTTCGGCCATGGCAAGACCACAGGTTGGCAAAGCTACACAGGACATAGCGCTGCGCCGCAGAGCGGTGTGCTGCGCTCCGTCGGTCAAACCGTATTGCCGGGCAAGTTCGTCCACCTTACGTTTCTTTGCACTGCTTACATTGCCAATAATCAGATTCTGATTCGGCGTCAGACGGAAATCCCCGGTGTGTATCTTAGCGATCTCCCGCAGTCCGGTCATCAGCGGATACCCTTCCTGGTCCTGAATCCGCCCGCTTTGGATATACAACGTCAAATTCCATTTACCGTTGATGCCCTTCACCCAGCCGTAACGGTCGCCGTTATGGTCGAAATGGAACGCACGGGCAGCCTCCAGCTGCCAGCCCAGCCGGTGATGCAGCTCGCCCGTAAACCAATCCAGACCATGCCGGTCGATGGTATATTTGAAACGGGCATTCTTGCGGACGGAGCGGTTGCCATAGTCACGCTGAATCGTGACCGTCTTCTCCGCCACTTCAATCATCTGCTCCGGCCGGCAGAAGCCGATCACCCGCCCAAGCTGGGGATAGGTGTTCGTATCGCCGTGCGTCATGCCCATCCCGCCGCCAACCGAAACATTAAATCCTACAAGCTTGCCTTCCTCCAATACCGCGATGAAGCCAAGATCCTGGGAGAAGACATCGACGTCATTGGAGGGCGGCACTGCCAGACCGATTTTGAATTTGCGCGGCAGATAGACCGGTCCGTAGATCGGTTCCACTTCTACGCCTGCCTTGCTGTCCACAACCTTCTCGCCGTCCAGCCAGATTTCATGGTATGCCGGAGTACGCGGGGATAGATGATCGCTGATCTTCCGGGCCCATTCATACACTTCAGCATGTGTTTCGGACTGATACGGATTCGGGGCGCTCATCACGTTGCGGTTGACATCTCCGCAGGCAGCGAGTGTGGTCATCAGCGTATCGTTAATGGTCTTGATCGTCTTTTTCAGGTTCCATTTCAGTACACCGTGCATTTGAAACGCTTGTCGTGTCGTCAAACGGAGTGTGCCGTTGCCGTATTTATGGGCAAGCTCATCCATGACCAGCCACTGTGCTGCAGTAGCGACTCCGCCCGGAGCCACCACACGCAGCATGAACTGATAGGCCGGCTCCAGCTTGGAACGCTCACGCTCACTGCGCAAATCCCGGTCATCCTGCATGTAGCTGCCGTGAAATTTGAGCAGCCGGTTGTCATCCTCTGGCAGTCCTCCGGTTACCGGGTTGCGCAGTGTCTCCACAAGTGCGCCCCGCAGGTAGTTACTCTCGATCTTTATATGTTCAACATCACTAGGCGGGCCGCCAATCGGCTTCACCGCTGATTCATTATTCGCCATAGCTGAACCTCTCCTCCCTTAATACACATCGCGCTGATAACGCTGTTCCTGCTGCATGTGCTCCAGGTAAGCTGCTGCCTCTTCCGGGCTTAAGCCGCTCTCCCGCTGGATCACAGTGACCAGTGCGGAATGAACATCATGGGCCATATGCTTCTCGTCACCGCATACATACACATGCGCACCTTCCTGCAGCCAGGCATACAGCTCACGGCTCTGTTCCAAAATGCGGTGCTGTACATATACTTTCTCTTCCGTATCCCGGGAGAACGCAACATCCAGCTTGTTCAGCACACCGTCCTTAAGCATTCTCTGCCAATCCGTCTGATAGAGGAAATCGGTCACGAAATGCCTGTCGCCGTAGAACAGCCAAGTTCTGCCGCTTGCGCCCTGCTCTTCCCGCTCTTCCAGGAAGGATCGGAACGGGGCTACCCCCGTACCCGGCCCGATCATAATCACGGGAACCTCGGAGTTGGCCGGAAGTTTGAAATTCGGGTTGTTCTGAATATAGATCGGGAGGGTATCGCCCGGCTGTACCCGTTCAGCGCAATGGACCGAGCAGACGCCGTAACGGTCACGGCCATGTGACTCGTACCGCACCGCGCGAACCGTGAAATGAACCTCATCGGGGTTCGCGTTATAACTGCTAGCGATCGAATACAGTCTTGCGGGCAGCTTGCGCAGAATGGTTACAAAGCTGCGCGCAGGCACTTCCCATGGTGCGAAATCCTGAACCAGATCCAGCAGATCACGTCCCTGGATATATGACTTCAGCTCCTGCTGATGATCCGGAGCAAGCAGCGCATGAAGCCCTGCCGATGCGCTCAATTGTGCCGCCTGTTCCAGCAGCGGCTTCGTCAGGACTGTAATTTCATAATGACGCAGCAGCGCTTCACGCAGAGTGCCTTCCTCCCCCTTCTTATTAAGGGGAACAGATTCATCGCTATTCCAGCCCATAGCGGCAATAATATCCGCCACCAGCTGAGGATGATTCTCCGGGTACACTCCCAGCGAGTCACCCGGCTCGAAGCTCAGATTGGAGCCGGCAAGCGACAGCTCCAGATGGCGGGTCTCGCGGTCAGAGCCGCGTCCGTTCAGATTAAGATTTTCCAGCACTTCAGCATGGAAAGGATGGTTGCGTGAGTAGACTGAATCCGGCGACTCCGCATGTTCAGCTGCCTGTACCGCTTCCTCAGCAATTGCCATTGCATTCTGCGGACCGCTAAGTGAGCTGATAACCTGCTGGAACCATTCAGCTACCGGTTCATCGTAATCGAGATCACAGTCGACGCGCGGGCTCAGACGCCGTCCGCCCAGCTCTGCGAGACGCTGATCGAAATCCTTGCCGGTCTGGCAAAAGAACTCATAGGAGGTGTCGCCGAGCGCCAGTACGGAATAACGCAAATGATCCAGTTGGGGCGCTCTCTTGCTATAGATAAATTCATGGAAGGCCCGGGCATTATCCGGCGGTTCGCCTTCGCCGTGCGTGCTGACCAGCAGCAGCAGATTCTCGACCTTCTTCAGACCATTCGGCTTGAAGCCGTTCATTGCCGACACAGTAACCTGGAAGCCTTGCTCCTCCAGCTTGCGGGACAGGCTGGACGCCAGACGCTGGCAGTTGCCGGTCTGAGAACCGAACAGCACCGTCACTTCGCGGGAGATTTGCGGCTGTGCCGCCGGGGAGACGACTGCCGCAATCCCCTCTGCTTGCAGCGGCGTACCAGTGGAAACCGCTGCCGCATTTCCCTGCAAAGACAACGCGGACAAATATCCGCCGAGCCAGATCTGCTGCGTCTCTGTCAACGTCGGCAGAAGGCGGTTCAGAAGCTCAACCTGGTTCTCGTTAAATGGACTGTTCGTAACTTGTAGTTGCACCAATATCGACCTCTCCTTAACATGAAATCTAGTTCCCTCTTAACCTCATGTGATCAGGCTATCATAATTAGATGAAACGATCAACGAACTCTCCTTATCATAAAATTTGGGTTTATTAGTAATATTGTCTATAAAACGCATAAAAGCTGCTTAAATCAGAGTAAATGACCCCGATTTAAGCAGCTTCATTACAATTAATGATAACTTGCATTAGATAAAATGATACTTAATATTCAGCTTTTGATTACTGATTCGCGATCTTACGGACATGGTTCTGCATTTGGAGAGGCGTTGTTCTCCCTTTGCGGCGCAGCAGAAGCATGAGCGGAAAACCAAACAGCACGATGATGGCAGCAACGACAAATACATCATTTACTCCCATTGTAAATGAGAGTAGGGTGATCGAATCGGAACTCGCTGCACCGGACGCTACGAGCTCTTTGGAGTGAATCCCGGATCTGCTCGACAAGAGCGAGGTAAATACGGCGATGGCCAATGAGCTTAATACATTGCGCACCCAGTTGTTGATCGAAGTTGCATGACCTGACCATTCCACCGGAATCTCCTCCATGGATGCCGTGCTGCTTGGGACATTGGCCAGACCGATCCCCAGATTACGCACAACCATCGCCCACAAAATAAAGTTGTGCGAAACATCCACATGCAGCCTGCTCAGCATAAACAAACCGGCAAAGATAAAAGCAATTCCTGCGAAAATCAGCTTCACCGGACCGAACTTGGGATACAGCTTGCCCACAACCGGGCTTAACAATGCCAGCAGGATGGATGAGGGCAGCAGAATCAGTCCTGTTTTGAGCGTCGTGGCGCCTTGCACAGTCTGCAGGAAAAGCGGTGTTAAGTAAGTGCCGGCATACATCGCCACCGTTACCAGACTATAGATGCACAGCATAGCCGTGAACCGCAGGTTCTGAAATACGCGCAGATTCAGCAGCGGCACTTCCGTCCGCAATTCACGCAGGACAAACAAGAGGAGAAGAACGATCCCGGCAGCGATTAACAATAGAGTTCTCCAGGAACCCCAACCCCAGCTGCTGCCTTGGCTAAAAGCAGTCAGAAGCGCGAGGCTGCCCGTCACCACCGTAATCAGGCCGGGAACATCGAATGACTTCGGTACATTCATCCGGTAGTAAGGGATTAACAGTTGGGTTAATATAATAGCGACAAGTCCCACCGGGATATTAATCAGGAACAGCCAGTGCCAGCTGGCATACTGCAGCAGCCAGCCGCTGAAGGTCGGCCCGATGGCCGGCGCAACCATTGCGGACAGCGACCACAGGCTGACGGCGAAGGGCCGGCGCTCAATCGGAATGACCTGAAAGATAATCGTCATCGTGCAGGCCATAATCAGTCCGCTGCATGAGCCTTGAAGCATCCGGAAAATGATCAGCATCAACGGGTTACCCGATACGGCGCATAACAGGGAGAAAAGTGTAAAGCCCGATAAAGCGAACAAGTAAAGTCTCTTATAACTGAATCTGCCGCCAAGATAACCGGCCAAAGGTGCCGTTACACCTGTTGCCAGCATAAAGCCGGTAACCATCCATTGCATCGTGTGCAAGCCGGTATGGAAATGATTCATTAGTAGGGGAACAGCAATGTTAATCGTTGTGGTGCTTAAGACAGAGACAAAGTTCCCGAAGAATATGGCAATCATAATCGGCCAAAAAGGAACTTTGCCTCGTTGTTCATGGTTCTCTTCCATGGCAGTTCCCCCATTATTTATATGTCTACTTTTACATAGGTGAGTTAACTTAAATAATGTTATAATCGAATCTACAATATGTCAATGATGACATAGCAGTAATACTCCTGATGAAAACGGATTAATTTAGATTGGAGGAACTCATAGTAATGAATACTCTGTCTTACGGGCTCCTTGCCCTGCTGACTGCCAACTCGCTGTCCGGATACGAGTTAACGCAAAGCATTAAGCCGCTATGGCGTGCGGGCCATAGTCAAATTTATCCTCTGCTGGTAAGTATGGAGCAGAAGGGATACATCTCCTACGAGCGCATCGAGCAGTCAGATAAGCCGGATAAAAAAATATATACGATCACAGAAAAAGGACTTGAACAATTGCGGGAGTGGGTTGAGACGCCGGCTGATCCTCCCGTGTTGCGGGACGAACTGCATTTCAAGCTGTACAGCCTGTGGCTCGCAAGACCAGAGGAGGCTAAGGCGTTACTGGTAAGGCGCGCGGAATTCTGCAGGAGTGAGCTGGACCGGTATAACCTCATGATTAAAGCCAATGAAGCCCTGTGCCAGGAGCGCGGAGAAACCCGCGAGCTTAAGGCAACGACGTTCGGGCGGTATTTGCTGCTGCGCAAGCGGGTTATGGATATGGAATCTTCTGTAGCCTTTTGCGAATGGGCCATCGGGGAACTTGAATCAAACGCCGGTCCGCTGGAATAAAGGTTCGATGTATTGCAGCAAACGATCAGTAAATCCCAAAGAAATAGGGTTGTCCATAGTCATAATAATGACTAATTGGACAACCCTATACTTAAAACCGGGGGTAAGAACAGTCACGCCTGTCCGGTGCCGCTGCCTTTCACCCGTCTTCTCTTGGCCGTGCTGCTCTTCACCTGATCAATAATCAGATGGATCACGATCAGGATGCCGCCGGCATTGATTGCCAGATCGGCCAGATTCATGATGCCGCCGCCTTCCCCGAATACAAGAAAATCCGTAACCTGATGGAAAATTACGCGGTCTATTGCATTGCCGATAGCACCCCCCACCAAAAATCCGCTGGCGGCTTCAAGCAAGGGTCCTCGCAGCACTCCTTTGCGACGGTAATAAAAAATCGCGACTACAAATACTGCCGCAACAATCGAGAAATACTTCCCAAAACCCTGAAAAGAACTGAAGGCCGCACCACTGTTCTCATAATAAGTAAATTGCACGTAAGGGTTCCAGAACGGAATGGTCTCCCCCAGCTGCATGTTTAACCGCACCATCCATTTTGCAGCCTGGTCCGCCAGTACCACCAATATTGAAATCAGGTAAAAAAGCATCTCTGTGCTCCTTTCACGTCTGCTAGACTCACTCCATTAACGGTTCATAAGGATAGCTTATCACAGAGCACCACACGGATTCACCTTTCAGAGAAATGTTACATTCGAAAGCCTAATGGTTAAACACTCTTAGATTATAAATCGTTTAGTTGAGGGTGGGTACCAAATGGAATACGGAGCGATATTTATCAAGCTGATCGCGGGTTTTATCGGGTTATGGGCAATGACAAGATTGCTGGGAAAGAAGGAAATCTCCGCCTTGACGCCTTTTGACTTTATCTCTGCGGTGATTCTGGGCGATTTGGTCGGGGACACCATATATACACCAGAAAATTCCGTGCTGATGCTGATCTTTACACTGGCTGTTTGGACCGTATTATCCTTGACGTTCGAGAAGGTTACCCAGCGAATCCGCGCGCTCCGCAAACCGCTTGAGGGCGAACCGGAATTTCTGATCCGTGACGGAGAGATCGATCTGGTCAAGCTGCGCAAGAACAACCTTGACTTCGACCAGCTGCGGATGATGCTGCGGGCTAAGGATACTTTCTCTGTCAGTGAGGTCGCTTATGCCATCTATGAGACGAATGGTTCTTTGAGCATTATGAAAAAGCCGCAATTCGAGGCAGCCACCCGCGAAGACCTGGCTGTTTCCATACAGGAAACCACGCTGCCCCAGAGTATTATTGAGGACGGGATCATTCAGCGGCGTACGCTAAGGGAACTTGGCCATGACGAGGCCTGGTTGGACGGCGAGCTGCGCAAACTGGGATATTCGGGCCCGCAGGCTGTAGCTTATGCTGAAATCACTGAAGAAGGCGAGTTTGCTGTGGTCTCCTCGGTTTCCCACTAAAGAGACCAAAAAAAAGGATATGCCCGGTGTTCGGACATATCCCCACTCTATCAGAATCTTGCTGAATGGTTTACCAGGCGTAGGCCTCCGGAGCCGGACGTCCCGGTCCCGGGAATATTTCATCCAGCTTCTTCAGCGTGACTTCATCCAGAATGATCTCAGTCACGCGCAGCGAATCCTCGAACTGTTCGATAGTTCTCGGTCCGATGATGGGCGCAGTCACGGCTGGATTCGCCAGCACCCACGCCAAAGCTACCTGGTCCTCATGCTCGCCAAGCTCCTTGCAGAGGGCAGAGAACTGCTCCAGCTGGCTGCGGTGCTGCTCCAGCTTGGCGGAGCGGGCGCTGCGCACACCGGTCTTGGCCAGCGCGTTGCGGCCGAGCAGACCGCCCGCAAGCGGACTCCACGGGATGACGCCAAGTCCCAGTTCCTGCGATGCCGGCAGCACCTCAAGCTCCGGCGTCCGTTCGAGCAGATTGTACAGATGCTGCTCGGAGACCAGGCCCAGGAAGTGGCGCGCTTTCGCCTGCGCCTGAGCATGTGCGATATGCCAGCCGGCAAAGTTGCTGGAACCGATATAATCCGCCTTGCCCTGGGAGACCAGGATTTCAAAAGCACCCCATAACTCTTCCCAGGAAACATTACGGTCAATATGATGCATTTGGTACAGCTCAATATGATCGGTCTGCAGACGTTTCAGCGAGCCCTCGAAATGTCGTCTGATCTTATAAGCGGATAACCCCGAACCTGAATTGGGACCGTCCTGCTCATCAAGCATGTCATTGTAAACCTTGGTCGCCAGCACCACCTTCTCGCGCCGTCCGCCCCCCTGCTGAAACCAGCGTCCGATAATCTCTTCGGTCCAGCCGCGCCGTTCCTGGCCGCCATAGACATTCGCAGTATCAAAAAAGTTAATGCCGGCATCCAATGCGGCATCCATGATCCTGAAGGCGTCTTTCTCCCCGGTCTCCGGGCCAAAATTCATCGTGCCGAGACATAATTGGCTGACCTTTAAACCCGATTTTCCCAAATAACTGTACTTCATTGCAATTCCTCCCTTTCATCCCTGTATGGTTGTCCGCATTCCCTCCCACTATAAGCCTTAGAGTCCACTTTAAGGCAAGCTTTTTTTCAAGAAAAAAAACAGGCCTTTTGTGCATGGCCTGTTCTTGCTGCTCCAAAATAATTCTCCTATTCCCCATCATGACCGCTGTCCGGAAACAGCACTTCTCCAGTTCCCTGTTCAATCGCTATGATTTCCTGCAGGGTAACCGACAGATCACCAGGGGGATAAGGTTTGGTCAAATACTTCTGAACATTGTTCATCAGACTTTTATCTGTTTTGTCCAGCGCCGAGGAAATAACTATCGGAACGTTCGCTGTCCGCTCATCATCCTTCAGCATGCGGATCAGGTCCCAGCCATCCAGCTCATCCCCCAGCATCAGATCCACGACAATCGCTACAAAAGGTGTTTTCAGTGCCTGATCAAACGCCTGCTGTGGATCATAATGATGTGTCACCCGGAAGCCTTTGCCCTTCAGTTCCTCCGACAGCAGCAGGGAAAGACTGTAATCATCCTCTACAATCATTACGTTTGGCTTCGCTTCCTTCTCCGAATTCCATTTATAAGGCTCATCTTCATGCCGGCTGCCGCTATGATTCAGAACCGGAAGACTGAACCATACAGTGGTGCCTTCGCCTTCCACCGAATCAATGCCGATCGCACCCTTCTGCTTCTCAATGATTTCCTTGCAGATGGCCAGGCCTAGACCTGTTCCGCCGATCCGTTTGGATGCGCTGTTGTCTACGCGTCTGAATTTCTGGAACAAATGGCCGATCTGATTCTTAGGAATCCCCAGCCCGTGATCCTGGATCTCCACAACAATCCGCTCGGGTTCATTATGCAGCAGCACCTTGATCTCATTGCTGTTCGGTGAGAACTTGATCGCATTGCTAAGCAGGTTGGTCAGTACCTGGACAATCTTGTCCTTGTCCACTTCCACCTCTGCATTCCGCGCTGCATCCTCCAGCAGAATATGGTGGGTGCCACTCAGTTTGTACTGGTCAATGACGCCAAGGACAAGCGAGCTCAGATTGACAGGCTCGGCATTGTACTGCTGGGTGCCTGACTCCATCCGCTGCAGATCCAGAAAATCATTGATCAGATCGGTCAGCCGGTGCGCCTCCCTATGAATGGTCTCCAGATATTTCAGCTGCTTCTCCGGCTTCATTGTTCTGGATAACAGCAGCTCTGTGAAGCCGAGCACACTGGATAACGGTGTCCGCAGCTCATGGCTGACCGTGCTGACCAGTTCGGATTTCATCAGATCCAGCTCATATTCCCGGGTAATGTTCCGGTGCACAAACAACGTACCGAAGCGGATCTCACGGCGGAATACCGGAATAGCATATACCTCCACATGTTTCATCGCTTCCGTGCCAATGGAATATTTGATCGTGCTAGAGTCAAAAAATGTTTCGGACATCGCCGTTTGGTAGAACAGCCGCAGATCATCCTGCTCATTGGCCCTGTGGATGAAATGTTCTGTCCAGCGTTCCTTAAGGACTACTTCCCCTTCAGTCCATTCATCGTACCCGAACAGCTGGCCAAGGGCTTTATTCATCTGCAGCATCGTTCCGTCCATTTGGACAAACTGAATTCCTTCATTGACGTTATTGACAATGTCCCTGTTCAGCATCCGGCCATCTTCTATTTCTTCATACATGAACAGCCGCTCAATGGCCAGCGCCACCCGGTTCATCATGCCTTGAATCTCGTCGGTTTCTTCTTCGCCAAAGGAATGTCCGATCCGGGTACCGCAGAATACAGCCAGCACCTCATCATCAGCATTGATAACCGTTGTGTAGTAATCATAGGAATATATGCCTTCTGGAGAAATACCCTGCTCCCGTAAGGATGCCGGACGTTTTGTAATATAGGATTTCTCCGTTTGCATGCGGAACAGCATATCATTATTATCACTATCAAGATAACGTTCCACATTCTCAAGAGGTACGCCTTTAACGACAGCAATTTTGTCTTTGACCATCAGGAAAAAGCTCGAGTCGAACGCATATTGCTCATTCATAAACCGGATAAACTTTTCGGCGAACTCCTGCTTGTCCAGAGTATAGGTAATGTCATGGTTAAGCTGATTGCTCCGCTCCAGCAGAATCTTGGTTTGTTCCGTCTTTTTCAGGGTATCCGCCAGCTCCTGCTGCACACTTTTCATGGAAGAAATATTGTTGGCGATGAGAATGTACTGGTAGACATGGCCTTCATCATTCAGATAAGGCATCGCCGTCAAATGCAGCCAGATCACCGAACCGTCCTTGGCCCGAATCTGAATCTCGTCGCTCCATACCCCGCCCGTGGTCAGCTTGCGGAGAATTTGCTGCGCCTGATCACCTGAAATATTATAGAGCTCGAACAGCCTGAAGGTGTAACCGATGATCTCCGGGTTCTTATACCCCGTATACTCGCTCAGATTCTCATTAGCATAGGTGAATATGCCTTTGTTCGAAAGAATAGCGACTGCGGAGGACTGATCCAGCGCCTTCATCATGCTCTCGATCTCGCTTAAAGACCGTTCCAGCTTAAACTGCTGATCCTGAAGCTCATCCTGCTGCGCATGCAGTTCTTCGTTCTGCATCGTCAGCTCTTCTTCTTTGTCCTGTATGCTTCTCGCCATATTCAGGAATGCTTCATAGAGCCGGCCGATTTCATCCTGCCGCTGAAGCTTGCTTAGCAATACAGACCGGCCTTCCGCAAGCGAAATCGTTGCCTCTTCCAGCTTCACGATCGGATCAATGAGAACCTTTAGAATCCTCCAGATCATCAGGGTGAATAGAAGCAGCAGGAAGCTGCTTAATACGAACGCCGCAATGGTAAACCTATTAGCTTGCTTAATGGAATCGGCAGCCATTTCGTTCAATTGTGCATCTGAACGCGCTTTGTATTGCTTCGTGTATGAAAGGAATTTATTTACCGCCTGGGTGTTGCCATCCTGTGCCAGCGCCCGCAGCGCAACATAATTATCTTGCTCAACCAGAGCGATCGCCTTAGGCAGCGTAACCTTTTGATAATTTTGACTGTATGCCGTCAATTGGTCCTTGAACTGCAATTCTTCCGGGGACAGCTTCAACAGGGAATACGTATTAAGGACTTCCCCCAGCTTCTGCAGCGCTTCATAGGCGAGCTTCAGCTCATTATCATTTTTCAGCGCCGTGTAGCCTCTCACCCGAAAAAAAACATCATTCAGTGTTGTTGCCAGTTCATTGATCGTCTCCGCCTTGTTCTGCAGCACTTCACGGTCATGGCTCAACTTGTTCTGCTGAGAAGATATATAGAAGAACAAGAGCAGGCCAGTCAGTACGATGAGAACAAATAAGCCTGAAATAATGCGGAAATATTTATCTTTGATGCTCAAATTAACGAATTTTTTTCTTTTCACCAAGGATACCCTCCACGATCTGCAGGAGCTCTGTCGGACTAAACGGCTTAGGCATGAAATAACGCGCGCCCGCCTCCCTGGCTCTGCTCCGGTCCATTTCCTGCGCCTTGGCGGTCAGCATCATTATCGGCGTGGAGTTCTTCATGTCCTCGTCCAATTCAGACAAAACTTCAATACCGGTCATTTCCGGCATCATATAGTCCAATATCACCAGATCGTAGAGATCATCTGATAGCTTGGCAAGTGCCTCAACCCCATTTTCAGCGGTACGAATCTCCACATCTTCGAGGTCCTCCAGCGTATCTTCAATCAGCATGCGCAGAACATCTTCATCATCTACTACAAGTACTTTTTGCATCTTTCTCTCTCACCTTTCAATGTACCCTAAACCATTATCAGCGTTTCAGCGCTAAATGTTTCAGAACAAAAATCTGTGGGCCAGCCGTTCAATTCTAATGAGCAGCTCCGGCAAGTGAAACGGCTTAATGACATAATCGTCGGCGCCCATTTGCAGGGCATGTATAATATCCCGCTGGTCGTTCCGCCCGGTCAGCATGATCACGAGAATATTCACTTCCGGATAACTGCCGCGGATCCGCTCAAGCACCTCCAGCCCATCCAGCTCCGGCATAATACCATCAAGCAGGATGATAAATTTCTCCTCGGGAGCATACCAATCCGACTGGAGAAACTGCGGGCCGTTAGAATAGCTGCTTACTTTCACTTTGGCAATGCTCTCCGGCTCCCAAGCTTGGAACTGATGGGTCACTATTCTGCGGATCAGCGGATCATCGTCGACGATGATGACATTCAGAACCGACTCCAGCTTACCTGCCGGCAAATGCTCGTCATACAAAGTGGTCTGGTTTCTGCCGGCATGTTTGCTGGCATACAGCGCCTGATCTGCTTCATCAATAAGTTTATCGGCATTGAGGTGAGATTCCGTTACCTCTGTGATCCCGGCGGAAAAGGAAACATTAAATCGTTCATTTTTGGCCCAAAACTCTTTCAAAGAGAACTGCTGCTGAATCCGCTCGATGACAAGCATGGCCGATGCGGCATCGGTATTGGGCATGAACAGGGCAAACTCTTCACCGCCATAGCGGCAGAATGTATCCTCCACCCGGATTGATTTCTGTACCAGCCCGGAAAAAGTCTGAAGCACCTCATCTCCGACCAGATGGCCGTAGCTGTCATTCACATGTTTAAAGTAATCCAGGTCCATAAGCGCAAGCGAAAATGTCCGCGCGGTCCGCTTGAAATCGGAGATCAGCTGCTTCATCGTTTGATTAAAATATTTGCGGTTAAAAGCCCCGGTCAGCTCATCCACGATTATGGATTTTTGCCATTCAAGCTTCAGCTCAAAGCGGTTCTTAATGAGTACCAGGAACAAATCAATATCTACAGGCTTCGGAATATAATCCATCACCCCCAGCGAATAGGCATACATCTGGACATCCTTGGAATGTTCACCGCTGACGATAATAATCGGAATACGCTCTTTCTTCGCCTTGCCGATGATTTGTTTCAGGACATCAATCCCGCTCTGATCGGGCAGCAGGATATCCAGCAGGATCATGTCCGGCTTACTTTCATAAAAAATTTTGAGTCCCCGTTCGGCGGATAATGCAATACTCACAAAATAGGACTGCTTCTCCAGCGATTCCCTTAAAAAGGCTACAAGCTCTACATCATCATCAATGAGCAGAATTTCGTATTGCTTCTTGCCGTCAGGCAACATTGCCGCTTGCAAACCCGGGACAGGTATTGCTGAGTTCATCAATTGCTCATCAAAAAGCCCCAGCAAAGGATACAAATAATCCCCCCACTCGGCCTCTGTCCAATTTTTATAAGATTCATCCGAGAAATAAAGCAATGTGCTGCCGGCATACTCCTCCACCAGGTGAAGGCCTACCGTTCCGGCCGTGCCCTTTAAATTATGCAAAAAGCGGTAGATTTCCTTTTCCTCGACGTCTGGCTGTTCCGACCACTTTTGCAGGGTTTGCCTGGTACGCTGCTCAACCAGCTCTTTGTATTTTCTAGTTGTCATGGTTACTCCTTCAGACGATCATGTCAATCTATTAGTTGATCATATATTTTTAACACTGTCAACTGTATTCTAATGAAATTAGGGCATAAGATCAAATTTATGATCAGACTGACAAAAAACCTTTGGTTGATGACTACAACATCATTTGCAATAATAAATGCAACGGTTCATTCCGTTAATGCGGCGGATGAACAGAGAATAGATAAATAGGAGGCTTTTTCATTGAAGGGGATTATAACAGTACTGGGAAAAGACAAAGTAGGGATTATCGCCAAAGTCTGTACCTACCTTGCAGGCCACAATCTGAACATTCTCGACATTTCGCAGACGATTGTGCAGGACTATTTCAACATGATGATGATTGTTGATATTTCTGCGCCAAGCAAGTCCTTTGAAGAGATTGTGGAGGACCTGCAGCAGGTGGGCGAAGAAATCGGCGTTGAAATCAAGCTCCAGCACGAGGACATTTTCAATATTATGCACCGCATTTAGCTAGCAGCGAAAGGAAGAGATAGGGATGATTTCACTTGTGGAAGTGCAGGAAACGAATAAAATGATCCGCGAAATGAATCTGGATGTCCGCACCATTACGATGGGAATCAGCCTGATGGACTGTGCCCATACGGATTTGCGGGTGTTTAACCAGAATGTGTATGACAAAATCACCCGGTCCGCTGAGAAGCTGGTGAAGACCGGGGAAGATCTGGAGCGGCAATTCGGCGTACCGATTGTCAATAAACGGATCTCCGTCACCCCAATCTCCATTGCAGCCGGTTCCGTGCATACGGATACTTATGTTCCGGTTGCCGAGATTCTGGACAAGGCGGCCAAAGAGGTGGGCGTCAACTTTATCGGCGGCTTCTCGGCGCTTGTGCAGAAAGGCTGCACCAAAGGCGACCGGATTCTGATCGACAGTATCCCAGAAGCGCTGGCTGTGACGGAAAGAGTCTGTTCCTCTGTGAATGTAGGCTCCTCGCGCAGCGGGATCAATATGGATGCCGTGAAGCTAATGGGCGACATCATCCTCCAGACGGCGGAACGCACCAAGGACCGTGATTCCATCGGCTGCGCCAAGCTGGTTGTCTTCTGCAACGCCGTTGAGGACAACCCCTTCATGGCCGGAGCCTTTCACGGCGTGGGCGAGCGGGAATGCGTGATCAACGTTGGGGTCAGCGGCCCTGGTGTCATCAAGCGCGCACTGGAAGAAGTAAAGGGCCAGGACTTTGAAACGCTGTGCGAGACGATCAAACGAACCGCCTTCAAGGTGACCCGTGTAGGACAGCTTGTTGCACAGGAAGCCTCCAAACGGCTGGATGTGCCGTTCGGCATCATTGATCTGTCGCTGGCACCCACCCCTTTGGTCGGTGACTCCATCGCCGAGATTTTCCAGGTTATGGGTCTCGAGGAAGCCGGAGCACCCGGCACCACGGCAGCGCTTGCCATCCTGAACGATAATGTCAAAAAAGGCGGCGTCATGGCCTCCTCTTATGTCGGCGGACTTAGCGGCGCGTTCATCCCGGTCAGTGAAGACCATGGAATGATCCAGGCTGTTCAGCGCGGTGCGTTGACGCTGGAGAAGCTCGAAGCGATGACCTGTGTCTGCTCCGTCGGCCTCGACATGATTGCCATTCCGGGCAGCACCAGCAAAGAAACCCTCTCCGGCATTATCGCTGATGAAGCCGCAATCGGCATGGTCAATAACAAGACAACCGCCGTCCGCCTGATCCCGGTTATCGGCAAGGAAGTCGGCGAGATGGTCGAATTTGGCGGTCTGCTCGGCTACGCCCCGGTGATGGCCGTGAATCCTTTTAACTGCGCCGGGTTCGTGAACCGGGGCGGACGTATTCCCGCTCCAATTCACAGCTTTAAGAACTAATATTCCAAGTGGAAACGGCATCCGCCGTCCTCAAAAGGACGGTATCCGTTTCATCGAGAAATAGAAGGATAATTTATAGCGTGAAGCAGATAAATTCTTATATTTGCACAAAAGCGCCGCCTCACCTCATAAGGTGGGCGGCGCTCTTTTTGTAAACCAACCGGGTGATAGAACAGTTCACGGCTTAGAAGACATGACCCAGCTTTTCCGGTCCTACAACCAGATAGAAGCTCTGAATCTGCTCCCCTTCCAGCACCAGACATAGCACGGCTTTAACCTCGCCATCCTGCCTGAATACCAGTTGGTCTTCGCCGTTGACGGTTTCTACAGACGGCTCCAATTCCCGCAGCCGGTTCAGCACCCGGCGCGAGGTCAGCAGCGCCAGCACTCCCTTGCGGCCAACCATCGGCCTAAGGATCGTATGGACATCCTGGCCGCCGCCGTCGGCAATAAGCACGGGATGATCGGACAGCAGTTCCAGCATCGCACTGACATCATAAGCGGTAAAAGCCTCGGTAAAGCGCCGCAGCAGGCCAGACCTCGCCATTCCTGTCCCGGACCCGGCCATGGCTGCAGAAGGCTCGGCCTGAAGCGTGCGCTTGGCCCGGCTAAAGATTTGCCGGCAATTGGCTTCCGCTTTGCCCAGCATTTCTGCGATATCCCCATAATCGTACTGGAAGGCTTCACGCAGTACAAATACCGCCCGTTCAGTGGGCGACAGCCGCTCAAGCAGCACCAGAAACGCATACGACAGCGTATCCTTACGTTCCGCTGCGGCTTCAGGTCCGTCATAAGGCTCGCTTACCGGCTCAGGCAGCCACTCGCCGATGTAGGTCTCTCTACGGCTGCGCGCCGAGTTCAGCATATTCAGGCAGCGGTTGGTAATGCCTTTTGCCACATAGGCCTTCATATTGTGAATGCCGGTCCGATCACGCCGCTGCAGCTCGGCGAAGCAATCCTGCACCGCATCCTCCGCATCAACCGCTGTTCCGAGCATCCGGTAAGCTATGGAGAAGGCGTAAGCCTTGTAACTGAGAAACAGCTCCTCCATCCCCGGTGCTTGAGTTGCAGTTAACTTTGTGCCGGTCTCGTTGCTTTGTGGTTTCAACGGCACTTCCCCTCCTACTCCTGATGTTATCCTCAGCGACTTAGAGGACAGCTCCCGGATACATTCCTGTAGAAATCGCTAACCGGTTCCAGCAATTGATCGTATTGATCGCCATAATCCAATCAACAAATTCTTCTTCGCTGAAATGCTCCCGGACCTTCTCATATACATCATGGGGCACGCCGGCTTCACTGATATGTGTGACAGCTTCGGCAAGCTCAAGCAAAGCTCTCTCTTTATCCGTAAAGATCGGTGCCTCGCGCCATACCGTGACCAGCAGCAGTTTGTCCTGATAATCCCCCAGCTTCAGCAAATCCTTGGCGTGCATATCCAGACAGAAGGCGCAGCCGTTCAGCTGAGATACCCGTATTTTGACCAGTTCAGTCAGGAGCTTATCGCTGCCCCGGCCTGCGGTATGCTGCTCCAGCGACATCATTGCCCGGAAAGCGGGCGCGTTCACTTCTCTGTAATTGAATCTCAAACTCATCATAATCTCCTCCTCAATGTGTTTACAATACTGTAGACAACCGGGCGGATTATTTTGTGACAGCAATCTCTATTTTTTGTGAAAAAAGGTGTGAAAGCGCCTATGGCTTGTCTTAGCCGGTCTACTTAAGCTGCCGCTCTCTTGTCTCTTCTTGCCGTGATCAGCCGCCAGCCGGTAAGCAATGCCGAAACCAGACAAATTGCCGAGGAAGTCATGAATACAACATGCATCCCCGAAAGGAAAATATCCGGACGGCCCGGAACCAAATCGGTTACCCGATGCCCTGCCTTGCTGCTCATCACATTAAACAGGATGGAGGTGGCGATGGTGATGCCGACAACCATGCCCACATTGCGGACCAGCGAGTTGACACTGCCTGCGGAACCGAGCTGTGTCCGCGGCACTTTGGACATGATAAGTGAATTGTTGGGCGATTGGAACAAGCCGCTGCCGACACCGAGCATCGCGATCCACAATCCGACCAATAGCACAGAGCTTCCGTCATGCAGCCGGGCCAGCCCAAACTGGGCGATAACCATCACGATTAATCCGGCAAAGGTCAGGAACTCGGAACCGATCTTATCGGACAAGGCTCCGCTGACCGGTGAAACCACCACCATGCAGATCGGAAACAGCATAAGCAAAAATCCGGCGTAAAAAGGCGACAGATTCAGCATGTTCTGCGCATAGAACGGGGCAATGATGTTGAAGCAAAAGTTGGCCACGAACACGAGAAACGCGCACAAAATGCTGAGTGAGAATAAGGGGTTCTTGAACAGCGACAGCTGCAGCAGCGGCTCCGCGCGGCGCAATTCCACGGTAATAAAAGCAATAAATGCAGCAACTGCGATGAGCAGCGCCGTGAGGATGCGGGCATCCCCATACCCAAGCTGCTGCCCGAGCAGCAATCCGGCAAACAGCGTTAGGATAAACACCGCGAACAGCATGCTTCCGGGAATGTCGATTTTCGATTTTACCCGTACCAGATCCTTAGGCAGAACCTTCCATCCAAGCACGACGGCAATCAAGCCAATCGGAAGGTTTACCCAGAAAATATATTCCCAGCCCAGTGTTGAAACAATAATCCCGCCCAGACTCGGTCCGGCGATACTGCCCAGCGATACGAAGGTGCCGATAAGCCCCAGCGCTTTGCCCCGCTCTGTAGCCGGGAAAATATCCGTCACAATCCCCTGGCTGTTCGCCATAGTCATGGAGGCCCCGATCGCCTGAATCACGCGCGATATTATAAGGAACGGCAGACTTGTGCTCAGACCGCAGAGCATTGAGCCAATGATAAAGACGATCGTGCCGATTTTGAAAATCCGGATCTTGCCAAGCATATCTCCAAGCTTCCCGAAAAGCAGGATGACTGCGCAAATAGCCATCAGATACCCTGTCGTTACCCATTCAACCTGAGCCACCGGCAGGTTCAGCTGCTTCACCAGCACGGGCAAGGCAATATTGACAATACTTCCATCGAGCGTTGACATAAAGGTAAAAAGATTTAAGACGATCAGGATAATCCAGCGTTTCTTCTGGATGGCGGCATCATCCTGATAGGTTGCGGCAATGGAACTCATAACTAACACCCTCTTGAATCAGTTTTTAGAGATAGTTGCACGCGCAACTATCAGACATTCCCCAGTGTACCGCAAATTAGTTGCGCACGCAACGACTTTGTTGTAATATTTTGAACAGATAAAGGGGTGCAACAGCATTTAACCTAAAGAGGTGTCATTTTTGAAAAAAGAACCGATTGGCAAGTTGATTTCCAACCTTCAGCGTCAAAACCAGAAATATTTAGCCCGGGAGTTGGCTCCTTATGGGATCGGCAGCGGCGGGCAGCACAGCTTTCTTAAGCTGATCCTTGGCCAGCCTGGAATTACCCAGGATCAAATGACAAATGAGATGAAGTTCGATAAAGCAACAACCGCCCGGTCCGTCAAACATCTTGAGCATTTGGGTTATATTGAACGGAGAACCGATCCGAAAGACCGGCGCTCTTCGCTACTGTATCCGACCGCTAAGACACTTGAGTTCGCACCGGTATTTCAAGCTATAATGGATGAACTTAACCGCAAGCTTTCGGCCAATTTAACGGAGGAGGAAGCAGATCTATTGGTTACTCTGCTCCAAAAGATCAGCATAAATTCCGGAGAGTTGTGAATCGGGGAAGGGAGGATTGGATGGTCCAGGGCAAAGGGCTGGGCTTGTCCGATTAACAGCAAAAGGAGGAAGCAGTCGCCACGATGTGCTGTCCTCAGAACTTATCAATTCACTCGCGGCAGGCTTTATCTCAGACTAATACCCTCCAGAATATAGTCCCAGGTCTCATTATCCCCGGCCCGGTTCGGAATGCTCAGTGAACTGATGCCGGGGAGTCCCCATTCGTTATCAATCACTGAATCCAGTCCGTCCACTCCGTTTACGATCAGCATATGGAAGGTTCCCAACGTTAACGAGCCCAGCGCTTTTTGAAGCTGCAGTGACTCTTCATAAGTACTTCCCCAGCGGATGAACAACGCCTTCCGGCTGACAATCAGCTGATCCAGCAAGCGCTGGCTGCACATGTCGATTTTATCCTTAAAGCCCGGATACACGGAGCCCCACTCCTGCTCCTCGAGAATAGGAAAATCATGAACGGAAATCACATAATAATAGTAATCTTTTATAAAATACGATCGGACCGGCATTACAACTTCATTCTCCACGAAGACATCATCCCCTTCGTCCGGCACCTCATTCGGCAGCTCCATGTATTCCGGGAATCGTCGGCTGAGCAGTAGGTTCACATCTGTAAGGGATAACGAAACGACCCAGTCCAGAGGCGATGAAAAAGTCCTTAACCCCCTTCTGCGCAAATGCGCTGCCGGTTCGCAAGAGCTTCCCAGGCATACAATGCAATCATAAGCCCCCTTGATCTCCTCAAACCTCATCTGTCCTCACCTCTATCCTGTTTTTGTATTATTTAATGCCCTTGAGCCAAAAATGCTTGGATGCTAGATTAGGAATGTTTTGCCCATTCATAAAAAACAAGTTAAAATGTAAACCAATATGAAAAAAAGTGAACTTTCAGAAAGGAAGCAAGGCTCATGTCGATTGTAAGTGTAAAAGAACATTTCCGTACGTTTAACAAAGAGCAGGATGTACTGGAGTTCGCCACTTCCAGCGCTACCGTAGAGATGGCGGCGGCGGCGATTGGGGTAATTCCTGCCCGTATAGCCAAAACCTTGTCCTTCCGTAGGGTAAAGACGATGCCATTCTGGTCGTTGCTGCAGTAGACGCCAAGGCCGACAACAAGAAATTCAGAGAAGTCTTCGGTTTCAAGGCGAGAATGCTCATTCCCGATGAAGTTCTGGAGCAGACGGGTCATGAGATCGGAGGGGTTTGTCCATTCGGCCTCGCCCGGGAGCTTAAAGTTTATCTGGATATTTCCATGCAGCGCTTCGATACGCTGTTTCCGGCCTGTGGCAGCACCAATTCTGCGATAGAGCTGACCTGTGATGAACTAGCCCTGTACTCTAAAAGTACGGACTGGGTGGACGTGTGCAAAGACTGGGATGTGCCGCCACTGTCCGGGGACGGACAAGCCTTATGAAGATAAATCCGGCCAAGGGCCACACATCGCCATCGCAGTAAGGAGCAGCGGGAGAATATTCTTTTCTGGTTAGACGAAATGGTTTGGACAACACAGAAGGCCGGATTTCCCTGATGGGAACTCCGGCCTTCTGTCTGTTCGGGCGCTACGGGCAGCGGAAGCATTTTTTCACCGGGATCCGAGCAATTACAAGCTGATGAGGATACTCACAGCGGCTTATCAACCTGTGAAGTAGCACGTACTCATAGTTACCTGCTTTCTTCAATGTCTTCTATCCTTACGGACCGGACTCAGGTGCAGCTATTCCATCGATTACAGCCATGATTCGCACCAGGATCAGCATATAACGTCACTGGAGTCCGAATGTCCAAAAAACACACGGTCTATCTTAAATAAGGACGCTGGGGTCCGAAAGCTTGTTTATACAACGCTAGAGCTGCTAAAGCCACTCACTCGAAACCAAATGTCTAATTGCACTCCACCCGTAATCTCCTTACATACTTCATTCTTTACGTTTACGTCACTTTAAATCTCAGTCAACACCAGAACGGCGTCTTATTCTATCCCTTACTCCCTATCCACCCCCCACCTTCCTTTCCATGACCGCCAAAGCTCGCTATTCCGCCGTATCGCCCATTTGCTCCGCCTCTCTGCTTTTCACGATCACATTGACTTCTTGGGTGATCTGATCCCCGCCCTGCCTTTTCCATTCCGCCACAAAAGTATCAAAGCTGCTCACCGGCGTATCACCGACGATAATATTCAGGAAGGTCTCGCTCTCCAGCTTCTGCAGCGCCGGCCATACACTCTGCATATGGGTTGTGCTGCCATAAAAAACGCTGCGCACGCCCTCGATCGCCGTCGTGGACAATACGGCTGCCCCGTATTTGTAAGAATTGGCTGCTTTCCAGCCCTCCAGATTCTTCTTCGGCTGCTCCTCCTCGGCGAGCCACCGCTCATAGATGACCCTGGTATCCGGGTCCAGCAGATCCGGGTCGATCTTGCCGTGCAGCGCCTGCTGAATGTCCGCATAATGCTTCTCAATAGCGCCGGAATAATCTATCAGCAGATCAAACGGGTAATACGCACGCGGCTGAATGCCGGTCTGCGCCGAGAAGTCATCCAGTTTCTTGACTTCCTCCGTGTTGGGGTCCCGTCTTCTCTCCAGCCGGGTGAAGACGTTGAGCAGCTTCATAACGGCTTCGGGATGCTCATACCCTTTGCGGACGACCAGATAGCGGTCAGTGACCGGCGCCATATGCGCGACGAATTTGCCTGCGCTGTCCAGCGGCGCGGCATAGGCCCGCCATTCCGCCTTTGTATCAAGTGCCACTGCCTCTGACAACGGATAGTAGGGCATCCACCACGGGCCGAAGAACATCCCCGCATTACCGGAGATAATTGGCTCCTGCGTTTCTTTATAAAGCGCAAATTCAGGGTCGATTAGGCCGCGTTTGTACCAGTCGGCCAGCTTGGCTAACGCTTCTTTGGTTTCCGGTGCAACTGACCCGTAAACAATCTCGCCGCTGCCCGTTCTGATCCAGTTGGTAGGAAAAGCGTGAAAGGCGCTGAACACGGAGTCCAGGCCATTCACATGCGGCTTGGTTCCGTACACGATATTTTTGTAGGCGCTAAGCCCCAGCGTATCCCGTTTACCATTGCCGTCAGGGTCCCGCTCAACAAACGCCTTCGCGATGGCTTCAATATCCTCAAAGGTCCGCGGAGCCGGAAGCTCCAGCTTGTCGAGCCAATCCTGGCGGACCCAGAGCAGCGACAGGGAATCCGCATTGATCGCCACATTCGGCAGCCCGTACAGCTTGCCGCCCCGGGAGGCATCGCCGAGCGCCTCGCCTTTGGTCGAATCATACATATCCTTGATCAGCTCTGAGCCGTATTGCTCGTATGTTGCGGTCAGATCCGCAATCATATCGCTGTCGATCAATTTTTTTAATTGATCCCTGTCCACAACCACGGCATCGGGCAAATCGTTGCTGTCGATAGCCAGCTGCACTTTTTGACTAAATGGCTCCTCGCCTTTTGCCTCCCAAGAGTGGATAACCCTGATGTTCGTGAGGTCCTCCAGATACCGGGAAATCGGGTTATTGTCATTGCTGTCGCCAGTGTTCAGCCGGGAATCAGGCACTTTGAACCCTACGCGCATTACGACAGGGTCTTCATATCTGCCATAAGCAGCAGTTTCGGCGGCACCGCCGTCCGGTTCGCTCCCTGCGGAATCCGGCTGCACCCTGCTGCCTTGGCATGCCGGCAGACAAAGCAGCAGCATGGCGGAGACGCAAACAGTAAGCCTCTTCATCAGGTCCTCATCCCCTCCGCACGGTATTCACTCGGCAGCTTGCCGACACGATCCCGGAACAGCCTGCTGAAATAACGGTCATCCTCAAAGCCTGATTTGCAGGCAATCTCGCAAATGGGTTCATTACTTTCCAGCAGCAGCGATTTGGCCAGATTCAGCCGCATCCCCCGCAGACTCTCCCCAAAGCTCTCACCGGCAAAGCGGGCGAAGCACTGGCTGAAATAACCCCGGCTCATATTGACAGCGGCTGCAACATCGCTTTGATTGATTTTGTCCCCGGCATGGCTTCGCATATAACGGACAGCCCGGATGAGGCAGAGCATCACCTCTTTGCTCAGCCCAAGCTCAATCATCCGCCGCTGCGCATGATCGGAGAACTGCCGCAGCCAGTGTTTCCATTGGCACCAGTTCAGGTTATTCCCTGCCGCCGCTTGCAGCTGCGCCGTCTCCTCGGGCTTCAGCAGCAGAGCCCCCCAATTCCCGAGCAGTGCATACCCAAAGTCGGAAACCCGCTGCGGTGAAGGCTGCTGTATCACTACTCCCGCCATAAAAGTCTCCCATCCGCCCCGGTCTATCGTCCATCTGAGATTCAGCGCTCCTTGTAGAACATCTTCCTCATCACTGAACATCGTTGCTTCCGATGCCATTACTTTAAGCTCTGCATAGTTCAGTCTGGCCGGTTCCTCGGCTCCGCCGGAATAGAACAACGCATGTTGCGCTGACAGCCCAAGGATCTTCTCCACTTCCTGCAGGCTTTGATGCCGCAGTCCGCTCACCAGCGCCGTCTGCCAGCGGCCCCCAAGCACTTGCTTGAGCTCACGGCTGCCATCTTCCTCCGCAAACCGCTGGTGCAGCGGCGTGATCCACATGTCCTGAAAAGTGATCAGCGGATGGTTCTTCACCACCGAGAGCTGAAACAGCTCTTCCTCGCTGGCCCGGGGGTCCAGCGGCAGATAGAGCAGCGCCTTGTCCGCAGCGATAATCCTGCCCTCACCGCGGCTAAGCGACTCCCGGGTGCTGTCCTCCCACTTGATCCGTTCCACCAAACGGCGGATCGTCTCATCCGCGTTCTCCACCTCCAGTAGTGTCTTCACGATGTAATCAACCGCACCCAGGCGCAGCGCCTCCTGCACATAATCAAATTCATGATGGCAAGTCAGCACTACACAGCGGATGGCTGGGAACCGCTGCCGCACCTGCCGGATGAGATCAAACCCGGACATCCCCGGCATGGTGAGATCGACAAACAGCAAATCGGTCTCCTGCTCGCGGAGCAGGGCCAGCGCGGCGTTGCCGTCCCCGGCCTCGCCGACAATCACAACTCCAAAGGACGACCAGTCAATCAGCGAGATGAAGCCTTTGCGCACAAGCCGCTCGTCATCGACCACAACAGCCTTAATCATCGAAGTCCTCCTTGCTTTTCTTAGGTATGATAATGGATACACATGTGCCTTCACCCGGGTTGCTGGTAATTTGCAGTGTCATCTGCTCTCCGTAATACACCCTCAGCATCCGCATGACATAGGAGAAGCCAATGCCGAGTCCCCGCTTTCTGGCACCGTCATCCGAGAGCAGCTCTTCAATCTTGTCAGGGTCCATTCCCGTTCCGTTATCCTTCACACACAGCAGAATTTCATCTGCACCATGCGCAGTAATCATAACCTCGACCTTCCCGTTATCACTAAGCCCGTGATAAATCGAATTTTCGACCAGCGGCTGGAGCAGAAAACGCGGAACCGCAGCGGACAGCACATCTTCCTCCGCCTGCACATTGAACTCAAATTCATAGTCGTAACGGATGCGCTGAAGCTCCATATAATTGCGGATGGCTTCGATTTCTTCACCGATCGTAACAATAATGCTCTGTTTGCCGAGATTGTAATGCAGCACCTTCACCAGCAGTGTGACCAGCTTGTCAATTTCCTTCTGCCCGTTCAGCCGGGCGAGCCATTGCACTGTGTTCAGCGTATTGTGCAGGAAATGCGGGTTGATCTGGCTGAGCAGCTTCTCAATCTCGAACTGGCTTTTCTGCTTCTCATTGCGGGCTACAGCCAGCAGCAGATCATTGACCTGATCCTTCATCTGCTGAAAGTTGCTCAATACAAAGTCAAACTCCTCCACATTCGTGAAGGCAACAGGGGCGGTAACATTTTCGGCCATACGGATAATTTCCACGTTGACTTTGCGCAGAGGGCCATAAATCCGCTTCCAGATCAACCAGGCCAGAACTCCGGCAAAGAGCAGTGTGGAGAGGGCGAGCAGAATCATTTTGTAGAACCAGGAGTAAATTTCGCTGTTAAATACCGATTTCTTCACGACAGCCACCAGCTTCCAGCCCTGCGGACTCTCGTATCGGAACAGATGGTAGCCGTCCAGCTCCTCATGCGGAAGCCCCGGAGATTTCCCGGCCGCCTTGACGATCTTTCCGGGCAGCTTGCCGTCGATGACATGGGTAAGTGTGCCGCTCTGGTTGACCAGCAGATGGTTTACCTTCATTCCATAGGCTTCCTGCTTGAAAATTTTGCGCAGCAGACTGTAGTTCGTCTCCAGATAGATATATAGCTGATGCTGGCCGCTCACCCTGACAATCCGCTGCTCGGAGAAAACCACGTTATCGCCTACAGCATACATCGTGCCATGCGGCCCGTAATAATCAGCTCCGTTATAGCGCATAAAAGAAGGCAGCGTGCTGAGATCAAAGTTCCTCCGCGCACTCATGTTGGTAAACAGCACCGGGTCCTCGCTGCCCGGCATAATATAGGCAGTTAACCCTATGTAAGGATTGGTGAAGTTGACCAGATTGATCTTCTGGTTGATCGAACTCATAATCTGCGATTTGCGGTAAATCTGCTTCTCCAGCAGAAAAGCAGACATTTCCTCCACAATCTGACCGTCCAAAGCAAACTGCTTAGAGGCAAAATCAAGGTTGTCGATAGCATTCTCCAGGCTGAGCGCCTCCTGGCGCAGACTTGCGCTGATCCCGCTGCCGATTTTCCCCGAAAGAATCGAATAGATCGAAGTGTAGGATATAATTCCGACGATCAGGAGCGGCAGCAGCGTACCAATCAGCAAATAAATCACCAAGGTAGTCCGCAAAGATTTAACTGCCGGTGTATGGCTCCCTGGCTTCGTTCTGCACATTTTCCGTATCCTCTCTTCTTTTTGTAAGCGTTTTATATAATAGAATTAGAATACCAGATTTAACCTGAACTGAAAATAATAAGGCAGAACAGCTCACCGCGCCGCCCTGCCTTATCTTTATGCTCTGTCCCTGCTTACTTTACACTTTTGCGGGCCTCGAACAGCTCCTCCGCTTTTTTGACCGAAAATTCAATAACGTCGGCATAGCCGAGACCATTGACCTTGTCATGCATTTCCTTGTTCAGCTTGTCAAATTCAGCCTGATTTTTGGCAAAAACCATTTTCCAGGAAATCTGCTGAATGACTGTACCGATCTGTTTGTTTTTCTGCTCCAGCGTTTTATCCATGATCAGCGGCTCTTTGCCGGTGAAGCCCTGCGGCGCAACGGCGAGCAGATTGTTTTTTTCAAAGTATTCCTTAGCCGTCAGTACGCCCATCTTTGCTCTCCAGTCACTATCAAGCTTCGATGGATTGCGTTCCAGTGTTGTCTTCCACAGATTGTGGTCATACGGCTCGCTTGTCTCGGGATTCTCCATCGCCGGAACAACAAACGAGAAGTTCATCTGATTTGACCCGTAATAATAGTCACCGCCGCCGAATTCTTCAGGTACTTGGGTGTTCTGCTGGTCCGTGTAAGCCTTCCAGCCGAAATCGGTGACTACTGGCTGGCCATTGCTGTCAATATCCCAGGTCAAACCCTTAGGACCGTTAGGTACAGCTGTTCCGCTGCCTGCCGAGAGCATCGCGCCTTCCGGCGTATACATCCAATTGAGGAACTCCATAATCCGTGCAGGCTCCTTGGCCTTTGCTCCGATGGAAATAATGCCGTTGCCGCCGTACACATTGAAGCCTGTTGAATACATCAGTTCATCCTTGAACGGCACCAGTGCAAAACCTTTGCCTTCCGCCGTTCTTTCCGCGGTATTGTAGTTGGCGGCACCAAGCCATGGGAACCAGGAGAATAGAATACGGCCATCCTTGTATTTCGCCACCACATCATCAAATTTCTGAGTCAGGGAGTCAGGATCGAGCAGCCCCATTTGGTTGGCTTCGTAATACAGCTTGAGCGACTTCATGTACCAGCTGTCCTCAGAGAGAAAATCATAATATTTCTCTTCATCGGCTTTGACGTAGACTGCAGTATCAGGGATTTCATCATAGCCCAGCATGTTGGCGAATTGCTTTGCCAGCGTCATTTTGTAGTTGCCGTCCCAGTCGGACCAGAGCGAGAAGGCATAGGTTTTTTTGCCTTGCTCATTCTTCGGCTCAAGCTCCTGCATCTTTTTCAGGACCGGCAGGTAATCCTCAATGGAGTTAATCTCCGGTGCCCCGATTTGCTGGTACAGATCCCAGCGTAAATCCGGTCCCCAAGTCATATCCTTTCCTTCGGAAGGGCCGGAAGGATTGGTAGCAACACTGTTTCCGATGCCATAGACTGCGCTGCCCCCGCCAAAGGCAATTTTAGCCTTCTCCACAGCTTTCGGGAATTGCTTCATGATATCGGCGCCGTATTTATCAAGCAGCCCATCCTGCGTCCAGTCCAGCAGCAGCTTTCCTTTGATCGCATTGGGATAGTGGTTTTTATCATCCCCGAAGACGATGATATCTCCAAGATCGCCGGAAGCCATCATTGCCGAGATTTTGGTGTCCCCGCCGGTCAGATTAGAGGCGACGATATCCAGCTCGATGTTGAATTTATCCTTGATGACCTTAGCGAACCAGCCGGTCTGCGGACCCGCATAGTTGGCGGTTGTTGAGAATACCGTCAGCTTCAGCGGTTTGGAATGATCAAGTGCGCCATCATCCGGTGCAGCGGTTTCTTTTGCCGCATTCGTAGCCTCGGTGACCGGTTTATCTGTACTCTCCGCTTTGCCCCCATTGCCTGAATTCCCGTTTCCGCCGCCGCAGGCTGCCAGAACGAACACCATGATGGCGCTCAGCAGAAGCAGCGATAACCTTCTGAACTTCATAGCTTGTTACCCCCTAAAAGTTTTGTGAGAATCTGCTCCTCTTGAATCTGCATCGAACAAAACTCGTTTCGAAATCATACACTCAGCCCTTGACTGCGCCGATCATAATGCCTTTGACAAAAAAACGCTGGAAAAACGGATACACAATCAGAATCGGCAGTACCACAATCATCGTTACTGTCATCCGGACCGAGGTCGGTGTCTGCATGTTCTGGACGCTGGCGGCCATATCCGGTGAATTACGGATCAGCGCTGCCAGCGAACTGGACTCATTTAAGTAACGCCAGAGCAGAAACTGCAGAGTGTAATATTTCGTATCGGTCATCAGAAATGCGGTATCAATGAAGGAATTCCACTGGCTTACCGCCGAAAATATCGTAATCGTAGCCAGAATCGGTGTCGTCAGCGGGACAATAATACTCCAGAACACCCGCAGATAACCTGCTCCGTCCATGCTCGCGGATTCCTCCAGTGAAGGCGGGATCGCCTCCACAAAGGTTTTGACCAGAATAATATTGAAGGGCGTAATGATCGTCGGCAGAATATAAGCCAAATAATTGTTGGTCAGATGCAGGTTGTGCATCGTAATGTACCAGGGAATCAGCCCGGCGCTGAAATACATCGTAACCACGACGCTGCGGTACCAGATTTGCCGGCCCCACATCTCCTTCTTGGTGAACAGATACCCCAGGAAAGCCGAAGCGCCCACGGTCAGCATTGTGCCGACTACTGTACGGTAGACCGACACCAGCGCCGCATGGCTGAGCCCGCTGATCCGCAGCACCTTGAAGTAGTTGTCGAAATGGATCTCACGCGGATAATATTTGATATAGCCTGCTGCACTGAGATCATTGGAGCTGATCGTGTTGATGAACAGATAATAGAACGGATAAATACAGCTCAGGGTGAACAATCCGAAGAGCAGATAGTTAACTCCCTGGAACAGGGCATCGCCGGGCTTAAGCTTTTTTCGCAAGTGGAGTCACCCCCTTAAATGATAGATTCGTCGCGCACCACTCTCGAAAGCGTATTGGCCGCGAACAGCAGAATGACGCTGACGACCGATTTCAGCATGCTGACCGCCGTGGCGAACGGGAAGTTGTTGGCAAAGGCGATATTGTACACATACAGGTCCAGCACTTCGATGGCATCCTTGTTCATTGCGTTCTGGAAGGCAAAATACTGTTCCATCCCGTTATTCACAAAGTTCCCGATCGAAAGCAGCAGCAGTACAAAGAAGGTAGGGATAAGACCGGGCACGGTAATATGCCAGATTTTGCGGAACCGGCTGGCTCCGTCCACCTCTGCCGCTTCATACAGCTCCTGGTCAATGCCGGCAATCGCCGCCAGATACAGGATTGCCCCCCACCCGAGCGATTTCCACCAGTACCAGGCAATCATCGTGACCCAGATATTCGAGCTGGAAGCAAGGAAATTGTATCCCTCATCGACTATACCCAGCTGCACGAGTATGCCGCTTACCACCCCGCTATCCACGGAAAACAGCGAGAACGCCAGCGCATAGACGAGAATCCAGCTGATGAAATTCGGAATCGTGGTCAGTGTCTGTACGAACTTGCGGTACCAGCCCGACTTAATTTCGGTGAGCAGTATCGCAAAAATGACCGGAAAAACAGAGGTGATCAGCCCCAGGGAGCTCATCGCCACCGTATTCTTCAGCACGCGCAGCACTTCAGCAGTCTGCGTCGGATTCGAAACCATAGTCTGGAACCATTTCAGCCCGACATACGGCGTGTCCGACAGCGGAATGCCGGGGATGAAATCATAGAACGCGTAGACCCATCCGCTGATCGGCAAATAGTAGAAAATAAAGGTCACAACAAGAAACGGAAGCGCCATGAGAAACAGCTTGTGTTTGTTTTGCAGCTTCCTGCGGGATGGACGGGCCGGCTCCACTCCGCGAAGCAGCTCTTCGGAAGGTACCCCCATATCGGAATCTCCTATATCCAGATTTTTGTTTACGCTTTCATCCTAACAGACCTAAGCACACCGCCGGGAGAGAGGACAGATCGCCTTTCCGTGAGAGCTGTAGCACGGTTTCGGACCATTTTCGCAGGGGATTGGACCATTTTCACAGGGTGATGCCAAAAGAAACAGACCGCCGGGAACGGGTGGCCTGTTTAGAGTTCTATTGTGAAATTATGAATTGCACATGAAGACGGTAACTGGGATGATTATCGCATCAATCAAATGAAGGGGACGCATTCTTCATAGGAGGTTATGCCGTTGTTAAAAAATACCGCAAATATCCTCTCAATCAGCCGGATCATGCTCTTGCCTGCCTTATTTTTCACTTACGGCAATGCCCTGCTCTTTACGTTAATCTATCTGGCTTGCGGGCTTAGTGATGTCTTGGACGGGTATATAGCCCGTAAGACCAAAAGTGAAAGTACCTTGGGCGCGAAGCTGGACTCCATTGCCGACCTCGGTTTTTTTGCTGTAGTTATGGTGTCGATCATTTTCAAGAATGGGGATGAAATATTAAAATACCTGCCATGGATCGCTGCCACCGTGCTCATTCGCCTAACCAACCTGTTCATTGCGGCGTATAAATATCATTCATTTGCCATCCTGCATACCTGGGGAAACAAACTTGCCGGTTTTTTGCTGTTTGCAACTCCGCTCATCCTTCACCTGGATCAAGCAGCATGGCTTTTGCCGGTATGTTTCATCGCCGTTCTGTCGGCAGCGGAAGAGAGCATTATTCACCTTACCTCCACCGAACTTGATTTGAACAGAGCCAGCCTTTTTTACAAAAAATAAGTGAACAGCTCGTCTATTTTGGAATTCATCTAATAAATAGCTTCATCAACTTAACATAAAACGGATTCACTATGTATCCGGTCGGGTTTACTGAGTACCTTTTACCCGTATTTAATCGGTTGACCTTCTCCATCTCTTCTGCGGTTAATTCAAAGTCGAATATTTCGCTGTTTTCTTTTATCCTTTTGGGGTTTGAAGATTTGGGGATTACAATAATCCCCCGCTGCAGATGCCAACGCAAAATAACTTGCGCCGCCGACTTTTTGTGATGACGAGCGATTTCCGCTAACTCCTGACGCTCCAGCAGTGCTTTGTTACCTTGCCCCAATGGCCCCCAGGCCTCATGCGAAATTCGATGCTGCACAAGATAATCATGCAATTCGTTTTGTGGAAATTCCGGATGGGTCTCGATTTGGTTAATCATCGGCGGAATTCTGGAATGCGCTATAAGATGTTCAAGATGTTGTATCTCAAAATTCGCAACGCCGATAACTTTGATTTTCCCTTCGGAATATAATTCCTCCATCGCTTTCCATGCCTCAACGTAATGAGGACTTGCAAAATGAATCAGGTACATATCGAGATAATCTACTTTAAGTTTTTTGCAGGTATGTTCAAAAGCCTTTTTCGTCGCCTTATAACCGAGATCCGTCGTCCACACTTTTGAGGTAATGAAAAATTGCTCCCGGGGGATCCCGCTTTTTTGAATCTCCAAACCGAGCGCTTCTTCGTTTCCATAAATTTTGGCCGTATCGAAATGACGATAGCCAACACGAATCGCCTCGCGGATTGCCCTTTCGAATTGTTCTCCTTTTTTGATTTTATACACACCAAAACCCAATTGTGGAATTTTGACGCCGTTCTTTACTTCAATTACATTGTTCATTCTGGGTTCGTTCTCCTCTATTTATGAATGAAAAATTAATCCTCATTTGTCATTCGCACTGTGAAAGCAGCATCTCAATTTCATCCACGAGATTTTTCAGCAGCTTTAGCTTGCTTGTAACGTCCAGACGATAATAATTCTTGGCCCCTTCTTTACGAACACTTATAATTTGTGCATCCTTCAATATTCTTAAATGATGGGAAACGGACGGACGGGACAGATGGGTTCTCTCCTTAATTTCACCCACCCGCATGCCAGGATATTGTTGTCCTTGAATCAGGGTCATGAGAATGGCTTGCCTGGTTTCATCTCCGATTGCAGTTAATACCTTTTGATTATTTTTAAATTCGTTTGTGAGATTAGCTATGATCTCTTGTTTCACATGATTCTCCCCCTTCCTTGATTCAAGTGTTTAATTCTTTCGACGGATAAAGGATAACACACGTCTCTTTTTCGAAGCCACATCGGGAAAGTAAATCGAGACCATTTATAAACATTTACTAGGCGCATAAGAGCCGCTTCCGGAAGGCTGTAGTATAATTACAAGAAACATTCAGGAAAGGCAGATCCAGCACAATGCAAACAAAGCGTAAATTTTTCATACTGGGTTTGGCAGTTGCAACCGTAATGATTATGCTGTTGCAATTGCGTACCACTTCTATTTCAGCAGCTGCTCCTACTTATTTTGTAGACTCCAAAGGCAACGATGATAACGCGGGCACCAAAAAATCTCCCTGGAGAACGCTCCAGCATGCAGCAGACTCCGCAAAACCGGGCAGCACGGTGTATGTAAGAGGGGGCGTCTATAAGCAAAAGCTTAAAATAACCCGTTCAGGCTCAGCCCGGGAGGGTTCGATCACGTTCGCTAATTTCCCGCAGGAAAGAGCAATCCTTGATGGCAGCGGACTTTGTATCACAGGACAACAAGGCCTGATTGAGATTGAAAATGCCAGCTATATTACGATAAAGGGGTTTGAAATCCGTAATTTCAGCACAGCAAAAACAGATCAGCTACCAATAGGTATATTTGTCCACGGTTCTGGTAGCTATATTAAGATACTGAATAACAAAGTACATGATATCAAAAATACCGCAACACCCGCCGGCAGTGACCTGCTTGGCCGGGATGCTCACGGTATCGCTGTGTATGGCACTGATGCTCCCGCCTCCATTCATCATGTAACGATAGAAGGTAATGAGCTTTATAAGCTGGTACTGGATTCAAGCGAGTCCCTTGCTGTCAACGGAAATGTCGATACTTTTGCCGTGACGAACAATCTCATTCATGATAATGACAATATCGGTATCGACCTCATCGGCTTCGAAGGAACGGCGCCGCATCCGTTCTACGATCAAGTGAGAAATGGAGTAGTTAGTGGCAATAGAGTATATAACATCACCTCCAACTTTAACCCTTCTTACGGTACATCACTTCCTAACCATAGCAACGCGGCTGGCGGTATTTACATCGATGGGGGAAAAGACAGCGTTATTGAACGAAATTACAGTTACAACAACGATATTGGCATTGAAATTGCCAGTGAACATGCAGGGAAATCCACAAGCGAGGTTACCGTGCGGAGCAACATAGTCTACAGTAACCGGTATACGGGAATAGCGCTAGGCGGATACGATATGGAACGAGGTTCGACAGTAAATTGCAAGATCATCAACAATACCCTATATCACAATAATTCGCTAAATGATGGCAGTGGTGAAATTTTGCTACAGTACGATACCAAAAATAATATGATCACCAATAATATCGTCTTTGCGAATTCATCGAATGTCTTCATCTATAACGAACAGAAGAAAAACTCGGGAAATGTAGTGGACTACAATCTTTATTACGCTCCCGGAGACGTATCGAAAGCAAGTTGGATTTGGAAAAAGCAGGAGTATATCGGTTTCTCCAACTATAAGGCCCGCACCGGAAATGATAGTCACTCGGTATTTGCCGATCCTGGATTTGTGAATCAAGCCTCACATAATTTTCACCTTAGAGCTGCCTCCGCCGCAATCGATGGAGGTAAATCTTACAGTTTCATCCTTAAAACCTTGGACATCGACGGTCAAGCAAGACAACGGGGAGCATCAGTTAACATAGGGGCCGATGAGTAACAGCTCCGTGCGTCCGATAGTCTTTTCTCAAGAGATTTACCCGAAGTCTTTTACAAGCTCTACAATTTCGAACAGTTACCTCTTAAAGGAGAGGTAGAGGTGGATTTTGTAATCGATACTGACACGGATAGGATTTACAAACCGAGTTATTGAGATAACGGAACACCTTAGTTCATAGAGCAACGGCAGTCTAGAACGATATTTCGTTCATGGCTGCCGTTGTTTCTTTTATTTGGGTTACTAGGGCGGGTATGCAAACCTAAACGAGCCACACCATAATCGAAGCCAGTGTCAAAAAAGCCTTAAACGTGCAGGCCAGTTTGTCATAGCGGGTCGCCAATCGGCGGTAGTGCTTTACTTTATTGAAAAAGCATTCAATGAGATGGCGCTCCTTTGTAGATTTCTTTGTCCCATTTTCGTTGCTTTCGACGGTTTTTCTTGCTGGGAATCACCGATACTGCGGATTGTTCCTTCAAGATCGAAGAATTCGATCGGTATCGTAAGCGCGATCCGCCAAGACTTGGCTTTTCATTAACTCCATCTGGCTGGCTAAGCATCTCGTATCCGGTTACCGAGTCGTGGCATTGGCCACCGGTCAGCTCAAAGCAGGGGATTACCCAAGGCATCAACAACCGCATGAATTTTGTCGTTAATCCGCCACGGGAACGCCCAATTGCTTGTTGAAGGCCCCCCCCCCTTTTTTTGCGCCTGCTCCATGCTGATGGACACGGACAATCGTTGCATCAATCATGATGAGTTCAAAGTCGATTTCAATAGAGACATGCTCGAGTATTCGATCCCAAATGCCGGCGAACTGCCAGCGACGAAACCGGCTGTAAACGGTAGACCAGGAACCATAGTATTCCGGTAGATCCCGCCACGGCGCCCCTGTTCGTGCGACCCAAAGCATCGCGTTTAGCATTTTACGGTGGTCTTTCGGGGGTCTCCCTCCTTGTGGTTTTCGTTCTGGCGGCAGCAGGTCTTTGATTTGTTCCCATTGGTCATCGCGTATTTCGTATCGTCTCTTAATACTTAATACTTACCCATTTTGTAGATTTATAGTTTGCATACACGCCCTAGTTATTGTTGGTATATTTTACCTTGGTCAGCTTGGGAAAGTCCTAATATTTCCTCTTATCGGTTTGCATAAACCGCGTAAGGTTTACAGATCAATTATTAATGTAGAGCAAATGGATAATTCTGAAACTGAAAAGTTACAACCTCTTTACGATCACTTACATATGAAAATTAATGATTAAACTAGGCTTGATAGTACTACGCACTATCTTTACATGATTAAAGCCGACATGAGTCGCAATAGTGGTGATGGAAAGGCTTGTGTGTTCAGTATCTCAATACTTCTCTTAATGATATTCAATGAGGGAGTGGTTTGAATTACCTTCATAAAGCTTCTACCATATTCGGCAATACTTATGTTTGCAGCTCTCGCTATATCACTTTTCAGCATAATACTGATGAATATATCCAACGAGTAACTGAATTCGTTCCTGTTGTTGCAAGATTATCTGCCTATAAATGACCTTCTGTGAGTCGATTTAAGACTTGATAATTGAGAGTGTCCGTTTGTGAGGATGGAGCCGGAGAAGGGCGGGGCAGCACAAGCCATGCAGCGTGCTGATGGATTATAGCCTGATCCTATACAGCAAAACCGACATATGAAGATTGGATAGAGACTTTCTCTGGATACATCGGCGATATTTTTGATTTCATTATGAAAGCACCTTAACCGGTGCTTTTTTTTGCCAAAAATCTCATCCCGGGGGTGGTGATAGTGTAATGGGCAAAGCAAGTGTAGAAAGAAAATAAAGTGTTAGACTGAAAAACAAAGTATTAGACTCGGAAAATAAAGTTGTAGACTGGTGCTCCGGATGAAGCCCGGCTTCCCGTTTAGCGCGTCCGGCGGCGTCCGGCACGAGTTCCTGGTTCTCTTTAGAAGCGCCAGGCAGCGGACCGTCAGCCGGTTACGTCGACCAACTGCTTCGCAAGCTTCAGTCTATTACTTTATTTTCTGGTTTGTTTCGTTTTGGCCACTCTCTTGATGCATCAGTCTAATACTTACTTTTTATTACCTGACGATTTTCATTACCGAAAACCGCGTAAAATCAACAACTCCGGTCTAATACTTTATTTTCTTCTTCACCTACTGATGCTCCTGGATGTTATTTTAGATGTGCAGGATAGACTCGGACTCGATATGTCCGCCGGTGGCCATCTACAATTCCATTACTCAGCTATGCTCCAGTCTACTGTTATTTTCTTTTGAGACCACTAATACATAAATCAACCATATACTGCAAAAAATGTACAAATGGAATTCACACATGAAAGAGGGATGTTAAAAATTGAAATATAAATTTGTCTTCGCAGATATAAATGAAAATCGTAATATCTATGCCGTTGCGCCTAATGGTGATATGTTCTTTTATAGAGATCTATTCCAGAACGGGCAACCCAAATGGGCTTACGACGGTGTGGGCCAGAAGATTGGACATCGCTGGGGATTGTACAGAAACGTCTTTTCAGGAACGAATGGTGTTATCTATGCAATTGCCTACAGTGGAGAAATGTATTACTACCGTGATCTAGATTGCAATGGGACGGCTTTTTGGGAAAACAACGGTAACGGAATGAGAATTCATGCGGATAGGTTCAATTTCAGGTACGAAGTTTCTGGAGGGTTTGGCGTATATTTTAAGATAGACGATACTGGGAACCTTATTTATAACAACATCAGAAGTTCAACCTATAATCTCAAAATCGGAAAAGAATGGGGACAGTATCCGAAAGTGTTTTCGAGTGGAAATGGTAACTTATACGCCGTAACGGATAATGGGGACTTATTGGTATCCACAATTGTGGTACATGATCAAAGTAGAACATTTCGCTGGGACGTTGAAGGTGAAAAAATTGGACACGGATGGGGGGAGTACGTACACATTTTCTCGGGTTACGGTGGCTACATTTATGGGATAACAATTGATGGAGACCTATATTTATACCGAAGAAATCAGTACGGTCCAAATTGGTACGGTCCAGGAATTAAAATTGGGCATGGTTGGTAAGTGAATAAATTATAGCAACAAAATATATCATTAAATGATATTCTATTCGTAATATTAATTTATTATAGAGACTGGCGAGCAGCAGGGAACAAGCCCAAAGGCAACATCATCTTTTGATGTGCTTCAGGAATTCCGCCTGTGGAGAGAGCGGTGATCCTTCCAGGTAGCCACAGCATTGTATAACTCGGTTACGGACCAACAGAAAGGGCGGCGGGGAGCTAGTGCGCGACCAGCTACAGCCAGAAAGCCTCCAAACCGGCTGCGATTAAATCGTGATCGCCGTCGAAAGGACTTAGCACAGCATCTTCTGTTACCAATCTGTAGGTCATATAGTAATAGTAAATACATTCCTTTACGCGAATATTGGAGGTAACATAGGTGCAGATTGAGAAGGAAATAAATAAGAGGATAATAACTATCTATGTATTAGAGTTAGAGGGAGGGAATTATTATGTCGGGCAAACTACAAATTTAAAAAGACGATTAGAAGAACATCTTGAAGGAAGAAGAGCTTCACACTGGACAAAGCTTCATAAGATAGTCAAACTGATTGAATCCACTGATTTAAGGTCAGTTAATTCGAAAAATGCTCTAGTAGAGGAGAATGAAGTAGCGCTAAAATATATGTCAATTTATGGATGGAAAAAAGTTAGGGGTGGTTGTTATAATTTAATAGATGAAGGAGTTACATATAAAACTCTATTAAAACGAAAAAAGAAAGATAGAATTAACTTTGACTTGTAAACAGTCCGTAACTCCTCCCGGTCGTAATCATTCGTATGGGATACTTCCCTGGTGTATGATGTAGTTGGCGCTTGAGCACGGACTGAATCCGTAACGAAATCGTTTGTTGGCATGCTGGTTGGGATGAAACCATTCTAGCGCTTCAGCAAGTCAGACCGGCCCATCTCATCAATAAAGGTAATCTCTTTAAGATGGGGAATCTCAATCAAGCAAAGGGAAGCCTACGCTCGACCGAGTCGGCGAGGGCATGCTGGTCCGCTGATTAGAATGATTCGGCCACGTTCCTGAATTACTTTCGGTCGGATAGCGTCGCCAACGAATCAGGGTGGTTGAACAAGACATACGACCAGTACGTCAAACAGGCAGAGGAGACCTTCGACTCCGCGAAGCTGGTCCAGCTGTACGCACAGGCAGAGCAGTTGCTTATGAGCCAAGTGGTCATTGTGACGCTCTATATTATGTTCCGATATTCTGTGGAACAGCTGGATCACTGGCGTATATATCGATTCATGGATGTTTGCCCAGTTAACTCATTAGGAGTTATTTTTTTATGTCCAGAATAGGGTCGGCAATGGGACCATGTTCTTGTCTTACAAGGAACTGTGTTCTTGTCCACAAATGTACAGTGACACAAAGATTACCCGGTTTAAAAACCTTATTTAATAAGGTTTTTTTTAATTTTCAAGAGAAACTTAGGTGTCATAAAATTGCGACACAAAGATTAACCCTTTAAGGGAAATTGACACCAAACTTTCCCCTTTTAAGGAATTTGTAATATATGAAGGAGAGTCAAATTAACTTGACTAGAAATTTTTACAACAATAAGTTTACATGTGTCAAAAAAGCCTTAAACGTGCAGGCCAGTTTGTCATAGCGGGTCGCCAATCGGCGGTAGTGCTTTACTTTATTGAAAAAGCATTCAATGAGATGGCGCTCCTTTGTAGATTTCTTTGTCCCATTTTCGTTGCTTTCGACGGTTTTTCTTGCTGGGAATCACCGATACTGCGGATTGTTCCTTCAAGAGTCGAAGAATTCGATCGGTATCGTAAGCGCGATCCGCCAAGACTTGGCTTTTCATTAACTCCATCTGGCTGGCTAAGCATCTCGTATCCGGTTACCGAGTCGTGGCATTGGCCACCGGTCAGCTCAAAGCAGGGGATTACCCAAGGCATCAACAACCGCATGAATTTTGTCGTTAATCCGCCACGGGAACGCCCAATTGCTTGTTGAAGGCCCCCCCCCCTTTTTTTGCGCCTGCTCCATGCTGATGGACACGGACAATCGTTGCATCAATCATGATGAGTTCAAAGTCGATTTCAATAGAGACATGCTCGAGTATTCGATCCCAAATGCCGGCGAACTGCCAGCGACGAAACCGGCTGTAAACGGTAGACCAGGAACCATAGTATTCCGGTAGATCCCGCCACGGCGCCCCTGTTCGTGCGACCCAAAGCATCGCGTTTAGCATTTTACGGTGGTCTTTCGGGGGTCTCCCTCCTTGTGGTTTTCGTTCTGGCGGCAGCAGGTCTTTGATTTGTTCCCATTGGTCATCGCGTATTTCGTATCGTCTCTTAATACTTAATACTTACCCATTTTGTAGATTTATAGTTTGCATACATGCCCTAGCGAACCCCCCCTGCAAAAACATTGGCCAGCACTCCCTGCACCCCGGCTTTAAACTTAAACAGTCCTCCAGCCAGCGGCCAGTGCTGCAAGTCTTCCTCGCTCATCCCGCTTCTCGCAGTAGTAATGTATAGCTCGTCCAGCGCCTCGCCCCCGAAAGTGCAGGAGGTTACATTTTTGGCCGGCACTTCAACCTTGCCGATCTGCTTCCCGGTGTGCGGATTCCAGCGCGAGACACAGCTCCCGCCCCACTGGGCCACCCAGAGCATGCCCTCACGGTCAATCGTCATCCCATCAGGACCGCCTGCACCTTCCGGCAAAGTAAAAATTGTCCTGCGTCCGCTGACTGTCCCGCTCTGCAGATCATAATCCATTACATCCACGCCCCGGGTCGGCGTATCAATGTAATACATCAGGCTGCGGCTGTCATCCCAGGCCAGTCCATTTGAGATGCCGATGTCCGACAGGACATGGCGCACCTCTCCGTGAGGCTCCATGACATACAGATTGCCCGCCCCCGGCGCTGAATCCATACTCATGGTGCCGAACCATAGCCGGCCTGCACTGTCGCATTTGGCATCGTTCAGCCGGTTGCGGGGCAGCTCGGGCTCCACTGCAGCGATAAGCTGCGGCTGCCCGTTCTTCTTGAAGCTGTAGATTCCGTCCTGCAGCGCAAGTATCCAGCCGCCGTCTGCGGCCGGCACTGCCGCACTGACCATGCTATCGAAGGAATAGCTCTCCTCGCCTTGTCCCATAGGTTCATAAATTCTCAGCTGTCTGCCCTCGATATCAACCCAATGAAGTTTACTTTCCTGTCCGTCCCAATGGGCGCCTTCCCCAAGCAGTGCTTTCGCGTCAATTACCAATTCAGCTTGTCCAATCATTGAAGCTCCTCCTAATTCATGCCAGTATATTACACTTCTCTTTATTTTACACACATCCACTTGTCTAATCTACACCGGTCGAAATCGACTGCTGTATACCTTGATGATCCGGCGGCTTACTTCGTAACCTTCACCTGCTGCTTCACGGTGGCGCTTTTGTGAATTTCCAGCTTGCTGCGGTATTCCACAATCCCGATTTCGCAGTCTGCACCAATGATGACGTTTCCCCCCCGCACCACTTCCGCTCGGGTATTTTGAATGTCCACCTGGTCTCCTTCAATCACCCGTGCAGTGAACAGAATCCCCTTCGACTGAACCTGTTTCAGCAGAGCCCCAGCCTTGCTGCGCTTGATGGTAATACTGCCTCCCCCGACATCCGACGATCGGCTGGGTCCAAACAGCACAAGCTCCAGAATGTCTGCATTCAGCAGCCTGCCTACCCTGAGCGCACCGGTCATTTGCAGCTTCTCCGCTTCGCAATCCCCGGACACCTCCAGATCGCCACTCAGCTTGAAACGTTCAGCGCTTAAGCTGCCACACTTTATCTCCCCCTGTCCGTGCAGGGCTCCTGCCGTAAGCCGCTCTTTGACTTCAATTTCACCGGTGAGCTTCAATTTCTCCGTCCGCAGACTGCCAGAGATCCCGCTGTTCCCGGTCAAAGAAAAGCTCAGGCAATCTACATCTCCGGCAAACTTGCCTTCACCGGTCACCTTAACATCGAGAAAGCATCCGCCCATAGACGATGAAGTTCCAAGAATTTTCAGATTATTGCGCTCGGCATCATTACTCACCGTACTTCTCCACCTTTCCCACACTTGAACCAGGATGCACTTTCAGTTCTGAGCGGTATTCCAACCGCCCGATCCTGCAGCCTATTCCGATTATGACCTTGTCGCCCCGCACAATATCCGCTGTCGTATTTTCCAGTTCAAGATAGTCACCTTCAATGACCTTGGCAAGCAGCTCTGTTCTTAACCGGGGGATCAACCCGCCCAGCAGTTTGTTCACAAGATGTGGATCCCTCTGCCGGACAATCAGGCTCTCCACACCGATCTCATCCGCCTTGCTTTGCCCCTCAAGAGTGAAATCTATATACCCTGCACTAAGCAAGCCGATTACTGTAAAACTTCCCTCACCCTCAAAACGCTCCAGCTCGCAGCTTCCTGTTACACGGATCATCCCGTTCAAGATACAGTTCTCGCCGCGTAGGGGACCGTCTATCGTGACCATTCCGTCCAGCTGCATTCTCGCGGACTCCAGGCTGCCGTTGATTTTGAGCTTTCCATTCACGTCCATTTCTTCTGCTGAAAGATTCCCGTTCATCTGAATAACCCCGTTGCCCTTGAAATTGCGCGCCAGAACCGGCCCGTTCACCCGGCTTACTCCGTCCAAATTAACGTTGTTATAGGTCCCGCCTGCGGCGCCGCTCACTCCGGCCATCTGCAAATCCGGCAGTTGTTTATCAGTAAGCATTAACTATTCCTCCCTTAATTCACTTTGCCCTTCAGCTGTTCCAGCAAATCCGTGAAAGCGAGTCTGCTAACAAGCCTTACGCCCTCATCAAAAACCAGATCGGCTGGAGATGCAGCGAGCAGGAACATGCTGACGCCCATTTTGCGGACAAAAAACAGCTCCCAGCTTTTCCCCTCGAACCTCTGCGTATTCACCGTCAGTGTATAGAACAGCCTGTCGGCTTCATCCAGATTCACCTCGCCTTTGCTAAGCAAGAGGTCAACGGCAAATAGATGTACAATCTGCTCAAAGGCATATTCCTGAACTCCGCCTCCGTCCAACCCGCCGAATCTGTCCAAAGTCAAGTTCGAAACAATGTTACGTTCTAACAATTGCTTCGCCGTCAACGACAGCTTGTAGAGGGTTGAAGTATCACCTAACCTGCCTGCCAGCTCATCCAGTGAAAGATCATCCTTCATGTGGATAATATTATGGATCCGACCCAGAATTCTGTCTTTCGGAAAAAAGGTTTCCTGCCCGGTAAACGTAGATTTGCGGATAAACCACTCCTCGGGAATCAGCTGTTTCCGTTTCCAGCGGTACAACTGCCCATAAGAAATGCCGGTCAGCTCCAGCAGATCCTTCTTGGAGATCAAATCTTCTTCCATCTTGATCACTCCTTGAAACGATCGTAACATAACACTGTTACGTTGTAAATTATGAAACAACAAATTTCCCAGCTCCTTAACAAGTCACATCAGCCAAATCATTGTCACGCAAAAAGAGCAGACAGCTCCTTGTCAAGGAAATGTCTGCTCCTATTTAAGCTAAATCTTCAAGTCCGCTAAGTAGTTTATTCTTCCGTCTTGCCTTCGGAAGCCACGGCTGCTGCCGGTTCGGCAGTATCCGTATCCGTCGGCTCTTCAGCAGCGACAGGAGGCGAAATTCGTACGATCAGTGTATCCTCTGGTGTCAATACTTCCCAGCCTTCATGCTTCGGCAGATCGGAGACCAGCAATTGATCGCCAATATCAAGGCCGCTGATATCTACTTCAAAGGACGCAGTCAGCTTGTCCGGCAAGGTACGGATATCCAGCTCATAGAGCTCCACCTGCTGACTGCCGCCGCTCTTAACGCCGACAGGATCACCTGTGAAGTGGAAAGCAACCTTGGTGTCCAGCTCAGCCTTCATATCAATCTGATGCAGGTCCACATGCAGCAGCTTGCGTGAAAGCGGCTGACGCTGCACTTCCTGGATCACCACATTCTTGGAGCCGGAATCCGGCAGTTCCACCTTAAGAATCGCCCGCGGGTTCTTGCCGAGAATTTCGTTCAATGTCTTCGCATCCGCTGTAAAGGATTGGCTATCTGAACCTGCACCGTAGACGACAACCGGTACAAAGCCTTTGCTCCGCTGTGAAGAGGTCGAGCCGGATCTTTCAGTCAAACGTACTGTGGTATTCATGATATTTCCTCCTAAAAGTTTTGTCAGCTTGGGCTGCAATGAATTACTACGAACAAAACTGGCTTCGAAAGCATATGCTTAGTTTTGTCAGCTTGGGCTGCAATGAGTTACTACGAACAACTGACTTAAGTATTAAAAAAAACAAGACCAATTAGATGTATAGGTCTAATCAGTCTATTATTAACCATATTTACCTGCTGTGGAAACAGTATAGCACTGCCAATACATCAAGTCAAAATCGGTAAATATTCAATTATAATACATATTTATAAGTAGTTACGCCAAATGACACGCCACATAATGGCCTCCGCCGGCATCGCGGAACACCGGAATCTGCGACTTGCAGACCTCCACGGCAAACGGACAGCGGGTATGGAATTTGCAGCCGGAAGGCGGGTTTGCCGGGCTCGGAATATCGCCTTGCAGTACGATCCGCTCCCGCTTCAGCTTTGGAATCGGAACAGGAACCGCCGAAAGCAGCGCCTTGGTATACGGATGCAGCGGATGGCGGAACAATTCGTCCCTAGTCGCTGTCTCCACCATGGAGCCCAGATACATCACACCGATCCGGGAGCATAAATGCTCCACTACGCTGAGATCGTGGGAAATAAACAAATAGGCCAGTCCCTTACTCTGCTGCAGCTTGCTGAACAAATTGATGATCTGGGCCTGAATGGACACATCCAGTGCCGAGACCGGCTCATCGGCTATGATGAGGTCAGGATTCAGAATCAGCGCCCGCGCTATTCCAATCCGCTGGCGCTGGCCGCCGGAGAACTCATGCGGGAAGCGGTCGATATGATAGGAGGACAAGCCGCAGGCTTCAAGCGCATCCAGCACCAGTCTCCGGACCTCCGGTTTGGAGCAGAGTCCGTGATCCAGCAGAGCTTCGCCGATGGCGTCACCAACCCGGACTCTAGGATTAAGCGCGCTGTAGGGGTCCTGAAAAATCAGCTGCATCCGGGGCCGCAGCTGGCGCATCTCAGCGGGTGAAAGGCTGTGAATGTCCACACCCTTAAACTTAACCTCTCCGGCTGTTTTTTCGGTCAGCCGCAGAATGGTCCGGCCTACCGTACTTTTACCGCTGCCGGATTCCCCGACAAGTCCGAAGGTCTCGCCCGGCTGAAGCCGGATGCTGATATCATCCACAGCTTTAACATGTCCTACCGTACGGCTCAGCAGACCTTGCGTGACCGGAAAATACTTCTTCAAATGATTAACTTCAAGCAGTGCCTCAGACATGGACTTCGCCCTCCTCATACAGCCAGCATGATACTTTCTGCCCGCCGCCCGTCTCCTGGAGCTGCGGCTGGCGGCTGCGGCAGACCGGCATGCAGTGCTCACAGCGGTCATGGAAATAACAAGACGGGGTCAGCGTAAGCGGATTAGGCACCTGCCCCGGGATTGAATACAGCTCCTCTTGACGTTGGCCCATCACAGGCTTTGACTTCAGCAGACCTCTTGTGTAAGGATGTTTGGGATTCTTAAACAGTTCGACAACCTCGCCCTCCTCGACGATTTTGCCGGAATACATCACAATCACGTAGTCTGCCATCTCTGCCACGACCCCAAGGTCATGGGTGATTAGCAGGATCGACATTTTGGAGCTTTCCTTGAACCCGCGCAGCATATCCAGAATTTGCGCCTGGATCGTAACATCCAGCGCCGTAGTCGGCTCATCGGCTATCAGCAGCTTTGGATTGCAGGAAATAGCGATGGCGATCATGATCCGCTGCAGCATTCCCCCGCTCAGCTCATGCGGGTAACTGTCGGCAATCTGCTCAGGCCGGGAGATCCCCACTTGCTGGATCAGCTCAATCGCCCGCAGCCGGGCTTCTTTTTTCTTCATTTTCAAATGAACGGTCAGCGGCTCCATAATCTGCTCCCCGATCTTCATTACCGGATTGAGCGATGACATCGGTTCCTGAAAGATCATGGCAATCTCGTTGCCGCGGATCGCCCGCAATGTATTTTGGTCGAGCTGCAATAAATCTTCTCCCTGAAAATCAATACTTCCTCCGGCAACCCGCCCTCCGGGCTTCTCCACCAGGCCCATAATCGACATGGCGGTTACGCTTTTGCCGCAGCCGGATTCCCCGACAATGCAGACCGTTTCCCCTTCGCGTACCTGGAAGCTTATATCATCAACGGCTGTTACATTCCCTTCTTCTGTGAAGAACTTGGTGCTGAGACCGTCTATTGTCATTAAATCCTTCATCGGATGTTGGACACCTACCTCTTCTGTTTAGGATCAAGCACGTCTCTGAGGCCGTCACCGAATATATTAATGGCAATGACCGTGGCGAATATCGACAGACCCGGCGGAATCCACAGCCAAGGGCGATTCTGGAAATCGATCATATTATTCGCAGCATCAATCATGTTCCCCCATGTCGGCGTCGGCGGCATAACCCCCAAGCCGAAAAAGCTGAGTACGGATTCGCTGAGAATCGCTCCGCCGATGTTAAGCGTCGCCATCACGATCAGCAGTGGAACGATGTTCGGAAGCAGATGGTTGAACAGCTTTCGGCGGTCGCTAAGCCCCAGCACTACCGCAGCCTGCATGAATTCGCGTTCCCGCAGGCTGAGCATTTGGCCTCTCACCATCCGTGCCAGACCCGGCCAGTTCACGATACTCAGCATAAGCATAACAATATACATCCGGTAGTCCGTCGGAATCTTCCATTCCGACAGCAGCGCACCGAAGATGAACAGCAGCGGCAGACTGGGAATCGTCATCAGCAGATCCGCAATACGCATAATGATCTGATCGGCAATCCCGCGGTAATAACCGGCTATTGCCCCCAGAAGGGCGCCGAGAAATACCGACAATACCATCGAAGCAAGTCCGACTGTAAGCGAGATGCGTCCGGCCTGCATCACCCGCGTCAGTATATCGCGGCCCAGCGCATCCGTTCCCAGCCAATGCTTGAGATTTGGTGCTTTATTCATCATGGCCATATTGATTTTGTTATCTGTATACGGCGAGAACAAAGGTCCGATAAAACAAAGAACAAACATAAATACAACGACTACAAAACCGGATACCGCCAGCTTGTTATGAAGCAGTCTCCGTATGGATTGCCGGAACAGTGAAGATTTCTGGACCTTGGCTGCAGGCCTGTGAAGCTCGTTTAAAGTACTGTTAGCTGCCACAATGTCATCCCCCCTCTATAACCGGACACGCGGATCGGCAACCCGGTACAAAATATCCGAGAGCAGCGTTCCAATCACGGTCAGAATGGCAAGCAGCATCGTAAAGCCCATCAGCAGAGGATAATCCCTCAGCCCGAAGGACTTCATATACAGTTGGCCGATGCCCGGCCAGTTGAAGATCTGCTCGATAATAATCGACCCGCCGAACAGCGCCGGAAGCTCGAAGCCGACGAGCGTAATGGCCGGCAGCAGCGCATTTCTCAGCGCATGGGTGAACAGTACCTTCCGCTCCTTTAAGCCCTTGGCCCGGGCTGTGCGGATATAATCCTGTTTCAGGACATCTATCATATTGCTGCGGAAATACCGGGTTAGTGAGCCCAGCCCAAGCAAAGTCATCACCACAACCGGCAGCGTCATATGACGCACAACATCTTTGAGATATGCCATACCGGCAGCATTGCTGCCTGTAGTCGTCATTCCGCCAGGCGGCAGCCATTTGAAGTCAACCGCCAGTATTTTAATCAGGAATAGGCCGATAAAAAAAGACGGAAGCGACATCGCCGCGAATATCGCAATCATCACCAGCGTATCAAACCAGGAGTATTGCTTATAGGCAGAAATCACTCCGATAATAACTGCGATAACCCAGGTCAGAAAGGTCGATACCGCCGCCAGCAAAAAAGAATTCCAGATATAGTCGTTGAACAGCTGAAGCACCGGCTTCTGCTGGGCGAGCGAATATCCGAAATCCCCGTGCAGTGCATTTTTCATCCATATGCCGTAACGTTCAAGCACCGGTTTGTTCAGGCCGTAGATCTCCCGCAGCTCCGCCTTGCGTTCTGCAGTCAGCTTGATATTCCCGGTGATAAAGTCCCCCGGCGTAGTAGCATAAAGACAAAAAATGAGCAGTGATGCCGCAAACAGAATGATGAATATATACAGCAGTCTTTTTGTCAGATAAGTACTCATGATTGGCTCCTTATGGATTCGTCCCCTGCCGTTGCATACCGGCAGGGAACGAACAGTTAATTATTGCAGAGTCCAGTCCGGCAGGCTGCCGGCAAGCCCGATGAATGGGCTGACCGTAAGATTCTGGATGCGGCCGTTATAGGCGTACACTGTCTTTTTGTAGCTGGTGAAAATGATCGGAAGTTCATCATTTAACAGCTGGTAGAGCTCTTTGTAGACTGCTTTACGCTTTTCGATATCGGTAGTGGCCAGTGCTTTATTGTACAGCTCCAGGAATTTCGGATTTTCGTAATCGGTAATTTCACCGTCGAAGAATTGCATGAATCCGTCAGCCGGATCGGTTAGCATAGGTGTGGAGAAGGATACGAGATCATAATCCCCGCCTTCCACCTTCGAAACCAGCGAGTTAAAGTCCGCGAAAATTTCCGGTTGGAACTCAATGCCCAGCGCTTCAAAGTTCTCTTTGGCTACAGCAATAAAGATGTCGGTGTTTTTACTCTTGGAGCCCAGATAGTGAATGCTGAGCGGTTTGCCGGCTTTTTCGCGGATGCCGTTCGAACCTACAGTCCAACCGGCCTCATCCAGCAGCTGTTTGGCTTTTTCCGGATCATATTTATAAGGATTGATGCCCTCTTCCGTATAGGACCAGGAGATCGGTGATGCCGGAATATTGGCAATGGAGCCTGCACCCTGGGCGGCGTCCACGTAAATACTCTGACGATCAAGGCCGTAGACTATCGCCTGTCTCACCAGCTTATCCTTGAGCTGCTCGTGCTTCAGGTTAACCTGCATGTAGCCGTAATTGCTCGGTGTATAAGGAATGATATTCACATACCCGAGTCCCTTCAGCTTTTCGATATTTTCTTCTGTGGCACTGAAGGAAGCATAGTCGACTTCTCCTGTCTCCAGGAACTGCCAAACGTCGCCCTCAGAGGTTTTGTAAATGAAATGTTCGGTCTTTGGTTTGCCTTTGAAGTAGTTCTCGTTAGCCACCAGCCGAACTTCTTGCCCGGGGATGAATTTCTCCAGCTTGTAAGGACCGTCACCAAGCGGTTTCTCATGCAGCTTCTTGATGTACTCCAGCTCGCCGAATTTGTAGTCCTTGCCATAATAGGCTTTCGACAACACATTGGAGCCTAGTACCACAAGTGCCGTAGCATTTGGCTGCTCCAGCGTTACCGAGATCGTCTGCGGGTCAATAACCTTAATGCCTTCGATGCTTTTGGCAGTACCTTCTTTGTAAGCTTTGCCGCCCTTCACATTGAGCGAAGGCAGCGAGGACCCGCCGTCATAAGTCTTGTCATATTGAATCGTCCAGGTAAAAGCCACATCCTCCGCCGTGAGCGGTGAGCCGTCGCTGAATTTCAGGTCTTTGTGCAAATGGAAGGTGTATGTAAGCTGATCCTCCGACACATCCCAGCTTTCGGCAAGCTCCGGAGCAGGAACACCTTTGTCATCTACAGTTACCAGTGAAGCATAAAGTAGAGAAGAAACGTTGCCGTCATAACCACTTTCCTGGAAATAAGGTGTAAACGCGCCGCTGGGGTCGGTGAGTCCGACGATTATCGTATCCTTACGGTTCTGGGCAACTGCAGGCAGCTTCGACAAGTCAGTTGCCGTGAAAGGCTCGCTGAGTGCGCCACCCGGCACTGGTGCCGGTGAAGTTGAAGCTGCCGCTTCGGTTCCGCCAGTATCTGCGGTGGCCGTTGCCGGGGTAACTACACCTTCAGAGTTGTTCGCACTGCCGTTGTCCGAGCAGGCTGACAGCAGCAGTGAACCTGCTATCAGTAAGGCGGACAATAAAATCGTACTTTTTCTCACAAAATCATCTCTTTTCTCTCCATTTTATAAAGACTGATAATTCCTACCTACTAAGTATGATTAATGACCGATAGTTCACATTATAGAAAGTAAATTCTGTTCTGTAAAGAGAGAACATAAAAAAAATTCTCCACAAACAGAATTCACTGGTGTTTTTTCCGGTACAAAAAAAGCCAAAGCTTCTCTTCAGCAGAGAATACCTTGGCTTTGTAAGGATTATAGGGTGTTCCGGGTTCAACTCAAATATTTAAAAAGCTGCTCATTCATCCGGTGAATCCCCTCCAGACGAAGACTGTATGCGGTGACATTCTCCCCTTCGACGTAGGCATGTAGCAGGCCGGCACACCGGAGACTGAAAATATGATCATGTACGATCCCTTTGGAGATTCCCGCTTGCTTTACGATTTCCGTGAACGTTTTGCGTTCTCCGCCGACCGATTGAAGAATCTTCAGCCGGCTTTTTTCACCCAGACTGCGTAGAGTCCTGTACATGAAGGGTGATATTTCCTCATCTGTGAGCATAATTCTCGCTGCATAATGACAAATGGTCAAAGTGCCGAAGTTGTAAATAATGTTGACAGGCTGAAAATGAAACTGCGGGATTAGCACCAGTCTGCGCAGTCCGTCCCCCGGCAAGAAATAGAAACCATTGGTTGTCTTGTTGACAAAATCGGAAGTATTGTTTGTCTTGAGTTCCCGGTTCCGTTCCATCGTATGCTCCTGCAGCTTGGCGAGGATAGCGGGATCACTGGTGCTGAAGTATTGCCGGTTCCATTCGGTTAACAGGTAGGTCATCCGGCTGCGGAACTGCTCCATCTGGACAGGAAACACACTAACATGCCCGGCAAGGGTTTCGTATATTTCACCGACCGACAGACTTTCCAGCCAGTTCAGCGCACTCTCCACATTTTGCTTGGCCGGACATAAATAGATCAGCAGGTTCAGCAGCTTCCAGTCATTCCCGAGATCTGTTTCCTCCAGCGCACTAAGAAGCCCTGGACTAAGCTTGCCTGCCACTTCGGCAGCCCACGGGGTACCCAGATCAATTTTTTTATTGGATTTCTTGCAGATAAACGTATGTATGCTGTTTACTAACTCATAAATCGGCTCAAACTGAACCTCTATCCCGTATTCCATGGGCTTTCCTCCTGATGCAACTTCTATTCGTTACAGCGTTAGTGTCTTAATCTTAGGGCATGAAGCAGCGTAAGTGCAAGTCATTCCACATCCCCTTCCAGCTGGTGTTAAGTTCTTCCATGAAAACAGTAATTCATTGTGTACAGTTCTCGCTTTTTCCAAATCAGGGTAGTAAAATAAAGGCATTACATTTAGGCAGGAGTGAAGAATATGGAACTGATTGAACAAGGAGAAGGACGTTTCTATATTGCAGGCGACGGTAAGGACCTTGCCGAGATTACATACAGACTGGAAGAGGCTACAGGAACACTGGTCATTGACCATACCTACGTCTCTGAAGATCTGCGCGGTCAAGGTGCCGGTGAAAAACTTGTACGGGCAGTTGTGGACAAGGCCCGTGAAGAGGATTTGAAGATTGTCCCCGTGTGCTCTTATGCTGCGCATCAATTCAAAAAACATGAAGAGTACTCGGATGTACTCAGCGGAGACGGAAACCGGTCTTAAGACCATGCCCGTTTCCTTAAATACTATGAATCTATGGGAGCTAAGTCTTCATCGCTGAGCGCCCACAACCTTAGGAGGAAACGGTTTGACTACAGCTGACACTTTAAAAGATATAGAAGAATTGCAGCAGCGCTGCGAGCAATACGAGGGAATCTCCCTCAAATTGAATTGGGATATGCTGCGGCTGCCTTCAGCGGCCGGCGGAACGGAATGGCTGGTAACCTACGAAGAGGAGCTGCTGGTCGGCTTCATCGGACTATACAGTTTCGGCAGCGAAATGGAAATATGCGGCATGGTCCGCCCGGGCTACCGCCGCCGCGGAATCTTCACCTCCCTTTGGATGCGGGCCCAGAGCATTAGTAAGCAGAAAAAGGTTACCACCCTGCTGCTGAATGCTCCCGCCAATTCAGCTTCGGGTTCGGCATTCCTGCAGACATTGCCGCTGGTCTTCAATCATGCCGAATACCAGATGAAATGGGATGGAAGCACTTTGCCGCAAGGCTCCGGAGAAGCCAGTTCTGCTGCCGGTACCGTGGTGCTGCGGCCCGCACGCGAGGAAGAGGAATCCATCCTCATTAAGCTGGACAGCGGCGGCTTTGACATGTCGGAAGAGGACGCGGCCGAAGCTTATGAAATGTATAAACATGAAGGGCTGCAGGAGCATATCATCATTGAAATGAATGGACAGCCTGCCGGTAAGATGCGGCTGTCCACGGAGGATAACGAAACCTGGATTTACGGATTTACGGTCGACCAGAAGCTGCGCGGACTCGGTATCGGACGCAGTGCACTGCTGCAGACCATCGAGCGGGAGCGGCGCAATTATAACAGTGTGAATCTGGAGGTTTCACTGGACAATCCCAATGCGCTCAAGTTATACGAGAGCTGCGGATTCGTAATTCTTAACAAGCAGGATTACTACCGGTATACCGGCTGAATTCTCTGCCTCTCTAGAGCAGCACAATAGTACAACATACAGCAGCCCCTTGTCGCTTGGCACCCTTCGCCAGCAGCAAGGGGCTTTCTTGATTGCCGGTGAGTCCAGCTCCTTATGTTACCTGCAGGTTCCTATATGACTTCAAAGTGCGTACTATTCATCCCTCTTCCCGCGATCCATACTTGGGGTGTATCCAATACACTGAGAGAGGACAATGAATATGAATTCAAAAGAACATACACCGCAAAAAACAGCCCTCGTTGTTGGAGCAGGCGGCGTGATTGGACGCAATCTGATCGAACATCTCATTACGCTGCCCGAATGGGACATTATCGGCGTATCACGCCGGGGTGGAGAGAATACTAAGCGCATCCGCTACATTTCCGCCGATTTGCTCGATACCTTGGACGTCCGCCAAAAGTTAGGCAGCCTTTCGGAAGTGACACATATTTTTTACGCAGCCTATCAGGATAAGCCCACCTGGGCGGAGCTTGTCCCCCCAAACCTCGCCATGCTGGTTAACGTAGTAGATGTCATTGAGCCGGTGGCCCATGCTCTGCAGCATATCAGTCTTATGCAGGGCTATAAAGTATATGGCGCTCACCTTGGGCCCTTTAAAACGCCTGCCAGAGAAACCGATCCCAATCATATGCCGCCGGAATTCAATATTGACCAGCAGAACTTTCTTGGAGAGCGGCAGCAAGGGAAAAGATGGACCTGGTCGGCACTGCGGCCTTCCGTCGTCGGCGGATTCGCACTTGGCAATCCTATGAATCTTGCCCTCGTTATTGCCATATATGCCTCCATGTCGAAGGAGCTTGGGTTGCCTTTGCGTTTTCCCGGTAAACCTGGGGCCTATCATAGCTTGCTCGAAATGACTGACGCAGGGCTGCTGGCGAAAGCGACCGTATGGGCGGCAACCGATACGCGCTGTGCTAATCAGGCTTTTAATATTACGAACGGCGACCTGTTCCGCTGGAGTGAGATGTGGCCCAAAATCGCCGCGTATTTTAATCTTGAAACGGCTCCGCCTCTTCAGATGTCGCTGTCTGTAGTCATGGAGGACAAGGAGACACTGTGGAATAACATGGTAGAGAAGTACGGCTTGGAAAAAAACAGCTATCAGAGCGTATCATCCTGGGCATTCGGGGACTTTGTCTTCTCCTGGGATTACGATTTTTTTGCAGACGGTACTAAAGCACGCCGCTTGGGCTTCCATGAGTTCGTAGAAACGGAGAGTATGTTCATGAATATTTTTGACGGGCTCCGAAGAGCCAAGGTTATCCCTTAAGCAATACACTTGTATATATGCTCCCTTTTTTTTAAGAGAAACGACCGGTCCCTGTTTCAGAGGCCGGCCGTTTTATCATTCCACTCACGTTCAGACAATACAATAGCCCGATCACCGTACACCCGTTCAATGTGCGTATCGCCCCATTTGCACAGAAGGTGAAGAATTGCTTTTAGACTCCAGCCATATTCCGTCAGCTCGTACTCTACTCTCGGTGGAACCACATTATAAGAAGTCCGTTTTAGGACTCCGTCCTCTTCCAATTCCCGCAGCTGCTGCGTTAGCACCTTCTGCGTAATAGCAGGCATCAGGCCCATCAGTTCCCCATTGCGTTTCTTGCCAAACGTAAGAAAGAATAGAATCACCGGCTTCCACTTGCCTCCGATCACTTCAAGCGTCGCTTCCACTGCGGTGTTATAGGTTTTAATTGTTTCCGGCATTGGCTGGAACACCTCCATGCCCTTAACCATATCTTCATGTCCCCTGCTTGGCAACCCTATCGCGCTCCGGGAAGGATGGATAGTCCACTTCGTTACGGATTACATTAACCCGTATCTTCCGAAAGATTCCTCACATTTCTCGTTCCTGCGCGCTCCGTATTTTAATGCAGGATAGGCCATGGCTTCGCCCTCCAGGAATACAGACAACAATCGCACATAATCAAGTGATTCGCCAAGCGGTACACCTGCTCCGTCAAAGATATGCCGGCGGCCGTCAAGCAAAGAATATATTTCAATGGTTTCAGCTGGTTCTCCATAAGCCTTATGGCAGAACACATTAGCCATGTGCAGAAATCCGGTGATCACATCCTCATTTCCGTTCACCATAAATTTCTGGATATTCAAGCAGCGTCCATGTATTGACGAATTCCAGGCCAGTTGAAAAATCATCGCCAGGTCAATCTCCAGCTCCGGTACCGGAACATGCCACTGCTCATAGAGCATTACCGGCACCTCGCGGGTATGATTCCCGGAGACAATGCGCATCAGCTCGTCAGCCACCGCCGTTTTGATATCCCAATAGTGCATTAGTGAAGGAAAAGCTGTTCCTTTGGGCGGCCAGCGCCGCTCCAGCAGAAATTGGATAGGCGTCTCCCTGCGCACCTCTGGCTGCAGACTGTAGAAATCGTTAAGGGTATGCCCTACTGCATACTGGACTTGCTGCCTCCAGCGCGGAAGCCCTGTAGCCGCAGCCCCTCCAGTAGGATCCTCGGCTCCGCCCAGCATGATATGCTCCATGCGGAAATCGTTAAGCCGGCTGTAGCCTGCGTCCGGCACTTCCCTTCTTCCCGCCACCTGATATCCTGCCGCGCCGCCCATTCTTAAGAAACCGCCGCGCAGGTTTCGATAAATTGACGACCGAAATTCCGGCAGGCCTCTTTCTCGGCAGCGTTCGGACCGTATTCAATCTTCAAGCTTTCCTGAACAATCTCTGCGCCGCGTTCCTTGAGTTTCTCCTCAATCTGATTTACGGCTCCGCAATAGATTTCATATCCGGTGTCCCCGCTTCCGAAGGCAGCTGCCTTATAAGCCGTCAGATCCAGATCATCCATCTCCTCATAAAAATCTAAAAATTCATCAGGCAACTCACCGTCACCCCAGGTATAGGCACCAAGCAGCACGCCCTCATAAGCTTTTATCTCATCCGCATTGCAGTCAGTGACCGATTTCAGAACGGCCTCTCCGCCTGCCTGGCGTATTCCTTCCACAATCAGCTCAGCAATCTCTTCCGTATTGCCGGTCAAGCTGGCATATGCCACGAGCACCTTAGCCATGAATCTGATCCTCCCCAAGGTAAACATTAAATTTAAACCAACTTTTACTAACCTCATTCTATTTGATAATGATTATCATTGTCAATATATAAAAACACGAACACTGACCGGGAGTCCGGTTGATGTTCGCGTTCATCGTCGATTCTGTATTATCGAGGTTTGCTATAACTTAATATGCTCCTTCAAGCAAGGTAATGCTATTGCCGTCAGGATCGCGGAAATTCATTTCCTTACCCCCGTATTCCATTGTAACCGGCGGTTGGCAATCCAATCCTCTTGCCTTGAGCGTTTCATAGGTCTCATCCAGACTGCTGCAGGAGAACACCAGATTGACTGCTCCTGTCGTCAGCTTATCCCATTTATTCTCATCCCAGATAATGATGCCCGGCTGACTCTTGTCAAAGCCAATCTTCGCCCCGTCAGAGTTGCCATAGCCTTCAAACGGTACGGGAATCCCCAGCACCTCTGCATAAAATGCCGCCAAGGCTGCAGTATCCTTGCTGTACAAATTGATGCCTTCAAAAGCAGAAATCATAGTATATCCCTCTCATTCTCATCATTTGGTTAGCGGCGCATTGGCCATCTGACAACAGTATACCTGGTGACCGTCCCCGCTGTATTGCAAAAAAACGACATGTTAATTTCGTGCATAGGCCAGAGCTTCAAGCGGCGTTCTGCCGGCAAATCTCTTGAAATTATTATTCAGATGGGACTGATGGCTGTAGCCGTAGCTATATACAACATCCTGAATATTTCTATTCTGCGGGGGTGTGCGGTATAGATCCAGCCATACATTCTGAAAGCGCACAAGATCGGCTGTTTTTTTGGGCGAAATCCCGATATATTCACGAAACAGCCTTTCGAGCTGCCGGCTGCTAAACCCCGAATTCCCTTCCAGTGCAGCGGTGGAAATGACACCTTTGGACTTCACGATAGCATACACAGCATTCAGCATGCCGTCATTGCTGTGCCGGGTCTTCTCCAGCTGACGCAGCAGATAAGCTTCCACCAAGGCGATCCGTTCTGCTACAGTACGGGTCCCCGGCAGCTTGTCCCCCAGTTCGCTGCGGAAGGAACCGAAATATTGGTCCACTCCGGTATGAATATTCAGGACCTCCCTGAGATGGTCATCGGCGAACAAGTGCACGGCCCAGAAATGGAAGCGGATGGCGAAGCGGACTTTTCCCGTATCGTCGTGAACTTGTCCGGCTTCAAAAGGCGTATCGTTAATCCCGCAAAAAATCCCGCCTGACTCTCCCGTCTGCTCATCCCACTCCCAAATGATGTCCATGCAGCTGTCCGGTATAACAATTTCTCCCCCAAGGGAGGGGACCGAAGGATCATTAAGCTGTTTCTCCGGCTCTCCGCTGTATGTTTCCTCCAGAGTCGAAGAACCCCAGAAGCAGCGGATATAAGGGCGCAGCGCCTTGCAGGGCAGAATCTCCCCTGCCCCTTTCGGATTCGCCGTAATCGGATAATACAGCTCCGACAGATTGTACATGAAGCTGCTGCCCCCTTCTGTGCTTGTTCAACTTCCGATAAACATACTTAACCTGATCATACACAATCACTATCAGAAACGCTACAATAACGGCCGTCAGCACCCCTCCGGGAAGCAGATAGTTTCTTGTCATTTGTTGGCCTAACCCGCTGTTATATTTGGAATTATTATACGCACATCCCCAAATGGGCAAAATGAGAAGAGTCGCAGCTTTGTTACCTTTTTGTTTGTAGGGCCCGGGCTAAATGTTGTACAATAAAGGCTAAATGAATTTTTTGAAGGATGGATTAAATATGTATATAGCAGGCGATTGGAAAGACTACGAAGTTATTGATACCGGAGGCGGAGAAAAGCTGGAACGCTGGGGCGATATTATTCTGCGCCGCCCGGACCCGCAAATCATTTGGCCGCTCGCGAACGAGACGGCGAAGTGGCGGGATGTGCACGGACATTATCACCGCAGCTCGGCAGGCGGCGGACAATGGGAAATGAAGAAAACCATTCCGGACGACTGGAAAATCAGCTACGGCAAGCTGAAATTCCACCTGCGTCCGACAAACTTCAAGCATACTGGCCTGTTCCCTGAGCAAGCGGCCAACTGGCGCTGGATGATGGACAAGATCGCTGAGGCGAACCGTCCGATCTCTGTGCTCAACCTGTTCGCTTACACCGGTGGGGCTACAGTGGCTGCAGCGAGCGCCGGAGCTTCGGTAGTCCATGTGGATGCGGCCAAAGGCATGGTCCAATGGGCGAAGGAAAATGTGGCCCTGTCCGGCCTTGCCGAACGTCCGGTCCGCTATATTACCGATGATGTCTTCAAATTTGTACAGCGCGAACAGCGCCGCGGCAGCAAATACGATGCAATCATTATGGACCCGCCTTCCTATGGCCGGGGACCCGGCGGTGAAATGTGGAAGCTTGAAGCGAGTCTGTACCCGTTCCTGGAGAGCTGCATGCAAATCATGAGCGACAGACCTTTGTTCATGCTCATTAACTCCTATACGACAGGCATTTCTCCAACCGTTCTGCGCAATATGCTCTCGATGACGATGGGCAAACGGTACGGCGGCAAGCTGACCTCCGGCGAAATCGGACTGCCGATTACCTCCTCCGGGATGAACCTGCCTTGCGGAATTTTGGGCCGCTGGGAGGCGTAAACCATGACTGCACACAATTCCGGTACAGCCGGAGTGGCCGGGGAGGGAAATTCCCGCTTTGAAGTTCTGTACGAGGACAATCACCTTCTCGGCATCGTGAAGCCCGTAAATATCCCCGTACAGGAGGATGCTACTGGCGATGCAGACTTGTTGAGCCTGCTTAAGGAAGATGTGAAGGAACGCTTTAACAAGCCCGGTAATGTGTACATGGGGCTCGTTCACCGGCTGGATCGTCCAGTCGGAGGTGCGATGATCTTCGCCAAGACATCCAAAGCCGCTTCACGGCTGTCCGAAAGCGTCCGTACCCACAGCTTCCATAAAGTCTACCTGACCGTGGTGCACGGCCAACCTCCGGCCTCCCAGGGCCGTCTGATCAATACCTTGCTCAAGGATGCCAAGAGCAATACAGTTACCATTGTCCGCAAAGGAACACCGGGCGGCAAAGAGGCCATTCTGGATTATACGGTGCTGGGCAGCGCGGAGGGCTATACTCTGCTGAAGATAGACCTGCTTACCGGACGTTCGCATCAGATCCGAGTGCAGCTTGCCGGAATCGGCTGTCCCTTGTTCGGGGATCAGAAATACGGTTCGGCGGTGAACAGACCGGGGCAGCAAATTGCCCTCTGGTCCGCGCTGGTCGGCTTTCCGCATCCGGTTACCAAAGAAGAAATCGAGCTTATCTCGCTGCCGCCGCAGACTTTCCCCTGGAATCTGTGGCCCCGGCATTTGCAAAAACAGGCCATCCGTTAACGGATGGCCTGTTTTTTGAGCTTATATAAGTATTCATAAGATCCAAGTTTAGGTTCAGGGTGTAGAGCCTTCCGGCGTTGGAGCAACCGCCATCTTGCCCATCAGATAAAGCAGCAGCTGCTGATTATGTGAAGAAATCGGATCAAGCGCTTCGGCAAAAAAATCACTGCGGATCTGAAGTCCGCGTTCGGTCTCTTTCTGTCCGTTCTCCGTGATGCTCACCCAGACAATCCGCCGGTCCGCTGCATCGCGTTCACGCACAATCAAATTATGCTTCTCCATCCGGTCAAGCAGCATCGTCACCGCCGCCGGGCTGGTCGCGAGATGCGGGGCCAGATCAGAAGGCTTCATTGCGTCACGTTCCTGAAGCAATTCAAGCACGGTGAGTTGGGCATCTGTCAGCGTAGGCGCAAGCTTGCTATCCATATGTAGCTTATAGTCCTTCAATATTTTATGCCAAATCTTACTGAATTCTGAGGAATGCACAGTTACTCCTTCCTTTCCCTGCGGATTTCAATCCGGTATATCTACATTTTCGAGAAAGAAATTCCATTTCCTGCAAAACGAAAAAATAAATAACCAAAACCCTTGTTATCCGTTACTTTACCTATACAAAAAGGCGTTGTGGCCAGCCCGTGAGGAGCCGTCAAACGCCTTTTGTATGTTAGCCCTGTTGCAGTGCATACGAATTACTTAATTGCAGGTAAAAGAGTGATGATCTCATCCTTCTTCTCAACCGGAACAAGTTGTTTGCCTGTAGAACGGCGATCACCCAGCGGAGCAGCCTCAGAAGAAAACTGATGATGCAAGCCATCACGGGTAAAGGCGACTAACTCCAGCGGCTCCTTACAGTGGAATGCCCCTGCCAGCCTGCTGCCGTTCGGTTTGACCCGTTTGCCTTCCTTGAACTCGAAGGTCGGCATCCCTTTGCCGCCGCGGCTTTGCGACGGATAATCCACTAATAGTGTCCGTTTCGCATATCCAAGGTCAGAGACAACCAGTATTTCGCCTTCGTCTTCGCTTACCCAGAAGCAGGAAACCACTTCATCGCCTTCGCGAAGCTGAATACCGCGGACCCCGCTGGCCACACGGCCCATCGGATTGACTTCGTTCTCGCGGAACCGGATGCTCATCCCTTCGCGGGTCACAAGCACGATGTCCTTGTCTCCGCTGCTCAGCGCCACTGTAATGATCTCGTCGCCATCAGCCACCTTGCAGGCAGCCACGGCTCCGGAACGGCTCGTAGAGTACTCCTTGAGCTCCGTACGTTTGACCTGGCCCTTACGCGTGACGAAAACCAGACTCGCCTTAGGCTCCTCCAGATTGCCCACCGGCAGCACGCTGACAATGCCATCCCCTTTTGCCAGGCTGATGACGTTCACGATTGCCGTGCCGGGCTCTTTCCACTTGAATTCCGGTATCTGATGAACCGGAAGCAGGAAATATTGCCCTTTGCGGGTAAATACAAGCAGGCTGTCCCTTGTATTGAGATCCAGCAGCTTGACGATATGGTCGCCTTCCTTAACACCGGAGGCTTGGCGTTCACTGCCCGAACGCGTGAACGAAGGCATTCCGGTCCGTTTGATGTAACCATCGGCCGAAAGTGCGACAAGCACATCCTCGGCGTTCACCAGTACTTCAAGGCTGACCTTCAGCTCTTCAACCTCGCCCTGAATAAGCGAGCGGCGGTCTATCCCGTATTTATCACGGATCTCCAGCAGTTCCTTGCGGATGACGGCGATCAGTTTTTTGTCGCTGTCCAAGATGCCGCGCAACATAGCAATCCGCGCCTGCATTTCGTCCAGTTCCTTCTGGAGCGAGTTTATCTCCAGATTGGTCAGACGGTACAGCTGCAAGGTAAGGATGGAATCGGCTTGGCGTTCGCTGAAGCCGAACATCCATACCAGATTGTTCTGGGCATCCTGGCGGTTCTTCGATGCCTTGATCGCAGCGATAACCTCATCCAGAATGTTCAATGCCTTTACAAGCCCTTCCAGGACGTGGGCGCGGTCCTCTGCTTTTTCCAGGTCGAACTGGGTGCGGTGGGTAACCACATCACGCTGATGGGCGATATAGGCTTGCAGGATAGCCTTGAGGCCAAGCTGCTGCGGAGCCTTGTTGACAATCGCCACCATATTGAAGTTATAAGTGACCTGCAGGTCGGTTTTCTTTAGCAGATAAGCCAACACGCCCTGGGCGTCGGCTTCCTTCTTCAGCTCCACCACAATGCGCAGGCCTTCCCGTCCGCTTTCGTCGCGGACTTCGGCGATGCCTTCGATCTTCTTCTCCAGACGGATGTTCTCCATGGAGGTGACCAATCGTGATTTCACGATCTGGAACGGCACTTCCGTAATAACGATCTGCTGTTTGCCGCCGCGCAGATTCTCAATCTCTGTCTTGGAGCGCAGGTAAATGCGGCCTTTGCCGGTACGGTAGGCGTCCATAATTCCTTCGCCGCCCATAATCGTACCGCCTGTCGGGAAATCCGGACCTTTGATAAATGTCATGATGTCCTCGAGCTCAATCTCCGGCTTTTGCATCACCGCGATACAGGCATCAATGACCTCACGCAAATTATGGGGCGGGATCTCCGTGGCGAATCCGGCAGAAATGCCGCTCGTTCCGTTGACCAGCAGATTCGGATAACGTGAAGGAACCACCACTGGCTCCTTGGCTGTGTTGTCAAAGTTATCTTTGAACAGCACGGTGCGCTTCTCGATGTCGCGCATCATCTCCATGGCAATCGGCGACAGGCGGGCTTCCGTGTACCGCATCGCGGCTGCCGGATCATCATCCATTGAGCCCCAGTTGCCATGTCCGTCCACAAGCACATGGCCCATCTTCCAAGGCTGCGCCATCCGCACCATTCCGTCATAAATCGACGAATCCCCGTGGGGATGATAATTACCCATGACATCCCCGACGGTTTTGGCGGATTTACGGTACGGCTTGTCCGGGGTATTCCCGGAATCGTACATGGCGTATAGAATCCGGCGCTGTACAGGCTTCAGCCCGTCACGCACGTCCGGAATCGCCCGGTCCTGAATGATATATTTGGAATACCGGCCAAAGCGGTCACCGACGACCTCTTCCAGAAAAGCCGGTGAAAATTGTTCTGATAAACTGCTCACTTGGCTCACCTTCTGTTCCTCAAACTGCCCGCCTAAAAAAAGTGTGGTGATCCCTTGTCACTGCGGGGAATGTTTGGACTTCCGATCGCTGTTATTCCCGAATTTCTTCAATTTGACCCGCTTTACGGGTGAAATTCGAGAATAAAGGCGAACGCTGACGCTTCTGCAGTTCCAAACTTCCCTTCGTTCCTCAGATCACCAATCTCTTTTTAACAATCGGGATAATCGTCACTTGCACACTACTCTACAAATTCGGTAAAGTCGACGTTTTCGACAATCCAGCGCTTACGGGGATCGACCTTGTCGCCCATCAGCGTGGATACGCGGCGCTCCGCCTTTGCGGCGTCCTCAATCTGCACCTGAAGCAGCGTGCGTGATTCCGGGTTCATCGTCGTCTCCCACAGCTGGTCGGGATTCATCTCGCCGAGTCCTTTGTACCGCTGCAGCTCGAAGTTTTTGCCGAATTCCTTGAGGTAATTCTGCAGTTCCTCATCGCTCCAGGAGTAACGTACCGTCTCCAGCTTACCTGATTTGCGGGTCAGCTTATACAGCGGCGGCTGGGCGATAAACACCTTGCCGGCGTCAATCAACGGCTTCATGTACCGGTAGAAAAAGGTCAGCAGCAGCACTTGAATATGCGCACCGTCCGTATCAGCATCGGTCATAATGATAATTTTGGAATAATTGCTGTCTTCTACGGCAAAATCCGGACCGATTCCCGCACCGATTGCGGAAATAATCGCCTTGTACTCATCATTCTTAAGAATGTCCAGCAGCTTGGCCTTCTCCGGATTCATCGGCTTGCCCTTAAGCGGCAGAATAGCCTGAATCTTGGAGTCACGCCCCTGCTTGGCTGATCCTCCGGCGGAATCGCCTTCGACGATAAACAGCTCTGTACGCGTAACGTCCTTGGACTGCGCAGGTGAGAGCTTGCCGCCCAGGTTGGAGCTTTCACTGCGTTTCTTGCCGCTGCGGATTTCATCGCGGGCCTTACGCGCCGCTTCACGGGCTCTGGAGGCCTGGATGGATTTCTTCAGCAGGCTTTGCGCCACCTGCGGATTCTCCTCCAGGAAACGGGCCATGTTCTCGGACACGATAAAGTCGACGGCACTGCGGGCAGAAGCGCTTCCGAGCTGATCCTTCGTCTGGCCGACGAATTCTACCTCGGACATCTTGACGCTGATTACCGCCATCATGCCTTCGCGCAGATCATTGCCCTCCAGGTTCTTGTCCTTCTCCTTAAGCAGCTGTGTCCGGCGGGCATAATCATTCAGCACGCGGGTATAAGCTGTCTTGAAGCCGGTCTCATGTGTTCCCCCGCTGCGCGTAGGAATCGAATTGACGAAGGAGGCCAGCGTTTCGGTATAACCTGCGTTATACTGCAATGCCACCTCTACCTCAATATCATCCTTCTCCGAACTGAAATGGATGACGTCATGCAGCACATCCTTGCCCTCATTGAGAAACTGCACGAACTGGCTTGCTCCGCCTTCATAGAAAAATTCATCCTGGCGGCCGCTGCGCTCGTCACTTAGATTAATCCGCAGCCCGGAGTTCAGAAAGGCGATCTCCTGCACCCGTTCTGCAAGGGTATCATAGTTCAGGGCAATGCCATTCGGGAAGACGCGAATATCCGGCTTGAAGGTAATCTTCGAACCGGTCTTATTCGTATTTCCCAGCACCTCAAGACCGGTAACAGGCTCACCGACATGCTCTTTCCCCTTTGCATCTACCCAATATTCGAAGCGCTGGCGGTGGATTTTGCCGTCACGATAAATTTCGACTTCCAGCCACTCGGACAGCGCATTGGTAACTGAAGCCCCTACGCCATGCAAACCGCCCGATTTCTTGTACCCGGAGCCGCCGAATTTACCACCGGCATGCAGGATCGTGAAAACAACCTGCGGTGTAGGCACTCCGGTCTTATGCATCCCGGTCGGGATTCCCCGGCCGTTATCAATGACGGTAACCGAACCGTCCTTGCGTAGTGTAATATCAATCTTCGAGCAAAACTTGGCTAAATGCTCATCTACGGCGTTATCCACTATTTCCCATACGAGATGGTGCAGTCCCGAGGAACTCGTACTGCCGATATACATGCCGGGCCGTTTGCGGACCGCAACCAGACCTTCGAGCACTTGAATGTCGTCAGCATCGTATCCAGTCCGGCCTGTTTCGGCGTTCTTAGAGACTTTTGCAAACATATCGATCTGTTCGAGCATTCATGCTCCTCCTTCTTTTCTCTCTATCTATGAAATGCAAACAAACGTTTTGGTTCACTTTGTACATTCTAATTCAAAATATCCCGTTTCGTAAAGACGGCGAATGAAATGATTACTGCAGAAATCCCCCAAACGGCCAGTACAGCCATGGAAAAAGGCAGTGTCATCCCCTCAATCGGTGCCGGTGTTCCGGCCAAATACCCGGTTAATCCCAGATTAACCATGAATAAATATTTAGCCGTCGTCCAGGCCGAAGCCATATTGGTCAGAATCGTTCCGGCGATCAGTGCGGCCATCATCACCACGATGCTTGCCGCTGTGCTGCGCACCAGCACCGACACCATAAATGCCAGCAGGGCGACGACTACGCTCACGAACCAGATTAATCCGCCCTGCATCAGCAGGTATTTCCACTGCGGTACGGAATGGACAGCCGACATATCCACAGCATCTCCGCTGATTTGGAACCCGGTAAATACAGGAAGATTAAAGCCCTTGTACCCAAAAACAAGCCCCGAAATCAGATAGCTGATTGCAAACACCGACAGTACAATCAAGGAGACGAACATCAGCAGCGCCGCCAGCTTGCTGAACAGCACCTTCCAGCGTTTAACCGGCCGGGTCAGCAGCATCTTAATTGTACCGGTCGTCCTTTCCCCGGATACAAGATCTGAGGCTACTGCCATAATCAGCAGCGGAATGAACAAGGAGACCGAGTTGTCCAGGAACTCGCGGGTAAAGGTAACCCCGCTGGGCTCATTCGGATTGACATCATGGTCCAGATAATACTGCAGCTGCTGGACGAATATCCGCCGGTAGGACTTCCATTCCTCGGGAATCCGGTCGCTGCCTAGTGAATTTTGATTATCGGTAATCTGCTGCTGTACCTCCAGTCTCCAGTCCGAATTAAACTTGTCCCGGCTGCGCTCGGCTATACGCATCTGTGCATAGGTAAACATAGGCACAAGTACGACCAGAATTAGCAGTATAACATAAAACCGTTTCTTTTTTATAATCTTCAGGCACTCATTACGGATGAGCGGAAGCAAATTAATCAATAGTTTCACCTTCCGTTAGCTTCAAGAATAGCTGTTCCAGTGTGGGATTTATTTTATGCACGGCGCTAACTTCCACTTCCGCTGTGACGAGCACCGCAACAATCTCCGGAATCAGGTCTTCATCCATGACCGTGATGAGGGAATTCGCGCCCATTCCGGCAATGACAGAGTCGTCAAGTGTAACCTCATCCAGTTCGAGAAGCTTGATGTCAGGACGTCCGGCCAGTATCGTTCTTGCCCTGTCCAAAGGCTCCAGATCCCATAGCACATAAGGGGAATTGCGCGCAACCAGTTCATTTACCCCGCCAACCGCCAGCACGCGGCCTTTGCTGATAATCGCAACCCGGTCGCACAGCAGCTGAATTTCGCTCAGCAAATGGCTCGATACAAATACCGCAAGACCTTCCGCAGCAAGCTCGCGGATAAATTCGCGCAATTCTTTGATCCCTTTAGGGTCCAGCCCGTTTGTCGGCTCATCCAGAATCAGCAGCCGGGGACGGCCCAGCAGCGCCTGGGCAATTCCAAGCCGCTGCCTCATCCCCAGAGAATAGGTGCTCACCTTGTCATGAATACGCTGGTCCAGCCGGACAATGTCCACTACCTCAGCAATTCGCGCCTTGTCCACACCTGGCTGCATGCGGGCGAAATGCTGCAGATTCTCCCAGCCTGTCAGATAGGTATACACTTCCGGATTCTCTACGATCGAGCCAACATATTGCAGCGCTTTTTCCGGTTCACGGTTAACGTTATAGCCGCAGACGGTTATCTTTCCTTCACTTGGGCGAATCAGGTCCACAAGCATACGGATTGTAGTTGTTTTGCCGGCCCCGTTGGGTCCAAGGAAACCGAAGATTTCCCCTTGCTTCACGTTGAAGGTAACATCATCAATGATCCATTTCCGGCCGATTTTTTTGCGGACACCTTCCACTGACAGAATAACTGTCCCGGCTTCTCCGCTTATGTCTTTATCCATGTTCTCACAACTCCTTGCTACGATCATTTCTGACTTGCGGTGAAGTACATCCTTAGCGCACAGCCTGTATGATTCGTTCACTCATCCGCTGATAGCCGTCGCCGTTCGGGTGAAAATGATCGTTTGAAAGATACTTATCCAGATGGCGGTTGAACAAATCAAAGGTTGGAACGAGTGTCATATTGCTGTGTGTGTTAATGATATCCATTGCCGCGTTATTCCAGGTGGTAACCGCTTGATTGCCGGGCACCAGCAGATCCTCGATATCTCCAAACGGATTATATAATCCGACATAATAAATTTGCGCCTGCGGATTGATCTCGGCAATGCTCTCCAGAATCCCGCCAAGCCGTTTCGAAGCGTCTGGCAGCGCGGCCAGCAGCGACTCCGGCGTCACCTCATCTTCAGTTGCCGAAGGAACGCTTGTCCCGGATGAGCCGGTCTTCCCGCTCACAGTCCCTGTTTCAGAAGGTTCTGCTCCAGGCATTGAAGCAATGTCCGCAGGACTCCCTGTCTCCGTTGATGTTGTTCCCTGTTCTGCACTGCCCGTTCCCATTATATCCGAGTCCCTGAACAAATCATTGCCCCCAATCGAGACCAGCACGACGTTGGCCTGCCGCAAGGCATACCGAAAACCTTCTTCTTTGAGCTTGCTTTGCAGGCCTGCGGTTGTCAGCCCGTTGATGCCCATATTGCCAAGCAGCTCCGCCTTGCCTCCGCCAGCAGACAGACCGTCCAGTGTCCGCTTTACAAAACCGTTTCCGGTGTTGTCACCGGTGCCTTTGGCCAAAGAGTCGCCAAGTGCCAATATTTTCATTTCATCGCTGCTTGCCGCCGTGGGAACCGGTGTTTCCTGCGGCAAAGAGGTTGAAAGAACTTCACCCTTCGGGTATATAATATCGTTCACCGCATATCCAAACCCAACGATCAAAACTAACGTTGCTGCTATGGAAATCAGGCTCACAGTGCGCCAGGTCCATTTTGAGTCGTTCAAAGCCATCCCTCCGTATGCCAGTTCTTATCTCCAGTGTTCCACATTTTACAAACTTCTTAACTATGTAGATAAACATAATTCTTCTATACTTAATTTGCAAATATCCACCGCTCAAGCGAAATTTGGCGATTTTTGTCCTTAATAGTCTATTATATCAATTGAAAGCATATTTTTCTCAAAAAAAATATGGTCTTTTCCTTTGAGCCAGCTCTTAATCGGCAAGCTGCGGGCTGCCCCTATATCAATCAGATCACAGCATAAAGAAGCAAGGAGAGTGTCCTTGCTTCTTTATTTCGGCTCCGGGAAAAGAAGTTAAATCAATAATGAATATCTTTTGCCGTCATGAGATGCGTCAAATGCCAGAATATATCGCCGGTATCATTCCCTCGTAAATGCCAGCCGGCACTGCAAAGTCCCACTCTAGCACGTGATAGAACTATATCCAAATCGGGGTAAACAGGACACATTAGCGACGTAAAGCGTTCACCCAGTCCATCCAGTAATACGCCCATATCATGCGCCGGATTGCCGGTTCCTGCAACACCAAAATCCAATATACCTGTGATATTCTTATAATCCTCATCAAGAATAAAATGCTCCAGAGCCAAGTCACCGTGGATTAAGCATGGCGTATAGTCAAACCACTCGGAACCATTTTCTAGTCCTTTGTAGGCCGCATCCACACAAGATCTCGTATAGGGTCTCATGTGGGGGTATAATTCCCTTTTAATGCGTTCATAACCATTCATGATATTCTGATAGTGTTCAGATGGATCGTCTGTGGATGCCAGGGAAACTGCAATGCCTGCCCTCCTCACTTCCGCCAAAGGTATTGTGTGAATTTGTTTCATATAATCCGCGATCTGCTCCATGATTGATTGTTGCTCCGCGGCATCGAGCTGAAAGAGGCGATGACGGAATAATGGCTGACCGTGAATATAAGGGTAACACACGACGCCGTAATCAACACAGCTCATGTCGGGTACAGGCACGTTTGTCTTGTCCTTTAAGAGGCGAATACACCTGTATTCATTCTCTAGCAGCTTTTTTGCAGCATCATCTTTTGCGAACCTCACCACTAATTCGTCGTTCACAAGAATCAAATCATTATGCAATCCATGGTCAAAGCCGGATTTTATTGAGGTAATATTCATCTGAGGAAAATACTCGGCAATTTTCTGCTTGAAATCAATTAATTTTTTATCCATTGCTGCTCCTCTCAAGCTAAACAAGGGGGGGAAGTGTTCATTTGAAACGTATAACTGATCACTTTAAGCCTCACAACACATTTCGCAAACCTCTCCATAACTAAGATTCTTCTAACATATCAATATCAGTAAACGTTTTCAAGATCTTAAACAGTACAAAACCCGCCCCCGGCAATGCCGGAGAACGGGTTTTGTACTTTTCATAAGGTTTATTTTCCGATGAATTCCTGAACCCAGTAATTGTTGTCGAAACCTACGCCGATGTAGTTAAAGTTCGCACTCAGAATATTGGCACGGTGTCCCTCACTGTTCATCCAGGCCGTCATTACTTCTTGCGGAGTTCTCTGGCCCATTGCAATGTTCTCCCCGGCAGCCCGATAAGTAACGCCAAAAGTGGCCATCATATCAAAAGGCGATCCGTACGTCGGGGATGTATGCGAAAAGTAGTTATTCGTACGCATATCGGTTGCTTTAGCTGCGGCCACTTTGTTCAGGCTTTCCAAAGCGCTGACCGGAGACAGCCCTGCTGTCGCACGTTCCTTATTCACAAGCGTAACGATTTGCTGGATATAGGACTCTTGAGTGCTGACTGCTGCTGGTGTTGCCGTTGGTTTTGGTGTCGCTACTGGCGTTGCCGTTGGTTTAGCTGTCGCTACAGGCGTTGCTACTGGTGTTGCCGTTGGTGCAGCTGTCGCTACAGGTGTCGCTGTTGGTTTAGCTGTAGCAACGGGTGCAGGTGTGTTTGTCGGAACAACAACCGGTTGAGATTTGTAAACTGTCACTGTCGTATTGGAAAAAGGAAATCCCTTAAGGCTATATTGGTTAAAATATTGCATGAATTGTGCGAAATTAGTTGGTGCTCCAGTTGCAGTATTGCCTGCCTCTGCATTTGCCTGTATTGGAAGAGAAATGCTAAGCGCCATCACTGCCGCCACACTTCCACCTATCATTGCTCTTAAAGTTTTGCTCTTCATTCTGCCATCTCCTTGTTCATGATGTATTTGTTATGTTGCTGTCGGCCGAAGTAATAGGCTCCAAATATTACAAAGTTGTAATCTGTTCCTCAGTCATTGTAGCATAAATCTCTCAGCTGTGCGCTTCTAAATTTTTACATTAATAGATTGCCAGATAGGCAAGCAGACGGCTTGTACATTTCTACTCCAATACCAACAAAAAAGCCGCCATCCTAATCAGGACAGCAGCCTCCTATTGACTTCGCTGTACATTCTGTACAGGTTTAGACGTTATCTTTGTAGCTGGAAGCTTAATGGAAAGACTGCCAGAACTCGCCTTCGGTCGAGATCAGACCCATGATTTCTGCATAAGGAATGCGGAATGTCGGGAAACCAGCAGCATACGGGGCGATCTCGTAAGGAGCGAAATACAGATACAGTGCTTCTTCATCAACAAAAAAGGGCTGATCCGCCGTAATCCCCTTGTAGGTGTCCGGAAAAACGTAGGAGTACTGGGGATCGTTCGTAATCTGTTTGCCGACAATTGCGCTGAGCTTCGCCACATATTTGCTGCCCGGCTTGAACAGGTCACGAAGAGCATAAAACTTGCCGTTGCGCAAATTGATATGAACATAAATCCGGGTAGGCATGCCATGGGCAGCGCCAAAAGGGTACTTGTAGCCGCTCAATTCCAGGACTAGCAGATTTTTGCGGAAGAAGGAGACGGCAAAATCCCCGGTATAGCTGTAATCCTGCGTGCCTTCACCGGTCCCCGCTCCTTCGGCAAGGGACAGGCTGCGCAGCTTGTCATTTACTTCTCTGGAGACCTCGGAGTTTGCGATCCCTTCGATAACCGGATAATATACTAAATAGTCTCTATTCGGTTTGTATTTCTTCTCCAGCACTGAATAAGGCGGCCGGAGCGTTATGACTCCATTTTGCTTCCATACCTGATTGCCCCGCCGGTCGTAATAGGCTGTCCGCTGATCCACGTCAGCCCTGATCAGACTTCCGCTGAAGGAAAGTGTGCCTGAACCGGCAATTACAGGCGGCTGAGCTGCTTTTTTTCCGCTTTTGTCGATGAAATAGGTATCTGTGGCGTCAAACACTGAGGCGAGTCCATTCTGATAATTGTTCACACCCAGCAAGGGGTGAGTACTGAGGATTCTGCCGGTTACCGCATCAGCGATAGCATAACGGGAACCGCGGTAAGGCTCGTCTGGATACACTGGTGTACCCAATGCCACCCGGTCTTCACCCAGCTGTTGAACTTCATAATACTGGGCCGGGACTACGAGCTTACCCTGCTTGTCAATCAGGCCATAGGCGTTGCCATAATTCTCTGCCGTATTGATCACCGCTCTTCCCGCAGAAAATGGCAGGGCAGCTGTATACTGCGGCTCTATTGCGATGCTTCCGTCTATCCGCAGATATCCGTATTTACCGTTCTCGGTAGCCTGGTATGCCAGCAGGCCATCCCCCGGATAACCTACAAATGGATATTTATACGTATGCAGCACGGTGCCTTGCGGGTCTATCAGCGCAAACTCCCTTTCGCCCAGCTTGACCAGTGCCGTTCCGTTCATGAAATCACTGGCGTCCTCGTAAACCGCAGGCAGTACTTCCTTTCCCTGGGCATCCAGATATCCGTAGTGGGAAGTACCCGTTGTACTTTGTTTGGAGAACATCGCACGCCCTTCATGCAGCGAATTTAAGTAATCATAACGCGCTGCTGTAACCTGCTTGCCTCTTTCGTCAATCAACGTATAGCCTTTGGCATCGGAAACCACAGCACGGCCTTCTGAAAAAGGGGCAATAAAGGAATAGGCCGGTCTCACTTTCTCCCGCCCGGAGCTGTCAATCAGGCCGCTCTTGTCGTTGCGCTGCACAATCGCCAGGCCGTTCTCCTGAAAATCCTCAGCATATTCATACCTTGGTTCAATAACCGTCCGTCCTTCATTGTTGATGTACCCCCAACGAGTCCCCTCTTTAAGCTTAAAAGGAGCGGGGTGCAGCAAATCCGCCCGCAGCTCACTGTCATCCACCTCAGGCAGGAAATAAAGCGCCTCTACAGGCTTTTTGGAGTAATCTACCCGATACAAACCCGCTTCTGCAGGAATCGTTACGAACAGATCATCATCCGCACGGATGAAATCCTCTTCCTGCTGAGGAATACATTCATTCCAGCCAATCCCGTCCCATCTCCACACTTCCGTCTGCAGCAGGCTGTTATCCGTTCCTTTCGCCAGCTCATTCAGCTTAATCCTCAGCATCCCGTCGCTCTCCTTTACAAGGGCTTTTGCCTATAGGATATGTGGTCAAGGAGAAATGGTGTGTGGTTGTAAGGTCTGACGCTTTCCTAATTATTCGACATCGGCGACATTGTCTCTGGTAATCTTCTTATAGGGAATCCATACATACTGGTTATCGGTAATATCGAAACCAATATTTTGTTTGGTTGGCGCTTCGCCTCTAGAGAGAACCGCCGCAAGTTGGATTGCTGCTTTGCCTTGAATATGGGCATCATTTAACACAGTACCCAGCATGGTTCCCTCTTTCAGTGCTTTAACGGCCGGAGCTGTCGCATCTACACCAACTACCGGCATGTATTTCCCGCCGGAAAAATATCCGTCAGCTTTTAGAGCTTTAATTGCACCGAGGGCCATATCGTCGTTGTTGGCAAGCACAGCTTCTATCCTGTCTCCGCAGGTCTTCAGAAAGCCCGCCATTTTCTCCTGGCCCTTCACCCGGTCGAACATTCCGCTGTCTTCCGCCAGTTTCTCGACCTTGATACCTTCATCTTCAATCGCCTGAATGGAATAATTGGTGCGCAGCTCGGCATCCTGGTGTCCCGGCTCGCCCTTCAGCATGACATATTGAAGCACTCCGTCGCCGTTCTTATCGGCTTCTGGATGGGATTTCCAGTATTCCGCGATAATCTGGCCGGACATGGTGCCCGATTCTTCCGCTTTGGCGCCTACATAATACACCTTGTCCCATTTCTTCATATCTTCCGGAAACGGTTCACGATTAAGGAAGACAACCGGAATGTCGGCTGTTTTTGCTTTGTCGATGATGACGCCTGCGGCAGTGCGGTCAACCGGATTAATCAGCATGCCTTTATATCCCTTGGTAATGAAAACGTCAACCTTATCATTTTGCGTAAGCTGGGAGTTTTTGCTGTCTACAATGTCCACAGCTGCGATGCCTTTAGCTGCCGCCACAACCGATTTGCGGACACCGGCCATAAACGTATCGCTGAATTTATAAATGGCTACGCCAATTTTTGGAGCTGAGCCGGTACCACCAGGGATTGCCTCAGCGCTGCCGCCGGTATTCGCAGAGCTGCCCCCGCAGCCGGACATAGCAGCACCCAGCAACACGGCGAATAAAACGGAAGACTTTTTTTTCATCACTAATTGACCTCCCGAGGGTAAATCTTTCTCATGCCGGATCTGTCCCAGGTACATCATTATGCCTGAAAAAAGCACAGTTGCGAATATAAAATCCTACTGTATTCAATAAATATTCTAATGAGTTCCCTATGCTACCGGACAAAAGGAAACAGCAGCTTTTGATTCTCGGGCCATAGCATGTTTTCCAGGTCAATCAGCTTGGTGCCAGTATCCGCACGCTCCGGAATGTCGATGCCTTCCAGGGCTTGGGCTGCATATTTTACGGCCAGATAACCGTTGCTGAACGGATTCTGGATCACAGTTGCCTGGACGGTTCCGTCCTGAAGCATTTCCATCATCGAGGGAGAGCTGTCGAAGGCCACCATTTTAACCTTATGCTGCTTCAGATTCTGCAGTACTTTGCCCGCACCCTGCGACGCCGTTTCATTCAATGTGGCGATTCCGCGCAAATCGGGATGGTTCTGGAGCATGTCCCGGGTCAATGATTCCGCATTGGCTGTATTCGAGGAGGTGTAGGAAATCTGCACGACCTTAACATTCGGATAACGGGCCGCATAGTTCAGGAAACCCTTTTCCCTTTCTTCTGCGTCCCGGGCTCCATAATCAATCGGTCCGCTGGATTCCGGCTGCACGTTCTGAGAGGAGTTGGTGAAATTGATGATTCCAATCTCACCATATCCGTTCAACAGCTGTATCAGTCTTTCCGCTGATTTCTGTCCGGCTTCATAGCCATTTGAACCCACGTAGGCTTTGACTCTGGCCGAACCAACCTCGGCATCGACGGAAATAACAGGGATTTTGTAATAGGCGGCCTGATCCACTACCTGGGCCAATCCCATATAGCTGCTGGCTGCCAAAATAATCGCCTCTGCCTTTTGATTAATAGAATCCTCAACCATGGTAATCTGCTTATCAATCTCACTCTCAGAATCAGGTGCCTTGAACGTCAGCTTGACATTAAATTCCTTGGCGGCGGCTTCAGCACCGAGCTTAACCGTGTTCCAGTAATCCCCTTTGTTCATCTTGACAATCATATCAATATTATGCGTTTTATTGGTGCTGATATAAGCGGCGGGAGACGTATTGAAGCAGGAAGTGACCGTCAGCCACAGCACCGGACAAAGCAGCAGGATCAGCCACAATCGTTTGCTTCTCATGGAGATGATTCATCCTCCTTCTGCGGCTCCGGCCCCTCTGCGGTTTGGATTGCCGGGAATGTAATAGTGACCGTTGTGCCTTCCTCAAGCTCGCTTTCAAATGCAAGACCGAATTCGCGTCCGTAATAAAGTCTGATCCGTTCATTCACATTCCGCACGCCTACACCAGAGCCGCTGCCGCTTTTGGTCCCGCCGCTCAAGATCATATTCAGCATTTCCCTCGGCATTCCTAGACCGTTGTCGCTGATTGTGATGACAATTAAGCCATGCTGAAGCTCGGCACTAATGGAGATCAGACCTTCGTCCGGCAGCATTTCAATCCCGTGATACAGTGCATTTTCTACAATCGGCTGCAGAATCAGCTTGATCGTCTGGTACTGGAGCACCTCATCCTGCGCCTTGATTTCAAAGCGGAATTTATTCTTGAAGCGGAAGCTCTGGATGACAAGATAATGGCGGATATGGTCCAGCTCTTCCTGCACGGTAATAATATTATTCCCCTTGCTCAGGCTGATCCGGAAAAACTTCGACAACGATTGGATCATCGTGACCACTTCCTCGTTTTTGCCCCGTTCGGCAAGCCGGATGACAGAGTTCAGCGTGTTGTACAAAAAGTGCGGGTTGATCTGCGACTGCAGTACTTCAAGCTCACCTTTGCGCTTGGTCTCCTGCTCATAAATAATCTGGTCCATCAGCTGGCGGATCCGCTGGAGCATCAGGTTAAAGCGCCGCGACAGCTGTTCAACCTCATAAGCGCCGCTGACATTGATCGGAGTATTCAGGTCACCCTCACCTACCTGCTTGACGGTCCGCTCCAGCTTGCGGATCGGACTGGCAATGAGCCAGGACAGGAAGACGGAGACAGCAATGACGCCAAGAATAACAGCGGCCAGAAACCAGACCAGAAATTGATTCAGATCCCGTTTCGTAGTCACAATTTCATCGTAATAAGCGACACCAACGATTTTCCAGCCGGTTTCGGCCAGCGTGCGTACGGTGATAAAACGTTTCTCTCCTGTTGATTCATCCAGATAGCTGCGGTAAGCATACTCCAGCACCGGTTCCACGTTCTCATACTTTAGACCGGCATAAATCAGCTGCTGCTGCGGGTGATAAACGATATTGCCCAGCGAGTCCAAAATGTATGCGTATCCTCTTTTGCCAAGCTTGACCTGCCGGCTCAGCTCATCAATCGTCCGGAAGTTGAAGTCGATCAGCAGGATGCCGGTTTTCAATTCTCCGTTTTCTCTGTATTGAATCATTTTGCTGATGGAGACAACCCAGGTATAGCTCCCCTTGAATAAATTTTGGATATGCGGTGCGGAATAGGAAATCTCCGAGCTTTTTTTGGCGGTGGTGAACCAGCTCTGACTTTCCAGCTGTGTATTCAGGCGCATGTTCTGGCCCGGGGTCCCAACCACATATTTCCCCTGCAGCGTAAACACGGCGACCGACACCAAGTCTTCTCTGCTGTTCATCAGCGTATCCATCCGTTCGTACAGCAGCGGGGAATCAATAGAGGCACTGGTCGTGACCTGTTCCTCCGCCGTCTCAAAAATATTGCTCATTCCTTTGACATACAGCTCCAGATTATAATTCACCTGCTCTATGATCTGCTGCATATTCAGATTGGCATTCTCCTCGGCTGTCTTCGCAAACTTGTTGTACAGCATGAAGCTGACGATCACCGCAACCAGCACAGTAATCGCTGTGAACGACACCGTAATGATAAGCTGAATACTCCGCAGTTTGGAGGATATCCTTGTTTTGCCGCGTCTGCCTTGCTGCGGGCGAAGCGGAAAAAAATAAGCCTTCGGCCTGTTCATGGCTATCCTCCCCGGGAGCTGTTCTTATACTCTTTGGGAGATTGTCCATACTTCTTGCGGAAGCAGAAGCTGAAATAATTCGGGTCGGCAAAACCGATTTTTTCGGCAATTTCAAAAGCCTTCAGCTCTGTTGAGCGCAGCAGTTCCTTGGCAGCTTCCAGACGGATCTGCAGTAGATAGCTGACAAAGGTCATCTTCATCTCTTTCTTAAAAATGCTGCTGAAATATCCCGTACTGATATGCAAATGCTGGCAAACTTTGCCGATCGAGATGTCGGACTCCTCATAATGACCCCTGATGTATTCCTTGGCTTGGTCAATCAGCTGTTTGTAGCTCGACTGCCGCTCCGAAGCAATAGAATCCATCAGCCGGCTGCACACATGGATAATCCACTGCTTAGCTTCGCCCATATTGTTGAATTTATGGATTTCCGTAAGCGAAGACAGCCCTGATCCGATGTAATCGGTGGTCTCACTGCCTGACTCCTTGGCCACCCGTAGAATCGAGGTGATGATCTCCAGCAGAAACACCTGATAGTCCTGGGTCGAAACCTGCGCGGTGTCCAGTCCCCCGAACAATTCATCGACAACCTCTTTCAGCTCCTGTAGCGTGCCCAGCTTGATCGTGCGGATCAGCGATTGTTGGGTCAGCTCGTCATAAGCCAGCATTTGATTGGATCTTGACTCCACATCTTCGATCCAGATCACTCTGTTGTTGCCGAGAATGAGGCGGTAATCAAGTGCCTGCAGCGCATCGCCGAATGAATTGAACAGCATAGACGCTGTATGGCATACAGTTCCTGCTCCTGAGGTCACCGTCAGCTTTAGAAAACGCTGTACATTTTGCCGGATCTCCTCCAAAATCGCAAAGGTTTTTCCGGTAATCTCCGCCTCATCCTTCTCCATGCTGACCGAGAGCAGCACGACATCATCCCGGTGTATAAATACTTTGCCGAAACCATACTTCAGACAAATTTCCTCGGCAATATTAAGCACTGCGAACAGCTGCAAATTGCGGTCGCCGGTGTCACGCAGGGATACGGGCAGACTCTGGATAACTCCTGCATTCTTCTCCGAACGGATATAATCTATGCTGATTACCGAAGACTGAAAGCTCTCACCAGAGAGGTTGATGCCGTATTCCGCACTTTTCTCGGCGATTTCCACGGGCCGCAGCCTACGGGAAACAAGCGAGGAGAGGAATTGTTCACGAAGCACAGGCAGACTCTTCCGGTAATGCTCGCTCAGCACAAACACATTTTCTTTCTCAGCGATTTCCGCCTCTATGGTTTTTCTAACCTTGAGCAGTGTGTCGATCAGCTCCTGAGAAGAAAACGGTTTCAGAATATATTCGTCAATTTGCAGTTTAATCGCTTTCTGGGCGTACTCAAATTCATCGTAGCCGGTGAGAATTATGATCTTCGTATTGGGGTGACGGCTGCGGATCCATTCGGACAGCTGCAGTCCGTTCATAAATGGCATCTGGATGTCGGTCACGACCACATCCGGCAGCAGGCGGTCGATTGATTCCGCAGCCTCACGGCCATTCTCCGCCTGATCTACAACCTCAAAACCATAGCTGCCCCAGTCGATCTGTGCGATAATCCCTTCTCTTACATCCTCTTCGTCTTCGGCAAGAATCAATTTATACATGCTTCATCCCTCTTATAATTTCTGTTTAGATAATTATAAAACTATTCTAGCTGATTCGATTAACTCTATCTATGTTTAACTTAAGTAAGGGGTAAAAGATACTGAATGGCTATTCCGCCGGTTCAGCAAATTCATTATACAGTGGCAATGGACGGGTATACATAAGCAAATTGAGGGAATGATATTCTTCAGCTCAGAACGGTGGGGTTTACCTCTACGACGAAAAAAAAAACCATCCCGGTTGCCGGGATGGGGATGATTGTACGTATTAGATTTACAGCAATGCTTTATTGAAGCGGTAGCCGGTAGTCTGCTCGAAACCCATATGACGGTAAAAAGCATGCGCAGGCGCACGTTCCACACGGTTACCGCTTCGAAGGAACAGCTGGCAGCAACCCTGCCCGCGGGCCCATTCTTCCGCTGCAGCTACCAATCTTTTGCCGAGGCCGTTGCCTCTAAGCTCCTCTGATACAATCAGCGCGTTGATTTCCGTAATACAATCCGCATGTTTGTAATAGGATTTCACCTGCCGAAGTCCAATCATTCCCACAACTTCATTGTCCAGTTCAGCGACCAGTGTGCAATGGAACGGATCATTCTCCATGCCTTCCATTCTCTCTTTCATCACGCTAAGTGTTGTCGGATAGCCGAATTCCCGCAGAAGGGCTGTTACTCTCTCCAGATCATTCATGCCGCATTTGCGAATTTGCAGTACTTGCTCCTGAGTACTACTGTTCATTCTCATATACCTCCACTTTTAGCATAGACGCCGCCTGTTTGGCGGTAGTCCGCGCGATTTCTACATCTTCCGCTGCACTGAGGGCTACTGCCATCCGCCGTCCAGGACGGATTTCAGGTTTGCCGAATACCCTAACCTGCGTACGGGGAAGCGCCAGCGCTTCGCCGATTCCGGATATGGCAAAAGCCTGTCCGGTTTTTTGTGCTTTCAGGGTAGCCGAAGCGCCCGGTGTTACAAGCGCAACCGAGTCCAGCGGAAATCCAAGAATGGCTCTGACATGCAGAGCGAATTCCGATAAATCCTGCGTAATCATTGTAACCATGCCGGTATCATGCGGTCTGGGCGATACTTCACTGAACAATACTCCCTGCTCTGTAAGAAACAGCTCCACTCCAAAAATACCAAGGCCTCCAAGCTGATCAGTTACCGTTTTGGCGATATTCTGAGCTTCTGCCAGCGTGCGCTCACTCATCTGATGCGGCTGCCAGGACTCTACATAGTCGCCGTCCTTCTGGATATGGCCGATCGGCGGACAGAATACAGTTCCGCTTGCCGATCGGACCGTAAGCAAGGTAATCTCACTTTCAAACATAACGAAAGCCTCCACGATGACCCGTGTCCCTTTGGCCCGCGCTCCTTCCAGAGCCGTATTCCAGCAGTCCTCCACATCACCTGGTTTCTTGCAGACGCTCTGTCCTTTGCCGGAGGAGCTCATAATCGGCTTGATCACACAGGGTGTGCCAAGCTCTTCCACTGCCTGGCGTAATTCGTCCAGACTGTCCGCGAAGCGGTATGCCGCGGTCGGCAGGCCAAGCTCTTCAGCCGCTAAACGCCGGATACCCTCCCGGTCCATGGTCAGCCGGGCTGCACGTGCAGTCGGGACTACGAAGAATCCTTCCGCCTCCAGCTCCAGCAGCGCATGAGTGGCAATAGCCTCAATCTCGGGCACAATCAAATCAGGCTTCTCGGCACGGATGAGCGTCTTAAGCGCGTCCGCGTCCAGCATATCAATTACATAGGAGCGATGGGCTACACCCATCGCCGGGGCATCTTGATAACGATCCACAGCTACGGTCTCTACGCCAAGGCGCTGAGCTTCGATAATGACTTCCTTACCCAATTCCCCGCTGCCCAAGAGCAGCAGCTTACGGCTTTGAGCTGAAAAAGGAGCTCCCCACATTGTCGACTCCAACCTCTTTCGGCTAATTTGACTGCTGACTCTCTTTTTCTGTAAATGTCGCAGTTTTCATTGTAAATTTTCAGGCTTCTTTATTTTCTTCCATCAACGACCAGATTGCAAGCCTTCTTCGACATTTTCCTACAATCTTCACAGATCTCCGTCTACGAGATCGTCGAAATTTCTCTCCAGAACATTTAATTGATGGCCTATTTGGCCCCAATGTTCCGCAGAATCACCCCCTTTCAAGAGACCGGACATCACTTCCTCCCGCTCAGCCAGAGCTGCTCGGAGTATGTCTGCCGAACGTTTCAACGCCTGCTCCGCTACACCCGTATAAAAATCCAATAATAAACCTTCCTGCGTCCCGGCGGCTCCGGCAACTGCTTCCTTCAGCCAAGGGTCCGCTGAGGCTCTGACTTCATTGCGCCCCGGGCCCTCAAAGAAATGACGCGGCGATTTGAAGCGGCCCCATAATGCTGCCCAGTCCAGAGGGGATAACCGGCACTCCAGCTTATCCGGGGAAGGCCAGTGTTCTTCGGCATTGTCCATGAGCTGAAGCTCCTGAGCCGAAATCGACAGTTCCGATGCGGCTGATGAAGCTGCCGTCCGCACGAGTTTTTGACCTGCCGCTTCCAGGCGCAGGGTAGTCGCCCACAATTCCTGTTCCAGTTCACGCTCAAGGGTGCGTTCCAGCTCTCTGCCACAGGCTGTAAAGATATCTTTCAGATTACCGCTATCCTCACGCAGCACGGAAGGGTGGAAGGATTCCTGGAAGAAACGGCCAAAGGCAAAGCCAATCCGCTGCCGCACATGATAGAGCAGTTCTTCACCTTCCCGGCGAAGGTCGCGCAGCGGACGTTCCTCGGCGGAAAGCGCCGTGAGCCGTGCTTCTGCGGTGCGGCGGCGTTCCTGCAGCTCCAGCAGCCCGGCTTCCCGCCGGCCTGCCTCCATCTCAGCCAGCTTCTGCCATTCTTCCGCCCGCCTGCGCACGGAGGCAATGTTCTCTTGCGCGGCTGCAAGCGACAACCGCGGCAGTTCTCCGCCCGCGAATTCCGCAAGCGCCTCTTCAAAGGTCTGGAAACGGGAGCTTTCATAAGCTTCCCGGTTGTGGTCTGCTTTGCCTTGCAGCGCCAGCAGGCTGGACAAGGTATATATCCGCGGCGAGGTAAGGCCGCCGGCACGCAGGTTCTGCGCGACATGCCCCTTCACCTCTTCCAGCTCCGCTTCGTCTGCGGCCAAATCAGAAGCGTTGATGATAAAGAACATTTTATCCAGCGCGAAGCTGTCTTTAATTCTTCCCAATTGGGCCAGCAGACCACGGTCCGCTTTGGAAAAGGCATGATTATAATAGGTCACAAAACATATCGCGTCCGCATTCTTCATGTAACCGAAGGTTACACCGGTATGACGGGCATGCAGGGAATCCGCGCCAGGGGTATCCACCAGCACAATGCCGCTCGCGGTCAAGGGACAGTCATAATACAGGTCAATCCCCTGCACAAAACAGGCCCGGGTCTCCTCGGCGACCAGTCCACGGTATTCCTGCAGATCAACAGTCCGCACCGTTCCGAGCAGTCCCTCCGCTTCTGACCAGCCCGCAGCGGCCGCCCACAGGAATCCGGCATGCGGCAGGGCGGAAGGATGCAGGCCGCTGACCTTCAGCCCTGCCACCTCAGCGGTCCAGCTCTGCCGCTGCGGGGGCGCAAGCTGCAGTACGCTGAAGGAATGGAGGATGTCTTCCCAGAAATCCTCCGCGGTCTTCATCGTTACCACCGCGCTGGCATGGCGGAACTCCCCTTCCGGTGACAGGATGCGGTTCACCGCTGCTGTCGCGGGGTGGGGAGACACAGGCAGCACTTCTTCACCCAGCAGCGCATTGGCGAAGGAGGATTTACCGGCGCTGAACGCTCCGAACAGCGCCATCGTAAAGCGGCCGGCGGCGATGCTCTCCGCCCGTGCCGCGAGACTGCGCACCGCCGAGGCCATGGCCGGCTCGCCGCGCAGCAGCTCTGCCGCAGCGCTCAGCGCCGCTGCGGCCTTCGTGAGCCGGCGGCGTCCGCCCGCCGGCGAGACCGGCCCTGCCGCCCAGGCTGCGGCGGCAGGCCTTCCGGCCGCTGCGCCCGGCAGCGGCTGGACCACTCGCGGTGCGGCGATGCTGGCGCCTGCCCGCGGGGCAACCCTCACCTCCGGCAGAGTGCCGGGGGTGAGGGTCCGGCGCGGCGGCAATAGCGCCGCGAGCTCTGCCGCGCGGGCATCCGCCGCGCGGTCAAGGGCAGCAAGCGCGGCGAGTGCGCGCGCCTGCCGCTGCAGGGCTTCTTCGCGGCGCGACAGCTCGGTGCGCCGCTCTTCCAGCAGCGGCGGCAGCTTCGCCAGCAGCTCATCGCCAAGAGACAGGGCAGCCCGGCGGAACTGGGCTTTAATTTCAGCCGCAAGCGTGCGGGTGAAATTAAGCAACGCCTCGCCCGAGGCCCCGGTTCCCGGCTTCACCGCAGCCGCCAGCCACTCCTGGCTCACCGCCGGTAAACTTTGCTTGAGCAGATTCTCGGCCCCCTCCTCCCATACTCCAAGGTCTTCAGCCCATTCCCGGATCAACTGAAGAATATGCCATTCCAGTTGGGCGGTGATTTCCCGCGTTTGCAGTCCGTGCCAGGCTTTTAGCCGTTCTGCTTGCACCTTCTCCCGTTTCGCAGCCGTGAACAGCAGGCCCTGCCGGAAGCCGGGAGCCATGCTTTCAGCATAAGCACCCGCAGCTTCTCTTACATCGGCAGGCATCAGATTGCTGTTGCCCAGCAGCGCATCAAGTACGTTGCGCAACGTTAGGATTGACTGATCAGGCAGTTCTGCAAGCTCCTTACGTTCTTCGTTGCAAGCCTGAAACGCTCTTTCCACGGAGTACTCATCCGCACCGCCCGATGTTTCCAGCAGCGCCTCGCGCTCCTCCTGCTGCTGCTCGCGGTATTCTGTCACAACCGCATCGGCCACATGATGCACTGAGCGGGACAAGCTGTAGCCAAGCAGCTCCTCCCGCTGATCCAGCAGCTGGCGAATCAGCATAAGCAGACCGTCCCATTGATTTAGCGGATGCTCCATGTTCTTAAGGGAAGTGAACAAAATACCTGCGGATTGAATTCCCCATTCGTGGAAAGCGCTTTCCAATTGCTGCCGGTAGGCTTCAATGGCAATTTCCTGTTCACGGTGCTTGTCAATCTGATTGATAATAAGATACAGCGGTTTGCCCCAATCACTGAGGTTTTTGGCAAAAGCCAGATTATTCTCCGACTGCACATGATTGTAATCCATCACATAAAACACCACATCGGCTAAATGCAGTGCGGAGCGCGTCGCGGCTTGATGCCCGTCATCCGTGGAATCAACCCCCGGGGTGTCCATCAGAACACCATGTGCTCCAAGCAAAGGCACATCCTCCCAGACTTCAATCGCTGAATAATCACCGCCCTTACGGCAATATTCCTGCAATTTCTCCGGTGTGGTCTCCCATGCGGAATTTGTCTCATTCTGTCCTTCCACCTTGGGATAGAGCCGTACACGGGGCGCTCCGCTGCGTATAGACACGACATTGGCACTGGTCGGAACGGGTCCGGAAGGCAGTACATTGCTGCCGCATAACCTGTTAATCATACTCGACTTCCCTGCCGAAAAATGTCCGCAAAAGGCGAGTGTCAGCTCACGGGCACACTCTTTACTCTCCAAATCGGAGAGTACCCGCTGCGTTTCTGTCGCTCCCCACCGTTCCATCAGCGCTCCCAGCAGAGTAAGCGGCGAATCCGTCACATTCTCTGTTTTAATCTTGGTTTGTTCTGCTGCCACTATATCCACCTCCGCTGCATCCTAGAAAAAATCGACTTTATTTGAAGTCTATGTACTTAGCCTTCATAAAGCGATATCTAAAATAAATATATCTTAACGTAAAAATAAATGGCATAACTAGAATAATTACATTTTATCACCAGTTTGCCACAAATCAAATATTCACGAATTACAAAATCCCCTATAAACCTTTACAAAATTCAGTTGACTAAAAATTATGCATCCCTGACTTGACAATGCAATATTATGGAATTATTATATCCATATTAGATATATCGCTAATGGATATATCCATATCAGATATACCTTTTATTATAGAAAATGGAGGTGTGCCAATGTCCAGAGCTAATTCACTGCAGACCGAACAGTTGACTGATTCGGCTTACTACATCCTGCTTGCCTTACTCACTCCGAAACACGGCTATGCGATCATGAAATATATTGAAGAATTGACAGACGGGGAAGTTAAAATCGGGCCTGCAACACTTTACACCTTAATCAAGAAAATGCAGAAATCAGGCTATATCCTATTGAATGAGGACGACGATGACCGGCGGAAGACTTATCAGATTACCCAGAGTGGAGAGCTAATTATTACAGCTGAAATCGAACGGAGACTTAGAATGGTTGCACACGGGAATGCCGCATTACAAGCTGCGAAGGAGGAATAATCTCATGAAGAAGGATAAACAAACGCGTTATGTAATATCGAAGGGTCTGGCCTTTGCCGAGGATGCAGATATGAACAAATTGAGCACACTGTCAGAAAAAGGCTGGTTTCTGGATCATTTCTCTTTGTTTGGTTACGTAATCCGCAGGGGAACGCCGCATAAGCAGATTTACTGTCTGGATATACGTGAATTGCCGAAGGAGGAGGAAGCAGAGTACCATAATATTTTTGCAGACAGCGGCTGGACTTATGTATGCTCCGCTGGAGATCTCCATATCTTCTCGGCAGAACCGGGAACTGTTCCTATCCATACCGACCGTGCGACTGTTTATGATAAATATACCAAGGTTGCCCGAATCAGCAAAATAGCAGCTTTTGTAACACTGCTGCTGACCTTAGGAAGTATTGCTTTAAGATTCCTGTCTACAAAGGTATGGAACAATTTACTTCTGGAAAACACATCTTTCGTAGTCTTAACGTTGTGCGTCATGGCATTCGTACCTTCCACCATGGTCTATATTGCATACTCCTTGCGTTTAAGGAAGTTCTCAGCTTAAGCTCATTCCCCTAAAGATACCCGCGTTTTCAATAACGTATGACGAACAAAGAGCCGGCCCCAAGGCCGGCTCTTTGTGTGTAAATCCTATTACGCTGTTTCCAGTACCGGAAGCAGAATTTCGAATACTTTACCGTGCTGCAGAATGGTCAGACCACGGGATTTGTCTCTCATAACAACCACTTCAGGCTTCTGGGACATCCGCTCCAGGTAATGCTCAGGCACATCGCCGGAATGGCTGATCGTGATGCCTTCTACTTCCTGCTCTTCATTTTCTTCCAACGGACTTTCCACTACACGGTCAAAAATATCGGAAAAAGCTTCAAAATTATTGGTATATACAGAAATGCATTTCATCTCTATCCCATCCTCTTCTTCATCTCTAACTTTTTGCTTGCCTTTAATACATCATTATCTTTCCTGATTACAGCTGTTTTCATACGTTTCTTGCCCTCACGGCATACATCCAAGAGCGGGCAAACCTGACAACTTGGATTCTGGGCTTTGCAGTGATAGCGGCCAAAAAAGATCAGCCGATGATGTGTAAGTGTCCATTCCTCACGCGGCACCGCCTTCATCAGCTTCTTCTCCACTTCCAGTACGGAATCCTTCCAGCCCGCAAGTGCGAGCCGCTTGGCTACCCGTTCCACATGGGTATCCACAGCAATCGCAGGTACGCCAAAAGCGTTGGACACAACGACATTCGCAGTCTTGCGGCCGACCCCCGGCAATGTTACCAGCAAGTCATGAGCCTGTGGCACTTCTCCGCCATATTGCTCTATAAGAATAGAACACAGGCTTTGAATATGCTTAGCCTTATTGCGATACAAGCCGATACGCCGGATATCCCTCTCCAATTCCTCCAGCGGCACGGAAATATAGTCAAGAGGGGTTTTGTACTTTTGGAACAGGTCCTCGGTCACTTTGTTCACTGTTGCGTCCGTACATTGGGCTGACAGCAGCACCGCAATGGTTAGCTCAAAAGCGTTGCTGTGATTCAGCTCGCAATGCGCATCAGGAAACATGTCTCGAATCGTATCCAGAATGTGGCGGACCTCTGCAACTTTCACCGGCGTCCCCTCCACGGAGTATTTACACTCAACAAACCAGACGAGCGTATCTTCTCTGATGTAATGAAATATTAACAAGTATAACTGCTTATATTTCAAAAAAAACGTCTTGATCCAGACAATCTCCTGGATCAAGACGGTGTTTCTCACGGAAAATCACCATTGCCACTATTGTTTCACGACTTCAACTAAGACATCGTTTTTGAAATACAATATAATATTATCATTTTCTTTGAGAGATTGCACGGATAAAGTCGTGTCACCCTGGTGAATATATACACTCGAAGTGATCGCAAACTGATAATTCGTATCGCTCAGAGAAGAGCGTTTGGTTACGATCTGGTTATTTAGGCTGTCGTAACGCGAAACCGAGCGGGTAAGCTGCTTCAGTACAGTGACGATCACTGACCCGTCAGCATCTTTGCGGACATCTACCCGGTCAGCTGTAGTCAGACTGCCGAGACCTGTCGTAGTAACACCGTCACGGATAATTTTTACGCCACCGCTGACTGCAATCGTCTGGGAGGTGCCTGCATAATCCTTAAGCACGAATGAACCCGCAGCTGCATCTACTGACGACACAACACCAGTATTCTGCTTGATATACTGAAGTGATACTGGAGTGCTGCCGCTTACGGCCAGATTCACATAATCACCGACCTTCAAGTCGCCAATTTTAAGGGTTTGTCCTGCTTCATTGGTCATCGTTAAAGTCAAAGTATTCAGTTCAAGCGTTCCTCCGGACCATTTCACACCCAGCTTATTCATTGGTGCATTAAGAGTAGTGATTTCAACCTGCACTGATGAGTTCACTTTAAGCACTGAGATGACATCCTGATTGCTCGTAAGCACTGCGGTTACCGAAGAGTTAAGAGGTATATCTGTGATGGCAGAAGATGTACGTCCGAGAATATCAATTACCTGTGGATAACCCAGGGTAAGAGTTTGCCCTCCTGCGAGCTTCAGAACAATCGTTCTGGTTGTTGTATTAATCTCGGACAGGGTTCCTGTATATTTGGTGCTGGTTTCTACCGAAAGGGCCCGCTGGCCGACAGCTTTTACGTCCACCCTGCGCCCTTCGTAGAGATAAATCCCCATAGTAGTCAATGATGTGGTAATGCCCTCGTCAAAAGCAAGTTTTGTCTTGTCATCAATCTGTACCAGATGTGCTTTACTTTTGCCGTCCATAACTGTCAGCAGCTTTGTCTTGCTATTAAAAGCAATTACAGTCGCACCGATAAATTCATCCATCTGGCGGTTCAGCACTTCAATCTTTGTCACCTGATCAGAGCTGTTGAGGGTAATCCGAACATTGTCTCCACTGTTCGCATCGGCAAGCAGATCACCGATTACCGGGTTAGTAACGTTAGGTATCACAATTGTCGGCGCCGGCGATGTAGCCAGCAGCTTCACTTCGCGAGCACCGTCAGACTTTTTATAAATAATGCTTGAGCTTGTAAGCTCATAAATCGATCCCTCTACCGTTCGCTCCGTGCCTGAAGTCACTTCCACCGAACGGATGACATTGCTATTTATCGTATATTTCACAGCAGTTCCGGTCTTCAGGTCGGCTGGCAGCAAAACTGCGTTTTGCGAACTGAACAGTGTAACCCCGTCTTCCCACTTGAACGTTTCTGCAATTCCGGAAGCATTTTTGAACGTGATGCTTTTTGCTGCCTGATCCACACTTTGAATTGTCCCTGTAGTCGTTTTGTTCACAACGCCCGAGGTCACCTGAACCTTTACCACCTTATTAGTTCCTGTGAAAGTTTCACGCAGCAAGGTAACTTTACTGTTTGCCGTAATGGCTCCGGAACTAATCGTGCTTCCATTTACATCTACAAAAGAAGTATCAGTATCATAGCTGTACTGGTCATATCCCGTAGCAGAATCAAGCCAAATCGTACTTGGAGTGATCTTGGCAAAGTTCCCTTCGACACTTACCACCTGCTGGGCAGGATCTGTCACCTCAACATAAGCTGCATTATAGGTTGCACCAATAACGGTTACTTTGGTATATGGCTGAACATCATTCAGATTGATTCTTGTGTCTGCCGTACTAGTGTAGTATGCAGTTACGGGAGTCAAATTGAAGACAGACGGTGAACCGTTGCTGTAAACGGTCATTTTCCCGTCCTTCAGGGCACTGATGCTCCCTTTGACTGTGTTGTCATACCCTATAGTGTTAAATGCTTCTGCGCGGCTGAAGAAAGTTGCCACTTGTGCACGGGTTACTGCTCCTTGTGGATCAAATCGGTTGCCGTCAAGACCATTGGCCAGTCCCAATTCTACGGCAGTGTTCACGTAACCTCGTTTATTCGCCGAAACCTTGGCATCATCAGCGAAGCTAGTCGGCTTGCCTGATACTGCGCCCGCTTCGGAGTTTTTGCCAAGAGCACGGACCAGCAATTCGGCAATCCATTCACGTGATGCCTTGCGGTCGCCCCAGGATGTCTTTAGATTATCCGCCGACATTTCAACCGTCTTGTCCAGAAGGCCCTGCTGGAATGCCAGCACAACAAACGGCTTAAAATAATTGGACACCTGGAAATTAGTCGGAAGCACCACGTCAGTGGCGGTATTTACTTTGTCCTCAAGCTTCATGAAGCGAAGTGCGATCAGGACAGCTTCCTGCTGGGTAACAGAGTCACCCGCACGGAATAATCCGTTATTTCCGACAACAAGACCTTGTGCTGCCAGCTTATAGATATGTTTTTCTGCCCAGAAGCCTGTTTTTACATCGCTGAACAATCCTGGTGCAGCTGCAGGCGGCGTAGCTGTAGGTGCAGTTGTAGCTGCAGGCGCTGCTGTTGCTGTAGGCGTTGCCGTAGCTTTTGGAGTTGCTGTTGCTGCTGGCGTTGCCGTAGCTTTCGGTGTAGCTGTTGCTGCTGGCGTTGCCGTAGCTTTTGGAGCTGCTGTTGCTGCTGGCGTTGCCGTAGCTTTCGGTGTAGCTGTTGCTGCTGGCGTTGCCGTAGCTTTTGGTGTAGCTGTTGCTGTAGGCGTTGCCGCAGCTTTTGGTGTAGCTGTTGCTGTAGGCGTTGCCGCAGCTTTTGGTGTAGTTGTTGCTGCTGGCGTTGCTGTAGCTTTTGGGGTAGCTGTTGCTGCTGGCGCAGCAGTAGCTTTAGGGGCAGCAGTTGCTGCGCTCTCAGCGAATACAGCCCCCGCACTGCCAAGCACCATAGCGCCGGCCAGAACAGCAGATGCCGCTTTGGTGGAATAAGCTTTAATAGAGTGATTGGATCTTTTATGACCGGACAATAGGTTATTCCCCTCTCTATGCTTCATGTAAATGGTATATTAGTAATTCGGCAAACATTCCCAAAAATCCTGTGCGACGTTTATAATGCGCTGTTCTCCCGGGTAATTGGATGTTCTAAATCCACATGCCCCATTAAACTTTCCACTTGCTCACCGTCTACCAGAAGCTCAACGCTTTTCACTTCTTCGAACTGGAAGAAGAGTTGAGCCAGCGCACTGATGGCCATGGATTCACCGCCTGCACCCAGTTGAGCCTCAGCCGGTTTATGAATGTCCATCACAATCTGTCCATCTGTAAATTTAAGTGATTTAAGCTCAATACCGCTCCATAACGGGATCATATCTGCCTTATCGCTGTTTTGAAGCGTTTTGAAGGCTTCAGTATATTTCTCCGTATCATTTGCGAAGCTTATCTTTGCTGCAGCCTTCACAAGTTCCATCTGCTGCGAATCCGTATAGTACGCGGAAATGCTCTGGCTTTGTTTGTCGACTTCAACGGGCTTGTCTGTTGCAGCAGGAGCATCGGTGCTAACCGGCTCGGCAGTGGCGGGTGTATTGAGTCCTCCTGCATTACTGTTGTTATTGTTATTGCTATTGCTGTTGCTGTCTCCATTTCCGTTATTTCCTTCGGCTCCGCTAACGACTGCAGGAGAATTTTGCCCCGCTTCATCAGCCGGTGCTGCAGCCGGCTTGTCTCCGCAGCCTGAGATCACCAGTAGAAGAAGTGCTGCAACCCCTGCATATGTCAGTTTTTTGTTCATCAACATTTACCCCCTCTAGATGAATACGGGCAGACAGAACTGCAAAGCCTCTTTCGCCTGCAAATCAGGCCGAAAGCTGGCTTTGCAGCTCTCATCTGCCGCTAAGTTTGCTGTTACATTCCCAGATATTCCTTAATCCCACTGACCATGGATGCTGCCACATTGTTCTGCAATGTTTCCGAGAACAACAGCGATTCATCGCCTTTATTGCTTAAGTAACCTACTTCAAGTAGTACGGCAGGCATTGTCGTCTCACGAATGACGTGGAAATTGCCATACCTCACACCACGGTCGCTAAGCCCGGTCGCCTTGACAAGATACTTATGCATCACTTTCGCCAGTGCCTTGCTTGCTTCCCGCTGATAATATGTTTCTGTTCCACTTGCAGCCGATGAACCACTGCTGTTCGCATGGACGGAAATAAACAGATCGGCCTTAAGCTTATTGGCCATACCCGCACGGTCTTTTAATTCCAGGAACGTATCATCGCTGCGAGTAAGAACTACATCGATTTTATTCTCCTGTTTCAGCAGTTCTGCTGCTTTAAGAACAACGGCCAAATTAAAATTCTTCTCATATTTACCGGTAACCCCTACAGCTCCGGAATCCTTGGCCCCATGGCCGGCATCCAGCACCACCAGCTTCCGGCCGTTATTGCCGGGCTGTGTCGTCGTATCTTCTGTGCTTTGCGCATTCAGATCAACCACAACCAGCTTGGAGGCATCACCTGATACTTCAAGACTATAGTTCTTGGAAGTGTTCAAATCAATTACAAAGCGGACGGTATAAGGGCTTGTACTGTACAAAGAATAACGTACACCTGATACATCCGGGTAATCCGTTACAGCAAGTTTGCCATTCAGGTTAGGGTCAAGTTCTTGTCCACTTCCGAACACATCCGAGAACGTGGCATTTGGCAGATCGATAATAATCCGGTCCGGCCCTGTCATCTTTGTTATATTCGGCGCGGAGCTACCATCCATTGCAATGGTTAGACGGTTCTCGCTGAAGCTGATGCCATTCACCATTGTCAGGCCGCTTGTCGACTCTGCCGGAGGAACAACGACGGTTGATCCACCGTCACCAGAACTTCCCTCTGAACCGGTGTTATTACCGCCAGTTTCCGGGGTAATAATGTTTACAGTCTTCTGGGCGTTATCCCAGGTGACAGTAAGGCCAAACTGCTCGCTGACAAACCGGATCGGAACGAGTGTAGTACCTCCGCGCGCTACTGGCGCCGCCGTGAGAATCACGGTTTTGTCATCAACGAAAGCTGCCGTTTGATCCACGATCAGTTTGATCGTCTTGCCCTGCTGTTCAATTGTAACCGTCTTGCTCTTCTGATCCCAATCCACCTTATAGCCAAGGTTTTCGGCGATCATTCTTAGCGGCACCATAACTGAGTTCTTTACATTTTCGACCGGCGCATCCTGCCCTGCTGTCAGCTCCTGGCCATCCAGATAGATCTTATTCCCGGCAGCAGCATGTCCATGCTCCGGCAATACCAGTACAAAGAGCAGCAGCAACAGCGTAAAAGCAAATTTCTTCATTCTTCACCTCTAAGAATCTAGTATTCCGCCAGAGAACGGCGTTCATGATGATCTCGCCATTGACAACCCTCGACATTGATTAGACGCTGGTATCCGCTAAAAGTTGCGAATAAATCCCATTAAAAAGCTAGTAATTCCGCGCTCTATTAACAAGATTCTATATCTATAATCCCAAATATTCCTTAATTCCGGCTACGATTTCCCTAGCCAGCCTGTCTTGAAGCTGGCTATCATACATGCCCGCCTCATTCCCCTGATTGGTAAGATAACCTACCTCCAGCAGCACTGCCGGCATTGTAGTTTCTCTTGTAACATGCAGACTTTTGCTCCTGATCCCGTTGTCCTTGAAGCCTGTTCCCGCGACCAGATGCTTATGGAGGACCTGGGCGAGCGGCAGACTTTCAGTACGGGAATAGTAGGTCTCACTGCCATTGATCTTTTCCCTGTTGGGATATTTAAGGTCCAGCGAGTTTCCATGCACTGAAATAAACAGGTTCGCTTGTTTTGCTTCAGCAATTACGACCCGGTCCTGCAGACCGAGTGTACTGTCATCTGTGCGGGTAAACACCACGTCGACCAGACCTTCCTGCAGAAGCAGTGCCCCAACCTTATTCACAACTGAGAGATTGAAGTTTTTCTCCAGCTTCCCTGTCAGGCTAACGGCTCCAGATTGTTTACCGCCGTGTCCTGCGTCGAGAACGACAACCGGCTTGCCTGTAATTCCCGGTCCTACGGTAGTACTGCCTCCATTAGCCACTACATTTAAATCAATTGTAACCAGCCCGGTGCTGTCGTCAGTACTTACCTGATATGGCTGTGTTCCGATCGTTTGAATAACGAACCTTACGGTAGAGGGATTGGAACTGAACAGCGCATAACGGACTTCCGAAATCAATGGGTAACCGGTAACATCCAGCTTGCCTTGCGGACTGCCGTTAGGGGCTGTGCCAGGCAGACTGCCAACGAAATCCGCCGCGAACGAGGTATTGGGGAAATCAACCACAATCCGGTCAGGGCCGCTCATCTTGGTAACAGTAGGCTTGGCTCCACCCGTGGCGGAAACGATCAAACGATTTTCGCTGAACACCGCCCCCATGATCTGAGGAGACGTAACTATCGTACCGCCGCTGCCGGGGATCGGCGTTGGTGTTGGGCCTGCGGTTCCTGTCACGATCTCTCCCTCTGATCCAGTTTCATTCGGGACAGGGGTTGGACTTGGACTCAAAACAGGCGCCGGTGTTGAGCTGGCGGACGGCGCTGGAGTTGCAGAAATGTCCGTACCGCTTGTAGAACCGCCGCTTAAATAGACAGTTTTGTCGCTGTTGTCCCAGCCCACTATAAGCCCAAATTGCTCACTTACAAATCGGATAGGCACTAGTACAGTTCCATTATTCTGCTTGGGTGCCGCATTTAGAGCTAGTGTAGTTCCATCGGCTTCAGCCGTTTTGCTTCCTACGGCCAGCAGCACGCTTCTGCCATCCTGTTGAACGGTTACTTTACGCGACTTCGGCTCCCAGTCGACTTTGAACCCCAGATTCTCCACAACAACCCGAATAGGAATCATAACGCTTCCATCGACATATTCAATTTTGGCGCCTTTGGGCATTGTCAGCTCCTGATTATCCATAATAATCTTGCCTGTCCCGCTTCCGGCGGCGGCAGCTTCATGGCCGGCGAATGATAGCAGTAACAGTGGCAGCAGCAGCAAAAATAACACCCGTTGTCCGGCTCTTCTCATCCTTTCTTTTCCTCTCCTTCTGGTAAATGATAGATACATAGATAAGATTAAGACGACAGAAATCTCCAAAAGTTGCCTTCTGCGGCAATGAATATATCGATTATAGCAAAAAAACTTCTATTTCCGACACCCGGAAATAGAAGTTTTGTGTAAAATTTGTAAAGATTACGTATTCTTCAGGAATAAAACTCCGTTTCCCCTATGACTGGACGTGCTCTTTACATCGCTTACGAAAACAGCTTTGCCGCGTGGCGCTCCTCGTAGGCGGCGATTTCATCCGCATGCTGAAGTGTCAGCCCGATATCATCGAGCCCCTGCAGCAGGAACTGGCGGCGGTGCTCATCCAGCTCAAAGCTGATCACCAGTCCGTATTCATCGCTGAGCGTGTTGTTCTCAAGGTCAACCGTCAGGTTGTAGCCTTCATAGGCTGCCGTACGGCTGAACAGCTCATCGACCTGCGATTCCGACAGTTTGATCGGAAGAATCCCGTTCTTGAAGCAGTTGTTGTAAAAAATATCTGCATAAGATGGGGCAATTACTACTTTGAAGCCATAGTCCATAATCGCCCACGGCGCATGCTCCCGGGAGGAGCCGCAGCCGAAGTTGGCCCGCGAAATCAATACAGATGCGCCTTTATAGCGCGGTTTATTCATCTCAAAAGCGGCATTGTCATTGCCCGCTTCGTCAAAACGCCATTCATAAAAAAGAAATTGTCCAAATCCAGTCCGTTCAATCCGTTTCAAAAACTGCTTCGGAATAATAGCATCCGTATCTACATTTACCCGGTCAACCGGGGCAACGATTCCTGTTAATTTCTTAAAAGCTTCCATTGTTGTATCCTCCCGCTCTCTCTACGATTTCTATGAATTGACGGCTTCCGTCTTGTAGTTCCAGTCGCGGACGTCGGTGAAACGCCCCTTGATTGCAGCCGCTGCGGCCATTGCCGGGGATACGAGATGCGTGCGTCCACCGCGGCCCTGGCGTCCTTCAAAGTTGCGGTTCGAGGTCGATGCGCAGCGTTGTCCAGGCTGAAGTACATCCGGGTTCATCGCCAGGCACATGCTGCAGCCCGCTTCGCGCCATTCAAAACCTGCTTCCGTAAACACTACATCGAGACCTTCCTTCTCCGCCTGCAGCTTCACACGTCCGGAGCCCGGTACAACAATTGCCGTAACCTTGTCGGATACCTTGTGTCCTTTGGCTACTTCGGCTGCAGCACGCAAATCCTCAATCCGGCCATTCGTGCAGGAACCGATAAAGACATAATCAATCGGAATTTCCGAAATAGGTGTGCCTGGTGCCAGATCCATATATTCAAGCGCTTTTTCAGCGGCTTTACGTTCATTTTCAGTCGGGAAATCAGCAGGGTTCGGCACACTGGAATTGATGTCTGTGCCCATGCCCGGGCTAGTTCCCCAGGTCACTTGCGGAATCAAAGATTCCACATCAAACTCAACAATTGTGTCATATTCTGCACCTTCATCGCTTACAAGGCCTTTCCAAGTTTCAACGGCAGCATCATAAGCGGCACCCTGAGGGACATATTGGCGATCACGCAGGTAGTTGAAGGTAGTTTCATCTGGAGCGATCAGCCCCGCTCTTGCCCCGCCTTCGATTGACATATTGCAGACGGTCATGCGTTCCTCCATCGACAGCTCACGGATGGATTCGCCCGTGTATTCAATAACATAGCCTGTTGCAAAATCAGTGCCGTATTTGGCAATGACACCGAGAATCATATCCTTGGCAGTCACTCCAGGATTACGGTTGCCGATGAAGCGGACTTCCATCGTTTTGGCTTTGGATTGCTGCAAGCACTGGGTAGCCAGAACATGCTCAACTTCACTTGTGCCAATACCAAAGGCCAGTGCGCCGAATGCTCCGTGCGTGGAAGTATGGCTGTCGCCGCAGACAATGGTTTTGCCGGGATGTGTCAGGCCGATTTCCGGGCCCATAACATGCACGACACCTTGATCGATATCATTCAGGTCGAACAATCTGACTCCGAAATCACGGCAATTCTGCGACAGCGTGTCAATCTGCTGTTTGGAGATCGGATCTGTAATGTTGTAACGGTCTTTCGTAGGGACGTTATGATCCATGGTAGCAAAAGTAAGGCCGGGACGGCGGACTTGGCGTCCGCTGAGACGGAGACCTTCGAAGGCCTGTGGAGAGGTAACTTCATGAACCAGATGCAAATCAATATAAATAATGCTAGGCTTACCTTCCTCTTGATGGATTACGTGATTATCCCAAATCTTCTCAAACATTGTCTTCTTGCTCATGTCTTCACCTCATATAGTAGAATCGTTCAATGGAAGAGAGTGTGGAGTCCCTCTTGAATGATCTAAATATAACATCGCCCCGTTTATAATTCCAAGATATGATTTCTATAGAACTGATAGGGTAGGCCTATAAGCTAATGGTTTGACCGGACTAGGAAATAGCACATCATGTACTTTCGCGGAGTATTGTAGAATACACCATCTTCTGGCCAGGTCACCCAACCTATATTAAACTGACTTACTATAGGTTATACTTATAAGCAATGATGTTCATTCAAGGAGCTTACTAATGGAACTAAGACAATTACAGTATGCACTGCAAATCGCGGCGGAACGGAACTTCTCCCGTGCTGCGGATAAACTGCATATCGCCCAGCCCTCGCTCAGCCAGCAGCTGTCCAAGCTGGAGAAAGAGCTTGGGGTCATGCTGTTTCAGCGCAATACTAGCTCGGTAGAGCTTACCCATGCCGGGCACAAGTTTGTGGAACAGGCAGGAGCGATTATCGACGCTGTGGAGCTGCTGCGCCAGGAAATGTCTGATATTTCCCAGCTTCGTACGGGAAGTGTGGTGGTAGGCAGCATGCCGATCACCGGAGCACATCTGCTGCCCCATGTACTCCCAGTGTTCAAGCGGAAATATACCGATGTGGAAATTACACTGCTTGAGGATTCTTCAATGAATCTCGAGAAACTGACTGCAAGCGGCCAGACTGATCTCAGCCTGCTTTCGCTCCCGCTGGAAATCCCCACTCTTGCTTACGAGGTGCTTGGTGAAGAACGGATTGATCTGGCCGTGCCGCCGGAGCATCCTTTGGCTTCCCGGAGCACAAAGGGTACACGCACCTCTCTTGAAGAATTAAAGGATGAGCCGTTCATCGTGCTTAAAGAAGGCCAAGGGTTCCGCAAAATGACGGTGGAGCTATGCCGCGAAGCCGGATTTGAGCCGCGCATCGTGTTTGAAAGCAACAATATGGAGACGGTTCAATCCCTCGTAGCTACCGGAATGGGCGTTACACTCGTGCCACACTTTATCGCCCGTGCCCCGCGCAGCGAGTTTGTTCCCGTCTATCTGCCGCTGGCCGAACCAGTGCCAAGCCGAACCCTGGTGATTGCGTACCGCAGGGGCCGCTATTTGTCCAAAGCCGCAGAAGCCTTCATCGGCACTTTCAAAGCAACCGTTGCCGGTCTGGCAGATGAGTAGCACAGAACAAAATGATTATTGTGTCGCCTTAAAAATGCCCTTTCGGCTCCGGCAATGGAAACGAAAGGGCATTTTTTTGTATTCAAGCGGTCCCTTTGTTCCGGAATCACCGGCTTTCTCCTCTACAAACTCCCGAATGGCCTGATTCTAAAATTCTCCCGGAGAATAAACATAATATTGGAAACTCCCGCTATTCCCAAAAAATATTAGTTCGTTCTCCCTTTGCAAACCACACTTTACCGTGGTATTCTAAATGTCAAATAGTGAAACGTGCAGACGGGACCAGTAAGAAAATGTCTCTATCCGCGAGCAGAGAGTAAATTCCGGCAGGCTGAGAGGATTTACCGCGGTTATCATTTCTGAATCCTACCCCCGAGCGGCCTGCCCCTGCAGGACGGAAACTCCCGTTATGAGAATGAAGTCGGATGAACCCTCATCAATGAAGGTGGTACCGCGGAAGTAATCAATGCTTTCGTCCTTTGCTAAGTCTTAGGATGGGGGCTTTTTGTCGTTTTCTGGGTTATCTTTATTATTTTAAGAAGGAAGTGAAGAACAATGACGACACGAATCGTAGTCAAAATCGGCAGCAGCTCACTTACCGGTCCGGAGGGCGGGTTAAACCGTTCCGCCGTGGCCTTCTTCGCTGCCGAGATTGCCGCACTCCGCCAGGCTGGCTGCGAGGTCCTGCTAGTAACCTCCGGCGCTGTAGCGGCCGGATTCCGCGGCATCGGCTACCCGTCCCGTCCGAAGCTTCTGCATGAGAAGCAGGCAGCGGCGGCGGTTGGACAGGTCCTGCTGATGCAGGCGTACCAGGAAGCGTTCGCGCAGCAGGGAATACCCACTGCACAGATCCTGCTGACCCGCACCGATTTCTGCAGCAGGCGGGCGATGAACAACGCCGTAATGACGGTGGAAGAACTGCTCCGCCAGGGTGCCGTACCGGTATTTAACGAGAACGACACCGTATCTGTCGACGAGCTGAAATTCGGCGACAACGACACTCTCTCCGCTCTGGTTGCCAACCTGCTGAAGGCAACGCGTCTGCTCGTCCTCACGGATATGGACGGATTATACAGCGGAGACCCGCGCAAGCATCCCGATGCCGTTCGTTACCGGCAAGTGGAGGAAATTACACCGGAGATTTATGCAATCGCCGGCGGTGCAGGCTCCAGCGTAGGGACAGGCGGCATGCGCTCCAAGATTGATGCCGCGAAGATTGCAACCCGTGGCGGAGTGCCGGTATTTATCGGCAGAGCCACCGAACCCGGCGATCTGGAGCTGGCGGCAACAGGCGACGGCAAAGGCACCTATTTTGCCACCACACTCTCTTCTCTCCCCGTCAAAAAACAGTGGCTCGGTTTCATGTCCACGCCGCTTGGTTCCCTCTATGTGGACGACGGAGCCGTTGAAGCACTGCTCCACGGGGGCCATAGTCTGCTCCCCGTAGGGGTCAAGCGGATCGAAGGAAGCTTCCACTCCGGCGACGTTGTAGAAGTACTCGGTCCAGACGCCAAGCTGCTGGGAAGGGGCATTGTGAATTATGATGACGCCCAGCTCCGCAGCATTCAGGGGCTTCCCAGCCGTGAGATTGTGCCTAAGCTGGGCGAAGTACACCGGCTTGAGGTCATCCACCGTGATGAATGGATTACTTTACGGTAACGTCCGGGTTGATGATTGACCCTAAGTAAGTCAACAATATGTTGATTCAGACATAATAAAAGACGTTTCTGAACGCTTGGCTAATAAAACTTTAGGAGGAACGGATATGAGTGAAGTCGTGAATAAAGCCACATTGGCCAAAGAAACAACCGGTGTACTGGCAAGCCTGACTACCGGTCAAAAAAATGAAGCGCTGCTAGTAATGGCGGAGGCCCTGCGCCGCGAAGCTCAAGCCATCATTGCCGCTAACGGCGAAGATCTGGAACGCGGCCGGCTGGCCGGCACTCCAGAGTCGATGCTAGACCGGCTCGCCCTTGATGTCGGACGGATCAACAGCATCGCAGAAGGTCTGCAGCAAATCGCCGTGCTGCCCGACCCTATCGGCGACACGCTGGAAACCATCAACCGTCCGAACGGTCTCTCCATTGAGAAAATCCGCGTACCCCTTGGCGTGATCGGGATTATATACGAAGCCCGTCCCAATGTTACCGTGGATGCGGCCGGTCTCTGCCTTAAGACAGGCAATGCCGTAGTTCTGCGGGGAGGCTCTTCTGCCCTGTCCTCGAACCGCAAAATTGTTGAAGTGCTGCATGCCGCCTTGGCCCAAACCGCGGTGCCGCCTGGTGCACTGCAGCTGATTGAGGACCCAAACCGTTCCTCCGTCGATGAGATGCTCAAACTTAACGGGCTGCTGGATGTCATTATCCCGCGCGGCGGAAGTTCCTTGATCCAGAATGTTGTGCTCAACGCTACTGTTCCGGTAATTGAAACAGGTGCGGGTATATGCCATACTTATCTCGACGCAAGTGCCCGTCCTGATATGGCAGAGCAAATCAGCCTGAACGCCAAAGCCCAGCGCCCGTCCGTATGCAATTCCATGGAGACGCTACTCGTTCATCGCGACTTTGCCATACAATATTTACCTTCCCTTGCGGAATCCTTCCGCACAGCTTCTGTAGAATTACGCGGTTGTCCGGAAACGGTTGCCCTTGTACCTTGGGCACTGCCGGTTACTGCGGAGGATTATGCGACAGAATACAATGATTATATTCTTAACGTCCGGATAGTCAGCGGACTGGAAGAAGCGCTGCGGCATATTGCCGAGTCCAGTACCAAACATTCCGAGTGTATTGTAACCGAAGATACTGAACATGCAGCCCGTTTCCTGCAGGAAGTGGATGCAGCAGCTGTATACCATAATGCTTCGACCCGTTTCACAGACGGCTTTGAATTTGGATTCGGCGCCGAAATCGGAATTAGCACCCAGAAGCTGCACGCCCGCGGCCCGATGGGCCTGCCCGCGCTCACTTCATGCAAATATAAAATATATGGCTCCGGCCAAATCCGGAGTTAGTACAAAGAACAAGGGGGACTTTTAGCCATGTGTCAGCAACCCGCAATTCCACTGATCAATCATAAAATTCTTTTTTATGGCGCAGGCTCAATGTCAGAAGCAATTGTACGGGGCATGATTGCCCGAAATGTCATTGATTCCAACAATATCGTTATGCTGAACCGCAGCAGCAACGAGCGTTTGGCTGAGCTGCGCAGCCGTTATGGCGTGCTTGGCTGCAATGATCCGGAACAAAAAATTGAACATCTGCGGACGGCTCCAGTCATTGTCCTGGCGATGAAGCCCAAGGACGCTGCCGAAGCGCTGCGCGTATTAGGATCTGTGCTCTCACCGGATCAGCTGGTGATCTCCGTAATAGCCGGTCTGACCGTCCGCACGATTCATGGCCTGTTGGGCACCTCTCAGCCTGTTGTGCGTACGATGCCCAACACTTCCAGTTCCATCGGCCTTGGAGCTACAGGAATTGTGTATTCCAAAGAAGTTAATGAAGAAGGACGCCGTACGGCGCTCAACATCTTTGAATCCGTTGGTATTACAGCTGTGATTGAGGAAGAACGAATGGAGACCTTAACCGGAATTTCCGGCAGCGGTCCGGCTTATATCTACTACATGATGGAAGCGATGATCGCTGCCGGCATCCGCGGCGGACTTCCACCGCAGCAAAGCACCGAGCTGACCGTGCAGACTGTCCTCGGCGCTGCGCGTATGGTGCAGCAGACGGGTGAGGAACCGGCAGCACTGCGCAAGAAGGTCACTTCGCCAAACGGCTCAACGCAAGCAGCCATTGAGGTGCTTGAAAAGGCCGACTTCTTCGAATCGGTCATAGCCGCAGTTAACCGCTGTGCAGAACGCTCACGCGAGATGGGTGTTGCGCTGGAGAAGGAACTGTCCTAAACTCCAGCCCATGCAACTCAGGATCGCACAGAAGCCCGCAGCCACTTTCCTCACGGAATGGCGCGGGCTTCTTATTATTCAGCTTTTTTAACCTCATCCTCACTTCGATTGTTGCAAACAACAAAAAAGAACCCTGTTGCTTTATTCCCAGCAACAGGATTCTTCCGTTTGTGCCGCTATCTTCCACCACTGCGGAACTTCTGTGTGTAGTTCTTAACATCCTCGGCGTTTTTCACCCGGTTGCGGGCCCATTCCAGCAAGATGCGGTCAATATAGCGGAAATGAACCTTCCCGGCGAATACCGATTCTTTTAAGGCAAGCAGAATCAGCTCTTCCGGGTACCGGTCCTGATCCACCCAGCCGGAGATTGTTTCACATTCCATCGGAGACAGTGGACGGCCGAATTCCTTCTCGAAGATACTGAACAGACTACGGCTCTCATCAGCGGCCTTGCCGGGTACAGCGACAGCCGTTCTGCCGTATCCCCCGTCCAGAACGGGAAAACCGGTAGCAAAGCGGGCTGCCTCGCGTGAAGGAGCCGTTCCAGCGTTCTTATCCTCTAAAGCCTCTTTCGCAGCTTCAGCCAGATAAGCACCCAGCTTTGTATACATTCCAGAGAAGTTGTAGCGCTCATAATGGATATCTCTCAGCTCATCATTATCTTCGTCGATGCTGATAAACCCTTCCTTCATGAGCTTCTGCAGTTCTCCCGCTATGACAGCGATACTTCGGCCTGTTACAGCCTGCAGTTCCTCCAGCGAAGGAAAGTCGATGCCCTCTACCTGCCGGAACGACAGAAGGTGAATCAGCAGCATCGCCTCACTGCCGCTGAGATTCAGCTTCCGGTAATGCTTCAAGAGTGCATAAGGAATGATGGCCATTCCATTCTGAAGACCAGCAGCCATTCCTTCGCCCCATGTACTCCATCCTTTGCCGTCCATGCACCAGCCCCCTTTATGCCCTTACGGGTAGAGACGGTACAGCGTACGAGGGAACGGTATCGTTTCTCGCACATGATCCAGACCACAAATCCAGGCCACTGTGCGTTCGAGTCCAAGACCGAAGCCGGAGTGTGGCACTGAACCGTAGGTGCGCAGATCCATGTACCATTTATAGCTATCCATCGAAAGATTATGTTCTTTGAAACGTTCCTCCAGCAATGCCGGATCGTCGATCCGCTGCGATCCGCCGATAATCTCCCCGTAACCTTCCGGAGCAATCATATCCGCACAGAGTACAACTTCAGGACGCTCAGGATGCGGCTTCATGTAGAAAGCCTTGAACGAAGCCGGATAATGCGTAATAAAGACAGGTTTGTCATTGGCTTCAGCAATTGCGGTTTCATGCGGCGCACCAAAATCGTCGCCCCAGGCAATTTCATGACCATTATCGTTCAGGAACTTAATCGCATCATCATAAGTAATACGCGGGAACGGCGCTTTGATATTCTCCAGCTTGGAGACATCGCGGCCTACCGCTTCCAGCTCAGCACGACAGTTGGTCAGTACCGATTGTACGATAAAGCTGATGAATTCTTCCTGAACTTTCAGACTTTCTTCGTGATCCGTGAAAGCCATCTCCGGCTCGATCATCCAGAACTCGATCAAGTGGCGGCGGGTCTTTGATTTCTCAGCACGGAAAGTAGGACCGAAGGAATACACGCGGCCCAGCGCCATTGCTGCAGCTTCCATATAAAGCTGGCCACTCTGCGTCAAATAAGCATCCTCATCAAAATATTTCGTGTGGAAGAGGTTGGTAGTGCCCTCAGCCGATGTCGGTGTCAGGATCGGCGGATCCACCTTTGTGAACCCGTTCTGATTAAAGAACTGCTGAATAGCGCGGATAATCTCTGCACGGATCACCAGTACGGCCCGCTGCTTCGCGGAGCGGAGCCAGAGATGACGATGATCCATCAGGAAATCGATGCCATGCTCCTTCGGTGTGATCGGGTAGTTCTCGGTAAGATGCAGAACCTCGATGCCCGTCACGGTCATCTCATATCCCGATTGAGCACGCGGCTCTTCGCGGATAATGCCGGTCACATACAAGGAACTTTCCTGGGTAAGGCTTTTGGCATCATCCCAGACCTGCTCAGGCACTTCGGATTTTACAACAACCCCCTGGATATAGCCTGTACCATCCCGGAGCTGCAGGAATTGAATTTTACCGCTGGAGCGCTTGTTGTTTACCCAACAGCCGATAACAACACTCTCTCCGACATGTTCATTAACGCGTTTAATTACACTCTTGTTTGCCATGCCTACGATCTCTCCTCTAGTTTAGCCGTTAACCCCTTGCACAATACGATAGGTATCGCGTGCAATAACAAGCTCTTCGTTCGTCGGTACTATAAGCACCTGCACCTTGGAATCAACTGTAGAGATGCGGCGCGGATCACCGGAACGAACCTTATTGGCTTCTGTATCCAGTTCGATTCCGAGGAACGTAAGCTGATTCAACACTCTTTCGCGCAACAGGGATGCATTCTCACCCACGCCGGCAGTGAACACGATAACATCCACACCGTTCATAGCTGCTGCGTAAGAACCGATGTATTTGCGCAGACGGTATTCATACATTTCAAAAGCAAGCGTAGAGTTAGGCTCGCCTTTTTCTGCACCATCAATAATATCACGCATGTCACTGCTGATGCCAGAAATAGCCAGCAATCCACTATGTTTGTTGAGCATGGAATTCACTTCGCCTACGGACAGCTCTTCCTTGTTCATCACATAAGGAACGATTGCCGGGTCAAGATCACCGCTGCGTGTTCCCATCATCAGACCTTCCAGTGGTGTCATCCCCATGGAAGTATCAATAGATACTCCGCCTTTAACCGCAGTAACACTGGCACCATTACCGATGTGACAAGTAATAATCTTCAGATCCTCGAGCGGACGGTCAAGATATTCCGCTGCAGCTTTGCTGACAAAATCATGCGAGGTGCCGTGTGCTCCGTAGCGGCGGACTTTGTATTTGTTGTAGAGCACTCTTGGGATAGCGTACATATAAGCCTTCTCAGGCATCGTTTGGTGGAAGGCTGTATCAAACACAACAACCTGCGGAACGCCGGGCATATTCTTTTCTGTAGCCGTAATCCCCATCACAGCAGCCGGGTTATGCAGTGGAGCAAGGTCGAACAATTGACGGATCTTCGACTTGGCATCGCCATCAACCAATGAGGATTCCTTGAAGAATTCTCCCCCGTGAACTACACGGTGGCCTACGGCATTAATTTCTTCGATCGAACTGATTACGCCATGCTCGCTGTCTGTCAGGCAAGCCAGAACCTTGCGGATGGCGGTATTGTGTTCCAGAATTTCACTGACTTCAGTGACTTCCGGTTTGCCTGTTGGCTTATGGTTCAGAATGGAAGAATCCATCCCGATGCGTTCTACCAGCCCTTTGGCCAATACAGATTCATCTGTCATATTATACAACTGATATTTCAAAGAAGAACTTCCTGAGTTAATTACTAATACGTTCATACACGGTCACCATCCTTGTCATACTTGAAGAAGCCTTCGCCCGATTTCATGCCCAGTTGTCCCGCACGCACCATCTTCTTAAGAATAGTCGATGGACGGTATTTCAGTTCCCCATACTCACGGAACATGTTATCCAGTGCGGCAAGAATCGAATCCAGACCGAAACGGTCAGCCATTTCAAGCGGTCCATACTGGAACTGATAACCGATGCGCATTGCGTCGTCAATATCCTCTGGGGAAGCGACACCTTCCTGCAGAACATGCATAGCTTCGTTAATGAACAAGCAAATAAGGCGCGAACTAACAAATCCTGGGGATTCATAAATCATTACGCCTTTTTTCTCAACGACCTCGTCAACAAAAGCTTTGGTGTCTTCGAAGGTACTGTCAGATGTCTTCAGTCCACGTACAATCTCCACAAGATCCACCTTACCTACCGGATGTATGAAATGCATGCCGATTACGCGTTCCGGGTACATTGTAGAGCTGGCAAGCTCCGTCAAGCTGAGCGTTGACGTGTTGCTGGCAAGAATAATGTGGCTCGGGCACACTTGGTCGAGCTGATTAAATACTTTTTGCTTAGCTTCCAGGTCTTCCGTAATTGTTTCGATGACCATATCACACGAGCTGAGCTCGGCGAAATGTGTCACTTTTTGGATGCGGCTAAGAATCAGTTTCTTTTCTGCTTGGGTAATCGCCCATTTCTCCAATTGTTTATCAAGACTTGTCTCGATCATTTCGTAGGAGTATTCCAGTCTTTCCGTGTTTTTCTCCACCAGCATAACATCAAGACCCTTGGCTGCCAGCATTTCAGCAATCCCTTGTCCCATTGTGCCACCGCCGATGACACCTATTTTTTTAAAATTCATAAAAAAGTCTCCATCCTTTCAGGTATCTATACTTTTGTATTGTACCTTTTCTGTCGTAAAAAATATGTAGCCCGACATATAATAATATCTTAGCATGTCTGAAAAGTAAAAAAAAATAACCGGCATAAAGAATTATGCCGGTAAAAGGACACTGTCACGAAATTGACAACGAAATTGCTCTCCGGAGAGGACTTCTTCCTTCATTAAAATGTCAAGAGAGTAATCAAATACATTTCTTTGCTTCTCCAGCAGGTCCCGGGTACGAACCATGAGCTCATCCAGAATCTTGCTATTTTCCTTCATCAGCTCTTCTGTAGTTACCATTTCCAGGTTGGCGATCCCAAGTGACGTGAGTCCCGACTTCATCATGGTCTCGACAATATTCAGCGCCTGATCGAAATCGCCGCGTGAACCTGTGCTGCGGCCCCCATAATACATCTCCTCGGAAGCTGCTCCGCCAAGCGCGATCATAATCTGATTCTCCAGATAATCCTTGGTATACAAATACTGCTCGGTTTGCGGGTTATGACGAACATAACCAAGTGCTTGTCCACGCGGAGTCAAGGTAACCTGGCTGACGCTGCCCGGACGCAGCAGCTCCGCCATAATAGCATGTCCAAGCTCATGGATGGCCACCCGCTGTTTCTCTTCATGATTGGTTTCGCGGTCAGTCTTCTCGCCCATCATCACCTTGTCAATCGCCATCGCCAGATGGCGCTGCTCGACTTCGGTCAGTTTCTCGCGCATCATATAAATCGCCGCTTCGTTCATGACGCTCTCCAGCTGTGCACCGGAGAATCCGTAGGCTTCCTCGGCGATCTTGTCTAAATTCACCTCAGCATGCAGCGGCTTATTCTTGGCATGCAGATCGAGGATTGATTTGCGGCCCTTCTTGTCAGGCATATCCACCTGGATATGACGGTCAAAGCGGCCGGGACGCAGCAGCGCTGAATCCAGCATTTCCTTGCGGTTTGTTGCCGCAACAAGCAGAATGCGCGGTGTATCATTGTTATAGATCCCGTCCATCTCGGTCAGCAGCTGATTAAGCGTCTGATCGTATTCACGCTGCTGGCCACCTTCACGTTTGCCGCCGATAACATCAATTTCATCAATAAAGATAATGGCGCTTTGCTTATTCTCTTTCACTGCACGGGTCCGGGCATCCTTGAACAAGTCACGGACACGTCCGGCACCGACACCGACGTACATTTCCACGAATTCACTGCCTGAAGCGGCAACGAACACGGAATTGGTATAATGAGCCGCAGCCTTGGCCATCAGCGTTTTACCAGTTCCCGGAGGGCCTGTAAGCAAGATCCCTTTAAGCGGACGAATCCCGAACTTGCTGATTTCTTCGTGCCGGATCAGGAAATCAAGCGCTTCCCGCAACTCCTGCTTCGCGTTATCCTGACCGCCGATTTCTTCAAACGTAAGCTTGGAAGGGCCATTCTTCTTGCGTTTCTTGTCCCCGCCCGCATTCACCGTCAACCCGCCGCGCAAATGGGCGATCACCAGGAGTGCACAAACCATACCGGCTGCTATGATGACAGGAATAATGTTAATGCCCACAAAAGCCATAAATATCAGCAGGACCGGAACAAATCCGGCTATAATCTCTTTCCACCACTTAGGCATTGTTCCACACTCCCATCGTTGCCGCTGCACGCGGTAAAATGATGAACTTGCTCTCTTCACCGTTGCTCAGGCTCACATAGACGTTGTTGTCATCAATTTCAGTTGTTGCAGTTACATTCTTGTATTCCTGAAATTGCTCTTTCAATCCATCTAGTTTAGCAGGTATAAGTGTATACTTTTTGCTTTCCATCGCTTCTGCTACTGAGAACATCGCTTTATCCCAATATTCGTCCAGCAGTTTACTGGAATGCTGATCAACGTCCAGCTTGAGCGACCGTCCATTAATGGCTGACTTGCCTTCAGTGTTCACGTATTGCACCAGCTCGCGCAATTTCGTGCCAGGTTTCAAATCCAGTTTCAAGGTTACCTCATTGCGGTTAATAGTAATATGTGAATGATTAACACCTTCATAAGCCGATACTATCTTATCAAGCGGCTCATGGACCGCAAATTGACGATAAGCATAAAAGCTGCCAAAGAGCAGTGCAGCAGACAACAGAGACGTTAGCAGTACAGGCACAAGACGCAGTTTCAAGAAACGTCCTCCTCTCAAGTTGACCAAACTTAAATATATGATTTGCAATAAATAGCGTGTCTAGCGCCCATCCGAGACTGACATGCTCTTAAGCATGTCTTAATACAAGTAGAAGTATATCACAGGTGTATATACGATTTCGCACGAAAGTGTGAATATATTTAAAATTTTTGATACTAATTTCTGGGCATTCCCTTCAATCCTTGCTCCTTTATCGGCAAAAAGGACCTGAATGATTAATCCATTCAGGCCCTTTTCTATTCTGCTAATATATTAATTTCTCCTGACTTCGATATTGCTATTTGTATATACTTCGTTATGTACTCAGTATCATCAATATATACCCACAGCATCCATAAACCCGGCGGCAAATGAAAGGACTGGCAAGGCTATTTCAAAGGAAAGGATAATAAAGCCAAGAGCCACCAGCTTCCTCCTTTTGTTCATTCTCCCATATTTCACTGCTCCCAATCCAACTGCAAGAGAAACTACGTACACCGCTAACGTTAAATAATCCACGACCTTCCCCCATCATCAACTAATTTTATCTACTGCTTGTTACAATTTTCTCACCTTTCAAGAGTTCAGACAGTTTGTAATATCTTGCACCCATGGAATTCTTCTCCATAGCCCCCCCTGAATTCTCTGCGTTATGTAATTCTTGATTCTGGCAGCCAGCTCATGCTGAACCCAGGCGTTTTTTGCGGTTTCTCTGGAACAGGACAACGTAATATCGCGCCTTATTTTATGTACTCCTGCCTCAAGCATTTCTGAGTTCACCTGAACAAAATCATAATCTTCTTTGAAAGCCGGTGGGTCTACGGGGTTCCGGCGGTTTAACTCTTTAGCAGCAACCGGATCAAATTGGGATACCTTGAAAAAAGATAGGATATAAATTTCACAAAATGTCAGAGTAAAAAAATGCCTATCGCTCCTACAGTTCCAAAATTCCCCTCTGCTGCTTTTGCCTCGGTTGCGCTTTAGTTCAACTTATTAGCAATATTATGCAAAAAAGCGGACAAGCACTGGTCCGCTTTGTCCGCTTTTCATTTGTTATTGCAAGCCTGCCTCTACTTGCTCGGCAAAGTATATCCATCCCCGATTGCTGTACCATCCGCAAAACGAAAGAACTTGTAATAATAACGTCCCTCCTGCTTGTAAAAAAGCTGCCAGGCGTACTCTCCATTATATACTCCCGGAAGCAGCCGTTTAATATCGACGCCGGGTAGCTGGGAGGCTATAATCGAGCGGATTTGCTTCTCCGAGGTTCCTTTGGCCAGCTCTTCCGCATAAACTCCGTTATCACCGCCGGCCGGCTTACCGTCTACGGTGAAACGTACCCACACCATCAGATCCGTACCGGCTTTATTTTTCCCTGTCAGCACCCAGTACACTGAATTTTCGTCCCATACCGATTTTTGCGCCTTGGATATCTCAGTAAGTCCCGCCCGGGTCTTGGCAACTTCTTTGGCCGCGCTGCGTTCATTCCATTGGTCCTTCATGATATAGGCATAAAATTGGCTTAGACCGAACAAAATGAGCAGAAACAGAGCGATCCCCAGCAGAAGCCATTTTTTCCTTTTCCTCAAAATGCAGCTTCCTTTCCTTAATATATGAAACGTCATAATGTCAACTACGGCGGCAGTCGAATTAACGCTTCAGCAGCCCTTCAAAAGTTTCTTGCGCCTTCCGGCGGATTTCTTCCTCGTCCAGTGTCAGGCACTGACCATGCTTCACAATCTGCTTGCCGTTCACCCAGACATGCTCGACATCCTTGGCGCTGGCCGAATACACGGCGTGGGAGAGCAAGTCGCTATGCGGCAGTAAATGGGGCTGGTCGATATCAATCGCAATAAAATCAGCCTTCATCCCTGCTGCAAGGCGGCCCACCTGGTTCAGGAAGATTGATTCCGCCCCGTACTGCGTGGCCATCAGCAGCGCTTCCGGTGCGGGAACTGCGGTAGGATCCCCGCTGACGCCCTTATGGATCAGTGCTGCAAGCCGCATTTCCTCGAACATATCGAGATTATTGTTGCTTGCCGCCCCGTCCGTACCCAGCGAAACTTTGACTCCGGCTCTCAGCAGCTCAGGCACCCGCGCAACCCCGCTGGCCAGCTTCAGGTTGCTGCCCGGGTTATGGGACACCCCCACCTTGTGGCGGGCGAGGATTTCGATCTCCTCATCGTTCAGATGGACACCATGGGCGATTAAGGACGGGCGGGTGAACATTCCCAGCTTCTCCAGGTGCGCTACAGGACGCAGGCCGTAATCAGCGGCATTCTGCTCCACTTCACGCAGCGTTTCCGACATATGCGTATGCATCGGCAGGTCCAGATCATGTGCTGCCTGCACAAACCGCATGAAAAAGTCCGGAGGACAAGTATACGGGGCATGCGGTGAAATCATGGTTGTAATTTTGCCGTCAGCCTTGCCGTGCCAGTTGCGGGCGAACGCAACAGCTTCCGCAAGCTTCTGGTTCTGCACCTCTTCAGGACATAGACCAATAACACCGCGCATCAGCACCGCACGGATGCCGGAATGTTCGACCACCTCGGCCACCCGGTCCATATGATCATACATATCCAAAAAGGTGGTTGTGCCGCCTTTCAGCATCTCCAGAACGGATAAGGAAGTGCCCCAGTAGACATCATCTCCCGTAAACTTCTCCTCCATCGGCCACATTTTCTCCTGCAGCCAGGCTTGAAGGACCATATCATCCCCGTAGCCGCGCAGCAGCGACATCGCAGCATGGCCATGGGTATTGACCAGACCCGGCATGAACAGCAGGCGGCTGCCGTCGAGCGTCACTGTGCCTTGTTCAAAAACGGGTTTCTCTTCCCCTATGTATGTGATCAAATCATTTTCTATAGTCATATAACCGCTCAGGACCGGCTTCTCGCTTCCGGGAACCAGAAAACGTCCGTTTGCAATTATCATCTTATTGCTGCTCATCTGTAATTCCTTCCTTTCCATCATGTAAATAATACGCCAGACTTTGCAGATCAGTCGTAAAGTCGGCAGCATGAATCCGGATGGTTGCAGGTGTCTTCAGAATGACCGGTGCAAAATTCAGGATCGCCTCGATGCCCGATTCTACCAGAATATCAGCCACATTCTGTGCCTCGCTGTCCGGTACAGTGATGATCCCGATCCGGATTCCCTGATCACGGATGGTCTGACTCAGCTCCTCCATTGGCTGAACCGTAAGAGAGTTGATCTTTTGTCCAATCTTGGGAGCGTAAGAATCAAATACAGCGGTGATTTTCATAGTATCCTTCAGATAAGCATTGTAATTGGACAAGGCATGACCGAGGTTACCGGCACCTACCAGGGCCACATTGATTTGTTGATCCAGCTTCAGAATATGACGGATCTTTTCGATGAGATAAGACACGTCATATCCAATGCCTTTTCTGCCGAAATCACCAAAATAGGCCAGATCCTTACGAATCTGCGCCGGATTAAGGTCCAGCTTCTGCCCGAGTTCCTGAGAAGAAACGGTTGAGATTTCACGCTTTTGGAGATCGTTCAGGAAACGCAGGTACACTGGGAGTCTGCGAACGACGGCCTCCGATATTTTATCCGATTTCATGTTTTCTCCTCCTAATTTAGAATTGCACTGACGCGATATCGTATGATAACCACGTGCAGTGCCCGCTCCACGAACGGGACACAGCCTATGGCACAAAGAGATAAAAAAAATTTATAAACAATGACAGATTAGGAAACGCCGCCCTCGTCAAGCCATTCCGCAATCCGCGGAACCATCTGATCGGTAAGCATGTGCTCCATCTTCGGACCAGGGAGTGAATACAGGAAGTACTTCCCGTAATAAGCTTCGATGACCCTGGTATCATATACAATAACAATTCCCCGGTCTTGCGCTGTACGAACCAATCGTCCAAAACCCTGCTTGAACCGGATCACTGCTTGTGGAACAGACATTTTCATAAAAGGATTCTTCTTCTGGGCCTGCAGAAGCTCTGCCTTTGCCTCAGCAAGCGGATGATTCGGCGGCTGAAACGGCAGCCTTACAATCGCAAGACAGGTCAGCGCCTCGCCAGGGATGTCGACTCCTTCCCAGAAACTGCTTGTTCCAAGCAATACCGATGCAGAGCTGTCCTGAAAACGCCGGATCAGCTTGCTGCGGCTGCCTCCCTCCACACCCTGGCCCAAAACCGTAATGTCCTGGGAAGCCAAGGCCTCTTTCAGCGGATCATAAACCTGGCGCAGCATTTTGTAGGAGGTGAACAGCACCAGCATCCGCCCCTTGGTCGCCGCCGCCGCTTCAGCCAGCGAATGCACCAGCTTGTCTACAAAACGCGCATCGCCTACGCTGCCCTTAACACTGGGGAAATCGCGCGGGATGACAAGCAGCGCCTGTTCACGGTACTTGAACGGTGAAGGCAGCAGCGATGTCATGAGACGCCCTTGCTCTGAGGCTTCAGAAAGACCAAGGTTGTCAATCATGAACTGAAAGGACTTGTCGACCGATAACGTGGCCGAGGTCAGCACTATGCTCTTCTTCTTGTCGAAGAACAGATCCTTGAGCTGGCTGCTTACATCGACAGGCACGGCGTAGAGCTGAAGCGACTTGCCCCGGTAGTTGCCGCTCCCTTCCATCCAGTACACGATATTATCGTCACTGAGACCCATAAAGAAGCGGATTTGTTCCCGGATGGATGCCAAATCCTTGAATAAGCCTCCGATATCGGTCACCAGGCTGTCCGAAGACGATTGACTCTCCGTATCGCGCATCTCGCTGAGCATTTTGTCACCCCTGCGGATGATGTCGCTCAGGGCTAAGTGCAGCGTATTCTCCAGCGCCGCCAGCTCTTCCCAATCTTTGGGCTTGCTGCCGGGAAGCAGGCGTGTGACCAGCTGGCCGGCTTCACCTGCCGCTGCATCGCTGCGTTCGGGCAATAGGCCGAACAGCTTGTCGCTCAGTGTATCCCAAGTTTCCTTCACGGTAAGCAGGTCGGGATAGATTTTATCAATTACGCCGCTCCACTCCGAAGCCTGCTCACTGCCCGAGGACTGCAGAGTCTGACGCAGTGCCGGCAGCTGGCCGCTGCGGCTGTCTTTATACAGCCTTGTAAGCGTGTGAGCTACCGTGAAATACTTCATTTGCATGCCCAGATGCTTGCCCGCCACATCCTCCAAATGATGGGCCTCGTCAATGACAAGATGCTCATAAGCCGGAAGCAGCTGGTGCCCGGCTTTGACGTCTGCGAACAGCTTGGAGTGATTGGTAATGACCACATCGGCAATCCCTGCTTCATGTTTGGCCCGGTGGTAGTAGCATTTGCGGAACCACGGACAGGAACGGCCCAGACAGGAATCGGTATCACTGGCTACCGTCTCCCAGAAATCCCCGCCGCGACCGCTCAAATTCAGCTCCTCATCGTCACCCGATTCCGTCTGGGTCAGCCATACGATCATTTGCGCTGCCGTAAGCGCTTCTTCCCGGGGACTTACGAAGTCTTTTTTATTTATTTTATGTTCAAACTTGCGCAGACACAAATAGTGCCCTCTCCCCTTGAATATCGCAGCCTTAAACGGGAAAGGCACAACACTGGTCAGAAGCGGGATATCGCGTTCGCGCAGCTGATCCTGAAGGTTAATGGTATGGGTGCTGACCATAACCTTCTGCCCGGTACGTACGCTCTGATAAATGGCCGGCAGCAGATAACCGAGCGATTTGCCGGTTCCGGTGCCTGCCTCGATAAGCAGATGTTTGTCCTCCTGAAGGGCCGTATTCACTTCGCCAATCATGATCTCCTGGGCTTCCCGGCTTTCATATTGCGGAAGCGTATCCTTAAGCCGTTTGGTCACCTCGGCCATATAATCCTCAAAGGATACATTCTCCACAGGATTGCCAACACCTTCTTCTCTTGGAGGCGCCAGCTCAGTCCAGTCGCCTACAGCCAGTGCAAGCTGACGGTAAAAATTCAGCTCTCCTTCCGGCTGGAAGGTCTCCATCTCGCGCTCCCGCAGCAGGCCGTCAAAATACCAGGCCAAGTCACTGTCTTCATCGGCAAACAGCTCGTTAAGACGCTGAATGGTCAGCAGAGGCAAACTATACAGCTCTTCGAGACATTTAAGCAACACAATCGCTGTAGCTTCAGCATCACTGTCCGCCTGGTGCGGACGGTCATGAGTGATGCCAAAATGGTTACTTACCGCACCCAGCTGATAGGTCGTTAGTGACGGAAAGCATATTTTAAGGAAATCGATCGTATCCAGAATCCGTCCCTGAAACGGCAAATAGCCGCAGCGGTCTAAAGCATTCTGCAAAAAATGGAAATCAAAAGCAACATTATGTCCAACAAGCACTACATCGTCAAGCAGCGGGACGAGCTCCATCATCATCTCATCCAGCTCTGGCGCATCCTTCACATCTTCATCGGTGATACCGGTCAAGCCCGTAATAAAAGGAGGAATCGGTGTTCCGGGCTTGACGTAAGAACCATACACCCGGGAGATGGACCGGTCTTCTTCTATAATGGCAAGGCCAACCTGGATGATCTCACCCACAGATTGGGTTCCCGTAGTTTCAAAATCAAGCACGGCAAATTTCATTATAAGTTCTATTCCCTTTCACTTGAGACTCTTTATCAGCATAACAGAAGTTACGAAAAAAGGCGATGCACACCGCTTGTTGAAGTGGATGCATCGCTTAAATGAGTGGGCTATGATTACAAAAGCGAAACAAGCTGTTTTCCGAATTGCAGCTTCCCTCCCCGCCTGCGGCAAACCTCCAGATTGACATTCGGTTCCGGGAGTGACGGGTCATGAAGCAAAGAAAGGCTGAACAGCTCCTTTGCCTCATTGAAGCGTTCCTGAGAAGCCCTGATGCACCCCAGCGCATTGTAGATCATCGCCTTCAGCTTGCTTTCGCGAATCAGCGCAAGCATATGATCCAGATGCCCCCATGCGGTCTCCCCGTCGCCCTCCTGCAGATAGGCCATGGCCAAATACAGGCGTGCCGCCAGACTGTCGGGGTGCTGCGCAATAACTTCCTTAAATTGATCAATACACTTCCGGTACATCAACAGCTTGTAGTAGCCCTGCCCTCTGACAAAAGAATCCATGAAAAGCTCAGGTGCTTCCTGCTGTGGCATCTCTTCGTCCGGCTGTGGCGGAAATTCCGCATGTTCCCGGAACTGACTCAACTTCTCGGCAAAGGCGAGCCACTCGTCCATAACCTCATCGCTAAGCCGGTGAAGCATGTTGTACTTGCATAAAAGGTCATCCCGGCGGGCACCCTCCGAAGTAGGGTAATCCGTGGCGATCTCCTGAAGCATCTTATTCATCTCAGCAAATAATTGTTGAAACATGGGACATCCCCCCTTACTGAAAATGAAATCAGCCTAAGCTTGCCTGCCTTCATTTTTCGCAAGTGGGGGGCTCTTCATCCCTGCCATTGATTACATGGCTTAGGTCTGGTGATTAAGCAATAGTAGCATGAATCTCATGATCGGCCAGCTTCACCGGCTTGTTCTCGCCATCCACAAAAACTACAGTTGGTTTATGCCCTGCCAATTCTTCGGCGGAAAGCATCGCGTAGGAGATGATGATGACAGTATCCCCAGGCTGAACAAGCCGGGCCGCTGCTCCGTTCAAACAAATGACACCGCTGCCGCGTGGTCCCGGAATGACATAGGTTTCCAGCCGGGAGCCGTTATTGTTGTCGACAATCTGTACCTTTTCGTTCTCAAGCAAATCAGCTGCTTCCATCAGGTTCTCGTCGATGGTGATACTGCCCACATAATTCAAATTGGCTTCGGTAACCGTTGCCCGGTGTATTTTGGATTTCATCATATGTCTAAACAAGGGTCGCAACCTCCTTGGGATTAAATACATTATTGTCAATCAGACGGGTTCTGCCAAACTTCACGGCAAGTGCAATAATGATTTCGCCGTCAGCATCACTCAGCAATGAAGCACCATCCAGCGTTTCCAGGCCCGGGAAGGTCAATATTTCCGCATAATCAATGACGGCAAGCGGAGAAGCAGAAATGACCGACACCAGCAGTTTCCGGGCATCGTCAACCGTCCGGACCTTGCCTTCTTCCATGGATTGGCGAACCTCACGCAGCGAACGGGACAATACCAGAGCCTGGCTGCGTTCCTCTGCACTTAAATACACATTGCGTGAGCTAAGCGCGAGTCCGTCGCCTTCACGGATGATCGGGCAGGCCACGATTTCAACATTCATATTCAGGTCAGCTACCATCCGGCGCAAAACCGCCACTTGCTGGGCATCCTTGAGTCCGAAAAAGGCGTAATCGGGTTGTACCATATTGAACAGCTTGCTTACGACTGTGGTGACTCCATCAAAATGCCCGGGGCGGGATGCCCCGCACAGCTGTGTGGTCAGCGAAGAGACCGATACCTGGGTGCGGATCGGCTGAGGGTACATCTCTTCCACACTGGGAATAAATACGATGTCGGCTCCTTCACGCTCTGCAAGCTCCAAATCACGCTGCTCGTCACGCGGATAAGAGGAAAAGTCCTCATTTGGCCCAAATTGCAGCGGATTAACAAAAATGCTCATCACTACCGTACTGCTCGTTTCCCCTGCGCGGCGCAGCAGGCTTGCATGCCCCTCATGCAGGTATCCCATGGTCGGCACAAAGCCGATGGGAGTATGCCCGCCCTTACGCATATATTCAAGCGCTTCACGCAGCTGTTCAATCGTTCTAACGACTCTCATCTTATTTCGCTCCTTTTCCGGCAGCGCCGTATAAAGATTCCAATACAGTTTCATCCGCATTAAATACATGATTCTCCGCCGGGAAGGAACGGTTCTTCACTTCCTGTATGTAGCTGCCGATTCCCTCACGGATCAGGCTGCCTACATCAGCGTAGGTCTTAACGAAACGCTTCTCCCGGTAAGGTGAAGCATATTGCAGCAGATCGTGGAAGACCAAGACTTGTCCGTCGCAGTACCGGCCTGCGCCGATCCCGATGGTTGGAATGCTGACCGCTTTGGAAATCGCCTCAGCCACTTCTTCCGTAACCAGCTCCAGCACAATGCCGAAAGCCCCGGCAGCTTCAAGTCCTTTGGCCTCATCCATCAGCCGTTGCGCATCCTTCGCGTCCTTGCCTTGGATCCGGTAGCCGCCAATCATGTTGACCGACTGCGGTGTCAGACCGATATGGCCCAGCACCGGAACACCGGCCGCAACAACGGCAGATACAGCCCCGCAAATTTCCAGCCCGCCTTCCATTTTAACGGCTTGCGCCCGGCCTTCCTGCATCAGTCTGCGCACACCGCGCAGCGTCTCGTCAATGCTGCCGTGATACGTCATAAACGGCATATCCGCCACAATGAACGTATTCTGCGCACCACGCGCCACGGAACGTGTGTGATAGACCATATCGTCAATCGTTACCGGAAGGGTTGTATCATAACCCAGTACAACATTCCCGAGCGAATCACCGACCAGAATCAGATCGATCCCCGCTTCTTCGGCCAGCAGGGCTGAAGGATAATCATAAGCGGTCAGCATGCTCAGCGGCACACCGTCCGTTTTCATTTTTTTCATTTTCACAATATTCAGTGCATGTTTGTCTGCCATTTGCTCCCATTCCCCTTTTCGTAGTTAAAATACGCGTAAACGCGCAAACAAAAAAACCTTTTAGCATGGTCCGCTAAAAAGGTCCGAAGGGCAAAAAAGAGTCACTCGCGATCGTCCCTTCTGTCTCGGTCCTTACGGCTCAGAGCAGAATCCAACGTAACCGTGGAAATACAGTTATGAAGGTGAATCCGAAAAGCAAATTGCTGTTGTACAGCTTGCTTGAATGAGTACAGCTCGACCCTGCGATACCGTCTCTGAACATATTATAACAAAAACCGCTGCTAATTACACCAAAAAAATGTGACAAGGCATGGAACCCTTGTCACTGGATCATTTCAATTTCACCTGATAATATGCAGGTGATATTCCCGGCAGTATCCCTTAGCAGCAGCCCGCCGCCGTCATCCAAACCGACCGCAGTACCTTCGCTGCGTCCCTCGGGTGTATTAAAGTACACCTGGCGCCCCAAGGTGACCGACATGGATTCCCAAAGCTCACGAACAGGCTTAAAGCCCCGTTCTATGTAAAGGGTGTACAAAAACTCCAGCTCGGCCAGCACCGCTTCCGTGAGTTGCTTGCGGTCAACGGGAATGCCTCCCCCTTCGATCAGCAGCGAAGTGCCGACTCCTCGCAGATCATCCGGATAGTCGTCCTCCGTCAAATTCACCGCAATGCCGATTCCGGCGATACAATAATGAAGGCCGCCTTCCCTGAGCGATGATTCCAGCAGAATTCCGCAAATTTTGCGTCCGCCTGCCAGCAGATCATTCGGCCATTTGATGCCGGCCTGCACGCCGCTGATCTCGCGAATGGCGCGGCAGACGGCTACGCCAGCCAGCAGCGTCAGCTGCGGCGTCAGTGACAGCGGAAGATTGGGTCGCAGCACCACACTCATCCAAATGCCTTTGCCGCGCGGTGAATGCCACTTTCTGCCCATCCGCCCGCGGCCGCCGGTCTGTTCCTCGGCAATAATAGCCGTTCCTTCCGGAGCGCCATTTTCGGCGAGCCTCTTGGCTTCCTCCTGCGTAGACACCACCGATTCCAGTCGCTGTACACTTCGGTTCCAGCCCGAAACAAAAGTATCTCTGTTCAGCCCGGAAAGCCCCGGCGTTTCATCGCTATTCATCGTTATCCATCCTTTTTGCTTCCTGAAGCAATGATTGTTTATTGTTAGCAATATCTCCAGCCGCTACGGCCTGCAGCAGCGCATGCAGCAGCTCTCCCAGCCACGGGCCGGGACGTTTCTGCAAAGCTTCGGCCAGCTCATTGCCTGTCACCGCAAGCTCTGCCAAGGTCTGCAGCGGCATTGATGCGCTCCAGGACCGCAGGAGACCCGTGGAGAGCGCCGGGGCTCCAGATGGCTGCACGGCGGCGTTATCCGTCTTAGGCTCTGATGGATCAACCTGCTCGGCCAAGGCACTGCCTAACCCTGGCATGTCCACATGCAGCTGCACAGCTGCTCCGGGCCCGGCTTGGGCCAGGCCAAGACGCTGCTGATAGGAGGCGGCCTCCGGCACCGCCTCCAGCAGCGTCAGCCACCCTTCGGTGGCTGACGTGCCCAAGGCCAGCACGGCGGCGATCCAGCGCCGCCGAAGCGCCTCGGTGCCGCCCGGAGATTCCGTCGGCACCTCTGCAAGCGCTGCGGTCCAGGCTTCGCGGACACGCAGCACCGAGGTGACGGCGCTGCGCGTCGCCCCCGGGAACGTCCATGCCCGCATCAGGGCGTCGGCCTCAGCGGCCGGCGTCTTCAGGGCATGGAGCAGGAGCGCCCACCGCAGGAGGGCGCCGGGCAGTTCCCCGATCCCGGCTAGCAGGGCGGCGGCTGCCGCCATGTCACTGCCGGTCCAAGGGAACGGGGCTTTGCCGCGCGGCAGCAAGCCGCTGCGCGCGAGAAGACCGAGGCCGCGCGCAGGATGCGGCCCCTCTATCATGCGCTCCAGCTCCGCGCGGAGACGCTCCACAGCAATATGCGCCAGCTTGTCACGCTGGCGCAGCAGCCCCCGCCACGTATTCTTAGCGATGGCGAAGTCCAGCACAGACGCGAACCGCACGCAGCGCAGCATGCGCAGCGCGTCCTCGTCAAAGCGTTCCTCCGCCGTGCCCACACAGCGGATCAGGCGATGCTTCAGGTCAGCAGCTCCGCCAAAAGGATCGACCAGCTGCCCGTCCAGGCCGCAGCATATGGCATTGATCGTAAAATCACGCCGCCGCAGGTCCTCCTGCACATCGCTTACAAAAAAGACGTGCTCCGGGCGGCGGTGATCAGCATAGCCGCTCTCCGTCCGGTACGTCGTTACTTCAAAGCTATATCCATCCTGCAATACGGTAACCGTGCCGTGTGCAAGCCCGGTCGGGACACAACGTGTGAACATGGCCATTACTTCTTCCGGCAGTGCCGAAGTCGTAAGATCCATATCATGCACCGGTCTGCCCAGCAGCTCATCACGGATGCAGCCGCCGACAAAATAAGCCTCACGGCCGGCTGCATGCAGGGTGGCAATCACTTTGCCTGCCGCCTCTGCCATGCCGGATGGTGCCATTTTCCATTCCATGAAGCACCCCTTACCCCCGGACTTTATCCATTCCGAGCACCTTTCGCCCAAGCACACGGTAATAAATATCCTCATATTGATTCGTAATCATGTCTCTGCTGAAATCGTTACAGGACCGCTCCAGACAAGCTCTTCTGAACTGCTCTATCATGTCCTCATTCGAGAGCAGCTGAACGGCATATTTAGCCATGGCGGCTGTATCGCCAATGGGAGCCAGGAACCCGGTTTTGGCATGCTGGATCAATTCGGGAATGCCGCCAGCCTGCGAGCCGATTGTCGGCACTCCGCAAGCCATCGCTTCCAGGGCTACAAGGCCAAAGCTTTCCTTCTCGGAAGGCAGCAGCAGGAGGTCGGCCAGGGAAATGACCTGGGCAATATCATCCTGCTTACCGAGAAAGCGAACTTTGTCTTCCAGACCCATCTCATTGATCTTCGCCTGAATCTTCGGCAGATCGGGCCCTTCACCCACCAGCAGCAGCTTGGCAGGCAACTCATGGCTCACCTTTGCAAAAATGTCAACCACATCACCGACACGTTTGACTGGACGGAAATTGCTGATATGCATCAGGATTTTCTCATCCGGTGAAGCAAAATCCCCCCGCAGATCGGACACGTCACGCGGATAATACACGCGTTTATCGACAAAGTTATAAGTTAGGTCAATATCGCGGGTAATATCCAGCACACGCCGTGTCTCTTTAATCAGATCCAGCGACACCGCCGTCACCGCATCACTCTCATTGATGGCAAGTCGGATCAAATCCTTAAGCGATTCATCCTGGCCAAGCACGGTAATATCGGTACCATGCAGTGTCGTTACCACTTTGATATCATTCCCTAACATCTGCTTGGCAAGGAACGCGCAGACCGCGTGCGGGACCGCATAATGGACATGTAATAAATCCAGCCCCTGCATCTTTGCGACCTGGGCCATCTTAGTAGCCAGCGCCAGATCGTAGGGGGGGTAACGGAAGACATAATAATCGTTAACCTCTACCTCGTGGTAAAATATATTTTTCTGAAACGTACCAAGCCGGAACGGGATACTGTGTGTAATAAAATGGACTTCATGGCCTTTCTCAGCCAACAGCTTGCCCAGTTCAGTCGCCACTACACCCGAGCCGCCAAGAGACGGATAACAAGTGATGCCTATTTTTAGCCGGTCCATAGCTCCGCCCCTTCGATAAACTTATGTTATGTTAGTACTATTAGTAATGACATGAGTTAATTATAGTTGTTCATCGGGCTGAAATAAAGCTTTGTGTTTAACGGTCTCCGGTGGTGAACAATTCAACTGCATGCGGCACTTTACTGGCGAAGCCCTCCGCATAAGGAATAAGCCTCCGCTGTCCGAGCAGCATATCCCGCGAACGGACGCGTTCGATATAGCCTTCATTAAGCGGGGTCGAAACTATATCCTCACCCGGTGCTTTCTCGAATTGCGAACGGTAGCAGGATAGCGCCTGCTCTTTAATGCTGTATTGTGCAGTCACATCTACGATAAGATCACACCGTCCGAGATCGTTAATGAAGTAAAAATAAAGCAGCGGTGCCGCTACCGCAGGCTTGTCCGGCATATATTTGCGCAGCTTGGCATTAAACACAGCCTCTTCCACCAGCTTGCTGCAAGCAATATGGTCAGGATGGCGGTCTTCCCAATAAGGTGCAAATACGATGTCCGGTGCGAATTTGCGAATTTCCGAGGTCACCGCTGAGAGATGCTCCTCTGTTAAACAGAGTCCCCGGTCAGGGAGCCCCAGATTCGTGCGGAGTGAGGCACCGAGCAGATCAGCGGCCTGCTGAGCTTCCAGCTTGCGCCGTTCTACGGTTCCGTTCGAGGACATTTCCGCAGCGGTCAAATCGCATAAGCCCACTTTCAGGCCGGCAGCAGTATGTTTGGCGATGGTTCCGGCCATGCCGATCTCGGCATCATCGGCATGAGCGCCGAATACTAGGATATCCAGCTTCATTATTCGTCCACACCAGGCTTGTACTTATGTACCAGCTCCCGCCAACCGAAATCGCCCCGGTCAATCGCCTTGACCAGAATTTCTGCAGTAGCAATATTTGTCGCTACCGGAATGCCATACACATCACATAAACGCAGAAGGGCAGTAATGTCGGGCTCATGAGGTTGTGCCATCAAAGGATCACGCAGGAAAATAATCAGATCCAGCTCATCCTGCGCCACCAGCGAACCGATCTGCTGGTCACCGCCCAGCGGACCGGACATGTAGCGGTGGATATGAAGGTTGGTTTCGTCCATAATCCGCTGGCCGGTCGTTCCTGTAGAGTACATCTCAAGTCCAGTAAATACATGCTCATAAGCGGTTACAAAATTCACCATCTCATCTTTTTTCCGGTCATGTGCGATAAATGCAATCTTCAACATGTGTTCTTCTCTCCTGTCTATTCTATAAAGTGCTCAAAACCATAGATCATTCCTGTGTACTCCATCACTTTCTGGATACCCAGCTTGACTCCAGGCATATATCCAGCCCGTTCGTAAGAATCATGGCGTATTTTAAGCGATTGCCCAAAGCCGCCGAAGACTACTTCCTCCTGGGCAAACACACCGGGGAGGCGGACGCTATGAATGCGGAAGCCGTTGTAGTAGCCGCCCCGCGAGCCCTCAATAATTTCTTCTTCTTGAGGATTGCCTTGACGCAGCTCCTCACGCGCTTCAGAAATCATTTCCGCTGTCTTGATTGCCGTGCCCGATGGAGCATCCAGCTTCTGATCTCCATGATACTCGATAATTTCTAGATGTGGGAAATACTTGGCAGCTTGGGCGGCAAACTTCATAAGCAGGATAGCCCCGATGGAGAAGTTAGGTGCGATCAGCCCGCCGATTCCCTGTTCCTGGCATTGCTTGTCCAGTTCCTTAATTTGTTCGGGAGTAAATCCGGTAGTACCAATCACCGGACGTACCCCGTATTTAATTGCGAGTGTCGTATTAGCAAAGGCTGATTGAGGAGTCGTAAAATCAACTAACACATCCCCGTTGCTATGTGCAAGGGCGGCCTCAAAGTCCGATGTAACATTAACTCCGCATTCTTCCAGTCCCGCGAGACGACCGGCATCGATACTGCCTGCCGATCGATCTACAGCCGCAGCCAGTTCCAGTTCATCATCCTGCAGCACCAGCTTTATAACCTCTTTGCCCATTCTGCCTCCTGCTCCGGAGACAATTACTCTGATCTTGTCGCTCACCCTTATTTCCTCCTCGCTTTCACTGGTTCCATGTTTATTGGATATATTTTTGCAATGATTTCTGAAGGTCCTTCATGAGCTGCCGCAGACCGGAATCATCCGGATGCAGGGAAATGACCTCTTTCATCGCGGCGATGGCCTGCAAGTGCTCGTTCATCCGGCTGTGCGCAATGGCGAGCCATACATATGCATCCCCGTATAGTGGATCCAGCGTAATCGCTTCTTTCAGCAGCGTGATCGGATGATACGGATTATTCGTCCCTGCCGTTTCATCTTCAAGCAGCCTTTTGGCCTCCTGGACAAGCTGCAGCGCCTGCAGATGCTGAAGATGCAGCCGATATTCAGGCTTGCCATTATCAAGCTTGAGCGCTGCCAGTGCATGCTCCAGCGCCTTCTCCAGCATCCCGCTGCGGGCATAGGTAATGGAACAGCGGTATCTCACCTCGGCATCATCCGGACTGGCCGCTATAGCTGCCTCAAAGAAGTGTATCGCTTCGGCGAAATCGCTGCGCAGAATAGAGCGGTAGGCCGCTTTTACAAAATCGTTATGATTCATATCCTCACCATCCTAACGGCTAAATCCCGTTCGTTTGGTACAGCATATGTTATAGAAGCCTAATCGGTGTTTTTCAGTGTCCATCGCCCGGCATCGCGGGTATTGAACTTATGCATGACTTTATTGTGGGCTTCAGTCAGATCGATGCCCAGCGAATTGGCGAAGCAGATCGTAATGAACAGAATATCGCCCAGCTCCAATTCAATGGAATTTTCCGCTTCGTCGGATTTTTTCGGCTTCTCACCGAACTGATGGTTTACTTCACGGGCCAATTCACCCACTTCCTCGGACATTCGGGCCAGCATAGACAGCGGGCTGAAGTAACCTTCTTTAAATTGTGAGATGTACGCGTCGACTTCACGCTGCAAATCACCAAGACTTTTATCCATAATTTGTTTCTTCGCCCCCCTGAGAGTTCTTGCCTTCTGTTTGCCCCTATGTTATCGTAAAGACGTTTTGAAGACAAATCTTTTTTAAATTTACAGCTTTACCCCATGAAAGCAATGTTAGTACAAACTGCCCATTAAGAGGCTTAGGCGAGGGATTATATGAAATCATCCAAATTGTTCGCGATCGGCAAAACAGTAGCTCCCATTATGCTCGGTGCCGCAATTTATGCATTTGGGCTCCTCTATTTTATAGTGCCCAACCAGCTGATGGAAGGTGGGGTAACCGGGATTACCATCCTGCTGAATTACGCCTTTGACCTTCCTATATTCCTGACTACCTTACTACTTAACCTTCCGCTGTTCCTGCTCGGCTGGAAAGTGCTCGGCTCAAACCAGATTTTTTATACAGGTATAGGAATCGGTTTGTTGACCTTTTTCCTCTGGGTATTTGAACGACTGATTGCTGGCGGCTGGCTTGTCCCGTTCAGCACCGAGCATGATTTCATTCTTGCTTCATTATACGCAGGGGTGACGCTTGGCGCAGGACTTGGGATCGTCTTCCGTTACGGCGGGACCACCGGCGGTGTCGATATCGTAGCCAGAATTCTTGCCCGCAAGTTCGGCTGGAGCATGGGACAGATTATTCTGGCTGTCGACATTCTCATCATCGGCGCCTCCCTGCTCTACATTCCCCGGGAAAAAATATTGTATACCCTGGTGGCCGTCTTTATTTCTTCGCGGGTCATTGATTTTATTCAGGAAGGTGCATATGCCGCCAAAGCCTTCACCATTATCAGCGATGACGCCCCGCAAATTGCCGATCTTATCACGGCAGAGATGGACAGGGGCGTAACGCTTATCCCTGCAATCGGCGCTTACTCCAAGCAGGCGAAACACATGGTGTACTGTGTCGTCTCCCGCCAGGAGATCCGCCGCCTCAGCCAGCTGGTGAAATCCATCGACCCCACGGCTTTTGTGATCATCAGCGATGTGCATGATGTACAGGGGGAGGGGTTTCGGCAAACCTAAATCCATGAATCAATGTGATTCATCATTAATAGAGAGTGGACAAAAAAAGGCTTTCCCTGCCATCATCACGATGGGGACTGACCCCGTAACGTGAGACATATCAAAACACCTTCAAGAGAATGGAACCCTGTCGTAAGATAGGGAGATAATCTTGGAGGTGTTTTTGCGTTGGCAACTAGAGTGAGTTACCCGGTAGAATTAAAGATGAAAGCCATCGAGATGAGATTGGCAGGAGTTCCGGTAAGAGAGGTAATGGAGCAACTCGGAATACGGAACAAGACACAGTTAAAGACATGGATGAGATGGTATCGAAAAGGCGAAGTACATCGTCTGGAGCAGCCCGTGGGTAAACAGTACAGCTACGGAAAAGGTCCAGAACACTCTACGGAGCTAGAAAAAGTAAAGGCGGAGAACCGATTCTTAAAGCAGCAATTGGACGTGCTAAAAAAGTACAGGGAACTGGAAAGGGGGTGGAACCACAAGTCGTCATTGCCTGGATCGAGTCCATTCGAGAAGAAGTAACGGTGACTGAGGCCTGCGCATGGCTTGGGATTGCAAGAGCCACCTACTACCGCTGGAAAGCAGCCGTAGAAACCGAGCGTTCAGATGCTACAGTAGAGAAGATAAGGCAGGTTTGCGCACAGCATAAATTCCGATATGGGTACCGGAAAATCACTGCACTCCTTCGGGCAGAAGAATCCATAAACCACAAACGTGTTCAACAGATTATGCAGCGTGAAGGGCTACAGTGCCGCGTAAGGATGAAGAAACGCAAGACCACGGGGCAGCCCGCACATCCAGTAGAAAATCTGCTAAAGCGGCAATTCCATGCAGAGGGGCATCTGCAAAAGCTCGTCACGGACATTACCTATTTACCGTTTGGAGGCAAGATGTTGTACCTCTCGAGCATTCTGGACCTGTACAATGGGGAGATTGTGGCTTACAGTATAGCGGACAAGCAAGACACGTCTTTGGTTTTGGATACGCTGAATCAACTTCCAAAACGGGCAAATATGCTGCTTCATAGCGACCAAGGCAGCGTGTACACGTCTCAGGTGTACCAGGCTGCAGTAAAAGGAAAAGGCATTACCATGAGCATGTCCCGCAAGGGAACGCCCGCTGATAATGCCCCCATCGAATCGTTTCATTCCACCCTAAAGTCTGAAACGTTCTACCTCGAAGATCTCACGTGTACAACGACGGCAATCGTTGAACAGACCGTTCGAGACTACATTACTTACTATAACTCAATTCGAATTCAAGCGAAACTAAATAACCAGTCGCCAGTGGATTTCCGGCGACTGGCTGCTTAAACTTGCAAGGTGTTTTGATCCCTGTCTCATGTACGGGGGTCAGTCCCATGGATGATGGGGGAGCCTTTTATTTAGCAACATCTTATAATCCGCAGAAAATATATCGTCACAGAACTATTAACCATACGGGATCTGCCACCGCCTGCCTCATGGCCGGATCTATACCGGCTTCCACTCCTCATTCTCACCGCGGTACTTCCGGTATCCGGTATAGGCCAGCGCTGCCAGAATGAACGCCCCGGCAAGCAGCCCCCACCCTCCATACTCCGGCGGAGACAGCGGCAGAGATAAAGCCGGCTCATCCCTCTCTTTGCCAAACATCACCCGGACAGCGTCCTGTCCGTAAGAAACGATCTCCAGCAGGCGTGTGCGTTCGATCGGCTGAGATGAGGATGGAATACCCGCCGCGTAAGATAACCAGGAATCAAAGGCGTTCACCACCTCCGGCTGGCGGGAGATGACCACTGCAGGACGGATATTGTCATATCTGCTTTGCAGTCTAGTTACTGCCGTTTTCCAATCCTTAAGATTATTAGCAACAGCACTTTGCTCCATATCGTTCAGATCCTCGCGGATCAGCTTGTAGTACTGCAGCCACATCGGTTGCTTTGGATGATTCAGGCTATTGGCAGCGAGCCTGAGCTTGGCAGCGGCAGCTTCCCACTTCTGGGGATTGATTTGCTCAGCCGCCATTGTAGTCTTAAGATCCATAACCAATGTCGTCAGTGCATTTATCCCCTCCACCGAGGTCAGGCCTTCAAAGGATGAGGATACAACAATCTGTGAAATCTCCTCGCTCTCCTGCCTTGCCTTGGCGACATTCCCTTCCAGAACATAGCTGTATAAAGCCTCTGCCGCCTGCTCCAGCCGCTGTGCTCCAGTCCTGCCGGTAAGCGCCGGAGATTCTCCGCTTACGGAACTCCCGGTACTAAGCAAATTTGCAAAGCCGGAACCTGCAGCGTCAGCACTAGAATCTGCCATAACCTTTCCACTATTCCCTCCGGCAAGCAGCCAGCATAACACTAACCCTGTCAGCACATAATATCCCCTGCGCGGCATGAGACATCCCTCCTACCCTAAATGTATGGCAGGAGGACAAGAGATAGAACAGCCTGTCAGCGCCTGTTGCTGAAGCTCTCCATGGGCCTGGTTCTTCTGCTGAAAATCCAGGCCGCGGCGGCGCTGAGCAAGGTTAAACCAATAGTGAAGTACTGCACCCCTATTACATCATCCTCCAGCACAGAAGGCAGCCACGGATAAATCCCAATCGAATAATCCACCATGTCATTGGCAAGGGTCCAGAGCAGCGCCAATGGCAGCATTCTGCGGAAAGCGAAGAAGCGGGCATAGATCAGTGCTTCAACCGCCATCCCGGTATGCGATGCGACCAGCATCCAGTCCTTCCAGCTCACAGTGTCCCCCTGATATCCCCCGGCAAAAATAATGCTTACCGCCCAGATTCCGTACTTCACGGAGGTGAGAACCGCCAGTGCTTCTATCAGTTCACGCAGCAGTGTCCCTTTCAGGCGCTTCGGCGGATACAACAGGAGCAATAAAGCGGCAGTAAAGAACAGGCTCGCAGTCGGACTATCCGGAACGAACGGAAGCAGCCAGGCAGGATAATTAGCTGCTGTATATTCCAATTGATTGCCGTACCACATGTAACCGTAAATCGTACCGAAGAAATTCACAATAAAGAGCAGCCATATGACTCCCCGGTGTTTAAACAACCTCTCGAACCAATGAACCGGCATATCGACACATTACCTCCTAGATCATGGCAGCCTCTGCATTTACACAACCAAAAACCTGACCGCATGCACGATCAGGTTTGCGCTTATCATTATTTTACTGTTCGCTTTTTTGTTTGGCAAGCCAACCGGCAAGAGTGTCAATATCCTGCTCTGTCAGACCTGCCGCCACCGCCGTTTCATACATCGGAGGCATTTGCCCCTGTCCCTCTTTAATGATCGCAAGAATCGCATCTTTGTCATGGGTATCGCCGACACCACGAAGCGCAGGCACACTACCTCCACCTTTCATATCGACAGCATGACAAGAGACACAGGTAGCTTGCTTATAAAGCGCCATCGCCGGATCACTCTTGTCCACGATGGCTACTTCCTTCGTTTCAACAACACTTGTGGTCGGCAAACCTTTGGCTCTGTTCTCTGCCGCCTTTTCCTCACGCTGCACATCCTCAGGAATTTGATCCGTTAACGCCATTTCATGCTTATATTCCGTCCAGGCTGTATTCGTCAAATAAATGATCGCTGCGAGCGAGAGGAACATTAAAGAGGAAGCAATCGGCCGGCGGTAGAACCGCCGTTCCCGGCCCGTATCCAAAAAGGGGGCCAGCAAAAGCGCTCCAAAGGCTACACCTGTAACGCCGAGTGTGCCCAGCACAATATAGTCACCAGAGGCATAGGGCAGCTTCAAATATTGATACAGGAACAGGAAATACCAGTCTGGTATCGGAATTACAGTTGCACTGGCATTCGCAGGGAAGCCTAGCGGCGCCGGCTCTGAAATGGTCAGCACCAGGATGCCCACCAGCACGACAACACCGACCATCCATTCTTTCAATAGGAAGTTGGGAATAAACGCTTCCGATTTGCCCGGATATGCCGTATAGTCCGGCGGTGTAATGAAACCGTTACCCTTGCGGACACGGGAATCGCCGACAAATACGACTTTTTCTTTGGTGTTGTCCTTGTCTTTGTGTGCCATCTGCAGTTCCCCCTTTCTGTCAATTGACTTACAGCGGACCGGAGATACCCTGTCTGCGGATCATAATAAAGTGTCCGACGAGCAGAATAAGCAGGACCGCCGGGAGGAAAAATACATGCAGTGCAAAAAAGCGGGTTAAAGTTTCTGCGCCGACAATAGTGCCGCCCTGCATCAGTTCCTTCAGCACAGGCCCCATAACGGGTACAGAATTAGCAATTTCCAGTGTAACCTTGGTTGCAAAATAAGCTTTGTTGTCCCAAGGCAGCAAATAGCCGGTCAGTCCAAGCCCTAGCATCACGAAAAAGATAAGCATACCGACGATCCAGTTCATTTCGCGCGGTGCCTTGTAGGAACCGGTGAAAAATACACGCATTGTATGAAGGAACATCATCACGATGACGAGACTTGCGCCCCAGTGATGCATACCTCGGACGATCTGCCCGAAGGCCACCTTCGTCTGCAAATATTCCACACTGGCATAGGCATTTATAATATCTGGAACATAATACATGGTCAGAAACATACCCGATAAGATCTGAATGACTGTAATAAAGAAAGTAAGTCCGCCAAAGCAATAAACAAATGCCGAAAAGTGATGTGCCGGATTGACATGCTCAGGTACCTCATGATCGGCTACATCTCTCCAAATCGGCGTAATATCCAGACGTTCATCAATCCAGTTGTAGACATTTTTAAACATCAGATTTACGCCTCCTTCTTAGCTTCGGTGTTGGGGACGATATCGCCAAGATAGACCCAGCCTCCATCAATCTTGGTCTTGTACTGGTCAAGCGGCTTCGGGGCTACCTCTAGATTCTTGCCTACTTTGGTATACCTCGCTCCATGACATGGGCAATGGTATTCATCCGGATAGGACTTGTTATTGTTCCATCTGACCGTACATCCCAGATGCTTGCAGATCGGTGAAAGCGCATAAATTTCTCCGCTCTCATTTTTACGGATCCAGGCTGTCAGCGTAGCTGTACTGGCATACCATCCGTCCTGCTGTTTCAGCTCAAACGTAAACTCCTGCGGTTCATCGGTAATTTTAGAGGTCTCCGCAATTTTGATGAATTCACCCTCGCCTTTTTTATGTAATATCGGGTCTACGGCAAAACGGATCATCGGCAGGACTGCCCCGGCCCCCATAAAAGCGGTAGCTCCGCCAAGGGTATAGGTTAGAAACTGTCTGCGTGACATCTCTTTTAGGCTGGGCGGTCCTTGCGGATGCGGCTCCTGCTCTTCTTCATGGCTGCTCATACTGTGTGTAACCCCCTATTCAGAAATTGGAGAAGGCACCTGCAGTGTTATCCAGAGGTTTTTCCTGTAAATAATCCGTTTACAATGATATAAGTCACACGACATATAAGTTCAACCTAATCATAGCGTAGGGTCCAAAACCCGTCAAGAATATTGTCTAAATTGTGACAGGCATATTGGGGTGCTTTTCTATAAATTGTTGATTTTTTGTCACATTTAACTCATTTATCTTCTTGCCACATCTGCTCAATTTTCCTCCCTATCTGACTCTTAAAGGACATTATCCGGGACGCGTCAAATCCAGTCAGGGAAAGGAATAAATCGCTTTCAACAATTTCGTTGGACAACAGTTCCAAATCGGATGAAGCCACAATGACATATTGGAAGTGACTGGATTTGACTTTTCGGCAAATCTCATTTACGTATTGAGAACTGTCACCTGAGCTGTACTGAATTGCCGGGTAGGTTACAATGCGCCCTTGAAAGGGTTGTTCAATACAGTCCAGCAAATCACGCAACCGTTCAAGTGCCTCTGCCGCCTCCGGCGGACTCTCCGTACCCTTCAGGCCAGTAAACGGAATCAGGCAGGTATCGAAGTATTTGCAGTTTGCCTCCCAGCTGCTTTTGTCAAAATCACTAAATTTCATTACTGTTCATTCCCCTCAACCTGAAATGTTCAAACATTTTTGACAACCATTTCTCCTTGCTTTCTCGAAGACACTGCTAAATCCCTCTTTTACAGGAAAACAAAAAAAGAAATGCGCCAAGCGCATCTCTTATGCCAAACTTTTCAGTTCTTCAGTCAGATACCGGAAAGCCGTTTTATCTCCGGCCGCCAGCGCTGTGTCAATCTCCCGGTACAAGATGTCGGTACGACGCTTTCGCAGCGCTTCATCCCACACCATTTCTGCCGCAAGCCCTAGCATCACTTCATAGGTAGCCTTCATTTTGTCCATTCGATACACCTCCGCTGTTTAGAAGTTTCCATATTCCTTCGCCTTGTTCACATAACTCTCGCTGGTTCGTGACATTCTCAGTAAGTCCTGCTCGGTCAATTCACGGACCACTTTGGCGGGGGTACCCAAGGAAAGGGTGTACGGCGGGATCACTTTGTTTTCGGTTACAAGAGATCCGGCTCCTATTAAAGCATATTCACCAATCTCTGCTCCGTTCAACACAATCGCACCCATTCCGACTAATGTGCCTCTGCCTATCCTGCAACCATGAATGATTGCGGAGTGCCCTACCGATATGTCATCCCCCAGTATCAGCGGCAAATTCTCCGCCACATGGCCTACAACCCCATCTTGAATGTTGCAGCCTTTTCCAATAATGACTGGAGCAAGATCGCCCCGAAGCACCGCATTGAACCAAATACTTGAATACTGTCCTACACTCACATTCCCTACCAGCTTAGCCCCTTCTGCCACGTAAACAGATTCATCGAGCTGCGGTATGTAATTCCCATAAGCAATCCGCATTTTCCTCCCCCTTACTTCGGCAGTCGCTTCGGAGTAGCAGCTTCTGTCCCCCATGGCGTCATTTGGACTACCGGACCTTCAGGTGTCTCCCCAAGCCGGATCATTCCAAGATGCAGCATCATCCGCAAAATACGCTGTTCCAGGATCGATGCGGCATCATCATAATAAAACGGTTTGATCAGCCAGCCCAATCCCTCCACTAAGGAAGAAACGCTCACCCACTCTTCCGCACTTACGCTAATCCAGTATACGAGCGATGGAAGATTAGGAACAGCACCTTTATAGAGTTTTAACCAAAAGGTGAATAACTGCATCAGTCTTTCTGATTTTCCTTCCGCAAGCAGCGTCTCACCTGCCGAGGTCAACTTCAAACGGTAACCTTCTTCCGAAATATAGCGGCGGTGCCTCGCATAATCATACAGAAGCGCCATTCTTGGCGGATAATGCTCGCATGCTCTGCCGTAACCGAATCTCCAGCCCCCCTTGCCCAGCAGCGGCTCAGGAACTTGGATCGCGTTCATTACGCCCTGCTGATAACGTTTATAGAGGGCACCCTCCTGGTTCAGCTCCAGCTCATTGTCCATCACATAACGCAGGAACATCAGCAGATCGCCCGCCAGCAGGTCACCTTCCCCGCGGTATACCGCTGGCTCGCTGCTCCGGACCACATGTTCCTTGATATGCTGGCCCATCCTCTCGCGGAAACGGTTCTTCAGATCCTCCGGCACCTGAAAGAGGTATCTGCTCTGCTGTGAGGCGCCGCTGAAGAGCCATCCGCCGCTTTTGAACCGGCTGACCATCTCACGGTAACCGCCGGTTTTGCCGGCAGGTGCATCAAAGCAGGCCTGCCTCGCGGCAGCCAGCAAATCTTCAAGACTGAATTTGCTGCGTTCGTCGAACAACAGTGTGTTGAGAAACCGCAGTTCCTCCGGGGTGCAATCCCGGATATGAGTCTCCATGAAATCGCGGCTTCCTAGCGTGATCAGTATACTCTGAATCAAATCATGTTTAGAATTTCGTTTGCAATCGCACTGGTAGCGCCCCGCAATGGCGGTAAGCTGACCAATGTCTGCGTAAGTGAGCATATCCGCCAGATTCATCTTTTATCGCCTCACCGTTTTACTACCATTATGGGAAATACAGCCCTTTTTATTCCTTATTACGCAAAAAAAATAACCCGAGGCTTCGGGTTAACGCTGATTTTGCAAGATATGACGTGTACAATTGTATAACAGCGGACTCCATTCCAGTTCCTTCTTCTCCAGAATGGTCAGCGACAGATTGCCAAGACGTTCTGTGTACTTGTCCTTATAAAGCGCGGTGTACAGCTGAGCCAGAAAGCCGCCGTGGGAAATTACCAGCACATTGCTCTCCGGGTAACGGGCCGATAGATCCTCTAGAAAAGCCAGACCGCGTACCTGCAGCTGTTCATCCGTTTCTTGACCCAGCGACAGCAGGTTCCACTCTTTGCCCCACTTCTCCTCCCGCTGCATGGCAGTCATGCCTTCCACCTGCCCATAGGCACGCTCACGGATCCGGTGATCGGGTTCAAGCAGTGGAATGTCCAGCTTGGCAGCTACGATCTTCCCTGTCTCCGCTGCACGGGAAAGACTGCTGGTAATGCAGTAGTCCCAGCGGTAAGGTTCCTGCAGAAGCCTGTCTCCCAGCATCTCAGCCTGCCTCCGGCCCTCATCGTTAAGCGGAATATCACTTTGCCCCTGTATCTTTCCTTCCGCATTCCAATCGGTCAGCCCATGGCGTACTAAGCCGATAAGCATTGCCATCACCCTTCCCCTCCTTTATGTTTGCTTAATAATGTATCATGAATGAAAACAAATGTCTTCTTTTCGAAAGATTATTATGCCTTTTCGCTCTTCCTGCACGGAAACAAGACAACAAAAAAAGCCCGCTTTACTTGGTAGTAAAGGGAGCCCCTCATTGTCTGCGGTAACGGTTCAACCGGATGAGCAAAAATATCGATAAGCCTACCCCTAGCATGGACAGCATCATCCAATATTGTGGATGGGTTGGCCCCATACTTACTACAAGCGGCTCGATAATGCCGCCTTCTGATTCAAGAACAGGATAAGCCGGTGACCATCCTAGTGAAAGGCCGGCCACACCCGTATCCACAATTCCGCTTTGCGCTGTGGTTGTGTTATGGGATGTCTTAAACATAGTGAAATATAGGAAGCTCGATAGAAACACTGCCAGAAAGCAGGCAATCCAAAGGCTTATCCGGCGGCGGAAAACTGTAGAATTACCGGCAGATTTCCCGTCCCCGGGCATCAGCCAGGGACTCTCGAGATAAATCCGCTCCATAACCCTAAGGTTTATAGCTTCCGCACGTTCTTCGCTGACTTCTACCTTCGCCTCAAGCATAAGCTCACTGCTCTCCTGCCACAATGCCCACTCGGAGGCGCAGTACGGGCAACTTGCAATATGCCTCTCAAGTTCAATCCGCTTGGGGTCGGTGGGGGGAGCGTCCCACAATAGCGGAATGAAATCTTGCGCTTCCCTGCAGTTCATTGGCCTTACACCCTCTCAGCCTGCTCTTCAAGTTCAGGCTCATAGAAATAGGACTCGAGCTGGAGCTTCACACTGCTCCTGGCACGGAACAATAATGATTTCACGGAGCTGACACTCTGATCCAAAATAATGGCGATTTCCTGATAATCCATTTGATCATATTCACGCAGAATGAGTGCAGAACGCTGCTTCTCCGGTAGATTATTGATCGCTTCACGGACCAGCATCATCCGTTCCTTACGAAGTGCCGCTTGCTCCGGCGCTACCTCCGGCGGAGCTACAGGAGTATAGCCGCTTTCCTCAAGAGATACATTGCCTGCACGATTCTTGCGAAGCTCACTCAGCACCGTATTGCGGGCGATTGTATACAGCCATGTTGAGAATGAAGCATCCACTTCACGGAAGGAATGCAAGCTGCGGAACGCCTTATAAAAGGTCTCCGAGCAGAGATCTTCAGCAATCAGCTCCATATGGGAATTCTTAAGCATATGATAGACAAAAGCCAATATTTTTCGTTGGTATCTTCGCATCAGTTCCGAGTATAATTCTGTGTTTCCTTGCTTAATAAGCTGGATCAACTGGGAATCCGTCATGGTGAGTTCGGCCCTCCTCGCCCTTGCACGTTTAATCCCGGCCGGTCTGTAACTACTTATACCGGTCGGGGCTTAAAAAGTTGCGCTATTACGCTAAATTTGTACCGTTTTATGAAATACTTCCTATGTATATTCAAATACCCGGTAAAAAAGGCATGCCACATGTAAATACAGAAATAAATACGCATCTTTACAGGTTTCCTTACATCCCGCACGGCTCTTTTTTGATGATTATGGAAAGGAATCTATTAACATACTTAACCCAGTATAGCATAGATTCTAACAGGATGACATTAATAGACTCGAGGCAACAACACACTATTTTACATTTAGGATATTAAGTCGAATCCTGCTTCATTCCAAAGCCTGCCATCTGTGCACATAAAAAGTCATCGAAACGCTCTTTCTTATCAATTCCGAATGGCCTGACCTGCGATTTGGAAAATAAAGTTTAAATAAAGTGTTGACAAAATGTAAACGGATACATATAATAAAAGTACAGTATGGTTTCTCTCCACTCCTATCCAAACACTGCACAATTCCAATTCATTGTGAATTGTAGCCGCTTACTTTGTAAGCGGTCTTTTTTTGTCCATTTTCAGGCAGAGGTGCGCTGTAACCTAAAACAAACAGGGTTTTGACTTCGAAGTTTACTCAGTTAATTTGCGTGGAGTCCGATAACTTACTACAATTTATATAGCGTGAAGCATATAAATTCCTATATTTTTAAAAAAGCCGGGGCATTCGCCCCGGCTTCTACACATATACCGTATAATCGTTGTGCTGCAGCAGAATCTTAGCCCGCTCCATGTCATTCTCTTGACGGAAAGACAGCCGCATAATGCCGGGAACGTCTTCACGGCTTTCAATAATCTGCACATTGCTAAGGTTGATACCCTGATCCCCCAGCTCCGTAGCGATTCGCCCGATAATACCCGGATGATCGGGAACATCAATATGGAGATCGAACAATGGCGTAATCATTCCTTTGCGGCGCTCCGGCAGCTGGCTGCGGAAGCCGTTAGCTTCGCTGAAAGCCTCCTCAATGCCTTCTCCGTCCGCCGTCTCCAGCAATTGGATAAATGAAGATACCTCCTGATTCCAATCCTTCAGCAAGCGCAGCATCACCGTACGGTTGTTAAGCAGAATATCGCGCCAGATGATCGGATCGCTGGAAGCAATCCGTGTGATATCGCGGAAACCGCCTGCAGCCAAAGTACTGTACAGGGAATCCGTATTATCATAGGCGTGAATCTGATTCACAAGCGCGACGGCAATAATATGCGGAAGATGGCTGATCGCACCGACGATTTCATCGTGGCGTTCAGGATCGAGCCGGACAATCTGCGCTCTTGTATGTAATAGCAAGGATTCAAGTGCATGATATGCTTCTTCCGGCACTCCCGGCGGAGGCGTCAGCACATAATAGGCATTCTCAAACAGCAGTGAGGAGGCTGCTTCCACACCGGAGCGTTCGGAACCGGCCATGGGATGCCCGCCTATGAAATGCACATCAGGAAAGTCCAGTGAAACCGCGCAGGCGGCAATGCTGGCCTTGGTGCTGCCGACATCCGTAATGATGCAGCCGGGTTTCAGCGGAAGCTTGCTTAACTGCTGCAAATAATCCTCCAGCATGCCTACAGGCACGCATAGAAAAATAAAATCGGCGTCCAGCGCCGCTTCTTCAACAGAAAGTGTTGCCTGATCGACAACACCTCTGCTGACATATTTAATTGCGGATTCAGGACGATGGGCATGGCCTACGACGGTCAGGCCCTTCTTGCCTTTGAAGCAAAGGGCCAGTGAGCCTCCGATCAGACCGACACCGAAAATGGCTATTTTTGTCGTCATGTTCTTTGTACTACCTGCCTTCTATAGGTATCGTCTTGTCTGTACAGGTTACACCTGTACCTTCTGATCTTTAAGGACCCGCTCCAAAGCGGCGATAAAAGCCTTGTTCTGCTCTGTCGACCCGACAGTAACACGGATATAAGTCGGGTAAAGCCTGTGGCCTGCTCTTACAATGATGCCTTGGCGCAGCAAGGCGTCGAATACTTCGGTTGCAGGCTTGCGTACATCTACCATAATGAAATTACCGTGTGCCGGGAAAAAGTCCAGGCTCAGGCGTTTGAATTCTCCCTGAAGCTGAATGATGCCCGCGCTGTTGAGACGGCGGCATTCCTGCACATAATCCTGGTCAGCCAGTGCAGCCAAGGCGCCAGCCTGGGCTAGACGGGAGGTGTTGAAAGGTTCCCGAACCTGATTAATCAGCTTGATAATCTGCGGACTTGCAACACCATAGCCGATGCGGAGTGCAGCCAACCCATAAATCTTGGAGAAGGTGCGCAGCACAACCAGATTCGGATACTTAGCGAGCAGCTTAATTCCGTCGGAATAGGAAAGGTCTGTTACGTATTCGGAGTAGGCTTCATCGAGCACCACCATTACATTCGCAGGAACCGCGTTCAGGAAAGTGACCAGCGCCTCTTCAGGCACAATCGTACCGGTTGGATTATTGGGATTACAGATCCAGATCACCTTTGTCCGTTCCGTCACTGCAGCCAGCATCGCATCAAGATCATGTGTACCTTTTGCCAGAGGCACTTCTATCGAAACAGCACCTTCGATATCGGCATTGCTCTTGTATACGGAGAAGGTCTGATCTGCCATAATTGTCTCGTCACCCGGCAGGAAAAAGGCACGTGTAATCAAGGCGATGATTTCATCGGAGCCGCAGCCGAATATGATATTGTCGTTCTCCACGCCAAGGTGGCTTGCCAGTGCGCTTGTCAAATCAGCGGCCGCGCCATCAGGATACAGAAAAAGATTGTCCAGATCGGCAATAATAGCAGCTTTTGCGCTCGGCGAAGGTCCATAGGGGTTCTCATTGGACGCCAGTTTAATGACCTCGCTTAAGCCCAGTTCTTTCTTAACCTCATCAATAGGTTTGCCTGGCTTGTAGACAGGGAGGTTGATAATATTTGGTTTCGGATTCATTTATGTTCCTCGCTCTCCATGGGTAAGATAGCTGCTCTCAGATCTGTTAGCAGACCGTTATGGTCTTAATTGTGCCACAAATTCACGAATTTGCAACAGTCCTTGGCTGCGGGTATCCGGATTGTCCAGCAGCGGAATCACATCCTCCACCTTGCGGACAATGGCACTGCCTACGACCACACCGTCGCAAATGCGGGCAAACCGTGCCACCTGCTCGCCCGTCGAGATGCCAAATCCAACAGCTACCGGCAAGTCTGTTGCCCGGCGTACGGATTCAATAAAGTCATCCACTCCGGTATGAAACGACGATCTTTCGCCTGTCACACCAAGGGAGGAGACACAATAGACAAAACCGCTGGCACCGGAGACAATTTTGGCAATCCGCTCACTGGAGGTCGGCGCGACAAGCGGTATCAGATTCACACCAGCCTCACGGCTACGCAGGCGCATCTCCCCGGACTCCTCCACAGGCAGATCGGGAATGATCAGGCCGCTGATTTCGTGGGTCTCAAGCTCTGCAAAAAAGGTGTCCAAGCCCATCTGCATAACCGGATTATAATAGGTGAACAAAATGAACGGAAGCTCGCTTCCCGCCTGTCGGGCCTTCAGTGCCGTTTCCATACAGGTTCGAAGGTTAATGCTGCCTCGCAGCGCTCTAGCCGATGCCCGCTGGATCACCGGACCATCCGCGAGCGGGTCGGAGTAAGGAACGCCCAGCTCCAGAATATCTGCACCCGCTGCCTCCAGTTCGGCAATGATATCAAGCGTGGTCTTCAGATCCGGATCGCCTACCGTTAGAAAAGGAATCAAGGCCGTCCGTCCGGCCTCTTTAAGCTGCCGGAAGGTCAAATCCATCCGGTTTGTCGTGTCCGTTGTCATTGCTTACCCGCTCCTTCCGTATAGGCCATTATAGATTCCACGTCTTTGTCGCCGCGCCCGGACAGACAGATGACTACAATATCATCCTTGGTGAGCGTGGGTCCGATCTTAGCAACATGCGCCAAAGCGTGGGCCGACTCCAGAGCCGGAATAATGCCTTCAGTCATACACAGCAGCTTCAAAGCTTCAAGCGCTTCCTCATCCGTAACCGGCACGTATCGGGCACGCTCTATGTCTTTGAGGTAGGAATGCTCAGGGCCAACTCCCGGATAATCCAATCCGGCAGAGATGGAATGCGCCTCTGTAACCTGTCCATGTTCATCCTGCAGCAGATAGCTCAGGGAGCCTTGAAATACTCCATGGGTTCCCTTGCTCATTGTCGCAGCATGAAAAGGGGTATCGATCCCCTTGCCTGCAGCCTCTACTCCGATCATGCCGACATTCTCATCCTCCATGAACGGATAGAACATACCGATTGCATTGCTTCCTCCGCCTACGGCAGCAACCAGCAGATCCGGCAGCCTGCCTTCGGCCTCCAGAATCTGGCGGCGGGTCTCATCGCCGATAATCCGCTGGAAGTTGCGGACCATCATCGGATAAGGATGCGGCCCAACTGCAGAGCCTAAGATATAAAAGGTATCTTCAACATTGCTGACCCAGTAGCGCAGCGCTTCATTCCCTGCATCCTTGAGCGTCCGTGATCCGGAAGTCACCGGTATAACCTCTGCCCCCAGCAGCTTCATACGGAAAACGTTAAGCGCTTGGCGGCGAGTATCCTCCTCCCCCATAAACACCTTGCACTCCATCCCAAGGAGCGCTGCCACCGTAGCCGTAGCTACGCCATGCTGGCCTGCACCTGTCTCGGCAATAACCTTCGTTTTGCCCATCATCTTGGCCAATATTCCCTGACCGATCGCATTGTTGATCTTATGTGCTCCGGTGTGATTCAGGTCTTCACGCTTTAGATAGATCTTAGCCTCACCGATATGTTTGCTGAAACGTTCCGCATAATACAGCGGAGTCTCCCGTCCGGAATACTGCTTCAGCAAATAATCTATTTCTTCCTGAAAAGCCGGTTCCCCCGAATACTTGCGGTAGGCTTCCTCCAGCTCAATCAGTGCATTCATTAAAGTTTCAGGAACGAAGCGGCCTCCAAAAGAACCAAAACGCCCATTGATGTCCGGTACTTGTATCATGATTGCTTCACCCTCTCCACAAAAGCTGTCATTTTAACAATATCCTTAATTCCGCCGCTCTCCACTCCGCTGGAAACATCCACGCCATCCGGGGCGTAGCCCGTAAGCAATTCACTGACATTCCTCGGCTCCAGACCCCCGGCGATAAATAAAGGCAGCCCATACGCCGCTGCCGCCTGCTGGAAGTGAGGAATACGTGCCCAATCAAATGTCCGGCCTGAACCGCCGCCCTGCGGATCATAAGTATCCAGCAGCAATGCATCCACCACACCGGCATAGCTTTCCAGGCTACTATAGCTATCCGAAGCTTGTTCCGTATCACGGCTGACCACAGAAAGAGCCTTCCAGACCTGTACCTGCGGAAACGCCAGCTTAACCTCACGGCAGAATTCCGCACTTTCCTGCCCATGCAGCTGTATCACACCCAGTGGAACTGCGTTCATGATTTCCCGAAGCTCTGCCAGTTCAGGGTTCACAAACACACCTGCGGCTTCCGGAGCCTTGTCTGCCTGCCAGTCCGCAAGCTGCGCGGCAAGCACTGCTGCCTGCTCCGAGGTTATTCTGCGGCGGCTGGGAGCAAAGACAAAACCGACATAATCCAGTGGTAATCGCTTCATAGATTTTAGCACTTCAACGTCCTGAAGTCCACAGATTTTTACCATTGTCTCACTCATGCACGGCACGGCCTTTCCCTGCCTGCACCGGACCCAGCAGCTCATTCACCGCCTGCTCCACGTTCTGCTTACGCATTAAATATTCTCCAACCAACACGCCAAGGGCGCCGGTTGTGCTCAGATAATCTATATCGCCGGGCCCGGCAATTCCACTCTCACTAATCACTGGCACTCCCTTAGGTGCAAGCGTGGCCAGCTCTGCTGTAGTCGCAAGCGAGGTCTCAAAGGTATGCAGGTTGCGGTTATTGATTCCCAGCAGCACATTCGGATGTGCCGCTTTGCCGGTCTCCAGTAGCATTTCCAGTTCATTGCGGTCATGAATCTCAATAAGTACGTCCATTCCCAGTGAGGAAGCCAACTCTGTGAAGTTAGCAAGCCGGTTCGGGTCCAGAATAGCCGCGATCAGCAGGATGGCATCCGCTCCCAGCAGACGCGCCTCATAAATCTGTTTCTCGTCGATAATAAAATCCTTGCGCAGCAGTGGAAGACTTACCGCCTTTCTAACCTGCTGCAGGTATAAACCGCTGCCCTGAAAATACTCGCTGTCCGTAAGAACGGATAAGCAGTCAGCACCTCCCGCCTCATAGCCTTGCGCTATGGAAACCGGGTCAAAATCCGCCCGGATCAGACCTTTGGACGGGGAAGCCTTCTTTACTTCCGCAATCAGCCCCATCTCTCTGTTCCGCCGCTTCGTGAGCGCATCACGGAATCCTTTTGTGGACGGCAGCCCGGAAATTTCAAGTTCAGCCTGAGCCAGCGAAAAAGTCGCGGCCAGCGCCTCTACCTCTTTGATTTTGGTGGCAACAATCCGTTCAAGATACATAATCAAGCTCCTTCGTCATGACTTTCAGCTGCTCCAGCTTGAGCAGTGCCGCGCCTGAATCTACTACTTCTCTTGCTTTCTCTACGCCATCTCTCAATGTATCCGCCAATCCGGCGACATAGATACAAGCACCTGCATTGACCAATACAATATCACGGTAAGGATTAACTTCTCCGGCCAACACGGCGGTGATAATCGCTGCATTTTCAGCTGCATCTCCGCCAAGCACATCTTCCAGCGGATGTCTGCTGAGGCCCATTTCCTCTGGAGTCACTTCATAGGTAAACACAGCCCCGTCTTTCAGCTCGGATACCTGTGTAGGTGCCGAAATACTGATTTCATCGAGACCATCCAGACTGCTTACAATCATCGCCCGCTTGGAGCCGAGCTCCTTCAGCACATTCGCAACTGTTTCCGTCTTGCTGCGGTCATAAATGCCCATCAGCTGCCGGTCGGCTCCCGCTGGATTGGTCAGCGGTCCAAGCATGTTGAATACGGTCCGGACGCCGAGCTCACGGCGGGGTGCAGCGGCATGCTTCATGGATGGATGATAGATTTGTGCGAACAGGAAGCAGATACCGATGCTGTCCAGGCACTGCCGGGCCTGCTCCGCATTCAGATGAATGTTGACGCCCAGCGCTTCCAGCACATCAGCGCTGCCCGCTCTGCCGGAAGCAGAACGGTTGCCGTGCTTGGCGACCCGGACCGAAGCGGCTGCGGATATGATCGCCGAGGCCGTAGAAATGTTGAATTTATGGATTCCGGAACCGCCGGTTCCGCAGGTATCCAGCAGCCGGGTGCGCTCCGTAAGCACTGGAGTGCCGAAACCGCGCATGGCTTCAGCGAAACCGGTAATCTCCTCCACCGTTTCCCCCTTGATCCGCAATGCGGTCAGCAAGGCGCCTATTTGCGCCGGCGATGCCGATCCCTCCATTATTGTTCCCATAAGCTCACGAGCCTCTGTGCGGGTTAGATCCCTGCCCTCGATCAGTCCGGCAATTCCTGATTGCATCAATTGACTTGCTTCCATAGTTCTTTTCCTCCTAAAAGTTTTATGGAGCATTCTCTGCTCTGCTCATCTTCGTAATAAAACTCGCTTCGTAAGCATTCGCTTAAGTTTTGTGAGCATATGCAGCCTGAACCCGCGTCGAACAAAACTGACACCGGAAGCATACGCTAAAAGTTTTATGGAGCATTCTCTGCTCTGCTCATCTTCGTAGTAAAACTCGCTTCGTAAGCATTCACTAGGTTTTATGGAGCATTCTCTGCTCTGCTCATCTCTGCTATTCCCTGGTTAAGGGGTATATTCGTACATGTAATCCTGGTTGATTACCTGTTTTTCTTTCACCTCAGCCGGGAACATCGCTTCCGCCATGCGGATCGCCTTCAGCATCCCTTTTGCCTTGTTGAGGGTCTCCTCATATTCCTTCTCCGGAACAGAATCCCAGACAATGCCCGCCCCGGCCTGCACATAAGCCCGGCCCTTGCGGAAGATAATGGTGCGGATCGTAATGCAGGAATCCATATTTCCGGAAAATCCGAGATAACCGATGGCTCCGGCATACGCGCCTCTTGCTTCGCGTTCCAGCTCCGAGATAATCTCCATAGCCCGCAGCTTCGGTGCTCCGGAAACGGTGCCGGCAGGAAGGCAGGACAGGAAGGCGTCGAAGAAATCCTTGTTCTCGTCAAGCGTTCCGGATACGTTCGAAACTATGTGCATCACATGGGAGTATTTTTCAATTTCCATGAAGGAATCGCATTTGACGGTGCCGAACTTGGAGACCCTGCCCAAATCATTGCGCCCCAGATCGACCAGCATCAGATGTTCTGCCCGTTCCTTCTCATCATGCAGCAGTTCCTCAGCCAGCTCCCGGTCCTCTGCTTCATTCGCGCCTCTAGGACGGGTTCCGGCAATCGGGCGGGTTTTGACCCGGTCACCGTCCACCTTCACCAGCGCTTCGGGAGAAGTGCCGACAATGATCTCTTCATCCATCTTCAGATAATACATGTACGGCGAAGGGTTCAATGTGCGCAGCATCCGGTACACATGGAGTGGCGATACTTCCGTTTCTATGTGCAGCCGCTGTGACAGCACCACCTGAAAAATATCCCCGGCCCGGATGTACTCCTTGGCCTGCTCCACATTGCCGATATATTGCTCCTTCGTCAGGTTGGAGTGGATTTGGCCCAGCTCGATATCCTGCGGTATGCTGCGCCGGTTGACGTTTTCCTTCGGTCCTTCCTTCTGCAGCTCTTCAGCCATAACCTCCAGCTTGCGGCTAAGCTCTTCATAGCCTGCGCGGATGTCCGAGTCCGTATCTCCGTCCTTGATGTGCAGATTGCCGACAAGCAGGATTTGCTGCTTCACATGATCAAAGACAATGATCCGGTCGCAGAACATAAAGCGGATGTCGTCCATATTAAGATCATCTACGGCATGTGCCGACAGCTTCTCGTAATACTGCAGCAGATCATAGCCGAAGAATCCGATGGCTCCGCCTGTAAAGGGAGGCATTTCTTCCAGCTTCGGGCTGCGGTAAGAGCGGAGCAGCGCTTTAAGCTCCTCGACCGGCTTGCCCAAGAGCCGTTTTTTCTCTCCGCCGACTTCAACGTGAATGATGCCTTTTTTGCCGGAGATCATGAGGAACGGATCACTGCCGATAAAGGAATAACGGGCCCATTGAATGCCGCCCTCTACACTTTCCAGCAAAAATGCACGATCCTGTTCGGCAAAACGCTGGAACAGCCGGATCGGCGTCTCCATGTCGGCAAGCAGCCGCTTTACGACCGGAATTAAGTTATACTCCCGGGACAACGCCACTACTTCTTCGACTCTTGGGTTCGTCATTTGAAAACCCTCCTTGGGATCTGATATTATGTCCGAAATACAGAAAAACCTCTACCGAAGTAGAGGTTTGTATAAGTGTAAGTATGTGAAAAAGCGCTCAGGACCGGCATTATGAGCCATATATGCGGATATCTCCTATGTGGGAATAGACGGGTAGCGCTGTGAAACTCTACACCAAAATAATCCCAGAAGGGAATCACAAATAAATGGATTGCCTATACGAACTAAATCCTGCACTCAACTCAGCTATACTCATCTCATCTAAACTAAACTCTGCTTCACTCGGCTAACTCCACTATACATGATGATGGAGGTCATTGACAACCCCGCATCTGCAAATTATTACTTGCTCTGTGATAGATCCGGGCGAAGCTTCTGGGCTTCGTTCAGATACACATGGCGGATATCCCGCTGCGATTTATCGGTGTTGACCTGCACCATGAGGCGGATGCACTGTGGCAGGCTCCCCTTGACCGGGATTTCGACGGAACACATGAGCGGCACCATCTCCCAGCCTTCAATCTCACGGATCGCCCTTGCCGGGAAGGTAGCATCCAGATCAGCAGTCATCGTAATCCATACGCTGCAAATATCCTCTGCAATCACGTCATTGCGTTCGACGATTTCCCGCAACAGTACAACCGTTTCACGCAGGATCTCGTTTTCCTCGTTTTTCGCTACGGTTGTTGCACCGCGTATCCCCCGGTTTACCATGGGCTTTCCTCCTTCTTAAGCTGCGCTATAACCTCACGAACAGATGATTGCTGCACATCATTGACAATACTGACCGAACCTATGGAATCTGGCACGATAAAGGTCATTTTGCCTTCTTTGAATTTCTTATCATGCATCATCGCCGCCATCAGTTCATCCTCACCATATTGCGCCGGCAGTCTTACCGGCAAGGCGAGCGCCGACAGCATAGATACCGTGTCTTCATAAATGGACTTATCTTTGCCCAGTTTGGCCGCTAAAAGAGCCGATCCGGCCATTCCGATGGCAATCGCTTCCCCGTGCAGGAATACACCGTAACCCCCCACTGCCTCGATCGCATGCCCAATGGTATGACCAAGGTTCAGTATGGCCCGTTGTCCATGCTCACGCTCATCATTGCCGATTACGGCGGCTTTGATCGCACAGCCCCGCTCGAGCGCATAACCAAGCGCTTCTACGTTCAACTCAAGCAGTTCTGCCGCATGATCACGGCACCAGTAGGCAAAATCCCTGTCCAGAATCAGGCCGTGTTTTACAACCTCGGCCAGCCCTGAAGAAATCTGGCGCAGCGGAAGGGTACGGAGCGTGTCCAGATCATACAGCACCATAGACGGCTGATAGAAGGCGCCGATCATATTTTTGGCTAGCGGATGATTAACAGCCACCTTCCCGCCGACACTGCTGTCATGGGCAAGGATGGTTGTCGGAATCTGCAGGAAGCCGATACCGCGCATGTAAGAAGCGGCCACAAAACCCGCCAGGTCACCGACCACACCGCCACCGAGTGCCAATACCGCCGAGCTGCGGTCCAAACCAGCCTGAATGGCTGTTGTGATAACCTCTTCATATACGGCCAGAGATTTGGAAGCCTCCCCGGCAGGGATAATATGGCTTACGACCGTATATCCCTGAGTCTGCAAGGAGCTTTCCACCGTGGCCAGAAAATGTGGGGCAACTTCACTGTCACTGACAACCAGCAGCGGACTGCGCAGTGGAAATCCGGCTTCCTGGCAGCGTTCACCGATACCCTGAAGCAAACCGCTGCCGATATGGATCGGATAAGAACGTTCTCCCAATTCTACAGTAATACTGCGCATAATCAGTAGCTCTCCAGTTGGGACAAGTAATTATTATAGTTGGCTCTGATTTCTTCCAGGGAATCGCCGCCGAATTTATCCAGGAATGCCTTCGCGATCTCCCAAGCCACGACATTCTCCAGCACAACACAAGCTGCCGGAACAGCGCAGGCATCCGAACGCTCCACCTGCGCGGTGAAAGGCTCTTTGGTATCAATATCAACGCTTTGCAGCGGTTTGTAAAGTGTAGGTATCGGCTTCATCACTCCGCGGACAACAACCGGCATTCCGTTCGTCATGCCACCCTCAAAGCCGCCCAGCCGGTTGCTTGCCCGGTAGTAACCTCGTGAGGCTTCATACATAATTTCATCATGGACCTGTGAGCCGCGCAGTTCACCTGCCTCGAAACCAATACCGATTTCAACACCCTTGAAGGCATTGATCGACATTACCGCTCCAGCGATAGCTGCATCCAGCTTACGGTCATATTGCACATAGCTTCCAAGACCGGTAGGCAATCCTTCAACGACGCATTCCACGATTCCACCGATGGAGTCGCCTTCCTCCTTGATCTTGTCTATGTAAGCCTCCATCTTCTGTTCGGTCTCTTTATCAACAACTCTCACAGAAGAGGCTTCGGTCAGCTCGATCAGTTCATCAATCGGAAGATTGTTGGCCGGCGCTTCAATCTCGCCGATCCGGATAACCTGTCCGGCAATCTTCACTCCGAAAGCGGCCAGCAGCTGCCGGGCCACAGCGCCTACGGCTACTCTTGCTGCCGTTTCACGGGCGCTGGAGCGTTCCAGCACATTCCGCAGGTCGGTAAGATTATATTTCAGTCCGCCGTTCAAATCCGCATGCCCTGGACGCGGCCGGTTTACCCGCCGCTTCTCTTCGTCGCTGCCGGGAATCGGTTCGATATTCATAATGTTCTTCCAGTGTGTCCAGTCCTTGTTCTCTACTACCAGCGCTACAGGAGCTCCTGTCGTAGAGCCATGGCGTACACCGCCGACAATCTGTGCGGTATCTTTCTCGATTTGCATCCGGCGGCCACGGCCGTAGCCCTTCTGGCGCCGCTGCAATTGAAAATTGAGCTCTTCGAAATTAAGTGTCAAATTGCTGGGCAGTCCTTCAATAATTGCTGTAAGCTGGGGGCCGTGCGTTTCCCCCGCTGTTAAATAGCGTAAACTCATGCTGCGTTCCCCCTTCACACTTTTAAACTGTAAACCGCTAAAATCTTAAATGTCTTTGCTCATTATAGTATAGGGAATCCGCTTTGACAAGAAAGGGATGGCCTCTAATCAGGTGCCCCGCATCCATAAAAGAACAGCGCCGCCATACTCTTCCGAGTAAAGCGGCGCTGCAGAGCGTCCGGGGTCAAGAGCCTCTAATCAGCCCCCGATCCTCCGGTTTGACGGAGGTAATGTCGTCTTGCTCTCCTCAAGCTGCAGCAGGCTTTGCAGCTGCAGCTCCTCAATGCCTAGAATCTGCCCGCATTCGCGGACGGTAAGGAAGCCGCGTCTGTACGCGGCAATGACCTTGCTTTTGTCCATCTGGATTTACGACCTTTCGCATAGCGTACGGGTATCTACTACTCAGTATCACTGAAAAGAAGCGAAAGTATACGTTTACCAGATCGGGCGGTACAGCACTATTTCTTCCGGTAGAAGAACGTTTCCGTCGATTCAAAGCCATACTGCGCAGGTGTAAAGATTTGCTCCGTACTGCCCACGAACAAATATCCGCCCGGGCGCAGACTGTCCGAGAACTTATGATAGAGCTTATTCTTAGCCTCTTCTGTGAAATAGATCATCACATTCCGGCAAATGATCAGGTCAAACCCTTCGTCAAACTTATCAAGCAGCAGGTTCTGCTTGCGGAAATCAATACTTTTTTTGAGTGACTCGCTGACCTTGAACACCGGTCCCTCCGGTGCGAAATAACGGGCGGCTACATCTTTTGGCACGTCCTTTAAGGATCGTTCCAAGTAGAGGCCCTGCTTTGCTTTGGCCAGAGCTCCATCATCGATGTCAGTAGCCAGAATACCGGTCTGGGAAAGAAGATTTTTGTCGGATAAAATCATCGCCAGCGTATAGGGCTCTTCCCCGGTAGAGCAGGCGGCACTCCATAGCTTTAACCGGCGCCCCGAGCGCTGCAAATCAGGCAGAATGACATCCCGCAGGACTTCCCAGCGGTTCGGATTGCGCCAGAACTCCGAGACATTAATCGTCATCCGGTCCAGAAATTCATAAAATAAAGCCTTGTCCTTCATCATTGCGGCATAAAAATCCTGAAATGAATGATAGCCGTTCTTCATCCGCAGCGTAGTTAAACGCCGTTTCATCTGTGCTTCCTTGTACTGGGCGAGATCGATTCCCGTACTTTGCTTGACGTTATGGATAAACCCGGTGTAATCCGGATCTGCTGCTTCAATCTCTTCACGTTCTGCCATATGACTTCTCCTGCCTCCCGCCTGATGTTACATCCATGCCTGGATGTCTTTGTTGTAGTGAGCCAGTTCATTCGGAGCAAAGAAATTGGCAATTTCACGTTCAGCACTTTCCGGTGAATCCGATCCATGAATAAGGTTAAGCGGTGTATGGCTGGCAAAATCGCCGCGGATTGTACCCGGCAACGCTTCGCCTACCTTGGTCTTCCCTATCAGCAGACGGGACAGCGCCACTACATCATCGCCTTCCCACACCATGGCAAACACAGGACCGGAGGTGATAAAGCCCACAAGTTCAGGAAAGAAATCTTTACCTTCGTGTTCTGCGTAGTGCTTCTTGGCTTGTGCTTCTGTGACAGTAATCAGCTTCGCGGCAATCAGCTTAAATCCTTTGTCCTCCAGGCGGGCGACAATACGCCCGATCAATCCGCGTTGTACTCCGTCCGGCTTGATCATCAGATACGTTTTTTCCATAGAGTCACTCTCCATTTTTATGAATAGGTTAGTACATCGCTGCGAATTCAAGTGGTTTATTTTCTGATATTATCAGAAACCCGGTCATCTGTGAACGCTTATATTTCAAAGAGGAGCGAAGTCTAATAGGCTCTGCCTGTTACAAAAAATGCAATATCCCGCAGATTGCGCTTTGTTTTGTTGTTCGGAAGCTCATCCAGCGCCGCCAGTGCTTTGGCTATATAGCGTGAAGCCAGCTCTTCTGCGCGGGCAATACCTTCTCCTGACAGGATCAGATCAATGGCCCGGCCCACACTCCGCTGCCCTTCACGGATAAGCTCCAGCTCCTCCAGCAGCGAATCGCGAAGCCGGTCGTCCTCAAGGCTGTAGATCACGGGAAGTGTAATGTTACCCTGGCGCATATCGCTGCCCGGAGGTTTGCCGATTTGCTTCTCCGTTCCGGAAAGATCGAGCAGATCATCACGGATCTGAAACGCCATACCGACGTTGTATCCGTAATTATAGAGCAGCCGGGCTGTCTCCGGCTCCGCGTCAGCTGCCAGCGCGCCCAGCTGGCAGCTGATCGCGATGAGCAAGGCCGTCTTGCGGCGGATCCGCCGCAAATAGTGGCGCACACTCTGCTCGCTGTTGAAGAAATCACGGATCTGCTCCATTTCTCCGATGGACATTTCAACCATCGCCTTGGAAAGGATTTGGTGGATGCGGGGATTTTTCAGCTCCGAAGTCATAACGAGCGCTTTCGCATAAATATAGTCCCCGGTGTACATGGCGATCTTGTCGCCCCACTTCGCTTTGACAGTAAGCTCTCCACGCCGCAGCTCTGCATCGTCGATCACATCATCGTGAACGAGCGAAGCACTATGTATGAGCTCAAGCGGGATAGCTACACGCTTCAGCTTCTCCAGATTATATTGGCCAAATTTGCCGCCCATCAGCACAAATACTGGACGCAGACGTTTGCCGCCCGCCTTCAGCAGATGCAGGGAAGTCTCTGTCAGCAGACCATCATCGCCTTGAACGCTGCGGTACAGCTCTTTTTCGATCAGATCCATATCCTTGTTCAGCAAACCGAATATTTGCATTCGTTTCATTCTTTCACCCGTGTCAGCAGATTGTGGCTCCAAAGCTCCATCTTCACTTCCTGCGGCAGCAGGCCCATTTCATAGGCGTAGCGGAAATAGAGGTTCAGACCTTCCTGCTGCCTTTCCCCAAAGTCATAACATAAATTACGGAAATATCCTTCCCAGTAGGCAGCCGTTCCGCCGATAGCCATGCACGCCTCCCGAATAACTGGCGCGAGTTCGCGGATTCCGCGTCTTTTACTTTCCGCAAAGGCCTCGGCAATTTCGGCAATCGCTTTAGGCTTACTGTTCGCTGCCTCCCGGTTTACCGCCCAGACGGCAAAGGTCATGCTGAGTCCAGTCCACTCATTCCACAGTTCACCCAAATCAGTAACGATGTAGCCCTGATTCTGCCACGAGGCTTTGATCGCATTGTCACCGATTAAGAGGCAGGCGTCCGACTGATCCATCATGTGATCCAGATCAGGCTCTGCACTGATATATTCCGGTTTGCCATGAACGGCTTTCTCCATCAGAATCTTCAGCAGATTCACCGATGTTGCGGAGGTATTAGTTACGGCAATCCTCGCGTTTCCAAGCTGCTGAACAGGCATCCGGGAGAACAGCAGAATTGATTTGACCGGTCCCTCCGCACTGACGGATAGATCCGGAAGCAGCAGCAGACGGTCACTGGCTGCTGCATAGGCAAAGGAAGATAATGCACCCACATGGATAGTGCCCTCAGCCATGCCCTGATTAAGAATGGCAGGCACTTCACTCACCATCTCTGCAGGATAACTTAACGAAGAGGGGTGAAAATTGTGAAATACCGGCCATGAGTTGGTATAGCTGATTTTACCGATAACGGTATGCTGCGAATTGACCATCCCTCATTCCCCCCATCTGCGAAATAAAGTGTGCTCAATGTTAAAGCTGTCCAGCACCTTGCCCACCATAAAGTTAATCAGATCATCCATGCTGCCCGGGCCAAAATAAAAGGCAGGCATTGCCGGGATCAGCTTGACGCCCAGCCGGGACAGCTTCAGCATATTCTCCAGGTGAATGGCATGCAGCGGTGTCTCCCGGGGGACGAGGACCAAGGGGCGCCCTTCCTTCAGCATGACATCGGCAGCCCTTGTCATCAAATTATCGGAGCTGCCATGCGCCACAGCAGAAAGTGTACCCATGGAGCAAGGCATAATAATCATCCCTTCCGTGCGGAAGGAGCCGCTGGCGATCGATGCCCCGATGTCCTGTACTTTATGATAAAGCAGAGAACCGGGATAGCCGCTGAACTTTTCGTTCAGAAAGCCTTCCCGGTCAGAGGCGGCAAAGCCAAGCTCCTCTTTAAAAACACGCCAGCCCGCATTGCTCACAACGAGATGGACCGTATACCCCAATGAAAGCAGGGTTTCCGTCAGACGAACGCCATAAATGCCTCCGCTCGCTCCGGTAATTCCTACAACGAAATTTTTAGGCTTCTGCTCTGTCATTTGTAAAACTGCACCACCAGGTCAATCAAAGTAAATGAGAACACCACGATGCTCAGCACCCCGTTCATGGTAAAGAACGCAGTCTGCAAGCGGCTTAAGTCACTTGGAGACACAATGTGATGCTCATAAAAAAGAATGATGTAAGCAATCAGCATCCCTGCTACATACCACCAGCTTAAATCAGTGATAAAAAGGAGCGAAACGAATCCGATGCCCGTAAGAAAGTGAAATACCTTCGCAATGTCCAGCGCCCGTGGAACACCAAAGCGAACCGGAATGGAGTAAAGGCCTTCCTTCGTATCAAATTCAACATCCTGGCAGGAATAGATAATATCAAAACCCGCAGTCCAAAACACAATCGTGAAATAAAAGATCATGGCTGTCCAGTCCACAGTGCCCGTGACGGCAACCCAGCCCCCAAGCGGAGCCAAGGCGATGGTTAGCCCGAGTATCAGATGGCAGGCCCAGGTAAATCGCTTCGTGAAGGAATAAAAAACAAGGAGAAAAACAGCGATCGGCAGCAATTTGGCCGACAAGGGATTAAGCTTGAAAGCAGCCCAGAATAGTAAAAAGAATGAGATCCCAATAAAGATAATTACTTCTCCAACCTTCAGCAGCCCTGCGGGAATCGCTCTTCCAGCGGTCCGCGGATTCTTGGCGTCGCTGATCCGGTCAATCAGCCGGTTCAGCCCCATGGCCGCGCTGCGGGCGCCAAACATGGCGATAACAACCCAGCCGATCTGGGCCCAGGAAGGGAGTGTGCCGAACATGACAACTGAACCGAGCAATGCGCCCATAAATGCGAAGGGTAATGCAAAAACAGTATGTTCAAACTTGATCATTTGCAGAAAAACGCCGACTTTTTTAAACATTACAGTTCTCCTTGAGCCCAATATGTAATGCTGCGATGCCGCCGGTCAAGGGATAGGATTCCACTTGCTCAAGACCGGTTTCACGGAAAATCACCGCAAGCTGCTCTCTGTCCGGAAATAGGGCCAATGATTCGGGAAGCCATTTATATTGCTCGTATCTTTTGGCAAACAGTTTCCCAAGGAGCGGAAGTACACGCTGAAAATAAAAATAATAAATGCCTTTGAACGGCTGTTTCATCGGCTTGGAAAGCTCGAGGCAGACAACCATTCCTCCCGGCTTCACTACACGCTTCATTTCGTTCAACACTTGAACGAGATCAGGCACATTGCGAAGTCCGAAGCCTATCGTCGCATAATCAAAGCTGTTGTCACCGAAAGGCAGGTCCATCGCATTGCCCTGGACCAGTGAAATGCGGTCCTGCAGTTTGCGCTCTTCCACCTTGCGGCGGCCTACCTCCAGCATGCCTGCACTGAAGTCAAGCCCGATAACACTTCCGGTCTGGCTGGCATCAGCCAAGGCAATACTCCAGTCACAGGTACCGCAGCACAAGTCTACAGCGGAATCGCCGCGCTTCATGCCCATCTTGCGCATCGTGAACTTTCGCCACGCTTTATGGCGGCGGAAGCTTAGAATATCATTCATCAGGTCATATTTGCCGGCGATGCTCTCAAATACGGAGTGTACAAATTGTTCCTTCGGTTTGATGCCCTGGTCACCCAAAGGTGACGTTTTCTCTATAGTCATTCTCTACCCCTCCACGGCCGCTTGTCCGGAAATTTTCGTCTGCAGGAGAAAGTGGTCAAGCGCGGAGCTAAGCTCGCTGATCAGGTACTCGTCCTTAATGTCTTTCAGCAGTCCCTGTATGGACTGGAGCGACCCATGCAGCTTGTCGGTCAGCAGGGAATCGCATTTATATTTCAGCTTCAGCTTCTTCCAATCCTTCAGATCTAGATTCTGCTCGCCCAGCAGCTGCCGCTCTTCTTCGGTGGCTAATTCCATCACCTTCCAGTAACAATAGCCTTCCCGGGCACTTGCCGGATTACCAGACCGCCGCAGTTCCAGACATAAGGTCTCGCAGTGGCTGAATTCAGCCAGCAGCTTCTCCCACAGCTGGGTGAGCGACTCCTCAATCATCGGTGTAAAAGAAAGGAACAGCCGCATATTGAGCTGTACCGTGTGCCGCAGGTATTGTTCAGCGGAGAGCAGCATCCCCTTCATTTTGCCGTAAAGATGGGCTTTCATCACGTTAAAGTCGGCAATGGCCGTACTTAAGATGCCCACCATCTCAATCTGTTCACGTTTCGCAAGCAAATGGTAAAACCAGCTGCTGAAGTAATCGCCGGCCAGCACCTTGAGCTGACGGGAACGCATCTGGTCTCCCCCCGGTTCTTCAAGGGATATATCGATGCTCTCATGTGTATCAAGACCTAGCTGCACAAGTGCTGTTACCAGAGTATACAACTCACCGTTTTGTGCACCGTCCGGGGTGCCGTGATTCAGAAAAATATATAACAAATGACCACGCCCATCGGAAAACGGCGGTAATTCCGTATGCCGCTGAATCATATCGTAGTCGGTGTAAGGTTTAGCAAGTTGTGGTATGCGGTACGGTTTCATTTCAGCCTCCGAAGCCATTGACGTTATGACAATATCTTTGTTCACAATCTTGTCTATTATATCACATGTTTTTTTGTCACGCACTCTAGGGCGTTCTAGTTTCATTTACCCACATCAGGGATAAATGAACTGCCTTTTCCACAGCTCGCTTTCACGAATACGGAAGCCTTTCTTGAGCGCATCTGGCAGCGGATCATTCCCGGACGCCTCCAGCTTCTGCTGCAGCTGAAGCGACCACTCCATGCGTCTGATATCCCCGGCAAGCAATAGACGGCGGGTGTCCAGCCATTTGTCCTCGGCAACGATGCGCAGGAGCAGCTGATCGACATTCCCCGTGTCTTGGAAAGCAAAGGAGATCGCCTGAGCCATATTCTGATACAGTTCCCTAGGCTCGTGGTTATTGCCTGTTACCTTCAGATCCAGTGACAAGACGCTCTGATCAAAGTCTACGCTATCAATGGACAGGGTAAATGGGATCCCGTTCAGTATATCTACAAGATTATCATTATCGAGAATCGTATTTGCACCGCTGAAGGTTTCCACTACTCCCCGCTGATTCTGCAAGGAAGGTTCGAGCTCCGCCAGCAGCGGCAGAATTACGGCAGAAGCCGTGGTCACGAGCAATACAGTTCCGATTAGCCAGCCCCGGTTCATGACCTGCCCCCTTATCCATAATTTCCGCCTTGCCGTGCGTTTATACGATCCTGCGGACTTGCCTATACTTAGTTATATTTTGAAAAAAAGCAGGCTATGCCTGCTTTTCAGCTTTCGCTCTCCAGTTGTCCGTGTTTGCTCCATATTTCCGCCTTGCCGCGGATTTTCATAGCTGAGGTATGATCGGTGAATTGAGCGATCAGCACCTCGCCTTTGTCCAGCTTCTCTGTGTGGTGGAAGCGCGTATCCAGTCCTCTGGTAAGCCCGATTACCTGAACGCCGTTCTCTTTGGCCTTCACCACGATGTACTCGCTGCCTGACGGTGCAGGGCTAACGCCATTATTCTTCTCGGTCATCTTTGATCCTCCTAAAAGTTTTGTGAGCATCTACTTCCTTGAAATTTCTTCGTACAAAACTGGCTTCGGAAGCATTCACTTAAGTTTTGTGAGCATCTACTTCCTTGAAATTTCTTCGTACAAAACTAGCTTCGGAAGCATTCACTTAAGTTTTGTGTGAGTATACGCTTTCTCTAAGCAATTGCGGATAAAGATTGCAAAAACAAATGCCGCCTTGGAGGGCGGCATAGTTGTTACTCGGAAGACTATAGGATCGATATGTAGAAATCTCTATTTGATTCCGTCTTTAAGCGCTTTACCGGGTTTGAATGCCGGTACTTTGCTTGAAGGAATTTCGATTTCTTCACCAGTTTGCGGGTTGCGGCCTTTACGTGCGGAACGTTCGCGCACTTCAAAGTTTCCGAATCCAACCAGTTGTACTTTATCGCCGCTTTGCAGAGCACCTGTGATCGCTTCGAAAACGGCATCTACCGCTTTAGTAGCATCTTTCTTGGGAAGTTCAGTTGCTTCTGTTACTACGTTGATCAAATCTGATTTATTCATGTTTTCTCACCTCCCTGGGTAAATTTCCGGTATCATACACTGTTTCCGTTTCAACGCAAAATATACGTGATAATCCCGTTTATTGCTAGATACTGGCGCCCTTCTTCCTAGAAGCGCAACAAACTTATAGTAATACAGCCCACCCATAATTTCAAGGCGTTCCTCAAAAAAGGAGCAGAAAGTATCTACTAAACCCTCAATAAGGCCGAAAATGAGAGACTATTAATGGAAGAAATTCCTATTAACCATAAAGTAGAGAAGCATTTCCGTGTGAAAAGAGCGCGGAGGGGAAGCCATCGGATGTCATATGCCCCCACTCCGGACATAACAAAAAGAGAGCCGGAAATCCCTGCTCTCTTTTTGTTATGAGATATGCCTTACAAAATGATGGCGATCAGGCCGCCAGAACCCTCGTTGATGATCCGTCCAAGTGTTTCCTGCAGCTTGTAGCGGGCATTATCCGGCATCATGGCAATTTTGCCCTGAATACCCTCACGCACAATCGAATGCAGCGAGCGGCCAAAAATATCCGACTCCCAAATCTTGATCGGGTCATTCTCAAAGTCCTGCATCAAATAGCGCACCAGCTCTTCGCTCTGTTTCTCTGTGCCGATGATCGGCGAGAACTCCGATTCCACATCCACGCGGATCATATGAATCGAAGGTGCTGTCGCCTTCAGGCGAACCCCGAAACGCGAGCCCTGGCGGATCAGCTCCGGCTCATCGAGAGCCATTTCCGCGAGTGAAGGAGCGGCTATCCCGTAGCCGGTTGTTTTGACCATTTCCAGCGCTTCGGAGAAGCGGTCATACTCGCGTTTGGCATGGGAGAAGTCCTGCATCAGCTGCAGCAGATGATCTTTTCCGCGGATTTCAACCCCTACCACTTCCATCAGAACCTGATCATACAGTTCTTCCGGCGCATACAGGTCAATCTCGGCTACACCTTGGCCCATGTTCATTCCGCTAAGCCCTGCTTTATCGATGAAATCATATTCCGTAAACTGGGAGACCAGCCGGTCAACATCACGCAGGCGGCGGATGTCTTTCACAGTATCGCGGACGGAATTCTCATAGCTGCTGCGCAGCCAGTGATTTTCGCCCAGCACCATCACCCAGCTAGGCAGGTTCACATTGACCTCATGGACCGGGAATTCGTACAGCACTTCGCGCAGCACACCGGTCACATCGTCTTCCGTCATATTCGCGGCACTAAGCGTCATAACGGGAATATCATATTTAAGGGCCAGCTCACTGCGCAGCTGCTGTGCCTCTTCACTGCGCGGCCGGGTGGAGTTGATCACAAGCACAAACGGCTTGCCTACTTCCTTCAGCTCCGCAATGACCCGCTCTTCGGAATCAATATAAGAGTTCCGCGGGATTTCAGCAATCGTGCCGTCTGTAGTCACAACTACACCCAGCGTGGAATGCTCCTGAATCACCTTACGCGTGCCAATTTCCGCCGCTTCCTGGAAAGGAATCGGTTCCTCAAACCAAGGAGTGGAGATCATGCGAGGGCCGTTCTCATCCTCATACCCTTTTGCACCCTCCACAGCATATCCTACACAGTCGACCAGCCGGACATTCACTTCCAGCCCTTCCGCAACCTTGATCTGCACCGCGTTGTTCGGTACAAATTTCGGCTCAGTTGTCATAATAGTTTTACCCGCTGCACTTTGCGGAAGTTCATCCACTGCCCTTACCCGGTCTGCCTCGCTGGTGATGTTCGGCAAGACAATCGTCTCCATGAACCGTTTGATGAACGTCGATTTCCCCGTGCGAACCGCGCCGACGACGCCAAGATAAATGTCTCCGCCGGTACGCTCGGCAATGTCCTTGAAAATATCCACTTTTTCCAAAAGAGATCCCCTCCTCATATTACTCCGAAGAAAAAATGCCTGAAGAGCATCGACTTCGCGTTCCGCCGGCAATCTGACCCTTGCAGGACATCCACCGGACTTTCGTATGTCCGCCCGAAGCCTAGCTGCTGCTTAAGGGCGGAACACTTTTGCCCCGCGCTAAACTCCGAATGCTCGGACATGCATTTGGACTAGTATCATCATATGTATCCGGAACGGATTTATGACCCGCAGCTGCGCAATTTGTATAGTAATTTGCGAAATGAGGTTCTGCACCCCCGCAGGCGTCATGACGCCCGGAAGTCTTCTCATCAATCATATGAGCGCGGAGTAGCAAGTAGAACTACCTCTCTCCTTGCATGTGGCCGCTTCCTCAGAAGCACTGGATAATACAAAAAAACAGTCCCAGAATAACTTCTGGAACTGCTGCCGGCTGGAAACGGTCTATGGACTGTCCGGAGGCTGAGGAACTGGCTGACCATTAATCCACAAATACGGCAACGACTTCACCGGTACATAATAAGAAGCCTGCTCCAGCTCAATCCGCAGATCCTGATTGGCCGCAGGTGTTGCGCCTTCCTTGTCGATGGCAGACATAATATCAAAGCTGTAGTCGACATACACTTCACCGTTCTTGTCCATGATAAACTCCAGCGGCTGTCCGGAATAGACGCTCTTCAGCGTTATAGCAGCCGTTCCCGCCATTTTGGAATCAATGGTGAAGAAGCCCGGATACCGTTCCTCCCCTGCCGGGAGTGCGCCTCCATGCGCTGATTTGTAGCGGTTAACCTGGCGGGAGACATCATTTACCTTCTGCACGGTAACGAGATCCATCAGCTTCACGGTAGGATCACTTTCTTCGTCCAAGATAAGAAAATAGGCCCTGCCGCCCTTCTCAAAGGCCGCAGCCGGAATTTCATCCAAATAGCCTTTTTGGCGCAGCTTCTCCAAATCAATTACGAATTTCTCATAGCGTGGAGTAGATTCCTCGCTATTCAGAATCGGCAGCAGACCTTCCTCCTGCTGATAATCATCCACTGCCGCCTGAACCCGCTTGACACTCTCGCGGAAATTGCCGGCAGGCTGGTTCTGTTCTCCGCGGTACATACAGCCCGTGAGAACTAAGAGCAGTAAGCTTATCCCCAGCAGCAAGCCCATTCTGATTCCGGATGTCTTCTGTCCATCTGTGAAAAGCACTCCGTCCGCCCCTTTCTGCTCCAGCATTCTCCAAAAGTTACTTCACAAGCTTACCACAGCCCGTCCTCTTCCCCACGACGCGCTGCTTCCAGCCTGCGCCGTACTGCGGCTTTGAGCGGGTCCTCGGGGACAATGACGCTCAAATCGTTCCAGACGGCTGCCTGGCACGCCAGACGGACGCCTGAATCCAGCAAGCCGCCAAGCTTCCGCTGCTCGGCATCCCCCGGCGGCCGAAGGGCAGCCGCCTCTTCCTGTGGGACCGTCACCTTGCACATCAGGCAACCGGCTTTGCCGCCGCAGCGGGTAGGCAGGACCACTCCCGCCTTGCGCGCAGCTTCCAGCAGGGTTACCCCGTGCTGCACTACTGTTTTTCGTCCTTCAGGCTGGAAGGTGACAGTCCATCCTTTTTGCGGCTTCATGACATAGCTTCCTTCCTTTGCTTCTTGTTAAATCTGTATCGATGTCGACACTCCGAGCAGTTTCTCCAATTGCAGTCCAAAGGCTTCATCCAGTCCATTCTCCAGAACTAGCTGCTGCAGCAGTGGTAAATGAACAGCCAGATTGACCTTCATAAAATTGGCAATAGCACTGCACCGCTCCACCCTGCACCGCAGCAGGTTGAACACCAGCTCGTGAGCCGCAGGCATGAGGCGCATGAAGCCGATACCGTTAAAATCCTCGATGAGTGCATGCGGCAGAAGCTGCTGAACATCCACGGCATACCGGCGCGTGCCCGAGCTGATCTGAAAACCACATACCAGTTCTACCCTCGCATCTCCGATACGGTAACGGCTGCGCAGCGAATAGCAGCCTCCACTATAATCTTCTTCCGGACCTCCGTCCACCGAATAACAGCTCAGAGCCGAATGAAGTACTTCAGCATCCTCCAGATCGGCGTAGAGGTCGATGTCGCGCGGAGGTGCACTCAGCTGCACTCCGTGCAGCAGAAGCCCGCAGCTTCCTCCCAGTAGCCATACAGGCGGCTTCTCCAGCCAGCTCAGGTCTAACACCTCGGATATAGAGGCTAGCGCTGCTTCCAATATGTAGGGAATTCCCGAATCTGCCATCTACTCACTTCCTATTCCTGCAAAAAAAGTCCAGTGATTCTTCCAAGAACCTTCTGCCTGAATTCAATGTAAATGCTTACATAATTGAAGCGGCTCCACCCAACAGCCCGATCAGCATAATGACAAAGGCAATTAATGATAATATAGCTCTCAGCAGGCCTTTTGTCTTGCTGCGCGCAAAGGTTATCAGAAATACGGACAATCCCATTACCAGAATCGCTATTAGCGACAACCACATTTTCGTCATCGGATCCATGGACAAACCGCCTCCATCCGGCAATATTTGATTGCGACTATTATATCATGAAGACTACGGCATGAAACCTACTAAGTCTAAGGGTTCAAAAAAAAGAGCAAAAGATCACAGAATCAGGACTGATTCCGGATCATCTGCTCTTTGCTCCGCGAAGAGTAATGCTATTTTTTCAGCATCATTTTCATTAAAGACTCCATGGTGCCCGAATTCGCGCCGCCTTTTTTGACAGCGTTGATGATATCCTGCACCGTAGCCTCGCTGACCGGTACCTTCGCCATTGATGACACCTGCTTAATTAACTGGCGGAGCTGGGCTTCATTCTGCATTGTTCCCGGTTTGACCGTACTGGCCAGCTTTTGGACGGCACCTGGTGTGATGTTTTTGCCCGCTTTTTTATTGATGGCGTTCAATGCATCCTTGGAAAAATCTTTGCTCACTTTTCATCCCTCCTCCGTCAATCCCCATTACAACATATGAGGATCCCCGTCAAAAGGTGAACGTGATCAGGAATGCCACTGCTCCCAAGTTTCCTGCGAGATCGTTTCCATCTCCGTCTTGCGGTCGCGTCCCATCAGGGCCTCGACGGCGCTGCGCGGCGTTTTGCCTTTGAACAGCACATGATAGATCTGATCAGTGATCGGCATCTGCACGCCCAGCTTAAGCGAAATAGCGTATGCGGCTTCCGTGGTGCGTATCCCTTCAACTACCATGCCCATGGACTCCAGCACTTCAGAGAGCGGTTTCCCTTGGCCAAGCAACGAACCGGCCCGCCAGTTGCGGCTATGCTGGCTAGTTGCTGTTACCACAAGGTCACCGAGTCCAGCCAAACCCGCAAAGGTTAGCGGATTAGCACCCAGCTCGACACCGACGCGGGAAATCTCGGCAAGACCGCGGGTGAGCAATGCCGCCTTGGCATTATCGCCAAAGCCCAGACCGTCAGACAGACCTGCCCCAAGCGCTATGATATTCTTCAGTGCTCCGGCCAGTTCAACGCCTACCTGATCTCGATTGGTGTACACACGGAAATCATTGTTGATAAATAAACTTTGTGCTTCTGTAGCGCATCTGTCGTCCGGTGAAGCTACCACAACCGTTGTAGGACACAGGCGCACCACCTCTTCGGCGTGGCTAGGTCCGGATAGAACAACCACCTGGCCTTCAGCACAGCCCAGCTCCTCGGAAATGACGGTGGACATCCGTTTCATGGATTCCGTCTCGAAGCCCTTTGTAGCATGTACACAGAGCATATCTTCTTTCCAGAAAGGTTTGAGGCTGCGGGCGACCTGGCGCATTCCAGAGGACGGGGCAACAATAACCACCGCCTTGGAACCGGTGACCGCTGTCTCCATATCCGTAGTTGCGATGATATTAGCGGGCAAAGAAATCCCGGGCAAGAAGTGCTCATTCGTGTGAGCCTCATTAATCTCGGCAGCCTGTTCGGACCTGCGTGTCCATAGATAAACCTCCGAGTGGTTAGCCGCCAGCACAGTAGCCAGCGCAGTTCCCCAACTGCCCGCGACCAGCACGGTTACTTTATCAGACAACGCGATTCCCCTCCTTGACTTTAGCGCCGATTTTATTCTCTCTTCCCTGGGAGATCTTCACAATATTGCTGCGGTGCCGCCAGAAAGCGAAAACTGCAATGATAATGCTTCCCCACAATTCAGGTGTTGTAAATTCGGTAAACAGCAGGAATACCGGGGTAAGCGCAACAAAAATCAGGGAGCCCAGCGACACAAAGCGGGTAATAACGATGGCCAGGATGGCAATGATCCCTGCGATCAGCGCAGGCCAAAAACAAAGCGTAGCCATTACGCCAATTGTAGTTGCAATGCCCTTCCCGCCGCGAAAGTGAAAGTAGAGCGGCCAATTATGCCCGATGATGGCTGCGACCCCGCAAGCCACCGCGATCCAGGTTCCCCAGCCGCCAGCCCAGGTTCCGAGCCAAACTGCGGCAATTCCCTTCAGTACGTCCAGAACCAGCACCAGTATTGCCGGTCCTTTCCCCATCACACGCAGCGTATTGGTCGCTCCGGCATTGCCGCTTCCGTATTGACGGATATCAATACCTTTGAGCAGCCGGGCGAGCAATACACTGAAGCTGACAGAGCCAAGCAAATAGCTTACAACGATCACCAGAAGTTCAAACGCCACTACTCTTCTCCCCTAACCTTCGTTTTCGGATTTGCGCCGTGTAAACAGACGGATTGGTGTTCCTTCAAAATTGAACGCCGCGCGGATTTTGTTCTCCAGGTATCGTTCATAGGAGAAGTGCATCAGCGACGGGTCATTGACAAATACCACAATCGTCGGCGGCTTGACAGCAACCTGAGTGACATAATTGATGCGCAGGCGCCGTCCTTTATCCGTTGGCGGAGGATTAATGGCCACAGCATCGGATACCACATCGTTGACCAAATGCGTCGTAATCCGCAGAGCATGCTGCTGGGCGACATGCTGCACCACCGGCAGCAGTTTCTGCAGACGCTGTTTCGTTAATGCGGACAAGAACACTACAGGTGCGTAGCTCATGAACAGGAAGTGATCACGGATTTTGGTCTCAAAGTTCTGCATCGTCTTGTCATCCTTCTCGACAGCATCCCATTTGTTGACCACAAAGATCGAAGCTTTCCCGGCATCATGAGCATAACCGGCAATATGCTTATCCTGATCGATAATGCCTTCTTCGCCGTTGATTACCACCAGAACAACATCAGCCCGCTCAATGGCCCGCATTGCGCGCATCACGCTGTATTTTTCCGTGGTTTCATATACTTTGCCGCGTTTGCGCATACCCGCAGTATCGATCAGAACATAGCGCTGCCCGTCCCGTTCAAAAGGAGTATCAATGGCATCGCGTGTAGTCCCTGCGACATCGCTGACAATTACGCGTTCTTCACCCAAAATGGCGTTGACCAAAGAAGATTTACCTACATTCGGCCGGCCGATCAGGGCCACACGAATCACATCTTCGTCGTATTCCTCTTCAGTTGGCTCTGGAAGCTTCTCGGTTACCGCATCCAGCAAATCGCCGATTCCGGTACCATGGCTGCCGGAGATGCCGATAGGATCGCCGATTCCCAGGGTGTAAAATTCATAAATATCATCTGTGCGCTTCATATTGTCCACTTTATTGATTGCAAGCACGACCGGTTTGCCGGAACGGAAAAGAATTTGTGCCACTTCTTCATCCGCATTGGTCAGTCCGCTTTTCGCCTCGCACATAAAGACGATGACATCCGCTTCCTCAATCGCCAGCTCCGCCTGAACACGAATTGATTTCAGAATCGCGTCTTCACCGTCAATTTCAATCCCACCGGTATCAATTACACTGAAGGCTTTGCCGTTCCAATCTGAAACGCCATAAATCCGGTCGCGTGTAATCCCCGGTTTATCTTCTACAATGGCCAGTCTATCGCCAATCAGCCTGTTAAATATCGTCGACTTTCCGACGTTAGGCCTTCCTACGATGGCCACAACGGGTCTTGCCATATTCATTCCTCCTGTCATCCTTACGTAACTCATCATAGCAAAAAACAATTAAATTGGCTAACCAGCTTGTACCTTGTACCTTTTGGACTTACATGCCTGTAAAAACACAATCGGCGAACCCTCTTATCGAGGGCTCGCCGATTACTTTACCCGGTATGACAATCTAAAGGATTAGTTGTTACCCTTGAATTTGTCCAGCTTGTCGCCGAAGCGTTCAGCAAGCGTGAAGCTGAGTCCTTCGTTGCTGAGCGATACGTTAGGATTGTTCAGCACTTCTTTAGGAGCTCTGTCTCTGCTGTTGCTGCGTTCCGGTCTTGCTGTAGGAGCCGGAGCTTCTTCGGTTTCTTTGATGCTCAGGCTGACGCGTTTCTCGGATGGATTGAAGTCAAGCACTTTCACTTGTACTTCTTGTCCTTCTTTGAGCACTTCATGCGGAGTACCGATGTGCTTGTGGGAGATTTGCGAGATATGCACAAGGCCTTCCACGCCTGGAAGCAGTTCAACAAACGCGCCGAAGTTTACAAGGCGTTTTACTTCGCCTGTAACTACATCGCCAATGTTGATTTTACCAGCTGCAGAATCCCAAGGACCTGGAGCAGCAGCTTTGATGCTGAGGCTGATTTTGCCCTTTTCAGGATCAACCTTAAGCACTTTTACACGAACCTTGTCGCCTTCGGAAACAACATCGGAAGGTTTTTCGACATGGTTCCAAGCGATTTCGGATACGTGAACCAATCCGTCAACGCCGCCCACATCAACAAATGCGCCGAATTGTGTCAGACGTTGCACAGTACCTTCGATGATTTGTCCTTCGGACAGCTCAGCCATAATCTTCAATTTGTTGGCTTCGAATTCTTCTTCCAGCACTTCTTTGGCGGAAAGAATAACCTTGCTGTTCTCACGGTCCAGTTCTTTCACTTTCACGCGTAGAGTGCGGCCTTTGTAGTCGCTGAAATCTTCTACAAAGTGACGTTCAACCATGGAAGCCGGAATAAATCCGCGCGCGCCGACATCAGCTACGAGGCCGCCTTTGACAACGTCAGCCACAGTAACATCGAACGCTTCCTGGGAAGCAAAATATTTCTCCAGATCTTCCCATGATTTCTCGCTGTCAATTGCACGTTTGGAGAGAACCAGGCTTTCCTTGTTGTCATTGATGCTGACAACTTTGCATTCAACTTCTTGTCCAACTTCTACTGCTGCTGCAGCATTGTCCAGTTGGACGGAAGACAATTCGCGAATAGGAATAACGCCGTCGTATTTATATCCAATGCTTACATAAGCTTGGTTATCTTCGATTTTGACGATTGTTCCTTTCACGGTATCGCCTTTTTTCAACGAAATGATTTCCAAACCTTCTTGGCTTGTCACTTCTTCTTCGTTACCTGCAGCGGGTACAGCGGATTCCACTGTTTCTGTTGCTTCTACGGCTTCGTTGTTCTCAACATTAGCCGCAGCTTCCTGATTTCTAGTTTCTTCAGACATGTGATTACCCTCCTCGATTCAAAACCCCATTTATTTAAACCCGCGTAGAGCAGAGTTCAAAACAAGCATTACCTAAATATCACTTACATTTTTAAGTTAGTATGTTCCAAAAAATAGCGGTTATGCCGTTATTCCTCAGTATCCGTAAAAAAGCGACATGATTCAACGTTTATCTTGCACTGGGCCTGCCGGTCTTGGCCATCTCATGGATACGCCCCATAATTACATCAGTGACTTCTTCAAGAGACTCGCTTCCCTTTCCATCGAACGAACTAAGGTCAATGGGAGCTCCATAAATGACAGTCATTCGGCGAAAGGGCTTGTAGGATCCGACGATAGCGGCTGGAACAACTGCTGCACCGCTGCGAAGCGCAAAACTCGCTGCGCCCTTCTTAGCCACACCGGAATCAGAGTTTCGCGTCCCTTCCGGAAAGATACCCATAACATGTCCGCCGCGAAGCGTATTAAGGGCCGTTTTGATGGATTCTTTGCTTACGCCGCCGCGTTTCACCGGAAAAGCGCCCAACTTATTAATGAGCCAGCCTAGCACAGGAACCTTGAACAGCTCTGCTTTGGCCATATACTTTACCTGGCGGTCCAGCTTAATGCCGATCGTCATTGGATCTAGCAGGCTGATGTGGTTGGCGCAGAGCAGCACCCCGCCCTCCTTTGGCACATTCTCTTTCCCGACAATCTTCAGCGGGAACAGGATGGCATAAATCAAGCGAAGCAACCCACAGCAAATGGCATAAATCATGAATGATTTCTCTCCCCGTCAACATGAGATCTGCAGTGGGAGACAATGGCTTCCACGGCTTGCCTGATATCCATAAAGGTCGTGTCAAGAAGAATGGCATCTTCTGCACGGCGCAGCGGTGAAATCTCCCGTCCTTCATCAAGACGGTCACGGGCTGCAATATCGCGTTCAAGCTGCTGGAGAGTTATTGTTTCCGTGTCCTTCAGCTCTTTGTAACGGCGGAGAGCCCGTTCCTCCACACTTGCCGTCATGAAAATCTTCACTTCGGCATCCGGCAGCACGGTCGTACCGATATCGCGGCCATCCATTACGACCCCCTTGCGAAGCGCCATCTGACGCTGCAAATGACTGAGTCTGGATCTAACACCCTCGATCTTCGAATACTGCGACACCTGGCCGCTAACCTGAAGACTGCGGATATGCGGGGTTACGTCCTCCCCATTGATCAGCACCTTCTGGATGTCCTGCTCCGGGATAAGCTCAATCACCATATCGCGGACCCTTTGATCCACTGATTCATGATCTTCCGGCTGAATGCCTCTGCGGAGCATATCCCAGGTAATGGCCCGGTACATTGCACCCGTATCAACATAAATGTAAGACAACTTCTGGGCTACCAATCGGGCTACAGTGCTCTTGCCTGCCCCGGCAGGTCCGTCGATGGCGACGTTGATTCTGTCGTAAGTATGTGTCCCCTGCCTAACCAACGGGGCATTCCTCCTCAAACACGCTTTCATTAAGAAATACGTCCACCGACGTATCTCTAGGGACTTGATGATCTTATCAAGAAAAAAGCAGGCATTGCCTGCGACTTATAAAATTATACCACAGTTTATACCTCAGTGCAAAATGGCATAGCATTAATTCAGCATAAAAAAGGCTATTTTGATGCCTTTTCCGGGCGTTTAGACGGCTATCATTAACGGTCGCGGAAATCAAACTGGCGTTCGAAGCAGTAACGGATTATTTTTTGACGCTCGGAATCCGTGATGGCGGCAAACTTTAACATGACTAGATTACGCCCGCTTTCCAGCTGCTTTATCCGCACAATCTCACCTTCAAAGTTCACATGCTCGGTGCTGCCATTTCGGTAAGGGACCAGCAGCCAACAGAACAGTTTGTCCCCCACCTCCACCTTTACTTTGGGATCACTGAGAAAAGAAGCTCCGCCTCCTCCGATATCATCGGTCCGCACCAGAAAACGGCTGCCCAGCGAATCCTTCACTGCCAGTTCAAGCTCGGCATTTACACGGAAGAAGCTGCGGCGCTGTATTTTGAAGATGGCATCCGTTTCCGGTTTGCGCACCCGGACCATCCGGATAACATCCTCTTTAAAGCCGAGTACATGCGTGTTGAAATAATTTTTGATTCCGCCTTCGGTAAGAAAATATACAGAGAGCTCGTCCCCTATAAACAGCTTTTTCAGCCGCCCGTTGCTGGCCTGCATTGGAATTTCAATCAGCAGGGCCTCATCTTCCATATCTGCAATTCTGGATCTATATTCTAGTTCTGCTTCAGCCGCATCGCTGGAAGCAATCTGTATGTATAGATATTCGTTAATTTTGGGATACAATCATGTCACCGCCACAGAGTTAGTAATTAATTCTTCATGATTATAGCATGGCCGTTTGTCCTCCGGTTAGAAATATTATTGCACAACAGAAAGAAAAAAAAGAGGCGGCATCCCCCAAAGGAACCGCCTCTCCCTCCACTATCCTGTGCAGTCAGGCTTCATTTATTTATCCTGAGCTCCCGAAGAGGTGCGAATCTCTTCGACCGCTTCTTCATTTCCATCCGCCGCATTGAGGTATATCCGATACTGTGAACCGTTGATTTTGCCGCCAAATTCATAGGTCAGCAGTTCGACGGCATCCTCATTCTCGATCCAGGCCATCCGGTTGTACAGCTCCTTGAATTCCGGATTCAGCTTCTCTCTGGCCTTGGCGAGGGACAGCTCAGGTTTTGGAATTTCACGTTTCTCCTGATGCTCACGGACATAATCGCTGGCTTGAAAACCAACGGTTTCTCCGGTATCCAGCCCGACGCGCAGCGTCATTTTCTCTGGATAGATCAATACACCGTCTTTGCTGCTTACAAAAGTTAAATTCCCCAAATTATCATATCTGTCAGCGCTGACTGCCGTCATGCCGGCATAGCCCTTCTGCTTCAGAAACTCCCCGGCCTTGGCAACAGCCTGCTTCATGGAAACCTTGGCTGGTCCAACCTCGCGATTGTCATTGTACGAAATCAGCATTCCGCCCTCCACCGTGAAATCCATACTGATGGGAGCTTTGTGATTCGGAGATGTCAAGGTAGCTGTATAGGAAGCCCATTCGGTTCCTTTACCATTTTCCCTAACATCCACCTTGGTATTAGCACCACTATCGGCAAACTTTACAGCCTTGGCTTTGATATCCTCTGCTGTGACAGGTTTACCCCCGAGCTTCTTGACAGAACGCTTGTCATAAATACTGGCAACAGAGGGGCCCCAGTCCAGCTCAGGGTAGGCCGCCACACGCTTGTCTACCGTTTTGAAGCCATCAATAATTGTATTGTCTTCCGCCTTTTCTTCTGTAGCAAGAGCTGACTCGACATCCATCCAACGCAGTTTATTGCTGATGACCTTGTTCTGTACCTCCTGCAGATCCTTGGAGATTTCACCCGAATTCTTATAGAGCGCCTTTAAATTCCCCATCTCAGCCTCAGTCAGCGGCTTCTTGGTGAAATCGCGGACAGCCGCTTTGTAAGAGAAATTAGAGATCTTGGAGAGGAACTCCTCCGTTTGGCTAAACGGCAGCAGCGTAAGCGGCAGCTGGTTGATCTCATTCTGCGCCTCGCTGGTAAGCCGCCATACATTGACAAGTCCTTTGCGGTGCACACCGTTAGAGGCTGAATTGACGGCAAGTGTATTTCCCAGCTCTCCATGAAGCCGCTCCACATGATAGGAGAGATCATGAAAAGCCCGTTGATACTGGTTCTCCGCTTTAATCAGAATCGAATTTTTCTCCTGGTTCTCCTGATACCCCCACACCAGTGCGCCAATCAGCAAAAGCGCGGTAAGCGGGAACATTATGGCACTTAATCTTTTGTACATAGGGCTGCAAGACTCCTTTCGGTAGCTTATTGCCGTTAGTTTGACAATAACTGAGAAGTCTTATGCACCGGGCAGGCTGATAATATCAAGAGAATACTTCCAAGCAGCATTTTAGCCACATTCCTCGATCTGAAATCCGCTGCTGCTGTTGCACAGACATTGCTTGAAGCCGGTCTGGATGATTCCCTCTTCCTTGTTTCCTCTTAATATGTAGCTCTCGCCGCACTGCTTACAGACAATCCGAACTTTTACGCGCAAAAAAAAGACACCTCGCTCCTCTCTGGAATTCCTTGCATACGGGAACTACCCTTCAAGTTTAAGTGTGTCCATCTCTATTACAGGTTAACCTCTTCCTCCCGCTTCAGAAAACGAAACGGCGAACGGTTGTTGGCCCGCGCCACCTTGCCCATTCCTCCATACCACAGTACGGCCATCAAAGGTACGATATACCAAATCCAGTAATTGGGCGACGTGCTCAGGATAAAATCATAGATTCCATGCCACAGCCAAGGCAGCAGCAGAGAGACCAGCAATATTCCTCTGCCTTTGCCCGGTTTCGAGAACTTGGCCCTGCCCATGTGGTAGCCCATAATGACCCCGAACATTGCATGTCCCGACACCGGAAGCAGCGCACGCATAATCATTGAACCTATTGAAGCTTGACTGTACCAGGCGTACATTACATTTTCTATTGTTGCAAAACCGAGCGAAATCGCCACGGCGTATAGTATTCCATCATATGGCTCGTCAAATTCGGTATGGTTGTAAATCATATGGTACAGCACAAACCACTTCAACCCTTCCTCCACCCCGGAGGAAATCAGAAAAGAATCGACATAAGGTCCACTGTCCAGCCCAAGCGTAAGACCTCTCTGAATGATCATTACCGGAAAAACAATCAGCAGTCCAAGCAAAAACACCTTGACCACCATATGCAGCGGTTCCTGATCGTACTTGTCTTTCAGATAGAAAAAAGTCAGCAGGGCAAGTCCCGGTGCCACTGCCGACGAAATCACCGATAACCAAAGCACCGAATAACCTCCCCTGAAACTATACCCATTTCTCCTGCATTATCTTCCAATGGTCGAAGGAAGGCAGAAAGCATCCGCTGTCCTGCCGTTCCTCAATTTGTTATTCCTGGCGCTTAAAGTGAGTGCACAACAATTGGATCGCATTTTCGGCCATAACCGTCTTTCCGTATTCATCCAGTACGGCCTCGGTAACCGGCGAAGAATCGCCAAACTCTGCCAATACGGCAACAAGTCCAGACAATGCCGGCTCCTCAAATTCCTTCGGATCGAAGTAAAGATACCATTTATTGTTATAAGAATACAGTTTCCCCTGGGAAGTAATATTGCCGATGAGTACATGTGCCGCTTCAACCAGAACCTCAAAATCGCGGAATGCATACACAATGGAGTCGCTTTGTTCAAGAGTAACTTCCATTTCATAGATCTCTTCAGGCAATTCTTCTTCACCGGGCGCACCGTACTGATGGTGATCATATTTCCCCCGGGTCACAATAACGACCATACCTTGCGCGGGCATTGCGAACACTTCTACGGCAAGCGGACCGGTAGCGTCAAAACCAAGTTCACTATACGCTTGATCCATCATTTCCGTAAAAAGGTCATGCACCTTGGGAACTTCCTGCCACATATCTTCCTTCTGGATGCCCCGCTCGCTCAGGTCGTCAAAAGTGAGGAAAATCCGTATCTTATCTTGACTTAATCGCTCTATTCTCATGACAGGATCCTCCTTTTGCAAGCTCATTTGATATTAATGTATGATGAGTCCCGAGTAATGAGCCAAAAATGGTTACTATGTATGTATGTTATCATTTTGCTGCCATAAATGCACGTAAATAAATATATTTAATCACCCAATTGTTGCGGTTTATTGATAAAAAAAGAATCATTTTGCGGATGGAATCCTCCCCAAAATGATTCTAACGCTTTGCTTTGCGGTTACAAACCCGGTATCGCTGTATGTGTTTCTTTGAGAATCTGCTCTACTTCATGCTTAACATCAGGGTTGCTGCGGATGAAATCCTTCAGCATATTGAGGTTGGCTTCCTTGGATTTAACCGTGGACTCCCCCTTGTGATCGGCACTGCTCTTCGGCTCATGCGAGCCTTTGTCCTGGGAGCTGGCGCCGGCTGCGGTGTTTCCGAATCCGGTCATGGCCATGCCCAGAATTTTGTCCTTCGCTTTTTCACCGGCTCCTTGCATCGAACCGCTTGATCCGAGCGAGGACATCATGGCGCTGCGTTTTTTGGACATAATCATACTGGCGGCTGCACCCATCACCACTCCGCATAAAAATGACGAAGTATTCATATCTCTAACCTCCTTGTATGGTAAAATCATGCTTAGTGTTCGCGAAAAGATTCCGACTCATACAGCAAAGTTACAAGAAAGCGAGATGAAAAAAGTGGTTAAAGCGACATCAGCACTGCTGCTGGCCGCCATTTTGCTGGCATCCTGCAGCAACGGCGACAACAACGGCAAGACAGTGAACAACAATGCTCAGCCGACAGCGGCGGCAACTGAAACAGCATCGCCATCAGCTACGGCACAAGCCTCTCAGGGGAATGATGCTGCGGAGGCAAGCGCCTCACCTCAGGCGACACCAGCCGGCTCTTCAAACACTGGATGGACTGCGAGCGGAGAGACAAATCCTGCTGAAATCCCGCTTCTGTACCATATGAACAAAAATTACGACATTGTTCCGAATGAAGAAGGCACCAACAAGAAAGTCATCCTGCTGACCTTCGATGATGGCCCGAAGGAAGCGGAAATGATCAATCCGCTGATGGATACCTTGGATAAACACAAGGCTAAAGCGGTCTTCTTCGTGAACGGCTACCGCGTCAAAGAACATCCCGAGCTGCTTGAGCTTATCCATAGCCGGGGCGGAATTATAGGCAATCACAGCTGGGATCATATCAAGCTGAAGGACGAACCCTATACAGAGGTGAAGAAACAGATCGAGGATGTGCAGAAGATAGTCAAAGAAGTTGTAGGCGAAACCCCGCATTTCTTCCGTCCCCCGCATGGAGCAGGCGGCGATGTCGGCAAGAAGGTGGCGGAAGAGAACGGACTTCTCTATATGACCTGGTCCGTAGGATCACTTGACTGGGAAATGAAAGAAAAGGATGCCAATAAAACGGAGAAGCTGATTACGAATGTAACCGACCAGCTTCATTCCGGAAGCAACATCCTGATGCATGAGCTTCCCTGGACCGTGGAAGCATTGGATACGCTGCTTACGAAGCTGGAAGCCAAGGGTTACAGCTTCGTAGATCCGCGCAGCATTGAGCTGAAGATGCGCTGAGCATTGCTGCAGCTCAGTTCTAATAGAACACAATAAACAAGAGGTATCCAGCGCATGTTGCGGAGGATACCTCTTGTTTATCTGTATACATAACCCGATCCAGCGCCGCTAATCCGCTCTCTTAGCCAAATTGCTCAAGCGGTTCCTGCACTTTGCGCAGGGTCAGTACATGCATTTCTGCCGGACTGCTCCAGCGCAGCGGGAGATGAGCGGTGCCGAAGCCGCGGCTGATTAGCATTTGGACGATTGCTCCCGAGCTGTCCTGCCGCTCAAGCCGGTACATTCCGGCATTATATTGTTGATAGAACAAATCTGTATGCCTCTGCCTGATCAATGGCAGAACCACCTGTCCACCATGCGTATGACCGGCCAGAATGAGATCTGCGGGCAAGCTGGGCTGCTGGGACACCCAAAGCGGATCATGAACTAGAATAATCCGGCAGCATGAAGAGAGTGATTCAGGGACCGGAGCCAGAGGGGCATACGCTTTTTTGCCGCCTTTCTTCGGGAAATCCACACCGGTCAGCAGCAGACATTCATTTCCCCGTTCAAGGGTTATATTCTCATCAATCAGCAGGCTGGCCCCGCTGCCGCGGATAATATTGTCTACCAGCGAAATATTTGCCCGGTAATCATGGTTACCGTGAACGGCATACACAGGTGCAAGTGAAGCCACAAGCGCCATATTATCAACGAGACGGTTTATGGGACTCCCCTTCTCCGTCAGGTCACCTCCCAGAAAAACAGCATCCACTTTTCCATGTAAGGGGTCGAGCAGCTTTTTGGGTAACCGGCGGCGATGAATATCTGTGATAAACAGAATCCGGTAACCGTCAAATGCCGCTGGAAGTGAACCGAGAGATATTTCCTCGGCAATAATGTTCTTTTTAAATGCCGAAACTACCATAATTGCAGCTACTACGCCCAGCAACAGGAGCAGGGCCGCCATAATAATTATTACCCAGCCGGTTACCATAGAGTCCTCAATTCAGGAGCTCCTTCAAATCCCCACCAAAAGAGCGAAGCGAGCAGCATGACAAACATTACAATCAACGAGTTGACGAAGATTTTACTCAGGCGGATACGTTCCGAAGGGTAAGACTGCGCACGGGAAGGCGTATCCTCCCCCTCCTGGTCTGCTCTATCATGCTTCACAGAGGTTCTAGCTGCGGTGCTGGAATGCCGGGCCTTCCTTGACAGCGTACCAGGCACAAGAGCAGGCGCTTCCGACTCATGGGGGGGAGATACCGCAGCTTGCTTTCTATTTTTACCTTTGACCGGAGCCTGGCCTTCGCCTTTATATTTTTTCTGGCGGGATTTCACCCGGCTTAAGTCGTCACTCATGATACCCTCCTGTAGCGAATCACCAGACCTGAGAACAGGTCGATGAAGAAATGACATAAAATCGGTGCCCAAATCGTTCCGGAATGGATGTATATATAACCAAGGCCGTAGCTGCTGAGGAATACCCACCCGGTCGGAATCCAGTGCCGCAGATAACGCACATGAATAACTGCAAAAAGAATGCTCGTCCAGTAGGGACCCAGTCCATGCTGAATGGCACCGCGGAACAGAAGTTCCTCGCAAACTGAAACAACCGCTGCAATAACAACAATATGCCACAAAGGGCGGTTGCCGAACAACAACTGGTTAATTCCTCCGTCATCCATGCTTTCTTCTGGTACAATATAAGTCAGAATAAAATCCACAATCAGCATAATTCCTGCCAAACCAAGGCCCCAGTACACAAAATTTACACCGTTAGGAAAATTTAATATGTCAAACGGATTTCTTTTCTGCAATAATATCCATATCAAACCGATAAATAAGGTAAGGCCCTGTGTAATGTAGAGATTGATCAGCAGCAGCTTGTCGGTTAACGCTTGAGGATCGGCTTTTTTAATCTTTATGTCACCTAATTTGAATTTTTTCATTGTAACCTGCCTGTTCTATATTGTTTTTACATAAGATAATTTCCATAGAAGAAGGAGCACTAATTATGAACAGTCGTACCTCCCGCACTCAAATGTTATACACGCTAGGTTTTGTATTTTTCCTGATATGCGCTTTCGCCGCTTTCTTTACGGGAGTGAAAGTAGGTGCAGACAAGACAGAAGCTAAATATTCCCACCTGATTGAAGCTGACGGCGCATCGGAGGAATTCTCCGGATCTTACCAGCAGCAGGATCTTGTTACCTTCTATCATAACGTATTTTTGCCGTATCGTGAATTCAAGCGGAATTGGAACAACGAGGTAGACAGTTTATCACGCAGCACGGATGCCCGTGAGAACGCGGCTACACTGAAAAATCTCAGTATTCTGGCGGACAAGCAATATGAGAAGGTTAACCAGGATTCCATCTTCAATGGTTCGCCACTCCTGTATCAATCCCAGCTTAACATACTTAAGAGCCTGACGCTCTTCTCCCAGGCCTCCAACAAGGTGTCTGCTGGATCATCAGGTACAGAAACAGCCAAAGCGCTGAAGAACGATAACTTCACGGCAAATGCCATGCAATTCGGGCTGCTTGCCCAGAAGGATTTCTATGATTCCATGCTGAAGTGGGGTTCCAAAACCAACAGCAAAATCCCGGCGGTACCCAGTGAACTGAAGACGCTGTCCTTCATCCAATGGAAGAAGATGCCGCTCCTGCTTAAAAATGCTTCTATCGCCGAAATGATGCTGAACCGGGGAATTTACGCCGGCTATGATCCACAGGATATTACGGCCAAAATAGACGACATGATCTACTCCGGCATGGCCAGCTCCCTGAAGCTACAGGATGTCCAATCCTCAGTTACACTGCTTATTTCTACCGGAGCCATACAGGAGCAGGACTTCATGAAGTGGCGGGAACAATATTATGGCAAAGAAACGATGCCGCAGCTTCCGTTTTTCTATGAATAAGTCTAGTATATTGCATCATAACGAAAAATGAAGCCTACTTCAAGGCAGGCAGGTTGTAATAAGCCTATTGACACTTTTGGTGCCACCATGTTACATTATGAAAAAATTAATCAAGTAAAACCGATGATGGAACAAGGATGCTGGAAGCCTTCAGAGAGCCGGTGGGTGGTGCAAACCGGTGGCATACAGATATCTTTAGCGCTCCTGAGATATTGTATCGAACTATAAGTAGATGCAATCGGATCATCTCCGTTACCAGTGTGGCCTTTGCAGGCCAATGAGGCTGCTTCTTCAATGTTGCAGTGAATTAGGGTGGTACCACGACAACTCTCGTCCCTTACTACGGCAGTAGTATGGGGTTGGGAGTTTTTTTGTTACCCGGAATCCGTCTTTTGGCCTAAAAGGCCCAAAATTGGCAGGAGACTGTCCTCCTACACTCTCTTTCTTTTATGCGACAGCGCGTTACTTTGTTATTCTGACATGCTTTTCACCCGTTTTGATGCTTCAGGTACTGTGGATTGCCTTATCAGGGCATCCTTGGCATATTAAGCTTTATCACTTTAAGGGGGACAAGAAACCATGTTTAAAGTATTAGTATCGGATCCAATCAGTGATTTGGGCATTCAGCAATTGATGGACGCAAACGACGTGACTGTAGACAAGAAGACTGGACTTAGTGAAGAAGAGCTTATTGCAATCATCGGCGAATATGACGGCCTGCTCGTACGCAGCCAAACCACTGTTACCGAGAAAATTATTGCCGCAGGCACAAACCTGAAGGTCATTGGCCGCGCAGGTGTAGGTGTTGACAATATTAAACTGGAGGCGGCAACGCAGCATGGCGTTGTGGTCATCAATGCGCCGGACGGAAACACGATTACGACCTGTGAGCATGCTTTTGCCATGATGATGGCACTCGCCCGGCATATTCCCCAAGCCTATGCCAAAACGATTTCCGGCGTATGGGATAGAAAGACATTCCTTGGCGTAGAACTACGCGGCAAAACACTGGGTGTTCTCGGCATGGGACGGATCGGCAGCGAGGTGGCCAAACGGGCCAAAGCCTTCGGCATGAACATTCTCGCCTTTGATCCGTTCCTGACTCCGGACCGTGCGGAGAAGCTCGAAGTGAAACTGGCCTCCGTTGATGAGATTGTCCGCGGCGCTGATTTCATGACCGTGCACACACCACTGACACCCGAAACCCGCCATATGATTTCCCGCCCGCAGTTCGAAGTGATGAAAAAAGGCATGCGCATCATCAACTGTGCCCGCGGCGGCGTAATCGACGAAATGGCATTGGTTGAAGCCATCGACAGCGGCATCGTCGCCGGAGCAGCATTTGACGTATTCGAACAAGAGCCGCCACAAGCGGATCACCCGTTCCTTTCCCATCCAAAAATCATCGTGACTCCGCATCTGGGTGCTTCGACCGTAGAAGCCCAGGAGAATGTAGCCATCGATGTATCGGAGCAGGTGCTGCATATTCTGCGCAACGAGCCGTTCATTAACGCTGTAAACATTCCTCCGGTTGCGCCAAGCGTAATGAATAAGCTTCAGCCTTACTTCACACTGGGTGAGAAGCTTGGCAGCTTTGCAACACAGCTGACGGACGGCGCTATTCGTGAAATTCATGTTGAATATGCCGGGGATCTCTCGGATGTGGATACACAGCCGCTTACCCGATATATTGTAAAAGGCGTGTTCACCCGCCACTTCGGCAGTGATGTCAACATCGTCAACTCCATGCATCTGGCCAAAACGCGTGATGTGAATGTTGTCGTGACAAAGGCTTCCAAGACTAAGGGCTTCACTAATCTTATCACCGTTACGCTGAAGGCCGAACCGGATGAAGAACGCCTGGTAGCCGGAACATTGCTCCAGGGCTACGGCGAACGCATTGTCCAGGTCAATAAATTCCCGGTTGATATCGCTCCGGAAGGCCATCAAATTGTAATCTCCCACAACGACAAGCCGGGGATTATCGGTCTCGTCGGCACTCTGCTCGGACAAAACGATGTCAACATCGCTTCGATGCAGGTGGGACGTAAAATTGTCGGTGGTGCAGCTATCATGCTTCTGACAGTGGATAAAGAGGTGCCGCAGCATGTGCTTGTGAAGCTGGCTGGCTTGCCGGAAATCAACACTGCCGAAGAAGTCGTTCTGCTATAGAAGCCATTTCGTATCATTAAAGTTCTGAGTATTAGCAAAAAAAATCGCTCTTTCGAAAATGGAGGCATCCTGCAGCCATTTCAAAAGAGCGATTTTTGTTTATTCCGGTTTATTCCGGAACTTTGAATACCGGGACGACCCGCCCGTCAGCATCAGTGAATCCGTATTGTACCGCAAGGCTGCCTACCTGCTGCGGGATTCCCGTTATGGTCATTACCTCTGGATCTGCAGCCAGCTGAACCACGGCCCGCCCGATATAGGCTGTGGACTCACTGGTTTGCAGTTCAGGCACCTCCTGCCAATGCTCTTCATCTGTATTGAGGCTCTCCAGCACCAGTTCAGTCCGCATCCAGCCGGGCGACAACGGGATCACGGCTATACCGTCTGCCGCAAGTTCTACCGACAATCCATAGGCCATGCGCACCAGCGCATTTTTAGCCAGATCATAATAGAAGTTGTCAATGTATTTGTAGTGGTCCCAATACGTTGTATGAATAATAATACCACCGCTCTGCCGGTTGCTGCGCATTAGCGGAATCGCGTAATAGTTGGTCATCAGCTGCGCTCTGACTCCCGCATCGAACATATGGCTCCAATGTTCCAGAGGCAGCTCCCAGAAGGGTTTGCTCTCGATGGACAGCTCATTACCGCCCCATACATTGTTGACCAGGATATCCAGCCTGCCCTGCTCCGACGCTATCCGCCGGATGGCTTCTTCCGTTTCGCTATCCCGGGTATGGTCACAGCGGATCGCTTCACCCTGCCCTCCAACCGCCTTGATTTCATCGAGAACACTGTCGATCGTCCCTTTACGCCTTTCTTCGTGCGAAAGCCCTGTGCTTCTGCCTGTGATATACACATACGCACCTGCTTTTGCCAGTTCCAAAGCTATTCCCCTGCCGGCCCCCCTGCTTCCTCCGGTAACCAGTGCCACTTTCCCTTGCAAATTTGTCATACTACCGCTCCTCTCTTCATTGTTGATCTTAGTATCATTGGTTCTTCTGCTTGCTATACTCATCATAAACTCTATATATGACATCAACTGACATATATATATGATAAAATGAAAAAAGAGTTAAATTAGGGGGATACCCCCTATGAGGAGGACGTATGAGAGCAGACCGTTTATTATCTATATTGCTTCTGCTGCAGAACCGCGGCAAAGTCACCTCCCGTGAGCTGGCCAGCACCTTGGAGGTGTCCGAGCGGACAATATTTCGTGATATGGAGGCGCTCAGTGCCTCTGGAATACCTGTGCTGGCTGAACGAGGCCGGGAAGGCGGCTGGATGCTCACCGAAGGCTACCGCACTTCCTTAACTGGAATGAAGCCCAACGAAATAGGCGCTCTCCTGCTCTCTGCCGATTCGGCAATCTTGAAGGATCTTGGTATTCATGAGGATTTCACGATTGCATCGCGCAAGCTGGAGGCTGCTGCCTCAGGGAATAAATCCCCTTCCGCCAACTATTTTAACCAGCGTATTCATATAGACAGTGAAGGATGGCTTTCATCCGAGGAAAGCTTCCCTTTTCTTTCAACCTTACAGGCAGCTCTTTGGGAAGACCGGAAGGTAAGTATTTCTTATCTGCGAAATGGGGAAATAAAGAACAGAATCATTGGACTGCTGGGCTTGGTGGCGAAACGGGGGGTATGGTATGTTATCGGGCAGCATGAGGAGCAGTTCAGAACCTACCGGGTTTCGAGAATCGTTGCTGCCCAAATATTAGAGGAAGCTTATTCACGACCTGACGATTTTGAGCTGACGAGTTACTGGGAGTTGTCTAAAGTATCGTTCAAATCCGCCCTTCCCAGTTATCAAGCCAAATTCACGCTAAAGTCTTCCTCCCTTCAAGCGTTAAGGCAGGAACGCTTTGTTACATTGCTGTCCATAGATGAATCTCCTGATTCTGCATGGCTGGAGGTCGAAGCTGAGTTCAACGTCATAGAAGCAGCTTGCCGAATCATGTTGTCCTTGGGTCCCCATGTGATCGTCAGGTCACCAGAGGAGCTGCGTATAAAAGTATATAAGGCTGCACTGGAGACCGTGCTATTGGGTCGTCGGGTGAGTCGTCTCCCAGCTACTGATTCATTTTAGCGGCTTCATCAAGTTTCTTTAAAAACTCTGCCGGAGTGCATCTTCCATCCATTAAAGATTGATGGGCCTCCATTACTTTATTTTTAAATTCATTACTTCCTTGATCCTGGAGCGGGGTCCCGCTGGAAGTTGAAATGGAGCTAAAGATGTCTACCAGTCCTTTTTGCAGCTTATTTTCTGCCCCAGTCAGGTATTGATCGAATTTTTGAGCGGGTATCCCTGCTCCACTTTGCCAAATAAGCTTCGCCCAATTCTCTGGATCGTAGAAGTATTTCAAAAATTGTACAGCCTCCCCTTTATTCTTAGAATGTGCGGAGATTGAATATCCACCGCCGAACCAGGCTGCGACATCCGTCAGCTTGCCTCTATCAGAAGCGGGATACGGTGCAGCTGCAACATTACTCCGGAATTCATCCGAGAAATTCTCATCCGTAGCAAGACTGGATTCCCAGCTCCCCATCAAAAAGAAAGCCGCTTTACCTTGTCCAAACAAGTTGCGGGCTGCGCCGTAATCGGCAGTCAGGAAGCCGTCCGCAAGTGTCTTCTCTTTCTGGAACCTCTGTAATTCTTTAGCTGCTGCAAGAAATTGTTCATTGCCTGTAAAGGTAGCTTTGCCCGCGAGAACCTCGTCCATTTTGCTAAAATCGCCCGTATGCCGCTGAGCGATGTACTCGAACCAGATCGGTAGTGACCAGCCTTCAACAGCATTGGTTGTGATAGGATTAATGCCTTTCTCTCTTAGCATCTTGCTTGCCTTAAACCATTCTTGTGTTGTTCCAGGAACCGGGATACCGGTGTCGGCCAATATTTTTTGATTGTAGTACATCACAAAGAAGTCGGTATTTCTAGGTAACCCGTATAATTCACCATGCTGCTTGAATCCATCGAGTGAGCCGGATACGAAATGGTAGGAGATATAATCTGACTCGTTCAGCTCAGCCAACAAACCTGCATCAATTAAGGGTTTGATAAACGAGGTCTGTCCCCAGGATTGAATAATATCCGGAAGAGCATTCGATGTAGCGTATATTTTAACTTTGGATTTATAAGGCTCATCCTGCAATGCCTCGACTTCTATTTTTACATTTCTATGTTCTTTCATATAAGCGTCTATGATTTGCTGTTCGATTTTCCCCTGTCCGTTCTTGCGGTCAGCAAGGGCTGTGAACAATTTCAACGTGACAATTCCCGGTGTCTCTGTATTATTCGGATCTTTTATTGCAGGTGTCTTGGAATTCATATTCGTAATACTAAATATTGCGCAAGCTGTCAAACCGGTTATGATCAGTATGGATAGTGCGCGGTATTTCTTTTTCATCCTCTTCCCCACCTCTTGAGAAGTTATTATTACTAAAATTCAGGGGACAGCACATATATTATTACCTTAATTATAGTTATACTGATGATATTCTATGTAAAGCAGGGTGAGACAATATTAAACCTATCGTGACGCGGTATCGAGACATTTCACTGCAGTATAAACTACTGATCTGGGTTATCCCTCTACTGATCTTTACTGTAGGTTTAACTGGCCTTTATTCCTATTATATTGCCGCCAATGAGATCGTCGATAAAATCCGTCAAGCGCAAAGTCACATGGCAGCCAAAACGACGAACCAGCTTGATTTTATCACCAGCGGTACTATTAGCACAGGTAACTTCCTGTTTCTCAATCCATCCTTACAACATTTGGTGACCACCAGTGATACACTCGAGGTAAGAGAGCAAATCTACAAATCCCTCCTCCCATTGATGGTCTCGAGCGAATCCTTTCAATCCTTGCTTATTTATCGCTTGTCTGCGGGTCAAGAAGATAATGGGCCATTCGCCATTACACAAACCGGCATTGCCAGTGCTGCCTCCTTCGCCGAGTTTCAGGAAACCCGGTTTTTCAAGAACATTATGAAATCTGCCGGTGAGCCAATATGGGATATGTTGTCCCCTGAGGATCACCTGCTGCATGGAGACAGACATTATAAGCTCGTGATGATCAAGCCCTTTAAGGATTTCAATACCTATAAACGAATCGGTGTGCTAATGATTGGGATCGATGCCGATCAACTCAGCAATAATCTTTTCCGCAAAGAAAATAATGCTTATCAACTGGTTATCAATGACGATGGTGTGATTCTGGCCTCTACGGAGTTGGATAATTTGGGTGAACATATCGGTGATCTGCCTTATTTCCAATCTGCTGAACCTGCACTCTCAAAAGATGATGCGCTCAGCTACCTGCTGGATAGAGATGATTTGGTTGTCTCTCAGACCACTTCCCCGCTGACAGGCTGGCACTCTTTGGTGATACAGAATAAAAAGGATTTATTGAAAGAGCTCGATTATATCAAATCCATAACTGTTCTTATTATGGCAGTGTTTACGCTGGTAATGATACTGTGCACTTGGTTAATCGCCAAAATCATTACGAACCCTGTCAAAACATTAATTCTCTCGATGAAGCAGCTGCAGCTTGGAGACTTCAGTCAGCAGGTTAATTTTTCGGGGAATGATGAGATCGGCCAACTGGGTTACTGGTATGATACGATGGTCAAGCGTGTCAAAACCCTAATCGATGATGTATATACTTCACACCTAAAGCAGAAAGAAGCAGAGCTTAAAACGCTGCAATCGCAAATCAATCCTCACTTCCTGTACAACACTTTAAATATGATAAGCTGGACGGCGATGCAGAAGAATGAGCGGGATATCGCAGAAATGGTTCAATCTTTGTCCCAGGTGTTTAGGTTAAGTCTAAATAACGGCCAAGACAATGCTACTCTTCATCAGGAGGTTGAATTCATCGAGAATTATTTATTTTTGCAAAAGAAACGCTTTACTACCAGATTTCATTTCTCCGTCACCCTGGATGAAGAGATCAGTCATTTCCAAGTCCCCAAATTATTATTGCAGCCCCTTGTTGAAAACGCCATCATTCATGCCATAGAACCTTTAGAGGGAAACGGAATGATTGCGGTAGCCTGTTATGCTGAGGAATCGTGGATCGTACTGGAGGTTGTTGATAATGGGAAGGGTATGACTCCAGAACGGGTAAAGCAAATTTCATGTCATCCTAAACCGGTTGCTCCTTCCATTGGACACTCAGGCCTCGCCTTAAGTAATATTCGCGAAAGGTTGAATCTGTACTTTGAGCTTACGGAATTTCACATTGAAAGCACCTTAGGTCTAGGTACGCGTATCCAAATCCGAATCCATAGAGGGGGTAACTAAACGATGCTCAGGTTGCTGATTGCCGAAGATGAATTATCATTCCGGCAAGGAATTATTCAGATGATCGATTGGTCCTTTTACGATATTGAGATTGTGGGCGCAGCGGGGGATGGACGAGAAGCTATAACATTAATGAGAGAAAGGAAGCCGGATGTATTATTAACAGATATTCGCATGCCTTATATAAATGGACTGGAACTGATCCAGACTGCGCAGGAGGAGGGGCTGTCCTTCTATTCCATCCTGCTTACAGGGTACAGTGATTTTAATTACGCGAGGGATGCAGTCCGTTATGGGGCAAGCGAGTATTTGTTAAAGCCCTGCTTACCTGAAGATATTCTCCAAGCCATACTTACGGTGAAGGAAAAGATCGATAAGGAACAAAGGGAAGGCTCCACGCTGCAGCAGCTCAATCAGAATTGGACAAAAAATATTCCGCTGCTTAAAAATCAAATTTTAAATCAGTGGCTTGCGAATCCCCCGCTCCTTCTCGAAGACAGGCAGAAAATCATAGAAGAGATGGGAATCTCACTTAAGCCTTTAAAGATTCATATTGGATTGCTGCGGATTGACACCCCGGACCACCGGAATGACTCCAAACTATATAAACGGGATATGGCATTGATCCGATACGCAGCCAGTAATATTCTGACCGAGACATTGCTGCCTCTATTCCATGGGTTTATAGAACCGATTAGCTACGGAGAGGAAATATTATGGCTGGCCAACATCCCTGATCATGAGACCGGTACCTCTTTGAAGAAAAAGATGGAAGAACTCCAGAAGAATATGGAGACCTTCTTGAAAATTTCCATCAGTATAGCCATCTCTTCCGTAAAACCATCTCTGGATGAAGTACATAGCGCGTACACGGAAGCCTTGGAAGCCATGGCAGGCCGGTTTTACAAAGGAAAAGGCGGGGTATTTCTTTTTTCCGAATATAATCAGCGCGGTCTGGTTCAAACCTCCATCTTGGAGAATGAAGAACTACAGCAACTGGAGAAAGAAATAAAGCTCAACTTGGAAAATCATAATTATGAACAAGCATTAGATCATCTGGACCATTGGCTGAATTATATCCGCAACACCTCTCAATATGATAAAACGGAAGTCAATCTGCGGGCCACGATCTTCATTCTAGAGCTGCAAAAATTCTCACAGGAACGTAATCATACCGCCTTCGAATGGAAGGATGATCTCATTAATTGGGTGGAGAAAGTTCCCTTGATCGAGACATTAGAAGAGCTGGCTACCATTATGCAAAAAATCATTCAAAGCATCGTTGAAATTGACTCCCGGCAGAAGCCTCTTCACCGAACCGTTCAAGCTGCACTTGATTGGATTATTCAGAAGTACAACACCAGTATCTCGCTGGAATCTGTCGCAAAGGAAACTTATGTATCCAATACCTACTTAAGCTCTTTATTCAAACAAGAACTAGGGATTAACTTTTTGGATTATTTGCATCAATTCCGTGTGGAAAAAGCGAAGGAACTATTGAAGCAAAACTACAAAATATATACAATTGCCAAGCAAGTGGGGTATCAGGAGGAGCGGCATTTTAGAACTACTTTCAAAAAATGGACGGGTCTGACCCCAACACAGTACCAGAAAATGATCGGTTACCTTGAACCTACAAACTGAAAGTTTAAAAGGGTATTTAAAAACCAGAAAAGGGCCAACCGGAACCTTCCGATTGGCCTTATCTTCATTCAACTACAACAGCACTTAGTTATTGCAAATTATACATCTTATAAATCATAACCGAAGCTTCAGCACGGGTTGCAGTCCCAAGCGGATTCACAAGGGTCCCGTTACCAGACACGATTCCATTCTTGACCAGCGTTGCTATGTCTTCAACCGCGAAGGGTCCGATCTTCTTAATATCATCAAACCCTGCCAAGTCCGCTGCAGATCCCTGTTCCAAATGAATCTGCGCAGCACTCAATGCCCGGTTGGCCAAAGCCATCATTTCTTGTCTCGTGATGTTTGCTTCCGGTTCGAAGACATTGCCGCCTTTTCCTTGGACAATCCCGAGCTTCTTAGTTATGCCAATAGCCTCTGCATAATAAGCCGTGGATTTGACATCGGCAAAGTTATCACCTGCTACTTCTGTAAGTCCAAGTGCTTTGACTAATAATACGATAAAGTCCGCTCTTTTAATCTTTGCATTAGGGGCAAATGTCGTATCTGATGTGCCCTGTATCACTCCCTTGGACGCCAGAACCTCGATTGCCTGCCTTGCCCACCCGTGCTTACTGATATCTGTAAAAGATTTATTAACATACGCTACAGCAAATGTGCCGAAATGTGTCGTGGTGAAACTAACCATTCCGGTTTTTTCATCGTAACGGCCGCTTGGAACCGATATTAGATTTCCTTGTCCATCGATATACCAGATAGTGATTTGCTCCTTATGGGCCAATTCCGTTGCCGAAGGCGTGTAAGGAATAGACACCGTTACCGGTGCTTTCGGATTATTCCATTCAATGACCTGATTACCGGCTCGTAAGGTCAGCCCGATGACGGGATGTTGCCCAATCTTTGCTTTCACCCCATCCTCAGTAATATCCGCTACTGCAATCGTTAATCCAATGTTGTCTACACCACTCGCAACAGTTCTGCTTAGCATGTTACTTGGCACGATTATCTTCCCAATGGCCGTAACAATTTCCAGCTTCGAGGTTAAAGTCCCCGTCGTCAGATTCTCAACAGGAAGAAGTATTTCGTATCCCTTTTGTCCTGCTAATTCCTCAACTTCTATAAAGACCGTTGGGACTCCTTTGACTGGTTTCGCAGCTTGTAGCGCTGCTTTCAAATCTGCACTTGCTATCGTTGTTGTTGCGCGTCCTGTGTTAGGATTTACTACAGGCTTCGGAGCTTTGATCATCGCCTTTTGCCCATTATCAACCGGGGTAGTCCCTGGGGTTGTTACGGGATTTGTTACTGGGTTCGTACTGGGATTCGGATTTGGATTATTAGTAATATTGAAAGTGAATTCACCGACAGCACTATGATTCAAGCTGTCTTTAATAGAAACTGCTTTGATCGTCGTATCAGAAGTAACCGTAAGCGGTCCCTGATATAAGAGGCTTGTCGTCGTCGGTACGGTACCATCGGTAGTATAATAAATAGTTGCTCCTTTGGTTCTACTTGTTAGATTCACATTGACCAGGCTGTTATAACTTCCCGCACCTGGACTTGCTTGCGGTGATGCCGCTGCTGCTGCATAGAAGGAGACATAACTGTCATCCATCCCCGCTTTTACGACAATAGCCCGAAGGACTTTCGCAGGTGACACTGAGACAGGACCCGTATATAATGTGCTGTTCTTTGTTGGAAGTGTACCGTCTGTTGTGTAGTAGATTTTCCCGTCAACGATATTCGTATTGAGCTTTACGATTTGCTCGTCATCCCTTTGACTATCTTCATACAAGACATGAGGTGCTGCAGCCATTTCAAAAACCGGCGCCGGAGCGGAATCCGTTGGCTCAAGCTGAAACCGGTCCAAGTTTACTCCGTCGCCATTAATGACAAGCCGAATGGTCTGCGTGCCAGCTGTTAAAGGAAGGATCGAAGCCGCTTCAGAATAGACAACCCAGCCACCAGTACTTGGCAAGCTTGTGGTACCGGTTGTTTGACCCTTCGTCTGCAGCGATACGGAAACTCCGCCTTGTGGAGTCGCATAATTATATTTAACTTTGTAGTTGCTGGACTTCGGTACTGTAACTAAGTAATCCATATAGGTTCCCGCAGCTGTATAACCTAGGTTTGTAATTGGATCTCCTACTTGGATCACGTTCTGACCAGCTTTTACGAAACTCTCCGCTTCCACTTTCAAGATGCCGTCCCCGTCCACGGAATGAGGGCTCACTTCTTCGACTATAATATGCTGCATTTCAAAGGTGCCCACACTGCCGAGAATTCTAATGATCTGCTCCCCTGCTTCCAAATCCGCCGAAGTACGTATGAGATTCCAAGTATTAGGTCCGGAAGGAATGTTAAATGTGGCGAGCGTTGTATGATCAGATTTCATCTGGAAAGCACTGCCTCCACCACTTGGAACTACAGCATTTAACGTAAATGCATATTTGCCGGCTCTCGGAACATTAATCTTAAAGTCTACCCAGTCCCCTGCTCCTATGTCTGTAAATTTCCATCCCTCCGTAAAATCCACTCCTGAGAACTGATAGTAAACATCCGCGCTGACGGTACCTGGTATAGGTGTAGCCGGTGTCTGCCTTGCAGTCCCTTTCAGCTTCATAAGCGCTGAAAGCGGCTTACCATCAGTAGAATCAGAATAGGCGGTAGCCGGTACATTTAGGGTCAGGTTCACATCATTATAATAAGGCGTTCCATCCCATGCGAGTTTTACTTTAACCTTATCCGGGTTGTAAGTAGCGTAGGTAACAGAGGTTACTGTCACACCCTTATCCGTTGCCTCACCAGATAATGAAATGTCATTTACATTTAAACTATTAAAGGTGCCTCCGCTAAGATTCAACGTTACTTCTTTGCCGTTTACATCATAATCCAAAACATCCGGAGTAAGACTTAGCACTTTCTCCTCCCCAGGTACCGTTTGAACGTCACGGTTCCAACGGTAAGTGGCTACTGACTTGGGTGCTAATGTTGCCGCAATTTGTGTTCCGTCACTCACCAGCTTAAACGTTTGTGTTGATGCCGTCTGGTTAATAACGACCGTAACGATCGTTTTCTTATCCGGACTCATGAAGGATACATTCGTTACACTATCCTTATTACCGTAATTGCTGTCGATTCGAGTGTAGCCTGGTTTCACGAACTTTGTGAAGTGGCCCACGAAGTAATACTCCGGCGTCAGCCAATAATTATCGGTGTTCGACGAATCCTGAATTAACATCGTCGGGTCCGGTGTTCCAACCCACTGGTGGGTGTTGATATCGCTATCCAGCATAAGGACCCATGAATTATAGCTTCTTGCCCAATTTCTGAAATACTGTGCAATCCGATCCGTACCTAATGTTCCCCATACTGCACGTTCCGTTAAGTAAACGTTCTTCTCGGGGTACATATCATGCAGCTGAGACATAAGCCCAAGATCGCCGCCGTAATCATGGAAAGCCGTTCCGTCAATCGCTGCGTAGTTCTCAGAATCAGCCAGCATTGGAGCCGGATAAGACATCGTGTCGCCCGGGTTGTGGTCGAATATCCATAACTTGACGTCCAGTCCTGCTGCTGTAAGCTTCTGCTTCAGCAGCTTGGCAAGCTCCGCTTCTTGTTGCCAAGGCATTTTCGTACTGGGATATTCGATTTCAAGAAGAGGCTCGTTCTGTAAGGTCATCGCTTCGATAACAATCCCTTGCTTCTTATACTCTTGAATGAATTTGACATAATAGTCCGCGAGTACAGGCAGGTATTCATCCTTGACCTGCCCTTTAACCATGCTGTCAGTGGTCTTCATCCAGCCTGGAGGACTCCATGGTGAAGCGAAAAATTTGAGTTCCGGATTGATCGCCACCATTTTCTGCAATGCCGGAATAATACCGAAGTCGATATCCTTCTGAATTGAGAAATGACTTAAGCTTGTGTCCGTTTCCCCCTTTGGCATATCATCATAGGAATAAAACTTCTGTGCTGTAAAGTCAGCCGAACCAATCGTCACGCGCATCATACTCATGCCAATGCCTTCAGTCTTGCTCACTAGCTTCTTCAGTAATTCGTCCTGTTTCGCTGGTGACATCTTGAGCAGATTGTAAACAGTCGATTCTTCCATCGATGTTCCAATCCCCATCATCGACTGATATTCTTTGTTAGGATCAATAGTAATCGTTGTAACTTTAGGGTCAATGGCCGTTCCAACCTCAGTCAAGTCGATATTAGCTTGCTGTTCAAGCTTCTTGTCACCATCCTGCCAACGAGGATCGTAATACCATCCCATATCCCCGGAATCCCGTTCAGTGGTTACCCAGTTCTCTACTGCGTTCGCCTGTATGACCGGTGCCGGGGTTACAATTCCCCCACTATCAATTTCTGGCGCTGCGGGTGAGAAGCCTTTGGAACCAAACCAGTTTAAGTTTAGTCCGCCCGCCTTAAGCACTAACTTAATTTTCTGAACACCTGCTGTAAGGGCAATGTCATGAACTGTAGTCGTCTTCCAGTTCTGCCAGGCTCCTGTGCGGTTTACGGATAACTCTCCGAGTTTCACACCTGACTCATTTAGAATGTTAAATCCGGTAGTATCACCTTCACCGGCATGGCGGAAATCTATATCAAACACTCCATCTGCTGGAACGTCGATCAGATATTCCATCCAGTCCCCTGCATCTGCATAGCTAATATTTTGGCCTCCACCCACATCAGCAGTGCCCTCTAACTGTATCCCTTGCTGTTGTATGAAGCTCTCCGCCTCTACTTTCGCGTAGAGAGCTTTGCCCGGCTTTTGCGGAAGAGCGGGTAAAACAGGTGTGGATTCGTTTTTAGTCAATCCATACCCATAATCAAACAGAATATATTGCTGTTCTAAATTCGAGGTGCCTGCCTTCAAAGCTGAGTATGCCTCTGTGTAGAAAGGCCAACGAATCGGTAATTTACCTGTGAATTCGTAATCACCGAAAAGGACATCAGCTACTCCCTGCCCCTCCGTTCCCGGCAGCCAAGCTTCAACCAGCCCTGCAATATCCTCCAATTGATCATTTATGATCAAAGGTCTTCCGGATACGAGGACAACAATCGTCGGAACCCCAGATTTGCGGATATTATTTAACGTAGCAATATCTTCCTTATCCAACTTGAGACTGTTCAGGCCATCACCGTTTGATTCGGCGTACGGCTTTTCACCGATAACAGCAATCGCGACATCGTTGCCTGCTGCGCCACGGCCATGTTTGTTGTAGGTTACCTTCTTTGATTCACCAGCTGTGTTCTTAATCCCCTGAAGGATCGTGGTTCCTTCCGTAATTTTCCCGGATAGACCCTGCCAGCTGATGGACCAGCCACCCGACTGTATGCCGATATCATCTGCACTTTTGCCTGCGACAAAAATCTTGTTCATATTCTTAAGCCGGGAAAGGATCGGCTGACCATTTACCTTATCGTTTTTCAGGAGAACGAGGGATTCACGTACTGCCTTCTGGGCAAGCGCACGGTGTGATTTAGAGCCGAAGGTAGTCACAAGACTCTGATCCGTCATCGGATGCTCAAATGCACCTGACTCAAACTTAACGCGCAAAATACGCGTTACTGCGTCATCTATACGGCTTTGACTAATTGATCCATCCTCTACAAGTGCCTTCAGGTGAGTGATGGTTACTTTCCAATCGGCTGGCATCATCAACATGTCAACGCCGGCATTCACAGCTACTTTAATCTGGTTCTTCAATCCACTGACTGCATTACCCTCCCAATCCTTGTTGATTTGCTGCACGGCATTATAGTCCGTAATAACAAAGCCCGTGAAGCCAAGCTGGCCCTCGCCTGTACCCTTCAGCGCATCGGTGAGAATACGTTTGTTCGCGTGCATCTTCAATCCTTGGATACTGTTATAGGAAGCCATTACCGTCCTTGCCCCAGCTTCTATAGCCTTTTTGTACATAGGCAGATTCAGGTCGAGCACTTCCTGCTCAGTCATCCCGGTGATATCGCCCTGATTCACTCCATTATCCGTTAACCCTTCTCCAAGAAAGTGTTTTGCGGAGGCGATCACCCGATCACTATTCTTCAACTCGCCAATGTTTTTTCCCTGCAGTCCCTTTATGTACGCAGAGGCCATTTCAGCTACAAGGGACTGGTTGTCACTGAAGCCTTCATACGTCCGGCCCCAATTTATATGTTGCGGATCAGCAATGGTAGGACCAAAGATCCAATTCGTTCCAGATGCTTTAGCCTCCTGTGCGGTTGCGATCCCAATTTGTTCGACAAGTTCTGTATTTCGTGTGGCTCCTAAACCTATATTATGTGGGAATAAGGTCGCACCCATGATATTGTTCTGACCATGTACCGCATCAACCCCATAGAGAAGCGGAATACCCAGTGGTGTTGATAAAGCACCTGCTTGATAGGAATCCACCAGTGCCTCCCACTTCTCACGAGTACTGTCTAATTGCTTCCCGTTCGGGAAAGAACCTCCGCCACTGAGAACCGAACCTAAGTGATACTTCTTGACATCTTCCGGTGTGACGGATGCACGCTCCGCCTGCACCATTTGCCCGATTTTCTCATCCAGAGACATCCGTCCCAGCAAGTCCGCCACTCGGGTATCCACAGGCAGTGAGGCTTTATAATAGGGAACCAGGGCTTCCGTAGTTGACGCTGCTGCATAGGAAGTTGCAGGTGCTGCTCCTGCAAGTGTTGACCACAAAAGGAGTAAAGCGGTGGCCGAGGAAATTGCGCGTTTCAACATTTCATATTGCCTCCTTCAAAAGTAGTGAGCATTGAAATTCGATTACAAATTCCCCTTTCTAACAGAACCTCCTTAGGCAATTGTTATATAACGATTGAAAGCGTAATCATATATAATCATAATTTCAGCATTCACAAAAATATAGGAGTCATTTTTCAGATAACCTGCAGCATTTTTTAGATTATTCCTATCTTAAATTTATGTCAGTTCTTACAATAGACCAAACCTCCTAAAATCGCCTATAATATTACAATACACAACACTTTTATTAGGGGGAAATAGTTATTATGGACTGGATGAACAAGCTTCCGTTAAAACAGAGAATAGTTGCCGGTTGTTATCTGATTGCCGCATTATTCGCAGTTCCTGTTCTGATTACTTTATTGATCATGGGCAAGATCCTGATCGGAATTATTCTTGTTGTGGTGCTTTCAGCGCTGACTTATCCTCTTTCACGATTTATTGAGAGAACGCTTACATCTTCGTTTGACGACATTTCCAATGTGACGCACACGATTGCCAAAGGAGATTTCACAAGCCGTGCGGACGAAAGCGGGGCCATGGGCGACATCAGCCGCTCGTTCAACACGATGATCGAGAAGCTGAAGAAGATTCTGACGGAAGCTTCGGGAATTACCCGCCAGGTAATGGACGCGAGCCGGGGTATTGAAGACAAGAACCAGAATCTCAAGATTGTCATGGCACAGGTTGCCTCTTCTTCCAACGAGCTGGCCCTGGGCGCCAATGAGATATCCGTGGATATTGCAGATATGACGGAATCCATCAAAGACATAGAAACCAAAGTTTCTAACTACACAAGCTCAACTAAAGAAATGAATAAACGTTCTATACATACGCTGGAGCTGGTCGAAAAAGGACGTGTGTCCGTTGACACTCAGGCAGAAGGCATGCGTAAAAATATTCAGGCTACGCAAAAGGTGGCCGATACGATTGATGCCCTTTCACAAAATGCCCGGGGAATTACCATGATTACGAAGACCATCACCGAAATTGCCGAGCAGACCAACCTGCTGTCGCTGAACGCATCCATTGAAGCCGCACGCGCAGGCGAGCATGGCCGGGGGTTCGCCGTGGTAGCCCAGGAGGTCCGCAAGCTTGCCGAGGAGTCCACCGCTTCTACTAAGGAAGTATTCGGGCTGGTACGCAGTATCGAAGCCGACATCAAGCAGGCAATCGACAATATTGCCATCAACGAAGAGGTCGTGCAGGTTCAGAACGAGATGATCACTGAGACCGCTCATATTTTCGCGCAAATTGTGCAAAGTGTTCAGTACATAACCGAGCAAATCGCCTCCTTCTCTGCTGAAAGTGATCTCATGCTGGAAAGTGCACTCAAAATCTCCAGCGCCATTGAGAATATTTCCGCGATTACCCAGCAGACGGCAGCCGGAACCGAAGAGGTATCTGCAGCCATGAATGAGCAAATCAATGCCCTGCAATCCGTAGCCGAAGAGACAGATAAAATGACGCAAGCTGTATTCCAGCTGCAAAAGACCATTCACATCTTCAAGTTCTAGATTAAGCGTATCCTGCTCAGAGACCTCTTTATGGATTATGGCTGATTATCAGCTGTATCCTGAAGAGGTTTTTTTTTGATATTTTGTGACAAATTAATACAAGTTTCGACTTTATTATTGCATATACATGAAATTCATGGTTATCTATATGAACAGATATACATGAGGACCGCAAAGGCAAGTTTAGCTGCCCCCTCATGTTCAGCAATCCACTAACGGGAGTGATGTACAGATGGGGAAATTTATTTTAAAGACAGATGTGGAACAGAAAGTCATCGAAATCGAATTGGAAGGCACCTTCTCTGAAGAGGACGGTCTCCGGTCTATCCAAACTTATCAGCAAACGATCAATCCTATTAACCCAGCCGACTATGAACTAAAAATTGATTGTATAAGGTTAAATGTAACCGCTCCAGATGTGGTGCCTCTGCTGGAAAGCTGCTTCGTGATGTTCAAGAGCGACGGATTTGTGAAGGTTAAGCTGACGCTGGAAAACAATCCGATCCTTAAAATGCAGCTGGCGCGGCTGGGCCGCAAGGCTGGTCTTGAGAATTTAGAGATCATTTCCGCGGTTGAAGTGTAGCAGCCGTTATGGGAGAATATGTAATTAACAAAATGACTGATTTCTCGGAAGAATCTATTGCGGCTGTGAAGTCGCTGGAGCTGCTCTGTAAAAATTCCGATGGGAGCAATCTGAGAGTTGGCGTTGAGAGTCTGGGACCGGAGAACGGTGATGCTGCTTTCCTCTGCCATGCCGGGGAACAGTTAACCGGTTTTCTGAGCTGATGCTGGTTGGACTGATAAGAGTTAATAAAGTTGACTCCCGGACAGCGGTTATCCACGATTTCTGCGTCCTTCCGGCTAAAGCCCGCCAGAACAAATACGGCGCTCAAGAAGAACCTACTCTTCTTGAGCGCCGCTTGCGTGATGGGGTGTTGGTAAAACTCGTTTCCAAATCGGTACATGAATACATTCCTGCTTACTGACGCCCCTCATGCTTCTCCCAGCCCATGGTACGCGCTACAGCATCCTTCCAGGCGCCATAGCGGCGTTCCCGTTCCTCCTGCTCCATCTGCGGCGAGAACACCTTCTCGGCCTTGTTGAAGCTCTCAAGCTCTTCTCTTGACCAAATCCCTGAGGTGAGTCCGGCCAGCAGCGCTGCCCCCAGAGCCGTCGTCTCCGCATAGGTGGTGCGGGTCACCTCACTGCCTAGAATATCTGATTGAAACTGCATCAGCAGATCATTGCGGACAGCGCCGCCATCCACGCGCAGTCCGGTCAGCGGCATCCCGGCGTCTTTTTCCATCGCCCCAATCACATCCCGGGACTGAAAAGCCAGCGACTCCAGCGTGGCCCGCACCAGGTGACCTGCCGTAGTCCCCCGGGTCAGTCCGAACACCGCGCCGCGGGCGTACATATCCCAATAAGGCGCCCCTAGGCCGGTGAAGGCCGGTACGACCACGACACCTTCGCTGTCCTCCACTTCCCTTGCTTTGTCCTCCGAGTCCGAGGGGCCGGTAATCAGCCCCAGTCCTTCCTCCAGCCACTGGACGGCTGCACCAGCCACAAAGACACTGCCTTCGAGCGCATAATACAATTCATCGCCCATGCCCCAGGCTACGGTGGTCAGCAGCCCATGAGTGGAGACGACTGCTTCTGTACCTGTATTCATCAGAATAAAGCAGCCTGTGCCGTATGTATTTTTGGCGCTGCCGGCATCCAGACAGGTATGGCCGAACAATGCGGCCTGCTGATCGCCAAGGACGGAGCGGATAGGAATTTCCGCACCGAACCACTGTGCCTGGGCTACGCCGAATTCTCCACCGGACATCCGCACCTCCGGGAGAATGGCGCGGGGGATGCGCAGAACTTTGATAAGCCGCTCATCCCATTTGCGCTCATGCAGATTAAACAGCATCGTACGTGAAGCATTGGTCACGTCCGTGGCGTGCACAGCGCCTCCGGTGAGCTTCCAGATCAGCCAGCTGTCAATGGTTCCGGCAAGCAGCTCTCCCCGCTCGGCACGTTCCCTTGAGCCCGGCACATGGTCCAGAATCCAGGCCAGCTTTGTTGCCGAGAAATAGGCATCGACGACAAGTCCAGTCTTCTCGGCAATTTCAGCGGCAAGACCTTGCCGCTTAATGTCCTCACACTGCTCCGCCGTGCGCCGGTCCTGCCAGACAATGGCCGGATAAATCGGCACACCTGTAACCCTGTCCCAAATGAGCGCAGTTTCCCGCTGATTGGTGATGCCGATGGCCAAAATCTCCGCAGCCGGGACCCGACTTCCGCTGATAGCATCTCTGGCTGCGGCAAGCTGGCTTTCCCAGATTTGCTCCGGGTCATGCTCAACCCAGCCTGGACGGGGGAAAGATTGTTTAATATCATACTGACCCTGGGAGAGCATGCCCGCTTCCAGATCAAACATAATCGCCCGTGAGCTGGTCGTGCCTTGGTCCAACGATAAAATCATGATAGATGCCTCCTTGATTTGCTGCAAGATGTTCCACGGTGAACAAGATTAAAGTGCTAGTTTCAACAAAAAGCACCTCTGCTGTCAGAGGCGCTGTCATGCTGAGTCAAGCGTTTACTGTTTTTCGACAGGAAGCCGCAGCGTAAAGGTTGTCCCCTCGCCAAGCTTGCTGTACGCGGTAATTTGCCCTTGATGCGACTCGACGATATTTTTAACGATCGCCAGTCCCAATCCCGTTCCCCCGGATTCCCCACGGACACGAGCTTTATCTGCCTTGTAGAAACGTTCGAAAATATAAGGAAGATCCTCCGGTGCAATGCCGACTCCTTCATCCCGGACTTCAATCCCCAGGTAACGCCGGCCTTCCAGAATCACCGTGCTGGTGACAATGGTAATGTGCTTGCCTGCGGGTGTATGGCGGAATGCATTATCCAGCAGATTTGTCAGAACCTGCTCCAGCTTATCTTCGTCAGCAGCCTTAAGGAGCGGTATATCGCCAGACTTGGTCAGCTCCAAATGAATCTCCCGTTCCTTGGCCCGTACGGAAAACTTTCGGTATATGCGTTCCAGCAGCTCATCCATATCCACCTGCGACTTGGCCATATCCGTATGTCCTGCCTCCATGCGGGCAAGATCCAGCAAATCCTTAACCAGCCGTCCCATACGCAGCGATTCATCATGGATAACCTGCACCAGCTCGCTGCTCTCCTCCGGCGAGGAGGCCATTCCATCCAGCAGCGCCTCGCTGTAGCCCTGCATCATCGAGAGTGGTGTGCGGATTTCATGCGATACGTTGGCCACAAAGTCCGTGCGCATTTTCTCCAGGCGCACCTCTTCAGTCACATCACGCAGAACCGCTACAGCGCCGCGGATATTCCCTTCCGAATAAAGCGGAGCCATATGAACCGACCAGACTCCCTGGCGGACATGCACATTAGAACGCTCGTCGCTTCCCTGTCTCAGCGTGCTGAAGAACAGCGGCCGTAGCGGCGGCGGCACATCGCCTGAAGCAACCGCATCAGGATCAAGCTCAGAATCGCTTTCCTGCTCGTGGTCTAAATCCTTCCAGGCTTGAAGCAGTTTTTGGCCGTGCGGGTTGGTCAATATAATCCGGCCTTCGATGTCAAACGTGATGACGGCATCGCTCATGCTGCGCAGAACACTCGACAGATGACCCTTCTCGTGGTTCAAACTGCGGATATTCTCCTCCAGCTCTTCAGCCATATGGTTGAATGAAGTGGCCAATTGACCAATTTCGTCGCTCGTCACAAGTGTCAGCCTTGTCCCGTATTCACCCTTGCGGATATTGTTGGCCGCTTCAATGACCTGCTGCATCGGCTGGGTAATCTTAGTAAATAAAAACAAGGCAAAAAATGTCGTCAACGAGAACCCGATCATACAGGCATACATGAACAAACGTTTAATCGCCCCGGAATTGGCGAAGTTGCTGTCGATATAAGGCAGCAGAGACAGCCCCACCGTAATGAGCACGACAGCAACCAGACAGATGATCGTGATCCACAGCTTGCCGACAAGACTTCTCCAGAAATTCACTTATTTAGGTACCTCGAGCTTGTAGCCTACGCCCCATACTGTGGTGATCATCGCTGCTGATTCCGGTGAAACTTTATTCAGTTTCTCGCGAAGCCGTTTGACATGGGTATCCACTGTACGTAAATCTCCGAAAAACTCGTAATTCCACACATCCTTAAGCAGCTCTTCGCGCGAGAATACCTTGTCCGGCGAGATAGCCAAATAATGCAGCAGCTCGTATTCCTTCGGGGTCAGGCTTACTTCCTGGCCGCCTGCAGTTACACGGTGTGCATCATGCTCAATAATAAGATGCGGGAAAACGATATTGTTGCTGGAATTGCTCTCTTTGGATAAAAAGGCCGTTGCCGAAGAACGGCGCATAATGGCCTTGACCCGATAGATCACTTCCCGCGGGCTGAACGGTTTAACCACATAGTCGTCTGCACCCATTTCAAAGCCCTGGACCCGGTTGATTTCCTCGCCCTTGGCGGTCAGCATCAGAACAGGAGTAGATTTGACCCCTCGGAGTCTCGTCAGCACTTCAATCCCATCGATGCCCGGCAGCATGACATCCAGCAAAATAAGGCCATAATCATTGGCCGTTGCTTTGCGCAGAGCAATTTCGCCGTCTTCCGCTTCGTCGATTTCGTAGCCTTCTTTTTCAAGGTACATCTTTAGCAGGCGGCGAATGCGCTCTTCATCATCCACCACCAGAATTCTATTCAAATGCTCTGCCATTTCACAACAACCCCTTCATCAAATACAGTAGAACGTTATCTTAAAACCAAGTGCTGCGATAGTAAACAAAGTTGCTCAGTCCGTCCCCGCATAAGAATGAAGCCCGGCGATGACCAGATTAACGCCCACCAAGGTGAACATTACGACCAGAAAGCCGAGTACGGCAAGCCACGCGGATTTGCGCCCTTGCCATCCGCGGGCCAGCCGCAAATGGAGATAGGCGCTGTAGAACAGCCAGGTGACGAGAGCCCACACTTCTTTGGGATCCCAGCCCCAGAATCTGCCCCAGGCTACTTGAGCCCAGATCATGGCAAATATCAGTGCACCCAGTGTAAAGATCGGGAATCCAATGGCTATAGCCCTGTACGTAATTTCGTCGAGGTCATTCTCATCGATTCCGTCCAGTACCGGGTGTATGGCCTTGCCTAACGGCTTGCGGGCAATGAGGCGCAGGAGTCCATAGATAAGCGTGCCGGAGATCAGCGACCAGATAACCGTGTTGAATTTCCGTCCCGCATTGACACCATTCATCCATGAAGGCGCTTCGAAGAGAGGCTCCTTCATGCCGAGAAACGACTGGAATTGCTCAATTTCGCTATGATACGGCGCCACAATCGGCGGCATTTTATAGCTCACTCTTTCTATTGTACTATCTTCCTGCCCGGGGCTGTCAATCGTAACGTTAGAACGAACGAAAACAGTTTCGTATCCGGCGCCGCGAAAAGCAAAGACGCTCCCAAGAAACCCTATTATAACAATGATCGAAAAGAGAGTAAATTCGACCAGCCGCTGCTGCTTGCGGTCGCTCCGCTCCGCGCTGTCGAAATTCACTGTGCGCAGCAGATACATCAGACCGGCTGCGAAGCCGACTGCGAAGAAAGATTCGCCCAAGGCGGCCAGGGTAACATGAATGTTCAGGTAGATGGATTTCAAAGAAGGTATCAGCGGCTGAACCTCCTGCGGAAATACTGCCGCATAAGCCATAACGATGATGGAAATCGGTACCGCAAAGACGCCGAGAATGATCTTGCGGTAGATGGCGAAGATTACTGTGAAGGCAACCATCACCATCATGGATAAAAAGGTCATGAACTCATACATATTGCTGACCGGAATATGACCCGATCCCATCCAGCGGGTGATGAAATAAGCCATGTGGCAAATGAGGCCCAAAGAGGAAACTATAAACGCGATTCTGCCCCAGCGCGCGGTATGCTCTTCCGGTTTTCTGCCAGACCACCTGCGCCCCATAATAGCGATTGTGAACAACATAAACGCACCGCTGTATAAGAAAAATGCGATGATAAAGACATCACTGCTGAAATCGAGCAAGCTCATGCCATGCCTCCTCCGTTGTCCAATGATTTTTCATCGACTGTCATGTCTATCTTCTTCAGAATAGAAACGATCTCACGGCGGAAGCCGAACCAATTCTTGTTCGTATGGCCACCCAGTACAAGTTCTCCGTTCTCCAGCGTCAGCCAGATGCGTCTATGCTGCCAGTAGAAGCCGAGCACGAGCCCAAGCATTACGATCCCGGCACCAATCCAGACAAAGGGCATTGCACGGTCCACACGCACATTGAGGAAGGAGGTGGACTCTGCAAAATCAACATCGCTCATGCTCTTCACTTCAAGCTCCAGAAACCGGCTGCCGCCTCCCAGCTTATCGTTGATCGTCTGCTGCTGGAACTGATCCTTGTCAATCGCCTTCGGAAAATAGAAATATTGCTGCCCTTCCCCCGGCAGGTCCGGCCCCGTAATCAGAAAAAGGAATGCAGGCGCATTCGGATAAGGTGACTTGGATACCGGCTGCCCCTCCTCGTTCAGACCGAAATCCATATATTTCTCTTTCAGCTTCAGGGTGTAGGGACCGACCTGAAAGATGCGCTGAGAGTTCTTCATCTCCAGCTTGAACTTGCCGAATGCCTCACCCGTAGCTGAATTCACCAGCTCAGGCTGTACTGAGCGCAGTACAGGGGTCAGATCATAATCAAACTGATACGCTTTCAAACCTTTGTAGCTGAGCGGTGAATTCACACGAATATCATGGGAGATCACCTCCGCGAGCTGCGGCTCCTTCGAAGGATCGGCACAATCGGCGGTGCATTCATAAAGCTTGGCCTTTGTCTCATACAGCTTCGGCAGCACTTTCCTGCCGCGGAATTCCTCAGGCATCTCTGCTTCCGAGTAAAATTCCACTGTAAACTTCTCATTGAGTAAATAATAAGTGGTATCCGGAATCCTAGTCATTTCCCCTTGCGGAAAAGCGAGATGCTGATCCATATTCAGTCCCGGAAGTCCTCTCGCCAGTACGGCGAGCAAAAAAATAATCAGGCCGATATGTATGACATAGGGTCCCCAGCGGCTGAAACGGTGCTTCTCAGCCAGCAGAGCGCCCCCCTCTGTCCTTACACGGTAGCCTTTTTTCTTAAGCGGCTCTACAATTCCGGCCACCCAAGTCTCCGGATCTTCCTGTACACCAGTGACCAGAACAGCCTTTTGGCGGGTCAGAAACTGCCGGTGCTTGCGGATCTTCTGTCGGGTGAGCGCCTTGTACAGCGGAAGTACGCGGTCCAGGCTGCAGATCACCAGTGAAGCTCCGATCATTACCAGCAGGGTTACAAACCACCAGGATTCATAGGTGTGCGAAAGTCCAAGTCTATAATAGATATTCCCGGCTGTTCCGTACGTTTCTTTGTAATACGTTGAGGCATCAATGTTCAGAAAAGTACTCTCCTGCGGGAAAATCGTACCCAGCATGGAGCCCAGCAGCGTCAGCACAATCAGGTAAATCGCTATTTTGACAGAGGAAAAAAAGTTCCACACGCGGTCGATCACTCCGGGATTCACACGCTGTGAACGGCGGGCAACTCCATCGTAGCGCATTTCAAGATTCTCTCCCGAGGAACTTTCCTTCTCCTCCAGCGGTTTGCCGCAGGCTTCGCACAGAACGGTACCTACCGGATTCTGATGCCCGCATTCGCATTTGGTATTGCTGATCAGCGGCGTCCGATTCTTCATTCGTTCACCAGCTTTCCGATCTGGGACTCCAGTGAGTTCAGATCCAGCTGGCCTATATGAATGCTGTCCACTTTGCCCTTCTTATCAATAAAGAAGGTGGTGGGCAATGGGGATACGCCATAGCTGCGGACGGCATCCCGTCCGGTGTCCATGACAATCGGGAAATCAATTTCGACAAGCTTAACAAAATTCTCCACTGTCATCTGATCCTCGCCGACGTTAACCCCCACGACCACTACACCTTGATCTTTCCATTTCTCCCACTGCGCCTGCAGAGCAGGCATTTCCTTCACACAAGGGCCGCACCATGAGCCCCAAAAATTAAGCACAACCGATTTGCCCTTGTACTCTTCGAGCGTATGGGTCAAACCGTCTAGTCCCAACAGTTCAAAGGACGGCGCCCTTCCGCCCTCCCGGGGTTTTCCGTCTCCTCCGAATACGGAGGAACCGATTGCATAACCTCCAAGCAAAAGTATCAAAAACAGAATTACGATTTGAATCGGCTTTCTCGCTTTGCCCACACGCGAAGCCCCCTTCTGTGACGCAACTCATACTTTGTTTGTTAGGTGTGAACATCCTATGAACATTATACCGAATATTGTCACAGTTTTAGGAGGGGGAAATGTGAACTTTATGTGTCCTTGCGTGTCGTATTTGCTTTAAGCGCTCCAGCCTTGGCCATTTGCTGCAAATGATTGATTTCATCTTTGGTCAGGTGGCGGTAAGAGCCGCGTTTGAGATTTTGCAGCAAAATATCTCCGAAGGAAATTCGCTTCAGACGGATTACAGGATGGGAAATCGCTTCAAACATCCGCCGGACCTGACGGTTGCGCCCTTCATGAATCGTAATGCTGATTACAGTTTCTTTGTTGACTTCATCCACATCTTTGTATTCGACTTCCGCCGGAGCGGTCATACCGTCCTCCAGCTTAATGCCTGCCTTCAGCTTGTCCAGTGCAGTGCCATGCGGCACACCCTTGACCGTGGCCAAATACGTCTTCGGTACATGGTGCTTCGGATGCGTGAGCAAGTTGGCAAACTCACCGTCATTCGTCAGCAGCAGTAATCCTTCCGTATCATAGTCCAAGCGGCCTACAGGGTATACGCGCTCGTTAATGCCCTTCAGGTAATCCGTAACCACCTTGCGGCCCTTGGGATCAGATGCGCTTGTAATGACACCCTTGGGCTTGTTAAACATAATGTAAATCTTGTTCTCTCCCCGGATCAAACGCCCGGAAACTTTAATAATATCTTGTTCGGGGTCCACCTTCGTGCCAAGCGTAGTTACGAGTTCCCCGTTGACTTCCACTTTACCGGCCAAAATCATTTCTTCACACTTGCGTCTGGACGCAACACCTGCTTGCGCCAATATTTTCTGTAATCTTTCCATTTTCGACTACTCACCTCAGGTTAATGATAACCATCAGAGGCATAAATCACAAGTTCATTCCATGGAAAAAATGCTCCGGGACAAGAATTGCTGTGTGGTTCCACCAGCAAAGGGGAAATGTGGTAACGGGCAGCCAGCTCCAGAATCAATTTACCTGCCGTAAACAACTGCTCTTTGCGCCCCGCAAGTGGAGGGACATTGTCTTCCGCTCCGAAATCCCCTTCCAGACAAACGTGGATATAATCCGGATCTGTCAGCAGCGGGGCGGCATAAATCCCGCCGTCTGCCCCGACCCAAAAGTCAAAGCCCTTGCCGTTAATAGACGGACAGCGGGAATGATGCAGAATAAAACCTTTATATTCCATCCCATGTCGGCCTCCCTCCGTATTGCTGCAATAGCATATGAAGGGGAGGCGAGCAGGGTGAGGAATTGGTGCTAATTTTCGCGCCGCATAGAAACCGTCCCCTCATAGCGAACAGCACATGCGAACATAACATGATTTGCATGTAAGGAATTAGTCATGTAAATCGATTGTTACGAAGGCTTGGGCACCTTAGGCTTAAAGAGACTGCAATTACACTATATCTAGCAATGGAGGAATACGTATGTTGTTTAAAGGATCATGGAAAACTCGAACGCTCACAGTTGCATCTGTACTTGGGCTGCTGCTTGGAGGGTCCCTAGTGTCTGCCGCACAGCCGGCTCCGAATCCGCTGCCATACGCGCATGAGATTAAATCGCTGACAAGCGAGGATTACAGTGATCTTTCTTTCCTGAAGCCGCTGCTGAAGGACAAAACGGTCGTTAGCCTTGGCGAGAACTTTCACCGGGTAGGAGAATACGCCAGCATGAAGACGAGGCTGGTAAAATATTTGCATGAGGAATTGGGATTTGAGGTCATCGCTTTTGAATCAGGTCTGGCTGAAGCTTCCGTCGTCAACGATGTTGCTGATGAATTAACCGCCGCAGAGATGATGGACAATTCAATATTTGACGTCTGGAAATCCGCAGAAACCCTGGAGCTGTTCAACTACATCAAACAATCGCGCCAGACGGACAAGCCTTTACAGCTGGCCGGATATGATATGCAGTATACCTCCCCATTGTTTGCAGTAGCTACGCGCAGTTTCATTTCTAAGGTGAATAAGGACTATGGCAAAGCCTTTATGGACTTTGATAATGAAGCCATTAAAACCTATTATGGGCTGATCGAACAATACGCTCTGGAGAACAAGAGCAATCCAATTTACCAGCAGCAAATAGCAAAAGTCATTCAAAAGTATGTTCCTAAATATAAAGAATTCATCAGGTACATCCAGGAACGCCGGCAACAGTTCGACGCTATTTATCCCAGTGCCCCCCACACAGCAGATACAATTCTGAAAGGACTGGAAGACAGGGTGCATTTTTTAACGCAAGGGCAGGTAGCCAATGTGCGGGAAGTTTACGAGGCACGGGACAGAATAATGGCTGAGCATGTGGAATGGCTGATGAAGGTCAGATACCCCGGAAAAAAGATCATACTGTGGGCCCACAACGACCATTTGGCTAAAAACACTTCGGACATGCGCATCTTCGAGCAAGGAAAATGGCAGAATAGCTTTACCAGCATGGGCGAGCTGCTGCATCAGAAGCTGAAGGATAAGATGTATGTGGTCGGCTTTTATATGAATAAGGGCAAAGCAGCAAACCTTACAACATTGAAGGAATTCTCTATCGGGCCGATGCCAAAGGGAACCTTAGAAGGAAGAATCATGCAAAGCGGATACTCCAGTACCTTCGTTGACCTCAGCAAGCACAGCAAAGCAAACACAAGCAACAAATGGATATTTCAGCCTCAATATGCTGCTGAGGACGGGCTCACCAGGGTGGTCATTGCTCCGATGGTGATGAAATTCGTTCCGAAGGAGCAGTTCGACGGCCTGATTCTCATTGATAAAGTATCCCCGCCAACACGTGACTATTAAGCAGACTCCGGCGGCACCCGGTTGCCCGCTACCCAAACACCAGCAGGCATACGGCGATGGCAGCGATAAAACCAATGACGTCTGAGAACAAACCGACTTTAAGGGCATAGCGGCCGTTGCGGACACCCACAGCACCGAAGTAGACGGTCAGAACATACAGTGTCGTATCTGTACTGCCCTGGATCGTGGAAGCGATCATCCCGATCAAGGAGTCCGGGCCATGGACACGGATCAGGTCAGTGGTGTAAGCGAGGGAGCCTGTCCCTGTCAGCGGACGCAGCAGGCCGAGCGGCAGCACTTCCGGCGGCACACCCAAGCCTTTGAGGGCCGGGGCGATGAAACCCATGAAGAAATCCAGCGCACCGGAGGCGCGGAACACGCTGATGGCGACAAGCATGCCGACGAGATGCGGGATAATGGCAATCGCCGTGCCGAAGCCGTCTTTGGCCCCTTCCACAAAGGACTCATAGACTGGAATCTTGCGCGAATAGGCGTATAGCGGAATAAAGGTGATCAGGACCGGAATCGCCCAGGCCGAGATAAGGCTGATTAGCTGGAACACGGAAGCTCACCCTTTCATTGAAGAATGCGGAAGCGCTGTGCTTCCTCCGGCTGAATCGCCGGACTTTACCGCCGGCGGTTTCGGCGGCCTGCGCATAAGAGTAAGCCTGCGGAACAGCCTGTCGGCGGCGATGGCTGCAATCGTCGCGACTGCAGTCGCCGCCAGGGTTGTACCGACGATGCCGGCAGGATCGGCTGAGCCGTAGTTGAGCCGGATCGCTATCAGCGTAGCCGGGATCAGCGTAATACTTGCCGTATTTAGCGCCAGCAGGGTGCACATCGCCGGGGTGGCGGTCTCCTTGTCCGGATTCAGCGTTTGCAGCTCTTGCATCGCCTTGATGCCCATAGGCGTTGCGGCATTGCCAAGGCCGAGCAGATTGGCGCTCATATTGGAAAGGATATAGCCGATCGCAGGATGGCCTTTCGGAACATCGGGAAATAGAAAGGAGACTACGGGTCCGAGTACCTTGGCGATTTTACTGAGCAATCCGGCATCCTCGGCCACCCGCATAATTCCGAGCCAGAAAACCAGCACGCTGATTAGGCCGAAGCTTACCGTAACCCCGCTTTTGGCGCCGTCAAACACGGCTGCTGTAAACTCGTCCATCCGCCCGTTCACAGCGGCAAATACGAAGCCGATCAGGATCATTCCGAGCCAGATTCCATTAATCATGTGTATCCCTCCTCCCCCATCCCGGTTCTATCTACATGTTAGGAACGACATATGTTCAGCTGTCCCCCCGCTGAAAAAGTGCCCGGAGCGCGCTGCCAAGCGCCTGCAGCCAGTTTCCCGCCGGATAAGCAGGGGCTAGGGCCGCGCTGTACTTCTTGGTATAAGCCGACTGTTCCGGAGGGAGCTGCTCCGGCTCATAAACGGGTATCCGGCCGATTTCCCGGCCGCCCAGCTGCAGGACTAGCACGCCTTTTAAGCCAAAATCGCTGCTGCGCGCCTGCTTCGGCGCAGCTGCTTCCCGTTTCAGCTCAAGCTTGGTAAACAGCCTCGCCTCTTCTCCCTGTCCAAGCGGGTAGGCAAAGGCTTTGCTGGTCACGTAGCTGTATCCGCTGATCCCTTCACCGCGTTCGATTAATGTTTTGAGGGGATAATGATTGAAACCGAAATTCAGCAGGGATGCATGGTCATTCCAGTCGTTTCCGTCATTGATTGTGACCGCAACCAGCTGCTGTCCGTTTCTTGTGGCAGAGCTGACAAGGCAGCGCAGCGCTTTTTTGGTGTAGCCTGTCTTTACGCCGTCTGCCCCTTCATAGAGCCGCAGCATTTTATTTTTATTGCTCCATTTGTAGTCCCATTTCTCATAAGGATTGTCCGCCGTCTTCTCCTGCGTCTTCACGATTTCCTTGAATACAGGATTGTGGAGCGCATAGGCGGTCAACACCGCCAGATCATTGGCACTGGAATAATGGCCTTCGGCATCCAGGCCATGCGGATTGGCAAAATGACTGTGGGTTAAACCGAGCTCCTCCGCCTTCTGATTCATCAGATAGACAAAACCCTGCTCAGAACCGCCGACATGTTCGGCTATTGCTGTTGCTGCATCATTTCCCGAACGCAGCATCATCCCGTACAGCATATCCTCCAATTTCATTTCTTCCCCTTGCTTCAAAAACAGTGAAGATCCTTCCTTCGCAAAAGCGGTTTTGCTTACTTTGACCTTGGAGGTCAAATCCCCATTTTCTATTGCCACTATGGCGGTCATAATTTTGGTCAGACTGGCGATCAGCATAGGTTCATCTCCCCTGCTGCTGTACAGAAGCCTTCCGGATTCCACGTCAATCAGCGCCGCCGCCCTGGCATGAGTGGAAATAGAACTATTTTCGGCCCGGAGTACAGGCAGTGGAAGCAAGCCAACTAGCAGCAGGCACAATATCAGGATCAAAGAAGATTTAAAAGTTAATCTCTTCATGTTCATCCTCCGGCTTCTTTCTTCTCAGTTCTTAAGACAGGTTATGGCTCGGATCATACTTGTTGTACAAGTGTATGCAGCAAGGCTGACAGGTATGTCCTTCTCTTAAGTCCTCTCTATGTATGAGGAGCGGACACCGACTAGGTAAATTTCAAAAAAAAAGGGATACCGCCCGGTTAAGGCGATATCCCTGATTTCTCCGCTAGTGTGTCGATGAATTACTGGCTGCAGGATCTGTTTTAACTGCTGGCTTTGCAACAGGGACACCCACTACTTCCGCCCCGACAGGAGCACCATTTCCATTTTGGAACATATTCTGGATTTTGTCGATCAGCCCTGGAGTTGCATCAATGATTTTCTCGAACAGATGGGTTTGATTATCAAGCGGTACAATATGCACACCTTCCCTGCCCACTACGAGAAAAGCGATCGGGCGAATGGATACGCCACCCCCGCTACCGCCTCCGAATGGAAGCATTTTAACGTTGGATCCGCTGCCGTTCACACCGGGTGCATCATCCTCCACCCGGAAGTCGCTGCCCCCTGCGGCAAAACCAAATGCCACTTTGCTGATCGGCAGAATGACGCTGCCATCCGGTGTCTCCACAGGATCTCCGACAATTGTATTAACATCCACCATGCCTTTGATATTTTCCATCGCTGTCTGCATCAGACCTTGAATCGGATGGTCACTCATATTATTATCCTCCTTTAACTTCTAGGGAAATACTCTTTCTTCCACAGCGTATATCATTCCCATATCACTACATTTGTATGTAAGTCATTTCTTTCTTCCGGACAGTTGGAGCTTCCCTTAATGTTTGTGGCTCAATAGCTGTTTCCACCGGGCCAGTCCCCCCTCCACTTTGGTGATTCGGCGCAGCAGCAGAATTCCCGCGTAAAGGGTGTAGGCCAAGGACAGTTTCCCCGCACAAACTGCCTCTGTGGAGAAGCACAGCTCATCGCGGAACACCGGTGCCACAAACAGACGCGGAGCGTGCTGCAGCCGGACGAATTGCGAAACCCAGCCAATAAGACTCCATTTCATTCCCCATAGTGCCCCCGCTGCTGTTGCTGTATAGGCTGCATCGCCAAGCGAGAAATCTGTCGACCAGTCGAGCTTTGATATTTTGACATGGGCCATCAGCCCTTTCAGCCATGTATTCAGCCCCCGTGTTGCCCGCAGCGCTGCCTTAATATTATCGATCCAGCCTGACACTGCCTCCTTGTCAATTTGCTCCTCTTTATCGGAATCCTTCTTCACGGGTGCGATCCCGCTTTCTTCCAGCTTCACCCTCACTCCCCGCTCCACACCCTCATATACGAGTGCTGGCAGCTCATAATGTAACTTAATTAACCCAAATACAGCCTTAATATCAAATTCCACCCGGTCATCCTTGCCAAGTCTACACAATCGGAAGTGAAAATGAATGGAAGAAGACAGGACCAACACAATGACAACCAGCAGAAGAGCCAAAGGTATTACAAGCCATAACGTCACGGATTACCCTCCAAGCATCCTTATAATAGGAACCTTTGGTTTAGTATGGCATACTTGGCTGGAAAAAATTCGGATGGACGCAAAAAAACCGTTACTCTCCTAGGAGACAACGGCATTTCAACATAAATTTACAGCTCTCAGTTAATCCGTATGAGGATACTTTACTCCTCCATACCCTGCGGCTGCTCAACATCATCGAACGTCATTTGGCTATCCAGCTTGCTGAAAAGGAGCTGTGTCTCCTCTTCCAGCCCGTCGGAGTTATCGAAGTTAGACGGCTCCGGCAGCTCCTTCAGGCTGGCCAGTCCAAAGCTGTCAAGGAACGATTTCGTCGTTCCGTAAAGGATTGGACGGCCTACAGCCTCGGCACGCCCGACCTCATGAATGAGATCCTTATTGTTCAGCGTATGAATCGCCCGTTCAGACTTTACTCCGCGGATCTCCTCAATCTCCACCCGGGTAATCGGCTGGCGGTAGGCCACAATGGCCAACGTCTCCAGCGCCGCCTGGGATAAAGAAGATCTTGAAGGCGAATAGGCCAGCCGTTCAAAATATGCTGCATGCTCAGGCAGTGTAGCCAGCCGGTAATTCCCGGCGATCTGCACGACCTGCAGGCCGCGGCCCTGGTTGATGTAGTCGTCTTTCAGCTCCTCCAGTGCACTTGTCGCCAGATCCGGACGCTGCTCGGTGATCTCGGCAATTTGACGCGCCGACAACCCTTCGTCGCCAGACAGAAACAGCAATCCTTCAATAATCGATTTCAGCGTTTTGTAATCCACTGAATTCCTCTCCTCCTCTCCACTCCATCACAATATCCTCAAACAATTTCTCCTGATAACAGTAAATGGCCTTCATCTTCATCAGCTCCAGGATCGCCAGAAAGGTAGTCACGATCTCATGTCTGGCCATCTCATCATGCAGCAGCGCCGAGAAGCGCAACCTGCCGCCCACCCCTTTACGCTGCAGCGCCTCTGAGACATCACGAATCCGGTCCTTGACTGAAATTTCATCTCGGGTAATCCGCTGATAAGAGGATCTTCGAGCCGCCTTGCTCAGCGCCTTGCGGAATGCAGCGATGAGGTCAGACGTATGTAGCCCTTTCAGTGTGTTATCAATCTGCGTCGGCACGAAAGGACCCAGATCCTCCGGCTCCTTCGTAAAGATCAGACTGCGTTCGCTCTCCATATCCAGCAGCTGCACAGCAATGTTCTTGAATTTACGGTATTCAATCAGCCGCTGAACCAGTTCTGCACGCGGATCATAGCCATCATCCTCGTAATAGTCGAAATCCTCGATCTCAATAACCGGCGGCTTCGGCAGCAGCAGCTTGCTCTTGATGGACAACAGGGTTGCAGCCATAACGAGAAATTCGCTGGTGATATCCAGTTCAAGCTCCTGCATCGTTTGCAGGTAATCCATGTACTGTTCGGTGATCACGCTGACCGGAATGTCCTGGATGTCGATTTCCGCTTTGTCAATTAGATGCAAGAGCAGATCGAGCGGACCTTCGAACGTCTCCAGCTTGTACAATACAGTCACGCGGTTTCCTCCCGCCAAAAAAAAGTAAAGTGCAGCGCCGCTATAGGGACGCTACACAAGTAGAAAGGGTTTTTATAGTCCATGCTTTCTTCTTATACTTATAAATAAGCACGATTATAGCCAATTCGTCAAGAGGCTGTCTTACTTAAAGAGCTTGTTAAGGTTTGCCATTTCGATTGCTGACGTCGCAGCATCCCAGCCTTTGTTGCCTGCTTTGGTTCCGGAACGCTCGATGGCCTGCTCAATATTCTCGGTCGTGACAACACCGAAAATAGTAGGAACACCCGTCTTGAGATTAATGGCTGCCACCCCTTTAGCCACTTCATTGCAAACATAATCATAATGCGTAGTGGAACCGCGGATGACGGTGCCCAGCGCGATGACGGCATCATATTTGCCGCTTTCGGCCATCTTTTGGCAAATCAGCGGAATTTCGAAAACGCCCGGAACCCATGCCACATCCACCTCATCATCGGCAACACCGTGGCGTTTGAACGCATCCAGTGCGCCGGACAGCAGCTTGCTTGTAATGAATTCATTGAAACGTCCTACGACTACCCCGTATTTTAAACCCTCGGATACTAAATGTCCTTCAAAATAATTCGGCATTGTGCTCATCAACCCTTCAAGTTAGTTTTATGGTTAAATTTTGGAATCCTCATTTTGTTCAATATTGTCAAACGTCAGCAAATGTCCCAGCTTAGCCTGCTTCGTATGAAGATAATTCGTGTTGTCCTTGTTCTCCGGCATTTGAATCGGCACACGCTCCACAACCTCAAGGCCGTAGCCTTCCAGTCCCTTGATCTTACGCGGGTTGTTGGTCAGCAGTTTGATCTGGCGTACGCCAAGATCCTTAAGAATCTGTGCCCCGATACCGTAGTCTCGCAGGTCTGCCGGGAAGCCGAGCTTCAGGTTGGCATCCACTGTATCCAAGCCTTCCTCCTGCAGCTTGTAGGCACGCAGTTTATTAATGAGGCCGATGCCTCTGCCTTCCTGGCGCATGTAGAGCAGTACTCCTCTGCCAGCACCTTCGATCTGGCGCAGCGCTGCTTCAAATTGCGGCCCGCAGTCGCAGCGGTGCGAGTGGAACACGTCACCGGTCAGACATTCGGAATGCACACGGACCAGCACCGGCTCCTCGCCGGAAATGTCGCCTTTGACCAGCGCGACATGCTCTTTGTCATCCACTTCGTTCGTGTAGGCAATCGTCTGGAAAAGACCGAAATCCGTAGGCAGATTCACTGAAACTTCACGGGTGACTAAATGCTCCTTCTCGTTGCGGTAATGGATCAGGTCCTTGATGCTGATCAGCTTCAGATCATGTTTCTTGGCGATCTCGATCAGATCCGGCAGCCGGGCCATCTCTCCGTCTTCTTTGACCACTTCACAGATGACGCTTGCCGGATATGCGCCGCACATGCGGGCTAGGTCAACAGCAGCCTCAGTGTGGCCGGAACGGCGCAGTACGCCGCCTTTTTTGGCAATCAGCGGGAACATATGCCCCGGTCTGCGGAAATCGGACGGTTTGGCGTCGGGGTCCATAATCGCTTTGATGGTCATGGATCTTTCACCTGCGGAAATACCGGTTGTGGTATCTTTATGGTCGATGGACACGGTAAAAGCAGTGCCATGATTGTCAGTATTCTGGCTGACCATCGGCTGCAGATCCAGCTCCTCCGCACGTTCCGCCGTAATCGGCAGGCAGACCAGCCCCCGGCCTTCCTTAATCATGAAATTGATTACTTCCGGTGTAGCACGTTCGGCAAGAGCAATGAAGTCTCCTTCATTCTCGCGGTCCTCATCATCGACTACGATGATCACTTTGCCGCGCATCAAATCATAAATAGCGTCTTCAATCGGGTCCAGGACGCTGTCTTGCTTGGGTTCTTGGCTCATGTTTCTGTCCTCCTGATCACTTTACGTGCCCTCACAGGCTATCCGTAAGCCTAGTCTTATTTATACAAACCCGTTGGCCGCCAGGAAATCGCGGCTGATCCGGGAGCTGTTCTCATCTTCCTCATGTCCTGCGCCCGCACTGTAATGCAGGAGATGATCCACATACTTGCCAAGCACGTCACATTCAATGTTGATACTGTCGCCTGAGCGTTTGTGCGTAAGTACAGTTTCTCCAAGCGTGTGCGGAATAATCGACACGGTAAACGCTGCAGCCGTCGTATTTACGACCGTCAGGCTGATGCCGTCTATCGTGATGGAGCCTTTAGGAATAATGTATTTGAACAGCGCTTTGCGGTCCGGTGCAATTTCGAACACAACCGCATTCTGGTCACGCTTCACGCTCCGGATTTCACCGGTACCGTCGACATGCCCCTGAACGATATGCCCGCCGAAACGCCCTCCGGCGGCCATCGCCCGTTCCAGATTCATTTTGCCGCCGGTCCGCAGCTCCTTCAGGTTGCTGTTGCGGTAGGTCTGGGGCATCACATCGACGGTAAAATAATGGTCGCCTAAAGACGTTGCGGTCAGGCAGACCCCGTTGACGGATACACTGTCGCCAATCTTCAGGTCATCCATAATGAGGGAGGCACCGATATTCAGCACCATCATCTCGCCTCCGCTGGAGACACTGCGCAGCACACCGATCTCCTCAATTAAGCCGGTGAACATAGAACCCCTCCTACAAGTTTGGTTAGGATCACTGCAAGCATATGCTTAAGCTTTGTTAGCAACTGCTATTACTTAGCGGATTGGAGTGCCGCTGATACACACATTATCCCCGAGCACTTCCACTTCCAATCCCTCAAGCGTGATGGCGTCCTTCATCAGCCCGACACCCGGGAATTCGAAAGTTCCGGCCGCTCCGGCCCCGCCGCCAACGATCTTGGGAGCGAAGAACAGCACCACGCGGTCAACCAGTCCGCTCTCCAGCATGGAGCCGTTTAGGGTGCCTCCACCTTCCAGCAGTATGGAGCCGATCTCCATCTCGCCCAGCTTAGTCATGGCACCTTGCAGATCCACGCGCGGCCCTGCGCCGCAGACGATGACTTGAACCCCTGCCGCCACAAGCGCCTCACGCTTGACCGGATCGGCAGCTTCTGTAGTCACGACAACTATAGGTGCCTGCCCGTCGGTAACAACGGCGGAGTCCAGCGGGATACGCAGCGAAGAATCGATCACGATCCGGACCGGGTTGAGTCCGGGTACCACCATTCTTGTGGTCAGCGAAGGATTATCGGCAATAACCGTATTGACGCCGACCATAATTCCCTGATGACGGTGACGCAGGGTATGTACTATCTCCCGTGCCTGCCCGTTAGATATCCACTTGCTGTCCCCGGTCCGGGTAGAGATTTTGCCATCAAGCGTACTGGCGCTCTTTAGCGTGACAAAAGGCTGCTTCGTCAGAATGTACTTGATGAACTTCTCGTTCAGCCGCAGAGCACGGCTGCGCAGCAGCCCCACTTCAACTTCGATCCCTTGTTCGCGCAGCATGGCTATGCCCCGGCCTGCTACCTGCGGATTGGGATCTTCACACGCCACCACTACACGAGCTACACCTTCATCAATCAGCCTTTGGCTGCAGGGCGGCGTCTTGCCGTAATGGCTGCACGGCTCAAGGGTCACATACGCAGTACTTCCCTGCGCCTTGCCGGCCGCCATATTCAGCGCATGCACCTCCGCATGCCCTGTTCCGCGCTGCAAATGAGTGCCGAGGCCGATCACCGCGCCGTCCTTCACTACAACACAGCCCACCACCGGGTTGACGCCTGTCTGTCCCTGTGCTCTTTCCGCCATATCCAGCGCCAGGGCCATATAAAACTGGTCGTTCATTGTATCCATGCCTTGCCTCCAATCCCATCGCCTTGTATTCATGCTTCCAGTCCAAAACAGAAAAACCCGTCTCAATCTCCAGGTGGAGTTCAAGACGGGTTATACGAGAGTTTACCGGCAGTCCAATAAAATGGTGCGTAAATAAACGCCACAAACATGGCATTGTGAAAGTTCGCACATAATATTCGAAAACACTGCAGTACGCCTGCCTATACAAAGCACAGAACGTCAATCTCTCCTTCTTCCATCCAGACTATACTGTCGGTCCCGGAATTGCACCGGGTCCACCGTCCGTATGCAACATACGAAGCGGGTAGCGGACTAAGCGCTGATACTGGCATTTCGGCCATATACAGCGGCATCACCGCCGGTAGGGAATTACACCCTGCCCTGAAGGATTGATATATTCAATTAAATTAATTTTTGCCTACAACAAAATTATCACTTAGCGGCAGGAAAAGCAAGTGCATTTAATATATTTACTTTATTTATGTAACTTACTTCTAGATTTCACTCTGTTTTTCCGCCCGCAGCAAATCGCGGATCTCTGTCAGCAGGGTAATTTCCGGATCTGGTGCCGGGGTCTCGACCACTTCGACTTTTACGACTTCCTTGCGTTTAAATTTGCCTACCAGCTTAATCACCAAAAAGATGGAGAAAGAAATAATAAAGAAATCTACCACTGCCTGCAGGAACAAGCCGTAGTTCACAGTTGCCTCCCGGAAAGTGAAGCTAAGCTTCTTCAAAGGGTCAATCCCTCCGCTAAGCATCCCCACCAGTGGCATAATAATGTCGGCGACCAGGGAGGTAACGATTTTACCGAAAGCTGCCCCGATGACGACAGCAACGGCTAGATCAAGCACATTTCCTTTCATGGCAAAACTTTTGAATTCCTTCCACATTGCCGATTCCCTCCAAAACTTCGAATTTAAACTATTATAGCATTTCCCCTGCGGATGACAATAAATCTCCGGCCTTGTTCTCACGGTCAGGAGAATTTTCTTAAGAAAATCATTAGATTTAGTGCCGGTAAGTCTTTAGAACTGAGTCTTAAAGTGATTGTTATACCAAATCTGTTGTAAACGAGGGGTCAAAATGTTATTTAATTCGTACATCTTTATGTTCGGCTTCCTGCCTATTGTGCTGGCCGGCTACTTTGCACTAAACCGCATCCGCCTGTTTAAGTACGCCAAGTTGTGGTTGGCGCTGTCCTCTCTGGTCTTCTATGGCTGGTGGAATATCCGCTACATCCCGCTAATCCTCTTATCCATTCTGTTCAACTACACGCTTGGCCGGTATTTACACAGCGGAAAATTCCGCCCCCCCACACTGCTTATCTTTGGCTTAAGCGCCAATCTCCTGCTGCTGGGTTACTACAAATATGCCGATTTTTTCATCACAAACTGGAATGGGCTGACGGGTTGGAATGCGGCTCCCCTTCACCTGCTGCTGCCGCTCGGGATCAGCTTTTTCACCTTTACCCAAATTGCCTATCTCGTCGACGCCTACCGGCATCAGGCACGTGAATACGGTCTCGTCAATTACATACTATTCGTTACCTTCTTCCCCCATCTGATTGCCGGTCCGATCCTTCACCACAAGGAGATGATGCCTCAGTTCGACAGACTGCGGGGCAAGCTCTGGAACTGGAACAATGTACTGAAGGGTACCCTGCTGTTCAGCATCGGCCTCGGAAAAAAAGTGATCATCGCGGATACCCTGGCCGGCTTTGCCAATAGCGGCTTTGCCTCCGCTGCTCACTTTGTGGACTCCTGGGTGGCTGTGCTGTCCTATACCCTCCAGCTTTACTTTGATTTCAGCGGGTACACGGATATGGCGATCGGCATTGCTCTGCTCTTCAATATTGTGCTGCCGCAAAATTTCAATGCTCCATATCGCGCCCTGAGTATCCGTGACTTCTGGAGACGCTGGCATATGACGCTCAGCCGCTTCCTTAGGGATTATATCTATATTCCGCTTGGAGGCAACCGCAAGGGCTTCTGGATCTCCATCCGCAATGTGATCATTACCTTTCTGCTTGGCGGATTATGGCATGGGGCAGGCTGGATGTTCGTACTCTGGGGTCTGCTGCACGGAGTCGGGCAAGCGGTAGAGAAGCTGTGGTCACGCCGGGGTACGCCATTGCCCAAGGGTATCGCATGGGTACTCACCTTTGCCTTCATTAATGTAACCTGGGTATTCTTCCGCGCGGAGAATCTTACTATAGCCCTTAGACTATTAAAAGGAATGAGCGGAATAAACGGTTTGGGAACCTTTGCAGCCAGCGGCTTAAAGTGGGCTATCGTCCTAATTGTTATCCTGCTTGGTGTGATCCTGCTGCGGCGCAAGACAGAAATTCAGGTGCGAAGCTGGAAGACGGTTATGGCCATGGCTCTGATCTTCGTCATTTCCTTGTTCTTCTTCAACCGAATCACTCCATTCCTGTATTTTAACTTCTAATCCAGTAAACGATACCGTCAAACACACTCACACTATTTGCTTAGGAGGTTCGAATGATGCCAGTACCCCATATTCAAATCACCAAAACCCCGGCACAGCCACGCGGCTTGCATGCCCGATCCAAAAAAATGATGACTTTATTCCTGCTGTTTCTGTTCTCGTTCGCAGCTCTCGCCGCTCTTCTTACCCTATTCCTGGATCCGCTGCAGTTCTATCATAAATCCTCATGGTATACCCCTGTTTTCTCACAGGAGGAACGTTACCAGAATCCCGGGCTGGCCAAAAATTATGATTACGACAATATTATTATCGGGACCTCCATGACCGAGAACTTTCTGCCTTCTCAAGTAGACAAAAACTTAGGCGGAACCACAATGAAGCTGTCGATGGAGGGATCGACTGTCGATGAGCACTATAAAATCGCCAAGCTTGCTCTGGAAACCGGCAAAGTGAAGCAGGTCCTCTGGGGGCTGGATTATTTCTCCCTGAAGCTGGAAACCACAAAAGCAGCAAAAGAATTCCCCGATTATCTGTACGACGGCAAGCTATGGACCGATTACAAATATTGGTTCAATTCCTCGGTATACAAACAGTTCTGGCGCAGCCTCAAAAGCTCGATTTCGGGTGAGTCCGGAAAAAATCTGGAATATCTGAACAATTGGAACCATGTAGTTAAGTTCGGCCGACAATATGTAACCAAAGCCTACCTGAAAGCCAGTGACAACGAAATATACTTCGGGCATAACGAGGAAAATATAGATCAGCTGAAGGCACATTTCAATACGTATATTCTGCCGCTGCTGAAGGAATATCCTGACGTGAAGTTCTACTTCTATTATCCTCCCTATAGCGTGATGCGGCAGGTTGCCTGGTATTCTGATAATCCCCTCCGCTTTAGCAATCAACTGGTGATGCGCAAATGGATGTACGAGCAATTCCGGCAGTTCGATAATGTGTCGCTTTATGATTTTCAGGCGGAATCGAAGTGGACGTTCAACCTTGATCTGTACAAGGATCTTAGCCATCACAGCGAAGAAGTGAACAGCTGGATTGCCGATGCCATCGGAGAGAAGAATCCGGATTATCTTGTAACGGATGATAACATCGGCGAGTTCAACAATAGGCTGCAGTCTCAGGCGGAAAGTGCCGTTACCAACCTCAGCGGGAACCTGTATCAGAGCAGCGTTCAGTTCGGTGGAGTGCAGCTGGGATATACCACCCGGCTGATCCAGGGGGACAAGGAGCTGTGGCTGACTGCCAAAGACCTTGGACCTGCCCTGGGGGCTAAAGTGGAATGGGATGGAGCCAGCAAAACAGTAAAGCTAACGTCCGGCGGGCACAGTATTGCAATGACTGTCGGCAGCAGTGAAGCGCTTGTGGACGGAAATAGCACAGTCCTGGAAGCCGCTCCGCTGCTCGTCGGAGGCAAAGCCTTGATCCCGCTCGCCTTCACCGCCGAACAATTAGGCTGGGAGGTCACCACCGATAAGAAGGGGACCTGGATACGCTACAGCCTTACTCCATAACTACAGTGGATTGTGTAATTCCAATAAACAAAGAGCACACGGCAGTTGATCGCCGTGTGCTCTTTGTTAGTGCTGCTATGGCAGGAAAGATGAATATCCAGCTGCCTCTGGTGCTATTCCTGCTTTCTGCGTCTAAATACCCGGCTCAGAATGAACCCTGTAAGAATCAATCCTACTCCTGCCAAATAGATTGGCAATGGACTATTCTCACCCGTCTGTGGCAGCTGGCCGCCCGAGCCGGTTACTGTCCCCGCCGGAATTTCATCATCCTCAACTTCCACTTCGCCAAGCGGGATGTCATCATCTATCGTTGTCACTTGTCCCGGAGTTGGTGAAGGTGTCGCTGACGGAGCAGGTGTAGCCTGTGCCGTCGCCCCCGGTCCCGCAGGAATCTGTGGTTCTTCGATAATCACAACAGGAGTTGGACTGCCGCCAGGTGCTACTGTCGGTATTGGTGTTGGTGATGGTGTTGGTGATGGTGTTGCTACAGTCGTCGGTACTGGTGTTGGACTGCCGCCAGGCGCTACTGTAGGTACTGGTGTTGGTTCTGTCGTTGGACCCGTTGTTGGTTCCGTTGTCGGGCCTATTGTTGGTACTGTTGTTGGCACTGTTGTCGGCACTGTTGTTGGTACTGTTGTTGGTGTCGACGTTGGTACCGGCACCTCCTCTGTATTGTATACAGTCAGCCCCACGCTCACCGACGAACCAATTGTGACCGGATACTCTTTGGAATCCAGCACATATCCTTTCGGAGCCGCCGTCTCAATCAATACATAGCTTCCGAGCCAAATATTGTTGAATGCCGCTTTGCCTGAAGTGTTGGTAGTCAGGGTATTGATCAGCACGCGTTCTGTTCCGTTCAGCCGGTAAAGCTCAAAAGTCGCCCCTTCCAGCGCCTTCTCCTTGTTTACGGCATCGAGCTTGGTGACGACCAAAGCTCCTCTGACACCACTTCCTGTGCCCGAGCCGCTGGATACTCCCACAATGACCTCTTTGGATGTATCCTTCTCGACCACTACAACATTGTTGCCGTTGAACTTCACGGTATTAAGCAGCTTATCGCCTGTATTCGCTACGATCAGCGACTTGTATTCCAGCATATAAGCTGTCTTGATATCCTTCAAGAAGCTGAGTTCAAAGCTCTGCTTTCCACTGGCATTCTGATTAATGTTAAGTGAATAATCAACATCCTTCACCAGTTCAGGTCCGCCTTTGGTCACTTCACCGTTCAATGATACAACGGTTGGATACAAATGGAAGGAATCCTGCAGCAGTATTTGATTAGAGCTGGGTTCGTCAATGATTTTTGCATTCTTCATGAACGACTGTGTCCTGTTGATCGCGATGCTCCAATCTACTTTATCGCCGCTTTGCAGGCCGTCTTTGTAGATATATTCACCACCGTGCGGGATTTTCAGGGAAGCAGTCAAGTCTTTCGATACCTGCTTGGTTCCATCCAGAAGTTTAGCCGTATTGGCCACGGTAGCGTCGATAAGCTGTCCTTCAAGAGATGTTTTAAATTCGATAATGTATGGCTCGCTGATGTTGCCGGCAAATTCTACTTTCAGCTCATTGCTGCCGCTGACAGCATAGGTATACGCCGATGCACTAAGCTCGGAACCTTTTGTATAGTCACCTTTTGTGTCGAGGCTCATGTTGTAAACCTTAAGCGAACCTGGAACTAACGTTTGGCCTGCAGTCAGCACATCGGTTACCACAGGATCGGCAATCGCTTTGCCATTGTAGTTCGCACCCACAGTCCAGGTAATTTCTTTGGCGGTTGCATTGTAAACACCGGATTTGAACCCGTTGTTCTTCACCTCAGAACGTGGAATGAACTTTCCAAATGCTGCAGTTGACTGATTCTGTTCAGCACTGTCCATCCAATCAATCTGTGCTTTATTAATAAAATCATTAGTGCTTCCAGTCAGCCAGTCATTGCTGAACAAGGTGGTGTAATTGATGGTATGAAACCCGGATATCGGTGAATGAAACTTCACTGTGAATCCGGCGTTCGGCTGTACTGGTGAATCATAGATTAACGTGTACTTGGAAGGGCTCACGACCAGCCAGTTTTCATCCCTTACAAGCAGCGAACCGGGAACCAATTTCTGACCGCCATCCGGAAAGCTGTCTTTCACAACGACATGGCTCATCGGGTAATTATCGCCGTTAAGCGTAATTTTCCAATCTGTCGTTTTATTCTTGTAATCTACACCCGATAACGTCTTATAGATAACGGCTGGCCGGACAAGCTGTTTTGCATCATAAGTATACGTGCTGTCCGTAACTGAATTGATCACCGTCGTTTCTTTGATCACACGGTCTTTGGCCTTGATTTTATATTCAATACGGTGCGGTGCGGATACGTCGTTTGTGAACTGCAGCTTAAAGCCCTTTTTACCGGCAGCAGTAATAGGAGAAACAGTAAAGTCCACATTCTCATTCAGGGCTGGGCCTTTTGTCGCTACAGCCGCAGAATCCAGGGTTACCGGATAAACCTTAACCGAACCGGATACAAGCTCATGCGAAGCATCGAATAAATCCGATAAGACAGCATTGGCCTGCGGGATATTTTTGCCATTGTAGTTATATTCTATTGCCCAGGAAATCACCTGATTTCCCCATTCATAGCCGGTTGAGAATTTTTTAAGTGTTCCACCGCGCTCAACAGTTACCGTTGCCGAGGAGCTGACCGGATCGCGCCCATCCCCAGTAAACGTCGCTGTATTGGTGAAAATTCTTTTATTCTCCACAGCTATAGGTGTGGTGTATGCAATGCGGTAGGCACTGCCGATTACAGGATCGGTGAAGTGAACGATAAGCTTGCCGTCCAGTATTTCCGCAGAATATTTGCTGCTGTCAAGCAGTGCCCCTTGTGACACTGTGCCGTCAAGCTGGACCGCCAGCCCGTAAACTGCAAGTGTGGCCGTGCTGTCCAAGGACAACCCTGCCGGAATAGGGTCGGTTACTGTAGCGTTTGCTACCTTTTCCAGCTTCTTGTTCACATCAACTGTCCACTGAATGCTGGTCGCATTGTAGCCGCTGGAGCTGCCGTGCTTGTCGATGGTCGAGCCGATCTCAGGCTTGAAGTTCACGATAACCTTCTGCGTCCCGCCATTTATAGGGAATAGGATTTCCTCTATCCCAGTGCCGGGAATTTTCTGTTTATCAAACTTCGTATTGACCCGGAGTGTTCCCTGCACATTGTCATGACTCTCAATATAGCTGTTAAAGGTCATCACTACCTGATGCGTGGACTTTCTGACCGTGAAGCTGCCTACTTCCCCGTCATCCGAGACCAATGCGCCGCTGATGTCGTTAAACAGCTGGAATTGCTCAGGAAGCAGGAACGTAAAGGTGTCACCTGCTGCGTACCCATGTCCGTTCGGAAGCGCCCAGGTGTAATCCAGACTGACCGTGGAATTGACATCATACACATTGTCCGTAACGGTCTGGCCGTCAGGTCCATACACAGCCATAGAGACGCTGGTAATAATATTCCTTTCAGTCTCAATCCCAGCTGCCGTAGCCTGCGAGGTGAATCCAATACCATAGGCATACTGCACAAAAAGCATAATGATCATAATGGACAAACTAAATTTCTTCTTCAACATTCCCTGGAAGCCCCCGTTTCTGATTTGATATTGGGATAATTATCCCTCTTGCAGCATATTCCTTCTCTGTCTATTCATGCTTGATTTTCGGAACAGCCTCTAAAACCCGGTACAAAAAAATGGCAGCCGACCTACACCATGACACTCAAAAGCCTCAAGCCAGTTATGTATTCCGGTTTTCCTGCATCCATCTTATGTGACATCGCAGAAATCTCTTCCTTTTCTGTGCGGCTTGAGCATTATATACTTATATCACCTAAGTATAGATCTCTAGAATCAGAAAATGTTAAAATTCCGAATATTTATTTTTGTTAAAATAACCCGCGGGTTCCAAGGAGAGAATTCTGTGAACTTCGGCTCATTTTTTACACGGCAGCATGAGACTGATTTCAGTATGTTTTCACCGTCACACTGGGTTGCACTGGCTGTTGTGACCTTAGCTTGCCTGCTGCTGTTCTGGTCGCGTTTTGCGCTCCGTACCCGTCCATCACTCCGCCGGTTTGTGAAACTGCTGCTAGTATTTATCCTGCTTTTTTCTGAAGCCGGACTGCATGTATGGTACTTTTCGCAGGGGATCTGGAAGAAGGAGTCCTCGCTGCCGCTGGAGTTATGCGGGATTACATTGCTCTTGTCCGTCATTATGCTGCTTACCCGCAGCCGGAGGCTCTATTCCTTTCTCTACTTTGCCGGCATTGGCGGAGCTTTCATCGCCCTGCTGACGCCTAATCTGGTGTATCCTTATCCCCATTTCCGCTTTCTGCTGTTTTTTACGGCCCATGGCGCGATTATCCTGGCCTCTCTCTACATGACCTGGGTCGAAGGGTATAGGCCAACCTGGCGCTCGCTTTTCTTCACCATGCTCTGCCTGAATGTGGTCGCTGCCTGTGTCTATGCCGCAAATTCATTGCTGGGATCGAACTATATGTTCCTGGCGCATAAACCCGGCACCTTTTCCATACTGGATTATTTCGGCCCTTACCCTTACTACCTGCTGGTGGAAGAAGGGTTTGCCTTTATTCTTTTTCTGCTGATGTATCTGATCTTTTTCAGACTGCCGCAGCGTTCCGCTCTCCGGGACCGCCGCAGAAGCCGGACCCTTTGAAGCGGTGCACCAAGTGGAAACGGATACCATCCTCATAAGGACGGTATCCGTTTCCGCGAGAAATAGAAGGATAATTCATCGCGTGAAGCTTATAAATTGTTATATTTGCACAAAAGCACCCGGCTGGGATCCCAGCCGGGTGCTTTATGAATAGCCGTAAAGGGCGTATGACGCGCCTTAGTTCATTTGAATTAAGCTTCGATAATTTCCACCGAAGTCATTTTGTCGCGGCCCTGGAAAGAGTCAACATAGTCCATGCCTTCGATGACTTTACCGAATACAGTGTGTACTCCGTCGAGGTGAGGCTGCGGTGCATAGCAGATGTAGAACTGGCTTCCGCCAGTGTTCTTGCCGGCATGCGCCATAGCCAGCGTTCCGCGCTCATGCTTGTTCGGGTTGATTTCGCAGTTGATCGTATAGCCTGGACCACCGGAGCCTGAACCGTTAGGACAGCCGCCTTGTGCTACGAAACCAGGGATAACGCGGTGGAAGACCAGACCGTTGTAGAAACCGTCTTTTGCCAGCTTCTCAAAGTTGGCTACAGTGTTTGGAGCATCCTGATCGAACAAGTCGATCAGCACTACGCCGCCGTTTTCAAGTGTAATTTTCGCTTGCTTTGCCATATGTAAATGACCCCTTTCGAAATAACAGATGTAGAACACTTTTCTTAGTTTACTATGAAACCACGCACAAAGCAAAGCAAGCGGGAGTCACTCCCGCTTGCTCCAATTATTTCAGACACTAAGCCTTGCGGTGATGAGGTCCTACTTCGCAACAGCCTGCTTGGCGATGCGCTCCGGCACAATATCATTGGCGGTAATGTCCTGATGACTCTCGCGGCGTACCACTAGATCGCTCTGTCCGTTCTGTACAAAAACGACGGCCGGACGGCGAATCCGGTTATAGTTGCTGGCCATGGAATAGTTATACGCACCGGTGCAGGCTACGGCAAGCAGATCACCGCTCTCTACCTTCGGAAGCTCCACGTCCCAGATCAGCATATCGCCGCTCTCGCAGCATTTGCCCGCGATCGAGACTGTTTCTTCATTGGATTCCGTGGCACGGTTGGCAAGCAACGCCTCGTATTTGGATTCATACAGTGCAGGACGCGGGTTATCGGTCATCCCGCCGTCAACGGCGACATATTTGCGGACCCCCGGAATTTCCTTGTTGGTTCCTACCGTGTACAACGTCGTACCTGCATCCCCAACAATGCTGCGGCCCGGCTCTACCCAGATTTGCGGCAGTTTGCCGCCAATTCCTGCGAAATGCGTCTTCACCGCATCTGTAATTGCCGCTACATATTCGGATACCAACAGTGGTGTATCACCTTCCACATAACGGATGCCGAAGCCGCCGCCGAGATTGACGACAGGGAAATCAATGGCAAGCTCTTCCTTCACCTTGCGGGTGAAATCAGCGATCCGCTCCACCGCAAGCTGGAAACCTTCCGTTTCAAAAATTTGCGAGCCGATATGTGAATGCACACCCAACAGCTGCAAATTGGCCTTATCTGAAGCCTGACTTACCGCTTCTTGAGCGGAACCATTGCCAATGTCAAAACCGAACTTCGAATCAGTCTGGCCTGTAGAAGCATACGCATGATGGGCATGAGCTTCTACCCCTGGCGTAACGCGAAGCAGGATGTTCACCTTCACTTCCTTGCGTGAGGCAATGCTCTGCAGCAGAGTGAGTTCAACCAGATTATCCACTACGAAGCAGCCGATCCCGGCATCAATCGCCATCTCAATTTCATCAGGCGTTTTGTTGTTGCCGTGGAAGTGGATACGCTCTGCAGGAAAACCCGCTTGCAGCGCTGTGTACAGCTCCCCGTCCGACACCACATCAAGTGACAACCCTTCTTCATCCACCAACCGGCACATCGCCATCACGGAGAAGGCTTTGCTGGCATAGGCCACCTGAAACTCAAGACCGGAGGCCGTAAACGCATCCATGTACTCGCGGCAGCGGCGCCGGACCAGTTGCTCGTCCATTATATATAGCGGGGTTCCATATTCCGCTTTCAATTCCGTCACATCACATCCGCCGATCTCCAAATGTCCGGCATCATTAATTCGGCTCGTCCCGTGTAAAAACATTACTCAGTCCTCCAATTTCTGTGGAATGTCTTGTTCCACCCTGTCTATTGTATGTTATTATGCCCTACAGAGTTCCTGAAAGATAGCTATTGAGCAGAAACTCCGCTTTTTAAGGGGCTGTTTAGTGTATTCAGTATAGCAGACAGAGGGAACACCATAGAATGGACTAATTTGCAGTTGATTTGTATTTTCCTACGATTGTTTCTCGTTCTCCTGGACAGTCGGCATTCGTGTATTATCCCTTGTTTTGTTGAAGGATGGCCTTGTTTTGGAGCTGAGCACAGGCTGGCGCAGGATGATCTCACCCATTGCTTTTGCATTAAATGGTATAAACGGCCACAAATAAGATGAATTGTAGGACCGGTGCAGGGTCAGCAGTACGATGATCAGTGTGGTTCCGATCATAAAGCCCTGTACTTGGAACGCAGCAACGGCGACCAGCAGCACAAGCCTGACAATCCGGTTGGCCAGTCCAAGCTCATAACTCGGCGTTGCGAACATCCCGATGGAGGCTACCGCCATATACAGCACCACTTCATTCACGAACAGTCCGGTCTGTACGGCGATGTCTCCCACCAGAATAGCGGCAATCAGACCCATGGCTGAGCCAAGGGGTGTCGGTGTATGCACCGCCGCCATTCTCAGCAGGTCGACCCCAAGCTCGACAATCAGGAACTGGGCCAGGAGCGGGATTTTAGCTGTCTTCTGCGGTCCGATAAAGTCCAACATCTTCGGCAAAAGCTCAGGATGAATGACCATCAGCATCCACAGCGGCAGCAGAAACATAGAAGCAAAGATCCCGATGAACCGGACCCAGCGCAGGTAAGTCCCCATAAAGGGAGTCTGGCGGTTCTCCTCGGCATGCTGGCAGAGATCAAAAAACGTGGTCGGCAGGACGATGACACTTGGTGATGTATCTACAAAGATGACCACCCGGCCTTCCAGCAGATGAGAAGCTACGATATCCGGGCGCTCTGAATAGCGGACCAACGGATAAGGATTCCAGCCTCTGCCGACGATTGCCTCCTCCAGCTGCTTGTCTGCCAGTGGAATTCCGTCGATATCCACACTTTTAATTTTGTCGGTGACAGCCTTCACCTGGGTTTTGTCGACGATGTCGTCAATATACGCTACACAGACATCCGTCCGCGTCCGGCGGCCGACCTGGTGCATCTCGTATTTCAGCCCGGGGTCGCGGATTCGTCTGCGTACCAGTGCGACGTTGCTAAGCAGCGTCTCCGTGAACCCGTCCCGTGACCCGCGAACCACCCGTTCAATAGAGGGCTCATCAGGATTCCGTGAAGGATACGAGCGTGTATCCATAATAATAACCTGGGTCTCGCCTTCAATGAAGAACACACTCATTCCCGACAAAACCTTATTGATACTTTCGCTCAGCAGCTCACCTTTTTCTACCTGCACGTGGGGGATGTATTCAGTCATGAAGCTGGCCAGCACATCAGTAGAGACATTTTCCGGTGTCAGATAGGTAAGCCGCTTCAGAATCTCGTCAATAATCGTATCCTTGGCAAATCCGCTGATGCACAGGAGCGCCGCTCTCCGGCCGCCAAAGGACATCTCCCTGAACACGATATCAAAAGATGAACCCAGTCCCATGACCTCAGTCAGTGTATTTTTGGTATGCTCCAGGTTCGGTGAAACCTTGTCATTACCCTGCCAGTATTTAACCGATTCCTCTAGCGAATCAGAGCGCTCGTTGTCCCGTTTTAATTGCAGCGGGTCTATTTTTCCCTGGGGTGGAGCATCCTCCTGCTTAGCTTGTTTCTTGTCTTTTTTGGACTTCTGCGGCTGCTGGGTCTGCGCTTGTGACTGCTTCCCGCTCCCGGCCTCAGCCGTAGTTCCGGCTCCAGCCTGACTCCCCATTCCTGATTCATCGTCTGACTCAGCATCTTCCTCAGTATCCGGCTCTTCACTAAACAGTCTGGCGAAAAAACCCTTCTTGCCGCTCTCCGGCTCCTCTGCACCCAGCTCATCTGATGCTTCCATATCCTGCGGCTGGCTGCCGGTCTCATCCCCGGGATCAGCTGTGCCGGGGGACACTGCACTGTCATCCTCCGGTTTTTCCGATTCCGCTTCAGCTGCTCTATTATCGGCTTCGGGTGTAGAGGCTGAGCCTGCTGCTGCATTGCCGGTATCGGAGGCACAGGCCTGGCCGCTTCCAGCCTGTGCCTCCGCCCCTTGTCCTGCAGCTCCCTTTGCACTTTCCGCTGCGCTGCTTGCTTCCGTATCTGAACTTCCCTCTGCCAAAGGCACGGCTGCTTGTTGCGGGTCGTTCCCCTCCTGATCCGGTGTTCCTGCTCCATCCGAGGCTTGCAGATCATGGTCGCCATACCCGGTTGCTCCGGCGTCCACACCAATGTCCACACTGTTGTTTGTTCCCTTATCGGCACCTGCGCCCGGCGCAGCGGAATCTCCGTTGCTCTGGTTCCCCGTGCCAAGCTCAGTTGAAGCTTCAACGTCCTGATTGCCGGCATCGGTGCCGGATGTAACTTCTGCCTCTGTATCTTTACTGAATAATGTGTTGTAAAACTCCCGCACACCGCTTCCAGAGTTCTCTGTGTCTTGCGGTTGTGCCTCACCAGTAACCGCGTTGCTGCCTTCAGCCGTCTCACCATTATCCTTACTGTCTACCGCACCACCTCCAGCATTCGCATCCGTCCCCCCTGCCGGTTCCGCACCGCCAGCTTCCGCTCCGCCAGTTTCCGCGCGGCTATCCGCCTCTGCGCCGGCCTTCGTGTCATTTACCTGCTTGCTGTGAGCTTGTGCGGCTGCCGCTGCACTAACAATCGCTGCACTAATGGTACCTCTTCCGTCTGCGGCGATATTACCGGCTGTGCCTGACTGTGGTGCCTCTTGTTCCCCGGCATTCCCCGTATGAGCTTCCCCAAGATTATCCGCTGACTGGATTGCATAGCTCTCAGCTCCGTCTGCCGGAGCCGATCCAGTTGTCCCGCCACCAACATTGCCAGCCTGCGGCGCAGCCGGGCCAGCTGTCTGATTTTTTGCTTTTTTATCATCTACCTGATCACCGCTATGAATATACCTTACCACTCCATAACCCCCTTCTACTGTTGATATACAAAGAAGTCGAACAAAGAGCCTGCAACCTTGCCGCATACCATGGCCATCAGCAGCCCAAACAGATAATGCGTCATTTGCAGACGTTTTGCCAAGATCGGCAGCACATTCAAGACCTCTGTCAAAGCAGCGGCCAGCATGCCGACAAATATCCCGTCAAACAGCCCAACTCCCAGTTCGACCACAGGACCTGAGCTAATCCGCCAGTTCCAGAAATCACTCATAGTGCCAAGCAGAGAACCCCCGATCATCGCCCCTTCATACCAATGAACTTTGTCGTAGGAGGAAGTCAGCTGAGCCAGCCGGGGCACCATATCAAGCACGATAAACAGAGCGATCACCCCTCCGCCTACGGCAATCCCCCCGGCGATTCCGAGCAGTAAATTCAGTCCAAGTGTAATCGGCGCGGTCATGCTCCATCCTCATTAGGTCCTGATGGATCGTTTCCGCTGAGGTCCATTTTGCTATACTCCTCGTGGACTACATAATGGTCGATATTTTTCTGATAGAGGAACATTTCCACTTCGAGCGGAGTGGGCTCCTCATTCCATTTCTTCTTAAAGAGGTGGTTGAAAAAAATCACCATGCCAAACCCGATGCCCAGCGAATAGGCAATCTGGAACACATAGGGATGGTCATCCCGCCGTCCGGTCAGCATCTCCACGATACGGACATGTACTTCCTGCATGCTGACATCGGCATGAAAATTCATAATCGTCAGCGCCGATCCGAAGAAAAGCAGCAGCCACACCAGCACAAACAGCGCAACCGAAGGTTTGCGTGCTTCGACCGGCCCTTCGATCTGCACTATCGTCCGCCCCTCGCCAATCGGTTGGATGTCAGCACCCGGTATCAATTCGTGAATATGCGGGATAACCGTCAACAGGTCGATCAGAATGAGGTTCCCGTCACTTTGTGCCGGCTTCAGCAGCAGAATTGAATACAGCGGCTCCCTCCACTCCGGCTCGGTGATTAAATAAGCGATATCCCGCAGCGTGACCCCTTTCCCTTTGGGCACCATTACCCGATTCTTAAGCTGTATGTAAATGGCGGGAGCCGAATAAGTGTTCATCCGTACACCTCCTATTGTTGTCGTGAAAAGCAGGATGAGACGTAAGAATAACGGTAGTATGGGAGAAAAGGCTTATTTTTACTCCAGACCAGCAGAATTCAAGGTAAGACATCGCCTCTTCAGCGTCCAGAAACACTTTCCATTGATCTGTTCCTGCGGATTAGTATCCAAAAAGTGCATAAGTTCCGATTGTTTATCGGTATCGGAAAAGCAACGTATCAACTACCAAATCCTTTACATTGTTGACTGGATAGCGAGCTGGACAGACGCACAAAAAGCAGACCGGGCGATTCCCCTTGTCTGCCTTATCCTTTGTTTATTGGAGCTGTGTTCATTTCTCCCGCTCGATCTAGAATAGCAGCGAGCTCCAGAAACGAGATGTCATTCCGGTGCTATATACATTTTCCATTTGCCTACTCCTTCACTGATCCAAGTGTCATCCCTTTGACAAAATACTTTTGCAGGAAAGGATAAACAAGCAGGATCGGTGCTGCCCCGATGAAGATTTGCGCCGCTCGGACCGTAGTTTGCGAGATCAGCTCCATCTCCTTCGGATTCATGCTCATTGAGCTCATATCCCGCTGAATAATTACGGTCTGCAGGAAGGTCGCCAGCGGAAACTTGCTCGAATTGTTCATGTAGAGCAATCCATCAAACCAGGAATTCCAGTGGAATACCATGCTGAACAAAGCAATTGTAGCTATGGAAGGCAGTGAGATTGGCAAGTAGATGCTGAATAGGGTGCGGAAATGATTCGCCCCGTCCATCAGCGCTGCTTCCTCCAGCTCCTTGGGAACGCCGCGGAAGAAATTGAGCATTAGAATAATCAGGAAGGTATTGACTGCTCCCGGTAGCACCAGCACCCAGAAGGAATTCATCAGGCCGAGCTTTTGGACCACAATATAAAAGGGGATCATGCCGCCGTTAAATACCATCGTGAACACGAACAGCCAGGAATAAATGCTGCGGCCCTTGAAGACCGAATTTTCTTTGGACAGCGGATAGGCTGCAAGGAACGTAATGAGCAGCGTAAGCCCTGTACCGATCACCGTACGCTGCACAGAAATCCAAATGGAATGCAGGAATACCGGATTGTTGATCGTTTTTTTGTAGGCTTCCAGGGAAAACTGCTTCGGCCATAAGCCAACAAGATTGGCGTCTGCTGCCGATTTAGCACTGAAGGATACGGCCAGGACATGAACAAGCGGCACAATACACATAATGGCAAGAAAGATTAATAAACAGGTATTGAATATGTTAAAGATGCGGTACCCTTTTGTTTTGTAATACATAAGTTTCCCTCTTTCCCGGTTTGAATAGGTTTAGAAAATGCGATACCCCGCCCATTTTTTGGCCAGCTGATACGAGAGCAGGATAAGAACCATACTGATGGCCGACTTGAACAATCCAATCGCCGTGCCGAAGCCCATCTCGCCATTCTGAATCGCCGTACGGTATACAAAGGTGTCGATAATATCGCCCTTCTGATAAACCAGAGGGTTGTACAAGTTGAAGATCTGGTCAAAGCCTGCGTTCAGCACATTCCCCAAGGCCAGCGTTCCTACCACCACTACCATTGGAATCAGTGAAGGCATGGTGATGAAGCGTGTCTGCTTCCAGCGGTTCGCTCCGTCGATTTCAGCAGCTTCGTAGAGCGAAGGGTTGATGCCCGCAAGCGCCGCCAGGAAGACAATTGTGTTGTACCCGAATTCCTTCCAGACATCGGTCAGAATGACCGTGAAGCGGAACCAGTTGTTATCGCCCAGGAAAAAGATGGGTTTGATGCCGAGACTGCCGAGAATCTGGTTGACGAAGCCGTCTGTTGCCAGCAGATCCAGCAGGATTCCGCCGAGAATGACCCAAGAAAGGAAATGCGGCAGATAGACCAGTGTCTGGATCGTGCGCTGTACGGCGATCTTGCGGACCTCATTCAGCAGGATTGCAAATATAAATGGAACGAGCAGGTTGAAGATCATTTTCAGCACGGCAATAATGAGTGTGTTCCAAATGACCTGCATACTGTCTTCCCGTTCGAACAAATAGCGGAAATTATCGAGGCCCACCCACTCCGATCCGGAGATATGCAGCCACGGCTTGTAATCCTGAAAAGCCATGACGATCCCGCCCATTGGCAGAAAACTGAATAGAATCAGCAGTATCAGTGCAGGTACCAGCATGACGTGGAATTGCCAGTTTTTTCTTAGTGTTCTCATCCTTGATCCCCCATATAGTCAAGTTCTTCTGTATTCATAATTAAATTATAGCAACGGAGAAATGGACCAAGTAGAGAGCAAAAGCAATATAAATGGTACAAAAGCAATGTCTTTACCACAGGCGGCACAGGAGCCAATCAGCCTTCGCTGATGCGTGACGAAAGCCACATCCTGATATACCGGGAGCGGAAGCTTTCAGCAATGAAAAACAAACAGGACCGTCTCCTCCGGCGGAATCTTCCGCCGGGGAAACAGCCCTGCCCATCACACCAAACTTCAGCTTAAGAGCTTCAGCCGGTTATTTTACACTGTCATACCACTCGTTGACTTCTGCAGTAATTTTGTCGCCGCCGCCTGATTTCCAGTTCGCCACAAAGCTATCGAAGGAATCCAGCGGCTGTTTGCCGTAGATGATTTCATTGAAGGCCTGGTTTTCGATCTTGTTCAAATAGTCCATCTTCGATTTCATTGTTTCTGTAGTCGGTCCGGTGAACATATTTTTGAAGGATTTGTCCTCTTGCGTCAGCAATACTTTAGCTGCTGCCGGAGTATCCTTCCCGTAGTTGACCGATACATCCTTTTCCAGACGGGTTGTCGGCTCAGCACCGCCCGCCAGATTCTGCAGCGCCTTCATCTGGGCATTGGGAATCCGCGCTCCGTCACGCACCAGCAGGTAGCGTACACTGTTCACATAACCCCCGTTGATCTGTTCATTCGGGATCATCTTGCCGCTAGCATCCAGTTCATAGTCATAACCTGCGAACAAACCGTTGTCCAGCTTACTGCCCGGCTTAGGGTTAGCGTAATTGTCGTACAGATAGTTCTGATAAGTAAATATGGCTTCCGGATTCTTCATCTTCGTGCTGATCAGGGTTACCCCGTTGGTGAATTGTGTGCCGTGGCGCATCACCGTTCCATCCGGACCTGCCGGAAGTGCGATTGGCGTCCAAACGGCTTGCGGCGCATTCTTAATGGTATCCAAGAGCGGCCAGCCGCTCATCCAGTAAGGTCCTGGGATCATACCGGCGGTTCCCGCAACAGCAGGCTCGGAAGTCTTGTTCTCATCCCAAAGCGCAGCCTCCTGCGGAATGTAGCCTTTGTCATGCCAGTCTTTCAGCTTCGCCAGCCCTTGCTTCATGCCTTCATTTACAGAGCCGTATTCCAGCTTGCCGTCTGCTCCCATGTTCCACTGCTGCGGAAGGGTTCCATAGGCACCGAAGATCCATGAAGGATCACCCATCCAGGTGTTCATGGAAGTCTTGAAGCCGATGCTGAGCGGTGTCACTTTATCCGGTGCCAAGCCGTCCGGATTCTGATTCTTGAAGGCATCCATCACCTTCTCCATCTCATCAATGGTTGTTGGTGCTTTCAGTTTCAGTTTATCCAGCCAGTCTTGGCGGATCCACAGAATGTAATCATGGTTGTACGCGTAATCAAGTACCGGGATACCCATTTTTTTGCCGTCACGGCTGTATTGGTTCCAGACGTTAGGGTCCTGCGCCATCGCTTCCTTCCAAGTGTCAGAAGCGTATTTGTCGAACAGCGGGCCCACTTCGGCATACATGCCGGAATCAATCAAATCCTGGGCAACGGTAGCATCTCCTGTACCGATAGTCACCACATCCGGCATTTCCTGGCCGGAGGACATTGCGAGACGCAGCTTCGTACCGAAAGCGCCGTTCGTATCTGTGATCGACCACAGTGACTTGATATTGATGCCAAATTGTTCCTTGGCCCACTTCGTGGCTACGTTATTTTCGATAGATTCGCCGTTCTTGAATTTTAGCTCAGGGTCCACGCCCCATACGGTTGTGATAGTCACTTCGGGATCATATTTATCCTTGTAGGCGTTTACAGTTTCTTCCGATGCATTCGCGGCTTTGCCGGAAGCCTTGTTGTCCTTCGCTGTGTTATTGTTGCCCGAGCAGCCTGCGATACTGCCAGCCAGCAGCACGCTCATTCCCAGGAGCGGCAGCCATTTTTGTCTCTTCGCGCTCATTGTCTTCCCCCTTGGATTCAATAAGTATTGGTGATGTCTTCATTATAGGGAAAGGCAGTTTGGAGGAATACGTCATTTAAACAAGGTTTCTGCACCTTTGCCAACCTCTATCCGTCCCGGAATTCATTTGGCGTCATATTATAGTGCTTTTTGAACATTTTGCTGAAATATTGCGGATTCTGGTAGCCCAGCTCTGTGGTGATTTCGTAGATCTTCTTGTTCGTGTGCTTGAGCAGGTATAGTGCACGCTCCATCCGCATGCGGATGATATAATCGCCGAGCCCCTCGCCTGTTTCCGCCTTATAGATCTTGGACAAATATACCGGATGCAGGAACACATGGTCCGCGATCGTCTTCACCGACAGATCATGGCCGGAATGGCTGCCTACCAGTTCATGCACCTGTTTGATAATATAGCTTTTGGTATATTGGTCGCTTTCCGACAGCTTCTTTTGCAGCTTCGCCAGCATATCAAGCGCCCACTCCCGCAGCTTGTCAAAAGAAACAATGATGCTCTGGGTCAGCAGCGGATCAAACGCGTACTGGTCGATCTGTGAGATAAATTGCCCGCCCTTATGGGCAATGTACATAAACGCGTTGGTGATGGACAGAAACACCTCATACAGATGCTCCCTGGAGAAGCGGGCCGTCTCCATGTCGCTGAACACATCTGTAATCTTCTCACGGGCAGTCTCCCACTGCTTCGATTCGAGCAGATGAATCAGAGTTGGCGGACGGTACAAGCTCTCCAGAGACTTGATCGCCACCCGCTGCTGCAGTTGGTTCTCTTCCAGAAACAGCACCGGGCCGGATTCATTATGCGCCGCTAAATACATCGAACTGAGTGCGCTACGGTACGCGGCGGGCATTCCTTCGGGGAAGGTGAACCATTCCGTGACCACCAGAGAGATGTCCCCCTTCAGATAATTGCTGACCCCCGCGCGGAACCGGGCAATCGCAGCCTTAAGCAATTTCTGGCGAAGCTCCTCATAGCGGTCCGACATCTCGATGTCCCGGCGCGTAGCCGCATTAAGCTCAGCGAGCAAAATCAGGCAATCATGCGGCGCTTTGCCGAACCAGACATGGAACTGCTCATGGAACAGCTCCTCGGCGATATTGCCGATCGCATATTCCATCAGTGAGACAGAATGATGATCCATTGCCGTATAATGTTTGCCGAGCTGAATCACCAGCATAACTGCCGATGTCTCTGGATCAAAGGAGATTTCAACCTCCTGCAGCTTCGAAGCCAGCGTCCGCTCGGACATCACTCGTCCCAGCAGCAGATCATGCATCAGATTGGCCCGCAGTACGCTGTAGCTGGCTTTGCGGTTATAGAGCAGCTGATGATATTTATCATGCGCCTCCCATTCATCCCGCAGGGACTCGATGGCCCCGGAGACACTCTTGATAAACTCCTCGTCGCTGACAGGCTTCAGGATATAGTCGAAGGCCTGCAGCTGAATTGCTTTTTTGGCATATTGAAAATCGGAGTAGCCCGTCAGCAGGATGCAGCGGAGATTAGACCAGCGTTCGCTTGCCGTCTCAATCAGTTCAAGCCCTGTCATGCCCGGCATCGAAATATCCGTGACCATAATATCAATCGCCTGCTGTTCCAGTATATCGAGTGCTTCAGCCGACGAAGCTGCCTGATGTACCTGATACACACCGATTTCTTCCCACGGAATGGTGCGGGCCAGACTTTCTGTTACGTATGCTTCGTCGTCTACCAGTAAGATTTCAATCATTGTTGTTCCTCCCGGACCAGTTCTCTGTATTATCTTCGGGCAGCTGCCACAGCAAAGTGACCCTTAGCCCCCCCCAGCGGAGAAGCAGCGAAGGTTAAGCCCGCTTCCTCCCCGAACCTGAGGCGCATCCGCTGGTGGACATTCCACAGCCCGCAGCCCATCTCCTCATCCATTGCCCGGCCAAGCTTAGACTCAAGCTCCCTAATCGCCTCAGGTCTCATGCCCTGTCCATCATCCTCGACGGTGAGCGTCATCGTTCTGCCGCTGCAGGAGCCGGTTATCCGCAGCATTCCGGCGGCAGCCAGCGGCTGAATGCCGTGCAGCACCGCATTCTCGACGAGCGGCTGCAGCACAAGCGGAGGAAGGTCCAGCCTGCGCATTTGCGGTGGAATGTTCACAGTGTACTGCAGGCGGCTCATTCTCATATTTTGAATCTCCAGATAATGGGTCACAAATTCCACCTCCTCGGAGAGCGCCACAAGATCCCGTTCCTGCCGGGTGGTGTACCTGTAATAGCGGGAGAGGTTATGCGACATTCCAACCACTGCCTCATGGTTGCCGAGCTTCGCCATGCTTGTGATGAACGAAAAGCAATTATAGAAGAAATGCGGATTAATCTGTGATTGAAGCTGCTTCAGCCTGGCTTCCCGCACATGTATTTTTTCCATCAGCACATTCTCAATCAATTCCTGGATCTGTTCCACCATGCTGTTGAAACGTCCGGAGAGAAAACTGAACTCATTTTTGCCCCTGATGCCTACCCGGACCGAGTAATCCCCTTGCTTCAACCGCTGGAAGCCTCCCACCAATTGCCGCACCGGCACCTGAACCTGCACATAGAGGAAATAGGCAACCACGCAGCTCATCAGCAGCAAAGCACTGACGGATACGTAGAACAGGCGGTTCGAAGTATGGATCGGCTGCAGGATTTCCGTGAGCGGCATATAGTCGATTAAGTACCAGCCCATTTTGTCGGAATAAACGATGTTTACGCTATAGGACTCGCCATCAATCTCCAGCGTCCGGTTCTCACTTCCCTGAAGCGTCTCCTCTTCCAGCTTGTTCACCAGTTGGGCGGCAAGCGGACGGTCGGCACTGCGGTTAAAGATCTCGCCCGCGCCCTGCTTATAGTAGAAGGGGTCTCTTCTGCCGCCGCTTTTGAATTTATCCAGCATATCCTCAATATTCCGGCTGTCGAACACTACCTTCATAATAGTGGTTGCCCGCTCCGGGGAGAACTGCGACATATAAGGGGTAAAAGAAAACCAGGAGAACTGAAACCGTTCTTCGCCCTGCTCGGTAATCCTCTCTACCTGCCAGCCTGATTTCACTTCCCGCTTGAGATCCTCGTCCTTGTAGGGCTGGGCATCGTTTTCGGTAACGATCCGGTGAATTGAGGGGGAGTACAGATATAATTTGCTTTTCCAGTTGGACGAGCTCTCCTGAATGCTGATTTTGGTCTGAATGCGCTTCACCAGATTGATTGCCTCGAGGTCGAGATCGTGTCCGGCCAGATAAGTATCCTTAAGATTGAGGATGTCGGGATCATGAATCAGCAGAATCGGCCAAGAGGACAACAGTTCCATATTCGTCTCCACCTGGTTCTGAAAAAAACTAAGCTGATTGTTGTTCGAGGTATTCAGCTCGCTGCGCAGCACATCGGTAGTTGTCTTATTGGAATAAAAATAAAGAATCGTGATTGGAATCAGCATGATGATCATGATGCTCACCATCTTCGTAAATAAGTTATATCTGTACATCTCTCTACACACCCCGCGAATTGACATAGCTCTAATTGTACAAAGATTCCCTGAGGACGCAAAGGTAATCGCTGGAACCCGCAACAAACGGTTTTAGATTACCGGCAGCTCCCCGCAAATGGAAAACTGGAATATCCTTCCAGCCTGATTTCAGCTTGGTCTCCACTTAAGTGTAAACGCTTCACATATAGCCATATAGTTCACTTACGCAACATTTCAGCAGTTTTTGCAGCCAATATGGATGTTTCACAAACTTGGAAGAACGAAATTCTCCGGATGGGCTGAAACAAGTGGAAACGGATACCGTCCTCAAAAGGACGGTATCCGTTTCAGCGAGAAATAGAAAGATAATTTATAGCGTGCAGCATATAAATTCTTATATTTTAAAAAAAAGGATGTCACCCACAGCCGAATGGCTGCAGGGAACATCCTCCGCTTCTACTCAAAGCCCCGGGGGTTCTCCCCTCAGGCCTACTTTATATTACTCAGAAAGCCGCCTCCCTCTAATCGAGTGCTTCCTGACGGCTCTGTTGATTAGAGATAAGAAATAGTGCGGTCCAAATCAGCGCGAAGCCGATAATTTGCGGCAAGGTTACCAGCAGACCGAAGAAAATCCAGTTGATCAGGATTCCCGTCATCGGGAAGCTGAGCTCTGCCAAGGTGGCAACGGAAGCTTTGGTGGTGTTAAGACCTTTGTAATACAGCAGCATACTGAGCAGTCCGGGCAACAGTGCCTGCAGCAGCAGATTGATCGCAATCGCCGTTGAAGCGCCCAGTCCGCCGTGTACCTGCCAGGGAGCACCCTCCATAGCAGTGACGACGAACAAGAGAGGCAATGCCAGAATGAACCGTAGTGAAGTCACCGTTTCATACTTCATTGAACCCAGTAAATAGCGGCCCATTACTGTAGATCCGCCCCACAAGGCAGCGGCACCGAGCGCCAGCAGACTGCCGACACTGATGAAGCTGTTCACATGTCCGAAGGGTGCGGTCCAGCCAAAGGTCAGCAGATAAGTCCCTGCCAGTGCAATCACTATAAGCGGTCCGAAATTTCGGGGCAGGCGTTCTTTAAGGATGACAGCCGCCAGTCCGATGGCAAAGATCGGCTGCAGCTTCTGCAGCAGAAGCACCGCATTGAGGTCTCCGCTGGACAAGGCTTTGGTGAAGAGAATCGTAGCCACGGCGGAGCCGCCCCATGATACAACCATTAACGCTCCGGCCTGACGCAGACGAATTCCTTTCAGTTCAGCGCGATGCCGCCAAAGTACCGGCGCGGCAGCCAGAAAGAGCACAACATGCTCCAGGAGAACGATCTGTGAAGAGGTCATTGATTTGAGCAGGATGATGCGGAACAGCGGATCGACGCCCCATAACGCCGCTCCCAGCACAACCAGCCAGAACCCGCCGCGCAGCGGCGCCTGGCGCATCTCTGAAGTTGAAGCAGTTACATTACTCATAATTCCATTCTCCTTGTCGATACAAACCCTCGATAAGAGACCAAAAACCCCCGCGCTGCCTTCTGAGGGGCAAGCATCGGGGGTCATTATCAATAAAGACCATCAGGAATAAACCTGTCGTCTTTATCTTATGATCCTCTCCCATCCGGACTTTACCGTCGGCTCTGGAATGTCACCAGATCAGTCCTTTCCGCTGCTGTCAGCGAGAAGGAGTCGCGGGCTGAGTTCGCTTTGAACATCACCGCCGGTCAGGAATTTCACCTTACCCCGAGAATCTTGTATTCCGTTATTTTTTTCACAATCTTAGGATACTCCCGTTTATGATTTCCGTCCAGTATTTCATGAAAAAATTATATTATTTCATTCACCACCGCATTTCGCGCCCTCTAAATGATATTTTTTTGTAATTCCTGCTGAATTCATTAAGTTATAATAGAATTATGTGAATTATCCATATTCTTCATCCAATGAAAGAGAGGCCCTTATGAAAAGACCACTTGGAACAAACTTGCCGTTATCATTTATCGCTGTAGCCGCTATTGCATTTGCCGAAACTATCGCCTTTTTCGCTATCTCCTTGTTTGGAGGGATGCAATTTTATGCCCCGCTTTCCGCCGTTGTCGCTTTTGCCCTTGCAGTTTATGCGGTGCTGGCGATCTTTGACTTGTTCAATCTGCGTATCCGGCGGATCGTGCTCGCCTCTTTCGCCGGGGTATGTCTACTGGCGGCAGGCGTTTATGAAATCAACCAGGCTTATGTGAACAGCCTCGCTGAAGTGAATGACCGGGAGATTTCTCTGGAGAAATATAAACCTTTCCAGCCGGAATCCAAGATAGCCATACTGGACCAAACCTCCACTTATAAGATCACAGACGAGCTTCCGCGGCTAGACGGTGCAACCGCACTCTACCCGCTATATTCCGCTTTTGTTCAAGCCGTCTACCCGAAGGACGACTATAGCGTATATGATTTTGAGAGCAGTACGGTAGTCTGCACTTCGACCTCCACTGCTTATGACCGTCTGATCGAAGGAGATACGGATATTATTTTTGCAGCAGCCCCCTCTCTCTCCCAACAGAAATCAGCCAAAGCAGCCGGCAAAGAGCTAGTTCTTACGCCTATTGGCCGCGAGGCCTTTGTCTTCTTCGTTCATAAGCGGAACAAGGTGGACGGATTGACCACACAGCAAATCAAGGATATCTATTCCGGCAAGCTGACGAATTGGAAACAAGTAGGCGGCAAACGGGACTCGATCCGGGCGTTCCAGCGGGAAGAAAACAGCGGCAGCCAAACCATGCTTGAGAAAATCATGGAGGGTACCCCGCTCATGACAGCTCCGCAAAAAGATGTTATGGATGTGATGAGCGGCATTATCAGCCAGACCGCCAGCTACCGGAATTATAAAAATGCTCTTGGCTTCAGCTTCCTGTTCTACGCCTCGGAGATGAACAGTAATAACGAGATCAAGCTGCTCGCCGTCGACGGGGTTGAGCCCAGCAGGGAGAGCATTCGCAGCGGAGCCTATCCTTTTGCCTCCGAATTTTATGCCGTAACCGCCGGAAGCACCAATCCGCATATCCAGCCTTTTCTGGATTGGGTAGTTTCTCCCGAGGGTCAGGAACTGGTGGCAAAGACCGGCTATACCCCGGTAAAATAAGCTTCGGACTACTCCCTACCCCAAACGCAGATACATAAAAAGGCAGCAGGTTCCCGCATACCCGGGTCCCTGCTGCTTCTCTATAATGCCGATCTTCTTTGTACACAAGCATATCTGACTGCTGCTACTCTGACAACGTCCCGGTAGATGAGCCTTAAGGCGAGTTCTCTTGTGCTGACAGCAGCCGTGTCCGCTTCTTTCGGTCCGGATCAGCCACGATGCGGATATCCTGCTCAAAGATCAGGGTAGCGCGGTCTTCCAGTGTATACTGCGGCCAAGACAGGTCTGGCACCGACGGATCGCCACGGTGGGCAAAGGCTGTCCAGGCGTAGAGCATCGCATCCGACAATCGCTCCATGGCAGGAGTAACCTCTACTCCATAATGCGCCATATGCGATAAATTATTAAATACATAGCAGATTTCCGCACTGTGCACAGCCTTCTCGAGCAGCGGATGGCCGGGTATGGTCCAGTCGAACCGGTACATCCATACCGGGGCATAGCGATGCTGCCGCTCAGCGATAGAAATGGAGCTGTCCCAGAAATAGAGGTCCGTCAGAAAATCAGCCTGTCCCTCCACGGTCTTGGGATAATGGAGCGCGAGTTCAGCCAGATTCTCTACTCCCATCATCATTTCCAGAGCTTGAAGTGACTGGTCAAAGTTCTCTGCCGAACCACTTCCCCGGAAGAACAGGTTGCCCTCATGAAGATTCGTCCCGATCACAAGCGGTATACCGCTTGCTGCACCCTCTGCAATAGCCTGCGCCGGATCTGCCGGCAAAGTATCCGGCTCAATAACGGGCTGGAACAGCATACTCATCGCATTGCCGGACAGCTTGTAAACCATCGCCCCTGCTGCCTTCAATATTTGCTCTGCCGGGAGTGTGTCCAGCAGTGTGGTATCGCCGCCTGGACGAATCCCGAGCTCGGCCAGAAAAGCTGCGCCAATCTCTTCACCTTGCTGCGCCTTCAGGGTCTGTGCAGCCCCGCTCTGCATAATAGCTCCGGCAAACAAGCCTTGTGCCGCAGGCATCGCCAGCAGCGCGGCAATACTCATGCTGCCCGCAGACTCGCCGAAGAGGGTAACCCGTTTCGGGTCGCCGCCAAACGCGGCAATATTGCCCTGCACCCATTGCAGTGCGGCAATTTGGTCCAGCAGACCGGCATTGGAGGCCAAGCCGCCGCCAAACGGCGACAAATGCATGAAACCGAACGGTCCCAGCCGATAATTGACTGTAACCACAATGACCTTTCCTTTACTGGCCATATGGGTACCTTCGAACATCGGCTGGCTGCCGGCTCCGGTTTCAAAAGTGCCCCCATGAATCCATACCATGACCGGCAGAGCTTCACCTTCAGCCGCTGGCGACCAGATGTTCAGGTACAGGCAATCTTCGGAATATTCAGGAGTTGTACCTCCGAATCGGGTACTGCCGGTACTGACAGGCTGATGGCTGACCGGGCCGAATTCCCTGGCCTCTCTAATAGAATTCCATGGCTCCGGCGGCTGTGGCGCGCGAAATCGCAGCTCACCTACAGGCGGGGCGGCAAAAGGAATTCCGCGCCAGATGTTCACACCGTCACTTTGTGTTCCTTGCAGCTTCCCATATAATGTATCTGCCACGGGTCCTGTCATAAAACAATCATCCTCTCGCTTTATTCCTTTTTTTCTTCGATCACTTGATATAATCCGGAGCGGAAACGGAACCACTGGAAGACATGGGTAACGACCACCTTCAGCACGGCATAACCCGGAACAGCCAGGATAATGCCAAGCACGCCGAACATTTTACCGGCAAAAATAATGACGAAAATTATAGTAATCGGATGTATCTTCAGCGACTTGCCCATGATCTGCGGTGAAATAAATTTACCTTCAATCAGCTGGACCGCAGTCCAGACGAAGATCATTTTCAGCAGCATGAAAGGAGAAGTTACCATCGCAACGATTAAGGCTGGAGTAATGGCAATGGCCGGACCCAAATAGGGAACTACCGCCGTACAGGCTGCAACGATCGCCAGCACCAGGGAATACTCCAGCCCGATAATCAAATACCCGATATAGAGCAGCGCACCGATGCAGCAGCTTACGATAATTTGTCCGCGGATATAGGAAGCCACCTGGCTGTTCATTTCGGACATTACTTCCCGAGTCTGCGGCTGCAAGCCTGTAGGGATGAACCTCATCAGGTAATCAGGCAGCTTTTTGCCGTCACGGAGCAGGTAGAACAGGATAAATGGCGTGGTTACCACAGCCAGAACAATTTCGGTCAATGCCCCAACGAAGCTGCCAACGCCATTCACTGCGTTATTCAGAAAGGAGGTAGCCCATGTTGTCACCTTGCTGGTGATATTAGTGAAGTCCATGCCAATATTCTCCTGAATGCGCTCGAACTGCTCACTGCCGGTCAGATTAACGAATTCCTGCTGAATCTGCTCACTGTATTTAGGGAAATTATCAATCAGTCCAAGCAGCTGGGTGCGGATTATCGGAATGACTGTCAGCAGAATTAGTGTAATAATCCCGGCGATCACCAGATACAGAATCACAATCCCATAGGCACGCTTCACTTTACTTCTTCTCTCCAACCGGTCAACCAGCGGATTCAGCAAATAGTAGGCGATTCCGGAGAGCAGCAGCGGAGCCGCCACTGTGTGCAGCAGGACCGATATCGGCTTGAAGATAAACGGAACCTTGGAGAACACTAGAATCGTAACCCCGATAAGTAAAATAATCAGTAAAGAAACCACAAATTTGTTATTTAAAAAAAACTTTTTAAACCTCTCAGGCCATACCTGCACCCTCTCCATTACTGCTTTCCCCCTAATACAAAGACTTATCTGTAAGTGTGATAAATTGCACTTGCTATTAGCATAGTCAACGCAGGGGTTGCAAGTCAAATTTTCAGCACTTGCCCCCCTCTATGGAATTCCGCACCTTTTACGCTGCGTTTTTGAAAGCTCCAGATCCAGATGTCATCCTCAAATCAAAGGTTTATGTAAACTTACCAGCAGCTTTTCCACTAGGCACAATGCATTCAGGGAGACCGATTCCACATGGGTTTCAAAGCTTTCAACACTTTCTTCGTCCGCATATGTCAATCAGCACCTGCGTCGCAATGCAGGCGTTGACTTTACCCACCCCGCAGATTACCAGAACCACTTGAGCCTCTCCGTAGAATCCGGAATAGAATTTCAGGGATGCTTTTTCATAAACCGAATCTATATAACATTTCTTTATCAGATGTTCAATTTCTTCATCCGATGGTCCTATTACACGAGAGATCACAAAAACAACCTCCCGTCAGCGTAAATAACAGCCATTGTTAATATCAAACGTTGCACCGGTATAAGCCCTTGACTTTCTGCTCAACAAAAAAACAACACTTTCGGCAATCTCTTCTGCCAGCAGCGGCTCCTTAGTCAATTGATGCTCCAGATATTCCGTCTGTCTCCAATCGGGAATATGGCTCATCATCGGTGTATTCGTCATTGTCGGCGCAACCGCGTTTACGCGGATATAGGGGGCGAAGTTCATCGCGCAGCTCTTCGTCAAACCCAGAATAGCCGCTTTCGACAAGCCGTAAACGGCATCCGAGCTTCCCTCCTGTCCGGATACGGACGACATGTTGACGATTGCGCCTTGGCGACGGCTTCCTAGCAGCAGCCTGCCGAACATCTGAGAGAAATAGACATAACCTTTCACGTTGATATCCAGCACCCGATCTATTTCATCAGGGGCATACTCAAGGATACTTTTGCCCAAATAGATGCCTGCATTGTTGACCAAACCATTGATATCCGCATGCTGCTGCTCTATATAGGCAAAGAATTGTTTCACCTCGCGGTGATGACTGGCATCCAGCCGATAGGCGGACAACTTGCCGGAAGCCATTTCCGATTCCAACTGCTCCAGCGCCGGGCCGTTGATATCGCAGGCTATGACGCCCGCACCCTCCCGCAGACCAAGCCGGACAATTTCCCTGCCAATCCCGGAAGCGGCTCCGGTTACTATAATTTTCATGGCATTCAGCATATGATCTGTCTCCTTGTTCCACAGCGGCTTTACAGCTGCTTCAGTCGAATTTAATATCTGCAATTTGCCCTGCTTCCACAAATCCTACAGCTTGGTAGACCTTGTTGGAATCCGGGTTTTTGTCGTCTGCGTACAGCACCGGAGTTAAGCCTTCGGCGAGCAAAATTTGGCATAGTTCAGCCACGGCTGCGCTGGCATACCCTTGTTTACGGTGAGTGCGCGGCGTATAGACATTATTAATCCGGACATGTCTCGCCGAGCGGTGTGCGATGGCCGCCATTGATACGGGCACACCTTCCACAACCCACAAATACAGGTTGCCGGCACGAACCGCTTCATCCGCATAGGAAAGAAAATTCTCCTGCTGCTCAGAAGTCCCAAAGGCATCCTCTACGAATCGGGCTGTAAACTCCGCGATCACCGGAATATGGGCCTCACCGGCCTGCAACAGCGACCCACTGACATGACCGGGTTTCCGCACCTCCGGGCAATGGTAAGCTTTTAGCATCATATAGGTATGATGAAGTTTCCCTTTGGCCGCGCAAAAAGCTTCCGCGAATGCCTTAGCCGTCTCCGGCTCTGCGCTGATTCCAGGGATTCCGCTATCCTTCACCCGTTCCGCCAGCTGCCGCACCAAATCATCCCGCTGCTGTACTTCAAGCTCCTTCGAAACCCATAACCAGGCATTGTGACCTGTCGATTGGGTGAAGATCAGTTGATCATCAATGCTTTTGAGCTTGATCGCATCCGCGTACTCCGTAATGCGGTGAATCAGATTATGTAGAACCTCCTCTTGCTTAAACCCACTGCTATACAGCACTCTATCATCCGGCTCAAAATTCTCAAACATCTCTCAACCCCCTAATTTTTCCTTTATTTCAATCATAATGCGCCTGCCGGAAAAAATAAACAGCCCTTCACCAGAATATCCGGTTCGGGCTGTTGGTCAAACCACCAGGTTTCGCCAATTGGCGTACTTGTTGGGCATTGGGAAAGTAACGGGAATAATACCCTTTACTTTCATCAGAATCCCGATTACCGGGAGGGTAGCGGGAATTCCTAACGGTAATTAAGTCGAATTCCCCTGCTACGTAATATATTGAAATTTTAGCGGGCTGATTTCCCGGCAACAGCTCTATTTCACTAAATAAGCCTAATACAGCGGTAACTATTCCCGTTACTGTGGTACCTGCTGGCCAACCCTCACCCTCTGGGTGCCCTCTCCGCCAGCCAGCCTGAATGTTGTACCGACGGGAGATTCTACTTATCCAGCGGTATGGTGATGCTCTGGCCGGTATGAGTAGCAACCCGGATTTCATGCCCTGTCAGCTCCACACCGAGAAGCTGCAACGGGTCACCTGCTGGTTCGGCAGCCATAGCCTCGTCTCCTTCACCGCTGTCTCCCGGCTCGCCATACACGGCCGAAATCAGCCAGTGGGTCCCGGGAGCAAGCTTAGCCTGCAGCGTCGGTATGACTGTCCGCGGCCGCAGCACATTGGTATTGGTATGAGGACGGATCAGCACTGCTTCGCTGTAGCCGGCCAAGCCGAGAATGCCGCTGGTGCCATGGCTGCTGATCGCTGTCATACCTGCTCCTTCAGCAGGAAGTATCTCATGCAGTCCAGGCTCCAGCGCCAAGGCAAAACCGCCTTCTGCGGCATCCAGTGTTCTTTCTGTTTCTACCCGGTGAATCCGGATATGCCAGGGAAGACCAGCCACAACCCAGGTCTGCACCTCCACATTGGACCACGGCTTCCATCTGGAGAAGAGCAGATTGTCTTCAATCCGCGTCTCTTCATTTTGTCTTCTCACCCGGTACAGATTATCGCCCGCCTCGCTGAGCGCCAGCATGGAATCAAATGCGCCCTGGGAGATTCCCCATTCCGAACGGGGAACGCTGAACCCAAAAGCAGTGGAATAAGCGAACTTCTCATATTTGGCCGAAGTATGGGTATGCTCATTGGTGCCTTTATGCCCGCTGTTGAAGGCGACGACATGATCGCTTTCTGCCCGGCGGCAAATAACAAGATGAGCAGGCTGCTGCACGGCTAGTGCTTCAAGCTCCGGAAGCGGCAGCTCCTCCGCCTGCCAGAAGGGATGGTAATCCGGCAGGGCCAGCGGCAGGAAGAATTTCAAGGACCAATACGGCGACCCCGGCGAGTTATAGTTCTCGGCCATCACCAGGTTGGGATAGGTATAACCGATGTTCAATACGCCGTCCGCGTTCAGAATATCCTGCTGGAACCACCAGCGTAAGTTGCGCAGAACGATCCCTTTGACAACACCATAAGGCACAGCTTCAACTCCTGCATAAGCAAGGGCCCCCCAGAAGGCCGATTGGGCGAACCGGTAGGTCAAGCTGCGGCCATACGGAAGCGCGGAGCCGTCCGCAGCAAACCAATAGATGAATTCAGCAGCGAACTTTCCGGCCCGTTCCCTGAACACGCTTGCCCGCTCAGGATCTTCCTCACCCATCAGTTCGGCATAGAGCAGCCCGTAGAAATGGATGGCGAACGGAACATAATAATCACTATGACCGCCGATCCCGTCGCTGTACCAGCCATCGGTCAAGTAGAAATCATCCATGCGCCGCAGATTCTGCTCCAGTTGATCGGCATCATACGGTAGGCCAGCCTTGCGGAAGCCTAGATTAACCAGCACATTAAAGAAGAGCCAATTGCAGTCATAACAAGGATGTGAGTTCATCTGGTTCAGCCAATTGAACAAATTCCTCTGCTCCCGTTCGCTCAGCGGCCCCCAGATCCGGTCCGGGATCAGCGCCAACCCGTAGCCAAATGCTGCCATCTCCACAAGGCGCTGGTCATAATCACCGACCTCACCCCAGTATTCCTTATGCTCCGGGTCGGTCCCGTTGCGGATGCCGTCCAGCAGCATCTCCCACATGTCATCTTCGCCGCCACCGGCCAGAAACGGCACAAATCCCCATAATACCCGGGAGAAGCCCTCCATTTCGGCAATATCGGGCCCGTAATGAACTCCGGTTACCCCCAGCTTCAGACGGGCACGTCCCTCACTATAGTAAGGCTTAAGCGGATAGGCCAGCTGACGGAAAGCATTTTGCATATCTTCTTTTGTGACCAGCGGATTAGCCCCAATTGGTCCCCATTGGCTACTCATCGACATCACTCCTAATTGCTTCTCGAATTTTTATAGAGTCAGGCTCCAACTATACACGTTCAGAATCGATGCGCTCACTGATGCAACTTTTGCTGTGCTGTTGGTGTTTTCCGATCATCTTCTGCGGTCCCATCGCACCGCCAATGCAATATATAGCAACCTCATCCGTGCTCATGCTCGCTGCTTTAACTTCAGCAAACCATCCGCAAACACTAGTGCAATTTCTAGCAACCTCATCGGGTCTGACCAATGTTTCTACTAGCACTCCATCCGCGCTCGCTGGTGCTACTTCCAGCAAACCCGCCACGCTCGCTAATGTACCTAAGCAACCTATTTCCACTCCCTAACCACACTCACCACCAGTAACCTACATCCCAGCAATATCCCCCTTACTCACCAGCATATCTTCTGGCATCGTCATCGGCACTCACCAGTGCATCTTCCAACAATCTCGTCAGCACTCTCACCAACGCATCTTCTTGGAAAGCTGCTCCTTCCACCAGCGTCTGCTGCTCTGCGGACTCCAGTGACGTTATTTTGCAATAATGGCCTCTTCGCACGAACGACAGGACAGATGACGCTATCCCTAGTAAAAGTCGATGATTTAGTTGATCTACGAGCAAATAAGTGCGCTGGAGTCCGGCAAGCAGGCCAAGCAAGCGAAATCCGGAAAATAAGAACTCTGGAGTCCGCAGCTTCTCTGCGTATCTACTGCCTGCTCCCAAAAAACGTGTTGCCCACGAATTCCCCCCCTATTCCCACAGCATGACGGTGGGCGCTTACTCCCAATAGAACGGGCCATTCCCCTTCAGCCGTGCCAGTCCTTCGACATAGAAGAAGTCTCCGTAAATAAGGGGAACATCAATGTTTGTTCCGGCCGGATAATTGCTCGTACCATGGAGGATCAATCCCTCCTCAGCGTCGTTGTCCCAGGTGCCGTAATTGCGGTAGAGCGATTCCAGCATCCGGATCGCAGGCTCCCGGTAGACCGGTGCCTCGGTCTCTCCGACTTTGTCGGCAAGCAGCAGCAAACCGCTTGCCGCACAAGCGCCGGCTGACGAATCGCGGAAGCCGCGCGCTTCTCCGGGTGCGCGGAAATCCCAGTGCGGGACGTGGTCCTCCGGCAAACGGGCCAGGAAGAAATGGGCCACCTTCTGGGCGGTATGGAGATATTCAGCCTTGCCGGTATGATGGTAGGCCAGCGTCAGTCCATAGATCGCCCAGGCTGTGCCGCGGGACCAGGCCGACCCGGCGGCATAACCCTGGCCGCCGATGCCTTCGAGGAATTCGCCGGTTACGGGATCGAAACGGACAATATGATACACGGAGCCGTCCGGGCGGATGAAGTGCTTCACGACCGTGTCCATATGTGCTTCGGCAATATGGCGGTAACGCGGATCTCCGCTGGTCTCCGCTGCCCAGAAAAGCAGCGGCATGTTCATCGCACAGTCAATGATCGCGTATCCGCGGTTATCTTCGCCTTCATACCAGGGATTCCAGGCCCGGATGTAGCTTCCTTTCAGATTAAAGCGGGCCGCGAGAAAATTCGCTGCCTTCAACGCTCTAACCTTGGAATCCTCGCTGGCTAGCAGCTTGTAGGAAGCCACGCTGGTCAAAGTCCACATAAAGCCCAGATCATGGTCAAGTCGGACATAATCATTCAGAACCTGGTCCAGCTGTTCCTCACAGTCCTCTGCCAGCGCGCGCAAAGACTCGTCCTTGCTGTCGTTATACAGAAGCCACAGCTGTCCCGGCCAGAAGCCGGCTGTCCACCAGTACGGCTGGGCCAGTTCATATTGGCCGCCTTGACTGGCATGGGGAAAGCCCGCGCCGATTCTCCGGCTGTTCTTCCGTGTCTTCTCCAGTGCCTTGCTCCACGCTTCCTCTACCCAGCCCAGCTTTGTTTCCGCTGTCATCTCTAGCCACCGCCATTCATTGTTTTGGATGATACATGTTGAACTCTAGATTTCCATATTAGATCGGGTTGTAACTGCGGGGGATGTTTGAACTTCCGGCCGCTGTTGTCCCCAGATTTCTTCTATTGAACCGCTCATCACGGTTGAAAGCATATTTAGTCCAGGAATCTGAATTCAAAATGATATCTTTCATGCTTACCCGGCTTCCCGGCATAAAAATCCAGACCATACCAAGTCTTCACCTTACCGAAATGGTCGTTATAGCTATGCACGGAAATTTCGGGCTTCAGCTTCGCAATGTCATAGCTGATACGCAACCCACGCTGCCCCTGCCCAGCTGCTCCTCTATTTGCCTTTCCATGAGCTTGTCCATCATCTGCCTGTCCCTGTCCCTGTTCATACCCATCTCCGTCTCCCTGCCTCTCAAGCAGCACCGTATCTTCCTCCAGAACAGGCGGAATAAAGGTAATAAACCGTTCAACCAGCGCCGCTGGAGCTTCCGCAAACCGGAATTCATCAGTCATCGCAAGTACAGGAGGATTAACGCCTGTCTCCCATTTGAAGCGGCGTGTTAAGCCCTCCAAGCTGCCAACACGGTATGCACGGGTCAAATCAAGCTCCAGCACATCACTGCCGTCCCCGGCCTTCGCTTCCTGAACTTCAGCATAAGCCTCCGCTCCCGCAACCTGGTACTGCCCGTCTATAATTGGCACGCTATGGCCTTGAGAACCGTTGCAATCATAGGAGTACCGCTCTGTTCCGAAGTAACCTGAAGTGTATTCCCCGCTGCCCAGCTCGGAAATATATACCGTTCCTTCTCCCTGCAGGATAAATCCCCCGAGGTCATTGTGGTTATGAGGTTCGTCATTGTTGCCGCCCTTGGCAGCAAACCCGAAACCGCCATCCGTACCCGAATGACGGGACAACAGCCACTGCGCATCCGGAAGATAATAGCTGGCGCTGCCCCAATCTCTTTGTCCTTCCTCCGGCTTACGCCAGATCAGATTACGCAGCGCAGGAGCCCACCGGCTGCAGTGATCCTCAGTGTAAGCGGCTCTAAGCGACAGCGGAGGTACCTCCACTTCAGGATACGCGGAAGCCAGATAATGGCTGAGTCCTAGAAATACATGGCCTGACTCCAGTGAATCGGAGAAGTTCGCCACAAGCTGCCCGCCGAGAAAACATTTCTGCTGGAAGGCCGCGATGCTGCCTACCTTATCACGCCGGAACCAGTCCAGCTGCCCCCGGCTTTTTTGGCGAAGCAGATCAGCATAGTAGACGAAATAGCCAAATCCGTAATTCCAGTACCCCAACCCTTCAAGACAAGCGCCGTCTTCACCAAAGCCCTGCAAGTAATATTCCATGCTGCCCTGCACTTTGTACAGGATCTCGGTAAGCGTTTCCTTATCTTCCATCAGCAAAAGTGCCGCCGAGCCTATAGAGCCGGAACAAACCGCCGACCAATTATGGGTGGAAGTCTCCCAATGATAGGGTCCGCAGGTTAAGTACGGTACGAACAGCCGCTTATCTATCTCTGCCTTGATCCGGGCCCGCAGCAGGGCAGGCAGCCGTTCGCCAAGAAGACAATTGATTTCGCTGAGTGCAAAGCCTGTCTCTGCCGAGAACAAATCAATCGTCTCTGTGATGCCGGTATCTCCCAGATGAGCGGGGAGACACCAGGTATATTCGTTGCAGATGCTCCACACAATCTCACACACCGCCGTTAAATGCTTCTCCCGCCCGGGTTCCAGCAGCGCCAGCAGAACAGCCGTATTCAGTATTCGCCTGCGCTCGAAATAGACCCGCTCATATTCCAGCCTTGAACCCGTGCGGGCAAAGCTGGAGAACAGCTCATACGTAAGCTCAGGAATAGGAACATCATTCAGCCGTTCGCCTTCCCGGCGGATCTCCGCAAGCTCATCACAGTATAGCGGTGATTCCAGCACATAACTCCAGAATGTCTTCTGATCACCTTCAGGATAATACAACCGGACATCCGACGGTTCCATCGCTGCAATAATGGGATGCAGTTCAATCCTTTGCATATTACGCCGCCTTTCCTGGCACACCTGAATATCAGCCCCGGTATTCCACGGGTGTAACTCCGGCATGCGACTTGAATGTCTTAATAAAATAGCTCTGGTTGTCATACCCAAGCTGCTCACAGATCTCACCGACCGTAGAGTTCGTTCCGTCCAGCAGTTCCTTGGCCCGTTCCATCTTCAGCTTGGTTACATATTCGATAAAAGTAGTGCCGGTTTCCTTCTTAAACAGCCTGCTGAAATAGCTGGAATTCAGGTGCAAGTGATCCGCCACCTCATCCAGGCTGATTCTGGAGCCCAGACGCAGAGAGACATACTGGCAGGCTTCCATCACCTCAGCCCGTTTGCTTGCCCCGGCGCCCGCACCTTTGGCGCGGGCGATGGATTTCAGGTGATTATCGAGCCATTCCCGCAGGGCAGGCAGTGAATCAATATCCACAATCTCCTTATGCAGCGTATCCGCCGAATAAGCAGGCCGGACCGACTGCAGGGAATGCAGCTTCAGCTTCAGATCGAGCAGCAGCTTCAGCGTCCAATCCTTAACCACTTCCGGTGCATACTTCTCCTGCCGGATCTGCGCTATCCATTTATCCGTTATCGTGCACGACAAATCAACGGACCTGCCCAGCAGCACCTCTCTCAGCTCCATACTGGCCTGGTCATAATGAGCGAACAGATTGTTGGTGTGGCTGCTGACCGGAGACTGCGGGGACTTCCGCTTCGCAATCTCCCCCTGCTCCAGATAGAAACGTTGTTCTTCCCCCGCCAGCAGTTGGCCAAGCTGTTGCTTCAGCCCCTCCGGCGAACCGGTCCCTTCTCCTGTAATGAAGGACATTTGAATCTTCAGCACCCTGAACAAGGTAGACTGGATCATCTTCAGCCCGGCGGCGGCTTCGGCATAAATATTGCCCTGAAGACCGGGCTTATAGGAGAATAACAAGAATGAAGACTTCACATTGTAACCGACATACAGCCCGCTCGGCTTCATTCCGTCCAGCACCTCATTCATCACATTGCATACAGCAAAATGCAGGGTCTGATCCGAGGAGAAGCGGTATTTCACATGCCGGTAGTCCTCAAGATAGGCGATCACCGGCAGGCAGCATTCTCCATTCTGGAACAATCCATATTCGGCAGCTTCATCCATCCATTTCTCCGGTGAAAGCAGCGGCTGGTGGATAAAATTCTTGATGCTCCGCTCCTTGCGCAGCTCCCGGGTCTCCCCGAACAAATGCTTGATCCGGGAATTCTCCCAGCCTGTCTTGGTTTCCTCATCCAGCGATTCCTTGAATCTGCGCAGGAGCTGCACCAGATCCTCCGGGTCCAGCGCATCCTTCAGCAAATAATCCTGCACATTCAGCCTCATCGCCTGCTGTGCGTACTGAAATTCGTTATGGCAGGAAAGAATGGCAATCCGCACCTCCGGCTTCAGCTCCTTCACGAGTGAAGACAGCTCCAATCCGTTCATCCGCGGCATCCCGATATCCGTAATCAGAATATCCGGCATCTCCAGCCGGGCATGCTCCCAGGCGTTCCAGCCATTCTCATGCGTCCCCATCAGACACAGGCCAAGCTCCTCCCAGCGGATACTTTCGGATAAAAGCTCAATTACAGGATAATCATCATCCACCAGCATGACTTTATACATCCCGGATCACCTCCCTGTGCGGAATAAACATCCTGATTGCTGTACCTTCCCCTGCTATGCTGCTGACTTCAATAGCAAATTCTCCGCCAAAAAGAATTCTCATCCGCTCGACCACATTATGCAGTCCCATGCCGGAAAAAGAGTCCTTAAGCTCTGCCTTCCCGGGAAGGCTCTCCGCTTCCAAGCTTATCTTGCGGGTAAGGCTGGATAATTCGCTGCTGTCCATCCCCCGCCCGTTGTCCTCAATCGTAAGCACGATGACCTTCTCTTCCACGACTGCCCGGATGCTGATCGTTCCCGGCTTTTGGCTGAGACCGTGAATGAGCGCGTTCTCGACAAGCGGCTGAAGAAAGAAACGTGGCACTTTAAGGAGAAAAGCTTCCGGATCAATATCCAGCTGAAGTGCGGCCTCTTCCTTCTGGCGCAGATTCATCAAACTGACATAATGGGAGACCAGATCGATCTCCTCATGCAGGAAAATCTCATCCTCCTCACGGCTGATCGTCATCCGCAGCAGCATGGACAGCGAACCGATCATTTTGGCGCTGTCCGGGTCTCCCCGCTTCATGACCTTCATCCGGATCGAGTTGAGCACATTAAAGAGAAAATGCGGGTTGATCTGGGCCTGGAGCATTTTAAGCTCCGCTTTTCTTTTGCGCGCCTGGGTATCGGACACTTCGGCTATCATTTCCTTGACCCGGTCCAGCATCTGATCGAACAGCAGGCCCAAACGCCCGATCTCGTCATTGCCCCGGACCCCCGAACGCACCAGCAGATTGCCCCGCTGCACTGCCGTTGTCACTTTGCCGAGTCGCACCAGCGGCTTCGTAAAGGCACGGACCAGCGTAATCAGCAGCAGCAGAAACACAAAAAAGGAAATGAGCTGTATGGTAAATACCCGGTTGAATATGGAGCTGATATCGACGATGCTCTGTGAATATGGCTGCATCAGCACAAGCCTCCAGCCGTTGAATGGAATCTGCTGCTGGGCGACCAGATACCGCTCTCCTGCTATGGATACCACAGTGGAATCCTTGAGATGATCCACAGCAGCGGTATATGGAAACGGCTTGCCGATACTTTCGGGATCGCCACCGGAGACGATCATGCCGGCACTGTCCAGCAGCGTCACCTTCTGGCCGGCGGAAAGATTGCCAAAAATCGAATGGAGCTGATCCTCCATAATCGTGACAATGGCATAGCCGTAAATCTCTGTGCTGTCCAGCCGCAGCGTACGGGCAACGGTCAACTGATACGGATGATCAAATTTGTCATAGGAGAAGTCGGTAGACTCGACACCTATCCAATAGGATTCCAGCCCTTTCAGTTCCATTAGCTTCTGGAACCAGGGCTTTTTCTTAAGATCCAGCGGATTGTAATCGCTAACAGAATAGTTCATATAGTAAGCATTGTTGGTCAGCAGAATCGTAACATAGCAGTTCTGGCCTACAACCGTAAGGGTATCAAGCTGCTCCAGCACCCGGTTACTGTCCATAAAGCGTTCATACTCATTGCCGCTGGCATTGCCCGAGGCCACCAGCTTGAAATAGGCTCTCAGCCCGGGATTGGTCTGCACGTAATTGGCAATGGTCACCATTCCCTTCAAGCTGTTCATTACTGAACCGCTCACCAGCTGCAGAGAATCCTCCGCATTTGAAACCGCTTGCCGTTTTACGGCCTCTTGGGTCAAGGAATTATAAATGATTAGTGTCAGAGCGGCTGGAACGAGAATACAAGCCACAGCTGCCAGGATCAGCTTATGGCGGATGGATTTAGGGGCAAGTTCCCTCAGTCTGCTAATCATATCGGATGTCCCCCTGAAACAAGTAGAAACGGTGCGCCTCCCCTTGAAGGAAGGCATCCGTTTCTGCAAGAAGTATAAGGTTAAAACATTATATCAATTATTTTTTGTTGGCAGCAATAATTTTGTCGACCCGCTCCTTGGCGTTTTTCACCGTTGTATCCACATCCTGATCGCCGAGGATCATTTTCTCGTATTCCTCATTGATCGCCTTGTAGACCTCAGCCTGGTAGGTGGCGGGTGGAATAATCGCCGAAGCTTTAGAAGCTACGAGAGTATCTACCAGTGACTTTTTGTCCACATTCTCCGGATTTTTGGTGCCGGTGAGAATCGTATCAATGATGCCTTCCACCTGATCGCTGGTCACCTTGCTCCAGGCCGGGATGTTTTTACCTTGGACAAGCTGTCCTTCCGTTGTGTACCAGCGTACAAATTTGTAAGCCGCTTCTTTATTCTTAGATTTGGCTGCCACAGCCACATAGTCTGTAGTAACCGGAGTCAGACCGTTTTCATCGCCTGCAGTGTTCTTAGGGAACGGGGCAACCGCCACATTAAAGTTCAAAGGCACCTTTTCCGTACCGCCAATTTCCGTGTTCATCCAGCTGCCGATCAGAATCATGCTGGCGGATTGGTTGAAGAATTGTGTCCGGTAGGCCAGCTTCTGGGAGATCATATCGGAATAGGGCACCGAGGATTTATCCTCTTTCTCCATCCGCAGTCTCAGCTCAAGCGTCGCCTTGAAGTTTGGATCGTCCAGATTGGACGTGCCATCGGCTTTGAGAAACTCGGAGTTCTGCGCTTGATTCTCCAGCTTCAGCTTCAGGAATTCCATCCAGCCGCCGGCTTGAGGGCCATGGAAGTAGGTTCCGTAGCGTTTCTCCGCACCTTCACCTTTAGTCAGCTTCTTGGCGTAGTCAGCAAAATCATCCCAGGTCCATTCGGCCGGCACCGCAAGACCCGCTTCGTCCAATTGGTCCTTGTTCAGCAGCACATACCATGGATTGAATTTACCCGGAAGCGCGAAGACCTTGCCGTCCAGATGGGTATCCACCTTGTAATCCTCTTCCACCTTATAGTTATCCTTGGCAATGTACTCATCCAGCGGTTCCGCCATGCCAAGCGCGACACGCTGCGCATAACCCGCCGCATCGCTGAACATCAGAATATCCATCTGGGCTGAGGACGCTGCCTCCAGATCCAGCTTTTTGAAGGCCTCCTGTGTATCTCCCTTCTCGCTGAGCTGTACCAGCTCAATCTTCACGCCCGGAGTTGCCGCTTCATAAGCCTCCAGCGTATGCTTCCAATTATAGGCTTCTTCAGTACCGTAGGTGTAGAGCCGCAGATTAGTGGTCTCGGTACTGCCGGAGGCCCCGCCGTTTGTGCCTGCAGTCGCTCCACCGTCCGCAGCATTGTTATTGTTATTACCGCCGCAGCCCGACAGCAGGCCTAACATCAGAACCCCCGTAATTGCTCCTGCCCATACTTTTGTTCTCATTTCTATAACCCTCCTCAAAGTTTTCTTCAGCTTTCACTTACTTGAAACTGACAACTGAATTATAGAATACGCTTTCATTTGACACATGAAACAATATTTACTTTTATTGAATTATTTTTACTTCTATTAAATATAGGAGAGTTCCCGCTTGCAGCTTACCCTTTAACACCGCCAAGAGCAATTCCTTCGATAACACTTTTTTGGCCAAGGATAAAGATAATAATGAGCGGAAGAATTGCCGACACTGCGGCCGCCATGATCAGGGAATAGAACTCTCCGCTCATGGAAGTGAATTTTTGAATAGCTATCGGAAGGGTCAGCAGCTTGTCGCTTCGGATAAAGATCAGCGGATTCTGATAATCATTCCAGGTCCAGATGAACCGGAGTATAGCATAAGTGGCCACAGCAGGCTTCACCAGCGGAAGTGCAATCGACCAGAAGATTCTGGGGTGGCCCGCACCGTCTATTTTAGCTGATTCAATGAACTCCTGGTGCAGTCCCATAAAGAACTGCCGCAGCATAAAGGTGCCAAGCACACTGAAACTGCCGAGCAGAATCAGTCCAAAATGGCTGTCAAACAGCCCGATATTACGGTACAGGATAAACTGCGGAATCAGGATCGCCTGTCCTGGAATCATATACGTCACGAGTACGATCATAAACAGGAAATTACTGGAGCGGAATTTGATCTTCGAAAAGCCGTAGGCGGCCATTGCCGAGACCAGACAGGACAACGCCGTCGTGATCAGCGCTACTTTAATCGAGTTCCAGTAATATAGAGTGAACGGGTAATCCCCGAACCAGACTTCCTTGTAATTCTCAATGGCATTCCACTTCTTGGGGAGCCACTGGATCGGGTAAGCAAACACTTCCGACTCTACTTTGAACGACGTTACCAGCATCCATATAAAAGGCAGCAGGAACAAAACACTTCCCGCAAACATTACAACCGTAATAATTACTTTGCGCCAGTCCAAGCCTGTGCGTATTTCCATAGTTTCTCTTCCCTCCCTTGCCGCCCTAGTAATTAACCCATTTTTTCTCTGCCAGCCACTGGCCGAAAGTAATCAGCATCACGAAGATGAACAAGACCACAGCGATGGCCGACGCATAACCAACCTTCAGATTTACAAAAGCTGTATCGTATAAGTACCAGACCATCATTGTCGTTGAGCCGATAGGGCCGCCCTGCGTCAGGACAGCGATAATATCAAACACTTTAAAAGTGGCAATAATACCGGTTACAAGAAGAAAAAAGGTCGTTGGTGACAGCAGCGGGAAGGTGATCCGTCTGAATTTTGTCCAGGCGCCTGCTCCATCAATGTCAGCCGCCTCATACAGATCCTTCGGAATGGACTGCAGTCCGGCGATGTAAATAATCATATTGAAGCCGATGGAGATCCAGACAGAGATCATCATGATCGAGATCAACGCGAAATGCGGGTCGGCAATCCATTTCGGCGGGTCGGCAATTCCGATAGCCTTGAGCATTTCATTAATAGGTCCATAGGAGGGCTGGAACAGCACCTGCCATACGATGGCTACCGCTACGGTCATGGACACATAAGGAACGAAATAGGCAATTTTGAAATATCCCTTCATATACACATAACGGTCAATCAGAATCGCCAGCACCATCGACACCAGCAAATACACCGGCACCGTCAGCAGAAACAGAAAATTGTTGCGCACCGAACGGATGAACATCTCGTCCTGCAGCAGATTGGTGAAATTCTGCAGGCCTACCCAGCGGATGCCGTCAAAGCCCTGAACAAAGTTCCAATCGGCAAATCCGAGGAATAACGTGGCGATGATCGGAATCAGCACCAGTATCGTCACCCCGACCAGCATCGGGCTTACGAACAGCAGTCCGGAAAGCGTCTCACCCTTTTGCAGCGACCAGGCTCTACGGCTGCGCACAGGCGGTTGTTGCGGTAAAGTTTCCAGGTTTTGTCCCATGTCTAACACCTCAATAGTTTCGTTATTGGTTATGCGCTATTTATAAATTTAGTATAAAAAAAATACCGCCAGCGCTTTGACGGTATTTTGATCATATTGGATGTAATTTTTACTTCTTCTTTTTGCCCTTCGCATCTTTCTCGGTTGCTGCAATGAGCTCTCCATCGTAAGTATAAAGCACGTTGTCTTCCAGACGTTCGCCTTCCAGAACTTTGCGCACCAGCGCTTTGGCCGATTTGGGGGTAATCTCCTTATACCACACTCCTTTCGGATAGGAAATCACTACGCAGGCATCCGAGCATCTTCCGTTGCAGCGGGTAACCGTCGTATGAATCAGCCGTTCCGCGCCCTGCTTCTCGATCTCATCCTCAATTGCATCAGCCACCTCTTCACCCTTATGCTTTCTGCAGCTGCTCCCATTGCAGATCAGCAGATGGCTTACTGTTCCTTGCAAATTCCAGGTCGTCATGGAATGTCCCACCTCTTTCTGAACAATAATACCTTTACATGAATTCTTCTAAACTCTACCGATTGCCCGGACAATCGTCAATAGGGTGAAAGACTGCTATAATACAAATGAGAATTATTATCAAACATCAAAGGAGTGATTCTATCCATGCCTCTCCGGCAACCTGGCGAATCCCGTTCTCATCCCCATCCTTTCTACTTCCCGGTACGCGTTGAAAATCTAGCCGGATTAGCCGCAAGCATTGCTCCCGGATCCTCCGGACACTTGTCTGTTATTGTAACCGGAGGCAGCGGAACTATCGATATTCAAGACGAACGCCTTAGCCTATCCGGCGGCAGTATGCTGTGCTGCAGTACACAATCCGGTGTTTCTCTAAGCCCGCAGCATCAGTTGCAGGGCGTATGGATTGAATACTCTACATTTCCGCTGCAGAGCAATGATACAAATCCCCTAAACGACAGGCACCCGTTGGGAAATTGCTCGACCAAGATTTGCACAATCGCAGCCCGCCTGCTGAGAGTCTGGGAGGGGAGCGAAATTCAGTCCCCTTTCACCGTACAGCAGGTATTCACCGAATTGCTGACCGAGCTTTATGGCGAAATCAGAGAGAATAGCCAATCCCCGGCGCATTGGCTTGACCGCGTGCTGGAATATATAGAAGCACATTATTCCGAGGATATCACAAGAAGTCAGATGGCCGAACAGGCAGGGGTTAGCCCGGAACACTTCTCGCGGGTCTTCCGCAAAGCTACCGGACAAACCTTCAATGAATATGTAACCCTGCAGCGCATCCGCAGAGCCCAGAAGCGTATGCTGACCGGTGCTCCGAATTTGTCTCAGCTCGCGCTGGAGGTCGGCTATGTTGAAGGGACCTACTTAAGCCGGAAATTCAAGCAGGTCGTTGGCATTTCTCCTGCAGCCTACCACCGTAAGAATAAAAGAATTGTGGCCCTCAATTTCAACCATACCGCAAGCCTGCGGGCTCTGGAGATTATGCCACAGCTTGGAGTGTATTCCGGGTGGATGGAACGTCATGAGGCGGTTCCTTCTGCGCTTAAGCTTCAGCTCGAAGGCAGCAGCGCGGCCATGCTCTATAACAGGGTTGCCGCTGTGCGCCCGGATGTCATCATCAGCTATGACCTTCCCGGAGAGAGTAAGCAGCTGCTGCCGGTAGCTCCAGTGATAGAGCTGCCTTACATGCAAATGGACTGGCGCGAGCAGTTTCGGATGATCGCCGGGATTGCAGACCGGCAGCCTCAGGCCGAAGCCTGGTTGAGACGTTATGATCAGCTGTGTTACGAAGCTAACCTGCAATTGGACCGGCTGCTTGGTACACGGGGCACAGCCGTCATTTGGGAGTTCGGCACGAGCAGCGCATACTGCTTCAGCAGCAGCTATGGCCATGGCTGCCAGATTTTATATGGCGATCTCGGCTTTCAGCCGCCCGGCGTCTTGATGGAGCACGGGCTGATGAACCGTGGCTATCTGGAAATACCGGCTGAGCATATAGCCGATTATCCGGCAGATCATATCTTTTTCACCAGCAGCGCTTCAACCGCTGAGGGTCAGCGGCGCTTCGAGACCCTGCTGCGCTCCGCCCGCTGGCAGGAGCTTGACGCAGCCCGCAGCGGGCATGTCTATCTACTCGATCAGCCGGACATGTTCTATGGGTTTGACCCCCTCTCTTCATTGGCTCAGCTAAAGACGCTCATGAGAACAATAAGATCACAAATTTCCATAGGACAAGATCACATTAAGCCATAGTGTTCACCCGCTGAAATCTGTAAAGTGTAATTGAGAATGATAATCGTTCTACATAAGGAGGCATATAAGTTGATTAACCGGCAACATAACAGCAACACCCGGAAGCGCTGGCTCGTCTACCCGCTGCTCTTGACCCTGACTCTTCTGGTCACAGCCTGTGGCAGCAACCAGAGCACTGGCTCTGCAACTAATTCAGGAAGTGCTGCCAAAGCTTTGGCACCTTCACAGCAGCCTGCAGAAACAACCGCACCGGCATCGTTCAAAACAGTGACAACTGGAAACGGTGATATTGAAATCCCCGTTCAGCCGAAGCGGATCGTTGCCGAGGAATATCTGGGCAGCCTGATAGCACTGGACACCATTCCCGTCGGCGCTCCTGGCCTGACGCTGCAAAATATGTATTTCAAGGAATCCCTTACAGGTGTAGCGGATACCGGAACCTACGGAAAGATGTCGCCCGAGAAAATCATCGCGCTGGATCCGGACCTGATTATCTCCGGCAATGCCGACAGCTATGAAGCTTTAAGCCAAATCGCGCCAACGGTCATTGTTCCTTACGGGGATCTAAAGGATGCTCATCAGGAACTGACCTATTTCGGTGAGCTGCTGGGCAAGGAACAGGAAGCAAAGGATTGGCTGGCCGAATACGACAAACGGATCGCCGCTGCTAAAGCTAAGGTAGATGCAGCCATTCCTGCAGATGCAACCTTCAGTATCCTGGAGCATTCGGATAAAAGCACCTGGGTCTACGGGGACAATTTTGGACGGGGCGGACAGCCGGTCTACCAGGCGTTGGGCCGTAAGCCTCCTACCGAGGTCGCCGCCGAGATCATGGAGAAGCAGTGGGCGGAATTATCAGCTGAGGTGCTAAACAAGTATGCAGGGGATTATCTCATCGTGACCGATAACAGCTACACCGTCCAGGACTTTAAAGATGATCCTGTTTGGGGCAGCCTCCCTGCAGTCAAAAACGATCATCTCTATGTATGGAAAGAGGAACGTTCGTGGTATTATGACCCCATTGCCGTATTGTCCCAGACTGAGGAATTGGCGGAATGGCTGACTAAAGGACAATAAGCACAAGCCGGAGATTAGCCTTGATTGGCTGGTCTGCCGGTTTTTTTATGGTCATCTTCTGCAGCGCGGAGTATACAAGAGGCACTCTGATTAACCCATCCAGAAATGGAGATAATACCTCTAGTCTACAGTTCCCGAAAGAGGATTACTTTTCAAACACTTGCCGCCAAGGAGGACAACCGGATGAAGGTTCTGTGTATCTATTTTCTGCTCGCTTTTTTAACATTTTCACTGTTGGTAGTTGTCGATCTGCTGTCAGGCACCAGCCTCGCGATGTCGGTGCATTCCTTCTATACCGTATTTATAACCACTCCCCTGCAGGAAGCGTTCATCATGGTTGTATTTGCTGCTCTGCCTATTGTTGCCGCAATTTCCCGCTTTATCAAACGGAACAGAGCTCCACAGAAATAATAATTTACCGGTACAGTCCGAATCTGCGCCGCAGCCTGTGTACAAGAAACAGCAGAATCGGGATGACAGCACACAGAAGAGGCAGGATATTCTTTAGAAAAACACTGCCTTCTTTCATATGAACAGGGTAATTCTCCGCACTGACAAACGAAGTGAACAATACCACAACCCCTACCGGGATGACCAGCCTGCGCGTATCCTTAACCTTGAATAAATCAGCCGCAATCATGACAGCTGCATAGCAATAAATCGACATTTTGAAAAACACCCCAATAATCAGGGTCAGGATGACAAACGCATCCAAGCGCTGAATAAAATTGGCCACATTGACAAGCGTAATGGTCGTAAACATCGGAAAGGTTGTGCGGCTGTAAATGTCTGTTCCAAGCACCGACATCTCAACAGCATGCGTGAAGCTGAGCAGAAATCCGCTTAAAAGAATAGCGGCGATTCCAGTCTTCCTGACCTTCCGCGTTTTGTTCAAATGGGGAAGTATCGTCGTGAAGCAGACAAGTTCGCCAAAAGGGAAAATCCATATGCTCGGGTAAGCGGAGCGCAATGCTTCCATCCATTCCCCGGCATGAATTGGAAACAGATTCTTGAACTTAGTCAGCCCCGCCGCAATAACTACAAAGTTGCAGAGCAAACCCATAAGGATGGTGATAAAAAAGTAGATCTCTGACGTTCTTGCGAACACCTCGATCCCCTTGTACAGGATATACATCACGGCGATTACCATAATCGCATTAATGATAAACACAGGCGTCCTGTCGTATGAAGCCGAGATGAGGAGGTCTCCTGCTTCGCGCAAATTCCGGGAGCCGTTATAGAGCAAAATGGGAAGAAACAGCAGACTCAACGGCCAGCCGATCCATTTGCCGAGAATTTGTTGTGTATAACCGCTGATAATCATATTGGGAAATTGAAGATACAAATCGACGTAAATCCAATATAGGAGAATCCCCCCGGGCAGAGCTATCAGGATCGACAGCCAGACGGCATGTCCGCTTTCCAGCCCAATGGGTACCACAATCGCCGTCCCCAGTTCAAACAGTACTATCATGGAAAATAATTGAATCGGCCCGATAACTTCTTTTCTCATGAATCTGCTCACCCATTCATTCTTTTTCTGGAGCCATGTAAGGCTTCAACCTCATCCCGGTGCTGCGGATATATGCTTCAACCTGAATATCCAATTCTCCTTGCGCAAAGGCGGTGCTCCATTCCTTCCCTACCTTGTCCCAGATTGCCGGATTAGTACGCTTCAGTTCATTGCCAAAACCAAAGATATCGGTTTGTGACGCTTGCGCGGTTCGTATAGCCAGCTCAACTTCCTCCTTGGTTTTCTCCTCCAGTTCGGCTTCCAGCTTCACAATTTCTTCCTTGAGGCCCAAATCCACATAGCTTCCCGTTTCATTTATAATACCTTCCTCACGAATACGCAGATGAAAGACCGGTACACCGTTCCTGACTTCAATCCTGACAGTGGTCTTCGAGTAGAACACATTGACGGCAATATCCTCATCTTTATCCCCAGAGGCAACGTCAATATTAGTTTCTCTGACTTTATTAAGCACCCATTGAGTGCCTCTCGCCGCAGGCCCGTCCATCCAATAAATCAGCTTATCGTCCTTAAAGACACCCAGTCCGCTCATTATTGTTCCTGCCTTCGTTTCTGATTGTTCGAGGCTGGATTTCTTCATTCCATCGGCTGGATCCCCGATAAGGCGCAGGCCGTTAATCGTCAAATCCCCTTCTCCCGTGATCCCGTTAATGATCTCAAAAACATTCATATTCCGGTTCTCTCCGTATACTCTGGAGGTATTTTGCATCTTTTTGACCACCCCCATGGAGGGCAGACTCTCCAGCGTCGTCAAAATCTTGAGCACAGATGCGGCATCTGAATTTCTGGAAATCAGCACAGGCGAGTTCAGGCGAAGTTCATGTGATCGTTCAAAAATATCGAACAAGCCTTCAATTCCGCTTCTGGCCAGCGATTCACCCACAACAACGAGCTGAGAATGGGCAAAAAACAGCTGACGCGTCGCCCGCTTGGAGGCTTTACGCAATGCCCCGAATACCGTTCGGTCGCTTGCAGAAATCACAGTAACCGCAGGCATTCCGTTCCCGGAACCCATACTTGTAGATGAAGCCGACGGATTAACCACCTGAAAGGTAACCCGGAACTCCCCATTGTTTGCCGTTAGATCAATTCCGATACCGCTCACAATGGCAAGGTCATTTAGTTCTCTGCTGTTCCAGCATCCTGTGAGGATCAGAGATAGGATCAGCCAAACCGACAGCAGAACCGGCATTTTAGTTCTCATTGTTATTTCCCTGCCGGTTCTGACCGCTCTGGCCGGCTTCAGTACTACTACGGTTGATCAAACGTTTGCGGGTCTTCATGAAATGCAAAGGTGTCCGTAATATGACGTCCTTCTGATCACCCGGTGCAAACGGAGCGATTGGGGAGAGATAAGGAACACCAAGGGAACGCAAGGAGCACATATGGGCAACCAGTATCAGGCTGACAATAGCTATGCCGTAAAGACCTATAAAAGCAGCAATAAACATGATAACAAAACGGAGTACGCGTATGGACAACGCCATATTAAAGGAAGGCGTGGCGAAGCTCGAGATCCCCGTTAATGAAACCACAATAACCATGGCGGGAGACACAATCCCGGCCTGAACAGCCGCCTGTCCCAGAACCAGCCCCCCAATAATCGAGACGGTTTGACCAATGGGAGAAGGCATCCGAATCCCGGCTTCACGGATGATCTCAAAGGTAATCTCCATCATCAGCGCCTCAACGAATGTAGGAAAAGGTACACCTTCCCGCTGTGAGGCCAGATTAATCAACAAGGGTGTAGGGATCATCTCCTGATGGAAATTTAGTGCTGCAACAAAAACGGCTGGACCAAATAAGGAAATCACCAGGCAGAGTAATCTTAGTAAACGGATTAATGTCGATATATCATACCGCTGATAGTAATCCTCAACTGTATGAAAAAACATAAGGAAGGTTGTAGGTGCGATCAGCACAAAAGGGGTCCCGTCCACAAACAAAGCTATTCTGCCTTCCAGCAGATTTCCGGCCACACTGTCCGGCCGTTCCGTATTGTATAACGTCGGAAAAGGAGAGAACCTGTTCTCTTCAATCATCTGCTCAATGTATCCCGATTCCAGAATAGAATCCACATGGATTTCCTGGAGCTTCTTCCTGAACTCCTGCAGTGTCTCTTCCGGGGCAAGTCCGTGAATATACATCATGGTGACATCAGTTTTGGTTACAGCCCCAAGGGTCATTGTCTCGATCCATAGATCAGGGCTTTTGATTCTCCTGCGCACAAGGGCGATATTCGTGCCAAGCGATTCCGTAAAGCTCTCCTTGGAGCCGCGAATGGCTACCTGGGTTGCGGCTTCCGTGACAGCTCTGCTTTCACCGCCGCTTGTACTTAGGCTGATGGCATCCTTCAGACCATGGAACAGCAATACCGTGTCTCCCGACATGAGGGCTTCTAGAAGACTATTGAGATCCTGAATGAGTTTTTCTTTACCGATAGTGAGCGCCTTTTCTTGCACATAGACGAACAAGTCTAAGATTGTCAGCTCAGCAGACTTCTCTTCGCTTTGAATTCCAAACGAAAAGGCATGGGTAATGAACTCTTCTACCCGTTCCTTGTCGATGATGCCGTTGATATATACTGCAGACATCTGGTTGGCATTATCTATTGTTTTGTACTCGCGTATAATGAGATCCGGGCTGTTTCCAAGTCTGGATCTAATCACTTTAACATTATCGTCTAGGCTTAAGGAGAGCGGGGGGCTTGAAGTGCTGCCTTCATGCGCCCCGGCGGGCTTGGGTCCTGTGTTACGTTTAGCCATCTTCGGCACCTCCTGCCTTTTACTATTCGCCTGTCACTCTCCTTTTATGCAGGTTATGGAATGTGTGAGATGGCATGAGGCTTTCCAGCCGATGTCCTTCATTTCTGAATTTATCCATGCGGAAACTGAAAAGGCTGCCCCGCCGTAGATTCTTCTACTTTGAACTGCACCCCGTCAAGTAGACAGCGTAAATAATAAAAGATCCTTAAGCGGCCTTAGTCCTGAATTCATTGGGACTGAGGCCGTTTAGTTTTGCCTGTAACCGTTCGTAATTGTAAAAATGTATGTAATTATCAATGTCTTTTTGGAGCTCTTCAAAGGTCCGGTAGGTATGCAAGTAATACTTCTCACATTTCAGTGTCCCCCAGAAGGATTCCATGGGTCCGTTATCAATGCAGCAGCCCACCCGGGACATGCTCTGCGTTAGTTCTGCCTCGTCCAGCATCTGCTTAAAGTGCAGAGAGGTATACTGGAAACCACGGTCGCTATGAAGTAAGGGGTGGGTCTCTGGTGCTGCCTGCAAAGCCAACTCCAGCGTCTTAAAAACCAGCGAATTATTATTAGAATGACCCAGAACGTAAGCAACAATGGACTTGTCATGCAGATCTTTTATTGCACTTAAATACGCCTTCCGCCCGTTACCATATTTAAATTCCGTTACATCGGTTACCCACTTTTGGTTTGGCATTTCCGCCTCGAATTTACGGTTCAGTACGTTCTCTGCAACCTGCTGAGGCGCAGAGCCTACGTACTTCTTCCTCTTTCTGCGGATGACGGACTGGATGCCTTGGAGCCTCATGAGACGGTACACTCGCTTCGCGTTAATGACTCTACCCATTTGTCTGCGCAAATGCAGGGTCAATTGACGATACCCAAAGATTCGTTCCACCTTCTCATACAGGAGAAGCATGGCCTGTGTAAGCTTCACGTTGTCGGTCTCCCGGGAACTGGGTTCACGATTCAACCATTTGTAGTAGCTTGACCGTGAGATCCCTGCGATGTTACACAAAAGCTGAATAGAGCAAGACTCCTCTTGCTGAATGGCCTGAATAGCCAGGTAGATGTTCTCCTGACGAACGTGACTTAGCGTCTCCTCCTTTCGAGTTCCTCTAACTTTTTTAGAAAAGCATTCTCTGCACGCAGCCGCGCATTCTCATATTCCAGCTTTTGCATCGCGAGTTTGTGGCGATCTGCTTCTGTGAGCTCTTCAGGTGCTTTGGTACGTCCTCTGCCGTCTCGTAATGCCTCTTCGCCCCCTATTTCGTACTTCTTCACCCAGCTATATATTTGTTGGTAAGAAACCTGGAAATGGTTTGCTGCCTTTGTGTAGTCTTGTCCATTCGACAGGCAGTACAGCACGATATCCATCCGTTCCTGCCAAGTGGTTACGCGTCCTTTGGTCATAGCTCTAGTTCCTCCTGAATTAGCTGTTAAGCTGCTGCTATGACCATTATACTTCTTAATCCAGTTGGCGAGTTGGGTTCGACTTGCGATCTTATACTTGTCGATGATTTGATATTGCGACAATGCCCCCTCCATATAATCTTTAACGGCCTGGCGCTTAATTTCCACAGTATATTTTCGGTTGCAGGACCGGACTTCCAGCCCCTCAAAACCGTACAATTGATAACGTCGTCGCCACTTCACTAGAGATGTTTTAGATAATCCGTACTTTCGAGCTGCAGCCTTGAGCCCGATCTGGCCGCATTCAACCTCTTGGAGAATCGTTAATTTTTCAAATGCTGTAAACTTCTTTTGTTCCATAAAAATACTCCCCATACAGTAACAGGTTTTTATTATTTCACCTGTCTACTATATGGGGAGCATATCACTTTGGGACAGCCATATTTATCAATCATTATGCTGTATGCTAGTGTTCATCGCTTACGCCAAGCGCCTTGTTCTTTTCTTTGAAACGGTCATTATGCGAGGAGACATAGGCTGCTTTGGGTGCATCGGGATCCATATACAGCTTGGCACTGTTCAAGGCCAGAACGGCATCGGTAAAGGTGCCGGCAATCAGGCGGACCTTGCTGCTGTAATCCACAAAATCGCCTGCGGCGAAGATTCCTGGCAGATTCGTCTCCAGCCGTCCGCTGACATTGGCGCACCAGTCTCCCATATCGAGGCCCCATTCCTTGAGTGGCCCAAAATCGCTTTTTAAACCATGGTTCACAATTACCGCGTCCACCGCAAACTGCTCTGTTTCCCCGGATTCAATATGGCTGATCGTCACCTGATCGATCGTCTCTCCATTTCTGCTGTGCAGCTGGCTTACCGCAAAAGGCACTCGTACTTCTACGGAGGAAGCCTTCATCCGTGCGATGTTCTTCTCATGTCCGCCGAACTGCTCTCTGCGGTGCACAATGGTTACGCTGGCTGCGATACCTTCAAGTTCATTGGCCCAGTCTACTGCGGAGTCGCCACCGCCGGAGATCAGCACCGCTTTGCCGCGGAATGGCTCCAGCTCTTGCACCGTATAATGCAGATTCGTAACCTCGTAGCGGTCCGCGCCTTCAATTTCCAGCTTCGCCATCTGCAGAATACCATAGCCGATCGCCAGAATGATCGTACGCGTCCAGTGCTGTTCGCCTGTATCTGAAGTTAGAATATAGGTTCCGTCCTCCTGCCGCTCCTGAGCAATAATCTGCTGCCCCAGAATAATCGTCGGATCGAAGGTCCGGGCCTGCTCTTCCAGCTGTTTAATCAATTGGCCGCAGAGAATTGGGGTGACTCCACCCACATCCCAGATCATTTTCTCGGGATAGATGAGCATTCTCCCGCCAAGCTCTTCCTTGGCTTCAATCAGCTTTGTCTTCAAATCTCTCATGCCGCTATAAAATGCTGTATACATACCTGCGGGTCCCCCGCCAATGATCGTTACATCGTATAATTCCAGTTGATTACTCATTTATTTCCCTCCGTAAGTGTTTTTGGCTTGAGTATTTTTGGTCTCTATCAAGACTTCGTCCGGGTCAGCAAATAGAGAAAATAAGGTGCGCCTATTACAGCAACCACGATACCTGTTGGGATCTCCGAGGGCTGCAATATCCAGCGGCCGATCGTATCGGCAGTGATAACCAGCAGGGAACCAAGCAGCGCGGAAGCCGGAAGCATCAGCTGATGCTTCGGACCCACCAGACGTCTGGCTAAATGCGGGCCGACCAGGCCGACAAAACCGATCCCGCCGCTGACAGCGACACTAGAAGCTGCAAGTCCGACTGCGGCTGCGAGCAGCTTGAACTGCTCTCTGGTAACAGCGGCTCCAAGGCCGGTGGCTGTCTGCTCACCCAGATTAAGCACATTCATTACCCGGGCTTTGTAGATCACATAGGGCAGCAGAATCACAATCCAGGGGAGCAAGGAAAGCACAAATTTCCAGCTGGTGCCCCAGATGCTGCCAGCCAGCCAGGTAGCGACAAATTGATACTTATCAGGATCAAGCCGCAGCGTCAGCACAATCATTGCTGCGCTGATTCCGGCTGCAACTGCTACGCCGGTCAGAAGCAGGCGGATCGGAGATATCCCCTGATACCGCTTATAAGCAAGTACATAAATCAAAACCGCAGTCAGTCCCGCTCCGACAAAAGCAACGAGCGGCAGCAGGTATACCGGTGCAGCAGCCGTGGACGGATAAAAAGAAACCATCAGCATAACCATCAGACCGGCTCCGGCGTTGATGCCGAGAATGCCGGGATCAGCCAGGTCATTGCGGAAGACGCCTTGCATGACCGCTCCGGAAACGGCAAGTCCCGCTCCGATCAGAACGGAGATAACGATGCGCGGCAGACGGAAATCGAACAGGATCAGCTCCTGCTTGTCCGTACCTTTGCCGAGCAAAGTGTTCAGCAGTTCCATAGGAGTAAGTCGTATGTATCCTGTATTCACGCTGATAATAAACACGAGTACGATTAATGCGGATATCACAGCCAGAATGGTCAATCCGCGTCTGCGTCTGGCAGATTCATAGGATAAAGCTGTTGTTCTCTGCATAACTACAGCTCCCTTCTTTCTTTACGGGCCAAATACAGAAAGAAAGGCACACCGATTAGCGAAATGATAGCACCCAGGGGCACTTCTTGCGGCGGATTGATCATTCTGGCGGTCAGATCGGCAAATACAGCCAGCAGACTGCCCAGAATGGCGGAACAAGGGATAATCCACCTATAATCCACCCCTACAAGATAACGCGTCAGATGGGGAATGATCAGTCCAATAAAGCCCACTGCTCCAACTACTGCTACCGAGGAACCGGCAAGAATCAGCACGATTAATGCACCAGCCAATTTGACCAGACCCGTCCGTTGGCCGAGGCCTCTGGCGATATCCTCACCCAGGCTGAGCATAGAGATGGAGCGGGATAAGATGAGGGCTCCAATAATCGCCCCGCCGATCCAGGGAAACATGATCTTGAGCTGAATCCACTTCGTACCGGCTACGCCTCCTGCATACCAGAAAGCCAGATCTTGTCCAATCTGAAAATATAAAGCTACGCCTTCGCTGAGCGCAGAGAGCAGCGCACTGAAGGCCGCTCCGGCAAGTACCAGGCGGGCAGGAGTAAGGCCGCCCTTAGCCATGGACCCGATACCATACACAATTGCCGCCCCGGCTCCGGCTCCCACAAATGCATATAAAATCAGATACATGAACGGTAAATTCGGAAAGAATGCAAAGCAGAGTGCAAGCGCAAACCCCGCTCCAGAGTTTATGCCCATCAGCCCGGAATCCGCGAGCGGGTTGCGGGTCATCCCCTGCATAATCGCTCCTGCCACCGCAAAGCTGGCACCTACCATGGCCGCGCCGAGCACGCGCGGCAGCCGCAGCTCGCGGATAATTTGATGATCCGTAATATCCGGATTGAAGTGAAACACAGCGGTCCACACTACAGAAAAGTTAATGTCTTTGGCTCCGAACGAGACCGAAAGCGCAATGCCTAGTGCTAATGCAATCAGACCGCCGACCAATATCAGCGTTGCTGCCCATGGGCGTGAACGGAACTTCACCGGATCTCTCCCCTGGATTAGCCCTTTGCTGGCCGTTGCCTGTTGATTCATTAAAGTCACCCGTTTTCTATGAAATTGATTCTCATTATCATTGTAATATTGTAAATGAAAATGGCGTTGTTTGGCAATGGACAAATGAAAGCACAGCGCCCAAAAACCTCTAATTTCCGTTAAAATGACAAATTTTCACCCTAAATAATACAAAACCCCCGTTATCTCTCCTGATCATAGGACGGATAACGGAGATTTCCTGTACCTTGGGACTAGTCATTTTGCAGCGTGCCGCCAAATATTTTGCGGATGTATCCCTGCATTTTGCCGATATGAGGCACAAAAGTGCTTTTGTCATACACATAATTAGCCTGGGTCACAAGCTGTGAATAGATCAGGAATACAATGGCCGCCAGCTCCCTGTCGATCTGCCTTTCGTGCTCAATCAACACATAAACCTCTTCCAGAACGGCATACAGCCGCATAAATCCGGCCTCATTAATGATTTTTCTGCGCAAAGGTACAATGATTTCGGTTGCAAGGGCGTCTAACTGCATAATGATTGCACTCATCTTCCCGTCCATACACCAATCCCTCCTGCTGCAGTTGAATGGACACAGCTCTTATACAATCCTATGATTCATAGACTCTTTGCATGCCTCAGCGAATATCGGTGTCCGCTGCACTAAGGAGCTTACAATTCAGACCGGACCAAACCGCCGGATGAGCTGTCCCAGCGCCATGGAACGGCGTGACCCTCCAGATGCAGCCCGCCGTACCATTCGTCTAGGCCTTGAACCTCTACCCTGTCTGCTAACCCGTCAAGGATCTGCTCACCAAGCTCAGTGATGGCGACCCGGCGGCTCCAAAATTCCGGAATCTGCCGGAAATCCGTATTTGCCTCTGCTCCCTCTATAGTCAGCAGAGGCTGCCTGTTATACGCCAGAGTGTGCAGATAACGGCCAAAATCAAGATCACCCATGCCGAGCCGGTGCAGCTTGTCGGAAACCAGAGGGAACAGTTCCATCGGTGTAAGCGCGCCATGGCGGACAGCCTGAAGCGTAGTCTCTTCTACGATGCCCAGGCCGTTATGAACCGAAGGAAGCCTTGAGAGATGGGCTTTGAAAGCTTCATAGGCAAAAGGCAGCGCAGATGCCGAAAGTTCTCCCCTTCTCTCCTCCAGCAGATCAGCCATCGTTCCAGGATCGGGAGACGCATAGGCCTGCCAAAGGTCGCTGCCCAGTTCCAATTCTTTGCGTCCAATGCCCTGCCAGGTTCCAGACAATGTGCCAAGCTGCGCCGGAGTCAGCTGGCCAAGACCGTGAAACAGCTCAATCCCCGGAAATTCACCAATGCAGAGCAGGCTCAGCTTCGTACTGCCGAGCTTCTGTCCCTTGAACCAGTGGAGCAGATAAGCAAGCATGCTCTGATCGAACAGATCATGCTCAAACCACAGTACTACTTCATCATAACGTTTGAATTCGCCAAGCTTCGCCTCTTGTGCCTCACACCCTGCTACATACTCTGTAGAAGGAATGCCTAATGTCTTCTCCAGAACCCCGGCCCGCTGTATCCGTTCATCGGTGGCTGCCGGATTGACGAATATCGGACCCGCGGAATAGATTTCCCGCCAGACCAGCACCTCGCCCTGGACAATTCCCTGCTTCAGCATTTCACCCACACTGTCTCCGTTCACAATATGCAGCATATTTCTGCCTCCTTCATACAGATAGTTGAACATGGAGGCGAGATCGGCAACGGGAAGAGCTCCCTTCAGCTTACGCCGCCCATCATACAGCCGCTTCTTCAGCGCCGAAACCGGAATCCCCAGATAATCAGAGATCTCCTGAAGGGAATAACCATAATAATAAAACAGCTGCATGGGCACCCGCAGCTTCGCAGACAACGCCGCAACCGTTTTCTGCAGCAGCTGCTCCCCTTCTCTGCGCTCGGCAATTTCCGCAACGCCCGGCGACTTTTCCGAGATGTGCAGGGCGTCATCAAGAGGCAGCAATAGATGTCGTTTACCTCTCAGACTCCGCTGGCACTGCCTTACGACAATCGTCTTGAACCATCCCGGAAACGCAGCCGGCTCCTGCAGCTTTCCTAGATTCAAATAAGCTTCAATATACGCTTCCTGCACAACATCTTCAGCAAGATGTACATCTTTCAGCATGTCGTAAGCTACAGCATAAGCCATACCGCGAAAATGCCGCATTAACTGCGCGAACGCCTCCGAATTCTCTTGTTTTGCCTCTTCAACCCATTGCCGCATCACTTTCGATCCTCTTTTCACATGTTCTTAACTCTAGGTGCCTTCTTTGGGAAGAAAGGTTACAATTTTCTAAATCATATTATACGCTAACCTACCATCCATGATTAGCAGGTTTACAGTTCAAGGCAAAAAGCTTCCTCTTGTGGGAAGCTTTTTGTGCTGAAGCGATACGCTTGTCAAACTTGCTTAGATTTAGCACTTTTGAACTCTACTGCCTTTTCTGTGCCTTCCAGTGTTTGAATAGCCTGTGTGAGCTGATGAAGCGAAGCATCCAGTTTATCCAGCTTCTCCCCTACCGTTTCCAGTACATAACGAATCAGAATAAAGCAGAGTGTGACCGGAAAGCCCACATTAGTAATCAAGCTGACAACATCTGCAATTTCCATAAATCTCCCCTCCCTTCCTAAACCGACGTTTTAATTGAAGGGAAACTTCGGGCTTTGTTTTACAACCGATTCCATTAAATTGGAAAACGTGTATAATATATAGGAACACATGTTCCTTTTTTGGTTGTTATTTCCCTCTTAAAAGTTCCCTATATACATAAACGTTAAATAGTAGAAAGGGGAGTGTTGGTGTGCAGCAGAGTGAATATAACCGCTATAAAACCGAAATATACCGAATTGGCTGGAGGCTGCAATATCGGGCAAAGAAGATCAAGCGACAAGAGAACAGCTACGATGACAAGCTTGCCGTCCCTTCATTCACAGAATCTTCAGATAACAAAATCGCTGCGGAACAGCTAATCAGCATGCTGTCCCCATACGAGCGATCTATTTTACAAAAAATCTATTTGGAAGGCTTGACGGAAGCTGAAGTCGCTCGCCAACTCAATATCAGTCAACAGGGGGTGCACAAATGGAAAAGGAAGCTGATTCAGCGCCTATCCCAGATCGCGAATTTTTAAATTTGCTGAACGAGGTCAGAAACAAAGACCCCGAAGCCACACTTCAACTGATTGAGCTGTACAAGCCGGTCATTCTCCGGCTAAGTCAATTTATACATTTGCCGGCGGAAGATGTGACTTCCGAAATTATCGTAGAGTTCCTGGAATTAATCCATAGCGAAAAGCAAGTTTAATACACTTGGAATACGTTTACTAGATTATTCAACTGCACCATGTTCCTCACGAGCAGATTGCTGCAAAGGAAGGCTATATTACGATTCATTTGGATCCTTTCAGACATAAAGTTGCGCTCTCCGTCATGTTACGGGGAACGCAGCTTTATTTTTGTTCTGTGTTGTCCTAACTCACCTGCCGAAACCATGGATAGTTATTAAAGACTCTAAACATAATATAGAGGATTCTAATAAGGAGGGAATATAAAAATGTCAGAAAAAAGGTTATCGATTGCAGCCTTAGGTGGTGTTCATGAAATTGGTAAGAACATGTATTTCCTGCAATACGCAGATGACATTCTTGTCATCGATTGCGGCTCTAAATTCCCGGACGAAAGTCTGCTTGGCATTGACCTTATCATTCCAGATGTATCTTATTTATTAAATAATGTCGACAAGTTAAGAGCACTGATTGTGACTCATGGGCATGAGGACCACATTGGAGGGATTCCCTACCTGCTCAAACAATTAGATATCCCCATCTATGCGTCCCGTCTGACACTGGGATTAATTGAGAACAAGCTTAAGGAACATCGTCTGCTCCGCCAGACCAGCCTGCATTGCATTGATGCCGAGTCGAGCCTCACCTTCGGTTCCATTACGACAACCTTTTTTAGTACCAATCACAGCATTCCTGATTGTCTCGGTGTCGTCTTTGATACTCCTGAAGGAACGGTTGTCCATACGGGCGACTTCAAGTTCGATATGACGCCTGTCAATAAACAATATCCGGACATACATAAAATGGCCGAAATCGGTAAAAACGGTGTTAAAATTCTGCTCTCCGAGAGTACGAATGCCGAACGCCCTGGATTCACGCCGTCTGAAAAGCTTGTAGGCGCCCATATGGAGGAAGCTTTTCAAAAAGCAGACCGCAGAATATTTGTCTCCACTTTCGCCTCCAATGTGCACCGCCTGCAGCAAATTGTTGATGCCTCTATCCTTACCGGACGTAAGCTTGCTTTGCTTGGCCGAAGCATGGTGAACGTAGTCTCCGTATCCCAGGAGCTGGGTTATTTGAGCATCCCGGAAGGGATGCTGGTGGAACCTGCAGAAGCTGCGAAGCTTCCTCCAGAGCAGATAGCGGTCCTCTGCACAGGCAGTCAAGGTGAGCCCATGGCAGCATTGTCCCGTTTGGCTAACTCCAGCCATAGGCTGATGGAAATCGGAGCCGGGGATACCGTTCTTCTCGCTGCCAATCCGATCCCGGGCAATGAGCGCAATGTATCCAGGATTGTTGATAATCTATACATGCTTGGCGCACGGGTCATCTACGGATCGAAGAGCGAGCTTCATGTATCCGGACATGGCAGCCAGGAGGAATTGAAGCTGATGCTTACCCTAATGAAGCCTGAATACTTTATTCCGATTCATGGAGAATATCGCATGCTTCATCATCATAGCCTCTTGGCAGAAGCAGTCGGAGTTAAGGAGGACAACATATTTATCTTGAAAAACGGCGAGGTCGTTGAATCGCTGGAAGGGGTTGTCCGTCAATCGGGACGGGTTACCGCCGGTCAAATATTTGTGGATGGCCTGGGAATCGGCGACATCGGCAATGTGGTCTTGCGGGACCGCCGCCAATTGTCTGCCGATGGTGTGTTAATCACTGTCATTACCCTTAGCCAAACGGATGGCCGGATGCTGAGCGCCCCTGACACGATATCCCGCGGCTTTATTTATGTACGGAATTCAGACAAGCTAATGGAAGAAATCAATCAGTTTATTGCAGCAACTCTGGAGAAAATGAGCAAAGGGGATCTGGGCCAATGGAATATTATGAAGCAGACGCTCAAAGATGCCTTGAGCAAATATCTGTACGACAAAACAAAACGCCGTCCGATGATTCTTCCGATCATTATTGAAGTGTAATTGTAATTCCATCGGCCATGTGAAATCTGCAATAGTTCGGTGTATTAATGGGTATGCTACATTTGATCAAATTTAAAAGTAAAGGAGCTTGTTTATGACTGGAATTTTAGGCGGGAACCCCAAAGAAGAGCCGATGCATTATGGAGAGATCTTTAGCGTGTGGCAAGCCTCAATGGCAGCGAAAGGGGCACTCTCCTGTTACCGGGCCTATACGTATCATGCCGGTGATAATGATCTCAAAAAAGTATTAGCCGCATTAATTAATCAAGCCGAGCTGGAAATCAGCGAGTGCGATACGCTGCTGTCTGATAACGGTATTGCTTCAGCACCGGTAATGCCAAGTAGACCCGAAGCCAAGCTTGAGGATATTCCTGTAGGTGCCCGATTCACAGATCCGGAGATTGCTGCCAAGATTGCTGCTGATAACGCAGCCGGGTTGGTTGCCTGCAGTCAGGTTATGGGACAATCTATCAGAGAAGATGTCGGTGCCTTATTCGCCAAATATCACCTAACCAAAGCAGCTATAGGCGTTAAAATTCTGCATCTGAACAAGAAAAAGGGCTGGTTGATTCCTCCGCCTCTTCAAGTAAAAAGACCAGAAACTGTTAAGGCTTAACTCACTCACAATAAAGTCCTCTCCTGAATAGGCTAACACATACTATTTGGGAGGGATTAGATTGTATACTTACGAACCGCAAAGACAGCACCAACATCTGGCCTGGCATGAAACTCTCGAACTACATGAGCTGACGGCATACCAGAGCAACCAGCTGATTCATTTCAAGATGGTTATTGGTGATGTGAAGGATTCCCAGCTTCACGCCTTGTATTCCGAGGCTATCCAAAGTGTGGAACAGAATTTGCAGGAACTGCTTCAGTATTTCCCGCTCGCTCCGCAAGGAACCAGAAACAGCGGCAAGGGAATCGACCTCACTGCTTTCTATGCCGGTCAGCTGTTGGGTTTCGCTAAGACAGCGGTACGCAGTTATGCGATTGGAATTACTGAAACGGCTACACCGAAGCTCAGGGAAACCCTGCAGAAGCAATTGAATGCAGCGATCCTACTACATGGGAAGGTGTTCTACTTTATGCTGGAACGCGGCCTTTATCCTGCATATGATCTTCCCAAGCTCCTCTCAAACGATGTAGCCACGGCAAACAATGCATTATCTCTGTAGTGAGTCAGAATGTTCGAAGGCCCGCAATCCTGTTGCGGGCCTTCGTTTTGTTGTCCTACAAACGGCTTTCTGCGAATATGCTTAACGTAAAGGGGGAGGTCAGCATTAATATATTTATAGGATATGTTTTTCTCGGATTATCGCTTTCGGCTCCTATCGGTCCCATTAATGCCGCGCAGCTGGACAAGGGTATTCGCGGAGGCTTCTGGCATGCCTGGGTGGTAGGCCTCGGGGCGATCAGCGCAGATATTATTTATATGCTGCTGGTCTATTTTGGAATTATACATTTGCTCGAAGCTCCGTTTGTTAAAGCCTTCCTATGGTTATTTGGTTTCTTTGTACTGGTCTATTCAGGTGTGGAGAGCATCAAAAATGCAGGTGTCATCTCAGCACCCGACATGAGAGGAAGGGAAGCTTCGCTGTACAGATCCTATTTGTCAGGTTTTCTAATGTCACTGTTCAATCCTTTATCTATTTTATTCTGGCTGGGCATTTACGGATCGGTCCTGGCCAAGGCGGCAAATGAATATCCCATGCAGCAGTTATTAGTGTATAGCGGGGCTATCGTAATCGGGATTCTCATTTGGGATGTTTCGATGGCTGCAGCCTCCAGTATCTTTCGAAGGCTGTTGACCGTGCAGGTCTTAAAGGGAATTTCCGTTGTGTCCGGCCTGTCGCTGGTTGGCTTTGGTTTGTATTTTGGGGTACAGGCTATCCAGCTGCTATTTTTCCACTAAAGCTTGCTCTTCCGCAGCCTGATGCCTTTGATCCGAAACTCAGGCCCACCCGGCAATGTTTCGTGTTCATTCATTCCCTTGTCTTCTGGAGGCTTGTGTCCAGCGGAAACAGCTGCATGTTTTTTCTTTACCCGCTGGACGATCCAATCACTGAGCGCGATCAGCGACAGAATCAGGAGACTGATGTAGAAGCCTGGACGGCTGAGTGCATGAAAAAGAGTGCCTGTAACCGCTATCCCGATAAGCAACAGCCCGGTCCATCGCTTAATTCCGCTTATTTTACTTGGTTTCAGCAGCCTGCCTGATGAGAGCAAAATAAAGGACCAGTTATACAGGATCATCAACCCTGCAGCGGTAGTGATATATTCATATACTTTCCCCGGCAGCAACAGTGACATCATAATGGCTCCAACTAGACCCGCAGAAATCAGACACAACGCAAAGAATGGATACTTATCCTTCCACTTTTTAGAGAACAAGCGGGGGGCGTCCCCTTCCTGCGCTAGGGTAATCATCATTGAAGTTATGGCGTAAAGCGATGCGGTCATCGTGGAGAAGCCGGCAATGATCAGCACTCCATTAAACAAATGAGGGACAAAAGCCAGATTGTCACTGCTGAGAGCAAGCACAAACGGGCTTTCTTTTGAATTAAAAGCCTTAAAGGGTACCATTGTTACAGCAAGCCCGATAGACAGGACATATACAGCAGCCAGCGCCAGCAGCATGACCTTTCCAGCTTTAGGTGCATCATCAGGCTTCTGGAGTCTGTAGGACATAATGCCAATTACCTCTATGCCGCCATAGGCATAAAAAGCAAAAATAAAGGCAGACCACAACCCTAAGCCCCCTGCCGGAAACAACGCAGAATAGCTAAGCGGAAGTTTGGGAGCATATTTGCCTCCGCCGATCCAGCCAGCCAGAAGAGCTGCTGCAATCACCAGGAACATTAGAATAGCCGCCACCTTGATGATAGCCAGCACATTTTCAACCCGATCAAACCCCTTATTACCAAAAAATACGATTAACAGGCTTACAGCACCAAACCCGGCTGCAAAGACCCACATCGGCACGGCAGGGAACCAGAAGCGTGAAAAAATGGACAATGCTGTTAGCTGGCTCCCCATAATCAATAGCTCCGAGAACCAGTACATCCAGCCACTGCCGAACCCTGCCCAGCTTCCGAATGCCTTTTTGGCATAGGACCGAAAGGAACCCTGCTCCGGGTGCTGTGCCGTCATTCGCGCCAGGGCATCAAATACGACATAGGTTCCAACAGCTGCCAGAATATAAGCAAGCAGCACCGCAGGGCCCCCGGTGGAGATCGCCAGACCAGAGCCAAGATAGTAACCGGTGCCTATAGTCCCTGCGACTCCCAATAAGCTTAATTGCCACCATTTCAGTTTTTTTTCCTCTTTGGTCTTGCTGGAAGTTTGGTTCATGTATTACGTCCTCATCACTTTTGGAATTTGAGATTTCTTTTCCTTCTAGAGTTCCCTGCGCAGTTTAATTTCATGAAAATTTGTTTTGTCTCTGCTTATTTTTTCCGCCATCACCTTTGCTTGGAGTAACTGCAAACAATGACAGTAGTCCGCCAACTGCCCCTACCGCTGCCATAGTACCGAATAAGACCCAATGCCCTCTATTCATCAGCAAGGATACTACTGGCGGCCCTGCCGCAACTCCGATGAACCTCATACTGCTGTATAAGGAAGTAATGGTGCCGCGCTTCTCCTTCTCAATCCCTTCCGTGATCAGCGCATCCATACAAGGCAATGCCATACCAATCCCTATTCCGCTTAAACTAAGAAAACCCACCATAAAATAAATATTCCGGCTAAATCCTGTAGTAAGCATTGCAGCCGTGAGCAAAACCATGCCGCTAAAGCCCAGCCATTTCATTAGCGTCTTGTTTTGTCCGATAATTTTCCCCGTCCCATAAGAAGCCAGACACAGCAGTGCAAGTGGTATCGCCAATACAAATCCCTTTGAAGCACCATATAAGTTATATTCGGATTCCAAGGTCTCAGACAAATAGAACAATACTCCGAAGGTTGCAAACATACATATTCCGCCGATGGCAAATATCGCATAGAGCCAGCGGCCCTTCTCATGGAGTATATCTTTGATTGCCGACAAAAACTGACTCAGCTTCATTTTTTCAGACCGCTCCTCTGCCTCTGGCTTTTTCACCAGGAGCACAACCAGCACAAATGAAACCAGACAAAGAATAGGAATGGCTATAAAGGGAGCATACCAAAGTAAAGTTCCCAGATAAGCTCCAAGGATCGGGCTTAACACCTTTCCGAAGGTGTTGGAGGTCTCAATCACTCCCAGGCCTTTGCTAACCTCTTTCTCATCCTTGAACAGATCCCCCACAAAAGGAAGCACAATTGGGAATGCGCCTGCTGCACCAATCCCCTGCAATAGGCGCCCCCCCAGTATGACCCAGTAAGCACTTATTCCAGCCATGAACCATGCAGCGGCTACGCAAACTGATCCCCCCAAGGCAGCTATAATGAGGCTGGGTAAAATAACGATTTTTCTTCCGTAGCGGTCGGATAAATAGCCGGCAACCGGAATCATCAGTATGGCTATAAGGCCATAAACCGTGATGATCATGCTCACTTGAAATGCGTTGATATTAAGCTCCTTTGATATTTGCGGCAGAATAGGCAACAGCATGGAATTTCCGAGTGTCATAATTAGCGGAATGGAAGCTAGTGCAACCAGTGCCGCTTTTTTTCCTTTCATGCACGAACCACCTTTTTATATTCACATATCGCTTATTGTGGTTTAAACGGACATAATTATACGTTTGATTTCATCGGAAACAGTTGTTCCGGGTTACTTCCTTTCAGCCAGGTGCATAAACAAGCAGGCTGAAGAGGAAACTAGACGGGAAAATATCAAATCAGATATAAGGAGGACCTTCAATTTGTATTTCTATAAAGAAGGGTTGATTAATGGCATCATCGTCGATAAGCCCGATCCCGCTGCCGCTAAAGTACTTCAGGAAATATTGGGCGGCCATTACGGAGAGATGCGTACAATGATGCAGTATTTCTTTCAAAGCAGCAATTTTCGCGGGAAAGAACTACAGTTTCGCGATTTGCTCCGCGGGGTATTTCTGGAGGAAATTGCTCATGTGGATCTGGTCCAGCATACTATTAACCAGTTGCTAAACGGGTCGGGTGAAGAGCAGGCTGGAAATGGGGGGAAAGATGGGGCTCCTTTGGACGAAGCTGTGAAATATGCAAATCCCCATCATTTTATTGTGGGCGCACAAGCCTCCTTGCCTGTGGATGCCCTGGGCAATCCTTGGCTAGGAAACTACGTCTACAGCCATGGAAATCTGATTAGTGATCTTCTGAATAATGTCGTGCTGGAATCGACGGGGGTGCTGCAGAAGACCCGAATTTATGAGATGAGCTCAAACAAAACATTCCGCGAAACACTGGCCTTCCTGATCGTACGCGATAATGCCCATCAAAACGCGTTCGCTAAGGCGCTTGAGACTCTTGGCGTCAATTGGGGAAACATATTCCCTGTTCCGAACTATGACATCAATAAGTACCCGGAATGCCGTAAATTCGTAGACATGGGTTACCATAACATTCAATTTAACTTTAGCTTGGATCCGTCAAGAATGGCGGAAATATTCCAAGGTACTTCTCCTAGCCGCAACAAAGGGAACCTTGAAGTAGTTGCTCCTCCAGAGGGTTTCCCTGTGCCGGTTATGCCTGAAATGCCTAACGAACATAGCCCTGGGATACAGGATATGCATATGTAATCCCACTCTCCACTTATTAACCATAAAGTACAGTACAATCAAGGGGCTGGTCCACAAAAAAGCCGCCTCTCCCGAGGCGGCCCCTTCTTCTTGCTCATACACCCTGGATTTCACCCGTCACATTCACTGCCCATACTTATCCTTGGTTCACTGCGCAATCTGCTCGCGGATGTTCGCTAGGATTTTCTTCTCCAGCCTCGACACCTGGACCTGCGAAATGCCAAGCCGGCTGGCGACTTCGGATTGCGTCTGGTCGCGGTAGTAGCGCAGATAGACGATCAGGCGCTCGCGTTCGGTCAAGGCCCCAATGGCCTCATTCAGCGCAAGCTTGTCGAACCAGCGCTCCTGCGTTTCGTCAGCGATCTGGTCGATCAGGGTGATCGGGTCGCCGTCGTTCTCGAAGACAGTCTCGTGGATCGAGGTCGGCGGCTTGTTGGCCTCCTGGGCGAAGACGATTTCTTCAGGCGTCACGCCCAGCGCCTCCGCGACCTCGCCGATGGTCGGCAGGCGGTCCAATGTCTTGGACATTTCATCCTTCATCTTGCGTACCTTGTTCGCCATCTCCTTCAGCGAACGGCTGACCTTCAGGGTGCCGTCGTCGCGCAGGAAACGCTGGATCTCGCCGATGATCATCGGCACCGCGTAGGTGGAGAACTTGACCTCATAGCTGAGGTCGAATTTATCTACGGACTTCAGCAGTCCGATACAGCCGATCTGGAACAAATCATCAGGCTCATACCCGCGGTTCATAAACCGCTGCACCACCGACCAGACGAGGCGGATATTGCAGCTTACTAGCGTGTCGCGGGCCAGATTATCTCCAGCCTGACTGAGCGCGATAAGACGTTTGACCTCCGCATCGTCCAAATAGGTCGGCGGAGCTTTTTTTGACTCTGCATCCATGGCTCCAACCCCTAATTGTATAAAGCTTTTTTCGAGACGATGGTTTTCTTCATTGAGATGGAAGTACCGCGCCCCGGTTCACTTGTAACTTCGAACTCGTCCATGAAATTCTCCATAATTGTAAAACCCATACCCGACCGCTCCAGCTCCGGCTTGGAGGTGTACAGCGGCTGCTGCGCCAGCTCCAAATCCTCAATCCCGCGTCCCTGATCCTCTATGGTCAGACGCACGGTTTCGTTCTCAATCGATGCGGAGATGCTGACAATCCCTTCCGGGTCACTGTCATATCCGTGAATAATGCAGTTGGTCACTGCCTCCGAAACGACCGTCTTCAGATCATTCAGCTCTTCCATTGTGGGATCGAGCCGGGAGACAAAGGCTGCCACTACTACACGCGCGAACGATTCGTTCTCCGACAGGGCAGCAAACTGCACACTCATGAAGTTACCAGCTTCACTCTTTGTCATAACGCAACCTCCAAATCCGAGAGTGCAGCGCTCTCGTCGTCATATAGGGACATGATTTTGAACAGGCCCGACATTTCCAGCAGCCGCTTCACAGGTGCGGTGGCATCGCAGACTGCCATTTTGCCGCCTTTGCTGCGAATCAGCTTGTACCTCCCGAGAATGACTCCTAAGCCCGAGCTGTCCATAAACTGCAGGTCCTTCAGGCTGAGGATCATATGCTCGACCTGGCCGCGCATAATCGCTTCATCCATTTCCATACGTACATAATCGGCTGCGTGATGGTCCAGCTCTCCAAACAAACGGACAATCAGCACACCCCGGTGATGCTCCATCTCCACATGAGAATTCATTGCCTGCCACTCTCCTCTTCGTTGCTTTCAAAACCGCCCTGAAACTAAATGTTTTCCCCTTCAAGGACAAGGTTTTCTACATGGCAATTGAGGATTCCTGCCCCACGACAAAACTAGAAGAAAACCCCTATGAATCTACAGGAGACTCATGAGCAATCTACAAAATACCAGAAATTAATCAATCGTGAACAGCGAACCCGTCGTCCGCTTGAACAGCTTCCACCAGCCTGCCTTCGCCACATCTTCCCCTGCCTTGAGCTCATATTCCTTAATTACATTCGTCCCTTGATAAACTACCAGTTTGCCTATGATCTGATCAGCAGCTACAGGAGCTTTGAGGTTTGCCGGCAGTACCAGCTCATGGCGGATGCCTTCCTGTGTGACGCCTTTCTTCAGCAGGACGCTGTAGGTTTCCTCCGCGGTCAGCGGCAGCTCCGTTTTCACACCCTTCTCAATCTTTAGGGTGCCGATAGCGTCGCCTTTTTTGTGAATAGTGTGCATTTTATATTGGGAAAAGAGATAATCGAACATCCCCGACACTTCGCTGTTGCGCGTCTTAGTGTTCGGTTCGCCCAGCACGACTGCAACAGCACGCAGTCCGTCTCTGGCCGCAGTCGCAGACAGGCAGAACTTGGCTTCGGAGGTATAACCCGTTTTCAGTCCGTCGGCTCCTGTATAGAAACGGACCAGCTTGTTCGTATTCACCAGCCAGAACGGCTTGGCCGAATCCTTTCGCAGATAATCCTGGTAGGAGCCGGTATATTTGATGATCCGCTCATGCTTCAGCAGCTCCCGGCTGATTACGGCAATGTCATGCGCCGAAGAATAATGATTCTGCGCCGGCAGACCGTTGCAGTTGGCGAAATGGGTGTCCTTCAGTCCCAGCGCTTCAGCTTTGCTGTTCATCAGATCCACAAATGCAGTCTCGGAACCGGCGATTTTCTCCGCCATTGCCACCGAAGCATCGTTGCCTGAGGCCATTGCGATGCCCTTCAGCATCTCGTCCACTGTCATTTCTTCACCGGGCTCCAGAAAAATCTGCGAGCCGCCCATGGATGCCGCGTATTCACTGGTCCGTACCTTATCGGTCAATTGCAGTTTCCCTTCGTCAAGCGCCTCGACGGTGAGCAGCATTGTCATAATTTTCGTAATGCTTGCCGGAGGCAGCTTATCATGGCTGTTCTTCTCATAGATTACCGTGCCGGTGTCCGCATCCATCAGGATGGCGGAACGCGCACCCGGCGCAAGGTCAACGGCGGCAGTACTGCCGGTACCTTTGGCTTTTTCCTCCGCATACGCCCCTGAGGACGCTCCCAGAACCGATACAGCAATACACAGCACTAACATAACATAACGTATTCTTCTCACAATGGTTCCCCTCCTGAACATTAACCTTCAATTCATAGGTACTGTGTTCCAGTTTGGGCAGAAAGGGTGAAAATTATTCCATTTACCAGCAAAATGCTCTATAAAATAAAGGCCACCCGCATCCGGATGGCCTCATTATCTTGCTCTATGCAGTTAATACAAGTGGCAGGAAACCTGATGCCCTGATTCCAGCTCGCGCAGCACCGGTTCTTCAGTCCGGCATCTGTCCATTGCATGGGGACAGCGGGGATGGAAGGCACAGCCGCTTGGCGGAGTTTCCGGGTTCGGAACATCTCCGCTCAGGACAATGCGCTGCTGCTTCAGGGCCGGATTTGGCACCGGTACTGCGGACATCAGCGCTTGTGTATACGGATGGAGCGGCTTCGCGAATAACACCTTTGTAGGCGCAAGCTCAACGATCCGCCCCAGGTACATGACGGCCACACGGTCGCTGATAAATTTCACGACCGACAGGTCATGGGAGATGAACATATAGGTCAGTCCATATTGCTCCTGCAGATCCTGCATCAGATTCAGCACCTGGGCCTGGATCGATACATCCAATGCAGATACCGGCTCGTCGCAGACGATGAACTTGGGGTTCAGTGCCAGCGCCCGGGCGATTCCGATCCGCTGCCGCTGGCCTCCGGAGAATTCATGCGGAAAACGGTGCGCCTGATAAGGGGAGAGTCCGACAACCTCCATCAAGTGTTCGACCCGGCTCTTCAGTTCATTTCCTGCCGCCTGTTCATGTGTGCGCATGGGCTCCTCCAGGATACGCTGCACGGTCCAGCGCGGATCCAGCGAAGCATACGGGTCCTGGAACACCATCTGCATATCGGTGCGGAAGCGGCGCAGCTGCTCGGTACCCAGGCTGCGCACATCCGTGCCGTTGAAGAGGATCTCGCCCTCACTTGGTTCGATCAGGCGCAGGATGGCCCGCCCTGTAGTAGACTTGCCGCAGCCGGACTCTCCCACTACGGCTAGGGTCTCTCCTTGTTCTACCGATAACGTAATGCCGTCAACGGCTTTCACGGCACCTACTTGCTTGGAGAAGAACCCTTTGCGGATCGGATAATGTTTCTTAAGATTGCGGACTTCCAGAATTGTACTCATGATATTTCCTCCTGCTGCAGCAGACATCGGCAAGTGTGTCCCGGCTGAATCTCAAGCAGCTCCGGGCGTTCTTCATAGCAGCGCTGAACCACCATCGGGCAACGGGGAGCGAACCGGCAGCCTGACGGCAGGCTGGCCGGGTTCGGCACCTGACCCGGAATTGAGCTCAGACGGTCATTGTCTCCCGCGAGCTGAGGCAGCGATGCCAGCAGCCCTTGGGTATACGGATGCAGCGGATTATTATAGAGCGTCGCCACATCTGTTTCTTCCACAATCTGTCCTGCATACATAATGACCACTCTGTCGCACATCTCTGCAACCACCCCAAGATCATGGGTTATCATCAGAATGGACATGCCCTCGTTTTTCTGTAAATCGCGCATAAGGTCGAGAATCTGAGCCTGGATCGTGACGTCCAGTGCCGTTGTCGGCTCGTCTGCAATCAGCAGCTGAGGGTTACAGACCATCGCCATGGCGATCATCACGCGCTGGCGCATACCGCCGGAGAGCTGATGGGCATACTGCTCGGCAATCTTCTCTGGACGGGGAATGCCGACCTTTCGCAGCATCTCAACCGCACGCTCATTCGCTTCCTTCTTCCCCAGCTTGAGGTGAAAGCGGGCAGATTCGGAAATCTGCCGCCCGATCTTGAATACCGGATTGAGCGAGGTCATCGGCTCCTGAAAAATCATCGCAATCCGGTTGCCCCGGATATTGCGCACTTCCTTCGCCGGCATTTCCAGCATATTCTTGCCTTCAAAACGGATTTGCCCGGCGGCGATCCGGCTGATCCGCTTGGGCAGGAGCTGCATGATCGACAGCGAGGTTATGCTTTTGCCGCAGCCGGATTCACCGACAATGCCCAGCGTCTCACCTTTGCGCACTGACAGACTGATGCCGTCCACCGCGCGGACAGTGCCCGCAGCGCTTACGAATTCGGTGCATAATCCCGATACTTCCAGCAGTTCTGTCATCTTTTCCCCTCCGTTACGTTTATCTTTGCGTGTCTTCCTCCACACCCAGGTATTTAAGCGCAGTCAAGGCATAAACCTTGGCGCATTGAATGATCTGCCAGACTGGTGCTTTTTCATTGAAATTATGAATGGTGGACAGCTCGGCAGGTCCGTATTGCAGCACCGGAATGTTATGTGTCCGGAAATGGCGCGCATCGCTGGATGCCCATTGAAGCACACCGTAAGCCTCTTCTCCGCTCACTTCGCAAATGCTCTCAACGAGATCGCTGACGACCGGCTCCTCCGGGGAGGTCCAGTTCGCATTTCCCTGAAAGCCGAAGCCCTTGACCTCGGACTCAATGCCTGCCTCAAGCAGCAGGGAACGGGCACGGTCAAGCACATCGCGGTAATCAACGCCGAAAGGCACCCGCGAATCCACCTGAATGGTGCAGCGGTCGGCAACTACGTTGACCTTCGTACCGCCCTGAATGGTTCCGATATTCACGGTAACATGGTCGAACACCTGGTAGGCGACCGTACCGTACTCTTCGCGCTTCTTCACATAATCCTGGGAGATACGAATAATTTCTTTGACCTCCTCCGGAATATCCGGCTTGATATCCCATAGGCGCTGCAAGGCCTCAATACCTTTGGCCGCTTTGACGATTGCACTTTCACCAACCACTGGGGAGAGACTGCCATGTCCCGGCGTGCCTTCCACTGTGAATTCAAACCAGCAGCTGCCCTTCTGGCCGATCGTCGGATTCAGCGGGCCGGAGGGCTCAGCAATAACTGCTGCTGTCCCGGAAATCAGCCCGCGCTCCAGCACCCAGGGCACGCCCAGGTGGCCGCCCGTTTCTTCATCCGGCACGATAAGCAGGGACAGATCGCCTTTGAGCGGCACGCCCAGCTTCGACAGCAGGGCCACGGCATAGATCAGTCCGGCAAGACCCGCCTTCATATCGGATGCGCCTCTGCCAAGCATGTATCCGTCGACAATATCCCCGCAGAAGGGATCAAAATCCCAGCGGGACAGATCACCAGCCGGAACCACATCGGTATGTCCGCAGAAAATCAACTTTTTATCGGAAGGCTGTTCAGCTGCTGTTGTCAATGTGGATACGAGATTCAGCATCTTTTCAGTGGCCGGGTAAATGGTCGTGTTCACTCCCGCCTGCTTCAGATAATCGATAATAAAGGCGCTGATCTCACGCGAATCGCCCGGGGGATTCTCCGAAGGATAACGGATCAACTGTGAGCACAGCTCCAGCAGCTGATCCTGCCCTTCGTCGATTGCATTCAGCACTTCGCTTGTCCAGTCTGTCATTGGTAGTGGCCTCCCTATAGCTCCCATGAATTTGTGAAAAAAGAGGGACCGCAGCCTCATGGCCCGTCCGCTCTTTGTAAGTCGAATTTTATTCCTTCACCGACAATGGATAGAATCGGATGACCTCATCCGGGTAGAACGCATAGCCGCTGATCTTGTTGCTCATGCCAACGATGCGGTTGTATTCGTAAAGGTACGCCCATGGCGCTTCTGTTGTAATAATTTCCTGTGCCTGCTGGTACAGCTCATTGCGTTTGGCTTGATCCGTCTCCGTATTGGCTTGTTCCCACAGCTTGTCTACTTCGGCATTCTGATAGTTGTTGTAGTTGGAGGAACCTTTGCCATACATCAGGAAACCAAGATGATAGCCGGGATCATTGACAAAAGAAGTCCATTTAGAAATATAAGCGGTCAGGTTCTTTGTTTTCTGCTGTTCCAGGAACTGGGCGCGTGCCAGCTTGTTGATGTTCATAGTGACACCGATTTTGGCAAGCTCAGCCTGAATCAGTACGGCATCATCTTCCCAGTCGTCAAAACCGGAGCCCAGGGTGAAGTCAAATTTAAACCCGTTCTCATAACCGGCTTCCTTCAGCAATTCCTTCGCTTTATCCAGGTTATGCTCGTAGACGTAGCCTGCATCGGTGAAGCCCGGAGTGTTGCTGGCCACGGCGCTCTTCATCTGATTCGCCTGGCCGTACATGACGCCGCTCAGCAGTTCATCATAAGGAATGGCATAATTAATCGCCTGGCGGACCTTCTCGTTGTCAAAAGGCTTCACTTTACTGTTCATCGCAAAGTAGAGAATCCGGTTGCTCGCGTTGGAGGCAACGGTCAGGGCGGTGTTGCTCTTCAGGGAGGATACATCCTTAGGCGGAATCTCAATTGCCATGTCTACATCACCTTTATCCAGCAGCAGCACCCGGTTGGAGGCTTCCTTGGTGAACTTCAGGGTCACCTTGCCAAGTTTCGCAGCACCCTGCCAGTAGTCTTCGTTAGGTGTGAACACTGCTTCCGTAGCCGGGTCCCATTTCTCCAGCTTGAACGGGCCGGAGCCGGCGGCATGGGTCTTGAGATAATCGGCACCTTGTGCTTCCACCGTCTTCTGATCGACGATCGAGAAGGTGTACATGGCCAGTATTTGCAGGAAATTATGATTGGCATTAGTCAGGGTGATTTCAACTGTAGCATCATCTACGGCGGTTACGGTTTTAATCGCAGCCATCCCATAGAGAAAACTGCCGGAACTGGACTTGGCAACACGGTCAAAGGAATACACAACCGATGCTGCATCCACGGGATTGCCGCTCTGGAATTTCACTCCGGGCGTCAGCTTGAAGGTATAGACAGTATTGTCGCTCGAGGCTTCCCAGCTCTCGGCAAGCATGGGCTGAATATCTTCAGTGTTGGCGATATTTGCGCCATTTTCGCTCTTAATTCCGTAGGTAACCAACTGATCGTATGCGGCAAGTACCAGTGTATCGGAGGTCAGGTCATTCGCTTCCGCCGGGTCCAGTGTGGTGCCGCCCTCGGAATAAGCTACGGTCAGGAATGGTTTGGCAGCAGCCGTCTCTCCTGTGGTTCCCGATGCCGCTGGTGAGGCAGCCGGTGTTTGCGGATTGGCGCTGGTTGCACAACCAGCCAGCATAATTGAAAAAGCGATGAATGTGGACAGCAGCTTGACTCTTTTCATCAGTAATTCCTCCCTTTTCTATATCCTGCCTGCTAACAACATATTGCTGCTTGTGATCATGCTCCTTGAGGGGCTGGATCTGCTTCCGAGGGTCTCACCTGTCTGCAGCAGCCCTTCCGGCAGACACTAATCTATATTTATCGGGCAACCTGCGGATGTGCAGCGGGACTTCCCTGCCTGCACTCCGCTCTATTTGCCCGACCGCAACCGTGGATCAAGAACATCCCGTAATCCGTCGCCGAGCAGATTAAAGCCCAGAATCGAAGTGGCGATGGACAATCCAGGAAAAGTGACCAACCACCATTGACCGGAAATGATGTATTCCCTGCCCTCTGAGATCATCGCCCCCCACTCGGCAATCGGAGGTTTGACTCCAAGGCCGAGAAAGCTGAGACTTGATGCCGTCAGGATGGCGAAGCCCATTCCGAGGGTAGCCTGTACCATCAGCGGGGCCAGTGCATTGGGCAAAATGTGGCGGTATAGGATCACTGAATTTTTCACACCGATTGCCCGGCTGGCTTCAACATACTCCTTCTCGCGGAGGGAGACGGTCTGGCCGAACATCAGCCGCGCGAACTCCGGAATACCAACGATTCCTACAGCGATCATTGCACTGGTTAAGCCTGCCCCGATGGAAGCGGCAATTGCCATGGACAACACCAGTGAAGGGAAGGATAACAGGACATCCATCAAGCGCATTATGACCGTTCCGGTCTTTCCGCCGTAGTAAGCAGCAATTCCGCCCAGCGGTACGCCGATAAGAAAAGAAATCGCCACGGCGATCAGACCGGTCCAGATACTGATCCTTGCTCCGTACAGCACCCGGCTGAGAATATCCCGGCCGAAGTTGTCCGTTCCGAACCAGTGGCTTCCTGAAGGGGCCTGCAGTTTATTCGCCATATCTGTAATGTAAGGATCATGCGGAGCAATCCAGGGTGCAATGATGGCAATCACCGTCCAGATCAGAATAAAGATGAGGCCGATGGCAGCCAGACGGTTATGCAGAAGCAGCGTCAGTAATGTTTTGGGTTTCGGCGCAGCTGCGGGTTTGGCAGGGTTGCCCTGTGCTGAATGTGCTGCAGTGCTCAACAGAAATCTCCTCCTCTCCAAAAAGCTGTTTATTCATAGCGGATACGCGGATCAATCAGACCGTATATCAGATCTACTGCCAGGTTAATGCCGCAATAGAGAATCGCACTCACTAGGGTAAACGCCTGAATCGGCGCATAATCCGCGGCCAGTATGGAATCTGTGACATACCCGCCGATGCCCGGCCAGGAGAAGATCGTCTCAGTGATGACCGCACCGCCCATCAGATAGCCAAACTGCAGTCCTAGCACAGTAAGTGTAGGAATGAGGGCATTCACAAGTGCATGCTTATAAATTACGGCTGACTCCCGCAGACCTTTGGCCCGGGCGGTGCGCACGAAGTCCTGATCGACTACCTCCAGCATGCTCGAACGGGTCATGCGGGCTACAATGGCCATTGTGCCTGTGCTCAGGCAGATTGCCGGAAGCAGCAGGTGGGCCAGGCTGCTTTTCAAAGCGGCGGTATCACCCGAGAGAAGACTGTCCAGCACGTACAAACCCGTAATGTGGACCGGCGGATTCAGATCACCGCTGATTCGCCCCATCGGTGCCGGAGCCCAGCCAAGGATCGAATAAAAAATATAAATGAACATCAGACCGAGCCAGAAGATCGGCACGCAAGCGCCTATCAGCGAGAATACACGCGAAATATGGTCGAGGATGGATTCCTTGCGGGTCGCAGCAACAATTCCTACGGGAATCGCCACCAGAATCGCGATCAGTATGCTGGTCAAGGTCAGCTCAACGGTGGCCGGAAACCGTGAGGACAAATCACTGGCTACCGAATGCCCCGTATGATAGGCATAGCCGATATTCCCTTGAAACAGCTGCCCGATGTAGCTAAAGAACTGAACGTAAAGCGGCTTGTCCAGCCCCATGTCCTGGCGGATCTTGTTCACAATTTCCTCCGGGGCCTGTTCACCGGCCAGCATAATTGCGGGATCACCCGGCAGTACCCTGGACAGAATGAATGTGATGACGATGATACCAAGCAAGGCCGGAATCATCTGCGTAAGTCTTTTTAATGTGTAAGCAAACAATGAATCAACCCCCTTACGGCTTCTGTTGCAATCCAGGCGGTGAGCCCTTTCTTTGGCAGAACCTGCGGTTCCATGTCAGGTACTGTGCTGTTTCTTTATTCTCTTTAGTAGTTGAGCTAATTCTACATACAATTTCATGTCCACTCTACGTCCCGTTTAGCTAAAAAAAAGCACAACCGTTTGTCGGTTGTGCACTATTACCGCCTCTAAATGTCACTTTACCTAACATTAACTTCCGTAAAAATTCCAGCACGCCCTATTTTTCCTGCAGGTAATAGTAAATCAGGCACAAATGGCAGACAAATTGCTCACGCGGATCATTTAGATCGAACCCTGTAATATCACGGATCCGCTCCAGCCGGTACTTCACTGAATTGCGGTGTATGTAGAGACTGCTGGCCGTGTCAATCAGACTCCCCCGGTGCTCCAGATAATGATAAAATGTCAACAGCATGTTGCTGTCATGCTCCTGGTCATATCGCAGCAGCTTGCCCAGCTTGCGCTCGAACAACACCTCGAAGCCCTGCCCGCTTAACCCCTCCAGCAGATGGTAGACCTCCATCTCCTCGTATTGGGTGACTGCACCAGCCCCCTGGCCCAGACGTTTGGAGACCGACAGCGCTTTGCGCGCTTCATTATAGCTGGTGTGGATATTCCACAAATCCTCCGGGGTACCGATACCGGTCCGGTAGGCGCTAAGACCTTCGCTTTTGTCATGCAGCCAGCTTTCCAGCGTTGCCGCCCATGGTTCCTCCCCGCCTGCAGCTCCCGTAAATTTACGGCCTTCCGGTGTCGGCAAGAACAACACAGCCCGGCTTGAGCGGTATTCCACATGGGGAGTCACTCCGCGCTTGCGCGCTTCACGGTCCAGCAGCCGGTTCACGGTCTCCTCACTAGGAGCGGTCTCACCTTCAATGACGGCAACCTCCCATTTATGTTCAGGATTCATACCAAGCTGACGTGCCCGCCGCTCCACTTCATGCCTTGAAGGCAGCGGAGGCGTCAGCAGCTCGTCGATGAAATTGCCGCGCAAGCGAAACTCGGTATCCTCGGCTACCTTTCTCCGCATCAGCTCAAGGGCAAACACCAGCCTGGCCTGCTCGATCCCCACTTCCTCCATATCATCCAGCTTCTCCTTGTCTACCAGCAGCCTGGCCACCGTCCGCTTGTCCACATTAATGTTCCAGTTCAGCGGCGAAGTCTTCTGTGACCAGTCAAAATTGGAGGGTGAGGAAACTATAATACTGCGCTGCGTATCCACCAGTGCGACAGGCGCTTTTAGAAAGTCGGCCACATTATCGCTCACCGCCTGAATTCCGCTGTTCTCCAGCACCATCGTTGTGAGTGTGCGGTAGACCTCTTCTGCCCGGCGCAGCAGCATAGCCTGACGGCCCAGCAGCAGCTCCATCACCGGCTGGGTAATGTTCGTATAAGGGATTTCAGGCGGAATCTCGACGATCGGCAGCCCGCAGGCATTGCTCGCTTCAATCGCCGCTTGAGGAATTTCCTTCAGGAACCGGGCTGGTTTTATCGCCAGCGCAGCTGCCCCCAGCTTGTCCAGTGTGTATACCAGCTCAGTCAGCAGTGAAGGGTCATGACGGATCGAATAGGCCGTAGTGAGCAGCATGACGCCTTCACTAATCCAACCCTTCAGGTCGGGAACCTCCATAATATCTACAAAGCGGACAATCCGGTCCAGCCCCTGTCCACCGCTGACTACGGTGGCTGTGCCGAGTATCGGCAGCTGCAGCAGCTCTCTCAACGTAATTCCTCGTGTGTTCAATATTCCTTCCTCCCTCCGCTGTCTACAGTATTTCAAGTTTTCCTGAGATATGCCATAGTCTGGCGTTCCCGATAGTTTATCAGAATTCGCCTGCGAACCACAGGGCAAATATTTCAAATTGCAGATAACAACTACATCCTGCAGTAAAACTTTCTGGAGAAAATCGCTGAAGTAGAGACATCCCGCAAACTACATTGTAGCGGTGATTTACCCGGACACCAGCGCTGTTAGTTCGATCCCCCCAATTTCGGCAATCTGCGGACATCACAGTGGCTATTGCAATTGTATGAAATTGCCGGCAATTTGCCGTTTCTCCAAGGAATTACGCGACCGTGGTCCGCATGTAATGTGGAAACCAGATGCACTTTTACCTCTCATTCCGCCATGCAGCACGTTTACGGCGAAATCAGATGCACTTTTACCTCTCATACTGCCATGCAGCACACTTACGGCGAAATCAGATGTACTTTTACCTCTCATACTGTCATGCAGCACGTTTACGGCAATATCAAATGTACTTTTACTTCTCATACTGTCATGCAGCACGTTTGCGGCGAAACCAGATGCACTTTTACCTCTCATACTGCCATGCAGCACACTTACGGCGAAATCAGATGTACTTTTACTTCTCATACTGTCATGCAGCACGTTTACGGCAATATCAGATGCACTTTTACTTCTCATACTGTCATGCAGCACGTTTGCGGCGAAATCAGATGTACTTTTACATCTTATTCCACCATCTGTTCCACCACATTACGCGATCGAGACTCCGCTCCTGTGTTTCATCAAGCCTTCGAGTGATCCACAAAAAAACGTCCTCGCCGGACCGATAGTCCGGAAGAACGTTTCACTTGAGTGTGGATAGCTGTCTGCCCAGCAAATCAGCCGTAGACAAAGGCTTAGCGGCTGACAAGCCCGGGCAGAGAAGCAGCCGAAGCCGCTGCGGCACCCAGTGAGAGAATCGGGTCGAGCGCACGGATTCCAAGCTTCTCTTCCAGTTCAGCAGCCAAACCGATCGTTGCAAATCCGGTACAGGCCAGCACAATCGCTTCTGCTCCGCGCTCAACGAGCCTTGCCGCTCCGGCTAGGGCTCCGGCACGTCCCGCAGGCGTGTTCAGATCAAGCGTCGTTGTTACACCGTCGGGGCGATCCATTCCGAGATAGGCGTCCCCGAGGATGCTTCGAATGAAGAGGGGCACCTCAGTCAGGATCGTCAGAACGCCAACTCGGCTGCTGAAGGCCAGCGCCATATGCGCTGCGCAGGACCCGGCACCGAGTACAGGAATCCGTACTGCAGCCCTCGCTTCCAGCAGCGCCGGATCCGCCGCGCAGCTGATGCCGATCGCCGTACATCCGCTTGCTTCAAGCTCCCGTGCAAGTTCAATGATTTTCGGTACGGATTCCGCTTCCGTCAGGGCATCGTATACGCCTTGAGGCTGATCCTGAATGCAGCGGCTTATGACCGGCAGACCATAGCGGCGTTCTATCAGCTCGCCGTGCAGATGGATCGAGCCCTCTTCTTGAAGTGTTATTACACGTATGATTCCCAGCATCCGTATCCCTCCCTTTCAGGTTGCTTGTAACGACCGCTTAGGTGCTTGGCAAGACTAGAGCAATTCCCCGGCACGCATAATGATTTTGTTATCAATATACACATCCGGCTTCATCACTACGGCATCTATATGTACACCTGCCGCAACAATGCCGCCAAAGGTGTTATTGCTGCCAAAGGCTACATGAATGGTCCCGTAGACCTTCTCATCCTCAAGCACCACACCAGTAATTCTCGCCTTATTATTCGTGCCAATGCCGAACTCACCCAGGAGCCGGCCATCGCCTGCTCCCAGCATCCCCAGCAGCTTGTCTCCGCCTTCTCCTTCAGCTGCTGTAAGCCGGCCCTGCTCCACCGTCAGCACCATTGGACTGGCCAAGGCGCCAATACCGGCTATGGACCCGTCTACTTTAATCCGTCCTGCGGCAGTGCCTTCAAGCGGTGCTATATAAGCTTCGCCCGAAGGCAAATTCCCGGATTCCCCAGGATTCAGGTATAGTCCGGTACTCAGAACTCCGTCCCGCCCTTCTATGGAAAAGGAGAGGCTTAGCCCGTCCTTCTCCACACGTACCTCACGGCCTGCGGACAGAAGCAGGGCAACTTGTTCCGTCAACGACTTCACCTGTCCATAGTCTGCCGTAATGGCTCCATGGCTGAACATGTCGTCCGTCATACCCGGCATGGTAGCTACCCGTGTTCCCGCTGTAGCAGCCTGCTTGCGGGCCGCTGTATGTGTCATGGAGTGTTTCGTAATACACACCGCCACATCCGCTTTGGCCATCGCCTCCGCAATCGGAGCAGGCGGTTCTTCACCGGACTTGCTCCGTTCCTGCATGATCAGCAGCACCGACTCGGCTCCAAGTCTTTTGCCGGCCTCGTAGACGGATTCGGCAAGCTCCCGCTTGTCATCGTCCGCCACTACGGCCAGCAGTTCACCGCTGCTGAGTCCCAGGCAATCCTTCAGGACATTCATACTGATTATTATCCGCTCTTCACTCATATTCGTTCCTCCTGATTACACCATTTCCGCCATCAGTTTCCCTATGAGGGCATTTGACAGTACGGCTGGCACTCCTGCTGAGGCCGCCCATATTCTATGCTGCTCCACATAACCCATGCAGTCAAGCACAATCACATCCGCCTGGTCTTTCAGCCGGCTCGCTGCGGCGCGGAATTCCGCTTCAGTACCGGTATATGGGGAGACAGCAGCAAAAGGAAGGGTTGTCCCCGGCCCCGCAAATTTCTCAACCATATTCTCTTCCTGCTCAGGCAACGGGCCGATCAGCCCCAACCGGCGCTTGCCAATCATTGCCTGCACTACCGGTGGTATAATCCGGTCCGGCTCAAGCAAATGGGCACGATTCGTGTGCAGCTCAGGAAACACACCGGTGCAGAGCAGCAGAATCAGGCGGATTCCAGCAGCCTCCATGGCATCAATTTTTCCCTGCAGCACCGTCTTTATCCTTTCGCGGGAGATAATCGCCGCAGTACCATCCGCCATCCGGGTCGTCAGAACATATTCTCCTTCTTGCGGACTGTAGTATTCGCGAACCTGCGCCGGGGTGAATCCATCCAGTACCCCCGACTGCAGCAGCTCCGCACGGCCCTCCAAATATTTCTCTATAATCGGCGCCACATCGGATCTGGGGGACTGTCCAATCGTGATCAATCCAATTTTTTTCAATTTGCTTCCTCCTAGATATTCATGGAGTTTCACTTCAGTACAATCGCTATAAACCCGGGTTTAACGGGAGGTTACAGCCGGTTTGCCCAGTGTCTGCAATACACTCATCGTGCCGTACAATTCTGTAATGCGGTCAAATTCCGCTTCGTTATAGAACGAGCATGATCCCCCGGTCACTTCTTTGGCGGTTTCAATTGCAAAACGTACTGCGGAAGCAATATCAACCTCGTGGCTCGCCCCGGTGCCGCAGCCGGGAACCATGGACTGTGCAGTTATCGCCAGACCTACAACCGGAGCATTCGTTGCAACGGCAGGCTGAAGAATCGAGTTAATATGATAGAGACCGTTCCCGTAAGGCGTAATATCCTGGGTCGTCACCGGAAAAGTAACCGGAAACTGGCCAGTCGTCATTTCCAGAATACGCAGCAGGTCCTCGCTCACCCGCAGGATGTAGCCTTCCTTGACCGTTGGCGAAATTGCAATGCCTTTGTGGTTGACCACCCGGTTGCCTTTAGTGGTATCAATGGACAGAACCGCTTCCATTTCCGGCAGCACCTCATGTTCATTCATCTGCAGAATATCGACCGGGGAATCCATGAAATCCACCGGTTCATGCGGCAGCGTCGGAGCATCCGGGCAAATATGGGTCGTTACCAGCACATCTCCTTTGAGCACATCCCCTTGGGTCTGCATATGGGCCAATTTAAGTGCTGAAGCAATAGCAGCAACTGCGCCGTCCGCATCGGAGACAATCCCGATCCGGCTGGGACGGGCGCCGATTCCGCCAAGTCTGCCCACAATTCCGAAGGTCGGCGCCGTGCCGCCCGCCAGCTTTCCGTTGCTGCCCGGGATTGAGATTTTGACGAATTCCGTGCTGCCCTTTTCACCCTCAACCTTATGGACGTCTACCTTCACTGCCGGATAAGCTGCAAACAGCTGCCTGACCTGTTCACCGTTAGCATAAGCGCTGTCCAGTGTGTTCAATACCGTTATCGTTTGATGAAGTGCCATTATAATTCCTCCTCGGATGTGCTGACTCGCGGATTTGATAATCTGTAGAAACGCTAACGGCATTTCATGAAAAAGCAGCCAACCGCCGCCAGTCTGTACAAAACTTTTATTGTAAGGTTAGAGTTTATAGTATCTTAAATTCCAAAACGTCCACAATGTACCGCCCTGCCAAAACTGATGTGCTTTTCTTGTCCTTTGCAGATAAACCTTACGCAGCACGTACAGTCTTCAGTCGTTATTCCAATTCTCGCCTCATAAATAAGGATCAAATAAAGGAAACTTGTATCTTTCAGGCGAATTTCTTAGCTAAGCTACTAACAATGAACTGAATCGGAGGAGCCACCATGAAGCTTGAATATCTGCAGCATAAGCTCGGCGCTGAAGCTGAGACCGAAAGATTCTCTGGAGCAGTTTTGGTCAACAAACAGAGCCACACCCTGGCCGCTTCTTACGGCAGTGCCAACATTTCAGAGGAGCGGCTAAATCTTCCGGACACCCGCTTTGGCATCGCCTCCGGCTGCAAGCTGTTTACGGCGATTGCTGTCTGCCAGTTGGTGGAACAGGGGGAGCTTGCTTTCAGCAGCAAGGTGCTGGATGTGCTGAATGGAAAAGAGTTTGCCCGGTTCAGCCATGACATGACCGTTCATCACCTGCTGACGCATAGCTCGGGTATTGCGGATTACTTTGATGAAGAAATCATGGATGATTACGCGGCGTTGTGGCTGAACCAGCCCATGTACCTGCTGCGCAAGCTCCAGGATTTCGTGCCGATGTTCTCGCAGCATCCGATGAAATTCACACCGGGAGAAAGATTTCACTACAACAATGCCGGATACATCATGCTTGGCCTGCTGGTTGAGAAGATTAGCGGGATGCCCTTTACGGATTACGTGGAGCAGCATATTTTTTCGCCTTGCGGAATGAAGCATTCCGGGTATTTCGCACTAGATGCGCTTCCAGCCAATACCGCCGTGGGATATATCGAAGAAGCGGATGGAAACTGGGTCACCAACATCTATTCCATTCCCGTAAAAGGAGGCGCTGACGGCGGCGCTTTCGTCACCGCGCCGGATATGCAGCGGCTATGGCAGGGACTGCTTGATCATACGCTGCTAAATCCGGAGCTGACGGCCCTGCTGCTTACTCCGCATATTCATGATGACAATGAGGAGTACTACGGTTACGGAGTATGGATCACCAAGCGAAACGGCGAAGCACTGAAATACCATCTGATGGGGTATGATCCCGGGGTGTCCTTCCACTCCGCCTTCTATCCTGCAAGCGGAGCAACCGTTGTTGTCCTGTGTAACAAAAGCCGGGGAGCCTACCCTATCCTGAAGGTGGTAGAGGAATGGCTGCTGCAGTAATTCTTCATGGCCAGGCGCAAGTTTGATGATATTTAACGTCAAACTCCCGGAGGGTCTAGATTACATCAAATTGCAAAAAGCCGTACAGAACATTTGACTGTTCTGTACGGCTTTTCGTTTACATGATGCTGATTTATCACAGAAGTATCAAGAACCCATCACATTCCTGCACTGAATCCTAGTACCGGGTTACGCCATCTTTGGTCACAAGCGCAAACACCAGCGGCTGAGGCGGAACGGGCTGAGCGGAAATGCGGTAAGCTTCCAGCACTTTGGCTTCCGCTTCCTGCACTTTGTTCTCGCTGGCATCGTTCACATGCAATACAGCAAGCGTATCACCTGCGGCTACGGCATCGCCGACTTTCAGCGACAGCAGGATGCCGACGGCGAGATCAATGACCGATTCCTTGGTCTCGCGGCCTGCGCCAAGCAGCATGGCAGCTACACCAATCTCTTCGGCTTGGATGCTCGCCACATAACCAGCGGTTGCTGCTTTCACTTCGATAAATCTCCGTGCTGCCGGCAATGTGTCCGGCGCTTCGACCTGCGACACCTTTCCGCCCTGCGCAGATACGATTTGCTTGAACTTGTCCAGAGCACTGCCATCCTCAATATGAGACATCAGGATGGAGCGGGCTTCGGCTTCGTCCTTCGCCTTGCCGCCAAGCACCAGCATTTGGCTGCCCAGAATAAGACAGACCTCCTGCAGATCCTTCGGCCCGTGGCCCTTCAAGGTTTCGATGCCTTCCTTGATTTCCAGGGCGTTGCCGATGCCGTAGCCAAGCGGCTGGTCCATGTCGCTGATGACCGCAACCGTGTTGCGGCCCAGATGGGTCCCGATATCCACCATGGCTTGCGCCAAGGCAATAGAATCGTCAAGTGTCTTCATGAACGCGCCGCTGCCGGTCTTCACATCAAGTACGATGGCATCGGCACCCGCGGCGATTTTTTTGCTCATGACGGAGCTGGCGATCAGCGGAATGGATTCCACTGTCGCTGTCACATCACGCAGTGCGTAGAGCTTCTTGTCCGCAGGTGTAATGTTGCCCGACTGGCCGATTACAGCAGCGCCGATCTCCCCTACCTGGGCGAAAAATTGTTCCCGGCCCATCTCGATAGAAAAGCCGCTGATCGACTCAAGCTTGTCGAGGGTGCCCCCGGTATGTCCCAGCCCGCGGCCGGACATTTTGGCCACCGGAACTCCGGCAGCGGCAACAAGGGGTGCCAGCACCACAGTCGTTTTATCGCCCACGCCGCCGGTGGAATGCTTGTCCACCTTGATGCCGGCAATTGGACTGAGATCGACCTGATCACCGGACATGGCCATTTCCAGCGTCAGATCGCCGGTTTCCCGTGCATTCATCCCGCGGAAATACACCGCCATTGCCCAAGCCGAGATTTGGTAGTCGGGAATTTCACCCTTGCTGTAGCCTTGGATCAGAAAAGCTATTTCTTCACGGCTAAGCTCCCCGCCGTCTCTTTTTTTCTGAATAAGATCAACCGCTCGCATTACACCTGTACCTCACGCACAAAGGCGCGCACAAGGCCGATAAACTTCGGTTTAGTCAGATTGGCAACCTTAACCACCTGCTCATGCGTCAGCGGCTCCAGCTCATCCCCGATCGCCATATCGGTGATACAGGTAATGCCGAGTACACGCAGCTTGCTGTGGCTGGCGACGATCACTTCAGGCACAGTAGACATCCCGACAGCATCGCCGCCGAGGTACGCCAGCATTTTTAGCTCCGCCGGTGTCTCATAAGTCGGACCGCTGATGCCGGCATATACGCCTTCCTGCAGTACAAGCGCTTCACCATCTACACCTTTAACTTCAGCTGCAAGCTTTTTGGCCAAAGCCATGTACTCAGGGTCATAAGCACGGGACATATCCGGGAAACGCACACCCAGCTCCGGATCATTAGGTCCGATCAGCGGGTTATCGCCAGTCATATTGAGGTGGTCGGTAATCAGCATCAGATCGCCTGCTTTGAACGCCCGGTTCATTCCGCCGCCCGCATTCGTGATCACCAGCGTACCCACGCCAAGCTTTGCCATTACATAGACCGGAAGCACAACTTTGCGCATCTCGTAGCCTTCGTAGAAGTGGAAGCGGCCCTGCATGATAATAACATCCTTGCCTTCCAGCTTCCCGATGACGAACCGGCCAGCATGGCCTTCTACCGTAGAACGCGGAAAATGAGGAATTTCTTCATAAGGCAGATACACTGCATCTTCGATTTGGTCGCCCAGATCGCCAAGACCTGAGCCCAGAATCAGCCCGATGGACGGTGAATACGCTCCGAATTTGGATTTTACGTATTCTGCTGCTTCTTTCACCTGATTGCCGTAAGAAATATTGGTTTGTGTCATGAATTGAACCTCCCGGGTATGAATTGTTGTGGATGAATAATATTGGCATAATTCCGATGCCATTGAGTCTGATCTATAAAGCCTACATCTTCGGAATAAAGGCCAGTACCAGCTTCAAAAAGCGCTCACGCACACGTTCAGCCGTCTCCATAACCTCCGCATGGTTCAGCGGCTGGTCAAGAATGCCGGCAGCCATGTTGGTGATGCAGGAAATGCCAAGCACCTCGATACCGGCATGGCGGGCCACAATCGTCTCCGAGACGGTGGACATGCCTACAGCATCCGCACCTTGACGGCGCAGCATGACAATTTCAGCCGGAGTTTCATAGCAAGGGCCGAGCAATCCGGCATATACGCCTTCCTTGAATTCAAAATCCTGCTCTGCCGCAGCTTCCTTCGCCGCTGCAATCAGGCGGGGGCTGTATGCAGTCGACATGTCCGGGAACCGGACGCCAAGAGCATTGTCATTCGGGCCGGTCAGCGGATTGCGCCCGGTCAGGTTCAGATGATCGGTAATCAGCATCAGATCGCCGGGTGTAAAGTCCGTGTTCACGCCACCTGCGGCGTTAGTAACGAGCAGGCTGGTTACGCCAAGCTCTTTCATTACGCGCACCGGAAAAGCCGTCGTCTCCGGGCCGTAGCCTTCATACATGTGGAAACGGCCCTTCATCATTACAACTCGTCGTCCTTCGATCATTCCGATCAGCAGTTCGCCTTCATGTCCTTCTACTGTAGATACAGGAAAATGGGGGATCTCGTTGTAGGGAATTACAACCTCATCCGTAATGAGGTCTGCCAGAACGCCCAGACCTGAGCCGAGAATCAGCCCGATTTCCGGGGCGACTGTACATTTATCCTTGATATAAACCGCTGCTTCCTGAATGTGCTTTTGGCTAACTGCTTCCATGGTTTATTGCCTCCTTGAGGGGTATTGATGCTTCATAGGATTTCGTATTATTTCAGTTCTGCCAAAAAGCTTGTCCCGTATTGCGGCGCTTTGGCCCCAAAGTTGTCAGCAATTGTCGCTGCCACATCTGAGAACGTCTGGCGGATGCCCAGGTTGCCCGGAGTCTTGAATCTTGGACTATAAATCAAGAGTGGCACATACTCGCGTGTGTGATCAGTTCCGCTATGGATCGGATCATTGCCGTGGTCTGCTGAGAGAATGAGCAGGTCATCTTCGCCGAGTGTAGATAGCAGCTCCGGAAGCGCCTGATCGAATACCTCAAGAGCATGTCCGTACCCCTCCGGATCGCGGCGGTGGCCATACAGGGAATCGAAATCTACCAGATTCGTGAACAGGAAGCCGTCAAACGGCTTGCGCAGCTCCCGGATCGTAATCTCGATGCCATGCTCATTGCTTTTTGTCGGATAAGTGGCTGTTACGCCTTCACCTGTGAAGATATCGTTGATCTTGCCCACAGCGATAACGTCTTTACCGATATCCTCCAGCGCGTTCATTACCGTCGGCTCCGGCGGTTTGACCGCATAGTCATGGCGGTTGGGAGTACGCACAAAGTTCCCCGGTTCGCCGACATAGGGGCGGGCGATTACGCGGCCTACCGAGAACTCAGGAGCCATCGTCAGCTCGCGGGCGATTTTGCAGGCGCTGTACAGCTCTTCCAGCGGGATAATATCTTCATGAGCAGCAAGCTGGAATACGCTGTCGGCGGAAGTGTACACAATCCAGGCCCCGGTCTTCATTTGCTCTTCGCCATATTCGACCAGAATCTCTGTACCGGAAGCCGGCTTATTGCCGATCACCTTGCGTCCGGTTGCCGCTTCGAACTTCTCAATCAGCTCTGCCGGGAATCCGTCAAAATAGGTGTTGAACGGAACTTCAATCTTCAGTCCCATCAGCTCCCAATGGCCGGTCATTGTATCCTTGCCTACCGATACCTCCTGCATTTTGCCGTAATATCCGGCAGGTGCTGCTACAGGCTCCAGCGGCGGCAGCGGTGCAATATTGGCGAGACCCAGCTTTTGCAGATTAGGCAGCTTAAGACCCGGCACCCGCTCCAAAATATGTCCCAGCGTATGGGACCCTTTATCACCGAAACTTTCCGCATCCGGCGCTTCGCCGATACCAACACTATCAAGAACGATAAATCCAATTCGTTTAAATGAGGACATGTCCGTCTTCACTCCTTCGTAGTATGCATATTCTTTAGGTTACAGCAAAACAAGAAGAAACGGCTCTACCTTCTTCCGAAGGGACAGCCCTTCCGAAGCCAGCGGCCCATTGCCCCGCTTTTTAGGTACCCGTTTCTGCCGAAAGTAACTCCCGGGGTTCACACGCTCCGGTCTATCCTTTCAGTATATTTCCATCATAACGATCTTACTCACAAAAAGCATCTTTTTACCCTTTCCCCGGGGATTACCCGCGATTCAGGTCTTATACCCATTCCGCAGCAGCAGTTACCTCGCCCGGGGATGGTGGCTTTCGTAGACTTCCTTCATATTTTTGCGGGCAATCCCGCTGTAGATCTGCGTTGTGGAAATATCCGCATGACCAAGCATCTGCTGCACGGAACGCAGATCCGCACCGCCTTCCAGCAAATGAGCAGCGAATGAATGTCTAAGGGTATGCGGAGTGATATCCTGCTCAATCTGAGCTTCACGCGCATACTTTTTAATGATTTTCCAGAAGCCCTGACGGGTCAGCCGTCCGCCCAGACTGTTCAGAAACAGGGCAGGCTCCTCCTGATTTCCCCGCAGCAGCTTGTCCCGCATCCCGGATGTATACCCCGCCACGCACTCCGCTGCAATAGCGCCGATCGGCACTACCCGTTCCTTCCCGGAAGCCCCGCTGCAGCGGGCAAACTTCAGGTCCGTATGCACGTCCTCTACATTCAGGGTAATCAGTTCTGTAACCCGGATGCCGGTGGCGTACAGCAGCTCTAGCATCGCCTTGTCGCGCATCCCCTGGGGGGTAGCATCATCAGGGGCCGCCAGCAGCCGTTCGATTTCTTCGATACTTAAGATCATCGGCGGTTTTTTGCTCGGTTTGATCATTTCCATATCCAGCGTTGGGTCCTGCATGATCAGCCGTTCTTTCAGCAGATAGTGAAAAAACGCCCGCAGCGACACCGTATTCCGGTTCACTGTTGCGGTTGCCCGCCCTGCGGTGCGGAGCTCAGCGAGATACTGCATAATATGCGATCTTCTAATCTCCTCCGGTGTAACGGCACCACGGCCTTCGGCAAACTCCAGAAACTGCGACACATCTCGTCCATAGGACTCGAGCGTGCTGGAAGATAAACCTTTCTCTACGGTTAAATATTGCATAAAAGGCTGCAAGTGTGACTTCATTTCATTCACGCTCCTGTCTGCTCAGGCTGCTCTTCGCGGCTATGCAGCATTTAGGCATGGAGTTCAGCATCTGGCTGCACAGCGGCAAGCCAGATGCATGAACTCACCTAAGGTTCATTCGACAGTGTTCCGGCTTCTTCCTGCTTCGGGCCGGGCAATCACTCGCCATACCAGTAATATAGCCGCAGACGTTCCCCTGCATTCAGACTGTCCACACTGACAGGGGCATCCTTAAAGGCCCGGACTGCCGTGCCTTCCGGGATTTCATAATGATCTATCGGACTGATCCATCCGCTTAGCCAGCTCAGGGCGTAATACAAGAAACAGCTCAATGCAACAAGCAGGGTCAAAAAATACAGCCGGCGCACCGTTCCAGGCACAGAAATAATCATTAGGATTCCTCCTAAAAGTTTTGTGAGCTTATACTTCCCAGGGTTGCTGCGTACAAGACTCACTTCGGAAGCATAAACTTATGTTTTGTGAGCTTATACTTCCGGGAATTGCTGCGGACAGAACTCGCTTCGGAAGCATAACTCGTCCTTCACTTTATGCGCCGGCGGGCGGTGATATGTATGTCGGCCTGATGAAATCATTTAAAAAGCCCCCTCCGGCAGTACACCGGGGAGAGCTTGTGCGGTAATTTATCATCTATAAGCCTATTCGGGCGTATTGCCATCCGTAGTATTCTTGTCCTTGCAGCGGTGGCAAATCCCGTGAAAATCAAGTCTATGATCGAGCACCGTGAAATTATAATCGTTCTCCAGCCGCTCTTCCAGCGGTCCGAGCCAATCCTCACGGATTTCATCCATTGTGCCGCATTGCACACAGATTAAATGATGATGATGATGTTTCGCCGTATCTGTCCGCAGGTCATAACGGGCAACTCCGTCTCCGAAATTAATCTTCTCCACGACATGAAGCTCGCTGAGCAGTTCCAGGGTCCGGTATACAGTGGCGAGACCGATCTCGGGAGCCTTTTCTTTTACAAGCATAAACACATCTTCTGCACTTAAATGATCGTCTTCGTTCTCCAGCAGCACTCTTAAGGTTGCTTCCCGTTGGGGTGTAAGCTTATATCCTTGGGATTGTAGCTGTTGCTTTATCTTGTCTATCCGGGCTTCCATAGTATCCCTCCCCCTTGGAAAATTACCGCACCGGGCATAAAACCACTTCTTCCATTATAGGGGGAGTCGCTTTGAGAAGTCAAACGCTTTTAGAGTGTGTTCAATAGTGGTATTCCGTGATGGCAATACAGCTCTGACAACGGTTCAATGGACTAGTTAACAGCAGTGGTGTGGATTACTTGAATTTCAGCTCCGTTTTCTTCTCGTATGAAAAGAGTCCAGTTGATCAACTCCCCATTGCTTGTTATTGATTTAGTGATTGGAGCGCTGTTAAATGCCGTAGTGGAGAGTGTCGTTCCGGCCTTACTCAGGACGATCTTTTGCAGCTTATTGTTTTTGTCTTTGGCGATCACAATGATTTTCTCCGGAGAACTCACCACATTTACATCGTATAATTTGGAATAGCGTTTGGTCCAAGCTACCTTGCCTGAGGACAGGTTAAAAACAGATATCGAGTTATCGATCTTACTACAAATAACTTTATTTTGGTCCGACAATGCAAATAGTTGCGAATCACTGGTAAGAATGCCGTCTGAAAAACTCTGTTGAACGGGTTCTGCGAAAACATTCGTAGACACCATAAACAAAAAAATCATCAGAATCCCTATTTTTTTCACCTGCTGTATCCTCCTTCCTCGGCTGCTCACCCAACACCATTTTAATTCCTATATTTGCAAATATCTACTATTCATAACTTTTTGCAATCAAAGGAATAAAAAAATGCTGCCCAGTGAAAACCCCACCCGGCAGCATTCTTTAATTCACCCTATAGATACGAGCATGGGTGTCACCCATCTCATCATCACCGGCGTCACCCAGGCCTCAAAACCGGAAATGCCCAGGACAAGTACGGCCATTCCGAGCGATAATAAGGTGTACATCGCAAAAGGCCTTGTCACCGGCGTACGCCGCTTCCCCAGCACCCTGCTGCGGATCATCAGCAGCGAGAAGGCAATAGCCGCTGCGCTGCATACGAGCAGAACCGGGATCAGCACAAGATTGTGCGGAGCAACCGAGACGAGGGCAAACAGCATGCCGTGCCAGGAATACTGGCTGACGAGACAGCCGACGGTAAAGCCGATCAGCACGCCTTTGAGAAAATCCAGGATCAGAATACCGGGAAGCCCAATGACCGACAAGCCAAGAATCCAAATGAGTCCCACCCACTTCAGATTGAGCGCGGCGATACTCCAGTAAGAGTCGGGCGCAGCCGGCAGGCCCTGCTGATCAACGGTGACGAAGAAATTCCCCATGTAATCTCCCAGCTCCTGCTGCTGGTCCAACGTTAACGCACTGACAATCAGAGCCCCGAAAACGACACCAACGAGAAATAATACGGCAACAAAAATATAAAGAGGCGTCTGTTCCTTCATCATCAGCCTTAAACTGCGCATCGGGACGTTCTCCTTTCCGGTCACATATTACACCATATGAGGAGACATCCCGCTCTATGACTTGTCCTTTGGACAGGTCGCTGTTATGCACAGCAATTCTACTTTTTGTTCACCATTACTTTACCGTACGTCCCTCCGCCTCCTGCCGATAGTGCAAGTTCCCCCGTGCGGGCAAGAACAATCTGCGCAGCCAGCTCCGTTCCCGCTACTGCAGCAATCTCCGCCTCGCCGGCGCCATGCAGAATATTCATCTCCGTGCCAAAAGCCGCCAGCAGCGCGTTCATCTTGGCCGGGCCAAGTCCCGGAATAAACTCAAGCGGCACCTGATAGTGATACGGCGGACGATGGTCCGGTACGAGGGGCTGCCCGCGGTCGGCGATGGACAGAATCCGGTCAAACACCCCCTGCACCAGCTTGGGACTGCCGCAATAAGGACAACGTTCCGAAGTGGCATACGCTTCATCAATGATGCTGCCGCATCCGGCGCAATAGGTGCGGTGATACTTGCCCAGGCGCGGGTTCAGTCCAAAATTAGCGCTGACCCTGCGGCCTGCCTTACGCTCCAGTGCCAGCTTCAGTTCGCTGAAGGACGGCCTAGCCAGCTCGATGACATTGTATTCACGGCCGATTTTGCCGAGGGAGTGGGCGTCAGAGTTGGTCAGGAAGGTATAGCTGTCCAGCTCAGAAATGTATCCTGCCATCTCCGAATCCGCGCTAAGGCCAAGCTCAACTGCTGCGATACGCTCCAGGTCAAACAGCTCGGCCATACGCTCTGCGGCACAGCCGTAAAGACCTTTATGCGGTGTGAAAATATGCGCCGGAATTAGAATGCCCCCGCGTCCGTAAATCTCATCCTGCAGTTCCCTGGATGGGGCATACAGCCGCTGGGAACTGAGATTTACGTTGCGCATATGCTTGCTCATCCAGCTGCTGAAATCCGCCATCGTCTCCAGGTCCGGCATAAAGGCTAACACATGGCATTCCTTCCGGCCAGATTCGCGGATTTCAATCTCTGACCCCAGCAGGATCGTGGTGCCCCTGTAAGCAATACCTCCACCGTCTGCCACTGTCATCTCTCCGGATTCCAGCGACTGGCGGATATCGCGTTGCACGCCGGGGGAGTGGCTGTCAATAATCCCGATTAGCCCGATCCCCTTGCGCTCTGCGGCCTCCTTGGCGATTCCGGCAAAGGTGAGATTCTTGCTGCCACTGATTTTGACAGCTTGTCCTTCCGTAGTGCGGCCGATATGAACATGCAGGTCACAGTAGAAGCTGTGCAGCTTGTTTTCCCCTTCTAGTGCCATTGGCCCGTCAGCGTATAGAGATGCCATGCATACACCGCCATCATCGTTTTGGCGTCGGCGATGCGGCCGTCCGCAATGTACTGGTAAGCTTCCTCCAGTGTAAGCTCGGAGACCTCCAGAAATTCGTCCTCATCGAGTGCCATATCTCCCGCCTGGGCGTTGTCTGTCACATACAAATGAATAATTTCATCCGCGAATCCGGGCGAGGTATAAAAGGATTTCAGCAGCTTAAGGTCGCCGCTGTGGAAGCCCGTCTCCTCCTGAAGCTCCCGGCCGGCAGCGGCCAAGGGATCTTCGCCTTTATCCAGCTTTCCTGCGGGGATCTCCACCTCGGTGCGGTGCATCGGCTGGCGGTATTGCTCCACTACAAGCATCTTGCCCTGATTCAGAGCAAGCACAGCTACAGCTCCGGGATGCTTTACGACCTCGCGGGTTGCGGTATTGCCATCCGGCAGCTTAACCGTATCCACCTGCAGGGTAATAATTTTGCCTTCAAAAATCGGCTGTGTAGACAATGTCTCTTCATCCAGTGCGGGATTGCGGTGAGTTTCATCTTTTTTCATAGTTTATGGTCTCCTTTAGCTCAGTTCTGCATAGGGTGTATTATAGCAAACTTAAGGGGAAAGAAGGAATGTAGGCATGAATGACATCCTTATCCGTACAAGCTCAAAAGCAGTCACAATGGTAGGTACTCCGGAGCAGATTAAAGCAGTAATCGCCGGGTGGACCCTGCAGTACGGACGTGATATGCCCCTGTCCTACATCCTGCGGCTGCAAGCCGAATCACGGCTGAGTCCGCCTAAAGCGGGGTAACCCGCTCGCAGAATTTTTCCCTTTCCATCCCAGAATGTATCCGGACCGGAAAGACGTTATTACCTTGGCAAGGGGGAAAATCGGCTTCAAAACAGAACAATAGTGTCTCTGGAGTCCATTCCCTTGTAAAAAACAGGCAATTATTTAAAATAAAGTCCATGGAGTCCGGCAGCTTCTAGTCCACATTCTAAGCCACCGAGAGTCCCCATGCGCTTGAAGGAACGTTCCCAATTTTTCAGGAAAAACATAAGGAGCTGTTCCCGGGCATCGCCCGGAAACAGCTCCTTCACTGCATATACCCAGCCTCAGCTGCTGCACATGATATTTTAAGCTTTTACACTTTCCTTAACAATGGCTACAACCAGCTCAGCCGCTTTGACGATGTCCTCGGCTTTGATCCGTTCCTTAGTGGTATGGATGTGCTCGTAACCGATGGCCAGATTTACCGTTGGTACCTTTAGACCATTGAACACATTGGCGTCGCTGCCGCCGCCGGACGGGAACAGGCGTGTCTTCAGACCGAGTGAGGTTATGGCGCGGTCCGCAAGCATCACAACCGGATCATGCTCATTAAAGCTGAAGGCCGGATAAATAATCTCACTGCGGAATTCACATTCTGCACCATGCTCACGCACTGTGGTCTCCAATGCTTCGCGCATGGAAGCCACCTGCCGGTCTACCTTCTCCTGCACAATACTGCGTGCTTCGGCATCCAGCTGCACATGGTCGCAAACCACATTTGTTGGTCCGCCGCCTGCGAACTTGCCGATATTGGCCGTAGTCTCATTGTCGATGCGTCCCAGTTTCATCGCCGAGATGGCTTTGCTTGCCACCTGAATGGCGCTGATGCCATCTTCCGGATTCACGCCGGCATGGGCGGATTTGCCGAAGATCTGCATTGTTACTTTAGCCTGGGAAGGCGCAGCAACCGCAATCGCTCCAACCTCGCCGTTGGAATCCAGCGCAAAGCCCATGTCAGCATCCAGCAGTTTGGGGTCCATGGCCCGGGCACCAAGCAGCCCGGATTCTTCACCGGCTGTAATGACAAACTGGATCTGACCGTGAGCAACACCCTGTTCCTGAATGACACGGATCGCTTCGAACAAAGCAGCTAACCCCGCTTTGTCATCCGCCCCGAGAATTGTGCTGCCGTCGCTCGTAATCCAGCCGTCTTCTCCAAGAGTAGGCTTGATATTCTGTCCGGGAACCACTGTATCCATATGGCAGGTGAACAGCAGCTTGGGAGCCGCAGCTCCATTATCGGCAGGCCAGGTAACGAACAGATTGCCTGCCCCATGTCCGGTGCGCTCCTGGGAATCGTCCTCGATAGCAGTAAGACCCAAGGCGCTGAATTTTTCTTTTAGCACATCGGCAATTTGCCGTTCGTTTCTTGTTTCACTGTCAATACGGACAAGCTCCATAAATTCCTGAATCAATCGGTCTTGTGATATCATTGGACTTCCCTCTCTTTCACGATTGCGTTACAATAGTGGTACTGTCTTAAATATCTGTACGCTCTTAACTTAAACTAATTCTAAAGGAGTCACTCATGCAACGTCAAAAATGGTTCCGTATCTTCATTTATGTCATGCTGATCGCCATGGTCGGCTCTACCTTGCTGATGGTTATCGAGCCTTTCCTGGCCGGTTAACAGCAAAAAGTAGAACGTTAATAATAGCGTCCGGGCTACCCGGGCGCTATTTGACATCCCGGGTTACCGTCAAATCGGCCTGAGCATGCGGATTCGCCGGGTTGATCACCTTATACGGAAAGTGCTGCAGGAAATAAGGAATCAGCTCCTCTGATACCTGCTCAGGATCCATGGGCCGGCCGGTGCATTCCTCCAGCGAAGTTACCCCATATTCCGCAATGCCGCAGGGGATAATCCCCTGAAACCCGCGCCCGCCAATCCCCGCAGAGATGTTGAAGGCAAAGCCGTGGCTGGTAATAAAGCCTCTGCGTGATTTGCTTCTGTTAAACTTGACACCAATCGCACAAATCTTCTGGTCGCCAACCCAAACGCCGGTATACCCGGGCTTGCGGTCACCCTCTATTCCGCAGGAAGCCAAATAATCAATAATGACAGCCTCCAACCGGCGGAGATACCCGTGCAGATCGACCCTTCCGTCCTCCCCAAGCTTCAGCAGCGGGTAGCCGACAAGCTGGCCCGGCCCATGATATGTAATGTCTCCCCCGCGGTCGATTTCAAACAGCGCAATCCCTTGCTCCTTGAGCTGTTCACCGCTGAGGAGAAGATGCTCCGGGTGATTCTGAGAACCGATGGTATAAGTGGGCGGATGCTGCAAAAGGATCAGCTGTTCCAGGCCTGTTCCGGCATCAATGGCCTGCACATGTTCCTTCTGCAGCTCCCAGGCCGCACCATATTCCATCAGGGGGTGATATGAAACTTCCAGCTTACCAGGTTGCGGGTTATTCATAACGTCAGGTCCCCTTTGAATTAGAGTCGCCAGTCACTGAATGTTGCAAAATATTAATACAGCTTGCTATCCGGCGTGTAGCCTTCCAGGTTATCCTTCACGCGCTGCAGGAAGCGGCCGCAAATGACGCCATCCAGAATCCGGTGATCCAGAGACAGACAAATGTTGGCCATGGAGCGCACAGCGATCATATCGTTGATGACCACAGGCTTCTTCACAATGGATTCAAAGGTCAATATTGCCGCCTGCGGGTAGTTGATAATCGGGTAGGACAGAATAGAGCCGAAAGAACCGGTGTTGTTGACGGTAAAGGTCCCCCCCTGCATATCTTCCAGGCGCAGCTTGCCGTCGCGGGTCTTTTGCGCTAATTCGTCGATCTCCCGGGCAAGTCCGGCGATGTTCTTCTGATCGGCCTTCTTAATTACCGGTGTCATAACGGAATCTTCAGTGCCAACAGCAAGTGTAATATTGATATCGCGTTTGACAATGATTTTATCAACCGCCCAGACGGAGTTCATAATCGGATAATCCTTAATCGCACTGACTACAGACTTCATCATAAAAGCGAGGTAAGTCAGGTTGATGCCTTCCTTGCGCTTGAACTCATCTTTAAGCTTATTCCGCAGCACGACGAGATTCGTCACATCCACTTCAATCATTGTCCACGCATGGGGAATCTCAGAGACACTCTGGCGCATTCTTGTGGCGATCGTGTTGCGGATCGGGGTGACGTCGATCAAAAATTCTGAACTGCTGCCCCGGCCGCCTTCCACCTCAATCGTCGGAATACGCGGAGATTCGCTCAGGTGCAGTCCGGACTGGCGAACGTGCTCCCGCGTTTCCTGCACTTCGGTCTGAACAGCCTGCAGCACAGGTTGCTGAGCGGCTTCGTGCGCCTGCCGTCCGGCTGCCGAAGCTGCTCCATTGGAGGCATGGACGGCTGCGGCCCCGCCGCTTTCCAGGAACGTCAGCACATCCTTCCGGGTGATACGGCCGCCCATACCGGTTCCCGGCACAGCGGCAAGATTAATACCGTGCTCGGCGGCGAGTGTCTGCACTGCCGGTGAGTAGCGGGAGCGCATGGGAGCGTCAGCTGGACCCCCGGCAGCTGGTAACGGCGGTTTGGCTGCTGCATGCGCCTGCGGAGCGGAATTAACCTGGCCAGCTCCGGCGGATGGAGCTGCCGGAACCGTTGGGGCTGCGGGAGCAGCCACAGCTACAGCGATACGGGCGATAACTTCGCCAACGTTGACGGTCTGGCCCTCTTCCGCGAGCAGCTCCACCAGTGTTCCTTCCACGGTGGAAGGCAGCTCTGCATTGACTTTATCTGTAATCAAATCGCAGATGGGCTCATATTGATCCACTTGATCGCCCGGCTGCTTCAGCCATTTGCCGATCGTCGCCGATACCAGCGACTCAGCCAGCTGCGGCAGAATCACGTCGATCAGCTTTGTATTGTCAGACATATTGTCACTCCTTAAAGTTTTGTAAGCAATACTTCTTGCAGCAACTTCGTACAAAACTCGCTTCGGAAGCATACGCTTAAGTTTTGTAAGCAATACTTCCTGTAGCACTCTTCGTACAAAACTCGCTTCGGAAGCATGTACCCGCAGAATCAGAATGTTTAGTATTGCGCCAGCCGGAGCATCTCCGCTTTCACTTTATCTTTGCTCAGCATGAAGAATTTCTCCATCGGCGGGCTGATCGGCATCGCGGGCACATCAGGGCCGCAGAGCCGGAAGATCGGCGCGTCGAGCTCGAACAGGCAATGTTCGGCAATAATGGCCGCCACCTCGCCGCCGATTCCGCCGGTCTTGTTGTCCTCATGGACAATCAGCACCTTGCCGGTCTGACGGGCAGCGGCAATAATGGCTTCACGGTCCAGCGGCTGCAGCGTGCGAAGATCCAGTATGTGTGCGGTTATGCCTTCCTCGCGCTCCAGCTCCTCCGCCGCCTGCATCGCAAAATGCAGCGGCAGGCTGTACCCGATCACCGTAATATCGCTGCCTGCGCGCAGCAGGTTCGCTTCTCCGATCGGCACGGTATAATCGTCTTCCGGCACATCTTCCTTAATCAGCTTGTAGCATTTCTTGTTCTCGAAGAATATGACCGGATCCGGGTCACGGACCGCTGCCTTCAGCAGACCTTTGGCGTCATACGCTGAATAAGGCGCCACAATCTTCAGTCCCGGTGTGCCGAAGAAAATTGATTCGGGGCACTGGGAATGATACAGCCCGCCAAATATACCGCCGCCGATAGGCGCGCGGATAACAACCGGGCAGTTCCAGTCGTTATTGGAGCGGTAACGGATTTTGGCCGCTTCGCTAATAATCTGATTGGTTGCCGGGAGCATGAAATCTGAATATTGCATTTCGGCAATGGGCTTCATGCCGTACATTGCCGCTCCAATGGCCACTCCGGCAATCGCCGACTCTGCCAGCGGGGTATCCATCACGCGTTCTTCCCCGAACTGCTCCTGCAGCCCTTTGGTAGTGGTGAACACACCACCCTTAACGCCAACATCCTCACCCAGCACGAACACGGATTCATCGCGTTCCATTTCTTCCTTCATCGCCAGCCGGATCGCATCGATATATTCCATCATTGCCATGAATTATGCTCCTCCTTTGAGGTCTGATTCACTGTATACATGCAGCAGCGTATCTTCCGGTTTCGGGAACGGTGCATTGTCAGCATATTCAATAGCCTCTTTCAGTTCAAGATTGTACTGCGCAGCCAGATCGCGTTCCTGTTCGTCACTCCACAGGCCCAGCTCTATCAGATAGTTGCGGAAGGCGGCGACGCCGTCCTTTTTCCAGTTCTCGTCAACCTCTTCTTTGGTCCGGTAAGCCAGATCGTTGTCCGAGGTGGAATGCGGTGACAGGCGGTACATCATCGCTTCGATTAGCGTTGGTCCTTCTCCTCTAAGAGCTCTCTCCCGCGCTTCCTTAACAACACGGTACACTTCAAGCGGATCATTGCCGTCTACCTGGATGCCCGGGAAGCCGTAGCCTAGCGCACGGTCACTGACTTTGCCGGCGAGCTGCTTATGGGCAGGGATGGAGATGGCGTACTGGTTGTTCTGGCAAAAAATAATGACCGGCAGCTTGTTCACACCGGCGAAATTGCACGCTTCATGAAAGTCACCCTGGTTGCTGGAGCCCTCTCCGAACGTAACAAAAGAAACAAACTTTTTCTTCTGCATCTTGGCCGCAAGCGCGAAACCTACCGCATGCGGAACTTGTGTAGTCACCGGACTTGAGCCGGTTACGATGCGCAGACGTTTGCTTCCAAAGTGGCCCGGCATCTGCCGTCCACCGCTGTTGGGATCCTCTGCCTTGGCGAACACGGAGAGCATCAGCTCGCGCATGGTCATGCCCACGGTAAGCACAAAGGCATAATCGCGGTAATACGGAAGGAAATAATCATTCTGCCGGTCCAGTGCAAAGGCCGCCGCCACTTGCGCCGCCTCCTGGCCGATGCCGGAAACATGGAAGTTAATCTTCCCGGCGCGCTGCAGCAGCAGACTGCGCTCATCGTACTTCCGTCCCATCTGCATATATTTGTACATATCTATGACCTGGCCGTCGCTGAGTCCAAGCTCCTGATGTCTGTTGACTGCTCCTACAGTACCTTGAGATTCCATATGAGAGGTACCTCCTAAAAGTTTTGTGAGCCTAATCCCACTAAATTGGTTTCGTACAAACTTGCATTAGATGTTTAAAATTATAACAACCTGTGCCTGATCTTATAACCTGGTACTAATACATGGCTTGAGTTCATTATAATCCCTTTCTGTACAAAAAGAAAAGAGAGGAAAAGCCGGAATAGAGCTATTTCGGCGTATAACGCTTCACCAGCTCTATCCGGCATTCTCTTTGGGGACCTTTCTCGTATACTAAAAACCGATTGATTTGCCATCTACCGCCAGCATGGCTTCTCCAATAATCTCAGAAAGCGTCGGATGGGCGTGGATGGCTTCGCCGATCTCCCAAGGGGTGGCGTCCAGCAGCTGCGCCAGCGCCGCTTCGCCGATGAGATCGGTCACATGCGGTCCGATCATTTGAACACCGAGAATATCCCCGCTGCTTCGGTCGGCAACGACTTTGACAAAACCGTCCTTCATCCCGTAGACGATAGCTTTGCCGATAGCCGAGAACGGAAATTTCCCGGTCACGACATCATGGCCAAGATTCTTGGCCTCTTTCTCCGTATATCCGACACTGGCCACTTCCGGCCGTGTGTAGACACAGCGGGGTACCTGATGGATATGATAGGGATGGAGCTTCTCACCTGCCAGGTGGTTCACCGCGCGAATACCTTCATGGCTGGCAGCATGGGCCAGCTGCAGACCGCCGATGCAATCGCCGATACCGTAGATATGCGGCTCATTCGTCTGCATGTTGGTGTTAACCTCGATCACACCTTTATCGAAGCGGATATCGGTATTTTCCAATCCAATATTTTCGATATTGGCTACTCTGCCGACAGATACCAGCAGCTTCTCTGCGGACAAGCTCTGACTCTGTTCTCCCTTGCGGGCTTCAATCGTTACGCCGTCCTCCGTTACCACACAAGTCTCAGCATCCACGGTTGTCCCCGTCAGAACTTTGACCCCGCGTTTTTTGAGCAGACGCAGCAGCTCCCGGGCAATTTCCTCGTCCTCCAGCGGCAGCAGCTGGCCTGCGGCCTCGACCACAGTCACCTGTACACCGAAATCAACGAGCATTGAAGCCCACTCCACTCCGATTACTCCGCCGCCCACAATAATGATCGAAGACGGCAGTTCTTCAAGCGTCAGCGCTTCTTCACTGCTCAGAATAACCTTGCCATCCGGTTTAAGTCCCGGCAGCACGCGGGGGCGTGAGCCTGTAGCGACAATAAGATTGGATGAGACTACAGTCTCCATCTCGCCATTCTCCAGTTCCACCGCCACAGCACCGCTGCGCGGAGAGAAAATCGAAGGCCCGATGACCCGGCCTTTCCCTTTGAGGACCTGGATTTTATTCTTGCGCATCAAATATTGCACACCCTCATGAAGCTGTTCCACCACAGCTTCCTTGCGGCGCTGCACCTTCGGGAATACCAGCTGCACGCCTGTTGTTTCGATGCCATAACTTTCGCTCTCATTTATCTCAGCATACACTTCTGCGCTGCGCAGCAGCGACTTGCTTGGAATACAGCCGCGGTGCAGGCAGGTGCCGCCCAGTTTGTCCATTTCGATGACGACAACCGACTTTCCCAGCTGGGCCGCGCGGATCGCCGCCACATAACCTCCGGTTCCACCGCCCAGTATTGCCACGTCACAGGATATTGTCATGATATGTATCCTCCAGTCATTACTCATAAGTTCTGCATAACCTATTACATTGTACTCTCTTTTATGCCCATTACAAACTTATAATCGTCATGTATTCATGGACTTTTTCCTGGTGAAGCGTTATCATATGGGGGAATCCAAAGGGCTGCGAAGGAGATGGAACCCTCATGAAACTGCTGATTTCACGCTTCATTGCCATCCTTATTCTGGTTATTCCCGGCCTGCTGGCCATGACGGGCTTCCTTATGATGAAAGATGATATTTTCAACTATATTTCCATGCATGGTGACGATGCCGTGACACCGGATTTTGCCTGGCTGCATTTTGGCGGGGGGCTGTTGCTCTTCTTGGCCGGGATGAGCTTTCTCGGAGGCTGGATTCTGACGCGTGACCGTAAAAAGAACTATGTCGGCCCCCGGTTCAGAGAGAAGCAAAAAATCCAGCAGCCGCCTGCTGCGAAAAGTAATCCTTAACTGTAATTAACTTAAATCACTTGTCCAGGCATTTCCGAAGTCATTCGGAGATGCCTTTTTCTTTTTTGATTCTATGAATCCTTTAGGAAATAAGGTATATTTTCCCTGTAACTTATTTCAATCAGGGAGTGGTATGTCTTGCTGCATCAACAACAGGCCCCAGTACTGGACAGCAATGCGATTATCGTATCCGGCGCAGGCAAAACATTAAATCAGACCAAGATCATCCGCAACGTTTCTTTCGCTGTGCCTCAAAATAGCATTTTCGCCATCATCGGCCCGAACGGAGCGGGCAAAACAACGCTGCTGCGTCTCATCACGGGTCTCTTGACTCTGGATGAAGGAACGATTACTTATTTGAGACCAAAACCGGGCGTGAAAACATCCGTGATTTCTGCATCTATTTGGACGTAAGTCCCGCATTAGCTTCTACGATGATCGAACGATACGCTGCTCTTCTGCAGCTCGAAACCGCACTTGATAATAAAGTGGCTACCTACTCCAAAGGCATGAAACGAAAGCTGTCGCTGCTGATTACGCTGCTGAAGGATTCCCCCATCCTGCTGCTGGACGAGCCCACCTCCGGTGTCGATCCCGAATCAAGACTGGTCATGCGCAGTGTTCTGCGCGGTTTGAAGGATGAAGGCAAAACACTTATCCTTACCTCTCACGATTTGGCGGAGGTTCAAAAAATCAGCGATTGGATCACCATTCTGATCGGCGGTTCCATTGTAGAAACCATTCATAATCAAGAATTCTGCGGTGATTTGGAGCAACGGTTCTTCACTATACTTAAGGAGGCTAGATAATGAGGCTGCATCCGGTGAACAAATTGAATATTAAAGATGTCCTGAGAACCCCCTCCTATGTTGCCATGCTCCTAATCATGATAATCTTGCCGTTTAACTCCCTGCTGCAAATTCTGAGAACCAACACCGGCCCAATGGCCTTTATTCCGGTATATATTTACCTTGTCCTGAACCTCTCGATCTATCTCTTTCTTAATATGATTGCCCTCAGTCTAATAGTTATTTCCGAAAAAACCTCGGGGCGCTGCGAATATTACCTTGCCAATAAGGTCGATATCCGCCAGCTAACTTCTTTATACAGCCGCTCCGCCTTTGTGCTAAGCATTGCTCCTATCCTGCTTTTTAATGCTCTCGTGTTTGCCTATGCCCTGGTTTCCCGGGAAGCCTTGCTGCTCCATCTGTTCCAGAATGTTGCTTTTGTGATGTTTGCTGCGGCTTATCTCTTGTTTACCTATGCGGCCACCGGAACATTGACGCTGTTCTCCATGCTCTCCAAGTCCCCCGAGCGGGTGAGGACTTTCCTTTCGGTCAGTGCCGTTCTGTTTGTGTTTGCCGCCTCACTGCCTGGCACATTCCTCCGCAAGCTCGGGATTACACCGGATGGTAACGCCATCCTCTGGATTACCGGCTGCATGCTGCTTCTCCTCGCTGCACTCTGCACCGCTGTGCGCTCCTCTCTAAACGGGAAGCTGAGCAATGAAAGCATTATATTATCCTACAAACAGTAGCTCCATTTTTCGGAAAAGTCCAAAAAGCAGCAAACCCGCCCCAGTCCCACTGCTTGTCTGGATGACGTATCCTGCTGCTTCCCGTTAGCCGTTCTAATTCTGGACTGTGCCCTTATATCGCTGCCTCATCCTTAGTACCCCGAACCAGTTCGCTGTACAGTCCGCCTTGCTGCAGCAGTTCGTCATGTGTGCCCTGCTGCAGCAAACGTCCGCCCTGCAATACCAGGATACGGTCCGCCGCACGGATGGTGCCCAGTCTGTGGGCGATCACGAAGCTGGTCCGGCCTTTCATCAGCGCCTGCAGCCCTTCCTGAATCTTGATTTCAGTCACCGTATCAATGCTGCTGGTCGCTTCATCCAGCACCAGCATGGAAGGATTGGCGAGAATCGCTCTTGCGATCGCCAGCAGCTGCTTCTGCCCCTGGCTGATCCCGCTGCCGTCCACGGAGAGCATCCGCTCATAGCCGCCGCGCATCCGCATGATGAAGGAATGGGCATTCGCCAGCTTCGCCGCCTGCTCCACTTCCTCGTCCGTAGCGTCCAGCCTGCCGTAGCGGATATTGTCGCGGATTGTGCCTTTGAACAAGAAGGAATCCTGCAGCACAAAAGCCATCTGGCTGCGCAGACTTTCCCTGCGGATGGACGAAAGCTCCATGCCGTCCAGCGTAATGCTTCCTTTGCCCGGATCATAGAACCGCGACAAGAGGCCTATCAGTGTTGTCTTGCCGGCCCCTGTAGGTCCGACGAGGGCGATCATCTCGCCCGGCTTCGCCTCAAAGCTGATATTCTGCAATATATCGGCGCCGCCGTCATAAGAGAAAGAGACGTCCTTGAACGTTACCGCCCCCTCTACCTGTTCCAGCGATACCGCCGCGCCTTCATCCTTGGCTTCAGTCTCTTCGTCCATAACCTCAAACACCCGCTCCGCCCCGGCAATCGCCGACAGCAGTGTGTTCCACTGGTTCGCCAGATCATTAAGCGGCCGCGTAAATTGACGTGTATACTCCACAAAGGCGATGATTACACCGACAGTGACCAGGCCGCGGACCGCCAGCAGGCCGCCCACACCGGCAACAATGGCAAAGCTCAGATTGTTCAGGCCATTCATCAGCTTGGGAATGAAGCCGGAAATGGACTGCGCCCAATACCCGGACAGCATAATCCGCGTATTGCGTTCACGGAAACCGGAAATGACCCGCTCCTCCTGCGAGAACGCCTTGATAATCCGTTGTCCTGACAATGTTTCTTCTATATAGCCGTTGAGCTCGCCCATGCTGCGCTGCCGCTCCTTGAACAGCGGACCGGTACGCCGCGTTATCCAGCGCATCCCCAGCGTCATCAGCGGCACTACAATGAACGTCAGCAGCGTTAGCAGCGGACTGAGCCATAGCATGACACCTACGGTACCCAGCAGCGTAAGAACACTGGAGAAAATCTGGATCGCCGAGCTGTTTAGCGTGGAGCTGATATTCTCGATGTCATTGGTCAGGCGGCTCATAATTTCCCCCTGCTGTCTGCGGTTGAAGAAGGAAATCGGCAGACGGTGCAGATGGGCAAACAAATCGGTGCGTATCCGGTAGATTGTCTCCTGGGCAATTTCGATCATCCAAATATTTTGCAGCCAGGAAGTTAATGAATTGAGCACATATACAAGTGCAAGGGTAATGAGGAAGGTCCCCCAGGTTCTGCCCCCCGATCCCTCTAGGTAATGATCGACCGCCCGGCTGATCAGATAAGGTCCAAGCAGCGCCAGACCGGAGCTGAACAGCACCATCAAAAGCACGAGGAACAGCTTGGCTTTGCGCTCGGCAAGATAACTCCAGATCCGTTTCAGCGTAGCCGGCCAATTTTTCGCTTTCGCTTGGGGCTTGCGGCTCGAGGCCGCCCCGAAGCTTCTACCCTCTCCAAGCCCCAGATCCAGCTTCGGATGCTTGAAAGGTTCAATTAATGCTTTGAACATGATGCACCGCCTCCTTACCCTGGGATTCATATATTCTCCGGTAGAGCGAAGAGCCGGTCATAAGCTCTCCATGGGTACCTTTGGCGATTAAACGGCCTTCATCCAGCAGCAGGATCAGGTCTGCCGATACCGTGGAGCTGATCTTCTGGGTAATAAGAAAGGTTGTGCAGGACATATGCTTCAGTTCCTCCAGCAAAAGACTTTCCGTTACTGCATCTAGCGCACTGGTGCTGTCATCCAGAATGAGTATCGCCGGCTTTCGCACAAGCGCCCGGGCGATAGTCAGCCGCTGCTTTTGCCCGCCGGACAGATTGACCCCCCGCTGCCCCAGCATGGTGTCATAGCCTTGAGGAAGACCTGTCACCGTTTCGTGGATTTGCGCCGCAGCTGCTGCCCGCTCGATCTCTTCCCGGGTTGCGTGCTCATTCCCCCAGGCAATATTGTCACGTACCGAGCCGGTGAAAAGCAGTACCTCTTGTGGCACATAACCAATCGCTCCCCTCAGCTTGGCAATGTCCAGCTCCGAGCTGTCCACACCGTCAATTGCGATCACCCCATGGTTCTGCTCATATAACCGGGGAATCAGTCCGACCAACGAGGACTTCCCGGAGCCCGTTGCCCCCATAATCGCCACCCGTTCTCCAGATTTCACCTTGAAGGAGATCTCTTCCAGCACTGCGATCTCGCTCCCCGGATAACTGAAGCTGACATTTTCAAATTCAACCTCACCCTGTATAGCAAAAGATCCGGTATAGTCACTGCGTCCAGAAACGCCACGCTTACGCTCATAGGCCTGTATGCCTTGCTCCGCCGTTACGTCCTGAACTGCATCTGCCGACATCACTTCCGCCACCCGCTGCGAAGAAGCTATTGCACGCGAGAACGTCGCCATGATCGAAGACAAGGCTGACATAGCACCTATCGTCCGCAAAGAGTAGTTAATGACCGCCACGGTCTGTCCCAGGGTTGCTTCCCCTGCAGAAATCTCAATCCTTCCAAACCATAAAACCGCCATAATCCCCGCGTTGACGATCAGCATAATCAGCGGAGCTGTTGTTTCCGTCAATCGCAGTGCAGCTACAGTTGACTTCATCAGCTCTCCGCTGAATGAAGCAAACCGGCCAATCTCATGGCCCATACGTACAAACACACGAATTAAGCGGATGCCGGTCAGATTCTCCTGAATAACGCCGTTTACTCCATCAAGCCGGACCTGGACGCTGCGAAACAAACCTGATGACCTGCGTATCACCCACGCCAGGAACAGAATCAGCACCGGCAATGTCACCGTCAGCAGCAGCCCCAGCTTCACATGCACGACCAAAGCCATAATCACACTACCCAAGACAACTAGCGGCACCCGGGTCATAAACCGCAGCCCCATAAATATTGTATCCTGCAGCTGGGTCACATCTCCCGTAAGGCGTGTAATCAGTGACGAGGTCGGAAAACGGCTGAACACTTCATAGGTGAAGGACTGCACCTTCCCGTACAGCTTATCCCTGAGATCAAAGGCAAACCCCTGACTGGCATGAGACGCAAAAAAAGAGCTGAGCACACCCGCCGCAAACGCTATAACCGCGCTTACTGCAAGTACACCGCCCCACAGCCAGACTACTGAATTATCCTTCTCCCTGATCCCATTATCGATAATTTTGGAGATCAGCAAAGGCTGCGACAGTTCCACCGAAAGCTCGATAAGCATCATTACCAGGGCGGCGATTGCCGCCACCCGGTATCTTTTGAGATAAGAAAAAATTAAGTTCATCGACGTTACCCCATTTGATTATTCGTAGAGCGCATCCCGCAGGCGGGTGGACATTGCCGAACCCTGCCCCGTCTTGAGTATCACCCGCCGCAGCGCCTTGTTGCTCCGGTTCATTTCTGCTAATTCATCAAGCATTTCCGTCAATAAACTTTGCGTTTCCGGGGACAGTTCCCCACTCTCCTGAAGTGCTGCCATTTTCTCCTTATAATGCTCCATTTTCTCCGTCAACTGCCAAACTTCCTTTCTGTCAAGGCTTCTCCTGTGGAAGTCCATAATTGCGTATATTATAACATATCACCAGGGAAGCACACTTTAAAGCGGTTGCTGAATTTAAAAACACGATGGCAATGATTTCACTGGCAAGTTCAGCCACGAGTATGATACTCTAATAAAGTCGCATTTTTCGGTATACTATTACACAGGTTGAAGAACGAAAGGATAGATGGACGTGGCACAGTTGTTTTTCAAGTATGGAGCAATGAACAGCGGCAAATCCATTGAGATTCTCAAGGTAGCCCATAATTACGAGGAGCAGGGCAAGTCGGTGCTCATCTTCACTCCATCCCTGGACGATCGGGACGAGGTCGGGTATATTTCCTCCCGCATCGGACTGCGCAAGCAGGCCATAGCTATCGACGAGAACACAGATATATACAGCATAGTCAGCAGCAATCTGCCGAAGCCTCACTGCGTGCTGATCGACGAATGCCAGTTTCTGACCAAGGACTGCATTCTCCAGCTTGTGCGTATTGTGGATGAGCTGAACATACCGGTAATGGCTTTTGGACTAAAAAATGATTTTCAGAACAACTTATTCGAAGGCAGTAAATATATGCTGATCTACGCGGATAAAATTGAAGAGATGAAGACGATCTGCTGGTTCTGTGAACGGAAAGCCACAATGGCGCTGCGCGTAGAGAACGGCAAACCCGTTTACAGCGGCAAGCAAATCCAGATCGGCGGCAACGAAGCTTATTATCCGGTCTGCCGCAAATGCCACAAGAATCCGCCCTTGTAAATATAAAAGCATTCCAGCCTCTTTACAAAGAGCCGGAATGCTTTTTTAGTTAGTCCGATGACGATATCTCCTTCAACGCCCTATGTTCGTCTTCCCTGCTCACAAACAGTTCATGCTGCACTGGCAGGTTCCCACCATAATTTGCACGGTTGGTTGCAGCCCGCATGCCTCCATTAATCTTGGAACGGTGACGGATACCCGCTGCGGCAAGACGGCTCTTCACCTTGAAATACTGGGCCTGATCAAATGTATTGAAGAGCAGTGTCCTCTCCCGCGGAACAAAGAAATGTAAGATGCCCGTTAAAAAGCTCAGTTGCGTCCTCCTCCTGTTCCAACCCCTCACTGCCATCAACTGCAGCCGCAACTAATTCAAGTAACGCTCGTTCAGCACATTCAAATGATGAAGTTCATGTCCGATAATGAGGCAGGCCTGTGCTCTAACCGACATTTCTGTCGAACGAAACATTCCTCTCCGGGTCCAGGCATCTTCCGGCAGACTGTCCAGCAGAGCCAGGGTAGACTGGCGGACCGTCTTGTATTGGCTGACCAGTTCCTGCAGAGTGAAACGTTCAAAATCACCTGCTGCCACATAATCATTTTCCTCGTACCCGGGCAGTGGCGCTTGTTCTCCTCTGGCAAAACAAAGCAAGCGGTAAGACATAATCCGGTCATTGTCGGTCAGGTGGCCAATCATCTGCTTAACACTCCACTTCTCCGGTGCATAACGGTAATTCCCCTGCTCTTCACTTAAGGCTCCCAGCAAATCAAAAAAGCTTCTGGATTGCTCCCTCAGAATGGCCGCCAACTCTCCATCAGCTGGTACTAGAGCGATATATCGCTCCTGAACCTCAAGATACTCATTTTTTTCCGGACGCTGATTCATCAATTATCGCCTCACTTCCAACAATATTAAGAAAAATTTGGTTAAAAGAACAAAATCTTATTGTTGTATTTTAGTTCATTAGGTATAATATTTGCAAGATTAAAGGTTGCGTTAATCTGACCTTCGGGAGTGTCGGTATGCTGGATTCTGTACTATTTATCGTGTTTTCGGTACTCGAAAGTACCGCATTATTTTATCTGGCATTTAAGATATTCAAGATTGATCTTTATCCGAAAGAGATAGTCTTTGCCGGTTTGATTATGGCTTTCTTTTCATATTGCTTACGCTTTAATTATTCGATGTCGAAAACAGATGTATTCTTACAGTATACTTTGGTATTTCTCTTCATCTGGCTTCTGTTTCGCATTCATATATTTTATGCTGTTATTATGACAGGTATGACCTATCAAGCGTATATGTTAATCCAGTCGCTACTGTACTTGTTCATGAATCTCACCGGTCTGGTTAAAATGAATTTCCCTTCACTTTCCACGGGCTCCTACCTGTTGCAGTTATTAACTGTTACAGCTTCTCTTATTATTGCTTACTACATTGGCAAAAAAAGAAAAGGGTTTGATTTTGTACCGGACAAGCCAGAAGGAAGAATTGATATTGGCAAACGCGATAAAATATTATTCGCCCTAAGTATACCCTCTGTTCTTTTAGTAATATTAATGCTGTACCTTGTTGAATATTTACCGAACTTGTTCTTTCTTATCCCTCTTCTTTATGGGATGCTTTTATTTGGGTATCTGTATTATTCAAGTCAAAAGAATCGTGGTGATGAGTTTTGAATAGCTTGGCTCTTAAGATTTCAACTGCTATTAAAAAGGCGAATCCCGAAGAAACAGGTTCTATCGAGGTCATGCAATACTCCCTGAATATTATACTGAACACACTTCTAATGCTGGTAAGCTCGGCAGTGATTGGATGGTTCATAAATAATCTAGCTGCAACCTTATTATTTTTTGTAAGCTTCTCCTTCCTGCGGGTCTGTTCGGGAGGCTTTCATTTAAGGACGGCAACTGCCTGCAACATAGTAACAACTCTATTATGCGTCCTTATACCCTTTTTTCTCCACTTTTCAGGAAGTAAACTGTTGTTAATCAATGCAACCAGTTTAATAATAATGATCTTCTTTGCTCCTAATCCGGACAAAAATGCCCAAATACCTCTCCATTGGTATCCGGGGCTGAAGGCCGCCTCAATAGCAATTGTCTCTTTAAATTTTTTCATTGGATCGTCTGTCTTTGGACTGGCCTTTCTCGTCCAGTCTTTAACAGTAATACCTTGGAGAAGGAGGTACTAACTATGAAAGCACTTGTGGCTAAACGCGCTTCAGCTGCACTTGAAGCATCCGCCCGTTTTTTCGTCTCCGTTATGAAAATTAGTTTACACAGCCCTGAAGCACCAAAAGAATTGCGGAAGTAATTAAACAAGGATGGGGAAAACATGCGTGTCTTACAAAACGACGGCTCCTCCCTGGACATCCAGGAAGAAGAGATATTGTATTTTTCCAGCTACAAAAATGCAATATTCGTCCATACGAAAGAAGGCGAGTTTGTTCTCCCCACTACTCTTTCCGATCTATTGGTTGCTTACAAGGGTAAAGGATTTGAGCGTCTTGACCGCAGCAATGTCGTGAGTCTCAGCAATGTGGACAGTTATGATGCGGAGCGGAAGATCGTTCTTTTTAATCAAGGAGAACAATTCGCCACGGTATCTGAGTCCAATGAAGCCCGCCTCAAAAAACACTTGGCAGGACGCAAAAAAGATTCCTCGCAATAAGAGAACAAAGGCAGCATCACAAGCAGTGATCCCGGTGCACATTAGCACTGGGATCGTTGCCTTTATTCAACATCCTTCGACCCAATCCTTCATTTTCCCATATCATTCATTTTTTGTAAAGGGGAATTCACGCTGTGAATACCAGGAGACGGATTTCTTTCCAAATGGTACCATTTAGATGGATTACTATAATTTAAGTCATTCTAAATAACCGATGGAGGAATCTAATGGATTATTACTTTCATCCTTCTCCGCGCCCCTCATCCCTTGAAATGTTATCTGACGAACAGTTATTGAACATCTATGAATTGGCGGTGGAGGCGAAGGCTTCGCCTGATTTTATTGAAATTATTAAAAATGTACTGAACGGGAGAAAATTAATGGGCTCAGAGCACCTGGATGCTTGATGCTGTTATAATCTCAGCATATTCTTACATAGTTTTACTCACGGGCCATCTATTCACCATGCAGTCATGATGAATAGATGGTTTGATTCTACCCGCCTGCCCGATAAACAGCAAAGAAGCCATCCTCACTTCAATGTGCAGGGTGGCTTCTTTTATTGGGATGATTAATGAATAGATAAAGGAGAGTACTTCAGGACTACTCGATGAATTCTGTCTTGAAGACGTTGTCGAGCTTTCCGCCCAGTCTTTTTTTGAGAGGCACCTTGATATCCCGGCCCAGTTCTTTGAAGAAGGTTTCGATATCACACTTCACATTCTGTGCCATGGCGATTACGGTTCCGTCCCCCACGATATTCTGGTTCACTTCGAGAGGCACGTCCACTTCGATATCATATTTCTTGGACAATGTTTTGATGTATCTCGCGAAGATCTCCAGCAGCTCTTCGTTGTTGAAATTTTCGATTGCTGCTTTTCCCTTGCTGGTAAATTTCATGTTAACTCTCATTTGAGATATCCCCTTTTCTGTGTAACCATTTTTGTTGTTGGTTTATGGATCAAGATGAATAGATGGCTGCAAGAAAGGGCAACATTATTCATTTTTGAAAACAATAGAACAGACGCACGCTCATTTAAACGCGCCCTTAACCTGCTGCACCTTAAATTGGGTAAACTCCTTAAGTGCCTGGATAACCTCGTCCTGCTCCTCATCCTTCAGCTCATAGATGCATTCCCGCAGCCACTCGCCGAAAATATAGGCCTGCCGGCCTTTTCGGGGCTGCTTGCGGAGTGAATCCAGATTGCCTTCAAATTTGTCGTTGAGCACATCGGTAAGGTTATATTTCTCAATTTTTTCTATTACCATTCCTGCCCCATATTCCGTTTCATAAACGATGACCTCATCGGAATCAAACGAAACGTACGAAGTCTCTTTCCCTTCCTTGGAACGAAACTCCTTCAGCTTGTTAAATGCCGTCTCATATATATAATCCTGGGACTGATTAAGGACAGGCAGCTTGTAGCCCTGCTTAAGCGTCTTGATGTATTCAATATCCGGCATATAATCAGCCAGATGATACATGCGGTTCTTAAGATCCGCTCCAAGCGCTTCAATGATCTTATCCAGATTATCTTTGAGAGGAATACTTTCCCCGCGTTCAATCTTGCTGAGCTGAGAGTAACTGATGCCGCTCTTCTCTTCCAGTCCTCTTAAGGTCAACCCGCGTGCTTTTCTGAAGTGCCGGATAAAATCCCCCAGCTCATCAGGATAGTTATCGAAATCGTTCATGGGAGTCACCTCTACCTATATCATAACACAAGATAACACTTTGTGTTTCAATATAACAATTAATCCCTAAAATACTTGCTGCTTATTTAAGCATTATTCTTATTTTAGCGTCATGCTTTACCGATAAAACATTTGTATGGTAAATAATTCTTTTATTTGGAGGAAATACCCATGAAATCCATCCCCTCAATCTCAAGTAACGTTAACACTAATACCGCAAACCAAACCATTGCTTCTCCCCGTGGCAAGGAAATCCAAAGCTTATTAAGCCAAAAAAGCAAATTGAATGAAGAAATCAGCGCGGTTAAGGCCGATAAAGATTTGGACACGAAGATGAAGGCCGAACGGGTTCAGTCCCTGAGGACCTCAATCCAAAACATTGATGCCCAAATTGCCGAGCTCAAAGCCCAAGAAATGCAAGAAAAAGCTGAACGCAACCGGCCCGAGCAGCAGGACAGCAAACCAATGTCAACAGACAGCTCTGCAGCAGTGCTGGACGTTGTTTTAAAGCACAGCACGACTTATGACCGCCTAGGCAAGCTGGTGGGCCTGAGCAAGAAGCTGGAAGGCTCTATAGACCCGTTAAAGAGCGAATCCAAGATGGAGCACGACAGACTGGCTAACAACCCTACCAAAGATATTGGCAGATACGAAATGCTGGAGAATGCAGAATATACCGTCCTGCAGACCAAACGGGAACGGATACTGGATATCCGCTCTACCATACATAATGTCGATCAAAAAATTGGCGAGTTGGTTTCCGAGCTCAAAGAGGATAACTCCCGCTTGTCACAAGCAAATAAAGCCGTACCGGAAATTTCCCGACTTGAGGAAGATACGAATAGTGATAAGAAGGATACCAAAGACAGCACTTCGAAAGATAAATCGCTCTCGGGAGACCAAAAAACTGGGGATGATGCTGGAGCTTCCGGGGTGGTAAAATCAATTGACGTACGGGTGTGAAGGCTTTCGAGGAGATTAACAAAAACCGCTATTCACTCGATTAGTTAATCAAATGAATAGCGGTTCAGCTAAACTGAGATTTGTTTCATTGAAGATTTCAACTAAAATTCTGATCAAAACATATATTAGTTTCACATTTAATTTTGTACCATTTACCACCATAACCCTCGTTTTCTTGTACAACCAGTCTATTTCCGCATCGTAGGCAATTCTTTGTTACGCTGCTATCTAACTTATACTCTTTAACGTATTCTTCGGCATGCTCTACCCCTTTGATTTCTTGTCTAAGTGCTTGGTCACTGATATCGAATTCTTTCATGTCTCCTCTACTAGCATGTATAGACCGGCCAAACGCACCAAACCCTCCAACCAATTCGTGATGATGAGTACTAATACGTCCTCCACCTCTTTCAAACAACTTGATGATTGGCTCATATGTATCATGAAATTTAACAGCAACCGGGTTGCCGGCATCAATCAGAATGCACCATTGAATATAGTTGATGCAAATTATTTTTAGAACCGTTAAATTTATCGGCTCAAGATTAGGACAAATTTCATACAGATTATCAAAATCGAGAATCTCCATTTCATTATTAATGATTTTGGCCATGCCCGCAAAAATACTAACGCCTTCAATAGACATAAATTGTAATAAAACGCCAACTCTACGATAGTATTCAGCGATAAGTGTAGCGTCTGCCGTATATTCACCTTTAGACCTCACATCTTCATACCTTTTATTAGAGATATCTATATAATACTCAGCATCAATATTGTTAATTCGATTTACGGCTCTTGTATAATGACTCTTCATAATAGCTCCCTTACTTTGAACAGTTATTATCTAAACGTTCGTTCATAATCTTCGAAACGGATCTTTCTAATTTGTTTACGGTCAGTTGTTCTAACAATGATTCCTTCTGATTTGCCTGTTGCTTCGATCCCCACTTGCGTATTTTCGAACCTTGTTAAGTAAGAATATGTATTCTCAAGAGAAGTTGGAAATTGCGAACCCTTGATGGTTTCCAGAAGGGGTGCGGACTGCAAATCCATGCGCTCTACAAATCTCTTCTTCTCAATTTCATCATAAAACGGCTGATTACCATGATCTCGCCACTCCGCAATTTTCTCCTGCGATAATTCTAGTAATCTAATTAATTCATCCTTATCCAAGGAGAACACGTCAAATACACGATACCCTTGAGTTCTTCTGTCAGAATAGTTCTTAGATGCTTTAGTTTTTCCTCCATAAGATTCCTGATAAATTACGGTTAATGCCCAGTCCCCCTGTGAAAAGATATCTGCTGTTACTTTCTCTGCTAACGGTTTAAGGAATTCTGCAATGTTCCCGTAAGGATTACCGATTCTGTCTCCTTTTGCATATAACAATTCTTCTCTGGAACCAATTAGATAATCAACTTCGTTATAATCATTTTTAAATAGAATGATTCTTGAATTTTCACCATCTACTTTTTCGTAAACAAAAACATCGTCTGATTCTGAGAAGCCTTTGGACTCCGTTAATACATCATTTAAGCGGCCACGTTCACCTAATTGATGATAGGTAAGAATGCTTGGGTACTTTGTTAAAGAATTAATTTTCTTCAAATTCAATATATAACTTCCTCTCTCAATGAAAATATTATTCAAGCATGATCGCGAAATGATTGAAGTTGGTTGTAAACAGTGTTACTCTATCAACGGTAAACTCAAATCTTCAATACCTCTATTAATATTCACTATTTTAGTTATAAAGAAAGGTAATACTATGATAAAAGTTGATAACTTATCCTTTTCATTTCCGCAAAAAGAACTCTATAAAAATATTTCATTTACGTTAGAAGAGGCACAACATTGCGCTTTTATAGGAACAAGTGGCAGTGGAAAAAGTACACTGATAGATATACTGATGGACCCAGAAAGATATATTTTCGATGGCATGTTAGAGATGGAACCGGCTTGCACAATTGGGTATGTAAGTCAGTTCTCGCAACTGGACAAATCTAAAGAAACAACAGTTTTTGAATATGTAGGAGAAGAATTTATTAAGATACAAAATGAAATAAAATCTATTTGCACTGAAATGGAAACATCATCGGATATTGATTCGTTACTAGAAAAGTATCAATTAGCTTTAGACGCATTTGATTCAATTGGCGGGGATGATTTTGAAAGCAATATTAAAAAGAAACTAAATCTAGCAAACCTCATGAAGCTAAAAGATCTTAGGGTATCCGACCTGAGTGGCGGCGAATTCAAACTTATTCAAGTGATGAAGGAAATGCTTAGTAGTCCAGACTTAATGATTATGGACGAACCAGATGTATTTTTAGACTTTGAAAACCTAAATGCGCTTAAAAATCTTATTAATTCCCACAAAGGAATGCTGCTAGTTGTTACGCACAACCGATATCTATTGAATCATTGTTTCAACAAAATTATACACCTTGAAAACATGGAGATCCAAGAGTTTAATGGGCGATATATTGATTATAACTTCTCATTACTTCAAACTAAAATTGAGTTACAGGAGCTCACGGTCGCTGAGCATGAAGAAATTGAGAGAAACGAGAACATCATCAATAATCTTAGAGTTATCGCAACCTATAATTCAGAAGCATCTAGAGGGAGAGCTTTAAAAGCTAGAGTTAGGTTTCAAGAGAGATTGGAAGCGCGTAGAATTAAAGCGCCATTCGTAGATATTAAGCAACCGAATATCAGTTTAGGTATTGATAATGAAATTGAAGACACCGTTGTTGTAAATGTCAATAATTATAGTGTTTCCTTTGATGAATTGCTTTTAGAAAATGTTAACTTTGAGATAAAATCAACTGATAAAGTAGCCCTTATCGGTTCAAACGGAACTGGGAAGACGACTTTACTCCGAGAAATCTTTAAAAATAATCATGATTCAATTGAAATAAACGCGGATGTTAAAATGGCTTATTTATCTCAGCTTCAAAGCGAAATACTAAAGGATTCTAATACAATACTGGAAGAATTCATCGATGACGGGTTTAAAACTTATGATGAGATAAGATCGTATATTTCAAACTATGGCTTTGAAGGAGAAATCGTTAATCAAAAGATAGAATCTTTATCTGGTGGAGAAAAAAATATGCTTCAATTGGCTAAAGTTTCTGCCAGTAAAGCAAACGTATTGCTTCTTGATGAACCGACAAGCCATTTAGACACCTATACACAAATAGCACTGGAGAAAGCCATTGAAGACTATAAAGGTGCGATTCTCATGATTTCTCATGATTTCTATTCTGTGGTAAATGGTATGGATTATGTTTTAATCCTTGCCGATAAGACGATTAGAAAAATGAGTATGCGAAAATTCAGAAAGATGATTTATGCTAGTCATTTTGATAGAGACTATTTAGAAACTGAACAAAAGAAAAAATCAATTGAAATGAAAATAGAATTGGCTTTAAAAGATACTGATTTTGAACTTGCAAAAGTATTGGTTGATGAGCTGGAAGAGCTGATTAAGTTGCTTTAAACTACAACCTTCTGGAATGAAATATTTACAAGAAGAAAGACACTGATGAATAGGATCTCAGTGTCTTTTTACTGCATTCATTTCTGAATAGCTCTTGCGCTAGAAAATCATAAACCTCCCTTACTGCTCACGCTCACTGCTCCTAACCTTTTCAAGAAACCTTATGCTCAATCCGCAGCTTGTCGGCTACCATGGCAATAAATTCTGAGTTAGTCGGCTTGGATTTGGAGATATTAATGGTATAGCCGAACAGGTGGGAGATGCTGTCGATGTTGCCGCGGGTCCAAGCCACTTCAATGGCATGACGGATCGCGCGCTCTACGCGTGAAGGTGTGGTCTTGAATTTCTCAGCGATGGCCGGATATAGTGTCTTGGTGATAGCACCGAGGATTTCGATATTGTTGTACACCATCGTAATGGCTTCCCGTAAATATTGGTAACCCTTAATATGGGCCGGAACGCCGATTTCATGAATGATTGAGGTAATGTTGGCATCCAGATTTTTGCCTTTGGAGAGTGGCACAACATTGTTGTTATTTCTGGAGCCGGAATAATTGGACATGCTGGAGGAGGAGCTCATACTGCCTTGGGTACCGACAAGCTGACGCACACGATTCGCCAGAACCTCCATATCAAACGGCTTAAGAATATAATAGGACGCGCCAAGCTGCACAGCTCTTTGAGTGATGTTCTCCTGCCCAAAAGCAGTCAGCATAATGATCTTCGGTTGCGGATTCAAATCCATATCACGCAGGCGTTCCAGGACGCCAAGTCCATCTAAATGCGGCATGATGATATCAAGAATAAGCACATCCGGAACTTTACGTGCCCCGCTAAGCATTTGAAGCACTTCTTCACCATTATAGGCTATGCCTGTAACGGTCATGTCTTCCTGTTCCGTAATGTATTCAGCAAGCAAGTTCGTAAATTCCCTGTTATCATCGGCCAACAACACTTCAATATTCTGCACTGGCTGCTTCCTCCTTATTTATATCTGCTATTCGAAAATAACATTTATTGTCTCCCTTACATTTTCGACATGCTAATCAAATATCCTTCTGTCGAAAATTATTTTTCTTTATTTTTTTTCGGCGTTGGATTATAATTAAATATTTTGTTTCATATTTCGATCTTTCTCGCTTGGCTTCGACAAAAAAATCTTAAGGCTAAACCGCCTTAAGATTGTAGGGAGCAATATTGCTCTGCTGAGCCACACCAGAGTCCTTCAGCATCCATTCGATGAAGCAGCCATACCCTGACTTCGGGTCATTGACGAATACATGGGTCACTGCGCCGATTAAACGTCCATTCTGCACAATCGGACTGCCGCTCATGCCTTGAACGATTCCTCCGGTTTTGTCGATCAGACGGGGATCTGTAATGCGCAGCACCAGACCTTTGGTTGCCGGGGACTGCTGCTGGGCAACATGGATGATCTCCACATTGAACCGCTCGACCTGCTGTCCGTCAACAACCGTAAGAATTTGCGCGGGCCCTTCCTTGACTTCACTGCTCATGGCAATCGGTATCGGCTGCTTATACAGGCTGTGCTCCGGATTGCGGGTCATTTTGCCAAAGATCCCGAAGTCCGTATTGCTTTGAACATTGCCAAGCACTTGGCTCTCCTTTAGAAATACAGCACGTTTCTCGCCGGGATCGCCGTCCTGGCTCTTGGAGATTGAGGTCACACTGGACTGGACGATGTGACCGCTGCCGACGACAATCGGTGTTCCGGTATTCATGTCCGTAATGACATGGCCCAGAGCGCCATATACGCCCTGCTCAGGAGCATAGAACGTTAAGGTGCCGACACCGGCTGCTGAATCGCGGATGTACAGCCCCAATCTCCATACCTTGTCATTACGGTCATAAGCAGGCTTCAGCTTCGCTGTTTGTTCTTTCCCGTCACGTTTGTACACGATGGTCAGCGGCTCATTTGCCATTCCTGCACGCTCCACAAGCTTGGCTACCTTAGATACCTCGTCCAGCTTGTTCCCGTCAATCGAGATCATCAGATCACCCGGCATAAGGCCGCTGTTCTCTCCAGGTGAAAGCTTGGACTGCTCGGATACTTCAATAAGATGATGGCCCACAACCAGAACACCTGCTGACTTCACTTTGACGCCAATCGTCTGGCCTCCAGGGATGACTTTCAGCTCCCTGTCAATTCCTTGTACCGGCGTGTCAGGCGGAATATCCAGGGGTGATGCATAGGCCTGGAGAGATCCCGTCATTCCTGACATGCTGAGAAAGAAGGCAAATAAAAGGCCGGGCATTAACTTCCTGAGGTTCGGCTTCAATGGCTGTCACGCTCCCTTTTGCTTCTTTCGCTTGACGAAAAAGGTGGTCGCCAATTGCGTACCTATAAGATAACCTTGCCCCCAGGCTTTTATTACTGTCAATCATTGTCCCGCTTAGCCTAAAGCTGCTTTGCTGGCCTCGGCCAGACCAAGCATCTCCTGTGCGTGATGCAATGTTTTTTCGGTAATTTCCACACCGCCCAGCATCCGGGCCAGCTCCATCACCCGGCCTTCCGCTGAGAGGGACTCCACTTCGGTCATCGTGCGTCCGTCCTCGACTTTTTTGCGAATTAAATACTGATGATCGGCCATGCAGGCCACCTGTGGTAAATGCGTAATTGAAAAGACCTGGCAAGAAGATGACAACCTGAACAGCTTATCCGCTATGGACTGGGCAGCCCGGCCGCTGACACCGGTATCCACTTCATCAAAGATAAGAACCGGAATCGCATCGGTCCGCGCAAATATGCTCTTCATCGCCAGCATAATCCGCGACAGCTCACCGCCGGAGGCAATCTTGCCCAGCGGTCTCAGCGGTTCTCCCGGGTTCGGGGAGATCATAAATTCGGCGCTGTCGATTCCCTGTCGGGTCAGACGGTAACGCCGCCCCTGATGTTCGATACCCCGGGGGTCCTCCAGAGGTTCCAGCTTGACCTGCAGCGAAGTCCGTTCCATCTGCAGATCCTTCAGTTCACCTTCAACCTGGGTAGACAGATCCACCGCACATTGGCTGCGCGCGACGCTGAGCTTCCCGGCTGCCTCCATTAGAACGTTTAGCAATCCATCGCGCTTCACGGTCAGCTTCTCTATATATTCGTCTTTATTCTCCAGAAGGTCGGTTTCCCGTTCAATCTGCTCATAATAAGCCAGAATCTGCTCTACACTTTCCCCGTATTTCCGGCGCAATCCAGTAATCTGATCCAGACGGTTTTCAATTTCCTCCAGCCTGACCGGATTGAACTCGATTTCCTCACGGTAGTCGCGCAGCTGAAACGCCGCATCCTCAAGCTGATAATAAGAGGACTGCAGCTGATCAAGCACAGCCCGGAGACCCTTTTCATCATAACGCACCGCGTCCTCCAGCTTCGAGATCACGTTACCAATTGATTCCAATCCCTGCCTGTCATACAGCAGCTCGTATGCGCCGGATACGGAATCCATCATTTTCTCGCTGTGGGATAGTTTGACCCTTTCTTCAGCAAGTAATTCATCTTCTCCGGGTTTTAATCCTGCAGAAGAAATTTCCTCTAATTGAAAGCGGTACAAATCGAGCATTTGGTAAGCCTTCTGGCTTGATTCCTGCAGCTCCCGCAGTTCTTTCTCTACTTTGGCAAAAGCGGAATATTTCTCTTGATAATCAGCCTTAAGAGGGCCGATCACGGCATCTCCGTATGTATCCAGCAATCCCAGGTGACGTTCTGCCTTCAGCAGGTTCTGGTGCTCATGCTGCCCGTGAATATTAACCAGCTGTTCGCCGATCTCACGCAGCATACTGAGATTCACCATTTGCCCGTTGACCCGCGAGGTGCTTTTGCCAAGGGAGGTGATTTCACGGCGGATAACCAGATGCTCCTCCCGGTCGGCTCCGATGCCAAGACGATCTAGGGTTTCCCATACCGGATGGCTGGCGGGTAAGCTGAATAACGCTTCCATTTCTGCCTTCTCACAGCCGTAGCGGATCGAATCCGCTGATCCGCGTCCGCCTGCAATAAGTCCAAGCGCATCTATAATAATCGATTTACCTGCCCCGGTTTCCCCTGTAAGCACATGAAAACCGGGATAAAAATGCACATCCACTGCTTCAACAACGGCAAGATTGCGGATCGACAAGGTTTCTAACACGAATACAACACCTCCGAAAAGATGATCACTGAGTTTTTTAAATTAAGAGATATAGCCCATAATTTGCGAAATAACATTTTTGCTGTCCTCCGGCTGACGGCAAATAATCAGAATAGTGTCGTCACCGGAAATGGTACCCATAATTTGCGGCCAGTCAATATTGTCGATCAGAGCTGCTACTGAATTGGCAGTACCCGGAAGACATTTCATCACCACAAGGTTGGCGGAGAAATCAATATGAACAAAGTTGTCCACCAGCACGCGCTTCAGCTTCTGAATCGGGTTGTAGCGCTGGTCGGTCGGAAGAGAATATTTGTATCTGCCGTCATCCATCGGAACCTTGATTAGCAGCAGTTCCTTGATGTCACGCGATACCGTAGCCTGAGTGACCTGGAAACCGGCGTCGCGCAATGCTTCCACCAGATCATCCTGCGTTTCAATATCCCTCTGTGTAATAATTTCACGTATCTTGATATGCCTATGTCCCTTCATTATTGCCTCCCGTATTTAAAAAATGAACATTAATTCGATTCCCCATCATCTTTACCAAGTTTGATGAGATGTATGGCCGAAGCAGACGTGTTAACATACAGAACACCACTGCATTCGGGATAAATCAGCAGATAAGGCAGCAGGGTATCCCGCAGGCCGCTGCCGGTAAACTCCAGCCCTTTGCGCGGGCGGGATAAAATCACCAGGTAAAAATTGTCCTCTTCTTTACTGGCAACGTAGTCAATGAAAAGCCTGCTGTACATTGGAGACCCGTCCACCTGAAAGGATAGCGGAATCTTCAGTTTGCCACCAATCACCTCATATCCAGCCGCCTCCAGCAGATCTATGGCAGGATGGGGCAGAATGTCTTTATTGAGGGGCAGCCGGTCCTTGATGAACGAACGCGGAGAGCTCTGCAGCCATATAAATATCCGGTAAATCAGGAAGATCGATACCGCCACTCCAATGAGTATCATAACCACTTTATCAGAGCTCACCAAAGCAATCACCTCGGTGATTTATTCGCTTGAGGATCGCTGAAATCCTGCTTGCCGTACTGAGCACTTGGTTATTTGTTGCTGAACTAGCAAAAGAAACTCATCGTTTCTTCGATGAGTTTCCAGTGGTATTGGCAGTAAATGTCGCCGCCGCTTCCTTAATTACGGCATCAGCAAGCTCTGCAAACGAAGTCCCCGGGTCCGCCACCGATGCTGTTTCCACAGCTTCCGGCAGCAGCTTCCAATGGGCCAGAAATTCGATATTTCCTTCTCCGCCAGTAATCGGTGAGAATGTCAGACCTTCCAGCCGGTAGCCCAGCTCTGAAGCCATAGTCAGCACATTCACCAGCACCTCTTTATGAACGGCAGGATCACGCACCACTCCTGATTTGCCTACCTTTTCACGGCCAGCCTCGAACTGCGGCTTGATGAGTGCGGCGATGTCCGCAGGGCGGTTAACCAGCGCTTTGAGCGGCGGGAGAATAATTTTGAGCGAGATAAAAGAGACATCTATGCTTGCAAAATCTGGCACCGGTCCGATCAGATCAGGCGGCGTCATGTAGCGGAAGTTGGTCCGTTCCATCACGCTGACCCGCTCATCATTGCGCAGACCCCAATCCAGCTGGTTATAACCGACGTCAATCGCATAGACATGGCTTACACCATTCTGCAGCGCGCAATCGGTGAACCCTCCGGTAGAAGCGCCAATATCCAGCATTATTCTCCCGGTCAGTTCGATACCAAACTGGCGGAGCGCCTTCTCCAGCTTCAGTCCCCCGCGGCTGACATAAGGATGGACAGCACCCTTGACCTTCAGGGTTGCACCGCGCGATACCTTCATGCCCGCCTTCTCGATCCGTTCTTCATCCGCAAGCACCAGGCCGGCCATAATGGCAGCCTTGGCCTTCTCGCGGCTTTCATAAAAGCCTTGTTCAACTAACAGTACATCTATACGTTCTTTAGGGTGTTCCATGTTCATCTCCCGATCATTGGGCTCCCAAGTTCAGCTTCCTTCATTCAGGAAGTAGAAGTCGTCTTGTAAGTATATTTGCTTGAAGCCTTCATTGCCTTTATACGTCCGCACAGCGCTTCCACGGTAAGTCCCGTCTCCTGGCGCTGCTCTTTAATCGAGCCATGTTCAATAAACAGATCCGGCACACCCATTAAGTGAACGCGGGCATCATAAATTTCATGTTCGGCATAAAATTCAAGCACAGCACTGCCCAGAGAACCGGCCTGGCTGGCTTCCTCCAGCACTACCATGCTGGTTGCGGCATGGGCAAGCTCAAGCAGCATGGAGTTGTCGAGCGGCTTCAGGAACCGCGCATTCACAACACCTACCTGAATGCCTTCACGCTTCAGAATCTCCGCCGCTTCCTCTGCTACCTGGACCATCGGTCCGCAGGCAAGCACCGCATAATCGTCACCCGGGCGCAGACGCTCCCAAGAGCCGATAGGCAGGCTGCGCAGCTCGGCGTCCAGTTGAACTCCGGTTCCGTCAATCCGCGGATAACGGTAGGCAATCGGACCGTCGTTGTACTCCAGCGCCGTCTTCATCATATGGCGCAGCTCATTCTCATCCTTCGGCATCATCATGACCAGATTCGGAATATGGCGCATAAAGGCGATGTCATACACCCCTTGATGCGTCTCGCCGTCAGCGCCGACGAAGCCGGCACGGTCAATCGCGAACATTACGTTGGCGTTATGCCGGCAGATATCGTGAACGATTTGATCGTACGCCCGCTGCATAAAGGTCGAATACACGGCAAATACCGGCTTCATGCCTTCCATTGCAAGTGCCGCACAGAGTGTTGCCGCATGCTGCTCGGCGATCCCGACATCAATCATCCGATCTGGAAATTCCTTGGCAAACGGGAATAAACCCGAACCTCCAGGCATCGCCGGGGTAACGGCAATGAGGCGCTTGTCCTCATGACCTAGTTCAATCAGCGTCTGCCCGAAGACTTCAGTGTACATCGGATTGCCCACAGCCTTAAGGGACTGTCCAGACTCAATCTTGTAAGGAGAAATGGCATGCGACTTATAGTAATCGGTTTCAGCCGGTTTATAACCTTTGCCCTTAGTGGTCAGCACATGCACCAGCACAGGTCCGGACACATTATCCGCCTGATGGAAGGTATCAACCAGCTTTTCCAGATCATGCCCGTCTACCGGCCCAAGATAGGTAAAGCCCAGTTCTTCAAACAGCACTCCGGGAACCATCATATATTTAAGACTGTCCTTGATCTTCTCAACGGTCTTGGCCAGCTTGCCGCCGATCGCCGGAATCTTCTTGAGGGATCTTTCAACTTCATCTTTGGCCCGGAGGTAATGGCGGTCGGAACGGATTTTGCTCAAATAATTGTGCATCGCCCCGACGTTGGGAGCAATGGACATTTCGTTGTCGTTCAGTATGACCATCAGCTTGCGTTTCTCATGACCGATATGGTTCAAGGCTTCAAAAGCCATCCCGCCGGTGAGCGCGCCATCGCCGATCACAGCAATTACCTTGTTGTCTTCGCCCTTCAAATCACGGGCCATAGCCATACCCATCGCAGCTGACAAAGAGGTGCTGCTGTGCCCGGCTTCCCATACGTCATGCTCGCTTTCAGAACGCTTTACAAAGCCGCATAGCCCATCACGCTTGCGCAGCGTGTCAAACCGGTCCTGGCGGCCGGTCAGTATCTTATGCACATAAGCCTGATGCCCTACGTCGTATATCATTTTGTCCCGGGGACTGTCATAGCAATAGTGCAAAGCCAGTGTAAGCTCCACTACCCCCAGGTTGGATCCGAGGTGCCCGCCGGTTACAGTAAGCTTCTCGATCAGAAACCGGCGGATTTCCTCCGCAAGGGTAGCCAGCTCCTCGGTTGACAAGGATTTAAGTTGCTCCGGATCATTTATTTGTGGAAGCAGCACGAGTATTCCCCGCTTTCCTAGATGTTGTAAAATATATAAAACCCATTATAACACAAACGAAACGGCTGTCGTAACACAGCCGCTCCCTAAATTTTTCTAATGATCGCGAGCCATTAAATACCCCGCGATTTCAAGCAGCCGTGTATTGTCGGCAAATCCGCCCTCAAGCACCGCGCTCCGGGCAGCGTCTGTTAGGCGTTTCACCTCTTCGCGCGAGGATTCCAGCCCGATGAAATACGGGTAGGTCACCTTTTGCTGCTTGATGTCGCTGCCTGTCTTTTTGCCGAGTTTGCCTTCGTCGCCGACCAGATCCAGAATATCATCCTGCACCTGAAAAGCCAGCCCGATATGGGTGCCGAACTCACGGAGCGCCTCCAGCTGCTTCTTATCGGCTCCGGCGATCCGTCCGCCCGCCAGCAGCGAGAAAACGATAAGATCGCCAGTCTTATGAAGATGAATGTACTGCAGCTGTTTCAGATCGGTCAGCCCCTGCTCACCCTCCATATCGGCAACCTGGCCGCCGACCATGCCGCGCGGACCGGCCATTTCGGCCAGGTCCTCCACGATGGACAGCACCTGCTCCGCAGGAATGCCATGGCGGCGGGAAGCCTGTACCACGCTGTAGAACGCATGCGTCAAAAGCGCATCGCCGGCCAAAATTGCCGTCGCTTCACCGAATACTTTGTGATTCGTCAATTTGCCGCGCCGGTAATCATCATTATCCATGGCCGGCAAATCGTCGTGAATCAGCGAATACGTATGCACCATCTCAATGGCCGCTGCTACCGGCAGAGCCGCCTCGCGGCTGCCTCCCAGCGCTTCACAGGCAGCGATGACGAGCAGCGGGCGGAGGCGCTTGCCTCCGGCCTGCAGCGAATAGTCCATCGCTTCCTTCAAGTGGACGGGGACTGTCCAGGCTGCCGGAAGCGTCCGCTCCATCTCAGCCGCAACCCGTTCGCAGACTTCGGCAATGTAATCCTTCAGCGGCGGTTGCTGCGCCTTGCCGGCAGCGCTTGTCTCCAAGTCATGCTCAAAGCGGCTCATCGGCATCCCCTTCCAGGCGGGCACCGAACGGTTTTTTGCGCAGCTCCCCATCCTCCAGGGTAATCATCTCAATCTTGCGTTCCACTTGTTCCAGCTTGCTGCCGCACAGCTGCGAGAGCTTCATGCCCTGCTGAAACAAATCTATAGCTTTCTCCAGGGGAACGTCGCCGTGCTCAAGCTCACGTACGATTTCCTCCAGCCGCTCCATGGCTCCTTCAAAATCCAGTTCCGCTTCCTTCGTCATCGTCTTTGCCATCCTCCTTCATTCCCCATACCTGGCAGCTTAGCTGTCCGTCACTGAGCTTTATATTCACTACATCGCCAAGCTCAACTTCCTTAAGCGATTTGATTAAATGCTGTTCCTGTTCATCGTAGACGAGGCTGTAGCCCCGCGACATGACCTTGAGCGGGCTGAGCGCATCCAGATGGCGCAGCTCCGACACATACCGTGAGCGCTTGTCCTGCAGGCGCGCCTGCATGGCCCCCGCCAGCTGGCGGGTCATGCTCTCCGCCTGCTGGCGGGCAGCGCTGACACTGCCCAGCGGATGGAACCGCTGCAGGCTGTGGTGCAGCACCGCCTGGCGCTCACGCGCACGGCGGTTCCGGGTCTCCGCTGCGCGTGTGAGCGCCGTGCGGAGCATATCCAGCCGCTGCGCGTGCTGGGTCAGCTGGCGGCGCGGGCCGACCAGCGCCAGCGAGCGCTGCAGCGAAGCCAGGCGCTCGCCGCCGCGTTGGGAGCGGCGCAGCAGGCCCTGGCGCAGCCGCTGCTCAGCCGTGCGCAGCTGGGCGGCCAGTTCAGCCGCACTCGGCACGGCCAGCTCTGCGGCGGCCGTAGGCGTCGCCGCCCGCAGGTCGGCGGCGAAATCGGCGATCGTAAAGTCGGTCTCGTGGCCGACGGCCGAGATGACCGGAATGCTTGACGCCGCGATGGCCCGGGCGACAGCTTCTTCGTTGAAGGCCCATAGCTCCTCCAGTGAGCCGCCGCCCCGGCCGACGATCAGCACATCGGCCTCGCCCATGTCATTTAAGGTTTCAATGGCCTTCACAATGGAAGGGCCTGCACCTTTGCCCTGGACAAGCACGGGATAGAGCACAATCGCCACCTGCGGAAAACGCCGCTGCAGCGTAATCACAATATCCCTAACCGCCGCGCCTGTAGGAGAAGTCACAACCCCGATACAGCGCGGGAACCGCGGCAGCGGCCGTTTGCGTGCGGCCGCGAACAGCCCCTCCTGCTCCAGCTTGCGCTTAAGCTGCTCGTAAGCCATGTACAGACTGCCGATCCCGTCAGGCTGCATATGCGTAGCATAGAACTGATACTGCCCGTCCCGTTCATATACGGTTACATTGCCTCTGGCAATAACCTTGGTGCCTTCCTTCGGGACAAAGGGCAGGCGCTGGTTATGCGAAGCGAACATTATCGCCTTGATCCGGCTGCTCTCATCCTTCAGCGTGAAATACATATGCCCGCTGCCGTGATGGGTGAAATTCGAGATTTCACCGCGAATCCACACATCGGACAGCAGGTTGTCGGAATCGAGCTTCATGCGGATGTAACGGTTAAGATCCTTTATCGAGTAGACTTGCCGTTCTGCCGCCATGAGCCCTGACCTATTCCAGGCCGCGGCGGCGTTTGGCCGCTATCAGCGTGTTGCTCATCAGCATGGTGATCGTCATTGGCCCCACTCCACCCGGTACTGGTGTAATGTATCCGGCAACTTCCTTGGCACTCTCATAATCGACATCACCGGCAAGCTTGCCGTTATCCAAACGGTTCATCCCGACGTCAATCACAACAGCTCCCGGCTTAACATAAGATCCGTCAATGAAGTTAGCCCGGCCGATGGCTACCACCAAAATGTCTGCCTGGCGGCTAAGCTCAGCAATGTTCGCGGTGCGCGAATGGCACATTGTTACCGTTGCATTCTCACGCTGCAGCAGCAGTGAGACCGGTTTGCCGACGATATTGCTGCGCCCGATGACTACAGCATGTTTGCCCGACAATTCAGTGCCGGTACGTTTAATCAGTTCGATGACTCCGGCAGGCGTACAAGGAAGCAGGCTGTCATCGCCGATGACCAGATTGCCGACATTGATAGGATGGAAGCCGTCAACATCTTTCTCCACAGATATAGCGTCAATGACTGCCTTCTCTTCAATATGCTTCGGAAGCGGCAGCTGAACCAGAATACCGTCAATATCATCACGGCTGTTCAGCTCTGCCACCAGCTTCAGAAGCTCTTCCTGGGAAGTGGAGGCATCCAGCCTGTGAACTTCCGAATGGAAGCCAAGCTGGGTGCTGGATTTCTCTTTATTGCGGACATACACCTGAGAAGCCGCATCTTCACCGACAAGAACGACAGCAAGACCGGGCTTCACGCCGCGTTCGGCCAGTCCGGTAACTTCCCGGGCAATGTCGATACGAATTTCGTCGGATACCTGTTTACCGCTGATGATTGCTGCTGTCATGTAAGTCTCTCCCCTTTTGTCTGATTAAGATATAAATAGAATACTTTAAAGGTCTGCTTTGAGCGTGTCAATCTCCTGAATCATCTTGCCGAGAACACCATTGACGAACTTGCCGGAATCGTCCGTACCGAAGTGCTTGGCCAGATCAATCGCCTCATTGACGGCAACCTTAGCCGGCACATCATTGCCAAACACCATTTCGAACGTGGCCAGGCGCAGAATCTGACGGTCCACCCGGGACAGCCGGCTCATCTGCCAGCCTTTAAGATAATGCTCAAGCATATCGTCGATCGCAACCTTATGCTCCCATACGCCATTTACGTGCTCAACGACATACGCCTTCAATTCAATTTCATCTGTAATGACACGTTCAGTCTCATTCTCTTCCGAAGCTTCCTCAATCAGCATCTCCACGGCTTCCGCACTGTCTACGTCATTCATTTCCATCTGGTACAGGCTTTGGACAATAATCTCTCTCGCTAAACGTCTTTTCATGTGTTTCCTCCTACAATCTAATCTTGCATTTTATATTACACTGCCGTGTTTCCACACCAGCCTGTCGCGTTGCATTTCATACAATTATTTTAAGCTAAATCAAGCAAATTCTATCCCTAAACAAGCTTTGCGGACCAATACTGCAATTTTAAATGTACAAAATGCAATTAAACAAGCGCAAAACTTCATTTTACGTTAGTTAAATAAACCTGTAGCCTAATCTCAACTGCTAGCCAGAGGGAATTGAGATACTGCTGCGGGCAATCCTGCAACGTTCCAGCCGATTACCGCCCTGCTCCAGAAAAAAAACCGCACAGCCCTTCTTCCGGCAAAACAGGCAACTCTAACGAACGGGTTCCAGCTCCGGGAGAAAGACTATAGCGGTTCACTTGAAGGGACGCCAGCGTCCGGACAGCCGCGCTACGAGCTCCTGCCACTGAAACAGGGGACCCTGCGCGGTATCCTTTCTTTTGCCGAACGTATATCCGATGAACACTACCAGTGCAAAGAACAGCATATCCCAAAAACCGCTAATCAAATAAATCAATCCGAGAACGATGCCGAAGGTGACTCCGGCGATTCTCCCCCCGTGACTTTCCCATACTTCTCTCCAGAACATAGGGAAACTCACCTCTATTCCACTCGACTTTTGAAGCTTGGAGACTGAGTAAGGTTGGCAATATATACAGAAACGTCAGCAACCGGAATTCCGGTTGTTTCCTGCACGAAATCATGCACCTGGCGCTGCACTTCCGTTGTAAGCAGCGGAAGGGAATGCTCGCCGTCCACCACTGCACGGATCATAATTTCGAGACCGGCCTGGGAAACGCGAATGCGCGATTTCAAATCCCTGATCCCTTTTACTTTAGCGGCAGCCTTGAGGCTCAGATTCTCAATGGTCTCTATTGAGATCTGAATATCCCCGTACTCCGTGCGCTGATCCACCGAAGGCAGCGAGGCCCGGTCCCGGCGCAAAGAGATGTAGAAGAATCGGATGCTGAGCAAGAACAGGATAACAGCCACGGCTATTACAGTTATATACGCTGCAGGGTCATCCGGAATCTCCAGCGTATCCGGAATAGCGCCGCTTAAGAGGAGGATGGCAATTACAGATAATATTCCGATACTTAAGCTGTACAGAAACAGCAGAAGTCTGTCCAAAATTTTTGCCACGAGTCACTTAACCTCCTTAAATTAGAGTAAACCCTCGACGGTGCTGTCGGGGGTTTATGGAAGAACGTTGGCCCTTATTTCACGCGGAGAACCGCGTCTGTATCTTCACTCTTGTCTGGAGTGTTATTGTTTCTGAATTGCACATCATGAATATGCACATTTACTTCCACAACAGTCAGACCTGTCATTGTCTCGATGGAACGTTTCACGTTGCGCTGAATTTCTCCAGCCACTTCCGGGAGACGGTTGCCGTACTCAATAATGACGGATACATCTACAGCCGCCTCACGTTGGCCAACCTCTACCTTAACGCCCTTGGACAGGTTCTTGCGTCCGAGAAGCTCCACGATTCCTCCGGCAAAGCCGCCGCTCATGCCAGCCACACCTTTAACTTCTACGGTTGCCAAACCTGCGATAACCTCGATCACTTCAGGAGCGATCTGAATCTCACCGATCTCCGTACGTTCGAATTCCGTCGGCAATGTACTCATTTTGGACTTCACACCTTTCAATCAAAAAGTTGTTCACAATTTCAAGCGCCAAGCACGTCTCTTATTAAACATACTATATCATTTGCCGAACTTTATGACAAACAATGAGAAGCCGTCCTAAATTTCATACTCCTCGAGGAATTTGATATCGAAATTGCCGTCCAGAAACACCGGGTGCTCCAGCAGTTTCTGATGGAAAGGAATTGTAGTATGTATGCCTTCCACAGCAAATTCAGCAAGCGCACGTTTCATCTTCGCAATCGCTTCCTGGCGCGTAGGCGCCCACACAATCAATTTGGCAATCATCGAGTCATAGAAAGGTGAGATTGTATATCCCGGATAAGCTGCGCTGTCTACACGTACACCCAGTCCGCCCGGAGGCAGATAAAAGCCAATCTTTCCCGGTGAAGGCATGAAGTTACGCTCCGGATCCTCTGCATTAATACGGCATTCAATCGACCAGCCGTTAATCACGATATCTTCCTGTGTAAAGGACAGCGGGTTCCCTTCAGCCACAGAGATCATTTCCTTAATCAGGTCAACGCCCGTAACCATCTCCGTTACCGGGTGTTCAACCTGAATCCGTGTATTCATCTCCATGAAATAAAACTGTCCGTCCGGACCCAGCAGAAACTCCAGCGTACCCGCTCCTGAGTAATTGACCGCCAGTGCGGCCCGCACCGCTGCTTGGCCCATAGCTTCGCGGATCTCCGGCGTAAGTACGGAGCATGGAGCTTCCTCCACCAGTTTCTGGCGGCGGCGCTGTACGGAGCAATCCCGTTCGCCTAGATGGACAACATTGCCGTGGTTATCAGCAATGATCTGAATCTCCACATGCTTCATGCCAGTCAGGAATTTCTCCAGGTATACGCCTGCATTGCCGAAAGCCTTCTGTGCTTCCTGCTGCGCGGCGGTAATCTGCTTCACGAGTGATTCCTCATCCTCGGCAATGCGGATGCCCTTGCCTCCGCCGCCTGCGGTAGCCTTAACGATAATCGGATAGCCGATATCGCGGCCCAGCATAATAGCCTCCTCCACATCGCCCACCAGCCCGTCAGAGCCGGGAATGATCGGCACGCCAGCCAGCTTCATCGTTTCCTTGGCTACAGCCTTGTCGCCCATACGCGTAATCGCGTCGGGGGACGGTCCGATGAAGGTAATATTGCAGGATCCGCAGATTTCTGCGAAATCGGCATTCTCAGCCAAAAAACCGTAGCCGGGATGAATGGCATCGCATTCAGTAAGCGTGGCCACACTCATAATATTTGTAAAATTCAGATAACTATCCTTCGACAGCATCGGGCCGATGCAGTAAGCTTCGTCCGCCAGCCGGACATGCAGTGAATCCCGGTCAGGCTCCGAATAGACTGCCACGGTGGAAATGCCCAGTTCACGGCAGGCCCTAATAATGCGGACCGCGATTTCGCCGCGGTTGGCAATCAACACTTTTTGAATGTTCATGCGTTTCCTCCCAAAGTTTAACGAAGCTTGCAAGCTCCTCAAGTTCTGCGTGCTTTATTCCGGTTTCACCAGAAACAGCGGCTGGCCGTATTCCACAAGCTGGCCATTCTCGGCAAGGACGGAAACGATCTCTCCGCGCACTTCAGCCTCCAGCTCATTCATCAGCTTCATCGCTTCAATAATGCAAACCGTTGATTTCTCGCTGACCCGGTCGCCGACATTAACAAAAGACGGGGTTTCCGGTGAAGCAGCACTATAGAAAGTCCCTACCATCGGTGAGACAATTTTATGTAATGCGCCTTCAGCGGGTGAAGATGGCGGCTGCTGTGCAGCAGGGATCTCATAAACGGCCGTAGGTGCAACTTGCTGCGGACTTTGCGGCTGCGGTGCCGGCGTAAAGGGATAGCCATAAGGAGTCGCCTGTATTGCTGTTCCATCAGCTTCAGGGCGATCCGGTTTTCGAATAGCCAGCTTCATTCCTTCGCTTTCAATCTCCAGCTCGTGTACGGAGGAGGTTTGGTCCAACAATTTAATCAATTCCTTAATTTCGCTTAACTTGAACATTTAATAGTTCACTCCTTCAGCTTTCTCTCGAAGCCACTCTTCTGATACGGTCAAGATAACTTTATGTATTATATCACAAACGATAGAAATGGAAAGAGCCCGGGGCGCACCCGGGCTCTTTCGGCATTTTCTTTAGTTTTCGACAGGCTGATTATTGCTCGCTGACATATTGGACTCTGATCTTGTCCTGGGAAACGCTTAGTTCCTTCATCACAAGATCCACGATTCCAACTGCTTGCTTCACATCCAGCTTCTCGCTCAGCACCACCACGGTGTAAGCATCTCCGGATTCTTCTTTGACAATGGCTTCACCATATTTTTTCTGCAGTTGCTCTTCAATTCCGGTGATTTTGGTTTCTTTTTCTTCAAGCTTGTTCAGCTGTTCATGGGCAACTGCATTTTCGGCAGGGGTTTTGTCCATGTCATTGATCAGGGCCAGCAAATCGTTGTAATTCTTCAGATTCTGCTGCTCGCGTTCATAGAGGTAGTTGTTGAACAGGCTGCTTGCAGAAACACTCTGGGAGGCTACCTCATCCAGAATTTCATCGTCGCCCTTGGCTGGAGTTTTCTCTGTGGAAGCTGCTGTAGTATCTTTATCGGCTGCTGCGGAGGTATCTGCAGCTGCGGTTTTTGAATCGCTTGATTTGTCGTCCTTTGCGGCCGCTGTCTTATCGGCGTCTTCACCTTTGGCATTCGCCGGCAGGGTGCTGTCATCTTTTACTGCGGCATCATCGTTGTCACCTTTCGCGGCGACAGTGCTGTCATTGGTGCTGTCATCAGCAGCGACGGCAGTGTTGTCGTCCGCAGTACCCGTTGTTCCGGCATCAGCAGTAAGTGCGTCCTTTGTGTCCACTTCATTAATGACCAAGCCGTTATCCAGTACTGTTGAATTCGCGCCAGTTTCCTTGAGGTTATCCACTTGAATACTTCCCGCTGTTTCCTGGGGGACCGAGGCCCCGGAGTCCTCTGTGAATAAATAGTATGCGGATAGCACAACCATTAAGCTGAGCATGGATACCAACCAAATCGTTTGTCTTTTGCCCTTCATTTTTTATTCCTCCTCAAAGTTTGTACATGTAATCAATCACTGCTCCTGCTTGCGCGGCACTACGGATATGCGGTAGCTAGGCACGTTCAGACCCTTCTCGACAGCCTCTTCAATCAATCCCCGGACGACTTTGTTCTCCGCTCCCTTGGCAACGACGAGAACGCCGCGCACCTGGGGTTTTATCCGCTTGGTTATAATCGGGGTTTCGTCGCCCGATTGGCTGTAGGTGACGATCTCGCCATCCCGTGTGTATTGGGTAGTGTGCCGTTTGCCTCCGTTGGCATCGGTCTCTTCACTCTGCTGCTGGGAATCGTTCATATCCCGGACCACGACAATTTCTTCAGTAGAATCCACAGTGACCATAATATCGACCGTGCCTACACCAACGATTTTCTCCAGAATTTCTTTCGTGCGGTTCTCCATTGCCAGCTCAATGCCATCAAATGAATTGGGAGTGCTCAATTCCCCTTGCTGCAGCGTTGCCTGCGAACTCTCGCTTACCGGCGGTTCTCTTCCAGTGTTCTCGCTGTCCAGCTTTTTCACGTTCACGAAGGAGTTGAACAGCATGATTGCCGCACCCAGCAGTCCCAAAATAATCAGCCAACGGAAGGTATGACTCCTTTTCGGACTGCCGGACCCGCCCCCTGCCCATTGCTCCAGTTTCTTCAGCCAATTGCCCACTTCTTATCCCTCCTCCGGTTACCGGCGTATGCCGTATTGGTAGAGCTATATCTATAATTTCTCGGCGCCGTTTTTACCGCCTTGAATATGAATTGCACCGCGTTCTAAATTCCAGTTCTGCTCCAGCAGCTTGATGATCAATTCCTCATCGGTAGTTGCACTGGAGCTGTCTTCAACCGATGTCCCGGCTTCTGTTCCAACCTCAGCCGCCTCTCCCTCTTCACCGCCCAGGCTAACCTGCACAGGTTCCACAGGCTGGATGATGATCGGCTCTGCTGTGTCTGCGCCATTGTTTAATTCCGCACCTGTACCCCCAGCCTCCACTGCCCCGGCCGCTGCCGGCAAGGAGACGGTCACCGAAGAGATTAACGGAACCTCTTCACCGCCGCCCTCCCCCGGAGCCTTGCCCATCTCCAGTGTTACGGTGACTTTTGCCCCGCCTACCCCTGTGCTGCCGGCAATCTGGTCTCTCATCTGCCCAGCCACCTCTTCGGCGGCCAGCTTCAGACTTTGTTCCTTCGCTCCTGCAGCCAGCATCCGCCCGTCCGCCAGGATTTTCTCCAGCGAGTCTGCTCCGTCACCTGCACCGGACAAAAGACCGCCGTGTTTCTCCTGCTGCACCATCGCCACACTCAGCTCTGCTGCAGCATCTCCTTTCAGAAAAGAGACAATCGGGCTCAGCATAGTAAGCAGGACCAGCAGACTGAGCACCAGCCTGGCATAACGCTCCATCGACTTGCTCGGAAGCAGCATTTCCACGAAGGCGGCCATCAGCACCACCAGAATGAGCTCCCGCAGCCATCCGCCCAACCAGGTCATTGTCTACCTCCTACAAGTTTTGTTAGGACTGCATCGCAGTACTCGCTTCGATAATACTTACTTTGGAGAAAAAACCGCTTTGAAGCTGTTCCCTGTTCACCTCATCATGACGGTGACATTGCCGGCTGTCAGCATGATCGTGACGGCCAGGAAGAACATCAGTGATACGGCGGCCAGCGCCGCGAATACATAAATCATGCTTTTGCCGATCGTCTGCAGGCAGGTTACAATCGGTGTCTCGCCCAGCGGCTGCATGACTGCTGCGGCCACATTGTAGATCAGCGCGAGAACCAGGATTTTGATCGCCGGAAAAGCACAAAGGAAGAGGATGATAATGACGCCCGACAACCCGATGGCATTCTTCACCAGCAGTGAGGCCGAGATCACCGTATCGGTGGCGTCCGCGAACATTTTGCCGATTACCGGCACGAAATTCCCCGTAATATATTTGGCGGCACGGATGGTCACTCCGTCCGTAACCGAGCTGGTAATCCCTCTGACAGATATGACGCCCAGGAACACGGTCAGCAGTACGCCGAGCATTCCCGCTCCGATGTTGCGCAGCAGATTGGCCAGCTGGGTCAGCTTGTATTTCTCGGACATTGCGCTCACCAGATGCAGCACCGCCGAGAAGAACAGCAGCGGGAACACGACGGTGTGGATGAGCGTGCCCACCGCATGGATCATAAAAACAATCAGCGGATGGGTAACCGACACCGTAACGATGTTGCCCATCGAAGCCAAAAGCGCGAAGAGCAGCGGGATCATCGCCATCATGAAATCGATCATCCGGTCGATGGCATCCTTGGCATAACCGATTGCGATATTGAAGCTGTTGACTGCGATGACCAGCACAACCATGTAACAGAGCATATAGGCGATTTTACTGACTGATTTCCGTTCAAAAGCGGTCTGCAGCGTCTCCAGAATCATGCTGAGCACACTGACCATAACGATCGTCACCAGTAGCTTGCCGTTGTATAGCACCTCGTGCCACATGTAGGAGGTCAGTCCGGTCAGCACGCTTTTGAAGCTGAGTCCCTTCTCCCCCGGCAGCAGCATATCCATCAGCGAAGGAGTCTTCCCGTCCGGAAAAAATCCTCCGTAATCCTTCATCAGCTGGTCCCAGTACGACTCCACCTTGTCTGTCGGCAGACTTTGCATTTGCCCCTTCACCCACTGATCCACTGGAGAGGAAGTTCCTCCCTGGGTGGGTGGAGACGTTGGTGAGGCAGTTGGAGCAGTGGTTGGCGCAGCGGCTGTAGCCTTGGCGGTATCCGCACACCACAGAAACAGCAGGCAGAACAGGAGTAGCAGCAGCATTTTTAGTTTTGGCGGACGAAAAATACTGCGTTGACGCATATCCTTTCCTCCCGCCTTTCTCTGGCTTCTTTTTACTACGTGTCACGGATCAGGCGGGCAGGAGCTTCATCACCGTTTCGATAATAATGCTGATGATCGGTACGGCAAGCACCATGATCAGCACCTTGCCGGTCAGCTCGATTTTGGAGGCGATGGATTCCTGTCCGGCATCACGCACAATCTGTGCTCCGAACTCCGCGATATAGGAAATTCCGATGATTTTGAATACGGTTTTGAGATAGATCATTTCCATCCCGGAGGACTCCGCCACCCGCTCGAGCGTGCCCAGAATCGTGCCGATCTTGCCGATCAGGAACAGGAAAATCAGAATGCCTGCCGCAGTCGTCAGCAGAAAGGCGAACATGGGCTTTTGTTCCTTCAGAACAAGGATCAGAACCGTTGACAGGAGCCCTATTCCTACCACTTGAATGATTTCCATAAGGCTGCCTATTGAAAAAGAAAAATCGTTTTAATTTCCTGGAGCAGTCCGTCCAGCATGCGGATCACCATAAACAGCACAATGATGAAACCGACTATCGTCACCCAATGGGCGATGTCCTCTTTACCCATCTGTTTGAGCACCGTGTGAATCATGGCGATGATGATGCCGATGCCGGCAATCTGAAAGATCGCGTTGACTTCAATATTCATTCCTGGCACCTCGCTAAAAGATCAAAATGACGATCAATGCTCCAAGCAGCAGACCCAGGCTTTTGCTCATTTTTTCATATTTGCCCTGATCTTCTCTGGCCACTGTCTCCTCCTGCTTCAATTGCTGCAAAGCCAGCGCGATATGCGTGCTTTGATTCGACCTGTCGCTGGTGCCGAGCGTGCAGCTCAGCTGCCGGAGGATCTCCTGCTCCGTTCCCTTCAGGGAGGCGGTTTTGAAGTGGGCATCCATCGCCCGCTGGATAGCTTCCTCGGCGCTGCGGTCATGTGGCGGGCTCATCTCTTCAGCCGCTCTCATAAAAAACGCCTTCAGCGGATCCTTGGACTGCAGCCCAATCCGGCGCAGCGCTTCCGGGAGCGGGGTGAAGCCGTACAGAATCTCGGTCTCCAGCCGCTGCAGCGCTGCGATAAGGCCTCTGATGTGCCGGGGCCTGTCAGCATACTGCGCAGCCCGCTTGAACCCGGCCAGCGTACCGGCCAGCACGATCAGCACGGCTCCGAACAGCTTAAGCATGGCGGTCACCGCCCAGCCGCTCTTCAGGCGAGACCAGCAGCAGCCCGCGTTTCTGCCCGTCCAGGATGCGGAACGACAGCCCGGCGTCCGTCCGGTGCAGGATGACATAACGCTCGAACATATGATGTTCCAGCAGTCCGCCAAGGCCGGGCCGCCGGGCCAGCTCGGACACTTCCTTGCCATGGGCCGAAGCCACTACCGAGATACCGGCGTGCAGCGCTTCGGTGACGGCTTCGGCATCCTCAGGACGGCCAATTTCATCGGCGACCAGCACATCGGGCGACAGGGAGCGGATCATCATCATCATGCCTTCCGCCTTGGGACAGCCGTCGAGGATGTCCGTACGCGGACCCACGTCAAAGGCCGGGATGCCGCGGCGGCTGCCGGCGATTTCCGAACGTTCGTCGACGATGCCAACTTTCAGTCCCGGCCGGTTGCCCTCCCGCCCTCTTGGGCTCCCCGTCGAGATCTGCCTGGCGAGATCGCGCAGCAGTGTAGTCTTGCCATGCTGCGGCGGCGAGAGGATCAGCGTGTGCATGACCCGCTGCCTCCCCCTTTCCAGCAGGTAGGGCAGAATTCCGTCGGCAATGCCGGGCAGCTCACGGGCAATCCGGACATTGAAGCCGGTGATGTCCCGCAAGTGCTCCACACCGCCGCCGCTTAAGACGGTCCGGCCGGAAAGTCCAATGCGATGTCCGCCGGGGATGGTGATAAAGCCCTTGCGCAGTTCTTCTTCCATCGTATAGAGCGAATGATTGCTGATCAGGTCAAGCAGCCGGTGAGTGTCCTCTCGGCTTGGCTTGTACGCTTCTTCGGGTCTTTGGGTCAGACTGCCGTCGCCGGTGAGGAAATGATATTTGCCGGAATAGTTGATCTCCAGCGGACGCCCTTCGCGGACCCGGATTTCCTCCACCTTGTCCAGCAAATGAACAGGAAGTCCTCTCAGCAGCGCCCTTACTTTTTCGGGAAACAATAAAAGCCAGTCGTTAGCCATACAGAGTACCCCCAAGTTGTCCTCTACTTTAATAGCTTTATTCCATATTTATGCTTGTACCTGTGCTTTATGACTATCATCTATCATTTTTTCAGAATCCCGATTAAGAGAAAGGCTACCCCGCAGCCAATCCAGCCCAGCTTGCCCCAGGACAGCTCCTGCGCCATCCCTGTGAGGCCAACCGCGGTCGTTAAGACCAGTATCGTAGGTCCGACCAGAGCCAGCCCGGAATTGACCGCCAGTGCCTTGTCCACCTGATTCAGCCGCAGCATGATCAGCGCAGCCGTTATTTCCACACTGCCTGAGAGCAGCCGAAGCGCCGCCATCCAGCTCACATACTTGTCCAATCTGTTCAACTCCTTTTTTACATTTGGAAATTGAAATGCAACCTGCCAGACTTTACCCGCGGGAAAACTGCTGTTATCCATGGATATGCTGGACTTGCCTACTTTAGACAATAAGAAATGGGCGGTTTTCAATTGGAAGATGTGAAAGAAATCATAGTGAATCCCTCTATAAAAAAATATCATCAGTATGATAAAATAATTTTTGCAGTACTAAAAAAGAGGAGCTGGAAAATATAAGGGCTGCCTGTGGGATAAACTACAACCGGACTTATCGCTTCAAGCTTCTTGTTACACTTTCATAGTTGGATAAAGACATCGGAAAAAGAGGGGATTTATGTTATGCAAGTTCGTAATTTCGTAGTGCCGCTTGTTTCAAACACAGTAGCCAAACAGGTGAGGGATGTGGCCATCATTATTTTCTCGGCCTTTCTGGTGGCGAGCGGACTCCGGCTGTTCCTTATTCCTCATCAGCTGCTCAGTGGCGGGGTAGCAGGGACGGCATCCATCCTTGGTTATTTAACGAATCCGAAGTACATTTCACTGTTCTATTTTGGTATCAATCTTCCAATCCTGATCTGGGGCTTCATTGTCGTAGGGAAGAAGTATATCTGCTTAAGCATGCTTTCGGTACTGGCCACTACCTGGTTTCTGACCGTCATCCCCCTGGTGAAACTGACCAAGGACCCGATCCTTGCCAGTATCTTCGGAGGGGTAATTATTGCGGGCGGGGTAGGCTTCTCGCTTCGTGCAGGGGGTTCTTCCGGGGGTTTTGATATACTTGGTTCTATTATTACGCGCAAACACGATATTCCAATGGGGACCGTTCTCTTTGTAATGGATGGTCTGGTCATCCTTAGCCTCGGCTTCTTCAAAAGCTGGGATTCTGCCCTTTACGCTATGCTTTGTATTTTCGTCAAGAGCCGTGTAGTCGATATGATCCACAGCCGCCACATTAAGCTGACCTGCTTCATCGTCACGAAAGAGCGGGAAAAAATGCTGACCCGCCTCAAGCTCCTGCCTCACGGCGTTACTGTCGTCAATGCGGAAGGCGGCTACAGCCATGAAGGCAATACAATGCTGATGACTGTAACGACCCGATATGAGCTTGCCGAACTGAGAAAAACGATTCTGGAAACCGATCCAAAGTCCTTCGTCAACGTCCTGGAGACCGTAGAGATTGTCGGCCGGTTCCGGCGTCTCGGATAACAGCAGCGGAAAGCTGCACATAACAAAAAGTCCTATTCTCCACTTTTATAGCGGGAATAGGACTTTTTTTGTTATTTAGCGGCGGTCCTGCGGACCGCCGACGAAGGCTTGCTCCTCTGTATCCAGATTGTAGGCGGTATGAAGCGCCTGAATGATCTGCTGCAGATTGCCGGATTCAATCACGCAAGATACCTTGATCTCGGAGGTGCTGACCATCTTAATGCTTACGCCCTTTTGGGAAATGACCTCAAACATTTGCGCGGCCACACCCGGATGGCTGACCATGCCTGCGCCTACGATCGATACTTTGACGAGATTATCCTCTGAAGTGACTTCACGGTAGGGCAGTGCGCTGTGCAGCCCCTCGATCACTTCCTTGGCCCGTGATAGCTCGCTAAGCGCCACCGTAAAGGAGAAATCCGCTTTCTCATTCTGCACGCCGCTCTGTACGATAATATCTACGTCAACGCCTTCTTCGGCCAGCTTGCCGAACACTTGGGCCAATACGCCGGGAAAATCAGGCACTCCCAGAATACTGATCCGGGCCACGTTCTTGTCATAGGCAATTCCACTAACTACTACTCCCTGCTCCATGCTCGCTTCCTCCTTCACCACAGTACCTTCATTATGATTAAAGCTCGATCTGACGACCAGCTTCACTTGATATCGTTTGGCATATTCCACGGCGCGCGGATGTAGTACTGCCGCTCCCAGGTTGGCCAGCTCCAGCATCTCATCATAAGAGATTTCCTTCAGCTTGCGCGCTCTCTTCACGATACGCGGATCTGTGGAGTAGATGCCATCCACATCCGTGTAAATTTCGCATACATCCGCTTTGATGGCGGCTGCCAGTGCTACGGCTGTCGTATCCGAACCTCCGCGGCCCAGCGTGGTAATTTCGCCGCTCTGGGTCATCCCCTGGAATCCGGCTACAATGACGATCTGCTCGCGCTCCAGTGACTCCAGTACGCGCTGTGGATCAATTTCATTGATCCGTGCCCGGCCGTGAGTCTCATCGGTGACGAAGCCGGCCTGCCAGCCTGTATACGATACGGCACTGCGTCCGATTCCGTGCAATGCGATGGAAAGAAGCGCAACAGAGATTTGTTCCCCCGTCGTCATCAGCATATCCATTTCACGTGCGGGCGGCTGAGCGTTCAGCTGCTTCGCCTGATCAATTAGATCATCCGTGGTGTCCCCCATGGCGGATACAACCACAACACAGCGGTGCCCTTCATCCTGCTTGTCTGCGATGCGTTTGGCGACACGCTGCATGCGTTCAATATCGCCGACGGAGCTGCCTCCGAATTTCATGACATAAAGTGACAAAGTCCCATTCACTCCCTATTTCGCTCTATGTAGTAGCTTATATTTGATTTCCCGCTTTAAACCAGTATAATACGAAAACCATATCATGCGTTAATGGTTTCACAAAAAAAGCGTCCAATTTCCGTTTCTTTCCGTGATTTACCAGCTGCCTTTACCCGGATAGCCAAAAGCCTCCCCCGCAGGATGCAAGGGAGGCCGGTTGGTATAAATGTAAGTTAAGGCAGGGCAAATCTTACGCGCGGGAGATGTATTTACCTTCGCGGGTATCAATCAGAAGAACATCGTTTTCATTAATGAAAAGAGGAACCTGAACGTTCAATCCGGTTTCTACCTTAGCAAATTTAGTAGCGCCCTGAGCCGTGTTGCCCTTGATGCCCGGCTCTGTTTCTACAACCTTCAGCTCAACGCTGGTAGGCAGGTTGATTCCGAGAATTTCGCCCTGGTAGCTGACGATGTTCACCGTCATGTTTTCTTTAAGGAAATTAAGCTCCCATTCCAATTGCTTAGCAGACAATTCGAATTGATCATAAGTTTCGTTATCCATAAATACATGGTCTGCACCGCTGGCATACAGATATTGCACACCACGGTTCTCGATGATCGCACGGCCAATAGTTTCACCTGCACGGAATGTACGTTCTACTGTGTTGCCGTTGCGCAAATTCTTCAGTTTGGAGCGGACAAATGCCGCACCTTTACCTGGTTTAACGTGCTGGAAATCAAGTACAGTAAAGATGTCGCCTTCTACCTCTACGGTCAAGCCTGTTTTGAAATCGTTAACTGAAATCACAAAAAATCCCTCCTGGAATCAATAATTTACCTGTTCAAGCGATCCTTACAATACCGTATAATCTTTGGACGAATGTGTGAGAAGCGAAATACCGCTGTCTGTAATCACGATGTCGTCCTCAATGCGCACACCGCCGAGGCCTTCCAAATAAATGCCCGGCTCCACGGTTACTACCATACCCGGCTGCATAATTTCATCAGCAAGCTTGGACAACCGCGGCCATTCATGGACTTCCATGCCAAGGCCATGGCCTGTGCTGTGGCCGAAATATTCCCCATAACCATAACGGGTGATAATGTCACGCGCCAAAGCGTCGCACTCCCGTCCGGTCATACCCGGCTTGATGTTAGCCAGCGTGTGCAGCTGCGCTTCAAGTACAATATCATAGATTTCTTTCAGCTTGGGATCCGGAGTTCCCAGCGCAATGGTGCGGGTTACGTCCGAGCAGTAGCCGTCCAGCAGCGCACCGAAATCGAAGGTTACGAATTCGTTGTTCTGGATGACCTTGCTGCTTGCCACACCATGAGGCATTGCCGAACGTTCACCGGAAGCCACAATGGTGTCAAACGATGAAGAAGTAGCCCCATGGGTACGCATGTAGAATTCCATTTCCAGATCTACATCACGCTCGGTCATGCCGGGCTTGATCACATTCAGAATATGGCTGAATGTTGCATCTGCCAGATCCGCTGCCCGCTGCATGACGGCCAGCTCCTCCTTGTCCTTGAACATGCGCAGGTTCTCAACTGCTTTGGAGACTGGAACCAGTGCCGCCGGCTGCAGAGCCGCAGCATATGCGGTGTAAGCACTGAAGGTTACATCATCCTGTTCAAAGCCGACACGGACATTACCGCCCTGCGGCAGCAGCTCGCGTACAGTGTCAATGAATTTCGCACCATGCTGAACCACTTTAAGTCCGTTCACCTGCTCTGCAGCCTGTGTCATGTACCTAAAGTCGGTCAGCAGATAACTGTCATCACCGGTCACCAGTACATAACCGGAAGAGCCGGTAAATCCGCTCAAATAACGGCGGTTGATGCCGCTGGTTATTAACATCGCATCCAATCCTTGTTCCTGCAAAACCGTACGCAGCTTGGAGACGCGCTCGTTGCCCATTTTCATTCTCCTCTCGAAATAGCCACATTGTATTTTAACATAGGGTCATGCCCTTGAGAAGTTTTTTCGGGCCATTAAGCCAGGCTTGTCTGCTGCTCACGTTTCCGCTCATCCGTATACTCGATCGCCGCAGTATAGCCGATGAACAAACCCCAGAGTAAAAAGATACAAAATTCACTGATTACAGAGTTCCACGGAAGCCTGAACGGAGGCTGCATGAGAAATTGCCACGACCCGGCAAGAAAGATTGCGGACCAGCACAGAACACCGTAAATCATCCCCGGCCAGGGGCCCTTCAGCTTGCGGAAGATCAGCACATAAAAGAGTGATGCTGCTACCGAGAACACGATAAAAGACAGGTATCCGGCCAAATGTCCGGCTGCTGTCATCAGAAATTCATGTTTAAAGAAAGGCTCGGCCAAAAAACCCGGAAGAACCTTGGTAAAATGAAAGGCATACATCAGCCAGCGGATCCCTCCCCAGATTATTCCGGCAAAAAAGCCCAGTTCAACGGCAAAATAAAAAGGGTTCGTATGTTGCGATTTTTGCTTTCCTGCATTATTCATCTTACTGCCTCACTTTCAATATATGGATTGCTTTTCGGCCCCTCCGCTCTCTAAATGCTAGTATGCACAGGAAAAGGCAATCCAACTAGCAATGTGGGCATAAATTAGTTACAATGTATTATATAAATCATATTAATACATGGGAAGGTGAATTGGTTGTCCCAAGAAACTCCAAGTTACGGCGGCCAAGCCGTTATTGAAGGCGTCATGTTCGGCGGCAAGCATATCAACGTAACAGCCGTAAGAAGGAAAAATCAGGAAATCACATTTTTGGAGGTGCCGAGAAGCGATAAGAGCTGGGTCGTTAAACTGCGCAAGATTCCGCTGCTTCGCGGCATTGTCAGTATTATAGATTCCAGCGCCAAAGGCTCCAAACATCTGAATTACTCAGCGGAATCGTATGCCGAGGATGAAACAGAGCCGGAAGAGCTTGCCAAGCAGCAGAAAGAAAAAGAAAAGAAGAAGGATGAGGGCTGGAGCCTCGGCATGATTTTTGGCGTGGCGGTTATGGGTATTCTCTCCTTTCTCTTCGGCAAGGTAATATTTACGCTGGTGCCGGTATTCGTTGAAGATTTTTTATTCGGCAATGCATTTGATAACTATGTTCTGCACAACCTCGTAGAAGGTGCGATCAAGCTGGTTCTTCTGCTCGTTTATTTATGGGCAATCTCGCAGACCCCGGTGGTCAAGCGGTTGTTCCAGTATCACGGAGCCGAGCATAAGGTCATCAGTGCCTTTGAAGCCGGTGAGGAATTGACTGTTCAGAATGTACAGAAGTACAGCCGCCTGCATTACCGTTGTGGAAGCAGCTTTATGATGCTGACCATTGTGCTGGGTGTAATCATTTACTCCGTTGTCCCTTGGGATAACCTTACCCAGCGCGTACTGCAGCGGATTATTCTCCTTCCTGTCGTCATTGGCGTATCGTTTGAAGTGCTGAAGGGCACCAACGCTGTACGGGACATTCCGGGTCTCAAGTATTTAGGTTATCCTGGGCTGTGGCTGCAGCTGCTCACCACTAAGGAACCAAAGGATGATATGGTGGAAGTCTCCATCGCCTCGTTCAACCGGATGCGGGAGCTTGATGCCGCAATTGAAGCAGGGGAATATACAGAAGTGAGAGTGTCAGGCGGCATATTGGATCCTGCGAAAGGATGAGTGGCCTATGAGGCATGCTATAATTTTTTGGATTTCGGTATCGCTTGCGGTACTGGGTCTCGTTACAGGAATGTTGAGTGATGTTTTCGGAACGTTGTCGGTATTCCTTTTTCCTTTGGTATTACTCGGTCTGCTCTATTACGGGTACAAGATGACACCGGCTGGAAAAACACGGACTCCCGGCAGACCGCGCACAAAAGTAAAGCCTTCACAGAAAACCATGTCTAAAGTGGCCGGGGTACGCAAAGCCCAAACCGCACCCGGTAAACGCAAAAGCTATCCGTTCCAGGTTATCGAGGGCAGTAAGGGTAAAAGCGACGATCAGCTTCCAAAGTATCATTAACAGGTTCTTGCTGCTCAAGCAAAAACTGTAAGCACAAGTGGAAACGGCTTTGCCGTCCTCAAAAGGACGGTATCCGTTTCAGCGAGAAATAGAAGGATAATTTATAGCGTGAAACATATAAATTCTTATCTTTTCAAAAAGGCATCTCCACGTTGCATAACTGACGTGTGGGATGCCTTTTTTAATATAGTTGCTGGGGTGGGAAGATGGGGGCTCGGGGAGAGAGGGTTCCCTATTGAGACTCACTGGGTGAGCTTGTGAACGGGCGGCCTCCAGTTTTTGAAGAACTCCTCCCCCGCCTTATATCCCGCCGCGTACAGATCATCACCCTGCACCGGGGAAATATGAAAACTGGTTGTAGAAATCCCCAGTGTCGGAATTTTGACCGTCCGCACAAGTTTCTCTGTTTCGATATAACGTTCATCATGGGCCGACAGCATGGTCCCTACCAGTGCCTGCAGCATACTAAAGGGACCGGTGATCCGGTGAGGCTGGGGATCCGTCCTCCCGATCAGCTGATAGCCGACTGTAGGGATGTTGTGCCCCGGACTTATAAAACCTGCTTGTTTCTCATCGAACAGCCATAACGGAAAATTGCTGAGCAGTCCTCCGTCGACGAAATAAACGAATTGTTCAGTGAATGACTTCCCCCGGGCAGCCTGCCCGCTTAAACGCAGCATAACCGGGTCGAAAAAATAAGGAATGCTGCAGCTCATGCGGACTGCCTTGGCGACTTCAAACCCGCCTGGGGTTATGCCGTATTCCTCCAGTCCGTCCGGAAGGACAACAATTCGTCCGTTCGAGATATCTGAAGTAATGATGGACAGCTTCCCGCGCGGTAAATCGCTGAAGGTGACAATGCCTTTCTCCCGCAAAATGCCGCGGATCCAGGATTCCAGCGCCTCTCCCGAGTACAGGCCTTTTTTAATCATCACCCGCAGTGCAGGACCTATGTAAGCTGTATTGTACAACGCTCCCCGTTTCAAAAAAGAAGAAAAAGAAGTTCCTTTTATAATCCGGCTCATGGCTTCACCGTTATAACCTGCAGCCAGCATCGAGGCGATAATGGAACCCGAGGAGGTTCCGGCTACTTTACGGAAGGTGCGGCCCGCATGTTCCGTCGCCTCTACCGCTCCTGCGAGCGATATTCCCTTTACCCCACCGCCTTCAAACACAGCATTAATCTCCATACAGAGTTTACCCCCGTTCCATAGATCCTATTGCTTATCTATGAGCACGGGGGAAGTTTCATGACTTCTTATGATTGCAATTGCCGGTAATTCATCAGGATTTGAAATAGAACGTCAATAAGCTGGAGAGTCCGAACGGATCACGCACAACTATATCATTCGCACGGAACATAATGCTTCCGGCAACCTCATCGTACTGTTCGTTATATTTGAGCTGGTTGATGATTTGCTCTCCGCTCTGCCATTCGGCCTTCTGATCACTTGCTCCAACCTTATAAGCTGCCTGGCCAATGTACAGCTTCACTCCGGTACCCTTAACTTCATTTACCCACCAGTCTACCAGCTTGTCATAGCGGGCTGCGGAGAAGGATAAACTCCAGTAAATCTGCGGTGCAATATAATCGATCCAGCCATTTTTGATCCATGTCCGGGTATCTGCATACATGTTATCATAGGCCGATACGCCTGCCGTTGTGTCCGATCCGGTACTGTCGGCCTTCTTGTTGCGCCATACGCCAAACGGGCTTACACCGTAAGAAACATCAGATTTCGCGCTGTGAATCTCCCGGCCAAGCTGGCGAATAAATTCATTGATGTTGTCCCGCCGCCAATCCCCTTTACTAGAGATAGCCTTGGCGTTATATGTATTGAACGCCGCGTCATCGGCGAAAGAGCCGGAGGGATAAAAGTAGTCATCCAAATGCACACCATCAATGTCGTAGCCTTTGACAACCTCCATCACCGTGTCGATAATATGCTGGCGCGCCTCGGGAATCCCCGGATTAATGTACAGCTTGTTCTCTGCATTTACGATCCATTCCGGATGGGCCTTGGCTACATGATTGCTGGCAAGGCTTGAAGTGCTGGCATCCGTGGTTGCACGGAACGGGTTGAACCAGGCATGAAACTCCATGCCGCGTTCATGTGTACTGCTAACCATGTACTCCAGCGGATCATAACCGGGATTTTTCCCCTGCGTTCCCGTTAACACCTTGGACCAGGGAACAAGCACCGAAGGATACAGGCTGTCCCCTGACGGTCTGACCTGGACAAATACGGCGTTATAGCCAGTGGCCTGCAGCTTGTCCAGCATCGTGCTGAACTCTTTCTTCTGTTTGTCGGCATTGTTCGCCGAAGAAGTCGACGGCCAATCCAGATTAAATACGGTGGAGATCCAGGCACCTTTCATCGCCTTGCCTGTTTTTGCTCCCGGAATGGACGGGATTTCAGGAACGGTTGGCTTCGGCACCGTTGGCGTTGGCACGGTAGGTGTTGGCACCTCAGGCGTTGCCGGTGTAGTTGGAACCGAAGGGGTCCCAGGACTGATAATTTCGGTATTCGAGTACAGGGCGATATTATTTGCTGCCTTATTCCAGGCCACCTGTAGCCCAAGCTGTTCGCCTACAAAACGAAGCGGCACCATCACCCGGCCCTGCCGGCTCTGAACCGATGTTTCAAGGCTGATAGAAGCTCCGTCCACGAGGGCCGTTGTGCTGCCGCTGGTCAGCTTCAGCACGGTGTTCCCTTTGCTGATCGTGGCCGTCTTGCTGCTCTGGTTCCAATCCACTATCGCGCCAAGTCCCCTGCTGACTACAGCCACAGGCACTAGCGTTACATTGGAAGCGGTAATGTACGGCGGCACATCACTGCTCAATGTTTCCCCATCCAGCTCAATCGTAATCGGCACCGCTGCCGCACGGACACCGGGTAACCCTACAGACAGGCACAAGACAAAAACCAGCAATCCTACAATCCATTTACGGTAATTCATAATTCCTCCCAGGTTTACATTCTGAAATGTGTATAAACAAAAAGAAACGGCCCTCTCGTCCTTAAATAAGGGAGACGGCCGTTTGCTTTGGAAACGGGGTCATAGAAAAAAAGAACGTTACCCGTTTTGACGTAAAAAAACTGGAAAAGTTGCGCAAAGCAAGAAAAATCTGCTTCGTTTAAGAATCGCTGACCAGCTCATGGTGAATATCGTATAAGGTCTGGAGACGTGCTTCATCGCGCCGGAAATATTCCACCAGCGTTTCAATCCGCGTGATAGAATCCCAGCTCAAATGATGTTCGATGCCTTCCACATCCTTATAAATATGCTCCTGCTGTACTCCGATCAGGCCAAGAAACTCCTCCAGCAGCTGATGACGGTCAACGAGACGTTTTCCTACTTTTTTACCTTTGCTCGTTAGGACAAGCCCACGATATTTCTCATAGATGAGATAGTCGTCCTTATCCAGTTTTTGGATCATCTTGGTTACAGAGGAGGGGTGTACTTCCAGTCCCTCGGCAATATCCGAAACCCGCGCATATCCTTTCTCGTCGATGAGCTTGTATATGCGCTCCAAATAATCCTCCATGCTGGGTGTTGGCATTCAAGTTTACCTCTTTTCTATAATGAGCGTGGCGCGGGGGCCAACCTTGCTCTAACAATGATACATGTTTCTGCCGCTCTTTGGCAAGTCCTCCGGCCCCTTGTTGCCCTGCATAGCGATGTTTACCATGATTTTATTCCGCCCTTAACCGGCACAATAACGATATCCTCATCCCTAAGGAGCGTGAACCCATGACTGTAGTAACGCCCGAACGTCCCTCGGCCAAAAGACAGAAAAAGCCGACCGGTCTTTTCATTCCAGAGCTGGTTTTTTTCGAGCCGGATTCGCTTAATTATCCCAAAGGAGTACAGATTATGGAATGGGTCAAAGCCCAGAACATCCCCTACCGCATGACGACCTCGCATAACCGTATTACGAACCTGCCCGGCGAAACCGAGGTTGAGCAATACAAAATCGCCAAAAGAACACTGGTGGTCGGCCTGCGCAAAACGTTAACCTTTGACCAGTCCAAGCCGTCTGCGGATTATGCGATTCCGATTGCCACCGGCTGTATGGGACATTGCCATTATTGTTATTTGCAAACCACGCTGGGGGCCAAGCCCTATATCCGTGTCTATGTGAATACCGGGGACGTCATCGAAGCCGCTAAAAAATATCTCCAAGAGCGCGCTCCGGAAATCACTACCTTTGAAGCCGCCTGTACTTCCGATCCGCTCGGGTTGGAGCATATTACCGGCTCCCTGACGGAGCTGATCAACTTCATGGCCGCAGAGCCGCTCGGGCGGCTGCGTTTTGTAACCAAATACCAGCATGTTGAGCCGCTGCTTCAACTGAAGCATAACGGCCATACACGAATCCGTTTCAGTGTGAATGCCGACTATGTCATCAAGAACTTCGAGCCGGCTACTTCGCGGTTTGAGGAGCGGATTGAGGCTGCGGGAAAAGTAGCCCGGGCCGGATATCCGCTGGGCTTTATCATCGCACCGATTATCTGGCATGACGGCTGGGAAGAAGGCTATGCGGAACTGCTGGAGAAACTGGCCAAAACCCTTCCGCCGGATGTGGGCAAAGGATTGACTTTTGAGATGATTCAGCACCGTTTCACCAAAACGGCCAAAACCGTGATCGAGAAACGTTACCCCAAATCAAAGCTGGAGATGGATATCGAAAAGCGCAAAAAGAAATGGGGCCGCTGGGGCCAAAATAAATATGTGTACCCCGATGAACAACAAACCGCCCTGCGGGAGTTCATCACAGAGCGGATTTTTGAACATTTCCCGGAAGCGGGAATTGATTATTTTACCTAAGCTAGAAGATCAGCCAGTCCGGCGTGACTCCCTGCAGCCAGATCGTTATCCGGAACATTTGATCTGTAAACAGCAAAACCCCCATTAAGACCATTAGTGCGCCACCGATCTTCATCAGCACATTGGAATATTTCAGGATTTTTCTCGCCCCGCCCAGGAAGAAGGCCAGTGCGAAAAACGGCAAGGCGAAGCCGATACTGTATGCGGTAATCATCGTAAACCAAGTTCCCGGATCACTGGCAGACAGCGCGATGATTGCCGTCAGAATCGGCCCGATGCAAGGTGACCAGCCCGCGGAAAAGCCGATGCCAAAAATAAAGGAGCCGGCGTAACCCGCCGGTTTCCATTTCAAATCAAGCTTGCGTTCCCGCAGCAGAAACTGTGGCTGAAAAATCCCCAGCAGGAACAGTCCCATCACAATGATTAGGATAGCCGACAATTGGCGGATCAGATCACGCTGCCCGTTGAAAAATTGCCCGAACAGCCCGGCCCCAAAGCCGAGCGTATAAAAGACTACTGAAAACCCCAGGATAAAAGCCAGCGTATGCGACAGGGTGCGGAAACGTACCTCTTTGCTGTTACTGCCACTCTTTAGCTGCTGCACGGACAACCCGGTAATATAAGATAAGTACGAAGGATAAAGCGGCAGACAGCAAGGTGATATAAACGACGCCACACCAGCGGCAAAAGCAATTCCTGCATTCAGGTTCGACAAAGCGGCAGCTCTCCTTCCGGGTTCAGGGTCACTTTGCTAGTTACATTCTTAAGAGGGTAATCCTTTTTTGCCGATCAGTGTAAGGGTCAGCAGGGCAATAAGCAGTAGAACGATTGTTGCCCCAGGCGCCAGATTCCAGACCCCCGCAACTACCAGACCTCCCACAACAGCAATCTCGGCAATGATAACCGACAGTACAACCGAAGACTTAAAGCTGCGTGACAGCAGCAGACTAATCGCCACCGGAATCGTCAGCAGCGCAGACACGAGCAGCGAACCGACAATCTTAATGGCCGTACTGATCACAAGCGCCGTAAGCACCGTAATGAGCATGTTGAGCAGCTTCACGGGCAGGCCGCTGACACTCGCCGCATCCTCCTCAAAGCTGAGCAGAAAAAACTCCTTGAAAAACAGCGTCACGACTACAACTACGGCAATCGTCACGATACCCACTACAATCAGATCGGTATTATTGAGCGTATAGATACTCCCGAACAGATAGCTCATCACATCCGCATTATACCCTTTGCCTAAGGTGAAAAAGAGTGAAGCCAGCGCTACCCCACCTGACATAATAATTGCGATGGACAGCTCAGCGTAGCTCTTGTACGCCTTGCGCAGCTTTTCGATGGCAAAGGAGGCCACCACCGCAAAAATCAGACCTGCCCCCAGCGGATAAAACCCGGTCAGGAAGCCCAGCGCCACACCTGCGATGGTCACATGGGCCAACGTGTCTCCGATCATCGACAATCGTCTGAGCACAAGAAAAACGCCTATAAGCGGCGCGGTAATGCCGATCATCAGCCCGCCCGCAAGCGCCCGCTGAAAAAAGTCACTGAATAGAATTTCCAAGATATATTCTCCTCTGAATTTCGATAGATCTATTTTTAGAAGCTTCAAACCAAATTTCAAACAATTACGACCCCTCCCAAACCCTCCCTTCCAAGGGAGGGCCCCAAGGGCTCTGCCCTCTGGACACCCGCTTAAGTGCAGCTGGCGTGGGAGAAGTGTATTGCGGTATCTGGTGATTGCGGAGGAATGAACGCTTTTCCTCCCTTACGGGACACGCTTTACCGGTGCGGGATCTGGGTACGGAATAAAGGCTAAGGTCAAAAGCCTGGTCATCATTGTACAATGGATGACCAACGGTAAACCTGCTTGTTTCAGCGGAGAAGAGCAACCTACTGCAGATGATACAATAGATTGCTCACTTTTGGCGCTGATATGGAATTCTGTTGCATTTAGTTGCTGGTTGAGTTGCTGATGCAACAGACTGATGGTTAACGGTACGGTATCCGGCATATTGTATTTACTGCAGCTATTTAGTATGTCAGCGACTGGTATGAAGTATTAAGTGTATTTGTGTGCAGCCCCGGATCAGGTAAGTGTATGCTGCAGGTTCTCCACGGCGCAATCCTGAACGTCATGAGAGTGGCGGCAGTAGAAATTGATTTTGCCGTTTTTCTGAACCGGCTCCTGCCCCAGATAATTTTTGATCATGTCGATGTCATGCGACACCATCAGGAAAGTCATATGATGATGGGCATGCATATGCAGAATGAGGTCGAAAAACCCGGCTTGCGTTTCGGCATCAATCCCCACGGTAGGTTCGTCCAAAATGAGCAAATCCGGATGATTGATCAGCGCACGGGCCAGGAATACACGCTGCTGTTGACCGCCGGACAGCTGACCAACTCTTTTCTCAGCAATATCCTGAATCCGCATTACCTCAAGGGCGTCCTCACACTGGCGCTGCTGCGCTTTGGACACTCTGCGGATCAGATTCTTATTGTTGTACAAGCCGGACAGCACGACTTCACGGACCGTTGCCGGGAACAAGGGGTTGAAAGCATTTTTTTGCGGGACATAGCCTATGCGCTCCCAATCCTTAAACTTGCGGACAGACTGGCCAAATAATTTAATATCTCCGCTGGTTGCGGGCAGGAGCCCGACGATCATCTTCAGCAAGGTTGTTTTGCCGGCGCCGTTGGAACCGATAATTCCCAGGAAGTCCCGTTCCTTCACGGTGTAATTCAGATTGGAAATCACCTTCTGCTCTCCGTAAGAGAAGGAAAGATCCTGTATCTCGATCATATGCTGATGGCAGTCCAAGGATACCGATTGCATTGTGAAGTACCGCCTTTCACTTATACTTTCCTTACTATTGTAAAGCCAGAATTAGATTTTGCAAATTTTTCTCCATTAATGTGAAATAGTTGTCTCCATTCTTGTCCTGTTCGGTGGTAAGTCCCTCAACCGGATTTAGCACCATCGTCTCCACACCGGCTTCACCAGCCAAGGTTTTGGCCAGCTTGTCAGAAACCAGTTCCTCGAAGAAGATATAACGGATGCCTTCCTCTTTTACCAAAGCCGCCAGATCCAGCAAATCCTGCCCGCGTGGTTCCGCATCCGGGGACAAGCCCATGATGGCATGTTGTTTCAAACCATAATCACGCGCGAGATAAGCAAACGCCTGGTGGGACACGACGATTTCTTTATTCGGCAGCTTGGCAAGCTCTGTCGTAAACTTGCTATCCAGCGCCTGCAAGCGCTCTGTAAGTTTGTTATAACGTTCCTCATAACCAGATTTATGCTCAGGATCGACGGACTGGAGGCTCTCTTTAATGTTCTCAGCCATCACAAGCGCGGATTTTGGACTTACCCAGGTATGGGGATCCGTATGCAGGCTGTCGGTGCCTGTTTCTTCGGAATGCTCTTCATCCGCATGTCCCTCACCTTCATGCGCATGTTCCTCGCCTCCATGATCATGCCCGTCTTCTTCATCCGTCATAATATAATTGACGCCTTTGCTGACTTCAACAGCCTTGGCTTTACTGTCGCTGTTGAGGCTTTTAAGGAAGTTCGGCACCCAGCCTTCAAGTCCGGCACCATTGTACAGAAACAGCTGGGCTTTGGAAGTATTGATGATATCCTGGCTGCGCGGGGTCCAATCATGAGGCTCCACACCGACCGGAAGCAGATTAATGACATTGGCATCTTCCCCGCCAATTTCTTTGGCAAATTCATATATAGGATAAAAAGTAGTGACTACATTCACTTTACCCTCAACGATACTCCCGCTGCTCTTGGGACCGCAGGCCGCAAGCGTTAGGATTACCAGCAGAGCATGCACCAGCAGCAGCCCTCTGTGTGGTTTTGTTAAAGACATAATTGCTATCGACTCCTTAAATCGTAAATTTTACTATGAGAATTATAATAGTAATGGTTACGATAAGTCAACTCTCATGTTCTCCCGGACGTTCTGCTGCCAGAGTCAAATACAGCTTCAAAGCTTCATGTATCCCATGTATCCATCACAAAAAGGAACGCCCGCAGCCATTGCTGGCGTGCATGCGTTCCCTTGCAGACGTTCGGCGGGTCAGTTGAATTTGCCCATTTAGACCCGTTATTTGTTCTGGTTGCCTGCTTACTTCACAATTGCGCCGTTCGGCATGCTGTCCGGTACGGTTGCGATCGTCAGCTTGTCGCCTTTGGAGGCGGCCAGGATCATGCCTTGCGACAGCTCGCCGCGCAGCTTCACCGGCTTCAGGTTGACGATGCAGATTACCTTTTGTCCCACCAGCTCTTCTGGAGTGTAGAACTTGGCAATCCCGGACACCACCTGACGCTGCTCATAACCGAGATCAAGCTGCAGCTTCAACAGCTTGTCTGCCTTCTTCACCGGCTCAGCGGCGATGACCTGGGCCACGCGCAGCTCGGCTTTGGCAAAATCGTCGATGCTGATTTCTTCCTTATGCTCTTCCTCCGGCTCAGCTGCTGCGCCGCTTTCAGCGCCTGCAGGTGCAGGCTCCGCTTCTAGTGCCGCCGGTTTGCCGGCACCCATCGCCTCGGCGATGTAGGCAACCTCTACAGCAACATCGAGGCGCGGGAAGATTGGATCGCCTTTGGCCAGCTTCGTTCCGGCTGGAATGAGGCCGAAGGTTTTGCCGCTGTCCCAGGCTGTCAGCTCACCCGGCTGAATGCCGAGCTGCTCCCAGATTTTCGCCGGTGCGCTGGTCAGGAACGGCTGCAGTAGAATCGAAGCGGTGCGTAGGCCCTCCACAAGATGTCTCATGACGGAAGCCAGCTCGCCGGTTCTGCTCTCATCCTTCGCGAGCACCCAAGGCTGGGTCTCATCAATGTATTTATTCGTACGGCTGATGAATGCCCCGATCGCGGTAAGGGCCACGGAGAATTCCATTTTTTCCATCGCTTCTTCAACTTTGGCATAGGTGCTGCCCGCAGCCGCTTCAAGCTCGCCGTCGAACGCCGTTACCTTGCCTTCGTAAGCCGGAAGTTCACCGCCAAAATATTTCTCAACCATCGCCCCGGTCCGGTTCAGCAGATTGCCAAGGTCATTGGCCAGATCATAGTTGATCCGGTCTACAAAGCTTTCAGGCGTAAAGGTGCCATCCGAGCCAAATGCCACTTCACGCAGCAGATAGTAACGCAGCGCGTCCAATCCGTAGCGGTCGATCAGCGTAACCGGATCCACGACATTACCCTTGGATTTAGACATTTTGCCGTCTTTCATCAGCAGCCAGCCGTGTGCGAACACTTTCTTCGGAAGCGGCTCGCCCAGCGCCATCAGGATGATCGGCCAGTAGATCGTATGGAAACGCACAATTTCCTTACCGACAATATGCACATTCGCAGGCCAGAACTTGTCATACAAGCTGCGGTCCTCGGAACCATAGCCAAGGGCTGTGATATAGTTCGTCAATGCATCAATCCATACATACACGACATGCTTCTCGTCGCCCTTGACCTTAACGCCCCAATCAAAGGTCGTACGGGAGACCGCGAGGTCCTCCAGCCCGGGTTTGATGAAATTGTTGATCATTTCGTTCTTGCGTGATTCCGGCAGGATAAACTCCGGGTTCTCTTCATAATACTTCAGCAGACGGTCAGCATACTTGCTCATGCGGAAGAAATAGCTTGCTTCCTTGACCAATTCGACAGGGTGGCCGCTGTCCGGGCTTTTACCGCCGGTGATGGCACCGTTCGCGTCCCGCTCGATATCCACCAGCTGAGTTTCGGTGTAAAAGGTTTCATCTGGAATACTGTACCAGCCTTCATACTCACCTTTGTAGATGTCGCCCTGCTTCAGCAGGCGGTCAAAGATATCCTGTACCACTTTCTTGTGCCGTTCCTCCGTCGTGCGGATGAAGTCATCGTTGGAAATATCCAGCTTGCGCCACAGATCCTTAATGCCGACGACAATATCGTCAACGAACTGCTGTGGGGTCTTGCCAGCTTCAGCAGCCTTTCGTTCAATCTTCTGCCCATGCTCATCCGTACCGGTAAGATAACGGACCTCATAGCCACGCAGGCGCTTGTAGCGGGCCATAGCATCTCCAGCTACCGTAGAGTAAGCATGCCCGATATGCAGCTTGTCACTCGGATAATAAATCGGTGTAGTCAGGTAAAAAGTTTTCTTATCGCTCATTTCATGTCATCCTTTCGTCTTGGCAAACACAATAAACACAAAAAACTCCCGCCCCTTTATGGGGCGAGAGTATACTCACGCGATACCACCCAAAGTTCCCTGGTTCTTCACAGAACACAGGCTTCGCCAGTTCCCTTCCGGAACTGTCCATTAACGCTGGAACACGCTGCTATCTTACTTAAGCCGCGACAATCGGCTCCAGCTCGAACACAGTTCCTCCCGGACCATATTCAATCTGCGTACCATACCGGCTCCCAGCTGTTCTTCCCGGCTCTCTGTAATGGTCGTCCCGATCTACTCATCCGTTCCTCGGAAATTAATGTTATTATCCAAAATATACCCAAAATGCAGGCGTCATGTCAAGTCGTGGGAGCTGCTTCGTCCCCGGCAGAGTGTTCTTTGCACGGCGGTACCGGGTCCAGTCCCCCGGGATGGAAGGGATGGCATTTGCCAATTCGCTTCGCGGCAAGCCACGAACCCTTGAGCGGGCCATGGATTTCGATTGCTTCCAGCGCGTAGGCTGAGCAAGTCGGATAAAAGCGGCAGGTCGCCGGTTTAAGCGGCGAAATAAATTTGCGGTACACGCGGATTGGGGCCTGGATCGTTCTGCGTATAATAGGCATAATCAGTGCCCTTCTTTGCCGTGCGCTGCAAGTCCCGTCTCTTCTTCACGGTTCTGTTCACAATCCTTGCAGTAACCGAACACCTCAAATTTATGCTTGACCACCCGGAACTGATCCGGAGTATCCGTTAAATTCATCGGGCAGAATTGAATCGGGTAAGTCTTCATGCATTGAAGGCAAATCATATGGTGATGGTGGTGATCCTGATTGCAGCTGCCTTTGAACTTGACGCCATCCTCAAAGACCACCTGCTCCAGCACACCCAGCTCCTCCATGACACGCAGGTTGCGGTAAACTGTATCAAAGCTGAGCCCGCTGTACTTGCGGCCCATATGCTCATAAACATCCTTCGCCGACAAATATCCCGTATTCTCGCCGAATAACCTGGCAAGCGTTTTGCGCTGATCGGTGATTCGCAGTCCCTGCCCCGACATGGCTTCCAGTATTTGTTCTGTCGACAGCATTCGCTCATCTCCCATAACAAAGGTCATTTGTATTGCACTCTCTTTATAATGCCCCAAAACAAATGCCCCGTCAATGAAACGTGCCACCCAAGACTTGCTTGCTGGAAGACTTCAGATCCAATGACCCTATATTTGACACAAAAAAAGCTACCCTTCCTTGATGGAAGCGGCAGCCTTTTTTTGTGGATTGGAATGTCCGTTGCCGGACAATCCAGTATTACTTAAGTACTTCACTGTTTATTTCTTCGGAGGAAGTGGTGTGAACAGGAAGTTGACCGACAGGTTACTGCCGGAAGCCGGAGTAAACAGGATCTCTACTGGACCTTCATAATCACCGGTCCGGTACACAACGCTGTTCAAATCGGAACTACCCAGACTTTTCTCGTTTGGCACCTGTACGACTTGATTGCCGTTAACAAGAACGGTGCCCATATAGTTTCCTCCACGCGGGTTAAAGGTAATCAGCGTATTGGCCGCTACCCGCTCCAGCCTGATTTTGTACAGTACACCGAAGTTCCCCAGATTGGTTTCCTGGAGGCCTGTCAGGGCATCGAGGCCGAGCAAGTTCGGATCATTGTTATTATCGCCGATCACGAGTCTGGCTGGAGAGGTTCCCACCAAATCCGAAACGTTAATGAGACGAGTAGAATCCGGATAGGTACCACGATTATGCACTCCGTCACGCGGCAAGATAGGCGTCAAAGGCAGTGAAGAAATCGGCTCTTTATTCGCATCAATCATCATTACGGAATAGGTAACTGCTAAATCACTATACATATCAGCTTGCATCGAGACGTTATCATTTGGCTTCATGGCTATAGTGTTCAGTTCCGTAAGAATCGATACGCTTTGTCCTGGCTGGATTACCGTTTGCTTGTACGAGCTCCCGTTCAGCATCGACTCCCAGTACCGTGTTACAGATTTCTGTCCGGTAAGCTCTGCAAATGAGCTAGGGCCACCAAATCCAGAATATTGGGTTGTAATTGTCGCAGGATACATATTGTCATTTGTGGCAATCACATATACCTTGGTGTTGATCGACAAATTATTCTTATGGTGAATCAGGAAACGTGTTGCACCTGTAGCCGTTTCACGGTACAGAACACCCTCGCTGAACACAGTTTCCGGGCTGTTGCTGCGGATCAGGGTAAACGGCTCGGAAGACGTGGCGTAATTTAGATTCGGCCAAGTAGGGACCGGGGTGCCGTCAAATTTGAATGCTGTACCAGGTACCGCGAACAGGCGGTTAAAATCCTCTTCATTATACAGCTGTTCTTCCGTAATAATAATTGTTTTCTCAAACGTATTGACGGCTCCATGGGAATCCGTAGCAGTCAGGCTGATGACTTTTGGACCGGGTGTAAAGAACGCCTGGGCTTTATTGGTCCATGTTACTGTAATCGTGTCGCCGTCTGGATCACTGCTGTTATCCGTATAAGTGATCGGTTCACCCATTTTGTACTGTTCCTTGTCGGTGACGAAATTTGCCACCGGCGCTTCATTCGGCTTCAGAACATTGATGGTCGCAGTGTACGGATCACTCGTGCGTCCATTGGCATCCACAACGGAATAAGTAACGGTATAAATACCGGGTTCATCATAATAGTCCCGCTTGTCTCCACTCCATATATCACTAACGATAGGTGTATTATTCGGTGAACTGCTGGAGGTCACAAAGTTGACCATGGTTTGACCGGCATAAATTTCAGTAGGTTGAACGGTAAAAGAAGCCTTAGGCTTTGTGGAAAGCGTAAGAATTACACGTTTCCCAGCAGTATCCAATACATAATTTAATTTCAGTGCCGATGTAATCGAGGTCAAAGGAATCATAAACGTTCCTTTGTACTGGTAGGTTGCACCCTTCATTGTAGACTTCTTGCCATTGACTGTATAGGTTTTGCTGTTCAGCTTAAAGCGCATTACATCGCTGCCTTTTGTAACTACGGTTTCCTTGGCCTTGGAATCATAAGTAACCTGCAGTCCTACACGTTCCACCATCGCCCGGATAGAGACGTAGGACACGCCGTTCTTGACTGCCATCGGCTGATTGGCCAAATATAACACACCGTTTACGTACATTTTGTTGCTGTTCAACATCAGCACAAGCTGGTCATCGCCTGTAGCTGATAGCATTTGCGGATCCATACCGTTCGTCTGCATGTACGTTTGACCGGTAACCGTTGCAGGCGGCAACGGTGTTGCCGTAGGCTCTGCAGACGGAGTCGGTGATGCTGTACCGTCCAACAATCCGCCTGACGACGGGTCAGTAGATAGGGGTACAGATGATGCAGACGGTGTTGGTGTCGCCTCTGCGGTACTCACGTTACTCGGTGAAGTGGTGCTGACGGGTGCGGCAAAAGCCGGTACTGCTGCGGCAACCTGTGCAATGGCCAAAACAGCAGCTAATGATAATTTCTTAAAATTCATGATATGACTCCTTCTACTCCCAGTTGTAGTATATAAGGCCTGCAGTTCTCTCTCTGTAATCCTTATATTCCCCGCAAAACGCATGATGCCCCCAAAGGGACAAGCAGGCAAAATTTTGCCACATGCTTTTTACAAAACATAGTATTAGACGCAGTAAGCCCTTAAAAGTTTCATTAAATGTAAAGAAAGATCAAAATCCATTTTTAACCTGTGAGAAATTACAAACAAAAAAGACGATTTGCCTTCACGTTCAAGGTTAATCGCCTTTTATAGTTATTTACAATGCCGGTTTCCTCTTACATTACTTGCGCCAGGCCTTACACTCGCCCTGACAGCAACACAATTACACTTCCCTGGATTGATTACGGTACTCCTTGGGGGACATCCCTGTCTGCTTCTGAAACACTTTAGTAAAATAACGCCGCTCCTGATAACCTACTCCGGAGCTAATCGCCGTGATGCTCTTGTCGCTGCTCGCCAGCATGAACTTGGCGGCTTCAATCCGCTGCTGAGTCACATATTCCACAAAGGTCATCGCAAAGCGGTTCTTGAACAACAGGCAGAAGTAGCTGCCGCTGATACCTATCTTGTTCGCGACTTCCTCTATGCCCAGATCATAATGCAGCCGCTCCGAAATATATTGTACTGCCAGATTCATCAACTGATCCGGTGTTTTTTTGACAGAATCGTCGGCTGCAGGCACTTCCTGAAACAGCGGAATGCTGTTGTACAGCTTATCCTTGTACTGCCTGCTGCGGATTTGCGTACCGATCTCCCGCACCTTGTTGCCAAGCTCCTCATAATGAATCGGCTTGCAGATATATTCCTTTACACCAAGGCGTATGGCTTCCCGGGCGTAATTAAATTCCTGGTAACCACTAAGCAGCAGTACCTCGCTCTCCAGTCCCATCTCCCGCAGCTTGCCGATGAACGTCAAGCCGTCCATCACCGGCATGCGGATATCGCATAGCACAAGGTCAGGCGCGTTCTCCTCGGCAATTCGTAAGGCTTCCATGCCGCTGCGGGCCATGCCGGCAACTTCCATCCCCATCTCCTGCCATGGCAGCACCTTGTTGAGATTGTTCAGTATAGGGGCTTCATCGTCAACCAATAATACTTTTAGCATAATGATCTTCTCCCTGCCCGTATTTAGGTATGACACAATGAATGATTGTTCCTTCACCGGGACTGGCACAGATGAATATCCCGTATCGGTCGCCGTATTCAATCCGGATACGGTCGGCCACACTGCGCACCCCAAGACCACGCCGCTCCGGATGAATGCCATGCTCCTGGTTCTGTCCCGCCTGCTCCGCAGATTCATGGATCATATACTGGAACATCGAGAGCTGGGCCGGAGTCATCCCGATTCCGTTATCCTCAATCTGCAGGATCAAGTTGCCGCGGTCTTCCCAGCCCTTTACAGTCACCTTGCCCTTGTATCCGATCCCCTCAAACCCGTGCTGGATACTGTTCTCCACCAGCGGCTGCAGTGTCAGCTTGAGGATACCGCAGCCCATAAGCCCTTCGGGGATGTCTATTTCATAATCAAATACATCCTCGAAGCGGAATTTCTGGATATCGAGATAATTGCGCAGGTGGGTGACTTCTTCTTCCAGTGTGATTTCATCCCTGTCCTGAATGCTGATCCGCAGAATGCTGGCTAGCCGGTAGACCATCTCGCTAACCTTGCGGCCTTCATTCTGTACAGCAAGCACATTGATCGACTCCAGCGTGTTGAACAGGAAATGCGGCTTGATCTGTGCCTGCAGAACCCGCATCTCAGCCTGATTCTTCCGCCTTTGCTCCAGATGAATCCGATTAAACAAGCCGTTGATTTTATCCATCAAATCGTTAAAGCCCTTCGCAAGCAATGTCATCTCGTCATTGCCCTTTTCCTCAACCCTTGAAGTAAGATCGCCATCCTCCACCCGCCGCATAAAGCGGACAATAACAGCAATCCCGCCCGTTATCCGGTTCATAAAGAACAAATTAAAGATGACGGCAGCCAGGAAGCAGAGAAAGATAACCCCGACAAACCAGCGGGCGAACACTGTAACCTCCCGTGACAATGAACCCCACGAGGTGATAGAAACGAGGCTCCATGGATATTCTTTCAAATGATAGACGGACAGAATACTTTTCTCCCCGTCGAACTGGGTTTTGAAGCTTTGAAAACCTTCCTTGAAGGTAATATTTTTCGCCGTAAACGACTGGAAATCCTGTCCGTCCAGCTTGCGGTCCGGATCCAGCAGAATCATTCCGTCATCGTTCACCAGCATGAAAGAGACCTTCTGGTTACTGTCCCCAATCTTCAAATTCCGGAATATGGATTCGAACTCCCAGTTCTTAATCTGCACGACCAGAATGCCGATGTCCTCAAAGAAGCTAAGCTCCTTCACTAGCCGGATCTGTGTGAACACTGCTTCTGTTCCTGTCAGTTCCGGATATTCATGCGGTGCCAGCCATTTCGGCACACCATTGAGCTTCATGACCTCCTGATAGAGAGCACTTCCTTTGAATTTATCGTAAGGGAGTGTGCGGAAATTTTCCTTGTTGAATACCGATACGATCTCCGAGCTGCCTTTACCGTTAAAATTGTACAGAAAGGCATAGCTGATCGAAGGGTGATTATACAGCAGACTACGGAAATTTCGCTGGCTGGCATTCAGGCTCAGCTGCTCAGCATCAGTCAGATCCTGTTTCGAAGGATCATCCGCGCTGAGCGCCATATGAAACACCGAGGTAGCAATTCCGTTGTCTGTCACGTTGTTCATGTCCTTAAAGACGCTGGAGATGCTGTAGCTGATCGCTTTAAGTGAATACTCGGACTGCTGGCTGTATTTCTTCTCAATTGAATTATAAGTAACGAAGAACATAATCATGCCAAGAATAAACAAGGGGATGATAATCAGGCCCAAAAATGCCGTAAATAATTTATAGCGCAAATTCATCGGCAGTGCTCCTGACTGTGAATAAGGTTATCCTTTTACGCTGCCTGCTGTTACGCCTTCAATAATTTTCTCCTGCAAAATGGCGTAAATAATAATGACCGGCAGCACACTGTAGACAATGCCTGCAGACATTTGCGCATAATTCATCTGATACTGATCGCGGAATTGGACCATTCCCACCGGAAGTGTGCGCAGCTCGTCATTCGAAAGAAAATAGTTAGCCAGCAAAAATTCATTCCAATTTCCCAGGAAATTAACAATGAATACTGTAACCATGGCGGGAACCGTCAGAGGTACAATAATTCTAGCAAAGATACCGGGAGCCTTCAAGCCATCCATAACTGCCGCTTCTTCAATTTCACTGGGCAACGAACGCATAAATGCGGCCAAAATAATAATCGTAAACGGTATTGCATTGGCAATATAAGGGATGATCAATGCCCAATGTGTATTCAGAATGTGCAGTTTGCGCACAATCGTATAAATCGGCAGCATCAGCGCATTGTTAGGAATAAGCATTCCAACCAGTACAAGCGAGAACAGGATACCGTTCCATTTGCCCTGCCGCATCCGTGTGACTGCAAAGGCAAACATCGACGCCAGCAAAATAGAAACAACGGAAGCCAACACTGAAATGTACAAGCTGTTAAAGAAGTAAGTGCTGATCTTGGCATTGACCCAGGCCTCCACATAGTTGGAGAAGGCAAATTCCTTCGGAATGCCAAATGGATTCAGGGCGATCGCGTTGTTGTCTTTCTTTACTGAAGAGAACAGGACGAACAGGAAAGGAAAAAGAATAACAAGCAGATATGACAACAGCACAACATGCGGCAGACTCTTTTTTAGGCGTGGCATCAGTATTCAATCCTTTCATTGCGCCGGGCAAACAGCAGATGATACAGCGCCGTAACCACAAGCGTGAATGCAAAGATCAGAACTGCGATGGCATTGCCGTAGCCGTATTTAAAATTGGTGATCGCGTATTTTATCATATAAGTTGCCATGACCTCAGTCGATCCAGCCGGGCCGCCTTTCGTCATCACGATGACGATATCCGCAGCCTTCATTGCACCAGCGATGGAGAGCATAATAACTACGGAAATGATCGGCACAATCAGCGGCAGTGTGATGCGTGTGGCACGCTGAAAGCCGGTAGCGCCGTCAATGGCCGCAGCTTCATCCAGTTCACTAGGAATGGATAGAATAGCCGCCAGCACCATAACAATGTAGAATCCGGTCCACTGCCAGGCATTCGTGATCAGAATGGACAGCATGGCAAACCGCTCATCCGACAGCCAGTACACCGGCTCAATGCCAACGAGACCAATCAGCTTATTAAAGAGACCAATATTGGGCTCATAAATAAATCCCCACAGAATGCCGATTACCGCAGTAGACATTATAGAAGGCATAAATACGGCTGTCTTGTAGAGTCCTTTCAGTTTCTTAACGTTGGCAATCAAAAGTGAAAAGAATACGATCAGGGGAACCTGCACGCACACGGAGAACAGGATAAACCAGCCGTTATTCTTCACCGAAACCCAGAAGCGTTCATCTCCAAGCGCTTTTTTGAAGTTAGTGAGGCCGGTGAATTTAACCGTATCCGATACTCCGTTCCAACTGGTGAAGCTGTAATAAAGTGAGCTGAAGATCGGATATATAAAGAACATGAAGAACAATACAAGTGCAGGAATAACAAACAGGATAAAGACCAATGGATTTCTGAGTGATTTATTCATGACTACCTCCGATTGCTTATACTATCTGGGAGCGATTAGGGCAGATTTTAAAAATGCACCCTGGAGCAAGCACCAGGGTACATAGAATTTACCGTTCCTATTCCACTGCTGCGTTAGCTTCTTCTTGAACTTTTTGCAGCGCCTCGCCCATTTTTTCAGGTGTTGTCTGTCCGCCGATCAGCTTCTGAATTTGAATGTTGCTGATCTCGGTGGTGACATCCGCTTGAACCAGAGAGTCAAAGGCAGGGAATGAAGACTGGGAATTATTCAGTACCGCTACGATTTCACTCATCAGATCATCGGTAATATTCTCGTTCAGGATTTTCTGATCAATCTTCATGGCCGGCAGCACTCCGTCCTCTACCAGACCGCGAAGCTGCATTTCTTCATTGTACATATTCTTGATAAAAGATTTCACTGCAGCCAGCTGACGCTCGTCATCTGCCGCTGAAGCCGAGAACCCGTAACCGTTGTTCACATCGCGCATCAGTGCCGTTTGGTCGCCTACCCCGCCGTCAACCGCCGGGATATTGAAGAATCCAACCTTGCCGATCAGACCTTCACCGGATTGTCCTGCTTTGAATACAGAGGATTTCCAAGTCCCATCATAGAGCAGAATGGCTTCGCCACTAGTGAACTGGGTGGTATACTCAGCATATTCGAAACCAAGCTCGCCTTTTTTGAAGTAGCCTTTATCTACCCATTCCTTGTATTTCGCAAAACCTTTCACTACATTAGCATCGCTCCATTTGGCTTCACCAGTCGCGAATTTAGCCGTTACATCCGGTCCGGCATAACGTGACCAGAGGTGGTTGGCCAGCATCAGTGGCACCCAGCCAGCCTTGGATGCGCCAGCCAGTGGTACTTTGCCATCAGCCTTAATATCGGCCAGTTGCTGCTCAAGCTCTGCAAAGGTCTTCGGAGCTTCCCAGCCCTTGCTGCCATAATATTCTTTATTATAGAAGAAACCTTCACCGGAACCGCCGATTGGCAATCCGTAAATTTTCCCTTCATAAGTGAATGGATCAAGATTCGAGAATTTATCTTTAATGCCCAATTCTTCGAGAATCGGGGTCAGGTCAAGCAATTTTCCTTCTTTGGCGTATATTTTGGAGTCAGGGCTCCCAAAGAGATCGAACACTGCCGGAGGATTGCCGGCGGCCATTTCACCGCGCAGCTTCTCTTTGCGGTTCACATCAGAATCTACACCATCCAGTTTGAATGTCAGGCCCGGCACTTCACTCTGAACCTTGCCTACCACATCCTCCAGAATAGCAAGACGTTTCTGCTTATCGGCACCAACCTGTGTATGACGGATCGTCATTTCGAAAGGCTCAGCGCTGGCAGGCTCATCAGTGGCAGCAGCATTGGTTGCAGCAGCTGAATTGCTTGGTGCTGCAGTTTCTCCATTGTTGCTTGACTTATTATTGTTGCCTCCACAACCAGCCAGCAAAGCAGAAGAGACAAAAACCAGGGACAACAGCATAGTCATACTTTTTCTCATTACGGGTGACCCTCCCTATTTATTAATTTCCCTTACAACTCTTATTATAAAAAACAGTGTGTGTAATCGTAAGGTTAAGATTCATCTACTATAGGGATAAAATACTCTAATGTAAGCGAATACATCTCTAATCATTCACATACCACGTTATTTATAGTTACATATGTTGAAAAATAATTCCATAGAAAATAGACCTTGCGTCATTAAACCTCTACACAAAATCATTCTCCCTGCAAAATATTCCCTTAATCTGCTGGAACATAACATGCCTTCTGTAAAATTGAAAAGCAAAAAAGCCGTTTCCGCAGTACATAAGCTACTGCAAGATACGGCTTCGGCTTCCTATAATAGGTATCATCACTTTACAAGTGCTGTCTCGTTGCGTCCTTCTTCAATCAGCCGGTAAGCGCGCTGCACTTCTTCATCGGTCGGTGAGGGTACCCCTTCTAGCTCATAGGGACGGCCAAGTTCTTGCCATTTATAAATCCCCATTTGGTGATAAGGCAGGATTTCAAACTTCTCTACCCCATTAAGCGTTCCAATGAATCGGCCGAGATTTAGCAAATCCTCTTCCTTATTATGAATGCCAGGAACGTACACGTGGCGGATCCACATTTTACGGTTATGATCTGACAACCAGCGGGCCAGCTTCAATGTACGATCATTCGACTTACCGGTCAGCTTAATATGCGCTTCATCATCGATATGCTTGAGATCAAGCAGCACAAGATCAGTAACATCGAGCAAATCGCTGATCTTCGAACCATCATTATAGCCATTTGTATCCAGTGTGGTGTGCAGATTCCAGCGCTGTTTCACTTCAGTGAACAGTTGTTTGACAAAATGCGCCTGCAGCGTTGGTTCGCCGCCAGATACGGTAAGCCCGCCACCTGAAGACTTATAATAATTCAGATAAGGTTCGATTTCCGCCAGCACTTCCTCGATGCTCATTTCTCTGCCTTCATTAAGACCCCAGGTATCCGGGTTATGACAATACTGGCATTTCAATAAGCAGCCCTGCATAAATAGAACAAAACGGATACCAGGCCCGTCTACGGTCCCGAACGTTTCTAAGGAATGTATATGTCCATTAGCCATATGATGACTTCCTTTCGAAAAGAACTTAAAATTTTAATTAATTTTTAGCAAGATTTTACCGCCCCCTGAATCAAGGGCGGTATCACCTCACTCCTATTACATCTTATACAAGAACTGTATTACACAGTTAATTTAATTACATTGTACCGTGGAATGTACGGTTGATAACATCCAACTGTTGTTCACGGGTCAGCTTGATGAAGTTAACAGCATAGCCGGATACACGAATGGTCAATTGAGGATAGTTCTCCGGATGATCCATAGCATCGATCAGTTGTTCACGGTTAAACACGTTAACGTTCAAATGCTGAGCGTTGTTGTGGAAGTATCCGTCCATCATGAATACCAGGTTGGACTTACGGGACTCTTCGTCTTTACCCAGCGCCTTAGGAACGATGGAGAACGTGTTGGAAATACCGTCTTGTGCCTCGGAATACGGCAGTTTGGCAACAGAGTTCAAGGAAGCCAGTGCGCCTTTCTTGTCGCGTCCGTGCATTGGGTTAGCACCTGGAGCGAACGGTTCACCTTTCTTACGTCCGTCAGGAGTAGTACCAGTCTTCTTACCGTAAACTACGTTCGAAGTAATGGTCAATACCGATTGAGTCGGCATAGCATCACGGTAAGTTTTGTGTTTGCGGATCATCGACATGAAGGTTTCAACCAGTTCAACCGCGATGTTGTCAACAGCATCGTCGTTGTTGCCGTAGCAAGGGAATTCACCTTCGGTTTCAAAGTCGATGGCGATGCCTTGTTCGTTGCGGATCGGTTTAACCTTTGCAAATTTAATTGCGCTCAGGGAGTCAGCAGCAACGGACAGGCCGGCGATACCGCAAGCCATCGTACGCAGAATGTCACGGTCATGCAGCGCCATTTCGATGCGTTCGTAGGAATATTTGTCATGCATGTAGTGAATGATGTTCAGGGTGTTGACATAAGTCTTAGCCAGCCACTCCATCATCGGTTTGAAGCGTTTCATTACTTCGTTGTAATCCAGATATTCGGAAGTGATCGCAGGGAATTCAGGTCCAACTTGTACGCCTGATTTCTCGTCTACTCCACCATTGATCGCGTACAGCAAAGCTTTTGCCAGGTTGGCGCGGGCGCCGAAGAACTGCATTTGTTTACCAATGCGCATTGGGGATACGCAGCAAGCAATTGCGTAATCTTCACCCCAATATGGACGCATTACATCGTCATTCTCATATTGGATAGCGCTGGTTTCGATGGAAACCTTGGCACAATACTTCTTGAAGCCTTCAGGCAGTCTTTCGGACCACAGAACCGTCAAGTTAGGCTCTGGAGCAGGTCCCAGGTTGTACAGGGTATGCAAGAAGCGGAAGCTGTTCTTAGTTACGCGTGTTGTTCCGTCTTCAGCCATACCACCGATGGATTCCGTTACCCAAGTAGGGTCACCGGAGAACAGTTCATTATAGTCAGGCGTACGCAGGAATTTCACAATACGCAGTTTCATTACGAAATGGTCAACGATTTCTTGTGCTTGTTCTTCAGTAAGTGTACCTTCTTCAAAATCGCGCTGTGCATAGATGTCGAGGAAGGAGGATACACGTCCCAGGGACATTGCAGCACCGTTTTGTTCTTTTACTGCTGCCAGATAACCGAAGTATACCCATTGAGTAGCTTCTTTGAAGTTGTTCGCCGGTTTGGAAATATCAAGACCGTGAGCGGCAGCCATTTCTTTCAGCTCACCCAGAGCGCGGATTTGTTCCGACAGCTCTTCGCGCAACCGGATTACTTCTTCAGTCATGGAATCAACTTCAAGCTCCGTTAATTGTTGTTTCTTGTCTTTGATCAGGAAGTCAATACCGTACAGGGCAATGCGGCGGTAGTCACCGATAATACGTCCGCGGCCGTAAGCATCAGGAAGACCTGTAATAACGCCGGATTTACGCACCGCTCTCATGTCAGGTGTATATGCATCAAATACGCCTTGGTTATGCGTTTTGCGGATATTCGTAAACATTTCGACAATGTTGTTCGGAAGCTCGAAGCCATATGCTTTGGTGGCATCGATCATCATCTTAATACCGCCGAACGGTTGAATAGAACGTTTGAAAGGAGCGTCAGTCTGTACGCCTACAATTTGTTCCTTGTCCTTGTCGATGTAGCCTGGCTTGTGGGAAGTGATGGTGGAGACAGTATCCAGGGAAACGTCCCATACGCCGCCTCTTTCTCTTTCTTCCTTGCTCAGCTGGGAGATAATCTTCCACAGTTCAGTAGTGTTGCTGGTAGGACCCACAAGGAAATCTTCGTTTCCTTCATAAGGCTTGATGTTTTTGGAAATAAATTCGTTAACGTCGACTTTTCTGGCCCATTTACCTTTTGTAAAACTTCTCCAACTCGACTTCACTTCTTGTACATCTTTTTCAATCACCGACATGCTAAATCCCTCCATTTATATTTATTATATTTGTAGAGATCGCGGGCTTGAAGGTTAATCCCGTGTCTCGTGATCCCAAAGATATGGTTGTAATTAAATTCACAATCGCGTCTTCATAACTGGGACCGTTCTTTATATAAACATTTTAGTTTATTTTCTGAAAAAGGACTGTGACAAATATCACCTTTCCGGTGATATTTGTCACTGCCATCCCCTTCCATATTAACCTATAACCTTATCCTTTGCTAAGCAATCACCAATTAGTTGTCGAATTTTCCGTAGAATGCGTTGCGGTATACATCAGCAAGTTCAGTAACCAGCGGCAGTTTAGGGTTGGCAGTAGTACATTGATCTTCAAATGCACGGTCAGCCAGATAGTCTACGCGGGATTCGAAATCCTTAGGATCAAAGCCGAGTTGTTGGAACGACTCTTCAATGCCCAATTTTTTGTTCATGTCGCGGATTGCATTGATCAGGCTGGTTACGCCTTCTTCGGTAGTGCGTGCAGGCAATCCCAGAATACGGGCGATTTCAGCATAACGTTCGTCAGCTACAAAGTGCGAATATTTAGGGAACGAAGCAAACTTCGTTGGTTTCTTGGCATTGTAACGGATAACGTGCGGCATCAGGATGGCATTGGTACGTCCATGAGCCGTGTGGTATTGACCGCCCCATTTGTGCGCCAAGCTGTGGTTGATGCCCAGGAATGCATTGGCAAATGCCATACCAGCCAGCGTCGATGCGTTGTGCATTTTTTCGCGGGCAAGTTTGTCGCCTTCAAGTGCGGATTTCTCCAGGTATTGGAATACCAGCTGGATAGCTTTGATAGCCAGACCATCGGAGTAGTCACTTGCCATAACGGAAACATAGGCTTCAATCGCATGTGTCAATACGTCCATACCTGTATCGGCAACAGCAGTCTTAGGCAAGCTATATACAAACTCAGGGTCGATGATCGCTACGTCCGGAGTCAGCTCGTAGTCTGCAAGCGGATATTTAGTATTATTTGCAGTAGTTTTGTCAGTAATAACCGCGAAAGAGGTTACTTCCGAACCTGTACCCGATGTTGTTGGAATAGCTACAAATTTCGCTTTGTTGCCTAGCTTAGGGAATTTGTATACCCGTTTGCGGATATCCATGAACTTTTGTTTCAGACCGTTAAAGTCAGCATCCGGGTGTTCATAGAACAGCCACATTCCTTTTGCAGCATCCATTGGGGAACCGCCGCCAAGTGCGATGATGCAGTCCGGCTGGAATCTGTTCATCATAGCTGTACCTTTTTCCACGGTAGTTGTCGATGGATCCGGTTCAACTTCCGAGAACACTTCGATCGCTACAGGAGTCTGGCGTTGACGCAGGTAGTGCTCTACTCTTTCTACATAACCCAGTTTAACCATCATAGGGTCAGTGATAATTGCTACGCGGGTAATATCAGGCATTTTGGCCAGGTATTGAGTGGATCCCTTTTCGAAATAAATCTTATCAGGCACCTTAAACCATTGCATATTCACGGTACGACGGTTCACCCTTTTCACATTGATCAGATTGATGGCAGTTACGTTTTGCGATACCGAGTTGCGTCCATAAGATCCGCAGCCCAGAGTCAACGAAGCGATATTTGTATTGTAAATGTCGCCGATGGCGCCATGTGTTGAAGGCGAGTTAACAAGAATACGTCCAGTTTGCAGACGGTTCGAGAACTTCATGATAACTTCTTCATTGTTGGAATGGATCGCCGAGCTGTGTCCCATACCGCCGAATTCGACGACTTGAGCTGCGCGTTCAATCCCTTGGTCAGCGTTCTTAACCTTGTAGCAAGCCAGAACCGGGCTAAGTTTCTCAGCGGACAGCGGGTACTTGGTGCCTACGCCTTCGAGTTCAGCTACCAGAATCTTCGTTCCGGCAGGAACCTGGATACCGCACATTTCAGCGATCTTCACAGCGGATTGACCTACGATTGCCGGGTTAACCGCACATTTTTCTACATTCATTGCGCCGTTAGTCAGCTTAGCAGCTTCTTCTTTATTTACAAAGTAGCAGCCATTTGCGATCATTTTCTTTTTCACTTGGTCAAAAATCGCTTCTTCAATAATAACAGCCTGCTCGGAAGCACAAATCATACCATTGTCGAAAGTCTTAGAAAGAATAAGGTCGGTAACCGCTTGGTCGATATCAGCACTTTTCTCAATGAAGGCAGGTACGTTACCAGGGCCTACGCCGAGAGCCGGTTTACCGCAGCTGTATGCCGCTTTAACCATTGCAGATCCGCCTGTTGCCAGGATAAGAGCGACGTCCGGATTGTTCATCAATGCGTTTGTTTTGTCCATTGTCGGAAGCTCAATCCATTGGATACAGTTCTCAGGAGCGCCTGCTTTCACAGCTGCATCATGAAGAATTTTTGCTGCTGCGGCACTACATTCTTGCGCTGATGGATGGAAACCGAATATAATAGGATTACGTGTCTTAGCGGCAATCAGTGCTTTAAACATCGTTGTGGATGTTGGGTTGGTTACCGGTGTGATACCCATTACGATTCCGACCGGCTCCGCAATTTTTTGGAAGCTGTCATATTTATTATCTTCAACGACGCCTACTGTTTTGTCGTATTTAATTCCGTGCCAGATATATTCAGTTGAGAAGATGTTCTTCGTAATTTTGTCTTCGTATACACCGCGTCCTGTTTCTTCTACAGCCAATTTTGCCAGGTACATATGCTTGTCGAGCCCAGCCAATGCCATTGCATGAACGATTGTGTTAACTTGCTCTTGATCCAGGGCCATGTATGCTTCTTGAGCTTTCTTTGCTTTATCCACCAAAATCTGAATATACTCTTCAGCGGTGGTTTGTTTCACTTGGGCGGCGACTTCGTTTTTAACTGCCATCTCCCTCGTCCTCCTGTCAATTTTTAGTTGTTTTTCTCTACACGTTTATCTTATCACATCCTCTCCAACATTTAAAGTGAAATCTTTCACAAAGTATAAAGTTTTTTTTGATTTGTTTTCAAAGCGCTTTCATTTAATCATATTCAGGTATTATTTCCATTTTATATGGTATAATTCGTTTATATTTGTCCAATCTGCGAACAGCAAAATAAGGACTCTAACCGTATGAACCCGTTATAGGGCTTCATAAAGCATTTTTTTGCTATTTATTGCTAATTACATCTATATTTCTTTATCTCATTCCTCCCGCCTTATCCTTGATTTCCTCCTCCCTCACCTAACCTTTGGAGAACTATTTACAGCAAAAAGACAGGGGAACAACGTCCCCTGCCTCTTCCGCTTTTTACATTTCATTTATAAAAATTCCCATTTTATAAACTTCCTACTCTACTTTAATAGTATCAAAGAATTTCTCCTGCACAGTTTTGGCAGCAGCATCAAGCTGTGCTTTGGAGTCGGTTCCTTTTTTGGAGAATAGCTCCTGAATCACATTGGACAGGGTTGCATAATAATCTTGAGTATTGTACTGTGCTTCCGGTTTGCCGTCCAAGAGGGCCATAATATCCGGGTTATATTGGTACACGATATCGGAATACTTGTCATATACCGCTTTGGTCTTCTTGCCGAACTCGGAATCTGCAGCATAGTAGTCCAGAAGCGGCGGGATGAAGTATTTGCCGTCCGCTTTACGCTGCTGCAGAATAGCGTCGAGCGCATCGAGACCTTTATCGGAGAAATAATCAAAGGTAATGTAACGGAACGCCATCTCCTGCTCGTCTTTTGTAGCGTTAGGATTGATGACCAGATAGTCTCCGCCAAGTACTCCGGTATGCTTGCCGCCTTTTTCAAAAGCAGGCATCGGATAGGTCAGCACATCTGCAGGCTTCAATCCCCCTTGGTTCAGCGCTTGCTCAATAACTCCGTCGGAACCCGCCATTACCATGGCCGTACGTCCTTGTTGGAATGCACCTACAGCATCACCCCAGCCAAGTGCCCAATCCTGAGGAATGGCTTCTGCTTCCCATCTCAGCTTCTTGTAGAAGTCCAGCGCTTTCACACCTGCATCGGAGTTGAAGGTTGCAACAACCTTGCCGCCTTCAACTTTTTGAATTTCTCCGCCCGCTTCGAACAGGAAGTTGGTCCAGTTCCAGCCTGCTTCATTGCCTTTGCCCATAGGTGCAATACCGGAAATTCCTTTTTTGGCATCTGCTGCACCTTTGGCTGTATTTAGCATATCATCCCAGGTCCAATCCATTGCAGGCACCGCTACACCTTTGTCATCCAGCATTTTTTTATTGATCATTGTCGTGGTAACATAACCCTTCTGTGTTACCCCATAGACTTTACCGTCAATAATGAACTGGTTCTGCAGCACCGGATTGATCTGATCCTTGTATTCATATTTGTTCCAAAGATCGGTAATATCGGCAACCCAGCCTTTTTCAATCAGGAATTTGGCTTCTGTAGCATAAGTGTTGAAGAAGGTCGGCGCTTCATTCGCAGCCATCTTCACACCGATTTCACTTACGTTGTACTGCCAGTCGTCTTTAACGATCTCGACGTTCGGATACTCTGCCTGGAAGCGTTTGATCCGGTCATCTTCCTGTGCCCTCATTTCTGTCAAGTCCGGCGTAGGATAGTGAATTTTGATCGTTACTTTTCTCTGAGTGATATCATCCACGGGCGCATCCGTTGGAGCAGCAGTTTTATCCGCTGTATCAGTAGTAGCTGCCGGTGAAGCTTCCCCTCCCTTATTCCCCTGTGCATTTCCGTTGTTGTTATTGTTGCCGCCGCAGGCGGATAACAACGAGCCGGTCACAAGAAGACAGGCTAAAACGCTGGAATATTTACGCATTGAAACTCCCCTTTTCAATTCATACTTAGCTAACAAAATCATCATAAAAGAGAAATCGCTTACAAACGAGGTGTATTTATATTCTTTATGTGTGCATGTTTACGATCTCTGCATAGAAGAAGTCATATTCTGATTCAGCCCTTAACCGCTGACAGCGCGACCCCGCGCATAATGAATCTCTGAAAAATCAGGAAGACCAAAATTGGCGGCAGCGAGACTAGAAAAAGAATAGCGAACTTGATATTAGTATTGAGCGCCTTGACGTTGATCACATATTTATAGATCGATGTCGCAAGTGTATATTTGTCCTCACTATGCATGACGAGCGATGGCCAGAACCAGTCATTCCAGGCTGTCGAGAAGATATAGATCGCCAGTGTGGCGAAGATTGGAATGGACAATGGTACGGCGATTGAGAAGAAGCTTCGCGGTTCCGAGGCACCATCAATCCGCGCAGCTTCAAAAATCTCAGGATGGAGCCCGTCAAAAAAGTTCTTCAGGAGCAGGAAATAAAACGTATTCGCCCCGGCAGGAAGCCAGAAAGCTGCATACTGGTTCAGGAGTCCGAGTTCCTTAAGATTGACAAAGTTCGGGATCATATAGCTGGTCGCCGGAATAAACAGCGTCATCAGGAAGAAGAAATAGAAAACTCTCTTGAACGGCACATTCATCCGCGAGATACTGAAAGAAGCAAGACCGAGCACAACCAGGGTCATAATCATATTCCCGACAAAAATATAAATCGTGTTCCTGAGGAATTTCAGCAGGTCAATGTAATCCAGCGCATCTTTCAGGTTGGCGAAATGCCATTCCTGGGGGAAAAAATGCGGCGGGAACGAGTTGACCTCCTGATTGGATTTCAGGCCGTTGAACATCGTCATCAGGATGGGATACAGCATGGTAAAGATCATAATTAGAATGAAAAACACCATAATTCTGTAGACGATTTTGTTGCTTGTTTTCTTCAAATCATGTTCGGAAAGAATCCCTCTCTCTGCGCTCTTCATCTTAATTGTCCTCCTTATTCAGCTTGAACTGTAAAATGCCCAAACCGCCGAGGACAACAAACATCAGCATGCCCAGTGCAGTCGCGGTTCCATAATCCAGTCTGGTAAATGCATACTTCACAATTAGCAGAGCATAGGTCAGCGTCGTCTTATTGGGTCCGCCGTCAAGCAATGCCAGCTGTGATTGGTATCCCTGGGAAGTCGCGATGACCTGCAGGATCAGCATCAGGATAATCAGATTGCGCAGTGAAGGAAGTGTGATATGGCGGATACGGGCCCAGACACCGGCACCGTCAATTTCCGCAGCTTCATACCAGTCGCGTGGAATACTGAGCACGGCTGCCAGATAAATCAGCATCCCGGAGCCGAACTGCTGCCAGGTTTCCATGAACACCAGTGAGATCATCGACCACCTGCTGTCCGTCAGAAACGGGATCTGATCTGCACCCATCGTGCCCAGCAAGGCATTGATCGGGCCCACGGGATCATACAGCCATCTCCACAGCCCATATAGCACTACGGCCGGCATAACATAAGGCAGATAAGCCGCAACGCGTACAAAACCGCCGAATTTTCTAAGTTCCGAGATAGCAATAGCAAAAGCAATCGGTACCCAAAAGCCTATAACCAGACAGAGTCCCATATAGTAGACTGTATTTTTGACGGCAATCAGAACATCAGGGTCCGTGAGGGCTCTCGCATAATTGTCCATGCCGGCAAAGGTATTGCCTTTAACAAAATCTACAGTATAGAAGCTGTACAAAAATCCTTTAAAAATAGGTACCCACATAAACATGATAAAGATGATGATTGCTGGCAGGAGGAACATATAGCCCCAAAAGTTTTTTTTCCAGCGGTTCTGTTTGTACGGTTTGTTCTCGAGCTTCGCCGGCAGCCCCTCGTGTAACGCAGCGGTCTGGTTCATCTAGCTCCCTCATTCCTTTCGTCTTCAGCACTTTGACAAAGTGCTTCCTACCTTAATTGTAGGAAAGGCGGGGGAGGCTGAACATGTCTATATCTACCGAAGTAGTAAGCGTTCTTACTTCTTCAATTCACTAGGGCTGATTCCATAATATTTTTTGAAAATCTTGCTGAAATGCTCCGGTGATTCGTAGCCGACCCGCTCGGCAATCTCATAACGGCGCAGGTCCGTATGCAGAATCATCTCCCGGCTGTCCTCCATCCGCAGCTTAATAACATATTCCCACAGGTTATGGCCCGTATTTTTTTTGAACAGATAGCTTAAATAATTGGGGCTGACATGATTTTTTTTGGCTACCTCGTGAATGGTCAAGCCCTTCTGGGCGTAATTCCCGTCGATATATTCCTTGGCCTTCTGCACGATCAGATTGCTGCGTGTATGCAGTTCCTCTGCAGAGGGGTCAGCGGTATAATTGTTCCAATTGAAATCTCCGTAGTAGAACACATAATGATCGTTATGTTCCTTGTTCCACAGAATAGCCTTGGAAGCCTGACGGTTCAGCACCTCCATGAACGACAATCCCTTGAGAATCTGACTGATCCCGATCACCACGTTCAGATGCAGATATTTATGGATATTAAAATGCAGACTGCGGCCGAGCATATCCAGCCTGCCCACTTGGCCTGCCGCCGATTCCTCGTAGCTTTTCTCATCCCACTGGATGATAACGGTAATTTCTTCCCCGGGAGAATAAAAAGCGATGGAGTTCCACTCCTGATCCAGCAGCTCTTTGGCGATGTTAAGCACACCGTAACGCAGCAAGCCGCTATCGCGGGCATTGTACTTCTTGCCCAGTCCTACTCCCGGAAGCTTGAGCTTGATGACCGAGAAATAAGGCCCCTTCATCTGCAGTTCATCCAGATTGCGCATCCCTTCCTCATTGCCTAACACAATGCCCGGATCAGCGAGCAGCGCATTCAATAGCTGGCTGTATGCCGGAAGCGGCTCCTCAAGCCGGAAGCTGTCGCCGATACCGCTCATTAAAGTCGCCAGCTCCGGTGATGGCTTATCCATCTTGAGCAGCACATTGCGTACCGAGTCGAGAAACTGCTCACTGTTCAGCGGTTTAATCAAATAATCCTTAGCTCCCAGCCTTACGGCCATTTGGGCATATTGAAAGGTTTCATGGGCAGAAATGACGATGGTCTGCACCCAGGGTTTCGCCAGCTTCGCATGCTGCATCAGTTCAATGCCGCTCATCGCTCCCATCTGGATATCGGTAACAAGCAGATCAATCTCTTCCATGCGGACGCAATCCAAAGCCTCAAAACCGCTGCCCGCGGTATAGATATGACCGATATCCAGCCCAGAGGAAGCAAGCAGGCTGCTAAGTCCTTTGCAAATGAGCGGTTCATCGTCCACAACCAAAATATTGAACATATGCAGATTCCCCTTTCTATTCCTGATTCTCCGACTTCGGAAGCTTGACGGTTACTACCGTCCCGCCCTCCCGGCGCGGCGCATAACTGATTCCATAATCAGGACCAAAATGCAAATGCACGCGTTGATTAATATTGCGGATGCCATAGCCGCTGGCAGGGTTCGGACTCTCATCGTTCAGCACCTGTATAATCGCCTCATAGTCGACCTGCTTATATCCGTTGTCTTCAATTGTGATTTGGATGAAGTCATCCTGCGCGCTTGCGCAGATGATAATCTCTCCGTCCTCATCCATGTTTTTGACACCGTGTATGATGGCATTCTCAATCAAAGGCTGCAAAGTGATCTTGGGAATCAGATTTCTTTTGGTGTCCGGCTCAATTCTCCAGATAACAGCAAAAACATAATCATAGCGGTGCTGCTGCAGTTTGATATAGGCACTGGCATGCTCTAGTTCTTCTTCCAGCGTAATCAGTTCCCTGCCCCGGCTCAGGCTGATCTTCATCAGCTTGGATAACTCCTTGATCATTTCCGCCGATTCCACGTTACCTTCCAGCGAGCTTTTCCAGTAGATGCTCTCCAGCGTGTTATACAACAAATGCGGATTGATCTGCTGATAAAGCAGCTGCAGCTGGGATTCTTTCTGTTTCAGCTCCATTTGGTATTTATACATAATCAAGCCGTTTAACCTGCGGGCCATATCATAGGTCGAGGAGATCAGGACGCTGACTTCGTCGTTGGTTCCTCTTCTGGGGGTTTCGGGCACACGGTTCCCCGGTTCAAATTTCCGGACGAAAAAGGCCAGCTTCTGCAGCGGTGTCATTAGGGAACGCCAAAAATAGGTGATGATGATAATCCCGAATAGCGCATAGGCGACCGTTATGTATTGAATGACCTGCTTCATTTCATTCTGCTGCTGCAGCAGCGCTTTTACCGGAACCTTATAAACCAGCTTCTGCCCCAGCATATGATTGTTGTTCACAACATAAATGAAATCATCTGTAATCACATCCCGCGTCCCTTCGGGATTTCCGCTCTCTGCCCCCTCCGGCAGCTTAATCACTTCACCGGTGGAATTTGCAGTGGACGCCAGCACACGGTTGCTCATATCCGTTAAGTAAATTTCTCCGTCAGGCAGAGAGATGGATTTCAATGATTCGCCGATCTTGGATTCCATCTTGGTCACCACCAGCACGCCTATCGTCCCTGATCCCCTATAAATGTTGTTGACCGCTCTGACGTAGGTAAGTGTCTTCATATTTTCCGCCTGCGGACTGAGTCTTTCCGTAAACATGAGATATCCCCGGCCCTTCTCATGCACCACCTGATCGAACCAATACGGCTCCTCCCCTGTGGAGAAAAAATAAACGCCTGCTTTCTTCACCTGCGGGAAGTTGGGTGCGAAAAAGTAATAGTTATCCGGATCGTACACATAGAGAGAGTAGAAGATTCCGTCGCCGTGTTCGGCTCCCTGTGAATAACTCCCCAGGAGTTTTTCAATTGTTTCATAACGTTCGACCCGCTCCAATACCGTATCATCCCCTTGCATATTCAGCTGCTGCAGGATCGGGTTCTGGATGACCGTCGTAGTGATTTTGTTAACTGTATCAATGTCCCTGTTAATGATTGCAAAATTCTGTTTATTCAGCTCTACATAAGCATTGGTGACATGCCGCTTCAGAATCTCCTCCGCCTTGTAATTTCCGTAGCTGTTCAGGATCAGTATAGGTGAGACCATAATCAGAAACAGCAGGATCAGCTGCTGCTTAACATTCAGCCTGACGAGCGGCTTCATAAGTGCAGACAACATCTGGATACACCTCCAGTTTCAATAATATATCAAGTGAATAAGCGCTTACATATGTTTATTTTAAAGTTTATTATGGGTATTTGTATGCAATTTCTCCGGTGGGCAGACAAAAAAAGGAACTGTCACAGGACAGTTCCCTTGCATTGCCTTATAGCTAAATATTAGCGCTGTTTGGTATAGCCGTTCAGTTGCAGCCAGGAAGCGCATGCCTCTGTCCAAGTGCGGGTATGAGGTTCTTCATCCGCCAGGCCGAGCCCATGTCTCCCGTGCGCGTATACATGGAGATCGAACGGAATATGATGACGTTCTAATTCGGCGGCGAACAGCAGGCTGTTCGCTACAGGTACTGAACCGTCATCTGAGGTGTGCCAGAGGAAGGTCGGCGGAGTGTCCGCTGTTACTTGCAGTTCACTGCTGAGCAGCTTGACCAGCTCCTCCTCCGGAGTCTCACCCAGCAGATTGGCTCTGGAGCCTTGATGAGCTGCCGCGGCGTACATGGTGATCACCGGGTAACACAGAATCATAAAGTCCGGGCGGCTGGACTGACGGTCCAGCGGTTCGGCCGCCCCGGCATTTTCCCGGTCAAACGAAACTCCAGTGGTCGAAGCGAGATGCCCGCCGGCAGAGAAGCCCAGGATTCCAAGTTTACCGGGATCAATTCCGTATTCGCCAGCACGGAAACGGATTGTGCGCAGCGCTCTTTGGGCGTCTTGCAGCGCGCTTGGATATTGATACGGCGCCACACGATAGCGCAGTACAAAGGCTGAGATTCCAAGTGTATTCAGCCACTCGGCTATCGGCTCCCCTTCATGATATGCCCGCATGCCGTAGCCGCCACCCGGGCATATCAATACTGCAGCATTGTGCTTTCCTTCTACCAGATACGGCGTAATCGCCGGACGGTCCTCATCGGTACTTCCCAGAGCTCCCGGAGCTCCCTCCGGCCATAACAACAACGTTTCCATCTGCATCCCTCATACTTTCCTTCTATAATAGAATAATGAGACGGAGGATAATTTATCCTCTTCTATCATTAGTCTATCAAGGCCTTACAGTTCATGCAATCCGGTGACCACCAGATCAGCTTCCTTCAACACCTCCGCTTTACCGATACCGACAACCAGCATCCCTGCCGCTTTGCCTGCTGCAACGCCAGCCTCTGCATCCTCGAACACCACACACTCGCCGGGCTGCAAACCAAGCGCCTTGCAGGCGGTTTGAAATACTTCCGGGTCCGGCTTGGCAAGGGTTACCTTGTTGCCGTCAACAACCGCATCAAACAATCCGGCAATGTTCAGCTTATCCAGAATGAACACGGCATTTTTGCTGGCTGAACCGAGGGCAATGGCTACACCACGCGCTCTCAGGCTGTTCAAGTATTCCTTAACGCCGGGCAGCAGTGCAGATTCAGTCAGACCGGAGATGTACTCTACATACAGGCGGTTTTTCTTGTCTGCCATGGCAAGCTTCTCCGCTTCACTGAATTCCATACCGCCGATTTCCAGCAGAATATCCAGCGATCTCGACCGGCTTACCCCCTTAAGCCGTTCATTGTGTTCTTCTGTAAACACGAAGCCAAGCTCCTCGCAAGTGAACGCCAGGCCAAGAAATGATATTTGGCCGTATCCACAATCACACCGTCGAGATCAAAGATTGCGCCCTTCATCCACATGTCCCCTGTGCTCAGAGGATACGCCGGACGCTCACTTCAAGAGTATCTTTCCGGAGAATCTTGGCCAATGTCTGCCTGTAATGGAGTTATGTGCATTTTTACGGAGTTGAAGGAATCCTGCAGTTTAGGATATGATCAATAAAGCTGAGCAGCCCTGAAAAGCATATTAAATCTCACACATTTGAAGTGAAAATTATCACAATGTTAAAAATTCGACACTTTTTGGCGAAAATTTTTACCCATAATGAGGGATTTCAAGGTATAATTAATTTAAAATTTACTGAAAAACTGAGGGAATAAAGGGGATGTCGATTATGATCAAGGAACATTATAATGTTATCGAAGCCCACGGGAATACAAACTGTTTCTCCGAACAGAACTTCAACAGACTTCTTGTCACAATGAAAGAACGCATGGTCCCTGAAGGATCTCACTTGTTTTGGGAAGGCGACTACTCGGATAAATTGTTTTATATCAAACGTGGACGTGTTAAACTGACCAAATCTACTGACGAGGGTAAGGAACTTATCCTTTATATGTATCAGGCTGGTGATATGGTAGGTCAAGCAGACCCTTTCTTCAGCACGAAGCACAGCTTCACCGCAGAAGTGATTGAGGAGAGCGAGGTTGGTGTGATTGAGCAGAAGGATCTGGAGATTCTGATCTGCCAGCACTGTGATTTCGCCATCGACTTTATGAAATGGATGGGCATTCACCACCGTCTCACCCAGACGAAATTCCGTGATTTGATGATGTACGGCAAGCCTGGCGCACTTTGTTCGACGCTGATCCGCCTCGGCAACACTTACGGCGAGAAGAACGGCGACAATATTCTGATCAACAAAAAAATTACGCATACGGATCTGTCCAACATGATTGGTGCTACCCGTGAGAGTGTCAACCGGATGCTAAGCGACCTTCGCAAGAAAGACGCTGTGGAATACGAAAACGGCATGATCGTAATTAAAGATCTTGGCATGCTGCAGGAAATCTGCCACTGTGAATTATGTCCGAACGAAATCTGCCGTATTTAATTTCCTTGTAATAATACCCTCTATTCTCCTCAATGAAACATATAGGACCCAAATTTTCTTCACAATAAAGATAGAGTGGTCTAAGACGCCTTGCGGGCGTCTTTTTTTCTGTTTGTATTGCCTTGAGGCAAAGCTACATTTGTGAAGCTGTACTACATGGAGCCTCTTTTCATCTCCCATTCCCCATAATATCCAGCCTCTGGAGACAAGCTGCCTCCGTTTAGCCAACCCGCTGCAAGTACGGCAACCGGTGAAGCCGAATCCAGCGTAATGGCTGCCAGATCCACCCACTCCATCCCCAGTGAATCCTGCTCCGCGAATACTCCGATAGTAGCAGCATGTTGAGGTTCCATGATATCCACAGTGTACAGCGCTGCGATGTGATGCATATGTGTAAAGTCATTCTCCTGATACCGCACAAAGAAATCAAAGGTGCCCAGACTGTCTCTCACCTTGACGGACAACCCGGTTTCCTCCATAAATTCTCTGAACAAGCCATCAGCCAGCGATTCATTATCCTCCAGCCTTCCCCCGGGAAGATCATATCTTCCGGTATAAGCCCCTCTTCCTTTATGTATAACCAGCAGCCTGCCCTCACGCATACAAATTCCATAAACCCCAAAATGATTGAAGCTCTTCATCGCAGATCTCTCCCTGTAAAATATAACAATATGACTTAATGTAAAGTTTCCGTTCAGGTACAGTTTAACAAAAAAACTGTCCTGCGGGCTATGACCCACAAGACAGTTATAGTTGCTTGCTATTCAAAATTTATCCTTACCTTAACGTTTGCCTCTGGCAGCGCGCACCGGTGAGATCAGCCAATAGGCCATACCCACAAACACACCGCCACCGATAATATTGCCCAGGGTGACAGGAATCATGTTATGCAGCCAGCCGGCAATGCTGATGGTCTCCGGATGGTTCGGCAGCAGTACGGCTACGCTTAGCAGAGTCATGTTAGCCACACTGTGCTCATATCCGCTGGCGATAAAGGCGAACAGACACCACCAGATCAGCACCAGCTTCGCCGCTTCACTTTTCGCACGCGAGGACATCCACAAGGCCAGACAGACCAGCCAGTTACAGAGGATACCGCGGAAGAAGAGCTCCGAGAAGGGCAGTGTCATTTTTTTGGCGGCAGCGGTAAAGATCAGATGCTCAGCAGGAGCTGCCTTGAACAGCCCCGTTCCTTGAATCAGCAGCGCCAGAATGACCGCACCGGCAACATTGCCGACAAATACAATAATCCAGTTCTTTACCGTATCCCAGACACTGGTTCTTCCGGCAAGTGTACTTACGGTAAAAAACATATTGTTCCCGGTAAACAGCTCAGACCCGGCAAATACGACCAGTGTCAGTGCAATCCCGAAGGAGGTACCCATCACAAGCGGCTGAAAAGGAGATTTGGCCGCCGCTAGCGGTGCGCCGAGTGAGAAAATAAGAATGATTCCGATCCCAACGTAAGCCCCGGCCAATAATGCAGCCAGAAAATACCTCGGCAGACTCTCGTTCATTTTGTCGCGTTTGCCTACTGCTGTTTCTACGATGTTCTCGACACTTTGCGTAAACATCTCTCCACCCCGCCATTTCTCATCTTAATTTAGCTTTGAAAAACTGCCTGTTGCAGGCTGACTTTCACAATATCTCCGTCCAGAGAAACGGGAAAGGTTGCTACTGTACCGTGGTCCGGTGCCTGAACCTCGCCGCTGCGAAGGTCAATCTTCCAGTCATACAGCGGATCGTATAAATAATGTCCCGATACGATTCCCTCAGCGAGAGGCCCACCCTTGGGATGAGGGCTGCTGTTCTCTACGGCATAGAAAGCTCCGTCCGAGGTGCGGAATATGGCCAGCTCCAGATTCCCGGCTGTTACAACACGTCCAATTTGCGGCAGGAAACTCTGTACCGGTCCTACGGCGTATTCTTGTTTTGCGCTATCCATTGTTCTCTCTCCTTTTGGGTTAATATTAGACTCTTGCCTTCTCAAACAGCGCGGTGCGCGTGCTGTCGTCATTCAGCATTTTTTTCCAAGGATCAGTTACCTGAGCCAGGGCAAAATCAATCCGTGCAGCCAGCTCCTTGCGGTTGTCCTCATTGTTCAGAATCACGTTCTGGATATTTTCCAGTCCCATGCGTTCGACCCATTCCGAGGTTCTTTCCAGGTAATTTCCGGTTTCACGGTAATACTGAATCACGGCGGAGCAGATTTCGATCAGCTCATCATCGGTTTTCACCTTGCAGAAGGCATCGGCTATCCGCGGTTTGATCCCGCCGTTGCCGCCAATGAACACTTCCCAGCCGCCGTCGTTGCCGACGATGCCGATATCCTTCGTGCAGGATTCCGCACAGTTGCGCGGGCAGCCGTTAACTGCTATTTTGAATTTGGCCGGCAAATCAAGGCGCTCATATTTACGTTCAATAAAAGCTCCCATACCCATGGAATCCTGTGTCCCGAAGCGGCAGAACTGCGAACCTACACAAGTTTTTACCGTACGAAGCGATTTCGCATAGCCATAACCGGAAGGCATATCCAGCTCTTCCCATACTTTAGGCACATCCTCTTTTTGGATACCGACCAAATCCAGACGCTGACCACCGGTCACTTTTACAACCTTCACGTTATATTTCAAGGAAACATCGGCAATTCGTCTCAGGTCTTCCGGTGTAGTTACCCCGCCGTACATCCGAGGAATAACGGTAAAGGTGCCGTCTTTCTGGATGTTCGCACTCATCCGTTCGTTGACGAACCGCGATTCCTTCTCATCCTCATGGGTATCCGGGTAGATCATGCCAAGATAATAGTTCACAGCCGGACGACATTTGGAGCAGCCTTCCGCTTGTTTCCAGCCCAGCACATTCATAACCTCTTTGGTCGTTTTCAAGCCTTTAGCGGTAATCTCTGCTACAATCTCATCGCGGCTCAAGGTGGTGCATCCGCAAATCCCCTGCTTCGCACTTTCCTGGAAGCTGTCACCGAGAACAAACTGCAGAATCTGCTCGACAACCGGCTTGCAGCCACCGCAGGAGCGGGTAGCTCCGGTGCAGGCTTTAATTTCGTCTACCGTGGTAAAACCATTCTCCGTAACGGCATCAACGATCGCCTTCTTGGTCACGCCGTTGCAGCCGCAGACAATCTCCTCATCAGCCATCGCTTCGACTGACATGCCTTTTTTTGCACTGCCTCCGCCGCAGCAGCCCGTGCCCATTACTTCGCCATAAATTTCGTCGGTCATTTCGGTGCCCTGCTTGACCAGCTTCTGCAGACTGGCGGACTCAGTCACATCGCCGAACAGGACTGCTCCGACAATAATATTGTTTCTGAGCAGAATTTTCTTATAGGTTCTCTTCCATTCATCTTTTGCCGAAATGACGGTATGTTCCGCTGTTTCAGTGAAATCACCGGCAGAGAAGACATCCACTCCGGAGATCTTCAGCTTGGTGGCTACGACAGAACCTTCATACGGCTGGGTGGAGGCGCCGCACAAATGCTTTGCCAGCACCATCCCCTGCTCGAACAGCGGAGCTACCAGCCCGTAGCAGGTGCCGCGGTGCTCTGTACATTCTCCTACAGAATAGACATCCGCCATCGAGGTCTGGAGATAATCGTTCACGACAATTCCGCGGTTAACTGTGATGCCGCTGTCTTTGGCCAGTTGGACGTTCGGTTTGATTCCGACAGCCATCACTACAAAATCTGATTGCAGCTCGGTTCCATCACTGAAACGCAGGCCGTTTACCCGTTCCTCCCCGGTCAGCTCAACCGTCTGTTTGCCCATGGCAAACTTCACACCCTGGCGCTCAAGCTCGGCTTGAAGCATGGAGGAAGCAGTATGGTCAAGCTGACGCTCCATCAAATCCTCCAGCAGATGTACGACGGTAACATCCATGCCGAGGTTCACAAGTCCTTTGGCTGCTTCAAGACCAAGCAGTCCGCCGCCGATCACCGCAGCTGTGCGGTATTGCTGTGCCGCAGCCAGCATGGCGTCGCAATCCGCAATGTCACGGAAGCCTACAACTCCATCCTTTGTGCTGCCCGGTACAGGCAGAATGAATGAATTTGAGCCTGTTGCAATAATAACTTTATCGTAAGGAACCGACATTCCATTATCTGTAATGATCTGACGGGAGGCTTCATCAATCCGGACAACAGTGGTCCCAGTATGCAGAGTAATATTGTTATCCTCATACCACTGGCGGTCGTTCAGAATGATATCCTCAATGCTCTTGCTTCCTTCTAGGACATAGGACAGCATGATCCGGTTGTAGTTGGGATGAGGCTCGCTTCCAAAGATCGTAATATCATAAGCGCCGCCAAGCTTAAGGATCTGTTCGATAGTGCCTACGCCAGCCATACCATTCCCTATCAAAACTAACTTTTCTCTCTCCACGGTCACTGTTAAGACCCTCCTCAATGCTTCTGGATTTCTTCATATACATCTCTGATAACAAAATTATACGTTTTAAATTTGAAGAGCATTTGTGATTCAAATCACAATAAATGTGAATGTTTTCACATATTTTTATGCCAGCTTATGTTAGGTTTATTGGTCAAAGAAAAATAGCCAGCTTCCCTTATGCTTCCTCTTGCATTAAGGAAAACTGGCTATGATATTTATCCTCTTACCGGAGAACCAGTGAAATCTCGAGTAAATCTTGAGGTCTCAGCTTCATATCAATTCCGCTGTCAAGCAGCGTCTTGTCGTTCACCTTCAGCTTCCAGTCTTCACTGGTGAGCGGAGTGTACCCCATGACCGTGAGTACCGTCTTGTTGTCTTCCGCCAACTGAACAATTCCGCTGCTCTTCAGCAGACCCCGGACAGACAGGTCCTCGCTATAAGATAAAATATGTGAATGTGTCAGTTCAGGCTGCTCACTCCCGCCGTTCACCGTAAGAATAATGGGCAGAAGCGGGGCATCTCCGGCTGCCGGCTTCGCAGTAATAACAATCGCCTGCTCCCGCGAGACTGGACTATTCCAATCGGTTATGATTTTGCCGCCAAGCTGAATCTGCCAGATCATGTCCGGGGCAAGAAAAATTTTATTGACTGCCAGTATGCTAAATCCGTCTTCGGCAAAAGTAACGACACCGCTACTCTTCAGCAGCTCTATAAGCGTTATTCCTGGCTTGTATGCTTCGACGAGCTGTCTCCCCGAGTTCCCTGCCAGCTCATTATCACCGGCCATTAGTGAAAAAGCCGGGCCTGCAGCCCCGGCTGCGGCATTGTTTCCGTTCGTATCTGAACCAAATGACGAGCATCCGCCTACCGTCGCAATGATAATTAAACCTACCCATAAACGCCACAGAAATTTCGTGGACATTCCCGGCACCGCCCTCTTCCGCCCGATCATAACCTCAATCATTTTTCTCAGGTCTTTAGTCATTATGTATACTATCTTTTAAGAATAACGCAAACTAGCTTTGTTCTCAAACGATAAATTCAGGTTTTTAATCTGGCAGCGAGACGGTACAGAATAAAAAAAAGTCCCCGCAGGGACTTTGAGAACAACATGCTCTATTTTACTGATAACGCAGGAACAAGATGTTATTCTCCAGATGCACATGCTCGAAGGTCATTCCCTCTAGCTCCTCCAGGCGGGCATAGGTCAGGCGGTAGGTTGTGCAGGCATGCTCTGGCGGAGTGAAGTCGTTTGTAACTCTGCGGAGCTCCCGCAAAATCTCACCCGCTCCATCATGTTCTTCTTCCAGTGTATGCAGCAGCCCGCGCAGCTCGGCCAATCCTTCTTCGCTCGGATTCTCGGAGTAGGCCAGCATCTTAGGGAATTCGGATTCTTCCTCCTTCGCTGTATGCTGGAGCAAATCTTCCCGCAGGAGGTTGAACAACCGGTAAACTTCAGCCAGATGCGGAGAATCCTCGCCATGGACGCGGAATACCTTGGTTACATTCTGACTGATCAGGGGCAGCTCTTCGCGCAAGTAGTGGTGATGCTTGCCCACAATATACTCAACCAGCTCAGCGGAGGATGCCTCATTCCAGGCAGTGTCCACATCAAGCACCGGATGCTCTTTCAGCAGCTTATGCAGATCTGCAAGCAGTGTCTCCGAATCAAGCCCTTTCTCAGCTGCCACTTCGGCCAGCGGCTTTGCGCCCCCGCAGCAGAAATCGATCCGCTGTCCCTTGAAATAATCTGCCGCCTTCGGGAATTGCAGTACAATATCTCTGACCATGTCCGCTCCGGTAAATTGGATAGGCGCTGCCGCAGAATCGCTTCCCGCATTGTCCCGTGTTCCTGTAATTGTATTATTGAATTGATTGGCCGTCATGATGGCCCCTCCCTTACGTTATTGGTTTCTGTTACCCTTCCACCTTAACGCCCAGAGAAGCTCAAGCTAGTGATTGAACGCACTGAATATATAAAATTTTATTGAACGTCAAATGTAATATTCGATAACTTTGAAAATTCCGAAAGCTTTTCCACTTTTTCATTATAAACACAAAACGCTTTGCTTAGAATTTTTAGATTTTTAACAAACTTATCATAATATCCAATTTCATTCATCAATCCCCTCATCCCTTCCGATAGATTTGTTAATTTTATATATTCTGCCTGCATATCAGGATCGTCTTTTAATCGGTAAGTATAATCAGAAATTTTCTCTCGTTCATTTACAAATCCCTCCTCTGTTATGGTAAGCCATTTCTCGATATAGTCATGAATATATTTTTCATACTTTTCAATATCTTTAATGGTCAGCTTTTCGTACATGTCTACTATTTCTTGGGGATATTTTATCGCTTCGACTTCATCTAAGAATTTAATTATGGAAATCCATGCTTCCTCTTTTTCCGGCGTATCTATAGGTTCATTTAAGAAAGAACTGTATTGCATGATCAACATCTTCCCAAAGTTCCCTGGAAAAATACGCTCAATCTGCTTTTTCATAAAGCCCTCTCTGCTTCGCTCATCCAGCTCAAGAGTTTTACTCAGAACCGATAGCTGTTTTGTTAATTGCAGAAGTCCAATCTCATCAGAATCAAAACTGCTCAGGCTGGATCGAAGCACATTTTTTCTTTTTTCAAGTCTTCTGATCTCACTGTCAAGTCTTGCCAAGTGTTGCTCTAAACAATCTTTTAACCTTTGAGGGTTCGATATCATTGTTTTGATATCTTTCAGGGGTACATCAAATTGTCTCAAAACAGATATTTGCACCAATACATCGGCATCACTTAGCGAATACTCCCGATAATTGTTTTCAGCATTAACATGAGGGCTTACTAACCCTTCTTCCTCGTAATAGTTTATTGCTTTTTTGGTAAGGCCCGTAATATCCATAATCGCACTTATTTTCATCAATAACACCTCCTTGTAATAAAATAAGCTAATACCCAAGGGAACAGTCAATAGCTTATTTCCCATAGCCATAGTTCAGATTGTCCGTGCTTATTATTGATTGCGATTTCAAGCCCAACTCAAAACAGCGCGCACCGATTGTACCGGCACGCGCTGTTGTCATAGACATTCCCACTGGTTTATTTTATATTCTTACAAATATCAATTTTCGCTATCGGACCGTCGCCTGCATATACGTCCGTTTGCCCTTAGCGTCCTTCAGATAAGGTCCCAGCCCGGCAAAGCGTGAATGGTCTACATACACCCCTGTCATCCATCGGCCCTCAGTCAGGCCGCCATTCCACTGCAGTACAAGATCGGGAGCTGCGATCCATTCCTGATACACTCTTATGTTCTTTTCTTTATATTCTTTGCTGGGTTTGCCAATCTCGGCCAGCCTTAGATTATTCATATAGGTCGGTACGAAATACGTGGAAATTGTATCGAGATCATCGCCATCCAGAAAGGCTTCTTCGCCTAAGTACGGCTGAAACAGCACCGTATTCTCATACAGCGACCATATCACAGCCTGCAGCACCATGCTTTGCCTGATGCCATTATGGAAGGTGAACCTGCGCTGCTGGCTGGAGCTGAGATTGTCCGGGACTGCCGATGGTTCCAGGCAATGCCGTTCACAGCCGATACATTTCCAGCCGGTCGGGCTCTGAATCCATTTCTGAAACACGCTTCCGCTATCGTTGTCTCCCTTGTATAAGGAGGATATGATTTCGTAGGGCACTCCAATCCACGCATCCCATAACGAGCCGGGAAGATGCCCGTGCAGCATAAACAACGTCTTGTCGTAAATGAGCTGAACTTTAATTGAGGCGGTCTCCAGCTCGGCAACATCATCTTTTCCATATGTTATTTCCCGGGAAAACAAGGTGGTTTTCATCTTCCTCGCCTCCTAAAAGTTTTGTTAGCGTTACTTCTATCGAGTCCACTACGACAAAACTTACTTCGAAAGCATACACTTAGTTTTGTTAGCGTTACTTCTATCGAGTCCACTACGACAAAACTTACTTCGAAAGCATACACTTAGTTTTGTTAGCGTTACTTCTATCGAGTCCACTACGACAAAACTTACTTCGAAAGCATATTCATATACTTGGTAACGCTCGCACACGTCCGGCAACAGTTTTTTCTATTATATTATATCCTGCGGTTGATTGTGCAAGTTTTATTTGAATAAATTTGAATAAATTTGAAAAAGCCCCTTTTCCATGAAGCGGAAAAGAGGCGATCAATAGGACGCTGAAGCGCGGGCTACTCGACCCAGCTCTCTGCCCAGGACTGAATTTGCTGCATAACCGGCTCAAGTGCGCGGCCCTTAGTGGTTAATTCGTACTCGATGCGCACCGGAGTTTCCGGATACACATGCCTTACCAGAATACCCTCACATTCCAGATCCTTCATTCGTTCGGACAGCATCTTATCGCTCATTGATGGAATCAGGCCGGAAATATCCTTAAAACGCTTCGGTCCACTCATCAATGTCTGGATAATTAGCCCATTCCAACGTTTGCCTAAGAAAGAGAAGGCCGTTTCGAATCTTGGGCACATCGTCAGCTGATGTTCTTCCATTGTTCTCACCTCTCACTTGTGAAACTTACAATTAGTTAGTATATATAATTTTACCACATTTATAGCGTAATGAACATCGTTTACCAAAAAAAAGTTCACTAGCCTACCTTATTATATCCCTGATGTCAATCCACGGTGCCTTGCGGCGGCTTTCGCTGTGCAATCGCCCCGGTTACCACGTAAGCCAGATCATCGTTGCTATAGAGGGACAACACTCCAAGAACCGTATCATCGGAGATAAAGCCTGCTTCCTCCTCGGGTACAGTCAGCGCCAGTGCCCTGCTGAGCGCGGCATTGCCCTCCTGATGCGGGTAAGCCTGCAGATACAGCGCATGCGGGTCTAATTTGTTGTTCACACACCATTGGGCAAACACGAGAATCATCATTTCCTCATCCCGTTTGTAGCTTTCGATAATCTGCTCTTCCATTGATTTGCTGTACTCGTCCATAGTGTGCTCCTTTCTGCTTCTGTCATTCGGCAAGCTTCGCTGCCAGCACATGGCTGGGCAGAACGGCAGAAGCTGAGATGCCGCATTGCTCCGGGGTATGAATATTGTTCAAAAAATGACGGACCACGCCGCTGAAGCCTCTCCGCTCCAGAATTGTATCCCAGCTTCCGAAGCTTTGGTTGCGTGGCAGGGAACCCTTCTCGAATAACGTAACCTTCTCCATGTCCACCACTTCTACTGATCTGCCGTTTCCGTGCAGCTCCAGCTTCTCAAGGTCAGCTCCGGCATCCCTGACCATGCTGTACATTCCGCTCTCCCCGCTGGTCCAGGACAGCATTCCAGAGGATTGAAGCAGCCTGCCTTCCCGATCGGACTTAAGACTGCTGTGAAGCAGCTCATAATCCCCGCCGCAGAGCCAGAGCAGCAGGTCCAGCATATGAATCAGATCATCATATACAGTTTCACGGCTGCTTCCGGATTGCAGCTTCGTGCGGTGTTTGACCGCCTGACAATGGCTGATACCGCCTGCCTTGGCTAGCCAGGCCTTGGCTGCCATATACATCGGGGCATACCGGCGGTTGAAGCCTACAGCCAAAAGCAGTCCTTTGTCTTCGGCCAGCTCCGCCATCCGCCGGGATTGTTCCAGCTCATAAGACAGCGGCTTATCTACATACACCGACAATCCGTGCTCCAGACACTGGGTCACAATCTCATAATGAGTAGGCGTGGGACTGTGCACGAAGACCGCATCGAGATCCCAGGACAGCAGCTCATTTAGATCGGTGGTGCCTTTGGGCAAGCGGTACATACCAACCGCTCCCTGAACCGTAACCGGAGAATGGCTTAGCACTCCAACTACCTCGGCCTGGTCATGACGGGAGAGCAGCGGCAAATAGACTTTACGGGCGATATCCCCGATGCCGACCATCGCCACTCTTTTACGTGCAGTGTTATTCATCGCAGCATCTCCCTCTTCTGTCATTCTTAGATGTATTATACAGTGACAAGCTCATTCGACAAATGATCTTTGCTTCATTAATTACTTTTTTTTCAGTATGATGAGATGAATGAACGGAAGAAAGGGAATAGTAGAATGAGAAAATGGCTGACGGCTTTGCTGTATGTTTCGGGAGTAATCCTTGCGTTTATCTATAGAAATGAAATCTTGGACTGGCTGCGGGAGGATCACAATCTCCTTCTGTCAATCGGCGCGGCCACATTGCTGGCCTTTATTCCTGTCATACCCTATAAAGCTGTCATCGCTTTATTCGGATATGCCTACGGAAGTGTAGCCGGCGCAGCCATCTGCTGGTTAGCGACCACTATCGCTGCCGCGGTTGTGTACGGCATCGTAAAATATATATTTCAAGACAGGGCGGGTACATATTTAGCCTCCTTACCACTGCTTGAGAAATTCTCGTCCGCCGTGAAGCGGCGCCCCTTTGCTTCCATTGTGCTTGCCCGTCTGACTCCGGTAATTCCGCAAATGGCGGTGAACATCTACGCCGGTGTATCCGGACTGCACTTCTGGAGTTATCTCGCCGCTACCGGCCTAGGCAAAATCCCCGGCATATCGCTGTACGCCTTTCTTGGAGGACAACTGTTCCTTCATCCGAAAAGCGCTGTTATAGCTATTCTGGTCTATGTCGCCGTAATCGCACTGGCCGTATGGTCCCTCCGGCCCCGCCGTTCCTTGGAATAAAGAGTCAACTGAGCACACATGTAGCAGGGAGAGTACCGGCAGCTATGAGGATGTTGCTTACGAGCATTCTGCCTCACGAATGGCATCCGCTGGCAGAGTGATCTAATTTGCTTTATAATTAAATTGAATTGTGATCTATTTAATTGCATTCTATGAATGGAGGGATATTTATGAGTGATGTTCAGTCTAACCATATAGGCACCAAAACAGAAAAAGCGACCTTTGCGGGAGGCTGTTTCTGGTGCATGGTATCTCCTTTTGAGGAGCTGCCGGGTATTGTCGAGATCCTCTCCGGTTATACGGGCGGGCATACGGTCAATCCGACCTATGAAGAAGTGTGCTCAGAAACGACCGGCCATGTTGAAGCGGTACAGATTACCTTTAACCCGGATATTTTCCCATACAGCAAGCTGCTGGAGCTGTTCTGGCAACAGATAGACCCTACCGATGCCGGAGGACAATTCTATGACCGCGGAACCTCTTACGGCACGGCAATATTTACCCATTCGGAGGAGCAGCGCCAGCAGGCAGAAGCTTCCAAGGCTGCGCTACAGGCCAGCGGACGTTTCTCGGGGCCAATTGTAACTCCAATCCTGCCGGCTAAACCGTTTTACCCTGCCGAAGAGTACCACCAGGGTTATCATCACAAGAATCCCGGACACTACAAGCGTTACCGCAAGGGCTCCGGCCGGGATGCTTTTATCGAGAATCACTGGACACATCAGGAGGATAAGAACAGCCTGAAGGAACGTTTGACACCGCTGCAATACGAAGTGACGCAGAACAACGCTACGGAATCGCCTTTCCGCAACGAATTCTGGGATCATCATGGAGACGGTATATACGTAGATATCGTATCCGGTGAGCCGCTCTTCAGTTCCCATGATAAATTCGATTCCGATTGCGGGTGGCCCAGCTTTACCCGGCCGATCCGCGACTATTCGGTCAAGGAGAATACCGATCTCAGCCACTTGATGATCCGCACGGAAGTACGCAGCAAAACTGCCGATTCCCATCTTGGTCATGTGTTCAACGACGGTCCCGGTGAAAATGGCCTGCGGTACTGCATCAATTCGGCTGCGCTGCGCTTTGTGCCGAAAGAAGATTTGGAGAAGGAAGGCTATGGAGAGTACCGTGTGCTCTTCCAGCATGCCTGATTCATAAAGAACAGGAATTCTAAACATCTAACGAATACAAAAAAAGAAACTCTGATTACAGAGTTTCTTTTTTTGTATTCGCTTATGCAGGGTCAAGCTTCGTAATAAGTGGTGCAAAATTAATCACTGAGAATTTATTCGCACTGGTTGGATCACCACTGCCTACAGCAACCTTTTGTGTGGTTGAGAGGCTGCTCGTCCAAGGGGTGTAATTGGCCCCGGCTGTGTCCGTACGCAGCTGGGTTTGGGAGAAGCTGGCCTGGCTGTACGAGCTTGCGCCTTGATCCTCCACACCGTGTATCATTTTCACTTTGTTATACGTCCCCAGCGCCTTCGACGCATCGCCGACATCCTTGTGGTCGGTCCAAGGGAGCGCCGCACCATTCAGATACAAGGTGGCTTGACGCGTGGAATGATCATAAGTGAGCTTAAGGTCAACCGTCTGGCCTTTGGCAAGACTCGATACAACTTGGGAATTATAGTACGTGCTGGTTCCTCCGTAGGAAGCTCCAAGAAACACTTTAAACCCGAGGTAAGAGTAGGAAATCCCCGCTTCAATAGAGGCCTCTCCGATGCCCAAGTACCAGTCGACATAGCCATTCACCGGATTAATGGTTGTCGGCAGAATAAGCTTTGTTGATACCCCTGTGTAGCTGGCTGCATTGGTAATTGTTCTAACTGCTCCGTGTCTGTTCATTCTTATCCATCTCCCTATACCTATTAGTGAGTAGAAGCTGGCGCGCCATCTTTGCTTCTCATCTATTAGGGAAATTTCACAAGGGAATTACAACCAAGCTCCGAAAAAACTTATCATCCCCTACAGGGAGCTCCTTCTTTATCCTTTATTCTCAGGTTCACCGCCATCTTCCTCGGGGGCAGTTTTATTCTCCGGCGCAGGCTCTGCGCTGCTGCGGTTCAGATTCTCCCTGTTGCTCCGCTCCATATGCGTCTTCTCATGCTGCTTGGATTTTCTCCGGAACCAGAGGACAATCACTGTAACCACACCGGCTACAAGAAGCACCGGAAGTGCCGCTGCTAGGAAAACAACCAGCCACTGCAACATAATAGACATAGCGCTCAGGCTGCTCTTGAGTGCATCCGATGCCCGCTCTAACAGCGGACCCTGCTCTTTCTTCTGCGTAACAGCAAGGCTTTCGTCCGTCTGATAGAGGCGGAGCTCCACGGTGGAGAAGGAGACATTTTGATCAATATAACGCATTCTGCCTTTAATCTGCTCGATTTCCTCCTGAATCGCTCCAAGCTGGTTAGCGAAAGCGACCAGATCGGACGATTTGGTTGCTTTTTTCATAAACTCGATATACTGGTTCTCCATCAGCTGCTTAGCCTTAAGACGTGATTCCAAATCAACGTATTCTTCTGAGACGTCCTGCCCGGTGATGCTTTGCTGAATTTTTTCATTCTTGATCTTCTCCAGATTATCCAGAAAAGAGGCGAATCCGGAAGCCGGCACCTTCAGAATAAAGGTCCCGCCCTTCTCGTATTCAGACATATTCTCCGAAAATTCAATAATATAGCCGCCGGCCAAAGTAATCATGTTCCGTACATCACTTTGCGCTGAGGCATAGTCCTTTACCTCCATATTGAGGTTTGCCCGGTAGATCAGCTTCTTGTTCAGTCCGGCTGCAACATCGCTCCCGGTAAATCCGGAAGGTTGTTCAGCACCCTGTTCTGTACCTAGATTCTTGGCTGTCCCCGTCTTGTTCGCATCGGTTTTCTGATCCTGCCCGCCTGCTGTTACTGTAGCAGACTCCGCCGAAGAATCCTTCGATTGAACCGAAGCAGCCGCAGGTGCTGAATCTGCCGCCCCTCCCTCAGAGAAGGTGTTTGTACTGAGTTGATCAGCTGCCGAGTTGTTGTCGTCGCCTGAACCGCAGCCCGCCAGCACAACTGCTAGAACCAATAAAAATAAAAAGTAATGCAGACCCCATTTTCGCATTCTCATTCCTCCAAAAGTGTAGTGGAATTTCAGCTTCTTCTATATAAACTACTCCGGCGAAAGGCCCTTTGATCTCTGAGTCTCTTCCGCGTTATTTATTTTGACGTCCCAAAAGCTGGAAGGTTGCAGGAGATTGGAGAATTCCGGACCTTTTTTGATGTTTATTCCCAAAAATAACAACGTTTACAGCGCAAACAGGATCATTCGAATACTGAATGATCCTGTTTGCGAAATCAGGCTTAATTTGCTACAATAATCGTGTCTGAAAAGACACAAAACACCAAAAACCCTCTATTCGCAAGGAATAAGGGCAGGGTTCTGTTCGGACAAGCTCCACCTTGCTGAACAGGACAAATCACAACGTTCTAATTATGTTGCCAATCCACTATAAGGGGAGGTGAACCCTCATGGCAAAAGACGTATTGTGCGCAGTGAACTCTTGCACCTATTGGGCAGAAGAGAACAAATGCAACGCTGAGTCCATTTTTGTAGCTTATCACAGCTCCAAAGAGCCTACACAGTCTGAAGAAACAGACTGCAAAACTTTCGAAAGTAAATAAGGTTAGACTTAGAAGGGACCCTCCACGGTTCCTTCTTTTCTGTTACCCATTCTATCAAGAATGAGAATTATTATCAAGTGTTTATGCTAAAAAAGATCGCCACAAAAAACCAATCCAGGGTGGTATACCCCGGATTGGTTTTTACAGTATATATAACGACCCTAGCTGGACTTCCTGGGGATATTCAGCCCCTACAGAACACTGGGAAAATGGGCGCCCGGTATAATGGACGAATCAGCGGCTGACCGCCCCGCTCTTCTCTCTGACAATCACGGCAGCCTGCACCATGTTGCGCAGCGCCGCTCCGGTTTCTTCCCAGCCCCGTGTCTTCAGGCCGCAGTCCGGATTAATCCAGAACTGTCCGGCATCAAGCACACGCAGCGCCCGCTCAATGGCCTGTGCCATTTCCTCTACCTTCGGTACACGCGGACTATGAATATCATACACACCAAGACCGATTCCCTTGTCATACTCCTGCTCTTCAAAGCTGACGATCAGCTCCCCATGGCTGCGCGAGGTCTCGATGGAGATGACATCAGCATCCATCGCCGAGATTGATCCGATCATGTCATTGAACTCACTGTAGCACATATGCGTATGGATCTGCGTGGTCGCCTTCACATGGTTGGTAGCGATACGGAAAGATCTTACCGCCCAGTTCAAATAATGCTCATGATCTTCTGCCTTTAACGGCAGGCCTTCACGGATCGCCGGTTCATCCACCTGAATCATCTCGATTCCAGCCTCCTCAAGCGCCTGCACCTCATACCGCAGGGCAAGGGCGATTTGGTTGGCCACCTGTTCACGGCTGAGATCATCACGGACAAACGACCAGTTCAGAATGGTCACCGGACCGGTCAGCATTCCTTTTACCGGAAGACTGGTGAGCGACTGGGCGTACAGACTTTCCTTCACGGTCATAGGGCCGGTAAACGCAACATCGGCATAAATGACCGGCGGCTTCACACAACGTGAACCGTAGGATTGGACCCAGCCCCCTTTAGTAAAGAGGTACCCTGCCAGCTTCTCGCCGAAGAATTCAACCATATCCGTCCGCTCAAATTCACCGTGCACGAGCACATCCAGTCCGAGCTCCTCTTGAAAAGTAATCGCATCTGCAATTTGCTGGCGGATAAATCCGTCATAGCGCTCCTGGTTCCAGACGCCCTTGCGCCATTTGAGCCGGGCCTGGCGCACTTCAGGCGTCTGCGGGAAGCTGCCGATCGTCGTTGTCGGCAGCAGCGGGAGCTGCCACTTCTGCTGCTGCACCTTTACGCGTTCCGCGAAGGGCAAGCTGCGGCTGTCCGGCAGCTTATCCAGGCTGCGCACCTGCTCAGCCACATCCTGCCGCCCGCGTTCCGGCAGGGCGCGGAACACATTCAGCGCCTCGCGGCTCTCGGCGAGCGCTGCGGCATAGACCTGCCCATCCTCTCCCGCCGCTGCTGCAATCAGACTCAGCTCCGCCAGCTTCTCGTCGGCGAAGGCCAGCGCCTGCCGTACCGCAGGCTTTAACTTATCCTCGCCTTGAACGGTTACCGGCACATGCAGCAGACTGGAGGATGGCTGGAGGATCAGCCGTTCGTCCGGCACATGGGACTTCAGCGCGCGGACCAGCTCAAGCTTGGCATCCAGATCGGAGCGCCAAATATTGCGCCCGTCGATAATGCCCGCTCCCAGCCATTTGTCGTCCGGCCAGCCCAGGCGCCGGATCGACGCCAGATTGACCCTGCCGTCATGGACGAAGTCCAATCCGATGCCCTGCACAGGCAACTCCAGCAGTGCTTCCAGCGGCTCTGCAGCTTCAAAGTAAGTCTGCAGCAAGACATGAAGTCCGGGCACTGCTGCAGCGATCTCTCTGTAGATCGTTCCCAGCAGTTCAACTTCTTCCGCGGTTAAGCCGGTTACGATAGCCGGTTCGTCGATCTGTACCCAAGCCACGCCTTCCTGCTGCAGCTCCTGCAGCAGCTGCACATACACCGGCAGGAAACGGGCAGCAACCTCTGCAATTTGATCGGCAGCGAATCCCTTGGAGAGCTTCAGGAAGGTATAGAGTCCGACTATAACCGGCTTGCCTTCAATACCCGCCTGCTCTTTGGCGAAACGGTAGGCAGCGAGCGGTTTGTTCTCAATCAGGCGGGGAGTCTGCCCGCCGATTTCCGGAACGATATAATGGTAATTCGTATTGAACCATTTAGTCATCTCGCAGGCAGGGGCAGCCGAATTGCCGCGCGCCATGGCGAAGTACAGATCGAGCGGAATGTCTCCGCCGTCGTAGGCATAACGCGGAGGAACAATGCCAAACATAGCAGCGGTATCCAGCACATGGTCATAAAAGGTAAAATCATTGACAGGAATCAGTGCGATCCCGGCCTGCTGCTGTGTCTTGAGGTGCTGAAGCTGAATACCGGCCATTTCCGCGCGGAAGGTTTCTTCACTGATTTTGCCGCTCCAGTAAGCCTCCAGCGTCTTTTTCCACTCCCGGTTCTTTCCGATTCTCGGATAACCGAGGCTGCTCGTCTTGATGTTGTTTGTCATTACAGTCACTCCCTTGTTTATAATAATTGCCTTAAGCTTTAGTTAATGATTTCAGTCGGTATCAATAATAAAGAGCGTCTTCCCCTAACCAGGCCGCAGGGAAAGACGCCCATGGGCTGCCAATGGGTAACGTCTTAACACCTCCCTATCTTCCGTAGGTACTGCAGTGCTGTTGAGACAGGCAGGTCTCCTGACTAGCGGCGTCGGCATCCATCAGCAAGTCTTCCCGGCGAAGTAGAGATGGCCAGTGACATGGGCTGCTATGAACTCTTCCGTTACAGTGGCGGGACCGCATCGGCTTGTCACCGAATTTCCCTATTAAGCCTCCGGGCCTTTCTGATGCTCCGGCTGGCGCCTGTCTCCGATATTTGCAAATTGTATTCATCCCGTAATCTGATGCCATCATACTGAATCCGATACCTTATCCGCAACAGAATTACGGGTATTCCCGTTATACACATTCCCTATAGCTGGCGCCGTGCAGGCTCATTTTGCTGCGATTCTGCCACACATTCCCTCACAGCCTCTCTTCAAGAAGCAGCTTCAGCAGAACGTTTGGTATACAGCATAAAGAACCGGCTGCACCGTCCTTGGTAAGGAGGTACAGCCGGTTCCTTTTCGATAAATGATAGCCATCAACGGGCTGTTTCAAACTGTATTTTAGAACCAGACGAGGTAGACTACCCCGGCAAGAACGAGACGGTAAATCGCAAACGGCATGAGCTTGATCCGGTTGATCAGCTTCAGGAAAAACTTCATAGAGAGCAGCGCGAACAGGAATGCACTAATGAACCCGGCAATAAAAAACGGCAGGGCATCCATCGTGAAATACTGCCAGTTCTTGACCAGTGAAATCAGACTCGCACCCGCCATAATCGGCACTGCCATAATAAAGGTGAAATCGGCAGCCGCACGGTGGCTCATACCCAGCAGCACTCCACCTGAGATGGTCGATCCGGAGCGTGAAAATCCGGGCCAGAGCGACAAGCATTGGATCAAACCTACCGATAGCGCCTGTCTATATGTAATTTGGTCAACACTCTCTGTCTTGATTTTTTTGGGGGCGAACCGGTCGGCAAAAATCATGAATATTGCCCCAATGACTAGTCCGATCAGGACCGTCGATGTCGAGAATAAATGCTCGTCGATGTAATCCTCGAACAGAAATCCGAGAATTCCTGCCGGAATAAGTCCCACAATGACCTGCGCCAGCTTCAGCCGGCCTTCCGTCTCCACCGGAGGTTGTCCTTCCGGCACCGCCGTCAGCTCCTTGCGGCTGAACCGCTTGAGACCCAGCAGGTCGATAAACCGGTTGCGGAAAATGATAACTACCGCCAGGATCGAACCCAGCTGGATGACTACTTTGAACGTGTTCGCCGCATATTTTCCGAGAAATTCCTGGGATTTCAGCCACATATCATCCACGATTACCATATGACCGGTCGAGGATACCGGAGCAAATTCAGTTAATCCTTCTACAATGCCCAGAATGATGGCTTTAATAATTGTTAACAGCTCCATATTGATCCCCTCCTTTTTGTTGACCTCCCCTATGAGAGGCTTTAAATAGTTCTGCGAAACCTGTGAATTTAATTAATCTGTGGTATCTACCGGTTTTCTACCGGACTGGCGTTTGCGGAAATAGAGCACACCACCCACAACAACTCCCACAGCAATCAATACGTAGACGACACTTGAGTAAGCTTCCATGTACACGCCAATATCCTCCCAGGATTCTCCCAGTGCAGCACCCAGCAGAATAAGCAGCACATTCCACCCCAGCGTCCCGATCGTCGTAAACAGCATGAATAACCCGAATTTCATCCCCGACATTCCTGCAGGAATGGAGATCAGACTCCGTACCAGCGGAATCATGCGGCAGAACAATACCGTCCAGTAGCCGTATTTGTCGAACCAGGCATCCGCTTTGCGGATATCCTTTCCGCTGATCCGGAGCAGTCCGCCCCAGCGGTCCACAATCCGTTCTAGTCTGTTCACGTCCAGCATCCGGCCGATCCAGTACAGCACAAGTGCTCCCAGCAGCGAGCCGGCCGTTGAGGCGATCAGCACGCCGGGGATGGTCATCCCGGAAGTGGTTGTCATGAAACCGCCGAACGGAAGGATTACCTCCGAGGGGATAGGCGGAAAAATATTTTCCAGGGCCAGCATCAGAAAAATGCCCAGATAGCCGAACTGTTCCATAAAATCGGTAATCCATGTTTTCATTTCGTGCTCCTCCGCGTTCAGATGAGATTTTTTTTGAGATTGCGCAAATAACGGCTGCGGATAAGGAAGAAGTATAACCCCTGCGCAGCCAGGTAGCCGATAAGCACCGCTCCCGTTTCGGCAGCGATGGACAGATAGAACAGCCGCTGCAGCGCAATAAAGGCGAACAAGCTGTGCAGGATGGCCAGCCCCACCGGAACAAAGAACATCAGTGACAATTGCAGGGTCACAGTCCGGTCCAGTTCCTGGTCGGTCAGGCCCATTCTGGACAAGGTGGAATACTGCAGCCGGTCATGGTCAAGATCCATGTACAACCGGAAGTACAAGAAGCTGCCTGCGGCGATAAAAAAAACGGTGCCGACTAAAAGCGAAGCGAACAGCATCGTACTGTATAACGTCCGCTGAATTTCGAACAGCGTGCCGCTGACCACAACGGCATAAGGGGATTTGCTCTCGTAGGACACTTTGCCTTTGTCCGCAAGTCCCGAAGCAATGCCAACCGTCTGTTGGAATGGGTCCACATAGAACCCGGTATACAAATCTCTTTGCACGGGATTAATGGTGGCGAACAAGCTGTCACTAACGACTACTCCGCTGAAATCACCGCCATCCCTCCCATCCAGCTCCGGCAGCAGATATTCAGCAATCGGCACATGCTCCGTATATCCGATTTCCTGAATATCTACTCCCTGCTTCAGCTTATAAAGGGCATGAACCCGTTCAGAGGTCAGGCTGCGGTCACGCTGGGAACCGATCATGACCAGACCTTCATTCCCCTGGAGCGGCTGCTCACGGGAGGTAAATCCGGCTTGCTGGAGCGCCTGTTTGTAATCACTGTAAGCCATCAGCGGCAGACGCTCTGTACGGTCAGGACCGGTCTGAGACTGTACTTCCGCATATTTGATTTGGATCTCCAGCGAGCGATAGGGAAGATTCAACCGCTCCAGTTCCGCTTTTATCCCGTTTAAATCCTCTTCCGCAACGGCCCCGGCCTCATTGCCCTTGGCCACATAACCGACCGCTGCCGGATAGTCCAGCTTCAGCTCTTTGGAGAGTGTATGAATAGAAGCAAATACCCCGACAGAGGTGAAGGATACCGCCGAAACAATCGTCACCATAAAAAACATCCGCCCGTTGTCTTTCCAGCGGTAGGTTAAGCCCGAGAGTGTAATAATGTTTGTCTTATGCCAATAAAACCGCCGGACTTTCCTCATTATCCTAACCACATATAGACTAAGCTGTGTATAGAATAAGTAAGTGCCGGCGACCGTAATCGCCACCACCGGAAACATCACTCTCTCCACCGATGCTGCGGTCGTGGTAGTGGCCAGAATATAGCCTCCAAGCAGCAGCAGGGCCGAAGCGAACGCCAGTAAGGCAGACACCCGCGGCTCCTTGTCTCCTTTGCGACCGCCCTGAAACAAACCTCTCGCCGACTCATTCCCGATAAAGGCAAAGGTACTTAACGAGATCAGCATGAACAGCAGAGCAAAGCTGTAAATCGTCAGTACCGGTGCGTGCCAGGAAAGATAAAATTCCAGCGGGCCAATGCCCAGGAACCCCGCTCCAATCATCAGGAACAGCTTGCCCAGCAGCAGACCGAGCAAAGTGCCGGTGAGGATGGCGGAGCTGCCGATCATCATATTCTCCAAAAAAACCATCAGGTTCAGCTGCCGCTTCGTCATGCCGTGCATCAGCAGGATGCCGAATTCCAGCTTGCGGGACTGCAGAAAAGATCCTACGGACACCAGCACAAACAGGGAACAAAATACAAAAATAATTCCCTCAGCCACCATCATGGTGTCAGCCGCCGTATCCAGGATCATATCGCCCGAAATCACCGGATGAAATATAAACAGTGCACAGAGAAAAAAGATCATTACGGAAAATGCGCTGCTGACAAAATAAGCAGCGTATTTACGCTTATTCCGCGTTACATTTCTATAAGCGAACTGCCGAAAGGTCATGGCTTGCTCCTCCCAGCAGCGACAGCATGTCGATGATATTCTGGAAGAAAGCCGGCCTGCTGCTGCCCCGGTACATCTCGCTGTAGAACCGTCCGTCCTTGATAAAGATGACCCGGTGGCAAAAGCTCGCCGCCACTGCGTCATGGGTGACCATCAGCACCGTGGACCCTTCCGCTTCATTGACTTCTGCCAGCAGGCTCATCACTTCGGCCGCTGTTTTGGAGTCCAGGCTACCCGTTGGCTCATCGGCCAGAATCAGCGCCGGCCGGTGAATCATTGCCCGGGCAATCGCCACCCGCTGCATCTGCCCGCCGGAGATTTCATACGTCCGTTTATGAAGAAGCGGACCGATGGCCAGCCGCTCAGCCACCTCTTGCAGCCTGTGTTCCATTTCCGGAAGCGGCACCCCGGTGAGCGTCAGCGGCAGCACGATATTTTCTTCTACGGTAAGCGTATCAAGCAGATTGAAATGCTGAAAGACGAAACCCAGCTCCTTCCGCCGGAAGAGCGCTTTGTCCTTGCGCCCGAGCGCATTCGGATTTCCGCCGTTGATCATCACCTCACCTGAGGTAGGCTCGTCGATCGTGGCGATCACGTTGAGCAGTGTTGTTTTTCCGCTGCCTGAAGGTCCCATAATACCTACAAACTCACCCTTCTCCACGGCAAAACGAATATGGTTCAGCGCATGAATTGATACCTTGCCCTCATATATTTTGGATAAATTATGGACGTCTAATATGGGCAAGTGCTTCCGCTCCTTCGTTACCTGATCGTTTTGGATTGATTTCATTATACAAACTGTAAACTACAGCTGCTATTTCTGAAACTTACAGTCACCTTACATTATTGTAAGCAGAATAGCGTTGACAGAATTCCGGTACGCTGCGCAGCCGATTCCTCTGTATCTATCAAACCACGGGCGTATGATGCTATAATAGTTGAATATTTAATTTCATGAGTCGGTATATAGCCGGGAGAGGAATTGTGATATGTGATGAAGGATACTCTTGCCAATGAACTGATAACCAGCTGGTTGTCATTGACCCATATACAAATGAATGTAGCAAATGAGTTAGAAACCAAACTTCAGGAGAACTACAAATTGTCTCTAAAAGAATTCTATCTGCTGCTGTTTCTCTCCGAAGCCCCGGAGAAGAAGCTGAAGCTGCAGCAATTGGAGTCGATGGTCGGGTTAAGCCAGAGCGCCGTCTCCAGACTGGTCAGCCGTTTTGAAGCCAAAGGCTGCGACGCGCTCCAAAGAAAGACCTGTGATGCTGACCGCAGAAGCATCTATACCTCGCTTACTGCCATAGGGCAAGACAAGCTGGACCGGGCCCGGGTGACTGTTAACGAGGTTTTGGCCCAATCGTTCCCTGACACCAGAGTGCAGGAGCTGCTGGAGCAGTTGCTGCGTCTGAAACAGCAATGATGGCGCAATCCTGGCTTCCTGAATGACCCGCTGCCTCATCCCAGAGGCGGCGGTTTTTTTTTGCGTGAAAAGAACCCATTCCGCCCGCGGCGCATACAACGTACAAAAAGAACTGTGAGGTGCTCTCATGCTCTTTTCGCTTATGCAGCTGATCGGCGGTGTCATTCTTTCCCTCGGCTGGCTTCCGCAAATCATCCAAATTCTCAAGACAAAATCGGTTGCGGACTTAAACCTGAAATCCTACTTATTGATGCTGCTGGGGATTGGTTTAATGGAGGCTTATGCTGTCAGCTTGGTGTTGACGGGCGTGGGACTTGCTTTTTTTATCACAAACACCATGTCTTTAACCGTAGTATCGGTTGTCGTTATTCTGATCCTGCGGTTTCAGCCCCGGCTCAGAAAATAATCCGCACTGCCGTACCCTTGCCCACCTCAGAGGAAATTTCCACCTCATGCCCCAGCTTGCTGCAGATCTGCTTCACCAAATAGAGGCCCATCCCCGTGGATTCCTGAAAGCTGCGGCCGTTCACACCAGTAAAATGAGCATCGAAGACGCGCGGTAAATCCCCCGGCGGGATGCCGACTCCTTCGTCGCGGACTTCTAGTACCGCCCTGCCCTTCTCCTGAAGATATCCGCGAAAATGAACTACACGCCCCTCCTCTACCGTATAGCGCAAGGCATTGGTTATCAGCTGTGTCAGTACAAAGGTCAGCCATTTCTCGTCAGAGGTGATGGTTATGCCGCTGTCCATCGCTATCGCCGGAAACACCCGTTTGCGGATGAACAGCCGTTTTTGTTCTGAAGTCACACCGCGCACGACGTCCGCCAGCTCCAGCTGCTCTACATAGAAATCATGCTCGAACGTATCCAGTCTTGCGGTATAGAGCACCGTATCCAGCCCTTTTTTCAGCCGGTCCAGCTCATCACCAATGGCCGTGAACGGGGGACCGTCTTTATCCTGAATAATCAAGTGGATCACCGAGAGCGGAGTCTTCATAGCGTGCACCCACTGGTTGATGAAATGAATATGCTCCTCCAGCTTGTGGCGGTAGCTGTGCAAATCATTCTGGTAGAGCCGGAACTGCTGTGCCAGGAGCTTGCGTAGGCTTTCCGCGAGCGGAGAGCCCTGTGCGGGCCCTCCCGATTCATCCAGCGATGAAGGCAGGCTCTCCAGCCGCTCATAGAATGACCGGTTGGAGAAATAACGGTACGCCAGATAGGCCAGCAGCAAAAAGGTGCTGAGCAGCCCGGCGTACAGACTGACATTCACACCGCTTCCTCCGTCCAGCCGGTACACCAGAGTAATGATCATCAGCTGGGCAAGGTAGATCACGATTAACGGCGTCTGTTCCCGCAAAAATAGCTTCACGTCACTTCACCCCAGTTGTCGCTTAACCGGTATCCTTGCCCGCGTACGGTCTGCAGCCCGTCTTGAATACCCATCGCTGCCAGCTTTTTGCGCACACGGGTGACATAGACATTCAGCGTATTATCATCAACAAACGCCTGGTCATCCCAGATTTTCTCCAGCAGCCGGTCGCGGGTGACGATGGTGCCTGTTTTTTTCATCAGCTCGTCGAGAATTTTCGCTTCCGTATGGCTGAGGTCGACTTTGGCATTGCCGCGCGACAGCACCAGACGTTCCACATCCAGTGTCAGCCCTGACACCGCCAGACTGCGCTCGTTCGCTCCCACAGCATAGGAGCCGTAGGCACGGCGCAGATGGCTTTTGATTTTGGCCATGGCTATTTCATAATCAAACGGCTTCGTAATGTAATCATCCGCTCCGTTCTCCAGCGCCATCACCTGATCCATTTTGCCGTCGCGTGCAGAGATGAAGAGAATCGGACAGGTCGAGATTCCGCGGATCTGGCGGCACCAGTAATAACCGTCAAACTTAGGCAGATTAACATCCAGCAGTACGAGATGCGGTGCATATTGCTCAAACTCGGTCCGTACCGCTTCAAAATCGTTCACCGCCTGTGTTTCATAGCCGAACCTATGTAAATATTCCTGGAGCAGCGCCACCAGCCCCCGGTCATCCTCAATGATAAATATTTTGAACATATCAGGCCTCCGGTTTACGCCCTAGTGAAAGCTAAGGGGTTTGCCCAATAATATATACAGTCACTGCAGGCTAGTCAAATATAGGTTATAATTTTCAGTCAAAGGAGCTGATGAGTGGCATGATAGATTATGGTCAGGATCTTTTCAAGGGATCGGCAGGTTATTACGCGAAGTATCGCCCGCTCTATCCTTCCGGGCTCGTAAGATTCCTTGTGAACCGCTTTGGGCTGGACGGGGAAGGCGAACTGCTGGATTTGGGCTGTGGAACCGGGCAGCTTGCCTTACGTTTTGCCGATTGGGTTCAGCGCGTGACCGGACTCGATTACGAACAGGAAATGATCCATGAGGCGGTGCGGATCAGCAAGGAAATGAGAGCGCTTAATACGGAATGGGTTGCGGGAAAAGCGGAAGAATATTTGGCTCTGTCCACCATTCCCGTCTACCGTCTAGTCACTATAGCCAAAGCTTTTCACTGGATGGACAGGGACCTGGTGCTCGGACTGCTCTACAACCGGGTTGCTCCGGGAGGCGGAGTCGCTATTGTGGATCAATACAAGCCCGATCAAGCGCCCCTGCCTTGGCAGAAAGAAGTGGACCGGATCGTACGCAAATGGTATGGCGAGGAGCGGAAGGCTGGCAATACAACCTATTCTCATCCGGTCAAAAGTCACACGGATATCGTAGCCGGATCCAGCTTCCGCCTTGAAACTCACCGGCTGCCAATGTATGAATATCAGTGGACTATAGAAGCCATACTGGGGAATCTGTATTCCACCTCCTTTGGCTCGAAGCGGTTTCTCGGCGACCAGGCACCTCTATTCGAGAGAGAGCTGAAAGAGAGATTATTGCTTCTGGACCCCAAAGGAGTCTTTACTGAAGGAATACATACTAATATTATTCTGGCCGTAAAATAACACTAAGGACTCAGCTAAACAAACAGCCGCCTTCCCGGTAATCCGGTGAAGACGGCTGTTTCTCTAATCACGCTGTACCCGCAAGGTAAAAAAGCGGCAATTCTGATTCTTGTCTCTGGCGATCCTATCTGCCATCCAGCAGATTGCCAAGGCCGCCAAGGATGCTTCCTTCTTCCTTGCGGCCGGTGTTGCCGGCAGCCGATAGAATGCGGTCCGCCATCCGGCTGAACGGCAGCGACTGTACCCATACCTTGCCCGGCCCGCGCAAGGTAGCAAAGAACAATCCTTCCCCGCCAAACAACGCGGTCTTCACACCTTTGACAAATTCGATATCATAATCTACAGACGAAGTCATGGCCACAAGACAGCCGGTGTCGATCTTGATTGTCTCTCCAGGCTGCAGCGTCCGTTCCAGCACATAGCCCCCGGAATGCACGAAGGAGAGGCCGTCGCCCTCCAGCTTTTGCATAATAAATCCCTCACCGCCGAAGAAGCCTGCGCCCAGCTTGCGCTGGAATTCAATGCCCACCGACACGCCTTTGGCAGCGCAGAGAAAGGAGTCCTTCTGACAGATGATTTTGCCGTGGTATTGCTGGAGATCAAGCGGGATGATTTTGCCCGGATACGGGGCGGCAAAGGTGACACTCTTCCGGCCATAGGCCCCGCTGTGCGTGAAGATCGTCATAAACAAGCTTTCTCCGGTCAGCAGGCGTTTACCTGCACCCATCAGCTTGCCTACCAGACCATTTGTCCGTCCAGATCCTGATCCGTCGCCAAAGATCGTCTCCATCGTTATCTCCGGGTCCATCATCATGAAGCTTCCCGCTTCTGCGATCACACTCTCCCCCGGATCAAGCTGCACCTCCACACACTGTATTTCCTCGCCCATAATGACATAATCAATTTCGTGAGCACTCATCCTTGTTATCCCCCTAAAGTTTCGTTTTTGAATGAGATATATACGCGCTCCCTCCTGCAGCGGTTTCAGCATTATGTTAAATATTGCAGGGCATGGACAGCAGACGGTCGCGCGTCTCCATATAAGCATGGTCCCAGCCCATTTTTGCGTAAAACCTCATGGCGTCCAGCCCTTTAAAATAGTGGGCACCTGTTAAGCGCTCCTCAAAATGGGCAACCGGTGTCCCCAGCTCTTCATAATGCCTGAGGAAAACCTGTGACATATCCACACCAGGTATCATTGCATGCATTGAGGCCACATCAATCATGAAATCCCCATAAATGCTGTTGCTGTCGATAATTCCGGTAATCCGGCGGCCGTCTGTGAGTATGTTCCACTCATGGCAATCATTATGGACAAAATGGCGGTGTGGCGCATTATATTTGCTGTATGCAAGCAACCGGGCGTAGCACTCGTCAAACACATCCTTTTCCAGACAGCTGCTGGTGAACAGCTCATACCAATTCTCCCAGAAGCCTTCCTGCTGCTCCTGCCCGTAAAAAGAGCGGATGAACCCCTCACAGCTGGCATAGATGCCATTGCCTTCCTTGTTCAAGAAACCATACCCTGAAGAGCTGCTGTCCAGCTTCACCCCGTTCATCCCGGTAATGACTTGAACCAGCTCGGGAAGCAGTGCTGCCCTCTGCTCTGCTTGCAAGTCTGCCAGATTATGCCCTGCCATGCGCTCCGAGATACAATAACTGTAAGCCTTATGTAGCCCCAGCCCCAATACTCTCGGAAAAGGTACTCCCTGTGAGGCGAGCAGATTTGCAACATAGGACTCGGTTTGGAAGTCATCCTCCATTGCACTGAACCTAATAACATACTCGCGTTCCTCAGCCTTGAATGAAAAGACAGTGCTGAGATTCCCGCCTTCCATTGCCCTGATATTCTCGGCCTCCATTCCCCGGTCATTTCTGACAATCCTTCCGGTTTCCTTTGCAGTGACGTTTGGTTTAACTCCGTTCATTACTCATCATCTCCCTTTAAATTGGTAAAATAAAGCCCGGTCTGCCTCCTCCAGGGCACAGCAAAAAGCCGTGAATGAACATTGTTCATCCACGGCTGTACGCAAACGTTGACCGGCAATAGAGAGACCTCTATCGGGTAATGGGTACGGCAGCTTGAGACTAGACTATAGTTCAACATAAGAAACATGGGCTGAGCCATGCGGACTAATCCCTCATTACTCCGGGAATACCTGTGCCTGGTCAGTTCATGCGTTATTCAGTTAATGGATTAACCGATTTCTTTTGTCAGGAATATAATCATCATCAAAGCACTGATCCCACCGTTATTTTATTTGTTTCCATTATATAACACAATCCCCCGGCATCAACTTTTTTAATTGTTTTTTACCGGAAGGTGGTTCACTTCGCCATACAAACAAGAGGCCAGCCGGGTAAGTTCCCGTTGGCCTCTCATAATGATCCCCATGACATGGGGCTAACTTTGCCCTATTCACATTACCGTACCATCCTGCGGTTTCACGCGTGCAGGCTGGATCTTCGGCGCCTTGCTCAGCTTCGGTCTGCCCAAGGACGTGGTAAAGGTGATCACATAACCGGCTACAACCACGGCCATCACCGTATACAAGGTTTCCTTGAGAGGCATATAGAAGAGTGACAACGCCAAAACAATAACATCCATCAGGATGAATACCGTACCTACTTTAATTCCTTTCCATTCACTGATCAGCAGGGACAAAATATCGTCTCCACCGCTCGCCCCGCCGCCGCGCAGGACCATTCCCGCTCCTAGACCTGTCAGTACACCGGACAACAACGCCGCAAGCGGCAAGTTATCCTGCAAGTCGATGACCCATCCGGAATAGCGTTCCATCAGTCCATAGAATGCCGTGAAGGCCCCTACCGAGATGAAGGTGTTCACCACGAACGATTTCCCTTTGAATATCAATGCGATCAAGAGTACTGGAATGTCTAAGATTAGCGTAGATAGTGATGGTGAAATTCCTAATACGTATTTGCCGAGCAGTGCCAGGCCTACAAACCCGCCCTCGGTCAAATGATTCTGATAATTGATGTGATAATAAGTAAATGCAAGTAAAAATGTTCCGGATAAAATAATAATGAGCCGTAGCGGCAACCTCATGCCACTGTCTTGTTTCTTCATACAGGTCTCCCCTTATCGTAAATGGCGGCTTAGACGTCCCGCCAGCCTCTACGAGGGGTAAAACCAGAAGAGTTCTTCCTTCGCATACAATACTCCCTTCCCACGCAGAGGCGGCTTCGTCAATTAACAACGGTTCGCGCACATTCTACAGGGAAGCTAAGTATAAGACAGATCATAACGTTTCCAAATCGTCCTTTGGGGAATCGTCCTTCGGGGACACATGGTATCCTGATCCTTTCTTTAGTTTGATATGTTCTGTTTAGATTATACCACGCAAAGGAGTCACTCTAAACAGTTTTCCAATAAAAAGCATGAATTAGCCCTGATTTCGCAGCAGACGGTTCACCGTCTCCCGCCGGACGCCGATCAATTGCCCAATTTCTTCCTGTGTCAGCAGGTCTGTCAGCTGTGCTCCATATGAGTACTCATTCAGCCAGCGGGTCAGCAGCTCCATCCGCTCCCCCGGCGATCCGACAGTAAGGTGGTCAATGCGTGTCTGCATAAAACGAACCTTCTCCTGGAGCAGCAGAGCGATTTCCATCACTTTATCCGGCTCCTCACGCAGCTCGCGGTACCATTCCGCAGCCGGAATGACCTCCACCTCGCTCCTCATCATCGCCACCGCCGTTCCATGCGCCTCCTTTGGCGAAATGAGGGAATGATGGGGAACGGTCTCACCGGGATACAACAGGTTGAACAGCACCATGTTCCCGTTCTCATGCAGCCTTGTCACCTTAAACAGCCCGCTCTTTACCTTGTACAGATTTTGGCAGCTGTCTCCCTGGCGGAACAAAGCCTCCCCTTTGTGCAGAATCATCTCGCTCGCTCCTTTATCTTCTCGTTATATATATTAGTAATTATACAGAAATACGCCTGCAAAATGCAGTTCGTTCAGGCAAAAAAATACTGCGGGACTCAGAGTTGAATTCTGAATCCCGCAGTACGAATGGTTTACTGTCTTAATTAGCCTTAATCGGCTTCTTCCAAAGTCCCAGCGTCAGGCCGGAGATAACAGCTCCGATAAGAACAGCCAGAATGAACAGCAGAGCGTTGCTGGACAGCGCGGCTACAAAAATTCCGCCGTGCGGAGCCGGGACGTTGATGTTCCACAGCTGTGTAAGTCCGCCAGCTACAGCTGAACCAATAATACAGCTGGTCAGGACACGCAGCGGATCGGCTGCGGCAAAGGGAATAGCTCCTTCGGTAATGAATGACAAGCCGAGCACATAATTCGTTACACCTGACTTGCGTTCCGTTTCTGTGAACTTGTTCTTAAAGAATGTCGTTGCTAACGCAATGGCCAGCGGAGGAACCATTCCTCCCGCCATGACAGCCGCCATCATCAATCCGTTGGTATTACCGCTGGATGTAAATACACCGATGGCAAAAGTGTAGGCTGCTTTATTGAAGGGACCGCCCATATCAATCGCCATCATTCCACCGAGAATAATTCCCAAAATGATCATATTGCTGGTGCCCAGACTGTTGAGACCATCGATAAGTCCTTCATTGATCCAGCTGAATACCGGATCAAACAGGTAGAACATAACGCCGCCGGTAATGAGCAGACTGAATACCGGATAGAGCAGTATCGGCTTCAAGCCGTCCAGGGTTTTGGGCAGACCGGCGAACACCTTGCGAAGCAGGATGACCACATACCCTGCCAGGAAACCTGCAGCAAGTCCGCCAAGGAATCCGGCATTGGAGTTCAAGGCCATATAACCGCCGACCATCCCGGGCATGAGTGCCGGGCGGTCGCCGATGCTTAGCGCGATAAATCCGGCGAGAATCGGAATCAGGAAATGGAAGGCGCCGTCTCCCCCGCCGATCGTCTGCAGCAGCTTCACAAACGGATTATCTACACCTGCCACCTGTTCGAACAGGAAGGAGATCGCCAGCAGAATCCCCCCGCCGACTACGAATGGCAGCATATGTGAAATGCCGTTCATCAGGTCCTTGTAGATCTTGCCTCCGATGCTGGAGGAGTTCCCTGCTGGGGCATCCCCGCTACCGCGGCCTTCACTGCGGTATATCGGCGCATCTCCATTCATTGCTTTGGTGATCAGCTCTTCGGGTTTGCGGATGCCGTCGCTTACCGGTCTTTGCAGCACCGGCTTGCCGGAGAACCGGGCCATCTCCACATTTTTGTCGGCAGCGATGATAACACCGCTGGCCCGGCGGATTTCGTCCTCGGTCAGCACATTCTGTGCCCCTTCAGAACCGTTTGTCTCCACACGGATGTTGACACCCATTTCCAGGGCCTTTTTCTTTAATGCATCCTCAGCCATAAAGGTATGGGCGATTCCTGTAGGACACGCCGTGACCGCAACGACGAAGCTTGAAGAAGCGGGGTTGCCTGTAATTACGCGTTCAGAAGCCTGCTTTGTGCTGCTTCCGGATTCATTGTCCTTTTCCTTGGCCTCTTGCTCTGCCTGCTTGGCATCGAACAAAGCGGATACTTCCTCCGGGGTGGAAGCTTTCATCAACGCCTCGATGAACTCGCTTTCAATGAGCAACCTGGACAATGAAGCCAGTGTACGTAGGTGCATATTTCCAGCACCCTCCGGCGCGGCAATCATAAAGAACAGCTGTGCCGGTTCCTCATCGAGTGAGGCAAAATCAACGCCCGCTGCGCTTTTGGCAAATACTACCGTTGCCTCGTTGACGGCCCGGGTTTTGGCGTGTGGCATTGCAATGCCTCCGCCAATGCCAGTGCTGGACTGGGCTTCCCGAAGCAGGATCATTTCCTTGAACTGCACGGGATCATTAATGCGCCCGCTGCCTGCAAGACTGGCGATCAGTTCGTCGATCGCCGCTTCCTTGGTCGTGGCCTTGAGGTCCATAATCATCGTTTCTTTTATCATCAAGTCCGTAATTCTCATTTATTTCAACTCCCCTTTTTTCTTGAACTGCTTGTTTACAACTGTGAAATTTCGATCAAGGGCTTGAGCTGCTCAATAAGTTCTCTGTCCGCCAGATCATCGGAGAATGCGGTTGCGCTGCCGGAAGCTACTCCTGCACGGAATGCCTGCAGTACATCTCCTGTCAGGGACAATGTGCCGACAAAACCAGCAATCATAGAGTCCCCCGCACCTACCGAATTCTTCACCTTGCCTGCCGGCGCGTTGGCGCGGAACAGGCTATTCTCTGATATGAACAGAGCCCCCTCTCCGGCCATGGAGACCAGCACATGCTTTGCCCCGAGCTCCAGCAGCTTGCGCCCGTAGGTGATAAGATCGTCCTTGCTGCTGATTTGAACCCCGAACAGCTCTGCCAGCTCATGATGATTCGGCTTAACAAGCAGCGGTCCCAAAGGCAATGCCTGTTGCAATGCATGTCCGGTCGTATCAATAACAAATTCGGCCCCGTGCTGCTTGCATACGCCAATCAGCCTGTTATAGAAATCCTCACCCAGCGAAGGAGGAATGCTTCCGGACATTATAACGATGTCACCCGCCTGCAAAGTAGCAAGCTTCTGAAGCAGAGCCTCAGCTTCGTTATCCCGGATTACCGGACCCATTCCGTTAATCTCCGTCTCCTCTCCGGCTTTGAGTTTGATGTTAATCCGGGTATCATCCGAGACGGATACGAAATCACTCGCAATGCCTTCTTCATGCAGCCAATCTTCAATATAACGGCCGGTAAAGCCCCCAAGAAAGCCAATTGCCTTGTTCTGGACGTTCAACTGGTTCAGAACACGCGAGACGTTGATCCCTTTACCGCCCGGCAGCTTCAAATCACGTTTCATCCGGTTCAGGCTGCCAAGCTTTACCTGGTCAACTTCCACGATATAGTCAATGGAAGGGTTAAGTGTCACAGTATATATCATGATTATCCCTCATTATTATGGTTTTCTAGTTTTCAAACTAATGTATAGTCCATATCCATCATTTCAAGCTCGCGGATAAAACTCTCCGGCGTTTCCGAATCCAGAATGCAACGATCAATTTCCTGCAGATCCGCCACCTTGCAAAAAGATACCTGCCCGACCTTGCTATGATCGGCCAGCAGGATGACCTGCTTGGCAACGGAGATCATTTTACGTTTGGTGGCGGCTTCCAGCATATTCGGTGTGGTAATGCCTTCATGCACATCCAGCCCGTTCGTACCGAGAAACGCCTTATCCACCCGAACCATCTCCAGTGACCGCTCCGTCATCGGTCCCACAAAAGCAAGTGTATCCGGACGAAGCATACCGCCCGTGATGGATACTTCGATATTACGGCATTCCTTCAGCTCATTTAGCGCCATGATAGAGTTAGTAATGACCTTAAGATTAGAGAAGGATTTCAGCTCCCTGGCAATCTGCAGGGTTGTTGTTCCTCCGTCAAGCAGGATCGCATCACCGTCCTGGATCATCTCCACCGCTTTGCGGGCGATCCGCAGCTTCTCCTCCAGGAACCGGTCTTCCTTGTCCTGAAATACCGCTTCAAAGTTGACGCTCTGCAGGGAGACCGCCCCGCCATGCGTCCGTTTCAGCAGCCGTGCTTCCTCCAGCTCTTTAAGATCGCGGCGTACTGTCGATTCGGATACGCCAAGCTGCTGGCTAAGCTCCTGCACCGAGCCCCTCGTATGCTTCTCGACAAACTGCACGATGCTACGCTTTCTTTCCTCTTCAAACAGCATGACGGTTCACTCCTTAACGGAACAGCGTTACCTTCCGGCTTCTTTAGGATCTGAAATAACAATAATCCTTATACTCCATATTTTGATCGAATAGAATCAACTGCTCGATTTTGATTGAATATGACCATTTGTGATTACTTCTGCTCACTTATGATAATAACAGCGTTTTCATCATCTGTAAAGCTCCTTTTTCTTGAGCAGATCTGCTCAAAGCCGGCTGTCTGAAATATCCTCCTGAACGCCTATTTCATCTGCCCGGGGTGTTACATATTTTATAATACATATGGGGAAAAGCGGGTGAACAGGAAATGGCCAATTACAAAAACAACTTTGGAAATCGCAACCGCATAGGCAACAGCAATCTGAATAATAATCCCGGTGCCAGCAATCCGGTAGAATCCGCGGAGCTAAGCGCTGAAGATTATGAAATTATCGCTGCCGGTCTAGCCGCTTTGGGAGAAGTGTTCGCATTTTTGGCCCTCGTCAAAGCGAAGCAAGTGACCAAGGAAACCGGAGGCCAGGTAGATATCGACCCGCTTTTATTCATACAATCCAGAAAAAAAAAAGCGGCCCGACGGAAATCCCGTCCACCGCGTTAAAGCTTAATCTATGGCAATAAATTCTTTCGCATTAGGCAGACGCAAGAGGTATGGCCTGATGCTTTTCAAATATGGCGTTTATCTTCCAGCGAGGTTCTTCATCTTTAAGTGTGACAATCACAATAATATGCTCGAGGTCAGCATGTTTGGCATAGGCCTCCGCATCGTCCTTGGGGATTCCGATGCTAATCAGGCTGACGGCAAGACCGTCGATATCGAGATCAGCCCCAGCCAGCTTCTTCGCTGCAGGCCCCGCTGCCACCGCCGTATCGGACAACATATCCAGCCCCACCCCCAGGCCTCTCGCTGTTCCGAACAAGCCTGCATTGCCTTCCCCGGCTTCGGGCTTGCCAATCCCTGTATCGTGGCTGATAACCTCCAGCGTATTTTTCTCCTTCGTCACAACCGATATCTGCTTCGCTTTGACTCCGAGCTCCAGCACCGCCTCTATCGCCAGTATTGCATCGCTCCGGTGCCCGAATATTCCTACAACCAGCATAGTCATATGACATCCCTCCTGTTAAAGCGATATTAACCGCCACCTTTGCGGCTTGAACCTGCCGGCCGGTTGCCCTGGTTCCGGATAAACTTGAATCAAACTCTCGTATATCGGTTATAAAGATAGAATCGGGTTTAGATTTATTGCGATTTTAATGTACTATTAGTATATTGGTAGATCTACCAATGATTCTGATGCTGATACATACGGGCATTATTTTGAATGAAGGGGAGGCTGCTATGCTACAAAGCAAGTATTTTCGAACATGCCTAGCCATTATCGCCTTTCTGACGATTCTGTATCTGGGCTCCAAAGTTATTTTTCTGTTCACTCCTGTGGTGGCGATCCTGAATCTGCTGCTTGTGCCGATGATGCTGTCCGGATTCATGTATTATCTGCTGCGGCCGCTGGTCTCATTCCTGGAGCGCCATAAACTGGGACGCGGATTATCCATCCTGCTGATCTATCTTGTCGCTGTGGGACTGTTCATCCTGTTCTGGGTGCTGGTCTGGCCGACACTTCGTGAACAGATTCAGAACTTTATTGACAACACCCCTTACCTGGTTCAGGGAATGCAGGATCAGTTCAACAAGCTGCAGAATGATCCTTCCTTGTCAAGATTCTTCAAAGGGGATACCGACGTGGCTGCCCGGCTCTCGGAATATTTGAACGCTGGGATTACCTGGGTTACTAACTCGATGACCAATCTTATCGGTGTCGTTTCAAGCATTGTGGTCGTCATCGCCACTTTGCCGATTATTCTTTATTACATGCTGAAGGACGGACACAAGCTGTCCCCTATTCTTCAGAGCCTGATTCCGAAAAAGTACCGCAAGGAAGGCCAGGAAATGCTGAAGGATATCGACAGCGCACTCAGCGGTTTTATCGTGACCCGGGTTCTGCTCAATGTTGTATTGGGAATTATGCTCTATATCGGCTTTCTGATTATTGGATTGCCGTATTCGCTCCTGCTCGCCGTAATTTCCATACCGCTTAATTTCATTCCTTATGTCGGCTCCCTTCTGGCGGCAATTCCGGTAGTCATTGTGGGATTCATTGATTCGCCATCCATGGCGATTTGGTCTTTGGTCATTATTGTGGTTGCCCAGCAAATTCAAGATAATGTGCTTTCTCCGATTATTTACGGCAAGTCGCTGGATGTTCACCCGCTCACGACGGTACTCCTTGTGCTGATCGGCGGAGATTTCTTCGGCATCATCGGTGTGCTGATTGCTCTTCCCGTGTATATGATTATCAAAATCATCTTTCTGCGAATCTATGAGATTATCATCGCGGAACGTATTGAAGAAGTTGAGGTCGTCAAGGAAGAACAGCTATAGCAGCTGTTGGTTAGGCTAACTTCTCATATAGGCCCCTGAAACAAAAAACAGCTGCGCCATCCTTAATCGGGAGGGTGCAGCCGTTTTTTGTTTTGATTCCTCAGCCACGCAGGGAGCGGACGACAAAGATGTGTGTACCTTTCATCAGATTCTGCCCGTCCACCAGGGTAACCGAACCTTTGGTATGTGAAGCTATGGTTGTATTAAAAGCAATCAGCTGATCACCTTTCCACACGGTTACTGCTGATTTAAAATATACTGCGTTATCGAACTGCTGGCGCTCTCTCATGACATATCCGACGGAATGAAGAACCGGGGGCAAAGCTCTCTCTTTGGGAGCCAGAGCCTTAATGAACACAATGTCACGAAAAGGTACAGCAATTTCCTGATGGCCGATCACGGCCACCGAAGCGGCTGGATCCCATTTGCGCAGAACGCCCTTCATGATGGTGTAAGGCTCTTCCCCGCAATACATAATGACCGGTCTGCCAACCCAATGCTTCATTGCTCCACCCCCTTCGCTGTGTCCGTGCTACCTATACATTCGGTATGGACCAATCTATTCCTTTAAGGCCATGTGACTCCAGATACTGATTGGCTCTGGAGAAGGGGCGGCTGCCCAGAAAGCCACGATGTGCCGAGAACGGACTCGGATGCGGTGACTGAATCACCATATGCCGGTCCCGGTCGATATAAGCCCCTTTTTGCTGAGCATGGCTTCCCCACAGAATAAATACCATCGGCTCCGTCCGTTCATTTAGCTTCTCCATGATGGCGTCAGTAAATGTCTCCCAGCCTAGTCCCTTATGTGAATTGGGCTGGCCTTCACGCACAGTCAGCACTGCGTTCAGCATGAGGACACCCTCTTCGGCCCAGTGCAGCAGTGAGCCGTGGTTCGGAACCGGCAGCCCGGTATCCGTATGGAGCTCCGCATAAATATTGCGCAGTGAAGGCGGAATACGCACCCCGGGCTTCACTGAGAAGCTTAACCCGTGAGCTTGTCCCGCACCATGATAAGGGTCCTGTCCCAGAATAACCACCCGGGTCTTGCTGTATGGCGTCAGCTTGAGCGCCGAGAACAACAGCTCTTTAGGCGGATAAACTGTATGTTGTTTATATTCACTCGCAAGCGTGTAGCGCAGTTCCTGAAAATAGGACTCTATTGTTTCCTCCTGCAATACCTCATCCCAATCGTTGCCGAACATCCCCGTTCTCCTTCCGATCTTTCACGTAATCATTATTCATTACCTGTTAATACACATAATATAAGGCTGGGTTGCCAGGGCTATTTCCGCCCGTAATCCGCTTTGATCTCGCCCCACTCTTTGGTCTGCCATTTCAGCAGCTTGTTGTCATATGTATTGCTCTGCAGCCACCGCTCGGCGCGGTCAATCAGTATCCAAATCTCCTCCGTAGAGGCATCTCTAGGCAGAGTCGTGGCCACCTTTTTCTGCTTGACCCATTTCATCGCGTTCAGGGAATCACTGTAAACCGTCCTGTTGCTGCCCTCCTTCTTCAGCAGGGCCAGCGCATGAACAATTGCCAGAAATTCACCCAGATTATTAGTGCCTTTCTTAATGGGTCCGCAGCTGAATATAATGTCGCCTGTCTGAGTGTCCACACCCTTGTATTCTACCGGTCCCGGATTGCCCCGTGTGCCGACATCAACGGATATGCTGTCATAATCAATCTCTGCCGAGGTTTCTACACTAGCGCTCCGTCCCCGTGAGGCAGCCGGTTTCCCCTTTGAGCCACCGGAAGCGGATGAGGATGCCCCCGTTCCCCAATTCCCCTTCCAGCCAGCCTTGTACGCTGCGTCTGCGGCAGCTCTGGATTCATAGGACTTGTATTTAGCTCCGGTGTAATGATCCGTCTGGGCCTGACATTCTGCCCAAGTACCGTACACTCCCGGCTGTTTGCCTTCCCATACTACATAAAATTTCTGCTTAGCCATGGAACAGACCTTCCTTCGCGTAAAAATTCATCAGAAGAATATTGTAATCCAAACTGCGGCCATATTGAAGTCAAATTATAATCAGAGCCTGTTGCCGCTCAAAAATCTGCGGATATTTGGACAGACACTAGCTCATACTATACGAGAAGTTTAATCGAGCACCACAAGCGTAGTATCTATAATCCCTTGTAGTTTATCTACATCCCTGGTTGTTTTGACCATTACCCTCAGTCCCACCAGGGCGTTGTGCAGATATGCCGCCAGATCCGCCGCCGGACGGCGTCTGGAAATTTCTCCGCTTGCCTGGCCCTCCAGCAGCAATCTTTCAATAAGCTGTTCTGTATCCAAGAACGCTTCGTTCACGCTGGCTGCTGCCTCGGGATCATGATAGGACAGCTCAACCGCAGTGTTCACAAGCAGGCAGCCCTTCGGGTCGATTTCTGCCATCTGGAGAATCAGTTCAAACAGTTGACGAATTGCCTCTTTTGCTGAGGCCGCTTCCTTCATTTGTTCTTCCATCTTGGCTGAGGTATTCTGCACATACCGGTCTACAGCTTTCATATATAAAGTATGCTTGTCGCCAAAAGTATCATACATGCTGCGCTTATGAATTCCCATTCCGGTCACCAGGTCCTGCATAGAGGTTTTTTCATAGCCCTGCTGCCAAAAAACATTCATCGCTTTACCGAGTACATTATCGATATCGAACTCTTTGCTTCTTGCCATCATCATGCTCCTCTCTGGATCGATTTTACCATTTATAGAACGATCGGTAAATATAATGAAGGAAATGTGAATTCCACCGCAATATTTCAGCACTAATCATTCTACATTAATTTTGAAAGAACATATCACAAAGTCACACCTACCCTAAGGAGGTTCTTTAGATGAGAAAGAGTGCAGGCCTGGCCGCAGTATTCGCTTTTACCCTACTCGTAGGATGCGGTAACTCGAGCAACAATAATGCGGCAAATCCAGATACGTCAGCAAACGGCAATACCAATGTAACGGAAACCACTGACGCTGTTACCTCAGCATCCGTAGTTAACAATGGAGAGGATTTCAAAAAAGCGATCAGTAAAGACGGCACCTGGATTGCCGCAACCTTAAATGACCTTACGTTCACCGAAGATCTCGTTGTGGACGGCCAGTTCATCAACAAGGAAGAACCGGCTCGCAAAATCGCCCTCTATACTCAGGATGCGGAGCACAATATCACTAACTCGTTCATACTGACTGCTCCCAAAATCACCATTAGGAGTGAAAATGCCCGGATTCAGGGCGGTACTTTTGTCGGGGACGTTTATGTGGAGGCGGACGGCTTCAGCGTTGTGAATGCCACCATCAATGGCAACGTCTATTTCGCGAATGCTCAATATCAATCCACCTTCGACTCATCAGATCAGGGCATTGTATCCGGCGTCACAGAAGTGAAGAAATAAACCGAAGGACTTGATTGCCGGCAATCTCGATATCCGCAGCCTTGCTGAATACTCTCTCTGGCGGACTGCGGAGTTCATGTCCTGGGAATGGCCGGGCGTGAACTGAGGGTTAACCAGTAACTGCAGGTGACACTGCCGGAGCGTTAATGTTTAAGGACAGCGGATTGCGTTCAAGTCAGGGCAGAGCAGAGTTATTATGCAGAAGTTCTAAGGAGGATGACGATTCAATGTTCAAACGACAACTCTCGTTTTTTGAGCAGGATTAACGCGATCACTTAGATGGACGCCCCTTCGCTCACTCAGTCATATCCGCCCACCGCTTCAGGCAGCTCCAGATATTCCGCTTTTGTCTTGACGAGTTCAAAGATATAGCTTCTTATTTCCTTCAGCTTTTTGGCATCTTCGGTGACCTCGCATTTTTCCTCGGACCATTCCAGTGTTTGCTCTTCTCCATTCAGCCTTATCTGCCAATGCTCTTCATCATAGGGTGTCTGGTTGCAGTTTTACCTCGCCGGTTCCAGCTTCAGCTCACCCATTACATCAATATCCCGCAGGCGGGTATAGATGTCTGCCATTTCGCTCTCGGTAAACGTCAGCTCCGCAGTTGCCTCACCTTGGGTCACCAAATCCTTGGTTACGGTACCTTCAAAGGTATTGATTTCATTCTTCCCGGTAATTCCGAAACGGACAGAGAAGGCAAAATCCTCCGGCATCACTTCAGGCATAAGGTGGTCAGGCCTCTGCAGTGGAGTTGCAGACTGTATAGTGCTTCCGTTTCCTCCATCCGTGCTTTCACACCCTGCTAGCAGCAGAATCAGCAGCAGCGGCAGACAGGCCAGCAGCTTAGACATCTTCATTTCCTCCTTTGGCGGTTTCCCGCGCTTGCTCCATTTCTTTCTAAACGATGATAACACTCCAATATGTTGCAGATAGGCTGCCGAAAACTAGAAAAAGATACCATCCGCGTGGGATCGTATCTTTGAAATTGCTGTACTCAGAGAACACTTGCTCATTTTACGATGGAATATACATTTGTGTCATGCGGCTTGCCATCCTGGACCATATAGTTTCTTAATAGCCCCTCTTGCTGAAACCCCTGTTTAACCAGCAACGCTTTAGAGGCTTCATTTCCAGTGAATACTACAGCGCCGATCCGGGTCAGCTCCATTCTTTCGAAGCCATAAATTAGAACCCTGGACACCGCTTCCCCAGCATAACCTTTGCGCCAAAAATCGGGATTGAGCTCATAGCCAATTTCGGCCCGTTGGTGCTTTGGTGACCAGGCGTTAAACCCGATCGTCCCGATAAGCCCTTTGCTGCCCTTAAGCTCAATGCCCCACCGGATACCTCGCTTGTCCCGGAAGCTGTCTGCGAAGAAATCAACATATTCTCCCGCCTGTGCAAGTGTCGTAAGCGGCCCCTGCCCGTAGTAGCGCATGACCTCGCTGCTGGAAAAGCAGGCAAAGATCCCCTCGGCATCCTCTGCTGTAATTTCTCTTAATCTAAGCCTGTCCGTCTCCAATACAGGAAATTCAAACATTCACTTTATTCCCCCCTATAAAAATTGAATCAATAATTCTTCTAATTTGGATTGGCCGTGACTACAGAGAATGTTTGGACTTCCGGCCGCTACCGCTCCTCCAGCTCCAAAATTGCCCTCCGCCACTTTTCCCTACATGTAATTCTTAAGTTCAATCTATATAGTAGTCACTCCTCTCTTACCAGTAACTCACGATTCATAGCAGAGGGAGGCTGACGATTTCAGTACGCCCGCAATGTAACCGGACACCTCAAGATGATAAGGATGCACCAGATAAGCCTCCATGTCCGCCATTGATGCATACTGAACGATTAGCATAAGATCATATGAGCCGCTTCGGACCTCAATCTCTACTTTCAGATCGCGGATATACTCTATTCTCTCGCGCATACCAAGCAATACCTCTCTTGTCTTGGCTATACTGCCCGGACTGCTGTCGTTCAGCTTGATTAATAAGTTGTTGATAATCACAGCCTGATATCCCCCTTCTCCTGCTTCTCCAGTTGCAGCATGGCTGTAGCAGCTTCGCGTCCGTTCACCAGCAGCATTATCCGGTGTTCTCCCGGATAATGGCGCCGGGTCGTCAAATCACCCCAGCGGTGTGTCCGTGTGGCCTTTAAAGTACTGCCGCCGGGCACTGTTTTATCAGACAGGAGAAATAATTTGCGTGATGTCTTTCCTCCGGCTTTCACAAAATCAATGCCGTATTCAATCCGGATTCGCACGGGGCCGCCTTGAGCAATATGAAGGCTGTACCGCAGTTCGCAGCTTCCCCCAATCTGCACGATAGCCGGATCGACAGAAAGCGAGGCATCTGCAACAAGCGGTGTGTCCTCCGCTTCAGCCGCATATCCAAACAGCGCCATAATTTCCGGGACCGCCTTGCGGATCAGCGAACGGCAGGCATGCCGCACAATCCAGTCCGTGTACTCATTCTCACCTTTCCAGCGCTGGGCAATCCCGATGACAACATCAGGATGATCCTTCGCGATATCGTTCAAATTATTGGCCACACTCTTGCGCACATACAGCGACGGGTCAGCCTTCAGCCGTTCCAGCACCGGCAGCACCGGAGCCGGATCACGCTTGAACATCGGCAGCGCCTGCCCCCACGGCAGACGGGGCCGGCTACCCTCACTGGCCAGCCGCCGCACATGCTCGCTGGAATGGCCGGACCAGCGCAGCATCTGCGCCATCATCCGCTGCGGATCGCGCAGCAGGAAGGGACGAACGGAAAATTCCGCCGACGATCCTCTTGTGAATCGCTCCAGTGCCGCCATCGACCGTTCCCAGTGTTCCTCCGCCTGCCCGTACACCTCGACAAAGTCGGGGAAGATCAGGTAGGGAAACCCTACACATTGAGCATCTATTGCATACAGAATATCCAAGGCGTCCTCATATCCCGGGGGCAAAAAAGCCCCAAGCGTCTCTGTAATGCGCCGCATCCGTCCCTTAAGCTCCAGTTCCTCCCAAGGCGCCTTCATCGCCGACTGGACGAAGCCTTCCAGATCGAACAGCCCGTATACGGCTTTAATCTTTCCGCCGAAGCCGCGCAGAAATTCCTCGTTGTACATTACTTTTAATGGTTCAGCCATACGTTAGTCTCCTCCTGCTGTTTCATTCCGACTCTCTGTCAGGAAAGCGTAGCATAACGAACCAGACAACCTTATGTCATATTCATTTAAGGGTGCTGGTGTAAAGCCGAATTTGGGATAATGGGAGGGATGGCCGATGACCATCTCATTCTCCACAGCCACAATGGAAAGCTCAGGAATGAAGTCTGCCGACTCTCTTATTCTTTCAATCAGCCTCGATTCATCCTTGCGGTTTCCAAAAGCACGGTAATTTAGATCAAATACCGTTGCTTGCTTTAATTGATCAGCACTTCTATCTCTTCTATGCTTTTTTTCGCTCTGCTGTTCAGCCCGCGCTTATCTTTAAGTCCAAGCGGCTGCAGTTCATGTCCGGGATCTATGACCAGCGGCTCTGCAATCACAGACTCAAGCAATTGAACCGTTGTGCGGCAAGCGCTGAACAAAAGCCCGCGGGGAATGACCCCTTTGTTCGAGCGGAGGATTCCCACCAGACTTTCGGCATACATCAGCCGGACGATGCTGTCGGCGCTGAGCAGGTTGCGGGCAGCGAAGGAAGCTGTATTTTCTACGATAACAGGATCCTGGAACTGTCTGGAAAGTGCACCCAGTGCGGACACCGCCTCCCAATCACGGATAGACAATTGCTGCAAATAACCGGTTACCATCTCCTGCAACCATTGCAGCTCCATTTCCCTTGGGATTTCATATTGCTTGTACTGCTCCAGCACACCTTCACGGTGCATTTGCACAAAGCTGCCCAAATAACGGGCAAAACATTCTTTTGCTTGCTGTGTCAGGTCATTCATGAGGGTTCCACCTTGTTCTGTAGATTGTATTTAATAAGGATTATAGGGCTCAATATGCTTAAGACTGGACTCGCGGATTCCCGACTTCCGGCCTTTAAGACTGATCTCATGGCTGAACTGCATTACTTCATCATGGGCAAAATAAGTATACTCCACTTCAGGCTCATCGCTAAAACTCACTACGGCATAAAAAGGCGGTGCTTTGATTCCCCAAACTCCTTTTACCGAAGATATCGCATCATCGCTATACCCCTTCTCTTCGATCAGATAGGCCTTTACCCTGTGAGCAAAGATGAATTTGTTGACTTGCACGTATACCTCAGGAGTCAAAATAACTAGCAGAATCAGCACAACAAGTAGGTTATAAGCGAATTTCCTCATAGGCCTCACTAGAAAGCCACCTGCCTCCCTGCATAACCACAGTTTTATTTTCGCAAATATTACAAATTAAATCCTATTTTCAAAAGTCACAGCCTGTCGTAAAATGATTGAAATGACTTTATGGAACGATTAAAATTCGAGCTGATAAACGGAGGAACGGGATATGCCGCAAACACTTGTTAAAAATGCCGATTTTTTTGTTGCTGCCTTGTCGCAGACCTTTGTGTCCGCACTGCAGCTTGACCCCGATGGAATGTACTCCCAGGTAGGCTTCGGGATTGTTGAGAAATTCTCCGAAGAGTATGTACGCTTAAAAAGATTCGACGGCTCCATCTCGCACTATGACAGGGATATTACGAAGTTTCAGCATAATAAGGCCTAACGCACCGCACATAAGCTTTATTTTAATTTCCCCTTTCAGGGCAATTCCCCTGCTTTTTCTAGTAAAACAATAGCTATCCGGATTTAAAGATGACCCCAACGCAAAAAAGCGGACACTTGAATTGACACGGTGTCCACTTTTTTATGCCCTTGCAGCGGGCTATGTTATCCCTGCATTTAAACAAATGTTCAAAATCGGGCAGGGAATTACACTTTCCAAAAATCCGTACCGGCAAAAACCTGCTCTTTGCCCGGCGCCGCTTCCCCCATGTCCGGCAAAATAGCCCAGCTTACACGCTGTTTTCTCAAAGGGTCACCCTTCGCCAAACCATATTCGCGGTAACGGACGGTCTCTTCATTGGCCGGATCCTCCCAGTTATTCCAACCGCTTGGATGAATATGCCCGCCCATACGGCAATTCACCATCTCGGTCTTGGCGTAGCCGCGCCAGGGACGGCCCAAATACACTTCATCCACATTCGGGTCAGCTGTCAGATAACAATCCTTGAACAGGTAGCCGTAAGGCTGGCCCGGCGGTGTGGAGCCTGCCGTAATGTAGCCAGGACCATCATTGTAGTGCCGCAGGCTGCGGATTTCGCAATGCTCGAAATAAGCAGACGCACCGCCAAAAATAAAATCCACCGTACCTTCTATGTAGCAATGGGTATACAGCTGGCGGTAATGGTTATGCCGCTCTTTGAGGGGGATTCCTCTGAAAGCTCCCCCCTGTTTGTTCGCCGGAGGCAGCGGACCGGTAAACAGGGTATCCTGGTGCCCCTTTAAGATACAGTTGCGGAAGACCGTTTCGTCGCAATGTGCATATACTGCAAGTGCTTGCCCGATTTCACTGCCTTGCCCGGCCGTGTTGGATAGGGTCAGGTTTTCCAGCACCAGCCTGCTCCCACCCAGAAACAAGGTAGGAGTGGCAAAGGTGCCCTGTTCCTCTCCAGTCTCATCTTTCTGCCTTGCGTAACGGTTGTTGGTAATCTCAACTTGTCCGATGCCCCTGATCCTCAGGTCCGAACGATAGATCCGCACAGCCTCATCATAAATACCAGCCAGAATATACAACGTCTCCGTTTTACCTGAAGGCAGCCGTTCAAGCGCATCCACCGCCTCCTGGATCGAATGAAAATCGCAAAAGCCCTCTTTGCCCACCAGCATTTCATTTTCCTCCTCTTCCGTCCGCATGCAAATAAATTATAGCGCCCGGCAGCGTGTTCTGCCAGTATAAATTTTAACGTGTGCATTTCATAAATCGCTTGACTTGATCCCGTTCAGGAACTACACTGGAATCGTTAACAATTCTATTTCCCGGAGAGATATTATGATTACTATCAAAGATATTGCACGAGTTGCCGGCGTTTCCCATACCACCGTTTCCAGAGCACTAAACGGCAGCCCGCTAATCAAGAAAGTAACCCGGGACAAGATCGAGAAAATCGCCGCGGAAATGAATTATGTGCCGAACTACAGCGCCAAAAGTCTGGTTACCAAACGGTCCTTTACCATCGGGCTGTTCTTCTCCAGTATTGATCAGGGAACATCGTCCAGCTTTCTGGTTGACGTCATTAAAGGGATCAGCCATGTACTGGATGAGAACTTTAACCTGACTGTAAACGGAATTGACGGCGTTCACAATTACGCCAACATTCAGCCGCAGCGCTTTGACGGTATTCTGGTCATGAGCCAGAGCGACGAGGATAACGCTTTTATCTACCATGTCAAAACAATGGGCATCCCGCTTGTGGTACTGAACCGCCAATTGGAGGATCCCGGCATTATGAACGTTGTAGCCAATGACCGCGAAGGTGTGAAGGAAGCGATCGACTATGCCGTAACACAAGGGCATCAGCGTTTTGCAATTATTGAAGGCAAACCCGGCTTCAAGTCCTCAACCGAACGCAAACAGGGCTTCATAGATAGCCTGATCGCCCGCCAGCTTCAGCTGAATTCAAGTTATTTTGCAGCCGGTGATTACAGCATTGAAAGCGGATATGCCGCAATGACAACACTGCTTGAGTTGCCTGATCCGCCTACGGCCGTCTTTTGCTCCAATGACGATATGGCTATCGGCGCCATGAATGCCTGCTATGCCCGTAAGGTCAGCATTCCGCAACAGATTTCACTCATCGGCTTCGACGATATTATGTTCGCCCGCTACACGAATCCGGCATTGACTACGGTCCGCAAGCCTATTGCCGATATCAGTGAGCTCGGCACCAAGATGCTGATTCAGCTCCTGCAGCAGCCGGAGACCAAACCCCAGCAGCTGTTCGTTAAGACTTCGCTGGTCGTACGGGACACGGTCACAGAAATTTAGGGATGTGGAAGGATCTGCCCGCCCCTGCCCTGCCGGTCCAATGCGCTCCGGCAGAGCAAATACCGGGCCCCTGGTATTGTTTAAAAAAGAGCCTCTCTTTTTTAAAATAAAATGTTAACGTGTGCATATAACTATTTGAACTCAAAGGAGATCAAACTAATGTCGACAAACCATTTATCCCGAAGCACTCATCCCCATCTGCCCCTGCATCCCGAACGGATGATTCAGTTCGGTGAAGGCAACTTTATGCGCGCCTTCGTAGACTGGCAGCTGCAGCAAATGAACAATCAAGGACTGTTTAACGGAAGTGCAGTGTTGGTTCAGCCGATCGAGCAGGGTCTTGGCGGGCTGATGGCCGCCCAGGATAACCTCTACACTGTACTGCTAAACGGAATCATGCAGCAGCAGCCGGTGAATTCACGCGAGATTATCTCCAGTGTCAGCCGGGTGATTAACCCCTATACCGATTATGAAGCTTATCTCGCTCTGGCTGAGGACGATGGGCTGGAATTCATCACTTCCAACACCACTGAAGCCGGGATTGCCTATCATCCGGGTGACCGCGCAGACGGTACGCCGCCGAAGAGTTTCCCGGCTAAGCTGACAGCACTTCTGCACCGGCGTTTTCAACTCGGTAAAAAAGGCTTCGTCATCATCCCTTGTGAGCTGATCGACCGCAACGGCGAGAAATTGCGGCAAATTGTACAGCAGTACGCTGCGGAATGGAACCTGGGTGAAACCTTCCTGCAATGGCTGGAACAGGAGAATACGTTCTGCTGCAGTCTGGTAGACCGGATTGTACCAGGGTATCCCCGCGATAAAGCCGCGGAGCTGGAGGCTGAACTCGGTTATCTCGACAACCTGATGGTGACTGCTGAACCGTTTCTATTCTGGGTCATTGAAGGTCCGGCATGGCTTGCAGAGAAGCTGCCGCTGGCGGAAGCCGGGCTGAATGTCGTGGTAACGGATGACATGACACCTTACCGTGAACGGAAGGTTCATCTGCTGAATGGACCTCATACGGCGATGGTGCCACTGGGCATGATGGCCGGCCTTGAGACGGTTGAGGATGTGATGAATGACGAAACCTTCTCCCGGTTTGTGCGGGAACTGATAGAGGAAGAACTGATCCCGATGCTGGATCTGCCGAAAGAGGAGCTTCTGCCTTATGCTGACGCTGTGCAGGAGCGGTTCAAGAACCCTTTTATCCGTCATGAGCTTACATCCATTTCCCTGAACAGCATCTCCAAATTCAAAACCCGGCTGCTCCCTGTGCTGCTTAAGTACCAGCAGGAGCGCGGCAAGCTGCCGGAGCTGATTACCCTCTCCTTTGCCGGCCTGCTGCTCAGCTACCGCGGAGACCTTGTGGCGCGTCAGGACAGTCCGGAGGTGCTGGCCATTTTTGATGAAGCATGGAGCAATCCTGCCAACTTCGTTCAGGCGATATTGAAGGACGAGAGCCTGTGGGGCGAAGATTTGTCGCAGGTGCCGGGGCTGGCCGAGGTGCTTGCGTCCCATCTGCAGAAGCTGGAAAGCTCGGACAGCCGGGCTGCACTGGAGCAGTTTGTAAGCTGAGACTTCTACCCTTGGCAGGTAAATGAACGATAGGCGGACTAATAATCACAGCTTCTTCTAAAGGTTCCAAAGCAAGCTTTAGAAGAAGCTGATCAAGAAAGTTAATGAAATCACCATACTTTTAGGAGGGACAGCATGAAGCGTCTAATGAAAATGAATCCCCGGGATACGGTAGCTGTGGCGCTGCGCCCCATTTCCGCCGGAGAAGAGCTTGTTTTTGAAGGAATGACTCTTAAGGCAGTCCAGGACATCCCGCAGGGTCATAAAATGGCGTTGACCAGCTTTGCGGCGGATGACGTTATTACGAAATATGGTTATCCTATCGGCCACGCGATTGCTACGATTCAAGCGGGAGAATGGATTCACACGCATAACATCAAGACCAATCTGGCAGGTGAAGAAGAATATGAATACGTGCCCGATCTTCATCCGGTCACTTACCCTTCCCGTGATTTGACCTTTCAGGGCTACCGCCGGACAAACGGCAAGGTTGGTATCCGCAACGATCTGTTTATTATTCCCACAGTAGGCTGTGTGAACGGCATCGCTGAGCAAATGCTCCAGGAGTTCAAGGCTGAACATCCGGATATGGGCACCTTCGACAACTTTACCGTGCTTAAGCATCCTTACGGCTGCTCCCAGCTTGGCGATGACCACCGGATGACCCGCAGCATTCTGCTGGATGCCGTGAATCATCCCAACGCCGGGGGTGTGCTCGTCTTCGGACTCGGCTGCGAGAACAACATCGTCTCCGAGTTCCGCAGCATGCTGGGTGATTATGACGAGAAGCGGGTCAAATTCCTCGTCGCCCAGGAGGTGGGTAATGAAGTGGAAGCAGGTCTCACGCTGCTGGAGGAGCTGTATGAAGCAGCTAAGGATGATGCCCGTGAGACGGTTCCGCTCAGCGAGCTGAACATCGGGCTGAAATGCGGCGGCTCTGACGGATTCTCGGGCATTACCGCCAACCCGCTGCTGGGCGCTTTTTCCGATTTCATTATCTCCCAGGGCGGAACCTCGGTATTGACCGAAGTGCCTGAAATGTTCGGAGCAGAGAAAATGCTGATGGCCCGTGCGGAAAGCCGTGAGGTCTATGAAGATATCGTATCCCTGATCAATAACTTCAAGCAATACTTCCTCTCTTACGGGGAACCGGTCTATGAGAACCCTTCTCCCGGCAATAAAGCCGGAGGCATCAGCACGTTGGAAGACAAATCGCTGGGCTGTACCCAGAAGGCAGGAACCTCCCCAGTGGTGGATGTGCTGCAATACGGTGTAAAGCTGCGCAAAAAAGGGCTCAGTCTCCTGCAGGCACCGGGCAACGACCTGGTGGCCGCATCTGCGCTGGCCGCATCGGACTGCCAGCTGGTATTGTTCACAACAGGCAGAGGAACCCCGTTCGGAAGCTTTGTGCCTACGGTTAAGGTGGCAACCAACAATGAGCTTTTCGCCAAAAAAGGCCATTGGATGGATTTCAACGCCGGTCCGCTGCTGGAGGTTCCGATGGCCGATGTGCTTGAGGAGTTTATCGGCTATATTATCGATGTTGCCAGCGGCCAAAAAACACGGAATGAGCAAAACGAAGTGCGCGAGCTGGCTATTTTCAAAACTGGAGTCACGCTATAATACCCTATTTCCATTCCAAATCCATGCAAAGGGAGCGTCATTATGTTTTTAAACGATGATTTTCTATTAACAACCGATACCGCACGGCTTCTGTTCCATCAACATGCCAAAGCTATGCCCATTATTGATTACCACTGCCATCTCGATCCAAAAGAAATTTATGAAGACCGTGCATTCAGCAACCTGACCGAGGCCTGGCTCTACGGAGATCATTACAAATGGCGGCTGATGCGTGCCAACGGGGTTCCGGAATCGCATATTACCGGAGATGCCTCGGATTATGACAAGTTTCTGGCCTGGGCCCGGACCGTACCGCAAGCCGTAGGCAATCCGCTGTACAGCTGGACTCACCTGGAGCTGCGCCGTTTTTTCGGTATCCATGAATTGCTAAACGAAACGTCTGCCCCGGCCATCTGGGAGGAAGTCAACCGCAAGCTTGCGGAACCGGCCTTCTCGCGCCGTGGACTGATCCGCAGCTCCAGAGTCAAGACCATCTGCACTACCGATGATCCGGCTGATACGCTGGAGTACCACCGGCTGTTAAAAGATTCGGAGACGGCCTTCAAGGTATTCCCTACCTTCCGTCCTGACAAGGCGCTGAACATTGACGCGGAAGGATTCCCGGTCTGGATCAAGCGGCTGGAAGAAGCATCCGGCTTAAGCGTGGTGTCGTATGCTTCGCTGCTGGACGCACTGAGAAACCGGGTAGAATTCTTCCATGAGAACGGCTGCCGCCTGTCCGACCATGCACTGGATGTGTTGCGCTACCGTGCAGGTGAGCCTGCTGATGCCGAAGCCATCTTCGCCAAGCGGCTGGAGGGCGGAATCCTCTCTCCGGACGAAATCACACTCTACCGCACGGAGCTGCTGTCGGCTTTAATCGGGTTCTATCACGATAAAGGCTGGACGATGCAGCTGCATCTGCACGCCTTCCGCAACAATAATACACCAATGTTCCGGAAGCTGGGACCGGATACCGGTTATGACGGCCTGAATGACCTGCCGCTGACCGAAGCGTTGTCTAAGCTGCTCGACCGCGCAGAATGCGGGATCGGCCTGCCGAAGACGATTCTTTATTCACTGAATCCGGGCGATTATCCCGCCCTGCTGGCCTTGATGGGCTGCTATCAAAAAGACACGCCGGGCAAACTCCAGCTTGGTTCCGGCTGGTGGTACAACGACACCCGCAGCGGAATGCGCGAGCAGCTGACACTGCTTGCGGACAACAGCCTGCTGGGCAATTTTGTCGGCATGCTGACAGATTCCCGCAGCTTCCTCTCCTACACCCGCCACGAATATTTCCGCCGTGTGCTGTGCGGGCTGATCGGTGAACTGGCCGAGCGCGGTGAAGCGCCGGATGACGAAATGCTGCTGGGTCAACTGGTGGAGAATATCGCGTATAACAACGCTGCCGGATTCTTCGGTTTTCCAACCGGGGAATAAAGAAAGCAGACGCAATCTACTCTGCAAGAGCTGGCGCAAAAACACTAATATGTAATGAAGGAGAATACTTCATGCCGACACTATTTATCGCCGGTGACTCCACCGCAGCGCAGAAAGGTGCGGACCAGAAGCCGATGACCGGCTGGGGAGAATACCTCCAGGGCCATTTCGGCCCGGAAATCACCGTGGACAACCGCGCAATTAACGGGCGGAGCACCAAATCATATCTCGAGCAAGGACGGCTCGCGGATATTGAACAGGATTTCCAGCCCGGTGATTTTCTGCTGATCCAATTTGGCCACAATGACGAGAAGCAGGAGGATCCGGCCCGCTATACCGATCCCGGCAAGGACTACCGCCTCAATCTGATCACGTTTATTGATTCAGCCCGCAGCCGCGGCGGTTTCCCTGTTCTGCTGACCTCTGTCAGCCGCCGCCGCTTCACTCCGCAGGGCGATCCCGATCCGCTGGCGGTGGGAGCTTACCCGCAGGCGATGCGTGAAGTGGCGAAGTTTACCGGCACACCTCTGCTTGATATCTTCGCTTCTTCCCAGCAGCTCTACCGGAAGCTCGGTATTGAGGGGTCCAGGCATTTATTTATGCATCTGCCCAAGAACGGGCATCCCAATTATCCGGAAGGAATTACGGATGATACCCATTTCTCTAATGAAGGGGCCAAACAAGTAGCAGAGCTGATAGCAGAAGCAATCCGCCATTCTGCAGGCTTGCCCACCCTTATTCAACACATGCAACCATTGCAACAGAACCGGATTTAACTAAGAAAAGGGGATGTACCCTATGTCCGCACCGCTTCATCTTGGCATCCGCGCCCATGATTTTGCCCGGCTTCCTTTGCCGGAGCTGATCGCCAAGCTGGATCAATACCGCTTTAAGCATATTCAGTTTGCGGTACGCAAATCTTTTCCCGAAAGCGTCCCCTCTCTGGCGGCATTAAGCCCGGGAACGGCGGCATACTTTGGCGAAGCGTTCCGGCAAGCCGGGGTCCGGATTGCCGTTCTCGGCTGTTATGTGAATATCATTGATCCCGATCCCGGCAAAAGGGCGCAGGCGCTAGATGATTTCAGCACCCACCTTCGCCTGGCACGTGATTTCGGAGCCAGCCTGGTAGGTACAGAAACTGGCAGCGTAGGCAAGGGCTATACAACGGATAACTTTACGGAGGAAGCCTTTCAGGAGGTAGTCGTTTCGGTCAAGGCAATGGTGGCGGAAGCGGAACGTTTCGGCGTAACGGTAGGCATCGAGGCAGGCCAGAATCATCCTCTGCACTCTGCGAAGCTGACGAGGCGGCTGCTGGATCTGATTCCCTCCAATAATCTGCAGATCATTCTGGACTGCGCGAATCTGATGTCGCCCGATAATTACCGGCAGCAGGAAGGTGTCATTACCGAAGCACTTGAGCTGCTTGGGGACAGAATCGCGGTGATTCATCTGAAGGATTTCACGGTCGAAGACGGCAGGATCGTTATTGTTCCTGTCGGTCAGGGGCAGCTGCAGTTTGCCCCCATTCTACATTATATGAAATATAACCGCCCGCATATTCAGGGCCTTCTGGAGAGCACCTCCGAACCCCATCTGCGGGAAAGTGTAGATTTCCTGCAGCGGTTATACAGCGAAGTCTAGCGAAATGCTTCACCTCTTAGGATGATGCAAAACACATTTTAGGACCAGTTTACCGCGTCTAATATGCCGAATGATCCCAGAATATATAATCTGAAATCATCCGGGCTGCACTTGAATGCCCGGGCTCTCTGGAGTTCCGGGCATTTTTATGTAACGACGCACAGTTCTACTTTAACCATGCTGCTGCGACACCGTCCCCGCCCCGCTGCGCGTAATCTATAACTCATGAAACTGCCGCTTGTTACTGATGGGGAATCATGGGTACAATTACTAGAAACGCGTTATTATAAAAAGGATAGGTGAAACCAATGCATCATTACGGATTCGCGCGGGTGGCTGCCGCTTCCCCGGAACTGCGGGTGGCTGACTGCGAGTTTAATGCAGCACAAATTATTGAGGTGATCAAGCAGGCGGACGAGAAACAGGTAGAGTACCTGGTGCTGCCCGAGCTTTGCATCACCGGTTATACCTGCGCAGATTTATTCCTGCAGCCCGCGCTGCTGGATGCGGCTCTGAAGAGCCTTCATAGTATTGCCGCCGCAAGTGCCGGACTTCACATGGTAGTCATTGCCGGGCTGCCCATTGCCATTAAGGGGCGGCTGTTCAACTGTGCCGCCGTCATCCAGCAGGGGAATATTTTGGGCATTGTGCCCAAAACCTGTATTCCCGGCTACAGTGAGTTCTATGAACCGCGCTGGTTTGCAGGTGCCGAAGAGCTTGAGATCACAGAGCTGCGTCTCGGGGAAATCACCGTTCCCATCGGCAATGATCTTATTTTCGCATGTGAAGCGAACAGCAATTTGTCCTTTGGCGTTGAAATCTGTGAGGACTTGTGGGTTCCCGTTCCACCGAGCAGTCTGCTGGCTCAAGCCGGCGCTGTGCTGCTGTTTAACCCTTCAGCCAGCAACGAGCTGGTAGGCAAAGCAGACTACCGCCGCCAGCTTGTCTCCAGCCAGTCCGCCTCCTGCGTGGCAGGTTATGTCTACGCCGGCTGCAATGCCGGCGAATCCACAACCGATGTCGTATTCGGCGGCCATTCCCTGATCGCTGAGAATGGTCTGACACTTGCGGAATCGGAGCGTTTTACCCATGAGACCCGGATCATCATCGCCGATATCGACATCCCGAAAATCCAGTATTCCCGCGCGGTCATGGGTACCTTCCGTGCCGGAAAGGGCGGCCGCAATTATCGTGAGGTGCTGTATGCTGAGCCTGCCCTCCTTAACAGTGAACGGAAACTGGTTCGTACCGTCGGCGTTAATCCTTTTGTTCCCGGCAATCCGCTTCAGCGCGACGAACGCTGCCGTGAGATCCTCTCCATCCAGACCTCCGGCCTGATGAAAAGAATCCGCCATATCGGCACCAAGCAGGCCGTTATCGGCATTTCCGGCGGCCTGGACAGCACGCTTGCGCTGCTGGTGGCCGTACGGGCCATGGAGCTGCTCGGCCGCCCGGCAAGCGACGTCCTCGCCGTTACGATGCCGGGCTTCGGCACCACGAACCGGACCTATGATAATGCTGTCGGCCTGATTAAAGCGCTTGGAGCTTCACTTAAGGTTGCCGATATCAAGGCTGCCTGTCTGCAGCACTTCGAGGACATCGGCCATGACAAGGATGTTCATGACTTGACCTATGAAAATGTACAAGCCAGAGAACGGACACAAATCCTGATGGATTTGGCTAACAAAAACGGCGGCATCGTCATCGGCACCGGCGACTTGTCCGAGCTGGCGCTTGGATGGTGTACCTATAACGGGGACCATATGTCGATGTACAGTGTCAACTCAGGCATTCCGAAGACACTGATCCAGTACGTCGTTGCCTGGTACGCGGATCACGAAGCGGACGAGACGGTGAACAAACTGCTCTACAGCGTTATTGAAACGGGGATCAGCCCAGAGCTGCTGCCGCCTTCGAAGACAGGGGAAATTGTCCAATTGACCGAAAATATACTCGGTCCTTATGTTGTGCATGATTTCTTCCTCTATTATATGCTCCGCACCGGCGCTTCCCCCGGCAAAATCCTGTACCTCGCCCAACATGCCTTCGGCGATGGCTATACCCGGGAACAGCTGGTCGGGTGGCTGAAAGTATTCATCACCCGTTTCTTCACCCAACAGTTCAAACGCTCCTGCCTGCCGGACGGCCCGAAGGTCGGGACCGTCAGTCTTTCACCGCGCGGCGACTGGCGGATGCCAAGCGACGCTTCCGCCGCGCTCTGGCTGCGGGAAGTAGAGGAATTGTAGAGATACAGGCTTATGAACAAAAAAGAGCATCCGCTGCGCTGGCGGATGCTCCTTTTGTTCTATTGTCCGGCGAATGCTTCCTTGATCCGGTTGTATTCTTCCTTTGTTATAGCCAGCACAGCCGAAATCTGTATCACCAAGTTCAATCATTCTCTGATCGGACCAGTTCACAAGATCATCCGATTCCCACAAGGAGAGGCAATTATTCCTTTACTTAGAATTTGTAATAATTTGATCATTCATTTCAGATGTCGGCACATGGATAGCGGTTAATCCCCCCGCCCGGACGGTCCGTCTTTATGGCATCGCCTGGACGCTGGAGTATGCTTGAAGGGGAAATCACCGTGCAGGCTCTCGTCCTAAACATTGAAACGTCTGAACAATTATTGGCAGTTTACCTCCCGTTCTTTAGTGTCTGCTCTGACGCCAGTATGGCTCTAGACATGTTTTTCGCTAGTCTGTCTTTATAACAGATGTTTGGTAGCTGCTTGTAAAGTAATTAATGACTGTCAGTTACATCCTTCATAGCATTCCGATCATGTTTATATTTAAAACTAACAGAGAAAATAATTGCCAGTACGAGTGTGTATGCCCCAAAAACTAACCATATATTGTGCCAATCCTTTACGCCGTCTACTGTGAAGTAATCTACAACTTTTCCACTTACAATAGCTCCTACATATGCTCCTATTCCATCTACCATGGCTAGAAATAAACCTTGTGCGCTTGCACGCATACGAGGATTAACTTCCTTTTCCACGAAAATAGCTCCAGAGACGTTAAAGAAATCAAATGCACACCCGTACACAATCATGGATAACAGGAGGAGTGTGAAGCCAAATCCAGATGGGCCACCATACGCGAAAAATACAAAACGTAATGTCCAAGCAACCATACTAATAAGCATAACTTTTTTAATTCCAAAGTTCCGCAAGAAGAATGGAATAGCAAGAATAAAAAATACTTCAGAAATCTGTGATATTGATAATAGAATGGATGGATACTGTACCACGAGACTATCTTTAAAATCAGGATTCAACCCAAAATCATGTAAAAATGGGTTACCGAATGTATTGGTTATTTGCAGTGCAACACCTAGAAGTGTTGAGAATAGAAAAAATATAAGCATTCTTTTCTGTTTAAATAACACAAACGCATCTAAGCCAAAAAGACTAATCCATGACTTGTCTCTTTTCTCATTAGATGTTGGGCAATCAGGCAGCGTAAGTGAGTATAGAGCTAGCAAAAGCGAAATACTTGCAGCTATATATAATTGAATGTTGCTTAATTCAAGTCCATTGAGGCTAACTAACCACATTGCAGATATGAATCCAATGGTTCCAAACACCCGAACTGGCGGGAAATCTTTCACTGTATCCAGCCCTGCTTTTTCAAGCGCAACATATGATATAACATTTGTCAAAGCACTGGTAGGCATGTACACTACCGAATTAAAAAATATTACCCAAAACATTGTCGTTGGATCTGAAACTTGTGCTGCGATAAATAAAGAAATCGCTCCTAGACCATGAAAAATTAAATATAGTCTGTTAGCTTTGATCCAGCGATCCGCAATAATTCCGGCCAAGCTTGGCATAATAATGGCCGCTAACCCTTTTGCGCTATAAACTAATCCAACTTGAGCACCTGTAAAATGTAATGTGTTTATCATATAGGAACCTAAGGTAACAAGCCAAGATCCCCAAATAAAGAACTGAAAGAAATTCATAATTCTAAGTCTTGTTTTCATTGTCATTTTAATGTCTCCTTTTGAGCTCTACTTGTTGCTTGTTTTTTTCTTAACCAATGTACTTTTGATTTTTGTAAGGGGTTACACATTCATTCAAGAAATTCTATAAGGGTTTTAATATTAAATCGAACACGGCTTAAAGCAAAAGTTCTTAATGTATTTACAATAGTTAAACTCCCCCTTGATGCTCCTCAAAGTAATAAAACTATTAGTTTTGATATCCATATTCTATCCGGCAAGACTCGCAATGTAAAGAACTAATTTTCATTTATATAAAAAGAATAAAGATATACCTTTATTCACATTAGATATTCTATAATTCAACTCCATCTTTTTATATAAATATAATATTACTATAATATTTTGAGTAAAATGTGCAAACCAAATAGGCCAGCTAGTGTGTACTAGCTAAGCCTTTAAAAAGTAATAGGATCCCGAAAGATGAGAAATTAGCAAAGGATATCAAATATGCTACAATTTCGGGCACAGGTATCCCCATTATTAGAGCAATTGGCGCAAAGATATAACGTTTAATTTCTTGGAAGGACGATATACGTGATTAACATTGCTCCAACTATCAGAGCTGTTTTTCCACCAAGTATAGCTCCGTTGCCTATGGCCTCGAATAAAGACTTTTCCGGAGCCATCTCTTTAACATCGATGTCACATTCCTCTTTACTTTTCCCTGGGCATACAATAGATGATAAAATCAAGCCCTGTGATCTTTGTAAAGTTACATTAGATCCCGAATAAAGCTGCTGCCGTGCTTCGGCATTTTGACTCCGAAATTTTCAGCTATCGAAGCTCCAATATCTGCAAATGTATTGCGAACAGACAGTTCTCTGCCTTCTAAAAACGCCTTGGAATAAATGAGTAACGGGACATACTCGCGAGTGTGATCTGTCCCATGATGAATCGGATCATTGCCATGATCCGCAGTCAAAATAAGCAAATCTTTCTCTGTGAGATTGTCTAACAGTTCTGGCAGCCGAGCATCAAACTCTTCAAGTGCATTACCATAGCCTTCCGGGTCACGCCGGTGACCATAAAGAGCATCGAAGTCAACCAAATTTAAGAAAGACAAACCGGTGAAATCTTTCTTTGCAGCTTGAATAAACTTGTCCATCCCGTCCATGTTGGATACGGTCCGAATAGTCTCGGTGACGCCCTCTCCGTCATAAATATCTGAAATTTTCCCTATAGCTATGACATCAAAGTTAGCATCCTTCAACTCATTCATGACTGTCCTGGAAAAAGGCTTCAATGCATAATCATGTCGATTAGCTGTACGTCTAAACGTCCCCATTTCTCCAATAAAAGGTCTAGCTATGATGCGACCAACCATATACTCAGTGCTTTTAGTTAATTCACGTACGATCTCACAGATACGGTATAATTCATCCAATGGTACGATATCTTCGTGGGCAGCAATTTGCAAAACGGAGTCCGCTGATGTATAGACAATCAAAGCTCCTGTTTTCATGTGCTCTTCCCCTAGCTCTTCTAATATTTCAGTGCCGCTTGCAGGTTTATTTCCAATGATTTTTCTACCGGACTCCCTCTCAAGATAATCAATCAATGGAGCAGGAAACCCATTTGGAAATACCTGAAACGGCTTGTCAACAATTAGACCCATAATTTCCCAATGTCCTGTCATCGTATCTTTACCGTTAGATGCTTCCTGCATTTTGGTCCAATAAGCCAATGGATGGTCCGCCTTAGGTACACCTTGTATTTCTTTAATGTTTGATAAACCAAGCGCAGCCAAATTGGGCATATTCAATCCGTTTCTTCTTTCTGCAATATGTCCTAACGTATCAGCACCCCCGTCCCCGAAAGATGCTGCATCTGGTGCTTCTCCGATACCAACAGAATCAAGAACAATTATGTGAATTCGTTGAAATTTATTATTCATATGTCAATCTCACCTTTCCACTCTCAGCCTTGTATTATAGTCAAATTATTAGTAATTAGATTCTAAGCAGTAACACAACACACATAAAAGAGGACAGCTTCACTTTAGAGTGAAGTTGCCCAATGAATTCATAAAGTTCCCATCTTATTAAATAACTTATTTAATGAGAAAATTTGTATCCATCAAATACTTTTAAACCTTCTTCGTTGAGCACTTGTTCTACCAGTTCAGGTCTTTGAGGGCTTTTTTCAAACACTTCATTACAAGCGATCATAATGTTGCTCCCAGCGATTTCAGCTAACTGATCATGTGATACGCTATATACTATTTTGCCCAGGTTAGACCACACCATGGCACCCGAACACATTACACAAGGTTCACAACTTGTATACAAAGTGTATTCGTTTAAATCAAATATATTGTTGTCAGAACAAAATTTCCGGATTAAACCGATTTCTGCATGATGTGTTGGATCACAAAATGTATTAATTTTATTTTCCCCAACCATTACGATCTCCTCTCCTTTGACCAAAATTGCACCAAAAGGCTCATTTCCCTCTTCTCGGGATTGTAGGGCAACTTCAATTGCCTTTTTCATAAAGATTTCATCTTTGTTTATCATTCCAAATTCCTCCCTAATCAATAATTATTAACTTGCTTAAAACGTCTTAACGCTTAAGGTGTCCTTTTTGTTTTTCTTCAGTAATCCAGGTAATGATACTCCAATTAGGATTAGGACGATCCCTACATATTGCGGAACACCAATGTGCTCATTCAGGACGAAGACAGACATTAGTAAGGCTGTTGGAAGCTCCATAGCCCCCAATATTGATGCTATTCCAGATCCCACTAACGGAACACCTTTCGAGAACAGTAGTGTGGACAGAAAAGGGCCGACAAAAGCTAAAACAAAACCATATTGAACGGCCAGTTGTAATAGAAGCTTTCCGTCTGTCAAAAACGTTGGAGGTAAAATGACCGAACAAACGATCAGACCTCCGGTAGTCATGAAAGCTGTCTTCATAATCGGATTTGCTTGAACGGCGACCTTACCACTAACAAGCATAAAAATGGAATAGGATAATGCTGCAAGCAGACCAAACAAAAAGCCAAGCCAATGAACGGCAGAAATTCCAGTCGAATAAATATTCGTTGCACTTATCGTTCCGATAAGTAAAGGAATAATTGATAGTAGCTTTCCTTTTTCAGGAATTCTTCTATTGAAAATTGCCTCAAGTAACACACCGATCCATGTAAACTGAAAAAGGAGTACGATAGCCAATGAAGCTGAAATATATTGAAGTGAGAGATAATAAAACATTCCTGTAAGTCCCGTTGTAGACCCTACAGTCATTAATAAAAGCAGTTCCCTTTTACTTGGCGTTACAAACCTCTTCTGTTTTGTACTCTCCCTGCCTTTAGTAAAAAACACTCCGCCCCATAATAATATCGATCCTAATAAGAGTTGTATTCCAACAACGTCATTAACGATAAAACCATCTTTGTAGGCTAATTTCACAAAGGTAGATAATAAACCATAACAAATCGCACCTAATATGACATATATATACCCTTTCATAACCCCGCCTTTTTCTTCATCTGATTTTATCATTACTAAACCTTCTCTATAATTCCCTTAACTAAAGCAATGAAACTTTCTCTTACCATAGCGGCTACCTCAATAACTTCGTTATGACTTAGAGGCTGATCTAGAATTCCACAAGCCATGTTGGTTAAACAGGAGATTCCTAGGACCTTCATGTTCGAGTGAACAGCTACGATGGCTTCCGGTACAGTCGACATACCAACGGCATCTGCGCCTAATGTACGAATCATGCGAATTTCAGCTGGTGTTTCATAAGCCGGACCACTCCACCAGGAGTATACGCCTTCACGTAAAGTTGTATTTTGCGCTTTTGCAACTTCCGTAGCAATTTGTCGCAATTCAGCATTGTACACTTGGGAAAGATCAGGAAAACGAGTACCTAAGTCGTTATTATTTGGTCCAATCAATGGATTCGTACCTACCAAATTGAGGTGATCCGTAATCAACATCAACTCACCCGGTTTAAAATTATTATTGACAGCACCGCACGCATTGGTGATAAGAAGGTTTTCAACTCCTAGCGCCTTCATTACACGAACAGGGAAAGTTACTTCGTCCAAAGTAAAACCTTCATAATAATGAAAGCGTCCTTTCATCGCAACCACAGTTTTCCCCTTTAGCTCCCCAATAACTAATTCATTCGCATGCCCTACTGCTTCTGATTTTGCAAAGTAAGGAATTTCACTATAGGGAATTGTGAAAGGGTTTGCAATTTCATCAGCTAATGTACCCAATCCCGATCCCAAAATCATCCCAACTGTTGGACGATACGAGGTCTTACTTAAGATAAAATCTCTAGCTTCCTGAATATTTTTCGTTTTTTGCATGTTGTATTCCTCCTAAATTTATGGTGCTATAAAATGCTTAACGCACATTTCAAATTTCTTACTACAGAACTTTCTGTAGTTAATTCTAATGGCTTATTCTCTATTTGTAAACAACTATTTATCATTTATATAAAAAGTATATTATTTTCAATTGGATATCCTCTATTTAACCCGTCTTTTTTTCAAACTTTAATCATAAAAGTGATTAATGCAATATGCTATTTAAATCAGTTTTATTTAATGGTTGTGATTTTGTAGAATAATAATTAAATGAAGTGGAACTATGATTAAAAAAGTTGGATAATAAACTATATCTGTTTTGATTGGTTTCCTATAGATCACAGATCAAGGAGAAAAAAAATGCTAAATAAATTTGAGGACTTATCCTCACCTAAAGCAAAAAATTTGAAGCTGTTATATAGCTTAGTACGTAGATTGGGTCCTGTAACCATTAATACATTAACTGAACATACTGGGTTTAAACATGTAACTTGTGGTCGTTTACTGGAAGAGCTCGTTGAGGAAGGTCTTATCTATGATAGTGGGATTGGAAAATCAAGTGGTGGACGTAAACCTCTAGCCTATGTTATTAAGCAAGATTCGAATTATTTAGTTGGTGTAGAACTAACAAGTCTATTTACTACGATCTTACTCCTTGATTTAAAGCTTAATATCATAAGCGTTGAAAAATTAAAAATGACGTCTGAATTCACTGGAGAATTTACATTAAACTATATTGCAACATGCGTTGATAGCTTATTGGCTCAGAATCAGATTCCTAAAGAGAATTTATTAGGTATTGGAATTGGAGTGTTGGATTCGTTCAACCCTGACATGGGGGTTATTTCGCACCCTCAGCACTTTCCTGCAGGTGGATGGGATCTGAATATTGTTGACTACTTAAAAAACAAAATGGATATTCCTGTTTTCTTAGAAAACGGAACCAACTTAGCTGCTCTTGCTGAATATCGAATGAACTATTGGAAGGAGACGGACAACTTAGTGTTTGTATCCAGTGATATCGGAATTAGGTGTGGTACGATCTCACAAGGAAAATTAGTCAGTAGTAAACGTGAAGTGGAGGATACCTTTGGGCATATCATTATTGATATCCATGGTCGGCGTTGCTCATGTGGTTCATATGGATGTCTTCAAGCTTACAGTAGTTTACCAGCTATTCGCGAGGAGATGGTTCGGCTCATAAAACGCGGCAAACCTTCCATGCTTTCACATGAAGTAAATGATGTTGAAGATATTGATCTATTTCATATATTGCATGCTTTAGAACAAAACGATGAGCTCTGTTTATCTGTGGTAGAAGATGCTGCTTATTATTTTGGGATTGGCCTTAGTAATCTTATTTTTTTATTGCGTCCTGAAATTGTCGTTTTTGGAGGTACACTAGTGCCGAAACCGCGTTTTTTTGATGTCGCTGCTAAAACTGCACAGGACCGTATAAGTTCTCATCCAAATACTAAAGTCGAAATAATTAAATCAACAGCAGCCTATAACATTGTGGCTCAGGGGGCTGGTTGTATGGTATTGGATTATTTCACTGAAGAAATACCTGTATAAATAAGGATTCAGGTTCCTATCTACGTGATAGGAACCTGAATCCTTTAACATTTCAATTCATATTACCTAGTTTGGAAGAAGTGCATTCACATGATTATTCTTCAGCAGAAAAAGAAGCATGTAAAGAAAATGGGGATCGGTAAGTTGCTCGTCATAAAGGGTACAAACTGTTAGTCATGATTTCAACCTTTCTTCAACCCATTAGATTAGAGAACTTTGGTTTAACCAAGCTGAGTTTTCATAACTGTGTACTCCTGGCGAACAGGACAGAGGAAACACCTTGTAAATGTTAAGCAGCCAGCCACCGAAGTTCGGCGACTGGCTGCTTAGGTTGGACTGAATTCTTGAAGGTAATTGATTACTTGAAGGTTTTTACCAACCGGTGCTTTGTATACAAAAAGACCACCCGACAACACTTTGATCGGTAATTCTAAGTGATTTTGATGAAATGTCCGCAGGCCCTTCGAGAATCCATAACACCATCCACAGTAAGCATCCCACATTGGCAAGATCTTTAGCTCTCGCAATAGAATGAAGGTACACCGAAGAAATTCATGATGACTTGAAGGTGACGATGCCACAGGAACAGCATCAATATAAGCTTTCATCACCGAAGATATGAAAAATTCCAAAAAGGCGTGACGAACACATATTTATCTATGCTTTACCTACAGCAAAGCTATAAGATGCGGACTCCACTAGGGGATGTGCGGTAATAAAAAGTACTTTCCTCCTTTCCCTTCTCTCAAGTTTTTAAGTTCAATCTATATAGCTTGTTGTCTTGACGGGATAAAAAAAGGGTGATATATTGATTCACAGCTTAATAATTTAGTATTTAACTATTTATCAATTAATGATTAAACGCTAAATTAACTTGTCCGCGTTTTTCCATACAGCTTACGGAGGTGAAGTTTTGTCCGATCACAATGATTTTTTTGAAATCTCTACCATGTTCAAAACGTTACTGAAAGGAATGGCTCATGGTTGGAATAAACAAGGCTTTGCCCTTAGCCTGACCCAATTCAAGGCTTTGCATTTTCTGTCCAAGGAAGGCCCGATGATGGTATCCCAGCTGGCCGCTGCGCTTAACATGACCCCTGCGGCAATCACAGGTGTTACAGACTCGCTGCTTGCTGAAGGTTACGTCGGGAAGGAACGGGCGGCTGACGATCGGCGAGTGGTTAATATTACACTGACGAAGGAAGGGGAAGCTGCAATCGAGGAGGCGCATAATAAACAAAAGGAGATCATGGGCTCCTACTTCAGCATCTTGCCTGATGAGGATATCGCACATTTAAGAAGAATTTTTGGAGTATTAATTTCGGAATTAGACAAAAAATAAAAAAACGGTGGGGAAAAAATCAATGGAACATTTATCTGATAAGCGCAAGCTTACCATTATGATCGCCATTATGGCAGCTATGCTGTTTGCCGCGATCAATCAGACGATTACCAGCACGGCTATGCCGCGCATTATCGCGATCCTGGACGGTATGGATTACTATACCTGGACGATCAATATTTACATGCTGACTTCAACAATCGCCACGGTGCTTGTCGGCAAGCTGTCCGACATGTTCGGCCGCAAGCCCTTTCTGCTGGCAGGGATTCTGATATTTATGGTCGGAGCTTTTCTGACCGGTACTTCGGATGATGTGTATCAGTTCATCATCTACCGTGGGATTCAAGGGGTGGGCGCCGGTATTATCCAGTCCACCGCATTCACAGCTGTAGGCGACCTGTTCCCTCCGCGTGAACGCGGCAAATGGATGGGCCTAATGACGGCCGTCTTCGGCTTCTCCAGTGTACTTGGACCGACACTCGGCGGTTATCTTGTTGACCATATGGATTGGCACTGGCTCTTCTGGATCTTCCTGCCGCTCGGCTTTGTTGCTTTTGCGCTGATCCTGGCCCTGTTCCCGAAAGCCAAACGCGGAGAGTCTACAAGCATCGACTATCTCGGCTCACTGTTCCTGACGACGACCATTGTTCCGCTGCTGCTGGCCTTCTCTTGGGCAGGTACAGAATATGATTGGGGTTCATCCCAAATTCTTGGCCTGTTAGCCGGATCCGTTGTTTCGTTGCTTATCTTTCTGTTCACCGAAACCCGAGCGAAGAATCCGATTCTGCCGCTTCATTTATTTAAAAACAGTGTAGTTACGATTTCCAACCTGATCGGGTTCATTATGAACTTCAGCATGATGGGCGCGATGATTTATCTCTCGTTCTTCGTGCAGGGTGTGCTCGGTATCTCCGCCACTTACGCCGGTTATGTCACAATGCCGATGTCGATCGTTATGGTGGTTGCCAGTACCTTTACCGGTCAGATGATCGCCAAAAAAGGAAAATACAAACGTTATGCCTTGATCGGCGTACCGGTTATGATTGCCGGCATGGCAATTATGGTATTCATGAACAATGTGCCAATGGCAGTCCTGAGTATGATCGTATTCGGCCTCGGTCTTGGTCTGGGTATGCCTGTATTCTCGCTGGCTACGCAAAATGCAGTTTCCCATACGGAGCTGGGTGCAGTTACCGCTTCGTCTCAGCTGTTCCGTAACCTCGGCGGCACCATCGGTATCGCAGTGATGGGGACTGTTATGTCGAACAATCTTACGAAACATCTCAAGGAAGCCCTGCAGTCTTCCTCGGCAGCGGACTTCTCTCAGCTGGATCCGGCAGTGACCCAGCAAATGACGGCCTTCGCCAATCCGCAGGCACTGATGAACAAGCCGCTGCTTGAGCAGACACAAGCCAGCCTGCCAGCCGATGCCCAGCCGATCTTCGTACAGATGATTGACAGCATCCGTGACGCTCTGGGCCAGACATTGTCCACCGTGTTCCTGACAGGGACCATCGTACTGGTTGTCGCCTTTATTCTGGTCTTCTTCCTGAAGGAGCTGCCTCTCCGCACTTCGAACAAGGCTCCTGCCGAAGGGGAAGCGGAAGGCTTGAATCCTTCCAAGCTTACGGTAGAAAAAGCTTAAGTATAATGGATTAAATCACATTCTAATATTCTAAATAAAGGGCAATCCGGGGTCATTGTGACCATGGATTGCCCTTTTAGTGTAATTAGTTAGGATTGTGCCGTCAGAATCCTGTTTTGGGTATCTCTGCAGGAAGTACATTATAGGGTTCAACAAGGCCGGTCCGCACCGGATACATCTGCTCATGGGCCTGTTTCGCTGCCTGTACAAAATGTTCATACGGCCGGTTGCAGACATCCACCACGCCGATCCCGTAATTCTCCCCGTCAAAACGCCCCAGCACCGGCTGATCATTCCACTGAAAATAATGCACCCCGATCAGCTGCGGAATGGCTGCAGCCTGCTCGACATAATAGCGGTAGGCACTGCCGCGCTCCTCCCGGGTTGCCACTGCGCGTATGCCGTAAGCCAGCATGCCGCCGTCCGCTGCGCCGAAGTGATATTCTCCGATCATGACCGGCTTGCCCAGCCGCTCGCTGATATACATGATCTGTTCCCGGTCAGGAGCGAACTGGTAGCAGTTCAGCGAGAAGACATCAAACCACTCGCAGCCCTCCAGCACATCGTCGCTGCCCACCCAGGCATAACGCATGCCCAGATTGAGATGATTCGGGTCCGCCTGCTTGCATAAGCGTGCCGGAATCTCCACATACCGCCGGATCATCATCCGGTTGAATTGTGCGTAGTCCGCTTCCCTTCCAGGATGATCCGAGGCTGCCGTATCGTGCGGTGTGTACAACTGTTCAAAACTGGCGTAGCTGCTGGCCCACGCCTCATTCAGCTGCTCTACAGTCCCATACTTCTCGCCCAGCCACTGGATGAACCGCTCCTTGCTGACATAACGGACCGGTGATTTCAGCATCAGCTGCGTTAAATTCAGACTATCCACGAATGCCCAATGCGGCTCATTGCGCATGAAATAGCCGATCATCCGCCGATCTCCGCGCAGCGGAACCAGCTGCTTCGCGAATTCCTCTGCATTCTGCTCATACTCCCGGCTGAACACGTCGGGGAAATCGCGGAAGATCGTCTGCTCCGTCGCCGGAAAATCAGACAGCGGATACACATAGGGAAGCTCCGAGCCTTTGATAAATCCGTCATCGGACCAATTGCCGATCGTATTGAATCCCCACTGTCTCAGCCGGTATTCGGTCAGCTCCGTCCAGGCGGACCGCCACTCCGACCCGAAGGTTGTGATCAGATTGGCGATCCCGAAGCTGAATTCCTGCCCAGCCTGTGACCAGGCCTCATGATAGCTCCCTTCCCGCCCCGGCAGCTGCGGGATCAAATGCTCCATGCCGGTTACGTGCATGGGAGAAGCCGGACCGGCACAGTCCATTCCCGTACTGAACAGGGCATAGCCGTCCGGATCGGCAAACCACCAGTTGCTGCCGTCAAATTCCGTCCGGAAATAGCCGGTCGCCTGAAATGCAAGTCCCTTCCAGCCTCCGTACCGGCCAAGACCGCTCGCGCTGAAATCAGCCGCAGCTGCAAGCTGCCGTTCTAAATGCAGCCTTTCGCTCAACTCCGCCTGATTGGCCGTCTTCCCCTGCCAATCTCTGCCTTTCAGCTGGCCCAGCCCATCAATATAAGGGTGGTAATCGTAGGTGAAATCCGGCTCGGCTCCACTGAGGGACAATCCGCTAATCTCCACACTCCGGCTTGTCGTTGAAGGAATGGTCGCGATGGAGAACCCGGCAATCCGCTTCCGGTCGACCCTCGCATCTCCGCGGAGCACGGTCTGCATCACACCCGGATAACGGTCAAGGAACAGCTTCTCCCCGTTCAGATGCTTCAGCGGCAAACAGATCACCGTTCTGACGCCCGGCAAAATGCCAGTATGATAGGTGATCATACGGCTGTCCTGATCACGGAAACTGAATAGCAGCACCAGTACATCATGTGAATCGTGATACACCTCTGCATTCATAAACTCGTATTCCTGCCATACAGAACTGTCCAGGCTGCCCGGCAGAAGCTCCATCCCCCCGCCCTCGGGCGTAGTGTTCAACCGGAAGCCGCCGGACGGAGTCGGAGATACTCGTGAATCATGTTCAGCTTGAAACCATTCATTGGAGAATGGGATCGTAAGGTTCATAAGTAAATCCTCTTTTCTCAGAAATAATTGATTTCATTAATTTCCCATAATCGGCTTATTTCAGGCCCATATTGGACATTACATCGACTTTGCTGGCATTAGTGTACCAATCGTTCACTTCTTCTGTAATTTGCGTGCCGCCTTTGTCATGCCATTGCTTAACAAAGGTGTCGTAAGCTTCAAGCGGTTCTTTGCTGTAAATGATCTTTGTGAAGGTTTCCTTCTCCATGGTGTTCAGCTGTTCCCACGAAGTTTGCATCGTTTTGGTCGGCGGTCCGTTGAAGGCGTTAGGAAGCAGCACATCTCTGTTCTCATAAGAAATAACATATCCGTCTTTGGCGGTTGCATCATTGGCTGCCGATCTCATCAGAACCCCATTATCCGGCTTCGCACCTTGCGCAAGATCATAGAACGATTTGCCCGGGCCGTCAACGCTTGGCGTATTCTTGGTAAAGGACATCTTGCCTACACCTTGGGCAGCATCCATGGGCGTGTTGAATTTCTTGGAATCAAAGACTACTTCGCCGTTTACGGTATCATAATCATAACCTTCGGCATATCCGTACTTGAAGTCACCCGTGCCGAATGCCGCATCGTACAGCTTGTCGTAGTACAGGAAGAAAGCTTCCATATTGTTAAAATCCTTATTGAACATGAACACTCCGTCATTCTGTTGACCGGATTGATAGGTCTTATCTCCGCTGACACCGCTGATCGTGGGATAAGCACTGATTTTGGCACCTTGAACGTTGGTTTCAACATCCTTAACACTGCCGTACAGCCAAGGCCGGCCAATAATAATGCCTGCTTTGCCTTCGGTAAAGTCAGCCAGTGCATCCCATGCGCCCTGTGTAGCCAATTCCTTGTTCAGATACCCTTTCGAATACCAGTCGCGGAGTTTGGCAAGCGCATCCTTGGTTCCTTCGGCAACCGACCCGTAAGTGAGCTTACCGTCCTCGCTATACCATTGGCCCGGAAGATGCTTGCCGGTGTAGGCGCTGAAGATCATCACGGAGTCACTGACCCAGCCTGTGTTGTAAGAATCCTTACCGGAGAAATCAAATCCGTAGGTATCCTGTTTGCCATTGCCGTCGGGATCATCATTCGTAAAGGCAGCAATCACTTTTTCAAACTCATCGAGGGTTGTCGGTGCCTTTAAGTTCAGCTTATCCAGCCAGTCCTGACGGATGAGCATCACTTGGCCTTCCGTCAAATTAGGTGCAATCGGCATGCCGTACACCTTGCCGTCCTGTATGACCGGATTGAAGGCCGTCGGGTATTCCTTATAAATCTCTTTCAGCCGCTCAGGCATATATTTGCTGATGTCCTCTGTAATATCTTTGACCAGCCCGGACTGAATCAGGTCATTCTCAAGCGAGGTGTCATAGACAGGCAGAACATCCGGGAGTTTCTCGGAGCCGGTGAGCGCGAGCCGCAGCTTGGTGTTATACTGGGTCGCATCGCCGCCGAGCAGCGTAGTCTCGATCTGGATGCCGAGATGCTCTTTACCCCAGCGGGTCAGGACATTGTCATTCAGGCTTTCGCCGTTGATGTATTTTCCGGCATTTTCATCCTGCTGCTTCGCAATGCTGATCGTAATCGGAGGATCATATTTCCCGTCCTTAAGCGTTGCTTCCGCAGCGGAGCTTGATCCCTTATTATCCGAGCCGCAGCCCGCCAGCAATCCAGTCATCAGTAAAGCGGCGGAGAGTAAAACACCTGTTTTTTTCATTGAGTAGGCTCCTTTATAGTGGGTTATTCTTTGACTGCACCTAACACGATGCCTTTCACAAAATACTTTTGCAGGAAGGGATAGACCAGAATGATCGGCAAGGTGCTGATAAAAATCTGGGCTGCCTTGATGCTCTGCTCCGACATCGCTGCCGCTTCCGATTGGCTGAGCGCCATACTCTGGGCAGAGCCTTGGACGACGACCGTCTGCAGGAACGATGCCAGCGGGTAGTTCTCAGTATTCGACATATACAGGATACCGTCAAACCAGGCGTTCCAGTGCCCGACCATGATGAACAATCCCACAGTGGCCAAGCCGGGAAGCGACAGCGGCAGGTAGATTTTGCGGAAAATCACGAAGAACGAAGCTCCGTCGATAAACGCGGCTTCTTCCAGCGCCTTCGGAATGGTCTTGAAGAAATTCATGATCAGAATCAAATTGTACGCGCCAAAGGCACCCGGAAGCACCAAGGACCAGATCGTATCTTTTAATCCAAGCTTCGTGACCAGGATATAGGACGGAATTAATCCCCCGGAGAACAGCATGGTGAAGATGAAAACCCACATCAAGGCATTGCGTCCGCGGAAATCCTTGGATAAGGCATAACCCGCAGTCGTAATAATAAACATGCTGATTAAGGTTCCCAGTACGGTTCTGAACACGGATACCTGCATGGAACCGGTGAAGTTGGAGTTTTTAAAGGTTTTGACATAGGCGTCCGCATTGAAATCCACCGGCCAAAAGGAGACCAGATTGCCGTTTATCGCGGCCTTGCTGCTAAGAGATTGCGCGAGCAGATGGAGCATAGGCAAGAAGCATGATAATGCAATCAGAATCAGAAATATATAATTGAAGAACGAAAAGATCTTATATCCCTTGGACTTATGATACACTCTCCATGCTCCTTTCTAGAATATCTTGTAGTTGGCAACCTTATAGGCAATCCGGTATGAAATGACGATCAATATAAAACTGATGCCTGATTTGAACAGCCCGACGGCAGTACCGAACCCGTATTGTCCATTCAATAAGGAAGACCGGTACACGTACGTATCGATAATATCTCCTGTGCTATAGACAAGCGGATTGTAAAGGTTAAAGATTTGATCAAAGCCCGCATCGAGGATATTCCCCAGGCTCAGCGTAGCAATGACGATGATCATCGGCATCATGCTCGGCAAAGTAACATGCCTGATTTGCTGCCAGCGTGAAGCGCCGTCGATCTCTGCAGCCTCATAATAGGAAGGGTCGATCCCGGTGATGACCGCCAGGTAGACAATCATGCCGAAGCCGAAATTTTTCCACAGGTCACTGATAATAACCGTCGGCCTGAACAGGACCGGATCACCCAGGAAGAAGATCGGTTTCGATCCAAACAGATTGGATAGAAAGTGATTGATGCCGCCGTCCAGTCCCAGAATATCAATCATAATTCCGGCAACGGTTACCCATGATAAGAAATGGGGCAAATACACCAAGGTCTGGATACTTTTCTTGACTCCCACATTTCTGATTTCACTTAAGAGGATTGCCATGAAGATTGGAACGATAATGCCGACAATAATTTTGATTACAGCAATGATGAGCGTGTTGGTAATGGCCTGTGTCGCTTCTTTATACTGGAAGATTCTCGCGAAGTTGTCCCAGCCGATCCACGTTGAGCCGGTAAGTCCCAGCCAGGGCTTGTAATCCTGAAAAGCCATCACCAGGCCGACCATCGGTCCGTACGCAAAGATAAGAACAAATACGAGTGCCGGGATACAGAGCACATACAGCGGCCAGTTTTTCCTGATCTCCTTGTTCCAGGGATTTTTGCTGCTTTTTTTCCTGTCATCTGTCTTTAACGTCCCCGCTTGGGTATTTATAACCTGAGCTATTTGTGTTACCCCCTTTTATCATGCCAAGAAGTTTTTCTTTCAGGTTTAATGTTAGCAAAAGCGCTTTCATCCTAAAATGTCTTAATCTAAAGATCATAACCAATCCCTAAACATGTTTGATAAGCGCTTTCATTTTGCGGCTGAATAATCTTTTTCTTTTGAATTTAATCAATTATGATAGATTTATACGGAAGGACACGAATCCGGCAACCGCCAGTATTGGGGAACGAGGAAGTGAATATGATTAAAAAAGTGAATATGAAACGGTTCATCTACTTTTTCGTTTTTTTTCTGCTGCTTACGCTGGGACTGTTTTTTATCATGAATACGTTGGGTTCAAGAACGATTCAGGACAGTTTGATCAACTCCTCCAAAAATCAGCTGGCTTATGCGGAGAGCATTATGGATGGTGTCATCTCCGAGGCAAGCATGTACGGTATCCAGTATACCGCCGACAATGATGTGCGGTTCTATCAGAGCCGGAAACAGGATTTAAGCAACTATGATGGACAGATGAATAAGAATGAAATCTCAGAGCGGTTATCGGATCAGCTCTTTTCGAGTCTGGCGGTAGAATCCATCGGGATTTACTGGAAGCCGGATGGCACCTTTATTCAGACCGGCCATGATTCGCTGGCTAAGCTTCCCTTCGAACAGGTCACTGAGCGCGGCTGGCAGACCTATAATAACAGCCTGTATTATTTTTCAGTCTACCCCTACATCCATCAGCCCAAAAACCCGGCAAATATTCAATACATCGTGGGCGTGAAGCTCAAGAAGGAATATCTGGTCAGCCTGCTGGGCAAAGCGGTTAACGGCGACAGCTCCAATGCTTTTTTCCTTGTGAACAACAACCTGGTGATTAGCGGCAAACCTGTAGACAGTCGTATCGTGCAAAAAGCCAAGGAGACGATCACACCGGATACGCAGCGAATCCTGAAATTTGACTATCATACCGGCGAGGACGACTATTATGTGTTGTCTAAATATATCGAGCCTATTGACACATATCTTGTGACATATACAAGGATGAGTGATTTCCTGAATCCGCTGGACCGGAATCAGCAGGTATTCGTGGGCAGTATCCTGGTCATTCTGATTATTGGGCTGATCGTCATTCTGATGTTCTACCGGAATTTCTACCGGAATGTTCATTTGCTGGGCAAGAAATTTTATCAGGTGGAGCAAGGGAATTACAGCACACGGATCAGCGAGAATCCCGTTAATGAATTTTTTAATCTGTTCAAAAGCTTTAACCACATGGTGCTCAAAACCCAGAATCTGTTTGCGTCCCTGAAGATTGAAACAGAGCTGCGGAGAGATGCCGAGGTGAAGCAGCTGCAGGCGCAGATCAATCCGCATTTTCTGTATAACAGCCTCTTCTTCATTATGTCGATGGCGAAGACGTCTCCGGAGGCTGTCATGCAGATGAGCAAACATCTGGCTGAATATTACCGCTATCTGACGAAGCTGGACCGCCATGACGCCACTCTGGCCTCTGAGCTGCAGCTTGCGGATCATTTTTTATCCATCATGTCCCTATGCAAAGAGATTCATTATGAAATCAACCTGCCCCCGGAGCTGGGAGAACATCGTATTATGCCGCTCATTATCCAGCCGATCGTAGAGAACGCCATCCAGCATGGCATTGAAGAGCGGCAAGGCGCCCATCGGGTCTCCATAGAGTTAAAAGCTCTTGATGACGGTGCGCTGATCATCATTGCGGATGACGGCAAGGGGCTTGCGCCGGAGCAAATCGTTCTGCTGGCAGCAAGGGTCGAAAGCGAATCCCCTCCGCCAGGCTCCAGAGGAATCGGTCTGTGGAATATACATCAGCGTCTTAAAAATGCTTACGGCGAATTAAGCGGCCTGCGTTTCTTCACCAATGACTGGGGCGGCTTGTCCGTGATGGCCTACATTGATTTCTCGCTGGATGAAGGAGGAGAACATGCGATTACTGATTGTGGATGACGGACATTACATTGTTGAATACTTAAAACATCTGCTGGATTGGAAGAAATTCGGCATACACCAGATTGTGACCTCAACTAATTCGGTTGAAGCCAAGCAATTATTGAACCAGAATCAGATTGATATTCTGATTACGGATATCCGCATGCCCGAGGTGTCCGGCATTGATTTGCTGGAGCATATTAATGAGAACATGCTTAAGACCAAAGTGGTTTTTCTCTCGGGCTACTCTCAATTTGATTATGCGCAGAAAGCGATCCGGCTGGGCGCTCTGGATTATTTGCTGAAGCCCGTGGATAAAGAGGATATGGAGAAAGCGATGAAGCAAGTGCTCAAAAGCATTGATGAGCAGCAGCTGAAGCCCCAGATTACGTGGGAGAAATTTGACGGGCTGGGTTATCTGCTGTCCGTTATTGGCGGACCCTCCCCCGCAGGCACTGATTTCAGTGCTTATGATACCGTACTGCTGAAGGAGACCTTTTGCTTCTTTCAGGTTCCAGATGCAGAGGGAGCAGATGAAATCACCTTAAGAGACAACAGCCGGGAGCTGGATCAATTGATTTGGACGACAGGCCCGGGGCTGGCAGGATTAATCCTGGAATCCGACGCTCAGAAGCTCGCGCACAGCATCAGCAATATTTCCTTTTCGGAGAAATTTGAATTTAGCCGGAAGAATGCCGTCCGGCAAATCTTCTGCCAGTTTTATTACCAGGAGGAAGTTCACGCGGGTGACTGTACCCTGCTGCAGGACTGTACTGCTCATCCTAAGTGGGAGCCTGGAGAATGGGAGCTGACCAGAAAGAACATTCTCAAGACCTTCGCCCAGCTTGGTTCCAGAAAGCAGAAAATTCTCTATCTGCTCGACTTTATTCAGCGGGTGTATTTCTCTGTCAGCCGGCTGCAGCAGGTTGAGGTCGCAGGTTGGATCTTCAGTCAACTGGCAGAGCCGGACGCTGCACTTGAGTCCATTCTGCTCTGCATCACCCAATTCGAGCGAAGCGCAAAATTGTCTAACCGCCATATTGTCCAAACCATACAATCTCATATTGCCGGTCATATCGGCGATGGTTTGAGCCTGGACGATCTGGGTAAAATTGTTCATCTTCATCCTGTCTATCTGTCTAAAGTGTATAAGCAGGAAACCGGTGAGAATCTATCGAACTTCATTGCAGCCAAACGATTGGAAAAAGCCTCCCAGCTATTGATAGAGTCCAATTTGCATGTAATCGATATTTCTCATATGGTCGGTTACAAGAAGCCGCAGTATTTCATCAAGCTGTTCAAGGATCAGTATGGAATCACACCTTATCAATACCGCAGACAACAGATTCAATAATAAACAAGGCGGTCCCCATCCTCTAAGTGAGAGAATGGGGACCGCCCTGTATTTATATCATTTAACGGGAATACACAAGTGCTCTTCCTTACTTCTGCAGCTCCAGATCCTTCTGTTTCAGCAGATCTGTGTATTCTGATTTATACTGCTCCAGCTTAAGCTTCAATTCAGCATTATTGGCATCTGTCTTCAGCAGGCTGCTGGTGACCAGAATGTTATCGACAACAGTATCAATTTTTTCGTCAATTTGCTTGATTTTATTTTTGGTGACCGCCGGCAAAGGGTCCGGTGTTGTGGTCGGCCGCGGTCCCAGGACAGCATTGGTATTTTTATCATTGGCCAATGCGCCCGCTCCGCTATCTTTCTCATCCAGGTTAATATTCTTGCCGGATATCGAAACCTTATAGCCAGCCAGTTCTCCGATGGCGCGCACCGGGGCATAGCTTTTTCCATCAATGATTATGGCTGGATCTACCAGCTTCTTGCCGTATACGTTGACTGTATATTCCGCTTGGATTTTCTTTCCTACCAGAGTAGAGGTAGCCCCGAGCGCCTGCGCACTAACCATCAGTATTGCCCCGGCAAGAAATCCGGCAGCAATCTTTTTCATAAGAAATTCACTCCCCGTTAAATAATGTACTACTATCTTAGCATTTTACAGCTCCTGATAGAAATCGTTGGCCGACAATTTTCGCCTTCTGCTGCGGCCGCAAAGAAAAAAGGCGTATTTCCACAAGGAAAATACACCTTTGAAGCGGTTAATTATACGTTTTATGATTTGCTGTACATATTCTGATCCTGCAGCCGGATCAGCACCTTGCCGAAACGTCCGCCCTGCTGAACCGTTACCTTCTTCTCCTGATACGTGCTGCGTATATAATCCGTAACAATATTCCGGGAAACTTCGTGGGCAGGCAGATGATGCATCTTCAACAGTTGCAAGACCTCTTCAATTGCCGCCTCTACGGAAATTTCGGTGCTTTTCATTTCTCGTGTCACAATGGACTCATAGGCATAGCCTTTCAAGTAAAGCAGCTGGTTCAAATACGCCATATCTGAGGAATCCGGGTGCATCTTCCTACCGGTCAGCAGCGGCATCACCTCATTAATAAGACTATGCTGTCTGCTCCCAGCTGAAGTACTGATATAACAATATTGACGGGCACAGCTCAGCACTCTCTCTACGCTATCCCAGTCAATGATCACCGGACACATGGAGACGAATACCAGATCAAACCCTTTCTCCCAGCCCATTGCAGTTATGTCAAGGTCCTCGAAAGCTTCCCGCACTAAGGTTATCTTTTCTTTTCCGGGGCTGACACGGGCTGTATTGGCTTCAAATAAATCAGCCAGCGGTACGTTGGGCTCAACAGCGGTAACCTTGGCCCCGCGCTCGGCAAAGGGTACACTGAAGCCCCCTGAAGCCGCACCGATATCCAGCACGCTGAGTCCGGCAAAATCCACTCCCTGCCCTTCCATCCAGCCGATGATCCGCTCGCTTCTGCGTCTTCCGCCTTCACTGAATACCTCTTCATCAAACACCTTGGCCTTGTGATCGAACCCATGCGTGGGATCAATTCCAGCACGCTTCATCTGGTTGGCCGTGGATGAGGGGTCCTCCTTCCACGCCTGCTCCCACAATTGAATATCAAATAAATCTGTTGCCATCTTTGCTCATCCCTTTCTTGAATATCATTTAGCCTGCATTTAATAGACTTAACAGACTTATTATATCTATAATTTAATTGCAAAAATAACGGCGGTTATAAAGCCACCGTTATCTGTGCAGCAAGCTCGGAGATTTTTTTATTCCGCAAATAATCTTCCATCCGCCGTTCAGCTTCCACCATTTCCTGCTGAATCAGACACTCGCTGGGATGATTTAGCGTGCAATCAAACAACGAGGCCGTGCCTTCAATGGCATGAATGATGTCGAGAAATGAAATGTCTTCCTTCTTACGTTTGAGCCGATAACCGCCATTCGCACCCGATGCCGACTCGATCAGTCCAGCTTTCACAAGTTTGGTCAATATCTTGGACAGATACGTAGGGGAAACCTCCTGCCGCTCTGCCAGCTGCTGTACGCCTACCGGCTTGTCGGACGCAGCCACCACCAAAAAGAGCATCGTATGCAGCGCATAATTTGTTGCCTTTGAATATTTCATCTTCCACCTCAATCAAAGACTTTATTAGTCTATAATAACTTTTATTCGCTCGGATTGCAAGCTGCTGTTGCTGTTATGTAGCACATTTGCATAAATTTCCAATTATAACATGCTGAGAATACTAATAGGTTTCTTATTGGTGTTTGTATAAACTTCGGCAAGGCCAAATCAGGCGCAGGCTTCCAGCCTCCCCTTTGCGTGCTCCCGCAAAATTCATGCGGCTGATCCGCGCCCGCTGCCCGCTTCTACGGATTTCAGGCTGATGCAGTTATGATAGGATAAGGGCTCAACCTGATCAAAGGAGCACATTTATGAGAAAAATTATACTTGTTGTTATGGCCTTCTTGATGTTCCCCCTCTCTGCCTTTGCCGCCGGTCCGCCAGGCTCACCCTCTGCGGTTACGCTCAACATGGAGGACGCGAAGCGGTTTGGCGATGATTTTTTTAAGCAGCCAGAGATACAGGAGCAGCTGGCTGGAGCTGTTCTAGTCATCGTAAAGGATGGAAAAATTCTGCTGAACCAGGGCTATGGGTATGCCAATATTGCTGCCAAACAGCCGGTTGATGCGGAGAAGACCTTGTTTCGCCTGGCTTCCGTATCCAAGCTGTTTACTGCAGCAGGCGTGATGCAGCTGAGCGAATCAGGCAAGGTTGATCTGGACACAGACGTGCAAAGTTATCTGACGGGTCTGCACATTAACAACACAAGCGGATTCCCGCTTACCCTCAAACATCTAATGACCCATACTACCGGTTTCGACAACGGAGATGTCCTTGAATCCGGGACCCCTTCCACACTGGAGAAATTCGTGAAGGAGAAGATGCCTACCATCGTCCGCAAGCCGGGTGAGGTCTACCGCTATGACAACTTCGGCTTCTCCCTGCAAGGTTACATCATTCAACAAGTCTCCCGGATGCCCTTTGAGAATTACATGGCCGAAAAGCTATTCAAACCGCTAGGAATGGGCAACACCAGCTTCATTTTTGATGATAAGGTGATCAAGCGGATGGCCACCCCTTATGATAATCAGCTGCAGCCGACCGGGCAGATTCCCAACGACCCGCTTAGTGCTCCTGAAGGCGGCATGACTTCTACCGGGAAGGATATGGCCCAGTTCATGCTTGCGATGCTGAACGGCGGGAAGAAGGGGGAGAACCGGATTCTCCAACCAGAATCCATACAGGCCATGGAGCACAGCAGCGTAACGATCCATCCTAAGGTCCCAGGAAACGGTTATGCCTTCGAGTCTACCTACTCGCAGGACTACAACGGATATAAGGTTGCAGAGAAAGGCGGCGATTTATCCGGCTTTCATTCTAATCTATGGCTGCTGCCTGAACAGAACACGGGAATCTTTCTTGCACTGAACAGCGATAAAGGTAATCTGCGCCAGCCCATGTTCCATCAGTTCATGAACCGTTATTTCCCTGAGACAAGCAAGGCACCCGCTTCCATCGAGCCTGCAGCTACCCAAGAGCAGCTGCAGCGTTTCGCAGGCTTGTACCGCCACCTGCGAACACCAGCCTTAACTTCGGAGGTCACCGCAATAGACGGCGCACTGCTGGTTAAGGATGTGTTCGGCGAGCATAAGCTGCGGCAGACTGAGGAACTGCTGTTTTATGATGAAGAAGACAAGCCGGCCGGCTTCAAGCTGGATGCCGACGGCAAGGTGCTGTACTTCTATTACAACCAGCCCGACAGCTGGCTTGAAAAGCTGCCTGAGCCCCAGCACTTCAGCGACGTAGGCTCTGATCATCCCTATGCCAAATACATCTATAATCTTGTTCAGCTGGGCGCCATTCCTGAAAGCACTGGACCCTTCCAGCCGGATCGTCCAGTTACACGCGGACAATTCATTGCCCAGTTGATACCTCTTGCCGGATTTCAATCATCGGCCCGGCCCAGCGCATTCAAAGACACCAAGGGCAGCCCTTATGAGACTGCCATTCAGACTGCGCTTGATTACGGTGTCGTTCAAGGACTGCCGGGCAGTTATTTCGGCCCCGACCTGCCTCTGACACGTGAACAGGCTGCAACCTTTGTCTGGCGGATTGCCCATATTGGTCTGGGAGCCGCCCCGGTGAAGGCTGCTGTGCAGAAGCCCTTCTCGGACTGGGCCGCTGAGGGTGTCCAGTATGTGGTTGGCCGCGGCCTTTATGGTCCTGACGCAGAATTGTCAGACGGGCAAGTAAATTACAGGGCACAGGATCCAATGCTGAATCAGGAGGCCGCAGCTTTAATCTACCGGCTGCTGCAAAACCTGCTGTAACAACAAGGCAGCCGAACAGGCGATTCGAGACGAATCGCCTGTTTTATCATATACTTTTAAGAAAAGAGGATAAAGGATTGTGAACCATGTTCAGCTTTCTTCAACGCCCCCGTGTCAGCCGTAGGATCATCTACATCTTCATGGGACTTGTTGTGCTCGCCACAACCTATATACAGATTCAATTATTCACCAATCCCTACTCAGGCATCAGCGTGGAACCGGATTCCAGCGGCGGATGGATCATCTCCAGAATCGATAGGGACAGCCCCGGTTCGAGAACAAACCTCAAACCAGGTGATCGTATTCTCGCTTTCGATGGGGAGCCGGAACCGGAAGTATTTATCGTTGACAGAAGGCGATTGCTTACTGGAACCCATAGTCTGAAGGTTGAAAGCAAGGAAGGGCAGCCGTATACCCTTCAGCTTAAAGCTGGCAGTAAAGACAAACTGGAGAATGGCTTTGCCTTCGTCATGGAAATCTTTCTGGTGGGTGTAGGCACTTATGCCCTGTGCAGGAATCCTGAATCGCTGCTGATCCGCAGATTTCTGCTGATGAATCTGTTGTTTGCATTCGTCATAGTGGCGCTGTTCTCGGATGAGCTTATGCTCTCCGGCTACCTGTTCACTTTCTGTGCAATCTGGATGCCTTATGCGATAATTTCCTTCTATCTGCTGTTTGCCTTCCGTCCTATTTATTCAAAATTCCGTGCCTTACTGCGGGGGTATCAGGTCTACTCGCTGATGTTCTCGGTCTTTGCTGTAGGCTTTATGCTGCAGCGTCATGTATATGACTGGGTAACCAATGTTCTGAATGTAGCCTTGCTTGCCACACTGCTGCTGATGGCTGCCATAACGGTCTGGCACTGGAGCAAATTCGACCGGATTGAGAAGAATCAGCTCTACATTCTGTTTACAGGAATAACCGTGAGTCTGCTTCCTTATGTATGGCTGTATGCCCTGCCCTATCTGTTATGGGACCGGTACTGGATCACGGCAGAATATGCGTTGGTCGGTCTGGTGCCGATTTCTGCAACGTTCACTTATCTGCTCGTCCAGCGTCAGGTTCTGGACATGAGATTTTATATTCCCAGATTGGCCGCGCACAGCCTGTACTTCAGCCTGACACTAGTGCTATTTCTATTGACAACCGTCTGGGGTTCGATAGGATACGCGGTACTCTTGTTCATTCTGCTGGCGCTGCTGACCGGCGGCTATCGTCTGCTGCTGCGGCGGCTGCGGCATGGGGAAAAGCGCAAAAAAGACTGGCTGGAGCAACAGAAGCTGCTTCTCTCGCTACAGCTGGCCGGAAACAAGAATATCCGCGATATCCTCAAGCTGTTTGCTGAGCTTCTGCAGGATATGATTGAAGTTGAAGGTCTTACACTGGTCTATTTCGATGACAGCTCCCTGCCGCTAGTACATAACACAGGGATTTACGAGGAGAAAGGGACAAAGGGTCCGGCTCCGTTACGGGACACCCCCGACCTTGAATGGTCCGCCGGCGGCGAATACGCTGCCGTATTCGAGCTGGTGCATGAACTGGAGGAGCAGCGGCTGGGCTACCTGTGCCTTGGACCGAAGCGCAATCAGACCTTGTTCTCTGCCGAAGAACAGCGGATCATCCAGAAATTCCGCAGTGAAGCTGTTCAGATGCTTATGAACGCCCGCCATCTGCTCCGCTTGAGGCGCGAATATGAGGACAATCAAAAGCAGATTGACCATTATGAGCGCCAGGTGCATGATTTCCGCAGCTATAGCCAGAGCTTGCTGGAGGCCCGAGAAGCAGAGAAGGTCCGCATCTCTTATTTCCTGCATGATGACCTGCTGCAGAACCTGATCTTCTTGTCCCGGGATCTGGAGGAGCTGCATGATACCGGGAGATACCAGCAGGAGCGCAATGCGAAATGGCTCAAATGTCTGGCCGATTCTCAGCGCAGCATCCGGGCGCTCAGCGATCATTTATATCCGCATATTCTCGATAAAGGCGATCTGCAGGAAGCACTGCACTGGCTGCTGCAAGACATGAATCGCCTGGAGGAGCTTAACGTGACCCTGCAGTTTGAGGCTCCATTGCCGGACGCCTTCCCTGTCTTTATCAAGGCGAGTCTCTTCCGGGCAGCCCGTGAGCTGGTCGTCAACGTTTTCAAGCATGCGATGGCTTCCGAACTGAAGGTCCGTGTCTGGATAGACGGTGACAGCATCTATTGCAGCGTGTCCGACAACGGCGTAGGCTTCAACAGAAATATTGCTGTGACCGCTCCTCCAGACGGCCGCCCCCGCTTCGGGCTGCTGTCGATCCGGGAACAGATGGAGCATCTGGGCGGAACGGCTCTGATTGACTCCGTGCCGGAACAGGGAACCTCGGTCACACTCAAAATCCCTCTTTATAAGGAGCAGTCTTCTCATGAATGATAATATAACCCTGTATATTCTTGATGATCACCCCCTTGTGCTGGACGGGCTTAAGAGCCGTCTGGACGAGGAGCCCGGCCTTGAAGTTCTGCGGACCTTCACAGATCCGGTAGAATTCCTGGCAGAGACGGCGCTGCTGCGCCCGGATGTAGTGCTGATGGATATCTCGCTGCCGCAGATGGACGGCTTCCAGGTAGCCCGGCTGTTGAAAGAGAACTACGGTAATGCGCTGAAGATTATTCTCTTATCCGGCTATACCTACGAAGAATTCTACTACAAAGCGTACCGAATCGGCGTTCATGCCTACCTCTCCAAACAAAGCTCATACAGCATCATTATCAACGCGATCAAACAAAGTGTGCTGGGCAATATTCTGGTCCCTGAGCATCTTCGGGCTTCCGCTTCTCCAGACGCGCTAACAGCAACCGAACGAAAAGTACTGCGCTGGCTGGCGAAGGAGAAAACCAACAAGGAAATTGCCACGGAGCTGGCCTTAAGCCAGCGGACTGTTGAATACCATCTGGCCGCAATCAATCAGAAGCTGGGGGTGAAGACAAGAATCGGGGCTGTGGTGAAGGGGTTTGAGTGTGGTTTATTAACTTTTGGGGATGAGGATTGAGGAAAAAGGAATACAGGCCTTCAGTGGATATCCTACAAAAAAAGGTTATCCTTATCCCCAGTGGGCTATGGATAACCTTCATGTATATTTACTGCTTTGTCAGCTTGCGGGTTGCTGTTTGTCTCTGGTTCTCGGGTTCTTCCATTGCTTCAAGTTTATTTAATCTTGAATTGCTCAAGCAAGTTTTGCAGTTCCTGAACCATGGAACTCAATGATTTAGCGGAGTGTGAAACCTCTTCCATGGAAGCCTGCTGTTGTTCACTGGCTGCGGCAACATTTTGGGTGGCATCTGATGCTTCTCCTGAAATACGGGCAAGTTCTTCCATAGTAGCGCTAATTTCCTGGGAGCCGGCAGACATTTGCTCAGAGACTGCAGATACCTCCTGAATTTGGTTAACCATTTGTTGAATTTCCACTACAATTCCGTTAAAGGCTTCCCCTGCGTGTTCCACGAGCACAGTGCTGGAATTGACCGCTTTCGTTCCGACTTCAACCGATTGTACCGCCGCTCGGGTCTCCCCTTGTATTTCTTCAATAATCTCCCGGACCTTCCCGGCAGAATCTTTGGTTTGTTCGGATAACTTACGAATTTCCGCAGCAACTACAGCAAATCCCTTACCATGCTCACCAGCGCGTGCTGCTTCAATCCCGGCATTCAGGGACAGCAGATTGGTTTGTGTACTTATTCCGCTAATCACATTGATTATATTGCCTATATCACTGGAACGTTCTCTGAGCTGCTCCATATGCGAAGCCGTGACCGAGACCGAACGATTGGCTTCGTTCATATCATGAACTGCCTGCTGAATGATCTTATTCCCCTGCGCCGCCTGCTGTGAGGTGTTTTGTGAAGCATCATGCAAAATGGATGAAGACTCAGAAATCCGTTGGATGCCGATGGCCAGCTCCTCAAGCGACCTGGCGCTTTCTTGTGTTCCCACAAGCTGCGTCTCGGCACCAGCAGCCACTTCTTGAATGGTGTTGGCTATATCCTCAGCCACTATAGTTGTCTGGTCTGCACTCGCCGTCAACTCTTCAGCTGTAGAGGCAACATGCAAGGAATGTTCGGTGACTTTACCCATCATTTTATTCAGAAGGTCACTTGTATAATTTAAATTCTCTGCCATCCTGCCAAATTCATCCTTCGTTTTCACCTCAATGGAATAGGTGAAGTCCCCTTGAGCCAGGTGCTCGGCCATTGCATTAACACGTGAAGTATGCGCTGTCAAGTTGCGGGCGTAGAGTAGAATAACCACTACAATCAGAGCCATACCAATGATTAGAAAGATCAAAGTTTGCAGCAACAGTGCATTCAACTTTTCTTTAAGTTCTTGATCCGGCAAGGCTACAGCGACGATCCAGTCTGTCTGCTCCAGCTTTGAGAAATACACATGGATGAGTCCTTCTGAGGAAGTGTAGGTTGCAGCGCCCTTTCCATCTTTCAAAATAGTTTTCGCTAAAGTGGACACGACGGGGTCCTGCTCCTCCTGAAGTTTTACCTTCATGATTTTATCCGTCTCGGGTCCTGCTAAATAAGTACCGTCTTTATCAAGCATAAACGCCCATCCGCTATCACCTACATTTGTCTCTGAGATGATATTTTGCACAGTATCCAAATTGATGTCTCCGGTGGCTACTGCAATGAAACGTTCTTGATCATCATACACAGGAACTGATGCGGTAACCATGGTTGACTTGGTTTTTTCATCATAGAATGGGGCTGTATATTGTATCTCTTTTTGATTGGCTGCAATTTTATACCATGCTTGCGCTGGATAATTGTAGCTGGGATCACTATAGTCATGTGTAACGGTAATTTGATTCTGATCGCGAAAGGCATAGGAAGAAACAAACTTTGTATCATCCTCATATACATTAGGTTCAAAATAAATGCCTACGCCGAAGGTATCTTTGTTGATATCCAGTGAGTTTTTGAGAGCCGCATCATAATCCTCCAGGCTCAGCTTACTGTAATGACCTTGAATAGATTTCGCTATCGTTTCCGGCACTCTACCGTGAGAGGTTATCCGGTTCTGAATGCTTTGATTGGTATTTGCCAGTTGCTCCTTCATGCTGTTCTCCGTCTGTTCAAGCAATAAACCATGGGATTTAAAGATAACAGCAGAAGATACTCCAATAACAATTACAAGTAAAAGCGGCATAATGAGAAGTAGTGTTTTTGCTTTGATGCTTCTAAGTTGCATTTCTAACAGCCTCATTTCCTGAATAAAATTAACAATATATCGTATATATCGGCATTATTCGACATTTTTTTCAGTGGTATTTGTTTACATTTTCCAGATATTAGAGGTATAAGATTCATCATTGAGCAACAAATTACTGCCTAGTGTAAGCAATTCTGAGCTTGCGACACAACAAACAAGCCCGACTTCCCGGGCTTGTTTGTTGTGTATGATAGCAGTCGTGTCCTATTCTCTGCACTGAAAACCGGCTTCATCTTTGCGGTAGACGGCGGCCGATCTCTATCTGGCAGTCAATATTTCGCATAACGCTCCATAGAGCGAATGCTCCAGATCCATCGAAGCAAGGGAAGCAAGGGCCGCTGCCGGACCTGAAGCTTCCTTCACCACACGGTAAATTTGTTCTTTCAATTGGAACAGGATCTGCGCATGGTTCAGCAGCTCAAATGCCTCCTCCTCCACCCGGTTTACGGAAATCCGGGCACTGGCGAACATCACTTCAAGTAATGAAGCTACCGGCAGCTCAGGGATGATAACCGTTAGCGTATGCGAAACTTCATCATATCCGGTTTCGGCGGCAATATCCCCGCCATCTGCCATCACCGTTACCCGGCTGTCGGCGAAGCCGATAAAGGACAGCTTCCAGGTCCGCCGCTCCGGCACAACTGCTGTATTTCCGCTGGCAGGGTGAATCTTAAAGGCTGCAGCCTCTCCCCAGCTCAGGAGCATTTCTGTGCTGCACCATTGCTCATCGCTGTCCTCTACAGCATCTCCGTTATCCTCCCACAGCTGAAAACAGCCGTTGCATCCGGCAAATACCATGATCTCCAGATGCTGCGGATTGGCCACCGATGAGGTATATTCCGTCAGGTCCGCCATAGGAAGAATGGCTCCGGCCTTGGCCAGCACCGGAATGCTCTCCAGGTTCCGGTAGAGCGACAGCTTTCTTCCGCCGTCATATACTCTTCCGCTGAAGTAATCCACCCAGATCCCTTCCGGCAGCCAAGCCTTGAATTCGGCAACGCCTGTCTGCTTGTCTACCGGTTGTGTGATCGGACAGGCTATCAGCTCCGTGCCAAAATAATATTGGTTCGGGACCTCATACGCCTCAAGGCGCTCCGCATGATGGTAATACATGGGGCGGATCAACGGAAGACCTTCGCGGCTGGCATAGCGGTTCATCGTGTATAAATACGGAAGCAGACGGTGCCGCAGGCGCAGCGACTGCTTCATCACATTCTCCGCGACCTTGTTGAACCGCCAAGGCTCCTTGCTGTTGAACCGGCTCGCTGAGCTGTGCAGACGCAGAATAGGTGAGAATACACCGAACTGCACCCAGCGCATCACCAGCTCATCGTCCAGATAACCCAGCATATGACCGCCGATATCATGGCTCCACCAGCCATAACCTGCATTCGACGCGTTGGCCGTAAAGTAAGGCTGGAAATCCAGTGACTCCCAGGTGACAATGGTGTCCCCGGAGAATCCGACAGGATAACGGTGGCTTCCAAGTCCGGCATAGCGGGAGAAGGTCAACCGCCTGTTCCCCCGGCGTCCGCTGTCCAGGAAGTGGTAGTGGTTCAGCATCCACAGGGGATCAAGGCCCGGAACCTTGGTTACCCCGCCCTGCTGCCAGTCAATCCACCAGAAATCCACTCCCTCTTCTTCAAGCGGATGATGCAGATACTTGAAGTAGGCCTGCAGAAATTCCGGATCGGTGATATCAAATTCCACCGCATCGCCTTGTTCCGGATTCATGCCCAGCTCCGCCGCAATCGCCAGGTACGGACCTTCGAAGGCCCGCACACCATCCGCCGGATGGACATTAAGTGTTACGCGCAGCCCTGTGTCATGCAGCCAAGTCAGAAAACCCTTCGGGTCCGGGAACAGCTCCCTGTTCCAGGTGTAGCCTGTCCAGCCGCTGCCGTACTGCGGATCAATGTCGACCAGATGCCAATCCATATCCATAACTGCAACAGAGAATGGAATCTGCTCCAGTTCGAACCGCTCCATCAGCCCTTTATATTCATCTTCTGTATAGCGGTAATACCGGCTCCACCAGTTGCCGAGCGCATAACGCGGCAAAAGCGGTGTGGGACCGCACAATTGGTAGAAATCCTTAAGACAGTTCAAGTAATCGTGGCCGTAGCCGAAAAAATACAGGTCCTGGGCTTCTTGCCTCCGCGGCTCAACCTCACCACCTTCTTCCAACAGGAGCGAAGCACTATCATCCATGAGGGTGTAGCCGCTGCGTGACAATAGTCCGTGCTCCAGCGGAATGGCGCCGTCCGCCTGATCCAGTGTGCGTGCCGTACCACCCAAGTCCTGCGGCGTATCGCCGTAATTCCAGACGCTCATCAGGTGGCCCTGCCCGTTTCTTACCCGCACGCTGAGGCCATGGCGGGAGAAGGGCTGCTTGTCATAACTCAGATGCAGATACTCTGTAATGACTTCCAGCCTGTTCCCATGATCGATCAGCCGGAAGTCCGGAACGGCAAAGCTGCGGTTCAGCACAGTCTGGGTGGCCCGGTCTTCAAAACAGCCCGGCCCGCTGTATTCCATCCGGATCAGCTGTGGTGTCATTATCGTGAACCGGAAATGCCCGCCCTCAATTATCGCTTCAGGATGAGCATTTGGCTTGGAGTGGAGCTTGAAATGAGCAGGTATCTGCCGCTGCTTAAGAACTTTTTGTTCCATGGTCAACCTCTTTTCTGGTTATAGGCGAGAGAGGGCTATTCCTTCACGGCCCCGATCATAACCCCTTGATTAAAGTACTTCTGCACAAACGGATACACACACATAATTGGAACCGTGGCCACGATGATCACGGAATAGCGCATCATATTAGCCAAACGCAGTGCGATTTGGGCAGCTTCGCCAGTTCCCATGCCCGACTGCATCTGATTGGTGATCAGAATGTTGCGGAGAATCAGCTGCAGCGGATGCAGGTTCGGATTTTTCAAATAAATCAGCGCATTAAAATATGAATTCCAGTAGCCGACAGCAATCCATAATCCCAGTACCGCAATGATAGCTTTGGAGAGCGGCAGAACCACTTGGGCAAAATAACGCAGGTTCCCGCAGCCGTCGATCTGCGCTGCTTCCCACAAATCTCCGGGAATGCTGGTCTGGAAAAAGGTACGGGCAACAATAATGTTATAAACGCCCACTGAAAAAGGCAGCACCATGACCAGGAAGGTATCGTACATATGAAAATCGCGGATTGTCAGGAAGGTCGGAATCAGACCGCCGTTAAAAAACATCGTAAAGATGAAGAAGAGCGACAGAAACTTTCGTCCGGCAAGATCCTTCCGGGACAGTGCATAGGCTGCCGAGATATTGACCAACAGCCCAATGACTGTTCCCACCACCGTGTAGAGGATTGTATTCCGGTACCCGATCCAAATGTTTTCATGCCGCAGCAGCTCTTTGTAGCCGTCAAAGGTGAACCCTTTGGGGAACAGCCACACCTGTCCGCCCGCCACTGCAGAAGGATCACTGAACGAAGCGATAATGATAAAATACAGCGGGTACATCAGGATGATCAGAAAGACCGCCGCAATGGCATACATTACATATTCCATAACCGTGTCCGAGGAACGGTTGTTTTTTATTTTCCCCATGTTCTCCTTCACTACAGGTTCCAAGACTCCCATGTCTAAGTTCCTCCTTTCTACCACAAGCTGTTTTCGCTGAGTTTTTTGGAAATCTGATTGACGATAATGAGCAAGATAAAGTTAATGACCGTGTTGAACAGGTTGACCGCCGAGGAAAAGCTGTATTGGCTGCTGAGCAGACCAATTTTGTAGACATACGTTGAAAGAATTTCGCTTGAAGTGGCATTCAGATCGTTCTGCATGAGATAGACCTTTTCAAAGCCAACCCCCAACAGCCCTCCGACGCGCAGAATCAGCAGTGTAACCGCTGTTGGCATCAGCATCGGAATATCAATATAACGGACTTTATGCCAGCGGCTTGCTCCGTCCACGGTAGCCGCCTCGTACAGGCTGGGATCCACAGCAGACAGAGCAGCGATAAAGATAATACTGTCCCAGCCCACATGCTGCCACACATCTGACCAGACATAAACACTGCTGAACAGGCTGGAGGAGCCCATCAGATCTGGGGCTTCTTTGCCAAACAAACTATACAGATTACCGACAAGTCCGGTGCTTGGGGACAGCAAAATCATCATCAGCCCAACCATAACCACAGTTGAAATAAAATGCGGCATATAGGACACAGTCTGGAAAAAACGTCTAAACCGGTTTGGCCGCATCTGATTGACCATCAGTGCCAGCAGAATCGGGATTGGAAACGTAAGCAGGCTGTATAAGCTGATGATCACTGTATTCTTAATCGTCGATGAAAATTGATAGGAATTAAAAAACTTCTCGAAATACTTGAATCCCGCCCATGGACTGTCACTTATACCCATCGCCGGACTATAATCCTTAAAAGCAATGAGCACCCCATACATCGGTTTGTAGGCGAATAATAATGTAAGCACCACAGCGGGAAGCAGTAACAGGTACAGTCCCCAATTTCGTTTCATTTGTCCGAATGCCCGTGCCGGACTGGCTTGACCGGATTTCATGAAATCCCCCCTTAAATTTTGTAAGCATCCGCTTCCTTATTCCGTTTATCTGTTTCTGTTTAATTGCTTTCAGTATATCGCCTCTGCTTCTGCGCCTACTGGACATATAGGGTGCGTTAACCGGACTTTTATGGCTCGCTTCTGCCGGTGAATGTCATCCAGCATGAATACAATGCGCCCCGCGCTAGTGAGCTGCGCAGGGCGGATTCGTGGAGTCAGAAGAGTTATTTTACGCTCATATAACGTTCGTAAGCTTCAGTACGGATCTTGATCAGCTTCTCAAGTCCCATGTCGTTCAGCTTCTTCACATATGCATCCCAGCCATCATCAATTCCGCCCTTGCTGATAAATTGGGCCCGCATGGTGTTCACGTAGGTATCGATATCAGTGGTCAAGGTAGGCAGCTCCTGGAATTCTTCCGCAGTGTACATTACGTTAGGGAAAGGCGTTGTTACATATTCGCTGCCCAGCTTATCAAGCTGCAGCTTCAAGCCGTCGCCGCTTTCGGAGCTCAGCACGATATTCTTTTCAAAAGACGGGCTTACATATTTCGGCCCGAAATCACGCAGCGACTGATCCCAGTACCAGGCATCCGCGCTGGTTCCGGCTGGCGGGTCCATGAGTGTATAGGTGCCATCATCGTTCTTCTGGATCACAGTGCCGATAGCTCCCCAGAAATTCTGAATGCTTGCTTCATTGGTGTAGAACTGGTCTGCCCAACGGGCAGCGATTTCCGGTGTTTTGCAGGAAGTGGTGATCAGCAGCTCATTGCGGGCCAAATTCATCCCGATTGGATTACCAATTGTGTAGCGTTTGCCCTCCGGTCCGGCAATCGGCGGAATGGTTTCATACTGATCTCCCCATTTGCCAAATACGGCATCGGGAGTCCATTGGTACGAGAAGCCTACAACCGGAGCATCCGGGTTCTGGAATTTGGCCGATCTCATGGTGTCGTCTTGTGTAAACAGCTCTTTATCCAGCAAGCCTTCGTTATAGAGTTTATTTTCCCACTTGAGGCCTTCCTTGTACTCTTCTGAAATAGGATAGTATTCTGCCTTACCGTCCTTGACCAGCATGTTGTTGTTATTCAAATCGGCGATTCCGAAAGGACTGATGAGATCATTGCTCACTTCAATATAAGGAATTTCATCCGCCTTGCCATTTCCATTCGGATCCTGCTCCTTGAACGCTTTCATCACATTGTACAAATCATCAAGGGTATCCGGCACTTCGAGGCCCAGTTTGTCGAGCCAGGTTTTGTTGATTATAGGCTGGCGCGAGCTTTTTGGACGCGAGGGCAGTCTTGTGGCCAGAGAGTAGATTTTCCCGTCTGGGAAGGTGCTGATTTTCTTCATCTCCGGCGTTTCTTCCATTGCCGCTTTCAGGTTAGGCATATACTGATCAATATAATCATCCAGCGGACGGAAGTAGCTTAAGTTGTTGACGATGTCGGAATCGGAGAAGGTCTGATCCCCCAGTACCACATCCGGAAGTGTGCCGCTTGCCAGCATAATGGACTTTTGCTCGGCCCAGTCGTTGGATGACATCACCTGCCAGTCAATCTTTACATTGGTGTTCTTCTCCAAATCCTTAAGCCACTGGTTCTGGGTAAAAGTGTCGCCCATGCTGCCCCAGCGGACGGTCAGAACCTTCAGGGTCACCGGCTCGCTTACAATCGGCAGACCCTCTTTATTGAACCCGCCCGTCTCGGTTGCCGCGCTATTATTCTCCTTGTTGTTACCGCCGCAGCCGGCAAGTCCCATGACCATTACAGCTGCCAGAAGACCGGTTATCCATTTCTTTGCCGATGATTTCTTGCTCTGTTCACCCATTTCATAATCCCCCATTTCGATATATACATCCTCTTTGCAGTTCTAATCATATCTGCTTGCTGCTCGGCATTCCGGACATTTTGAACCTCTTATTCGGACTTCTGCATCCGCTTACAAAATATTGAAGCTGCAAACTCATCTGCGCCCCTTTTTAATAACAGTTTCCAGACTTTTATTTGCGCTTTCCGGACTTTGCGCCGAAACGGCAGCATGTTCTTATGTTTTTTTCAACTAAAGGTTTTATAATGATTTTGTTACTCATAAAAACGCATTCATAGAAATGGCTGCGCAGGAAAGGATACTGGATTTGGGAACTATGGCCAATACAACTTCAGGTAAAGCAGCAACCAGACTGTACCCTGTTCGTCATTATGTGAAAGTTATGCTTCTGATTTCATTCTCCGTGCTTGTTCTGGATTTGGCAATCAGCATCGCTTCCATTTTTATCGTCAAACAGCAGTCCACAAGGTATTTGCAGGATACTGCTGACCTCTATATCAACCGGATCAATCATGATTTTGACTACATTAATCACTATATGGGCTGGACACTGGCCAATGATGAAACCCTCAATACGATGAACGCTTACCGGATCAACAGCATCGAGTTCTTAAAAGCAAATGAAAACCTGCATAAAAGGTTCACCGAGCTGCAGAAAAACTACGGACAGGAGTATAACTTCTTCTACTATTTAAAGAATCAGTCCTACTTTCTGAATTGCGCTCCGATCAGTGTGACCTATACCGACTACCGGGAGCTCAAGAAACAGATCATTTCCTTTATAGATGATAAAGAGTTGTATGAGAAGTTTTATTCCAAATGGACGCCTGTCCTCGTAAACGGCAAATATTATGTGATCAACATTGTCCCTTATTATAACCGCTATCTCATCGGTCTCATCTCGGCGGATCATCTGATCCGTCCGCTGCGCCAGATCAATCTGGGAGCCAACGGTTATGCATCCCTGGTAGATGAGCGCGGCATCAGCCTTACCAGCCCGGTCTCCAACAGCGGCAAAGTGCTTCAGAACAATAATGGCGTTTTCAATCGGCTTCAGCCCCGTACCACGATCAGCAGTGAGTTCACGAGTGCAACGTTCAGCGCCGAGATGGTCATTAAATTCGGAGCATTTGAGAAAATCATGATCGCCCAGCTGCTCATTATGCTGCTGTTCTTCATAGTCACCTCAACGATATGTGTCGTTATGCTCTTTTTCAAGCGAAGGGTACTTGGCCCGATCCAAAGCTTCTCCGAGAACCTGGCACGCATTAATGAAGACGGGCAGCCGGCAGATTTGAGGAGCAGCAAGCTTATTGAGCTGGAGCAGGCAAATGACCAGTTCAAAGACCTGGTGGAGCAGATCAAAACATTTAAAATTGCCATGTACGAGCAGGAACTGGAGAAACAGCAAATCCAGCTGGACTATATGAAGCAGCAGATTAAACCGCATTTTTTCCTTAACTGCCTGACCAGCATTTACAGCATGGCGCAGATCCAAATGTATCAGGAGATTGAGGATATGGCGATGTCGACCTCCAAGTATTTCCGCTATTTGTTTCAGAACGGCGAGGATTTTGTTCCGCTGGAGAATGAACTTGAGCATGTGCGGATGTACCTGGAAATTCAGCGTCAGCGTTACCGGGATGCCTTCATCTATCATATTGAACTGGCTGAACAGGCTGGCAGCGTGATGCTTCCTCCGCTCGTGCTGCAAACCTTCATTGAGAACTCCATTAAATATGCGATTTCCAGAGATTCGGAAGTGCAGATTAAGCTTACCGTCGGACGTTGCGCGGACGAGGAAGACACTGAGCTGACCATTATTCAAATCTCTGACACCGGTCCGGGCTTTCCGCCGGAGGTTCTGGAGAAACTTCATTCCGGATTGCCGCTGGATCAGACGAAAGGCACACATATCGGTATCATGAACACCCTTAAGCGCCTGGAATACCTTTATGCTAAAAAAGCGGCCGTCAGCTTCTCCAATTTGCCGGAAGGCGGCGCTGTTATCACCTTGACCCTGCCGGATCAGCAAGATCTATCATCAGGAATGGAGCGAAGCTTATGAACATATTACTTGTGGATGATGACTATTACGTAATTGCCGCCTTGCAGAAAAAGATAGATTGGAAGATGCTGAATATTGAAACCGTGTATACGGCCAATAACGTGGCGCAAGCGCGTGAAATTCTGGAGAAGCATGCGGTGCAAATTCTGATATCGGACATCGAAATGCCGCAAGGGAGCGGACTGGAGCTTCTGGCGTGGATTCGTGAACAGAATTACAGTATTCAAGCCATCCTGCTTACCAATTATGCTGATTTCAATTATGCGCAGAAGGCCATCGAATTGCAAAGCTTTGAGTATTTTCTCAAGCCGATCGAATTTGACAAGCTGATGCTAATCATTCAAAAAGCTGTCGTGCGGGCAGCGGAGCAGCAAAGTAACGAGCAGGCGATTCGGGGCGGTTACTTCTGGCAAAAGAATCAAGCGAAAAATCTTGAGCATTTCTGGCGCAAGCTGGTCAGCAGCAGTACCTCCTTCCCGCTTAAGCCGGGGGACATTGCCCATGCAATCGAAGAGCAGAACCTGTCCTATCAAATGAAAGATCTGCTGCAGCCCATATTGTTCAACGTATTTCCCCATAATGGAAGCATGGGCAAAGAAGAGAAAGGCCTGTTTGATTTTGCGCTGCTGAATGTGCTGTACGAACTGCTGAACCATCCGGGCTTCTCCATAGAAAGCATCCTGGAAGTTAAAGACTATAACTGGATCGCCATATTAAAATGGAACGAGACGCCGGAGGACGCCGGGGTGCTTAGGGCGTTCAGTGCCTCTTTTATCCAAAAAGCCAATCCCTACTTAAAATGCGATGTCTGCTGCAATATCGGCCTGCCTGGCACACTGAATAAGGCCGGGACAATTCTCAAACAACTGCTGAATATGGATGAAGAACTGACCAAATGCCGCAATCAGACCTTCTCCGTGGAAGAGCACTGCCGGCAAAATAAACCTGTCTACTTTCCGCCGGATCTGGCACATCTGGAGGAGCTGCTCAATCAGAACAAGCTTGCCGATTTTCTTGGGGAAACCGTCTCGCATCTGAACCATATGCTGAGCAACAAAGCTATCGACACCTCTGTCCTGGGCTTGTTCCGGCTGGATATTGTGCAGCTTGTGTATTCCTTTCTGAAGCTGAAGGGGATACAGGCGCATAAATTGTATACCGGCAAAACCAATGATCAGCTGCTGATGTATTCGCTGAGCTCCATTGAGGATATGGAGGAATATCTGAAGTATTTAGTCAATACCGCTATGGAATACCGTGACTTTGCCGCACAGCCCACTTCCATTGCCGAAGAGATCAAGGAGCATATCCATAAGCATTACGGGGATGATCTGACGCGCAATGACTTGGCGGAAATCGTCTATCTCAATCCGGATTATCTGGCCCGGCTGTTCAAGAGAGAGACTGGTGTCTCCCTCGGCAGCTATGTCATTCAAGTCCGGATCGCAGCCGCCAAGCATCTGCTGGAAACGACCCATATGTCCGTCTATACCATTGCCAATAAAACAGGCTATAACAACTACTCCTATTTCTCCAAGCTGTTCAAACAAGAGGTCGGCCTCTCACCCAACGAGTATAAAAAGGAACAGCAGGCCAGCACTACATAATTACAAAGCATAAAAGGCGAAGAGGGGATGTCTCCAAAAGCCATGAAATGGCTGCTTGGAGCGCCCCCTTTTTTAAAAGATAAGAATTTATATGCTTCACGCTATAATTTATCCTTCTATTTCTCGCTGAAACGGATACCGTCCTTTTGAGGACGGCGAAGCCGTTTCCACTTGTCACTCACAATTATTTGCTGCTAAAGGCAAACATGATCTCCGCCTGACAGACCAGTTCTCCGTCAACGGTGGCGGTTCCGTTGCCTTTGACAATCTGTCCCTTCACCCGGGTAACTTCGAATTCGAGCCGTAATTGGTCTCCCGGCTTTACTTGACGTTTGAAACGGCATTTGTCGATGCCCGTCAACAGTCCAATTCTATTGCTGTCTTCCTCAGAACTGGACATGGCAATGCCACTGGTCTGTGCCAAGGCCTCAACGATGAGCACCCCCGGCATAACCGGGTACTCGGGAAAATGTCCCGCGAAGAACGGCTCATTAACCGTCACATTTTTAATCGCTACCGCTCGTTTCCCCTCTTCAAGCTCGATGACTCTATCGACCAACAGAAATGGATATCGGTGCGGGATTAGCTCCTTGATTTTATTTATATTTAACATAGAACGACTCCTTCCGGTTCAAATCATTACCATTTTACCACATAATAAATGACCGATCCCGCATTAGCCAATATCATCGCCAGTGCAGCTCCCGCAACATGCCAATTCAGAACCATAATAACAGCGGATCAAAGATCAAGCTTAGAGCCGTACTGATGAATACTCCGTGAATCCCGTTTGTTGAAATAAAAAAGAGGAAGCAGCGAGTTAAACTCTCACTGTTTCCCATTTTTATAAAAGTTATAGGCTGAAGCCCAGTTCTACCAGATGAAAATATCTTTATCCAGCAATCTCAACACAGCTTCAATGAAGAAATAGTCTCCGTAAATAATCGGAATTTCTTTGATTTCACTGTGATATGCTCCCGTACCACCGCTGACAATCGAATCCTCCTCAGGATTCCAATTGCAGTATTTACGCTCGGTCGCCTGCAGGATCTTGATAGCGGAGCGGATATACAGCGGTTTCTCATATTCACTGACATGCCCGGCAATCTCAAGCAGACCGCAAGCCGCACATACCCCGGCAGTAGTGTCGTAACATACCGGTTCCGCCGGAGCGCGGAAATCCACGAGCGGGATGTAGCCGGTCTCTGCAACATTTGCGATAAAATAATGGGCTACCTGCTTTGCTGCATCGAGATATTCCGTTTTTCCAGTGTGTTTATAGCTGAGAGCCATCCCGTAGACCGCCCATGCCTGGCCTCTGCTCCACGAAGAACCGCTGTCAAAGCCCTGTCCTCCGGGATTATCAATAAACTCCCCGTTCTCGGGGTCCAACATGACAATATGATTCGAAGAACCGTCGCCACGGATTGTTGTCTTCAGCACAGTGTCCGCATGATGGACGGCAACCGCTTTAAATCTGGGATCATTAACTTCCTTGGAGGCCCAATAGAGCAGCGGAATATTCATCATGCAGTCAATAATAATCCAGCCTGTACACTCATTCCCGGAATGAGAATTCCAGGCACGGATAAATTGTCCCAGCGGATTGTAACGGCCAGCCAGCAGCGACGCGGCGTGCAATCCGCGGATTTTCGACTTTTCATTCCCGGTGATCCGGTAGTTCGCCACGGCGGAATGAAGCCACATGAAACCTACATCATGATGCAATCCCTCGAAGCCTTCCAGCGCCTCGTCCAGCCGGGCCTCCACGCCTTCCGCAGTGGTCCGGTAAAGCTCTTCTCCGGTGGCATGATACATTTGCCATAACATTCCCGGCCAGAAGCCGTTGGTCCACCAGTAAATGTTCTGCTTGCCCATATCTGTATATTTGCCGTTCTCGGCTTCGAATGGAATGTCTGTGCCGATTCTTTCACATCCCACAGCCATTTTCTTTCGGATATTTCCCCATATTTCCTCCAGCCATTGCCGGTCATCGGTTGTCAAATGATATTCCATCTTCTGATCCTCTCCCTATTCCAACTCAAAGCGCAGTGACAGCTTCATGTTCTGCTCCGTGCGGATGACCGCAAAATCAAGGGCATAAAAGGTTAGCAGGCGTCCACGATGAGCTTTATGCTGCAATTCCTGGATTTCCGGGGCCAGCAGCTTATTGTCAAAGACAATCCTTAACGCAGCTTGATCCGAAGAGAGGATGACTGCGTCTTCTTCAATCCGCGGCTTCAGCGGGGTAATAAATCTTTCCGTAACAGATTCCGGCAGAGAGGCAAACTGATAGCTGTCCTCCAGCATAAGTACAGGCTGACTTGTTTTGGTCCATGTGAACCGGCGTTTCAGCTGCAGCAAACTGTTATCCGCATAGACCTGGGCCAGGTCAAGCGAGAAGGTTTCCGTCTGCTCCCCGCTCTCCAGCTGAACATCGGCTGCCCGGTGCAACGCGCCCGGTGACTGAGCCATTCCGTTGATGATAGGAACAGAGTGGCCGAAACTTGCATTACACAGAATATTGTAGCGTTCCGGGCCGAAATATCCGCTGGTATATTGTCCAGACCCCATATCTGCTAACAATGTCGTCCCCTCGGCAAAAAGGATGAAATTGCCGACATCGTTATGATTATGCGGCTCATCGTTGTGCCCGCCCTTGGCGGCAAATACAAACCGCCGTCCCTGCGATTCATGCCGGGAAATTAGCCACTGCGCTTCCGGCAGGTAGTAGGAAGCCGGTCTCCAGGGCTGTCCCTCCGTTTCCCCATGCTGCCAGATCAGATTGCGCAACGACGAAGCCCAGCGGTAGCAATGATCCTCCATGTAAGCGGCCTCATAACTGCGCGAGGGTATATCAACCTCTTCAAACCGGGCGTGCAGATAATGGGACAAGCCCATAAACACGCCTGCTACTGTCCGGGTATCGGAGAAGCTCACGGTATGGCACCCATCTAGAAATGCTTTTTGCTGAAACATGGCAATTTGCCGGATTTTAGGTTCTGCCAGCAAATCGAGTGCTCCACCGGTCCGGGTCTTTAGCAGATCCGCAAAATAAACATAAAATCCGAATCCGTATTGCCAATAACCATACCCCTCCGTGCACGCGCCGTCCTCAGGGTAGCCTGACAGAAAGCTGTCCATCGCGGGAAGTACACGGGCCAGCACGACCGCCGTATCCTCGGCATTGTCCAGCATATACAAGGCTGCGGCTCCGACAGAACCTGCGCAGACGGCCGCCCAATTATGCTTGGATTCTTCCCAAAAGTAGCTGCGCTCGGTGAACGGAATCAGCACACGCTGAAGCACCTCAGAGATGACCCGTTTACGTACTAACTGCGGCAGATTATCCCCGTGCAGATGCAGTAATTCCGCGAGTGCAAAAGCGGTTTCAGCCGAGAATAGGTCTATAGCGGCTGCCGGAACTTCTTTGCCCGCTGCAACCGAACCTTCGGGAAGCACGGGATCACTCTCCGCCTCACTGCCAAGATGTGCCGGAACGCACCAGGTATACTCATCGCAGACTGCCCATAAGGTATCGCACAGCGCATCACGGAGCACAAGGTTATCCGGCTCCAGCCATGCCAGCAGCCCAAAGGTTCTCAGCCGGTTTCTCCTGTTGAAATAGGCCGTCTCATACTCCATCCGGGTGCCTCTTTCGAAATAAATTCGAAATAAAGTATAGGATAGCTCTGGAATCGCTGTCGCCAGCAGCGCTTCCCCCTCCGCCCGGATCTCTGCCAGCATGGGCTGCAATGCCGGCGAGCCGAGCACCTTTTGCCTCAGCATCTCCGGATAATCAGCCAGATACAGCTTGGACGATTCCGTACGCAGCAGCATTTGTCTTATTTCCTTGGTTTCGAGCATTATTAACCCTCCTGATCAGTCCATCCCTCATATCACCCAATCGAATACTTCTGTCGTATTGAGTTATTTCCCCTCCTAGTTTACCTTTATAGTAATGCAAGTTCTTTGCGATTAATGTTTGATTTCTTGCGAATATTGCTGTATATGGAGGCCGTTAACATTATGAAACATTCCCAATATTATGAGAAAATTGCCGCGCCCTTGTTGGCGGGAATCGGAAATTCACCCTTATCGCCTACAAAAGATTTTCACATTCATGACCATTATGAAATTTTCCTCTTTCTGAACGGAACAGTGAACGGCTTCGTGGACCAGTATTGCTATCCGCTGCAAAGAGGCTCTGTGCTGGTATTCAATAATCAAGAAATCCATAAAATCATCAATTTGTCACCGGGACCCTATGAGCGGGTAACCATCCATTTCAAAGCAGAGCTGGTGTACCCCTTCTGTACCGCGGAGACGAATCTCCTGGCCTGCTTCCAGAACCATCAACCGGGCAAGCAGAACATTTCCCAGATGGACGAACCCCAATTGAATGAATATATGCGGCTGGCTTCCCGGCTGATTGATGCGTTAAACCACCCGCAGTATGGCAGCGATGTGCTCGCCCTGACCTATCTTGTGCAGTTGCTGGTATTCATCAATGGTCTCTACAACAAGTCACATTCCCCGGTTCCCAGCATTATTTCCGCCTTGATTGAATCGGCAATCCATTATATCGACAACCATCTGCACACCAGCCTTTCGCTGGAGCAGGTTTCCAGTGAGCTGGCCGTTGATAAATACTATTTAAGCCACCTGTTCAAACAACAAACCGGCGGCACCCTTTACCGCTATGTACTGCTAAAAAAAATAGCTTTGGCCAAGCAGCTGCTGGCTGGAGGGAAATCAGTATCCGAGACCTGCTACCTGGCCGGTTTTAACGATTATGCCAATTTCATTCGCACCTTTAAGAATATCGCCGGAGTTTCTCCCGGAAAATATAGCAGAAGCACCTGAGAAATCGGCCTGTCTAGCTGAAGTCTGTTAAAATACAAATCTATTAACATTCCCATATAAACCTTTTGAGGAGGAACTATGATTGAAATGCGGAAAATTATTTTCGTTCCGCAGCATTAGACTAATGACTCTGGCTTGCGTCCTCATCCTCTCCCCTCTCACTCCCTCAGAAGCAGGCAGCAGCGGCAGGCACCTCAGTCAAAGGTTTTTATGTAAGCGGTTCTAAATTGTACAATGCGACCACTAGCCGTTACCCCGCACAAGAACGGCATCCTCATATCCGTGCATTCGGCCTTAAAATGTGACTTTCTATCCCCATTACTGAAGTAATCCTATAGCGGTGGCCCATTCGGCCTTTGCCTGTAAGACGGGCAGGGTCCGAAGGACTGCCGCTTTTCTATTGTAGTTCGACTGTAGGCTTGTAAAGACTTATTATTCCTGTCGAATTTCATCAGCGGCTGATTTCAAATAGGCTATTAGATCAGCCACCTTATTCGCGACAGCTAATTCCGCCTGCGAAAGTCCAATTATATTAATCGTGCATGCTTCTGTTAGAGATTCACATGTATTATCGATCACGGAAAGCACATTTTGACGCAGCTCAGAGCCTGCCGACTTCACGATCGGCTCTTGAACCAATTGATAGCCGCCCCGAACCGGATTGGCATAATGCCCCCCGCTATTACGCACAAGATCGCGTATTGCCCCTGTATACATGCCAGTAGTAAAATTCGCACTATTGGAAGAATGCCGTTCAACATAACTTCGCATTTCTTCAATGCCATGTATCGCACCATCTTGAAGCAATTGTTTAATATAATATCTGATTTCCTCAGCGTTTGAGCTAAATTGTTCTCCACTCATTCTGATCAACTCCTACTTTTATAAATTGCACAGTCCTATATTCGCTTTAAGTATACAAGTAAAAAAGTATGCATACAATCAAAAACTTCTGAACTTTAGAAGTTTTAATAAAAAAGACTAAACTACGTTCTCTACAAGTGGAAACGGCTTTGCCGTCCTCAAAAGGACGGTATCCGTTTCAGCGAGAAATAGAAGGATAATTTATAGCGTGAAACATATAAATTCTTATCTTTTAAAAAATAAACCTTGATTTCTCAAGGTTTTCACACGTAGGCCGGGGATAAAGTGATTATAATTCTTAAAGCTTGTAGCGTTCGTAGTAGTCTTCTGCTTGAATCTCAAGTGTTGCATAATCGGTAATCCCATTTTTCTTGAAGAAGTTGTCATATGCTAACTCGTCTGTAAATCTGTTTTTTGTTTTGAATTTAAAATAGCTGAAAATTTCCTCACAAGATCCTGAAAGTTCTTCCCCATACTTGCGGTTCTTATTGTAGCTTTTGAGGCCTTCTATTATCTGTGTAGCCTCATTCCGGTTAAACGGCTTTCCTGTGAGATACATCTGAATCTTGGACACCGCTGTTGTGCCAGCCTGACTTCCATCGTATTTCATAATGAACAGCACCTCTCCTACCTTCGTATATTTTGCTTTCCTTCTAGCATTCAGAAGCTTCTTATCCTCATACTAACCCACAAAGAACTAACTGTCAAGAAGTTCAGAAGTTCTAACGTTTAAGTCTCAAACATTAATAGAATGATCATCCGAAGTACAAATACCCCAATCTATGGAGCTTTATGTAAATAAATATCCTCATTACACCGAAAAGGGCCACGACGAATGCTGTGGAAATTGATATATTTAAAGTTGGTAACGATGTAACAAGTGGTTAGCCAACAGGCAAGATAAAGCGTCTCACCTATCAGGTTTTTAATTCAAATATAAATGGAGGCCTCTAATATGTACAAAGAACTAGATAACCTTTTATCCGCTGATACATCAGTAGATTCGTGGTACGATGTTGGCTGTGTCATTGCAAGCGAGATGCTTTCGGAGTTTAATTCAAGTGATTGGGTTGAATTATCTAATCAAGTACAAAATAAACCTATAGAGTGGCAGAGAAAATTAGCGTATTGTTTGGATAATGAATGCAATGTAAATGAATTCAACATTTTATTATCATTACTCAGTAAGAATGATGAGGAATTATTCGAAATATGTATTGACACACTAAGAAGTTTTACAAATCAAGAAATTAAGAAAATGATATTAGATAACCCAAGTATACTCCAACGAATAAATGACTCATTACACACTGCTAGCTTACCAGTAAAGAAAATGCTCCAAGATTTCCTTTCGAAAATCCATTTGTGATTTTGTGGATTAGATGTTAATTACGTAGTAGGCCTTGAGATAGCCACGTCCTAGGGGATTAGAACAAATGCGGTTGGCGAAATAAAACTGTATACCTGTTTTAGATGGTGAGCTGCCTGAAGGTTTTATATCAATCGCTAGTGATCCAGGAGGAAATGAGATTTGTATTGGAATTAGTGAGAACTACTTTGGAAAATATATTTTTGGATGCATGATATGGAGTCAGATGAAGAAATGGAAAACATGATTTTTTTAAAAAACAGTTTCAACGATTTTTTTGATAACCTATATTAGGGATTGGTTCTAACCAACAAAGCCATAATGCGAGATAGCCGCCCGTACTATGGTGTTTTATCGCTTAGCCCAAGCAGACTTAACTCAAATAATATCAGTATAAGAAATCTTCCATTTTACTTGCAAGCATAATTACACTAGCAACTTCTCCCCCTATCTGAGAACTGCATGGAAATCGAAATGGCCCTTGTCCCTCTCGTAAGCTGAACCTGCCTGATCCCAAAACATATGATCCTGACGCCCATGTCCCCTCTTCCCCGAAACACATTTAACCCATGTAGTAATCAGGGAGAGTACTTGGGCTAGGCTTAAGAGACGAGCAAAAAGACTGGTGTTAGTTGAAAAAACATACATGAGCACATGGGCGGACGGTCCATTGTAAACGGAACAGGAGGAGATTGGTTTGGAAATGCAAAGCAATCAAGAAGTTTTAACAGAAGCTAGACTTCAAGTTTTTGAGCGAATCATTGGAGTGCAACTTCCTAACCATTATCGAGATTTTTTATTGAGATACAATGGGGGCTATCCTAAACCATACTACTTCATCATTTCTGAGGGGCAAGGTAAGGGTATGGTAAATATTTTCTATGGCATTGGAGGAATGTATGATAATTTAGACAAAAAAATAGATATTTTTGACGATATACTTAATGCTTTTTACCAATTGCAGATGATTCTGGTGGAAATCAAATCTGCATAGGTCTTACTGAGAAGTGTTTCGGAAATATTTATTTTTGGACTCATGACGAAGACACTGAAGATATGGGCAACATGTATTTTATTTCTGAGAATTTCAAGGTTTTTTTAGAAAATTTATATGACTGATTTAGCCCGAAAACCTACAAATACCGAGAAATAGAACTGGTATCCTTAAGGAGTGGCAAAATGGAAGAAAACATTATAAATCAGTTTGTACTACATAAAAAGTGGGTTGAGTCCATAGGTAAAGAAGGCGAAGTGTTAAAATTAGATGAAGTGGATTTAAGAGATTTTGACTTAACCGATAAATTTGTTGATCAAGCATATTTAACTGAGTGCATTTTTGATGGTCTAAAATTGGAAAATATCGATTTTCATGCATCGCTGTTATGCTCATCAACTTTTAAAAATGCGTATTTGGATAAATGCGATTTTTATAAATCAGATCTTGGATATACAGATTTCTCTAATTGCGTCATTAAAAACAGCAGATTTAGTAAAGGTGATTGCTGGGAAGCAATATTTAGAAATGCATATTTAGAGAATTGTAATTTGATTAATGTATTTTTCTACTTAACTGATTTTAGTAATGCCAGACTAGAAAATGTAGATATAAGTGTAGCCACATTTGAAGAAACATTATTAACCGGAGTGACACTGAAAAATATTATAGGTTTAGAAGAAGCTTATTTTAGAAGCATTAATATTGGTACATTGGAGAAACCTATATTGTTGAAATCAGAACAAGCAAAGGAATGGGTGCTAGAAAAATGCGAAATAAGTGAATAAGTAAGTGCCGCTGTCAATGAACTTGTACGTTAGAAATTATTGATTCGTCTACTGATCTGCCTGATGGATTAAAACCTTAGAGGAGGCTAACATGGAAAAAGAAGGAGCCGTATCTTTGTGGGTAGGCAATGTTCAATCTTCCGAGGAATTGGATAGGCTGCTTACTGTGTCTTATACGGATGAAGGAGATTTTATTCCATCGATCTTTGCTAAACACTTTGGGATTCGTAGATATGATGATGCTGTAAGAGAAGCAGAATATTATGAAGAAGCTAGTAATAATCTGAATCAATTACTTGAAGGATTCTCTTATGATGATGAGATTGTTTTGAGATTTACTGCCTTAGTGCAGGAAGGTTTGACGGATAATTTTAATGCAGTAGTTTTACTATATAATTTTAAGTATACTGAGGAACTTCTTGAAGTTACCATTCAATCGAATTATCTCAGATTCTTGGGTGCGGTAGAGTATCAATAGTGGGGGCTACCCGGTGACGAATGAATTCATCCTCCCCCCGTTCCGCATGATGCCGCTCACCCCCGACGTAGTTCAATCAGCTTATTCACAAACATTGGCCCTCTGCAAATTAATAATGTCATTAATATGGAAATCATCAAACTTCTCCAACAACAGAGTAAAATTATTATTCCTCAGAAAGTTCATTTCCTCCAAAAAAATAGGAAAAGCAACTAGAAACTGAATTTCTTTATCGGGCGTTTTTAGTGTGAAAAAATCAGGGTTCTCGTTTATAGGTGGTAACAGCATAAATCCGACATATGGGTTTTTGTTGCTTAATAACTGTGGAGGATCACCATTTGGAATGCTGTCACCGTAACAAAACCAATTTTGATGATCAAATATGAACTTCCCAAGTTTCCGTAACCAGCCGAAAGGCCAATACCATTCAAAATCTTGAATGTCAGTTTTTCGTACAGGCCAATCTGAGGGTAAATACATTATTAATTCTGTGTATTGCCACTCTTCATATCCTACCTCAACATTGGAAGAATAGTTGCTCATTCCAGAAGTAACTATGGTGTGATAGTTTCTATTGGTGTTTGCCTCAAATACTATTAAATCAATATTTATGCTTTGCATGAAACCTTCCATGTTTACAAAACTAGGTTCTCCAATATTCTCACGTAAATGATTTATTAGCTCACCCGATGCAAAGTCATCCTTTTTAACCATATGTACCTCCGGAGGTTTGAACCTAATATTAAAAAATTAAAACATTTCCTTCTGGCCACTTTCCTTTCCAGCCACATGGAAGATGACCTGTTTCATATACATCAAACATTTTGAAATAAAAACCAGGAGCAACGAGATCGCTGTAGGCATATTCCATCAACACGCAAAGAAGATCCCATTCCACACTCTCATATACACTATAATTGATGTTATTAGCAGAAACATAAGATTTGAGTTCGTTAAGTACACCTTTTTGGAGTACAGCTTTCGCTTCTAAAGTAATCGTATTCCATTCTCTATATTCATTTCTCCAACGTTCATGTAAGGTACCCGTTAGATTATTTCTTATTTCTAGTTTCAGATTGTCCCATTTCCCGTTTATCCCTTTCTGAGCTTTTGTCCAACTATCAACAATTATGATATTACCTTCAAAATAAGGCTCCCTTATCTCTTTACCACAATTCTCGAACCAGCGAACTTTTGCAACTCTTTCATCATAAAAATCTTTTATTGATTTCACAACTTCGCCTCTTTCTCTTTTCCCCAGTTTGTCTCACATTTTTTTTCGTATGTTATAAAACCCTCAGTCGAAAACCTTTTTTCAAGGACCCTGCTAGCCTCGTATTTACTGCAATCCTTTTCCATATAAATTTCATCTTGTAAAAATAATATGAATATAGAACTGGATGCATCATTATTCGCCAAATAGAAACCCAATAATTCGTTGTATTGAGTGCTAAAATATTTTGAGTTTAATTTTTTTCTTACATTCTCGATTGCACTGTTCGATTTGAATGGAGGCCATGGGTCGCTCGATAGGCGCAATGCAATATAGATTAGGTTTAAAATAGAGTCAATCTTAAATAGAGGCCCACTAAAGTAATAAACAATGTAGGAATCGTCAATATAATTCCGGTCTTAAAATACGTGCCCCAGGAGATTCTCACACCTTTGGCCGAGAGCACATGCAGCCACAGCAGCGTGGCCAGTGATCCGATCGGTGTAATCTTCGGCCCTAGATCTGAACCGATGACATTGGCATATATCAAAGCTTCCTTAATGATTCCGGAGGTATGAGTGGCGTCGATAGCCAGTGCGTCAATCATGACCGTAGGCAGGTTATTCATCACCGATGAAATGACCGCCGCTATAAAGCCCATCCCCATTGTGGCAGCGAATACCCCCTGATCCGCAACAACCTGAATCAAATCCGCTAGTATATCCATTAACCCGGCATTCCGCAATCCATACACAACTACATACATCCCGACAGAAAAGAACACGATCGCCCACGGTGCGCCCTTAACTACTTCCATCGTTGAAATAGCAGAGCTTCTTCTGGCCATGAGCAGGAAAAAGATCGCAATAATCCCGGCCACCACAGAAACCGGAATGTTCAGGAATTCACTGACGAAGTATCCAACGAGCAGAATCGCAAGCACAAGCCAGGACAGTTTGAACATTTTTGGGTCTTTGATCGCCTCTTGCGGATGTTTAAGCTCTGAGCTGTCGAAGTTACGCGGGATGCTTTTACGGAAGAAGAGGTACAGCACCAGGGTACTTGCTGCCAAAGAAAACAGTGTAGGTATCAGCATATGCCCTGCATAGTCCATGAAGCTGATTCCGAAGTAGTCTGCCGATACGATATTGACCAGATTGCTTACCACCAGCGGCAATGAGGTCGTATCCGCAATAAAGCCGCTGGCGATGATGAAGGGAAAGACCTTTTTCTCATCAAAATTCAGCGCACGGACCATGGCCAGGACAATAGGCGTCAGAATAAGCGCCGCTCCGTCATTGGCAAAAAACGCGGCGACCACCGCACCCAGAAGAGTGACATAGATGAACATCCGGGTTCCGTTTCCCCGTGCAGCTCTCGCCATATGCAGGGCGGCCCATTCAAAGATCCCAACCTTATCAAGGATTAAGGAAATCAGAATAATCGCAACAAACGCCAGTGTAGCATTCCACACGATTAAAGTGACATCGAGAACATCGTTAAAGCTGACTACACCTGCCAGCAAAGCGAGAATCGCACCGCCGCAAGCCGACCAGCCGATCGACAGGTTCCTGGGCTGCCAAATAACAAAAACCAATGTAAGCAAAAATATAAGAATTGCAAGTATTACCAAGTCTGACCCTCCCGTTTATGTATGATCTCTATTTAGTCACAGCAGACAGCACCAGATACCTTGTTGAGTCCTGCCAGAATTTCTTTGGAATCCGGAGTATACTCAAGAATAGCCTGAATATGCGGCTTGTCTTTGATATTCAGGGAATAATGAACCCATTGCCCTCTTTTCTGTTCCTTGACCAGTCCTTTGCTTTTCAGTTTGCGTAAGTGCTGACTGATCGCCGGCTGTGAAATATCAAAGAGTTCAACGAATTCACAGACACACCACTCCCGGTCTTTCAATAACGAAAGCATAGAGAGACGTGTTTTGTCACCCAGCAGCTTCAGATCATCCACTAGTTCATTTAGAACATCCATGCAGGTTTCTCCTTTCTAATATATAAGTCATTACTTATATTCTAAAACGCTATTTAGAATTAAGCAACCCCGGTCCGGACAGGACATCACAAATACTCCTCCGTAGCGCTTGAGGCTGCACAAGCGCTGCTGAGGAGTAAGATCATCTATTTGCAATTTAAGTTGATATACAGGTTATTACGCGACGGCACATGGAAGTTCGAATACAAAGCAGCTTCCCTGTCCACACGAATCCTTAAGCCATACTCTCCCGTTCATCAATTCGGCAACCGCCTACGAATTGAGTCTTTATTCCCAGTTTCTGTTGTCATTGATTTCCTTCTTCCGATTGAAGGCGTCCTCCAGATTAATGTCCAGTTTGTTAGCTAAATCAAAGATGTTCCACACCACATCATACATCTCATAACCAAGATTCTCTTTCTTCTCGGCATCGGGATGAAAGGATACGGACAGTACCTCTTGCGACAACTCACCAACCTCAGTCATCAAGTACAACATCCGCTGCTCAATGGTACTCCTGTCAAAACCTTTCACTTCACTGAATTCTCTCACATACTGTTGGAACTCCGCTGTGTTCATTCCCCTGCTCCTCACCTTTGTTCAAATAATAACCTTCAATTATTCCTCAAATATAATATATACCATTTATCCCGCAGAACAAAAGTTTGCAACAAGCAACAAGGACATGACAATGCTAGCGGCTGATAGGTGATTTTTGGCATTAGACAACCTAAAATAAGCATATTTAGTTACATAAACCCTGAAGAGACGGTGATCAATCCATGACCCATAACCAAGAATTCAAAGTCTATATCATAACCTCCGGCGATATCCTGCGCTTCTTTGTCATCGAAATTATCCTCGGGACTGTAACCTATTCTATAGCGTTGAAGCTTTTCCACAATGTACTCTTGGCAAGTGCCGGAGGATGGGCTGGTACGGAAGGAATCAAGCGGCTGAACACTTTACGGAAGTTCCTGTACCGCTAAGAGCAAGCTGAAACAATATCATGCAAAAAACCTAAAACAGCAGAAAATATCAAAATCAATTATTTCCTTTCTTGTAAAGTAAAACAGGAAAGGTAAGGTGACTATTTTGAAAAAAACCACAGCGTATTATAAAACCTTTGAAGGAGACAGTTATCAAATTGGCGTATTGCTTGGTAAATGGGCGTTGTCCAAACCGGAAATGCTCAAAGCTATGTTGCTCCCTCCAAAAGTGTACCCTCAAAAGAAATTACAGGAAATCACTGAACTACTGGATCAATATTGCAGCGGTATTAATGAAGAAATACAAGGATTCGCAGATACCGTTGGTATTGAACGCGGCCAAGCATTGTTTTATGCTATGACCTATTTAGAACGCGGATGCAGCTTATTTGCGGCAATGCCTGCCAAAACTCAGGACGGACATACTATCCTTGCGAGAAATTATGAGTTCTCCGATGTGATGGAGGAGCTTTGCTTTGCCTATACTCAACCAGCTGGTAAATACAAGCATCTCGGCTCTATGATTAACCTGTTTGGCCGCGGTGATGGGATGAATGAATGTGGCCTTGCCGTTGCCCAAGCCTCCTGCGGAATGCCTGTAGGTAATTTTGAGGGCGGAAAGAAGGCGGAAGTAAGCGGACTGCAGTTCTGGGCTGTCATTCGCGGAATTTTGGAAAATTGCCAAAACGTTAAGGAAGCAATTAATTATTGCATGGAGGTTCCCATCGGGTATAATATGAATTTGATGCTTGCCGATAAAAGTGGTGAAATCGCCTTGTTTGAATGCATTGATGGACACAAAGCGAATAAGTTGCTGGATGGCCAAACAGAGGAAACTTTTTTAAGTGCTACCAATCACGCAGTACTCACTGAGCTAAAGTCCTTTGAGAAAGTGATCCTAGAAAATTCCATGATTAGAAACGACCTTATTGTCGACTTTAGCCACGCAAGGGAAAAATTCACGAAAACAGATATAAAACAATTGCTATCTTCGCCCTATCCAAATGGGTTATGCTGCCACTACTACGGAGACTTTTTCGGCACACTGCGTTCTATGATTTTTGATGTAACAGCAGGACAGGTGGAAATGACCTTTGGTTCCCCACAGCAGAATGATTGGCAGTTGTTTACTTTCGCTTTACAGAAGGATATGGAATTTTCCGTACAGCTTCCTTACGAACAGACACCAAAAAGCTTTTATAATATTTTATAATATGAGAAAGAGAGGCTGCTATGGACTATAGGGTGCAACTGGAAAAAGCATTGATATTTATTGAAAACAATCTAAATAACACTATCTCCGTTACCGACGTTGCTAAAGCAGCCTCCTATTCGTATTATCATTTCCATCGTTTTTTTCAAGCAATGATGGGAGAAACCGTAGGAAGTTATATACGCTCCAGAAGACTGACACAGGCCGCTAAGGAATTGCTTTATACTAATAAAAGAATTTTAGATATTGCGGTTTCTTTGCAGTTTGAATCCCATGAAGCTTTCAGCCGGGCCTTTAAATCCCAGTATCATTTGACACCGAATCAATACCGCAAAAACCGTGTAGAGACCATCCTTGGCAGCCGCAGGGAAATCACTAAACCTGAAATACAGCATCGGTGTAATTCTATTACGCTGCGGCCGCAAATTGTCGATGTTGAACCCAAACAGCTCGTTGGCATACGATTTCAAACTAGTGTTGCAAACAATCAAAGCGTTAGTAAGTGGGAATATTTCCAGTCCCGGGTTCATGAAATCCCTCATGCGCTTCCTGATTCCTGCCGTTATGGCATCTTTGAGTCTGCACAGGGCTGTACATTTACTTCGTTCAGTGAGCAGAGCCAAACAAGCGAATTTATCGGAATAGAAGTAAATGATACAAGCCTTGCTCCAGATAAAATGTGTTATAAAAAATTTCCCGGAGGAAAATACGCTCGATTCACACACACTGGAAAGACACACTCATTATTTCAAAGCTATCAGTATATCTGGGGAACTTGGCTGTCTGCAAGTGATGTAGAACTGGCTGCCAGGGATGATTTCGAATGCTATTCTGAACGGTTTCTAGGCACGGATAACCCCGAATCTCAGATTGATATTTATTTTCCGATTAAATAATGAATCAGTGTCCATCTATCCCGGGGATTCATCATGAATTCTGATGCGATGGCTACGACCAGATCTTTTTCTGGAATACAGCAAATGACATTGCCGCCATCTCCCATAGCTAAGTATGCGGAAACTCCATCCTCTTGGCGTAACCACCATAGGTAGCCGTACTTATTAGGGTTCATTGCTGTGGATTCGCGGGTCCATGCACCCGAAACAACCTCATGTTCGTCCCAAATGCCACCGTTCAGATATAGGAGACCAAAACGTGCCATATCACGGGGATTTAGCGTAAGTCCCCATCCTCCTGTGGAGTTGCCGTTCGGATCTGTAACCCACCCCTTCACATTTTCCCCGAATAGATCCTCAAAGCCGAACGATTTCATTTCATAATCCGGAATTTCTTTCATCCCGACGGGTTTAAATAAACGTTCATTGGCAAACTCACGGGCACTTTTCCCTGTGCTGCGGGTGAGGATGGCGGAAAGCAGATGCGCTCCTGCGGTGGAATACTTAAAGGTTCCAATACTACCTTGTTGGCCGAGCAGATCCAAAGTGTATTTTACCCAGTCAGACTGCATGCACAGCTTGTCGAGCGGTTCTTGCCAGTCCTCAAATGAATAGGGAGCCGTCATCGTGAGAAGATGGCGTATGCTGACTTCTTGTTTCTGCTTATCAGCACCTTGAGCATATTCAGGGAAAAAATCGAGCACCTTCTGGTCTACATTGCGAATATATCCTGCATCTATGGCAATACCAACGAGGGCAGATATGACACTTTTCGTTACAGAGGCAACATGGTGCGTATCCTCCGGGCCATAGCCATTATAATAGCTTTCATAAGCCATGTATCCGTTTCTCACAACAACAATACCGTTTATATTGCTGTACTCCGATTTAATGATTGGATCAAGCGCTGTAAGCTTCTCAGAATCCTTCCTCAAGGTTGCCGGGTCTGGGGCTTGCAGCCATTCTGAAGTGGGCCAGTAGTTTCTTTGCATGATAGACACCTCTCTACAAGACGTTTTTAAATTTTCTTTACAGGAAAATATATCTCGGTAACGTGATCCTCAGGACCAGTGCCTTGATAAGGGTCGGTTACATAAATTTCATAGGGTGATTTCACCATTACATAGCCCTCATTCTCTATCCATTCCCTCAGCTTGGCATAGACCGAAGTCAATTCTGAATACGCTCCCTTTAAAACAGACTTTGCACAAAGGCCTCCAGGCAGATTACGCGTTCCGTTTACCGTTTCTTTTACCGGGATGGCAAACTCGATATCATTACCGGCCGGATTGTATTCAGCGCTGTGATAAATTGTCATGGGTGTACCCAGCGAGGTAAGTTTTTCAATCGCAAGCTTCTCATATAACCTGCTAAAATACTTTCCGTATCCAAAAGCATAGTCATCCCTGCTCATCATCTGACGCATATAAAGCATATTCATTGGCCGGGTTTCAACAAGCTGCACTTCGATATCGTCCATATAGGACATAATCGGCAGGCCCTTCTCTACATTTAGAAGATCATTGCTAATTTGTTGCAGGGTTTGTTCAAAAGCTTTCAGCTTGTCCTGTATTTCTCGTTTCTTACGATCCAGGGCAGAACGAAGCTTCTCATCGGATTGATCTTCTTCCCAGTCCAGAAGAGCTTTGATTTCTTCCAGAGAAAAATGATAGGATTTCAAACGGTTGATAAACAGCATCTTTTTAAGCTGCCTGATAGAGTAATACCTATAGCCATTTTCCGGATTAATCCCATCAGGTTTAATTAATCCCATTTCATCATAATATCGGAGCGTTTTTGTAGATACTTCGCATATCTTCGAGAAGTCTCCAATCGACAGCAAGCCGTTCCCTCCATTCCTTGTATTTGTATCCACTATGCACCTTCCCCTAAGGGCAAAGTCAACTACAAAAATAGTAAAGGTGCAGAGACCGGAATTAACGGCTTCTGCACCTTGTCAGTTTGAAATATTGCTTGTACCAGAGGTACATGCCGGGGCTGTCTCCCTGAATCCGCAGGAATTTGCACATCATGTGAAATGCAACCTTTTGGCTACTGGGAAATTGTCTCCCTTCCCAGTCCTACCGTGAGTCCAGCCGCTGAAAGTCCTTCGACAGTAAAATTATTATCCTGTTCAGCTTAATTGAAAATAGCGGTTGGCATTATGGTAGCAAATATCCTGAACGATGCCTCCAAGGAATGCAAGATCCCGCGGGGCCTCCCCGCTGGTCACCCAGCCGCCGATATGGTTGCACAGAATCCGGCGGAAATACTCATGACGTGTATAGGACAGGAAAGACCTCGAGTCTGTCAACATCCCTACAAAGCAGCTGAGCAGCCCCAGATTGGATAAGGAAGTGATTTGCTTGATCATTCCGTCCTTCTGGTCGTTGTACCACCAGCCGGAGCCGAATTGAATCTTCCCTTTGACTCCTTCGCCTTGGAAAGACCCCGCCATCGCAGCCAGCACATCATTCTGCACTGCATTCAAATTGTAGAGAATGGTCCGGGGAAGCTCGCCGGTCCGGTCCAGCCCGTCGAGCAGCTTGTATAAGTTGTCCGCGTAGCTGCCGTCACCGATGATGTCGAAGCCCGTGTCCGGACCAAGCTCCCGGAACATGCGTGTATTCGGATTGCGGATCGCACCGATATGCAGCTGCATCGCCCAGTCGTGGGCGGCATATTTGCGGCCCATGGCTAAGAACAACGCTGTTGCGTACTGATCGCATTCCAGTCTGCTCAAGGTCTCGCCGCTCAGCCGCTTGCTGAAGATCGTCTCCAGTACAGATGGCGGCGCCTCAGCAAAAGGAAGGTTTGAGAAGCCATGGTCAGAGATCATACAGCCCTGCTGGTCAAAGTATTCAATTCGCTCCAGCAGCGCGCATTCCATCAGTTCATAGGAAGTGATGGCATACCCTACGGTCTGCTCCAGGTTTGCTACATAACCCGGAAAGGACTCCGCTTCAATCAGCAGTGCCTTATCCGGTCGGAAGGTCGGCGTCACCCCGGTCTTGAACTCTTTGTCTCCGGCAATCTGCTTATGATACCGCAGATCATCCACCGGATCATCCGTCGTGCAGATCCATTTCACCCTGGAACGGGTAATCAGCCCCCGGGCCGTGAAGCCGTCCTGGGCAATCAAGGTGTTGCAGTGGTCATAGATCTTCCGCCAGTTGTCCTGACTCAGCTGCTCCTCTACGCCAAAGTAAGCCTTCAGCTCCAGCGCCGACCAATGGTACAGCGGGTTGCCGACAGTATAGGGAAGCACCTCGCTCCACTTGGCAAACTTTTCTTCATCAGAGGCATTGCCGGTAATATATCTCTCTTCGATCCCGAATGTTCTCAATGCACGCCATTTATAGTGGTCTCCACCCAGCCAGACCTCGGCAATATTCTTGAAGCGTTTATTGCCGGCAATGGCTTTCGGGTCCAGATGGCAGTGATAGTCGATAATAGGCAGAGCTTCCGCATACTCATGATAGAGTATCCGGGCCTCCTCTGACTGCAACAGAAAATCCTCATGAATAAAAGGCTTCATCCTTATGCTCCTTAACCCTTATTTCAGGTATTTCTCCAATGTGCTCCGCACAGCTCCCGGGCCGGCCAGCATTTCAAGGAACATACCCTCAATCTTCTCCCCAAGGCCGATGTCATACAGCCGGACACCAAAGAGCTGCTCGTCTTCAAGAATTGGCCGCACATTTGCCGCTTTGGCTCCGAGTAAAATTCCCTGCAAATGTCCTTGCAGCGTCTCGAGCAGCGGGTCCGGACTCAATGCGAAAGGATTGCCTTCATCATCTACTCCAAGCAGATAGCGGCACCAGACGGCAATCGCCAGCGGGATGGCTGTGAGCTGCGCCGGATTAAGATCCTCCCGGCGGATATATGATTTAATGGTTTCTCCAAACCGTATGCCTACCTTCTGCGAGGTGTCGGTCGCGATCCGCTGCGGGGTATCAGGGATAAACGGATTGGCGAAACGTTCAGTCAATACTTCGTCCAGGAACTGCTTTGGACTGAGAATCCCCGGATCTACTACGACCGGCAATCCCTCTTTGTAGCCGATGATTTCCACGAATTTACGCAGCGTATCGTCCTTCATCTCATCGGCGATCAGGGTGTAGCCAAGCAGACAGCCGGATACGGCAAGCGCAGTATGCAGCGGGTTGAGGCAGGTTGTTACCTTCATCGTCTCCACGTTGTTGACTGTATCGCGGTCGGTAAAGATAATCCCTGCTTCCTCCAGCGCCGGACGGCCATTCGTGAACTTGTCTTCAATCACCAGATATTCGCTGATCTCCGCGTTTACGAATGGGGCTGTATAGGTATTCTTGGAAGTGACGATGACCTCCATATCGCCGATTCCCTGTTCCAGCAGCGCCGCCTGGACCGTTTCGGACGGGCGCGGCGTAATTTTGTCGATCATGGACAGCGGGAAGGCGATTAACCGCTCGTCCTCCAGATAAGTCACAAATCCTTCTTCGACAAGTCCCTTGCCGGCCCACTCTTTGGCAATGGTCACGACACCGTTCTTCAGCTTATCGCCATTGTGGGAGCAGTTGTCCATGCTGACAAAGGTCATCGGATATTGGCCCTTCAGGTAGCGGCGGTAGGCCAGGGAAGCCACAATGCTCATCGCATGCACTGGCTGGTCCGGCCCGCCTGCGATATCCTTTTCCACGATGCCGAGATACTGTCCGTTCGGGCCTGTCAGTGAGTATCCCTTCTCCGTAATGGTGAAGCTGGCCATCTGCAGGCTGGGATTCTCGAATACCTCAGTCAGACGGCGGTAATCCGCTTCACGGTTCTTGTCGGCTGCGATTCCCTCAACAATGCTGCTGACGATCTTTTTCTGGAAATCACCGTGTGCGTTCATCAGCACGAGCAGTGTCAGATTGTCGTACGGCTTGTAGACCTTATCGATCATCTCAAAATCGAACGTTTCCGCCGCGATGATCCCGGTGTCCGCCTTGCCGCTGTCCAGCAGCTTCTGGTGGGCGTTCGCCACGAATCCGCGGAAGATGTTGCCTGCACCGAAATGAATCCATTCCGGTTTCACCTGTGTATTCTTCGCCACTTGATCAAAGTCAAAGCGCGGAAGCTCTACACCCGCAGCCTTCCAGGCTGCTTCATCAGAGATACTGCTTCGGTTTAAACGCAGCATTTAGTTCGCCCCCTTGGCATTGTCAAGACTGTCCCATACGCCAAGGAGATACATGATGCCCATGGCTCTGTCATATAGGCCGTAACCCGGACGGCAGTTTTTCTCTTCGCCCCATAGATGCCGCCCATGGTCCGGACGCACATAACCGGTATATCCATTCTCGTGATAGGCTTTGACGACTTCAGCCACATCCACACTGCCATCACGCCCGCGGTGCGACACCTCTATAAAGTCACCGTTCTCAAACACCTTCACGTTGCGGATATGGGCAAAATGAATACGGTCATGGAACTCGCGGATCATCGCCGGCAGGTCGTTCGCCGGATTCGTACCCAGTGATCCTGTGCAGAAGGTGAGACCGTTGTATGGACTGTCCACCAAATCCAGGAACCTGCGGATCATTTCCCGGTTGCGGATAATGCGCGGCAGGCCAAAGATCGGCCAGGCCGGATCGTCGGGATGGATCGCCATCTTGATGTCCACTTCCTCGCATACCGGAATAATGCGTTCCAGGAAGTATTTGAGGTTCTCGAACAGTTTATCTTCCGTCACATCTGCATAGGCTGCGAACAGCTCATCAAGTTTTGCCAGCCGCTCCGGCTCCCAGCCCGGCATTGTGAATTGTCCGGCGCCTTTCAGAATCCGGTCCACCATCTCACGCGGATTATCGGTAATGGCAGCCTTTTCATAAAAGAGGGCATTGGAGCCGTCCGGCAATTTCTTGTACAGCTCCGTACGGGTCCAGTCGAATACAGGCATGAAATTATAGCAGATGACTTTTACGCCCACTTTGGACAATTTACGGATCGTGTCGATATAAATATCGATATATTTATCACGGGACGGCAGGCCGATTTTGATATCATCATGAACGTTGACACTCTCCACCACAGCAGTGCTGAAGCCCTTGGCGGTGATTTGATCCGCCACTTCCTGGATCCGTTCCATTTCCCATACTTCACCGGCTACTTTATCGTGCAAAGACCAGACGATACCCATAACCCCCGGAATCTGCCGGATATGGTCAAGCGTAATGTTGTCATTGCCTTCACCATACCATCTCCACGTCATGTTCATTGATAGAACCTCCTATAATTGTCATCGTCGTAAGTCGATCTTGTATACAAGATTTTCTTGATCATAGAACAAGAACACCCCGTTGTCAATACAATAAACTGCTTAGTTTTCACAAGCGTAAACGCTAAATTCGCCTCTTCATTTTGATAAACATTTTTATTACTGTCAAACATCATGTATACTAGTCATATTCGTCAATACATATGGAAAGCAGGAAGATAAATGTCGATCAAAGTTGAAATTATGAATACACTGAAGCACGAAATCCTCACCTTGGCCTTGAAGCCAGGCACGATTCTGAGCGAAACCGCACTTTCCGAACGCTTTCAGATTTCGCGGACACCGCTGCGTGATGTGCTGAAACAGCTGGCCCTGGAATCCTATACCGATATCTATCCGAAAAAAGGGAATATCGTATCCTATATTGATCTTGAATCTGTTGAACAAATCACGTATCTGCGCAGCACACTGGAAAAAGAGATCCTTAAGGATCTGTCTTCACAGCTTTTGCTGACCGGCGTGCACGAGCTTAAGGGAATCCTGGAGACACAGAAGGAGGCCATCGGGCACAGCGACATCGATTCCTTCCTCAACCTGGATGACGCGTTTCACCGGGCCTTGTACCGGCTTGCAGGGCGTGAGTTTTTGTGGAATCTGATTCAGCAGTCCAATGTGCACTACCTCCGGTACCGTAGGCTGCACATGCTGAAGACCGAAAAGCTGGAGGGAATCTGGAAAGAGCATCAATCTCTGCTGGAGCTTATGGTGCATAAGGAAACCGGAAAGATCGGTCCGCTGATCCACCACCATCTTCGTGAAGACATTCATTCGCTGGATTTTCAGGAGAATTTCTCGGACTATCTCAAAAAATAGGCGGCCAAGCGGAGGGGGGCATATCACTCTCCTCCATCCGTTGAGCGGTTCGCTGTGTGCCTTCCCCCCTCTATCACTGCTTGCTGTGCATAGAATCGTGCTTTGCCGCTGGATAACAAAAAATACAGGGCTACTGGCGAAAGGTTCTTTCCTTTCCAGCAGTAGCCCTGCAAACAATATTCATTCCAAATTAAACATTTTTCGTGAGCTTGGGCATTGGAGCCTCCGCCAGATCAGCCGTCTTCGCGCTTACAGCTGCAGTATTTTACGCGCTCTTTCCTTTACACTAGCCAGCTCGGATTCGGACATTTCGCAATATTTGCTGTTTGCTTCCGTTGTATTGGCATGCTGTACATACGCAAGCTTGGTGTCTTTTTGGACAATCGTATAGAACCAGGTGTCTTTCGAAACATTGTAGACCTTACCGATTTCCATCTCGATCAGATCAATATCGAACTGGTCCTCCTTCCGGTCCGCCACCAGGAGTATGGCTTTTCCGTTCACCAGAATGAACTGTTCGTCCGTCTCGAGGTGGACCTCCAGACGGTGAATGCCGTCGATGTCGTTATCCGGTTTCCAGTTCTTGATGCACACAAGCCATTCATCGTTTTTATAGACACATTGGATACCTGTCCCGTCATAAGCATAAATGTCAGCTTTCATCTTGCATCCCTCTTTCGCAGCTATTGCAGCTGATTATAGTTTCATTTCTTTCGTTCATCCCAAGCGTTTCTCAAACCAAGCCAGCGAATCCCGCATCGCTTTCTCCGGGTCCAGCACATATCTCCGATCCAGCAGCTCAAGACCAAGATATCCCTTGTAGCCGCTTTCGTTTAGCGCCTGCAGCGCTTCTTCCAGCGGCAGATTACCTTCGCCGGGAACCAGATGCCCCCCGGGGCTGCCGTCTACAAAATGCACGTACGTCAGGTTATCCCCAAGTTCTCTGATAAAATCATGAATCGAATCTTTTCCTGTAACCGCCATGACATCCGTGTCCGCCAGCCCTTTTAAATTCGGACTTCCCACCTCATTAATCATTCTGGAGATGTGCTCGGCGCTGTTAAACACATGGGTAGAGTAAGAGGTAAACGCTTCCACGGGTAAGTAAACTCCCTCTTTTTCCGCCGTCCTGCAAATCTCGCCAAGCGATTCCCTGCACCATTTCCACGTTTCCGTCTCATCCACATCCAGATAGGCCAGTCCCGTAGTCACCAGCATCTGGCTACACTCCAGAAAAGAAGCCATTTCAATGTGCCGGCAGAAGAATTCCACGCTTTTCTTGCGGTACTCCGGGTCGGGGTGACTGATACTGATCGGATAGACGCTCTGTTCCGGAGTAAGGCAAATGACCTTTAACCCTCGTTCTTTCATTTTCCGCTTCAGGTTCTGTACATCCTGTGGAGAGTAATAATCCAGGTGAAAGTGGGGGCCCGACGCCCACAGTTCAATGTGTTCGATACCGATCCGGGTAACCGAATCCAGAAAATAATCCAAGGAATATCGTTTGTAATGAAAGTTAGCTGCAGCGACTTGCTTGAGCTGTATCATAGGAACCCGATTCCTCCTTTGTTATACCTGGCAGAATCCATACTTGTACATCTATGATTCTTAACACACCTAGATTAGAGTGTTTCCCAGTAATGTGGCGGTGACTACAGATACGACAATGTTGATCATCCCTGGCAGCATGAAGCTATGATTCAGCACGTATTTGCCGATTTTGGTGGTTCCCGCTGTATCAAACGATATGGCCGCGAGGCATTGGGCGGACACCGGCAAAAAGAAGTTGGCATTCACAGCCATCCACGCACCAACGATGATGTGGGCCGGCAGATCAAGGGCAATGGCAATCGGGATCATGATTAACGTTGTAGCACCCTGACTCGTTGTTAAAGCGGCAACGATAAACATGATCACAGCAAGCATCCAGGGTTGACTGTTTACAATCGTAGCCACATGCTCTTGGATAAACGCCGTTTGCCCCCCGATAAAGGTACTGCTCATCCAGGCTAATCCGAAAGCGCAAACCATGGCAAGCGCCCCTGCCCGGAAGATGGTACCGTTAAGAATCGATTCAATCGCCGGACGGCAGATGATAATAATCAGCGAAGCACAGACCAGCATAATAATTTCAATGGTGTGGGCCATCGATAACACAGTCGTCACGCCGTCTACGGTCCATGATGGCCGTAACTCGGTGAACAGCCCCAGAATGACAATGGACAGAACGGCGAGCAGGAAGATCACCACCGAAGCTTTCGCACCCTTCGGTGACACCTTTTTCTCCGTTTGTTCTTCCGGGTCGCTTTCAACCAAACCCTCGGCGAGTCTGCGCAGATACTCCGGATCTTCTGCGAGTTCTTTCCCTTTACGCAACGTGAGCAGCGCACTAGTAATGACCCCCAGCAGGGTAGCTGGAATCGCGATGGACAAAATTGTACCCAGACTTACGCCAAGCGGAGCCATAAGTCCAAGCATAGCTGCGGTCGCCGCCGACACCGGCGAACAGGTAATCGCTTGCTGGGAAGCAATGATGCTGTTTGAAATAGGCCGCTCCGGCCGGATTCCGCTGTCGATGGATAGCTTGTTGATAATAGGCAGCAGACTGTACACAACATGCCCCGTTCCCGACAGGAAGGTGAAGAGCCAGCAAATAACCGGAGCGACAATCGTTACATTCTTCGGAGATTTATGCAGCATTTTTTCCGCGACCTTGACGAGAAAATTCAATCCGCTCGAAGACTGGAGGGCGGAGGCAGCCAGGACAACTGCCAGAATGATTAGCATAACATCAACGGGAGGTGACGCAGGCTGGACGTGAAAAATGAATACGAATATCGCAACGCCGACTCCGCCAAGCAGGCCCATGAATACGTCGCCGACCCTGGCGCCAAAGAAAATGAGTAAAAAGATGATCAAGAGTTCAAACCAAAACATAAAAAGTCCCCTTTTTTGTTTATACTGGCTTCACCGATCCACTGGACCTTCGTTAAGGCTCATCCGACTTTTCTGAATACGCTTACATTATTGATAGTAAAGAGAGGAGGCCCCTCCCCTCATATACTGTTAAACCAATGGGGTGCCGAATCCGAAAGCACCGTTGATCCGGCATATTTGAGATGCGAACTCCGCTCCCTTACCCATACTGGTCTTGATTTTACGGAGCATTTCACTCTCCTGGTCAAATTCGATCCTGCCCTCTGAACTCCGGATCATCTCCACGAGAAAAGCAGTGATATAAGAATCTCCCGCTCCCATCGTGTCCACCGCTTCCGTTGAATCCGCCGGTTGATAAATCCATTGATCACCGAAAAGGGTGTACGATCCGTTTTCACCTACTGTCCCAACCACAATTTTCGATCCGAGCCGCTGTGCCTTCCGCATCTCTCTCTCCCGCTCTTCTGCCGTCAAATGGCTGCATGAAAGAAAGGATATATCCACATACCGGCAGACCTGTTCCAGATAGTCGTCGTTCCAGCGAACCGAGAAGTCATACGAAATAGGAATGCCGGTTTCCCGAAGAACTGTCAGATCCTGTTCAATGTAACTGTTCAAGCTCGTATGGATCACGGCAAATTGTTTGATGTAATTCAGATCAGTTTCGGTAAATTTCCATGCGTTTTCCTTGGCGATCCCGCCCTTATTCGATCCCAGAAACAGGCGTTCACCGTCTTCAAGGGTAACGCGCGCATAGCCGTTCTCACCCTCATATTCGCGGCAATGGCTGCGGTCAATGGTCAGCTCGTCCAACACCTGCCCGATATACCGGGCGACTTCATCGCTGCCGAATTTGCCTAAATAAGCGGACTCCATTTTGCACATGGTAGCGTATACACTGAAGTTCAAGGCGTTTCCACCAGGGTACATGATGCCCTGGTGGATGTACTTATCTACTACATTGTCGCCAATTCCGATTACTTTATATTGTTTCATATGAATATCCCCTCTGAAGGCTGCTGAAATGAGTACGGATTAATATTCAACCTTCCACATGTATCTGCGTGTGGTAAGCGGATGTTTTCTTTCCACCGCCAAAGCTTGATTATAGATGGGGTACACGTTGTTAAACAAGGAGTGATTGAAATAGTCAACGACCGAGCTATCGATGGTGGACAGTCCAAGATCCTTCGCGTCCAGCACTTCCACCCGCTTAGCGTACCGGTTAAGGAAATCCAGCGCTCTCTCGTCAAGTGCCCGGGTACTACCTTCCGATACCTGAAGGACGAACGGAATTTCGGCGTCCGTAATCTCAAACGGTCCATGGAAGTATTCACCGGAATGGATGCTCGCGGAGTTGATCCACTGCATTTCCATAAAGATACAGATGCTTTCCATATATGCCGCACCATACCCCGCTCCACTGGCCATCGTATAGATGACGGAATCGTCTTTGTGGTTTTTGGCAAACGTCAGGGCTCGATTCTTTACATGCTTGGTTGCCTGTTTTACAATCCGGTCGATTCTTGAAACGCCATCGAGGAATTTCTCGTAATTCGGGTACCCTTCCGTCTGTTTCAGAATTTCCACTGCGGTCATAAGCGCTTGGATCGTTTTTTCACCAGCGATATCTTTATTCTCTCCAAAGCTATACTTGACCACGTAATCCGCAAATTCCGTAATAGGAGAATCTTCGATCCAGGTGAGTGCGATAACCGGCACGCCCGCTTTTTTACCCAGTTCCGCAGCTTTTACCGTTTCCGGCGTGTTGCCTTTATGGGAGGCTACGACCAGGACCGCATTTGCACCGAATGCCTTTGGCGTGTTATGCACGAACTCATTACTGTTGTATAGGCCTACTTTAATGTCCTTAGCTTCCTTCTCAAGAAATGTCTTTGCTGGGAAGAACGCTCCGTAAGAACCGCCGCAAGCGACATAATAGACCTGCTTGATGCCGCCGCCCTCTTTTTTATCCGCTATAATCTGCTCGATAATTTGTTTCATATCCATTCTCCCTCTCCCTTGTATGATACATATTATGATTTTCCATTCCACGCCGGCTTTTGTATGGGAATGTTATGGACAAATAATAGCACAAAGCAATACATGATACAAGAGAGGGCTTTCATTTTTTATAAAATTTCTTATTTGAGCTCATTACAAGGTGTTTACAGTAACATTAGGAGAGCAGAGTAATGTAAACTGTTAACAAATTGTCTATATTGTTATACTATAGAAGTATGTGGTCAATACAATGCAATACATTTCGTTGGACAGATGTCCGATAATCCGGACGTAATATGGATAGACCTCATCTATTCCTTGCCACAGAGCCCGTTTTATAATCGATTTTTGAACCTGGAGGTATAACAAATGCTTGACCCTTCCGAATCATCTCCACTGTACAAACAGCTGCAGGAGAATATATTGGATTCTATCCAAAACGGCACACTGAAACCGGGGGACAAACTCCCTACAGAGCTGGAATTAAGCGAAACGAATCAGGTAAGCCGTGTCACAGTACGGGCCGCTCTGGATTCACTCACCTCGGGTGGTTATCTGGTGCGGATTCCGGGTAAAGGCACGTTCATTACTAAAGACAAGATTCAAAAAAATGTCGCCGAAACGATCGGGTTCAGCGATACGTGCAAGCTGCAGAACAAAACACCCGGCGCGAAAGTCATCAAGTGCGTAATTGAAGAAGCCACCTTATCGGATCAAGAGCATCTGGGGCTGAACCCGGGGGACAAAGTCATCAACATTGAACGCATCCGTTATGCCGACAACGTTCCAATCTCCGTGGAGTATTCGCGGTTCCCCTCCTCCTATTCTTTTTTGCTGCAGGAAGATTTGAACGATAAATCGCTTTATGAAATTTTGAAGAGCAAATACAAAGTCTCCTTCGGGCATTCAAGAAAATATATCGTAATGGAGTACGCCTCCTTTGATGTGGCTACCTATTTGAATATTGAGGAAGGTTATCCGCTGCTTAGTATCACAAGCACAGTCTCCAGTCCGGACGGACAAAAAATCCATCGCTCCAAGCAGCTCATATTGGGGGACAAATTTGAGTTGATTGTCTGACTTGCCGGGATGATATCCATCCGCTGGATGTTCAGGGGAATTTCCGGAGGATCTGAAAAAGTAGTCCGCGTAACAGAGAAGGGCTGCCTCTCTCGCAAAACCTTTGCGATTGAGACAACCCTTCATTCGTTTCCTGTATGAAATAAAAACATAGAACAATTCTATGTAAAGTTGACTTGCCTAATCCGTAATTCCAAAATCATGAAGCAGCTGCTGCTTGTCGAGCGCAGGCAGACCCAGCGGTTCGCGAAATTTCTGCAGCTTCACCAGCAGATCCTCTTCTTTGGCATAGACATAAGGGCTCTTCCAGACCGAATCCAGTGTAATGAGCTCACTGGATGAAGGCTTCATGGATTTATAATTCAGAATCCAGTCACGGAGCTGAACTTTGTCGATATCGGTGCGGATATTCTCCCCCAGGATGTCGATGATATCCCCCAGCTGAGCAATCCCGTTCACGGAATCCAGCTTACCCAGAATCAGGTTCAGGACCTCCTGCTGCCGCTCGTTGCGGGATATATCTGAGGATTCTGCCGTTCCCCGGTTCGATTTGCGGTAACGGACGAAATCCAGCACTTCCTTGCCGCTTAAATGCTGCATCCCTTTAGTCAGATTAATGTTTGTTCCGTCCGCATTATCTACATAACGCATATTCATCGGCACATTGATATCCAGTCCGCCAAGCTCATCCACTATGCTGCTGAACGCCTCAAAATTAACCAGAATCATATGGTCAATGTCGATCTGCAGAATACTGCTGTAGAACTCCTTGGTCTTGCTTAAGTCCTCACCTTTGTTATGGGAGTAATAATAAGCGTAATAATAATTAGCCTTATGCGCGCCGATCTCACTGCTCGTGATCTTCATGTCACGGGGGATGGACAGGATGGACAGCTTTTTGCTCACAGGCTCATAGACCACCGGCATCAGCACATCCGTATTCAGCGTCCCTCCGCTGCCGCTCCGGTTGTCCACACCGGCGAGCAAGAACGTGAGCGGTTTATTCTCATCCACGGCATCCGCAGCATCAGCCTCGGCCGAAGCTCCAGGCATAGGCGATGTTGGACTTGCCGTTTCACTCGGAGTCGTTCCCGATGCCGAAATCCGGTCAAGTGCCCGTTCAGCCTTATAATACAAAGTTCCTGCATAAACAGCTCCAGCGATCAGACACGTACCCAGCACAACGGTCACGCTAAGCAGCGTTTTCCGGTTACGTGATTTGCTGCGCTGCGCTTTCCTTCTCTTGCTTCGCTCTTGCATTCCCTTCCTCCTGTTTACTCGCATTAGTATAAGGAATTATAGCATAGACCGGTGTTAATGCTCAAAAAATGGCAGAGAATAAGCTGACCGCTTGAGGCCTTTCACAAAATACTCTTTACAGGCAAGTTGCTGATTAAATAGCCTAGCGGCCAGACAAAAACCGCAGCCAAGCCGGCTGCGGTTTCCATCATTTGTAACCTGAACTATTTGCTTATGTGTGAAAATAATTACAGCTTGACCATTTGCCCCGTGTTCTGGGATTCGAATGCAGCCAAAATGACTTTCAGAGATTTCAGTCCTTCTTCCCCAGAGATCGCCGGAGGTGTATCCGTTACGATGGACTTCACGAAATCATCAATGACACCACTCGGCACCTGTTTTTCATTGGTCGCCATAGCACCCACTTTGTAGGTCTCGACCGTACCATTCGTAAGCTCCACGATCACTTCGTCGCCCGCTACAGTCCCAATCTTCATCACACCATGCTCGCACCATAATACGGTACTGTTGTCTCCGCCTCTGTATTGTGTCCAGCTGGCAACCAGTGTTCCAATGGCGCCGCTCTTCATCCGCAGGATGCAGGCTGCGTTATCATCGACTTCCGTGCCTTCTTTATGCAGAGTGCCGATAAAACTGGCTATTTCGGATACTTCGTCGTTCAGCAAATAACGGATAAAATCGGATTTGTGTACGCCCAGGTCGCCCATCGCACCCATGATTGCTTCTTCTTTGCGGAAAAACCAGCTGTTTGCACCGTCTACACTCCAGCCCTCCGGTCCCGGGTGCCCAAAGGACGTGCGGAATGTAAGCACTCTGCCCAGTTTGCCGGAGTCGAGAATTTCTTTAGCCTTCACATGAGGCGGCATCAGCCGCTGATTATGTCCAACCATCAGGTACACTCCGTTTTTACGGGCAGCTTCGATCATCTGCTCACCTTCTTCAGCGGAACATGCCATGGGTTTTTCCACCAGAACATGTTTGCCGGCATTGGCCGCCGCAATAGCCATTGAAGCATGCAGATAGTTCGGCGTACATACGCTGACCGCATCCACTTCTTCATTAGCCAGTAATTCCTCATAGCTGGCATAACCTTTGCCGCCATAGGTTTCGGCCATTTTCTCGGCGCGCTCCATGATAGGATCTGCAAAAGCAACCAGTTCTACGTGTTCACTCGCTGCATACTCTGGGATATGTCTGCGCCCGGCGATGGCGCCGCAGCCGAATACAGCAACTTTGATTTTTTTCATATTAAGTAGCTCCTTTAAGCAATAGATTATTATTGGTTTAAATAGTTTTGTTTAAGCCAGTTATAGCTGTTCGATATACTTTCAAGCGGCGGGTTCTGACAGACATCCTGCTCCACGATCAGCCATTGCACCCCCGCTTTCGCTGAGGCCTCAATAACCGCAGGCAGATTAACGGAACCCTGTCCCAATTCAAGCGTTATCATCTGACCCTGCTCGTCTGTGCTGAAATCCTTCAGATGGAGAAGCGGCAGACGTCCGGCATATTTGTGGATATACTCGATCGGATGCTGTCCAGCGAATTGAACCCAGCACACATCCATTTCCACTTGAACCGCAGCCGGTGTGGTTTGCATAAACATGCCATCAAATGCGTTATGTTCTCCGGCCTGTCCTATAAATTCAAAATCATGGTTGTGATAACCAAAAATCAATCCCTGCTTACTGACTTCAGTTCCTATTTCCTGCAGCTCGGAGAACAATTTGCTCCACTCCTCACTGCTTTGAGGACGATCCTCGGGCATTAGAAAAGGACAGATCATATACGCTGCACCGATAGCTTTGAGGTAATCAATCTCTTTTTGCAGATCCTTACGCATGGCTTCCAGCGAAACATGACTGCTGAATCCTTGGAGACCCAGCTCATCAAGCAGCGACTTCATTTGTTCAGCGGGAATATCTCCATACCCGGCAAATTCAACGCCTTGATAACCAAGCTCCGCCACCTTCCGGAGTGTTCCTTCGAAATCCAAAGCGGTTAGATCACGGAGCGTGTACAGCTGTAACCCGATATTGATCTTGTTCATGATAACAAACACCTCTGTCTACTTAAAATTTTATTGTTCTCTCTGGTATCATTCTAGTGGAATACAGACTAAAATGAACATATACAATATCGACAGAACATGAACTATTTGCTCTGAATTCGTTGGGAGGGTCATATTCATGGACACGTCTCTGCTCATCTGCGATCACTCATATCACTATAAGCCGTTTAACCACAATCTGAAGGGCGGATTACAGAATTACCTGTTCCGGCTGCAAACCGAAGGCTCCTGTGAAGTGACCTCACACGGCCAAGAGTACACTCTGAGCGGCGGTGATCTGCTGCTGCTCCGGCCAGGCGACGATTACCAGCTGACGGTGAAGGAACCGGAACATAAGGGACGCCTGTCCAGCGGAGATTATTATCTGTTCTGCGAAGGCCCCTGGATTGACGCCTGGTGGAAACGGAGGAACCGTCCGGTGGCTAACCGGATTGGCCTGGATGACAAGCTGATTGGCTTATGGCGCAACCTTCTGCTGGAGAAACGGCGCGGTTCGCTTGAAGAGGATGCCGAGCTGAAGGATGTGCTGCTGCGCAGCCTCTGCCTGTATATTGACAGAGCGATTACCGAAAATGTACAGGCGGACCGGAAGGGTACGGCAACCCTGAAGCTCAAGCGGTTTATTGAAGAGCATGCCACGGTCACCTTTAAGCTTGAGGAAGCTGCCAGCTATGCCGGTCTTAGCCTGTCGCGGGCAGTAAGGCTGTTTAAGGAGCATTACGGCAAAACCATGATTCAATATGCGATTGAGATCCGGCTCAAAGCTGCTGTAGAGCAGATCAAATACAGTGAATTGACGCTGGAGCATATTGCCGAAACTTGCGGTTTCGCCAGCTACTCTTATTTTCACCGCGTGTTCCGGGCTCACTTCGGCGTCTCTCCGTTAGAATACCGCTTGAAATGACACCAAAGAGGCTCAGTTGTCACTGAGCCTCTGCTAACGACAGCGATACTCCTCATGCGAAAGCTTTATTTCCCCATATAAAAACGCCGGTATCTCATTACTTTTTTATACATGGATTTATCCTTAAGCTGATTAAAGATATAGGGATCGGGATTCATGTTCACTTCAATAATCCATGGCGTCAGCGACCGGTCCAAACCGACATCTACGCCAATTTGCCGAATCCGGGGGTAGGTTTTCTGCATATGAGCCGCCATGCGGGTACCCAGTCTATTTAATTCCTCTGTCAGCTGCGCAAGCCTGCGCTCCGAAAGATGGGTCGAGAGCAATTTCTCAATCGCCATGGGTTTGCCGCCGCTGTGGTAATTCGTCACTATTTTGCCCGGATGCCCGAGCCGTCCGATAATCCCGGTAGCTTCCCATACGCCCTTGGGGCTTAACTGTACCATCACCCGGATATCAAAGCGCCGCCGGTTATGCTTCAGCAGGTGAATCCCTTTTTGAATCAAATAACTCCTGCCGCCAGTCTTCTTCGCCAGACTTTTGTGAAAGGCCGCAAAGCTGTCGAAATGACGGACGGTTTCTTCATACTGGTAAGTAAAGCCCTGCCGTTCCCCCCGCTCCGCGCGAATGACCCCGTTGCCATAGGTTCCCCGTTCCGGCTTGACATAGATCATTCCATAGCTGTGGATCATCTGCTCCAGATTACGTTTGCTGAACTTCCGGGTGTCCGGAATAAAGGGCCTGATCGAAGCGTTGCGCAGCAGCAATTTGGTCTTGAGCCATTTGCTCTGCGGTAAGTTAGCATGTTTTGCCTTCACTCATGCACTCTCCTGTCTGAGAAGGGATGAATCCCCTCCCTGATTTACATAGTCACTGCATCCTATGCAGAAGAGGCCCCCGCTGAATTAAGCATCTATCCCGTATAGGTTAGATTATCTTTACGGTGATCTATGCCCGGTCATGAAGTGAATTCTCGGCATACATTAGTGCAGACGCTCATGTCAATTTGTGCACGGAGATGAACCTATGTCAGCAACCTCAGCAGGCTTAAGTGTTAGCGGTCCCGCGATAGATGTCCTTATTCCGGCGATTGAAAAGGACCTGGCGACCCTCCCTCATGTGATCGACAGTCTTCGCCGTTATGTCAGCCACCCCATCAGCAATATCTATATTGTCTCACCGGACAGCAGCAAGATCAGAAATCTGTGCTCACGCAAAAACTGTATCTTTGTCAATGAAACCACCGTTCTGCCGTTTACTAAAAAAGACATCCGTTATTCCTCCTCCCGCTGGAACCGTTCCGGCTGGCTGTATCAGCAGCTGCTTAAAATGAACGGTGATCATATCTGCCGGGAAAGTCATTTTCTGGTCATTGATGCCGATACGGTGCTGATTCGTTCCCACCGGTTCCGTACCGGAGGAAAGAGTATCTTTTATTGCCGCAACTGGAGCCAGCCGGAATATTTCCGCACCTACCGGAAGCTGCTGGGAACTGCCGCCCCTTCACCCAAATCCTTTGTCACCCATTACATGCTGTTTGAGAAAGCAAAACTGGCCGGACTAAAAAGAAAAATCGAAGCCCGGCACGGGATGTCATGGCATGCCGCCATTATCCGAAGTATCGACAAGAAGAAACAGTTCGGCTTTTCCGAATTTGAAACCTATGCCAATTATGTCTACAGCGGAAACAGCGCCGCTGTGATATTGAAAAATGCCAACAATAAGTCGCTGAAGACCTCAGCCGCTTCTCTGGGAAAAGCGCAGATTCGGAAGTATGCCCGTACGTACCGTTCGCTTTCCTTCCATCAGCGTAAAGGATATTCCACTCCCCCCAAGCATTAAGGAGGCAGACAGCCGTGCATACCATTCTTTTATGCGGCGGTTCCGGACAGCGGCTGTGGCCGCTGTCCGGACGGATCCGTTCCAAAATGTTTCTAGAGCTGCTTCCTGCACCGGGCGGAGGCACAGAGTCCATGCTTGGACGGGTATGCCGCCAGCTCAATCAATGTGGACTGGGTGAATCGGCGTTGTTCGTGACGCATAAGGATCAAAAGGCTCTGACCCGGCGGTATACCGGAAACGGATACCCGGTAATTGGGGAGCCTTATAAGCGCGGTACTTTCACTGCCGCCGCGCTTGGGGCACTCTACTTGCACTCCACCGGAAAAGCTAAACCCGAAGATACCCTCTGCGTGGCTCCGGCAGATATGTTTGCGGATGACGCGTTCTTCCGTTTATTTCATCAGTTCACGGATACATTGGCTGCCTCACAGGCAGACCTTGTTCTGCTTGGGACAAGGCCCACCCATCCCTCGGACCAGTACGGCTACATTGTCCCGGGAAAGGGGACGATTTCAGCCTATTCGCCCGTCCTTTCTTTTGAAGAAAAGCCGGTCATCTCCAGAGCCCGGGAGCTGGTACGGGAACATGCGTTATGGAACTGTGGAGTTTTTGCTTTTTCTCTGCGCTTTATGCTGTCGCATCTGGAACAAATGGGGCTGCCTATTGACCTCGCCGCATTTACAGACTTGTACCCCGGATTTCCAGTCCGCAGCTTTGACAAGGAAGTAGCTGAGCGCAGCAGCAAAGCCGTCGTGCTGCCGCATGAAGGCGAGTGGCGTGATCTGGGAAGCTGGGAAACACTGACTGCCCAGCTGAATCATCCCGTGATTGGTGCAGGGGGAATTTGGGGAGAGTCGGGTCATACCCACATTGTCAATGAATTGAACATTCCGCTGCATGTGATCGGCGTACCCGGCATAGTTGCCGTAGGAAGTCCCGAGGGCATTCTGATTGCCGGCAAAGCAGAAGCAAATGCCATTAAAGAAATCCTCCAAGACGTTTCCGCTGCACCGAGGTATGGGGAAACTGAATGGGGGAGCTTTACCGTGCTGGACGAGGCAACCAGCGGTTCGGGGCTTGTGCTTACAATTAAATTGTCCCTGCTGCCGGATCATGCCCTGCCTGAAATGCCCTGTCTTCATTCCAGCAAGAGCTGGATGATAGTGTCCGGTCATGGAGAAGTCGTTCTGAACGGATCGGTTGCTGCGGCCCGCACAGGTGAGATATTTACAATGGTTCGGGGAGATCGGCATGGAATCAGGGCTTTCACCGCCATGAAACTGATTGAGATACGGACTCTCGAAGAAGAGAATGATGATGACGATAGAATCTACGACTCGTAATCAGGGATGAAAGGGTTAGAAAGCGCTGACGCATTTTGAGGAGATCATCCGTTTCGATGAAATCATCCAATGAATTCTTTTCAAAGTATGCTATCGTTGCCTCGGGCAGTTTGATATAGCACATTGAAACTGCCCAGGCGACGGCCATTTTCACATAATACCCGCCATGCTTGTATAACCGGATTACATATCAGCTTGACAGAGTCCAATAGTCATTATACAATATTCAACGTTGAGTAATGGAGGTGGAAAGCGGTTGACACGATTACTTGTACTTGGAATGCTGAATGTTCAGCCTATGTCTGGTTATGATGTGCAGCAGGGGCTGCAGATGACAGATGCGGAACGCTGGGGTGGGGTGCTGATCGGTTCTATTTATCATGCACTGAAAAAAATGGAGCTGGAGGGTTATGTTGCGGTCACAAGCATTGAACAGACCGGGCATCGCCAAAAGGCGATTTACACCATTACTGAATCCGGAAAACAGTATCTGCAGGAGCTGATCAGCGATGCGCTAAAAGCTTCTTCTGTGCTATACCCTTCGAAGATGTATTCCGGTTTATCCTTTTATGAAAAACTGCCGCCGGAGGAATGCCGAAGAGCATTAGAACAGCAGCGCAGCACTCTACAGGATGAATACGACGCTGTGAAGCAAGGTTTTGAAGCCAAAGATGCAGCCATGCAGCATAACATCCCTCCAATGGTCATGTTGATCATGGATAATATGTTCGCTATTATCCGGCAGCAGCAGGATTTTGTTGAAAAGGCGCTGGCGCTTTTGGATACACAGGAATAAACACTCTCCCTCATAACTGAGGGAGAAAAAAATGCCCCTATACTCAACGATGAATAAACAATGTGAAGTAAAGGAGAGTGGAAAGGATGAACCTCATTGAAGCCAAAGGTATCCATAAGCAATTCCATAACCGTGAGGTAGTAAAGGGAATTGACCTGGAAATCAGGCAAGGAGAAGTTCTTGCTCTGATTGGCACAAACGGAGCCGGAAAATCAACCACCTTGGCGATGCTGTTGGGGATTTTGCAGCCGGATTCCGGCGAAATCACACGCTGGAGGGACGATTACCGTGCGCATATAGGTGTGCAGCTCCAATCGACTCCATTTTTTGAAGGATACACAGCTGAAGAGAATCTTGCACTTTTTGCGGCACTTTATCATGTGAAGCTAAGCAAGGCACAAATACGAAACAAGCTGGAGGAATGCAACTTAGCAGATGCAGGAAAAACACCAGCCGCCCGTTTGTCCGGCGGACAGCAAAAGCGGCTTGCCATTGCAGTCACTGCGATACACAATCCCGATTTAATTGTTCTTGATGAACCAGCGGCAGGGCTTGATCCCCGGGCACGTCAAGAGATTAGAAGAATGATTGAGCGGCTTGCCGGGAACAAAGTGACTGTGCTGTTCTCCTCTCATGATATGGAGGAAGTATCCCGTATCGCTGACCGCTTGATTTTGATGGATAACGGACAAATTGTTGCTGAGGGACAACCGGAAGACTTGTTGCAGCAATATCATGCTGAAAAACTGGAAGATCTATATCTTCAGTTGACCGATCATGCTTAGATTAGGAGGCAAATACAATGAATACAATATTCAGACTTACGCTTAAATCTGCAACCCGTGATCCATTTTTATTATTTTGGTCGATTGTGTTACCGATAGGCGGAACCATTGGCTTAGGAATGTTTATAAAATCTCCGGATTACCCTGAACGCATACTAACCGGCATGATGGCCGTCAGCATTTTGTTCTATTCATTTATGACCACATCCTTCGCGGTCCTGACACAGCGCCGAAGAGGTGTATACAACCTGCTGCGTGTAACCCCTATGTCTCTCTGGAAATATATATGCAGTATTTCAGGGGCATGGACACTGACTTCTCTTGTGTGTGCAATCCTCGTATTGATATCAGGTATTTTTGTTTTTGAGCTTAATATTGCAGTACGTTCGATTGTTGCATTGATTCCGGTAATAATCATCGCCACGATTAGCTATGTTTTTCTTAGCTTTTTTGCTGCCAGCCTGAGCCGGACGGAGAACAATGTGAGTATCCTGACGAATATGATTACCATTCCGCTATTGCTTTGCAGCAGCGCATTCTATTCCTTAGATGGTGCCCCAGGGTGGGTTCAGACGCTTAACCGGATTAACCCTTTTCAATGGTTTATCAACGGATTGCGCAATTCTCTGGCCATGGAGTGGTCCGGTTACTTTATAAGTGTGGGCCTGTTGGCATTGATGGGGGTTGCCACCTTTTTATTGGCATTAAGAACATTCAGATATGCTGATATATAAGTATCCCGCAGATTGAAACAGCGGCAGTCCTGGACACGAAAAACACGCCCAAAATGCCGCTGTTTTATTGCTTTTCGTTTGCGTCTTTTACCAAGAAACCCAGAAGACCTTTGGCATAAGGTTCTGGTTGACCTAATACTTCTACTGGGGTACGGTCAATTACGGTTGTCATTTTAATAAATGACCCTATCTGCTCATCCATAAAATCAATGTCCAGCTTGTCTAAATATCCGTTGGGTCCTGTTGCACATAAATAGTCAGGCGCTGGAACAAGTGAGATATTCGGTATCCCGGCGTCAAATAACGGTTGCCCTTCGCCGAAATGTATATTGTTTATCGGTTTCAACGTTATACTTCTCACTTTCGTTCTTCCCTTAAGCGAATCCAAATAAATTGTATTCATCATCTCATTTGCTGTATACACAAGTTCAGTTTCAAGATTTCCGGTGTCGCTGTATCGGCTATTCTCCTGATTATCTTTCCATTCCCTGCATCCCAAGTGCTCCAGTGTAAGACCTGCCACCGCCTTCTGATGGCCTCCTTCTCCGTCCCAAAGTTCAGGATGATCATGCAGCCAGCGTGTAGTGGCTTGACCCTGTATACCGAATTGCGGAATTTGAAAGTGGCCTGTAACGAACACAAACACTAAATCCCTTTGACGCTGTTCCAATGGAAGCTTTGAGAAATACTCTGCCATCGCCAGCAGGCCAACCCCTCCGTTTTCCTCACAGGCATTCGGTCCGTCTGTATGGGTATTGATCAGGATATTTTCGCTTCTATTCGTTCCCGGAAGAATGGCATAAAGCGTATCGCTATCTGCATTTTCCTTGATTTCAGCATGCAGTACTAAACGTGCTTTAGCATGCCGGAGGGCTAGCTGCTTCAATTGATCTCCCGTGTTCCCGTCTACCCATAGAGCCGGACAAGCTTTAAGTGCAGTTGTGAATGGAAGGTATTGCCCCCTAACGTTTTCTGCGGATATCTTTTTCCAGACACATACCAAGCCTAACACTCCAGCTTGTTGTGCCTCTACTAAATCCGGACCTTTCATTAACGAACTAACAACAGAATTTCTTAGTCCGAAAGGAAGCTTTGCGCTTTTAGGAAACGAGGTTCTTTTTCTAAGTGCTACCGAAGAGGGAAGTTTAGAAACGGTTACTTCCACAATCGCGATTTTTCCAGCCGCCTGTTTGAAATTTCCGGGTCCTGAACCACAATAGATCAGTTCACCCACAACGCCATCCTCTGTGGTTGTTCCTGAATAGGGATAGTAGGACGCAACGGGATATTCCTCTATGCCGCCTTGTTCCACCTGCACAAACAGATTCCATTGCTTCGCTTCCCATTTTGTGAATAAATGCTTGTCCCGGTTGACTTTCAGTCCCATGTCCGTTAATTCCTGTTCGAAAAAATCAATCAGCTTTCTATGTGCCTTATTTCCAGTAAATCGCGGGCCCCCTCTATTCAGCTCTTCTTGCCAATACCATAGCTTATCTTTGTCAGGAAGGATGTTGCTATTCATAGTACATAGCTCCTTTTTGCTGTAGCTCAACTTAATACTTTTCTTCATCACTGATTCCAGTATAAAGGTTGAAGTATACTGCAAGGTCAAGCTCCTCCTAAAATTAAAGACCCGCAGAGGGAGGTCATCCATCCCTTCTGCAGGTCTTTTTTGTATTTAAGCATCGCTTTTACATTAGAACAAATTTTTAAAAAGCAATCCCATCAGCACAGCAGATTCTTGATTTAACAGTGAATCCTTCGGCCGATAATGTACTGTTCCATTTGTTACTGTAACATCAGGACCATAGAGATGAAGGCCCACTACGAATTGCACACCTTCAGATGCCCATGGGCTGACATCCTCGCTTAGCTCAGCCTTTACAGGTTCAACCATTAAATTTTGCTTCACCAGCCTCCATACTATAGTACCTGCCTGCTCCCGGGTCACAGGCTCATCCGGGCGGAAGCTTCCATCCGAAAATCCCGATACGGCTCCGCTTTCAACTGCAGTCTGAATAACTGCCTCATACCGATGGCCCTTAGTATCGCTAAATTGACTAGGCCTTGTAGAAAGCGGGAAATCTGTAAACTTGAACAACTGGGCAATAAATTTGCCCCTTGTCATGGGTTCTTCCGGCTTAAATGTATCCTGGTCCTGCTGAATCACACCCAATTGAACGAGCGAATAAATATATTTTGCGTAAGGATGGTTCTCTGGAACATCAGAATATTTCGCAGGCTCAGGAAGCTTCTCAGACCAACTCCCCGCTTTGTTGTAGGAGAAATATTCCATGTTCCCGTCTTTATCCGCATGGAAGCCGGCAGGTAATCCCTCCTCATCATAGAACAGCAGATCCTTAGACTGGCGTAAGACATGCTCTCCCAAAGGATCTGACACCAGCAGAGTTCCGTCACCAGCCTTAATATCGTAGGTCCAGCCAGGCATACTCAAATCCCGATATAACCCTTCGAATGGATGCAGTTGCTCTTTCGTAGGCTTCGGCGTTTTAATCACAGGACTTATCCCTTTATCAGGGAAATAGCGGTTCATAAACTGCTCAAAGAAGGGGGCCCGAAGGTTGCCTTTATCAGTGTTAAAAGCAATGAATATTCCCGTATTCTCTTCAGGCAGCAACCATAAATTGCTATGAAATCCGGGTAAATCGCCCCCCTTCTCGACGACAGTGTATCCATTGTAAGACGACGGATAAATAGTCTCCAGGCCATAACCGCTCCCCGGAATATCAGGATGAATAGTCACACTCTTCTTCTCCATCTCCAAGACTGAATCTTTCAATAAGATGTGTTTAGAACCCTGTTGTCCATAGTTAAGCATTGCCTGAAGGAATTTCGCCATGTCACTGCCTGTTGAGAACATGCCTCCTTCCGGACCGCTGTCAGGGATATTGGGGATCTGTGCTTGAGGTTTCAGTGTAATGTCATAAGGGGTAGCTATGGCCTTCTTTACCTCACTGTTGAACAGCACATTACTGTTATCCATACCTAAGGGTTCGAACAAGCCCTTTTTCATATATTCTTCAAAGGTTGAGCCACTCGTCTGTTCGATAATGTAGCCCAGCAGAGAAAATCCATAATTGTTATATCTGTAGGCTTCACCAGGTTTACGGGTAACAGTAGGCACTGTTGCTTTTACATAATCCTCCAAGCTGTAGGCTTTACCAGGCTCAGGGGAGCCCCCTAAATCAAAACCCGAAGTATGAGTCATCAAATGCTTAAGAGTAAGCGGGGACCCTGTTTTATTAGGAATTTGCAAATGAGGCAAATAGCCCTGAATATCCTTATTCAAATCAACCTTGCCTGCCTCAGCCAACTGCATGATCCCCACAGAGGTAAGCAGCTTGGAGACGGAAGCCAGACGAAATACGGTCTTATCTGCATCGAAAGGTTTCTTGGCGGCAACATCAGCGTAACCGTAACCTTGGTTAAGCAATACCTTGCCATCTTTAACCACAACAACTGCAGCTCCTACAAGCTGTTCTTGAATTTCTTTCTGTTTAAAAAACTGATTGGTGAATTCCTTTACATCTGCCTGTTCCAGCTTTACATCTGAGCGCTGAACGGGTTCAGCTTTCGCCAGTGCTGTTGAAGGCAGTATAAGCAAGGTGGCAAGGGCCAGCCCGAGGATTTTTTTCATCATAAATCTCCTAATCATAGAATTGGTTAGCATGCCATAAATAAAAGGGTCTGTATAGTTTGTCCGTAGGTTTCAACTATGATGTCATCTGGTAACTCCCTCCTTTGTCTGCATCGGTATCCTATACCCTTTCTAGTTTACGCAATCAATTCTTAACAATCTTTATTTGATTCTTAACTGTTTCTTAAAAACTCAGCCCAAATCATTTTGTGGTAGTATTTAGGATGTAGGAGGGGGTGCTCCAGTTGTGATCCTCCTAAAATTAAAGACCCGCAGAGGGAGGGGGTATCCATCCCTCTGCGGGTCTAACTTGTATTTCGGCCTGCTTGTATATTACAACAGATTCTGAATAAGCAATCCCAACAACACAGCCGATTCTTGATTTAACAGCATATCCTTCGGCCGATAATGTACTGTTCCATTTGTTACTGTAACATCAGGGCCATAGAGATGAAGGCCCACTACGAATTGTACCCCTTCAGATGCCCATGGGCTGACATCTTCACTTAACTCAGCCTTTACAGGTTCAACAATTATACTTAACTTCACCAGCCTCAATATCATAGCTGCTGACTGCTCCCGGGTCACAGGCTCATCCGGGCGGAAGCTTCCATCCGAAAATCCCGATACAACTCCGCCTTCAGCTGCAGTCTGAATGAAGGCCTCATACGGATGACCCTTAGTATCGCTAAACTGGCTAGGTGTTGAAGAAAGCGGGAAATCTGTAAACTTGAATAACTGGGCAATAAATTTGCCCCTTGTCATGGGTTCTTCAGGCTTAAATGTATCCTGGTCCTGCTGAATCACACCCAATTGAACGAGCTTATAAATGTATTTTGCGTAAGGATGATCCTCTGGAACATCAGAATATTTCGCAGGCTCAGGAAGCTTCTGAGACCAACTTCCCACCTTGTTGTAGGAGAAGTATTCCATGTTCCCGTCTTTATCCGCTTGGAAGCCAGCAGGCACTCCCTCCTCATCATAGAACAGCAGATCCTTCGACTGGCGTAAGACATGCTCTCCCCGAGGATCAGACACCAGCAGAGTTCCGTCACCAGCCTTAATATCGTAGGTCCAGCCAGGCATACGCAAATCCTGATACACCCCTTCGAATGGATGCAGTTGCTCTTGCGTAGGCTTCGGCGTTTTGATCACAGGACTTATCCCTTTATCAGGGAAATAGCGGTTCATAAACTGCTCAAAAAATGGGGCTCGAAGGTTGCCTTTATCACTGTTAAACACAACGAATATTCCCGTATTCTCTTCAGGCAGCAACCATAAATTGCTATGAAATCCGGGTAAATCGCCACCCTTCTCAACGACAGTGTATCCATTGTAAGACGACGGATAAATAGTCTCCAGGCCATAACCGCTCCCCGGAATATCAGGATGAATAGTCACACTGTTCTTCTCCATCTCCAAGACTGAGTCTTTCGTTAAGATGCGCTTAGAACCCTGTTGTCCATAGTTAACCATCGCCTGAAGGAATTTCGCCATGTCACTGCCTGTTGAGAACATGAGTCCTTCCGGACCGCTGTCAGGGATATTGGGGAGCTGTGCTTGAGGCTTCAGTGTAACATCATAGGGGGTAGCAATGGCCTTCTTTACCTCACTGTTGAACAGCACATTACTATTATCCATACCTAAGGGTTCGAACAAGCCCTTTTTCATATAACTTTCAAAGGATGAGCCGCTTACCTGTTCGATAATGTAGCCCAGCAGAGAAAATCCATAATTGTTATATCTGTAGGCTTCACCAGGTGTATGGGTAACAGTGGGCACTGTTGCTTTTACATAGTCCTCCAAGCTGTAGGCTTTACCAGGCTCAGGGGAGCCCCCTAAATCAAAACCCGAAGTATTGGTCATCAAATGCTTAAGGGTAAGCGGGGACCCAGTTGGATTCGGAATTTGCAGATAAGGCAAATAGCCCTGGATATCCTTATTCAAATCAACCTTACCCGCCTCAGCTAACTGCATGATCCCCACAGAGGTAAGCAGCTTGGAGACGGAAGCCAGACGAAATACGGTCTTATCTGCATCGAAAGGTTTCTTGGCGGCAACATCAGCGTAACCGTAGCCTTGGTTAAGCAATACCTTGCCATCTTTAACCACAACAACTGCAGATCCAACAAGCAGTTCTTGAACTTCTTTTTGTTTAAAAAATTGATTGGTGAATTCCTTTACATCTGCCTGGTCCAATTTTACACCTTGGCGCTGAACGGGATCCGTTTTCGCCAGTGCTGTTGAGGGCAGTATAAGCAAGGTGGCAAGGGCCAGCCCGAGGATTTTTTTCATCATAAATCTCCTAATCATAGAATTGGTTAGCACTCCATAAGCAAAAGGGTCTAAATAGTTTGTCCGTAGGTTTCAACTATGATGTCATCTGGTAACTCCCTCCTTTGTCTGCATCGGTATCCTATACCCTTTTTAGTTTACGCAATCAATTCTTAACAATCTTTATCTGATTCTTAACTGTTTCTTAAAAACTCAGCTCAAAGCATTTTATGGTAGTATTTAGGGTATAGGAGGGGGGATGGATTATATTCTTTAAAAAATTCAGTTTCTGGTTGCCGCTGCTTTCTTTGATCTGTTGCTTCATTAATTTATCTGGAAATGATGATAAAAACTTGCTACTGGCTTTTACCAGTCCGTTACTTTTATGGTTTGAACCTCAGTTGACGGATTTGCATCAATCTATGAAAAGCGAGCTCCTTTGGAAGTTTGTTCTGTGTGGAATCCATTTTTTCTCATGGCTATTTATAGCGCTTATTATAGATTGGGGAATCTCACGTTACAGAGCGGCTAAAAATAACAATTAACCGAAGGTTTTTGGAGTTCGTGATGCGATATTTGGAATGTAAAAAAACCGCCGGGCACTTTGGTAAGTACCTGGCGGGTTATGTTGTCTATTCCAGAGGGATCATGGATCGAGCCGAGGCTTCATACTCTTGGGGGATGAATGGTTTGCTGGTTACTTCAGGTAGGTACCCGTGACTCCAATTCCACCGCTGCCGTTTAACACATACACTCTCGCATTTCCTTTACCGGAGCATGTCAGTGTAATTGTGCCGTTAGTAACGGTTTTGGAATCTCCGGTCACCGCATCCACGTAAGTTCCGTTCGGAATTCCGGTAAAAGTGGCATTTCCCGAAATCGTAACCAATGCAAAGCTGTCAATGCCTTTGGCGTTGTCGGTATATCTTCGCTTAAACGCCAGGTTGCCCGTTACATTCTCTGTAGAATACTGACCTTTCTGCAAAGCAGGAACCGCTCTTCTGATTAGATTGAGCTGTCTGATATGTTTGGCCAGAGGATAGTTGAGCGAGTCCGCAAGTGTGCCGGTAGCATTGGTATATCTGCCGTAATCTTGTACCGTAACACTGCCTTCAATGTGGTCGCCGTAGTAAGCGCGGCCTGTTGTGCTGAGCGGTGCGTTTGGACCTACATCGATAACAGACCCCTTTTTAAATTCGATTTCAGAGCCATAGAAAATGGCGGGGATTCCCCGGAAAGTGAACATCAGAGCGAGATTCTCAGCCCAAGTGTCCTGTGTACCGGCAAAGCGCTGATTTTCCGGAGCCTGGTCAGGAGCATAGTCATGAGAGTCGATGTAGGTTACATTCCAGGTTGCATCGTTATAGAATTGGTCGCCGCTTTTCATGCTGAATGCTTCCTGTGCTGACTTGAAGGCCCAATGCATAGGAAAATCAATTACATCCATACCCGATTTCATCGAATAGTCAGGCGCATGATAGGTATTGCCGATCAGGAAAGCATTGTTCGAGGTAGGCTGTCCTGCTGTAGTCGAGTTGTCTGCCCACTCCTGTTCAACCGACGCTTTATTGGAAGCGTAGTCATTTGTGTTATCGCCCGGATACGATTTCGAAGATTTCCAGGTATAAAATGGTGTCGAAATTGCCGGAATCCCGCTGTTCCATACATCTCTGTAGCGGGTGGCCACTTCACCAAAGATAAAGAAGTCCGAGCCGCCTCTTGTCTTCCAGGCAGGAATAAAGTATTTATTAAAAATATAGCGGCTCACATGCTTCACTGTATCGAGACGGAAAGCATCTACACCCATATCAATATATTGGTTATAGGAGTCTATCAAATACTGGTCAACTACAGGATTTTCCGTGTTGAGGTCGACGCAGTCTCCGGCAATCTGCCCTGTCTGTACGGTATAGGATTCCCAGGAAAGACTTTTCTCCGTATGGTAAATGTTATTGTTCTGCCCCTCTGTCTTCATCAAGGCAAGTCTTGCCTGATATTGCTGATCGGGTGTCATGGAATCATAGTTTGCCGGCAGCTTATCCGTTATTTTGAGCATGTTGTTAACAGTGTCCGGCTTGGTCTCATCTTTCTTGAACATGGGGAACAGATTCTCTTCACCGAAGTTACCGGTATGATTGACGACAATATCCTGAATAACCTTCAACCCTTTGGCATGGGCCGCATGGATCAGCTCCTGATAGGAAGCGCCTGCCGATTCATACCTTGGATCTACTTTGGCAAAATTGATCGGGTGATAACCATGATAATCATAACCGCTCGCATTCTCCACAACAGGTGTAATCCAGATGGCACTGAATCCGAGAGCTTTGATGTAATCGAGCTTTTGAATCAGCCCCTTGAAATCGCCTCTCCAAGCCGGGTCCGAATCCGGATTATTCGCCTTGGCATCATCCCATGCGTGCACGTTGTTGCTCGGATCGCCATCATAGAACCGCGAAGTGATCACGAAATAAATGCTGTCTTCCCGGAAATCTCCCGACTTTCCAATGTTGTAGACGAAGCTTTGCGTGGTTTGATTACCGGCGCCGTCTATCACAAGAAACTTCAAAGTAGTGGTTTTGGAGATAAGTATGGAAGGGCCAGTCAAGCCGGTCAGTGCATTTCCTGAAATATAGGCTTTAGAACTTGCGGATGGTTCCGTACCATCGTCTGTGTAGTATGCCCTCGACGTTGCTGCCTTGTTATCTTTTATCATGAAGGATACAGTGACCTGGGACTCAGAATGCCCAACAGGCAAATTCGCTGTGATTGCCGGGGCTTGAAAGTCGGCATTTAAGTCAATCACATAAGCGAAAGAGACTACATTTCCTGCTTGACCCAATGAGTTCACAGCAAAGGCCTTGATGGTCAAAGAGGAAGCCACCTGAATTGGCGAGGTATACAAGGCCGATGCTGTCGTAGGTGTTGAACCGTCTGTTGTATAGTAAATTTTATCGCCGCTATTTGTACTGGAAAGTTTCACTGTCTGGGCAGAATCATATGTTTTCGGCGCAGGAGAGACTGAAACCACTGGAATTTTGGGGATTTCCGGGTTGGTTTCATACCACACGTTATCCGTGTAATACCAGGACTCCTTCACACTGCGGGACAAATCGCCCGTCTGTTTGCCGCTGCCGTCATTAAAAATCAGACTCGCGCCCGCAGCATCAGCAATCGTATAGCTGTACCAGTCGTTCCCATCCGGCTTCATCAGAATTCCCGGCCATGCCCCGCTTGTTGGAACGGTTGCCGGGCTCAGATTCCAATAATGGATTCGCATCGCTGAATTCCAGCTTGAAGGTTTCTTAATGTGAACCGTTACCCCGGCTGCGGTAGCTGTGGGTGTCGGTGTTACGGTTGCCGTCGGTGTTGCTGTCGGTGTCGCAGTTGCTGTCGGTGTCGCAGTTGCTGTAGGTGTTGCTGTTGCTGTCGGTGTCGCAGTTGCTGTAGGTGTTGCTGTTGCTGTTGCTGTCGGTGTCGCAGTTGCTGTCGGTGTTACGGTAGCTGTCGGTGTTACGGTAGCTGTCGGTGTTGCTGTCGGTGTTGCTGTTGCTGTCGGTGTTACGGTAGCCGAAGGAGTAGCTCCAGGCGAGACAGTCACATAGTCGATATTAATGTTTCCAGTGTCAGTGGAGTCGTATTTGTAAGCAACGGTATTATTTCCGGCCTGCAAGGAGAGCGTTTCTGTCTGGTCGCCCCATGTATCCCAATTGGCCAAGCTTGGTAACGTTGTCTGTTTTACTTTTATTCCATTGACATAAATGGAGAGGTTTTTGGCGCTGCCCGTTGCATTCGCATAGCGGAGAGTGGTATTATAGGCGGCCTGACTGGAAGTCTGGACGCTGAAAGTTGCAACTGCTCCGGGGGCGGTGTATCCATCCACAAACCCGGTCCCGGAATATCCGGCGTGGTTTGTATTTACTTTTGCACCTCCTGATAAGCCTGCGTTCTCTGCTTCGTATTTCCCGGTAACCGGAATGGTGACCGTCCAGTTTTTCCCGCCATTGCTATCCCAGTAATCTGTCGGGGCCGTAATATGATAACAATAAATTAGTGTGGCACCCTCCGGCACATTGATGTTCGCCGTAAATGTGGTCCCATTCCTGGCCATAGCCGTGTCCACAGTATTCGTCCAGTTATTGGTAGTCCAGTGCAATGTCACAGCTGTCGCTGTAGAGCTTGTATAGGTGACCGTATAATCGGTATCGCTGGCCGAAGCCCCTCCTGATAAGCCGAATAAGCTGAAGCAAAGCGAAAAAATAACCAACCATGAAACTAATTTCCGAGCTGTTTTTCGTGCCAAATAAACAACCTCCTGATTAATTTTAATGGGATAGGGCGCGCAAACGTTTGCATCAAAGAGAAAAAAAAGAATAGCTTTTAATTTGACAACATTGGTCCATTGATCTCCTCCTCCGCTGGTACTTTTGGAAAGATCCATCATGTGTATACGCTTACAATTAGAGTCTTCAAGAAGTATCCGCTACGCTGTTACACAGAGTTTCATATCTCCAATGAATTTTCCTGTTATGATTATAGTCTCCATACATTTCCAGGTCAATGAATCTCTTTGCCTATTAAGCTGTAGCTATAGCTACAGAATTTTCCGATATATTCGTCCTGATTGTCGATTATTAAGCTACACTGTCAACAATTGTTGGGTCAGCAGTCCCCCCTTTCCACATGCGCAAATAAAAAAACGCAAGACCACCGCCTTTGCGGGTATCTTGCGTTTTAGAGCTAGCATTACCCTCCTAATCAGCAGACGGCCGGAACTGAAACCACTGGAAGTCAAACCGGCTGCCTGGCAGGAACAAGAAGGTTACAGTCCGGCTGCCGCTTACAGGCTCAAGGATAAATTCCCGCTCTGTGTAGCCGTCTGAACCGGCAAACTCCACAAGCTGCTTGGATTCAACCCCGGGACCGCTGAACAGCAGATGAAGCGTATTGTTCTCAAGTGCAGATCGCCCGCAGATTGCAATCCGTGTACAAACCTGCTCTCCAAAGTCCATCCCGTCAAACACGAGAGAAACATTGTTCCCGATGCCTTCGATAGCTGTCTCCGTGACGTTGAAGGTATCTCCGTAAATCCGGCTGTTATCAAGAGCGGCGAGCCGTTCATAGGCTTTGTGCTTGTGGACAAACCGGAACCCCTTCAGATGTATCTTCCGCCGCAGGACAAAGGAGAGGGAAGTGATGCCCGTCAAACGTTTGGGCAGCTTGTAGGTTTCCTCCTGATATACATTCCATTGTGACGGCTTCTGGTAGGTTACGATAGACAGCAGCCCGGCCCCCGGCTCTCCGGGAATGCCTTCCCAAATTTCAACCGGGAACTCTTCGCCGTCCAGGGAGAAAATAGGAAGAATGATTTCATCCGCCCCATAGTCGCCGAAATCAATCCGTTCGAAACAGATCCGGCTCTCCCCTTCCCGCGCCGTTGCAACGCCGCGATCATTGCCGTTGGTCAGGTTAAGGCTGGCCCCGCTGTGATAGCCGGCGGAAATAAATTCATAGGGGTCCAGATAAGCTTGGCCTAGCCCGGTGAGCTTGAATTCCATATGCGAATAGAGCCGAATCCCATCAGCACCGTTGGCAGTGCCGCAGCGAATGTACACATCCCCATCTCCAAGATGATAGATACCCCGGCTCTGTACGGTTGAACAGGTCTCACTGCCATAGATGATCCAGTCGGGATGCTCCTGATGCTGGCGGTCATAATATTTCTCCCCGTAGTTGTATCCCGCCACCTTGACAATATCGGCGCATTTCTGCGCGTTCTCCCAAGGCATGTAGTTGGAGCCAATCGTTACGAAGGCATTACCCCTGGGATCGTGGGCGAGCACCTCATCCTGCAGCTGCCTTGTGACCTCCTGGCCGCGGGCATCAGCATGGGTGTCGTAGATCTCATTGCCGATGCTCCACATGATGAGGCTGGGATGGTTGCGGTCCCGCCGCACCCAGCTGGCCACATCCTTCTTCCACCACTCCGGGAAGAAACGGGCGTAATCATAGGGAGTTTTGCTGCGCTCCCACATGTCGAAGGCTTCCGAGACGATAAGCATGCCCATTTCGTCCGCCAGTTCCATCAATTCAACCGCAGGCATATTATGCGCGGTGCGTATGGCGTTCACACCCATTTCCTGCAGCAGGACGAACTGCCGCCGCAGTGCAGCCTTGTTGACGGCAGCGCCCAGACAGCCAAGGTCATGGTGCTGGCACACACCGTAAATTTTGACGTGGTTTCCGTTCAGGAAGAAACCTCTCTCACTGTCCAATTCCACCCGGCGGAATCCGAAGTTTTGCCGTTCTTCTTCAGCAACTTCATCCTGATCCAGCAGCTCCGTCTGGAGTGTATACAGACAGGGATTGCCGATATCCCAGAGCACCGGCCGGTCTACGGTCAGACGGCTGTGGGCATGAACGATAAGACGGCTGCCCTGCGCCGGAAGCGCAGATTCCCCATGTGCGATTGCCGTTCCGGCGTCGTCCAAAATGGTGTGGCTGAGCTTCAGGCCCGATGTTTCTGCTCCTTCTTCCACCTGCAGCTCACAGTCCACATCGACTGTCCAGGCTTCGCCGCCCGCATGCCGGGCGGCAATATAAATGCCATCGGGTGCTATATGAGTCTTCGGATAAGTCTTCAGCCACACAGAGCGGTAGATCCCGGCACCTGAGTACCAGCGGGAATTGGGTGATTCATGAATGACACGCATATTAATCGTATTGTCTCCCTCAATCAGATAAGGGGTAATATCGAATTCAAAGGTCGAGTATCCGTATTTCCATTCGCCCGCCACATGTCCGTTCACATAAAGCGTAGAATTCATATACACTCCCTCAAAACGCAGGGACAGGCGGCTGTGGGCTGGCACTTCGTCCAGGGTGAGGATTTTGCGGTACCAGCCCTCTCCGTTTTCATAGAGCCCTTGAGTGTTGTAGATCAGCCAATCATGAGGCAGCGAAACCGGCATCCAGTCCGCATCGGCGGCTACCTTCGCCAGCTCCGAATGAAGCGGCTGTTTACTGAAATGCCAGCCAGCATTCAGTTTTCTTTTGATACTCATATGGATAAGATTCCCCCCGTTTGTGGATTCGATCTCTATACGATTTGAAACACCGGCTGGTCTTTAACAAAGTGGACCGGAAGCTGTGGAAACTGCGATGACAGCCGCTCTGCCAGATAACTCATGCCGGGCGCTTCACTCTCTGCATGGCCCAGCATAATTAAGGCTTTACCCCGCCCTTGATGGGCTGCATCTCTTATATACTCTGGAGTCTCCCACTCCGGACCTTCTCCGGCTATGATTAAATCGAGGGACTCTTGTTCAAATAAAGGGATCACCGTGGCACCGTTGCCTCTGTAACCGACCAGTATTCCCACTTTGCGGCATGAAGTAGAGAGGCTGCCTGCTACACGCAAGTAAGGAATTTGAAGCTGCCGTTTCAGATATTCTGCAACCTCCGCAACCTTCATAGCAGGAATAGTCAGAATGGATGCAGAGGGCTGAAGTGACGAAACATATTTCTGCCAATCAAGCGCCAGGAGAAGGCCTTCCATGATCCCATCCGGTGTATAGCGGTGCAGGTAATCATGAAACCGGTAAATTCCCAGTCCCGAGCCTGCGATCAGATCAGCTTTTTGCTTATATACAGGGTCATGCATGAGCCAATCCCGGTGATTCTGATGGCTGAAAAAGACGCCTTCGTGCGTAATGATCAAATTGGCACCCAAGGCAATAGCCTGTTCTATGACATACTGTGAAGCGGAGAAGGCTGTAACGATTCCCTGCACCTTCGTCTCCAGGCACCCTGGCTCCAGCTTGTCTACAGTTTCGTCCGGCGTAGCAATTCCTGCCGTTAATTTATCTATAATGCATCCGAAAGTAGGTATCATTATGTCCTCCTAATGTTTTGTGAGCATAAGCTCCATCAAGACTCAGGTCTATTCATTGGGATGTACAATAACCTTCAGGCTGCCGCTTTTGTTATGAATGGCCCGTTCGAGCGCTTCGCGGGTTTCTGCCAGCGGGTAACAGTCTGTAATTAACACACCTGCGTCCACGTCTCCCGAAGCCAAAAATTCGATTCCTTTGGGGTACGTATTGGCAAATCGGAAGATGCCGTAAATGTCTATTTCGTTATCCGCAATAAAGGGCACATTAAGCGGTATCTCATCCTGTGCAGGCAGACCTACGATAGCCAGCCTTCCCCCGCGCCGTATGGAATATAGTGCCAACTGCAGCGCCTTCGGATTACCGGCAGTCTCCCAGGCCACATCTACGCCGACTCCATCCGTTAATTGCTTGATGGTCTCTACCGCGTCCTCTTTCCTGATATTGATTGCATGCGTCGCTCCAAGGCGCAGCGCCGCCTCCAGTCTGACCTCCTCCAGATCGGTCACAATGATCCGGGAGGCCCCATGCGATTTGGCTGCCGCAACTGCCATCAGCCCGACAAGCCCCATCCCCATGATCGGCACCGTCTCACCTGCCTGCAGCCGGCTTCGTTTGGCCGCGTGGATGCCTACCGAGAAGGGTTAATTTATGCTGCTTTCATGGTCAAGGGCAGCTTATCTTGTCTTGTGACTTGTGAATGCTTGCTCATGTCCGTTCCCCCTCAGTAAATGACCCGTTTGCTGTTATCTTCGATGCCGCTCTTCCGGTAAAAGTACGTATTGATCTGGTCGCACCATTCCTTGGCATGACCGGCCTGCTCCTTCAGGCGGTCCTCCACCTGCAGGTAAAGACCTTCTGCAACCTTGTCCTTCAGACTGGTCCACATCGACAACAGCTCTGCTGCACGCTCCGCACCTTCGAAGTGGGCATCATAAATATGCTGGATCACGGTTTTCCCGGAATGAAGTATATGGGTATACGGAACATGGTGGAAGAACAGCAGCAATTCATCGGGACATTCCTCCAGAGAATCATAGCGCTCAGCATTGCTGCCTAGATATTGGGCACTGTAACCAGTGCCCGTCTTAACTGTCCGGTCTACGCCGATTCCCCGATGGTCAGCATAATGATAGGTGCCCCACTGCGAATACTCATAGCCGTCGACATTCGGTCCATAATGATGCTCCGGATTGATCATCCAGCCTACGCCCAGCGGTGCCGTGTAGGATTCATAAATCTCCCACGATTCCAGCAAAATCCGGCTAATGACGCCTGATACTACCGGGTCTGTGCCAAAGGTCAGCAAGATCCATTCACTGGCGATTTGCTCTGCCGTCAGCTCCGGATTCCAGGCCAGACGTCCGTATCCGTACAGATTCGCCTGTGCCAGCAGATGGCCGGTCCAATTCTTGTCATTGCCCACATTGGAAACTGCTGCAATTCCACTGTAACGGTTGCCCCATAGTGATCCATCCACGATATGCTTTACAGGGGAAGCCTCTCCTTTGGCATAGGTGTTGAATTCCATGATCTCTTTCCATTGGGGGACCAGATAACAAACATGGCGCTGCTGGCCGGTATATTCCTGGGCAATCTGGAATTCAATCACCTGATTGGTCCGCTCCAGAGCCCCGAACAGTGGCGATACAGGCTCTCTGACCTGGAAATCCATCGGGCCGTTCTTGATCTGCAGGATTACGTTATCGTTAAATTTGCCGTCGAGCGGTTTGAAATGGTCATAGGCTGCTCTGGCCCGGTCGGTCTTGCGGTCCCGCCAATCCTGCTTGCAGTTATAGACAAAGCAGCGCCAGATCACGATTCCGCCAAACGGTTCAAGCGCTTCGGCCAGCATGTTGGCCCCGTCGGCATGGTCCCGGCCATAGGTGAACGGACCCGGGCGGTTCTCCGAATCTGCCTTGACCACAAATCCGCCAAAATCGGGAATGGCTGTATAGATTTCGGCTGTTTTACTCTGCCACCACTTGCGTACTTCAGGGTCCAAGGGATCGGCTGTCCCTACTTCTCCTTCATGCATCGGACCGGCAAAATTAACGCTCAGGAATAGCTTGATCCCATACAGCCTGAACACATCCGCAATTCTTGAAACATCGGACAGGTACTTCGAAATAAACAGCGTTTCAAGTGCATGGACATTCACATTATTGATCGCAATGGCGTTGATACCTGCCGAGGACATCAACCGCGCATAATCGCGGATACGCTCCAGGTCGTCCGTAGAACGGTTGTTTTCATACAAAAACGATCTTCCCGAATATCCCCGCTCCACACTGCCGTCAAAATTATCCCAATGGTTAATCATCCGCAGCCCGTTTATTGGATTGACTACCTCGTCCAACCCTTCAATGCTCTGCAGGCTGCCGATCAGGCGCAGCAGGTGAAATACACCATAGAGAACACCAGCCGGTGATGAAGCGCCTACTGCAATGCAGTCATGTTCTTCACTGGACCGGATCGCAAAGCCTTCGGGGCCCACCTTTGCAAGGGTATCTTCAGCAAACACACTGGAAATCAATTCATTTCCTCCCTGGAAGGTGCCGATGGCAATACACAGCCCATCCGGTTCGGATGATACCTTTATGCCCAGCATTGATTCAATACCTCTTTGCCATTCCTGAAGCGCAGCCTGAACCGTATTGTTCATTTCGGCAACCTTCACGGCCCTGCACCATTTCACGTATTGATTATATGCGCTCCCTTGCGGCAGCACCGGATAACTTAACCAGGCATTGTATCCACTGTCAGCAAGAGTATGTTTATTATCGTTGGATGCTTTCATATGCAGATTCCTCCTTGTTCTGGCCTGAAGTAATTTGTCTTAGTGTACTGCTTCCCGGACGACGAATCCTTTTCTTGTAAAGGTGCCTTTCGTATTATCGAGGGTCAATTCAGTAAATACGGCTGGCACAATGTCATCTTTAATCGGAGCGATCTTCCACATGCTCGAAAAAGGGCAACACCTCATAACATTCTCCATCTCCCGGACTCGCGAGTGCTGAACATTATAGAATACATAGGCTTTTGTCATAAAGACTCCTTTCCGAAGCTCTGCTTAAGCTCCCTTGTTCTGCTTGTTCTAGTTCATCCTATCATGGGTCCGGCAGCCGGGAACATTGTCAAATCGAGCATTTATTTACCCAAATCAAGCAGAACTCAGATATACTGATATAGACAAACTGCATCCATTTTGATATCGATGATAAGATCCTGATTTCCCTGCTGAGCCGCCTGAATTATGTTCTCTTTGAATCCGACAGCACCATTGCCCATAAATTAGGTCCGGTTCTCTCTAAGCTGGTGGAGATTTCAAAGTCAATTGCCGGAGATATTACGATGTCCCAGCGAATGCGGCTGCAGTCCGCAGTCTTCGATCTGTTCGCCCAGCTGTGGGAGGCCTTTTCCATTGATGCTCATTTATCTTCGTCCACTCATGAAGCAAAGGTACTTTATGCAATCTTTAAAAAACGCAAAAAAAGAAATCGCCCTTTTTGGTAAAATGGAAGTTCCACCAACCATCTCAAAAAGGATCGATTTCTTTGTATATTCAATATAGGATGAGCTCGGGAAATTCAGTCTACCTTTTCTTCCTTAAATTTTCTTCTTCCGCGGCGCTGCTTTCTTGCGGGCTTTACTCTTTGCTGCAAGCTTTTCCTCAGCCAGCTTATGGATTTCTTCTATACGAAGCTGCTCTTGGCGGATCTTTTCTGCCGCCACCTGCTCCCTTTTCAGCTGTAAATCTGCCGCAGCTTGTTCCTGAAAAGAAGGATTGGCTGTTTTCAAATAGCGCTCAAAGGCTTCCGGATACAGAAAGCTTTTTTCACCAATGGCTTCCGAGAATAACACGCTTATCCGTCCGTCGATATGGCTGACGACAATTCCAGGGCCATACCCGGTATGATAGATTTGTTCATTTACCCAGTTCATTGCGGCAATGCTCCTTTCATCCACTCTACACACAACTTTTATCCAGCTCTTTTTTCAAATATTGGCCTGTATAGCTCGTTTCAACAGAAGCTACCTGCTCCGGTGTGCCTGTGCATACAATCGTTCCGCCCTCCGCTCCACCTTCAGGTCCCAGATCAATAATGTAATCTGCATTTTTGATCAAATCCAGATTATGTTCAATAACGACTACGGTATTGCCCGCATCGGTTAACGAATGCAGCACATCAATCAATTGATGCACATCTGAAAAATGCAGCCCGGTCGTCGGCTCATCCATGACATAAATAGTAGACCCGGTAGCCGGCTTCAGCAGCTCTGCTGCCAGCTTTACCCGCTGCGCTTCCCCTCCGGATAATGTGGTGGACGATTGCCCGAGCTTAATATAACCGAGTCCCACGCTGCAGAGCGCTTCGATCTTTTTGCGGATTTTTGGAATATTCTCAAAAAACTGAACTGCTTCCTGAGCCGTCATTTCCAGTACATCTGCAATACTCTTGCCTTTATAGTGGACCTCAAGCGTTTCACGGCTGTATCTTCGCCCTTTGCAAATGCTGCAGGGCACATAGACATCCGGGAGAAAGTGCATTTCCACCCTAATCAGTCCTTCGCCCGCACAAGCCTCACAGCGGCCCCCTTTTATATTGAAGGAAAACCGTCCCGGGCCATAAGCTCGAATCTTCGCTTCATTGGTGAGCGAGAACAGCGTGCGGATATTATCAAACAATCCTGTATAGGTGGCCGGATTGGATCGCGGGGTGCGTCCGATCGGTTGTTGGTCGATATTGATGATCTTGTCCAGATGCTCCATTCCTTCTATGCTCAGGTGGGCTCCGGGAACGGTATGAGCCCTGTTGAGTGATGCTGCCAGCTTTTTGTACAGGATTTCGTTGACCAGACTAGACTTACCTGAGCCTGAAACCCCTGTGACACAAGTGAATGTACCGAGTGGAATCGAAACATGAATCCCCTGCAAATTGTTGGCGGCTGCCCCTGTAATAGTTAGCTGTTGCCCAGTTCCGGCACGGCGCGTTTCAGGTACGGGGATCAGCTTTTGCCGGGAAAGATACTGGCCCGTAATGGAGCGGGACTCCGCCAGGATGTCTTCAAGTCCCCCCTGCACAACCACTTCACCGCCATTCGTACCGGCATAAGGTCCAATGTCCACGATCCAGTCCGCCTGCCGTATGGTATCCTCATCGTGTTCCACGACGATTAAGGTGTTGCCGAGATCACGCATTTTTTTCAAAGCCAGCAGCAGGCGGTCATTATCCCGTTGATGCAGCCCAATCGAAGGCTCGTCCAAAATATACAGTACACCCATCAGCCCGGAACCGAGCTGCGTCGCCAGACGAATGCGCTGGCTTTCACCGCCTGATAAAGTTCCGGCAGCTCTGGAAAGCGTTAAATAGTTCAACCCTACGTTGTTCAGGAACTGATATCTGGAATCAATCTCCTGAAGAATAGAACCGGCAATCTTGGAATGTTCCTTCGACAAGCTCAGATTTCTAATCAATTGCAGTTCCGCGTCAATGGATAACCTGCAGAATTCCGATATATTCAATCCATTAATAGTGACTGCAAGAATAACTGGAGACAGGCGGTCACCGTGACAATCCGGACAGGGCAATACGGACATGTACTCTTCAATTTCTTTCTGCATCGCCTCAGACTGTGTCTCGCGGTAACGCCGCTCCAGATTGTTCATAATGCCTTCAAAGGATTCTTTCACATACTTTCTTAGCACTTCACTGGGATGGTACACTTCAAGCTTCTCTCCACGGGTTCCATACAGCAGCCCATCCAGTGCTTCTTCCGTAAGCTCTCCTAGCGGAGTGTCGAAATTGAAGCCATACCTTGCACTTAGCGCTTCATAGTACATTTTGCAAAAAGAATTACTTTTGACATTGTTCCAGCCGTTGGCCACAATCCCGCCTGAGTTGATCGAGCGGCTTTTATCAGGAATAACCTTACCCGGATCGACCTTCAAATGCGAACCCAAACCTGAGCAGGCCGGACAAGCACCCTCATGATTGTTGAACGAGAACATACGCGGGGATAACTCCGGCAGTGAGATCGAACAGTAAGGGCAGGCATAGGTTTGTGAGAATAAGGTCTCTTCACCGCTGGCGGTTTGACGAATAATGACCAGATCGCACGAGAGCGACAATGCCGTTTCCAGAGAGTCTGACAACCTTTGAACATCTATGTCCTTCACTATCAGACGATCAATCACAATTGCGATTTGATGTTTTTTATTTTTGTCCAAGCGTATTTCACCGGATAAGTCATGAACCTCCCCATTCACCCGGACCCGGACATATCCATTTTGTTTGGCCTGTTCAAATACATGCTGATGCTCTCCTTTTTGGTCACGGACGACGGGAGCCAGTATTTCGTATTTGGTTCCGGTAGGTAGACTGCTGATCTGTTCCACAATCTGATCCACAGATTGGCGTTCAACCCTTCTCCCGCAGGAGGGGCAATGGGGAATTCCGATCTTGGACCAAAGCAAGCGCAGATAATCATAAATTTCCGTAACTGTCCCCACTGTTGAACGCGGATTGTTTGAAGTCGTCTTTTGCTCGATGGCTACCGCGGGTGAAAGTCCGTCAATTGAATCGACATCCGGCTTGCCCCTAAGCCCCAGAAATTGCCGGGCGTAGGACGAGAGCGATTCCACATAACGCATTTGTCCTTCGGCATACAGAGTATCAAAAGCCAGACTCGATTTGCCCGATCCGCTTACCCGGTAAAAACTACGAATTGGTTGCGTGGGATGTTAAGACTGACATTCTTCAGATTATTTTCCCTGGCTCCGTGAACACTTATATATTTATGCATAAGGCCTCCTAATTCGAACAAAAAAAACACTCTTAAATAAATTCTATCATATGCATGTCAAGAGTTTTTACCATATAATGTAATTTAATCAGAATTTATTTTTTTATCCAAATAGGTTTGAACTATATTTTTCAGGGAAAACGCTTTAATTTGTTCACCTTCCGCCATGCTATACTTTGGGCAAAATCAGTTCCACTGGAGGGTGCTATGAATATTAACAATGAGGGTTCTTATTACACGCATGAATATAGAAATCTGTTCAGAGAGACTGGCTATACGGAAGAAGAGATTCAAGCAAGGCTTGAACAGGTATGGAACGATTTGTTCTACGGGGCTCCCGATGTGCGGATCTATTATCCGGCGGACAACGATAAAGCCTATATGCTGGATACCGGCAATTCCGATGTACGCTCCGAAGGCATGTCCTACGGGATGATGATGGCTGTGCAAATGGACAAGAAAGATGAATTCGACCGGCTGTGGCTTTTCTCCAAGGTGTTCATGCAGCATACGGAAGGACGCTACAAGGATTATTTTGCCTGGCACTGCAAGCCGGACGGCAGCCTCCTGTCCCAAGGACCCGCACCGGACGGTGAAGAATTCTTCGCGATGGCGTTGTTCTTCGCTTCCAGCCGCTGGGGTGACGGGCCGGAGCCGTACAACTATTCTGAACAGGCGAAGATAATTCTCCGCGCTTGCGTACATCAAGGAGAGCATGGAGAGGGAGACCCGATGTGGGACCCGGCGAACAAGCTGATCAAGTTCGTTCCCGAGTCTCCTTTCAGTGATCCTTCCTACCATCTGCCTCATTTCTACGAATTGTTTGCCCGGGAGGCAGACGAGCAGGACCGCACATTCTGGAAGGAGGCTGCGGAAGCAAGCAGAGTCTACCTGCATCAAGCCTGCCATCCGGTAACCGGCCTCTCCCCGGAATACGCAAATTTCGACGGCACACCCGCAGCTCTTCAGCCCCATGGCGATTTCCGTCATTTCTTCAGCGATGCCTACCGCGTAGCGGCCAATATCGCGCTGGACTATGAATGGTTCCGCAGCGATCCCTGGCAGATCGAGCAGTCGAACCGCATTCAGCAATTCTTTCGGGACATTGAACCTGCGGATTACCGCCGATACACCATTGACGGCCATCCGTTCGAGGAAATGGCACTGCATCCGGTCGGACTCCTGGCTACGCTGGCCATGGCCTCACTCGCTGCCGATGGACCAGATGCGGAACCGTTCGCAAGGCTCTTCTGGAATACACCTCTGCGCAGCGGGGTCCGCCGGTATTACGACAACTGCCTGTATTTCTTCAGTCTGCTGGCCTTAAGCGGAAATTACCGCATTTATCAGCAAGAATAAAGTAAATAAAGCATTAGACTAGCCCAAATACAAAACAGCGGCAGCCGTGGACGAAGTAAAGTCCTGGACTGCCGCTGTTTTATTGAGCTAACGTTTCCTGTTAGCGGAACAAGAAACTCCTTGTGCTACTCGATTTTACAAATTGTTCTGGCAATGCGTTAAGGGTTCCACTTTAACTACGAAATCCATTAAAGTGCCTTAGCCTTTGGATGAAATCATGAAGCTCAACATCTTTCCAGTCCGAAAGCCGTTCATAGTACACAGACTCTTTTTCCTTCAGCGCATCTAAAACTTTTTGTTGCCCGTAATCGGTAAGAGATAATACAATTCCCCGTCCATCATTAGCCGACGTTTCTCGTTTTACATATCCCAAAGCTTGAAGTTGTTTGACGAGGCGACTGACCGAACTTCGATCCATTGCTGTTGATTCAGCTAAAGCGGCGGCATTAGTGGCGCCATAGGAATACAACCAGCGAACAAGATGGAAGGCAGCAGGCTGTATGGAGGAATCGAATTTAGCAGCGGCTTTTACATTTAAGGCATGTGCAGAACTAATGAGAGCATTAAGCTGTTCGCCCAATTCAATCTCAAGTCTATCCCTAGGTACGTTTATCTCTTGCATTCTTAATCACCTTTCTTTAGGTTTAAATAAAACCTTTAAGTAATTGACATATATCAACTAAATCAATATAGTGGATATATGTCAACTAAATTCATAGGCGGGTTATAGTGATTATCCACTTTTTAAGTGTATCATAGGAGGGAGAAAAGACGATGGTTAATAAAGAAAATGTTGTCATTACTGGTGCTACCAGTGGACTTGGGCAGCTTGTCGCGCTCGAATTAGGAAAACGCGGATTTGATCTTATTTTGACTGCCCGGAGTAAAGAACGCGCCGAAATCACGAGAGAACAAATAAAGGAGCAGGCACCTTCAGCGAATGTTGATTTCTTTTATGGAGACTTTTCGTCAATTAAGGATATTTTACGGGTTGGGAGTGAAATAGCTGCCGAATATCCTAAAATTGATGTGCTGTTGAACAATGTGGGGATACATGCTTTTAAGCCTCGCATCACCCCCGAGGGTCTTCCTGAGATGATTACCGTCAATTATTTCGCTCCATGGATTTTAACACAGATTCTAAAACCTTCCCTGCAAAACTCGAGCCATGCCAGAGTTGTCAATGTTGCCTCTGAAGCTTCACGCCGTCACGGTATATTGAAGCTGCCAGAGGATTTAACAGATACAACTCCCTTTACCGCACGCGGCTCATCCCCTGTCTATGGAAAAACCAAATTATTAAATATTATGTTCTCGGCTGAACTTGCGCGGCGGTGGTCAGGAACGGGTATTAGCGTAAATGCACTGAATCCTGGATTTAATGTTACCGGACTCGGACGAGAACTTTGGTTCGCCCCCGTCCTCGAACGATTATTGAAAGCCCTGCACCTTGGAGATCCGCGAAGAGGAACCGATATTATTACCCGATTAATTGCTGATCCGGAATATCTAAATAAGACGGGTGGATACTTTAATGTCGGAACAGGACAATCCATTGAGCCAGTCTCTCCCGGAGGAGATGATGCCATGCAGCGCAGGTTGTGGGAATGCACAGAAAAATTATTGAGAGAAAAGGGGTTTCTGTAGGCAATTCAACAAAGACAGCCGATCGCACTGACTGGCTGTCTACATGTCGTGTTTGAACTATCGTGTCTTGTTAGTTTAACCCTAACTTTTCCATAACCCGAGTTTATAAAATCTGTTTTGGCATGGGAATACCGCAAGATCGAATTTCAAACTTGTAAGGTAGATGTAAGGCAAATCGATAGCTCAGGCCAGCCTGGCAGGATAAGATTGGAACAAACGAAAATAGATTTTTTTGAAAAGGAGAATCGAGATGAGGCTGTTTGAACTGTTGCTTTTATTGTCGAACATCGGCTTGTTTGCATTAACAGTCCTATTAAAAAAAGGACGGCGTAGAATTCCAGTATTCGTTGCAAGCGGGATCGCCACACTTTTACTGGTCATTCATTGGACGGTGGAAGGATACAGAGTTCAGCTATTTCCCCTATATTGCATAACGATTATTTTTTTAGCCATTTCAGGGTATAGCTATTTTAAAAAAAACGGCCAAAAAAAAATCCCACGATTCATGTTGGGTTCAGCTTATACCGCTATAGCGATAATGCTGGTGGTAACAGCGGGTCTCATGTATGCTTTTCCTGTATCTAAACTACCTGAACCGACAGGCGAATTTAAAGTAGGAACGCAAACTTTTCATTTCGTGGATACAAATAGGGAAGAGACTTTCGACGAAGCCAGAGAGGGTAAGAGAGAATTGATGGTTCAGGTATGGTATCCGGCTCAAGCTGGCACCGGCAAGTACACTCCCTTTATTCCCGATACCCAGATTTTACGTTATATGGCGGCGGACTATGGCCTTCCCGGGTTTACGTTTCAACACCTGAAGTACGTATCCAGTCATGCTTATTCGGGGACCGAAATCTCTTCGGCACAAACTTCATACCCGCTGATCCTTGCGAATCCAGGCAACGGCTCTTCCAGGTTCCTCCACACGTCACAAGCCGAACATCTCGCGAGTCACGGATATATCGTGGCAGTGATCGACCACACCTACAATACATTTGCAACCGAGTTTCCGGACGGGCGAATCACGACCAGCACAACCAACGACTTATTCTCGCCAGACTATGATTACCGGACAGGAAGAAAAATTCGCGACAAATTGGGAAAAGTTTTAACCGATGATGTAACGTTTGCGCTAGACCAATTCGAGCTCATCCAATCGGGGCATCTTCCAAGTCATCTAAAAGGGAGGATTGATCTCGGTCATGTCGGGGTGTTCGGTCATTCCATCGGCGGAGCGACGGCTTATGACGCTTCTTACGATCCGCGAATCGCGGTTGGAATAGACCTTGATGGAGGGCTTTATCGTCTGCGTGACAGAGAGGGTCTGCGAAAGCCGTTTTTATTCATCACCTCGGAAAGCTATTTCGAAAAGTTAAAAATGGTGATGGATAACCGGGTCTACACGGATGCAGAGCTTAACCGTATGGGTTCAACCAGAGAGTGGGAGGATCAAGTAACGGAAGACAAAAAGTTGGAGCTTGAACGGATGCGCGAAACGGTCGACGAAGGGGGGCAAGTCCTCTATATCGAAAATACGGAGCATTTGAATTTTACCGACTTACAGTTCATTTCTCCGATTTTCAAAAGGCTGGGCATTACAGGAAAGATTGCGCCCGAAAGAGCGAACTCCGTCATCAATGCCTATATGCTGGATTTCTTCGATATGCATCTGAAAAATCAAGGCGGAATCTTAATGAAAGGACCGGATAGCCGCTTTCCGGAGGTGAAGTTCGTATCCTCGCTATTATAATCACGGAACAGGCTATCGATTTTGATATGCTCCCCTTCAGTTAGACAGGTTTAATAAATAAACCGCTACTTGAAGGGGAAGCGAAAGCTATGAGCTAGGGGCGGTCTATCAATTATCAGGAACGAATAGACATTGTTCTTTACTGTCTTGCCCCTCCATCCATTTATAAGATTCTATCTTTTCATCAATCATCTTCAGGTTGTTCTTCAGTTCATTAATTTGAGCAAGAACGTTTTTTTGATGGGTTTCCAACAGCTCTCGTCTTGCACTTATTGTAGCCTCTCCTTGACTTCGCAGATCAGAAAATTGCTTCATATCACTGACTTTCATTCCAGTTACCCGCAATCGGAGTAAAAAATGGATCCACGAGATATCAGTCTCTGAATACTGGCGATACCCACTTGTATCTCGATGGATCCCGTAAAGCAATCCGATTTTCTCGTAATAGCGCAATGTGTGAACAGTAAGCCCTGTCATTTCAGAGATTTGTTGAATTGTAAAAAAGTTAGGTTCCATAAATATTATTATAGCACATCAAAAAAAACCATTGCTTTAGAGTGCACTCTAAAGTGTAACATTTAATTCAAGTTACACAGAGGAGGAATAATATATGTCAAATGAACGTTATACACGTGGTTGGGAAAAACTAATGCAAATAGATGGTGAAGGAGGAAAACGTGTCATTGAGTCAATGAGGGACATTGCTCCCGACCTGGGAAAGTACGTTGTTGAATTTGCATTTGGAGAGATATACTCAAGGGAAGTTCTTGATCTCAAACAGCGGCAGCTAATAACGGTCGCATCGCTTACAACACAAGGCGGATGTGAGCCACAGCTAAACGTGCATATCAACGCAGCTCTCAATGTAGGACTTACACCCAATGAAGTAATTGAAGCGATTATGCATTGCATTCCCTATACTGGTTTTCCAAGAGTTCTTAATGCCGTTTTTGTTGCCAAAGAAATTTTTGAGGAACGGAATTTGAAAATTGTGAACTAAAACCTGATTTTGCATCTTTTCAATGTTGGAATCAGTTCCAATAAAATTAATTCAGACAAGTCATTAGCATCTTCAATTCTTGCCTACCTTACGTTTATATCCATACACTCATCTCAACGATTTTTTTGTCATTGAATTATTAATGCGAAAAGTATGCTAAACTTAGGATCACCAAAAATCCCCTCGACCTGAGGGGATTTTTTCTATTGCAATGCATTACGTCTCTCCTAACATTTCCTACAAACGCTAATGATAGATGAAGATGACGGAGAGAACGGCGTCTTATCCCAATCAGCATATTGATGTTCGACGCGAAAGTTGTGACGGGTTAATAAAGAATGCAGCGTATCCTGATCCGTGAACCGACAAGCAATTCGGGAAGTCGTCCGCTTGTCCCCCCAATCACGCATCGTGACCCAATGCATGATATGCTGTCTAGCATCGTAACATTGTGTGCCTGATACCTTGACGTTATTCCCATCCTTATCTATGAATGATCCCCATTCTGTCTCCTCTTGATCGGATAAATCCGTTCCCTCCGGATTACGGGTCTCGAATGCAAAGATTCCCTGGGGTTGTAAATGTTTGTGAACGGTCGTGAGCAAATCAATTTGATCTTGATCACTTATGAATGCCTGAAATGCATTACCAGTCAAATAAATCATTGAAAATCGCTTGTCCGATTCGAAGGTACGGGCGTCACCTTCCATAAAAGTAACAGTCAACCCTTCCGCCTTCAACCGCGCATATGCGAGCATCTCTGAAGAGATATCTACACCGGTCATCGTTATGCCGGCTTTCGACAGGGGTATCGTTGTTAAGCCTGTACCACAAGCAAGCTCTAACACTTCCCCAGGACTCGATCTAGCAAGCTCAAGATAGAACTGATATTTGTCAATTTCACCGTCAAATTCAAGATCGTAATTTACCGGATCTTGATATTCTTCAAGATTGCTATGTTCAATCAACGCCATTCCCCCTTTCATATTGTAAGACCTAGACAAAATAGTCACTGATGAGAAGCAGCCGCTTAGTCAGCCTTCACACAATCAATTGCGACAACGAACGCAATCATGATTGCCTCCATCTCCTCCACAATATAAACCAAGTATATCAAAGCTAGGTTATTCAACTTTACTGCCCGCTAGCGTAATTCATTGCATTAAACTCCCCGTTCGGTTAAAAGAGGCAGCCGATCGTCGTGACCAGCTGTCTCCATGTCATTATTAGGTTATCGTTCTCCGTTAGAGTTCAATGTAATTCAAATCAAAATCGTTGCCTAGATTCCCTTAAAAACAAAGAATCGTCCTATTCACGGGACATCCTTCAAGTAAAATCCTCCGAAATCATCAATAATTAATTGCTTTGTCTCTAGCTATTTTTGTAAGCTCCATGAATGTATTACTGTATTGTTCTTTTTCAATTGGCTGAACCTTATAACATTCTTATTCTTTAGGTCATTAAATAACTGATAATAATCCAGCTCCAAGGTTTCCCAATCACTATATTTTCCGTTTTCATCCAATTGTCCAGTTAGAGAGCTTACATTCGTTTCGTTAAGTAGGGTTCCATTGGAAGTTTGCCAATCGGGAATTTTATCTTTCCAATCCGCATATATAAAACCTCTCCACTTGTCCCCTAAAGCTGACTCTAATAAGTTCTTATTAACTTGATTAGCTCCCCTGAACATTTCTAGCCCAGGATGATCATTATCAATGAAGAAATTCCCACAATTTGAACACTGATAAACCGTCTTAAAAAGTGTGGATATTAATGATCGAATTCTCATTGCAGCTTCTTCTTTATCTGTAGACGACGGCCCCGATTTTTCAATAGCATCGTCAATCTCGTCTAGGAGATCAAACTGATCTTGGTCAGAAATTAAATATCCCTTATAGGATAAATAATCAGTCGTGTCGTGTATTCTTTGTCCACACTCACATCTAAAATTCATTAGTTCACCTCAGGCTGACTGCCACTTATAATAGTGCTGTTAATTACAACGTATCCTGCCCGTTAGCGGAATTAAACTTTAACCTCTATCCAAGATATGTTACCAATGTTTTTAATGGATTTCCAATTTGCACATCCATTTCACGCTCAACTTTTTCAGCAGTTTCAACCATGGATAATTGAGCAACAGAAATGGTCTTGTTGGGGTCAGAGACAAGCAAACCCTTTATATAGTTTGATACTTCATTCACATATTGCTCCTTCTTTCCTTGCATTATTAGCTCGAAGGTATTCTCAATGACTTGAACATCAATATTAATTGGTTTTGCGTGTGTGGTTGCAAATTCATTAAGCCGTTTCATTGTTCCTTCGACTGTTGCTGGATTAGTAAATAGTAGAATCTGTGGCTCTGTTATATTGCAAACGTGGTGGATAAATGGCTCATCAATTTTTATTATTGGGACTGATGTCTTAAGTTGTTCTTCGTTGAGAATAGCAATGTAATTAGTACATGTAATTAAAATTGCATCGATATTCGTATTTGCTATCCATTCAATCTGCTCATTCACTTTGTTTTGGGCTTTTGTTAAATCGAAATTTTCATCTGACGCAATTCTGCTCATTAATCCAGGGTCTACAAAGTGTACTAATTCTAAATCATTTGAAGCAATAGCTTTTTGAATATACTCAATATTTGAATAGTGGGCATGCAAACAACCAATCTTCTTCATATGATAACCACCCTACTTTATTTCCTCTTACACTACCAGTTTATTGTGTTTTTCTCCAGAAACAACTTGCTATACAATCCTGCCCTATAGTTGAATAAGCGGGGGATCTTAGAGCAATTAATTCTAGCTTGCTTTTTCAGCGCTTTTGTTGAAATTAAGTGGAGAATTCATCAATAATTTCTACTACTTCGATTTCCCCATTAATCAGCAGCTCAGGAAGTTCGTTATTTATATTGCCTTTCCAATATTCTCTGGCTTGTTCGATTTTTCGGGAGAAAGGAATTCCATCTTCCTTTGGTAAAAGATTACCGTCACCTTCAAAGATATTCCCAGTAACCCGAAGTTTAACGATCTGCAAAACTTTTCGATGATAAGAATCGAAAAGTTCTTTCCATTTCAGAGCGTCTTCATAGCTCTTAGCAGCGTATAAGCAAGACAACCGTGAAGGATATTCAAGATATTCTTGCAATCTGACCATTTCAACTATTACTTCTCTAGTAGCTCTGATTGTTTGTTCCGCATATCTAATAACTACATCTGCATTCTCTTTATCCAACTTAAAGCCGTCATTTGTATAATGACGGTGTAATATTTGAATAAAGTCTTCACCTTTGGAATTCATCTGTTCCTTCTCAAAAAAGAAGTGATATAAAGTGTTTTTTTTGTTTTTGTCAAAGCTAATTATCTGCCCAATGTCCATTTTTATTCTCGTGACAATGTGGTAAACATACAATTCGCTTCTTTCCATGGACTGCCCCCCATTAATCATTGTTAGCATAAGTAAATTCGGAATTTACCAGCATTATCCTGGCTGTTAGCTTAATTATGGGTCCCGAAAGTCCATATATTTAGGAAATACGTCTCGATTCTTTAGTCCTCTAAGATTTGCACATTCTTAGCTGTCCAACGCTGAGAATCAACCATACTCGGGAACTCGAATAGGTCGAACGCAACTTTTTGACCCTCTTTAAGAAACCGAAAGCCGTTCGGTAGCCTAATAGGGTCTGGTCGTATTTCGCTAAAGTGAACAAACACATGGTTATCGTCCTGCCCGTCTAGCATTATCCGTCCGTAACCTTTATCTTCTTTGAACCATTTGACAATACCACATCTTCTTTCCGCCATTTAAGCACCTCCTCTGTCACTTTATTAAGTATCATAAAGATTGAGTTTTTTGCCCAAGCGGTGAATGAAGCAACCACTTTTTCATTAACGTTTCCTGTTAGTGCTTCGCTGCACTATACATAATGTGTTCCCATCGCGTTGAGTGAGTTACCTCATTTTATTTTTTTCGGGAACCCATATACGAAAAGTATCATACCGAGGAACGTAAGGATTGGCACAAAGATATTATCGAAGAAGCCTGTAATATGAGTTTTAGGTAGGGCATCGAACATTTTCGCTTCGTATAACACTGCAATTTCTTGGATGCGAGCTATCAAAGAGCCCACACGTTCAATAGCATAGATTACTCCAGCGGAAATTAGAAAGGCTGCACCTAGTTTTCTGTATAAGTCGTTGCCCATGAAATATTTGTTGCCTCCTCTACTTTTTATTGTAATCACTGATGAGAAGCAGCAGCTTGGTCAGCCTTCACACAATCAATTGCGACAACGAACGCAATCATGGTTGCCTCCATCTCCTCATTCAATATTTGAATCTTGTAGCTATCGCCCCAAGTGAACCACTCCTTGTTAACTTCACCTATGACTACACCATGCTGTAAGACCTGAAAATCCATGTCCCACCAATTACCATGTACCTCTATGTCAGCCGAATCAATCGTATAGCGTGCTTTTAAGAAAGAAAACTCTTTCTTAATCGTTAACACCTCTCGACCATTTACCTCAACAAAAAACTTCGGTAAAAAACTGAACACCTTTTTCGTAATAAGTGCGACTTCATCTCTTGTTGTATTCATAATGGAGAAAGTCTTTGGAATTTGCATAAAACTGCCCTCTACATAATAAACATCCTCCTCCTGCTGATTCTTTACCGTAAATTTTCCACTTAGACTGAATACTTTCTGCTTTATATAAAGTTGCTTCATACCCCGCCTCCTTCGATATAGTATATTCCCATTTCTTTTTCTTCTACAATATAAACCAAGTATACCAAAGATAGGCTATCTCACATACTGCCCGCTAGCGTACATATTTTGTTGTATGTCTTGCTCTTCAATATAATTGCGATAATTAATACCGCTGTCCATTTAACATCTGATTGTTTAGATCTGGCTTTTGTGGAAATTTGAGATATGACCCCGATTTTAATTCACATTCAAATGTAGATATCACCATAAATATAATTGTTTTTAGTTGGTTGATATTCATAAATAAAGGAAACAGAACCGACCTCCATGTCGACACACGCCTCTTCTTTTGCTTCCCTTTTCACACCGGTGAACATGACGTGTAGATAACCGAGGGCATTTACAGGAGTAGTTTGGTGATCTGATATAGTAGGTGGGGTGAGAAATCGCGAAAGTTCAAGTCGGCTGTGGCCATCTGGGGTAACCATCATAGCAATCTCTACACACTGTGAACCCAGCCCGGTTACGCGGCCAGCCCATTCACCTTCGACAGTAGCTCGCCCGAGCTTCAAGCACGGAGACCTGCCAGCTTATGTCAGGATGGTCGCAGATCGGGTTACGTGAGTCAACAAAAAAATAGAGTATTAGACTGGATGTCTTTATTCAACGCGTTTTGATTTAGACTGGCCTTTGAAATAGAAACAGAGACATCCAAGGACGAGAAAATATGTCCTAGAGTGTCTCTGTTTCATTGAACTAACGTTCTCTATTAGTACAAAACTTGCCTGATTCGGCTCGACCGCGAGCAAAGATTTCTGTACCTGAACCGATGTCTGCCATTTTACTGTTTAACCCAAGAAGATGAAACAAACCCAATAAGCCTGATGAAAAAGGAACGGAAAACTCTCCAATTAATGGAGTAGTTTCGCCGATTTTAGGAGTAGAATTAACATCATATTGTTCCCGTTTACATCTAAATGAACCTGAGATTGATAATCTAAATGGTCATAATGGTCATGTGTATTGAATCTCCACCACTTAGCTGAGCATTAAATAGCCCTCGCCCCTGTAACGGCAAGTTTTCATCAAGTTCTACTCATCCTTCAACCGTCGTTGATACAAAACAACAGACACAATCGTTAATACAACGGTCCATACCAAAATAATGAGGAGGGGTTTTAATATATCTCCCGTCGTAAAGCCTGTATTGCTTATCCCTAGAAAATGCACCAGTTGACTGCTTGGCATGTAATCCAGCACTTGGAAGACCGGGTAATCCTTCTCTAGTACTGCTCCCCACGGTGCACCCATAAATATGAACGCCACAGGGAGTATGGATAATGAGGCTTCAAGCAGCGTCTTGGAGAATAAACCGCAGATGGTCCCGGCTGCTGTGTACAGGATAATCGAAAGAATGATCACTGCCACAAACGCCCATATATTAGCTGGCTCATAGCCAAATAATAATGTAGAAATAGCGAGAACAACAACAGACATCACAAAGACTAAAGAGCTTTTACCGGTTAGAACATCCAGGCTCGTGGCCGGAGTCATCATTAATGACCGTAAAGTGTTACGCTCCTTTTCTTCCGCAATCAAGCAAGCTTGTGCGAAGCATGTTAGTAATACAAACGAAGTATTAAAAAGAAAACCGCTGGCTCCAGGCAAAGACGCGCCAGCCTTCCGAAAAAGAAGTGCAAGAATAATTGGGAAAATCAGCATAATGGACAGCGCATAGTTACGTGAAAACTCCTTGTAGTCCTTTACAAATATCGCCCGCACACGTTTCAATGAGATACTCATAGTAGCTCACTTCCTGTCATTTTAATAAAAATATCACCCAGACTGGGCTCTTTCGTTTCTAACCGGTCAATTAGCCCCTGTCTCATCCAATCTGCGATTTGATCAGCCGTTCCCTCACCGATCGGGAGCTCGTAAGTTTCCCCATTAATTAATTCAACACAAATTACGTTTTCCCGGTGTTGCCGTTTAAGTTCCTTCGGTGAGCCGATGGCTTGAATTTGTCCCTGATACAGAATCGCTACACGATTGCATATCAATTCTGCTTCAGCCATATCATGCGTAGTCAGAAAAATCGTTGTCCCCTTCTCATTTAAGTAGCGCAAGCCTTTATAAATATGTGCGGTGTTAACCGGGTCCAAAGCCGAAGTAGGCTCATCTAAGAATAACAATTCGGGCTCATGGATAATCGCGCAGGCCAGCAAAACACGCTGACGCATTCCCTTCGATAAGAGATTGGCTTTCTTTTTGCGCTCTCCGCTTAAGTTCACAAACTGCAGCACCTTATCGACCGCAGATCGGGGAAGATCATACAACTTACGATACAGCTCCAGATTTTCCTCAACCGATAATCGTTCATATAGACCACTGTTATCCGTCAAAATGCCAAAGCGCATCTTCTGTGAAGACTGCTGCATCATCTCCGCCGGCTGGTTAAATACACTTGCCTGTCCACTTGTCGGATTTAACTGCGCCGTTAAAATCTTGATTAATGTTGTTTTTCCTGAACCACTCGGACCGAGGAACCCGAAAATTTCTCCCTTAGGAATTGAAAAAGACACATCTGCTAACGCATCCTTATTTCCAAATCTCTTGCGGATACGTTCTACTTGGATAACATCCATTCACACCACTTCCTTAGCGTTGATGGCTTAAACATATACAGATTGCATGCTTCCAGCCATCAAAACCCGCCGAAATGTAGCTATTATCGTCTGAATGGTACCACCCAATGCTTGATTGGTTCGACATTTCCCCGGAAATTAAATGTTAAGAAGTGCTTTTAATTCATGCAATTTTGAACGGGATAACGGAACCACCGCATCTTGGCCTGTATTTAACCGCAAGCTGTAGCTATTCTTCGTCCATGTAATAATCTCTCTTACTTTTTGCAGATTAACGATGTAGGATCGATGACACCTAAAAAACCCGAAATTCAACAATCTCTGCTCCAGCTCGTTTAGCGTCAAAGTACAGTCATAATTTTCCCCGCCCACATGAACAAGGATCGAACCCTCTACACTTTCTATAAAATCGATTTCAGGCGGATTAAATAAAATTACCTTGTCATTTCTTTTGGTAGAGATCTTCTGCAAGGTTATATTGGCCTCGTCTTGTTTCTGTACTTCCTGCTTATCCTCTTCGGAATCCCGAATATCAAGTGGATGAAATCCGGACTCGTTCAACCGGTAAATGGCATCACAGGAAATAAGTGCATCCTCTAAATTCGAAGTTAAAATTAATACTTGCTTCTCTTTCAAAAGGTCATCTAGAATCCGTCTAAATTGACGGCGATCTTGCTCTTCTAAGTAAAAATAGGGTTCTTCCAGTACAAGTGAAGGCTGATGCGCAAAAAAAACACGCAGCAAGGTCACATACATCCTTCTTGATGAGCTTAGGTCCTTGATTTTTACCTTCCTTTCCTCTTTTAAAGCAAAATAATCGATCAACGAAGCGGCACGCTCATTCCTCTCCGTTACTCTGATTAGAAAAGTGATTAGCTCTTCCACCGTTAAACGCATATACTCGTTCTGCCCAGCCCGAAATAAATAATATCGGGAATGATCAACTAATTGATCCATTAAAAGCTGCTTTCGCTTCAAGTCGGTTATAATGCCAATCGATTGGTACGTTGTCATATCTAATTCGATCTTCGGTAGAAGTAATTCCCCATCATAATACATTGGTTGAAATTGCATGCCGTCCTCCCGGTTAGTGCTGCTATAGGATATATAAAACAATTATAAAGTTGGGCTGCTTTTTTGTCAGTTTCTATTAGAATATATAACAGCATACCATGGGTCGGGAAAATACGATGACAACTAAAGTACCATAACAAAGAGAACAGCCTGCGGCTGTTCTCTTTGTTATCTGCCTTAGAAGCAGGTGAACGAGCTAATCCGATTCAAATCAATGCCGAAGTACGCCCAGAAGAAACCAGTCCATCTGAACCCTGCAATAGAATTACGCCCGACGAATACCGGGAAGAACCAGAATTGCTCGCCGTTGTTCAGCCAAATGTATGTGTTGCGGAACAGGCATCGTCTGATTCCCCCGGGGTCGATGGCAAAAGCGGTAGCCGGCATTTGCGGTACGAATTGCGGTGGAGGAGCCGTCGGCGCTTGAACGCCTCCCGGTGCACCCCCCGGAAGTCCCGGAGTCCCCGGAAATCCTCCGGGACTTCCACCTGGAAACCCCGGTCCTCCCGGGACCCCAGGAAATCCTCCGCCGGTTCCCGGCGTTGGAAAAAATCCCATATATGATCGCTCCTTTCAATGATTAGGCATAATCATCATATGCATTCGCGGAAAGGACGCTTGGGCGGATGCCCAACAATAAGATTTAACATAGACCGACTATGCACAACACGGATGGTTTCGACGCAGATCCAAGATTTACAAAAAAAGAGAGTTGCACCATCATCTGGTGCAACTCTTTATCCGTAATTTAGTCTTCAATTTCAGTATAAATTTGAAAAGTCACGCCGAATTTATCCGTTACATCCCCAAACCCTGGACTGAATGGTTCCTCTTTAAACGGCATATTGACCTGACCCTCTTGCCGCAAGGCTTCATACATCCGTTTTGATTCTTCTACTTCATTCGTTGTAATGCAGATGGTGACCCGTTTTCCGTTTTCACTAGGCGAACCCCCTGGAGCATCCGATAACATGAGCTCCGTTACTCCGACCTTTAACTTGGCGTGCGCTACAAGATTACTCAGATCGTCAATGAACGTACCAGGCATGTCCGGCATTTCACCGTAAGTCACCATGGAGAGAATTTCTGCACCGATGGCTTGTTCATAAAATTGAATTGCTTCCTTTACCCGGCCCTCCAAAGTAATATAAGGGGTAAGTTTTACCGTCATAAGATTGTTCCTCCTTAAATTTTGATTGGATTCAATGTGGTTCATTAGTATAGACGATCCGGGCACCATAAACTCATCGGTCTATTGAAAAATCCTGCTTCGCGTCCAAACCTGTCGGCAATCCAAATCGAACAAATAAATCGGAGTCAATAAAATAATGGATATGAGCGATCTTACCCTGTTCCATCTCTGGAATATGAATGCTCCACGGAGCCAGCAGCCCATCCGGTCCGGCGGGTACATACTGAGCAAAAGCGGGACTATCCCCGTTAGCACGAATTGGCAGCAATCTGGAACCCAAACAATGGCTGCGTGTAATATTGTAGAATGACGACAGATTAGAGCTGCCACGAACCCACATCTTAAATGGCGGCATCGACAAGCTGCCGTTCTCGTGGAATAATGCTAACAATGCATTGATGTCGTACTGTTCGAAAGCTTCCATATAATTTGCAAGCACTTGTTGATCTGCCGGGACATCTCCCCCTTGTAATTCTTCGGACCGAAGATTCGAGCGAGCGAGTGTCGAGCGAGCCCGCTGCAAAGCACTGTTGACGGCTGCCGTGGTCATCCCCATCGCATTCGCTGCCTCATTAGCCGTCCATCGGAAGACATCAAGCAAGATCAGTACGGCACGTTGCCGTGGCGGCAATATTTGCAGCATCGCAATAAAAGATAATCGAATGGTTTCTCTGCTAACCACGATATTGGCCGGGTCACCAACGTTATCGGGGGCCGGCCAGATCCAAGAGCTCCGGGGCAAGCTGTCCCTTGGTTCCATAATAATAGCCGCTGGTTCTGAGAGATCCATCGGAAGTGCCCGACGCTTTGCATTCCTTAACCTGTCCAAACAAACATTAGTGGCAATCCGATACATCCAAGCTTTACGGGAGGAATCCTGCCTAATCTGGTCCCAGTTCTGCCAGGCGCGGAGCAGCGTATCCTGCACCGCATCTTCCGCTTCAAAAATGGACCCCGTCATCCGATAACAATATCCGATTAGTTCAGAACGCAATTCCTCGAACATGTCTATTCCATGCTTTTGGCTCATTTTACGTTTCCTCCTTTTTGACGTCCAAAAAGCTTATATCTCACTATTCATATTAACATTTCATAAGCGAGAAAACTTGATCAACAGCTTGTCAAAAAACCCAAGGTCTTTACAGGACCTTGGGTTTCTTGGGTGTGCGCCCGGCATGGGCGATAACTTGACGGTGAGAGAATCGCTATCTCTCCTTTAACCTCAATAATGTTAGCACTGGCACACTAACTGCAAGTGCTCAAAATTATATTACACCCTATACTTCTTATGCCGGTTTCAAAGCAATTGTAGTTCAATAAAATGATATTTTCCGATATTTGTATTATTGCATTATTTGAAAGGAGAGAGGGTATTGTCTTATATAGCCGCAAGTAATGGAAGAGCCACAGCAGAATGGTCAGCTTATGCCCATTTGGTCATCGGAAATCGGGTGCAAAATGAAGAACGGGGCATTAAAACAAGTGATACCAGCAATTCGATGAGTTTTGATGATTTTATGGGAGCAATTCAGAAGGACGAACAATTAAATTCGTACAATGCGCGCCAGATTTCTAATGATGAAATTTCAAACAATCGTATATATGAACAGCACAATGGTGTTTCTGCTGAGAGTAGGTTTCGTTTCTCCACGTTGCAAAAAGCTTATGAGCTAGGCCTTGTGGATAGCACCGGTGTGTTAACTTCTTCCTATCGCAGTAAAGCCTGATTAGAAGTCATTCTGTCCTGTCCATTATATTTGAACAAAATCACCCTAACGGGTGAATAAGCTTTCTAGCCAGCGGTCATTTATCCGCTGGCTCCTCTTTCTCACTAAGGTTCCATTACAAGCTTTATGCGCTCTGGCTTGGTTTCTTACGTATGCTTGTGAGTTCAAAAGCCTCTTTAGGAATCCCCAGTTCATGAGCCTTCTTCTTTTTAATCACCATGGCTTGTTGTAAGCTAGTGGCTTGAAATTCAACTTTGGTGCCAAGCGGATCCTCAAATGCATAGTAACTTTTTTTATTGGACATTAGAACTTAGCGCCTCCTCATCTTATTCTCGAATGATTCTGCCTTGCAACGCCACAAGCATATAAGCTCAATGCAGATATGGCAAATCACCCTAATATTGTGCGTCTCATCTTAGAGAACTATGCGCGAAGGCTGACCTCATAAATCAACAACGAACTCCAACAACGTTAAATAGAAGGTATTTTCGTCCACCTTAGCTTCTGTTCTGACATAGTCTACAAATGCGATCCGCCGGTCGCATCGATCATTTGTCCCGTTATCCATCGGCCGTCAGGTGACGCCGTGAAGGCGACGATGTCTGCGATATCCGAAGGCTCGCCGACGCGTCCAAGTGCCGACATCTCTACCGCAGACTTACGGCCATTGGGCGTGTGTAGCCACGACGCGTTTACGTCGGTATCGATTATGCCGGGCATGACAGCGTTCACTGTAATACCCCGCGGACCCAGAAGCTGAGCCAGGTGTAGGGTGAATGTATTTAGTGCGCCTTTGGTTAGGCTGTAGGTCATGATATGCGGATAGGCAATTCGTGTCACTCCAGATGAGATATTGATAATGCGACCTCCGTCTCGAAGACGTCCGATCGATTGCTGGACGAGGAAGAACGGCGCCTTGACGTTGACCGCGAACAGCCGATCAAAGTCCTCTTCGCTCGTCTCTTCAAATGATGGGGATGTGCCGATGCCGGCATTGTTAACCAAGATATCAAAATGGTTGATGCCCGTTCTGCGGATAAGTTCCTCATCCAAGACCTGAAGAAGTCGATCGACTCCCTCCAGAGAATCCAACTTGGCACCGATGGCAAAAGCTGTACCTCCCGCTGCTTCGATCGCAGAAACCGTCTCTGCCGCCGAATCCCTCCGTGTGCGATAATGTACTGCGACTAGCGCACCTTCAGCGGCGAGACGCAGCGCGATCGCTCTCCCTATCCCTCGGCTGGCTCCTGTAACGACTGCGATTCGGCCTTCCAAACGCTTCAAATTCATGTAGATCCACTCCTTATAATGGGTTGATACCATGATAAACCCTCCTCATAAGGGGAGAGTCAAGGAATGTACTCCAATCTTTTTTCAGACTCGTTCAACCGGCACGATCGCCTCTGCCAAACGTAGCTGACCATAAATATCTTTATCCGACGTCAGATAAATCTCCCGAACCGGTATCGCCTCGAGTGGCCGGTAGCCCGTGCCAGCAATCCAAGCCCGTAGCGTCTCGCTCGCCTTGCAATTATCCTTATACGGGTCACATCGATGAGTAAAAGAGGCAGCTTCCTTTATGCCGGGCAATTGGTGAATCTTCACCCTGCCGCTATTAGGAATCGGTTTTGAGACAGGAATAGCGACCTCGATGTCCGAAGGCTCTTCATCGCAATCGCTCCTCCGATGCCAGACGATTGTCATCTCACGGTCCGGCTCTTCCCCATGTGAGCAGACATACTGCTTCAGTTCGTCGAGCAACAGACACAGTTGGTTTTTTGGCAAAGTCTCGCGGACGTAAGCGACGAGAACCGGATCCACGCTTCGAAGCAAGAACTTCCCTTCCTCCCCAACCGCCTCATTCCGTTTCATCCGCACGAGTCGCTCATCAATCACCGTAATTTGCTGCTGAGCCTCTTGTATCTGGCGCTCCAGCTCCTTTCGTTTCTCAAGCAACGTGCGCTCCGCTTTCGTTAGAGAGGTGGTTCCGGTGAGCATCGGTCGCATCTTCTCAAGGGTTAAGCCCTGCTCTTTGAAACCTGCGATACGGCGGATCGTTAGCAGTTGCTCCGCAGTATAAAAACGATATCCCGATTCTTCGTCCACATGCGCGGGCTTTAACAAGCCGAGTTCATCATAGTGGCGCAATGTCTTCACCGTCACGCCGCTCAGTTTCGCGAACGCCCCAATTTTGAACATCCTAATCCCCCCTTTTGTGAATTCTTAGTATCGGTCTGTTCCCCTATTTATTCAGAAATATATCATTATACTATTAATTTCTAATATACTCATGACGTTTATTCGGATCCCCTTTAATAAAATATTCTTCGTTTACATCACATCACAATCTTCTTTTCAAAATTCCAGATCGTTCTTAGCTAAATCCAAAGCTACGGCAATTTTAAGCTGATTTATCTTACTACGTCCCTTGAACAAACATCAACTATAGGTGCTGTTTTTAAATCGTAGCGATCCAATTCAATCTTAATAACTGAGTGTATGTCCACAAGAAAAGTAATAATGTCTTCCCCCTGCTCTGGTGTCCAATATAAGAGGTATGCTGTTTTCATTGCAGGGAAGGCCTCTCTAATAATATTTAGAAATCTTCGCATGGATATATCATTGAAAAGAATAGTTCTTGAGGTGCTTAATTCTTCTCTAAATGCTTGTTCTGTCATTGTCCCTCTAAGTTTCATGACTTGCCCTACTCTCCGATAAAAACATACTTTTTTTTACAACTTCCCCCAGATGCGAGGTCATCGAGTGGTTTGTATATCCGTTTTTCGTCCATATATCTCATCCAATTTATTAAGCTTCAAATTATAAAATAGTTCTTAACTATTTCTGCTTTACCGCCCGGTGGGTGCCTTCTTCGTGTAAATTATAAGGTATACTTCATACTTATCCTCGTTTCCATATTTATTTTGCAAACAGTGTTGCTTGTTGTCTCATCTGTTATTTTGAACAAGCATACTATTAAAGAGCCAGCGAAAGTTCCATCTGAAATACTGGGGCAGATGCCAATCCTCATAGCCTTTTAATACCCCTTGTTCCAGCCAGTAAGACTCTGATTTCCCGCTTTTTACAGCTCCAGAAACATAAGTGATCGTTTTCTCCAAAAAGCGTATGACATCCGTGATTCGATCTGAATTAGATACATCTCCGTGTCCCGGAATGACAGTATCGACCTTGAGGTCTTTTTGAATTCGTTTAAGGATGCGTATCCAAGCGTATGGATTACCGTATGGTATAACCGGAATGGTCTTAGTCGATATTAAATCACCAGCAATCAAAGTTTGCTCTTCTGGAACGTACACAACAGCATCACTTAAAGAATGACCGCCTCCGTAAGATAAAACTTCGATTGTTCGCTTTGTTCCTTGAATAACGAGTTTATCGTCAAAAGTTATCGTGGGTATCACCCTGCAAAGGGAAGGGATGGCATCATAAAGGGCTCGCTGTACGGAAAGATCATAGTCGATTTCAGTTAGCATGTGGGCATCTCTTTGCGTTGAACGTACATGATTTAGGCTAGTTATTATCTTTTGAATGTTTTGCTGCATGAGATCAATATTCACTTCACCCATATCAGAAAGCAAATCTCTTGTCCAAACGGTAGATATAAATTCGCTTTTCATAAATTCCTGATTGCCGTTGACATGATCTCCATGAAAATGTGTATTCACTACATATTTAACCGGTTTGTTGGTTAATTCTTCAGCAGTATGGCGTAACAAAGCACCAGAATGCGGCAGGTTGGTTGTATCCACTACAACGGTTAAATCCCCAAGATCAATAATTGCTGAATTCCCCAGAGAACCGCTGCCTGGAACCGAAATAGCACCCCAGATACCTTCCGATGCTTGTTGAATCGTGAAATATTCGTTGTTCATTGTTACACCCCTTTAACAATTAGTAAAGTTAACTTACAAGTTAGAGTCAACTGGAAGTCAAGAGAATTTTCAGGGTGAAGTTAGGGTCAATTGTAAACATTGGCTTTGAGTTGACTGAAAGCTGTATAATATTTTTCAATATCAGCATTAAAAAGGAGGGGCAGAAATCAGATGCTTACAATAAGTCAAGTGTCAGAAAAAACGGGATTAACTCCTTATACGATTCGTTATTATGAAAAAATCGGGGTACTACATGAACCCAAGCGTAGTAATGGAGGGGCACGTGTCTACAAAGAAAGCGAGGTTTCCTACATTCAATGTCTAAATAAACTAAAAAAATTGGGCTTATCGCTTGAGGAGATTACGGAATTTACTCGTGAGGGCTGTGTAATGGATAAAATTCAACAAGGGGAGAATCCTTCTAATTATAATCCTACCTTAAAAAAGCGGATTGAAATCCTTGAGAAGCATCTGATGGGACTGGAATCCAGGCGACAAGAAATTGATTACATGATTTCTCTCGCCGAAGAGAAACTTACCTTATACCAAGAACTTACGAAAGAAGACATAGTAAATACTAGATAATCGCGGCGTAATCCTACGTGAACACCGCAGGGTGTCTGATGTAGAAATCAGACACCCTGTGCCAGTTCATTGAAAGCAAGCCCCTCCGGGACGAGCTAGCCGATCCCGCAGTGCAAAACCCTGAGCTTCCGCAGTCGCAAGTTCTGGATTTAAGAGAAATCATCGGCATTGAGGAGCAGCAGGTCTGCAGCCTGACGCTGGTGCAGCGGCCTAATCTGGCAATGACGCTGTTGTCTCTCGATAAAGGATCCTCGATTGGAGGGCACTCTTCACCCGGTGATGCACTCGTTCAAATCCTGTCCGGACAAGCCCAAATCACGATTGGCAGTGAGCAGTTCCTGCTGCAGCACAATGAGAGCATCCTCATGCCGGCCAATATTCCCAATGCCCTGCAAGCCGTTGAAGCCTTCCAGATGCTGCTGATTGTAGTCAAGCCGGAGCAGAAGGTGAGGATTGGAGGATGAAGAAGGTGGTAGGCCATAATTTCCTTGCCAAGCTGGAAAAAAAGCGTCTGCGCCCAGGCGGTGTGGTTGCCACCAACTGGCTGCTGGGTCAGGCGGAGCTGGGCAGTGAGAGCAAGGTGCTGGAGGTAGCCTGCAACATGTGCACCACCTCAATCCAGCGCGCCCGAATATTACCGGGTACTGAAGCCCGGAGGCATTCTGCTGACCCATGATATCAGCTATACGAAGGAAAATACGGCCGATGAGCTTGCAGAGCTGCGGCAGACCATCCATGTGAACGTCGAGCCGCTGCCTGCCGCCAATTGGCAGCAGCTGTTCTACTCGGCAGGCTTCTCGCAGGTAGGCACCGCTACAGGTCGCTTTAACCAGATAAAGCAGCGGCTTGTGGATGTACTTATAAGCGTAGAGAGAATACATTACAATAATCATCACGGATAACGCCGCGAGCAGCAGGAACCAGTTCTTGAACTTGTCCAGCGGCGCAAAGACCGCGTTTACCGGAACATATTTGCTAAGCACTGCGTCAAAAAACGGGGAATAGGCATATACCGCCAAATAGCGGGCATTCGCGAAGTTCATCGTTCTGACCAGATTTTGTTCTGAATGTTTGGACAAAATATCCGCAATCATGGGATCGGGTCTGACCCCGGCGCTTGTGGAGATCGTATATTCCGGATTGATCAGCATGAGCAGCTCGTCGGATGAGTTCACAATTTTCTTGAGTTCTCATTCAGCTTGTTTTGGAAAATTCAACAGACAGGATGAATTGAGGTTTTCTGCTGCCCCCCGGTGAAGTTGTGGGATAGGCTGCACTTATGAAGAGCCTGCCGTTCATATCCCGGAGCTGCGATCCCGTTGAATCCATCGCAAGCTTCAGCCCGTCCATTTCCTCCTGATTAAAGGAGGACACGGTCAAAAGCCGAGATCTTTTTCTGAACCGACTGAATGTAAACGTACACATCAATGATGTAAGTGCTGCTGTTCCGTATCGCATTGAGCCGCTGCTGCAATCTCAGGATGCTTTCCATCAGTCTTCGAAACACATTTTTCTTCCATGGAAATTTCCTTATGTTCATTTCGCCCTCCACTCTGGTGCTGTTTTTCTTCACTTTGTTTTTTAACACATCGAAGCTTCAGAAGGCAATGTAAAATAAAAAAGCTTACTAGAACGTTAGGTGTTTCCTATACGACTATCAAGCCTTTTCTAGATACCTTTCACGAAAAAAAGCAAAGGGAGCAGCGCCTTCTTTGGCGCTCCCTTTGCTTCAACCTGCTGTATAAATACATACTGATTTACTATAAATCCGGGCTTGGAAGAACCAGTTCATCCAATGAAGTCGGCTGAACAAAAATGCTTAGACTAATTGATTCTCATCATAGGAGAACGTATCAAAAATATCCTTTAAATTTATCCTATTTGCTTATCCCATACTCCGTAATCTTCCGGTACATGGTCGATTTCCCTATGCCCAGCATTTTGGCTGCGGTCACAACATTGCCGCTGCAGGTTTGAAGCGCACTACAAATACTCTCGATCTCTATCTGCTCCATTTTTTTGCCGGACGCCTCCCTTACAGGCTGCTGTGACACTGCCACACTACCGCTGTTGCTGTGCTGCACAGGTGTAATCCTTACGGGGGGCAAATCCAGATGGGTAATGCAAGCGAAGCTACACACATAATAAGCCCGCTGCACGGCATTCTGAAGCTCACGTGCATTTCCCTGCCACTCATAGCTCTGCAAGGCTTCCAGAAAGGAGGGGCTGAACTGCTTGGCCGGGCCGGGATGATCACGGTTGCACTTCGTCAGGAAGAGTCTCGCCAGCGGTGCAATATCCTCCGTGCGTTCCCTTAGCGGTGACAGCTTGATATTGATCACATTCAAACGGTAATAAAGGTCGCTGCGATAAGATTTCAGGCTTACTTCCTCCACCAAATCGCGGTTGGTGGCCGCTATGACTCTTACATCCAGCGTCCGCTCATGCTTGCCGCCGATTCTGCGGACCTTATGGTTATCCAGAACACGGAGCAGCTTCGCCTGAATTTCCAGCGGCAGTTCCCCGATTTCATCCAGAAAAATAGTTCCCCCGTGCGCCAGCTCGAACTTCCCCGGATTGCCTTCCCGCAGCGCTCCCGTGAAGGAGCCCTTCTCGTAGCCGAACAGTTCGCTCTCCACAAGATCTTTAGGCAGCGCCGCGCAGTTAATCGCAATAAAGGGGCCTCCGGCCCGCAGGCTGGCATTATGAATGGATTGGGCAAACAGCTCCTTTCCTGTTCCGCTCTCCCCTTCGATCAGCACAGTACAATTTGTCTTCGCAATTCTCTTGGCAAAAGCAATTTGTCCCTGCATATAGGAATTGTCCGTGATGATTTCCTCGAACCGGTAGTTCGCCTTAAAGCCGGCCAATTGATTGACCTCTTTGCGCACCTGCCCGGCTTCCCTGATCGTGAGCGAAGCGCCAAGAATCTTGTCATCGAAGGTGAAGGGATAAATGTTCACCATGCAATCGATCTTGTTGCTGCCGACGGTAAGTGTACAGTCCGCGTAGCTTAAATGCCTCTCACCGGCAAATACACTGTCCAAATCGACCTCTTCCAGCAGTTCTTTGATGCATAAAGCTTCCATCTGTTGCAGGCTGAGCATAAAGATTGAGGCCAGTCTTTCATTAAAATGCCGTACGTGGTATTCGGTGTCAATGACAAGCAGCCCGTCCTGCATCGACTGAAATACGGCATGCATCATCTGGCTCGTCTCCAGCATATGCAGCTGCTTCTCGATACTGCTGACCGCCGACACCACAACGCCGAACGTATGGGCATGCACATCTTCGGCCTTGCCCGACATATCCAGACAGCCAATCACGTTGCCCCGGCTATCATGAATTGGTGCGGCCGAGCAGGTCCAAGCATGGTGCGTTGTGCAATAATGCTCGCCGCCGAGCACCTGAACTTCATCATTGATAGCCAGTGCAGTGCCGACCGCATTGGTGCCCACACTGAGCTCATCCCACTTAGCCCCTTCCACGAAATTCACCTTGACACATTCTGGTTCAAGCTCCTTATTGAGCATCGTGTGCAGAAGCACCCCATCCTGATCGGTCAAGACAATTGCGTATACAGTATCCTTAATGATCTGAAAGATACTGTTCATGACCGGCCCTGCAATGGAAAGAAGCTGCTTCTTCTCCAGTAAGCGGGAAGCCAGTTCCTCTTCTGACACCTGCATTCCCTTGCCGCGCATCGGATCGACTCCGGATTGGCGGCATCTTCTCCATGAAGCGGCTATTTCCGGCTTGGTCCCGGCGGCAATCTCCCCGCTGGATATGAAATGTTCCCAGTTCCCAAGCGATTGTGCGTAGCTGATTCGCATGTCTACTGCTCCTTTCCGTTGCGTGCAGCATTTAAATCGGATAATCACGTCTGCCCGGGGCGGAGGCAATCCGCATGGATTCCCTATACTTGGCGACCGTCCGGCGGGAGAGGACCGCACCTTGCTCAAGCAGAAGCTCGGTGATTTTGCGGTCGCTATAGGCTGCCCGCTTATCTTCGCCCTCTATAATGTCACGGATGATTCTCTTCAAGGCATCCGGTGTCCAATCGGTATCTTCTCCCGTAATTCCGGAAGGAAAAAAATACTTTAACTCAAAGGTTCCCCATGTACACTGCACATATTTGCCCCGGATCGCCCGGCTCACCGTAGACTCATGAAGATCCAGTTCTTCAGCTATTCTGCCAAGGGTTAAGGGCATCAGATAATCCTGCCCTCTTTCGAAAAAAGGCCGCTGCAGCTTCAAAATGGCGCCAACCACGCTGCATAAAGTCACCTTTCGTTCTTCGATGCATTTCATGATCCAGTTGGCCTGTTCGTTCTTCTCCCGCAGATAGTTGCGTGTTTCTTCGTCTCCGCTCAGGCTGAACAAACGTTGATAGCTTTCGGCAAAGGTAATCTGCGGGCACGACAAAGGATGCGGGGCGGCTTCGTACAAGCCGTTCTTCAACACAACGGATACATCCGGCACAATGTACACCGTTGATTCCCCATGATCAAAGGTATTGCCGGGGCGGGGATTCAAGGATTTAATCACATTGCATGATTCCTTAATACTCTTTAGTGAAGTCTTCAATTCTTTGGCCACACGGACTAACTGATTACTGCCCAACTGCTCAAGATGGCGTTCAATCAGCTTCCGTAATAAGGGTGTTATTCTGCCGGTGTGTTCCAGTTGCAGCACCAGACATTCCTGCAAATTCCTGGCGCCGACTCCGTAAGGCTCCAAGGACTGAACGAATCTCAGTCCGGTTTCGATATCCTGACAGCCGACTCCCAGTCCGGCGGCCGTCTCCTCTACCCGTTCAACAAAATATCCCTTATCATCCAGGCAGCCGATCAGATAGGCCGCAAGAGACCGTTCCGTCTCAGGCAGCGAGAGCAGATTTAATTGCGACAACAGATGATCCTGCAGATTCTGCCGGGGACCGGCCACATATTGCAGCAAATGCTGGGTACTCTTTCCGCTTCTGACCCTGCTGCCGCCTAATGAATATTGAACCTCAATCAGCGGATTTCCCTCTGACAACCGGTCCACATATTGGCCCAGCTCTTGCAAGTCCATTTGTAGTACCTCAAGGGATTGCCGCAGCCCCGGCGACAAACCCATTCGTTGCTTAGTATCCAAAGCAAGCCTCATTTGCTCACCCCTCGTCGTGTATACGCTTACATTATCTCTCTCTATTATAAATCGCCATAACGTCCAAAAAAGACAAATACGATGAACTTAGTATGACAATCCGCAGGGATATAAGGGATCGGCATAGTCTGTTCATCGTATTTGACATCTCTCTGGTGAATTGAAGGCTATACGTTAAACGTGAAGATGAATGGCACGGTTATGAACGGCGTGCGCAGCTTCGTGCAACGATTCCGCAACTGTCGGATGGGCATGAATGGTGGTAACGACCTCATCCAGCGTTGCTTCAAGGCGAATAGCCAGCGCCCCTTCCACAATGATGTCCGTTGCCCGCGGTCCCGCAATATGCAGCCCCAGAATTTCATCATTGCCGGCGTCAACAACATACTTCACCAGCCCGTTGCTCTCACCCATGATCATGGATTTGGCATTGGCCTGAAGCGGAAATACCCCGGTCTTCACCTGAAATCCCTGCTGTATGGCCTCTGCCTCCGTCATTCCCACGGATGCCAGTTCGGGCCGTGTGTAGACACAGGCAGGCACTGTTCTGAAATCTATCGGCGATGGCTTACCCATAATCGCTTCCGCAGCATTCACCCCTTCTGCGGAGGCTACATGTGCCAGCATGATTCCTCCGTTGCAATCCCCGATAGCGTAGATGCCCGGTATGCTGGTCTCCATATTCCGGTTGACCTGGATTGCACCGCGTTTAATCTCCACCCCGATGTCCTCCAGTCCCAGGCCCGTAGTCACCGGCCGCCGGCCAATGGACAGCAGCACTTTGTCCGCCTCTATGACATGATGGCCGTTACCGGTGGAAGTGAGTACCCGCAATCCTGCCGCCGTCTGCTCGATTCTCTCCACTTTCGTCTCTGTGTGCATCTCAATGCCAGTGCTTGCGAATTCCTTCCGCAGGCACTGCACAATATCACGGTCCATGACCGCGATCAGTTCGGGCAGCATCTCGATAATCGTAACCTTGCAGCCCAAGCTGCTGTAGACACTGGCGAACTCACAGCCGATTACCCCGCCGCCAATAATGCAGAGGCGCTCCGGTACCGCAGGGAGCGATAGTGCTTCATCGCTTGTTATAACCCCTTCCAGTTCTGCACCGGGAATAGGCACGATCGAGGGCTCTGAGCCGGTAGCGATAATCGCCCGGTCAAAGCCCAGCGCCCGGACACTGCCATCGGCTGCAGTCACTTCCAGTTCGCTGCTACTTGTAAATTTGCCTGAGCCGCTCAGCTTGGCAATCTTGTTTTTTATGAGCAGTGTCTCGATGCCTCCAGTGTTTATTCTGATGATCTTATCTTTGTGTTTCTGCAACTGGCCCCAGTTCACTGAGACCTCGCCCGCTTCAATACCAAGCTCCTTGGCATCCCGCTTCAGGTGTGTATACAGCTCCGAGGTATGAAGCAGCACCTTGGTGGGTATACAGCCGACATTAAGGCAGGTCCCTCCCAGCGCCTTCTTCTCCACAAGTGTAACTTCCGCCCCCAACTGCGCAGCCCTAATTGCGGCCACGTATCCGCCTGGGCCGCCTCCAAGCACAACGATCCTCATTGTTGTCCTCCTAAAAGTTTTGATAGCATAGGCTTTCTTATTTCACTTCGCAAGACTCACTTCGGAAGCATACACCTAAGTTTTGATAGCTTAGGCTTTCTTATTTCACTTCGCAAAACTGACTTCGGAAGCATACGCTTCTCACAGCAGCAGCAGTGCCGGTTTCTCTACATAGGCTTTGATTTTTTGCATAAATTGCGCTGCAACCGTTCCATCCACTGCTCTATGGTCAGCGGTCAGGCTGATGTTCATCAAGGGTCGGATGACAACTTCTCCATTGACTGCGACCGGAGTATTCACTATGGCATTGACGCCCAGAATAGCAACCTCAGGTTGATTGATAATCGGTGTGAAGGACTCCATTCCATACATTCCCAGATTGGTAATGGTAAAGGTGCCTCCCGTCATCTGCTCGGAGGTCAAGCTGTTATTTCTGGCTCCTGCCGCCAGCCGTTTCACTTCCTGCGATATTTCTGCCAGCCCTTTTTGCGCGGGATTCTTGACCACAGGAACAACTAGTCCTTCATCCAGTCCCACGGCTACGCCGATGTTGGCATAATTTCTCATGACAAGCTCGGTTCCCTCAATGGAGCAGTTCAGAAGTGGAAACTCCAGCAGGGACCTGGCTACAATACTGACCAGTAAATCTGTATAAGTAACCTTGAGCGTCTCCTTCAGCTGCTGTCTCAGCGCACCCAGGGCCGTTGTATCCAGCTTCATATTGTAGGTCACAGTCGGAGAAACCGCCTGGCTTTCCAGCATTCGTTTGGCGATGATTTTGCGCATGCTGTTCATCGGCACACGTTTGACTTCCTGCACGGCGGCCTGTACTGCGGTCTGTACCGCTGTCTGATTGGAGGCTGCTGCGAAGGAGCGGATGTCTTCCTTCATAATTCTCCCTTCTTTATGGAGCCCGGAAAGATCAATTCCAAGCGCCGCCGCTTCCTTAGCCGCCGCCGGAGATATTTTCAATTTATCTACGGATCTGCTGCCGCCTTCTGCGGCATACTTACGTACATCCCCTTCGGTAATTCTGCCCTGCGGCCCGCTCCCTTTCACCTGCTGCAGATCAACGGACAACAACCCGGCTGTCTTCTTCGCATACGGCGAAGCCTTGATTCTGCCCCCGGCAGCATGAAGCGACGTTTCACTGGAATCTGACGTAGCTACTCCGGTATCAGCCAGAGCTCTGCCCTGTTCAGGAGCGGGAACTGCCGGCATCCCGCCCCCACCGAGCAGAGCGGAAATATCCTCACTGGCATTGCCTATGACAGCAACCGGCTGGAAGATCTCAACAGTGCCTTCCTCTACAATGATTTTCCGCAGTACACCACCAACCTTTGCTTCAACTTCATTGGAGATTTTGTCGGTCTCCACATCAAATAGGATTTCCCCTTGGGCCACGGTGTCCCCTTCAGCTTTTCGCCAATTGGAGATTGTCCCCTCGGTCATAGTGAGCCCTAATTTGGGCATAACGATAAGTTCAGCCATTGTACACCTCCGCAAGTTTGCTTACTGACATTTCCTGAGCCTGATTAGAACATGCTCTTGATGCCCTGAATAATATCATCCGTATTTGGCAGAACATAGGCTTCCAGCGCCGGAGAATAAGGGACGGGAGTATTAAGTGCACCGATTCGCACAACAGGAGCATCCAGCTCGTCAAAACACAGCTCGGAGATCATGGCGGACAGTTCACCCCCGAACCCGCCCCGCTTCACTTCTTCGGTTACAACAAGCGCCCGGTGCGTTTTGGCGACTGAGGCGAAGATCGCTTCCTGGTCAAGCGGATAAAGCGAGCGCAGATCAATTACCTCTGCTTCGATTCCCTCTTTCGCCAGAGCTTTTGCAGCACTAAGCGCATCATCCACTTGCTTGCCATACGTAATAATGGAAACGTCGCTTCCTTCCCGCTTGATGCTGGCTACGCCAAAAGGAATCGCGGCAACCTTCTCGTCCACCTCATATTTCTTGGAATACAGAACCTTGCTCTCGATATACACCACCGGATTGTCATCTTCAATCGCAGTCAGCATCATCCCCCAGGCATCCTGGGCGTTGGAAGGATAGACCACCTTAAGTCCCGGAACATGCGTCACCCAGGCCTCCAGTGATCCGGAGTGCTGTGCCCCCGCACTGATTCCACCGCCTGCCGGCAGCCGCAGTACGAGCGGCACGGAGATTTTGCCGCCGAACATGTATCGCATCTTCGCAGCCTGATTCACCAGTCCGTCCATGCCGAAGGTCAGAAAGTCAATGAACATCAGCTCGGCAACAGGTCTCAGCCCTGTTGCTGCTGCTCCTACGGAAGCTCCGACAATAATTCCTTCGGAAATCGGGGTATCCCGTACCCGCTCTTCACCGAATTGCTCCCAGAGCCCCTTTGTTACCCCGAAGGTTCCTCCGTACGGCCCGACATCCTCCCCAAGCAATACCACATTCGGGTCCTCCAGCATTTTGCTGCGCATACCTTCACGGATTCCTTCACCATAGGTCATTTTTCTCATCTGCTGCGCGCCTCCTCAACGATATCGGAATAAATACCTTGAACCGAAGATTCCAGAGCCGGAGAATCGCTGGCAAAAGCGAAATCAAGCGCCTCCTGAATCTCCCCGTCAACCTCATCCCCGATCTGTTTCAACTCATCTGTCGTCATTAGCTTGTGCTCCATAAGGTACTCCTCAAATCTGGGAATAGGATCCTTTAGCAGCCAGGCCTCTACTTCTTCCTTCGGTCGGTATGCTCCCGGATCACCTTCAAAGTGTCCGTGCTGTCTGTATGTTTTGAATTCCAGCAAGGTAGGACCTTCACCATTTCTCGCCCGCTGTACCGCCTCTTGCACATGTTCATACACCGTAACCACATCGTTGCCGTCGGCCGTAAGGGAAGGCATGCAATAGCCCTCGGCACGTTTGGCAATATCCTTGATCGTCTGATGTCTGGCCTGGCTGACCGATATCCCATACAGATTGTTCTCACATATAAAAATTACTGGCAGCTTCCATAAACTCGCTAAATTCATCGCTTCATGAAATGTGCTCTGATTCGTGGAAGCATCTCCGAAAAAGCACACGCTGACCTGATCGCTTCCTCTATAATGAGCGCTCCAAGCCGCCCCGGTTGCAATCAGATGGCCTGCACCAACAATTCCATTGGCACCCAAAATGCCCAGCTCCGCATCTGCAATATGCATCGAACCGCCTTTGCCTTTACAGTATCCGGTTTCTTTGCCGAACAGCTCTGCCATCATATATTTCAGATTCCCGCCCTTGGCCACGATATGCCCATGCCCCCGGTGGGTACTCGTAATATAATCGTCATCCCGCAGATTGGCGCATGCCCCGACGGCTATTGCTTCTTCCCCGATGTACAGATGAACAAAGCCCGGTATTTTTCCTTCAGCAAAAAAGGTGGATGCAGTCTTTTCAAATTTCCGGATACTCAACATCTTCCGGTACATCCCGCCAAGCAATTCTTTTGAAATATGCAAGTGAATCCCTCCTCTTGATTTGGCCTTCACCTATATACAGAGCAAATTTCGTGCCAACTTTGCAGAATTCTCTATTTTTATTTTTCCAGGCCGGTTTCCTTGAATTATAGCTGTCAGACGGGTTATCCAGTCGAATGAACGGCGGCAGCAAAAAAACACCCTTTCCCAAAAAGGGAAAAGGAGTGTTTGAGATTTTCCCTTTTTGGGAAGTTTCCCGGAATGGGAATATAGATGAGTTAACCAAAAGCTTCCGCTTATAACATCAAACGAGTATATACTATGAAACATGGACTTGTTTTTGTAGTTAGATCAGGATTTTATTTGACTCACATATGCTCCGATAACAACATCTTGCGAAAGATCCAATAGCCTGCCATTTATCGTTACATTCTCAAACCTCACGTTCTCTACCCTGCGGATTTCATCATAGCCTGCTATATGGGATGGATTAGTGCTGCTGCCGGAATAGCATATATTTCGGAATAGAATATTCCGGATGATCTTACCGGGAGCTGGATTGTATTTGAGGTTCTGAAGCACTCTCACGTTAAACAACTCTCCGAGTTCAAAAGGTTCAATGCGTATATCCTCGTAAGTAACATTCTGTACCGTGTTATTGTCACCCGCATTGATCGCCAGACATCCCCAATAGTCCGGCTGAGGCTCGTGATGTTCAAGGATATCAATATCGTGGAATAGAATATCTTCAATCACATCCCCATTGCCTTCATGGTTGCCGTGCGTCCCAATATTGGCCGGATGGGCAACATCCGCCCAAAGAATCGAACGGGTAACGGCAACTCTGCGGGTATCGCCCTGGTAATCGCCGCGCGAAGCATAGATGGCGATACAATCATCTGAGGTGCGGAGAAATACACTGTCGATCTTCACATCCGTGCAAGCCATCATATCTATGCCGTCAGACCAGCCGCGGGTACTGAAGGTTTTGATATTCCGGATGTCGATTCGCTCTGATTGTCCCAGCAGAACCGTATAATGGGGCGGATCAATAACCGTAATGCCTTCAATGGAGATGTTCCGGGAATAGCTGATTTCCACACCGCGGTAATAGGTCGTCTTCTCGAAATCCGACATATACAGAACCCCCCTGCCGCAAATCTGCACATCATGGACATGACTGCAAATAAAACCGCCATAAACCACGGCCCCGCCCGCGATATAAATCACTGTATTGGAAGGTAATTCAAGCCGGGCTGAATCCAGGCGGTGAATGCCGGGTGCAAAATAAACCACCTTGGGTTTCTCATCTGCAGGCAAACTGGCCAGGGTCTCCTGGATTTCTGCCGTGACATGGGTTCCCGGTTCCAGAGTAAGCACTTCCGAACCGGCGATAGCCGGGATATTCTCATCCAATGGATTGGCGAAAATATGCAGGTTGTGGAACCGTTCCCCGTCCGCTTCCAAGGATAGCTGCCGCGGGCCATCCAGCCGGAGCAGTATCACATTCCTTTCGCATTCACAGTTTATATCCGCTGATAGAGGACGTACAACAGCTTCCTTAACGATTCCGTCATTCTTCACAATCTCCAGTTCCACCGGCCCGGAACAATCAAACGAGACCATGGAGGCATTGCGCACTTCATGCATATCGACCTTCACATTGTGGCAGAACAAGGGCTGCCATTCCCCCTGCGGCCTGCGGACCTTCACCGAGAAATCCGGGTTTCCAGCGGCACCTTCCGGCACCGGATATACTACCAGCTCTGTATTTGCTTCCTGCATGATGTTAGACTCCCTCCGGCATAATGAGGAGACCGGCATAGAAGCGGGCACGTTCTCCGTGTACCGCTTAAGCCGGTCTTCCGTTGCTCACACTATATAGATTGAACTGAGAGGTTTAGAGTAAAGGGTCAGTCGCAACTGCGGGGAATGTTTGGACTTCCGGCCGCTGTTGTCTTCGGATTTCTTGATTTAGACTGCTGTACGCGGTTGAAATCCGAAGACAAAGGCGGTCGCTATCGCTCCTCCAGTTCCAAACTTCCCCTCCGTCGCTCCGCTCCCTTTCCTCAAGTTTTAAGTTCAATCTATATAAGTTCATTTTATTTACTGCGTTCCTCATAAATCTTTTGTGCTTCATCAAGTTCCGTCTGGCCGCCGGAATTGAGCCACTGGGACCGGAAATCATCAAAGTCTTTATCCGTATTGGATTCGCCGGAGATGGCCTTGATATAATACTGCGCCTGAAGTGTATTCAGGATGGCCTCATACTGCGCTTTTGTTGTCATCACCGTTGACTGCATCAGATCGGTTAGGACCGTCAGTCCCTCCACATTTGTCAGTTTTTCCTTGTAAGTAAGCTTTTCCGGGGAATAGTGGTGCTTCATCATCGAATTGACCTTGCCGCCAAAAGGATTGTAGAAGCCGGTACCTAACTCACTCATTAATTCCGTTCCCGTTGCCGCTTCTGTAATTACTGCCAGATCACCTTCCAGATTATAAGAGTTTCCTTTTTCTCCAAAGGCTGTGGTCAGATAACCTTCATCATCGCTAGTGACATATTCAAGAATCTGCAAAATTCTGATCCGTTTGGCTTCATCCTTCTCAAGCTGTGCGCCGAATAACAGCGGCGGCTGCAATGCTCCGTTTGCCATGGCATATTTCTTGCCATCCGGACCGGTGAACGGGACCCCTGGAACCAGTTCAATGCCCTTATCCTTAGAGACCAGGCCAAAGTAACCGTCATCATATAAATGATGCCACATTCCGGTCTCGATAAGTCCGGTGCGCAGGCTGATGAATTTGGTTTGAATTTCGCCGTTGCCGTCCGTAATAAACTCGGGGTCGATAATCCCTGCTTTATACCATTTATTCAGCAGCTTCAGCGCATTGCGTGCTTCCTCCGTAACCGCACCATAGGTCACTTTGCCATCGGCGTCCAGTTTAAACTGGTAAGGAGCAACACCGTAAGCCGCGAACACTGTATTGAACAGCTGTGCCTGGGCATCCTTGCCGCGTCCTGTTAGGCCATACGTGTCTTTTTTGCCGTTTCCGTCAGGATCATTATTCGTGAATTTGGTCAGAACATCTTCAAGCTCCGTAAGATCTTTGGGCGGCTCGTTGTATCCTACGGCCTTCAGCCATTGTCCGTTGAAGGCGGGAACAAAGCCCGTTGCACCTTCGCCCCATACCTTTGGCACACCCCAGTTTTTCCCGTTGTAACTGCCAGGGTCCCAGGCGTTGGGATCAACGCTCTCCACATCCGCCGTATATTTAGGCATGTATTGCTTAATCTCCTCTTTGGAAATGCTGGCAAGGATGCCCTGATCCGCCCATTGCACCATATCGCCTACAGTGCCGTCCACGGATATAATGTCGGGGATTTCACCGGAGGCCAGCATTACGTTAAATTGTTCTTTCCAGGTTGCCGTCTCAAAGGTAACATTCTTAAACTTGACATTAAATTTCTGCTCCAGAAACTTCTGGACATAATTGTTGTCCGCTTTCGGTTTGTTCCAGTTGTTGGCGAGTGTAATTTCAATCGGTGCTTCTTTGCCGGCATTTGCGGCTTCTCCTGCATTGTTTTCTTTAGCCGCCTTGTTGTTCCCATTGCTGCTGCAACCGCTCACAATCAGCGATACTGACATGGCCAGCCCCAGCATACCGGTGACAAGCTTCTTTTTATTCATTTCTAATAGCCTCCCTTTTGATCGTTAGCAATTTTATAATTTCATCAAACCGCCGTGAAAGACAGCTTGAGCAAACACCGGTTAACCTTTAAGCGATCCCACCATGGTTCCTTTGACAAAATACTTTTGCAGGAACGGATAGACAATAATGATCGGCAGCGCCGTGAACATCAGGGTGGCCGCTTTAATCGGCTCTCCATAACCCAGTTCAGAGCCCTTAACATCGTTCGCAAACAGGGAGAGATTCTCTCCCGTGATAACCACCCGTCTCAGGAAGGTCTGCAGCACCTGCTTGGAGGGGTCCTGTATGTAGAGAACCGCGTCAAACCAGGCGTTCCAATGTCCCACCGCCGACCATAGCGACAATGTCGCAATGACGGGCAGCGATAACGGCAGCACAAGCTGAAACAGAATGCGCAGATCATTGGCACCATCAATTTTAGCCGAATCCTCAAGCTCGTCGGGAATCTCCTGAAAGAAATTGCGCAGAATGAGCATCGAGAAGGTACTGATGAGACCAGGAATAATATAGACCAGGCGCGAATCCAGCAGTCCCAGGGACTTGATCAGGAAATACGAAGGAATCATCCCTCCGCTGAAAAACATCGTGAACACAATAATCATTGTGTACACATTGCGGTGCGGCAAGTATTTACGGGAGAGCGGGTAAGCACCAAATGACATGAACAAGATGGAACAAATGGTGCCAACTACGGTACGAAAAAGTGTGTTTCCAAACCCCGTCCAGATATCAGGATTGCCCAGCACTTTCTCCCAGGCGAATAATGAGACCTTCTGCGGGTACAAATGGATTCCCAGTCTCAAAGCTTCCGCCGGTGTGCTGAACGATATGGAAAGCATATGGACGAATGGATACAACATGACGATACATAAGATGATCATAAAAGTAATTAAACAGGCCTGAAAAAGGGTACTACCCAAACTATGTTTCACTGTCTTATCCTCCTATCCGGTTTTTCCGTTTAAAAGATGCCTTGCTGTCCCAGCTTTTTAGAAACAAAGTTCGTAGTCAACACCAGAGCAAAAGCGATCACATTCTTGAACAAGCCGACCGCCGTCGTCAGGCTGAACTGGAAGTTCTGCAAGCCAACCCTGTAAACATAGGTGTCCAGAATATCTGCCACACTATAGGTCGCAGGTGAATAGAGGTTAAGAATCTGATCAAATCCGGCATCCAGCACACTGCCAATCCGCAGAATAAACATTAGGATAATGACCGGTAAAATCGTCGGAAGTGTAATACTGAGGGTCTGCCTCCAGCGGCTGGCTCCGTCCATGACGGCAGCTTCGTACATTTCGGGCTGTATTCCGGCGAGCGCGGCCAAATAAATGATCGTCCCCCAGCCCACTTCTTTCCATATCCCCGAGGTTACCAGCGTGAAGCGGAAATAATTAGGATTGCCCAGGAAATAAATCGGCTCTAGTCCTACAAGCTGCAGCAGGTAATTCACTACACCGCTCGACGGGGACAGCAAGGTGATCAGAATTCCCGAGAGAATGACCCAGGAAAAAAAATGCGGCAGATACGTCAGCGACTGCGCAACCCTTTTGAAGCTGCTTGAGCGGATCTCGTTGATCAGCAGCGCGAGTATAATCGGTGCGGGAAAGCCGAAGGCAATATGCAGAAAACTGATCGTAACCGTATTCTTCAAAATCCGCAGAAAATCAGGGGACTGAAAGAACAGGAACTCGAAATGTTTGAGGCCGACCCACGGGCTGCCCCAGATGCCATCCATAATCCTAAAATCCTTAAAAGCCAGTTGAATACCGTACATCGGGGCGTAGGCAAACACTGCGTACCAAATCATCACCGGAGCGAGCAGCAGAAACAAGTATCTGCATTTTTTGTACTCTCTCCAGGTTGCTGCAATTCTCGACGGCCGGGCAGGGTACAATCTCTTCCCTCCGTCAATTTCCGGACGATTCACCGGGTTCATGTTGACTGCTCCTTTCCAAAATCCAAAATCCCTCAAACCACATTCCCATCTTAGGGTCCTGAAAGCGCTTTTTCCATTGCAACTTCATTCGAATCTTTATAAAATCTTTCACTTCTGCCCTTAAAGGCATAAAAAAGGCCGTTGACTGGAAAGCATAACCAGATGCTCCAGCCAACAGCCCTATCATCATCTTATTTTAACTTATCATTCTCTTACTATTCGTTCTCTAAAAACAAGGTATCGAGGGCCGCCAGCTGCGAGTTCCGGTATTGGACGGGCGTGACACCAAAACGCGTCTTAAATTTGCTGTGAAAATACTGGGGATTACGATACCCGACCTGCGAGGCGATCACCGACACCGAAAGGCGGGGCTGGCAACGCAGCAGATCCGCAGCTTTTTCCAGACGCAGCCGGGTTACATACTCCGTAAAAGACTCCTTTGTCCCCTCACTGAACAGTGTGGAAATATAAGCTGGAGCAAGTGATACTTCCTTTGAAAGGATCTGCAGGGATAAATCCTCGTGTAAATGGTCTTCAATGTAATTCTTCAGGGTACGGATCAGATCCGTATGCGCATGGTTACCCGAATATTTCAGATGCTCGGTAATCTGCATGGACAGCACCCGTATCCCTTCAACCGTACCGGTGAGCGTGTCTTTCTTTAATTCATCAAAGATATTCGAGTGCGGCAGAAAGTGCTGCAGCTTAAGCTCAATTACGGATTGATACAACTGCATAATCAGCTGAAGCAAGGCCAGTTCCACCGCCTCAATCTGCAGCTTGCTTTCCTGGAGAGTCTGCAGAAAATGATCAAGGAAGCTGTTCACGCTATCCTCGTCTCCCGCCTGCAGCGCATTTTTGAAATGATCGTAAGGAAACAGATGAGGCGCCGTATTCAGCTCAACGATACTGGAATAGGCAACAATGGAATCCTTCCCGTATAAAAAATGATATCGGTCCGCCTGTTTGGCCATCTGGTAGGAGTCGGCGATTTCCTCCGGGTTGTTCACTATCGTACCGATGGCTGCCCCGAAGCTTGACGCTTGCTCTGAAGACTGAGTTTGCTGCAGATCGGCAAATATAACCCTTTCCTGTTCCGGCTCAGCCCGCGGAATATAATAAATAATAGCCGCTTCCTGCTCATTCAAGGCGACAACTACGCTAGGCAAGCAGTGGTCCATCCGCTCATATTGGCTTTTAAAACCTTCAGTTCCCTCTTCAAGGTTATTCAGATAAACTGTGCAATAGCTGTAATCCAGCCTGATGAAGGACTCTACCTCCATTTCCAGGTTTACCCCGAGCAGCAGATTTTTCAAATCATTTTTTCTGGCCTGTGTTTCCAGATTCACTATTTTCTCTTCCAATAAATTAAAGGTGCTGCCAATAAACGCATATTCATTGCCCCATAACGTGACAGAACCCGGCGACTGCAACCCTTTAATCTGCATTACCAGTTTTTTCACCGGAATATACAATTGCTTGGAGAAAAAAAATGACATTAAAAGACCAAATAGCACGACCGCCCCGCAGCTGATGAAAAGGCTTTCCTTCAACTGTTCGGAAGAAAGTACAAAAGAATTCATCGGGCGGTACATCGCATATGTCCAGTCATGCGCCGAATGGGCCGGCTCTAGATACGAAAGGACGGCTTTGCCTTCTGACTCCTCGGTGATCTGTTTGCCGTTCCGCCGGTTTTGAATCGTTTCCTTCAGCAATCCGCCTAAAGCTTCATCATACTCCCCCGTATGAAGAACGGCCTGCCCGGAAGGGCTAAAGATATACAGCCGGTCAGCCGCAGAACTGAGCATTTGGGCTGCCGCCGTCTGAAGATACTCCATGCCTACATCGATAAAAAAGTACCCCATGGTCGGCACACCCGGTGTCTCATAAGGCAGTTTAATCACGTAGGTCATGACCTGACTTCCATCCGCCAATGTCCGGAACAGCCATTCTTTAGGCTTCACCCTGTTCAGCTTTAAGATAAACGCCGCTTCCTCCGAATTCTCAGTCTTCATATAAAATTGACTGGAATCCACCACATAATTATTGGCCGGAAAATAAACGGTGACATTGCTGAGCCCTTCATTTTCGATCCTGTAAAAATCCAGATCCTGCCGAAAGGAAGCGATACGGCTTAAATTCCCCTCCCAGCTCTTGTTGAGCAGCAGATTCAAATTGAAATTTTCCTGGATAAACCGGATGGAGAGCGCTTTGTTTTGCAGATTATCTTCGTATTTCTTAAGTACTGTCTGTTCGATATAATCCTTAGCGGAATTCAGCCGGTTCTGATTGTCTTTAACAATCTCATCCTCCATGATTCCGTTGGTTTGGGTATACCAATACCCTCCCATGATGCCGATCAGTACAACAGACAGGATCGTATAAGACATGATAAACCGTATAAAAATGGTTTTTTTATATTCGGGCATATACATCATCCCCCCTCTTTGTCTCACTCATCGCTTTACACTTTCCATTATAAATGCGATTCAGGTCTCCTTTTACACAAAGTGTCAGGCACTGCTCCGGACAAAAATGATAGCGTTAACAATAATCTGCTGGTAATGAACTGTTCTTACGGCTTAACCTATCAAAATCATCCTCCAAACACCAGTGTAAAATCTTTAAATTCATTCCATTTTCTTTAAAACACCAAGTAGAAACGGTCGCCGTCCTCAAAAGGACAGTATCCGTTTCAGCGGGAAATAGAAGGATGATTTATAGCGTGAAGCATATAAATTTTTATATTTTAAAAAAAGTCCCGCAGCTACGCTAATAGCCCGGGACCACCTTTAATTTTGTCTCGCGTTGATCTAAACCAGATTCCAGAACATTGCCGTATTCGCTGCGGTAATCATGGTGAACAGAATGGTGTTCAAGAAGGAGGCCAGCCACACATTGTTGGTCTTCTCAAAAATCTTCCGGGCATATACAGCAGCTATTAGGAGAAGCGGCACCATGGCGAACAGCAGAATACCGTTTAAGGATTGCCCTGGATAAAGTGCAACACCCGTAATGAAATCTTTGCCATATTGAGCTGCCATCCAAAGAATAAGTCCGCCCACATTCAGAATAATGGATAGCAGATATCCCCTTCTTTGCCCTCTTGTATTGGCATTTAGTGCAACAACACTGACAAAGTAGTAAATAAAGAAAAACGGCATATACCGAAGCCCGGTGATCAAATGCTCGATTTCAAAGGTACGTACAGCAAAGGTCCAAAGACGGAAATCTGTGCCAGCTACTGCCTGCACGGCGAACAGCAGCAGATAACCAACGAACACAGCTGCAATGGCAGTGCACAAGCTGGCGATGATGGTAATAGAGTTCAGATGGATCCCATAGCTGCTGAATTTCGTACCCGCCTGCTTTTTCGAGAAATAGTAGAACGCACAGGTTATAAAGGCAATAATGAGACCGGAGACAAGCGCCCAATATCCAATCTGATTTGTTGTAGGTTCGTTAAAGTAAGAACTGGTCGAGAGAATACGACTTGATTTTTCAAAGACGATCCACAAACCCAGCGAAATTACCGCCAGCAACGCACTTCCTATGCCTATGTTTTTCATTTTGGCGCGGACATCCGGGTTCGCCTTCTGGCTGTTGGCCAGAATAAAGCCTGCGGCCGCTGCGGCCAAACAAATGATTAGCAGGATCATGGAAATTACACTCAGAACATTCAGTCCATCCGCTTGCTTATCCATTAACGTAGGGAACAATATGGCCGGAAACAACGTCGAGAACACAATGGCTGCCCAATAGGCGATTCTCTGCATCCCGGTTGAAGGCGCGCTTACCGTGGTTGTGGAAGCCGTGACCGAACGCTTCAGGAATGGAGCTTTCAGCAGCAAGCTGATCAAGGGAACCAGTAGCAGAAAGAAGCCCACCAATGCTATAGCATTGCCCGTTTCTTTCATCCACCAGATTTGATTGCCTGAACCAAGATCAGCGTTTGTCTGGTTGGGTGAGGTCACACCTTTAAAGGCATGGGCATAAAAATCAATAAAGCTGGCGGTTGCAGTTTTGGAAAAATGGTTCCACGGGTGAGTCTGGCTAGGTGTAAATAAGATATGCTCACCGCTCTGCGCTGGACGAACGACCTTATCTTCAAGCTTCAATTCTCCAGATTCTACAGTGTAGAACTTTCCCGTCTCTGCAGCCGGATTGTCCGCGGCAAGTCCAAGGAATCCTTTGCCCGAGATCGTTGCCGCAAAATCCTTTTCCGTAACGGTCCCCTGTACTTTCTTCTCGGTGGCACTCTTTTCAGCATCCGACTTATTGAAGAAGAACTCATCATATTTCCCCGCAATCATGCCTACCGTCCGGCTGCCAAAAGCAGCTTGAATCTGATCCTGAGGAGCAACCGCGGAGGCGTAAGAGAAATCGGCACCCGCAGAAATCCCGGCATAAATCATGCGCTGTCCGGTCTGTAGCGAGGTCAGTTCATCCATGTACATAGCTACCAATGAGGAGAATCCGCCCATCGAATGGCCGCTGACCGCGACATAAGCGTTACCCTTATCATCTTTTTTGGTGTAATCCTGTTCAAAAATGTACTTGGACGCGTCAAATTGGGAATAAACCCAGAAGGTGCCGAATAAGTCCTTCACGGGGATGTCACTTTCCCAGCGCGAATCACCGTGATCATACATATCAAGCGCCAGGACAATATAACCCCGTCTGGACATTTCGATCGCCGGAGCATCCTGCATTTCTTTAGTATTCAGATAGCCATGTGTCGTTATGATTACCGGCCTGGGATCCTCTGCACCAGCCCCATCGGGTGTATAGAGCAGCCCGGAAAGTGTACCATGATCACCCTTGAATTTAATTTCTTTCACGTTCACCGAGTAAAATGAAGTGTTAAACATATTGGCGATCAGACTTCCAAGAATGATCAGACTCAAGGCTAAGGCCAGCAAGCCCTGTGGTTTTTTGAATTGCGAAACCATTTTACTCATTATAGATAGCTCCTTTGTCTTGAACTTATGGGGTTACATCATCACAGCCCCTTAAATGTAAGCGTTATCAATACTCGTAATAGGTATAGCAGCGCTAAGAGATCTAACGCTGATACCTTTTGAGAACGTGATCTTTTTATTTCAATTGATCCGAAAGCTCCTTAAAAATAACCCCAAGCGCATAGGCACCCGCATCCGGATATCCAATGCTTCTTTCGCCAACAGTGCCTGCGCGTCCCATACGTGCCACAATAGCTTCTGTCTTTTTGGCTCCTTCAATGGCTGCATCGGCCCCCTTCACAAAAGCGGTTTTGAAATCATCTCCGGCCTGACTGCTCTTCGACCAGGAATCTGCACAAGGCACAAGAGCGTCGATCAAGGTTTTGTCCCCCACCACGGCTCCACGCCCGAATGAACGTTCACCGACTGTTTGTATGCCTTGTACAGCGGCCTGCATCATGTCAGCAAATTCAGAAACACTTATTTCTGTTTTCGCACCAACAGCCTTACCCGCTGAACGGAATGCAGAACCCCAGATCGGTCCGGAAGCCCCTCCGCAATATTCCATAATAACCAGTGAACAAGCATTCATAAAGCTTCCTATGTCCGCTTGGCTATGTGCCAGAATATCTTTCCACTCCCGCTTCAACTGCCGGAATCCTTTGGCAATACTCATCCCGAAATCGCCATCACCCGCATGTGAATCCAGTTCACAGAACGGAACTTCATTTCTAATAATGATTTCGCTCATCTTGTCTAACAGATAGACGAAATTATGGAGTGTAAAGGTATCGCCATTGATCTTGGCATATGCTTCAGGTGTTTCTGTCCCAAAGGATACGGATGATTCTGTGAGATTGTCCTGGGCAATATCAACATACGGAACGCTTTCCGTAGGCCCTGAAACTTTGAAGGCAGGGGTATCGCTTTCCTTGAATAAGAGCATTTTCAGTTCTTCGTCCAATTTCATAAGGGTGATGGAGGCTCCGGCCATATCAATGCTTGTCATATAGTTTCCGACGAAGGTTTTACAAATCTTAATATTTTTCTTCTCTGCTAATTCCCGGGTCACGGCGTTATTTAACAGATACAGCTCCAGCAGCGGAGTTCCCCCAAATCCGTTAACGAGTAGTGCAATCTCGGAAGAAGCTTCGCCCCCGATCTTTAAATCCGCTAAAAGTGCCTCCACCATACGTTTTGCCAGACTATCGGCAGTTGCTATTTTTTCGCGGCGGATTCCCGGCTCCCCATGAATGCCGACGCCATATTCCAGCTCATCCTCAGCAATTTCGAAGGTGGGGGTTCCCTTGGCAGGAACCGTACATGAGGTTAATCCGAAACCGATGCTGCGGACATTTGCAGCCGCTTTCTCCGCAGCGGCTTTCACCTGCGCCAGACTCCAGCCCTCTTCTGCCGCCGCCCCGGCAATTTTATGCACCAGTACAGTTCCGGCTACTCCCCGGCGCCCTACCGTATATAAACTGTCCTGTACCGAAATATCATCTTCTACCCGGACATAATCGACTTCAATCCCGTCTTCTTCAGCCAAAAAAGCTGCGTTCTTGAAATTCATCATATCACCGCTGTAATTCTTTATAATCATCAAGGTACCCTTTTTGCTGGCGGTTGCCTGAATGGCCTGATATACCTGGATCTGGGACGGGGAGGCGAAAATATCTCCGCATACCGCCGCATCCAGCATGCCTTTCCCCACATATCCTGCATGTGCAGGCTCATGTCCGCTGCCACCGCCACTAATCAGGCTGACCTTATTTTCATTGATTTCTTTTTTCTTAATGATTTTATACTTCCTCACAAATTCAAGCTCCGGATGAGCCATGGCAATGCCATTGCACATTTCAATGACCGTGTTCTCCGGCTGATTGATGATCTTCTTCATGGATTAGGCCTCCCGGGCTGTTTTGTAGTTTTGGCCAATTCTGTCTGCCGCGGCAATCGCAGCTGCAACTTCCTTTACAGTGATAGGGAACGGCATCGCATGAATGGATTCTTCAGGAATGCAGGCTTTTTCAGCGACTTGAAGCAGTTCCTCAGCTGTAATATGATCTACGCCGATATCCGCCAGGCACACAGGCAACCCTACCTCCAGACAAAAATCCAGAACCTGATGCAATTCCTCCGTCGGGGCATTCTCCAGCACCAGTTGGGCAAGTGTGCCGAAGGCAACCTTTTCTCCGTGATAGTAAGAATGTGTTCCTTCCAGAATCGTTAAACCATCATGGATCGCGTGTGCGCCGCCCAAGCCTGCGCTTTCAAAACCAAGACCCGACAATAAAATATTAGTCTCCACGATATTCTCCAGCGCCTGTGTAACCACATTACTATCACTGGCTATCTTCGCTTTCGCCCCGTCTTTAAGCAGCATTTCATAACATAGGGTTGCGAGGGCGAGCGCTGCGTTCGTTCCTACAGCAGGGGCACAGTAGCCTTCTCTTGAGCCCATGGGCAGACTGGCGTTCACTCTCGAATAAGACTTGGAGGTCGCTCTTGCTTCAAAATAGGTGGACAAAGCGTCCCCCATCCCTGCCACAAGAAAGCGTGTAGGCGCATTGGCTATCACCGTCGTATCTACCAAAACAACACTTGGACTTTGCTTGAAATAGGCATAATCATCAAAAGCCCCCTCCGGTGTATACAGCACGGCTGAATGGCTGGTAGGTGCATCGGTAGCAGCAATCGTCGGGCAAATGATCAGAGCTTCTCCCTGAGCGACGCATTTGGCCGCATCAATCGCTTTGCCTCCGCCCAGGCCGATTGTGCAGGTACAGCCCTTCTCTGTCGCAATAGCCTGTAATCTGGTGACTTCCTGACGTGAGCACTCTCCCTTAAAACCGCTTTCAACAAAGGTGATGTTAAACTTCTTAGACGTAGCATCGAGCTTATCCTTTACCCGTTTCACATCATCCGGATGGGCAATCAACAAAGCGGAGGAACCAAATGAAGTTACAAAGTAGCCAAGATTTAATAACTCGTCTTCACCTTGAACATATTTAGTTGGACTAATGAATGCTTTTCTCATGAATCTAACGCCTCCTGTTTTTTATAACAAATTTTATTATTTAATTAGAGTATAAAGCAGGATATTGATCTTGATAGTGGAATATCATAACCAATAATTATAATTCTTAATCGTAATTATTTGCACTGTGCAGTAACAATGGTATCCTCTTGCCATAAAGAAGGTCCTTATTATACGATTTTAAATCGAGGGGTGATTTTTTTGATGCAAGAGTCCTTAAATATAAGCAAATTTTTGGATCTCAAAAAATGGAAGCGGCTTCAGGATTCCTTGGCTACCGTTACCAAGCTGGCTATTTTGACGGTTGATTACAAGGGAATCCCTGTGACCAGCCACAGCAGCTGCCAGGCTTTCTGTCAGAATGTGCGGAAGGATCCGGAGCTGCTGCCGTTTTGCCAGAAGTGTGATTCCCGCGGCGGGCTTGAAGCAGTTCGATTAAATGCACCTTACGTTTATCTATGCCACTTTAATATTATAGATATTGCGATTCCGATCACTGTGGATGATAAATACCTGGGTGCTGTGATGGCGGGGCAGGTCAAGCTTTCCGATCCTGAGAACGGTACAGATCTGGAGCAAATTGTATCTTCGCCAAACAAATCATCACATCTGCTCAAAGGAAATCAATTGAAGGCATACTACGATGATATACCAACGATGACCTATGAAGAAGTCGTGAAAATATCCAACATGCTGTTTCTCCTATGCAACTATATTATCGAAGAGGCACTCAACAAAAATCTGCTGGTCGAAATGTTCGAGAAGGCTGCCGGAAACGATGAAGCCCTAAACCTCTCCACTATTCTGCCCGGCTACACCATTAAAAATATTGAGTCGATCAAAAAAGAAATGACCAATGCCATCGCGGATGCCTACCTTAAAAACACATCCTCTGATATGAGTATTTGTACAAATCCGATCTTTAAACCCGCCTGGGATTATATTTACAATAACAAAAGTGAAAATATAACATTAAGTCATATGGCTGAGCTATGTCACATCAGTCCCAGCTATTTCAGCAGACTTTTTGCGAAGGAAACAGGGGAAAACTTCACCACTTATTTGGCAAGGCTTAAGGTGAAATGGGCGAAGCAGCTGCTCGAAGTGACCGATATGCCCGTTTCTCAAATCAGTGATGAGCTGGGCTTCAATGAACCCGGTTATTTCATTAAAATCTTCAAAAAATTCGAAGAGATCACACCTGCTCTTTATCGTAAAGGTTATCGGGAAAAAGCAGGATCAACTTGAGCACTTGGATGGACGCTCCGCGAACGGACCGTTGTTTCAATCGCTGCCCAATCCAGATTTTAATGATTTGCCTAATATAAATTGAACTTAAGATCTTTACATGGAGAAGGACGTTTTAAAAAAATGGGGGTTATTAGTACATGAGTATTGAATTTAAAAAAGTGAGCGACTTTAATCGAGGAATACTCTTTGAATTATTGAAAGATACATATTTATTTGATTGCAGATATCAGCAAAGTAGTAATTCTGATTGGCAAGTTTTTGACAACTTTTTCTTTGACAATTTGCAAATTGCAGATAAATACGGGTTTATCACAACACTAAACGATGAAGCCATCGGATTTGTTTCATGGGACCCGAGAAATATGCCTGAGTATGCGGAAATTGGCCATAATTGCATTGCTTCAAAACACAAAAGCAATGGTTATGGTAAAATACAGCTTCAAGAAGCGGTCAATAGAATTACCCAAGATAATGTAAGAAAAATCATTGTAACCACAAATAATGACCTAATCCCTGCTCAACGAATGTATGAGAGTGTTGGGTTCACAATATATCAAAAAAGGGAAAATCAAAATATTGCAGATTTTGTTGGTGAACACATAGATTATGTATATTTTTGCTGAAGCAAGCTTCAATGGAGCAAAACTGAAGAGCAGCGATTCCCCAATAACGGGAGAATCGCTGCTCTGTTTTTTAGAAAGAAGAAGATTAGACCTGGTCATAGAAAATCGACTTTTGGGACACCCCCATATAGAATGAACTTAATAACTACACAAAAGGGAAAAGTGGCGGAGGGGAATTTTGGAACTGTAGGAGCGGCAGCGTCCGCCTTTAGGTTTGGATTTCTACCGCGATTCGCGGTTAAATTCAGGAAATCCAAACCTAACAGCGGCCGGAAGTCCAAACATTCTCTGTAGTCACGACCAATCCGGAAACAGAAGAATTATAAGTTCAATCTATACAGTACTTACATTCCCACAGCTGAAGATATCGCGGCAAAGACTGCAGCCACCAGCCACAAGATTGGAAACAGCTTAAGGATGACTTTGAGCCACTGCCCAAAATTGATCCGGGCGATTGCCAGTCCTGCTAATAATACTCCACCTGTTGGGGAAATGAGGTTGGTCAACCCGTTTCCAAATTGATAAGCGGTTACTACCGCTTCGCGGTTGACACCGACCAGATCGCCCAATGGGGCAAGCACGGGCATCGTTAAAGCGGCCTCACCGGAGGAAGAGGGCACCAGGAACGTGATAATATTATGCACGACCAGCATGATGGTAGTGAACAAATAGTTTGGCAGACCTTCAAGCAGGTTTGCCAGTGCATTCAGGATCGTATCGATAATCATGCCGTTCTCAGCAACGACGAGAATTCCCCGGGCCAGCCCGATAATGACCGCCGCATAGATGAATTCGCCACAGCCCTTTACGAAATTCTCAGCGATTTCCTTCTGATTCATCTTGGTGACCACACCCGAGAAAATACCAAGTGCGAAGAAAAGGGCGCCGATCTCGGTCATATACCAGCCCTTGGTCATAATTCCCCACACAATCAACCCCAAGGTAGCGATAAAGCCGCCAATGATGAGTTTATCCCGATGGGTGAAGCTCACCTTTATGTCTGAGTTCTCTTTAATAAAGTGCTGACGATTTAAAATGTCATTCTGGAATACAGGAGATTTCTCCGGATTTTTCTTCACCCGCTGCGCATACCACATGGTAAAACCGATTGATATCGCAGTGAAAACAATCCATTCAATAAATCTCAGCCATAGCTGTGGATTGCCCTGCACTCCCGCTACGCCTTGCGCAATCAATACTGAAAACGGATTAACGGTGGAGCCGATATAACCGATCTGTGTTCCAAGATAAAGGATGAGGATGGCCGTAATGGAGTCAAAACCGAGTGCAAACATCAAAGGAATAAAAATGGCGTAAAGAGGTATTATTTCTTCACTCATTCCGAACGTGGAACCTCCAAGGCTGAAAATAACCATCGCTATCGGAATCAGCAATATCCCTTTTTGTTTGAGCCGTCCGGCCAAGGCCATCAGCGCCCGGTCAATCGCACCGGTCTGCAAAATAATCCCAAAGGCTCCGCCTACAATAAGTACGAAGGCAACCACATCAACAGCATTGATAATGCCTTCCATTGGTGCACTGGCGATTTGCGCAAGTCCCTGCCGCAAATCGCCCTCTTCACTGACTTTCGGTACGGAATGATAGGTTCCCGGGATAATCGTTGTCTTGGCTGAACCATCTACAATGATTTCCTGCCGGTCAAATTGACCGCTCGGGACAACCCAAGTCAAACCGGCAATCGCTATTATAATCAAGAAAATCAATGTATAACTATGAGGCAGAGACCATTTTATTTTACGTTTAGAGGTTTCCATTTTATCCCTCATTCCTAGTAGCGTCGTAGGTGATTTTCCCGGCAGCAATAGTTAATACGACTTGTGCGTCTCTGATATCGGCAGCTGTTGTATCCAGAAGATTGCGGTCAAATACAGCAATGTCGGCATATTTCCCCGCTTCTAAGGTTCCCGTGCTCTCTTCCATACCACAGTGCCTGGCCCCGTTAAGGGTCCATGCCTTTAAGACTTCAGATGCTGGCATTCCCTGCTCAACATTCCAGCCTTCAGGTGGTGACCCGTCAGGAAACAACCGGAAAGTGGCCGCGTAGATCGAATCAGGAACACTAGTGAGGAACAACGGTAAATCAGTGCCAATGGTAATGGGGATGTTCGCATCCAGCATGGACCGGTAATCATAGAACCGGCTTTCATTCGCTTTTCCAGCCACAGCCGCCATATACGCATCTTCATAGGAGGGATTTAACAGCAGGATCTGGGCATATACCTCGGCGAAAATCCCGTTTTCCCCCATCCGTTTTAAATCATCGGGGTGAGGGTATTCCAAATCACTTATAGAATGTTTAATTGGATGATCCCCCTGCTGTTGACGGCAGGTTTCGAGCATATCTACAGCTCTGCGAATTGCTGCATCCCCTTCAGCCGTAAGACAGCACTTGATTCCATGCCTGTCTGCTTCAAATACTGCAGCTTCAATTACGTCATAGTCAACCGGCTGCAAAGTAGTTACTCCCGGCAGATCTGCGTAAGGCTCCAGCATATCCCCTGTATGATCAGCCACAACACCGTCTATCATCAGCTTGAATCCCTGAAAGCGGAGAACCTCCCCTTGATAGCGTTCTTTATATTGAATTCCGGCGGGAATATCAATCGGCTGCAGCACAGGTTCCAGCGCAAAATGAAACCGCAGCGGCAGTTCCCCGGCAGCTTCCAGTTCTTCAAGAACCGGCAATAAACCGCTGTGCTGGTCAAAGCCTATATCTTTGATGGAGGTTACACCCCGCTTGGCAAGCATCCGGGTGAAATCCAAAAACTCTTTTTTGACTAATTCCCGATCCTGCATCATTTCATACAGTAAGCTGGCACGCGCCTCGGCACTGCAATGATCAGGGGTGAACCGATATTTATCCTGGGCGATTTGGTTCATCCAGCAATAATTTTTCGTCCGATTCATGGCAATGACGGCCCTTTGAGGAAAAGCTATATCTAATATACTTTGCTCTGGGAGCTTTCCCCATAACTCCCGGCTCCAGCCGTAAGCGTATACATTTTGATCTTCAGGTTGTTGTTCCGCTTCTTCTATAAGCAATTGCAAGGCATCTTCTATAGAGGCTGCATTTGTCAGATCCACGCCACGGTGCAAGGACATATATCCGGTAAAAAACACATGATTATCATGCACACCAGGCATAATCAACGCATCCCTCAGATGATGGACAATCGTCTTCGGTCCGATCCAGGCTTCTGCCTCTGCCGGATCGCCGACCGCGGCAATCCGTTCCCCTTGCAGGGCGATGAATCCAGGCAAGGCATCCTCCTCTTTTCCTGTAAACACGGCACTAGACATTAGTACTCTTTCTGCAAAACCATGTTTAACTGCTCCCATGATCTCTCCGCCTTAGTTCAAATTTATAATACGACTTATAACGTTATACTATAGCTACTGCTTCTCCATCATCGGAAGAAACAGTAGCTTTTACGTATTTAAAATTCCAGCTGACTCTAATGAATTACAAAGTAAATTGGTAACGGTCACCAATAATGAACTGCTTCCCTACATGAACCGGCTTACTATACTGGTCGTAAATAATGGTGTTCATGTAAAACAAAGGCTGGCCGATCGGAACTTCAAGTAATTTCGACTGAGGTTCGTCAGCCAAGACAATTTGTAATATCGTCTCTCCCGGCTGGTTCGGATCAATATTGTATTCGCTGCGCAGCAGCTCATATATCGAGCCTTCAAGATTGGCCTCCATTAAGAAAGCGAAACGGTCAAACGGGTAATAGTTATTTTCCAGCATCAGCGGTTGTTCGCCGGCATATCTCTGGCGCTGAATATACAGCACAGACTCACCTGGCTGGATTTGCAGCCGCTCTGCGGTATCTGAATCGGCCTTCACCTTTTTTCTTTCCGTGACTACGCTATGCGATGAAACTCCATTCGCTTTGCAGGCAGCCGTAAAACTGATGATATGCTCAATCTTCCGGCCGATCTTGGGCCTATTCACAAACGTGCCCTTGCCCTGCCGCTTCGTCAAATATCCTTCTCTCACTAATTCCTCTATCGCTTTACGCACAGTAATCCGGCTCACATTATAGGTCTCGGCCAGCTCAATTTCAGTAGGTATTTTATCCCCTTGATTAAAGCTGCCGTTGGCGATTGCGGATTGAACCGCATTTTTCAATTGAATGTATAATGGCTCAGCGTTTTCTGCATTTAACATGGTTTACCCTCACTTGTTATATAACGTTATATTACTCTTTCTTTAGAGTAACAAACGATTCTCTTTTTCACAAGCAAAGATAAGTGTTCCCATTAATATTGGGCTCCGAATCCAAATGAACCCTCTACCAGACAGCTCTTGGCAGCTAATCTCGAACCTTCCTTCATTGCGGCTTGAATATCCCCGTCCTTAATCATGCTTAGTAAAAAGGCTGTAATATAGGAATCCCCTGCTCCCATCGTATCCACAGCATGGATGAACTCCGGCGATTGATAATAAAAGGCTGTTCCATCATAGGCGATAGACCGGTCTCCGCCTCGTGTTGCAACTAATACCTGACCCTCTCTCTTGCGTTTGGAACGAATATAACTTTGCGTCTCTTCATCCGTCATATGGCTGCAGGAAAAGAAGGCAAAATCGGCATTTCCTATATAACGTTCTACTTGCTCTTCCTCAAAGTCATCGGAAAAATCAAATGAAAGTGGAATCTTCAGATCATTCAGCTCAGTAAGCAGGTGCCCGGTGTGGCTGTAAAGACCCGTATGGACAATATCGAATCCGCGGATGTATTCCTTATCGTCTTCACTAAGTTCTATGGGATGAAGTCGGGTAACCCCGCCTTCGTTGCTGCCGAGAAAGACTCTTTCCCCGTTCTCCAGCGTTACGCGTGCACATCCATTTTCACCGCTGTGATGTCTGCAGTGCGAGGTATCTATCCCCAGCTGTTGCAATGTATTCTCTACCAGCCTTGCCTCAGCATCATCACCGAACACGCCGAGGAAGGCCGCATCCGCACCCTCTCCTTTGGCGAAAACACTGAAATTGAGTGCGTTGCCACCGGGGTACATCATACGCAGATGAACATACTTGTCGACCACATTATCGCCAATCCCTAATACTCTCATGGTTTACACTCCCGTTCAGTAGGCTACTTTCCCCATATAACGGCGGGTTTCCAGCGGATGACTTCTTACTTCGGCCAATGCCTCGCGGTAGACGCAGATAATACTGTAGAACAATACCGGATTAAAGAATTCCACGACTTCGTCGGCAGTAACACCTAAGCCAAGCTCCTTAGCATCAATCACTTCGACTTTTTCAGCATATTGATTCAGGAAGGTGCGTGCGCGTTCATCCAGCTCACGGGTGCGGCCTTCATTAATCATTAAGATGAATGGAGTTTCTTTATCGGTTACTTCGAACGGACCATGGAAAAATTCGCCGGAGTGGATAGCCGCTGCATGAAGCCACTGCATTTCCATCAGAGAGCAGATCGCAAATCCATAAGCATGACCATAAGAAGCTCCGCTTGTCAGGATATAATATAACTCCTCGTTGCGGTACTTTTCGGCAAATACACGGGCTCGTGGAGCAACCTGCTTTTTACCCTGGTTAATAATACCGTTAATGGTTTGCAAGCCTTTTTGAAAAGCGTCAATATGTGCATAACCTTCAGCCACATGCAACAGTTCTGCAGCGAGCTCCAGAATGATAGCCATCGGATTATTTTTGACGTCACTGTCATCTCCCCATTCATACAGGAAAGAATAATCGGAAAATTTAAGCAACGCGGCCTCCTGATTATGGGTTAAGCCAATGGTGTGTGCGCCCTTCTCTTTGGCAGCTTGTGCAGCAGCCACCGATTCCGGCGTATTTCCGCCATGAGAACAAACAATGACTACCGATTGTTTGCCCAGACGTTTAGGCAAAGCATGAACAAACTCGTTAGCCGTATATAGACCCGCTACCAGTTTTTTCGCTTCGCTTTCAAGAAAATACTTTGAGGGATACATATCAACCAGCGAACCTCCGCAGGCTACAAAATAAACCTCTGAAATCCCCTTGTTCACTTTTCCATGAATAGCTTCAACAACCTGATGTACATTCATTTGATTCTCTCCTTTGTATAACGTTATATAACGTATTGTTTACGAGATAAATATAACCGCTTTCAAAACAGCTGTCAAGCCCCCCTAGGGCTCAATTCCAAAAAAAAACCCTCTCCAGAACTTGTGATTAGGCAAGCCCTGAAAAGGAGTATTATGGTTTAGGAGAAAGAAGCCTTGGCACCTATAAAGTAGCCAATTGAAACAAAAAGGAGTGACCAGGTCAGCGCACATGCAACGGATATCCATACATATTTTTTGAAGGGCATGGCACTGATGCCGGAAATATAACTGGCAACATGCCTGACCCCCGGAATAAAATAGGCAAAAGCAACCGTCCAAATTCCAAAGCGTATATACCATCCCTTGACTCTGATAAACCGCTTCGGGGTAAGCCCAATCCACTTGCCGTATTTATTCACAACCGGTTGTCCCAGCCGCAGACCAATGGTGTAGCTGATCATCATTCCTGTTATGGACCCTATGCAGCCGATCAGTACCGAAAGTGTGAAATTCAGAACCATAATGGACGACAAATACCCTACAAACAACATCAACACTTCGTCAGGTACGGGAAGTCCAAGAATTCCAAGCGCCAAAAGAGCAAAAATTGCTAAATAACCGTAATGTGAAATTAACTCCATCATCCAAGGCATCAATATTTCACTTCCTGTTGAAGTTTTTTTTGAAAGAAGGGAAGGGAAGCCGGCTGATCATCATTATAGACAGCATCAACATTAATACGACTATGTATTCCGGTTTCATCCGTCCATCCAGCAAAGAGATCATCGAAAGGATCACCCCTGCAGCAGTAATCGGCATCCCAACGAAACCCTTCGAAGAAGCTGATATATTAAATCTGGCCAACCGCAGTGCGCCGCAAATCAGGAAAGCAACTGCAGCCAGGGTCCCCAGCCACTGAACATTTTCCAGCTTGTACAACAAAATCAGAAACGCAGGAGCCAATCCAAAGGATATGATATCTGCCAGTGAGTCCAATTGCTTGCCGAAATCGCTGGTACAATGCAGCCACCGGGCCAGCAAACCATCCATTACATCACACAAAGCCGCTAACAATATCATGGTTAATGCCAAACTATATCGTTCTTGAATTGTGAAGAGCAAAGAGAATGCTCCAATTCCCAAATTTGCCAAAGTAAACATTGAAGGCAGCCAATTCCATTTCATGCTGTCTTACTCCTTTCGCTACAGTACATGTATTGGTGGGATTAGCCTTCAAATCTAATCATAGATTTGACGCCTTCCTCGATATTTTCCACTGCATAACTACAGCCATGCATATCCAGTATCCGCTTTGCAATGGAAAGCCCCAGTCCCGTTCCACCTGTCAGTCGGCTCCGGGAAGGCTCAACCCTGTAGAACCGCTCCCAGATTTGCCCCAGCTGATCTTCGGGTATCGACTCACCTTTATTATGAATAGAGAATACAGTAGACTTCTCATCGCTCTGAACATTCACGGTTATGGTACTTCCATCTTCAGCATGCCTGATTGCATTGGTTAGAAAATTAAGAATAACCTGTTCGATCCAGCCCGCATCCGCGTATACCGGCAATTCATTAGCAGGAATTATCATCACTTGCAGCTGCTTTTCCTGCAGAAAGTGAATCAGCCTGTCCGCTACCTTTTCCGTCAGTTCCGTCAGCATGAAGGAGGTCTTCCGGAGTTTAGTTGTCCCCGACTCCAATCTGAACAAATCTAGCATATCATTCACAAGAAATCCCATTTTTTCAGATTCCTCAATAATGACCTTAATGTAGTAATCCTGTTTAGCCGCACTTACTCCGTCTTCTAATCCTTCGGCAAATCCTTTAATAATGCTTAGAGGCGTCTTCAGTTCATGAGAGGCATTGGCAAAAAAGTCCTGCTGCATGGTCTCCATTTTTTGTTTGCGCTCCATATCTTCGACCAGCTGCTGATTGGCCTCCCTCAACTCACTCAAGGCAGAATCCAAACTTTGTGATAAGGTGAACATGCTATTGGACAAGCTCCCCAGTTCATCCTTCTGCCGGATGGAGGGATGTCCTGTAAAGTCCAGGGAAACCATACGTTTGGCAATTTTGTTCAGCTTGATCAGTGGACGGGCTACCATTTTAGAATAGAAGTAGGACAGTATTAGAATAAATACAAAGCCTCCGATTCCGAGATATAAAAAGAACCAGCGCAGCGCATCATTCGAATCCTTAACCTCCTGTAAGGAGGTGACAGTGAATAACAGATCAATATCTCCGTTGCGTTGCTGCACAGGCAGAATCATCACAGAGTTGCGGATCCCACCCCAAGGAGCTGTCCAATCCGCTTTCTGCATTTGTAGCCCTTTGAATTGTTCCACCCGGGCCTCAGACAACGGAAACCACTCGTCCAAGGCCTCAAACAGGATGCCCTGACGCGGGTTCCATATTTTCAGATTCGGTAAAACGATCTCCGTGACAATACCGGAAAATTGAGTGTCTCCTCCCTCTGATTCATCCCCAATGGCTGCGGACCCTTGCTTTTTTATGCTAGTGGGGAATATGAGCTCCGGTGAGTAGACATCTCCTTCAATCAGCTGGTCTCCCTGAATGGTCAACGGATCATCCAGCTTAATATTTGCTGCGCTAAACTCATCTCCATACTGATTCATGAACAGGGATAAAGAAACAGCTATGATCTGGCCGTCTTCATTCATAACCTTCATATGAAACGGGTCTTCCGATTTCATTTTGCCGTCCAGCTTCATAATAACCAGCTGCGTTTTATTGCGCAGCATGAAGCGGGCAAGCTCCTGAGAAGTCCTGCTCGTATCCCACGACTCACTTGTGTAGCTTGAACCAAAGCTCTTGAGATGCTTCTCCACGCGGTTTTCTTTCTGCTGCTGATAGAAGCCGTCAAAGAAAAACAGCTGGCTCAAAATCACCATCCCGTAAAAGCAGACAAAAAACACTACTGTCATTACGAACAGCTTAAAGGTAATTCCCCATCTTTTCATGCCTCGTCCTCAAATATGTACCCGGTGCCAATCACCGTGCGAATATAGCGTGACTCATACCCCAGCTTACTTCGCAGTTTTTTGATGTGGCTGTCCACTACACGGGAATCGCCTTCGAATTCAATCCCCCATATCCGGGTAAGGATCGTGTCCCTTGAGATTACAATGCCCTTATTTCGGATCAACAGCCATAACAAATCATATTCCTTAGGGGTAAGCTCTATTTCTGCACCAGCAACCTCAAGCCGATGAGCCAGCGTATTAAACATTGCGGAACCAAACTTTACGATGCTGGATTCCGGCAAATGGCCTCCTTCGACCCGTTTCATTAGCGCATTCGCCCGGGCTATCAGTACTTTTGGGCTAAACGGCTTCGTCACATAATCATCCGCACCCAGTTCAAAACCGTGAATTTTATCTTCATCTCCGGATTTGGCCGTCAACAATATGATGGGTATCGCTGCCTTTTTGCGGATTTCCCGGCACACTTCAAAGCCGTCCATCTTGGGGATCATAATATCCAGAATCAGCAGATCCGGTTGCAGCGAATCAAACCAGCTCAATGCATCTTTTCCATTATCCGCCTCTTGTACTTCCCAGTCGTTCTTTATGAAATAATCGGAAACAAGCTCACGAATGCGGCTTTCATCCTCAACGAGAAGAACTTTCTTTTTCAATATAGTCCCCGCCCTCAAACCATTTTTATATTTTTCAGCTTAATCGAGTGATATGTCCTTCATGTGTCCTTAGACAGAACAACCCCCCACTTGATTCTACAGATACAAGTCCAGATATAAAAGTGTTGATTGTGGACGCTGGTGAAACCGGGAAAGGTGGATTGAAAGTAGGCCCTAAAAGCCCGCAGCGGGTTCGTTTACTCGTACCGGACCCAGGGGGCGCTATGGAGAGTAAAATCCCTGTTTATTCTCTTTTGCGGACCCAGGCGACCTTATCTGCTCTGCATTCTCTCTAAAAACGGCCAGCAGGGAGAAATAACTGCGCTGGAGTCCGTTGTCCTCCTGTAACAGGCTAAAAGCCCCAAATAAGTGCAACTCGGTCCGTTCGTGCTCAGAGCCAGGGCAAGTAAGACCCGGACGCAACCTTCATGCGGAGCGGCCAATGACAAAACAAAAGCAGCGATCCTCCAGTAACAAGAGGATCGCTGCTTTTTTAACTTTTTTGGGTTTCTATAGTGAGAAGGATCATTGGATTCAGCCGAGGCCGATTCCCACGGTCACAATTTCATGTCCGCCAACCGGCAGCTCCAGTGCAACAGAGCTGCCGCAGTCCAGGAGTGCCGATTTGTCCTCTAAAATATTGGATTTGTAAAATCCCGTATTCGGTATATCCGTCTCCAAGTGCAATTCACACGGCTTGCCCTCCATATTGAACCAGCGGATCAGCAAGTCCCCGCTGTCCTCATTCACTTTAAGCGAGGACAAGGCAGCAGTCTTGCCGCTCCAGCGAAGTGGTGAATAAACGGCAGAAAGGGTTCCCGGCTGCAGCTCCGCCTGGGCGGTGATCCAAGGAATCTGGAACTGATAAGCCCCGGCGGCAGCACCGGAGGACACAACGTCTCCGTCATGCGGAATGAGCAGCATTTCCGCTGTCTGTTCGCCCTGGCACTGGGCTTCCGGCGTAGGAAACCAGCCCCAGTCTCCCATCTCACCGACACAGCGGAGCAGGGTTACGGCTATCGTATTACGGCCGTCGCGCAGAATTTCATATTCATTCAGCCCAAGATTGGCTACCGCAAGTCCTGCGCCTGCTTCCGCCACATCCACGAAAGACTGCTGATGTTGTGTATTGCTGGGATTCAGCCACTCTGGCGCCGGCTCGTTCGGGCGTTCGGCCAGCTCGAACATGGAATCGGCACGGTGGGTGGACGCGGCCAGATCGGTCGGGAACAGCATCCGCAACCGATGGTCCTTCGCCGTATTGCTGATAAAGCTTTCGATCTTCAGACCTTTGCCGCCCTGCTCCAGCCTCAGCACCGTGTGCAGCTTAAGCAGCACGGTTGCCGTGGAGCGCTGCGCCTGCCGCTCGGGATAGTAGACCAGCGAACGCTGTTCGTCTTCCAGAAGGGAGTCGGCTGCAGCCGGAATTGCCCACTCATGGGTAATTTCTACGGAAGCCCGGTACGGCGTGTCTTCAATCACGCGGATGCCGGCCGCTAAGCCCTGGGTAGTGAGCGGCGTTTCACCTGCCGGCTGTCTGAACATATATTCGTTGCCGATATCGCCGGTATTCTCATAAATGCCAAGATCACGGTACACCTTGCCGCTCGGCTTATGCGTCAGCGCAAAGGAACCGTCCGCCATGATTTCTACACGCAGGTTTGCGTTTTCCAGCACCTGCTCTCCTTGGAGCAGGGAGACCTTTCCGGTAAGCGGGGAACCTTTGCCCTCTTGAAGACGTACCCATGCGTAGCTGCGCCAACCCAGCGCCGGAACGTCCGCAGCCTCAAAGGTCAGCTTTACCTTGCGGCACATATACGGCTGCCGGAACCTGTCGTCCGGCAGATCGTAGCCAAACGACAGGCCCAGATCCTCGACGGTGCAGGGAACTTCTGTCCCCCGTTCGTTGATCAGCACCCGGCCGTCCAGGTCTACCGCTTTCATCCGGCTGGCCGTTACTTCCAGCGGCAGACCTTCGCGCAAATACAGGCGGGTTACGTCCAGCTCCACGCTCACCGTGCCCGTGCGGCTCCAGCCGCTTGTATTGACCGCTACAAGCGGCAGGGCGTCTTCGCCAAATCCGGAGAACAGGGAAGTATCAACCGCTTGGGTGATGGTTTGCATGCTGCCTTCCACAATGCCTTCGGCGATGTGGCGGCTTTTATCAAAGCGGGTCACCATCTCGCGGTGCACTTCATCCACGCTGCAGCCGCAGATCGAATCATGCGGATGGTTCTGCAGCAGTGTCTTCCAGGCGTAAGTAAACAGATGATGCGGATACTCCCCGCCGTGCAGCCTGGCGATGGAAGCTAGCGGCTCCGCCACCTTCTCAAGCAGCGCCTGGCCGCGCTGGTTCATCTGCTTCAGGTACACCCGGGCCGAAGCGGTATTGACCAGCGTCCCCCAGCCATCGGTGCGCTGGCTCCGCAGCTCGCCCTTGACCGTGGAGAGGCCGCGGTCCAGGGCAGCGGCTGCCACAGCTCCTACATAGTCCGCAAAGTTGGAATGGACAAAAGCCGTCTGCGGATACAGCCTCTGCGCTGTACGGATTGCCTCCGGCAAATCGGTTTGCAGCGGCTGATGATCGCAGCCGTTCATGAACAGCAGCTGATCCGTAGCCGCGAATCGTTCGGCGTCGGACAGCTTCCGGTCCCAGAATACCTTCGCCTCCGCCGGATCGACCGGAATCTCATTCCCGTTCGAATACCAGTTGGCGAACAGGATTCCCAGCACCTTCGAGCCGTCCGGACCTTCCCAGAGCAACTCGGAGAAGGAGGATTCATAACCGTCGTCGGAAACGGTGTTATTGAATCCCGTCGGCTTGACCCCGCGCCCGAAGAATGCGTTAGTAATTCCGGCCTGCGCCATGAGCTGGGGAATTTGTCCCGTCAGGCCAAAGGTGTCGGGAAAATAACCAATCCGCGAAACCTCCCCATACACGCGGGCGTCCTTATGGCCGATCTGCAGATTGCGCACATTGGCTTCCGGGCTGGTCAGAAAGGCATCCTGGAGAATATACCAGGGCCCGATAAAGATTCTCCCCTCGCGGATATGCCGTTCCAGCCGCTCCCGGTTGCCCGGGCGGACCTGAAGATAATCCTCGATAATGATCGTCTGACCGTCAAAGAAAAAACTTTTGAAGTCCGGGTCCTGCTCCAGTTTGTCCAGCAGGCTGTCCACAAGCTGGACGAGACGGATATGATGCCGCTCATAGGGCAAATACCATTCCCGGTCCCAGTGGGTATGTGAAATGATATGCGCCGTTTGTTGTTTGTTCAAGTGTGCTACACCTCAGCCTTCAATGGGAATTCCTCCATATACTCAAGCAGCTCATCCACGGTGGTAAAGGCGAGTCCGGTCACGGTGTCGGCGCAGCCGTAATAGATGGCGATCCGGCCCGTGGCCGAATCCGTCAACGCCGCGCATGGAAAGGTTACATTCGGCACATCGCCCACACATTCATACAAGGTTTCCGGGCCGAGAATATAGTTGCGCGAACGTGCCTTTACCTTCCAAGGTTCGTCCAGATCGAGAAGCGCGCAGCCCATTCGGTAGACAAACCCGTTGCAGGTATTGATTACGCCGTGGTAGATCAGCAGCCAGCCCTTGTCGGTCTCAATCGGAATGGGGCCCGGGCCGATTTTTTTGGACTGCCAGGCGGATGCATCCCCATTAACAGTGCCCATTACATAGCGGTGCTTGCCCCAGAAGGTAAGATCAGGGCTTTCACTGTAGAAAATATCTCCGAAAGGCGTGTGCCCCGTATCGCTCGGACGGCTGAGCATGGCATAATGGCTGCCGATCTTTCGCGGAAACAATACACCATTGCGGTTATAGGGCAAGAAGGCATTTTCCAGCTGGTGAAAGGTTTGAAAATCAAAGGTATAGGCAAGCCCGATGGTTGGCCCGTGATAGCCGTTGCACCAGGAGATGTAATAACGGTCATCAATCTTGCAAACCCGGGGATCGTAACGGTACTCCCGCGTAATTATTTCGGGGTCTCCTTGGAACACGATGGGTTCATGATTGATCTTCCAGTTCACGCCATCTTCGCTGAAGCCGGCGAAAATATCCATGCTGACGGATTTGGAATCGCAGCGGAATACGCCGGCAAACCCGTCCTTAAAGGGAATGACGGCCGAATTAAATACACTGTTGGAACTCGGTATGGCATTGCGCTCAATGATCGGATTGGCGTTATACCGCCATACGGGTGCATTTATGCCGTCCGGCTTATCCTGCCAAGGGATATTTGACAATTTGTCTCCAATAATTGTAGTCATGATCATGTCTCCTTTTCAGTTACAAGATTTCTTCTCTTAACGCCTGCCAGACCAGCTGCGAGAACAGGCTGTTTGACCAGGCGAACCACTTGCGGGTAAAGATATGCGGGTCATCTGCCAGGAATCCTTCATGCATGTATCCGGTATCGGCGTCGGTTGCTTCCAGCATCTCGATCATCGCCAGCTTCTCTTCCTTGTTGTCTGCCGTTAATCCCTGCATCGACAGCGCCATGTGCCAGATATAGCCCGGCGGTGTATGCGGACTGCCGATGCCTTTGGCAACCTTGCCTTCGAAATAGAAAGGGTTCTCCTTGCTGAGCGCAAAACGTCTCGTATTCTGGTATACCGGGTCGTCGTTCTTCACGTAGCCAAGGTAAGGAATGGAGATCAGGCCCGGCGTTCCGGCATCGTCCATCAGGCTGTAGTTGCCGTATCCGTCTGTTTCGTATGCATAAATCGGTCCAAATTCCGGATGGCGGTAGATGCCGTACAGCTTAATACCATGGTCGACCTCCTGCTCCAGCGCCTTAAGCTCCGCCAGGAAATCCAGATCGCGGAAGACCCATTCGGCGAAATCCTGCATCTGCCGCAAGGCCACAACCGCGAACATATTGCCCGGAATGTTGTAATGGAAATCACAGGCATCGTCGCTGGAGCGGAAGCCGGACCAGATCATCCCGGTATAATTGACCGGCATGCCCAGTCCGCCGTTGCGGATCGAATCCTCGGGAATCCCGTTATTGCGGGTGAAGCGGTACGGGGATTGCTCGAAGTGATGCTGTTCCCGCTTGAACAGATCGGTAATGACCCGCAGCGCTTTTTTGAAATCCGCCGTGAAGAAGCCGGTCTGTTTCGTCTCTTCCCAATACGCATGGGCCAGCCGGATCACGAAGCACAGCGAGTCGATTTCGAATTTGCGCTCCCAGACCCATGGCGACATCTCCGTCACATCTCCGGCATTCCAATGCCAGTCATTCGCCGTTTCATTAAACGCATTGGCGTAAGGGTCGATCAGAACGTATTGAATATGGCGCTTGATCAGCCCGCCGATGATACGCTGGAGCTCGGGATCATTGCCCGCAAATGGCACATAATGAATGACCTGCTCGACCGAGTCACGCAGCCAGCTTGCCGGAATATCACCCGTAATGACGAAGGTGGTCCCGTCCTCCAGCAGCTTGGTTGTCGTTTCCAGAGTGTTAGGAAAACAGTTGCGGAACAGCTGCCGCAGCTTCGGCCGGTGTGCCAGCTTCTGATCGGCTTCCGCCAGTACCGCCGCAATCGACGGAGGCAGCGGCAGCTCCGGCATCAAAATATGAGGAAGTCTGAATTGTTCCAATATGAATCTCTCCTTCTGCCTAGTCTAGGAATGAATGATTTTAATCGTCTTGATTTCGAAAGGAGCAAATTCCAGTTGGAGACCCCCTGCTTGTTCATGAAGTACCTCTGTTTCTTCCTCCAGTGCATTGGACAGGCATACCTTCGCATGCGGCAGCGGCCAGCTGATCTCAACCGTTTCACGGCCACCCGCTGATTCATACAGCCGCAGAATGCTGCCGCTCCCGTCTTCCGACAATTTGACCGTGTCCAGCACTACATGATTCCCGCTATAGCCGATCAAAGAGCCCAAAGCCGGCAGCTTGCCTTCTTCTGGTGCACATGCAGCCGCATGTGCCGGAAGATTCAGCTCGGCAGCCTTGCGCAGGGTATGGGCTTCACGCCAATCTCCCGCATGCGGATAGAGTGAATAGGTGAACTCGTGGGTGCCGAGATCCGCCGTGTTGTCCGGCCATTTCGGCGCGCGCAGCAGCGACAGCCGAATCGTGCTGCCCTGTACGTCATACCCGTATTTGCAGTCGTTCAGCAGACTGACGCCGTAGCCATGCTCCGCCACATCCACAAAACGATGCCCGCACACCTCATATTGTGCCTGTTCCCAGCTTGTATTTCGGTGTGTTACCCGTTCCAGCGCACCGAATGGGATTTCATAGGTCGCCTTGGTGGCCATTACATCTATCGGGAAACCTACCTTCAGCAACTTATGGGCTTCGTTCCAGACCACTTTGGTCTTGAAATCAATCCGCGGGTCTTGATGGTAGAGAACCAGTTCCTGCTCGATTTCGGATTGGCCGATACTCCAGCGGAAGCCCAGCACATCACAGATCTCCCCTGAGGAGATCAGCTTCTTCTCCAGCAGAACGGCCTCTCCGGCCGGCTGCTGTTCGTAGCGGCTGTCAATGTCCCAGGCGTCCCATAGAATAGGACGGTCATGGAAGAAGTGAAAGCGGTTGGCCTGCTCTCCCGGTTTGACAATCTCACGCCCGCCTTGTTTATCGTATAGACTGGCGATCTCCCCCCGTTCATTGAACTTCAGGCGGTAAAATGCGGTTTCCCAGCTATCTTCAAAGGAAGCCGCACAGTTCCGGTCGATTTCCGCTGACTGTTCTACTTCTCTCAACCAGACTGTCTTGTACCCAAACGGGGGAACTTCAGGCACACGGATGCGAAGGATGTTTTTAGCATCAATGACAAGGGTCTCCGATTCCAGCCTGGTTCCATCCTCCTGATAGGCCGACAGGAAGCTGTCTTCCTTGATCCCAGTCTGTATGTCAACAATCATGTCCCGCTGCCAGCCCAGACTGTTCAGCACCACATACGGGGCGCCCTCCCCGCGTGTATCGATTCCGCCAATCACCGCTTCCATAGCCAACTCCAGGCTGCCTTCGCCTAGGCTGAAAATACTGCGGTACTCCTTCACCGAGGTCTGATAGACCTCTGGAATGGATGAGCCCGGGATAATATCGTGAAACTGGTTCAGCAATATCAGCTTCCAGCCCTTATGCAGCGCACGTCCCACTTCTCCGGACCGGTCCGGCTCAAGGAGGCTGCCTGCAAGGGTCTGCCATAATTCCGCTTCCCGGTACAGAATTTCAGCTTTGCGGTTATTGCGCTTATTCCGGGAGTGTGTCGTGTACGTTCCACGGTGCAGCTCCAGATACAGGTCTCCCTGCCAAGACGGCAGCTCCCGCCGGGCTTGCTCAATTCCCGCGAAGAATCCGGCTGCGGTGCTGTAAGCTGAAGCTGGCTGACCTACCATCAGCTCAGAACGGTCAATATATTCCAGCATCTCTCTAGTAACCCCGCCGCCTCCGTCGCCATGCCCGTACAGCAGCATTTGCTCGCTGTGGGCTGACTTTTCACGGTAAGACTGCCAGTGGTCATGGATATCCTTAGGCAGGGTATTCTCATTCACACCATGGTTCATATAAGAGAGCATTGAGGTGCCGTCAATACCGACCCAATGGAACAAATCGTAAGGGAACAGGTTCGTATCATTCCAGCCGAGCTTGGTCGTCATGAAATAACGCACTCTGCCGTGTTTCAATATTTGCGGCAGCGAAGCGCAATAACCGAAGGTGTCCGGCAGCCATTCAATCTCGGAGTGTTGTCCGAACTCCTCCTGATAGAAACTCTGGCCGTAGAGCATTTGACGCATCAGGGATTCGCCGCTGGGAATGTTCAAATCCGGCTCCACCCACATGCCCCCTACCAGTTCCCAGCGTCCTTCCCGAATCCGCTCCTTCACTTTGCTGTACAGTTCAGGATCATTCTCTTTCAGATAAGCAAAAAGCTGGGGCTGGCTCTGGGCATAGCGGTAATGCGGATATTCCTCCATCAGCGAATGTACGGTCGAGAAGGTCCGGCTGGCCTTGCGGACGGTTTCCCGCTTTGGCCACAGCCAGGCGATATCAATGTGCGACTGCCCTACCATATGAATCAAGCCTTCACTGTTGCCGCCGACTTTCCGGACACTTTCGATCAGCGCTTGTTCGATGCCGCAGATCAGGCTGCCGTCCTTTACCTCTTCAAGGTGCAACAGGACAAATGAATCCATGGCCCGGTTCAGCGCCTCCATTAAGCGGGCACGCCGGAAATCCTGCTCCGGCAGCAGCAGCGCCGAATCACGGATTACGGTCGCAGTATACATTAAGGACTGCACAGGCCGGTTAATCCTCACTAGCGCGGTGGTGAGGGAACGGATCGGCGGCTGAATCACCGCCTGCTTGTTCAGCGGATCGTCCGGCTCCGGAATGGGATCATACAATTCGATCTCCAGCTTTGGACTTCTTCCAGCCACCTCCGGGTTCAATGTTGCGAAGGTATGGTTGCGGTCCAGTCCCTGCCAGGACCTTCCGTTAAGGCGCAGCAGGCCTTCTCCACCGGATTTGAAGATGAGTCCGATGCCCATCCCGGGCCATTCCGCGGGAATTTCCAAGGTGGTGCGGAGAATATAAGTCGTCCCCTGCACACTGGGAAACAATCCAAAGGATTCACTCCCCGGGAACACCTGCAGCGTGTCATAATCTCCCGGCTGCCGATATTCCGTGGAATACACCTGCCAATCCTCAATAGCCTTGTATTCAAGCCATTGCCGCTCGGCCAATTCGCGGATAAACCGATTGATTCGTTCCATGTCTATTCCTCCACCACCGCAAGTTCAATATTGAGCGTATCGTTGACATTTCTGCCAACTCCAATTCTGAATATTCCCGATTCAACCACTGGTGTGTACTCCGGTCCGATATAGCTCAAGTGCTCGGCGTTGACCGTAAAAGCAACCACTTGCTTTTCACCCGGCTCCAGCCGGATTTTGCGGAAGCCTTTCAATTGCTTGGCCGGCCGGGTTACCTTGCTGACAAGATCGGAAATATACAGCTGAACCACTTCCGCTCCGCTGCACCGGCCGGTATTTTCCACTTCCACCGTCACTTCGGCAGTCCCGTCCGCATGAATAACAGCGGGCTCTGCCCGCAAATTCGTATAACTGAATTCGGTGTAGCTTAGCCCGAAGCCGAAGGGATATTGCGGCTGCGAATCTGTCTCCAGATAACGTTTGCCGCGGGACCGTTTGCCCAGATAGTGAACGGGAAGCTGCCCTGCATCCTTGGGGACGGATACAGTCAGCCGCCCCGAAGGGTTCACATCGCCGAATAGAATATCCGCGATGGCATGGCCGCCTTCCTGTCCCGGATACCAGGCTTCAAGAATCGCATCCGCCTGCTCATCTATCCACGGCTCGGCGATGGGCCGGCCATTGATATAGACGACCACTATAGGTTTGCCGAGAGATTTCAGCCGCTTCACAAGTTCCCGTTGAACACCGGACAGTTGAAGCGACATCCGGTCAATGCCTTCCCCGCAGTCCATGTCGCTGAGAACATTCTGCGTAACCTTAGAGGCTCCGGTTCTTAAATCAATACTTCCTTCGCCAAAGTCCCGTGCGCTGGACCCGCCCAGTGCGAGGATGATCGTATCTGCCCCGGCCGCCGCCTCCACTGCAAAGTCAAAGCCTTCGGGGGAAGGGTCCTTGATGCGGCAGCCCGGCGCGTATCTTACCCGCTCCGGCTCTGCGGAGAGCTTATGCCGGATGCCATCCAGAACGGTTGCCACTTTGGATGGAGGCTGCGGCGAGGTGTAATCGCCGAGCTGATTATAGCCGGCATCGGCGTTGGGCCCGATGACAGCGACCGTGCCTCCACGTTTGGACAGCGGAAGGACACCGTTATTTTTCAGCAGTACAATACCTTCTGCAGCGATTGTACGCGCCAGACCGGCATTCTCTGGACTGCCAATGACCCGCTCCGCCCGATCAGGATCGGCGAACGGCTGTTCAAACAGGCCCAGCCGGAATTTCAGGTCCAGCACACGGGCTGCGGCTTCATCCAGCAGCGACTCTTCCAGACGGCCGGAAGTGACGGCCTGCAGCAGATGACGGCCAAACATCTCGCCAGACATCTCCATATCAATACCGGCCCGAATGGCCTGAACAGCAGCCTCTTCACCGTCCGCTGCCGTATCATGGCCGGAAGCCAGCATGTCAATGGCACCGCAATCGGTGATGATCATGCCGTCGAATTCCCATTCTCCACGCAGCACGTCCCGCAGCAGCTCAGTATTGCTGGTGCAAGGCACTCCATCAATTTCGTTGTAGGCAGGCATGATTGACACGGCACCGGCTGCGACTGCCTTGCGGAAGGGATACATATCCACTTCCAGAAGCTCTCTCTTCCCCATATGCACGGGACCTGCATTCCTGCCGCCCTCCGAGCTGCCATAGGCAACAAAATGCTTCAGCGTAGCGCCAACACTGGATTCGCTATCCAGTGCATCGCCCTGCAGCCCTTCAACGGAAGCGGCGGCGAACTCGCCGATAAGATAAGGGTCCTCTCCAAAACATTCCTCGGTACGGCCCCAGCGGGGATCACGCACCACATCCAGCACCGGCGAATACGTAATCGTTCCGCCTTGGGCACGGGTCTCCAGCGCGGTTGCCCGGCACATCTCCCTGTAAATATCCACATTCCAAGTGCTGCCGAGAAGCAGCGGAACGGGAAAGACGGTTGCGCCTATGGCCATGTGTCCATGGGAACACTCTTCCCCGATCAGCATGGGAATTCCGAGCCGGGAATGCTCCAGCACATAGCTCTGAATGGCATTAACCGCCTCGGCCCCGGCACGCGGGCTCAGTCCTGTCTCCAGCGTAACGCCGGTCCAGGGGTCGGCCCGCAGGGTTCCGTACAGGGAGCCAATGCCGCCTTCCCGGACTTGACGTTTAAAGCTTTCGTCCAGCTCCACTCTGCCTTCTGTATATTCATAGGTTTGCCAGCCGAAAAGCTGAATCAGCTGGCCCACCTTCTCCTCCAGCGTCATCAGCCCCAGCAGGTGCGCTGTCCGCTCCTTAACCGGCTTCGTACGGTCTTTGTAAATCATTTTGTCCCCACACCCGCTCTCCTGTTCTGTCTTATTCTTTAACTGCACCTACGGTAAGTCCTTGGATGAAATAACGCTGGAAGAATGGATATGCAAAAATGATCGGACCTGTGGCAAGCACCACCATGGCCATACGCGATGTATCCTGAGGCATCGACCGCAGCGCCTCCAGACTAAGCGAACTGTTTTGCGAGTTTTGCAGGATAAATTGCATGCTGGTCTCAATCCGCATCAGCATCGACTGCAGCGGCACCAGATCGGGATTATCAATATAAAGCAAGGCGTTGAACCAGTCGTTCCAGTACCCGAGCGTGCTGAACAGTGCAATCGTAGCCAGGCCGGGCAGAGACAGCGGCAGAACAAGGGTAAGAAACACCCGGAATTCGCCGGCCCCGTCGATTTTCCCAGACTCAATAATGGCATCCGGCACGCTGGTGCTGTAGAAGGTACGCAGAATCATAATATAAAAGGCATTGACAGCCAACGGCAGAATCAAAGCCCAAATGCTGTCCTTCAATCCAAGAAACTGGGTCACGACAATATAGGTCGGCACCAGCCCCCCGTTAAACAGCATTGTGAAGAAGGCGAAGAAGGCGAAGAAATTGCGGTATTTAAAGCTTTTACGTGATATGGCATAGGCGTACAGCGCAATAAACAGCAGGCTGACAATGGTGCCGATCACCGTTACAAAGATAGTCACCCCGTATGAGCGGAGTAAAGTGTCACCTGAATCAAAGATATATTGATAGGCCCCAACGCTCCATTTAGAGGGGATTAGCTTGTAGCCCTCCCGGGCGAGCGCTCCTTCATCGGTGAACGAGATGATCACCACAAACAGAAACGGAAAAATACAAAGAAAAGCAAAAGCGCCGGCAATACAATTAAAAATGATGTTCCATCCTTTAGACAGCTGATGGAAGTTGCGCGCTTTAGCAGGATTTGCAGACATAGGATTCCCTCACTTTCCTTCATTGACCTTTCATTGACCTAGAATAAGGCACTGTCCTTATCGAATCTCCGCACGATGTAATTGGAGGTAATGACCAGAACAAAACCAACCACTGATTGATACAAGCCCGCAGCTGTGCTCATGCCGATCTCACCGGTCGTCTTGAGTCCGCGGTACACATACGTATCGATAACATTGGTCACGCTATAGAGCGTCCCCGAATCTCTTGGCACTTGATAGAACAGTCCGAAATCCGCATAAAAAATCTTCCCGATCGCAAGCAAGGTCATAATGGTGATAATCGGGCTGAGCAAGGGGAGCGTAATGTTGCGGATCTGCTGGAATTTGCTTGCTCCGTCGATCATCGCCGCTTCGTACAGCGACTTGTCAATGCCCATGATCGCAGCCAGATAGACTACGCTGTTATATCCTACTGCCTTCCACAAGTACACGAAGATAAGAATGAAAGGCCAGTATTTCGATTCTGAATACCATGAAATGTGGCTTCCGAATATTTCGTTCAGCAATCCCCGCTCCGAGCTGAGGAAGCTGAAAGCAAAATAGCCCACGACCACCCAGGACAGAAAATACGGCAGGAACATTCCCGTCTGATACAGCTTGGCCAGCTTTTTATTGGCAATCTCAGACAGCACTACCGCCAGCAGCACCGATAAGATCAGTCCCACCACGATAAAAGCCATGTTATACAACAGTGTATTGCGTGTAATCAGATACGCATCGTTCGTGGTGAATAAGAACTTGAAATTATCCCAGCCAACCCACTTGCTGTTTACGATGCTGGCCAAAAACCCGTCCTTGCTGAACCGGTATTCTTTAAAGGCAATGACCGTCCCGATCATTGGCAGATAGGAGAAAAATAAAAACCATAACGTGCCCGGAAGAACCATGAACAGCAGTACTTTATTTCTCACAACATCTCGGGTTGTATTTCGAATTTTACCCATATTACTAATTCCTCCTATCCCGCAAAGATCAATGTCTTCATAATCAAAAGACCGGGCTAAGTCTAATCACCCGCCCGATCTTGAATAAGTTTCTACTTATTGTTCGCTACTTTCCAGGCATCGAGCTGTGATTGAGCTTCAGTGATAATTTTATCCAGTCCGGCAGCCTTGAACTTTTCATTGGCTTTGGCCAGATATTCTTCCGGATCTACCGCTCCCGTCATAAGCGGGGCCCAGAATTCCTCTTTAACATTTTGTACCGCCGCGATTTCATTGGTTATTTTCGACGTATCGAAGTTGAACCCGAGCAGCGGCGCATTAATGCCGGCATCATTAAATTTCTTGAACTCTTCCCATTTATTCTCAGGGTCGCCTTCATTCAAATAGTTGATCATGATGTTGCCGAGTGAAAAAGTAGGCATATCGTAGTTCTTCGCATCCGGCAGATTCTTGACCATGTTGTCGCCGACCTTCTCGTAATGCACGCCTTCAATACCGGAATCAATCATATTGCGCAGTACAGGGTCTGTGTTCAACAGATTAAGGAATTCCATCGCTTTCTCAGGATGCTCGGAGTTGGCGGAGATGGCCTGCATCGAGCCCATGACGGACCAGTTATAGATGTAAGGCTGACCGGCTGGAGTGGAGACCACCGGATAACCGTAGCTTGCGGACCACAGATTGTCGGCCAACGGCTGGGTAGCCGCCCGGTCCGTGAACCATTTGCCTGATTTGTACAAGTCATCAACCGATGAGGTGGTTGCTACTTCTGGAGAGATATAACCAGCCTTATAGAATTTGCGAACCGTTTTAAGGGCTTCTTTAATCTCAGGAGATTCCAGGATATTTACAACCTTGTAGTCCTTAGTGTCCATATATACAGCCATAGGCATTTTCTCAATAATGTAATCGAAAGGCATGACCGGCATAAAGTCCTTGACCATTGCGTATGGAGTCACTTCCGGTTCATTTTCTTTGATCGTTTTCAGCAGCGGTTCCAGATCTTCCATCGATTTCACGTTTGTGATATCCAGTTTGTATTTGTCCAGCAATTCTTTATTGAAGCGGTATACTTCCTGTGCGGGAAGCTCTTTATTCGCGGGAACAGCATAATTATGGCCGTCGACTTTGGAGCCCTCAAGGAAGGCGGGATCAATCGTATCTTTAATGCCCTTTCCTTGTTTATCCAGCAGCTCATCCAGCTGCATAAACGCACCTTTACGTGCATTCTGCACGTAATCAAAAGCCCAGGAACAAGTAAACAGAATATCCATAGGCTCGCCTGATGCGACCATGACTTGCATTTTTTGCGTGTAGTCCCCGAAATCAATCATTTTCATATCAATGGTTGCATTGATTTTTTCGAGCGTGTATTTGTTAACTTCCTCAAGCACTTTGTCCAAATCCTTCTGCGGTGCTCCAATGGTATACCAGGTCAACTCTACGGGTTTCTCAGAACTTCCCGTTTCTGCCGCGGTGTTGTTGCCCGCCTTGCTCTCCCCATTGGTGTCAGTTGTTTTGTTGTTGTTATTGCCTCCGCATGCGCTTAACGTTAGAGAAAGCGCTAACAACGATGTCAGCAATAAGGAGAAGCTTTTCTTTTTCTTGCTCATCTGCTGTACCTCCCTTTTTATTAGCTTGGGAATCCAGTCTTGCCTGTTATCAGCGGCAACCTGTTTCCTTAAGCTCTGTCTTCATTTTATTGAATGAAAGCATTTTCAAATAGAAGATAAACTATATAAACTGATGTATAAAATAAAGAAAATAAAGGGCAACTGTTAGAGCAGCCCTTTGAATTCAGTCGGAGAAATGCCTACATACTTTTTAAATTGCTTGTAAAAATAGCCCATCTCCCAATAACCTACATTTTTCGCGATTTCATGAACCTTGCAGTTCGTCGAGCGCAGCTGTTCCTTGGCTTTCTCAATCCGGTAACGATTCAGATATTCCGCAAAAGATTCACCGACCGCTTTATTAAATAGCTGCCCTAAATACACCGGATGAATATTGAATGTATAACCCAGCTTTTTCAGGGACAGATCCTCGCCATAGGATTTCTCGATGTAGTTCAGCACCTGATTGACCACCGGGCTTTTCACCTCGCGCTCCAGCAGCTCAATGACTTTTTTGGCTGTATTCTTCAAAGCCACAGACAGCGCCGGAAGGGAATTCGCCGTTCTGATGGAGGTCAATACATCCGCAATAAGTTCCCGCTCCATCTCGCTTCGGATATCCTTGATCAGCATGCGGAAATACAGAATCCAGTCCAGTGCGATCTCCTGAAGCAGGTCAGGCGTGATCCCTTCCATCCGCTCCTCTGACAAATACGAGTCGATCCTCTCCATTAACGCTGGCATATCCTTGGAGATGATTAACTTCGTATATTCGTTCCAGTCCTCCGGCAGGCTGTCTTTTAAATCTTTCTTGCGCTCCTTCAATTGTTCATAATAGATCAGCTTGCGCTCCGGATGGATGGTCAAAAATTCCAGCGCCTGTTTTGCTGATTCATAGCTTAGGTGGGCAGCAGTCTCCGTTTCCTCTATCGCTCCAACAGCAGCGCGTATCCGCAGATCAGAAGGACAGGTGCCGATCATTCTCTTTAGAAGGGCATCCATTTCCGCAGGCCCGGTGTCTTTATCCTCAAAATTATGTACCAGCACAAAATCATTATCGGCGTCCCAGAAGGTGAAGAACCAAGGGTTGCTCTCAGCCAGCGCAGCGGTATTCACCTGAAATGATTCCGTTTCCATCTCTGTCTGAATTAAGGCTACTTGAATAAACCGCTTATTGATCGGCAAGCCAAGCAGCTGCAGCCGCTCCGACAGCTCGTTCCGGTCAATCTGATTCCGCATCCAGCGCAGCAGCATGTTGTCCTTGAGCACGGATGCCGTATACTGTGACCACTCCATATCTACTCTGGAGACATTCAGCTTCTCGACGACAGTTTCCAGGGTACTCTGGAATTCTGCCAGGTTGATCGGCTTGAGCAGATAGTTCTCAATTCCCAGCGACAAGCCCTCCTTGACGTACATGAATTCATCATATCCGCTGAGCACAATCACTTTTATTTCCGGGCGGAACTTCGTTACGGCACGAATACACTCCAGTCCTGACATGACAGGCATGGAGATATCGGTAATCAGAATATCAGCAGGCACTTCCCTAAGCATATCCAACGCTTCCTGCCCGTTCTCAGCTTGGCCGACAATCTCCAGCCCGAGCAGCTCCCAATCCAATATGTCGCGCAAGCCTGTAAGTATGAACGGCTCGTCATCCACAATAAACACCTTATACATGGTTCATTTCCTCCTCGCCGGGATAGGGATAAGTAATGATGACTGTGGTACCCGCTCCCGCTCCTTCTTCACTCATAAGCTCAATGCCATAAGGCTTTCCGTACATTAGCTTGAGGCGGTCATGAATGCTCCGCAGACCAAACGACTCCGATTCGGATAGCCCGTCGTCTTGCTCCAGATCCAGCCGAAGCCGGCTCAGCTTCTCCTCCGCGATGCCCCGGCCATTGTCACTAACGACGGCACGGATTACTCCTTCCTGTGGATAGACGCTGATGTTAATCCAGTTATCCTTCTGCCCGGTCCGCATTCCGTGCAAAATATAATTTTCGATGACCGGCTGAAGCGTCATCTTCAGCACCGGCAAATTCTCCAGCTCCTTCTCGCATTCGATGGTATACGCGAAGCGGTCTGTGTAGCGGATCCGGAACAACTCCAGGTACATCTTGCATGCCTCCAGTTCATCCTTGAACGTATACCTGGCTTTGGGCCGGACATAGGATTTGAACAATACGGACAGGCTGTAGATCATATCGCCCACGTCTTTGGCGCCGCTGGAAACGGCACGCATGCGGATGACTTCCAAGGTGTTATAGAGAAAATGCGGATTCACCCGCGCTTCAAGCGTAGCGATTTCGGTACGCTTTTGTTTGATTTCAGCTTTAAACACCTTATCAATATACTGGTTCAATTCGTCCAGCATGTCGTTAAAGCTTTTGGCGATCTGCCCCAGTTCATCTTCCCGGCTATCCGAGATTCGCGCATTGAGATCCCCGTTCTTCACCTTGCGGGTAAAGCGGATAATGCGATGTGTCCTTTTGGCGAAACTGGAAATGAACATAGCCGGCAATAATACCGCGAACAAAATGCATACGGCAGCTATGGTAATGATCGTATTGCGGGCACTGCTGTACGTTTCCTCTAGCTCTTGCTTGGAGATAAGGCTGACTACCGAATAACCGGCTTGGCTCTGGGTCAGGCGGGTAGCCACCATACCGTCAAGGGAAATATCCTCATCGGATGTCATTTCTTGCAGTTCCAGATATTTTTTACCGTATTTTTTGCCGGAGGTATCAAATAGCACATCGTTCTGAGCGGAAAGCACAAGAATGGTGCCCTTGAAATCCTGCTGATAATTCTTCATGCTCTGCCAAATGGAAGCGGAATCAAAATATACGAGCATCTGGCCAATATTACGCAGCGATGCCTTATTGCTGATGGGAATGCGCACCGAGAACATCGGCGACCGCTGCATACCGAGGCTCTTAAGCACCCAAATATTCGGAATGGAAACATTGCTGGCCTCATCCAGATACATCGTATCCGGGATAAACGAATGGGCGGCATTGGTTGACACCATATCAAACTGCCTGCGGTTGCTGTAAAAATACATTACCTGCTGGTTGGCGCTATACAGCATCAAGCTTCTGATATCCGGGTCATCGTCGATTTTATTCTGAAAATATTGCACAACGTCGGAATTCGACTGGTTCGAGATAAAAAAACGGTCCAGGCGGTGCTCGACATATTCGCCGAAAGGATTTTCCAGCAGAAAGGTGGTGTTGCTGGCCAGATCCCCATCCCGGTATACATCCCGTATGATGTCCTGGACGGATTGGTACTTGTGCTCCACATAGTTGCTGACGCTCTCCATCGTCTTTCGTTGAATATCCATCTGCCTCTGCACCGCAGATTGTGATATCAGCATCAACATGAGATAGGAAAAAACTATAATGCTGGCAACGAATATGCAGGACACAATCAGAGTAAAACGCAAAAACAAATTATCTTTAAAATATCTGCGATACAGGGTTTCTCTCCGCATAAGCAACCCTCCTGTATATATTGTCGAAGTCTAGTATATCATGTCGTTTTTTCTGTAACACAGGAGAAATATCCCTTTCTTCGATACTGAAGAGGCGCCCGCCTCCCCTTGTTGAAGCCAGGGGGGCAAGCGCCTTGATGATTGCTTCATTTCAGAAAATCCATTCCCGTCAAAGGCAAGGTTCTATTTGCCCCGGAGATATAGCGGCTCTGAACGGTTGCCGTTGTAATCTTCCATAACCGCCGTTACCACACGCGCGGTCGAGGTAAAGGAAAGGCTTGCTTTGGTCGTTCTTCCCCGGATAATCATCGGCTTATCTCCTGAACTGTAGGTGGTGGGGAAGGATTTGGCTACACCGTCCTCATAAATATAAAGGTAGCGCCAATCCCTGCTGTTTGGCATCGGCAGGTTCAGTGTATTTCCTGTCCATGACCAGTTCGCGGCATAGGGTTCAGAAATTGTATCGGTAAACCTGCCGTTATAAGTAACCGTATTCGTTTGACCCGTCTTCAGAGTAACTGTAAACTCATCACCGTTAACCGGCATTTGCCCGAAAGATGCGGACGTGCTGCCCTCCGGCAATACCTTTTGCGCGGTTACAGGCTGCGGAGTCGTAATCTGGTTAATGGAATTCACAGTCACTGTAATACTGCCGGAAGACGGCTGCGGGTTCGTCCATTTGACAACGAATTTACCGTCAGCACCGACCTCTGTTCCGATGCCCGAGACTGCTGAATTCAGGTCAAAGGATACCGTTGCGGCTTCACCTTCCAGTCCGTCCGCTCCAACCGCTACCACCTTAATCACTCCGGATTTGGCAGGCAGCTTTTTAATATAAAAGGTCTCGTCGTACTTTCCGCCCACATAGACATCATTCACATACACATTGTACTGCTTAACCTTCGAATAATCAGAATTGAGACTCCATTTCACGTACATCTCATTCGTGTTGGGAAGCAGTTGGGTAATCTCCAGACCGGCCGGAGGGGCAGGCTTGACTGCCGAACCGTCATAAATCCGGATCTGGCCAAGGTTCACCTGATAGTTGGTTATGGTTTTCTGACCCGGTGTGAAGACCAGTCCGAAAGCGGCGATTTTTTTGCCGGCATATGCGCTTAAATCCAGCTCCTTGGTCACCCAGCCCGCAGTTTTCTTCCCGCTGTCCGGAAGGGGAACTTTTACCACAACCGCCGGCTGATCTTCGAAGATGATGCCTGCTTGCATTACAGACTGATCATCGGCAGAAGGTTTATTGTACGTGACCGACATTTTGGAGCCGGAGTTCAACATCAGTTCGCTTTTGTATAAACGCAAGAAGTTTTCTTTGGAGAGATTACCGTTCACAGCCAAGGAACTCCCCCCGTTATAGCCTCCCAGCTGTTGATAGTTCAGGCGGTTTGTTCCCGAAATATCATATTTGGTACCGTAGTCGTAATCAACCGTTAACCGGTTGCCTTTGGTGTCCTGCCACCACTGCCAGGTTACCGGCACATCCTGCAGACTCATGTTGGACCACTCATCAGGACTCGAGATCTTTCCGTCCACATAATAGGACAGCCCGTGCCCGGTGTTGAAATTGGTGTAGAAATTGGAATTCTTAAGCACAGAACGTTCCGAGATGACCGAAGCAATCCCCGGCCAGTATCTGTTATCCGCGTAAACATCTGCAACGGTGTTTGTTGCCGATTTCGCCGTATTTTTTGGGTCCACATTCGGACCGGACCACCAGAGCTGCTCCCGGAGGTTGGTCATCCATTGATAATTGTTCTCCGACCGGTGTGAAACCGGCCAGGATAGCCCCATATCCTCATCCAGACCGGCATGGACGAAATCTGCCCCCAGTGTGGCAAGGCTTAGGCGGGGAATTCCGTTGTTCAGCTTATTATTGAGCGCCGTCCCTTGAACACTTTTAAACCGGTCTCTGCCTGCTTCCAGACCGGCAAAACCGACATCGAACAAGTTGAAGTTAGTTCCGGCCGAACTATTCAGTTTATTTAAGTACGCAGCCGCACTGTTAATCTGTGTATTTCCCACGCCATAATCAAAGAAATAGGAATCTGCAACGTTCTCACCGGCTGCTTTGTCGTACAGAAAGGAGATGTTGTTGTCATTGATCGTTCGGGCAAATTCATTTTTACCTGTGGATGAATTGAGGGAATCGTACCATTGGATATACAGCCCGTTTTTTTGGAGCGTCTTCACAAAAGCGATGTAATCCGAAATGTCTGCTGGCGCTACATTGTTAGGGCTGATTTCCTCCTGATTGATGAAATAACCGTCATAGCCGAAGTAATGCGCCATTTCGATCAATTTCTCCGCCACCGGGAATTTTCCGGTAGGATCCTTTACAAGCATTTGCTTGTAAGTCTGCTGTCCCCGGTCATTGTCGGAGAAAAATATCCCGGCCAGGGACATCACCCCGTTTTTGTGCGCCGCATCGGTATAGGTCGGGTTGGGAATATTCAATATTCCGAACTCAAACCATTTCTGCTGCCAGTCTTTCTGCGCCAGTTCGTCGTAATATTCTGGCGGTGTATAGGCAGTCGCCGTGCCATGCCAGTAGGAATAATAGTCAATATACTGCCAGTAGTTGAAGTGATACTGGGCAAACTTGTTGGTGTAAGGGGCATTCTCGATAAAGGCGTTGCCATAATCCCCGGCGACTGTAATCATTTGCACCTTGGGATTAAGTTTGGGATTAGCCTGTGTAGCAGCAAATGGAGCAATACGCTGCTGCAGGGGTACCCGGGATCTGAGAAGCGCTGCATAAGGATCTGTTTCAGGACTCCAGTCCGCGATTTGATTGCTGGTATAGCCGTGAACACTCGGTTGATTCTTGCCATGAGCGCTTTCATTCTTGAACGGCCATGTATCTCCCGCCAAGGCAGTTTGCGGCAGCAATGTAACCAGAAGCGCTGCCCCTACAACCGCCGAGGTCAGTTTTTTAAGCTTTTTTGTCCGGGCATAAGATACCATTGTCCACTCTCCTCATTTTGGTTTAATCCTTGGATCACCTAATTCAGCAATGGTGGAATTGCAAGCGCATTCACAATAACCTGAACCTTATCACCTCTTTTTTAGATTTGATGCACATCTAATATAACGAATATAATGTTGAATCCCATAGGAGATAAATTAAAGATGTACTAGACAAATTAAAGGAAAATAATCTCTTGGGGACACCTTGTAATATCCAAATCATAAAAAAACAGCCCAACCATTCATATTCATCACGAATGATTGGACCGCAGCTATAATTATGGTACCGGTATATCTAAAACAATACCCACATATAATGCAGGGATTTGACGGCTGTCCGCGCGTAACCGGCAGCTTCCCTCCAGATGGACTTTAATGGCTGTCGCGATACCCCTCCACTTCCAGGGAAGCCAGTAAAAACGGCGCCACTCCCATAGCGGCATCAGACACCATAGCCTCGGAAACGTAGTAATCATAGGAGCCGTTGCGGTCCTTACTCAAACCCGCTCCATGGCAGATCTTGTGCAAATGAACACCCTGTTCATCCTCTGAGGTCAGATGGGCCAGGATGCCTTCATAACCTTGGAGCATGACATCTTTAAAAGAGGGCTCCAGATAGCGCAGCCTCAGCCCTTTGGCCATCGCATACACAAACATGCAGGAGCCGGAGGCTTCGAGATAATTACCCTTCCGTCCAGCCTGATCCAGTACCTGGTACCAGAGGCCGGTCTTTGAGTCTTGAACCTCTGCTAGTGCGCCGCACATCCGCTGGAAGATCCCGATGATCGTTCCCCGCTGCGGATGGGTAACCGGGAAATGCTCCAGGCAGTCTACCACAGCCATCGCATACCAGCCCATCGCCCGGCTCCAGAAATGGGAGGACAAGCCGGTGGACGAGTCGGCCCATTCCTGCTCCCGGGATTCATCCCAGCCGTGATAGAGCAGACCGGTACGGGGATCGCGGGTTCTGCGCTCCACCAGCAGCAGCTGATGGGCCGCCTCATCAATCAATTCAGGGCGCTGAAAAACTTTGCCGTATTCCGCAAGAAAGGGCGATGCCATATAAAGCCCGTCCAGCCACATCTGGAATGGATATACCTTCTTATGCCAGAATCCGCCTTCGGAGGTACGGGGATGCCCGATAAGCTGCGCAGCCAGCAGGTGTGCTGCTTCGGCATAACGCGTCTCTCCGGTTTGCTGATACAGCCGGAACAGGTTTTTCCCCTGGTTGATCTGGTCCAAGTTGTATTCCTCCAGCGTATAGGAACGGATCGAGCCGTCCTCCCGGATGAAGCTGTCCATATGCCGCGTCATAAACGAGAGATATTCAGGCTCTGCGAGCTGGACTCCGGCACGTGCCATAGCCATCAGCAGCATGCCTGGGACATAGGCCCAGCGTTCCAGCACGTATTCGTTCTCCCCCTGCCCGTTGCAGGCTCCGAGAATTGTATCCGCGATTTTACGGGACCAACGTCCGGTTGTTGCTTCAGTTATACTCATCGCTATTCCTCCTGTCGCTTGTGTATCTATATAGATTGAACTTGTGGTTTTAGAGTACAGGAGCAGTCGCAACTACGGTGAATATTTGGACTTCCGGCCGCTCTTGTCGTAAGAATTTCTTGATTTTAACCGCTAGTAGCGGTAGAAATCCGAAGACTGCTTATGCTTTCGATGCTAGCTTTCCTTCGGAAAGCTTTCAGGCGGACGCTACCACTCCTCCAGTTCCAAAATCCCCCTCCGTTGCTCCTTTCCTTTATCTCAAGTTTTTAAGTTCAATCTATATAGTTAAGTTTGACTTTCAGCTCCGGCAAGCTGCTTCAGCAGCCAGGCAAATGCCGGTTCACCGTGAATCTCATGCCCTCCTGCAAAAAAGTCCGCCTCGACCTGACCGCCCCTGCCCGAGGCAGTGTAAATCTGCTGCAGTCTGGCCAAAGCCAGCTTTGCTCCGTCCGGGCCAAACAGATGATCAGCGTCTCCCGATTCCAGGAATAAGCCGCGCGGCGCAATCAGGCCCAGCAGATCCGGCATTTCCGCCTCCAGCAGAATAGCGGGAATATAATTATCCAGGCAGTGATTCCGCGTCAGAATGCTGTCCGCGAACGTATTGGCATACCCGCTTACAACCGCACAGGCAATCCGTTCGTCAAGCGCAGCGGTGAAACCTGCTACCAATCCGCCGCCGGAAATGCCCATAATTCCGATTCTATTGCTCCTAACCTCTTCCCTTGTCTGCAAATAATCCAGTGCCCTCATCGTTTCGTAGATACGGTAGCCAGCCATTGTCTGACCCGCCATCAGCAGTGCCGAGGACAGGCGGAAGCAGGAATTGCGCCCGGGCTCACCGCTGGTGAGGTCCTCCACAAGGCGCCTGTCGCCAAATCCCAGCAGCTCGGGTGCGGCGACTACGAACCCCCGTTTCACCAATGAAACGGCAAAATCCTTATGCAGCCCCGGATCCCCTTCACGATCCGAGCCATCCGGCTGCAGGGCGGTGATCTCCCGGCTGCCGTAGCCATGACCATGAATGGCAAGAACGGCGGGCGCAGGAGAAGACAGCGGCTGCTCCGGGATCAGAAGATAGAGCGGCATGCGCAGCCCTTCATAGGTAGTGATCTCAATCCGTTCCCTTGTATAGCCGTTACAGACCGTTCGCTCCATAAGAATGGGCTGAAGCTGGGCTGGTCTCTCCGGGAACCCGCCCAGCCTTCTGGCGAGGCCTGCGGCAAGCCCGGCCCGCCATTGCCCGTAGGGAATGTCCGTACGGAAAGCGGAGCTGCGCGGTGCGGAATCGGTCAGCTGTTTCATGTATTGTTCCAGTGGTTCCATCCGAAGTTATCCTCCTCATCCAATCCGCAGTGTGCGGATAGCTTAATAACCTTCGGGATGCCAGCCGTCCAGTACGGACAACACCCTATACTCCGCAGCTTCCTCTGCAGTCAGCTGCCGGGACCACGGCGCTCTTGCTGCCGGATTCGCCCCTGTTCCGCTGCTGCCGAATTCTTCATACCGGCTGCTCATCTCCCGGTCCGGCTGCCCCCAATTATGCCAGCCTTCCCCGATGACCGAACCATCCATGACCGTGCGGATGAAGGCAACATGCGCAAAAGGCCGCCAAGGGCGTCCAAGATACACTTCGCTTACCCCTTCGCCGCCGGTAATTTTACAGTCCAGGAACACATAACCATACGGGGCGCCCTCCGGTGTGGAAGCAGCAGTAATATAACCTCTGGATCGCTTATTGTGCAGATGGCAGTGATCAAATAAAGCCGTAGCGGCACCAAAAATATAATCCACATCGCCTTCGATATAACATTCGTTATAATATTGTCTGCCCTGTCCGGTATAGAGCGTATCCTGATCGCCCAGCAGACGCACCCGCCGGAACACCGCCTGCCCGGCATCGACGAAAGCCGCCACCGCTTGACCGGTACCCGGGCCAGAAGCATTCCGGATAGTCAGATTCTCAGCCGTGAAGCCTTCGGCGAACACATTCAGGGTGCCGGACCGGAAGGTGCCCAGCGGCTCTCCGTCCGGGCCCAGCGTATGGGCATTGTCAGACCAGGTGATGACGGTGGAATGGGGATCTTCCCCCAGCAGCAGAATCGGCGGCGATTCCTTACCCACTGTTATTTTCCCCTCGTAAATGCCCGGTTTGATCCGGATTGTTACCTCCGAAGGATGTCCCTTCGGAATGGAATCCAGCGCTTCCTGCAGACTGCTGTACCCTTCATTGCCATTCTTCGATACTGTAATTAACATTTGCGGCTCCTTTCCTATCAGCCTGTGTTTATTCTATAATAACCGTAACGGTTCGAGAGAGATGAGGAAATTCATGAACAGCGTGAGCAGCCCCAATCCCAAATATCATATTGAAGAAGGCCGGTTCAGTATTCAGCACATGAAACGCAAGGGCATCACTGCTATGCCGCGCCCCCACAGCCATGAGCTGACCGAGCTGTACTACCTGACGGAGGGGGAACGGGTGTACTTTGTGGACGAACGGGTAGTTACGGTGCACAAGGGTGAGCTTATTCTCATTCAAGGCCGGGAGCTTCATGCCACCGCAAGCTCCGAAATCGCCGAGTTTGAGCGGGTGCTGATTAATTACGACCCGGAGCTGCTGCCGGAGCTGCTGCGGGAGGAATCCAAATGGTTCCATAACCGCAGATACCGCCTGTTCCGGCTGACCCTGCGCGAGCAGGATGAGGTGCAGAGCCTGCTGAACCGGATGCTGGATGAATGCCGGCTCCAGAGGGTGTATTACGAAATCTCGGTAGTCACACTATTCGCCGAGCTGATGATTCTGCTGCAGCGTTCAGAGAGTACCTCGCAGACCGGCGGGACGAAACATCCGCTTCATCATCTGGTGACGGATGTCGCCACTTACATCCGCGAGCACTACCGTGAAGCGCTGACTCTAGAAGAGACGGCGGGGCATTTTTTCATTAGCCCTTCTTACTTGAGCCGGGTGTTCCATCGGCTGACGGGGTTTCACTTTCGTGAATACATCGTCCATATACGCATCCGGGAAGCCGAACGCCTCCTTGCGGGATCTGCAGGTAAAATTCAGGAAATCGCTTCTGCCGTCGGATTCGAGCATCTCTCCCACTTCAATAAGACGTTCAAAAAATCGACCGGGCTGACCCCGCTGCAGTATCGGAAAGAAGTCAAATCGCAGCCTTCGTCCCCATTCAAGGGATAACTATCATTCCACCATTTCCAGATCTTCTGATCGGAGAAGCGATACATTGCTGCATTGATGCATTTGCAGCTTAGGCAGCTTAGCCGTCTGTAGCTGGATACGGTCCAGCGAAAGACTGTCAGCATGCCTAAGAACAATTCCCCGCTCACTCACCGCATGGAAATTCTCGACGCTCAGTCCGGCAAGCGGCATCTCCGGCAGTCCATTCACGAGCAGTGCGGTTGCCGCTCCATGGCAGACGATGTTCTTCAAGGCAATATTCCGGAACTGCGGGGTCGCCTCGGTAACCGGGAATTGCTGCTCATTGTATCCTTCCGACCCTTCAACACCCTCATAGAACATGTGGAAAGACACGGCCTCATGGAGTATGCCGCTCATGCGGATGTTCTCCATGACAATATCCTCCACTATGCCGCCTCTTCCCCGGGTACTTTTGAACCGCAGGCCGATGTCCGTGCCGATGAACACACAGTCGCTGACTCTGACTGCATGCACACCGCCGGACATCTCGCTGCCAATTACCACTCCGCCATGCCCGTGATAGACCGTACAGTGACGGATCGTAATATACCGGCAGGGCATCCCCAACCTGCGGCCTTCTTCGTCTTTTCCCGACTTCAGGCAAATCGCGTCATCGCCCACATCGAAGCTGCAGTGCTCGACAAGAGCGTGCGTGCATGATTCCAGATCGAGGCCGTCCCCGTTCTGCGAATACCACGGATTGCGCACCCGGATATTCCTCACGGTAATGTGCTCGCAGCCCAAGGGATGAAGACACCATGCCGGAGAATTCTGGAAGGTCGGCCCTTCCAGCAGCACCCGCCGGGAATTCCGCAGGCTGAGCAGCGCCGGACGGAGATACGCGCGGGCAGGCAGATACGCCTCCATACCCGTCTCCCCGCTCTTCCGCAGCATTTGGCAGACTGCCTCTCCCTCCATGGCTTCACGGGAAGGCCACCAGATTTCACTCTTGTAATCAAGCGCTCCCCCGGAGGCGGTCAGACTGTTCCACTGCAGCTCCGTCATCTTGAACCGCTTCACCGGACGCCAGCCTTCACCGCTGCCGTCGAAGATTCCTTCCCCTGTAACAGCCACATCACTCAGGCCCTCCCCGTCCAGCGGGGCCTGGCAGCGCCAGCCGGATGTTCCCTCGAAATGGGAAGAGAGCAGCGGGTATAGGGCAGGATCGGGATCAAACAGCACTAGCGCGCCCCGCTCGGCACAGAGATTAATCCGGCTGCGCAGCATAAGCGGCCCTGTACGCCAAAGGCCGGGAGGAATCACCACCTTGCCGCCTCCGGCAGACGCGCAAGCGTCCAGCGCGGCCTGAATAGCGGAGGTACACAGCGAAAGTCCGCCGTCTTCTGCCCCATAATCTGTAATCGTGAAGGTCCGTGCCGGAATCTGCGGAAGCTCGGGCAGGGCATAATCGACATTGTTGCGATTGCCGCTCATTGAACTGTACCTCCCAATCTATTCGAGTCCTTCATAGCTGAACCAGCCAAAATCGGCGTAATTGGCGCTTTCCGCGCCTTGGGAACTGGCATACATGCCGAGATAGGCTCCTGTAAAACCGCCCGCCAGATCTGTGCTGAGCACTGTTCCGTCCGCTTTCCCGCATAGTCCTGTCCACTTGTCGCTTTCGGAGCTTCTATAATAGAAGCTGTAGTCCTGCCCCTTGGCTTCCACCTTCAACTGCACCTTGTCTCCCGGATAAGACACCGAAGCAAGCAGCTGTTCACTGCCGCCGCGGCGTTCGATCAATTGCAGTGCCGGCTCCCCGGCCTCCAGCCCCAATTCACACCGGAAGTGGTAGTCCGCATTCTGGAGCAGCACAAGTCCGGCAACTTCACTTTCGGCGGCGGGTTGGAACGTCATATCCACCGCTGCCCTGAAGCTGAGATGCTGCTGGCGTCTTCCGACATAAGAGGGATTGCCTATTTCCGAGAGACGCTCCGGTTTCAGGCGCAGCCGCAGGAAGCCCGGATGATCACTCAGGCTCCAGAATTCACCGCGCGGCGTGCGCAGGAAGTTCCAGACCGGTGCCAGCTCTGCTCCTTCAAAATCATCGCACGCAGGCAGCTGCGGCCATGTCGTTTCCGGCAGGTCCGGAGCTGGCGATTCAAACTCCAGCACCCCTTTACCGGGGTTCACCACAGGCCATTCATTCTCCCAGGCCACCGGTGTCAGGAACGTTTCACGTCCGAGATTGCGGTAATAGCCGCCGCTGGTCCGGGAAGCCAGGCAGAACATCCACCAGTCTCCATGCTGCGTCTCGATCAGTTCCCCATGGCCGACATTGACGATCGGATAGGCTCTGCCGAGATGGCGGTGCGTCAGAATCGGGTTGGCTTTGTGGCCTTCATAGGGGCCGGTCACGCTCCGGCTTCTGGCAATCGTAATCGCATGGGTATGTCCGGTCCCGCCTTCGGCAATCAGGACATAATACCAGCCGCCGATTTTGTAGATATGGGGTCCCTCCTGCGCGTGGGCCACCTTGAGTGCACCTTGCCAAATGCTATGCTTCGGTCCGACCAGCTTGCCTTGGCCCAGGTCAATCTCCTGCAGCCAAATATCCATATGCTTCGGATAATCCTGCCCTTCGGGCGGAACACGGTTGCCGGTATAGTACACTTTGCCGTCTTCATCGAAGAACAGGGACGAGTCGATGCCGGGGGCATCCTCCAGCCAGACGGGGTCTGACCAGTCTCCGGCCGGATCCGTTGCCGTCACATAGAAATTATGCTGATTCTTATCATTGTCGACATACGTCGTGATCATATAGAAGATGCCCTCATGAAAACGGATTGTCGGTGCCCAGATTCCCATGGACGGAAGGGTTTGATCCAGATTAAGCTGGGACGGGCGGTCCAGCACATGACCCAGCTGGCGCCAATTGACCATATCCTTGCTGTGGAAGATCGGAACACCAGGGAAAAACTCAAAGCTGGACGTCACAAGGTAATAATCTTCTCCCACACGGATAGCCGAGGGGTCAGGGTAAAATCCCGGCAGCACCGGATTACGGAATGTTCTCAACACAGAAGTCCTCCTTCAAACAATCGAATTGTAAGCACCACCAATTATAGTTCGTACAAGTTCAACTTTCTTGCATTTTCTATGTTCTATTTCTTCATTTTTATACTTTCATGCTCAATTCGTAATCTTTTACCGCTTGTCAATGAAACGGTTGTCCCTCTAGAATGGGTATACTAGGATTTACGTAAAGGGGCGATCATCTTGGGAAAGAAAAAGAAGCTGTATACCCGCTTTTTTATGAGCCTGACTCTGATTTCGGTAGGCTGTATTCTTGTTCTGGCCGTCGTGATCTTCTACCTGTACCGGAATATATCTATAGATAATGTCAATAAGGCGAACCAAAATGTGCTGTTGAATACTGAAACTGTTTATATGAACTATAAAGAGATTGTCCAGAACTACACCATGGATTTCTATGCGAATCCCAACATCAACGCGCTGATGATGAACGGGGATACGAGCTGGAGCGACCAGCTCTACAGTGCCCTTAGCCAGATCCGTGGCGCACTGGTGGTCAACCAGTATTTGGAGAATGCTTACATCTTCGGCACGAATGAACCTGTCGCGATGTTCGAGAACTTGCCGCTGAGCCCCGAATCCAAGCTGGAGCTGTTTCAGCGGATACGGACCAGCCGGATCGTCGAATCTCCGTTTCTGTGGAAGGCCACTTTGAACAATGGAACCCCCGTAACCCTGCTGACCGTCTTCTATAATGACCGTGCATTTGCCAGCAGTGAGTATTACGGCGCAGTAGCACTGACCGTTAATCCGGGCAAGCTGCAGAACAATCTCTTCACGCAAAAAGAAGGCGAAGTCACACGTTACGCTGTACTTGACGGAAATGCCAATGTGCTGATGCACAGCGCACTCTCCGGCAGCCCCTTAAAGGCGGACATGCTGAAGCAGGTCATTGCCTCCACCTCTGAGAGAGGCTCCTTTGTCTACAGGGGTACCGGAGAAGCGCAGCTGATTACCTATATTTATTCCGCTAAGGACAAGCTATGGTTTATTTCGGAGACGTCCTATAAGGACAGCATCCGCGACATTTCAAATGCCCGCAATCTGATGATCAGCCTGTGCCTGGCTCTCATGTTGGCTGCGGCGGCAAGCGCTAACCTGATCTCCCGGCGGATGTACAAGCCCATCGGGCGGCTGTTCGGCAATATTGTTCACCTCTCCGGCAATGAAGAAGCGCTGAAGACAGGCGGTGATTTCGACACCGTAAGCCTGGAGCTGGAGCAAATCGGTGTCAAGCTGGTGCAGCTCAAAAAAGAAAGCGACGACAGCGCCTTGATGCGCTGGCTGCTCTCCCCCCGTGAAGCCTCTGACAATGGCGATACGCCAGTGATGAGCATCGGTGATCCCGGAGGAGCCTACTGTGTATGCGTGCTGGCCATAGAGGAACAAGGCCCGGCAGCAGACACCTTAGAGTCCGGCGGAGAGGGCATTGAGGTGATTCGCACTGCATTCAGCGGGCTGGCGGCGGTGCAAACCTTCCGGCCGCATGTGGGAACCGCCGTACTCGTTCTCAGTGAACTTCACAGCGGCAGCTTCGGAGATTATGCCTTGTACCGCGGCAAATGGGAAGAGATTGCGGCCTCTCTTCCTGAAACCGGTGTCCGCTGCTCCATCGGGATCAGCGGGTTCTCAAATGATATGGGCCTGCTGAGAAGCAAATATAATGAAGCAACAGAGGGTCTGCAATATATCAAATTTCATGAGCGGCAGAACATTATATTTGCCGATGATACTATCCATCTGAACAGCAGTCCGCTGCCTGACAGTACCCTTGAACCGGTGCTGCTGGCCGTCAGGCAGAGTGATCAGGCGGACCACATCCCGCAGGCAGTGGAACGGCTGCTGGCCGTGGCCTGCAGCTACCGTGCGGAATCTGCCAATATCGCTTTATCGAGGCTTGCCTTTGAGCTGAGCCGCACAGCCGAATTGAGTACTGACACCCGGCACTCCGGCTTTCTGGACGATTACCAGCGGATCCGGCACATCCAGAGCTATGACAAGCTGCGGAGCTGGATTGAGGAATGCTGTTACACCGCCCTTGAGCGGATTGCCAGCATGAGTGCTGTACAGACCCGGAATATTGCCACTGAAGCCATTAGCTATATCAGGGGGCATTATACGGATCCCGGGCTGTCCCTGAATGTCCTTGCCGAGAAGCTGTCGCTCAGTCCTGCTTATCTCAGCAGGCTGATTGCCGAAGAGGTAGACAGCAGCTTCCCGGATTTCGTTAACCAGCTGCGTCTTGAACGGGCGCAATTGCTGCTGGTTACGGACCTGGAGATGGATATCCGGCAAATTGCGGAAAAGGTAGGGTATAACAGCAGCACCTATTTTACAACCCAATTCAAAAAACGATATGGAGTTACACCCTCCAAATGGAGAATGAATCATATTCTGCAATCCAAGTAATCCGAAGGGGATGCCTCCGGCTGCCATAGAGCAGCCGGGGGCATCCCCTTTTGGTGTATGACCGCCTGCATCACTCGGGCCTCCACAGTACGGATTCTACCCTCAAATGGGGCTATTCATAGCCTAAAAAGCAAAATAGTGCTGCTTTTTTGCTTTTTTTAAGCCTATACATTCCGTTTTTTTAATTTTTTTTCGTTTATTATGATAGCGTTTACATTGATTTCAGCTTTATGCTTTGCCTTGTAGAACATGCTCCTGGAACACGGGACAGAAATGATAATGCTACTTTAAAGGAGTGGACGATTAATGAGCCAAGAGGCTATACCGGAGACCACGGGGCGGCACAGTCTGAAGACCCGGACGGCCAGAAGCCGTAGTTTCCGCAAATCTCTGAGGAAGGACAGCTCGCTGTATCTGCTCGCACTGCCGGGCATCGCCGTGTTGATACTTTTTGCGTACCTGCCGATGAGCGGACTGATTCTTGTCTTCAAAAACTACAACTTTAACGACGGGATCTTCGGCAGCCCCTGGGCAGGCTTCTCCAACTTTGAGTTTTTCTTCTCCAGTATGGAGGATGCCCTCAGGGCGACACGCAACACGGTAATGTTGAATGCGCTTTATATGCTGACGGGCACGTTTTTTTCGGTGGCGATCGCCATCATCTTGAACGAGCTGCGCAGTAAATGGTTTATCAAGGTAACGCAGAGTGTGATGTTTTTCCCCTATTTTATTTCGTGGATTATTATCGGAGCGATTCTCTTCTCCCTGCTGGATTATGACAAGGGTATTCTCAACCAGATGTTCCATTCGCTTGGACTTGCCCAAGTCGACTGGTATTCCAGCCCCTGGCTGTTCGTTATCATCCTGGTACTGGCGAATATCTGGAAAAGCGCAGGCTACGGAGCGATTATCTATTATGCGGTGCTGCAGGGAATCGATCCCTCCTATTATGAAGCCGCGCGGATCGACGGTGCCTCAAGATGGCAGATCATTACCAAAATCACGCTGCCGATGCTGATTCCGTCCATTATTTTGATGACACTGCTCGGTATTGGCGGCATGCTGAAAGGCGATCTTAGCATGATTATGGGGGTAACCTTCTTGAATCCGCTGCTACTGCCCACCACCGATATTATTGATGTGTATGTATACCGTACAGCCATTCGTTCCGGCGAATTCGGCTTCGCTTCAGCCATAACTCTCTATCAATCCGTCTTTGGCTTCCTTCTGGTGCTAGTGGCCAACAAGCTGGCCGGCTGGTATGACAAAGACAGCAAACTATTTTAGGAGGCCGCAAGATGCCAACTACCGACAGCAAAGGGCTGCTCATTTTCTTTTATTTCTGTATTGCCATATTCTCGGTCATTTGTCTCGTGCCGTTTGTTCTGGCCGTATCCGGCTCATTATCCACCGAAGCGCGAATCGCTGCGGAAGGCTACTCCTTCTGGCCCCGGGGCTTCACTTTTGAAACCTATGAATTTCTGTTCGGCTCCAAAGCGCAGCAGATCCTGAAGGCGTATTCCATGTCGGTGATCGTTACGGTGCTGGGTACTCTTTCCGCAGTGCTGGTTACCACTGCCTATGCCTACGTTATTTCTGTCAAAAGCTTCCGGCTCAAAAATGTCTTCGCCTTCTTCGCTTACTTCACCATGCTCTTCAGCGGAGGCACCCTGCCGTGGTATTTACTGAGCACCAAATATTATCATCTCGGCGACACCCTGCTAGGCTTGTTCGTGCCTTATCTGCTGAGCGTCTTTCTGATGTTCCTGATGGCCAACTATTTCCGCAGCATTCCGCATGAAATTGTTGAATCGGCGGAAATTGACGGTGCCGGCCACCTGCGGATCTTCTTTAGTATTATGGTCCCGCTGGGCCGGGTCGGACTGGTTACCATCTCCCTGTTCTACGCGCTGCAGTTCTGGAACGATTTCTATCTGCCGCTGATGCTGGTGTCCAACCAGGATCTCTATACGATCCAATATTTGATGTACAACATGATGGCGAACATCCAGTTCCTGGCTTCCGGCAACGCCGCACAGGTCGGTGGCGCAATTATTGCTCCTCCGCTGGAGACGGCCAAAATGGCAATGACCTGCCTGACCGTCCTGCCGATTGCCATATTGTATCCTTTTCTCCAGCGCTTTTTCGTTAAAGGTATTGTCGTGGGTTCGGTCAAAGGCTGATTCCCCGCCAGGTTTTGCCCTAAATTGGATTGCACCAGGCTAATGCTCCCCTGCTTCAACTTGTTGTACAATGGGACGTAAGGGAGCACTGCCATTGCAATATAGCTTCAAGCATATCGATTCTATTTCAGGAGGGTTCATCATGAAAAAGAAAAAAGGTTGGTTAAGTTTGCTCCTGTCCGCTGTGTTCTTGTTAAGCGCCTGCTCCCAGGGCAACAATGAAAGCGCTAACTCTACTGCGGGAGCCGGAAGTGAAGGTACAAGCCCCTCTGCAGGCAGTGATAACCAAGCAGGCAGCGGCCTGGCTCCCGCCAAGCTAAAAATTGTGCTGTACGGGGATGAGTCGAACCGGATGAAAGCATTGGGCAAGTCGGAATTCCATGATGTGATCAAGAAAGAAATCAATGCCGAGGTGGAATTCCAGTTTCTGCCCTGGACCGAATACGGCGGAGGCAAAACTGACCTGATGTTGTCTACGGGAGAGGATTTTGCCACTTACACTGACAGCAATTATATGGTGAAATCAGTCGCCAAAGGGCTGTATACCGATCTTACTCCTTATGTGGATGCCGCACCTGACCTAAGTAAAAATGTTGACGCGGCTTCCTTCAGCGCCTTCCAGCTGGACGGCAAGCAATATGCAATTCCTGTCGGCAACAAGCCGAATTCCGCAGAATTCTACAGCGTGCTGGTCAGACAGGATCTGCTGGAGGAGGCCAACATGACCAAAGTCACCTCGCTGTCAGAGCTGGAGCAGTTCTATGACAAGGTCCATGCCATTCATCCGGAGCTGATTGGTTATGCCTCCACAGATGCCCGCAGAATGCTGCAATATGATTACACGGACAAGAATCTGTACTGGCAAAATGATTTCATTGCGCTTGATGAGTCTGCTAAGGACGATCAAATCATCAGCTGGTTTGAAAGCGAAGAATTCAAGAGTTATGCCAAGCTGATGCACGGCTGGTATGAGAAAGGAATCATCCCGAAATATGCCGCCACCAATGTTCCGCAGCTGCAGTCCGACTGGAACTCCGGCAAAGCAATGTTCTGGGCGGGTACGGCAGCGCGTCCTTTCGAGGGTGCGGCTACGATCTCGCAGGCGGTGCCTGAAGCCAAGCTGGTTAACTATTTCCTTGGCAGCGGCCGTCCGAAGATCAGCCGGGGCACCTACAGCAGCGCCTTTTTCGTCTCCGCCGCAGCTAAGGACCCGGAACGCTACGTGATGTTCTTCAACCTGCTGCAAAAAAATCAGGAGCTGTATGACCTGTTCGCCTACGGCATTGAGGGAACGGACTTCTCCCTGGATGACAAAGGGCGGCTCACGAAAATAACCACCGATCCGCTGATTCCCGACTGGCTGCTGATGAACAAAAATTTCATCCGCTTCGACAACACGGTGCCGGATGATTTTATCGCCGGATATAAAGCCTGGGATGACGGGGCAATCATCTCCAAAGGCGCAGGCTTCAACTTCGACAATACGCCGGTCAAGAATGAAGAAACGAAGCTGAATGGAGTATTTACTGAATACCTCGCGCCAATCGGCAGCGGCTTCAGCGATTATGAGTCCGCCTACCCCAAAGCGCTGGAAAGACTGAAGGCAGCGGGAATTGACAAATATATCGCCGAATATCAAAAGCAGTTCTCGGAATGGTACGCTAAGCAGCAGTAAATAGCCTAGCCTGGCTAGCGCTGGAAAATAGTGATGTCTTGCAAAGCAAAACCAGCGTGCCCCCTATTATACGGGAGGCACGCTGGTTTTCTGTATTGCGCTAGTTAGTTAAATTCACCTTCGCATTTTTGCACCGCTTCCGGAATCAGCTTACCAACGCTGTTTAGAAATTCAACTCAAAGTCTTTAATGAGGAGTGTTCCCGCTGATGCGGTTTCACCTGATCCGGCATATACCTTAAATTGAACTCCCCTAACATCAATTGCATTTTCCAGCTTGGCTTGATTAGCCCAATTTGTTTTTGCTGATTTCCAAATGGGAGAATGAAATGAATATACGACATCGACAGATTCACCAGGTCCGATAATCCTCTCCACTGAAGGATCGGTTGATATCTGGCCTCCTGTTTCCTGCCATACCCATCCACCGTTCGTTCTGACTACCAAAGAAACATGAACGGCACTCGTTCCGGTATTGGTTAAATTACAGGAAACGCTGGCATATTTAGACCAATCATCGCCTATACCAAGACCAGGCTTGGTTTCAGTTGCTACACCTGCTGAAACTGTATCGCTGATCGTTGAATTATATTTCACAAAAAGAGTCTCCCCTTCCAACCCGCTGGAAACATTCCCGGTGTATGAAGGTTCAATGAGATTCCAAGGATAGAAGCTTGCTGTTTTGGGGCGGTTCATTTCTGCGATCGTCGCAGCATACGCTGTCTGCTCCAAATCAAAACTGATAGTATGCAATTGAAGACTGCCCGCTAAACCACTGCCTCCACCTTGTACACGTAAAATTATACGATTTACATCTTTGTTCGTGAGACTTGTCAAAGGTACTGTGGAGATAATGGTAGTTTTCGCAGGAATTTTAATGTACTGTCCTAATTCAACCCATGCCCATTCGCCGTCTTTTACAATCGGTTGGATCTGAACCTCAACTGCATTGGGATTGGAAATGATGAGGTTCATATTACTGTAGCTACTCCAATCTTCAGCAGGGTCCGGATCTACCTGGAAGCTTGGATAGTTCTCCGTCTGCAGATTAAAGGTCATACCAAGTCCGCCATTCTCAAGCGGAGACAGCTTGGCAACCGTCGGGGAAGCCGGCTTGTCGGCACCATTGATTCCAACATACCAAGTTGTGTATTTATCTATAATCCCCGGATCAATAACTTGAATGTTGCCAGGATCCCCCGTAATGATCCCGACAGAGTTGCTGGCGGCTGATTCATTTCCGGCATCGTCAAAAGCCTTAACAGAAAAGGTATATGAGGTTGCACCTGTCAAACCGGATGCTGTGTAGCTTGTCTTTGCACTGGTGCCTTGTAATTCTCCATCCGCATAGATGTTATAGCCAGCAACGCCAACGTTGTCAGTTGACGCGGTCCAAGTCAGACTTGCCGATGTGATAGCAGGGACCACAACAAGACTGGCTGGAGCAGTAGGCGCTGTTTTATCATTGCTGTCAGCTGTTTTTATACTTACGGCATTACTTGCAGCAGACAAGTTACCTGCGGCATCGATCGCTTTTACAGTAAATGCATAAGTGGTATTTGCTTTGAGGCCAGTAACCGTGTAGTTAGTCGCTTGGCTGATATTAACTAGAGTTCCGTCCCGATAAATATTGTATCCTGCCACCCCTACATTGTCAGTTGATCCTGTCCAAGTCAGCACAACTGTAGAATATGTTGGTGATGTACCGGACAAATTCGAAGGTGTTGTCGGCACCTGATTATCGGAGGTTCCTTCAAATACCGTACTTAGCTTCGAGGTTGCTTTAATTCCGTTTGGACCGTTGATAATGGCATTCCCTTGCTCGGTATAGCTGGTTCCGGCCCAATCGTTTGACATATCCAGATACTCCAGCCCGGTACCATTTCCTTTCCACGACCATCCAAGATAGCCGACACCCTTTTGCTGAGAATAACTCATAATCGTCGCTTCATCAACATCTCCGTTTGTATGTTTTATTCCGAATTCGCCGATTACAAGAGCCAAATTTTTATTCAATACATTGTCTATGTTACTCTTAACCGTTGCAGCATTTCCTCCGGCATATTCGTACATATGGATTGAGAACAGCGTATTTTTCAGCGGGTCCGCATTAAACACCTGTGTTCCATAATCAACTATGGATTGCGGATATTGTCCCCATCCCGCTCCGTCAACCATGATGGTATTTTTGATTCCGGCATTTCTAAGCTTCGGGATTACAGAAGCATACCCTTTTGCCCAGTTTGCCCCATCCCATGTGCCGTACCACTCATTTGCAATGTTGAGGATGACGGTTTTTTCTTTTCCGATGAGTGCACTTTTCATTTCAATCCAGTAATTCGCTATATTATTAAGTACTGCTTCACTATCCGAGCCAGTTCCATCATGGACTTCGACGACTACCACCAATTTATTCTGTTCGCACAAGGTGATGAGATTTTGTAGGGCTGCCAGACTGTCTTTCGACCATTGCTGCCCGTCTGAAAGGACAACTCTAATGGTATTTGCGCCTGTCTTGGCAATTGCAGGAATGGCAACAGACTCCTGACCTTTGTACCAAGTGTAAGCATGGTTAACCCCTCTCATAACAAAGGGAATTCCGTTAGAATCATATAAAGTTGTCCCGTTAATATAGAATCCCTGGTTGGTGGCAGATGCACTGGTTGTTACACTCAGAGCCGTACTTGCCGCCGATATATTATTTGCTGCGTCCTTTGCTTTTACCGTGAAGCTGTATGCTGTATTTGCAGTCAAGCCGGTTACGGTATAGCTTGTTGCTGTGCTGGATCCGGCCAGAGTCGTTCCATTATAGATGTCGTACCCTGTTACGCCTACGTTGTCTGTGGATGCTGCCCAAGCAAGGCTTACGCTTGTTGCCGTTTTTGAGGAACTTATAAGATTTGTTGGTGTGGTTGGTGCTGTGGTATCTGGGGTCGTTGTGATCTGCGTAAATTTCCATTTCTGTTGTGCATTTCCGTTATCTGTCCACTGCTGCACTTTAGCTCCGTCTGCAGATGAGCCTCCTGCTACATCCAAGGCTTTACCGCTGCTTTTGGAGATTAATTTGTAGTACCCGCTACCTGCATCAATAATTGCCCACTTCTGAGTGACTGCACCGTTGTCCGTCCATTGCTGCACATTGGCTCCATCGGCCGCAGGGCCTGCGGCATCCAATGCCTTACCGCTGGACTCAGCAATCAATTTATAGGCTCCGCTGCCAACGTCAATCACTTTCCACTTTTGTTGGGAGTTTCCATTATCCGTCCACTGCTGCACATTAGCTCCGTCTGAAGTAGCGCCTCCTGCCACATCCAGGTTTTTGCCGCTATGTTGCGCTGTAAGCTTATACACCGCACCAGAAATAATTCCATTATCCACCGGTCCGCTATCCGAATACACTTCAAAATTCCACAGGGAATACCCGTATTCGGTTGCCCTTTGTGTTCCATACATTCTTACATATCTTGCACTTTGGGTTGCAAATGAAATCGTATCAACTCCACCGTCTCCTGTTGTAGTGGAAAACACTGTAGTCCAGTTGCTGTTATCTGTGGATAGCTGAATCTGGTAAGACTTTGCGTAGGCAGCCTCCCAGTTCAGCATTACACCATTCACATTGATGGCGCTTCCAAAATCAATACTAATCCATTGAGGATCAGAATAACTGGAGGACCACCTTGTTGAAGCGTTTCCATCAATAGCCATATCCGGTGTTTTTGTTGAATCTTCACTTGAACTTGCAGTTGCAGTTTTATTGAATTCGATGTTTGTTGCTGCACTTGCCTGAATTGGCGCTACCATCCCCATAAGCAAACCAAACATCATAACAAAAGCTAAAATTTTCTTCAAGCAACATCCCTCCCATTAATTAATAAATTTTAAATTACGTTACATCTCTTACTTAAATTTGCATGAAAATACAAAAAAGTTCCTTCCTCCTTCCTCGTTATACGCAAATTGAAAGCGCTCTCTTATCTAAAAAGAGCTCTAGATGCAATGATCTAATGGTTCCCACAACATATTTGGCATACCACTAAATCAATGGTTATAAGGCCCGTTGTTTCCAACAACCCTCTAACCATTACAGAATATTACTTTGTTAGCCTAACCGTCAATGGTTTCAATAACACAATTTTAAATATTATTTCGAGCAATTTTGCGCTTGCTATGAATGATGTTTATTCCATGAGTAGTGTCTGAACAAAAAAAAGATCGCAGGCCCCTCATTACTTTATGAGAGCCATGCGATCCTTCCTTAAGATTATCGGTTATCCTTCCAACACACTTATATTTTTGAACTCACCCTTTTTGTCGACCTCAAAACGAACGTTATTATTCCTCTGATCCATTCCTTGAGAAACTCCCTTATCATGAACCTCTATAGTATGCACAGAGATACAATAGAGCCCTTCAGTAAGAACATGACTTTTTTCATAATCGTTTGCAATATCCTCTGCTTGAGGAACGTCTTTGTCTTGTTTATAGGTGTTAAAATCAAAATTAAAATTAATTACACCCCGATAACGGTTACCCTCTTTACTTAATGGATCAGACATGTCAGGCAGAGAATTTAGAGTATCTATTTTTTGAGTCCCTCTGAAAGTATCTATAAGTTCATCCGCCTGTTTTGTATTCAGATTAACATTAAGATAGTAATAGTAGTTCCCTTTCATTTTATCGTACTCACTTGCCGATTTCTTCATTAAATCATATTTATCAATCAGTTGTTCGGTTACTTTCATTACCTCTGGATGCTGTTCGATATAGGCACCTTTATATAATTCAAAAAATACATTATCACTTCTTTCCTCTGCAATTTTGTAAGTATCCCGTTCGAGCATAATATAAGCAGTCGCATGATAGGGTTTGCCGATTTCAATAGCTGTCTGATGATCAATACCTTCAAACCAATTATCATCCCATGTCAGAAATTCAAACGGCTCCTTGAAGCCATATCGCTCATCTAAATAATTTTTAACCGGTTTTTTCAGGTCCGCTTCTTCTACACTTCCACACCCGCTTAATGAAATTACAAAGATAACCATGGTTAAAACAAACAATAAATACTTTCTACACATCGTCAAAGTACTCCCATCCTTCTTACGGTTAAATATGCAGAATTTTAATAATATCAGGCAACGAATGAATCGACGTTACTCCAGGAGGTGTCTCTTTGTTTTCCCGATTTAAAAACAACGGTTGAATTCCAGCATTAGCAGCACCCGTGACATCACCGCTTAATGAATCGCCAATATGTATCACTTCGTCTGCACTCACCCCCGAAACCTCCAAGGCCAGTTCGAAAATTTCCTTGCGGGGCTTATAAGCTTTTGCCAGCTCGCTTGTAATCAGTCCATTTGGTTGTAACCCCATGTTGAACAATGCTGTTTCCACAAAAATAGTATCGCAATTCGTCACAATGTATATCGGCAACCGGTTGGCTGAGAGAAAAGCCTCGACATCTTTGTACACAGGAGGATTACTCCAATGTTCTGCAAGCCTGTCAGCAAGCTTTTTGGCATCCGCTGTGGAAGAATAATGCTGAATGGTTGTCTCAAACGCCTGGACAGCCAGTTCATACTGTGGCAGAAACGTCTCTCCAAATGAAGCTGCACGCAGCTCTGCAAAAGATCTCCACCAAAACCTGGCAGCTTCCATTTTGTCCTTTGCATTTCCAGTATTATAGACCTGGTCGATTACCTCCATCGTAATTTCACTGTTTTCATATACCAGCGTACCGTAAAAATCAAGAAAAATTGCTTTCGCCATGTCTTGTTCATCTCCAATGTTGTTTAATTACTTTACCTATATAGATTGAACTGAAAAGTTTAGAGTAAAGGTTTCAAGTCCAATCTATATCCCCCAGTCCTCCTGCAAATAATCCACTTTCAAATTATATCAAATTTAGCATATCACACCCTCCATTTGTTACCACAAATAAAAAATAAATCCCATTCTGAAGAGGAGTTTGATGAGCTTGCACGCTAGCTCAGTAACTTTCCTGACAGAACTACGTTGTAGGAATTTCATGCGGAACGCTACCGTCTCTGAACAAAATAAACACCAGCTAACTTCGTTTTACCTTCTGCACACTGTCCTACGCACTCATTTATTAGATACATATCGCTGAATGAATGTTCAGAAAATGATCAGAGGTTTGGGGTTTAATAAGAGAGTATTTTGATAATCTGGCCCTCTAGCCCCTCTAAAGGAGGATAAAATGGATCGAGAAAAAGTCATAGTTGAATTAGCCAAGCATTTGATTGAACAGTACCCCAAAAAAAATGATGTGAGGTTCCGCCGGGCTGCAGCTCTTAGCCGGATAGAAACCATCGTTGAAAGTGACCGTTCACCATTTGCCAAGGTGCGAGATATCAAGATTGTACTGGCAGCACTAAATAAAGTAGACGACATAACCTGATGTGCGCTATAAGCCATGGACCGGCGGCGAGGCTGAATGAACTTCGAATACAAAAGGAAGGGCACCAACATTATGAAATGGAATGAGTTAAATCCGGGGCTAACCGTGCAGATCGTAGAAGGTCATAATAGTGGGTTTGGCGTACGCTGCGGTGAAATTATATCCATCGGAACCTTCGAAGGCTACAGTAAGCGTATAGGTGCAATGATTGATATTGGAGAGCCGCTATTAATGGTAATAGAACCGGAAGCCTTAGAAGAAGCCTCAAAGGTTCTTATTGGCATCAGGATGGGAAAAGTTCGACTTATAATCGCCTGATCAGTCTTAACGGATAGGGCCTAAACCGAATTTAGCACCATCTACTTGACTCCCAATAAAAATATGAGTTAAAACTTTTTCAGCGTACTCTCTACGTTCAGCATTCAACTGAATCACCTCGCGCTTTATATTACCATAAATTAGGGCTTACCAATGATGAAGCTGGTTGGACGTAAGATCCCGTATAACAAGCGATGCTATGGAGCGACAAGAAGAACCGTAGGGGATGCCGGTGAATCTAAAATTAAAGGAAGAGAGCCTTTTTCCACACTTTGGTGCAATGAATTTTCATAGTAGTTTTCAAATGATGAAAAAAAATTAATCTTTTCACATATTTATCAACTGACTTTTGTAGCTTTAAGTTCTCTTCATCAAGGTTACTCATAACGAGCATTGCCCATCGTGTCGGTTTCATCAGAGTATAAGAACCCTGTGCCTTTTAATGTACATACAGGGTTCTTTCGTTTTTGACATGAGAGAACTTTACTCTAATTTAAAGTTCCTTATTGATTGGAAACTTATTTAGTAATCAACTTGGTATTGGAGATATTACCATGGACTGAAGCCATATGACTCATGATCATTTCGGCGGCCCGCTTATAACCGCCGGCCTGCCGTAAAGATTCACCGATGAGGCAAGCCTGCTGTTTATAAAATGGATTGCTTAGGACTTCTGATAATGCCTCTCTCATATCCGTTGCACTGAGCTTATGTTTATTTAAAGTGATACCCGCCCCTAACTCCTGTACCCGATTGGCTACAAGAGGCTGATCCGACGTTAGTGGAATCATTACCAACGGAACGTTGTAATAAAGCGCCTCACTCGTACTGTTCATTCCGGCATGTGTAATAAAAACATCCGTATGTTGTAGCATATCCAACTGTGCAATGTATGGCATGACGATAAAATTAGGAGGAATTCGATCAGCCAGCGGCTCCATATCCGTGTATCTTCCTGAAGATAGAACCACATTCACCGGCATATCCCCAAATGCTTCAAAGCAAAGCTGATAGAAATCCAAGTTTTTATTTAAAATAGTACCCATAGCAATGTACACAGTTTGCGGGTAACGTTCACGAAGCAGCTCGAACGAGAAGGTCTGAGCATCTTGACGCGGTATGATCGAAGGACCCGTGAAAATAAAACGATCATCCAGTTTTTCTGCCTGTGGCTGAAAATAACGACTTGTATACACAAGATTTAACCGACCTGCATGTGCCGGAATCTCTTCCATGACGGGAATACTCACTTGAAACTCTTGCGCTAACGCACGCGTTATCTTCATCGTAGCCTCATACAGTTCCTTCGTATTCGTATCCATCTCCTTCTCATTCATGCCTTCGCCAGCCCCCAACGGATCTACGAAAGCAAAGGAGGCAATCGAACACACCGCGGGAATTCCTAGTTTTTCTGCAAGAATAGTCCCTCCCCAGCCCATCAGTGAATCAAAGATCAAATAATCGAACTTTTGATTTTCGATCACTCGAAGCACCTCGGGTATAATCCTCCGAATGATACCGCCTACCATCATATAAATGAACTGATAAGGATGCTTGTACTCCTGCGGTTTCAACACTGGATCATGAGAAAAGGCATCTTGCGGAAATGGATAGGTAATCAACAGGGCTCCGGTTTGTTCAATTCGGGAACGATACTCCTCCGTGCACACATAGACAACTTCCTCTCCACTGTCAATCAACTGAGTAACTAATCCTAACGACGGATTCACATGGCCTTCAGCCGGAGTAATGACAACTAATACACGTGCCATTTTATCCACCTCCCAATGCAATTTCCCCCCGTTCTTCTTGATGTTTTTAACGACGCGACCGTCATCCGTTACATGGGAATGTTATCTTTCGACTGGCTGATCGGATGATGTTCTTGATGAACGAGTTCGGTGATTCGTAAAGATGCCAAGAAACTTAATAAGACCCATAGTAATTGGAGTGTTAACACCATCATAACTCCTGTCGATATGCCCCACTGTAAAGTTTCTGACAAGGCGATTAGAGCGCCGCCAACTCCGATGCTTACTCCCATATAGAAGGAATCCACGAATTGAAGATTCGCAGACATTTCTCCCTCTTTCCTAGGCGCCGCATGTTGTAAAGCAATGGCCGCAGTTGTAGGATTAGCCAATCCAACACCGAAGCCGGTAATCATTTGCGAGAGCAGAATGAGTATAATTCCACCGTCCGACAACATAAGGGCTAGGATCACAAGTACAGTCCCAGCGATCATAATCCCGATACCTACCATAACTCTGCGCTTTCGGCCACGACCTTGATCTCGTACATCAAGCTTGGCTTGCAACCACGCTGCGGCGGACCAGCTCAAAGAACCTGCTGCTACAATGAGGCCTGCAAGGTCTGCCGATAACCTCTTTACTTCGGTTAGTGCCAAGATCACAAAACTCTCCGTTGTAAAATAACAAGCCACATACAACCCTCTGGAAACCAATGTAGCAGGCAATCCTTTTTTCACCACAAAAGTGCCCTTAGGAAGAAGTTTTCGCATTTGTGGGATCATGACGAATAAGCCACCCAAAGTGAGTACTATTCCTTTCCAATCGGTTATCATACCGAGTCCTGTGAGTAACAGCCCCGTTCCAATGGCAAGTAGAATCGCATGAAGAGTCTTCGAGTCAGCTGTTTGGGCTGGGCCTGTCAGTACTTGCCGAAGCTGCAGATCACGGAAAGAGCGGAATGTGAGACTCAATGCCAATCCAATCAGGGGTAAAACAATCCAGAAAACAAATCGCCATGACATATAGGAGGCAATAAGGCCTGCCAGGTAAGGCCCGATTAAGGAAGGCAGGACAAATGCCATGGAGAATGCCGCTAAAATTTGAGTACGAAGAGCATCCGAATAATGCAACGTTACACAGGTATAAACACATGTGATCAGGGCTCCCGCCCCAAAACCTTGAAGGGCTCTTCCTGCAATAAGCATGTGCATATCTAAAGAAACAGCCGCAACCACGGTTCCTAGCACAAAAATACTAAACGACACGAGCATGGATGTAAAAACGCCGCGCTTGTCAACCTGCTGACCCATAACCAGGGTTCCAATAAGCTGAGATAACAAAAATGCGCTGAAAATCCAACCGTATAAATGAATACCCTGCAAGCTTTGTGTCATTTTCGCGGCAATTGTCGTAATAGCCAGCCCCTCGAAAGCTACGGTTGTCAGAACCAGCATAATACCAATCGTCAACGCCCTGTGCTGCCTATCAAAAATTCCAATCTGATTGTTGTTTGTCTCCTACACCTCCATAATAGATGATTTTTATGGTAAAATTCACCTTTTTATGATCTAAATATACAATAATCACCCTACTTTGTAAATAAAAATGTTTAATAAGTAGAAGTGACGAAAATGGTTTTTCAACTAACAAGAAAAACCGCCAAAGGCGGCTTGAAAGTAGTCCACAGAAGTTATTCTCCCAAAATAATGACTTCTGTCTCCAAATCAATATTAAATGTCTCATATACTCTTTGTTTGATTAAATGGATTAACTCCAAATAATCCTCGGCGGTTGCACGATCTGCATTAATGATAAAATGAGTTCGTAAAGAAATGATTGCGTCATCGCTGAAATGAGATGCTCTTTCTTTATTTTATGCTCAATAGGAGATTGTGTTTGAAAATATGCCATTTTCATTACAATCAATTTGAAGAAGTTCATCCTGTAAAATCCAAGCATCTGAGCCTCCACCCGCATATTTTGCATAAATCCTTACATATTGGGCCTCTTCCAAACCCCATTCATCCTTATAAGAATCAATAGCTTTTTCAGATACTTCAAATGGTATCATTCCTCTTCTCTCCTTCCTGCAGTTTAATCACATTTTTTAACTTCGCCCCGATAGTTGGCCATTCTAAAACTGGCCCCACATCCACATGAAACTTTTGCATTAGGGTTATTCATGGTGAACCCGCCTAACATTCCGCTTTCTTCATAGTCAATTTCAAGACCATCAATATATGGAATACTCTTCGTGTGAACTAATATACTGAATTTATCTTTATTGAATACTATATCCTCCTCTGTTTGCTGCTCGTCCAAGACAAGGGTATAAGATAATCCACTGCATCCCCCTTCTTCAACGCCTACTCTAAGAAAAGAATGTCGGGTATTTGCGCTTAATAAGATTTTGGCGATTTTCTCGGATGCTTTATCACTGACCTCAATGTTCATCTTCATTCCTCCTATAAAAGCTTAATAATTTCTTCAGGACTGGTATATGCACACTTCATTCATTTAGTTTTTGGTACCCCAGTCCATTAAACAGGGTATGAATGTAGCGAGAGCAGCTCCTTTTGGTGTAAGTTCATAGATGGATTGTGTAGGGCGTTTCAGACTTGTTCTTTTAACCAAATTATGATGTTGAAGATCCTTTAAACGTTTGGAGAGGATCATTTCCGAAATGGAAGGAATACTCTGGGAAATTTCGCCAAATTTCTTCGGACCGTAAGAAAGAGTGAATAATATATGGATAGTCCATTTAGTCCCGATGATGCGATAAGCTATAAAAAGTTTCTCCGTATCTTCAGTGGACAATGACCGGTACACCCTCTTTCTTAGGATCAGCATTCTAGATGGATTGTTGTGAGATCCGAGTGCTCGCAATTATACTCATGACGATCAACAAGAGATGGAAACCCATGGCTACAATTAAGCCGGATTGCAGTGACATTCCGCCAGCCTGACAAACTACAAGGATGGAACCACCAATCCCGATAACTACACCGGGTGTAAAAGAATCCGCAAATTGCAGATTTGCCGAGGTTTGGCCCACGCCTCCTTCCCCCGTTTGGGAAAATGCTACAACACCGCTAATCGGATGTGCCAATCCAATACCGACTCCTGCGATGATCTGACCAATAACTGCAACGGTAACGGTCACAACAGGTACCCAAAATACGATGGCAATCCCTATGGCAAGCAGCAATACCCCAAGAATAATTCTCATATGACGTCCACGGCCCTGATCTGCCGCATCCCACCGTCCTTGCAGATACGCAATTATACACCAACTTAATGCAGCACTCGCTACGATTAATCCGGCCTGAGAAGGTGTAATTCCTTTCACATCGATTAAAGCCAATACCAAGAAATTCTGTGTGCTGGTATAGGCAGCGAAGAACAACCCACGTGTTGCCAGAATCGCTGGCATACCTCTTCGCAACGTAAGCGTTCCCTTCGGTAGCAATTTACGGAGCGGAAATATCATAAATGCGAGGCCAATCATGACGAATACAAATCCCATAATGCTCGGAAGCATACTTAGACCAACCAAGAAAATGCCTGTACCCATCGTTAAGAGTAACGCCATCCAAGTGGATGAAGGTCCGCTATCCCCTCCCGTATTCTGCACTTTCAATTTCCTAAAAGCAGGTAAACTAAGCAATGCTGAAACAACCAGCACAGGTAAGATCCCCCAGAAAACAAACCGCCAGGACCACTGATCTGCTATAAGACCTGCTACATATGGACCGAGCATGGACGGAAGAACATAGGCTGTACCAAATGCTCCAAGTATTTTGGCACGTAACTCATCCGGGTAACTTAAGGATATTGCCGTATACACACAAGTCATCATAGCTCCGGCACCCAAACCCTGCAGGGCACGTGATCCTATCATGTTATACATATCGCCTGCTATTGCGGCAGCGATCAGCCCTACGATAAACAACAGAAGTGCAAAAGTGAACGGTGCTGCAGGTCCTCTTTTATCTATGATCCGACCGACGACCAGCGTTCCGATAATCTGCGCAAGCAGATAGGTACTGAATATCCACCCGAACAGGCTAAGACCGTTCAAGTCTCCAGCAATCGAAGGAGCAATGGTGGTTACGGATAGTCCTTCGAATCCAACGGCCATCACTGACAAAATAATCCCTATGGATAGTGCAAAATAACGTGGGCTGAAAATACTTTGATGATTAGACGACATGTGACCTCCAAGAAAATTGGTATGTATACATCGTATCCGGATACTTAGTAAACATTTATGTTTATAATGTCTAAGCTACAGTTCGGCTTTGACTTTGTCAACATTTTTGTTTAAAATGTAGTGAGTGATGTAGATTAAGTTGCTTCAAAAGGAGGTGCACCATGAGCCGAAATCAAATCAAAAAGGATGTCTCCACCAGTACTCGAAGAGCGATCATTGATCTGTTAAAGGAGCGAGGGGGAATGGATGTTGTGGCACTCTCCTCTCAATTTTCGTTGTCTGGAATGGCTATTCGTCAACATTTGAATGCGCTGAAAGAAGAAGGGTTGGTTACGAATGTGGAAGAGGCCCGTCCCATGGGTCGACCCACCAAGCTATGGATATTAACTCCCGCGGCTAATCGTTTTTTCCCAAGCGGATATTCGGATTTATCCGTCAGCCTCATCAATTCGATGAAAGAAGCTTTTGGTAATGAAGGGCTGGACAAGCTGCTGGAAGTTCGAAATAAAAATATGCAAGAACAATATCTTCAGCATCTTGGCGATGCATCAGACGTTCGAGAGAAACTGGAGAAACTGGCCGAGATACGAACAAATGAAGGTTATATGGCGGAGGTTAAGGCGCAGGATGATGGCAGTCTCCTATTCATTGAGAAGCATTGTCCGATCTGTGAAGCTGCTGCTGTATGTACCGGGTTGTGCAAGAATGAGTTACATTTATTTAAAACGGTTCTAGGAAATAATGTTCATATTGAACGGGGGGAGTACATTTTAGCGGGAGGAAGAAACTGCATATACACCGTTAGGCAAGATAAGCCGTGACAAAAAGAGCAACCTCAATGGAGATTGCTCTTTTGTTTACTTCACATCCTTAGATACGAGCCTCCCGTCTTGTCCTCTCTTCCTTTCAGCCTATGAACGAACGGGGTGGGCAGAGCATGCCATAAAAGCCGCGTTGTCTGTTCAGCTTCCGTCCCGTCTTCGGGACGACTAACTCAAGTACCGATTTCGAATGACCCCCATGTGATGAAGTTCGTGTCCCGCGCTGGCGTACGCGAGGGCGCGAGCCGTAATGCTTACGTTGTTGGCTGTGCCCTTGCGGGACCACGCCTCCGCCGGCAACCCGCGCAGCAGCGTGATTGTCGATTGCCGTACGGCCCGGTAGTCTTCGGCCAATTGCGCTGGTCGAAACCGGGCAGAGGCGTCTGGTCCCCCAGGCGGTAGGTCATAACGCCCCATCCGTTAGTCTGACTCCAACGACCACGGTGCAAATGGTCTATAAGTTGTTCAATTTTTCCCCTGCTAATAACGTCAATTAACACCATGTCACTGGACCAAAAATACGAACCGTTCATGCATTCACCCTGTATTACAATCGTTACAATCCCATGAACCTTCTTTCCATATTTCAGCTTCAATCCATACATGACGCTTCGAATAGTCCATGCCCATCTCCTCCAATTAGCTTACAGCTAACGTCTCCTGTATTTACTAATCTATCTTTTTAAGAAGTTTCGAAAGTCCAAAAATAAAAAGCAAAGTTATTCCTGCAAAGATTGGCATTGATGAAGCAAATAACAAAACTACAATTACGAAGAGCAAAACTCTAATTACCTTAATTGCAAGTATCATACGAAAACTCCTATTAGGTTTGTTCCAAATATATTTCTTCAATAATTCCGAAGTATCCTGCCTGTTAGATAAATAATGACTATGGTTACGTTCAACAAACTTGGGGGAAGTCTGGAAAACTATCGAAGTGGCATTATCAATCAGGGAAAAAAATTTCGCCGTCGTTGCTGCTAACATCAAAAAACCCTACCTTGTGTTTTATAGCCAAATTCCGCATCGTAGTATATGCTTCCTTAGCTACGGAATAAGCGAAAGCCGCATAGATGACGGCGGAGCCCAGCGAGTACTCGGTTAACCGGTTTTCAGTTCCGGCTTCCTCCATAGCTTCAAAAATTTCATCATCTACATTCATATTGGGGAAATCCTCCGATAGCTTACTATACAAGTGCTGCAACGACTCTGAGCAGACAAAAGGATCATTATATTCATGATCTTCCGACCATTGCACTTGCTGCTCAAACCAATCCATAAACTCCTTCCTTTCCCTCGGTGCCCTGGACGGCTCGAAAACCATCAAATCATAGCTCATTTGAAGTCCTCCTAGATAGATTTCACTTCTATTATGGTGCTGAACGCTTACCCCGCATCTTCTAGCTTTCACCACATTTTCCTGGAATTATATGCCCGATTCGCAGAACAAATGTAGCGAAATCTGTCATTAGTACATTTCAAATTTCGGCGGAGTGATATGGTAATCCTCTATTTTTTAATAGAAGATCATACCGTTCACCCTGCTAAACTGCTCTCTAGTTAAATCGCTCTCATCTAATGGGAAGTTGCCTATATAGTTTCCCTTTAGTTGAATATAGGTTTTTTGCGATGTTTTGTTATTTGTTCAAAAGAATAAGCTATGCGAATTAAGGCCGGTTCAGTAAATGCTTTTCCGGCAAAAGTAATGCCAAATGGTCTGCCGTTTGCTCCATACCCCGCGGGGATAGCAATAGATGGATAACCAGCTTCGGCACATATATCCGCTCCAATATAAGCTGGAAACATTATCGCATCTAACTGATAACTATTTATCGCATAATCAATTCCTTCGTTCTGGGCTAGATATAAATCCATAATAGATTCCATGATATAATCCTTATTTTTCAAGGGATTGGTTAACCCCTCCCGGAATTCTAATATATCTTGACCGTATTTCAGGGCTGCATCTGCATACTTTTCATTCCAATTGATGAGTTCGGACAATGAATGAACCGGCATATGTGCCGGGAGACGCTGCAAATAATTCTCCACTCCATGATTAAATTCTAAGTTCATCTTGTTCCAATGCCATGGACCATGAAACGAAGGAATGTCGATATTTTCTACTACTTCGGCTCCTGCTTTTATCATTTCGGAGACTGCTTGGTGAAATAGCTCCTGATTATGTTCACCAGATTCACGCAGGTAATCTGGTACTTCACAAAAGACCCCAATTCTCGCTCCCTGTAGTCCATTCTTGTCCAAGAATGGTGTGTAATCCGGTATAACATGGTCATTACGCCAGGTTGCTGGGTCGTGCTCATCCCTCCCAGCTAATGCGTTAAGTAGAACTACCGCATCTGAAACCGTCCTTGCCATCGGCCCTGCTGTGTCTTGTGAATAAGAAAAAGGAATAAGTCCTGAGCGGCTAATTAAGCCTACGGTCGGTTTGATGCCGACAATAGACATCTGTATGGATGGACTCAGAATTGAAGCGGAGGTTTCTGTGCCTATCGCCGCTGCTGCAAAACTCATGGCCACCGCAGCTGCAGATCCCGTACTGGATCCGCCTACGAAAAAGTCACCATAGGGTGCGCGACCTGCCCCCCCTTTGAACTATAACCTGCCCACATTGTCGAGGAAATACCGTTGGCCCATTCTGTCATATTCGTCTTGCCCAAAATGATGGCTCCCGATTCTCTTAATCGGCGAATCAGGAAAGCGTCGCTCGTACTTACATGCTGTGCCAGTGCTAAAGCTCCCGCACTGGTCCGCATCATGTCTCCGGTTTCGATATTATCCTTAACGAGAACCGGTATGCCATGAAAAGGTCCTCTACTCCCATTCCGCTGACGTTCTATATCAAGTGCTTCTGCGATGAAAATGGCATCGGGGTTAATTTCCATGATGGAATTTATGTGAGGGCCATCCTGATCATATTTTGCGATACGTGATAAGTAGCAAAACACTATTTCTTTTGAAGTAAATTCACCTTGTTTGTTTATTGCATTCAATAATACCACGATGGATAGACAATATGACCAGGATAAAACAAGCATAATTAAACTATCCTCCCGCTAGCTTAAACCATCTAGGTTTGCTTCTAAAGGGAGGTTTAATCTGCCAGCATGTTTGAGCTAGTGTTTCTCGTTTGTTTAATCTTCTACCGAAGGATGGAATATTTATCAAACTTAGTACATCATCTTAAACCTTCCCTTGCTTCCTCAAACGGTTTCTTCTCATCTACGAATTTTCTTAATTCAGTCGTATTCATTTCAATCGCTCCTTTGGTACACGAATCAGTCTTTATTTCGCCAAGGTATTCTCGCTATCCTGCCCGATATCTTAATGACAAAAAGCAGCCGATCGTCTTGGCCGGCTGCCATCGCTCTTTATTCAGCAATCGTTTCTCGTTAGTTCCACGACTTCACACTCTTTATGATTCCGTTCACCGTAATGTATCTAAGCACAATATTATTTTGACCACAAGGTTTGCATCTCAATATAAACATAAGCCCACTCCTTTGGCGGAAGCGGCCTTTAAAACAGAATCTTTAATTATCTTCAGTTTTCACCCAGGTCAAATCGGACTCCCCCTCATTTTTATGTGCAATGATGGGGAAGTTAGATTTAACCTCTCCTATGCGTTCTATTATCAGGTTATAAGGCGTGAGTCTCTGATGCCAGTCGCTTTCCTGTATTGCCGAGAGGGAATTAGACAGATAATCATTAATGACTTTTGTTAATCTTTCTTCAGTTAATGTGGAGTCATAGCCTATTCCAATTTTGAACACATTCTCTTTTTGGTCAGCTGCATAACCCACTAACGTTACGCCTTGTTCATCATTCAATTGGTTAGAATGCTGGGCTAAGCTTTTACTTATTTCCGAAAAGTCATTGTTCTTATTCGAGCCAAAACAACCAGTCAAAGATACAATGATAAGTGTAACTATAACAAATATTGCCCACTTTTTATTTTTCATTGCTATTCCCTCCCTTTCTCCAACATGTATTCTTATAGACCAAATAAACACAAAATAGTTGCATTATCCTGCCCGTTAGTTGAACCAAGGTGGCTGATTATGTTACTAAAGTACTGCTTTCCCATACCCAGTTTCCGGGGCTAATGCCAAAAACACAATCCAATGCCTTGCCAGTCTTTTCACTTCTCCCTAGTCTGAGCGGTTTTATCATGATCTTTATCCCTCTTCAACCGGAATATAAATTTTTACTTCTACCTTTTTTGCATCCTCCCCTATATACCGCCCACCATAATACTCAAAATCAAAACCGCCCGACAACGTAACATTGTGCTTTACCAACCATGTTCCGTAAATATAACGATACGTAAAGGGCAATGCTTCTAGTTCCCCTTTGTGCCAGAAAACCTGGTATTTTCCTGGCCGAATTTGAAGCGTTACTTGATCTTCTGCTGCCTTAGTTAAATCGTGTTTTACCGCTGCGGTGTACGTAAAGGCAGCCTTCCCCTCCATAGAAAAAGGGTATTGAATCAATCCATATTTAGGGGTGCTGAAATCAAGACATACCTGATACAACCGATTCCAGCATTCATATATGCTTCCCACCGAGCTATCAGCTGACTGATAACCACGAATTTCAAGCCCATTCAGTCGTACTTGTTCTACATTCTCGGGTTCCAGTTGTTGAAGATGTTTCAAATAGTCTTCCCTTATTTCCTCTTTAAATAGATTGGGCGGTATAAACAGAGATTTCTGCTTCCACTGGTGCGGATTAACGGAAAACCGTGCTTTAAACGCCCTACTGAAGGCCTCATGAGATTCGAACCCGAACTGGTAAGAAACATCCACTACTCGAAACTGTCCCTCGCGGAGGAGTTTCCCAGCCTCTGTCAACTTGCGGCCCATCATATATTGCCCGATCGTCTGTGAGGTTACCTGATGGAATAGTCTTTGGAAATGGTAGTTGGAGTATCCAACATGCTTCGCGATATCTGCGACTCTTACTTTTTGGGTAAGATGGTTTTCAATATACCGCACAGCTGACATAATCGCATCGATGTACTCCATAACGATTCCTCCATGTGACTTGCCTATTTCCTATATCATAGCATTATTTATCAAGAAAATAGGTTTCTCTCCTTATATGATCAAGACATAAAAACAAAGAGGAGTGTTATAAAATGTATCACCCGCGTCTGCAAGGAAATCATTATGAGTTGGGAAATCATTATGGAAACCTATTATATAAGAAAGGAGTCCAATTCGATGGGTTCTTCAAGCTTGAAGAGGAGCAGCTTCGATATGGACTTGAGTCGGAGGCGATCTGTAAAGCCGTATACCCTGAAATTACTGAAGAAATTCGCGGTATGGCTGACGGCTTGCGAATTTCATATGACACATTTGCCGCTTTTTTACTTAATCTCGGGGTCTTTGGTGAGTCCTACGGATGTACCTGCTTCTGTTTCCAAGTGGGAGAGGAGATAATCTTTGCCCGTAATCATGACATGTTTACGCAGTTTAAAAGTACCACGGAGAGTTGCTTGTACCGACCAACGTCCGGGTACACGTTCATTGGTCAAGGCGACGCCCTCATCGGAAAAGAAGACGGGGTGAACGAACATGGGCTTGCTGTAGGAATGACCTTCGTCGCTTCCGGAAAGACCAAGCCGGGGTTAAATTTCCTTATGATTGTACGTTATCTATTAGAGAAAGCACGAAATGTTCAAGAAGCTATTCACCTTCTACAGGAGCTACCGTTGAGCACGGCACAGAACATCATCCTTGCCGATCGAAGCGGGGATATGGCTGTAGTAGAATGTTGCGCGCAAAGCATTGTTACTCGTAGGCCCAAACCTGGCCAGTGTTTTATCATTGCTACAAATCAATTTATAGATACTCGCATGATAGCTCTGGATGAACGCCCTGAACCAAACTGGTATTCGACCCAAACGCGATATCATACCGTTCAACATTCACTGACAGAACAATTGGCTCAAGCTCAAGATCCATTGCAACTTGCGCAGGATATCCTATCCGGCAAATGCGGATTTGTTTGTCAGTACGGCAAGGAGCTTCAATTTGATACCCTCTGGTCTTTTGTCATCAAACTGAGTGATCTGACTATTTTCCGAGCGGAAGGAAACCCAAAAAAAACAAAGTACCATGAAGATACACGCTTACGCTGGGCTCTACGCCATAAGATTATTTAAGGTTATTTAGATTAAGTATGCATTCTGTTGTGACGCTTGGGTTTTTGTCCATTTATGGTACGATTCCCCCGTAATTAATCTTCAGCTGCCCGTTAGCCAACCATGCAGCGCAAAATCAGCGCTGCACCACAGAGAATGAAAATTTTAGCTCGGTATTTTATACTGGAAGTACGGCTGGGAGAGGAAGGTCGATGAACTATGGTGCGATTAGAGCCCATCCGTTAGTCTGACTCCAACGACCACGGTGCACCACTGAATGTTGCTCCCGCTGGGAAGAACTCATAGTAGATTAATCCTATTCTGGTTGTTGCACCAGTCTCCAATCATGATGCCGTAGAAAGGTTGAATGGCGTGGATGTAAACTAAAACTGTATTTCTTCTTAAGTTAGTGGACTGGATTAAGGAGCACAGCTGTACTCATGTCGCCATGGAAAGCACAGGTGTTTATTGGAAACCTATTGTAAATTTAATTGAGGCTGAAGAGATCGAATTTCTGGTTGTTAATGCCCAGCATATGAAAGCTGTGCCTGGTCGCAAAACCGATGTTAAAGACGCAGAATGGATTTGCCAACTCCTTCGCCACGGACTGATTAAAGCCAGTTTCATTCCAGACCGTAATCAACGTGAGTTAAGAGAGCTTGTTCGTTATCGTCGGAGTATCATCGAAGAACGAGCCAGACAGCATAATCGAATCCAAAAAGTATTAGAGGGAGCTAATATTAAGCTTGGTTCCGTTGTCTCAGATATTATGGGAGTTTCCTCTAAAAGCATGCTTTATGCGATTGCTGAAGGTATAGATGATCCTGAGCAACTGGCCAACATGGCCCTTCGAACACTAAAACGAAAAAAAGACGAACTTGAACTTGCCCTCCATAACTCACATCGACTTTCTAACTCAACAAATTGATATGTTGGATCAAGAAGTTGCACAGCGAGTAAATCCTTACCAAGAAGATATCGAACGATTAGACTCAATTCCAGGCATATCAACACGAATGGCCGAACAAATCCTGGCTGAAATCGGTACAGATATTAAAAACCAGTTTCCAAGCGCAGCTCATATGTGTTCCTGGGCAGGACTTGTTCCTGGCCATAACGAAAGTGCGTCCAAAAGGAATTTGGCTAAAACCAAAAAGGGCAACAAATATTTAAGATCAGGCTTAACCGAAGCTGCTCATTCCGTAAAAGGATCTAAGAATTACCTTGGCGCACTGTATAGGCGTACAGCAGCACGGAAAGGAAGGAAAAGCAGGAATAGTAGTCGCCCATGCCATGTTGAGAATCTCCTATTACCTTCTAACTCGTAAATGAAATGTATTTTGATCTAGGGGAAGACTACTTCGATAAGCAAAGGGAACAATCCATTGTGCGACATGCTTTACGCAGACTTAAAGGACTAGGCTACTCCACTACCATCACTAAACCAGAACGCTCTTGATCTATATAAAGCTGCAATAAAAGGCTACCAGGCGATTTCATAGTAGTTCAATCAATTTTTACTCAAGTAAGCCATCTTAATAAACGATAAAAACCAATAATTTTAGAAAATAAAAATTAAAATGTATATTAATCCGACTGCTAATTTAATAAGTGAAATAACGTATTCTTTTGAGCCTTTCAAATACCTCCATTCGATAAACGCATGTTGTCCCATGGCAACTATAAATAATATTAACCAGAACCACTTAAGTGAGTTGATATTCGTTGTATCCAAAACGAAGAAGAAAATACAAAAACTAATGACAGCAAGTATTCCTTTTACCCACCTATTGATATTCTTTCCAATAGTATCCGAGATCTTATTTAAATCTACTACAATGAAATACTTCTTTATAGTTAGATCTATTAAGGCTAAAAGTATCACTAATAATGACATTGATAAACTCGTGGATTGTATATTTGAAATTGAATACGTCATGAATACCCCCTTTTAGTATGGTTAATAACCATTACTCTAGAGCTTTTTAAGACATGACAATTATACCATTAATTAGGACGTTAAAAATAAATCAATGTTGCGCTATACTGCCCGTTACTTCAATGAAAACAGCAGGCTACCGTAGCACCTGCTCATTAATGTATATAACTAAAGTTCCCAGTTAGCTCAATAGTCTTATGTTTTTAATTAGAGTTGCTGCTTATAGTTGTGAGGCTTGCCGAACACCTAATGCAGGGACGTCCCGACGGGCTTAGGGGGCTGGATGTAGTCACTCGCTTCTCAGAGTGACCCGGAGCGTCAATATGGTGTTAGCCAAAGGAAGTTCTGGAAGCAGCCACTGCATTTAAGGCGTTCTCAAAATAGCTACATACTTCATCTGCAATTCCCAGAAACTCTTCAACAAGTACATTACTATCCAAGCAACAAGCATACAGATAATCAACTAAAGCGGAGTCAATCTCACAATAGTTTAATATGGCATTCTTCATCTTAATAATGTCATCTTGCCATACACCTGTATCTTCTAAAACCAAAGAGTATAATGCACGAATTAATCTCTTAGAGTAACCTTTAATATATCTAGTTTTCATTGTGTTATCACTAGCATTAGAAAGTAAACTATGTATACGATCTACTTCCTCCCTGGTCTCTGTATTTAAGTCTAAAATGAACTCTGGAGAAATAATTATCGGTGGTACCTTTTCACCAACGTCATGACCATATATGCAAACACAAATTATCTTTACCCAAAAACCCCACTCATTTGGTTTACTTAATACATCGTCAATCGAGCAAATTATCGTATCAATCTTAGTTACTACTGGATATTCTTCCAAAAGCCTGTCTTTAATATTTGACAATCTTTCGTAATCAATATCTCTGGGATTTACACATACAATAGTAAAGTCTGCATCTGACTTAAAAGGTTTAGCAGTTCCTTTTGGAATCGAGCCACACATATAAATGCTATGAATCTTACCTTTAAATTCGGTAAGTATATTATCTATATACTTATCAACAAAATCCTTATATTCACTTTGTATTACAATTCTATTTATAACTTTTTCTAATATCATATAGACTCCTCCTAAACTAAGAACTTCTTTCGGCTAACGTCTATTTTGCGAACCTCGTAAATTCGTCATGACTTAAGTTATTCGCGAAATCATTCAACTATCCTGCCCTTTAGTGTAAGGCCGCCGATTATGCACGGCAGCCTTGTCTTGGTGTGTTTATTGAACTATCGTATCCCGTTAGTTCAATCGTGTTTTTAGGGGCTGACTTCGAATCGGCATACTTAGTTATTTTCTTTGAGCATCACGAATTTTTTCTAATTTACTTCTTGTATCTATTCGATTCCTACTCCAATAGCGGGGGCAGCAAATCGCAGCAACTACGATTGGATAATCCGCTCCCCCTCCAAAGCATCCCAGTTCGGCGTAGGCACATCCGACCTGGTCCTCAACTCGGCGAATGTGTAATTCAACGCATTAAGCTCCACATCCGTCCCATCAATCAACCGACTAATCGGGAGCAAGAAAAAAAGCTTTAGGGCCCAGCGAACTAAGCGTGGATACCGGATAATCCAAGATGCTTGACCCACCGGGGTCAGCGGGTAACCCAATGAATCCAGTACGTGAAAGCCCTCCCCCATCGCCGCCACCAACTGACGCAATCTCTTGTCGTCACGAACAACCTGTTTCATTTGGAAGCCATGGAACAGAATGACCATGTTCATTGGCACGACTAACACCATGTGATTTTTTAGCCAGTCATCGATCTGATCATGATAGTTGAGCTTGTACTTGGTTCGCTTGAATGCCTGCTCCAGCAGGGAGCGGAACGGAATGGGGCTGTTCAATCCCCCGATGATCATCTGCCCATGGCCGCCACGGATGCAAATGACTTGCCCATCGGCACGAATACCAGCGGTAGTCTGGAATCCAAATGCGACCTGCTTGGGTGACCGCCCAGCCTTCAAATAGTCCTGCATAGCATAAGTATCCATATTGTTGCCAACCAGTATAATATTGCGGCTATCGTTGTTCGAGAGGATCGGCAGCACAGCCCCAAAGTCCGAATATTTCATCATGACGAAGATCAAGTCATACAAGTCACCCGGCTCAAGTGTACGAATCACACGAACCGGATCGAAGGTTGTCTTGCGCTGAAAGTAATGCCGGATGACCACTCCCTTCTCTTCCAGTTCCTCCGCTCGCTTTCCTCTTGCCAACACGGTCACATCATGACCGCCCCGAACTAGGACGTGCGCTAAATAGCTTCCCTGCACACCTGCTCCGTACACAAGTATGTTCAATATAGTCCCCTCCCCATGCAATTAACAGATGTTGAATATATAACACCTGTGTACTACAATCAAGGTATCATTGGAACTAAAGCAAGCGCAATGGCTAATCGTAACTGCTTTTGTTGAGAAATGAACAACGAAAGCTGGATATGTTCAAGAAAGAGGGGGAAAACATGGATCGACGCATCGAGCGATCAAGACAAATGATTATGCAAGCGTTCATCGGGTTGTTGGAGGAGCAGGATTTTGAGAAGATCACCATTCAAGGGATTGCGGATCGGGCCAATGTCAACCGCGGAACAGTCTATTTGCATTTCACAGACAAATATGACCTGCTGGAACAGAGCGTGGAGACGTATCTGATGATGCTTGTTGACAGCTGTTTACAGGAGGAAAGAGTAGCCACTGAACTATCCCGGGAGCTGCTGATTCGTGCATTCACGTATCTGAAAGAGCATGCATCGATCTACCGCGTGTTAATGACCAACAAAGGCAGTCCAACTTTCAGACATCGTATGACACAGTTCATTAAGGGAAATATCACCGTGGTGGTGAACTACATGAATCTGGAAACGGGTATCCATCGAGATGTGATGGCGCAATTCTTATCTATTTCCGTTACGGGGTTGATTGAATGGTGGATCGTCGAATCCATGCCGTATACGCCAGAAGAGATGGTCGAACAGATGACTAAGATACTGGAAGCACGGCTGCAGCTATGGTGAACTTAATTACTAATCCAAGTATAACATCGTCGTTGCAACTAACCTGGCATTTAGTTGAATAGCGACGAATTCTAAAGCTGATCCGTCGCCATTACAAACTAAAAGTATCGTCGATAAAGTTCTCTCCGACGTTCGCCGCGGAGTTGTGCGTAGACTTGAGTGGTCGATGCCTTCTCATGACCGAGCATTCCTTGAATGAAATCTAATGGAGCACCATTATCAAGGAGTTGGCATGCATAAGTATGTCGAAAGCGATGCGGGTACACATTCACTTCAAGTTCTCCCCGATCTGCAAGCCGTTTTATTGCCCACCTAATCGTAGGTATAGCCATTCGTTTTGTTGGATGCGTATCGGTAACAAATAAGGCTTTGCAGGAATCCTCACGGCTGGCCAGGTACTTCTTTAACCATACTTTGCACTCTGTCGTAAAGTAAACTTCTCTTTGCTTCGATCCCTTGCCATTTATGATTGCTGAGCAGTTCTCCCAGTTTAGGTCTTCGATGTTGATTTTTTCTACCTCCCCAACCCGGCAGCCGGTGCTGTAGAGAAACTCAAGCAGTGCTCTTTCCCTGAGTGACTGACATGAGATTTTCAAGTGTATGACGTCTTCCTCAATCAAAAACTTAGGAATGCGCTTATCTAATTTGGGTTCTCTTAATTTTAGAGAAGGATTTGAAGTCAGATACGTCTCTTCATAAGCATACCGGAAAAGAGAACGAATAAAACGAATTCGATGACCAAGGCTGTTTGGCTTCAAACGAACTGCTTGCTTTGCCAAGTACTCCTTCAGTATGGTTAACGTTACCTCTGTGACATCGAGATTGCCTAGCTCCATCACTAACATCTTGTGCTGTAAGGCGTATGCTTTTAATGTTTTTGGACTGAACCCTTGAATGCGTTTGTCAGCCTCATACAAACTCCACAACTCATTTAAGTTCATAACAAAACCTCCACTTTAGAAGCTATTAAATCTAGTTTGCTTCTAAGGAGAGGTTTTAATCTGCCCGCTGTATTAAACTAGCGTTTCCAGTTAGTTCAATCGTGTTTTCCTATCGCTGACTGCAAATGTTGATACTCCAATGAACGATTTTTCTTATTGGCCATTTCACTCAGCTAAACTTTCGAAGATATAACTCCCAAAGCTCCAATATAATAAAAGAGATCTGTCCTAAAACTAGCCCTCATTAACAGTTATTCAGAATATGCTTTAAATACAATCAAGGGGGATAAAAAACTATACAGCTAGATTAGTGTGTAAAACCACCGAATCTAGCTTTACGGCACGACGGTGGTTTTTCTTGCGATTTCCGCTTCGATTTAACCTTTAATGTTTTTTTGTGTAATACTTCCACACGGAAAAAAATACGATCAAAACAAATAGTAGGGTAGCCAGTAAGGTGTAGAATATCAAGGAATTGAAGAAACCCGCAATCACGGAAGCGATGGCCAGACCTACGAGAATCATGACTATGCTGAGCAAGCTGGCATTCTGGATAATCACTACACTCCGCTCGTCGTTCTCCTCGATGTACAGCTTCTTCAGCTCTGCGTCATTTTTGCTGGCTTTAATGTACTTGGCGAGAAAAAAAACGAAGCACAATTCAGCGCCGATAAAAGCACCTGTGTGAAATCCCTTTATAAAACTGGGCAATTCGGGCAGACCACCGCGGTAAAACACAAGTCCCACATAGATCAATAGCGTGGCAGCAGCTACCAGTGACAGTACGTTCTTGCGAGTTTTGACTTGAACCTTGTAATTGTCCATTACAATTCCTCCACTTCGCTGAAATCAAAAACATCTTCAATGGCGAGTCCAAAATGCTTAGCAATCTTGTAGGCAAGAACAAGGGAAGCCGCATATTTTCCCGTTTCAAGGGAGGTGATGGTTTGCCGGGTAACGCCTACGATCAGCCCCAGCTCTTCCTGGGACAGCTTGTGCTGCTTACGCAGTTCCGCAATTCTTGTCTTCAAGTGACCACTCCCTTGCAATGTTTACTTTGCATTAATAGCATAGTTTACTTTGCACTTTATGTCAAGCATACTTTGCATTGTTTGCAGCGTTTATTTATAGCCGACGATTTTCGCAATAATAAAAGCGCCCGATCCCTCTGTTTCTGGATGGTGGGCGCAATCTGATGTAAACATCGGTGGGTTACGGCGAAGCCAACCCGATGGTGGTGACATTTTATCCCTTCATGAACAAACGGTGAAGTTTCCGGATGTGCGCTCAAATTTGAAAGCCTTATAACTATCCTGCCCGTTAGCTCAATGACCTCTTCAAGTCAATTCTAGAATAAGTTTTCTCATAAGTAGTCCCATCATCATTGTAAAAAATAGCAGTTTTTATATATGGTTCGGAAATAGCTTCGTACCCTTGTTTTGTAATGAGCTTTATCATCTTTGGATTTTCTATTGGGTCAACACTAACGATTAAATCAGAATAGCCAAGACTTCTTGCAATTTCCTCGTGATATCTTATTAAATCCGTTCCGACGCCTTTACCTCGATAAAGTCCCGCTACATAAAGGTCACTTAATTTTGGAAATAAATTCCCCTTTAGTTTTAGAACACCAAAACCTAGAATTGTATTTTCTTCAGCGGCTATTGCCAAATATACTTTTTTTATTTTCATGTTGTTTCAAATACTTAATAAACAAGTCCTTATTATTTCTAATATTACATAAGCCATTAATATCTTCTTCATTCACCGCTCTTATACTGTATTCCATTTTTCGCCTCCTACATTGGTTTCGTTCATTACGTAGGCAACATTTCAAGTATCGTTTCCCATTAGCTTAATCTCATAGACCTTAAACAATTGTTGCACTGTACCCTGTTTCCTTACCTTTTTCAACTGCATTGATATAACCATCAAAGTAATATGGTATGTCATCTTCTTTCCCATTCTGAATTCTACCTCTAACTTTATCGAAAGCAAAAATTGAAATTGAAAAATCTGGCTCACCAGTGACTAAAACAGGTTGTTTTCTATCTTGTATCCAATAATAATTCCCACCATAATTCCTTCTTGCTACTTCGAAAATGTAACTTCCAACCATAGAAGAAACAGAATCCAAAGAATCATTATCTATTTCATACTCACATAATTCTTCAAGAATATCGTCTACTTTACGTAGGCTTTGTACACTAAAATCAAAATTCCCTTTATCAGAAAAATTATTTGTGAAGCTTTCTGCCGTTGAAATAATGTCTTGTTCTAATCTACTTTGCATAAATTCTAACCTCCAATTATAAACATCATTGGAATATGGACATATCCAAAAACGTTTATTTTTCACTTTTATATCCCATACATACATTTTCATTATCCTGCCTCGTTAGCTTAATGAGGTCGCCTATTGGTCCGCGGCGGCCTAATGATGTGTTTTCTGAACTAACGTTTCCCATTAGTTGAATCCTATTTAGACAAATCCATCCCGTAAGCAGAAGGAAGCCGGTCGATTGACCAGCTTCCTTCGTTATTTAATATTTTGTTGCAATTACTTTAACGAAAGTAAGAAGATTTTCCTCGTCCGCGGCAAGCAATTCCTGATCACAATTTGAATTAAGCCAAAGCTCCTTACTATCCACAATATTATTAGCGAAATCAATAGTCACATGCTTTGTTTTATCCCAGTGATTTTCCCACCATTGATACGTTCGGAAGGTATATAGATCATTGCTCCAAAGACTTTTCAATTTCTCAGGCAGGTCGCCTTGGTTGTTAATATCTTTGGTTACTCCAGGTATGACTATACCCATTTGTCCTCCGCTTTTCACTAACTTTTGAAAATACCAAGAAAAGTAGAGTTCTTCGGTTCCAAAATAGTGATAAGCATCTATACTTATGATGGCATCAAAAAATTCCATTGCATATGGTAATGAATGAGCTTCAGCCTTTATGGGGAATACTCGATCCTCCACACCTGATTGTTTAATACGTTTTAGGTTGTCCGTAGGATCGACCCATAAATCATTAGCCCAAACTTGCACATCATATTCTCTCGCTAAAAATACAGAGGTGATAGCTTTGCCACAGCCCATATCTAGGATTTTCATGCCTTTCTCAAGGTTCATGTCCTTAGCTAGGTCTTCAAGAAGCCATAATGGGTTAGGGCCCATATTGTTTTCGTTAATCCAGTTAGGATCATAAGTTGCCGTACGCGGAAACCTGTTTTTCAAGTTCAATTCATCTCCCGTTTTTTTTAATTAGATATCACCGCAATCATCTTCCTAATGTTATTATTCAATATAAACAACTCCCATTGATTTAATTTTGAGCATATTATCTATGCTACTTGTTACTTCTATTTAAGTTGATGAAAAACCTTTTTATTCCACACTAATCTCTCTTTTACTTAATTTCTTAAATACCGTGTATTCCTTATTGGACTTAATAAAACGTAATATTTTTTCGGCACATTCTGTTGGATTCATCTTTTCCGTATTTACTTCGAGGTCATATTCATCAAAGCAATATACTTGAGTAAACTGTGAATCTACTAGTCCTATCGTTCTATCTCCTCTTGTTTGCTCTCTTCTTATGAGTTCTTCTTTCGAGCATATTACACCTGTAAATAACGTAGGCTGATCTAAAAATTGATCAAGAAACTCATTAAACCTCTTGTCAGTGTTGATTACGGTATCCGCTATTACATTAAAACCCAATTCTAATAACAATTTAATTGTCGAATGGTACACAGTGAATATGGAATCATCAACTATTTGAGAGACAACTTGATGATCTATTGCCTTTGGAGGTTCATCTGGAAATTTATTGTTAATAAAATCATTGTAATTATTAAAAAAATCATCAATTGATAAATGATAAAAAAGAATCTCTTTCTGATTGATCAGTTCAGTCGATATGGAGGTCTTTCCGGAACTTGAAGTTCCATTTAAAAAAACTAATATCCCTTGCTTCAATTTAATCATCCCTTCAAAAAATAATCATTGCGCATCTTTCAGATAACGTTATATTCACAAAGTTCATTAAATTATCCAACTGATAAAATATTTGAGAAACGATTAAACTATCCTGCCCGTCCCCCGGTTTTAAGGGTTTATCTCACATATACTCACTCATTCGTAGGATTTCGTCGCCCTCTACCCCAAGGTGGATTAAAACCTACGTTTTACGGAATCCTTGGTATTCTCTGCAATTAAACCATCCGATACATATAAAACCTCCTACTAGAGCAATTATAGCTTGCTTCAAATAGGAGGTTATAGACTACTGATTCAACTACCGTATCCCGTAAGCGAAGTGGTTTTTCAGCGCTTTTGTTGAAATTAAGTAGAGAATTCATCAATAATTTCTACTACTTCGATTTCCCCATTAATCAGCAGTTCAGGAAGTTCGTTATTTATATTGCCTTTCCAGTATTCTCTGGCCTGTTCGATTTTTCGGGAGAAAGGAATTCCATCTTCCTTTGGTAAAAGATTACCGTCACCTTCAAAGATATTCCCAGTAACCCGAAGTTTAACGATCTGCAAAACTTTTCGATGATAAGAATCGAAAAGCTCTTTCCATTTCAGAGCGTCTTCATAGCTCTTAGCAGCGTATAAGCAAGACAATCGTGAAGGATATTCAGGATATTCTTGCAATCTGACCATTTCAACTATTACTTCTCTAGTAGCTCTGATTGTTTGTTCCACATATCTAATAGCTACATCTGCATTCTCTTTATCCATCTTAACGCCGTCATTTGTATAATGACGGTGTAATATTTGAATAAAGTCTTCACCTTTGGAATTCAACTGCTCCTTCTCAAAAAAGAAGTGATATAAGGTGTTTTTTTGGTTTTTGTCAAAGCTAATTATCTGCCCAATGTCCATCTTACTTCTGGTGACAATGTGATAAACATACAATTCGCTTCCTTCCATGAACTGCCCCCCATCAATCATTGTTAACATAAGTAAATTCGGCATGTACCAGCATTATCCTGTCCGTTAGCTTAATCAAATTTTTAGCTACACTTATACTATGAAACACCAACTAACGCCAAACTTATCAATAAATGAGACTAAACATGGACTGAAAAATATTAGACCTACGGCAGTGCAGCCACCCGAAGCAATAAGAGAGCAACATTTCATAACGGCTTCTATGTTAAAACTATAGAGGAAAAGAAAATAAGGAGCTGAGTACTGATGAGCAAATTGACAGGAAAAATAGCATTAGTAACGGGGGCCAGCCGGGGGATCGGGCGCAACGTCGCGTTACGTCTGGCGCAAGAGGGCGCTTTTGTCGCCGTTCATTACGGTCAACGCCGCCATGAAGCGGAAGCGGTCGTGCAACAAATCACCCAAAACGGAGGAAACGCCTGTGCGATTGGCGCAAATTTGAGCACGCCTGACGGCATTCGCGAGTTGATCGCGGCGCTGGACGAAGCGATTCAAGAGCACGGGGACGGCGGCGGATTCGATATTTTGGTCAACAACGCGGGAATCGGGCAAATTCTTACTTTCCAAGAAGCGACGGAAGCTACTTTTGACGAAGTGATGACGATTAACGTCAAAGCGCCGTTTTTTGTAACGCAGCAAGCTTTGCCGCGGTTGAAGGACGGCGGGCGCATCATTAACATTTCTTCCTTCGTGACGCGGGTAGCTTCACCGGGTGTCTTCACCTACAGCATGACAAAAGGAGCGATCAATACCTTTACGCTGCTGCTGGCTAAGCAGTTGGGGAGCCGGAATATTACGGTCAACTCCATCCAACCCGGCATCATCAACACCGAGATGAATGAAGGAACTTTAAGCGATCCTGACGGACAAAAATATGCGGCAGGCCTATCCGTTTTCAACCGTTGGGGAGAACCCGGAGACATTGCGGATATCGCCGCCTTCCTCGCTTCTCAGGACAGCCGCTGGGTAACTGGTCAGTTGATTGACGCAAGCGGCGGTTCGCATCTTTAAAAGCCTGGCAAGCCGATCTAGCAACAACATATATGATATATAAAAGTATGGATATCCAAACATGCAAAACAACACGAGTGCAGATCACTACGTGTTGTTTTGCATTGGACTATTTCGGTTGATCGTATTGTCAGGTCACTTCCACAACAATTCATTAATTGTCAAACGTAATGATTAGTCTAATATCCGATGAATTTTTCCTCCCAACTAGACGGTTAACGGCTTCTAAAAATGTACGCCCACATTCCATATAATTGACGGATCCATTTATTTTCTCACCGTCCATGGTCTCATCTTCATACTCAAACACTTGATTCCAATTAAATTCGAACAGCTCTTTTGCAGTAAACCACGTCGTACTATGGCCCTCTAAAACTATAATTTGAAGCGGAATCTCTGGACTAACGTTTTCAGGTAACCCGCGCGGATCACTGATATAAGGCAGATTCTCGCAATTCCGCTGATTAGCCAAAATTGCAAAAAGGTCATAATTCCTCTCTGTGAAAACCATATCCTTTCGTTCGACCTTCCAAATAGGTCCTTCATCTCGTTCAGGATAAAGAATTGCCCAACTGCTTTTAGTCCATTTGTCAATCGATATCCATTTTCCCGTCCGGTCAGTTTCATTTATGCCGGTGCGATACATTTTTTCCTCTACAAAACAGTGAATATCTGTCCCCATTAAGCTCCTCCAAATTTTCAATATTTGCTGACCGTTCGCTTAATGAAAAACGATCTAATGAGATAATATTACCTAACCAGCTTATAAGTGCTTTTTAATATGAACAATCATTTCAACATATTCTTCGTCAGTTAAATAAGTATCGCCCGGGTTCATTTGGAAGGTGGAGCCCCAATCCTTTTGATCTGCATATTTAGGAACAATGTGCATGTGCAGGTGATGCAGCTTGTCTCCGTAAGCCCCGTAATTCAATTTATCTGGCGCAAAAGCCTGATCCATAGCTGCGGCCACTTTTTGCACATCCTTCATGAATGCCGATAATTCTTCTGCTGTAAGCTGAAATAACTCTTTTACGTGATCTTTATATACAACATTACATCTGCCTTTATACGTCTGCTCTTTAAACAGAAACACGGTCGAAACCTCTAGCTGAGCCACCTCAATCATAAGGTTGTCCCTTCTTTCATCCCCCATACAATACATACATTCATTATTTTTCTCCATGTCCTGCATCCTTTCTCCCTATGATTATGTACAGCTCTATCCTGCTCCAAAAATTTGCTGTTTACAATTAAAAGAGTTACATCCAACCACACAAAATACGGCCCTTTCGGACCGTATCGAATAAGTGCAGGATTCATTTTCCACTAATTTAGTTGACCGATTTATCATATTGTAAATAAACCACATGGGTCTGGAGATATTCGTTCAAACCATGTTTGCCGTCCGCGCCGCCGATGCCGGATTTTCTCCAGCCTGCATGGAAGCCTTGCATTGCTTCAAAGTTCTCGCGGTTAATATAGGTTTCCCCGTATTTGAGACGCTTGATGACTTTCATCGCAACGTTCAGATTCCGGGTATACAGGGAAGAGGTCAGTCCAAAGTCACTGTCATTGGCAAGCGCAATCGCTTCATCCAGGTTTGCAAAAGAAATGATCGGGATAACCGGTCCAAAGATCTCCTCTTGTACAATTTCCATATCATTGGTGGCACCGGTAATGACCGTCGGCTCAAAAAAGCTGCCTGCTCCCTCTACCTTTTTACCGCCGCAGGCGATCTTGGCGCCCTCTTGTACTGCACGGTCTACCTTCTGCTGCACGGATTCCTGCGCTGCCTTGTTAATCAGCGGGCCCATATGAATATCCTTGTCTTTCAGCGGATCGCCGTACTTCACCGCCTTCATCGCCTCGACCAGACGGGTGGTGAATTCGTCCTTGATCTTCTCATGCACATAGACCCGCTCCGCACAGTTGCAGACCTGCCCTGTATTGATCACCCGGGAATCCACGATTGCCTTGATAGCCAAATCCAGATCGGCATCATCCATAACAATGGCAGGCGCCTTGCCGCCAAGCTCCAGACTGACCTTGATGATATTTTCAGCAGCCGCCTTCATCACCTGTTGTCCTGCCGGCACACTGCCTGTTAGACTGACCATACCGACTTTTGGGCTACTAGCCAATTCGTTGCCGACCTCTCCGCCTTTACCGGTAACCAGGTTGAACACGCCCTTAGGAAGGCCAGCTTTGTCAACAATTTTGCTGAAAGCCACCGCATTGTTCGGAGATTCGGCACTAGGCTTGACTACAATCGTATTTCCGGTGATCAGGGCCGGTGCCATTTTTCTGGCGATCAGAAAGAACGGGAAATTCCATGGCAGAATGCCTGTGGTGACCCCAATCGCCCGTTTAAACACAAAAATATTCTCATTATCACGATCACTCTGAACAATTTCCCCTTCATAACGTCGTGCCCATTCTGCCATATAATCCATATAGTCTGCTGTAAAGTTAACCTCTACCGTGGACAATTCCAAGGTCTTACCTACTTCTTCGGAGATCAGTCTGGCAAGGATATCAACCTCTGCCCGAATCCCATCGGCAATGGCATGAAGGTACTTTCCTCTTTCAACCGCAGGTGTTTCCTCCCAGGCTGACTGGGCTTCTTCCGCTGCGTTAATGGCACGCACCACATCATTCCTTGTAGCTTTGGGAACCTGTGAAATGACTTCATCTGTTGATGGATTGGTTACATTCATCCACTCGTTGCCTTCTGATTCCGTAAACTGGCCGTTGATATACATCAAATGCTTTTCCACTGTCTCTCCCCCTCAAGGTAGATTATTCCATTCAATCCTCCCATAGTGTAAACGTTATCATTATTTTATGTCAACAACATTCACATTTTTTATTTGTTTTTGTGTTGTTTTTCATTGACTTATTGAGTTAAGCTATTCTTATCAAGGTTGCATTGGGAGGGATCGAATTGAAAGTCAGTATTTTATCGACTTGTTTAGTAGACCTAATGACCCCGAATGTCGGAATTGCTATGGTCCAAGTTCTCGAAAGGCTCGGCTGTGAAATCGACTTTCCGGCTTCCCAGGTGTGCTGCGGTCAACCTACTTATAACAGCGGTTATCTTGAGGATTCCAAGCTTGCGATGAAAAACATGATGCTTGCCTTCGAAAGCTCCGATTATGTCGTGGGTCCGTCCGGCTCCTGTATCGCTATGTTTCATGAATACCCGAAAATTTTCAAAGGAGATCCACATTGGGAATTGAAAGCGATTGCTTTAAAAGAGAAATCATATGAGTTCACACAATTCATCGTAAGGGTGCTTGGTATTACCGATGTTGGCGCAAGGCTTGAAGGCACCGCTACCTACCACCGTTCCTGCCATATGACAAGACTGCTGGGAGAAAAGGAAACCCCCTTCCAATTGCTCGAACAGGTACAGGGACTCCAATTGGAGACGCTCAAAAACAGTGATAATTGCTGCGGCTTTGGTGGAACCTTTTCCGTGAAAATGCCTGAGATCTCCGAGCAAATGGTAGATGAAAAATGCGGTTGTGTCGTTGAAACCGGAGCGGACATTCTGATCAGCGCAGATATGGGATGCCTGCTTAATATCGGCGGCCGCCTGTCCCGCAAGGGCGAACCTGTGAAAATAATGCATATTGCAGAAGTGCTGAACCATCACAATGCTGCTGCTGCCAAGGAGGAAGCCAGACATGAGCCTGCAAACGGATAAACGGGATTTCAGCGAACGGACTACAGATGGACTTGGTAATCCCTTCATGAGAAGCGCCGTAAGCTTAGCCCAGGACAGCCTGAAGACCAGGCGCCTTTCCGCCGCAGCCTCTCTCGGGGATTGGGAGCAGTGGCGTACCCTCGGCCAGCAAATCCGCCAGCATACGCTGAAACATCTGGATTATTACTTAGCGCAGCTGGCAGATAACATTGAGAAAAAGAGCGGACACATCTATTTTGCAAAAACCAAAGAGGAAGCAAGCAGCTATATCCGGGACATCATCGTACAAAAAAAGGCTAAAAAAATCGTCAAATCCAAATCAATGGTCACCGAGGAAATTGAGCTGAATCATGTCTTGATGGAAGCAGGCTGCGACCTGATCGAGACCGATCTTGGGGAATATATCCTTCAAATGGATGATTGGGACCCGCCTTCACATATTGTGGCCCCTGCACTGCATAAAGACCGGACGCAAATCCATAAAGTGTTCACTGAGAAGCTTGGATATACAGGTGATGAAAGTCCCGAGAACCTCGCCCGTTTTGCCCGTTCGGTGCTGCGGCAAAAGTTTCTGGAGGCGGATGTCGGGATTACGGGCTGCAACTTTGCCATCGCTAACCTTGGAGCCATTAATCTGGTGACCAATGAAGGCAACGGGGATCTTACAGCCGCCATACCAAAAACACATATTGCAGTGATGGGGATGGAACGAATCGTCCCGACACTTGAGGAGATGGAGGTTTTGGATAATCTGCTCTGCCGAAGTGCTGTGGGGCAGAAATTGACCAGCTATATTACTGTAATGGGCCCCTCGGCAGCCGGGGAGACGGATGGTCCGGAAGAGTTCCATTTAGTCGTAGTAGACAACGGGCGCTCCGAGATTCTGGGAAGTGAATTCAACGAAGCCCTGCAGTGTATCCGCTGCGGTGCCTGTCTTAACGTCTGCCCGATCTACCGTCATATTGGCGGGCATGCTTACGGTTCCATTTATCCGGGTCCGATCGGGGCAGTAATCACCCCGCTGCTGGGCGGATACGATGACTACAAAGAGCTTCCTTTTGCCTCCAGCCTGTGTGCAGCCTGTACGGATGTCTGTCCGGTTAAAATCCCGCTTCACGAGCAGCTTATCCTGCACCGTCAGAAAATTGTGGAACAAAACAGAACCGGTGCAGGAGATAGACTTCAGATGAAGGCGGCCAGCCGTCTGCTGTCTTCCCAAGCTTTGTTCGGCAAAGCACTGCGGTTTGCGAACCCGGCCAGCCAGCTGATCAGCAGGCAGGGACGAATTGTTAGAGGACCGGGCCTAGTCCGCGGCTGGATCAACGCTCGTGATCTTAGTCAACCGGTCAAGCAGCAAGACAGCTTCCGGGCGTGGTTTGACAAACGTAAAGGAGGGGCTGGCCAATGACGGTATCAGGCAAGGAGTCTTTTCTAAACACAATCGCCTCCAAGCTGGGGCGAGAACGTGTACATGATGTGCAGCGGCCCGACCTGAAAGAGTGGATTCCAAACAGCTATGGCGATTTAACAACCGGTGAGCTGATAGAGATTCTTAAAGAGCAGTGCTTTTTTATCCACACTCAGTTGATTGAGTCGAATCCCGAGATTTTGCAGAGAACATTGGATGATCTGATCCAAGCGAATGGCGGAGGCGCTGTAATCACTTCCGGAGATACCCGGTTTTCCGATTATAGGTTAAACTTCCCGGATTCGTACGTCTGGGAGGAAGCGGCAGGAAGAGAGAAGAATATTCTCCGCTCCGAATGCGCCAATACCGCGATTGTCTTCGCCGACTACGCACTAGCCGAGTCAGGAACGATTGTCGTAGAAAGCCGCCCGGATCAAGGCCGCTCCCTCCACTTTCTGCCTGCCCATTATATTGCGATTATTGAAAAAAAGAGGCTGGTACTTCGCTCCACTCAGGCCGCGGCCGATCTAAACCGGCGAGTTCAAGCAGGTGAGCCTATGGGCTCCTCCATCAACTTCATCTCCGGTCCTTCGAATTCAGCCGATATTGAAATGCAGCTCGTTGTCGGCGTTCATGGGCCTTTGAGAGCAACCTATGTACTAATTTAGCTTCTATGATTAACACAGAAAGAGGCCGCTCCATGCAGAGCGGCCAACGTATTACTTCCATATGATTCTCTATGTAACTGGTTGAAGTTTATTCGCCAAACCGGATATTTTTTACCGTCCTATTAATCAATGAAAAATTATGAAAAATCCGTTCCCCGCCTTGGCCTACCGGTGCCTGCGCTACAAGACCAACCTTAAGGGTCTGACCCACCGGTAAAGTGAAGAACCGCATCATGTCGAACTTGATCCCATCCAGCGAATAGTGGAAAGAGAATGCATTATCTACTCTAGTAACCTGCAGCCATACAATATTTCCGTTAATATTACAGCCGTTGGCGTCGTCTGAAGTATGATTGGTTACAACGCTAACTACAGCATGGGTATCAAAGTCTGTCTTTTCAAAGCAGGCTTTGGCCCATACTTGAAAATCCTGCATCACCATAATCGTCGCCGAATCATAAGTATCCTTAAAATCATGCGAAACCTGAACCCGCATCACAAAATCTCCGGTTACCTCTTTGTAGTAAAAGGGGGCATTTAAGAGGCTTTCCGGGGTAATTCCTGTTTCCGAAATAGCACCATTATTACAGAAGAAATCCGTTTCAGCCGGTGCTTCAATAATCAGTTTGTCGTCTACATAGCTCGCCTTGCTTTGGTTGATCCACTCAAAATCATCAAAGATTGATTGTTCCATTCGAAATTCTCCTTTGATTGTTTTTCATACCATTGTAAGCAGTATCTTTTTGGGGGACGCTGGTGCTCTAAGAAAGCATAAGTTATCCTATTTCAACGGTCAAGCACCCTTTTGGATATGAGCACCTTCTGTGGCAAGACCGCCCTCCTTAACTCGTCTCTTCCCGCAGATCATGCTCCATGAAGAGGATATCGCGTTTCATTTCTTTCATACCCTGTCTGGAGAGACGCCCTGTCTCGAACATGGATTGGATATGATCTCTCTCCAGCTGAATTCCGACCCGGGCCAGCTCCTGCAATGACATGCCGAACTCTTTTCGGGTGCCGGTGTCGGATTCGCTTCTTGTCAGGCGCAGCAGCATCCGTTCATATTGCAGAACTACCGAGTTGACCGTCTCCATATCCGGCCCTCCTTCTGTAAGCAGAGTCTTTAGCTGCTTAATGACATAAGCAATATTTTGAATCCTGAGGCTGGTCAATTCGGCGCGTCTTTCGCGGATGCTTAACCGGGCTTGCTGCAGCACCCCGGCCACCTCGTCCCAATGCTTAACGGGGAACAGCTCTCTTTTATACTGGGGATTCCGTGTGTGCATAAACAGCAGCCGGTTAATTCTGTTCAGATAACGGTACGCTGTATATGGATTCACTTTTTTGTTGTCCAGCGCAAGCAGCGTATTCTCTCTTTCCCATTGCAGGACAGCCAGGCCCAAGGCCTGCTGTACCTTATCCTTCTTCTCATCTTTCCTGAGTGTTCGGATTCTGGAGGTATACGTATTGATGATCTGGGCAGTAGCCAGCCGGTTCTGGTCCGTGGTCAGGTCGTTTAATCCGCTAACAACATTCCTCAGAATCTCAATTTTCGTCTGAATCTCCTCCTCTTCCTGCTCTGTTTGCGTTTCTTTCCCCAATAAAAGCGGCAGCAGATAGTTGGAGGCCAGCAGAGTCCACAATATAACTCCAGCCGCCAGGAAAATGATCAGATCTCTGGCCGGAAATACTGTGCCATCATTAAGAAAAAATGGCAGCGACAACGTACTCGCCAGTGTGATCGTTCCACGGACTCCTGACAAACTAAGGATAATTGCCTTCTTGAATCTGAGCTGCCAAGGGGCGCGCGGTTCGGTCCCTTCGGGAATATTCATCAGAAGGGCCCAGATAAGGCGCAGCCCGAGTACAGCCGCAGTCAATAGCAGCGTGTACATAATCACTTTAAAATTCCCTATTTCCGGGCTGTTCCAAATCGTCTGAATAATCTCCGGAAGCTGGGTGCCAAGCAGCAGGAAGACCAGCCCGTTCAATACAAAAATAATGACCGACCAGGTGCTTTTAGAGACAATTCTCAGCTTGGCTACTTCGGGATTCATTTTCTTGTAACCGAAAGAATGGGCAATTCCTGCGGCGACGACGGCAAGGATGCCGTTAACCCCCAGTTCCTCGGCAGCCATAAAAATCAAAAAGGGAGTCAGGATCTCAATCAGCATGTGAAGTGTAACATTCTCCATTCCCAGTCTCCGCAGCCATTTCACCACTCCATATTTCACTAGCGTGAGCAGAAGACCCAGCACCACACCGCCTAGTGAAATGGAAATGAAGCTGAGCCCGGCGGATTTGAAGGAGAACACCCCAGTGACCATAGCGGCCACGGCAAACTGAAAGGAAACTAGACCCGATGCGTCATTTATTAAAGATTCTCCCTCAAGGATTTGCATCGTCCGGTGGGGGATTCTGACTTTCTGCTCCAGTGCGCCCACCGCCACGGCATCAGTAGGCGCTAATGCAGCCGCCAGTGCAAAGGACGCCGCCAGCGGGATGACCGGAAGCAGCCAATTAAGGAAATATCCCATGACTCCTACCGTTACAAAGACTAGACCCAGCGCCAGCAAAAGAATGGGCTTCTTCAGCTTCCAAAGTGCCTCTTTGTCGGCATGCCTGCCGTCATTGAACAGCAACGGGGCAATGAACAGCAACAAGAACAGCTCCGGATTTAGTTTCAGTTCATAGTGCAGGGGCAGCCAAGTAATCACTATCCCCAGCACGATTTGAATAATAGGCACGGAGACCGAAGGGATAAACCGGTTCACTAAATTGGATAAAGAGACTGCCGCCAGCATCAGCAAAATATATTCAAACAATTCCAAAAGATCTTACCTCCATATCTGAGAATTCATTTTAATGTAAGATAAATGTTTAAACTGAATGTAAATCATCTTGTCACTTATATAAGTTGAACTTTAGACTTACCCAACCGGCATAGAACGCAACTGCGGTGAATGTTTGGACTTCCGGCCGCTGCCCTTCTCCCGATTTCTTGATTTAACCCGCTATTTGCGGTTGAAATCCGGAGACTGCTTATGCTTTCGAAGCGAGCTTTCCTACGGAAAGCTTTCAGGCGGTCGCTATCGCTCCTACAGTTCCAAAATTCCCCTCCGCTGCTTTAGCCTCAAGGTAGTTCTTTAGTTCAACTTGTATAGGTATTTTTATCGGGAATCGCCAGCTACTTCGTTAATACAGCCTGCTCCATCTATTCAACTCTTTAAGATTTCAGATTCTTGCTGCTGAACAGCGTCTAAAGTGAATTCTGAGGAATAGATATCTATATACGGGAAACTGGAGACCAGCAAAATCCGTTATAGCAAAGGGGGATTTGTTATGCATCCGGCTGCAACCTACGCCGCAACCGTCTCTCCCCATACCTGTACCACATTTCGCGCTCTTGTTGAAGCAATAATCCCAAATACTGCGACAGGCTCCGTATGCGGGGACGTGCAAACTGCAGGTGCTGTTAATTTATGTGTTCACGAGTATATGATCTGGGAGCTGGACCACTCTCTTTCGCTTGTGCAGGGTTTTTATTTGACAGTTGTACCGCTAGCCTCTCCTGTCGCCGGGTTGCTCAATTGCGGTGCCGTTCAATTCGTCGCCTCCGGACAAATGCAGGCTGTTATTGATTATTCCGTTTGGGAGGGAAGTCCGTTCGCCGCCCTTCACCCTGCAGACCGGATTCGGGTACTTGCCATGCTGGAGCATGCGGACCTCGATCTTGGAACTGTACCGCCTCCCTTCCGGAATGATGCAGGTCTTATACGGTATAACATAGATTTCCTCAACAGACAGACCATGTTTGGCAACTACTCGGAATGGCCGGCATACGGAAAGACCCGGCTCAGTGTTCCGACGAAGCGGAGACTGGAAGGGTTCCGGTGGGTTGGATACAAGCAGAATACCCGGGAATTGTCTCTGGTTATCGGGCCCTGCTTGGCAATGTGTTGACTATTGAGCGGCAGGGAGGGGGATCATCTATTGTGTGCCGCTGAGCCCATGTTCGATGCTGATGTAATTGTTATCGGGTCCGGCGGCGGAGGTGCCGTTGCGGCTAATGAGCTTGGAGAAGCGGGGCTGAAAGTGCTGGTACTGGAAGCAGGGGCCTGGTACGGAAACAAGCAATGGGTGAATCCGAACAGTGAACACGGCGGAGAATGGAGCGCTGATTACAAGGATTTGGTGGAAGGTGAAGAGTACTCCCTCTCTGAAGGGTAATTAATTCTGAATTTGACTTCAATCACTTTCTGATCATCACCATAGTTGCAGGACAACCCGATCTTACATTTCCAAAATCCCCCGCTCCAGTGCAACGGCAACCGCCTGCGAACGTGAATCTACTCCAAGCTTATTGTAAATGGTCGTTAAATGTGCTTTTACGGTACGCTCGGAGATTCCCATATCAAAGGCAATTACTTTGCTTTTGAACCCCTTGGCGACAGACTGCAGGATGAATATTTCTTTGTCAGTCAAGCGATTGGCTTCATGTTTCAGAGGAATTGGAGCTTTCTGCTGCGACTTGACTGCAATTACCCGTTCCATAATATCGGCGGAGAGCAAGGTTTCTCCACGTACTGCCGACTCAATGTTTCTGAACAGATTCTCACGGCTGGTATCTTTCAACAAATATCCTTTCGCCCCCATGGCCAGGCCACTGATCATTAGATCGTCTTCGTTATAGGTTGTGAGAATTATTACCGGAATCGTGCATCCTTGGTTCCTTAACTCCTTCATCGTATCCAGGCCGCCCATAACTGGCATATTCAAATCCATCAGAATCACGTCTGGCTGCAGCTCCTTGATCAATTGCAGTGCCTCTGAACCGTTCCCGGCTTCACCAACCATTTGAAACTGCTCACTTGTCTCCAGAATCAGCTTTAATCCTTCCCGGACTACAAAGTGATCGTCTACAATCAGAATTTTGTATACATTCATGTAAGTTCTCCTTCAATGAAAGGTGTCTCCAGCTTAATGCGGGTTCCTTCTGAGTTACTGTCCACGTTAATCTCTCCTCCAATTAGTCTTACCCGCTCTTTAATTCCCAGCAACCCATAGTGTCCGGCATCCTTGCCAATATCATCTGTTTTAAATCCAATGCCATTATCCCTAATCTCAATAATCAGCCTGTCGTATTGCGTGGAAACCACAACCCATACTTTATCAGCCTTTGCATGGCGGGCAATATTGGTCAGACATTCTTTAATGATATGCAGGCTATGTTCCATCAGCAATCTGGACAACCGCTTGTTCAAATGATATTCCGTGGATACAAGGATCCCGGTGGCGTCATTAAAATGTTCAATTTCATCGCCAATGGCCTCCTTGAAATCAATCTCGGGTGCTGATTTCAAGCGCAGATTGTCAATCGCTCTCCGGGCTTCGGCCAATGTCCGGCGTGCATGCTGCATCGACTGCCTGATAATTCCCTGCGCCCGCTCCGCATGATTCTGTGACATATGAGCATCTGCGGCTTCGAGCTGCATAATGAGTCCGGCAACCCCTTGTGCCAGTGTATCATGCAAATCCCGGGCCATACGCTGGCGTTCATTCGCAAGGGTTAACTCCTCCACCTTCTCATGGGCTTCTCTCAGATCCTCCAGAAAGCTCTGAATTCTGAGCCGCTCTTGGACCTGCTTGAAGAACAATATTGCATAAGCCAGCACAATAATCAGCATCAGAATAAATATAGGAAGAAATAAGATAAGTTCACCGGAATCTCCAACAGTCAAAGCGGAATCAAAAAATACCACAATACTGATAAGTGAAACGAATACTGCTCTCTTCACCCGGAAGGAAAGACTGAGGCTCTGAGCTATCAGTATAGGCAGCAGTCCGATTAAAACCGCCTGATAACCATCTCGCATTAAAATCGCACACAAATAAATTAAAGCCGCTTGAATTGAGAAATACAGCCAAAATTTATTGTGAGTGACTCTGTGGGAATTCCAGTGTAATAATCCATGAACTGTAAACAAGCCTGTAAATACAGCACCTTCTAAAATCAAAGGCTCCTTGAGAAATTGCAGTATTATTGTTCCTGCATAAACGATTGACACCCAAATCAAAGTCGGCAGCCTTGAAGCGAATAATTCACTAATATCCTGCATTCCGTTTTTTTTATTGTTCAATGGTCCTCCCCCTGATCGTCTCTCTGATCCGTAAGTTTTATTTTAACCTAACTGCATTCTGCTGTAATCCTCTATTAAATACATGTAAAAGCATCCCTAACTTTATAATTTTCCACTTCTTTTAATTCTATAATGTTGTAAGACTTTCCACACCGTCCAAAAGGGCAAATGATATTTGCCCTTTTGGGCAGTGTGGCTGAACTCCTCATAATACACAAAGAGACATTGCATGGAAATCTCCATCAATGCCTCTTAACCTTTGCTTACGAGTATTCATTGAGCGTGCTATGGGTTAATACGCCGTCCAGCCACCATCTGCCGCAATCACAGTTCCGTTGACAAACTTGGAATCCTCGAGGCAAGGAAAAGGGCAACGGTCGCAATTTCTATAGGCTCAACCGCCTCACTGCGCTGAGTTCCTAGCAACGATGCCCACGGCTGCCCCTCCGGCCAGATTGATTCCGTCCACGACCTCAGAGACCACATCCCCGTTAAGATCGGCCACCACAACCATGGCACCTTCCTTGGCATACAATTCCGCTATCGCCCGGCCTACCCCTGACGCTGCACCTGTAACAACCGCTACTTTATTGTGTAATTTTATCTTAATTTCCTCCTTTAACATGGTACAGAATCCCTCTCTTTTTGAGCCAGCCGATGACCATGGCATCCATAAAACCTGTGCACCCCTCCTTCAAAATCCCATATTTAGATACGCTGTATTTCCTTCTCTGATGGGTTACCGTGACTTCAAGGACTGAGAATCCATTCATCTTTGCGAGTGTCGGCAGAAAACGGTGCATTCCATTGTATAAATGAAAGCTGTCTGCCACCTCCCGGGTGAAGAGTTTCATAGGGCAGTCTGTATCATAAATCGAATCTCCGGTGATCCAATTGCGAATTCTATTTCCGAGCCGCAAAGATATTTTCTTCAGCATGGGTTCTTTGCGATCCACCCGTTTTCCATTTACAAAATCGATCCTCTCAATAAATGGCATCAGTCTGAAGATATCCCGGGGATCTGTCTGGAGGTCTGCATCCATAAGGGCGATTAATTCGCCTGTAGAGCGCTTAATTCCGGCCCAGACCGCAGCCGTTTGCCCATAGTTTTTCTCAAAATGAATGACCTTTACCGCCTCATCCATCTGGGCGATTTCATTCAGCAGGACAGCACTTCGATCTCTGCTGCCATCATTCACCAGCACTATTTCATAACTTTCCACTTTCTCTTTCAACGCGTTCGTGATGCTTAAGTAAAGATCGTAAATATTACCCTCTTCGTTATAGACAGGTGCGACCACTGAAAGGCGGGTCATGGAGCAACACCTCTTTGCCAATGAATTACTGCACCGTACACCAATCCCGCATACCCCACCCCAATAACGCCTATCCTCACTGCAACCTCCCCCAGTTTCTTAACGATTTATGGATAATAATGCGGCAGTCATTGAATATTGTACTAATCAACGGCTGCCGCTTCTTAAACCAGCTTATTCTAAGGGTTCAGCCAAGAATCTGATATTAGCTTCCTTCACAAATTTCAGCTGTTTCTGTTCTACTTCCTTCATAACTTCCTCACCCTCCACATCCAGGTTGGGAAGCAGCCGGTCCAGCCACTTTGGAAAATACCAGGCCGACTTCCCAAGCAGGGTCATAAGACCAGGAACAATCAACATCCGGACTACAAAGGCATCAAACAGAACCCCAAAGGCGAGCGCCAGTCCCATGACTTTGACCATAGGCTCCTCTGCCAGAATGAATCCGGTAAAGACGGCAACCATGATAAGTCCTGCTGCGGTTACGACTCCGCCACTGTGGTGCATACCGGCAAGAACAGACTTCTTGGCATCTCCACTCTTCTTGAACTCCTCACGCATCCGGCTGACCAGAAACACTTCATAGTCCATCGCCAGGCCGAACAGAACACCAACTACAATGATCGGCAGGAAATTGAACACCGGCGCTTCCGCATAGAATCCGAACAGCTTTTGGAAATGACCATCCTGAACAACATAGGTGACAAATCCCAAGGTCGCACCGAGCGACAGAATGAAGCCGAGCACTGCCTTGATCGGAACCAGAATCGAACGGAACACCAGCATTAGCAGTACAAAGGCCAAACCAACAATGATCAGGCAAAATTTAGGCAAGGCCTGATTCAACTTCTGAGTGATATCAATATTGACAGCAGTACTGCCGGTTACCCCAATTTTGACATGATCCTGCTGCTCTATTTCCGAAGCCTTATCACGAATCAGATGCACAAGGTCTAAGGTTTCTGAATCATTGGGTCCCGTTGCCGGCATGACGGTAATCAGCGACACTTTTCCGGATGGTCCAGTCACCGGCGGGTTTACCATAACGACGTTGGGGTAGGTCTTCACTTCTTCAATCACTTTATTAAGATTGGCGGCAGCCGCTTCCCCGCCATCTGTTTCTGCCAATATTACTAACGGTCCATGATACCCTTCACCGTAGGCTTCACTTAGGAGGTCGTAGGCCCGGCGCTCGGTTTTATCCGGCGATTTATGACCGTCATTCCCAAGGCCCGTCTCCATGTGGAAGAATGGCAGAGCAATGGTTGCCAACAGCGCAACACCCAGTACTACAGCCACTAAAGGCTGCCCGGTAACAAATCTTCCCCACATATTCCCGCGGCCTGCCGGCTTCTGCTTGCTTTCTGAGCCCTTGGAACGCTTGACCGGTGCTTTGATTTTACCTCCCATTAATTCTAGTATTGCCGGCACCACAAATATCGTCATCAATATAGCAGTGAATACACATAGCGCGCCTGCCATGCCCATAGCACTAAGGAACGGTACGCCCACAAAGGAAAAGCCGAGCAGAGCAATAATAACTGTTATTCCAGCAAACACCACTGCACTCCCGGCTGTTCCATTCGCAATGGCGATTGCTTCCCGTCTTTCATAGCCTTCGGCAAGCTGCTGGCGGTATCTGGCGATAATGAATAATGCATAATCGATGCCGACAGCCAGTCCAAGCATACCGGCCAGCGATAAAGCAAACGACGGAATGTCCAACATACTCGTTCCGATAATAATCAGCATAATACCAAAGCCAAGGCCTAAAGCCGCTGTTAAAATCGGTAAAGCGCCGGTAAGGATAGAACCAAGAGCAACTGCAAGGATTACCAAGGCCACCAATACCCCAAGTGCTTCGGCCGGACTGCTGGTTGCCATTTTTACGTACCCGTCGCCGATCAATTCGGCCTGCCAGCCGGCATCCCGCAGGCCTTCTGCAATCTCGGTAACTGAATCCTTCGATGCCTCTGTAACTTCGTCACCTGGCACTTTATACGTAATTGTGGCATAGCCAATGCTGCTGTCCGCATTCAATGAATGGTTATCATACGGACTTACAACCGAAGCTACCTCCTGATCCGCTGCCACTTCCTTAAGCTTCTCCGCAATTAGCTGCTGTGCTGCTTCAGAGGATAACGTTTCATTGCCGGGAGCCTTTAGCACCAATTGGGTTTTCCCGAGGTCACCCTGCGGGTTTGGAAATTCCTTTTCCATAACCTCCAGTGTTTTTTGCGAGGCAAGTCCGGGAATGGAGGTTTCCTCACCAAAATGGATACCCATCGAAAGTGCCACAATAGCTGCTGCCACCAAAAGTGTAATGCTTCCCAGCAGGACTTTAATCCGGTTCTTCGCCGACCAAAACCCCAGCCGGTATAATAATTTTGCCATTTCAGTATCGTCTCCTCTATGCTAGATGTTTTTCTCTATGCCTTTATCTTATAGACCGGGAGACCTTCTGCCATCGTCCAAAGGGGCACGGAGAATCTGCCCTTTTGGGCAGCCCTTTAGACAACAAAACATGCGAAAGTTATCTTTCGACATGTTTTGTTCATTATGGTTTCAAGAAGCTCATATTCCGCAAATAATTGCCCATTGTGCAATTTTGCTCTTTGGGCAATAATATAGAAATAGCAAATAGAGGGCAGAGCATCCTCTGTACTCAAGAAAGGAGGTCGCTTGGAACTTGAACCCCAAGCCGACATTGCGCGATAAAAAGAAGGAAGCCACAGCTTATGCCTTATCCCAATCCGCCTTCGAGCTTGCACTTGAGTTGGGTATGGACGGCTTCATTGTCGATGATGTTGTCCAGAAGGCCGGCTACTCCCGGCGGACCTTTGCCAATTACTTCTCGTGCAAAGAGGAGGCGGTAGCAGAGTATTTTATGGGCAACATTTCAAAAGAGGACAAGAACATACTGCTAACAGGCTTGGCTCCGGATGCAACACCACTGGATGCCTTGTACAAATTGCTGAAGCTGCAGTTTACTTCCGAGTTTCTGTATCAATTACGCCAGTTCGTATCACTTGCTAATCAGTACCCTTCGCTGGAGCCTTATATCCTCAGCGTATTCCGCCGTTTACAGATCGCAGCACAGCAGACGCTCGAGCAGTTCTCTCATGGACGTTATGCGGACGGATATACCCATCTTCTTGCGGGTGCTGTCTATGGAGCGTTCGTGCCAATTCTGGACGGACGGCTAAACGTGCTGCTGCCGGGCGAGTCACAGGATGAACACACCGGTGCATTGTCGTTCGATCAATATTTGAATTCCATGTTTGCTTATTTACGCAACGGCTTCTAAACCAGAGATAAAAAGGAGAAACCATTACATGTCAACATTTCTATACCGATTGGGAAAATCGGCTTATTCCAAACCATGGTATTTCCTTACGGCCTGGATTCTTATTCTCGGTGTTGTAGGTGCCCTGCTAGGCGTCAATGGCATCCAATCCAGCTCCGAAATGAAAATTGAAGGCACGGAATCGCAAAAAGTTCTGGATATGCTGGCTGAAGAGCTTCCTGCTGCTGCCGGCGGCCAGGCGAGCGTCGCCTTCACCGCGCCTGCCGGAGAACGGCTGGACACGCCGGAGCGGACAGCGCTGATTCTGAAGGCTATCAATGATGTCTATAATATGGAGTATATTATCAACCCGGCCGAGCTGGCTGCTCAAGCCGCCGCTGCTGCGGGACAAGCTACAGGAGCAAACCCGTCAGCCGCTACGGGACAGACTGACGCTGCGGGTCAAGCCGCTGCCGGTGGTCAATCTGCCACTGCTGATCCTTCGGCAGCTACGGGTCAGACTGATGCTGCGGGACAAGCTGTTGCCAGTGGTCAATCTGCCACTGCAGACCCTTCGGCCGCAACGGGTCAAGCGGCTGCTACAGCTCAGGCAGCTCCTTACGGACCGCTGTTGGCTGACGGTGTTCCGGTTCCCGGCGTCATGTTATCCGCCGACGGCAGCATCGCCCTGTTCCAGTTTCAATTCACTGTTCAGCAGACGTCGCTGCCATCTTCCGTACCGGATAACATCATCAACACTGTGACCGAAGTCGAGCAGGCAGGCTCTGGCATCACAGCCATTCCGAGCGATTCGCTGAAGAGTATTCCGTCGATCGGATCGACAGAAGCGGTAGGCGTCGTCGTCGCAGCCATTGTACTGTTTATTACGCTTGGCTCGGTCGTTGCCGCAGGGCTGCCGCTGATCACCGCACTCCTTGGCGTCGGGATCAGCGTCGGCGGAGCGTTTGCCCTCTCAAGCATCATCCAGATGAATGACATCACGCCGATTCTCGCCGTTATGATCGGTCTGGCTGTCGGCATCGACTACTCGCTGTTCATCGTCAACCGGCAGCGACGGTTGATTCTCGATGAGAAATTAAGCGCCGGCGAAGCAGCAAGCCGGGCATTAGGTACCGCCGGCAGCGCAGTATTTTTCGCCGGACTAACCGTTATCATCGCCCTATGCGGCATGCTGGTCATCGGCATTGGCTTCCTGTCAACCATGGCTCTAGTGGCCGCTGTCAGCGTTCTGATCAACGTCCTGCTGGCGCTGACCCTGCTGCCTGCGCTGCTGGGTCTGGTGGGTGAACGGATCTGCACCGCTAAGGCCCGCTCCAAAAACGTTGCTTCCGTTAACAAAGCCCGCCACGGGTTCTCACACCGCTGGGCGAACGCTACCGTGAAATACCGCTGGATCATCATTATTCTGGTGGTTCTGGGTCTTGGAACAGCGGCGATCCCGGTAACAAAAATGGAGCTGGGTATTCCGTCCGGTGCCTCGGCGAACCTGGACACCCCGGCACGCCAGAGCTATGACATTATCTCCAAGGGCTTCGGCGAAGGCTTCAACGGACCACTGCTGCTGGTGGCCCAGCCGAACAACCCGGCCGACAAGATTTCTATGCAGACCCTGGGCAAGCTGGTTCAGGAGCTGCAAATGCATGATAACGTCACGCTGGTGTCCCCAATGGGTGTCAATGCGACCGGAGATATCGCCATTATCAGTCTAATTCCAAAAACCGGCCCGACAGATACAGCGACAAGAGATCTGGTACAGGATCTGCGCGATCCCGCTTCCGGCCTCGCATCCGGGAATGATGTTAAGCTTGGCGTGACCGGCTTCACCGCCATTAATATTGATATGTCCTCCAAGCTTTCCGATGCTTTCCCAATTTATATTGGCATCATCGTAATTCTGTCGTTAATCATCCTGCTGCTCGTTTTCAGGTCGGTCATCGTTCCGATCAAAGCGACAGTTGGCTTTATTCTCAGCGTGCTCGCCACCTTCGGCCTTACCACAGCCGTGTACCAGTGGGGATGGCTGCACTCCCTGTTCGGTTTTGACACCGGGGGTCCGCTGCTCAGCTTCATGCCGATTCTGGTCACCGGCATTCTGTACGGGCTGGCGATGGACTATCAAGTGTTCCTGGTCAGCTCCATGCGCGAGGCTTACGTCCACGGACGCCGTGGCAACGACAGCGTCGTTCATGGCTATGATCTCGCCAGCCGCGTCGTACTTGCAGCAGGCATAATCATGGTTTCCGTCTTCGCCGGCTTTATCTTCGCACCTGACGCGATGATTAAGCAGATCGGCTTCGCGCTGGCCTTCGGTATCCTGATCGATGCCTTCATCATCCGTATGACGCTCGTTCCGGCCGTAATGGCGATCTTCGGAGACAAAGCCTGGTGGCTTCCGAAATGGCTGGATCGTCTGCTTCCCAACCTTGATGTCGAGGGCGATAAGCTAATCGCCAAGCTCCATGCCGAGGGCGGAGAAAAGAAATAAAAAAAGGCGGCCGTTAGACCGTCCCCCAAAATTCTTAAAAAGTAGAGCCTGCGGACAATGTCTGCAGGCTCTGCTTTTTGTAGTACAGCCCAATATATTCATCGGGCGCAATCTCCCTTTTTTCCATTTCATAAGGGGGCTTATTAAGTTGAACTAGATATATGAACTCCTGTCGCTGTCCGCCCTCTCAGTTGCCCGCTTCCCCGGACTTCTCCGTCAGTCCGGCAACGATCTGATTGATCGGATTCGTGAACAGAGCATACAGAATTGCAGCATTCTCCTTTTTGCTCAGCGCATCTCTGGACTTGAAATCAACAGCCCCCTTGGCATTAGCCTTGATGTCAGGTCCGTACAGTCCCAAAGCCACGGCCATCCTCACTGCCGGAACCGCCCATTTATCCGTTTTGCCGGCCAGCTTCACATCTTTGAACAGCTCATCCGGGTACTGTGCGCTGAGCAGTTTCCACACCATTACCGCCGCCTCCTGGCGGGAAATGACCCGGTCAGGCTGGAACTCTCCGCCTGGCGTTCCTTGAACCATTCCGAGTTCAACGGCCATCTGTACATATGCGGCATCAGGATGACCCTGCAGATCAGGGAATGCCAGCTTCTCTGTCTTGCTCTCTTTTATATTGCTGCTCTCCAGCATCAACCGCACATACTCGGCACGTGTAGTTCCCGCCTCAGGCTGAAAGCTGAGCGCCGCATCATTCGGCAGATAGCCCAGCGACTGCAGCATCATAACCGGGGTCGCATACGGATGGCTCGCGGTGACATCGGCATAACCCACACCATCCGGCCCTTTTTGCTCATAGCTGTAAGGATTGAGGTACGGTTCTTTCAGATAGGCGCCTTGTCCGCCCGAAGTCATTTCAAAGCCAGTAAATTTCTTGGTAAGCGCATCAATGAACAAATTATCGTCCACCTGACGCAGCTGGCGGGTGCCCAGCAATGCATCACTAATGCTAAGCGCACCATTTTTTACAGCAACCGTGGAGACCAGGCTCTTGAGACGGAGATCCGCATAGTAACCCGTGAACGCATCCAGGGCTTCGGCGCTCAGCGGCTGGAAGGTTCCCAGCTTCGCCGGTGCGGCATATTGCGGGAAAAATTCCTGGATAAACGCCGGGTAAAACAGCTCCCGCAGCACGCTTTGCTGATTATAGGCAATAAAAACTCCGGTATTCTGCTCCGGAATCAGGAACATATAAGAGCTGAAGCCGATTAAATCGCCTGCCTTGGTGATAATCTTGGAGCTGCTGCCGGCACCGGGAAGCTGCATGGGTGCTTCGAAGCCGTAGGTGGTATTCGGCAACAACGGGTGGATGGAGGAGCGATATTCCTTCATGGAGTCTACTGTACTTTCAGCCAGAATGCGGTTATTTCCCGCCACACCCCCATTCAGAAAAGCAGTCATGAACTTGCCGATATCATCGGCGGTGGACAGCATGCCTCCATGTGGCATGACGGTTGGAGTTACTGTATACAAGTCAAGCGCCTTGCCTGCGGCATCATAGGCCGTAGCGAGATCTTCCTTCAGCTTGCCTTCCAGCAGGAAGCCGCTTTTATCCATATTCAGCGGTGCAAATACATGCTTCTCCATATAATCCTCATAGGACTCGCGGCTGGCCTTCTCCACTACCAGACCAAGCAACAGTGAAGCGAAGTTGTCATACATGTAAGAAGTGCCCGGCTCTCGGACAACCGGCGGCATGTGCTGCAGCACATAATCCTCAATAGATACCTTTGTCCCGAAATCATCATTGATATCTTCCGGCTGAGGGTCCTGAATCCGGAACCCAGTGGTATGGGTCAGCAAATCCTCCACCGTTACCGGAACCCCGAAGGGATTCTCGAATTCAATCGGTCCTGTATAGGTCTGGAAATCCGCTTTCAGATCAATTTTCCCTTGCTCTACCAGCTGCATAGCGGCAGTGGCGGTGAAGGTTTTGGATACCGAGGCCATGCGGAAGACCGTTTCATCAGGGTCTACCTCCGTTTTACCGGCCTTGTCCGCATAGCCGAAGCCTTCTTCAATCACCGTCTTGCCATCCTTGACCACAATGACAACCGCACCGGCAAGCTGCGCTTTTACCTCTTTCATACTGAAGAATTGCTTGAGGAACGCCGCGGCATTCTCTGTCGTCAGCGGCTTAGCTTGCCCTTTAGCAGATGCCGGAGGAGGAGACGCAGGGGAAACGGCAGACGCATGCACCATCGGGGCCGTCAGAGTCAGAATCAGAGTAGCGGCAAGCACTGTCCTCGTCCAAAAAGCGGGACCGCTACGCAACATTGACAAATTCATTCACTTCACTCCATTTCCATTAAAATAATAGGTATAGCTGTTATTACGGAATTTTATGGATTTGGATTCATTAAATTCTAGCTCCAATAAGGCGAATATAAAATCATATTTGTTTCACCGCAGCAGCTCATGCGGGAACAATCTGTCCCTGGAACAAAAAAAAGCTCCAGCCCAAATGAGCTGAAACCTTTGATTTTATGATTACCAGAATCAAACTTTAATAATGTTCCATTCAGGACAGGTTGCGCTGTTATAAGGTTTTGGGGGCCAGCACTTCTTCCATTTTCTTTAGCTTTCTGTAAATAACCGATCTGTCCACACTTAATTTCTTGGCCGCTTCTGTTCCGTTACCATAACAATCTTTCAGTACTTTTTTTATATAACGCCCCTCTGCTACTGCAGTGAAGTCTTTCAGAGTAGACAGCTGATGTTTATTCTTTTCTATGAAGTGGTCTATTGAATACCAATCCGCAACATTATCCTCTTCCTGTTGGCTAATTCCCATGTATTCCGTAACCACAAGTCTTTCGATATAGTTCCTTAACTCTCTCGCATTCCCATGCCAAGGCTGACTAAGCATCTTATCAAACTCTTCAGCACTTAAGACATATTTCTTACCATACATTTGATTGAAGCTGGCTATAAAACTGGAGATTAATCCTACAAGGTCTAGTTTGCGGTTGCGAAGCGGAGGAATATGAATCGGGATCACATTAATCCGATAATATAAATCTTCCCGGAACAGCCCTTTCTTTACCATACTCCACAGATCCCGGCTAGTAGCTGATATAACACGACAATTGATCGGTATATTAGTGATGCCGCCGACTCTTCTCACTTCCTGATTCTCAAGAACCCGCAATAATTTGGCTTGCATCTCGAGAGGCAAATCCGCAATTTCATCCAGAAATAGAACCCCTTCATTGGCAATTTCAATCATGCCTGTCTTCACTTCCGCCTGCCCTTCAAAGACTCCTTTTTCGTATCCAAACAATTCATATTCAAATCCAGCCGGAGCAATAGCTGCGCAGTTAATCGCAATGAAGGGACCCTTCCACTTTTCACTCTTTAGATGAATATATTTCGCTATAACCTCTTTGCCCGTTCCGGATTCACCATATATTAACACTTTACTGTCGTAGGATGCTATTTGGTTGCAGACTTTAATAATTTGTTTCATTGCTAAACTTTCGGCAACAATACCTTTCCCTTTTCCCGCTGCAGCTTCTCCTAATTGCTTGCTGATTTGCTGGGTTACAGGTACATTAGCCTCATAATAGGTGTGTTCCTGTTTGAATTCATTTGAAGTGGTGACTACCAGCTGCACCTCCCCATCCTTATCCAAAATAGGAATAGCTGTCGAGAATATATGAAACCCTCTTGACGTAATGATATTCTTAGATACTTTTTGTTTACTTTGAATGGCTTCCATCGTAATGGAATGACCATAATAGCCTGCCTTCACCAAATCCTGGACGTTGGCCTTTAGCAGCTCTTCTAATTGAACTCCAATGGTTAAAGCGGTAAATTCATTGGAAATTAATATATTTCCGTTTGGATCGGTGACAAATAAAGTAGACGGCAATTCTCCAATAATTTCGTCTATCGTACGTTTACCTGATTTTTTATTTCTTTTAGTCAAATTTATCAGTCCTATACAGTTGTATTAACGCTTACTTCATACTTAGAAAAAAAGCCAAATGATATCATTACGTAAATGATACCACTTGGCTAATATATATTACACTTTAATTATGCACCAACAACTGATAATTTCCCCAGCTTCTCAAGGATTTCTTGCGCCTCTTCAAACATAGTGGTAATCATCTCTTCAACCGTGGTAATCTCATTGACCATCCCACAAATTTGTCCTGCCATTACAGAGCCAGTATCCGTATCTCCTTCGAATACGGCTCTGCGCAAAGATCCTAAACTTAATTTCTCTAACTCTTCACGAGAAGCCTTTTCATTTTCAAGTCTAAGGAATTCAGCGATCATACTATTCTTAATACTTCTTACAGGACCACCCAGGCTGCGGCCAGTAACCGTTGTGCTCGTATCATCTGCTGTAATTACTGCTTGTTTGAAGTTCTCGTGAGTAGGGCATTCCACTGTAGCCAGGAACCGGGTTCCAACCTGAACACCCTGTGCTCCGAGCGCAAATGCGGCTGCGACCCCACGGCCATCCGCAATCCCGCCGGCTCCAATAACCGGAATGGAAACCGCACTAACTACTTGAGGCAGCAGAGCCATCGTCGTTGTTTCACCAACATGTCCGCCCGCTTCTGTTCCCTCAGCAACAATCGCATCAACACCTAATGCTTCCATTTTCTTGGCGATTTTTACAGAAGGGACTACCGGAATTACGATAATGCCATTTTCTTTGAGAGTCTTCATGTATGGAGCGGGCGTGCCTGCACCCGTGGTAACAATCTTCACATTTTCTTCTATAATGACTTGAATAAGTTCAGGGATATTGTTCATCATCAACATCAAATTTACAGCGAAGGGTTTATTGGTGCTTTCTTTTGCCTTACGAATCTCGTCACGAAGACGATCAGCAGTAAATCCGCCTGAACCGATAATGCCTAGCCCTCCCGCATTAGAAACAGCACCTACTAGAGGAGAAACGGCGATTTGAGCCATACCACCTTGAAAAATTGGATATTTAATACCTAATAATTTTGTAATCGACATCCTTATAAACCTCCATTTTTTGATTGTTTTTTATCGTTAATGTAACTAAGTTTCTTAAGCAGCTTTAGCGGCTTCTGGTTTTGGCTGTTGTTTTTCCATTGCTTTGAAAACAAAGGTTAAGGCAAAACCAACCAAGGAGATAACCAGAGCGATGTAAAAAGCATTCGTGAACATTCCGTCATTAGCTGCTGCAACCTTACCGGCAATTCGCGGTCCGAAGAATGCTGCTCCTGAATAACCGATAAAAGTTACACCATAGTTCACGCCGTAATATTTCATACCAAATTTCTCACCGACAATAGAAGGGAATATTCCCATGGTTCCGCCAAAGCATAAGCCAATTCCTACGATGGCTACTGCAAATCCGGCTATTGTTGTAGATAATGCTATAGTCAACATCATGCCCGCAATGACCAGATAGATAATGAGCAGACATTTTACCCGCCCAATTTTATCGGACACAGCACCCCAGAATACACGACCAATGCAGTTACTGAGAGAGTATAAACTTACATATAGTGCTGCGGCTGCGGCCGAAAGTCCAAACATCTTCTGACCGATTACAGAAGCATTAGCTGTTACCATCATTCCTGACAAGGCACCGATTAAGAACAGGCAGGCTATCACATAGAATAATGGCTTCTTTATCATTTCGTGCCACTCTATATTAACTCCACCCTTAGAAGCTGCAGCAGCCGGAGGCGTCCAGCCTTCAGGGATATACCCGGCCGGGGATGCTTTAACGAGTAGAGCAAGGCTTAGAATGACTACTAAGAAGGCGGCCCCGAGCATGATCAATGCTGGCTGGACACCATTGCCGCTAATTAACGCGTTAGCTATAGGTGCTATAACGATGGAACCACCGCCATATCCCGCTGTAACAATTCCGGCAGCTAATCCTCTTTTATCCGGGAACAGCTTAACGCTGTTCCCAATTGTAGCTGAATACACAATTCCCTGACCTATTCCGGTAATTACACCGTATGTGATATACAGCATCCAAGGAGCGGTTGCCAATCCGGAAAGAATAAATCCAAGCCCAAACATTGCTCCGCCAATGAATATAGCCTTCTTGGCTCCCCCTTTATCCACCAATTTCCCTCCCAGGATCATTGGAATTGGAGATATAGCCGCATTAATAGTAAAAGCCATCATAATATCCGGCATCGTAACATTAAATACTTTGGTTAATGGCAGTGCAAAAATACTGAATGCGTATATTGCACCTACACAGATATTAATGATCGTTGATGCAATCAATATCCTCCAACGATTCAATTTTACATTCATGACATCATCCCTTTTCATGGTTTATTAAATCAGTAAATAATCACTATACTTCCAATAAAATCTGATTTTTTGCGGCAATAATAGACTTCAATTTTCCCCAGTTTTCCTGGAACATGGCTTGATCCATCTCTTTAAGATTTGGTGAGATCGCCGGTTCAAATTCCATTTGATCCAGAATATGAGTTTGCAAGTCAACACCTGGTGCTATTTCAGTTAATGTAACTTTTCCATTCTGCAGTTCGAATACTGCGCGCTCAGTAACATATACAACGGGTTGCCCAACTTTGGCGGCATATGAACCGCTGAACGTGATTTGTTGCACCTTCTTAATGAACTTTTTTACTTTTCCCTCTTGGAGTATTTGCAATTTTCCATCTTCAGCCTTGATCTCTAGCCCGCCAGCTGTAAATGTACCTGCGAACACAAGCTTTTTGGCAGCTTGAGAGATATTAATAAACCCGCCGCATCCAGTTACACGAGTTCCAAATTTGCTGACATTTACGTTCCCGAACTCGTCTGTTTGAGCCAAGCCAAGGACAGATAAATCGATTCCGCCACCATCATAGAAATCGAACTGCGAGTCATGATCTACAATAGCTTCAGAGTTATAAGCATGACCGAAGTCTTTCAGACCTGCGGGAACACCACCAATCGAACCCGCCTCTGTTGTCAAAATCAGTTGGTCGCTTACTCCCTCTTCTGCTGCTATGTTTGCAACATTAACCGGAATTCCAACCCCAAGATTCAAGATCGTATTCGGTTGAAGCTCTACTGCAGTTCGGCGGGAGATGATTTTGCGCTCATCCAGCAGTAGGGATTCAATAGACTCTGTAGGTACTTTTACATGACCGGAGAATGCCGGATTATAATGAGTGTTTTCTGTCTGGTAATGATTTTCCGGTTTAGAAACAACAATATAATCTACTAAAATCCCTGGCACTTTAACATCTTTAGGATTAAGAGTGCCACACTTTGCGACCGTCTCTACCTGGGCGATAACTATGCCTCCCGAGTTGCGGACAGCCTGAGCGATAGGCAGAACCTCCATATGCAGGCCTTCTTTTTCAAGAGTCAAATTGCCATTCTCATCAGCCACAGTTCCGCGGATCAAGCCGATATTAATAGGGAAGGATTTATAGAACAACCACTCTTCGCCCTCTAATTCAATAACCTTCACTATGTCTTCCTTCGTAGACGGGGACATTTTTCCGCCTTCGACCCGAGGATCTACGAACGTCTCCATGCCTACTTTGGTAATCACACCAGGACGCTTAGCTGCAATTTCCCGGTATAGCTGAGTAATTACACCTTGGGGCAAATTGTACGCTTCACACTTGTCTTCTTCGATGAGCTTAGCCATCCCAGGAGAAGCAATTGCAATTCCGCCAATCCATCGTTTAATTAATCCCTCATGGCCTAAGTGGCTCATTCCTTTGTCGCGGCGGTTGCCGACTGCACTCGCATGCATTACAGTCAAATTCTTCGGTAATCCTGTTTGCACGAAGCGATCTTCAATGGCTATTCCCATCTCTTCTGCCCAGCATGATAATCCAAACCCGCTGGCTGCAACTGTATCTCCATCTTTAATGAGCTCCGCTGCTTTTGCGGCTGAAATTACTTTTGTCATTTAATCTGCTCCCTCATATGTGAATATTTTCACTTTTCTGATTAAAAAAATAAAACTATTGCTTCGCATGCCTTAAATCTATTGTGAAATATTTCGCAATGTCATCGTATTACAGAAAAAAGAACGGGTCAACAGGCCCGAAATAGCTCTACATCAAGGTTTTTTTCTGTAGATTTTTTGCGACTCACTCTTTTGAACACACTCTTTTTAAGCGCATTTTTTCTTTAATGATTATAAGCTTGTTGGAATAGACAAGTGAAATTCAACTCTAATTTTTTCTTATTCGGATTGGATGTAACAGTCGCAAAATAACCACACTATTTCATTCATCTTGTTTAAAAGATATTAAAACAACCTGGAGGTGACCTTTCATATTCGGCGAATTATACAAATTCGTGCAGAATGCATTTTAAGATATTTTACAAATATCAAGAAAAAAATAAAATATTTTTCCCATGCTGCGTAAATTGCATTTTTGCAACACCTGAATCTCTTGAAAAAGACAGAGCTGTAGTTCAATTAATCACCATTGCTAATCAGAAAGGTGTCCCAGGTAAGACTGCCAATGCATACAATCTGGCGCTCCCTGTCCCATAAAGACCTCGTTAACAATCCTTCCTGCTTTCAGCTCGAAACGACCGAACCTGAAGTCCGCTTACCAGAATCAACATATAAACGTCATAATACATAACATAAAAAATTTAAAATACGCATTAAAAGTGCCTGGATATTAAAAATTTTAAATTTTATGTTATTATTATTGACATTTGTGTTGTGACTATTTATATTGACAATATAAGATTTCAACGACACAACATTGTGTCAACGAAGGATGCAACGGTTTCTCCCCACAATGCTGTGGCTCGGATGGCTTGTTGCACCGGTATTCTTACATCTACTTATAAAGTCAGCCACGATGATGTGGCTGCAATTGGCAATGGGGCCGATTAACAAAATCCGCAGTGCGGGTTCTGTCAGTCGGCCCTTTTTTGCCGATTCCCTTACTTGGGGTTCATAAAAAGGAGGATGTCAGCAATGGAAGCCAAAGGTTTTCGCAAGGCGGGTCATGCCCCGAGTTTGTTCTCAGCTTTTTTGTATTTTGACGTAAGCTTTATGATTTGGGTGCTGTGCGGAGCTCTATCGCTCTACATTACCAAGGACTTCGGATTATCGGATACTCAAAAAGCAGCCATGGTCGCCATCCCTATCCTCGGCGGCTCGATATTCCGGATTCCGATGGGCATACTAGCCGACCGCATTGGCAGTAAAAAAGCGGGCCTAATCGGGATGTTCCTCACCATTATCCCTCTTCTGTGGGGCTGGCTTGGCGGAACCAGCCTGCTTCAGATCCATATGATCGGATTCCTGCTCGGTTTTGCAGGTGCAAGCTTTGCCGTATCGCTTTCCCTTGCAAGCCGCTGGTACCCTCCGCAATATCAGGGGCTGGCGATGGGCATTGCCGGCGCAGGGAACAGCGGAACCGCGCTGGCCACTTTTTTCGGACCGCAGATCGCCCAGGCTTACGGATGGCACAGTGTGTTTGGGCTTGCGCTGATTCCGCTGGCGATCGTTATGATTGTTTTTGCTATATTGGCTAAAGACGCTCCGAATGCCCCTGCTCCCAAGCCGCTCAAAGACTACCTCAGCGTCTTCAGGCATGCGGATACCTGGTGGTTCTCGATGTTCTATGCTATTACCTTCGGCGGGTTTGTCGGGTTCGCCAACTATGCGAGCATTTTCTTCTATGATGTGTATGGCGACGGCGTACACTCCGGGGGTCTAACCAAAGTTCAGGTGGGATACCTGGTTACCATCACAGTCATCGCGGGCAGCTTCTTCCGGCCTTTAGGCGGCTGGATTGCGGACCGGATTGGCGGCATGCGCCTCCTGCTTGTTTTGTACAGTGTAATTTCGGTATGTGCGTTTGCCATTGCGTCAATGCCGGGTTCATTCCTGGTGATGCTGCTCTATACCAGTGTAATGATGGCCTGCCTCGGGATGGGTAACGGCTCGGTCTTTCAGATCATCCCCCAGCGTTTCTCCAGTGAGATCGGAGTCATTACCGGAATTGTCGGTGCTGCAGGAGGTCTTGGCGGATATTTGCTGCCGACCTATATCCTGGGCCCGCTGAAGCAGTCCACAGGCTCACAGGTTACCGGTTTTCTGTTGGTCGGTTCCATTGTGCTCCTTACCACCCTTATCTTTTACGCGGTAACAAGATCCTGGAGAAAATCCTGGGCGAAGGCAGAATCCGGGGTTAATTTCTAACCAGCTTGTGCAGAAAACTTTGAGGCGGTGAACTCACATGACAACTGGCAAAATCAAAAGCGTCTGTCCTTACTGCGGGGTTGGCTGCGGGATCGTACTCGAAGTATCGGATAACCGCGTGGTCAAAATCACCGGAGATAAGGAGCATCCGGCCAATTTCGGCAGGCTCTGCACCAAAGGCAGCACTGCTGCAGCCGCGATCACAGAATCCGGCCGGATGGAGTATGCATACAGCCGCCCGTCCAGGGGGATTGAACCTGTCCAAATGGAAATAAATGCAGCCATCCGCGATACCGCGCAGCGGCTGCGCAGTATTCTGGAGGAACACGGCCCGGAAGCCCTCTCCATCTATGTATCGGGCCAGATGTCTCTGGAGGCCCAGTACCTGATTAATAAGCTGGCCAAGGGCTTCATCCGGACGCCAAATATGGAGTCCAATTCACGTCTGTGTATGGCAGGCGCCGGCAATGGCTACAAGCTCTCTCTGGGAGCAGATGGCCCTCCGGGTTCTTATCAGGATATGGATCAAACGGATTTATTCTTCGTTATTGGCGCCAATATGGCCGACTGTCATCCGATTCTGTTCCTCCGGCTGATGGACCGGGTGAAGAGCGGAGCCAAGCTGATTGTCGTTGACCCCCGGCGGACGGCAACTGCGGAGAAAGCTGATTTATTCATGCAGATCAGACCCGGAACAGATCTCGCCCTGCTCAACGGACTGCTGCATCTGCTTGTAAAAAGCGGCCATACGGACCCGGCCTTTATCGCCCGGTTCACCTCGGGTTTTGAGAGTATGGAGGAATTTCTGGAGGATTATCCTCCGGATAAAGTCTCCGAAATAACCGGCATCCCGGAAGCGGATATCCGGCAGGCGGCCGAGTGGATAGGCGAGGCGCCGGAGTGGCTGTCCTGCTGGACCATGGGTCTCAACCAGAGCATCCACGGCACCTGGCACACGAATGCCATTTGCAACCTGCACCTTGCTACAGGAGCCATCTGCCGTCCGGGGAGCGGCCCCTTCTCACTCACCGGACAGCCCAATGCCATGGGCGGCCGGGAGATGGGTTACATGGGTCCAGGCTTGCCCGGTCAACGTTCTCTGTTGTCGGAAACCGATCGAAGCTTCATAGAAAAGCTGTGGGAGATCCCCCGGGGAACGCTTCGAACCGATGCCAGCGGCGGCACCATTTCCATGTTCGAAAGCATGATCTCAGGCAAAATCAAGGCCTGCTGGATCATCTGCACCAATCCGGTGGCTACCGTCCCCAACCGCAAGAAAGTAATCGCTGCCCTGGAAGCGGCTGAACTGGTCATTACCCAGGACAGCTTCCTGGATACGGAGACCAACCGGTATGCGGATATCCTGCTGCCCGGAGCCTTATGGGCTGAAGGTGAAGGGGTGATGATTAATTCGGAGCGCAACCTGACCTTAATGCAGCAAGCCGTCGAGCCGCCTGGAGAGGCCATGCCGGACTGGCAGCTTATCACCCGGGTAGCCGCTGAAATGGGTTATGCTGAAGCTTTTTCCTATTCTTCTTCGGCAGAGGTCTATGCGGAAATCCAGCAAGCCTGGAACCCGAAAACAGGGTACGACCTGCGCGGGGCCACCTATGCACGGCTGCGTGAAACGCCTGTGCAGTGGCCTAGTGCGCCGGATCAGCCGAACGACCGCAATCCGATCCGTTATTTGAACCGTCAAGGCGGCACTGCACCAAGTGAGCTTCCAGATGACAGTTCTCTGGGTATCGTGTTCCCTACAGAAAGCGGGAAAGCTGTATTCTGGGCACGTCCGTATATGCCGCCTGCAGAGATGCCGGACAGCGATTATCCCTTTGTGCTGAATTCCGGCCGCTTGCAGCACCAATGGCATACATTGACCAAAACAGGCAAAGTTCAGAGGCTCAATAAATTGAACCCGGGTCCCTTTGTGGAAATTCACCCGGAAGATGCTGAAGTGCTGGGAATTAAAGACCGAGATCCGGTAGAACTCCGTTCGCGGCGGGGGCTGGCAATTCTCCCGGCGCTCCTTTCAGACCGTGTACGCCCCGGCAACTGCTTTGCCCCCTTTCACTGGAATGATGTCTTTGGATCACAGCTGGCTGTCAATGAAGTTACCAATGATACCGTCGACCCCCTGTCCTTACAGCCCGAGTTGAAATTTTGTTCTGTGTCACTGGTCAAGGCTGCAGGCCAGCCTTCCGGGGAACCGCATGCGCCTGTTATCGACAGCAATCCGGCTTCAACTCCAGCCAGCGCTGAGACCGCCCGTCCGAAGGAGGCCGTAACTATGAAGCAGCTCGACACGCTCGCGGGCATGCTTGGGATTGAAGCCCCCGCAGCCATGATTCTGCATAACCACGAACAGGCTTATCTGTCCGGCTTCATCACTAGCCTGCGCACCGAGGCCGGCCGGTCCGCTTCCGGCATTCCGGTGCTGCCGCCCGCCGCCCCTTTTGAGCCACCAACCCGCTTCTTTGTTGATGGCCTGCTGGCGGGCATGTTCTCCCGCACTCCCCTTCCCGGGGCTGAAGCTAACTTTAGACCCGAACCGTTATCGGAGTCGTCCCCTTCGGAGGCTGCCCCGTTCCCGGAGAGCCCCACGACAACCAACCTTCCGGTAACCATCCTATGGGCTTCGCAGACCGGAAATGCGGAGGGTGCAGCCATTGACTGTGCCAAGAAGTTACAGCAAGCCGGTTATGATGTGCAGCTCGTAAATATGAATCAATATTCCGTGAGCGATCTGGCCAAGAACCAGTCTGTCCTGTTTATCGCCAGCACCTTCGGAGCCGGCGATCCTCCGGACAATGGAGAAAGCTTCTTTCAATCCCTCAGGGCAGAGAATGCCCCACAGCTCCAGGATCTGCGTTATGCCGTGCTCGCTTTCGGGGATTCCAATTACGATCTCTTTTGCGGCTTCGGGCGGAATCTGGATACCCGTCTGGAGGAGCTTGGTGCACAGCGGCTGCTTGACTGTGCCCATTGCGATACGGACTTTCAGGAGCAGGCGGAGGCATGGACGAATGATGTCTCTGCACTGTTGGGCGGATTTACAGGCAGCCCGAAGCCCGCTATACCCGCCGCAGTAAGCGGCATCTCATCCACTCCGGTTGCCGTATCCATCCCGGTTACCACAAACCCGGAACCACGCGGATATCACCGGAACCACCCGGTACCTTCACGGCTGCTGTTCAAGCAGAATCTGAACAAGGCCGGATCTGAAAAGGAGACCCGCCATTACGCCTTCGACCTTACACCTGAAGGAGTGCAGTTCGAAGCAGGCGATGCTCTGGGGGTGTGGCCTGCCAATTGCCCTGACTTGGCCCGCAATCTGCTGCATACGCTGGGCATTGAACCTGCTACACCAGTAATGGTCAAAGGCCAGGGAGAACTGCCGGTGACCGAAGCACTGCTGCGTCATTTCGAGATTGCCCGGGTGACAACCGATATGCTCCGGTTCATCCGGGACCGCGCTCAGGATGCCCGGTTAAGCAAGCTGCTAGACAATGAGAACCTGGCGGACCTCAAGCAATGGCTGTGGGGCCGTCAACTGATTGATGTGCTGCAGGAATACCCGGTTTCCCTCAGCGCACAGGAGCTTGTGGAACAGCTCAAGCCTTTGCAGCCCCGCCTCTATTCGATTTCTTCCAGTCCGAAAGCAAATCCCAACGAGGTTCATATTACAGTTTCCACCGTTCGCTACGAGAACAACGGCAGCGCCCGCAAGGGAGTATGCTCTACATTTCTCGCCGACCTCGCTACAGAGGATACGATCATTCCCATTTTCATTCAAAAGAATGCCCAATTCCGTCCACCGGCAAATCCCGATGCCCCGATGATTATGGTTGGTCCGGGTACAGGCATTGCTCCGTTCCGGGGTTTCCTGCAAGAGCGTAAAGCGTCCGGAGCCAAAGGAAGAAATTGGCTGATCTTCGGAGAACAGCGGAAAGACAGTGATTTTTATTTCTACGACGAGCTTGAAGCTCTTCAGAAGGAAGGCTTCCTGCATCGGCTGGACACAGCCTTTTCGCGCGATCAGGCTGACAAAATCTATGTACAACACCGCATCCTTGAGCATGGAGCCGAGCTATGGGCCTGGCTTCAGGAAGGCGCGCACTTCTATGTATGTGGAGATGCCCGGCAAATGGCCAAAGAAGTAGATGCCGCACTGAAAATGGTAATCCGGCAGCACGGCGGTATGCCTGCGGATGAAGCGATTAATTATGTACAAGAAATGTCGTTATCCAAGCGGTATGCGCGGGATGTCTATTAAGAAGACTATGTGAACTCGCTTTTTCTTTTTTCCATTTATACAACAAACCTAGTACTGGGTACTGGACCGGGTACTGGGTTTGTTTTTTACAGAAACTGTATGCGTTTTGCAGGGCTCTCGGGGCTAATGATTACATATTATTTCAAACATTATTACAATAACTGCTCCCAGCTTAATGGAGTTCCAATTTTTAGATCTTTTTAATTTGCTTTCCCAAAAGTAGATCATAGTATTTTGGATCCAAACCAAATCCTGGACGAATCACTTTTATATTTTCCATTGTCAATACTTCGCCAGCCTTTATATCCTTTGAAATATAAAAAGGGAATCGTATTAAGATTCGAGTTTTCGGGTGAAGCTGGATAACTGCTCGTGCATTTTAATAAAATGAAATCAACGCAGCCTGCATCCTTAATTGTTTTTACTAAATTTTCAATTTCACCAAGTGAAGCCATCCCTGTTGAAACAATCATCGGCTTTCCTTTTGATGCGACCTTTCTTAATAAAGGGATATCATTATTTTCGAAGGAGGCAATTTTGTAGCAAGCAACATCAAGGGTTTCTAAAAATTCAATGTTTTTCTACGGTATAATAAACATCTTTAATATGGTCATAATTTGCTGCAATTTGCCGTAAAGTATCATTAGCTTTTAAATCAGCGGCAATTACGGTATCAAAATGCTGACTAATTCGAATCAATTCACTTTTATTTTCGTAAAATATAAAATGAACCGCTTGATGTGGATATATTTTTGTAAGATATTCTTTAAAATGAAAAGGCACAGCCAGTTTTAGAAGTATATTATCTCTATACATTTTTTTTGTTTCTTTTATCATCGTTTCGAGGTTGCTATTTTTTTCCAGGTCAGAGCAGAAAAGCAAAATAGCCCTATTGTAATCATACATACAACTGCTATTAATTAGCGCTAGATCAATTTCTTCCCTTATTCTTGCAAGTTCAATGTTATTTTTTATTTCAGTGTAATGATGTTTAACAATTGCTGGTGTATGTTTTTCCCGTAGAAGTCTCCCTGCATTTTTCCTTTTCTCGTTTTTTTCTTCAGTATTATAACTTTTGGATTTATAATGATAAATATAGCAATCATCGGCAACCTTTAGTTTAAACCCTGCATTGACTGCCCGAATACAATAATCATCCTCTCCCCCATAGCAAGGAAAGTTTATTTCATCCTGATCACCTATTTTTTCAATGACGGAACGGTTAATCATAAAACAAAACCCATTCACATGATTAACAACTGGAAATATTCTTTTTGATTGTTGTTCTATAAAATATGCCATTTGTTCAATGGTTAGCTCTTTACCGCCTAATTTTTCCAATTCGTTTACCGTGCCTCCATTTCCATTAACATCCTTAGGTACTGACTGATAGCTGGCCGAATTTGATAAAGGTCCAACAATCCCTGTACTGCTTTCAGATTCCATACAATCCATCAGTTTTTCTAACCAATGAATAGATACAATTGTGTCACTATTTAATAACACACAATATTTTGATGTAAACAATTTCAGTCCTTGATTTGATGCAATTGTGTAATCAGTCTTTGAGTTATTAGTTTTTAATTTACAATCATATTTCCTTGCGAAAGAAGCTAAATAGTCTTTTGTTTCTTTTTCACTCCCACTATCCACAATGATTAAATTGAATGGAATGGTTTTTTTTGCTATCAAGGATTCTAAGCACAATTTGACATACTCCAACGCGTTATATACACAGACTATTACATCTATAGTATGTGATCTGTTTAAATTACCACTTTCCAATAATCTCACCTCTACCTCTATTTTTTCTCCCTTTTAAAGGCTAAAAGTTCATTCTATATAAGCGATTTCGCATTTTAATAATTTCTGGACGTCTTTTTGAAAGACTTAATGATTCAACAATAAAAGTTGAATTAGCAGTTGGAATTAGTTCATGCTTAAACCCCTGTGAATGAGTGCGTTTAAATATTTCTTGTGTTGCCCCACCATATTCATCAACACGCTCACAGAACATGCCAGCTCTTATTAGATCATTTCGGTAAACACAGGAGAAGTTCTCAACAAATCCTTTTATTATTCCTTTTGTACCAAATAACCATTTTTTAGGCATTAGATTTTTGACAAATTCACTAATAGCATTGGAATGCATACTTATACGCTGATCGCAAAATACTAAAATATCACCACTTGCCTCTATTATCCCTACATTACGAGCTCTAGCTAGCCCATAATCATTTTCCTTTCGGGATGTGTTTCGATATACAACTGGAAAAGAGACTGAACGTGCAAATTCCTCTATTACTGACTGATTTTCACTATTCGGATTGTCATCACAGATAATTAACTCTTTATTAACATAATCTTGGGCAGCAATAGATTGTAAACAATTAAGTATTGTATGATGATATTCATAAATTGTTACAATTACAGAGACTGGGGTTCCAGGAAAAAGGGAACTGTAAAGCTTTTGATAATTGTATGCTCTGCGTTCGTCTGCTTGTTTTGAGCCAATTTGCCAAGCTCTCTCGCGCATAACTAAGAGCTCTTGCTCGTTGCTCAGAAGATTCTCAATAGCATTTGTCAATGAAGCGACATCATTTAATGGAGACTCTAATAATCGCATACTATTCTTTTTGTTAAGTTCTGGCACATGTCCGACTAAACGGGAAAGAATTGGCACCCCAGAGATCATGGCCTCTAATATTGAAACAGGTCCAATCTCACTTTCATCCGAGTTACAAACGAATAAGGTAGACTGATAATACAATTGTTGAAGTTCTTCCTTACTCATCTCTTGTCGGTAAGTAACACGTCCAGTTTCTAACACTTTAGTTAAATAGCTTTCATCCGATTTTCGACCAACCAATAAAAGGTTTAGCCCAAGGTTACGGCATGCAACTGCTACTTCAAAAACTCCCTTTTCTTGCTTTATTTCATCGGTAACCATAATCAAATTTTTATTATTCGTCCACTTGTCATTAAAAGTCCAGAAATTAGTATCCACTGTTAAAGAAATAAACACGCTGCCCGGTATTCTTCTTTGCATCGTTTTATTTGAAGAGACTACTTTATCAAACATGCTATATTGACTGTTATTTAGATAATCAGGAATATAGTTGGTTAATATTTTTTTCTTCTCTGAAAGCCAGGGATACCTGTTTAATAGCAAAAGCGCAATATGAGGATGTTGAAAATCAATAATGTCTGCATCCTTACCGTATTTTTCGAATCGCATAAGTTGAGAAGTACTTGGGGTTGTAGGATGTACATCCAAAACTTGGTAATCATAGCGATCCATATAGGGCAATAAACCATTAGCTAAATAATCTATATCTGAACCGATCTGGTCAATTACGCTAACTATTTTTAACAAAATTATATCCCATCCTTTCCTCCCACTATAAAATAATAAATGCTTTTCCACTCACATCCTCAATTAACTTATGTCTCAAATTTAATCATTGTCACTTAATTTGAAAGAAAAGGCTACTGATTGTATTCCCCTCCCCCGGCCACATCAGCGGGTATATCTTAAAAATTTTGCTGGGTTACCAACAACTACATTGTTTTTCGGAACATCACGCAAAACGGCACTATTCATCCCGACAAGTGAAAAATCACCTATTGATACATTTTGTTTTATTGAGCTATTTGTTCCTATATAGCATGATTTACCAATTGCAACAACACCGGAAATACAAACTCCACCAGCAATACAGGAGTAATCGCCGATAATATCATCGTGACTTATCACTGTATTTGGAAGGATGATTACATGATCACCAATTTTAACATTTGATGTAATCGTGACATTCTGGAAAATAACCGTCCCCCGACCAATATCAGACATTTTTGATATATGGGCAGTAGGATGAATAATAGTTTCGAATTTTTCGATACCGACTTTCGTCTTTGCTATAATAGATTCTTTTTCCCAAAAATTTCGAGGACTTCCTATACCGTTCACAATAAAATGCGATGGAGGAAGATCTTTGGCAGTGGGAAGCGGGCCAAGAATGGGTAACCCTGCAATCCTTTGTCCCCAATGATCTGGGTTATCATCAAGGAATCCGACACATTCATATTTTAATTGAATAGCATTAATGTCATTTATTGTATCCAAAATATCAATACAGTTTCCACCTGTACCTAAGATAACAATTGGTCTGATTGTCATTATTACACACTCCTTGAAAGTCGATTAGTTATATTAATGTATGAGACATTAAAAATGTGTTTAATCGGAAGTTCCATTCATGTCTATGGAATGTTAAACATCCAATGCATAATATAATTTTGAAACTTGTAGATGGATTTTTCATGAGTTGATTGATTGACTAATTTGAAAGGAGTAACTTATGGAAAAACTCAAGATATTATATATTAGCCGTGATTTTTCCAAAAAGACGGAAAGACATCCATATTATCTCTCTCAGGCATTGTCTAAGGTAATCGATTTAGTGCTATGGAGTGAGCCAGGGGATATTCAAAATATCCTGAATCATATCAGGTTTAGGCCGGATTTTATATTGATCAATGATCCGGTTGACAATCGTTCTCCCGTCATCACCGGACTCTCCTCTCTTAATATCCCATTCGGTGTTTTCATGTATGATCTTCATCGACTCGTGCAAGAACGTATCCTTTTTATTGAGCAGAATCATGTTCCATATATTTTTACACTTTGTCGAGATTACTTTATAAATAGGTATCCCAAATATCTCCAAAGAATGAGGTGGCTGCCTCACTTTGCCAATGAAGAGGTCTTTAAAGATTATGGGTTACCTAAAGACATCGATTGTTTAATGATGGGGGTAGCAAGGAGGTATTATCCGTTAAGAAAAATCATGTATGATGCTTTAATAGATAAGCCTTTTTTTGTTTATCATCCACACCCTGGTTACGAAAACCAGGATGAAACCAGGAAAAATATTATTATAGGAGAAAAATATGCTAAGGAAGTTAATCGAGCAAAATTATTTTTAACATGTGATTCAACCTTCCATTATCCATTAGCAAAGTATTTTGAAGTTCCGGCTTGCAACACTCTTTTGCTTGCGCCACCCTTAAAAGAGCTAGAGGATATAGGATTTATACCGGATGTACACTTTGCCTCTATTAATGAAAAGAATTTTTTGGAAAAGATTGAGTTCTATTTAACCCATGATCAAGAACGGGCAAAGATGGCAAATGAAGGTTATAGAATGGTTCATACAAAACATTCAGCGACGGTACGTGCCTTAGAGTTAGTAAATATGATTAAGAGTATCTTAGGTACTCACAATTGATATAAGAAAGTGGAGTTACAATTTTTTCTAATTTGATACCAAAAAGAGGGGATGCAAATGATTGATAGATTTAGTGAGAATGCAAATATAGGTGAACTGGTCGTAATTCAGGAGGGTGTCGTATTAGGAAAAAACGTTTCTATCGGGCATCATACGGCTATTTTGGGAAATACCCGAATTGGGGATAACGTAACGATAGGATCTCACTGTATTATCGGGGTTTATCCCGGTGGAAATGCAAATATGCGAAAAACGGAGACTACTTTACCTCCACTTGAGATCAAATCTAATGTCAAAATAGGAAATCATGTTTCGATTTACACGGGAACTATAATCTCTGAAGAAGCATTCATTGGGGATCAAGCAAGTATCCGTGAAAAAGTACGGATTGGAGCGAATACTGTCATAGGTCGAGGTGCCATGGTTGAATTAAATACATCAATTGGTTCGCATTGCACCATCCAAACCTTAGCTTATGTTACGGCAGATACTACGATTGAAGATCACGTCTTCATTGGTCCATGCGTTTCCATGTCCAATGATAAATATATGG